>NZ_JADMLG010000009.1:25540-341784 GCF_015674855.1 Nocardia bovistercoris | reverse complement strand
CCTACACCCACCACACCGTCTTCGACCACAAACCCGGAAAAGACATCTACTGGTGCACCGCCGACATCGGCTGGGTCACCGGACACTCCTACATCGTCTACGGACCACTGGCCAACCGCGCCACCCAAGTCGTCTACGAAGGCACCCCCAACACCCCCGACGAGCACCGCCACTTCCAGATCATCGAAAAATACGGCGTCACAATCTATTACACCGCACCCACCCTCATCCGCACCTTCATGAAGTGGGGACGCGAAATCCCCGACGCCCACGACCTGACCAGCCTGCGTCTGCTCGGCAGCGTCGGCGAACCCATCAACCCCGAAGCCTGGCGCTGGTACCGCCACGTCATCGGCGCCGACACCGCACCCATCGTCGACACCTGGTGGCAGACCGAAACCGGGGCGATCATGATCTCGCCCCTGCCCGCGGTCACCACCACCAAACCGGGCGCCGCCATGACACCGCTGCCCGGCATCGGCGCCAAGATCGTGGACGACGACGGCAACGAACTCGGCCGCGATCAGTCCGGGTTGCTCGTCCTGGACAAGCCGTGGCCGTCGATGCTGCGCGGCATCTGGGGCGACATGGACCGCTTCCGCGAAACCTACTGGGCACGCTTCGCCGCCGACGGCTGGTACTTCGCGGGCGACGGCGCCAAACTCGACACCGACGGCGACCTCTGGGTCCTCGGACGCGTCGACGACGTCATGAACGTCTCAGGACACCGCATCTCCACCGCCGAAGTCGAATCCGCCCTCGTCGGACACTCCGGAGTCGCCGAAGCCGCCGTCGTGGCCGCCGCCGACGAGACGACCGGTCAAGCGATCGTGGCCTTCGTCATCCTCACCGCCGAAACCACCGACACCGGCGACACCCTGGTGGCCGCGTTGAAGACGGCGGTGTCGCGCGAGATCAGCCCCATCGCCCGACCACGCGAAATCCACATCGTCCCCGAACTCCCCAAGACCCGCAGCGGCAAGATCATGCGCCGACTCCTGCGCGACGTCGCCGAGGGACGCGAACTCGGCGACACCTCCACCCTGGTCGACCCGAACGTCTTCGAGGCGATCCGGGACAGTCGCGCCTGAACACAAGTGTGGCCCGTTCGGATGACGGGCGAGCCGCACACCAAGATCGCGGCGGACTAGGATCGCACCGGGAGTGCCGGGAAGTCTGGTCGGCGTGCGGTCGTGCGTGCCCGAATCCATTTCGGCTGGTCACGGTCAGCAGCCGTCGTCCGGACCATCGAGAGGGCTCCCGCGTGATCACCCGAGCACCGTCCGAACTCACCCGCTATCTACGCACCGAAACCTTCGGCGGCGCGCTACTTCTGACGGCTGCCGCCATCGCGCTGCTGTGGGCCAATTCGCCGTGGAGCGCGGGCTATTTCGCGATGACCGACACGGTGGTCGCGATCACGCCGCTGCATCTGGACCTCACCCTCGCGGAATGGACCGCGGACGGTCTGCTCGCGATCTTCTTCTTCGTCGCGGGCCTCGAACTCAAGCGCGAACTCGTGACCGGTGAACTCGCCGACCGGAAACGCGCGGCACTCCCGTTGATCGCGGCGGTCGGCGGTGTGATCGTTCCGGCGGTGATCGCGTTCGCCGTCGGATACGGCATGCCGGGCATGGATCGGGGCTGGGCGATCCCGGTGGCCACCGATATCGCCTTCGCGTTGGCGATCCTCGCCATCACCGGATCGCGGATTCCGCCGACCGCACGCGTTTTCCTGCTCAGCCTCGCGGTCGTGGACGATCTGATCGCCATCGCCCTGATCGCCGTGCTGTTCACCGCGAGCCTGGCGCCGCTGTGGCTCACCGCGACACTGACCTGCTGCGCCGCTTGGGCACTGGCGCAGCACCGCCGGATCCGGACGCCGGCGGTCTATCTCCCACTGGCACTGACCACCTGGTACACCCTGCACGAGGCGGGCATCCATCCCACCCTCGCGGGCGTCGCGCTCGGCCTGCTGACCCGGGTCCGCCCTGACCCGGACGAGGATCAGGCGCCCGCGACCCGACTGGAACATCTCGTGCAGCCCATCTCGGCGGGCCTGTGCGTGCCGCTGTTCGCCCTGTTCGCCTCGGGAGTCCGATTGGACGCCACGGTATTCGGCGACCTGCGCACCGACCGGCTCGCCCTCGCCGTCGTACTCGGCCTGCTGTGCGGAAAACCGCTGGGCATCTTCGGATCGAGCCTGGTCGCGATCCGCCTCGGTATCGCGACCAGACCCCCCGGACTCGGCTATCGGGACATGTTCGCCCTGTCGGTGCTCGGCGCGATCGGGTTCACCGTTAGCCTTCTTGTGGCGGAACTCGCGCTGGCCGATGTCGACGACGGATCCGCCGTCGAATCGGCGAAGGCCGCGGTGTTGATGACATCGGCGACCGCGTCCATCGCGGGTTCGGCGCTACTGTTGCGGCGTGGGCGCGTCCACCGGGCACGGCGTGACGCGCGAGCGCCCGACGACGCGGGCGCGCGCCGCAGATCGAACGGAGACGAGGCAGTGCCGGGACAGGGAGAAGGGTCGACCAAGTGAGTTTCACCCAGGGCGGTAACGGGTCACAGAGCGGCGGCGGCGCGGGCGACACAGCGCATCGGTCGCTGACCTCAATTCCCCTGACCGACGCGAATCCGATCGGATCGGCGAGTTTCGGCAGTCTGGTGCGCGATGCCACCGAGCAGATGTCCACGCTGGTGCGCGCCGAGGTCGAGCTGGCCAAGGCCGAGGTCACCGGTGAGATCAAGAAGGGCTTGCAGGGCAGCGTCTATTTCATTCTCGCGCTCACCGTTCTGCTGTTCAGTTCGTTCTTCTTCTTCTTTTTCCTCGGCGAACTGCTCGACGTCTGGCTGGCCCGCTGGGCGGCGTTCCTGATCGTGTTCGGCCTGATGGTGGCGACGACGGTGATCCTGGCGTTGCTCGGCTACCTGCGCGTGAAGAAGCTGCGTGCGCCGGAGAAGACCATCGACTCGCTCAAGCAGGCGCGCAGCGTGCTGCCGAGCGGTTTCGGGTCGGCGCACGAGGACCAGCTCGCCCTGAGGAAGTGAGAATCCCCCGCTCGATCGCGCAGGCACATCGATGCGGTCGCGAAGCACGCGCAGCGCGCGCGACGCGATGTCCGGCGCAGTAGGCTCGGGCGGCGTGTCGTCGAACTTCCTTCCTGACCCGTCGAGTGTCCGCTTCGACGGGCCGTGGACGCACCGGGACGTTCGCGCCAACGGCATTCGATTCCACGTGGTGGAGGCGACGCCGGAACGCGCCGACGCCCCGCTGGTGGTGCTGCTGCACGGCTTCGCCGATTTCTGGTGGTCGTGGCGACATCAGCTGACGGGCTTGGCCGAGCTCGGCTTCCGCGCGGTCGCGGTGGATCTGCGCGGCTACGGCGACAGCGACAAACCGCCGCGCGGCTACGACGGCTGGACGCTCGCGGGTGATGTCGCCGGGCTGGTCCGCGCGCTCGGCCACACCGAGGCGACGCTGGTCGGGCACGCCGAGGGCGGACTGGTCTGCTGGACGACGGCGGTGCTGCATCCCCGGTTGGTTTCGGCGATCGCGCTGGTGGGTTCACCGCATCCGGCGGCGCTCAAAGCCGCTGTGTTGCGCGACCGTCGCCAGCGCGCGGCGTGGCTGCCGAATTTCCTGCGCTATCAGCTGCCGCGCTATCCGGAGCGGCTGCTGACCACACACGGCGGTTTCGAGGTGGAACGGCTGCTGCGGCAGCGGGTCGGTGCGAGCTGGTCAGGGACGGCCGAATTCGTCGATACCGCGCGCCGGATGCGTTCGGCGATCCGCATACCGGGCGCGGCGCACTGCGCGCTGGAATATCAGCGCTGGGCTTTCCGCAGTCAGTGGCGGCCGGACGGGCGCAGGTTCATGGCGACCATGCGTGATCCCGTTCCCATCCCGGTGCTCGCGATGCGCGGCGAATACGACAGCTATCTGCTGCGCTCGACCTTCCACCGCGGCCACCAGTGGTCGCCGCGACGGCGCCTGGTGACGATCCCGGAGGCCGCGCATTTCGCGCACCAGGAGAACCCCGACACCGTCACCACCGAGCTCGCCAAATTCTTGGACTGAACGGGCCTTCCCATCGCGTAGGTGAAAGCCCGTCAGCTCAGGACGCAGGCGCCGGTGTTGATGGGCGAGTTCGCGTTCACCGCCGCCTCGAGATCGGGGCGGACTTCCTTCAACGTGAGCACGTATCCGGTGTCCTCGTCGGTCACCGCGGCGCCGAACACCATGCCGAGCACCTGTCCCTCGGTGTCGACCAGCGGCCCACCGGAGTTGCCCGCGCGAACCAGGCCGCGCACCGTGTAGACCTCGCGTTCCACGGTCCCGTTGCGGTAGATCGTCGGCCCGGTCAGGTCGAGGGTCTCGCGAATCCTGGCGGCGCTCGCGGTGTACGGTCCGCCACCCGGATAGCCGAGCACGATCGCGCTCTCTCCGGGCCGCGCGGCCTCGGGCGACTGCGGCACCACGGGCGCGGTCAGTCCCGGCACCGCGAGCACCGCGACGTCCTTGGACGGATCGAACAGCACGACGGTGGCCTCGAGCGGGCCGCGCGCGGTGTCGACCGCGACGCTGGTCGTGCCCGCGACCACGTGCGCGTTGGTCATCACCCGTTCGGGCGCGATCACGAATCCCGAGCCTTCCAGCGCGCGCTGGCAACTCGGCGCGACACCGCGGATGCGCAGCACGCTCTGCTGCAACGAGGCCGCGACCGGACTGGCGAGCACGCCGGGGTCGGGCGGTTCGACCGCCGCGATCGGGGCGCGACCGAACGGTCCGATGACATCGGGCAGGCCGGAGGTGTTGAGCAGCCTGGAGAATTCGTTCGGGACCTTGCGCAGCCAGTTCGGCGCGACCGCGTTCACATCGGTCAGCACCTTGGAGCCGTTGATCGCGGTCGCGATCGCGGGCTGCGACGAGGTGGCGAGCGGTAAGGCGAGCAGCCACGCGGTGACCAGCACCGCGACCGCCTGAAGGACCGCGCCGACGACGCTGTCGACGCTGCGCGTGAACGGATGGCGCATACTGCCGCGCGCCGCCCGACCGAGCACCATGCCCGCGACCTCGCCGACGATCACCAGCAACACGATCAGCAGCACGCCGGTGAGCACGCGCTGGCGCCCCGCGTCCACATGTACGAGCAGATGCGGGGCGATGAGGATGCCCGCCACCGCGCCGAGCACCACACCGAGGAAGGCGAGCGCCGAAGCGACCGCGCCCTGGCGCCATCCCGAGGACGCGGCGAGCAGGGCGAGCAGGAGTACGGCGATATCGAGCCACGCCGAGGAACTCATAAGGTCATTCCCACGGCCGCCAACGTCGCCTCCAGATCACGCACGTCCTCGCGATCCCAGTCCGGTTCCCAACCGGCCGAGGCGAAGATGCCGGCCAGTATGCCCCCGGTGAGTCCCCACACCAGCAGGCCGTCCACCAGGAAGGCCGGACTCTTATAGCCGAGCGGGCCGCGTACGAGGAAGCGGTTGGCCGGGTCGAGCAGGTCGGCCAGCGGCACGCGCACCACCCGGTCGGTCTCGCCGCGGTCGACCACCCGCACCTCGCTCGGGGTGCGCCAGTAGGCGAGCACCGGGGTCACGTCGAAACGCGACGGCGGGACGAACAGTTTCGGCAGCACCAGCAGCGGTTCCACGCCCGCGCGGTCGAGGCCGGTCTCCTCGTTCGCCTCGCGCAGCGCGGTGTCGATCGGTCCGGTGTCGCCGACTTCGACCTCGCCGCCGGGGAAGGCGACCTGGCCGCGATGGGAGCGCATGGTCGAGGCGCGCTGGGTCAGCAGGATGTCGGCGTCGGCCGGAACTCCGCCCGGCGCATCGTGATCGGCCTCGATCGACCCGCCGAAGAGGACGAGCACCGCGGCCTGGCGCGGCTCGCCCTTGATGGTGAGCGCGCGGCGCGCGGCGCGTGCGAGGGCCAGCGAGTCGACGGTGTCGACGGTGCTCGACTCGGTGGCGCGGCGCAGCCAGGACGGTGTCTCGTCGGGTACC
This sequence comes from Nocardia bovistercoris, assembly GCF_015674855.1. Lineage (GTDB taxonomy): Bacteria > Actinomycetota > Actinomycetes > Mycobacteriales > Mycobacteriaceae > Nocardia > Nocardia bovistercoris. The sequence goes on along the minus strand of NZ_JADMLG010000009.1, from coordinate 335,769 downwards.
GGGGCGACGCTGTCCCCCGATGTCGTCACGCGGCGACTCCGAGCCGATTCGCGACCGTGTCGGCGATGTCCTGGACGCCCGCGAAGGTGCGGACCACCACCTCCGCGACGGTGCCGTCGGCGCGCAGCAGCACCGAGATCGGTAGGACCGAGGGCGCGCCGAGCGCGGCGCGGACCGACGCGTCGGGGTCGAGTACGCCCGGCACCGTGACGCCGAGCCCGGTCAGCCGGGCCAGCGCCTTGGCCTCTTCGGGATCGCTGTGCACAGTCAGCACCGTAATAGCGTCGCCCGCGCGCCGCGCGTACTGGTTCAGATAAGGCAACTCCTGCGCGCACGGACCGCACCAGTAGGCCCACAGATTCAGCAGCGCGGGACGGCCGGCGAGCGCGGCGGCAAGGTCGACGGGTTGTCCGTCGGCCAGGCAGCGCACGGTGAGCGCGGCCAGCGGTCCCGAGCTCGCGGCGCCGGGCGCGGGACGCGGGCACGGCGTGAGTCCGGCGTCGGCGCGGGCCGCCTGCGCGACGGCGGAATTCGTCCCCGCGTTCGTCGCGGTGTCGGATTCGCCCGAGTCACGCGGCCACAGCGCGACCGCGAGCGCGATCGCCGTGATCAATCCGGCCAGCAGCAGCCTGGCCGTGACCGGAAATCGGGTCACCGCCCGACCATTCCGAGCAGATGCGCGCGCTCGGGCCCCTTGACCAAGGCGGCCGCGACATCCGGGTCGGTCGGCCCGATGCCGAAGGAAGGACAGTCATCGGCGAGCACGCACACCCCGCAGGCAGGCTTGCGCGCGTGACAGACCCGCCTGCCGTGGAAGATCACGCGATGGGACAGCAGCGTCCACTCCTTGCGCTCGATGAGCTCGCCGACGATGTGCTCGACCTTGACCGGGTCCTCCTCGGCGGTCCACTGCCAGCGCCGCACGAGCCGACCGAAATGGGTGTCGACGGTGATGCCGGGGACTTCGAAGGCGTTGCCGAGGATGACGTTGGCAGTCTTGCGGCCGACGCCGGGCAACCTCACCAATTCCTCCAGGGTGTGAGGCAATTCACCATCATGATGTTCCAGCAGGGCTTGGCCGAGCCCGATGAGCGAGTTCGTCTTGTTGCGGAAGAAGCCCGTCGGGCGGATGTACTCCTCCATCTCGGCACGGTTGGCCTCGGCATATGCGCGCGCGTCCGGATACCTGGCGAACAGCGCCGGTGTGGTCAGGTTCACGCGCTCGTCGGTGCACTGCGCGGAAAGTATTGTCGCCACCGCCAATTCGAGCGGAGTCGTGAAATCCAGTTCGCAGTGCGCGTCAGGGAAGGCGCGGGCGAGCACCCGGTTCATGCGGCGCGCCCTTCGGACCAGCCCCAGCGAGGTTTCCGCTTGTCGGGACCGGGATCTGCGCTTGGGCGATGCCGCGGCCGCCGCGCTCCGATCGGCGGTCCCGGCGGCGGGCGCTGACCCGCCTGCGGCGGGAGTGGAGGGGGTGGCACGCACCTGTCCACCATACGGAACCGCGAAGCGGCGTCGACCGCCCAGATCGACTGCCGTGTTCCATCTGAGACCTACACAGTGTTTACTCCTCCCTATGCAAGGACTCGCTGTGGTGCTGTTCCCAGTGGTGTTGATGCTGTTCGCTCTGCTCATGGAGCGGGTCGAGAATCGGCTCCGCAAACTTCTCGAACCCGAACCCGAGGTTCAGCAGTACCTGGACAACGCAAGCAACGCCGAGGTGAAGGAGTTGACCAAGCTCGGACTGCCCGCCGCCGTGGCCAGGATGCGCAAGCGCCGGTCGAGGGGTGAGGAGCTGGACGTCGCGCGCGCGAGCTGACCCGCCGTAGCGACCACCAACATCACAGAGCTACCGATCGGCCAACGAGGCACCGCGCAATACACTCGTTACGTGGCGTCTGTCACTGCGCCGCTACTACAGCGCGTAGACTTCACTGTTGGCCGATTCGCTTCGGTCCAGGACAAGCCATTTCCCATAAGGAGCACATTCGTGGACGAGGCCCTCGCCAGAGCAGGCATCTTCCAAGGCGTTGAGCCCACCGCGGTGGCGGCACTCGCCAAACAACTCCAGCCAGTTGATTTCCCCCGCGGCCACGTCATCTTCAACGAAGGCGAGCCCGGCGATCGTCTGTACATCATCACCACCGGCAAGGTGAAGATCGGCCGCCGCTCGCCCGACGGCCGCGAGAATCTGCTGACCATCATGGGCCCGTCGGACATGTTCGGCGAGCTCTCGATCTTCGATCCGGGTCCGCGCACCTCGACCGCGACGACCGTCACCGAGGTACGCGCCGTCACGATGGACCGCGACGCGCTCAAGTCCTGGATCGACCAGCGCCCCGAGATCGCCGAACAGCTGCTGCGCGTGCTCGCCCGGCGACTGCGCCGCACCAACAACAACCTGGCCGACCTCATCTTCACCGATGTCCCCGGTCGAGTCGCCAAGGCGCTGCTGCAGCTCGCGCAGCGGTTCGGCACCCAGGAAGCCGGTGCGCTTCGGGTCACCCACGACCTCACCCAGGAGGAGATCGCCCAGCTCGTCGGCGCCTCCCGCGAAACCGTGAACAAGGCGCTCGCCGATTTCGCGCATCGCGGCTGGCTGCGGCTCGAGGGCAAGAGCGTGCTGATCTCCGACTCCGAGCGCCTGGCGCGCCGCGCTCGCTGACCGAGATGTGACCCGCCGCCCGGTACGACGCCGGGCGGCGGGATTCGCGGTTATCTCACCCGTGGGTGTGCAGGTACTCCAGTTGGGCTCGCACCGAACTGAGCGCGGCGGGCCACAGTCGCTGGTCCACATCGGCGTAGACCACGCGCACCACGTCCATCGGCTCGGCACGCTCGCCGAGCTGGGACAGCGCGGCACGCACCTGGTCAAGACGTTCGCGCCGGTGCGCGATGTAGTACTCGGCGACGGGACCCAGATCGGCATGATCGGGTCCGTGCGCGGGCAGCAGCGCTTTGCCCCTGCCCGACGCGACAAGTTTGTCCAGCGAGGCGAGGTAGTCGGCGAGAGCGCCGTCGCGGGCTTCGAGGACGGTGGTGCCGCTGCCGAGGATGGTGTCACCGGTCAGCACCGCGTCGTCGAGGACGAAACTGAGCGAGTCGCCGGTGTGGCCCGGCGTGGCGAGCACCTCGATGGACAGCCCGGCCGCCTCGATCACCTCGCCGTCGCGCAACAGCGACTCCGAGGCCCGCTGATGGGCCGGATCCGCCGCGCGCACCGCGGTGCCCGTGAGCTCGACCAGCCGGTCGATGCCGCCGGTGTGATCGTGGTGGTGATGGGTGATCAGGGTGAGCGCGATGCGGCCGCCGGTGGCTTCGGCGATGGCCGCGCCGTGCGCGTGGTCCTGCGGGCCGGGATCGATGACCACGTACTCCGCGGCGTCCGGGCCGCCGAGTATCCAGGTGTTGGTGCCGTCGAGCGTCATCTGGCCGGGATTGTCGGCGAGCAGGACCGCCGCGGTCGGGGTGACCTGGCGCACCTGTCCGTAGGCGGGATGAGTCAGTGTCATCGGGATCTCCCATCCGATCGGGAAACGTTGTCCACCAACGTGTCTAGCGGACCTCGGCGATGAGCTCGACTTCCACCGGGGTGTTCTTGGGCAACTCGGACACCCCGACCGCCGAACGCGCGTGCGCGCCCGCGGCTCCGAACACGGCGCCGAGGAATTCCGAGGCGCCGTTGACGACCAGCGGCTGATCGCAGAATCCGGGCGCGGACGCGACGAATCCGACCACCTTCACGATCCTGACCACGGCGTCGAGGCCGACCAGGTCGTGTACCGCGGCCAGCGCGTTGAGCGCGCACAGGCGGGCCGCCTCGGCGGCTTGCTCGAGGGTGACTTCGGCGCCGACCTTGCCCGTGACCGTGAGCCGCCCGTCCACGAACGGCAGCTGGCCCGAGGTGTAGACCAGCGACCCGGTGCGCACCGCGGGCACATAGGCGGCGACCGGCGGCGTGACGGCGGGGACCGTGAGGCCGAGTTGCTCCAGGTTCCGCCGCCAGTCGGCGCCGACCTCAACGCTCACTGCCGCGGCCGCTTCAGGTAGGCGACGTGCTGCTCACCGGTGGGGCCGGGCAGCACGTTCACCAGTTCCCAGCCGTCGGCCCCCCACTGATCGAGGATCTGCTTGGTCGCGTGCGTCAACAAGGGCACGGTCGCGTACTCCCACAGGGTCAAATCGCTCATGCCAAGGAGCGTAGTCTGCCGCGTGCCCGCGAAATCATCGGAGCGTGACTCGTCACACCGCGCGTGGTCGGGCTGTCTGGTACAGAATGCGCGGAAACGCGGCGCTAACCGTATCCCTCGGACGCGGGTTCCCGGCGAGTTATAGGCTCGCGAGCGTGGGAGTACCAACAGCAGCGCCCATTTCGGCGGAGCCGGGGCCGGAGTCGGGCTGGCCCGAGCGCGCCGAACGCGCCCGATTACATTTCGTCTCGGGCAAGGGCGGCACCGGAAAGTCCACCGTCGCCGCGGCATTGGCGCTCGCGCTCGCGGCGGGCGGGCGGCGGGTGCTGTTGGTCGAGGTGGAGAGCAGGCAGTCGATCGCGCAACTGTTCGACCGGTCGCCGCTGCCGCCGACCGAGACCAAGATCGCGGCCGCGGACGGCGGCGGCGAGGTGGTCGCACTCGCCCTCGACATCGAGCACGCGTTCCTCGAGTACCTCGACATGTTCTACAACCTCGGTTTCGCGGGTCGCGCCATGCGCAGGATGGGCGCGATCGAATTCGTCACCACCATCGCGCCCGGCCTGCGCGATGTCATCGTGACCGGCAAGATCAAGGAGTGCGCGGTCCGCGTCGACCATTCGGGCGAGCGGGTGTACGACGAGGTGGTGGTGGATTCGCCGCCGACCGGTCGCATCGCGGGCTTCCTCGACGTCACCCAGGCCATGGGCGAGATCGCCAAGGGCGGGCCGATCGCCTCGCAGGCCGACGGGGTTTCGCGGCTGCTGCACTCCGATCAGACGCTGATCCACCTGGTCACCCTGCTCGAGGCGCTGCCGGTGCAGGAGACCGCCGACGCTGTGGCCGAACTCACCGCCAACGACCTGCGCATCGGCACCGTCATCGTCAATCGCGCCAACGAGGGTTTCCTGCCCACCGAGATCCGGGAACGCGCGGCCGACGGCGACATCGATGCCGAAGCGTTGCGGGCGGGCTTCGCCGAGGCCGGAATCACCCTGTCCGACGCGGACTTCGACGGCCTGGTCACCGAGAACGTGGAACACGCCGCGACGCTGCGCGCCCAGGACGCGAGCGCCGCGGAGCTCAAGCGGGTCGACGTGTCCCAGCTGTATCTGCCCGCGCTGCCCGACGGCATCGACCTGGGTGGGCTCTACGAGTTGGCCGAACATCTGAGCGCGCAGGGAGTCCGCTGATGACCACGTCGGCGGGCGCCGCGCACCTAGACATCTCCGCCATCATCGCGGACCGTTCGGCGCGCGTCGTGGTCTGCTGCGGCTCGGGCGGGGTCGGCAAGACCACCACGGCGGCGGCCATCGCGCTGCGGGCCGCCGAGCGGGGGCGCAAGGTGGTCGTGCTCACCATCGACCCGGCGCGCAGGCTGGCCCAGTCACTCGGGGTGGCGGATCTGGACAACAGCCCGCAACGGGTCGACCTCGGTCCTGAGGTGCGGGGCGAATTGTTCGCGATGATGCTGAACATGCGGCGCACCTTCGACGAGATGGTGCTCGAGCACACCAGCCCGGAGAAGGCCGAGCAGATCTTCGCCAATCCGATCTATCAGACGGTCGCCTCCTCCTTCGGCGGTACCCAGGAGTACATGGCGATGGAGAAGTTGGGGCAGCTGGCCGGGCGGCGCGAATGGGATCTGATCGTGGTCGACACCCCGCCCTCGCGCAACGCGCTCGACTTCCTCGACGCGCCGAAAAGGCTGGGGAACTTTCTCAACGGCAAGATGATTCGCCTGATCATGGCGCCGGGTCGCGGTGTCGGCCGGTTCGTTACCGGCGCGATGAGCCTGGCGATGCGCGGGGTGTCGACGATCGTCGGCGGCCAGATGCTCAAGGACGCGTCGACGTTCCTGCAATCGCTCGAGTCGCTGTTCGGCGGGTTCCAGGACCGCGCGGAGCGCACGTACGCGATGCTGTCCAAGCCGGGGACGCATTTCCTGGTGATCGCCGCGCCGGAGCCCGACGCGCTGCGCGAGGCGTCCTTCTTCGTCGACCGGCTGTCCACCGAGCGGATGCCGCTGGCCGGACTCGTGCTGAACCGGACCCATCCCGCCCTCAGCGCCCTACCCCCTGAGCGGGCGCTGACCGCGGCCGAGCAGCTCGCGGATTCCGATCCGGTGGCGGCGGCCGCGTTGCGGGTGCACGCCCAGCGGGTATCGACGGCCAGGCGCGAGCAACATCTGCTGCACCGCTTCACCGGCGCCCACCCGAGGGTGCCGATCGTCGCGGTGACCGCGCTGCCGTTCGAGGTGTCGGATCTGGAAGCGTTGCGCGCCGTAGGTGATCAATTGACCAACTCCGCCGCGTCCGCCTGATCCGAACATTTCAGGCGCTCTCGCTATCGTCGCGAAACGACTCCGAGCCCGCGACCGCCGGGCTCGGCGCCACGCCCTCGGTCCTCACATCGCGATCTGATGTTGGCGTTGGGCCTGGAAGAAGTCGGCCCACGACGTCACCTCGGGATGCTGTTTCAGCAGCGCACGCCGCTGCCGCTCGGTCATCCCGCCCCACACTCCGAACTCGACCCGATTGTCGAGTGCGTCGGCGCCGCACTGCATCAGCACCGGACAGTGCCTGCAGATCGTCGCCGCCTTACGCTGCGCCGCGCCACGAACGAACAGCTGATCGGGATCCACTTCCTTGCATCGGGCCTGGGCTACCCAGGCGATTCGCGCTTCGGCCTGCTCCACGTCCAATCGAGCGATGGGGGTTGTCATATGCATTTGGTGTGCCCCTTTGCAGTCCGAACACCGGGTCAACGGCGCTCCAGAATCGCGTAACAGCCAGCAGCAACCCGAACCCCGCTGCGAACTGCACCACATTCCACTTTGAGTGTTAGCTCTATCACACTGGGTTCTCAATCTAGGTAAAGGTATGGGCTCTGCGCAAGACCGTCTCGAGAATTATTGGTACGTCCGTCCATGCGATACCTATAGAGAACCGGCCGGTCGCCTCGACCTGAGCGCCGCCACATCCCCGACACGCCACCCCATTACGCGCGACACGCCCATACCCACCAGCTATCCCCGGCAACCCGCGCCGACGGAGAAACACTCGTGCGAACAGTGACGGCCGCACCCCGTACTCTGACAGGCGTGCCGATCACACATACGCTCGCGAAGCTGGCAGGCAGCTGCGCGTTGGCCTCCGTGCTCGTCGCCGGTCTGTTGTTCCCGCTCGCTGGTGGTTTCGGGTTCGTCTCCAACCGCGCGGCCGACGCCGTGGACAACGTGTCCGCGGAGCTGGTCGAGGGCACGGTCCCGGCCGTGTCGACCATGGTGGACGCGACCGGGGCGCCGATCGCGTGGCTCTACGAGCAGCGCAGATTCGAAGTGCCGAGCGACAAGATCTCCAACAACATGAAGCTGGCGATCATCTCGATCGAGGACCGGCGCTTCATCGAGCACGACGGTGTCGACTGGCAGGGCACCATGCGCGCCTTCCTCACCAACACCACCAGCGGCGAGGTCCAGCAGGGCGCCTCGACGCTGAACCAGCAGTACGTGAAGAACTTCCAACTGCTCGTGGTCGCCAAGACCGACGCCGAACGCCGCGCCGCCATCGAGACCACCCCCGCGCGCAAGATCCGCGAGATCCGCATGGCGCTGACGCTGGACCGCGAGCTCACCAAGGAAGAGATCCTCACCCGGTACCTGAACCTGGTGCCGTTCGGCAATTCCTCCTACGGCATCCAGGACGCCGCGCAGACCTACTTCGGCGTCGACGCCGCCGACCTGAACGTGCCGCAGGCCGCGATGCTCGCGGGCATGGTGCAGTCCAGCTCCAAACTCAACCCCTACACCAACACCGAGGGTGTGCTCGCGCGCCGCAACACCGTGCTGGACACCATGATCCAGAACATCCCCGCGCGCGCCGACGAATTCCGCAAGGCCAAGACCGAACCGCTCGGCGTACTCCCCGAGCCGAAGGGCCTGCCGCGCGGCTGCATCGCCGCCAACGACCGCGGGTTCTTCTGCGACTACGCGTTGCAGTACCTCGCCAACGCGGGCATCAGCCGCGAACAGATCAACAAGGGCGGCTACCTGATCAAGACCACCCTCGACCCGGCCATCCAGGATTCGGTGAAACGCTCGCTCAGCGAAGCCGCCAACCCGAACCTCGACGACATTGCCCAGGTCATGTCGGTCATCGCGCCCGGCGCGGACTCCCACCCGCTCGTCGCAATGAGCAGCAGCCGCAACTACGGACTCAACCGCGACGCCAACGAGACCGTGCAACCGCAGCCGTACTCGATGGTCGGCGACGGCGCGGGCTCGGTGTTCAAGATCTTCACCACCGCCGCGGCCATGGAGAAGGGTATGGGCATCAACGCCCAGCTCGATGTGCCTGGCCGGTTCGACGCCAAGGGCCTCGGCAACGGCGGCGCGCGCGGCTGCCCGCCCGCCACGTACTGCGTCGAGAACGCGGGCAAGTACAAGTCGCCGATGTCGGTCACCGAGGCGCTGGCCACCTCGCCCAACACGGCGTTCGTGAAACTGATCCAGGCGGTCGGCGTCACGCCGACCGTCGACATGGCGGTGCGCCTCGGCATGCGCTCGTTCACCGAACCCGGCAGCTCCGGCCACGGCAACCAGAGCCTGGCCGATATGGTGAAGGAACAGAACCTCGGCTCGTTCACCCTCGGCCCGGTCGCCATCAACCCGCTCGAACTGTCCAACGTCGCCGCGACCCTCGCCTCCGGCGGACGGTGGTGCCCGCCGACGCCCATCAAGGAGGTCACCGACCGCTACGGCAAACCGGTCCCGCTGACCCAGCAGGCGTGCGAACAGGTCGTCGAACCCGGACTGGCCAATACACTCGCCAACGCCATGAGCAAGGACGACACCAGCGGCACCGCGGCGGGCGCCGCGGCGGCGACCGGCTGGCACTGGCCGCTGGCGGGCAAGACCGGCACCACGGAAAGTCACCGGTCCTCGGCCTTCTTCGGGTTCACCAACGCGCTGGCGGGCGCCGCCTACGTCTACGGCGACAGCCCGACCCCCGGCGAGATCTGCTCCTACCCGCTGCGCAACTGCGGCAGCGGCGACCTGTTCGGCGGCAACGAACCGGCCAGAACCTGGTTCAACGCCATCAAACCAGTGGTCGACAGATTCCCGGCCCCGGTGCTGCCGCCGCTGGACGACAAGTACGTGCGCGGCTCGAATCAGGCGCAGGTGCCCGACGTGAGCGGCATGGGTCAGGGTGAGGCCACCGCGGCGCTGGTCGGCGCGGGCTTCCAGGTGCAGGCCGTGAACGGGGCAGGTCCGCTGCCCAAGGGCAATGTGATGAGCAGCGCGCCCAACGGGTCGGCCATCCCCGGCTCGGTGATCACGATCTACATCAGCGACGGCACCCAGCGCGCCGCGCCGACACCTGGTCCGCCCGTACCGGGAGCGCCCGCTCCGGCGCCCGCGGTGCCACCGGGACTGCAACTGCCACCGTGGTGGCCACGCTAGCCCGCCAGACGAACGAAACCGCCGCCTCCTGATTCATCGGGGAGGCGGCGGTTTCGTGTTCGCGTCCGCTCAGAGTCGAGCCTTGACCGCGGCCGACAACCGGGCACCGTCGGCCTTGCCCTCGGCCAATCCGGTGGCGATCTTCATGACCTGACCCATCTGCCGCATCCCCGGCCGCTCGCCGATCTGCTCGGCGACCTGCGCGATCGCGGTGTCGGCGACATCGGCGACCTCGGCCTCGGTCAGCTGCGTCGGCAGGTATTCGTCGATGATCCTGGCCTCGGCGTGCTCGTTCGCCGCGAGTTCGCCCCGACCCGCCTGGGTGTAGATCTCGGCCGACTCGCCGCGCTTCTTCGCCTCCTTCTGCAACACGGAGACGACCTCGGCGTCGGAGAGTTCATGCGCCTGCGCGCCTGCGACCTCGGCGGTCTGGATCGCCGCGATCAGCATGCGCAGGGTGGAAAGCCGCAAGGTGTCCTTGGCCTTCATCGCGGCGGTCATATCCGTCCGCAATTTCGCTTTGAGTTCCGACATGGGCCCAACGGTAATCGCATCGGCCACGCGCGGCCCACACATTTACCCGGTCGGCGGGTGTCGTACAGCGCAAGAAACGCACAGTGCGCAATCACACCCAGCGATCCGGGCCGGGCTCACCTATGCTGGGCAAATGCCCGTAATCTCGACCTCCGCCGTCCGCAGAACCGTGCTGGGAGCCGCCGGAGTCGCGGTCGCCGGAGTCGGCTACGCCTCGCTGATCGAACGCAACGCCTTCATCCTGCGTGAAGCCACGATGCCGGTGCTACAGCCCGGCTCGTCGAGCCTACGGGTGCTGCACATCAGCGACCTGCACATGATGCCCGGTCAGAAGCTCAAGCAGCAGTGGCTGCGCGAACTCGACCGGCTCGAACCCGACCTGGTCGTCGACACCGGTGACAACCTGTCGCACATGCGGTCGGTGCCCGCGGTCGTCCAGGCCCTCGGCGGTCTGCTGTCGCGCCCCGGCCTGTTCGTATTCGGCAGCAACGACTACTTCGCGCCGGTACCGAAGAACCCGGCCAAATACTTCAACAAGGATCACCGCCGGGTCTACGGCGCGCCGCTGCCGTGGAAGGATCTGCGCGCGGCGTTCACCGAACGCGGCTGGCTCGACCTCACGCACGTACGCCGCGACCTCGAGGTGTCGGGCATCCGTATCGCGACCGCGGGCGTCGACGATCCGCACCTGCAGCGTGACCGCTACGACACCGTCGCGGGCGCACCGAACCCGGCGGCGGATCTGCGCATCGGCCTCACCCACTCCCCCGAGCCCCGCGTGCTCGACCGCTTCGCCGAGGACGGCTACGACCTCGTCATGGCGGGCCACACCCACGGCGGTCAGCTGGTGCTGCCCGGTTACGGCGCGCTGGTCACCAACTGCGGCATCGACAAGTCGCGGGTGAAGGGCCCTTCGCAGTGGGGAGACCACACCCAACTGCACGTCTCGGCCGGTCTCGGCACCTCGCCGTGGGCTCCTTACCGCTTCTGTTGCCGCCCCGAAGCCACCCTGCTGACCTTGGTCGCCGCCCCGCCGCGGCGTCCCGAAGCCGATTCCGGCCACGGGCTGTCGACCTCGGAGGCCGTCGCGCGCTGAACCGTTGACGGCCGTGCCGGCGAGCACGGCCGCGGGGGCACCCGGTAGGGTCGCGTGCCGAGACTCGATGTCAGGGCAGGGGACGACTACGTGAGTGCGCACAGAGTGCTGTCGGCGAGTAGGTGGGCTACGAATCGCGGGGCGGCGATATGAGGGGCGAATTCGAGCGCGGCGGTTCGGATTTCGGCGCTCCGGGAGAACAGTTCGCGGCGAGGTCGGGCGCGCCGGGATCCACGGGCGCTCCGGATAGCGCGGAATCGGTTGCGGGCGGGCGGGATTCGACAGGTCGGTCGGGTGCGTTCGCGGACGCCGGTGCAACCGCGCCACCGCGGGATGTCTCGAATGTGCACGCCGACAGTCCGTTCGGCGCCCCGGTGCACTGCGCCCCATCCGGACCGCGATCTGTCGACTCGTTCGACGGCCCGGTTCGGGGTGGTGATTCGCCGTTCGGCGCTCCCACACCGAGCCATCGCGCGGGACGGTCGGATACTTCGTCCGCCCCGGGGTCGAACGGGCCGGAGAGAGACCGGAATTCGCCGCGTGATCGTACGGCTCGGACCTTCGACGAGACACCACTGGCGGCGCGGCAGTTTCCGCCTGGCGCATCGCCACACCGCGCCGGAACCTTGACGCTCCCCGCTCCGACTTCGGGCGTCGACCGAGCGTGGGCCGGTCATCCGACGCCCGCCGAGAACGCGCCGGATACTCGGCCCGGGACCGATTGGCAGCCGTATCCCGGGGAACCGCGAGGCGCGGCCCCGAAGGCGGTTAATGCGGCGAATTCGGGCACCGCTGCCGGATGGCATCCGAACGGAGCCACGACGCCCCCATCGAACCCGTACCCGCCGGGTTACCACATCAACAGTTTCGACCGGTACTTCGCAGGCGGATTCGCCGGCCTGGCTCCCGCCCGACGCAATCGCAACACCCGGCTCTGGATCGGCGCCGGACTGGCGGCACTCGTCCTCACGGCAGGCGCGACCGTCGCCGTGGTGGCGGATACCGGCGCGGAGGCGGCAGGCGAGGACGAACCGTCGATGGTGAGCGCACTGACGACCTCGGAACGCCAGATCGTCCCGAAAGCCCCCGCCGCGCGCAGCACCGAAACACCTCTGATCCCCGGCTACCAGGTCGTGGTCGCCCCCGACAGCGGCGCCGCCTACGACGTCCCCTGGGAATGGACGGTCGCCGACTCCACACGCACCGGCGGTGTCGGCGTACCGCCCAACGCGGTCGGCGGCAAGGGCTACACCTTCGAGGGCAAGAACTACTGCCCCGGATCCACCCGCAGCATCGCCTTCCTCACCGGCGCCGACATCCCCGACTCCGCCGCGGCCGCGGCCGAACTCGGAATCCGCACCGCAAGAGCCGCTTACCCCGACTCCCCCGCGGGCGCCACCCCCGGCCCACCCGAACCCCTCGACTCCATCGACGGCAACCAGCACGGCGCCTTCGTGGAAACCCGAGGCGCCATCGGCAACGCCAAACCCGGCTGCGCCACCCGGTACACCGTCTACACCTTCGCCACCCCTACCGACACCGGCAACTTCATCATGGTCATAGCCGCCGACACCGGCGTCCCCGCCGCCGTCGACCCCGAAACCGCCCGCCGCATATTCACCAGCATCCGCCCCCACGAAAGCTAGCCTGACCTGCCGGTTTAACGTCCACCCCTTCCCTGTTGTAAGCTACTTCAGGTTCGCTTCACGGGGTGTGGCGCAGCTTGGTAGCGCGCTTCGTTCGGGACGAAGAGGTCGCAGGTTCAAATCCTGTCACCCCGACGTGTTGGTCGAGACACAGTAAGAGGCCCTGATCGGTTCAGCCGGTCAGGGTCTCTTTTTTTGTCCTCCACCCGAGGGTCAGGGGTTGGTGAACCAGTCCCGGACTGCTCGGATTACGAAGGCTTGCCACTTTCGGGTTTGGGGGTCGAGGAATTGGGGGTCGGAGGGGATGGCGAAACCGTGGTCGGCGCCGTCTATTTCGACGAGGCGATGGGGGGTTCGGAAATTTTCGGCGGCGGTTCTCGTGGTGTGGATGGGGATCGAGGTGTCCATGGTGCCGTGGACCAAGAGGGTTGGGGTGCGGACTTCGGGAATCACCTCTTGGGGTTGGATCCAGAAGAGTTCGTTGAGGAAGGGGCGGCTGTGGGAGTCGTCGGGGGTGTGGTCGAGGTAGCCGTGCTCGGACAGTTCGGAGGCCTTGTGGTCGGCGAGGAAGTCGCCGTGCCAGGACGGGTTCTGTTCGATGTAGAGGCCCTTGTAGTCGAGCAGGGGGTTCAGCAGGGCGAGGCGGGTCAGTTCGAGTGGGCGTTTGGCGGCGTAGAACGCGGCAAGGCCACCGCCGAAACCCGTGCCGACGAGGTGGACCACGGAGACGCCGGTGGCGGCGACCAGGTGGGCGCGGGCTACCCGGATGTCGTTGAGATGGGCGGTGAGGGCGGATTCCTCGCGCAGGCCCTCGCTTTCCCCGTAGCCGCGTAGGTCGTAGCGCAGCGACGCGATGCCCGCGCCGCCGAGCCCCGCCGCGAGGCGCGCGTAGAAGCCGCCTTCTTCGCTGGTCACGGCGCCGCCGCAGACGATCAGGGCAGCGGAGTTCGGCGGACCGTCGGTGGCAACGACCGTGCCCGCCAAGCGCAAACCGTCGAGGGTGCGGATCGTGGTGGCGCTGGTGTAGGAAGGCACGTGTTCAGTGAAGCAGACGATCGAAACCTGTGATGTCCTCATGAATGCGGTACGGCGAAAACAGTAAGACCTGACGACGCGGTTCAGGGTGCGATGGAGTACTCGACGAAGTCTCCGACCGGCCGGAAACCCAGGGCGCGGTAGACCGGTTCGCCCTCTTCGGATGCCTGGAGTACCGCGAGGTCGTAACCGGCGGACCGGGCGGCGCGCAGGGCGGCGACGGTGATCGCGGCGCCGTGACCGCGGCGGCGGTGGCTGGGGCGGGTGCAGATGTTGTACAGGCCCGCGACGCCCGCGTGCAGGAACACTTCGGCGGTGCAGACGGCGTGACCGTCGACGGTGCCGAGCAGGTAGCGGGCGGGGCAGTCGGGGGCGAGGGCTTCGGGTGCGGCGGCGGCGTAGAAGTCGGTGACCGTGACGGCGGCCGGGTTCCAGTTCGAGGCGAGGATCGCGGCGTAGTCGGCGAGCTGTTCGGCGGTGGTCACCGGCTCGATCAGGAGTCCGTCGAGTTCGGGTGCGGCGATGTCGGCGATGTCGTCGGTCAGCGGGATCCACATGCCCGCTTCCGGTTCGGATTCGGTGAGGCCCGCGCGCGCGAGTCGGGACCCCAGGTCGGTCGGTGTCGAGGCGGGGCCGACCCACCAGGAGAACGGGCGCGGCACCTCGGTCAGGTGCGCGAGGGTTACCGCGATGCGGGCGGGCGCGGTGTCGGAGGTGAAACGGGTGGCCGCGACGATATTGAAGGTGTCGTCGGCGAGGCCGCTGTCCGCGATCACCAGGTCGGGTTCGACGACGACGCTCGCCCCGGGAACGCCCGCATGCAGGTGACATGCGTGTTCGGCGAGATTGGCCTCCATGCGGGCCGTCAGATCCTCGGGTGCGTATTGATTACCGGAACTCACGGACAGGAATTGCACCATGCGCGCGGGATTCGGGCGCACCCGAATCCGCTCTCGTTCATTCCGCGGGATATCCGGCGGCGCGCAGTGCGCGCGTGGCCGCGGCTTTGCGGGCGCAGCGCTCGACATGGCACGGGCGGTGTCTGCGCATCGCCTGCCTGGCCTCGAACAGGGTGAACGGACGTTCGGGCGCTTCGTGCGGCCAGCCTGTCGGCCACATTTCGGCGACCAGTTCCGCACCGTCGTCGGCGTGCGAGGGAATCGGCCACCACACGGTCCCGGCGATCACGGCTAGCAAGCCGGATATCAACGCCAGCAATCCGATCAGGACGAACATTTCCATCGCTACCTCCAGGAGGCCGGGTATTGAGCTCCCGGCGCCGGGGGCTCACGCCACCGACCGACGTCCTGGTCGGGCGGTGTGCCGCTGAGGGGTGACGGCATCGCCCGGCGCCGGGGCTGTCATCAGCCTGAGGCCGTTTTGTGTCGGTTAATGACGCCAGGGTGTTGCCAGCTGTTGCAGTGTGCTCCCGGAATTCGACGGCCATCGGTGAAGTCGGTGACGAGTCGGCGGTTTCGTGGCAAATTCTCGGTGTGCGGGCAATGCGGACGGCGATCCCCGGTGAGCAGAGTCTTACGATCCGCTAATCTGCCGTCATCTGCCGGAAACACGAGGTCCATAGCGTATACACGCATGTCGACACGGGTGGCCACATTGGCCGATGCTGCGGGACGGCCGTTGCGTGACGTCGTCTATACGACGTTACGCGCCGAATTGATGAACGGGGACATCAAATTCGGTGAACGCCTCACCGAGCCGAAATTATCGGCGCGATTCGGCATTTCTCGGACACCGATCCGCGAGGCGCTGACCGTGCTCTGCTCGGACGGCCTGCTGCGCCGCGAGGATTACGGATTCAGTCCGGTAAGGCCGAGCATCCCGCTGATCCGCGACCTCTACGAACTGCGCATCACCCTCGAACTCGGCGGTATCCAACGCGCCATCGACAATCCGTCGGTGACCCACGACCGCGCCCTGCTCGAGGCCGAACGCGACAGCTGGCTCGCGCTGCAAGCCGACCCGCCCGAACAGGAACCGGGATTCGTGGTGCGCGACGAGGAATTCCACGTCACGCTGCTCACCGCCGCCGGAAACGCGGAACTGGTGCGCTCGTTACGGGCGGTGAATTCGCGGATCCGGCACGTGCGCATGTACGACTTCATGGTCAACAATCGAATCGAGACCACCATCACCGAACATCTCGGGATTCTGGAGGCGGTACTCGCCGACGATCTGCGGCTGGCGTTCCGGCTGCTGCACACCCATATCGGGGAATCGCTGGATGTCGTGCTCGACCGGGTGACGCGCGCGATCACCGCCATGTCGCTGGCGACCGACTAGGGGTCGCGGTGGATTTCGATACCGTTCTCGTCGCCAATCGCGGCGAGATCGCCTGCCGGATCATGCGCACCGCGCGCGAACTCGGGCTGAAGACGGTGGCCGTGTATTCGGAGGCGGACGCGGGCGCCGCGCACGTGGAATTCGCCGATTCCGCGACAGCGCTCGGTCCGGCGGCGGCCGCGCAGTCCTATCTGCGCGCCGACCGGGTGATCGAGGCCGCGCTCGCGAGCGGCGCGGGCGCGATCCATCCCGGTTACGGATTCCTTTCGGAGAATGCGGAATTTGCCGCCGAGGTGGCCGCCGCGGGCATCACTTTCGTCGGGCCGACGCCCGACCAGTTGCGGGTTTTCGGCGACAAGCACACCGCGCGCGAGGCCGCGACGGCGGTCGGGGCGCCGCTGATTCCCGGCAGCGGCCTGCTGGAATCGGTCGAGCACGCCGTGGCGGAGGCGGAACAAATCGGGTTCCCGGTCATGGTGAAAGCGGTCGGCGGCGGTGGCGGTATCGGAATGCGGTCCTGTTTCGACGCCGACGAATTGCGCACGGCGTTTCTGCAGGTGCAGCGGCTCGCGGCGGCGAATTTCTCCTCCTCGGGCGTTTTCCTGGAACGGTTCGTCGCGCGCGCCCGGCACGTCGAAGTGCAGGTGTTCGGCGACGGGCGCGGTCGCGTCGTCGGGCTCGGCACCCGCGACTGTTCCTTGCAGCGGCGCAATCAGAAGGTGCTCGAAGAGGCGCCCGCGCCGGGTCTGACCTCGGAACTCACCGAGCGTCTCGTGGCGTGTTCGCGCGAACTCGCGCGCTCGGTCGACTACCGGTCGGCGGGCACCGTGGAATTCGTCTACGACGTCGATCGCGGTACGGCCTCTTTCCTGGAGATGAACACGCGGCTGCAGGTGGAACATCCGGTGACCGAGGCGGTCACCGGGGTCGATCTCGTCGAGTGGATGCTGCGCCTGGCGGGCGGTGACAGTTCGATGCTCGACGAACTGCCCGAATCCGGTCCCGCGATCACCGGATGGGCTGTGGAGGCGCGCGTGTACGCGGAGGATCCGGCGCACGATCACCGGCCGAGCGCGGGTCTGATCACGGCCGCGCGGTTCCCCGAGAACGCCAGGGTGGACACCTGGGTGCGCACCGGCGCCGAGGTCAGCCCGTACTACGACCCACTGCTGGCGAAGGTGATCACCACGCACTCAACGCGGGCCGGTGCGTTCGCCGATCTCTCGAATGCGTTGGCGCGCACCGGGATACACGGCGTGCGCACGAATCTCGCGCAACTGCGCGCGGCGGCGACCGATCCGACGGTGCTGGACGCGGCGCATCTGACCACCACGCTGGCCGACATCGCACCCGTCGAGGACCGCATCGATGTCCTTCGCGGCGGAACCATGACGACAATTCAGGACCATCCGGGTCGAATCGGCTTGTGGCGGGTCGGGATACCGCCTTCCGGACCGATGGACGACCTGTCCTTCCTGCTCGCCAACGAGGCGGTCGGCAATCCGGCGTCGGCGCCCGCGCTCGAATGCACCCTGCACGGACCCCGGCTGCGGTTCGCCCGACCGGCGACGATCTGCGTGACAGGCGCGCCGACGCCGGTCACGGTGGACGACGCGCCGGTCGCGATGTGGGAGCCGGTCAGCGTGCCCGCCGGGGCGGTGCTCGACATCGGCATGCCTGTCGATGCCGGGCTGCGGACCTATGTCGCGGTGCGCGGCGGTATCGACGCGCCGCACTACCAGGGCAGCGCGTCCACGTTCACCCTCGGCGGATTCGGCGGCGTCACCGGGAAATCGGTGGCGACCGGCGAGGTGCTCGATATTGCGCAGGACCCGAATCTTTCTGCGAAACAATATATTTCGGAGAAGCGGCGGCCGAGTTTCGGACATGTCTGGGAACTCGCCGTCGGCGTCGGCCCGCAGACCGCGCCCGCCTATTTCACCGACGACGACATGGCGCAGTTCTGTACACATCCGTGGCGGGTCGCCAGTCACGCCAACAGAACCGGCATACGTCTCGAAGGGCCGAAACCGACGTGGTCGCGCACCGACGGCGGCGACGCCGGTCTGCATCCGTCGAATCTGCACGACAATCCTTACAGCGTAGGGACTTTGAACGTCTCCGGGGACACTCCGATCCTGCTCGGCCCGGACGGTCCGAGCCTCGGCGGATTCGCGTGCCCGCTCACGGTGATCTCCGCGCACCGATGGAAACTGGGGCAACTGCGCCCCGGTGACACGGTGCGATTCGTTCCGGTCACCGATGCCGAGGCCGAGCTCTTGCGCGATTCGGAAGCGCGCGGCCGGGATTCGGTCTCCGAGGCACTCGCGAGCGCCCGCGAGTTTCACACGGGACCGCACGCGCCGACGATCTTCGGCGAACGCGACGCTACCGACGCGGACAGCGAATCTTCGACCAACGGTCCCGACATCAGCGGTGATCACACCGACCGAGAGCACGATGCCCGGACGCATACGGCGAACTCGGTGGTGCGCGGCGATTCCGGAGCACATCGGAGGTTTCGCGCCGGAATCCTCGACGACCGCGGTGTTCTCGGCGGCGTCGAGGCGGGCGCGGACCGGCCCGAGGCGGTGTATCTGCGCGGCGGTGACGACAACGTGCTGGTCGAGTACGGCGAGATGGTGCTGGACCTCGGTCTGCGGATGCGGGTGCACGCACTGACCGAAGCGCTCGCCGCGACCGGTCTACCCGGTATCGTCGATGTGACGCCGGGTGTGCGGTCGCTACATATCCACATCGATCCCCAGGTCCTCTCCCAGCGGAAACTCGTAGGTGCGCTGCGGGAACTGGAGTCCGAACTTCCGGCGACCAACGACCTGGTCGTGCCGAGTCGCACCGTGCGACTTCCGCTGTCCTTCGACGATCCGTCCATAGCCGAAGCCATCGACCGTTATCGCAGCGGTGTGCGCGACACCGCCCCGTGGTTGCCGTCGAATACCGAATTCATCAGGCGCATCAACGGACTCGACAGTGTCGAGCAGGTGCGCGCGGCGGTTTTCGACGCCGAGTATCTGGTTCTCGGGCTCGGTGACGTGTACCTGGGCGCGCCGCTCGCGGTTCCGCTCGACCCGCGCCATCGCCTGGTGACCACCAAATACAATCCGGCGCGCACGTGGACGCCGTCCGACGCGGTCGGTATCGGCGGAAAGTACCTGTGCGTCTACGGGATGGCCTCGCCCGGCGGGTACCAGCTGATCGGGCGGACCGTACCGATCTGGTCGAGTTACCGCCAGTCCGCGCCGTTCGAGCCGGGCACGCCGTGGCTGTTCCGCTTCTTCGACCGGATCGTGTGGGAGCCGTGCACCCCGGAGGAACTGCTCGAATTCCGGGCGGCCGCGCGGGCCAGCCGGTTCGACGCCGAGATCGGGGCGGGCGTCTTCGCCCTCGCCGATCACCGGCGCATGCTCGCCGAACACGCCGATTCCATCGCCGCGTTCGAATCCGCGCAAGCCGCGGCGTTCGAAGCGGAGAAGCAGGCGTGGCTCGCGGCGGGCGAATTCGAACGCGGCGCGGTCGCGGCGGCCGTCGCGGCGGTCGATGCGGACCCGCTGGCCGGGCTGCCCGCGGACGCGACCGTGGTCACCGCGCCGATGATCGGCAATGTGTGGCGCGTGGAGATCGAGGAGGGCCAGCGACTCGACGCGGGTGCGCCGGTCGCGATCCTCGAGGCGATGAAATTGGAACTGCCGGTGCACAGTCCGGGCGCGGGCACAGTTCTCCGGGTGCTCACCGCGCCCGGCGCGAAAGTGGAACCGGGAACCCCGCTAGCAGTGATCGGAGTCGACTGAATGACCACAGGCGTTGTTGACGACACCGCGGTGCACGAATCTCCGACCGAACGGGCCGAGGCCGCGTTCCGGCGCATCGCCGAGGTAGACCGTCCCGAGGTGTGGATAACCCTGCGGACGCGGGAGGAGGTGGTCGCGGACGCCGCTGCGGTCGAAGCCCGGCTGGCCGCGGGCGCGTCGCTGCCGTTGGCGGGTGTGTTGGTCGCGGTGAAGGACAATATCGACGTCGCGGGGCTGCCGACCACGGCCGCCTGCCCCGAATTCGCCTATACCGCCGAGGTCACCGCGGTCGCCGTGGAACGGTTGGTCGCGGCGGGCGCGGTGGTGCTCGGCAAGACGAATCTGGATCAGTTCGCCACCGGACTGGTCGGCACGCGCAGTCCATACGGCGCGGTCCGGCACGCGGTCGACCCGGAGTTGGTGTCGGGAGGTTCCAGTTCGGGGTCGGCGGTCGCGGTGGCGCTCGGCATCGCCGATATCGGCATCGGCACCGATACGGCGGGGTCGGGTCGGGTGCCCGCGGCGCTGCACGGTCTGGTCGGGATCAAGGCCACGCTCGGAATCATCCCCACCCACGGCGTCGTGCCCGCCTGCGCCGACTTCGACGCGGTGACGGTGTTCGCCGCCGAAATGAGCGCGGCGGTGGCGGCGGCCGCGATCATGGCGGGCCCCGATCCGCGCGACCCGCGCAGCCGCCGCTGGCCCGCCGACGTGCGCTTGGCCGCCCCGGCGCGCGCCCGGCTCGCGGTGCCGCGCGCCGACGACCTCACCGCGCTCACCCCCGACTACCGCGCCGCGTTCGCCGATACGGTCGCCGCGGCGCGGGCGGCCGGTGTCGCCACCGAGGAGGTCGACATCTCGGCGCTGTTGGAGGCGGCGCTGCTGCTCTACGACGGCTCGGTGGTCGCGGAACGATACGCCGCGGTGGGCGAATTCCTCGCGGGGTCGCCCGCGAGCGCCGACCCGACGGTCGCCGCCATCATCGCGGCGGCGGGTCGCACCACAGGACCCGGTTTCGCCGACGACATGGACACCCTGGCGCGCGCGAAAGCAGCCGCGGCCACCGCATTGCGGAATTTCGACGGCCTGCTGCTGCCGACCACCACCGAACACCCGACCATCGCCGCGGTGCAAGCCGATCCGATCGCCATCAACCGCAGGATGGGCACGTACACGAACTTCTGCAACCTGCTCGACATGGCGGCGATGGCGGTGCCCGGCGCACCGACGCCGCGCGGGAATCCCTTCGGCGTGATGGTGGTGACGCGCGCATTCGACGATCAGGTCGCGATCGATCTCGCGGCACGGATCACCACCGCGATCGGTCCTTCGTCGGTGGACACCGATGCGCCCGCGGACACCGAGAAGCAATCGCGGGCAGCGGGCCGGAAACGGTCGCGGGCGAACAGCCACAATCCATCGCGGGCGGACACCGGCACACCGGTGCTGGTCGGTGGCGGTGTGGAATTGGCGGTGTTCGGCGCCCATCTGCGGGGGCAGCCGTTGCACTGGCAGTTGGAGGAGGTAGGCGCGCGGTTCGCGGGTGCGGTCACGACCACCGACGCTTATCGGTTGACCGCCTTGGACACGGTTCCGCCCAAACCGGGGCTGGTCCGGCACGGGGCGGGGCTCGGCGCCCCGATCCGCGGTGAATTGTTCCTGGTGTCGCGGGCCGGACTCGGCGGATTCCTCGCGGGCCTGCCCGCGCCGATGGGGCTGGCCCCGATCGAGTTGTCCGACGGTCGCGCGGTCATCGGCTTCGCCTGCGCCTACGACGCCGGGCGTGCGGGCACCGATATCACAGCTTTCGGCGGGTGGAAGGCGTATCTACAGCGCCAGAACTGATCCCACGGACGGACCGAGGCCTCCGGCAGCTTCGGTCCCTCGGCATTCCCCGACCCGCTGGAACGCATGTCTTACACATTTGTTCTAGACAGACGTGCGAGTCGTCTGTTAGACATTTGTCTAAGACATTCGATCCAGAGAGGTCACCATGAACGCCACACCCCGCGTCCTCGTCTCCGGCGGCGGCATCGGCGGCAACGCCGTCGCGGCGCTCCTGCTCCGCGCGGGCATCCCCGTCACCGTCGTGGAACGCGCCACCGCTCCCCGCCCCGGCGGCCAAGCCGTCGACCTGCGCGGACCGAGCCGAGAAGTAGCCGAACGCATGGGCATCATGCCCGCGATCCAGCGGCGCCGACTCGATGAGCGCGGCATGCTCTACCTCGACGACCACGGCCGCGAGAACCTACGCGTGCCCGCCGAACTCTTCGACGGCAAAGGCGGCGTCGCCGATATCGAGATCACCAGGGGCGACCTGAACGCGATACTCCTCGACGCCGTCGCGGAGACCGGCGGCGCGGACTACCGCTACGGCGAATCGATCACCGACATCGCCCAGGACCCCGCGGGCGCGAACGTGAGTTTCGCCTCCGGCGCGACCGAACGCTACGACGTGGTGATAGGCGCCGACGGCCTGCACTCGACCACCCGCGCCCTCGTCTTCGGTCCCGAACCGGAATTCACCACCTACCTGGGCGGATACATGTCCTTCTGCACCATGGACACACCCGAAGGCATCCAACCGCACTGGTTCTCGATGCAGTCGCTGGTCGGCGCCACCGGACTCGGTTTCCGCCCCGACGCCGACCCGTCCACCTGCAAAGCCCTCGTGATCATCCGCGCACCCGCCGACCCCACGCTGCGTCGTGACACCACCGCACAACAGAACCTGATCCGTACGCGCCTGTCCGGCGGCGGAGCACTCGCCGATCTGGTCGTAGCCGCCATGTCCACAACCGAGGACTTCTACTTCGACGAACTGTCACGCGTCGACCTCCCGCACTGGTCACGCGAACGAGTAACCCTGCTCGGCGACGCGGGCTACTGCGGTTCCCCGCTCAGCGGCCACGGCACGGCGATGGCACTGGTCGGCGCCTACCTGCTCGCGGGCGAGATCATCGCGGCTCCGGGTGACCCGGTGCGCGCGCTCGCGACCTACGAACAGCGGATGCGACCGTTCGTCACGACAGCGCGACGACTTCCACCCGGCGGGCTGCGCGCGATGACGCCGAATTCGCGCGCGGGCATCATGGCTGGCCGCGCGGTGAGCAGACTGATGACGTCCAGGTTCATGAAACCACTGGTCATGCGCATGCTGCCGGAATCCGAAACCGAGACCTACCGCCTCCCCGAGTACGCGGCCTAATCGCTCTCCCGTTCCGCCGACCGCGTCGAACACCCCGTCCCGCCGCTCAGCACGCGCGCTCGACCGCTCGGCGTCGTCCATCCGCACGGCCGGGAACCACCGCGGTCAGTGCACCGCGAGCACGTCCAGTTCCACCAGCAGATCCGCGACGCGCCTGCCGATCTCGTCGCGGATCGGACGGACCTGGTCGACGTCGAGCCCGGCCGGGTCCTCGATGATCCACTCCACATAGCGCGGTCCCGGCACCAGCGGACAGATGTCTCCGCAGCCCATCGTGACGACGATGTCGGCGGCGCGCAGGATCTCGTAGGTCCAGCGCTTCGGGCGGCCCAGGCCGATATCGATGCCGATCTCGGCCATCGCCTCGACCGCGGCGGGATTCAGCGCCGCACTCGGCTCGAGCCCGCCCGACCAGGCCACCGCCCTGCCCCTGGCCAAATGGTCGAAGAAGCCGAGCGCGATCTGGGAACGCCCGGCGTTGTGGGTGCACAGGAACAGCACCGTCGGGTCGACGCGCTGCCGCTTGCCCTCATCGCGCGCCCTGGCTTCCAGATGTCGGCGACAGAAACGTTCGGCGAGCACCGGCAGGTAGGTCGGCACTCGCGAACTCGCCACGAATTCGTCGTAGGACGACTCGAGACAGTCGTGCACCGTGTCCCAGTCGAACAGGGTCACGAACTTCAGGCGCAGCCGCTCCTCCGCGAGTTCGAGTGCCACGTCGTGGTCGAGTGCCAGGAGCCGAAATGGGCGCGTGGCCGACAGGTCAGACACGCGTCCAGTTTCCCCGCGCGGCACTTGAAGGGGCAAGCGAACTTCGCATGAATCCTGCGAGCCGGGCCGGTCACCCCTCGTTGACCGGCCCGGCCCGATATCTCGGATGGAATTCGTCGACACGCGGCGCATGGTTACCGGTCGCAGCGGTAGCGCCCCGATCGCCCATCAGCTCCCGGAAGTGCCACATCGCGCCTGCCCGGACGACGAACGGTCGGGTCGGTCACCCCTCGTGGACCGATCCGACCGGCGTCGTCCCCCCGACCCGACTTGTCACCCCTCGTGGACAAGTCGAGCCAGGTTCCCCACCCCGGCTGTGGCTGATTCCCCCCTTTCCCCCGGTTCCGTCCTGCTTTCGGTCCTCCTGTTCGGTGTTACCGGTGAGCCCCGGTCTCGAGATAAACAATGCGATGGCGGGCTTGCTGCGCACTTAAGAAGACCTTGGAACGCAATACGTGCTGGTAACGATCGTTTGATCGCGCCGACGCGCGGTAGGCGCGATGATGTAATCAGTGCGCCAAGGAGATTGGAGCGACGATGGAAACCGTGGTGGTCTTCGTACTGGCCTGCCTGCTGTACTGGTGGGGCCTGCTCTGAGACTGTTACCCGACGACTAGTTCGCCCCCGGTTCCGTGACCGGGGGCGAAATATTTACTCCGTCCGAGTGCGGTTGACATCACCTGTGGCGGGTACTCCAATGCGCGGGGAGGTGCGCCCGCGGCTGGATACGCACCTCCCCGTCGGGGATTCAGCGGGCGCGGCAGGTGGGGCACAGGCCCCAGAACACGACCTCGGCCTCGTCCACGGCGAATCCGTGGGAATCGCCGGGGTCGAGACACGGCATCGCGCCGACCACGCAGTCCACGTCGACCACGGCGTCACAGCCGCGGCACACCAGATGGTGATGGTTGTCGCCGGTCCTGGTCTCGTAGAGCGCGGGCGAACCGGCGGGCTCGATACGGCGCAGCAGACCGGCGGTCACACAGGCTCTCAGCACGTCGTAGACGGCCTGGGTGGACACCGAGCCGATCGCCGTGCGCACCGCGGCGGCGACCCGGTCGGCATCGGAATGGGGATGGGCGGCAACCGCGTTCAACACCGCGACCCGAGGGGCCGTGACCCGCAGTCCCGCCTCCTGTAACCGGCCGCGCGGATCGCCCCCGCCTGATTCGCCTTTTTCGCGCACATTGTCGATGGTCCCAGTTTTCCGGACACGGTCCAAGGAAACCGAGATTCCTTGTGAGGCGATCGACAGCGGCTAATCCTCGGCGTCACCGCGATCCGCTCATGTCGCGGTCGGCCCGCGGGGTGGCGCGAATCACCCCTACCGGCGCGGAATAGGTTCGGGGGTCGACTCGTTGTACCGCACTGTCGGCGTCCGGACAGCCCCGGGCCTCACCCCATTCGTCGCTACGAGCGACCACCCGCCGAGAGGCGCTTGTGGGACGTCGACCCTCGCGTGCAAGTGCCGCCGGTCCAGCACCGGCGGCACTTCTCGTATTCGCGCCCGAGTTGGCACCGGCCGTGAGTTGGCGCAGGATACGGACGTGACCGCGCACGACGCACTCTCCCGACGGCTCGGACTGACGGATTCGGTAGTCATCGGCCTCGGCTCGATGGTCGGCGCGGGCGTATTCGTCGCACTCGCCCCGGCAGCGGCGGCGGCAGGCGCGTGGCTGCCTACGGCCTTGGCGGTGGCGGCCGTACTCGCCTACTGCAACGCGACCTCATCGGCCCACCTGGCCGCCCTGTACCCGGTGTCCGGCGGCACATACGTCTACGGGCGAGAGCGCCTCGGCCCGTTCTGGGGGTACCTCGCCGGTTGGGGTTTCGTCGCGGGCAAGACCGCTTCCTGCGCGGCGATGGCATTGACCGTCGGCGCGTACGCCTGGCCCGAGTATTCGCGGATCGTCGCGGTGGCGACCGTGGTCGTGATCACCGGCATCAACTACGCGGGTGTGCAGAAATCCGCGCTGGCCACCAGGATTCTCGTCGGCGTCGTGCTCGCGGTGTTGGCCGCCGCGATCGCGGTCGGCCTGTTCGGCGACCACGCGGGCGCGCGCTCGCTGTCGGAGACCGTCGGGCCGCTCGGCGTACTCCAAGCCGCGGGCATCCTGTTCTTCGCCTTCGCGGGCTACGCGCGCATCGCCACCCTCGGCGAAGAGGTGCGCGACCCGCGCCGGACCATACCGCGCGCGATCATGCTCGCACTCGGATTCACCCTGCTGCTCTACGCGCTGGTGGCGGCGGCGGCCATGCTCACGCTCGGGTCGGGCGGTCTCGCCGGGTCGGACGACCCGTTGGCCCGGCTGGTGACGGAAGCGGGCGTGCCCGAGCTGGCGCCGGTGGTGCGCTTCGGCGCCGTACTCGCGGCGGCGGGTTCGCTGCTCGGACTGCTGCTCGGCGTGTCGCGGATCGGTCTCGCAATGGCGCGCGACCGGTATCTGCCCGGCGCGCTCGCGGCCGTGCATCCGCGTTTCGGGGTGCCGCATCGCGCGGAACTCGCGGTCGGCGCGACGGTCGCGGTGCTCGCCGCGATCTTCGATGTGCGTGCGGCCATCGGCTTCTCGTCCTTCGCGGTGCTGTTCTACTACCTGATCGCGAATATCGCGGCGAGCACCCTGCGGGCCGACGAGCGCCGACCGGCGCGGGCGATTCCGGTCCTCGGCGCGATCGGTTGCGTGGTGGTCGCGTTCGCGCTGCCGGTCGCCTCGGTGCTCGCCGGTCTCGGGGTGCTCGCGCTCGGCGCGGCATGGTACGCGGTGGCGCGCCGGACACGACGCGACGTGACATAAGGCCTATCAGCGGGTGCGGAGGGCTTCGGCGCGATAGCCTTCCGGCCATGGGGCGAATCCGTGGTCTGATGGTCCACGTCGGGGTGGCGGCACTGGTGGCGGGCGGCGTATTCGCCGGGGCCGCGCCCGCGGCGGCGGCTCCGTCCGGAAGCGAGACGCACTGCGCGGTCTCATCGGGACGGGAGGCGCAGCGCGCGGCGCCCGAGGAGGTCGGCATCGACCCACAACTGCTCGATACCGCGTTGCGGTTCGCGAGCACCCGAAATCGCTTGAACGTCAAGATTTTCCGGCACAACTGCCTGGTCGGTGAAGGTCCGACCAACAACGTGACCGACACGGTGGCGTGGAATGTCTGGAGCGCAACCAAGAGCGTGGTGTCCGTACTCGCCGGAATGGCATGGGACCGAGGCCTCATCGACCTCGACGCCCCCATCGACCGCTACCTACCCCCCGGTCTCGGCGACGCGGCGCACCGGTCCATCACCGTGGAGAATCTGCTCACCGAGACCTCCGGCATGAAAGTCGGGGTCCTCACCGAAGGACTCACCGGCGTCATCCCGCTCGACCCGAACAGCGCCGTCCAAGCGCTCGGCGTGCCGCTCGCCTCCACACCCGGCACCGCGTTCAGCTACAGCCAACGCACCGTCGACCTGCTCGCCTACGTCCTCGAGATCGCCATCGGCGAACCGCTGCAACAGTTCGCGCAGCGCGAACTGTTCGATCCGCTCGGCATCGCGCGCGGCGACTACTACTGGGCGCGCGACCGCGCCGGACACACCTACGGCTACGCCCACCTGATGATCCCGCCCGATGACTTCGCCAAACTCGGCCTGCTGGTGAGCAACCAGGGTCGCTGGGGCGAGCGGCAGCTGGTCTCGGCGGAATACCTGGACAAGGCGACCACGCCCTCGCGCGCGAATCCGTGCTACGGCTACCTGTTCTGGCTCGGACCCGGCTGCGCGGAGACCCCGGCCTTCCTGCCCGACGACGTCTTCACGATGGCCGGACTCGGCATGCAGAACGTGTTCGTCATCCGCAGTCTCGATCTGACGGTCGTGTGGACAGGCGCGTACGGCAATGTCAGCGCCTACGGGGTGTCGGGGGTCGTGCAGAACACCTCGGAACTGCCGCACGAATTCTTCCGGCGGCTGTTGGCGGCCTTCCACGGCAGCCCGGTACCCGAGCCGGGGCCGTACGTGGAACCGCCGCTTCGCCTCGACCCGAGCCGCTTCGTCGACGCGAACTTCCTGCTCGCGGTATTCGGCGTCGGCCCGAGTTCCTATCCCGGCTGCAATGTGCTGAGCTGCCTGAACTATCCGCTCGCACCGCCGTTCGCCGATACCGCGCCCGGCTGCGCCATCCTCGCCTGCCTCGGGCCGGACGCACCAGGCATCCGGCCCTGAGGTGGCTACTCAGCGCCGGCTGAGCAGGACCTCGGCGATCTGAATGGTGTTGAGCGCGGCCCCCTTGCGGAGGTTGTCGCCGGAGACGAACAGCGCGAGGCCGCGGCCGTCGGGCACGCCGGGATCCTGGCGGATGCGGCCGACGAGGGATTCGTCGACACCGGCGGCCTGCAACGGCGTCGGCACGTCGACCAGTTTCACGCCGGGCGCGCCCGCGAGGATCTGCTTCGCCCGTTCCACCGAAAGCGGGTCGGCGAATTCGGCGTTGATCGACAGCGAATGCCCGGTGAACACCGGAACCCGCACGCAGGTACCGCTGACCAGCAGGTCGGGCAGGCCCAGAATCTTGCGGCTCTCGTTGCGCAGCTTCTGATCCTCGTCGGTCTCGAAGCTGCCGTCGTCGACGAGCGCGCCCGCGAGCGGGATCACGTCGAAGGCGATCGGCGCGACGTACTTGTTCGGCGCCGGGAAGGCGACCGCGCCGCCGTCGTGCACCAGTTTCTCCGCGTCGTCGACAACCGCGCGCACCTGGGTGGCGAGTTCCTCGACGCCGGCAAGGCCGCTGCCGGACACCGCCTGATAACTGGAAACGATCAGCCTGCGCAGGCCGGCTTCGTCGTGCAGCGGCTTGAGCACCGGCATGGCCGCCATGGTCGTGCAGTTCGGGTTGGCGATGATGCCCTTGGCGAGCGAGCGGGTCTGTTCGGGATTGACCTCGCTGACCACGAGCGGCACATCGGGATCCTTGCGCCAGGCCGAGGAATTGTCGATCACCGTGACGCCCGCGGCCGCGAAGCGCGGCGCCTGCACGCGCGACATCGCACCGCCCGCGGAGAACAGCGCGATATCCAGACCCGACGGGTCGGCGGTCTCGGTGTCCTCCACCACGATCTCGCCGCCGCGCCACGGCAGCGTCTTGCCCGCCGAACGCGCCGAGGCGAAGAAACGCACCTCGTCGGCCGGAAAATCCCGTTCCTCCAACAGCTTCCGCATGACCGCGCCGACCTGACCGGTGGCGCCGACGACTCCGACGCGAATACCCACGGTTATCGCCCCGTTCCCGCGTGCACCACGGCGACCTCGTCGCCGCCGAGGTCGAAGGCCTTGTGCAGCGCCTGCACCGCCTCGTCGAGTTCGCTGTCCCTGACCAGCACCGAGATACGGATCTCGGAGGTGGAGATGAGGTCGATGTTGACGCCCGCCTCGGCCAGCGCCTCGCAGAAGGTGGCTGTGACGCCGGGATGGCTCTTCATGCCCGCGCCGACCAGCGACACCTTGCCGATGTGATCGTCGTAGAGCACCTGGGCGAAGCCGATCTCGTCCTGGTGGCGGGTGAGCAACTCGACCGCGCGGGAACCGTCGGACTTGGGCAGGGTGAAGGTGATGTCGGTCTTGCCGGTGTCGATCTTGGAGATGTTCTGCAGCACCATGTCGATGTTGATCTCCGCGTCGGCGACGGCACGGAAGATCTTGGCGGCGTAGCCCGGTACGTCGGGCAGGCCGACCACGGTCACCTTGGCCTCGCTGCGATCGTGCGCGACACCGGTGAGGATTGCTTGCTCCAAGGGGATGTCCTCCATCGATCCGTATACGTAGGTGCCCTGCTTGTCGGTGTAGGACGAACGCACGTGCACTGGCACGTTGTAGCGGCGCGCGTATTCCACGCACCGCAGCATCAGCACCTTCGCACCGCACGCCGCCAGTTCCAGCATCTCCTCGTAGGAGACCTGATCGAGCCGCTGCGCATCCGGCACGATCCGGGGATCGGCGGTGAAGACGCCGTCCACATCGGTGTAGATCTCGCAGACATCGGCGTCGAGCGCCGCCGCCAACGCCACCGCGGTGGTGTCGGACCCGCCGCGGCCGAGGGTGGTGACGTCCTTGCTGTCCTGGCTGACGCCCTGGAATCCGGCGACCAGCACCACGAGCCCCTCGTCGAGCGCCGAACGCAGCCGGCTCGGGGTGACATCGATGATCTTGGCATTGCCGTGCGCGCCCGTGGTGATCACACCCGCCTGCGAACCGGTGAAGGAACGCGCCTCCGCGCCGAGGGAGTGGATGGCCATGGCGACCAGCGCGTTGGAGATGCGTTCACCCGAGGTGAGCAGCATGTCCATTTCGCGGGCGGGCGGGGACGGCGCGACCTGCTGGGCCAGATCCAACAGCTCGTCGGTGGTGTCGCCCATGGCGGAGCACACGACCACCACGTCGTGCCCCTGTTTCTTCGTTTCGACGATCCGTTCAGCGACGCGCCGGATACGCTCGGCGGTGGCCACCGAGGATCCTCCGTACTTCTGAACAACGAGAGCCACGACGGGGTCCTCCACGATCGGCAAACAGCAGACGCAGCTAGAGTACCGACCTCGGCCAGCGAATATGCGCGTACCTCCGGCGCAGGCTGGTGGCACCGCGACCAGCGCCGGGCCGTGATCGCGGGTGAATTCGGCGCGGCGGAGACGCTGCCCCGGTATCCGTGACCGCCGGTTCCGAGCGGTGTCCCGCGGGCGCGGCGGGCGGCGGTTTACGCAGGTCATGTCCCACCCGGCGACGCAGGTGCGCGCCTTGTCGACCGTGATGTCGCCGCGGCGGGTCCCGCTCCGCGACTCGCCGCGTTCGGGACACACCGTGCGGACAACGATTTCGGCCCGGTAAGTGAGGTACTCCACAGCGGCGCGGCAACCGCCGGAAGAGTTGGTCCACCCGGTTTTCCTCTCACACACATAGACCCCGTGCACGTGGGTATTCCCAGTCGCCCGCGTCGCCCGCGTCGCCCGCGTCGCCCGCGTCACCCAACGAGTCCACGATGGGCTGTTGTCCGTACCGCGCGTGATCGTGGCGACGTCCGAGAGGAGGATCGCAGTGTGAAGAGCACAGTGCTGAAGGTGTCGACCGGCCGCACCGAAGTCGTCCACGATCTGACCCCGCGTTGCGCCGCCTTCGCCGAGGAGGTCGGCGGCGACGGACTGCTGCACATCTTCGTCCCGCACGCCACGGCGGGTATCGCGATCATCGAACTCGGCGCGGGCAGTGACGACGACCTGCTGGCCGCACTCGGTGATCTGCTGCCCGCCGACGACCGATGGCGGCATGCGCACGGCAGCCGAGGGCACGGGCGTTCGCACGTCATGCCCGCGCTGATTCCCCCGTACGCCACGGTGCCCGTGCTCGGCGGCGCGTTGACGCTCGGCACCTGGCAGTCGATCGCGCTGGTCGACCTCAATGTCGACAATCCCGACCGTCAGGTGCGGCTGTCCTTCCTCTCCGACGCCGGGTGATCAGGTCCGGCGGAACCAGCCGACCTGGGTGCCGTTGTCGAATTCGCGGCGCGCGGTCGGCGTGAACATGGTGGGCAGGAACCCGCCCGCGAACGCCGGGATGCCCGCACCCGCGACGACCGGATAACTCTTGATGACCAGCTCATCGATCTCGGTCGAGAGCTGACCCGCGAGTTCGCCGCCGCCGCACAGCCAGATGTCGAGCCCGTCGGGCTCTTGTTTCAACCGGCGCACGAGAGCGAGCGGATCCGTGTCGACCACCTCGACGCCGGGAGCGTCGACACTGCCGATCGTGCGCGAGACGATGTACTGCCGCAGGTGGCGGTACGGGCTGAGCAGACCCGCTTGCCGCGCCGGTTCGTACGTGCGGCGGCCCATCACCACCGTGTCGAAGCGCCGGTTCGGCACGTCCGGGGGCAGGCCGACCATTTCGCGCACGTGGGTCGGCATGGTCTCCGGATATTCGGCGTTGATCCAGGCCGTCAGGTCGGCGCCGACGGGAAAGAAGTCGAATTCGCCGTTCGGCCCGGCGATATATCCGTCGAGGGAGACACCCACGTAGTAGACGAGGTTTCGCATAACCACACCACCTGAACTGTAGTACTCTGTATGTAGTGATTTGAATGTAGTACTACGGATGGAGTGGTGTCAAGTGCGCACGAATCCCGAACGACGAGGGGCGCTGCTGGACGCGGCGATCGAGGTATTGGCGGCCGAGGGCGCGCGCGGACTCACTTTTCGCGCGGTCGACAAGTACGCTTCGGTGCCCGCGGGCACGGCGTCGAACTACTTCGCCAACCGCGACGAGCTGCTCACCCGCGCCGGAGAACGCTTCTACGAGCGGGTGCAGCCGAGCGCGGAGACCATGGCGAAGGTGACCGACGGCCCGAAGGATCGCGCCACCGTCACCGAACTCATGTACGAGATCATCGACCGCCTCGAAACCTTCCGCACCGGCTACCTCGCCCTGCTCGAACTCCGCCTCGAAGCCACCCGCCGCCCCGAACTGCGCGCCGTCCTCACCGAGCGGGTGCGCGCCGACGTCGAATTCAACGTGCGCACCCACCTCGACGCGGGCATGCCCGGCGACGAGACCTCGGTGCGCCTGCTCTACCTGGCACTGAACTGGCTGATCGTCGAGCGCCTCACCCTGCCGGGCGTGATGGGCGAGGAACAGAGCCGAGAACTCGTCGCCGCGGCGGTGAACCGCCTGATCGAGTGAGCGGTGAACCGCCTGATCGAGTGAGCGGTGAACTCATCGGCGGGCCGCCGTATCGGCCGATACCGGGATCACATCGGTGGGGGAACTTGTGACGCCCATCACCAAGTTCGATAATGGACCGATGATGGCGAATGTCGGAGATCGACTGCACGTACACGGACACGTGGTCGGGCAGGCGGACCATCGATGCGAGATCATCGAGGTGCGCGGCCACGACGGATCGCCGCCCTATATGGTGCGATTCGCCGACGGACACGAGTCGCTGATGTATCCGGGGCCGGACGCGGTCGTCGAGCCCGCCGGATCGGATTGACACCGGCCGTCCCGAGGCCCGCGAAATCGACCACCCCACCGACGTCGGCGTTACTCGCGAGTAGCGTCATGCCGGATCCGCATCACCCGGTTGACGGAACTGAACACGGCTGTGCAGAATCGGCCGAGTTGATCCGCCGGGGGGTGGAGGTATGGCATGCGCACGAAGGTCGATATCCGCTTCGCCGTTGACATCACACGTGCGCAGGTCTTCGAGGCTCTCGCGGCCATCGAGATGCTTCCCACGTGGTCGATGTACCAGGACGCGCGCGTCGCGAGCCGCGACGAGAACGGCCGACCGCGCCGGGTCTACGTCACCGCCGATGTCCTCGGCAGTTCCGATCTGCAAGTCCTCGAATACGAGTGGACCGTGCACCGGGCGGCCTGGCGGGTGGTGGACAGTTCGCGCGGCATCGGCGGCGGCGGCTGGTTCGATGTGGTCGAGGAACGCCAGACCAAGATCTGGTACCACGCCGAACTGCACTCCCGGCTCCCGCTGCCCGGCCTGGTCATGAAGCGCACCGTGCAGCGCTGGCACGAGACGGTCGTGCAGAATTTCGTCGAATTCTCCGAGGCGTATTCGCACCAGGAACCCCAGGACGACTACCAAGCCCTCTGACCTCCCGGCGCACGTCCCGAGGTGCCAATATGGCGGCATGATCGGTAAGCGGAAGCCGCGGTTCCAGCCGCAGGCCGAGGGCGCTGCGGTGACGCAGCTCGAACTGTTCTTCGACCTCGTCATCGTGTTCGCGTTCACCATGGTCACCGACCTCGCGGCCGAGGAAACCAGCGCCGAGAACATGGTGCGCGCGGTCCTGGTGCTCGCCGTCATGTGGTGGATCTGGATCGGCTACTCGTGGCTCGGCAATGTGGTGAAGGCCGACGAGGGCATCATGCGGGTCGCCCTGTTCGCCGCGATGGGCGGCGGCTTCATCGCGGCGCTCACCATTCCCGAAGCCTTCCACGATCTGCCCGGCGGCTGGTTCGGCCCGCTGGTGTTCGCGATCGCCTACATGGTGACGCGCCTGATCCACCTCGGCATCTTCTTTCTCGCCAGCGCCGATGACCCGCAGTTGCGCGGTCAACTGACCAGGTGGGCGCTCGGATCGATCACCATCGGCACGTCGTTGCTGGTGATCGCGGCCATGACGCACGGCGTCACGCAGATCGTGCTGTGGGTGGCCGCCATCGCGGGCGACATGCTGTGGACCATGCTCGCGGGCGAGGACTGGCGGGTGAATTCGGCGAACCACTTCGCCGAGCGCTACGGACTCATCATCATCGTCGCGCTCGGCGAATCCATCGTCTCCATCGGCATCGGCGTGGCCGGGCTGCCGATCTCGTGGCCGATCGCGCTGGGATCGATGCTCGGACTTGCTATTTCGGGCCTGCTCTGGTGGGCCTACTTCGACGTGGCCGCGCTCGCGGTGGAACACGAGCTGAAGAACGCGACGGGGCAGCGGCAGATCAAGATCGCCAGGAACAGCTACACCTATTGGCATTTCCCGATGATCGTCGGCATCATCGGGCTCTCGCTCGGCCTGAAGAAGGTGCTGTACTACGTCGGCGACGCCTCACATCACACGCTGCGCGACGCCCTGTACGGTATCCCGTTGTTCGCGCTCTACGGCGGTGTCGTGCTGTATCTGTTCGCCCTGGTCGGCTTCAAACACTATGCGACGGGCGTGGTCTCGTGGTTGCGTCTGATCACCGCGGCGATCCTGCTCGCGCTGATCCCGTTGGCCTGCGCACTGCCCGCGCTCGCCTCGCTGACCCTGCTGTGCGCGGTGCTGACCGCGCTGACGGTCTGGGAGGTCACCCGCTACGCGCAGCCGCGCGAGGAGATCCGGCACGGACATCAGGAGCACTGAGCCGCTCACGGCGCGGGCGGGCGCCGCAGGACGTGCGCGACCCGGTGTTCGTGCGGGGTGTGCCCGTAGTCCGACGGCCGCACGTCGACGCCGTCGATCACCGCCTTCCTGATCTGGTCGACGTTCTCGCGGATCATGTCGGAGACGAGTTCGTCGGTGCGCGGATCGGCGAGCACCTGGAACACGATGCGGAAGGTGGTGTCGGCGACCAGCCGCATGATGTCGTCGTGGAACGGGACGTAGCGGACCACGCCCGCCCGCGGGTCCTTCTTGATGAGTTCGATGATCATCTCGTCCATCTCCGCGCGGTTCTCCTCCAGCGCGGCGGCGATATTGCGGGTGTAGTGGCCGGTGCGCAGCACCCGCGCCACCTCATCGAGCACCGCGATCGTCATGGGGCGCTTGATGACATCGACGATGGTCTTGACGAACCGGTTCACCACCGCCGCGGTGACCCGGTCGCCGAGCGCGCGGTCGGCGACGCGACCGAGCCGCACCGCGATCACCACGATCCGCAGCAGCCGGAACCCGCGGAAGTACGGGCTGGTCACCGGGATCATGCCGAGCACTTCGTACCAGTAGACGAACGGGAAGGTCCACGGCCAACCCGCCCGGCGCCAGCGCCACAGGAATTCCGAGGCGAACACCGCGCAGATCGACCAGTCGACGATCACGATCACGCGGTAGGTGTGATGGGACACCGGGAAGAAGCTCACCCACACGACCAGCACGACGGAAACCACCGCCAACGCCAGCATGACCAGATCGGTCCACAGCGCGGGCGGTCCGGGCGGAAGCCCCGCCGCCTCGTCGCTCGCGGGGTTGGTTGCTGCCACTGGCGAATCCCTTCGACACCGAACGGTCCCGCCGAGAGTATCCCGCCCGCGCGGCGGTGATCACCGAACCGTTCAGCGCCCCGCGCGGACGATGTTCTCGATATTGCGTTCGGCCAGCGCGGTGATGGTGAGGGAAGGATTGACCGTCGCGGTGCTGCCCGGCACCGCGGCGCCGTCGACCACGTACAGACCGCGATGACCGTGCACGCGCCCGTACGCGTCGGTGGCCTTGCCGAGAACGGCGCCGCCGAGCGGGTGCGCGGTGAACAACGCGTTGGCGTCGTAGCCGAGCGCGCCGTATTCGAACATCGCGCCCGCGGCTTCGGCGATGCGGTGGTCGACCGCGCGCGCCGCTTCGGTCGTCTCGTCGCGGTTGCGCGCCGACCAGGTCAAGCCGACCCCGTTGGTAGCGGGGTCATAGCCGAAACCGGTGCGGGTGGGGTCGAGGACCATGCCGAGTGACGCCAGCGCGCCGGTCTCGAACGGGATGCCGGGGATGTACCAGTTCTCCAGGGTCACCGGAACCGTGCGCTCGTCGAAGATGCGGCTCGCGCTCGGCACGCCCTGCCCGAAGCCGCCGACGGCGCTGGCTCCGCGCGCGAGCACCACGTCGCCGTTGGTGCCCCACCCCTCGCCGACGTGCTCGTTCAACTCGGGCAGTGTGCCGGTGGCACGGGCGCGGACCAGCAGTTCCGAGGTGCCGATGGACCCGGCGCCGAGGAACAGGCGATCACAGGTCAGGGTTCGGGTGCCGAGCTGTGCGCCGGTCGGGGCGAGTTTGGTCACAGTGACGACGAAGCGGCCGCCTGGCTCCTGCGCGATGGCGTCGACGCGGTGGCCGGGGAAGATCGTCGATTTGCCGGTCTCGGTGGCGTAGCGCAGATAGTTCTTGTTCAGATCGAATTTCGCGCCGTTGGAATTCCCGAGATTGCTGCGCGCGGCGGTAGCCGAAGGGCGGCTCGCACCCGACAACTCCGCGCGCACCACATTCCAGTCGAAGATCGAATCGTTGGGAATCGGTTCGTAACCCGCCTTGCGCACCTGGTCGTCCCACGCGCGGGAATGGGTGAACGGGGCCGTCCCGTAGAGGTCGGCGGGCAGCGCGTCCAGTCGCAGCATCTGCCGCACCCGCGGGTAGTAGACGCGATCCAGCTCGCCGTAGTCGACCACACCCCCGAAGACCTGGTCGAACAGCCGTCGCTGCGGCGCGACCATGGCGCCGGTGAAGACCACCGAACCGCCGCCGACCGCCGCCGCGCGCCACACGTCGATACCCGGATAGCTGGTGCAGTCCAGGACGCCGCCGAAACTCGAGAACTGCATCGGCACCTTGTTGACGCCGGTGAAGGTGGTCCTATGCCAGAAACCGCGACCGTCGGGCAGGTCGTCGCCGGTGAAGATCTCCCGCCACGGATCGTTCGGCCAGCGCGAACCCCGTTCCAACACGGTGTTCACCACGCCCGCCTCGGCCAGCCGCAATGCGGCGACCGCCGCGCCGAAACCGGAGCCGACGACGATCGCGGGAGTGTGTTCCGGCGGATCGGGCAGTGGCGCGAAGATCTCCGGAATCCAAGCACGGAACAACTCGTGCCAGATCGGATCCGCGGCCGCGGGCCGCGCCCCCGTCGCCAGGCCCGCCATCCCCGCGGAACCCACCAACGCCGCCGCCGCGCTCACCCTGAAAAAGGCGCGTCTGTCCACCGGCCACCTCCCTCATCACGCATGGCCGAGCGCAGACTACCGGTAAATCAGCCGTCCAACCACACCTCGCGGTGGAGGTCAGGACGAGAAAGGCAGCCGGTCAGCGGCGCAGGTGGCGCCCGGCGCAGGTAGCTGGAGATCCACCAGATACCGCTCACGCAAGTGGGTCGTGCACTCGTCGATCCGGTCGTTGCCGTACCCGTCGGTCACGGTGACCAGGCGCGCGTTCACCATCGCCTGCTGCGCGCGCTGCGCGAACAGCAGCGGCGTCACCGGATCGAAGCGATTGCCGAACAGTAGCGCCGGCTTGTCCGCGCCCAAGGTCCACGGCCCGGAATAACGCTGCGGAAAGCCGCCCGCCCGCATCGGCCACGACGCGCACGGCTGCCGCGTGTACAGCCAGAAAGCGCCGAACACCGGCGCCGCGCGCTCGATCTCGCTCGCCATTGCGGGCCACGCCTCCGGCTGGTCGGGCAGGGTGTGGTCGGCGCAGGAAATGGCGGTGAACGAATCGAGGAAGTCGGCGTCGACCGCGCTCGTCGTCAGGATCTCGCGCACGACCGCGCTGTCGCCCTCGGCGCCGCGTTCGAGTTCGTGCAGCAGCCGTCCCAACGCGGGCCAGCCGTCCTCGCTGTCGGAGAGCAGCACGGCGTGCGCCCGCACGAGTTCGGCGTAACTCACCGTGGCCGTGCGCTCCCCCGCACCGACCGTGATCGGACCGCGCCGCGCCCGGTGCACCAAGGCGTCGTCGCGTTCGCGCAGATCGGTCGCGGTAGGGGCGGCCGAGTCGCGAGCCAGGTCGATGAGACCGGGTGAACGGGCGAAATCGCAGGACGAACGTCCCGCGGCGGCACACAATCGCAGGAACTCCGCGCGCACCTCCTCGGTGGCGACCGCGGTATCGGCCATCATGGCGCGGGTGTCGCGGGTGTAGGACTCGGGGTCGACGAGGGAGCCGAGTTGCATCGCGCGCACCCGGTCACCGAACAGCGCGCCGTAGACGATGCCGAGATAGCCTGCGCCCTGGTAGGTCAGCAGCGGGTCGTCCACGGCGCGACGCAACAGGTCGAGGTCCCGCGCGGCGTCGACGGTCGTCAGGTGGTCGAGCAGCGCGCCGGTATTGGCGGCGCAACCCGGTCCGAGTTCGCGGGCCGCGCGGGCGTTCGCCGCCTCTTCCTCCGGTGTGGCCGGAGGGATCGACCGCGCCGACCAGAACGCGCGCTGCGTCTCGGCGTCGGCGAAGCATTCGACCGGCGCGCTGCGTCCCACACCGCGCTGGTCGAAGGTCACCACGTCGAATCGGCGGCTCACCTCGCCGGGGAACAGCACGCCCCGCTCGGCCAGGTCGAAGCCGGAAGCGCCGGGTCCGCCCGCCGCCGCGAACACCGTGCCGATCCTGCGGTCCTGATCGGTGGCGGGCTGGCGCAGCACGGCGACACCGATGGTCTCGCCGTCGGGTCGGGCGTAGTCCAGCGGCACCCGCGCGGTCGCGCACTGGTAGCGAGCCAATTCGGGTTCCTGGCAGGTCGCCCAGTCCAGCAGCGGCGTCGGCGCGGCGTCGACCTGCGCGACCAATGCGGCCACCGCCGACTCGTGCTCGGTCGTGCGACCGCAACCAACGACCGACGGCAACGTGACGACCAACGCCACCGCGAACACCGGACTCCATCTACGCACGGACATCATCGTCCGCCGCCGCGACCGTCGCGGTCGTCATCCTCGATGCGGACATCGACCCCCATCTCTGTCGCGTTCGCGACGTCAGCAGGCACGTTCGCGACGTCAGCAGCCACGATCACGACCTCAGCAGCCACGATCACGACCTCAGCAGCCACGATCACGACCTCAGCAGCCGCGATCACGTCGTCAGCAGCCGCGATCACGACGTCGGCCGCGTTCACGACGTCGGCAGCCACGATCACGACCTCAGCAGCCACGATCACGACCTCAGCAGCCACGATCACGACCTCAGCAGCCACGATCACGACCTCAGCAGCCACGATCACGACCTCAGCAGCCGCGATCACGTCGTCAGCAGCCGCGATCACGACGTCGGCCGCGTTCACGACGTCGGCAGCCACGATCACGACCTCAGCAGCCACGATCACGACCTCAGCAGCCACGATCACGACCTCAGCAGCCACGATCACGACCTCAGCAGCCACGATCACGACCTCAGCAGCCGCGATCACGTCGTCAGCAGCCGCGATCACGACGTCGGCCGCGTTCACGACGTCGGCAGCCGCGATCACGACGTCAACAATCGGATCACCGCGATCGTGCCGACCACCACGATCACCCCGCGCAACACCGTCGGCGACAGCTTGCGGCCCACCGTCGCCCCGAGTTGGCCGCCGATGATCGAACCCACCGCGATCAGCGCCACCACGACCCAGTCCACCTCGGCGATCGCGATGAAGATCACCGCCGATACCCCGTTCACGATCAGCGCCAGCACATTCTTCACACCGTTGAGGCGCTGGATGTCCTCGTGCACGAAGACCCCGAGCAGCCCGATCAGCAGCACACCCTGGGCCGCGCCGAAATATCCGCCGTAGATGCCGGTCGCGTACACGGCGGCGAACAGGATCGGCCCGCCGTGCCGAGGAGCGGGCCCGGTGTCCTGTTCCCGCCGCTTCTTCACCCACGCCGCCAGTCGAGGCTGCACCACCACCAGCACCAAGGCCAGGATGATGAGCACGGGCACGATGGCCTTGAACGCGTCGGCGGGCAGGATCAGCAGCAGGATCGCGCCGGTGATGCCGCCGAGCAGCGATGCCGTCCCCAACTTCAGCAACCGCTCGCGCTGCCCGGCCAGCTCCCGCCGATACCCGATCGCGCCGCTCACCGACCCCGGAACCAAGCCGATCGTGTTCGACACGTTCGCGGTCACCGGCGACAACCCGAACGCGAGCAGCACCGGGAACGTGATGAGGGTCCCCGACCCCACCACGGTGTTGATCCCCCCCGCCGCGATTCCCGCACCGAAGACGGCCAACATCTCCAACCAGCTCATAGTGCTCGAACCTTAACGGCCGTCACCACCACCCTGGCAAACCCTTATGCGCACCGAAGTGGCCGTCCGCTGCCGACCGGGCGGGCACGGAGCGGGATCGGACTCTCGGACGCGAGATGGGAGGGGCCGCGAACACGCGGCGACCGAGTCGACGCTAAAATGGCTCTCATCATGCAGCGGGCGCTTCTCCTCAGCCGCCGCGGCGGGGTCTGAACGGACCGGCACCCGCCGCGGGGTTTCGCCGCGCCGGTCGACCCCAATATCGGGATCCACCAAACCCTGGAGAATCGCATGTCCCCTGCTGACGTCTACGTATCGGGTTCGCGCAGTATTTCCGCTCCGGCCAAGCCCGCACCGGCCGACCAGCCCGCATGGAACACCCAGAAGAACTCGTCCATGCCGACCTACCGCTACCGGCCGTACGCCGAAGAGGTCGAGCCCGTCAGCCTGCCCGACCGCACCTGGCCCGACCGCGTCATCGACCGCGCCCCCGGCTGGTGCGCCGTCGACCTGCGCGACGGCAACCAGGCGCTGATCGACCCCATGAGCCCCGCCCGCAAGCGCCGCATGTTCGACCTGCTGGTCAGGATGGGCTACAAGGAGATCGAGGTCGGCTTCCCCTCCGCCAGCCAGACCGATTTCGACTTCGTCCGCGAAATCATCGAAGACGGCGCCATCCCGCACGACGTCTCCATCCAAGTCCTGACCCAGTGCCGCCCCGAACTGATCGAACGCACCTTCGAGGCATGCGCGGGCGCGACCAACGTGATCGTGCACTTCTACAACTCGACCTCCATCCTGCAACGCAAAGTCGTGTTCCGCGCCGACCGCGAAGCCGTCAAGAAGATCGCCACCGACGCCGCGACGTTGTGCCTGGAATTCGAACAGCGCTACCCCGACACCACCTGGCGCTACGAGTACAGCCCCGAGTCCTACACCGGCACCGAACTCGAATACGCCAAAGACGTCTGCGACGCCGTCACCGCGATCATCGCGCCGACCCCCGACAAGCCGATGATCATCAACCTGCCCGCCACGGTGGAAATGGCGACCCCCAACGTCTACGCCGACTCGATCGAATGGATGAGCCGCAACCTGGCCCGCCGCGACTCGATCGTGCTGTCCCTGCACCCGCACAACGACCGGGGCACCGCCGTCGCAGCCG
Source organism: Nocardia bovistercoris (assembly GCF_015674855.1). Lineage (GTDB taxonomy): Bacteria > Actinomycetota > Actinomycetes > Mycobacteriales > Mycobacteriaceae > Nocardia > Nocardia bovistercoris. The sequence goes on along the minus strand of NZ_JADMLG010000009.1, from coordinate 294,119 downwards.
CCGAACTCGGCTACCAGGCAGGCGCCGACCGCATCGAAGGCTGCCTGTTCGGCAACGGCGAACGCACCGGCAACGTCTGCCTCGTCACCCTCGGCATGAACATGTTCTCCCGAGGCATCGACCCCCAGATCACCTTCTCCGACATCGACGAAATCCGCCGAACCGTCGAATACTGCAACCAGCTGCCCGTCCACGAACGCCACCCCTACGGCGGCGACCTGGTCTACACCGCCTTCTCCGGCTCCCACCAGGACGCCATCAACAAGGGCCTCGACGCGATGAAGGCCACCGCCGACGCCGCCGAAGCTGATGTCGACGACATCGTCTGGGAAGTCCCCTACCTGCCGATCGACCCCAAAGACGTCGGACGCACCTACGAAGCGGTGATCCGAGTCAACTCGCAATCCGGCAAGGGCGGCGTCGCCTACATCATGAAAACCGATCACGGCCTGGCACTCCCGCGCCGCCTGCAAATCGAATTCTCCCAAGCCATCCAGAAGATCACCGATGGCGAAGGCGGCGAAGTCACCCCGAAGGAAATGTGGGACGTCTTCCACGAGGAATACCTGTCCCCCATCCTGCCCCTGGAACGGATGCGCCAGCGAGTCACCGCATCCGAAACCGACGGCGGCGTCGACTCGATAACCGCCGTGGTCAAGGTCAACGGAGTCGAACACGAGATCAGCGGCTCCGGAAACGGCCCACTGGCAGCATTCGTAGACGCGATCGCCACAGTCGGATTCGACGTACGAGTACTCGACTACAGCGAACACGCGATGTCAGCGGGCGACGACGCACAAGCCGCCGCCTACGTGGAATGCGCCATCGGCGACACCGTCGTCTGGGGCGTAGGAATCGCGACCTCGATCACCACAGCCTCACTGCGCGCAGTCGTCTCAGCGGTAAACCGCACCCACTGAGGCACCCCCCAGAGCAACGCGGGGGATTCACCTGTCCAACCAACGGCCAGGTGAATCCCCTCCCCGATGACATCCCCATACCCGCGCCCGCGTACCCACGCCCGTTCCACCAACCATCACCGGTCCTACCGTGCGGTGAAAGCTCCGGCGCATCCCGTTCCGCTGCCGGACATCTCTAGTTCGCTTAGACGGAAACCCCTGGTAGGCACGGCTTATCGTCCCGGTCGAAACCCTGCCACAGCCGCCCTCACACCACCCGCCACCCGCTCGGTGCACCGAGCCACACACCCACGAACCCCGTGCTAGCGTTGATTCCGCATCCAAGCGCCGAGCTCTCTGCTCGATCCCGAGCAGATGGGGGAACTGTGACAAACAACGACCACAACCCGACTTCTCCGCCCTGGCTGCAAGGTCGTTCGGTGGACACGGCCGAGGTCGAAGCCGAGTCCGCGGCCACATCGGCTACCAAGGACGATCCCACCTCATCGAAGTCCGCGGAGCAGCCGGATCCGACGGTCACCGAGGCCCGTGAGTCGGAGTCCGTTCCGGCTTCCCCGGACGGCCCGTACGCCGGATATTCCAGCGCCCCGGGCGATTCCGGCCCGTACAAGCAGGTCAAGCCCCCGGGATACGAACAGCAGGCCCCGCAGCCCGGTTACGGCCCGGTCGAGGGTTTCGCGCCGCAGACCGAGCAGCATCAGTTCGCGCCCCCTTACACCACCGGCCAGTTCCCACCGCCGTATCAGGGTGGCCCGTATCCGCAGGGCCCCCACCCGCATTCGGCCGAACCGCTGCCCCCGCCGCCCCATTACGGCGAGCCTCGCCCCGACGGCCCGGGTCCGCAGGAGACGCAGAGCGCACCCATCTACAGTTGGGCGCCGCCACCTCCGCAGCATCAGCCGCCGATGTACCCACCGCAGGGCGGCCAAGGCCCGGGTCAGGGCTGGTCGAGCGGCCCGGCGGGTGCGCCGCAGCCGCAGGTCCCGTTCCAGCCGCAGCATGTCGCGCAGCCGGGGCAGTCGGGCCATTCGGTGAACGATCTCAACCTGCTGAAGCGGGCTCGTCGGGCGCCGCGCAGCGGGTGGCGGCGTGCGGTGCACAAGGCTTCCGGCGGCATGATCAATCCGGGAGAGTCGGCCGCCGACATCGTTTTCCGTGATCTCGTTGACCGGGTGAATCAGCCGGTGCGCGGCGATTACCGGATCGCGATCCTGTCGTTGAAGGGCGGTGTCGGCAAGACGACGACCACCGTCGGCCTCGGTTCCACTTTCGCTTCGCTGCGCGGTGACCGCGTGATCGCCATCGACGCCAACCCCGACCTGGGCACGCTCGCGCACCGGGTGCCGCGCCAAACCCGTTCCACGGTGCGCAATCTGCTCGAGGATCAGCAGATCTCGCGGTATTCCGATGTCCGCGCGCACACCTCGCAGGCGCCGAGCAGGCTGGAAGTGCTTGCCTCGGAACAGGATCCGGCGGTGTCGGAGGCGTTCAGCGAAGCCGATTACCGCAAGGCCATCGGTATCCTGCAATCGTTCTACAACATCATCCTCACCGACTGCGGCACCGGTCTGATGCATTCGGCCATGTCCGGCGTTCTCGACATGGCCAGTTCCCTGGTGCTGGTCACCTCACCGGCGATCGACGGCGCGCGCAGCGCTTCGGCCACGCTGGACTGGCTCGACCATCACGGTTACGGCAAACTCGTGGAGCGGACCGTGGTCGTGGTGAACGCTTCGCGGCGCGGCGCGTCCACCGTCGACCTGGATCAGCTGCGCAAACTGTTCCTCGACCGGACTCGCGCGGTGCAGGTCGTGCCGTTCGACGACCATCTGGCCGAGGGCGCGGAGATCGACCTGGAACTGGTCAGCAAACCCACGAGCCGCGCGCTGCTCGAACTCGCGGCCATGGTCGCCGACGATTTCGGCTATATCGCGGCGCAGCAGTATCGCAACCCGGGTCCGCCGGGCGTGCACTGATCCGGCGAAGAACTTCGGCGAACCCGCCCCGCGCGCGTGCGGGCGCGGGTTAGTCTCTGCGGCGTACCGGTCCGCCGTCCAGTTCGGCGGCGGCCGTATCGGGGGCGGGTCGGGGGTTCTCGCGACGTCACCTTAGAGTGTGCGGCGTTGAAGGTTGGTCGGCGAAGACTGAGCGGCAGAGGCTAGGCGGCGAAGAAGCGCATGGCAGAACAGCGATGGTCCGTCTCGCGGAGATCGATGATTCGCGGCACGGTGGCGATGGGGTTTGCGACGGCCGGTGCGGTAGCGGCGAGTGCGCTGAGAACACCCTCGGCGCAGGCCGCTCCCTCGGGACCACGGGTTGCGGTGCTCGGTGGCGGTGTCGCCGGGTTGACGGCGGCGCACGAGCTGGCCGAACGCGGGTTCCGGGTCACGGTGTACGAGCGGCGCGCGCTCGGCGGCAAAGCGCGCAGTATTCCGGTGCCGAATACGGGTGCGGCCGGTCGGCCGGATCTGCCCGGTGAGCACGGGTTCCGCTTCTTCCCCGGCTTCTACCAGCACATACCGGACACCATGCGGCGGATTCCGTTCGCGGGCAACCCGGACGGGGTGCGGGACAACCTGCTCTCGGTGTCGGAGGCGCGTTTCGCTCGACGCGGCGGCGACGACTTCCGAATGCTGCCGCTGAGTATGCCCGACGCCTCGCACGCGACGCCGGAAGCTTTCCGGGAGACGGTCGGCGCCACCATCTCGGCGTCGCTGAATCTGCCCGCACCCGAGGGCCTCTATTTCGCCAACCGGTTGCTGGTCTTCAACTCCAGTTGTGACGCGCGGCGGGTCGGCCAATGGGAGCAGACGGCCTGGAACCGTTTCGTCGGCGGCCATCAGCGTTCGCACGAATTCCGCGCGCTGCTTTCTCGCGCGCTGACCAGTCTGCTGGTCGCGGCGAAGGACGAGATCGCGAGCGTGCGCACCATAGGCACGATGGGCGAGCAATTCCTCGGCAATCCGTTCCAGGTCGGCAACGACGGACCGCTCGACCGGGTGTTGAACGGCCCGACCAATGCCGCGTGGATCGACCCGTGGATCGGGCGGCTGCGCGAGCTCGGCGTCGAATTCGTGCTCGGCGCCGAAGTGCGCGGACTCGAGGTGCGCGACCGGCGGATCGCGGCGGCGAAAGTGGTCGGCCCGTCCGGCGCGAACACCGTCGACGCCGACTATTTCGTGGTCGCGCTGCCCGCCGAACGGGCGCGGACACTGTGGAACGACGACGTCCTCGCGGTGTGGCCGGAACTGGCGGCCATGGATCGCCTTTACGTGGACTGGATGACCGGAATCCAGTTCTACCTGCGTCGTCCCGCCGACATCTCGCGCGGGCACACCGCCTACATCGACTCGCCGTGGTCGCTCACCTCGATCAGCCAGAACCAGCTCTGGAACCGCAAACTCCCCGAATACGGCGACGGCGCCGTGCAGGACTGCCTATCGGTGGACATCTCCGACTGGAACACACCCGGTGTGCTGTACGGCAAGATCGCCAAGGAATGCACGCACGAGGAGATCGCACGCGAGGTGTGGACGCAGATGCGCGAACACCTCGACGACGTCGGCGACACCCTGCGCGACGCCGATCTGCATTCGTGGTTCCTCGATCCGGGCGTCACGTGGCAGCCCGATCAGCGTCGCAATGTCAACGCCGACCCGCTGCTCATCAATACGACCGGATCGTGGGCGTGCAGGCCGGAAGCGCACGGCGCGGTCGAAAACCTTTTCCTCGCGGGCGATTACGTACGCACCAATATCGACCTCGCCACCATGGAGGGCGCGAACGAGTCGGCGCGGTCGGCGGTCAACGCACTGCTCGACGTGGCGGGTTCCACCGCGCCGCGCTGCGCGAAGTATCGGATGTACCGAGCGGCCGAACTCGAGCCGTTGCGCACCATCGACGCCGACCGGTTCGCGGCGGGCCTGCCGAACATGTTCGACCTGGGCACCTGACGCGATGCCGACTCCAGCAGGCAGATAGCTTCGCGCGAGCAGGCGAATCCCGACGGGTCGGCACTCCGCTCGGACCGGACAACATCGAACGGCCGAGCGATATCGAGCAGGTCGGCGGTACCGAGCAGGTCGGCAAATTCACACGAGCGAGCGATTCCCCAGGGGCTACGGTGGATTGGTCCCGTCCGTGACCGGGCGCGTCCCGGCGGACCTCTCGAACCTGCGGGGGAGTTCTATATGCCGCGACCGACAAGTGCGAACGCCGACCAGATCACCGATCCCGCCGACCTGCGCCACCTGCTCGGCGAGCCGATGCCGCGCGCGGTGGCCAAGGAGCGGATCGCCCTGCACGCCAGAGACCGGGAATGGATCGCGGCGTCACCGTTCATCGTGGTCGCGACCAGCGACGCCGACGGCAACTGCGACGCCTCACCGAAGGGCGACCCGGCGGGATTCGTGCAGGTCATCGATGACACCACCCTCGCCATCCCCGAGCGTCCCGGCAACCGAAGGGCCGACGGCTACCTCAACATCCTGGCCAACCCGCATATCGGCGTGATCTTCCTCATTCCCGGCCGCAGCGAGACCTTGCGGGTCAACGGCAGCGCGCGGCTGGTGCGCGATGCCGGCTACTTCGACGACATGGTGGTGAAAGGGCACCGCCCGATCCTGGCCGTCGAGGTCGCCGTCGAGCAGATCTTCTTCCACTGCGGCAAGGCGTTCATGCGCAGCCACCTGTGGGATGTCGCGCGACAACCCGCCCACACGCTGCCCAGTCACGCGCAGATCACCAAGGACGTCATCCCCGATTCCCCGGAGACGGTGGCCGAGTTGGAACGGTACTACGCGCCCGAGAACTACCGCGCCAAGCTGTACCGCGACTGAATCCGCGCCCGCGCCCCGCCCGTGCGAGACTTGGCCCGTGAAAATTTCGGTGCGTGGGCGGATCGCCCTGCGGGCCGCGGCGCTGGCGTCGTGGGCCTCGCAGCGAGCGGGCCGCGGCAAGGGTTCCATGATCGGCGGATTGATCGCGTTGAAGATCGATCCGACGATCATGGATCAGCTCGGACGCGGCCGCCGCACCGTGTTGGTCACCGGCACCAACGGCAAATCCACCACCACCAGGATGACCACGGCCGCGCTCGCCACCCTCGGCGAGGTCGCCACCCAGGCCGACGGCGCCAATATGGACGCGGGCATCGTCGCCGCGCTCAGCGCGCATCCCGGGGTCGCGCTGGCCGCCATCGAGGTCGACGAACTGCATCTGCCGCACGTCACCGATTCGCTGAATCCGGCGGCCGTGGTTTTGCTGAACCTGAGCCGCGACCAATTGGACCGGGTCGGCGAGATCAACATGATCGAACGCAGGCTGCGCGCCGGACTGGCCCGCCACCCCGACACCGTGGTCATCGCCAACTGCGACGATGTGCTCATCACCTCCATCGCCTACGACCACCCGAACGTGGTGTGGGTGGCCGCGGGCAGCGGATGGGCCATGGACGCGACCAGTTGCCCGCGCAGCGGCGAACCGATCCTCTGGGACGGTCCGCACTGGCACAGCACCGGCGCGGACTTTCAACGCCCGCAACCGGATTGGTGGCTCGATGACGACAAGCTTTGCGGTCCCGACGGAGTGCGCCTGCCCCTGACCCTCGCGCTGCCCGGCCGCGCCAACCGCGGCAATGCCGCGCAAGCGGTGGCGGCGTCGGTGGCGTTGGGGGCCGATCCCACTCAGGCCGCCGCGGCCGCGGGCACCGTCCGCGAGATCGCGGGCCGGTACCGCACCGTTCAGGTCGGCGAGCACGCGGCGCGCCTGCTGCTCGCCAAGAATCCGGCGGGCTGGCAGGAAGCCTTGTCGATGATCGACCCGTCCTCGGCCGGGTTGGTGATCGCCGTGAACGGGCAAGTCCCCGACGGCGAGGACCTGTCCTGGCTGTGGGACGTGCGATTCGAACATTTCGAGGGCGTGCAAGTGGTCGCCGCGGGCGAACGCGCCACCGACCTCGCCGTCCGCCTGACCTACGCGGGCGTCGAACACACCACCGTCCCCGACCCGGTGCGCGCCATCGCCTCCTGCCCGGCAGGCCACGTCGAGGTGCTGGCGAACTACACCGCGTTCCGCGACCTCAACCGCGACCTCGACACCAAGGCGGGAGCATGACCACATCCACCGTACGAATCGGACTGGTGCTGCCCGACGTGATGGGCACCTACGGCGACGGCGGCAACGCGCTCGTCCTGCGCCAACGCGCCCGCATGCGCGGCTATGACGCCGAGATCGTGGAGATAACCCTGCCCGACCCGGTACCGGAATCCCTCGACATCTACACCCTCGGCGGCGCCGAGGACTCCGCCCAACGCCTGGCCACCCGCCACCTCCAGCGCTTCCCGGGCCTGCAGCGCGCCGCCGCGAACGGCGCCCCCGTCCTGGCGATCTGCGCGGCGATCCAGGTACTCGGCCACTGGTACGAAACCTCGACCGGCGAACGCGTCGACGGCGTAGGCATGATCGACGCCACCACCTCGCCCCAGACCAAACGCGCCATCGGCGAAGTGACGACCACCCCCCTGGTACCCGGCCTCACCGCCGCCCTCACCGGCTTCGAAAACCACCGCGGCGGAACAACACTCGGCCCCGAAGCCACCGCCCTGGCCCGAGTGACCCGCGGCGTGGGCAACGGCGTTGGCGACAGTCTCGAAGGCGTAGTCCAAGGCTCGGTGATCGGCACCTACATGCACGGCCCCGCCCTGGCCCGCAACCCCGAACTAGCCGACCTCCTCCTGTCCCGAGCCCTCGGCGCCGAAACCCTGCCACCCCTCGACCTCCCCGAGGTAGACCAACTCCGCCGAGAACGCCTCCGCGCCTGACCCGTTCAGGGCTCGATCCCGAAATCCCGCGCGATCTCGGCGTTCACCGCTTCGGAGTCCCGGTCCGGGTGGAGAACGACGGCTAGGCCGGAGCCGTAGCGCAGAGGTCGTGCACCAGACGCATCTTCTCCAGGACCGGGTCGGGGAGGACGAAGGGGTAGAGATCAGGATGCCCCATGGACCGGTTCACCATGTTCAAGGACCAGGCCAGAGGCAACCACTGGTCGATGATCTTGTCGAAACCGGCCCGGCCGAGTTGGGGGCGGTCGAGGGTGGCTCCCGCGGAGGCGAAGCCGAAGGCGGCGGCGGTGTCGAGGGTGTCGCGGATGTGCAGGTAGTGGGCGAAGGTCTCGGCCCAATCCTCGGCGGGGTGCATGGTGGCGTAGGAGGAGACGTAGTTCGCCTCCCAGCCCGCGGGCGCGCCCTCGGAGTAGTGGCGATCCAGTGCCGCTTGATAGTCGGCGTCGGCGTCACCGAACAGGTCGAGGAAACGTTGGCGCGCTTCGTCGTCGGCGACGAGGACGGCGTAATAGTAGTGGCCGATCTCGTGCCGGAAATGGCCGAGCAACGTCCGGTACGGTTCGTCCATCTCCACGCGCAACTGCTCGCGATGCGGATCGTTCGCCTCGGCCAGATCCAACGTGATGACACCGTTCTGATGCCCGGTCAGCACCTGGTCGGTGGCGCTGGACAGCAGATCGAAAGCCAGACCGAACCGCGGATTCTCGTCGCGGCCCGTGATCGGCAGACCGAGTTCGGCCAATTCGGTGATCAGGCGGCGCTTGGCGGCCTCCGCTTCGGCGAACGCGTCGAGACCCGCGGTGTCGTTGTCGTTCGGCCGGGTGCGGGTCAGTCGGCAGGACTCACACAGTGCCGGTCCACCGTTGACCTGCACGAGCGGTGCGGCATCGGGAGCGTCGTCGTCGTGCTCGGCAGGTTGGGGTTCGGCGGCCACTCCGTCCCCGTCGGCGTCGGGCACCTGCACGAGCCAATTGCATTTGGCCACATGCAGGTTGTCGCACAGCCGGTACCGATGCCCGTCGACCACACCGCTGAGGTGCCCGTTGTCGCCGGTCGGCGCGAAATCCGAGATGACGAGCAGGGTGCGCAGGGCGAGGCTGAATCCGAGCGGACTCGAGCAGGACAGGCACAGCGAATTCTCGAAGGCCAACTGCTGACCGCAGTTGGGGCAGGCGAAATCACGCACGCGGGCTCACACCTCCAGTGGAGCGACGTCGACGGACACGGTGATCATGCTCTCTCTCGCATCGGTGTAGATGATGCCGCGCAGCGGCGGCACATCGGCGTAGTCACGGCCCCAGGCCGCGGTCACATAGCGTTCGTCGGCGAACTGATCGTTGGTCGGGTCGAATCCGATCCAGCGACCGGTGCGGTCACCGGCCGAGTCGCCCGGCACCCATACCGCGGCCCAGGCGTGCGTGGCGTCGGCGCCGACCATGCGTTCCTTACCTGGCGGCGGGTCGGTCGCCAGGTATCCGGACACGTAGCGCGCGGCGAGTCCGTGCGAACGCAGGCAGGCCGCGCCGACACGCGCGAAGTCCTGGCACACGCCTTCGCGCGCGGCGAAGACGTCGGCGACCCGCGTCGACACGGTGGTCGATCCCGAGCGGTAGGTGAAGTCGTCGTGGATGCGGCTGTTGAGTTCGGTGACGGCCTCGAGCAGCGGACGCCCCGGCCGCAGCGACTCCGCCGCGTATTCGACCACGGCCGGGGTGATCTCCGGCGGCCGCAGGTCGAGGGTGAACTCGACGGCGAGCGGACCCGAGACGGCACTCGGCCGCGCCTGCTCCCACGGCAGCAGCGCCGCCGACCGCAGTTCGGGGTCGGGCGCGTCGACTTCGACCACCGAGTCGCCGGTCACCTCCAGTTGGGTGTGCTCGGCGGTGACGTGGAAGTAGGAGGTGGTGTTGCCGTACACATCGCTGCCAACCGACCGGTCCGAGGGCACCGGGTCGATGTGCAGATCATGGCCGATGAGCCGCTGACCCGGGAAATCTCGCGGCGTCAGGTAGGCGCGCCCGTAGGAACTGCTGACCTCGTCGGAGTAGGAGTATTTCGTCTTGTGCCGCACCCGGTAGCGCCGGGTGGCGCGTTCGACCGTGGTCATCCGACGATCCTCGTGCTGCCCCACAGCGGCTGGATACCCGCGGGCAGTGCCAGTTTCGTGGTCTCGAACGATTCGGATACCTTGCGCAGCCGCAAGTGCACCCCCTCCAGGAGTTCGGCGAGTTCGGCGCGCTTGCCGTCGGCGTCGGTGGCCTCGAGGTCGGCCGGGTCGACGCGGCGCAACATGCGCTGCGCGTCGGCCAGCAACCGTTGCGGCCGTGACGATCCCGACGCGCCGGGGAGTTGTTGGAAGGCCGCGTCGAGACGATCGAGTTGGTAGGCCAGTGAGCGCGGATTGCTCGCGTCGAAGAGCAGCAGACTGGCCACCGACGAGATCCGCACCGAATCCCGGTGCCGCCGACGGTAACTCACCGAGGATTCGGCGGCGCGCAGCACCGATTCGGTCACCACCTGTTCGGCTTCGCCGCCGTAGTTCTCGGTCAGCGCGCCGGACATGAGCGCCGTCAACGCGAGACCGCGTTCGATCCGCTTCCCGATGTCCATGACGTACCAACCGGCGTCGCGCACCAGCGATTCCGATCCGATCCCGGACAGCGAGAGCAGCGCGGCCAAAGTCAGCGAATGCACCGCCGACAACGCCGCCTCCTCGTTGGTGTCGGCGTCGCGGTACTCCGCGAGCGCGCGATCCACCGCGCTCAGGATCATCCAGGTGTCCTGCGACAGCTGATCGCGCACCGCACGCGCGGCCGAACCGTACCGGTCGATGGCGAAGGCCAGCGAGCCCGGCAGTTCCCGGTCGATGGTCAGCGACACCAGATACTCGTACCCTTCCCGAGAAGCCCCCGCCACACTCGCCCTGTTCCGCACCTGCCCGGTCACCGACGCGAGCGGATCTTCGGGCGTGGCAACGGTATTCGTCGGCCGATCGGTGGACGACCCGGCCTCGGGCCGCACCGATTCGCCAGGTCCGGCCGTCCCTTCGGAACCGATCGCGCTCTCGGTCTCGGCCGCGAGTTCGGAGTCGGCCGTGGCCCCGGAACCGGTGCGGCCCGAACGCGCCGCCAGGTCTTCCGAGTCGGGCATGCCCGTCGATTTCCTCGACTCGGCGACCCGCGAGTGGTCGGCCCGCGCGGCGCCGGATTCGCGGCCCTCCGCGTCGGATGCCGACGACTTCTCCGGCTCCGGATACGAATCCGACTGCCCAGCAATGCTTTGCGATGCCTCCGACATCGATTGGCCCGCACCGGACTGGGACATCCCCGGCATCGACTGTCCGGACGAAGATTGCGACATCCCCGGCATCGACTGGGACATCCCCGATGTGGGCCGCCCTGCTTCACGTGCGGCATCGGACTGCGACGGTTCCTCGCTGCCCGCACCGGGGCCACCGCTGGACGGCGTCCGCGTTTCGTTCGATCGCGGCTGCCCCTCGGTCGACTGTGTCTGTCCGCCGTTCGGATGCGACGGACCGCTTGTCGAATGCGCCTGTCCACCAACCGACTGCGACTGACCGGCACCCGATTGTGACTGCTCCGCGCCGGACCCACCGGCGGGGGTGGGTGCACCGTTCGGTCCGGAATCCTTTGCGTGCAGCGGATTCGGCTGTTGCGGTACGGGTGGGGTCGGGCGGGGGATGACCGAGACCACGGCGGGTGGCGCGATGGTTCCGGTGCTTCTGGCGAGAGCCGCCATCAGGACCGGGACGGCTTCCGCTCCTTCCAGCCACGGGCGGTAGCGGTAGTCCTGGTAGCGGTCGTGGGTGGCGATGAGCAGGCGGGCAACGGATTCGGCGCGTTCGCTGTAGCGGCCCATCCAGAACAGGTCGTTGAGGACGCGGGGCGAACTGATCGCTTCCACGACGGGTTCGGGGCGGAACAGCCGTTCCTCGGTGTGCGGTTCGGCCGAGACCGCCGTCACCGCGGAAGGGGCGGTGCGCACCCACACGTCCTTGGCCGCGACCTTGATGACCGACCGGTCGGGTGCGAGGCGGTGTCGAAGTTGGCCGAGTCCACCCGTCATCGCGGTGTAGCCGCCGCGTCGGGCGAGTGCGAACAATCGCATGCCGACCGGGGCGGCGGCGAGTCCGCCGTAGCCCTGCACGGCGGGCGCGACCGAGAACTGCGCGGGTTCCTGCCCGACCCACTGCCACGGAGCGGCTTCGACGCGCGCCTTCAGTTCGGCGCGTTCGGCGGCGGCGAGCCCCGGCCCGAAAATGGTGGAGCCGTCCACGGCCGACCGTATGACCAGCCGCGACAGGTTCGCCAACAGGTGCGAGAGTTCGGTTTCGTCACCGCCCCAATACGAAGGTGCACTCTCCAGCAGCAGTTCCTCGCCGAGCAGGGCGCGCGAGATCCTCGGCAGGAATCCGGTGAGCGCGGGACTTTCCAGCAGACCGCTGCCGAGCGTGTTGACCACCGTGACCGCGCCGCGGCGCAGCACCTCGACCAGCCCGACCACACCGAGTTGCGAATCGGGGCGAAGGTCGAGCGGATCGGAGAATTCCGAGTCGACGCGCCGCAGCACCACGTCCACCCGTTTCAGGGTGCCGAGCGAACGCATCCACAGCGCTCCGTCGCGGACCACCAGATCGGCGCTCTCCACCAGCGGGAAACCCAGTGTGGCGGCCAGATATGCCTGGTCGAAGGCGGTTTCGGAGTGCACGCCCGGACTCAGGACCACCACCATCGGGTCGTCCACGTCGGCGACCGGCGCGGCTTCGATGAGCATCATCCGCATGGCGCGCGCGAACGGTGTCAGCGGACGCGGGCCGGAATGTTCGAAGGATTCCGGGATCGCGGTGGAGACCACCCTGCGGTCGGCCAACGCGTAACCCGCCCCGGACGGCGCCTGCGCCCAGTCGGCGATAACGCGGAACTGTCCGTCGCCCCACCGGCTGATATCGCAGGCGTGCAGGAACAGTTGGTGCCTGCCGGGAATGGTGATGCCGTGCGCGGCACGCACGTAACCGGTGTTGCCGAAAACGATTTCCGGCGGAAGCAGCCCGGAGGTGAGGGTGCGCCGCGAACCGTAGACGTCGGTGAGCACCTCGTCCAGCACCCGCGAGCGCTGCAACAGACCGGCTTCCAGCCTGCTCCAGTCGTCGGCCGACACCAGCAGCGGAATCGGGTCGAGCCGCCACGGCACCGGGATGACCTTCTCGCCCGACCCGTTTACCTCGGTGTAGGTGATGCCGTCGTCCTCGATGAGCCTGCGCAGCCTGGTGTCCAGACGCCCGAGCCCCGCGGTGCCGAGGTGCACGAAATCGGCGGACAGTTCCGACCACATCGGCCGGATCCGGCCGTCGGCGCCGACCAGTTCGTCGTAGTGGCCCGGAATCGGCATACCGCATTCGTCGAAGCCGTGTTCGCCGCTCTCCGCGCGGTAGCGGGCGAACTGTTCGGCGATCTCCGCGCGCACCCTCAGCTCACGAACATCCGTCGCACGCACCGCCGCACCATGTGCCTGTCCCCCGTCCTCGTCGTCGTCCCGCACGGATTCGAGGACGTCCGCCCATGTCCGCTGTCCGGATGTCTCGCCATCGGCCACCATGCCGACCTCACTTCCCTGCCGGACGTGTCTACCGGTCGCTGGACAGTCCCCACACGGTACGAGCCCGGCGTAGATCCAGGATGCCCGGTGCGCCCACATCGGTCGACTGTGCCGCAATCTTCGCACGCAACAACCCGGTATCGACCGGCGCGGTGGTGTGACCCGCGGCCTCGAAACGCCGGTTGCGCCGCGATTGCGCGACCACCGCGTTCACCGGCGGATCCTCCCAGTACTGGCCGCCGGGGTGGGAGACGTGATAGGTGCAGCCGCCGCGCGAGATTCCGGTCTCGGCGTCGATCAGGTCGAAGACCAGCGGTGCGTCGACGGTGATGGTGGGATGCAGCGCGTTCGGCGGCTGCCACGCGCGGTAGCGGATACCGGCCACTTGCACATCGGCCTTGTCGGTAGCCAGCAGCGGGACCGGCGCGCCATTGCAGGTAACGACGAAACGGTCGCGATCGGCGCCGACGACCCTGACCTGGATGCGCTCCACCGAGGAATCGACGTAGCGGGCGGTGCCGGAGGCGACGGTCTGCTCGCCGAGGGTGTGCCACGGTTCGATCGCGCCGCGCACCTCGATCTCCACATCGCCGAGTACCACCGTGCCGATGCGGGGGAACCTGAACTCGGTGAACGGATCGAGCCAACCGGTGTCGAATTCGATACCGGCCGCGCGCAGGTCGGCGGCGACCTCGGCGATATCGGTGGAGATGAAGTGCGGCAGCAGATACCGACCGTGCAGGTTGGCGCCGTGGCGGATGAGCTTGGCGTGATAGGGCCGCGCCCAGAACATCGTCACGATGCCTCGAACCAGCAGCGACTGCACCATCGCCATCTGGAAATGCGGCGGCATCTCGAAACCGCGCAACTCCAGCAGACCGAGTCGACCGCGCGCCGAATCCGGGTTGTACAGCTTGTCGATGCAGAACTCGGCGCGATGGGTGTTGCCGGTCAGGTCGGTGAGCAGGTGCCGCAGCGCGCGATCCACCTGCCACGGCGCGACCGGCTCGTCGCCCGGCGAATCGGCGGTGAGGCGGGCGATCTCGGCGAAGGCGATCTCGAGTTCGTAGAGCGCGCCCTCCCTGCCCTCGTCGATGCGCGGCGCCTGCGAGGTCGGGCCGATGAACCGGCCGGAGAACAGGTACGACAGCGACGGATGCCGCTGCCAGTAGGTCAGCATCGACACGAGCAGGTCCGGCCTGCGCAGGATGGGCGAGCTCGCGGGGTTCACACCGCCGAGGGTGATGTGGTTGCCGCCGCCGGTGCCGCTGGAACTGCCGTCGACGTCGAAGGATTCGGTGCCGAGGCGGGCCAGCCTGGCCTGGTCGTAGAGCGTGGACAGCAGGTCGGCCTGTTCCGCGAAGGAGGCTGTGGGCTGCACGTTGACCTCGATGACGCCGGGGTCGGGGGTCACCGACAGCGTCTGTAGCCGGGCGTCGACGGGCGGTCCGTAACCTTCCAGCACCACCGGCTGACCCGAGGCCGCCGCGGCGGCTTCGACCCGCCCGATCAGGTCGACGAAATCCGCCAGAGTGTCCACCGGCGGCAGGAATACGTGCAGTCGGTTGTCGCGCACCTCGGCGACCACGGCGGTGGTCGGCTCCCAGTACCCGGACTCGACCACGGCGGGCGGTTCCTTGCGATCCGGGCGCAGCGGGCCCATGAACAGCGGATCACTGTCGGGACGCGGGCGCGGCACACCCCAGGAGATGGCGTCGAGCGGCAGTCTGAGACCGGCGGGAGAATCGCCCTCCGCCAGAACGATCCGGCCGGTCGGGCGGTGTTCGGACCGGCCGCGCCGCAGCCGCCAGTCCGCGCTGGCCCAGCCGCCGCCGTCGGCCCGGCGATACAGCGGGAGCACGTAGGCGATCGGGTCGGCGACCGAATCCTCCAGTCGGCGCAGCAGTTCAGCGCGGGCCTCGAGCGAATCGCGCTCGGGATCGATGTCGTCGGCGACGACCGGGTCGCCCGAAGGCATCCGCATGGTCGCGGCCAGGCGGGCCAGCGGGTCCTCGTAGGCCGGGCGGACCTGGGTTTCGGGCAGGCCGAGCCCGTCCGCGAGATGGCCGATCAGGGCTTCGGCCGCTGCGGAATCGGCGGCGGGCACCACTCGGCGCGGGAGCGTGCCGACATTCGAATTGCCCTCGACGCGCACGGTCCGGATGTCGGTGCCGTCAGCGGGCAGTTCCGATGGATCCCCGCCCGAATCGTCACGTGTGCGCTCGACTACGTCGTCCTGCGCACCTGTCTCCTTGTGAGCGCTCGCTCCATTTCGCTCACTTGCGCCTTCGCCCGCACCGCGATGTGCGCCCGCGCCATCCGGTGCGCCCGCGCCGTCATTCGTGTCCGCGCCGTCCCGCGCGCTTGCGCCGTTTCGCCCGTGCCCGCCGTTCGTATCCGAAAGCATCTCGGGAGCGGATGGCTTCGGGGCGAGATCCACCGGAGTCCACGGATCGAGGAGCAGGTCGGGGCGGGTCCACAGCGGTTCGCCGTCGGTGCGCCAAGCGAGGGCGATCTCCCAGCGCGGCAACGGCTCACCCGGATACCACTTGCCCTGGCGATACTGCGCGATACCGGTCGGGGCGTAGATGCGTTTCAGGCGATCGGCCAGGTCGACGGCGCGCTCCCGTTTGTGCGTGCCGTCGGCGGCGGTGGTCCACTCGGGGCTGATCTGGTCGTCGATCGACACGAACGTCGGTTCGCCGCCGATGGTGAGCCCGATACCGTCGGCCGCCATCCGCGTGTCGAGCGCGATGCCCGCCGCCGTGATGCGGGTCCACTGGGAATCGGTGTAGGGCAGCGTGACCCGAGGGTCCTCGTGGATGCGTCGGACCGTGTTGGAGAAGTCGAGGGTCGCCTCGGTCTTGTCGGTCGCGCCGGTGATCGCCGCCGACGAGGTCGGGTGCGGAGTGGCGGCGAGCGGGATGTGCCCCTCGCCCGCGAACAGGCCGGAGGTCGGGTCCATGCCGATCCACCCGGCTCCGGGCACGTACACCTCGGTCCAGGCGTGCAGGTCGGTGAAATCGGCGGCGGGACCGGACGGGCCGTCCAGCGACGCCACATCCTGGGCGAGTTGCACCAGGTATCCGGAGACGAACCGGGCCGCGAGCCCGAATTCCCGCAGGATCGACACCAGCAGCCACGCCGAGTCGCGGCAGGAACCGATGGCGGTGCGCAGTGTGTGATCCGGCGACTGCACGCCCGGCTCCATCCGCACCGTGTACCCGACGTGTTCGCGCAGCACCCGATTGACCTCGACCAGGAAGTCGATGGTGCGCGGCTCGCCATCCGGGCGGTGGGCGCGCACCCACTCCCGCACGAGCTCACCCGGACCCGTGCCGGGCCCCGTCTCGTCCACCGGCCGCAGATACGGCTCGAGGTCGTCGGTGAGTTCCTTGCCGTAGGCGAACGGGAAGTACTCGGCGGAATCCTCGATGAAGAAGTCGAACGGGTTGACCACCTCGAGGTCGGCCACCAGCCCGATGGTGATCGAGAGCTCCCGCGTCGGCTCCGGGAAGACAAGCCGGGCAAGGAAGTTGCCGAACGCGTCCTGCTGCCAGTTCACCCAGTGCTCGGCCGGCGTCACCCGCATCGAGTACGCCTCGATCCTGGTCCGGGAGTGCGGAGCCGGACGCAACCGCACCACGTGCGGATACACCTGCACCAACCGGTCGAAGGTATACGCGGTCCGGTGTTCGAGCGACACCTTGATGCCCATGCAGCAAGTTCACCACACCCCGCGACCCGGTGCCGAGCCATCAACCTGGCGTTTTCCCTACGGCAACATTGCGACACACCTCCGGCCATCACCTCACCTGTCGGACCACGGTGATAAGACCGGAGTCACCCAGAGTTCACATCGGGAGGTCCCATGCCGACACCGGAGTGCCGATCCTGCCGCGCCGCGATCGACCACTGCCACGGCACCCTGATCGTCCACCCTCACAACGCCACCGAATGCACCGACCCCGACTGCACCGACCCCACCCACGCCCGCCACACCTTCGTAGTCGACTGCACCGACCTGGCAGGCGGCTGCCCCTGCGCCCACCCCGACCACCGAGCCGAAACGGCCTGACCTCAGTCGACGCGATGTCGACGGTCCGATCGAACGATGACCGTCCTTCGCTGGTTGTCGGAGTCGATGGTAGGGCAGCCGGGGGTGAGTGGGGTGGGGTCGTAGGGTGGGCGGGGTGAATTACGACCACGTGTTGGTGCCGTCGGGGGTAGCCGTTACGCCGGAGGAGGTGGACGAGTACCTCGCGGCGCAGAACGGGGTGGGCGAGGTCGCGGTGGTGGCGGAGATGGCGGCGGTGATCAATGCGCGGGACGCGGAGTTGCCCGAGGCGGATACCTTTCTCGGCGCCGAGCGGGTCGGCGGGGCGGCGACCGGGAACGCGCTGTATGTCAGCGGTCCCTACGACGCGATCGGGTTCGTGCGCGCGCTGCTGTTCGAGATCGCCACACCGCGCGGCTACGCGGTGTACGACCCGCAGCTCACCTGGTTGATCGATCCGGCGGGGCGCGCGGAAGTCCACGTGACGCACGGTGGCGCGGGAGAGTTTCCCTACCTCACCGAATCGTTGGCGCACCTGTGGGTTCCGGAGCTGTCGGGGCCGAATCCGTATCTGATCGCGGAACGCGGCGAACAGGTCTACATCCAGACCTATCGCGACCCCTCCGGCTCCTACACCGTCGAATATCGCGACGGCGCACCCGAACGGCATTTCGGCGCGACCGTCGAGGATCCGAAGCGGGTCGCGGAACTCTTCTGGACCTGGGCCGAAGGCAATGAACTGCCCGATCCCGGCTGGAGCAGGGTCGACTTCTGACCGATGCTCGGCCACAGCTGACCAACCCACCCGCGTCCGCTCGACCTCGGCTGAGTCGAAGCCGCAGGTCGGCCCCTGAGAGCGCAGACCCCCGAACTGCCCGCGCTACAGCGCGCGACGTCCGGACAGCGCTCGACCGAGGGTCAATTCGTCGGCGAATTCGAGGTCGCCGCCCATCGGCAGACCGGAAGCGAGCCGAGTCACGCTGAGACCGGGGAAATCGCGCAGCATCCGCACGAGATAGGTCGCGGTGGCCTCGCCCTCGGTGTTCGGGTCGGTGGCGATGATCACCTCCGACACGTCGACGCCGTCGCTCTGATTGCCGATGCGGGCCAACAGTTCCCTGATCCGCAACTGGTCGGGCCCGACACCGCTGAGCGGGTCGAGCGCGCCGCCGAGCACGTGGTAGCGACCGCGGAATTCGCGGGTGCGTTCGATGGCCTGCACGTCTTTCGGTTCCTCGACCACGCAGATCATGGTGCGGTCGCGGCGCGGGTCGGCGCAGATCCGGCACAGTTCGTTGTCGGAGACGGTGCCGCAGGCGGCGCAGAACCGCACGCCGTCGCGCACCTTCTGCAACGCGGCCTGGAGCCGGTCGATCTCGGGCGGTTCCACCTGGAGCAGGTGGAAGGCGATGCGCTGCGCGCTCTTCGGCCCGACGCCGGGGAGTTTGCCCAGTTCGTCGATCAGATCCTGGACCGGCCCCTCGTACAACCCGCGACCCTCAGAATTCCGGCAGACCGGGCAGCGCACCGCCGCCGAGTCCGCCCGCGAGCGGACCGAGGCGTTCGGCCGCGAGATCCTGCGCGTTGGCCAGCGCCGCGTTGACCGCGCCGATCACCAGATCCTGTAGCCCTTCGACATCGTCGGGATCGACGACCTTGGGGTCGATGGTGAGCGCGACGACCTCGCCGCCCGCCTTGATGGTGACCTTCACCAGCCCGCCGCCCGCCTGGCCCTCGACCTCGGCGGCCGCGAGTTCGGCCTGGGCCTCGACCATGGCCTGCTGCATCTGCTGAGCTTGGGCGAGTAACTGCTGCATGTCGAACTGACCACCGGGCTGCACGGCATTCCTCTCTGCGGAAGGTGTCGCCGCCAAGCCTAGTGGAAGGCCGGAACACTCCCGCGCGTCACCGTGACCTGTTGACTCTCCCCTCACCGGAGGGTGTTCGCTGAACCCATGACAGCGACGGTATCGATCGGCGAATTCAGCAGGCTGACCTATCTCACCGTGAAGACGCTGCGGCATTACCACGAGATAGCCCTGCTCGTTCCGGTCGAGATCGACGTCGGGTCCGGCTACCGCAGGTACTCCACCGATCAGGTCGCCGACGCGCACCTCATCCGCAGGCTGCGCCGACTCGACATGCCGCTGCCGGAGATCAAGGCGGTCCTCGACGCGCCGGACCTCGGCGCGCGCGACGCGACCCTGCGCGCGCACCTGGAACGCATGGAGGAGCAACTCCAACGCACCCGCGAGGTGGTCACCTCACTGCGCGCACTGCTCACCCCGGCCGCGCCGGTCACCGTCGAATACCGCACCTCCGCCGCCTTTCCCGCGCTCGGCCTGCGCGCCGTCATCGACCGTGCCGACACGGGCGCCTGGTGCGAATCCACGTTCGGGCAGCTGTACGGGGCGCTGGCCGCGGCGGGCATCGAACCGGCCGGTCCCGGCGGCGCGACCTACTCACTCGACTTCTTCGAACACGACCTCGGCGAGGTGCTTGCCTATGTGCCGCTGCCCGAGGACACCGAGATCCCCGATCTCGCGCGCGACGGTCTCGCCCGGGTCGAACTGCCCGCGCGCCGGTTCGCGGTGGCCATGCACCTCGGCCCCTTCGAGGATTTCGACCGCACCTACGGCGCGCTGGGCACCCACGTCGCCGAACACGACGTCTCGCTGCTCGAACCCGTACGCGAGATCTACCTGACCTCCCCCGACGACACCGACAACCCGGCCGACTACATCACCGAAGTCTGCTGGCCCATCGCACACCAATGACAGGAGAACCATGTCTCTTTCCCTCGGTCATGTCACCTTCGACTGCGAGAACGCGGCGGCGCTCGCGGGCTTCTGGTCCGCGCTGCTCGAACTGCCGGTCGACCAGGACGCGAGCGAGCATTTCGCCACGGTCGGCCTCGGCGCGAGCGCTCGACCGGCGCTGATGTTCATCGCGGTGCCCGACAAGACGCCCGGCAAGAATGTGATCCATCTCGATCTGCACTCCGAACAGTGGCGCGAGCACGTCGAGCGTGCGATCGGCCTCGGCGCGAAACACCTCGCCGACTTCGACGAATTCGGCGCGAAGTGGGCGACGCTCGCCGATCCGGAGGGCAATCTGTTCGATATCGGCTGCAGCGGCTGATATCTCGCGCGCCGAGACGCGGACGCACGGCGGGCCCGGCCCGTAAATAGGGGCGGGGCGCCGGGGTGGTGCGCGCGCGGGCGAAAACCTACCGCGCGGCGCCGCCCCCGGCCCCCGGGCCGCCCCCCCAGTACCCGGGGGGCGGCCCCGCCGGTGTGTTCCGCTCGCGGACTATCCCAGCTCGGTCTTCAGGTTGCCGAGCACCTCGGCCTGGATCTTCTTCAGCCCGAGCGGGGCGAAGATGCCCTCGAAGATGCCCTTCACACCGCCCGCGCCGGTCCAGGTGGTGCGCAGCGTGACCTGCGAACCCGTGCCGTCGGGGGTGACGGTCCAGGTGTTGACCAGGCTCGAGTTGGCGTCCCGCTCGGTCACGATGGAATCGGCGACCGTGACCTCGGCGTGGATGTCGCGCGACCGGCTCTCGGTGGCCTGCAAGGTCCATTCGGCGACGGTGCCCGCACCTTTGCCGCCATCGACCACCTTGTAGTCGCGGTAGTGCGAGGTGAGGATGCGCGGACGCACCGTGTCGTAATCCGCGATGGCCTCGAGAGCGCGCTTCGGATCCGCCGTTACGGCGATCGAACTGCTGGCGCTGACCTGTCCCACGTGAACTCCTTGTCCGGATTTGGCTCGGCCTTCGGATTCACCTTAGGCGTTGCGCACCGCCGACACGTCGCCGAGCGCGAGTGGCGACCGTGCGCGTGAGTTGTCGGTACCCGGTAGTACGCTCGCCTCGATCACGGAGTTTGCCGCTGGTTTCACCGACGGTCGATATTCCCGTTGCAACATATGCGTGACATTTCTCCTCCGGCCGTCGCCTCGCGGTGGCTGCCGGCCGTGGTGCGTACTAGCGTCGAGGGGTGGCAGTGAGTCTGTTGGGGAAGGCCGGTCACGATCCGGCCGCGCACGAATCAGGGTTTGCCGCGCATCGAGCGGGTGTCGATCGCTTGCTGGCGAGTTACCGCGCCATACCCGCCGATGCCAATGTCCGGCTGGCCAAGAAGACCTCCAACCTGTTCCGAGCGCGGGCCAAGAGCACAGCTCCCGGCCTCGACGTCTCAGGATTGACGAAGGTCGTGCAGGTGGACGCGGAGGCGAAGACGGCCGATGTCGCGGGCATGACCACTTACGAGGACCTGGTTGCCGCGACATTGCCATACGGGCTCGCGCCGACCGTGGTCCCGCAGCTCAAGACGATCACCCTCGGCGGCGCGGTCACCGGACTCGGCATCGAGTCGAGTTCCTTCCGCACCGGTCTGCCGCACGAGGCCGTCCTGGAAATGGACGTGCTCACGGGCGCGGGAGAACTCATCACCGCGAGTCCCGACGGCGCGTACTCGGATCTGTTCCGCGGCTTTCCCAATTCCTACGGCACGCTCGGCTACACGGTCCGGCTGAAAATCGAACTGGAATCCGTACTCCCCTATGTGGCGCTGCGGCACGTGCGCTTCCACGATCTGCGCGAACTCGAGACGGCGCTGGACCGGATCGTCGTCGAGAAGTTCTACGACGGCGAACAGGTCGACTATCTGGACGGCGTCGTGTTCAGCGCCGACGAAAGCTATCTGACGCTCGGCCGCAAAACCGACGAACCCGGCCCGGTCAGCGATTACACCGGTATGGACATCTACTACCGGTCCCTGCAGCACGACGCCGCGATACCCAAGCGGGACCGGCTGACCATCCACGACTACCTGTGGCGCTGGGACACCGACTGGTTCTGGTGTTCGCGCGCGTTCGGCACCCAGAACCCGCGCATCCGCCGCTTCTGGCCGAAGCGTTACCGGCGCAGCAGCTTCTACTGGAAACTGATCGCGCTCGACCACAAATTCGACATCAGCGACAGGCTGGAGGCCCGCAAGGGCAATCCGCCGCGCGAGCGCGTGGTGCAGGACATCGAGGTGCCCGTGGAGCGCACCGCCGATTTCGTGGAATGGTTCCTGCGCGAAATCCCCATCGAACCGCTCTGGCTGTGCCCGCTGCGGCTGCGCGACACCGGTGCGAGCACCGACGGCGGGCGCGCGTGGCCGCTGTATCCGCTGGAACCGAACCGGACCTACGTCAATGTCGGGTTCTGGTCCGCGGTGCCGACGGTCGCGGGGCAGCCCGAAGGCGCGGCCAATCGCGCGATCGAAAAGACCGTGACCGATTTCGACGGTCATAAGTCGCTGTACTCCGACGCGTTCTACGGCAAAGATGAATTCGCGGCGCTGTACGGTGGCAGCGCCTACACCGAACTGAAGAAACGCTACGACCCGGACCAGCGCTTGCTGGATTTGTATTCGAAGGCGGTGCAACGCAAGTGACGACATTCAGGGACCGTTCCGATGTCTTCGCGGATCTCGGAACCAAACTCAGCATTGCCGAAATCTTCGAGACGCTGATCGACGGTGACATGCCCATCCGGCTCACCGCCTACGACGGCAGCGCCACCGGCCCCGAGGATTCGGAATTCGCGCTGGACATCAAGACTCCGCGCGGCATCAACTACCTGGCCACCGCCCCCGGCGATCTCGGCATGGCGCGGGCCTACATCTCCGGCGACATGACCGCAACCGGTGTGCACCCCGGCGACCCCTACGAACTCCTCAGGGCCATCGACAGCCTGAAGTTCCGTCGCCCCTCGGCGCTGGCGCTGGTCACGATCGCTCGCTCGCTGGGTTGGGAGCGGCTGCGCCCGGTGGCCCCACCGCCGCAGGAGACCTTGCCGCGCTGGCGCCGTATCGCGCTGGAGGGCCTACGCCACTCCAAGGCGCGCGACGCCGAGGCCATCCACCACCATTACGACGTCTCCAACACCTTCTACGAACACGTCCTCGGCCCGTCGATGACCTACACCTGCGCGGTCTACGAGGACGAGAACTGGACGCTGGAGCAAGCGCAGGAGAACAAATACCGCCTCGTCTTCGACAAGTTGCGCCTGCGGGAAGGCGACCGACTGCTCGATATCGGCTGCGGCTGGGGCGGAATGGTCCGCTACGCGGCCAAACGCGGCGTGAAGGTCATCGGCGCCACACTGTCGGCCGAACAAGCCGAATGGGCGCAGAAGCGGATCGCCGCGGAGGGTCTGTCGGAACTGGCCGAGGTCAGACATTCCGATTACCGCGATATCGCGGAATCCGGTTTCGACGCGGTGTCCTCGATCGGGCTCACCGAACACATCGGCGTCCACAACTACCCGTTCTACTTCGACTTCATCAAGAGCAAACTGCGCGACGGCGGCGTATTCCTCAACCACTGCATCACCCGCCACGACAACCTGCGCACCACCAAAGCGGGCGACTTCATCGACCGCTACGTCTTCCCCGACGGCGAACTGATCGGCTCCGGCCGCATCATCAGCGAAATCCAGAACATCGGCCTCGAGGTCGTCCACGAGGAAAACCTCCGCGAACACTACGCCCTCACCCTGCACGAATGGTGCAAGAACCTGGTAGCCAACTGGGACGCCTGCGTCGCCGAAGCGGGTGAGGGCACCGCGAAGGTCTGGGGCCTCTACATGGCGGGTTCCCGCCTCGGCTTCCAACGCAACGTGGTCCAACTCCACCAGGTCCTCGGAGTGAAACTCGGCCCGAAAGGCGAATCGGGCCTCCCCTTGCGCCCCTGGTGGCAGCCCTGACCCCCTTCCCGGATGCGGACAAACGACAGGGCCTTCACACAGTGTGTGAAGGCCCTGTCTCTCTTCTTATGTCCGCGGGGGGAGGCCGAAGCCAACGAAGTCCCACGACTCGTGATAGCGAGTGTACATTTCCTGGGTGCCGAGTGCCAAGCCCCTCAACGAGTCAGCGATTTGCGACGTCCTGAGCGCCCCGCGCTCGACCACCTACATCACCGCCGTCGGGGGCGACAAAGCACACGCTATGGAGCTATACGGGTGGAACGCTCGGATCGCGGCGGCGTTCATGTTGCCGTCGCACTTCGCCGAGATCACAGTCCGCAATGCCGCCTCGGAGGCCATCGCCGCCACTTACGGCCCTCGATGGCCGTGGAGCACAGGTTTCGAGCGAGCACTCAATCCACCGAAGAGTCGTGCCTATGATCCCCAGCGCGATCTGATCGAAACCCGAAAGCGGCATACCACGACCGACAAAGTTATCGCGGAGCTCAAGTTCAAGTTCTGGCAAAGCATGTTCACGGCCCGCCATGACCATCGGCTCTGGAACCGATACATCCTGACCCTGTTCCCGAACGCCAAAGGGATGACCGCGGCGCAACTTCGTCACCGGATTTACGACGACCTCGAAGCGATCCGCACCCTGCGCAACCGCCTCGCTCATCATGAGCCGATCTTCACGAGGAACCTCGAAGACGACCTCATGCGGATGCTCGAACTCGTCGAACTCCGCTCGACTCCCACTCTCGACTGGGTCTGCGCGATGGAGGACGTGACCAGTATTCTCGCCGAACGCCCCTGACTCTTCGCTGTGACGACCGGCGCCAACCGGCCCGCACGCATTCCAACCAACTCGGGGTTGGAGCGCTCAATCGAGGAGTTCGGAGAGGAAGAGGGTGGGGAGGGTTATTTCTTCGGCGCCTTCGGGGGTGGTGTGCATGTCGGTGCGGAGGACTCGCAGGATGGCCACTACGCCGGGGCCCGCGTCGAGTAGGGGGCGGGTCCAGCCGAGGTCGGCGCATTTGGCGGCGGCGGGGAGGAGCAGGCCGGTGGCTTCGCCTACCCAGCCGGAAGCGGCGAGGCATTCCGCGAGGAGCAGGGCGGTGTCGAGTTCGGCTCGGGGGCGGTGTTGTTCGGTGGTTCGCACGTGTAGGGCGCGGGCGCGGCGGACGGCGCGGTCGTCGGAGCGCAGGCGGTTTCCGGTCAGGGTCGCTCGGATGGCGGCGACTTCGCGGGCTTCGGCGGCGAGGGCGGGGGCGCCGCGCAGGCGGTGGGAATGGTGGCTGTTCTCGGATTCTCGCACTTCGGCGTCGTCGGCGAGGCCGAGGCGGATGCGTTCGGCGTGGATGTGGGCGGCGAGGCGGTCGAGGTTGTTCTCGGCGGCGATGGCGGCGCCTTCGTCGAGGCGTGCGGCGGCGGTGTAGAGGTCGCCGAGTACGGCTTTCACGCGGGCGCCGACGACGAAGGTGACGATGAGGAAGTCGACGGGGCCGATTCGGGCTGCCAGCTGGTGACTTTCGTCCAGCAGTCGGTCGGCGGCGTCCAGATCGCCGCGGCGGTAACTCAATTCGCCGAGCAGCGCCGAAGCTACTCGCACCGCGTGTGAGCGCGGTCCGGAACGGGTGTGCGCGGTTTCCCAGGCCAGTTCGAAGCAGCCGGTGGCGGTGGCGATGTCGAGTTGTTCGTAGGCGGCGGCGCCCTGCCCGCACAGGCCGAACACCGCGCCGAGCGGGTCTTTGGAGCGCGCGTGGTATTCGGCTGCCCAGTCCTGCATTTCGCGTGCGCCGCGGAAATCGAATTCGCACAGCCGGACGAAGGAGGTCAGGTTGGCGGCGGTGGAGACGGTCCAAGCGGGCAGGTCGTCGGGCCGGTCCAGGCAGCCCGCGATCCGTTCCCGCACGCCGTCGGTGTGATCCCGGGCGATGTCGTCGGCGGCGGCGAGCACCTCGACCTCGCAACGCTGCCTGCCGATATCGGTGTCGGTGGACGAGCCGCGCGCGAGCATGCTCGACAGCCGCCCGAGCGCGTTGCGCGCCGCACCGGACTGCTGCAAATTCACATTGGCCCGCGCCACCGCCATCAACAGTTTCGACCGCGAAGCGACCTGCTGCACCGGCAGTTTCGACACCGTGCCGAGCAGCGTCGCCAGCCGCGACCCGTCGATCAGGTCCATGCCGCCGCTCTCGACCAGGTCCATCGCCAGCTTCAGGTCCGTCGCGGCCAGCGCGTGATCCACCGACTTGCGCAACTGCTGATGTTCGGCATACCAGCGCGATGCCTTGCGGTGCAGCGCCTTCGACCGGCCGGGGTGGGTGCGGTCCAAGCGTGCGCGCAGGTGTTCGGCGAACAGCGGCTGCATGCGGAACCATTCCGGGTCGTGCTCGATGCGGCGCAGGAACAGTTCGCGCTGTTCGGCCTGGGTGAGCAGCATCTCGGCCTCGCTGTCGCCCGACAACGCCGAGGCCAGCGACGCCGAAACCCGTTCGGTCACCGAGATCGCGCTGAGGAAGTCGAGCATCCTGGGTTCCAGGGTGTCGAGCACGTTCTCGGCGAGGTATTCGCGGATGCCGTGCCCGCCTTCGGAGAGATGTTCGATCAGCTGTTCCGGGTCACCGCCGCGGCCGGCCGCGGAAACACCGTTGCCGCGCAGCGAAAGCCCGACCAGCTGGATCGCGGCGGGCCAGCCGTCGGTGACCGCGTGGATCTGCTCGACCTGCGCGTCGGTCAGCGCGAAGCCGTTGCGTTCCACCAGAATCTGCGCCGTCTCGGCCGCGGTGAGGCGCAGGTCGGCCGAGCCGATCTCGACGAGTTCGTCGTGCACCCGCATCCGACTGGTCGGCAGCCCGGTCTGCTCACGGCTGGTGACGACGAAACGCAAGTGGTGGCAACCGTTCTCCAGCAGGGCGGTCATGGCCTGGTGGACGCCGGTGTCGCCGACGCGATGCCAGTCGTCGACGATCACCACCACCGTGCGCCCGTCGGCGTGGATCTCGTCGATGAGAGTGGAGATGGCGAACGCGACCGCGTCCGCCGGACGTTCCTCGAGCACCTGGTCGAGACCTTCGCCGACCTCGGGGCGGACCCGGCGGATGGCCTCGATCAGGTGTGCGAGGAACCAGATCTCGTTGTCGTCGCCGTCGTCGACCCCGATCCAGGCCACCGGGATACCGCGCCCGGTCAGGTCGGCGCGCCACTGGGCGGCGAGGGTGCTCTTGCCGAATCCAGCGGGTGCGTGGATGGTGGTCAGTTTGCGGCGCCCGCCCGCCCGCAGCATGTCGAGCAGGCGGGGGCGCGGCACCGGGTCGCGCGCGGGGGTCGGCGGGCGGAATTTGGTGGTCGCGGTCGGTGGCAGCGTGGTGGAGGCCGACGCGACGGGGTGCCGCGACACCGCGGGACGCAGCGTCAGCGGCCAGCTGCGCGGTGCGGTGACGGCGGGACGCGAGCGGGTCGACGTGGCGGCATCGCGGGATCCGTCGGGACCGGCCCGGTCGGGGGTGTGCGCCGGATCGAGCAGGGCCATCTCGTCGGGGGTCTGATCGTGGTCGCGTTGCACCGAGCGCAGCAGTTCGCCGAATTCGAAGGCCGATGGCGGCCGGTCGCGCGGGTCGGGTGACATGGCCTGCTCGACGGCCGCGGCCACATCGGTCGGAATGTCCTGTTCGCGCAGGTCGGGGACCGGTTGGGTGGTGATGCGCAGGAATTGCGCGACCACCTTCTCCCCCGCCTGCCGCTCGAACGCGGCGTGCCCGGTGAGCAGCGCGAACAGGGTGGCGCCGAGTCCGTAGACGTCCGAACGCACGGTCGGCTCGTCGCCGCGCAGCACCTCGGGCGCGGTGAACGCGGGCGATCCGGTGATCAGGCTGCTCGAGGTGCGGAATCCGCCGGGAATCCTGGCGATGCCGAAATCGGTGAGCTGCGGTTCGCCGTATGCGCTGAGCAGAACGTTCGCGGGCTTCACATCGCGGTGCAGGATGCCGGCGCGGTGCGCGCTCTCGATCGCGCCCGCCAGTTTCACCCCGGCCCGCACGGCGTCGGTCCAGGTCAGCGGGCCTTGGTCGCGGATGAGCTGTTCCAGCGACCCCCGGGTGCAGTAGGGCATGACGATGAACGGCATCCCCGACGGTGTGACATCGACCTGGAGGATGTCCACGATATTCGGATGCCCCGACAGCCTGCCCATGGCGTGTTCCTCACGCAGGAACCGCTCCCGGCTCTCGGAGTCGATCTCCGAGGAGAGCACCTTCACCGCGACGACCCGTTCCAGCACCGTTTGCAGACACCGGTAGACCACGCCGAATCCGCCGCGCCCGATCTCCACCGCGCCGGACAACCCCATGGCCTCCAGCTCGTCGGCTATCCCGACCGGCTCGTCACGTTGCGTGTTCGCGCCCGACCCGGCGGACGGCTCCGCCTCCCCCGAGCCGGTATCCGCCGCCGTACCCTCGACACCCATCTGCTCCGCCCCGCCCGGACCCATCTGCCCCGCCCCGCCGGGACGCACCTGACCCGCGCGCATCCGTGGATTCATGTGACCACCTCGCACTCACATCGAATCGGCGCCACCGGCGATCGTTCGGACGCCGACCACGGACAACTCTGGGCAATCCCGTGATGTCCGATATGTCTGCGCATACTCCAACGTAGCGCGGTCCCGAGTCGGGTGGGTGGAGATTCGATTCAGTGTCGTCGCGACCGGAATCGACTATCGACACGACCGTAATCCGCGACTCGGAATCACGGATTCCCGACGCCCGGGTAACGGGCCGAGACAGGTTCGGCGACCGGGTCGCGCCCGGCTACACCTGAGCGGGCACCGGAACCGGAACTGGTTCCGCCTCCTCGAGATGTTCGGGCATGTCCTTGTCCTTGAGCACCTCGATGCCGAGTTCGGCGCGGGTCGCGTAGATCACCGAGGTCTCCTGCTCGACGGCCTTGGCCATGGCCTTGTGCCACAGCGTCAGCACGTCGAGGACTTCCTTGCTGCTCGGGTCGTCGTCGAGTTCGGTCCGCAGCCGCTGCACCGTGATCGCCTGCGCCGCGGTGAGGGTGCGCAGCAGATCCTCACAGCGATTGGGAATCTTGCGACTGGACAGCACCCGCAACCGGCTGACCGTCCCGTGGCAGCCCTCGACGATCCGGTTGATCTCCTCGCCCGCCGCGTCGATCTCCTCGGCGTCCTGGGCGTTCCAGTGCGCACAGGAGGCGAGCTGTTCGCGCACCTCCTCGGACACCGCGAGAATCGAGGAAACCGCCGCGAGAATCGAATCCCGCCGCCACTTGTCCCGCTCCCGCCGCTCCGCCGCCGAATTGGTCTGCTCGTTACTGCGCTGCGCAGTCTCCAGGGTGACCCGGCTACGTTCATCCGCCGCGACGATCGCGTCCCGATTCGTACGGTTATTGACGAGAACGCCCACCAAAGCCACCCCGGCGATGATGAGCGAGCAGAGAAGCGGAAGCCACTGAGTCACGGGGCAATCATCGCATCGCACCCCGTACGCGCGTCCCCCAACCAACCACACACCGGGTAATCGACCACATCGACACACTCACACCCCGCAAATCGAAAAAGTCCACCACCGTGAAACACAATGGCGGACTTCACATCCGACAGAACAGGCAAACCCCCCACCCCCGAACCCGAGCAACCTCTCCCCAATGCGGCCGAATGACGCAAAAGATCCCCCACCCCCACCCGCCCCAGCCAGTCCACCAAGGGTTTCGCGGCGTCTCGCGCCCGACCGATCGAGACAATGCGCCGAAGGCGCGAGTATCGATCGGTCGGGCGCGAGACATCAAGGCCGCGAAACCCCGCCGCGACGAAGTCGCGGCCAATAAACACAGCCGCGTAAACCTTCCCGCGACGGCGTCCAGCCAGAACTCACCTCAAGGAAGCCGGAACCTCGAACCGCGGCCCGTACTTGGCGGCAAGCTCATCCGCCCGAGCGACAAACCCTTGCTGCCCACCCGGGAACCCAACGATGTACTGATGCACACCACCGGTCCAAGCCGGGAACCCGATCCCGAAGATCGACCCGATGTTCGCATCGGCCGTGGTCTCGAGAACCCCTTCGTCGAAACACTTCTGAGTCTCGATCGCCTCGGCGAACAGCATCCGATCGATCAAATCCTGCAGCGGCACATCGAGCGTCGCGACAGTCTTGAAGTGATCCCGCAGCCCCTGCCACAACCCGAGCCGCTTGCCGTTCTCGTCGTACTCGTAGAACCCGGCCTTCTCCAGACGCCCCGGCCGACCTTCACCGACCATGTATTCGACGACGTCGATAGCCGGATGCCGCGTATTCCCCATGGTCGCGTCGCCCTGCTGCGCCGCTTCCTCGGTCTCCTTGGCGATCTTCAGCATGAGCTTCATATTGAGCTCGTCGGTGAGCTGCAACGGCGCCGCCGGATACCCGGCCTGCTGCCCCGCCTGCTCGATGGTGGCCGGCTCGATCCCTTCACCGAGCATCGCGATCGCCTCGTTGACGAAGGTCCCGATGACCCGCGAGGTGAAGAACCCGCGACTGTCGTTGACGACGATCGGCGTCTTCTTGATGGCCAGCGTGTAGTCGTACACGCGAGCCAGCGCATCGGCGGAGGTCTTCTCCCCCTTGATGATCTCCACCAGCGGCATCTTGTCGACGGGCGAGAAGAAGTGGATGCCGATGAAGTCCTCCTGCCGCTTCACACCGGCGGCGAGACCGGTGATCGGCAGCGTGGAGGTATTGGAGCCGAGCAGCGCGTCGGGGGCGACGACGTCCTCGATCTCCTGGAACACCTTGTGCTTGAGTTCGGTGTTCTCGAACACGGCTTCGATGACGAAGTCGACGCCCGCGAAGTCGGCCGGGTCGGCGGTGGGCTTGATCAGGTCGAGCAGCGCCTTGGACTTCGCCTCGGTGGTCTTGCCGCGGGACAGCGCCTTGGCTTCGATCTTCTCGGAGTAGTTCTTGCCGCGCTCGGCCGCTTCCAGCGTGACGTCCTTGAGGACGACCTCGTAGCCCGCTTTCGCGGAGACGTAGGCGATGCCCGCGCCCATCATGCCCGCGCCGAGCACGCCGACCTTCTTGATCTCACGCTTGGGCACGTCCTTGGGACGCGATCCGCCGTTGTTGATCGACTGCAGGTCGAAGAAGAACGCCTGGATCATGTTCTTCGCGACCGGCCCGGTGAGCAGGTGCACGAAGTAGCGGGACTCGATGAGCGAGGCGTTGTCGATGTCGACCTGCGAGCCTTCGACGGCGGCGGCCATGATGGCGCGCGGCGCGGGCATGTTGGCGCCCTTGAGCTGCTTGCGCAGGTTGGCCGGGAACGCGGGCAGGTTCGCCGCGAGCCCCGGGCTGGCGGGGGTGCCGCCGGGGATCTTGTAACCCTTCTTGTCCCAGGGCTGCACGCTCGCTTCGGGATTGGCCTTGATCCACGCCTTCGCGGCGGGCACCAGTTCCGCGACGGAGCCGACGAGTTCGTTGATCAGGCCGAGGTCCTTGGCCTGACTCGGACGGAACCTGTTGCCCTGCAACAGCACCTGCATGAGTGCGGCCTGCAGGCCGAGCATGCGCACGGTGCGGATGACGCCGCCGCCCGCGGGCAGCAGGCCGAGGGTCACCTCGGGCAGGCCGAGCTGCACGCCTGGCACGTCGGCGGCGATGCGGTAGTGGGTGGCGAGGGTGATCTCGAGGCCGCCGCCGAGCGCGGCGCCGTTGATCGCGGAGACGACCGGCTTGCCGAGGGTCTCCAGGCGACGCAGCGCCGACTTGATGACGCGGAGCTCCTCCATGAGGGCCGGGCCGTCGTCGGGGCCGACATTCATCATGTTCTTCAGGTCGCCGCCCGCGAAGAAGGTCTTCTTCGCCGAGGTCAGCACGACGCCGGTGATGCTGTCCTTCTCGGCCTCGAGCCGGTCGACGGTGTCGGTCATCGACTTCTTGTACAGCTCGTTCATCGTGTTGGCGCCCTGGTTCGGGTCGTCCATCGTCAGCACGACGATGCCGTCCGAATCCTGCTCCCAACCGATCATGTTGTCACTCACAGCTCTGTGTCTCCTGGTCTAGTGGCTTCGGCGGGATCAGACGCGCTCGATGATGGTCGCGACGCCCATGCCGCCGCCGATGCACAGGGTGATGAGGGCGTAGCGGCCGTTGCGGCGCTCCAGCTCGTCGACCATGGTGCCGGTGATCATCGCGCCGGTGGCGCCGAGCGGGTGACCCATCGCGATGGCGCCGCCGTTGACGTTCAGCTTCTCGTCGGGGACGTTCAGGTCCTTCTGGAACTTGAGCACGACGGAGGCGAACGCCTCGTTGATCTCGACCAGGTCCATGTCGTCGAGGGTCAGGCCCGCCTTGGCGAGCACCTTGCGCGAAGCCGGGGTGGGGCCGGTCAGCATGATGGTGGCGTCGGCGCCGCTGGTGGCGGTGGCGACGACGCGGGCGCGCGGGGTGAGGCCGCTGGCCTTGCCCGCCTCCTCGGAACCGATGAGCACGAGCGCGGCGCCGTCGACGATGCCGGAGCTGTTGCCGCCGTGGTGGACGTGGTTGATCTTCTCCACGAAGTGGTACTTCTGCAGCGCGACCGCGTCGAAGCCGCCGATCTCGCCGATGACCTCGAACGAGGGGGTGAGTTTGCCGAGGTCGGCGGCGGTGGTGCCGGGACGCATGTGCTCGTCGTTGTCGAGGACGACCAGGCCGTTCTGGTCGCGGACCGGGACGATCGACTTGGCGAAGTAGCCGCCGGTGGTGGCCTTGGCCGCCAGTTCCTGCGAACGTACGGCGTAGGCGTCGACGTCGTCGCGGCTGAAGCCCTCGATGGTGGCGATGAGGTCGGCCGAGACACCCTGCGGGACGAAGTAGGTGTCGTAGTTGGTGGTGGGGTCGAGCATCCAGGCGCCGCCGTCGGAGCCCATCGGCACACGCGACATGGATTCGACGCCACCGGCGATGACCAGGTCGTCGAAGCCGGAACGCACCTTCTGGGCGGCCAGGTTGACGGCCTCGAGGCCGGAGGCACAGAAGCGGTTGAGCTGGAAGCCGCCGACGGTGTCGGGCAGACCGGCCACGGTCACCGCGGTGCGGGCGATATCGGCGCCCTGATCACCGATCGGCATCACCACACCGAGGATCAGATCGGAGATCCTGTCCTCTTCCAGGTTCGGGAAACGGCCGCGCAGCTCCTGGATCAGACCAACGGTGAGGTCGATCGGCTTGACCGAGTGCAGCGAACCGCTCTTCTTGCCGCGTCCGCGTGGGGTGCGGATGGCCTCGTAAATGTAGGCCTCTGTGGTCATGTGGAGTGTTTCCTTCCTTGGGGTGCGGCGGCCGGGCTCTCACCCGTCCGAGCGCTCTGTGCACCGCCGACCGCGTATGCGGCGCGGCCTGCGGCTTACCTCGCCGACCGGCCCTGACCGGTCGTCGGTGTTCGATTCACTCCGCGCGCCGCGGACCCTGCGTGGTTTCGCAGGCTTGCGCCTACGGGTCCGTGGTTCACGTTGTATAACGCTGTAAAAAACTCGGCACACACCGGCGGACGCACGCTCCAGGCGCCCATGCGCACGGGCCTACCATAGAACCTCGTCGAACCGGAGCTCGCGGCCACCAACCCATACTACCGTGGTGTGCGAACTCCGGTTAACTTAACGTGCTCGAGCCGGTGGTTGTCAACCATCGAGCCGTGTGGCACCGAGCTCATCGCGCAGCAGTTCCAACGCGACCTCGTCGGGGTCGCGACGATCCTCGGGAGCCACCGGACGCGCCGCCTCGGCGAACATCTCCTGCTCCTCCTCCGGCGTCGGCTCCTGCGCGACCGCGGGCGCCGTGCGCTCGTAGTCGGCCGAAGGATCCGGGGGCGGATAGTCGCCCGGCCCCGGATCATCGGGCAGATCCGGGTAGTCCGGCGGTGGGATCTCGTCCTCACCCGCGAAGGAACGCGGAGCATTCGCCGGTCGCGCACTCCCGTTCGACGCCTCGGCCGCCTTGTTGGCCTGACTCGGCCGCGAATAGCGCGGCGCGGCGGGCGCCTCCGATTTCCGCCCGCCCGCCGCGGCCGCACCGCCACGCCCCTGACCGCCGCGCGCGGGCGCACTCGGCGCGCCGCCGCCGGCTCGCGGCCGCGCCGCCTGCTGCGTCGACGGCCGCGCCGCCCCCGCACCGGACTCCCACCGCACCTCGTACTCGCGGCCGAGCACCGCCCGCACCGCCGAACGCACCGCCTCCAGATTCCTCGGCTCGGAGAGCCGCTGCGCCAACGGCGCGTGCTGATGACCGAAGACGATCACCTCCCCCTCGATCCGCGAAATCGACGCCCCCGACAGCAACGCGTGCACCGCGGCCCCGAACTCCCGCACCTTCGCCCTGATATCCCCCCACGCCCCCTCGACGGTCCGCAACAACTCCGCACCCGATGCCCCCGCCGAACCACCGCCCGAATCCGCCCTTTCGGCGCCAGAAGCCCCGCCCCGCCCCGCGTCACCCGAACCACGGCCCTGCGATTCCGTCTCCGGAACAGACTGCCGCCGTTGCCCTTCCGAACCCCGCGCACCGTACGCCGACTCCGGCGCACGCCCGGCACGATCCGATTCCGCCCTCGAACCGTCGGGCAACGCCTGCCGCTCCGAAGCGGTCCGCTCAACGGGTTCATCCGCCCCGACAAGCACCTCGGTCCCGGGTCGCGCCTCCGAACCGACATCCCCGATGCCGCCGCGCCGGTCCTGACCAGCCACACGCCTCGCACCGGCCACCTCCCGCCGCTTCGGTTCGGGGGGCGACGCCGGACCGGCCGATCCCACGTCACCGCGCCCGGAGACAGCATCCGGACGAACGCGTGCCGATACATTCGCGGGCTCGGAGTCCGGCGCCGCACCCGCGACCGCCGGTACCTCGGCGGCAGCCGATGCCGGAGAGGTACGCGGCGGAGTCGGGTCCGCATCCGGGCGGGCCGTCTGTCGTGGATCGTCGCCGGATCGATCCGCGCGGTCCCCCGCACCCCGCGCGGGATCGGACCGATCGGAATCCGATCGCGCACTACCGCCGCCCCGGTCGACCCGCGAGTGCACGTCGAAATCGGGTGCCGACTCCGGTGGCTCGCTCGACCCGCCCGCCTGGTTCTCACCCCGAGGCAGCGCGGACCCGCCGCCGTCCTGGAGAGGCGGTAGCTCCGATGCGCGCTTCTCGGTGGTCGCCGCGGCACGCGAATCGGCGGGGGCAACGGCGGGCGATCGCGCGGCCACCTCGTCGTCCCCTACCGCACCGGCTCGCTTCGTCGAGCCGGATGCGTCTGCTGTCTGGTTTCCGCGCATGGCGGCCAGCGCCTCGGCACCACGCCGCCTCCCCGGCTCAGCAGGTACAGGTCGGGCCGCGGGTGCGACCGTGCCCGCACCGGAGGATGCCCCCGCGGGAACAGCCGCACCGGAGGACACCGCCCCCGAAGCGACCGCACCCGTGGCGATTCCGCGCTCCAGCCGCTCCAGCCGTTGCAGGGTGGCGGACTCCGCGTCCGACACCGATGGCAGCAGCATGCGCGCGCACACGACCTCGAGGAGCAGGCGCGGGGCGGTGGCGCCGCGCATCTCGCCGAGGCCCGCGTGCAGCAGTTCGGCGTAGCGGGTGAGGGTGGCGGGGCCGATGCGTTCGGCTTGGTCGTGCATGCGGTCCAGGACGTCGCCGGGGCCGGAGACCAGGCCGCGGTCGGTGGCGTCGGGGACGGCGCGCAGCAGGATCAGGTCGCGGAAGCGTTCGAGGAGGTCGACGGCGAAGCGGCGCGGGTCGTGCCCGGCCTCCATGACCTGGTCGACGGTGCCGAAAAGGGCGGCGCCGTCGTCGGCGGCGAGAGCTTCGACCGCGTCGTCGATCAGCGCGACGTCGGTGACGCCGAGCAGCGACACCGCCCGGCCGTAGGTGACACCTTCCGGCCCCGCGCCCGCGAGCAGCTGGTCGAGCACGCTGAGGC
Source organism: Nocardia bovistercoris (assembly GCF_015674855.1). Taxonomy (GTDB): domain Bacteria; phylum Actinomycetota; class Actinomycetes; order Mycobacteriales; family Mycobacteriaceae; genus Nocardia; species Nocardia bovistercoris. The sequence goes on along the minus strand of NZ_JADMLG010000009.1, from coordinate 257,999 downwards.
TGTCGCGGGGCGAGCCGCCGCCCGCTCGGATGACCAGCGGGTACACCGCCTCTTCGACCGCGACGCTCTCCTGTTCGCAGATGCGGCCGAGCAGTCCGCGCATGGTGACCGGCGGCAGCAGCCGGAACGGATAGTGGTGGGTGCGCGAACGGATGGTCGCCAGCACCTTGTCGGGTTCGGTGGTGGCGAAGATGAAGATGAGGTGCGCGGGCGGTTCCTCGACGATCTTCAGCAGCGCGTTGAAGCCCGCGGTGGTGACCATGTGCGCCTCGTCGACGATGAACACGCGGTAGCGGGATTCGGCGGGCGCGTAGAAGGCGCGATCACGCAGTTCGCGGGTGTCGTCGACACCGCCGTGACTCGCGGCGTCGAGTTCGATGACGTCGATATTGCCCGGCCCGCCCGGTCCGAGCGCGACGCAGGAGGAGCATAGGCCGCACGGGGTCGATGTCGGGCCGTGCTCGCAGTTCAGCGATCTGGCCAGGATGCGCGCCGACGAGGTCTTCCCGCAGCCGCGAGGACCGGAGAAGAGGTAGGCATGACTGATCCGCCCGGTGTCGAGCGCGGTACTCAGCGGGTCGGTGACGTGCTCCTGACCCACCACCTCTGCGAACGTTGCCGGTCGGTACTTCCGGTACAGAGCCACGGCCAGAGGTTACCGGCGAGCACCGACAAACGAACATTCGCGCCCGCCGAGGCACCCCGCGACACGCGGAAGAATCCGAATCGCCGCATGAACGTGACATACATCACAGCATTCCGGGCGACTTCTTCATCGCGAGTCAACGGACGCGGCGGCGGCCACTTGCCCGATATCGCAAACTCCGCGACTGTCCAGCAATCTCAATTCACACCGGTCGATCGCATTGCTCCGGAATTGGTCAAACGTATAGCCCGATTCGGCATCGAATTTTGGATGTAACGAATCAATGAACAAAAGTGACAGCGAGTCCGACGGCCGGCTACCGTGGTTATCGGCAACTTCGGTAGCCAAACCTTCATCAGGTTGGTGGCCCCGGTCGGTCCCTCATCCCGACCGGGGCACAACCTTTACCGCGCGAATATCGCGAATACCCGCGAATGCCCGAGGGCGCCACCAGCAACCCACCGCCCGCACCGGAGGAATGTCCCACGTGCCGTCATGTGACGACGTCGCCGCCGCCTGGCTGTCCAATACCGATTTCGCGGACGACCCCGCCGCGGTCGACCTGCTGAGCCGAGCCATCAGCCCGAGGGACTACGCGATCAAGCGCGACTCCCTGCCGGTCGCCGCCGCCGCCGACCCAACCACCGCGACGGCCATCCTCGACCTGCTGCATCGCGGGCAGGTGCCGACCATGGCCGCGATTCGCACCCTGACCGCGCAGAACGAGATGCGCCACGAGGCCGAGCGCATCGAACGCCTCGGCCGCCGCGCCCAACGCGCCATCGATGAATTCGGTCGCGCGCTGGCCCGGCTCGCCCACGAGCACTGGACCGAACACGGCGTCGGGCCGGTCCGGCGCGATGTCCTGAATTCCGAGCCGATCATGGCGCTGATCCGCGAACACATCGGCGATGTCGCCCCGGCGGCGGTCAAACATCTGTGGTTGATCGAGCGAGCGCAGCGCGCGGGCTGGCTCGCCTCCAACGCGAATCCGCAGTCCCTGTGCGCGGCCCGCCGTTTCCACGCGGCGAAATACGGCAATCGGGTCTCGTTGCGCCCGGTCAATACCATCGGCACCATTGTCGCCGGATATCTCGCCGATTATCGGAACGCGACCGGCCGCGCCCCGCGCTGGTCCACCGTCGCGCACGAATTGCGCGACGACAAGGGCCGCAAGTTGTTCCACGACACCGCCGACGCCCTCACCCAGCAACTCTGGCTGCGCACCGCCGAGTGGATCGATCTCGACGACGAAGCGCCGGTGCCGGGCAGGCGCGGCAGGCGGGCGCTGGCCAAGCAGGCGCGCCGCTGATCCGAGCTCTCGACTTCATAGGTTAACGGCGTTACTCTAACGGCGTTAACCTACGGAGGGCCAAGCAATGTTGACCGGAATCGCTCGATTCTCCACCAGCAGACCACGCACCGTGCTGGTCGCCGCGCTGGTCTTCGCCGTGCTGTGCGGCATCGCGGGGATCACCGCGGCGAGTCACCTGAAATCGGGCGGATTCACCCCCGCCGACGCCGAATCCACTCGAGCGACCGAACTGCTCGCCGACAACTTCGACGGCGCCGCACCCAACTTCGTCCTGCTGATCGAAGCCGAGGCGGGCGCCGACGCCCCCGCGACCCGCGCCGCCGGACTCGGACTCGTCGACGCCCTGCGCGCCCGCACCGACGTGCGCGGCGTGCAGTCGTATTGGACCGCGCCGCCGACGCTGTCCCCCGCGTTGCGCGCGAGCGACGGCAAGAGCGCCCTCATCGCCGCCTACCTGGTCGGCGACGAAAGCGAGCTCCCGCGCATCGCGGGCGAAATCGGCGACCAGCTCGGCACCGACCGCGACGGCATCCGGGTCAGGCAGGGCGGCATCGCCTCCATCTACAACGACGTCAACATCCAGACCACCCGCGACCTCGCCGTCGCCGAGGGTGTCGCGATCCCGCTGTCGATGATCGTGCTCGTCCTGGTGTTCGGCAGCCTGGTAGCCGCCTCGCTGCCACTGGCGATCGGACTGTTCGCGATCGTGGTCACACTGGCCATCCTGCGCCTGTTCACGCTGTTCACCGACGTCTCGATCTACGCGCTGAACCTCACCACCGCACTCGGACTCGCACTCGCCATCGACTACAGCCTGTTCATCGTGAGCCGCTACCGCGAGGAACTCACCGCGGGCCGCGATCCGGTGGCCGCCACCATCCGCGCGGTGCAGACCGCGGGCCGAACGGTGCTGTTCTCCGCGCTGACCGTCGCCCTGTCCATGGCCGTGCTCGTCGTGTTCGACCTCTACTTCCTGAAGTCCTTCGCCTACACCGGCGTCGCGGTGGTCGCGGCCGCGGCCGCGGCATCGATCGTCGTGCTGCCCGCGGCCCTCGTCCTGCTCGGACACCGCGTCAACTCCGCCGACCTGCGGGTTCCACTGCGCAGACTGTTCGGCCGCGACCCGCACCCGCGTCCGGTGCCGCCCGAGGAAAGCGGCTGGTACCGCCTCGCGCACGGCGTCATGCGACGCGCGGCCCCCATCGCGGTGGTCCTGATCGCGCTGCTGCTCACCCTCGGCGCACCGTTCCTCGGCGTGAAATTCGGCTTCCCCGACGATCGCGTGCTGCCGACCAGCTCCGCCGCCCACCAGGTCGGCGACATCCTGCGCGAGGACTTCCCGCGCGCCGATCCCGGCGCGATCACCACCATCGTCCTCGACGGTTACCGCGGCGACGAAACGGCACTCGGCGCCTACGCGACCCAGCTCTCCCAGATCAATGACGTTCCAGCGGTGCTGTCGCCCGCCGGGGTCTACATCGGCGGCGCCCGAGTTGCCCCCGCACCGCCCGGCATGACCAACGACACCGGCGCCTACCTCACCGTATCGACCCGCCTCGACCCCTATTCCGAAGCCGGCCAGGACCAGCTCGCGCAGATCCGCGCCACCGCGGCCCCCGCTCCCGCGCTCTACGGCGGCGCGGCCGCCAGCAACGCGGACTCGCTCGACTCGCTCGGCGCGCGCATGCCGCTCGCGCTGACGCTGATCGCGCTCGCCACCTTCGTCGTGCTGTTCCTGTTCACCGGCAGCGTGGTGCTGCCGATCAAGGCGCTCGTGCTCAACACGCTGTCGCTGGCCGCGGCGTTCGGCGCGATGGTCTGGATCTTCCAGGAAGGGCACCTGTCCGGACTGCTCGGCTTCACCGCCGTGGGGCACATCGTCCCGACGATGCCGATCCTGATGTTCTGCCTCGCCTTCGGCCTGTCCATGGACTACGAGGTGTTCCTGCTCTCGCGCATCCGCGAGGAATGGCTCGTGACCCGCGACAACAATCGCGCGGTCGCCATCGGCCTCGCCAGGACGGGCAGGATCTTCACCGCCGCCGCATTGCTGATGGCTATCGTGTTGGGTGCGATGATCACCTCGAAAGTTTCGTTCATGCAGATGATGGGACTCGGTCTGACGCTGACCGTGCTCGCCGACGCGACCCTCATCCGCGGTCTGCTCGCCCCGGCCCTCATGCGCCTGCTCGGCCCGCTGAACTGGTGGGCGCCCGCACCACTGGCCCGGCTGCACGCCAGGATCGGCTTGAGCGAGGAGAGCGAACCGACCCCCGAACCAGTGACCGCCGGACGCACATGATCCCGTCGCGCCGACCCCGCTCACCCCGTGGCTCGGGTGCCCGACTACGCACCGAGATACTCGACGCCACCACCGAATTGCTCGCTCGCGCCGGACATTCCGACGGCGTGTCGATCCGCGATGTCGGTCGGGTGGTCGGGGTGAGCGCGCCGTCGATCTATCGGCATTTCGCCGACAAGGAAGAACTGATCGAGGCCGCGGTGGCGCGCACCTTCGAGGATCTGTACGGCGCGATGACCGCCGCCAGCGATCCGGCGGTCTCGGGCATGAGCCGCCTGCGCGATCAGGGCGTGGCGTATGTGCGCTACGCGCTGGACCATCCGGCGCAGTACCGGGTCGCCACCTCGCCCGCCGAAGCGGGCGGCGCGGTGGACCGGGTGCTGAGCAGCGGCGCGTTCCAGCTGTTCACGGCCACCGTCCGGCAGTGCATGGACGAGGGCACCATGAACCGGGGCGACCCGACACCGGTGGTACTCGAACTGTGGGCCGCCGCGCACGGCATCGCCTCGCTGCTCATCGCGAAACCGTTCCTGCCGTGGGGCGATGTCGAGGCCGTCGCGAACCGGGTGATGGCCTCGGCCTGCATCGGTCACGCGGTGCTCGACATCATCGGCGAGACCCCAGAACCCGACGAGGTCCAGCAGTGGCTGGACCGGCTCGCGGGCGAGTAGCGGCTCAGCTCACCGCGCTCGAGGGCGCGGTGAACGTATTGCACTGGAAGGCGCGGTTCTTGTCGACGCCGAGTTCGAACCAGTTGCCGCTGTTCTCCGTCGTGCCGTGGTCGCGGGAGTCGCTCGGCGCGTCGCCGCGGCCGTTGGCGTCGCGTTTGGCGATGGTGATCTGCGAATTCGTGAGGGAACCGCCGCTCGCCGACGAGCCGAGGTACATGCCGTCGAAACACTGGGCCTGCAATTCGACTCGGCGCGACAGTTCGAGACCCCGGTCGCTTCGGGTGCCCGCGTCGACCCGCTCGGCATTGGCCTTGCGCAGGATTCCGGACATGGCCTGCACGTGGTGGCCGTACTCGTGGGCGAACACCGACAGGTAGACCACCCAGTTGTCCTTGAACAGATCGGTCTGCAGTTGGCTGATCGGCATGTAGATGGTCTTGTTGGCCGGGCAGTAGAACGCGGCGAAGTTGGTGGTGCTTCCGGTGCACGGCGTGGTGACGCCCGCCGTGCTCGCGCTCACGTTCACGACCGGCGGCTGGAACGGCAGATCCGCGTCGGCCAGCACCGGCTTCCACGCGGACTCGAGGCAGGTGGCCGCGCTCTCGAAGAACTTGCGCGCCGCATCGACCTGCGTACTCCACGGCGAATAGGCGCAGCGGGCCGGGATCAGGGTGGCGTCGGGGTCGGTGAGCAGCGGATTGCTCGCCGTCTCCGCGGATCCCGTCGCGTTGCCTTCCGTCGGGTAGGTGTTGCTCGGATTCGGGCCCGCGGCACTGTCGTCGACGCCGACCTGGCGCACGGCGTTCAGCACCAGACCGCCCGTGACCAGGACGATCACCACGAGCAGCAGGGCGAGCAGTCCGCCGCCGCCGCGTTTGCGCGGGCGCTGCGGCGGGCGGCCCGGCGGGCCGTACGGCATCGGCGCGGGCATTCCAGGCCGATAGCCGGGCGGCGGATACCCTTGCGGCGCACCGTATCCCGGTGCGGCTCCGTAGCCGGGCCGGAAGGTGGGCTGCTGCGGGGCACGCCCCGGCTGCCCGTAAGCGGGCTGCCCGTAACCCGGCGGCGGGCGGTAACCGGGCGGTACCGGGCGCCCACCGGGTGGGAACGGTCCGGATCCGTACGGTGGCTGCGTCACTGCCCCGTACCCCCTCGTCTCGATTGGTGGCCGACAGTATGGATCGGCAGCGCGCACTCGGCCCTGAGGTCACGCTCGCCGCTGCTGTCTCCTGGCCCGTCGCTCGCGCCGCGCCGCTGACGAAGAATAGCAACCTGTCTAGAGTAGGCAGCCATGCTGACATTTCGGGGGGCCGCCGGCTTTCGGAGGGCCACCGCGAGCGCTCTGCTCTCCGCCGCATCGCTCATGGGCGCCGCATCGGCCATGGTCACCGCCGCGCCCGCGCACGCGCAACCCGCCGCCGCCGGGATCACCATCGACGCCGACCTGACCCTCGACCGCCAAGGCGTGCTGAAGGTCGTCGAAACCGTGAACGTGCCGGAGGGCGAACAGTTCACGATGGCGTTGCCGCTGCGTCTGCGGCTCACCGACGATGTGGAGCGGGTGTTCCGGGTCACCGATGTGGACGCGAAGGGCGCGGGCACCGCGACGGTCGCGGGCGACCAGTTCACGATCGAGGCAGGCGCGGGCGCGTCCACCTTCACCTACGCCATTCACAACACGGTCCGTGACGCGCCGGGCACCCAGGTGTTCCACTGGATCGGCGTGGTGAACACCGATCTCGCGAAGATCACCGCCTCGGTGATCGCCCCCAGCTACGAGATGGGCATCGTCGACTGCAAACTCGGCCCGCCCGGCAATGTCCGGCCCTGCGCCGACGTGCGCGTCGAAGCCACGGGCGCGCTGTTCCTCGAACAGACCGACGTGCGCAAGGGCGACGCGATCGACCTCACACTGCAACTCCCGCCGGGCACCGTGCCTGCCAACGCCGACATCCGTGAGGACGAAGCCGGCCCGTTCGCGCTGACCGGCCCGGTGTGGCTCGCCTTCGGCGTACTGCTCGCCGCGCTGGCCGCGCTCGCCGTCGTCGTCGTGCGCGCACGCCAGGCCGACGCCGCGGCCACCGCCGGATCGGAATCGCTCGACCCGCTCGAACGCGACGGCGCCCAAGTGCGTTTCGTCTCACCCGACGGGATACTGCCCGGCGAGGCCGGACTCGTCCTCGACGCACACGCCGACCCGGTCGACATCGCCGCCACGGTGGTGGATCTCGCGGTGCGCCGCTACATCTGGGTCGCGCCCATCGGCGCCTCCCCCGGTGGCAACGACTGGCGAATCAGCCGGATCAACCCGCCCGACGACCAACTGCGCGACTACGAGCGCACCGTCTACACCGCACTGCTGCCCGAAGGCGTCGAGGCGGTCACCGTCGGCGAACTGCGCGCGCCGGGCCGGGTCGCGGCGGAACCGATCCGCAAGGCGATGGTGGCCGACGCGGTCGCGCGCGGCGCGCTCACCGACCGGTCCCGTCCCGGGCTCCCGGTGTGGGTCGGCGCGGCCCTGATCGTCGCGGGCATCGCCGCCGCGATCGGATTGGCGGTCTCGGCCGGACACGCTCTGGTCGGCGTCGCTATCGCGCTCGCGGGCGTCGCCGTCGCGCTGCTGCCCACCTATCTTCCGGTGCGCACCGGCTACGGCCGCGAACTCGCGGGCCGGGTGCGCGCGCTGCAACGCGGACTGGAAAACGTACGGCGCGAACAGATCCCGGACAGCGATCAGGAGACGGTGTTCTCCCGCGCCCTGCCGTTCACGGTCATCAGCGGACGGGCCGACAACTGGGTCAGGGTGTTCCGCGATCTCAATCCGGCCGCCGACTCCCAGCCCGGCCTGTACTGGTTCGGCGGTTTCGAGCGTGACGCGAATCTCCAGCGCTTCGCCGGTCACTTCCCGTACTTCATCACCGCGATGGAAGGCCTGTTCGGCGACAAGTAGACGGAAGCATACGACAGCGCACATATGACAGCGGCCGGGGCGTGTTCGCCCCGGCCGTCGGTGTTTCAGTGCCTCACTCGGCGGGCGAGAGCCTGCGCATGGCCGCGAGCGGATCGGCGTAGATCGCGCTGACCGAGGTCACCACGGCCGCGAATTCCTGCACCTTGCCGCCGAATCCGCTGATCCTGATATCGGTGGCGGGCAGAATCGACGCCTGCCGGAACGCGTTCGCCACGTGGGCGAGCGCGGGCCGGTACGCGGTGAACGCCTGGCCGCCGAGGATGACGCGATCGGGATTCAACATGTCCCTTACCATCGCCACGGTGTGCCCGAGCATGGTCGCGCGCTCGGCCAGCAGTTCGCGCGCCGCCTCCGAACCGCCCTCGGCCGCGCGATACAGATCCGCGATGGTCGACCCGGCGGTTCCGTTGTAGGCCGGGATGACTCCGCGCCCGACGGCCCTGGCGTGCAGCGCCCGGTCACCGACGGTGACCTCCAAGCAGCCGCGCCGACCGCACACGCATTCCACGTCGGAGCCGGTGGGCAGATGCGCGATGGAGCCGGGACCGTTGCTCGGCGTGTGCACCCGACCGTCCAGTGTGACCGCGATACCCGCGGTCTCACGCACGTAGAAGTACAGGCTGCTGCCGCGCTCCTGGCCTTCGCGCGGTTCCGGCGTTGGCAGGAGCAGTTCGGAGGCGGCCATGGCCTCCACGTGCGGCGCCACCGAGACCGGCAGTTCGAGCACCTCGCCGAGGACCGCGCCGACCGGCGCGCCCTTCCACTCCAGCTTCGGATGGTCGACCACACCGGTGAGCGGGTCGACCCGGCCGCCGATGGCGACACCGGCCCAGAGTGGTTTTCGCCGATGCCACCGCTGCAGGAAGGCGCGTGCGCTGCGCGCCACCGTGTTGGTCGCGAAGTCCTGGCCGGTCTGCGGTGTCGCGATGGCGAGCCCGCCGAGGATGCGGCCGCGCAGGTCGGCCGCGACGATCTTGGTGACGGCCGCGCCGATGTGGATGCCGAGGGTCAGATACGCCTCGTGGTCGATTTCGAACGGCACACGGGGACGCCCTACCGCACCCGACGCGGTCAGGTCGGGGCGCTCGCGTAACAATCCCGCCGCGAGTAAGGCCGACACCTGACGGTTGACGGTCGCGATGCTGAGACCCGTTGTGCGCGCGGCATTGTCGCGCGATACCGGGCCGCCGGTCGCGGCGCGCAACACGGCCGAGGCCGGATTGTCCGCGATGCGAAGTTCCGGGGCGATAACTGGACGGGCGGTGCGGACACGACCGGTGGCAACCCGCGAAGCGGATCGCTCGAGGATGGGGAGGGACATATGAAGATTCCTTGCTGAAGTCCCGAACGAACCGGGACAGGCCTACTACGTGCGATGACGAGGCAGCATGCGGCCGAAGCGGAGCTCAGCTCAGCTGCGACGGCAGGAACAACACAGTTCGCGAGTCAGCGGCAACCGGAGCCCCAACGCGGCGGTCACGTAGGTGACCCGCAAGGCGGTGGGATGGTTGCTGGACATAAAAAAACGGTAACACCGGTTTGGGCGCGATACCAACCTACAGTTATCTTTTGGTATGCGAGGCCACAACATTTCCGCAGGTCGTGCGTGTCGCTCCCCGCGTGTCACGACACGCCGAAAGGCCCCGCCGGTCCGTGGACCGAACGGGGCCTGCTGCCGCGGCGAAGGCCGTGCCGCGGGGTCTGCTACCGCTACTTGGCGGGCGCCGGGAACGGGGTGTTGATCGTGGTGAAGTACTGGATCGCAGCCGCGATGGCGACCGGAGCCGTCACGAAGATCTGACCGATCAAGGTGCCGAGGAAACCGACGGCGGCGGCGCCGACGAGGCATCCGACAGCCGCGGCGGGAATGAACGGACCGAACAGGCCGAGCAGGGTGCCCACCGCGACGGTGCCCGCCGCGAGAGCGCCTGCCACGCAGCCGATGGCGCCGCCGGTGATACCGCCGACCAGGGTGCCGATGGTGGCGCCCGCGGAGATCGTGGTCGTCAGACGCGTCCAGGCCGCGACCTCACGGTCGTATTCGTTCTTCCACGGCGCCTTGTCCTCGTAGGGCAGCGCCACCGGCTTGTACACGGCCTGGCTCGCGTCGACCTGCGGTGTCAGCGTCGCCGTGCGACCCGAGATCTCGGCGGCGATGGGGAGTTCGAATTCATCGACCCGATAGGTCAGTGCGGTGCCCGCGACCACCGTGCCGTCGGACGCCTTGATCTTCAGCGTGCCGTCCTCGATGGCGATGGATCCCGAATCGATGCTGATGATCGACTGGGTGTCCGTGGCGTGCGCGGTGAAATTGACCGGGGCGACTTCGGCCGCCTCGGGAGCCGCGCCCGCGGTACCCGCCGCGACGCCGGTGGCCACCGTGAGCAGTGCGGCGACGACCGCAAGTTTCCTCATCCTCATTGATTTGTGTTCCCTCATCTAGAAGCAGCATTCGAGGGAAAAGCATCACCGAGACGGCTCCGGGGGACGAGGGAAAAACGCAGCGCGATTCCAATGGGGCCGAGGCGCTTTCAGCACTTCTATTTCGCGCCGGACTCCTTCGCGGCGGCCTTCATCTGTTTCTTGAAAGCGCGCACCTCCAGCAGGGATTCGCCGTCGACGATATCGGCGGCCGAGCGCCGCGACCCTTTCTCCGAATACGCTCCGGCGGCCTTTTCCCAGCCCTTGGGACGCACGCCGAGCTGTTTGCCGAGCAGGGCGAGGAAGATCCGAGCCTTCTGGTCGCCGTAGCCGGGCAGCGCCTTGAGCCTGCGCAGCACCTCGGCGCCGTCCGGGTCGCCCTCGGTCCAGATCGCCTCGGTGCGGCCGCCGTAGTTCTCGATGACATAGCGCGCGAGTTCCTGGGTCCGCCGCGCCATGGACCGGCCGTAGCGATGGATCGCGGGCGGGGTCGAGCACAGGTCCTCGAAGCCCTGCGGATCGGCCTCGGCGATCTTGGCGATGGCGAATCCGTCCATGCGGTCGGCGATCTTCTTCGGGCCGCGGAAGGCGTGTTCGAGCGGGTACTGCTGGTCGAGCAACATTCCGGTCAGCAGGGCGAAGGGGTCATCGGAGAGCAGTTTGTCCGCCTCCGGCTCCTGCGCGAGACACAGTTCGACTGTCACCATCGGTCCTTTCGCCGTCATCGATCGCCCGGACGTCCTCGATCATCCCACCGCCGCTCGCGCGCATACTCCCCCACGCCGACCGAGTAAACCGCAGCTGGTGACACAGCTCACAAGGATGACGTGCGGGGGTGTTCGCCCATGCGTAGGCTACGGGCCATGCCGCAGACGACCGCACGACCCAGGGACGGACTCGCGCCCATGGACACCTTCGCACCGCGCCCCGATCGCTTCGACAGCGCCGGTCAGGACCAACTCGTCGACGTCCGCGACCTGAACGCGGCACTGCCTGGCATCCGTGGGCTACGCGCCTGGGCACACCACGCGCTCGCGCTGCGCAGCGGCGAGTCCGCGGTCGACATCGGCTCCGGCACCGGCTCCGAAGTACTGAACTTCGCCGAAACCGTCGGCCCGACCGGATCGGCCGTCGGCGTCGAACCCGACCCCAACCTGCTCGCCTCCGCCGAACGCCGCGCCGCCGAAGCCGATTCGGCCGCGAAATTCCACTCCGGCGACGCCTACGGAATCCCCTTCGGCGCGAACACCTTCGACGCGCTGCTCTGCGAACGCGTCTTCCAGCACCTGACCGCGCCCGCCCGCGCCGCCAACGAGATCGCCAGGGTGCTTCGCCCCGGCGGGCGCGCCGTCGTCGTCGATGTGGACTGGGGCACCGCGATCATGCATCCCGGCGACCTCACCGTCGTGCACCAGATCATCGAAACCCTGGCCGCCGCGACCACGAACCCGCGCTCCGGGCGCCGCATCCCCGGCCTGCTCACCAAGGCCGGGCTGGTCGTCGACGACATCGGCTCGCACGCCCTCGTCCAGGATCGCGGGGTCGGCGCGGGCGCGCTGGTCACCAGGATCTCGGCGATGGCGGTGGCGCGCGGCGCGATCACCGAAGCGCAGCGCGACAAACTGCTGGCCGATCTGGGTCGCGGCGCCGAAACCGGCGACATCCACCTCTCGGTCACCATGTTCGCGGTGCTCGCGCACAAACCGAACTGACCGGACAAGGCGGAAAGGCGGCGGGCCGACCCGCCGCCTTGTTCACCTACTTGCCGAGTGTCTTTTCCGTGGCCGCCAACAGCACGCAAGTGGCAAGGCCATCCATGGCCTTCTCCAATTCCGGCAGCTTCGGGAAACTCGGCGCGATGCGGATGTTCTTGTCGTCCGGATCATTGCGGTAGGGGAATGCCGAACCGGCCGCGGTGAGCGCGATTCCGGCGTCCTTGGCCAAGGCGATGACCCGCGCCGCCGTGCCATCGAGCACGTCGAGGCTGATGAAATAGCCGCCCTTGGGTTCGGTCCAGGACGCCACCTTCGACGCGCCGAGCCGGTCCTCCAGAATGCGCAGCACCAGCGCGAACTTCGGTTCCAGGATCTCGCGGTGCTTCTGCATGTGCGCGCGGACACCGTCGGCGTCGCCGAAGAAACGCAGATGCCGCAACTGGTTGATCTTGTCCGGGCCGATGCTGCTCTTGGCGGCATGGCTCAGATACCAGTCCAGATTCGCGGTGGACGCGCCGAGGAAACTGACCCCCGAACCCGCGAAGGTGATCTTCGAGGTCGACGCGAAAACGATGGGCCGGTTGGGGTTTCCGGCCGCGGCGGCGAGACCGAGCACGTCGAACACCGGTGCCGCGGTATCGGTGAGCGGGTGCACCGCGTACGCGTTGTCCCAGAACAGGCGGAAGTCCGGGGCCGCGGCGGGCATCGAAACCAGTTCCCGCACAACCTCTTCGGAATACACCGCGCCGGAAGGGTTGGCGTAGTTCGGCACCGCCCACAAACCCTTGATCTGCGGATCGGCGGCAAGCAGCGTCGCGATGGCCGCCGTGTCCGGGCCGTCGTCGCTCATCGGGATCGGGATCATCTCGAATCCGAGTGCCTCGGTGATCGCGAAATGCCGGTCGTAACCCGGGCTCGGGCACAGCCACTTGATCGCGGGCTCCGCCGCCCAGCGCCGCTCGGAATCGTTGGTGCCGTACAGCATCGCGTAGGCGATCACATCGTGCATCAGTTGCAGGCTCGCATTGTTGCCCGCGATCAGGTTCTCGACCGGGATGCCGAGCAGTTCGCCGAAGATCGCGCGCAACTCCGGAAGCCCGTGCTGGCCGCCGTAATTGCGGCAATCGGTACCCGTGCCGTCGCGGTAGTCGCCCGCGCCGGGCAGCGAAAGCAGTTCCGCCGACAGGTCGAGTTGTTCCGGAGAGGGTTTACCCCTCGTCAGATCCAGCGTGAGCTTCTCGGTACGGAGCTGCGCGTAATTCGCGGTCTGGGTCTCGTGTTCGGACACGAGTTCCTCGTGGCTCATCACACCGATTTGCGTTTGCCGGGGCATCCTGAGCAGCCTTTCGAAGCAGCGAAGGGGGCGTATATCGACATCCGACCGAGGTCGGAGGACCACCGGCGGACCGCCGCTCACGTTACCCCCGCCACCGCGCCCGTGTGCGAGTCACGCGGAGCGGGGAAGGCCGCCTACCGTCGGAGGAGCCCGATGGCCGGTGGAACGAAAGGGGACCCCGCGCACCCGGCAGAGCCCGTTGACCCTTGCTGCCTTCCGGCCCTGGGGGAGTTCACAGGATGCGCGCCGCGCGGGATCCGTCGGCCAGTGTAGCCGGTCCTCCCACCCCCGCGGACAACCCCCCACCCGACACTCCATCCGCCCAGCTCACCCCCACCACCCCCACCCCGGTTTGGCATCTCACCGCCACATCCCGCTATGCTGCTCCACGGAGGATTCGCCTAGTGGCCTATGGCGCTCGCCTGGAACGCGGGTTGGGTTAACGCCCTCAGGGGTTCAAATCCCCTATCCTCCGCCACGGCAAATGCCCCTGACCAGACATCAATTGCTGGTCAGGGGCATTTTCGCATGCGTGAACGTCCCGACCGATGAAACGAGTAGAGCCCGCCATCCGCAAGGCAGTGCCCCTATGCCGCGTCCGGCTTCTCGAACCGAGCAACAAACCGCAGTTCGAGGGCATGCGCCAATCGCTCCAGCATGCCGATGGTCGGCGTCCCCCCACCGGACTCCAACCGGGAGACATCGGGTTGGCGCAGTCCAGCACGTAAAGCAAGTTGCGTTTGCGTCAGCCCGAGCTCCAGCCTGCGTTCACGGATCGCGTTGGCGAACTCGATCGCGAGCTTCGCCTCTTCGCGGCCCGCGTAGTACTCGGCACTGTCGAAGCCAGGCCGGCTGAACCGCTCACGACGCACTTCGTCCATCGACTCGTGTTCAGACATCGTTCCTCACTTTTCTGTCGAAGCCGACTCGAGCGTGCTCATGCTCCGCTTCACACACCTTCCGCAGCACTTTCGCACGATCGACTTCCGAGATTTCCCGCATTCGCGTCTTGCGAAAGACTGTCAGCAGCACCACTCGCCTGGCGGGGGCGAGCCAGTAGGTAATGCGCATCTCCAGCGGATGCAAGTGGAAACGCAGCTCCCGCAATCCGTCACAAGGCTCCGAGACCACGGTTCACTCAGCGTCTCGGCCTGCTCGGCGAGCATGCCTACATATTGATCCACCCGACCGAAGTCTCGATCCGAAAGCGACCGCAACCACTCGGCCACCTCTGGTTCGATCTCGATCGAATACATCCCCATAGGATCGATGCTATATAGCATTCATCCTATAGACAAGATGGCAATTCCGAACGCGCCGAGAAAGCCGAAAGGCTCGGTGGGGACAGGGGTGCCCACCGAGCCTTCGTGCGTTGAGTCCAGGGTCAGGCGTCGAGACATTCGCCGTTGCGAACGGTGCCGCGGACCCAGACGCCGAAGCCCGCGTCCTTGGTGCATTCGGTGCCGTCGGGGAGGTTCACCTGGACGTAGCGGCCGTCGGGCATCAGGCAGCCTGCCTTGCCCGCGAACTGGCCGGGGACGTGGAAGTAGTTCTGGGGGTAGGTGCCGCCGATGGCCGCGCAGGCCGCTTCGACCTGGGTGCGGAGCTGGGCCTCGCTCTGGTGGTCGGCCGCGGCGACGCCGCCGGCCAGGATGGTCAACCCGGCGGCGGCCGTTACCGCGAAACCGGCGGACAGAACACGAATACCCATACCGAAACTCCTTGGTGTACAACGCTGTGAACGAGCTTTCACACTAGATGGCGGGTGGGGAATCAGCCAACCAGTACATTGCCGTTTCACTATTGACTTCGGGGCGGGTCGGAGCGGGATCTCGGGGTGGTCGGTGGGAAATAGCAGGATGCGGGGGATTTCGGTGGGCTACCCGGTGGATGTGTTGGGCTGAGAATGGCGGACACGACGCGACCCGAAGGTACAGCTACCCAATTAGGTTCGCGGCGGGGTGTTTCGGTGGCATACTCACCGGGGTCGCGGATGGGAGGAACGGGGCATGTTGGTCGAGCTTGCGGTGGGTGATGCTTACGGGGCGGGATTCGAGTATGCGGAGCCGGGGTTCGTTGCCGAGCACAACACGCTCGGTGCTTATGTGCAGCATCCGACGCATCTCGGGGTGCTGCCGGGCGCTTATACCGATGACACTCAGATGACTCTCGCGGTGGCGGAGCTGCTTGTCTCGGATGAGCCGTGGGATCGTGATCGGCTGGCCGAATACTTCGTGCGCGCCTACCGACGTGACCCGCGCGACGGTTACGCGCGGCGGTTCCAGGAGTTTCTCGGCACCGTCAGTACCGGCTCCGAACTGCTGGCCGGGATCGTCCCGGCCAGCGACAAGAGTGGCGCGGCCATGCGTGCGGGGCCGATCGGGCTGCTGCCGACCGTCGACGAGGTGTTGCGGTACACCCACACGCAGGCGCGCATCACCCATGACACACCCGACGGCATCGCCGCGGCCCAGGCCGCGGCACTCGCCGTGCACTACTGCCACCGCGGCCTCGGGCCGGTGCGTGACCTGCCCGCCTGGGTCGCTTCGCATCTCGGTCCCGAATGGGCGAGACCGTGGCGGGGCAAGGTCGGATCCAAGGGGTGGATGAGCGTCCGTGCGGCGCTCACTTCACTGTCCACCGGCACCGCAATGAGCGAGATCCTGCGCAGCTCGGTGGCATGGACCGGAGACGTCGATACCGTCGCCACCATCGCGCTCGCCGCCGGGTCCCGCTGCGCCGACATCGATCAGGACCTCCCCGTCACCCTGATCGAGAACCTGGAGAACGGCGCGTACGGTCACGACTACCTGCGCGACCTGAACGCCCGACTCCTCGACCGCTTCTCCTGAACCGAGCGCACGCGCCGAGTCCGCCCCGCGCCGCCTACCGCGGACACGCTCGCCGTGCACACGACTCGCACTACCCGACTCACTCGAGAGACCGCGTGATGCGACCCCGACACCACCGGACTCGATGGCCCAGTTCGTTGGCCGCGCGCACTACCGGACCACCCGCGCGACCTACCCGACACCACCGGGCGCGATGCCACGCACCCGCTCGAGGGCGGCGCGCAGCATGTCAACGTAACCATCGAGATCGGGAAGGACGCCCGGATCGGCGTGTACGCAGACGGTGACGGTGTCGCCGAGTCCGTAGACCCCGTGGGTGAGGCGCATGACCGAGCCGATGGCCGGGAATCCTCCGGTGAACAACACCGGTCCGCCGAATTCGAGGTCGGCAGGGCCGCGGTCGACGCTGGAGACGACCGTGTGGCCGGTGATGCTGTCGGGGGTGTCGAGAATGTGGCGGTCGATGTCGTTGCGCAGTGTCCGCGCGGGGGTGACGGCTGTGACTCGGTCTTGGGCGCCGAGCAGCGGATGGGCGGCGCGGGTTCGGCGGGCGGTGAGGTCGGCGGCGATGCGGTCGGCGCGGCGCGACAGGTCGGGTTCGTCGATGTGCAGGTCGACTCCGGTGCTGCGGTAGCCGTTGCGGGCCGAGGTGAGGGGTACGGCCACGGGCACTTGTGCGCCGAGCCGGTCGACGGATTCGCCTCGGCTGTCGAGGTATTCGGCGAGCGCCATCGAGACGGCGGTGAGGACGAGAACGGTGATCGTGCGCCCTTCGACGCGCAGCGCCTGTGTATCGAGCACGATGGTCCGTATCAGGTGACCCGAGACTTCCGGCGTCTCGGCACGATTCAGGATGGTGGGCGGGAAGCCAGGTCCGGGTTCCGGTACCGATCCGGCCGCCGTCGCCTTCGCCAGTGCTCGCTGCGCGCGGAACGCACCGACACCGCGCACGACGGTCTGTGCGACTCGGAAGGGGTATCGCAGTAGGCCCACGGTCGCGTCTGTGACGGAATACCACCGTGACCACGCGTCGGTCTCGTGCTGTCCGTCGGACCGGTCACCATCGCCGGGCGCGAACAACGTGCGCGCGATTGCCGATGATCGTTTTCCGTCCACCAGTGCGTGCGATATCTGAAGTGCCACGACCGTGGTTGGTTCGTCCGGGTCGGTTCGCCGGGGCGCTTCGGTGATACCGCGAAACACATGTATTCGCCACGGCCGGACGGTGGCTTCGACGCCGGTGTCGAGTAATTCGGCAAGGGTGTCGAGCACCTCGCTCCAGCGCGTTGCCGGATGTTCGAGGAACTGCTCGGCCTGGAATTCGCAGGGAATCCAGCGCGGATAGTCGAGATCACCCGGAGTCGGGCGCAGTCGGACACTGAGATCCGGGATGCGCGCACTACGTTCGACGACCGATTTACGCAGTTCGGAGGTGGGCACACCGCGGTCGGAGAATCCGTAGAGCAGGAACACATCATTGCGGGTGCGCCGGGACAACCAGTACACGGTCGCGTCCGGTGGCGCGATCCGACTCATTCGCAGGCGACGCTCGATCACAGTGGCGACGATATCCTCCCCGCGAACGCGGCATGCACCGCGTCCACGGTCGCGCACCGAAGTCCGCGACCGATCTCGGCCACCGCCCGAAAAAGCTTGCCGTGCAGTAGTTCACATCATCCGCGGTACACGCGAAGGCCCCGAGCCGTTACGGCGCGGGACCCGTGCTGACCGACTCCGGCGACCCGAATCAGGCGCGCCCGAACTCGCCCGCCACTATCCCCGTGAGAAACGCATCCCATTCATTCGGGGTGAACGCGAGCACCCGGCCTTGCTCTTTGTCTTTGGTGTCGCGAACGGCGACATTGCCGTCTCGAAGATTTGCGACCGCCACGCAGTTTCCATCGGGGCCGCTGTGCACGCTCTTGCGCCACACCGCACCCGTCAAATCAACCTCCACGGCACATGCTCCTTTGCTGCGTCGAGATACGAGAAATAATTCGGACATCGCTGTAACCAGCACCGATATTCGACCGGAAGCGCCGAATACCCGTGGTGCGCCTAGCGGTAGCGCGCGACTTTCACGGTGCGTCCCAATCGCACGGTGGCCGAGGCGAATACACCTCGCGGGGGCAACCCCCGAGCTAAACAGTAGCAGGTCCGCCGATAGTTTGCCGACCCCCGGTTTATTCGATCATGATATTTGCCAATCTTGCGAAGATATGCGATAGCGGAGACATTGCCGGGCATCCATCGTCCATTCACCGCGAGTCTTGCACGCCGCAGCTTCACAAGTGGCGTGATTGGTCTGTGATCCGTCAATTCCCCTTACGCCGGGGCACGTACGCGACACCGGCCCGACCCGTTGTGGATGATGGGTACATGGTCGAACGTCCCCGCGACGAGGCAGGTCGCGCCCTTAACCCGCGTCCGCGCGATCGCTTCGGGCGACCCCTACCGCGCGGTAGCGTCGGCGTCCCGCGCATCCCGGATGACCTCGATCTGCCACCCCAGCAAACCTTGACCTTCGCCCAGCAACTGCTGGACGACGGTTTGGCCTTCAACGCGCACGAGGTACTCGAGTCCGCATGGAAGAACGGACCGTTCGCCGAAAGGATGCTGTGGCAGGGGTTGGCGCAATACGCGGTGGGGCTCACCCACATCCAGCGCGGGAATAAGAAGGGGGCGCGGACCCTGCTCACTCGCGCGGTCACCCGTCTGGACCGCTACGCGGGCGACGACGACGCCCTCCCCTACGGCATCGACCGCTCCGGACTCGTCGCCCGTGCCGAAGCCCTGCTGAACGCACTCGACGCGGACACCCCCATCAGTCCCGACGAGCTGAAGCCGCGCCTGACCGAACCCGCCGGCCCCGACCTACCATGACAGCCGTGTCCGAACCCGGCGGCGCGGGCCGCTACGCCCCGAGCCCCTCCGGCGACCTGCACCTCGGCAATCTCCGCACCGCCCTGCTGGCATGGGTGTTCGCCCGCACCACCGGACGACGCTTCCTGATGCGAGTCGATGACCTCGATCGCGTCCGTCCCGGCGCCGAACAACGCCAGCTCGCCGATCTCGCGGCCATCGGACTCGACTGGGACGGACCCCTCGTGCGACAGAGCGAACGCCTCGAGCACTACCGCGCCGCCATCGACCGCCTCACCGAATCCGGCCGCACCTACGAATGTTTCTGCACCCGCCGCGAGATCCAACAGGCCACGACCGCGCCGCACGGACCGATGGGCGCCTACCCCGGCACCTGCCGCACCCTGACCGCCGCCGCCCGCGCCGACCACATCGCCGCCGGTCGCCCCGCCGCGCTGCGACTGCGCGCCGACGTCGGCGAATTCGAGATCATCGATCGGCTGCACGGCGGATATCGCGGCCTCGTCGACGACGTGGTGTTGCGCCGCGGCGACGGCATGCCCGCCTACAACCTCGCGGTCGTGGTCGACGACGCCGCGCAGGGCGTAGACCAGGTGGTCCGCGGCGACGACCTCCTCGCCTCCACCCCGCGCCAGGCATATCTGTGCACCTTGCTCGGCCTGCCGATTCCGGAATATGCCCACGTGCCACTGGTGCTCAACGCGGCCGGACAGCGGTTGGCGAAAAGGGACGGATCGGTCACCCTCGCCGATCGGTTGGCGGGCGGCGACACCGTGGAAGCGGTGGTCAGCGCCCTGTGCCGGTCGATCAGCGATAGCGCGAGAACACCGACACAGTTGTCGGAGCACTTCGATCCGTCCGGTTTGCCGCGACAGCCGTTGACCTTCGACGGGAATAGGTTGTTGCAACCGAGCCGATGTCCGTAACGTACGCAGTCGACCGATCTACTGATCTACTGATCACGACGAGGACGACACACTATGACTAGCGGTGGCTACGACCCCAATCAGAATCCCCAGGGCGGGCAGCCGTACGGCCAGCCCTACCCGCAGGGTGGACAGCAGTACCCGCAGCAGGGCGGCCAGTACGGACAGCAGCCGCCGCAATACGGCCAGCAACAGTACGGCGGACAGCAGCAATACGGTGGGCAACAGCAGTACGGCCAGCCGCAGCAGCAGTACGGTCAGCCGCAGTACGGGCAGGATCAGTACGGCCAGCAGGGCGGCGGTTACGGCGCACCGGGCGGCGGCGTCCCGGCCGATCTCGGCACCCGCATCGGCGCGCGCATCATCGACGGCCTGATCGTCAACATCGTGTTCATCATCCTGGCGCAGGTGGTGAACTCGTTCGTGCTGCAGATCGCGATCAGCTTCGTCGGCGCGCTCGCGCTGCTCGGCTACTTCGTCGCACTCGAGGTCACCCAGGGCCAGACCCTCGGCAAGAAGATCCTCGGCCTCAAGGTGCTCCCGCCCTCGGGCGCGGCGACCCTCACCCCCGAGGTGTCGTTCAAGCGCAACGCGTTCCTCGCCGCGAACCTCATTCCCTGCGTCGGCGGTTTCGTCACCCTCGGTCTGATGATCTACATCATCATCACCATCTCGCAGGACCCCAACAAGCAGGGCTGGCACGACAAGTTCGCAGGCGGCACCCAGGTCGTCAAGGTCTCCTGAGGTTCCGACCTGTCACGAAAGGGGCGCTCCCACATCGGGGGCGCCCCTTTTGTCGTGCCTGGAGAGTTCGCGCGGCCCTAACTGGTGGCGAGGATGACCGCCACATAGATGATCCACGCGACGATTCCGCCCGCGCCCACCCAGATGCCCGACAACGCCATCCCGCGCCCCTCCTGGCCGGGACGTTCCTTCAGCTGATTCAGGGCGATCACGCCGAGGATGATGCCGACGATCGAACCGATACTGCACGTGCACAACCCGATCAGCGAGGAGACCAGCGCGCCGATGGCCAAACCGTTGGTGCCCTGCGCGAGCGGCTGGCCGTAGGGCTGATATCCGGGCGGCTGCTGGTAGCCGTAGTTCGGCTGCGACGGCTGCTGCGGATACGGCTGCTGGTACTGGGGCTGCGACGGCTGCTGCGGATATTGCGGCTGCGACTGTTGCGGCTGTTGCGGATATTGCGGGGCGGAGGGATACCCGGACGGTTCGGGGGTCGGGTACTGCGGGACCGAGCTCTGCGCGCCGGACTCCGGCGACACGCCTTGGCCGCCGTACTGCTTCCACCACTCGTCGGAATCGCCGGGTTTGGTCATGGCTACAGAATAATCGTCGCCGACGAGCGCGCCGTGCCGATATGAATCCGTTACCCGACCGGCCCGGCACGCACCTGGTTTGATGAGTCGCGTGAGTGATTCGACCAAATCCGAAGAACACGAGGGGTCTGGACACCCCGCCGACCATGTGGCTTTCGCCCGGGTCGCGCGGGGGTACTACCCGGCCATCGTCGCACTGTTCACCGCGACTCTGATCATCTCGAATATCTGCGCCACCAAGGGCGTGGAGTTCTTCGGGGACGAATCGGTGTCGCTCGGCCCACTGCAGATCCTGCCGATCGCGACCGACGGCGCGTTCTTCCTGTTCCCCCTCGCCTACATCCTCGGCGACGTGCTCAGCGAGGTGTACGGCTTCCGCGCCACCCGGCACGCCATCTACTACGGATTCGGCGCGCTGCTGCTGACCGTCGCGTGCTTCGCCATCGCGATCCGGCTGCCCGCCGCCGGTTTCTACGAGAACCAGGAGGCGTTCCGGACCGTCATCGGAACCACGCCGCGGCTGGTCGCCGCCGGTCTCGCCGGGTATTTCGTCGGTCAGCTGCTGAATTCGGCGACGCTCGTGCTGATCAAGGAACGCACCAGGGAGAAGCACCTGTGGGCCAGGTTGATCGGGTCGACCATCGTCGGCGAGTTCGCCGACACGCTGATCTTCTGCTCCATCGCCGCGGGCGCCATCGGCATCGACAGCTGGCGGCAGTTCGTGAACTACGTGATCGTCGGATTCGTGTGGAAGACGCTGTGCGAGGTGGTGGTCATGCCGGTCACCTACCGGGTCATCGCGCTGCTCAAGAAGTACGAACCGACCTACGCGCCGTCACCGTCGGACGCGCTGCACGCCTGATCGCGCGGCCGCGCGCCCGCCTGGGTCGCGCGGCTTTCAGCGCTTCCACACCCGCAGCGTCTCCTCCTTGAACTCGTCGAAATAGCCGCCCTCGATGCTGTCGCGGATGCGGTCGACGAGCCGGATGGTGAACCGTTCGTTGTGGATCGTGCACAGGGTCGAGGCCAGCATCTCCTTGGCCTTGAACAGGTGATGGATGTAGGCGCGGGTGTAGTTGGCGCAGGTGTAGCAGTCGCAGCTGTCGTCGATCGGGGTGAAGTCGCGGCGGAATCGCCTGGTGTCGATGTTGAATCGCCCCTCGGCGACATAGATCGCGGCATTGCGGGCCACCCGTGACGGATTCACGCAGTCGAAGGTATCCGCGCCGTTCTCCACGGCGACGAAGATGTCCTCGGGTTCGCTGATGCCGAGCATGTGCCGCGGCTTGTGCTCGGGCAGTTCGTCACAGCACCAGCCGACGATGGCGCCGAGATTGTGCTTCTCGAGCGCGCCGCCGATGCCGTAGCCGTCGAATTCCGTGCCCGCCGCGCCACGGATCGCCTCGAGATCCCGGCATGCTTTGCGTCGCAGGTCCTCGTACTGCGCGCCCTGGATCACCGCGAACAGCGCCTGATACGGGTGGTGCGCGCGTTCGACGGTCAACCGTTCGTGCTCGTCGATGCAGCGCTGCGCCCACTCGTGCGTGCGGCGCACCGACTTCTCCTGGTATTCACGGGTATTGAGCAGCGTGGTCAACTCGTCGAAGGCGAACATGATGTCCGCGCCGAGTCCGTGTTGGATCCCCATGGACACCTCGGGGGTGAACCGGTGCCGCGATCCGTCCAGGTGCGAGCGGAAGGTGACGCCGTCGTCGTCCACGGTCGCCAGACGTTCCTTGCCCTTGGCGATCACGTCGTCACTGCGCACGTCGACCGCTTCCATCGCGATGACCTTCTTGAAGCCGACGCCGAGCGACATCACCTGGAATCCGCCGCTGTCGGTGAAGGTCGGACCGTGCCAGTTCATGAATTTCGCGAGCCCGCCCGCCTCGTCCACGATGTCCGGGCCCGGTTGCAGATACAGGTGGTAGGCGTTGGCGAGTACGGCCTGCGCCCCGATCTCCTTCATGGTCTCCGGTAGCACCGACTTCACCGTCGCCTTGGTGCCGACCGGGATGAACGCGGGCGTCGCGATCCGGCCGTGCGGCGTTTCGATCACCCCGGCTCGCCCGTGCCTGTCCTCGAGGCGGGCGCCGATGGTGAAGGAGAAGGAGGTGTCGGGTGCTGCCACCTCCTCATCCTCGCAGGCGCGCCCGAGGGCACGGACCCGCAGGTGCGCTATCGGCCGACTCCGCTCAGGCTTCCGCGGCCGCGGCCGCGAACTGGGCGTTGTAGAGCCGGTAGTAGGCGCCGCGCTCCTCGAGCAGCCGCTCGTGTGTGCCGTGCTCGACGATGCGCCCGGCCTCCATGACCACGATCAGGTCGGCGTCGCGGATGGTCGAAAGCCGGTGGGCGATCACGAAACTCGTGCGGTCGCGGCGCAGCGCCGCCGTGGCGTGCTGCACGAGCAGTTCGGTGCGGGTGTCGACGGAACTCGTCGCCTCGTCCAGGATCAGGATCGACGGCTTGGCCAGGAAGGCGCGGGCGATGGTGATGAGCTGTTTCTCGCCTGCGCTCACCCCGGAGCCCTCCTCGTCGATCACCGTGTCGTAGCCGTCGGGCAGCGCGTGCACGAACCGGTCGACGTAGGCGGCGCGGGCGGCGGCGAGGATGTCGTCCTCGCTCGCGGTGGGATCACCGTAGGCGATGTTCTCCTTGATGGTGCCCTTGAACAGCCAGGTGTCCTGCAAGACCATGCCGATCCTGGAGCGCAGGTTCTCCCTGGTCATGCGGGTGATATCGACGCCGTCCACGGTGATCGCGCCCGCGTCGAGGTCGTAGAAGCGCATCAGCAGGTTCACCAGCGTGGTCTTGCCCGCGCCGGTGGGACCGACGATCGCCACCACATGTCCCGGCTCCGCGACCAGCGACAACCGCTCGATCACCGGCTTGTCGGGCTGGTAGCGGAACGACACCGCCTCGAATTCCACCCGGCCGCGATCGACCGGACGGACATCGTCCATGACCGGATCGGCGGACTGCTCCTCGGCGTCGAGGATCTCGAAGATGCGCTCCGCCGAGGCCACGCCGGACTGGAGCAGGTTGGCCATGGCGCCGATCTGGGTGAGCGGCTGGCTGAACTGGCGCGAGTACTGGATGAACGCCTGCACCTCGCCGAGCGAGATCTGCCCCGTCGCCACGCGCAGGCCGCCGACCAGCGCGACCAGCACGAAGTTCACGTTCCCCAGGAACATGATGGACGGCATGATCAGCCCGGAGATGAACTGCGCCTTGAAGCTCGACTCGTACAGATCCTGATTGCGCTTGTCGAACTCCTCGCCGACCTCCCGGCTGCGGCCGAAGGCGCTGACCACCTCGTGACCGGTGTACGCCTCCTCGACCTGGGCGTTCACCATGCCGGTGTACTTCCACTGGTCGATGAAGTGCGGTTTGGACCGTTTCGCGATCTGCGCGGTGACGACCACTGCGGCAGGCACCGTGAGCAAGGCGATCAGCGCGAGCAGCGGCGAGATCCAGAACATCATGATCAGGATGCCGATCACCGAGAAGACCGAGACCAGCAACTGGTTCATGGTCTGCTGGAGGCTCTGCGAGACATTGTCGACGTCGTTGGTGACGCGACTGAGCACGTCACCGCGCGGCGCGGAGTCGAAGTAGCGCAACGGCAGTCGGTGGATCTTGTCCTCGACCTCGCCGCGCAGCCGCTGCACCGTGCGGTTGATGACGATATTGAGCAGGAACCCCTGCAGCCAGCCGAAGACCGCCGAACCGATGTACAGCGCGAGTACCACCAGCAGCACCCGGCCCACCGCCGTGAAATCGACGCCGACGCCGGGGACCACGTCCATCGCGCCGAGCATGTCGGCGAAGGTGTTCTCGCCGCGATCGCGCAGCACCTCGGTGACCTGGTCCTTGCTCATCCCTTGGAAATCGGTGAGCTGCTTGCCGATCAATCCGTCGAAGACCAGGTTGGTGGCCTTGCCGAGCAGGTAGGGGCCGAGGGTGTTGAGCACCACCGCCGCGATCACAAGGGCGACGATCACGGCGACGTAGAACCGTTCGGGAGCGAGCCTGCGCAGCAGCCGTTTCAGCGACGGACCGAAGGATTTCGCCTTCGAATCCGGCGCGCCCGCCATGGGACCGCCGGGCCTCATCCGACCTCCTCCGCACTCAACTGGGACTCGACGATCTCGCGGTATTCGGCACAGTCGCGCACCAATCGCTCGTGCGTGCCGATGCCCGCGATCTCGCCGTCTTCGAGCACCACGATCTGATCCGCGTCGCGAATCGTGGAAATGCGCTGCGCCACGATGATCACCGCGGCGTCCTTGGTCTCCGGCCGCAGCGCCGCGCGCAGGCGCGCGTCGGTGGCGACGTCGAGCGCGGAGAACGAGTCGTCGAACAGGTAGATCCGCGGCCTGCGCACCAGCGCCCGCGCGATGGCCAACCGCTGCCGCTGCCCGCCCGAGACCGTGGTGCCACCCTGGGCGACCGGTGTATCGAGACCCTGCGGCATATCGCGGACGAAGTCGGCGGCCTGCGCGACCTCGAGTGCGTGCCAGAGTTGTTCGTCGGTGGCGTCGGGATTTCCGTAGCGCAGATTGCTCGCCACGGTGCCCGAGAACAGGTACGCCTTCTGCGGGATCAAGCCGATCTGGGTGCGCAGCACCTCCAGGTCGAGGTGGCGCACGTCGGTGCCGCCGATGAGGACCGCGCCGTCGGTGACGTCGATGAGGCGGGGTATCAGGTTCACCAGCGTGGTCTTGCCCGCGCCGGTGGAACCGACGATCGCGGTCGTCGTGCCCGGTCCGACGCCGAACGTGATGCCCCGCAACACCGGTTTCTCCGCGCCGGGGAAGCTGAATTCGACCCCGGCGAGTTCGAGGGAGGCCGGATCGGTCGCGAACGGCCGCGGCTGCGACGGCGTGCGCACCGACGACTCGGTGCCGAGCACATCGCCGATCCGGTCCGCCGACACCGCAGCGCGCGGCGCCATCATGGCCAGGAAGGAGGCCATCATGACCGCCATCAGGATCTGCATGATGTAGGACAGCATCGCGGTGAGCGACCCGATGTGCATCGTGCCGTCGTCGATGAGGTGGCCGCCGAACCAGATCACCCCGACCGCGGTGACATTGCTGATCAGCATGACGATGGGGAACATCAGCGCCATCAGGCGCCCGACGCGCATCGCGGTGTCGGTGAGTTCGCTGTTCGCGACGCCGAAGCGCCACGTCTCCTGCCGCTCGCGGACGAACGCGCGCACCACCCGGATTCCGGTGATCTGTTCGCGCAGTACCCGATTGACCTCGTCGATGCGGAATTGCATGGCGCGGAAGCCCGGCACCATCCTCGCCACGACCAGCCCCATGGAAAGCCCGAGGGCGGGCACGGCGATCAGTAGCAGCCACGACAGCGCCAGATCCTCGCGCAGTGCCATGAAGATGCCGCCGACGCACATGATCGGGGCCATCACCAGAATCGTCGCCGACATCACGATGAGCAGTTGGACCTGCTGAATGTCGTTGGTGTTGCGGGTGATCAGCGACGGCGCGCCGAACATCCCGACCTCGCGCGAGGAGAAGGTGCCGACCCGGTGCAGCAGCGCGCCGCGCAGGTCGCGGCCCGCGCCCATGGCCGCCTGCGCGCCGAAGTACACCGAGCACGCCGATGCCACGATCTGCACGGCGCTGACCCCGAGCATCCACAGCCCGGTGGTCCAGATGTAGCCGATATCTCCCTTGGTGACGCCGTCGTCGATCAGGTCGGCGTTCAATCGCGGTAGATATAGCATCGCGATCACCGAGATCAACTGGAGCACAACGACCGCGGCCAACTGAGTGCGGTAGGGGCTCAGGTAGGTGCGAAGCAGTCCGGTCAACATGATGAACGCAGGTTACCGGGTACGGATGTCATCGTCTCGCACTTTCTTGACCAGCGAAATCGATGGTCATTTGCGGGTCGATGGCTCGCGGCGCGCCCAGGCGCCCGCGTCCTCGGTGAGTGTGTCGACGAAGCCGGGCAGGCGCGCATGGGCGATCTCCTCGATGGTCACGTTCTCCAGTACCGCGCGAATGTTCACGCGCAGCGCGATCCACACGCGTTGCAGCGATTCGGCCGCGCCGCCGTAGGTGACGTCCTCGGGACGCTGCCCGCGCACCGAGGCCAACGGGCCCTCGATGGCGCGGATGACATCGGCGACGGTGATCTGGGAGGCGGGCCGTGCCAGCCAGTAGCCGCCGTCGGGACCGCGCCTGCTCACCACGAGATTCGCCCGCCGCAGATCACCGACGACCGATTCCAACACCTTCGGGGGGATGCCCTGTTCGGCCGCGATGACATCCGATTTCAATGCCGCGCCGTCCGCGGCGTGCGCCGCGCGCGCGATTTCGAGCAGCGTTCGTACCGCGTAGTCGATCTTCGCGGTGATGTGCACGGATCACTCCCAGGGGAACCGGTCTACACGGGTCGCGGCGCGTACCGCGGGATTCGGCTCGAATGTACGCCGACGCGGCGACAGGTCGGCCGCTACCGCCCGCCGCCCACCGCGAGTACGCCGGTCGCGGCGTCGAGCAGGGTCCGCTCGACCAGGGCGTCGTCGGCGTTCGGCACGAACTCTTTCGAGGTCAGTGCGACGCCGATCACCTCGAGCGCGGCACACGCCCGCAGTTGCGCCTCCGGTGTCGGGTCGGGACCGGACAGCCAGGTGCGCAGGACGCGGTTGGAGTCGACGAGATCGGGATACCGGTCGGCCATCGCGTTGAGGATGGCGACCGTGTCGCGAATGCACAGGGCGCCCGCGTCGCGGTGGCGGATCAGGCCGCGCAGATAGGTGCGCAGCACGGCGCGTATCCCCTCAGGGTCGTGGGGTACGGCGTCGATGTCCTCGGTGATGTCGCGCATGTGGTCGATGATCGGATCGATGATCGCCAGTAGCAGATCCAGCTTCGAGGGGTAGTGATAGTACAGGGAAGCCTTTGTGATTCCTACCGCATCTGCGACCTCGCGCAGGCTCGTCTGCTCGAAGCCTTTGCTGCCGAACAGCTTGACCGCAGCGTCCCGAATCGCGATTTTAGTACCTCTAGCTGCGACAACAGTATCCGATACCGCACGGACGGCCATTCCTTGATCCTCTCACCCCGATTGCGCGGAGCCAATGGGGTCACTGATATTGAGGTTGTGTCTCCGCTTATCCGATGGGTAGTCTACCTACCGCACGGTAGGCAGAAAGCGTCATAGTGGAGGCGGGGACACAGGCACGATGCCCCGCGAAGTGCTGTCTACGCGCCACGGTCCAGCACGTCCCAGTCATTCGCTAGGAGAACCCACTCGTGTCCGTATACCTCTATAGATGGGGAAAGTTCGCTTTCCGCCGGAAATGGATAGTGCTGCCGGTATGGCTCGTCCTGTTCGTCCTGCTAGGCGGCCTGGGAGCACAGCTCAGCAAGCCGATGAGCAACGACTTCAGCCTGCCCGCGCTGCCCTCCGAACGCGCGAACGAGATCCTGGACAAGCACTTCCCCGGCGCCTCCGCGGCCTACCAGTTCGACGCCGTCACCGGTACCTACGTGATCGCGGCGCCGGAAGGCCAGAAGCTGACCGACCCGGCGAACCGTGCGGCACTGCAAGCCTTCATCGCCCGGCTCGACCAGCTCGACATCATCGATCACAGCAAACCGCTGAGCAATCCGATCGAAGCCACCGACAAGCTGGGCTGCCTGGCCGATCCGGATCCGGCCAAGTGCAGCGGCGCGCCGCTCAACGTGCTCAACAAGACCGAGCCTGCCACCGTCGCGTTCATGAGCGTGCCGTTCAGCATCAAGACCTTCGATGACGTCACCGACGCGCACCGCGAAGCCGCATCCAATGTCGCGGCCGACGCGCGCAACGCGGGACTGACCGTCGAACTGGGCGGCAGCATCGCTCAGCCGACCGGCGGGCCGAGCGGTCAGGCCGAACTCATCGGCATGGGCGTCGCGCTGGTCGTGATGATCCTGGCCTTCGGCGCGATCGTCGCGGCCTTCATCCCCATCATCACCGCGATCGTCGGCCTCGGCGCCGCCATGTCGCTGATCATGGTCGGCACCGGGTTCATCTCGCTGCCCAGTTTCACCACGTTCCTGGCATCGATGATCGGCATCGCGCTGTCCATCGACTACGCGCTGTTCATCGTCTCCCGCTACAAACACGAACGCACCGTCCAGGATTCACCCGAAGAAGCCGCGGGAACAGCGCTCGGTACCGCAGGCTCGGCCGTCGTGTTCGCGGGTCTCACGGTCATCATCGCGCTGGGCGGTCTCAGCGTCATCGGCGTCGAATTCATGACCTGGATGGGTCTGGGCGGCGCGGTGGCCGCGGCCTTCGCGGTGCTCACCGCCATCACCCTGATGCCCGCGCTGCTCGGCGCCTTCGGCCGGTTCCTGTTCACGCCGAAACTGCCGTTCGTCGCCAAGCACGACCCCGAGGACGACCGCCAGGTCACCAACGGCATGCGGGTCGCGAAGCTGATCGGCAAGGCGCCGTGGGCCGCGCTGATCCTCAGCGTTGTCGTGCTCGGCGCGCTCGCCGCACCGGCCGCGGGCCTGAACCTCGGCCTGCCCGGCGAGGACAGCATGCCGAAGGACTCCACCATCCGCAAGGCGTACGACCTGCGCACCGACGGCTTCGGCGAGGGCAGCAACGGTGTGCTCAACATCGCGGTCGACCTCAGCGGCGTCGCCAAGGACAAGCGCGAGGAAGCCGTCCAGGCGCTGCGCACCAAACTGGGCTCGTACTCCCACATGGACTACGTGACCACGCCGCAGTGGAGTGATGACGGCCAGGGCGCGCTGCTCGACGGCGTGCCGAAGTCCGGCCCGAACAACCAGGACACCAAGGATCTGGTGGCCGAGGCGCGCGGCGCCGAAGCCGAATTCGAGTCGACGTACGGTATGCAGTACGGCATCACCGGCACCACCGCGATCTACGCCGACATAGACCACGTCCTGCTCAGCAAGATCGCACCGTATCTGGCGGTCGTCGCGGGCGCGGCGTTCCTGCTGCTGATCCTGGTGTTCCGCTCGATCCTGGTCCCGTTGACCGCCGCGCTCGGCTTCCTGCTCTCCATGGCGGCCACTTTCGGCGCGACCGTGCTCATCTTCCAGGAAGGCGCGCTCGGACTCATCGAGGATCCGCGACCGCTGGTCAGCTTCCTGCCGATCATGCTCATCGGCTTGGTCTTCGGCCTCGCCATGGACTACCAGGTGTTCCTCGTCACCCGAATGCGCGAGGAATACGTGCACGGCAAGGCGCCGAAGGAAGCCATGATCTCCGGCTACCACCACGGCGCGCGCGTGGTCACCTCGGCGGCCATCATCATGATCTCGGTGTTCGCCTCCTTCCTCCTCGAGACCGACGCGATCGCCAAGCAGATGGGCTTCGCGCTCGCTGCGGGCGTGCTGCTCGACGCGTTCCTGATCCGCATGGTCCTCATCCCGTCGCTGCTGACCCTGATGGGCAAGTGGTCGTGGTGGATCCCGAAGTGGCTGGACCGCGTTCTGCCCGATATCGACGTCGAAGGAGCGAAGCTGGTCGAGCTCCAGAACAAGTCGGTCGAGCTCGACAAGGAGCCCGTCCACGCGAGCTGACATATCGGTCACCTGAGATCTTCGGCCCCGCACCCGCTCCAGGGTGCGGGGCCGAACTCGTTCCCCGCGGGCGCCGATGATCTTGATATCGCACCGAAGGCACAGCAGACTCGGAACTGTTCGACTCTTCAGCTCGGTCCCTCGCCGACGCGGTCCCGTCGGCGGGAAGCGCAAGCCCCGAACCGGCTCGACCCGATGATCGCGAGGAGAACGCTGTGTCCGTGTATCTGTACCGGTGGGGGAAGTTCGCCTTCCGCCGCAAGTGGATCGTGCTACCCGTCTGGCTACTGCTGTTCCTGATCCTCGGCGCGCTCGGCGCCCAGCTGAAGAAACCCATGACCGACGACTTCAGCCTGCCGAATCTGCCGTCGGAACGCGCCACCGAAATCCTGGACCAACACTTCCCCGGTATGTCGGAGGCATTCGCATTCGACGCGGTCACCGGCACCTACGTGATCGGCGCTCCGCCGGGGCAGCAGCTCACCGACCCGGCCAACCGCGCCGCGCTCACGGCGCTGATCGGCCGCGTCGAACAGCTCGACATCATCGAGCACGCCACCCCGATCGTCGATCCGGTCACCGCCACCGAGGAGATGGGCTGCCTGGTACCGGATCCGGAGCCGAGCCGATGCAGCGGTGCGCCGCTGAACGTGCTGAACAAGACCGCGCCGCGCACCGTCGCCTACTTCAGCGTGCCGTTCACCATCGCGAATTTCGGCGATGTCACCGCGGCTGATCGCGCCGCCGCCTACGACGCGGCCGACCCGGCGCGCGACGCCGGGCTCACCGTGGAGATGAGCGGAACGATCGCCGTCGAACAGGAGACTCCGAGCGGCAAGTCCGAGCTGATCGGCATGGCCGTGGCCCTGGTGGTGATGATCGTCGCCTTCGGCGCGATCGTGGCCGCGTTCGTACCGATCATCACCGCGATCGTCGGCTTGAGCGCGGCCACCTCGCTGATCTTCCTCGGCACCTCGTTCCTGTCCATACCCAGTTTCACCACGTTCCTGGCCTCGATGATCGGCATCGCGCTGTCCATCGACTACGCGCTGTTCATCGTCTCCCGCTACAAACACGAACGCGCCGTGCTGGACTCACCCGAGGAAGCCGCGGGAACCGCGCTCGGCACGGCGGGCTCGGCGGTGGTGTTCGCGGGTCTCACGGTGATCATCGCGCTGGTCGGGCTGGCCATCGTCGGTGTGCGGTTCCTCACGTTCATGGGACTCGGCGGCGCGGTGGCCGCTGCCTTCGCGGTGCTCACCGCCATCACCCTGATGCCCGCGCTGCTCGGCGCCTTCGGCCGGTTCCTGTTCAAGCCGGAGCTGCCGCTGATCGCCCGAGGTGATCCCGAGGACGACGCGCGGGTCACCAACGGTATGCGATTCGCGACGGTGATCGGCCGCATGCCGGTGCCGACCCTGATCCTCGCGGTCGTGGTGCTCGGCCTGCTCGCCGCGCCCGCGCTGAACCTGAACCTCGGCCTACCCGGCGAAGACAGCATGCCGAAGACCACCACCGTGCGAAAGGCATACGAACTGCGCACCGAAGGGTTCGGCGAGGGCAGCAACGGCGTGCTCCAGGTCGCGGTGGATCTGGGCGCCGTCGCACCCGAGAACCGGACGCGCGCGCTGACCGCACTGCGCGACACGCTCTCCGCCTACCCGGCCATGGCATACGTGACCGAGCCAACCATGAGCGAGGACGGGCGGGGCGCACTGCTCAACGGCGTGCCGAATGCCGGACCCAACAACCAGGACACCAAGGATCTGGTGCGCGCGGCAAGGGCGGACGAGGCGACGCTGCGCTCCGAATTCGGCATCGCCTACGGCATCACCGGCACCACCGCCATCTACGCCGATATCGACCACGTTCTGCTCAGCAAGATCGTGCCCTATCTCGCGATCGTGGCGGGCGCGGCGTTCCTGCTGCTCATCTCGGTATTCCGGTCGGTTCTGGTGCCGTTGACCGCCGCGCTCGGCTTCCTGCTCTCGATGGCCGCCACCTTCGGCGCGACCGTACTGATCTTCCAGGACGGCGGCCTCGGACTGATCGAGGATCGGCACGCCATCGTGAGCTTCCTGCCGATCATGCTCATCGGCCTCGTCTTCGGCCTCGCCATGGACTACCAGGTGTTCCTCGTCACCCGAATGCGCGAGGAGTACGTGCACGGCAAACCTCCGAAGGAGGCGATGATCTCCGGTTATCGCCACGGCGCGCGCGTGGTGACCTCGGCGGCCGTCATCATGATCTCGGTGTTCGGCTCGTTCATCCTGGAGACCAACGCCACCGCGAAGCAGATGGGTTTCGCGCTCGCGGCCGGTGTGCTGCTCGACGCGTTCCTGGTGCGGATGGTGCTCATCCCGGCGCTGCTCGTCCTGCTCGGGAAGTGGGCGTGGTGGTTGCCGAAATGGCTGGACCGCATCGTGCCCGATATCGATGTCGAGGGCGCCAAGCTGCACGCGTTGCGCGCCCGGTCGACGGTCTCGGTGGGGTGAGCGGGCGCGGGCGCACCGATCGGGCGCACCCGCGCGTGCGCTCATCACTGACTCGGCTGTGGAATCTCGCATTCGGCGACTTTGGGATTGACCCCCATGTAGTTGAGCGGACCGGCCACGACGGTCAGCGCGATGGTGCCGAGCCCACCGCAATCGACCGGGCCGGGGAACAGGTAATTACGTTGGCCCGCGGCGAGTACGCCGACGACCAACCAGAGCATGATGAGTGTGCTCGCTATCCGCACGCCGAGGCTGGGTGTCGGCGGTTGCAGGATCAGACGCTCGAAACGCTCGCGGTCGCGCATTGTTCATCGCATCCTTCCGCACTCACGCGGGGCACGAGTCCTCGTGGGACGTCGCTATCCCCTCGTGCGCCCCGGTCGACACATGCGGGCTATCCCTGAACAGACTTCCGGCAATTATGTGGCACATTCCACATGTCCGAGGCGCACGCTATGTTTCTTGTGAAACACTGCCTCACGCAGCGCAGTGGACTGACAATTCCCCATTCTCCCCGCACACCGGTCGGCAATCCAGGGTTATCGAGATATAGGGCGATCCGATCGCTAACTGATCGCGATCTCACCGCTACTTGCCGAAACGAACGGGCCGGGTGTACGCGTACACCCGGCCCGTTCGACGAATCCACTACGGACTCGGCTGCGGCACATTACAATCCGCGATCTTCGGGTTCACCCCCATATAGTTCAGCGGACCGGCGATGGTCGTCACCGCGATCGTGCCGAAACCGGCGCAGTTCACCGGCCCGCCGTCGAAATAGCCCCGTTGCGCCGCGGCGATAATGCCGATGACCAACCAGACCAGGACAATCAGTCCACCGACTCTCGAATAACTGTCGCGCATCGTTCTCCACGCGGCTCGTTCGGTAACGCCCTGAGCGAAACACCTATCCGCGCTCTCCTACCGCCCGCAATACCCACTTCCCCACCGAACTCACCCACCGAACCACGTCGATACCCGAGCGCGACCCCGGTAGCCCGGCTCATCTCTTCCGACGCCGAACTGGCGCGTGGTGAGGCCGTCACCGGCGACGAACTGGCCGCCGCGATGTCGCACCACAGGCGGTGACCACCTACAGCCTGGAGACCACCCAGACCGTGCGGCGCATGCTGACCGAGCGGCTACCCGAACCGGTTGCCGTCGCCGCCTACCAGTTCATGACCGGGCCGCTAAACGAGGCGCCGGTCTACACCGCGGCGATGTTCAGCAGCGGTCCGAGCCCCGTGAAGTCGTCTGGGTTGCGGGTGTAGAGAGGCAAGCTGTGTTGGACGGCTGTAGCTGCTATCTGGAGGTCAGCCACTCGGCCTCGCGGTCTACGTCCGATTTGCTCGAGGAGAAATGCCAACGACCCGTACACGTTGGCTGTCTCGGCGTCGAACGCGAGCGGGTTGAACGATCTCGCGACCCACTGGAACTGGAGTTGGCGTTGGGCTTGTTTCATCGGATCTTTGGTGGAGTGCAGTCCGGCAGCGAGTTCAGCGAGACTTATCGCACTGATGGCGGCCTCCGCTTCATCGGGTAGCGCTGAGTGCACCTCGGAGTAGTCGATGAGGACCGACGTGTCGAGCAGCACGTGCCGTGGCACGGTGGGTTCACTCACCGCCTGCGATCTCCTGGTCGATCATCGCATCCATGTCGGCACGCCACTCGTTGTAGGGAATGCGCGGTAGATGGGCGCTGGTGCGGGCGAGTTCGGCGATGGGCACAAAGGTTCGCCGTGTCAGGGGCTTGAGTTCGGCGACGGGTTTGCCATTACGGGTGATGGTGAAGCTCTCGCCGG
Source organism: Nocardia bovistercoris (assembly GCF_015674855.1). GTDB lineage: Bacteria > Actinomycetota > Actinomycetes > Mycobacteriales > Mycobacteriaceae > Nocardia > Nocardia bovistercoris. The sequence goes on along the minus strand of NZ_JADMLG010000009.1, from coordinate 222,741 downwards.
CTTCGACCGCGGCGAGGACCTTGCCACTGTCGTTGCGGAGGTCCCGTTGCTGGATCGTCCTCATAACCACATGCTACCCAAACTGCTACACGGTGTACAGAATGCTACATACTCGCCGACCGCGCTTCGGGTACTGAGGCCAACACTGCGGTAATGAAAATAGCCCTTCACCTGCATGAACAGGTGAAGGGCTCTGGCGGTGGCGGAGGGATTTGAACCCTCGGAGGGGGGTTACCCCTCACACGCTTTCGAGGCGTGCTCCTTAGGCCGCTCGGACACGCCACCGCCGCCAACGATACCGGAAGGGGGCTGGATCGTTAAATCGGCTGGATGCGGGGTCAGCGTTGGGTTCGGAAGAAGGTGTCGAGGAGGGTTGCGCATTCGGATTCGAGGATGCCGCCTCGGACGTCGGGGCGGTGGTTGAGGCGGCGGTCGCGGACCACGTCCCACAGTGAGCCGACGGCGCCGGTCTTGGGTTCCCAGGCGCCGAAGACGACGCGGCCGACGCGGGCAAGGACGAGGGCGCCCGCGCACATCGTGCACGGCTCCAGCGTGACGGCGAGGGTGGTGTGCTCGAGGCGCCAGCCGTCGCCGTGCACCGCGGCGGCCCGGCGCAGCGCGAGCACCTCGGCGTGCGCGGTGGGGTCGGCCAGTGCCTCGCGCGCGTTCGCGGCGCGCGCGAGTTCCCTTCCGGCCGAATCGAATACGACCGCACCCACCGGGACGTCACGCGGGTCGGCGGCGGCCGCGGCCGCGATCGCGGCGCGCACCATCGCCGTATCGGAGACGATCGGATTCGGCGGCAGGGTCACCGCGGCAGTTTGTCCAGCACCGCCGACAGTTCATTGGCGAAACCGAGCCGCTGGGCGATCATGCCGAGTTGCTCGTCCGGGTAGAGATCGGTGTCGGCGAGTATCACGCTCAACACCGGTTCGGGGAGACCGAGATCGGCGAGCACACCGAGATCGCCCTCCTCCCACGGCTCGATATCGTCGAGTTCGTCCGGGTCGATATCCGGGATCTCGATATTGAGCGCCTCGAGGACATCAGCGGCGACGTCGTAGTCGATCGCGGCCGTGGCATCCGAGACCAGCAGCCTGGTTCCGCTCGGCGCGGGCCGCAGCACCACGAAGAATTCGTCGTCGATGTCGAGTAGTCCGAACACCGCGCCTGAGCTGCGCAATGCCTTCAGTTCATCTTCCGCCGCGGACAGATTGGTCAGTGCGTCCGAGCTCAACGGGCTGCACCGCCATTTGCCGTCTTCGCGGACAACCGCCACTGCGAACCCTTCCACGTCGTCGTAATCTTCCGACGTCGCCCTGTTCGTGCCCGAGCGCTGTGCTGCCATGGCCGCAACGGTAGTCGGCCTGAGCCTGAATGTTGTAGTCGTATGCCAATCTGTTCCGGTGACTCGTGACCAGAAACCACCGGTTTGCGTCCTCGGGGCGGGGTTGATCGGCGGGTCGCTGTTGCGCGCGGCGCGTGCGGCGGGCTACCCGGCCTGGGGATACAACAGGTCGCAAGCAGGCGTGCGCGCCGCGACAGCCGACGGCTACGACGTCACCGGCGACCTGGCAGCGGCATTGACCCGAGCCGCCGAATCCGATGCGCTCATCGTCGTCGCGGTGCCGATGCCCGCCGTCGACCATCTGCTCGGAGCCGTCGAAACCCTCGCCCCCGACTGCGCGCTCACCGACGTGGTCAGCGTCAAGGGACCGGTCGTGCGCGCCGTCCGCGCGCACGGGCTCGGCAAACGCTACGTTGGCGGTCACCCGATGGCGGGCACTTCCGAATCGGGCTGGTCCGCAACGGATTCCGAGCTGTTCCGCAACGCCGTGTGGACGGTCGGCGCCGACGACGACGCGCACGCGCGGGTGTGGACGAGAGTCGCGCGCCTGGCCGTTGACTGCGGCGCGGTGGTGGTGCCGGTCGGCGCCGAGGACCACGACCGCGCGGTCGCGCGCATCTCCCATCTGCCGCACGTGCTCGCCGAAGCGCTCGCGGTCGCGGGCTCGGGCGGCGGCACCCTCGCCCTCGGACTCGCGGCCGGCTCCTTCCGCGACGGCACCAGGGTCGCGGGCACCGCGCCCGACCTGGTGCGGGCCATCTGCGAACCGAACCGGGACGCGCTGCTCGAAGTCCTCGACGACACCATCGCCGTCCTCACCGCAGCCCGCGACGACCTGCGCGCCCATGGCTCGCTGGCGAAACTGGTCGAAGCGGGCCACGACGGACGCGCGGCCTTCGACACGGTGCGACGCTGGGAGATCACCGACATCCGCCCCGGGGACCACGACTGGCAAGCTCGGCTGCGGGACGCAGGCCGGCGCGGTGGGGTGTTCACGACACTGCGCACCTGACCCGACACCAAGCCCCGGCGCCACCCGGCCACCACCGACCACCCGACCACCGCCGCCCGACCACCTGGCTACCACCCGCCCGCCCGACCGCCCCGACCGCCCGGAACGGCCTATCGAATCGGTGCGCCTCGAGCCACCTCGCCAGTGCCGCGGGTCCGACTAGATGCGTTCGGCCAGTCCCGGATAGTCCAGGAGGAACCCGTCCTCGTCCACCGTGACGGTCGCGCTCGACACCGGTGACAGCACGCTGATGCCGTCGGCGCCGCTGCTGTAGACGAGGCTGGCCTCCTGTACGTACAGCTCGGGCAGCCGCACGTACACGACCGGTACGTGGACGTCCTCGACGGCGTGCTGCAAACCGAAGCGGCGGATCGGCAGGGTGTTGAAGAACGGGCTGAGCACCACGTCGACGTCGAGTGCGCCCGCGAAGGTGGAGCGCACGTGGCTGCCGCCCGCGTCGACGAGCCAGTAGTCCTCTTCGTCGCGGGCGATGGAGGCGTGCCGTTCGCCCGCGGCCGTCGTCGTGCGCAGCGACAGCCGCTTGGTGACGCCGTTCTCGTCGGTGACCAGGTCGTAGGAGGCGCTGAACGCGGGGTGGTCCTCGCAGGCGCCGCCGATCATTCGGCCTGCGGCGCGGATGCGATTGCCGTTCACGGTCACGCGTACCGACTCCATCCGCGTGGCGTTGTGCGAACGCCACGTGAGAATCGCCGGCCACCGGGATGCGCTCTCGGCGGCGGGGCTCTCGGAACCAGGGGCTGGATTGGTCACCTATCTACCGTAAGCGACAAACACCCGGCGACCGCATCACATCCCGTCCTACCCGCATCACATAGGCGAACCGAATCGAACCTCGCGCGAGCTGAATCACAGCGATCCGTTACACCAGCGACTCCCGCCACGCGGCGTGCAGGCCTGCGAAACGTCCCGAACCGGCGATCAGCTCGGCGGGGGCGCCGTCTTCCACGATTCGACCCTTGTCCAGCACCAGCACCCGGTCCGCGATGGACACCGTGGACAGCCGGTGGGCGATGATGACCGCCGTGCGCTCGCGCAGCACGGTCTCCAGCGCCCGCTGCACCTGCCGTTCGCCCGGAATGTCCAGACTCGAGGTGGCCTCGTCGAGGACGACGACCGCCGGATCGGCCAGGAACACCCTGGCGAACGCGACCAACTGCTTCTGCCCCGCCGACAGCCGCCCGCCGCGTTTGCGCACATCGGTGGCGAACCCGTTCGGCAGCGCGGTGACGAAGTCGTACAACCCGACCGCGCGCGCCGCCGCGTACACCTGCTCGTCGGTGGCCTGCGGTCTGCCGAGTCGGATATTGTCCGCGACCGATCCGGAGAAGAGATACGACTCCTGGGTGACCATCACGACGTGGCGGCGCAACTCGGTGTCGGCGAGATCACGCAGGTCGACACCGTCGAGGGTGACGACGCCGCCGGAGGGGTCGTAGAAGCGGGTCAGCAGTTTGGCCAGCGTCGACTTGCCCGCGCCGGTGGCGCCGACCAGCGCGACCACCTGACCGGCCGGGATGTCGAGATCGAATTCGGGCAACACGGTGCGCCCGATCGCGCCCGCCTCGTAGCCGAACCACACCTTCGTCATCCGCACGGCGCCCGCCGCGACCGGCAACGCCACCGGGTCGGCGGGTTCGGCCACCGACGGCTCCTCTTCCAGCACCCCGGAAATCTTCTCCAGCGCCGCCGCCGCGGACTGGTAGGCGTTGAAGACCTGCGCGAGTTCGTCCAGCGGACCGTAGAACTCGTTGAGGTAGAGCAGGTAGGCCGCGAGCACGCCGAGCGCCAGATTGCCCTCGATCACCTGCCACGCGCCGACCACGATCACCACGGTGGTGGTCAAATTGCCGAGCAGTCTGGTCAGGCCCGCGTAGTCGCCCATGCCGCGGATGGCCGCCGCGGTGGCCGACTGGAATTCCGCGTCCTCGACGGCGAGCACCGATTCGTTGCGGCGCTCCCGGCGGAACGCCTGCACGGCGCGCATACCGCCCATCGACTCCACGAACTGCACGACGACCTTGGCGATGGCCCCTCGGGTGCGCCGGTAACCCGCGCGCTGCCTGCGCTGCGCCCAGCGCGTGACCAGCGCGAGCGGCACGAAGCCGACGAGCACGATGGCCGCGAGACCCTGGTCGAGATAGACCAGCACCACCGCGATGCTCAGGACCGAAAGGATCGCGCTCAGCGCCTGATTCAGCGCGCCTTCGAGCAGTTCCTGCATGGTCTCGATATCGCCGGTGAGGCGGGTGACCACCTTGCCCGAGGTGTATTTCTCGTGGAAGGACACGCTGAGCCGCTGCATATGCTCGAACGCGCGCACCCGCAGGTCGAACAGCACGTTCTGGCTCAGGCCCGCCGCGATGCGCAGGAACAGCAGGGTTGTCAGCGCGCTGAGGCCGACGGAGGCCACGAATCCGGCGACCGTCCACGCCATCGGCGCCCAGTCGCCCTCGGCGCCGCGCGCGATGCCGGTGTCGAGCCCGTGTGCGATGAACAACGGCGCCGACACCTTCGCCGCGTTGTCGACCACGATGAGCCCGAGCGCGAGCAGCGCCGGACCCCGATAGGGCCGGATCAGGCTCATCAACAGCCGCCGGGACCTGCCCGCCAAAACGAGGTTCCCGGTCTCGGTGACCTCGCGATCCTCGCTGGCGATACCGCGCCAGTCGTCAGCCTCGTCCGAAGACGATGGCGCGTCCCGCGTTTCGGCGCTCACGACAGCTCCCCCGCCCGGTCACCGCTCTTGCGATACAGCTGATTCGGGTTGCCGCCCATCAACTCCCGGTAGCGGGTGTTGGTCCGCAACAGTTGTTCGTGCGTGCCATCTGCGACGATCCGGCCGTCGGCGAGCAGCGCGACCCGGTCGGCCAACGCCGCGGTGGACGGGCGGTGCGCGACCAGCAACGTCGTCACCCCGGACAGCGCCGCGCGCAGCCGCGCCTGCACCCGCTCCTCGGTCTCCACGTCGAGCGCGGAGAGCGGATCGTCGAGGACCATGATCCGCCCCCGGGTGGCTGTGCCCTCGCGATTCAGCACCGCGCGGGCCAGCGCGAGACGCTGCCGCTGCCCGCCGGACAGGCTCAACCCCTGTTCGCCGATCCTGGTGTCGAGCCCCCACGGCAGTTCGTCGACGAATTCGGCCGCGGCGATGTCGAGGGCGCGGCGCACGTCGGCGTCGGTGGCGGTCGGATCGCCGAGGGCCACGTTCTCGCGCACACTGGCCGAGAACAGCACCGGATCCTCGAACGCGATCGTCACCACCTCGCGCAGATCGGCGACGCGCAAGGACGTGATGTCGATGCCGTCGATGGTGATCACGCCGGCGTCGGCGTCGTAGAGTCGCGGAATCAGGTTGAGCAGCGCCGTTTTTCCACTGCCCGTCGCACCGACCAGCGCCAGCGTCTCCCCCGGCCGCACGCGCAGCGAGACATCGCGCAACACCGGCTCGACCGCCGTGTCGTCCTTTCCGCGCGGGAACGCGAAACGCACTCCGTCCAAGCGCAATTCGCCGATGATGTGCTCGGGCGGCACAACCGGCCGCGCCGGATCGGCGATATCGACCGGAACGTCGATGATCTCCCAGTACCGATCGGCCGCGGTGCGCGCGTTACTCAGTTCGGCCAGCAGGAATCCGGTGGCGATGATGGGCCACTGCACGAGATTGGCCAGGGTGATGGCCGCGATCAGCGTGCCCATGGTCATGGTGCCGTGCACCACCGCGTAACCGCCGTAGCCGAGCGCGAAGACCACCGCGATCTGCGGCAGCCCGACCAGAGCCGACCACAGCGTCGCGTCGAGGCGGACCTTCTCCAGTTCGGTCTTCTGCAACTCTCTGGCCTGCGCGGTCCAACGCGCGCCGAAGAACGCGCCGCGCCCGAACGCCTTCAACACCCGTACGCCCTGCGCGGATTCCTCGGCGGTGGTCGCCAGATCACCCGACTGGTCCTGAGCGCGCCGCGCGGCCACGCTGTAGCGGCGGTCGAACCGGTTGCACAGGTAGCCGAGCGGGAAGATGACAATGACGAAGATCGCCCCGACCTCCCAGCTCAGCGCGAACAGGATCAACAGTCCCACCGGGATCACCACGAGGTTGATGCACAGGAACGGGCCGACGAAGGCGACGAAGCGGCGCATCGTGCTCAGATCGTCGACCGCGCGGGAGAGCAACTGACCCGATTCCCAGGCGTCGTGCCTGGCGATGGCCAGCGATTGCAGTTTCCGGTAGAGCTTGGCGCGCATGGTGATCTCGAAGCGGGTGGCGGGTTCGGACACCAGCCAGCGTCTGCCCCATACGCCGAGCGCCTCGAGCATGCCGAGTACCAGCACCAGCGCGATCGGGCCGACGATGCCGTCGATGTCGCGCCGCGCGATCGGCCCGTCGATGATCCGGGCGACCACGACGGGAATGGCGATCGCCGTCACCGTCGCGATGATGGCGAGTACGGTCGCCACCACCAGTGGCCCTCGGTACGGGCGCAGGTAGGGCCAGAAGCGGCGCAGCGAATGCAGGCGGCCCGGCGCCGGTGCGGGGGACGGCGCGGCTAGGTCGCTCTCCGGTTCGGTGGGCGGCGACTGCGTTGCGATGGACACGAATCCCCCTGCGGATACGTACTGGCGATGGCACACGACGGAACGCCCGACGATCATCGCATCGGGGTCCGACAACCCAGCGTGGCAGCCGCGGCCGGTTCCGCCAAGCGGTTTCGGTTCCCGAACGGACACAAGTTGGGGGCAGGAACAGGCAATACACTGCGAGCGTGCTCATCGTCTCCGGATATTTGAGGGTCGCCGACCGGGACAGCTATCTCGCGCTGTGCCGTTCGGCCGTCGAACTCGCTCGCGCGGCGCCGGGATGCCTCGACTTCTGCCTCGGCGCGGACCTCGTGGAACCCGACCGCGTGAACGTCTACGAGCGCTGGACCGATCGCGCCTCGGCCGAACGCTTCCGCGGCGAAGGCACCTCCGGCGAACTCGACGCGCACATCGTCGGCGCCGATGTGCGCGAATTCACTTGTGATTCGGAGACCCGGCTGTAGAAATGCCTCGGGACCCAATGCCTCGGGACCCGCCGAGTCGACGGGTCCCGACGCGGTGTCCGCCTCAGCGCGCCGCCGCGCGCTCGGGTTCGAAATCGTCCGCGGTGTCCGGGAAAGCCTGTTGGCGGTGACCGCCGCGCAAGGCGCCCTCGAGGTAGGCGGCGCGGCAGGCGCGCCTGGCGATCTTGCCGCTCGAGGTCCGCGGAATCGATCCGGCGGGCACCAGCAGCAGGTCGCGCACGGTCACCCCGTGGCGGGCGGCGATGGCCGCGCGCACGATCTCGGTGATCGGACCGGGATCGGCCTTGGCGGCGCCGGTGCCGCGTTCGGCGACGACCACGAGCTGTTCGGAGGTGTCGTCGCGATCGCGGGAATTCCCGTCGAACACCTCGGCGGGCAATTCGTTCGCGGGCACCGAGAACGCGGCGACGAATCCCGGCCGCAGCGCCGAATCCGCTTCCTGCGCCGAGAATTCCAGATCCTGCGGATAGTGGTTGCGCCCGTCCACGATCACCAGGTCCTTGACCCGGCCGGTGATGAAGAGCTCACCGTCGACGTACGCGCCGAAATCCCCGGTGCGCATCCAGATTCCGTCGATGTCGGCGCCTTCGGCATGGCTACCCTCCGGCAGTCGGCGCGCGAGTCGATTGCCGAAGGTCGACGCGCTCTCCGCAGGCCGCCCCCAATACCCGATGCCCATATTGGCGCCGTGCAGCCAGATCTCCCCGACCGCGCCGTCGGGCTGTTCGACGCCGTGTTCGGAGTCCACGATCGCCGCCCACTGCGAATGCGCCACGAATCCGCACGAGACCTGCGCGATGGCGCCGTCCGCGCCGGAATCGACCTCGACCATGCGGCCCGCGTTCAATTCCGCGCGATCGACGTAGACCACCTTCGCCTCGTCGGAATTGCGAGTGGCCGAGACGAACAGCGTGGCCTCGGCCATGCCGTAACACGGTTTGATCGCGGTCTTCGGCAGCCCGTACGGCGCGAACGCCTCGTTGAATTTCCGCATGGAGGTCACCGAAACCGGTTCGCTGCCGTTGATCAGCCCGATCACATTCGACAGGTCCAATTCCTCGCCCGCCTTCGGCAGACCGCGCGCTGCCGCGTGCTCGAACGCGAAATTCGGTGCGGCGGCGAAGGTTCCGGCTCCGTCGGAGGCCGCCGCCAATTCCTTGATCCAGCGGTAGGGCCGCCGCACGAACGCGCTCGGGGACATGATCGTGATGAATCCGCCGCCGATGGTCGGCAGGATCACGCACAGCAGCCCCATATCGTGGAACAGCGGCAGCCAGGTGACCCCGCGCGAATTCTCGGTGACCCCGATGGCGTCGATCATCTGCAGCAGGTTCGTGCCGACGGCCCGATGCGTGATCTCCACGCCCGCCGGGCTGCGCGTGGAACCCGAGGTGTACTGCAGATAGGCCACGTCGTCGATCGCGATATCGGGACGGACCCATTTCCGCCCGACGCCCTCGGGAATCGCGTCGACGGCGATGACGCGCGGGCGGCGCGCGGCGGGCAGGTGACGGAAGAATTCCCGCACCCGCGCCGCCGCCTCGGTGACCGTCAGGATCACCGCGGGCGAACAATCCTCGAGCACGGTCCGCAGCCGATCGGTATGCCCCTGTTCGTCGGGATCGAACAACGGCACCGCGATCGCACCCGCGTAGACGGCCGCGAAGATCGACACGACATAGTCCAGCCCCTGCGGCGCGAGTATCGCGACCCGGTCGCCGGAGTCCGAAACCTGTTGCAGCCGAGCCGCGACCGCGCGCAGCCGGACGCCGAATTCGCGCCAGGTCAGGTCCTGGTATTCGCCGTCGCGTTCGCGCGAATAGTCGATGTAGCGGTAGGCGAGTCCGTCACCGTTCTCCGCGCTGTGCTTGTCGACGAAGTCGATGAGGGTCTTGTCCCCCGGAATCCTGATCTTGCCCCGCTCGTCCACATAATCGTCAAAGGTCTCGCCGATCATCAGCCATATCCTTTATCCAACGCACATACTTGGTGGGCAGTGACATCGAACACAGAAAGACACCGAACAAGGAGCGTCGGGAAGATTAGCAGGCCCGAGACCTGAACTCCCACTTCACCGTTTCTTGCTCAGTACCTTCCGAAGGCGAGCGCGACATTGTGACCGCCGAAGCCGAACGAGTTGTTCACCGCGTAGTCGATCGCACCGGGCCGCGACCGACCGCGCACGATGTCGAGATCCACCTCGGGATCCTGGTTGTCCAGATTCAAGGTCGGCGGGACGACGCCGTCCCGGATGCTCAACACCGTCAGCACCGATTCGAGGGCGCCGACCGCGCCGATCGAATGTCCGAGCGCCGATTTCGGGGCATACACCGACGCGTGGTCGCCGATGGCCTTGCCGATCGCCCTCGCCTCGGCGGTGTCGCCGATCGGCGTCGCGGTGGCGTGCGCGTTGATATGCCCGATATCGCGTTTGGTGAGGCCCGCGGTCTCCAGCGCGCGCGTCATCGCGCGGGCCGCGCCGGTCCCGTCGGGATCAGGGGCGACCAGGTGGAATCCGTCGGAGGTGACACCGGCGCCGAGCAGCCGCGCGTGAATCGTGGCGCCGCGCGCCTTGGCGTGCGCCTCGGTCTCGATCACCATCATCGCGCCCGCTTCGCCGAACACGAAGCCGTCGCGGTCCACGTCGAACGGGCGCGACGCGGATTTCGGCGCGTCGTTGCGGGTGCTCATGGCGCGCATCATGGTGAAGGCGGCGATGGGGAGAGCCTGGATCGACCCCTCGACCCCGCCGGTGACGACCATGTCGGCATCACCCATCACGATCATCTTCCACGCGTTCGCGACCGCCTCCGACCCGGAAGAGCACGCCGACACCGGCGTCGCCACCCCGCCGCGCGCGCCGAGCTCGACCGCGACGCAGGCCGCCGCCCCGTTCGGCATGATCGCCTGCACCGTGTACGGCGACACCTTGCGGTATCCGCCGTTGGCGAGCTTGGCCCTGGCGTCGATGAGCGCCTCCGCCCCGCCGAGTCCGGTCCCGACGCAGACTCCGAGGCGATCACGGTCGACCTCGGGACTGCCCGCGTTGCGCCACACCTCACGCCCGAGTACCGTCGCCATCTGCTCGACGTAGGACAGTCTGCGGATCTCGTCGTCGGCGAGGCTCAAGGCGGGCGCTACCTTCAGGTGTCCGCCGATGCGCACCGGCAATTCGAACTGGTCGATGAACTCGTCGTCGAGCACATCGATGCCGCTCTCGCCGTCGAGCAGCGCCTTCCACGTCGAGTCGACATCGCCCGCGATCGACGTTGTCGCGGCCACGCTGGTCACGACGATATTCGGGAAATCGCCGCGTGCGGTGGACGGAATCTGCATCGTTGGCTCGCTTTCCTGGCCTCGCGTGGATGAATCCGGGAACTGCGCAGAGCAAGAAGGCCGCCCCGCCGTAGGGGCCGTGATCGGGCCGATAGGCATTATCGGGGAGCTGGTTCCGATCCGAAGCATGACACGCGAGCTCCGTCCGGCGCCAACCGCCGGTGCTCGCCACGCCCTCGACTCGGGTCGGCGCCGGTTTCTCGAGTAATCTCGGCCCGGTCGGATTTGCCGGACGCGGAAGGAACAGCTGTGACGGGGCGCATGGTCGGGCTGTTCGCCGGTATCGGCGGGCTCGAACTCGGCCTCACCGCGCACGGCTGGCACACCGAACTGCTCTGCGAGATCGATCCCGGTGCGCGCGCGGTGCTCACGGCCCGATTCCCCGAGGTCGAACTGCACACCGATGTGACGCGGCTGCGGGCGATCCCGGCGGGCACCGAACTGGTCGCGGCCGGTTTCCCGTGTCAGGACCTGTCGCAGGCGGGTCGCACCGCGGGGATCACCGGCGCGCGTTCGGGTCTGGTCGACGAGATCTTCCGGCTGGTGCGGCGCAAACGCGGACCCGACTGGCTGCTGATCGAGAACGTCCCGTTCATGCTGCAACTGGGCCGAGGCGCGGCGATGCGCCACATCACCGCCGCCCTCGACGACCTCGGCTACAGCTGGGCCTACCGGGTGGTCGACGCCCGCGCGTTCGGGTTGCCGCAGCGCAGGCAGCGGGTGCTGATGCTGGCCTCGCGCACCGAGGACCCGCGCCCGGTGCTGTTCGGCGCGGACGCGGGTCCGGCGGAGATCGGCGATCCCGACCGCGATCCGTGCGGTTTCTACTGGACCGAGGGCGTGCGCGGACTGGGTTGGGCGGTGAACGCGGTGCCGACGTTGAAGGGCGGGTCGGCGATCGGCATCGCGAGTCCGCCCGCCGTTCGTCTGCCCTCCGGCGAGATCGTCACCCCAGGCTTGGTCGATGCCGAACGTTTGCAGGGATTCGATCCCGAATGGACCGCGCCCGCGGTGACAGTGCCCGGTGTGCGCGTCGGGCACCGGTGGAAGTTGATCGGCAACGCGGTGAGTGTGCGCATGGCCGACTGGGTCGGTGCGCGACTGCGCGAACCCGACGGCGCGACCCCGGAATACACCCCGCTCGCGCCGGGACAGCCGTGGCCGGTGGCCGCGTGGGGGTTTCGAGGGGAGGCATACCGTGCGCCGGTATCCACCTGGCCGGTGCAGGAACCGTACGAGGACCTGAAGAATTTCCTCACCGACTCGCGGTTGCTTTCGGCCCGCGCCACCGCCGGATTCCTGCGCCGCGCAGGCATGGGACGGTTGCGTTTCCCACCCGGATTCATCGATGACATGGAAAGTCATCTGGACCGGATGGGAGGCTGGGCGGCATGAGCGACAGACCGCGCACCGACGCCGCGACCAGCGCGCGCATGTCGCGGCAACGGCGCAGCGGCACGAAACCGGAATTGGCGTTGCGCCGCGAATTACACCGGCGCGGCCTGCGCTATTTCGTCGATCGGGCGCCGCTGGCGGGTCAGCGCCGTCGCGCCGATGTGGTCTTTCCACGCCTGCGAGTCGCGGTTTACGTCGACGGCTGCTTTTGGCATCGCTGCCCGGAACACGCCACCGATCCGAAGAACAACGGCGAATGGTGGGCGCGGAAATTGGCCGGGAACGTGACCCGCGACCGGGCGACCGACGCGCAACTCGACGCCGCGGGTTGGCGGGTCCTGCGTATCTGGGAGCACGAGGATCCCGTCGCCGCGGCGGACCGGGTCCAGGCTGTGCTGCAGGAATGAAAGCTAACGGTGACGTAACCGCACCAAATGACGCGGGGCATTCGCCGCAAAATAGCCAGAGGCTGCGATAGTGGCCATTACGGCGAAAGCTCCCACCGCGGTCACGAATCCGATCATGGGGACCTCCTCGTCTGCTTCCCCCGCAATCCTGGGCAACCACCCTGACAGTAGCCTGTGTATTCGATGGCAAAGCCGTGCGAACCGCGGGCACGGACGAGAAATCGCCGAAGCCGCGTTTCGGCGGCACGACGACAGGCGAAGGACAATGGGCCGGTGACCGGTAGCCAAGAAATCGCTGAACGGCGTAAACGACGCGTGTCGCTGGCAATAGCCGCCGCGATCGCACTGGCCGGACTCTGTTATTCGTCCTGGATCCTCGAATTCGCCCTGCCCATCGATGTGGACTCGGTCAACGCCTTCCTCAGCGAACTCGACGCCGAAGGAAAGCCATACCGCGAGATATTCGCGACCGCCGACAAAATCGTCGGCGCACTGCTGATCCCCGCAGCACTCGGCGGGCTGCTGCTGTTCCCACGCCGCCCGCTCACCACCGTCGGTTGGATCGCGTTGCTCTGCTTCGGCGCCGCCACCATCGCCGACGTACTGTTGCCGCTGCACGACTGCACCCCGGGCGAGGCAGGATGCGGTACAGGCGGCAGCGAACTGTTCCCGCAACTGCACCAGCCGCACGCCCTGACCAGCACCCTCGCCGTCACCGCCATCGCCGTCGCGGTCTTCGCGTTCAGCCTCGCCGCCTACCGCTACCACCGCTGGCGAATCCTGCGCGAGGCAGGCGTGGCGTTCCTGGTGATCGGCGCGTCCGCGACCGTCTGGATGCTGGTCGCCGACAACATGTCCGGCGCGCACGCGCTCGGCATCGCGCAACGCGTTCAGGTCGGGTCGATGTCGCTGTGGCTGATCACCCTCGCGGCCGCCGTGGTGCTGGAAGGACGCGAATGGATCGAGCCGGTCAGCCGACCTTGATCCGCACCGTGTAGCCGCCCGGTTTCGCGGGCAGTCTCGCGGTGTCGACCATCAGGATTTCACCGGTGTCTTGGCGGCCGTCCGGCAAGGTCTTCGGTTTCAACCCGAACGGCGGCCGGTCACCGGTACTGCCCGCCAGACCGAAATCGCTGTCGTTCGCGATATAGAGAGTTTTGCCGCCGTCCAGCGTCGCGATGCCCTCGATCTTGTCGTGGCCGAAGAATTTGCCGTTCGCGTTGGCGGAATCCCCGTCGGCATTGAGATCGTCGACCAGGCCGGTCAAGTCCAAATTCGAGGTCTTCGCGACCGGCGTGATCCCGGCCCGCCGCAACGCCTCGACACCGTCGGCGGTCGACACCCCGCCGACCAGCGTCTCCAGCGGCTTCCCGTCCACCAGCAGGCCGCCGCGCGCCGGGTCGTAGTTCGCCGCCGCCGGACCGACATCGGTCGCGCCCGAGATGTCGATCGTCCAGATCTTCTTGTTCGAATCCGGAGCGAGATTGCCGTCACGCTCGTCGACCAAGAACGTGGTGGCACTCAACGCGGTGATCTCCGACACCGCGACCTTCGTCTGCTTCGGATTCTCCAGCGGGTAGACGAACTCCTTCGTCTGCTTCGACGCCAGATCGACGGTGACGATGCGCGTCATCGGGACATCCTTCGCGGCCCCCGCAAGCCCCGGCGTGTTCAGACCGCTCTGCACGACACCGACCAGCGTGCGGCCGTCCGGTGTGCTGGTCAGCCCCTCCATCCCCTGATTCGGAGTGCGCAGCGCGAGTTCGTCGGGCAGCCCCTTCCCCGGCGCCAACCGCTCGATCTCGGTGCCCTTCGCGTCGAAATGCACAAGGAACGGGCCGTATTCGTCGGAAATCCAGAACGTGCCGTCGGGCAGTGCCACCAGACCCTCCGGATCGATACCGTGATCGGTGGCGGGCAGGACCGCGCCTGCCAAGTCACGAATGGTCTCACCGGTACTCGCGGATACATCCACCTGACCGTTGAACGGCACCCCGCGCTTATCCCGCAGATCGATGGTGGACACCAGCACCGCGCGCGTGCCCTCCAGCCTGAACCTGCCGATCTTCGGCACATAATCCGCCACCGGCGCCAGTTTCTCGTTCTTGTTCGGACCATCCACATTCGGGCCGCGATCGGTCAACCCGTAGAACTCGTTCGCGCTGCCCGGCACCGGCGTCAACGCCGAACCGAAACCACTGCCCTGCACCGTGGTCCCGCCGAATACCCCGAGCACCGGAATATCGGTGGTGAACAGGCGAACCGCGTCCGAGGTGGTGACCGTGAACTGATCGGTGCCCGCGAAGCCGGAACTCGGGCGATATTCGAACGAGCCGTCCGGTCGCCTGGTGAGGTTGCCGTGCTCCGGCTCGCGGGAGACATTCAACACCGCGCTCGCACCGGACCGGGACGTCAGCTCGTCCATGGTCAGCACCAGCGACTGATCCTTCGCCACCGTGAAATCCGCGTCCGAGCCCCCGCAGGCCGTCGCGAGCACGCCCGCGCACAACACCGCGGCGGACAGAACGATTCGAGTACCGGAAGGTGCTATCACCGAACCTGCCTATCGTGCGCGTTCGACGGTGAGCCGAAAAACAAGTGAACGAATGGCGATCGAACCTGCCATCCTCACCCCATGGTCTCTCGCGTGAACATCGCCTCCGAATCCGAGTTCGAAGCCGTCGTCGGATATTCGCGCGCCGTCCGCATCGGTGACATCATCGCGGTCAGCGGCACCACAGCCGCCGCACCGGGCGGCACCGCGGTCGGCGGCGACGATATCGGCGCGCAGACCCGCGAAGCGCTGCGCCGCATCGCCGCGGCACTGGCCGAAGCCGGAGCCGCACTCACCGACGTGATCCGCACCAGGATCTTCGTCACCGACATCACCCGGTGGCCCGAAATCGCCGAAGCCCACCGGGAGGTATTCGGCGAAATCCGTCCCGCCGCATCGATGTACCAGGTCAGCGGATTCATCACACCGACACTGTTGGTGGAGATCGAAGCCGACGCCGTGGTCCTCGAACAACCCCGAACCGATTCGAACCACGCATAGGGGTACCGAAACCAACATCCGCTTCCGACTACCGACGGCCTTTTGCCGCAGGCGTTCGCAAGGAATACGCCTTCCATCGAATGGTTCACGAATCTAGCTGGTGCAGGCGAGAATTGATGGATGGCTGAGCTTGCGCTGACGGCAGCACGTCACGAGGAACTGGTCGCACTGCTCGATGACGAACAACGCCTTCGAGCCCAGTACCCGAAGGTGCTGGAGTACCTCGACGCGACACCGTTGCTCGCCGGGACCGGAGACGACCGCGCGGACCGAGCCTTCGATATCCGACTCGTGCACTACATGACCGGAGGTCGGGAGCACAGCTCGAATCCCTACTGGGACATCGTCGCACCCTCGGTTTCCGTCCGCGCGGGGCGAAGGACCGTAGACGGCGGCCGGGAGAAAGGAAGCGCCCGCCTCGGATTCGCGCAGACAATCCTGCAGTCGGCATTCGCCTACGCGGTGCCGTCCCCAGAGACAATTCAGTGGATGGCCGAATTCTGCGCCGGGCTGACGGTGATCGAAGCGGGCGCCGGTCGCGGATACTGGGCGGCGCAACTGACCGAAGCCGGGCTGACCGTCGAGGCATACGACTCACAACCACCCGACACCACCGACAACATCTCGTTTCTCCACACAGCAGGCCAGCCGGACGTATGGCACCGAATCGGCGGGCCGAGAGAATACGCCGCGCGATCAAGCGACGGCCAGGAAGTTCTATTTCTGTGCTGGCCCCCCGGCTGGGGAAACACAATGGCCTCCGAAGCACTGACGGCATTCAACGGTGAACGGCTGGTCTACATCGGCGAACCGAAGGGCGGGAGGACCGGCGACGACGCGTTCTTCGACGCGTTGACCGAGGGATGGCGACTGGAATCGGAAGATCCGCGATTTGTTTCGTGGTGGAACCTGGCCGACACCGCACGCGGCTGGGTCCGTCGTTGACACAGCCCGCGCCGATGGGCAGACCCTGACGCTGTCACCGATCTATATCCCAACCGAACCCGAGACCAGGTTTCTCGACCGCTCCGCGGACGAAGCCCAATACTTCGAGAAGCGAATTCGCCTCCCATCGGGTGTACCCGATGGGAGGCGAATTGTGGTGCGCCCGAAGGGATTCGAACCCCTAACCTTCTGATCCGTAGTCAGATGCTCTATCCGTTGAGCTACGGGCGCATGCGTGTGTTCAGTTGTTACCCGAGGGTTCGGGTGGCGGAGGCGAGAGGATTTGAACCTCCGGTCCCCGTGAAGGGACAACTCATTAGCAGTGAGTCCCATTCGGCCGCTCTGGCACGCCTCCTGGAGCCTTCTCTTCGAGGGCACCGGTCCTTTCGAACCGCCGAGCATGAAGATTACATGAGCCTGGTGTGAAGTAACAAAACGCCTGGTTAATCAGCGTAAGTTGCTGTCGAACCAGTCGAAGATGCGGGTTTGGGAGTCGATGCCTACGAGGTCTTCGGTGTCGGTGGGGCGGTCGGTTCGGCGGCGCAGGCCGGGGTAGCTCACGACGAGGCTGGCGACGGCGGCGCGGGAGGTGGCGTCGCGGAGTTTGTCGATGTCGTCGGCGGGGGTGTCGGGGTCGTCGGAGCCGTAGAGGCCGAGCCAGGGGGCCTGCAGGTCGGGGGCGACCTGGACCATGGCTTCGGCTTCGGAGGTGAGTGGTTCGACGATGCCGGGGGCGGAGACGCTCACGGCGGCGCCGACGGGGCGGTTGGTGGCGACGAGGAAGGCCGCGGTGCCGGCGTGGTCGAATCCGAGGACGCCGATGCAGTCGGGGAACACGCCGTGGTGGGTGAGCCAGTCGAAGCAGGCGTCGAAGTCGGCGAAGAGTTCCTCGCCGAACACTTCGCGCGCCGGGTCGCCGTTGATGCGGTGGAACAGGTCGGGGGCGACCGCTGTCCAGCCTTCGTCGGCGAGCGCTTTCATGAGGTCGAGAAGTGATCCGGTGAACTCGCGCGATTCGTGCAGGACCACGATCCCGCCGCGCGCGTTGCCCTCCGGTTCGACCACGGTGATGGGTACCCGCGCGTCGGCTGCGCAGGGTTGTGCATCATCGTCGCCACCGCGTAGCGGGGCGATATCGTCATAAACGCCCGACATGAAACCAGAGTAGGGCGATAGTCCGAACTTCGCGAGAAATTGCACGTGGACGGCCGTTATTCGCAGAAATTTACGGTGACGTGCCCGATTCGACGCATATTCGATGAGGTTGCGGTCTGCCCGTACCCGAGGGGGAACCGGTATAGGTTCGACGCCTAATGTGGAGGGGTGACACCGCACATCCGGCCGGATCTCGCCTCGATTCCGGCGTACACCCCCGGCCGCAGCAATCCCGGAGCGGTCAAGCTCGCCAGCAACGAGACCACCATGCCGCCGCTGCCGTCGGCCGCGAAAGCGATCGGCGAAGCGGCCGAACTGGCTCATCGGTATCCGGACAACCAGTCCGGGGAGTTGCGGGCGGCGCTGGCGGATTTCCTCGGTGTCACGGTGGCGAATGTGGCGGTGGGCTGCGGCAGCGTCGCGCTGCTGCAGGAACTCGTGCAGATCACCTGCGACGCGCCCACCGACGAGGTGGTGTTCGCCTGGCGTTCGTTCGAGGCGTATCCGATCGTCACCCAGGTCGGGAACGCCACGGCGGTGCCGGTGCCGTTGGACGACGGGGCCGTACACGATCTGGACGCGATGGCGGCGGCGGTCACCGAGCGCACCAAGTTGGTGTTCGTGTGCAATCCGAACAATCCGACCGGTACAGCGGTGGGTCGCGAAGCGATCATCCGGTTTCTCGACCGCGTGCCGTCGCACGTGCTGGTCGTGCTGGACGAGGCGTACTACGAATATCTTCGGCTGACCCCCGAGGACCGTCCCGACGGTGTCGAGATCGGGCGCGACCGGCCGAATGTGCTCGTGTTACGCACCTTCTCGAAGGCGTACGGGCTGGCGGGGCTGCGGGTCGGGTACGCGGTCGGCGACCCCGAGGTCATCACCGCGCTGCTGAAAGTGCACATCCCGTTCAGTGTCAACCGGGTCGCGCAGGCGGCCGCCATCGCGTCGCTGGAGGCGCGGCACGAACTGCTCGACCGCACACACGCCCTCGTCGTCGAACGCGAGCGGGTGCGGGAGGCGCTGCTGAACGCCGGATATCGACTGCCGCCGAGTGAGACCAATTTCGTGTGGCTGCCGCTGGGTGCGCGCAGCGCCGAATTCGGTGAGGCGTCGGCGGCGGCCGGGGTGCTGGTTCGCCCCTACGGAGTCGACGGGGTGCGGGTGACCGTCGGCGACCCGCACGAGAACGATCTGTTCCTCGCGTTCGCCACCGATCCGGCGGTCCGCGCGCGATTCGCCTAGCGCACGCCGAGCGGGCCTGCGACGGTCGGCCACGAGAGCCCGAGTTCGTCGGCCCAGTACCGCCAGGCGTGGATGCCGTTCGCACGGAAGTTGGCGGTGACCGGGATGTCGAGGCTGCCCAGCCGGTCGACCAGTTTGCGCGCGCACATGGCCGCGCCCGCTTCGAGCGGGCCGCCGAAGGCGAGGACGGTCGGGAGGTTCGGGGTGTCGGGTGTCTCGTATCGGCCCGGCATGCCGTTGCCCGTGGACAGGTAGATGGCTTTGCCGCGCAGCGCCTCGGCGTGCTGGATCACATCGTGGGCGAGCCATTCGGGATTGTCCGGTCTGCCGAACATATTGTCGGGTTGCCCGAAGTAGGTGGCGACGATCGCGCGGGCTTGGGCTTGGCCCGGCTCGGTGCCGACGGAGTAGCAGCCGCTGTGCGCGGCGACCGCGGCGTAGAGGGTGGGGCGGCGCACCGCGAGCATCATGGCCGCTTCCGCGCCCATGGAGACGCCCATGATGGCGTTGCGGCCGTTGCCGTCGAAGCGCGCGTCGATGAGCGGCGGCAGTTCGGCGGTGAGGAAGGTTTCCCATTTGTTGGTGCCGAGGACCGGGTCGGGATTGAGCCAGTCGGTGTAGAAGCTGGCCGGGCCGCCGACGGTGAGGACGACGTTGACGTCCTTGTCCTCGAAGAACCGGTCGGCGCGGCCCTGGACGATCCAGTTGTTGCCGTCGCGTTCGGCGCTGCGACCGTCGAGCATGTAGACGGTGGGGCGGCTGCGGCTCTGATCGCGGGGCAGCAGGACCTGCACTTCGACGGTGCGGCTCATCGCGGGTGACTGCACGAACACCCGCAGCCACCGGTCGTTGATCGGTTCGACGCGTTCGATCGCCGGATTCGGCGCGCGTTCGGTGGTGGGTTCGCCGAGCAGCGGGGCGCCCGATGAACCGGTCCCCGGAATATTCGGTTCGGCCGAGGCGGGCGACCCGACAGCGCCCATGACGAGCACGGCGCCCATGACCAGCACGGCCAGCACCGCCGCGATTCCGAACCGATGTCGCGCATCCCGCCGAAACAGCACGCTCTTCATGACGCCAAGGATACGGACCGGCACCGACAGATTTCGCTTGCGCGGAGCGTTTCGTCAACCCCGGTGAGAGTATGGTCCGCGCACTGTTATTCGGCCGGACCCGGACCTTTACTTCACCTATCTAGCTAACTTCCAGACTCGCGGGTCGAAGATCGCGCGCGAGAGCGCACTCACGGACGGTTTCCCCCGATCGGACAGTCCGCAATACAACAGAACGGTTTCCACTGAGAACCGTGACACCGGAGCGCCACCTATCAATAAAACCGACCGGTCCTCGAATGGTTCGGATGCGAAATGTACACGGAATCCACCATTCCGGGCACATGACCAGCACACCGCGTCTACTCTGCTGTTCGGGCCAATTCGTGCGTCGATCGGAAGCCAATGACCGCGTACCGCTCTGCGATGCATCGAGGTCGAAGTGCCGTAATCACTTGCACAAGAAGGGATTCACGCTGCACGCCCGCGTTATCGAACGCCCGTCCGGCCACGCACGGGCAACCGGATGGCATCGCGGCGGCGCCGACCTCGCATCCGCCGCCCGCGTGCACGCGTCGCGGGTGAACCATCCGCAATACATCACATGTTCGGCCGCAGTACCGATGCACGACCGGAGAAAACCGTGAATCATGTGTTGCCCGTTACGCATTTCGAGAACGCCACCGACGCCGAACCGATCGCCGACCTACGCCGTCGCCTGCGAGAATGCGACGAATTCTTCCGGCAACCCGAACTCGCCCACCTGCCCGACCACCGCCGCCGCGCCGCACTCGCGCAACTGGAACAGCACGGTGATTACACGCAGACGGCGGAGGAAATACTGATCGGCGCGAAACTAGCCTGGCGCAATCACGCCCGCTGCGTCGGTCGAAAACATTGGCGCTCCCTGAAATTACTCGATATGCGACACGCGCGCTCGGCCCGCGAACTGGCCGAAGCCTGCTGGCAGCACCTGCGGACCGCGACCAACGGCGGCGCGGTGCAGTCCGTGATCACGATCGGCCCTCCGCGCGGCGCCGACGGACGCGACCATCGGATCGTCAGTCCGCAGCTCATCCGCTACGCCGGATACCGCAACGGCGACGGCACCGTCACCGGAGACGCCGCGCACATCGCGATCACCGAATTCGCCCGCGCACTGGGGTGGCGCGGAGCAGGCACGCCCTTCGATATCCTGCCGCTGCTCATCAGCACACCCGACGAGCCGATTCGCTGGTTCGACGTGCCGCCCGAACTGGTCCGCGAAGTCCACATCGCGCACCCCGAATACGAGTGGTTCGCGGGTCTGGAATTGAAATGGCATGCGGTTCCCGCGGTCTCGAACATGAACCTGGAGATCGGCGGTATCACCTACCCGTTCGCACCGTTCAACGGGTGGTACGTGGGCACCGAGATCGGCGCGCGCAATCTCAGCGACGCCAACCGCTACAACATGCTTCCGCTCATCGCCGACATGATGGAACTCGACACCTCCCACCCCCGCACCCTCTGGCGCGACCAGGCATCCATCGCGCTCAATCGCGCGGTTCTGCACAGTTACCGCGAAGCCGGGGTGCATATCGTCGACCATCACACCGTCGCCAAACAGTTCTGCGATCACGTGGAGCGGGAGGAAGCCGCGGGGCGGACCTGTCCCACCGACTGGTCGTGGGTGAATCCGCCCATCTCGTCCGGGCTCACGCCTACGTTCCACCGCTATTTCGACGCGGTGGACGACGATGTCCGGCCCAATTTCGTCCGCAGGGACGATGCTTGACGGTCACTGAACCTCCGGATCGGCAAGCGGTGAAATCTTGCATCCCGACTTGGTATGCTGAATGCATGTCTTCACAGATTACGATCCGTCTACCGGATGACGTTTTGGCCTTCATCGATGACCAGACTTCCAACCGCACCACCTATGTGCTCGAGGCTCTCGAACGCGAGCGCCGTCGTCGCTTGGCCGAGGCCGACATCTTGGCGCTCGCCAATACAAGCGCCGAAGCACATGTCGAGGCCGAAGCAATCACCAGCGGAACCCGTCAAGCATTCCCGGATATCGACTGATGCGGCCGATCCACAGCGCCCGCCTGGACAAGGTGCGGCCGGTGTTGGTCCTCACCCGCGAAATGGTCCGGCCACATCTGAATCAAGTCACAGTCGCCGCGATCACATCTACGATCCGAGGCCTGTCCACGGAGGTAGCCGTCGGTCGCCGCAATGGCCTGACACGGGACTCGGTAGTGAACTGCGACTTGGTGTACACAATCCCGGTCGCCGATCTCGGCGCACAAGTCGGGTGGTTTCACCCCGAACAGGAACGAGACCTCAGCGAAGCGCTGCGGCTGGCCTTCGACCTGAAATGACGGTGTTCAGTGCGCGAGAACGGCGAGTTCGATGTCGATGGCGAACGGCACGGGGGTGGACAGCCGATCGCGGTGTACCCCCGTTGCGACATAGCAGCCGGTCGTGTCGTCCAGTTCGTAAGTGTGTACGACCGGAAGGCCCGCCTCGTCCTCGATGCGCCAGAAATGGCGCAACCCCGCCTCGGCGTACAGGCGCGGTTTGTAGCGCCGATCCCGGTCCTCGGACTCCGCCGACACGATCTCCACGATCAATTCGACTTCGTCCGGAAGAAAACGGGTCCGATCCGGCGCATACGGCACTCGGGCCGCGATTATGTCGGGCTCCGGCCTGCTGCGATGGTTCAATTTGATGGTCATCTGAGCTTCGACGGTCCAGCCCGGCGGCACCGCCTTCTCGAGCGCCGCGGTGAGCCTCCGGATCATCCGATCGCGCCAACTTCGCCGAGGCGACGTATTGAAGATCAAGGCTCCGTCGAGCAGTTCGATGTGGCGTGGTGCGTCCGGAGGCAGCAGGTCGAGATCGTCGGCTTCCCAACCGGTGTCGCGGGGCGGGTACATCCATTGCGGGATCGCGGTGCTCAACGTGACAGCTCCCTTCCACCCTCGATGACGATCTGTACCGACAACGCCCATGGTAGGCGCCGCCGTCCAGGAAACCGCTGTTCAGGGGGCGGAGACGGAGGGATTTGAACCCCCGGTCGCTCTCGCGACGCTCGCTTTCAAGGCGAGTGCATTCGGCCGCTCTGCCACGTCTCCTCGCGGGGTGGTGAGGACCCCGTGCGGGGACTTTACCTTGTGGGGGTGGGGGGTGCCCAGTCGGTTTCAGGGGGTGTGGTGGGAGATGGTGCGGTCTACTCGGGTGAAGACTTCGGCTATGGCTTGGAGTTGGTCGGGGGTGAGGAGGTCGATGAAGTCGCGGCGGACGGCTTCCACGTGGCCGGGGGCCGCGGATTCGAGGCGGCGCATGCCCTCGTCGGTGAGTTCGGCGATGACGCCTCGGCCGTCTTCGAGGCAGGTGTTGCGGCGGACCAGGTTCTCGACTTCGAGGCGGCGGATCTGGTGGGTGAGGCGGCTGCGGGAGGACAGGACGCCGTCGGCCAGTTCGCTCATGCGCATGCTGCGGTGTGGGGCTTCGGACAGCAGGACGAGGATGCGGTATTCGGCGATGCTGAGGTCCGAATCGGCTTGTAACTGCCGGTTCAGGGCCGTCATCAACCGTTGATGGCCGTCCATGTAGGCACGCCATGCCCGCTGCTGCGCCGCGTCGAGCCACCGCGGCTCGACGCGAACACTACCGTTCGGTTCGGGTTGCACTTCCCCATTCTAGGACGGTCTGAACTGGGAAAACCCGACGAATTGGTATCAGCGTGAACTAACCAGCAACGACCGGCTCAGCTGGTCGGGACGTGTGCAACCGGACAGGCCGAGTACCGAGTCGAATTCGGCGAGCAGCATGCGCAGGGTGTGGCGGACGCCGTCGGCGCCCGCGATGCCGAGACCGTAGACCCATGGCCGCCCGTACATGACCGCTCTGGCGCCGAGGGCGAGCGCGATCAGCATGTCGGCGCCGGTGCGCACGCCGGAGTCGAACAGCACGTCGGCGCGGTCGCCTACGGTCGCGACCACGGCGGGCAGCGCGTCCAGCGCGGCGACGGCGCCGTCGACCTGTCTGCCGCCGTGATTGCTGACCACGACGGCGTCGGCGCCCGCGTCCACCATCATCCTGGCGTCGTCGGGGTGCAGCACGCCTTTCACCGCGATCGGCAGGTCGGTCCATTCCCGCAGGTGGGCGAGGTCGGCGACGCGCAGCGCGTGGTTGCCGAACAGGGCGGTCCAGGTTTCGACGGCGGCGCGCATGGCGTCGGGGCTCTGCTCGGGCGGCGCGGGAAGGCGGTCGAGGAATACCGGGTCGGACAGGTAGTTGGCGATGCCTTTGCCGTGCAGGAACGGCAGGTGGGCGTGCGCGAGGTCGCGGGGGCGCCAGCCGAGTTGCGGGGTGTCGACGGTGACCACGATCGCTTTCGCGCCCGCGCGTTCGGCCCGGCGCACGAAGGAGCGGGCCAGTTCGTCGTCGCCGGGCCAGTACAGCTGGAACCACCACTGGTCGGCCGCCGCGCCGACCTCCTCGATGGTGCTGGAGGCGACGGTGGACAGCACGGCGCCGAGTCCGAGTTCCTTCGTCACCTCGGCGACGAGCACCTCGCCGCGCTCGCGCACCAATTCGAGCGCCCCGATGGGCGCGGTCATGACGGGCGCGGACAGTCGGGTGCCGAGGACTTCGACGGACAGGTCACGCGCGTCGGGCCCGGTGGCGGCGCGCAGCATTCTGGGCAGAATCCGGTGGCGGTCGAATGCGGCGATATTGGCCGCCGCGGTGCGTTCCGCGGACGCCGAACCCGCGACATAGGCGAACGCGACCGGATCCAGTTCACTTTCGGCACGCGCGGCCAAACCCGCGACCGTCACCGGTAGTTCGGGTCGCACACCTCCCAGTCCGCCCTGGTAGATCTCGGTCTGGAAGTCGACGAAATTACTCACGCGGGGAACGCTAGCCCCTGCGGCGTATTCGCGGAGTGCGGTCAGCGAATCGAAATCCAGCGATTACATTCCGGCCGAGTAGCCTGGCGTCGCAAGGACGGCGAGCGGGCTGCCGACCGCACGGTCGGCGCCCCGATGCGGAAAGGACCGCGATGCGCGCGATCGAATTGGACGGTGTCGGCGGACCGGAGGTCATGCGGTGGGCGCAGGCGCCGGACCCGAAACCCGGCCACGGTGAAGTCCTGATCGATGTGGTCGCCGCAGGGGTGAATCGCGCGGATCTGCTGCAACGCCAAGGTCTCTACGCGCCGCCGCCGGGCGCGACCACCATCATGGGACTCGAATGCTCCGGCGTGATCGCCGAACTCGGTCCCGGCGTGCGGGACTGGCGGGTCGGCGACCGGGTGTGCGCGCTGATGTCCGGCGGCGGATACGCCGAGCGGGTCGCGGTGCCCGAGGGGCAACTGCTGCCGGTGCCCGAGGATTTCGATCTCGGGGCCGCGGCCGGACTTCCCGAGGTCGCGGCGACGGTGTGGTCGAATCTGGTGACGACCGCCGGACTGCGCGCTGGACAGTTGGTGCTGATCCACGGCGGCGGCAGCGGTATCGGCACGCACGCCATCCAGGTCGCCAGGCAGCGCGGCGCGCGGGTCGCGGTGACCGCGGGTTCGGACGAGAAATTGCGGCGCTGCGCCGAATTGGGTGCGCAGGTGCTGATCAACTATCGCGAACAGGATTTCGTGGAAATGGTGCGCGCCGAATCCTCGGGGGCGGACATCATTCTCGACAATATGGGCGCGGCCTATCTGGCGCGCAATATCCAGGCGTTGGCGCCGCACGGTCACCTGGTGGTGATCGGAATGCAGGGCGGTACGACGGCGGAATTGAATCTCGGTGCGCTGCTCGTCAAATGGGGCAACCTGCACGCGACGAATCTGCGCGGGCGTCCCGCCACCGGCAAGCACAGCAAAGCCGAGGTGATCAGCGAAGTCCGCAGGCAGCTGTGGCCGCTGGTGACCGACGGCACCATCGTCCCGGTCATCCACGCCGAACTACCGATCGCCGAGGCCGCCGAAGCGCACCGGCTGCTCGATTCCTCCGAGGCGTTCGGCAAGGTGACGCTGCGGGTGCGCGACTGATCCGGGGACTCGGCTAATCCAGCGAGCTCAGCGCGCGACCGAGCTGGTCGATCTCGAATCTCGTTGTGTACGGGGCGAGTCCGACGGTGACCGCCCCGCCCTCGTCGTTGACGCCGAGCGCGTCGAGCAGCCTGCTGCCGCCGTGCACCCCGCTCAGGGTGCCGATGCGGGCGTCGGCGAGTCTGGCGGCGACCTTCTCCGCCTGCATGCCCGACAGCGTGAAACTGACGGTCGGTATGCGGGTGGACGCGCGGCCGATCACGGTGAGATTCGGGATCTTGTCCAGGGTGCCCATCAGGTGTTCGAACAGCTGATCGTGGTAGTCCTGCAGTGAGGTGATCGAGATCTCCAGGCGTTCCCGACGCGTGCCCTTGGCGCGTTCGTCGAGGCCTGCGAGGAAATCGATCGAGGTGGTCAAGCCGGCGAGCAGCGCGTACTGGTGGCCGCCGACCTCGAGCCGTTCGGCGCCCTTGGCGTAGGGGTTCAGCGACATGGACGGAATCCGGTCGAGGAACGCGGGATCGCGGAAGACGAGCGCACCGATCTGCGGGCCGCCCCACGCGGGCGCGCTCAAGGCGACCACGTCGGCGTTGAGTTCATCGATATCGATGAGGGCGTAGGGCGCGGCGCCGAAGGCGTCAGCGACCAGTAAACCGCCGACCTCGTGCACCCGGTCGGCGGCGACGCGCACGGCGGGCGCGGAACCGACGATCGGCGAGGCCGCGGTGAGCGCGACGAGCCTGGCCGTCGGTCCGATCAATTCCTCGAACTGCCACGACGGCATCTCACAGGTCTCGATCTCGACCTCGGCCCAGCGGACATGGGCGCCGTAGCGGTTCGCGATACGCAACCAGGGCGCCACATTGGCCTCGTCGTCGAGCCGCGACAGCACGATTCCGGTGCCGAGCCCGAGCCGCGAACTCAGCGACTCCGCAAGCCACGCCAAAAGTACCGCGCGGTCCGGGCCGAGGACGACGCCCGCCGGGTCGCCGCCGACCAGGTCGGCGATGGCCTCGCGGGCCGCGTCGAGGATCGCGGCGCTGCGCACGGCGGCGCCGTTGCGACCGGCATGGGAGAACGACGACATACGGAAACCCGTTGACACGGCACGGGATACCGAGTCCGGGACCAGCATGCCCGCCTGGGGATCCAGATGGATCCAGCCGTCGCCCAGGGACGGTATCAGGCCCCGAACCCTCGCGACGTCGTAAGTCATGTTGGCCACTCTAAGGGCAGTGGGCGGGGCGACGTAACCGTGTTCCCTCTCGAGGTCGGAGCGGGCCGCCTCCCGGCTTAGCGCGTTCGGTGCGGAGAGGACATGATGGACACCATGACGCACTCGGACGAGGCACCCGATTCCATCGTCGTCGTCGGCCCCGACGGCCGCCCGCTCATTATTCCCGCCGACGCGGCCACTCCGCTGAGCGGGCAGGTGCTCGCCGACCGTGCGAACTCGTCCGACGACGACAACGACGAGGCGGGCGAGTCGCTGGCCGACATGGTCGAGCAGCCCGCCAAGGTCATGCGCATCGGGACCATGATCAAACAGCTGCTCGAGGAGGTACGCGCGGCGCCACTGGACGACGCGAGCCGCACCAGGCTGCGGGAGATCCACAAGTCCTCGGTGCGCGAACTCGAACAGGGCCTCGCCCCCGAACTCCGCGCCGAGCTCGAGCGCCTGACCTTGCCTTTCACCGACGACGCCGTACCGAGCGACGCCGAACTTCGCATCGCGCAGGCCCAGCTGGTCGGCTGGCTCGAAGGGCTGTTCCACGGCATCCAGACGGCGCTGTTCGCCCAGCAGATGGCGGCCCGCGCGCAGCTCGAGCAGATCCGGCAGGGTGCGTTGCCGCCGGGAATCCACACGGTGGATCCGCGCGGTGGCCGCGGCGACCACGTCACGGGCGGGTCGGGGCAGTATCTGTAGGCGGGCGACTGTGCGCGCGACGGGCCGGTGGACGGGTTCCCGGCCTTGCGCACCGCGGCGTCACGCGGGAGTAAGGACGGGTAGTCTCGGGGACCGTGCCCGCCGCTGCCGCTCGCCCCGACTCCACTGTGAGCTCGGCGCGTCCCGAAGAAAGCCGAGTGCGTTCAGATGACAGCCAAGTGCGTTCGGATGAGAGCTCAGTGCATCTAGAAGACGGCTCGACGCGTTCGGAGAGTTCGGAGGATTCCGTGTCGGGAGACGCGGAGTCGCTATCGCGGTCGGAGGAGTCGAGAACCGAGGACGGCGGCCCGGTGGGCGCCGAGGAAACCGACGCGGACGGGGCGGGCGCCGAACAGACTCCTGCGGTGTCGGCCGATGCGGCGAAGTCCACCGGGGAGGCCACCGTGGCGAAGTCCACCGGGGAGGCCACCGTGGCGAAGTCCACCGGGGAGGCCACAGCGGCGAAGTCCACCGGGGAATCTTCCGACGACACATCGACGCCAGAGGAGAAAGCTGTCGACACCGCTGCGGCGCCAGGCGTTCCCGCCGAGCCACCGGTGTCCGATTCGCAGACCTTCCGGCGCGCCTTCAGGGACTTCCGCGACGGCTTCTCCCAGCGCGAGCTGTGGCTTTCGCTGGGCTGGCAGGACATCAAGCAGCGGTACCGGCGTTCGGTGCTCGGCCCGTTCTGGATCACCATCGCGACCGGATTGCAGGCCGCGGCCATGGGTGTGCTCTACGCGACCCTGCTCGACCAGCCGCTGAGCGAATACCTGCCGTATGTGACCGTCGGGCTCATCGTCTGGAATGTGATCCAGGCCAGCATTCTGGAGGGCTCCGAGGTCTTCATCGCCAACGAGGGGTTGATCAAACAACTGCCGTCGGCGCTGAGCGTGCACGTGTATCGGCTGGTGTGGCGGCAATTCTTGTTCTTCGCCCACAACAGTGTGATCTACCTGGCCTTGTTGGTGGTGTTCGCGGTCTGGGAGAATCTGAGTTTCGCCAGTCTGCTCGCGGTGCCCGCGATGATCCTGCTGTTCCTCAACGCCATGTGGGTCTCGATCGTGTTCGGCATCTTCGCCACCCGCTACCGCGATATCGCCCCGATCCTCGGGAGCACGACGCTCATGCTTTTCGTGCTCACCCCGGTGATGTGGACGACGAAGACCTTGCAGACCCAGGTCGGCGCCGGTGACCGCGCCCGGCTGGTCGAGATCATCCCGACCTTCCACTACCTGGAGATCGTGCGCGCCCCACTGCTCGGCGAACCGCAGGCGCTGCGGCACTGGGTCGTGGTCGGCGCCATCACCGTGGTCGGCTGGATCATCGCGGTGCTCGCCATGAAACAGTTCCGTTCCCGCGTTCCCTACTGGGTATGAGGAGAGTTCCGCGGTGACCTCCCGAGTGAGTATCGAAACCCACCAGGCGTGGGTCGAGTTCCCGATCTTCGACGCCAAGTCGCGGTCGCTGAAGAAGGCGTTCCTCGGCAAGGCGGGCGGCGCCATCGGCCGCAACCAGTCCGATGTGGTCGTGGTCGAAGCGCTGCGCGATATCAATCTCTCGCTGAAGGAAGGCGACCGGATCGGCCTGGTCGGCCACAACGGCGCGGGCAAATCGACGCTGTTGCGCCTGCTGTCCGGCATCTACGAGCCATCACGCGGCAGCGCGCGGATCCGAGGGCGGGTCGCGCCGGTCTTCGACCTCGGCGTCGGCATGGACCCGGAGATCTCCGGGTACGAGAACATCGTCATCCGCGGGCTGTTCCTCGGCCAGACCCGCAAACAGATGCTGGCCAAGATCGATGAGATCGCCGACTTCACCGAACTCGGCGAATATCTGTCGATGCCGCTGCGCACCTATTCGACGGGTATGCGGGTGCGGCTGGCGATGGGCGTCGTCACCTCCATCGACCCGGAGATCCTGCTGCTCGACGAGGGCATCGGCGCGGTGGACGCGGAATTCATGAAGAAGGCGCGACGGCGGCTGCAAGAACTGGTCGCACGCTCTGGCATCCTGGTCTTCGCGAGCCACTCCAACGAATTCCTTGCGCAACTGTGCGATTCGGCGATGTGGATCGACCACGGGCACATCAGGCTGCGCGGCGGCATCGAAGAGGTGGTCCGCGCCTACGAGGGGCCCGACGCCGGTAACCACGTCGCGACGGTGCTGCGTGAAATGGAAGCGGAACGAACGGCGAACGCCGCGAAATCCGACGAACGAGAACTGGAGCGGAATCAGGCATGACCGGTCAGGCCGACGACGCGATTCCACCGCTGCTGGACGCCGCGGCCGTACAACCCGAAGCGGGCACCGGGCCCGACGCGCGGATCATCGCCGTCGTGGTGACCCACAAGCGGCGCGACCTGCTCGCCGAATCGCTGAAGGTGCTCACCAGCCAGACCCGTCCGGTCGACCACCTGATCGTCATCGACAACGCCAACGAGTCCGAGGTCGCCGATCTGGTCCGGGACCAGCCGATCGAGGCCACCTACCTGGGTTCGGCGCACAATCTCGGCGGCGCGGGCGGATTCGCGCTCGGCATGCTGCACGCGCTCAGCCAGGGCGCCGACTGGGTCTGGCTGGCCGACGACGACGGCCGCCCGGAAGGCCCCGAGGTGCTCGCCACCCTGCTCGACTGCGCCGAACGGCACGGGCTCGCCGAGGTGTCGCCGGTGGTGTGCGATATCGACAACCCCGACAACCTGGCCTTCCCGCTGCGGCGCGGCGTGGTGTGGCGGCGGCACCGGTCCGAACTCGGCGACGAGGACTTCCTGCCCGGGATCGCGTCGCTGTTCAACGGCGCGCTGATCTCGGCCAAGGCGGTCGATCTCATCGGCGTGCCCGATCTGCGGCTGTTCGTCCGCGGTGACGAGGTCGAGGTGCATCGGCGGCTGGTGCGGTCCGGGTTGCCGTTCGGCACCTGTCTGCAGACGGCCTATCTGCATCCGAACGGGTCGGCGGAGTTCAAGCCGATCCTCGGCGGGCGTATGCACACGCAGTATCCGGACGATCCGGTCAAGCGGTACTTCACCTATCGCAATCGCGGGTATCTTATGGCGCAGCCGGGTATGCGGAAACTGTTGCCGCAGGAGTGGATTCGGTTCTCCTGGTTCTTCCTGATCACCCGACGCGATCCGGCGGGGTTGCGGGAGTGGTTCCATCTGCATTCGCTGGGGCGCCACGAGCAGTTCGGCAAACCGGACAAATAGCACGGGCGGTCGGGCGGGGTGACCGAGCCGGTACTCCGAAATAAATGGATTGCGCGCTTCGGCGCGAGGTGTCAGAGTGTGTCGACCGACGAATGAGACGAGGAGGTGGGTATTCGTGACGAACGCTGTCTTCGCCGTGCCCGCCTGCGCCGCGGCGGTGCGAGTCACCGCCCCGCAGATCACCTTCTCCCGCTTCATTCGCTGAGTCCGCCTCGGGCTCGGCGCCCGACGAAGGACCTCACTTCTCATGGTCGACAACGACCTGCTCATTCCTTACGGCTGGAACGAGGCCGTATCCGATTACTACACCCCGCTCGTCACACCCGGCAGCGTGCCCGCGCGGGTGATCCGCATGGATCGCGGCGAATGCGATGTCGCGAGCCCCACCGGTCCGGCGCGGGCGCGCTGTTCCCGTTCCGACTCCGAGCTCGGCGGTCTGTGCACCGGCGACTGGGTCACACTGGAGGTCGGCACGGACGAGCCGACTGTTCGGCAGCTGTTGCCTCGGCGTTCGGCGATCATGCGATCGTCGGTGTCCGGGCGGTCCGAGGGGCAGGTGCTCGCCGCCAATGTCGACACCGTGCTGATCTGCACGGCCGCCGACGGCGACGTCGACCTCGGCCGGATCGAACGCATGCTCGCGCTGGCGTGGGAGAGCAATGCCAAGCCGGTGGTGGTGCTCACCAAAGCGGATGCGGCGGAATTCATTCCGCTCGACGAGGTGCGCGCGGTGGCGCCGGGTGCGACGGCGGTCGCGGTGAGCGCGAGCACCGGCGCCGGACTCGACGTGCTCACCGCGCTCCTCGACGGCACGGTCGCGCTCATCGGCCCTTCCGGCGCGGGCAAATCCACCCTCGCCAATGCTCTGCTCGGTGCGGAAGTGTTCGCCACCAGCGCCGTTCGTTCCGTGGACAAGAAGGGCCGCCACACCACGGTGCACCGGGAACTGCGGCCGCTGCCGACCGGCGGCACGCTGATCGACACACCGGGACTGCGCGGCATCGGGCTCTGGGACGCGAGCGATGGCATCGAACGCACCTTCAGCGATATCGAATCCTTCGCCCGGCACTGCCGATTCGCCGATTGCGCGCACGACAGCGAACCGGGATGCGCGGTGCTGGCGGCCATCGAGGTAGGTGAACTGACTCAGCGCCGTTTCGACAACTACCGCAAACTGGGCCGCGAGAACGACCGGATGCTGGCGCGCACCGACAAACGGCTGCAAGCCGAACGCAACCGGGCGTGGCGCGACATCAGCAAGCAGCAGCGGCAGCACTACCGCGACCGGAACTCGCGGCGCTGACCGGAATCCGCCGGGGTACATTCGGCTCGCAGATTTCGCGATCTTGGGAGAAATGGATGACTTACCCCGGCGGATACCCACCTCAGGACGGGCCGCAGCAATCCCAGCAAGGTCAGCCCGCGTCGGCGGCCGGCTCATCGGGGTCGCATCTGCAAGTGCCACAACAGCCCTACGGACAGTCCGCGCCGCACCGGCAGGCGCCGCAGCCGCCGTACTGGCAGGCACCCGGTCAGCAGCCTTTCCCCATGCCTGGAGCGCACCAGCAGCTCTCGCAGCCACCATCGGGACCACATCAGCAGGCGCCACCGCAGTACGGGCAGGCGCAGTCGGCCGGTTCGCAGCCTTTTGGGCAGTCGGGAGCGAATCCGCAAGTGCCGCAACAGTCCTACTCGCAGTCCGGGCCACATCAGCAGGCGGCGGCACCGGCGTATCCACAAAGACCGCTCGGGCAGCAGTCGCCCTACCCCGCGTCGGGACCGCATCAGCAGATGCCGCCGCCGCATGGGCAGTTCGCGCCGCAGCAGGCAGGGCAGCAGTACGGCTGGTACGGCCAGCCGTATCAGCAGCACGTGCCGACGGCCACGTCCGGGCTCACCATCGACGCGTCCTATGAGTGGTTCAACTTCATGATGGGGTTGTTGACCACGCCGAAGATCAAGATCAATGGGCAGCTGGTGCCGAATACGCGGTGGGGGGAGAACAATATTCCGCTCGGGCCTGGCACCTATCACGTGTGGGTCGCGACGCCGTGGTTGTTCGATATGGGTGCGGCGCAGATGACGGTGCAGGTGCATCAAGCGCAGGGGTTGCGGGCCTATTACAAGCCGCCCGCGGTGGTGTTCCTCGGTGGCGCGCTCGGATTCGAGCCGCAGAAGACGCCGGGGATGTTGTTCGTCTGGCTGCCGTTCGCGCTGGTCGGCGCGTTGGTGCTACTGATCCTGCTGCTGGCGCTGGTCGCCTCGATCTAGTATGCAACTGGTTGCATAGAGGGGCTACGCTCGGGAGTGGAGGCCGCGGGCGGCTCGCGTCCCGCGCCGAGACGAAAGGAGCAGGTCATGACGGAACCGGCATCGAAACCGCTGGCGGGCGCGACGATGATCATGTCCGGCGGCAGCCGAGGCATCGGGCTCGAGATCGCCAAGCGCGCGGCGGCGGACGGGGCGAACATCACGCTGATCGCCAAGACCGACCAGCCGCATCCCCGGCTCCCCGGCACCATCCACACCGCGGCCGCCGAACTGGAACAGACCGGCGGCCAAGTGCTGGCGCACGTCGGCGATATCCGCGACGACGAGTCGGTGGCCGAGGCGGTGCGCAAGACCGTCGAGCGGTTCGGCGGCATCGACATCGTCGTCAACAACGCCTCGGCGATCGACCTGTCCCCCACCGACGCCCTATCGATGAAGAAGTACGACCTCATGCAGGACATCAACTGCCGGGGCAGTTTCCTGCTCGCCAAGCTGAGCATTCCGCATCTGCGCGCGTCGGCGAAGGCGGGCCGGAACCCGCACGTGCTGACCCTGTCGCCGCCGCTGAACCTGGACCCGAAATGGGCGGGCTCGTCCCTCGGCTACACCATCGCCAAATACGGAATGTCGCTCACCACACTGGGATTGGCCGAGGAACTGAAGGGCGACGGCATCGGCGTCAACTCGCTGTGGCCGCGCACCACCATCGCCACCGCGGCGGTCGAGAACCTGCTCGGCGGGCCGGAGATGGTCGCCACCTCGCGCACGCCCGCGATCTACGCCGACTCCGCGTACCTGGTGCTCACCTCGCCCGCCGCGAAGACTACCGGCAACTTCTTCATAGATGACGAGGTCCTCGCCGCGCACGGCATCACCGACCTCGACGAGTACCGCGTCGTCCCCGGCGACGGTCCACTGACCACCGATCTGTTCCTCTGACGGCACACCGCGACAGAGACAGGCGCCACCGAGTCGCCGCGACCGATTCATTCCGCTGACCGCGCCACAGCGAACGCGATGCGGACGGGCATCGGAAGCCCGTCCGCATTTCCCCACGTGACACAAGCCGCACGTCACGCAAGCCGCACGCCACGCACGCCGCACGCGACACAAGCCGCGCGCGACACGCACGCGACGCAAGCCCGCACGTGACACGAGCGCGATCAGTCCTGCTGCGCGATCCCGTACAGCCGTTCCCAATTCGCGCGACTGGTGAGATCAGGCACAGCCGCGCGGTACTGCCCCTGCAGCGTCGGCAGTTCCCGGCGCAGCCTGCGCAGCACCCGAACCATGCGCAGCAGCAAGGCCCGCGCCCGCGCCTTGTCGCGCCTGCGCACCCGCACCCCCGACTGCGAGGCGTCGGTGACCACCACGTGGTCGAACAGCGACACGTGCCACCAGTAGGCGTCCTCGCGGGTGACGCCGATCAGCCCGTGCTGGGTGCGCCCGAACCACTGGTTGATGGCCCGCTTGACGAGCACAAGCAGCGCGCGACTCGGTTCACCGCCCGCCCTGCGCAATTGGATGTCCGCCGATGGCACCGGCGGCGTGCTCGCGGGATGTTTGACGGTCTCGGTGTAGTCGGCGCGACTCGTGCGCGCCGCGGACAGCGCCGCGATTCCGCCGTCGCGCAACACCTTCGGGCCTGCGAGGAAGTCCTCGATGCCCTGCAGGGTGGTGTGCACAAGGCCGTACTGCATGGCGACCAACTGTTCGGACATGGTGCGGAACAGGTCGCGGGTGATGGACTTGGCATCGAGGTCGGCGTGCAGCGCTCCGACGATGAGCGAGTTGCGGGTGCTGAAGTAGCGCGCCCAGTCGTCGTAGTCCTTCCAGTAGAAGTCGGCGTGCCAGACCGCGGCGTTCGGCAGGGTCACGGTCACGAATCCGTGTTCCCTGGCGCGGATGCCGTATTCGACGTCGTCCCACTGGAAGAAGATCGGCAACGGCAGCCCGATCTCGGCCACCACCTCGGCCGGGATGAGGCAGGTCCACCAGGCGTTGTAGCCCGCGTCGACGCGCCGTTCCTGATTCTTCTTCAGCATGCTGGTGTTGCGCAGCGCCTTGGCCACCCGCTGACCGTGTTTGAGTTCGTGCAGATGCACTTCCTCGGCGCCGACGTTCAGGTAGTCGGGGTTGAGCAGGAACAGCATCTGCGCGCCGACCAGGGTGGGTTCCACGGTGGAGTTGGCGAAGGCGTTGAGGCGCAGCACCGTCTCGGGTTCGCAGAGGATGTCGTCGTCCATGAGGATGACGTCGGCGTGTTCGTTCACCGCCGACACCTCGTAGAGGCCGCGGGTGAAGCCGCCCGCGCCGCCGAGGTTCGGCTGCTGGATGTAGCGGAGTTTGTCGCCGAGCCTCGGCTGGGTCTCCCGGTAGCGCGGCCGGTCGCGCACCAGGTCGGTGCCCTGATCGATGACGTAGACGGCGTCGATGGCGGCGAGCACCGTCGGGTCGGAGGCCAGCGCGGCCACCGTCTCGGCGCAGTCGGCGGCCCGGTTGAAGGTGCAGATGGCGATGGCCACCGGGCGCACCCGTTCGGGGGCGACCGAGGTCCAGGTCAGCTCGGTGATGCCGAGCTCACCGCCGACGGCGTCGAATTCGAGCCACAGCGCGCCGCCGTCGACGTACTGGTCGAGCGGCGCGGTCAGGGTGACCGGTCCGCTCGCGTTCACCTCGGTGGTCTCGATGATGCGCCGGTGCCCCGCGATGTCGGAGGCGACCAGCCGCACCCGCGCCTTGGCCGCCACGTCGAGCACCATGGTGGTGCGCACCTCGGTGACGGTGGTCCAACGCTGCCAGTAGGCGGCGGCGAACCGACCGAAGTAGGTGTTGGTGTGCGCGGACGCGCCCTTCTCCAGGCGCAGCGCCAACCGTTCCCGATGTGCGCGTCCCTTCGCGACGGCGTACAGCTCGTCGCTGATCTTGGCCGACGGTCCGGTGAAGATGCCACGCTGCAACACCAGCCGATCGGGCGCGCGGTGATCTACGCGCAACGCGGCGGGTGCGGTTTCGGCGTGATCGTTCGGTTCGGTAACGGCCTGAGTAGCCGACTGCTCCATGAAGTCCTCGAAATCCTTACTGTGCCGACGGGACACACACGCCCCTGGATACCGTTCGCGGCGGGCCGAGGATATCAATCCGTGTCCCGGCTTGCCCGCTCAGCAACCGGATGAACCGGACGCACCGGCCACCCCACGACATAGCTCGCACGCGTGCACTGTGTTCAGCGTATGCGCGATCCGCGCGGCTCGCCCGATCCTGCGCCGACACCGAATGGTCACGATCTCACGAACGCTCCGTTTTCCCGGTGAACACGAATTTCCCGTACGCCCAGTAACGGAAGACCACCGCGACGACCTGGCCGATGAAAGTGCCGAAGAAGTTGTCCCAGAAGGGCGTGGCCAGGTCGAGGACGTAGCGGGAGAAGCCGAGGCAACCCAATTGCAATCCGATCGCCACCACATTGAAAACCGCGTAGAGCAGATATTCGCGGCCCGGATTGTCGGTCTGCTTGTGCGCGAAGGTCCACCACTTGTTACCGAAGTAGGTGACCACGGTGGCGACCGCGATGGCGATGATCTTGGCGGGAATCGGGGCGTGATAAAGCACACCTTCGCCGCCCCAGAACACCAGCAGGTTGTATGTGCCCGCGTCGACTCCGAGCCCGATCAACCCGACGACCAGGAACGCCGCGCCCTGCCGCAGACCGGCGATCAGGCGCTGAACCGCCGACGGCGCGGCGGGGAACTCGGCTGGTGCGGAATCGGAGCCGGACCGTTCGGGAACCGACACGGGCTGCTCGGGGTAGGACACCGGGCGACGGTACCCCACCGGCCGCCGCGGCTGTGCTCATCGGTCGCGACTACGTCACGACAGCGTTCATCGGTCGCGACTACGTCACGACAGCGTTCATCGGTCGCGACTACGTCACGACAGCGTTCATCGGTCGCGACTACGTCACGACAGCGGTTCGGTCATGCCTGAATACGGCCCGAGACCGGACGATCCGGATGAGCGCACCACCCGACAGCCCTGTACCCTCCCGGTGTTCCCCTTCTCCGCCGACATCGAGGAATGACCGGGTGGACTCCACCGAGCTTCGCATTGCCGCCGTGGTCCCGTGCCACAACGAAGAGGCCGCGGTCGCCAAGGTCGTCGCCGACCTGCAGGCGGCCGTGCCGGGAATCGTCGTCTACGTCTACGACAACCTCAGCACCGACCGGACCGCCGAACGCGCCCGCGAGGCAGGCGCGATCGTGCGCCACGAGCACACCAAGGGCAAGGGCAATGTGGTGCGCCGCGCTTTCGCCGACATCGATGCCGACATCTACCTGATGATCGACGGCGACGACACCTACGAGGCGTCCGCGGCGCCGCTGATGATCAAAACCCTGCTCGACGGCCCCTACGACCACGTACTCGGCGTGCGCAGGCAGGACGAGGGCGCGAGCGCGTATCGGGCGGGTCACGAAAGCGGCAACAAGATTCTGAACGGCGTCGTCGGCAAGGTGTTCGGTGAGAACGTCGAGGATATGCTGAGCGGCTTCCGAGTGTTCTCGCGCCGATTCGTCAAGAGTTTCCCCGCGGTGTCGCGCGAGTTCGAGATCGAAACCGAACTGACCGTGCATTCCCTGCATCTGCGGGTGCCGAGGACCGCGGTTCCGGTCGGCTTCCGGGACCGGCCCGCGGGCAGTGAGTCGAAACTGCGGACCTACCACGACGGTTTCAAGATCCTGGCGCTGATCTTCGGATTGGCCAGGCACGAACGGCCGGTCGCATTCTACGGTCTGGCGGGCACCTTCGCCTGGCTGGTCTCGATCGTGCTCACCATCCCGATCGTGATCGAGTTCTACAACACCGGCGAAGTGCCGCGCTTTCCCACCCTTTTCCTCGGTTTCACCCTGCTGCTGCTCGGCAGCCTGGCTTGGACGGCGGGTCTGATCCTGGACGGCATCCGCCGGTCACGGCACGAGGCAGCGCGCCTGGTCTACCTGCGCTACGCGGCGGTCGGCGGCGACGATGCGCGCGATGGCGACGAGCCCGAGGGCGGTATCGCGCGGTGACGACCTCCGCCGACCGCACCGCCCGCGATTCCGTCTCGAATTCCTCGGGGGCGCGGACGGATACCGAGAATCACACCGACGGTGCGGAGCAGTCCGATACCGGCGGCGAGGTGAGTCCGAGACCCATCACGCACCCGCACTCGGAGCAGGCGACGGCGGACGTCGAACCGGCGAAAACGTCGAATCCCATGGCCGAGTCCGGCATTCGCGGTTCCCTACGCCGGGTCGCCGCACCGCTGATCGCGCGTTTCGGCGCGGCCACCCTGGCTTTCGCGGTCGTCGCGGGGGTGTTCGGCGCGGTATTCGCCGTGGTCACCCCGCCGTTCTGGGGCCACGACGAGATCACCCAGTTCGGCCGCGCGTACCAGGTCGCGCACGGCGGCATACTGCCCGAGCGCATCGCCGACGATCGCGGAATCTCCTACGGCGGTGACGTTCCGGTGAGCGTGACGACCCTGATGGGTTACGCGCTGCGCGATTACACCACCAATCCGGAAGAACCCGATCCGATGGTGGCCGACCCGAGCGACTACGACCGTTTCAAGGGCGCGGAGGTCTCCGAGGCCACCGAGCCGGTCTGGTTCACCAATACCGCCGCCTACTCGCCGGTGCCGTATGTGCCCGCGGCGATCGGCATCCGGCTCGCGGAACTGTTCGGCCTCGATGTCGGCGGGCTCGTGCTGCTCACGCGGTTGGCCGGACTACTCGCCTATCTGGCGGTCGTCGGTTTCGGGCTGTGGGCGTTGCGCGCGCACCGGGTGCAGTGGTTGGCGTTCACGGTCGCTGTGCTGCCGATCGCGGTGTTCCAGGCGGGCACGGTGACCGCGGACACACTCACCAACGCGCTCGCCATCATGGTTTCGGCGCTACTGGTCAAGGCACTGTTCCTCGGTGAGCGGCTGCGCGCGCCGGAGACGGCGGCGCTGCTCGGCGCGACCCTGCTGCTCCCGGTGAGCAAGCCGACCTACGTGCTGCTCGCCATGCTCGTCGTGGTGGTACCGGCCGATCGCTTCGGTTTCACGGGCTTGCGCCGGTGGATTCCGTGGGTGTTCGCCGGCGCGGGCGCGCTGGCCTTCGCGGTGTGGATGAAGATCGCCGCCCCGACCGGCGACGGCATGGGCCTGATGCGCCCGCAGCACCAGTGGAATTCGGTGCGCCCCGGCGACCAGTTGAGCGGAATCCTCGGCGACCTGCCGAAATTCGTCTCCACCTTCGGCGACAGCATCGTCTACCGCGACCAGCGCTGGTTCACCCAGTTCTTCGGCGAACTCGGCTTCGCCTACATCGACGTGCCCGCGCTGTCGGTGCTGGCCTGCCTGCTCGCCTTCGCGGTGAGCGTCGGCGTCGCGGACCGGATGAACCCGCTGACCGCCACTACGCGCCGAACCATGCTGGTGGCGCTGGTGCTCGCGGCCAGCGTCGCGATGATCTATGTGACGCTCTACATGTCGTTCACCCCGGTCGGCTACTACATCATCGACGGCGTGCAGGGCCGATACTTCGTCCCGCTGGCCATCACGGGGCTTGCCGTGGTGTTGCGCTGGATGCCGCTGCGGCTCTCCGATGCGGCGGGCAGGACCCCGACCAGGGGTCCCGCCGTCACAGTGGTGGCGGCGAGCACGGTCGCCCTGGTGGCCGCCGTCGCCAAATATCACGCCATCGTGTGGGGCTGATTCGGAATTACTCGGCGGGATCGAGTGTGCGTTCCCCGGCCTGCGCGTAGGCGTGTTCGGTGACGGCTTTGGCATCGCGCCACCAGGATTCGTTGTCCCGATACCAGCGCACGGTCTCCGCGAGTCCGGCGCGGAAATCTCCGAATCGCGGAATCCAGCCGAGTTCGTCGCGCAACAGGGTCGCGTCGATCGCGTAGCGCTGGTCGTGACCCGGCCGGTCGGTGACGTGGTCGAAATCGTCGGGGTCGCGGTCGAATGCTTCCAGGATCAAGCGCACGACGGTTTTGTTGTCGAGTTCACCATTTGCCCCGATAAGGTATGTTTGTCCGATTCTCCCGCGCTCCAGGATGTCCCATACCGCGCGATTGTGATCATCGACGTGAATCCAATCCCGCACCTGATGTCCGGCCCCGTACAGACGCGGCCGCACGCCGTCGATGAGGTTGGTGATCTGGCGCGGTATGAATTTCTCGACGTGTTGATAGGGACCGTAGTTGTTACTGCAGTTCGACATGGTCGCGCGCACGCCGAAAGACCTGGTCCAGGCGCGGACCAACAGGTCGCTGGAGGCTTTGGTAGCGGAATACGGACTCGACGGGTTGTAGGGCGTCGCCTCGGTGAATGCGGGTGCGTCCGGAGCGAGATCGCCGTACACCTCGTCGGTCGACACGTGGTGGTAGCGCACTTCGTGCCTGCGCACCGCCTGGAGCAGCGAATATGTGCCGACGATATTCGTCTGCACGAACGGCCACGGTTCGGCGAGGGAGTTGTCGTTGTGTGATTCGGCGGCGAAGTGGACGACCGCGTCGACACCGCTGACGAGTTCGTCGACGAGGTCGAGATCGGCGATATCGCCGTGCACGAAATCGATGCGGTCCGATACCGGATCCAGGGATCTCTTATTGCCCGCGTAGGTCAGCGCGTCGAGGACGGTTACCGTCGCGTCGGGCCGTTCGGTGACGGTCCGCTGGACAAAATTCGCACCGATGAACCCGGCGCCGCCGGTTACGAGCAATCGCACCCCTCGACCATACGTGGGACGGATCGGACTTCGGCTACCAAGTCCCGCACCGCGACCGGTTAATTCGACCCCGTTCGGATGGCGTGACCTTCATCACATTACTTGCCGGTAGAGCGTGACGCTCGGTTTGATTTTTGGGAGAAAACCCAGCTCGCAGCACAGGTTTCAAGAAACCCACCATGCCGAGCATCGCGACGGTGAACAAAAATTGAATTAACGGTCACAGGCGGTTCACCACTCGTTAGCTGGTTTGGATTTCGATCGTCAGGTCCCCTCCGAACGCTTCACATCGAGGTTCCAAACAAATGCTGATGAGGAAATTCGCCGCCACGTCGGCGCTGCTGATCGCCGCGCTCGGCGTCACCGCGGGCACCGTCAACGCGGCACCGGCCGAGCCGGCCGCGGCCCAGCCGGTCGGC
Organism: Nocardia bovistercoris; assembly: GCF_015674855.1. GTDB lineage: Bacteria > Actinomycetota > Actinomycetes > Mycobacteriales > Mycobacteriaceae > Nocardia > Nocardia bovistercoris. Next base: position 181,084 of record NZ_JADMLG010000009.1, on the reverse strand, counting down.
GTCAACGCGCACTCCACCGACACCCAGTCGATCTTCACCATCGACTCCGGTTCGATCGTCGTCGAGAACGACACCCTGAAGGTCAAGGACAACAACGGCACCGTCGTCGCGGGCACCGAACTGAAGTTCCGCCTCGAAGACTACGAACTGCCGATCGCCGCGGAGATCTCGGGCCGCACCGCCACCCTCACCCCGCAGCTCGACGTGGACAAGGCCGTCTACAAGCCGGTCGCCCTGCCTTACGAGAACCAGGCTCCCTGGAAGAACGAGTACGACCGTGAGCTCGCCGCGTTCAACCGCCTGAAGGACACCATCAGCGTCGGCGCCACCATCGGCACCCTGGTCGGTGGCATCAGCGGCGCGGCGATCGGCTGTGTCCTCGGCGGCATCGTCGGCGCCACCGTCGCCTCGGCCACCCTGGTCGGCCTGTTCGGCCCGTTCATCCCGGCCGCCGCGCTCGGCTGCGTCGGCGGTATGGCCGCCATCGGCTTCCTCGGCACCCTGATCGGTCAGATCCTGATCACCGCTCCGGTCGCCATCGCCGCCGCGATCCAGTACATCGCGACCACCACCGCGCCGCCGCCCGCCCCGGCCAAGTAATTCCGAGCGGATCGCGGTGAACCCGGTGGCTCGCCGGTAGACCCCCGGCAGCTCACCGAGCACAACCGAACAGCAAGACGAGAGAACCCCGCCCCGAATCATCGGGGCGGGGTTCGACTCGTCCGGCCGACCGTGATCAAGGCCGTCCGAGCCCGTTCTCGTCGTGCGGACCGGTCTACGCGGTCCTGGCTACTACGCGGTCCTGGCCTGCTCGGTGGGAGCCTGCTCGTTGGGGGTGACCTCGCGCACGAACCGTGCCACCCTACCGAGGGCGGCCCGCGCTTCGGGCAGATTCGGCGCGATACTCGTGAAGGCGTGCACCTGCCCGCGCCACAGTTCCACGGTGTTGGGCACACCCGCCGCCGTCAGCCGCCGCGCCATGAGCTCGCAGTCGTAACGCAGCACCTCCTCCTCGGCGGCGATGAGCAGCACCGGGGGCAGTCCGGCCAGTGCGCCGTTGACCGGTGAGAGCATCGGGTCGATCACGCCGTCGATCTCCGCGCCGAGCCGCGCGACCGCGCGCAGCGCCGTCAGGGGGATATACGGGTCGCTCGCGACGTATTCGTAGCTCTCCTTGGCGACGTAGTCCAGGTCGAGCAGCGGGCTCAGGCCGATCAGGCCCGCGGGGACCGGCAGTCCGGACTCGATCGCGGCCAGCGCGGTCGCGAAGGTGAGGTAGCCGCCCGCGGAATCGCCCGCGAAGACCACCCGCGCCGGGTCCGCGCCGTGACCGAGCAGCCAGCGGTAGGCGGTGAGGCAGTCCTGCACCGACTGACCGATGCTGTGCCGGGGCAACTGCCGGTACTCGACGTTCACCACCGGCAGCCCGGTGCGCCTGGCGAGGCTGGCCGCCACCGGCCGGTGCGTCTCAAGGCCGCAGATCGCGAATCCGCCGCCGTGCATGTACAGCAGCGCGCCGTGGCGCAGTGCGCGTCCGGCGCCCGATGGCCGGATGATCTCCATCCGGAAGCCGTCGAGCGTGACCTGTTCCCGGTCGACGCCGCGCGGTCGCGGGCGCAGCCTGGCCAGGTTGTCGATGGCGAAGGCGCCGAAGGGGATGGTCGTCGGCGTGATGGGCGCGGCGCGCAGCACGGGGCGGACCAGGCCGCGGCAGGTCGCCGCGAGCAGTCGCGCCGAAATGCTCGGCCCGTGTGGATTCATCACCGCATGGGGTTCGCCGTTCATCGCGCATCACCCTCTTCCAGGCGCGCCGCATCCGACCGGCCCACCCGGCGTGATGTCGGCGCTGACATCAGGTACAACGCCACTCGACGGGTTGTCCTTCCCGGACGGCGCCCGTCAATTGGTCGTCCGTTCAGAACACCACGATAGAGTGATCTATGCAACAGAATCGCTCGGAGTCGTCGCTTCCGTGACCGTCGTGACGAATTCGTAGGACAGTCGGAACCTGACCGAATCCCGGCGGGCCGGAACTGGCAGACTTCTCGGCATGCGCGGAATCATCTTGGCGGGCGGCACCGGATCCCGGCTGCACCCGATCACGCGCGGGGTGAGCAAACAGCTGGTCCCGGTCTACGACAAACCGATGGTCTACTACCCACTGTCCACACTGATGCTGGCGGGCATCAGAGACATCCTCGTCATCACCACCCCCGAGGACGCCGCGGCCTTCGCCCGGCTGCTCGGCGACGGCGCCAAGTTCGGCATCGCCATCACCTACGTGGTGCAGCCGGAACCCGACGGACTCGCGCGCGCCTTCGTCCTCGGCGCCGACCACATCGGCGGCGAACACGCGGCACTCGTCCTCGGCGACAACATCTTCCACGGCCCCGGCCTCGGCACCGGCCTGAACCAGTTCGCCGACATCGACGGCGGCGCGGTATTCGCCTACTGGGTCTCCGATCCCTCCGCGTACGGCGTCATCGAGTTCACCGAGGGGCGCGCGGTATCGATCGAGGAGAAGCCGAAGATCCCCCGATCCAACTACGCGATTCCGGGGCTGTACTTCTACGACAACGACGTCATCGAGATCGCCAGAGGGCTGCGTCCGTCCGCGCGCGGCGAATACGAGATCACCGACATCAACCGCGCCTACCTGGAACAGGGCAGGCTGCGGGTGGACGTGCTCGCCCGCGGCACCGCCTGGCTCGACACCGGCACCTTCGACTCGCTGCTCGACGCCGCCAACTACGTGCGCACCATCGAGGAACGGCAGGGACTGAAGATCGGCGTACCGGAGGAAGTCGCCTGGCGAATGGGGTATATCGACGACGAGGAATTGCGCGCCCGCGCCGAACCGCTGGTACGTTCCGGCTACGGCGGCTACCTGCTCGACCTGCTCGAGCGCGGACGGGATTGGTGAGCATGGATATTCGCGAACTCGCGGTGCCCGGCGCGTGGGTCGTCACCCCTCGGGTCCTGCGCGACGAGCGCGGCGCCTTCGCCGAAACGTTCAAGGCCTCGGAATTCGAGAAGGCCACCGGCAGGCCGTTCGAGCTGTGCCAGGTGAACTGCTCGACCTCGGCCGCCGGTGTGCTGCGCGGCATCCACTACACCGAGGACCCGCCGGGCCAGGCCAAATACGTGACATGTGTGCGCGGCGCGTTCCTCGACGTCGTGGTGGATCTGCGACCCGACTCACCGACCTTCGGGCGGTGGGACAGCGTGCTGCTCGACGATGTCGACCGGCGCTCGGTCTTCCTGTCCGAGGGCCTCGGCCACGCGATCCTCGCGCTGGAGGACGAGTCGACGGTGACCTACCTGTGCTCGCTGGAGTACAGCCCGGAACTCGATCACGAGCTCGACGCGTTCGATCCGGCACTGGCCATCGACTGGCCTACCGTCGGGCGCGACGGCTCGGCGCTGACCTTCGTCCGCTCCCCGAAGGACATCGCGGCCCCGCGCTTCGCCCCGTCCTGATTGCCCCGTTGCCGGAGGCCCGAACAGCCGGATGCCACGCCCCGCGATGCGCCGGGCGTGGCATTCCCGCAGGTCGGCCCAGCCGTGTAGTGACTCAGCCGACGAGTTCGAGTTCGGGTTCCCGCCTCCGTTGCCGCCGGATGCGCGGCAGGACGGCGGCCAGGGCGACCACCGCGCCCACCGCGGCGACGCCGGTCACGAATTCCAGTCCGGGGCGGAAGGTTTCGAGCATGCCTTCGGCCGAGGTGTCGACGGCGTCGCCCGAGGTCACGACCGCGGTGGTGACGGCGAGCACGATGGCGGCGCCGACCTGCATGGCGGTCTGGAGCACGCCCGCGGCCAGTCCTTGTTCCTCGTCGTCGATGCCTGCGGTGGCCTGGATGTTGATGGCGGGAAAACCGACCCAGCCGATGCCGATCAGCAGGATCGCGGGCAGCAGCATCGCCGGGTAGGACGGCGCGGTGTCCAAGCGGAGGAACAGCAGATAGCCGACGGTCATGACGGCGAGAGTGACCGCGATCACCGGGCCGGTGCCGAAGCGATCCACCAGGCGATCGGAGAAGAACACCGACGCGACGACGAGTACACCGACCGGCAGCAGCGCCATGGCCAGCCGCAGCGGTGACCAGCCGAGTGAATCCTGCAGGTAGATGGTCACGACGAACTGCCAGCTGAAGTACGAGCCCGCGAGCGCGATGATGGCCAGACTGGCGCGCACCAGCGTGGCTTTACGCAGGATACCGAGGCGGATCAGCGGATACCTGACCCGCTTCTCCACCGCGACGAAGGCCGCGAACAATGCGACGACCAGCGCGAAGGAGCCGATGGTCCGCGCCGAGACCCAGCCCGCCTCGGGTGCGCTGACCACGGTGTAGACCAGCAGCAGCATGCCCGCGCTCGACAGCAGCGCACCGAGGATGTCGTGGCCGCCTTCGGCGACGCCGTCGTCCTTGGGAACGAGCACGTAGGCGGCCGCCAGCGCGGCCAGCGCGATGGGCACCGGGAGCAGGAAGGTCCAACGCCAGCCGACGCCGGTCATGAGCCCGCCGAACAGCAGGCCCATGGAGTAGCCGCCCGCACCGAACACCGTGTAGATGGACAGCGCCTTGTTGCGCGCCGGACCTTCGGCGAAGTTGGTGGTGATGATGGACAGGCCGGTCGGCGCGGTGAAGGCCGCGGCCAGGCCTTTGACGAAGCGGGTCGCGATGAGCAGCGGACCCGAGGTCACCAGGCCGCCGAGCAGGGAGGCGACGGCGAAGACGGCCAGCGCGATGAGGAAGACGCGGCGGCGGCCGAGCAGGTCGGCGGTGCGGCCGCCGAGCAGCAGCAGGCCGCCGTAGCCGAGGACGTAGCCGCTGACCAGCCATTGCAGGGTCGAGGTCGACAGGTCGAGTTCGGCGCCGATGGACGGGAGGGCGACCCCGATCATCGAGACGTCGAGGCCGTCGAGGAACAGCACTATGCAGAGGGTTATCAGCATGCCCCACAGTCGGGCGGACCAAATGGTCGGATCGGTCGCTTTCTCGGCGGCCGACAGCGGTGCCGGTGATGTCATGCGAAGGACATTACTTGCGCGTGCATTAAATGCCAACACATTTAATGTGATTGCATAGATTGGGCGGACCGACTAGGATGACGCCATGTCGAAGACGGCACCGCAGGCGGATCGACGCACGGTCACACCGACCGAACGCGTCGACGAATGGCGTCGACTACTCGACCGACACGCCGCCGTGAGCTGCGCCCTGGAGAAGGGGCTGCAAGGACAGCACGGCATCGGGCTCAGCGAATTCGAAACCCTCGATCGGCTGATGGACGCGAACTGCGACGACTACCGCATGAGCGATCTCGCGGGCGACATCCACCTCAGCCAGAGCGCGCTCTCCCGCGCGGTGGCCCGGCTCGAGCGCGACGGCCTCGTGCACCGCAGCATGTGCGTCGACGACCGCCGCGCCATCTTCGTCTGCCCCACCGAGGAGGGCAGGGCCGTGCACGCGCGGGCGCTGCCGACCCATCGCGCGATACTCGCCGAAACCTGGGACCGAGTCCGGGCCGACTAGTCCAATACCGTGCGCGCGTCCACCGCGGCGGCCCTGATATTCGCGAGAGCCCTTCGGTAGCGCTCGATCTCGGCGTCCTTGTCCAGGTAGACCGGACCGGTGAACGCCTCGATGTAGACCACCGGCGGCTCCGGCTGCTCGCCCATGCGGCCCTCGGGGAACTCCAGCAGGACGAACCGACCCGAATCCAGGCCGTCGTGGTAGCCGGACTCGGTCGGCACCACCTGGATGCGGGTGTTCGGCAGGTCGCACATCCGGCGCAGGTGCGCGCGCTGCGCGTCGGCGACCTCGACGCCGCCGATGCCGTGCCACAACGCCGCCTCGGTGAGCACCGCGTCGATGTGCAGCGGCGTCCCGGCGCGGGTGAGCAGGTTCTGCCGCGCCATCCGGAACCGCACCCGGCGATCGATCTCGGCGGTGGTGGCCTCGGGGCGACCCGCGGCGTACATGGCCCGCATATACGACTCGGTCTGCAACAGACCGGGAATCATGGCGTCCTCGTAGGTGGACACCCGCTTGGCCGCCTCCTCGAGTCCGACGTAGACGTCGAAACCCTCGGAGATGACATCGCTGTAGGCGGTCCACCAGCCGCGCGCCTTGGTCTCGCGGGCCAGCGCCGTCAGCGTGCCGACGACATCGGTCGGCGCGTCGTAGACCTTGCACATCGCCTCGACGTCGAGGCTGCGCAGCGAGGTCTGCCCGGTTTCGATACGCCAGATCTTGGCCTCGGACCACTCGAGCCGCTGCGCCGCGGTGCGCGTGGTCATCCTGGCGCGGTTGCGCAACTCGCGCAGGTGGCGACCCAGTTGCCGTCGCGGCATGGTCGAACCCGTCGTTCCGTGCGGTAAAGCCATGCTTCCCCCTCGCGCCATGCGTCGACTCGGCCCGGCACTCCTCCAGACCCCCGGCGCGACGCTTCCCTCGGCGCCCGCGATTGTCGGGCGGCCGCCCGGACAGCATTGTTTCACAGGCGATCTGACATAGTGCACACTTGGTGGCACAGATAGGTCAGCATCACACTCATGCCAATGTGGTTCGCGTCAGCCACTTCCCGGCAATACAACAAGGTTGATCACCGTGCGGTCGCTTTTCGTGCGGACGCAGGCCGCTCGCGCCGGAAACCCACATCGACGCCTTCGCGCGTGGCGCGGACCGACCCGAGGATTCCCGGACGGCGGACCACTCCGGCCGCATCCGACAGCGCGCCTTCGCAGGCGGACCACCGATCCGTTCCGCCGAGCGCGCGGAGCCGAGCGCACGTCCGGGCACCGGCCGAACCGCCGCGCCGCGATCGTCGACCGGGCCGATTTCCCGAGCTCGGAAGGCATGAAACGAACTGACCGGCCGGTCATAGCCGAACGACATGCGGGCCCCCGTTGTGAGACGAGCCATACAGTTCGAAATTTCTTTGGAAACTCGCGTAACGCGACGACCACCCTCGTTCGATACCCCCCGTGAACGCAGACCCAAGGATCTACCGGGGAATGGAGAACACAGTGCGCACCTCGTTTCCGACTTCCGTCTCGGCGGCCGAGATGACCGCCGCAGCGCAGGACTACACCGCGCGCGGATGGACGATCGCCGAAACGGCCAACGGGATCTGCCTGATCACCGATGAGGACGTCGCGGGTATCGAGGTCAGCGGCAAGCTGGCAGGCGATGTTCGCCGCTTCCTCCGCGCCAACAACCTCTCCGGCCCCGTGATCGAGATCCCCGGCGCCGAGCGTCGCGAGATCCACCTGGTCACCGGCCTGCGCAAGGCGGCCATGGCCATCGAGGCGCTGCGCGAGGCCGGCGTCACCGTGCATGCCGACGGCGCGGGCATCGCGCTGCCGCCCACCCACATCTCCGCCGCGGGCGCGGCGCAGTGGAGCGTCTCCCCCGCCGAGGCCCGCTGGCTGCCTCCGGTCGTCGCCATCGCCGCCGCGGTCCGTTCCGCCGCCGCGCGGGCGCGTCGCCGCAACGGCGACACCCTCACCAGCGTCGCCTGCTGACCGGCCGAACGCTTCAGCCCCCTCGACGTTCGCGATCGGGCACTGCGTTCACGGTCCCCCCTTGCCGACATCCGTCGGCGACCGCACGTCGAGTAACACCGGCTCGCGCCGGTGCGGCCGGTATCCGCTGATCGCGGATACCGGTCTTTTTCGTCCCGGCACTGTTGACGAAAGAACATCGCACGCGATGATTGAGGTATGGCCGATGTCATCACCGCCCGTAATCTGCTGCGCACCTGCCCGCTGTGCGAGGCGGTGTGCGGACTGTCGATCACCCTCGACCCGAACGACCACGTGACCTCCGTGCGCGGCGACAAGAAGGATCCGCTCAGCCGCGGCTTCATCTGCCCCAAGGGCGCCAGCCTCGGCCACGTCGACGAGGACCCGGATCGCGTGACCGCGCCGCTGATCCGGGACCGGACCACCGACACCTGGCGCACCGCCACCTGGGACGAGGCATACGACTACATCGCGAGCCGACTACCCGAGCTGATCGCCACCCACGGGAACCAGTCGGTCGGCGTATATCTGGGCAATCCCAACGCGCACACCGTCGCGGGCGCGCTCTACGTGCCCGCCCTGGTCCGCGCCGTCGGCACCAAGAACCTGTACTCGGCCAGCACCGCGGACCAGATGCCGAAACAAGTCGCCAGCGGACTGATGTTCGGCGACCCCCTCCTCATGCCGGTACCCGATCTGGATCGCACCGACTATCTGCTGATGCTCGGCGCCAACCCGCTGGAATCCAACGGATCGCTGTGCACCGCACCCGACTTCCCCGGCAGGCTCAAGGCGTTGCGTGCGCGCGGCGGCCGTTTGGTCGTGGTCGACCCCCGGGTGACCCGCACCGCGAAACTCGCCGACGAGCACCTGTTCATCCGGCCGGGCAGCGACGCCTACCTGCTGTTCGGCATCGTGCGGACTCTGTTCGAGGAAGAGTTGACCGATATCCGGCTCGAGGTCGACGGACTCGACGAGCTGCGCGCCGCCGCCGCGAGCTTCACCCCCGAGGTGGTGCAGGCGCGCACCGGTATCCCGGCGGCGACGGTGTCGCGGATCGCGCGCGAACTCGCGGCCGCGCCGACGGCCGCCGTCTACGCCCGCATCGGTACCTGCACCGCCGAATTCGGCACGGTCACACAGTGGCTGGTCGAAGCGGTGAACACCCTCACCGGCAATCTCGACGCGCCAGGCGGCGCGATGTTCGCCTCGGCCGCGGCGGCGGGCATCGTGCGCACCAAACCGTTCCGCACCGGACGCTGGAGCAGCCGGGTGCGCGGCCTGCCGGAGGCCATGGGCGAACTGCCCGTCGCGACCCTCGCCGACGAAATCCTGACACCCGGCGACGGGCAGCAGGTCAGGGCGATGATCACGGTGGCGGGCAATCCGGTGCTGTCAGCGCCGAGCGGCAACCGGATGGCCGCCGCGTTCGCCGGTCTCGAATTCATGGTCAGCGTCGACCGCTACGTGAACGAGACGACGCGCCACGCCGACGTGATCCTGCCGCCGCCGCGTCCGTTGCAGTCCCCGCACTACGATTTCGCGCTCTTGCAGCTCGCGGTGCGCAATTACGTGAGGTACTCGCCGCCGCTGGTGCCGCTGGGCGATCAACCCTCCGAGGCACGGGTGATCGCGACCCTCGCCGCCATCGCCGCCGGGCTGCCGCACACCGACGACCCGCTGGTCGCGCTGGACGAGATGGTCATCGCGACCACGCTGGCCAAGGCCGGGCTCGCGCAGCGCCGTCCCGACCTGCACGGCGAGACGACCACCGAACAGCGCATCGACATGATGCTTCGCCTCGGCGCATACGGCGAATGGAATACCGAGCGCCTCGACTCCGGGGTGCCCGGCGGCCTGAATCTGCGCGCGCTGCTGGACAATCCGCACGGCCTCGACCTCGGACCGTTGCGCCCGCGCCTGCCCGAGGTGCTGCTGACCGCGTCACGCAGGGTGGATCTCGCGCCGCCGCAACTGCTCGCCGAGGTCGCGCGGATACGGGCCAAGGCGGTCGAGGCCACCCCCGAGTTCGTCTTGATCGGCCGCCGCCACCTGCGGTCCAACAACAGTTGGATGCACAATGTCGCGACGCTGGTCAGCGGGACGAATCGGTGCACGCTGCAGGTGCATCCCGACGATGTGCTCCGGCTCGGCCTCGGCGGCACGGCGGTGGTGAAATCCGCGGCGGGAGTCGTGACCGTGCCGGTCGAGCCGACCGAGTCGATCATGCCGGGTGTGGTGAGCCTGCCGCACGGCTGGGGACACCAGGAGAGTCCGCAGACGGTGGCCAAGGCCAACGCCGGGGTCAACGCCAATGTGCTGACCGATGATTCGGTGGTCGACGCGCCATCGGGCAACGCGGTGTTCAACGGCGTGCCGGTCACCCTGACCCCCGCATGACCTTCGCGCACCGCGAATCCCATTCCGATCGGCCGGAAAATTCCGATCGGTCGGAATGGGCGAATACCTGGAAACTCATGTGGCAAACCGAAATACGGTTCATTCCCCATGACGATTCCACCTCGGCGCCGCGCGCCCCTCCCCTAAACTCTGCACATTGTGGTCGATTCACCCGTTCGACACGGAACCCGTGCTATCCGGGATTCCGGCTACCAGAGGGGGCGCACATGCCCGGTACACGATACGGCAGCGACGGCGAACACGAACTACAGGACAGACACGGCAGCACCGAGCGGGCCGAACGGTTCTACACCGACCAGGTCCTCGACCACCTCAACCCGACGATGATCGAATTCATCGCGCGAATGGATATGGCCTTCATCGCGACCAGCGATAAACACGGGGAATGCGACACCAGTTTTCGCGCGGGCGAACCCGGATTCCTGCACGTCATCGACGAGCGGACCATCGCATATCCCGAGTTCCGCGGCAACGGGGTCATGGCCAGTATGGGCAATATCCTGGAGAACCCGCATATCGGAATCCTGCTCATGGATTTCGTCCGTGATCTGATCGGCCTGCACGTCAACGGATCGGCGCGCGTGGTCGAGGACGCGACGCTGCGCGGACGGGTCGGCGACCTGCCGTCGAATACCAAGGGCCGCACGGTCGGGCTGTGGGTGGTGATCGGCGTCGAGGAGGCATACATCCACTGCCGCAAACACATACCGCGGCTGGTGCCCGCGCCCCGCGAGAACCGCGAATGGGGCACCGACAGCACCCGCGCCAAGGGCGGCGACTACTTCGGCGCGAAAGCCGACCGCGAAGGGCTCGTCGCCGCGCTGCACACTTTCGGCGGGCGGTGAAGGCTCACCGGAGTTTGAAGATCACCAGCCGCTGCACGACGAAGTTGATGACGGTCGCGGTGCCCTGCGCGACCACGAAAGCCAGCGTCAGCTGCCACGCCTTGTCGCCGAGGACGTTCACCATCAGCTGATTGATGCCGACCTGCACCGCGAACGTCGTCGCGTACAGCGCGACCACCGCGATGAATCTGGCGCGGCTCGGCGGCGCCTGGAAGGTCCAGCGCCGGTTGATCAGGTACGCCGTCGTGGTGCCCGCCACGAAGCTGATCGCCTTCGCGCCGCTGGTCGGCAGCCCGAGGACATTCCTGAGCAGCAGATACAGCCCGAAGTCGACCACCGCCGACAGGCCGCCGGTGACCGTGAAACGGATGATCTGGGTCTTCAGGTCGAGGTCGGCGCGCGCCTCGTCGGGCGGGATGCTCGCGAACGGCTGAGTGGACAGAACGTCTCCTTCACCCGCGTCGGGCCGCGCCTGGACCGGGAGCGGTTCGGTCGGCAGCGGGAGGCGGGATTCGGCGTGCACGGCGACGAGCTTAACGGGAACCGAGCGATCCGATACGAGCGAGGATGGTGAGGACGGTCCGTAATTCATCGATACCTGTAGCCTCTATGCCGATGTCCACGAAAGTTTCGACCCCCACCACGACAACCGGTGACGACAACGGGTCCGCGTACGCCCTACCAACGCGACACCGTGAGTTGACCGGATGGGGTCGCACCGCCGCAACCTCCGCCGAAGTTCTGTCGACCCCGGATCCGGAAGTCATCGCCAAGGCCGTGGCCATGGTCGCCGAGGACAACGACGGCAAGCCAGCCCACCTGCGTCGCGGCGTCATCGCCCGCGGACTCGGTCGCTCCTACGGCGACAACGCGCAGAACGCGGGCGGCCTCGTCGTCGACATGACGGCGCTGGACAAGATCCACCGCATCGACCGGGACACCCGGCTCGTCGACGTGGACGCGGGTGTGAACCTCGACCAGCTCATGAAGGCCGCGCTGCCGTTCGGCCTCTGGGTGCCGGTGCTGCCCGGCACCCGCCAGGTCACCGTCGGCGGCGCCATCGGCTCCGACATCCACGGCAAGAACCATCACAGCGCGGGCAGCTTCGGCAACCACGTGCGGTCGATGGAGCTGCTCACCGCCGACGGCACGGTGCAGCACATCACCCCCAAGCGCAACGCCAAACTGTTCTGGGCCACCGTCGGCGGCTGCGGACTCACCGGCATCATCCTGCGCGCCACCATCGAGATGACGCCGACCGAGACGGCGTACTTCATCGCCGACGGCGACGTCACCGCGGGCCTCGACGAAACCATCGCCTTCCACAGCGACGGCTCCGAGGACCGCTACGAGTACAGCTCGGCATGGTTCGACGCGATGAGCCCGATGCCCGCACTCGGGCGCGCGGTGATCTCGCGCGGTTCGCTGGCCACCCTTGACCAGCTGCCGAAGAAACTCAGGAAGAACCCGCTCGACTTCACCGGCAAGACGTTCCTGACCTTCCCCGACGTGTTCCCGAACGGCCTGCTGAACAAGCGGACCTTCGCGCTGGCCACCGAGGTCTGGTACCGCAAGGGCGCCACCTACCGGCAGAAGCCGCAGAACCTCACGGCCTTCTACCATCCGCTCGACATGCTCGGCGAATGGAACCGCGCCTACGGGTCGCGCGGCTTCCTGCAGTACCAGTTCGTGGTGCCGCCGGAAGCGGTGCAGGAGTTCAAGCAGATCCTCGTCGACGTGCAGAGCAGCGGGCACTACTCGTTCCTGAACGTGTTCAAGTATTTCGGCGAGGGCAATCAGGCGCCGCTGAGCTTCCCGATGCCGGGCTGGAACGTCTGCCTCGATTTCCCGATAAAGGCCGGGCTCAACGAGTTCGTCACCGAACTCGACCGCCGCGTCCTTGAATTCGGCGGCAGGCTCTACACCGGGAAGGACTCGCGGACCACCGCCGAGGCCTTCCACCAGATGTACCCCCGGATCGGCGAGTGGATCAAGATCCGCCGAAGTGTCGATCCCACAGGCGTATTCATGTCCGATATGGCGAGAAGGCTGGAGCTTCAGTGATCAATGCCGTAGGTAACCCGCAGACCCTGCTGCTGCTGGGCGGAACCTCGGAGATCGGCCTCGCGATTTGCGCGGAGTACCTGAAGAAGGGACCCGCCCGCGTCATCCTCGCGACCCTGCCGAACGATCCGCTGCGCGACGGCGCCGTCGCGCAGATGAACGCGGCGGGCGCGGCCTCGGTCGAGGTCATCGATTTCGACGCACTCGACAGCGGCAGCCACCCCAAGGTCGTCGACGCGGCCTGGGACACCGGCGACGTCGACGTCGCGATCGTGGCGTTCGGGCTGCTCGGCGACGCCGAGGAACTGTGGCAGAACCAGCGCAAGGCCGTGCAGATCGCCGAGATCAACTACACCGCCGCCGTGTCGGTCGGCGTGCTGATCGGCGAGAAGATGAAGGCGCAGGGATACGGGCGGATCATCGCCATGTCCTCGGCGGCCGGTGAACGGGTGCGCCGCTCCAACTTCGTGTACGGGTCGACCAAGGCCGGTCTCGACGGGTTCTACCTCGGTCTCGGCGAGGCGCTGCGGCCGTTCGGCCCGCGCGTGCTGGTGATCCGACCGGGCCAGGTGCGCACCTCGACCACGCTCGCGCACTGGAAGGCGACCGGCGCCAAGGAAGCGCCGTTCACCGTGGACAAGGAAGAGGTCGCCGCGCTCGCGGTGGCGGCTTCCGAACGCGGTAAGGAACTGATCTGGGCGCCGGGGATCTTCCGCTACGTGATGATGGTCCTGCGCCACATCCCGCGCCCCATCTTCCGCCGCCTGCCGATCTGATCGTCACCACCTGATCATCGCGTCCGAGCCGCACCGGTCCCCGCGTAGACGGGAGCCGGTGCGGCTCGCGCGTCGCGGGGCACGGTTACCATCGGTCGCGGCTGCGCTCTCGCGGTCAGCACGAGTCGGAGCCGAGCAGCGAACCGGAGGCGTAATGCGAGTAGTCGGACCGATCCCCACCGGGCTCCCGGATCATCGGGAGTCCGTGACGGACGAGGTCGCGCGACGGCTCGGAGCGGTGCGCGGATGAGCGTCGACACCGCCGAAGCGCCGCCCGCGACCGCCGCGCCGACGCCGTCGGGTGCGCGCCTGCGCGCCGTCGGCAGGCATCTCGGGTCAGGGCTCGGCGAGGCCGTTCTGGCCTGCCTCGTCGCGGTCGCCGTCGCGGCGGTCGGGCTGTTCGCGTTCTCGCTGGTCGACTGGCCCGCGTTCAACTCCTCGAATGTCACCAGGGCGCTGACCACCGTCGGGCAGGTGGCGGCGGCGGTCATGCTGGTCGCCTCGATCACGCTGCTGCGGCTGCGGCGTCGGCCGTTGGTGGCGAAACTGCTGTCCTGGGTCGGCATTTCGACATTCGTCACGGTCACGCTCGGCATGCCGCTCGCGGCCACCAAGTTGTACCTGTTCGGGATCTCGGTGGATCAGGAGTTCCGCACCGAATACCTGACGCGACTCACCGACAGTCCCGCGCTGCGCGATATGACGTACGCGGATCTGCCGCCGCTGTACCCGGCGGGCTGGTTCTGGTTCGGCGGACGGGTCGCCAACGTGCTCGGCATGGACGGCTGGGAGGTGTTCAAGCCGTACGCGATCGGGTCGCTCGCGGTGGCCGCCGTGCTCGCGCTGGTGCTGTGGACGCGGCTGATCCGCGCGGACTGGGCGGTCGCGGTGACGGCCGCCACCACCGCCGTCGGCGTCACCTTCGCCGCGCCCGAGGCTTACAGCGCGGTGATCGTGCTGCTGCTGCCGCCCGCACTCGTGTTGGCCTGGGGCGCGATCCACCGTCCCGCCGAACCCGGCGTGTGGGGCGGCGCGCCGTCGACGGCGGGCGGTTGGGGCGCGGTGGTCGGCGCGGGCTGCTTCCTCGGACTCGGCGCGACCTTCTACACGCTGTACTTCCTGGTCGCCGCGTTCGCGATCGCCCTCATGGGCCTGATCTCGGCGGCCTACGCGATACGCGAACGGCGGCAGGCGATCCGGGCCGCGCGCGGGCGCACCGAGGCGAACGGGTCGGTGTGGCGGGCCGTGCTGCCGCCGGTGCTGCGCACGGCCGTGATCGGCGTGATCGCGGGCGCACTCGCCGCCATCGTGTGGTTGCCGTACCTGCTGAAGTCGCTGGATTCGAGTACGCCTCGCTCGGGCACCGCACTGCATTACCTGCCGCGTTCCGGCGCCGAACTGCCACTGCCGATGGCGGAGTTCTCCCTGCTCGGCGGGTTGTGCCTGATCGGGACGATCTGGCTGGTCGTGCGCGCCGGATCGTCGCGGCGGGCACAGGCCATCGGCATCGGCGTGGTGGCGATCTACCTGTGGACGCTGCTGTCGATGCTGGCGACCGCGGCGGGCACCACCCTGCTGTCCTTCCGACTCGAAGCCCCCCTGCTCGTACTGCTCGCCGCGGCGGGCGCGTTCGGCTTCGTGGAGGGCGCGCGCGCCGCCTACCAGGCGTTCAACGAGCCGGAGCGGTTCCGAGTCGCCGCGGCGGTGATCGCACTCGTCGGCGCGCTTGCCTTCGCCCAGGACATTCCGCACGTGCTCGAACCCGAGATCACCACCGCGTACACCGACACCGACGGCGACGGGAAACGCGGTGATCGCGGCAAGGAATCGGCGGTCTGGCACTACCGCGAGATCGACGCCCAACTGCTGGCGAAGACCGGCCGCCCGCGCGACGAGACGGTGCTGCTCACCGCCGACACCAGCTTCCTCTCCTTCTACCCCTACTTCGGATTCCAGGCGCTGACCTCGCACTACGCGAATCCACTCGCCGACTTCGCTGGTCGGGCCGCGACCATAAAGGACTGGAGCAAGCTCGATACCCCGGCGCAGTTGCGCGCCGCGCTCGACGCGACGCCGTGGCGCGGTCCCGACGCGTTCCTGTTCCGCCGCAGCGGTGACACCTACACGCTGCGGCTGGCCGAGGACGTCTATCCGAACGATCCGAATGTGAAGCGCTACACCGTCGCGTTCCCCGCGCGGCTGTTCGCCGATCCGGCATTCACCGTCACCGATATCGGTCCGTTCACGCTGGTCACGGTCACGCGCTGACACCCGCTCCGGTCCGGAGGCGGCTGCGGCCGAGCCGGGTTCCTTGCGGTCTCGCCGGGTCGCCGGTGGGTGAGATCACGGATTGAGACAGCGACGATTCGGCTACTCCTGAGAGCAATTGCCGGCTCACTCTCACTCCCAGTCGCTTCGATCGCGGTTCACACCGACCGGGCCTAGTGTGGGCTGGTTCGTGCGTCGAGTCGTTGGAGAAGTTTGCCCGTGGTTGCAGGGAACGTCGTCGGAAGTGAGCGCAGCGGGTCGACGGCGGTACCGGAGGGAGTCGAGGAAACCCGACCGCCGATTCCTCTCGACGCACAGCTTCCCGACGACGCGGGCCTGCCGCCACGCACTGCCTGCGCACCGTCTTCCGGTGAGTCACCCCGCACCACGTCGGCCGCACGGATTCGACGAATTCGATTGCCTCGGATCGCGCGCGGTGACCTGCTCGCCTGCTCGCTCTATCTCGCGCTGGCGGTGTTCGTCCTGTCCGGCCAGTGGCGCGACACCTCGAACGGCTACCTGATCAAGAGCGGCCAGGACCAGACCATGTGGGAGTGGTTCTTCGCTCTCACCGCGCATTCGGTCACGCATTTCGAGAACCCGCTCGGCACCACCCTGCAGAACTATCCGGCAGGCGTGAACCTCATGGCGAACACAGCGATGTTCGGGGTAGGCGTCCCGCTCACCCCGGTCACACTGATCTTCGGCCCGACGGTCACCTTCGTGCTTGTGCTCACCCTCGGCCTGGCCTGCACCGCATTCGCCTGGTATCGGCTGTTCGCGCGAGAACTGGTGACATCCCGACTCGCCGCCGGAATCGGCGGACTCTTCTGCGGATTCGCACCCGCCATGATCTCGCACGCCAACGCCCACCCGAACTTCGTCGCCCTCGGGCTGCTCCCGATCATCGCCGGGCTGCTCATCCGCATGGCGCGTCGCGCGCTCGCGGAGTCGCCGGAATCGGCCTGCGACGCGACGACCACCATCTCCAACAGGTGGCAGCTCGCGAAGCAGGCAGCGCGAGCGCGCAGCCGAGACACGGCCCAGCTCGATCCGCAGACCGCGAAACCGTCATCGCGAGCGCGCAGCCGAGACACGGCCCAGCTCGATCCGCAGACCGCGAAACCGTCATCGCTAGCGCGGGGGCGGAACGCGATCCGGCTCGGTTCGCGGTTCGAGACGCCTGCGCGGCTGGTGCGCCTGAGCGGTGTGCTTGCCGCGACGCCTGCGCCGCGGGTGTGGGGTGGGGATGCGGTGCGGCTCGGTTTGCTGGTCGCGACGCAAATCGCGTTCGGCGAGGAACCGCTGCTGATCTTCGCGCTGGCGTTCGCGGTCTTCGCGTTCGTCTACTACCTGCACACTCCGCGCGCCGGGGTGCGGGCCGTGTCGGGGATCGCGCCGACGGTCGGGGTGGCGGCGTTGATCACGCTCGCGCTCACCGCGATTCCGCTGTGGTGGCAGTTCTTCGGCTCGCAGAGTTACCGGTCCATCGATCACGGGCCGATGGGCAACGATCTGAAGGCCATCGTGCAGTTCCCTTCCGAATCGCTGGGCGGGTTGTTCGCGCCGGGACAGTACGTGGCGATCAACGAGACCGAGCAGAACGCCTACTTCGGCTGGCCGCTGCTGTTGCTGCTGGCCGTCGCGGTGCTGATGCTGCTGCGCGATCGGGTGGTGCGGGCGGCGACCGCGGTGATCCTGGTCTTCGGCGTGCTGTCGCTCGGCGCGGTGGCGACCATCGGCAAGCGACCGACCGGTGTCGGACTGCCGTGGCGCTGGGCCGAGCGGGTGCCGCTGCTGAATTCGGTCCTGGAGACCCGGCTGACGATGGCCGCGATACCCGCCATCGCCGTCGTGCTCGCCATCGGCGTCGAACGCGCGGTGGCCACGTGGCGGGAATCGGCCGTGGACTGGAAGCCGCCCGCCTGGTTCGCGGCGCTGGCACTCGCCGCGCTGCCCCTGATCCCGACCCCGCTCCCCGTGGTCGACCGCGCCCCGACCCCCGCCTTCTTCGCGGACGGGTCGATCCGCGCCTACGTCGGCGACGGATCGGTGGTGATGGTGCCCCCGCCACGCCCTGCCGACGCCGAACCGCTGCGCTGGCAGACCGAGACCGGTTTCGAATTCCCGCTCGCGGGAGGCTATTTCGTCGGCCCGACCGGTCGCGACAAGAAGGGCATCTACGGCCCCGAATTCCTGCCGACCATGGCGCTGCTCGTCCGCACCGGCGACACCGGCGTCGTCCCGCCCATCGGTCAGGAAGAACGCGACAACACCATCGCCGACCTGAATTCCTGGCGCGCCGACGTCCTCGTCCTCGCCACCTCCCGCAACGCCGACGCCCTCCGTCACACCGTGACCCAACTGGTCGGATTCGCCCCGACCCGCATCGACGACGTGTGGGTCTGGGACGTCCGCCACCTGCGCTGAGCACGCACCGGCCGGTGGCGTGTGACGCGGTGGCTAGCATGACCCCCGTGCGCCCGGACCGATCGACACCCGCGTTTGCCCGTTACCGCCTGATCGCCCTCGTTTCCGGCTTCCTCGGATTCGCGCTGGCGCTGCTCGCCCCGCTGCTTCCGGTGCGCCAGGACCGGGCGACGCTGGACTGGCCGCAGGCGGGCAACAGCACCGATGTCGCGGCGCCGCTGGTCTCCTACGAGCCGCTGCGCTTCACCGCCACGCTGCCGTGTTCGATGCTGCCGCGCGACCAAGGCGCCCAAGCGCCGCGCGACCAAGGCGCCCAAGCGCCCCGCGACCAAGGCGCCCAAGCGCCCCGCGACCAAGGCGCCCAAGCGCCCCGCGCCGCGGAGACGGATCGGGCCGGGGCGACCGGATCGTCGAAGACGTTGCTGTCCACCATCCCGGTCGACTCGGGTCAGGCCGCGACCAAGGGCCTCGTCGTCTCGGTGTCCGAGGGCACGCTCGCCGTGGTGCAGCGCGATATCCCGCTGCTGTCGGCGCCGGTCGCGGAGATCGGGGCGTGCGATTCGGTCGTCATCGATTCCACCGCCGCCGCGACCACCGTGGAATTCACCGGTGTGACCCGCAAGGACGGCTCGGCGTTCCGCACGGTCCTGCCGCGCGACGTGCGTCCGCAGGTGGTGGGGATATTCACCGATCTGGACGCGAGTCAGGTCGCGGCCGCGCGCGTGCACCTCGACATCGATTCGCGGTTCTCCTCCACTCCGACCGCGCTGAAACTGATCGCCATGATCGCGGCGGCGGTCTGCACCGTGATCGCGCTGATCGCCCTGCACCTGCTCGACACCTCCGACGGCCGCCGGGCGCGGCGCTTCCTGCCCGCGCACTGGTGGCGCTTCGGGCTCGCCGACCTCGCCGTCCTCGGCACCCTGGCGCTGTGGCACATCATCGGCGCGAACACCTCCGACGACGGCTACATCCTCAATATGGCCAGGGCGTCGGAACATTCGGGCTACATGGCGAACTACTACCGGTGGTTCGCGGTGCCGGAGGCCCCGTTCGGCTGGTCATACGAGGTGCTGGCCTGGATGACGAAGATCTCGGCGGCGAGCCCGTGGATGCGGCTGCCGACGCTGGCCGCGGGCGTGGTGTGCTGGCTGGTGATCAGCCGCGAGGTGTTGCCGAGGCTCGGCGCGCGGGTCCGCAGGCACCAGGTCGCGTTGTGGACGGCCGGACTGGTGTTCCTCGCCTTCTGGCTGCCCTACGACAACGGCCTGCGCCCCGAACCGCTGATCGCCGCGGGCGCGCTGCTCACCTGGTGTTCGATCGAGCGCGCCATCGCCACCGGGCGACTGCTGCCCGCCGCGATCGGCGTCATGATCGCCGCCTTCTCGCTGGCCGCCGGACCCACCGGACTGATCTGCATCGCCGCGCTCATCGCCGGGTCGCGGCCGGTTCTGCAGATCATCGTCAAGCGCGCCCAGGGCAAGTTGCCCAGCGCCGACGCGCCGCGACCGATCGAGTCCCGTTCTTTCGGCGCTCTCGCCTACCGCTACGCGTCCCTGCTCGCGCCAGGACTCGCGGCGGGCACCCTCGTGCTCATCGTCGTCTTCGCCGACCAGACCCTCGCGACCGTCATGGAAGCCACCCGCGTGCGCACCATCGTCGGCCCCAACGTGGCCTGGTTCGACGAGCGCACCCGTTGGGATTCGCTGCTCATGCTGTCCCCGGACGGGTCGCTGGCCCGGCGTTTCGGCGTGCTGATGATGCTGCTGTGCCTGCTGGTGTGCGTGCTCCAGGTGCTGCGCAAGGGTCGCATCCCCGGCACTTCGCGCGGTCCTTCGGTGCGCATTCTCGGCATCGTGTTCGCCTCGCTGCTGCTGATGATGTTCACCCCGACCAAGTGGACCCATCACTTCGGCGTCTACGCCGGACTCGCGGGCTCGCTCGCGGCGCTGGCCGCCGTCGCGGTCGGCAGCACCGGTATCCGCGCGCCGCGCAACCGGGCGCTGTTCGCCGCCGCCGTGCTGTTCCTGCTCGCCATCACCTTCACCGGGTCGAACGGCTGGTGGTATGTCTCCAGTTACGGTGTCCCGTGGTGGGACAAGTCGCCGCTGATCGCGGGAAAGGGTCTGTCCACCGCATTCCTCGGGCTCAGCGTGCTCGCCCTGCTCTGGGCGATCTGGCTGCACTACCGCGAGCCGTACCGGGCGCCCGCGCCGCCGAATCGGTTCGACCGTTTCGCCTCGGTTCCGCTGACCGTCGCGGCCGCGCTGCTCGTGCTGTTCGAGGTGGCGTCGCTGGCCAAGGCCGCGGTGACCCAGTACCCGGCCTATTCGATCGCGAAGTCGAATATCGAATCGCTGGCAGGCGATTCCTGCGGTCTCGCCAACGACGTTCTGGTGGAGACCGATACGGCGGACTCGGTGCTGCTGCCCTTCGAGGGTTCGGTGGCGGACGGCCTTTCGACGCCGGACGCGACGAAGGGATTCAGCCCGAACGGCGTGGCCGAGGATCTCACCGCCGACGCCGAGGAAACCGTGACCGGCGGCGCGAATTCGGTCGAGAAGGATTCCGACAACAAGACCACCAACACCACCGGCGCGGGCACCGGCGGCGGCACCAGCGAGCGGGTCGGCGTGAACGGCAGCACCGTGACGCTGCCCTTCGGCCTCGATCCGGCGCGCACTCCCGTGCTCGGCAGCTATCAGGAGGGCGAGCAGCGCCAGGCCACGCTCCGATCCCAGTGGTATCGGCTCGATCTGACCGACAGCATGCGCCACGACCCCGCCTACCGGGTGCTCGCCGTGACCGCGGCGGGCCGCATCCGGTCGGTCGACGCGGACGGCGTGCTCACCTACGGTCAGGAACTGCGCGTGGAGTACGGCGTGCGCGGCGCGGACGGCGCGGTGGAAATGCTCGGGTCGGTGGATCCGCTGGATATCGGGCCCGCGCCGTCGTGGCGCAACCTGCGGGTCCCGCTGGACCGGTTGCCCGCCGAGGTGAACGCGGTGCGTCTGGTGGCCGTGGACAACGACATCACGGCGCGGCAGTGGCTCGCCGTCACCCCGCCCCGGTTGCCCCGCTTGGCGAGCCTGGATTCGGTTGTCGGTTCGTCCGATCCGGTGCTGCTGGACTGGCACGTCGGCTTGGCCTTCCCGTGCCAGCGGCCCTTCGACCACCACGACGGCGTCGCCGAGGCGCCGCGCTGGCGCATCCTGCCGGACCGGGTCGGTTCCGATGCCGCCAATGCCTGGCAGGACGATATCGGCGGCGGTCCGCTCGGCTGGACGGGTCTGCTGTCGGAGGCGCAGACGGTGCCGAGCTATCTGGACGAGGACTGGGGACGCGATTGGGGCGCACTCGAGCGCTTCACTCCGTACGAACCGAGTGCCGCGCCCGCGACGATCGACGTGTCGGTGGTGAATCGCGGCGGATGGTCGAAGCAGGATCCGATCCGGATTCGCTGACTTCGCCGACCGCCGCTTCGGCGCCGCGAGCGTCTCGGACAGCGCGCGGATCAATAGCCGACGCGGCGGTTTTCCGCTGGAACCGACCGCCGCATACCCGCCGAAGTGAGGCGATGCGGAGATGATACGTCATCATTCGCGAATGCCGAGAAGTGTGAGACGTGACACATCTTGGCGAATCATCGTCACGTCGGTGATGTTACCGGCATATGACTCAAACCTCCTGGTACAGCGCGAGTTTCGGCAGGGTGACGCGCCAGTAACCGTTGGTGGGATTGCTCGGCGAATTACAGTTTGGGAACGTAGGGTTGTGGGTATGACAGCAGCCTTCGATGACATGGATCTGCGCGATCTCGTCGATCTGCTCACAGATGACGAGAAGCGCGAGTTACGTCCGGCCGTACTTCGAGTGCTCGGTCGCCTGCCCTCCCAGGAGGTGCTGCGCCGCGAACTCGGCAGGCGCATGGAGGTATGAACGGACCGAACACCGCGACCGCATCCCGCCGAAGACCCTGAACCTTCGCCGATCGAAAACAGCCTCGTAATACGCAGCAGGGCCGTAGCGTCACCGACGCCACGGCCCTCCTACTTTTTCGGCCCTTCTATCCTCAGAACACCCGCAACTGACCCGGCGTCCACAAGCCGGTGCGTGTTTCCGTGCCGGTGTCGAGTTTCGCGGGGGTGGCGCTGCGGTCGTACTGGTCGTAGCGCTCCAGGGAGCCCCAGTCGCGGGCCCAGTCGTCCTTCATGTAGGTCGGGACGGTTGTGGACTTCGCGAGCATCTGGGTGAATCCGAGCGGGCCGCCGAATTCCTCGGCCTGCCAGGTGTTGGTGGAGCTGATCGCCAGCGGGCGGTCGGGCAGGATGCGGAAGCCGGGGACTTCGGCGACGCCGTCGCGGTGGTCGAACGGGCGCTGGCACGGGAACTGCAGGCCGACCGCCCAGTCGAGGAGCACCGGCTGATCGGCGCCGATGTAGCTGTCGAGCGACTGCAACGTCGGCATCCGGGGCGGGGTGAAGGCCAACCACTGGTCGCCGATCAGGATCGGGTCGTTGGCGACGATGCGCACCGCGTCGGCCTCGGGCGCGATCTCGTCCAACGGCACCCGTAGATTGCGCCAGGACGGGAACGGGCCGATATCGCGCGGCAGGTAGGTGCCGAGCTTGTCGACGCCGCCGTCGGCGCGGCGCTTGCCGTAGTCGACGGTGAGGGACTGGCCGTACTTCATCGCGCCGGTGTTGTCGAAGGACAGGATGCGTCCCGCCGCCGAGATCACCACCAGCGGTTTGTCCGCGGCGCGCGGCGCGAGTTCGTACCAGCTCGAGGTCAGCAGCGCGGGCTTCTGCACGCCTTCCTGGTAGCTGCCCATCACCGGCGTGGTCGCGGGGTCGAGGCCGAAGGGCAGTGCGACGGTGCT
This sequence comes from Nocardia bovistercoris, assembly GCF_015674855.1. Classification (GTDB taxonomy): domain Bacteria; phylum Actinomycetota; class Actinomycetes; order Mycobacteriales; family Mycobacteriaceae; genus Nocardia; species Nocardia bovistercoris. The sequence goes on along the minus strand of NZ_JADMLG010000009.1, from coordinate 157,864 downwards.
CCCGTTGACGCCCTGCGCGCCCTGCCCGCCGCCGGTGCCCGCGCTCTCGCCCTCGGCGAACGCGGCGCCGACCGATTGCGTCGAGGTGTTGCCGGTGCCGGGCTTGACCTCGACACTGTCGGCGGACAGGTCGTCGGGCACGCCGTTGGCGTCGAATCCGACCGGCGCCACACCGGCCAGCGGGTCGCCGTTCAGCGGCGGCTCCGCCGGGTCGACGATCGGTCGCAGCCTGCCGCCGTTCGCGTTCGGTTCCACCAGAATGTCATTGGCCAGACCGCAGGCGTTGCCGCCGATCGCGTCGAAGTTCGAGCGGGCCAGCGAATAGGCCGGGTACTGCGCGTAGGCGCCCTTCGCCAGCGACAGCACCTCCACCGCGACCATGAGCGCGGCCACCACGGTCAGCGGGATCGCCGCGAACCGGCGAATTCGCCTGCCGCGCGCCGACTTCGGCGACGCCTCCGGCGGAACGTACTGCTCGCGCAAGGTGAACCAGGCGACCAGCGCCAGCGCCGCGCCGAACAGGATCAGCATGACGGTGTTGGACTGGTATCCGAACAGCGAGATGCGCTTGTCGAACCACGGCACCCCGAAACTGGACACGTACCAGTAGCCGTTGATGCCCGAGAAGGCCAGCGCGAGCACGAACAGCAGCCCGGCCAGGAATATCGCGCGGTTCTTCCTGGCTCGCAGCGCCGTCGCCGACACCGCGACCGCCGTCACCGCGGCCAATGAACCGGCGATGCCCGCGTAGGCGCCGAAGTGGTGGGTCCACTTGGTCGGGTTGAACATCATGAAGAAGATGGTTCCGATGACCACGCCCATGAGCCGCCAGGTCGGGCCGCTCGCGATGCCTGGCACCTGCCTGCGCCGCAACAGCACCAGCATGGTCGTGAACAGGCACAGCAGCATCACCAGGAACGCGAAGCGGCGCGACAGCGAACCGTCGACCGTCTCCACGAACAGGTAGTAGTAACGCAGGTAGTCCTCGTACCAGGCGAGGTTCGGGCCGGTGATCTGCCTGACCCGGTTGGCTTCCTGGATCGCGGCGAAGGTCTGATCGCTGTAGACCACCGTGAGCACCAGTAACCCGGCCGCCGCTATCGGCGCGAGCAGCGGCAGCGTGCCGTGCTCGCGATGCCTGCGCACCACGATCCGCACCAGCGGCCGGATACCGGCGAGCAGCGCCGCCACGCACATCAGCCCGGTCGGTGCGGCCGCCAGCGTGAAGGCCGCGATCAGCACCGCCGCCGCGGCGGGCAGCAGCCGCCCGGTCGCGATGGCGCGCTCGATGGACACCCAGGTCAGCAGTGCGCCGAGGGCGACGATGGGTTCCGAGCGCAGGCCGTTGTCGAAGGGCAGCCAGAACGCGAGGAACACCAGGCCGCCGGTCCACAGCGCCACCCGACTGCTGCGCACGCCGCGCCCGAGCCGTGGCACCACCTCCCGGCTGATCACCATCCAGCACAGGATCGCGCAGGCCAGCGCGGGCAGCCGAACCCACGGACTCGCCGTCGAGATCTCGGCGAAGACCTGGATCACGTAGTAGTACCAGCCGAACGGCGCCTCCGGCACGCCGTACCAGCGGAAATAGTTCGCCATGTAGCCCGCGTGCGGCGCCACCCGAACCATGGAGAGGATGTAGCCGTCGTCGGAGGTGTTGGCGCCGACGAAATGCCACACCAGCAGGGTGCCGATCACCGCGCCGTCGGCCCACGACGGCTTCAGCCAGTTCGCAGGCAGGAAACGGCGGTGCCCTCGGCCGTCGCTGCCGTCGAGGCGCGCCAACGCGCCGAGCGCGATCAGCGTGCACAGCACCGCGCCGATCATGGCGAGCAGTTTGATCAGCGTCGGGCCGGTGGTGAAGCGGGTGTCCACCGTCATCGTGAACGACAGACCCGTGGGCGCCGCGCCCTCCAGATCGGAGAACACGCCGACCACCTGCGGGCGCAGGTCACCGAGCAACTGCCCCTCGACCGGAACGGCCACCGACTCCTTCGCGCCCGGCGCGCCACCCTCGACCGGCCGCTCCACCGTCTTCGTCAGACCGGCGAACTCCGCGCGCGTGCGCTCGTCGTTCGAATCGATGACGATCGAGGAACAGCCGCCCATGTCGGCGCGATCGGCGGTGGCGACCACCGCGTTGCGGTCGACCACGTCGACCGAGGTCTCCGACACCCGCACGAACATGGCCTCGAGGGCCGCCCGGTCACCCTGCGGCGGCGCCGTCGCCAACAGCATGCCGCCCTGCGGCGGCAGCGACCCCACCGCGGCGCACGGAATGACGGCCCGCAGATCGACCGGCACCTGCGACATCAGCGGCGCCTGCACATTGCCGAGCGTGTCGCCCTGCGGCCAGTTCAGCACCGCCGTGGTCTGGGTGACCGGCAGGAACGGCGTCGCCAGCGCGAGCAGCGCCCCTATCAGTCCCGTCACCAGCGCTATCACGCGCGCCACCCGGAAATCGCGCGGAGCGACCTCCGGGATCGGTGTCGGTTTGGCGAGGACTGCGGTTACGGCGTCGGGCACGGTTGGACATGCTATCTTCCCGTCCGATCCGCAGCGTGTCCTGTGAGCATCCGATCGCGCCGAAGATCGATTCAGGGCGCCGTCACGCACCGCGAAATCCGAGGTGACGCGCCGCGACACCGGGCGCGGCCACCGAAAAACGGGACCGAATCGCTGACCCCGCACCCCCTCCGTGGAAAGGTAGAGGTATGACAAAGGTGAATCTCGTAACGAACTTCGGGCCGATCGTGATCGAACTCGACGACGCCAAGGCGCCGAACTCGGCCAAGAACTTCGTGGAATACGTGAATTCCGGACACTACAACGGCACCATCTTCCACCGCGTCATCCCCGACTTCATGATCCAGGGCGGCGGCTTCGAACCCGGCATGCGCCAGAAGGGCACCCAGGCGCCCATCCAGAACGAGGCGAACAACGGCCTGAAGAACGACAAGTACACGGTCGCGATGGCCCGCACCAACGACCCGCATTCGGCCACCGCGCAGTTCTTCATCAACGTCTCCGACAACGCCTTCCTCAACCACAGCGCGCCGACCCCGTCCGGCTGGGGTTACGCGGTGTTCGGCAAGGTCACCGAAGGCACCGAGGTCGTCGACAAGATCGTCGGCGTCACCACCGGCTCCGCGGGGATGCACCAGGACGTGCCGCGCGAGGACGTGGTCATCGAATCCGCCACCGTCGCGGGCTGACCGACCGAGAATCGACGCGAATCGGGCCCGTCATCCCCTCGGGATGCGGCCCGATTCCGGTTCACAGCGGCAGCAGATGGTGTTTGCGCGGATTCCGCGCCAACTGCTTGTCACGCAGCAATTGCAGCGCCCTGCGCAATTCCAGGCGGGTCGCCGACGGCTCGATCACCGCGTCGATGTAGCCGCGCTCGGCCGCCACCCACGGCGTCGCCATCGTCGCGTTGTAGAAATCGATCATCTCTTTGCGCATCGCCTCGCGCTGATCCTCCGGCGCGGCGGCGATCTGGCGTCCGCCGATCAGGCTCACCGCGCTCTCCGCGCCCATCACCGCGATACGCGCGGTCGGCCACGCCAGATTCACATCGGCGCCGAGCTGTTTGGAACCCATCACGGCGTAACCGCCGCCGTAGGATTTGCGGATCACCACCGTCACCTTCGGCACCGTGGCCTCGACGAACGAGAAAAGGAAACGGCCGCCGCGTTTGATGACGCCGATCTTCTCCTGTTCCACGCCGGGCAGAAAACCCGGCGTGTCGACCACGAACACCAGTGGAATCTCGAACGCGTCGCACAATCGCACGAAATGCGCGGCCTTGTCCGAAGCGCGGGCGTCCAGCGCGCCCGCGTACACCATCGGCTGATTGGCCACCACACCGACGCTGCGCCCGTCGACGCGCGCGAATCCGGTCAGCACATTGCGACCCGCCGAACCGCCGACCTCGTGGAAGTCACCGTCGTCGAAGATGCGCAACAGGATGTCGTGCATGTCGTAGGCGGCATTATCGGAATCCGGCACGATCGAATCCAAGGCCAGATCGGATTCGGTGATCCCCGGCTCCATGCCAGGATTCACGATCGGCGCCGTCTCCTGGCAACTCGTCGGCAGAAAACCGAGATAGTCGCGCACCCACTCGAAGGCCGCCGCCTCGTCCTTCGCGACGTGGTGGATATTGCCGTACTCGGCCTGACTCTGCGCGCCGCCGAGTTCCTCGAGACTCACGTCCTCGCCGGTGACCTCGCGGATCACCTTCGGCCCGGTGACGAACATGTACGCGTCCTCGGTCGCCACCACCACATCGGTATTGATCGGGGCGTACACCGCGCCGCCCGCGCACTTGCCGAGAATCATGGAGATCTGCGGCACCAGACCCGAGAGCGGCTCCTGGCGACGGCCCAATTCGGCGTACCAGGCCAGCGACGTCACCGCCTCCTGCACGCGCGCGCCGCCGGAGTCGTTGATGCCGACCACCGGGCAACCGACCTTCGCGGCGTACTCCAGGATCAACGCGACCTTGCGGCCGAACATCTCACCCACCGACCCGCCGTACACCGTCTGGTCGTGGGAGAACACCGCCACCGGACGGCCATCGACCAGCCCGTGCCCGGTGACCACGCCGTCGCCGTAGAGCGCGTCCGGATCACCCGGCTTGCGCACCAACGCGCCGATCTCGACGAACGTGCCTGCATCGAGCAGCATGTTGATCCGGTCGCGCGCGCTCGGGATGCCCTTCGCGGCCCGCTTCGCCACTCCCGCTTCACCCGCCGGTTCCTGCGCCAGCTCCAGGCGCTTGCGCAGATCGGCGAGTTTCTCGGCAGTAGTGCTCACTTGGTTCCCTTCGCCTCGATGGCGATCAGTTTCGCGGTGAGGTCGGCGCCGATCTTGCCGATGCGCGGCTCGTCCACGATCTGCAGGTGGTCGCCGGGGATGCGCACGATATCGAGATTCCGAACGTACTCGTCCCAGCCGCCGTTGGGCCGCCGGTTCGCGAAACGCGGTTCGAGTTCGATCGCGCCGTCGTGGTAGCGATCGGCCAGGTAGAGGGCGACTCGACCGTCGTAACGGGTCGGGGTGACCCTGGCCAGCGCCCGGAACTCGATCCACGAGGTGCGCTGGTGCTCCAGCACGCCGCCGGGGATCTTGGTTCCGCTGATCTTCACCAGGTCGCTGATGATCGTGAACTGTTCCTCGTCGTCGGCCGCGGCCAGTTCCTCGAGCTGCTCGCGCGGCAGTTCTCCCTGCACGCCGTAGGTCTTCTTGGCGAACTCCTGATAGCGCTCGATGCGACGCACCCGCTCGGCCGAACTGTTGTCCTCCGGATCGGCCGGAATCGCCAGGTCGATCAGGCCGACCAGCGCCACGTCGGCGCCTTCGGCACGCAACTGCTGCGCGCACGCCATCGCGAGCACCGCCCCGAGGGACCACCCGTAGAGGATGAACGGCCCGTCGCCCTGGATCTTGCGCAGCTGCGGCACGTACTGCCTGGCGCGTTCTTCGATCTCGCCCTCCGCGCGCTCGACGCCGAACATCGGCGTGTCGCTCGGCAACCGCTTGAGCAGCGGTTCGTAGACCAGGGTGTTGCCGCCCGCGGGATGGAACACGAAGACAGGCACCGCGTTCGAGCCCGCGACCGGTGCTCGCAACGTGCGCACGAACCCGTCGAGTTCGGCGCCGGTGTCCTGCAGGGTGCGCACGATATCGGACAACTGCTCGATGGTCTCGCAGTCGAGGACGTCATCGACGGTGAGTTCGGCCCCGATGCGCTCGGAGAGCCTGGCCGCGAGTTTCTCCGCGACCTCCTCTTCGAGGATCGGCAGGGTGTTGAAGATGCCGCCCGCCGACTTACCGGTGACGATCGCCCAGGTCGCGTAGGTCAGGCGCTCGGGAGCGTCACGCGGCGGAACGTCCTCTTCGTCGGCGCCGCCGCCCTGCGCGCCGAATCCGGCGAGCACCGAATCCGTCGCGTCCGCACCGACCTTCGACTGTTCCTCGGCGACCGAGCCGGTGGTCTCGGCGCGCTCGGCCTCGTCCGCGATCGTCTCGACAGTGGCACCCGGTCGCGGGGCGGCCTCCCCGATTCCCGCGGTAGAGCCGTTCACCTGCGCGGTCGAGTTACCCGCCTTGGCCGCAGCGGTTTTCGCGACGGCGTCGGAGTCCTGCTGTGCGCCGGTTCCATTCACCCGCGCGGCAGACTCTACGCCCGCGTCGGAAACTCCCTGTGCGCCGAGCCCATTCGCCTGTATGCCCGACTCACCGGCATCGGAAGCTTCCTCCGCACCGAGTGCGCCTGCCCCGCCTGCCGAATTATCCGCCTGTCCGGCAACGGCTTTCGCGATGGCATCGGGATCCTCACCGGCGGCGAGCGCGGCGCGGGCGGCGGCGGCGAATCCGCCGTCCACCGAGATGTCCTCGCCCGCCGCCTGCTTGTCGGCGATGGCTTGGACCTCGTCGCGATGGTCGATGGCGTAGCGAAGCACCTTGCCGACCTCGGCCAGATTGGCGTCGCGCACGGCCTGGATCTGCAGCTGCGGGATGTCGAATTCGTATTCGACGCGGTTCTTGATGCGCATGGCCATCAGCGAGTCGAGGCCGAGTTCCATGAGCGGGATCTCCATCGGGAGATCCTCGACCGCGTAACCCATCGATTCGGCGACGATCAGCGCGAGCCTGTCCTCGATGGTCTGCGTGCCGTTCGGATCCCAACGGTCACCGAAACTGTCGGCGCCGACGATCACTTCGACGCTGTCGGCCGCGACGACCGCCTGCTCGACGGGCGTGACCACCGCGGATTCCGGCAGCGGCGCGCCCGAGGTCACCACGGCGTCCAACAGCAGCGTGAAGTTCGCGCCCGACCGCGCGTGCACCTGCACCGACGCGCCGCCGGGATGCGGGGTGAGGGTGGTGGTCAGCGTGCCGACGATCGGTGCGGGCGCGTGCGTGACGGTCGCGCCGAGCGCGACATCGGCGAGCACCTGACCCGCCGCCGCCCGCGCCAGCGCGGTGAGGTCGCCGACCGGACCGGCCTGCACCTCCCAGACGTGCCGACCGTCCGGCAGCGCGACGTGCGCGCCGGGAATCCGGTCGCTGCCGCCGCCTGCGGCGATCTTGGCTTTCGGCCAGAACTCCTTGCGCACGAACGTGGTTCGCGGGATATCGGCGAACTCGCCCGCGGGCAGCAGCGACGGCAGGTCGACCTTGTGGCCGTGCACGTACAGCTGCGCGAGCGCACCGACGACGCCTGCCGACTCGTCTTCCTTGCGCTTGAGCGTCGGAATCAGCTGCGCGTCGTGCACGCCCGCCGCGAAGGTGGTGCCGAGCACCTGCATGAGCGCCACCGAATTCGGCGCGAGCTCGAGGAAGGTGGTGTGGCCTGCGTCCACCGCGTTCTGCACCGCGTTGGTGAAGTACACCGCGTGGCGCATGTTCTTGACCCAGTAGTCCTCGTCGTGGATCGGGTCGTGACCGGCGCGGAAGAATTCCTCCTTGTGCACCGTCGAGTACAGGCCGTGCCGCAGCGCGGTGGGTTCGATGCCCGCGAGTTCGGCGGCCAACTCGCCGAGCAGCGGGTCCATCTGCGAGGTGTGCCCGGCGCCGCGGGTCTGCAGCACGCGGGCGAATTTGCCCGCCGCCTCGACCTGCGCGACGATCGCGGCCACCTGGTCGCGCGGACCGCCGATGACGGTGTTGGTCGGCGCGGCGAAGACCGCCATCTCGACGTCCGGATACTCCGGGAGCAGCTTCTCCACATCGGCGACGCCGAGTTCGACCAGCGCCATATTGCGCACGTCGTCCTCGGTGATCATGGCCTCGCCCTCACCCATCAGGCGCGAACGCGCGCAGATGACCCGCACCGCGTCCTCGAGCGCGAGCCCGCCCGCGATGTAGGCGCCCGCCACCTCGCCCATCGAATGGCCGACCACCGCTTCGGGTTCGGCGCCGTGCGCGCGCAGGACGGCGGCCAGGCCGATCTGGACGGTGAAGATGCCGACCTGGGAGGTGCCGACGTCGTAGTCCTGACCGTCGTCGAGGATCATTTCGCGGATCGAGTAACCGGCCTCGTCCTGGACGAGTTCGTCGACCTCGTCGACGGCCCGGCGGAAGATGGAATTCTCCGCGTAGAGCTGTTTGCCCATCTTGCGGTGCTGCGCACCGAAGCCCGAGAGGACCCAGATCGGCGCCTTGACGGCAGGCGCGTCGGCGGTGAAAACGCCCGCACCCGGCTTGCCCTCCGCGATGGCGCGCAGACCGGCGACGGCTTCCTCGTTGGTGCGCGCGATCACAACGCCGCGCGAGCGCCAATGGCTGCGGCGGGCCAACGACCTGGCGACATCGGCCAACGGCACCTCGCTGCCCGCGGATTCGAGCCAGTCGGCGAGTTCGCCCGCAGCGCGACGGCGACGCGACGGCAGGTATCCGGAGACCGCGAGGATCACCGGCAGCGGTTCGGTGCGCTCGGCGGTCCATTCCGGTTCGGGCGCGGCGCCATCGTGCGCCGCGCCGCCGACACCGGCGAGTTCGTCGGTCCGGGCGAGGTCGGCGGTCTCGGCGCCGTCGGTCTCGGCGAGCTTCGCGGACTCGCCATCGAGATCGCTCGCACCGGGTTCGGAAACCGCGGCGGACGGGACGTACTCCTGGATCACGATGTGCGCGTTGGTGCCGCCGAAACCGAACCCGGAGACACCGACGGTCGCGACCCCGCTGTAGCGCGGGAACTCCGTCGCGGCGTCGACGACCTTCAGATTCGCCTGCTCGAACGGGATGAACGGATGCGGGCCCGCGAAGTGCAGATTTCCGGGAATCACATTGTGCTGGAAGGACATCAGGACCTTCGCCAGACTGGCCGCGCCCGCGCCCGACTCCAGGTGACCGAAGTTCGTCTTCGCCGAACCGAGCAGCGCGGGCTTGTCGGCGTCGCGTCCGCGACCGACCACCCGGCCGAGCGCGTCGGCCTCGATCGGATCACCGATCAGGGTGCCGGTGCCGTGCGCCTCGATGTAGTCGACGGTGGAAGGCTTGATACCCGCGTCGCGGTACGCGCGGCGCAGCACGTCGGCCTGCGCGTCCGGGTTCGGGGCAAGCAGACCGTTGGAACGGCCGTCGTTGTTGATCGCGGAGCCCTTGACGACCGCGAGGATCCGGTCGCCGTCACGTTCGGCGTCGACCAGGCGCTTGAGCACGACGAGCCCGCCGCCTTCGGAGCGGACCATACCGTCGGCGTCGGAGGAGAACGCCTTGATCCTGCCGTTCGCGGCGACACCGCCGTTCCGGTCGAAACCGAGCGTGGCCAGCGGCGCGAGCAGCATGTTCACACCGCCCGCCACCGCGAGGTCGGCCTCGCCCGCACGCAGCGCGCGCACCGCCTGGTGCACCGCGACCAGCGTCGAGGAGCAGGCGGTGTCCACCGACACCGAAGGGCCGCGGAAGTCGTAGAAGTAGGAGACGCGGTTGGGGATGATGCTGGAGACGCTGCCCATGATCGCGTACGCCTCCGCCGAGGCGGGCACGTTCGGATCGGGGTCGCCGAGCCCGAGCGCGGCCAGCAGCTGGAAATCGTTGCCGGTCGAGCCGATGTAGACACCGACGGCCTCGCCGCGCAGCTCACTGGCCGGAATCCTGGCGTGCTCGAGCGCCTCCCAGGTGAGTTCCATCATGAGCCGCTGCTGCGGATCGACCCGCTCGACCTCGATCGGCGACATCGCGAAGAACTCCGCGTCGAACCCCTTGACCACCTCTTGGTCGAGGTAGCCGCCGAGGGTGTTGCCCTCCTCGACCGCCTTCGCCACCTGCGGGTCGGCGGTGAACTCCGACCACCGGCCCTCGGGCCGTTCACGGATCGCGTCACCGCCGCCGATCAGGAACTCCCACGTCGACTCCGGCGTGTCACCCGCGCCCGGCAGCCGGGTCGACAGACCGACGATGGCGATGTCGTGCGCCTCGTCGGCGGTGAGGGCGGTGTAGATGTCCTCGTTGCCGGATTCCTCCGGCGCGTCCGGCTCACCGTTGACGATGCGTTCGGCCAGCGAGGCGATGGTCGGATGCTGGTAGACGACCGTCGCCGTCAACACCACCCCGGTCAGCTCCTCGATATCGCCGCCGAGGGCGAGCGCGTCACGCGAGGCGAGGCCGAATTCCTCCATCGGCCGGTCGACGGTGATCTGCTCGACCGCCTGACCCGTCGCGTCGGCCACCCAGCGCCGCAACCACTCCCGCAGCTCCGCCACCGAAATATCGGCCTGCGTGACCTGCTCACTCGATACCGCGTCGACCGGTGCGCCCTCGGTCGCCGGTGCGGGCGTGCCCTCGTTGTCAGCCATCAATTCCTCAAGCTACCTGTCTGCGTACCGGAGGCGCCGCCAAATTGACGCTCGGTGGTCTGGTCGAGCGATATCGAGCACTCGGAGCGGAACTACTCTTCGGGTGCATCGGGGAAAGCCTGCTGGGTGTAACCACCGCGCAGTGTTCCCTCCAGGTATGCGGTCTTGCAGGCCCGACGCGCGATCTTGCCGCTCGAGGTCCGCGGGATGGAGCCCGCGGGGACGAGCAGCACGTCGCGCACCGTCACGCCGTGACGCTGCGAGATCGCGGCGCGCACCGCGTCGGCGATCGGCAGCGGATCGGCCTTGCCCGCGCCGGGCCCGCGCTCACCGACCACGACCAGCTGTTCGGAGGCGTCGTCGGAATCGAACTTCAGCCCGGAATGGCTGTCCTGGGCGAAGACCTCGGCGGGCAGCTGGTTGGCGGGCACCGAGAACGCGGCGACGAATCCGGGGCGCAGCGCCGAGCTGGCCTCCTGAGCCGAGAATTCCAGGTCCTGCGGGTAGTGGTTGCGTCCGTCGACGATCACCAGGTCCTTCACGCGACCGGTGATGTAGAGCTCGCCTTCGAAGTAGACGCCGTAGTCGCCGGTGCGCATCCAGTTCGCGTCCGGCTCGGTGCCCTCGGCGTGCGAGCCCTCGGCGATCCGCTCGGCTACCTTGTTGCGGAAGGTCTTGGTGGTCTCTTCCTCGCGACCCCAGTACCCGATGCCCATGTTGTTGCCGTGCAGCCAGATCTCACCGACCCGGCCGTCGGGCTGTTCGTGGCCGCCGTCGGATTCCACGGTCTCCGGGTCGACGATCACCGCCCACTGCGACAGCGCGACATATCCGCAGGACACCTGGGCGATCGAGTTCTCCGCCGCCTGGTCGACCTTCACCATCCGACCGGCGTTGAGTTCGTGCCGGTCCACGTACACGACCTTGGCCTCGTCCTCGGCCTTGGTCGCCGAGACGAACAGCGTGGCCTCGGCCATGCCGTAGCAGGGTTTGATCGCGGTCTTCGGTAGGCCGTACGGCGCGAACGCCTCGTTGAACTTCTTCATCGAGGACGTGGTGACCGGTTCGCTGCCGTTGATCAGGCCGATCACGTTCGACAGATCCAGCGTCTCGCCGTTCTTCGGCAGACCGCGCGCGGCCGCGTGCTCGAACGCGAAGTTCGGCGCGGCGGCGAAGGTGCCCGCCCCGTCGGAGACCGCCGCCAATTCCTTGATCCAGCGGTACGGGCGGCGCACGAACGCGCTCGGCGACATGATCGTGATGTACCGGCCGCCGACCGCGGGCAGGATGACCGTGAGCAGCCCCATGTCGTGGAACAGCGGCAGCCAGGTGACGCCGCGCGAATTCCAGTCCAGGTTGATCGCCTCGACCATTTGCAGCAGGTTCGTGCCGACACCGCGATGGGTGATCTCAACGCCCGCCGGTACGCGAGTCGACCCGGAGGTGTACTGGAGGTAAGCGATATCGTCGATCTTGATATCCGGGCGCACCCAGTTCTCGGCGATACTGTCCGGGATGGCGTCGACGGCGATGATGCGCGGACGCTGCGCCGCGGGCAGTGCGCGGAAGAACTGGCGGACGCCCGCCGCCGAGGAACTCGCCGTCAGGATCGCCGAGGGCGTGCAGTCGCCGAGCACCGCGTGCAGGCGATCGGTGTGACCCGGCTCGTCCGGATCGAACAGCGGCACCGAGATGCAGCCCGCGTAGATCGCGGCGAAGAAGGAGATCACGTAGTCCAGCCCCTGCGGGGCCAGGACGGCGACCCGGTCACCCCGCTTGGTCACCTGCTGGAGACGGGCGGCCACCGCGCGCAGCCGTACGCCGAATTCCTGCCACGTCAGCTCGTGCACCTCGCCGTCGCGCTCGCGCGAGTAATCGATGTAGCGGTACGCCAGCGTGTTCGCGTCGTTCCTGGTGTGCTTCTCGACGTGATCGACCAGGGTGTGATCCTCGGGAATACGGATGTTCCCGGTTTCGTCCAGGTAGTCGTCGAAAGTCTCTTCCATTCCTTCTTCTCCTCCGAGGCACACGCAGCAAAACGGCTATCGCCGCTGTCGTCTGTGAGGCCCCGACTCGCTTTCGCCGCGGGTGCTCCAAATGTAGAGAGTCGACCTGCGATTTTCCTGCGGCCTGCGCGGTGACCGCTATCGGCTAGATGTACTCAAACCAGAGTCATGTTACAGAGAAGAGCGGCTCACTCGTCTCGCAGCATGGGGATAACCGGTGCGAAAGCATCCATCTGCGTGGGGAAAACTCCGACGTAGGACATCGAGGTGAGTTGCCGCACACGTCGGATCTGCTCCGCGATCTCCTCGAAGGTCCCGATCGCCACATACGGCGAGGAGAGAATCTCCTCCACCGACAGTTTCACGTCGACCTCGAGATCGGGATGCAGACCGCGATCCAGCGCCGACAGCGCCATCTCCGCCGTCTTCTCCCGGTCGTCGGTGATCACGATCGCGGTGATCGCCCAATTCAGCTCGATCTCGGGGAAACGGTCGCCCGCCGCTTCCTTGATCAACTCCACCTTCTCGATGGTCTTCTCCAGGGTGATGCCCGAAAGCAGACCCTTGCCGCCCTTGGTGGTGATCGGGACGATCGAGATGATGTCGGCGTGCTTGGCCGCGAGGCGCAGCATCTTCGGGCCGCCGCCGCCGGTGCAGATCGGCGGACGCGGACCCTGCCGCGGCCGCGGCGTGCCCTTCACCCCGTGCACCTGGTAGTAGGTGCCGTCGAAATTGCACTCCTGACCGCGCAAGAGCACGTCGAGGATGGTCAGCGCCTCGTCCAGCTTCGCCAGTCGCACACCCGGCGGATCGTAGGTCAGGCCCGCCGCCAGGTATTCGTCCTGCTTCCAGCCCGCGCCGAGACCGACCTCGAGACGGCCCTTCGACAGCACATCGATGGTGGCGAGATCCTTCGCCAACACCACCGGATGCCGGAAACCGTTGGCCAGCACCGAAGTTCCGAGCCGAATCCGCTCGGTGGCCTGACTGAGCGCGCCGAGCGCCGCGATCGGACCGATCTGGTCGCCGAGGTGATCCGGCACGAAGAACGTGTCGAAGCCGTACTCCTCGGCCTGCTGCGCGGTCTGGATGAACTTGCGGGCCCCGCCCTCCTGCTTGTTCCCCTCCCCCGCGGCTCCGAAGCGGAAAGGTCGCAGGGGAACCCCCTGCGCGGTCACCCCGGCCGCTGCGCTGTTGGCCGCGGCCGGTGCGGCGGCTTGTGTCATGAACTCATGCTCCTGGCTGTCGGTGTGCGATCCTCGATCACCGGACGGGGTGATCGCCGCTGAGCGCCACGACATCCGATATGCCGTGCCAATTGACGGCTAGCGAACGTCGCGATCATCAGCGCACTTTACAACGTGCGAGCCAACCAGAGTACGGATGTCACGGCACGCGATGCCTAAACACCGGTCCTCCCGGTCACGACTGTGAGACCTCATGAATGCGCGGGATGCGGCGCGGCCTCGATCAGATCGGCGGCCCACGCCGCCATCCACGCCGTCGAAGTCGTTCCGTTCCCGTCCACGACGAAGCCGTTGTACAGCGCGTGCACCGGATTGCCCACCGCCCGCACCAAGGTCAGAACACTGCCGACGAAATTCACCGGACTCAACGCCTGACGTGGCGAATCGCAGATCAGATCACTCGGCGCGCAAATACTGAACGTACGGTCGGCCAACGAGCCGAAACCGCCGGGACGCGCTCCCGTCATCGTGATCCCCGGCACCTTCACACCGGTCAACGCGATCTCCGCGCCGACACCGCCGGGCACGGGCCCGATCTGGGTGGCCTCACCCGCGCCGGTGTCACCGGTACGCCGACCATCGGCGATCAACGCGACACCGAGCACCGACTTCGCCGCGACAGGCCCCTTGTCGGCGCCGATCATGCTCGCCACGTCACCGGCGATCACCGCGCCCTGCGAGAAGCCTGCCAGCACGTAGGTAGTCAACGGACAATCCTTGGCACGCAGTGCCATGAAATCGATCATCCGCTCCGTTCCCTCGGACCGGCTGTTGTTGTACGACTGCTGCCCGTCCGGCGGAATCGCCACCGGATTCGAGAACTGCGCCACATACGGCACCGTGTACACATCCACCCGCTCCGACGGAAATCGCTGCTGAATCGGACGCGACACGTTCAACATCAACGACGCCGGATTCGCCGACGGGTTATAAGGATCGTCCCCGCTACCCGACTCCCACGTCCCTGGCACCGAGATCATCTGCACATCGGGACACCACGCGGGCTGCGAAGTCGGCTGCTCCGGCGGCTTGGGCGGCTTGGGCGTCCGCCCACACCCCGCCAACATGTACCAAGCAGCCACCACGATCACCGCCACCAGCGCGAGTCCCCCGAGCAGCGAAAGACACCCCGCGGGCCGAGACCGGCGGGACACGGAACCGCGACGCGCACTCACTGGCAGTACGTCTGCTTAGCCGTATCGATATAGATCTTCCCCGCCTGCTCCACCGGCATCTTCGCCGGATCGAACGACGGATCCGACCCGGCCATGGCATTCACGAACGTGGACAAGTCGGCCTCCGACGCCCCCGCCGCAACCCCCTGACAGACATAGGCGCCGATACTCAAAGCGATATCCGGACTGGCCGGATTGATCCCCTGCGCCTTCAACGAGTCCAAGAACTTGCGATCCTTGTCGGCCAAACTGGAAGTGTCCTGCTGAGACGGCGCAGGAGCGGGCGCCGGACGCTCAGGAGTCGTCTCCTGGGACGGCGGCGGCTCAGGCTGCGGAAGCGAGGACGACGCAGGCGCGGACGCGGACGGAGTCGACGGCGCCGACACCGCGGACGAAGCGGTGGTGCTCAACGTCGGCGTACTCGAGGCAGTCGAATCGTTGTCACCACAAGCGCTGAGCAGACCAGTCGCGGCAAGAACAGCAGCGACGCCTAGAACCTTTCCACAGGTCCGATACATGAAATCGTGTCCTCGATCTGGTTACTCGGGGTCAGGTCAGCCCCCAGCCTAGCCGCGGGCGCAGACGCCGATGCTCGGACCAGAGGTTTCCCGGCCCCTTCAGCAATCCCCCGAACGCCTCCCCCCAAACCCACCCACCCCCGTCAGAAGCGAGCCCGACAAACTCGGCCCCACCACCCGCACCCACCCTCACGGAAGCCCGTGAGTCTCCGCCTTACTGTCCCGAATGGTGATGAAGCCGGTCTGAAAGTTCTGCTGACTCCCCCCGGGGATAGCGAACTCATCCGACACGGGATACCCCAGCTTGCCGTTCTCGTACCCCTGCTCTCTCCACACATCCATGACCGGCCCACTCCGAACAGTCCAAGCACCGGAAAGAGGACTCCAGTAGACGTTGCCGCCTTCGAACACACCGATCCGCCCGAGATCCTTCAAGGGAGCTTCTTCGGCCGCGGGAAACCCCAACCAACCGTTCTCATACCCCAGCTCAGCGTATTTGCCGAGAATCAGCCCCTGCACCCGATGCGCACCGGTTTTCTGGCTGTAGTAGAACGGCCCGCCTTCGAACGCCTGAACGACCCCGTCCTTACCGGGAGTCCGAGCTTCCGGAGCGACGGGATAACCCGCGGGTCCCCGTTCGAAACCTTGCCGACCCCATTCCTCCTGTATCGCACCACGCACCACCTGAGCACCGGTCTGGGGCGTCCAGTACAGAGCCCCGTTCTGAAACGCCTGGAACCGACCCCGACCGTCAGGAAGCGCTTGTTCGACGCCGACGGGCAGACCGAGCGCACCCGCAGGCCCCAGCGCAGCCTGATAACCACCGCCGACCGGCCCACCGACCGGATTCGCGCCCGCAGCCTGGGAGTAGAACACTCGACCGTGGCGAAAGTCTTGAGCCAGGCCGCCTGCGACCGGGTATTCGGTGGTGAGGCAGTCCCCCAGCCAAGCGTTGGCGGCAGCGGTGTCCCCGATGGCGCCACCGAGTTCACACGCGGGTTTGCCCTGCTCGGCACCGAGCGCCGACGCCGCCTGCGCCCACGATTGCCGCATCTCGAAATCCCAGTACGGCCATGTATGAGTACCGGACGGCCGGTAGTTGACCTGAGCGGGAATGGCCAGTTCGGTCAGTTTGGTGACGAAGTTCTGCGAGGTGAGCCGAGACAGAATCTCCAAACCCATCCCCGCGTAATTGGTGCTGATTCCAGGTATCCCCGCGGTCTGATCGTGACGCCCGGTCGCCCCGCTCCCGCTGGAGATGTAGAGACTGACCCCTTTCAGTTTCTCCGCCAACGCGTACGGATCGTGCGCCTCCCACAGCGGATTCGTCGGCGGCCCCCACATGGCGGCGGAGTGGTAGCCCCCCGCGTCACGCATGGCGAATTCGATGGCCTGCGGCATGCCGAGCGTCGTCGTGGTGAGAAACCCCGAATAGGACGCCGCATAGCGGGCGAATCCGGGATTGCGGGCCGCCAGGAACATCGCGGCGGTACCCCCCATGGACAGCCCGGCGATCCCGCGCGTGTCGGTGGCACGCCACTGGTTCTCCAGCAGCGGCGGCAGCTCCTTGGTGAGAAACGTCTCCCACATGTAGGTCCGCCCGTTGTCGGGCTGGATCCAGTCGGAGTAGAAACTGGACTGCCCACCGATGGGCAGCACCACGGTGACGTTCTTGTCCGCGTAGAAGTCCTGCGCTCCCGCGTCTTTGGTCCACCCGTTCTCGTCGTCGGTGGCCCGCAGCCCGTCGAGCATGTACAGCACCGGGAAACGCGCGTCGGGGCGGGCGTTCCAGTCGCGGGCGAGCAGCAGTTGGATCTGCACGGGCGTCGCCATCGACGGCGACTGCACCCACAGCGCGACCCTGCGGTCGCCGAACCACACCGCTTTCTGCACGGACGCCTCCGCCGGTGTCGCGGTCGGCTGCGCGGGGGCGGGAGCGGCCGCGGTGAACGGCAGCAACAGCGCGGCGGCCAGCGCGCCGAGCCGCATCCGGGTCGCCCGTGCGCCGCGCCGACTCCGTCTCCCCGGTCCGAACGTCTTCCCTGCCACCGATGCTTTGTACCGCGACGCCCCGCGTGTTCCCGGTAGGACTCGCGGACGGTGAGCTAATCAGAATTCAGCCGTTATTCACCGCTCTCACATGCGATGATGTCCGGTTCGCCGAATAGATCTGCCACTCCAGCGACGATTCAGCACCCATTCAGCTATCGGAGGTCGGCAAAGTGTTTGCCGCCGTGCGCCATTCACCGCCCGCGACAACGAAAACGGCGCCACCACCCTCGAACCGAGGGGGTGGCGCCGTCGATCGACGAACGCTACGAGATCACCAGGCGCCGGTGGCGTCCAGGATGCCCTTGCGCGCGTTGAAGAGCTGGCCTTCCCAGTACTTCCAGGAGTGCGTGCCCGAAGCCGGGAAGTCGAAGAACGCCGGGATGCCGAGCGAGTTCAGGCGGACCTGGAACGCGCGGGTGTTGACCAGCGACAGAGCCTCGAGGGCCATCGCGTTGCTGGTGTTGAACACGCCGACCGGCGAGTTCGGGCGATCGAACTGCCCCGGCAGGCCGCTGGCCGCCGAGATGTACATCGGCAGGCCCTTGAGCTGCGGCGCGAAGACGAACGGGTCCATGCGCAGCCACTGCGGGCTCCACGGCGCAGCCATGGAGTCGACGTTGAAGCGTCCCGCGTCCAGCATGGCGACGCGGATGGCCTCGCGCATACCCGGCGCCGAGATGTTCAGGTAGCCGGAGAAGGCGGAGGCCTGCTTGAACTGGTCGCGGTGGTAAGCGGCCAGCGCGAGGGCGGCGCTGCCACCCATGGACAGGCCCGCGACGGCGTTGTTGGTCTTGGAGACGCCGTAGTTCGCGAGGAAGTTCGGGAGTTCCTGGGTGAGGAAGGTCTCCCACTTGTAGGTGGTCTTCTGGCCGTTGGTGTTACTCGGCGATACCCAGTCGGTGTAGAAGCTGGACTGGCCGCCGACCGGCATCACCAGCGTGATGTTGTCGTTGGCGAACTGCTGCATGGCGTTGGTCTCGAAGGACCACGCGTTGCGGTCGTCGCGAGCGCGCAGCCCGTCGAGCAGGTAAAGCGCGGCGCTGCCGCCGCGCGAGGCCCACTGGACCTGGACCTTGATCGGCCCCATACCCGAGGGAACCATCAGTTCCTCGTAGCCGCCCGCGGGTGCGCGCAGCACCGGGGCGGGGGCGGCTACGGCGGCGGTCGGGGCCGCCAGTGCACCCGCGATCGGTAGCGCCAACGCGGCGGCACCGACAGCAAGAATTCGATGGCGCCAACCACGAGGTGCGCCTCGCCGGCCCGACTTGACTCTCCTCGGCGCGGCGGCCCTGCCGAAACGCATGAATGCTGCTCTCTTTCTGCTGTTGTGGCCTCACCCGCACCCGTGCGGGCAGGGCAACACCCGTGTCGCCAACGAGACGCACGCCACAGTCGAACCGGACCCCGACTCGCCGGTTCGTATGGCAGCGCTACAACGATGTGGTCACACTTACGCTCGCAGGAGGATATTCGACGCCCGAATCCTTAGCAAGGTCGAGACATCTCCGGTGGCCGAAATCCGCCCGCGCACAATCTGTGATGGTGCGGAGACCCTATCGCGTTCATCCCGAGATGTCGTCCCGGACGGCGAATTCGTTAACACGCGGGGACGAGATCGCACACACGGCGAAGCGCGGCGATACCGACCGTACCGGTTCGTGACGCCGGACTATTCGACACCCCGAATACGAACCGCGGTACCGGAATTCGTCGGTGTGAAATGCGGCACGGCCCGATAGGGCGCCGCGCCGCCGTCGAATGGACGCCGAAATGCCGTCTCGCGGTCAGCCGATATTCGCCGACAGGTCGGGGATCATGCGATACGCCTCGTCCTGCCAGTTGCTCCACGCGTGGATGCCGAAGGCCGGGAAATCGTAGACGACGTTGCCGCCGCCCAGGGTGGCCATCCTGACCTGGAAGGCGCGGGTGTTGGCCAGCGCGAGCGCCTCCAACGCCATCCCGTTGAGGGTGGTGAAACTCGGGGGGTCGTTCGAGGTCGGCAGGCCGCTCGCGGCGGCGACCCACAGGCGGGTGCCGTTGCGGACCAGGTTCGGCGCGAAGACGAACGGGTCCATGCGCAGCCACTGCGGACCCCACGGCGGCGCCATCGCGTCCACGTTGTAGCCGCCCGCGTCCAGCATCGCCACCCGGATCGCCTCGCGCATGCCGGGCGCGGAGATGTTGAGGTAGCCGGAATACGCGCCCGCGAAACTGAACTGGTCGGGATGGTATGCGGCCAGCGTGAGCGCGGCACTGCCGCCCATGGACAGACCGAACACGCCGTTGCGATACGAGGAGAAACCGAGGCGGTCCCGCAGCGCGGCGCGCAGGTCGTTGACCAGAAAGCTCTCCCACTGGTAGCGGTAACTCTTGCCGGGCCCGGCCGCGAATCCGTTCAGCCCGCCGGAACCGGTGCTCGACCCGCTGCCCGCCGGAATGCCGAAGAATTCACTGGGTGCGTTCCAGTCCGCGTAGAAACTGGACATGCCGCCGACGGGCATGACCACGTTGATATTCCAATCGGCGAGCACGCGCGGAACATTGGTCTCGATCTCCCACCCGTTGAGGGTTTCGGGGGCGCGCATGCCGTCGAGGACGTAGACGACGCGATCGGTGTTGCCGTCGGCGGCGCGCAGGATCCTGGTCTTGATCGGACCCATACCCGAGTCGACCCAGAAGTCGAAGGCGCCGGGGTCGAGGGCGGCCGATGCGGTCGCGCCGTGTCCGGTTATGCCGAGCGGGGCGAGCAGCGCCAGCGCCGCCGCGGCGGCCAGCCGCCCGACCCAGCGGCTTCTGCCGGCCGACCCGCGCGTCCAGCCGGTGTTTCGCATTCGACTCGAGCTCCGCATTCGATTCGACCTTTCTTCGGGACGGCCAACAGCAAATGTGAAGCTACTGCCATGGCCCTCCGATAGGGCGCACCGATCGCACATCCGCAGGGAATCGGACATTCCGAACAGTGCACATGCTTTCCGAGTATCAATCGGCAACGGACGTCTCTATGTTGCTGGAAAGTGGTACAAGCCACAAGTATCCGAAGCCGCCCGACAACGACGAAACCGCCCGGCGCCGAAGCGCCGAGCGGTTTCCGAGAACGCGTCGTACCGGGCGGTCAGCCGATATTGGCCGACAGATCCGGGATCATGCGGTAGACCTCGTTGGCCCAGTTCCGCCAGTTGTGGATGCCGACGTTGGGGAAGCTGTAGGTGACGTTGTTGGCGCCGAGCGAAGCCATCCGCACCTGGAAGGCGCGGGTGTTCACCATGGCGAGCACCTCGAGCGGGGTGCCCTGCACGATGCCGAGCGGGTCGGTGCCGTCACCCGGCCCGGGGATGCCGCTGCCCGCGGCCACCCACAGGCGGGTGTTGTTGGCCTTGAGCATCGGGGCGAAGACGAACGGGTCCATGCGCAGCCACTGCGGACCCCACGGCGGCGCCATCGCGTCGATGTTGTAGCCGCCCGCGCTGATCATCGCCACGCGCAGCGCCTCGCGCATACCCGGCGCCGAGATGTTCAGGTAGCCGGAGTAGGAGCCCGCGAAACTGAACTGCTCGGGGTGGTACGCGGCCAGCGTGAGCGCGGCGCTGCCGCCCATGGACAGACCGAACACGCCGTTGCGGACCGTGCTGAAGCCGAGACGGTCCCGCAGCGCGCTGCGCAGGTTCTGGGTGAGGAACGTCTCCCACTTGTAGGTGTTGGTCTTGCCGAGGGTCTCCTGCCAGCCGGAGGAGCCCGTCAGCGCCGAACCCGACGAGGATCCGGACGGACCGGAACCGGTGGGGATGCCGAAGAAGTTACTCGGCGCGTTCCAGTCCGCGTAGAAGCTGGACGGCCCGCCCACCGGCATGACGACGTTGATATTCCACTTGGCCAGCTCGCGCGCGACATCGGTGTCGTTCTCCCAGCCGTTCAGGTCGCCACGCGCGCGCATGCCGTCCAGCGCGTAGACCACACGGCTGGTGTTGCCGTCGGCCGCGCGCAGGATCCGCGACTTGATCGGCCCCATGCTGGAATCCACCCAGAAGTCGAAGGCTTCCGGGGTGAACGCCGCGGACGCCGCGCCACTCCCGCCCGCCACCGACGCTCCGAGCGGCAGCACGACCGCCATCGACACCAGCATCGCCCGCTTGAGCCAGCTGCCTACTCTTCGAGATCTCGGACGACCGACCTGAGCCCTACGCCCGATAACGCCTCGCATCTAGTTCGCTCCTTTAGTCGACCGTTATTCGGCCGCGTTCGACGGTGACCCGTCGGCCCGCCATGCACACACGACGCCCCGACGGGAGAACCCCGACCGAGACTAACCTGCCATCGATGCAGGTGCGTTATCAAACCGAGACAAAGCGGTATGCCCCACATTGTGGAGCATGTCCAATGCGGCCGTCGGGCCCATCGGGTCAGCAGCACTCTACCGGGACCGGTGTGCACAGCGCGGCACGCGCTCAGCGCGGCGGCTGCGGAATCGGATCGACAAGGCCGCAACGCTGGAGTTCGTACTTGGGCACCCGGTCGATCCGGTACTCGGCGAAGTGCAGCGCGTTGCGGAGGTTGTGCCGCCAGCGCTCGAAGGTGAGCGGCTCCCGGTAGGAGACCATGAGCGCCTGGGTATCGGGGCAGGTCAGGGCGACCCTGGCCTGGGCGACCCAGTCCTCGTCGAGGTACCACGGCATCCACGGCTTGCGGTCGACCATGCCCGATTCGACGATCACCCAGTCCGGGTACAGGCTCTTGTCGTGGCCGATGCGTCCGTCGGTGAGCCGCTCGGTGTGCGCGGCCAGCGGATAGGCCAGGCCCATCTGGTCGATGACGCGCACCTCGAGCGGGACGTTCATGCTGGTCATGCCCAGGTTGAGGAAGTAGACGGTGTGGCCTACCCCGTCGGCCGGGATCGGCGCGGGCGGCGGCGCGACGTACCAGAACATGTACGAGGGCGAATTCAGCAGCACGCCGCCGTCGGGTGTCGCGGTGATGTCGTTGACCATGGCCCTGATTCGCGGGTAGTCGAGGTAGTCCTCGGCCCGGATCGGGTGATCGTGCCCGGTGTTGAGCACGTAGTAGATGCGCTCGTCGACAATGCCGGACGCGCTGATCTTGGTGCCGGTGGTGATCGCGGTGGTGTTGGCCGCGAACAGCGCCCACCCGGCGGTGGCCGCCCAGGCCGCGACCACGATCGCGAACGCGGGATCGATTCCGCGCGTGCCGCGTTCGGGCAGCCGCACCGGAAGTACCGCGACCGGAAGCAGGAACAGGAACAGCTGGGGCAGCAGCATGCGCCCGTGCATGAAGTCGCCGCCGACCCGCACCGCGTACACGGTGAGCACGGCACCGCTGACGAGGACGAGCGCGACGACCGCGGCGGGGGTGCGAAGCCGGACGCGCCACCGGTCGAGCCGCGCGCGCACGCCCGGCTCGGATTCGCCTGGCGCCGAACGGGTGAACGCGCCGCCCGCGCGACCCGCGGTCACACCGGCGAGCAGCAACACGAGCAGCGGCACCACAAGGTAGTAGGGGCCGACCAGATCCCACAGGTAGGTGAGGCCCTGACCCCACTTGGCCCCGCCCGCGTCCTTGGCGACGGCGGTATTCGGATACGGCAGACCGTAATAGCCCATCCGCCAGATCTGGTAGCCCATCGGCAGCAGACCCGCCACCGCCACGATCAGCAACCGCAAAGCGCTGGGGCCGAAGCGGAATCGCGGCATCGGCGCCAGGAAGATCATCAGCAGCGCCAGCGCGCCGACCAGCGTCATCTCCGGGCGGATCAGCGGTGCGAGGCCCGCCAGGAACACGAGGCCGAAAAGTCCGGCGACACCGACGCGTTCGGCGCGCGCCCACCGCATCAGCTGCCACCACAGCAGGCCGAGCCAGCAGATGACGAGGCCGCTCTCCAGCCCGGAGGTGACGTAGTCGCGCGCGGGCGGCACCGCGATGTAGACCAGCGCGCCCGCGGGCAGCAGCAGGGCCGAGCGCGGGCCGCCCCACAGCCGGGACGCGCCGAGCATCGCGAAGACCATCGCGGCCAGCGACAACACCATCGCGACCGCGAGCACCACGTACTCCAGCCGCAATTCGGTGAGCCAACTGAAGAACCACACGATGTAGGTCCACGCGGTGCTGGTGTTGGTCTCGACCCGCTCCCCCGCGTTGAAGACGGGACCGTTGCCCGCCATCAGATTGCGGACGGTGCGCAGCACGATCAGGCCGTCGTCGGCGATCCAGCGCCGCTGCCAGCCGCCGATCGCGAACAGCGCGACGGTCAGTGCCGTCCCACCGACGAAGATGGCTCGGGACAGCGGCGCGAACCGCGACACCGCACCCGCCCCGGAACGGGCGGGTAGCTCGGCATCGTCTTCAGTTCGCTCCACTCCCTCTACCAGCATCTCGTCAGGTGAGATAGACAGCGACACCTACCGCTCCGATCCAGGCGATTGCGAGGAACTGGAGGACGCGATCCCCCAGCGCGATCTCTTCGGGTTCACCGGCCTCGCCGCCATCGACGTCGACCGCGTAACGCAGGATTGCGATGGTAAACGGAATCATCGACACCGCATAAGCGCTTGTGTCGTTCAACTCACCTTGTTCGAAGGCCCACAGCCCGTAGAACACCACCACCGCCGTCGCGGCGAGCATCCACACGAAGCGCAGGTAGGTGGGTGTGTAGTACTCCAGCGACTTGCGGATCTTAGCGCCGGTGCCGAGGGCGATCTGGAGTTCGGCGTAGCGCTTGCCCGCGGCCATGAACAGCGAGCCGAAGGCCATGATCAGCAGGAACCACTGCGACAGGCTGATATCGGCCGCCGCGCCGCCCGCGACCGCGCGCAACAGGAAGCCGGAGGACACGATGCAGATGTCGAGCACGGCCTGGTGCTTGAGACCGAAGCAGTACGCGAGCTGGATGCCGATGTAGACGGCCATCACAACGGCGAGCTGCCAGGACGCGAGGAACGAGATGCCGATCGCGCCCGTGAGCAGGACCACCGCGAGGATGTAGGCCAGGTTCACCGGGACCACGCCCGCGGCGATCGGGCGGAACCGCTTGGTCGGATGCGCCCGGTCGGCCTCGACGTCCATCGAGTCGTTGACCAGGTAGATGCCGGAGGCCGCCATGCAGAACACCACGAAGGCGATGGCCACGTGCCAGAGCACCGAGACATCGCTCAGCACATCGGGACCCGCGGCCAGCGGCGCGGCAAGGACAAGGACGTTCTTGACCCACTGCCGCGGCCGGACGGCCTTGATCAGCCCGCCTGCCAGCGACTTGGGCGGACCCTTCACGGCGGCCTCGGCAAGGTCAGCGCCGGTCGGATCTTCACTCATGTCAACCATGGCCTTTTCTTGTGCGGTCACTGTGTATCCAATGTTCGACGGTCCCGGTGCACTGTGCGCCTCACTCGAGTTACCTCCCGCGGCCGCGCCGCTCATGTCGTTCGCCGCGCCGCTCGCGTCGTTTCTCGGCGGCCAGCACGACACCGGCCGACGCGGCGCCGAGCGCGGATCCGGCGAGCACGTCGGAGGGGTAGTGCACCCCGAGCACGACTCGGGAGAGCAGCATCGGCGGCACGAGCACCGCAGGCAAGGGTAGCCCGGTCAGTCTGCCGAGCAACACCGCAGCCGCCGTTGTGGAGGTGGCGTGCGAGGACGGGAAGCTCAGTTTGCTCGGCGTGCCGACATTGATCCGCACCGAGGGATCGTTCGGCCGCGGGCGCCTGACCACGCGTTTGATGACGATCGACGCCGCGTGCGCGCCGACCGCGCCGACCGCGACCCCCGCCCACTGCGCGCGGCGCGGCTTGTCGACCAGCCAGCCCGCGGCGGCGATGCCGATCCAGCCGAGCGCGTGCTCGCCGAAGTGCGACATGCCGCGCGCGGCGCGCACGATCTCGGGACGGGCGCCGATAGTGGCCTGGACCGCGTTGATGATCGCCACCTCGGGCGGCTTGGCGGCGGGTTCGGCGAACGCCGACACCGGCCCGCCGTGTCCGTTGGCGCTCGGCGCGGCGGCGGCCGCGGGCTCCTCGCCGGTGTAGTCGGTTTCCGTGCTCACTGCTTGTCTGTTCCTTCGATGCCGAAGACCTGTTCCCAGGCGGCGGTGCTGGTGAGTTGCGGATGGGCGGCGCGATAGCGCTGACGCATCTCGGGATAGCGTGCGGCCAGTTCCTTGCGCAAACGCATCGCCTCGGTGAACAGTCCGAGCGCCTGACGCGGATCGCGCTTGCGGTAGACCACGCCGCGCCCGTCGGCGGTGGTCACGGTCACGCCGTCGACCTGCGAGAGCAGGAACCAGCGCGCGTCCAGGGTCGGCACGTTGAGCTGGGGCGTCTCGTGGTGCCTGCTCCGCGCGGGCTTGAAATTGTGTACGACGCCCTTGACCAGCCGGGTGATCTTGGCGATCGGATTACCCGGTTCGCCCACCGCGCCGACATCGATATGGCTCGCCAGCGGCAATTCCGTGGAGGACGGCAGGATCACCGCGTCCGGGAACTGCTTGCGCATATCGTGCACCGCCCCGAGCGCGCTCGGCAGCAGTTGGAACAGCCGTTCCGGACCGGCCAGGAAGTCGCGGATCGCCAGATTCTGGATCGCGACCGTCGAGTATTCCAGGCAGAGCAGGTGTTTCAGGGTCGCCTTGACGGTGTTCACCACCATCGGCCGACCGTTGCCCGGCAGGTGCAGCGTCGAGACGACGAGTCGGTTGCGCAGGTGGAAATACGCCTGCCAGTCGATGGCGTCGTCCTTGTCGCTCCACGCCATGTGCCACACCGCTGCGCCGGGCAGCGTCACCGTCGGATACCCGTGTTCGCGGGCGCGCAGGCCGTATTCGACGTCGTCCCATTTCAGGAACAGCGGCAGCGGCTGACCGATCTCCTCGGCGACGGCGCGCGGAATCACGCAGGTCCACCAGCCGTTGAAGTCGACATCGATGCGCCGGTGCAGCAGTTTCGAATTGTCGCGGTCCTTGAGCGGATACTTCGAGAAGTCGTGGTCGTATTCGACATTCGGCGCCGAGGTCCACATGAAGATGCCGCGGTCGACGACCTCGCCCATGGAATGCAGATGCGAACGTTCCTGCAGGTTCAGCATCTGTCCGCCGACCAGCAGCGGCGATTGCGCGAATCGCGAGAAGGCCAGCGCGCGCAGGATCGAATCGGGTTCGATCTCGATGTCGTCGTCCATGTAGACGATGTAGTCGGCGTCGGTGGTCTTCAGCGCCTCGTACATGACCCGGCTGTAACCGCCGGAACCCCCGAGATTGGGCTGATTCCGAATGGTGAGCCGATCGCCGAGCGCGGCCGCGGCCTCGGTGAATCCGGGCTCGTCCACGACCTTGCGGTTGCCCTGATCGGCGACGATCACCGCCGCGATCTTCTCCAGCACCAGCGGGTCGGAACCGAGCGCGGCCAAGGTCTTGACCAGGTCGGTCGGACGGTTGAAGGTGGGCATGCCGACCGCGATCGTGCCGGGGCGCGGCGCCTCGATGGGCGCGTACCAGCCGCCGTGCAGCAGGGTGACCGCGGTGTCGGTGGTGATGTCGAACCAGATCCAGCCGCCGTCCTCGAACGGGGCGAGATCGGTCTCGAATTCCACGGTCACCGAATCGGCGCCGGATTCGACCGCGAATTCCGCGCCGCGCACGTGGATTCGGGAGCCGTCGGCTTTGGAACGGTACAGGTCGACGCGACCGTGACCCGCCAGTTCCAGCCGCAGCACCACCGATTCCAGCACGCTCCAGCGTCGCCAGTAGCTGGCGGGCAGCGCGTTGAAGTAGGTGCAGAACGAGACTTCGGATTCCGCGCCGATGGACAGTTCGGTGCGGGTGCTCGCATGCGAACGGCGCGCGTTGGTGGGCGATTCCTCCAGGTAGAGGGTGCGCACGTCGAGCGGTTCGCCCGGCCTCGGCAGGATCACGCGCTGTAGTAGCGAGGTCGCGCGGGTCTGGCTGGTCATCTGTTCCACCGTCGAAGGAGCGGCCACGACTACGCCTCCTCGTCCACGAGGGAGGCGCCGGTCTCGAAGTGCGGGCGCAGCACGTTGTCGAACATGTTCAGCGCCGATCCGATCGCCATGTGCATGTCGAGGTACTGGTAGGTGCCGAGGCGACCGCCGAAAAGCACCTTGGCCGAAGCGGTTTCCTGCTTGGCGCGGTCGCGGTAGGCGAGCAGTTTGGCCCGGTCCTCCGGGGTGTTGATCGGGTAGTACGGTTCGTCGCCGGTCTGGGCGAAGCGCGAGAACTCGCGCATGACGACCGTCTTGTCCTTCGGGTAGTCGCGCTCGGGGTGGAAGTGGCGCGGCTCGATGATGCGGGTGTACGGGACGTCGGCGTCGTTGTAGTTCATCACCGAAGTGCCCTGGAAATCACCGGTTTCGAGCACTTCGGTCTCGAAATCGATGGTGCGCCAGCCGAGTTCGCCCTCCGAGAAGTCGAAGTAGCGGTCCAGCGGGCCGGTGTAGACGACCGGGGCGTCCGGACTCTCGGCGCGCACCTGCTCGCGCACGTCGAACCAGTCGGTGTCCAGGCGCACCTCGATGAGGTCGGAGGCGGCCATGTTCTCCAGCCACTTCGTGTAGCCCTCGGCGGGCAGACCCTCGTAGGTGTCGTTGAAGTAGCGGTTGTCGAAGGTGTAGCGGACCGGGAGCCGGGTGATGTTGCCCGCGGGCAGTTCCTTCGGGTCGGTCTGCCACTGCTTGGCGGTGTAATCGCGCACGAACGCCTCGTAGAGCGGGCGCCCGATCAGCGAGATCGCCTTCTCCTCGAGGTTCTGCGCGTCCTTGGTCTCGATCTCGGCGGACTGCTCGGCGATCAGCGCGCGCGCTTCCTCGGGCGTGAAGTACCGACCGAAGAATTGCGAGACCAGGCCGAGCCCCATCGGGAACTGGTACGCCTGACCCTTGTGCATGGCGAAAACGCGATGCTGATATCCGGTGAACGAGGTGAACTGTGTGACGTAATCCCACACGCGCTTATTCGAGGTGTGGAAAAGATGCGCACCGTATTTGTGGATCTCGATACCGGTCTGCGGCTCCGGCTCCGAATAGGCGTTGCCGCCGATGTGATAGCGGCGATCTAGCACCAGCACCCGTTTACCCAGCAGGGTGGCGGCGCGCTCGGCGATGGTGAGCCCGAAGAAGCCCGAGCCGACGATGATCAGATCGAACGGTGCGTTGGAGTTGACGGAGGTACCCGGAGACGATGCGGCGGTCACGGTGGCCCAGCGTATCGGAAGTCCGCCGCGCGACCACCGGAGAGTTCCGGACCGCGGGCGTGATAAGGGCACACCTCGAAATCGGGCGCCGATAATTCGATCTTGTCCGTTCCGATGGATTTGCGCCGGGCGCAGCGCCTATGCCCGTCGCGGGCGGTGGCCATGTCAGCGGTGCGCCGTTGACATCCCTCGCACGCAGCGCTCGAGCGGGCCTGTGCGTGCCCGTGGTGACGGCGGGGCGCTCGCGCGGTTCGGCACCGCATGTTCTTCCAGAGTTCTTCTGGACTTCCACCCCCCGGAAATCGGGGCAGGATGTGATTGCCTCCTAACTGAACGGTCGTCCAGTTCAGTCGAAACCCCTCACCGCGTTGGTCCGGCGCCGCACCAACGATCGACCGCCCCCGGAGGCTCGCCATGCGGATCCCCCGCGCCCTCGTCCCGCTCATCGGCGCATTCGTGCTGTCCGGCACACTCGGCGTCACCGCGGTCACACCCGTGACGGCACGGGCGGCCGACCGCGACACCGTGGCAGGCGCGCCGATCGCCGACGCGGGCGAACTCTGCGTCGGCGCGGCGCCCACCTTCGACGACATCATCGGCATCACGGCCACCGCCCTGCGCGCGCTCGTCCCGGCCGAGCAGGTAGCGGGCTACGACCGCGAGGTCGAGCAGGTCCGGCTCGCGCTGTCGAACCTGCGCGTGCACCGCGACGGGCTGCCCGTACATCCCGGCGCCGTCAACGAGCGCACGGAATTCCTCGACGACCCGATCGTCACGTACCTGGTGAACGGGCTCGACGCGGTGCGCACCGGCCGCATCGATCAGACCGTCCCGGCGTCGCGGCTGACCGTGAACGACGTCGTCGAGGTGTTCATCCTCGCCACCCGCTTGGTGAAGATCCCCGCCCAGCTGGCCGCCGCGATGGTGCCGACCGTCGGATTCGTGCTCAAACCACTGGTCGGCGCGGTCTTCACCGGCGTCAAGTCGCTGGCCCGGCTCGTGCAGGACAACCTCGCGAGCCGGTGCGCCGCGCCCAACGCCTACCGGCCGCTCGATCTCGACGAAGTGGTCGTGGCGCCGGTCGCCGTTCCCGACCAGGTGCGCGACCTGGCGAACAGCCTGGTCCGTGCCGACGGCTCCTGCACGCCCGTCGCGGACCTGACGACGCACGAGCTGGTCGAGCGAACCAGGGACTATCTCGACCGGTCCGACCTGCCGCTGGATCGCGCGGCACTGCGCGCGAGCGCCGATTCGGTGCGGGCCTTCCTGGCCGAGAACCGGGTGGCGCGGATGGCGCTGCCGCGGCGCACCGAGGAACTCGGGCCGCTGGTCGACGCGCTCGACTACGGTCCGGTGACCTTCCTGACCAACCTCGGATTCGGGATATACGAGGGCCGGGCGCTCGAGACCGTACCGCTGTCGGAGGTCGAGGTGGAGAACGCGCTCGACCTGACCACCCTCGGCCTCGACGTGACCAGCCTGCTCATCACCGCGGGCACCACCGTCGCCGGTTCCACCGGGATCGCCGCGACGGTCACCACGCCGATCTCGATCGCGCAGACCCTGCTGTTCGCGCCGACCACCTACGGCGCACCGATCGTGAAGGGCGTCATTCAGTCGATGTGCGGCGCCTGAGTCAGTCGGCGTAGGCGATATCGGGTTCGATGTCGAAGCCGATATCGCGTTCGGCCCGGTCACGGTCGGTGTACATGCGCCAATACTGTTCGGCCAGTTCGTCATTGGACAGGCGGTTGATCTCGAGGCCGGGCGGGATCAGCTCCGGGTTCGCGTCGATGATCTGCTGGGCCTTGCTCCCACCGATCAGCACGCCGACATTGAGCAGTCCGACATGGACTCCGGTGCCGCGCAATTCGGCGTCGAGCTGGCGGATGTAGGCCCGCTGGGCGGCCATGACGACGCCGAAGTTGGCCAGGTACGGCTGCAGGTGCTGTTCGGACAGGCCCGAGGAGTACAGCAGCGTGCCTTCGCCGCGTTCGATCATCGCGGGCGCGAGCGCGCGGGTCATCCAGATCGGCGAGTAGAGCTTGAGTTCGAGCGGGGCGCGCAGGGCGTCGACATCGATGTCGAGGGTGGAGGCGGAGCGCGCCGACATATCGGCGGCCGCGGTGTGCACGGCGACATCGATCCGGCCGAATCGGTCGGTGATCGCATGTGTGGCGCGCAGCAGTTCGGCCTCGCGGGTGAGGTCGGCGGTGAAGGCTTCGGCGGTGATCCCCGCCGCGGTGAGTTCCTCGATCAGCGACGCCGACGGGGCGCGTCCGATGGCGGCGATCCGGAATCCCTCGCGGCCGAACCGCCGCGCGGCGCCGAGGGCGAGTCCTGGACCGAATCCGAAGATCGCGAGCGTCTTCGACATGGTGCTACCTCACTAAGTTGAGCATAGGTTCAAGTTAGCTCCGACGATAATGGAAGTTGAACCCATGCTCAAGTTAGTTCGACTCCCGGATTTGTAGGATTCAGCCCATGCCCGAGGACAAGCCGTTGCGCAGCGACGCCAAGCGCAACCGCGACGCCCTCGTCGCCGCGGCCCGCGAAGTGTTCCTCGAACGCGGACTCGACGCGCCGCTCAAAGAGATCGCCGCGCGCGCGGGCGTCGCCATCGGCACCCTCTACAACCGCTTCCCCACCCGCGACGACCTCATCGCCGCCGCCGTCGAAGACCGCGTCGAAGCCGGTTCACGAGTCGCCGAGGCAGCGCTGGCCATCGACGACCCGTGGGATTCCTTCGTCTACATGGTCGTGAAAGTGTGCGAACTCCAAGCGAGCGACCGACTCCTCGGCGACCTCGCGCTGCGCACCGCGCCGAGCGCCGCGTTCGCCCGCGCCAGGGAATACGGCCACGGCCTCATGCGCCAGATCATCACCCGCGCCAAGGACGCCGGCGTGCTGCGACCCGACTGGGTGCTCGAGGACATCGCCTTCATCAGCTGGTCGCACATCCGCATAGTCGAGGCCACCGCCCACATCGCCCCCGACGCCTGGCGCCGCAACCTCGCCCTCGTCCTCGACGGACTGCGCGCCTCGGCCGCCCACCCGCTACCCGCCCCGCCCATCACCGAGGACCAACTCATGCGCGCCCTGCGCGACTAGACCTCGCTTGCCTGTCCGGTTCGAACCCGGCCACTGTCGGGGCTACACGGCAGGTCGGTTCGCGCGATATCGGGATCAGCGCCGAGAACACACGGCAGGTCGGATCCACACGACATCGGGGCCAGCGCCGAGAACACACGGCAGGTCGGATCCACACGACATCGGGGCCAGCCCCGACAACACACGGCAGGTCGAATCCGCGGAATCGCGGTCATGGCGGGTCAGTGCACGAGGGATCCGGTAGGTGCCCACACCGCCGAGCGCGCGCGGCAGTTCAATTGCGGGAGCGAGGTATCGCGGTCATGGCGGTCAGAGTCGGGAGTGCGGCGGCCGCGGCGTTGGCGGCCCAATCGCCTTCGATCAGTGCGGTGACGGTGCCGGGGAGGCCGCAGGTCGCGAACAAGGTCTCGGCCACGCGGCTCGCGTCGGCGAACCAGTGCACCCCGTAGTCGGAGCTGTAGCCGATGAGCGCGGCGAGCAGGCCGATCACCGCGATCGTCGCCCATGCGCCCGCGGCGACCAGCACCACGTAGCGGCCCGCCTCCTCGCCCCGGTGGATCAACACCGAACCGTAGACGAGCACGGCCGCGAGCAGCAGACCGCCGAGAACCGCGATGACCGCGAGCGAATTGTCGAAACGTCCCGGATCGTCGTAGAAGTCGAAGCCGAGCCGCAGCGCGCCGATCAGATTCAACACCGCGCCCGTCGACGCGAGAACGATCGTGGTGGTGGCGACGGCCCCACCCGCCCGCTGCCCCGCCACGGAATTCCCGTACACCACCGCGTGTCCCTCCTGGCGCCGCGCACCCCGCGAGCCGAACCCCTCAAGTATGCGCAATGCGCTCCGCGAGACCCGCAACGCACACCACCACACCGCACACCACCACACCGCACACCACCACACCGCACCGCACCGCACCGCACCGCACCGCACCGCACCGAGCGGAACCGATCCGGACCGCACACACCGTGCTATGCCGAACACCTCACGCCAGGTAGATCCCGACCGCGTCTCACCCTGCCGAGTCCACCCGACCCGCACACCATGCCGAACCTCGACCGCCCCAGCACCCCACCAACCCGACCGCGCCCGCGTACCGGGTCGGTACGCGGGCACGGTGTGATCTACCGGACGCTGGTTCTCACAGGTTCGCCTCGGCGTAGACGCGCATGGCGTCGCGGACGAATTCGGCTGTGCCCGTGCCGTGTACGTCGTAGTTCCGGCCGAAACGCGGGTCGGCGACGTACATCTCACCGAGTCCGATGAATGCCTCCTTCACCACCTGGCGGCCCTGCCAGCCGACGCCGATCCACTCCTTGTGCCTGGCCACGATGGCCTGCACGGCGGCGCTGTCGGGCGCGAGGCCGTCGGCGTGCGCGCGGCCGAAGTCAGCGGCGATGTCCAGTTGGGTCTGCTGGAAGCGTCGCTTGTCGTCCTCGGACATCGCGCGCCACCAGCGGTCACCGCTGGTGTAGGCATCCTCGCCCCACCGTTCGATCACCTCGTCCTTGTACTTCGTATGGTCGAATCCGTCGAAGACTTCCGCTGCCACGAGTCGTTCACCTCTTTCCGTCTTGTGCAATGTGGTTCGCACCGACTCGATCCGGCGTCGGATCCGGTCCTGTTCTTGCAAGAGCAAACCCAGGTGCGCGCGCAGTGCGGTCGCGGTGTCGCGCTGGCCCGCGAGGACTTCGCCGATGGCCGGGAGGCCGAGGCCGAGTTCTCGCAGCAGCAGGATCCGCTGCAACCGCACGAGGGAATCCTGGTCGTAATAGCGGTACCCGTTGGCGCCGATCCGGCTGGGCGGCAACAGCCCGAGTTGCCCGTAGTGGCGCAACGTCCGGCTGGTGGTACCGGCCACCTTCGCCAGATCCTGGATGGACCATTCGCCCCGCCGGGTGCCCGCTGTCATTCGACCCGGTCCCTTCCTTCTCTCGTCGGTGAAACCAGTCTGCAAGTTGACGCTACGTCAAGGTCAACCCGCTGATTCGACGCCGACTTCCGATCTCGGGCACACCATCAGAACGAGTCCGGTCCCTCCCCTTCCGATTCCGACGTCTCCGCGCTCTCGGAAAGCTCTCGATTGTCCGGCGGTACGTGATCCTCCGGCACCGGAAGTCCCAGATCGGCACCGCCCGAATCAGCACCGCCCGAATAAGTTTCGCCGTTCGGATTCGGCGCGCTCGCGGCGTCTGGGTCCGGGACATTCGCCTCAGGAACCATCTGCATCAACGTAGTGAAGTCGACCACCTGCGCGCCCAGGCTCGGCGTGGCGATGATGACGCCATTGGTGAACAGGCGATACGTGCCCGCTTCCTCCGGTAGTCGCATCTCGGGACCGAGCGGGGCACCCACCGCACTGCCCGCACCTCCGATACGCCGGTATTCCGAATCGATCGCCGATTCGACGCCGGGCACACCCCCCGGACTCACACCACCGGGCACACCGGCTGGAACCGAACCTGGCACACCCGCCGAACTCATCCCACCCGGCACACCGGCCGCGCCGCCGGGCACACCCGCCGCACCACCGGGCACACCCGCCGGAACCGAACCTGGCGCACTCGCCGGACTCACACCACCCGGCACACCCACCGGACTCACACCACCCGGCGCACCGGCCGCGCCGCCGGGCACACCCGCCGGACTAGCACCACCGGGCGCACCAACCGGAACCGAACCTGGCGCACTCGCCGGACTCGCACCACCGGGCACACCGGCCGCGCCACCGGGCACACCCGCCGGGACCGAACCTGGCGCGCCTGCCGGACTTGCACCACCCGGCACAGCCGCCTGCCTCGGCTCACCGGGCGTACCCGCGCCGACACCACCGGGAACGGTCGCCGAATTCCCCTGGGGCTCGGAGTTCGGGAGCGCGGCCGAGGTGTCCACCCGCGGATCGGTGGGGATGCGTCCAACGCTCAGTTCGGCGGGTGTCGGGCCGACTTCGAAGGTCTGGATGTCGGCCGGGGCGCCTCCGTCGGGGGCCGCCGAGTATTCGGCGCGCAGGATTCGGCCGTCGCGCAGCAGGACCGTGCCCGCGGTGCTCGCGACCGCTTCGGCGGCGCGCGGGTCTTCGGCTGCGGTGCCGGGGTAGACCTGGCAGTCGGTGGTGTCGCAGGTCTGGGCGTAGGGGTAGCGCTGTTCGGCGATGGCGTAGGAGCGCGCTGCGATGGCTTGGGCGCGCAGGGCCTCGCGGGCGCCCTTGTCGACCCAGTTGGCCTGGACTTCGGCGGGGACGAGGCCGAGTAGGTAGTCCTCGATGTGCACGCGGTTGACGGTGCGCGCCGCGCCGTCTTCCGATGCCAGGCCGAGTGCGCCTCGGTAGGCGGTGCCACCGCACAGGGTGAGGTGTTCGGCGGACGGGCGACCCGGAGCGGGGTGGAGGGGGTACACCCATGGGTCGCGCGTGGAGCCCTGCCATTGCACGTCGCCGTCGCAGCCGATGGTGACCACGACGTTGGCGCCGCCGTCGGGCAGTGCGGTGAGGTGCACGGCCTGACCGCGCCCGACCTCGCGACCGGCCACTCGCAGGCCCGCATCGGCGTATACGTCGAGGGTAGCGTCGTCCTGTTCGGTGAGCCGCACCCCGATCGTGGTCGGGCCGACCGTGCCGAGGGTCGCGCCGGGGTAGTAGTGCGCGAGTATCTTCTCGGCGGTGTCGCCGCGCTGCGCGCTGTCGAATGCGCCGTGCTGGCTGAGGCCGCGCCCGTGACCGGGACCGGCGAGCACTCGATACGGCGTGTCGCTCGGCGTGTCGCATACCGCGACCGCCGCTACGACGACCGTGGCGGCGCCGATGGCGATGGTGATCGACCGCGCGGGCACCGGCCGTCGCACACTCGTCGCGCCCCTGTTCCCGATACGAATTCCGCGCTGCATTCAGGGCTCCCTCAGGATTGGTCGACTTCGGGGGTGCGCGCGCAGTTCCGTTCACCCGCACCGGTTTCCGTGATCGGATCGCATCCGGCCGCCGTCGGCATGTCGCCCCTCCGACCGCAATCCGAGAGCTACATTCGAGTTATCGCATAAGCCTCAACTAGAGGTTTAGATATGTGATAATTGACAACTAGTGTGGTCTTTGATGCGTCAGGAAGCAAGCCTCGAAAATTTGCATCTGTTCATGGTTCGACCCGAATGGAGACGCTCGTGCCGTACCGCAAACCGAAATATTCCTACGTACTTCCGATGGTCACCTCACTTGCGGTAGCGGCTCCGCTCGCGACGCTCACCCTCGGCGACTCGACCGGCTACCCATCGGTGGCCAACAGCGAACTCGCAGCGGTGCCCGCGCAACTCGCCGAGGTCGTCCTCGACTCGGCCCCCGAGATCACCCTCCCGGTCCGCGACCTCACCGGACTCGACCTGCCGGACCTCCGCCTCTCCGACCTGCGCGTGCTGCCGGACCACCCCCCATCACCTCCGGGCCCGGCGCCGTCCCCAACCACCGAACAACCGGGACAAACCAGTTCAGCGCCCCGATCCGGCGGCCTCCGCTTCGTCTCCGACCCGGCCGACCTCGAACCCGGCACCACCCCCGACACACCGGCGCTGACACCCGGCGCGGTACCGGCGGAACTGCTCGGACAGGTCGGCGCGCAAGTCAAACAGCTGTCGCGGGACACGCCGTTCAGCGTGGTCGCGCTCACCGCGCGGGAACTCGCGAACACCACGGCCATGGTGCGGGCGCGCCAACCCGACGGCGGCTGGGGACCCTGGTACCAAACCGAACCCGTCGACACCCGCCGTGACGACCACGTGGCCGCCGACCGGACCTCGGGCACCGAACCGATCTACGTCGGCAACACCAACTCCGTGCAGATCCTCGTCACCCGCAAGGACGCCGCCTCCGCACCGAAGGCGCCGCCCGCACCCGGCGCGGTCCCCGGTCCCGATCCGCTCGAACAGCCCCCGGCCCGCGCGGGCGACCCGGCGCCCGTGGTGACCGACCTCACCGCCATCCTCATCGACCCGGGTCGCGGCGCCATCGACGGCGCGCTCAACGATGTGGCGGGCGCACTGCCCGGCGGCGGGCCAGGCGTGATCACCCGCGCGCAGTGGGGCGCCGACGAATCGCTGCGCTGCGAGGACCCCACCTACGACGACGCGCTCGGCGGCGTCACCGTGCACCACACCGCGGGCCGCAACGACTACGGCAAGGCCGAATCCGCGGGCATCGTGCGGGCGATCTACACCTATCACGCGCGCACTCTCGGCTGGTGCGACATCGGCTACAACGCCCTGGTCGACAAGTACGGCCAGATCTTCGAGGGCCGCGCGGGCGGACTCGACCGGCCGGTGCAGGGCGCGCACGCGGGCGGGTTCAACGAGAACACCGCGGGCGTGGCGCTGATGGGCAACCACGAGACGGAGACGCCATCGGACGCGGCCGTGAACGCGGTCGGCGCGTTCGTCGGCTGGCGCACACGCGTCGCCGGACTCGACCCGAGGGGCCACACCACCATGTATTCGGAAGGCACGGAGTTCACCCCGTACGCGCAGGGCGAATCCGTCGACCTGCCGATCGTGTTCGCGCACCGCGACGTCGGCAACACCACCTGCCCCGGCGACGCCGCCTACGAACTCATGGACCGCATCCGCGATATCGCGGCGGGCACGCCGGGCAGGCCGAGTCCGGGACGTTCGCAAGCCGACCTGGCCGCACTCGCCGCGCTCACCGCCCGGCTGCTGGAAATGGTCGACGACAATGTCATCGCGAGGCACTGGTCGAACAAGGGCGGACCGGACGGACCGCTCGGCGCGGCGATATCCGAACCGCTGCCTGCGGCAAGTGGCGCCCAGTTCGCCAAATTCGCCAACGGCTACGTCTACTCGACCCCCGACGGCCGCACCGTCGAGGTGGTCGGCGAAATCCTGCAGCGCTTCCTGAACATGGGCGCCGACAGCGGCATACTCGGCCTCCCGCTCAGCGACGCCTACCCGGTACCGGACGGCGTGCGCGCCGACTTCCAGCACGGCTCACTGATCCTCAACCAACTCACCGGCGTCGTGACCACGGTCTGGAAAACCTACAACGAGACCTACCAGCAGGAAATGCGCCGCGACCCCGCCACCACCCCAACGCCGCCACCCGCACATGTAGGCCCGACAGCACGCACGTCGATCACCCCACCGGTCACCTCACCACGGCCCACACCGATCACCCCGCCGACGCACGAATAGCAGGCCCCGCTACCGAGCGGCTCGAGCGCACGGCCGAGCAGGCCCAACACCCCGGCTACGCCCCAGGGCAACCCCTGCCCGCGACCGCACTCGACCACCGAGACGGGGCGCCCGGCCCCACGATGCCGATGTCAGCCGTCGCCATGGCACGCGGTGACCACCTCGTCGCCCGCAGCTGGTACTCCTGCCGCTGCCGTTTCGGCAGGCCCGGCCACACCGCCGAACGCGCGTCGAGGCGGCACCGCCGGTAACGACCCGCCCGATGGTCGCGCCGATCGTATCGACGCTCGTCTCGGTGGGGCGACGCGCTTCAGGACCACCAGCGCTCCAGGATCTGGGCGACGCCGTCGTCGGAGTTGGGGCCGGTGATCTCGTCGGCGGCGGCGAGGGCCTCGGCGTGCGCGTTCGCCATCGCGACGCCGTGGCCGACCATGGTCAGCATCGGGACATCGTTGGGCATGTCGCCGAAGGCGACCACCCCGGAATGTTCCACGCCGAGCCGCTGGGCGACGGCGGCGAGCCCGGATGCCTTGCTGACGCCGGGGGCGGACAGTTCGATCAGGCCGTGGTCGGTGGAGTAGGTGATGTCGGCGCGGCCGTCGACGAACGGGGCGAGCAGTGCGCGCATATCGCCGCTGTTCGCGCCGGGCAGGCGGATCAGCATCTTGATCGCGGGCGCGTCGATGACCTCGTGGCGGGCCACGGCCGTGTCGTCGGGATTGAGCCAGGCGTGTTCGTATTCCGGTGAGCTCACGAACTGCGGTGTCACCGCGTCGTGGGCGGTGGCGCCGACGCGTTCGGCGGCGAGGCCGCAGCCGGGCAGTACGCGTTCGGCGAGGTCGGCGAGCCAGGCCAGGGTTGACACGTCGAGGGTGTGGCTCGCCAGCACCTTGTCGGTGGCGCTGTCGTAGATGACCGCGCCGTTGCCGCAGACGCACAGCGGCGCGTAGCCGAGGCCGTCGACCACCGGGTCGATCCAGCGCGGTGGGCGGCCGGTGGCGAGCACGAACGGCACGCCGTCGGAGATCAGGGCCGTGACCGCGGCCTTGGTGCGTGCGGTCACCCGCTCGTCGTGGTCGATCAGGGTGCCGTCGACGTCGGTGGCAACCATTCTCGGCTTGGGCAGGTGCAGGTGAGTCACCTATTCCATCCTGCCGGAAATTCCCGCCGACGCGATCGCAACCGCCGCGCCGTCGGATTCGCGCGCCGTCACCAGCCTTGCGGACGCTGCCACGAGCCGTCCTGCGAAACCGGCGCGGGCGTGTAATCGGCCGCGGGATAGGGCGTCGGCGCGGCGACCGGATATACGGGAGCAGCCTGTGGATATCCCTGCTGCGGGTAACCCGGTTGCGGATAGCCTGCCTGCGGGTACCCGTATCCCGGCGGCTGACCACCCGGCACGAAGCCGGACGGCGGGTATCCGCCCACCGAGGACGGCCGATGCGCCAGCCACCGCGAGGTCGGCGGCACCAGCGCGAGTATCGAGGTCACGATCGGGAACACCACGCCGATCACTCCGGGAGTACCGCTGGTGACCATGCCCCCGCCGGTCGCGCCGAACGAACCGAGCTGCGACATCACGTAGCCGACGCTCACGATCTGGCTGAGCACCGTGGCCGCGCTGCCGAGCACGACCAGCGTGCGGCCGGAGGACTTCCGGTTGAACAGCAGCACCGAACCGATGCCGAGCAGGAACGCGATGATGATACCGACAGCGCCGGTGGCCACGACGATCGTGTAATAGGTGTCGTTGCCGAGCAGTCCGGTGTCGTCGTAATCGGAGAGTTCCGAACCGAATTCGGATAATCCGAAGTACAGGCTGACACTGCCGCCGATCAGGCTCGCCACACAGCCGAGCACCGCGAGCACACCCGCGGTGATCGCGGTGGCGCCACTCGGTGCGGAGACGTGCCCCTGCGGATACGGGTCGTAGGCACCGGGATACTGCGGATACGCCATGGTTTGCCCCCTCCCACGCCGACTCGGCCCGGCGCTGTAGGCAAAGGATAAGCGAGGTGGCGGACATGCCGTGACGCGTGTGGCATGCGCGACACCTCGACCCATACCTATGATCGGAGCCTATTACCCGCCGCTGGCCCGCCCAGCCGTAGGACCAGAGGACTGATGACCGGCTTCCTGCTACGACGCGCACTCAACTATGTCGTGCTGTTGCTGCTGGCCTCTTTTCTGACGTTCAGTCTGGCATCGCTGACGTTTCGGCCACTGGACAGTCTCGAACAGCGCAACCCTCGCCCGCCGCAAGCGGTGATCGACGCCAAGGCCGCGGAATTGCACCTCGACGAGCCGATTCCGCAGCGCTATGTGACGTGGCTGAAAGGCATTCCGCACGGCGACTTCGGCACCACGTTGAGCGGTCAGCCGGTGAGCGAGGAATTGCCGCGCCGGGTCGCGGTGAGCCTGCGCCTGCTCATCGTCGGTTCCGTGGTCGGCACGGTGCTCGGCGTGCTGATCGG
The DNA here is from genome assembly GCF_015674855.1 of Nocardia bovistercoris. Classification (GTDB taxonomy): domain Bacteria; phylum Actinomycetota; class Actinomycetes; order Mycobacteriales; family Mycobacteriaceae; genus Nocardia; species Nocardia bovistercoris. Next base: position 117,589 of record NZ_JADMLG010000009.1, on the reverse strand, counting down.
CGCGGCGGGCGCGATACGGCAATACAAATTCAGCGACTATTTCACAACGGTGGTGTCGCTGCTGATTCTGAGCACCCCGATATTCCTGCTCGCCACACTGTTGAAATACGGTGCGCTGGAAATAAACTCGCTCACCGGATCGCAGATCTTCCTGTACACCGGCGAGACCTCGGCGAACCGGATCGACGGCTTCGGGCCACAGCTACTCGACCGGCTGCAACATCTCGTATTGCCCACCGCGGCACTGGCACTCGGCGCGATGGCGGGCTACAGCCGGTACCAGCGCAACGCGATGCTCGACGTGCTGCAGAGCGATTTCATCCGCACGGCGCGCGCCAAGGGCCTCACCCGCAATCGCGCGCTCTACAAACACGGCCTGCGCACCGCGCTGATCCCTATGGCGACGCTGTTCGCCTACAGCCTCGGCGGACTCATCACCGGCGCGACCTTCACCGAGAAGATCTTCGGCTGGCACGGCGTCGGCGAATGGCTGGTCGATTCGATCAACGCGCAGGACCTGTACGTGGTGGTGACGGTGACCGCCTTCGCGGGCCTCGTGGTGCTGATCTCGGGCCTGCTTTCCGATGTCGTGTACGCGATGCTCGACCCGAGGGTGCGTGTGGGATGACCGAAGCGGAGATCATCGTCCAGGGTGCGCCCGAGGTCGCCGCGGCGGGTCGCCGGAAACTGGTGGCGCGGCGTTTCCTGCGCAACAAGCCTGCCGTAGTCGGCGGCGCGGTGCTGATCGCGCTGTTCGTGGTCAGTTTCGCGCTGCCGCCGTTCCTGACCTACGACTATCAGCAACTCGACTACACCGCCCTGCTGAAACCGCCGAGCGCGAGACATCCCTTCGGCACCACGCAGATCGGGCAGGACGTGCTCGCTCAGACCCTGCGCGGCTTGCAGAAATCGCTCGTCATCGGCGTCTGTGTGGCATTGATCTCCACGACCATCGCGGCCACCGCGGGTGCGGTCGCGGGCCTGCTCGGCGGCTGGACCGACCGTGCCGTCATGTGGTTCGTCGACCTGCTGCTCGTCGTGCCGAGTTTCATCATCATCGCGATCTTCGCGCCGCGCACCAAGGGCAGCGGTTCGATCTGGCTGCTGATCGTGCTGCTCGCGGTATTCGGCTGGATGATCAGCGCGCGCATCGTGCGCGGCCTGACGATGAGTCTGCGCGATCGTGAATTCGTCCGCGCCGCACGCTATATGGGCGCGCCGACGCGCACGGTGATCCTCAGCCACATCGTGCCGAACATCGCCTCGATCCTCATCATCGACACCACGCTCACCGTCGGCGCGGCGATCATGGCCGAAACCGGGCTCAGCTTCCTCGGATTCGGCGTGCAGCCGCCGGATGTGTCGCTGGGATCGCTGATCGCGGCGGGCACCCGCTCGGCGCTGACCTATCCGTGGCTGTTCCTGTTCTCCGGCGGCCTGCTGATCGTCACCGTACTGTGTGCGAACCTGGTCGGTGACGGACTGCGCGACGCTTTCGATCCGAGCGCCAAGCGCGCTCGCAAACAGAAGACTGTCGGTGCCGAAGCGGCGGAAGCGAAGGCGAAGTGATGACCGGCGCACAGTCGACGGCGCCCCTGCTGGAGATCTCCGATCTGCGGGTGTCGTTCCCCAGTGAGGAGGGCCGCGTCGACGCGGTCCGCGGGGTGAACTACACCGTCGCCGACGGCGAAGTGCTCGCCGTCGTCGGCGAATCCGGTTCGGGCAAGTCGGTGTCGGCGCTCGCGGTGATGGGCCTGCTGCCCGAACAGGCGCGGGTCACCGGGTCGATCAGGATGCGCGGGCGCGAACTGCTCGGCCTCGGCGACAAGCAGATGTCGCGGTTGCGCGGCCGGTCGGTCAGCATGGTGTTCCAGGACCCGCTCTCGGCGCTCACCCCGGTGTACCGGGTGGGCGATCAGATCGCCGAAGCGCTGCTCGCGCACGGCGCGACGGGGCGCAAGGAGGCCGCGGCCAAGGCCGTCGAACTGCTGGAACTGGTCGGCATCGAGGATGCCGCGAACCGCGCCAAGGCGTTCCCGCACGAATTCTCCGGCGGCATGCGCCAGCGCGTGGTGATCGCGATGGCCATCGCCAACGATCCGGCCCTGATCCTGTGCGACGAACCGACCACCGCCCTCGATGTCACGGTGCAGAAGCAGATCCTGCAACTGCTGCGCAAGGCCCGCGACATCACCGGCGCCGGTGTCGTGATGATCACCCACGACATGGGCATCGCCGCCACGCTGGCCGACCGGGTCGCGGTCATGTACGCGGGCAAGATCGTCGAAACCGCCACCGCCGCAGACCTGTTCAGCGCGCCGAGGATGCCGTACACGGTCGGCCTGCTCGGATCCATCCCGCGCATGGACGGACCGGCGCGGGCGCCGCTCGTCCCCATCGTCGGCGCGCCGCCCGCCATGCACGACCTGGCGCCCGGATGTTCGTTCGCGCCGCGCTGCCCGGTCGCGATCGACGAGTGCCGGGTGGCGGAACCGCCGCTGGAGCGGATCGAGCCCGGTCATTCGGCCGCGTGCATCCGCACCGCCGAACTCGGCGTCACCGACCTGTTCACCGCCTACCGCAAGGAGGTAGCGGCCGCGCCCGAGGTCGCCGACGCCGAGGCGCGGGTGGTGCTGCGGGTCACCGACCTGAGCAAGACCTTCCCGATCACCTCGGGGGTGATCATGCGCCGCCGCAAAGGTGAGATCCGTGCCGTGGACGGCATCAGTTTCGAGGTGCGCGCGGGCCGGACGCTGGCGCTGGTCGGCGAATCCGGGTCGGGCAAGTCGACCACCCTCACTCAGATCCTCGACCTGGTGAAACCGCAGGCGGGCACGATCGAGATCCTCGGCCGTGACGTGACCGGCCTCACCAAGGCCGACAAGCGCGAGATCCGCAGGAAGATGCAGATCGTCTTCCAGGACCCGACCGCCTCGCTGGACCCGCGCCTGCCGATCTCCGACGCGGTGGCCGAACCGCTGCGCATCGACGGCCGAGGCAAGGCCGAGATCGCCGAACGCGTGCCGAGGCTGCTGCGCCTGGTCGGGCTGCGTCCCGAACACGCCGACCGCTATCCCGCGGATTTCTCGGGCGGACAGAAGCAGCGCATCAGCATCGCGCGCGCCCTCGCGCTCGACCCGGAACTGCTGATCCTGGACGAACCGGTGTCCTCGCTCGATGTCTCCATCCAGGCCGGTGTGCTGAACCTGTTGCGCGAGTTGCAGATCGAGCGCGGACTTTCCTACCTGTTCGTATCGCACGACCTGTCGGTGGTGCGCAATCTCGCGCACGACATCGCGGTGATGCGACAGGGCAAGATCGTGGACTTCGGCAGCGCCGAACAGATCTTCGAGCGACCGGCCCACGCGTACACCAAGGCGTTGATCGACGCGGTACCCCTGCCGGTCGTCGACGGGTAGACAGGAGATCCAATGCGGATTCGGACGATGGCGAGAAGCCGGCTCGAGCTGCGAAGGGCGGGCATCATGGTCGCGGTCCCGGCCGTGGCGCTCGCGCTGATCCTCGGCGGCTGCTCGGCGGGCGATGACGACTACTCCAACGGCGCGACCGGTGAACTCGGCACGACCAACGACATCAACCCCAAGGATCCGAGCGAACTGCGCGAGGGCGGCAACCTGCGTCTCGCGGTGAGCGCGCTGCCGGAGAACTGGAACTCGCTGTCGGTGGACGGCAACGACGCCGAGATCGCCGCCATCGAACGCCCGATGATGCCACGCGCCTATCGCACCGACGCCGCGGGCAAGCTGACGATCGACACCGACTACTTCACCGACATCCAGCTGTCCAGCACGAATCCGCAGGTGGTCACCTACACCATCAACCCGAAAGCGGTGTGGTCGGACGGAAGTCCGATCACCTGGGAAGATCTGCGGTCCCAGGCCGCCGCGATGAGCGGCGTCGACAAGGCCTTCCTCATCTCCATGACCTTCGGTTTCGACCGGGTGGAGAAGGTCGAGCGCGGGGTGGACGACCGGCAGGCCGTCATCACCTTCCGGCAGCCCTACGCCGAATGGCAGGGGCAGTTCGCGGGCGAGGCGTTCCTGTTCCCGAAATCGGTGACCGCCGACCCGCAGGCGTTCAACAAATCGTTGGTCGACGGACCGAGCCTGTCCGCGGGGCCGTTCATCCTGCAATCCCTCGACCGCGCGCAGAAACGCATCGTGCTCGGCCGCAATCCGAAATGGTGGGGTGACACACCGAAACTCGACACCATCACCTTCAGCGTGCTCGACAGCGCGGCATTCGTCCCCGCGTTGCAGAACAACGAGATCGACGCGGTCGGGCTCGGCACCATCGACGACGTGCGCACCGCCCGCAACACGCCCGGCGTGGCGATCCGGCGCGCGACCAGCAATCTGTGGGGTCACCTTCGGTTCAACGGCGCGCCCGGCTCGATTCTCGAGGACGCGCGGCTTCGGGTCGCGATCTCGCGCGCCATCGACCGCCAAGGCATCGTCACCGCCGTGCAGAACGGCCTCGTCGACAATCCGAAGCCGCTGAACAACCACGTCTACATCCAGGGCCAAGAGGGTTATCAGGACAACAGCCTCCCCTTCGATCCGGCCACCGCCAACCGTGAACTCGACGAGCTCGGCTGGAAGCAGAACGGGCCGTTCCGCGAGAAGGACGGCCGCAGGCTCACCATCCGCGACGTCATGTACAACAGTCAGGGCTGGATCCAGATCGCGCAGATCATCCAGCAGAATCTCGCGCAGATCGGCGTCGAACTGGTCATCGACACCCGGCCGGGGCAGGGACTGTTCACAGACGTCATCCAGCCGGGCAATTTCGACGTCGCGCAGTATTCGCTGGTCGGCGACGCGTTCGCGATCGGCGACCTGCCCCAGCAGTTCGCGTACAACCCCGGTGACATCCAGGGCAACTACGGGCGCATCGGGTCGCCGGAACTCAACGCGCTCATCGAACGCACCACCTCCGAACTCGATCCGGTGAAACTGGTCGAGATGGCCAACGAGGTGGATCGCATGGTGTGGGCCGAAGGACATTCGCTGCCGCTGTATCAGACGCCAGGACTCGTCGGAGTGCGCGCCGATCTCGCCAATTACGGCGCGCCCGGTCTGGCCTCCTACGACTACACCATCATCGGATTCGTGAAGTGAGCCGGGCGAGTGCCGGAAATCGTCGGAAGGAGTCACTCGTGAGGACCCGTTCGCCCCGCGCACTCGCCCGCATGGCGGCGCCGCTGCTCGCCGTCGGCCTGATCGTCACCGGGTGTTCCGGTGACAGCACCGTCACCGCGGGCGGCAACACCATCGGCGCTGGCATCGACATCAACCCGCACGATCCCTCGGAACTGCGCGACGGCGGGAATCTGCGACTGACGCTGAGCGGGTTCCCGTCCACCTTCAACTCGCTCCAGGTCGACGCCGACGGCGACGCCGCCGAATTGGTCTCCTGGACCCTGCCATACGCCGCCACCGCGACCGCCGCCGGCGAAATCCTGGTCGACCACGACTATTTCACCGACATCGCACTGACCGGCACCGAACCGCAGCAGATCACCTACACCATCAACCCGAAAGCGGTGTGGTCGGACGGCTCACCCATCACCTGGGAAGATCTCGCCGGTCAAGCCAACGCGCTCAGCGGTCGCGACAAGGCGTACCTCGTCGGCGGAACCCAAGGCTACGACCGGATCGCGAAGGTCGAACGCGGCGCCGACGACCGGCAGGCCGTCGTCACCATGGCGAAGCACTACGCGGAATGGCGCGGCCTGTTCAATCCGCTGTTCCCGAAAGCCACCACCGCGACCGCCCAGACGTTCAACGATTTCGACCGCAACGCGCCGCAGATCTCGGCGGGACCGTTCCAGGTGACCTCGATCGACCGGGCGCAACAGCGAATCGTGCTGAGCCGCAATCCGAAATGGTGGGGTGACACACCGAAACTCGACACCGTCACCTACAGCGTGCTCGACGATTCGGCGCGCTTGAACGCGTTGCAGAACAACGAACTCGACTCCGCGCCCATCAGCGGAATCGACGAGGTGACCGCCGCCACCGGCACGCCAGGCATCGCGGTCAAGCGCGCGCCCGCACTGCAATTCACGCACATGACATTCAACGGCGCGCCCGGCTCGATACTCGCCGATCCGCGACTGCGCGTCGCCGTCTCCAAAGGCATCGACCGGCAGGCGATAGCGAACGCACTGTTGCACGGTGTCGTGGAAAATCCGCAGACCTTGAACAACCACATCTATTTGAACGGGCAGCAGGGCTACCGGGACAACGCGCAGTCCGTCGCCTTCGATCCCGCGCGGGCGGCCGAGGAACTCGACGCGCTCGGCTGGAAACTCAACGGCAAGGTCAGAGAGAAGGACGGGCGCAAACTCGTGCTGCGCAATGTCATGTACCAGTCCGAAACCTGGTCGCAGGTCGCGCAGATCGCCCAGAACAATCTGGCCGCGATCGGCGTTGAACTCCAGATCCAGAGCTTTCCCGGCAACGGACTGTTCACCGACGTCGTCTTTCCCGGCAACTTCGAGATCGCCAACTTCTCGTGGGGCAAGAGCATCTTCCCGCTCGGCGCACTGTCGCAGATCTACGCCTACGATCCGAACAGCATGCTCGGCAATATGGGGCGCATCGGTTCGCCGGAACTGAACGCCTTCATCGAGGAGATCATCTCCGAACTCGACCCGCAGAAGGCGATGGATATGGCCAACGAGGCCGATCGGATGATCTTCGAAGAAGGATTCTCGCTGCCGCTGTACCAATTGCCCGGCACGGTGGCCCAGCGCGAGAATCTCGCCAACTGGGGCGCGTTCGGACTGCAATCGGCCGACTACACGAAGGTCGGCTTCCTGAAGTGAACTCGGGTGCGCGGCGGGCGCTCGGCTATCCGGTCGCCGTGACGGTCGCCGCGCTCGCCCTCTGCGCCGCGCTCACGCCGTTCGCCGATCATGATCAGCTCGCGGCCCTCGGTGTGGTCGCGCTCGCGATTCTCGGTTACACCGGTCTGCGACTCGCGACAGCGCTCGGCGCGCTCCCCAACGGGCTCGAGGTCGCGTTGGCCGCGTCGAGTAGCCCGGCGGCGCCGAGCCCGAGCGGCTCGACCGCGGGTGCCTCGACTGCGGATGCCTCGACTCCCGACGCATCGGTTCCTGATGACTCGATTCCAGCGGCCACAGCGGGCGAACCGGATACGGCTGCATCGACGCCGGACAAACCGACGGCCCCGAGGGCAATGCCGGTGCGAATGGTTTCGGTCCGGCGGGTTCGCAATCAGCATCGGCTGGTCAGTCGGTCGTGGCTCGAGGTGACCGGGCACGGCGGACAGGCGCGCGTGACCTCTTGGCTACCCGTGTATTTCGATCCGATGCTGCTCGCGTTGACCGAGTCGGAGGCCGAGGTGGGTGCGGGTTCGCTCACGGTCGCGGGGGTGCGGCTGTATCCCTCGGGGCGCGTGCGGCGCGCGGAACCGCCTGGTGTGCTGGTCGACAATCCGTCGCGGCCCGATCCGGCGGCCTCGACTCGGGCGGTGGCGGTGACCCGGCCCGTACGCAGGCTGCTGCTCGACGCCCAATCGACGGTCGCGGCGCCTTTCGCGGGCCTGCTGTGGGTCTATGTCATGGGCGGTGGGCTCAGCGCGTTCGCCGGGGCGAGCGCCGTCGCGGGCGGCGCGGCGGTCTGGCTGGCCGCCGTGCGCGGGTCCGATCCGTCCTGACCGGCCTCAGGACAGCAGGCCGAGCGATTCGGCGTGGTCGAGTGTTCTGCGCACGTGCCACACCAGGGGGATGTGGACGGCTTCGGCGTAGGTCATCCACCCGTATTCGTAGTGTTCGGCGGTGGTGAGGCTGACGTCGCGGTCGAGTGCGTTCTCGAAGCACACGAAGGTCACGGTGTGGATGTCGGATCCGCCGTCGCCGTCGCCGTCGGGGCCGACGAAGTGGGTGAGTTCGTCGGCGACCATGACGTCGAGTCCGGTCTCCTCGTTGACCTCGCGCCGCGCCGTCTGCGCCGGGGTCTCGCCCGGCCCGACCGAGCCGCCGGGGATATCCCACAGATCGCCCAGTTCCCCGTGCGGATTGCGATGTAGCAGTAGCACTCTGCCGGTTCGGATCGGCAGCGCGTGCGCGATCCACCGTTGCTCGCCGTGCTGTTGCGTCATGGCCTCTCCCTCCTCCCGTATTCGAGTCTGCCACGCGCCGGGCGCGAACGGAGGCACATCGAAATTGGTCTGACCACTTGACCACCAGGCCATCGGGGCGCATCGTGGGACCATGGCACTGCAACCCGTGGTCAAGCGGTCGGTATCGGCCGATGTGTTCGAACAGATCGCCGCCGACGTCCTCAGCGGCGAACTCGCTCCCGGATCGACCCTGCCGAGCGAACGGCAACTGGCCGAAGCGCTCGGCGTCTCGCGGCCCGCGGTGCGCGAGGCATTGCAGCGGCTCGCGGCGGCCGGACTCGTCGCGGTCCGCCAAGGCGACGCCACGACGGTGCTCGACTACCGGCGCGGCGCGGGACTCGAAATCCTGCCGCGCCTGCTGATCCGCGCGAACGCCCGCGATGCCGGCGTCGCGAGCGCCCTCGATGTCACCGTCGCCCGCAGCATCCTCGAGACCCGCTTGCACAATGGGCCCAAAGTGGCCGAACTGGCCGCCCAACGGGTCGACCGGGCCGACATCGCCACCCTGCGAACCGAACTGGACCGGCTCCTGGCCGCACTCGCCGTCGAATCCGATCTCGTCGCCCTGCAACGCCACGCCCTCGAATTCTGGGACCACCTCGTCGACACCGCCGATTCCATCGTGTTCCGGCTCATGTTCAACATGCTCGGCGCCGCCTACGAACCCGCCCTCGCCGCGCTGGCCCCGATCATGTCCGCCGAAGTCGGCAACACCGACGGCTATCGCGAACTCGCCGCCGCCGTACTCGCGGGCAAGCCGAAGCAGGCCGCCAGATCCGCCCGCGCCCTGCTCGAACCCGCGACCCTGGCGCTGATCCATGCGCTCGACAGCGCTGAATCCGCTACCGAAAAGGACCTACGATGACACGCTCGGAGCACCCGTCACCACCGACGAAAGACCGCCGGGGGCTGCGGCGCGGATTCGGACTCGGGGACGCCGCAAGGGAATTCGCGCGCCACCCGTCGCCGTGGATGATCGCGACGGTGCTGGTAGCGGCGCTCGTCGCCCGAATCCTGGTCGGGGACTCGAGGTTGGACGATGTCGTGCTGCCGCTCGCGCTGCTCGCGGTGTTCCCGGTCTTCGAGTGGGTCGTGCATGTGACGGTGCTGCACTGGCGACCGCGGCGGGTCGGGCCGATCACGCTGGACAGCGAGCTGGCGCGCGAACACCGGGCGCACCATGTCGATCCGCGCGACATCCCGCTGATCTTCATTCCGACACGCTCACTGGCGGTGGTGATCGCGGCACTGCTCGCGATCACCTTGCTCGCTTTTCCCCGACCGGGGCTCGGCCTGACCTTCCTGCTCACCGTGACCGTATTCGGCCTGGTCTACGAGTGGACGCACTACCTGATCCACAGCGACTACAAACCGAAGTCGGCGCTGTATCGAGCGGTGTGGATGAACCACCGCCACCACCACTACAAGAACGAGCACTTCTGGTTCACCGTGACCAGCTCCGGCACGGCCGACCGCCTCTTCGGCACCCATCCCGATCCGGCGACCACGCCGACCTCACCGACCGCCCGCAACCTGCACGCGGCCTGACCTGGCGGCTCCACCGGCCGGTTGACAACATACCTTAGGGGGGTATGGTAAAAACCAGGACGGCGCCGGACCGATCCCGGAAACGGAGCACCCGATGAACACAGCGACCAAGTTCGCCGGATTCGCGCTCGGCCTCGCGGCGGTATTCGGCCTCGCGCTGGCGACCGGCGCCCTACTCGGCCCCGAACCCGCGCCACCCGCCGCGCACGACACCGAGGCGCACACCGGCCAGGCGGGCACTCCCGAGATACCCGGCGGGCTGATGGTCACCGATCGCGGTTACACGTTGCGGCTGGAGAACCCGATCGCGACCCCGGCGCCGGATGCCGTCGTTCGCTTCCGCATCCTCGACGCCGAGGGCGCGCCGGTCACCACCTACCTGCCCGAGCACGAGAAGGATCTGCATCTCATCGCGGTCCGCCGGGACATGGTCGGCTACCAGCACGTGCATCCCACCCTTGACGCCGCCGGAACCTGGAGCGCCGCCCTCGACCTCACCCGCGCGGGCGAATACCGAGTCTTCGCCGACTTCGTCCCGAACGGCGGTCCCGACCTGACCCTCGGCGCCGACCTGCGCGTCGCGGGCGACTACGACGTCACCCCGCTGCCCCCGCCCGCGACGGTCGCGACCGTCGGCGAGTACAGCGTCACCCTCGAAGGCACGGTCACGCCAGGCGCCCCCGCACCGCTGACCCTGACGGTGCGCCGCGACGGCCGACCAGTCACCGACCTCCAGCCCTACCTCGGCGCATACGGCCACCTCGTCGCACTGCGCGCCGCCGACCTCGCCTACCTGCACGTCCACCCGCAGGGCCACCCGGGCGACGGCGTGACCGCGCCGGGACCCGGCATCACCTTCGAAGTCAGCGCCCCGAGCGCGGGCGACTACCGACTGTTCCTCGACTTCCGCCACGGCGATGTCGTACGCACCGCCGAGTTCACCCTGCACATCGCGCCCGACACGGCGGACTCCGCCGAAGCCGAGCACGGCGCACCGGGCCGACCACACGGCGACCACGGCGCGACCCCCGCACCCGCCCACACCCACTGATCGCCCGCACATCACCCGTCGCACGCATCGACCGACGACGCGCACCGACCGGACGACAAAGCACCGCGGGGGACGGCCCACCGACGACAATCGCGCACCGAGGAAAGCGCGGAACCAGCTACGACGAAGACGCCCGACGGGTGACGACAACCGAACAGCGACGAGAACCCGACCGGCGACGACCACCGACCGGCCACCACCACAGGCACTACCACCGGATCGGCGAGGATCGCCCACCGAGGAGAATCGCCACTGTGCCGCACAGAACGGAGCACACGATGACCACCGCGACCGCGCCGACCACACCGGTCGAATTGGCGATCGGTGGCATGACCTGCGCGTCGTGCGCCAATCGCATCGAACGCAAACTGAACAAACTCGACGGTGTGCACGCCACCGTGAACTACGCGACCGAGAAGGCGCACGTCGAGATCGCCGGGGCCGATATCACGGCGCAGCGGCTGATCGACACCGTCGAGGAAGCGGGTTACACCGCGACGGTCCCGGTCGCCGAACCGCCCGCCGACGCCGCCGAAGACGACCCGGTGCGCGCGTTGCGCACCCGGTTGCTCGTCTCGCTCGTGCTCACCGTCCCGGTGATCGCGCTCGCGATGATCCCGGCGCTGCAATTCACCTACTGGCAATGGCTGTCGCTGACGTTGGCCGCGCCGGTCGTGGTCTGGGGCGCGTTGCCGTTCCACCGCGCGGCGCTGACCAACCTGCGGCACGGCGCGGCGACCATGGACACCCTGGTGTCGATCGGCACGCTGGCCGCCTTCGGATGGTCGGTGTACGCGCTGTTCTGGGGTACCGCGGGCACACCCGGGATGACCCATCCGTTCGAACTCACCATCGCCCGCATGGACGGCACCGGAAGCATCTACCTGGAGGCCGCGGCGGGCGTCACCACCTTCATCCTCGCCGGACGCTATTTCGAGGCGCGCGCGAAACGGCGCGCGGGGGCGGCGCTGCGGGCGCTGCTCGAACTCGGGGCGAAGGATGTGGCGGTCCGTCGTGACGGCGTCGAGACCCGGATTCCCGTGGAGGAACTGCGGGTCGGCGACGAGTTCGTGGTGCGGCCCGGTGAGAAGATCGCCACCGACGGCGTTGTGGTCGACGGATCATCGGCGGTGGACGCGGCCATGGTGACCGGTGAACCGGTGCCGGTGGAGGTCGGGCCGGACGACACCGTGATCGGCGCGACGGTCAATGTCGGCGGGCGAATCACGGTCCGGGCGACGCGAGTCGGCGCGGATACCCAGCTCGCGCAGATGGCGAAACTGGTCGAGGACGCGCAGACCGGCAAGGCGCGCGCCCAACGGCTGGCCGACCGGATCTCCGGCATCTTCGTGCCGATCGTGATCGCGCTGTCGGTCGCGACCCTCGGGTTCTGGCTCGGCACCGGCGGCTCGGTCGCGGCCGCGTTCACCGCAGCGGTCGCGGTGCTCATCATCGCTTGCCCCTGCGCGCTCGGGCTCGCGACGCCGACCGCGCTCATGGTCGGCACCGGGCGCGGCGCGCAGCTCGGCATCCTGATCAAGGGTCCCGAGGTGCTGGAATCGACCCGTCGGGTGGACACGATCGTGCTCGACAAGACCGGCACCGTCACCACCGGGACGATGACCCTGGTCGACGTGGTCACCGCCGACGCTGTGCCGCGCGCCGAGATCCTTGCGCTCGCGGGCGCGCTGGAGGACGCCTCCGAACATCCGATCGCGCGGGCCGTCGCCGACGCCGCACGCGCCGAACTCGGCACACTCGCCCCGGTGGACGGCTTCACCAGCGTCGACGGGCTCGGGGTGCAAGGTGTTGTGAACGGGCACGCGGTGGTCGTCGGCAGGCCGCGACTGCTCGCCGACTGGTCACTGCGCCTCGACGCGGAACTCGAACGGGGCATGCGCGCCGCCGAAGGATCGGGCGCGACGGTGGTCGCGGTCGGCTGGGACGGCGCGGCTCGCGGGCTGCTCGTCGTCGCCGACGCCGTGAAACCGACCTCGGCCGAGGCCGTCGCCCAGTTCCGCGCGCTCGGACTCACCCCGATCATGCTCACCGGCGACAACGCGGCCGCGGCGCGCGCCATCGCCGATCGGGTCGGCATCGACGAGGTCATCGCGGAGGTGTTGCCGCAGGACAAGGTCGCGGTGATCGAGGGGTTGCGGGAGCGCGGCAAGGTGGTCGCGATGGTGGGTGACGGCGTGAACGACGCCGCCGCGCTGGCCACCGCCGATCTCGGTCTCGCCGTCGGCACCGGCGCCGATGTCGCCATCGAGGCGAGCGACCTGACGCTGGTCCGCGGTGATCTCCGCGCGGCCGCCGACGCGATCCGGCTCTCGCGCGCGACCCTGACCACCATCAAGGGAAATCTGTTCTGGGCGTTCGCCTACAACGTCGCCGCGATTCCCCTCGCGATGGCCGGACTGCTGAATCCGATGCTCGCGGGCGCCGCCATGGCGTTCTCGTCGGTTTTCGTGGTCAGCAACAGCCTGCGACTGCGTGCCTTCGAATCGAAGGCGCGCTGATACCCGAGTTCGCCGACGCGTGCGTCGCCGTGCGGTCCGCGGAATTCAGCGGACCGCGCGGCGGAATTCGGTGGTGGTGGCCTGCGGCCCCTCGGTGGCGATGAGACGCAGCATGGCATCGCGCTCGGTCTCACCCGCGCGCCGTTCGTTACGGAGCCGTAGGACCGCATGTGCCAGATCGATGCCCAGTACATTCGACAAACGCATCGCGTCGACCTTGGCCACGGAAACCCTCCTCTACCTCGAGAACTCTGCCTCGAGAAACGCCTTTCGAGACGGTTCGCACTTCAGGTACCCGCGCGGAAGGTTGCTGAATCCTCGGATTCCGGCTCTTCCGGCGAATCAGTTGGTTTGCCGGTGTATTCCGGCGCGTCGCACGCGGCACGCCGAACAGCGGCTATCACGGATAATTTGAAGCACGGTTTATCCAGAATATGCGGCTGTCTCGAAAGGCTCGATTGTCTCGAAATCGCCGTTACCGCGATGGGCACGGCGATCGTGTTTCGATGGAGAGCGGATGACGAGATTCGAACTCGCGACCCTCACCTTGGCAAGGTGATGCGCTACCAGCTGCGCTACATCCGCATGCACGACCGGCCCGTCCCTGACCCCGGAAACCGTGTCGCCGTGCGAACGTGAACTTTAGTCGAACAGCGCGAGAAACCGGAAATCCGCAGGTCTACTGGTCGCCTTCCGCCTTGCGCGCCTTCGCGGCCGCACGCTCGGCGGCCTCGGCGGCGTCGAGTGCGTCGGCCTCCTCCAGGGTGGGGGCGCTGCCACCCAGTCGGGCGGGCACCCAGTACGCGCCGGGTTCGTGTGCGTAGCCCTTCTGCAGTTCGGCCAGCATCGACTGCATGGTGGTGCGCAATTCGGCCGTGAGTTCGGCGGCGGGCTCGCGCGGCGGGATGGGTGCGCCGACCGCGATGGAGATCGGGGTGTTGGTACGGCCGAGGCGCTTCGGGAAGCCCTTGGTCCACACCCGCTGCGCGCCCCAGATGACGATCGGGATGATCGGCACGTCGGCTTCGATTGCCATACGCGCGGCGCCGGACTTGAATTCCTTGATCTCGAAGCTGCGGCTGATGGTGGCCTCGGGGTAGACGCCGACCAGTTCACCGCGACGCAGATATTCGACCGCGGCCTTGTAGGAGTCGGCGCCCGCGGTGCGGTCCACCGGAATGTGCTTGAGGGCGCGCATGATCGGCCCCGAGACCTTGCTGTCGAACACCTCCTTCTTCGCCATGAACCGGATGTAGCGTTTGGGGGTGCGCACGGGCAGACCGGCATAGGTGAAGTCCATGTAGCCGGTGTGATTGACCGCGATCACCGCGCCACCGGTTGCCGGGATGTGCTCGTCACCCGAGACGGTGAACTTCAGGCCTTCGACGAAGAAGACGGTACGGGCCAGGCCGATGATCGACCGGTAGACGGGTTCCACAATTCCGCTAGCGTAGTCGCAGACCGCTCCGGGGGCGGAGTGTGGCCACACCCGCGCCCGACGCCGTTTCGAATACGCCGACGAAAGAGGATCGCCGAAGTGGAACGCGCCCGACCACAACCGCGTGGACACGACCGGACAGGGCGCGGCCCCGGTGAGTTATCCGCGGGCGGGCGCCCGCGCGTCGAATCACCGAAGCGAGTGTTCGGGAAAGCCGCGGCGATCGGCGGGGTGGCCTCGGTCGCGTTGCTGCTCGGCGCGTGCGATTCGGTGTCCGGCATCCCGGTCGACGATCCGGCGCCCGCGCGGGCCGCGGCCGTCACCACCGTGAGCGCCACCACACCGCCGCCCGCGCCGCCGACCACGTCCACCCTCCCGCCCCCACCGGCCGACGCGCCCGCGGTTGGCGAGGTCCCCGGACTGCCAGAGGCCGCCGTCGCCGTCCGGCGCTGGGCCACCGACCTGCGCACCGCGACCCAAACCGAACTCCAGGACAAGTGCTGGAGCATCGCGCCCGGCAACGTGACCGAGATGTACCAGGGCAAACAGGCGATCCTCAGCGCGCTGGCGCAGCCGGGTACCGCGAATACGACCACCGTCACATGGAAGAGCCGCGCGACGACGGTCACGGTCGAGCGCGACCTGATCGACACCGGCTACGCCTGCCCGCGCGTCTTCCCGTCCGGCACCGAGATCGGGTACAACGACGCCGACGCCAGGCATACCGTGCGGCGCTATCTGTCCCGACTGGTCGGCACGCCGCTCGACCCCGCCGACCGCGAGGCCGACTATCCGCTGGTGTGCCGGGCGACGCCCGCGGCGTGGGATCCGCGTTCCACCGGATCGCCCACGAAACCGCCGCTCGCGGGCAATACCGCGAAATTGTCCGGGGTGACCGGATTCGAAGGTTCGGAGATCAGTTCGAGCCGGATCGATTCCGAATACCTCGCGGTCGAGGTGCCGGTGATCGATTCGACGGGAACGGCGAAGACCCGTACCTTCACCTTGACGCAGGGACCTGAGGGCTTCTGCATCGGCGATGTCACCCCGTGACCTCGTCGGTGTCGTCACCCTGATCTCGTCGGTGCCGTCACCACGTGACCGCATCGGCGCTGTCATTGCGTGCCGCCGTCACGCCGCGGCGGCCCCGCGGCCTGCGCGTTCATTCCAAGAACTACCCTTGATGGCTGGTAACGGTCAGGAGGACACAGCTCGTGCAGATCACCAGCGTCGGACACGCAGGTTTCCATATCCGCACCGCGGCCGGGTCGATCCTTTGCGATCCCTGGGTCAATCCCGCCTATTTCGGTTCGTGGTTCCCGTTTCCCGACAATCGGGACCTGGATTGGGACGAATTAGGCAAATGTGACTTTCTCTACGTTTCGCATCTGCACCGCGACCATTTCGACGCGAAACTGCTGACCGACCACGTCGACAAGGACACGACGGTCCTGCTGCCCGACTACCCGGTCCCGGATCTGCGTCGCGAACTGGAGAAACTGGGCTTCCACAAGTTCTTCGAGACCGAGGACTCGGTCAAGCACACGATCAGCGGCCCCGGTGGCGAGATCGACATCATGATCATCGCGCTGCGCGCACCCGCCGACGGCCCCATCGGCGATTCCGGAATCGTCGTCTCCGACGGCGAGACCACCTGCTTCAACATGAACGACGCGCGCCCGGTCGACATGGATATCGTGCACGACGCGTTCGGGCAGCTGGACATCCATCTGCTCCAGTATTCGGGCGCGATCTGGTATCCGATGGTCTACGACATTCCGGCCCGCACCAAGACCAACTTCGGCAAGCAGAAGCGTCAGCGCGGCATGGACCGGGCGCGCAGCTATATCGAACAGGTCGGCGCCACCTGGGTGGTGCCGTCGGCGGGTCCGCCGGTATTCCTCGACGACGCGCTGCGCGACCTCAACGACGATCACGGCGACGAGGGCAATATCTTCCCGGATCAAATGGTGTTCCTGGAGCAGATGCGCCTGCACGGCAACGCGGGCGGAATTCTCATGATCCCCGGTTCGGTCGCCGACGTGCGCGGCGCCGAACTCGAGCTGAGCCACCCGTTCGATCCCGGCCTGATCTACGACGACAAAGCCGACTACATCGCGAGGATGGCCGAACGTCTCGCGCCGGTGCTGGAAGCTGAGAAGCAGACGTGGGATTCGGGCAGCGGGTCGCTGCTGGAACCGCTGCGCAAACGGTTCGAGCCGATCATGGTCCAGTCCGATGTGATCTGCGACGGCATCGGCTATCCGGTCGGCCTTGTGATCGGCACGGAGACGATCGTGCTCGATTTCCCGGCGCGCGCGGTGCGCCACCCCATCGAGGGCGAGGGCAAGTACCGCTACGGATTCCGCATCGCGCCCGAACTGGTGCGCACGGTTTTGCGCGACAACGAACCCGACTGGGTGAACACCATTTTCCTGTCCACGCGTTTCCAGGCGTGGCGGATCGGTGGATACAACGAATTCCTGTACACGTTCTTCAAATGCCTCACCGACGAGCGGATCGCCTACGCCGACGGCTGGTTCGCCGAGGCGCACGACGATTCCGCGTCCACCGAGATGGCGGGCTGGGAGATCCAGCGTCGCTGCCCGCACCTGAAGGCGGACCTGTCGAAATTCGGTGTGGTCGAGGGCAATACCCTCACCTGCAACCTGCACGGCTGGCAGTGGGATCTGGAGTCGGGCCGCTGTAAGACCTCCAAGGGCCACGAACTACGTTCACGCAAACTCTCCTGATCGCACACCCTTCGGCCGGCACCCGTCCGTACCGGCCGAAGGGTTCAGCGCGAGATCAGGCCGCGATCTCCCTGGTGAGCTTGGACGACCAGGGACACCAGAAGCACCCCGGCAGGAAGGCGCCGCACGCCTCGTCCAGGTGATCCTCGGTGTAGGTGATGCTGGAGTCGCACACCTCGATCGCCATGGTGAAGAAGGTGATGGTGTCCGGGTCGAGGTGGAAGTTCCAGCCCGGGTTGTATTCCACCCGAGTCTTGCGGATCCGGCCCATGACGTGGACCGACATGGTCTCCTCGCCGGACAGGATGCGGCGCGCCTCGGAGATGCGCTGCTCGTTGTTCAGACGAATGATGAACTCTTTGCCCGAGTAATCGGTGAATGCGAAATCCGCCATGTCTACCCCTCTTCGATGAGTGTCGATTGGGTCCACGCAGAAAGCATCGATGCGAAGTCGATCATAGGGGCGGCGACTCCATGTCGTCGGATTTCGCCCCCGATAATCATTGTCACAGAAGATAATTGGATAGATAGTCGGTTTCGACCGGGGATATCCGTACCGAGCGGACGACTCAGACCGGACTACCAGCGCGCCGGTCCTCCCTTCCCACGGTTTGCGGTCGCCTTCCCGCTTTGACCGACAAGATCAATTCGCGCACCGCGATCGCGCCGCGCGCCACAGGTGCCGCGACCCGTCCGTCCGCATCGACCAGGACACCCGACGGGGTTCCACGCACCCGATATCGCAACGCCGCCTCATTCCCTTGCTGCACCAGCGAAGGAATCTCCCCCAACCCCTGCGCCGCACCCCAAGCGGCCTGCTCCTCGGCGTCACCGTTCCCGACGACAACGATCGACAGCGCGCCCCCGGTCCGCGCCCGCCACCGAGGCAACTCCCGAGCCAGCGCCGCGCACATCTCACAACCCGGGTGCACGAAGACCAGCAGCACCGAAGCACCACGCGCAAGCAGGGATTCCAGAGTCGTCCGCGCGCCGTCCACATCGAGCAGTTCGAACTCCGGCGCCACCGCGCCGACCGGCAGCCCCTCCGCACCGAGGGTGGACAGCGCCTGCGCGTCGAGCCGCTTACGCAGTCCGTCGACCGCGCCGTGCAGCCGGATCAGCACGGCCGCCACCAGCGCCACCAGCGCCAGCCCGACGATGTCGCGCACAGGCAGACCGGCGGGCACCTCGGGGCGCGCCGCCGAACCGACGGCGGCGAGCAGAACCAGCGCCGCGAGCACACCGTTGCGCACCACCGTCGCCGACCCGATCGGCGTCGCGCTCAGCGCACCGAAGCAGGAGCAGGCGGGACGTTGCCCCCGGGCGAGCAGCCGCAACACCGCGACGGTGAAAATCGCGAGCAGAATCAGCGCCACTCCCGCCGCGAGCAACGCGGTCGCCGCAGGCAGCATCCCCACCGCGACCACAACCTCCACCACCGGAAGCGCATAGGCCACAGCAGGCGCCCAACGCACCGGCACCCCGAAATCCGTTACCGCCGTAAGCGTCCCGACTCTGTCGAAAATCTTCCCCCAAGCCGCGAGCCCGAAGACCACACCGACCACCAGCCGCGAAACCCACACCCCGTATTCGATCAGCATCCCCGCACCATCGCACACCAACGAACATTTGCAGGCCACGAATCGACCGAACCCACACGAGAAACAAAGGACCGACCGCGCACAGGTACCGTGCGAATGTGGACAAGCGAACAGCCTGGAGCCTGGTCTGCGGATTCTGCATAGGCGCCGGCGTCGCAGTGCAAGGCCGGATCAACGGCGCCCTCGGCGTCCGCCTACACGACGGAATCGCCGCGGCGACAGTAAGTTTCGCAGTCGGATTCGCCATCCTCGGCGCCGCTTTCGCATCGAGTAGCCGTTTACGCCAAGGAGCCGACCAGGTCCGCCGCGGACTCGCCGACGGAACCCTACGCCCATGGCAACTGGCAGGCGGACTCTGCGGCGCACTGTTCGTCGGCTGCCAGGGCCTGACCATCGCCGCCATCGGCGTCACCGCATTCACCGTCGCCGCCGTAGCAGGCCAGCTGTCCAGCAGTCTCGCCGTAGACCGCCTCGGCCTCGCCCCCGGCGGCCGCACACCGGTCACCGTGGCGCGTGCGAGCGGTGCGGCCATCGCCATCGGCGCGGTGCTGTTGGCCGGCCTCGATCATTCGCGAGCGGGAAGCGTCGCCGCTGCGCTGCCGCGGACATTGGACAACTCGCCGACCTGGCTGTTGATCGCCGCCCCCGCCGTGGCAGGCGTCGGTTTGGCTTGGCAGCAGGCGGTGAACGGCCGAGTGGCCGCGGTCGGCGGCCCGATGTCGGCGGCCCTGGTCAACTTCGGCGTCGGCCTTGTCGCATTGCTCGCGCTGGAGTCGATCCTTTGGGCGAATTCGGGTCGCGGCTTCGATCTGCCCACCGAACCGTGGCTCTATCTGGGCGGTGCCATCGGCGTCGGATTCATCGCATTGGCGGCGGTGACCGTCGGACGGCTCGGGGTCCTTTTGCTCGGTTTGACGTCGGTGGCCGGGCAACTCGGTACCGCGCTGGTGTTGGATGTGGTCGCCCCGACGGACGCGGGAATCTCGCCGATGGCGGTGGCTGGTTGTGCGCTCACCTTGGTCGCGGTGGGCGTCGCCACCGTGCGCCGCCCCGGGGAACGTCACGCTCCGTCGAACGGTTGAACTTGCAACGTACCGCCCGAGTTCCCCTGACAGCGGACGGTGTGTGCTATAGCATACGGAGCACGCATGCCCGGATACAGTGCGTGGGTGCGGCAGGCCCCCAGGTATGATCGCGACATGCTTCTCGCTGGTCGCCTCGCCATCCCCGAGGGCATCGAGGCCATGCTCTTCGATCTCGACGGGGTCATCATCGACTCGCTCGCCCTCGACTACCAAGTGGTCGAGGGGATGTTGCGCGCCGAACTCGGCAAGACCACCGAGGTACCGCATTCGGTCATCCGCACCCATTTCGCGCTGTCACTGCCCGATTTCTGGCGCGCCATCTCCGACAGCCGCGGCCTCGGCATCAGTCCCGATGGCATCGACCGACTGGTCGAAGGCCACGAGATACGGCGCCGCGAGATCACGATGACGATCCACGAGGGCGTGATCGACATCATGGCGGCCGCGCGTGCCGCCGGTCTGCGCGTCGCGGTGGTGTCGAACAACCCCGAGGCCGAGATCCGCACCACGTTGACCAATTCGTCGATCACCGTCGATCTCGTGGTCGGCAACGACGTGCCGGGCCTGCGGAAGAAGCCCGCACCCGACATGTATCTCGAGGCCGCCCGCCGCCTCGGGCTCGAGCCGGCGAAATGCGTCGCGATCGAGGATTCCTTGGTCGGCGCGCAGGCCGCACACGACGCGGGCTGTGTCACCATCGGCGTCGCGACCGGCGCGAACAGCTATCGCGAACTGGCCGAGTCCGGGTTCCTCACGCACTGCTACCTCGATTTCGCCCCGTCCACGGTGTCGCTGGGCCGCGCGGGCATCACCAACAAGACGCTGCTGACCCCGAACGAATTCGCCAGTCACATGGTTGAGCACATCGCTTGGCGGCTCGGCTGCTCGATCGAGCTGCGCTGGCGCAACGACGACTGGCATTGGCTCGGCCTGGCGCTCGGCGCCGAGATCCGAGGGTATTCGCTGCACCGGCCCACCGCGCGCACCATCGGCATGATCGATGACGGCAGCGCCGAGGTCGTGGTCGACACCCGCCGTCCCGGCGAGGTCGCCATCGACGGTTCCAGCCAGGTCGACCTGGAGTGGTTCCTGAACAGCCGCGTCGAGCAGGTCACACGCGGCTCCGAACTGGTCGGGCTGCTCGACGGGCTCGCCGTGGGCGCGGGCGTGAACATCGACGTGCGCATCGCCAGCTTCGAGGATCCGCACCACACCTGGGAAGGCGTGTTCCGCGGCGTCGGCATCGCCCTGGACCGCATGGTCAACGAGCGGCCCGCCGCGCCGGTCAAACCCAAGGGCGCCGCGGTCGTCGCCGAGCGCGCCGCCGACTCGTTCGAGCGGCCGGTCGAACGCGGCTGGGTGGTGCGTGGCGCGTCGCCGTGGAGCGCGCAGGTCGAGCGCAGGACGGCGGAGAGCGTCGTCGCGATCGATGTGGAGATCGACGAGCCGTCGGTGCGCTACACCGTCGACGTCGCCGACACCATCGATGTCACCGGCATCGAGGAACTGCTGCGCGAATTCGCGATCGGCGCGGGCCTGCGGCTCGACGTGCTGTTCGAGGCCACGCGGCTGAATTCGAGTCACGTGGTGACCGAGGATGTCGGGATGGCGCTCGGCCGCGCGCTCAAGCACATGTCCATCGAGCGCATGGAGGAGTTCGGCATCCAGGGCGCGGGCAGCAATGTCGAGAACCTCGACGAGCATTCGCCGATCCGGGTCGGGATCAGCATGGAGGGCCGCAAGTTCTGGAAGTTCGTCCCGATGGACGAGACCTTCGCCGACCTGCGCAGGCGCTTCCTGGTCGGGCACACGCTGCCGAGCGGCCTGTTCACCGAGGATCTCGACGATTTCATCGACGGCCTCTCCGGCGGCATGGAAGCCAGCGTCATGGTGCACGTCGACCGCGACATCGATCCCGAGAAGGGCTGGCCGCTGCTGTTCCGCGGACTCGGCACGGCCATCGCCGGACTGCTCTCGGTCAACCCGCATCGGCGTTCCCTCGCACCGGGGGTAAAGGCGACGCTGGCATGACCACGTCGGAATCCGCGGCGGTGCCCTTCCGCATCGCCGACCACGTGCTTGGCGCGTCACCGTACATCCCCGAATGGCTCGACCTCGACCGTTCGGCGTTCATCCGCCTCGACCGCAACGAGAACACCGCGCCGCTGCCCGCGTCGGTGCGCGACGCGCTGGTGCGCGGCGTCGACGGCGTGGCCGCGCAGTCCTATCCCGAGCCCGGCCCGCTGCAACCGCTGATCGCCGACTACGTCGGGGTGCCGCCCGAATACGTGCTCGCCACCAACGGTTCGGATCAGGGCATCGACCTCACGGTGCGGCTCGCACTGCCGCCCGGCGGTTCGATGGCCGTGGCGCGACCCGAGTTCGCGGTGTTCCACCATGTCGCGGACGCGGTGGGCGGGCGGATACTCGGCGTGCCGTACGGCCCCGACTTCGAATTCCCGTACGCGGAGTTCAGCGCGGCCGTGCGGGCCGAGCGCCCCGACCTGATCACCCTCATCAACCCGAACAACCCCACCGGGACCGCCATCGACATCGACTACGTCGAATCGGTGATCGCGGACCATCCCGATATCGCGGTGATCGTGGACGAGGCGTACTACGAATACACCGGGCACACGGTCGCCGGCCTCACCACCCGGTACCCGAATCTCATGGTGCTGCGCACGTTCTCGAAGGCGTTCGCGATGGCCGGGCTGCGGCTCGGCTATGTGGTGGCGGCGCCGGAGATCATCGGGCATCTGCGCAAACTCCAGAACCCGTTCGACGTCAACCAGTTGGCCATCGTCGCGGGTGCGGCCCAGCTCGCCCGCGTCGAGGAGATGGAGCGCGAGGTCGCGCACGCGGTGCGGGTCGTGAAACCGTATGTGGTGCGGGCGCTGACCGAAATCGGCGTACCGGTGTGGCCGGGTTCGGCCAATTTCCTGCTCGTGCGACCCGACGACTGCGCCGCCGCCGTGGCCTACCTGCACGACGCCGGGATTCTGGTGCGCTCGATGTCGGCTCCCGGATTGCGCGGGTTGTTCCGCGTCAGCCTCGGGTCGCTGGAAGAGATGCGGAAGTTCGTCGAGGTTTTCCGTACCTACGTACAGGGTGATTCGGTCCAGAATCGTCCGGAAGAAGTGGAAAGGTGACCGTGACCGACACGCTGCACATCAACCGTTATGTCCTGAGCGAACTCTCGACGGCCGAGCGGCGGCGGTTGCTGGAGCAGCGTGCGCAGGACAATCTCGAGGCCGTCGAAGCGACCGTGCGCACGGTGGTCGACGCGGTGCGCGCCGAAGGTGACGCCGCGGTGGTCCGGTTCACGGCGGAATTCGATCGCGCGACCCTCTCGCCGAGCGAGATGCGGGTGTCCGAGGCCGAATTCGAGGCCGCCGAGAAACTGGTCGACGACAATCTGCGCGCGGCGATCGCGCGGTCCATCGAGAACATCGGCAAGCACCACCGCGCGCAATTGCCCCGACAGACATGGATGGAAGAGGTCGTTCCCGGTGTGCTGGCCGGTGAGCGGGTCACGCCGATCGATTCGGTCGGCCTCTACGTTCCGCGCGGCAAGGGCTCGTTCCCGTCGGTGATGATGATGCTCTGCGTGCCCGCGATCATCGCCGAGGTCCCCGAGATCGTGGTGTGCACCCCGCCGGGACCCGACGGCACCGTGGACGCGGCCTCCCTGGTGACGGCGCGCCTGTGTGGTGTGCGGCACGTGATCAAGGTCGGCGGCGCCCAGGCCATCGCCGCGATGGCCTACGGCACCGAGACCGTGCCGAAGGTCGACAAGATCCTCGGTCCGGGCAACCAGTACGTCACGGCGGCGCGGCGGATGCTCGCCGGTGTCGTGAATCCGGGTCCGCCCGCCGGGCCGAGCGAATCGGTCGTGCTCTGCGACGGCGACGCGGATGTGCTCACGGTGGCGCGGGAACTGCTGGTCGAGGCCGAACACGGCGAGGATTCGGCGGTACTGCTCGTCACCGATTCGGCCGAACTGGCCGACGGGGTCATCGGACTGCTCGACGGTCTCGTGGCCGAACTCCCCGACCGCCGCAGGGCCAACTGCACCGCGGTCTTCGCCAACTACGGCGGCGTCGTGATCACCGCGAGCGTCGCGGAGTCCGTCGACTTCGTGAACGCCTATGCGCCCGAACACCTCCGGGTGCTGGTGCGGGATCCGTTCGAACTGCTGCCGTCCATCAAGCACGCGGGCGAGGTGCTGTTGGGCGAGTACGCCTCGATCCCCTACGGCAACTTCTCGATCGGCGTGAACGCGATCCTGCCGACCGGCCGCAACGCCCGCACCTACTCCTGCATGGGCGTCGAGGAACTCATGAAGCGCTCCTCCTTCGCCTACGTCTCGGCCGACGGCGCGCGCCGCATCGGTCCGGGAGCGGTGGAACTCGCCGCCTACGAGGGTTTCCCGGCCCACGAGGCGGCGGCGCGGCACGTGCTCGAGCGGGTCGAGAAGGCCGACGCACACTGAGACACCGGCGGTTCGTCCCCGCACCCGCGCGGTGCGGGTACGGTCTCGCTTTCGGACCGAGTGAACGCGAGCCGCAGACCGTTCCGACTGTCGTCAGGCCACATCGGCAACTCGCGCTCGTCGCCGCTGCGGCCGGTCGGCGAGCCACGACAGACACGGTTCTCGTCGGTTCAACCGCTCCGACCGTCATCGAACTCACGTAGGCGAGGCGGGGCGGCTCGTGCCTGGTGTCACCACGAACGGTCAGGCAGCCCGGCATGCTCAGTCCTCGTCTGCGCGATCGACTCGCCGCGGTAGCCACGCGGGCGCGACCACAGCGGTCACCAGCATGGCGGCGCCGAGTAGGGCGACGGTCGTGGACAGGGCGAACCAGCGCGTGACCACGGCGACGAAGCCGAATACCGCCAACGCCACCACTTCCGACAGCAGTCCGGAGACCGAGGTGACCGTGGCGCGAGCCTTGCCTTCGATCGCGTCCTGCAGGCGCGCCTCCGCGACCACTTCGGTGTTGAAGACGATGCCGTACGCGATGCCGATGGCAACGAAGCCGATGACCGCGAGCGGGTAGGCGAATCCGGGGCGTTGGGCCGCGAGTCCGGTGGCGATGGCGCCGCCGATGAACAGCGCGCCGCCGACGGCCGACGCCGCGCCCATGACGCGCCCCGACATCGCCTCGGTGCGGCCCGCGACCAGTGAGCCGGTGAGCGAGCCGAGGACGGTGACGCCGACGAGCAGCGGGACGATCGTGGTGGATATGCCCGCGTCTTGCGCGAGCAGCGCGAAGTACTCGTCGTAGGCGGTGACGCCGTAGATCAGGGCGATCAGCAGCACGCCGTAGCGCACCCGGCGCACCCGAAGGGATTCGCCGATCCCGTCGCGCAGCATGGTGCGGTACCGGGTGAAGGTCGTCGGGGCCGCACTGCCGGCCGATCGGATGTCGCCGGGATTCGAGGGGACCGGGGCGGGCGCGTCGTCGTCCAAGTCCTCGACGTCGGCGGCCGATACCGCCTTGGGCGGGCTCGGCAGGGTCAGCGCGATCAGGCAGTGCAGCCCGGCGATGCCGACGCTCACCCACCCGACCAGCGCATATCCGCCCCACGCGTACAGCGGGGACGCCGCGAGAATGGCCACGACCACAGCGGACTCCTGTGCCGCGCGGGTGTAGCCCATGATCTTCGGATAGGACGCGGAGGCATCGGATGCGGCCAGTTCGTCGTAGACGAGCGCTTCGAACGTTCCCGATTCCAGCGCGCTGGCGACACCCCACACCACGAATCCGATGCCGAAGCCGAGGAATGACGGCGCGACGGTCCACACGGTGAACCCGGTGCACATGAGCAGGGCGCTCAGGATCAGCAGAACGCGCCGCGACACAGTGTCCGCCCAGGCGCCCGAGGGCACCTCCAGGACGAACGCCGTCACCGACCACATCGCCAGCAGCAACGAGATCTGCGCGGTGTTCAGGCCGTGGTCGGCGAACAGCAGCGCGTAGAGCGCGTACAGCGGGATGAGGTCACGTGAACCGCGGAACAGGACCGCGCGCACGGCGAGCCCACGAACGTCGTGGTTACGGCCCCGCAGTGAGGCCGTCAAAGCGCGGAAAGATCAACAGCCGTAGATGAGCAGACGCATGCCAATAGCTTCGATCGCGCCGCGGCGTCGGTCAAGTGATTATCCGAGGGGGAGCCAGCCGTTGGCGGCGTGGCGAGCGTCGTCGTCGAGTCCGCGCTCGGACGCGCCGGGACCGATCCGGCCCTGTCCTTCGTTCAGGTCGCTGATCAGCTCCGACACCGGATGCGAATCGCTGTAGTGGTAACCCTGCGCCAGCGCGAAACCGAGTTCGGTGAGCACAGCGGCCTGGTATTCGGTTTCTACGCCTTCCGCGATCACCTGCAGGTCGAGCGCGCTGCTGAGCGCGGCGATGACGCCGAGCAGCGGGGGCGCGGGCGAATCGGAGCGGATGGCGGCCACGAAGGACTGGTCGACCTTGAGTATGTCGCTGGGCAGCGTCGCCAGCCTGCTCAACGACGAGTAGCCGGTGCCGAAATCGTCGATGGCGATACGGACGCCACTGTCGCGCAGGGTGTGCAGGTTCGCGATCGCGGTCTGGGATTCGGCCGCCAACTCGCTCTCGGTGACCTCGAGCACGAGCTGGTCGGCGGGCCAGCCGGTGGCGGCCAGGATTCCCGCGACCCGCTCGGCGTACCCCGACTCGGCGAGTTCGAGCCCGCTCACGTTGACGTTGAGCGTCAGGTCGAGCTGGGCGAAGGTGTCCTGGAGCCGGGCCGCGTCGGCGCACGCGCGCCGCAGCACCAGCTCGTCCAGATCGGAGATGAGGTCGTACTCCTCGGCGACCCGGATGAGTCCCTCGGTGGTGACATCCGGTTGCGCACTCGACGACCAGCGCAGCAGGGCTTCGACGCCGACAGCCTTCCCGCCGCCCTCGGTGAGGCTGACGATGGGCTGGTAGTGCACGTCGAGGGCGCCGCGATCGATGGCCTCGCGCAGTTCCACCGCGAGCGGCAGCTGCCGCGAGGACTCGAGGACGGTGCGATTGCGGCCCGCCTGCTTGGCCCGGTAGAGACCCACGTCGGCGCGGCTGACCAGCAACGAACCCGACTCACCTGGCTGCCACGAGGTGACACCGGCCGAGCAGCCCGTCGTCACCGCCGCGCGCAATTTCTCGGTGAGCAGGATCGCGGCCTGTTCGGTGGTGTTGGGCAGCAGCAGCGCGAACGCGTCGCCGCCATAGCGCGCCAGGCGTTGATCGGGAGCGATCAGGTCGGCCCAGGTGTCGGCCACCCGCTGCAGTACCGCGTCGCCCGCGCGATGACCGAGATGGTCGTTGATCTTCTGGAAGCGGTCGAGATCCACCAGCACCAGCGACAGGCCCTGCCCGCTGCGGGTCGCGGCCTCGATCGCGGAATTGAGGGCGCGGTCGAAGCCGCGTCGGTTCAGCAAACCGGTGAGTACATCGATATCGGCCTCCGACGCCATCCTGGTCAGAATGCCGACCACGACCCCGACGCCGAAGGTGACGCCCGCCGGAATCAGGCCCGACCACCACTCCAGCCCCCGCGTCGGCAGCACGCACAGGCAGAGCACCATGGCGAAGGCCAGATGCGCCGACGCCTGCGACCAGCGGAAGAACAACGCGGCGTCGCAGGCGACGAAGACATAGAAGGCGGCGAGACTGATCGCGCCCACGGTGTTCGGGAAGGAGTGGATCGCGACCGTGACCAGCACCGTCGCGATGGCTACGTAGGCGTGGTGGATGCCGTGCGGCATCCGCGGCCCCCATATGAGCAGCGTCAGACCCAGCACCAGCGCAATGGCTGCCGCCGTACCGACCAGCGGTCGATTACCCTCGTCACCCGGCGCGATGGCCGTGATCACCAGGCCGAGCACACCGCCCATGACGTAGAACGCCCCGGTGGTCCGCGCCATCACCATTGCCGTCGCCAGCGCCGATGCCGCCCGCACCCGCGTTCGGGTATCGCCGCGCGCCCCGATTCCTCGCACGGACAATAGCCTAGACACAACGGATCTCGTCGGATGCCACATCCCGCTAATCCGGTTCCGCGAACCGGCAGCTATTTACCTGTTCGTCACGACTTCGTGGTCAGCACCTCGGCGCCGACGAAGGGCACGAGCGCCGCGGGCACCCGCACCGAGCCGTCGGCTAGCTGATGGTTCTCCAGGATCGCGACAAGCCAGCGCGTGGTCGCCAAAGTACCGTTCAAAGTGGCTGCGATCTGCGGTTTTCCATTCTCGTCGCGATAGCGGACCGACAGCCTGCGCGCCTGGTAGGTGGTGCAGTTCGAGGTTGAGGTGAGTTCGCGGTAGGTCTGCTGGGTGGGAACCCAACCCTCGCAGTCGAACTTGCGCGCGGCCGAACTGCCCAGATCGCCTGCGGCGACATCGATGACCCGATAGGGGAGCTCGACGGCGGCGAGCATGTCCCGCTCCCACGCCAGCAGCCGCCGGTGCTCCTCGGCCGCCTGCTCGGGGGTGGTGTAGACGAACATCTCGATCTTGTCGAACTGGTGCACCCGGATGATGCCCCTGGTGTCCTTGCCGTAGCTGCCCGCCTCGCGCCGGAAACACGAGGACCAGCCCGCGTACCGCTTCGGACCGGCGGACAGGTCGAGGATCTCGCCGGAGTGGTAGCCGGCCAGCGGCACCTCCGAGGTGCCGACCAGGTACAGGTCGTCGTCGGCGAGGTGGTATACCTCGGCCGCGTGCTGACCCAGGAATCCGGTGCCCGCCATGATCTCGGGGCGCACGAGTACCGGCGGGATCATCATCGTGAAGCCGTTGGCGACCGCGCGCTGCGCCGCCAACTGCAACAAGCCGAGTTGCAGCAGTGCGCCGTAGCCGGTGAGGAAGTAGAAGCGCGCACCGGACACCTTCGCGCCGCGTTCGGTGTCGATGAGCCCGAGCGATTCGCCGAGCTCGACGTGATCCTTGGGGGTGAAATCGAATTCCGGCGGCGTTCCGACGGTTTCGAGAAGCTCGAAATCGTCCTCGCCGCCCGCTGGCACCCCTTCGGCGACCACGTTGGAGATCGCGCGGTGCGCCGCGTCCATCTCGGCGTCGGCCGCGTGCTGAGCCGCCTCGGCCTTCTTGACCTCGGCGGACATCTCCTGGGCCTTGGCGAGCAGGGCGGGGCGCTCGGTCGCGGACGCCTTGCCGACCAGTTTGCCCATGGACTTGTGTTCGGCGCGCAGCGTGTCGGCGGCGGCGACCGCGGCACGCCGGGCCGCGTCGGCGGCGAGCAGCGTGTCGACGAGAGCCGGGTCTTCGCCGCGGGCGCGCTGCGACACGCGGACGGCTTCCGGGTCGTCCCGCAGGTGTCGGAGGTCGATCATGGGTGCTCAGCCTAGTCGGCGCGCGCTGGCGCGATTCGCGGGCACGACCGGCCCGATTCGACCGGGTCGTGGCAGCCGCGTTCCGACACTGCCATGATGGACCGCGATGTCCTCCGACGATGTGCCCCAGGATCCGCAGGCGCCGAGCGCGGGCGCGCCGTCGCGCGCGGCCGGTTCGGAGCCCGAGCGCGGCGAGTCGCTGCCGCGATCGCTGATCATCGACCGCAAGTCGGCCGTGCACCTTTCGGCGTCCAAGCTGCGCTGGGTGCTGCTCACGGTGGCCGTCGGCGCGGTGATCGCGTCGCTGGTCGGGCTGTTCGTCACCGGATTCGACAACGAGAAGGGGTTGGAGGCGCACAGCCCGAACGAGCCGCCCCAGACCGTGCTCGACAAGGAGTTCGGCACCGCGGCCCGCGGCGACTGCCTGAGCTGGACCAAACCGGACCGCTCGGATCTGGTCAAGGTCGCCTGCGGCAACAAGCACCTGTTCGAGGTCGCCGCCGACATCGACATGGGCAAGTATCCCGGCGTCGAATTCGGCCCCGGCTCACGCTTTCCCGACTCCCTGCGGCTCACCGAGCTGAAGGAGGAGCACTGCGTGCCCTCGGTGCAGCAGTACCTCGGCGGGCGTTTCGACCCGCGTGGGCGCTACGTGGTCGGCCTCATGTACCCGAGCCCCGACGGCTGGAAGCACGGCGACCGCACGCTGCGCTGCGGCGTGCAGTACTCCGGCAGCTCCGGCACTCCGCTGACCGCGTCGGGCAGCGTGGTCGAACACGACCAGTCGAAGGTCTTCGAACCCGGCACCTGCCTCGGAATCAACCAGAACCTGCCCACCGACCCGGTCGACTGCGCCCAGCCGCACGCCGTCGAGATCATCTCCACCGTCGACCTCTCGGCCAAATTCCCCGGCGGCCCGCCGTCCAAGGACGAACAGGACCGTTTCGTCGAAGACGAATGCACCCGCGCCGCAACCGATTACCTCGGCTCCCCCGACGCCGTCCGCAACAAGACCCTTACCCTGTTCTTCGACTACCTCGACGCCCGCAGCTGGCTGGCAGGCAGCCGCAAACTGGACTGCATGATCGGAAAGGGCGCCGACCGTGAAGGTTTCGCCCCCATCACCGGCTCGGCCCGCGGCGAAATCCTCATCAACGGCCAAGCCCCCGTCCCCCCGCCGAATTCCGGCCGCTCCACCCCGGCCCCCCTCCCCGGCGCGGCCCCCCTCCCACCCCAGCCCCAACCGCGCTGACCATGGCTGTGTCCATGTCCGACGACCGTTTCGAAGCACTGGTCGCCGACGCCCTCGACCGGATTCCCCCCGAGTTGACCAGGGCCATAGACAATGTCGTGATCCTCATAGAGCCCCGCAACCCCGAAGACCCCCACCTCCTCGGCCTCTACCACGGCATAGCCCTGACCGAACGCGACAGCCACTACGGCGGCTCCCTCCCCGACACGGTGACGATCTACAGAGACGCCATCCTGGAGATCTGCGAAGACGAGCCCGAGGTCGTAGACGAGGTGGCCATCACCGTGATCCACGAGATCGCCCACTATTTCGGCATAGAAGAAGACCGCCTACACGAACTAGGCTGGGGCTAAGCTGTCGCCTGAACTACCATCTCTGGACACGCAACCACCAAGGGGGAACACTCAAGTCGGTTCGCGGCCGTCTCGCGTCCCAGCGGTCGAGACAAAGCGACGCAGGAGCAAGTATCGACCGCTGGGACGCGAGACCCAAGGGGCCGCGAACCCGCGGCGCCGAAGGCGACGCCAAAAGACACGGCAAATATTATGGAACCGATCGCTGGTGCGTCGCGTCCAATTGCTTGAAGGGGGAATTCTCGTGGTTCCGCCCAGTAGCCGCCACTAGAAGGAGTCGAGTCATGGTTGGCCTGGTAAACATCTCGCCCGAAGCCGTTCTCGCCGCCGCCGCTGAGCTGGATCTGCTCGCCGAGCGGCTCGGCGCCGCCGCGGCGATCACCGCGCCCGCGACGCATGTCATTCCCTCGGGGGCCGACGAGGTGTCGTTTCACGCCTCTCAGCACCTGAACAAGGCCGCGATCACGCACGACGGGTCGATCGCGAACGCCCAACTGCAACTGCATCACGCCGCCGCGATCCTGCGCATGCAGCTCGCCACCCATATCGGTGAGGACGCGGTGAAGGCGGGGGTCATGCAAGGAGTCGCCGGAACCATCGGCGCCTGAGCGGGTTCCGGCCGAACACTACCCAAGGGGAGATACGTAACATGACCGCAGGAATTACGGGGGTCTTCTGGCTGCCCCGGATGGCGGAGATGAATTCCACGCTGTTGAACGCGGGGGCGCACGCGGTGCCGATCTCGGCCGCGGCCACCGCGTGGGGCGGTTTGACGGCCGCGTGGCTCGATGCCACGGCCACCGTCACCCGTGTCGTCGCCGAGCTGGGCGTCGGCATGCAGGGTGTCAACGGTGTCGCGGCGCTGTCGCGTCTGGTCGGTTTCACCGGCTGGGCGGAGCAGCAGAGCGCGATGGCCACCACGATGGCGTCGAAGGCCGCTTCCAATGCCACGGCGTACACGGTCGCGTCGCTGGCGATGCCGAGCCTGCCGGAGATCGTGGCCACCAACGGCGCGGTCGTCGCGTCGGCGAATCCGCCGGGCGCGGTGTCGGGCGCCTTGGAGGCCGCCGAGGTCACCAAGAACGCCATGGACGTGCGCGCCGCGATGGTGATGGAGACCTACGAGGCCGCCACTTCGGCGATGGTGTTGACGCCCGGCGAGTTCAACAACCCGCCGCCGATCGCGAACGGCGCGGGCACCGCGGAGGCCACCGAGTCGCCCGATACGGCGTTCCAGGGTGATCCGGTGCAGGCCGCGATCGGGGCCGCGGTGTCGGCGATCAACAACCCGGCTGTGGTGAGCGCGGCCACGCAGGTCGCCAATGTGGCAGGCACCGTGGCCACCGGCGGTGTGAGCACGGTCGGCAACATCGGCGCGACAGCGATCGCGGCGGCCACGAGCATGCCGGCTCCCGCTGTCGCCGGTACCGCGGCGGCGCCCATGATGATGGGTGTCGGCGCGGTCGGCGCGGGTGCGAGCGCCTCGGCGATCACCCGTTCCGCCTCGGCGGGCGGTGTGTCGGTGAATGTCAACGGCGGTTCGCTGAAGCTGCCGGAGGGTTGGGGTTCGGGCGCCACGATCGGCTCCTCGCCCGCCGCCGCGCCGGTCGCCGAGAGCGCCGTCGCCCGTGTGGAGGCCGCACCGGTCCGTTCCGCGGCGTCCACGTCGAGCAGCCCGCTGCTCGGCAACGCGCGCGCCGAGCAGGACGACGAGCACGAGCACAAGGGCGGCGACTACCTGCACGGCGATCACTTCAACGATGGTCGGTACGCCGCGGAGGGTGTGATCGGAGCCCAGCCCTCGGGGTCCGCTAAGTGACGATCCTCGGTGAGGGCCGCGGCCCTTCGCTGCTCGAGGGCGTCGTGTTGTCTCTCGACGAGATGCAGTTCCTCATGGAGGAATTGCAGACCGACGATATGCCCATCGTCCTGCAGGCGATGGGGCGCTACGACAATGTGAACGCCCACGACGCGGCGATGGCCGCGGCCGCCCGGTCACTCACCGAGCGGGATCTGGTGATCGACGGCGCGGTCCATCGGGAACTCGAGGACCGGCTCCGCACGCTCAATCGCCCGCACTGGGTGTTGGCGCTGCGGTGGGTGGTCGACGGACAGATCAGCCGCATGTGTCTCGCGCGGGGCGATGAACTCGTCGTCATCGCCTTGCGCGGGCCGCAGTCCTACGTGATCGACGAGGTGGACGAGGATCTGCCCGCGCCGATCATCGCCGCCCTCGGCCCCGCCGAACCGCTCGAACTCACCGGCATGAATGCTCAGACCGATTTGCTGGCACCGATTTTCGCCGATACCGGCGATGCGGCGGCCACCGCGAACCGGCTGGCGAAGATCGGCAATCCGGCTCGCGACGCGCAAGTTCTCGCGTCCGCGCTGGTCGACATCCACTCGCACGCGCAGATTTCCGGCGTGATCTACGGTGACGGCACTCGCGATATCGCCGAGAACCACATCGCCGTGTTCAATACGCGCGGCGGGCGCTTCATCATCACCGCGAGCCTGTCCGACGACGGCACCAAATGGTCTTCGATCAGCAGTGGCACGAATGCCAGGCTGCGCCAAGCGCTTCTGGACCTGATGAACTCGCTGCCGGTGCGTCGGGAGTTCCCGAAGCCGACTCGCCGCGATTGACGCCGCGTCTCCGACCGCACCGCCGTGCGGTCGGGCGCGGATTCTGCGTACTCAGCCCATCGGGTCGTCGGGCTCAGCCCATCGGGTCGTCGGGCGACGGCGACACTTCCAGCGTGAACGGCGGGATGAAGCGACCCCACCGCACGCATTCCCAGCCGCCTTCCACCCGGGGGACCAGTTCGATGGTCTCGGTGTTGTCGAGGTGGTTGTTGGTGGTGAAGGGCGGTTCGACGGCCGCGAGCGCGCGCGCGGCCAGACGCATCGCGGCGCCGTGGCTCACCACGACGACGGATCCCGCGTCGGGCCCGCTCAGATAGGCGCTGCGCAGGGTTTCGACCACGGGCAGGTAGCGGGCCAGCACCTCGTGGCCGGATTCGCCGCCGGGTGTGCGCTGCGCGAGATCGCCTTCGTGCCAGGCCCGGTACACCCGTTGGAACAGTTCGTGCGAGTCCGGGTCGCCGAGGCCCTCGATATCGCCGACCTGCACCTCGTGCACCCCGTCGAGGATCGAGGCGGACACCCCGGTCGCCTCCTCGATGTGGTTCGCGGTCTGGCGGGCGCGCAGGGCGGCGGAGGAGAACAGTGCGGCGGGTCTGGTCAGGAGTCCGGCGCCGAAGGTCTTCGCCTGTGCCGCACCGCGTTCGGTGAGCGGTAGCCCGGGCAGCCTGGTGTCGAGAATCTTGGCGACGTTGCCTTCGGTCTCCCCGTGCCGGACCAGGATCAGTCTGCCGTTCATAGGTCCGCCACCCCCTTTCGTAGTTGGATCAGCCACTGCGCCGCCGCTTCGTCGGACGGTGGTGGAGTGCCGGTGGCCGAGGTGGCGGGCCAGGAGCCGAGGAAACGGATCAGGGCGGTGCGGTGCAGCGCCTTGAGCGCTTCGGCCACCGCGGCGTCGTCGATGTGTCCGACGCAGTCGAGGTAGAACCGGTACGTGCCGAGACCCGTTCGGGTCGGCCGTGATTCGATTCTGGTCAGGTCGATTCCCCTGGTCGCGAATTCGGCGAAGGCGCGCATGAGGGAACCGGGGACGTTGGGCAGTTCGAGCACGATGGAGGTGCGGTCGGCGCCGGTGGCGGGCGGCGCCACGCGCGGGCGGGTGACCAGGACGAAACGGGTGACGGCCTGATCGTGGTCGGCGACGCCGGAGGCCAGCGCGGTGAGTCCGAGCCGTTGGCCCGCGAGCGCGGTGGAGACCGCGGCGTCGGCATGGCCCGCGAGGACGTCTTCGGCGGCGGCGGCATTGGAGGCCGAGGTGTAGAGCCTGGCCTCCGGGAGCTGCCTGGCCACCCATTCGCGCACCTGGGCGGCCGCCACCGGGTAGGCGGCGAGTACGCGCACATCGGACAGGGCGGTGTCGGATCGGGCCAGAATCGTGAAGCTGACCTCGAGTTCTGTTTCGGCGATGATCTGCAGACGGGGTCCGACGGCGAGGGAGTCGAGGGTGGCGGAGATCGATCCTTCGACCGAACTCTCGATGGGGACGACGGCGCCATCGACCTCGCCCGCGCGGATCAGGTCGAGCGCGGCGCCCTGACTCGGCGCGGGGACGCGCTCGACGGGCGCGTCGAAGACGCCCGAGGTCTCGAGGTCGGCCAAGGCCATCTCGGTGAAGGTTCCGGAGGGTCCGAAGTACGCGATTCGCGGCACGCCTACGAGATTACTGGCGTGCGGGGCGGATGCTCCGAGATCGCGGCCTACGCGGCGAGAATGCCGAGCGCGGCGTGCACCGGATCGGGGTGATCGGTTTCGACGGCCCGCAGCACGCCGCGCAATGCCTCGACAGCCGGGGGTTCGAGGGCGCGCAGGAAATCGATGTCCGGACTTGTCAACGCCGTGCGGATGTCTTCGCCGCACAGTGCCGCGACGGTTGCCGCGATGACCGCGAGCACGCGAGCGCCGTCGTCGGTGCGCGCGACGAATCCGGTGTCGGTGTGTACGACGGTGGCGAGGAAGTCTGCTACTTCGGGGTCGGGGAGGTGGGCGTCGAGGCGTGGGACCGTGTGCGCCGCACCGGATCCGACGGGGCGGACGAGGCCGTCGGCGAGGGCGCGGCGCGGGGGCGCGGTGAGGGAGATCAGCACCGGCTGCCCGGTGGAGTCGTGTTCCGCGTGCGCTCCGTTCACCACGTCCCCACGGTATCCGGCGGCGGCGGGCGGGTTACCGGCGGTCCGATATCGAATGAACGGAACCCTTGCAGATCGAGTCCCGTTCACTTAGCTTAGGTTTACCTAATTCTACACCGTTCCTTCGGGAGGTCCGCATGCCGAACACGACAGTCACGCCGAGCACTGCCGAGCGAGTGCGCAATGCCTGCGCCCACGCGGAGCATGCGGTGCTGGCACTGCCCGGCGTCGACCCGACCCAGACCTCCGTGCACTACCTGCGCCAGTGCGGCGACGTGGTGATCGCGATCCCCGCCGACTCCACCGCCGCCACCCAGATCTTCCGGTCCGGCCCCGGCGGCACCGCGGCGGTGCTCGAACTCACCGACCACGCGCCGCTGCCGCTGCGCGAACCGGTGCGCGCGCTGGTGTGGTTGCGCGGCGTGGTGCGCACGGTTCCGGTGCCCGCGCAGCGCGCGCTTGCGGCCGAGGTCGCCAAGGACCACCCGCACCCCGACCTGCTCGACATCGGCCACACCTCGACACTGTTGCGCCTGATGATCGGCTCGGCCGTGATGGCCGACGCCACCGGCGCCGAAGCGGTCTGCGTCGACGACCTGCGCATGGCCCAGCCCGACCCGTTCTGCGCCGTCGAATCGGCCTGGCTGCAACACATGGACGCCGACCACGCCGACATGGTCGCCCAACTCGCCCGCCACCTGCCGCCGAAGTTGCAACGCGGCGCGGTGCATCCGCTCGCCATCGACCGCTACGGCATCACCCTGCGCGTCGAAGGCGTCGACGGCGACCACGATTTCCGGCTCCCGTTCAACGCACCCGCCGACGACGTGGAAGCACTGAGCCGCGCCGTCCGCACCCTGGCGGGCTGCCCGTTCCTGAACGGCCTGCGCCGCATCTGAACAACCGCCGACAGCGAACCGATCGGCACGGTCGATTCCGACGAGCCGATCCCGGCTGTGGCGCCCACCGCTGCCGCGCTCCTCCGCTGCCGCGCTCCTCCGCTGCCGCGCTCCTCCGGCCGACCTTCTCCAGCCGACCTTCTCCAGCTGACCTTCTCCAGCCGACTGCCATCGGCGTCTTCTACGGCCGGAACGACAGCGGACCCGTCCGGTGGCATCCGGAATCCAGCGGACCACCCCGGTGCCCACGAAACGGCGGGCGGCAATAGATTCGTGCGCATGCGCGCGGAATCGGACGGCACCTGGAACGACCCCGACTCGGTTCGGCAGCGTTTCGCGATCCGGATCGAGATCGCGATCGTGTTGACCATCACGTTCGGACTGAGCGGCCTCGGTGCCGCGCTCTCGCTGATCGACAGTGCGCTCGCGCCCGGCGGCGTCGGCGGAAGGACGGTGGCGCTCAACGCTTCGCGGTCGACGCATTCGCTGATCGACCTGCTGTACCAACTGCTCGGCGTGCTTCGGCTGGCGGGTTGGGCGGCGCTCGGGCTTTATCTGTTGTGGCGCAGCGGTATCGGACCGAAGGCGGTCGGGCTCGCGCGGATGCGCCTGCGCGCGGACGTGTCTCCCGGACTCGCGCTCGCCGCGATCATCGGACTGCCCGGCCTCGGCCTGTACCTGGTCGCGCACGCCATGGGGTTCAGCGTCACCATCGTGCCGAGTTCGCTCGAGGAGCACTGGTGGCGGCTGCCCGCGCTGCTGCTGTCGGCCTGCGCGAATTCGGTGGCCGAAGAAGTGATCGTGGTCGCATACCTGCTGACGAGGCTGCGCGCGCTCGGCTGGTCGGACAACTCCGCGCTGGCGGCCTCGGCGCTGCTGCGCGGCAGCTACCACCTGTACCAGGGACTCGGCGGCGGACTCGGAAATCTGGTCATGGGCTTGATATTCGGACGATTCTGGCAGCGCACCGAGCGACTGTGGCCGTTGATCCTCGCGCATGCGACCATCGATGCGGTCGCCTACATCGGATATTCGTTGCTGCGAGGTCACATCTCTTGGCTGCCGTAACGGTGGCGAGTCCGCGTGTGATCTATGAGGGAGCGTACGGAAAACCCTCTGTGACGCGGCCTTCACGGCAGCCAACGATCACCTAGAGTCGGAATGATGAACGGCGACGATCCCCAGTTCAACGCCCGCAGGCACCGGGTACCGCCGCCGCCTCCGGGACAGCCCGACGCGCGCCGCCCGCAACCGCCCGCGCGTCCGCATCCCGACCCACGCCGGCAGCCGCAACAGCGCGAGAATCCGGGACAGCAGCCCGATCCGCGCGGGCGTCCCGGCGTGCGTCAACCGCCGCCGAATCGCGACCAGGCGCCGCGCCAGGTCGAGCCGACGAAGGTCATGCGACGTGACGCGGACAAGGCGCCGCCGCTCGCCTACTCGCAGCGCCCGCCCGAGCAGGCCGCCACGCGCAACCCGCCGCCGCGCGCGCCGCGCCAGACCCACGCGCCGACCCAGCGACCCGAACCGTTCGACGACCGGCAGTCGCCGCGCCGCCACTCCCCCGCGCCGCGGCCGATGCCGCAGCGGGAGGGTAATCAGCCGCCGCCCGGTCCGCCGCCCGCCGGTCAGGGGCGCGCCGACCGGCCGCGCAAGCGCCGCAAGCGCCATCCGTTCCGCTGGTTCCTGGTGTTCCTGCTCGTGCTGATTCTCGCCATCGCGGGGGCGGTGTTCCATCTGGACGGGAAACTGGTCCGCATCGCCGCGCTCGTCCAGTATTCGAACCGCGTCGCCGACACCCCGGGCACCAACTGGCTGCTGGTCGGTTCCGACGGTCGCGGCGGGTTGTCCTCGGAGCAGGAACAGGAATTGGCGACCGGCGGCGAGGTCGGGCCGGAACGCACCGACACCATCATGTTGGTGCACATCCCGAAATCGGGCGCGACCACCATGGTCAGCCTGCCGCGCGACTCCTACGTGAGCATCCCGGACAACGGCAAGGACAAACTGAACGCCGCCTTCGCCATCGGCGGACCGCAACTGCTGGTGCAGACCGTCGAGATCGCCACCGGAGTGCACATCGATCACTACGCGCAGGTCGGTTTCGCCGGTTTCGCCGGCATCGTGGACGCGCTCGGCGGTATCGAGGTGTGCGTGCCGAAGGCGATCAACGACCCGCTGGCCGGCATCGATATCCAGCCGGGCTGCCAGACCATGGACGGCCCGACCGCGCTCGGTTTCGTGCGCACCCGCGCCACCGCGCTCGCCGACATCGATCGCATGAACAATCAGCGCCTGTTCATGGCGGCGCTGCTGAAGAAGGCGACCAGCGGCGCGACCCTGGCCAATCCGTTCACGCTGTGGCCGCTGGCCTCCGACACGGTCGGATCGCTTAAGGTCGACAACGGCGATCACCTGTGGCATCTGGGCAAACTCGGTTGGTCGATGCGCGGCGACACGGTGGCCACGACGGTGCCGATCGGCGGCTTCGAGGACACTTCAAGCGGCAATGTGGTGTTGTGGGACAAGACGAAGGCGAGTCGGTTCTTCGAGGCGCTGGCCTCGGACAAACCGGTGCCGGAGGATCTGCTCAGCCAGTAGTCGCGGCGCCGGAAACGGCTGCCGTGAATGTCGCGGGAATTATGGAATTACACCGGATCGATTAGGTAATACTTGCCTCAATTAGGGTGCGCTCGATAAGGGTGCGCTTGGATGACAGGCGCGGCGACCGCCGTTAATGTCGGTCGCATGTCCAGTCGTACCGAAGCCTCCCGAAGTAAATTCCACGCGCTACTACACGATCAGATCCGCCACGAATTCAATGCCGAACATCAATATATCGCCATCGCTGTGTGGTTCGACACAGCCGATCTTCCGGTACTCGCCAAGCGTTTCTACAAGCAGGCGGTGGAAGAACGCAATCACGCGATGATGATCGTGCGGTATTTCCTGGACCGGGATATCGAGGTGGAATTCACCGGCATCGACGCGGCCCGGTCGGATTTCGAGGGCGTGCGCGATCCGATCGCGTTGGCGCTCGCGCAGGAGCGCACCGTCACCGAGCAGATCGTCCAGCTCGCGAGCACGGCCCGCGAAGAGGGCGACTATCTGGGCGAACAGTTCATGCAGTGGTTCCTGAAGGAGCAGGTGGAGGAGGTCGCCAAGATGTCGACGCTGCTCACCGTCGCCGAGCGGGCGGGCGCGAATCTGTTCGACCTGGAGAATTATGTGTCCCGCGAATTGAGCGGAACGGTCGATACCGCCGGTGCGCCCGCCACCGCAGGCGGTCACCTCTGACGGAATTTCCGGTGCGGGCCCAGCTCTTCGCGACGAGCTGGGCCGACTCACTCGAACGTGGTGTTAGCCGTGGTGTGCGCCGCGGCTATGGATTGACGAATCGTATTACGACGCGCTCAGCGAGCTGAGCAGTGCCGTGAGCAGCCCGACGATTACTTCCATGGTGTACCTGCTTTCCTCATCTGTTCGGTGTGGTTTCCCACACCCTCACCGGCTTGCGGTGATGGGGAGAACCTAACCGAGCAGAGTTCAGAAAGGAGTGTTTTTCACAAAATTCTTTGCGGAAGATTCGCCGGGCTCAGGCCGTACCTGATGTCGCGCTCAGCGCAGCACCCGACCAGCGCTCAGCGCAGCGTGACCTGACGCGACCGGAGTCCGTCGCGCGAGCGCCGCTCCTCGGCCGTCAACGGTGCGTCCACCGCCACCGCCGCCGTCAACTTCGCGCCGAATTCCTTTGCCGCATCCACCCATTCGTCGGGATGGCGCTCCGGATCCAGATCGAAGACCGGCACGAGCAGACCGTGCGTGCGGAACGAACCCGCGAAACGCGACCCCTCGCCGAGCTGCAACGCCCCCGCGGCGTGCAGGCGGGCCAGCGCCAGCATCAGCGCGTCCTCGTCCTCGGGCCGCACCCAGCGGATATGCGCCTTCTCACCGGCGTCGACCCACCAGGCCGCACCGACCGCGTCGGGACCGAGATCCAGGCGCGCCGACGGCATGATCGCTTGCTTGGCCTGCTCGATGGTCGCGGCGACCTGCGGATCGGGCTGCACGCCCTCCGGCACCCACCAGTCGAAATCCTGGTGCACGGTCAACTCGAGATCCGCGCCGGGATCGATCACGTCGGCCAGGCGCGGCCCGCCCGGCGCGATGGACGCGGCGGTCAGCGAATCACCGGGCTCGGCGGACTGGGTCCATAGAATCGATGCGGCGATATCGGAGGCCGGGTCCTCGCTCTGCGTCTGCACCTGAACGCCGACGTAGCCGACCGGCTGCTCGCCCGCGCGCACCAGCGCCGCCACCGCACCCGGTAGCACCGTCGACAGCACCACCGAACGTTCGGCGGCCACATCGGCGGACAGCTTCAGCGTCGCGGTCGCCGACGGCACGAATTCGCGGAGCGCGACCAGATCGCACTCGGCGGCCAAACCCTCGAACGGACGGACGACCGACTGCGCCGCCTGCTCCTGTGCCACCTTGCGTTCGGCCAGACGCTGGGCCCGGTTCCCACCGGGCTTCGGAGTGTTGCGCTTGCTCTTACCCACGGATGGTCAAACTACTACCCCGGCGACGCGACCTACGCATCCCGCCTCCGCGCGCCGCGGGCCGGCTACCCGAGCAGCGCTTTGGTGCGTCCGGGATGGTTGGTCGCCACCCAGCTCACGCCGAGTTCGGCGCACAGTTTCACATCGTCCGGGTCGTCGACGGTCCAGCAGTAGGTGGCGCGGCCCGCCGCGGCGGCCTTGTCTACCAGTTCGGGGTGGTCACGCAGAGTTTTCACCGAGGGTCCGACCGCGGTCGCGCCGACGGTGGTGGCCGCGCTCCCGCCCAGATATCGCGAGGACTCGCCGAGCAGGACGGTCGGCAGCAGCGGCGCGGCGCGGCGGATGCGCCAGACCGCGGTGGCCGCGAAGGACATCACGACCGCGCGCGAATGATCCGCCGAGGCCGGGGTGGCGATGCCGAAGCGCTGGAGTTCGGCGAGCAGCTTGTTCTCGACCAGGGCGCCGTAGCGCACCGGATGTTTGGTCTCGATGAACAGCTTGGTCGGCCTGCTCCGCCAATCAAGCACGAGTCCGATCAGCTCGCTCAGCGTCAGCACCGAGGCGGGTTCGCCGTCGCCGCCGAAATCGAGTTCGCGCAGTTCGTCGAGGGTCATCTCGCTGACAAGGCCGGTGCCGGATGAGGTGCGGTCGACCGTACGGTCGTGCACGCAGACCAGGTGACCGTCCCTGGTGAGCCGGATATCGCATTCGACACCGTCGGCGCCCTCCTCGAGCGCCAACTCGTACGCGGCGAGCGTGTGTTCCGGGCACGCCGCCGAAGCTCCCCGGTGCGCGACGACGAACGGCGCGCGACTGCCCTGGCTCACTTGGCCATAACCTCCTCGTGCTGACGGTCCACGGCGATGTCGGTAACCCGATCTTCGGGGATGTCCCGCGCGGGCGCATCCCGGAGGGCCGGTGCGTCCGCCACGTCCTCCGGCGTCGGGTGCACCGGCTCGATGACCTGGACCAGTGGATCCGCGGCGAACAC
Source organism: Nocardia bovistercoris (assembly GCF_015674855.1). Lineage (GTDB taxonomy): Bacteria > Actinomycetota > Actinomycetes > Mycobacteriales > Mycobacteriaceae > Nocardia > Nocardia bovistercoris. The sequence continues at coordinate 75,230 of NZ_JADMLG010000009.1, read as the reverse complement.
CCAGCGCCGCGCGGCGCGTTCCTCGCCGCGCATCGTCCTGCCGTCCAGATAGCGCGGCAGCCAGAGGCTCAGCACCGCGAGCGCGGCCGCGCCGACATCGGTGAGCGCAGTGAACAGCACGCCGTCGGCCTTGGCCTGCAGCGAGTCCGCGGTGCGCCACAGCAGCGCGACGACGGCGAGCGCGCCGCCGAGCAGCCAGGCCGCCCACCAGACGCGCACCGCGCGCAGCCCGCGCGGGTCGTCGGTCAGGCGCGCCAGCTCGGTGAGGAAGACGCCGGGCCACAGCAGGTTGACCACGGGGATCAGGCAGCCGAGCGCGAGGGTGCGCGCCGAGCGGGGGTCGCGGTGGCCCGCTCGCGCGTAGGCGGCGGCGCGGGCGTCGACGAGCCAGGCCACCAGGGCGACGGCGGCGGCGAGTCCGAGGATCAGCGACAGCGCGGCCGAGGCGGTGACCAGCGCGTCGGACAGGCGCAGCACCCACGGGTCGATGAGCCTGGTGCGGTTGCGCAGCAGGATGCCGTAGCGGATCAGCTCGCCGAGCGCGGCCAGGGCGAACATGGCCGCGGTGATCACCAGCAGCGAGTTCACTCGCGCGCCGAAGCCCGCGATGATGCCTCGGCGCGGTTCTTCCGCGGCGCCCGGCGTGTGGTCGACCAGTCCCCAGCGCGGGATCTGCGAGTAGGAGGGGGCGCCCGAAGGCGGGCGCGACGCGGTGTCGGCGCGGCGCGGGCGGTGGTCGGGTCGGCGGGCGACCCAGCGGTAGTTGCGATGTTCGGGCGCGGCGTCGATCGGTCCCGGCGACAGCAGGACGCCGCGGCAGCGCGGGCACCAGTGCATCGGGCTTCCCTGGACCGCCCAGCGCGCGCCGCAACGCGCACACGGCTGCACCACCGTACTCATGGCTGCCTCCTCAGTGGCGCGCACGGGGGCGCCGCACACTTCATCCTCGTCAGTAGATCTTCGCCTGATGGCCGCCGTCGGCGACCACCGGGCGACCGGCCTGCTGCCAGGCCACCATGCCGCCGCTGACGTTGATCGGGTCGAATCCGACGCGCGCCAGGTATCGGGCCACTTCGATGGATCTGCCGCCCTGTCGACAGACGACGTAGAGGGCGGCGTCGTAGTCCAGTTCGTCGATGCGCGCGGGTACGTCGGCCATGGGTATGTGCGTGGCGCCCGGTGCGTGGCCGAGCCGCCATTCGTCGTCCTCGCGGACGTCGAGCAGGATCGCGGTGGCGGCCGCTTCGGTAGTATCGCCGTCCGCGGTGGACCCGGTCCGGTCGAATCGACCGGGTAGCTCATGCACCGGAACCGACGGAATCTCGGGACTTGTCACGATTCGATCCTGCCACGACCGGTGCGCCGCGGGGGAGTACCGGTGCGTCCCAGAGCGTCTGCGGGGACACCGGGGTAATTTCGGACTTCAGGTTTGTTATATACTTCGATTCCTACCCTGCGCCCCGTTGCTGCGGCAGGTGTGTATATCCACACGGGAGTTATCCACAAATTCCACAGCCTGATCCACAGGTTGTGGTCAGCGATCCTTTCGAATTCCGCTCTCCGGGCGGCGAGCTATCGCATCGCGATCCACATTTGCCGCGGGTCAACTGTGACAAGGCATTCCGGATGAACGTTCGATGGACTTCCCGCGAACGGGCAGCATTGCGAACGACCGTTCCGGAACTCCCCTCCTGACATCCCGGAGCGGTCATTCGCCGCTACGGCGGAACCGTGGCCGATCCGGATCCGACAACTACTTGGACGGCGCGCACCCCGATTCGGTTCCATGAAAATCGAGGAACACCGATGAAAATGTGAAATACGCGGTTCCCGACCTTGCCGTCGGTAGCCTGGAGGCATGAACGTGAGCAGGGGGCTAGTCGAAGGATCGGATACGGCAGGACTCAACACCGCACTCTCCGAGGCCGCCTGCCTCGGAGTACAGGTCGACCCGGTGGCGCGCACGCTGCGCCTCGACCTCGAAGTGCTGACGCTGCGTGCCGACGCGCGCGCGTCGCATGATCACGACGCGCGGGCCGAACAGGACTACAAGGTCACACTGACCTGCACCGGCGTCGGGCGGGTCGCCGCCTCGCTGCGCGAACAGCGCTGGGACGATCTCGAGCCGAGGGTGCTCCCGCTGCGCCTGGAAGATCTCGGCGAGGCCATCCGCAGCTTCGGCGGCGGCAGGCTGCACGGCTGGGAATTCGTCGACCTCGACGACAGCGGCTGGACGCTGTGGGGCGAATTGCTCAGTTTCGACACCAGCATCGACAACCACATCTGCCCGCACGTGCTCGAGTTCTCCCAGGAGGAGGGCACCGACCCGCGCGAACTCGACGTGCGAGTGTGGTTCGACGGCATGACCATTCACGACGCCGACGGCCGCGAGGTGCCACTCGCCGAATTCATCGCGGGCGGGGTGCGCTGGTGGGCCGCGCACGACGCGGGCGACCCGCGCACGATCCGACCCGGTATCACTCCCCCGCTCTGAATCCCCTTCCACCGTCCCGCGGCGGGCCGTCATGCCCCGCTGGCCCGCCGGGGTGGGACATGGTTCGATCGAACGCGCGCGGGTACGACGAAAGACGGAGTTCGCCGAAAGACGGCCTGCTGCCGGAATAGCGGGGGCTTCGGTCCGGGTTGGACCCAGCGGGTGTACGAATGATGGCTGAAGGCGCACGAGGAGTCCGCGCGCCTTCGGCCCGACATAGGAAGGGACATCGTGGCTGAGTACACGCTGCCAGATCTGGATTACGACTACAGCGCCCTGGAGCCCCATATCTCCGGGCAGATCAACGAGATTCATCATTCCAAGCACCACGCCGCATACGTCGCCGGTGTGAACACCGCGCTGGAGAAGCTGGCAGCGGCCCGTGAGGCGGGCGATCACGGCGCCATCTTCCTGAACGAGAAGAACCTCGCTTTCCACCTCGGCGGTCACGTCAACCACTCCATCTGGTGGAAGAACCTGTCCCCCAACGGCGGTGACAAGCCGGTCGGCGAGCTGGCCGCCGCAATCGACGACCAGTTCGGCTCGTTCGACAAGTTCCGCGCGCAGTTCGCCGCCGCGGCCAACGGCCTGCAGGGCTCGGGTTGGGCGGTGCTCGGCTACGACACCCTCGGCCAGAAGCTGCTCACCTTCCAGCTGTACGACCAGCAGGCCAACGTGCCGCTCGGCATCATCCCGCTGCTGCAGGTCGACATGTGGGAGCACGCCTTCTACCTGCAGTACAAGAACGTGAAGGCCGACTACGTCACCGCGTTCTGGAACGTCGTCAACTGGGAGGACGTGCAGGAGCGCTTCGCCCGCGCCGTCAGCCAGGGCAAGGGCCTCGTCTTCGGCTGAGCCGTTCCCCTTCTTCGTCGGACCCCCGTCGCGTGCTCGCGGCGGGGGTCCGGTCGTCGTCGGGGACCGCCCGGAATCCGGCGCTGATGTCGCGTTAGCACTCTTTGGTACTTGTGTGCCAGGTGATACCTGAGTCATTGTCGAAATCCACAGTTCAGGGCAAAGCCGCCCCCGGTTCCATGACGGGAGGCATCATGCGGGCGAACGAACCGATCGGCATCACGCCGTTCCACGCTCGAGGATCGCTGCGAGGATTCGTCATCTCCGGCCGCTGGCCGGATACCACCAAGGAATGGGCGCAGGTACTCGTGCTCGCGGTGCGCGTGGCGACGCTACCTGGCCTGCTCACCACGACCACGGTCTTCGGCGTGCGCGAGGAGCTACCCGACGAACCGATGCCGGGCACGGTCGGCATCGTGCTCGCCGAGGGCACGGTCATCGGCGAGGAAGCGCTGGCGCCGGGTCGGTTCGCCGAGCATGTGCCGCCCGCGCTGCTGATGCTGCATCCCCCCTCGGAGACCCGGCCGTCGTTGCCCGAGTGCACCGGCGCCGCCTCCGGGTGCGTGCTGCTGCCCGGCGTGCCGCACCTGGGGTTGGAGCATCGCGCCGCCTGGGCGGAGGCCGAATCCGACGGCACGGTGACCTCGCTGGTCAGCCGGGTCGGGCTGGATCCGATCAGCGATCCCGACACCGCGGTTCTGGCGATGCTGCTTGCCGCGTGACGGTTGGGCGGCCGACTTTGTAAGGGTTACCGAAGTCGGCCGCATGGTCTCCCAAACTTATTGCGCGCGGGGCGATTTGGGCCACACGCGGTTGTCAGGACAGGGCTGTCCGGGTACTGTCGGTGGCAGCGAAGGGGAGTAGCCCCCAATCACGCGGTCGACATACTGATTCGCGCGCCCGTCGGGCCGCGGATCCGGTCGCGTGAACCGGCGACGTTCCGGTGGGCGAGACCTTCGGTCTGACAGTTTTGTCTGTCGGCCGGAGGCGTACCCGAGATCTCCGGCAGGCAGGCCGAGGATCCGGGGAGACGCAACCGATGATCGCCACCGTATTGCTCAGTATCGGCATAGTCTTTCTCGCCGAACTGGGCGACAAGTCCCAGCTCATGGCGCTGACTTTCGCGCTGCGCTACCGCTGGTGGGTCGTCCTCGGCGGTATCGCCGCCGCCACCGCCGCCGTGCACGTCATCTCCGTCGGGGTCGGCTACTTCCTCGGCGCGGCGCTGCCGACTCGCGCCATCGCCGTCGTCGCCGCGCTGACCTTCCTCGCCGTCGGCCTCTGGACCCTGCGCGAACACTTCGGACCCGCCGAACCGGACGAGGAACGCGCCGCACCGCGCTCGACCCGGGCGCCTTTCTTCGTCGTGCTGTCGGCGGTCCTGCTCGCCGAACTCGGCGACCGCACCATGTTCGCGACCGCCGCGCTGGCCACCGACAACAGCTGGATCGGCGTGTGGATCGGCTCGACCATCGGCATGGTCGCCGCGGACGGCCTCGCCATCGCGGTCGGCATTCTCATCGGCAAACACCTGCCGGAACGGCTGATCGGCATCGGAGCCGGACTGCTGTTCCTCTACCTCGGCACGGCCACGCTGCTCTCGGCGACGCTGCCCGACCTCGGGGTGGTGTCCTGTGCGGCGATCGCCCTGGTGGTCCCGCTGGTCGCGGGAACACCGTTGGTGCTGCGGCGACGGACGGTCGGGCGCGCGCAGCCGGATCCGGTCGGAGAAACGCCCGAATCGGCGGAGATCGGCTGAGCCCCTCGATTCGGCTCACCGGTAGAGCATGAACTCGGCCCGCCCGCGCACTTCGATTCGCTCGGCCGCCGTCGCACATCGACCTGACCCGGCTGCCTCGCGCGTGTCCTCGACTGTTCGGCAGCCCGCTCAGTTCGCTCGCACGGCGTCGCCGTAGAGGTCGCCGCTGCGTAGCACCAACTCGAGCAGGGGGCCGCGCAGTGCGCGCAGGCCGTCGGGATCGGCGGCGGCGATCTTCGCGGTGACCATCGCGCTCACCCCGGCGGCCAAGGTCTGGCAGGCGAAGCGTTGGGATTCGGTGGTGGCGCCGAGCACATCGGCGATCACCGCGACGAAGGATTCCTGGAGGACGGCGCGTTTGGCTACCGCCTTCGCGCCCGCGGCGTACACCTCGACCAGGAACAGCCTGGCATAGGCGGGTTCGGCGGCCAGCGCCTCCAGGTAGGCGCCGAGCAGGCGGTCGAGCCGGTCGGTGTTCTCCGGCGTGCCGGGAGCGGGCGTGGTTTCGTCGGAGGCGGCGGCGATCCTGCCCATCACGCCGTGCACCGCGCGTTCGAAGGCGGCCTCGAAGCAGTGTTCCTTGGAGCGGAACTGTTCGTAGAAGGTCTCCCGCGAGACGCCCGCGCGTTTCAGCACGACCGCGATCGGGGTGTTCACGTAGCCGCGTTCGGCCATGGCGTCGGCCATCGCCCGCAGAATCCGCTCGCGCTGGGAGGCGATCACCTGTTCTCTTGGCAGGCCGTGTCGCCCGCGCGGGAGCCGGCTGCTGACACCGGCGAGTTCGGTCATTCGGTAAAGGTTGCCACTTCGCAAGCCGCGATATCCAGTGTGCGCGGCTTTCCGGCGTCGGTCCCGGATTCGCAGGACGGCAAAGTTTCGGCACCGCGATTCGGTGCGCGCGCCCTGTTCACGGGGTTCGTGACGGGCGTGCGAAGTGTGAGGGAGCCGTTCTCGTGGTCGAGCTCGACACCGGTTAGGGTGCAATTGACGATAGGCCAACTGGCTGTCACGAACGAGAGGACCATCGTGGAGATTTCGGGTACCGCCGCCATTGTCACCGGAGGCGCGTCCGGCCTCGGCGCCGCCACCGCCAAGCATTTCGCAGAGCTCGGCGCCACCGTCTTCGGTCTCGACGTACCGCAATCCATCGAGCGCGCGGGCGACAACGTGCCCGCCGGCGTGACGCTGATCCCCGCCGACGTCACCAGCGACGCGGAGGTCTCGGCCGCCGTCGCGCAGGTCGTCGAATCCGGCTCGCCGCTACGCATCGTCGTCAACTGTGCGGGCGTCGGCTGGGCCGGTCGGATCCTGTCCAAGAACGGCCCGCACGATCTGGAGCTGTTCCGCACCGTCATCACCGTGAACCTGCTCGGCAGCTTCAACGTGATGCGGCTGGCGGCCGATGCCATCGCCAAGACCGAGGCGGTGGACGAGTACGGGCAGCGCGGTGTGATCATCAACACGGCGTCGGTGGCCGCGTTCGAGGGCCAGATCGGCCAGATCGCCTACTCCGCGTCCAAGGGCGGCGTGCACGGCATGACGGTGCCCGCGGCGCGCGACCTCGCGCAGTTCGGCATCCGGGTGAACACCATCGCTCCCGGCATCATCGACACCCCGATGCTCGCGGGCGTCACCGAGGACTACCGCAAGGGCCTCGAGGCCGGTGTGCCGTTCCCGTCGCGGCTCGGCCGCCCCGACGAGTACGCGCAGCTCTCGCAGTACATCGTCGAACACGACTACCTCAACGGCGAGACCATCCGCATGGACGGCGCGCTGCGCATGGCGCCGCGATAATCCGGCGGTAGCGGGCTCCCTCGTCCTCGCGGGCGAGGGAGCAGCCACCGACTCGACGTGAAAGCGTGCCGCTCAGAGCCGAGGTTTGTGGCCTATCCCGAGCAGCGCGGTGGTCGACAGCCCGACACCGGGACGGAAGTTCGCGTCCAGATAGCCGCGCATGGCGGCGGTGCGCGCCGCCCAGCGCCGCTCGCCTTCCTGGCGGCGGATCCACTGCATCATCGCGCTGCCGACGATCATCGAGGCCCAGATCTCGTCGACGCTGTCGAAGTGGATCGACGCGGTGTGCCGCTGGATCGTCACCCCCGCGAAGCCCGCGGCGCGCATCTCGGTGGCGAAGACGTCGGGGTTCTCCAGTCCGAGGAAATCGGGCTGTGGCTCCTGCAGGTCGGGGTCGGCGGCGGCGCCCGCCGCGAACATGGTCATCATCAGCGGCGATTCCACCATCGGCGCCCAACTCGACACCACAGCGAGCCCGCCGGGCCGCAGCACGCGGAACATCTCGGCGAATCCGGCGGTGCGGTCGGGGAAGAAGATCAGCCCGAACATGGAGAACGCGGCGTCGAAACGGTTCGACTCGAACGGAAGCGCCTGCCCGTCACCGCATTCGGTCTCGATATTGTCGATGCCCGCCTGCCGCGCGGCCTCGCGCAGCCGCTCGAGCATGCCCTCGGAGAGATCGATGGCGTGCACCGAGGCGACCTGTCGGGCCGCGAGCAGGCTCAGGATTCCGGTGCCCGCCGCGATGTCGACGATCCGCGCGTCCGGCGCCGGTCCGGCCACCTCGAGCGCGTGGGAGGAGAACGGCCGCATGACCGCGGGTCCGAACTCGGCGTAGCTCTCGGCGACGAGATCCCACGGTTCGGCGACGGTGAGTGGATTGGCGGACATGTTCGAGCACGATCCTTTCGACCGCATCAGGCTACGCGCGCGGCGTCCCGGTGATCCGGGCGGATATCGCTGTGCCCGAACGCTTTCGGCCATCCTATCGGACCGACCGGTCGCGTCGCTCACGCGCGGACCGGGGTCGCGGCGTTGCGACCCCGGTCCGGCGGATCAGAGCGTGCGAGTCAGGCGATCGGTCAGGATGTGGGCGAAACGCGCCGGATCCTTCAACTCACCGCCCTCGGCGAGAACCGCGGTGCCGTAGAGCAATTCGGCCGTCTCCGCGAGTTCGGGCACGTTACCGGCGTCGGCGTCCTCCTTGCGCGTGAAATACGCCTCGCGCAGACCCGAGACCAGCGGATGCGTCGGATTCAGCTCCAGGATGCGCTTGCTCTCCGGAACCGCCTGACCGGACGCGCGGTACATGCGCTCCAACATCGGCGTGAAATCGTAGACGTCGCCGACCAGGCAGGCGGGCGAGGTGGTGAGCCTGCTGGTCAGGCGCACCTCCTTGACGCTGTCCTCCAGCGTCTTGCCGAGCCAGCCGAGCACATCGGCGAAATCCTTGTCCTGCTGCTCGCGCAGCGCCTCCGAGGCCTTCTTCTCGTCCTCGGTCTCCAGATCGACCTCGCCCTTGGCGATGGACTGGAACGGCTTGCCGTCGAAGTCGGTCACCGAACCGACCCACATCTCGTCCACCGGGTCGGTCAGGATCAGCACCTCGCGGCCCTTGTCCCGGAACGCCTCGATATGCGGCGAGGACTCGATCTGCTGACGGCTCTCGCCGGTCATGTAGTAGATCGACTCCTGGCCATCGGCCATGCGCTCCACGTACTGCGCGAGCGTGGTCGGCTCCGACTCCGAATGCGTCGACGCGAACGAGGACACCTGAAGCAGCGTCTCGCGGTTGTCGAAATCGGAGAGCAGGCCCTCCTTGAGGACGCGGCCGAACTCCTGCCAGAAGGTCCGGTACTTCGACTGGTCCTCGGCGCCCTGGAGCTCCTTGACCGTGGAAAGCACCCGCTTCACCAGGCGCTTGCGGATCATCTGGATCTGGCGGTCCTGCTGCAGGATCTCCCGCGAGACGTTCAGCGACAGGTCCTGCGCGTCGACCACGCCCTTCACGAAACGCAGGTACTCCGGCATCAGCTCCTCGCAGTTGTCCATGATGAACACCCGCTTGACGTAGAGCTGGACACCGCGCTTGTGCTCGCGGGTGAACAGGTCGAACGGCGCGTGCGAGGGAATGAACAGCAGCGCCTGGTACTCGAAGGTGCCCTCGGCCTTGAAGGCGATGATCTCGAGCGGATCGTCCCAGCCGTGCCCGACGTGCTTGTAGAACTCCTTGTACTCCTCGTCGGAGACCTCGCTCTTCGGGCGGGTCCACAGCGCCTTCATGGAGTTCAGGGTCTGCTCCTCGAGCACCGTGCGCTCGGTCTGCTCCTCGCCCTCACCCTCGGTGACGGTGCGCTCCACCGGCATGCGCACCGGCCACGAGATGAAGTCGGAGTACTTCTTGACGATCTCGCGGAGCTTCCACTCCTGCGTGTAGTCGAAGAGGTGGTCGTCCTCGTCGGCGGGTTTGAGGTGCAGGGTGACCGCGGTGCCCTGCGGCGCGTCGGCCACGGTCTCGATGGTGTAGGTGGACTGGCCCTCGGACTCCCAGCGGGTGCCCTCGGACTCACCCGCCTTGCGGGTGGTCAGCGCGACCTTGTCGGCGACCATGAAAGTGGAGTAGAAGCCGATGCCGAACTGGCCGATCAGCTCCTCGGTGGCGGCGTCGGACTTCGCCTCGTTCAGTTTCTTGCGCAGCTCCGCGGTACCGGACTTGGCCAGGGTGCCGATCAGGTCGACCACCTCGGCCCTCGACATGCCGATGCCGTTGTCCCGGACGGTGAGAATCCGCGCGTCCTTGTCCACCTCCAGTTCGATGTGTAGGTCGGAGGTGTCGACGTGCAGGTCCTTGTCCCGGTAGGACTCGAGCCGCAGCTTGTCCAGTGCGTCGGAAGCGTTCGAGATCAGCTCCCGCAGGAACGTGTCTTTGTTGGAGTAGACCGAGTGGATCATCAGTTCGAGCAGCTGATGGGTCTCGGCCTGGAACTCGAGTTGTTCGACGTGCTCTGTCACGTCGCGATGGTACCGCCGCGCCGCGCGTACCGGAACGCCGACGGCCCTGGTCAGACCCTCGCCGCTCGTCGGACCCGCCGTCGTCAGACCCCCGCCGCGCGGAAATCCGCGAGGCCGGGGACTTCGCGGTCGGCGCTGTGCTCGGCGGGCACCCTCGGATTCATCCATTCCCGCAGCACCATGGTGGCGCGGACATCGTCCTCGTTGTACTCGAACAGCCTGGTGCGCTGGGACAGATCCGGTTCCGCGTCGTAGCCGACGGCCTTGCGGTACCAGCTCATCGACGCCTCGCCGCCCGCCTCCGGATCGCGCCAGGAGAACCCGGCCACCGGCGCGATCTTCTTGAGCCCCTTGCCGTTCGGGCAGATGAACTGCTCCGACACGGCCTGGAACATGTCGACCCATTGCGGGCCGTCGACGAAGGCGCGCACCTGTTCGACGGTCGGCACACCGGGGCGCCCCGCGAACCGGCGCGCCGACTCGTAGAGCCACTTGTCTTCGGCGGTGCGCGAATAGCAGTAGGCGGCAAAGGTTTTCCCCGCCGCGACGGCCTCGGCGCGCACCGTCATCAACCAGGTCCAGAATTCGGCGAAGGAACGGCCCTCGTCCTCGGTGGGCAGCGGATCCCAGGTGACGAACGGGCGGTACACACCGTCGAGCAGGGTGCCCCACAGGTAGGCGCCGAACTCCTGATAGCTCTCCAGGTCGACGTCGACCTCCACGTCGGCGCGCCGCACCCATACGCGGTCGGCCCGGCGCACCAGCGGCGCGCCCGCGAGCCAGGCCCGCGCGGTGACCACGGCCTCCTCGAACGGGCCGTGCTGCCAATCGTCGGGACCATCGCCCGCCCAGGCGGCCAGATCGTCGATGGTGTGCACGCCGTGGCCGCGCAGCACATCGGCCCGCGAACCGGGGGCGACCAGGCTCACATCGTGGTGGTCGACCAGCCAGCCCTCGCAACTCGGCGCGCCTTCGGCGCCGCGCTGCCACCACGGGCACTGGCGGCACTCCGGGACCTTCGACGGCGTGGTCGGCAGCTCGTTGCGCACCACCGCGATTCGATCGGCGTAGCGCAGGTCGTAATCGGCGAGCACCGGCCCGAGATCGTGCACGAGGATGCGGTCGGGATCGTAGCGGCCGACCCCGACGACAGGGCGCGACGGCCGACGCCGCCCGTGCCCGCGCGGATTCGGGCGTTCGGACGGGCTCGACTCCGGGCGCGGCGCCTCTTCCGCACGGCCGAACTGATAGCCGATGACACCGCCGACCAGCGCCGGACTGGCAAGACCGTGCCGCTGCAACATCCGGTACAGGTGCGCGAGACGCTGGGTATCGCGCGGCTGCTGACGCAGTTTGTGATGCGGATCCGGTTGCGGATCCCAGTGGTACGGATCGCTGGTGGTTGGATGGAAATCGGCGGGCTCGGGTTTGCGCGGATCGCTGACCTTGTGATTCACCACGATGATCGGGATGTAACCGCCCCGATCACGGTCGCGCAGCAGGATTTCCGCGCCGCCGCGTCTGCCCGTCTCCGGTTCCTGCGGCAACAGGGCGCCCCAGATGTGATGGGTGCCCGCCACGCACGCGCGCAGCGTCTGCTCGGCGCGCTCACCGGCGCGAAGCACTGGATCGATCACGATCCAGCTCTGCGGATCCGCGGCGATCAGAGCGTCGCGAACCCGGCGACGGTGCTCGCCCGCCGCCTCTCTGCGCTGGCGCACACCGGCATCCTCGACGACACCGGTGAGCAACTGCGGATGCGTGGCGTCCAAGTGCAGGCGATGCCTGCAGCCGATCAACGCGCGCGCATCGATATATGCCACCGGGCCTCCGTCGACCTGCCTTCCGCCGACCGTGTCGGCGGTGCCGCCGTTTACGCGACCGCCGTGGTCGCCGATGCCCGAATTCACATACGCAGTATGGTCCCTGCCTCTGACACTTCCGTGAATCGCGTGTTCACGGCTATCGCCGCACACCCGTCGCACTCACCCACTCGCAGCGGGCCGCGTCGACCCGATAGTGTTACGGCAATCCATGTGACATGGGCGGACGGGCGTTCCCCGGCGTCGTTTCCGCCGTGGCGAACCAGCATGACGGAGGGCCTTCGATGGGGTTGTTCACGAAGCGCAAGCGGCGACCGAGCCGCCGGGCCGAGGCGAAAGCCCTCAAGCACAAGGCCGCGATGGAGGCCAAGCTCGGCGCCAGGAACGATCGTAAGGCCCGGCGCGAGCAGGCCCGCACGCAGCGCAAGGTGGCCAAGGCGCAGATCGCCGCGTTCCAAGCCGAGGAGAAGGCCGCCGTGAAGATCGCCGCCCGCGCCGAACGCGACCCGTTCAGCGCGAGTCAGGTGAAGAAGTATCTCGGCGTGGCACGCGTGCTCGTGCCGGTGCTCGCGCCGCTGGCCTACCGCGCCGCCACCTTCCTGCGCGGACAGCTCGACACCCGCCGCGCCCAGCAACTCGGCATCGGCGTCGACCAGCTCGGCGACTTCGCGGGCCACGGTGGCAAACTCCAGGCGCGCATCGTGAACGTCGAAGCGGCGCTCGAGAAGATCTCCGCGGGCAAATCCGAGAACCAGAAGTTCGTCTCGGGCACCGAGGAACGCCTGGCCGGACTCACCGCCGCCGTCCGCACCGCCGAACAGATGCCCGCCACCCGCCGCCGCGCGGTCCACACCTCGATCTCCCACGAACTGTCGGGCATCGAAGCCGACGTACTGGCCCGCCTCGGCGTGAACTGACCCCTCCCCCTCCGTGATCACCGCCCCGCCCCCGACCCCGGCCGCCGCCCCGCGCGCAGTCGAAGTGGTGGATGGGTATATCCGGCCTCGGTCCACGCGAAGCGACGCCGCTCGTACCGCCGCCCGGAGCACATCCGGTGATCTGCGGCGCGACCCGCGGGGTGGGTCGCGCAGTGCGGCCGGTGGAGCGGTCGGCGCGACGGTCGCCGCGCTGGCGTTCGCCGCGCACGGGGTGGCGGGGGGTGGGTATCCCGACTCGGCGGACGGCACGCTGGTTCTTCTCATTGCGGTGCTCGCCGGTGCGCTGGTCTCGGCGTTGTCGGCGGGGCGGCTCGCGGTGTTCGGGATGCTCGCGGTCGGGCAGTTCGCGGCGCACGCCGCGCTGTCGGGGGTGATCGGCCACGAGCACGGGCGGGAAGCGGCGGCGCCCGGGTTGCCCGGTGGGTGGATGGTGGCGGCGCATGTCGTGGCCACCGTGCTGTGCGGGGTGCTCGTGCTCGCGGCGCGGCGTCTCTACGACCTCGTCTCCACGGCCGTCGCGGCGGCTACCAGCCGACCCGGCCGCGCGCCGATGCCCACCGTCCGCGGTGTGTGGAATCGCGAGGTCGGCGCGTGGCACACCTGTCAGGAAGGCGCGGCGGGTCCGCGGGCTCCGCCGGTGTCGGCTCGATAAGCCGACACCGTCACCCCCTTTCGGAGAGAAAGCCTTTCATCACCATGCGAAGTTCAGTTCTGCGCGCCTGCGCCACCGTGCTCGCCGCGTCCGGCGCGGTCCTGCTCGGGGCGGGTTCCGCGGCGGCCCACGTGACCGCCGACGCGCCAGGCGCGGCACAGGGCGGCTATTCGGTCGTCACCTTCCGGGTGCCGACCGAATCGGACACCGCCGCGACCACCGCGCTCACCGTGACCATGCCCGGCGTGAAAAGCGCGCGCACCGAACCCCTTCCGGGGTGGAGCGCCAAGGTCGACCGCAACGACAAGTCCGACGCGGTCGCGGTCACCTGGACCGCCGACGCCGGGAATCCCGGTGTCGGACCCGGCCAGTTCCAGCGCTTCGTCGTCTCCCTCGGACCGCTGCCCGAGCAGCCGACCGTGACGTTCGCGGCCAAGCAGACCTACAGCGACGGCAAGGTCGTGGCCTGGGATCAGGCTGCGGGACCCGACGGCGCCGAACCGGAGCACCCCGCGCCGACCATCACCCTCGCCGAAGCGAAATCCGAAGACGGGCACGGGCATTCGACCGGTGACGAGCACGCCGCCGCGAAATCGGAGGACGCGACCGACGACACAGCGCGCCTGATCGGCGGCATCGCGCTCGCCCTCGGCCTGCTCGGCGTCGCCCTCGGCGTCGGCACCGTCCTGCGCGGACGGCGGTCGTGACGCCCCGAGGCTCGGCCCGCCGCCTCCTGACCGCACTGCTGACCGGGTTCGCCCTGTTCGGGGTCGGTCTCGCGGCCGCGGGTCCGGCGGCGGCGCATTCGGCGGCGGTGTCGAGCGTGCCCGAGAACGGTTCGACCGTCGACACCGGGCCCGTGCGGGTCAGCGTCACCTTCAACGAGGAATTGCAGCCGAATTTCCCGTCGCTGACGGTGGTCGGCCCGGACGGCAATCTCTGGTCGAAGGGGCAGCCCGCGGTCGACGGCCGCACGGTGAGCGTCGAGACGGGCGCGCTCGGACCGGCGGGCGTGTACACGATCGCGTTCCGCGTGACCTCGGCCGACGGGCATCCGGTGAGCGGCACCCGCACGTTCACGCTGAGCACGCCCGGCAACGGAACCCCCGGCCCCAAACCGGGCGCGGCGGAGGATGGCGACAGCGGCGGCGGCGTACCGCTGTGGGTGTTCATCCTCGGCGGCGCGGTGCTGTTCGGCGGCGGACTGGTGTTCGCGCTGTACGGCGGCCGGTCACGCGACAAGGGATAGCACCGTGAAAGGTGGGACGACCGGCGACGGCGACGTTCGGGAACTGCTGCTGGTCGTCCCCGCCGGACTACTCGGCGTATTGCTGGCCTGGGCGCTCTCGGTGCCCGATCCGGCGCCGACGGCGGCGCTGGTCCGTGTGGTCGCCGATGTCACGGGCGCGGCCGTACTCGGGTTGGCGGCGCTGCCACGGCTTTCGGCCCGCGTGTCGCCGCCGTGGCGGCTGCTCGCCGGCCTGGCGGGCATCTGGTGCGCGGCCGAATTCGCGGTGCTGCTGTTCGAGGCCGCCGATGTGGTCGGCGTGCCGGTCAGCGAACTCGGCGCCGACCAGTTCGGCACCTTCCTCACCGAACTCAGCGGCGGCCAGATCGGTATCGCGATTCTGTTCGGCGCGGGCGCGGTGGCGGTGTACGCGGCCGTAGCGCACCGCAGACCGGATATCGCCTCCGCCGACCTGGTGCTGGTGTTCACGGCGGTCGCGCTGGCCTTGCGTCCGATCACCGGGCACATGTCGCAGCAGCGGTTCGGCTCGGTGCTGGCCGCCGTGCACGCGCTCGCGGCCGCCGCCTGGTTCGGGCTGCTGCTCGCCATCGGACTCGTGGTGCGCACCCGAGGCGAGTGGGCGCGGGTGCTGCCGCGGTATTCGGCGGTGGCGCTGCCGTTGATCGCGGTGGTCGGGGTGACCGGCATCGTGAACGGATTCGTGCGGCTCGAACGCGTCGGCGCAGTCTTCGACACCGGTTACGGCCGGATTCTGCTCGCGAAGACCGTGTTGTTGGCCGCGTTGCTCGCGCTCGGCTGGTGGTGGCGGCGCGGTTGGGTGCCGCGCGCCGCCGATCACAGGATGACCGCGCGCGCCTCGCTGCGGCGCGCGGTGCTCGAGGTGACGGTGATGTCGGTCGCTTTCGGCCTCGCCGCGGCGCTCGCGGTCACCGCGTGAGCCGGTCGCGGTGACCGGGGCAGCCGATACAGTTGCCTCATGACCGAAGTGAGGATCGTGACGGATTGCGCGGCTTCGGCCGAGTCCGCGTTCCGGTACGTGAACGATTACCGGAATCTGTCGCGGTTCCTGTACGGAATTCAGTCCTTCACCCCGGTCGGCGCGCAGACCGAAGGGGTCGGCGCGACCTTCGACGGCCACATGAAACTGGGTCCGGCCTCGCTGCGTTCGCGTGTCGAGGTGAATCGCTGGGAGCCGGACGCCGCCATCGGGATCACCTCGATCAAGGGTTTCGACGTCGCCTCCACCTTCCTGTTCCACCCCAAGGGCGCCGAGCGGTGCACCATCGACGCCATCGTGGACTACCGGGTGCCCGGCGGTCTGGCGGGACGCGCGCTCGGCAAGACCATCGAGCCGTTCGTCAAGATCGCCGTCAAGCACACCACCGACAACCTCATCACCCAGATCACCGAATTCCACGCGGGCAGCGCGCCCGACGCCCGCGAGGCCTGAACCCGGCCATGAGCGACGCGACCACACCGGGTTTCGCCCAGCGCATCGGCTACGTCTTCGGGCGCACGCTGCCCGCGTCGATGGCGGACTGGGTGGTGGACGATCTCACCGGTCCCGGCGCGACCCGCCGCTACCTGACCAGGATCCTGGTGCCGATCATTCCGGTGCTGTGCCTGTTCCTGCTGGTACCGGGCCCGCTGTGGATGGGTGCGGCGATGATGGCGCTGCTCTACATCCCGCTCATCTATTTCACGGTGGCCCTGATGTACGTGTTCCGTAGGCACCGGCTGATCCAACACGGACTCGACCCCGCGCTCGCCGACCTCGACGCCCGCCGCCGCGCCGAGGCCGACCGGCTCGACTACGAACGCCGCCACGGCCGCGCCTGATCGGCACTGGCGGTGACATATCGCACAGGCATAGCCTGAAGGTATGAGAACCCCCACCATGAGGCAGCGGATCGCCTACGATCTGGGCCGCGCGCTCCCGCCGGAGCTGCACGAGTGGGTCGTCCACGACCTCGTCGGACACGGGGCCATGGAACGCTATCTCGTCCGGTTCCTCGTACCCGTCATCCCGTTCTTCGCCCTCGTGCTGCTGTTCCCCGGTCCGATGCCGTTGAAGATCGGCATGATCGTGATGATGATCATCCCGCTGGTCGTCTTCACCGTGGCGCTCAGCTACGTCTGGCGCCGCTTCCGCCTCGGCCAGCACGGCCTCGACCCCGACCTGCTCGACCACAACAAGATCTCCGAACACGACCGCGACGTCTACGAATCGCACTACGGACACCGATAGTCGGCGCGATCACATCGAGCGGGGGTCGCGACACGGCGGCTACCGGCCGGTAGGGACAATCGACCCATGACCGACGTCGCCACCGCAGACCTAGCCGACGAGATCGGCCCCGACATCCGCAGCTGCGATACGCAGTTCATCCAGTTCGGCGGCCGCGAGACCTTCTCGGGCAGGATCACCACCATCCGCTGCTTCCAGGACAACCTGCTGGTCAAGCAGACGCTGAGCGAACCGGGCAACGGCGCGGTCCTCGTGGTCGACGGCGACGCGAGCGTGCACACCGCCCTCGTCGGCGACATCATCGCCGGGCGCGGAGTCGACAACGGCTGGTCGGGGGTGATCGTGCACGGCGCGGTCCGCGACTCGGCGATCCTGCGCACCCTCGACATCGGCATCAAGGCATTGGGCACCAACCCGCGCAAGAGCACCCAGACCGGCAGCGGCGAACGCGACGTGCCCGTCGAATTCGGCGGGGTCACCTTCGTGCCCGGGGACATGCTCTACAGCGACCACGACGGCATCGTCGTCCGATCCGAAACCTCCGAAACCGACGCGACCTGACCGAGCTCAGACCGGAGCCACCCGCACCCGGTGACCGGCGAGCGCGACCACGTCACCGGCCTGCAACTGCCTGCCGCGGCGCGTCTCCACCTCGTCGTTCACCCGAACCAGCCCGGCGGCGATGACCGTCTTCGCCTCGGAACCGGAATCGATCAGATTGGCCAGCTTCAGGAACTGCCCGAGCCGGATGACATCGTCATCGATCGGTACATCGACTGCGTCTGACATGGAATACATCCTTACCCGGCGGTGATTTCGGCGGCACGCCAACCCCCGATACCGGCCCGTGCCCACCCCCTCATTCCGACATCCCGAGTGGGCTTCGGACAGAGACCGCGCGGCACCGTACACACTGGTTCGGTGACTTCCACGCACGCCGGTCATCGCACGGACACCGAACCACGCCAGGACAGACCGATCCCACCGGTCCCGCACCGGGGACACGGCCGGTTCTCCGAGGCGCCGCACATCGCGGGCATGGTCCTCGGCGTCATCGCGGCGATCTGCCTGCTGTGGAGCCTTTCGCCGGGTCTGCGCTTCCTGACCCAGGTGCCGCGCCGCTACCTCGACGACTACTACTTCGACGCGCCCGACACCAACCTGATGTGGGCGCTGATCCTCGGCCTGATGGCGGGCGCGATCGCGAGTCGCAAGCGCATCGCCTGGTGGCTGCTCGTGTCCTACCTCGCGTTCTACGCGCTGACCAACGCGATCGAATTCGCCGACAACGACAATCTCAACGCCCTCGTCGCCATGGTCGCGCAGGTGGTGGCGATCGGTGTGCTGGTCGCGGCGTGGCGCGAGTTCTATACGCGAGTGCGCCGGGGCGCGGGGTGGAAGGCGCTCGGCGTGCTGGTCGGCGGACTCGCGGTCGGCTGCCTGGTCGGCTGGGGGCTGGTCGAACTGTTCCCCGGCACGCTGCCGGGCGGTTGGCAGCGCCCCGGCTGGGCGGTGTACCGGGTGACCGCGGTGATCTTCGTCGACAACGAGCACTTCGACGGCCACCCTCGGCCGTTCGTCAACTTCCTGCTCGGCCTGTTCGGCGCGATCGCCCTGCTGGCCGCGGTGATCGTGCTGTTCCGTTCGCAGCGCGCCGAGAACGCGATGACCGGCACCGACGAGTCGGCGATCCGGGGTCTGCTCGAACGCTCGGACATCGAGGATTCGCTCGGCTATTTCGCCACCCGCCGCGACAAGGCCGTGGTGTTCGCGCCGAGCGGCAAGGCCGCCATCACCTATCGCGTCGAACTCGGGGTCTGCCTGGCCAGCGGTGACCCGATCGGCGTGCGCGAGGCGTGGCCGCAGGCCATCGACGCCTGGCTGCGGCTCGCCGACCAGTTCGGCTGGGCGCCCGCGGTGATGGGCGCGGGCGAGGTCGGCGCGCAGGCGTTCCGGCGGGCGGGCCTGTCCGCGCTGCGGCTCGGTGACGAGGCGATCCTCGACACCCGCGGCTACTCCCTCGCCGGTCCGGAGATGAAGCAGGTGCGCCAAGCCGCGAACCGGCTGCGCAAACACGGTGTCACGGTGCGTATCCGGCGCCATCGCGACATCGATGCCGTCGAGTTCGAGCACATCATCGCCAGGGCCGACGCGTGGCGCGACACCGAGACCGAACGCGGATTCTCCATGGCACTCGGCCGACTCGGCGACCCCCTCGACGGCGACTGCCTGCTGGTCGAGGCGGTCAACACTCAGGACCGGGTGCTGGCCATGCTGTCGCTGGTGCCGTGGGGGCGCACCGGCGCGTCGCTGGAATTGATGCGCCGCGACCCCAACGCGCCCAACGGCACGATGGAACTGATGATCTCGCAGCTCGCGCTGACTTCGGAATTGCACGGCATCACGAGGGTCTCGCTGAACTTCGCGGTGTTCCGTTCGGTGTTCGAGGAGGGCGGGCAGATCGGGGCGGGACCGGTGCTGCGGCTGTGGCGCGGGGTACTGCTGTTCTTCTCACGCTGGTGGCAGCTCGAGGCGCTGTACCGGTCGAATGTGAAATACCAGCCGAAATGGGTGCCGCGCTTCTTCCTTTTCGAGGAACGCAGGCAGCTGCCGCGCGTGGCGATGGCGAGTGCGCTGGCCGAAGGATTCCTGCCGAGGCTCGGCAAGGACCCCGTGACCGCGACGCACACCGGTCTGCACAGCGCCGTACCCGACACCGTCACCGGACTGCACGCCGACGGCAGTCCGCCCGACGCGCCCGCGAGCGCGGCCGAGGAACCGGCCCCGCGCCGACCTGAGCAGGTCAGGGTGCGCATGGACAAGCTGGACCGGATGACCGCCGACGGCATCGACGCCTACCCGGTCGCCTATCCGCCCACCCACACCGTGGCCGCCGCGCGCCGGTCACCACGCGGCACCACGGTCCGGGTCTGCGGCAGGCTGCTGCGCATCCGCGACTACGGCGGCGTCATCTTCGCGGTGGTGCGCGACTGGACCGACGAGATCCAGCTGGTCATCGACCGCGACCGGGTCGGGGTGAAACGCAGCGCGCAATTCGGCGAGTACTTCGACCTCGGCGACCTGATCGAGGTCAGCGGTCAGATCGGGAAGAGCCGAAACGGCGAATTGTCTTTACTGGCCGCGGATTGGCGCATGAACGGCAAATGCCTGCACCCGCTGCCGGACAAGTGGCGCGGCCTGTCCGATCCCGAGGCCAAGGTGCGCCAGCGCTACGTGGACATGGCGATCAACCCCGAGACCCGCGAGGTGCTGGCCAAACGCAGCGCGGTACTGCGCTCGCTGCGCGAATCCCTCGACGGCCGCGGCTTCCTCGAGGTGGAGACCCCGATCCTGCAACAGGTGCACGGCGGCGCCAACGCCACACCGTTCATCACCCACATCAACGCCTACGACCTCGACCTGTACCTGCGGATCGCGCCCGAGCTCTATCTCAAGCGGCTGTGCGTCGGCGGAATGGAGAAGGTGTTCGAGATCGGCCGGACCTTCCGCAACGAGGGCGTCGACTTCAGTCACAACCCCGAGTTCACGATCCTCGAGGCGTACGAGGCGCACAGCGATTACGAACGCATGATGCACACCTGCCGCGAACTCATCCAGAACGCGGCGCTGGCCGCCAACGGCGCGATGGTGGCGCTGCGGCCGAACGAGGACGGCGGCTTCGACGAGGTCGACATCTCCGGCGACTGGTCGGTGCAGACGGTGCACGGCGCGGTGTCGGACGCCATCGGCACGCACATAACCCCCGCCACCGAGGTGGCCGAGCTGCGCAAGCTGTGCGATACGGCGGGTATCGCCTACCAGCACGGCTGGGACGCCGGACAGGTGGTGCTCGAGATGTACGAGCACCTGGTCGAGGCGCACACCGAGGAACCGACCTTCTACATCGACTTCCCCACCTCGGTCTCCCCGCTGACCCGCGCGCACCGCAGCATCGCCGGGGTCACCGAGCGCTGGGATCTGGTGGCGTGGGGCGTCGAACTTGGCACCGCCTACAGCGAACTCACCGACCCGATCGAACAGCGCCGCCGTCTCACCGAACAGTCGCTGCTCGCGGCCAACGGCGATCCCGAGGCGATGGAACTCGATGAGGACTTCCTGCAGGCCCTCGAACACGCCATGCCGCCGACCGGCGGACTCGGGTTGGGCGTGGACCGCGTGGTCATGCTCATCACCGGCCGAAGCATCCGCGAGACCCTGCCGTTCCCCTTGGTCAAACCGCGGTGACCGGGGTACTCGCACCGCGAGGCGCCCGATGGCGAATCTCACGATGAAGGACGCGTTCGCGAACCGTTAACGCCGAATTCAGCGGCCCGGATAACCTTAAGGATTCGGCCAGAGGAGGAGGCCGCCACCGACGGAATGGGGAAAACATGTATCTAGACCTGCTCACCAACGCGAGCCTGCTCGACCACACGGTGTGGGCGAGCCCGGACGTACTCGGCTCCGACACCGTGAACACCGCCATGGAGTTCGCGGCGAAGAAGAAGCGCAAGAGCGGCGGCGGCGGACTGATCTTCGGCCTGATCTGCTGCGTGCTCGTTGTGGTGGCGATCATCGTCGCCATCGTCCTGTTCACCAAGCGCAAGAAGAGCAGCTGACGAACCCCGTCGAACGGCGGTGACCTCGACATCCGCTCGGGTCACCGCCGCGGGTTTCCCGAAGTCCGTGCAGGCGTCGCGCACCGATGTGTGATCGGTATCGCGCACCGGCCACCGCGAGATTTCCCGTCGGAATACGGCAGAGTGTTGGGCGTGCAGTTGATACTCGTTCGCCATGCGCAGCCGCTACGGATCGACAACGCGGCGGCCGGGCCCGCCGATCCCGAACTCTCGGCGATCGGGCGGGAACAGGCCGAACGCGTGCCGACGGCCCTCGACCAGCACCGGGTGGCGCGGGTACTGACCAGTCCGCAGCGCCGGGCGCGCGACACCGCGGCGCCGACCGGCGCGAAGCTCGACCTCGATGTCGAAATCGTGGACGACCTGGCCGAATACGACCGCGACCTGCCCGCGTACATCCCCATCGAGGACGCCAAGACCGAATTTCGCGCCGCCTACGACCGCATCAAGGCCGGATACCTGCCCGAACAGATCGACGGCCCGGCCTTCGTCACCAGGGTGCGCGACGCCGTCACCGAGATCGCCGCCGCCACCGACCCGTCCGAGACCGTGGTCGCCTTCGTGCACGGCGGTGTGATCAACATCCTGCTACAGGACATCCTCGGCCTGGCCCGCCCGCTGACCTTCCCCATCGACTACGGCTCGATCACCCGAATCCTGTTCTCCCGCACCGGCAGGCGCACCGCGGCCACCATCAACGAGAACGGTCACGTGTGGGATCTGCTGCCGCGCAACATCGCCGCGCGCACCGCAGGCTGATCGGCGCCGGCTGATCGGCGCCGGCTGATCGGCGCGGACGACACACAGGCGATTGCCGGCCCGATCGCACCGGTGTCCCAGTGACGGAACCTTCGATGGACCCCGTGAGTCGCAGCAGCGACTCATGTTCGGTCAGAAAGGAATTCCGTTGCACTCCACGATATCGACACGGTGGCGCCGGGGCGCCGCCCGGATCGCCGTCGCGGGCGCGCTGGTCGCGGTCCCGCTCGGCGCGCTCGCCGTCACCGCCTCCGCGCAGACCCCCGACCCCACCGACGCCGTACCGGTCGTCTCCGCCTCCGACACCTCGGGCGCCGAGATCGCCGAACATCCCCGCCACCGTCGCGGCCACGACGAGCACGAGGGACCGAGGGTGCAGTTCCGCGGCCCCGAAGGACCCGGCGCGTTCTTCCACCAGATCCAGCCGCCCACCGGCTCGGCCGGATAGGCACACAACCGGATAGCCGCACGGCTGGATCAACGAGACGGGCCCACCCCCAATTTGGGGGTGGGCCCGCGAGATTTCGAACGGATCAGGCCATTCCGGCGATCCAGTTGTGCATCCAGGAGATGGCGGTCTGGCCGCCGCCCACGTTGTAACTTCCGTACAGGGTGTGCGATTCGGAACGGTAGAACCGCTCGAGATCCTTGGCGCGCTGCTCGGTCGCCGACTCGGTGAGCTGCGACTGCAACATCGGCACGCCGCCGTTGGCCATCAGATCGTTGAGGATCGCACCCGCCTCGATCTGGTAGCGCCAGATGTTGGCCGGGTTCGCGTCCGAGCTCTGCGCCAGGAAACCGGCGAAACGAGTCACGAAATCGTCGCTGGCCGTGGCGCAGTACAGATCGTCCAGCGCGCAGATGGTCCGTGTGCGGTCGCTGACCCAGCCGAATCCACCGACGCGGGGACCACCGGCGCCCGCACCCGGCGCGGGCGGACCGACCTGGACGTCGGTGGGCGAACGGCGCGGATCGGAGATCAGGCCGACACCGGCGACGCGCTCCGGACGGACCGGGCCGATCCCGGTGCCGATCTCGGCCGCCAGATCACCCGCGGCGTCAGCGCCCTGGCTGTAGCCGACGAGCGCGATATTCGTGGCGCCGCAACGCTGCGCCATCGCGGTGATCAGGCCGCGCGCGTTGTCGGTTGCCTCCTTCTTGGAGGAGCCGTACACATCGCCTTCCCACGGGAAGGCGGTGGCCGCGTAGGTGACGTAGTCGACCTCGGTGTTGCGAGGCAGGCCCCTGGTGACGCCGGACAGCATTCCCGGCTGCGGCGTCTTCTCGTGGCCGGTCTCCCAGGTGCCGGGAATCGCCACCACGTAGAGGCTCGGGCAGCTGTCCGCCACCGCGGACGCACCGCCGAAGACCAGGCCCGACGCCACCGCCGCGGACGCACCAAGGGCCGCGACAACCTTCTTCAACCGCATACTGCTCCAGTTCGAACCATGCACCGGCGGAGCCAGTCGCCCCTGCGGTAGCAATTCCGACAAAAGTTTGCCGCTAACCATGCTGAACTCGGCGGATGTCCGGCCAGTGCACAGCTGGTTAACTGAGGTTTCCACAATGCGCTTGCGCGTATCGGCCCCACGAACCCCTAGTCCCGTCACGCGCCGCTGATCACAATAGAGCGACAACCGCCCGGATGCCATTCGAACACCTCCGACGTGTCGCGATTCGCACTATCGATTCGACAGGCCGGTCCCCCGACGCGAGTGATGCTGCGCGCGACCCACTTACGTAAGCGTTCGCAGCATGAACATCAACGTGCGCGACACGCGACGACACGCGTACAGAATCGGGACATATGTTCGTTATCGGATGCATGTCCATTACGAGGCAATCACGGCACGCACCGATCCCGCGACACAGGATCGCGACTTTCAGGCCGCGACATTTCGAGACATGAATACGAAAACGCCCGCGGACTCGGAAGTCCGCGGGCGCTCGTTCGGTGAATCAGGTCAGCGCTGGGCCACCATGCCCGGCGTGATCGGCGCAGGCAGCGCCGTCTCACCCTCCAGGTAGTTGTCCACCGCCGCCGCGGCGGCCCGCCCCTCGGCGATCGCCCACACGATCAGCGACTGGCCGCGACCCATATCGCCCGCGACGAAGACGCCGGGCACATTGGTCGACCAGTTCTTGTCGCGCTGCACATTGCCACGCTGGTCGTAGCCGACACCGAGATCCTCGAGCAGGCCGCGCTTCTCCGGCCCAACGAAGCCCATGGCGAGCAGCACCAGATCCGCCTCGAGGGTGAACTCGGTGCCCTCGACCTTCTCGAAACGGCCGTTGACCATCTTGACCTCGTGCGCCTCCAGGCCCTTCACCTTGCCGTCGGCGCCGACGAAACGTTCGGTGTTCACGGAGAACACCCGCTCGCCGCCCTCCTCGTGCGCCGAGGACACCCGGTACATGAGCGGATAGGTCGGCCACGGGGTGGAGCCCGCGCGCTCCTGCGGCGGCCTCGGCATGATCTCGAACTGGTGGATCGTCTCCGCGCCCTGCCGGTGCGAGGTGCCGAGGCAGTCGGCGCCGGTGTCGCCGCCGCCGATGATGACGACCTTCTTGCCCTTGGCGTGGATCGGCGGCAGCCCGTCGGCGTCGGTGACGTCGTCGCCGAGCTGCACCCGGTTGGCCCACGGCAGGAACTCCATGGCCTGGTGGATGCCGTCGAGTTCGCGACCGGGAATCGGCAGGTCGCGCGCGATGGTGGCGCCGCCGGAGAGCACCACCGCGTCGAAACGCTCACGCAACTGCGCGGCCGTGATGTCGACGCCGACGTTCACGCCGGTCTTGAAGATGGTGCCCTCGGCCTCCATCTGCGCGAGCCTGCGATCGATGAAGCGCTTCTCCATCTTGAATTCCGGGATGCCGTAACGCATCAGACCGCCGATGCGGTCGGCCCGCTCGAAAACCGTGACGGTGTGCCCGGCGCGGGTCAGCTGCTGCGCGGCCGCGAGACCGGCCGGACCGGAACCGACGACGGCGACCTTCTTGCCGGTGATGCGCGTCGGGTACACCGGGACGATCCAGCCCTCGTCGAAGGCGTTCTCGACGAGTTCGACCTCGACCTGCTTGATCGTCACCGGATCCTGGTTGATCCCGAGCACACAGGACGCCTCGCACGGCGCCGGGCACAGCCGCCCGGTGAATTCCGGGAAGTTGTTGGTGGCGTGCAATCGGTCGATGCCGTCACGCCACTGACCCTTGTAGACCAGGTCGTTCCATTCCGGAATCAGGTTGCCGAGCGGACAGCCGTTGTGGCAGAACGGGATACCGCAGTCCATGCAGCGGCTGGCCTGGGCCTGGAGGGTCTTGTGTTCGAAACCCTCCTCGTAGACCTCTTTCCAGTCGAGCAGACGCAGCGGAACCGGACGGCGCTTCGGCAGTTCCCGCGATGTGTGTTTCAGAAAACCCTGCGGGTCAGCCACGAGCGGCCTCCGTATTCTCGCCTCTCAACAGTGCACTTGCGTTTTCGACGCGGCTTACGTCAGCCACGAGCGGCCTCCATGATCGCCTCGTCCACGTCCTTACCCGCCTTCTCCGCCTCGGAGATGGCGAGCAGAACCTTCTTGTATTCGCGCGGCATGACCTTCACGAAATGGTTCACCTGCTGCGACCAGTCGCTGAGAATGCGTTCGGCGACCGCCGAACCCGTCTGCTCGCGGTGCTGGGTGATGATGTCGCGCAACCAGGTGAAATCGTCACCTGACAGCGCTTCGATGGCCTCGGCCTGCTCCGGGTTCACCCGCTCGGCGAAGGCGCCGTTCGGGTCGTAGACGAAGGCGAGACCACCCGACATACCGGCGCCGAAATTGCGACCGGTCTCGCCGAGGATCACCACGCGGCCGCCGGTCATGTACTCGCAGCCGTGGTCGCCGACGCCTTCCACCACCGCGATGGCGCCGGAGTTGCGCACGGCGAACCGCTCGCCGACCACACCGCTGATGAACGCGTGCCCGCTGGTCGCGCCGAACAGGATCACGTTGCCCGCGATGATGTTCTCGTCGGCGGCGAAATCGGCGGGCGCGTTCAGCGACGGCCGGACCACGATGTGGCCGCCCGAAAGTCCCTTGCCGACATAGTCGTTGGCGTCGCCGTTGACCCGCAGCGTGATGCCCGCCGGTACGAAGGCGCCGAAGCTGTTGCCCGCCGACCCGGTGAAGGTGATGTCGATCGTCTCGTCGGGCAGGCCCGCGCCACCGTAGAGCTTGGTGACCTCGTGGCCGAGCATGGTGCCGACGGTCCGGTTGACGTTGGTGATCTTCGTCTCGAACTTCACCGCGGCCCCGCGCTCGAGCGCGTCGCGACTCTGCGTGATCAACTGCTGGTCGAGCGCCCTGTCCAGGCCGTGGTCCTGGGTCTTGGTGCAGCGACGGTCCTGATACATGAACGCCGTCTCGGTCTTGTCGAGAATCGGCGACAGGTCGAGCCTGCTGGCCTTCCAGTGCTGCTTGGCCCTTGTGGTGTCGAGCAGGTCGACCCGGCCGATGGCCTCATCCAGCGTCCGGAAACCGAGCTGGGCCAGCAGTTCCCTGACCTCCTCGGCGATGAACAGCATGAAGTTCTCGACGAATTCCGGCTTGCCGGTGAACCGTTCGCGCAGCACCGGATTCTGAGTGGCGACGCCGACCGGGCAGGTGTCGAGGTGGCAGACCCGCATCATGATGCAGCCCGAGACCACCAGCGGCGCGGTGGCGAAACCGAACTCCTCGGCGCCGAGCAGCGCGGCGATCATCACGTCGCGGCCCGTCTTCATCTGGCCGTCGACCTGTACGACGATGCGGTCGCGCAGGCCGTTGAGCAGCAGGGTCTGCTGGGTTTCGGCGAGGCCGAGCTCCCACGGACCGCCCGCGTGCTTGAGCGAGGTGAGCGGGGACGCGCCGGTGCCGCCGTCGTGGCCGGAGATGAGCACCACGTCGGCGTGCGCCTTGGACACGCCCGCCGCGACGGTGCCGACGCCCGGCTCCGCGACCAGTTTCACGTGAATCCGCGCCTGCGGGTTCGCGTTCTTCAGGTCGTGGATCAGCTGCGCCAGATCCTCGATGGAGTAGATGTCGTGATGCGGCGGCGGCGAGATCAGGCCGACGCCGGGTGTGGAGTGCCGCACCTCGGCGACCCACGGGTACACCTTGTGCGCCGGCAGCTGACCGCCCTCGCCCGGCTTGGCGCCCTGGGCCATCTTGATCTGGATATCGGTGCAGTTGGTGAGGTAGTGCGCGGTCACGCCGAAGCGGCCAGAGGCCACCTGCTTGATCGCCGAGCGACGCCAGTCGCCGTTCTCCTCGACCTCGAAACGCGCCGGATGTTCGCCGCCCTCACCGGAATTCGAGCGACCGCCGAGCCGGTTCATGGCCACCGCGAGCGTCTCGTGGGCCTCGGCCGAGATGGAGCCGTAGCTCATCGCGCCGGTGGAGAAGCGCTTCACGATCGCGGCCGCGGGCTCCACCTCGTCGATCGAGATGGGCGCGCGCTCACCGGATTTGAACTGGAACAGACCGCGCAGCGAGGCCAGCCGCTCGGACTGGTCGTCGACCAGCTTGGTGTACTCCTTGAAGATCGAGTACTGCCCGCTGCGGGTGGCGTGCTGCAGCTTGAACACGGTGTCGGGGTTGAACAGGTGGTATTCACCCTCGCGCCGCCACTGGTACTCACCGCCCACCTCGAGTTCGCGGTGCGCGCGCTCGTTGCGGTTCTCCAGGAAGGCGATCCGGTGCCTGGCCGCCACATCGGCGGCGATCTCCTCGAGGCCGATGCCGTCGAGGTGTGAGCGCAGGCCGGAGAAGTACTCGTCGATCAACTCCTGAGACAGGCCGATGACCTGGAACAGTTGCGCGCCGGTGTAGGAGGCGATGGTGGAGATGCCCATCTTGGACATCACCTTCAGCACGCCCTTGCTCGACGCCTTGATGTAGTTGGCGACCGCCTTGGCGTAGTCGGCGCGCACGTCGCCGGTGCTGCCCGGCATCTCCAGCGCGCCGCGCTCGAGCATGTCCTCGATGGTCTCGAAGGCCATGTACGGGTTGATCGCGGCCGCGCCGAAACCGACCAGCGTCGCCATGTGGTGCACCTCGCGGGCGTCACCGGCCTCGACGACCAGCCCGACCATGGTGCGGGTGCGCTCGCGCACCAGGTGGTGGTGCACCGAGGCGGTGAGCAGCAACGACGGGATCGGCGCCAACTTCTCGTTGGACTCGCGGTCGGAGAGCACGATGATGCGCGCGCCGCCGTCGATGGCCGCCGAGATCTGGATGTTGATGGCCTCGAGCGCCTTGCGCAGGCCCTTGCCACCCTTCTTCACCGGGTACAGGCCGCGCACCACCACCGAACGCAGGCCGGGATGGGAGCCGTCGTCGTTGATGTGCACGAGCTTGGCCAACTCGTCGTTGTCGAGGATCGGCTGCGGGATGGTGATCTGCTTGCAGGAATCACCGCTGGGATGCAGCAGATCCGACTCCGGGCCGAGCGCGCGGCGCAGGCTGGTGACGACCTCCTCGCGGATCGCGTCCAGTGGCGGGTTGGTGACCTGCGCGAACAGCTGCGAGAAGTAGTCGAACAGCAGGCGCGGGCGCGCCGAGAGCACCGCGATCGGGGTGTCGGTGCCCATCGACCCGAGCGCCTCGCCGCCGGTCTTCGCCATCGGCGAGAGCAGCAGATTCAGCTCCTCGGTGGTGTATCCGAAGATCTGCTGGCGGATCAGCACGCGATCGTGCGACATGTGCACGTGCGGGCGGTCGGGCAGATCGGCGAGCTTGAACACGCCCGCGTCCAGCCATTCCTGGTACGGATGCTCGGCGGCCAGCTGGGACTTCAGCTCCTCGTCGCCGACGATGCGGCCCTGCGAGGTGTCGACCAGGAACATGCGGCCCGGCTGCAACCGGACCTTCCTGACCACCTTCGACGGGTCGATGTCGAGCACGCCGACCTCGGAGGCCATCACGACGAGGCCGTCGTCGGTGACCCAGATGCGGCTCGGGCGCAGTCCGTTGCGGTCGAGGACCGCGCCGACGACGGTGCCGTCGGAGAAGCACACCGACGCCGGGCCGTCCCACGCCTCCATGAGCATGGAGTGGTAGCGGTAGAAGGCCCGGCGGGTCGGGTCCATGTTCTCGTTGCGTTCCCAGGCTTCGGGAATCATCATCAGGACCGCGTGGGGCAGGCTGCGCCCGCCGAGGTGCAGCAACTCGAGCACCTCGTCGAAGCGGGCGGTGTCGCTCGCCCCCGGCGTACAGACCGGGAAGATCTTCTGCAAGCGGTTCTTGCCCGCCTCATCGACGCCGAAGACGTCCGAACGCAGCAGCGCCTCGCGCGCCCGCATCCAGTTCTCGTTGCCGGTGACGGTGTTGATCTCGCCGTTGTGCGCGACGCGGCGGAACGGGTGCGCCAGCGGCCAGGACGGGAAGGTGTTGGTGGAGAAGCGCGAGTGCACGATGCCGAGGGCCGATTCGACCCGGTCGTCCTGCAGGTCGAGGTAGAACGCGCGCAGCTGGGGCGTGGTGAACATGCCCTTGTAGACGAAGGTCTGGCCGGACAGGCTCGGGAAGTACACCGATTCCTTGCCGACGGCGCCTTCGCCCGCACCCGATTTGCCGAGTTCGTGCTCGATGCGCTTGCGCACCACGTAGGCGCGGCGCTCCAGATCCATGCCGGAGAGCTGTTCGGCGCCGTTGCGCGGCGAGGCGACGAAGATCTGCCGGAAGGTCGGCATGGCGTCGCGGGCCAGTGCGCCGAGCGACGATTCGTCGATGGGGACCTCGCGCCAGCCGAGGACCTCGAGGCCCTCCTCCTTGACGATCTTCTCGACGCCGTACGCGGCGCGAGCGGCCTCGCGGCGCGCCTGCGGCAGGAAGGCGATACCGGAGGCGTAGGAGCCTTCGGGGGGCAGCTCGAAGTCCACGATCGCTCGGAAGAAGCGATCCGGGATCTGGAGCAGGATGCCCGCGCCGTCGCCGGAGTTCGGCTCGGCGCCCGCGGCGCCTCGGTGCTCCAGGTTCAACAGAGCCGTAATAGCCTTGTCGACGATGTCGCGGCTGCGGCGGCCGTGCATGTCGACGACGAATGCGACGCCGCAGGCGTCGTGTTCGTTCGCCGGGTCGTAGAGACCGATCGGTCCAGGTGACCTGTGGCCAGGAAGTTGCGTCATGCCTCTGCCTTCAAGAAAGTCGGCCTTCGAAGAAAAAGGGGCCTTTCGTCGAACGCCTTCGTCAAGATGCGCCCGTACGATCCGAATCCAGCCGCGCTGATGGTCTTCGGTGTGCAGTCACGTCTCCAGTTGTCCACCCGCGTTGGTGTTACGTAGTGGGTGCTCGGAGGTAACGGAACGCTTACGTGTTCCGTGCTTCCGCGCGGGTGTTCGCCCGCTACCTCGGGCACCGGTTCGGTGAGCGCACCGACTTGGTGAGCCCGAGCGGGCGATGGTGCCGACCATTTTTGTGTTCGGCGTAAGAGCAAACGATAAGTCAGGTCCGGGGCCCAACCAACTTAGGTCGTACTAATAAACCGGTCTAGCAGGGCCAATTCTTTCCGTCCTTCACTTGTGCGCGTTTTCCAGTGTAAAGCAGCGAACGCGTCGGGATCGATCCCCTGGCACCGGGTGCCGCAGGCCTCGTCGACCCCGGAATTCCGCGCCGACGGGTGTGGAGTCGGAGCGGCCGAACCGGCGCTCACCTGCGTCGAGATGGATTTCCCCGGTGCGGGCGGGGGCAAACCACCTGGTGGCGGCTAATCGAGGCCCCTCGATCGCCGCACACCCACGACAAGCCCGTGACGAGCCCGTGACCATATCCGACCGTTCGGATTCTTTTCCCCGAAATGACCATCAGCACACATCCAGCTACCCAACTGGGTGGCATTCGCCACATGAGCCGTGTCGCGCCGCGACGCGCCGGGCCGACCGCCATCGCACGGAGGTTCGGGCGACGACCCGACCGCGAACCGGACACGAGCATCCGGATGTGAACGGCGAACCACGCGGCTCGCGGCGGCGGCTCGGACCAGGCCGAAAACGAGATCCGGTGTGGCAGGGCGGATCCGGCGGTTCCGGCCGGAAACCGGGAATGTCCATGTCAGTCGGTAGTTCGCGAGGACAGCTGTGAGGCTGCCCACAACCTGCGGCCGATACTCGGTGTGTCGAGATACGGCCTGTCACGCTGTGACGACCGGACGCCGCAACGGGACGCAGAGGATGTGAGATCTCCATGACCGTCACCGGAACTCTCACCTGGCTCGGCGGCGGCCGATCCACCGATGTCCACGAAGGGCACGAACGCTCCGGATACCTCGTCACGGGGCTGGCAGTCGTACTTTTCGCGCTGGTCAGCGCGGTGGTCGTGATCGCGGCGCCTGCCGCCTCCGGCGGGTGGCACGCGGCCGTGATCACACTCGTCGCGGTACCGGCCGCGCTCATCGCCGCAACCATCGGGCGCGCGCTGGCCACCAGGAAACCGGGCCGCCTCCCGGACCGGCTCGGACTCACCGCGCGTATAGCAGTCGCCGTCCTCGCGGGCGTCCTGCTCGCCGAACTCGCCGCCACCGCCCTGTTCGGCGGCACCGTCGACCGACTGCTCGACGACAAAGCCCAGCGGGGTGTCGCCACCGGCGCGGGCGTACTCGCCGCGGTCACCGAACTCGAGGCGGCCCGCACCGAACGCGACACCGCCGCCCGCGCGGTCGACACCGCACAGGCCGACATCGACAACGCGCTGGTCATCGCGCGCTGCGAATTCAATCCGACCCCCGAATGCCCGCAGACCCGCATCACCGGCGTCCCCGGTCGCGGCCCCGAAGCCCAGACCGCCAACGCGATGCTCGACGACGCGCGCGCCAGACACACCGCCGCCCAGGAACGAGTCACCCGCGCCGACCTCCGCGTCGCCGCCGACGAACAGGCCGTCTCCGCCGCGCGCACCGCCGCCTTCGCCGACGCCGACCGCGGCATCGGCGCGCGCTGGCTTGTCATGCACGAGGAATCCGCCCGGTCGGCGGGCGTACTGCTGCTGCGGCTGCTCACCATCGCCGCGTTCGTCCTGCTCGCCCTGCTGCCGCTGATCCTGCGCTGGTGGCGCGGCGAGACCTCGCTCGACCGGCACGCCGCGTACCGTGCCGTCAAGGAACAGGCCGAACTCGACGCCGACACCGCCGTGGTGCGCAAACGCGCCGAGGTCCGCGTCGAATCGGAAGCCTTGCGCGCCGAACGGGAACTCGAAGCGACGCGGTTGGCCGTCGAGGCCGACGCCGCCATCGACCGCGAACGCCAGCGCACCAGGATCATCGCCGCCATCGGCGGGATCGAACTCGGCGTCACCGAACCGCGCAGGCTCGCCGAAGGCCGCGCCGCCACCGCACAACGCGCCGCCGACACCGCACAACGCGGCGCCACCGCACAACGCGGCGCCGAACTGCCCGCCGCCGACCGAAAGGACAGCACCGTGCCCGAACCCTCCGCGCCGAATCTGCCCGCCGCCGTCGCACCCGCGGCCATCGCACCGGCCGAGAGTCGCCGCCAACTCGCCGAGACCGAACCCAAGGGCGGCATAGAACTGCCGATCATCGGCCAGGTCCCGTTCAGCGACACCGCGGCCCGCTGGATCCGCCCCCTCGTCCCCACCTTCGTCGCCAACGCCATCGACACCGCAACCCACCCGCTGCGCACCGCGCGCCAGGCCTTCGAAGAGGTCGAGGAGATCACCTTCACCCTGCGCCGCACCCGCAAGGTGACCATCGAAACCCAGGACTCGCCCCATGCCCATCCGGGCGGCTACCAGCTCGCACCGGAGGCATGGCACGCGAATCGAGTCGCGGCCACCGTGGTCGACTCGGTCGGCTATGACGTCGCCGCCGACCCGCGCGGCACGGAAGTAGATGCCGCGCGCAAGGCGGGACTCGCGGCCGGTCGCGCCGAAGAACTCGCCGCCCGACGCGGTCCGCGGGAGCTGCCACCGGGGCACTGACCGGGATGCGCGGCGGCGGCGATCCGCGCGCGTCAGCGGCGATCCGGTGAACGAGGCGGCGCGGCTGTGCGGACCTGTGAAACAGGAGGGCGGAAGGTGTCGACGGTGGCCGACACGGCTGCGGCGGCGGACGCGGCCGCAGCCGAACTGTGGGGTCTCGGGAGTTCGTGACGCTGCGTGAACGCGTCGCAACTAGGGCGGCGCCCCCGCCCGCGCTCGACCACTCGACCGGGGATGTCCCGCCAACTCGCGTGACACGATCTAGACTCGGCCGCGTGTTGCCAGCCGTCGAGGCGGGTGCCGCAGGGGCGGGCGAAGATCCGGCACCACCCTCCCCTGCCACGGTGCCGATACGCCCGTTCACCTTCCGCGAACTGCTCGATACGCCATTCGCGCTGATCCAGGCGAATGTCGTCGCGCTGTGCTGGTTGGGTGCGGGCGGACTGGTACTCGCCGAGACCGCGGTGCTCGTGACCACCGCGGGTTTCTCGCACCTCACCGACGGCGACGACACCGCGACCTGGTGGTCGGCCATCCTGTCCACCGCGGTGTGCGCCTGGCTGCTGCGCTACCTGCTGCGCGGCGCCACCGTCGCCCTCGGTCTCGCCACCGTATTCGGCGGCCCGCGCACCGTGCGCGCCGCGCTCGGCGCCCTCCGCGACCGCGCGCTCCCGCTGCTGATCTTCCAACTGCTGTTCACCCTGACCGGGTTCGGCGTGACAGCGCTGTGTTCGGTGCTCGTCATCACCGCGCCGATCGCACTGCCCTGGCTGGGGTGGCTGCGGGCCAAACGCTTCGTCGCCGTGCCCGCGATGTTCATCGAGCGCGCCGGTCACTCGGTCGCGGTCGGCCGGGCGAAACTGCTCGTCGCCGGCCGCGAATGGACCGTGGCGGGCCTGTGGATGGCGCAACGCGCGCTGTTCACCCTGCTCGCGGTGCCGCTGCTCGGCGTGCCGCTGTTCCTGTCCGATTTCACCGGAACCCACCGTTGGCCGGTGATCGCCCTGCTCACCTCGGCGGTGCTGCTGCTGGTCGCCTTCGGCGAGATCGTCGAGGCGAGTTCGCGCGTCCTGACTTACGTCGACCTGCGCTGCAGGCGCGAAGGACTGGACATCGTCATCCCGGAGGCAAGGTGAGCGACCCGTCCTACCGACCCGATGACACCGGCACACCGGCGCCGCCGCGGCTCGGCGCCGCCGCCGATCACCGCTCGGCCGCCGACGCCGCCGCCCACCACCGCGATTTCGACCGGGCGCTGCGCGAACGGTTCCGCGCCATGCTGCGCGGCCTGGAACAGGGCGGTGTGATCGAGGTCCGGCGTTCCCGCACCGCCGACGAAACCGTCGACGACGTGTCGACCGCGTTGCCGCCGGACTTCGCGGGCGAACTCCAGCCGAGCGCGCGCAGCTTCGACGAGGTCGTCTACGGCGGCCGCCGCGCCACCGAGGACGAGTACCGCAGGCTCGAATACGCCGACCGCTTCTCCGAGGCCGCGCCGCCGCCGCGACCGGAGCCCGTGGAAACCGAGGCCATCGAGGTCGAGCGGCGGGTCCGCCGGAAACTGCCGCCGCTGCCCGCGCTGCTGCGCAACCCCAAGTTCTGGGCCGTCCTGATCGGCGCGGTGGTGCTCGCGCTGCTGGTGTGGGCGTTGATTCAGGCGTTGAGCGCTCCGATCGCGCCGCCGAAACCGGAACCGCCGCCGAAACCGCCGGGCAAACCCGACAGCGACTACGATTCGGGTCCGCTGTTCGGCGCGGGCCAGGACTCGATCTTCGAGCGGCTGCCCGCACCGATCGCCTTCGGCGGACTGCAATTCCTGATCGCGGCCGCACTGCTGGTGTGGTGGCGGGCCAGGCGACGCGGCGCGCTCGTCGGCGAACCGCGCCCGGTCGAGGTCGCCGCCAACGAACTGCTCGACGGGCAGGCCGCGCTGTACCGCAAGGCGAGCACACCCGACTACGTGGCCGAGAAACTGCGGGCGAGCACCCTGCGGCGGATCCGGCCCTCGCTCGGCGTGCCCGCCGAGGCCACCCCCGACCAACTCGTCACCGCGATCTCCGCGCGCACCGGCATCGACCAGGCGACGGTCGGCGCCGCGCTGTTCGTGCCGGTGTCCGACACCGGCGCGCTGCATCAGGTGGCATCCCGACTCGAACAGATCGAGGCGCGGCGATGAGCGCGAGCGCTCCGAACCGAACACCGAGCGCGAGCGCTCCGAACGCAACACCGAGCGCGAGCGCTCCGAACGCAACACCGAGCGCGAGCGCTCCGAACGGGACATACAGGAGGGCACGATGACCCAGACCGACACCAACCGCGAACCCACCGCCGAACAGGCGGGGGCGGCCTTCGGCGCGTTGCGCGCCGAGATCGGCAAGGCGGTGGTCGGCAACGACAACGCGGTCATGTACCTGGTGCTCGCACTGCTGTGCCGCGGCCACGTACTGCTCGAAGGCGTCCCTGGCGTCGCGAAGACGCTGTTGGTCCGCGCGCTGGCGACCGCGCTCGACCTGGAGCACGCGCGCGTGCAGTTCACCCCCGACCTGATGCCGGGCGATGTCACCGGATCGCAGATCTACGATCCGCATTCGGCCGAGTTCACCTTCCGGCACGGCCCGGTGTTCACCAACCTCCTGCTCGCCGACGAGATCAACCGCACACCGCCGAAGACCCAGTCGGCGCTGCTGGAATCCATGGAGGAACGCCAGGTCACCGTCGAGGGCAAACCGCAGGCGCTGCCCGATCCGTTCGTGGTCATCGCCACCCAGAACCCGATCGAGCAGGAGGGCACCTACCCGCTGCCCGAGGCGCAACTCGACCGCTTCCTGTTCAAGGTCGACATCCAACTGCCAGGCCGCGACGACGAATTCCGCATCCTGCAACGGCACGCGTCCGGCTTCGACCCCCGCGACCTGGCCGCCGCCGGGTTGCGCCCGGTCGCGGGCCCCGCGCACATCGCCGCCGGACGCGCCGCCGTCGCGCAGGTCGCGATCAGCCCGGAAGTGCTCGCCTACACCGTCGACCTGTGCCGGGCGACCCGCAACTCGCCCGCCGTGCAGCACGGCGCGTCCACCCGTGGCGCGACCGCGCTGATGGCGGCCTCGCGCGCCTTCGCCTGGCTGAACGGACGCGGTTACGTCACCCCCGACGACGTCAAATTCGTCGCGACCGCGGTGCTGCGGCACCGCCTGCACCTCAAGCCGGAAGCCGAACTGGACGGGGTGACCACCGAGGGCGTCATGTCCTCGCTGCTGCTCGCGGTCCCGGTCCCGGTGTAGTCGTGGTCGTCACCGGTCGGCTGGTCGCCGTCGCCGCGCTAGGCGCGGTCCTGGTCGCGGTGGTGTTGCACGACTGGGTCGGGGTCGCGGTGGTGTCCGGGCTGCTGTGCGCGGCCGTCCTCATCGATCTCGGTTCGGTGGCGCGCGCCCGCGATCTCACCCTGTCGCGCACCGCGCTCACCGTGGTACGGCTCGGGCACAGCGCCGAGATCGAGCTCACCGTGGTCAACACCGGCGCCCGACACGCCCGCGGCTACCTGTGGGACGACTGGCCCGACAGCGCCCGCGGCACGCGGCACGCGCACCGACTCGACTCGGCGCCCAATACCAAAGTGCGCCTGCGCACCACGCTCACGCCGACCTACCGCGGCGACCGGGTCGCCGGACCCGTGACCGTGCGACTGCTCGGCCCGCTCGGCCTCGCGGGCCGCCAGACCCGACGCACCGTGTCCGCCCGCGTCCGCGCACTGCCCGCGTTCCGCAGCGAGCGGCTGCTGCGTTCGAAAGTGAAGCGACTCCAACACCTCGAGGGCCGCAATGTCGCGAACACCCGGGGCCAGGGCAGCGAATTCGATTCGTTCCGCGAATACGTCGCGGGCGACGACGTGCGCTCCATCGACTGGCGCGCCACCGCCCGCGCCACCGACGTCCTGGTGCGCACCTGGCGGCCCGAACGCAACCGCAACGTGCTCATGGTCCTCGACACCGGCCGCACCAGCGCGGGCCGGGTCGGCGAAGGCACCCGCCTCGACGCGAGCATCGAGGCGGCGCTGCTGCTCGGCGGAATCGCCGCCGCGGCAGGCGATTCGGTTGACCTGCTCGCCTTCGACCGCGAGGTGCGCTCGGAGGTGCGCGGTATCGCGGGCCGGCGGTTGCAGATGGGCCTGATGCACGCGATGGCGGGCATCACCCCCGCGCTCGTCGACACCGACAGCGCGGGCCTGGTGCGCGCGACCTTGCAGCGGGCCAGACGCCGCAGCCTGGTCGTGTGGTTCACCACCCTCGACGGCGCGGCGGTCGAAGAGAACCTGCTGCCGGTACTTCCGGTGCTCGCCCAACGCCACCGAGTCCTCATCGTGTCGGCCACCGACCCCGATATCGTCCGCGCCGCGAGCAGACGCACCACCCTGTCGGACCTGTACCATGCGGCGGCGGCGGAATCGGTACTCGCCGAACGCGCACTGGTCCAAGAGGCGTTGCGCCGCCGCGGTGTCGCGGTGGTCGCCGCGGGCCCGGCCCAACTGCCCGAGGCCCTCGCCGACGAATACCTGGAACTGAAACAGTCCGGCGCGATGTGACCGCCCACGCCCCACCACAAGCGCGACCGGGCTCGGCCCACACGGCCCCCCGCACCGTGACCGTCGCGACCGCGCAGGTCGTCGCGCGAGCGCGGCCGGTGTCAGCCGGTGCGGACCAGGCCCGCCGCGCGCGGAGTCAGCGAGCGGCGTTGCCGTTCGGCCACGATGGCGCCGAGCACCTGCACCGGCGGGTACCCCACCGGCGGCTTGACCTGCAGGCGCGCGCACACGAGTTGCACCAGCTCGCTGCCGATTCCGGCCTCGGCGGCCGGGGTGAGGGTGCGTACCCGGGTCAGGTACTGCCGCACGGCCAGCGCCAGATCCTCGGGGATACCGGAAAGGTCCAAGCGGCCGACCCAGCCTGCGAGCCACGGCGGGGGCACCACGAGGGCGGGCATGGGCAGCGTGGCCTGCGCGTGTACGACGACGGTGCCCGCGAGCACGTCACCGACCCTGCGGGCGTTGGGCGAGCACATCGAGGTGATCACCGCGACCGCGCCGAAGCTGCCGAACAGCCAGAAATCCACGATGGCGCCGCACAGTCCACGGGTGAGCGCGTGCCGGAAGTCGGTTGGCCCGCCGTCGGCGCGCACGACTCGCAGCCCGAGCGCGAACTTGCCGACGCTGCGGCCGCGGCTCAGGGTCTCGAACGCGACCGGATAGCCGACGAGTACGAACACGATGGTCACCAGCCAGATCGCGTCGGTCCACGCGGAGTCGAGGTCGGCGGGCACCAGCACCACCGCGAGCCCGGCGACCAGCCCGAACAGCAGCGCGATCTGGACCAGGAGGTCGATCACGAACGCGGTGGCCCGCGTCGGGATGCGGGCGATCGGCAATTCGAGGGCGACCGCTTCGCCGGTGGTGAATTCGGCCATCTCGATAGCATTCTTTCGACCGGCGGTTAGGGAGGCAACCGAAATGGATGTGGACGCTTACAGCTTGGCACATCGGCGGTCCTGGGAGCGGCTGGACCAGCTGGCCAAACGGCGCAAGCTCACCGGCGCCGAGGCCGACGAACTGATCGTGCTGTATCGACGCACCTCCCAGCAGTTGGCCCGCCTGCAGTCGCACAGTCCCGATCCGCAGCTCATCGCCGGGCTGAGCGCGATTCTCACGCGGGCGCGGGCACGGGTGCTCGGCACGAAATCCGATACATGGGCCGAGATCGGCCGGTTCTTCACCCACGGTTTCCCCGCGGCGGTGTACCGGGCGTGGCCGTGGTGGGTGGTGACGGCGCTGCTGTTCATCGCGGTGTCGACCGTGCTCGCGGTGTGGGTGCCCGGATCGGGCGACGCCCGCGAGTTGTTCGGCATCCCGTCCGACAACAGCGATCTGACGGCTCAGGGCGGCCAGTTCGAGACCTACTACACCGAACACCCCAATGACGCCTTCGCGGCGCAGGTGTGGACCAACAACGCGTGGGTGGCCGCGATCGCCTTGTTCACCGGCATCCTGATCCTGCCCGCGATCTATATGATGTTCATGAACGCCCTCAATGTCGGCATCACCGCCGGGCTGATGGCGGAGGCGGGTCGCCTCGACGCGTTCTTCGGATTCATCCTCCCGCACGGCGCGCTGGAACTGACCGCCGTCTTCGTCGCGGGCGGCGCGGGCATCAAACTGGGCTGGACGCTGGTCGACCCGGGCAGGCTGAGCAGGCTGGAGGCGGTGGCGCGGCAGGGCAGGGCCACGGCGAGCATCGCGGTGGGTCTGGTCGTGGTGTTGTTCGTCTCGGGACTGCTCGAAGGGTTCGTGACGCCGAGTTCCCTGCCCGTGGCGCTGCGCGTGGCGATCGGCCTCGCCGCCGAGGCCGCGTTCCTGGCGTATGTGTTCGTGATCGGCAGGCGCGCGGCACAGGAGCAGGACGGCGCGGCGCGGGCGCTGATCGAATCGGTGTCGGCGAGCGGCGGGGCGCATCTGGCCGGTGACAGCGCCTCGGCCGCGGGTGACACGGCGGGAGCGGTTCGCTCGGAGCAGTGGCAGACAACCTCGGGCATACGGTAGATCGACGCGATCCGGATAACCGGCAGCAACGCCAGGTTACGAAGTAGTGAAGAACTCCCCCATTTGAGTTCCGCTGACCGCAGCGAGTCGAGCTCAGCTGCGGTCAGCGTTACCGTCAACTCTACACAATCGTTATGGCGGCGCAACCCTCGTCGCCCGTGTCAAGCGTATAAAGCAGTATGCGAGCAAACCTCGGTGAGCCACTACCGTTTCACATCCACAGCTAACCTTCAGCTGTTTTCGAACCGGCGTTAGGCGCTCGATCAACCCGCTCGAACATGGGTCGCCACAACGCCGCGACCAAGGCTCGGAAGCCACCTCCGAGACCCGCCTTGTGCGAGTTGCCAACCTCCCGAAGCGTCATTCGGTATGCAATATCCAGTTGGCTCTGACCTGGCGATATATACCGATCATGGTCGATTGCCGAACGTTGGACGACCAGAAAGAAACCTCAGGTTTGTTAAGCCGGTCAATATCCAGACATCAGACTCCCCCAACCCCTTGTACACCTACCCGCATGCGGTCGAGGAGAGAGATAACCAGCGGTGAATTTTTGGCCACCGGACCCGCCTCGCGCCGCCGGTTCGGCACCATAATGGCAACTATGTAGCCCGGTGTGATCTTCGCCTCACCGGTGAATATCTCGGCTCCGATCGGCGATCCCGGAAGGTTCACGGGACCGCTCGCGGACACACGTCGACCGCGGTCGCCGCCCGATGAACTCCGGGAATCGGCGACCGCGGTCGACACGGTCGGTTCAGGCGTCTACCAGCCCGAGCCTGGCGTGCACCACGCGCAGTGGCCGCGGAGCGAACCAAGCCGCCCGCCCGAGCAGACGCATCGCGACCGGCACGAGCACACCGCGCACCAGGGTCGCGTCGATCAGGATCGCCAGCCCGGCGCCGAGCCCGAAGAACTGGATGAACCGCACGTCACTGGTGACGAAGGCCAGGAAGCTGATCGAGATCAACGCCGCCGCCGTGGTGACGAGCCGACCGGTGCGCCCGAGTCCCTCGGTCACCGCCTCCGCCGTCGCGGCGCCCTTGTCGTGCAATTCCTTGATCCGGCTGATCACGAAGACCTCGTAGTCCATCGAGAGCCCGAACGTGATGCAGAACAACAGCAGCAGCATCGAGACGTCCAGCGGCGCGGGCGTGAACCCGAGCAGCCCCGACAGATGTCCGTACTGGAAGACGAACACCATCAGCCCCAGGGTCGCGGCCAGGCTCAGCGCGTTCGACAGCAGGGCGCGCAGCGGCTGCACGATACTGCCGGTGAACAGGAACAACAGTACGAAGGTCGTGAGCACGATCCACGCGATCGCCATCGGCAGCCGAGAACCGATGGAGGCCAAGCTGTCCCGCAGTTCCGCGACCTGACCGCCGACCAGCGCGGCGGTCCCCTGCGGCGCCTGCACCGCGCGCACCCGGTCCACGAGCGCCCGCGCCTCGGCGGAATTGCGATCGAGATCGATGTGCACGGTCAGACGTTGCGCTTCCGCTCGGGCGAATCGCGCGTCCGCGGGAGTGAGCGACTGCCGCTGCCCCGCCGCGAAAGTGCCCGCGCTGGAATCCACCTGGACCACGTGCTCGACCCGCGACAGCGCGGCGGCGTACTCGCCCACCGCATCGGTCGTCGCACCGGAGGTGGTGACCACGGCCAGCGTATTCGCCCCGCCCCCACCGAATTCGGTGCGCATGGCGTCACCGACCTGCCGCACCTGCGCCGTGGTCGGCAGCACCCGGTCGTCCGGCGTGCCGAACTGAACGCCGAGCAGCGGAGTCGCGGCCAGCAGCAGCGCCGCCACCACCGGGATACCGGCCAGCGCGGGCCTGCGCATGGCGAAATCGGCCACCCCGGACCAGAATCGCGAACTCTCCCCGCGAATGCCGCCGACCCCGGGCACCTTCCACGCGTCGGCGCGCGGGCCGAGCACCGCGATCAGCGCGGGCAGCGTGAGCACGGCCGCCGCGGCCGCGACGGCGACGACGCCGATCCCCGCGTAGGCGAACGAGCGAAGGAAGTACTGCGGGAAGATCACCAGCGACGACAGCGCCGCGATCACGGTGGCCGCGCTGAACACGATGGTCCGGCCCGCCGTCGAGACCGCGGCGGCGACCGCGTCCCCGGTCTGCGCTCCCGCGGCCCGCCGCTCCCGGTACCGGCTGACCATGAGCAGGCCGTAGTCGACCGCGAGACCGAGACCGAGCGCGGTGGTGAGGTTGACCGAGTAGATCGACACGTCGGTGATCGAACCGAGGATGGACAGTTCGGTGAAGGTGCCG
This sequence comes from Nocardia bovistercoris, assembly GCF_015674855.1. Lineage (GTDB taxonomy): Bacteria > Actinomycetota > Actinomycetes > Mycobacteriales > Mycobacteriaceae > Nocardia > Nocardia bovistercoris. Next base: position 33,187 of record NZ_JADMLG010000009.1, on the reverse strand, counting down.
AGGATCGCGATACCGCCGACGACCAGGGTGAGCAGCGCCGCGACCACATTGCCGAAGGCGAGGACCAGCAGCACCATGATCAGCGGTATGGCGATGCCCTCCGCGAGTCCGAGATCCTTGCCGATCTGTTCGCCGACCGCGCCGAAGGTGGCCGAGAGCCCGCCGAGGCGCACCTCGACGACCGGGCCGTCGGAGCTGTACTCGTCGACGATCTTCGCGGCGATCTTGTTCTGTTCGGCCAGGTCGGTTTCGACATTGCCCGCGATCACGACGGCGGCCGTGCCGTCGGTGGAGCGCATGGCCGGTGACTTGGTGTCCCAGTACGACACCACATTCGTCAACCTGGCGTCGGTGGCGAGGGTGCGTGCCAGTTCGCGGCCCGCGTCGGCCGCCGGGCCCGCGTCGACGGTGCCTTCTTTGGCCCTGATCAGGAATATGTAGTCCGAGTCCGCGCCGAATTCGCGGGTCAATTGCGCGGTGGCGCGGCTGGATTCGGCGGCGGGATCGTCCTGGCCGCCGGTCTGCATCTTGCCGAAGGCGGTGACGCCGAACGCCCCGCCCGCGATGAGCGCGAGCACGCTGGCGATGAGTATCCAGCGCGCTCGATGGACAACGAATACGCCGAGTCGTTCGAACATGTCGGGCCTCCCCCGATCGAGATGTTTTCGCCTGTTAACTTTACGGGTGTTAACTTGCCACGCGATGTGTGCGGGTGTCAACATCGAATTGATGAACAGCAGCGCCAAACCGACCCGCGACGGCCCCTACCACCACGGCGACCTGCGCAACGCGCTGGTCGACGCCGCCGCGGAACTGGCCGAGACCGGCGGACCCGAGGCGGTCACCGTGCGCGCCGCGGCCCGCCGCGTCGGCGTCACCCCCACCGCGGCGTACCGGCACTTCGCCAACCACGACCAGCTGTTGCAGGCGGCGCACGAGCAGGCCCAACAGAACCTGTTCGGCGCCATCTCCCAGACCTTGGCGGCGCTGCCCCCCGACGCGCACCCCATCCGCAGGCTCGACGCGGCGGGTCGCGGCTACATCACCTTCGCCCTGCGCGAGCCTGGACTGTTCCGCACCGCCTTCTGCGTCGCCGAGACCTCCGACAACGGCTACCTCGACGCCCCCGCCTACTTGCTGCTCGGCGAGATCCTCGATCAACTGGTCGAGGTCGGATACACCGATCCCGAAGACCGACCCGGCGCCGAATTCGGGGCGTGGTCGGCGGTGCACGGCATTGCCGGATTGTTCATCGACGACGCGATGGGCACGCTCGACGAATTCCAGCGCGAGATCGTGATCCAGCGTGTGATCGAGCTGGTGCGACGCGGTCTCGGCACCGGCCCCGAAGCGCACCTCAACGACGCCGGTTCCCGCTGATACCCACAGGCTATTCCGGAACCTGTGAATAACCCTCTAGCCGAGGATGAGACTCGCTCCACCGCCACCCGGGTCGACGGTCGGGCGCGCTGAATGCCACACCCGCGCCCGACGGCACAGGTCCACAATACCGGCAACTACCTGCTATTACAGCCGATTCACATAACTTCTGCCTCGGTCGAGCCGTGCTGTGGGAACCTCCGAACGGGTGGTGTCCAGTTATCCACAGCCCTCCTGGGACACGCCGAACTCGGAAAAGTTATCCACAGAAATTCCAGAGCTATCCACAGGGTTCCCGGACGGTCACCCGATGCGGACAAAGCCGGGTCGCGGCGCCCACCGACCAGCCCGACAGCATGATTAGCCGTCCCCCGCACTCCCTCTCCGCTGGACGATGCCGATCACGTGCCATCGATCAGTTCGAGGGCGTGATCCGTGGTGTTCCCGCCCTCACCCGATGCGGACGATGCCGGTCACGGTGCCCTGCCAAACCCGCGCACGGGTATCGATCAGCGCCGACATCTGGATCGGATCGTGTGCGACCGTCCCCGGCAGCGCCGACCTCGACAGCACCTCGCCGGTATCGGGATCGAGAACCGCGAACTCGTATCCGTCCACCGGCGTCGTGACGGCGGCGCCCGTGCGCTCGACCGTGTAGAGGTATCCGTCGGCGGTGGAAACATGCGGCACCACCGCGCTGCGCACCGCGTTGTCCCAGACCACGCGACAACCGTCCGCGCCCACATCCACCCGCGTCATCCCGCCCGTGAACGGTGCGGTCGATGGCAGCGCAGGACCCGCGTCGTCGGGCGTCGCCGGATACGGGTAGCCGTAGGTGCTCGCCACGAACACCGAATGCCCGACACCGATCGGCGAGTTCTCGCTGCCCGCGCCGCCACCGGCGAGCACCGGCGCCGAACACACCGGTGCACCGCCACCGGAGCGGAACACCAACGCGCGCACTTGATCCGCGCCGTTGTCGACGATCGTCAGATAGTCGGCGCCGGTATCGGGACCGAAGTAGGTCGGCGTCGACCCCGTACCCCAACTGAGCTGTCCCGGTTTACGTCCCGGCCCGCGATCGTAGGGCGCGCGCCACAACCGCTCGGGCCGCCCCGACCCGTCCGCGCGGAACTCGTACAGCGCGTGCGTCGTAGCGATCGCCACCCGCCCGCTCGGCGCCGCGGAAATACTGTTCGCCACCCGCTCCCCCTCGGGCAAGGCCACCGTCGACACCGCGCCGTCGGGCAGCACCGTCCCGACCACCCCGCCACCGGTCGCGAACCACACCGCACCCGACCAGTCGGCCACCAACCCGGTGACATTGTCGCCCTCCGGAATCGCGCCCGACAGATCCGTACTGCTGTCCACCGCGAGCCGCCACCGACCGTGCTCGTCCCTCGTGTGCCCCACCCGGACGAGCGCACGCGCGCCGTCGACGAGCACCAGCCGGTCCGCGTGGTCGAGATAGGCGTACACCCCGCCCAGCAGGCTACCCTTCGTCAATTCCAGTGCGGCCGAGGATGTTCCGACCGGACCTTCGAAATCCGGATCGAACAGGTGCACGGTCGGCGTCCGCCCCGCGATCGACGTGCACAACCCGACCACCATGCCGTCGTACCCCTGCAACAGCGTCGGACACGCCGCTGCCAGCGGATATACCGTCACCGGCCGGGTTCCCGGCCCCGGCCCGGGCAGTGCCGTCGCATCCGAGGACCCGGCATCACCGTGCATGGTCGCGGTCCCCGCCGGACCGAGGTACGGATTCGGCGGCGCCAACGGCCCGAACGCGCCCGTCGCGCCCGCGGGCCCGACCGACGCCGAAACCACGGCGCACACCGTGAGAGTGAGCAAGAACGCACGCATTACCGGTCTCCGTTCCCAGGCCGCGTCATCAGCCTAAGCTGGTTCGACATGAGCGGAATTCGGGATCGCGTCCTGTCCACCCTCGCGGGCCAATTGGGCAGACCACACGGACTATTCGGCAAGGGCGTCGCGCATTTCCTCAATCTGGGGAACAAGGCGATGATCGAATCGTCCGTGCGAGCCGCCGACCCCGCCCACGGCGCTCGGGTCGCCGACATCGGTTTCGGCGGCGGCGTCGGCCTCACCCTGCTACTCGACGCGGTCGGCGCCGACGGCGTCGTACACGGCGTCGAGGTCGCCACCGACATGCTCACCCGAGCCCGCGCCGCGCACACCGCCCCGATCACCGCTGGTCGCCTCACGCTGACCGAGGGTTCCATGACGAGCCTCCCCCTCGAAACCGACAGCCTCGACGCCGCCATCACGGTGAACACCATCTACTTCGTCCCCGACCTGGACACCGCCGCGACGGAACTGGCCCGCGTCATCCGTCCCGGCGGCACGGCGGTGATCGGCATCGGCGACCCCGACACCATGTCCCGCATCCCCCTCACCCGGTACGGATTCACCCTGCGCCCGGTCCCCGACGTGATCGCCGCACTGGAACGCGCGGGATGCAAGGTCGAACACCGCCCCGTCGCCCACAAACCGATTCCCTACCACCTACTGATCGCCCGACCGAACTGACCGTCCGCCTCGGCCGTGTCACCGTGGGAACGTCATGTGGGTGCGCCCGTCACCTCGATACCGCGTCGGCCACGACCCGCGCGATATCGGCGGGACGAGCGCCGCGCGCGGTCTGCGACGGCACACCCGAGATCATCGCGCGATCCGACCGCCTCCCATGGCGGCCAACGGCGTCAGCCCGCGCGAAGCCACCGCCTCGGCGTACGTACGGCCATCGGCGATGTCGAGCAGCACTCTTTCCAGGCGATCGAACATCTCGTCCAGCACGGACACCCTGCGCTGCACGGGCTCGCCGTCGTCGGTCCGCGCCGGTGTGTGCCGATTGCGCGGGGTGAGCACATTCAGCCGCACCGCGGCCCGTTCCGAGCCGGTGCGCAGCAGTCCGACACTGTCGATACCCGCCACCGCGAGCAACAGGTCCTCTAGTTGCGGCGTGTCTTCGATACCCGCCGCCGCGAGCACCTCCGGCGCGAACTCGATCGTCGAGAACATGCCATGACCGCTGCCGAGCGGGCGCAGCGCGGCAGGCCCGAAACGCGCGGCGATCCGGTCGCACCGGTTGATCTCGGCGATACGGCGCAGCGCACGCCGCTGCTGCCGCTGCGCGAGCGCGCGGTTGGCTTCGAAATAGGCATCCGGCGTGTTCTCGATCACCGCCGCGGCCAAGTGCGTGGTCTCGCGCTGGAACGCGATCGTCAACCGCTCCCGCACCTCGCCGAGCCAGCGTGCGTCCCCGGTGCAGGCCGCCCCGATCTTGGTCGGGCCGGAAGCGTTGTAGCCCTTGGAATTACCGGTGACGGTGAGCACGCGGTCGAACATCGCGACCTCGCCGTGCGCGGTGGGCACCCGCATCGCGGCGATCGGCACGTGACCCGCCACCAGATGGTCGAAAGCCATGTCGCAGACGACCCGCGCGCCGCTGTCCACCAGCACTCGACCGATGTCGAGCAGTTCGCGCGTGGTGTAGTCGGCGACGACGGGATTGCCGGGCAGCGTGAGCAACACGCCCGCCAGCTCGCCCGCGTTCGATAGTCGCGCGAGCAGTTCGGCCAGTGCGACGGGGTCGATGCGGGCCGCGTCGTCGGCGGTCACGGCGGATCGTTCGATCCGCAGCCCCGACTTCGCGACATGCAGCGGGGCGTTCTTGTAGAACATCTCGGGACAGACCAGCGCGCCACCGGGACACCGGCTCGCCAGCTGCGCGACGACCTCCTCGAGCAGCAGCGTGCTCGAATACGGCGCCACCACGACCTGATCGGGCTCGACCCGCACTCCCGGCACATCGGGGGCGGGTCGTGACAGCGCCGCGAACATCCGGTGCGCCGCCGCTTCCAGGAGTCGCCGGGGCTGTCGCTTGTCGTAATCGGGGTCACCGTATCCGGGCGGGAACTCGGATTCGTTCACCTCCTTCCACGCCACCTCGCGCGCGGCGGCCGCCGCCTCGGCCATCGCGAGTCCGGTGTCGCCGTGGTAGGCGTCGACCACGCCCGCGTATCCGCGTCCCCGGGTGCCCGCGAAACCGAGATCGTCGCGCAGCCGCGCGCGCACCACGCGCTTGCGGGCCTCGGAGCGATCGACGACTTCACGCAGATCCGCGGCGGAGCGCCCGACCGCGTTCAACGATGCACACTCCGGCTCGACGGTTCGCCGGGTTCGGGCATTCGCGCCCACTCGGCTCTCAGGGCGGCGCGGAACAGGTCGCGGCAGTCGCCGTCGGTGAGGTGCTCGAACCGTTCGAGTGGCGGCTTGGTGACGATGTCGTCGACGAGAACGGCCGATCCCGAGGTGCGCAGTTCGTAGAGTTTCTCGAACCGCCGCACCGCGAATCCGACGTCGTGGCGCAGCACCGAGAACCGGGTGGCGACCCGCGCCTGCCGCGAATAGTCGTATTCGCCCACCGCGACGTAGCGATCGTCCACGACCAGCATGCCCTGCGCGTTGCGCGCGTGCTCACGTTTGACGAGCACCGTCTCCACCCCGGAACGCGCCTGCCGCCACAGTTTCTCGTCGTATGCCCAGACATCGTCGATCGAGTCGAGTACGTACATCCGGCGCACGTCGATCTTCGGCGACTCCGCACGGTCGGCGAGGCGCAGAATGGCGGCGTGATAGTCGTCGCCGACGTCGCCGCCGATGGTGCCGAGGTCGGCGGTGTGGATCGCGCGCACCGACACCTCGGCCTGTTCCATGATCGTCAGCCAGTCGCTGACCGTGTTCCACTCCCACACGGTCGCGCTGCGCGAGGGTATCTGGGCGAGGATCTCCTCCGCGCGGTCGAGTTGCCGGTCGGCGATCAGCCGCAGCGGTTCGATCTCGTCCTTGACCCCGGCGGCGTCGATGAGGCTCTGGGCGATTCCGAGCACCCGCTCGATGATTTCCGGATCTTTCCCGAGCAGCACGTTGAATCTCATCCTGAGATCGGTGTGCGCACCCGCTTCCTGACCGGCGTCCGCGTCGCGGGCGACCGGCAGTTCCTCACCCAGGGCGAGGCTGAGCCGTTCCCGCAGCGGAAGCGGCGGCACTCGCGTGCCGTTCTCGATCTGTTGGACGAGGCTGCGGGAACAACCCGCCCTCGCGGCGAGTGCGGCCTGGGTGAATCCGCGTTCCAACCGGAGTCGGCGAACGAGTTCGCCGATCGACTCACCGTCCTTGGCTATGCGAGCCATCCTGCGCCTTCCACCCGCCGCCCGGGAATCGAATGCCGATGATGTGTCACGACGCGACATTCTAGTCACACTGTGGCACTCGCAGTTTCGCGACGCATCCGAGTCCGCCCGATTTTTCCCATCGACGCCACCCACCGCGCAGCCACGGTCGGATACAAACCGCAGATCAGGTTCCCTTACAGGTCATTTTTCCGATTATTCCGCCCAAAATTGAGCCGAAAAGCGACAAACTGCGCACACTACGCCTTCACAGCGGCAATGCCACAAAGTGTGTATCAACAACTATCATCCTCGCTCATTGACAGCGAGAAGTGGCGGCACCTAGCATTTTTGGCAGAGGCTTTTCGCAGCGGCACCGCGTATTCGCGACAGACCACCGCTTCGAGTTCAAGAGCCCGCATGGAACCAGGGGGTGTCGAATACGGATACCTCATCACCATGCGGCCCCTTCCGGAGATGATCTCCCTCCACCGAGCCGCCACCGGCCCAGCCGCGAACCGCGGCCCCTCCGCCATTCCCTCCAGGAACACCCCCGAGCCGACCCTCCGGCCCCGGCGGACCTCGACAGCTTCACCCCGCACCCGCCGCACACCCCCGCGACGGATTCGACGAATAGAGCGCACCCATGGCACTCGACATCACCGCCGAACTGATCACCAGCGACATCACCCCCGAATACGCGCGCTATTTCCCGACGAACCAAGGCGGCCACTGGCTGCTCAGCTGGCTCCCCGAGATCCCCCTCACCCGCGAACAAGCCATCAACGGCATGGTCCTGGACGAAACCCTCAGCGACCCACACCTGACCGACACCGCGACCGCGATGGAACTAGCCGCCCACCGAGCCCGAACCCTCGGCACAACCCTCGCCGCCGTAGTGATCCGCCTCTCCATCCGAATCCTGGAACGAGAAGCCCCGGAACCCCCAACCCCCATCCCACCCCCGATGACCCCATCCCAACCCCCCGAACCCATACCAACCCCCTGACCACCCTCCCCCCGTGGCGCGGTTCCTCCGGAGGGGAGAGGAACCGCGCCACCCCGACAA
>NZ_JADMLG010000009.1:0-25530 GCF_015674855.1 Nocardia bovistercoris | reverse complement strand
CCCCCCCCCCCCCCCCCCCCCCCCGGGGGCGGGTCCCCGGGGGGGGCCCCCCCCCCCCCCCCACCCCGACAACAGGTAAAGAAAAGGAGAGGAAACAACAGAGAGAAGAAGAAGGAAAGGAGAGCAGACACGAAGAAGGAAGCAGAAGAGCACAGACCTGGTAGGCAGGCAGAGCCAAGAGGGCACACCCCAAACCCCAAACCACCCCCCGAAACGCACCCACACACCCGGGGGCAAGGGGCGCAGCCCCAAAGCGGGGGTCCGGGGGCGCAGCCCGCCGGGTGGGGCGTGGGGGCTTCGCCCCCACAAAAAGGACGAAACGAGAAAAGGCCCACACCCTGTGGGCATGAGCCATCCATCGAAGTGGAGTGGGCGAAGGGGGACTTGAACCCCCACGTCCCGAAGGACACTGGCACCTGAAGCCAGCGCGTCTGCCATTCCGCCACTCGCCCGAGCGACTGGAAGAACGTATCACGGGGGTGTGCGAATCGCGAAATCGCCCGCTGACCGGCCACGACGGTCGCGCTGCCTGCCGGGCGCGCGACACGGGGAACCCGGAGGGGTTTCCGGGAGTTACAGGTGTGGACGATCGTGGATATCATGCAATGAACGTGGTCGAAACGCGACACGCCATACGCGTGTGTCGTTGTTATGGATTGAGTAGAGGCTCGTGTAGACGCTCACCGAAGGGAGGCCGAGATGGGCATCGTTTCACGGTTCGAGCGTCGCCTGCGTGGCACCGTCGACGACGCGTTCGCCCGTGCTTTCGGCGGCAGCGTCGTGCCGCGGGAGGTGGAGGCCGCGCTGCAGCGCGAGGCCACCGATAACATCCAGGACGTGGGTGGCGGCCACCAGCTGGCGCCCAACAGCTATGTGATAACGATCAACCCTTCCGATCTCGAAAAGCTGGACGCCGATCACGACCTGACGACGCGCGCGTTCGCCAAGCATCTGAAGGACTACATCCGCGATCAGGGGTGGCAGACCTACGGCGAAGTACACGTAGCGTTCCAGGCATCACCTACGCTGCACACCGGACAGTTCAGGGCGAGCGGCCGCGTCGATCCCGACGCGGATCGCAGGGCAACCCAGGCTCGAAGCCCCGAACCCCCGCCCCAACGACCCGCACACCCGCAACCAGGAGCTGGCCCCATGACGCAGAACTCTGGCTACGACCCGAGCCGTGAGCCCGCGGAGTCCGATCCACGCAGCCGCGGGTATTCGCCGCCGCCCGCAGGCAGGCCCGGTCCGCAGAACGGCGCGTATCACGACGACTACGGGCGCGGCGGCGCGCAGTACGGCGGCGGGGTCGACTATCAGGCTCCCGAGTCGCAGCAGGGCTACGGCGAGTACCAGAACGGCTACGACTATCAGCAGGGCGGTCCGGCCGGGCAGGGCGGCTACGGCCAGCAGGGGTACCAGGATCAGGGGTACGGCCAGCAGGGCGGCGGCTACGGCGACCGTGGCGGCTACGGCCAGCAAGGCTACGGCGACCAGGGCTACGGTCAGCAGCCCGGTTATCAGGACCCCGCCTACGGCCAGCAGGGCTACGGTCAGCAAGGTGGCCAGCAGGGCGGTCACCAGGGTTACGCCGACCCGAACTACGGCCAGCAGCCCGGCTACGGCGACCAGGGTTACGCCGATCCCGGCTACGGTCAGCAGGGCTACGCCCAGCAGAGCTACGGCCAGCAGGGGTACGCCGAGTCCGGTTACGGCGATCAGGGCTATCCGGAGCAGAGCGGATACGCGCCCGATGATCAGGGCGGCTACGGCCAGGCGTATTCGCAACAGCCCGGCTACGGCGCGGCGCAGCCCGGTTACGGCGCGCCCGGCGGGTACGGCGGCGCGGGCGCGCAGGCCGGCGCGGGCTATTCGGCCACGCTGCAGCTCGACGACGGCAGCGGGCGCACGTACCAGCTGCGCGAGGGCAGCAACATCATCGGCCGCGGTCAGGACGCGCATTTCCGCCTGCCCGACACCGGTGTGTCGCGTCGCCACATCGAGGTGCGCTGGGACGGCCAGACCGCGATGCTCTCGGACCTCGGTTCCACCAACGGCACCTTGGTCAACGGCTCTCCCGTGCAGGATTGGCAGCTCGCCGACGGCGATGTGATCCGCGCCGGGCATTCCGAGATCCTGATCCGTATCGTGTGATCCCGTAAGCTCGCGATGCAGATCACGACATGACGCTTCCTCACGTGGCAACGAGGGGTTCTGCGGCCGTATCGTGATCGGAATCGACTGACGGCCCTATGATGCTGCCATCACGCACGGCGCCATTTCGGCGCCGGGCAGGGTAGGCAGCTGTGGGGTGGGTCGAACCGCACCGACGGCACCGACGGATTACACGGTCGAACAGGAGGTGGAACGCCGTGCAGGGACTGATCCTGCAACTGACCCGTGCGGGGTTCCTTTTGCTGCTGTGGCTGTTCGTCTGGGCGGTTATGCGTACCTTGCGCAGCGACATCTACGCGGCATCCGGCGTTCGGATCCAGCCCAGGGCCGCACGCGGTTCCGCGGTGCTGCCTTCCTTCAGCCGAGGCCAGAAGGGCGCCAAATATCTTGTGGTGACTCAAGGTTCACTCGCCGGCACCCGCATCTCGCTCGGCACCCAACCGGTGCTGATCGGGCGTGCGGACGATTCGACGCTGGTTCTCACCGATGATTACGCCTCGACACGGCATGCGCGGCTGTCCCCACGCGGTGACGACTGGTATGTCGAGGATCTCGGCTCGACCAATGGTACGTACCTCGACCGCGCGAAGGTGACGACCGCGGTCCGTGTTCCTCTCGGCACGCCGGTCCGTGTCGGCAAGACAGTGATCGAGCTGCGACCGTGACACTTGTTCTCCGCTACGCAGCGCGCAGCGACCGCGGTCTCGTCCGCGGCAACAACGAGGATTCCGTCTACGCGGGCGCCAGACTGCTCGCACTCGCCGACGGCATGGGCGGTCATGCCGCGGGCGAGGTCGCCTCCCAACTGATGATCGCCGCCCTCGCGCATCTCGACGACGACGAGCCGGGCGACGACCTGCTCGGCAAACTCGATACGGCGACCCGTTCCGGCAATGCCGCGATCGCCGATCAGGTCGAAGAGGAGCCCGAACTCGACGGCATGGGCACCACGCTCACCGCGATCCTGTTCGCGGGCCGCAAACTCGGTCTCGTGCACATCGGCGACTCGCGCGCCTACCTGTTGCGCGGCGGCGAGCTCGCGCAGATCACCCGCGACGACACGTTCGTGCAGTCACTGGTCGACGAGGGCAGGATCACACCCGAGCAGGCGCACACTCATCCGCAGCGTTCGCTGATCATGCGCGCGCTCACCGGCAACGAGATCGAGCCGACCCTCATCATGCGCGAGGCGCGCGCGGGCGACCGGTACCTGCTGTGCTCCGACGGCCTGTCCGACGTGGTCAGCGACGAGACCATCGCGAACACCATGCGCGAGGGCAGCACCGACGAATGCGCCGACCGGCTCATCGAGCTCGCCCTGCGCAGCGGCGGCCCCGACAACGTGACCGTGGTCGTCGCCGATGTCATCGATCTCGACTACGGGCAGAGTCATCCGATCGTCGCGGGCGCCGCCTCGGGACAGGACGAGGACACCCCGCCGCCGAATACCGCGGCGGGCCGGGCCGCGGCCATGCGTCCGCCGCGGGCGACGCCGCCGCGCCGGGCCGCTCCGACACCGGAACCGCCCGCGCCGGGCCGCTCGCACAAACTGCGGTGGATCCTGCTCGCGGTGGCGCTGGTGATCGCGGTCAGCGTCGGACTTCTGGTGGGCTACAAGATGATCCGCAACAATTACTACGTGGGCGCCGACGGCGGCCAGGTGGTGATCCTGCGCGGACTGCCCGGGTCGATCCTCGGTTATTCGATCCACGAGGTGCACACCATCGGCTGTGTGAACAAGTCCGGTGAGTTGACCGTCCTCGAGGTCGGCACCCAGCCCCCATCCTCGTGCAAGCCGCTGCGGGTGGACGATCTGAAGCAGACCGGCCGCGATCAGGTGAACAAGGGGCTGCCGCCGGGTTCGCTCGGCAAGGCCGAGGAACAGTTGCAGTTGCTCGCCAAACAGGAGTTGCTGCCGCCGTGCCAGCCGAAACAGCAGCAGCCCGCGCAGCCGACACCGCAACCGCCGCCGCCACCGGGACCGCAACCGGGCGTGGTGCCGAACGATTCGGCGCAGCCCGCGGGCACGCCGACCGACGCGCCGCCGCCGGAGCCGAATCCCAACCCGAATCCGAATCCGGATGAAACCAGGGGTACCGACGTCAAGACACCGACGAAGGTGGAGCCCACCGCGCCGACGTCGACCGCGTCGCCGAGCCCCCAGACCGTGGGGGAGAACTGCCGGGTGACGGACTGATGTCCGCACCGGCATCATCGCCCGCCGGGGCTTTCCCCAGCCCGCCGGGCGGATTCGCTCCCGCGCCGCCGCCGTCGACCAGACGCAACGCCGAACTCGTCCTGCTCGGTTTCGCCGCGGTCATCACCACGGTGTCGCTGTTCCTGGTCGAGGCGAGTCAAGAGCAGTCGATCACCTGGGACATCCTCAAGTACGGCGGCGCCTTCCTCGCACTGTTCACCGTCGCCCATCTCGCGGTCCGCCGTTTCGCGCCGTTCGCCGACCCGCTGCTGCTGCCGATCGTCGCGGTGCTCAACGGACTCGGCCTCGTCCTGATCCACCGGCTCGACCTCGCGGCCGCGCAGGACGCCGAATTCGACGGCACCTCGATCCCCTCCCCCGACGCCAACCAGCAGATCCTGTGGACCGGGCTCGGCATGGTGCTGTTCATCGTGGTGCTGATCGTGTTGCGCGACTACCGCACGCTCGCCCGCTACAGCTACACCCTCGGGCTGGTCGGTCTGGTCGCGCTCATGATCCCGGCGCTGCTGCCCGGACGTTTCTCGGAGACCAACGGCGCGAAGATCTGGATCAGGTTGCCCGGTTTCAGCGTGCAGCCGGGTGAATTCGCGAAGATCCTGTTGATCATCTTCTTCGCCTCGGTGTTGGTCGCCAAACGCGATCTGTTCACCGTGGCGGGCAAACATATGCTCGGTATGGACTTCCCGCGCGCTCGTGACCTCGGACCGATCCTTGCCGTGTGGATCGTCTGCATCGGCGTGCTCGTACTGGAGAAGGATCTCGGCACCTCGCTGCTGATCTTCAGCACGGTGCTGGTGATGCTCTACATCGCCACCGAGCGCGTCGGGTGGCTGATCATCGGCGGCGGCCTGCTCGCCCTCGGTTTCGTGTTCGCGTACAACCTGTTCAGCCATCTCCGGGTCCGCGTGCACACCTGGCTCGACCCGTTCGCCGACTACAACAACACCGGCTACCAGATCTCGCAGTCACTGTTCGGACTCGCCACCGGCGGGGTCGCGGGCACCGGCCTCGGCAATGGGCGCCCGAACCGGGTGCCGTTCGCCAAAACCGACTTCATCGTCACCACCATCGGCGAGGAGCTCGGGCTCATCGGCCTGTCCGCGGTGCTGCTGCTGTTCCTGGTCCTGGTGATCCGCGGGCTGCGCACGGCGATCGCGGTGCGCGACAGCTTCGGCAAACTGCTCGCCGCCGGACTCTCGTTCACGATCGTCATCCAGGTGTTCGTCGTGGTGGGCGGTGTCACGAAACTGATTCCGCTGACCGGTCTGACCACGCCGTTCATCTCTTACGGCGGTTCGTCGCTGCTATCGAACTACGCGCTGCTCGCCCTGCTGATCAAGATCTCCGACGCCGCGCGCGCGCCCGCGCCGGTCGCCAAGAAGGACCCGCCCGCCCCCATCGCCGACGCCCAGACCGAGCTGTTGCGGCGCAACGGGAGGCCGCAGTAATGAACACTCCACTACGGCGGGTCGCGGTCGCGGTGATGGTGATGATCGTCGCCTTGCTCGTCAACGCCACCTACGTGCAGGTGATCAAGGCCGACGACTACCGCACCGACCCGCGCAACCGGCGGGTGCTGCTCGACGAATACGCGCGCCAGCGCGGCCAGATCTCGGCGGGCGGCACCGTGCTCGCCTCCTCGGTCGGCACCGACGACCGCTACAAATACCTGCGCACCTACCCGACCGACCCGATGGCCTACGCGCACGCGACCGGTTTCTATTCGATCCAGTACGGCAGCAACGGACTGGAACGTTCCGAGGATTCGGTGCTCAACGGGTCCGACAGTCAGCTGTTCGGTTCGCGGCTGATCGACATGATCTCCGGCCGCGATCCGCGCGGCGGCAACGTGCTGACCACCATCAACCCGGTCATGCAGCGGGTCGCCTACGAACAGTTGACGGCGAAGGGCTACACCGGTTCCGTGGTCGCGATCGAGCCGAGCACCGGCAAGATCCTGACCATGGTCTCCACGCCGAGCTACGACCCCAACCGGCTCACCGGCCACGACAGCGCGGTGACCACGCAGGCGTGGGACGAACTGAACACCGACCCGAGCAAGCCGATGCTGAACCGGGCTGTCTCGCAGACCTATCCGCCCGGTTCCACCTTCAAGGTCGTGGTGACCGCCGCCGCGCTGTCGAACCGGGTCGCCACACCCGACGACCAGTTCACCGCGGCGCCCAACATCACTCTCCCGGACACGTCGACGACGCTGGAGAACTACAACGGCTCCACCTGCGGTTCGGAACCGACGGCCTCGCTGACCGACGCGTTCCGGCGCTCCTGCAACACCGCGTTCGTCGAACTCGGGCTGCGCGTCGGCTCGGCCCGACTCAAGGACGAGGCCGCCGCCTTCGGAATCGGACCCCACGGGGGTATTCCCATCCCGGTGGCCGAGAGTACGGTCGGCAACATCACGGACAACGCCGCGCTCGGTCAGAGCAGCATCGGCCAGCGCGATGTGGCTCTCACCCCGCTGGACAACGCCGTCATCGCCGCGACCGTCGCCAACGGCGGCGTGCGCATGCAGCCGTATCTGGTCGACCAGTTGCAGGGCCCCGATCTGAGCGAATTGTCCAAGACCAAGCCGGTTTCGGTGGGGCAGGCGGTGAGCGCGCAGGTCGCCTCGCAGCTGACCACGCTGATGGTCGCCTCCGAGCGCTACACCGCGGGCGGCGACCGCGGCGGCTACACGATCGCGTCCAAGACCGGTACCGCCGAACACGGCGAGAACCCGCGCTCCACCCCGCCGCACGCCTGGTACATCGCCTTCGCCCCCGCGCAGAACCCGAAGATCGCCCTCGCGGTGATCGTCGAGGACGGCGGCGACCGCGCCCTCGCGGCGACCGGCGGCTCGGTGGCCGCACCCATCGGCCGCGCGGTGCTCGACGCCGGTCTACAGGGGGGCTGAACGATATGAACGTACGAGAGGTACGGGGGCCCAGATGCTGAACAACGGGGCGCTGATCGCCGACCGGTACCGCCTGCAACGGCTCATCGCCACGGGCGGCATGGGACAGGTGTGGGAGGCGCTGGACACCCGGCTCGACCGACGTGTGGCGGTGAAGGTGCTCAAGGCGGAGTTCTCCGCCGACCCCACCTTCCGGCACCGGTTCCGCACCGAGGCCAAGACCACGGCGCAACTGAACCACCCCGGTATCGCGGGCATCTACGACTACGGCGAGACCTACGATCCGTCGGCGGGCGAAACCGCCTACCTGGTCATGGAATTGGTGCAGGGCGAGCCGCTGAACACGGTACTGAGCAGGCTCGGGCGACTGTCCGTCGTCCAGGGCCTCGACCTGCTCGAGCAGACCGGCCGGGCGCTCGAGGTGGCGCACGCCGCCGGTGTCGTGCACCGCGACGTGAAACCGGGCAACATCCTGGTGACGCCGACGGGTCAGGTGAAGATCACCGACTTCGGCATCGCCAAGGCCGTCGACGCGTCACCGGTCACCAAGACCGGCATGGTGATGGGCACGGCCCAGTACATCGCCCCCGAACAGGCCGTCGGCGAGGACGCGACCGCGGCCAGCGACGTGTACTCGCTCGGCGTGGTCGGCTACGAGGTGCTCGCGGGCAAGCGGCCCTTCAGCGGAGACGGCGCGATCACGGTCGCCATGAAGCACGTGCGCGACACCCCGCCGCCGATGCCGTCGGATCTGCCGCCGAACGTGCGTGAACTCATCGAGATCACGATGGGCAAGGATCCGCAGCTGCGGTACGCGGGCGGCGGCGAGTTCGCCGACGCGGTCGCCGCGGTGCGCGCCGGCCACCGGCCGCCGGTGCCGCTCGGCGCGGCGGGCGGTCCGCACCAGGGTCCGTCGACCGGCGCGACCAGGGTGTTGCCGCCGGGTCCTACGGTCATCATGCCCTCGGGTCAGCACGGTCACCACGCCCAGCACGACGCACCGGCCACCCGATACGCCCAGGCGGGCGCGCTGGCCCCGCCCGCCACGGCCATGAACCGGGGAGCCGCGGGCGGTCCGCCGCGCCAGACCGGGTGGACCAACACCCAGAAGTGGCTGGCCGGACTCGGCGTCGGCGCGGTGATCCTCGGCGGCGCGGCCATCTGGCTGCTGTTCGGCGGCGACACCAACCCCGACCCGACGCGCACCCCGCCGAGCACGAGCGCGCCGCAACTGCCGCCGCCCGTCATCACCGACTTCGATCCGACCACAACCCGGCAGGCGCCGCCGCCACCGCCGGTCACCACCTTCGAACCGCCGCCGACGACGGAACCGAAAACCACGATCCCGGAGCCGACAACCACGGTTCCGCCGACGACGGCACCGACCACCACCTCGAAACCGCCGAAAACGAGCGCCCAGACCACCACCCGCAGCAGCTGGTTCCCGACGCTCGAACCGCCCTTCTCGGAATTACCGGGTGCCCGAGGCCCCTCGAACACCCGCAGCGCGCCCAACCCTCCGCAGCAAGGACAACCATGACAACCCCGAAGAATCTCTCCTCCCGCTATGAGCTGGGCGAGATCATCGGATTCGGCGGGATGTCGGAGGTGCACAAGGCACGGGACCTGCGGCTGAGCCGTGACGTCGCGATCAAGGTGCTTCGTGCCGATCTCGCCCGCGACCCCACCTTCTACCTGCGCTTCAAACGTGAGGCGCAGAACGCGGCCGCCCTCAACCATCCGGCCATCGTCGCGGTCTACGACACCGGCGAAGCCGAGGTGGACGGCGGCCCGCTGCCCTACATCGTCATGGAGTACGTCGACGGCGACACGCTGCGCGACATCGTGCGCGGCAAGGGGCCGCTGGCGCCGCGCCGGGCCATGGAAGTCGTCGCCGACGTGTGCGCCGCGCTCGACTTCAGCCACAAAGCGGGCATCGTGCACCGCGACATGAAGCCCGCCAACATCATGATCAACCGGGCGGGCGCGGTGAAGGTGATGGACTTCGGCATCGCCCGCGCGATCGCCGACAACTCCAACCCGATGACCCAGACCGCCGCCGTCATCGGCACCGCGCAGTACCTGTCGCCGGAGCAGGCAAGGGGCGAGACCGTCGACGCCCGCTCGGACGTGTACTCGGTCGGCTGCGTGCTGTTCGAAATCCTCACCGGCGAACCGCCGTTCACCGGTGACTCGCCCGTCGCGGTGGCCTACCAGCATGTCCGCGAGGATCCGCGACTGCCGTCGCACGTCTACGACGGAGTGCCGCGCGAACTGGATTCCGTGGTGCTCAAGGCGATGAGCAAGAATCCGGCGAACCGCTACCAAACCGCCGCCGAGATGCGCGCCGACCTGATCCGGGTGCTCGGCGGCCAGAAACCGATCGCGCCGATGGTGATGACCGAGGAGGACCGCACCACGGTCTTCGGTTCGAACGAACCGGCGCCACGCACCTTCCGCACCGTCGAACGCGGCGACGACACCGGCGAACAGGACCCGGTCGAATCCGGCGGCGGGCGTCGCACCGCCTACATCGCGCTCGCGGGCGCGGCGGCGCTCGCGGTGGTCTTCGCGCTGTTCTGGCTGCTGATCGGGCCGGGCAGCAAACCGGATCAGGTCTCGGTGCCCGATCTCGCGAACAAACCGGCCGCGACCGCGCAGCGTGACCTGGAACGCCTCGGGTTCTCCGTCGCGATCCAGGAGAAGCCGGATTCCAAGGTCGGGCAGGGCAATGTCATCTCCACCCAGCCGCTCGGCGGCTCCCGGGTGGACGAGAACAGCATCGTCACCCTGCAGGTGTCGACCGGCCCGGCGCAGATCCCGGTGCCGAGGCTGGCGCGGCTGACCCAGCAGCAGGCCGAACAGGAACTCAACGCCAAGGGCCTGCGGCTGAATCCCGACGTGACCCGGGAACCGTCGAGCATGGACGAAAAGGACAAGGTCGTCACCCAGAGTCCCGCGGAAGGCCAGAAGGTCGACGCGGGCGGGATGGTCACCGTGGCCGTCGGCAGCGGTCCCGAACAGGTGCCGGTCCCCTACGTGGCCGGACAACCCATCGACACCGCCGAGTCGACGCTGACCAAGAGCGCCGGATTCCAGATCAACACCCAGGAAGTGCAGAGCTCGCAGCCCAAAGGCACGGTGCTCAGCACCGATCCGCCTGCGGGCACCCTCGCCGACAAGGGTTCGACGGTCACCGTGCGCGTCTCCGAAGGCGACCAGTTCACGATGCCCGACCTGCGCGCCAAGACCCCGGCGCAGGCCGCGGCGGAACTGCGTCAACTCGGCTGGAACGGGCAGCTGTCGCAGAACACCGTGACCACGCTCAACACCACCGATGTCGGCCGGATCACCGCGCAGCAGCCCGCGCCGGGCAGTGCGGCGTCCAAGTCGGGCACGATCCTGATCACGATCGGCGTGCTGCCGCTCGGTCCGCCGTGAGCGGACGGCTCCAGCTACGGCAGGGCACTCCCGTCGCGCAAGCGGCTCGGTCCGCCATGAGCGGACGGCTCCTGCCACGGCAGGGGCGTCCGTCGCGCAGTCGGCTCGGTCCGCCGTGAGCGAGGCAGCTCTAGCTACGGCGAGGCGCGCTCGTCGCGCAAGGGGTTCGGTCCGCCGTCAGCGGACGGCTCCTGCCACGGCAGGGGCGTCCGTCGCGTGGTCGGCTCGGTCCGCCGTCAGCGGGGCAGCACTAGCTACGGTGAGGCACGCTCGTCGCGTAGTCGGCTCGGTCCGCCGTCAGCGAACAGCTTCCGCTACGGGGCCGGGGCGTGTTCGTCGCGCGGCAGCACAGCTCACCGTGAGCGGGTGGCTCACAGCGTGAGGTGATGGTTCATCGACATGGCGTCCTCGGCCATGTCGGTGAACTCCACCACCGTCACGCCGTGTGCGCGCAGGTTCTCCACGCCGACGCAATCGGCCACGAAGGTCGACGGCTCCCGCCACGCGATCACCACGCGCGGGATGCCCGCCGCGAGGATCCGCTCGGTGCACGGAGTTCTGGTCGCGGTGGCGCGCTGGGAGCAGGGTTCGAGCGTGCTGTAGATGGTCGCGGTCGCCAGGCGCGGGTCTTCGGTGGCGAGTTTGGCGAGCGCGGCTTCCTCGGCGTGCGCCTTCGGGTCGCTTTCCCGCGAATAGCCGGTCGCGAGCACCGCACCGTTCGCGACCACCACCGCGCCGACGGAGAACGCGGTGGCGCTCGGCGGGCACCGGCGAGCCAGCTCGATCGCCTGGCGCAGGTACTCTCGGTCGGTCGCGTCCTGTCGATCGGACATCACACCTCCATGAGGTTGTTCACGGTTTGCGCGGCGCGTACCGGAGCAGGGCGATATCGCCGACCGCGCCGACATCGATCAGCTCGAACCGGCGAGCCGTGCCACCCGGATACGCCGCGGGGCCGACGAATCGCGGGGCGTCTTCGTCGCCGACGAGGATCGGGGCGACCGCGACGTGCAGTTCGTCGGCGAGGTCGGCGGCGAGGAACGCGGTGTGCATGCCGGTGCCGCCCTCGACCATCAATCTGCCGATACCCCGGCGGCCGAGGTCGTCGAGCAGGTCGGCGAAGTCGAGCGCGGCCCCGAGGGACACGACTTCGGCGAGCGCGTCGAGCCGATCACCGAGTTTCGTCGCGCCGTCGTCGGTGGTGTAGACGAGTTTCGCGCCGCCGTGATGCCAGAACCGGAGGTCGACATCGAGGTCGCCGGTGCGCGTGACGGTGATCTTCAGCGGATACTCCGGTTTGCCCGCCGCGATCCGGGCGGCCCGCAGTTCCGCGCTGTTCACCAGCAGTCGCGGATTGTCCTTGCGCAGGGTGTGCGCGCCGACGAGGATCGCGTCGGATTCCGCGCGCACCCGATCGACCCGGTCGAAATCGGCGGCGCCGGACAGCAGCAGACGCTCGTCGCTCGCGTCGTCGATATAGCCGTCAAGACTCACCGCGACCGAGAGCAGCACATGTGGCCGACCGGTCACTGCACCACCAGCGCCGCGACCTCTGCCTCGAGCACCTCGATCAGCCCCTCCTCCGGGCGCCGCCCGCACACCTCGAGCCAGTTGGCCAACATGCGGTGACCGCCCTGGGTGAGCACCGACTCGGGATGGAACTGCACGCCGTGAATGGGCAGTGTGCGATGCCGCATGGCCATGACGATGCCGGATTCGGTGCGCCCGGTCACCTCGATCTCCTCGGGAATGGTGTCCTCGAGCACGGTGAGCGAGTGGTAGCGGGTGGCGGTGAACGGGTCGGGCAGACCGGCGAGCACCCCGGAACCGGTGTGGAAGACCAGGCTCGTCTTGCCGTGCAGCAGTTCGGGCGCGCGGGTGACGGTGGCGCCGTACGCCTCGCCGATGGCCTGGTGGCCGAGGCAGACGCCGAGCAGTGGCGTGGCCGAGCGCGCGCAGGCGCGGACCAGGTCGATGCTGACGCCCGCCCGGTCGGGGGTGCCGGGACCGGGGCTGATGAGGATGCCGTCGAAGTCGGCGACCACGGCGTCGAGATCGGTGAGTTGCTTGTCGTCGTTGCGCCACACGACGGCGTCCACACCCAACTGGCCGAGGTATTGCACCAGGTTGAACACGAAGCTGTCGTAGTTGTCGACGACGAGTACACGCATGGGTTCGAGATTACGTGCCAACCCCTCGACGCGTCCCACGCATTACCAGTTGGGCTAGCCTAGAGGCACACCGGAGGCCCTTTCGCGCTGTTCGGACCGCCTTCGCCCGCCGTGGCGAGCGCGTCCGGACCCGCCGCCGGTACCGACCTGAACGCCGATAACGAGGACGTCATGCCGAAGTCGAAGGTTCGCAAGAAGAGCGACTACACGATCAATCCAGCGAGCCGTATCCCGGTGAAGGTCAAGGCGGGTCCGTCGCCGGTCTGGTACGTGGCGATCATGCTCGGATTCATGCTGGCCGGGCTGATCTGGCTGCTGGTGTACTACTTGGCGGCCGAGGAGATCGGTTGGATGCGGGATCTGAACGCGTGGAACTTCCTCATCGGCTTCGGACTCATGGTCGTCGGCCTCATCATGACCATGCGGTGGCGCTGAGCAGCGAATATCGGCCGCGCCTCGCACCTGGTGACATGCGTGTCATTCATGCACACCCTGTGGATGCCCCTGTGGACAACTCGAGGATGATTGGGGACAACCCCGCGTGAAGCCCGAATCCGACGAGAGCCCGGACACACCGGGCCTGGCCTGGACCACCCCCGCTCCCGCGCTCTACGCCGTCGCGGCGGGCGCGGTGATCCTGGCGGGCGCGGCCGTGCTCAGCAACGACAACGCGGGGCGCCTGCTCATCGGGCTCGCCGCGCTCGGACTGCTGGCGCTGGCCGTACTCGGCTTCCGGCAGCGACCGCGCGTATCGATCCTGCCCGGCGCTGATCCGCGCCTCGTCGTGCGCAACCTCACCGGCCCCACCGAGTACGCCCCCGAGCAGATCGTGCGCGCACGCATCGTCGGGTACCGGCGACTCGGCCGCAAGATGCCGATGCTGGAGATCGACGTCCGCGAGGCGGGCGGCGCCGAACACCTGTTGATCTTCGGTCGCTGGGATCTCGGCACCCATCCCGAGGATGTGTTCGACGCGCTGCTCGCGAACGGACTCGCCACCCGGTAGCGGTCTCACACGCGAATGCTTCACGTGAAACGTCGCATTTCGAGTCAGGCGAGCGTGGCTACAGCGGCGGCAACGACGGCCAGATCCGCCACCGCGACCGCGGCGATGGAAGCCCACCCGATGGCGCGCACCGCCTCGGGCGTCCTGGCGTTGAGCCACTGCGGCAGGAACAGCACGCCGACCGTCGCCAGCGTGCCCGCCGCCAACCCGCCGAGATGCGCGGACAGCGAGATGCCCGGCAGCGAGAAGCTGATGAATATGTTGATGCCGATCAGGATGAGCATCTGATTCGGATTCTGGCGCACTCGGATCAGCAGCACGGTGATCGCGCCGAACAGGCCGTAGACCGCGCCGGACGCGCCCGCCGCAGCGGTGTTCTGGTCCTGGAACACCATGCTCGCCGCCGACCCGCCGAACAGCGACACCAGATACACGGCCAGATACCGGGACCGGCCGAGCCCGGGTTCGAGATTGCGGCCGACCACCCACAGCGCGAACATGTTCAATGCCAGGTGGATCGGTCCCCAGTGCAGGAAGCCGGAGCCGATGACGCGCTCGAACTGCCCGTCGGCCACCAGCCTCGGCACCAGCATGTACCGCGAGAACAGTGGCGAACCGTAGTAGTTGTCCATCAGACTGCGGGCCTGCGCCGCCGTGATGGCGAAGATCACCACATTGGCGACGATGAGCGCGTAGGTGACGAACGGTATCGGCGTCCGCGCGACCGATGCGCCCGCCACGGTGCGCATCTGCGGCGCCGAACGCTGATCCTGGGCGAGACAGTCGACACAGTGCTGACCGACCGCGGCGGGCCGCAGGCAATCCGGGCAGGCAGGCCGCCCGCAGCGCGTGCACGCCAGACCGGTCGGGCGTTGGGGATGACGGACGCACGTCGGTGCGGGAGGGTGCGGATTCATCGGCTCATTCGATGGTGATCGCGGAGATGACCACCGGCTGCTCCGGCCGGTCGTCGCGGTCGGTCGGCGTGGTGGCGATCGCGTCGACGACCGCTCGGGAATCGGGATCGACGACCTCGCCGAAGATGGTGTGCTTGCGGTTCAGATGCGGCTGCCTGGCCACCGTGATGAAGAACTGCGACCCGTTCGTCTTGGGTCGCGAGGCATTCGCCATCCCCAGCAGGTAACCGCGATCGAAACGCAGGTCGGGATGGAATTCGTCGGCGAACTGGTAGCCCGGTCCGCCGCGCCCGGTGCCGGTGGGGTCGCCGGTCTGGATCATGAATCCGGCCAGCACCCGGTGGAAGGTGACGCCGTCGTAGAAGGGCCCATCGCTGCCCCCACTCGCGTTCGCTGTGGTGTAGGACGCCGAACCGTCGGCGAGGCCGAGGAAGTTGCGCACCGTGCGCGGCGCGTGGTTGCCGTAGAGCGCGATCTTGATATCGCCGCGGCTGGTGTGCAGGGTGGCGCCTGCGGTCGGCATCGGAGAGGTCACCCCGCCATGCTAGCCGGCCCGCGGTGTGCGCCGCTGTCGAGAACCCCTCCGACCGGGGGCGCGGGCGCGATTCACTCGGGTATGCCAGAGTGGTCGAATGACCTTGGGGCGCCTGCACGTACCAACACGTTCTCTGATTGCCGCGGTCGTCGTCGCGCTGGCCGGTGGGGCGGCCTGGCTGGTGCGCAGCCGCCGGCCGCAACCGCCGCGACCCGCCGCGGCCCCGCCGCGCATCGGCTACTCCCGCAACGGCTCCGCGCCGACCCCCTTGGCAGGAGCCGGCGCGGACAACGGTCGCTGACCTCGGGTCAGCGGCTGACGGTGCGCTTGTACTGACGCAACGCCAGCGGCACGAACACCACCAGGATGATCACCACCCACGCGAGCGTGGTGATCTCCGGGTTCCGCATGGGCCACGCGTCCGGCGGCGGCATGGCCGGATTGTTGTTGCCGAACAGGTCACGGGTGGCCTGGGTGACCGCGGACACCGGATTCCATTCCGCGAACACCTTGAGCACCGCGGGCAGGTTCTCCAGCGGGACGAAGGTGTTGGCGAGGAAGGTCAGCGGGAAGATCACCATGAAGCTGGCGTTGTTGAACACCTCGGGCGTGCGGACCAGCAGGCCGACCACGGCCATGATCCACGACACCGCGTACGCGAACAGCAGCAGCAGGATGTAGGCGAAGACGGCGTCGAGGAACGATCCGCGGATCCGCCATCCGACCAGCAGGCCCGTCAGCGACATGACGACAAGACTGACCACGTTGATCACGACATCGCTGAGCGTGCGTCCGACCAGCACCGCCGACGGCGCCATCGGCAGCGACCGGAACCTGTCGATGATGCCCTTCTGCATGTCCTCGGCCAGACCCGCGCCGGTGAACGTGGCGCCGAACACCACGGTCTGGGCGAAGATGCCCGCGATGAGGAATTCGCGGTAGCCGCCTTCCATGCCGGGCACCTGGATCGCCGTGCCGAACACGTAGGCGAAAAGCAGCACGAACATGATGGGCGACATCGTCGAGAAGATCAGCACGTCGGGCACGCGCTTGATCTTGATGACATTGCGTTTGGCGATGGTCCTGCTGTCGTTCAGCACGATCGCCAGGCGTTCGACGAGTCCGGTGTCCCGCGATGTCGCGGTGGCCGCGTTCGCACCGGTGGCGGCGGTCATCTCACATTTCCTTCCGTCTTCTCCAGCACTGCGGTGGTTGGCGCGTCCGCCTCGTCGAGACCTTCGGCGCTCTCGGCCTCGTGTCCGGTGAGGGTGAGGAATACATCGTCCAGCGACGGGCGGCGCAGCCCGACGTCGTGGATCTTGACCTCGTGTTTCGCGAGCAGGCCGATCGCGTCGACCAGGGCCTGCGACCCGTTGCTGACCGGCACGGTGATGCGGCGCAGCCCGGGTTCGAGATGGATCTCGCCATCGGCGAGCCCCTCCAGCGCCTGTCTGGCGACCGGCAGCTTGTCGGCGGAGTCGACGGTGAGTTCGATGCGGTCGCCGCCGACCAGCGTCTTGAGTTCGTCGGCCGTGCCGCGCGCGATCACCTTGCCGTGGTCGATGACGGCGATGGCGTCGGCGAGCCGGTCGGCTTCCTCCATGTACTGGGTGGTGAGCAGCAGCGTGGTGCCGCCCGCGACCAGTTCTTCGATG
This sequence comes from Nocardia bovistercoris, assembly GCF_015674855.1. Lineage (GTDB taxonomy): Bacteria > Actinomycetota > Actinomycetes > Mycobacteriales > Mycobacteriaceae > Nocardia > Nocardia bovistercoris. Next base: position 8,498 of record NZ_JADMLG010000009.1, on the reverse strand, counting down.
ACGTCCCACAGGTCGAGGCGGGCCCTCGGGTCGAGTCCGGTGGTCGGCTCGTCGAGGAACAGCACCGGCGGGTTGGCGACGAGTGCGCCCGCGAGGTCGAGCCTGCGGCGCATGCCACCGGAGTAGCCGCGCACGGGACGGTCGGCGGCGTCGCTGAGCCGGAAGCGTTCCAGCAGCTCACGCGCACGTTCCTTACTGCGCTGCACGCCCATGTGGTACAGCCTGCCCACCATTTCGAGGTTCTCGAATCCGGTGAGATATTCGTCGACGGCCGCGTATTGGCCCGATGCCCCGATCTGGGAACGCAGCGCCTGCGGGTCGCGCAGGACGTCGATGCCCGCGACGGTGGCTCGTCCTTCGTCCGGTATCAGCAGTGTGGTGAGCACACGGACGGTCGTGGTCTTGCCCGCGCCGTTGGGGCCGAGCAGCGCGGTAACGGTGCCTTCGGGGACCGCGAGGTCGAGCCCGTCGAGGGCGACGAGTTTGCCATAGCGTTTGACGAGACCCTCGGCGACTATTGCGTCGGGCATGATTCTCCTGACGTTCGGGTTTTCTCGGTGATGTGGTGCCATCGACGTCGGTGCGGTTCGACGTCGAGCCGTGACGCTGAATCGACCGTCCAGCCGGTTACCCGAGTCAGTATTGTCCGAGGCTCGGACAATTTCATCCCATTTGTCGGAGTGCGGGATGCGTCGCGATCCATGGACCGGACGCGAAGGGTCGCATCCCGGTTCCGACGGTGCTCGGGGATGTCGGACCGGAATGCGACCGACTCGATGGTGCCGGGCGCGACCGCCCGGGCGCGCGCGTAGTCGGCTACCTCATTCGAGCGCGCCGAGTACTCGCGCGGGCGGCCCGACGATCGCGCGCGGTGATCTGCTCGATGGACACCCGATGCGTGCCCGGTCCCGGTGAACACGCGGACATGATGGCACCGGGGTCCGACAGGTTTCGGTGCGCGCGGAGATCCCACGACATGCCCAGCGGCTACGACACGCGGCAAATCCGACCGATTTCCGACGGGAGACGACCGTCACGGCGGCGGACTCGGACACGACGCGAGCGGTGCACGCGCTTCCAGTGACCGAATTCACACTGCGGTGAAATCCGTTCTGCCAGCGGAAATCGCTGCACGACAAGGATTTTGGCAAACTCGCAGCCGCTTCCAGATGGATGTGACGGTCAGTGCGGATCGGTCACGGTGCCCCATCCGGGACCGGCGGGTTCGAAATCGGGGGAAAAACTTCCAAAGTGTGCCGCCCCACTCACCCACAATCGCCGATCATCGCGTAGGATCATTCACGTCGGCCCCTCCCCCCCGGGCCGACCTTACGCGGGCCTCGGCTAACTCCCCCCCTTCGCCGAGGCCCGCTCCCATATCTACAGTCGGGTAGCGCAGCTACGCATCGAGTGAAGCGGCGACGGTCGAGCGGAGATTTCCGGTCATTCCGCTGGCTCCTCCCCCATCGCCCGCCACGCCGACGCCAACCGCAGCGCCCTGACTCGACCCGCCGTTCCCAGCAGCCGACGGTCCCGCAGCCACCGTTCGCGATCCCGCGAATCCGCCTGCGCCCATTGCGGATCCAACTCCGCGATCAGCCTCTCCACCTGCTCGAAGATTCCGCCGAGTGCGATGTGGGTGCCCGCGTCGCTCGGCCGCGTCCAGTCCAGTCCACGCAGTGCGGCGACCGCGGCCAGCAGCGACTGTCGAATCCCGAGCGACCATCCGGATTTTCGCGCCTGACGGATCAGCAGACCGAGCGTCGCCGCGAGCACATGACCGTCCTCGAGCGTCCGGAACGGTTTCAGGTAGCACGTGTAGCCGTCTCCCGATAGGGGCTCGGCCCACGCATCCGCGAATTCGACGGTGGCATGCGGGATCTCGGGCGCGAAGGAGGTCGGCTCGTGTGGCGTCACTGTGACGCCCGGCTGCGCGGCGGGCACCAGCACCGCACGCAGCGCGTTGCGTCCGCTCGCATCCGTCCCGGTGCTCGCGATCACCACCATCCGATCCGCGACCGCGGCGAGCGTGGTGAAGGTCTTGGTCCCCGTCACCCGCCACCCGTCCGCGGTGTCGACGAGTCGAGTCCGTATCGCCGCGGGATGCCCGCCCTCGGCCTCCGTCGCCGACAGCGCGAGCAGTTCCCCGTCCCCGGTCGAAGGCAGCAGCGCGCGCAACGCCTCCTGGTATCCGGACAGGAATGCGTACCCCAACCGATCCGCGCCGAATCCACCCCCGACAGCCGCGTCCAACGGCGCGCTGAATCGCCGCGCCGCGCGCGCGTGCCGCTCCCACGCAGCGGTGACACTCGCCACCGAGGTGCGATCCACCGGCATGGTCAGGAGATAGTCGAAGAGCGAATCCACACAGGCACGGTAGCCCGTGAGCGGACTTCGATGTCGCGAGCTTCGACCCACCGCGTCGATCGCGGGAATTCGCCGACCGCGCGGGTTCACTGGACGCGTCACCCAAATCGTGTCGGAAGGAGGCGGTAGACCGTGCGGCAGCCCGAGGAGGTCCGCAGGAAAGAGCTCTACGACAACGAGGCCCGCCTGTCCTGGGTGCTGGCCGCCCTGGCGGGCCTCATCGGCGCCGCGGCCTTCATGCACACCGCGGGCTATTTCGTCACCTTCATGACCGGCAACACCGAACGCGCCGTACTCGGCCACTTCCACCACGAAGGCGATGTCGCGGTGGCCGCAGCCCTACTGCTCGCGTCCTTCCTCGCAGGCGTCGTCGTAGCGTCGCTGTGCCGCAGACATTTCTGGTCCGGCCACCCCCACGGCCCCACCTTGCTCACCACCGCCTGCCTGGCGACAGCCTCGACCATCGACTTCGTCCTCTACGAACGAACCGCGACCTCCCGCATCGATTTCGTCCCGATCCTGTTCGTAGCCTTCGGCGTCGGCGCCCTCAACACCTCTTTCGTCAAGGACGGCGAAGTCTCGATCCCCCTCAGCTACGTCACCGGCACCCTGGTGAAACTGGGCCAAGGCATAGAACGCCACCTCAACGGCGGCACCTACGCCGACTGGCTCGACTACTTCCTCCTCTACACCGCCTTCGCCCTCGGCGCCCTCCTCGGCGGCCTCCTGAGCCTCGCGGTAGCAGGCTGGGCAATGCTCATAACCGCCACCGCCGTCTGCCTCCTGGTCACCACCTACACCTACCTACACCTGGACAAACACGGCCCTCTAACCGAGGAATAGGAAGTAGAGAGCAAGAAGCAAGAAGCAAGGAAAACTCCCAAGAGACCACACCCACCCAACGCAACAACAAGGCGGGGGTCCGGGGGCGAAGCCCTCCGGGTGGGGCGTGGGGGCTGCGCCCCCACAAAACACGACGAAACGAGAAAGGCTCATGCCCTCCATGAGCATGAGCCATCCACGAGTGGAGTGGAGCCTAGGGGAATCGAACCCCTAGGCCCCTGCTTAGAGGACGGGAACCAGCGAGGATACTCAACGGTTCCCGTTCCTATGCACTACCAGCATATATATGGATTCGACATACTCATTGACACGCACTAGGAACGGTTGTTTGCCACTGAAAACGTGTCGAAAGCATGTCAGAAGTCGGGTTCACACCAGCCATCCGACTCGATGACCGTTGCTGTGCAGCACTCGGTTCGGGCTGTAGGTCCCAGTGGGGCGTCAACGACGCCGGACACCTGCCCTCGAAACCGCTGGTGCTCACACCGTTCCTTCCAGCCAGCGGCCGAGAACCAGGCGTTGCCAGGTTTCCCTCCACACGAACACACCCAAGACACCGTCAGTAGCCATCGTGTCCGGCTGCTGCCTTACGATTGCCCGGTGCCAGCAGAGACCGTCGACTACAACCGCGCACTCAGCGGTCCCGAGCACCAGAAGGTGCGCCTGCCCATCATCGAAAAGCTAGTCAGCGCTGGATGGAGTCCAGACCAGTTCCGATGGCAACCAGAGTGGCGGGTACCGAAATCTCCGCATGATGCCGCCGCACGCGAAGGTGGCAAGACCTTCGCGTCATGGCCGGTCGACCTCGCGCTATTCGATGATTCAGCGCATATCGATGACTGGCAGCACGTAATAGCGTTGTTCGAATTCAAGGCTCCGACACTCAATCAGGGCATTTCGCAGCTGGAGATATACCTAGCACGGGAGCCGCGCGCAAAGCTCGGATTCTGGACAAACGGCCATGAGGACATACGTGTATACAAACTGCCGGATGGCAATTTCAAACACGAGAAGAACCTGGGCATCCCGACACCAGGGGACGAATTTGAACTTCCGTCTGAAAAACCACTGACCTATGAGGACCTTCGAGTACCGCAAAACGGACAGCTACGCTCGGTTTTCAAACGTTTGCTTGATGCCGTAGTCGCTCGCGATAGCCGCGCGACACGTTCCGAAACACAACTCAACGAGCTGTGCAACCTCCTGTTGCTGAAGATCGAGTCCGACAACATCGGCCAGTTCAGCCGAGACATTCCGGTTGGCTTCCAACTCGCTCATGGTGGGGAAGCTGCAACAGGAATTAAGATCAGAAAGGCTTTTACTGAGCTCACTAAAATACGTCCTCAAGTATTCACTGATCCAAATGAGATAAACCTGGTTCTAGATGACCACACTATCCAGGATGTAGTATACGAGCTTTCAGGCTTGAACCTCGTCAAGATGAGCCCAGAAGCCATATCCTCGGCCTTTCAAGTCTTCCGCCGAGCCAATCTGAAAGCAGGCGAGGGTCAATACTTCACACCGCAGCGCGTAATTGAGGCGGCCGTGGAGATAATGGACATAAGACCCGATGACAAGATCATCGACCCAGCGTGCGGTACTGGCGGATTCCTTGTGCAAGCGTTCCTTTCGGTAACAGCGAAGGCCAAGGCTAACGGATCAATGGACGACGCCCTGGCTCGTACTTGGGCGCATCGCCAAGTATTCGGCGTTGACAAAGATTCAATCAATGTGAAGCTTGCCCGCGCGATCATGGTAAGCCTGGGCGACGGATCAGTAAATATTCACGCTGGAGACTCTATTCGAGAAGACCGATGGAAGAGTGACTACAACCATCTGATTGGCCCACTTAGCGATGGGTCATTCACGGTCGTCTTGACAAATCCGCCATTCGGCCAGAACCTAAAGATCGGCAAGGTGGATGCACAGCGCAATCGCTATTCAATTGCCGCCCACGACAAAGGGCAATACCGACCTTTAGAGATCGGCTTAATATTTCTTGAGCGTTCACATAGGCTACTGATGAAGGGCGGGCGTCTCGGAATAATTTTACCTGAAACGTACTTCTTCTCGTCCACCTATAAGTGGTTGCCTGAGTGGTTGGAGAGTCGATTCATACTGCGAGCAGCAATAAACATTCCGATGGAAGCATTCCAAGGCTTCTGCCGAGCCAAGACCAACTTGTACATCTTCGAGAAGAAATGAACGTTATGGTCCACCGTCCAAAGTGGTTTCGGAACGGCTACGTATTCGTCTCCTATGCACCGACTGTCGGAATCAACAAGGATGGAGAAGAGCTCTACGTAGTTGATCCCGAGACCGGAACCCGAACTGGCGTCATTGATGACCGTGTTCTCGAAGACGTACATACACTAATCGATGAGGCTAGCACCACTTCTACTAGCCGGTGGGTGGAGAACAAAGCACTGAACCCCGGCCTTATGGCAGTTCCGGTTTACTTTGATGATCGATCAAATTCTCACTTCGAACAGCTTATAACCGAACCTGAGTTCGATGGTTTTGAGTCAGCTACGCTGGGCGAGCTGATTGACAGCCGCCAGATCCTCGCAAGACCAGGACATGGCAGTCCGAGCGCCGATCTCCGCACGGGGACCGTACCGTACATTAAAGTATCCGACTTGCGAGCTGGCCAGGTCAACATAAATCCCACCAATCGCGTCTCCGAAGTTGTTGCGCAGAGATTCTGGAAGGGAGGCGAGTCAGGACTGTCGGCGTACGACTTGTTAACACCAATTCGAACAAGCAAGAATATTGGCGATTTCGCTGTGTTGATGCCCGGCCAGGAGCGCTTAGTCCTGACCAAGGAAATCCTCGTCCTGCATGCCGCCGATGACGCACTATTCGACAACTTTTATCTACTGTGGGCAATGAGTCTTCGCGTAGTCCGACGCCAGTGGGACAGAATTGTTTTCATGCAGACAAATCGCGAGGATGTAGGCTCCCGATACCGCCAGATTAGGATCCCACTCGCCAAAACCAAAGAGTTGGCAGACACCGTTTCAGCGCCATTTCGCGACTATTACTTGGGAGTCCAAGAGCTTCGCGGAAAGTTCCTAGAACACTTGAGCGAGTCCGACAAGTATCACATATTTCTATCCAGCGCAGAAGCGGTCGAGGAGGAACTGGAAACTGAGCTTGACAGTTCGGTCGAATAGAGATTTTCCCGGAATATGAGCCAATTCCCTCACCAAACCAATCCACTCATTCAGATTCCTGCCTTCGTTCTAATTCGGCCAGCAGTAGCACCCTAGCCGACCAGCCGTGCGATGCTTGTTCAGATAGCTTTACGAATACCTTTTCGTATAGTGATAGTTCTCGCGGTTGAGTGATCGCTGACTCGGCAGTTACAGTTTCGACCAATACCTTGCGGCGGTCATAGAGTACGAAATCGGTAACTCGGCGAAAATATGGAGAGCGAGCGGGCACGATGCCGAACACCAGGCGGGGAAGGCTCAGAAGGTCGATGACGTGCTGTAGCTGCTCGACCATCACAGCGTCGTCTCCGACAGTGGTCGACAGTGCCTGCTCACCGACCAGGAGATAGATCCGGTGCCGACCGCGGTGGAGGATGGATTGCCGTTCGACTCTGGCGGCCACGGCGGCATCGAGATCGCGACTGGTGTTCAGGAAGGCCATGCCCGCTGCCATCAGCGCGCGGGCGTAGTTGGGTGTCTGCAACAGGCCGTGGAAGACCTGCGGGTCGTATCCACGTAGTAGTTCGGTGCGGTCTTCCAGGCCGCCTATCTGACGTTGGTGGCTGGTGTACCCGTGGCCGACCACGCGCCGCCATTCCATCCATGCAGCGGAGATGTTGCGGACGGTTGCGAGTAGATCAGGGTATTCGTCGGCGGCACCGGTGATTCGGCACCATTCGGCTACGTCGGATTCGGAGACCGCCTGCGCGCCGTTCTCGATGCGCGAGACTTTCGCCGGGTGCCATCCGGCCTCTTGAGCGAGTTGATAGCCGCGCAGACGCGCCGCTAACCGAAGCCCCCGTAGTCGGGTTCCCAGGTCGCGACGCGCTTCGCTGACGTTGTTCACTTGGCGTACTCGGCGTGTGGAATCGCCTTGGACCACAGTTCGTCTCGACGGTGCGCGTAGTGCGCGAGGATCACGGGGTCGGTGATCGCCACCCAACCGGGGAGCGCGGAGCCGTCGACTGCGAACACTGTGTAGGCGGCCATCTCGTCGTCGAACAGCCACCAATCGTCATCCGGTAGGTCCGATGGTGCGGCCTGGCGCGGCAACCATCGGATGTCTTCGCCTGCGTCGACGTTTGCGGCAGCGGTCCCCACGGAGAACCGGGTGTAGTCCCCGTGTGGCTCAGTGATCACCCGGACCCGCTGTACCTCGCAACCCGACTCGGTTACTTCCCTCATCAAGCCGAACCATCGCGCACTCGCGGAGTGGTCTTGCGGCTTCCCGTCGAGAAAGCGTCGTACCCTGTCGGCTTCACCGGCTACGCCGCTGTAGTCGTCGCGGACCTCCAGATGGAATGCCCGTCGGTGCGTCCGTAGTGCGTGGACAAGGTCATCGAACGCTAGGTGCCGCATCGCGCCGCTGCTCCACTCCGATCGCAACCTCCACCGCCGACTCGTGACCGGGCAGCCGAATCTGTTCCAGCGCTTCGGTATCCGTGACTGGCTCCCCTGCCAACAGGAACGTTCCGTGGCCAGTGTCATGCAGCAGCGAGCCGAGACACGTTCCCGGCTGTAAGTACCTGATCAGCCGATGCGGAATTTCGATGGTGTCGGGGCTGTCCGTACTCCAGCCCTGGACTATGTAGGTGTGACGGTCGCTGCGGAACAGGGTCGGGCTCTGCCCTTCCGTGGAATCCCCGCCGAGTCGTTCCAGTTTCACAATTCCTCCCGTGGTGTGTGGACGCTCCCCATCATCAACCGCAGGGCCACCGCAGCGCTCGGCAATTCAGCGCAATATGCCGCAATTTCCTGTTCGCTGACCTCGGCCGACTCATAGCGTCCTTCGCAACCCCGCCGCCGGGTCGACGCGCGCTCACCACGGCACCCGGTCGACCTGCCGTGGTCGATAGTCCCCGGCGGCGGGTGCCAACCAACAGCGAATAGACAGCGGGGCGGTGCGTATGAATCTCGCGCAGAGAAACGCGATCGGACTGGGTTCGGGTTGAGTCCAGCAGGATGGTGTACGACCGGACGCCAGCAAATGTCTGAGCGTGTCGTAGCCGGGAAGAGGGTGGTCACCGCGTGATCCTTCAGAAGACCTACCAAGTCATGAGAAGGAAGTTTCAC
>NZ_JADMLG010000008.1:254364-398796 GCF_015674855.1 Nocardia bovistercoris | reverse complement strand
CCGGGTCGGTGCCGACAGCCTCGAGCAACGGACCCGCCACACCATCGGTCTGGTCCAGTAACGCGACCAGCAGATGCGCCGGACGCACCTCGGGATTACCCGCGACGGAAGCCGCCTGCACGGCGGAGGTCAGGGCCGCTTGGGTTTTCGTGGTGAACGCGTTCACGTACGCCTTCCTCTCAGTGGTTCCACGCGGTCCACCCCGGAGCCGGTGCGTGTACGCCCCGCCCGGTGCCGCATTCACTCCGTCCAACGTCCGAAAGGTTGAGTCTGTTCCGCTCAACTTCGGAAATTTTCGGCCGGCCCCGGCCTGCGCCGCGCGGCGGGTCGAACACGGCGACTCGAACGCTACGCCGCACCCCCGCGCAATGCCGGGAATCGGCCCGCCGGTGGTGTAGGGATGCATATGTGCGCCGTGACCGACACGGCGGCGCACGGTCCGAGCGGTAGCGAGAGGTAGTCAGCCGAACGAGGAGCGACGATGCGCGCGATCGTGGTACGACAGTTCGCAGGCCCCATCGAGACAGCCGAGATGCCGACACCCGAACCCGCGCCGAACGCGGTGCAGGTGCGAATGGAGGCGGCCGGGGTCAACCCCTTCGACCTGCGCATCGCGGACGGCTTCCTGGAAGGCGCCGTCCCGCACGACTTTCCGCTGATCCTCGGGGTCGACGGCGCGGGCACCGTGTCGGCGACCGGCGCCGAGGTGACGCACTTCGACATCGGCGATCGCGTGGTCGGCAGGTTCCTGGCGCCGCCGGTCGGCCACGGCAGCTTCGCCGAATACGCGGTACTGCCCGAGAACGCCGCGATCGTGCGCATCCCGGCGCCGGTCCCCACGGTGGCGGCGGCCGCGCTGCCGACCGCGGGCATGACCGCGCAGGACCTGGTCGACGCCGCGAAAATCCAACCGGGCCACAAGGTCCTGATCGTCGGCGCCACCGGCGGCGTCGGCTCCTTCCTCGTACAACTCGCCAACATCGCGGGCGGCCACGTCATCGCGACCGCGCGCGCCGCCGACGCGGACCGAATGGCGCGACTCGGCGCCGCAGAAACCGTCGACCACGGCCTCGCCCCGGTCGCCGACGCGGTGCGCCGCAGCCACCCCGATGGCATCGACGTACTGTTCGACCTGGTCAGCACCCCCGAAGCACTGGCCGACCTGAGCGGACTCGTGCGCACCGGCGGCGCGGTGTACTCCACGATCGGCGCCGCCGACGAGCAGGCGCTGCGACAGCGCGACCTCACCGGCGGCAATATCGAATCACGCGGCGGCGCCGCCGAACTCGCCCGCCTGCTGCACCGAGTCGCCGACGGCGACGTGGTGATCCCGGTGCAAGCCACCGTTCCGCTGTCCCAAGCCTCATCGGTGATCGGCGCGGGCGGTGCGCGCGGCAAAACGGTCCTGGTGATCTGAACGGCCGTGCGCATCCGATCCTGTTCGCCCGACCCGAGGAGGACGACCATGCGCGCGCGACCCGCGAGTTCCCGCGTCGATTTCGGCCTATTCCTGATCCCCGAGGCCGACAACTACCACGAACTCACCGAGCTGGTCACCTACGCCGACACCGCGGGCCTCGACCTCGTCGGCATCCAGGACCACCCCTACCAGCGCCGGTTTTTCGACACCTGGACGCTGCTCACCGCGCTCGCGGTGCGGACCTCGCGGCTGCGCTGGTTCCCCGATGTCGCCAATCTGCCGCTGCGCAATCCCGCCGTGCTGGCCAAGGCGGTGGCCTCGCTCGACATCATCACCGGGGGACGGGTGCACCTCGGGTTGGGCGCGGGCGCGTTCCACGACGCCATCGTTGCCATGGGCGGGCCGCGGCACGAGGGTCGCGACGCGGTGCTCGCCCTCGGCGAGGCCATGGCGGTGATCCGGGCGATGTGGAGCGACGAGCGGTCGGTGCGGGTGCTCGGTCGTTTCCACACCCTCGACGGGGCGCATCCGGGTCCGGCGCCGAGCCGCGATCCCGGCATCTGGCTCGGCGCGAAGGGGCCGCGCATGCTCGCGCTGACCGGCTATGCCGCCGACGGCTGGCTGCCTTCCTCCGGCTGGGCGCCGCCCGAATTCCTCACCGAGGCGAACAAGCGGATCGACGAGGCCGCCGCCACCGCCGGACGCGACCCGAGCGCGGTGCGCCGCATCTACAACGTCTCGGGCGCCATCACCGACGAGGGCGTCGACCGCGGTTTCCTGGAGGGCCCCGCGTCCCGCTGGGTGGACGAGTTGACGGCGCTGCATCACGACCAGCGGGTGGACGGATTCGTGTTCTGGCCGATGGAGGGCGAACCCTTCGATCAGATTCGGCGCTACTCTGAACAGGTGGTACCGGCCGTCCGCGCCGCCGTCACAGCCTGACCCGGCGTGCGGCACTCGTCCGCCCCGCCGCATAATCGCCTCGGGCGAAATACGGCGGACCGGCGACGAGGCGGTGGACGAGGTCTGCCCGCGGAAATACCGCCGGGCCGACTCCACCGGCCCATACCCACACCAATACGGGAATTTCAGGGATACTTGTCGACGGACCGCCGGTTACGGATACGTCCCTGAGTTAGACGAGGGAAAGGAAGCTCCACGTCGTGGATGCGCGTTCGGCTGCGCTGGTCCGCGCCAACTTCCGTTCGGTGACCGATGCACCGGGCGGGTCCGAGCGGTTGATCAGCGCGTTCTACGGTCACCTGTTCGCGGACAATCCACGATTGCGCGAACTGTTCCCGCCCGCCATGGATATGCAGGCCAAACGCCTGGCGACCGCGATCCAGTTCGTGCTGGACAATCTGGAGGATTGGGAGCGGGCCCAGAAATTCCTCGAACAATTGGCGCGTGACCATCGCAAATACGGTGTTTCGGCCGCCCATTACGACGCGGCGGGCCGGGCGCTGCTTTCCGCGTTCCGCACGTTCCACGGGCCGAATTGGCATCGCGAACTCGAGGAGGGCTGGCGCGACATCACCATCCTGATCTCGGCGTCCATGGCCATCGGCGCGAACTCCGACAAAAGCAAGCCGTTCTGGGAGGCGACGGTGGTCGGGCATCGCAAGGTGCTCGAGGATCTGGCGATCGTCCGCTTGCAGTCCGACGGCCCCATTCCCTACCAGGCCGGGCAGTACGTGCCGGTCGCGGTGCCGCAGCGGCCGAAGATGTGGCGGTATCTTTCGCCCGCCATTCCGGCCAATCCGTACGGTGAGATCGAATTCCATGTGCGCAAGGTGCGCGGCGGCTGGGTGAGCCCGGCCATCGTGAACGAGACGAAAGTCGGCGACCGCTGGCAGGTCGCGGGTCCGCTAGGCGGTTTGCACGTGGACCGGGAGAGCGGCCGCGACGTGTTGATGATCGGTGCGGGCACCGGTATCGCGCCGCTGCGCGCGCAGTTGATCGAGATGGGTCAGCGCGGCATCAACCCGAGGGTGCATTTCTTCATCGGCGGCCGGTATCCCTGCGACCTGTACGACGTGGAGAACATGTGGCAGCTCTCGCAGAGCAACCCGTGGTTGACGGTGGTTCCGGTCTGCGAGGAGAAGACCAACCCGTGGTGGTATCCGCATCCGCCCGCGGACGCGCCCTACGGTATGCACCGGCGGCTCATCGGTAATCTGGGCGCGGTGGTCGCCAGCTTCGGCGCATGGGCCGACCGGCAGATCCAGATCGCCGGTTCGGCGCGCATGATCGAGGACACGCGCCGCGCGCTCATCGCGGTCGGCACACCGGAGTACATCATCAGTTCCGATCCGGTCTGAGCCACCTCGCCCATGAGCACAGCCAAGTCAGGTGCGGGATTCGCCCGCGGGATACAGGAGTTTCGATGACGGACCCGAGCATGCTCGGCAACGGCACCGAGGGCGCGTTCGGCGGCGCGCCCTTCGACCCGGATGCCGCGCCGGAGTGGTCGGCGACCGTGGTCGCGCACCATCGGCTGCGCCACGATGTCGCGGTCATCCGCCTGATCGGCGAGTTCGTCCCGTTCCGCGCGGGCCAGTCGGTGCTGGTCAGGACACCGCAGCAGCCGAACGTGGCGCGCAGGCTCTCCCCGGCGCTGCCGCCGTCGCTGGACGGCAAACTGGAATTCCACGTGCGCACGGTGCCCGGCGGCTGGCTCAGCCGACAACTCGTCGCCGATACCGCCGAGGGCGACGAATGGCGGATCTCGGCGCCCGCGGGCACCTTCCACGTCGACCCCGAGGGCGACGAGGTGGTGATGATCGCGGGCGGCACCGGACTCGCGCCGATGCGTTCGCTGATCCTGGAGTTGGCGCGCGCGCCGCGACCGCCGCGCACCTACCTGTTCGTCGGCGGCCGTTCGCCGCGCGACCTGTACGCCTCGGACATGCTGGTGCTGCTCGCCGACGAATTGCCTTGGCTCACCGTCGTTCCCGTGGTCGAGCGGCTCGACGACCCGAATCGGGCCGACGAGTGGCACCAACGTTCGCGCGTCGACATCGATTTCCCCGCCGACGACCTGCTCGAAGGCACGCTGGCCGATGTGATCGGCTCGCACGGCGCGTTCACCGAACATCAGGTCCTGGTCTGCGGTTCGCCCGGCATGACGCGCGCGACGGTTGACCGGTTGCTGGAGACCGGGACGCCCGCAGCCCGCATCCAGGTCGAGGGTCTGTGATCGTCGTCCAGGCGAAGGCCGGGATCCATTCCTGTACTCGCGGATAGTCGTCACCCGCCTGGATCCCGACCTTCGTCCGAACGGCGAGCACGCCGTATTCGGCCGCGCCGCCGTCAGAACAGCGGGTCGTGGCGGATGTTCCTGGTCTGCGTGCCCGCCGCCATGAGCCGGAACTTCGTGGTCTGCACCATCGACGGCGATCCGACGATCTGCACGTCGCGGTCGGCCCACGGGCCGAATCCGGCGACGACCTTGCCGATCTGGCCGGTGAGCCGCGGTTGCAGGCCGGGCAGTTCCGCTTGCGGTTCCCCGGAATCCTCGTACCACCAAGGGTACTCATCGTTCTCGGTGACCGGTGTGACGGTGAGCCACGGATTGGCGACGGCCAGGCGGCTCAGGGTGTCGAGGTCGTACAGGTCGCACGGGTGGTGGCCGCCGACGAACAGTTGCACCTTGGGATTGGTCCGCCGCTGCGCCATCGACATGAGTTGGGCTCGCAGCGGCGCGATTCCGGTTCCGCAGCAGACCATGAGCATCTTGCGCTTGACGTTGCGCGGCACGCCGAGGCCGCCGAGTGGCGAGCCGAGCAGCCATTGCTCGCCGATCCTGGTCTGCCCGACAATGGCCGGGCTCACCCAGCCGCCGAGCACGCTGCGAATGTGGAATTCGATCTCGCCGTTGGTATTCGCGGGTACGGCGGGCGAAAGATAGCGCCACATGCGCGGTCTCGACGGCACCTGCACACTGAGGTATTGCCCCGCCGCGTAACTCATGGGCTGATCCAGTTGCAGCCGCACCACGGTGAGGTTGCGCAACACCTGTCGCTGCTCGACCACAGTGCCCGACCACACCGCGGGTGTCGATTCCTTCTGGGCCGCGCCGATCATGGTCTCGGCGATGACGGAAAGGCCCTCGTCCCATGCCTGATCGATTTCGTCGGTCCACATCTCGGTGTCGCCGAAGCGCCGCATCGCCGACTTCAGCGAGGTCGCCACCGCGACGTAATGTTCAGGCTGCACACCGTATTTGCGGTGGTCACGCCCCAGTTGCTCGAGAAACGGGAGGAGTTTGTCCGGCTCTTCGAGCCGGTCGAGGGTGTAGGAGATGGCCCTTACCAGTCGGTCACGCTGCGAGTCCATCGCGGCGGGAAAGAAATCCCGCGCGTACGGGTGGTCGGAGAACAAAGTCGCGTAAAACGAACTGGCCAGTTTCTCCGGACCCCCCTCCTCCGCAGCAACCGCCTTGAACGTGGTTCTGATCAAAGCGACAGTCCGCGAATCCATTTGTGTCACAACCCCATTTCGCGTTCGGAACACATAACGTGCCAGCGAGTGAGGTGCCGCGGGACACTCGTCAGCAGCCGATGCCAAGGAGTGTAGGCGAGGTTTGCCGGCCGCGGAACGTCCCGACGAAACATCAGGCGTGTAATTCCGACGAAACGAGGACACGCGAGGCGAAACGCCGAGGAAACCAACCGAAAGGTGGCCGAGCAGGGCCGAATTCGGTCGAATGCCCACCGGATCAGCATGCTCCGGAATGCAAAGCTCACCATACCGGGGGTTTTGAGCGATCTTTCGGCAACATCCAGTGGCTATCGGCGAGCACCCGGGCGGCGAAATCCCCGGAATACCCGACACGAACTTCCCTCGGAATACGACCGGTACCGCGCAGCCGCGCCGGTGAATTCGATCTTACGACCGAAAATGACAACCGGTTTACTCGTGGCAAACCCGATTCCGATCGGAACCGAATACGACGAGCCGAACCGGACCGGCGATTTCCAACGACAGCGACTTCGAACGACGGTGATCTCGAACGACGGCGGGCCCCGATGCGACCCACCGAAGTGGACCGGACCGGGGCCCGCCGTTGCGGACACTCAGCGCTGATGCCGTGGCTTCCACACCACCAACGCGGTACTGCGTTGCTGCGGTGCGAAATCCGGACGATAGCCCGCCCGCAGCCGTTCCAGCTCCGCCGACAGCTCGGCCACCGTCTCCCGCAACTCCTCGACCTGATTGGTCAGCTCGATGATGCGTTTGATACCCGCCAGATTCACGCCCTCGTCCTGCGAGAGACGCTGCACCTCGCGCAGCAGCTCGACATCCCTGGCCGAGTAGCGCCGCCCACCGCCCGAAGTGCGCTGCGGTGTCACCAGTCCGAGGCGGTCGTAGGTGCGCAAGGTCTGCGCGTGCATGCCCGCCAACTGGGCCGCCACCGAAATCATGAAGAATTCGGCACGCGAGGCCCCGCCGGGGCCCTTCTTCGGATCAGAGGACATCACGCACCTGCCCAGCCTGCGCGGGGATCGAATCCCCCCGCCTTCTCCGCCTCCGCGTAGCGCTCCAGCGCACGGGTGGCTTCATCGTCCAGCTTCTGCGGCACCGCGACCTTGACCGTGACCAACAGGTCACCGGCCCCGCCGCCGCGCTTGGGCACACCGCGCCCGCGCACCCGCAGGATGCGGCCGTCGGCGGTGCCCGGCGGCACCTTCACCCCGACCCTGCCCTCCAGCGTCGGCACGGAAACCGTGGTACCCAGTACCAATTCACTGTAACCGACCGGAAGTACCAAGGTCAGGTCGTCGCCGTTGCGGCCGAAGACCTTGTCCTGGCTGACGTGCACGGTGACATACAGGTCGCCCGAGGGCGCACCCCGCAGTCCCGCCTCGCCCTGTCCGGCCAGCCGGATGCGCTGACCGTCGCTGACGCCGGGCGGAATCCGCACCGTGATGGTGCGGGTCCGGTTCTGGATGCCGGTGCCACGGCAGTCGGCGCACGGATCGTCGATGATCGACCCGGTGCCACGGCAGTCGTCGCACGGCTCGCTGAATCCGAACGCGCCCTGATTGCGGCTGACCACGCCCGCACCGTTGCAGTGCGGACACACGCGGGGACTCGTCCCCGGCTTCGCGCCGCTGCCGTGACACGTGGTGCACGGCGACGGGCTGGTCATGCGCAGCGGAACCGTGACGCCCTGGGCGGCCTCGCGGAACCCCAGCGTTGTCTCGGTCTCCACGTCGGCGCCGCGGCGCGGACGGCTCGCGGTGCGGCCGCCGCCCCGATTGAACAGCCCGCCGAGCAGGTCACCGAGGCCACCGTCACCGGCATTGGCGTTGCCGAAGATGTCCCCGATATTGAAATCCTGCGAGAAGCCGCCCTGCGCACCGGGATTGAAGCCGCCGCGGCCGTAGCCGCCCGCGGCGAACAGTTTCCTGGTGTCGTCGTACTCCTTGCGCTTGGCCGGGTCCGACAGCACGGCGTGCGCCTCGCTGACGGTCTTGAACCGCTCCTCGGCCGAGCTGTCGCCCGGATTGGCGTCCGGATGCAGGTCGCGGGCCAGTTTGCGGTAGGCCTTCTTGATCTCGTCCTGCGTGGCGCCGGAGGAGACACCCAGCTCCTTGTAGAAGTCCTTTTCGATCCACTCCCGTTGACTCACCGGGTCTCTCCTCCTCTCGCGGTGTTGGTCGTGACCCCCACCGTGCCCGACATGATTACCGTGGGCGTACCCACGGACATCACAAGCGTGCCCATCGACATCGCTATGGGCGCAGCGCACTCACTGTTCGTTCGCACCGGAATCGGCATCCGATGCCGCCGTCGGCTGGTCTCCGCCGGTGGATTCTCCGTCATTATTCGTCTCGGCGGCGCCCGCTTCCGTGGATTCGGCCTGCTCGGCCGAATCGGTCACGGCATCGGTGACCCCGACCAGAGCGTGCCGCAGCACCCGCTCGCCGAGCCGGTAGCCCTTGCGCATGACCAGGCCGATCACCGGATCGTGGCCGGACCCCTCGTGCTGGACCGCTTCGTGCAGCGTCGGGTCGAAAGGTTCGCCCGCGACGCCGAACTCCTCGACACCCTGCTTGCGCAGCGCGTCGGTGAGTTTGTCCGCGACCGACTTCAGCGGTCCCGAGTCCAGGTCGCCGTGGGCGCGCGCCCGATCCAGATCGTCGAGGACACCGAGCAGTTCGGTGACCACGGCGGCCTTGGCCGCGTCGACCGCGGTCTTGCGATCACGGTCGACGCGCCGCCGGTAGTTGGCGTACTCGGCGGTCAGCCGCTGGAGATCGGCGGTGCGCTCGGCGAGTTCGCTGCCGCCCGAGGTGGACGCGGGTCCGCTGCCCGCCGGGGCGACCTCGGGTTCGGCCGTGGCCGCGGCGGCGCCGTTCTCCGCCGCGGGGTCCCTGATCTCGCCCGTCTCCGGATCGATCTTCCTGTTGTCGACGAAGGTGATCGGCTCCTGCTCGGAGTTGCCCGACTTGTTCTGCGTCACTTCTTCTCCGTGTCGACCGGCTCGTCGACGACCTCGGCATCGACGACCTGGTCGTCGCCCGCGGCCGCGGATGCGGTGCCGTTGCCGGAGGCGGCCTGCTCGGCGGCCGACGCCTCGTAGATCGCCTGGCCCAGGGCCTGCGACTCGGTGGCCAACTTCTCCACCGCGGACTTCACGGCCGCGATGTCGGTGCCCTTGAGCGACTCCTTCGCCTCCGCGACGGCCGCCTCGACCTTGGACTTCACGTCCGCGGGCACCTTGTCGTCGTTGTCGGCGATGAACTTCTCGGTCTGGTGCACCAGCGACTCGGCCTGGTTGCGGGTCTCGGCCTCCTCGCGGCGGGCCTTGTCCTCGGCGGCGTGCGCCTCGGCGTCCTTGACCATCCGATCGATCTCCTCCTTGGACAGGCCGGAGCCGTCCTGGATCTTGATCGTGTTCTCCTTGCCGGTGCCCTTGTCCTTGGCCGTCACGTGCACGATGCCGTTGGCGTCGATGTCGAAGGTGACCTCGATCTGCGGCACGCCGCGCGGGGCCGGGGGGATGCCGGTCAGCTCGAAGGAGCCGAGCAGCTTGTTGTGCGAGGCGATCTCGCGCTCACCCTGGAACACCTGGATCTGCACCGACGGCTGATTGTCGTCGGCGGTGGTGAAGGTCTCCGAGCGCTTGGTGGGGATGGTGGTGTTGCGCTCGATGAGCTTGGTCATCACGCCGCCCTTGGTCTCGATGCCCAGCGAAAGCGGGGTGACATCGAGCAGCAGGACGTCCTTGACCTCGCCCTTGAGCACACCGGCCTGCAGCGCGGCGCCGACGGCGACGACCTCGTCCGGGTTCACGCCCTTGTTGGGCTCCTTGCCGCCGGTGAGCTCGCGGACCAGGTCCGAGACGGCGGGCATGCGGGTGGAGCCGCCGACGAGGACCACGTGGTCGATGTCGGAGACGTTGATGCCCGCGTCCTTGATGACGGACTGGAACGGCGCGCGGGTGCGGTCCAGCAGATCGGAGGTGATCTTCTGGAACTCGGCGCGGGTCAGCTGCTCGTCGAGGAACAGCGGGTTCTTGTCGGCGTCGACGGTGATGTAGGGCAGGTTGATCGAGGTGCTCTGCGAGGAGCTCAGCTCGATCTTGGCCTTCTCCGCGGCCTCGCGCAGGCGCTGCATGGCCATCTTGTCCTTGGTCAGGTCGATGCCCGAGCTGCCCTTGAACTTGTCGACCAGCCAGGAGACGACGCGCTCGTCCCAGTCGTCACCGCCGAGGTGGTTGTCACCCGAGGTGGCGCGGACCTCGACGACGCCCTCGCCGATCTCGAGCAGCGAGACGTCGAAGGTGCCGCCGCCGAGGTCGAAGACCAGGATGGTCTGTTCCTTGTCGCCCTTGTCCAGGCCGTAGGCCAGCGCGGCCGCGGTGGGCTCGTTGACGATGCGCAGCACGTTCAGGCCCGCGATCTGGCCCGCTTCCTTGGTGGCTTGGCGCTGGGCGTCCTCGAAGTAGGCGGGGACGGTGATGACCGCGTCGGTGATCTCCTCACCGAGGTAGGACTCCGCGTCGCGCTTGAGCTTCATGAGCGTGCGCGCGCTGATCTCCTGCGGGGTGTACTTCTTCCCGTCGATCTCGACGTTCCAGTCCGTGCCGATGTGGCGCTTGACCGAGCGAATGGTGCGGTCGACGTTGGTGACCGCCTGATTCTTGGCGGGCTGGCCGACGAGAACCTCACCGTTCTTGGCGAACGCGACGATCGACGGGGTGGTGCGCGAGCCTTCGGAGTTCGCGACCACGACGGGCTCGCCGCCTTCCAGAACGGCGACGACCGAGTTCGTGGTCCCGAGGTCGATTCCGACCGCACGAGCCATGGTGATTCCTCCTAGTTGACGAAAACTTCTTCGGTAGGTGCCGGGCGGGTGGCCGCCCGCAGGTCAGACCCCGCTCCCAGCACCTCACGGAGCACGGTCCCAGCAACGCTGAGCGTGGTCGGCTCAATCCTGCACCCGAATCGTTCCCGGGTCAACTGAAACTTGAGCCGCATCCACTCAACCTTGTCGATGAGCTCAACGGGCGACCCGCGAGATTAATTCCCGAAAGCCCGACTACGGCGGAATTCAGCAGCTCGGATCGAGGCGATCCGAGGCGAAACCGGGATGCACGCCGGGGCGCAACCCGTTGGCGAATGCCACACGCTGCAACAGTCCGCGAAGTTCCGCGCGCTCGGAGGCGTCGAGGACGGTGAGGAAATCCTCCTCGAAGTCCTCCATGACGGCCTGCGCGCGGGCCAGCACGGCGTGCGCGGCGGGCAGTAGGTACACCGCGTGCGCCCTGCGGTCGCTCGGGTGCCGACGCCGCTCGACCAACCCGCGCTTCTCCAGGTCATCGACCAGTCCGACCATCACATTGCGGTGGATGCCGAGCGTCTCCGCCATCCGCTGCTGGGACTGGCCGTCGTTCTCGCGCAGCAGTCGCAGCATGCCGAAATGACGCGGCCGGATCCCGACCGGTGCGAGCCGTTCGGTGAATCCGCCCTGCGTGAGGTATCCGAGTTGGCCCAGCAGGAAGGTCGAACTGTCGGGCAGCGACAGGTTCGGCGCGACATCTTCGGACACCCGGCCCATGATAGACCCCATCTGAGCACCTTGTTTGATTGCCATCTTGCTTGATAATCACTATAGGTGCATAGTTTGGGGCATCACCTTCCACCGAACCGAAAAGAGATCGCCGTGGAACCCGACCACGAGAACACCGGCGACCCGCGCCGCTGGATCGCCTTCGCCGTCGTCCTGGCCGCGGGCTTCATGGACCTGCTCGACGTCACCATCGTCAATGTCGCCGCCCCGAGCATCCAGAACGACCTGCGCGCCGAATACTCCCAACTCGAATGGATCATCGCCGCCTACGTACTCGCCTTCGCCGCGGTCCTCGTCACCGGCGGGCGGCTCGGCGACATCTACGGACGCAAACGCGTATTCCTTGTCGGCATAGCCGGATTCACCGTCGCCTCCGCCGCCTGTGGACTCAGCGGCGACGCGAGCATGCTCATCGGCGCGCGCTTCGCCCAAGGCGCGATGGCCGCGCTGATGGTCCCGCAGACCCTCGCCATCATCCGCACCACCTTCCCGAAATCCGAACGCGCCAAAGCCGTCGCGATCTACAGCGGCGTCGGCGGCTCGGCCGCGGCGGTCGGGCTCTCCCTCGGCGGACTGCTCGTGGAATGGAACCTCTTCGACCTGTCGTGGCGGCCCATCTTCCTGGTCAACATCCCCAT
Source organism: Nocardia bovistercoris (assembly GCF_015674855.1). Taxonomy (GTDB): domain Bacteria; phylum Actinomycetota; class Actinomycetes; order Mycobacteriales; family Mycobacteriaceae; genus Nocardia; species Nocardia bovistercoris. The sequence goes on along the minus strand of NZ_JADMLG010000008.1, from coordinate 386,655 downwards.
CGGCATCATCGGATTCGTCGCCGCCGCGATCGTCATGAAAGACTCCCGCTCACCCGCGCCGCCCCGCCTCGACTTCGTCGGCATGGCGCTCGCCATCGGCGCGATCATGCTGCTGGTCTACCCGCTCACCGAAGGCCGCCGACTCGACTGGCCCGCGTGGACCTTCGCCATGATCGCGGCCGCCGCCCTCACCTTCGCCGCCTTCGTCGCCTACGAACGACGCCGGGCGCGCACCGCCGGATCACCGCTGATCGACCTCGACCTGTTCCGCTCCCGACCGTTCGCCGTCGGACTCGGCAGCTGGCTGCTGTTCTGGATCGGACTCGGCGGATTCTTCCTGGTCTGGACCCTGTACATGCAAGCCGGACTCGGCTGGAGCCCGATGCGCGCCGGACTCACCGCCGTCCTGTTCGCCGTCGGCGCGGGCATCGGCGCAGGCACCTCGGTGAGCGTGCTCGCCCCCCGATTCGGCAGGCGGGTACTGATCCTCGGCGGTCTCGTGAACGCGGCCGGATTCGGTTACTACGGCTGGCTGGCGGGCCACTACGGCGCCGACGCCACCTCCCCGCAGATGATCGCCCCGCTCCTGCTCACCGGCATCGGCTTCGGGATGATCGTCGCCCCCACCATCGACCTGCTGCTCGGGCAGGTGCCAGCGAGCGAAGCGGGCGCGGCATCCGGGCTGCTCAACACCGGACAGCAACTCGGCACCGCGCTCGGCGTCGCCCTCGTCGGCGTCGTCTTCTTCACCCAACTCGACCACGATTCGGCGCGCGGAGTCGAAGCGGTCACCCCCGGCATCCGAGCCGAACTGGTCACCGCGGGCGTCCCGGCGCCTGCCCAGGACCAGATCATCGCCCGATTCCGCGCCTGCGTGCAAGACCGCTCGGCCCAACTCGATCCCGCCGCCGTCCCCGAAAGTTGCCGCACCACAAGCGGACCCGACAACCAACTGAACCAACTACTGTCCGACGCGGGCGCCGAGGCCAACGCGGTCAACTTCGCCCACACCTTCCGTCACACCCTCGGCTGGGGCATCGGACTCCTTCTCCTGGTCGCCCTCGGATTCCTGGCACTGCCCCGCGACGCCCGGCTCGAGGAACACGACTTCGACATCGACGAAATCGGACCCGAACCGGTGAGCGTATGAAAACACTGCTGATCCTCGGCGGCAGCCGACGCGTCGTCGACGATGCGCTCGCCCACCTCCGCGAACAGGGCTGCACGGTCGACGGAGTCACCAGCGACCACGACGCGGTCACCGCTCTCGACACCGGACGCTACGACACCGTCCTGATCGGTGGCGGTATCGAAGAACCCGCGCGGACGAAAGTGAAGGACAGCGCGCAGCGGAACGAAGTCGGGGTGCTCGAGGCGCGGCGGGCAGGTCGAGACGTGCGCACTTTCCTTCGCGACGTCGTCATACCGGCGCTACGCGAACCGCGGTGATCCGCCCGGCCCCGGTCTCCAGCGCCGACCGGGGCCGGTTGCAGCGGCGAACTTCCATGCTTCGGCGGGCCTTCTCGGCTCATTCGGGTGCAGCGGCATGGATGCGTTCGGCGAGGTCTTCGTCCAGGCCGACGCGCACGAGGGCGGCGGCAAGGGCCGCTCGGCGGTGTGGGGCAAGAGCGCCGAGGCGGGCTGGGTCGTCCGGGAGGCCGACGCGGGCGGCGCCGCGGCGGGCGCGGTCGTCGAAATAAGGGGATGACCAGGGCCAGATGTCTTGAACTTCGCGTAGGAAGATGTCGCTTCCGGTTGGGCCGATGCCTTTGAACTCGCGGAGCAGGCGGGCGGCGCGGGCGGTGTCGTGTTCGGCTTCCTCGCCCAGTTCGCGCAGGTCGCCGTCGTAGCGTTCGAGGACGGCCGTCGCGAGTTCGCCGAGGTTGGTGGCGGTGCTCTCGTCGTAGCGGCGGTAGTGTCCGCGGCCGAGGGCGTCCACCAGTTCCTGCCGTTCGGCGTCCGCGACCCGCCGCGGTGTTCGATAACCGCCGCCGACCAGTTCCTTGGCCGCGCCGACCGCGAGCGACGCCGAGATCGGTTTACTCAACAGTTCCGTCATCATCAGCAGCTGGAACAGCGGGGCGGGCTTGTTCGCCAGCGCGATGCCCGCCTCCTCGGCATAGGTCCGGCCTGCGGTGTCCAGCAACTCTTCGACAACCGCACGCTCGGTCATCACAACCTCCAGGGCTCGGTAACCTCCAGCGTCCGCCTACCCGGATTCGCGTGAACGACGCAGGTCAGCCAAGGACGCCTTCCGCGCTGCGGGCCGCGGTCAGACAGGCCGTCCGGGTGAACTGGTCGGCAAGCGGATGACGGGCGCGATCACGCCACTTGCGGACCGCGGCCACCGCGCGTGCGTGCCGCTCGGCCGAGGACGCGTCGGGAGCGATACCGAGCCGCACGTGGGTGGCGACCCCCGACCCGCCGATCAACCGGTGCAATTCGGCCAGATCCGCCGCGGGCAGAGCCAATTCGTCGGTGCGCAGCCGACCGAGCAGGCGCAGCTCCGCGAAACCGTGCACGTCGGCGAGCAGCGCGCGCACCTCGGGCAGCAGCCGGTCCGCCGCGCCGCCCGGATACGCCGCCAACACCGTGGCCAGCGCGGACAGCGCCGAATGCGCCTTCAACTGGTCGGCGCGCTGCGCGAACTGCACATCGAGGACCGAACGCAGTTCGTCGACACCGCTGCGTTCGGTCAACTCGGCGGCCAGCGCCGAAGAATCCCGCACCCCGAGCCGAATCAAGGTGACCGCCATACGGATTCCGAAAATGCCGAAACGATCCGCGAGCCGCGCGCGCAACTCCGGCGCCACCGGCAACGCGATATCCGGGCGGGCGAAACGGTCCGCCGACAGCAACGCGGCCGCGAGATCGTCCACCGGGACCCGCGCCAACGCCTCGAAAGCGTCGTACTCCTGCTGACGCAGCGTCGCGGCGGCGAAAGCCAACAAACCCGCCACCGGAATCACCGCCTGGCACAACCCGGTTCGCTCCAACTCGCCCGCGAAACGCGCCGCGACCTCACGCGCCGAATGCAGCGCGTCGATCCGCCCGGCGCCGATCTCGTCGGCCCGCGACACCACGCCGATCACCCCGAGCGGACCGCTCCCGTCGGCGCGGGAACCGATCCGCTCCAAGAAGTCGATATCGGTCGCGTCCAAGCGACGTAGTAGATACACCACCGCGTCCGCGCCGGGCAAAGCCACACCGTCGGCCGCGTCCGGAGTCAACAACCGGGACGTGCGCACCGACACCTCGCGCGACAGCGACGACGTGCCGGGAGTGTCGATGATCGTGGTGTGCGCCAACGCCGCGGCGGGCCAACCGACCTCGAGGTGATCCACCTCACGCGGACCGGGCACACCCCAGTTCAGACCGTCCAGATCGAAGGTGAGGCCGCTGCTCGCGCCGCGGCGAACCACCACGTTCGCGGCGCGGCCGTCGGGTGCGAACGCCGTCACGTTCGGGGTGGCACCGTGCCGGTACCAGGTCACCACCCTGGTGCACTCCGTCGCGTCCGTCGGCGCGATGTCCTGCCCGACCAACGAATTCAACAGCGTCGACTTGCCGGCCTTCAACGAACCCGCCAACGCCACCCGCAACGGTTGATCGAGGCGGGCCGTGCAATCGGCGAGCAGTGCCCGCGCTCGCGGCTCGCGCGCGAACTCGGCGCGGGCGAATCCGACCAGACGATGCGCCCGCGCGACGATACCCGGCACGGTCCCGGTCCCAGTTGTCACGCAGTTACCGTACCGGCGCGATTACCGTTCGCACGTCGAGCTACCCGATCGATACCGCCCTCATCCACACCGCCGCCCTGCCCCACGCGGGACGCCGATCAGCGCCACCGCCTCGCGCACGCTGCTCCTTCACCCACGTCGCCGCACCGATTCGTGGTCGACGCCGCAGCCCGGTCCGCACCACAGCCCGATGCACACCGCAGGCTGGTCTACACCGCAGGCTGGTGAACGCCACGACCTACGTTCATGCAGTCTCCTGTTCGGCGCCGCCTTCCTCGTCCGCATAGATTCCTGATCAACGCCGCCGCTCGGCCCCGGCTGCCTCCTCGATCCACTTCACCTTCTGATCAGTGCCGCCTCACGCACTCTCGCCGCCTTCCTGATCAGCGCCGCCGCTCCGGACGCCGCCGCCTCCACCGACCCCATCCGCGGCCGCGCGCATCGCGTCGGCGTAGCGGCGCAGCTCCGCGACCGCGCGCAACTGCCGCTCCAACACCTGGACGCGTTCGTCGCGTCGGGCGTTCTCCAGCGACGCCGCTTCCTGCGCGGCGCGCAGCGAATCGTCGATGGAACGCACGCTGCGCTCGGCCACGCCCGCGTAGTGGTCGCGCAGTGCGCGGTGGATTCGGTGCAAGCGGTCCTTGGACTCCTTCGCCGCCTGGAACGCCACATCATCGACGAACCTGCGCACCGCCGTCTTCGCCTCGTTGCGGCGGCGCGCCAACCGCGCCTGCTTGTCGTCGCGGAAAGCCTTGCCGCCCACGATGACACCAGCGCCGATCGAAATCGGATTCAGCATCGCCAGACCCGCGAACGTGCTCGCGAGCCCGACCATGAGGATGCCGCCGTAGGAGCCGCGCATGCCGACGAGCATCTTGCTGCCGAATCCGATGTCCGGCTCCAGGTCGGCGAGAGTGCCTTTACCACAACGGGATTCGCCGTCCAGATCGGTGCGCACATCGGGTAGTTCGGCCGCGCCGACCGCACTGAAATGCTCGGCGACCCGTTCGGCGAGCGCCACCGCGCGCCGATGCGTCCACAGCAGGTTGTCGGCGATGGCGTTGTCGACCGTGCCGGTGAGCCATTCGGCGATCTGTTCCCAGTTGCGGCCGGGATCGTTCTCGTCGATCCATTCCTCGCCCGTGCGCGCGATGCCGCGCAACCGGTCCCGCAGATCGTGGTCGACATCGCCCGCCAGATCGGTGATCCCGTCCGCGAGCGTCTGCTGCCACGCCGCCGTCCGGCGCTGCAACTGATCCGCGGAACCGCGCGCGGCCCGCAACTCCTCGATCGCGGCCGCACCCTGCTTCGGATCGCGCAACGCGACCAGTTCGCTGCCCAGCGCCAACGCCAGATGCTCTGCGGCGGAATGGATATCGCCCGCCACCGCGCGCGCCGTCGCCGCCTGGTCGCGGGCGACCACCTGCTCGCGCAGGAACTGGTACAGCGTGCCGTACCCCGATTCGAGGCCCAACTGCGCGTCCTGGAGTCGCAGCGCGTGCGTGCGCAACAGCGCCGACACCGGAATGATCGGCACGTCGAGGCCCGCCGCCGCGAGGTGCGCGACATCGGCCTCGTGCACCCGCCGCCAATGCGGGTACAGGTCGATCTTGGTGAGCAGCACCGCCACCGTCGGACACAGTTCGCGCACCTGACGCAGGAACGTCAGCTCCGGTGCGGTGATCTCGGTGGACGCGTCCGTCACCACGAGCACGGCGTCCGCGGACTGCGCCACCCCGAGCACACCTGACGCGCCCGCCGTGCCGTGCCCGCCGACACCAGGAGTGTCGACGAGCACGATGCCGTCGGCGAGCAGCGGATTCGGCAACTGCAGTTCCCACCGCAGAATCCGGCGACCCTGCGTCAAGTCGGAACGGGAAGCGACCGAAGCGATATCGCCGATCGGCACCTCGACCCGCGTCTCCGCCGCGCCGTCCCGAGGTTCGGCGAGCACCAGTTCGGCGCGCGCCGACTCCCCCGACATCAGACGCATCGGCGCGACGGTGGTCGTATCGTCGCCGACCGGGCAGATATCGACATCGAGCAGCGCGTTCACGAAACGACTCTTGCCCTGATCGACCTGACCGGCGACGACGATCCGCCGCCGCGGATCACGAACCCTGGCCGCCGCCGCGTCCAAGCGGGCGACCAGATCGTCGCGGCGAGCCGCACGCGCCGCGACGATCGTCTCCTCGAGCACCGAAACCAGCGGTACGCGAGCGGTGGTGGTTGCGGGTGTCCCCATTGCGGATCCGGCTCCTCTCAATGCAGGAAAGCGTCGCCCGAAAGATCGGCGCCCGCCCCCGCGTCGCCGCCCGCGTCATGGGCGCCGAACAACTCCGACCCGCCCGCCGAGGACTCCAACCCCGACCCGAACGCGCTCGAAACATCCAGCGCGGACCAGGTATCAGCCGTCGAGGTCAAAGCCCCCGACCCGAATTCGCCGCCACCAACATGCGCCGCCCCGCTCGATTCGGCCCCACCCGCCGCCTGCGCGGTCCCACTCGATTCGAAACCGCTCGACACACTGTGCCCCGCATCGATTCCCGACTCCAGCCCCGAGGAAACCTGACCGCCGACGCCGGAGCCGAACTGTCCCGCACCACCGATCCCGGACTCCAGTCCCGACGAAACCTGACCGGCGCCACCGAGACCCGTCTCCAAACCCGTGGAAACCTCACCGGCGCCCGCGAGCCCTGCATCCAGAGCCGAACTGACGTGTCCGGCGCCACCGAACCCGGACTCCAGACCCGAGGTGACCTGTCCTCCTACACCAGCTCCCACACCCGAAGCGAACTGCCCACTACCGCCGATCTCGGACGCCACCTGCCCGACACCACCGAGCCCGGCTTCCAATCCCGACGAAACCTGACCCGCACCACCGAGACCCGTCTCCAAACCCGTGGAAACCTCACCGGCGCCCGCGAGCCCTGCATCCAGAGCCGAACTGACGTGTCCGGCGCCACCGAACCCGGACTCCAGACCCGACGAAACCTGTCCTCCGACACCAGCTGCCGCACCGGAAACAAACTGCCCACTACCGCCGATCTCGGACGCCACCTGCCCGACACCACCGAGCCCGGTTCCCAGACCCGACGAAACCTGACCCGCACCACCGAGACCCGTCTCCAAACCTGTCGAAACCTGACCGGCGCCACCGAGACCCGCATCCAGCCCCGACGAAACTTGACCGCCGACGCCTGCTCCCACACCCGAAGCGAACTCCCCCGCACCACCGAGTCCGGCTTCAAGTCCGGACCCCACCTGGCCTGCACCGGCAATACCGGTCTCCAAACCCGAGGTGACCTGACCACCGATACCAGCGCCAACCCCGGAGGCGAGATGCCCAGCGCTGCCGAGCCCGGTACCCAATCCTGAAGAGACCTGCCCGGCGCCACCGATACCGGCCTCCAAACCTGACGAAACCTGCCCTGCCCCCACGAGTCCCGTTTCCAAGCCCGAAGCAACCACCCCCGCGCCACCGAGTCCGGCTTCCAGCCCCGACGAAACCTGCCCGCCGACACCGGAAGCGAACTCTCCGACTCCGGCGGTCGCGCCCGAGGAAGCCTGACCCACACCACCGAGACCGGCCTCCAGCCCCGACGAAGCCTGCTCGGCTCCACCGAGCGCAGCACCCAGACCCGAAGAAACCTCGCCCCCGACACCGGAAGCGAACCCCCCGACCCCACCGAGCCCAGTCTCCAAACCGGAGGAAACCTGTCCCGCGGCCCCGAGCCCGGCCTGCACGTCCGAGGCCACTTGCCCCACGACCCCGACACCACCGGAAACACCGGACTCCAACCCCGCCGCACCGGTCAGATCCGCACCGAGATCGGCCGCCGCCGCGAGGCCACCGGTCGCATCGACGGCGGATTCAGCCGCAGCGCCCACCGCACCCGACAAACCACCACCGACCGAAGCCGCCGCACCGCTCACCCCGGAAACAGCACCACCCAAATCCGCACCGAGACCGGTAGACCCGGCGACACCGCCACCCAGATCAACAGCGGAGTCGACAGCACCCGACAAATCACCACCGAGTGGAGCGGCCGCACCGGCCCCAACGGAAGCAGCACCACCCAGGTCCGAACCCAGACCGGCACCGATATCAGCGACACCACCGAGGTTCGTCGCAGCATCCACCGCACCGCCCAGACCGGCACCGAGGCCACCGGCAGCATCCACCGCACCGGCAACCCCGGTGTTCAAGCCCGCACCCAGACCAGCGCCTGCCTCAGCACCCAGACCGGCGGCGGCATCAACCGCACCGACAGCACTCCCGGTCAGACCCGCTCCGAGACCGGCTGCCGCATCAGCAGCGCCCCCGGTCAAACCCGCTCCGAGAGCGGCTGTCGCGTCGGCGGCACCGGTCAGATCGGTGCCGAGATCGGCCACCGCCCCGAGACCACCGGTCGCATCGGCCGCGGCGTCGAGCGCGCCCGACAAATCACCACCGAGGGAGGCAGCCACACCGGTCGCCCCGGAAGCAGCACCGCCGATATCCGCACCGAAACCGGCGGCGGCGTCAACCGCACCGGACAGATCCGCACCGAAACCGGTTACGGCATCAGCCGCGCCACCCACGGCGCCACCGAGATCCACCGCGGTTTCGGTCGCACCGGTCAGCCCGGCACCGAGATCAGCGGCCACCCCGGCTCCGAGTCCACTCGCGGTATCAACGGCGCCGGTCAATTCCGCACCGAAACCGGTTGCAGCGGTGAGACCACCGCCCAGATCAGCGGCGGAGTCGACAGCACCCGACAGACCACCGCCAAGTGACGCGGCCGCATCAGCCGCACCGGATGCCGCACCCGACAAGCCCGCACCCAGACCAGCGGCAGCATCAACGGCACCAGACGCCCCCGCAGACAGATCCGCACCGAGTTCGGTTGCGGCAGTGAGATCACCGCCCAGGTCGACGGCGGAATCCACTGCGCCCGACAAGCCACCGCCGAGTGACGCCGCCGCATCAGCCGCACCGGATGCCGCACCCGACAAGCCCGCACCCAGACCAGCGGCAGCATCAACGGCACCAGATGCCCCCGCAGACAGGCCCGCACCGAGACCGGTGGCGGTATCAACGGCACCGGACGCCCCTGCGGACAGATCCGCACCGAGACCGGTTGCGACTTCGGCTGTTCCGCTCACCACATCGGTCAGATCCGCGCCGAAGCCCACAGCGGTATCTACCGCGCCCGCTGCGTCGGCACCGAGACCCGCGCCGAGATCCGCGGCCGTGCCCACCGCTGCGGTCAAGCTCGTGTCGATGCCCGCCGTCGCGTCCGCCGCGGTGGCCGCTGCGCCGGAAAAGTTCGCGCCGAGATCCGCGGCCGCATCGGTCGCACCTGCCAGACTTCCGCCGAGAGCACCGGACGCGGCGGCGGAGAGATCGGTGGCCGCATCCACAGCCCCACCGAGGGCACCGGTCAGACCCGCACCCACGCCGGTAGCAGCCTCGGCCGCACCGGAGAGACCGACTCCCAGATCGGTTCCCGCACCAACAGTTCCATCGAGAGCACCCGTCAGCCCGGCCCCCAGACCGCTGGCTGCCCCAACCGCACCGGAGAGACCGGTATCAAGATCAGTGGCGGAACCGGCGGCACCATCGAGAGCACCGCTCAAGCCCGCGCCCACACCGGACGCCGCGCCCAGCGTGCCGTCGAGAGCTCCCGTGAGATCGGCGCCCAGATCAGATGCCGCTCCAGCCACACCGCTCAGACCCACACCCAAACCGGACGCCGCACCTACTGTGCCGTTGAGAGCACCGGTGAGATCAGCGCCCAGATCGGTGGCAGCGCCAGCCGCGCCGGTCAGGCCGGCACCCAATCCGGTTGCCGCACCTACCGCACCGTCAAAGGCACCTGTGAGACCTGTGCTCAGATCGGAGGCCGCACCGGCCGCGCCCGACAAACCCGCGCCCAAACCACCAGCCGCACCAACCGCGCCATCGAGGGCACCGGTGAGACCCGTACTCAGATCGGTAGCCGCACCGGCCGCGCCCGACAGAGCGCCGGACAAACCCGCGCCCAGACCGCCGGCCGCGCCTACGGCGCCTTCCAGGGCACCGGTGAGACCGGCACCCGCGCTGGTTGCCGCGCCCGCCGCGCCGGACAGTCCCGCGCCGAGGTCGGCGGCGGCCCCCGCGGTGGTGTCGAGGGCGCCGGTGAGGTTCGCGCCGAGGTCGGCGGCGGCTTCGGCGGCGCCGTCGAGGTCGAGGCCCGCGCTGATGTCGGTGGGGGTGTTCAGGCCGGTGTCGATGTCGGTGGATCCGCCGAGGCCGATGGCGGCGCCGAGACCGGCGAGGGCGCCGAGACCGGCTTCGAGGCCTGCGCCGAGACCGGCGCCGATGGTCGCGCCGAGGTCGGCGCCCGCTTGGAGGCCTGCGCCGATCGCGGTGTCGAACCCGCTGGAGACGTCGAGGTCGATGCCGGTGTCGCCGTTCAGGCTGATGTCGGCGCCGGATTGGCCCGCGGCGCCGAGTCCGATGCCCGCGTTGGTCGCGGCGGCCGCGCCCGCGCCCACGGCGGCAGCGGCGGCGGCGTTTCCGCCCGCGGCGATGATGGCGGGGAGTTGGGAGCCGCCGGTGACGAGGGCCGATTCGGCGACCATGGGGGCTACCGCTGCGATGTCTTCGGGGGTGACCGCGGAAAGGCCAGCGGCGGCGAGTGCCTGTTCGGGGGCGGCGCAGTAGTTGAGGGCGGCTTCGCGGTCGCGGAGCAGGCTGAGGATGAACTCGAGTATCGCATTGGGGGTCATCGTGATCGTCTCCTGAGATCGGCGGACCTCTTCCATCCGCGGTCGTTGAAATCCATTTCACGGTAGGTAGCGAACTCGTTACGCCGAAACGGGGGAGATCCCTACGGGGCCCCTCGGTAACCTATTAGGGGCCGCGCCGACATTAGGGGAATTTCCCCGTTGTCCCCCATCGTCCGGTAACGGTTCCTCGCCAGCAACCGACAGAACCGGTGCGTCGACCGGACGACCCGTTCTCGCACACAACCGGACTGCGCACCAGCGACCATCGGGCTTCACGAGATTCGAACGAGGTTCACGAATGACAGAGCGTCTGGCGCTCGGTATCACCGTCGGAGCGTTGCATTCGGTCGCCGTCGCGGCGTCGGGAGCGGGCGGCGCGGTGGATGCCGATCAGGTTGCGGGCGGCGTCGTCCTGGTGCATCCGAGTGTGGTTCGCGTGTCCGAGTACGAGGCGCCGGTGTTCGGTTCGGCCGCCCTCGCGCAGGACACCGATGTTCCGCACGCGGTGATCGACGGTTTCCTCGACCGTGTCGGGGATCCGGTGGACATGCTGGCCGAGGACGGTTCGTCGCATGCGGCGGCGGATCTGTTCGCGATCGCGGTCGCGGGCCTGGTCGACGAGGCCGCCGACGCGGTGTCGCGCACGCCGGAGGCGGTGGTTGCGTGTCATCCGGCGCGCTGGTCGGCGCATACGGTGCGGGTGGTGCGCGACGCGCTGTCGACCGCGGGCCTCTCGGAGGTGACGTTGGTGCCCGAGCAGGCGGCGGCGGTGCGCTGGCTCGAGTCGACGCACGGACCGCTCGGCCCGGGCGCGGTGCTGGTCTACGATCTCGGCGCGTCGGGCCTCACGTTGTCGGTGGTGCGCACCGGCGGTCGCGCTCCCGGGCCGAGCCCGTCGCTGCACAATACCGACGTCGCCGGGGCCGAATTCGATCTTCTGACCATGCGCTATGTCTTGGCAAATACTCTGAATGGAAACGAATTCGATCCATTCGATCCGGCGTCGGAAAGGCAATTGGCGGCTTTGCGCGACAGCTGCCGAAAAGCGAAAGAATCGCTTTCCATAAATACGTCGACGGTTCTCCCGGTACGCCTTGGAGCCGAGGACCGCCAGATCAGGTTGGTGCGCGACGAACTCGAGGAACTGCTGCGCCCCCCGCTACTTACCTCGCTCGACCTGGTCCGCGACGTCGTGCACCGCGCCGGACTCGATATCGGCGACATCAACCGCGTCCTGCTCACCGGCGGTGGCGCGGCGATTCCCCTGGTCACCGAACTGCTCTCGACGGAATTCGGCCTCCCGGTCGTCGCCGCTGCCGCCCCAGCCGAGACCGGCGCGCGCGGTGCCGCCGTGATGGCCGCCGAACTGGCGGAGGCCACCGCCGAGACCGCGCCGCACCCGGCGCTGCGCGCGGCCCCGCCCGCCCCGGAGATCCGGTCGCTCGACCTGCCCGCCCAGCCCGAGCCGCGCCGTTCCACCCGAGGAAGGGCCGCGGTGATCGCGAGCGCGGCGGTCCTCATCGCACTGCTCGCGGGCGGCACCGTCGCCATCGGCACGAGTTCGAATTTCGGCACTGAGCCGTCCTCGTCGAACCAGAACGCGACCACGACCGGGCAGGCCCCCGCCGGGGCGGATTCGGGTTCGGTTCAACCGGCCGCCGACCCGCTCGCCCCCGGCGCGACCCACCCCCCCGGCGCACCGCCGGGTTCCCCGGCGGCTCCGGCGCAGGGCGGGTCGGCGGCGGCCGTCGCGAATCCGCGCGCCGAGCAGACACAGAACCCGCAGAGCCAACAGCCGGGGCAACAACCGCAGAGCCAGCCCACCCAAGGCCAACCCGCCCAGGGCCAGTCGCCGCAACCGCAGCAGGCCCAGTCACCCCAGCCGCAGCCGAACACCCCGCAGCCCCAGCCCGCACCGCAACCCCAACCGACGCAACAGATTCCGACTCAGCAGATTCCGACCCAGTATCCGCAACCGAACCTGCCGAAGCCGCAGGCGCCGAGCCTGCCGACCGGCGCGCTGTCCGACACCATCGACGGCGTCGGCGGCGCGGTCGGCACGGTGTTGCAAGTGCCGGGCGAAATCCTCGGGGGCAACGGTGGCTGATATCGCGTTCGACACCATGCCGTATGCGCGCGATATCTTCCGTGACCTCGACTCCTGCGATTCCGAACCGACGACCGTGCTGGTGCGCGGACGTTCGGGCACCGGCAAGTCGACACTGTTGACGGCGGTCCGAGCCCGACTCAGGTCCCGCGGCGTCCCGTTGTGGGACACCTCCCGCGCACCGGTCCCGGCGGGGCCATCGGGTGATCGTTCGCCGAATCCGGCGCTGATCGTCGACAACGCGCACACCGCGAGCGACGCCGAACTCGAATCACTGTGCGCGGAAATCGAATCCGGTGCGCGCACGGTGGTTGTCGCGATCCAGCCGCGTCCGCACGACGACCGGTTGCGCGCACTCGCCGATGTGGTCGCGCGCCGCGGCCGGGTGGTCGACCTCCGCCCGCTCGGCAGCTCCGACATCACCCCGTTCGCCAGGGAACTCGGCATGGCAGTGCCGCGAGCGATCGCGCAGCACATCCACCAGCAGACCGGCGGCATCCGCGGCGGCGTCGTCGCGGCGTTGACGGCGGTGTGCTCGACTCGGCTCGAGGCCGGGGTGCCCGCCGTCGACGCGGCGGTATCGCAGTGGGCGCGCACCGAATTGGACAATCTGGAACCGGACCTGCTCGAGACGCTGGCCGTCGCCACCACCGGCACCGGCCTCGATTCGAGTGAACTCACCGAAGTGCTCGGCATCGACGCCGACGTCGCGCGCAGGCTGATCGATCGCGCCCGCGCCAGCGCCCTGGTGACCGACGCCGATCTGCTTCTGGCTCCTGCGGTTCCGGCGCTGCGCACGGTGCTAGGCGATCGCCGCTACCTCGATGTGCAGCGCCGCCTGCTGACCGCCCGACTCGACGCCGGACTGCTGCGCGACCGCACCGCGCTCGCGTTCGCCGAGTCCGGTGTCCGCGACCGACGACTGGCCGAATACCTGTGCACCGCTGCCGAACACGCGGGCCGGGATGCCGTCCGCTACTACGCGGCCGCGGCGTCGGCAGGCATCGAGATCGACCGGATCGCGTTGCGCTGGGCCGAATCCGCCGCGCGGGTCGGTGACGGCGACACCGCGATGCGACTGGCCGAACCCGTCCTCGCCCGCACCGGCGTCGACGGCGCGGCACTGGTCGACGCGGTGCGGATCTGCGCGGGTGTCGCGACCCGCCGCGGCCTGATCGGTCGCGCCGCCGAGCTCTACACCTGGCTCGGCCCGCACCGGGTGCGCGCCGACTGGGCGGTGGCGGCGACAGTGCACTGCCTCGCGGGTGATCTCCCCGCGGCAACGGAACTGGCCGCCGCGGCGCCGAACTGGCCGCCGACCGAGACCGACGCCCGCGCGCGCCTGGTCGCGACCGCGCTCACCGACACCCTCGACCATGCCGCCACCGATTCCGACGCGGCGGTGTCGGCGCTGGTCCAGGCCGCGCACTCGGACGCGAGCACCGACCGTTTCCTGCCGTGCACGGCGGTCTCGCTGGCGACCATGCTGTGCCTGAGCACCGGCGAGCCCCGCCGCGCGGGCGAGGTCCTGGTGCGCGTGGCCGACGGCGGGCCGCGCGCGGATCAGCTGCGGGTGCTCGCGGCCTGGGTCGCGATGCTCGGCGGCGACGAACAGCGCGCGGCCGAACACGTCGCGGCCTTCGACTGGAAGGCACTCGACATCCGCGACCGGCTGCTCGCGCACGGCGTCGCGGTCGGGCTCGCGCGCCGCGGCGGTGACGCGGCGGCGCTCAGCCTCGCCTGGCAGGCCGCCTACCCGCTGTTCGACGATGTGGACGCCGACCTGCTGACCCTGCTGCCGATCGGCGAGCTCTGGCTCGCGGGCATCAGGTTGAAGCAGGAGCGCCGCGTAACACCGCTGGTCGAAGCGTCGCTGACGCTGCTGCGCGGGCTGCGGCAGCCGCCGTCCTGGGCGAACGCCTTCCACTGGTACGGGGTGCAGGCCGCGATCGCGCACGAGAGCCCCGACGCCCTGCTCCCGCACGCGCGGCTGCTCAAGTCCGCGGCCGAGGCGGGCGACCGGCACGCCGCCGTACTCGCCGACGCCGGACGCACCTGGGTTTTCGTGCTGCGCGGCGAGGTGTCGGCGCCGCATGTCGCCTCGGCCGTCACCGGCCTGCGCGGTATCGGCCTGACCTGGGACGCGGCCCGGTTGGCGAGCGAGGCCGCGCTGGCGGCGGGCGATTCCGCGACCGCGACCGCGCTGCTCAAACTGGCGCGCGCGGTCCGCGCCGACGCCCGTCCGCCCGAACCGCAGCCGACCCGGGCACCGGCCGCGGCCCCCGCGCGCGGACAGGTCACCGCGGCGGCCGCGCCCGCGACCGACGCCGCGATCCTCAGCGAACGCGAGCGCGAGGTGGCCGAGTTGGTACTGCTCGGCCTGACATATCGGGAGATCGGCGCGCGCCTGTACATTTCCGCGAAAACGGTGGAGCATCATGTCGCCCGCATCCGCCGCCGAATCGGTGCCGGATCGCGTTCGGAGTTATTGTCGATGCTCCGCGCCATGGGACACGGCTCGCTGCTCGTGTGAGAGACCGGCGCGGCGCCGAGCCGTCGAATCGAGGAACAGGGAATGGCCACTGGGGTGGGCCTGCGGATCGCCGAGGACGAGTGCACCGCGGCGGTCATCACCGACGCCGGAGAACTACGGTACGTCGTGCGCGAGGCTGTCCTGCACATGACCGACGACGGCGACACCGTCCTCGGTGGCGAGGCCCCGGAGAACTCGCATTCGATCACCGGATTCGTGGCCGCGGTCGGCGACCCCGCAGGACTTTCCGTCGACGAGGGCGAGGCGTACCGCGCCGAGGACCTGTACGCCACCGCGGTGTTCTGCCTGATCAACCAGACCACCGAATTCCTCAGCGGCCCCGCCGAGTTCTACGCCACCCATCCCGGCGACTGGCCCGCGCCGCAGGTGCAGTCGCTGCGCGAGGCGCTCGACTATCTCGGCCTGCGTTCGGTGGTGCTGGTCAGCGACGCCGACCTACCGGCCGTCGACACCGCCGAGCCGGGCAAGTCCTTCGCCTACGACGCCGCGCGCGCCGCCTTGGCCGCGGTGCTCGCCACGCCCGCGGGTTCGACCCCGCCCGATTCGACGTCCTCGGAGAACTCGACGGTGCAGACCGACGTGATCCCGACGGTGCCGACCCCGTCCGACCGCCCGCAGGCGTATTCCCAGGCCATGCCCGCCGCGGGCCCCGTCACCGCGACCTTCCCTCCGCTGCCGAAGCAGGCCAATCCGCGCCGGGTGCCGCTGCTGATAGTGGCCGCCGTCCTGTTCGGTCTCGCGCTCGGCGGTTTCGGGGTCGCGCTGGTGTTGCGCGGCGAGGACGCGCCCGACCCGCCGCCGGTGCGCGACGCGAAGTCGGATCAGTCCACGCCCGTGCTGCCGCCGACGACCCCGTTCGTGCTGCCGAGCACCACGGAATCCACCGTCGTGCTGCCCGCGCCGCCACCCGAGCCGTCGCCGGAACCGGAGACCACTCCGCCACCGCCGCCGCCGACCACGCCACCGCCGCCGACCCAGTCCTCGACGCCGCCGTCGGTCACCTCGACACCGCCGAACGGGCGCACCACCACCCCGACGCGCACGCTGTTCCCCGCACCGCCCGCGTGGATGCCGACGGACTCCGGGTGGACGCCGCCCACTTACACCGTGCAGATCCCACCGCCCCGCTGAATTTGGTAACGTCCGCGCGGGGTTTGTGCCCTAGAGTGGTGCGCTGACCGGTTTCGCCGGTTTTCGACGCTGACGAAGTCCGTGTGCCACCTGCAGATACCGCCGTGGCTCATGGATTTGAAGCTGGCACCCGGGTGCCGACGAAGGGACTTCATGCGTAAGTTCGAGGCGCCTCGCGCCGCGGTCAAAGCAGCCTGCATCGGATTCGCGGCGACCGTACTCATCGCACCCTTGCTCGGTTCCGGCGCAGCGGCCGCGGACACGCCGGAACAGTTGCCCGCCGACGCCCTGCCCGCCGAACTCGTCCAGGCGATCTCCCGCGACCTGCACCTGACCCCGGAGCAGTACCTCGAGCGCGCCGAGCAGGCCCAGCAGCTCGGACGGTACGCGCGCGACTTCCGCGACCGCCACCCCGATTCCTACGCGGGCTCGTGGATCGCCGCCGACGGCAAGGCAACGGTCGCCGTCACCTCGCCCGACGCCGCGCGCATCGCGGGCGCCGACGGCTACCAGACCCATATCGCCCCGGTGTCGGCGAACAATCTGGAACTGTCGCTGACCCAGGTGAACCAGTGGATCGCCACCTTGCCGCGCGATCTGTCGGAGGCCATCAACTCGGTGGCGATCGATATCCTCAACAGCCAGTTGGTGCTCAGCATCGCCAACACCCCCGCGGGTCACGTGCTGAACCTGCCGACGCTGATCGCCAATGTGAAGGTGATCCTCTCGCCGGGCAGCGGCGGGCCGATCGAACGCCGTCCGATGGGCGGCGACACCTACATCAGCGCGCCCACCGCGCTCGACGACGCCTCGCTGCGCGGCGTCGACGTCTGCTCCTTCGGCTTCAACAGCATCGACGCGGCGGGCAACGCGCTCAATATCAGTGCCGGGCACTGCGATCCGAATCTGAGCAAGGCGAATCAGCAGGCCGGGGTCTACCTGCCCAATATCCGGGATCTGCAGAGCAGCCCGCAGCTCGGCACCTTCGTCACCGCGCAGCTCGGCGGCGGTTCCGGCCTCGACTACTCGGTGATCCAGTTGAACGACCGCGCGGTGCGGGCCGGGATGGACCAGCCTTCGGTGCGCGGCGCCAACGGCACCACCCTCGCCATCACCGGCACCGCCGACCCGGTGACCGGCGCCCCGGTGTGCAAGTCCGGGCAGACCTCCACCTTCACCTGCGGCTTCGTGGTCGCGGACCGGGTCGAGACGCAGCTCTACACCGTCGAGGGCGAGAGCAAGATCGTGCGCGGTTTCGCCAGCTCGGCCTGCACGCTCAGCGGTGACAGCGGCGGCGCGATCATCTCGGGCACCCTGGCGCTCGGCATCACCAGCGGTTCCAACGCCGCTGACGCTCCCAGTTGCGGCGAGGCGAACTTCGCGCTCGCTCCCTACGGCGGCACCGCGACCCTCGGCATCCCGATTCGCGCCATCCTCGCCGATATCGACGCGGGCGCCGCGGGCGGTGTCGGCCGCGTACTCCGGGTGCCCCCCCACCCCCCCCGGGGGGGCGGGTGCGCCCCCCGGGCCGGGCGCCCCCGCGGCGCCCCACGCCGAGGAACCGAAGGTGACCGCTATCACAATGCAGTCTGCCCAGGCCCGACGCGCCCGAGTGCGGGTTCGGGTCGTCACCATCGATGGATGAGTAGTGATACCCGTGCCGAACCCATATAGTTTCCGCATGCTCCTGCCACGTAAAGGTCAGTTCCGGTCCGCCGCGCGAGGGAAACGGGTCAAGAAGTCGGTGATCGCCGCCTCCGCCGCGATCCTGCTCTTCGGTCCCACCGCGGCGGTAGCGAACGCCGAACCGGCGCAGACGCCCGACCTTCCCGCCGAACTCGTCACGGCGGTCACCCGCGATCTGAAGATCTCCCCCGAGGAGTACCTGCGCCGCGCCGACCTCGCCCAGCAGATCGCCGCCTTCGCCACCAACGCCCAGCGGCAGTACCCGCAGGTGTTCGCGGGTTCGTGGCTCGACGATTCCGGCAAGGCGGTCGTCGCCCTCACCCAGGGCCCCGGCGCCGACGAGGCGCGCGCGGCGGCGCAGGCGGCGGGCTACGAGGTCCGCAACGTGGCCAAGAGCGAGGCGGCGCTGCGCGGTGAGAAGACGGCGTTCGAGCGCTGGCTCGACAGCCAGCCCGCCGCGGTCTCCGCCCTGGTGCGCGGCGTTGTCGTGGACACCGTCAACAACAGCATCTCGGTCCGGGTCGAGCAGGCCGGACTGCCGTTGCCGAGCTTCGTCGACCCGTCGCGGGTGATCGTCACCAAACCGCCGGTCGGGGCCGAGCAGCTGCCGCAGGCGAGCGAGATCGCGGGCGAGATCTACAACGGATCGCTGTCCGGCGGAGACGGATTCATCTCCTCGGCGGGTCGCGGTTCGCTGCGCTGTTCCTTCGGGTTCAACGGCACCGACCGCTCCGGCAACGTGGTCAACATAACCGCCGGACACTGCAATCCCGATATCCCGGCCGCGGGCACCGAGAACGCGACGGCGGTGCGCGAACTGCTCGCGGGCGAGAAGCCAGGCGCCCCGCTCGGCGTCTACCAGAAGTCGGTGCTCGGATCGCAGGACTACTCGATCGTGCGCATCAACGACCAGGCCAAGGACCGTTTCGCCAACAACGGCGTTCGGGTGCCCAATGCCGCTCCGATCCGCATCGAAGGCGTCGCGATCCCGGTCGTCGGCGCGCCGGTCTGCAAGTCGGGTTCGCGCACCGGCTTCAGCTGCGGCGTGGTGAACGCCGTCGATCAGACCGTCCTGGTCGGTGACCGCGAACTCACCCAGAGCTTCTCCGCGGGCATCTGTGCGCTGCCAGGCGACAGCGGCGGCCCGCTGGTCAGCGGCCGTCTCGCGCTCGGCATCGCGAGCGCGTCCTCGGTCGCCGACTACCCGATCTGCGAGATCCCGAACCTGATCGGCGCGCTCACCGGCGATGTGCCGTTGCTGTTCGCGCAGCCGGTCAGCGTGGTGCTCTCGGACAACCCGGGGCTGCGGGTCCGCACCGAGTGAGATCCGCTCTTCGAAGGGCCGGCAGCTGTGGCTGTCGGCCTTTTCGCTGTTCTATGGCGGGTTTCCGCCGCCCTTACACGGCCTGAACGGGAAGCGATCCGCTGACGGCCCCGGCGATCGTCGGGCACTCTGGACCGCATGTGTTTGGTGTTGATCGGCTGGCGCGCGCATCCGGACTACCGGCTGATAGTCGCCGCCAACCGGGACGAGTACTACATCCGGCCGACCGAGTCGATGCGCCGCTGGCCTGAGGTGTCGGGTCTGCTCGCGGGCCGCGACATCGGCGCGCGGGACCGCGCACCGGGCAGGCCGCCGGGCACCTGGCTCGGGCTGCGGGCGAGCGCGGGCAGGTTCGCGACGGTCACCAATGTCCGCAATCCGCTCGACGACCGCGCCGACGCGCGCTCACGCGGTGCGCTGCTCATGGATTTCCTCACCGATGCCGAACCCCTCCCCGAGCGGTACGTCCGTGACATCGCGTCGGCCTCGGACGACTACAACGGATACAACCTGATCGTCTCCGACCTCGAGACGCTGTGGTGGCATTCCAACCGCGCGGGCGACCGGCCCCGACCGTTGTCCGCCGGATTCCACGGCCTGTCCAACGCGCCGTTCGTCACCTCGTCACGGCTCGGTCCCGACACCGGACTCGAGGCGCGGGCCTGGCCGAAAGTGCGCGCGGGCATGGCTGCGCTGCGCAAGGTCGTGGAATCGGAGCCGGACTCGGTGGAACGCTATTTCGACGCGCTGTCCGATTCCACGCAGGCGCCCGACGAGTTGCTGCCGAATACGGGGGTGCCGCACGAGATGGAACGCGCGCTGTCGGCGGGTTTCATCGCCAGCACCGAGCACGGCACGCGGGCGAGCACCGTGCTGCTCGTGCGCGAGGACGGCGCCTACGAAATCGCCGAACGCTCGTTCGGCCCACTGGGCAAGCCGCTGGGCGAGACGGGCTTCCGCGGGCTGCTGCGGTCCACCTGAACGTCGATCGGCCCGCTCCCCAACGGGAACGGGCCGATCGGCGCTGTGGACGGATTACTTGGGGGCTTCCGGCTTGGCCGGGACCTCCACCTTCTTGTCCGACCACTGGGTGGTGTTCTCGGGAGCGTTCATCACGTTGATGAGCTCGATGCCTGCGGCGACCAGGGTGGGGCCGCCGATGGCGATGGTGCCGAGGATGCCGCCGACGCCCGCGCCGGTCACCAGGCCGGGGATGCAACCCGCAGGCAGGGTGACCAGGCAGCCGATGGTGGCGCCGATGGCGGTGCCGACGAAGCCGCCGATGGCGGTGCCGATACCGAACTTGGAGGAGAAGTCGTTCTGCGCGCGCTGGTTCTCCGCGGCCGAGGCGATCGGCTTGACGGCGACCGGCGAGTCGAGGCGCAGGTTCGCGGGCTTGTCCGGGGTGATCTCGAGGACGGTGCTGTCTTTCTTCAGCTCCGACTTCACCGGGATCTGGGTGCCCGCGGCGTCGAATTCCATGGGCAGCGTCATCACGACGTTGCCCTTCTCGTCCTTGATGTCGACGACGTCGACCTTGGGAGCCTCAGGCGTCGCGCCGTCCTTCTGCGTGACCGCGAAAGTCCCCCCACGAACGGTCGCCACAACGGTCTTGTCCACCAGCTTGACCGAGTAGTTGATGGCTTGTTCGGCGGTGGGCGCCGGAGGTGTATCGGCGTGTGAGGTGCCCATGGCCACCGTCATCGCACCGATGACCATGGCTGCCGCCGCGGTGGTCCTGCGGAGGTTCATTCAGTTTCCAATCCATCATCAGGGTTGTCGCAGCTCGTTTTCGACACGCGAGAGCTCATTCAATCCGAGAGGTGGTCGGCCCTATTCGGATTCTCCCCGAGCAGTGTGAAAACAAGCACAGCAAACAGAACGACGCGAGCCTAATCGAATGCGCCCCGATTAGCGAGAACCGTTACCCAGCAGTGACAGTTAGGCGACCCTAATTTATACACCCGTACGAACCGCCCGACGGGCCGGTTACCCCTTCGCGGCGCGCCCCGACCGAACTCTGTCATATGACATTCCTCACAGGTAAATTCCGAGTCGAGCCGCAGCATACGGGGATAGCAGCCAAAACCCGATCGTACGATGGACAATTAAGTTACCGGTGAGTAACTTACTGGCGGTTACGATACGAGCCAACCGAGTCGGCGTCCGCGCCGACCTCGAACGCTCGTGTTGCCTCGAAAGAAAGGTCGCGACATGAATGCCCTGACGCTGACGTTGGGCACGATCGGGGCGATACTCAGCCTCCTGTGTTGGGCGTCGTTCTTCGGCGGCGTCCGCAGCATCGCGCGCACCATCATGGTCGGCCAGTCCGCCCCCGACCGCTGGCGGCCGTTCTTCCCGCGCCTGAAGCAGATGCTCGTCGAGTTCCTCGCCCACACCAGGATGAACAAGTTCCGCACCGTCGGCTGGGCGCACTGGCTCGTCATGATCGGCTTCCTCGGCGGATTCATCCTGTTCTTCGAGGCATACGGCCAGACCTTCGACCCCGAATTCCACTGGCCGATCTTCGGCGACTGGGCGCTCTACCACCTGTGGGACGAAATCCTCGGCATCGGCACCGTGGTCGGCATCGTGACGCTGATCGTCATCCGCCAGCTCAACCACCCGCGCGTCCCCGACCGGCTGTCCCGCTTCAGCGGTTCCCGCTTCGCCCCCGCGTACGTGATCGAATCCATCGTCCTCGTCGAGGGCCTCGGCATGATCCTGGTGAAGGCGGGCAAGATCGCCACCTACCACCACTCCAACGCCGCCACCGACTTCTTCACCATGCAGGTCGCGAAACTGCTGCCGGAGAGCGCCGTGCTGATCTCGGTGTTCGCCTTCGTCAAACTGATGTCGGGCAGCCTGTTCCTGCTGCTGGTCGGGCGCAACCTCACGTGGGGTGTGGCGTGGCATCGGTTCGCGGCGTTCCCGAACATCTACTTCAAGCGTGAGGACGACGGCGGGGTCGCGCTCGGCACCGCCAAGCCGATGATGTCCGGCGGCAAAGCCCTCGACATGGAGAACGTCGACCCCGATACCGACACCCTCGGCGCGGGCAAGTTCGAGGACTTCTCCTGGAAAGGCATCCTGGACTTCACCACCTGTACCGAGTGCGGGCGTTGTCAGTCGCAGTGTCCGGCGTGGAACACCGGTAAGCCGCTGTCGCCGAAGCTGTTGATCATGTCGCTGCGTGACCACGGTTATGCCAAGGCGCCCTACCTGCTTGCGGGTGGGCGTAAGGACATGGGTGGTGACGAGATCGGGCTCATCGACGCCGAAGGCAAGCCGGACGAGCAGAAGCTGGCCGAGATTCCCGAGGCCGCGCGCGCCGAGGCCGAGCGGCCGTTGGTCGGTGGTGCGGACGTGAGCGGTGTCATCGACCCCGAGGTGTTGTGGAGCTGCACCACCTGTGGCGCGTGCGTCGAACAGTGCCCGGTCGACATCGAACACGTCGACCACATCATCGACATGCGCCGCTACCAGGTGCTGATCGAATCGGATTTCCCGTCCGAGTTGGCCGGTCTGTTCAAGAACCTGGAGAACAAGGGCAATCCGTGGGGTCAGAACGCCAAGGACCGCCTGAACTGGATCAACGAGGTGGACTTCGAGATCCCGGTCTTCGGTAAGGACGCCGACTCGTTCGACGGCTACGAATACCTGTTCTGGGTCGGCTGCGCGGGCGCCTACGAGGACCGCGCCAAGAAGACCACCAAGGCCGTCGCCGAACTCCTCGCCACCGCGGGCACCAAATTCATGGTCCTCGGCCAGGAGGAGACCTGCACCGGCGACTCGGCGCGGCGTGCGGGTAACGAGTTCCTGTTCCAGCAGCTCGCCGCGCAGAACATCGAGGTGCTGAACTCGGTGTTCGACGGTGTCGAGCAGAGCAAGAAGAAGATCGTGGTCACCTGCGCGCACTGCTTCAACGCGCTCAACAACGAGTACCCGCAGGTCGGCGGCAACTACGAGGTGGTGCACCACACGCAGCTGCTGAACCGACTAGTGCGGCAGAAGAAGCTGATCCCGGTGGCGTCGGTGACCCAGAACGTCACCTACCACGACCCTTGCTACCTGGGTCGGCACAACAAGGTCTACAACGCACCGCGTGAGTTGATGGCCGCCTCCGGTTCGACGCTGGTGGAGATGCCGCGTCACGGTGAACGTTCCATGTGCTGTGGCGCCGGTGGTGCGCGCATGTGGATGGAGGAACAACTCGGCAAGCGCATCAACGTCGACCGCGTGGACGAGGGCCTGAACACCCTGTCCGGCAGTTCCGGTGCGACCCCGGGCAAGATCGCGACCGGCTGCCCGTTCTGCCGCGTGATGCTCACCGACGGTGTCACCGCGCGCCAGGAGAAAGGTGAGGGCGAAGGCGTTGAGGTGGTCGACGTCGCGCAACTCATGCTCGACGCGATCACCCGCGTTGATGCCGCGAAGCTGTCGGAGAACCTGGTGGTGATCCAGCAGCCCAAGGCCGAGCCCGAACCGGAACCCGAACCCGAGCCCGAACCGATCGCCGAGCAGGCCGAGTCGCCCGCACCCGCGAAGGCCGCGCCCACCGGTGGTGGTCTCGCCATGAAGGGCGGCAAAGCGCCCGGTGGCGGACTGGGCATGAAAGGCGCAGCCAAAGCACCCGGCGCGACAGCTCCCGCCGCCGCCGAGTCCGAGTCCGCACCTGCCAAGGGTCTGGGCATGAGGGGCGCGGCGAAAGCACCCGGCGCCAAGGCGCCCGCCGCCGAACCCGCACCCGCCAAGGGTTTGGGGATGAAGGGTGCGGCCAAGGCGCCCGGTGCGAAAGCCACCGCCGCCGAAACCCCCGCGGCTCCTGTCAAGGGCCTCGGCATGAAAGGCGCGGCCAAGGCACCCGGTGGCGGTCTGGGCATGAAGGGCGCGGCGAAGGCGCCGGGCGCGAAAGCCCCCGCCGCTGAAACCTCGACCGAAGCTCCAGCCGCCGAACCCGCCAAGGGCCTCGGCATGAAGGGCAAGGCGAAAGCTCCCGGTGGCGGACTGGGCATGAAGGGTGCGGCCAAAGCACCCGGAGCGAAAGCACCGGCAGCCGAAACCCCCGCCGAACCCACCCCCGCGGAAGCACCCGATACCGAACCGGCCGCCGCCGAAGTCAAGCCGACGGTCGCCGCGAAGGGTCTGGCGATGAAGTCCGGCTTCAAACGCCCCGGCGCGAAAGCACCCGGAGCGGTATCTGCCGAGGAAACCTCTACCGCGGCATCGGATGCAGAAGCCGCCGCTTCCACCGGGGCCAGCGCCTCAAGCACACCCGCTTCCACCGAGACCACGGCTCCGACCGAGGTCAAGCCGACGGTGGCGGCGAAGGGTCTGGCGATGAAGTCCGGCTTCAAACGCCCCGGGCCGAAGGCCCCCGGAGCCAAACCCGCGGCGGCGGCGGAAGAAGATGCTCCCGCCCCCACCGAAGCGGCGGCGAAAGCCCCCACCACCCCCTCCGAGGACCCCACCGCAACCACCGAGCCCACCCCGAGCGAATCCCCCGCCCCGTCCGACTCGGCCCCTTCGGAACCCGCCGAATCCGAGTCGACCCTCGAAACCCACTCGGCCGAACCGACCACCGAGTCGAACGGCAACGGTAATGGCGCCACCCCGATAGCGCCACCGACCGCCAAACCAGGCGGCCTCGGCTTCAAGGCAGGCACAAAGGCTCCTGGCCGCCGCAACTGATAACTCCACAACTGAACGAGCCCGGATCCCCAAGGATCCGGGCTCGCGCTTTCCCACCCGAACCCTCACGTGCCGATCGACACCCGAGCAGACCGACCGCCAACTGGCCGAGGCCAGTTTCGACGGCGCTTGCTCGTCCCCGCTCACGCCGCTCGGCTCGATACCGCCGCGAAAGCGAGGTGCGACACGCCACCGCTTCGCTCCTGAGCCGAATATGGAGTGCTACGCAATATCGACGCAATTCCAGGCCGCATACAATCCTTTGCAGACTGTTCTGCTGGAAACCAGCGGGATGGCAGGGAGCTACCAAGCCGTCAAGGCATGGTCGAGGAGCTACGACGATCGGGCAGGCGCCTTCGTACTGGTAGCGACGAATTTCGCACGGACACTACAGCATTTCGGCGACATTCTGATTGCGGCAGGCTACAACTGGGAGGTCTCCAACTACAAGGCGAATCGCAATCCGAAGGGCGTCGCGCCCTCGCTTCCACGCACGATTCCTTCCGAATTGCCCTACGGGGCCGGTGTCGTTCTCGGTGTGGCTTCGTCCCGCGCCAACAGCCGGGGACTCGAATCCGAGTTCCCGGACTTCTACGACAAAGTCACCGCCCGGATCGCCGGTGGCGAGATTCCGGACGGGGACACCGACAAGCTGGATCGCATGACGAAGGCGTGGAAGGCTTTCGCCACCAACGACATCGTTTTCGGTGCACGCTCCCGACTTCGATTGGTCGCCGATGGACTGGAGCGCGGCTACCGATCCGACGTACCGCCCGACATCCCACTTCTGGCCGAGCACCTTCGCACCCTCGCGACCAGCGCCGACGAAATCCGCCTCGCCGCGAACGACTGCGCCGACGCCACCGCGAATCACCAAGTTGCGCTCGCGGCCATGCGTTCCGACATCAATACCGGGTTCACAGCCGTCGTCGTCGGCGCTTCGGTCGCGGTCGCCGTTTCGGTAGTCTTGATCCGCAACCCGCGAGCGCTGACACTGGAGGGCGCTACCCTCGACACGGCGGCCACGGCTGTCGCAGGAGCGATCGGCTCGTTCTTCACAAGCCTCAGCGGAATCACGTTCACCACCGCGGCACTCGGGACCGGCGCGCTGGCGACCATCGCGGGGCTGGCGATCCTCATCACGAACATCGACGACGACAGCAGCGGGGCACACCCGACCCTCGGAGGCGACGATCCGATAACGCAGGAGACTGCACAGAAAATCGCCGATCATGCGAATGGTCGAGCCGAGCAAGGTGATGGAACGCATTACGTCGCCGGCGTACCGCCCGCAGAATTAGCAGAATATGTTCGAAAAGTCTTGGATGGTGAAATCCCAACTGAACAACGACACGGCCTCGATAATGGCCGTGCGGGATACTGGGATCCTGTAAAACGCGCACTGATCGTAGAGAACAACGGTGGCGGAACGGTTTTTACGCCCAAAAAGGGTCGCGAAGCATTCGAAGAATTGGAATAGAAGAACCGAGGAAGTATGTGCGCAAACCAATTAAATGCCGAGTTCGTGATCGAAGGCGACGTCTTCCGGGTCATCCGCCAACTAACTTACCAAATGGAAGATGTAAGACGGGATCCGATGATCGAGCAAGGCTGGACTCCCGATATAGATAGATTTCTTTACGACTTGGCAAAATCTGTACCGAAAGACAAGCCACCGGTACGAGTGAGGATTGTTGTCAACGGCCAGTACTCCAGCCGTCCCGCGCCACAGGCAGAAGCGCCGGCGTCGTCCGGCGAAATAGTACGAAGCATCCCTCGTTATATATGCGAGCTGTGGCCATCTCTACTCACCACTACCTGGGAGCTGTTGGGTACCTTGGAAGCGCGCTACCGAACCGGCTTCAACGAAGACGAGATCAGGGCCGCGCTCGTCACGATGACTGCTTCTGTGGCGAAGGCACTCGAGAGCTGAGCTGTCCAATATCCAGGGGGCGAGCGGAATCGGTCCGCTCGCCTCCGGTATGGCGCGAGAGTTCAGGGGCGGGTGCGGGTTGCGTAGCGGGCGAGGTGGAAATCTGTTGAGCCGTATTCGTTTTCGATGGCGGTGAGGCGTTTGAAGTAGTGGCCGATGGCGAGTTCTTCGGTCATGCCCATGGCACCGTGGAGTTGGACCGCGTTCTGGCCGATGAAGCGGGCGGCGCGGGCGATGGTGACTTTGGCGGCGGAGACGGATCGGGCTCTGGTCGCCGGGTCGGCGGCGAGGGAGTGGATGGCCAGGTAGGCGGCGGCTATGGCTTGTTCGAGTTCGATGTGCATGTCGACCATGCGGTGTTGCAGCACTTGGAAACTGCCGATGGGGACGCCGAATTGTTGGCGTTGTTTGCTGTATTCGACGGTGTCGGCGAGCACTTTGCGCATGCAGCCGACGGCTTCGGCGGAGATGGCGGCGATGGCGTCGTCGACGGTGGCGTCGATGGTGTCCCATGCGGCGCCTTCGATGCCGAGGAGCGCGTCGGCGGGCAGGCGCAGCGCTTCGAAGGTGAGGTCGGCGCCGACGCGGTCGTCGATGGTGCGGTAGGGCTGGACGCGGATTCCTTCGGGCGGGTTCTTCGCGTCGAATTCGAGGAGGAACAGCGAGATTCCGGCGGTGTCGCGGCGGTTGCCGGAGGTGCGCGCGGAGACGACGAGGTGGGTGGCGATGGGCGCGCTGGTGACCACGATCTTGGCGCCGTCGATCACCCAGGCGTCGCCGTCGCGGCGCGCGGTGGTGGTGACGTCGTGCATGGTCTGCCCCGAGGTGGGTTCCAGTGCGGCGAAGGCGGTGCGCGCCTCGCCCGCGACGATCGCGCCGAGCACCGCGTCGGCGCGGTCGCCGCCGGAACGGTCGAGCAGTCCGGCGCCGATCACGACGGTGTCCACGAAGGGTTCGACCACGAGCGCGTGCCCGAGTTCTTCGGCGATGATCATCAATTCGACCGCACCGCCGCCCATTCCGTCGACGCGTTCGGGCAGGGTGGCGCCGAGGATGCCGAGTTCCTCGGCGAATCCGCGCCATATCGCGGGCTGCCACCCGGGTGCGGTCTTGGCCGCGGTGCGGCTCTTCTCGAGGTCGTAGCGTCCGCGCAGGTAGCCGGCGACGGCGTCGCGCAGGAGTTCCTGCTCCTCGGTGAATGTGAAGTCCATCAGAGTCCCAATGCTGCCTTGGCGAGGATGTTTCGCTGAATTTCGTTGCTGCCCGCGTAGATCGAGCCCGCGCGGTCGTTGAAGTAGTGCAGCGGCGCCACCGCCTGCCATTCCTCGCCGCTGTGGTAGCCGTCGGCGGGCGGGGTGTACTGGGTGACGGGTCCGCCGGGGCTGGCGGCGTGCGGCTGGTATACCCGTCCGCGCGGTCCGGCGGCGATGAGCGCGAGTTCGGTGATCTGCTGGCTCAATTCGGTGCCGATGATCTTCAGCATGGAGGACGCCGGTCCGGGATCCTTGCCCTGTGCCATCGCGGAAAGTGTTCGGTATTCCAGGATTTCGAGCACTTCGGTGCGAATCCTGGCGTCGGCCAGGCGCGCCGAGAAGGCGGGGTCGTCGATGAGCGGGTTGCCGTCGGGGCCTACTTGTTCGGCGGCGGCGTTCGCCAGATCCTGTGCCTGCGCTTGGAGCATGGGGGCTAGTGCGCCGCCGCGTTCGTGCACGAGCAGGTATTTCGCGACGGTCCAGCCGTCGTCGATCCGTCCGAGCACATTGGTTTTGGGGACGCGCACGTTGTCGAAGAAGACCTGGTTCTGCACTTCTTCGCCGGAGGTCATGACCAGCGGTCGGACCGCGACGCCGGGATCGGTCATGTCGATGAGCAGGAAGGTGATGCCCTGTTGTTTCTTTCCCGTGCGCGAGGTGCGCACAAGGCAGAAGATCCAGTTGGCTTCGGTGGCGTGGGTGGTCCAGATCTTGCTGCCGTTACACACGAAGTGGTCGCCGTCGTCGACGGCGGACATGGACAGCGAGGCGAGGTCGGATCCGGATTCGGGTTCGGAGTAGCCCTGGCAGAAGAAGATCTCGCCGGTGAGGATGCGCGGCAGGTAGTACGCCTTCTGTTCGGGGGTGCCGAAGGCGATGATGGCGGGCGCGACCATTCTGATGCCCATCGGCGAGAGCGGCGGCGCGCCCGCGAGCATGTATTCGCGGCCGAAGATGTAGTGCCGGGTGAGGCTCCAGTCGCAGCCGCCGTATTCGACGGGCCATGCGGGCGCGGCCCAGCCCCGCTCGTGCAGGAGGCGCTGCCATCGCATGCTGGCTTCGTGGTCGGGGTAGACGCTGGTCGCGAGGCGACCCGCGCGCCGCAATTCGGGCGTAAGTTTCTCCTCGAGGAAGGCCCTTACCTCGTCCCGGAAGGCCAGATCGGCCGCTGACCAGTCGTATTCCATCTGCCACTCCCGCAGGCTCCGCTTGTTGACAGCCCGTCAACGTGACTCCAATGTAGGTCCGCAGCCTCCCGAAATCAAACTGAAGCCACATGCCCGCAGTTGATGGAACTCAGCAGTCCTCGAAGAACGCCTTCGCGTAGCCCACCGACTGATACACGTAGTCGTAGCCCCAGCGCGGCACCGACAAGCGCGGCCGCGGATCGACGAACAGCAGCTCGCCGTCCCAGCATTTGCCGATCACATAGCGGGCGCGCGAGATGTGCGGGGTGAAGGTCACCACGATGACCCGCCGCCACCCCCGCACCCGCGCCATGCGGGCCAACTCCATGCCCTCACCGCGCGTGGTGCGCGGCGCCGGATCGAAACAGATCACCTCCACCCGGTAGCCCCCGTGACAGATCCGGTTCATCCGCGCGCTCGTCTCATACGGATTCGAGAAAACCACCCGCGGCGCGAACCCATCCCGCGCGAGCCGCAGCCCCAACTCCTCCCGCCCGTCGTGCGCGCCACCGAGCACGAGGACGGCGTCGGCGGCAGCGGGCCGATCCACCCGCGGACGCACATAGACCGGCCACAACGCCGCGACCACGACGGCGACACACAACACCGCGACTGCCGAGCCATATCTGCGCGCACGCACGCCCGCGATGCTATCCGCGCGGCATCGTCGCAGGTCATGACGCCTGGCGTGATCGCGTCGCCACCTGTACACCTGCTGTTGCGTTGACCCTTGCCTCGCTGACGCGGCGCGGCCATCGGGCAGGTTTACCAATCGATCATGCGATGCACAGTCTTCGGAACCGGATATCTGGGTGCCACGCATGCGGCGTGCATGGCCGAACTCGGACATGACGTCATCGGCGTCGATGTCGACCCCGGCAAGGTGGCGAAACTCTCCGACGGAGTCGTCCCCTTCTACGAACCGGGGCTCGAGGGTGTGCTGCGGCGCAACCTCGACACGGGCCGACTGCGGTTCACCACCTCATACGAAGAGGCCGCCGCGCACGCCGACGTGCACTTCCTCGGCGTCGGCACCCCGCAGAAGAAGGGCGAGTACGCCGCCGACCTCAAATATGTGCACGCGGTCGTCGACACACTCGCGCCGCTGCTCGAGCGGCCGTCGGTGATCGTCGGCAAGTCGACGGTCCCGGTCGGCACCGCGGCCGCGCTCGGCGTCCGCGCGCGGGCGCTGACCTCGGCGGGGGTCGAGGTGGCGTGGAATCCGGAGTTCCTGCGCGAAGGTTTCGCGGTGCAGGACACGCTGCGCCCGGACCGGCTGGTCCTCGGCGTCGACGGTTCCCGCGACGGCGCCGCCATGGTCGAGGAACTGGTGCGCGAGATCTACGCGGAACTGATCGCGGCCGACGTCCCGTTCCTGCTGACCGACCTCGCCACCGCCGAACTGGTCAAGGTCTCGGCCAATGCCTTTCTGGCGACCAAGATCTCGTTCATCAACGCGGTGTCGGAGGTGTGCGAGGCGACCGGCGCCGATGTCACCATGCTCGCCGACGCGCTCGGCTACGACGCCCGGATCGGCAGGCGATTCCTGAACGCGGGACTCGGATTCGGCGGCGGCTGCCTACCCAAGGACATCCGCGCGTTCATGGCGCGTTCGGGTGAACTCGGCGCCGATCACGCGGTCGCTTTCCTGCGCGAGGTCGACAACATCAACATGCGCAGACGCACCAAGGTGGTCGACATGGCCGCACGGGCCTGCGGCGGCTCGCTGCTCGGCGCGAACGTGGCGGTGCTCGGCGCGGCCTTCAAACCGGAATCCGACGATGTGCGCGACTCTCCCGCGTTGAATGTCGCGGGCATGATCCAGTTGCACGGCGCGGTCGTCACCGTCTACGACCCCAAAGCGCTGGAGAATTCGCGGCGGGTCTTCCCGACCCTGAACTACGCGACCTCGGTCGCCGAGGCCTGCGACCGCGCCGACGTGGTGCTCGTACTCACCGAATGGGACGAGTTCACCGCGCTGCGCCCGCACGACCTGGACCGGGTGGTCCGCGCGCGCTCGATCATCGACGGCCGCAACTGTCTCGATCGGGCCATGTGGCGAGCGGCCGGATGGGTGTACGCCGGACTCGGTACACCGTAGAGTTACCTGCGACGAGAACAGACTCCCGCCGTCCGTGAGCAATTCGAACGTGAGCGCTTCGAACTCCAGCAATTCGAACTCGAGCGTTTCGCCCAGGACGACACGGAAAGACTTGTGATCGGGCACAGCGAAGCCGGAGCACCAGCGCCGACCGGGTATCGTTCGAGGTGGGCCCTCCGTCCTCGGCGGTGCCGGCTCGCTTGTCGTGGAGCGTGAAACGAGATGGGCAGCTGATGAGTTCGGTACTGGGGATTTCGGTGGGGGCCGGCGCCGTCCGTATGGCGCGACCGCACGCCGGAATTCCGCACGGGCATGTCGAGCCGCACGCCTTCGACTTACAGACCCTCCCGGTGATCGAGACCCCGGCCGAGGATCTGGCCGCCGAGGCCGTCGGCATGGCGCTCGAGTCCGTGCCCGAGATCACCGCCACCGCGATCACCTACCGCAGCGAACAGCAGGCCAGGTCGGTGCGCGCGGCGATGGCGCGCCAGCAGATCACCAACTACGAGCTGGTGCCCGAGATCTTCGCCGCCGTCGAATTCGCCCAGTCCACCGGCGATATCCGCGGCATCTCCTCGTTGGTCGTCTACGACCTCGGCAGTTCCGGACTTTCGGTCAGCGTGGTCGACACCCAGACCCGTGAGGTGCGACACACCGAGCGGACCAGTGACATCAGTGGCGATTACCTGGATTCGCTGATCCGTGAACAGCAGATCGCCTCGGGCCGGATCGCGCATCCGGCCGATCCCGCCGGGCTCGCGGCGCTGGACGCGCTGTGCCGCGAGGCCAAGGAGCAGCTGTCCAGCAACACCGCGGTGGCGTTACCGAGCGAGCAGGGCCTCGTGCTGTTGGCCCAGGAGAATTTCGAATCGCTCATCATGCTCGCGGTGGAGTCGTCGGCGCGGATGGCGCGCGATGTGATCGTTCGGTCGGACCGTCCGGTACACGGCGTCCTGGTGATCGGCGGCTGCGCCAGGATCCCGCTGGTGGCCAAGGTGTTGGACCGCTGGATGGGTGTGCCGGTCATCGTGCCGGAGAGCCCGGAAACGGTGACAGCCCGCGGCGCCGCGATGCTGGCGCGTCCGGTGCGTCCGGCGGCGGTGCCCGCGCCCGCCGCGATGGCCACGGATCAGGACACGGTGTCCCCGGCCTGGCTTTCGGCGCCGCCGAAGAAGGGCAGGTCGCGCAAGCACGGACTCGCCGACGAGTCGGCGGGCGAGGACTGGATAGGCCATCACGAACTCCAGGACTGGTCGGCGCGCGCACCGCGCAAGCGGCCGCACGAGGAGATCTCGTCGGAATGGCTGGCCGGTGAGCGCGGACGCGGCAAGCGCGAAATCAACGGTGCGGTACTCACGGTGAGCGCCTTGGCCGTGGTCGCCGCCATCGGTCTCGGCCTCGGTTACGGCCCGCAGGTCCTCGAACGCGATTCGCAGAGCAGCAGCAGCGACGGCACCACCTCGCTGCCACCGACCAGCATCCCGCGCACCACAACGCTGGAACCGCAGATCATCGGCACCCCAGCGACCACAACGGAAACCGAGGCCACGGTCATCGCGCCGCCGACCCGTCAGCAGACGGCGCAAGCGCCCGAACCTCCCTCCCAAGGGCCGAACACCTTCGTGGTGCCCGGCCTCCCGCCGATCGTGGTGCCGACGATCCCACCGGAGTTCTTCCCGCAAGCGCCGCGCTGACCGCGATTCCGGCGCTGGATCCGACCGGAACGAACTCGAACATCCCACCGCACTCGAGCCCACTTCGGCGCAGACCTCCGCCTCGACCGCGAGCAGCCGATACCGGACGTCACGAATCCTGCCGGGCTGTGGCGGCGTCCCAGCTCAGCGCGGTGACGGCCTTCGATGCTCGGGGTCGCGAGTTCGGTTGGGCGACCTGTGACCTGGCGCGCGAGATCGGTGCAGGTGTGATCGTCGGCTCGACCGAGACATTCGACAGAGTTCGCGCGGGAGCTCACCTGCGAGCCGGATGTCGCGCTCGTCGTCGGTGATACGCCGCAGCAATCGCGCTCGTCGGGCTCCCTCGCAGGCAGCGCCTCAGTTCCGCGCATGCCTGGCGTGTCGCCGTTGCGGTGGCGCCTGAACCTGTTTCGTACCGAACGGCCGGGCGAGCAGGACCGCGATGCCGGTGGTCAGCGGGACCGAAAGGGCAAGGGCGATACCGCCGACCGCGGAGCGGGTGATCTCGATGGCGACCGCGTCACCGGTGAGGATGTCGCGGATGGAGCGGCCCGCGACGCTGAACAGCAGCAGCAGCGGCAGCGCGCCGCCCGCGTAGGCGAGCACGAGGGTGTAGACGGTGCTGGCGATATGGTCGCGCCCGACGCGCATGGTTGCGGTGAAAACCTCACGCCGGGAGGCAGATTCGTCCAACGCCGCCAGTTCGAAGGCGGCCGAGGCCTGAGTGATGGTGACGTCGTTGAGCACGCCGAGCGTGCCGATGATGAAGCCCGCGAGCAGCAGTCCGGTGATGCTGACGTGCTGGATGTAGGTAGCGACGTTGGTGTTCTGTTCCTCGGAAAGTCCGGTGAGGTGGGTGATCTCGATGGCGACCCAGGACAGCACGGCGGCGAGCAGCATCGAGGTGAGCGTGCCGAGCAGCGCGGAGCTGGTGCGCAGGTTCACGCCGTGCGCGAGATACAGCACCACGTAGAGGATTATCGCGCCCGCGACGAGTGCGACCGGAACGGCCGGTTTGCCGTCGAGCAGGGCGGGCAGCAGGAACATCACGAGCACCGCGAAGGCGAAGACGAGACCGAGCAACGCGCGCAGTCCGCGCCAGCGCGCGACGGCGATGATGACCACGACGAACGCGATCACGATGAGGGTCAGCGGCAGTCCGCGCGAGTAGTCCTCGAAGGAGTACATCGGTGTGCCGTTGGGGTCGGTCTGGCGCACGAGGCGGATCTCGTCACCCGCGCGTAGGTCGGGTTGTCCTGGGCCCGGCGCGATTTCGAACAGGGTGTGGTTGCCCTGATGCGGACCGGAGTCGATGGTGATGAGGCTGCGCTGGCAGGTGTAGGCGTTGTTGCGCGGTGCTTCGGGCTTGTCGGCGAACACCTTGCCCAGTGACGGGCTGCCGCAGGGGCCGACGTCCTGCACCACCACGGTGCCCGCTTCGGTCTGCACCGCGCCGCCGCCCGCGTTCTGCATGGGCAGCGGGATGTCGACGTGCTGCGCGCTCGGCCACAGCGCGATAGCCCCGATGACGACGGCGACACCGATGACCGTGAGCAGCCCGATGACCACGCGGGCGGCGGTCGCGCTGATCGCGAGCGGTTCGGAATGGTCGTGATGGTGGTGGTGATGGTGGTCGGTCACCGGGCTCCTACCTTGTCCGTCGCATGCCTGGGGAAGGCATTACCCGGTGCCGAGCTTAAAGGATTCGGTTTTCAAGATCGCGTGGCGTGAACGCGATCCTCGACCTGAGGATTCGGAGAGCGGGAGAGATTCGGGAGGGGGCGGCGGAGAGCAGGGGGATGTCTCCGCCGCCCACAGGCCGGCGGCCCAGGGGGGTAGGCGGCCGGGCCCGAGGCCAGGTTGTCCAGGGGGGGTAGACAACTTGGCCGGGCACTCGAAGTGCCGAGAGCCACTGTACACAAAACATAGAGTTATGCGCTAGTCCAACAGCAAATCTCGCCTCAATCTCAACGCGGGGTCTGTTTTTACCCCGTAAGCAGGGCGCTTCAGTTGCCAGCGAGGAACTACCTGTTACTGACGGTAACTGGTAAGGAAGTTGCCGAAGCGTTCGATCGCGACCGCGAGATCCCGTGCCCACGGCAGCGTCACGATCCGCAGATGATCGTGATTCGGCCAGTTGAAACCCGTCCCCTGCACCATCAGGATCTTCTCCTGCAGCAGCAGATCCAGGACCAGCTTCGAATCATCGCGTATCTCATACACATTCGGGTCCAGACGGGGAAAAGCGTACAGCGCGCCCTTCGGCTTCACGCACGAAACCCCCGGAATCATGTTGAGCCGCTCCCAGGCCACATCCCGCTGCTCCAACAACCGACCGCCGGGCAGGATCAGATCCTCGATGCTCTGATGCCCGCCGAGCGCGACCTGAATCGCGTGCTGCGCGGGCACATTCGGACACAATCGCGACGAGGCGAGCAGATCTATGCCCTCCAGGAAACCCGCGGCGTGCTCCTTGGGACCGGTGATCGCCAACCAGCCGGAACGGTAGCCCGCCACCCGATACGCCTTGGACAGTCCGTTGAAGGTGAGGCACAGCAGATCCGGGGCCAGACTCGCCAGCGAGATGTGCTTGGCGTCGTCGTAGAGGATCTTGTCGTAGATCTCGTCCGCGAGCAGCAGCAACTGATGCTTGCGAGCCAGGTCGACCAGCTGCTGCAGCACCTCGGTGGAGTACACCGCGCCGGTCGGGTTGTTCGGGTTGATGACGAGCAGCGCCTTGGTCCGGTCGGTGATCTTCGACTCGATATCGGCGATATCGGGCTGCCAGCCGATCGACTCGTCACACAGGTAGTGCACCGGTGTGCCGCCCGCCAGACTCGTCATCGCCGTCCACAGCGGATAGTCCGGCGCGGGAATGAGCACCTCGTCGCCGTTGTCCAGCAACGCCTGCATGGTGATGGTGATCAGCTCGGACACGCCGTTGCCGAGGTAGACGTTGTCCACGTCGAGTTCGGGAAAGCCGGGCACCAGCTCGTACCTGGTCACGATCGCCCGGCGCGCCGACAGGATGCCCTTGGACTCGGAGTAGCCCTGGGCGTGCGGCAGCGCGGCGATGATGTCGCGCATGATCACGTCGGGCGCCTCGAATCCGAAGGGCGCCGGATTGCCGATATTGAGTTTGAGGATGCGATGCCCCTCGGCCTCGAGTCGAGCCGCGTGCGCGTGTACCGGTCCACGGATCTCGTAGACGACGTTCTGGAGCTTGGTCGATTGCTCCAGCACACGCGGCGGATGATGCGGTAGATGACTCGGGCTCACGGTCCCATGGTGCCATCCCCGAGCAACCGCATTTCCGGCACGCGGCAGGCGCGCCGTCAGGACGCGGAATCGCCCGGCGGGATGCCCTTGGCGGCGGTGCTCGCGCAGAACTCCTCGATCCGTTCGTCGAGTAGTCGGGCCTCGCTCGCGGCGCGGAACGCGGGCGAGGCGATACGTCTGCGCACCCCCGTGAGCCGCTCCTCCAACTGCGCGATGCGCTTGTCCTCGTCGAGGCCGAGCACCGGGGCGAGCGCCGCGCTCGCACCGTCGAGACTGCCGTTGATCAGGTGCGCGGCCGCGTTGTCGACCCGCGCCAGCGATTCCGCGCCGTAGGAACGCTGCTGGGACGGACCGTTCGCGTAGAGGTCGATGGCGCGGCGGGTGGCGCTCAACGCGGGTTCGGCGAGGCCGAGATGGACGTAGGTTGCGCCGGCGTAATAGTTGGCCTTCGCGTCGTTGAAGCCGAAGACGCCGCCGATGGAGTCGTGCAGATCGTCGGTGGCGTCGAATTCCCGTGCGGCCTCGGCGGCGCGGATACAGCGATCGGTGTCGTCCGCGCTGCCCATCTTGGACCAGATCCTGGCCTCGATCGTGAACAGCCGCACCCGCGCGGTGGCCGACTCGGCGAATTCGTGGCCGCCCTGCACCAGCAGCACCGCCCGCCTCGGACGCTCCGCCGAATACTCGATGAGCGCGTGCATGCCCTTGGTCCAGGCGCGCAGGCCGTTGTGCCCGCACAACTCGGCGTAGGCCCACGCCGCCCTGATCTGTTCGCCCGCGGCGTCGTAGTACCCGAGATCGGTACTCGCGTTGGCGAGTAAACCCGACAACGTGCCCGCGAGTAGGTACAGATGGCTGGTGTCGGCGGGCCGCTGATGGCCCTCCAACAGCCGATACACCCGCCTGCGCACCCGCAGCATCTCCACCATCATCGGCACGGGCGGAATATGGACGTAGTCGTTCGCGATGCGCATGACATCGGCATCGAGCTGTTCCAATGTGGTGGCACCCACATTGGTGCTCTCGGCCTGTCCGGCGTGCTCGCTCGCCTCGTGGGCAGCCGCCATGATCAGATCCCTCTCCGAAATCGCCGCCAACGCATCGCCTCTCATCGCACCGGCGTCGATGAGCGCGAGTAGGTCCGCGTCGCTCGAATAATTGGCCCTGGCCCCGACGAGGGGACCCGGTTCGGTTCCCGGCGCGTCCGGTCGATCGATCAACGGCTGATCGATCAGCGCCGCAAAACGTGCCCGCACAACATCGTCGGACCTCGCCAGGGAGGTGTCCAAGGCGGC
Organism: Nocardia bovistercoris; assembly: GCF_015674855.1. Taxonomy (GTDB): domain Bacteria; phylum Actinomycetota; class Actinomycetes; order Mycobacteriales; family Mycobacteriaceae; genus Nocardia; species Nocardia bovistercoris. The sequence continues at coordinate 348,924 of NZ_JADMLG010000008.1, read as the reverse complement.
TTGGTTGATGGGGCGCGGATGCACCCGGATTCCGCCCGCCTCCCATTTGGACACCAGGCGTTCGTGCACTCCCAGGTGAGCGGCGAACTCCCTGATACTCATGCGCTTGGCATCGCGAAGGGCACGGGTCTCTCTACCTGACCATTGCCGGACCACGATGACATCCCTTCCGACGAGACTCTTCATCCAGGGTACGAGGGGTTTGTGCCCTCTGCTACAACCAATTCGGAGTTGCTATATGCGATGACACCGCCGATGCCGTCGGCAGGTGCGCGGAATCCGGCCAGGGGCAGCGAAGTGGCAGCAAAAGGCGGGCATGCGGGCGATACCGTGTCCGCCTCACACGGGCGACCCTTGATGACAGAAGGCAAGGAGTTGGCCGTGAACGGAGTTGGTCGTGAAGCGGACTCGTCCGCCGACGCGGACGGACTCAGGACAATCGATGACTGGGTGGCCTTCTACCGGAACGAGTACGGGCTACCGGTGACCGAACGTGGCGGCTTCGTCATGTTACCCGTCAGCGGTCGCGTCTGTGCCGTCCATCTGCCCACCGTCCGCGCCGAAAAGGTCAGGGCGGCACTGGAACAGCAAGGGACGAGGGGTCCCGTGCTGGCCAGGCAGATCCGATGGAGTTTCCTGGCCGAGCCCGATGCCAGGCCGGGCGCTCAGGTACTGGAGGTCCTCGACCGACTCGATATCGGCATACCTGCCATCGGCAGTGCCCTGATGTTGCCGACCGGCCTCGGCCGGTGGACCCGGGAAGGGTGCTTCTGGGTCGACCCGCCAGGTCGAGGCGGCACACTCCCCCCGCTTTCCGCGGTCGTCACGACCGCGCTGGCGGTGGGAGCGGGCGGCGGGGACTGAATGCGTCGCGGTCCCCGCCGCCCACCGAGATCCGGTGCGGATCCGCTCCCCAGTCGACGGGGCGGATCCGCACCGGATTTCCGTCTGTCAGCGGGCCTCCATGGTGGCCATCACATCGGGTGAGATCGGAAAGTTGAGGTAGGAACGCGACGGCGTCGGCCCACGCTGCCCCTGATATTTCGAGCCCGCCGCCGCACTGCCGTAGGGATGTTCGGCCGGACTTGTCAACCGGAACAGACACAACTGCCCGATCTTCATCCCCGGCCACAGGGTGATCGGCAGATTCGCCACATTCGACAACTCCAGCGTGATGTGCCCGCTGAACCCGGGATCGATGAAACCCGCCGTGGAATGGGTGAGCAGCCCGAGCCTGCCGAGACTCGACTTGCCCTCCAGCCTGCCCGCCAGATCGTCGGGCAGCGTGCAGATCTCCAGTGTGGAACCGAGCACGAACTCGCCGGGATGCAGCACGAACGGCTCGCCATCAGCAGGTTCGACCAGGCTGGTCAGCTCGTCCTGGCGCCGCGCCGGATCGATATGGGTGTAGCGCGTGTTGTCGAAGACCCGGAACAGCCGGTCAAGACGCACATCGATGCTCGACGGCTGGATGAGGTTCTCCAGCAGCGGCTCGACCCCGAGACGCCCAGCGGCGATCTCCGCGCGGATGTCACGATCGGATAGCAGCACGCGACGAGCGTAGCGCCCCGCCCGACTGTTGGATCCGCGCGGCCACGTCACCGTCATCGCGACCGATGCGGCGCACCCGAAGGCCTGGCCGGGACGCACAGCCGCGCGCGCTCCGAGACGCCACCGTCGCCCCGCTGTCCGCACCGCCGAGGCGAGCACTCGGCGGCCGAATACGCGCTTCCGCGGCGGCGATACTCGCGTGCGGTGGCGCGCATATCCCGCGCCGCCGCCACTGCGGCCGAACTACTGCCCGCATGGTGCGCCCGAGGTGACTTACGCCTGCGGCACGCTGCCCATCGTCGGCCCGTCCCGAATCGACTGTTTCACCGCGCGCCATCCGGCAACCCAGCAGCAGCACTCGAGTTTCCGGAAACCGCACCTTCATCCTCGGCCACCCGACCTCGATGGCATTCACAGCGAATTGTCAGCATGAACGGGGAGGGTTGAGAGTATGGCCGCGAATCCGAACTCGACACTCAGACGAGGGTCCATACCGAGCCTTGGCGTGATCGCGACACTTCTGGTGGTCTTCGTCGCGGTACTGACCCACGACGTCCTGCGCGACAGCGGACTGGCCCGCATCGACCCGGAGATCTCGAACTGGACGGTGGCCCGCCGCACCGACGCGCTCACCGTGCTCGCGCGCACCGTCACGGTACTCGGCGACACCCTGGTGCTGACCGTCATCACGACGCTGGTGTGCGCGGCCCTGCTGTGGCGCGGTCACCGACGTGACGCCCTGCTCATCGCCCTGACGGGCATCGGCGCGAGCGTGCTCACCTTCACCGGAAAACGCCTCGTCGGCCGCTCCCGCCCGCCCGCCGTCGACCGCCTCGCGTACGAACCCAGCCTGTCCTACCCGTCCGGGCACAGCCTCGGCACCATGGCGGTCATCGGCATCATGGCCGTGACGCTGATCCCGCGCCTGCACCGCACGGCCGCCCGAATCGCGGCCGCCGCCGCGGCGGTGATCTTCGTTGCCGCGGTAGGGCTTTCCCGCATCTACCTCGGGGTGCACTGGCCGACCGACGTGCTCGCGGGATGGTCCATCGGCGCACTGTGGGTGCTGACCTGCGTGAGCGTGTACGCGTACGCGAAACGCCGCTCACGCGCGGACTCCGGCGGACCGGCGGACACCGAGGCATCGGCGGGAGATTCCCCGCCGTCGACGAACACCGATCCGCCGCACCCGGCGCTCACCGAGTCGACCATGAATACGCGAACCGAATGCCCCGAAATCGATGAACCGATTCGCGGGCGAGATTCTCCGACCGGCAGCCGCCGCGATTCGCGCACGGCTTACCGACCGAGAATTCACAAGCATTGAATTCCTGCGCCCCGCGACCTGATGGCCGCGTCAAATAACGCCATGACCAGGCAATATGCCTTCACGGCTATAGACGACTACCCGTCGCCGTCGACCGCCTGCGCCTTGAAGTACCCATCCTCGGCGCCGCTGAATACGGGCCGGAAATGCGCGGCATTGGGATCCACCGCGGTGTACACCTCGGGGGCGACGTTTTCGTGACTGAACAGTCCGGGCACACGCCCGTCTTCCTGACTCATTCGTCGAGCCTCCTCTGATCTGCGGCTGCTAGCCGATATGACGGCGTCCGCACCTTGACCACCGGCCGGGAGCAACCCAGACGCCGATGCTTCCTTCGCATGGTACGACGTCACACCGACATCGCGCCGAATTCGCGCCGCGGACCACCTCGGACCGTCAATGTTTCTTTGTCTTGATCGGCTTCTTCTTCGACTTCGGCTTGTCGTGATCCGGTTCCCACTCGTACCCCGGCTGATTCTGCTCGCAATGCCAGTTCTCCACCAGCACATCCCCCCGATCCAACTCACACCACCGCTGCGACTTCCCACAAGCCGCCACCCCCGGCGCCAGCAACACCGCACCGACCACTAACGCCACCACCCGAACCCGACTCCGCCGCATCCCGATCTCTCCCTCATATCCCGCCCCCGAAGAGGTCGATCAGCGCCGCCGATCAGCGCGCGATCACAGCATTCGACCATCCGCCCGAAAAGTCCAGTCCAGAAGGACCGACCAGCCCGTCTTCTTCGCGCAACCCTCCGACAGTGACCAGACGTAGGTCGACGGCAGCTGTTCGACCACCTCGATCAGCGCGGAAATCTTGCGCACAACAGGCCATCCGCCCGGAATCGATCGAACCCGCGCGGTTGTCGCCCGCGTTGGCTGTGCGCATCCGCCCGCAGCCCGCTGCGGGCGGATAGCGACCTGTTCAACGACGTCGGATTCGCGGTTTCGGCGTTGGAGGACTTCGGCGTCTCGATGCCCGACGGCGAACCGAACGATGTGCAGACCGCCGCCGACGCGTGGGACGAACTGGCCTCCGAACCCGGCATGGCCAACCTACCGATATTGCTCGACCAGAAGGACCGCGCCGGATCCTGCCGCGCCCATCGCGCCGCGATCCTCGCGTTGGCAGCGGGCTTCGGCACCGCCGCCGCCGAAGCGGGCAAGCTCGCGGTGAAGATGAAGCGATATGTCGACCGGGTCCTGGCCGCCGAGCGCGCCGCGAAATTCGTCGACAAGGTCATCGAAACCGGCGAAGATCTCGCCGCCAGAAGCGCCGCACTCCAGCGAATCGCCGACCTCATGGCCCAGCGCACCGCAGATATCGTCAGGGGCGCCCGCAAGAGCCGCGATCAGTGCCAGAGCCGAGGAGTCCGATGAGCAGCATCCCGGAACCCACCCGAATAGAACTCCCCTGAAACCCGCCGCGCCCACGATCACCAGATATCGGTTCTCGGGCATGCCGACGCGGTCGAGGTGTCGATGCCGGTGTGATCAGGTCGAGATCGGCCTCGAGGTTTGCCGAAGGACGGACGCTGGTCGGGATGCAGCCCCATAGCCTCGCGAAAACGCCGATGGGCTCGCACGAACAGGTACCGCTCGTCGTAGAGCGGACGGCACCTCACCCACTGGGCACTCTTCTATGGCGCATCCGGACCACCGGTCCCGGCACTCACAACGCGCATCCCCATGAGAACCCCCTTCCGCTCGATCGCCGATGCTACCCCGACCTCGAGATGTGCTCGCGGCCGAAGGTGGCGACGCCATCCACCGTTCCGCCCAAGACTGCTCTGTAATTTCCGCTCCTTCAACGCTTCCAGATGATCGATACAGCTGTGCTACGGTTCTGCCCGGGCAGCGAGGGGCTGCCTCTTGGGGAGGAAATCAGAGCGCATCCGGCAGTCTCGGTAGTTCACCCACGCTGTCGACGGTTCCACCTGCCATGCGGCTCATGGTCATTCACCGAAACGAGATGAACTGCTCGGGGCACGATGCAGCCCATCCATCTCGCGGTGTCGTTTACTTGAAGGGAAATTCAGTGAAGTTCAAGCGATTTGCCGTCACGGCGCTGCTGGCTGCAGTGAGCACGGCGGTCGTTGCGGGTACCGCTGCAGGAGCACCGACCGACACCCGGCCGGGCAGTGAGCTCTCCGCCGCGGCGATCGAACAAACCCGCGGAACCGAGTCCGGAGTCGACTATGCCGTATCACACTCCACCGACGGAACATACGCGCTCGACGTCGCGGTCCACGGCGGCCGCTTCATACTGAACGATCGCGTGCTGAACATCAGCAACGACTCCGGACAGCTGATCGGACAGGTCCCGCTGACCCTCCGCCTGGCCGATCGAATCGTGTCGTTCACGGCGCGAATCACCGATTCCGATCGCGCGGTCTCCATAACTTCGGCCGGACCGGCGGAAATCGCCGCCGAGCCGCTGACCTCCGAACAGCGGATCTACTGCTGGAATGCCACACTCGGCACATCGATCGGAATGGTCGTCGGAGCGCTGCTCGGATTCCCGCTGCTGATGCCGGGAGTCCTCGCCGGGGCCATCATCGGAGGTCTCGTCGGAGCGGGCATGGCGTTGAACGCCCCCATGCCCGGAATGTCACCCACCGACGACCTGGTGACGAAATACATCCGATGCCAGCAGGGAATGAACCCCTACGGCGGCTGACGCGCAGCGGCAGCTCCCCGATGAACGGTTGACTCGAACAACTGTCGGTAAGCTGCCGCCCGTTCGGTCACGCAGTAGCGAGTGGACACCCAGTCGCAGCTGAACTACAGGTAGCCCTGGATTCGGATCGCGGCTCGAAAGCGCTCCACAGAACCGAAATCAGCTCCGATTCAGCGGAGCTCTTCGGTTCGAATTCAGCGATTTCTTAAGGGAATGAATTCGGATGATATGAGTTGAACATCGTGTCCGCGTACTTGCGTATGCCTCGAACCGAACGCCTAGAACATCGGGCGATTTCAGCTTACGGAAGCCCCGCAGCCTGCCGTAACTCCGGTGCGGCAACCCACCAACTACTTGTGACTCACGAGCCTATGTAGCCTGATAAACTGCACCGCCCGAAACTACCGCCGCCGCAGGCAGTGCCGCTGGTGTCGCAATAGTCACCGTTCTCGTTGGATTCGAAACCGCCGCAGCTGTCGCCGCAGCTGTCACTGTCGCCACCGGCGCGGCTGTCATTGGGTAACCACAGAACTGCAACCCCTGTTCGAGGCCAATCCGACTCAGTTCAACGCCAGTACCGGAGGGTGCAGGGCCAACCACAGCTATGCCCCTGCACCAAAAGGCAATTTGCCAGGTTTCCCAAGGCGAGGCTGGCCAAGAAGATGGGCCGCGCTATAGGCAGCGCTGGGAGGACCACAAGGGGAAATCGTATAAGTGAGATTACCAACACGGGAAGGTCGAGGCGTATGTCAAGAATGGCAATTATCTAGGCGAGTTCGACCCGGCACTGGAGTGAGAACCAAGCCCGCCGACCCTTCGCGTAAGCCAGGCAGATGATGGATGGACCGACTCCGGCCAACACGATCCGAGAACTGGAGAATCAGATTAACTATCTAGAGGTCTATGACAAACAGACAAGATTGCTAGTTGCCGAATATCCGTTGCAAGGTATCGATGTTTCAGACTTGAAGAAGATGCTCGGTATCGACGAAAATGCCGAGATCTATGGATACGACCTGCTTCCAGCACAGGCCAGCAATCTCACTCGGCATATCAACGGGTCCTTCACGACAGACACCTCGTATGAATATCAGGTCGGCTTCTACCGCGAGTGACCCATTCGATCGTCCTTCACTGTCCACCGTGACAGATCGGTGCCCTTGGGGAAGTATTGGCGCAGAGGGCCGTTGGTGTTCTCGTTTGTTCCGCGTTGCCGAGGACTGTGCGGATCGACGAAGAAGACCGGGACACCGGTCTTCGATGTCAACTTCGCGTGGGCCGACAACTCCTTGCCCCGGTCCCAGGTCAGCGACTTGCGCATCGGCACAGGGACGCCCCGTAGCCGCTGAGCGTGACACCGTTCTTGACCGGCGCCGTCTGCCTCCATCCCTGCTCGCGGGGCAGGTGGACGAGCACGGTGAACCGGGTCGACCGGTCGACAAGAGTCCCGATCGCCGAGCGATCGGTGCCGATGATCAAGTCACCCTCCCAATGGTCCGGATTCGCGCGGTCCTCGGCCTCGGCCGGTCGGTTGCCGATCAGTACCCCGGGGGTGATGTGAGCCCATAAGACGCGTTTGGACCGAGCGCGCGGCAGACACATCACGGGCAAGTCAACCAGCAAGGGCGACAGACGGTTCACGAGTCGAACCGCCTGGTCTCCTAGGGCACGCTACGAGGCAGCTGACCCCGACCACGAACCGCTACCACCAGATAATTCGACGGTTCACCCTTCGTCGTTCTAGGAGCATGCGGCTACCGACCCGGTGAATTCACGAGGCTGGTGACTCCCGAGTCTATGCGGCTTGGTGAACCTCGACATCGACTGCGCCGTTCGCGGTGAACCACTCACGGAGATCGGGACCATCCAGTAGGTGTGCCTCATCCGACCCGAGATCAATCGGGCCGATTACCAGACCGCTGGAGCCGGTGACATCACATCCCGCCAGCCGGGCGCGAGACAGCCTCGTTCGCCCGAACACACACTGACGAAAAGATGCTCCACGTAGGTCGGTGCCGGATAGCGTGGCTCGCTGCAGGCGGGAATCGCCGAGATCGGCTCCCCGCAGATCGGACTGGCTGAAATCAGCACGTTGCAGGTCGGCGCCACGCAACGATACCCCGCGCGCTCGGCATCCACGCGCTTGGACCTTCCGCAGGTCAGCCAGGCTGAGATCAGCTTCGACCAGTGTCGCGCCGGTAAGCCAAGCTGTGTACAGATCGGCCCCGACGAGCGGTACCCCGGTCAGAATCGCTTGGCTGAGTTCGGCACCCAAGAGATCGAGCCCGGACAGATCCGCTCCGGTGAAATCCAGTCCATATCCACTGAACAGCGACGAACTGTTCCTATCGGCATCGGGATCTGCGGGCAATACCTTCAGATAATCGACCAAGGCGCGCTGGGCCGCAGGATTCGACGGCCAGCGGCGAACACCACCGAGCGAGCCATCCTGCGCTGAGGTCATGGTCACCAGAGCACCTTTCCTTGCCATTGCGGATTATTGGCAACGACCTGTTTGAGCTGGGCAATGCGAGCGGGGGTCATACCGCTCTGATCGATCATCACGCTCTCGCCGTCGGCGAGGGAGTCCTCGATCATATCGATGAAGTCCTGCTCACTCTGTGGGTTCTGTATCGGCTGGCCCGCGACACTTGCCGGCCGATAGTCGGGAATCACATCCGGTGAGCTCTTGACATCCCACCGCTGCCCGGTCTTCGTGTCGATGAACTCGCCCTGATCCTCGCCGTTGGCTCCGAGTGGGGCTCGTTCGAGAGGCCCGACACGTCCGGCATTCTCCAGTGCGAGTCCGACCTCGGCCTCCCTTTCCGACTGGGGACTCACTTTGCCGTTCTTGGCGGGGTCCGCTGCCAGCTCTTGCACACGCCTGCCGTAGTCACTGGTCCCGGGCGTGTTACTGGAGTTGGCGGGGCCTGCGCTCTCCTCATCGTCGTCGACGATCTTGACCGCCATGGCCGCGATGCCAGCGATCGCGGCGTTGATGCCGTTCTGCGTGAGATCAGGGATGGCAGTGAAGACACCACCGGCGCTTCCAGCGACGACGACTGCTCCGAACAGCGCGAGCACACGACTGGCGGTGACGGTGGTCCGGATGAGTGTGGCCGTCGTGGATACGATCTCGGCGGTGACCAAACCGCCACCGGCGGCCGCCGCAGGCGCGGCCATACCTGCTGTGAAGAAGGCCACGACACCGACCACCGCAACGGTAATGACGATCGCACCAGCGATCTCCTTCGCGGCGTTGGCGACGGCTGCTTCGACATCGTTGCGCATCGTCTCGAGGGCGTCGTGGTGGTCCTTGACCGGCCCCGCCAGCCCTGTCGCCGCTTGGGACAGCAGTTTCGCCGCGTTCTTCAGCGTGCCCAGTTTCTGTTCGATATCGGCGATATTGGGGTCACTGCTGTCGGAGAACTTGACGTTTACTCCGTTGATGCGGTCGGCGGCGCCGGTGATGGTGGCGTTGTCGGCGAAGGTCTTCCACGCATCCTTGGCGATCCCGAGCTTGGTCACGTCCCCGTTGGGGATCCTTCCAACCTGCTCCATGAGACCAGCGATCGAGGTGTCTATTCCCTCACCGTTGTTACCACTGGCGCTGGCAGGCAACGCCATACCCGAGTCGTAGAGAGGTTCGGAAGTTTTCGGGCGGGCAGGTTCCGCGCCAGTGGCGTGAGTACGGTCCGAATGCCACCAGTTGTAGCCGTTGGCCGCCAAGACATCACCGAAACGTTGCAGCGCATTGCACAGTGCTGCGGCCAAGGTGACGATGTCGCGAGCATGCTGGTCATAGCTGGTCGTCCACGGTTGGGACTTTTCGTGGTCCCCGGCCATCCCGCCGCAGTCGTTGACCAGCGCGCGCTGCAAAGGCCCCAACGCCAGCGAAATATCCGTTGCCAATTGCCGGCATTTGTTCGACGCGTCGAAATACATGCCGGAGTCGATGATCCAGGTGTCTCCCACCAGATCAGCCGCTCTGGAGCATCTGCTTGTTGATATCGGCGGCGGTGCGGTACCGCAGGCGCGCTCGATTCGCCGCGTCACTCATGGCCCGGACACCGTCGGTGAACTCGCGCGCACCGGTCGCCCACTGCCGGTGCGCGTCGGAATATGCCTGCGCGGCGACACCTTCCCAGCCGGTACCGGTCAGTGTCGCGACTTTGTCATCGATCTCATCGAGATGGTCCTCGATGAACCCGGCCAGACCGGACAGGCGAGCCACGAGCTGATCCAGGTCAGCGATATCGACGGAGAACTCACTCATGGCAGATCCAGACTGGAACCGCCGAACCCGGACGCGTTGTTCTCGTCACGAACCTCATACGTCTCGGCAGTGACACCGAGTTTCTTCGCCATCTCCGCCAAAGCGGTGATGATCTGATCCCCACCCCCGCGGACATCGGTCCACCCAGCGGTGAACTCCGACGCCAGGGCACCGGTCCAGGTACCGCTGACCACACCATCCACGTCGCGCGCCGCGGAATCCACCGCGGAACGAAGCGCCTCGGACAACTGGTAGACATACCGCCCGACCTCACGAACCCGCTCGGGTACAACCGTGAGATCCTGCCCCGAAAACGAAGCGTCCCCCGTATCGCTCACCTCGGTGATGCTACGGATCCCACTTGTCGATCCGCAATATCGGCCGACCGAACTCACCTGATGCGAACAGCACAGGCCAACGACTTCAGGTCTGGTTCCAGCCTGCTCGCAGCGGATGCGTTGTCGGTTCATGGCCACCAGCCACGTAGATCGTGTGGCGTAGTGCGACGCTGCCCTGTCAGCGCCCGCAAGAGTGATGGTGAACGGGCCGTGGGACACGGGCGCCGCTACCAGACCCGTTCAGGGCCTGGTCTAGCCTCTGAACCTCGGGACTTGCGTCGCATAGCGCCTGGTCTGCTAGGCTGGCGGTCGCGCTCACGCGCGTGCCGATGTAGTTCAATGGCAGAACTTCTGCTTCCCAAGCAGACAGCGCGGGTTCGATTCCCGTCGTCGGCTCCACTCGCGCCCCTGGTCAGGGGCGGTTTCGAGCATCATGCTCACTCCAGATTCCTCGTTGGTGTAGCCAGAGGTGTAGCCGACAGCGCCGCGACCTCTCACGACACTGCCGCGCAGGACGCTCCGGAGCCTCCTCCGGGCCTACCTCGGCCGATCCGCACGACTGCGGATGACATTCGGCTACACCTGCCAGCGCCACAACACTACAGGTCATGTCGTGTTTTTGCCGATTTCTGCACCTGCGAGAAACAGAACTTGTGATGTGATGCACATCACTGAAAATTCTTGTCGTCGTGCCAGAGCGCGCCATTCAGCACCCACCAACCGGCCACCGAATGCAGACCGCCCCACCCTCGCGAGCGAGGACGGGGCGGCTCCACGGGGCGCGCGGGACTACTCGACGTCGTCCAGCGGCTCGGCGAACTGCAAACCCGGCCAGTAGACCACCTGCGCGTCGAAATGGATGTCGATGTGCGCTCCGGCGCGCAGATCGTCGGCCAGCTCGCCGGTTCCGTTCAACCGGTCGTCGACGCGGTCGATGAACTCGCGCAGGGTCGAGATGCGTTGGAACTGGATGCCGAGCGCCACGGTTTCACCGTCCAAGGTCTCGTAGCCGTAGATGTCCTCGATTGCGTGCTGCTGGTGCCACAGCCTTGTGGTGACCGTATGGATGTCGCCGCGCTGGAACTCGGTCTCCGCGAGACGTACAGGAGGCTCTACATTCTCAAGCCCCGGCCAGTGGTAGGTCCACACGCCGTCGCGCTCGTCGTAGTCGGACCCGACGGCGAGCGCGTCGCACAGCGCGGTGCTGTGGCCGTTGATCCGGAGATCGAGGCGACGCGCCCACTCCATGAACGCGTACGTCGAACTCGCGGTGACCGCGAGGCCGACCTTCTGACCCTCCAGCGTCTCGTAGTCGTAGTGGACGGAGATTCCGTGCTGCCGCGACATCACCTGTTCGGCTGCCGCGTTGATGTCGAGACGGCTGAGTTTCGTGTCGGCGAGGATGCGCGCGGCGTTCTGGACTCTGGACATGGTTGGTTCCTTTCAGGGGTGGAGATGGCGGAGGCTCCGGGCGGCTTGGCGACCGCCCGGAATCCGAGTGCTACTGCGCCGAGTGGGATTCGTCGATCGAGCCGGGCGGCACGGCCAGGACGACGAGGGTCTGAACCTCGGCCCGATCCAGGCCCGACGCGACGAAGGTGCAAGCGCCGTCAATCTGGGCGTAGCCGAACCAATTCGGCCGGTGGTCGACCTGGACCACGTAGCCGACTTCGATTCGCCCGTCGCCGTCCGGTTCTGCGACGCCGCCGAGGATTTGAAGCAGGGCCGACCGGCCGCGATGGCAGATCTCGCAGCGTTCACATCGTGGGATCAGGTCGTCGAGTACGCCGAGCAGGCCACCGATGCGGCCGACTGGAAGATGCTGGTCGCGCTGATCGACAAACACGGGGTCGACAAACTGCGGGCCGCGCTGGGCAGCGTCGTCGACGAGCGCGACGCCGAGGTGCTGGTGGTCACCGCGCATAAGAGCAAGGGCCGCGAGTGGGGACGGGTGCGGCTCGCCGAAGACCTCGCCGAGCATCTGGAGAAGGCCCGGAACGCTGTCGCAGAGGCGAAGTTGGGAGTCGATCCGCAGCGGTTGCACCGCGCCCGCCGCCATCTCGCCGACGAATTGATGCTCTCGTACGTGGCGGTCACCCGCGCTCAGGACACCTTGAATCCGGGGCTTGTAGTATGCGCCGACAGTCGCGAATCCGCGCCCGCCGCGTAGCGGGTCATCCCCGCCCGATGAGCACGAAGAGGAACCAGCCATGACCCTAGAACTCGACATGTGGACGGCGCAGCAGTGCGCCGACTACGTCGGCGTCAAGCTCAACACCTGGCACGGATACGTCTCGCGCCCGGCGCTGAATAACCCTGCGCCGCAACCCAAAGACAGGGTCGGCGACACGCCACTGTGGGACATCGACGAAGTGAAGGAGTGGCAGGCTACCCGGCCTGGCCCAGGGAACCGCGAGCCCAAGAAGCGCGGACCGCGCAAGAAGTAATCAGGCCGCCGCCACGGCCACACCCGAGAGGAACCAACCAGTGAAGTTGTTCACCCCTGCCCGGATCGCGGTCGCAGGCACAATTCTTATCGCCGCTCTGTCGTTCGATCTGTCGTTCGCGGCGCTGACCGACCTCGCCGCGCGCAGCGGTGTCAGGCACGCCGCTGCGTGGCCGTTGATCGTCGACGGGCTGATCGTCGTCGCCACCGTCGCCGTCGTCGCCCTGCGCGGCTCCGCGTACGGCTGGTTCCTCCTCGCCGTCGGCGCGCTGGTATCGGTCGCGGGCAACGTCACTCACGCCGTGCTCCCGCCCGGTCCGGTGTCGTCGGAGGTAGCCGCAGCGGTTGCCTTGGTTCCCCCAGTCGCCCTACTCGCCGTCACGCACCTAACGGTGCTGCTCGCACGGGCTGCGATGACCGTCGACGACCAGACGCCCGAGCCCGTCGCCGCAGAGTCGCCGTCCGCCGATCCCGAGCAGGACATGTTCCGCGCCGTGGAGCAGGTTCACATCGACCAGGCCACGCCGCAGCCGTCGCTCCCCGCCGCAGCCGTCGTGCCGCGCCCTGCCGCCCCGCTGCTGCCCGCCGCGCCCTCGGACCGCCCTGCACCCGCAGCTCCGCCAGCGCCCCAACAGGCCACCGCAGCGGCCCAGCAGACGCCCGCGGAGTCGACTGTGCCGCGCCGCGCCGCTGCCGAAGAACTGATCCGCACTACCGAGCTGTCGAACTACGCGATTGCCGCGCGCGTCGGCGCGTCGGAGCCGTCTGTGCGGCGGTGGCGCAACCAGCTCGCCACGACGTAGCCGATCCAGATACGACGAAAACCGCCCCGCTGCCGAAGAATTCGGAGCGGGGCGGTTGTCTATATGTCGCGGATGTTGAAGTCGTCGAGTGCTGGCGACCAGTTCTGCGTACCGACGACGTTCGAGTCCGACGTCAGGTATGCGCCGCCGAGACGCCGAGACGAACTCGGCAGGTACAGCGCGCCCGTGTCGTTCCACGTCGCGACAGTGGTGTTCGCGCCGTCCGGGTTCTTCACCAGCGTGTACAGGGAGCCCTCAGCCTTGAACCCTGCGACGTCGTTCGCCGCGAACGTGCTCGTCGACGTCGACACCCGACGCACCGACGTGCCCCCGATGAACGTCCAGATGCCCGTAGCCGCCGAATCCGTGGTCAGCATCGCGACGACCATGTTCTGAAAATCGACGGACGCCCGCAGAATCAGGCCGGAGTAGAGGCCGTTGACGGCACTCGCGAGCGTGGCTCGAACCATGTGGTTGTCCGAAACCGCTGGCGCCGCTGAAAAAAGAGCGGCCGACTGGTTCCGGGTATTCGATACCGTGGTCGGAGCATTCCGCAGCCGGTTGGCGTTGATGACCGGCACGATGCCCGCCGACGAGATACCGAGCGTCACCCAGTTCGAGCCGAGTGACGCACGGTTGAAGTCGTCCGACGCGTTCTGCGCCGCCGACCAGATCAGTACGTCGCCCGCGTAGACGCGTCCCATCGCGTCGTCGCCCGCGTAGAACCGCGTCGGGGTTGCGTCGCCTATGCGATACGCCATCGGCTCACCCCACGATTCCGTACCACGTCGACGAGGGACGTCCAGCGCCCAACGCGTCGTAGGCTGCCTGCGTCACCTTGACCAGCGTCACGACGCTGCCGTCACTGCCGACCTTCACGTCAACGTCCTGTTTGCGTGCCGCGTGCCCTGACGCCGACGGAGCGGGCACGGTCGGGGGGACGGAAAACGTCTTTGCGCCTGTGATCGTTTCGGTGCCTGCGAGATGGACAACCGCCGTATCCGTGGCCTTCGCCGCCAGTGCCGACGCGTTCGCCGCCTGGGCGCGCGCGTCGGTGTAGTAGCGGTTGGTCGAGCCCTCCGGTACCGCGTCGGTGCTGCCCGGTGACGGACTGATCTCGACGTACGCACTACCGGACCATCGGTAGATTCGTCCGGTGTCCAACGCGACGTATATCTGCCCCGTCGCGCCCGACGCGGGAAGCGACGCCAGCGACGCATATTCGAGTACGTCGTCGACGTAGCTGGGCAGGTGCGTCGACGGGATCAAGCCTGATGCGTCGAGCGGTGCGTAACCGTTCGCGACACCACGCGCGGCGGTGGTCTGTCTCGCGTCCAGCGCGGCGACGAGGCCGACGATATCGGCGAGAGCGTGCGAGTGGACAGCCGCGGCTTTCGCTGCGAGACCGGGCACGGTGACCGCGTCCCACGTGCCGCCGAGGTCGCCCGAGATTTTGACGCCGCCCTTCGCGGACGTGGTCGCGTTCGGGAGCCCGGCCGCGACCACGTCGACCGCCTCCGCAGCAGATGCCGCAGCGGCCGACGCGGACGCCGCAGCCGCAGCCGCCGACGCGGCGACCGACGCCCCGGCCGCGACTGCCAAATCACGCGCGACGCCCGCAGCGGCAGCCGCCAACCAGGCTTGCGAGACGACGGCCGGAGGCTGAACCTCGAACTGAGTGAACAGCGGTGTCAACTGCACGGGATCGTCGGAATCCGGGATGACGATGTCGCGCGGCGGACTCCAACCGCCGAACCTCAGCATCACCCGCGCGGGACCGGGGTCGAGGTCGGGTGAGGTCAGGTCTCCGTCGACAACCGGAACGACCACACGATCCGACGTCGTCGAGCCGATGCCGTCGGTGTCGGGGCCGACGTCGGGCCTCCAGAATTCGACGAATCCGTTCACCGGTCCGTCTGCGAGGTCCGCGAAATGGTCTGTGAGAACTGTCATTTGGGCACCTCAGTGTTCCGTCAGCCGAGGACGAGCCACGGGATGACAGCGTTGGTCTGGATATTCGAGGCGAGGATGGTCGCGGGGACGGTGTCGGACGCAGCGACCCAGCCGTAGATGTTGCGCGGGTACACCCCGGACGGCTGGTCTGGACGGGCCGATTTCAGGCAGGCCAGAGGCCGGTTCGCGTAGGCGGGATTCGGCGAAATCTGATGGACGCCGACCGCGTATACCTCGCCCTTCAGCGCGCCGATTGTGGGCATCGTGACGCGGAACTGGGTTCCGGCCGCAGCGATCGAGGACTTGATATCGCCGCTCGACCACAGTTTCGTCAGGTTCCCGTTCAGCAGACTCATCTTGAACAGGAACATCTCGAAGGACTGCGGCGCGAGACCCCATGAGGTAGCGCCCGTTATACAGCCGATCGTCGAATAGTTGCGGTCGCGGGTCGCCCGGATGTGGCCCAGCTCGAGCACCCGCGTGGCCGGAACATAGTCCGGGTAGATGGATTCGGTACCTGCGCCGCCGTCGGTGTCGTTGGTCCACATGACCAGCGCCGACAGTGGAAAGGTCGGGTCGTCATTGGCATTGATGTTCACCCACAGGGGCACGTCGGTGGGGACGTCGGCGTAGCTCGGTTTCGAGTTCGCGGTGGACTGTGCGGCTGTGGCGGTGGATTGCGCGGCGGTCGCGGTCGCCTGTGCTGTCGTTGCTACAGCGGTGGTTGAGGCGAGCGTGCCGAGCCCGGACCGCGCCGAGAATCCGGCGAGACCGAACGAGTACTGAGGGATCAGTCCGACGATGCGGGTCTCCTGCGAGAAGCCGACGGTGCGGTGTGACGCGTCGACCGGATATCCGGATGTGTCGGGGTATCGCTCGATCACTGCGCGATTGACGATCACCTGATAGGTCGTTCCGTCGGCGACCAGTTCGACGGTGTCGGCCTCGCTGACACCGGTCGGGATCACTCGCCAGTCGGTGTGTGTCCATGTCGTCCCCGACCGGGTACCGCGCCCGAGGTACATGACGTCTCGGAACACGTTGAGGTACACGAATTCGGTCAGGTCCGCGTTCGCGCGCACGTACAGCGACGTTTTCGCGGCGGCTGCGATGCCGTGCGGGTTGACGATCGCGGCGACCGAGTGATTGTTGTCGGTCATGACCGCAGGACAGATCGCGTACCGGACACCGGTCGCGATGCCGAGCCCGTTGAGGCGGGCCGCGTTGTCCTCGATCCCTAGCGGCTGACCCGCGCCGCCCTGTATCCAACCGTTCTCCAGAGTCGCCGAGTCCGGGCGGTTGAACTTGTCGGAGAACGACGCCCCGGTGCTGATGCGGGTTTCCAGGTCGGCGATGGCAGCGCCGTGCGCGGAGGAGATGCCGAGCATCGACCGCAGCCAACCTTGCAGTGCGCCAACGAAATCGGCCTTTACCTCGGGTGGTCTGATGAGTCGCTGCATCGGCTATACCTCGTCGGCGATGTCGGCGGGCGGCTCCGGGATCGGTTCGCCGTCGGCGCGGGCAGAGCCCCACGCGCGGAGACGGCGGATGTAATCGAGGGCGGCTCGGTAGCGGATGCGCAGTGCGTCGATGGCGGTGCGGAGGTCGCGGACTTCGCGGCGCAGATCCTCGACGTCGTCGCGCAGGGGCTTCACGATGACCTCGAAGTCGGCGCGCTGCGCGTCGAGCATCGTTTTCAGTCGCGCGTCGGCGGCAGCCTCTTTCGCGTGGGCCGCAGTGGTTTCCGCTGTCCGCGACTCGGCGGCGGTCTTGGTTCGGGCTGCGTGCCAGAGTCCGGCCGCGCCCGCGATCATGCCGAGGAAACCGAGGATGTCTTTCAGGTACGGGGTGATGGCGTTCACCGGCGACCTCCTGCGGGTAGGGGCACACGCCAGCGGCCACCCGAGAGCGTCGGGTGGCCGCTGGCGGTGCTGGGATCAGTTGCCGGTCAGGCGGGTTCGGCAAGCAGCCAGGGTGCGAAGCGCCGCAGGAGTTCGTTGACGACCGGCAGTGCCATGACGCGAGTGATCGCGGCAGCCACGGCCAGGAACATGCCGACCACTCCGGTGGTGGGGATGCCGCTGGTGGCGATGACGACCGGCAGCACGACCAGGATGGCCAGGGCTGCCTGGAAAACAGTGCGAGCGGTCGCGCGCCAGGGGTAGGCGGTCTGCGAGGGGGTCGGGACGAGGGAGTGTTCACCCATAGCGGGCCTCAACTTTCTGTGTGGTGCTTCGCCATACGGGTGGCGTAGCGGTGATTGATTTCGGCTGGCGCTCAGGCGGCGCGGACGAGCGCCGCGAGGATGCGGTCGAGCTTCGTGCCGACTTCGTCGAGCCGGGTGTCGACGGTCCTGCGCCACTGCTCCAGCTCGAACAGCTTCTTGTCGCCCTCGAGCACGTATCCGACGAGGCTGTCGCGGAAGTCGGATTGATGGCCGTCGACGCGGGCGCGGGACTGGAATCGGTATCCGAGTTCCTTGGTGACGAGGTTGTAGAGTTCGTTCTGCTTGTCTTCGGACAGAGCCATGAGGAAACCTCCTGTTTTATGGTCGATTTGGGCTTGGACGTCGTCGCGGAACCGGACCATGTCCAGCGCTCCGGGGTCCCACTTGCCTTGCTTGCGTCCCGCCCATTCCTTGTGAGCGATGACACGATCGGCCGCGTAGCCGAGGCGGCGGACGATCGCGGCGCACACCTTCACGTACGCCCAGTACTGCGCGTTGCTCCAGCCTTCGGTGCCGTTGTTGGCGGCCTCGATGCCGATCGTGTGCCAGTTGGCGTTGTCCTCCGGCAAGCCGGGATACTCGCCCATACCGGCGTGCCAGGCGACGCCGACACCGCACAGGGTCACGGTGCCGTCCTGGGCAAGGTGAATCTGCGACAGCAGCCCTTGCAGCGCGGGTACGCCGTACATGATTTCGGTTGCGGGCGTGCGTGATCCGCCAGTGTGGTGGCAGATCACACCCCAGATGTTCCGAAAATCGCCCTCCCCGCGTTCGCGCCATCCGGGCGCTTCGATGACGGTCAGACCCTCGTCGCGCAGTACGACGTCGAGCCAAACCGGGTCTCCGTACCAGCCCACAGCGGTACCTCCCTTTGACGGTGTGGAAGCGGCCGGGTCGAGCGCGTACGCAAGCCAGGACGCCGGATCTATTGGTTGACCGCCGACGCGGCCGGGTGCGGTCCACACCTCGAAATGACAATGAGGACCGGTGGATTCGCCGTCGGAGCCGACGAGGGCGATCAGTTGACCGGCGCGCACGCGGTCGCCGGGTTTGACCAATAGGTCGCGGGCCTCCATGTGCCCGTAGATCAGGTCGACGTCGTTCTCAGCCTGCGAGTCGACCCATATCCAGTTGCCGAATCCGTCGGCGGGACCGGCTGCGACGACTGTGCCGTTGGTGGCTGAGTAGATCGGGGTGTCGTGCGGAGCAGCGAAGTCCAGCCCGTTGTGCTGGGTACCCCATCGCGGGCCGAAACCTGAACTGAGCGTGTATGTTCCGGACCGCAGCGGCGTGTAAATAACAGCCATTCGGCCCTCCTATCCGGTGCCGTTTGCGATGGCGCGAGAGAAGGCGGCGAGACCCTTCACGCGGCCGATCAGAGTTGTCCAAGGGTCGTCGAGCGGGTCGCGGTCGCCGATCGACACGAACTCCGTGCAGACCTCGCCGGGCGAGTCCTCGACCTCGACAGCGGACACGTAGTCTTCGACCACGGTTCCGTCGTCCCAGAACGACATGATGTCGCCGACGTCGAACCTGCGGCCGGAGCCGTCGTCGACGCCGAATGAAAAGCCGCGGCCGTCGATACCGCCTGCCTTCACCTCGATTTCGAGCGATTCGCCGCCACCGCCCGCCTTGAGCGAAGCCATGCCGACCGCGAACGCGTCCAGGCTGTAGGCGGCGCTGTTGTCGGCGAACTTCTCGCCGAATCCGTGCTCACCGAGGTCCGCTTTCAGTTCCGGGTCGTCGAATTTCTGGTACGCGAAAAACAGGTCGTCGAACATGTCGCCGACCAGGATCGAGCCCAGTGCCGCACCCGGAAAGATGGCGTTGAGGAACGCTTGCAGCGCGAGGTTCGCGGCCCATTCGATCGTCTGATTGACGAAGTCCGGTGCCTTGCCTCCGACGACGACCGAATGGTGCGTCGGATGCTGCACACCGCGCCTGATGTTGACGATCTGACCGGAGTCGGTGCGCCATTGCATCCAGCGTCGATCCCGCTTCACGCGGGTGTCGAATACGTATCCGGCGCGCTGCATCGCGCCCCACTCGTCCGGGTCAGCGAGCCCAAGTATGTTGTCCGGGTTGGTGAACCAGAAGAAGTTGTCACCGGACAGGTCGAGGATGTTTTGCAGCCGGGCGAGGGTGTCGGTATTGAACACCAGGGGCGACGGCCCGTCTCGCGGAATCCACAGATTGCAGGTCATGCCCCGGTCGCTCGAGTCGAGCGCCGACGCGAACAACTCGTCGAGCTGGGTCATGCGCGCGGACAGCACGGTCACGTCCGCCGTCAACGAATTGACCAGTGCTAGCAGGTCGTCGAGTGTGTCGATATCGGCGAGCTGCGGCAGTTCCGGAATGTCGTACTGCACGGGCAGTTTCACGTAGACCGGCTTCTGCATCCGGATCGCGTTGCGCGCCAGATACGACTTCAGGACGAAGTCGGTCGGCCCGAACACGACATCCTGTTTGCCGGTCAACGCGATCTGTACCTCCGGGGGAAGCCCCGGACTGACCCACGCCAGCAGCGTCAGAATCCAATACAGGTTGGAGATGCACGTCGCGGTGACGATCTGCTGACCCGGCTTGCCCTCCGATATCGCCGCGATGACGCGGCCATCCCACGGGATGCCGTTGTAGTAGGTGCGAATCGGCACGACGTCGCGTTTGCAGGCCATCAGACGGGCCGCTAGCGGGTGGTCCTGGCGGACCTGAATCGTGCCGGTGCCCGGTGTACGCCAGAACCAGCCGAATCGTGCCTTCATGTAGGGGCCGAGTGGACGCGACCGTAGGTAGTCCTGGCTGAATACCTCGATGTCGAATGCGGGTGGTGTCTTCGTGTTCGGCTTCCACACCGGATTCGGCGTGACGGGCGCGCTCACGCGACCGCCGCCTCATACTTTTGTGGCATCCACGCTTCGACCCGCGACACCGACGACGTGCCGGTGCCGACGATATGCAGCGGCGCCAGAGATTTGGCAGGCACCGACGTGTACCAGCCGATATTGCCCGCAATCTCCCAGGTGTCGAGCCCGTCGGAGTTCTTGATGTGCGGATACTCCGGGTTGGTCTCGACCGTCCATACTTCGCCGACGCCGAGCATCGGCAGCATGACCGCCTCGTCGCCGACGCCGATCTCATATGAGCCCGGTCCGGTCAGTTGCCAGAACACCCACGCGGCACAGTCGCCGTCGTTGTACAGGCTGCGGCCGGAGAAGCTGCCCGGCGCGAGCGGCCCGAGGTGCGCCGTCTGACCCATCCACCAACTCTCATCGGAGCCGAGCACCACTGATTCGGTGACCGCGCCGACGGTGTCGAGTAGGTCGACCGCTGAATCGGCGACGACGCTCTCACGCCGAACCCACTGGAATCGGTCGCCGCCACCAGGGGAGATGGCATGGAATTCGCCGATCTGCTCGCCAGTGCCGAGCGACCCTCGCCAGGACTGCCACAGGTCGATGGCGACCGCGCCCGGCTCGACCGGGCCGACACGCACGACGAGTCCGATCGTGTTGATACCGCGTTCGATGCCGCGCCACGTCGCACCGGCTTGTCTGGCGTTGGCCTGCCGTACGTGGGTCGCCTGCGCACCGCCGAGACCCGTTGGGGCCTCGGCGAGACGCAGCGGGCAATCGGGTTCGCCGAATCGCCACACGAGGCGCGGATGGCCGGGACGTTCAATGCCGTGCAGTTCGTACCGAACCGACATCGCAACCCCATTTCCGGGGTCAGACCCCGAGCTGTCGAATGTTGAGCGCCGCCTCACGGCGACCTGAGTCGATGTCGACATCGACCTCCACCGGGGCGCGGCCTTCCGCGGCTGCCTTGATCTGTTCCAGCAGCGTCGTGACCTGCTTCAGGCCCTCGTCGTAGTTGGGAATCGCGTTGCTTCCCGTGTCGAACCCCTGGAATGTCGTGCCGTCGTCGGACCAGCCGGACCGCAACGCCATCGCGCCACCGGCAGCGAGCAGCGCCGCCCGGTACGCGTGCTGCCCCCACACCGCGAGCGGTACGGACCGCGACGGAGTCGAGAGCGGAATACCGGACCGCGCCGCGCGGCTGGCGACCGTCCACGAGCCGGTATGTGTACCGCCGTCGCCTTGGTCGCCGACACCGCCGAAACCACCGAGCGCGTACCGGGAGAGCCGGAAACCGAATCGGTCCGCGACCCGCGCGAGAATCGCGGTCGACCGCGACCGCTTAGCCTCAGCGAGCGGGATATACGCCTCACCACCGGTTTCGGGTTCGGCCCACACCCGCAGGTCGCCAGGCGAAGCGATCTGGGCCGTGTGATCTTCGGTGCCGTCAGCGAACCAGCGAGCCGAGAGGGTCGCGATCGGTTTGCGTTCGTCGTCGTTCGCGCCGAGCCCTGCGGGCCAGTTGGTGACGCGCACATCCTGCACACCGGATGTCGTCGAACTCTTCGCCGTCGACGAGTTGCCGCCAGCCGTCGACGCGTCCGTGGCGCCGCTGCCTTTCTGGCCGGTGCCGACGTTGCCGGACACCGGGTAGTGCATGACGTTCGGAAACTGGCTCCATCCTGCGGCTTTGCCGCCGTACTGACCGTTTCCTCTCGCGCCGCCCATCTCCACGTTGGTGCCGTCTTCGAGCGTGACGGCTGTGTGGCCGCCTCCGGGCATGTCCGGGTCGTTGATCCAGCCGATACGCACGGAGCCGTCCGGGCCTGGGCCGGGCTGGAATCCGCGCGCTGCGAGGGCTTCGCCCTGGTTGCCGGTCGCGAATCTGCCGCCGACCATCGGATCGCCGTAGGCGAGCATGTTCGCGACCTTCGAGGCTGCGCCCGAGCAGTCGGTGTTCCAGGATTCATCCCAGCCGCCGAACACGTAGCGGGCACCCTCGATGCCGCGTGTCCGCTCAGCCAGTTCCGTGCCGTGCAGACCGCCATTCGCGAAGGCGAACAGCCCGTAGCCGAATGCCTGCGCGACCTTGGCGAGGATCGACGTCGACCGCGACCGCTTCGCCAGTCCCATCGGGATGTATGCCTCGCCTCCGGTTTCCGGTTCAGCCCACTGCACCAGGTGCGGCGTCGCGGGCTGGATCGTCGCGTCGGCGGGCAGCTTGCCATTCGCGTAGCGGTACAGGTCGATACCGCCGTTCGCACGGGTCGGGACCGAGCCGGATGCGATTGCTCCGGAGAACTTCGCCAGCACCTCAAGGTCGACTGTTCGGCCGTTGTTGTTGCGGATGAAGTCGTCGACGAGCTTCTGCCCCTCGTCGGTCTGTGCGGTGATCTTGGAGATACCGCCGGGCAGGTGCTCGACTTTGAATCCGAAATCGGTCAGGCGGCCCTCAGCTTCGGCCGTCAGCGCCTCCACCTGCACCGACTTGCCGTCTGGTACCGCAGTGACCGCGCCACCGAACAGCCGCGTCATTTCTGCCGCGTTGGCTGCCTCGGAACCAGCGGTGTGCACCGATTCGCGCATTTCGTCGATCTTCGGCCGGACCGCGTCGACGGTGTCGGCCAGCGCCCGCGTACGGTCGCCGAGCTGCCCCATCTTGTCGGCGAACTGCTGCGTCGAATCGCCAGCAGATACCAGGGCCTCGCCCGCGTCCTTCATGCCAGGGATGTGCTTGAGCACACCGCCGAGCGAGGACGCGAATACGCCGAGACTCATGACGGACGAACCCATCATTTCGTTCGTGCCGTCGGCCATCATCCCCAGGGCGCGCAGCGTCCCCGAGGTGAATGCGAGAACGCCATCCAGAGTGGCGAATCCGGCGTCAGCGAGGTCGACGAAGAAGGCGATCAGCTCTGGTTTGTGCATCGACACCCAGTCGGCGACCTTCTGAAGGGTCGGACCGAACGCGCCCGCCAGGGCGAGCTTGATGTCATCGGCCGACGAGGTAATCGAGTTCTTCGCGGCCTCCAGATCAGACGCCGAATTGCTGCTCATCGTCTGCATCGCCAGGCCGGTTGTGCCCGCCGCGTCGCCGAATTCCTTGAGCGCCTGCGAGGGGTCCCACTGCGTGAAGGCACCGATGAAGTCACCCGCCGTGTCACCCAAGAGCGCCTGCGCTGCGGTCGCCCGTTCCAGCGGATCTTCGATTTCGCGGATGGCATCGAAAACGGCGTCGAAGGCGGCTTCCGCTTCGGGGCCGCCCGCCTTCAGTCGGTCGAAAAACTCGTCAGCGGGAAGGTTGAGGCTGGTCAGCGCCTCCTTGATAGTGTCCGCTTCCTCATACATGCGCCTGCCGAATTCGCGGATGGCGTCGCCTGGCCGATCGGCGATGTCGACGCCGTTCTTCATCGCCTGACTGATGAGGCTCATCGTGTACTCGGCCGAGAACCCTGTCTGTTTCCAGCCTGCCGAGTATTCGCGCACCACGTCGAGCAGGTCTTCACCGACGTCGCCGCCCTTCTGGAAGGACCGCACGATCAGGTCCATCGCCGACTCGGCGTCTGGTGCGAGACCGTTGATGAGCAGCGCTCGTAGTGCCTGCACGGTCTGCGGAACTTCCGCGCCCATCAGGTCAGTGACGGCGTTCAACTGCTCGACCATCGGTTGCATCTCAGCCGCGGATTCCTCGCCGTTGAGCAGACCGCCGTGGATCATGGCTTGCAGCGTTTGCATGTTCGCGTCGACGCTCTCGCCCCACCCGTTCGTGAAAGCGTTCCCGGCCGCGACGCCCATGATCCGAACTGTCTCCTCGTTGATGCCAAGACGCGCCTGCACCATGTCGCGGGACTTCTCGGTGTTCATGCCGTCTTCGATGGCGGACATCAGGACGGCACCAGCCGCGAGCCCGATACCGGCGACGCCGACGAGCGCCATCGCGATCGGGCCTCCCTTGCCGCCGAGGCCCTTCACTTTCTGGCTGAATCCGCCGACGAATCCGTCACCCGCAGCGGCGCCAGAGCGGCCGACGCCGTCGGCTGCGTCGCTGATGCCGCCGACCGCGTCGGCCGCGTCGCGCGCCGATCGGGCGAGCCCGGATGGGATGTCCATTCCGCGCGTCGCCGACGCGGCAGAACTCGCGGCCCGTTCGACGCGGCCGACGTCCTGCGCCGCGCTCTGCGCCGCGCTGCCGACGCGCCCCACGTCGCGGGCCGCGCCCGTGGCGGCGTCGCCGACGGTGCCCATGTCGCGGGCTGCGTTGCGTGCGCCGAGTCCGCCGCGTTCGATGCTGGAGCCAGCGCTGTTGAACGACTGGTCGACGTCCGACGCGGCGCGTTGCGCCGCCGATTGCAGCGATGTGAATCCTTGCTGCGCCGACGTCAGGGTGCGTTGGAATCGGGTGTCGTCCAATGAGAGTTCGGCGTAGATGCCACCGACCGATGTGCTCATGTGCGTCTCCGTAGGTCAGTCGGCAGCGGCCTCCGGAGAGGTGTTGACACCGGCTGCGTCGAGAATTGATTGCATGTCGAGGAGGTCGCCGAGTTGACCGAGTTGCCAGTTCGCCCGGCCGAGGCTCGGAGTGCCACCGAAATGCAGGAGGGCAGTGCGGCCCGCGTGGAGCGCCATCGTGTCGCGCACGCCATTGGCAGCCATCTCGTCACGGACCGGACCAAGAATCTTGATGATCTCCTCGAGTTCCTGGTCAGAGGTGACGCTGTCGTCGACGATGAGCCGCCGCAGCCGGTCGGCCTCGCCGATGGTCGGGCATTTGACCCTGTAGACGACACCGCCGATCGGCAGCAGGAGGTCAGGGTCGTAGAACTCGGTCAATTCGCGATACGGGGCCACGGCATTCCTCATGAAGTGGGGGGAAAAATGGAGCGGTACAGGCGAGTTCGCGGCGTGGTGGCGAGCGCCCGGATACGGACCTCCAGCCATCGCCAGGGCCGTTGATCGAGCACGCCCGAATCGACGTCGACGCCGAACTCCGTGTGCAGGTCGAGTTCGATGTCAGGCCAGCACGCGAATACGTCCCGCCAGGACATGCGGGGTGCGTCATCGGATGCGCCGGGCGCGTGACGCGGAGCCATCGCGGGAGGGTTGAACCATGCCCGCATACCGCCCGCGATCACAGGCCCGCCTCCGGGGTCGTCTGGCCCCAGGAATCCGGGTGCTGACGGATCGGTCGGCGCTGCGTCGGTTGAGTGCCGGTCGCCGTTCCAGTAGGCGGCAGCGGCATCGGGCGACTGACCGAAGTGCAGCAGCGCGGTACGTCCGACCAGTTGCCTCGCTGTCTCGTCGACGCGCAATGCGTCGAACGCGTGCCATGCGTCGCCGAGGATACGACGCACTTCGCGTTGCTCGTCCGCGTCGGTGACCGCGTCAACGTCGAGCATCAGCCGTCGCAGCCGCAGCCCTTCCGCTGCGGTCGGCGACTTGACGCGGATCACGTGGCCGCGCACCGGCAGACACAGGTCCGGGTCGGCCCAGGACTCGTAATCGTCCATATGCGCGGCCTTTCCGGTCAGGAGACGACGACAGTGCCGGCCGGAGTGAGCCCCGAACCGGATGCCGAGACGACCAGCACCGTGCCGGGCAGGGTGACGGTGTAGGCGGTGCCGGGTGTGCCGGTCACGGTCGCGTTACCGGTGCCAACGGTCGACAGCCCTTCCAGCGCCGTCTTGAGCGCGGCCAGGGTGATGGTGTGGGTGAGTGCCGACGCAGTCTGTCCGTCGACGGTGATGGTCCAGGTGCCCGACGTGGTCCCAGCCGGGAGGGTGAACGTCTTCACGATCGGGGTGAGCGGCTTGACAATGTCCTTGTGCTGCCCGCGACCGGTCAGGGTGGCCGTCCAGCCGTACAGGCCCTCTTTGTCGTCGGCCGAGCCAACGAACGCGACAGCGAAGTAGCCTTCCTTGGCCTCGTCGATTTCGTCCGTGCGCCAGTAGCGCACGTGCGCGATGTTCTCGTATCCGATCTTCGAGCCGTGCTTGCGCAGTTGCTCGATGCCGGGGTCCGGGACATAGGCGGGGCTGCGTTCGCCCTTGCGCAGGCCCGCGAGTTCCAGGTTCTCGCCGATCGCGGTCGCGATCTGGGACTTTCGGCCACCGGAGTGGATATCGCCGTCGTCCTGCATGGTGATGTCCTGTGTCGGCGACACCTTGTTGAGGCCCATGACGAACACCCATTCGGGTGCCGAGCCGGTGCCGTAGGCGACGTCGATCTGCACCGCGTAGTCGCGGGCCAGCGCGGTCGCCAGTGTCGACGAGTCCGGGGCCTGAAGGGGTGCGGGAGCGGTCATGGTGTGCCTCCTGGGGCTGGATTGAGGGTGAAGACGTACGAGTCGGCGCGCTCGTAGCGGCTGTTGCTGTCCGGTGTGGTGCCGCCACGAATTCGTCGACGGCAGAGCAGGACGCGCGGCCCGTCCGGGAGCTGGACGTGCGTCGCGTCGTGCAGCAGACGACGCGCTGCGTCGGCGACGCTGTCGGTGGTGCGCGGGTCGGTTCCTGCGGTGCGCCAACGCATCTGGACGAACACGTCGGGGTTGTGGTCGTCGCGTCCGTACTGCTCGTCGTACACCGTGAGCGCGACCGCCGCGTCTGGCGAGGTCGGTAGGCCCGCGAACGTCACGGCGCACGCGTCACCGGGCGGGTACGCACCCGACGCGACGTAGCGGGCGAGCCCTGACGCGTCGAGATATCGGGCGAGGGCTTCGACGAACTCGGTCGCGTCGATCACGTCAGCCGCCGGGCGATAGCCGAGGCGATGATCGTTTCGAGTTCCGGCCCGAATGCGTTGAGCGGCTTTTCGAGGAACTTCGCTTCACGTCCGTTGTCGTGCCGGAGCGTGAGGTCTTCGTGCTGACGTAGCGCGTACGGCGTGTTGTAGCCGACGCGGGCGACGCCGTCGGCGACCTCGTTGGTGCCGCTGTTCTGCAAGATGCCCTCGTCGATCGGGACCAGCGCGTTCGACTGGGCGAGCAGCGTTTCCCCCGACTCGAACAGTCCCTCTTCGACGCCCTCGGCGACCAGGTCTGCGAAGTCGCCGCCGTTCCAGTGCGCGGATACTGCCATCGGATGTCTCCTATGCGAGCTGGATGACGAGGGTGTCGGGGAACGGCGTGCCGAGGTCAGACGCCGACGCGGTGACGACGCGCGTCACCCGACCTGTAGGGAGCGTGACGCGTGACTCCAGCGGTATCGGATCGAGGCTCACGGGGAACGCGACGCTCGCCGATGTGACGACTTCGACGCCGGAGCTGTCGCGCACCACCTGACTGCGTTCCGCGACGTTGCAGTGCTCAACCGTCGGCGCGTCGAACAGCGGGCCGAACGCGGCAGTGCCCGCGAACCTTTCGACGATGACGTCGTGGACCCAGAACTGCGCCAACGGGTCAGTCATGCGCGTCCGACCGCAGCCGACGCGAGGCCCACGTCACGCAGTACGTCACGCGACGCGTCGCATAGTGACGTGGCGCTATCCGCGCGGGCGGCCGATGACGCGGCGACGTCGTAGGCGACCGACGCGCCATTGACCGACGCAGAAGACGCGGCTGGTTTGACGCCCGCTGCGCCCGCGAGCGGGTTGACGCTCAACGCAATCCACTGACGCACCTGCCAACAGGTCGCGGTCGTCAGCGCCTCCGACAGGACCGGATCGGTTGGCAGTCCGGCGGGGGTCGCCTCGTACTGATCGTTCTTGGTGGCGCGGCGCACAAGGACAGAAGCGGCCTCGATGTATCGGACGTCGTCGCCGTCGTCGAGTTTGTCGAGCTGGGCGGCCGAGACGTGACCGGCCAACTGCTCGACAGTGGCGTAGGTGAGCACGGGGGCTTCTCCTAGAAGCGAGGCGACCGCACCCCACCGGGCGGCGGGGTGCGGTCACAGGGGGGGAATGGATCAGGCGGGCGGGGCGAGCAGCACCGACGCCGACGCCAGGGCCTCCGGGCGGAAGATCTTGCCGCCGTAGATGTTCAGGCCGCGCACGATGTCGGCGAACCGGCCCTGAGCGCGCAGACGCTCGACCTTGCTGATCTGGTTCGCGAACGACAGCGCCGCGTTCACGCCCGCGACCATCACGTAGTCGTCCTTGTCCGCGCCCGCGCCGCCGACCTTGTTGACGTTGTTCGACTCCAAGATGTCGAATCCGGCGACGCGACCGACCTGACCGTTGAGCAGCGGACCGGCCTGGCCGAGCTTGTCGGCGTGGATGAATCGTTCGTCGAGCAGCAGCGGCGACACCAGTTCGGGCGACAGCGCAGCGTAGCGGCCGAGCTTCGGGACCGACTTGCGGTCCAGCTTCTCGCGCAGCTTGACCAGGACGGTGTAGATGTCCGTCTGGCCGGTGGTCGCCTTGTCCGGCTTGGCGTCGACCACGGTGACGCGGCCGAGCTTGTTCGCGGCGAGAACGCCCGCCTTCAGCAGGCCGTAGGCATACAGGTCGGCGGCGTTCTGCAACTTCTCACCGGCTTGGGCCAAGGCCGGATCGTCGAAGTTCGCAGCGGCCTGCACCTTCTCGACGTCGTTGACGTAGAAGCTGAAGTACTCGCCCTGGTCGATGACCATCGCGTCGGCCGAGTCGGAGAGCTGATCGGTGGTCATGTCCGTGTTCTTGTTGTATGGACGGACGTCGGGTGCGCCGATGGACGACACGTGCACGGTGTCGCCCTGCTCCTGAATCTGTCCCTCGTAGTTGCGGTTCGCGACCTTGGGCTGACCGAAGATCAGCGCGTTGTCGTAGGGCACCTGAACCTGATCGGCCCAGAATTCGGGAACGAAGCCAATAGCCATGACTGCCTACCTATTTCGGTGGTGGTGGGGGTGGATTACTTGCGGCCGAGGATTTGGTTCGCGCGGCCTTCCTTGGTCGCCTTCATCCGCTCGCTGGGCGAGAGCGCCTTGTACTGCTCGTAGGTGAGCTGTCCCGGCTCGCCCTTCCCGGCTCCGGTGTCCGCGCCGGACCGGGCGGGGGGCTTCGGCGGTTCCGGGGTCGCGGTGAGCTTCAGCCGCGGATTCGCCTTCACCGCTGCGGCGACGGCCTCTTTCAACTGCTGGTCGAAATCGGCGGCAGCCGGATCGAGTTCGTGCAGGGTCCGCGCGAATGCACGCGAGTCGAGCAGCCCTTGGACGTCGACGTCTTTCGGAGCCGCCTTGTAGACAGCCAGCTCCGTTTTCGCCTCGCGGGCTTCCTGCGCGGTCGCGGCAACCTTCGCGGTCAGCTTCGCCGGGTCTTTCGCGTCGTCGTCGACGAACCCGAATGCCTTGCCGACCGAGGCCCGCATTTCCTCGAGCTTCTTCTCGGCGGCCTTCGCGGCAGCGGCCTGCCGGGCCGACTCGGCGCGGGCTTCCTTCACCTTCGCGTCGTCGTCGCCGGTTTCTCTGGCGCCGCTGCCGTCGGCCGGTGCCTCACCCTTGCCGAGGTCGGTGCCGGTGCCCGCGCTGCCGGTGTCGCCGGGGTCGGTGCCCTCGGGTTTGTCGGTGCCGTCGGCGGGCGGGGCGTCTCCGGTGTTGCCGTCGCCGTCGCCGCTTCCGCCGAGTACCGGCCAGATCGGGCCACGGCGGGTTTCGCCGATGGCGAGCAGGCCGGTATCGGGGTGCCTGGGCAGGGACTTGGACATGCGCTCTCCTGGGTGCTGGTTGATGCCCGCAGCGGGCATGAGAAAGGCCCGCAGCGCGGATGCTGCGGGCCTTCGGTTCGGTGGGTGGCTACTCGGTGTCGGGGACGTCGAGCGCGTGTTTCAGGCGGCCACGTAGCCACATGCGGGCGAGCAGCACGCGGAGGCTGCCGGGGGCCGCTGGAACGTAGGGGTTGACGGCTGCCGGGTCAGCGGCGGCGGCCAACCCTTCTTGGTAGGCGCGGACGATGTCGCGTGCACTCATCGCAGGAAATCCCCTCTCGCGCTGCGCATCCGCGTCGCCGACTGTGGGTCTAGCAGGTCGGCCTTGAACTCGTCGAGCGTCGGGCGGCCGTTCTGGTCCCAGAATGCACGCAACTCCTCCGACGCGTATTTCTCAGCGGTCGAGGCGTTTCCGTGCCACAGGGTTCGCGGGTCGATGCCCGCGCGCTCGCCTGCCTTCGACAGAAGGTAGCCGTTGAGTTCTTCCTCAGCGGCCAACCAGCCTTGGTACGCCTGGTCTTTGAAGGCGTGGCGGGCGAGGTCGTTGAACGATTCCCCCGAATAGCCCTGGTCGCGCAGGAACGCGACTGCCGCTTGCTGGCGCTGCGTTTTCACGCTGATGCCGTATGCCTTTTCAACCGCCGACTCATGGTCCATGCCCTCGGCGGTCAGCCTGTCGTACTCGCGCTCGTACCCTGCCCATTTCTCGGCGCGCTTGGCCTCTAGCATCTCGCGATGCTTGAACTCGCCTTCGAGTGCGTCGATCAGATCCCAGTCGAGCGGTTCCGCTTCACACGCCTGCACGATCGCGTCGTCCAGCTCGTCGTCCGTGAGGCCCTTGTGCGGGCGACCGGGGGCGGGCTTCGGTGTCTTCGGCGCTGCGGCGGGTGTCTTCGGCTCTGGTGTCGGATTGCGTACCAACTTCGTCGACTCGGTCGCGCGGTCCGCGTCGCCGTTGCGCAACTGTTCACGGCTGCGTCTCCGCGTAACCCCGGTTCGGTCGACGTGGTCGCGTATCTCCTCCTGACGCGCCCGCACTTTCGCCTTGGCTTTCGCCTTCGCGGTCGGGGTGATCGCGGCGGCCTCTTCGCGCTTCGCCTGCCGCACTCCGCGTTCGAGCCGCCGAAGCTTCTGTTCGTCGACGTAGTCCTGCGGGTCGTACGGGGGTAGTTCGGGACGTGGCGCACCGGGAACCCACAGCGAATGACCGTGTTTGCAGTTCGGGTGATGCAGTCCAGCCGCTTCGGCCTCCTGCATCGACGCCTTCACGGTGGCCGTGATGGGCAATCCGTCCATCCGCGACTCGGCCTCAACCGGGCCGTTCGGCGTCGCGCCCGACAGCGACAGCAGTTCGCCTTCGAACGGCACGCACTGAGGTGCTGGTCGCGGGTGCGCGGTTACTACGACGATGTCGTATCCGCGTTGCCGCAGCCGGTCGGTGTGGCCCTGTTTCATCGCCCGCAGAGCGGCTGTGCGCACCGCCATCTCGACGTAGGTGTCCATCCGCCAGTTTCGGCCTGCGCTATCGCGGAACCCCCGAATTCCCTGTGCCGCGAAGTTGTCCAGTGCTTGCTGTGTGACCTCTCGGCGAGTGGCGACACCGGTCACTATGCGGCCGGAGACCTCGGCGACGACATCTCGGTACGCGTCCACTGTCGACCGGAGGATCTGCGTGTTCGTTGATGCCACCGCCGCGACCGTCTCGGCCGCGAGCGCGGCGACGGCCTCGGTCGATACCACGGGGGCGGGTGTCGTCGACGGTGGCCCTGGCACGTCCTGGTCCGCGCCTGCGACACCTGTAGCGTGCGCCGACATCAGAGCCGCGTTGATCTGCGCCGCGACCTCTGGTTGCAACGAGAGGAGAAAGCCGCGGGCTTCGGTCGACAAGCGCGCGATCTCGGAGAGTTGGGTCGTCACCCACTGCGGGGTGTCGATGCCCTTCTGAATCGCGGCAGCGACTCGCGCGAGTAGCTGCACTTCGGCGTCGGCGTACATCTGCGCGACCGCGTCCTGTATTCCGTCGATCGCGGCAGGCTCGTATGTCATCGGTGAGCCTGCCTGTCTCGATTGTTATGCGGCAGCGTCGAATTCGTCGCTGTCGTCGAGCTGGTCACCCTCGTTCGCCTCGTCGTCCTCGTTGTCGGGGCGGTCGGGGTTCGGGGCGATGGGGGTCGGGGGCTGGTCGGAGCCGAGCGCGTACGGGTCGGCTACCGCCTTCTCAGCCTCGATCCGGTCGACCTCTTCCCGAATCGCGATCTCGTCGTAGTCGGGGTTCAGGTACCGCACCCTCCACCAGCGCGACGCTGATCCGGACGCGTCGAGCGCGACGCAGTTCGCGGCCCGTACCGTCACGCTGTCGCGCGACGCGGGAGGCCAACGCACTTCCAGATCCTCGGTCAGCGCGAGGCCAGTGGAGAACACAGCGGCGTCGACTTCGAGCAAGGTGCGCGCCGCGCGTGCGAGGACGCCTTTCCACATGCCGGACCGCGCCTTGTAGGTCGCCGTGCTGGCGTCGCGTTTGGCGTCGACCTCCGTCGCGGTCATCGCGCCGCCCGAATCGTCAGCCATGCCGAATGTATAGGGGCTGAATCCGATTCGGCGGAGGATCGCCCGCAGGTATCCCTCAGCGGTCCGCAGATGGTCATCGACGCGGATCTGAAATTGATGGGCCTCGATAACCGGAGTCGCGGACGGCGCACCGCCGACCTTCTCGTAGACCTCCTGCTCTACGGAGAACATTGCACCCTTGCCGGGGGCTTTCGCGTCGAGCAGGAATTCCGACACCATCAGCCGGGCTTTCGCCAGCCGCACGTCCCGCGAGAGCGACGAATAGGTTTCGTCGATCTGGTCCATGAGACCGATCACTGCCGGGTCGCCGATGTCGGAGCGGCCGAGATGCTGCATCACCGGCTTTCCCCGGAACGCGGGATTGCGCCCCGCGTTGGGAATGTGGAATGCGGTCAATCGCATGGTCCCGGTCTCGACGTAGTCGGTGCCGTCCACGACAGGGATCTTCGCTGTCGACAAATGTGCAGCGAGTTCGGTCGGTGTGCCGAGCGATGTGGCTGTACCCCGGTACAGGCCGTGATAGATGCGCCCCCAGACCTGCACCGGTTCGCCGTCCTCGCCGATGGTCTTGTATCCGGGTTCGTGCCGTTCCAGATGCCGCAGGATGACGTTGTCCTCGATGTTCTCGTCGACGACCGTCCAGAAAGTTGCCGCGCTCAGTTCGCCGTACTCGAATTCGGGGATCACCTGGTCGGCGTCGACGAAGTCCAGCCACGCGTGTTCTTTGATGTCGGCGTTCCAGACGACGCGGGCGTAGACGTCGCCGAGTGCCGAGCAGGACTCAGCACCGAGCAGCATCGCCGAATGCATTGCGGCGCTGTTGAAAATGAGGTCTACGCGTTTCTGGGCGGCCAGGTGGGCGGCTGCGATTTCGTCCGCATCGGCGTTCTCGTCGATGTCGCCTTTCGCGACCGTGAACGAGACGGGGTCAGGCAGTAGCAGCGACGCGGCGGTCTGCACGATATCGCCCGCGACGGGGACATGCAGTGCCCGCGGCTGTTGCGAGACGTCGGGTTTGGTGCCCCAGAACAGGCGGCGAATCTTCGAGAAGAAGCCACCGGCAGCGGGGCGCGAAGGCTCACCCGCGTAGGCGCTGAGCTTGTCGGCGTCACCTTCCCACCACACCTGACACGTCGCGTACAGCGCGAACGCGTCGGATAGATGACGCGGAGGCCACGGGGTTTTCGTGGACGGCAACGGCATTAGGCTGCCTCCTCGGCAGTAGCGGCAGTGGCGATAGGGATCGGCAGGACGGGGAGCCAAACCTGTTGGCTGGAAACGACCGCGTACCGCAGTGCGTCACAGAAGTGGTCGTCAGCCTTCACGGGTTTGTCCTCGCCCTTCTCGGACGCGGAGGGGTCCCACACGTAGCCGGGTATTTCGTTCAGCAGCCGTTCGCATCGGTCGGACACGAACAGTTGCAGGCTCGAAAACAGTGAGGCCACCGTGCGGACGCCGTCGACGACGCCATTGATCGCGTCGGCCGCGCGCACGGTGTCGTCGCGGTAGAGCTGGAGTTTGAAGCTCGCGGCGGCCGGGTCGACGTAGGACCATTCGGGGCTGTGCTTGCCCTTCGTGAGCCAGTCGGCGAGGGAGCGGGACAGCTCAGCGTCGGTGCCGCGCTCGGGTGCCCACTCGTCGAGCGCGTACAGCCGGTTGTCGACTCCGATACCGAGCAGGATTCCCGCTGTCGGATTGGTTGTGCCGTAGTCGATTCCGAGCGCGATGACGCGCGCCATCTTCGGCAGTTCGCCGTGGGCGATGACGTGTTTCGGTCTGTCGAACGCGTGGTAGATGACGCCGTCGGCGAGTGCCCACCGGCCGAGCACCATTCGCAGGTAGAACATGCCGGAGTAGGACGCCTTGATGTTGGCGATGTACTCGGCGGGCAGGTTGTGCGCGTTGTCGTCGAGCGTGAACGTGAACCGGTGCAGGTTCAGCGGCCGGTCGTCGTGGCCGGGCGGCAGCCTGCGGAACAGCGCTCGCCGGTCATGGAATTTCCCGTCGCCGTCGACCCACAGTTTCGCGCGGTCGAGCCACTTCTTCTTGATCCAGTGGCGCGGCCCCTCGGGATTGCAGGTCGCCCAAATGCGTGCGCCCTCAACCGACATGCGGGAGACGAGCATGTTCCAGAACGACTCGGGAACGGTCGCGGCCTCGTCGACGTACGCGCCCGCCAGGGTGAGCCCCTGAATCTTGGTGCGTGCCTGCTCGTTGTTCGCGCCGATCAACAGCACCGACCGACCGCAGATCGACACTGTGCCGGAGCCGGTGTTGATGATGATGCGGTCAGCGCCGTATATCTCCTGCAACGGCAGCAGCAGGTTGTTGATGAGGGTCCGCTCTGTGCGGCCTGCCATCAGCAGGTTCCCGGCTGGGCCGGTGCGCACGAACTCGACCCAGTCGACGAGTGATCCGATGGTCTTTCCGGACCGTACGGAGCCTTCGAGGATGTTGATGGCTGCGGTCGAATGCCGGTATGCGGTACGGGCTTTCCCTCGTAGTGGCCGAACGATCATCCGCCGTCCTCCGCGTCCTCCGCGTCCTCCGCGTCCTCCGCGTCCTCCGCGTCCTCCGCGTCCTGATCGTCGACGTCGTCGACCGCCTTTTCCCCGAGGATGGCTTTATGGAACTCGTCGACCGCCGAGAGTTCGCGGCCTTCGCCCCGGATTCGCATGTCGGCCAGCGTTTCGAGTCCGGTCAGTCTGGCGCGGCGGTCCATGATGCGCAGGGCGCGGTCTATGGCCTTCAGGTCGCCGCGTGCGGCGTCTGCCCAGATGCCGAGGAGCATCGCGTCGAGGCGCGAGAGTTCGAGCTGTAGAACGGATTCGGCGGGCTCTTTCGTCACTTCGGCCATCGCGGCGGTGACGTATTCGTGAGCGGTCGAGATGGAGACGTCGAGCGTTTCGGCGATCTGCCGGTACGCTGCGCCGCCTTCGCGGAGCTTGAGGGCGCGGGCCATCCGCTTGCGCCGCTCGATGCTTTCGGGACTGGTCCCGGACTTTCCTGGCACGGCGACTCTCCTTCGGGTGTCGCATCCTCGTGTGCAGTGCCTCAGCCGCCGGAACCAATTGGTGTTGTGTGCGGGGGCGGTCTGCGCGCAAGGGTGTGCGACGCCGTTCGCGGGTCGCGGGTCTGGGTCAGCCGATCAGCGCGGAGCCGGTCGACAGCAGGAACGAGCCGACCTCGATCGCCAGCTTCAGCAGCTCGGAGATACAGGTAACGGACATGGGACACCTCCCTTCGGGGGGTAGACGTGAGAAGTGCCCGCGCTCAACCACTGAGGGAGCGCGGGCACTGGTGAGAGCGTGACCGTGGCGGCGGCTCGAACGCTCTCGGATCGGGTGATGGCGTGGCTTCCGGTCACGTCATCGGCCTTCGGCTCAAGCCTACTGCGGGACGCGGGACAGTAGAAAGTGTGGAGTCGACCGACTACCTGCCGGTTTGCATATTACAAGCGCCACATGTAATATGATTCAGGTACAACAAACCCCCGCCGCCACGGGGACAGGAAAGGAACCAACCATGAACGAGATCCAGACTCAGACCCCGATCGTCGTCCTGATGCGAACCGACCCCGAGTGCGACGCGCACGGTAACTACGGGCATTCGTTCTCCAGCACCGTCGAACTGCGCGGCAAGTTCCGCCACCAGCGCAGCCAGTGCAATTTCACGGTCCACTATCTCGACGAGACCACAGAGTCCCGCCGCGAGTACCAAGGTCCGATCATCAAGGGCGAGTACGCGTTTCTCGTACCGCAGGCCACCGTCATCTCCTCGCATCCGATCGCACGACGGACCGTGATCGAGGTCGAGAACGGCGACCTCATCAGCATCGTCGGCCGCACTTTCCGCATCAGCGATGACGTCCCCCTCGACAATCCGCGGCTGATCCGCGTCCAGGGCTGACAGCCAACCTCGCGCCGGGGCCGCGAGCCCCGGCGCGCCGAAAGGAACCAACCATGATCCACCTCGATACGGTCGCCAACCGAGTCGCTACCGCCCTGTGCGTGCAGTGCGGTGCGCCGACCAATTTCGTCCCGGTCGGCTGGGCCACCGGTCGCCGTTTCGCCTCCGGTGAACTGCGCGCCACCACCTCGTCGAATATGCGTTGCGACGACTGCATCGACCTGCTTCCCCGTAGCCGCCTGAGCCCACCCAGCTCGTGGTGACCGTGTGGCCGGTCGGAAGTCCGGCCCGCTACGACGCACGAGAGAGCCCCCGGACCGCGACGGTTCCGGGGGCTCTGCGCTGTCCGCTCACGCCGCCAGGCGCACAGCCCGCGTCACCGGTCGGCGAGCGCGATGCAGCGCGAGAACGTCGCCAATTCGGAACGTGGTCCCCCGCTCCTCCAAACAACCGAACAGCAATCCGCGCTGATGCCATTTCCTGATCGTGTCGGCGCGGACGTGCGCACCCTCGAACTCCGGCAACAGGCGTGCCAATTCGACAGCGGTACCAGTCCGATCGTGCGCCGCTTCCACCATCCAGTCGCGATGCTGACGTGCGTCATGGTCAGACCCGCACTCGGGGCACTCGACGACGCCCAGACGGCCAGACGTGGTCACAGGGGTACCGCATTCCTGGCACCTGCCCGCGAACGTGCGTTCGGAGGGTAGGTCGACCGCGCCCCACGCGGC
This sequence comes from Nocardia bovistercoris, assembly GCF_015674855.1. Classification (GTDB taxonomy): domain Bacteria; phylum Actinomycetota; class Actinomycetes; order Mycobacteriales; family Mycobacteriaceae; genus Nocardia; species Nocardia bovistercoris. Next base: position 311,641 of record NZ_JADMLG010000008.1, on the reverse strand, counting down.
GGTGAGCGCACGCGACAGCGTTTTCACCCACTCACGGCACCACGGCTGGCCCAGGGTGGCCGGTAGTACCTCGTGGAGGACTCTGGTTGCCGCGTCCCGCGCGGATAGCGCCGTAGGCGCGTAGGGCGCCAGAGTCGCGGCACGGCGCAGCACCAGTAGCAGCCGCCGCCGTGCCTCAGATGCGCGGTCGTTGAGGATCAGCGGCCGGTCGTGACCGCTGCCGTGTCCGCCACCGCCGCCAGGTCGCACCGTCACGTCGGTACGGGTGATCGTCACATCGAGTTGCGCGAACAGTTCCGGTACACGACGAAGGTCGCGGATGAGTGCGACGACCTCGGGCGAGACGGCCACGGATACCTCCTAGAACAGCGCCGCAGTCGCGGCGTTTGGGTGAATGAATTTGACCGGCGCGAGTCCGTCGAGATACGTCGCGAACCGACGCGGATTGACCGGCTCACCCGGCCACACGCTCGGCGAACAGCCCGAGAATCGAGTCTTGACCGCCATGAATCCGGCCTTCTGGGTTTGCGGGTCCGGGCGGTATCCGTCGCGAATCCATCGGGTGTATGCCTCCCACATACTCGGCTCGCGGTACCGCATGTGCAGGATCAGGTGGCACGTGATGCACAGCGGCACATACGTTTCCGGGCGCGAATAGTCCTCGAGGTGTCCGTGGATCGCGCCCTCGGCCTGCCCGCACACCGTGCATTCGGCCGGTCGCGGCCATTCGCCACTCGACCATTTATCCTCGAGGCGAGCTTGTACCTGGTTGCGGTACTCACCACTGAATCCGTTGTATGCGGACATTCCCACGGGTCACTCCTTCACGGTCAGGTACGCACGGTTCTTTCCATCGAAAGTGATTGGAGTCCAGTGTCTTTCGAGTTCCGCGCATTCGATCGAAACCGAACGTACCCTGTGAGTAGCGGCCTGTCTCGGCGCACGTCCTTCCAAAAACAGGTGTCGCACACTGGCTTTCGCGAATGTGTCGCCGAGCATCGCCGGTGTGATACCCGCGTCGTCGAGTTCAGGCAGCACGCGACGGGCGACGACGACCCTGATCGCCGAGTCGGCGAGGTAGTCGGCGAGGTCCGGCAGCTCGCCCGGCGTGAGCATCCAGTGCTGAACAGGCACGCCCGGCGCGTAGGTGCCAGCGGTGCGGCCAGCGGCGATAGCGTTCGCGTCCGCCTCGATGCCTTCGACGGTGTATCCGGCCTGCGCGAGCCGTCGCGTCAGTAGCCCGGTCGACGAGCCGAGATCGAGCACGCCGCCGTCGGACGGCGATACCTCCGACCGGACCAGGTTGTAGATGTCGTCGTGGATACGCGGGAAGGTTCCGTTTCGCTGCCAGTCGTACAGGTGCTCGGCGGAGTCGTAGCGGCTCATGCGGCGTCCTTCGGGTACCAGGCAGGCGAGTAGGCCCACTTGTTGATGCCACGGGCCGCGAAGACGTCTTCCTGCGCGAGAAGGTCGACCTCCGCGCGGGTGCCGCCGATCTCCTGCGCGATCTGGGCCGGGTCCATGTGATGCGTCTCCAGCAGTTCGCGGACGATCGCCGACATCTCGATTGCCGCGTGCGTGCCCTTCGCCCGGTTGATGCGGATCGTCATCAGCATGGCCGTCGGCCGGTCGACATCGAGCACCGCGACCGGCACCCTGCCGCGCCAGCGTTTGCGGACAGCCGCGGAGTCTTGGGATAGCCGCCACCGATGGAATCCGTCGATGATGATGCGCTCCCGGCTCACCATCAACGGCTGAATCCATCCGGTCGACAGCAACGACCGCTCCAACAGCCGCAGCTCCGGTTTGTGCACGCGGTTCGGGTTCCACACGTTCGGATCGAGTGTGTCGGCCGGTATCCACTGGATGTGGTCGATCGGGTTCTCCCCGTCCGGTGTGACGGGTAGGGCTGGCAAGCCCTCAGTATTGCTGCTCACTTCGCGGCTCGCCTTCTCTGGTCGGCTTTCGTCATTGGCGTGATGGTCCGTTTGTAGGCACCGGCCATCATCTGTTTCAGCACATGGTCGGGCGGGAATGCGGCGGGAGACTTGGCCGCGCGCAGCCGAACCACCCTCAGCGCCTTCAGTGCCTTCGCCTGCTGTGCTGGGTCGGTAATCGTTTCCTCGATGTACGCCTGCACTCCGTCGAGCGACTGCCCGTAGCGGCGCATCAGCCCGGACCGGTCCAGCTCGCCGAAATACCGTTCCTGCACGGCCATCTCCGGCTGTAGCTGGATCACCTGCGCGTAGAAGTCGGGCGCGAACTCCCGCAGCCGCCCGAACCGCTTCGCCGACTCGGCGTGCAGCGGAGTCGAAACCCTGAGCGCCGCACCGGAAACCACCTGCGCGTCGTAGATCGAGCAGTACCGAATCCGGTGATCGTAGAAGTACCGGAATACGTCGTTCTCCTGCCAGTCGAACAGCGGCTTGACCGTCATCACGCGGCTGTCGGCGGTCGCGTTGATGTAGTTGTCGTGCAACTTCGCCTTGAGCGCGTTGAACCGCATGATCGACTCAGCCGCCCGAACTCCGGTGACGATCGCGACCTTCCCCTTCTCGTCACGTGAGACGAGGGTGTCGGCGGTGTACTGGTCGAACACGAGATCGGCGGGCAGGCCCAGACTCTCCGGCGTCAGCGCCCATTCCGGGCACGGTCGCATGTGCTCCCGCGACGGGTCCCACTGGATGTAGCGAATCGACTGACCGAGGATGTATTTCGTCGAATCCAGCGGCACGCAGTACCAACGCATGTCGATCCAGTCGCGACGCCGGTACTCGTCGACGAAGTCGATCACCTGATCCGGTATCAGTTCCTCGTCGCGGAAAATCACCTTGATCGGTCGATCGTCGCCGCGCTCTACCGCGACCTCGCGCGCCAGGTGCAGCGCGACCAACGAATCCTTGCCGCCGGAAAAGGCGACCATGACCGTGTCGAACAGGTCGTAGATGTGGTGCATTCGACGTCGCGCCTCGGTGTAGACGTCGACGTCGATGAATCCCTGCACACGTGGCATCAGGCCCGATCCCCTGCGGTCGCTTCGAGGTATTCGGTCAGCCGGTCGGCGATCGTGTCCTTGTCCGAGTAGGTGCGCTTCAACCACTTCAGGAACTCGAACCACGTCTCTTGCTGGTCCTCGTCATCGAATATCAGGTTGTAGGAGATGACCGCCGACGGCGGAGCGGGCTCGTTGTCGTCGTCGCCGTCGCCGACTGCGTCGGCCGCAGCGACCAAGTCAGCGAGGTCAGCGTCCGTGTAGCCGGTGCCTTCGAGGTCCGGCAACTCCTCCAGCAGCGCGAGCAGGTCGGCGACGTCGTAGCCGCCTTTGTCGCCGGTCCGGTTGTCGGCGAGCACGATTCGGCGAGCGGTCTCGTCGTCGACGTCGACGTAGTGCACATCGATCTGTTTCCATCCGAGGGACGCGGCGGCCTGCAACGTGTGATTACCGGCCAGAACGTAACCGGTGGACTTCTGGACAACGATCGGCCGGTACTGGCCGTTGGCCTTCAAGCTCTCGGCGATCAGCGGGACGTCGCCGCGCCGGGCATTGCCGGGGTACTGCGTCAGATCCTTGACCGCGACCTCGGTCATGCCGCGATCCTTTCGGCGCTACGCGCGTAGCCACCGATGTCGACGTACGAGTCACGGTGAAAGGTGTCCTTGGTCCGCGAAACCTTCAGCAGGATCATCAGGTTCGCGACGTCGAGCGCGGACACGTAGACACCGAGGTACGCGGTCCACAGTTCGCCGATCCGCTGGAACGACTTGGCCGGGTGCCCGTACTGGTCTTCGCGTTCGCCCTCGACCAGCGCCGCGGCTTCCTCCAACACCGTGCGCGGACGCGGCGCGGCTTGCGCTTCGGTGTCCGTGGTTGCGGACGGTTGACCTGTGGGTGCGGCAGCGCGGGCCGGACCCTCGTCGGCAGCCTCGGGCGCGGTGGGCGACTCGGTTTGGACACCGGGGTTCGGAACGGCCATCGGTACGGCGACGCCGTCGGGGAAGTCCGCCAGGCGGGCCTCCATCTGGTTGCGAATCATGTCCTTCAGCGCGCCGTCCGGATGTTGGCTCAGCATGGATTCGACGTGTCCGCGAATCTCGTCGGCGGTCAGGTGGACGATGGTCTGGTCAGCCACGGTCGGGTTCCTCTCGGGTTACTGGCAATCACAGGGGTCGGTGTCGTCGGTCTCGTCGACGGCGTCAGGGTCGACGTACTCGCCCGTTTGGGCGGGCCAGTCGGACGCGAGGATGGCGAGCGGATCGCGGACGATCTCGATGCGCAGCGACAGACCGATGGCGCGGAGAAGCACGCGGATCACGCGGGATCACCCGTCTCGGCAGCGGCGCCAGAGGTCCAGTCGAGTTCGACCCACACGCGGCCGGGCTCTCCGGGCACGGGGTCGTGGATGACGGCCTCCGGCTTGGTCATCCATCGCGGGGTGTCGTCGCGGACCATGCCGTAGCCGAGGATGTCGGGACCGCGTCCGCCGCGCCGGAGTTTGCGGCCCGGCTTGGTCGGGGTGAGCGCGTCGGCGATCGGTTTGAGCGTCGGCATGAGGTTGTCGGTGTCGCGGGCGCGCTGGAATTCGGGTTGCCAGTGAAGTTCGACGACGACGTGATCCACTCCGCGCGGCAGGTGGGCGAGAGTGGCGGCAGCGACGACCTTCGCGCGGATGTCGCGGCGTATCCGGGCCTCTCCGAGCTTTGCTTCACGGGAGGCGGCGGTCTTGTTCGCGTGCAGCGGTGGCCGGGTGTACGGCAGCGGCAGCACGGCGCGTGGGTTGTCCATCGGGTCTCCGCTCAGGGTTCGAGGGTGATCGGCGCGTCGGGCGGCAGGAAGACGACGCCCTTGCCTGACGCGGTGTTGACGTAGGCGACGGTGTGCGTCTGCTTCTGTTCGATGCCGGTGATCGAGGCGCGGCGGGAGCGGCCTTTGTCGGTGTATACGAGGGTCTGGCCGACGTGCCTCCAGTCGAGCTGGCTCGGCGCGATGGTCATGCGGGCTTCTTCCGTCGGTCTCTGGTCTGGCAGGTGGTGCAGCGGCCACGGGAGTGGCAGCGGGCGTATCCGTCCGGGATAGGGCTGCGGGCGCGGCGGCTGACGAGGGGGCGGTGGCAATCGACGCATTCGGTAGGTCGGGTTGCGCGCGGGATTCCTCCGGCGCGGCCGGTGGCGCTGTAGCAGCCGCGACACAATCCGTGTGCGGCGTGACGCGCTTCGCCGTCGCCGACGGGCGCGTCTGGTGCGACGAGAGTTCGGTGGCAGCCGATGCATTTGGGGCGCGTCTGCGGCGTCTGGTGTGAGGCGATCACTGCGCGTAGCGCTTTCGTGGTCGCTGCGTCACCTCGGCAGATGATTCCTGCGGCGACGACGCCTGACGCGGGGAGTGCGACGGTCGGTGCGTCGGTGGTGGTTCCGGCGCTCAGGGCGAGGTGGGCGCATTCGACGACGCACCTTGCGGGGCATTCGCTACGGCAGAACGCGGCGGCTTCGGCTGCGTCGGCGGGTCGAATGAATCGCCAGTCACCCCGGCATGGTGCGTCGTCGATCACGCCCGCAATGATCTGCCACTACGCACGCACTACGCAACCATTGCGTCTGTGTCGCACGTGTCGCTGTGCGTCGATGACGCACCGACGCAGTGACGTTGCTACACGAGCGAAACGCCCTGCACGTCACCCGCACGCGTCAGGTACGTCAACGCGCCGCGACGCGACTCCGACCCGTGACGCTCTCGGTAGTAGTTGCTGCCACCGTCGAGCGTCGACGACTGGATACGCGTCCGTGTCCGCGTCGTCTCCAGTTCGTACGTGTGATAGTGGCCGTGCGCCAGGACGTCAGCACCGCCCGGTCCCTGCCCGTGGAACGTCTGATCGGACCACCAGTCCATCGCCTTGCCGCGTCGCCACTGATGGCCGTGCGCCACTACGAAAGTCGTGTCACCAACGGGGACCGTCATGTAGCCACGTTCCGGCTCCGGGGTGCGTATCTCGACGTGCCCGTATGCGTCGACGTTGCGCGTCAATCCTTGCGCGACGCTGCGCGCGGCGTGCGTCGCCCACCCGTCGCCGGGCCGCGTCGTCTGAAATCGCTGCGATTCGTCGTGGTTTCCGTTGACCACGTCGACGAGGATCGACGCGGCGTCAGCCGCGAATGCGTCGACCGCGACGTAGATGAGGTGTTGGAACACTTCGACCTGCTCAGTGACCGTGAGGTCTGTGCGCCACATGGTTCGACCGGACTGCGATTGGTTGCCTTCGACGCAGTCGCCCGGATAGAGCAGGTGGACGATGTCGATTGGTTCATTTCGGCGTGCCCGCTGATACAGGTCGTGCGCACGTTCGACTGCTTCGAGGTATCGGGCGATGATGCGTTCGGAGCCGCCGTTGTCGATCTTGCCTATCTGCAAGTCGCTGGCCTGGAAGTTGAATGCGGCCGGGCCGGGCTCGACCGAACTCCGCGGCTGTCCTCGGCGGGTAGCGATCAGGTCGACGAGCGATGCGGCTGGGCTGGGTTCGGCCTCTTCGGCGATGACGTAGAACCGGTTCGATGCGAGCCAGTCGCCGTTGAACGCCTGCCATCGGCTGATGCGGACTGGTCGTGTGGGGTCGATTCGCAATCCGTCGCCGAGCTGGTGGTGTGCGAGCAGGTCGGCGAACAGCGGCGGATCGTCGGCGGCGCGACGTGGCGAACTGTCGATGAAGCCTGTGCGGCCGTCGAATTCGACGCGGGGGGTGAAGGCTGGTTCTTTGACGGTGGTCGCGGCATCGGCGGCGAGTTCGTCGGCGAGGCTCACGCGGCCGACACCGGGCAAGAGCAGCCAGAGTTGGTGTGTGAGTACCACATCGACGGTGATCCGCTGTAGCCGCGCGACCTGGCGACGCGGACGACGGACGATTTCCGACCGCCGCTCGCCAGCCACTCGTCGATCTCGGCGCGGTCGGTCGTGTTCAGTCCGTCGAGCCATCGGCCGACGATGCAGCGGCGCGGCTGGGTCGTCGATCTGAGTGCGCGGGCGATATCGGGGAGCGGGCGTGTGGCCGCGCCTCCGTCAGCGGCGGTACCGGCCGGTCTGGCGAGGCTGTCGAGACTTCCTGTTGGCATGTGCGGGTCTCCGTTCCTCGGTGACTGGCGGTAGTGGGCTGGCGGCGGCGCGGCCCGGTGGGTCGGTCGTCAGGCGGGTAGTGGTCCGAACTTCTTGAACGGCCCTCGCAGCGCGAGGTCTTCGGCTGTCCACCAGCCGTTGGACCCGAACGTCCAATACTGGTCGCCGAACTTCTGCCACAGCGAAGCGTCTACTTCCGACGCGAAGACCTGACCTTCCCCCTGTGCCTTCAACCAATCGACGTATCGCCCGTCGGCAGCAACTACTACGCGGCGTCGGCCGCTGTTGCCGCTACCGCCGAGCGCGGCGACTTCTGCAACGGGGCTTCTCCCGTTGGTCCCACCCTGTGATTTCGTATCGTGCACCAGGGAAATGTAGGACTGCCGTCCGACATTTGCGGAGTGTGGAGTCACACGCGTGAACCCGGTTTGCCCGCTTGCATTTCGCGAGCACGAGCGGGGACGGCGTCCGTCCTACGGACTACGGGCAGGTCGCGCCGGTCACGCCGTCGAATTTGCCGAGGTCGCCGACCTGCGCAACGCCGAGCTGACCGATTCCGATGTGCCCGTTCGCGAGTCGTGCACCGTTGGCCGTGCAGTCGATCTGCATCCAGTAGCCGCCCGGCGCGAGAGTGGCGCGCAGGTCGGTTGTCACTTTCGAGTAGATGGACAGCAGGCCGTCGGGATCGGCGCTGCTGGTCTTCACGCGGACGTTCTTGCCGACTACCTCGAAAGTGTGCGCGGGCGGCTCAGGAAGTGTCAGCGGTACAACCGTGCCCTGCGGGCTCGTCGTGGTCGACGTCGTCGGGGCAGCGGTGTCGTCGGTGGAGCATCCTGCCGCGCCCGCCAGGAGGACAGAGAGGGCAACGACGGCAGCGGTTCGGATCATCCGGCCGATGATGCCAGAAACCCGCAGGCGTTGACGCTCTGCGGGTTTCTGGCTGGGGCGGGCGTGGATTACGGGGGGTACCCGTTCTCGCGGCGGAACGCGGCACGGCGCTCACGTTGCAGCTTGTGCAGGGCCATCAGTCCGTCGTGGTGCTCGGTGATGGTCGACATCGGTTTGTCGGCAACCAACTTCGCGGTGAGTTCTTCGATCTGGCGGTCGAGTTCGACGCGTTCGATGTGCGCCGCCCGCTTGTCGGGGGTGTCTTCCACTTCGGTCTCCTTCTGGGCGGGGTGCGCCGGGGCTCCGGTGCGCAGTCCCGACGCGTGGTCGGTCAGAACGGCGGTTCGTCCTCGGCGCGACCATTGCCGCTCGGCGCGGAGCCCCAGGGGTCGCCATCCTGCGCAGTCCGCTGGTTGCTGCGGGGATTCCCGAACGATCCGCCACCGCCACCGCTCCGGTTGGCCTTGTTTACTTTCGCCGTCGCGTACCTCAAGCTGGGGCCGATCTCGTCGACCTCGAGTTCTACGACGGTGCGCTTCTCGCCTTCGCGGGTTTCGTAGCTGCGTTGCTTCAGTCGCCCGCTGACGATTACCCTCGATCCCCTGGTCAGCGACTCTGCGACGTTCTCGGCGGGCTCTCTCCAGATGTTGCAGCGGAGGAACAGGGCGTCGCCGTCTTCCCACTCGTTCGTGTTCTTGTTGAACACACGCGGGGTCGACGCGACGGTGAAGTTCGCGACCGCTACGCCTGCGGGCGTGAACTTCAATTCGGGGTCTGCTGTGAGATTGCCAATGACTGTGATGATGGTGTCTCCGGACATGGATGTGTCTCCTTCGGTTGGGTACTTCTGGGTCAGGCTGCGGCGCGGCGGGTTTGCCGGTATGCGGCGGTCGCGGCGGTCGACGCTTCGCCGCACACGTCGCATCGACATCCCCACTCGCGGTAGGTGGACAGGCCGTGCGGCAGGGCGCGGCCCTTCAGATCGGTTGCCGCGTAGGGCTTTCCGTTGGTGCCGGTCACGCGCAGAGCGAATCGGCGTGCGCGGAGTTCGGCGGTGTAGACACGTACCGCTTCCCGGCATTCGGGGCGCGGGCACCCGGTGCGGTAGCAGGCGGCGGTTCCGTGTCCGGCGCGGTGCGGCTCATGCATCGTCGTTCTCCTGTCTCGTGTTGTGCGGCTGCGGGTTTCCTGCGGCGCGGACGCGGGCGGCGTGGAACCAGGGGGCTCCGTCGCGGGTGGCGCAGACCTGGCGGATGGCGGCGTGGCATCGCGGGCATTTGACGTTCCAGATGGCGCGCACTTGTGCGAGGAGGGCGGTGTCAGGCACGGTCGGTGGTTTCGCGGTCGAGCAGGTCGAGGGCGGCGCGGTACTCGGCACGGAAGTCGGGATAGACCGAGTGGTCGTGCAAGTGCTGGATGTACTCGCGGGTGACGGGCTCGAGTGCGATCAGCTGACCGGATTTGAGTCGGATGTGGCCGTCTTCGTCACGCACTGCCTTCAGCGGCGCGAAGTCGGGGCGATTGTCCGCGGCTGCGTGTTCGGGCGGCTGTGGGGCGGCAGGGGGCGCGGCCGGGGCGATCCTGCGGTAGTAGCGGGCGAGGTTGGCGCGAATGTTCATAGGGGTTGGTTCCTTCCGGTGACGCCGTGCGCGTCGCTGGCGGACGACGCGCACGGCGGATAGGTTGCGCTGGTTACGCTTTCGCCTCGGTGGGATCGGCGGCTTTGCGATGCGCGCTGATCTCCTGATACGGCACGGTGCCGTTGTGACCGGCGATGAACCGGGATTCGACGGTGACGGTCTTCGCGTTGGCGCGAACGACGCGGTACCACTCGCCGCGCACCTTGACGGCGTCGCCCTTCGCGACGTCGGCCTTGGTGAGTCCCAACGTCAAACCGTCGGCGATCTGCGCGGCGCGGACGTCTTTCCAGTGCTGGATCTCGTCGGCGCGCTGAGCCATCCGCGCAATGACCTTCTCGCGGTACGCGCCCGACGCGGGCTTGTCGATGGTCACGTACGGCGGGCGGCCTCGCTCCCCTCCGTCCAAGATGCGTTGGTCGCCGCGTTGCTCGGCCTCGAACTTGTCGATCCGGTTCGCGACCGTGACGGGGCTGTGCCGGTAGTCGGTGGTGTGGCGGGCAGCCTCGGCGCGCTGAGCGGCTACGTCGGCGTCGCGGTGCGCTTCTACAGAGCGGCCCATCGCATTCCAGGCACGCTCGAGACTGCGGCGATGCCGATTCTCGGAGTGATGGCCGATCTTCACGGGCTCGCCCCACTCGGGCAGGGATTCGTGGGCGCGGCGGCTGGCCTCGTCGGCGGCAGTCGCCTTCGCGGCGCGGCGGTCGGCCTTCGCGTCGAGCGCGTCGACGCGGTCCTCCTGGCGGGCGGCGCGGTCGGCTTCAGCCTCGGCGGCGGGCCGGTGGGCACGGTCGATCTCAAGGGCAACGGTGAATCCTGCGGCGCGCAGGGCTTCCGCTGCGGCGTTGATGCAGTAGTCCTTGGGCTGCCGGTCCCGCGACGACACGAGGCCCCACTGTCCCATGCTGCGGAACCACTTCCAGTGGCCGACGCGCTTACGAACTTCGGTCATGACTTCGTAGGTGCCGTCACCGCGACCGGTGCCATCGAGCAGGGTTCCGGTTTCGGCGGTGTGGCGGATGGTGAGAGACATTGCGGTTGGTTCCTTTCAGGTGACCGTGGCGGCGGTCAGCGTTCGCGATTCGTGCTGGGGGTAATCCGGTGTCGGCCGGTGCCGTCGGTGAGCCACACATCGCCGGAGCTGTAGTCGCCGGACGTCACGAGGTCGAGCGCGTATCGGGTCGCGCGGTCGGCGTTGGTAAATCCAGCCGTGGCGCTGAGATCGACTTTGCCGGGCAAGATTTCAGCGGTCACGCGGATCGGCAAAGGTTCCGATTCGGCGTCGACGAACGCCGGGCGTGGCGTGCCGAGTCCAGCCCTGGCCGGAGGTCTCGCCCTGTTGAGCGCGGGCCGGTTGTCGTTCCGTCGCTCGATCCGGGCCTGTTCGGCAACCGCGTCGGCCGCGCGCTGCGCCTCGACGTCGGCAGCCTTGCCCTGCTCTCCGCGCTCGACCAAGGCCAGACGCCGGGGATCGACTTCGCGATGCTTGCCCGTCTTGTGTGACCAGATGTCCACGCGGCCCTCGGCGGCGCACGTCTGCCAATGCGGTTCCGACACGTCGTAGAGCACGTGCCCGTTGCCGATGCGAACAGTGTCGCCGGGGTGGAACGTCGTCATTTCGGTTGGTTCCTTTCGTGATTCGGACCGTGGCGGCGGTCAGCGGAACGGTGTTCAGTCGTCGGTGATTTCGGCGGTGATCCAGGCCATGAATTCGCCCTTGCCGTTGCACTCCCGGCAGCCCCATCCGAGGCCGTTGCATCGGTCGCACATAACGAGTTCGCGTTCCCGGATGGTTCGCGGCGCGCTCACTGCGCGGGCCGCTCGGCGAGGTCGAGCAGGTCGGCCGGGTATTCGTGGCCTTCGTCGTCGACGTTGAACATCAACGGCAGGGCGGGCCGGTCGGCGTCGCTGCGCAGCGCCGCCCTACGGCGGCGGCGCGCGGATTCGTTGGCGCTCATAGTGGTTGGTTCCTTTCGGGCGCACTGCGCGGACCGTGGCGGCGGTCCGCGCAGGCGGGACGGTCAGGCGACGACGCGCGCCGTGTTGATGGCGTGCGCTTCGTCCTCCTTCGCGCGTTCGGCGCGCAGGGCTTCGACCGCGTTGTGGGCGGCGAGGGCTCCGATGGCCTCCTCCGTCTTGCGGTCGATGACCGCGCGGGTGTCCGGTCCGAGCGATTCGTGTTCGATCGCGTAGGCCACGTTGAGCTGATGGAACTCGCCGTGTTCGCAGGTGACGGCGATCGGCCACGCTCCGCTGAGCCATCCGGCGATTTCCTCGGACGGGACGAGGAGGATGTCACCGTCGACGATGTCATCGTGGCACTGGCTCGCGTCGTATGCCTCGGCGCTGGTGGCGAATACGTGAATGGTCATGGTGGTTGGTTCCTTGGTGGTGCGTGCTGCGCGGGCCGTGGCGGCGACCCGCGTAGCAGGTGGATGGGATCAGTTGGCCTGGTGGTCGTCGAGCGCTTCCGTCGCGGCGTAGAACATGTCGACGTACGTCGGATCGTTGAATGCGAATTCTTCTGTGACGTGGTCGAATTCGCCGTTGTTGTCGGTGACCGCGACGGGGGTTGTTCCCATCAGCCATCCGGCGACTTGTTCGGCGGGGACGATCAGGATGTCGCCGTCGCGGATATCGTCGCCGCTTCCGATCGCGCCGATTGCCTGGGTGGTCGATTGGAAAACATGGACGCGGCGGCTGGTCATTGGCTGGTTCCTTTCGGCGTATCCCGTTGGCGGCCGGGATGTTTCGGCACTGTCGGTGTTGCTGGAGACAACACTACGCGTCACTACGCACAGTGTCAACACTACAACGCCCACTACGCACCCACTGCGGACTATCCGCAGGTCTGCCGCCGCGCTGGTGGAGCCCTACCCCAGTGGCCGAATCAGCACATCGAACGTAGGTGCGTGATCCCAGCCCGGCGTGAGCGTCCCAACCCGCGACCAACCCCAACGCCGATATGCGCCATAGGCTCGCTCGTTGTCGGGCTTCACCAGCAACGTCCCCCGTTGCTCGGTGCGCGCCTTCAGCAACTCGTCGTGCAACGCGTGGGCGTACCCTTGCCCCGCGTGATCGACGTCCACCATGATTTCGCTGAGCGCGAATGTCCGCGCCCCGTCCTCGGCGACGAACGCGGCTTGGTCTTCGGCCGCGTCGTCGAGCTGGAGACCGCCCCACCATGCGGAGTCCGGTCCCAACGGCCAACCCCACGACTGACCGACAGCGGCGCCAGAGATGTAGCCGACCACGAGGTCGAATCCGGACCCGCGCGTGTAGGCGTCGAACCGCTCCCCGAATGCCTCGCGCGACCGGAACGGGTCACCCGTCGCCGTCTGCTCGACGTACGACCGGGTGAAGACGTCCATCACCACGTCTCGTATCTCACGGGCCTCGACGTTGTTGTAGCGGCGGAACTCCTCGATCACGTGGTCACTCCTTTGGCGTTGAGCGCGTCGAACCGCGCACAGAAAACGGACGCGGCGGGCAGCTCCCGCAACGCCTTCCGCACTGGTGAAAGCACCATCAGGGTTCGGGGGGACGTCACTTCGGATTCCAGTTGCTTCACAACCGGCAGTGCGCCTGCGAGTGCGCCATCCAGGTCTCCGACGTCGGCTCGCGCAGACGCGGCCCAGGCCCGTGTGTTCGCAACATTGGCCGGGCTGGCGTGCTCGGTCAACGCTACTTCGTACAGGCCGAGCGCGGTCCGATGCTTGCCGACGTCAGTGCAGCCGCGGGCTTCATGTCCCCGGATTTCCTGCGCAGTGACGAACCTCAACCACTGCGGACAGGCTTCGACCGGCTCGAAGTTCTCGGCGCGCTCCAGCTCCCGCCATGCCGTAGCGATAGCTCGGCTGAATCCGTCGCGGTCGCCGAGTGCGCTGAGTGCGGACGCTTCTCGAACCGCGATCAACGCGTGGATGCGGGACGGTGGCTGTCGACGCATCGCGTCAGCAGCGCGGCCGACCAGGGTCAGGGCGCGCGACGCGGACCCCGCCTGTATCGGTTGCAGCGCGGCAGTGACGCACGCGCGCGCCATCAGCGCGTCATCGTCGGCGGTGGCTGCCAGCGATATGGCTTCGCTGAAACAGCGGCGGGCGAGGGCGGGTTGTCGGTTGTCGTAGGCGAACCATCCAGCCTGTGACGCAAGGTTGCCGACAGCGGACATGAGTCGGCGGCCTGTGACTGCATCGAATGTGCCGCCTTCCACCAGGGCGACGCCTTCGTCCAGCATGTTCACTGCGCGGCTGACCAGAGTCGCGCCTCCGGACCGCTGCGCGTCGCTGCCGAGGTCAGCGACGATCGTCTCAAGTCGGTCAACGTCCTCGAGGCCGATACGCGACGGGGCGAGAGTCGTCGCGGCGGCAGCTACGGCGAGGGTGCCGAATGTGCGACGGCGCATGTCTTCCTCCTCGTCTGCCCCCGGCACGGTGACCGTACCTCCAGGGTGCACGCCTTGCGCCAAGCGCGCTTCGCTCACCGCCGCACTGAACCGATGGAACTGCTCCGGCGTGAGTTCCGCCAGTGCGGTGTCCAACGAGTCAGCGCGCTCACCGCGAACCTCGCGCTTACCGCCGCCTTCCCACTTCTGAATCGTCGCCGCAGCCCAACCCAGACGCTCGCTCCACTCTTCACGAGTCAGACGGAGAGCGGCGACACGCAGAGCCCGAACTTCGATCGCTGTCCACTTCGTGACGATCATCTATCCCCCTGACCTCGCCCGACAGAATCCGTCTCGAAATCGTATCGACAGTGTGTGTTTCGCGCGCTGGTTAGTAGCGGGAACTGCCGAGAGTCTGGGATGAGGCCCCGCCGTCGGGTCGACAACCGCACCGTCCCTTCATCCGGTGTTCCGCTCGCCCCTCACCGGGACGGCCCGAGCGGGTTGGGTGTCCTCGACGGCGGGTGCCTCTCAATCGAATTGGAGGCGCACGTCGTGAAGGCTATTGGAGTGGTCAGTGTGGAACTGGCCGAGGATGTCGACGCGGTGCGGCCGGTGCTCGACCACATCGCCGAGAGACACGATCTGACGATCATCGAAGTATTCACGTTCGATCCAGTCGAGCCCGGCTGGGTGTTCCGGCTACTCGAAACGATCGGGCTCCGACGCGCGCACGCGGTCGTCGTCGAAAGCCTCGAGCACGTGCACGAAGCGGGGGCGGCAGTGCGGGGCATCGCCGATCTGCACAGCCGCGCGGGTAGTTGGCAGTACCGCCCTTCGGGCGGGCAGACACGAGCCTCCGAACTGCCGGAGACCCTGCGGTGACCGGCTTCGACTGGGCCATCGCCAGCGGGTACACGGTCGCGGTGGGCGTGCCTGTCGTAGTGACTCTGTGGGTTGTGTTCTGGCCGCCGAAGCGGTCCGGCCCGACTGTCGACGACATCAAAACGCGCGTCGCGCAGGAGCCACCGAGACCACCGGTAGTGGCTCGACCGGTGGCACATCGGCCGATAGCCCAGCAGCGGCCAGTGGCCCCGCAGCGGCCGGTAATGCGTCAACAGCAACGACCGATGGCGCGGCGACGACCGCCCGCGACGCTGTGGCCGACACCGACGCTACGACCGGTGCTGACCCACGCCCCGGCTCGGCAGGAGGAACCACACCGCGACGGGCGGCGCTGGGACCAGCCACGCCAAGACCAGCGGCACAGCAACGGAGGGTACTGATGCTGACGGATGCGGCCGACCTTCGGCTCACTCGCGCAGGCGACGACGACGGCGTGATGGCGTTCTGGCACCTCGAGGACGAGGAACCTGTGGTGCGCCACGTGGTGATGACGCTGACCTACTGCGGATTCGCGCCGGGGCCGCAGCCTCAAACGGGAGGCATCGGGCACGAACTCATCTTCCGACGCGGCGCGGACCTGGCGACCGCGCGCAGGCTCCACCCCACTCTCGGCGAGATATGGGACGCGGTAGAGCGCGAGCACATTACCGGGCGAAGCCGGGAGGGTCAGCGATGACAAAGCGGCGACGGGTGACGGTGACGTCCTGTCGGACGTTCCGCACGGAGGACGGGCGTCCTCGCGGCACGCTGACGCATGTGCGTTGCCCGGATCGTGCGGCGTGTACGACGCTGGCTCCGGTCTCGGCGGGCCGGATCGGCGGGCACAGTACGAACGCGGGCGTTCCGTGCCGATGGGTCGGTGCCGAACTCGAAGACGACCGGGCGGCGGTTCCGCGTAGACAGTTCGTGACCCGTGGCCGGACTACCGCGCTTCTGGTTCCGGATCAGGACGACGATTCGCCGACGCGGCGGTATTCGTCGCGGCGGCGCTGACGGACAAGGGGAGCGGCATGACGTTCACAGAGGACTTCTGGAACGGAACCTGGTACGGCGGAACAACTTCGGACGGCAGAGGCGGAACGGCGACATGGGTCGACGCCGCCTGCCCTGACACCGACACCAACTGCGAACTCCGGCCGATGTTCTGCTTCGCCACCCCGAGCAATCAGTTAGGCGTGTACCGCCTCGGCCGGGCCGAGCAGCTAGCCGAAATCCACAAGACGCACGGCCACGACTGTAAGGTGCGGTTCTACGCATGGCTGTTCCTGCACCCCGACGAACCGGATTTCTGAATCCGGCCACCGTTCGGCCAAGTTCAAAGCATCCAGGGATGATGCCGACATACTCGAATTTATTTGCGCTACATATCATTTAGCGTCACAAAGAACCCCTTGTTCAGGGCGACCTACGAGTTTCTAAGGCGTTGAACGAAACTCGCTGCGCAGGTACGTCATTGTCCTGTTGTTGGCTGTGACCCAACAAATCTCCCCCAGGCAACCAGCTGCCGCTACGATCACCGGCCATGAGTTCAGCCGCTCGATTTCTCTACGCCGTGTTCCTCATCGCCGGTATAGCGGCGTTGATCGCAGCCATCTGGTCAGGGCTCGCCGACTACAACTGGCGCGATGACTCCATCAGTCGCGCTTCCAAAGACTCCCATACATATGTCAAGACGATATATATCGACACAAACCGGGTCTGCGAGAGCCCCCGCAATCCTGATACCTGCTACATAGCGTCGGCCACGGCGTACCTGCCTCGCAACTCCAACCTGCCGCTTGTGCTCGCTGTGACTGGTGTTGGTCTAATTGGGGCCGCGATGGCAGTCGCCAGCGCTCCAGGCCGCAGCCAGCCGACGCCTACTCCCCCAGCTCCTCTTTCTCAGTAGCCGGGGTCGATATAGCCCTCACGCTTCACTGATCAGACCTCTTCGCGTCAAGCACCTGGCAGAGATCGCCCACAAACGCCCGCTGCGGCTCCGGCCCCACCTCTACCCCGTCCGGCAACGGTTCCGTACGCCTACGTCGACGCAGGCCCCCAATCCGGGGTTCCTGCGTTCGGCGTCCAGAGGCGAACAACGCCCGCGCCGCCGAACGCCCTTCCGGCGACGCGGGCGGCGCGGACGTCAACGCGGACCGATACTGCGGAGCGAACGCCACCGGCCGAGCCGCCCGAATCAGCCCGGTCACATGCGCGGGCATGATCCGCTCCGTCGACGTCGCGTAGTGCGACCGAACCGCCTCCAGCGCGGCGTCCCGCTGCCACCGCATCCGAGTCGCCGCGTCCAGCCACGCGGACTGCATCAACCGGTCGATGTTCCGCGAGTCGTACGACTGCGCGACCTGAAGCAGGATCAGCACTTCGTCGGGAGTCATCGTCGCGGTCCCGGCTTGACGGGCCACTCGTCCGGGTTGACCGGACCACCCTCCGGCACTTCGCCCGAACAGGTCTCGAACAGCTCGCCGTCGACGTCGATGTCCGACCATGACGTTCCGCAGTCGGAGCACACGAAGCTGTCGCCGTCGTGCTCGTCGGTGTTCGACCCGCAGGACATGCCGCCGCAGTCGTAGGAGACGTGCATCGACGGCGGGCGGCTGTACCAGATTTCGTAGCTCATGATGCCTCGATCGCGGGCACGGAGTCCCACACGTTGAGTTCGCGAATTCCTCTGTCCGGCATCGGGATACCGGCAGCCGCGAGGATGCGCGGGTCTGGATCGTCCTTCAGCGCTTCGGCTTCCGCGAACTTGATTTCGGCCGGTGTGAGCCGGTTCGGTCGCTGCGGGCCGGGCGCGGCGTTGGGCCGGTATCGGGGCGGTAGCGGTTCATCGGTCCAGCGTTCGCCGTTGAGCCATGTCGCGGCGTGTGGGATGTACTGCGGTTCGGGGAGGTTCGGGTCGGCCGCGAATCGGCGCGCGCCTTCGAGGATCGCTGCGGGGTCGGTGCGGGCAGTGGCCTTCGCGTACGCCTTGCGGGCTCCGCCTTTGTCGGTACGGCGCGGGTAGGCAGCCCAGAATTCGACGAAGCCGGGCGGGTTGGCGTTGGCCGTCGGCTGCGGAGCGGTCGATGGAGTCTTTGAAGTACTTACGTCAGTAAGTACTTCTCCTTCTACTTCTTTTTCTGGTACGGATTTGCCACCGTTTTGGTTGCCGCGTGCTGTAGCACTTGCTACCCCGTTGTCACCCGGTTTGCTCGCGTTGCGCGCCTTCGCCTGACCACCCTTCTGACCCGCTGACCTGCGCTTTTCACGCATCGCCTCCACATCGGACCGCTTCGATTGATGGTCGAGATAGCCCAGAAAAAGCACGCAATCTGTCGGCAAGGTTCTGCCTGTGTTCGACTCGTACTCCGTCCGAATCCGGTCGGCATCCGGCCGGAATTCGGATGGAATCTCGACGATTTCGCCCTTCTTGAACTCGACCGCGACACCCGCGCGGAGGACGGCGTCGCGGTCGCGTTTGGTCGCCAGACCGCGCCACGTGGACGGGTCGACGACACCATCGGTGAGGTATTCGCCGCAGTGGCACCAGGCTTCGACGATGAGGAACTTCTGGCCCTTGGTGAGGGCGGCGAACTTCGGGTGCCTGGGCATGTCGACCGTGATCGTGATGAACGGTCGGGAGTCGTTTCGGGTCATGCGGCCCTCCTGGGCGGCTGGTTCTGTTCCAGACCGATCGACTCGCGGATACGCGCTGTCGTGTACAGCGTCCATCGGGTGATCTGCGATATGGCGATATCGGTCATTCCGTCGGCTACGAACTGGCGCACCAGGAGCCGACGGTCGCACGGGCTGAGAGCTTCGGCGGGTAGCTCGCCGCGTTCGGCGGCGTCGTAGGCGCGCGGGTTCTCGGCGTAGGCCCACAGCGGTGTTTCGGCGGGCTCGCCGTGGAGGCGGGTCATGCGGTTCTCCGGTCGAATTCGTCGACCAGCTCGGCCATGAAGTCGGTGCCGAGCACTTCCTCGGTGGCTTCCTGGGTGTCGACCGTGCTGTTCAGGTAGAGCCGGGTGAGGATCTGCGCGGGGACGTTCACCATGCGGCCAATGTCGGCGACACGCGCCGCCCTCCGACGGTTTCGGGTCGCGGTGCTGTGTGCGCCCCGGCACGCCAGGCACGGCGTCTCGCCATGCCTGCGGTGCCGGTGGTATCCGGCATCGGTGCCGCAGCGGTTGACGCCGCTGCGGTCACCTACGGTCGTGCTGTCGCTCACGCGGCGTCGGCTTCCGCCGATTCGGTCGGGGCGGCGTCGTTCCGCTCGATGTCGGCCACGGTCCGCTCGACGTCGGCGCGCAACTCGCCGCATTTCGGGTCAGGCAGGTCGCCCGCGGCTTTCCATATCCGTGTGAGTTCGTCGCGGGAGTTCGCGGTACTCAACTCGGCCCGCAGACGCGTCTCCAGCGTTTGCGCGGCGACCTGCGCGCGTGCCCGGTCAGCGACCGACGGCGGCGTGTGTTCGTCGTCGTAATGCTCTGGCGCCGCTGCGACCGCTTCCGGGGTCGCGTCCAGCGGTCGGAGGTCACGCACCTTCGCCGTTGCCGGATCGCATTTGAGCACATCGAATATCAGCCAGGAGAGCGTGAAGTTCGGGGCCTTGCGGACCTTGTCGACACCAGGGCGGATGCCCGCGTGCACCGACCGGACGCCGACGATCTGCGGTACGTCGGTACGGCTGAGCCTCACCCATGCCGACGAGTCGTAGCCGAGGTTCTTGTGGCCTTCGACCTTCCAGTCCCGCTGTCCGGCGACGGGGTTGCCGTCCGAGCCGATGACGGCAACCTCTTTGCCGCGCGCGGTCATGATGACGATGCCGGGGAACTGCATCAGCAGATTCATGATCCTGTAGTGGCGTGCGTTCGAGTCGTTCCACAGGTTCCCAGCGGGCTTGACCTCGGCGTTCGGGTCGGCCGCGAGTTCCTTCCGTCCTCGTTTGGATTCTCGCGCGCGCTCGGTCGCCCAGTCCTTCAACTGGTCCCACTCGTTGGTCATGCTGTCGACGACGAGAACGACCGGCTTCTCTCCCGCGTCGTTGGAGCGCTTCGCTTCGGCGTGCACAGCCTGTACCTGTTCGAGGATCGACCGATAGGTGCCGTCGTGCTCGATGACGAGGTAGTCGGCCCCTTCGATCGCGGCGTACTCGTCGGCCGCACCTTCGCCGAGGTCGAGCCAGTACGACTGGCCGAGTCGGTCGTCAGCGGTGAATTCTGCTGCGGCCCAAGATTTGCCAGCCTTCTCGCCGCCCTCGACGAGGATCAGCGGCCACGGCACGGCTCCGGTGGGTTTACGCGTCTTCAGCTTGGACATGGTTGGTTCCTTTCGATTCGATGGCCGCGCACCGATGGCGGTCGGTGCGCGGCCGGGTGACCGTGGCGGCGGTCAGGACTTCGCGGGCTCCTCGACGGGCGGCAGCGCGGCGGCTGTCCAGTCGATCGGCTTGCGGAATTTGTAGAGCGCGGCTGCGCCGTTCTTCGTCGGCTGACGCGTCGCGACGACCTGCTTGTTCTTCCCGTGACCGACGATGGCGCGTCGGGCGCGGCCCATGACGCGGAGAAGGCTCGACCGCGCCAGGTTGAGGCGTTCCTCCGCTGCGTCGAGTCCGGCCACTGCCGCCTCGAATTCGCGCGCCAGGTCGAACGACACCGGCCAATCCTCGTGCTGGCCTCGGTCGATTTCCGGGTGAGCGCGTCGGATCGCGTTGTACGTCTCGATGTGGCCGTCTACGTCGGGAGGGACGCCGTCGGGGTCCATCGCGTTGCGCCAGAACTTGTACGCGAATTCGACGACGTCGGACGCGAGGCCCGCGTCATAGGTGATGATGTGTTCGGTCTCGACGTAGAACGGCCCGAGGCAGATGACGTACCCGCGACGCACCCCACGGTGATGCAACTGCCACTGTTTTTGCAGGTAGTAGCCCATCGGTATCTCGGCGGAACCGTTCGGTCCCCACTGGTAGTCGCCGCGCCCGTCGGTCTTCGCCTCCACCGTGAAGACCTCGCCAGTTTCGCGGTGACGCGCGATTGCGTCGGGGGTCGCAGCGGCCCAGGATTCAAGTCCGGGCCGCGATATCGACGCGGACGGCAGCCGCTCCAACTCGGGATGTCGGCGGAAGAACCGCGCGATGATGATCGGCTCGAAATCCTGTCCGCGTTCGATCGCATCGTTCGTGCCGTCAGGGTCGATCTCACCGCGCAGGAGATGAAACTCCTTGACCGGGCTCGAGTACTTCGACGCGTTGAACAGGCCGGGGATCTTCGATGCGGTGATGAGGCGCGTCCACGCTCCGACACCGGGGGTGAGGATTTCGACTGTGGTCACGCGATCACTCCGACCCGAGCGAGGTAGATGATGCCGAGTAGGAACACCGTGGCGAAGGTGCCGAGCGCTGCGATCAGGAGATGCGCTCTGGTCGACGACATAGGTCGGTGCGGGGTGCTCATGCCGCGACCGACTTCGCGGTGACGGCGGCGGCAGCGTCGGCGAGTTCGTCGAGCATGGCATTGATGGCCGCGAGCGCGTCGGGCCGCTCGGCTTGAAGCCACGCGGTCACCCCTGGGAATCCGTCGTTGTCGACGGATGTCACTTCGGGGAGCCCGGCATACTCGGCCGGTACCCACACGGTCACCCGGTAGCCGGAGCTGGAGCGGTTGAGGTCCCAGTGCGGCACAGCGCGCCAGGTGGGATCGACGTTGGCGGCGGTCTCGAGGGCGGTCAGGGCCTTTTCGAGGGTGCTATGGTTGTTGCGCATTGGTTTGGTTGGTTCCTTTCTGGTGCACAGGCCGGCACCGACTCTTGGCGGAGAGGTGTCGGCCGCTTCCTTTTCCCCCGACGTGCTGACCGTCGGTCAGGCTTCCGGTTCCCACGGGGACGCCTTCAGCCACTCGTCGACGTCGGCCGGGCGCACGCGCTTGCTGCGCTTGTTGCCCCCCGGCGCTACAGCAGCGAGCCGTCCGAGCTTGATTTGCTCGTGGACGAAGTAGTAGTTGAAGCCGCACATGTCGGCGACTTCCTGCACCGTGAGCGCCATTTTGTCGCGCAGGGGGACGGGCGGCTGCTCGGCTTTCATCCGCGATGTGGTGGGCGCGATTTCGGACGTGACTGTTGGCATCGGTTGGTTCCTTCCGGCGACCCGTGGCGGCGGGCGTGTTCACATGTTGTGACCATCTGAACACTACGCGCAGTGCGTGCGAAGTTCAATAGGGGACAATCTGGGCAAATGAGGATTGCAGCCGTGTAAGTAGGCACAATTGGTCAATACCGATCGCGGTAGGGCGTCTTTACTTCGCAACACTGCACAGGGAGAATCGATAGTCATGCAAGAGGATCAGTGGGCGCTTGGACGGCGCATCGAAGAGGCCCGCACTGTGCAGCGTCTCTCGAAACGCGCAGCAGCGAAGGCCGCAGGCATTTCCGAAACCCGCTGGCGGCATCTCGAATCCGGTGTCGAGAGAATCCGGGGGGAGGACTTCCCGGTACAGACGACGCCGGACACCATCGCCCGCGTGGCGTCGGCGCTGCGGATGAATCAGGCCGAACTGCTCGTCGAAGCAGGGTTCGCGCCCGACGCGGTGCCAGAGGTACCGGCCGACCTGGGCCACGAGGCGATTGACGTATCCGGCCTGAGCAGCGAGGACGTCGACAAGGTTCGGTCGTACATCGCGTTTCTGCGGGAAGAGTCGAAGACAGCTTAGCTGTGACTTTCGGTTATACGCAGGAGAGTTTTCCCCTAATTTTGAGGCCAGCACTGGACATTCGTTCGCCACCGGTTAGCCTCCGTGTAGAACGTTTCCGTTCGCAAACAAGGGGAAGCGTGAGCACTAGGGGAATTCGAGGAAAGCAGTGAGCTACGACCCGTTCGTCGACGCAGTGCAACGAGGCATCTTGGTCGGCACTTCACCTATCCGTAGCGGGGCCGACGGATGGTGGATCACCAACGAAGGGGTGGTGCTGCTCGCTGCCCACCTCGATGAAAGACAGCGTCGAGTCACCCTCGCGCACATGCTCGCCCACGTCGACCTCGATCACGAGGCAGGCTTGCCCGTGCACAGCGGCGAGGCCCGAAGCCAAGAAATCGCCGCGTCCCGCCTGGCGACGCGACGAACCATTCCCCTGCCTGAACTTATCTCGGCGCTCACCAACGTCGGCGACGACGCGGAACTCCTCGCCAAACATCTCGACGTGACCGTGTCTTCACTCGCCAAGCGGATGCGCAACCTATCCGCTTGGGAGTGGAACGAGGTCCGCGCACTCGACCGCCGCATCAGATGGCCGCACCTCGAACGCAGGCCGCTACGGTGTGCGATTTCCGCCGACGTCGCGGCAGAGCCACCGAGAGCGACGCCACTCCTATTGGCAAGCTGAATCGTCAGTGACGGCAGTTGATCCCTTCCACCGCAACGGAAGGAATCAACTGCCGCTCGACTACGCGGCCAACTCCGACGGGCCTTCCTGTACCGGCAGCAGATCGTTCAGCGCGGCGAGCCCGGCGCGCTTCACACCGGTATCGGCGTGCGCGTACAACCGTTGCGCAGCCGCGGAACTGTGCCCCATGATCGCCATCCGTACGTCCTCCGGAACGTTCGCCTCAAGCAGGAGGGTGGCGGTTGTGTGCCGGGCCGCGTGCAACACGATGTCCGGCGCTCCAGCGTTGGCGAGAGCTTGCGCCCATTCGCGGCGGTCACGCTCCGGGCTCAACGGTCGACCTTCCTCGTCGACGAACAGCAGCCCGCAGCGGGTCGGCGGCAACGCGTTCAGATGCGCGGTGAGCAACAACAGCAGTGGCGCCGGAAGCGGGATCGCTCGCTTCGAGGTGTCGGTCTTCGGTCGCACCAGTGCGATTCCGCGATAGACCGGTCGAATCTCGAAGCCGGGTTCGATGTCGTAGTCCTCGACCGCGTAGACGTCCTGCTCCGGCAGTGGTTCCCCCTTCTTTCGCTTCAGCGGCACGCGTTGCAGCGCCCAAGAGAGGTCGATGGTCCCCGTATCGAGGTTCACGTGGTCTCGGGTGATTCCGAGGCATTCGCCCTGCCGAGCGCCGGTCAGCAGGGCCAACGCCCAGCGGACCGCGAGCGGGTCACGCTTGTCGAGCGCGACCCGAATCACCTTCCGCGCCTGTTCGGAGGTCAGCGCGGCACGGCTGCGCTGTTTCCGGCCGCGTCCCGTCGGCAGTGCCTTCGCTGCGGCGTCCTGGCTGTTGGCTTTCGCAACGCGGGGCTTGTTGACCAGCTCGACGACATTGCCGTGCACACCGAGGCCGGGTTCTCTCCGCGCATCGTCCATCGCGATGTGCAGCACGTTGTAGGCGACCTGTGCGGTGCGCGGGCTGAGGCCCGCCGCGCGGATCTCCTTCAGCATGTGCCGGATGTCCTTCGGTTCCAGCTTGGTCAGCTTCTTCGTGCCGATGTGGGGAGTGATGTTGCACTTCACCATCGACCGGTACGAGCCGTACGGTCCGGGCCGCATCCGGGGCTTGGCGATTTGCGGGAGCCAGTACGTGAGCCACTGTTCGACGGTCATCGACGACCGCTTGACCGGGACCCCTGCGGCGACATCGTTGAGAAAGTCGTTCTTCGCCTTGATGACTGCGTTGCGGCTGCTTCGTCGGATGACTTTGCGGTTCCGGTCGGCGTTGGGCAGCGGGTCGAGTTCGATGGCGATGCACCAGAGCACTTTCGTGGTCTTGGCGATTTCGCCGGTTTGCCGGTTCTTCTTCTTGATGACGCGGGTCTCTTTGTAGGGCTTTCCTGCTCCGCGCACGACGTCACTCATCGGTTGGTTCCTTTCGGCTGCCCGTGGCGGCGGGCGTGTGGTTCTTCAGTGCGCAGCGGTGCCAGCGTCACGCACTTTTTGACTGGTGTAGCCGTTGGTGTAGCCAAGCCACCCAAACGGGCACCAATCAGCACCAATGAGAATGATGCTGACCTGCGGTTTTTCAGCAAAACCCCAGGTAGATTGACCCTACACTTTTGTTTCCCAAGCAGACAGCGCGGGTTCGATTCCCGTCATCGGCTCCACGAATTACCAGCTCTGACCAGCATCTTCGCGGGATTCGAACCCATACTCTCATCGCCACTGTGGCCAAAAGTGTGGCCATCGGTACAGCCTTCGGCCAGCTGGCCCGTGGCGCCACTGCGGCGAGTTTACTCATTCACCCTCCGACAGCCACGGCGATCCCTTCGGAACCACCGCGGCGGGGCGCGGGCGACCGTTGAAGGATGGCGGCAACCCGACTTTGAATCGGGTAGGTGAAATCGAGTGATTGCGCGGAAGTGGGCGTCGATAGGCTGCTTGCGATTTCGGTGGCCAAAGTCTGGGGAAATAATTGTAACGGGTCGAGGGGATGGTCCGATGTTGTAGTAGACACCGGAAATATCTCGCTATCGGGACCGCTACAGCGGCCGGAACATGGACTCTAGCTGGTCTTATGCGATCCAGGGCAGGGTCGGGCGAAAGTCGTGCTTAGGGGTTTCTGAAATTGGATCGGGAATTCCTGATTGGGTTGGGGTGGGTGAGGTAGTCGGCCGGTGAGTCGGGGAGATGAAAAGAATCCATTGACGAGGAGATGGTTATTATGGGTTCCTTCGGAACCGATCTCGGAGTTGGTCTTCAAGTGTTCACCAGGTGGTTGGCGGTGATGTTCGGCATCGATCTGGGTGTCGGGTGATGATCCGGTCCTGATGCGGATGCCGATCGCCGGTGGGATCGTTCCATCGGCGGTCGGCGGGGGTGTGTGGATGGTGTGCACGAGGCCGAGGGGTGATGCGGGTGGGGGTCGCTGAACTAGTCTCGGCGTATGGAACGTGTGAACGTCAGTCGCAGACAGTTGATGGCGTTGGGAATGGCGACGGGGGTCGCGGTGGGGGTGGGCGGGGGGATCGCTCGGGGGGATGCGAGCGGGGGGAATGTTCGGTATCCGGGTTATTCGGTGGAGGATTGGGGGAAGCCGTATGCGGGGTTCATGGCGGAGCGGACCGTGCCCGCGCGGGCGTCGGTGATCGATGCGTATTCGGGGGCGCCTGTTGCTTCGGATCTGATTCCCGAATTCAGGGCGCTGGTAAGAGATCTCGCGCCTGACGGGTATTCGGTGGTCGAAACCGGGTATGGGCAGAAGACTTCCGGGGAGGTGTGGGTTGCGGTGCACACCCCGATGCCGGGGGTGAGTGCGCGGATGTGGGAGTGGTGGTTCGGGTGGCATCTCGTGGAATCGGCGCGGTACAAGCTGTGGCATCCGGATGCGCATATGTTCGCGGAAATCGCGGTGGATCAGCGGGATTCGGCGGGGTATGTCGGGAAGGTCTCGTTCGTCGACGAGTACATCGGGGCGCGGTTGCAGCAGTTGGCGATCGGGTTTCGCGACCCGGTCGCGCACGGGTTCACGGTGCCCGACGGGCAGGCCGTGATCTTCGGGCGGGTCGGGAGCAGTGTGGCGCCGGTCGACCTGGGGTGGTTGGCACACCAGGTGCGGCCGGTGCCCGGCGGGTGTGAGATGCGTAGTCGGTTCTACCTGGGGAGATACGGTGCGCACGGTCCCGATCCGGTGTACGCGGCGCGGGCGATCCAGCGCGGTGCGGCGGCGGACCCGCGTGACCTGCTGCCCGGACTCGACCTCGCCCGTGATCTGCTCCTGCACTGCGGGCAGGAGATGAACCACCTCGCCGGATTCCTGCCGGAACTGTACGCACGGTTCGGGGACTGAGCCTCAGCTGACGTGCAGGCGACGGAACTTGCTGCCGTGGAACACCAGTGGCTCGACGTCGGCCCTGGTCGCCAGGCGATTGATGCGCAGGATGACGACCGTGTGATCGCCCGCGGGCACTTTCGCTTCGGTCACGCCTTCGATCCAGGCGGAGGCGCCGTCGATGAATACGGCGTCGCCGGTGCCGCGGTGGAGTTCGGACTCGCGGAAACGGTCGCCGTTGCGTGCGCCCAAAGCCTTTGCGGCGGCTTGCTGTTCGATGCCGAGCAGGCTGAGGCCGAGGTGGTCGGCCTGCTCGAGGTGCGGCCAGGTGGATGAGGAGTTCTGGACGCAGAAGGAGACCAGGGGCGGGTCGAGGGAGACGGGGACGAACGTGCTGACGGCGAGTCCGTAAGGGGTGCCGTCTATTTCGGCGCAGACAGCCACCACGCCGCTGGGGAAGTTCGCGAAAGCGCGGCGCAGGCCGTCGCCGTCGGCGGGGAATTCGAACAGTTCATGCATGATTCGTCGCCTTCTCGGTGGTGCGTAGTGCGTCGGCGACCGGACGCCAGCGCTCGGTGTAGGCGGTGATCGCGCCGTCCTCCTGGAAGGTGCGGTCGGAGAGGTAGAGGCCGGGAAGCGCCGCTGTCGCGCCGATTTCGACGAGGACGGGCTTCAGCAGGAGGTCGGGGGCGAGGGCGTGTGCCGGTCCGGCGCCGAGCATCAGTGGCACGGCGACGACGCCCGCGAGTCCGGTGCCGCCGTCGAACTGCTCGAGGAACAGTTTCAGCAGGCCGGTGTAGGTGGCCTTGAAGGTGGGGCTGGCGAAGACAACGAGATCGGATGCGGCGACCCTGCCCGCTGCCTCGGTGACGGCCGGATCACCCCAGCCGAGCAGGCCGGGGCCGAGGGTCACCAGATCGATGACCTCGGGTGTCTCGTCGGGGCGCAACCCCTCGGCGACCAAGGTGGCCGCGGCGAGTGTGCGCGAGGCGGGTTTCGGATTGCCGACGACGACCGTCACTGCCATATTCGTTCTCCTTCTCCGGCATCTGGCTTCAGAACACTCCGTGCCGCGGCGGCGGGGTGCCGTGCAGCAGCGACCGACCGAGATGCTGGTACTTCCAGCGGACGGGATCGTGCAGGGTGTGGGTCCTGGCGTTGCGCCAGAAATGGTCGAGGTCGGCGGTCGCGCTGCGGGTGCCGCTGACCTCGAACAACGCGGAGGAGACCTCGGTGGCGGCGCGGTCGGCGAGGATCTTCGCGGCGGCTACAGCGAGCGACGCCTGTTCGGTCGGGTGGGAAACCCCGTACGCGGTGGCCGAGTGCGTGTCGAGAGTCCGGGGCGTGTCGCCCTCGACGCCTGCGCCCCCCGTAGCGTACGCCGATTTCTCGGTGACCACCCGCACCGAGTCGGCGACGCGAGTACCGTGCACCGTTCCGCCTTCCGCTGTCGATTCGGACTCCGGCCTCATGCCGTCCGCCGGTCCACCGACGCCCGCCCGCGCGGATGCCGCTGAAATCGATATCGCCCGACCACCACCCGACGCATCACTACCGCCGCGCACCGCACGACGGTCCGGGAGTTCCTCCGACGCCGAAGGCGCGTCCATGCCGCCACGTGTCGTGCCCACCGCGCTGCCCGCGACCGGTTCCGATGGCGCATAGCCGCCTATCGCCCGGTCGACGGCGAGGCCTGCCGATGCCAGAGTCGACTCCGCCGCTGTGACCTGCACAGCCAGCTCTCCGAAACGCTGAATCGTCAACGGGTCATCGATGGCGCGTTCCACACCGGCTTCGAACCACGGCCGACTCGATTCGCGCACGAATCCCACGGCCGCCGTCAGTGCTCCGCGCGCGATTCCGGTATCTATCGCCGCGTGCAGTAGCTGCGCGAACGCCCCGTATCCGGCGGGCGCGTCGACGGCGGCGGCTCGCGGCACCAGCTGACCACGGTCGACCGACACCGCGTCGAATTCGACCGTTCCGCTCCCCGTCGTGCGCTGGCCCATACCTTGCCAATCATCCACGATCCGCACGCCGGGCGCATCGGCCGGGAGGAACGCCACATACTCCCCCGCGGCGAGCCCGGAACGACCTTCGGGATCATCGAGCCTGGTCAGGACGGCCAGCAGGTCGGCGAACAGTGACCCCGTGCAGTAGTACTTGGCGCCGTCGACGCGGAAACCCGCGCCGTCGGGCCGCACGGTGGTGGCGATATCGGCCACGGTCGCGCCGCGCCGTTCGGATTGCGCGTTGGCGATCCGCGCGCCGTCGAGAACCGCACCGAACCAGCGTCGCTGTTGCGCGGTGTCGCCCGCCAGGCGCAGCAGATTCAGATAGACGAAATGGCTGTGTGGGATCTGGGCGATATTCGGGTCGGCCGCCGCCAGGATTCGCACCACGTCGGCGACCGTCGACGCGGGCAGGTCGGCGCCGCCGAATGCGGCGGGCACCGTGATCGCGAGCAGGCCGCTGGCCGCCAAGCGGTCGATTTCCGCGTGCGGAAGTGTGCGGTCACGGTCGCGCGCGGCCGCGCCGACCGCGAATTCCGCGGCGAGCTCGTGCGCGATCCGGAGTGCCTGCTCGGCCGATTCGACGCGGTCGGCGGCGACCGCGGTCATCAGCGCACCGCCGCCACGGGTTTGCGGGCGGCCTCCAGTTCACGCACCAGCGGGAGCACTTTCGCGCCGAAGTATTCGATCTCCTCCTGGAAATGCAGGAAGCCGCCGAGGATCAGGTCGACGCCGAGTTCCTTGTAGGCGACGATGCGTTCGGCGACCTGTTCGGGCGTGCCGATGAGCTGGGTGCGGAATCCGTCGTTGTATTGGACGAGATCCTCGAAAGAGGAATCCGCCCACATGCCCTTGCGGTCGCCGGTAGCGGCGCCGGCCTGCTGGACGGCGTCGCGGAACCCCTCCACCGCGGGCTTGTTCGCCTTCTCGATGATCTCGCGCAGGGTGTCGCGGGCTTCGCGTTCGGTGTCGCGGGCGATGATGAAGCCGTTGAGCCCGAATTTCACCTCGCGGTCGTTCTCGCGGGCCACGGTGCGCAGGTCGTCGAGTTGTTCGGTGACGCCGTCGAAATCCTTGCCGTTGGAGAAGTACCAGTCGGCGTGGCGGCCGCCGTTGCGGCGCGCGGCGGTGGAGTTACCGCCCTGGAACAGTTCGGGATTCGGTCGTTCCGGGGTGTTCAGCGGTTTCGGCTTGAGGGTGAAGTCGCGGATGCGGTAGAAATCGCCGCCGTAGTTCACGTCGTCCTCGGTCCAGATCTTGCGGATCACCTCGAGGAATTCGGCGCTGCGCCGGTAGCGTTCGTCGTGTTCGAGCCACGGTTCGCCCAGCGCCTTGAATTCGCCCGCGAACCAACCGGAGACGACATTGATGGCGAACCGGCCGTTGGACAGATGATCGGCGGTCGCGCCGAATTTGGCGAGCACGGCCGGATGCCACAGTCCGGGGTGGATCGCGGCGATCACCTTTATCCGCTCGGTGGCGCCGAGCAGGGCCAGGCTGAACGAGGTGGATTCGTGCTGGTATTCCGCGCCGTAGGAGGCGGTGTAGCGCACTTGGGACAGCGCGTAGTCGAATCCGTTGCGCTCGGCGGTCTGCGCGAGTTTCTTGTTGTAGTCGAAATCCCAGCTGGTCCGCTGTTCGATATCGCTGGTGACCAGGCCGCCGCTCACATTGGGCACCCAGTAGGCGAATCGGATCTGATCGGCGATCTGCTCGGTGGTCATAGCTACTCCAATAGGTCCCGGTCTGTGTTCCACTTCAACACCGGGACCGGATCGGCAGGAGGGTTTGAATCCGTGCGATCCGATCCCGGTGGGTTCGGCGGTCAGGCGCTGGTGAGCGCGCCCGCGTAGGCCGAACGTGTGAAGCGACCCGCGGGCTCGAAACGGGCGAGCAGGTCGGCGGCGGATTGCCCGGTGACGCGGGTGATGTAGGCGGCCGCGTCGGCGGCGGTCTCGATGCCGAGGATCGGGCGCGGCTCGTGCAGCAGCCCGACCAGCGCGGACGCGAAACGCGGGTCGACCGCCGCGGCGGCGAAGAACTGTTCGGCGACGGGGCCGAGTTCGGGATCGCTGAGGAACAGGCGGGTGGCCCGGCTCGCCGCGTCCGATCGGGCGGCCAGGAATTCGGCGTAGCGGGACGAAAGCCACGCCTCGTCGAAGGCCCCTTCGTGCACGGCGGCGGCCGCGACCAGGCGCTGCGCCTGGATGAGGCCGCTCTGCGCGCCCTGACCGGCGATCGGGTCGTAGGCGACGGCGGTGTCGCCGAGCGCGCCGACGACATGACCGCTCGCCGTGCGACCGACCCCGACGCGGACGACCGGCCGGACCGCGCCCTTCAACCAGGAATGCGGATCGTCGGCGATCACCTCGGTGCGCGACACCTCGGGCAGGTCCCAGTCGATGTGGTCGCGATACAACTCGGTGACGACGCGGTGCGCGGACTCGGCGGAATCGGCGGCCGAGAAACGGCGATCCCATTCGCCGCCGGGGCGCGCCCAA
Organism: Nocardia bovistercoris; assembly: GCF_015674855.1. GTDB lineage: Bacteria > Actinomycetota > Actinomycetes > Mycobacteriales > Mycobacteriaceae > Nocardia > Nocardia bovistercoris. The sequence goes on along the minus strand of NZ_JADMLG010000008.1, from coordinate 280,546 downwards.
CCGAGGAAAGCCCAGCTCGGTCCGGCGTCCTTGTGCAGGTACGGTCCCCACCAGGCTTCGCCGTGCTCGGCGAAGATGGAGAATCCGCTGTGCGCGCCGCCCGCCGGACCGCGGTGGGCGAACACGTCGGGGCCGAAGCCGAGACCGGTGACGGTGACCGTCAGCAGCGACCGCTGCGGTGCGTCGTAGACGGTGCGCGCGTCGTCGACGGGGAACAGTTCGGACAGTCCGCCGCGTCCGGTCGCGACGAGGGTGAGGTCGTTCTCGGCGGCGATGGCGTCGAGGCGGTCGAGTCCGACCTGCCCGACCACGAAGACGCCGCCGCGCTCCTGGAACGCGGTGAGCCGTTCGTCGGCCTTGAGCCTGGTGTCGACGGCCACGCCGACGTAACCGTCGAAATCGCCGTCGAAGGCGATCAATTCGGCGTTCTCGGGTCCGGCGATCCGCACGCTCAGCCCGGTGTGACGCGGGGCGCGCGCGGTGTAGGTGTCGAGGCCGAGGGCGAGTTCGGCCTGCTGGGTGACGCCGAATTCGAGTGCGGTGCCGGTGGCGGGCACGTCGTCGCGCAGGGAACGCTGATCGCGGTCGCTGTAGAGGGTGACCGTGAAACCTGCGTCGAGCAATCCGAGGGCCGCGGTGACGCCGGTCTGACCGGCGCCGACGATCGCGGCCGACCGCGTGGAACGTGATACGGGATTCTGCGATGTCATAACCGCATGATGCTGGAGGGATGCTCGCGGGGGCAGTGTTGCGATCACCCGGAGTAGATGGACGTCCGCGACGGTGCGAAGCCCTACCATGCCTGCATGTCCTTCACCGTCGCACCGCTGTCCGGGGATCGGACCGAGCAGTACCGGGAACTCATCGCGCAGGCCGAAGCGTTGCTGGCGGGTGAGCACGACCGAATCGCCAACGCCGCCAACCTTTCCGCACTGCTCTTCCACGCATTGCCGCGGCTGAACTGGGCCGGTTTCTATTTCTACGACGGCAGTGAACTGGTCGTCGGCCCGTTCCAGGGGAAACCCGCGTGCGTGCGGATCGCGCTCGGCAAAGGCGTGTGCGGTACGGCGGCGCGGACGCGGCAGACCCAACTGGTACCGGATGTCCACGAATTTCCCGGCCATATCGCCTGCGATGCCGACTCCCGATCGGAGATCGTGATCCCGCTGGTCAGCGCGGGGGAACTGGTCGGGGTGCTCGATATCGACAGCCCGGATCCCGCGCGCTTCGATGAAACGGATCGACAAGGGCTGGAACAAATCGCTCGCGTTTACCTGGAATCACTGACCTGAGCGAGTGATACGCGGATACGCCCGACCGCATTCGGACGTATCCGCGCCCCCTCAACTCGGCGACACGGTGGCCGAACGCTCCCCGGCACTCCATCCGAAAGGCAGTTCGGTTCCGTTGAGCAGGTGATCGCCGATGGCGCGCGCCTTCTGGATCGCCGGATTGTGCACCGAGATGGTGCGTGCGTTGCGCCAATGCCGGTCCAGCCGAAGCTGTTCGGACACGATGGACGCGCCGCCGACCTCGAAGAGCAGGCTCGTCGCGGGCAGTACGGTGTCGATCACCGCGAGTTGGGCCTGCGCCGCGGCGAGTTCGACCGCGACCAGCGCCTCCGCTTCTTTCGCGCCCGCGCCCAGCACCTCGTCGAGCAGGTCGGCGACCGCGAGGACTGTGGCGCGCGCCGAGAACGCCGCCGCCGACAGCCGTCCGATCACCTGCTGGACCAGCGGGTCCGCGCGCGGCAGCCCGGCCGCGGCATGGGTGTAGCTGCGGGTGCGCGCCGCGACCCATTCCCTGGTGTCGCGCTCGGCGCGCGCCGCGATCCCCGCCAACACCGCGAGCTGGAAAAGTTGCAGGTAGGAGGTGGCGTACGTGGGTCCGGGCACACCGTAACCGGGTCCGAGTATCTGTTCCTCGGCGACGACAACGTCGGTGAATTCGGTGGTGCCGCTCGCGGTGAGCCGCTGGCCGAATCCGTCCCAGTCGTCGTGCTGACGCACGCCATCGGCACGGGCATCGACGAGGACGCCGAGCCGTTCGCCGTCGCGGTCGGCCGCCACCAGGATGTGGTCGGCGTACAGCGATCCGGTGCTGTAGTACTTGGTGCCGTTGAGCAGCCAGCGGTCGCCGTCGCGGGTGAGCCTGGTCCGGTACCGATCCACCGCGCCGACACCCGGTTCGGTGATCGCATTGCCGACCAGCGTGCCCTCGCTCACCGCGCGCGACCATTGCGTCCGAGCCGGGCCCGGTTCGGCGAGCAACTGATCCTCCACGAAGACGAAATGCACGCGCAGGGCCTGCGGCAGATTGGATTCGGCCGCGGCGAGGTCGATCAGCAGGCGGAACAGTTGGCGGACCGACGCACCGTGGCCGCCGTCCTCGACCGGTAGCCGCAGCGCGCCGAATCGGGCCGCACGCAGCAGGCCGATCTCCTCGTAGGCCAGCGTCCTGTCGATTTCCCGCGCGACCGCGCCCGCTGCGATCCGCTCGAAGATCGGACCGAAGACCCGGTCCAGTTCCGTGTCTGTGGTGGATTTCGCCTCGGTGGATGTCATCACCCCACGATGGACTCCGGTCCGCGCACGCTCACGGTTTGCGCGCAGCGCGATTCGAATCCGGGCGATCCGAAGCCGGTGTTCGCTCGGTCACCACGGCTTCCTCAGGACTTGCCGATACAGGCTCCGGCGATCTTGCGGGTCGCCGAGCGGGCGAGGTCGGCGTCCTGCTTGCTCATGCCGAGGGTTTCCGGGTCGACGGCCTTCGTGTCGTCGCTCTTCAGCAAGATACGCAGACCCGCCTGCGAAATACCCTCGTCCACATAGACTTTCGCGGCACAGTCGGCGAGGTTCGCGTCCTTGATGCCCTTCTCCTGCAGGGACCGCGACAGGTCGGCGGCGGTCACCTGCGGTTGGTCCGCTTTGTCGTCACCGCAGGCCGCGACCAGCGGCAGTGCGGCGATGGCCATGGTGATGAGCACGATCCGCAACCTGATCCCTCTTCTCTCACTAGTGACACGCGCCACGCGGACGCGCCGCAACGATAATGCCGAAGGGGGTCGCGGCGCGAGGGTGACCTATCCGGCGAGCGGTCCCACATACGGGCCGGTGTACCTACAGCCGATCGTCGCAGGTGCGGCCGAATCAGCGGCCTCGCCACTGTGGTTCGCGCTTCTGGGCGAAGGCGAGAGCGCCTTCGGCGGCGTCCTCGGATGCCAGCACCGGCAGCGCGATCTCGCCCTGTTTCGCGAAACCTTCCGCCATCGACCAATCCGGCGACTCGTCGATGATGCGTTTGCTCGCCGCCGCTGAAAGTGGTGCGGTGGCGACGATTTCGGCTGCGAGGTCGAGTGCCGCGGCGAGTGCGCCGCCGGGTTCGACCACGCGGTTGACCAGTCCGAGTTGGTAGAGGCGTTCGGCGCTGATCCGGTTTCCGGTGAAAGCCAGTTCGGCGACGATCGGGCGCGGCAGGCGCTGGGTCAGCCGTAGGACGCCGCCGCCCGCCGCGACCAGTCCGCGTTTGGCTTCGGGGATGCCGAACTTGGCGTCGGCGGCGGCGACGATCAGGTCGCCGGAGAGGGCGAGTTCGAAACCGCCCGCGAGCGCGAAACCTTCGACGGCCGAGATCATCGGTTTGACCGGTGGGCGTGCGGTGATGCCGAGCGGGCCGCGTCGCTCGGTCATCGGCAGCTCGCCCTTGGAAGCGGCCACCAGATCCATGCCCGCGCTGAAAGTTCCGCCCGCGCCGGTCAATACGAGTACACGGGCGCTGTCGTCGGCCTCGAATTCGTCGACGGCGGACTCGATGGCCTTCGCCGCCGCCAGGTTGATCGCGTTGCGCGCTTCGGGGCGGTTCACGGTAAGGACGGTGATCGCGTCGCGCCGTTCGATCAGGACGGGTTCGGTCATCTGTGGGTCCTCTTCCTCAGCTCAGGGCGAGTCGATCGGGGGCGGTGATGTCGGCGCGGGCGCCGAGCGGGTCCGCTTCGGTGCATGCCGCGATCGTTTCGGTGTCGCGGGCACGGACCAGTATGCGTGCGCCGTCCGGGTTCAGGACACTGACGACGGCCGCTTCCGGTTCGTCGCCGCGGTCGCGGTTCTTGCGGTAGGCGACGGTGTAGGCCTCGACGGTTCCCGGCCCCGTGTAGTCGGGTGCGGTTTCGCGGCGCGCCGGTTCGGGGTCGACTTCGACGGCGCGGAACAGACGGTGCGGCGGTCGGGCGGAGTACACGCCGACGCCGTGTTTGGTCATGTACCAGCCGAGTGCGGTGGTGAGGCCGTAGCTATCGGGCTGTTCGCGCAGCAAGCCGGTCGCGGTGGCGATCGCGTGCGTGCTGTAGTTGTTGCCCGGTCCGCCGCCGAAAGTGAGTCCGCCGGTCAGCGACAGTGATCGGCCGGGATCGTCGATCGGGAGGCCGAATGCTTCGGCGGCGGCCTGCACCGCTACCGGGAAGCAGGAGTACAGGTCGATGTGGGCGACGTCGTCTATGCCGATGCCCGCGGCGGCGAGGGCGGCGGACCCCGCGGCGCGGATCGCGGGGGACGCGCCCATATCGGCGCGTTCGGTGACATGCCATTCGTCGGTGGCGGTGGCGCCGCCGTGTGGGAAGACCCAGCGGTCCCTCGGCACCGCGGCGGCGTCGGCGGCGGCCGCGCTGCACAGGATCAGGGCCGCACCTTGGTCGACGGCGAGGTTGGCGACCAGCAGTTTCGTGTACGGGCTCGACACGCGCCGGTTGCCGGGTGAGATTTCGAGCAGGTCTTCGGTGCTGTGCGCGACGGGCTGCCATGCGTACGGGTTGTGCGCGGCGACCTCGGACAACCGGGACCACAGCGCGCTGATCCGCCGCCGATGCGCGTCGACACCGAGGCCGAGGCGGGCGCGCAGGGCGGTTTCCATGAGCGCGTAGAAGTACACCGGGCCCCAGAGTCCGGCGGCGGTCTCCATGTCGGAATTCGGTCCTCGGTCGGAACCGACGAGCTGGGTCGGCGCGGCGTGTTCGGCTTGCACGGGCCAGTCGACGACGATGCCGCGCTTGCTCGCCGCGTTTCCCGAGGCGACGGCTTCGGCGCCGACCAGCAGCGCGATCTCGGATTCGCCGTTGGCTATGGACTGGGCGAGCAGGTTGAGTAGGCGCTGTGGCGCGTCACCGCCGAAGCGGACCGATTGGATGGTCCGTTTCGGGGTGATGGCGAGATGGGCGGCGACGAGGGCGCCGAGGTCGGGGTATGGCCTGCTCACCGGTGCGACGGCGGCGATCGTGTCGGCCGAGCGTAGGAGGCCGGTGGATCCGCTGTCGAGGCTTGCGTGGCGCAGGGCTTCGGCGGCCAGCTCGATCGGGCCTGGTAGGGCGGGGTCGGTTGCGTGGTGGACGATTTGGCCCGCGCCGACGATCACTGGGGTTCGTGGATCTATTCCGGCTGGCAGCATGGGTTCGTGCTCACTCTCGGGGGTGGGGGTTCGTCGGGGTGGAGTGTGGCTGTCCGATGGGTGTCGGGCTGGGGTTTTCGGGGATGACGCGAGCTGGATGTACGGCTGCCAAATGGGTGCGGTGGGCTGAGATTGTCGGGGATATGGGGCGACCCGAAGGTACAGCTACCCAATGGGCGTGTTCGTATTTCGGTGATAGCGGGGAAACATGGTCGCTGCTATGGCGACGGACTTCGGGGCGGGGCGGTCGCCGATATCCGGATCGGGGCTCCTGACCACCGAATTCTCGATGCTGGGAAACGAATACGGGCCGGTGTCGGATATGAGCGGCACGATAACTCTGCCCGGGCGCCTCGAGGCCGACCGAGCCTTGCTGTCGACGTCGACCGACGACACCGTCTACACCGCACACGCGGCGCGCATCGGCCTGATTATCGAGGTCAACGGCGATCCGGTGGCCGCGGCGCGGGCTAGCCGACCGCCTCGCACCTGCGAACCGCACGTGGTGGCGGCAGCCGAGCGCGTATTCGAAGGGATCTGGCATTCCGCACCGCGCCGCGCGCGGGCTATGGAACGCGGGACCTGATTCCGCGATCCGGCCGTGTTCGTAACAACGAATCCTCGGATCGATTATCAATTCTGCTGGGTTCGGGTTGCAAGCCACCACATTCGACCGTTCGACTGCTAGCATCAGCGGCGATTTGCCAGCCAGTCGAATTGTGGCCCGGTGCACATCAGGGGAGGCGTGGATCGGGCTCTCTTCGGCGAGATACCGGAGGGCCCTCAGACCTTGAACAAGACCGCTTCCATCCTGCTGTCGACGCTGGCAGGTGCCACGGTTTTGCTCCTCACGGCGACCACCCCTGCCGCGGCGAACCCGAACGCGATCAACCCCATCCCCGTACTCAACGGCACCACCGGCCTCCCCAATCTGCCGGGGCGATCCAAGGCCGTCTTCCAAGTGACCGGCATGGCCAGCCCGAACAACACCCAGAACTACAACGTGCTCGGCACCGACCTCGGCATCATGTGGGACAACGGGCGGGGTGAGATGCTGACCGCCTTCGGTGACACCGCGGGTATCGGCTTCCCCAACCTGCTCGTCGGCAGCACGTGGGCTTGGCGCAGCAACATCCTGGTCCGCAGCCACACCACCGACCCGTCCAACGGGATCTACTTCGACAGCGTGGTGCGCGACATCTTCGGGCAGGCCCGCGACCTGGTGCCGAGCCCGAAGATCCCGTTCATCGAGATCAGCCGCATTCCCACCGCGGGCATCTCGGTCGACGGCGTGCAGTACATGAGCATGATGTCGGTGCAGTCCTGGGACAACGTCGGCCAGTGGACCACGAACTACTCCGGGCTCGCCGCCTCGGCCGACAACGGTGAGACCTGGGCCGACCTGCAGGGCACCCGTCGCCCGAACGAAGGCGGCAATGCGAAGTTCCAGATGAGCGCGTTCCTGAAGAGCGGCGGTTACCTATACCAGTACGGCACTCCGGCCGGGCGCAACAACGAGGCGTTCATCGCGCGGGTGCGCGAGCACGACGTCCAGAACCTCGGCGAGTACGAGTACTGGGCGCACGACAAGTGGTCGGACAAGGGTGATGTGAACGCCGCGACGCCGATCATGGCGGGCGTCGGCGAACTGTCGGTGATGTACAACAACTACCTCGGCCAGTACATCTCGCTGACCACCGATCCGTTCAACTCGGTGGTCATGCGCCGCGCCTCGGCCCCCGAGGGGCCGTGGAGCCCGCCGGAGGTGCTGATCGACACCCGCGAACTGCCCACCGCGTACGCGCCGTCGATCTTCCCGTACCAGACCGGCCGCGACCTGTACTTCCTCACGACCGTGCACAGCCAGTACAACGTGGTCCTGATGCGCACCACGCTCTGAGCCGCGTGTCCGGGACCGGCGTTCGCCATGCGCGAGCGCCGGTCCCGTCGTCTGTCGGGGCGGTCGCGGCCCCATCGTGGGCGGGCGGTCAATAGACTCGACGGCATGGACGCGGCCGATTGGGACGCGCGGTACGCGCAGCGTGAATTGATCTGGGGCGCACCGCCCAACGCCACGGTGGTGGCACACGTGTACGGGCTCGAGCGCACCGCGCCGCTACGCCCGGACGTTCCCGGCGGGCCGGTGCCCGATCTACCGAGGGCGCTGGACTTGGCCTGCGGCGAGGGGCGCAACGCGCTGTGGCTGGCCACCCACGGCTGGCAGGTGGACGCGGTGGACTTCTCGCAGGTCGCCATCGACAAGGGGCGCACCGTGGCGACGCGGTTGTCGCGGTCGGTGCGCAATCGGATCATCTGGCGGTGCGCGGACGTCACCGACACCGATGCCGCCGAGATCACCGGGCGGTACGAACTGATCCTGATGGTGTTCCTGCATCTGCCCGCACCCGAGCGCCGCGCCCTGCTGCGCCGGGTGAGCGAGCTGCTCAGTCCCGGCGGCACGCTGTTCGTGATCGGGCACGATTCCCGCAATCTCACCGACGGCTACGGCGGACCGCAGGATCCGGCGATCCTGTTCACCCCGGACGACATCGTCGCCGACCTGGCGCCGGAACCGGATCGGCTGCGCATCCGTCTGGCCGAACGGCTGTTGCGTTCCACCGAGGGCCGCGACGCCATCGACGCGCTGGTCGTCGCGAATCGACCCGACGAGGACGACACCCCGCTCTGAACCGGCTCACGGCGCCCAGCGGCGCAACCAGGGTTCGACGGCGGCGGTGATGGTGTCGAATCCGGATCGGAACGAATGCGGCTGGCCCGGCACGATCACCACCTCGGCGGCGTCGGCGGATTCGGGGATGCCGAACGGGTCGTTGGCCCCGTTGACCACGACGACCTCGACCCGGCCCGCCGCGAGCAGTTCCGCGCGCCGCGACTTCTCGGGCTTGCCGGGCGGATGCAGCGGGAACGAAAGGGCGAGCACGCCGACGGCGCGCGCCGCGAGGGCGGTGCGGCAGGCGACTCGCGCGCCGTTGCTGCGCCCGCCCTGGATCAGCGGTTTGCGCGCCTTCCTGCGCAGGGCGGCGACGATCTCGAGCCAGGCCAGGTCCTGCACGGCCGCCGATCCCGGCGCGCGCCGCCCGGCGACCCGGTAGGGCTGGGTGACCATGGCAACGGCGCCGCCGATGTCGAGTGCGAGGTCGCGGACCGCGAGCAGGTCCTTGGCGTCGACGCCGCCGCCGGAGCCGTGGGTCAGCACCAGCAGGAATCGCGCGCCGCGCGGTTTGTCGAGGTCGATCTCGGCCGGTCCGGCACTCGTCTCGATCAGCACACCTCACGGTAGCCCCGGCCACCGCGGCGGCGGTCGGGAACGGCGCACGGGAGACTGTCGATCTTGTGAGCAGTCACCTTGTCAAGGCACGAAATGTACTTCGCGTCACAATGCTCGGCCACCTCTTTGCCGACCCATTACCGGCCGGTAATATGGTCAGTAAGTTACCCGCGAGTAGTATGCGGAATACCGATACGGCGACAGAGACCGCCACCGGTAGACGAAAAACGGGCGGGAACGGCACCTACACCGACCGCACCCACTCAATGGAGAGATGAGTACCGACATGGGTCACTACAAGAGCAACGTCCGCGACCTGCAGTTCAACCTCTTCGAGGTACTCGGCCTCGGCTCGCTGCTGGATTCCGGCGCCTACGGCGATCTGGACAGCGAAACCGTCAAGGAGATGCTGAGCGAGGTGCGTCGCCTGGCCGAGGGCCCGCTGGCCGACTCCTTCGCCGACGGCGACCGCAACCCCCCGACCTTCGACCCGAACACCCACACCGTCACCCTGCCCGCATCCTTCAAGAAGTCCTACCGGGCGCTCGAGGACGGCGGCTGGGCCAAGGTACCGGTCCGCGAGGAGCTCGGCGGCCTCGGCGCCCCGAGCGTCGTCGGCTGGGCGCTGAGCGAAATGATCCTCGGCGCCAACCCGCCCGCCCAGATGTACGCCGCGGGCGCGGGCTTCGCGCAGGTGTTCTACGACAACGGCACCGACGAACAGAAGAAGTGGGCCCAGACCATCGCCGACCGCAACTGGGGCGCCACCATGGTCCTCACCGAGCCCGACGCGGGCTCCGACGTGGGCGCGGGCCGCGCCAAGGCGATCAAACAGGACGACGGCTCGTGGCACATCGAGGGCGTCAAGCGCTTCATCACCTCGGGCGACTCCGACGATCTGTTCGAGAACATCATGCACCTGGTACTGGCGCGTCCCGAGGGCGCGGGCCCAGGCACCAAGGGCCTTTCGCTGTTCTATGTGCCGAAGTGGCACTACGACTTCGAGACCGACACCCTCGGTGAGCGCAACGGCGTATTCGTCACCAACGTCGAGCACAAGATGGGCATCAAGGTCTCGGCCACCTGCGAGGTCACCTTCGGCGGCCACGGCATCCCCGCAAAGGGCTGGCTGGTCGGCGAGGTGCACAACGGCATCGCGCAGATGTTCGACGTCATCGAGAACGCCCGCATGATGGTCGGCACCAAGGCCATCGCCACGCTGTCCACCGGTTACCTGAACGCGCTGGACTACGCCAAGACCCGCGTGCAAGGCGCCGACCTCACCCAGATGACCGACAAGACCGCGCCGCGCGTCACCATCACCCACCACCCCGACGTGCGCCGCTCGCTGATCACCCAGAAGGCCTACGCCGAGGGCCTGCGCGCGATCTACCTCTACACCGCCGCGCACCAGAACTCCGACGTGGCGCAACTGGTCTCGGGCGCCGACGAAGACCTGGCTTTCCGGGTCAACGACCTGCTGCTGCCGATCGTCAAGGGCGTCGGCTCCGAACGCGCCTACCAGTACCTCACCGAATCGCTGCAGACCTTCGGCGGCTCCGGCTTCCTGCAGGACTACCCGATCGAGCAGTACATCCGCGACGCCAAGATCGACAGCCTCTACGAGGGCACCACCGCCATCCAGGCGCAGGACTTCTTCTTCCGCAAGATCGCCCGCGACCGCGGCGTGGCGCTCGCGCACGTGGCCGGTCAGGTGCAGAAGTTCATCGACTCGGAGGCGGGCAACGGCAGGCTCAAGGCCGAACGCAAACTGCTCGCCACCGCGCTCGAGGACGTGCAGGCCATGGCCGCGACCCTCACCGGTCACCTGATGGGCGCGCAGGAGAATTCCAGCGAGCTCTACAAGGTCGGGCTCGGCTCGGTGCGCTTCCTGCTCTCGGTCGGCGACCTGCTCATCGGCTGGCAGCTGCTGCGGCAGGCCGATGTCGCGATCAAGGCGCTCGACGGCGGCGCGTCCGGTTCGGATGTGGCGTTCTACAACGGCAAACTCGCCGTGGCGCAGTTCTTCGCCCGCAACATCCTGCCGGAGTTGACGGCCACCCGCGCTGTCCTGTCCGCGCTCGACAACGACATCATGGAACTCGACGAGGCGGCATTCTGATAGGCGGTCTATCGAGGTAGACAAAACAACGGCCCCCGCAGGTGCGATACCCGCGGGGGCCGTTGGCATTCGAGGACCCAGTACCGAGCACTCTACAGCCGGATCGCCTATCCGGGCACCGGATGATGATGATCACGCGGCGGTGTCAACTCGTCGACCTCGACCAGATTCCCACCGGACTGCTTGGCCCGGTACATGGCGGCGTCGGCCGATTGCAGCAAGCGTTCCGGTGTCGGGCGCGGACATTCGGGGCAGATCGTCGCGTCGAACACCGCGACGCCGACGCTCGCGGTCACCTCGACCGCGGTGTCGGTGGTCGCGGCGACCGCACTGCGCAGGCGTTCGGCCGCCGCGCGGGCGGCGGCGGCCGGGATGGGCGCGGCCACCACGAACTCCTCGCCGCCGGTGCGCGCGACCAACGCGGTCGAGGCCGCCGTGTCCTGCAACCGTCGTGCGGTCCGCACCAGGACGCTGTCGCCGACCCGGTGTCCCCAGGTGTCGTTGACGCTCTTGAAGCGGTCGAGGTCGAGGGTCATCACGCTGACCGCGGGATAGCGGGCCACCAGGTGCGGGAGCCGGATCTCGAGGCCGCGGCGGTTCAACAGGGCGGTGAGCGGATCCGACAGCGACTCGGTGCGCAACAGCCAGTACAGGAATTGCAGGGCGGGCAGCGCCGCGACCACGCCCGCGAGCAGCAGTAACGCGACCGCCAACGCCAGGCGCACATCGCCGCCCGAGGTCACGATCCGCGCCGAGAACAGCACCACCGAGAGGAACGACCACGCCGTGTGCAGCGCGAGCACCCGCGCGCTGTGGAAAAAGGACAGGTAGCTGCCGGTCACCACGAGCAACATGGCGCCCATCGCGCCGAACAGACGGTCGGGAACCTGCAGGAATTCGATGGTGAACAGGATGTCGGCGAACCCGATCAGCAACAGCGACTCGGTTTTGCTCGGCCACGGCCGCAGCCACCAGCGCAAGGTCCACAGCACACCGGAGATCACACCGAACGCGGACGCGACACCGGGATCTCCGGGCGGGCCGATCGGCGTGCCCGCGATGACCGCGCCCAGTATCGCGATGGCCGCGCCGCCCGCGCCGATCAGGATGCGCAACGGCGCGAGCGCCCGCCGCTCGGCCAGCATGCGAACCAGCCAGAGATAGTCGACCGGGTCGTGCCACCAGGCCCGCAGCGTCTTGCCGTCATTCATCGACTCACCCTCGGTCCCGACCGCGTCTACCCACCGTCGCTCGTGCCCAGTGCGAGAATTCCGGGGAATCTCACCAGCTCGCTCGAAGTAGTCTAGGCCCGTCACACTCATACCCGACGCGCGCGTATGTGTTCCAAGGCATAGCGCGGGATACGGTCATAGGTCGAAACACCGAGCTCCCCCCGCCACGGATCCGGCCCGAACCGGGCACAATGTTCGGCAGACCAGCGCGCCACAGAAGGGATTCGTCCGGATGAAACGATCGCTGTCGGCATTCGTCAGAGCGTGTGCGGTGGGTGCGGCGCTCTCGATCGCGATTGCCGGACCGGCCGTCGCCGACCCGAACAACGTCAACCCGATTCCGGTCCTCAACGGATGGCGCGGCCTGCCGCAGCTGTCCGGGCCGACCAAGGCCGTATTCCAGATGACGGGCATGGACAGCCCGAACCGAACCCAGAACATGAACGTCCTCGGCACCGACCTCGGCATCATGTGGGACGACGGTCGCGGTGCCATGATCACCGCCTTCGGCGACACCGCGGGCCTCGGCTTCCCCAATCTGCTCGCGGGCAGCATGTGGGCGTGGACGTCGAATGTGCTTTTCCGCAGCACCACCAGGGATCCGTCCAAGGGCATCTACTTCGACAGCGTGGTGCCGAATCCGCTGCCGAGCCCCAAGATTCCCGGAATCGAGATCAGTTTCATTCCCACCGCGGGCATCTCGGTGGGCGGTGTCCAGTACATGAGCATGATGTCGGTGCAGGGCTGGGGCGACCACGGGAAATGGACCACCAATTTCTCCACCCTCGCGGTCTCCGGTGACGGCGGGCAGAGCTGGGCGCAACTGCCGAACACCCGGCGCGCGAATGTGGACGGCTGGCAGAACTTCCAGCAGAACGCGTTCGTGAAGGCCGACGGCTACGTATACCGGTACGGCACGCCCGCGGGTCGCGCGAATCCCGGATTCGTCTCCCGCACCAAAGAGGCCGATATCGCGAATCTCGATACCTACGAGTATTGGGACGGCAAGGAATGGAAGCCCGATATCAAGGTTTCCGCGCCGGTGGTCGACGGCGTCGCCGAGCTTTCGGTGATGTGGAACGACTATCTGGGGCAGTACGTGATGCTCACCACCGACCCGGCGAATTCGGTGGTGCTGCGCACCGCGTCCGCGCCGCAGGGTCCGTGGGGTCCGCCGCGCGTACTCATCGACGCGCCGTCGCTGCCGACCGCGTACGCGCCGATGATCTTCCCTTATCAGACCGGCGGCGATCTGTATTTCCTGCTCACCGTGCACTCCCAGTACAACGTGGTGCTCATGCGCACACCGCTGGGATAATCCTCGCGACGGAAACGACGAAACGGCCCGGATCACTCCGGGCCGTTTCTCGTTCGCTTGGATAATCCGCGCTGTCGGCGGGTCAGGCTCGGATCATTCGAGCGCGAACCGCCGGGCTCAGATTCAGGGCAGCGGCTTCACACCACCGGAACCGGTGGTGAACAGCTTCGCGATACCGAGGATCAGGTTGCCCGAACCATTACCGAAACCGTCCAGCCACGGGTTCTGGTACCCGTCGGCGGGAGCGGCGGTGGGCAGCGGCTTCACGTTGCCCGAGCCGGTGTTGAAGAGGTTCTGGAACGCGGTGCCGAGGTTCGCCGAACCGGTGCCCCAGCCTGCGGAACCGGTGTTGTCGGCGACCGGCAGCGGCTTCACGTTGCCCGAGCCGGTGTTGAGCAGGTTCTGGAACGCGGTGCCGAGGTTCGCCGAACCGGTGCCCCAGCCTGCGGAACCGGTGTTGTCGGCGACCGGCAGCGGCTTCACATTGCCCGAGCCGGTGTTGAGCAGGTTCTGGAACGCGGTGCCGAGGTTGGCCGAACCGGTGCCCCAGCCGCTGGAACCGGTGTCGGTCGCGACGTCGGAGGGGGCGGCGGTGGGCAGCGGCTTCACATTGCCCGAGCCGGTGTTGAAGAGGTTCTGGAAGGCGGTGCCCAGGTTCGCCGAACCGGTGCCCCAGCCGCTGGAACCGGTGTCGGCGACCGGCGCGGCGGTCGGCAGCGGCTTCACATCGCCCGAACCGGTCGAGAACAGTTTCGCGATGCCGAGGACCAGGTTGCCCGAACCGTTGCCGAAACCGTCCAGCCACGGGTTCTGGTACCCGTCGGCGATTTCGACGGGCGCGGCGGCGGGCACGTCGGCGGACGCCACGGCAGCACCGGACAGAACGATTCCGGCCGCCGCGAGCGCGGTACCGAACAGGCGAATCATGCGCATGGAGATAACACTTCCTTGAAAAGTCGCGGGTCGGCGGCGATCGTCAGCCGACCCGGACATGTCTATCACGCAAGATTTGCCACCCACGAAGCAACGGTGAACACCGGGGGAACTGGATGTTAATTCGCCCACCGACAACGATTCTGACGACTCTCATCACGAGTCATCGGATCGGACAACACGAATACTCGAAGACAACACCGAATACACACCGGTGATACAGATCTCACCAACATCCGTAACGCCGAAGCGCGACCCGGCCGCCAAGACCTCGGCGAACTGTTCACGCACTTCGTCCGAGAAGTCCGGATACATTTCGGCGAAGTCCGCGCCGGGCCTGTTGACGACATCCCATGCGATTGCCGACCAGTCGTTGACCAGCTCCAGGTCCATGATCCCGAGCAGATACTCCAACTCGCTTTTCATGGACTCCCCCAATGAAAGTTGTCCGTTTCGGGACCGGATGCATCGTATACAGGCGCACTCCCCGTTCGTACCCGAACCCGCCTCGTACAGCGCCGATGGGCGGCGCGGACCGCGACAGGATGGGTCTTCAGCACGCGGGCGCGTCGGAGAACACCGGTGCGACGATTCGCGGATTCGGAACCTGCTGTGGTGCAGCGGATTCCATTCGCAGATTGCTCGGGTGCGTCGCGATGACATTGCCGAGTCGCGGCCAGACCGGGTTCGGATAGCCGTAGTCGACGTAGACCATGCGGTGGTCGACGCGGGCTACGAATCCGTATTCGAGAGGTCCCGACACGGGTGGCGCGTAGCGGACGCGGGCTCCGATGTGGCGCCGGAACTCCTCCAACGTCGCCGTCCGGTCGGTTGCTGGTCGGTCGCTCAGCACATCGGTTCCGTCCGAACGCAAATGGTGATTCGTATCACAGAATGTTTCCAGACCTCGATCACCCGACCACGCAACCGCACTCGTGCCGCGACCCCGACTCATTGCCCACGCACCAGGTCGGGCAGCAGGTCGATGGTGCGGCGACCGAGCGCGGCGGCGATTCGAACGAGGTCGGACAGCAGGAACGGAGTCTCGGCGGCCAGCTGCTGCCGCAGCACCGAAGGAGGTATCGACGTGCCCCTGACCAGGTCTTTCACATCTAATCCGGTCTCGGCCAGAGCCCTGCGCACTCCATCCGCGACCAACTTGTCCAACTGCTCCATGCGGAACAGGTTATGGTCCAAACGGACTAGCTGCAACTCCGTACAGATTGAATTCGTCCCCCAGTGGCAAATGTGCGCCAAAACCGCAGGACGCGCGGCGAGTCGTTTGCCACAACGCCGTTCGGACCTCAGAATAGTCCGTATGGGCGCGAAAGAGACGGCAACGGCAATCAACAGGGCAGTCGGCAACGAGCTGCGGGCCGCACGGGCGCGTCGCGACCTCACGCGGCAGCAGCTCGCCGACCTGACCGGCCTCGCCGTCAGCACGATCCAACGTTTCGAGAACGGCGAGCGCTCGCCGGACATGCAGCAGCTGCACGCCTTATGCGGCGCACTGGATATCCCCATGCGCGAGTTCGTCAGCTCGGCGCTCAGAGATATCGAGCGCCCGAACGACTGAACATTCCCCGCGAGCGTCAGTCCCGTGCGGCGGCCGCGGCGGACGCCGCCCGCCTCGCCGCGGTCCGACGATGGTCAATGAGCGCCGAGGATTCGGCGGGGCCGACAGCCCCGCACCCTCGGCCTCCTACCGCGGCGATCCGACCGCGACCTCGGCATAGTCGACCACGGCCTGCACCGAATCGACCCCGAGCGCCCATGACGCGAGCACGATGTCGCAAATGGTCGCGCCGCCGTGTAGCAAACGACGCTCGGCGGCCTTGCCGATGGAATCCCCCAAGACCAACGCGACTCCCGTATCCCGAATCGCGGCCTGCCCCACAACGGCACCGATGGTCTCCATTACTCAGCTCCCCTTCAGCTCTTCTGCCCACCATCGGGCAAGTCGATCCGGGTTGCAGAATCGGACCCACGTCCCAGAATCAGGGTATTTATATCGCACGGCACCGACGCCGGGGGATCAAAGAGCGCCGGGTATGCGAACTTTCCTACTACTTCAAAGTAGCAAAGCAATCCGACCGGTTTGCCTGTCATTCGCTATTGCGGCCACCCCGAACCGCATGCGCGCACGGGTCACCAAGGGCAGCCCCAGTTTTCGCCGAAGGCGCCGCCCAGTCGCGGCGTGCCCACCGGAGCGATCCACGCGCCGAGTTCCGCCGCGGATTCGAATCTCGGCGGCCCACAACAAAGGTCGGGCATTCCGCAGAATTGCCCCGCGACGACAGGCGCACGTTTCCGGACGAATTATCGGACGCGAAGCGAATACCTTGCGACCGCCGACGGCGTCGACTTACTCACCACTACCGGCGATTTCATACTCGCCCACCCCGACAGCGCGCCGCGCAGCATACCGGGCGGTCGCTGAATTCGATCCGCGTCGAGCATCCGACCAAAGGCGCGCACGCCTAATCGGCAATCTGCCCGCTACTTTGAGATAAAATTCACTCGACTCAGACGTAACGCGAAAGCCTCGAATTCGATCGAGGCGAGAATCCCACGCCACGGCCGGTTACCATCGAGTAAGTGAACATCCCCGCGGACGCACCCGGCGCACATTCCGCCGCGGACATCTCCGAGAATCGGACACGGCGGCGCGACGGTCAGCGCAGGCGCGGAGCTATTCCTCGCACTTCACGACCGGAATGGGGTCGTATTTAACCGTCCTGGTGTGCCTCGAAACCTCGCGACCGGTCTTGCGGTCCTTGATGATTCGCGTGTCGGAGATCGTGAATCCGGGACCGCCGTCGGCTGCGATGCAGTCCTTGCCCTTCGGCAGGGTGATGGTATTCGGCTCCGTCGGCTTGGTCTTGTCACCGGTGACCGACTCGACCTCGACCGTCTTCGTGCCCCAGATGCGCACGGTGATATCCGAAGACGTGGCGATGGTTTCGATGTAGAGACCGCCCTGGGTGTTGTTGCGGAACTTCAGATCGATCGCGCCGTCGAACACGGTGGCCTCGCGGGCGGCCGGATACCGCGAAATGTAATAGCTGTGCTCGGTATGGCCCGCGTCCTCCAGACCGGCGAAATAGGCGGCGTTGTAGAGGGTCGTGGCGAACTGGCTGATCCCGCCGCCGACCGCGGTGCTCGGCCTGCCGTGATCGATGATGCCGGATTCGACGTATCCCTCGGCGGTGCCGCGCGGGCCGGTGAAATCGTTGAGCGAGAACGTGTCACCGGGACGGACCAAGGCGCCGTTCACCTTCTGCGCGACCACCCGGATGTTCACCCCGGAAGGACCGCTGAAACCGCCGGTGGTGAACGAACCCATCGGCTCCACGATCCCGAGCGCCTGCGCGGCCTCGGTGGTGAGCGCCGGGTCGACCTTCTCGTAGACGGCCTCGGTGGTGCGGCCCTGCGTCGCCACCAGCAGCGCGGGCAGCTTCTCCAAGGATTTGGCCCAGTTGATCTTGTCGCCGATCACCGCGGGCACCACGGTGGCCTTGCCGCCGCCGACGGTGAACGACGCGTCCTTCGGCTCGACCTCGGTGCTCGCCACCTGCGGTCCGAGCAACGCGACCGCGGCGTTCTGGTCCCAGGTGACGGTGAGCCCGCCCTGCCCGTCCGGGACGAAGGACAGGACGGCGGCGATCTGCGCCGGGTCGAGCACGGCCGCGCCGCCTTTACCCGCGAAGGTCACCGGTGCGCTCACGGCGGGCTGGGCGATCTCGCGCAGCGCCCGGTCCACCGACTCCGGCCGCACGGTCAGCGGAGCGGGCACCTCGGGCAGGTCGAGCGCAGCGCCGAACACCCAGGAATCGACCAGCACGGCCCGCGCGGCGACCGTGTCGAGCTGCCTGCCCGGCACCGGCGGCACCGCGACGGGTTTGGCGTTCTCGAAACGGATCATGCCCTCGACGGTGGCGATGTCGTGGGAGTGCAATGCGGCGAGCTGCCGGTCCAGCGCGGCGGCGTCGATCTTGGAGACCACGGGCACGTCGCGGGTGCCGAACAGCGAGACCAACCGGGTGAACGGGTTGGCGGGCTGGCCGCCGACGCGCTGCCAGGTGCCGTCCCAGTCGATGGTGAGTCCGGCCTGCGCGGGCACGACGGACTCCCGCACGTCACCGATGCGCAGCGGCAGTTCGGCATCGGCCCGATTGCCGAGCGCGGCATGCAGTTTCGCGTCCGCGGCGGCCGGTTCCATCCCGCCGATATCGATGCCCGCGACCACGACGCCGCGCGGCACCTCGCCCGAATTGACGACCCGGTCGACCAGATAGCCGACCACACCCACCGCGAGCAGCGCGCCGACCACGATCCCCGCGCGCGTGACGTTCGGTGATTTCCACCACGGCCGCTCGGGCGGGCGCGCGGCGGGTGACTGCCTGCGCACCGGCGGGCGCGGGCGCGGCGGTTGGACGCCGGGACGCTGGGTACGCGAATTCTGTGTCGAGGCGACCCCGCCGGGCAGAGCGGAGGTCGCGGAATCCGGATTCGAAGCGCTGTTCCGATGCGGCGGCACATGCTGCCCCGGCGCGGTGTCCCGATTCGGCGCGGTATCCCAATTCGGCGCGAAGTTCGGGTTCGGCGCGAAGTTCGGGTTCGGCGTCATGTACGCGGTCGGCGCATCGTGCGAGCCGGGCGCGACTTCCCGACCCGGGGCATCCTGCTTGGTCAGCGGCGTGAAAACAGTGGGTGCGTCGTAGGGGCTCGGCGCCGTGTGCTGACTCGGCGCCGCGTCGCGAGCCTGCGCACCGGCCTGATCAGGCGCGACGGACCGGTCGGACGCACCGTCGTGGCTCGACGGCGCCGGTCGGCCGGACGCTTCGTACCGGCCCGGCTCGGCGTACTGATCCGGCTCCGTGGGCTGATTCGCGGGCAGCTGCTCATTCGGCGCAGCGGCTCGACCCGGCGCACCGGCCCGGTGCGGCGCGGTGTTCCGCTCCTGTGTGCTGTGCCCGCTCGACGGGTCGTGCCGGTGCGGCATCGGGTGCTGACCCGGCGCACCGTACTGGCCTTGCGCACCGTTTCGGTCCGGATCGGCATACTGCTCCGGCACCGGTACGCCACCCGTGGCCGACCGCTGATCCGGTGCCACGTCCCAGGTCTGCGCACCGGGCTGACTCGGTGCGCCACGCCCGTTCAGCGCGGTATTCGGCCCCGGCGCCTCATGCCCGCTCGATATGCCGGGTCGGTCCGGGGACGGATGGTGCTGGTCCGGCGTCGAGCGCCTGCCGAACGCATCGAACCGGCTCGGCTCGATGTACCGCTCCGGCGCGGGCTGTCGGGTCGGGAGCGTCCGTTGCTCCGGCGCGACGTCCGGAGCCGGTACATCGCGCTGATCGGGTGCGCCGTACCGACTCGACGCGGTGCGCTGATCCGGTGCGACGTTCCGGCCGAAGGCCGCGTTCTGATCGAAGGCCGCGTTCTGATCGAAGGCCGCGTTCTGATCGAAGGCCGCGGGCCTGTCGGACGACTGGTTCGGTATCGCGTCGGGGCGAGGTGGGGACTGTCGCATCGGTCGGGTCGGTGCCGCTGGGTCGCCGGATCGGGGCTTTTCCTGCCCGGACTCGATAGCGCGACGCTGGCCGAGGAACTGACGCAGCCCCACCTCGCTGCCACGGGGTCTGCCTCTGTCGCGACTCCCGGCGCTCGACTCGCTCGTCACGACCCGTCCTCCCGGCTGCACACCGACCCGCACCGTGCGGGTCGCTTCAACGATAGTGGCCCGGATCGGCGGCTCGCGCAGAGCGCGGCGCTACAGCAAACCCGACGCAACGAACAAAACGGGTCGGTAAGAGTTTTGGTAATGAGTGAGGCCCTGTGACCAGCGGTTTGGCTGGTCACAGGGCCTCGGTTCTACGGATTCCCTACGATTTTTGCGGTGGTCAGGCCGCGACGGCTAGCGGGGTGGCTTTCCGGCCGCGCATGGCTTCGCGTCCGATGGCGTCGGTGGCGCGTCGTTCGGCGGCTTTGACCAGGTGGGTATAGGTCTTGAGGGTGATGGTGGGGTTCTTGTGTCGCATACGGTCACAGACGGTCGCGATGTCTTCGCCGTTGGCTATCGCGATGGATGCGAGGTAGTGGCGTAGGCCGTGGAACCGTAGGCGTGCCAGGTCTCCGCCGATGGCTGTGACGGCTTCGGTGATGGCGTTGTTGATGTCGGTGGGGGTGGCGGGTTGTCCGTCCTCGCGCAGGACGATTTGCCCGCTGGTGCGGTCGCTGGTCAGTTCGCCGATCATGTCCGCGATGGGTGGGGGTACGGGAACGGTTTTGCGGCAGGCGGGGGTTTTGAGGGGTCCGTATACCTTGTCGGGGGTGGGGCGGCAGCCGGGGCGAATCCATTGCCGTTTGGGGTGGAACACGGGCAGGGGGTTGTCGTCGTCGGAGTCGTCGCGGATGTCTTCGATCCGGGCTCCGGCGGTTTCGGAGATGCGTAGGCCGATGAACGCGCCCAGTAGGACCGCGACCCGGTAGGGCTCCGCGATGGTGTCGTAGATCTGCCAGACCTGTTCGGTGGTCGGGTAGTAGCGGTTGGCCTGGTCGTCGGTGTCGTGTTCTTCGTCGTCGTAGTCGAACGCGACGGGGGCCGCGACACGGTTGGATGGTGACCATACGCAGGTGGGGGTGAGTCCGTTGCGGTGTGCTTCGCCGAGTACGCGGCCGAGGATCTTGTTGACCATGATCGCGGTGTCGAATTTGTATCGGCCGCTGAGGTGGATGAGAAAGGCTTTGTGGTGGCGTTCCTGGATCTGCGAGACGGGGGTGTCCTTTCCGAAGTGGGTGAGTATGACGTTGAGTGCCCACCGGTAGAGTTTTTTGGTGCTGAGCTTGCAGGTTTGCAGCTCGAGCCACTCGTCGCACCAGGGGCCGAGTGTCTTCTTCGCGGCGGTGGTGGTGACGTGGGTTCCGTTCTCGAGTGCGGCGACTTGTTTGCCTGCCCAGTCGTCGGCGGCTTTCTTGGTGGGGAATTCCTTGGTGTGGGGGGAGAATCGTGATCCGTCCTGGTATTTGCCGCGCCATTTGTCTTTGCCGAGTTTCTGGGACTTGCACGCCCGGATCGGGGGGACACGGCGCGCGGCGGCGGGGGCGGGACTAGGGTTGCTCATGCTGCTCTTTCCTTGGTGGGTTGGGGCGGTGTCGGCTCCCGTCGCCCGCTGCGCTAACAGCGGGGTTCTCCGGTGGGGGCCGACTTGTTTTCTAGGGTTGTTCGGGGTGGCCGGTGGTGGTGTCGGTTCGGTCGTTGTCGAGGGCCGCGCCGAGTAGTAACACGATGTCGCGCAAGGCTTTCGCGCGTTCTCGCTCGGACAGTTGCAGATACATGGGTGCGGTCACGTCGGTGAACATTCGCAATGCGGCGTCGTCGTCGGGTTTGCCGCGCGGGGCGGAACCGAGCGCGTCGGCGAGCTTGCGCAACGTCGCGGCCTGGGGGGCCTTGCCGGACTCGAGGTTCGCGATGGTGCGGACGGGAACGCCGGCCAGGCGCGCGAGGTCCTCCTGTGTGATGTTGCGGGCTTTCCGCTCGCGACTGACGTGTTCGGCTACCCCTTTGCGCTGGTCGAAGGATAGTGCCGTGAAGTCGATGCGGGACCAGTCCGGCTCGCTCTGTTGCTGCACGACACCACCCTACCAAACTATTGCATGAAATAGATGCTAATCTCTGGCAATACTTATGCTGCCGTGGCGGTGCCTCCTCGGCGGGTGTGTTGTTCCTGTTCGGCGATCCATGCCTCGACGTCGGCGCGGCGGTAGACCACGTTGCGGCCTCGAGCGAAGGAGGCCGGCCCGTAGCCGATGTGTCGCCAGTAGCGCAGGGTGCCGACGTTGAACTTGTACTCGTGGGCGAGTTCGGCGGTGGTGAGCCAGTCCTCACGTCGGTTGCGGCGGGCGGCGAGGTCGGCGGGGGCGGCGGGGTGGTGGGGTCGGGGTGTGGGCATCGCGGTCGGCTCCTGTCAGGCGGCGGGGCGGTGGGCGGCGGTGTGGTGGTGGGTGGCGGGGTGGTGGGCGAGGTGGGACAGGCGGCGGCGGGTGGGGGTGTTGGTGGGTTGCCAGATGCGGGCGGCGGGACCGTGCGTGGTGATGTCGGCGGTGGTGGCGGTGGCGACGTTCACCCCCGCCGCTTGGTGCGGGGTGAGGTGTTGGCGGAAGTGGGTGTGTCGGCGGGGGTGGGCGAACACGAAAAGGATCGGGTTCGCGAGTCCGGCGCGGGACAGCTCGCGGTATCGGTCGAGTTTGTCGGCTACGTCCTGTATTTTCTCGGTTCCGTTGTCGTATTCGAGGAAGAATTCAACGGTCCATTGGTTTTCTTCCCATTTCCCGTATCCGTCGGGGCGTACGATGCGCGCACAGTATTCGGTGGTTCTTTGTTCGTTCCACCATTCCCGCAGCGCACAGTCGTTCGAATTTCTGGCTTGTAGTGCGAGCCGGGAGAAGAATTCGTTCACGCCGAGTAGGTGGTCGAGTTTCTGTGATCGGGAAAGGCGTAGCATTTTCTCCTGTGTTTTGGCGGGGGTGGGGAGGGTGGGTTGTCCTTTGTCGGCGGCGGTGATCATCGCGCCGAGTGGGCCGAGTGTGTAGCGCCACGGAATGGAGCCGGGACCGGGGCAGGTGCGGAATCGGGCGAGGATTCCGCGTGTGGTGAGCTTGGCAAGCCTTTTACGCGCCACGTTCTCGCTGGCGAACAGGAGTGCGGCGATTTGTGGGCTGGTGAGGACGTGGTGGGTATCGAGCAGGGACAGCAACCGCAGGTCCCTGTCGGTGAGTCGGTGTTGGGCGGTGAGCGCGTCGGCGGGGCTGTAGGCGCGTGTGGATGTGCGGGGGGTGGCTATAGAAGCCAGTCGGGGTTCGGGGATCACCACTACTTCCACCCCCTGAGCTGCGGTAACTCGTCGGTGGGGGTGTCCCGGTGGGTGTCGCGTTCTAGGTGGGACACCGAGCGCGCTACCGGGTGGGACACCGGACGGGACACCGAATAGCCACCGCTGTCGGCGCTGTCGCGGTGTTGGTGGTGGGCGGCGGCGAGGTCGGCGCGGTGGCGCAGGTCGCCGCGCTGCTGGGTTGAGAGACCGGCTCTGGTGCGGGCGGCGGTCCGCATCTTCTCGATATTTCCGGGCGTCGCCTGCGGTAACGGCAGGGTGGTTATGCTGAAGGGTTCTATCGCTATTCCTCCATCCATTATGCGCACGGATGCGGCGTATCCGTCGCGGTTTCTCAGGTCGTGATGGTCGAAGGCGGGTTCGAAATGCGGGGCGAGTACGCGCGCGTCGTCGGGGGATACGGTGAATACGATTTTGTTGCGGGCGTTGGCGTCGACCGCGCCTCGAATGTCGGGGGGTAGTTGGGCGAGGTGTTGGTGGGCCAATACCAGCGACAGCCGGTATCCGCGTGCTTCGGCGAGTACCTGGTCGATACCGATGGGCAGGTGCAGGAAATTGTGGCATTCGTCCACGATTATGGTCGCGTCCGCGCGGTCCTCGGCCGGTATCGCGGCGCGGCGGGTGGTGGCCTGCCACAGCCCGGACAGCAGCAGTGATCCGACCAGTTGCGCGCCGTGTTCCCCGATTTCACCTTTCGGTATCCGAGCGATCAGAATTCCTCCGTCCAGTATTTCCGACAGGGTGAAGGTGGATGCCGGGGCGGTGAGCAGATCGGCGGCGAAGCGGTGCGAGAGGACATCCCGAAGCCGCGACACCACCGGCCCGCACAACTGCTGGCGTTGCGGTGGGCTCATGTCCCGGAACCCCGCCCAGAAGCCGGCGAACCCGCCCGGCTCGCCGTGGCGGTCCACGATCGGGCGGTGGAAACCCGGATCGGTCAGGATCGAGACGACATCGGCCAGGGTCGACCCCGGACGCCGGGCCAGGGTCAGACACGCCGCGCCGAACATCTCGTCCATGCGCGGCCCCCACCAGCGGGCGTAGATCTTGCGGAAGGTGCCGATCACCGTACGGGCGGCGAACTCGCGTCCCTCCGGACCGTCGCGTCCGGTCGCGGCGAGCACGTTCCAGGCGGCGGGCGCTGTCCGTTCGGCGGGATCGAGCACCACCAACCGGTCCGCCGCCTCGGCCGGTAGGCGCGCGAGGACGTTGTCGGCCATGTCGCCCTGGCAGTCGATGAGTACCACCCCGCGCCCGGCTGCCGCTTCGGCCAGGGCCAGGTGGGCGAGCCAGGTGGATTTCCCCGCCCCGGTGACCCCGGGGACGTGTAGGTGGTGACGGGCGGATTCGACCGGCAGGCCGAGCATCGCGCCATCGGCACCGATCCCGAGCGGTTTCGGCGCTCGTCGTCGCGGCGAACCCGCCGCCGCCAACCGCAACCGACGATCCGGCGTGCGGGCATCGTGGACGGGCTGTGACTGTGGTGTGGGCATGGCGGGACTCCTCACGGTCGTGGCCGGAAATCGGTCGGGAAGAAGGTGCGACGGACAGGCCGCGGTGACCTTCCGCGGACGGGACGCCGCACGAAATCCGGCAACGACAGGTGTGCACCGGGCTGCCCCGCCCCCACCGGTCCCGACGCGACCGGACCGGTGGGCGCCGGGTCCGATATCGCCACCTCGGCCGGTGCGGCGGGTATGGCGGGGTGGTGTAGGCGCGGGACGCTGGGGCGTGCGGTGCGGGTGCGGGCACGCACCACCGGTATCGCGAACCGCGCCGCGTCGGCGGGCAGATGCCACAACGCGGCCACCTCCGCGACCGTGGCGACGAACCCGCGCCCCGGACGCCGCGCCGAGACCCGATACCGGTCACGCACACGGCGGGTGCGTAGTCCGCCGGTATCGGGTGAGTCCGCGATGGCGTCGAACCCGCCCGCGACCGCCGACACCAGCACCCGCCCACCGGCCACCCGCGCCCTCGAGACCAACCCGACCCGCAACGTGGCCGAGAAATGCGGAGCCGTCGCCATCTTCACTCTCTGCGCCCGCTCGCCGGCCTCCCGTACCGCCGAGGGCGGCACGGCCGAGCGAACGGGAACAGCGCGGGTGCCGTTGTCACGTAACAGCATTCGCGCCATCGCGAGTATCTCGCTCGCCCCGAACAGCAGGGCCTTGCCGAGGAATCGGGTCACGGTGCGGCGGTGGTAGGGGGTCAGCACCAGTTGCGTGAACCCGGTGTGTCCGGTCGAGTGATCGGCCAGCCCTTCCAACACCGCCGCCAGCGGATCGGACACCACCGCGCCACCCCTGCCCCCGGTCCCAGCGCGGGTGGCGGGGCGGGGGTCGGTCCAGGTCGCCCACGCCCCGTTGCGGGCGGTGATCTCCACCGCCGTCACCCGCCCGGCCAGGGCGGGCGGTGTGGTCGTGGTGACCGTCGCGCCGGGCCAGGCGTCGCGTATCGCCGCCGCGATCGGGGCGGGGTTCTCCCGTGGCGGTATCCACACCCCGACCCGTGTTCCCGCCCCGGTCGCCACGAACTCGAGCGCGAGGTGGCGGGCACCGATACCGACACGGCGGGTACGGTGCAGGCCACCGGCCAGGCGGCGGGCGAA
Organism: Nocardia bovistercoris; assembly: GCF_015674855.1. Classification (GTDB taxonomy): domain Bacteria; phylum Actinomycetota; class Actinomycetes; order Mycobacteriales; family Mycobacteriaceae; genus Nocardia; species Nocardia bovistercoris. Next base: position 254,711 of record NZ_JADMLG010000008.1, on the reverse strand, counting down.
CACCGCGCCCGCCTCGGCGGTCACCGTGGCCGGCACCGAGACATCCAGCCACACCGCCCCGCGCGCCTCACGCGCCCGCCACCCGCGCGCACACCCCGACACCCCCGTACTCACCAACAGCGACACCCCCGTCGCCAGCACCACCCACGGCCACCGCGCCCACAGCCAACCCGCCACCTCGGACGGGTGAACCGGGTCGGTCAGAAATTCAGTGATCAAAACTCGATGCCTTCCGAGACGACAAGCAACAACCAACGAAATCGAGAGACGAAAAGCAGGGAGGGGGTGTGGGGGGGGGGGGGGAACAACCCCCCCCCGCCCCCCCCCCCCCACGGGGTGAACCCGCC
>NZ_JADMLG010000008.1:0-254354 GCF_015674855.1 Nocardia bovistercoris | reverse complement strand
ACACCTCCTGCCTAATACCGGGGGGGGGGGGGGCGCGGCGGCGGGAAACATCCCACCGCCGCGCACACCCCCTCAGGGGATCAAGCGGCCCGCTGCCCGGTGAACTCGATCACCGCGAACGGCGCACCGACCTCACCGTGCACCAACTCACTGCGTAGGTGTCCGGCGCACACCGGCAATTCGGACCCCTCCATCGCGAGGACCGCCGCCGCCGGTTCGTGGCAGTGCCGTAACCGGTGAAACGTGGTGTCCTCGCCGTAGCGCTCGTGCCCCTCGGCGTCGCAGTACCAGCCCGGCACGATGCCCCGATGACTGAGCATGTCCCCGTGCTCGGGGCACCCCGACCACGGAACACCGCAGCCACCCGGTACCGGTTCCAGATCCGCTGGCGTCAACTGCGCCAACAACGCCAACCGCAGCGTGTCCCGACGTTGCGGGGCCAGCAACTCGGCCACGTTCAGCGGCACCGGAGCCCGCTCGCCCTCGAGCTCGACCATCTCACGCAACCGGTATTCGGCCACGTCCAGCCACCGCGCGCCCAACTCCGGAACCTCGCGACGCAACCAACCATCGCGGTCGTGACCGGTACCGAACGGCGTGGTGTGAAGACCGACAAACGACATGAAATCCTCCTCGAAAGCACTACTGGACAACAACTGCGACCCGAGCGACCGTGAGCGCCCGATGGCGTCACCGTGGTTCGGGTCCGGTTTCCCGCTGTGGTTCAACAAGCGACCTTTCACGTAGTGATGCGGAAAGCACACGCCCCAGGTCCACCGCGTGAACCCTCGAACCGCGCCGACGCGCGGCCCGATGGAGCGTGGTGCCGTCTTGACAAGCCGGCACCGATCCCATACCGTCTATTTTGGACAAAAAATAAGATTGCGATCTCTTTACAGTTTTCCGGTTTGGGACGTGCGTTCAGCTTGAGGGGTCAAGCTGAACGGTTAACGCTACCTCGTGCCGTCTTATGCTGTCAAACTTCCGATTTGCGGATCGCTCCACATCGTGATATAAGCCCCCAAAAACCCCCGCTGACCAGCGAGGACGGTGGGTAGAGTCCCCGAAACCGCTATGCCGGGATGCTAGGCGACCTGGGCTCAGCTGGTATCCGCACGCTTGAGGCCATCCCCGAATCGGGGGCGGGTCGCACCGACCCGAAAGCTCGTCGCATCCCCCGCCGGGTTCGAATGGTCGACTATGTTGACCTGCGCGAATACACGAAAGGCACCCCGCAGGGTGCCTTCGGTCTCGGAGCTTGGACGCGCTACGCGCGGTTGAATTCGCCGCTTCGCGCACCGCGCGGGAACGCCACCCACTCACCCGGTGTGAACTGCGACACACCGCCGTCACGGTTCTTCATACGGGCGATTCTTCCAGCGTGACGCCGCTACCGGCTTTCAACTGGCGAGGGTTCCCATCCCTTTTTGGTCGGTCGAACTGCCCGCCCGCGCGCCGCCGATGAAGGCGTCCCACTCAGACGGGGTGAAGACCAGAGCCGGGGCGGTGGGATTCTTGGAATCACGCACGCCAACCATGCCGCCGTCGAGGTGTGCCACCTCCACACAGTCTTGTCCACCAGCGCTGTAGCTCGACTTGAACCAGCGCGCTCCGGACAGATCGCCCGTCATGCATACTCCCTTGCTAGCTGCCGCAGCAGACGTTTCGTGTTTGGCACGTCCAACGCTACATCCCGCAAGGTCGCGTGCGCCGACCTGAACCGGCGCACGGTGGCGGATTTCTCGAGGTACACCGCCCCCGTGAACGCTTCGACGTAGACCACGGGGGGCTCTTGCGCGATCTCTCGATCGTCGGCGACGAAATCGAGAATCGTGAAAGGACCGATCGCGACACCCAGCGGAAACCCGGCACGCGACGGCAGAATACGCACCTCGACGCTCGCCGGAAGGTCGGCAAGGTGGCGCATCTGATCCGACATGACCCTGTTGTTCCCGACCACCCGGCGGGTGGTGGCCTCGTCAAGGACGAGAACCGCCGTCAAGGGGGACAATTCGCGAGTCAGGCGAGCTTGCCTTCGCTGACGAACACGGACACGCCGTTCGATGTCCTCGGGGGAATCGCCGGGAAAGTAGATCCGATCGAGCGCACGGGCATAGTCGGGAGTCTGAAACAACCCGCTGATCATGTCGGGTCGATAGATGGCGAGCCGGGTGGCAGCCGACTCCATCTGTAGGTATGCATCGAAAGTCGGTTCGACTTGATCGGGGAACTCATCGAGCCATGATGGCGTCCTGCCCTGCGCGGCAAGTGATTTCAGAACATCCAACATGTCCATCCGCTGGTAGAGCTTGCACAGCTTTGCCAAGTCCTCATCCCGAACCACGACATTCGGCGCTCCGGTTTCCATCCTGTGCAGCGTTCCCGCGCCGCGCTTGATCGCGCGTGCGGACGTCTCGATCGACAATCCCGCCTCGTGTCGCATCGCGCGCAGCGCCCGACCCAGACTGCGGTGTGGAATGCTCGACGCAGCTCCTGAACCGGCCGCGACCTGCGAGACTCTGTCACTCGATTCACTGTTTGGCATGTCTCCCACCCTTACCCGTGGAACGTTCCGTGCCGCCATTCTGGAAGACGCGAAACGAGATTATGGAAGGCTTAATTCCCCTGCTTGGAAGGCCAATAGAGCCCGGTTGGAAGGTTACCAGGGGATTCGGAACTACCTCTATGGAAGATTCATTGGAATCTCCTTTTTCGATCGAATCCGTGTTGTCATAGCTACACATCCACCGGATGACATACCGCACAGCAACCCTCTGAGCGGTAATCCACGGGACAGCGCCCCCGGGCGTATCCCCGGACACGCGGAAGGATCGAGATGGCTAGCCCGAACGGACTTCCCCCGCGACGCCCGTTTCCCACCGTGCACGCGGGTATTCGATCCTTGCCGGCCGTGGTGTTGGAACGGTACGTGACCGCGCTCACGCAGTGGGCGGCGGACCCCGAGAGCCACCGGGGGCGGGGTGAGCACGACTCCTCCGCCTCCGGTGAAACCACGACATTGCCCCTGAAAGACGCGCTCGCACAGGCCGAGTCATGAACCCCGACAACCGGACTCACCGAACCGAACTCCCGTCGGGCGAGTGGGTCGACTGGCAGGAAATACGGGGAGTTGTCCGGGTGCAGCGAGTCCGAATCGGCGAGAAGGAAACCGACTACCCGACCATGCCGGACTTGGGCGAATGCATGGATTCCGTTCTGCCACGCAAGATTTGGAAACTCGTCCACCAACACTGGAACAACGAACGCGAACGGCGGCGCGGAACACGCTGGTCATATCAGAAACCACCGTCCCCCGAATTGCTCGACCCCTGATCCTCTACACGCGGCACCGCAAGACGCGTGTAGAAGGGCCTCGGTTCGGGAGGTGCCACATGGTCAACGGCGAGCCGGCGCACCCCCTATCGAGGCAGCCGTGGCCCGCACGCGAACGGTCCCGCGTGCGGGCCACTTCCCACCGAATCCACCGAAGGTCAACAGTTATGGTGCAGGTACAAGTCACGTTCTACACCACGGAATTCGACAGCGGCGCGTCGGTCACCTGGTACGAATACGACGGCATGATCTGGATCGCGATCGTGACCGGCGCGGACGGCACCGAGACCGAATACCCGCAGCCGGACCGGCCGCATATCGCGGACGCGCTCGCGCAAGGCAAACTGCCGCCGGGGATGGCGCGGGGTGTCCTGGTGCAGTGGGCGAACGTGCGGGAACTCGCCGCAGGCCCGTGGATCTGGGCCTCACAGACAATTCTGCCGAGGATCGATCCCCACGCCGACCAGGTACGCATCGTGGCGTGTCCCGGTTTCCTGTGCGAGATGAGACCTCCCGTGGTGAACGGGCGTATCGCCTCCCACGACAACCCGCTCACCTTCGGCGAGTGCCGGTGGTCGGGAGTCCGTGTGCTCAACGACATCCCGCCCGCCGCCCTCGAGCCGCTTCCCGGAAGCAATCGATAGACCTCCCTGCGCGCTGTCGCGGGGCGTGCCCCCTCGCACGCACGCGCCGACAGCACGCAGGGCAAGGGGAACTCCCTGGGCGCGCGCTCGGGACACCCAGGGAGTTCCGTCCACCCAGAAAGCGTGAAAGACATTGACCGACAGAGCAATAGGGCTCGTGCACATCGGCCGTTCCGACGACATCGGCGCGGATCACCTCTGGATCGAATCCCAGGCCCGCCAACGCGGCTACCAGCTCGCGGGAGTCCTGTCGATCGACTACGACACCTATATGCCGCTCACGCTCATCGTCGCCTCCGCCGCCGGCGCGAAAGCCGCCGTCATCATCGCTCCGGACCTGGACTACTTCGGAGCCGCGTACAAAGCCGTCACCACCGTGTGCGCGCTCCTGCTGCCCACCGGACTCATGCCGTGCGCGGCGAGAACCCCCTACTGACCACCACTTCGACCGACCCCGACACTCGAGGAACCCCGTCCTATGGATACCCGTCGACTGTTCACCGTGTACGGACTGCGCGTCCTGCGAGCCCTGCGAGACGGACGCGCACACACGATCGCGGAACTGGTGCGCGACAACAGTTTCCGCGCCGTCAGCGTGCGCCGTCAGCTACGCATGTTGGCGACCCAAGGGTACGTGTCCGAGCAATTCCGGATCACCCCCACCGCCGCCCAGCGCTTGGCCGACATCGACGCCGAAGACGCCCAGCGCGCCACCCGACGCGCGATCCGCGCGCGGTGGGCCGGCGCGACCGACACCGACACCGACACGATCGCTGACACGCGCCGATTCCTCACCGATCACGGCGTGACGGTGGTGCGGGCCATGACCGACGAGCATCGCGCCTACACCGCCGAAGACCTGGCGGACCTCTCGGGACTCGAGTGCGCGCACGTCGCGGAAACACTGACCGGTCTCGCCGCTCGCGGTGCGCTGATCCCCGTGACCGCCTACCTGCTCACCCCGATGACCGCCCTACGGATAGCCGAGATCACCCGCGAAGACCACGAACACACCGCCGAAGCCCGCGCCACCGTGGACGGGGGCCACTGATCCGGCTACCGCGTCCACCGCGAACCGATCCCGCCCGGGAAATCGAACAACTCCGCACCACACGCACACAGGGGAAAGCTCATGCGGGCACTCGACGCCCACACCCACCGCACCACCGCCGCGCTACTACTCGAACTATCCGTGACCCCCGACGAGAAACTCGCCACCATCACCGGCATGTACCCACAAGCGGTGTTGGCCTCGGCGCTACGCGCCGTCATCAGAATGCTCGGCCCGAGATTCCGGGCCAAAGTCACCGAAGACCACATCATCGAATGCGCGAAAGGCACCTGCCCACACGGCCACCACCACACCCACCCACACGGCCACCACGCGCCACACCACCGACAACCACCCAGAACCCGCCACCGATTCAACACCCCACCCGCCCCCTGAAACCGCAGCGTACCGGCCCCCTACCGCTACGAAACCACTACGAAAATTGCTCTGAAACCGACTCCACCCCGCGACACCCACCAACGCACGAAACCACCGCCTAGCAGGGCATTCCTCACACCTACCACAATCGCCTAATACCGCCAACGGTAGGATTTCTTAACGGACCGTATGGAAGCAACCGTGAGAACCGGAAACGCGGCTTTTCAGGCGGAAGGCGGCCCAGCGCACGAAGAGGCTCCGCGCAGTTGCCGGGTCGGGGGTCTGGCAACTACACGGAGCCGATCTGTTTATCGCGGCCGTGCACCGTGCGTTACACACCGGTTCGCGCGAGGTCGGCGCAGACCGCCGATCGCGGGTCGGCGGGAGACAATCGAAGCGAGGGTCACACGCGCTCGCACCCACGAGAAGAGGGATCGAATGCAGCTGGGAATGATCGGGCTCGGGCGCATGGGCGCCAATATCGTGCGACGGATCGTCCGCGAGGGACACACCTGCGTCGGATACGAACTCCAAGCCGACGCCATCGACCGACTGCGCGACGAACTGGGCGACAGTTTCACCGGAACCACCGACCTCGCCGAATTCGTGGCGCGTCTCACCCCGCCGCGCGCGGTGTGGGTGATGATCCCCGCGGGCGCGACCGGCGCGGTCGTCGAACAGGTGGCCGCGCTGCTCGAACCCGGCGACATCGTGATCGACGGGGGCAACAGCCGCTACCACGAGGACATCGCGCGCTCGGCGGCGCTCGCCCCGAAAGGCATCCACTACGTCGATATCGGCACCTCGGGCGGCGTCTACGGACTCGAGCGCGGCTTCTGCCTGATGATCGGCGGGGAGCGGGAGCCGGTCGAACATCTCGACCCGCTGCTGAAGTCCATCGCGCCCGGCATCGGCGCGGCCGAACGCACCCCCGGCCGCACCGGCGCGCCGTCGACGGCGGAACAGGGCTATCTGCACTGCGGTCCGGCGGGCGCGGGCCATTTCGTGAAAATGGTGCACAACGGCATCGAATACGGGGCGATGTCGGCCTACGCGGAAGGGCTCAACATCCTGCACAGGGCGAACGCGGGCGCCGCGCGGGCCGGGGAGTTCTCCGCGGAACTCACGCCGCTGGAACATCCCGAGTACTACCGATACGACCTCGACATCCCCGAGGTGGCCGAGGTGTGGCGGCGCGGGTCGGTGGTCGCGTCCTGGCTGCTCGACCTGACCGCGGCCGAACTGTACGCGGACCCGAATCTGGATTCCTTCGACGGCAGGGTCTCCGATTCCGGGGAGGGCCGCTGGACCCTCGACGCCGCCGTCGACACCGGCGTGCCCGCACCGGTGCTGGCCGCGGCGTTGTTCGGGCGCTTCTCCTCGCGCGACGGCGCGCTCTACGCCGACAAGATGCTTTCCGCCATGCGCAAGGCGTTCGGCGGGCACGACGAACTCCCCGAAGCGTGACCCCCGGACCGGGCAAATCCGTGGATATCTCCCATTTCGCGGGACGAACCCGCCGTTTCGGTCACCTCGCCCGCCTGATTCCGATACGTTTTCACCGGCTGACTCCCGTCCGGGTCCGTTTCGGAGGTCGTGTTCGTCGCTTCCGAAGCGTCGATCGCCCCGACCGGATTCGGGAGCCGGCAAACAGGGCGGCATCCGGTTCCGGGGAAGAATCGGATGCCGCCCTCGCGTATCAGCGCTCGAGAATGGCGACCACGCCCTGACCGCCCGCGGCGCAGATGGAGATGAGCGCCCGGCCTGACCCGCGCTCGGCGAGCAGTTTCGCGGTGGAGGCGACCACGCGGCCGCCGGTGGCGGCGAACGGGTGCCCCGCGGCCAGCGAGGAGCCGTTGACGTTGAGTTTGCTCCGGTCGATCGACCCGAGCGCACCGTCGAGGCCGAGGCGTTCCTTGCAGTACTGATCGGACTCCCACGCCTGCAGGGTGGCGAGCACGACCGACGCGAACGCTTCGTGGATCTCGTAGTAGTCGAAATCCTGCAAGGTGAGGCCGTTGCGGGCGAGCATGCGCGGCACCGCGTAGGTGGGCGCCATCAGCAGCCCGTCCGGGCCGTGGATGTAGTCGACTGCGGCGACCTCGGAATCCACCAGGTAGGCCAGGGTCGGCAGTTTGCGCTCGGCGGCCCATTCGTCACTGGAGAGCAGCACCGCGGACGCGCCGTCGGTGAGCGGGGTGGAGTTGCCCGCCGTCATGGTCGCTTCGCCCGCCTTGACGCCGAAGACCGGTTTCAGGGTGGCCAACTTCTCGACGGTGGATCCGGGACGCAGGTTGTCGTCGCGGGTCAGGCCGAGGAACGGGGTGATCAGGTCGTCGAAGAAGCCGCGGTCGTAGGCGGCGGCCATGTTCTTGTGCGACAGGTAGGCGAGTTCGTCCTGCGCCTCGCGGGTGACGCCGAATTCCTTGGCGGTGACCGCCGCGTGCTCGCCCATGGAAAGGCCGGTGCGCGGTTCGGCGTTGCGGGGGATCTCGATGCCGAGCATGCCGGGGCGCAACTGGCCGACCAGCTTGAGGCGAGCCTTGGTGGACTTGGCGCGGTTGGCGTCGAGCATCCATTCGCGCATGCCCTCGCTGACGCCGATCGGCGCGTCGGAGGTGGTGTCGGTGCCGCCGCCGATACCGGCGTCGATCCGGCCCGCCGCGATGGCGTCGCCGACGGTGACGATGGATTGCAGACCGGTGCCGCAGGCCAACTGCAGATCGTGGGCGGGGGTGTACGGGCTCAGGGTGGAGCCGAGCACGCTCTCCCGGATCAGGCCGTGTTCGCCGACCCGCTTGAGCACCGCGCCGCCGACGACGAGGCCGAGCCGTTCGCCCTGCAGGTTGAACCGGCTGACGAGGCCGTCCAGCGCGGCGGTGAACATGTCCTGGTTGGAGGCGTGCGCGTAGCTCTTGTCGGAGCGGGCGAAGGGGATCCGGTTGCCGCCGACGATCGCGATCGGACGCGGCTGCCGTTGGGTCCTTGGCGAACGGGCTGTGCTTGTCACTCGAGTCTCCAGATCTCGTCGGGGGTTCGGGGTCGACCGGCGCGTGCGCCCGGCGGGCCGCGCGTCGACTTCGGCTCGCGTCGACTTCGGTTTACATTAAACTTACTCTGGAGTAAGTTAATTGTCGACACCGTACCCCGCACGTGATTCACACCTGTGCTGTGTGCACACCCGCGCCACGGGGCACGCAATGAACGAGACCATCCCCAGACCAAGCAAAGGTAGGAACAGTGGCAGCCAGCAAGAGCAAGGGTGCTCCCAACCTCTACGGATCGTTCGTCAACTCCGCCCCCGGCCAGTTCCTGGCGACCAAACTCGGTCTGCCGCAGCCGGAAAAGCTGCGCCGCTACGCCAAAGGTGAGCCCGCGCTGCCCGGACCGGTGCTGATCGGCGGCAAAGGCCGCGTCGCCGAGCCGGTGCGCGCGCTGCTGTCGGACTACACGTTCCACGACTCGCTGAGCCAGGGCGCGAAATACGGCGCGCTCGTCTTCGACGCCACCGGAATCGGCGCCATCGAAGACCTTTCGCAGCTGTTCGAATTCTTCCAACCCGCCATGCGCAGCCTCGCCGCCTCCGGCCGCATCGTGGTCATCGGCACCACCCCCGAACTCACCGCGAGCGTCGACGAGCAGATCGCGCAACGCGCGCTCGAAGGCTTCACCCGCTCGGCGGGCAAGGAACTGCGCCGCGGCGCCACCGCCCAGCTCGTCTACCTCTCGCCCGCCGCCGCCCCCGCCGCCACCGGCCTGGAATCCACACTGCGCTTTCTGCTTTCGGCCAAATCCGCCTTCGTGGACGGACAGGTGATCCGCGTCGGCTCCAATGATTCCGTCGCGCCCGCCGACTGGGACAAGCCACTGGACGGCAAGGTCGCCGTGGTCACCGGCGCGGCGCGCGGCATCGGCGCCACCATCGCCGAAGTGTTCGCCCGCGACGGCGCCACCGTGATCGTCGCCGACATCCCCGCCGCCGGAGAAGCGTTGTCGCAGACCGCGAACAAGGTCGGCGGCACCGCGCTCGCCCTCGACGTCACCGCCCCCGACGCCGCGCGGAAACTGGCCGAATTCGCCACCGAACGCTTCGGCGGCATCGACATCATCGTGCACAACGCGGGCATCACCCGCGACAAACTGCTCTCCAATATGGACGAAGCCCGCTGGAATTCGGTCATCAACGTCAATCTCGCCGCGCCGCACCGGATCACCGAAGGGCTCGTGGCCGAGGGCGCGCTGCGCGAAGGCGGACGCGTGATCGACGTGTCCTCCATCGCGGGCATCGCGGGCAACCGCGGCCAGACCAACTACGGCGCCTCCAAAGCCGGTGTCATCGGCATGGTGAACGCCGAAGCGCCGAAACTGGCGGAACACGGCATAACCATCAACGCGGTGGCGCCCGGATTCATCGAAACCGCCATGACGGCGGCGATCCCCGTCGGCACCCGCGAAGCCGCGCGGCTGATGAGTTCGCTGTCGCAGGGCGGCCAGACCGTCGACGTCGCCGAGACCATCGCCTACTTCGCCTCGCCCGCGTCGAACGCGGTGAGCGGCAACATCGTTCGGGTCTGCGGCCAGAGCCTGATCGGGGCATGATGACCCAGACCATCACCCTCACCGCACCGCCGAAGAACAGCAGACTCTTCGCCAAAGCCGCACTCGGCGCGGTCCCCGTCCCGCTGCTCACCGCACGCAAACCCACCCTGCCCGATCGCGAAGTGCGCCTCGACGGCTACCGCGTCGACCCCGACCACCTCGCCGCCTACTGCCGCGCCACCGGCCTGCGCTTCGGCGACGCACTCCCACTCACCTACCCGTTCGTGCTCGCCTTCCCCCTCATCATGCAGTTGGTTGTGGCCCGCGACTTCCCGTTCACCGCGGTCGGCGCGGTACACGCGGAGAACCGAATCGAACGCGCCCGCGAGATCTCGGTCGCCGAACCCCTCGACTTCCACACCCACGTCGAGAACCTGCGCGAACACCCGAAAGGCCTGCTCATCGACGCCGTCACCGAAGTGAAGGTCGGCCGCGAACAGGTATGGCGTCAGGTAGCGACCATGCTGCACCAGCAGAAAACCTCCCTGTCCGGCGCCCCGAAACCCGAACCCAAACCCGAAGAAGCGCCACCCCCACCCCTGCGCACCCTGCGAGTCGACCAAAAAACGATCACCCGCTACGCCGCGGCCTCAGGCGACCACAACCCCATCCACACTTCAGCCGTAGGCGCAAAGGCTTTCGGATTCCCGAAGTCAATAGCTCATGGAATGTGGTCAGCCGCAACAATTCTCGGCATAATCGAAGGCCGAATCCCAGAAAAGACCACCTACGCGGTCAAATTCGGCAAACCCATCCTGCTGCCCTCGACAGTCAACCTCTACGCCGACCAAGCAGACGGCGGCTGGAACCTGGCCCTGCGCCACCCGAAAAAGGGCTACCCCCACCTGACAGCAACCCTCCGCTGACCCACGTGGAATTCCCAACGTGACGAGAGCCTGGCCCCGACAAGGGCCAGGCTCTCCAGTCAGTAGGACCGCAAACCGATGACCAGCCGGTAAAGCTGCCCCCACGCATACTCACGCCCCTAAGAACTCCGAACCCAAACCCAACCTGCCCCACCCCTGACACCTGGCCCAACCGAGAAGGGTTCGCGGCGTCTCGCGTCCGAGACTCAAAGGCCGCGAACCCCGCCGCGACGAAGTCGCGGCAAAATAGACACAGCTCAGCAGTCGCAGCCGTCGCAACAGCAACCGTCACACTCGCAGCAGTTCGAGCAGCAATCGCAACCCTCGCAGCAGTCCCCGCAGTCGCAGTTCTTGATCCAGGCGTCCTTGCGCTCACCGGTACATGGGCTGGTGTGGTCGGAGCAGCAGGCCCAGCCGGTGCAGTAGACACCCAAAGCGATGGCGATGGCTGACCCGATGTCGGGCCGTCGAGTCGGTGGACGGTGACCGGTACCGGGAAAGTGGGCGTGTTCGGCATGGTCCCGGTTGGCGGAACAGGCGTGGACGAGTGGGGCGCCGATGCCGCGCCCGAGTCTGCGGACGAGTGCGTACAGGGGGTCGAGCAGAATCCATCGCACCGTGGGTGTCCGCGCGAGGTCGGTGCCTGCCATAGCGCGGCGCAGTTCGGCATCCGATTCGCGCAGCAGGTCGTATGCCTGGGTGACGGTGGTGCCGGTTGCGTCGAGCGGGTTGAATCGGCCACGCGCCCGGTCGGTGTCGAAGTCCTCGACGGCATCGGCGAGGTGCGCGATCCGACCGAAATGCCTGCCTGCCTCCCGCAGCGCGCTGACGTTCTCGGGACGGTCGGCGAGTATCGCGGTGTGCGCGAACAGTTCCGACGCGCAGGTCTGGGTTGGCCCGGTGAGTTCGTCGAGGGAGACGGCGTCGTAGCCCGCGCGGTGTTCGAGTTCAGTCTGCTGTGCGATGGCGGTGACGAGCGGATCGATATCGAGCCCGATCAGCGCCGCTTGCGCGGTAGCGCTCGCGGCCCAGCGATCGGAGATCCTGGTCATGGGACGGCGGGTCAGCACGGACCCGTCGCGGTCTTCGACATGATCACGGATCTTCGCCGCGCCGAGCAACAGCGAAGCGGTGGCCGCCAACCGCACACCGGGCGAGTCCGCCGAAGCCACTTCCGCGCGCCGCATCCCGCGCAACGCGCACGGCCCTGCGACGGTGCGCGCCGCGGGGCCCGACCGCTGGGCTTCGGTGAGCACACTGAGCACGATCGCGTCGGTATTGGTGGCCGACCGCGCCACCTGCCCGTGTCCGTCCCGCAACCCGAGACACAACCCACACATGTGCGCCCGCCACTGCCCAGCATCGATCCCGTACTTCTGGGCCCCGTGCGCACACGGCCGCAGCATTCCGAACAACTTCCGCCCCGTTCCTCCCCGGCCGCGCCGGTCCTACATCGTGATCCCCCGCATCCTGACAGCTCACAGCAACCTTGGCGAACCAGACATTTCCACTACGAACAATCGCAGCAGCAATCCGCGCAGTCGCAGCAGTCGAGGCGTTTGCGCCAAGCGCGTTTGCGGCGGCCGCTGCAGGGGCGGGTGTGGTCGGCGAAGCAGGCGTAGCCGGTGGGGTACTGGCCGAGCAGCAGGCCGATGCCTTCGATGAGGGTGGGTTTGCGCGGTGCACGGTGCGAGTCGTACGGGTGGTGATTCACCAGCCCGAGGTCACGCCCCATACCGGTGAGCAGGCTGGACAGCGGGTCGAGCAGCATCCAGCGCACCGTCGGCGCGGTGTCCAGGTCGGTGGTCGCGATGGCTTCGCGAAGCGCTGCCTCGGATTCCAGCAACTGTTCGTAGGCGGCGTCGAGGTCGGTACCGGTGGCGACGAGCGGGTTGTATCGGCCGTGCGCGATATCGTCGTCGAGGTCTTCGACGGCGTCGGCGAGGTGGGCGATGCGCCCGAAGTGGCGGCCCGCCGTTCGCAGCGGTTCGACGTTGTCCGCGCGACCCGCCAGTACCGCGGTGTGGGCGAAGAATTCGGCGGCGCAGCGCTGCGCGGGTTCGGTGAGCTCGTCCAGCGTCAGGCCCGACGTGCGCTCCAATGCGCCCTGAGCGGCGATGGCGGCGACGAGCGGTTCCACATCGAGGTCGATGGACGCGGCCTGCGCACGAGCGCGACGCCACCACTGCCCGGACACGGTGGCCATCGGACGGCGCAGCAACGACGCGGTATCGGCGTCGTCGACGTGGTCGCGGATCTTGGCCGCCCCGAGCAGCAGCGAGGCGGTGGCCGCCAACCGCACGCCGGGCGAATCCGCCGCGGCCACTTCCGCACGCCGCATCCCGCGCAGCGCGCACGGTCCGACGCCGGTGCGGGCGGCCGGTCCGGCGAATTGGGCTTCGGTGAGCGCGTTCAACAGCATGGCGTCGGTATTGGTCGCCGTGCGGGCCAGCGACCCGTGTCCGGCGCCGAGTCCGACGCACAGCCCGCACATCTGCGCGTGCCATTCCGATGGGTCGATCCCGTATTTGTGCGCACCGTGCGCACAGGGTGTGAGCAGCCCGAACATGCGACCCCGATTCCTCCCGACCCGGATTCCGCGAATCGAATCGCCGCGGATACCGAACTCTGACAGCCGAGGCCCGCGACGGCAACCGGTACCGTCAAAGGGTTCGCGGCGGCAAAAGACCCCTATTCGGCTTTCTTGCGACCCGCGAGTCCCCGCCAGGCCAGGTCGTCGAGCAGGTCGACCGCTTCGGCGACTTCGATGCGCCCGCCCGCGACCCGGTCGGCGATGGCTTCGCCCGCGCCGATGACGGCGACCGCGACGATATCGAAGTTGGTGCCCGGTTCGGGATGTCGCGCACTGGATTCCAGCAGTTTCGCGGTCAATTCGATGACGCGTTCGCGGGCGTTCTCGATTTCGGAGGTGAATGCCTGCTGACCGATGGCCTGGCGGTACAGCACCTGCCAGGATTTGCGATTGCGGTCGACGAATCCGAGGAATCCCTCGAGGGCGGTGCGCAGCTGTTCGTGCGGGGAGAGCAGTGGGTTGCCCGCGGGGGCGACGGATTCGATGAAGCGCATGCCTTCGCGTTGGATGCAGGCCCGGAAAAGTTCGTCCTTGGAGCCGTAATACAGGTACAGCATGGGTTTGGAGATTTTCGCCTCGGCGGCGATGGCGTCCATGGAGGTATCGTGGAAACCCTTGCGCGAGAAGACTTCTACGGCGGCGTCCAACATCTGCTGCTCACGAACCGCTCGGGGAAGTCGTTTCGTTCCGCCCGCCATCCATTCTCCTACCGCAAAGGTGAAGCCCTTATATTACTCCAAGGTAAGTTCGGTGGGTCGAATTCACTCCCCGCGCTGCCCCCGGCCCCTCGGAGGTCGGCGAATCCCCGCGCCGACCCCGGCTCGAATACAGTACGGCCCCGCTCACGACCGAGTCGGGCGGGGCCGGTGCGCGCACCGATTCAGCAGCGCAGCGCGCCCTTGTACACGGCATTGCGCAGCACCGAGGCGTCCACCCGGTCGGCGGGCAATGTCCCGTTCGCGACCGCCCCCTCCAGCCGGTCGAGCACGCTGGAGACCGCGGCGGTGCTGATCCACAACGCGTTGTCCGCGCCCGCCGCCAGTGCCGCCTCCACCGCGGCCTCGATGCCGAGCCTGCTGGTGATCGCCGCCATACCGCTGAGATCATCGGTGAAGATGACGCCGGTGAACGGCGCGGCCCCGTATCCGGTTCCATTGCGCAGCAACGACATCGCCGCCGGACTAATACTCGCGGGCACATTCGGATCGGTGAGCCCCGGCACGTCGAGATGGCCGACCATCACGGCCGCGCCGGAACCGACGAGCGCCCGATATGGCACCAGGTCGACCGTCTGCAACTCCTCCAGCGGCGGCGTGCGCACCGCGCCGGTGTGCGAATCGCCCGAACCGGAGCCGTGGCCAGGGAAATGCTTCATGACCGTGCCGACCCCGGCCTCGCGCATCGCGCGGATGTAGGCGTCGGCGTAGCGGGTGACCTCGTCCGGGTCGGAGGAGAACGAGCGGTCGCCGATCACCGAATCGTCGGGCTGGCTGCTCACATCGACATCGGGGGCGAAATCGACGGTGATGCCGAGCGCGCGCATCTTGCGGCCGCGCTCCACACTGGCCTCGTAGAACTGCTCGGGCGACATGGACTTGGCGGTGACCCGAGCCGACGGCGCCGCACCGATCAAATCCTTCAGACGCGAAACCCGCCCGCCCTCTTCGTCGACGGTCACCATCAACGGCACGATCGCCGCGGATTTCACCGACTCGAGCGCACCGCCCGCGAGCAGCGACCTGTCGGTCCAACTCCCGACGAAGATCCCGCCGACCTGCTCGGAACGCACCGTCTCCAACGCGTCGGCGGTGCCCGCGACACCCACCGTCAACAGCTGCGCCAACTTCTGACGCTGTGTGAACCGCGCCAGGTAGGTGGCGTTGCAGTCCAGCGCGACCGGAGTGGCCGAGGTGGCGTCGCCGGACGGCGCGGCCGACCCGGTGACGGCGGGCGCCGAACTGGTGGACGGCGCCGCCGTATCGCTGCCGCCCGAACAGGCGGTGGTGACGGCGGTGATGACCGCGAAGAGAACGAGAGATGTCGTCCGCATTGGACACAGCGTAGTGCGCCGCCCACCGGGGTCGACGCCCGGGTGCGCGGCGTCACGGCAACCGCCCGCACCGGGAGTAATCTGGGAAAACAGCCGTGCGACTCCCTCAGGAGGTCACCGTGCCCTGCGACCTGATGCTCATCGCCTACGACGGTTCCGAGAACGCCAAACGCGCCGTCGAATACGCAGGCCGCTTCCTCTCGGCGAACCGCGCGGTAGTCCTGACCGCGTGGGAGCCGATGGTGCGCCAAGCCGCAAGACTGTCCGGCCTGTCCGGAGTGGTGCAACCCGACTGGGTACCCGACGAGGAAATAGAGGACATCGCCTACGTAGACGCGAAAACCATCAACATCGAAGGCGTGCGACTGGCGAAACTAGCGGGCCTCAACGCCGAGGCCCGCACCGCCGAATGCGTATCCACCATCTGGAACGCGATAGTCGACTGCGCCGACGAACTCGACGTGGACGTAATCGTCGCAGGCACCCGAGGCGCCACCGGCATACGCGCCCTCCTACGCAGCAGCGTCGCCGACGCAGTACTCAAACACTGCCACCGCCCGGTCCTACTGGTCCCCCCGGGCCGCGAACCCCGCCCCTGAACGCCCGGAATCCCACCGCACCCACCAAACCTCCGGCAGCGCCCCCTCACCCGAAACGCGCCATCCAGCAACTCACCAGCCGCGGGCCGACACACCACAACGCCGGTCGGTCGTCCGGGCGGTGCATCCCCGCCCACTCCCACAAAGCAAGTCACCGACACGCTACCGAACACCGCCACCACCCGACCCCACCAAGCCACGCCCCCACACACAAACCCCCACCCGGCCCAACCGAGAAGGGTTCGCGGCGTCTCGCGTCCGAGCGGTCGAGACAATGCGCCGCAGGCGCGAGTATCGACCGCTCGGACGCGAGACTCAAAGGCCGCGAACCCCGCCGCGACGAAGTCGCGGCAAAATAGACACAGCTAGGGTCGAGTGATCATGGATGGATTCCTGCTCGCTCAGCCCGGTGGTGTGTTGCGCACCCATGGCGTCCAGCGTGTGTTCACCGAGCCGGACGCGGCGGCCAGGGCGTTGCGGAACGGCGACGCGCGCATGATCGTCGGCGCACTCCCTTTCGACCCGAATACCCCTGCGGCGCTGCATATCCCACGACAGGCGACACACACGGCAGGCCCGTGGCGCCCTGCCGCGCTGCCCGTTCTGCCCGCCGTGCACGTGGTGCAGCAGAACCCGCCGCCCGCCGAACACATCGAGCGCGTCCGCACACTGGTGGCGACGTTGAACGATCCGGCACAACCGCTGCGCAAGGTGGTCGCCGCGCGTTCGGTCACAGCGGAGGCGGACGCACCCCTGCGCCCCGACCTGGTCGCGGCCCACCTGCTGACCGCGCACCCGCACGCCAACGTCTTCGCCGTCGATCTGACCCCGGCGGGCCGCGCGGGCACCTTGGTCGGCGCCACACCGGAAGTGTTGGTCGCCCGCCGCGGCGCGACGGTCACCCTGCGCCCGCTGGCGGGCACCTTGCCGCGCCTGCCGGACGCCGACGCGGACGCCGCGCAGGCCGACGCTCTGCTGGCCAGCGCCAAGGACCGCGAGGAACACGCCTACGTGATCGAGTGGATCGCGCAGGCGCTCACCCCGCTCTGCGCGACCCTGTCGATCCCCGAGCAGCCGCGCCTCGTGCGCACCACCGAGGTGTGGCACCTGGCGACCCCGATCACCGCGACCCTGCGCGACCCGTCGACCACCGCGCTCGACCTGGCGATCCGACTGCACCCGACCCCGGCCGTGTGCGGCACCCCGACGAAGTCCGCGCTGGCCGCGATCACCGAGGTCGAGGGTGATCGCGGCTTCTACGGCGGCGCGGTCGGCTGGTGCGATCACACCGGTGACGGCGAGTGGGTGGTGGCGATCCGCTGCGCCGAACTGTCGGCCGACGGGCGTTCGCTGCGCGCACACGCGGGCGGCGGCATCGTCGCCGCTTCGGACCCGTTCGCCGAGTTGGAGGAGACCACCGCCAAACTCCGCACCCTGCTGAGCGCGCTGCACTGTGTCTAATGGCCGCCCTGCCTATTGGCCGCGACTTCGTCGCGGCGGGGTTCGCGGCCTTTGAGTCTCGCGGGCCCGCGGGGGGGTAACCCGGCCGGGGGGCCGGGTATGGCACGCCGGGGGGTCTCACCCGCCCGGGGGGGGCCGCCCCCCCCCCCCCCCCCCCCCCCCCACGCCGCGAACCCTTCTCGGTTGGGCCAGGGGGTGGTTTACATCGTGTGATCTGATGGGGTTGGCACACCGAATCGCGGGCTGTTGGCACCGTGGGGTGGGTCGGGCTGCTAGGTTGACCCGGGAATGTGCCTGATCCGAAGTATTGGAGTCCGCGATGAAGTTTGCTGTCCCCGGTGTAGCCAGTGCGGTCGCAGGCGCCGTCCTCGGCGCGGTCGCGGTGTTCGTGATCACCGCCGCGGTGCAGCAGAACTCGCGCCCCGAACTCGATCACGGCGAGCCGAGCTCCTCGCTGCTCAACAACGTTGAGTACGGCGCACGCTGAGCCGCTGACCTCCGCTTCCTCGCTCGACAAGGGCGCCGAGGGGCCCCTCTCCGACGAGGAGACCGCGGGCTCCGATACCGGTCCCGCCGTCGCGCCGTTGGGCAGACGCTGGTTCGCCGCGACCGTCGTCGCGGCGTTCCTGCTTACCTTCCTGCAAGCGCCCGGCCTCACGGTCGCCGACACCAAATACGATCTGGCGCAGAACCCGCTCGGTTTCCTCGATCGCGCCGCGCACCTGTGGAGCAGTCAGGCCCCGATGGGGCAGGTGCAGAATCAGGCGTACGGCTATTTCTTCCCGCACGGCGCGTTCTTCTCGGCGGGCCATGTGCTCGGCCTGCCCGCGTGGGTGACCCAGCGCGTCTGGTGGGCGCTGCTGCTGCTCGCTGGTTTCTGGGGCATCGTCCGGCTCTGCGAGGTGCTCGGCATCGGCAATCGCGGCGCGCGGGTGATCGCGGCGATCGCGTTCACGCTCTCGCCTCGTGTGCTCACCACGCTGGGCTCGATCTCCTCGGAAACCCTGCCGATGATGCTGGCGCCGTGGGTGCTGCTCGCGCCCGCCGCGCTCGGCACCGCGTATCGGGCCCGACGGCACGGCGGCGCGACCTCACCCGCGGGCAGCGCGCTGGCGTTGGCGCTGATGGGCGCGGTGAACGCGGTCGCGACCGTGGCGGCGTTCCTGCCCGCGCTGCTGTGGTGGGCCTCCTACAAACCGAACCGGCGCTGGCGACGGTTCACGCTGAGCTGGATTCCGCTGCTCGCGGCCGCGACCCTGTGGTGGGCGGTGCCGCTGCTGCTGCTCGGCCGGGTCAGTCCGCCGTTCCTCGACTACATCGAATCCTCGGGCGTCACCACCCAGTGGGCCTCGCTCGCTGAGGTGCTGCGCGGCACCGACAGCTGGACCCCGTTCGTCTCGCCGGAGCGGATCGCGGGCGCGGTGCTGGTCACCCAACCGGGCGCGGTCCTTGCGACCGGACTGCTCGCCGCCGCAGGCATGGCCGGGCTCGCCATGCGCGGCATGCCGTTCCGCGGGCGACTCACACTGATCCTGATGGTCGGACTCGTCGGCATCTGCGCGGGGTATGCCGGTGAACTGAGCGGCCCGTTCGCGGAGTCGGTGCGTGTCTTCCTCGACTCCGGCGGCGCGCCGCTGCGCAATGTGCACAAACTCGAGCCGCTGATCCGGTTGCCGCTGGTCCTCGGACTCGCCCATCTGCTCGCGCGGGTTCCGCTGCCCGCCGCCGCGCCGCTGCGGGAGTGGCGCAGCGCCTTCGCCCATCCCGAACGCGACCGCATGGTGGCCGTCGCCGCGCTGGTCCTCACCGCGCTCACCCTGTCCACCTCGCTGGCCTGGACCGCGAAACTCGCCCCGCGCGGCGCCTACGACGAGGTGCCCGGGTACTGGCACGACACCGCGGCGTGGCTCGAGCACAATGCCGCCGACACACGCGCGCTCGTGGTGCCGGGCGCGCCGTTCGGCAGTCAGGTGTGGGGGCTGACCCGCGACGAACCGCTGCAAGCGCTGGCGAGCACACCGTGGGCGATCCGCGACGCGGTCCCGCTGAACCCGCCGGGGACCATCCGCGCCATGGATTCGGTGCAGCGGTTGATCGCCGACGGCCGCCCATCGACCGGACTGGCGGCGACCCTGGCCGATCAGGGCATCGGCGTGCTCGTGCTCCGCAACGACCTCGACCCGGAGACCTCGCGCTCCACCCGCCCGCTGTTGGCACACCGCGCGATCGAGGGTTCACCGGGGCTGACGAAGGTGGCCGAATTCGGCAATCCCATCGCGCCCGCCGTCATCGCCGACGGTCTCGTGGTGGACGGCGACCTGCGTCCCGCCTATCCGGCCGTGCAGATCTACCGGGTCGACGCCCGCCCGCCGGGCACGCCGATCGAGGTGCGCGGCGGTGTCGGCGCACCCGATTCGGTGCCGGGCGCCTACACCGTCGACCTGGATTCGGCGCCGATCGTGCAGGGCGGACCCGAGGTGCTTGAACGGCTGCGCCGCGATCCCGACACCCCCGACGCGCCCGCGATCCTGGCCGCCGACGCCGCGCGCGCCGGACTGCGCGGCCCTCCGGTGCTTGTCACCGACACCCCCATGGACCGCGAAACCGACTTCGGGCGCGTCGACAACCACAATTCGGCCCTGCGCGCCCCCGACGACCCGCGCCGCACCCACAACCTGGTCGCCGACTACCCGGTGCCCGGTGCGGAACCGGTGCGCGGGGAATGGTCGGGCGCCACCATCACCGCGTCGAGTTCGGCCGCCGACGCCATCCAGATCGGCGGTTCCGCGCCCGGCAGCTCCACCGCGGCGGTCGTCGACGGCGACCCGTCGACCTCGTGGTTCAGCGCGGGCCTCGAAACCGCTGTCGGTCAATGGATTCGGCTCGACCTCGACCATCCGATCGCGGCGGGCCTGCTGCGCTTCACCACGAGTCCGGCCGCCATCGGCGACCCGGTGAAATGGGTCGAGGTGCACACCGCGAACGGCAGTGTGTCCACGCGTATCTCCGAACCCGGTGTGTCGGCGGCGATCTCGCTGCCGGTCGGCACCACCGACTGGTTGACGATCACCGCCATCCGCACCGAAGGCGGCACGCGCGGCGGCCAATTCGGCCTCAGCGAACTGAGTCTGGACGACTACACCGTGCGCGACGCACCGACCCGCGTCGATATCGGACACCGCACCGTCCTGCCTGCCACCGCACCGGGCGAACCCGTGCGCGGCTGGGATCTCGGTCAGGAATTCCCCGGTCGCAGTGCGTGTTTCGACGCGCCCGAACGCATCCACTGCGGTAAGGGGCTGGCGCTCGCGCCCGAGGAGCCCGGCGCGTTCCAGCGCACCATCAGCGTGCCCGAAACCATGCGGGTCACCCCCGACCTCACCGTGCGCACCCGTCAAGGACCGGCGTTGGAAGCCCTGCTCACCGACCCGCGGCGGCCGGTCGCGCGTGGCAAGGCCGATGTCGGCGACCTGCGCGGATCGGCCTTCGCGGCGACCGACGGCGATGTGCGCACGAGTTGGACCGCACCCGAGGAATCCGCGCGCGGGGTCACCGGAGCGAAACCGACGCTGGTCCTCGAACTGCCCGAACCCGCGCTGGTCACCGGACTCGACCTGACCACCTCCCTCGGCAGACTGCCCGCCGCACCCACCTCGGTCTCGGTGAATCTCGGCAACGGCCCGCAGGTGCGCGAACTCGACGAGGACCGCGAACCCGATGCGCCCGCGCGCATCTCGCTGTATCCGACGGTCACCGACCGAATCGAGCTCAGCATCCAGACCTGGTCCCCGGTGCTCGACCGCACCGCCCTCGGCTTCGTCCAGACCCAGCCCGCCGGAATCGCCGAGGTATCGGTACTCGGACCGGATTACCCACCGCCCGCATCCGGTGACCGGCTCGTCACGGTGCCGTGCGAACTCGGTCCGACGGTCAGCGTCGACGGAATAGCGGTGCGCACCACGATAACCGCCACCTTCGACGAATTACGCTCCGGTGCACCTGTTTCCGCCCGAACATGCGATGCCGACGGCACGGGTGCGCCCGGATTCGTATTGCCGCCGGGACAATCCGATGTGCGAGTCGGACCGACCGAGATGTTCTCCGTCGACCGACTTCGCCTGAACCGCACCGATATCGACAACACCGCCGTATCCGGCGATGGCAGCGCCACGATCAACACCGACGGCAGCCCGAACGGCGCGAACCCGACAGCAGGCGACGGCGGAACCGCCCCGGGCGATGACACTGCTGTGAATTCGCCTGTCGCGCAGCGGCTTCTGGTTATCCCGCTCAGTACCAATGTCGGATGGCAGGCTCGCACCGCGGACGGCGTCGAACTCGAACCGATCGTGGTCAACGGCTGGCAGCAGGGCTGGCTGCTGCCCACGGATGCCACGAACGGGCCTGTCACCCTGTCGTTCCCCACCGACCGCTGGTATCGACTCGGCATCTTCGGTGGGCTCCTGCTGCTGATCCCTTTGCTGATCCTGGCCTTCCCGCGCGGGCCACGCGACGCACCGGGACCAGCGCCCCACACGTGGGGCCTGCGCGGGCTCGGCATCGTCGCCGTCGTCGGCACGGCCACCGTGATCGCGGGCGTGACGGGCGCGGCACTCGCCGTGATCGGCGTGCTCGCGGTGCGTTTCGCGCCCCGCGTGCGCCCGACCCACCTCGCCTACACCGCCGGACTCGGCACCGCGATATCGATCGCCGCCCTCTCCACCGGACCGTGGCGCTCACCGGGCGGATACGTCGGCAATTCGATGTGGGTGCAGTTCCCGGCCCTGGTCGCCGTGATCGCGGTCGCCATCGCCGCGCTCCCCCGCGCAGGGAAATCCGGCGAACGCGACGAACCGGATCGGTAGCATCGATAGTTGTGCACACCTGCGCCGAATGCGAATTCGAGTACGACCTGAAGTTGGCGCCGCGGGTGTCCGCGATCGTCCGCCGCGATGCCGACGCCTACGCCGAGGCGCTGCGCGACGATGTCAACCTGCTGCGACGGCGGTCGGATCCGGCGGTGTGGTCACCGCTCGAGTACGCGTGCCATCTGCGCGACGTACTGCTCGTCATGCGGGAACGGGTATTGGCTGCCCGCCGTACCGTGACGCCGACCGCGGCGCCGATGGGACGTGCCGAACGGATCGACCACGACGGTTACGCCCATCAGCGCCCCGACGATGTGGCACGCCAATTACGGGACGCCGCAATGCTTTTCGGTGGCGTTCTGGACCGACTCGGCGACCAGGACTGGGACCGCACGCTGCACTACCACTACCCGGAACCCGCCGTGCGCTCGCTGCGCTGGGTCGCGGTGCACGCCGCCCACGAGTCGCGCCACCACCTGCTCGATATCGAACGTCAACTCGCGGACTGAGCGCCGGACTCGGCGACCACCCCGAGAATCGACGGCCTCAGGTCTCCCGACGATCGGCGGACTCGGCGCGCACCTCGGGATTCGCGGCGAGGTCGAGGCTCGCGCCGGACTTGCGACCGTCGTCGAAGCGGCGCGCGAATCGGCGGGCGGGTTCCTCGATCAGCGCGTAGCTGGCCGCGGCCATGGGCAGGGTCAGCGCGACGGTGAGTAGCAGGATGTAGGCGAAATCACCCTGGAAGGGCAAGAGACCGAAGACCGGGAAGATCACCGACAGTACGGCCAGATGCCACAGGAAGATCCCGTAGGACCAGCGGCCGAGGGTCGCGGCGGTCCGCGAGCACAGGAAGCGGTGCCTGCCGTCGCCGAGGACCAGCGGTGCGAGCAGGGCGAATCCGATGATCGCGCCGAAAACCATCTTCAGGACGTACTGCCACGGTTCGGCGCGGGTCAGTCCGGCGGGGCCCGCGAGGTCGGTCGCCGACAGCAGGAACGCGATCAGCGCGATCGTCCACATCACGGGCCTGCTGCCGAGCGGTCGGCGCAGGCGTCCGAAGGCGGCGGGGTCGTCGACGAGTTCGGCGAGCAGCATTCCGCCCGCGAACCACGGCAGGTAAGCGGGCAGCCAGTTGTCGGCGTGGATGGCGTCCGGCGTCGGCACCGGCAGGAAGTTCCAGCACAGACACAGCGCCCCGACGCCGACGATCACCGGGATACGCAGTCGGGCCGCCCGGCCCCGCAGCCGCGCCATCGCCGGCGCGAACACCGGAAGCATCAGATAGAAGGCCACTTCGACGGACAGGCTCCACATCTGGGTGAGGCCGTCGGTCAGGGTCAGCGGCACGAAGACCTGGAGCAGGGCGAGATTGGACAGCCACACCCGCAGCCCCGCGGTGTCGGAGGCGCCGGGCAACAGCAGCAGGACCGCGCACACCACCGCCCAGTAGGCGGGCAGGATGCGCGCGCCGCGGTGCAGCAGGTAGCGGCCGGGGGTCGGCGCGGCGCCGAGGCCGCGCGCCGCGCCCGCGTGCGGTCGCCACAGCAGGAAGCCGGACAGTCCGAAGAACACCGCGACCGCCATGTCGAAGCGGCCCCAGATCCGGCCGAATACGGGCGTGCCGCCCGCGCCGGTCTGGAATGCGACGTGGGTGAGCAGCACGCCGAGCGCGGCCATGGCGCGCATGCCTTCCAGCGCGGGCAGGAATCCGCGGGACCGGGCGGCGGCGACGGCGTCGCCCGTGGCCGGAACTGTCGCCGTCATCCTCCGCCGCCCCTCTTCTCCGATTCCCGAGTTGAGAACCATTCGTTTCACTTTTCGCGCTAAACTCGGTCGATTTCTGGTCGGAATCCGGCCTCGGCACCGCATGGTACGACATCGGACTGTTAGTGTCAGGGCTCACGAGCGCTGCGGCTCTTTGTGGTGCTCGCCGGATGGACCTGTGTTCTACGACGAGGGAGAGTTTGCATGGCACTGAGTGCCGGTACCAGAAGGACGGTGGCCTGCCTACTCGTTGGGCTAGGCGCATTACTCATCGTGATGGCTCTGCTCATCCCGACCTACACCGTCAGCAAACTGGCGAAAACGCCGCTCGACCTCGAGATCACCACGGTCGCCAACAACCAGTCGGGCGCCGAGAGCCTGGTCCTGGACTCCAAATCCCTCACCGCCCCCGAGGGGTCGGCGAAGATCGACACCAACGTGCCGCTGATCTCGCAGCGCTTCGTCACCGTCGAGGACCCCTCCGACGCCACCGAAATGACCATCCAGGCCGGTCAGACCCTGCGTCGCATCGACAAACAAGGCGACACCGGCCTGCTCACCGCCACCGTCGACCGGGTCACCATCGACCGCAAGGACGGCATGCCGGTGGACAAGGACCCCAACGGTTCCATCGCCGTCACCACGAACGCGGCGGGCGAGAGCATCGCCGACCCGGTCCAGCACACCGGCCTGCAGTACCGCTTCCCCATCGGCACCGAGAAGAAGACGTACCCGTACTTCGACGTCAACGCCAGGAAGACCTTCGACATCAACTTCGTCGAGGAGACCGAGATCAACAGCACCAAGGTCTACCACTTCCAGCAGACCGTCCCGGCGACCAACCTCTACGACGTCGTCAAGGCCCCCACCAACCGGCTGACGCTGCCCGCCGCCAAGTGGGGCCTGCCGGGTGAAGGCGATGTCACCATGGCGCGCTACTACACCAATGTGCGCGACGTGTGGGTCGAGCCGGAGACCGGCACCATCGTCAAGGGCGGTGAACAGCTGCACCTGTACTACGCCCGCACCGGCGACAAGCCCGACGTCACCGCGCTCAAGTCGAACCTCGTCTTCGATGAGAACACCGTCGAATCGCAGCTCTCGATCGCCAAGGACAACATCGACAAGCTGTCGCTGTACGGGCGGACCATGCCGATCATCCTCGGCATCCTCGGCGTGATCGCCATCATCGGCGGCATCTTCCTCGGTGTGCGCGGCGGCGGCAACACGGCGCCCGCCGGTCGCGGCGCACCCATCGGTCGCCCGCGCGGCGGCGACGACGCACCCACCGAGCAGATCGATATGCGCAAGGGTCTCTGACGGTCCGCGCATAGCTGGCAAACCAACGAATTCGGCCCTCCGGTTTCTTCGCCGGGGGGCCGAATTCTTTTGTTTACCGGGTGCAATTGAGTGCGAACGAAATGTCACGAGGGCCCGGAGTGCCGCGACCACGGCGGCGCCGTATACCCGAATTCACTTATCGGCAAACCCCTTTGAAATGCGAATGATGTGCGGGCCGCGAACATTGGTACGTGGGCGTCACCGGGTGCTCCGATCGGGCGCGGGTAGGTGGTCGCGGTGGGCTCACGATCGGCGGCAGGACGGTCCGGTGCCGAGCGACAGACAGAGCCGGGCAGCGGCTGCGGTCGATCATCCCGCAGTGGATCGAGGTTGGCCCGGTTCGAATCCCGAGCCCGCGGCGGGTGCCGCCGAAAGGTGTGGGCGGTCCGCGGTGCGTGACACGATGACGGCGACGGTCGTGGTCGTCACCGCGGCCACCGAAACGGCCGTGACGATGAGTGCGGGCACGGTGTCCGCGAACAGCAGCATCACGGTGACCTCCACGATCAATCCCAGCCAGGTGAGCGTGGCGATCGCGGTGCGGTCGACGGCGATCGCGGAAAGCACCGCGCCCTGCAGGACCGCGAGGATCGCGCCGTGCAGGGCGAACAGCCACAGCAGGCCCTGGATCGGCGCGTAGTCCTGGCCGACGAACAAGGTCGCGAGCGGGGCGGCGACGGCGGCGACCAGTACCGCGACCACGCCGATCGCCGACAGCACGCCGAGCGCGTCGCGGATGGCGCGCGCCGAATGGGCGGGTTGCGCCATCCTCGGATACAGCACGACACCCACCGCCTGCGGCAGCCAGAAGGCGATCTTCGCGGCGATGGTGCCGAGCGCGTAGCGGCTGGCGTCGGCCTCGTCGAGGACCATCCTGACCACGATCAGGTCCGCCGAGGACAGCGCCATCAACGCGGCCTGCACCTGCGCGGCGCGCAACACCGGCAACACGCCGACGGTGTGCGTGCGCGGCTGCTCATCCGCCTCCGGCGACCCCGCGACGCACCGCGCGAACACCGCCGCTGCGGCGAGTCCGACGGCCGCCGCGCCCAATGCCGCAGCCGCGCCGCCACCGACCGCGAGCACAACGAGCGCGGGCGCGACCCGCGCCACCCCCGCCGCCCCCAACACCAACGCCAAGCCGCGGAACCGCCGCGCCCCTTGCAGGATCCCCTGCTCACCGGAGAGCAACACCAGCGCGGGCGCGGCACCCAACGCGGCCGCACATGCCGCGACACCGACGTGCAACGCGGAAGTCACCACCGGGATCAGCGCCGCCGCGACCACGGCGACGATCACCGCGCACCGCCACCGCAGCCGCCGCAGCGCATCGGCCCCCGCCCCGCGCACCCACTCCCTGGCCACCACGTTCTGCAACGCCAGCGCGGGCACCGCGCACAACAACTGCACCGCCAACAGACTCGCGAACTCGCTGTACCCGCCAACCCCGAGCCAGCGACCCGCCAGCACCTGCAACAGATACCCCGCGACATTCGCGATCATCGCCCCCGCCGTCACCAACGTCAGATCCGCGACCACGGGTAACCGACGATTGACAGGCACGCCCCATCGTCGCACCCGAACCTTCGACCGCAGGCCCCCGCCCCGCCCCGAACCCGATCCACGCATCATTCCGTCGCCTGCTGTGCCGAACCGTCCGTGCGGTGGAACCGCGGTGGGTCGGCCTGCTCACCGGCGGGGCAGCGGGCGCCATGGGTGGGTACGTAGGGTGTGGGTCCGTGAGTGGCGGTCGTCGGGTGCGGGTGCGGTGGGAGTCGGTGGTTCCGGCCGGGTACAGCGCTGTGTTGACGGCGGTCGTCGTCGGGCCGCTGCTCGGGTCGGGGTATCTGCTGTTGCGTGACGCGGTGAGCACGCCGCGTTCGTATCTCACCGATGCCGCGCTCGGACTCGGGGACGCCGCGCCGCGGGCCGTGCCGCAGGACGCGTTCCTCGCGGCGCTGTCGCCGGTCGTGGACGGCGGGCTGCTGGTGAAGGCGATTCTGGTGGTCGCGTTGTGGGCCGCCGGGTACGGCGCCGCGCTGCTGGCGCGCGAGTTGCTGCACGTGTCGGTCGGGCCGCAGTTGGTGGCGTGCACGGTCGCGGTGTGGAACCCGTTCGTCGCCGAACGGCTCGCGCAGGGGCATTGGAGTCTGCTCACCGGATACGCGGCGTTGCCGTGGACCGCGCTGGCCGCGCGACGGCTGCGTGCGGCGCGATCGTGGCGCGCGGCGGTCGGCGGCTGGGGCGCCATGGCTGCGGGTCTGGCGGCGGCCGGGCTCACGCCGACCGGGGCGCTGTTGGCCGGATGTGTGGCGCTGGTGACGGTCGGTCGACGGCATCTTCCGTTGGCGCTGCTCGCGGCGGTCGCGGCCTCGGCGCCGTGGCTCGCGGCGACCTTCCTGTCCGGTGCGGGCGCCGAACCTTCCGATCCGGCGGGGGTCGCGGCGTTCGCGGCGCGCGCCGAGACGGGACTCGGCACCCTCGGCAGTCTCGCCGGACTCGGCGGCATCTGGAACGGCGACGCCGTCCCCGACTCCCGCACCACCCCCCTTGCGGTCCTCGGCACGGCGCTGCTGCTGATCCTGGTCGCCTTCGGCATCCGCACGGTGACGTCGGCGGGTGACCGCGACGAAACCGGAATCCGCCGCGCCCTGCTGGCACTGGCGGTCGTCGCCGTCGCGGCCCCCGCCCTCGCGGCGACCGCATGGGGTGTGCCGGTGATGGAATGGCTGATCGTCCACGTCCCCGGCGCGGGACTGCTCAGGGACACCCAGAAGTACGTGGCCCTCGCGATGCCCGCCTACGCCCTGTGCGCCGCTGCCGGATCCCGAACCATCACCCGCCACCTTCACGCTGCCGCACCCGACGACTCGCTCGTCCCGGCCGGTCCGAACGCCGCCCTCGTCGATTCCACCGACCATCATGCGACGGTCGAGGACTCCCGCGACGCAGTGTCCTCTTCACCCACGTCGACAGTTCCCACGACGAACACCGCCCCTACCGGCGCCCACGCACCGGCCACCACTTCTTCGACGGCCGACACTCAGCACGAATCGCCCGATGAGCGAACGAATCTCGACCGCGCCGGTTCGGCCGCAAGCCGACACGCCGCCGCTTCGCCCACACCGTCGCCATCGGCCGACGACCACCGTGACGCCGAATTCGCCTCCGCTACAACGAATCCAGCGACAACACCGACTTCCGCCGGACTCGGGTCCACCGCACGCGAATCCTCCTCGACCGCAAGGGTTCTGGTTCCCCTACTGGCTATCGCGTTCCTGATCCTCCCGCTGTTCGACCTCGCCGGGGGTGTCGGCGGCGCGATGCGCCCGGTGCACTATCCGATCGGGTGGCAGCGGGTCGCGGAGCGGATCGATGGGCCGGGCGATGTCGCGGTGTTGCCGGGCGGGATGTTCCGCAAGTTCCCGTACAGCGGGAAGGTCGCGGTGCTCGACCCCGCGCCGCGGATGCTGCCCAACGATGTGCTCCAGACCGGTCGGCTGCCGGTGCGCGGCATGACGGTCGAGGGTGAGGGTGCGCGGGCGACCGAGGTGGAGAACACGCTGCTCGGCGGAGGTTCGGCGCGGCGGTTGGCCGAACTCGAGGTGGGCTGGGTGCTGGTGGAGCGCTCTACGCCGGGGCCGATCGGTGAGTCGGCGCGCACCCTGGTGGGACTCGAATCCGTCTACGAGGACCCACATTTCGCGCTGTATCGAGTCTCGGATCCAAAGGTGACACCGCCACGTGACGCATACCGGACGATCGCGATCCTCGCCCACCTGCTCTGGGTGACAATGCTGGTCGGCGGACTGCTCGCGGCCGCTTCGCGACCCACGACTTAGCACGCGCCGGCCGCGCCCATCGGCTCGGCGCCTGTCGGCTCGGCACCCGTCGGCTCGGCGCCCATCGAGACCGGTGCCGCATCCGCACTCCACGCCGGCCGCAACTGGCCGACCAGCGCGAGGCGAGCCTCGGTGGACTTCGCGTGGTTGGCGTCGAGCATCCATTCGCGCATGCCCGCGCTGACGCCGATCGGCACGTCGGAAATGGCGCCTGCGCCGCGCCCATCGGCTCCGCGCCCATCCTGAAGGGTGCCGCCCGCGCTCCACGCCGACGACGTCAGGCACCCGACAACCCGCCGCTCAGCGCTCGGCAGGCGGGGCGACCAGTCCGGCGACTCGCTCGCCGCGCGCGACCGCGGCCAGCACCTCGTACACCCCGTTGCCGGTCTGCTCCCAGGAGAATTCGCGGGCACGCGCACGCGCTTTCTCACCCATCACCGTGCGGCCCGCGTGATCGTCGAGCAGTTCGCCGACGGCTTCGGTGAGGTGCGCGACATCGTCGACGAGTACGCCGGTGACCCCGTCGACGATCGAGTCGGTGAGCCCGCGTGAGCTGCGGTACCCGACCGTTGGCACGCCGTGTTGGGCCGCCTCGATGACGGCCAGGCCCCAGCCTTCCTTCCTGGAGGGCAGCACATGCACCCAGGCGCCGGCGAGAAGTTCGTGTTTGCGGACTTCGTCGACGTGTCCGTGGAAGGTGACCGCGTCGGCGATGCGCAATTCCTCGGCGTAGGCGCGCAGGTTCTCGGCCCACCAGCCGCCGCCGACGATGTCGACGTGCAGGCCGGGGATGGACGCGCGCAGTCGCGCGACGGCGGACAGCGCGTCCTCGATCTGCTTGTGCGGCACCAGCCGCGACAGCACCACGACACGCGGTCGCGGCGCGCGGGTATGGGCCGCGCCGGTCGGCGCGTCGACGGGCACCGGCTCGGCGCCGTTGCGCACCACAGCGATGCGCGAACGATTCACGCCGAGGGTCGCGAGTTCTTCGGCCGACGGGAGCGACACGGTGAGGTACTGGTTGTCGCGGTGCGCCCGCGGGGACAGCCGCGACTCGATCCACCAGCCGATCCGGCCGACGAGCCGTCCGGCGACGGGCCATTGTTCGCGATGTCCGTGGTGCACGAGCACCACCGAGGGCGCGTCGGCGACGGCGCCCGCGAAGAACGGGATGCCGTTCTGGGTGTCGATGACCGTGTCGGGGCGCAGTCCGCGCAGCGCGCCGATGCCGAGCCTGCCGAGGGCGATGGCCGCGAGTGCGCGCGGGTACACGGTGTAGCGTCCGCCGCCGCGGCTGATGTGGATGCCGTCGACGTGTTCGCGACGGCGCGCGCCGCGGTAGTGCGCGGTGCGCAGCGTGACCTTGACCCCGCGCGCGGCGAGTTGGGCGCCGACCTGCTCCAGGTAGCGTTCGCTGCCGCCACCCTGCGGGTGCCCGGTGTCACGCCAGCAGAGGAGGAGGACTTCGCGCACTGTGGAGCTTCTCTCGCTTCGTCGGGTTCCGTGCGGAACGGGGATGCCGGGCTACACCATAACTTGCGGTCTCCTCCGAGAAGTGTCACCCGACATCGTTTCGGGGAAAATATTGAAATGCCTACATTTCACAGCCGTCTTCGATAGCGTGCCGACCACGATTCACCATCACGATGAGGAGATGACATGAAGGCGACACCGAGAACACGAACCGACGGCGGAGCGGGTGGCGGCGCCACCGGCGACCTCGGCGCCCTGCTCACGGTGGTCCTCGGCCTGATCACGTCGTCGCTGTCCACCGGCAGCGGCGCGAGCAGCGGCATCGGCTAGACCCCCGTCGCGGGCCCGGCGCGCGCGGCACCGGGCCCGCGGCGGACTCCCACACGGGGACGATCAGCGACCGATTATCCCCTGTGCGACACTTCGGCCGTGCCGACAACCGAGACGAAGCCGCCCTTCGGCGCTCCGACTGTCACCGCTCCGCGCGTCACCGTGACGACCAACCGGCCCGCCGAGTCCCGATTCGCACACCGCGCCACGCTGCGCCGCTCGCTGCGCCTGCTCGGCAGTTTCCGTTTCGAGCAGTCCGACCCCGCCCGCTTCTACGGCGGCATCGCGGCCGACAGCGCCGACCTGCTCACCGATTTCTCCCTCGACATCACCGGCCGCGACCTCGCGGGCGCCACCGTGCTCGACGTCGGCGGCGGCCCCGGATACTTCGCCGACGAATTCGCCCGCGCTGGCGCGCGCTACATCCCGGTCGAACCCGACCCGTCGGAAATGCACGCGGCGGGCCTTTCGGTGACGGGAGCGGTGCGCGGTTCCGGCATGGCGCTGCCCATTCGCGACGACGCGGTCGATATCTGCTTCTCGTCCAATGTCGCCGAGCACATCCCCGATCCGTGGCTGATGGCGGAGGAAATGGTGCGGGTGACCAGGCCCGGCGGCCTGATCGTGCTGTCCTATACGGTCTGGCACGGCCCGTTCGGCGGCCACGAGACCGGGCCGTGGCACTATCTCGGCGGCGAGTACGCGGCCCGCAGATACCGCAGGAAGTACGGACGCGAACCGAAGAACCGCTTCGGTGCCTCGCTGTTCGCGGTGCGCGCGGCGGACGGCCTGCGCTGGGCGGCGAACACCTCGGCCGAGGTGCGCACGATCTTCCCGCGCTACCACCCGCGTTGGGCGTGGTGGCTGGTGCGCGTGCCGCTGCTGCGTGAGCTGCTGGTCAGCAATCTGGTCGTGGTCGCGACCAAGTGATCACCGCTCCACCAGGCCCCGCTCCAGCAGACCCCTTCGCCAACCGCGCGCTCCCGGCAGCGGTTCACACCACGGTGATTCCTGGATGGCGAGTCCGACGGTCTCGAGCGTGGTGAGGCCGACCTGATCGGCCAGCACACCGACGACCGCGACCGCCTCGGCGGCCTGCATGGCCGCCGTGGCCTGCTCGATCGTCAGCGTACGGCCGGGTAGGAAGGAGACCACCCATCCGCCGCCGCCGACGCTCTTCGCTTGATGCTCGGTCTGGTCACTTGTCATCAGCGACCGGCCGATCACTTGCACCGCCATGCCTGGTTCACCCCTGCGGTATCGGATCAATGCATAATCGGTTCATTTTCGAGCGAGCTGATCAGTAGCTACAGCATCCTCGGTCCAGCACGGGAATGCAATAGTGCGTTTGCCGAAAAAGAGAACCGACAGGTTGGCTTTTGCCCAGGTCAGAGGGTTTCCACGCGACGAAACTGGAACATGTTACAGACAAACCGGACGGCAAAACTGTAACGTGTTCTCATGCAATACGACAGCTTGTTCATCGGCGGCCAGTGGACCGCGCCGACCTCCGCCGAGCGCATCGAGGTCATCTCCCCAGCCACGGTCGAGCCGGTGGGCAGCGTCCCCGTCGTCACCCGTGCCGACGT
Organism: Nocardia bovistercoris; assembly: GCF_015674855.1. GTDB lineage: Bacteria > Actinomycetota > Actinomycetes > Mycobacteriales > Mycobacteriaceae > Nocardia > Nocardia bovistercoris. The sequence goes on along the minus strand of NZ_JADMLG010000008.1, from coordinate 221,570 downwards.
CGACGCCGCGGTCGCCGCCGCAAGGCACGCCTTCGACAACGGCCCGTGGCAGTCGACCCCGCCCGCCGAACGCGCCGCCCTCCTGACCCGCGCGGCCCGCCTCATCGAAGCGCGCTCGGCCGAACTCGTCGCCGCGCTCACCGCCGAGGTCGGCGCCCCCGCGCTCGCGAGCCTGACCCTCAACCAGTTGCCCGCCGTGGCCACACTCGATGCCTACGCCGCACTCGCCGAAACCTTCCCGTGGCGAGAGGTGCGCACCGGTTCCTTCGGCACCACGCGGGTCACCCGCGAACCGCTCGGCGTGGTCGCCGCGGTGACCGCCTGGAACGTGCCGCTGTTCCTGGCCTGCAACAAACTGGCGCCCGCGCTGCTCGCGGGCTGTTCGATCGTGCTGAAACCCGCGCCGCTGACCCCGCTCTCGGCCAATATCGTGGCCGAGATCTTCCAGGAGGCCGGGCTGCCGGACGGCGTGCTTTCCGTTCTGCCCGCCGAGGCCGACGTCGCCGAATACCTGATCTCGCATCCCGGCGTGGACAAGGTGACCTTCACCGGGAGCACCGCGGTCGGCCGCAAAATCGGCGCCATCGCCACCGAACAGCTCAAGAGCGTGTCGCTCGAACTCGGCGGCAAGTCGGCGGCCATCCTGCTGCCCGACATGGATCTCGCCTCCGGGATTCCGGCGCTCGCCTTCTCCGGGCTGCTGAACAGCGGGCAGGGCTGCGTCGCGCAGACCCGCATCCTCGCGCCGCGCGGACGCTACGACGAGATCCTCGACGCGCTGGTGGAACACGTGAAAACCATGAAGGTCGGTATGCCCGACGACCCGGGGGTCCAGCTCGGCCCGCTGATCTCCGAACGACAGCGCGAGCGTGTCGAGGGGTATATCGCCAAGGGCAAGGAGGAGGGCGCGCGGCTGGTCCTCGGCGGCGGCCGTCCGGCGGGACTCGACCGCGGCTGGTTCGTCGAGCCGACCGTCTTCGCCGACGTCGACAACAAGTCGACCATCGCGCAGGAGGAGATCTTCGGCCCGGTCCTGTCGGTGATCCCGTACCAGACCGAGGAGGAGGCCATCGCGATCGCCAACGACTCGGTCTACGGACTCGCCGGTTCGGTGTGGACCACCGATATCGAGCACGGCGCGCGGATCGCGGCGAAGGTGCGCACCGGCACGTTCGCCATCAACTGGTACGCCTTCGATCCGTGCTCGCCGTTCGGCGGGTACAAGAACTCGGGACTCGGCCGCGAGAACGGTCCGGAAGGGCTCGACGCGTTCTGCGAACAGAAGTCCCTGCTCATGCCGATGGGCTGGAGCGAATGACGCCCGCGCGCTGAGGGGCCCCCGACCGGCCACTCAGCGCTCAGGTAGCACCAGGCGCAGCACGGGCTGCACGCGGCCGTCCGCCGCGTTCGGCTCGACCGCGACCTCGACGCGCCAACCGGGTGGCAGCACCGACTGCAATCGGCCTGCCGCTCGGCACAGCGGCGTGCTCACCGCGGCCGGGTCCATCTCCAGATCGGTCATGCTCCAACCACCTCTCACGTGTCGATGCCGTATTCGGCGTGGGCCGCGGTGCCGTTGGGGAAGCATTCAGCCGGTGGCTGAGCGATGTGCTCCAGCTTAGTGGACAGCTCCTGAATTCCCGACGGTGTTGGCGTGAAACCTGCGATGCCACTGGGAATTACGGATTCAACTACCGGACAGTCGCTCAGTCCGCTTCCAGGCGTGAGACCCGACTTCGAGTCCGGATGATGCCGCGTTCCTTCGAATAACCGGGCCGTGTTCTTCGTCGCACGACTCTGGTGCGGCCACGCCCACCCTTATAAAGTGATCCTTCTAGAAGGATCGTTCCAAAGGAGGACAGATGGCCGTGCTGAACATCCACTCGCGACGGCTCGCCGCCGACGCCGACCAGGTCGGCGCACTCGTCGACACCCTCACCGGCCCGCACGACCGCCTGTGGCCGGGCGACCGGTGGCCCGTCGCACGTCTCGACGGCCCGCTCGGCGTCGGCGCCCGCGGCGGCCACGGACCGGTGCGCTACCGGGTCGAAGAATATGAGCCGGCACGCCGAATCCGCTTCCGCTTCAACGGATCCCCGAATATCGACGGCTACCACGAATTCACCGTCACCCCGGACGGCGACGCCGCCGTCCTGCGTCACACCCTGGCGGGCCGCCCGCGCGGCATCACGCGACTCACTTGGCCGTTCTTCTACCGTCGTATGCACGACGCCCTGCTCGAAGACCTCCTCGACCGCGCCGAACGCGAACTCACCGGAACCGTCGCGACCCCCGCCCGCTGGAGCGCCTACGTCCGTTTACTGCGCGCCGTCCGAGCTCGGATCGCGCCCGCCACCGCACCGCCGCGCAGCCCAGTCGGTTCCTGAGCCCCGCATCGAACGGTTCTCGGTCCGCGAGCGGTCCCTACCGAGGCGAGCCATTCCGAGACAGCCTCGGAAAACGAAACCGCCCGCACTCGGAACCGAGTGCGGGCGGTGGTGTTCGAACGGGATCAGGCGAGGCGCTGCTTCATCGCCTCGAATTCGTCGCGAACGCCGGAAGGCAGCTTGTCGCCGACGAATTCGAACCACTCCTCGATGAGGGGGATCTCCTTGCGCCATTCCTCCGCGTCGACCTTCAACGCCTCGTCGACGTCCACCGAATCGACATCGAGACCGTCGAGATCGAGCTGGGCCGCGGTGGGCACATTGCCGATCGCGGTGGCAACGGCCTGCGCGGAACCTTCGATGCGGCCGATGATCCACTCCAGCACGCGAGAGTTCTCGCCGAATCCGGGCCACAGGAAACGGCCGTCGTCACCGCGACGGAACCAGTTGACGTAGAAGATCTTCGGCAACTTGGTGGCGTCGGCGTTCTTGCCGACATTGATCCAGTGGTTGATGTAATCGCCCACGTGGTAGCCCATGAACGGGATCATCGCCATCGGGTCGCGGCGCACGGTGCCGACCTTGCCCTCGGCGGCGGCGGTCTGCTCCGAGGACAGCGTGGCGCCCATGAACACGCCGTGCTGCCAGTCGAAGGACTCGGTCACCAGCGGCACCGTGGTCTTGCGGCGGCCGCCGAACAGGATCGCCGAGATCGGCACGCCCTGCGGATCGTCCCATTCGGGGGCGAGGATCGGGCACTGCGACATCGGGGTGCAGTAGCGCGAGTTCGGGTGCGCGGCCAGCGTCTCGGTGTCGCGCAGGTGCCAGTCGTTGCCCTTCCAGTCGATCAGGTGATCGGGCTCGCCCTCCAGACCCTCCCACCAGACGTCGTTGTTGTCGGTGAGCGCGACATTGGTGTAGACGGTGTTGCCCGCCTCCATGGTGGCGATGGCGTTCGGGTTCGAGCTGCGGTTGGTGCCGGGGGCGACGCCGAAGAAGCCGTACTCCGGGTTCACCGCGTACAGTCGGCCGTCCTTGCCGAAACGCATCCACGCGATGTCGTCGCCGAGGGTCTCGGCCCGCCAGCCGGGCACCGTCGGCTGGATCATCGCCAGGTTGGTCTTGCCGCAGGCGCTGGGGAAGGCGGCCGCGATGTAGTACGCCTTGTTCTCCGGGGAGATCAGCTTGAGGATCAGCATGTGCTCGGCGAGCCAGCCCTCGTCGTGCGCCATGGCCGACGCGATGCGCAGCGAGTAGCACTTCTTGCCGAGCAGCGCGTTGCCGCCGTAGCCGGAGCCGTAGGACCAGATCTCACGGTCCTCCGGGAAGTGGGTGATGTACTTGGTGTCGTTGCACGGCCACGGCACGTCGGCCTGGCCCTCGGCCAGCGGCGCGCCCACCGAGTGCAGCGCCTTCACGAACGGGCGGTCGGCACCGAGCTTGTCCAGCGCGGCCGTGCCCATGCGGGTCATGACCTTCATCGAGACGACCACGTACTCGGAGTCGGTGATCTCGACGCCGAGTTTCGGGTCCTCCGCGCCGAGGGGACCCATGCAGAACGGCACCACGTACATGGTGCGGCCCTTCATCGAGCCGCGGTACAGCTCGGTCATGGTGGCGCGCATCTCGGCCGGGTCGACCCAGTTGTTGGTCGGGCCCGCGTCGGCTTCGGTCTTCGAACAGATGTAGGTGCGCGACTCGACTCGCGCCACATCGGAGGGATCGGAGAGGGCTAAGAAGGAGTTCGGCTTCTTCTTCTGGTCCAGGCGTTTGAAGGTGCCCGCCTCGACCAGCTGATCGGTCAGCCGCTCCCATTCCTCGTCGGAACCGTCCGCCCAGACGACTCGCTCAGGCTGAGTGAGTTCTGCGACTTCCTGTACCCAGGTGAGCAGTTCGCTGTGTTCGGTCGGCGCTTTACCGTCGGATCCACGAAGACCAGGAATGGTCGCTGAGGTCATGAAAACTCTCCTGAGATTGGCGGTACGCCGATGCTTCGCCGCCTGGCCCGAGGCCCATGACCAGCGCGAACACAACAGCGCCACCGTTGGCGGGAAGGCACCCGCTACGACCAGTCGAAAGCGCGCCCGGCTGGACGGCGTACAAGGACGAAGCGGACGCCCAGGTTCCTGGGTAAAGGTTAACTCGACATGACGACCAGTACGGAACCGGGTACTTATCGGATACCCATTCAGTTATCGAATCAACAAATTAGTCGAACCGATCGATCGTGGCGATATCCCGCTCGCAGGCGGCGAGTTGGCCCGGTTGCTCGGCCGCTGCTCGCCGGATACGCGTCTCCAATTCTGCCACCACGCGGTCGCAGGCGACGATCTTCGCGGCACTTGTACGTACCACTCGGTCTGCCCACTCGGTCTCGGCCTCGACCAGCGCCGTCGCGACCCGCTGTTCCAGCTGAGCCTTGACGTTCACCAACGCCTCCGACATCCACTGCCTGATGTGCGCGCGGTCGGCGACCTGCCTGCGAGCGCGCACCACCCACCACGCGACCAGCGCGCCGAGCAGCAGCGTGACCGGGATGCTGGCGACGTCCAACGCGGGCACCAGCGCCAGCGGCGAGACCAGCAGCCTGCCGAGGCCGACACCCGCCGATGCACCCAGCGCGATCATAAGGTGATCTTCGACACCCCTGTGCCTCGGTTCGGGTTCAGGACCGACGCGCGGCGCTGGATCGCGCCTGCGATGCGGGGCGGTCGTCGCGTCGATATCGGCCGCGCCGAGGCGGTCGACGAGTTCGGCGAAACGTCGATCGATGCTGTGATCCACGACACCCGTCAGTTCGGTGACGGTCGCCTGCAAGCGTCGTGGATGGTCGGCGAACTCCGCGGGCGCGAGCCGGTCGAGTTCCGCGCGCGCCGCCACGTGCAAGGCACGGACCTGACCGCCCACCTCGGTCACCAGATCCACCCTCGCCAGATGCAGCTGCCCGCGCAACGCCGACATCGCGGTGGCCCGCCCGCCGTCGCGCCCGGCGATCAGCCCGGCCCGCTCCTCCCGCAGCCGCGCGATCTCCGAACCCGAACGCAAAGTGCGCACCTGGGCCGCGATCCGCTCCCGAGTCTCCGCGAGCACCCGCGCCACCAGGGCCGCGCGCGCGTCGGCGCCGAACCCGGCCGCGCCCGAAACCGCCGCCGCCAACGCCGCGTGCAACGCGCCGACCCCCGACCGGTCGAGCAGCGCGGCGTCACCGCCGGTGCGCGCCGCCGCCGCCAACCGGGCCGACACCGGAAGGATCTCCAGTTCGAAGCCGCGCGGTGCGAGCACCTCGAGATTTCGATCACGGATCTGCCGCCAATCGGCGAAAGCGTGGATGCCGTTCATCGCCAGCAGCGTCCGCACACCCCCCGCGCGCGCACGCGCGAGCACACCGAGGGTGTCCGCGCCGATGACACTGCCCGCGTCCAGCAGGACCAACGCCACCGGAGTCGCCCCCGGCAACGCGGCGGCCCCGAACTCCGCCGCGGAATCGGTCACCTCCGCGAATTCGACGCGAGGTTCGAAACGGGCCAACTCGGTGCGCAACAAGGTGGTATTGGCATCGTCCGGACCGATCAAAAGCACCCGAGAACCCGCGCCGGGATTCCGCACCGCGTCCAACAGCGCGGCGCCCTGCGGATTCCACCGCGCCAGAACCCCCGCCACGTCACCTGGCAGGGCGATGTCACTCGACAACACCGCACCACCGGACCGCGACTCGTGTCCAGGCCCGCCTGCGACCATCGGCGGCGATGCGTCCGCACGCGAGGCGGGTTCCGGATCCGGCGGCGCGGCGGGGTCTGGGCCCGGCGGCTCAGAGTCCGGCACTGCTCATCCGCTCCCACAGTCTGATGTAGCCGTTGTGCACGCGCAGGGCGGCGCGGCGGGCGGTGGGCGGCATATCGCTGGAGACCACGGCGCGCCAGCGGACGGCGCGCTGCAAGGCGTCGTCGGCGTCGGCGGGCGCGGGGGCCGGATAGCCCGCGGCCAGGTGGGCGACCGAGGGGTCGGCCAGGCCTGCGCACAGTCCCAACCACATGGCGTCGTCGCCGTCGAGGTAGTTCTCCAGCACGTCGCGGCCGCCGCCGTCGGCGGGGATGGCGCGGGCGGCGAGGCGGGCGAATTCGTCGAGCAGCGCACCGCCGCGCAGTGCGGAGACCTGCTCGTAGCGTTGGTGCAGCAGGCGGTGCAGCGGATCGATGCCGCCCGCCGCGTGCAGCAGTTGGAGTATCGCGTGCGGCCCGAGTCCTGGGTCGGCGCGCAGGGCGCTCATGGCGCAGGTGATGCCGTACAGGTCCCAGCGGTTCAGTAGGGTTTCGCGTTCGGCGACGTCGGGGCCCGCGGCGGGTGAGACGAACAGGTCGGGTGACAGGGTCAGCGCGAGGTCGGCGGTTTCGGCGAGGCGGCGCAGGGTGGTCAGGTCTTCCTCGGTGACCGTGCCCGCCCTGGTGCGCACGGCGAGCGCCGCGACAACGGGAAGGGTGTGGATGCCGAGCTCCCTGCTGTACTGCTCGGCCGCGGCCACCGCGTCACCCCAGCGCGACCCGATCGCGTCCGCCTTGTTGAGCACAACGACGGTACGCGCGGGGTCGAGGGCGGCCAGCACCCTGCGGTCGGCGGGCAGCGGCGCGCCCGCCAGGACATAGACGACGATGTCGGCGTCGAGTTCGGGATCGGGCGCCCCCGGCTCGTCCACCGGCCCGGTCTCGACGGCCGACATCAGGGCCAGCGCGTGCAGCACCGTGGTCCGCCCGGTGTGCGCCCGCCCGGTGACCTGGATGCGCGGCGGCCGCCGCCACGCGTTGACGGCGAGACTGGCGTGATACCCGATCCGCGTATCGGCCCCCGCGTCCCGCAACCCCGCCACCAGCCGGTCGAGCTGATCCCGTTCCCGCGTCGGCACGCCACGCTCGCGCATCTGGCCGTTGAATTCGGTGGCCGTCGGCATGGCACACACCCCCTTGTCGCAGCGATTCTGTCAGAAGCCCGCGCCGCGCACCCGGCTACGGCGGACGCGGTCGAGGACCGGCAAGCATCCACCGACCGGGGCGACCACCACGCGCACTCACGCCAGTGGTTTCACCTCGACCGGAACCCCGATCCGGTGACGTATTTGTTGATCGTGCGCACGGCCCAGCCGGGTGAATACTTGGCGGCGAGGGCGAGGGCCTTGGTGCGGGCGCCGATCTCGTAGTGCACGCGTGGCAGGCGGCCGCGTTTGCTCGTGATCTCCCAGATGCCGTGCGCGACGTCATCGGCGGTGAGGTGCACGCCGAGCGATCGCGTCGAACCGGTGTCGACGCCGTCGACCATGGCGGTGGCCACGAACAGCGGCCACACCGCGACGACGCGGATGTCGTGGCGTTCCCATTCCAGGTCGAGTGCTTCGGTGAGGCTCTTGACCGCCGATTTGGTCGCGGCGTAGGTCGCGAGTTCGGGTTGGCCGTAGATGGCCGAGGCCGAGCAGAGGTTCACGATCTGCGCGCCCTCGGTGTCGCGCAGGTAGCGGAAGGCGGTATGGGTTCCGGTGAGGACGCCGCCGAGGTTGACGTCGACGACGGCGCGGTGGGCGGCGAGGTCGATGTCCTGGAAGGGGCCCGCGCGCAGGATCCCGGCATTGTTGACCAGGATGTCCAGCCGACCGGTCGCGTCGTGGAACTCGGCCAGCCGCTCCGACCAGTGCGTGTCGTTGGTCACATCGAGGACGCCGGTGCGCACGGTTCCGCCCGCCGCGGTGATGTCGGCGGACAGCCTCGTCAACCCCACTTCATCGATGTCGTAGGCGCCGACGTGATAGCCGTGTGCTGCGAAAAGGAGCGCCGTGGCCCGACCGATCCCGGCCGCCGCACCGGTGATGAACACTGTCGGTGAGCTCATGACCGGCAGTGTAGTGGCAGCGGTGAACTCTATAACCAGGGTTCACAGGCACCCCGACGTCACCTACTCTCGGTGCAGGTCGGCACCAGTATCGGTGCGCAACTTCGCTTTTCGAACGCGGAAGCCGGCCAGGCGGGCCGCGAGCAGGTCCGGCCGGACTCGACGAGGAGGTTGCGGTGAGCATCGACGCTGTGCACAGCGGTGCGCGCGCCGGCAAGTCCGGCGCGGTCGGCACGACCACCGGAGACTCCGTCGGCACGGCTACTGCCGACTTTGCCGGCACGGCTACTGCCGACTTTGCCGGCACGGCTACTGCCGACTTTGCCGGCACGGCTACTGCCGACTTTGCCGGCACGGCTACTGCCGACTTTGCCGGCACGGCTACCGTCGACCCCATCGGTATCCCTGGCGCCGACCCCGACCCGCACCATCCCGCCGGTCCGCCGCTGCCGAGCGTCGACCCGTTCCACCGCCCGCCGCGTGGATTCGCCAAGACCCAGCCGGGCGCCATCCTGCGCACCCGCCGCGTCGAACTGGCCCTCTTCGGCCTCGTCCCCCAGCGGGTATCGGCCTGGCAGCTCCTCTACCGCAGCTGCGACCTGCACGGCGCGCCCGAGGCGGCGATCACCACGGTCCTGCTGCCCGATGACGCCGACCCCGAGGTCGAGCGCCCGCTGCTGGCCTTCCAGACCGCCATGGACGCGGTCAGCGAACGCTGCGCGCCCTCGTACGCCCTGCGCCGCGGAGCGCGCGCGATCGGCTCGGTCACCCAGTTCGAGTGGCTGCTCGTCGCGAACGCGCTGCGCCGGGGTTGGGCGGTGTCCATCGCCGACCACGAGGGCCCGCACGGCAATTTCGGCGCACCACGCGAACCCGGCTACCGCGTGCTCGACGGACTGCGCGCCGCCATCGCCTTCGCCCCGCTCGGCCTGCGCGCGGACACCCCCATCGGGGTGTGGGGCTATTCGGGCGGCGGCATGGCGAGCTCCTGGGTGGCCGAGATGGCGCCGAGTTACGCACCGGAACTGAATATCGTGGGCGCGGTGCTCGGTGCGCCGGTCGGCGATCCCGGCCAGGTCTTCGAACGTCTCAACGGCACGAGTTTCGCGGGCCTGCCCGCCATCGTCATCGCGGCGCTGCACCGGCTGTATCCGGCGCTGGGCGCGGTGATCCTCGACGAACTGAGTCCCGAAGGGCGCGAGTTCATCGAACGCGCCGAGAAGGCGAGTCCGCTCGAGGCGATCCTGTCGCTCGCGGGCAAACACGTCGACGACTTCATGACCGGAAGGCGGATCGCCGAGATCATGGCGACCCCCGAGTTCCGCGCCATGTTCGACGACCTGCGGCTCGGTCATGCCGCACCGACCTGCCCCCTGCTCGTGGTGCAGCCGATCCACGACCAGGTCATCCACATGGACGGGGTCGACGGCCAGGTGGCCCGCTACCGCGCGGGCGGCGCCAGGGTGACCTACGTGCGCGACCGGCTCAGCGAACATTTCTCCATGCTGGTGCTGGCCACGCCGATCAGCCTGACCTGGCTGGCCGACCGGCTCGAGGGCGCGGCCACCGATACCGCCGACGACGATGTGACGGTGTGGTCGGTGCTCGCCTCGCGACGCGGGCTGCGCGGACTGCTGGAGATGGCGACCACCACCGCCAAGGTGATATTGGGGCGTCCGCTGCGGCAGGAACACGCGCCGCAGCCGCCGCTCGCGCACGAACAGGCAGCTTGATGACACCGCGCGACACACGAATTCCCCCTATCGACCACGCCGAACCTCCCGACGCGGGGGTACGAGTGCCGGGCTGAACACCCGATGCTGGAGAATGGACCCCGTGAACGACGCCGCCAACCACACTGCCGACTCGGTTCCGGGCCCGCCGTCCACAGCCACGGCCCCGCTCGAAGCAGGCAGACGATCGCCGACCGGCTCCCGCCTCTACCCGCGCGTGACGAGCTTCCGCTCGCGACGCGGCGCGCTCACGCCCAACCAGCAACAGTCCTGGGACCGCATGTGGCCGAAGATCGGCCGCGAAGTGGGTGACGAACCGCTCGACGCCGCCGCCTGGTTCGGGCACGACGCGCCCCTTGTCATCGAGATCGGCTGCGGAACCGGCACGGCGACGGCCGCGATGGCGCTCGCCGAGCCGAAGGTGAACCTGATCGGCATCGAGGTGTACCAGCCGGGCCTCGCCCAACTCGTGCAGCGCATCGAACGCGAGGACATCGACAACATCCGCCTGTTGCGCGGCGACGCCGTAGACGTACTCGAGCACATGATCGCCGAAGAGTCGCTCACCGGCGTTCGGGTGTTCTTCCCCGACCCGTGGCCCAAGGCACGCCACCACAAGCGACGGCTGCTGCAACCCACAACACTCGCACTCATCGCGAGCAGGCTCAGAGCGGGCGGCGTCCTGCACGTCGCCACCGATCACGCCGGATACGCCGAACACATCGCCGAGGTCGGCGCGGGCGAACCGCAGCTGGTCGGACTGAACGAGACCACCGGCGGCGCGGGCGTCGCACCCGGCGGTGACGCGCCGATCGGATTCGATCGCCCGGTCACCAAGTTCGAGGGCAAGGCACATCGCGCCGGAAGCGCCATCACGGAGTTCATATGGGGCAAGATCAAGTGATGAGCGAGAGCAGCCTGCTACCCGCCCGCGAGGTGGCGTCATGAGTGTCGGCGAGATGGCGCACGATGTCATCGACCTCGGCGGCGGCTCGGTGCCCGACGTGCGCAGAGTGCTGCTGGTCTGGGACGCGCCCAACCTCGACATGGGCCTCGGCGCGATCCTCGGCGGCCGCCCCACCGCCGCCTACCGACCGCGCTTCGACGCGCTCGGACGCTGGCTGCTCGCCCGCACCGCCCAACTCTCGGTCGGCGGTAGCCGCATCGAAGCCGAGGCCACCGTCTTCACCAATATCGCACCGGGCACCGCCGACGTGGTGCGACCGTGGGTGGAGGCGCTGCGCAATGTCGGCTACGCGGTCTTCGCCAAACCGAAGATCGACGACGACTCCGATGTCGACTCCGACATGCTGGCCCACATCGAGTTACGCAGTCGCGGCGCGGGCCTGGCCGGCATCATGGTCGCCTCCGCCGACGGCCAGGCGTTCCGCGAACCGCTCGAATCGCTGGCCGCGCACGGAGTCCCGGTTCAGGTGCTCGGCTTCCGCGAGCACGCGAGTTGGGCCGTCACATCCGATACCCTCGAATTCATCGACCTCGAGGACATCCCCGGCGTGTTCCGTGAACCGCTGCCGCGGGTGAGCCTCGACTCGCTGCCCGACGAGGGTGCTTGGCTTCAGCCGTTCCGGCCGTTGTCGGCACTGCTCACCTCTCGCCCAGCTCAAGGAGTCGCTTAGTGTTCACACGCTGGGGCGATCTGGTCTATCGGTTGCGCTTCGCCGTCATCGGCGTGGTCGGAGCCGCACTTCTGGCGCTCGGCGGCTACGGCTTCGGGCTCGAAGACCATCTCAGCTCCAGCGGGTGGGACGACCCGACCTCGGAATCGGCGAAAGCCGCGCGCATCGCCGACGCCGCCTTCGGACGTGATCACACCAGCGACGTGATCGTGCTGTACACCGCGCCCGACGGCAAGACCATCGACGATCCCGAGTTCCGTCAGAAGGTCGTCGACAGTCTCAACTCGCTGCCGAGGGACCATCCGAACGAGATCTCGCGGGTCAACGGCGCGTACTGGCAGACCGAAACCGGGCCCGGCGTCCCGCTGACCTTCGGGTCCAAGGACAAGAAGTACAGCTTCGCCTCGCTGTCCATCGTCGGCGACAACGACACCGACATGGTGCGCAACTACCGGAAAGTAAAGGACACCTTCTACATTCCGGGTGTCGACGTGCAGGTCACCGGCCTGCAGGCGGTGTCGGGCACGCTGAACGACACCATCGCCAGCGACTCCAAACGCATGGAGATGCTGGCGATTCCGGCCGTCGCGGTGCTGCTGTTCTTCATCTTCGGCGGCGTCGTCGCGGCCGCGCTGCCGCTGATGATCGGCGGACTCACGATCATCGGCGCCAACGGCATCGTCATGTTCCTGACGAGATTCACCGAGGTGAACTCGTTCGTCGGCGGCGTCGTTTCCATGATCGGCCTCGGTCTCGCCATCGACTACGGCCTGTTCATCGTGAGCCGGTTCCGCGAAGAGGTCGCCGAAGGCTACGACACCGCGGCGGCCGTGCGGCGCACCGTGATGACGGCGGGTCGCACCGTCGTGTTCTCCGCGACCATGATCATCGCCAGCCTCGGCGGCATCCTGCTGTTCCCGCAGGGCTTCCTCAAATCGGTCGCCTTCGGCACCATCGCCACCGTCTCGCTGGCCGCGCTGACCTCCATCACCATCCTGCCCGCGGCGCTGAGCATCCTCGGCCCGCGCGTCGACGCGCTCGGCCTCAAGCGCTTCCGCAAGACCAAGACCGCCGAGGAGATCGAGAACGGCTTCTGGGGCAAGAGCACGCAGTGGGTGATGAAGCATCCGCTCAAGATCGCGGTGCCGATCTGCGTATTGCTGCTGCTGTTGATCATCCCGGTGAAGAATCTCGCCTTCGGCGGCATCAACGAGCGCTACCTGCCGCCGGACAACTCGACGCGCACCGCGCTCGAGGAGTTCTACAAGATCTTCCCGCTGAAGAAGACCGACCCGGTGCAGTTGGTCTTCGTCTCCGAAGACAGCGGCGCCGTTGGCAAACTCTGGAAAGAGGCCAGCCAAGCGCCCGGTCTCACCGGCGATTTCGAGGTGCCGAGCCGATCCAACTCCGACCAGACGGTCTACCGCACCAGTGCGACGCTGCAGGATTCGGAGAACTTCGACCCGACCATCGAGTATCTGCGCGGACTCGAGATACCCGACGGCGTCGAAATGTATGTCGGCGGACAGCCGACGATCCAGAAGGACAGCATCGACGCGCTGCTCGACCGCATGCCGCTGATGATCGCACTGGTCCTCTTCGTGACCACCGTGCTGATGTTCCTCACCTTCGGCTCGCTCGTGCTGCCCATCAAGGCCGCGCTGATGAGCGCGCTCGGCCTCGGATCCACCCTCGGCATCCTGACCTGGATATTCGTCGACGGGCACGGCGCGAAACTGCTCAACTTCACACCGCAGCCGATCATGTCGCCGGTGCTGGTGCTCATCATCGCCGTCATCTACGGCCTGTCCACCGACTACGAGGTGTTCCTGCTCTCCCGCATGGTCGAGGCGAGGGCACAGGGCGCGTCCACCACCGAGGCGGTGCGCATCGGCACCGCGCAGACCGGTCGCATCATCACCGCCGCCGCGCTCATCCTGCTCGTGGTCGTCGGCGCCTTCGCGTTCTCGGACCTGGTGATGATGCAGTACATCGCCTACGGTCTCATCGCGGCGCTGTTCATCGACGCCACCATCCTGCGCATGCTGCTCGTGCCCGCCACCATGAAACTGCTGGGCGACGACTGCTGGTGGGCGCCCGCCTGGATGCAGCGCATCCAGGAGAGGATCGGCCTCGGCGAGATCACCCTGGACGACGAGCGTCCCGGCGGCGGCGAAGTGGTCGACCTGGTGAAGACCACGCCCATCACCGATCCGGTCACCATGACGATCCCCGCCGTCGAGGGCGGCAAGCTGCGCAAGTCGCCGCGGCGGCCGCGCACCGTCGCTGAGATCGAAGCCGAGGCGCCGACGGCGCGCATCGGGTCGGTCGGGCGCGGTGCGCGCGCGGGCGGTTCGGGTGCCGCGCCGAAGCGGGCGTCCGGCGGTGAGTCCGCGCCGCGGCAGAGTCCGGCCGCGCCGCCGCGACCGGCACCGATGGCAGCGCCCGACCCGACGCGTCCGCGCGCGGTGCCGCCGAACGCGTCGGAGCCGAACGGTTCCGGTGCGCCGGAAGCGAACGGGTCGGCGCTCGACTCCGGTCGGTCCTCGTCCGAATCCTTCCGTCCCGTAGGCGATTCCGGCCTCCCGTCCTCGGCATCCGACTCGGCCGGTCGCAACAACGGCGAGTTCGGTCGCCCCGCCGCCGAGGCCGCTCCGAACTCAGGTGGTTCAGGTCGACCCGGCTTCGATTCCGTGCCTTCCACCGAAAACGGTCGGACCTCGGGCGAATACGGTCGCCCCGCCGACGAGGCCGTTCGGAACTCGAACGGTGCAGGCCGACCCGGCTTCGATCCGGACCGGTCGTCCGCGGACAACGGTCGGACTTCCAGCGAGTACAGCCGCCCCACCGACGAGATCGGGCGGAACCCGGCCGGCCCGGATCGACTCGGTTTCGATTCCGCCCGGTCGTCCGCCGACGAACGGCAGAGCCTCGGCGAGTACGGTCGGCCGGCCGAGGACGCCGGTCGAGCGCCCAGCGCAGCTCCTTGGACTCTCAGTGAATTGAGCCGAATCGCGAGCGAACAGCAGGAGGCGAACGCGCGGAACTCCGGCGAGTTCGGCGAACCAGGCCTGCGGTCCGCTGAATCTTCTTGGACCCCCGGCGATTTCGGTCGGTTCGCGAGCGATGCCGATCGGTCCGCCACGGCTCGGACTTCCGAGGAGTTCAGCCGTCCCGCGGGCGATCCCGACCAGTCCCCCTGGCAGGCAGGACAACTGTCCGGCGATTCGAATCCGCTCCCCGCCGAAGCCGCGTGGAACGCTGGAAGTTTCACCCAGGCCGGAAATTTCGATCAGACCGCGGACCAGCAGGGTCGGCGATCCGACGAATCTTCCTGGCTTTCCGGCCACCCCTTCGACGACTCGAATCCGGTGTCCGCCGAAAACGCTTGGAACGGTCGAGAATCGAACCGTCCCGCCGGCGATTCCGACCAGCTGTCCGCCGAATCCCTCTGGAATTCCGGCGAATCCGGTCGCCGCACCGGTGAAACCGATCTGCCTTTCGAGGCCACTCGGACCGATTCCGGTTGGGACAGCACCGAGGTGACGCGCGAATCCGCTCTGACTTCCGGCGAACCGGGCCTGCCGTCCTACGATTCCGGTCGGTACCCGACTCCGGATCTGCCGCCCACCGAGCCGACACCCGCCGTGCTGCGGCCCGAGAATCAGGTGCGGCCCAGCGATTTGTCGCACATACCGCCCGCGGTGTCCACCCCGCGCCAAGGCGAGGACGCGCAGATCCAGCAGGACGCACCCGGCGAGGTGGTGCCGGAGGAGAACCGCAACACCATCGAGAACTGGATGGCGGAGTTGCGGTCCTCGCGGCGGCGTGTGGCGGACAACGGCGACGAGGGCCGTCACAGCGGAGGCGACGGCCGCACGGTCAGCGTCAACGAACTTCTTCGCCGCCGCGATCACGAGTAGCGCCCGCCTCGGCGAAAGCACGCGCGTAGCGGGTGCCCGCGACCAGCAGGAGCACACCGACCACGAGGAACGCCGCCACCCGCACCAGGCCGTCGAGGGTGGCCAGGTCGAACAGGAACAGTTTGGCCAAGGCGGCGGCGGTCACCAGCAGGCCCGAACCGAGCGCCACCTTCGCGACGGCGGTCGAGCGCGCCAGATTCCGCAGTCCGTAAAACAGCGCGGCCGTCGCCGCCGCCATCCACAGGATGGTCGCGGCGCTGTGACCGACGACGAATCCGTCCGTCGCGCCCGACACCACCCCGAGCGCCACCGTCGCCGCAGTCACCGCGTACAGGCAGATCACACTCGCGACGACCCAGAGCACCGACTCCGCGGACGAGCCGGGCGACAGGCCGGGCCGCGCGCGCATCGCCCACACCGCCACCGCGACGGTCGCGAGGAGGACAGCGGCCGCGAGCACGGTCCAGATGTCGAGCCACTCCGCCGCCAGACTCGACGAGGCCAGGGTTTCCGGCGAGGCGTCGGAGAGGAACACGCTCGCGCCGTGGAATCCGAACAGCCCGCCGATGACCAGGGCCACCGGGCTGCGCCGCTGACCCGCGACCGCGAGATATCCGATCGCCACCAGCAGCAGCGCGATGGGCAGGGTCCGCGCGTCGGTCACCCCGAAGCACGCCTCGACCAGTGCCAGCGAGCTCGCGGCGGCGGCGACCGTCGCGGTGTGCGCCGGAATCCCCACCAGCGCACGCAGTTTCGGGACCAGGTACTGCGCGCCGACGGCAAGCAGCACGGCAGCGGTGCCGCCCGCGATCACCGTCGCGCCGACCCGGTCGAGCACCGAGGGCACCACGAGCAGCGGCACCGTGGACAAGGCGAACGCCACCGTCGCGGTCACATCGGAAGCGCGGCGGCGCACCACGAGCACCGTGCCGACCAGGCCGATCACGCCGATGGCGACGGCGGCGATCAGCAAGTCGCGCACCGCATCACCTTCGGGGCTGTCGATTGCCGCGATCAGGGTGACGGCGATCGCGGCCAGCACCGCGGGCAACGTGCGCACGATGTGCAGCGCAGGCCAGTCGCGCACCAATTGAACTGGTGCACAGGCGAGTTGGAGCACAATCAGGAACCCGAGCAACAGCAGTCCGGAACCGACCACCGGTGACAGTGCGGCCGCGCCCGCCACCACGAGCACCGCCAACGGCTGCGACTGCCACCGCATCGCCAGCGCGACGCCGCAGGCCGCGACCCCGAGCGCCACCGCGAGCCCGAGCGCGGGATACAGCCAGTCGTAGATCGCGGTCACCGCGATCACATCCAGATACGCGCCCGCGAATCCGGTGGCCGCCAATGCGATCGCCCCGACCCGACCGCCGCTGCGTCCGAATATTCGCAGCCCCGCGCCGATCAACGCCACCGAGAACACCGCGCCCGCCGCCACTCTCGGCACCGGCCCGAAGAACCCGGCCTGCGCCGCGAGCACCAGCAACATCACGACACCGATGAGCGTCACCCCGACACCCGCCACCGCGAGCACCCGACTGATCACTCCTTCCCGCTGCCACCACGGCGTCCGCGCGACCACCGGCCGCCGAGGCGGCACCGGCGGCGCCCACCCCGGCGCGGGCGCCCCCCACCGAGGCGGCGCCTGTCCGCCCCCATACGGCGGCACCGGCCCACCCTGCGGAAACGGCACACCCGGCCGCATCGGCCCCGCCCCGGCCGCCACACCCGGCCACCCCGATGCCTGCGGCACTCCAGGCGCAGGCGCACCTTGGACAGAAATCCCCGGTGCCGGAACGCCCTGCGCGGGTATACCTTGCACCAAAACTCCCGGTGCGGGCACACCTTGCACCGGAACACCTTGCGCGGGCACACCTCGCCCCAAAACTCCCGGTGCGGGCACACCTTGCCCCGAAGCTCCCGTCACCAGCGCACCCTGTACAGGAACCCCCACCTCCGGCCTTCCCTGCACCGGAGCCCCCGACGTCGGCACGCCCATTCCGGGGACTCCCGCCGATCCTGGCGCTGCCCAAGGACTTACCGGCATGGACGGCCCGCCGGGCACCGGCGTCGCAGGCGGGAATCCACTCGACGACGGCGCAGCGGGGACCGGCGAACCGGCCGATGTTCCCGCCTTGCGCGGCGAACCATGCTGCGCCACCGAGGTTTCCGGATACCCGATTCCGGAGTCCGGCGCAGTTCCGTGCGGATCTGCCGAGCGTCGACCGGTTGTCTCGGACGAAGAGCTCGACACTGCAACAGAATCCAGTTCTCCGCTACCGGCAACGGAATCCTTCTCGGCCGGAGAGCTTCCGATGTCGGCGGCCCCGTCCCCGCCTCGATCCGCCGACTTCGTCTCGACGCCACCGGATGTCGCCGGGAGCGTGCTCGGTGCGATCGGGACGCCGAGGGGATTCGTCGCGGCACCGGATGGTCGGGGTGCGGTCGGGTCGAGGTCGGCGAGGAGTTGGACGCGCAGGAGGTCGAGGTCGTGGCCGAGGACGCCCATCCGGGTGCCGAGGGCGGTGAACTCACCCGAGAGCCGTGTGATCAGCGCCGGGTCGATGGAGGTCGTCATAGAACCATCGTCGGTGCGCGGGCGTCGCCGAACATGAGTAGAAACACCCGCCGCGCCGTCGAGAACTACCCGACCGACCCCCACCCGCGCACACGAGTGGGGGCCGGACTCGCCAGTTGGCCTACTGCGCGGGCGCCCGGACGCCGGTCACCTGGTGGACGGCGCCGATGACGGCCGAGCGCGGCGGCATGCGGAGCACGCCGGGCGCGGGTTCGCCCGCCCAGTGCCAGCCGAGCGGTGAATCGGTGGTGGGCAACAGGACTTGACGGCCGCCGGGCGTCACGGTGACCTGATGTCCGGCGAGGTAGCGCCGGACCGCGACCTCGACCGTCGTGGCCGGGCTCGGCGGCGCGACCAGGAAGGTCCAGGTGCGTTCGCCTGGATCGGCGATCACGGGGGCGGTGTAGCTGCGGTCGAGCGTGCCGAGGATCTTGCGGCCCAGTTCCGGGGGCATGACGACGGCGCCGAGGATGGAGCCGGTGACGATCATCGGACGACCGGCGAGCAGTTGCACCGGCAGCCCGTATCGATGTCGCAGCAGATGCGCGATGTCGTGTGGAGTGCGACAGTCTTCGAACATTCTTCTCACCCCTCGCCACGAACGCCGGCCCGAACAATGCTGGTGATCTGCGGTGGTAGTAGCAAGTTCCGCGGTCCGTCGGCGCCACGGGTCGCGTGTGCCTGTCGATCGGATTGTGCCCCCTGGCCGTTCGCGCGATCGGCGCGAGAAGCCCGCACGGTGGTGTTCGACATGATTGTCATATCCGCCGCCCTTTGCATTCTCAAATTTGCAGAAAGGCAACGGTATTCCAACTGAGACCGAACCGGTCGTACGTAATGTCCCACCAGGGGGTGACCTGGATCGCTTAGCGTCGTATCCTGAAACCTGGATTTAACAAAGGACTCGGGACCATGGACGATACGTCGATCGGGGTGCGGATCCGGCGCTTCCGTGGCAAAGCGCTCACGCAGCGCCAACTTGCCGATCAAGCGGGAGTCAGTGTCGATCTCGTACGCAAGCTCGAGCAGGGCGGACGCCAGACGGCGTCCATAGCGAGCCTCCAGAAGATCGCGCGCGCATTGGATGTCGACATCTCCGATCTGATCGGAAAGCGACACGGGATACCTTCGGGCAATCCCGACGAAGGCATCGTCGCGATTCGCCGCGCGCTCACCAGCGTCGACGATCTGCTCGGCGAACTTCCCGAGGAACAGGCCGTGAGCCTGGACGAGGGCGGCCGCTCGGTGGACTACGCGTGGGGCGCCTACTGGGCGGGCCGCTACGAATTGCTCACCACCATCCTGCCTTCCGGACTCACGCAGTTGCGCGCCACCGTGCACGCCGCGCGCAACGGATCGGTCGCCCCGGCCAACGAGCTGCTCGCCAGGATGTACTGGGTGACCGGCTGCACACTGGTGCATCTCGGCCAGACCGATCCGGCTTTCCTCGCGATCCGCCAGGCTCTCGGCGCCGCCGAACACGGCAACGATCCCCTGCTGCTCGCCACAATTCGCGGCTCGGTCGCGTGGCAGCTGCTCGTGCAGGGCCGCTACGACGAATCCCGCAAGGTCGCTTTACGCGCGGCCTCGAATCTCGAACCGTCCGGTGACGAAAGTCAGGCGCACCTCTCGGCCTACGGCTCGCTGGTCCTGCAGGGGGCTACGGCGGCGGGTCGCGCGCAGGATGTGCCGGAGGCGTTGTCGCTGCTCGAGACGGCGGGTGAGGTCGCGCTGCGCATCGGCGTCGACCGGCAGGACTACGAGACCTACTTCGGTCCTTCACAGGTCGTGATGCAGACCGTGGACGTGAACGTGTCCTCCGAGCGCTATCCCGAGGCACTCGCGGCGGCCAAGGAGATGCCGATGAACATCGGCCTGCCGCAGTCCTCGCGGGCCAGGCACCTGGCCGACACGGCGGTCGCCTGGGCGCGCACCGGTCAATACCAGCGCGCGCTCGACGCCCTGCTCAACGCCGAACGGGTCGGCGGCAAGGACTGGATGAAGTATCAGACCCTGCCTCGCCACGTGGTCTCCGAACTGCTCGACCACGACCGCCGAGTCCCCCTGCGCGCGTTCGCCCGCCGCATCGGGGTCAACGACTGAATCGCGCACGGCCGGCCTTCTACTGCCACGCGAGCATCGAAGACCGAAGCACGCAGGTGGGACCTTCCGCCGCCGCGCGGGCGTAGAAAACCGAGCAGGCGCCGACGCAGCCCGCCGCAGGCATAGATGGCCGAACCACGCACTCGCAGAGACCCTTCGAACTCGCCACCCGCATCGCGAATCGTCAGGTGGGCCGCGGGCATCAGGCGACGGCGTGAGTCAGCGGATCGTGAGTCAGCGGATACTGCGCGGCAGCGCCCTGACTGCCGCACGCCAGCCGATCAGGAACAGCGCGAGCGCCACCGCGGCGACCACGACGAAGCTTGCCGCGACCCCCTGTCCGCTCAGCGCCCGCAACACCATGCCGATCGCGAGCGTGGACGCCCATACCAGCACACCGGTTGGCCATACTCGCATGGGGTTGAATCCGTCGTCGCGACGGGGCCCACGCCGACAGGCGAGGGCGTAGGCCGCCGCCCACCCGACGACCAGGCCGACGGCAAACGGCCACACCGTCTTGGGCAGGCCGGCGAATATCGCCTCGTCGTGCGTGCTCCGACCGATCACCGCGAACAGGATGACCAGCGCCAGATCGACCGCGTACGGGGCTATTCTCTGCACGCGACCAGCGTAATCGGATCCGCCGCGCAGCCTCCGCGCCGCCACGGTGTCGCGCGCCACCACGTTTCGGCGCCCACGTCACTCGCGTTTCCGACGCCACAGGCAGTACGACGAACCCTGCGACCGGTGAACCCGGTGATCCGGTGACAAGGCGACCCAACGCCCTGGTGACACGGGCAGTGTCATCTCACGTGCAGCACCACGCGGCGCGCCGGCGGCCACGCGACCTCAGATGCGGCGCTGCTCGAATTCCTTCTCGTATTCGGCGTCGTCGGCCTGCGGTGTGCGGAACAGGAACGCGAAGACGATCCAGCCCACGATCGCGACCATGATGAAACTCACCAGGCGGTAGACGAAGGCCACCGCGACGGCCTGGGCCGCGGGCAGCCCGGCGGCGGCGGTGAGACCGTAGATGAGGGTCGCGTCGACGTAGACGATGCCGCCGGGCGCGAAGGGAATCGAGCCGACCGCCTTGCCCGCCGCGAAAGCCAACAGCAGACCGGACAGTTTGGGGTCGGCGCCGACCGCGTAGCAGGACGCACCGAGGCACGCCACGTCGCTGAACCTGTGCACCAGCGCCCAGAATCCGACCAGCACCCCGTCCCGTTTGCCCAGATCGACCGACTCGAGTTGGCTCAGGACGTCGGCGACCTTGTCCATGCCGCGATCGGCGGGCCGCTTCCGTATCCGATTGACCATGGCGACCGTGCGCCGCAGCACCGACTCCAGCGATCCCGGATTACGGGAGATGTAGTTGCCCGCCCAGATCAACGCGGCCACCCCGGCCAGCGTCAGCACGAGTTTGAACGGCCCGACCCGATTGCCGACCAGTAGCGCGCCGCCGACACCGAGTAGCGCGAGCCCGGCGGTCGCGATGACTCCGGAAATCACCAACTGCCAGGAGGCCACGATCGGACTCGCACCCCAACGCCGGGTCTGGCGATAGGTGAACGCGGTGGAAAATACCTGTCCGGCGGGCAAAGTCACCGACATGGCCGTCGCGCCGTAGACCACGGCGACCGACTTGCGCTGCGTCACATCGACGCCGCCCGCGTGCAGCAGCTGTTTCTGCACCCGGCCGAACCCGCTCATCGACAACGCTTGCAGCCAGATAGCCAACGCGAGCCAACCCCAGTGGATCTCGGTCAGCTTCTGCCAGGATTCGTGCAGGCTCGGCCACAGATAGAAGCCCTCGCCGACGAGCAACGCGACCAGGGCCACCCCGAGAACCCATTTGACCCACCGAAAACGGCGCCGGGCGGGCGGTTTCGGTGTCGACCCGCCTTTCGCGTCACTCTCGGCCGTCACGCCGTCACCCTAACGAACCGATCGATTCGCTGTCTGCATCCTCGTGCCGCTCCCCACCGTCCTTCGGCCACGCCAACCGCGTCTTCCGACGGCGGCCGCGCAGTTGTACCTCGTCGCCGGATATCCACAATTGTTGCTCGCTCTCGTCGGCGAAGTACAGCGCGCTCCCCGACGCGAGTACTCGTCCCGGCTGGTCCTTGGCCAGTTCGGTGAGGCGGGACGCTTCGTTGACCGGGTCACCGATCACCGTGTATTCGAACCGGTTCGCCGCGCCGATATTCCCGGCGACCGCGAGACCGGCCGATACGCCGATACCGATATCGAGTCCCGGCACCTCGCGCAGGGCCTCGCGCAGTTCCCTTGCGGCGGCCAGCGCCGCGGTCGGCGCGTCGGGCCGGTCCAGCGGCGCGCCGAAGATGGCGAGCGCCGCGTCGCCGACGAATTTGTTGACGAAGCCGTGGTGGCGGTCGATGACGTCGACCACGATCCGGAAGAACTCGTTGAGCAGGCCGACCACCTCGGTGGGCGGGCGTTCGGCGGCGGCGGCCGTCGATCCGACCATGTCGACGAACAGGACCGCGACGAACCTGGTCTCGCCGCCGAGTTCGGTGCCGTAGTCGAGGGCGCGCTGCGCGACTTCCTCACCGACGTGCTGACCGAACAGTTCCTGCAATTGCCTGCGCTTGGCGGCTTCTTCCATCATGCGGTTGAACCCGACCTGCAGCAGTCCGATCTCGCTGCCGTCGAAGACCTCGACCTGCACGTCGCGCGCACCGCCCTGGACCCGGTCGATGGCCTGGCTGAGCTGGCGGATCGGGTCGGAGATGCTCGACCCGGTGAGCATGGACAGCGCGAGCGCCTGCATGATCACCACGCCGGAGAGCAACAGGATCGACACCGCCAGCGACTGCGCCGAGAACTTCACATCCGAAGTGATCTGTGTCACGCACAGCAGGACGATCGCGATGGTCGGCGCGAAGGTGCCCATCCCCCAGGTCATGCCCATGCGGGTGCCGACACCCGGGGTCAGCGTGTGATCGAAGGTGCCCGCGGTCAACGCCTCGGCGGCCACCGGACGCAGGATGCGTTCACCGAGCATGTAGGTGAACCCGAACACGATCGTCGCCGCCATGCACTCGGTGACGATCACCGCGCCCGCGAGCTCCGGCGTATTCGAGATGATCAACGCCGCCAGCACCGCGCCGCCGACCAACCACAGCACCAGATGCACGATCGACTGCCGCAACGGCGCATGCAACGCCGCCATCTGCTCCTGCCGACTCGGCGGCCCACCCCGCATCTGCCACCGCATCACCGGCCGCAACATCAGCGCCGACGCCGCGAGACTCAACAGCCCGCCGGTGATGAACACCAGCGCGGGCACGAACAGCCCGACGCTGCGCGACCCGGCCGCCTCCCCTTCCGGAATCGGCAGCCCATACTGGATGAACGCCCACACCAGCACCGCACCGAAGGCATTGGCCAACAGCATCGATGTCAAGTACAGCGGCCAGCGCGTTCGCATGGTCTGTTTGACCGCTTCCAGGGGCGCCGACACAGACATCAATTTAGCGTTCCGCTCATACGGGCACGGTGTGGGCGCTAGTCAGCCCCGCCCGAGCGCACGGATACGACATGCACGGCGATCAGGTCGGCCGCTAAGAGCGATCAGAGCCAGGATTCACCCCCAGGACCGCATGGATGCCGACATTCCAGCGCCTGAAGCCCAGGGAAGCCCCGTTTAGAACCCTGCCTACTTCAGTTCGAATGCGGCATGGATGGCGTCAGTCAGGTATTGCTCCTGCCCTGGGTGCAGATAACCGACGCGGCGGCCGAGAGCGCCTGCGGGCATCGTGGTGACCTTGTCCAGCAACGCCACGCAGTCATGATCCAGCCCATTGCCGGAGTCGAGCCGAACCTCGGTGGGTATGCCACGAATGGTGCTTGTGATCGGCGCGACGGTAACCGTGTTCAGTACCGGTCGGGCGACCTCACGCGTCAGCACCAGCACCGGCCTCGGTTTGGCGCCCAACTCGGCGATGTGGATCGGCCTCACTCATCACCCCACACGGACTTGCCTGCGGCGGACAGGAATTCGTCCAGGTCTTCGTCCGCACCGTCGGGGATGTTGGCATACCCGGCGACGATGGCTTCCCCGATGGCTCGTTCGCGGTAGTGCTCGAGGGCAGCGGCGACCAGAGCAGCACGGCTAGCGCAATGCTGGGCTGCTACCTCGGCATCCACGAAATCGACCAGCTCATCGGGCAGGCGGATGGTGATCTGCTTGCTCATACCGCAAAGCATACCAACATCGGTATGCATCTGGGTTGACACTCGGGGCGCTGAGCCAGGGAGACGCTCGATGGCTTACATTTCGGCCGCGAAACTCGGCGAGAATGCAAGTGAACCTGCCATAGACTTGCATAGTGCGCGCTGAAATGTTTGTGAACAGCCCTTCGGGTGTTCTTGTTCCGATCAACGGGATGGACTCGCGATGGGGTGCGTGGTCGCATATGGCTTTCGTGCCGGAGCCGCTTCCCGTGGTCACCCCCGGGCTGACCGTACCGACGTTCAATGCCGTCGCCAACGCGCGGGCCGCACTCGCAGCGCTCGACGCTTCAGCACGTCGACTGCCCAATCCGGCGCTGCTTCGACAGTCGACACTGCGGCAAGAGGCGCAGAGCACCTCGGCGCTGGAAGGAACCTTCGCGCCGGGGTGAGCTGAAGGCCATGGTGCGTGCGGCGGGGCTCCGCGCGGAGAACGCGATGCGGTTGGTCGACTATGCGCTCGCGCAGCCGATATTCGGTGTCCGCAATGTCGAGCGGCACCTGAAGGTGACCTACTCCAGGGCGAACGCACTCGTCGGGCAACTCGTCGAGGCAGGTGTCGTTCGGCGATACGACGACAGCTCCTACGGTCGGCGCTTCACCGCGCCCGACGTGCTCGCCGTCCTGCTGCGCTGAGGGTTCGGTCGGCCGGTGGACGAGCGGCGGCCGGGTGGCAACGGTTGTCGGGGCGCGGGGTCGGGGGTGGCGGTTAGGCTCGCTGAGGTGAGCGACCAGAAGCAGAATGCGTCCGCGCGTGCCAGTGCCGCCGACGCGGTGCATCCCCTGGTGCGGCAGAGCGCCGAGTGGGCGTGGCGGCTGCTGGTCATCTTCGCCGCCTTCTATGTGCTGTCGATGGTGGTGCAGCGGTTGGCGACGGTGGTGATTCCGCTGGCCATCGCGCTGCTCGCCGCCGGATTGCTGGCGCCGGTGGTGGATTGGATGCAGCGGTTGGGGGTGCCGCGGTGGCTGGGGGTGTTCGTCGCGCTGGTCGGCTCACTCGGCCTGGTGGCGGGGATCATGACCTTCGTCGTCGAACAGTTCGTGGCCGGTCTGCCGCAGCTGTCCGACGAGATCACCGACAGCATCCACAAGATCCAGGACTGGCTCATCAACGGTCCGGCGCATATGAGCAACGAGCAGATCCGCAGC
Organism: Nocardia bovistercoris; assembly: GCF_015674855.1. Classification (GTDB taxonomy): domain Bacteria; phylum Actinomycetota; class Actinomycetes; order Mycobacteriales; family Mycobacteriaceae; genus Nocardia; species Nocardia bovistercoris. Next base: position 195,929 of record NZ_JADMLG010000008.1, on the reverse strand, counting down.
GCGGGCGACACGATCGTGAAGATGATCCAGTCCAATCAGGACAGTGTCACCAGTGGTGCGCTCACCACCGCGACCGCGATCGGTCACATACTCACCGGCACCTTCCTGAGCTTGTTCATCCTGATCTTCTTCCTCTACGGCGGCGACCAGATCTGGCAGTTCGTCACCAAGATCGTGCCGAAACCGCATCGCGAACGGGTGCGAGTGGCCGGTCAGCTCGGTTTCGGGACGCTGGTCGGGTTCGTGCGCGCCACGGTCGCGGTGGCTGCGGTCGACGCCATCGGCATCGGCGCGGGTCTGGCGATCCTCGGCGTCCCGCTGGCGCTGCCGCTGGCTTCGCTGGTGTTCATCAGCGCTTTCATCCCGATCATCGGCGCGTTCCTCGCGGGTTTCATCGCGGTGTTCATCGCCCTTGTGACCAAGGGTCCGGTGACGGCGCTGATCGTGCTCGGCATCATCATCGCGGTCATGCAGCTGGAAAGCCATGTGCTGCAACCGTTGTTGCTCGGTCGGGCGGTGAGCATCCATCCGCTGGCGGTCGTGCTCGCGATCACGGCGGGCGTCGTGGTCGGCGGGGTGGCGGGCGGCCTGCTCGCGGTGCCGTTCGTCGCGGTCATGAACACGGCGATCCGGTCGCTGCTCGCCGACAGTCCCGAGGAGGCGTTCGAGGAGTTGCGCACCGGCGAAGCGGGGCGGATGTACTCGGCGGAACCGGACCGGTGGCCCGAACCCGACCGCTTCGATATCGCGGCGACCTTGCGAGACGAATCCGTGGTCCTGCGCGAACACCCCGAGAAAACCTCCGATGACGGCGCCGACCCGAACGGCTGAACTCAGTCCGGCCGACGCCGCGACCGCGCCGCTGTGGCGAGCCGTGCAAGCGTTCCGGCTGGTCACGCTGCTGTACGCGGTCGGGCAGCAGTTCGCGTCGGTGTCCTACTACGACAATCAACGCCTCAGTTGGGTGTGTATCGCGCTGATGGCGGTGTGGTCGGGGATGTCGGCGCTGCTGCTCTCGCACTGGGACGTGTCGAATGTGGCGAAGGTGCGCACCTCGGTCGTGATCGGCGACCACATCGTGGTGCTCACCCTCGTCTGCGCGACCCGACTGGTCGCCGACTACGACTGGTATCACGGACACCAGACCCTGCCGACCACCATGTGGGCGGCGAACGCGGTGATCTCCGCGGCGATCCTGCGCGGGCCCGTCCTCGGCGTCGCCTCCGGCGTGCTCGTGTCCGTGGTCATCATCACCGTGCGCGAACAGTGGGGGCAGGACGTGTGGGCCGATGCCACCATGCCGGTCCTGGTTTCGGTCGGTCTCGCGCTCGGCCTGGCCGCCAATACCGCGCGCCGCGCCCAGGAACAGTTACAGCGCGCGGTGCGCCTGACCGCCGCCGCCGAGGAGCGCGAACGGCTGGCGCGCGAGGTGCACGACGGCGTGCTGCAGGTGCTCAGCTACATCAAGCGGCGCGGCGACGAAATCGGCGGCGCGACCGAGGAATTGGCGCGTCGAGCGGGCGAGCAGGAGGTCGCGTTGCGGGTACTCATCTCCGAGCAGGGCGTGCGGGCCGACGAGGGTGGCGCCGATATCGACCTGCGGCCCCTGCTGACCGCGCACGCGACGCCGACGGTGTTCGTCTCCACTCCCGGCGAAGCGGTGCCGGTGGGCCGGTCGGTGGCAACGGAAGTGGCCGCGGCGGTGGCGACGGCGCTGGCCAATGTCGGCCTACACGCCGGATCGGATGCGAAAGCCTATGTGTTGCTGGAAGATACCGGCGCGGAGTTGATCGTCAGCGTGCGCGACGACGGTGTCGGGATCGAGCGGGGTCGGCTGGAACAGGCCGCGGCCGAGGGGCGGATGGGAGTGTCACGGTCCATCGTCGGGCGCATCGAAGCGTTGGGCGGCACCGCCGAACTGCTCACCGAAGGTGCGGGCGAAGGGGTCGAATGGGAATTCCACATCCCGCGCGCATGACGGAACCGCGGGTCGGAGATGTCATAGTGGCTGGACTGCGAACGGAAGGTGCGCGATGAGCGGGGAAGATGCGGCCGGGCCGATTTCGGTGATGGTCGTCGACGATCATCCGATGTGGCGCGACGGCGTCTCGCGCGACCTCGCCGAAGCCGGATTCGCGGTGTCGGCCACCGCCGACGGTGTCGCGGCCGCCACCCGCCGCGCCGCCGCCGTGCGCCCGGCCGTGGTCCTCATGGATATGCAACTGCCCGACGGCAACGGCGCCGAGGCCACCGCCGAAGTGCTGCGGGTCTCACCGCACAGCCGGGTGCTCGTGCTGTCCGCGTCGGCCGAACGCGACGATGTCCTCGACGCCATCAAAGCGGGCGCCTCCGGATATCTGGTGAAGAGCGCGTCCGCCACCGAACTGATCGAAGCGGTGCGCGCGACCGCGGCGGGTCAGCCGGTGTTCACGCCGGGACTGGCCGGGCTGGTGCTCGGCGAATACCGCCGCATGGCGACCACCCCCGCCGAACCCGACGAACCGCATCGGCCCGCGCTCACCGACCGCGAAACCGAGGTGCTGCGCATGGTCGCCAAAGGACTGTCGGCCAAACAGATCGCCACCAGGCTCGGGCTCAGCCACCGCACGGTGGAGAATCATGTGCAGGCGACGCTGCGCAAACTGCAACTCGCGAACCGCGTGGAGTTGACCCGGTACGCCATCGAACAAGGGTTGGAATAATCCGGGATCGCCCTGATGCCGAAGCGACGCTGCCGTCGGTAACCTCGAAGGCATGGGTGGCCCGGAATCGGAATCGATGGTGAACGGCGGCGCTGTCGGCGATCGTGACCTGCGGGTGTCCGATGTCGAACGCGAGCACGTCGGTGAGTTGCTGCAACGCGCGGTCGGGCTCGGCATGCTGTCGCTCGGCGAGTTCACCGAGCGCATGGATACCGCGCTGGCCGCGAAGACCCGCGGTGAACTGAATTCGGTGCTGGTCGACCTGCCCGGCATGCGCCTGATCGGCGGGCCCGCCGCGCCGCGCCCCCATTTCGTGAACACCGCGCCGCCGCCCTACCGCGCGCGCCCCATGCCGCCGCGCCCGCGGCCGACGAATCCGGGGAATGTGATCCGTTCCCGCATGTCGGGCGTCAACCGCCGCGGCCCGTGGCAGGTGCCGCCGAGCCTGCTGCTCAACAACTGGTTCTCCGGCGTCACCCTGGATTTCACCGAGGCGGTCATGTCCACCCAGGTGGTCGAGATGCACGTCGACGACTACTGCTCCTCGCTGAACCTCATAGTCCCCGCCGAGGCCACCGTCGACCTCGACAATGTCGACCTGATCGGCTCCAGCGTCAACAACAAGGTCCGTTCCGGCCCACCCCTCGGCAAACTCCACCTGGTGGTCCACGGCAGCATCCGCTTCGGCTCCGTCACCGCCAAACACCCCTTCGCCGTCCACTGGCGCAAAATCCTCGGCCACTGAGCGTTCCACGATATGCGCGGCGACGAGTACTCTCCTGGTATGACCGCCGCCCAGCATTGCGACGAGCCCATCCGGGGTCATATGGTGCTGGTGCCGACGCCCCCGAAGGGCGGGTTCACTGCTCGTGATCTGCCCCGCCTGATGGAGGTCGTCGATGCTCGTTTCGAGTTGCTGGATGGTGAAGTCGTCATGATGGCGCCGTCCACGCACTGGCACAACGAAGTCATCGACATCCTGAAATTCGCGCTTCGCCGTATCGCGCCGTCCGACATCGTGATCGCCACCGAGCAGGGGGTCGACCTCGGACCGACCGTACCGGAGCCGGATCTGCTCGCGGTCAACCGCGCGGTGGTGAGCGCGGACTCGCTTTCGTTCCCGCCGAAAGACGTTCATCTGGTTATCGAGGTGATGTCGCCGGGAACGAAAACGAAGGACCGAGTCCTGCGCCCGGCCCAATACTCCGAAGCGGGCATCACCTGCTTCTGGCGCGTGGAGAACGAGTCCGGAGCAATAGTCGTCTACACCTTCGAACTGCTCCCGGAGGGCGGCTACGCACCCACCGGGATCTTCCGCAGCCGCTTGAAGGTCGACCGGCCGTTTCCGATCGATATCGAGTTGCCCGAGGTCACCTGGTAATCAGCTCTGATCAGGGTTCGGGGGAGGCGAGGGATTGGAGCATGCGGGCGGCCATTCGGGTGGTGGCGTTGTCGCTGTCGATGTCGTTGATGTGGATGGCGAAGGCGAGGTCGCCCATGGTGGCGATGAGCCAGCCGTCGGAGCCCGCGGTGGCAGCGAAGCCGGTGACGTCGCGGTAGGCGCGCAGTGGGGCGAATTCGGGTGCGGCGGCGCCGTCGCGGAGCATGGTGCGCAGGCGGTCGGTGACTTCGCCGGGCAGCGGTTGGAGTTGGGCGTCGGTGTTGCCTGGCTGGCCGAGCGCGATCATCGGGGCGGGCACCGCGCCGCGCGCGATGGACGCGGCGGCGATGGCCATGCCGAAGGGACTGGCCAGCACCGCGTCCGAACCGCCGCCCTGGCGGACCTGTTCGGCGCTGCGGCCCGCGATGGCGAGCCGCCCGGTGACCTCGTCGAGCCCCTTGACCTGGAAGTCGATCCCGATGCCGAGCTTGCTCGCGGCCTCGGCCGCCTGCTGCACCGAAACATCTTGCGGCGCCTTGCTTTCCTGGATCGCGGCGATGTTGCGGAGCAGTTCGATATTGCGCCCGACCGGGTAGAGCCCGGTGAACGCGACCGACCCGTGCTCACTGGCCTGACTGTTCTGCGCGACCGCGACGACCGCGCCGCTGGACGGCTGGATCGCCACGATCGATGCGGGCGTGCCGACGCTGACCACCGCGTCCTCGGCGGCGCGCTGCAGCCGCTGGTCCATGGCTGCGGCGATATCCGGCCCGGGCGGACCCTGATATCCGGCGACCTGGGTGACCAGGCGCCCGTCGGGTTCGAAGATCTGCACGCCCCACCCCGAATGCTCTTCCTGGCTGTTCTGCCAGACCTTGCGCAGCGCGTCGAGCTGCGGCGACCAGACCCGCCGGTCGGAGGAGATCAGCCGAGGCTGCTTCTCCATCACGACGCCGGGGACGGCGGCCATGGCCGGTTGCAGGATTTCGAAGTCGCCTTCGCGCAGATTGACCGCGACCACCGGTTTGCCTTGTGAACTCGCCAGTTGCTGGCGCAGCGAGTCTCCGGTGATGAGCGGCGCGACGGGTTCGATGGCTTTGGCGAGCGCGTCGGTCGAGGCGACCGGGTCGGTGATCTTGGTCGGGTCGAGGCTGATCACGTTGATGACTTGTTCGTGCATGAGCGGCGCGCCGGTGATGTCGACGACGCGCGGTGCGGGGGCGGGCAGGGTGTGGACCAGTTTGACCGTCCGCTGATTCGACAGCTGCGGCATGACGAGTCCGGGTTCCCACGAGATGCGCCAGCCGATGGCGAGTTTGCGGACGGTGCCCTGGATGCTGTAGGCCCAGTTCCGGTTCTCGCCGAAGTTCCAGGCGACGTCCATGCTGAAGATGCCCTGTTCGGCGTCGAGGCCGATGAACTGGGTCTTGTTGTAGTCGACGGTGCCGGGATGCAAGCCCTCGAACATTTGCTTGAGGGTTGCTTGAGCACCATTGGGGTAGGAGGTCAGTTCCGCGGCCTCGGTGTAGTCCTGCTCGTCCATGAGCTCGGTGAAGCGTTCGACGACGCTCTCGGCCTCATTCGGTTCGGCCTGGATTCCACACGAGCCCAGCGTTATCACCACAGCCGCTGCCGCCGTGAGTGCCAATGCGCCCCGGACGCGGAAGCGGCGGGATCCCCACACATCCATGTCGCCCACTCTTCACTCTTGTCACTCCAGTAACAAGACCACCGTACCTAATCATTACCTACCCGTAAGCACCCCGTTAGACGGGACGTTACCTATGCTCAGCATCTCGATTGTGCCCGAAATGGCGTCGTCGAGAGGCCGATCAGGAGCGTCGTCCAGTCACAAGGCGATAACCGGCGCCGCTACCGTACCGGCCGAAACCCACCGATGGGCAAATACCGTGGATGTCGGCGGCTCACACCGATAGCCCACTGCCGACCAGCGCTGCCGTTCAACGTCTTCACTGCGGTATACCCCCGCCGCGAGCGCGTTCACGCAGAGCGGAACCGCACGCCTGTATAGCGACGTAATCTTGTAATCATCACGTCGGAGTAAGTACCGACGCATCGAAAGCACGAAGAAGGTGAACCCCATGGGGCACGACAACAGGGGACGGCGTTTCGGCAGGCCAGGCGGATGGCAGCAGGCGGATCTCCCCGATCCCGCCGATGTGCCCGATTGGTTCGCAGGCCGGTTGCCCGCCGACTGGTTCGTCGGCAAACCGCTGATCGAGATCGACCGTGACGAGATAGTGGTCATCGGCGAACTGCCGTTGCCGAACCCGGAACCGACCGACGGCGACTCCGACGCGCCGACCGAGGAACTGCCGCGCGCCACCAAGGAGGGCGCCATCGCACGTTTCCGGGAATCGACCCGCCCGGCGCGGATGCAGATCGCGGGCGAGGCGCAGCACCGCTACGGGCGCAGCGTGGCGTGGGGCGTTTCGGTGGACGGCGAGCGAATCATGTTCACCCAGTTGGCCGTTCCGGTCATGACCAGATTGCGCCAGCCCGAGCGCAAGGTGCTCGACACCCTCGTCGACTCCGGTGTGGCGCGCTCACGGGCCGACGCACTCGCCTGGACCGTGAAATTGGCGGGCAAGCACGCGGAATCCTGGCTGGCGGAATTGCGCGACGCGATGCGCAAGGTGGACGACCTGCGCTCGGAGGGACCGCAGGGGCTGTGAGCCCGATTCGGGGCGGGATAGGGTGTTGCCCATGGCCGACACCGCCGCCCCGATCCTCGTCCTGAACGGCCCGAACCTGAATATGCTCGGCACAAGGCAGCCGGAGGTGTACGGGTCGGAGACGCTCGCGGACGTTCTCGAACTGTGTCGCGCCACGGCGGCCCGGTTCGGCCGGGAGATCGCCGATTTCCAGTCGAATTCCGAAGGCGCGCTGATCGATCGGATTCATCGGGCGCGCGGCGCGGAGGCGGGCATCGTCGTGAATCCCGGTGGGCTGACCCATACTTCGGTGGCGCTGCGGGACGCGCTGGTGATTCCGGAGGTGCCGATCGTCGAGGTGCACATCAGCAATGTGCATGCCCGCGAGGAGTTCCGGCACCGTTCCTACATCTCGGGTATCGCCACCGCGGTGATCGCGGGGATGGGTATCCACGGGTACGCCGCCGCCGTGGAATTCCTGGCCACCCGCGCGACGTAGCCGCAAGAACAGCCGGCAGGCCCTTACTCAGGCGAAGCCGAACTTCCCGGCCGTTCGTGTGCGACGAATCCGTTCAGGCCGGGCGAACCGGCCCGCCGTCGACGAGGGCGGGCCGGTCGGCCTGACGAGCGGGCCGGAACCGCGGTTCAGGCGAGGCGGAACACCGGGAAGCCCGGCGCGATCTCGGCCAACTGTTCGTCGGTGGCGTCCTTGGTGATCCCTTCGAAGAACGCGCCGACCTCCCATCCCCATTTGCGCAGGTAGAGCCGCAGCAGCGGGACCTTGTCGGCGTCGGGAACCTCTGTGGCGGTGAAGGTTTCGACTTTGCGTCCCAACCGCAGCTCGCCTCCCCCCGCGACGCGCAGGTTGCGCACCCACTGGGTGTGCCCGCGCGGCGCGACCAGGTAACGCGCGCCGTCGGTGTCGATGAGCAGGTTCACCATCGTGGTGCGCCATTCGCCGCTCTTGCGACCGCGCACCGCGAGCAGGCGCGACCCGAGCACGCTGATCCCCAGTTTCGGCAGCAGGTTGAAGATCCGGTTGACGATGGCGTCGATGCCTTTGGGGGCGATGTAGCGAGTCTCGGCGTTCATTTTCTCTCCTTGTGAGCACTGCTCTCTGTTGAGATCAGTGTTCCATACGCTGGCCACGCGAGTCAAGAGCACTGCTCTCTATTGCGAATTGAGCTGACCCACCCGAACGAATGGGAGTATTTACGCTGCCGAATGTAGTAGGTATGCTACAAATCGACAGAGACCCACAACCGGGAGGGAACCATGACAGTGGGTGGCAGCGGCGTCGTCATCGACGTCGACGGCCTGCGGATGCGGTATGGAAGTACCGATGTCCTGCGAGAGGTCACATTCCGTGCGCGGCGCGGGGAGGTACTGGTACTGCTCGGGCCGAACGGCGCGGGCAAGACGACGACCGTCGAGATCCTCGAGGGGTTCCGGAAGCGTTCGGCCGGAACGGTTTCCGTGCTCGGCGCCGATCCGGCCGAGGGCGACGAGGCGTGGCGGGCGCGGATCGGGGTGGTCCTCCAGTCGTGGCGCGACCACGGGAAATGGCGGGTGCGCGAACTGCTCGCCCACCTCGGCTCGTACTACGCCCCCTACGCCGACCGCGACGCGCTGCGGCCGTGGGACACCGACGAACTGATCGCGCTGGTCGGGCTCACCGAACACGCCGACGCCAAGATCCAGAACCTGTCCGGTGGGCAGCGCAGGCGCGTCGACGTGGCCGTCGGCGTGGTCGGCAGGCCCGAGGTGCTGTTCCTCGACGAGCCGACGGCCGGCCTCGACCCCGAGGCCAAACGCGAATTCCACGACCTGGTGCACCGACTCGCCGACAAGCACGGCACCACGATCCTGCTCACCACCCACGACATGGACGAGGCCGACAAACTCGCCGACCGCATCCTGATCCTCGCGGGCGGCCGGATCATCGCCGACGGCTCGGCCGACGAACTCGCCCGCCGCATCACCGGCAAGGCCGAGGTGCGCTGGACCCGCGACGGACAACGTTTCGTGCACACCACCACCGAATCGACCAAGTACGTGCACGAACTGTTCAAACAGTACGGCGAGGAGATCGGCGAACTCGAGGTCCGTCGCGCCTCGCTGGAAGACACCTACATGGCATTGGTGCACCAGCACGAATCCGGTGCGCCCACCGATTTCCGGACACTCGAGGAGGTGACGGCCCGATGAGCTCGACAGCCAGGGCGATGAGCCCGACAACTGCGGCGATCCGCGCCGGCGGGGTGCGCGCGGCGATAGAACTGCGCCAGACCTTCAGCAACGCACAGGATCTGGTCAACCAGTTCTCCACGCCCATAGTGCTTCTCGTCGCGCTGTTCTTCATGCGCGACGCCTCGTTCCGCGGCGGCGAATACACCCTCGGCGCGCTGGCGCTGCCCGGCGTGATCGGCAGCGTCATCGCGTTCAACGGAGTCTTCGCCATCGCGCAATTCCTGGTGCTCGACCGCGAGGACGGAACCCTGTTGCGCGCCAAGGCCGTTCCCAACGGCATGGTCGGCTACTTCATCGGCAAGATCGGCACGAGCGCCGGAACCGTGCTCGTGCAGGTGGTCGTACTGCTCGGATTCGGCATGCCGATCGTGGGCGGGCTGTCGCTGACCGACGCCGCATCGTGGGCGACGCTGCTGTGGGTGCTCGCGCTCGGACTGCTCGCCACCCTGCCGCTCGGCGCGATACTCGGTGCGACACTGTCGGATTCGCGCGCCACGTTCTTCCTCACCATCCCGCTCATGGGCCTGATAGCGATCTCGGGCATCTACTATCCGGTCACCGGCCTGCCCGGCTGGCTACAGGCGGTCGCGCAGGTCTTCCCCATGTACTGGCTCGGTCTCGGCATGCGCTCGGCGATGCTGCCGCCCGAGGCGGTGGTCGTCGAACTGGAACAATCCTGGCGGCACGCGGAGACCGCCGCGGTGCTCGGCGTGTGGGCCGTCGTAGGGTTGGCCCTCGCGCCCGCGATCCTGCGCCGGATGGCGCGCCGGGAGTCGGGAGTTGGCATGGACGCACGACGGGAGAAGGCACTCAAGCGTGTCTACTGAGGTCATCTACAACCGCATCGCGATGTTGCGGGCCGAACGCGGGATCTCGCGACGCGAACTCGCCGACGCGCTCGGCGTGCACTACCAGACCATCGGCTACCTCGAGCGCGGCGAATACAGTCCGAGCCTGCACCTGGCGCTGCGCATCGCGGGGCACTTCGACGTCGCCGTCGAAGTGGTGTTCTCGACCGACCCGTTCCCGCGTCTCGGCTCGCGCACCGAATCGGCATGACCACCGGTACCGGCCGCCCCACGGCGGCCGGTATCCGCGCGCTCACCCCTCGCCGCGGATCAATTCGTAGGTGGACACCGCCCGCCCCTGCTGTTCGCTCGCGACGATGGCTCGGCGCCAGAAACCCTGTGCCGCATGGGACAGGGTCGCATCGACGCCGACCTCGGAACTCGCGTCGATCACGTGTTGCGCGCCCGCTTCCATCATCCGCAGCATCGCTGAATCGACCTGTCCGCCCGCCGCGTTCGCCGCCGCGGACAGCTTCATGAAGTACGGGAACGCCGCGCTCGCGCGCACGGCGAAGGGCACGAAACCGGCGATATCGTGACCGGAGCGCTCGATCACCGCGGTGGCCTGGTCGAAGGCGAGCAGCCACGGATGGAAGATGGTCAGCATGGCCTGGTAGTAGATCTGCGCGAGTCCGTCGTCGGCGCCGAGATACTCCGCCGGGCTCAGCGGCCGCAACAGGTCGGCGTGCGCGTCGAAGACCTCCCTCGGACCGCTGTAGAGGATGTAGGACGCGGGATGCGCGATATCGTCACCCGCCGACATGACGCCCCCGGACAGGAACTCCGCGCCCCGCGCCCGCACCCAGGCCGCGCCCGCGCGGGTCTTGTCCGGGGAGTCGGAGGACAGATTGACGACGATCGTCCCCGGCAGCCGGTCCACGCCCTGTTCGAGGACCTCGTACATCGCGGCGTAGTGAGTGAGGCTGAGCACGATCACGTCGTTGGCGGCCAGCGCCTCGGTGACCGTCTCCGCCCTGAGCGCGCCCGCCTCGACCAGCGCCTGCGCTTTTGCCGGAGTGCGGTTCCACACTGTCACCTCGGTGCCCGCCGCGAGGAAGGCCCGCGCCATGGCCTGTCCCATCGGCCCGAGTCCGAGGACGGAGACGGATCGGGTGGTCTGCTCGGACATTGTGTTGTCCCTTCGATTCTCGATGCGATTGCGGTCGGCGCCGACTCCGATGCTCGCGCGACCGGTACCCTCCGGGGAAGACCGCACGTCCGGGTGTGGTTGCTTACCTCGAGGTCGGAAATATCGTCAGGAAGGTGTTCGCCTCGTGAACAGTGACGCGGATCACGATGTATGCGGTATGTCGGTGGCGATCGACGTGGTCGGGGGCAAATGGAAGATGCACCTGATGTGGGCGCTCGGCGCGGGACCGCAGCGCTTCGGTCGTCTGCGCGCGCTACTCGACGGGGTCAGCGAGAAGGTGCTCGCCGAGAATCTGCGACACCTGGAGGCGAGCGGCGTCGTGCACCGGGAGATCTACCCGGAGATACCGCCGCGCGTGGAGTATTCGCTCACCCCGCGCGGCGAGGAACTGCGTATCGCGCTCGCGCCGCTGGAGGATTGGGGCGACAAACACCGTCGCGCGGTACTGGACGATCTCACCGCGGGCGGCGTCGCCTGAACCTCGCTCGGCGCCATCGCGTTCGGCGCCCGTGACGGCTCCGCCATCCGTCGGCCCCGGAGATCGGCAGGTGCCGGAAAGTGCGAATCTCGGCGGTCGGTGATGTCACAGCTGTGGGTGAGCGCGGGAAATGCGGATGTCGGGTGTTCAGGGCGTCGGAAGATGAGTGCGTGCGATCGAATCACCCAGGAAAACAACCAGTTCGGCGGCTCCGGCGATACAGCGCGCTGGATCGGGTTCGAGGTCGGTGAGAGTGTGACAGGCCGTGAAACCGGCCGCGTGTATGCGGTCGGGCGCGAGCAGGGCGCGTCCGACGGCGGCCACGACGGGGACGCCCGCCGTGCGGGCCGCGGCACAGACGCCGATGGGCGCCTTGCCGTGCAGGCTCTGTTCATCGAGTGAGCCTTCGCCGGTGACCACCAAGGTGGCGCCGTCCAGCGTCGAACCGAATTCCAGCAGATCCAAGACGATGTCGATACCGCTGCGCGGCTGCGCCCCGAGTACCGTCATCGCACCGAATCCGGTGCCGCCCGCCGCACCGGCGCCCGGACTGTCCACGTATGAACTCCCGGCCACGCTCGCCCAATTCGCCAGCGCCGCTTCCAGGATCGCGCGCTGATCCCGGTCCGCCCCCTTCTGTTCCGCGTACACCGCGACCGCACCGTGCGGGCCGAGCAGCGGGTTGTCCACATCGCAGGCCAGCGTGATGCGAGCCGAGGCGAGTCCGGAATGCAGACCGGCGGTGTGCAATTCGGCTGCTTCGACCAGAGCCGCACCGCCGCGCGGCAATTCGCGTCCGACCGCGTCGAGTACGCGGGCGCCGAGCGCGACCAGCATGCCCGCACCGCCGTCGGTGGACGCGCTGCCGCCCAATCCGAGCACGATGTGGCGCGCGCCGCGATCGAGGGCGTCGGCGATGACGACGCCGAGCCCGTAGGTGCTCGACCCCAGCGGATCGAATACGCCAGCGGGCAACTTCGCCGAACCGACCACCGCGGCGAGTTCGACGACCGCCGTATCGCCGCGCATCGCGTACAGCGCCTTGTCGACCACGCCGGTCGGTCCCGGTGCGTCCACCGCGACCCGTTCCCACCCGGCGGCGACGAACGCGTCCACGGTGCCGTCACCACCATCGGCCACGGGAACCCGCACGATCTCGGCGTCCGGACGGACCCGCGCGATTCCCTCGGCGAGGCCGCGCGCCACCTCGGGCGCGGTCAACGAACCCTTGAACTTGTCGGGGGCGAGCACCACGCGGATCATGCCAACATTCTGCGGCGCACACCCGATCGGCGCACGTCAGGGCCGTGGTGGCAGCGGCGCTTCGGCGGCGTGCGTGATCTCGACCCGACCGGTGCGCAGATAGGTGACGACGGCATCGTCCACCGCCGGGTTGCCTCGTCCGAACACACCGTGGTCGCCACCCTCGACGGTGACGAGGGAACCGTCGACGGCCCGCGCGAGCGCCGGACCGCCCCGATACTCGGTCATCGGGTCGTAGCGGCTCTGCAACAGCAGCGGAGGCGTGTCGAGGTCGGCGCCCGAGATCGGGACCGGGCGGGCCACCGGCGGCCACGACTCGCAGAGTTTGCCGGAGCGCACGATATCGGCGCGCGCGTCCATCACGTTCCCGCCCGAGGCGATCGTGGCCAGCGCGTCGGAAACCAGTTCCGGGCGCGGCGCCACGGCGTTCTCGTTGCAGGTGATCGCGGAGAACACCGAACGCGCGGTCGCGTCGGGGTCGACGGCGCGATCCATGGCCTGCAGGCGACCCACGTTCGCCGGATCGGCGTCCACATCGGCCATGGCGCTCGCGAACCTCGGCCAGAAGGCCCGCGCGTACGCGGCGACCACGGTCGCGCCGAGCAGCGGCCCCTGGGTGGCCGCACCGCTCGAATGCAGGATCCGCACCAGGTTCTCCACCCGGTTCGCCTGCTCGCTCGCACCGCTGAGCCCGTCGCGCGCGATCTCGGCCAACGGTTCGGGCAGCGCGACGGGCAGGTCGGCGGCGCTCGCGGGCGGAGGTGTCAGGTTGGCGTAGACGCCGCCGCCCTGCGCCGTCACCAATCGGACCCAGTTCCGATAGACCTGCAAAGCTGTTCCACCCAAACGGTATTCGGCATCGTTTTCGGCGATCCAGGCGAACAGGTCGTCGAGGCGCCGCTTGATCGCGACCTGTTGAACGGCGAACTCCTCGGTCCACACCCAGTCCGGATTCACGTTGGAGTCCAACACCATTCGATCCACCCGGGCGCCGAACATGGTCGCGTACACCGCGCCGAGGTAGGTGCCGTAGGAGACACCGAGGAAATTGACGCGCCGCAGGCCGAGCGCGGCGCGCACCGCGTCCATGTCGCGGGCGGTGTTCTCGGTGGTGACGGTGTCGCGGTAGCCGGGCGGCGAATCCGCGCACCCGTGCGCCTTGTCCTCGCGCATGGTGAATGAGAGCCGTTGCGGATCAGTGGCTTTCGTTTCGCCGCAGTCCAGTGGCGTCGACCAGCGCAGTCCGCGCGGCTGCACGGCGACCAGGTCGAATTCGCGGTAGAGCGCGTCGGGCAGAACACCGACGCGCTCGGCCCAGAAATTCAGCGCGTCACCGCCGGGACCACCCGGATTCGCGAAGATCGCGCCGCGGCTCACGCCGGTCGCCGCGATCCTGCTGACCGTGAGTTCGATTGTGGGACCGCCGGGTTCGGCATAATCCAGCGGTACTTCGAGCACCGCGCAGGCCGCGCCGCGATCCGGCGTGACCGCGCCGTCGGGGCAGGCGCCGAAATCCGGACGTGGAGCGGCCTCGGCCGACGCGGATATCGATGACAGCACGATCGCCCACACCGCGACCGCGGCGCCCGCCACCCGAGACACCCGACGAAATCCGCAGGTCGAACCGTTGTGCGGCCTGCTCGTCATCTGCTACCTCCGCCGAGTCCGGCACCGTCGCGGCCCTGTGAATTGTGCGCGGACCGCACGTCGACCGACAAGTCGGTTCGCGGATTCACGCCGCCGCCCGTCGCGGAATGTGGGGTGCGGGGGCCGGGCGGAGTAACGTCGAACCATGTCGACCGAGGTCCGCAACAACACCGCTCTGGAACGCTTCGAGATCTACGTCGACGGCGCCATCGCCGGCTACGCCGAATACCAGGACACCGCCTCCGAACGCGCGTTCGTGCACACCGAGATCCACCAGCGCCACGAGGGGCAGGGATACGGTCGCACCCTGGTCAAGTCCGCATTGGACGCTTCGCGTCGCGAGGGCTTCGGCATCCTTCCGATGTGTCCGATGGTCAAACGTTTCGTGGAGATCAACGGCGAGTACGTGGCGTCGGTGCCGCATTGGGCGCGCGGCGGGCTCGGGCTGCCTCAATAGTTCGCGCTCAATAGTTGGCGACCGCGCCGTCGAGCGCGATCTGCAGGTCGGCGCGGACCAGCCGGGCGATGTCGGCGGGTTTGGCGGGCAGTTCGGCCACCGGGTTGCCGAGGTAGAAGAGGGCTGATTTCGCCTCCTCCTTCGTCGGTTCGACGGCGGGGTCGGCGCGCGGGCCGTAACTGAGCCCCAGACTCACCAGCGCGGGCGCGACCCCCAGTTTCATCGCCCGGAACGCGATGTGACCGATGCCGCTGCCCACCGCCTGCACCTGCGTCGGGTCCACGTCGTTGCAGGTGCCCTCCGGGAAGATCGCCAGGTGATCGCCCTGGGCCAGCCGCTGCGCGCACAGGTCCATCATGAGCTGTCCCGCGGCGTTGACCGCTCTGATGCCGTGATCCTTGCCGCGGAACACCGGAATGCCGCCCATCATGTCGACCTTCGCACGCTGGTCGGGTTCCACGAACAACTCGTCCTTGGCCAGCACCCTGACCCTGCCGATGATCGGCCGCAGCGGACTGCGCCAAGCCGCCGCGGCGACGGTGTACGGATCGTTCTGGGAGAGGTGGTTGATCGAGTAGATGGTCGGCCGCCCCGACTTCACCAGCGCGCGAACCTGCTCCCTTGCCTCCGGCGCGAAAACGACCCTCGGGTGGTAACGCCTGCCGAGCAGCGCGTACGCGCCCCACGCCTTCAACCGATTCTGGCGGTGCGCGCGGTAGTAGTCGTAGACGATGTCGGCATTGTCGAGGATCACCTCGGGCGGTCGCATACCGCGAGCCTACGATGCCCGCCCCCCGCACGACCCCAGGACCGGGCTGCGGCATACACACCAGTGCGCAAACCCGATCCAGCTGCGATGATGTCGGAGTGGCACGCGGAGATGAACCGGACGAGCGGCAAACTCACGGCGGGCACGGTGACCGTCGTCGACGCCAGTCCCGCGATGGTGAGCAGGTAGTCCGCGCGGGTTCGCTGCTGGTCTCGGCAACCGACCTGGTGGAACCGACATTCCGACGCACAGTCGTCTATGTCGTCGAGCACAACGAGGGCGGAAGCCTCGGCGTAGTCCTGAACCGCCCCAACGACACCCCCGTCACCGACGTACTACCCCGCTGGTCCGAAGTAGCCGCCGCCCCCCGAACCCTGTTCGTGGGTGGCCCCGTGAAACGCGACGCCGCCCTGTGCCTCGGCACCCTCCGCGTTGGCGCCTCCATCACCGGCGTCCCCGGCCTACGCCGAGTAGACGGCCGCGTAGTCCTGGTCGACCTCGACTCCGACCCGCACCGCGTAGGTCAGTTGGTCGAAGGAATCCGCATCTTCGCGGGCTACGCAGGCTGGACCTTCGGCCAGCTGGAAGGCGAACTCCAGAACGACGACTGGATAGTGGTCTCCGCCCTCCCCACCGACCCCATAACCCCGGCACGCTCCGACCTCTGGGCCGAGGTCCTACGCCGCCAACCCCTCCCCCTATCCCTCCTGGCGACCCACCCCATAGAACTGGAACGCAACTAGAACCACCCCGGGCTCCCGCACTGAACCATTCCACGCCCACCCTCGTGTACTCCATGACCAAGGAGACACAGATGACCACCACCACCTGACCCGGCGGACACATGGGGAATATCTCGGGACCACCCGACACCCAACCCGGCGCCGAACCACCGGCCCGCACCTCGAGCCTGGAGGCTTTGAAATGGCGCAGGAGGCGCACGTCCCGCCCGGACGACAACTCCGACCTGATGAACGCGCTCTACCGCGAACACGCCGCGGCATTGTGGCGCTACACGGTCGGCCTGGTTCGCGATCCGGGCCGCGCCGAGGACATCGTCCAGGAAACACTGCTACGCGCCTGGCAACGCCCGAATGTCCTCGATCAGTCCGCGACGTCGGCTCGAGCGTGGCTGTTCACGGTCGCCCGCAATCTCGCCGTGGATGAGCACCGCAGCGCCCGCAACCGGCGCGAGTTCCGCACCGACAGCCCTCCGGAGCAGCCCGCGCCCGACCAAGCGGACCGCGCGCTGGACGGCTGGCTGGTCGCGGACGCGCTCGGCCGGTTGAGCGCCGATCATCGCGAGGTGATCGTCCGCGCCTATTACCGAGGTCTTTCCACACATCAGATCGCGGCCGAACTCGACATTCCACCGGGAACGGTGAAATCCCGTATGCATTACGGTATGCGGGC
The DNA here is from genome assembly GCF_015674855.1 of Nocardia bovistercoris. Lineage (GTDB taxonomy): Bacteria > Actinomycetota > Actinomycetes > Mycobacteriales > Mycobacteriaceae > Nocardia > Nocardia bovistercoris. Next base: position 178,896 of record NZ_JADMLG010000008.1, on the reverse strand, counting down.
ACTACGACTCGCTCTGCAGGAGATGGGGGTGACGAACAAATGACGGAGATCACCGGCGGGAACTGGACGGGATCACATACCGACGATTACACGACCTGGGATGCGCCGTACGTGCTCGGCTCCCTCAGCCGCGACGAGCGCCGCGAGTACGAGGATCATCTCGCGGGGTGCCCCGATTGCGCGGGCGCGGTGTCGGAGCTGGCGGGTCTGCCCGGCATGTTGAGCCTGGTGGACGCCGATACCGCACTGACGATGATCGAGGCGCCCGATCAGTTCGCGGCGCCGGATGTGCCCCCGGTTCCCGAGTTGCTGCCCCGGTTGGCCGACGCGGCCGAGCGCCGCCGCAGGCGCACCAGGTGGACGGCGATCGGCGGCGCGGTGGTCGCGGCGGCGGCCGCGGTCGCGATCAGCGTCCCGATCGTGAGTTCGGTGACGTCGACCTCCGACCAGGTCGGCACCGATCAGGTGGTGTTCGCCGAACGTTCGATGGAACCGCTCGAACCGACCCCGGTCTCGGCCGATGTCAAGATCGTCACCTCCGAAGGCCGCACCCGAGTGGTGATGACCTGCAGGTACGCCCCCGCGGACTACAGCTACACCTGGAATTTCGGCCTGACCGTCAACAGCAAGGACGGCCGCAAATTCGACCTGGACCAGTGGCCCGCGGGCCCCGGCACGATCCTGACCGTCGACCGCACCGTCGACCTACCCCCCGACCAGATCACCAGCGTCCAGATCAAGTCCATCTCCACCGGCCGAGTAGTCCTCAACGCCTCGGTCTGATCCGATACCCGAAACGACCCCCGGCGCGAGGAGCGCCGGGGGTCGTTTCGGGTTGGTCAGCGGGTGGATTGTTTGGTGAAGATGGCGGCGGACCAGAGGTAGCCCGCGAGGCCGATGCCGAGGCACCAGGCGATGGAGATGATGCCGTTGTCGCCGATCTCGGTGCCCATCAGTAGGCCGCGGATGGTTTCGGTGAGGGGGGTGAAGGGTTGGTATTCGGCGAATTGGCGCAGGCCGGTCGGCATGGTGTCGGTGGCTACGAGGCCGCTGCCGAGGAAGGGGAGGAGCACGATCGGGAAGGGGAGGTTGCTGGCGCCTTCGGGGGTGGGGGCGAGCAGGCCGAGGGCTACCGACAGCCAGCTCAGGGCCAGTACCACCAGGATCAGCAGGCCGAGGACGGCTAGCCATTCCAGTGGGGTCGCGTCGGGGCGGAAGCCGATGAGCAGGGCGACCGCGAGCATGATCGCGCTGCCGAGTACGGCTTGGATGACCGTGCCGACGACGTGTCCGGTGAGCATGGACGACGGCACGATATCCATGGTGCGGAAGCGGTTGACGATGCCTTTCGTGGTGTCGGTCGCGATGGACACGGCGACCGAGACGGTGAGGTAGGCGGGGATCAGCAGCAGCATGCCGGGGGCGAGGTAGTCGATGTAGTCGCCGCCGGAGGATTTCTGCAGGGCGCCGCCGAACACGTAGTTGAAGACCAGCAGCAGCACGACGGGCATGATGACGACGCCGAAGGTCATGCTCGGATATCGCCTGGCGTGCAGTAGGTTTCGCCGCAGCATGGTCAGGGAGTCGGTGAGGACGTAGGCGCTTGCGCTCATGCCGCTGTCTCCTTGTCGGTGGAATGTCCGGTGAGGGTGAGGAATACGTCGTCGAGGTCGGGGGTGTGCACCGCGAGTCCTTCGATTTCGATGTGGCTGTCGTCGAGTCGGTCGAGGACGGCGCGCAGTGCGGCGACGCCGCCGTCGCTTGGCACGGCGAGGGTGAATTCCTCACCGCTGGAGAGAGTTCGGGCGGTTTGGCCGAGTGCGAGCGCGGCGGCATCCAAGCGAGTGCGGTCGGCGAAACGCAGTCGGATGTGTCCGCCCGGCACCATGCGTTTCAGTTCGTCGGCGGTGCCTTCGGCGACGATGCGCCCTCGGTCGAGGACGGCGATCCGGTCGGCGAGCCGATCGGCTTCCTCGAGGTATTGGGTGGTGAGGAAGACCGTCACGCCGTATTCGTCGACGAGGCCGCGGATGATCGCCCACATGGTGCGCCTGCTGCGCGGGTCGAGTCCGGTGGTCGGCTCGTCGAGGAAGATGACGCGGGGGTCGCCGACCAAGGTCATGGCGAGGTCGAGGCGCCTGGTCATGCCGCCGGAGTAGGTGCCCGCGGTCTTGTCGGCGGCGTCGACGAGGTCGAAGCGTTCGAGCAGTTCACCGGCGAGCCCGGTGCTGGTCTTGCGGGGCAGGTGGTGCAGATCGCCCATGAGCAGCAGGTTTTCGCGGCCGGTGAGCAGTTCGTCGACGGCGGCGAACTGTCCGGTGACGCCGATGCAGGCCCGCACGGCGCGCTTGTCGGCGGCGAGATCGTGCCCACCGACCCTGACCTCGCCCGCGTCCGCGCCGATGAGGGTGCTGAGGATCTGCACGGTGGTGGTCTTGCCCGCGCCGTTGGGGCCGAGTAGCGAGTAGATGGTGCCTTCGCCGACTTCGATGTCGATGCCGTCGAGCACCACGTGCTCGCCGTAGGACTTGCGCAGGCCGATGGCCGAGATCGCCGGTGCGCGATACCCGTTGACCATGGTTCTTCCTTCCGATTTCAATCAATGAATGCTAATAAGTGCATGTTTAGTCGACACCGCCCCCGAGGGGATGCGGTGTTGGTGATGCCGGTCTACTCAGGCAGGCTCAGATGTCGAGGTCCTCCACCGGTGGACGGTCGGCGATCTCGGCGACCCGCTGGAACAACTTGTCCGGGATCTGTCCCTTCAACTCGCCGACGGTGTCGACGACGACGAAGGTGTAGTCACCCCAGTCCTGTTCGCCGATGCCGAGCATCCGACGCCAGTTCTTGAGATCATTGAGCCAGTTCTTGTTGTCGACCGGGTAATCCTCCCAGTTGGCGTAGTGCGCGTGCATCGCGATCTTGCCCTTGCGGGTGCGGTACACGCGCACGTGCTCGCTGCGCTTCTCGTTCTGGTCTTGCCATTCGCCGAGCAGGGCGCCCGCGAACCGGATCTGCCTGACCCCGTTGTGACCGACTCCGAGCACGACCTCCTCGAACCCCTCGACCCGCCCCTCCTCCAGCTCGATGAACCGACGCAGTGCCGTTGTCACCGCTCCGGAGAGATTGCCGCCGACCAACTCCTGCGCCCGCTGAAACAGGGGCAGGTCGTCGTCGGAAACGTAGATCGTCTTGTTGGGCATGCGACTCACTATACGTAGATGTATACGTACACGCAAGAGCGTGTCTTTTCGAGAATCTTCGACCGGGATTGAACCGCACGCCCGTCCGCTCCGTATTCCTCGTGTACGAGGCAAGCCGAACTCGGACGGCAGGCGGTAGCACCGCGGGAAGGAACGTCCATGCCGAGCAGGGTCGTGGATCATCTGGTTCGAGCGGTCGCAGCGACGGGCGTGCGACATATCTTCGGCGTCGACGGCGCCAATATCGAAGATCTATACGACGCGATCTTCGACTCCACCGACGGGGTCGAAGGCGTGATCGCCAAACACGAGTTCTCGGCCGCCACCATGGCCGACGGATACGCGCGCAGCACCGGCGGACTCGGCGTCGTGGCCGCGACCTCCGGTGGCGGAGCGATGAATCTTGTTGCCGGACTTGCCGAATCGTACGCGTCGCGGGTGCCGGTACTCGCGCTGGTCGGCCAGTCGCCGACCGGGCTCGACGGGCGCGGCGCCTTCCAGGATTCCAGCGGAAAAGCCGGAACCATCGACGCCGCGAGACTGTTCGAGACGATCTCCCGCTACTGCGCGCGCGTCGAGGACCCCGACCGGCTTCCCGAGATCCTGCACGAGGCCATCACCGCGGCTCTCCAGGGCGGACCGGCGGTACTGTTGCTGCCCAAGGACATTCAGCAAGCGACGATCGAGTACACACCGCCGAGGGCGCCGCAGCGCATCGGTGCGCACGACGACGAGGGCTACGCGCGGGTGCGCGACGCCCTCATCGCGGCCAAGCGCACCGGCAAGGTGGTGCTGATCGCGGGCGACCAGATCGCCCGCGACGACGCGCGCAGCGAATTCGCCGCGCTGGCAGCGACTCTCGATGCCACCGTAGGCGTCGCACCCGACGCCAAGGACACCTACGACAACCGTGGACCCGGATTCCGCGGTGTCGCGGGCAGCATGGGCCACCCCGACCTCACCGCCGCCATCCGCTCCGCCGAGCTGTGCCTGCTCGTCGGCACCCCGCTGCCGGTCACCAGCCGCGCCGGACTCGACGGCCCGCTCGCCGACTGCCGGGTCGCGAGCACCGGCGCGGTCACCCCCTACCTCCCCGCGATCCACGCCGAGAGCACCGACCTGGCCCGCACCCTCACCGACCTCACCGCGGACCTGACCGCCGAATTCTCCGCGCGCACCGAGATCGCCGACCCGACCACCGAACCGCTCACCGCACTGGAAGTGCCCCGCGCGCACGGCCCCGGCCTGCGCTACCGCGAGGTCGTCGAGACCATCGACGCCGCGCTGCCCGACGGTACCGACGTCTTCGCCGACGCGGGCAACACCGGCGCCGCCGTCGTGCACCACCTGCGGGTGCCGCGCGGCGGACGCTTCGTCGTCGCGCTCGGCATGGGTGGCATGGGCTACGCGTTCGGCGCGGGCATCGGCTCCGCCTTCGCCCGCCACCGTCACGGTGACGGCATCCGCCGCACGGTCGTCATAGCGGGCGACGGGTCGTTCTACATGCACGGCATGGAAGTGCACACCGCCGTCGAATACGACCTGCCGATCACGTTCGTGGTCTTCAACAACAACGCGCACGCCATGTGCGTCACCCGCGAACAGATCTACTACCGGAACCGATACAGCTTCAACCGTTTCCGCGATACCTCTATAGGCGAGGGCATCGCGGCCATGTTCCCGAGCATGCCCGCCCACGCCGTGCGCCGACCCGAAGAACTCGCGGGCGCACTCGATCGCTGCTTCACCGCGTCGGGGCCGTCGTTCCTCTCGATCGACTGCGACCCCGACGAGATCCCGCCGTTCGTCCCGTTCCTGTCCGAAACACCCAGGAGGATTCCGTGACCCTCAGTGCCCTTCCCGCCCTCAGCGACATCCCCGAAGCCGTGGTGCCGGGCGTGCTACGCATCGAGAACTCCGATAAGGACACGACGACCCCGATCATCGTGGACATGCTGCGGTCGGTGTACCCGCACGACCAGATCTTCGGCGACTTCTGCCCGGTCCAGGCCTATATCGCCGCGCCGCCGCGCGAGGTCTACGAATACCTCGCCGACACCAGGTCGCTCGAGGAATGGACCTACAGCCTGCGCGGATTCGTCGAGACCGAGGAGCCGGAGCTGTGGCTGGCCTACGACCGGCTCGGTGACGCCACCGAGATCTACACCAGGACCGTCGCCAATCCCGACGCCATGACCGTCGACTACCACTGCGCCTGGGACCAGGGCAAACACCTCTGGATGATCTACCTCATGCGGGTCGTGGACGCGCAGGTGGTGCTCAACAAGCCGGGTTCGGTGGTGCTGTGGAACAACTGTCGCCACCCGTTCTACGACGAGAACCCGTATCCGGAGACCGCGCCACCCAAACGACCGGTCTGGGTGGGCGACTTCTGGGACATGTTCTCGGCCGGACACCAGCTGGAGATGGACAACCTGAAGGCCATCTGCGAATACCGGGCCGCGCACGGCCTGCCGATCAAACCCGAATGGATGGCGTGATCATGAGATCCACCGACCTGGAAGCACCGGTCAGCCTGATCGACGTCGCCAGTTATCTGCCCGGCGAACCCGTCGACACCGAATACTTCACGCAGTACTCGCGTTCGGACCGCATGGCGAAGAACGTCATGTTCCGCTCGCCCAAGGGCCGCCACCACGCGGGCCGCGACGAAACCGCGGTCGACATGGCCGAACGCGCCATCGCGCCGCTCGTCGAACGGCACGGCACGGACCTCGTCTCCGACATCGACGTGCTGATCACCCACACCCAGTTGCCCGACAACCCGGTTCTCGGCGCCGGACCGGAAATCGCCCGGCGGCTCGGTCTGCGCCCGAAATACGTCTTCGACGTGCACAACGGCGGATGCGCGGCCTTCGTGCACATGATGTTCACGGCCCGCATGATCCTGCGGACCACCGAAGCGCGCACCGCCATGGTGGTCGCCGTGCAGAACAGCGCGGGCGCGGTGTTCACCCAGCCCGACATCCGCAAACTCGCCCAAGCCCCGGTGCCAGGCGACGGCTGCGGCGTCGGACTGCTTGTCAAGAACGACAGCGCGCCGATCCTGGACATCGAATGCCGCACCTACCCCGAATTCGCCGGTGACATGGACTTCTCCACCAACGGCGAACGCAAGTACTGGGAGCCCGGCGAGGGTCAGGCCTGCGTGAGCTTCACCGAATCCAAGGTCACCAAGGTGTTCGCGCGCGGCAACCGGCTCGTGCCCGAGGTGGCGCTCGCGGTGTGCGACCGGATCGGGGTGAAAGGCCGCGATATCGACACCTTCGTGACCAATCAGCCGAACCGGCTGTTCCTGCGCAACTGGCATGACGCGCTGGAACTGCCCGCCGAACGCCATCCCGACACCTTCGACCGGTGCGGGAACCTGTTCGCGGCGGGCATACCCGTCACCCTCGACGTCACCAACCGCGCGGGCGGGCTCCGCAACGGTTCGGTGGTGCTCATGTCGGCCTTCGCCCACGCCGGTGACTTCGCTGCCGCGGCCGCCGTGCGCTGGGGTGCGGCTCATGCCTGAGGTGGGTCGATGACCATCGGAGTGATCGACGGTGCGCCGTCCTCGCGCAGGCACGCCGGTGCGCGCAGGGCGGTCGCCCGATTCGACCTGAGTTTGAGCGAAAACCCTTTTCCACCACTGCCTTCGGTGCTGCATGCGGTGAACGTCGAGATGGCGCGGTCGAATCGGTACCCGGAGTTCCTGCCGCACCGGCTGCCCGCGCTCGTCGCCGCGCGACTCGGCATCGACGCCGACCAGGTGGTGGTCGGTGCGGGCGCCACCGGGGTCGCGATGCAGATCATCCAGGCATTGACCACGCACGGCGACGAATTAGTCACCAGTACACCGACTTTCGACGGATACCCGATCATGGCCGACATGGCTGGACTGCGTCTGGTTCCGGTTCCGCTGGATTCGTCGGGCGCACAGGATCTCTCGGCCATGCGCCGCGCGGTGACCAAACGGACCAAACTGGTGGTGGTGTGCCGCCCGCACAATCCCACCGGGACCGTGGTCACGTCGGGTGAACTGCGCGGCTTCCTGTCCGCGGTGCCGAACGGGGTGCCGGTCGTCCTCGACGAGGCCTACGTCGAATTCCTCGCCGACCCCGACCAACTCGACACAACGGCCCTGCTCCGCAAACACTCGAATCTCATTGTGCTGCGCACCTTCTCGAAGGCGTACGGGTTGGCGGGCCTGCGCATCGGCTACGCGTTCGGCGGACGCGAACTGATGGCGAGGATCCGCCGTCTCCAACTCCCCTTCGGCATGGGCACGGCCGCGGTCGCCGCGGTCGCCGCCTCCTACGCGGCGGCGACCGAACTCGGCGAACGAGTCCGGCGCATCACGACCGCACGGGAACTCCTGCGCGACACCCTCCTCGCGGACGGCCTCTCGGTCCCCCGCAGTCACGCGAACTTCCTGTACCTACCCGGCCCCGGCATCGCGACCGCCCTGCGCCGCGCGGGCATCACCGCCAAATGCTATCCGGACGGAAGCGCCCGAATAGCGGTCGGCGACCCCGCCGCCGACCACGCCGTACTCACCGCACTCCGAGCACGGCCGACGCGCTGAGATCCGACGGTGTGGTCGCACGGAGACATCCCGCGACCACACCGGCCGGACAGCACCGACAGGGCGGATGCGCGAGTGTTCGTCGATGGTTCGATGGGTCCATGAGGTTCTGGTCCCTGCCCGAATTCCGTACGAACGAGACACCCGCACGCGGTACGTCCAGTCGTGTGCTGCTGCGGTTCGAGGCATGGGGTCGTGAGATCATTCTGCGGCAGACCGTGATCGAGCCCGGCGGCAGTTCGGGGTGGCATTATCACGACGGGACGTTGTTCGTGCTGGTGACGAAGGGGACCCTCGATCATCCCGATGCGCGACTCGCTCCGATCGCCTATCGGCGACCCCGGCTGTTCCGGGAGCGTGGTGGGCCTCGGTACGCGCATGTGGCGCGCAATCGGGGAACGGGACCCGTGGCGATCACCGTGTTGTACGTGAATCCGGTGGGTGCGCCGCTTTCGCGGGCTGTGGCGTCACCGGAGGGATAGGTCAACTGCCGCCACCGCCACCGCCGCAGCCGCCACCACCGCCGCAGCCGCTGCCGCCACCGCAGCCGGAAGCGTCGCCTCCGCCGCAGCCGCCACCGTCGATTCCACCGGGACCGTCACCCGCGTTCCAGCGCGAGCGGCGGCGCGACCGCTGGGCATTGCGGTTGGCGGCGAGGGCGATCGCGAGGATCAGGCCCGCGGTGAACAGGAGGATCAATCCGATCGCGGCGAATACGAGTACGGCGAACAATGCGTCGTTCATCTCAGTTACCGCCGCCACAGCCGCCACCACCGCAGCCGCCACCACCGCAGCCCGCGCCACCGGAATCGCCGCCACCGCAGCCGCCGCCACCGATGTGGGATCCGCCGACGCCGCCGATACCGCCGCGCACCGCGCCCCACGGTCGCGTCGCGGCGCCCCAGCGACGTGCGTCCGCGCGGCCGGGTAGCGGAGCGCGGTTCGCGGCACGTATCAGGAGACCGAGGACGACGGCCGCGAGCAGCAGTAGCACCGCCCCGACGATCGGCTGCGCCCAGATTCCTATCGCGAATATGCCCGCGAACACCAGGACTACGACAACGAGCCCGCGCATGAGTTCTCCCGGGAGGACGTGCGCACCGGACGCACGGATTCATCTGCACGGGATTCGGCCCGGATGGCGCGAATCCCTCACTGATATATCTGCGATGGGTGTGCGCGGCGCAACAGTCGAACTCGCCGAGCGAGTACCGCGGATCGAATGGAACGATCTCCGCTCCGGTTGCGTCCTACTACTGATGCAGGTGGTCCTCGACCCGTCCCATCCGGGGACGGTGCGAGCCGGACCTGCGCGAAGGAGGCGTGGAGATGGCCGGTGTGCTGAGTGTCGACATCGAGGTGTTGGGGAAGGCCGTCCAGGCCCTGCGGACCGCCGAGCAGGTGCTGTCCGACGCGATGAAGGCGATGTCCACCGGCAGCCATCCCGATATCGGCACCGCGGAACTCGACAATGCCGCCGACAGTTTTCAGACCCGATGGAAGTACGGCATCGAACGAATCGGCGAGTCGGCGAGAGTGACCGCGGAAGGCGTCTCGAAGTGCCTGGAGGCGTATCAGGCCACCGACACCGTGTTCACCGAGGCGCTGGAGCAGATCGAGGCGAGCATCGGCGGTTCGCCCTCGGGCGCCGAGGAGCGGGCATGAGCGCGAATCCTTATCCCAACCTGGGATTCAACCCGGTTCCCGGTGCGGTGAGCGATGTGGCCGGTCTGCAAGGGCAGATCAGTGGCGCGCACGACGCCGTCGAGGAAACCAACGGGTTGTTGAGTCGCCTCCGCGACAGCAATGACGATGTGTGGCAGGGCGACGCGGGCAATGCTTTTCGGGAAAATTTCGATGCCACGCTGGCACAGGACCTCGCCTATGCGCAGAGCTCGCTGGAAAAGGCGGTCGCGCTGATCCAGGAGTGGCACGCCAACTTGGTCAACTTTCAGGAGACCGCCAAAGGATTGGAATCCGAGGCGGCCGAAGCCAGGGTGGAGCACGCCAGAGCCGTCACGATTTTGCAGCAGGCGCAGTCCGATCCTGACTTGTCGCTGGTCAATACGACCTTCTCGGACGCGGAAAGCCTGCAAGCCGCGCAAACCCGCCTCGACGCGGCCGTCGCACGAGTGCGCACCGCGACCGCGTCGGTGGACGATTGGCAAACCAAGATCGACGCTGTCATCAAACGCGCACGTGATCTCGAAACGACCCACGACACCCTCGCCCGCCGAATCGCCGCCGAATTGGACACCGCGGCCAAAGATTTCGCGCCGAGTCCGCCGGACAGGAGCATCTGGGACAGGATCACCGATGCCATCGGGTCCCTGGGCGAATGGATCGACAAGCACCGCGAGGGAATCCACCAAACCCTCTCGATCATCGCCGCGGTCGGCAGCATCGTCGCGGTGTGCACGCCGCCGCCGTTCGACATCATCGGGTTCGCGGTCGCGGCGACCGCCACGGCCGGTCTCATCGGACTCGATGTGTCGAACCCGGACATCCGTCAGGGTCTGAAGAACGGCGACCTCAGCGCGTGGACGAAGGTCGGACTCGACTCCACGGGACTCTTCCCTGTGGGCGGCGCAGCGATCAAGGGCGCGAAATTCGGATGGACCGCCCTCCGGGGCGGTGGCGAGGCCCTCACGGCGGGCAAGCACGCGGCGCAGGCGGCCGGGGAGGCTCAGGGGCTCGGCGCGACGTTGTACAACGCCGTCACCCACGACCCGCTGTTGACCTCGAAGATCATCGACAAGATCCCCGGGGTGTCGAAGGCCGCCGAGGCCATCGGACTCCCGCACGCGGCCAACGACGTATTCGAGGTGACCCGCTACGTCGGGTCGCACTCGACGGCCGTCGAAAAACTCACCGGTGTCGCCTCCACGATCGAGGGAGTGGATCTGATCAACCGCGGCAGTAAACTCTGGACTTCTATCGCCGACCCGATCCGATCGCAGATCGGAAGTGACTGACCATGTCGGAGCGAAATGTGTCGTCGACAGTACCGATCGCCGTGGAGATACCGCAGGGATATATAGCGCTTCCGCTCACCGGTATCGATGACGCCATCGCGCGGACGGAGTCCCTGTTCGCAGCCGGCGATCTCGAAATGCTGACGGACACGGCCCCCGCGATTCTCCAAGCACTGAAAACAACCCTGACCGAGCTCGCGCGGCTCGACACGGTCTATTGCGGGATCGGCAGGCATATTTCCGCCGACGGCGGACAGATATCTTCGACATTGACCGTGGCGGTATCGGAATACGGTGAGCGGCGAAATCCACGGCTGACATTGGGCGATGTGCTCATCGGAAGGCGGGACGCGGGCGAGAGATACACCAATGCCGAACTCGTCGATGTCAACGGTCGAACTGTGCTGCTGCTCGATCGGACAAGGGCGGTGCCGACGCCCGCGCTGCCCGGATACGATCTGTCCGAACCCGAGCAACAGGTCTATCAGATCGAAGCGATCGTGTCGTCGCCGGACGGTTCCGCGATCGCTGTCGTCGAATTATCCACCGCCTTCGCGGACCACGGGGAAGAATATCTCGTGCCGATTGCCGAAATGGCCGCGTCCATACGATTCGAGAACACATCGAGCCGGTCCTCGATGCCGTTCTCGTTGGACCTCTGAGGGGCGGGCATGACGTACGCCAAAGCGGTCGGGATGCCTCCGGCGATATCCCGACCGGAAACCAGGGCGGCAACACGGAACGGAGTTCTGGCCCGTTGGACCCTGCTTCTGTTCGGTGCGATATGTCTACCGCTGACCATCCTGTTGATCGATGTGGGGGATCGAGTCGAGTCCGCGACCCTCGCCACGACCATCGGCGTCGCCAGAAACTTCGCCGCCGCCGGTATGACAGTCGGTCTGATATTCGGCACAACGTTGTTCTGGATAAATCGTAGAAGGCGGAGGGCGCTCACGCGCTATCCGTGGATCGTCTGGCCGATCAACTATGTCACCGCTGGGCGATACGAATGGGTCGAACTGCTCGATCGGGACGGTCGGCCGGTGTCCACGCTCATTCTGAGCACTTGGTCGAAAGATATCGGAAAGCTGGTCGACCACGACACCTCCGAGGTGTGGTTCGCGGGTGACCCGACGAAATACGGGGTGATCTCCCGGCCCGGCGGCGGGGACCTCCGGTACGCCTACTTCTCCAAGAGCAGACAGCCGCCGCGACTCATGTTCCGGAAAGATGTCGCGACCGATGACGTCCATCGACGCGAGTCGTCGCCCGCCGGGGTGCGATGGGAACTGTCACGCGAAGACGGCGTGGTGACGATGCAACCCGTCGGCGGTCCGCCGGTGGCACCGGTGCGGCACGGCGCGAAGGGCGACGACAGGTATCCCACACCTCGTACGCTGCGCCGAGTCCTCGCCTTCGTCCTCGATTGGACGCTGCATTTCGGCATCGCGCTCGGAGCCACGCTGCTCGTGAGCCCCGATTTCTCGGCCGAAGCCATCGCCCGATCGGACTGGAAACACATCGGGCTGAATCCGGCTGTCGCGCTCGGTTTCTGGCTGGCGGCATCGGCCCTGGACCGCGTCGTCATCCAGGCGATCTTCCATACGACCGTGGGTAAGGCCCTGTTCGGATTGCGCGTGATCCGACCCGACGACGGCACCCACCCCACTCTCGGCAAACTCTTGGCCGTTTGGCTGGTCGATCTGTACATGCTGGTCGCCGTGCCGATCTCGTTCGCGGGCAACGCCGACGCCCCCGGGCCGGACAAGGTGGAAGACTACTTCCTCCCGGCCGTACGCCGACGAGACCTGAAACCTCGCGATCCCACATGATCCGCGGCGACCGAACCCAACGGAGTTCCGGGTCGCGAGGTTGGAACCGCTGCCTGAACCACAGCCTGAACCCAGCCTGAACCGCAGCCGAACCGCTACTCATCGCGAACGCGAGAGCGAGCGTGGTGAATTCGCGCGATCAGCTGCCACCGCCTCCACAGCCGCCGCCACCCCCACCGCCACAGCTACTCCCGCCGCCACAGCTACTCCCGCCTCCGCAACTGCTTCCGCCGCCACCGCCACAGCTACTGCCGCTGCTCCCGGCGTCGTACGCGCCCGCCCCGCCCGAGGCGCTGCTCCACCGTCGCGCGTTGCGCCGCGACGGGCTCGACGCGCGACGGCTCGACACCACGATCCCGGCCATCAGAGCGATGACGAGCAGTCCCGCCCCGAGTATCGGTTCGATGAAAAGTGTGAAGAACCCCGCGAATGCCAGAACGATGACCACAACTGCGCCCACGATTACCTCCCCGGATCGAGCGCGTACCGTCAGACCGACGGATCACCGTCGAGTCTGGTCACAGTAGTGCCCCTTCCGCAACAGGGTTACACCTATCGAGCGAGTGATCGCGTGCGGGGTGGATATCCGGTTCACTTCGGGACAACGTGCATCGAGCCGAGCGCCTGCGGCCGATGAGCCGGTCAGCTGGGGGCGCAGGTCTCGCGCAGGGAGCAGGCGCCGCAGGACTGACCGCATCCGCCGGTCCGGTCCGGCACGAGTGCGGCGATGGCCCGGCCCGCGACGTTCGCGCCCGCGCCGAGAGTGCACAGCGCGATCGCCATGGTGGCCGCGGCCACACCGAGCGCGACGGCCCACGGGGCGGCGAAGGCGATCAGACCGCCCGCGAACAGCAGGAAACCGGCCGCGACACTGGTGGGCGCCGCGACCCGGTTGGCGATGCGGAAGGTTTCGTCGGTGCTGAGCGCGTCCTCGGTGTGGACGCCGACGAACCGGTTGCGCGGCAACCGGCCCGCGAGCCCGAGCACGCCGGTCGCGACGGCGACGAGGGCGAGCGCGAACAGGACGAAAGCTACGGCGAACACACTGGCAGATTAACGCACCGAGAGGTCGGCGACCGCGTGACCTCCCTCGCAGCCGTCGCTCGGTCACGCGCCCCCGCCGGGCGGCGCGGCCCTTTTCGGTGCATGGGCATCGACGTTCTACCCTGTTCACATAGTTTGTCGGGAATCGGCGAGAACAAGAAGGCAGGACCGTGCAGGACACTCGTGCAACCGCAAGCGATGGACCCGAGCACAGGTACAGCGCCGAGCTCGCGGGTCGCATCGAGCGCAGGTGGCAGCGCCTCTGGGAGGAGCGCGGCACCTTCCACGCGCCCAACCCCACCGGACCGCTGGCCGGTGACACGCCGCCGGACAAGCTCTTCGTCCAGGACATGTTCCCGTACCCGTCCGGCGCGGGCCTGCACGTCGGGCATCCGCTCGGGTACATCGCCACCGATGTCTTCGCCCGCTACCACCGGATGAACGGGCGCAATGTGCTGCACGCGCTCGGCTACGACGCGTTCGGCCTGCCCGCCGAGCAGTACGCGGTGCAGACCGGCGCCCATCCGCGCGACACCACCGAATCCAATATCCGCACCATGCAGCGGCAGCTGGACCGGCTGGGTCTCGGGCACGATCGCCGCCGCTCGTTCGCCACCACCGATCCCGAGTACTACCGCTGGACGCAGTGGATCTTCCTGCGCATCTACAACGCCTGGTACGACCTGGAACTCGGTCGGGCACGGCAGATCTCGGAGTTGGAGCAGCAGTTCGCCACCGGCGCGCGGCCCGCACCGGACGGCCGGGACTGGGCGAGTATGTCGGCCGCCGAACGCGCCGCCGTCATCGACTCGTATCGCCTTGTGTACCAGACGGATTCGGTCGTCAACTGGTGTCCCGGCCTCGGCACTGTGCTGTCCAACGAGGAAGTCACCGCCGACGGCCGCAGCGAGCGCGGCAACTTCCCGGTGTTCCGTAAGCGCCTGTGGCAGTGGATGATGCGCATCACCGCCTACTCCGACCGACTGGTCGACGATCTCGACCTGCTCGACTGGCCGGAGAACGTGAAGTCCATGCAGCGCAACTGGATCGGGCGTTCACGTGGCGCGCGGGTGAGTTTCGCCGCCGAGGGCGGCGCCATCGAGGTCTTCACCACCCGGCCCGACACGCTGTTCGGCGCCACCTACGTGGTGCTCGCCCCGGAACACGAACTGGTCGACACCCTCGCCGCCGCCGCATGGCCGTCGGACACCGACCCGCGCTGGACCAACGGCGGCGCGGCGACACCGGCCGCCGCCATCGCCGCCTACCGCGCATCCATCGCGGCGAAATCGGATCTGGAACGCCAGGAGAACAAGGAGAAGACCGGCGTCTTCCTCGGCGTATACGCGACCAACCCGGTGAACGGCGCGGCCCTGCCGGTCTTCGTCGCCGACTACGTGCTCATCGGGTACGGCACCGGCGCGATCATGGCGGTGCCCGGTCACGACCAGCGCGACTGGGAATTCGCCACCGCGCTCGGACTGCCGATCGTCGAGGTCATCTCCGGCGGCGACGTGACGGTCGCGGCGCACGGCGGCGACGGTGAACTCGTCAATTCCGACTACGTGAACGGACTTTCGGTCGAAGACGCGAAAGCCACCGTCATCGCCCGGCTCGAACAGGACGGCCACGGCAGCGGCACCATCCAGTACAAGCTGCGCGACTGGCTGTTCGCCCGGCAGCGGTACTGGGGTGAACCGTTCCCCATCGTCTACGACGAGCAGGGTGCGCCGCACGCGCTGCCGGAATCCATGCTGCCGGTGCTGCTTCCGGAACTCGACGATTTCGCGCCGGTCACCTTCGACGCCGACGACGCCGATTCCGAGCCGTCGCCGCCGCTGGCCAAGGCCACCGATTGGGTCCATGTCGAACTGGATCTCGGCGACGGGCCGAAGAAGTACCGCCGCGACACCAATGTCATGCCGAACTGGGCGGGCAGCTCCTGGTATCAGCTGCGCTACGCCGACCCGACCAACACCGACCAGTTCTGCGCCAAGGAGAACGAAACCTACTGGCTCGGACCGCGTCCCGCCGAACACGGCGCGACCGATCCCGGCGGCGTCGATCTGTACGTCGGCGGTGTCGAACACGCGGTGCTGCATCTGCTGTACGCGCGGTTCTGGCAGAAGGTGCTGTTCGATCTCGGTGACGTGAGCGGCTGCGAGCCGTACCGTCGCCTGTTCAACCAGGGCTACATCCAGGCGCACGCCTACACCGACGAACGTGGCGCCTACGTGCCCGCCGCCGAGGTCGTGGAGCGCGACGGCGCGTTCTACTGGACCGACGGCACCGGAACCGAGATCACCGTCTTCCAGGAATACGGCAAGATCGGCAAATCCCTGAAGAACGCCATCTCCCCCGACGAGATGTGCGACCTGTACGGCGCCGACACCTTCCGCTTCTACGAGATGTCGATGGGCCCGCTCGACACCTCGCGTCCGTGGGCGACCAAGGACGTCGTCGGCGCGCACCGCTTCCTGCAGCGTGTCTGGCGTCTGGTTGTGGACGAGGAGACGGGCGCGCCGAGGGTCACCGAGGAAGTGGCCTCGAACAAGACGCAACGCCTGCTGCACAAGACCATCGCCGGCGTCGACGAGGATCTGGCCGCGCTGCGCGACAACACGGCGGGCGCCAAACTGATCGAACTCACCAACCACCTGACCAAGACCTACCCCGACGGCGCCCCCCGCCTCGTGGTCGAATCCCTGGTCCTCATGCTGGCCCCGCTGTCCCCGCACATCGCCGAGGAACTCTGGGAACGCCTCGGCCACACCGAATCCCTTGCCCACGGCCCCTTCCCGGTCGCCGACCCGGCTCTGCTGGTGGACGAATCCGTGGAGTACCCCATCCAGGTCAACGGCAAGGTCCGCAGCCGCATCCAGGTCCCCGTCGACGCCGACACCCCGAGCATCGAAGCCGCAGCCCTCGCCGATGAGAAGGTCGCCGCCATCCTCGAAGGCGCGACCCCCCGCAAACTCATCGTCGTCCCCGGACGCCTGGTGAACATCGTCGCCTGACAATCGAGAAGACGAGATGTGCGTGTCGAGTCGGGTAATACTCGACTCGGCACGCGCCCGTCCAGCGCTATCGGAAGGCATTGCCGATCCTCGATGCTCATCGCCTACATCGACGAGTCCGCCCGACGCCGCTCCGGCGACGGTGTGTCTGCACGCGCCCGAGATCAAGACCGAGCGGGCACGACGTCGGTGCATGGAGGTCCTACTGCCTGCGTTGTCCGCTCGGGATGTAGCCGAGATCTACTTCGAGTCTCGCCAGCCCGCGCAGGATAAACACGACAGAAAGTTCCTCGGTGGGTTCCGCAGGCAACCTGGCTTTCGTGAGGAGATCCATGTCGACTGGATAAAACCACTCGATGATCCGGCACTGTGGGCAGCTGATGTCGTCGCGGGTGCCTTGTCTTGGTGGTTCGATAGCGTAGGCGACCACTGGGATGCGCTGGATGACGTCGTGGAAATGCTGGAGTTCGATCCTTAGACGCGGAAGCCGGGCGCCTGATTCCATCAGGTAGCCCGGCCCCACTTCTGCCCCCAGGGGGACAGCGACATCTCTATTTTCCATATGGAAACCGTCGGGCGCAACAGACGGCGCGGGCGGGGGTCAGGTCGGGGGGAGGAGGACGTCGTCGAGGGTGACCAGGGAGAGGTTGCGTTCTTTGATGATGTCGACCAGTTGGCCGTAGCAGTGGGTTACGGCGGGGGCGTTGGCGTGGCCGATCACGATGGTCTGGGGGTTGAAATACTCTCGGGCGCAGGCTATGAGGTATTCCTCGGTGATGACGCCGGAGTCGGAGAGGGAGCCGTACCACATGACGGGGACGGTGTAGCCGAGGTCGGCGGCCACTCGGTCGACGGTGGCGTTGTGGCGGCCGAAGGGCGGGCGGAAGTAGGGGGTGCCGTCGACGCCGAAGTTGTTGCGCAGGTAGGTTTTCGCGCGGTCCAGTTGGGAGGAGACGGCGCTCGCCGAGATCGCGGTGAGGTCGGCGTGGTCCCAGGTGTGGTTGGCGAGCTGGATCTGGCCGGAGTCGACGAGGGGGCGCAAAGCGTCGCGGTGGATGGCCCAGGAGTCGTAGTAGGCGGTGACGAAGAAGGTGAAGCGGGCGCCGGTGTCCTTGGCGAATTGGATGTAGGCGCCTACGACTTCGGGGCTCGCGCCGTCGTCGACGGTGAGCGCCATGCTCGAACCCTTGCCCGGCAACGCGGTGATGGTCGAGGCCGGTATACGTGTCTTGGGCCCGCCGGGCGGCGGCGGCAACCGCGGGCGCGGCGGCGGCACGGGCTGGGGCTCGGTCAGCGGCGCACCGCCCGCGGAACCGCTCTTGATGGGGTCGCCTTCGGCCACCGCGCAGCCGGTCAACGCCATGGCGGTGCCCGCCGCGAGCATCGACAACAAACGACGTCGTTCCACTATATGTACCTTCGGGTTCCGCTCGGAGCTGATGTCCCACCTGACCGGGAACCGCGTCGGTGGGGGGTGAACGAGCGGACTGTACCGGTGGAATCTGTCCGTCAGCTTAACCACCACGCACATGTGAGCAAACCGAGACAAATCGGACCTACCAGCGGGAACGGTGTCAGCGGTAGGTCACGGAGCGGGCGGCCTCAGAACGGGCGGAGCACGATCTCGGTGGGATGCGCGTCGCGCGGCGTGTCGACGGCGTTGCGCACGGCGGCCGCGACGGTGCTCGCGGTCAGGAAATCCTCGGCCCGGTAGTCGCGTCCCTCGTGCGCCCTGATCTCGCGCTGCATATCGGTATCGATCCGCCCCGGATGGATCGAGGTGACCCGCAGGCTCTGCTCCTCGAGCCGCAGCGCGTCACCGAAGGCGCGCAGCCCGAACTTGCTCGCCGCGTACGAGGCCCACCCGGCGTGCGCGCGCAGCCCCGCGCCCGAATTGATCAGCACCACATGGCCGTCCGCGGCGCGCAGCGCGGGAAGCAACACCCTGGTCAACTCCGCGACCGCGATCAGGTTGGCCTCCAACGTGTTCCGCCACTGGTCCACACTGGATTCGGCGATGGTACCGAGATCGGCGATTCCGGCGTTGTGCACCAACACATCGAGGCGTGCGATGGACGCGGACGCCGCGGCGACCGCGCGGTAGTCGGTCAATTCGACCGGCCACCCGGTCGCACCGGGCAGTTCGTCGAGGATGGGGCGCAGCGAGTCCGCCGACCGCGCGCCGAGCAGCAGGTCGTGGGTCGGCGCGAGTTCCCTGGCGATGGCGGCGCCGAGTCCTCGGCTCGCGCCGGTGATCAACGCGACGGGTTTCGGCGTACTGGTGACGGCGGTGTCCATGGGGAAACCGTAACCGCTACCTCGCGACGCACCGCGACGCGCGACACACGGCAACTCACCGGCAACCACAGCGCCCGGCAATCAGCCGCGCCGAATACGCAACACCGAAGGCGCACGAAGCGATGCACACATAAGTCGGAACAATCTCCACGGGACGGGGCATGCGCGAGTGAGATCCGCATATCTGCCGGTCGAACACCGGTGGCACGAGGTCGAAACGGACGACGCGGGCGTGGCGGCCGAGCGACACACCGCTCAGCGGGCGTACCTGCGGGTGCCATCGCAGAATAGGGGGATGACACATCCGGGGTTCACTCCCACACAGCTCGCGGCCCGCGCCGCCTACCTGCTGCGGGGCAACGACTTGGGCACCATGACGAGTGCCGCGCCCCGGTTGTACCCGCACATGTGGAGTTGGGACGCGGCGTTCGTCGCCGTCGGCCTCGCGCCGTTGAGCGTGGAACGCGCGGTGATCGAAATGGATACGCTGCTGTCCGCGCAGTGGAAGAACGGAATGATCCCGCACATCGTCTTCGCGAACGGTGTCGACGGATATTTTCCCGGCCCGGCGCGGTGGGAGTGCCGCAAACTCGCGGTCAACGCCCCGGAGGGCCCCGACACTTCCGGTATCACGCAGCCGCCCGTGCACGCGATCGCGGTGCAGCGCATCCTCGACCACTCGCGCAGGCACGGTCGAAGCACCAGGGCGGTGGCCGAGGAGTTCCTGAATCGGCGCTGGCCGGATCTGGTGCGCTGGCACCGTTGGCTCGCACATGCGCGCGATCCCAAGGAGAACGGCCGGATCACCCTGTATCACGGCTGGGAATCCGGGATGGACAATTCGCCGCGCTGGGACCGTGCCTACGAGAACGTGGTGCCGGGCGATCTGCCGCCCTACAAACGCGAGGACACCGTCGTCATCTCCGATCCGACGCAGCGGCCGAGTGATCGCGAATACGACCGCTACCTGTGGCTGGTCGAGCAGATGCGGCGCGCGGGCTACGACGACTATCTGCTCGCCTCGAGCATGAGTTTCGCGGTGGAGGATGTTTTCGTCACCGCGATCTTCACCCTGGCCTGCGAGGTGCTCGCCAATATCGGCGAGGAGTACAAGCAACCCAACGCCGATGTGCGCGACCTGTACGGTTGGGCCGACCGCTTCCGCGCGGGCGTGGTCGCCACCGCCGACGCGCGCACCGGCGCCGCCCGCGATTTCGATGTGCGCCTGCAACGTTGGATCAACACCGAGACGCTGTCGGTGTTCGCGCCGCTGCTGTGCGGCGGACTTCCGCGCGACACCGAACGCAGCCTGCTTCGCCTGTTCGAGGGTCCGCGCTACTGCGGCCACCCCGACCTGCGCTACGCGCTGCCGCCCTCGACTTCCCCGGTTTCCAAGGACTTTCGCGCCCGCGAGTACTGGCGCGGTCCGGTGTGGCCGGTCATGAGCTGGCTGTTCTCGTGGGTGTTCGCGCGGCGCGGCTGGGCGGAGCGGGCTTTCATGTTGCGCGCCGAGGGGTTGCGCCAGGCCAGCGACGGCAGTTTCGCCGAGTACTACGAACCGTTCACCGGTGAACCGCTCGGCAGTATGCAGCAGTCGTGGACGGCGGCGTCGGTACTGGACTGGTTGGGCTGATCCACACGCCCGCCTTCGCCGCATTGAAAGCGGTTGGCTATCGTCGTGCAACATGGATAGCACTCGCTGGAGATCGACTCGGGTCGTTGCGTTATCCGCTGTAGCGGTCTGCGGCATACTCGCCGCTACCACGCCGGGCGCAGTGCGGGCCGCGCCGACCGGACCGGATGTGTCGTCATGGCAGCACATCGACGGACGGCTGATCGACTGGTTCGCGGTGCGCCGCGCCGGACACCAGTTCGCGATGGTGAAGGCCACCGAGGGCCTGACCTACGTGAACCCGTACTTCGTGCCGGACAGTGTGCTGATGCGGGCCGCCGGGGTGGCGCGCGGCACCTACCACTACGCCCGACCGCAGCTGCCGCCCGAACCGCAGGCCGCCCTGTACGCGGCGACCGTGCTCGGCCAGAACGGCCCGCTCGACCTGCCGCCCGTCCTCGACCTCGAACATTCCGGCGGCCTGCCGCCCGGCGCCCTCATCGACTGGACCCATCGCTACCTGAACACCGTCCGCGCGCTCACCGGCCGGATGCCGATTGTCTACACCTATCCGAACTTCTGGAAGACGGCGATGGCCGATACCGACCAGTTCACCGCCTACCCGCTGTGGATCGCCGACTACCGGGGCAACGACCGGCCCGAGGTTCCCGGCGGCTGGCCGACCTGGACCTTCTGGCAGACCACCGACGACGGCCGTATCCCCGGCATATTCGGCCCCACCGATATCAACATCTACAGCGGCGCCCAAGGCGATTTCGCCGGTTTCGCGAACATCTACGGCCTCACCGGAAGCGGCTAGCACTGCCGCCACCCGCCGCGACGGGTGGCGGTCGGCCAGGTGCGAGCTAGACGCCGATGCGGCCGTTGGCCTTCCAGACGACGGCCACGGCGGGACGGGGCTGGGCGGCGCCGCCCTCGGGCCAGTGCGACAGGGGGTTTTCGGGGGTGGCGTCGTCGGCTTCGCCCGGATGCTGGACGCAGACGATCACGCGGTTCTCGGTGACAATGGGGCCGCAGGTCTCGGCGCCGCGCGGGACCGTCAGGAACTGCTTGGTCTGGCCGCGGTTCGGGCCGTCGAGAACCACGGAGAACAGGCCGTCGTTGCTCTTGAGCGCGTTGCCGTCGGTGGAGATCCACAGGTTGCCGTAGACGTCGAAGGCCAGGTTGTCCGGGCAGGAGATCGGGCTGACCTTGGTCTTGTCGTAGCCCGCGAAGTAGGTGTCGGCGGCGGCGGGGTCGCCGCAGACCAGCAGCAGCGACCAGGTGAAGTCGGTGCCCGCGTGGTCGTCGGTGATCTCGAGGATCTGGCCGTTCTTGTTCAGCTTGCGCGGGTTGGCCTCGTCGGGCCCGGCGACCTTGTCGTCCTTGCCCCGGTTGTCGTTGTTGGTCAGCGCCACATACACCTTGCCGGTGTAGGGGTTGGCCTCGAAGTCCTCGGGGCGGTCCATCTTGGTCGCGCCGACCTTGTCGGCGGCCAGGCGGGTGAACACCGCGACCTCCTCGGCGGACATGCCGTCGACCAGCGATTTGCCCTTGCCGTCGGTTCCGGTCTCCAGCAACGGAATCCAGGCGCCCTTGCCGGTGAAACCCTTGTCGGAGGGTACGGTTCCCGAGCCGTCGATCTTGTCGGCGTGGTCGCCGGTCAGCTTGGCGACGTAGAGCGTGCCCGCGTCCAGGATGGTCATGTTGTGGCGCATGCTGGCCTGGCCGGTGCCCGCCTTGATCTTGCGCGAGGAGATGAACTTGTACATGTAGTCGAACCGCTCGTCGTCGCCGGTGTAGGAGACGACCTCGCCGTTCTCGGTCACGTAGATGGTGGCGCCCTCGTGCTTGAGCCTGCCCATGGCCGAATGTTTCACCGGCGTGGAAGTGGGGTCCCACGGGTCGATTTCGACGACGTAGCCGAATCGGTTCGGCTCGTTGGGTTCGCTCGCCATGTCGAAACGCTTGTCGGTGCGCTCCCACTGGTTCAGGGTGGCGCCCTTGGCGAATCCGTAGCGCTTGATGCGCGGCTTGCCGGTGGGGTCGCTGACCTTGTCGCTGTTGGCGAAGTAACCGTGGAAGTTCTCCTCGCCGGAAAGCACGGTGCCCCAAGGGGTCACGCCGCCGGAGCAGTTGGCGAAGGTGCCCTTGACCTTGGTTCCGCTCGAATCGGCGCCGGTCTGGGTGAACATGCCGCCCGCGGCCGGGCCGGTGAGCAGGAATTCGGTGTCGGCGGTGATGCGGCGGTTGTACTTGCCGAAGACGGGAGTCAGCTTGCCGCTGCCGGGTTCGCCCTTGACCTCGATCACGGTGAGGCCGTGCGCGGCCTTGGTGATCGCGATCTGCTCGTCGGTCGGGGCGTCCTTGTTGTAGCCGCGGAACATGTGCGGGCCGGTGGTGTACTCGTGATTGACCACGAGCAGGAAGGAATTCGGCTGACCTTCGATGGGCAGCAGGGCCGCGAAGTCGTTGTTGTAGCCGAACTGCTTGGCCTGCGCCGCGGCGGTCTGCCGCTCGAAGTCGAAGGCGGGCGCGTCGGCGAGAACCGGGTCGCCCCAGCGGATCACGACCGACTGCTGGTAGCCGTCGGGGATCACGATCGCGTCTTCCTTGTTCGGCGCGACAGCGGTGAAGTCGGTGCCGGTGCCCGCGGCGCCCGCGGGGGTGTAGGTGGGGGTGACCGCGGCGCCCGATTCGTCGTCGTCACCGCAGGCCGCAAGCGCGCCGCCGACGCCGACCGCGAGCACCGCGGCCGCACCGCCCTTGATCAGGCCGCGCCGGTTCAGGGAGCTGACGATATCGCCGAAGTACGTGTTCTCCGAAGTGTTGGGCGCCTCGTGGAAGCACGCGTTGCCGCATTTGTAGGCACAGGTCACGGACGCACGACCGGACTGGCCGTCGTGCTTCACGAAGAGAGCGAGAGGTTTCGACATCACGGTGACTCCCTGATTCGGTCTGACGCGCCGCACGCTAAACGCCCCAGACTATCCGCAGGAGAAAAACGGGTGAACGACTGACCAATTAGGTAACCCTCAGTTAACTGAAAGGGTGCCGACACGCGAAACCCGACGTCCGGAGGTGTTCGGACGCCGGGTCGGGCGGTGATCTGTCGTGGACTCTCGGACTCGGGTATCTCATACGGTCACGCATTGACGGGCAGGGACAGCACCACCTCCATCTCGTTCTCGGGCAGATAGTGCACCTGCACGATCCGGCCGACCTGCACGTGGCCCACCGCGGTCGGGGGCAGGAACTTCTGCACGCGGGTGCCGAAGGTGGTGCCGTCGGGGCGGGTGACCACGAGTGCGAGGTCGATCTTGGAATGTCCGTCGCGGATCTCGCCCGGCACCGTCAGCGCCTGCACCACCGCCTGCGCCCGGATGCCGCGCTCGGCGATGTCGAGTTTGGCCGCCGTCGTGAAACCCTTGCGAATCATCGACTCGTTCATCACGCGCTGCGCCTCGGCACCGTTGCCGGACTGGTCGACCTCGACCTTGTCGTAGCGGCCCGGCAGGTAGCGCACCGGGAGCACCACGCCGGGGCGGAGCAAGGCGAGTTCGGTGAGCGGAACCACCATGCGCGCCGTCGAATCGAAGACCTTGCCGTCGGCGGCCTCGACGCGGAACTCGATGCGCACCTGCGGCTGATCGTTGAGGGTGACACCGGTGTGCCGGAACGACTTCACGGTGCCGAGACCGAGCTGACCACCGCGGAATTCGCCGCTGTTCAGGCCGGTCAGCGCTTGCAGGATGCCGTCGCCGGTGAACGCGAAGACGATCGGGACGATGGTAAGGGCCATGATCGGCAGCGCCATCTGCCAACCGATCCAGCCCATGTAGTCGGGGAAGAAATCGTCTTCGTAGGTGAGGCCGGTCCAGAGGTAGAAGCCGAACGCGAAGACGGCGAAGGCGACGGCGAGGCCGCGGGCGGTGTTCTTCATGATGATCCTTGTGGAGAGGTGGGGATGGATCGTTCGCTCTCGAATCCGCGCCCCGCGCGTCTGCGGGGCGCGGAATCCGAGGCGTCGCGTCATCAGCCGACGATGGTCGAGCAGGCGAAGGTGATGTCGAACTTGGCGGTGGACGGGCCCGCGAGCGGGTTGGTCATGTCGGGGGCGCCGACGCCCTCACCGGTCACCTTGAAGGTGTTGCCGTCCTTGACCAGCTTCGCCGAACCGCCCGGCTGGCCGTTGCCGTAGCCGACCGCGTAGGGCAGGCCGTTGGAGCCGCCCTTGCTGCCCGCGATGCCGACCGCCTGCACCGTGTCGCCGACGACGGTGGCGCTCACGCTGAGCTGGCCGTAGGTGCCGTTGGCGGTGTCGGTCAGCGCCAACGCGAGAGTGTTGCCCTGCTTGGCGCAGGTGGTGTCGAACTTGCCGTCGAGGGCCTTGCCGTCGACCGCGGCCGCCGACTTGCCGCCCGGCGCGGCCGCCGGGGTCGCCGCCTGGCTCGAAGCCTTCGGGGTCGAGGCGGGGGTGGCGGTGCTGCCGGAATCGTCGCTGCACCCGGTGACGAAGAGGGCGAAGGCGGCGGCGGTGGCGGCGACAGCGGCGGTGGCGAAGCGGGAGGTGGTGTTCATGGCGATGTCCTTGTCTTTTCGTCTCGTTCGGCTCCTCGGTGGCGCCGTTGAGAGAAAGGTATGAACGTCGCGAGCCCTACCGATCCCAACTTTCGGCGGCGTGACTTCGGCGAAACTCCGTTAACCTGGTCGAATGCGACGACCGCGCGCCATGGTGCTCGACGAGGTGTGGCGCAGGCTCGACGGTGTCGACGCGCTCAGCGGACCGACCGGAGGGCCGCTGCGCCGCACGGTGAAGCTCGTGCTCGACCCGCTCGTCATCCGCCCGGTGCAGAACCCGAGCTGCGCGGGCGCCGTCCTCGACGAAGACGGCGCCACCCTGCTCGCCACCCGAATCCACGCGAGCGCCGACGTGCTGCGTGCCACCGCTTCCTGGTTCACCCTGCTCAAACAGGTACGCCGGGCGCAGCGGATCACCGAGGGCAATGCCCAGGACCTGTACTTCCAGCGCTGTTTCGAACTCGCCACCACCAAAGGCGCACCCGATCCCGACCGCGATCGCTCGGTCGCCGAAGAAACCCTGCGCGATATCCACGAACTGTCCGCAGGGCGCACCACGCAGGCGCTCAAACAGCACCTCACCGACGAGGCGCGGGTGCGCGAACTCACCGCACTGGTCGAGTTGGCCTGGCGCAGGCGGCCCGCGACGGGCACGCCGAGCGGCACGCACACCGCCCCGCTCACCGAACTTCTGGACACGGTCGCCGAGGGCCGCTGGGAGGGCGACGGCGCCGAAGGGCAGCGGCTGTTCGACAAACTGGTCGCCGCGCACGCGGGCACCCACTCCGGGATGGCGCTGTGGCACCGCGAATCCGGGCCGACCGCCCGTGAGCTCGGGCTCACCGCGCATCCTCGGCCCGTGCGGCCCGCGCTCGGGGCATCGGCATCCACCGCCGATCTGGCGCTGCCCTTCGATCGCAGCATCTACGAGCGCGTGTTCACCGTTCTGCAGGGTTCGAGCGATCGCGCCGACCTGCCCGCCGTGCCGGAACTGGTCACCACCGAGATCGCGCGCAGTTGCGCGCCGTGGGCGTTGCTGGACGAATCGCTGCGGGTCGCGGCGGCGTCCGGGGTCGCGTTGGCCGAAGGGCTCGCGCCGATCGGCGCGCGGACACGGGAATCCGGGGAACTCACCGTGGTCGACGGTGCGACCGGTGCGCGGAAATCGGTGCGCACCATCGAGCGGCGCGCGCACGGTGGGACGCGGGTGGAGACGCCCGCCTTGGGATTCGGTGCGCAGACCGCGGCGCACCGAGTGGTCAACGGTCGGTGGCAGCGGGAAGCGTATGTGCTGCAAGCGCGGCGGCTCGCCGTCGACGCCGAAGCCGCGCTCGCGCCCGACAATCCGCTGGCCGTCATCGCCGCCGAACTGCGCGCGCCGTGGCGGCCCTACCTGCGGCGGCTGTGGGTTCGACTGCACGGGCGCGACGTTCGCGAATTCGGTGTGTACGAGCCAGACGAACTATGGGATCTGCTCGACGGTGTGGCGCGGTCGGTGATCCTCGACCATCGCACGAAGGTGAAGAACGCGCTCAGCGCCGAGGCCGCCGCCGAGGCGAGCGAATCGAGGGCGGGCTGATGGCACCGGCGCACATCGCATTCGAGGCGAAACTGGCGACCGCCCAGCAGGCGCGCCGACAGCCGCGAGCGAATCGAGGGCAGACCGAGGCCACCGATACACATCGAATCCCGAGACGCGGCAACGATGCTCGCCCCGGTAGGCGTATCGACAGCCGCGAGCGCCTCGACGGGAGGCCACAGGCGCACATCGAATCCCATAGCGCGGCAACGATGCTCGCCACCGCAGACGCGCCGATTGTCGCGGCGAAGGCCAGCGGATCGAGGGTGGACTGATGGCACGAGTGCGCATGGCGTTCGGGGATGGCGTATCGACGATCGCCCCTGCGGGCGCGCCGTCCGTACTCGATGCCGAATGCGGTGTCGATGTGCTGGTACTCGAGGTCCTCGGCGGACATCTGACCTGGAACCTATTGAGCCCCCAGCATCTTCCGGCGGCCGTGGTGGATGATCTCGATGCTGCGGGCGAATGGTTGTGGGCGGTGTTCGGCGAACAGGTCGCCGTCGCGGCCGATGAGCGATGGACCGGCGATCTCGACGCCGAGTCCACGCTGCCCGAACTTGTCACCGACGCGAGGCGACTCGCATACGCGCATTGGGCCGCCCGGTGGTGGCCCGCCTCCGTTATCGACGGGATCGCCGCGCTCGACCCGCGATTGCTCGAATCCGATATCGCCACTCTGACCGAGCGATGTGAACTCCTCGTGGACGGCGCGGATGCGGAACTGCCTGTGCTTTTGCCCACGACAAGCGTTGCACGTCAATCTGATTACGCCTTGGCGGCAGGCGGCGAGCAGGCCGATGGATTGATCGTGGCGCGAGGGGTCGGCGGCTGGGACTGGCGGGGCTGCCCGCCCGGACTGGTCGACGCCTCCGAACGGTCGGTGTCGTGGGAGGTGGTGCGGGAATCGGGGACCACACTGGTCACCGTGCGTGCCGCCGCCGCGCCGGAGGTCGGGTCGCCGGTACCGACGCATCTGCGTCCACGGGCCGCGCTCGGTGTCGACGGTTCGACCCGGGCCGAAATCGATCTGACGCTGGTCGGGGATGCGTGGGTCGGCGGGGGCAAGGTGCCGATGGATACGGTCGGGACTGTGGATATCCGAGTGCCAGGAGTCGGGAAGACCGGTGTCACGGCCGCTGCCGACGACGCGACCGTGCGCCAACACCTCCGAGATCTGGCGCGCGTCCGGCTCGCCCGCGCCGCCGACACGGACGCCACCGGATTCGACACCCCACTGCTCGCCGAGATCGCCGCCGCTACCTCGGACGAGGACTTCTGATGAGCGAGCCGGACGACGGGCGCGCGGTGCTGTTGGAAGGCGCTGCCGCCTACCAGCGCGGTGAAGTCGCCGAAGCGCTGCGGATATTCGAGCGGGCGGCACGCACCTCGACAGGTGGACTGCGCACCAGCGCGCTCATCAATGCCGCGAGCATGGCCGACGAACTCGGCGATCACGCCACCGCGCTCGGCTGGTATCGCGAAGCGCTGGACGAAATGCCTGCGGACGCCGTGGAGAAGCGGGTTTCGGCGCTGGTCAACTACTCTCAGGCGCTGCAACACGTCGGCGAACTGGAGCAGGCGCAGGCCGCGCTCGAACAGGCACGCGAAACACTGGGCGACGGTGAGGAATTCGGCGCGCTGCGGGTGGCGTGCCTGCTTTCGCTGTGCGCGGTGGCCTTCCATCGCGGCCAGTGGACCCGCACCATCGAGATCGCCACCGAATCTCTCGACGCGGCCGTACGTTTCGCGCCGCATCTGGCTGGGCACCCGCTGTCGAACCTGGCGGGCGCCTATTTCGAGACCGGACACCGCGAACTGGCCGTGGACTTCATGCGGCAGGCGCTCGCGGCCTTCGAGTCGGCGCTCGACCCCAACGGCGTCGCCGAGACACAACAGAACCTGGCGACCATGTTCCTGCGGATGGATCGCCTCGACGAGGCCGAGCCGCTGCTGCGCGCGGGTCAGGACTATTTCGAACGCGCCGGACTCGGGCATCGCGCGGGCATCGGGCTCAAGACTCTGGGTTTCCTCGCCGAAGGCCGCGGCGAACTCGATTCCGCCCACGATCTCTACCGCAGCGCCCACGAGTATTTCACCTCGTCGGGAGCGGTTCTCGACGCCGCCGACGTGCGGGTGCGACTCGCGACGGTCGCATTCCGGCGCGGTGCCGTATCCGAAGGTGAACAGCTACTGACCGAGGCGTTCCGCGCCTACGCCGAACGTGGACTCGGATTGCACTGCGCGCAAATAGATTACTGGCACGCGACGCTGCTCGAATCCGTGCTGGAAGCCATGCCCGACCCCGGAATCCGCACCGTCGCGACCAATCTCGCGGTCACCTCGGCGATCGCCATCGACGCCGTCCGCCACACCTTCGGCAACGGCGGTCAACGCGAGCACTGGAATCGCGCGATAGCCGACCCCGCGATGCGCTTGGCCTTCCGCTTCGCCCACCTGTCCGGAAACGGACAACTGCTCGTGGACCTGATCGAAACACAGTGCGCTGGATCGACATTGAATCTGGTACCACCCGAAGCCGAGCCACCCGCGCAGCTGCCACTCGACCTCCTCTCCACAACCGACCCGGTTCAGCCCGACGAGGAGGGCGAACTGTCCGCGGGCACGGACCTCATGGCCGGAACAGCGTCACCCACCGCGAATCCGCGCGCGGGCGCCACCGCACTGCAACTCGGCGCGGCGCTGGCCGAGGTGGCGGCGAGCGCGGGTCTGCCGGTCGCACCGCCCCCTCGGGTTACGGTCGGCGCCGACGGGCACGTCGCACTGGCGGCCTACATCGCGGCCGCCGAGCAGCGATACGGACGCCGGGTGCGCGACGAACTGATGGTCCCGACATGAACGCGCCTGACCTGAGCAGGCCGGGCGGTGCACGGCCGACGGTGCTGGTGCGGATGGCCGACGCGGGTGATCTGTACATGTCGTGGCGGTGGGAGGGGGATCTCGCGCAGGCCGGTGTGAGCGTGCTGCCGGGTGCGCCGATCGAGGAGGCGGTGCGGGCGCTGGCGGACGCGCTGCCGAATCCGACTGCGCCCGGCGGCGTCGAACACCCGCTCACGGCAGGGGCGTTCGCGGAGGCGAAGTCCGAATATATACTGGCGCAGCAGCTTTCCCGTGCACTGCTCCCGTCCGGGTTGGCCGACCAGCTCGCGGCCGTCTACCGCGACGGAGTGCGTCCGCGTCTGCTCCTGCAACCCTCGCCGCGGGTGGCGCAGGTGCCGTGGGAGATCATCGCGCCCGCACCGGAACTGCGGCTGATCGATATCGCCGATATCGGATTGCTCGCGCCCGCAGGTGTTCTACACGCGCCGGGACGCGTGGTCCGCTCGTGGGAGCGTGATCGCGAATTGCCGGTGGTCGCGGTGCTCGATCCGCGCATCCCCGGTTTCCGCGCCGATTCCGCACTCGGGTCGGTACTGGGAAGAGTGAGTGCTCCGACGCCGCTCACCGATCGCATCGCGCACTACGCCGCGCGAAAGCGGCTGATGCCTGCCGTCACCGAACCGACCGAGATCTTCCGCCGCACCGACGTCGACCGCGCGTGGCTCGCCGCGGCCTTGCGGTCGGGCGCGAGTCGCCTGATCTACGTAGGCCACGTCACCGCCGCCGCACCCGAATCGGGTCGCAGCGAGAACGCCGAACTGCACCTGTCGTGCACGGCCGACGCCACCGGTTTCGCCGAGCCGACCCGCAACCACCGCCCACTCTCCGCCAAGGACCTGCTACTCGGCACCCACACCCTCGACCCCGACACCCCCGTCGCGGGCAACAGACTGTGGCCCATCCCGAGCCGCGTCGCCCTCATCGCCTGCGAAAGCGGCGGCGACCTGCGCTTCTCCGAAGCTCTCGGCCTGACCGCCGCCATGCTCAACGGCGGCGCCGAACTGGTCACCGCGAGCCGCTGGCCCCTCCCCACCGACCACGCCTTCCACCGCACCGCGGGCGCACCCCCCGAAGCCACCCCCCTCACCGACGCCATCTGCGCCATCGACACCGCCCACGAACACCCCGACCCCATAACCACCCTCGCCGACTGGCAACGCACCCGCCTCACCCACTGGCGAAACACCCCGTCGATAGAGAACTCCCCCATCCTCTGGTCCGCCTTCGCCACCATAGACACCCGCCCAACCGCGAGCCCGCCTCAGCGGTAAGCGTCGGAACGCTTCGCCACTGTCATGATCGTGACGACCTGCTCATCGTCGTCGATCTCGTACACGATGCGATACTGCCCGATCCGGATTCGCCAAT
This sequence comes from Nocardia bovistercoris, assembly GCF_015674855.1. GTDB lineage: Bacteria > Actinomycetota > Actinomycetes > Mycobacteriales > Mycobacteriaceae > Nocardia > Nocardia bovistercoris. Next base: position 147,895 of record NZ_JADMLG010000008.1, on the reverse strand, counting down.
CTGACTGTCCCACCAGCTTTTTCGCGCCGCGCGGCCGCGGGTCACCGGTCAGATCGATGATCGCGTGCAGTGCGGCTTCGAGCACATCGCGCGGCAACTTCTGGAGTTGTTTGAGAACTTCGGAGTGGAACTGCGCCCTCACGACGCCAGTACCGTGGCGGGATCGACGCCGAGCGCATCGAGCATTTCCGACATCGACATGATGTCGTAACCAACCTCACGCAACCCACGCAGATGAAGTGCATCCACCAAGTCGGCGTGCTCGTGCAAACGCTCGTAGTCCGCCATGGAGATGATCACCGCGACTTCACTGCCATTGTCGGTGATGATCACCTCGTCACCGCTCGCCGCCACCTCACGCACAATGGCACCGAGTTGCATCCGCAACTCCCGCAGACTTTGTGTACTCATGTTGAACATGTTACACATCAACTCCGCGAAGCGTTGGAACTGCGGCTCAGTGTCCAGTTCGAGCCGTTGCGAGATGCGGGGTGAAGGGGTTCAGGCTCGGTGGGACAGGAGGTGTTCCATGATGAGCATGGTGAGGACTTCGGGGGATTGTTCGGGGATCCAGTGGGAGATGTCTTCGAGCATTTCGAAGCGGTAGGGGCCGGTGACGTGGGCGGCGCAGGTGGTGGCGGCGGTGGAGCCGATGGTGGCGTCTTCGGTGCCCCATACGTACAGGGTGGGGACCGGGACGGGTGGGACGGGGCCGGTCAGGTGCATGGCGCGGTACCAGTTGAGGGCGGCGGTGAAGGCTTCGGGCTGGGTGAGGCGGTGAATGTAGTCGTCGACGCGCTCTTCGGGGATCTTCCAGTCGAAGATCTTGCGTAGTCCGGCGGCGTTGTCGGCGAGCAGGATTCGTTCCGCGACGCGCGGTCTGCGCATCATGTCGAGGTATTGGGAGCGCAGCGCCTGGTCCTCGTCTTCGGCCATGGCGCTCAGCAGCGCGGCGGGGTGGGGCATGGATACCGCGGTGAGGGTGCGGACCCGGTCGGGGAATTCGGCGGCGGCGGCCCAGCCGACGTAGGCGCCCCAGTCGTGGCCGATGAGATCGAAACGCTCCCAGCCGAGTTCGTCGGCGAAGGCGGCGACGTCGCTTACCAGTTCTTCCAGCCGGTAGTCCTCGGCCCGTTCCGGTCGCGCGCCCGCGGAGTATCCGCGCTGATCGGGGGCGACGACGTGGCAACCGCCGTTGCCCAGCGCCGACAGCTGGAATTCCCATTCGATCGCGGCCTGCGGGAAGCCGTGCAGCATCAGCACTTCGCGGCCGCCCGCCCGGCCGCAGGCGAGTGCGTCGAAGGTGCCTGCCGCGGTGGAGATCTTCGTTGCCTCGATCACCCGGCCGACTCTAGCCCCGCCCACCGACAGGACATCCCGCCGACCGGGGTTCCGGATAGCTCGTCCGGGCAGGATCGCTGGAAGCCACCGGCCCGGTTCGAGGGCGACTCACCTCAGCCGATCGAGAGCGACTCGCCGGGCTCGGCTCGAGCGCGGCCCGCCGACCGGACTCGAAGACCACCCGCCACCAAAACCATGGCAGCGGCCCGACTCGAGGACATCCGACCGGCTGACAGCGAAGGCGACCCGCCGACTCGGCCGCCGTGCGCACCGCCCCCGGGATCAGTGCTCGTCGTAGTGACCGTTGTGGGCGGCGTGCCGGTGGCCGTCGTGGATGTAGTCCATGTGGTCGCCGTGCGGCACGGCGACGTGACCGCAGCCTTCGCCGTGCACGTGCTCGTGACTCGCGTGTTCGGTGTGCCCGGACGGTTCGCACTCGTCGAAGTGACCGTCGTGAGCGCGGTGCAGGTGGCCGTCGTGGACGTAGTCGACATGGTCGCCGTGCGGTACCGCGACGTGTCCGCATCCGGCGCCGTGCACGTGCGCGTGGTCGGTGTGCTCGACGTGTGCTGTGGTCATCAGAAGCCTTCTTCCATGGCGATGGACAGGTGAATCTGTGAACATCAACACATTAGCAGGGTTGCATCAGTGCAGGTAACTGATGGTGTGCCTGCCTACAGGACCATGGAGAGGAACCGTCGCAGACGCTCGGTTTCCGGGTTATCGAACACCGCGTCGGGCGACCCCGTCTCCACGACCTGACCGGCGTCCATGAACACCACGCTGTCGGACACGCTGCGCGCGAACCCCATCTCGTGGGTCACCACGATCATCGACATGCCGCCCGCCGCCAGATCGGCCATCAACGCCAGCACGCCCTTGACCAGTTCCGGGTCGAGCGCCGAGGTCGCCTCGTCGAAGAACATGATCTCCGGGCGCATGGCCAGCGCCCGCGCGATCGCCACCCGCTGCTGCTGACCGCCCGACAGGTTCGCGGGCCTGGTGTCGGCCCGGTTCGCCAGTCCGACCACCTCGAGCTGTTCGACCGCCGCCGCCCGCGCCGCCTCCTTGGACAGCCCGCGCAACTTGCGCGGCCCAAGCGCCACATTGTCGGCGACCGACATGTGCGGGAACAGGTTGAACTGCTGGAACACCATGCCGATGCGCTGCCGCAGCCGGTCCGGGTTCTCGGTCAGCACCGACTTGCCGTCGAGCAGCACGTCACCGCTGTCCGGTTCGTGCAGGCGGTTCAGCACCCGCAGCAGCGTCGACTTGCCCGATCCGGACGGGCCGATGACGGTCGCCGTCTTGCCCGCGTCGACGTGGATGTCGATGCCGCGCAGCACGTGGTTGCCGCCGAGGGTCAGATGCAGTCCGGTGCCGGTCAGGGCGGCGCCGGTGCTCGATTCGCCCATGGGTCAGCGTCCTTCCGCGATCGTGGCCTGTTCGAGTTCGTCGATGGGGCGGTCGGGTCCGCCGGTGCGCATCCTGCGATCGATGTAGTTCACCAGGTGGGTGAGCGGGATCGTGAGCAGCAGATAGACCAGTCCGGCGGCGACCAGCGGGGACAGATTCCCGGTCTGCGCGTTCAGATCCCGGCCGACCGCGAACAGTTCCCGCTGGGTCGCGAGCAGTCCGAGGAAGTAGATGAGGGAGGAGTCCTTGATGAGTGCGATGAACTGGTTCATCAGGGCGGGCAGTACCCGGCGCACGCCCTGCGGGATCACCACGAGGGTCATGGCCTGCCGGTATCCGAGCCCGATCGCGCGGGCCGCCTCCAACTGTCCCGGTTCCACGGATTGGATGCCGGACCGGAAGATCTCGCCGATATAGGCCGAGGCGAGCAGTGCCAGCGCGACGGCGCCGAGCCAGTACGGATTGTTGCCGGTGACCTCGCGGACCACCGGGCCGACGCCGAGTCCGATGAGCAGGATGATCACCACGGCGGGCAGGCCGCGGAAGATGTCGGTGTAGACCCGCGCGGGCCAGCGCAGCCAGCGCGTGCGCGAGATGCCCGCGACCGCGAGCAGCATGCCGATGACGGTGCCGAGCGCGCCCGAGACCACCGCGAGCACAAGGGTATTCGGCAGGCCGGTCTTGATCAGGTCGGGAAATGCCTTGCGGTACAGCGACCAGTCGAAGAAGGTGTCGCCGAGTTGTTCCAGGGTGGATTTCGGCGCCTGCCGCACACCGTCGTCGCGCGGGCCATGTTCGGCGGCGATGGCGGCGAAGTCGGGCAGTTGCGGGGGCGGAACGGCTTTCGAGCCCGGTTTCCAGCCCGGCGGCAGTTGGCGCGGCACCCAGTCGCTGTAGAGGCGCGCGTAGGTGCCGTCGGCGATCACGGCGTCGAGTCCGCTGTTGAGCGCGTCGACGAGCGGCTGGTTGTTCTTGCCGACCGCCCAGGCCGCGAAATTGTCCAAGCTGAAAGCGTTCTGCGCCACGGACGTGCCGTCGCCGGGTTTGATCGCGCCCTCGGCCTGCGCCGACGGCGCGACCCAGGCATCCACCTGGCCCGACTTCAGATTCGCGTAGGCGGTGTTGTAATCGGGGAACTCGACCGGGTCGAGACGCAGGGTGTTCACGACGTAGTCGTCCTGCACCGTGCCCTGCACCACCGCGATCCGGCTGCCCCGGTTCAGATCCGCGAACCCTTCGATCGCACTGCCGTTCGGCACGACCAGCGCGAAATAGCCGAAGTCGTAACCGTTCGTGAAGTCGACCAATTGGCGGCGCGCGTCGGTGGTGGTGATATTCGACGAGCCGACATCGAAACGCCCACCCGCGACCTGGGCCAGCAGACCCGCGAACTCGGTGCCCGAGAACTCGACGCGCAAACCGAGTTTCGCGGCCACCGCCCGCAGCAGTTCGTTGTCGAAACCGGTGAACGACCCGCTCGAATCGACGCAGATGCTCGGCGGCGCGTCGGACAGGGTGCCGACACTGAGCGTGCCCGGCGTGACGAGCCCGAGCCTGCCGACATCGACCGAGGTCAGCGGTGGCGCCGATGCGGTGGTGAACCGGTCGGGACCGGCGGTGGCCGAGGACGCCAGATCGGTCGGCGCCGCCGACGCCGCGTTCACTCCCGGCGGCGCGCACAGGTCGCCGCCCGGCGAGGAATCACCGCCGGAACCGCACCCCGTCGCGAGCGCGGCGACGGCGAGCAACAGCACGGCGATCAACGCACGGAACCGCACACTGAGCAGACCAGCCATGCGAAAAACCTATAGGCCGACGCAATGCAATTCTCCGGCTAACCCGCCGCCTCGCCCATCGACGCTGTTGAGAACGTTGCGATCAGCTCGAGTCGAATCCGCCGAGAATCGGCCGCCGACCGACGGCAACCCGGTCTCATGCGATGCCGGGCACCGGTTCTGGGTTGACTTCGTCGCGCCAGGCCACGGCCTTCTCGACGGTGCTCAGGTCGTAGTCGGGGCCGCTCACGCCGATGGTGAACAGGGTCACGCCCGCCTGGACGAATTCGGGGGCGCGGTCGAGACCGGGCCATTGGACCGAGCGTTCGACGCGGGCGTCATCCACGCCGAGGTCGGCGCTGTGGTCGGCGAGGACCTTGTTCTTGTGGGCGATGACGTCGAGGTCGGCGAAAGTGTGCCAGATGTCGGCGTATTCGGCGACCAAACGCAGGGTTTTGCGTTCGCCGCCACCCCCGATGAGGATCGGGATGTGGCGGGTCGGAGCCGGATTCAGCTTCGGCAGGCGGGCGGCGATGCGGGCCAGGTTGTCCTTCAGCAGCGCGAGTCTGGTTCCCGGCGTGCCGAATTCGTAGCCGTACTCGTCGTAGTCCTTCTCGAACCAGCCCGCGCCGATGCCGAGGATCAGGCGGCCGCCGCTGATGTGGTCGACGGTGCGGGCCATGTCGGCGAGCAGGTCGGGATTGCGGTAGCCGCCGCCGGTGACCAGCGCGCCGATCTCGACCCGCTCGGTCTGCTCGGCGAACGCGCCGAGCATGGTCCACGACTCGAAATGCGCGCCGACCGGGTCGCCGGTGAGCGGGTAGAAGTGATCCCAGTTGAAGACGATGTCGACCCCGGCGTCCTCCGCGCGCAACACGGCGTCGCGGATGAGCCCGTAGTCGGGCGCGTGCTGAGGTTGTAGTTGAACTCCGATGCGGACAGGACGACTCATGCGGCGCTCCTCGGTCGGGCCGGTTCCCCGAACGAGGCTACCGGTGCTACCGCGATCGGGTATCGCCGACGCTCGGCGGCGCAACCAGAACCGGCCGGGTTCCCGTCGGACGGCTAAATCATGGCAACATCGATGACGGTGCGCGGCAGGCAGGCGCTCCGGCCCGCGATGGCACATCCGAACGGAGGCTGGCAGATGCTCGATTCCGGCGAATTCGCGTGGCGCGCATGACCGAACCCGGCGATCCGCATTCCCTGGCCGCCGCGCCCGTTGTCGTCGGCGTCGACGGCACCGACGCGGCCGATCTCGCGGTCCGGTGGGCCGCCGAAACCGCCGCCGAACGCCGCCGCGACCTGGTGCTCGCGCACGGCATGGACCTCGCGGCCGCGGGCGGGCCGTTCGCCCCGTACCCGAGTTCCGTCATCGGCGAGATCAGCGACCGCATCATCCGGGAGGCGCGGGCGTTGGCCGAACGGACCGCGCCGACCGTGACCGTGCACACCCGACTCGACGACGGCGACCCGGCCGAACTGCTGATCGAGTACTCCGCGACCGCCCACATGGTGGTGCTCGGCGGTCCGACCGACAGCGGCGGATTCGGGCGGCTCGGCTCGATCCTGCTCTCGGTCGTGAGCCGGGCGAACGGAACCGTCGCCGTGGTGCGCGCCGGGACGGCGGATCAGCTGCCGCGCACCGGTCCGGTGGTAGTGGGGATCGACGGCAGCCCGGTCAGCGAGGCCGCGACCGGCGTCGCCTTCCGCGAGGCGGCGACCATCGGCGCACCGCTGGTCGCCGTGCACAGTTGGGCCGACCCGTACGCGGGGCGATTCTCCCGTCTGCTGGAAGCCGCCGAAGAACCCGTGGACGTGGCGGCGCCGGAGCGAGCGCTGCTGGCCGAGCGATTGGCGGGATGGCGGGAGCGGTACCCGTCGGTCACCGTCGAGCGGGAAGTGGCGCGCGGCACCGCACGGGATCAGCTGCTGAACCGGGCGCGAGCGGCTCGGCTGCTGGTCGTCGGCAGCCGAGGACGCGGACGCTTCGCCCGGTTCATGCTCGGATCGACGAGTGCGACACTGGTCCAGCGCGCGCCGTGCCCGGTGCTCGTGGTGCATCCGTCTCGATAGCGCGCTACCGGTCGTCGCGCTCGCGGCGTGGCCGGTGGCCTGGCCGCCGCGACCATTCTCGAAGGCTCCTCGGCGATCGGATGACTCCGCCGGGAGAACAAGGTGATCCGACCGGGGTTCGGCGACGGTGGCGACTCCCGCAACGGCGTTCCACTCTGCTCGCGTCGCCGCGCACGGTCTCGTCGACGGAACTCGCGGTGGTGGTCGGTACTCAGCCGGCGATCAGGTGTGGTCGATATGCTCGCCGAGGTGAACGCGCAGCTTCGCTCTCTGGTCACCGTCGCCGACGATGTGGACACGGTGACGACGGTCGGTCACGAGGATGATCCGGCCGACGCGGGGCTGTCCCGCGCGCAGGTCGACGCGGTGTGGTCAGCCGTACGCGAGTGGTATCGGCTCGGATCGACGCCAGCGGTCCAGATCTGCTTGCGCCGGGGCGGCCGGATCGTGTTGAACCGCGCGATCGGGCACGCGCGCGGGAACGGTCCCGCCGACGCGATCGACGCGGAGAAGGTGCTCGCGACGCCCGAGACGCCGTTCTGCGGGTTCTCCACGGCGAAGGGTGTGGCCGCGACCGTGGCCGCGATGCTCATGGAGCAAGGTGCGTTCGCGGCGAAAGATCCGGTCTGCGAGTACATTCCGGAGTTCGCGGCGAACGGGAAAGCGCGGATCACCATCGGGGATGTGCTGTCGCACGCGGCGGGCGTCCCGTTCTTGACCGGGCCGCACAAGGGTTTCGATCTCATCGTCGACGAGGAAGCGGCGGTGCGCGGTCTCACCGATCTCGTGCCGAGTTGGCCGCCCGGCCGTTTCCGTGTCTACCACGCGCTCACCAGCGGGTTGATCCTGCGCCTGCTGGTCGAGCGAGCCACCGGTGCGCGGATGCGCGATCACCTGCGCGACCGGGTGCTCACGCCGTTGGGGTTCCGCTGGACGAACTTCGGCGTCGACCCCGCCGACGTGGACGCGGTGGTGGCAGGTGTGAAGACCGGACCCCCGTCGTCGAGGGTGGCGAACTTCCTCGCGCGCAAGGCGCTCGGTGGCGGCATGGGGCGCGTGTCTCGGTCACCGGAGGCGACGGCGGCGTTCCTGACCGCGGAACTCCCATCGGGGAATCTGGTCACCACCGCCTACGAACTGTCGCGCTTCTACGAAATCCTCGCCCGCGGAGGCGAACTCGGCGGTGTGCGCGTCATCGGCGCGGACGCGCTGCGCGATGCGATCCGGCCCGCGCCGTGGCTGCCAGGTGTCGCCGGTCGGGTGAGCCGCGCCGGCTTCGAACTGGGTGGCCGCCGATCGAAATTCGGGCGCGACACCGGCGCGCATTTCGGGCGCAGCGGTCTCACCACCCAGTACGGCTGGGCCGATCCGCGGCGCGGGCTGTCGGGGGCGGTGCTCACCAGCGGCAAGTCGACCATCGACACCGACCGGCCGTGGCGACTGGTCTCGCTCATCTCGAAATCCGTGCCGGTACTCGCCCCGGCGGATCGCCCGTTCGACCCGTAGCCGCGCCGCGTAACCCGCGTCCGCGTCCGTTAGGATCCCCGGTCAACCCTGTACTCGGATCGTCCGGCACGTTCCTGCCGGGATGGGATGTGGATTTGTCATGGCTACGGTGACCTTCGACGCCGCGACGCGGCTGTATCCGGGAGCGACGAAACCGGCTGTCGACCGGTTGGATCTCCAGATCGCCGACGGGGAATTCCTCGTCCTCGTCGGTCCCTCGGGCTGCGGGAAGTCGACCTCGCTGCGCATGCTCGCGGGCTTGGAGGAGGTCAACGGCGGGCGCATCCTGATCGGCGCCGACGACGTGACGCACGCCGAGCCGAAAGCGCGCGATATCGCGATGGTGTTCCAGAACTACGCGCTGTACCCGCATATGACGGTGGCCGAGAACATGGGCTTCGCGCTGAAACTGGCCAAGGTCGCGAAGGCCGAGAAAGAGCAGCGGGTGCTGGCTGCGGCGAAACTGCTGGATCTGGAGCCGTACCTGGATCGCAAACCGAAGGCGCTGTCGGGCGGACAGCGGCAGCGGGTCGCCATGGGGCGCGCGATCGTGCGGCAGCCGCAGGTGTTCCTGATGGACGAACCGCTGTCGAACCTCGACGCCAAACTGCGTGTGCAGACCCGCACCCAGATCGCGCAGTTGCAGCGGCGGCTCGGCACCACCACCGTGTACGTCACCCACGACCAGGTCGAGGCGATGACCATGGGCGACCGGGTCGCGGTGCTCAAGGACGGGCTGTTGCAGCAGTGCGCGGCCCCGCGCGACCTGTACCGCGACCCGGCCAACGCCTTCGTCGCGGGGTTCATGGGTTCGCCCGCGATGAACATGTTCACGCTGGCGGTGATCGACGGCGCGGTGAGTCTCGGCGGTCAGCGTTTCCCGGTGCCGCGCGCGACGTCAGGGCATACGGTGACCATCGGCATCAGGCCCGAGCATTTCGAGCTGAGCGACACCGCGGTGTCCGGCATCGCGATGGAGGTCGACGTGGTCGAGGAACTCGGGTCCGACGCCTACGTCTACGGCCGCACCGCCGCCGATGAGCGGGCGAACGGCGGGGGCGAGACGATCGTGGCGCGGGTCGACTGGCGCAATCCGCCGAGCAAGGGCGCGCGATTGCGACTCAACACCACGGCCGAGCACATCTACTTCTTCGACGCCGCCGACGGGAGTCGACTGAACTGAGCCGGTTCGGTTCAGCGCGCGGCGCGGCGGGAGCGGCGGTAGTCCTCGTTGAGGCGGACTCCGAGTTCGTCGAGGGCGATCTCCTTGCCTGTCGCGCTGCGCACCTCGACGCGGACGGGCGCGCCGGTGGCCTCCTCGACCAGCAGTAGCGGCGCCGGTCCCGGCTGGAGGTAGGCGTCGCCCCACTGCATGAGGGCGAGGACGACGGGGAGCAGGTCACGTCCCATGTCGGTGAGGACGTATTCGTGACGGGTGCGCTGCCCGTTCTCCTGGTACGGCTGTTTGGCCAGCAGGCCCGCGTCGGTGAGTTTGCGCAGTTGGGCGCTGGCGGCGGCGTCGGTGATGCCGACGCGGGCGGCGAATCCGTCGAAGCGGCGGGTGCCGTAGTAGGCCTCGCGAAGGATCAGGATCGCCGATCGGGCGCCGATCACGTCCATCGCCTTCGCGATGGAGCATTCCAGCGGTTTCCACGAACTCAGATCGGCCAGTGGCCCTTCCATCACGGCTGCCATGACGAACATCATAGCCATTGCTGGCTTGAGGCGACCATATTCAGATGTTACGTTGACTATAGGTCGAAAGAGTCAGGCGAAGCGGCCCGACTCGCTCCGGAAGGAAGCACCATGAGAGACGCGGTGATCGTCGAAGCGGTACGCACTCCGATCGGCAAGGGCAAGGCCAGTGGCGCGCTGCACGACGTCCACGCGGTGGACCTGCTCGCGCACAGCCTGCGCGAAGTGGTCGATCGCAGCGGCATCGATCCCGTCCTGATCGATGACGTGATAGGCGGCATCGTCAGCCAGGTCGGCGAACAGGGCGCGAATATGACCCGGCGGGCGGCACTGGCGGCGGGCTATCCCGAATCGGTCCCGGCCACCACCGTCGACCGCCAGTGCGGCAGCAGTCAGCAGGCCATCCACTTCGCCGCCCAGGGCGTGATCGCGGGCGCCTACGACATCGTGGTGGCCGCGGGCGTGGAATCCATGGGCCGAATTCCCATGGGCGCGAGCATGACCGGCGGCGGCGACTTCTCCGGGGTCGGCTTCGCCGAACGTTATCCGGAAGGTCTTGTCTCCCAGGGTATCGGCGCCGAACTCATCGCGGCCCGCTGGAACCTGAGCCGCGCCCGACTCGACGAATTCTCGCTGGCCAGCCATGAGAAGGCCGCGCTGGCGACCAAGAACGGTTCCTTCGGCGCCGAACTCGCGCCCATCGCGGGACTGCGGACCGACGAAGGCATCCGCGTCGGCAGCACCCTGGAAACCCTCGGCGCGTTGCGTCCCGCCTACTACGACGCGGCGATGGCCGCGCGCTTCCCCGAAATCGACTGGCGCATAACGGCGGCCAGCGCGAGCCAGGTCAGCGACGGCAGCGCGGCCGTGCTCATCATGACCGGCGAGAAGGCGCGTGAACTCGGCCTGAAGCCGCTGGCGCGACTGCACAGCTTCGCGGTGGCGGGCGACGATCCCCTGCTGATGCTCACCGCGGTCATCCCGGCGACCCGAAAGGTGTTGCAGCGCGCCGGACTCCAGATCTCCGATATCGATCTGGTCGAGATCAACGAGGCGTTCGCGCCGGTGGTGCTGGCCTGGGCGCAGGACACCGGGGCCGACCTGTCGCGGGTCAATGTCAACGGCGGCGCCATCGCGATCGGCCATCCGCTCGGCGCGTCCGGCGCGCGACTCATGACGACGCTGGTGCACGCCATGGCCGAACGCGGCGCGCGCTACGGACTGCAAACCATGTGCGAGGCAGGCGGACTCGCCAACGCGACCATCATCGAACGGCTGTGAGCACCCGAACTCGCCAGTGCTCCCGAGCAGGCACCCGTCTGCCCCGGGATCGGGGTGATCACCCGAAGTCGCAGGTGCGCCCGGCGTAAGCCCACCTCTATCCCCCGGGACCGGGGCGATCACCCCGGACTCGCGGGTCCCGCGTCTATCCCCGGATCGATGTGAGCACCCGAGTGCGCGGGCGTGCCGAGATCGGGCACGACCGCGCACTCAGATCGAGACCAGCACCAACGCCACGAGCAGGCCCGCCAACCATGATTCGGCGAGCACCGGGACCGCGACCATCGGAGCCCAGCCGATGGCGCGGCCCGCGCGGATGCGTCCGAGCACCCGTTCGATCGCGAGCACCACCGCGAGGATGACCCCGAGACACGCGACCGCGTAAGCGATCAGCAGCGACGAATCGGCATCGGGGTCGAGCAGGTCGTAGAGCGGTATCAAGGCGACAACGAAGATCCCGAACGAGATCGCGAGCACCGTCGACAGCGCGACGCGCACCGCGTCGGACAGCCCGCCCCGCCGATAGGTCCCCATAATCCAAGAATGGCGCGCGAATCCGGCGTGCACCACCCGTACTCTGAATCCGATGACCGACTACGGAACCGACCTCGTCGTCTACGCGATACCGCTGCGGACCCGCTTCCGGGGCATCACCGTGCGCGAAGGCGTACTCGTGCGCGGCCCGCTCGGCTGGGGCGAGTTCTGCCCGTTCGCCGAATACGACGATCGCGAGGCCGCGGGTTGGTTGGCGACCGCGCGCGAACAGATCGGCGCGGGCTGGCCCGCACCGGTGCGCGACCGCGTCCCGGTCAATTGCACGGTGCCCGCGGTGGATCCGCCGCGCGCGCACGCCATCGTCGCGAGTTCGGGATGCCGCACCGCCAAGGTGAAGATCGCCGACCATCCAGGGTCGCTGGCCGAGGACCTGGCCAGAGTCGAGGCGGTGCGCGACGCGCTCGGACCCGGCGGCCGGATCAGGGTCGACGCCAACGCGGTGTGGGACGTCGAAACCGCCATCGCGCACATCACCGAAATCGACCGCGCCGCAGGTGGTCTGGAATACGTCGAACAACCGTGTCGCACGATCGAGGAATTGGCGGAGGTGCGCCGCAAGGTGGAAGTGCGCATCGCCGCGGACGAATCCATTCGCCGCGCCGAGGACCCGCTGCGCGTCGCGGTCGCGGGCGCCGCCGACATCGCCGTGCTGAAATGCACTCCGCTCGGAGGAGTCCGCCGAGCACTGCGAGTCGCCGAAGCCGCAGGCCTGCCCTGCGTGGTCTCCTCGGCCCTGGAATCCGGCGTCGGCCTCGCCGCCCAACTCGCACTCGCGGGCGCACTCCCGGAACTCGACTTCGCCTGCGGACTCGGCACCACCTCCCTGTTCACCGGCGACCTGGTCGACCCCGCACCGCTGCCCGCCGACGGCTACCTCCCCGTCCCGCGCACACCGCCGCCCCCCGCCCCCGCACTCCTCGACCGCTACCGCCACCCGGACCCGACCCGAGTCACCTGGTGGCTGGAGCGCTACACCCGCGTCAGCGCCTTACTCGACGGATGAGCACCGCTACCGCGGCCTCGGCCGCTCGCCGCGGCAGCCCGGACCCCGTGTCACATTCAGCGCCCTACCTCACCGCGATGGCCGTGGCGCGGAGCCCGCGTCGAGATTCTGACAGCCCCTCCGATTCCGTCACACTGCGGCGCCGCGTGGACGACCTCGATACCGTACGTCGGGCACTGACCTCGCGCCACACTCGGAGAACGGCTTCAGCTCAGGCGGACGCCGCAGTCGTGCATTGTCGCGCGGAGTAGGAGCGCTGCTTCCGGGCCGATGACGCCTTCGACGAGTTCCACGTAGCTCGAGCAGAATTCGGGGCCGTGGGCGACCGCGTCGGGAGGTTCGAGATGGTGGGCCAGTTCGTGGAGCACCACCAGTTCACGCAGCGCCCACGCCGTCGAGCCGGTGTGCAGCGGTACGGCGAGTACCGCGCCTTCGGATTCGTAATGGGCCGACGTCGTGCCACGGCGGGAGCGCACCCTGACCGGCTGCGCGGCGCGGGTCCAGCGGGCGCGGACCCAGTTCAGGGCCAGGACCTTCGCGACGTAGGTCTGTACCGAATCCACGCAGGCGAAGCGACGTTCGACGGGCAGGGTGAGGCGGGAACCGTACAGGTCGACGGTGCGCGCGTGCCCCTCGTCGGCACGGTCGAAGATGGCGCGCACGAGTTGTTCGGCGTCGTATACCTTCGCGCGCTGGGTGTCACGCGCACTCATCTCGGGATCGCCCGAGTACGCGCGACCTCCGAGGACATCGCGACGGACCCGCCGACCACAGCCGTCAGCGCGCCATGCCGCAACTCTCCAGAGAGCATCCGACTTCTCACGATCCGCCCTCGGCGAGCTGACCGCGTGGCGCGTCGAGTTCGGCGGCGGTGCCGAGTCGGGCCGCGCGACCCGCGAGATCACCCGCGCGGCGCGCGCCCGCGGAATGCCCGGCCGAGGCCTGCGGGCCGCGCCAGGTGCCGCGCGCCTGCGAAGCGGTGCGGTAGTAGTCGGTGAGCGCCACCTGTTTGTCGCGCAGCGCGAGCGCGGTGCCGGTCGCCGCTTCGGGCGCGGTCTCCGACGTCACCGCCTCGGTCTCGACCTCGGATTTGACCTCGGCCAGGCGATTGCCGACGCGGGCGGCGAAGGCCATCTGGAAGTTGAGTCGCGCGGTGACCGGCGCGGCGGGAACCTCGACCCGGCGCCGCACTCGCCTGCCCCATTTCTGTTCCTCGATCACCTTCTCCACGGTGGCCGTGCGGTACCGCCCCGATTTGATGTAGTGGTCCGAGGCGCGCACCATCTGCACGAGCAGGCTCGCGTAGAGCGCTTCGCAGGTGTCGATGTCGGATTCGAAGCCGAAGGCGTAGACCTGGGTCGAGGTGCGCGCGACATCGCAGCGAACGTCGTTGGCGGCGGCGATCGCCACGAACAGCTGCACGTAGGTGCGCAGGCCCTTCTTGCCGGGTTCCCCGATCGCGATGACGCGCTGGGTCGGCCCGGAGCGGCGGCCACGCCCCGTGACGTGCGCGCGAGCGACCGCGAGGTCGATGGAGGATTTGGTGGCCAGGCGTTGGGCTGCGGCCAGGAACGCTTCGGCCTCGTGCTCGTTGTCGGTGGCCTCGGCCTTGCGCAGCAGTCCGCCGATCCGCGTGAGCATCCGGTCGGGTACCGGGTTCGGCGAAGTCATCGCCGCCAAGCCTAGCTCCTGGTGATCGAGCGCAAGCCCGCGCGTGGCGTGCTGTGTCTCACCACCGAATGCCGGGTGTATTCGGGCGGGGCCGATGCACACGATGTATCTTGCCTTGTGCACCGCCGGGTGTGCCGCTGCTCACGTCGTAAACCCTCTGGAGTGTCCGAGATGGCTTTGAAGAAGGTGTCGTCCCTACGTTCGTCGCTCATCTCACGCGCCGCGCTCGCGGCCGTGTCGGCGGCGTTGCTGACGGCGACGTTCACCAGCGCGTGCACCAGCGACAGCGGCGGCAATTCCACAGGTCAGAACCTCACCGGGCGCGGGCCCATCACCTATGTCGAGGGCAAGGACACCACCGAGACCGGTGTGGTGAAACAGCTCATCGAACGCTGGAACGCGTCGCATCCCGACGAGCAGGTGACGTTCAAGGAGCAGTCGAACGACGCCTCGCAGCAGTACGACGACCTGGTCGAGCACATGAGTTCCAAGCAGGCCGGATACGACGTGGTCGCGCTGGATGTGCCGTGGACCGCGGAATTCGCCGCCAAGGGCTGGATCCAGCCGCTCAAGGACACCTTCGCGATCGACACCTCGGCGCTGCTCTCCCCGCCGGTCGCCAGCGCCACCTACAACAACACCCTCTACGCCGCCCCCCGCAACACCAACGGCGGCCTGCTGTTCTACCGCAAGGACCTGGTGCCCGAGCCGCCGACCACGTGGGCGCAGATGCTCGGCCAGTGCCGGATCGCCAAGGAGAACAACATCGGCTGCTACGCCGGTCAGTTCGCGCCGTACGAGGGTCTCACCGTGAACACCTCCGAGGTGATCAACGCCTTCGGCGGCAGCTTCGTCGGTCCCGACGGCAAGACGCCGACCGTGAACAGCCCGCAGGCCAAGAACGGCCTGAACACCCTGGTCAGCGCGTTCAAGAACGGCGACATCCCGCCGGAGGCCATCACGTTCAAGGAGCCGGAATCCGGTAACGCGTTCGCGCAGGGCAAGTTGATGTTCCTGCGGTCGTGGCCGTCGACCTTCGGCGACGTCGGCGGCGAATCCTCCACGGTGAAGGACAAGTTCGGCGTCGCGCCGCTGCCGGGCGAAACCGGTGTCGGCGCTTCGACGCTCGGCGGCTACAACGCCGCGATCAGCGCGTTCTCCAAGAACAAGGCCACCGCGCTCGACTTCCTGCGCTACCTGATCAGCGAGGACGCCCAGCACATCGTCGCCTCGGGCGCGCTGCCCTCGGTGCGCGCCTCGATGTACGACGACCCGGCGCTCATCGCGAAGATGCCGTACCTGCCCGCGCTCAAGGACTCGATCGCCAGCGCCGTGCCGCGCCCGGTGACCCCGTTCTACCGTGCGGTGTCCAACGCCATCCAGGACAACGCCTATGCCGCGCTGAAGGGCACCAAGTCGGTCGACGACGCGATCACCGGAATGCAAAAAGGTATCGAGACCGCGGGCTCGTGAGCGTGAGCCACAGTCAGCCGGACCCGGTCAACCCGTAGGAGTGAGATAACGGTGTCGGACCCCTCGGGAACGGCTACACGCGTGCCGAACGACGAATTCCTGCCGCGCAAGCGCGGTTTCGGCGAACGCTTCGCGCTGGAGATGCGCAAATCGGCCAAGGCGTGGGTGTTCGTCGCCCCCGTACTGCTCGCCTTGGCGGTCGTGATCGGCTATCCGGTGGTCAGGGCCGTCTGGATGTCGTTCCAGAAGGACGCCGGACTCGACCCCGCCACCGGCATGTTCGTCGAGGGCGGCGGCGCCGGATTCTCGAACTACACGCACTGGCTGCTGCAACAGTGCCAGGCGGGCGGCGCGACGATCTCCTGCCCGACCGGCACGCTCGGCTCGCAGTTCTGGGCTGCGGTCGGCACCACCCTGTTCTTCACGGTGGTCACGGTCACCCTCGAGGTCGTCATCGGCCTCGGCATGGCCGTGGTGATGGGCAAGACCTTCCGAGGCCGCGCGCTGCTGCGGGCCGCGGTGCTCATCCCGTGGGCGATCCCGACCGCGGTGACGGCCCGGCTGTGGGAGTTCATGTTCCAGTACGACGGCGTGGTGAACCGGGTGTTCGGCACCAGCATCCTGTGGACCTCCGACGAGTGGCCGTCGCGGTTCGCGGTGATCGCGGCCGACGTCTGGAAGACCACGCCGTTCATGGCGCTGCTGATCCTGGCCGGGCTCCAGGTGATTCCCGGCGACGTATACGAGGCCGCCAAGGTCGACGGCGCATCGGCCTGGCAGCGGTTCGTGCATGTCACGCTGCCGCTGCTGAAGCCCGCGCTGCTGGTCGCGGTGCTGTTCCGGACCATGGACGCGCTGCGCATGTACGACCTGCCCGCGATCATGACCCTCGGCAATCCGTCCACCCAGACCATGTCCATCCTGGTGGTCGATCAGGTCCGGCAGGGCCAGAACAGCGCCGCCGCGCTGTCGACAATCACCTTCCTGCTGATCTTCGCCATCGCCTTCCTGCTGGTGAAAGTGCTCGGCGCCAATGCCGTCCGCACCCAGGAAGAACAGCGGGAGGCGCACTGATGACTTCTTATTCGAAGGACAAGCCGTCCGCCGCGCGGGTGCCGTGGACCAAGCGACTCGGCGCGACCCGGGTGTATCTGGGCGCGCTGATCGTGATGGTGTGGGGGCTCGCGCCGTTCTACTGGATGGCGGTCACCGCGTTCCGCGATCCGGCCTACACCTTCGACAACACGCCGTGGCCGACCCACGTCACGCTGGAGAACTTCCGCGACGCCTTCGACACCAGCCGAGGCAACGATTTCGGCATGGCGCTGGTGAACAGCTTCGTGATCGCGTCGATCACCACGGCGCTGGCGCTGGTCATCGGCATCTTCGCCGCCTACGCGCTGGCCAGGCTGACCTTCAAGGGCCAGTACCTGGTGGCGGGCCTGATCCTGAGCGCGTCCATGTTCCCGGTGGTCGTGCTGGTGACCCCCCTGTTCCAGCTGTTCACCAATCTTGGCTGGATCGGCCAGTACCAGGCGATGATCATCCCGAACATCTCCTTCGTGCTGCCGATGACGGTGTACATCCTCGCCGCGTTCTTCGCCGAATTGCCGTGGGAGCTCGAAGAAGCCGCGCGTATCGACGGCGCGAGCAAGATGCAGGCGTTCCGTCTCGTCATGTTGCCGCTGGCCGCGCCCGCCGTGTTCACCACGGCCATCCTCGCGTTCATCGCGGCGGTCAACGAGTACCTGTTGGCCCGGCTGCTCTCCAACGGGTCGACCGAACCGGTGACCGTCGCCATCGCCCGTTTCTCCGGTAACAATCCGCTGGTGGAGCCGTATGCCGCGATCATGGCGGCGGGCACGATCGTCACGATTCCGCTGGTGGTCATGGTGCTGGCGTTCCAGCGGCGCATCATCTCGGGTTTGACCGCGGGCGGCGTCAAGAGCTGATTCGAGGGTTCCGCGCGAGTAACATCCGGTCGATAAGCTCGGTTGTGCTGTTCGCGTGCGCGGTGCTGTGACACCGGTGTCCGGCGCATGCTGCGGCATCCGGGTATCCAGTGTGCAAGGTGGGTTCTACCGACGCTCCGGGAGGAGAGAGCCGTGCGCTCGTTCGGCAAGCGACGCGAAGTCGAGGACAAACCCGAAACCGCCCCGTACGCCTCCATCGCCGGATGGAAGACCCGGGCGCCGGAATCCACCGATCCGCCCGAAGCCAACGCGGCCGCGCCGCGAACCCGTAAGCGCGGCAACGGATCCGCACGCAGCGCCGAGCCGCCGCCGGTGCGGCTCGGTCCCGAGACCGAATCGCAACGGCTGGAACGCAAGCGGCGCACCAGGGGCCAGCGACTACGCAGATTGATTCTGGCCCTGTTCATCCTGTTCGTCGCGCTGCCTTCGCTGCTGTTCGTGCTGGTGTACTGGAGTGCGGAGATTCCCGACCCGGCGGCGGTGCGCACCAACCAGATCGCCACCGTACTGGCCTCCGACGGCGCCACCGTGCTCACGAAGATCGTTCCGCCGGAAGGCAATCGGACACCGGTCCCGCTCTCCGACGTGCCGCCGCCGGTCCGCGACGCGGTGCTCTCGGCCGAGGACCGCGACTTCTACACCAATCCGGGCTATTCGAAATCGGGATTCCTGCGCGCCGCGCGCGACAACCTGCTCGGTCGAGACGACGCGGGCGGCGGCTCGACCATCACCCAGCAGTACGTGAAGAACGCCTTCCTCGGCTCCGAACGCACCGTCACCCGCAAGATGCGGGAACTGATCATCGCGGCGAAGATGGCGCGGCAGTGGAGCAAGGAGGACATCCTCGCCGCCTATCTGAACACCGTCTACTACGGTCGCGGCGCCTACGGGATCGCCGCCGCGTCCGACTCCTACTTCGGCAAGCCGCCCGCCGAGCTGAGCCTCGCCGAGGGCGCGGTGCTGGCCGCGCTGCTGCGCACGCCGTCGCTGCTCGACCCGGAAACCCATCTGCCGGAATTGAAGACGCGCTGGCAGTACGTACTCGACGGCATGGTGGAGATGGGGGCGCTCGCGCCGGGCAACCGCGATGCCACGGTGTTCCCCGACATCGTGCCGATCACCGAGGTCACGGCATCCGACGACGCGCGCGGACCCGAAGGGCTCATCCGCACGCAGGTGCTGCGCGAACTGCGCGCCTCCGGCATCAGCGACCAGGATCTGAAGACCGGCGCGCTGCGGATCACCACCACCATCGACACCAGGGCGCAGCAGGCCGCGCTCGACGCGGTGACGGGAAGGCTCGGCAACCAGCCCGCCGAATTGCGCGCCGCCGTGGTGTCCGTCGACCCGCGCTCGGGTGCGGTGCGCGCCTACTACGGCGGCGGCGACGGCCTCGGCTACGACTTCGCGCAGGCGCCGCTGCAGACCGGGTCGGCGTTCAAGGTGTTCGCCGCGGTCGCCGCGCAGCAGCAGTTCATTCCGCTGTCCAGGGTCATCGACAGCGCGCCGGTCACCGACCGTGGTACCACGATCACCAATGTCGACGGCGAGTCGTGCGGGCGCTGCCCGCTGTCCGAAGCGCTGAAACGCTCGCTGAACACCAGTTTCTACCGGCTCACCATGACCATGTCCGACGGGCCTCGGGCCGTCGCCGACGCCGCGCACCTCGCGGGCATCCCCGAGCAGATCCCGGGAGTGGCGGGCGAATCCCTGACCGAGGACGGCGGGCCGCCGCTGAACGGAATCGTGTTGGGGCAGTATCTGGTTCGACCGATCGACATGGCCTCGGCGTACGCCACGCTCGCGAACTCCGGGGTCTACCGGCAGCCGTATTTCGTGCAGCGCGTTGTCACCGGCGACGGGCGGGTGCTGCTCGATCGCGGCGGCGATGATCCGGTCGGGCGGCAGTTGCCGCATGGACAGCAGCGCATCTCGCGCACCATAGCCGAGAACACGGTGGCGGCCATGCTGCCGATCGCGGCCTACTCCAACGGCCACGCGCTCGCGGACGGGCGCCCGTCCGGCGCCAAGACCGGCACCACCCAACTCGGCACGACCGACCTGAACAAGGACGCCTGGATGATCGGCTTCACGCCGTCGCTGTCCACGGCGGTGTGGGTCGGCACCGAGCGGTCCCAGCCGATCCGCACCGGGCGCGGCGGCGACATCTACGGTTCCGGCCTGCCCTCCGACATCTGGAAACAGGTCATGGACGACGCGCTGTCCGGCACGCCGATCGAACAGTTCCCGACCGGCGGTTCGGCCGCGGGCGGAACCGGGCCCGGTATCGGACCCGGCGGCGCGAACCCGCCGACCTCGACCACGCGCGCACCGTCGGGCGGACCGTACGACATCCTCAACCCGCCGCGGAGCAGCGCCGCGGCGCCGCCACCGGTCAGCACTCCGAGCCCGACGCCGTCGCGCGGCGGCGAGATATTCCCCGGCCTGAACATCCCGCCGACCCGGTGATTCCCGATCCGACGTGCGGCGAAATCGCCAGGGCACGGCGTCGATGGCCTCGGCGCGCCATCTAGTGTCGATCTTGTGACCTACGACGCCCACGGGGAACGCACGACATGGCAGCATCGTTCTGCCAGAGTGGGCGTGTCGGCGACGAAAAGGCTTCGGCGACGACACCGACACCTTGGCGTACGGGGCGCTGCCGAGATTCCGGCGCCGATGCGGGAGGATATGCCCTCGAGCGGATGACGCGGCGCGCGTCACGGCCCCGGCGGCAATCGCCGGAGGCGCCGAACCTTCGACCGCCGCGGCGAGCGCGGGCACGAAGGCCGGGCAGCGCCGCACAGTGGACACAGACTAGACATAGGGGCTACGCCGGTGGATTTCAATGTCGTTGACCAACCCGAGACGCTGGTGGCGGGCACGGTGCTGCGCAGTCCGGCGCTCGCGGTCGAAGGTCCGCGTCGCGCCAAGGTCGAGGAGGCGTGGAAGCACACGCTCGCGCGCCGCCTGCCCGGTCCCCCGACCACCGCGTACGTCGACCACGCGCCGGAGATCAATTCGTATCTGACCCATATCGTCGGCTACCGCTGTCGCGGCATCGAGGATCTGCTGCCCGGCGACGTGCTCGCGCGGGTGCCCGCGGGGCGATTCGCCCGTTTCACCGCAAGCGGCGACAATCTCGGTGACACCATCGTCGCCACGTGGCGCGCGGTGTGGGACGCGGAGGCGGCGGGCCGCATCGAGCGCTCATACACCGGCGACTGGGAGCACTATCCCGATGCCCGCACCGTCGAGGTCTTCGTGGCACTGGCGGACGAACCGAACGACGGGTAGGAAAAGACTGTGGACTTCGAGATCGTCACATTGGACGAAAGCATGGTGGCGGGACTGACCATCCCGCTGTCGGGTCGCGAGGTGGCCGCGCGCGATCTCGATCTGGTGAACTTCACCTGGGATCGCTACCTGGCCAGGGAGAAGAACGTGCCGAGGGTCGCGGCCTACATCGGCCAGAACGATCACGCCGTCGCGGTGCTCGGCTACGAGGTCGCGTCGATGGACCAGATGGACGCGGGCGATGTACTCACTCGCATACCGCGCGGTCGTTACGCGAGATTCGTCGTCTCCGACAAACCATACGATCTGCTGCGCACGGCCTGGGCCCAAGTCGCCAAGGCCGAGAACGCGGGCATCATCACCCGCTCGCACACCGCGGAGCTGGAGCGCTACACCGGCCCGACCTCGGTCGAGGTCTTCGTCTCGCTGGACTGAACGGTAGCGCCGAGAACCGAACCGCTCGAAAACGACCGAAGCCGACCGGGATTCCCGGTCGGCTTCGCTCTGTCTCACCCGTGACGGACTATTCCGCCCCGATGATGAACGCCTCGAGCCGCGCGCGGGCGATATCGTCGGGCAGCTGCTCGGGCGGCGACTTCATCAGGTACGCCGAAGCCGGGATGACCGGACCGCCGATACCGCGGTCGAGGGCGATCTTCGCCGCGCGCACCGCGTCGATGATGATGCCCGCCGAGTTCGGCGAATCCCACACCTCGAGCTTGTACTCCAGATTCAGCGGCACATCGCCGAAGGCGCGACCCTCGAGCCGCACGTAGGCCCACTTGCGGTCGTCGAGCCAGCCGACGTGGTCGGACGGGCCGATGTGCACGTCGTTGGCGCCGAGCTCCTTCTTCAGGTTGCTGGTGACGGCCTGGGTCTTGGAGATCTTCTTCGACTCCAGGCGCTCGCGCTCGAGCATGTTCTTGAAGTCCATGTTGCCGCCGACGTTCAGCTGCATCGTGCGGTCGAGCTGCACGCCGCGATCCTCGAACAGCTTGGCCATGACGCGGTGCGTGATCGTGGCGCCGACCTGGCTCTTGATGTCGTCGCCGACGATCGGGATGCCCGCGTCGACGAACTTCTGCGCCCACGCGGGGTCGGAGGCGATGAAGACCGGCAGCGCGTTGACGAAGGCGACGCCCGCGTCGATGGCGCACTGCGCGTAGAACTTGTCGGCCTCCTCCGAGCCGACCGGCAGGTAGGAGACGAGCACGTCGACCTTCGCGGCCTTCAGCGCGGCGACGACGTCGACCGGCTCGGCCTCGGACAGTTCGATGGTCTCCGCGTAGTACTTGCCGATGCCGTCGAGGGTCGGGCCGCGCTGCACGACCACGTCCGATGGCGGCACGTCGGAGATCTTGATGGTGTTGTTCTCACTGGCGAAGATGGCCTCGCCGAGGTCGAATCCGACCTTCTTGGCATCCACGTCGAACGCGGCGACGAATTTGACGTCGCGGATGTGGTACGGGCCGAACTTGACGTGCATCAGGCCGGGGACCGTCGTGGTCTCGTCCGCGTCCTTGTAGTACTGCACGCCCTGGACCAGGGAGGAGGCGCAGTTGCCCACGCCGACGATGGCCACGCGTACTTCGGTGGCGTTACCAGCCGTATTGCTGTCAGCTGCGTTCAATTCACCGCTCATGGCCGATGTTTCCCTCTTTCTGTGGTGCCGCCTTCGTAGACTCCTCGGCGGCGATCAACTCGTTGAGCCAGCGCACTTCGCGCTCGCTTGATTCCAGACCGAGCTGGTGGAGCTGGCGGGTGTAGCGATCCAACGAGCCGCTGGCCCGCTTGACCGCCTCCCGCAGTCCCTCCCGACGTTCCTCGACCTGCCTGCGCCTGCCCTCCAGAATCCGCATCCGCGCTTCCGCGGGGGTGCGGCTGAAGAACGCCAGGTGCACGCCGAATCCGTCGTCGGTGTAGTTCTGCGGTCCGGTGTCGGCGAGCAGTTCGCCGAACCGCTCGCTGCCCACCGGGGTGAGCTTGTACACCCGCCTGGCGCGGCGGGTGACCGCGCCTTCGGGCTGCTCCTCCGCGATCAGTCCGTCCGCCTGCATGCGGCGCAGGGTCGGATAGAGCGATCCGTAGGAGAAGGCCCGAAACGCTCCGAGCAGGCCGGTCAGCCGCTTGCGCAGCTCGTACCCGTGCATGGGTGATTCCAGGAGCAGCCCGAGAATTGCCAACTCGAGCATCGGGCTCCACCCCCTGACATATGTACAGACCTAACCAATGGATGCGATACCGAACTATATCGCGCCGATACATCCAAGGCATAGGGGAACCCCTGGAAAAGATGGATTCGCGCTGCTGAAGCGGGATCTACCCGTTCGGAGGACGGACGTCGAGTACTTCGCCGTCGAAGGCGACGGTCATGAAACCGCTGTCCTCGGCTTCGTTCCGCACATAGATCCGCACGTAGGGCTTCGGATCCTTGTCCGAACCCGGCGGGAACTCGAAGTTGACGTGGTTGATCTGCCCGTTCGCGATCTTCAGCGAACGCACCGCGCCCGCGAGCAGGCCCGCGAGGCGCGGCAGGTCGACCGTGCCGAAGTCGAGGGTCGGGGTGCTCGGCTTGCGCGATGACTCCGAACCGAACGTGCTGAAATCACCGTCGAAGTGGTAGTACTGCGACCGGACCGGGTTGCCCGGACTGCGATGGAACACCGCGTACCCCGGGTAGACGGTCAGGTCGTCGGTCACGGTGTCGCCGTATTCGGCGCGGTAGTTCGCGATGAAATAGGCGAGTCCGGAGCCGGTCGTCAGATCCGGGGTCGGCGGGCCGGTCGCCTCGTCGACGGCGCTCGCCACGCAGCCCGACGCCGTACCGAGCACCGCGGCGACCAGCACCGCCGCCGCCGGAATCCACCAGCGCCGCGCCCGGCGCGGGACACCGCGCACCACCGGCGCGTCGACCATGTCGCCTGGGATCTGGAGGTCCCCGACGAGTCTGTCCAGATCGGCGAAGGACGCGGCGGTCATGGCCGATTTCGTGCGCGCGGTGTGCTCGCTCGCGCTGAGCTGACCGTCGGCCAGCGCCGCGTCGAGCAGTCCACACACATCGGCGCGGTCGCTGTCGCGGGCGCGCAGCCGCGCGGTGTCGGCGGCCATCACCGCACCGCTTTCGTGGAATCCGCGCCGGTCATCGGACCTCCGTGATCTTCAGCACCTCGCCGGTGGCCGATACCAGCACGTCACCGTACTGATCGCGTTCGTTGCGCACGCTGATCTGCACCGTCGACCTGCCTTTGTAAGGGTTGTACTCGTACACCTCGAAGGCCAGCGACGAGACCACGCCCTGCGGGACCTTGGTCAGCGCGGGCGCGTCGCGCAGCGCGTCGCGCAGCAGCTCGAAATCGAAGGTCGCGAGGTCGAGCGGCGCCAGGTCGCGTTCGCGCGAATACGTCTCGGGACCGCCCGAACGCTGGAATCCGCCCCGGTAGTCGTATTTCACCGAGCGCAGCGGGCCCTCGGGCGCCATGCGCTGCACCGTGGCGAAGTCGTCGAAGGTCCGCAGTTCGTCGACCACGGTGTCGCCGAATTTCGCGCGGTAGCGCTCGCGGAACAGCGCGAGCCCCTCCGGGGTGACCAGATTCGGGGTCGGCATGACGAGCGGGTCGACGGCGGACAGGTCGACCGCCGGGGTCGGGACCGGCGGAATCTCCTCCTCGCGGAAGGTGAGGACGAAACAGCCGACGCCGACCACGACCGCGGTCGCCACCACGGCGACGCGCGCGAGCAGCGGGCGAATCGAGCGCGGCGGCCGGGGCGCCGGGGCGGCATCGGGGCGTTCCTGCAGGTCGGAGCTCAGATCCGCGAGGTCGCCGAGGGTTCTCGCCTCGGCGGCGAGTTCGGTGAGCGCGGTGTGTTCGTCCTCGGCGAGTTGACCGTCGGCGCGGGCGGCGTCGAGTGCGCGCACGGTTTCGGCGCGGTCGGTGTCGCGGGCGCGGGTGCGTGGCGGATAGCCGCCGGAGAATCGGCGGCGAGTCAGCGGATTTCGGGTCTTCTGCGCGCTCTGACCTGCGAGATCTCTTACCGCCGTTGGCGATTGCAGGTCTGATATCAGACCGTCCAGTTCGCCAATCGTCTTGGCGCGAGCGGCCGCTGCCGTTCGCTCGTGATACTCGGCGGCGGCGAGCTGACCCTCCGCGTAGGCGGCATCCAGCACACTGGACGCGTTCGCGCGGTCCAGATCACGCGCTCGCATGCGCCCGGAAACCGTGGTGGACACAGCGGAATCCTAGACGGGAAACGTCGTGAACGTGCCACGCGGCAGCGCACCCAATCGGGCACCGCTACTCTGGTTCTCGTGCGAATCCAGCGGCAGGTCGTCGACTACGCGCTCCGGCGCAGGTCGCTGCTGGCTGACGTCTATGCCGGCCGAGTAGATGTCGCCGAGGTCTGCGATGCCAATCCCTACCTCCTGCGCGCGGCGAAATTCCACGGGCGGGGCAGTGAGGTCACGTGCCCCATCTGCCGGAAAGAACAGCTCACTCTCGTATCCTGGGTCTACGGTGACGGCCTCGGCGCGATGGCCGGGTCGGCACGCACCCCCGAGGAATTGACACGCCTCGCCGAGACCCGCGAGGAATTCTCGGTCCACGTCGTCGAGGTATGCCGGACCTGCAGTTGGAACCACCTTGTGCAGTCCTATGTGCTCGGCTCGGCCCCGGTACCGCCACGGCGGCGCTCGGGAGCCAAGGCGAACCGGCGTACAGCGGCAGAATGATGTGCCTGGTCATCGGCCGATCCGATGACGTGCGGAGCCGCCACGTGTCCGTGGCGGCGTTCCCTGCCGCATCGCGAAACGCAGTCCGATACGAGTTATGGAGATCTTGTCAGTGAATTCGCCCTACGAGACCCCCTACGGCGATGAACCGCACGGTGGCCGTGCTCCGCGGAGTTCACATCCGGGTCCCAACGCGTATCCCGACCAGCGGCAGTCCCCGCCGCCCGGTTACCGCCCGCCGCCCGGCGGACAGCGACCGCCGCAGCAGCGTCCCGGCGGTCCCGGCGGCGCTCAGCCCCCGCGCGGCGGACAACCCCCGCGCGGACCGCAGCCGCCCCCTCGGCAAGGTCCGCCGCCACAGGGGAACAGGCAGGCGCCCGGCCCGCAGGCCACCCAGCGCATCCCGCACCCGGGGCAGAACCCGCCGCCGGGCCGCCCGCCCGAGCGGCGTTCCGGGTCGCTGAGCGAAGCGGTCGCCGACCGCGAGCGCCGCACCGGACCCGCCACCGGGCCCCGGCCCGCCGGGCAGCGGCCGACCACCGGATCGCGTCCCGTCACCGGCGCGAGGCCCGTCGCGGGCGCGCGCACCGGCGCGGAAGCACGGACCGCGGGCGACACCCGTCCCGGCGCGAGGCGCGGCGGCGCCCAGACCGGTGAACGCCGGGCCACCGCGGGCGGTCCGCCCTCGGGTCCGCCGCCGCGTCGCGGGTCGGCCTCCGGCGACGGCACCGACGGGCCTGGCAGGCGCGGCAAGAAGAAATTCCCGTGGAAGATCGTCCGGCGCACCCTGTACGTGCTCACCGCGCTCGCCATCGTGCTGCCGAGCACGATCTTCCTCATCGCCTACAGCACGGTCTCGGTGCCGCAGCCGGGCGACCTCAAGACCAACCAGGTCGCGGTGATCTACGCCAACGACGGCACCAGCGTCGTCAGCAAGGTGGTTCCGCCGCAGGGCAACCGCACCGACGTCACCATCGAGCAGATCCCGCCGCACGTGCGCAACGCGGTGATCGCCGCCGAGGACCGCGACTTCTACACCAACCCCGGGTTCTCGATCTCCGGTTTCATGCGCGCGGCCCGCGACAACGTGCTCGGCCGCGAAAGCGCGGGCGGTGGCTCGACCATCACCCAGCAGTACGTGAAGAACGCCCTGGTCGGCGACGAGCGGTCGATGTCGCGCAAGATGCGCGAGCTGGTCATCTCGGCGAAGATGGCGCGGCAGTGGAGCAAGGACGAGATCCTCGCCGCCTACCTCAACACCATCTACTTCGGCCGCGGCGCCTACGGCATCGACGCCGCCGCCAAGGCGTACTTCGGCAAACCGGTGCACGAACTGAGCGTCGCCGAGGGCGCCGTGCTCGCCGCCACCATCCAGCTGCCATCGCTGCTCGACCCGGAGAAGAACCCGGAAGGCGCGAAGACCCGCTGGGGCTACGTGCTCGACGGCATGGTCGACGGCGGGAACCTGAAGTCCACCGACCGGCAGGGCATGCAGTACCCGGCCGTGCAGCCCGCCGCCGCCACCCAGGACAAGGAACTCGACTCCGGTCCGGAAGGCCTGATCAAGACCCAGGTGCTCAAGGAACTGTCCTCAGCGGGCATCAGCGAACAGCAGCTCAACACCGCCGGACTCCAGATCACCACCACCATCGACCCGAAGATGCAGGACGCGGCGGTCAACGCGGCCACCTCCAAGATGCAGGGCGAGCCGGAGCAGTTGCGCACGGCGGTGGTTTCGGTCGACCCGCGCACCGGCGCGGTGCGCGCCTACTACGGCGGCAACGACGGCCAGGGCTACGACTTCGCCAACGCGGGCCTGCAGACCGGTTCCTCGTTCAAGGTGATCGGCCTGGCCGCCAATCTGGAGCAGGGCATCCCGCTGTCGCAGATGTACGACAGCTCGCCGGTCACGGTGAACGGCATCAAGATCACCAACGTCGAAGGCGAACAGTGCGGCACCTGCACCATCGCCGAAGCGCTGAAGCGGTCGCTGAACACCAGCTTCTACCGGATGCAGCTCGACATGGGCAACGGGCCGCAGAAGATCGCGGACATGGGTCACAAGCTCGGCATTCCCGAAGAGATTCCGGGCGTCGGCCGCACCCTCACCGAACCGGACGGGTCGGGGCCCAACAACGGCATCGTGCTCGGCCAGTACCAGGCGCGCCCGCTGGACATGGCCTCCGCCTACGCCACCCTCGCCGCCTCAGGCATCTACCGCGCGCCGCACTTCGTGCAGAAGGTGGTGACCGCCGACGGCCAGGTCCTGCTCGACCGCGGCGACGTGCCCGGTGAGCAGCGGGTGTCCGCGGCCGTCGCCGACAACGCCACCGCCGCCATGAAGCCCATCGCGGGCTATTCGCGCAACCACGGACTCGCGGGCGGCCGGGAATCGGCCTCCAAGACCGGTACCGCGCAGCTCGGCGACACCGGCGAGAACAAGGACGCGTGGATGGTCGGCTACACCCCGTCGCTGTCGACGGCGGTGTGGGTCGGCAGCGTCGACAACACCGCGCTGCGCAACTACGGCGGCTCGATGATCTACGGTTCCAGCCTGCCGTCCGACATCTGGAAGGCGACCATGGACGGCGCGCTCACCGGCACGCCGAACGAGACCTTCCCGAAGCCCGCTCCCATCAAGGGGCAGTCGGGCGTGCCCGAATGGACCGCGCCCTACACGCCGCCGGAGACCACCGCGCCCACCTTCGTGCCGCCGGTGGTGGTCACCACCACCCAGGTCGAGGTGTTCCCCGGCTTCCGCATCCCGATGCCCGGCGTGCAACCCAACCCGCAGGCGCAGCAACAGCCGCAACCGCAGCAGCGGGAAGCCGATCCGGGGCCGCTGCCGGGTCAGCCGGTCGCGCCGAGCGCCGGTGCGCAGCCGACGACGCGGCCGAACTCCGCGAACGGAAACGGCAACGGCAACGGCAACGGGAACGGCAACGGGAATTCCGAGAACGAGTCCAACGGCGGGCGAACGCCGACCCGCTGAGTGCTCGCCGAAACGACCCCGGTCCGTACAGGGCCGGGGTCGTTCGTCGTCGGGGGTCGTGATCCGCGCCCGCACCGGCGGAAAAGGTAGCCTCGGGAATCGTGAGCGATCAGCGACTGGACGAGCGGGCGGAAGCACTCGCACCGCACGCGGGCGGGGGGCGCGCAGGCGGACCGCGATACATCTCACCCGCACCGCTCGCACCCGACTCGCGCTCCGCCGACGACCGCGACAAACCGAGCCGCAACGATTCGCTGACCTCGCAGCTCTGCACGGTCGTCGGCGGTCCGGTCGGTGACCACGCGCTCATCGGCCGCGTCCGTTTCTGGACGCCGCTGCGCGTGCTGTTCATGTTCGCGCTGATCTTCCTCGCCCTCGGATGGGCCGGTAAGGCGGGCTGCATCCAGCAGACCGCGGGCGCCGACGGCAGACCCACCCTGGACTGGCACAACGGCAGGCAGTACATCGCCATGTGCTACTCCGACACGGTGCCGCTGTACGGGGCCGAACGCCTCGACGAGGGGGCGTTCCCGTACAAGAAGTCCTGGGTCGAGAAAGCTCCCGGCGGCGGCGTGGAGACCAGGTATATGGAGTATCCGGTGCTGTCCGGGCTCTACCAGTACGCCGGGATGCAGATCGCGAAAACCTGGGATTATCTGCCGCTGCCCGGCGCGCTGCAGGTCGTCATCTACTTCAACGTGATCGCCGTCGGTCTCGCGCTGGCCTGGCTGGTTACGGTGTGGGCCTCGGCGATGCTGGCCGGTCGCCGGGTCTGGGACATCGCGCTGCTCGCGTGCTCGCCGCTGGTGATCGTGCACGCGTTCACCAACTTCGACGCCATCGCCACCGCGTTCGCCGCCACCGGTCTGCTCGCCTGGGCGCGCCGCCGCCCGGTACTCGCGGGTGTGCTGCTCGGTCTTGGCGGCGCGGCGAAACTGTATCCGCTCCTGTTGCTCGGCCCGATCATAGTGCTGTGCCTGCGCGCGGATTCGCTGCGCGGGGTCACGGCGGCGCTGGCCCGCGCGCGCGAAACCGCCCGCTACGAGTTCGGTTTCGACCGGGTCACCGCCACCGTCCGCGAACTCACCAGATCACCGCTGCTGTCGGCCGGTGTGGCGTTCGCGGCGGCCGTCGGCACGTGGGGCGCGGTGAACCTGCCGATCATGCTGCTCTACTTCGACGGTTGGCGAGAGTTCTTCCGCCTCAACACCACCCGCCACGCCGATCCCGACTCGATCTACAACGTGATCACCTCGTTCACCGGCTGGCAGGGTTTCGACGGCTACCAGCCCCACGGCGAACCCCCCACCGTGCTCAACCTGGTGTCGCTGCTGCTGTTCGTCGCGGCCTGCCTCGCCATCACCTACATCGCGCTCACCGCCCCCCGCCGCCCCCGCCTCGCCGCCCTCTGCTTCCTGCTGATCGCCGCGTTCCTGCTGACCAACAAGGTGTGGAGCCCGCAGTACTCCCTGTGGCTGGTCCCACTGGCCGTCCTCGCCCTCCCGCACCGACGAATCCTGTTGGCCTGGATGACGATCGACGCCCTCGTCTGGGTCCCCCGCATGTACTACTACTTGGGCGTCGACCGAAAAGGCTTGCCCCAGCAGTGGTTCACCGGCACCGTCATCCTCCGCGACCTTGCCGTCCTCGGCCTCTGCGCCCTGATCATCCGCCAGATCTACCGCCCCCGTGCGGATCTGGTCCGCCGAGACGGTATCGACGACCCCATCGGCGGTGTCCTCAACGGCACCCCCGACCCCCGCCACCCCTGGCTCCCCGAACTCCTGCGCCCCCACAAGCCCCACATTCCCACCGCCTGATCGACGGTTCGATCCCACCCGGTCAGGCCGGGATTCATCCGGTTCGAGCAGGCGGTTCTCGTGACGGCCCGGTGGGCAGTAACCCTGTTTCCCAATGGGACCGACCGGGTGGCATGATTCGAGGATTGCTTGTCCGGAAAGGAAATTCGTGAACGGTCAGCCGGCCGCCCGTGGCATCGTGAAGTGGTTCAATATTGCCCGCGGCTTCGGTTTCATCACCATCGACGACGGTCCCGACATCTTCGTGCACTACTCCGCGATCCCGCCGAACCGGCGGGTCGGCGACTTCCGTGTGCTGTATCCGGGGGAACGGGTCGAATTCGGCATCGGTCCCGGATCGGTCGACCGCACTCAGGCTCTCGATATCCGACTACTCAACGAGGGGTGAGGGCCGGGGGCTCGGTAGAGCCCTCCACCCGCGCCCGGTGGTTCGAAAATCGGTGCGGAACACCGACATGACGTTGTCGCGGTCGCGCTGGAACCTGGGGGCGTCCGCCACTCGAGTCGGGTGGCGCCGAGACCTCAGGGAGCTGCCGTGACGACCACTTCCCCTCTCCACACCGCCGATGACCTGGCCGAACTGTGGACGCGACTGTGGAACGGTTCCTTCGAGCTCGCCCACCGGATATGCGCCGACGAGTTCCGCGTTCTCTTCGCGGGGGCGGCGGGTGAGAACGGCGCACACCCCGGTGACACGGTCGGCAGCCCGGCCGTGTTCGTGGACTTCGTGCGGCGGTTCCGGGCGAGCAAACCCGGAATCGAGTTCGGGGTGGACGGCCCGGCCGCGGGCGCACTCGATGTCGACGGCGCCGGACTCTTCGCGGTCCGGTGGTACGCCGAACTACCCGACCGGCGGAGGGTGAGCGGGATCGATATGTTCGAGGCCGTCGCGGGCAGGCTCACCACGGTCTGGTCGGTGACCGGACAGCGCGCGTTTCCGGTGGATTCGAGGTCAGCGCAGTAGGCGGGCGCGGAGTTCGGGGTCGAGGGGCAGCAGGTCCAGTTCGAGGTTCCAGGCGCTGGCGGTCCACGGGTCGAACAGCGGGGTGTCCTCGACCGTCGGCAGGTGGCGGCAGGCTTGGGAGAGCAGTGCGGCGGCGCTGTCGGCGGATTCGGATTCGTCGCTGCCGACGATCACCATGGACAGGCCGATCAGGTCGCCCCGGGTGATCAGCGATCCGATGCGGACGGCATCGGCGGCCTGGTAGCCGTGCGGGAAATCGGCGGCGAGCAGCACCCGGTGCACGTCAGGCGGTACGAAATTGCCGCTGCTGTAGGCGATTTCGGCTAGTTCGGCCGCGTCGACGAGGGCTTGCAGGCGCGGGGAGATGTCGGCGTGGTCGGTGACGACGGGGCCGTCGAGTATCGCGTCGAGCGGGGCGAGCAGGGTGGTGAACGCGCCGGTCAGGTCGATCACGTCCATGCGGGTGCGGCGCACCGGATCGGCGACGAGGAGGCGGGCCAGCAGTGCGCCGACCACCGGGACCACCGCCGCGGAGTTCTCGGTGTCGATCCACAGCGGCCTGGTCAGCGGCACCGGCACGCAGTACGGGATGCGCAGCGGCCCTCGGTCGGCGGCGTAGAGCTCGCCGAGGCGGATGCCGTCGGCGGGCGCGGGCGGGCCGTCCCACGCGGGGGAATTCCAGGATGCCAACGCGGGGGGCAACTTTCGGTCCGCGTCGGCGAGTTCGCGCATGAGCTGGTCGGTGTCGCGGCGGTGGTTGCCGTCGGCGGTGGCGATCAGTTCGTCGCTGCGCCGCTGCGCTTCCCGCCGCGCCGCCTCCGCGACCGGAGTGTTGCGGGTCGCGGGATCGGCTACGGCGGCGGACAATTCGGCGTCGAGCCGGTTGGCGGCGTAGTCGCGCGCGGAGATCAGGGCCGCCGCCGAGCGGGCCGCGTCCTCGAAGACCATCCACAGCCGTTCCAGTCCGTGCGCGACCTCCACCGGCGCTGGAGTGTGCGTGGCCTGGGCCGGACCCGCAATGGTCTCGCGACCGTGATCGGGCGCCGCGTGCGCCCGCGCGGGCCCGTCCACCTCGACGCCGTGCGCGGAAAGCAGCACCGCGAGACCGCCCGCGTACCCCTGCCCGACGGCGCGCACCTTCCAGTCCGCGCCGCGCCGGTACACCTCCAGGCAGATGAGCGCCGTCTCCCCCGAGGTCGGTGTGATCGCGAATTCGACTGTCGGCGAACCGCTCTCGGTCAGCGAGACCGAGATCTCACCGAGTACCGAGCCTGTCTCGGCGGCGCTGACGACCAGCAGCACGGCCTTCGCATCGGACCTGACCTCGGCCAACGTGATGTCGACCCGACCACCCGACAGCGCGACCCCGGCGGTCGCGGGCCGGCTGTGGAAGACGAAATCCGCGGGCCCACCGACCCGCAGATTTTCGCCGACCACCAGCGCCGACACGTCGAGCGCGACGCCCGCCCGCGCGCTGAATCCGATGACGTCGCCGGTCAGCGGTGTGTTCTGACCGGCCTTCAACTGCATCACGTCGTCAACTATGCCCCGCGACCTCAGTTCCCGATGAAACGACCCAGCTGCGGAATGGCCTCACCGGGATGTTTGGCGTCGAAACCTTCTCCGATCGCCTGCAGTTTCCAGTCGGCGCCGACGCGGAAGACCTTCGCCATCGCCATGGCCGTGAACGGCGAACCGCCCGCGAGGGTGTAGCGGGCGAGTTCGGCGTTGTTCGTGCCGTCGACGAGGCGGCAGAACGCGTTCTGCACCTGGTCGAACTTGTGCCCCTTGTAGGAGGTGACGATGAAGATCAGCGAGGTGATGTGCGCCGGAATCCTGGTGAGGTCGACCAGGATCACCTCGTCGTCGCCGTCGCCTTCGCCGGTGAGGTTGTCGCCCTGATGCCGCACCGAGCCGTCCTTGGAGGACAGCTGACCGTAGTAGGCGTAGTCGGCGGGGTTCGCGTCGGCGAACAGGATCACCGACGCGTCGAGGTCGATGTCGACGGTGCGGTTGCCGAACATGCCTCGGCTCTGCACCGGATCCCAGCCGAGCCCCATCTTGACGAAGGTGAGCGCGGTGCCGCCCTCCTTGCGCAGGGTGACCCGCTGACCTTTCTGCAGGCTGACCGGCCGGTCCTTGCTGAGGCTGACCTCGCCGGTCGGCTGCGGCGCCTGCGGTGGCTGCTGCGGCGGCGGGTAGTTGCCGGGCGGCGGCGGATAGTTGCCGCCCTGCTGCGGGTATCCCGGTCCCGGCGGCGGCGGGTAGGAGCCGCCGCCACCCGCGTACTGCGGAGCCTGCTGCACCGGGGGCGGCGGCACGGGCTGCGGCACGGGCTGCGGGGCGATCGGCTGCTGGACCTGCTGCGGCGGCGCCTGCTGCGCGGGTGCGGGCGAGTCGTCGACGGACACACCGTGATCGGTGACCAGCGCCGCGAAGCCGCCCGCGTACCCCTGCCCGACCGCGCGCACCTTCCAGGTGCCCTGGCGGCGATACAGCTCGAGCGCGATCACGATCGACTCGCTCGACAGCCCGTCGATCACGTACTCGTACATCCGGTTTCCGCCCGCGTCCGAGACCACCGCGGTGGGCGGCGCGGACTGGCCGAAGTTGGTCGACGGGTCGTCGAGGGTGATGACGGCCCTGATCTGCTCGATATCCGGCGGGACCTGACCGAGGGAGACCGCGAGCGCCGCCGGCTGCCCCGGCACCGGTTGCAGGTTCACGCCGGGACCGCTCGGCTGGTTGAAGAAGACGAAGTCCGCGTCTGATCTGACCTTCCCCCGCTCGGTCACCAGCAGTGCGGACAGATCCGCGGGCGCCGCGAGTTGGACGGAGATCACCACGTTGTCGGAAGCCAACGGACCGTTCTGGCCCTTGGCGAGTGTTGCGGACAAGGTCGACCCTTCGCTTGTCGGTGCGTTCGATTGCCACTCTACGAGAAAGGCACTGCCCGCGACCGGAGTAATCGCCGCGCACGACACCGACTCCGGGCCATCGATCGGTTATCGTGACCGCACACGAGAGATCATCGGGACACACAACCGTGCCCCCGCGCGATCTACGGGGTGCGGGAATTCCCGCGGAACAGGGTTGGAACGTGGCGGCGCCGCCCACATCGGTGGGTCGACCGCCGCATTCCCGGACAAGACAAGCAGGCAGACTTCCCCCATGGCGCAACTGTTCGAACAGTCGAAAAAGGTGATCGAGGCGCACCTCGCCGGAACGAGTGTCCGCGCGATCTCCGGCTCGATGATCGCCTACGAAGGCAATGTCCAGTTCAAGGCGGCCGGTTTCGGCGGCGGCGACGGCATCCTCGCCGGTATGAAGCGCCGCGCCACCGGCGAGAAGTTGTCGCTGATGGAGTGCGGCGGCAACGGCAGGGTCTTCTTCGCGGTGAACGGCCAGAACGTCACCGTCGTCAACCTCAACGGCGAGACGCTGCAGGTCGAGTCGCAGCAGTTGCTCGCGTTCGCGGGCAATCTGCGCACCGACGTGCGTTTCGCCGGTCTGCGCGGCGCCTCGACGGGCGCGGGCCTTTTCACCACGACGGTCACCGGGCAGGGCCAGGTGGCGCTGCTCTCGGCGGGCGGACCGCTCATCCACCTCGAGGTGTCGCCGCAGTATCCGCTGGTGGTCGACCCCGACGCGTTCGTGGCGGCGCAGGGCAATCTGCAGCAGTCCTTCGTCACCGATGTGTCGTGGCGCACCATGGTCGGCCAGGACGCGGGTGAGGCGTTCTCGCTGCGTTGGGACGGGCAGGGCGTCGTGTTGATCCAGCCGGCGGAACGGTAAGGGCAGGTCGATGTTCGAGAAAGTCAACGGCAAGGTCGTCAAGGTCAACGTGGGGATGGCGGGCGGCGTGGTGGCGCGCAACGGCGCCATGCTCTTCTACACCGGCGACATCTCCTTCGCGCCGCACCAGATCCCGGGCGCGCAGAGCATGGGCGGTGGCGGCGGGCTGATGCGCATGGCGGGCCGGATGATGGCCGGTGAGCACGAGCGAACCATGCTGGCGCAGGGCAACGGCGAAGTGCATTACGGCCTGGCCGGGCTAGAGGTGCACGTGGTGCAGATGCAGCCGGGCGCGACGCTGCGGGTCGAGGCGTCCCGGCTGCTCGCCAACAGCGCGAACCTGCAGAGTTCGATCGTCTCGGTGATGAGTTCGGGCGGCGGTGGCGGTGGCGGCGGCATCATGGGTGCGCTGCGCGGCGCCGCCTCGGGTGCGCTCACCGGTCAGGGGATGTTCACCACCCAACTCACCGGTCAGGGTTCCGCGGTGCTGCTGGCACACGGCGGGTTCCTGGAATTGCAGGTGGGCGGCCCGAATCCGATCGTGGTCGACCCGCAGGCTTTCGTCGCCGCCTACGGCAATGTGCAGACCGAATTGAAGACGGCGCTCAGCTGGCGGGACGCGGTCGGCCGCGGTTCCGGCGAGGCGATGCAGTTGCACTGCGTCGGTCAGGGCGTGGTGTACGTGCAGGCCTCCGAGGAGAAGTTGTAGACATGGCCCAGGTATTCAGCCCGATGAATCTCGGTGAGAGCGACAACATCCCGGGCAACGATTACGCGTACTGCATCGACCTGACGCAGCCGTGGTTCATGCGCAAGGGCGCGATGATCGCCTACTACGGGCAGATGAACTTCCAGACCCTCACCCACGGCCTGCACGGCGGGCTGATGCACATGGTGTCGCAGCAGTTCTCCGCGCCGCTGTTCACCGGCGACTACGTGGTGGTCGAGGGGCACGGGAAGCTGATCATCGGCGACCGCGGCTACAACATCAACTCCTATGACCTCGAGGACGGCAACCTCACCATTCGGGCGGCGAATCTGCTCGCCTTCGAACCCGGCCTCTCGCTGAACCAGTCGATCGTGCCCGGCTATCTCACCCTCATCGGCACCGGTAAGTTCCTCGCCTCGTCCAACGGCCCGGTGATGTTCGCCGAGCCGCCGCTGCGGGTCGATCCGGAGTCGCTGGTCGGCTGGGCGGACTGCCCGTCGCCGAGTCACCACTACGACCACCGGTGGGTGTCCAACTTCCTGGCGGCGGGCGCGGCCAGGTTCGGCGTGAACTCCGGTGAGGAACGGCAGTTCGATTTCACCGGCGCGGGCACGGTGCTCATCCAGTCCAGCGAGAAGGTGATGAGCGACACCATGCTGGTGCGCACCATCGAGGGACAGTTGCAGAGCGGCATGACCGTCGGCGGCCTGCAACGCATCCAGGCTCTGGTCACCCAGCAACTCGCCGGACATCAGCAGTACTGAACGCGCAGATCCGGGCTGCGGCGGTTAGTGTGCAGACGTGTCGCGCACTCTGACCGCCGTGGCCGTCTGCCTCGCCGCTGTCGTGATCTGCGCGCCAGGCTCGGCCGCCGCGCCGATCCCGTCGCTGCCCGCCGGCCCCGAATTCCTCGGCGCGCCCGCGATCGCCGCACCGATCACCGGTGTCGCGCCGGTGCCGCGCAATCCGCATCTCGCGGCGAACGGCGATTCCGGCATCCACAACGACGGCTGGATGAGCGACACCTACACCAGGCCCGGCCCGCTCGGGAACGCGACGCGGGTCGATTCGCTGCTGCTCGGGAGCGAATGCGGGTCGGTGGCATTCGACCGGGCAGGCCGGATCGTCACGACCTGCCTCGGCGCGGCGCCCGGCCTCTACCTCATCGACCCGGCCGCCATGACCGTCCTCGGCCGCTATCCGCTGCCCGGACGCGAACCGGGTGAGTTCCTGAAACCGGACGGCTTCTCGAATTTCGGCGGGGGCGGCTACTTCTACCTCGACGGTCAGGATCGCGCGGTCGTCGGCGGTTCCGACGGGCACCTGCGGATATTCGCCGAAACCCCAGCCGCCGACGGATTCACCCTGGTCGGTGACCACGACCTGACCGGGGTGCTGCAGCCGGGCGAGACGCTGAATTCCGCGCTGCCGGATTCCGATGGCCTGATCTGGTTCGTCGCCAAGACCAACGGCGTGGTCGGCACCCTCGACCCGGAGTCCGGCGTCGCCGAGGTGATCCGACTCGGGTCCGGCACGGAGGGGCAGATCGAGAATTCGTTCGCGGTGGGCTCATCCGGTGATGTGTACGTCGCGACCAACCGCGAAATGTTGCGCCTCGACGCGGGTCATGACGGCGCACCGAGCGTCACGTGGCGAGTCACCTACGCCAACAGCGGTGTGCGCAAACCGGGTCAGGTCGACGACGGCACCGGGACCACACCGACCGTGCTGCCCGGCGGCTACGTCGCGATCACCGACAACGCCGACCCCATGAACGTGGTCGTCTACCGCACCGCGCCCGAGGTCGCGCGGCGCGAGGTGTGCGCGGTGCCGGTGTTCGCGCGCGGGGCGAGCGCCACCGAGAACTCGCTGATCGGCGCAGGCAACGCGTTGATCGTCGAGAACAACTACGGCTACACCGGTCCGCGTTCGACCCTGCTCGGCGCGACGACGACGCCCGGTTTCGCCCGCGTCGACATCGATCCCGACGGTGCGGGCTGCACGCGGGTCTGGGCCGAGGACACCGAGGCCGCGCCGAGCGTCGTCCCGAAACTCTCGCTGGCGACCGGCCTGATCTACACCTTCACCAAGGGGGCCGAACCCACCGACCCGTGGTACTGGACCGCCCTGGACTTCCGCACCGGCGCACTCGTGTGGAAACGCCTGGCGGGCGCGGGTTTCGGCTTCAACAACAACTACGCGGGCATCGCGCTCGGCCCGGACGGCGCGGCCTATCTCGGCTCGCTCGGCGGGCTCATGTCACTGCGAGATGGCCGCTGAGATCCATGCGAAATCTTTATGAGTAACAGGCCTGTTCACGGTCTCGATCAGCATCGTGGACCGGTAGGTCGAATCGAAAGAAGTACGGAAGGGACGCGGATGTACCACCGAACCAGGAGACGAATCGCGCTGGCGGCGTTCGTGAGCGCGATATCGCTCGGGATCGGGGTATCCCCCGCATCCGCCGAACCGGTGTCGAACCCGGGCGTGACGGTGCCGTCGCTGAAATCGCCCGACGGGTCGTATGTCTCGCGCATCGAGACCAAGGACAGCCGCAATCTACGGATGTACGTGTACTCGGCGGCCATGAACAACACGGTCGCGG
Organism: Nocardia bovistercoris; assembly: GCF_015674855.1. Classification (GTDB taxonomy): domain Bacteria; phylum Actinomycetota; class Actinomycetes; order Mycobacteriales; family Mycobacteriaceae; genus Nocardia; species Nocardia bovistercoris. Next base: position 109,222 of record NZ_JADMLG010000008.1, on the reverse strand, counting down.
TCGATGTGCTTCGACCCGCCGATACCTCGGCGCCCGCACCGTCGCTGTACCTGTTCAACGGCGCGGGCGGCGGCATGGACGACGCCTCGTGGCAGCGCAACACCGACGCGCTGCAATTCCTGGCCACCAAGAACATCAACGTCATCCAGGTCGTCGGCGGCGCGTGGAGCTTCTACACCGACTGGATCGCCCCCGACCCGGTGCTCGGGGTCAACAAGTGGCAGACCTTCACCACCGAGGAACTGCCGCCGCTGGTCGACGCGGCCCTCGGCGCCAACGGCGTGAACGCGGTCGCGGCGCTGTCGATGACGGGCACCTCGGTGCTGAACTTCGCGATCGCCAAGCCGGGCCTGTTCCGCAGCGTCGCGGCCTACAGCGGCATCGCGCAGGTCAGCGACCCCATCGGCCAGCAGATGGTGAAACTGACCGTGGAGACCTGGGGCGGCGGCGACACCCGCAACATGTGGGGTCCGACCGACAGCCCGCTGTGGCGGCAGAACGACCCGATGGTGAACGCGGAGAAGTTGCGCGGCACCCACCTGTTCTTCTCCACCGGAACCGGCATCCCCGGTGAATTCGACCAGGCGGGCGGCAAGTTCCGCATGGAGGAACCGTCGGAGACCCCGCAGGTCGTCGCGATCGGCGCGGTCATCGAGGGCGGCGTCAACTGGTCCAACCGAAATATGAACAACCGCCTGAACGAACTCGGCATCCCGGCGAAGTTCGTCTACCGCAGCACCGGCACCCACTCGTGGGGCTACTGGCAGGACGACCTCAAGTCGTCGTGGCCGGTCCTGTCCGAGGGCCTGTTCGGCGCTCCCTGATCCCGTGCGCCGCACCCGTCACGCGGCGGGTGCGGCCTCGATGAACCAGTCGATGATCTCCTCGCCCGCGAGGATTCCGGTCGCGCGGGTGACGGTGAGATTCGGGTTCGTCCAGTTCAGCAGTTCGAGTTCGCCGTGGCGGGGGCGGATGGCCGAATCGGCGGCGCGCAGCATTTCCGCGTCGAGCGCGCCGTCGCCCGCCGCCAAGGTCTTCGCGTCCTCGGCGAGTTCGCCGGTGTCGAGCAGCCTGCGCCGCACCTCGGCGACCGCGACGCTCTTGCAGACCGCGTCCGGCATCGTGTAGATCTTGCGGCCCTGCTGGGAGGCCGACCAGCCGCGTTCCCGGCACCACCCGTCCCATTCGGCGAGGAATGCCTCCGGCACCGCCTTCGGCTTGACCACCAGGTAGCAGAACAGGTGGTCGGCGATCCGGAACTTCGACGCCCACGAATCATCCACGCGCGCACGCAGTTCCGCGCTCACCTCGGACAGAGTCGCACCGCCCGCGCGCACCCGCGCGTCGATGTCGATGCGCCAGCGCATATCGGGCACGCCGTCTACGAGGATATTGCCGCCGTTGCTGGTGATCGCGTACCGCCACGGCGCGCCGGGGAGTTGAATCCTGTTGAACTGCTTGATGGTTCGCGTGGTCGTCGGCACCACGGCGGCGGGTTCGGTGAGCGACTGCATGCGCAGCGCCGCCGCTGTCGTCATGAACGACAGCGGCGCGCCCTCCAGATGTTCCACGCATACCGTCGGCACCTCGGCGGTGGTGCTGAAAGCGTTGCGCGAGTAGATCATCGTGCGATCCAGGTCGGTGGCGATCAACGCCTGTCTGAGCCGCCGACCGCGACCGAGCGGCCAGCCGTGCTCGCGTAGATCGCCGTCGTCGCGTGTGTCCGCCATTTACCGCACTTCCTTGATCAGTCCCATACACGAGTAGGCGAGATCGGGCACGACCTCAACCGGGACGCCGCGCGCCCGCGCCAGCAGCCGGATGTGGGCGTGCTCGGGCGCGTCGGCCGCGCGAACCAGCACGCGCCACGGCACCCGGCGCAACAGCACCCTTGTCGTCTCCCCCACACCGGGTTTCACGAAATTCACGGTGCCGATGCCGTACTCGGCGCGCACCTTCTCCACCGAAGCCCACCCCGACCAGTTCGGGGTGCGGTCGGCGGCAAGGAGCGCGGCCAGTTCGGCGGGCACCCGCGCGCGCACGGCATCGAATTCCGCGGCGACGGTGTCGAGCATCCGCACCGAGACATCGTCGGCGGCGAGTTCCCGGTAGAACTTCGCGCCGTGGAAATCACCGGGACCGATCAAGGTGTCGTTCAGGACCGTGCGCGAGATCAGACCCGACACCGTCGAATTGAGGCAGGCAGAGGCGATGAGGAAATCGTCGCGGGTGCCGAAGGTGCGCACGCAGTGTCCCGGATCGGCGAGCACGGCCAGTTCGGGATCGAATCGCGCGCCGCCCGCCGCGTGGTAGACGTCCAACGCCTCCGCGAGCTCGCGAGTGATCGCGCCCTTGCCGGTCCAGCCGTCCACGAACACGATGGACGCCGGATCATGATTGCGCGCAAGGTAATCCAAGGCCACGGCATCGATACCGCGATCGCGCACGATCGACACCGCGTAGTGCGGAACCGTGAGAGCTGGTCTCCCGAACCCCGACTCGAGCCAGCGTTTCATCAGAATGCCGACCGGCGTCCCCGCCCTGGCCAGCGAAACCAACACGATATCGTCGCCGCGTTCGGCGACCACCAGTTCCGCCACCGTCGCGACCGCCAGCGCCAACCGCCGCGCGCTCTCGGCCAGCACCTGCTCGAACAGGTCACGATAGGCCTCGCCCGGCTGGTACTCGATCGGCAACGACTCCGCGTAATGCGCGTCGCCCGCCTGGATGCGGCGTTCCCGCTCGGCCACGTCTGCCTCCAGATCTACCTCGGATAGATCCTTCAGCAGCCACGAAACCTCCCGCGCCGCATACGATCCGAAAGACGGACCGTGCAGCGGCGCGGGAAGTTCGAGCGCCGTGTTCGAAACATTCGTCAACTGGACTCCACCGGGCTCCAACGTGCTGAAACCCCGGCATCGTCGACGGGTACGAGAACTGTGCCGCCGCGTTCGGCGTGCAGGACACGGGGATCGGCCCCCGACAACACCGCCGTCAGCACATCGGCGCCGGACGCGGTGAGCACATCGATGAGCCCACCTTCGGCGACGAGTTCGGCGGTATCGGCGGGCGCGTCGAGGACGACGACCAGGATCGGGTCGGCGGCCTCGCCATCCGGCCAGCGCGCGTTGTAGAGATAGCGCGGCGCCGACTGGCCGGATTCCGGTGCGGTGAAACGGAATCCGCGGCGCAGCGGATATCCCGGCTCGTCCAACACATAGGCCGGCGAGCGGGTGGTGGTCTGGAACAGCGTGGGTATTCCGTAATCGGACAGCGCGTTCGCCAGACGCAGCGGGAGATACATCAACTCCTCATGGCCGATCACGATCACCGGACGCCCCGGCGCCGACACCGCGAGCCGCGCGTGCAGTTCATCGGCCGCGAAGACGATCGCGGTGTCGAACGCGGCGGCGTCGGAGGCGAGGATGCCGTGCCGCCCGCCCTCCGGAACCGCGACCGGCCACGGCAACTTCGCACGCGCGTGCGTTCCGCGCCGATCCGCGACCGGATTCAACGCCGGTTCCGGCAGGGCGAGCACCGACTCCACGATGCCGTCCGGCAGACCCGTGCGGCCCGAGGCAAGGCACACCGTGTCGATGCGCACACCGAGATCCGCGGCGGCCGCGTCGAATCGGATCCGGTCGTCCTCTTCGCGCATGTCCACCAGGGAAGCCAGCACGTAACGCGGGCGCGGCGCGAAGGCGTGCAGTGCGCGGATCGCGTCGAGTGCCGTCGCGCCGGTGGAGATCTCGTCGTCCACCAGCACCAGAGGCAGATCGTTGAGATAGATGTCGGCGGGCGCGGGCTGCAACAGGTGGGTGGTCGCGTGCGAATGCCCCTCCTCGAACCTGGTGAGGGTTTCGGCATCCGGCACATCGCGGCGCGTGGAATGCAGGTAGCAGCGGGCGCCGATCCGCGCGGCGACGGTGTGGCCGAGGCCGGTCGCGGTCTCGGCGAACCCGAGTACCACCGCGCCGGTTCCGAAACCGCCCGACGCCGATACCTCCAACGCGCGGTCGCCGAGCGCGGCGCGCACCAGGTCGCCGAGTCGCTCGCCCGCGCCGAGCACCGCCCTCGGATCGGTGGGCAGATGCTTGCCGAGCACCGTCGACACCAGCAGGTGCGCGCGCTTCGGATTCCGTCGCAGCCCCGGCTGGATCAGCCGATCGATGGGTAACTCGACCGAATCGCCGTGCGATCGCAGGTGATGCAGTTCGATACCGAGCGCCCGTGTCGCCCAAGGCCGCTCATCGAGGCTCATACCTGCACCGACGCCGTCAACAAATCCACGAAGGACACTCCTTTGTTGGCCACACCGAACACGCGGGCGCGCAGCAGTGTCTGCCTTGCCCAGCTGCGATGCGGCCGCATCTCGTTCATCTTGTTGCGATATCCCGACGCCGCGACACCGCCCACATCGACCTGCAGGATGTCGAGCGCGTCGGAGTATTCCTCGTGCGACACCACCGACAGCGCGTGCACCGCGGCGACGTGCGAGGGGTGGATCACCGTTTTGCCCTGGATGCCGTTGGCGCGGTCCAGGGTGATCTCGCGCAGTAAACCGTCGAGGTCGCGGGACACCAGGTACTGCCGGAACGGCACGGCGTCGGATTCCTCGAACGGCGCGGTGCGCAGTAAGGGACGGAACATGCGTTCGTGGTCGGCGAAGTACTCCCACACCGGTCCGGTGATCACGAATCCGCTGCCGTCCGCGCGACCGAGGTAGTTGACGATGTCGGCGATGACGTCGGCTACCACCCGCACGTCGTAGATCGTGAGGTCGCGGTCGCGGCGGATGCCGAAGGTCGAACACATGTCGGTCGCGCCGACCCGCACCGCGAGCACCCGCTCCCGGTGTTCGGCGAGCATGTCCGCGATCCGGCTCAATTCGTGGTCGCGGGTCTGGCGGTGCACCAGGGTCGCCGATTCCAGCACCGGCATCCCGTACAGCGGCCGGTCGAGTTTCTCGGCCGCGGACTCGAGCGCGTCCAGGTATTTCTGTCCCGAGATGCTGTCGAATTTCGGGAACACGAAGCCGAGCAGCGCGGCCGCGCCAGGGCCGAGTGCGTCGACGATCGCGCCGACGGTGTCGGCGTCCCTGACCCGGATGAACAGCAGAGGGTTCGGATCCGGGTCGGTGGCGAGCACGTCCAATGTGTGCACCGCTCGCAGTTTCGCCATCTCGACCTCGTGGTCGGCGACGGCGTCCTCGAGGTCGATCACCATCGAGCACACGCCGCGTTCGGCGCGTCTGCGTATGGTGTCGGCGAGATCCGCCCTGGTAGCGGGCGCGTACAAAGTGGCGCCGAGCGCGTAGGCAAGTACTTCTCTCTCGGTGTACGCACCGAATTCTTCCGGCTGCCGAAAGAACAGGTCCCGTGCGTCGGGACCTTGCAGCTGCCGGAAATGGCGAAGCGGCACTCGCTTCCGCAGGGATATCTCCTGCCGGATGGCGACGCCTGCGGTCATCTAAGGCCCATCCTCATTCTCGTCGTTGTCCTGCATGCTTTCTCATTCGATCCACCACACCGGCTATGAATTCGGTGACGGTATCCAGTTCGGCCACATAGGCCAGGTAGTCGGGATGTCTGCCCGTCAGTGCTTCCGAGATACGGTCGATACGGTCCACCTGTGCGTCGAGCACAGATCCCCATTCACCGACGAGGCCGCGGCTCACAGCGAGCATTTGCGCGTCCCGCAGGCGGAATCGTACGGCCTGCGCGGTGGCGCGCGGATCGGCACGGACCTCACGCAGCAGCGCCAGCCGTTTGGTGACGGCGTCGACCTGCTGTTCGGCCTCTGCCAGGTTGCCCCTGGCGGATGTGGTCAGTTCAAGCGCGGACTCCGGATTGTTCTCGGCCAATGCCGCACGCGCCCTGTCCAGGGCGTCGTTCGCGGCGTCGATGGCTCGCTGGCTTTCCCGCTCATTGTTAGCCAAGTCGGCCGAACTCGCAGCGTTGAACTCGCGCAGCAGGGTGGAATAGGCCGGAGCCAGCCCGTGCGCGCGGTTGCGCACCGCGGCCAATCTGGTGTTCACCGAGGCCACGGCGGTTTTCGCGGCGCCGAGCCGAGAGGGGGCCTGTGCCAAGGCGTCGGCCAGTTCCCGCGCCAGCGCCTCCAACCGGTTCGCGGCCTGGCGCACCGCCCCGAGCGCGCCACGCGCACCCGCCGCCTCCTGCGCGCTCGCCGCCTCCAGTGTGAGCAGAGCCTCATCCACTTGCGCCGCGCGCCGCAGCACCGACGGATAGGTCGCGAATTCCGATTCCGCCGCGTCGCGCCGCACCCGCGCGGCGTTCACCTTCACCTGCTGGACCAGCTGCGGCACCGAGCCGCGCACCCCGACCGCTTCTTCGAGACGCGCCTGATCACGGCGGTAGAACTCGTCCACCGCCCGCGCCGCGTCACCGAGCTGTCCGATCACCGCCGCCACGCGCTCGCGCCCGCCCGGTAGCGGGGTGTTGTCCCGTTCGGCGGTCTCCATCTCCTCCGACAGCGCGAGATAGATGCCCGCCGCCTCGTAACAGCGGGTGCGCACCGGTTCCCAACGCGCGCCGAATCCCCGTTCCGGATACAACTCGTCGGAGGCGAACACCGCGGTCTCGGCCGCACTCTGTCGCCGATCCATGTCGAGGAACGCGTCCGCGAGCCGCGACCTGGTCTGCTGAATCCATTCGCTGTCCCGTGATGACCGGAACCAGCCACGCCTACGGCCTGCCACGCCCCGATGGTAGGTGCTGAACCTGACAGCGCAGTGCCGAAGTCCGGCTGCGGACCATAGGAGATGCACCCGTTCGCCGGGGGTTGACCCGGTTCCTACGCAAGTTCGCCGAAACCTACTACTGTCGTAACTCGTACCCGGCGATTCGGACATGCTGGGGCCACTAACGGACTAGGAAAGGGAATCCCGCATGGGTGTCAGTCTGTCCAAGGGCGGCAACGTATCGCTGAGCAAGGCGGCGCCGAACCTTACTGCTGTTGCCGTCGGGCTGGGGTGGGATGTTCGGACCACTACCGGTACCGACTTCGACCTCGACGCCAGCGCCATCGCGACCGGTGCGGACAAGAAGGTGGTCTCCGACCAGCACTTCGTGTTCTTCAACAACCTCAAGTCCCCGGAAGGCGCCATCGAGCACGCGGGCGACAACCGCACCGGCGAGGGCGAAGGCGACGACGAGGTGATCAACGTCGACCTGGCCAACACCCCGGCCACGATCGAGAGCATCTTCTTCCCGGTCTCGATCTACGACGCCGAAACCCGTCAGCAGTCCTTCGGCCAGGTCCGCAACGCCTACATCCGCGTCGTCGACCGCAGCAACAACAACGAGCTGGCCCGCTACGACCTCAGCGAGGACGCCTCGACCGAGACCGCGATGGTCTTCGGCGAGCTGTACCGCAACGGCGCCGAATGGAAGTTCCGCGCCATCGGCCAGGGCTACGCCTCCGGCCTGTCGGGCATCGCCCGCGACTACGGCGTGAACGTCTAAGTACGAAGCGTTTCGGTGCGGGAGGGGGCTCGGTGACGAGCCCCCTCCTCGCGCGTACAGATCACCGCGTCGGCGCAGGCAGGCGCAGCATTGGACATCCGGCGGTTCAACGGCCACGCTGGTTCTCGATTTCGCCGATTCAGTTTCCCAGTAACGAAAGGTCCCCGCGTGGTCCTGCGTATATTCGGCCTCTCCGGCGTCGTCACGGTCGTGTCGCTGGTTGTGGCGTTACTCTACGGTGGCCCGGAGGCTTTGATCCTCTGCGCCATCCTAGGCATCCTCGAGGTGTCGCTGTCCTTCGACAACGCTGTCATCAACGCTACCGTCCTGGAACGGATGAGCGAATTCTGGCAGAAGATCTTCCTCACCGTCGGCGTCCTCATCGCCGTATTCGGCATGCGCCTGGTGTTCCCGCTGGCGATCGTGTGGATCACCGCCGGGCTCAACCCCGCCGACGCGCTCGACCTGGCGCTCAACCCGCCGCCGGACGACGCGTCGCACTTCGCCGACGGCAGCCCCAGCTACGAGACGCTGCTCACCGACGCGCACCCGCAGATCGCGGCGTTCGGCGGCATGTTCCTCGCGTTGCTGTTCCTCAACTTCATCTTCGACGAGCGCGAGATCACCTGGCTGAGCTGGCTGGAGAAGCCGCTGGCCAAGGCGGGCAAGCTGGACATGCTCTCGGTCGTTGTCGCGGGCAGCGGCCTGGTGCTGATCGCGGAATTCGTCGCCGCCGACGACAAGCGGGCCACCGTGCTCGCGGCGGGCCTGCTCGGCATGATCACCTACATCGCGGTGGACGGGCTCGGCTCCATGTTCCACACCGAGGATCTCGAAGGCGGGCCGTCGGACCTGGTCAAGGCCACCGGTAAGGCAGGCTTCTTCCTGTTCCTGTACCTCGAGGTCCTCGACGCGTCGTTCTCGTTCGACGGCGTGATCGGCGCGTTCGCCATCACCTCCGACCCGATCATCATCGCGCTCGGCCTCGGCCTCATCGGCGCGATGTTCGTCCGGTCCATCACGGTGTACCTGGTTCGCCGCGGCACCCTCCAGGAATACGTGTACCTGGAGCACGGCGCGCACTGGGCGATCGGCGCGCTCGCGGTGATCCTGCTCGTGTCGATCGGTGTGCACATCAACGAGATCATCACCGGTCTCGTCGGTGTCGCGTTCATCGGCGCGGCCTTCGCCTCCAGCATCATCCGCAATCGCCGGGAAGGCGATTCGAAGGAGGTCGAGAACGAACCGGAAGTCACGCCGGTAGGCTGATCCGCGGTACGCGAACGAGGGTGGCAGCGGCCCCGTCTCCGGACGGTCCGCTGCCACTGTCGTTTTCGCACGAGATCTCACGACACCGTACGAGCACGAGGGGGGATCGCGCCGATGAGCCAGACCGGCGGCGTCAACCTGGCCACAGTGACCTTGTCGAAGGCCACGCCGAGTATCAACCTCACCAAACCCGGTGAGTCACAAGGCGTGATGCGGGTGAACCTGAACTGGTCGAGCGGCCGCCGCGGCTTCTTCCGGCGCGCCAGACCCATCGATCTCGACCTCGGCTGTCTCTACGAATTGGCCGACGGCGGCAAGGGCGTCGTGCAGGCCATCGGGAAGAACTTCGGCACTCTCGACGCCGCGCCCCACATCCGCCTCGACGGCGACGATCGCAGCGGCGCCGACAGCGCGGGCGAGACCATGCACATCGATCTCACCCGGCCCGAATTGTTCAAGCGGGTCCTGATTTTCGCGTTCATCTACGACGGCGTCCCGAACTGGGCGGCCGCCGACGGTGTGGTCACGCTGTTCCCAACGCAGGGGCCACGCGTCGAGGTCCGGTTGGATTCCCCGGTGAACGACGCGCGGTCGTGCGCGGTGGCGCTGCTGGAGAATCACGGGCACGGCATCACGGTGAATCGGGAAGTGAACTACATCAACGGGACCCAGCGCCATATCGATCAGGCGTACCGGTGGGGTATGGAGTGGCACAGCACCACCAAATAGGCGACGGCGCCACCGAATAAGCTCTGCCGCCGAATAATCGGGAGCTGTCACCGGACCGCGCCCGAATCCTGCTCGACGCGTGCGGATTCGGCCACGTCGACGGGATCGGACGCGGGTTCTGGGCGACGTCCCGCGAGCACGAGGCCGAGCAGTCCGACCGCCAAGCCCGCGACGGTCAGCGGGTGCAGCGGTTGGTCGACGACGAGCCAGGCCAGCAGCGCGGTGACGGCGGGCGTCGCGAAGAACAGCCTGCCGACCCGCGTCGCGTCCCAGCGCCGCAGCATCGCGTTGAGCAGCAGGAAGGCCGCGCCCGCGTTGATCAGCACCATCCAGGTCAGCGTCGCGGCGTAGCGGCCGGTGTCCCACACGTGCAATTGACCGGCGCCGCACGCGAGCAGTCCGGCCACGGGTGCGCTGACGACGACGTGAATGGCGGTCGCGGCGCGCGAATCGACCTCGGGCGCACAGCGTTTCTGATACACCGTGCCGAGGCTCAAGCCGAGTAGTCCGACGACGCACAGGATCACGCCGTACACCGCGAAGTCGGACCGGTCGAGTACGGCCAATGCCACACCGACACCGCCGATTCCGAATCCGAACCACTGCCGCGTCGTGACGGTCTCGCCGAGCAAGCCCGCGCACAGCGCGATCACGACCGGGTTGAGGCCCTGGACCAGGGCGATCACCGCGGCCGATACGTGGTGGCTCATGGCGGTGTAGAACGCGCCGAACTGGACGACCTGAACGAGCAGGCCCGCGACCGCGACGTGTCCGAGTTCCGCGCCGCGCGGCCACTCGGCGCGCACCGCCGCGGCGTACAGCACGAGCAGGACGCCCGCGATGGCGAAGCGGCCGAACAGCAGCGCCAGTGGCGGCGCCGCCCCGACTCCGATGGTGCCCGCGATGAAGGCGCTGCTCCACATGAGCACGAACAGCGGCTGTGCGGCGACGAGCAGGCGGTCGCGCATGATCCCTCCCGAAGTAACCGTTCAAGGTGGTTATCACCGTCGCACCGCCGGCAGTAACCTGTCAAGGCAGTTACGATGAGAGGTATGTTCCACTTCGTCAGCGGGAATCTCGCCCTCGACTTCGCGGGCACGGTGCGGTACAGGTCAACCGACTTCCAGGACGACATGACCACGGCCGACGATCTGGCGAACTGGCTGGTCGCCGCCGAACTGCTCGACACGGCGCCACCATGCGACCCGGCCACCTTCGAGCACGCCGTACTCCTGCGCGAAGCCGTCTACCGCATGGCGCTGGCCGCCGCCAACGGCGCACCCAACGCCACCGAGGACCGCGACCTCGTCAACGCCGCCGCCCGCGGCGAACTCCCCGAACTGACCCTGCGCGCCGACGACACCGCGAGTCGGTCGGGAACCGCGCGCGCCGCGCTCACCGCCGTCGCGCGCGCGGCCATCGAACTACTCGGCGGACCGGACCGTCGCCGCGTCAAGACCTGCGGACGCCCCGCATGCACCCGCCTCTACGTCGACACCTCCCGCGGCGGTTCCCGGCGCTGGTGCGATATGGCACGCTGCGGAAACCGGGCCAAGAGCGCGAACTTTCGCGCCAGACACGCGAACGACCAGTAGCGCGGGCCCGCGGGGTTCGGCGCGAATGAACAGCACGTACAGCACTACGAGCAGAATCGCGCGGCCCCACACTCCGAACTGCACGACGCTCTGCACCACCTCGACCGGCGCGCCCGAATTGATCGCGTGGAAATAGCGGAACACCCCGACCCCGACCGCGGCGTCGGCGAGCAGATACCCGGCGATCAGCGGCCACGGCACGGTGAGCAGCACCAGAAAAGGAATCAGCCACAGCGTGTACTGCGGCGAATGGACCTTGTGGAACAGCAGGAATCCGCACAACATCGCGCCGCTGACGCCCACCCACGGAAAGGCGCCCGTCGCCGAATAACGCCGCCACCCCAACCACATCGCCAGCGCGAACGACAGCAGTATCAGCGTGGGCGAGGCGAACGACACGACATCCTGGAATACGGCCTCGCCGTCGGACTCCGCGTCGAACATCTGCCGCAGACCCCAGTACCAGATGGAATTGGTGGTGATATCGGCCTGCCGCAACTGCTGGAATGTGATCGAGGCGCGCCACCCCTCGTAACCGGCCAGCGCGAACGGCAGATTCACCGCGACCACGGTCACCGCCGCCGCGACCGCCGTCAGCGCCGCGCCGCGCACATCGAGGCGGCGCGTTCCGTTCTCGGACGGTTCGGCGCTGGTCAGCACATAGGCCATCAGTGGCAGCACGAAGATTCCGGGATACAACTTCAGACAGAAACCAAGCCCGAGCAATATCGCGGCGACCACCGCCCTGGTCCGCACCGAATAGCGTGTCGCGAAAGCCATCACATAGACGGCGGCCACCGCCGCGCACACCACGGGCAGTTCCCAATTGTGAAAGGCGTAGAGCACCAACGGCGGACCCGCCGCCCACAACAATGCCGCCCGGCCCGCCATTCGATACAGCAACCAGGCGGTGAGCAGGGCGAAGGGTGCGAGCAGCAGAGCCGAGCGGGCCAGGAATTCGGCGTCGTCGTGCGCTCCGAGCGCGCCGAGCCACATGAGAACGCCACTGAGCACCGGATATTCGACCGCGCCGCCGGTCAGGGCGCCGTCCTCGGTGATACCGCCGTCGATATACGGGAACACGTGCCGATCGATATCGCGGCCGAGCCACAGCAACTGGATATCGGAATAGCAGACATCCGAATCCTTGATCATGTCGAAGACGACGCTGCGCCCGTTGTCCTCGAAGGGCGCGCCCGCGCATCTGGCCTTGTTCGCGTAGCCGAAGGCCAAGGTCAGCCCGCACAGCAGCAGCACCGCGACGGCGAAGGCCCGGCGGCGGGCCACCCGACCCGCGAACAGCGCGCTCGAAGCGGGGCCGATCGACATGGAATCCACCCTAGAGCAGGGCCGATTTCGAGGTAGACGGCCTGGTCATGTAGCCTATCCGGGTTGCTGACGCAACGACCCTCCTGCCACGGACCGTCCGTGGCCGTTTCCTAGTCCACAGGAGGTGATTGGTCCGTGCGTCATTATGAAGTGATGGTCATCCTCGACCCGAGCCTGGACGAGCGCACTGTTGGTCCGTCGCTGGACAACATGCTCAACGTCGTCAAGAGCGAAGGCGGCAAGGTCGACAAGGTCGACATCTGGGGCCGTCGCAGGCTCGCCTACGAGATCCGCAAGCAGGCCGAGGGCATCTACGCGGTGATCGATCTGACCGCGACCCCCGCCACGGTGAGCGAACTCGACCGCCAGCTCGGTCTGAACGAGTCGGTGCTGCGCACCAAGGTCCTGCGCCACGACAAGTAGTTCATTCCATACCTCGTACACGTCGGCGCCTGGCTCTAGGCTCGTGCCCGACAAGCGAGTGTAGGGCGGAACTGCACCCCGAGCAGGAGGAACCACATGGCAGCAGGCGATACCGTCATCACCGTCATCGGTAATCTGACGGCCGATCCCGAGCTTCGATTCACGCCGGCGGGCGCCGCGGTGGCGAACTTCACCGTCGCGTCGACTCCCCGTGTCTTCGACCGTAATACCAATGAATGGAAAGACGGCGAAGCGCTTTTCCTGCGCTGCAACATCTGGCGGGAAGCCGCGGAGAACGTCGCGGAAAGCCTCACCCGAGGCTCTCGCGTGATCGTGAGCGGCAGGCTCAAGCAGCGCTCCTACGAAACCCGCGAGGGTGAGAAGCGCACGGTCGTCGAGCTCGAGGTCGACGAGGTCGGGCCCTCGCTGCGTTACGCGACCGCCAAGGTCAACAAGGCCAATCGCGGCGGTGGCGGCGGTGGTGGATTCGGTTCCGGCGGTGGCGGCGGAAATTACGGCGGCGGCGGCGGTGGCGGCAACTACGGCGGCGGTGGTGGCGGCAATGCCAACGCCTCCTCCGGTGGCGGTGGCCGATCCGGCGACGACGATCCGTGGGGCAGTGCGCCTGCGGCAGGCTCCTCCTTCGGGGGCGGCGGCCGCGTAGACGACGAACCGCCGTTCTGAGAACGGCTCATATCGGTCCGCTCGCGGCGGACCAACACACGTAATGGAGTAACAGACCATGCCCAAGGCGCCCGCGCGCGAAAAGGTGCTGAAGAAGAAGGCGTGCTCTTTCTGCAAGGAGAGCAAGTCCGGCACCGTTTCGATCGACTACAAGGACACGACGCTGCTGCGCAAGTACGTCAGCGACCGGGGCAAGATCCGTGCCCGCCGTGTCACCGGCAACTGCGTGCAGCATCAGCGCGATGTCGCCGTTGCCGTCAAGAACTCTCGTGAGGTGGCCCTGCTGCCTTATGTGTCGACGGCTCGCTGAGAAAGGGAGACACGCACATGAAGCTCATTCTGACTGCTGATGTCGACAACCTCGGCGCGCCCGGCGACACCGTCGAGGTCAAGGACGGCTACGGCCGCAACTACCTGCTGCCGCGCGGGCTCGCGATCGTCGCGACCCGTGGCGCGCAGAAGCAGGTCGAGGGTATCCGCCGGGCGCAGGACGCGCGTCGGGTGCGCGACCTCGATCACGCCAACGAACTGAAGCAAGCCATCGAGGGCCTGGAAGCGGTCTCGCTGACCGTGAAGACCGCGGGCACCGGCAAGCTCTTCGGTTCGGTGACCCCGTCCGATGTGGCCGCCGCCATCAAGACCGCGGGCGGGCCGATCATCGACAAGCGCAGCATCGAGCTGCCGAAGTCGCACATCAAGAGCACCGGCAAGCACCGCATCGTGGTGCATCTGCATCCGGATGTGGCCGCAAAGTTCGACCTGCAGGTCGCGGCCAACAGCTGATTTCGGGCGCGGCCGCACGGTCGCGATCCCCTCGGTCGAAGACCACTCCCCGCCATCGGCGCCGGAGTGGTCTTCGGCTGTGCTCGGGTGTCACCGGCTGTGCCCGCGTATCACCGGAAATGTCAATAGCGGAATGTTTGCCAGAAGACCGTTCCCCATGCGGGAGGCGGTTCCCGTATGCCGTGGGACACAGACAGGCGAATTCGGCGGCCCTTCTACCACTGGTTATTCACCCTGTGGATGACCGATGAAACCAACCGATCGAAATGTGATCCAGGCCATACCCCGTCTACGTGCCGTTAACCCAACACGCCCGACTGTTCAACTCGACCGACACGCCGAGACTTCCTTAATCCACACGCGGATAGTTAGTCAAATCACTGCCTATCTGCGGGTTTGCCGCCACTGACCTGGTTTTTCCCCAAGTTGTCCACAGGGGGTGCACACGGTTGGGTAAACAGTCCCCAGGTTATCCACAGTTGTGTACACAGTCCCTCTTGGCGAGCCCGCATCTCGTCGCCTAAGTTCGTCGCATCCTCGTGAGCGAACACGGGGAACACGAAGCTCGAAGCGTCTCGTGGCGGTTTGCTGGATTCCGGTCGGGCGGCGAAGGAATGTGTCGGTGTCCGGAGGTAGAACTAGAACTCGTCTCGGGTGCCGAACCCGGTCGTTGGGCAGAGAGGACGGTCGAGTCTGGTGACAGCCACCGATGACCGCGGGCATACCGACTATCCGCCAGACCCGCCCGGTGAGGATTTCGGCCGCCAACCACCACATGACATGGCCGCCGAACAGTCGGTGCTCGGCGGCATGCTGCTGAGCAAGGACGCCATCGCCGATGTACTCGAGGTGCTCCGCCCCGGCGATTTCTACCGCCCCGCCCACCAGGCCGTCTACGACACCATCCTCGACCTGTACGGCCGCGGCGAACCCGCCGACCCCGTCACCGTCGCCGCCGGTCTCGACCGCCGCGGCGAACTCAAACGCATCGGCGGCGCCCCCTACCTGGTGACCCTCACCCAAACGGTCCCCACCGCCGCCAACGCGGGCTACTACGCCGAGATCGTCGCCGAGAAGGCGATCCTGCGCCGCCTGGTGGAAGCGGGCACCCGCATCGTGCAGTACGGCTACGCGGGCGCCGACGGCCAGGACATCGCCGAAGTAGTCGACCGCGCCCAAGCCGAGGTCTACGAGGTCACCGAACGCCGCACCACCGAAGACTTCCTCCCCTTGGAGGAACTCCTCCAACCCACCATGGACGAAATAGATTCCATCGCCTCCCGAGGCGGAATCTCCCTCGGCGTCCCCACCGGCTTCACCGAACTCGACGAACTCACCAACGGCCTTCATCCCGGCCAGATGATCATCGTCGCCGCCCGCCCTGGCGTCGGCAAGGCCCTCGCGCTCGACACCCCCCTGCCGACGCCGACCGGCTGGACCACCATGGGTGAAGTGCGCGTCGGCGACGAACTGTTCGACGCGCACGGCCTCCCCACCCGTGTCGTCGCGGCCACCGAGGTGATGCACGGGCGCCCCTGCTACGAGGTCGAATTCTCCGACGGCACCGTGATCGTCGCCGACGAGAACCACCGCTGGCTCACCGAGACCCGCGCCTCCCGGCGCTCGGCGCAGCAGGCCGCGACCGGCTACAACCGGTATCGCGATCAACGCACCTTCGCCGAAGTCCGCACCACGGCCGAAATCGCCCGCACCCTGCGCCGCGCAACTGCCGACCGCCGCCTCGAACACTCCGTGACGAACACCGAACCGCTGCGATTACCGACGGCCGACCTACTCGTACCGCCATACACCCTCGGCGCCTGGTTGGGCGAAGGCACCTCGACGGCCGCCCTCGACCCGGAGATCGGCGCACGAATCGAAGCCGAGGAGTCGGCCGCCGACGTAGGCAGTGTGCAAGCACGGTTGCGCACTATCGGGGTGTTGGAGAACAAGCACATTCCGGTGCGGTATCTGCGGGCCGATGAATCGCAGCGGCGCGCGCTGCTCGCCGGGCTTCTCGATACCGACGGCACAGTCACGCAGGGCGGTTCCGTGCGGTTCGCGGTGACCAACGAGCGGCTGGCCCAGGATGTGCGCGAGCTGATCGTCGGCCTCGGATATCGGTGCGGGGTTTCGCGGAAACGAGTTCCGGGTCGCACCGAGAAATCCTCGACCACCCACACACTTACTTTCGCGACCGAAGACGAGGTATTCGGTCTGTACCGCAAAGCGCTACTGCACAAGGAGCGCCGAGCGGATCGCGGCGACGCGCGCTCGCGTTTCATCGTGGATGTGCGACCGGTCGCGAGCGTGCCGGTGCGCTGCGTCGAGGTGGACAACCCCCGCCATCTCTACCTCGCGGGCAGATCCATGATCCCGACGCACAATTCCACGCTCGGCATGGACTTCATGCGGAGTGCTTCGGTGAAGCACGGGTTGGCGAGTGTGATCTTCTCGTTGGAGATGAGTCGGACCGAGATCGTGATGCGGTTGCTCTCGGCGGAGGCGAAGATCAAGCTCGGGGATATGCGGTCGGGCCGGATGAGTGACGACGACTGGACGAAGCTGGCGCGGCGGATGAGCGAGATCAGCGAAGCGCCGCTGTTCGTGGACGATTCGCCGAACCTCACCATGATGGAGATCCGTGCCAAGGCCCGCAGGCTCAAACAACGCCACGACCTCAAACTCGTCGTGGTCGACTACCTCCAGCTGATGACCTCGGGCAAGAAAGTCGAGTCCCGCCAACAGGAAGTCTCGGATTTCTCCCGGAACCTGAAACTTCTCGCCAAGGAATTAGAAGTCCCGGTAGTCGCGATAAGCCAGCTGAACCGCGGCCCCGAACAACGAACAGATAAACGTCCCATGGTCTCCGACCTGCGCGAATCCGGATCTTTGGAACAAGATGCGGACATGGTGATTCTTCTGCATCGCCCCGACGCATTCGAACGCGACGACCCTCGCGGCGGCGAAGCCGACCTCATCGTAGGCAAACACCGAAATGGCCCCACCGCAACAATAACCGTCGCCCATCAACTCCATCTTTCACGATTCGTGGATATGGCGCGCGGCTGATCGAGGAAGCAGCGGGTCGGCTGTGGCGGTGCCACATGAGCGGGCGATGTGACCGGGATCGCGGATGCGGCAGCCGAGGGTAGGTGATGTGTCACTGATCGCAGTCGAGTAACGCGCGGGTTCGCTACCACGACGTTCCTCGTGAACATGGCCCTCGGGGGGGCCTTGTCCATCCACGTATCGGTCTATGGATTGGGGATCTGGGCATGGCTTTCGGTGACTACTTGGCCGGCTCTCGGGCGTTCTTCGCTCGGCATCGGGTGGCTTCGGCGGTGGCTGCGCCTGCGGTGTTGGGGGTGGTGGCGGTGGTGGCTGCTTCGTTGGCGTTGACGGCGGGGCCGCGTACCGCGGATACGGTGCTCACGACTTCGGTGACGGAGTGCCGTGACATGGTGACGATCTCGGTCGCGGGGCGGGGGGACACGCCGGTGGAGGGGACGACCAGGATGCTGGTCGACGCGAACGGGAACGCGCTACCCGCGGCGATGGCGGGGGATCATCACAGCGAGTGGGTTGATCCGGTGGTGAACGCGCCCGCGGGGGAGGTCGGGCCGGATGCTTATGCCGCGGTCTATATCGCGTATCCGGCGAATATGGCGACCTACGAGGACGCGGTGAACACCGGGGTCGCGAATACCGAGCGGGTGATGCGGGAGATCGCGCAGGCTTGTCCGGATACCCGGTTCTCGATCGTCGGGTACAGCGAGGGCGCGGATGTGGTGCGTCGGGTCGCTATGAAGATCGGGAATCAGGAGGCCGGGGCGGACGGCAGATACGAGGTGGTCGACCCCGACGATGTGGTCGGTGTGGTCATTCTCGCCGACGCCGGTCGTTCGGCGGGTGACGGGCCGTTCATCGGCGCGGAGAACCCGTACGCCAGTCCCGACAATTTCGATCAGAAGTACCAGAGCGGTAAGAACACGGCCTCGGGTAAGGGCGCGCTGCCCGGTACCAGCGGTGATTTCGGCGCGCTGAACGGCAAGATCGCCTCGTTCTGCTCCGACGGCGACCTCACCTGCGCGGCCCCGGAGAACATTTCGCTGCTGCAACTGGTGGTGAATGTCGCGAGGCAGTTGAATGTCGACGCGCTGGAACGCGACGGGCTCACGCCCGCGACGGGCCAGGATGTGGCGGTCACGCTCGGCAAGATCGCCTTGACGGCGTTCGCCGATATCCAGTCGCAGGACAATTGGATGGCGAGCGACGAAACCTTCCTCGAGGTGCTGCTGCGGGTGTCGGACCCGAACTACAAGCCGGGTGCGCCGAAGCAGGAGGCGGCGAAGGCGGATTCGATCGCCAAGGACGACATGTCACCGCTGGCCTACCTGCCGCAGAAGGTGTTCAACGAGATCATCGGCCTGATCGTGACGAATCAGAACACGATTCCGGTGGTCATGAGCGATCCGTATCAGCTCACCCTCGGCCCGAATCACTCCGGACATCACTTCGACTACTGGGAAGACTCGGACCCCGCCAACGGCAAGCCGACGACGTCGGCTGAGTACGCGGCGGCCTGGCTGACCCATCTGGCCAAGCAGGCGCAGGCGGGCGAGCCGGTCGACAAGTCGGCCAAGCCGAATCAGACCGATATGGCGGCGGTGCAGCGCGCGGCCGTCGAGACCACCTCGAAGGCGCAGGCCACCACCACCGCGCCGACCACGACCACGACCACGTCCACCACGGCGCCGACCACGACAGCGCCCACCACCACGGCGCTCACCACGACCCAGGCGACATCGACCACGACCGCTCCGACGACAACCGAGCCGACCACTGCGCCGACCACCACCCCCGCACCGGTCACGCCGTCGCAGACCCAGACGACGAAACAGAGCGAGACGACGCCCCAGGCTCCGGCACGGAATTCGGTCGCCGACGCGGTTCCGGCTCCGCTGACCGCGGCGCCGCCGACCACGACGACAACCGCTCCGACGACAACCGAATCCAGCACGCAATCGACTACCCGATAGTCACGTGAACACCGCGCACCCGCTTCGAATCCCGAGGCGGGTGCGCTGTCATGTGCGGGAGAGACGCATAGTTGGACAAGGGGGTCGGGGAGAAAAGTCACGCTCAGCGTGTCACCGCAGATGCCGCACACTGTGCGGCAACTCGACAGCTGTGCTCGCGAAACTGACCCTGGCGCAAGTTCGACTCGGCATGCAACCCGCTGGTTCGGAGCATGACCGCGTCAATCCGCCGGGCGCCGCGGCGTGGGATATCGACAAGCAACACACCGTCGCGCTGGACGCCGCCTACCGGGAGGTCGCGGCCCGGTTGGACGCCGATGTCGAGCAGGTCATGCGTGCCGACAACGGTCTGGTTCAGTAGCCGGTATTTCCTGGTGATCGTTCTCGGTCGTGATTGGCTGGTGTGCAGTGGTTCCAGGTGCTGTCTGATTGGTTTTCAGGCTGGTTGTTTCTGTGTGGCTGGGTTCGGTAGGTCCAGGCTCCAAGTGGGGTATGCGCGTTCGGTGTTGGAGTTGCGGCGTGTTGCGGGCGAAGCCGGAAAGCCGGGGGCGAGCATCGGTTGGTTGGTGGGTGCGGAGTTGTGGTTGGGGGTGTCCCCTGTCGGGATGGCGGCGATTGGGGTAGAGGCATGTGGAGTCCAGTCGGCTGACCGGGTCTTGGCGGGGTCGGGGGTGGTCGGTGCCGCGCTTGTGGTTTTGTCCGACGACGGCGGTGTGGCGGTGGTTGTGTTCTTGTCCGAGTTCTGTGTACCGGTGGGGTGTTCGGTTGCGGGCTGCCCGCTGGTGGCGGGGTGGGCTGCGTGGTCGACGGCGGTGACGAGTTCGGTGACCGAGTCGGTGATCTTGGTGACGGCTTCGCCGCTGGTCTTGATCAGTTCGCTGGTGTCCTTGAGGAATTCGCCGCTGCTCTCGATCAGGTCGGGGATGTTGCCGGTGATGCTGCTGACCGCTTTGATTAGGTCACTGATGTCTCCGGGCCGCCACTCTCCGGGCTTGCCCTTGTCCATGCTCGGCGCCGCTGCGGCGTTCGAGTTCGGGGAGGTGCCGGTGTTGAGGGTGCCCGATCTCGGTGTAGCGCCCGGGTTGGTGGCGCCGGATTTGGGATCGGTCCGCGCCGCGCCGGCCGCGGCGGAATTCGCGGCACCGATGTGGGCACCTGTGGCGGTGCCCGTTTCGGCGGTCCGGGTCTGGTTCTGTGTGGCGGTGGAACTGCCCGATAGCGGTTTGCTGCTGGAGTCGGGGGTCTTCGCATCGGTCGCGGGAACAGCGGACGACGAGCCGGGTGAGGTCGCGGCGGGTGCGGTATCCCCTTGGACACCCCGGGTGCTCCCGAGTGCTCGAGATACCGGTGAGGCGGATTGCGGGGCGGGGCCGATCTGTGCGGCTCGGGTTGTGACGTCGGTGTTGGCTTGGTCGATCCTGGCCGCCGCTGTGGACTGGACACCCAGCATTTCGTTGAGTGCGGTTGCGACCGCGGTGCGGTGTGTGTGTGCAGTCGTTCGTTGTCGTGGCTGGATGCCGCGGTGACGGTCCAGTCCTCGGTGACGGTGAAACCCGCGATGGCGGCGTCGGTGACCTTGTCCAGCAACGCCTGGCGGTAGCCGGTCAGCAGGTCGGCGCCCTCGGTCAGCCTCTGCGCGAGCGTCTCGATCTCCTGGGATGCCTTCTTCGCCAGGTCGCGGTCCTCGGCGACACGGTCGTAGACGGCGTAGTAGGCCTCGCCCTGCCAGTAGGAGCTCGCGTCACGGATCCGGGTGGCGGCGTGTTCGACCAACGCCACGCACTCCTCGCCGCGCCGCCGCATCTGCTGACCGGCCTCGGCCATGAGCCACGGCTGCCAGGACCGGACCTGTGACAGCGTCGGCGAAGCCTGCGACCTCATAAGACACCACCGAGGGTGTCGAGCCTGTCGGCGAACCCGACGTCGGCGGCTTCCAGGGCCGAGGCACTGGCCTCGATGAGGGCGGTGATCGAAATCCAGCGCGCGGCCATCCGTGACCACGTGTCCGTCACAACAGAGTTCGCCTCGTCACCGACTCGCTTCAGCATCGAACCAGCGAACGCCGAATCGATCATCGACAGGTCGAGCTGCGCCCGGATGGTCTCGATCCCGACACCGACGTCGTTCATCGAGGCTGCCAACGCGCGAAGTTCCCCTGGAGCTGCCTGCACTTTCCGTCCCCTCTCACCTTTCGAGACGACAACAGGATCCATGAGGATCGAAATGGTCGGATGGAACCGAACCGACCACAGCGCCGTCGAAGGGTGGTGAGAGGTCCGGACTCGGACCGATCGCTACAGCGGAGCACACCGCCGACCTTGGGGGATTCATTGAGGAGATCTGTAGTTCTTGCTGCCCTGATGCTGGCCGCGGTGACCCCGGCGGTCGCCGTGGCGGCCGCCCACGCGGCGCCGACGGTGGACTGCCAGTACAGCGAACACATCGTCGGACACCCGAACATGCACTACATCTGCACCACCTACCACGACGACGGCACGGTGGAGGTCTTCTACGCACCGAGCCCCGCCAGCGAGCGCTGACCCTAGACGCCGCCAAGTGGCGAGGGGGAGTGCGACCTCGACAGACCCGGGGCGGTGAGGGACAACTCTCCGCCCAGGAGCTGCGCGAACAGCGCGGCCGAACAGTTTCAACAACTAACGATTGGAGCTCCACATGACTCTTCGCAAGCTGATCTCTGCCAGCGCGATACTACTAGCCGTCGGCGGTGCGGGCCTGACGACTTTCGGCGTCGCCGTCGCGCAGGCGAGTCCGGCGGTCCTCACGCAGCTGCCCTGCGTGGCAGTCGGTGTCGAGACCTACTCCGACGGCTCGGTCTGGGCCGTGGAGAACTGCGGCGGGCTCATCATCCGCACCCAGGTGGGCTAGTCTCGGCCTGATCACCCGATGAACAGCCTCCGCGTACCGACTCGTGCGCAACGCGGAGGCTGTTCGTCGGATCGACACCAGCTTTGTTCTCGTCCGCTATCGAAGGGCCGACCGGTGATTACCAAAATCCAAGTCATTGGCGAAGCGACCGATGAAGCGTCCATGAGTCGCTACACCCAGGTCGTCGACGATGCTCACAAACCCCCCACCCTGGGCAGCCTCCTCGCGAAGTACGGTGTGGAAGGCAGCGAGGACATGGAGATCGAACTCCTCGACGGCTTCCAGGTGAAACAGCGGTTCTCGCTGGTGCCGTTTGCTCACCTCGACCCGAGCACCTACATCAAGATCCAGTTCATCAGCGGCCCGATCGAGCGCGAGTTCCCCGATCTCAACCCCGGCGCCTTCCTGCTGAAGGAGTATCTGGTCGCCGGACCCGAAGACTGAACACCGGCCGCGACCGCGACCCGAGGACGACCGCGGCGGAAACCTCTCCCAGAGCACTCCTTCCTCGACCGGCGTCGCGGGGGAGATGATGGAAGCCGAACGCGCCGGGTGGGTGCGCGCGCAGTTGGCGCTCGACTGAAACCACTCCCCAGCGTGCGGCCCTCGTTATCGCAGCGGAAACGCGCCTGCGAGAGCCGGGTTCGTCATGTCGCGCTGCGCTCAGGTGATCGCCCGAGAGCCATCCGGCACGCTACGGAGGGGTCCCCCGGCGTGAGCACCGCCGAGCAAGAGACCTCCTCGCCATCCGATCGAGCGCACGCTTTCGAGGGGTCGGGACGGCGTCCTCGACGTGATTGAGCAGGCCGTCGAGCACGGCTCTGGTCTTCCCACCGAACCTGTGGCCGGCGCGTCGGGGCAAGGGCGGTCTCTGCGCATGTGGCGGTGGGTCGCTCACTGCGGCTCGTGGCTGGGGCGGGGTGGTCGGTCGTCGCCTGGATAGGTCCAGTCCTCGTATTCGGTGCCGCCGAGGTCGTCCCACATCCGACGGTTGGCCTCGGTTTTAGGCAGTGACGGCCGATCGCCCAGTTCGCGTTCACGACGCGCGTTGGCCTCGGCGAACATCTGTCGGGCGGCCTCCATCTCGGCGTCCGACATCCGTTTTTCCGGCGGCAGTTCCTCGCGTGATGTGAAAATCTTGCCGCCGATCTTTCTAGGCATGATCCGATCCTACGATTCTGTCATCTGGATGATGGTGCGACCGTCTGCGGTGACGAACCGGTCGACAACATTGAAGTTCGTTCCGCTCTTGAACAGCACTTCCGCCTCGGGGGCATATGCAGTGGGTACTTGACCGGAAATATCCTTTCCGGTTCTCGACATTATCTGAAATTCCACAGGTCCGGTGAACCCTGATCCGGTGCTGGCGCTTGTGAACGCGGGGTCTGATACATTTGTGCCTTTCTGGTATTGAGCTAGTACGTCGTCGGGAAGCGCTGTTCGCCGTACCACAAGTCCCTCGTGGTTGGGCAATTTATCCAGAGCCGAATTCAGCTCGTTTATACGACCCTGCTGTTCTTCGGTGATTCGCCCCTCCCGCATGGCATTGTTGAGACGAGACCCGTATGCGCTGTAATCCGCGAGTGCATTCTTGTCGGCCTCGGTGAGCGGTCGCGCGGCCGTAGGCGTCGGTGTCTTCGCACTGCCCCCCAGTTCCTCGAGGCGGCGCATTTCCTTGGCGTGGTTGGCCAGGGTGTTCGCCGAGGCCCGCGCGGTGTTCTTGGCGCGGCGCGCGGTACGCCAAGCCTCGATCGTGGCGCGGATGGGGCGCGCGTAGCGGGCCGCGATGGCGGCGGCCGCGGCGATGCCCGCCGCGATGGACACGCCGAAGGTGACCCAACTCGAGGCCACGGATACGGCCGCGTTGATGGCCAGTTCGGCCATGAGGGCATTGGCGATAGAGGTCAGGTGATCGACCAGCTGGGTTCGCAATCCGTCCAGGTCGGCACGGTGTTCGCGGGTGGAGGCGGCCAGTTCGAGCATGGCCGCCACGACGGCGGCGGCCGCGGCGGCGGCCGCGCGCAGATCCTCATCGATGAACGCGGATTCGGCGGCGGTCACGTCGTCGAACGCGCGCGCGGCGGCCTCGAGGGTGCCGACCAGGCCCGCGACGGCCCCGGCGGCAGCCATCCTTTCCCAGACCGCCGCCGCGTTGGACATCTTCGTGGCGTCGCCGTCGGGGATGGTGATACCGATCTTGTCGGCCAGTCCCAGTGCGTCACGGACCAGGCTGGATTGGTCTCCGGACAGGCCGTTGCCGGGTCCACCGGCGGCTGGGAGCGGAACGCGGCAGACGAACACCGGGATCTGCGGCGCGGCCGGTTTGGTGGGTTCGGGGCCGGGATCCAGATTCGCCGTGTGGTCGGCGAGCGCGTGTTGGTAGCCCGACTCCAGCAGGATCGTTCCGTAGTTGTGCACCGCGTTGGCGGTGCGGCTCACCAGGTCCAGGGTTTCCTGGGCCTGACGATCGTAGATATCGGCCCAGGTCTGAGCCTCGGCGTAGCTGCCCGCCATCTCGGCGGCCTTGGCCAGTTCCGGCCATTCGGCGTCGACGGCGGCGAAGAACGCGGCGGCGGCGTCGAACAGTCGCGTGGCGGTGTCGTAGTAGACAGCGGTGCTGACGTCGACAACCGTGCTCACCGGCGCCTACCCGCGTCCGAGTATGCGCAGGTTGGCGGCCCCGGCCTCGGTGTAGGCGATGTGCGCGGCGGCGGTGGCCGCGCGCATCTTCTCTATTGCTGTGGCCATTCGTTCCGCGCTGCGGGTCCACTGTTGCATCGCGGCGGCCTGGGCATCAGCGGCTTGGCCGTCCCATCGGTCCCGCACAGCGGTCATACGCTCTTGGATCTCGGTCAGCGACTGGGTGACGAAGGCGTATAGCTGCGCGGCTTGATCGGTGGCTTCGTCCAGCCGTGCCAGATCTACGCGGTAGCTGGTGTCTTCGGTCATCGCTGTTGTCTCCCCGAGGTCGTCGTGTGGTGAGTTGCCTGCCCGGACTTCCGGCGGGTCAAGGTAGGTCCAGCGAGCCGAACGTTCCGGCGCGCGAGTAGTCCACGGCTTGGGCGCGGTCGACCACCACCCCCATGGTCTCGGCCATGTCGGCCAAGGCGTCGAAGATCACGAAAGCCTCGGCGGCCACCGAATCCCATGCCCCGCCGTAGGCGGTGGCCGCCAGCCCCCGCCATGTCGACAGCAGGGAATCGACATCAGCCGTGGCCGAGCGCATTCCTGCCGTGAGAGCAGCGGCGGTCTCTTGCAGATATCGGCCGGCGTCTCGGACGTGGTCGGGCACCACAGCGAACGTGGCAGCGGTGTCGGCCATAGGGCCTCCTTTCGACGAAGTACACATTGGGGTACGGACGGTTTGACGTGCTAGCGACAGCCACGGTTCCATATGCGGCACAACCGGCGCACAGCCAGCCTGGCTAATTCACCGGGCGTGCACTCTGTTTCGACGACGCAGCCTCGTAGGCAATCTATTCGCAATCTATGTGGTCCGTAGTGGGACCTACGGTCTTGCTGCCCTGATGCTGGCCGCAGTGACCCCGGCGGTCGCCGTGGCGGCCGCCGACGCGGCGCCGGCCTCGACGGTGACGTGGATCGATTGCGAAAACGGTGGGGGCATAGTCATCCTGGAGCAGAACGGCCAGTACACCTGCATCCACGGCTTCTACGGCGACATGCTATCTGGCCGAGGAGCACCTGCTCGCCGCGGTGCTCGCGGATCCGCGATCGTTCCTCGCGCGGGTGTGGCCGGCGGGGAAGTCGTTGACCATCGAGCAGCTGCGCCAAGCCGTGCTCGACAACCTGCCCCCGTGCAGGCGGCGACGATCGGCACCGACAAGCCGGTCACAGTCACCACGGTGCGCACCGGGCCGGTCGCAGACGAACTCGCCCAGAAGCCCTGACCGCTCCCACCCGTGCCACCAGAACTGGTGGGACAACCAACTCCGGGGGTGCACGACAACAGTGCGCCTCCGGAGGAACAGCGCAGCGTGCTGACGGTCATGCCCTGGTCGGTCGACGTGCTCACCGAGTGGGCGAGCGAGATCTGGCTGTACTGCCGCCGCGAGAGCAGCGCGGCATTGTAGCCGTCCGAGTGGTCGGAGCGCATGAGCGAGACCCGGTCGACGGGCACCGACCGCGAGCGGATCCGGGATCAGCGAGTCGCTGAGGAGTCAGGTCTGCGCCGGCCAGGCAGAACCGCTTGATCCGCGTTGCAAACAATCCCGATTCAGCCCGCTTGGCGCGACTTTCCTCCCGGATGCGCCCCAACCCCTGACAACGGGTTCGGATCGTCACGTGATTCGAAGCTCACACCCGACCTCGCATGGTCCTGCGCAAGTCGGCGACCCATTCTCCCGGTATCTCCCACGGTATGAAGTGACCGCCGTGCTCGTGGGCGGTGAGTTCGACCAGGTTGTACCAACTTCCGCGTTCACTGTTGCGGAAGTGCTCGACGCGCTCGTCGGTGCGGACACCGGGCGGGTTCTCGTAGCCGACGAAGGTGAGACCGGTGGGCGCTTCGATGGGCGGTCGCCGGTCGTGCGCGGGGGTCCACGGGTAGCGATTGTTGTTGGCGTAGGTGCGGATCGAGGTGCCGATGCTGTTGGTGACCCAGTAGATCGTGGCGTGGGTGAGCAGTTCGTCGGGGGTGAACACGGTGTGGATGTCGCCGCCGCAGTCGCTCCAGGCGATCCAGCGTTGCAGCAGCCAGGCGAGCAGCCCGACCGGGGAGTCGGACAATCCGTAGGCCAGGGTGCTCGGTTCGAGGACGTGCGCGGCGAGGTGTACGGCGAAGCGGTGTTCGAGTTCGATCATCCTGGCGTGGGTAGCGGCGGGCAGACCGGGCGGCACGGGTTGTCCGCCGGTGACGTCCCAGGCGCGTTCACCTTCGAAGAGGGTGAGTTTCTGGCCGGAACCGATGTGGATCGCGTACAGCTCGTCGGGGTATTTGTGCCCGAGTTGACCGGTGACCATCGCTCCCACATCGCATCCGGCGGCCGCGTAGCGCTCGTATCCGAGGACTTCGCGCATGAGGATGTGCCACAGGTCGGCGACTTTCCAGAAGTTCATGTCCGGGCGTTCGGTCAGCGGGGTGGAGAAGCCGAAGCCGGGGAAGGACGGAACGATCACGTCGAAGGATTCGGCGGGGTCGCCGCCGTAGCGGGCGGGGTCGGCGAGCGGGTCGATGACCTTGGCCCAGTGCCAGAAGGTCCACGGCCAGCCGTGGGTGAGGATGAGCGGGGTCGGGTTCGGGCCCGCGCCGGGTCTGCGGAGGAAGTGGATGGGTGCGCCGTCGATCTCGACGAGATGGTTGTCGTAGGCATTGATGGCGGATTCGGCCGCGCGCCAGTCGAATTCGGTGCGCCAGTAGTCGGCGAGGGTGTGCAGGAGGACGCGGTCGACGCCGTAGTGTCCATCGCGATTGCCCGCGTCCTCGGGCCAGCGGGTGTCGGCGAGGCGGCGGCGCAGGTCGTCTAGCACGATGTCGGGTACGTGAATCGGGCGCTGCGGCAATGGTTGTGGGCCCACGGTCTGGATCTCCCTGCGGCACGAACGGGTAATATAAGAAGATTATATAAACTTCTTAAATAGATTGCCCTCTATATTCGCAGGGGTGCAGACATCCGACCTCGACGCCGACGCCTTCGCGGACGCCATCGAGAGCTTCAACCGCTTCTACATCAGACTCCCGACGCTGGAAGCACTCTCGTTCACGACGCTCTCGGTCCTCGACACCCTCGCCACCAGCCCGCGCCCGCTGCGGCTCACCGACCTCACCCGTTCCGAACAGGTCACCCAACCCGCCATCACCCAGCTGATCACCCGACTCGAACGCGACGGACTCGTGGAACGCGCACCGGACCCCACCGACGGCCGCGCCGTCCTCGTCCGGATCACCGAGGCGGGCCGCCGCGTCGGCCGATCCCGGCGCGAGGACCGCCTGCGCCATCTCGGCCCATTGATCGACCGATTGACCGCCGAACAGCGCCGCGCCCTGACCCGCGCACTGCCCGCACTGAACCGACTGGCCGAACTCGGCCGCGAATCCCGATGACACCAATCCCATCGAACGGAGCGAACATGCGCGAGGTCGCAGCCGCCTACGACGCGATGATCGAGCTATACGTCGAACACGTGCGGGGTCACCTGGAGGGGCAGACCTTCGACCGGGCCATGCTCGACATCTTCGTCGAAAAGGTCGGCGCCGCGGGGCCGGTGGCCGATCTGGGCTGCGGACCTGGACGAATCACCCGGTACCTGGCTGATCGCGGACTCGATGTCGAGGGCATGGATCTGTCGCCGCGGATGATCGAGACGGCCCGTGAACAGCACCCCGACCTGCGGTTCCGGGAGGGCACGATCGAAAGCCTCGACTTCGCGGACGGTACGCTCGCGGGGCTGCTCGCCTGGTATTCGCTGATCCACCTGCCGCCGGAGCGGATGCCGGGCGTGTTATCCGAATTCGCGCGGGTACTCCGTCTTGGAGGGCAGGCACTGTTGGCCTTTCAGTCGACCGAAGCACCGGACGTCACCGCCTACGACCACAGGGTGACACCCGCGTGGCTGTGGCCGGCGCGACGGTTGTCGGATGCGGCGCGCGAGCACGGATTGCACGAAGTGTGCCGGATGGTGCGCCGACCCGATCCGGATGAGCGGTCCCCCCAGGTGTATCTATTGCTCGCCAAGGAGCGGTGACTGCCTCGACAACGTGGTCGATCCCGCCGATAGAAAAACTCACCGCCGTCAGGGGGCGACCGTCCATGGAGTTCGTTTCACCGATAGATGCCTTGTTCCTGCTCGCCGAGTCCCGCGAACATCCCATGCACGTGGGCGGGCTCATGCTGTTCGAGCCGCCCGAGGACGCGGGTCCCGATCATCCGAGCCTGCTGCACCGGAGGTTGCTCGAGCAGGACACCGTGCATCCGACCTTCCGGAAACGTCCGGCGACGCTGTTGAGCACGCCGCAGCTCGGCTGGACCCGCGAGTCGGATATCGAACTCCCCTATCACGTGCGGCGTTCGGCCCTGCCCGCGCCGGGTGGACACGGGCAACTGCTCGACTTGGCGTCGCGATTGCACGGTTCGCTGCTCGACCGCCACCGCCCGCTGTGGGAGGTGCATCTGATCGAAGGGCTCGCGGACGGCCGATTCGCCCTCTACACGAAGATGCATCACGCGCTCATCGACGGCGTGTCCGGTCAGCGTCTGCTCCGGCGCGCCATGACCGAGGATCCGGCTTCCGACCATCTCGGCGCGCCGTGGAATCCGCCGCGCACGGGTCGGTCGAAGCCGGAGCGGACCGGTTCGACGCTGGGTTTCGCGCGGGATCTGTGGTCGGCGGCGACCTCGGCCCCCGCGCTGGCTCGCGCGATCGGCGACGCGCTGCTGCGTCAGCAGTTGACGATGCCGTTCGCGGCGCCGCGCACGATGTTCAACGCGCCGATCGGCGGCGCGCGTCGGGTGGCGGTGCGGTCCTGGCCGTTGGAGCGGCTCGAGCAGGTCGGCAAGACCGCGGGCGCGACCGTGAACGATGTGGTGCTGGCGATGTCGGCGGGCGCGTTGCGGCGTTTTCTCACCGAGCGTGGCGCGCTGCCGGACAAGCCGCTGATCGCGTTGGTACCGATGTCGTTGCGCGCGCCCGACGATAGCGAGCCGGGCGGCAATAAGATCTGCGCGATCCTGTGCAATCTGGCTACCGATCTGGCCGATCCGGTGGCGCGACTGGACACTATTCGCGAGTCGACGCGGCGCAACAAGCAGGTGTATCAGAGCCTGTCCAGTACGCAGGCGATGGCGTTGTCGGCGCTGACGCTGAGTCCGATCGTGACGTCGGTGCTGCCCGCGTTGAGTTCGGTGGCGGCGCCGCCGTTCAACCTGATCATCTCCAATGTGCCCGGACCGCGCGCGCCGCTGTACTGGGGTGGCGCACGGCTGGACGCGGGGTATCCGCTGTCGATCCCGTTCGACGGCCAGGCGGTCAACATCACGCTGACCACGGTCGGCGAGCATCTCGATTTCGGGATCGTCGGATGCCGGAGCAGCGTGCCGGGCATGGATCGCATTCTCGATCACCTCGAGGCGGGCCTCGCGGAGCTCGAGGAGGCGATCTGACGGTTTCGCCGACTTCGGCTCCGGCAAAACTAGAACGTGTTACTGTCGAAATATGGTGCACCCGCCAGCCGAACGGCGCGCTGCCGCGTCATGGCGATACCTGCGATACGCGCGCCGTTCAGCGGCACGGACGCACCTCGAACCCGCCCGGATACCGCGCGAGAATCATGTAACTCGTTCTAGCGAGTCGCAGGCCGCGACCGCGGAGCAAGTAAGGGAGACCAGCACCGATGCGTACCGAAATCTGCGACCGGCTGGGGATCGAATTCCCCATCTTCGCCTTCACCCACTGCCGTGACGTCGCGGCCGCGGTCAGCAATGCCGGCGGCATCGGCGTACTCGGCGCGGTCGGTTTCACCGCCGAACAGCTGGAGGTCGAGCTGGCGTGGCTCGACGAGCACGTCACCGGCGTATACGGCGTCGACCTGGTCATCCCGTCCAAATACGAGGGCAAGGGCATCGACGGACTGAGTCCGGAGGAACTGGAAGCCAAACTCGCCGAACTGGTTCCGCAGGGTCATCGCGACTTCGCCGAGAAGCTCCTCGCCGACCACGGCGTGCCGCCGCTGCCCGAAGGCGAGCACCACAATCAGCTGCTCGGCTGGACGGCCACCACCGTGGCGCCGCAGATCGAGGTGATCCTGCGTCATCCGAAAGCGAAGCTGGTCGCGAACGCGCTCGGCACCCCGCCGCCGGAGTTCGTGTCCGTGATCCAGGAATCGGGCAGGCTCATCGGCGCGCTCTGCGGGTCGGTCAAACACGCGATCAACCACAAGAACGCGGGTCTGGACTTCGTGGTCTGCCAGGGCACCGAGGGCGGCGGGCACTGCGGCGAGGTCAGCTCGCTGGTGCTGTGGCCGCAGGTGATCGACGCCGTCGGCGACCTGCCGGTGCTCGCGGCGGGCGGTATCGGCAACGGTCGCCAGGTCGCGGCCGCCTTGGCGATGGGCGCGGCGGGCGCGTGGACCGGATCGGTGTGGCTGACCGTTGAGGAGGCCAATGTGCCGCCCGCGCAGATGCAGTCCTATATCGACGCCACCAGCCACGACACCGTGCGCTCGCGGGCGTGGACCGGCAAGCCCGCCCGCATGCTCAAGAACGACTGGACCGAAGCGTGGGAGAACCCGGACAATCCCAAGCCGCTGCCCATGCCGCTGCAGATGATGGTCGCCCTCGACGGCGTGAAACGCGGGCACCGCTATCCGGAGGCCGCCAAGGACGTGAACTTCAACCCGGTCGGCCAGGTGGTCGGGCTGATGAACAAGGTCGAGCGTTCCGCCGACGTAGTGGCGCGGCTGATCCAGGAGTACGTGGAGGCCTGCGAACGGCTGAACAAGCTCAACGGGATCTGAGTTCGACCGGATCCGAGGCGGATCGCGTCGGCCATTCCGGCCACCTCGGGTGGGTACGCGCCAGGATCGGGTCGGTGACACCGCCCCAGCACGCCAGTCGGTCGGTGTCCCATTCGCACAGCTGCGAACCCGCCGCGTACACCGATTGATAGAAGGCCAGCGCCGCGCCGACCGGATCGTCGGCGCGGCGCGCGTCGTCGTAGTCCAGGTAGGCCGAATGCCCGGATCCCGCAGTGACCCAACGGCCTCCGCCGGACAGCGGGCGCTCGGTGAGCCCGTCGGGTTCGGGCGCGACGTAGGAGTAGAAGGTGGGGGCGGGCACGTCGGGGTCGCCGAACCAGAAGCCCGCGCTGATCTCCTCGCGCGAATATGCCTCGCGGGTAACCGAATCCACCGTCGGTGGCATTTCGACATGCCGGTCGGAGAAGCGCTGTACGGCAAGATCGAAGGTGTGCCAGAAGAATTGGACCGGGCTGACCTTGCCGGAGTAGGTCGCGGAGAACTCCTCCAGAATTCGTCCGACCTGGCTGAGCACGCCGAACGCGGCCCGGGCCTGGTCGGGGTCGTAGTCGGCGTGTTCGATGTCGCGGGCGAAGGGGCGCTCGGCGTCCGGGAGGTCGAACGGATGCGGATGCGGCATGGCCATGTCGACGCCGAGTTCGGCGAGCCCGCTTCTGACGTCGGTGTAGAAATCGGCCACCGAGCGGTTCGGCATGTCGATCTCCACCGTGGTGCCCCGGTCGTCGGCGATGCGCAGGACGTGATCGAAAAAGTCGAAGGCGCAGTCGAATACGGGTCCGCGCCGAGCGGCGCCGAGCGGCACGGTGCGCAGGCCGCGGGCGGTGAGCCGGTAGGTGATGTGCCACCAGTGGTTGCGGCGGATGCCCTCGGCGAGGGCGACCTTGCCGACGATCTGCGTGAATCGGTGCAGCGTCTCCTTGGTGGGGCGCCACGACTCGTAGGGCATGGCGGGCAACGACTCGGTCATAGCCCAACGGTACGTTCGACCGGACACGTATGCCAACAGTTTGCCAGAACCGACAGCCGAACCGATTCGCGCACCGAAGATCGTCTCAGACAGTTGTCGTCGCGAGTCGCGTCACGCGGTCGCGGCGTGACCTTCCTCGGCGCTGCCCGCGAAGTCGACCAGTTCCTCGAACCGGGCGATCACCTTCTCGTGATACATGCCGAACAGGTCGTCGAACAGGGCCAACTGCGCTTCCGAAGGGCCGGAACCGGATTCCCACACGGCCACGAGCGCGCGCCAGATCAGCACGTGCAGATCCGCGGCGCCCGCGAAGTACGCAGCCACCGCGTGCGGCACCTCGAGCACCATCTCGCCGATGGAATTGAGAATAGCCCGCTGCATGCTCGAGCCCTGCACGGTGAGCAGCTCGCGGACCAGCGCGACCTCGACCGCCAGCATCCGGTGGTAGTCCGGAACCTCTTGGCGCGCCAGCGTTTCCAGTTTGTCGATGGTGGCCTTCAGTTCGGCCGGTTCGATGCCGTGCGGGCTTTCGGTGTAGGAGAGCAGCGCGCCCATGAC
Organism: Nocardia bovistercoris; assembly: GCF_015674855.1. Taxonomy (GTDB): domain Bacteria; phylum Actinomycetota; class Actinomycetes; order Mycobacteriales; family Mycobacteriaceae; genus Nocardia; species Nocardia bovistercoris. Next base: position 75,983 of record NZ_JADMLG010000008.1, on the reverse strand, counting down.
GATGCCGCGCTCCACCTCGACCACGTCGCGGAACATCTCGACGGCGACCTCCGGCATCGGGATCGAGTAGCGGAACAGGTGCCGGTACACGTCCATGCCGCCGGCCTCGCGGACCTCGCGAATGGTGAAACCCTTACCGCGGCGGGCCTCGACGAATCCGTAGGATTCCAGCCTGCCGAGGGTCAATTGCGCGGTGGCCCGATTCATCTCGAATTCCTCGGCCACCTGACGGACCGAAGGCATCAGTTCCCCCGGTTGATATTCCCCTGCGGCAACCCGGCGCGCCAATTCGTCGGCGACGTCGGCGACTACCGTGTGGGATCCCATCGATTCCACCCTTTCGTCTCTCAAATTCCTGACACATCCCAGCTACGTCCCAGACAGTGTAGGCCGAGAGTTCTGCGCCTGCACCTGTGTAACACTGATCCGCGCACAATGTGAGGTGATTCATGACCATTCGACGCGGATTCGACCAGCCGGGCGGCGGATCGACCGGAGGGCACACCCGCATATCCGGAATTCGCGCGCCGGGCAATCCGCCGGTCCACGCGGCGGTCCGCAATGCCAAACTCGCCGCGCTGCCCGTGGCATTCGCGGGCCGTCAGGCCCTTGGCCTGGGCAAACGCGCGCTGGGTCGCTCCGCCGCCGAAGTCGATCGCGAAATCGGCGCGCGCACCGCACAACACATCTTCGAGGTGCTCGGCGAACTCAAGGGCTGCGCCACGAAACTCGGCCAAGTTCTCGCCATTTACGAACTCGCGCTACCGCCGAAGTTGGCCGAGTCGTACAAGATCGCGCTGGGCCGACTCCAGGATTCCGCGCCCGCCATGCTGCCCGCGACCGTGCGGATGGTCATGGCCCAGCACTTCGGGCACGATTGGCGTTCCCGATTCCGCGAATTCGACGAACGCCGCGCCGCACCGGCATCCATCGGGCAAGTGCACCGGGCGGTTTGGCACGACGGCCGGACGGTCGCGGTCAAACTCATGTATCCCGGCGCCCGCGAATCGGTGCGGGGCGACCTGGCGCAACTGCGCGGAATATCGACGCTGGCCGCGGTTTTCATGCCCGGCGCGGATGTGCGGGCGTTGACCGAGGAACTGTGCGCCTGCCTGCTGGCCGAACTCGACTACGCGGAGGAGGCGCGCTGCCAGCGCGCCTTCGCCGCGGCATACGCCGACGATCCGGACTTCCGGGTGCCCGAGGTCGTCGAGCAGCGCGGTGACGTGCTGATCTCGGAATGGCTGGACGGCACACCCGCGCCGCGCGTCGCGGCCTCGGGCGCGCGGCGCGACCGTGACCGGGTCGGCATGCTCATGGTGCGTTTCGTCTTGGATGGTTGCGCCAGAACGGAACTGCTCTACAGCGACCCGCATCCGGGCAACTTCCTGCTGCTGCCCGACGGCAGACTCGGCGTCGTCGATTTCGGCGCGTGCCGCACGTGGTCGCCGGACGGCTTCGAGGACATGGCGCTCGACTACTGCCGCGCCGTGTTCGAGGGTGACCCGCACGAACTCGCCTCGACGAGCAGGCGGCACGGATTCGTGCGAGCCGAAAGGGTTTTCGATGTGAACGCGTTGTACGCTGCGGCGCTGTCCTACGGTGAACCGTTGCGGCATCGTACTTTTCGCATGTCCTCGCCGTGGCTGCGCCGCCAAGTGGTGCGCGCGACGCGACCGCACCTGACCAATGTGGCGCGCGACTGCGACATACCCGTGTATTTCACGCCTTTCGCCCGCGCCACGGTGACGCTTCTCGGCGCGCTCGCGCAACTGGAAGCGGAGGGTTCCTACCGCGACGAGGTAGTGCGATCCTTTCCGGCGCTCGCCGAGGTCTTCGACCGTCTCGACCAGCGTGAACCCGAACCCGTCGACCTTCGCGCGGTTCGCGAGCGCCGCGCGGCCCGGTCGGTGGGCAGTGGAGCCGGGATCAGACGCACCCCGTGACAAATTGTCTGAGACAAACTGTCCCCGCAAATGTGTAGCGAATACCGGTCCCACCCACCGGAGCCGGGGTCGAATGCGGACGGCGGAGTCAATAGGATCGCGGTGTTCGTTCGGGAGGGAGTGAGATGGCAGGGGAATCGGGGGATCCGCCCGTGTGGCCGGGGTGGTTCACCGAGCTGTTCGCCCATCGACGCTGGGTTCGGCGTACGCGACCGTTTCCGCACGTGTACGCGCGAGACGTGTTCACCGCCGACTTCTACGGGCGGCTCGTAGCGGAGTACGCGCGGGTGCATGCCGAGGAGTACGGGCACGAGCACGGCGGAATTCCGCTCGCGGACCTGCGGGACGGCCCCCTCGCGTTGTTCACGACCGCGGAATGGCGCGCGCTCGTCACCGGTGTGACCGGGGTCACCGAGGCCGGAGATATCGAGGGTTCGGTGCGCGAGCATCCGGCGGGCGCGCGATGGGAGCGGCCGAGCCACGGGCTGCCGAGCGCCGGAGCGGAATTCGGGTCGGGCACGGTGCGGGCGATGTTCTACCTGAACAATCCCGACTGGCGACCCGGCGGCGGCGGGGAGACCGCCCTCTACGCGGACATCGCGGGCGACGCACCGGAACCGGCGGTACTCGTACCGCCGCTGGACAATTCGATCCTGGTCTTCGAATGCGCGCCGCGCACCTGGCACACCGTCGCGGGCGGCAACGCCGCCGCACACCATCACGTGCGGATGTCGCTGCACCGGCCACCACGGAGAGGTAACCGCCTTGACCGAGCCTGAACGGCGGGTCTGCCTGCTCACCGGGGCGGGCGGCGCCCTCGGCGACGCCTTCTGCCGCACGCTGTACCGGCATTACGACATCGTCGCCGTGCATCGCGGTCGCGTGCCCGCCGTTCCGTCACAGCACGAATGGCTGGTCGATCCCTTCGCCCCGCGCGCCGCGATCCCGGACAACGCCTCCCGGGTGTATCTGATCGAGGCCGACCTCACCGAACCGGGCGCGGTGGAGCGGGTCGTCGAACTCGCCATCGCCCGCTTCGGTGGAGTGGATCTGCTGGTCAACGCCGCCGCGCGGACACCGGTACTGCCGCACGGCGTGGTCGACGGCGACACCGCGCTCGACGCGTTCGACCCCACCTTCGCCCTCAATGTCGCCGTGCCGCTGCGGCTTTCGACAAGGCTGGCGCAACAGTGCTGGCTGCACGCCGGCGGGGTGAACCGGGCGCGCAACCGCAATGTCGTCAATATCTCGGCGCTGCCCGACGCGCACCCGGCCGGACGAACGGTCTTCGCGGCGTCCAAGGCGGCGTTGAATCAGCTCACCAAGGATCTCGCGGTCGAGTTCGCCGAGTTCGGGGTGCGGGTCAACGGCGTCGCACCGAACGCGTTCCCGGCCGAGGTGCCAACCGAGACGGTGATCGGCGCGATCCTCGAACTCGATCGCGGCGAGATGTCCGGTTCGGTGTTCAGCGTCGGCGCGCGGGCGGAGGCGCCGGGCAGGCACGCGTCCTGAACGGCTCGCGCCACCGCGATCAGCGGGCCGACCAGCCTCGAGAGAGTCCGCGCCGGGGTGCTCGGCGGGATCGCCGCAGGCTCTGGCAGGCTGAGCAACGCCCGAGCGGCATCCGCGCGTCGTCGAACCGCCGCGGCGTGTTGATGTCGACCGGGTGCGGTGACCTGCCGCATACTCACGCTCTACGCGATGCGGGTGGCCGGTGCAGCTCCAACTCGATCCGAAAGTGCCGATACGACATGCGAGTCGACGGGCGGGACATCCCGGTCACGGGCAGCCTGCTACAACCGCTGATCCGGCGGACCACTGACATCGTCCGTGTCGTCCTCGCGGCGCTGTGGCTGACCGTCGTCATCGCCGCCTCCGTGATCACCAGGCCCGAATGGCTCGCCCTGGAACGCTCGGTCTCCGACATCGTCGGATTCCTCACCCCCGACCAGTCGAATCTGGTCTATCTCATCTACGGCGTCGCGATCCTGATCCTGCCGTTCGCGATCCTCATCGAACTCGTCATCGGCAGGCAGTGGAAACTGCTCGCCGGGTACGCGGCGGCCGGGTTGCTCGCCGTGCTGCTGCTCTCCATCACCGGGACCGGCCTTTCCGCGCCGAAGTGGCATCTGCAAGTGCCGGAACGGCTCGACACCTTCCTGTCCCAGTTCCTCGACGATCCGCGCTGGATAGCGATGCTGGCGGCGGTGCTCACGGTGTCGAGTCCGTGGCTGCCGACCCGGCCGCGCCGCTGGCTGTGGTTCCTGCTGCTTGCGTTCGCGCCGATCCATCTCGTGGTCAGCACGGTGGTGCCCGCGCGCGCCATGTTCGGGCTCGCCGTCGGCTGGCTGGTCGGCGCGATCATCGTGTGGGTGGTCGGGACGCCCGCGCTCGAGGTGCCGCTCGACGCCGCGGTGCGGGTGCTGGCAAGGCGCGGGCACACCGTGAACGCGCTCACCGTCGTTCGCCCGACCGGCCCGGGATCGCTGACGCTCGCCGCCACCGTCGACGGCCCGGAGCGGGAGTTGACGGTCGAGCTGTACGGCAAGAATCAGCGCAGTTCGGGCGCGCTGCGCACGCTGTGGCGGTTGCTCACCTTCCGCAGAGGTGAGACCGCGGCGCTGCACGGGTCGATGCATCGCGCGGTCGAACATCGGGCGCTGATGACCATCGCCGCCGACGACCTCGGCTTGGCCGCGCAGACCGCCGCCACCGTCGCCGCGCTGGATCGCGGCTGGTTCCTGTACGCGCACAGCGCCCCGCGCGGCACCCCACTGGCCGAGCACCCCGATTCGGTGCTGCCCGCCGTGTGGACCGCGCTCGACCTGCTGCACAGCGGCCAGATCTCGCACGGCGACCTGCGGCCCGCCGAGATCAGGATCGAGAACGGCGACACCCTGTTCGCGGGTTTCGCCAGCGCCGAATTCGGACCGTCGGACACCCAGATCCAATCCGATATCGCGCAGCTGCTCGTCACCACGACCGCCGTCTTCGGCAAGGAGACCGCCGTGCGCGCCGCCATCGACGCGCTCGGCGAGCAGGCGATCCTGCTGGCCTCGCGGCGACTCACCAAGACCGCCATGCCGAGTGGCATCCGCAAATCGGTGGCCGACTGGGGTTCGGTGGTGTCGCGGGCCCGCGAGGAGATCCGCAAGCAGACCGGTCAGGACAAGATCGAGGCCGATCAGATCACCCGGTTCTCCCGCAACCAACTCATCCAGTTGGTGCTGCTGATCGGCCTGGTCTACGTGGCCTATCCGTTCATCAGCGCGGTGCCGACCTTCTTCACCCAGCTGAAGACGGCGAACTGGTGGTGGGCGCTGCTCGGTCTCGGGGTCTCCGCGCTCACCTACATCGGTGCGGCGGCGGCGTTGTGGGCGTGCGCGTCGGGGCTGGTGAGTTTCACGAACCTGGTGATCATGCAGATCGCCAACACCTTCGCCGCCACCACGACGCCCGCGCGCGTCGGCGGTCTCGCGTTGAGCGTTCGGTTCCTGCAGAAGGCCGGGCTCGGGGCGGTGCGCGCGACCGCCGCGGTGGCGTTGCAGCAGGCGGTGCAGATCATCACGCACCTGAGCCTGCTCCTGCTGTTCAGCATCGTCGCGGGCACCTCGGCGGATCTGTCGCATTTCGTGCCGGACGCGATGGTGATCTATCTCGCGGTCGGACTCACGGTCGGCATCATCGGCACGTTCATGTTCGTGCCGAAACTGCGCACCTGGCTGAACACCTCGCTGCGCCCCCAACTCCAGGAAGTGCTGAGCGAACTCGCGCAGCTCGCCCGCGACCCGAAACGTTTCACGATCATCATCGCCGGTTGCGCCGCGATCACCCTCGGCCAGGCGGGCGCCCTCTGGGCGAGCATCGAAGCCTTCGGCGGCGGAACGAATTTCGTGACCGTCACCATCGTCACCATGATCGGCGGCACCCTGGCCTCGGCCGCACCGACACCCGGCGGCGTCGGCGCGGTCGAAGCCGCCCTCATCGGCGGCCTCGCCGCCTTCGGCGTCCCCGCCACCATCGCCGTCCCCTCGGTCCTGCTCTACCGCGTCCTGACCTGCTGGCTCCCGGTCTTCTGCGGCTGGTTCACCATGCGCTGGATGACCGCCCGCGACATGATCTGATACGCGAGATCCCCGGATACCGAACGGTTTCCGGGGATCTCACGCCGAAGGTCAAGCGGGGACGACGGTGTCGGCCAGGCGTTCGGTGATGAGTTGTTCGGCTTCGGTGATCATGCGGGTTATCAGGTCGGCGCAGGTGGGGATGTCGTTGATGAGGCCCTGGGCGAGGCCGGTGGTCCAGATGCCCGCGTCGAGATCGCCTTCCTCGAAGACCTTGCGGCCTCGGGCGCCCGCGACGAGTTCGCGCACGTCTTCGAAGGTGCCGCCGGACTTCTCGATTTCGACGACCTTGCGGCTGATCGCGTTGTCGGCGACCCTGGCGGTGTTGCGCAGGGTGCGGAAGATCAGTTGGGTGTCGAGTTCGCTGTTGGCGACGATCTGTTCCTTGACCTTCTGGTCGATCGAGGATTCCGCGGTGCACAAGAAACGGGTGCCCATGTTGACGCCGTCGGCGCCGAGCGCGAGCGCGGCAACGAGTCCGCGCGCGTCGGCGATGCCGCCGGAGGCGATCATGGGGATGTCGAGTGCGCGGGCCGCCGCCGGGATCAGGACAAGGCCGGGGATGTCGTCCTCGCCGGGATGTCCCGCGCATTCGAAGCCGTCGATGCTGACGCCGTCGACGCCGATGCGCTGCGCCTTGAGCGCGTGCCGCACGCTGGTGCATTTGTGCAGGACCTTGATGCCCGCACCGTGGTAGTGCGGGAGGAACGGTTCGGGATTGGAGCCCGCTGTCTCCACGATCTTGATGCCGCTTTCGATGATCGCCTGCGCGTACTCGGCGTAGGGCGGCGGGTTGATGGACGGCAGAATCGTCACGTTGACACCGAAGGGTTTGTCGGTGAGTTCCCTGGTACGCGCGATCTCGGCGCGCAGATCGTCGGGGGTGGGCTGGGTGAGAGCCGTGATGAACCCGAGCCCGCCCGCGTTCGCGACGGCCGCCACGAGTTCGGCCCGCCCCACCCACATCATGCCGCCCTGCACGATCGGATGCTCGACGCCGAACGTCTCGGTGAACCTGGTACGCAGCATTGCGCTACTCCTCTATTCCGAGCGGGCGTATCGGTCCCCGCCCTTCCGGGTTGATCGTGACACGCCGATCACCGCCTGTACAAGCAGTAAGTAAGCCGAGATTCGCATTTCGGTTCGCATGTGTGGACTACTTGACCATCCGCCAACTGCCCGCCGGAGCCTTAAAATGGCAGATCCGAGCTGATTTATCGGTGGAACATCCACCCCGCGCCGATTAACGCCGATTCATCTCCGGAGAGCTTGCCGTCGGTTTAAGTTAGTTGTTATTCTCGTCTCAGTCGGACCGCTCACCTGATCGGGTCACCCCCGGCGCCGAAGACGGGACCTACGGAGCGGCCACGTGGAGTCGCCCGGAGTTCGCGCGGAACAGCACAGCCAAGGAGTTGGTGGCATGACCACTGGTGTACACGCGCTCGCGGAGCCGATCCGGTCCCGGCGCAACCACTGGAACAATCACATCGCGACACACGCGCTGATGCGTCCCGACGCTGTCGCCGTGCGGTTCCGTGGCGTCGACACCACCTGGAAGCAGCTCAACGACCGCTCGCTGAAATTCGCCGACGCGCTCGCCCGCCGCGGCGTCGGCTTCGGCGACCGGGTGCTGATCCTCGCGCTGAACTACACCGAATATCTGGAAGCCGTCTTCGGCATCACCGCGCTCGGCGCCATCGCGGTGCCGGTGAACTTCCGGCTCACCCCGCCCGAGGTCGCCTACATCGTGAGCGACAGCGGCGCGAAAGCCGTGGTCACCGACACTTTGCTGCAGCCGCTGGCCACGGCCGTGCGCGCGCAGTCACCCGCGCTCGAGACCGTGATCGTCATCGGCGGCGGCAGCGGCGACGGCGTCCTCGGCTTCGACGATCTGCTGGCCGAAACGGGGCAGGCGCACACCCCGCTCGATATCCCCGAAGACACCCCGTCCCTGATCATGTACACCTCGGGCACCACGGGCAGCCCCAAGGGCGCGATCCTCTCGCACGCGAATATGAACGCCCAGGCGCTGACCTGTATCCGCGCGCTCGCCATCGAACAGGAATCCATCGGATTCTGCACCTCGCCGCTGTTCCACATCGCCGGACTCGGCAGCCTCGCACCCGCTTTCATGCTCGGATCCAAAACCGTGCTGCACCCGCTCGGCGCCTTCGACGCCACCGAATTCCTCGACGCCGTCGAAGCCGAACAGGCCACCACCGCCTTCTGCGTGCCCGCGCAATGGCAGCTGATCTGCGCCGAACCCACCGTCAAACAACGCAATCTGGCGTTGGAGGCGTTGAGCTGGGGCGCGGCGCCCGCCTCGGACACGGTGCTGAAGGCGATGGCGGACTGCTTCCCGCATTCGTTCAACGTCGCGGTGTTCGGGCAGACCGAGATGTCGCCGATCACCTGCGTACTCGAAGGCAAGGACGCGATCCGCAAACTCGGGTCGGTCGGCAAGCCGATCCCCACCATCCAGACCCGCATCGTCGACGACGAGATGAACGATGTCGCGCCCGGCGAGATCGGCGAAATCGTCTACCGCGGACCGACACTCATGCAGGGCTACTGGAACAAGCCCGAAGCCACCGCCGAGGCCTTCGCGGGCGGCTGGTTCCACTCCGGCGACCTGGTCCGCCGGGACGACGAGGGTTTCATCTACGTGGTCGACCGCAAGAAGGACATGATCATCTCCGGCGGCGAGAACATCTACTGTGCCGAAGTGGAGAACGTGCTGTTCGCGCACCCGAAGATCCGCGAGGCCGCGGTCATCGGACGCGCGCACGAGAAGTGGGGCGAGGTGCCGGTGGCCGTTGTCGCACTGGTGGATCCGGACTCCGAACTCGCGATCGCCGACATCGCGCCGTTCCTCGACGAGAACCTGGCGCGCTACAAGCACCCCAAGGAACTGGTCGTGGTCGCGGAACTGCCGCGCAATGCCAGCGGCAAGGTCGTGAAACTCCAGTTGCGCAAGGACTTCTCGTCCTAGACTCGACGGTGTGACGGCGGGGCGCACATCCCGTTTCCGTGAACTGGGTCGCGGAAAACGGGTGCGGGGGCGGTGCGGATGCGTCAGGATCAGCCCATGGCGATTCGACGCATCCGCGCCGCGGTACTCGCGCTGCACTGGCAGGTGAATGTCATTCGGCCCGAAGGGTTTTTCGGGCCGATGCTGGCCGCGCCGGTCGCGGCGAGCGGAGTGGTGGGACGGGCGGCCCGATTCCACGGCGCCGCCGCGAAAGCCGATGTGCCGGTGCTTTTCACCCGGTTCACGATTCCCGTCGGCGAGGGCGAGCTGGTCCGCAACACCGGCTTCATGCGCTCGGTGGCCGCGGCGCAGACCGAATTCCGTCCCGACGCGCCGGGCGCGCGGATCATCGCCGAGATGGCCGCGCAGGCGGGCGGGGTCTTCGACAACCAGCGATTATCCGGACTCGCGGGCGGCGGCCTCGCGGCCTGGCTCGGCGCGCAGGGCATCGACACGCTGTTCCTCACCGGGGTCGCGACCAACCTCACCGTCGAGCAGACCGCGCGGCACGGCACCGACCTCGGATTCACCGTGCACACCGTCACCGACTGCGTCGCGGCCGCCGACGCCGCCGCGCACGAGGCATCGGTGACGAATCTGGGACTCGTCACCGCCGGCAATGTCGACGCCGAGACCGCGTTGGCGATGTTCGCCCAACCCTGAGCCGAATCCGGCGCACCGCGCGCATCGAGTCGGCGCACCGGATGCGGCGGCAACGCATACCGCGCCGCGACTTGTCCACGGCGCGCCGCCTCAGCCGACGGATTCGGTGCGCTCCTGTTCATCGACCAGGCGATCGAGTCCGGGCGCGACCATATCCTCGAGTTGCCGGTACGCGTCGGCCGCGGTGAGCGGCGGGTCGGCGTCGGCGATCATGCCGAGCAGGCCGACGATGCCCCAGGACAGGAACGTCACCGGGGCGGCGAGTTCATCCTCCTCGACGTCGAAGGTGTCGGTGAGCCGTTCGGCGATGATCTTGGCGACCATGCCGCGCGCCGCGCGCAGCAACGCCGCGTTCGCCTTCGCGCCCAGTAAAGCCCGGTAGATCTCGGGATTCTCGGCGGCGGTCACGAACAGGGTGTAGACGGGGGCCAGCGGCGCGGAGATCGGCGGCGCGGCCGGGTCCTCGGGATCGGGGCGGGCGGCCATGATGGTGGCCCGCAGGTATTCGGTGCTGCTGACCAGCAGCAGATCGTCCTTGTCGCGGAAGTGGGCGTAGAAGGTGGAGCGGCCGATGTCGGCGCGTTCCAGGATGTCGCCGACGGAGATGCGCTCGTAGGAGCCTTCCACCATCAGTTCGAGCAGCGCGTTGTGCAGCAGGGCGCGGGTGCGGCGGACTCTGCGGTCCGTTCCCTTGCTCATCGCCGCTCAGACGCGCGCGACGGCCATCGCGGATCTCGGGGGTCGGTTGCTGGTCGTGCAGGGTGCATAAGTCCTCCGGTTACGCGCGCACGCCCCGCGACCGCGAGTCGGCGCCACGCCTGGTCGAGCTGGTGATACCCCAACGATCATGGACACTTGGCCCGAAACAGACAACCCGTTCGCCGCTGAAGCATCCTGGCACCCGATATCGCCGCACCGTTGCACCAGCGTGAATCGGCCACGAAAGGGGCAGGCGGACACCGGAAACCGCATACTTGTACTGCATAATCGCTTTCGGGACCACGGCGGGCGCTGTTCCAGCGGTTCCGGGCGAGGGCGCCGTTACCGGCCCCGCGGGACCGAGTCAGCGGAGAGGGAGGACGCGATGCGGCCGGATCTGCCGGAGGACCACGGCGGTGCGGACGGCCGGCGGGGTCGGCACACGACACTGCTCACCGCCGCCGTCACCGCCGTGGCCGACCTCCTCGGCGTCGCACCCGACAGCGTCGCGACCGGTGTGCCGTTCAGCGATCTCGGGTTGAGTTCCATCCAACTCGCCCGGCTGACAGCCCAGTTGGAGGACGCCATGGGGGTCGAGGTGACGCTCACCGCCATCTACGACCATCCGGATATCGAACAACTTGTCGAGCATCTCGCGATGCGATGAACAGCCCCGAACCTGCGATCTCCATCGTCGGCATGGCCTGCAGGCTGCCCGGCGCGCACAGCACCGAAGGGTTCTGGCAACTGCTGCTCGACGGCCGCGACGCCACCGGCGAACCGCCGCGCGGGCGGGCGCTCACCCGGCGCGGCGGGTACCTCGACGATATCGACCACTTCGACAACGACTGGTTCGCGATCTCCGCGCGCGAGGCCGCGATCATGGACCCGCAACAGCGGCTCGCGCTCGAAGTCGCCGTGGAAGCCATCGATGACGCGGGCATCGGCTATCGCGTGCGCGGTAGCGAAGCCGCCGTTGTGTTCGGCGCCTGCGGGTACGACCACGGCGTCACCGTGCTCGGCGACGGTGAACGCGACGCACCCTACGCGGTGACCGGATCCGCGCTCAGCATCATCGCCAACCGGCTGTCCTACGTGCTCGACCTGCGCGGACCGAGCCTGGTCGTGGACAGCGCCTGCTCGTCGTCCCTGGCCGCGATCGACGTGGCGACTCGGCTGCTCGCCGACCCGTCGATACCGTTCGCGATCGTCGGCGGCGTCAACCTCACCCTGCTCCCGCACACCTCGGACTATCTGGCCGACAGCGGATTCCTCGCCGAGGACGGACGCTGCAAACCCTTCGACGCCGCCGCCGACGGCTACACCCGCGGCGACGGCTGCGGCGTGCTGATCCTGCGCCGCGCCGAGGACGCGCGGCGCGCCGGTGAACGCGTGCACGCCGAGATCGCGGGCGTCGCCGTCGGATCGGACGGGCGGTCCAACGGTCTCTACGCCCCCAACGGCCGCGCCCAGCGCGACACCGTCCGCGCGGCGTGGCGGCGGGCCGGGCTCGATCCGCGTCACGCGGGCTATATCGAATGCCACGGCACCGGAACCGCGTTGGGTGACGCCGTCGAAGTCGGCGCGCTGGCGGCGGTGCTCGCCCGTGCACCCGAGGCCGCGCCGATCTGGATCGGCTCGGCGAAATCCAATTTCGGTCACCTGGAGGCGGCGGCCGGGGTCGCGGGGTTGATCAAAGCGGTGCTGTCCGTCCGGCACGGGATCATCCCGCCCACCATCAACTTCCAGGCCGAGAACCCGCTGCTCGAGCTGGACCGGCACGGGTTGCGGGTGCCGACCGAGGCCGTCGACTGGAGTTCGACGCCCGTCGCGCTGCGGTACGCGGGGGTCAGTTCGTTCGGATTCGGCGGGACCAATGCGCACGTCGTAGTGCGCGGTGTGGCGCCCGTGTCGCGGGATCGGGCGCAAGCGGCTCCGGTGCCGATACCGGTGACCGGACGCGACATCGCCGACCTGCGCGCCCGCGCCGCGCGACTCGCCGACCTGTTGAGTGGACCCGATGAACCAACCTCGCGGCGCGACGCCGAACCGCTGAGCGCGCCGAACCAACCGACGACGCGACGGGGCACCAACCTGCTGAGCGCGCCGAACGAACCAACCACGCGACAGGGTGCCGACCCGTTCAGCGGTACGGACCGACCAACCTCGCAACGCGGCGCTGACCCGCTGAACGGTCCGGACCAACCGACGACGCCGCGGAACACCGACCTGGTGAGCGCGCCGGACCAACCGACAACGCGACAGAGCACCAACCTGGTGAGCGGTACGGATCAACCAGCCTCGCGACGAGGTGCCGACCTGCCGAGCGGTACGGACCAACCGACCTCGCGACGGGGCGCCGATGTGATGGGTGGGCCGGACGAACCGACATTGCGGCAGGTCGCGGTGGCGGCCGCGCGGACCATGCCCGAACATGTGCGTGCGGCCGTGCTCGCCGAGGATCGCGACAGTGCCGTCGACCGGCTGCGCGGGCTCGCGGCGGGCGAGTCCGGTCCCGGCATCATCGGGCCGAGCGCGTCACGGCGACGCGGCGGACTGCTGTTCCTCTTCTCCGGGCAGGGGGGACAGCACGCGCGGATGGGTCGGGCGTTGGCCGCGCGCTATCCGGTGTTCGCGCGGGCCCTCACCGCCGCCACCGACGCGATCGTGGCGGCGGGCGGGCCGAAGGTGTGGACCCCGCGTCACGGATTCGGGCAGCTCGGGGCGGATTCGGGTACCGCGGTCGTGCAGCCTTCGGTCTTCGCCTACCAGGTCGCGCTGGCCCAGTTGTTCGCCGACTGGGGAGTGCGGCCGGACGCCGTTATCGGACACAGTCTCGGCGAGATCGCGGGTGCGGCGGTGAGCGGGGCGCTGACGCTCGCCGACGCCGCGCGGATCGCGGTGTGGCGCAGCCGATGCCTCGGTTCGCTGGACGGTCACGGCGCGATGGCGTTGCTCGAAGCGGCGCCGCATGAGGTCGAATACCTGGTTGAGCCGATGCGGGCCAGCGTCGGAATCGCGGCGGTGAACGGGCCGCGTTCGGTGGTGGTGTCCGGAGAACCGCGCTACGTGGAGACCGTGGTGCGCCGGGCCAGGCGCCGCGACATCTACGCCAGCCGGGTCGCGGTGGATTTCGCCGCGCACAGTCCGCAGGTCACTGCTGTGCTGCCGGAAATGGTCGACGCGCTCGCCGATCTCACGCCGCGCACCCCTGAGATCCGGCTGTACTCCACCGCGCGGCGCGGACTCGTGGTGCGGACCTCAACCCTGTCCGCCGACTACTGGGCCGACAATGCCTCGGGCACCGTCGAACTCGCGGCCGCGCTGGAACTCGCCGCCGACGACGGATTCACCAGCGTGGTGGAGATCGCACCGCATCCGGTGCTCGTCCCCGCGGTCCGCGAATACGGTGAATTCCGCGAATCCACCCGTGCGGGCGCGACCCGCGACGACGAATCCGGCGCGTTCCTGGACTGCGTGGCACGACTGCACACCGAAGGGCGGACACCGAACTGGTCGGCGCTCGGTCGTTTCGAAGGACCCGTGCACCGCCGCGAATGGCGCCGACGCTACTTCGCGCCGGTCGCCGCCACCGAGACCGCGACCCCGGCAGACGAATTCGTCACCGATCCGCTGGACGACCACATCGTGCAGGGCGTGCCGATCGTGCCCGCCGTGTACTGGCTGCGCAGGCTGCTGCATCTGGCGCGCGGCGAATCCGTCGCTGTCATCAGTGATTTCGTCATCGACGAGTTGACCGAGGTGAGCGCGCTGCCGCGGATCGGCTACCACGTCGAAGACGGCGCACGACTTCGGGTACTCGCCGACGGTGCCCGCGGACCGGCATCCGCGCGTCTCGGCACGGGTCCGACACCCGCCGATATCGTCGCGTGGATGCGCCTCGCCGACGCCAATCGCGCACTCCACCACCGGATGCACCGCCTCGAAGCGGGCTACTTCTACGCGCAACTGCGCGCCCGGCACCTCGAATACGGCCCGCGCTTCCGCCCGCTGCGCCGCATCGCGACCGCGCCGGACCGGGCGCTCGGCACCTTCGAGAACGCCGACCCGCACAGCACCGCGACCCTCGACGGCTGCCTGCACCTGCTCGCCGCGGCCTGCTACGACGACCTGCCCGACGACGTGCTGCCGCTGCCCATCGGCATCGAATCCGCTTGGCTGTCCAGCGAACCCGACCGGGTGGTGCTCGAAGGGCACGCGCTCGTCACCGAACGCACCGCGACCGGACTCGTCGGCGACGTCGTCGGCACCGACCAGCACGGCGTGCCGGTACTCGCCATGTCCGGCGTGCGCATCCGATTCACCGACGGCGCCACCCGCACCCTGCCGACCACCCTCGCCGATACCACCGCGCTCCCGGCCTTCCGGCGCGAAACCTGGCATCCGCTGCACCCCGACGTGATCGGCGCGGGTATCGACGCGCGCGCGGGATATCCGCGCCGGGTGCTCGTCGTCGGCGAATCCGAGCATGCCGTCCGGCTCGCGCGCGCACTCGAGTCGACCGTGCCCACCGAGCGCGTCGCCCGCGAACCCGACGCGGCGACGGCCGTCCTGACCTCGGCGCTGCTGCGCCGCACCGCCGCCGAGCGGATCGCGGTCGCACTGGTCTGGCCCGCGGATTCCGCCGACGAATCGGTAGCCGCGCTCGGCCGGATTCTCCGACTACTCCAGCACGTGCGCGCCCACGACGCGGTCGCGACGCTGACCGTCGTACTGCCCGAGGGATATTCGCGCAACGCGCACGCCACCGCCGCGCTCGTGCGGTCGGTGCAGTTGGAATCGGGGCGCGTCATCCGACTGGCGTGGGCCGATCACCGAGCAGGCAGCACCGCGATACTCGCCGACCTCGTCACCGCGGGCCCCGAAGTCGCGCTGCCCGAGGAGATCCGAGTCAGCGGCGGCGATCTCGCGGTGCGGCGGTTCACCCTCGCGAAGGCGAATACCGCGGCGCCGCCCATCGACCCGAACGGGACCTACGTGGTGACCGGCGGACTCGGCGCGGTCGGCGCGGTCGCGGTGCGTTGGCTGCTCGACGGCGGCGCCCGCGATGTGGTGGTGCTCACCCGCTCGCCGCGCCCGGTGCCCGCCCTGCTCGACGGGCTCGAGGACCGCATCGTCGTGGTCCGCTGCGACGCCGCCGACCGCGGTGACCTGGACAACGCGTTGCGCGACATCCGCGAATGCGGTTCGACCATCAGGGGTGTCGTGCACGCGGCGGGCGCGCTGGAGGACGCGGCATTCGACTCGGTCACCCCCGATCAGTTGGCGCGCATGTCGGCGCCCAAGGTCACCGCGGCCGCCGACCTGCTCGAACTCACCGACTCCGATCCCCTCGATTTCCTCCTGCTGTGCTCCTCGGCCACCGGCGCGCTCGGCGCACCGGGACAGGCCGCCTATGCCGCGGCCAACGCGGCCATGGACGCGGTGGCCGGAGCCGCAGCGCGATCCGGCGGCAGGGCTGCCCGCGGCGCGGATATCGAAGCGGGAGTCGGCGCGCGACAAGCCTGGCAGGCGGGTTCCGAAACCGGTTCCGGGACAGGCGAAGCGGCTGTCCCGGCGGCAGAGGTCGCATCGGGAATCGGTGTCGGGAATGGTCGGAGATCGGACTCGACCGCACAGCAGAGTGCCTGGACAGCGGGCCCCCGAGGAATCTCGCGAACCGGCAGAACATCGGGCGCGTTCGGTGACCCCTTCCCCGCCGAGGTCTTCGGGCGGCGCCGGGTGGTCAGCGTCGGCTGGGGTGTGTGGGAATCCGGGCTCAGCGAAGCGGCGGGCGACGCGATCCACCTGCGGCGAGCCGGCATCGCCGCCGTGGATCCCCGGCGCGGTGCGGAACTGCTCACCGCCGCACTGTGCCACAGCGAACCCTATCTGCTCGCCGTCGACTACGCGCCGACCGGCGACGGCTCCCCGGTCGCCGCTCGACTGCGGAATCTGCTCACCGCGCAACGGGATTCGCCCGCCCGCCGACCCGAACCGATCGAGGCGACGCGCCCGCCGCTCACGCCCGAACCGCTCACCGCGACCGTGCGACGGGTACTCGCCGCCACCATCGACCGCCCCACCGAATCCATCGAAACCACCGCCGATTTCAACGAACTCGGCCTGAGCTCACTGCTCGCCATCGAATTGCGCCGCGCACTGGAGACCAGGCTGAGCATCGCCATCTCCACCGCCGAACTCTTCCGCCACCCCACGGTCGCGGCGCTCAGCGCAGCACTCGCCGAACGGGTCGCCGCCACCGATACCGGCGCAGCCTCGTGAAACCACCGGGAACGCTGAGTAATCGGGCCGCGAACGACACCGGCGACTTCGCGAGACCACCGGAGAAGCCGGGCGATCACCGACACCGCCTCATGAAACCCACGGGAACGCTGGACGATCAGATCGCCACCGCCGACATCGGCCACCTCGTGGAACCACCGGAAGTGTCTGCTGGTCCGGCCGCCCTCGGCTCCGGCGCCGCCTCGTGAATCCACCGGGAACGCTGGGCGATCGTGTCGCGCTGTTGGCGCGGACCAGGCCCGATGATCCGGCGTTCACCGCGCTGCGATACCGGGGCGCGGCCTGCTCGCCGCACACTCTCTCCTACGCCCGACTACACGGCGCGGCCTCGGCGCTGGCGCGACGACTGTGCGCGGAAAGCCAGGTCGGGGACCGCGTCGCGATTCTGTGCGAACAGGGTCTCGACTACGTGATCGCTTTTCTCGCCTGCCTCTACAGTGGACGCGTCGCGGTGCCGTTGCCGCAGGTCACCGGGGCTCGCAGTACCGAAAGGATCGACAGCGCGCTCGCCGACGCCGGGCCGAGGCTGCTACTGGTTTCGGCGGCGGACTCCGTCACCGCGGACGCGCTCGCGGGACACGCGAGCGCGATCCTGTCTCCCGATCCGGACGCGCACGCCGAACGCCCCGATATCGAGACCACCGACCTCGCCTATCTGCAATACACCTCGGGATCGACTAAATCTCCCGCGGGCGTGCGCATCACGCACGGCAACCTGATCGCGGGACTGACCCAGTTGCACGCGGCCGTTCCCGTCGGCGACCGGCCCATCGTGACCTGGTTGCCCTTCTTCCACGATATGGGTTTGGTACTCGGCCTCTCGCTCCCGCTCTTCCGCGGCGTGCACGGGGTGACGCTGTCGCCGCAGGATTTCGTCAAACGGCCGATCCGCTGGCCTCGGGCCTGCTCCGACTATCGCGCGGGAATCACCGCGAGCCCCAATTTCGGCCTGTCTCTGGTCGTTTCGGGCACGTCCGAACAGGAACGCGCCGGGTTGGACCTGTCCGGCCTCGACGCGATTCTGAACGGCGCGGAACACGTGCGAGCGGACGCGCTGAACGATTTCACCCATACCTTCACCCCCCACGGATTCCGGCACCGCGCGCACACCCCCGGTTACGGACTGGCCGAGGCGACGCTCGCGGTCACCATCGCCGACCTCGAGGCCGATCCGGTCACGCGGCGCTTCGATCGCACGGCACTGAACGCGGGCGAAGCCGTGCCCGCCGACACGGGTATCACGTTGGTTGCCTGTGGATTTCCGGTGGGACAGCGGGTCGCGGTGGTCGATCCGGAGCGCCGCGTCGAACTGCCGGAGGGGGCGGTCGGCGAGATCTGGGTATCGGGTCCGAACGTCGGCGCGGGTTATCACGGGAATCCGTCGGCGAGCGCGGACACGTTCGGCGCGGTCCTCACGGGCGACGACGGACACTGGCTGCGCACAGGCGACCTGGGTTTCCGCCACGAGACCGGCCTCTACGTCACCGGGCGGCGCAAGGATCTCATCGTGGTCGACGGCCGCAATCACTATCCGGCCGATATCGAGGCGACCGCCGTCGCCGCGGGCGCGCACCTCCGCGCGGGATATCTCACGGCGTTCGGGCACGACGACGGCGTGCGCGAGAGTCTGGTGATCGTCGCCGAACTGCATAACGCCGACGAAGCCGCCGATGCCGCCGCGATCGCGGTGTGCGTGCGCAGCGCGGTGGCGGATGTGCACGCGGTGATGCCGGAGTCCGTGGTCATGGTCGCACCTGGCGCGATCCCTCGGACCTCGAGCGGAAAGGTGCGCCGCGCCGACTGCCGCGCGCTGTTCGACGCGGGCCGACTACCCGCGCTCGCCACCGCAGGGAAACGACCACTCGCCGCGCCCGACTGACGCGCCGCCGTCGGTATCCGGGATCAGGCGGCCCGGGGGCGATGATGAGCTATGACCTCCGAAACCATCGCCGTCACCTGGAAGAACCATCCGGACGAACACGACTATCCGGCCGCCGCCGACTACCTCGAACTGCTCGGCGACCAGGAACTGGTCGATACCGTGGTCGCGCGGTTGCGGGACGCGCCGATCGTGCACAAGAAGGCCAAGGACATTCTGCGCGCCGCCGGGCTCGAGCTGCTGTCCGCCGACAATCCGCACGTCCGGCGAGATCTCATCAAGATCAACAATGGGAAGGCGCTGTCACCGGTCCTGCTGGTGCGCGGAGACTTCCGGCGGGCCGTGCCGACCGTGATCGCGGACGGGTACCACCGGGTCTGCGCGATCCACTGGGCCGACGAGGACATCGAGATTCCGGCCAAGATCGCCGACCTGCCATGACCTTCCCGACGCCAGTCCGGTTAGTCGGGCAATCTTCTGGCTACGGCAAGTCGAGCGGCGGGTCGTGACCGTCGGAATCCGATCACATGTGTCGGTTCACAACGAGTCGCGCTCGGAGCATCGGTGACAACCGCAATCGCGGCGCCTGCGTCGAGCCGCTCGGCGACGTTTCGAACCCCGCCGGTCCAGGAAACGCCGGGCACTACGTCGGCGGCACGTCGCGACCGAGGAGACGGTCGGTCTCGCGACGTTCACGCTTGGTAGGTCGCCCGGCGCCACGATCACGGCGAGGCATGACGGCCAGGATCTCACGCGGCGGCGGAGGCGGGCTCCGATCGATCAGGCACTGCGCCGCGATGGGGGCGCTGACCCGTTTGGTGACGATCCGCTCCACGATCACGATGCGTTCCACACCGCTCACCCGAATACGAACCTCGTCACCGAGCTTGACCTGCTGAGCGGGCTTGGCTGCGGTGCCGTTGACGCGGACATGTCCGCCACGGCACGCCTCGGCGGCAGCCGACCTCGTCTTGAACAGGCGTACCGACCACGTCCACGAATCGACGCGGGCTTGCGAGGGTGACGCCCGCTCGGCCAAAGAACCCGTCAGGAGACGCGGCGCGCGGTGACGACGTCGTCGGGGCTGAGGGTGGTGTAGGAGACCGGGGTGCCGGACTGGACGGCGTTGAGCAGTTTGCCGTCGCCCGCGTAGATGCCGACGTGACCGCCGCCGTTGGTGATGACGATGTCACCCGGCTGCAGGTTCTGGAAGGCCACCGGAGCGCCGACATGGGACTGCTCGAAGCTTGTGCGCGGCAGTTCGATACCGGCCTGGCGGTAGGCCCACTGCACGAGGCCGGAGCAGTCGAATCGCGCGGGACCCGCGGCGCCCCAGGAGTACTGGGCGCCGACCTTGCTCCTGGCGGCGTCGAGAGCCTTGACGGCGGGGGTCTGGTGTTCCTGCACGTTGCCGAACAAGCCACCCTGCGGGACCTGGGGCAGCGTGCCCAGCGAGGCGGGCGGGATCGCGGGGGCGGCGGAAAGCGCCTGCTCCAGCTGCTTGTTCAGTTCCTGGACCGGAGCGTCGAATTCCTGGGGAACCGGAACGTCGATACCGCCGATGCCGGGGATGTTGATGGTGGCCGCCGTCGCGTTGATCGCGGGCATGGCACCGGTCGTCGCGGCCGCCGCGCCCAGGACGAGCGCGCCCTTGACGGAATTCGACAGCCGGGATTCCCGCTGCAAGCTGTGTTTACCCACCGAGCTGAGTCTCCGATCTTCCTGCTCATCCCGCCGACCGAGTTAGCTGACGGGTTCGGGCCGGGAAGATCGGCCCTACCGCGCCGGCGACTATACCGTTGCGGATTCACCCCAGACGAACCTGTGGGTCCCCGGCTCGACAGCCGGAACATTAGCCCCGACAGCCGATTAGGCGGTGACTCAGTGGCGCCGATTCCTGGACGAAACGACAGACTCCACTAAGTCACGAGAAGATTACGATGCGGGCGCACTGTTGTCCAGCGCACAGACCAGCATTTTCCGAAACTGTGCGAAATCGCCCGGCAATCGAACACGCGTCCGACAACCCCTCCGGGTAACGATTGGATCTCGAAACCGGATGCGCCGGTTGTGGCAACCACTCAGCTAGCTATCCCGTTCGGCGAGTGCGCGTTCGAGCTCGCCGATTCTGCGCCGCGCGTCCAGCAACTCGACCTCGATCCGGCCCATGGCCACCATCAGCGGCCCCACCGCGAGGTAGGCGACCATCTGCGGATCGGGAAAGGCGCCGCGAACCGCCGCCATCAGATTCTCCTGGATACGCCGCGCCCGCTCCGCGCCATCGGGAATCGGCCACGCGCCGACGGCCTCGATGATCTTCTCGGTGAGTTCGGCGTCGTCGTCGACGGACTCCTCGCCCGGTTCGTCGTCCTGAGACTCCTGCGACCCCTCGATCATGACACCCTCTCGTCAGCACGCGGCCACCACGCATCGGATGCCATCAGAGTAGGCAGCCGAGTTCCGGCGCGCCAAAGCAGCGCCCCTCGGGAACCAGGGTTCACTAGCGGTCTCTATCACTCACCCTAGACTGGCCCAGATTTTCCGGACTAGAGCGGCTACGGTGTTACCGCATGGACCCCGTGCGGAATCCGTATGCTCCCGGAGCCGGACAGCGCCCACCCGAATTGGCCGGGCGCGACAAACAACTCACCGCCTTCGACATCGTGCTCGAACGGATCGCACGCGGGCGTCCTGAACGCAGCGTCATGCTCACCGGTCTGCGCGGCGTCGGGAAGACCGTCCTGCTCAACCAGCTCCGCTCCGCCGCCGTCTCGCGCAACTGGGGCACCGGCAAGATCGAGGCGCGACCCGATCAGGAACTGCGCCGCCCGCTGTCCTCGGCACTGCACACGGCCGCGCGCGCGATCGCCATGTCGCACCGCAATCCCGAACGCGTCGACGACTTCCTCGGCATCCTCAAGGCTTTCGCGTTGCGCGCCACCGCCGACAAGGGCATGCGGGACCGCTGGCAGCCCGGCATCGACGTGCCTGCCGTCTCCGGGCGCGCCGACTCCGGAGACATCGAGATCGACCTGGTCGAACTGCTCAAGGAAGCCGCCGGGCTCGCGGGCGACATCGGCGTCGGCATCGCGATATTCATCGACGAGATGCAGGATCTCGGCGCCGCCGACGTCTCCGCCATCTGCGGCGCCTGCCACGAACTGAGCCAGGACGCGGCCCCGCTGATCGTGGTCGGCGCGGGCCTACCCCACCTACCGGCCGTACTGTCGGCCTCGAAGAGCTACTCCGAACGCCTGTTCAGCTACCACCGCATCGACCGCCTCGACCGCGACTCCGCGAACCAGGCCCTCATCGCCCCCGCCGAACGCGAGGACGTCGCCTTCACCACCGAAGCGCTCGACGCCCTCTACGAACGAGCCGACGGCTACCCCTATTTCGTCCAGGCTTACGGCAAGGCCGCCTGGGACCAGGCCCCGGAGAGCCCCATCACCGCCGAAGACGTCGAAGTCGCCTCCCCCACCGCCGAAGAGGAACTCGCC
Organism: Nocardia bovistercoris; assembly: GCF_015674855.1. GTDB lineage: Bacteria > Actinomycetota > Actinomycetes > Mycobacteriales > Mycobacteriaceae > Nocardia > Nocardia bovistercoris. The sequence goes on along the minus strand of NZ_JADMLG010000008.1, from coordinate 53,835 downwards.
GTTGGATTCTTCGGCTCCCGCTACGAACGCGCCACCCCCGCCGAACGCGAATACATGCGAGCCATGGCCGACCTCTCCGGCGACGACGGCCCCGTTGCCACCTCCGCCGTAGCCTCCGAACTCGGCCGCAAACCCGCCTCCCTCTCCCCCGCCCGAGACGGCCTCATAAAAAAGGGCCTCATCTACTCCGCCGAACGCGGCACCATAGGCTTCACCGTCCCCCACTTCGGCCGCTACCTCCGCAGCGTCTGACATCTCCGCTATGGCTGCCGAATGCCATTCGGCGCCAATCGAACCTGCCCGGCTGTGCGCGGTGGTTACGGGAGGCGGCGGCGGCCCGCCACCACGTCGTCGGTGAGGTGTTCGTAGGTGGTGGCGAGGGCGGCGAGGCGTTGCCGTTCGGTGGCGAGGCGGTCGGGGGAGCCTGCGGCGAGGGCGGCGTAGGTGGTGGCGGTGTAGGCGGCTATGCGGTCGACGATGGCGCCGATGGATTCGGTGTGGACGGCGGTGGCGGTGTGGGTCGGGGGGAGTTGGCGGCGGACCCAGTGGTCTATCTCGTGTACCAGTCCCGCGCTGCGGCCGTCGGTGTGCGGGTCGGCGCCTTCGAACAGGCGGCGTTCGTGCAGGGTGGTCAGGGCGTAGGCGGCGCGGAGCATGGGGTGGCCCGCGTGGTCGACGCCTCGGCAGGCGCGCAGCACTTCGCCCTTGGTGGGGAATCGTTCGTTCGGCACGGCAGCCCTTCACCTCCGGTGATCGTTCGCACCTCGAACGGCACGGGTCGAAATCCGTTCGCGTGGAACGCGACCATCCATGATCACATCCGCGCGTCAGGCGTTCACCTCGGTAGCGGTAACCGAGAGTTCATCCGGGGGTGCGGGTCTCGCGCATCGGATCGACCGGGTGCGATGCGAGGGTATCGGGAACGGTTCGTATCGGTTCGCGAGACGCGGTCCGCAGGAGAGTATTCCAGCATCCAGCGCATGGAATAGACGGCCCAACAGAAGCAGTGACTTGGTCATATCGCACTCAATCTAATTAATTCTATGTATTTCACTAGATTAATTTAGATTATCCGGAACATCTCTCACATCAGGATTAACTATAGCCATCTAATATTTCAGCTAGAGAAGGTTAGATACTCGAAGATGGCTCTCGATCGACCGGCGACCTCGATTGCGCAACATGTGCATAACGCCTGGTATGAGCGGCTAACGCGGTGGAAACAATCACCGACAACCGGACAAGAACGCTCCGTCCATCGGGTCGACGACAGGAGGAATCATGTCCACGATCATCGCTCGACGGGCCGACGAGGACGGCCGCCGCGTGACGGTGTCGACCGACGACGGCGTCCCGATCGCGGTGCGCGTACTCGGCGCCGACGACGCCGCGCTCACCGTCGCCTTCGTGCACGGACACTGCCTGCGCGCGCGATCCTGGTTCTATCTGCGCGACCACCTGCTGCGACAGTGGGACGACGGAATACGCATGGTGTTCTACGACCATCGCGGACACGGCGATTCGGGCGCCGCCGACCCGACGACCTACACGATCGACCAACTCGGCCACGACCTGGACGCGGTATTGCGCGTCGTCGCGCCGACCGGTCCGCTGATCCTGGTCGGCCATTCGATGGGCGCGATGGTGACCCTGTCCTACGCCCGACTGTTCCCGCACACCATCGGAACCCGCGTCGTCGGCCTCGCGCTGATCGCGGGCGCGGCGAACGGGCTCACCGAGGTCGGGCTCGGGCGGTTCCTGCACCGGTACGCGGTGAGCTCGCTCCAGGTGGCGGTGCTGCGCGCGCCGCGGATGATGCAGGCATCGAAGCGGATGACGCGCAGGATCTTCGAACCGATCGTGCGGGAGGCGCAGTTCGGCACACGGAAGGTGAATCCGAGGATGGCCGCGGTCGCGACGGCCATGCTCAACGACACACCGCTGCTGACCATGGCGAGTTTCCTGACCTCGCTGATCGCGTTCGACGAGACGGCCACCCTGCACAGCCTCGGCGCGATTCCGGCGCTGGTGCTCGCGGGCACCGCCGACATCGTGGTCCCGTTCGCGCATTCGGTGGTGCTCGCCTCCCAGCTCGCCGGGTCGGAACTGGTGCGAGTCGATGGGGCTGGACACAGTGTGATCCTGGAGCGAGCAGAGGAGGTGGCACTCTCGCTCGTCGCGTTGGTCGAGCGGGCGCGCACCGGCTTCGCCGCACCGGGTTCCGGGATGGCCGTCGCAGGCTGAGGCCGGTTTCGAGGGGTGTCGTCGCGGGTCGCCGGTTGCGCGGCCCGCCGGACGGGCGCAGGCTTGACGAGTATCGCGACGAGGCGAGGCAATCGGCAGGCAAACTCACCCTGTTTCGAATCCCACGAGCCTGTCGCCGAATTCTTCTGTACTGTGTTGTAGATCACGTTGTGTGGTGGATCACACGACTGGTGTCGCGCGCCCACATGCGGTTCCGCCGGGGTCGACGCGCGGGCGCCGGCTCGGGTATCCGCTGACCATCACAGGAGGTAACGATGACACGCAGCGACATCGCGGAACTACGCTACGCGGTCGGACAGCTCCGGCAATCCATCGGCGCACTACGTTCCCACTACGGTGACGCGAAGACCGTGCGGCGCTTGGAAAACGACTTGGAGCGGCTCGTCATCGACGCCGAGGACTTCGAGCAGTCGCCGCCGCCCGAGGTCGCTGGCGGCCCGAGGAACACCATCTACGTACCCGACAGCAAATCCGACGAAGCGGCGTGGATGGGCGCGCAGGACGAGGGCTTGGGCTTCCACTCCCGTCCGCGCACCAAGTAGCGGCGTCAGGCCCGGTGCCGACCGGGCCTGCGCGCGGGCCGCACACCGTGGAACCGCGCACCGCGCGGCGCCTCGACCGTCGGACCGGTGTCCGCCGACTCGAACAGCGCCGCGATGCCGTGATCGTGTCCGAGCGCGATGGCCTCGAGCCCGTAACGCCCTTCGGTGCGCGACAACTCGTGCAGCATCGTGGTCATGATGCGCAGCCCGGTCGCCCCGACCGGGTGGCCGAGCGCGATCGACGACCCGTTCACGTTCAGGCGGGCGCGCGGATCGATGTCCCATTCCCGCGCCAGGGCAAGCACCTCGACGGCGAAACCCTCGTTGACCTCGATGAGGTCGATCTCGTCGAGATCGAATCCGGTGTGGCCGAGTAATTTGGCGACCGCGGGCGCCGCGCCGAGGGTCGCGGTGTCGGAGGAGCATCCGGCGGCGGCCCAGCCGACCAGGAACGCCATCGGCGTCAGCCCGAGTTCTTCGAGCCGGTCCTCGGCGACGACGAGGCAGCCCGACGCGCCGTGCCGGTGCGCGCTCATATTCCCCGCGGTCACCACACCGTGGGACAGCAGCGGGCGCAGCGCGGCGAGCGTGTGGGTCGACACGTCGTCGCGCACGCCCTCGTCACGTGATATCCGGTGTCCCGCGGTGTCGAAGCCGGGTTCGCCGCCCCAGCCGGGCGGTTCGGCGGTGACGCCGACCGGGATGACCTCCGCCGCGAAGGTGCCCTGCCGCCACGCGCGCGCCGCTTTGCGGTGACTGGCGACCGCGAATTCGTCGGCTTCGGCACGCCGGATGCCGTAGTAGCGCGCCACTTGCTCGGCGTTGGCGAGTTCCACCGAGCGCGCGCGGTCGTGGCCGAGCGGATCGGAAGCGCATTCCACGCCGCCCGCGACCACCACGTCGGCGGCGCCGGTCTGGATCATCATGGCGGCGGTGATCACGGCCTGCAGCCCGCTGCCGCTGCGCCGGTCGGTGAGGAAACCCGGTACGGCGAAGGGGAGTCCGGCGCCGCGCGCGGCGCGGCGGCCGAGTTCGGGCGCGCCGACGTCGACACAGGCCATCGCGACGTCCTCGATGCGCCACGGATCGATACCGGAACGCTCTATCACGGCCGATAGGACGGTGGTCGCGAGCCAGTCGGGCGGCATTCCGGTCAGCGCACCGCCCTCCACTCCACTCGGTGTGCGGACGGGGGCGACGATCGCGGCTCGTCTCATTCTGGTGACTCCTTCCCGACCGGAGCGTGCTCCGTCCACGGCACGGCGAAGGCGAGTCCGGCGACATCGGCGTCCACCGGGCGGACCGTCGTTCACACCGCGGTGCGACGAGCGCATCGGCGCACGTCAACAGGTAAATCTCAAAGAGAATGTGACCACGGGATTGTTGCTTCCATGTGACGATCGGAAACCGAAAAAACGGACTTTTCGCACCGGTTGCGGGGGGTTCGCGCGAATCCTGTTCCGCGCCGGTTCAGTTCGGCCACGGAAGGGTTTGTTTCACATACGGAACGGGTACGCGCGCGAAGCCGTCGATGTGGCGCAAATCATAGGCGATCCGGGCGGTCGGGATTCCCACGACCCCGTTCAATCGATAGCAGCCGTGTCGTATGGTGCTCGGCATCACATCCGATTTGCGGAGGTAATGATGACCACCCGCACAGCAGATCAGCGAGGCATCCACCTGTGAGTGCCGCACCGACCGCCAGCCCCCAGACCGGAACGGGCGTATTCAGTCAGACGAGAGCCAAGATCTCCGCGCGCACCCTGCGCACCGATCGATGGTGGCTCCCACCCCTGATCACCGCGGTGGGACTCGCCGCGTTCGTCACCTACGCGACCATCAGATCCTTTGTGCGCGAGGCGTACTGGGTCGACAAGTACCACTACCTGACGCCGTTCTACTCGCCGTGCCTGAGCACATCGTGCGAGCCGGGCTCATCCCATTTCGGCACACCGTTCGGCGACCTGCCGATGTTCATCCCGCTCGGTTTCGTCGTCCTGCCGTTCCTGCTCGGCTTCCGGCTGACCTGCTACTACTACCGCAAGGCCTACTACCGGGCCGTCTGGTTCTCCCCGCCCGCCTGCGCGGTCGCCGAACCGCACGCGAAATACACCGGCGAGACCAAACTGCCGCTCATCATCCAGAACGCGCATCGCTACTTCTTCTACGTCGCGACCCTGGTCTCCCTCGTCAACACCTACGACGCGATCACCGCCTTCCACGGCGAGGACGGCGGCTTCGGCTTCGGCCTCGGCAATGTCGTGCTGCTCGTGAACGTCGTACTGCTGTGGGCCTACACCCTGTCCTGCCATTCGTGCAGGCACATCATGGGCGGCAAGCTCAAGCACTTCTCCGCGCATCCGGTGCGGTACTGGTTCTGGACTCAGATCTCGAAGCTGAACACCCGCCACATGGCGTTGGCGTGGACCACGCTCGGCACCCTCGTGCTCACCGACTTCTACGTGATGTTGGTCGCGAGCGAGACGATTTCGGACCCCCGGTTCTTCAACTGACCGCCTCACCAAGGAGATTTCGCGGCAATGCCAGAAGTTGAACGGCACAAATACGACGTCGTCGTGATCGGTGCCGGAGGCGCCGGACTTCGCGCGGTGATCGAGGCGCGCGAACACGGCCTCTCCGTCGCGGTGGTGTGCAAATCGTTGTTCGGTAAGGCGCACACCGTCATGGCCGAAGGCGGCTGCGCCGCCTCGATGGGCAACGCCAACGACAAGGACAGTTGGCAGACCCATTTCAAGGACACCATGCGCGGCGGGAAATTCCTGAACAACTGGCGCATGGCGGAACTGCACGCCCAGGAAGCGCCGGACCGGGTGTGGGAGCTGGAGACCTACGGCGCGCTGTTCGACCGCACCGCCGACGGGCGGATCAGCCAGCGCAATTTCGGCGGCCACACCTATCCGCGGCTCGCGCACGTCGGCGACCGAACCGGACTCGAGATCATCCGCACCATGCAGCAGAAGATCGTGTCGCTGCAACAGGAGGATTTCGCCGAATCCGGCGACTACGAATCGCGCATCAAGGTCTTCGCCGAATGCACGATCACCGAACTGCTCAAGGACGGCGACCGGATCTCCGGCGCCTTCGGCTACTGGCGCGAGTCGGGCAAGTTCGTGCTGTTCGAATCGCCCGCGGTGGTGCTGGCGACCGGCGGCGTCGGCAAGTCCTACAAGGTGACCTCCAATTCCTGGGAGTACACCGGCGACGGTCACGCGCTGGCGCTGCGCGCGGGCGCGACCCTGATCAATATGGAATTCCTGCAATTCCACCCGACCGGCATGGTCTGGCCGCCGAGCGTGAAAGGCATCCTCGTCACCGAGGGTGTGCGCGGCGACGGCGGCGTCCTCAAGAACACCGAGGACAAGCGGTTCATGTTCGAGTACATCCCCGCGGTCTTCAAGGGGCAGTACGCGGAGAGCGAGGCCGAGGCCGATCAGTGGCTGAAGGACAACGACTCCGCGCGCCGCACCCCCGACCTGCTGCCCCGCGACGAGGTCGCGCGCGCGATCAACTCCGAGGTGAAGGCCGGGCGCGGCACCCCGCACGGCGGCGTCTTCCTCGACATCGCCTCCCGGCTGCCCGCCGAGGAGATCCGCAGGCGGCTGCCTTCGATGTATCACCAGTTCAAGGAACTGGCCGATGTCGACATCACCAAGGAGCCGATGGAGGTCGGGCCGACCTGCCATTACGTCATGGGCGGCATCGAGGTCGCGCCCGACACCGGCGCGGCCACCGTGCCCGGACTGTTCGCGGCCGGTGAGTGCTCCGGCGGCATGCACGGGTCGAATCGCCTCGGCGGCAACTCGCTGTCGGATCTGCTGGTCTTCGGCAGGCGCGCCGGACTCGGCGCGGCCACCTACGTCGAGCAGCTCGCGCAGCGGCCCTCGGTGTCCGACGACGACATCACCGCGGCCGCGGCGGCGGCGGTCGCGCCGTTCGACCCGCCCGCCGAAGGCGCGGGCGAGAACCCCTACACCCTGCACACCGATCTCCAGCAGGCGATGAACGACCTGGTCGGCATCATCCGCAAGGAACACGAACTGCGCGAGGCCATCGAGCGGCTCGCCGCATTGCGCACGCGGTTCGGCGGTGTGGTGGTGGAAGGGCACCGGCAGTTCAATCCGGGCTGGCATCTGGCCCTCGACCTGCGCAACATGCTGCTGGTCAGCGAATGCGTCGCGCAGGCGGCGCTGCTGCGCACCGAGAGCAGGGGCGGGCACACCCGCGACGACCATCCGGGCATGGACCCGGATTGGCGCAACAAGCTGCTGGTCTGCGCGATCGACCCGGCCGACGCCGCGCTCGCGGTCCCCGCGGTTCGGGTGACCAAGGAGGACCAGGAACCCATGCGCGAGGACCTGCTCGCGCTGTTCGACCTGTCCGAACTCGAGAAGTACTACAACCCCGCCGAACTCGCGACGCACCCGTCCGGTTCGGCTTCTGCCACGGAAGGTGAGGCGTAACAATGGGTTACGACGCCAAATTCCGCGTGTGGCGCGGTGACAACGACGGTGGTGAACTCGAGGACTTCACGGTCCTGGTGAACGAGGGCGAGGTCGTCCTCGACATCATCCACCGATTGCAGGCCACCCAGGCGCCGGATCTCGCGGTGCGCTGGAATTGCAAGGCCGGGAAATGCGGTTCGTGTTCGGCGGAGGTCAACGGCAGGCCGCGACTGCTGTGCATGACGCGCATGTCGACCTTCGAGCCCGACGAACTGATCACCGTGACTCCGATGCGCACCTTCCCGGTGATCAGGGATCTGGTGACCGACGTGTCGTTCAACTACCAGAAGGCCAGGGAGATCCCGTCGTTCACGCCACCGGTGGATCTCAAGCCCGGTGAGTACCGGATGAAGCAGGTCGATGTCGAGCGGTCCCAGGAGTTCCGCAAATGCATCGAATGCTTCCTGTGCCAGAACACCTGTCACGTGGTGCGCGACCACGAGGAGAACAAGCAGTCCTTCGCGGGTCCGCGATTCCTCATGCGGATCGCGGAGTTGGAGATGCATCCGCTCGACGTGGCCGACCGGCGCGATCTCGCGCAGGAGGAACAGGGTCTCGGGCTGTGCAACATCACCAAATGCTGCACCGAGGTGTGCCCCGAACACATCGGGATCACCGACAACGCGCTGATCCCGATGAAGGAACGGGTGGCCGACCGTAAATACGACCCGCTGGTCTGGTTGGGCAACAAGCTGTTCCGACGCTGAACGGACGTCGTCCGGCCGGGTTTCGAAACCCGACCGGACGGCGCACCCGAATCACAACATCGCCACTACTCCGATGGCGACCCCCCACACCAGAATCCCGACGAACAAAGCCGGCAACAACGAGCTGGTGAGCACGTAAACGCCGATCGATGACACCGCGAACAACAGCGCGACGATCAGCCATTCCAACCGGTCACCCGGCCGCAGTTTCCGGTACCGGGACGGGGCATTCTTCGACCCGCGATCCACATGAATTCGATTACCCGGCAACGGCCGTGATAAACCCCGCCCCGTTCAGCTCTCGGGGCGGTCGAACTCGCCGTCCTCGACGCCCGCCACGAACGCGGACCACTCCCCCGGCGTGAAAACCAGCACGTGGCCGTCGGGATTCTTGCCGTCGCGCAGTCCGACGTGGCCGTCGGCGAGCAGCGCGACCTCCACGCTGTCGCGGCCGTCGCCCTCCCCCGCTTTACGCCAGACCGCATTGCTCAGGTCGACGTCGGTACCGCCATTGACACTCATGCGATGAGTCCTTTCCCCACCGGTACAACCGGATTCGTGAACAATAGAAACGTGCCGTATCGCAGCTGCGATACTGTTGCCGCATCGCGGCGGCGATGCGATAGCCGCACCGCGGCCGCGATGCGAATTCAATCCGCCGACGGTTCCCGAAAACTAGGCCGCATACTCTTTCGCCAGTTGCCGGAGGAGATGTCGGGTGGATTGAAAATCGAGGGCGTGCCGCTGGAGACATTCGTGCGCCCGGTCGTAGCGGAGCACATCGATCCCCCGCTCCAGATACAGATCCCCGGACAGCCACTGCGCGTACACCACCGGCGGCTCGACCGCCCGGCCCTTGCGATCGAGGCCGAACTCGAGCACCGTATACGGCCCGGTCGCGACGCCGAGCGGCAGACCCGCGCTGAACGGCAGCACGCGCAGCGAGATATTGCCCCTGGTGCTCATATCCGCGAGATGGCGCAATTGCGCGGCCATCACCCGAGGCCCGCCGATCACCCGGCGCAGCACCGATTCGTGCAGGATCACGTCGGCGGTGGCGGGCGCGACCTTGCGGGTGAGCAGCGCCTGCCGTTGCAGTCGCGACTGCACCCGGCGTTCGATCTCGACATCCGAATCGTCCGGATTCCCCAGGTGCTTCAGGGTCCGCGCGTATTCGGCGGTCCTGAGCAGCCCGAATACCGTTTCGGACTGATAGGAACGGAATTGCTGCGCGGTAGCTTCGAGTCCGGCGTACACGTCGAAACTCTCCGGTATCAGATCACCGCGCGCATGCCACCAACTCGTCACCGCGACTTGCTGGGCCAATCCCTTGAGACCTTCGGCGAGGTCGTCGGGAATGCCGTAGATGCGGCATAGTTCCCCGATGTCGAGGGTGCGCACACGCTCGGCCTGCCCCTTCTCCAAGCGTTGCAGCGTGCTCGCCCCCCACTCCATCAACCGCGACGCCTCGGCGATGGTCAGGCCGGCCTGGGTGCGCCAATCCCGCAGATAGCGACCCAACTGCCTGCGTGGCAAGGTGGAGGGCCCACTATCGCAAACCGACAGCGGGCGCTCCACCGTTCGCAGCCCCCGTCGCGCACCAACCGAGATTTCGACCGAACTCGCTGACACGACACGCTCCTGTGTTTATTGGCGGCGCCTTCGGCGCCGCGGGTTCGCGGCCCTTCATGTCTCGCGTCCCAGCGTTCGATACTTGCTCCTTCGTCGCGTTGTCTCGAACGCTGGGACGCGAGACGGCCGCGAACCTTGTCGGTGTGCCGGGGGCGGGGGCGTGGGGTGGGGTTTGGAAGGAGGCGCTTGTAGGGGTGCCGACTGGTGGGTTTGGAAATGAGGTGGGGGCCAACTGTTGCTTGTTGGGCTCGCTCGTGTGGCTCGAAAGTAGGCGCTTGGTGGATCGGCTGGGGGGCGGTGGGGGTGCGGGCGATGATGTTGGGCGGGTTGGGGGTTGGTGGGGTTGCTTCGGTTGGATCGTGTCGGATTTCGGGTCGTGTGGTGGGGGTTGCCGGTTGGCGTGCGGCGAATTAGCGGTCCGGGGGTGCGATCCGGGTATTGTCCAGTCATGTCCGACCAGCCGATTCGCTTCCCGGATCTTTCCGCACGCCCGCACGAGCTCGCTGTCGAGCGTGTTATGTCCGCCTCGCCCGGATTACTCTATGCGGCGCTCACGCAGGGGTTCGATATCTGGTTCGCCGCACCCGGTTCGGTGCTCATGAAGCCCGCGGTCAATGAACCGTTCTTCTTCGAAACCGAGCATGCGGGAATCCGTTATCCCCACTACGGTCGCTTTCTGCGGCTGGAACCGGAACGAATCGTTCAGCTCACCTGGGTCACCGGTGCCGATGGGACCGAGGGGGCCGAGACCGTGGTCACCATGGAGCTGGTGAATCAGCCGCGCGGGATCCGACTTCGCTTGCGTCACGAAGGATTTCCGACCGAAGAGGCTCGCGACCGGCATCTTGCCGCGTGGCCGCTGGTGCTCGAGCAACTCGATCACCGAACGAGTGCCGACAACTGACATAGCTAGTAGGTTCGACACGAACGGATCGAATCATCTGAAAGGACCGTGATGCCCACTCGTACCGCGCGCACCGCTTGGACCGGTGGCCTGCAGGATGGGTCAGGACAGGTCGAGCTGGCCAGCTCGGGCGTCGGCAAATACGACGTGTCGTTCCCGAAGCGTTCCGCCGACAACGCCGACGGCACAACCAGCCCCGAAGAACTGATCGCGGCGGCGCATTCCTCCTGCTATGCGATGGCGCTCTCCGCGCAGATCGGCAATGCGGGCGGCACCCCGGAAAGCCTCGACGTGACCGCCGAGGTCACCCTCGGCCCCGACCCGGCGGGCGGCTTCCGCATCACCGGTATCGCGCTGACGGTCCGCGGCCGGGTCTCCGGACTCGACGCCGACGGATTCGCCGCGGCCGCGGCCGCCGCCAAGGCGGGCTGCCCGGTGAGCAAGGCGCTGGCGGGGGTGGACGAGATCACCCTCGACGCCGCGCTCGTCTGAGTCGCGAGAACCGCGAAGGGCAGTGCCGGTCATCAGCTCCGGCACTGCCCTTCGCATCCCGCGCGCCGATCAAGCCGCGGCGGGGATCTCCTCGCGCGCCGGAGCGCTCGATCGGGAGGTGTATTCGGTGAGGAACGCGAACGCCAGTCCGAGTGCCGCCCACAGTGTCGCGGTCTGCGCCATGGACGCTATCCGGAACTGCCAGAGCAGGCTCGCCGGGAAGTCGGCTTTCACCTCGTCGACGCCGGGCAAGAGGACGTAGCCGAGCGTGACGATCACGACGAAGGCGAGTACGCCCGCGATCACGCGAACCGTCTCGAATCCGACGTGCACCACCCGGTGGACGAATACGCCCGCGCCGACGGCGACGAGTCCGAGGACCACGGCCGCCACCCACAGCAGCGTGCGGTCGTTGATGGTGTCCGGATCACCCACCGCGGGCGGGTTCGCCGGATATTTGAAGAACGGCACCGCAACGATGGCCAGCCAGCCGCCGATCGCGAGTGCGATCGCCAGCGTCGGACCGGACAGGGTGCTCACGCGACGTGCGTAATGCGCGGCCGCGGCGAAGATCGCGCCGAAGGCCATACCGCCGAGGCCGAGTGCGAGGAACTGCCCCGCCTTCTGCCCGTCGCGACTGACCAGCGGTTCTTCTTCGTCACCGTGGGTGTGCCCCGCTTCGGCGCCGGAATCGGCGTGCGCGGAGGCCGCCTCTTCGATGGCGATCGCGGCATCGATCTTGGGTTCGCCGACGAAATAACCCACCGTGGCGGCCAGCAGTCCGGCGATCAGACCGGCCAACAGACCGCGCAGCAATAACGAGGTGAGTGATCCGGTCAGTGGCACGGAACGCCCAGCAGGTGGCGACCGTCGTGCATCAGCTCGTGCAGGAACATCCCACCGCGTGAGATGGCGCCCTGATCGAATCCGACCAGGTAGAGCGTGAGCAGTGCGAGCAGTACGACACCTACCGTGACGAGTACGGTCGCCAATGAATCGCCGGCGGTCCTACTCGGGGAATGTGCGATGGCCATTCGAGTCCTCCTGGGGATGCGCGTCCCGTTCGAGCCATGCGATGGCGCCGGTGTCTGGCTCTTCCCCCCACCGTGGACCGATGCGTGGAATACAGTGGCGCGACCGCTCCGGATTCCCACCGGATTACCGCGTCACCATCGCGTTCAACCTTCGAACTGTGACACCGGCAAGCCCCCCGCGTCAACACGCACGGAGGCCGACGCCCACGCTGTCGGGCGAGTCACCCGGCGAGTCCGATACCCGCGACCCGCCGGATTCGCCCGAAATTTGTCAGGAGGTCGACTTGGCCGCCACGTCCAACACGACCTCGAACTCGAGCAGCGAGGCCCCGGTGGAAACCGGCTTCTGCTCCGCACTGCCCGCATGCGCACTACGCGCGGGCCCATCCCGCCAAGCCGCGAACGACTCCTCGGAATCCCACTGCGTCACCACGAAGTACCGATTCTCCCCCGCGGTAGGACGCAACAACTGGAACCCGAGAAACCCGGGCGACCCCTCCACAGCGTGCGCCCGATGCGCGAACCGCTTCTCGAGCTCGGGCCCGGCACCCTCGGGAATCTCGATCGCATTGATCTTCACAACAGCCATACCCCGACAATACGTCCGCCCACCCCACCCGAACACCACCTCTCGGTACCCCGACAGGCGTCCCTTTCCAAGCCCCACCTAGAGGCAGCGTGCACCTAGAGGCAGCGTGCACCTCGACAAGCACAACCCGACACAACCGTCAGCAGGCCGACCCCCCAAAATAAACCCCCATGCTCCACGACCACGGCGGCCTCGGAACCCCGATCCTGCTCCTACACGGCCTGATGGGCAGTGCCCGAACCTGGCGCGCCCACCTCCCGTGGCTCCGCCCTTTCGGCCACCTGTACACCTTCGACGCCGCGGCCCACGGCCGTCCCGCACCCCCGGAACTGACCACCGAAGCCTTCGTGGCCGACCTGGCCCGAGCCACCAGCCCGATCACCGAGCCCATGGTCGTGATCGGACATTCGATGGGCGGCCTGCACGGCTGGGTCTTCGCCGCCACCTACCCCGACCGAGTACGCGCTTTGGTCGTCGAGGACATAGCCCCGGATTTCCGAGGTCGAACCGCTGCCGACTGGGCGGCCATGGTCGGCGCGTGGCCGCAGCCATTTCCGGACGAACAATCGGTTCTGGATTTCTTCGGTCCGATAGCGGGGCGCTACTTCCTGAACTCTTTCGAACACGGCCCGGACGGATACCGACTCCACGGCTCGGTCGAAACCTTCCGCGATATCTCCGAGGAGTGGGGTTCACGAGATTTCTGGTCGCAGTGGGAAGCTGTTCGCGCTCCGAGCTTGGTTATCGAGGGGGAGCACACCATCACTCCGCCGGGGCAGATGCGTGCGATGGCCGAATCACGGCCGGGGACCGATTATGTCCGTGTTTCCGATGCGGGCCACCTCGTTCATGATGATCAGCCTGAACGTTTCCGCGAGGCGGTGGAAACCTTTCTTCGGAAGGTGCTGGCCGAGGGGTGATATCGGCTACTCGCATGCTGGACTGAGTTCGTCGGGCACGACGCGACCCGTAGCTACGGCTGCCCGACGGGTGTGTGTGGTGCCGTTCCGGGGTCGCTTTCACGAACCCTCGCTGAGCCGGCCCTCGCCCGCGAGCGCGAACAGTCCGTCCGGTGTCTGTTCGATCAGGCCGTCCACCAGCAGTGAATCCAATGCGCGGTCGCGTTGCCCGATGTCGCGTGTCCAAGCCAGGTCGAGGCGAAACCGTTCTACCGGGCCGGTCGCGTCGCGCAGCACGTCGAGCAGCCGACCGCGTGCCTGCCGGTCGGTGCCTTCGTATTTCTGAGTCCGCCGTACCGTTTCGCCGACCGGTCGACCGGCGGCGATCCAGGCGCATCGTGGCAGTGGGCATCTCGTGCAATCGGGGTTGCGCGCGGTGCATATGGTGGCGCCGAGTTCCATGAGGGCGGCGGAGAAGACGGCGGCGTGGTCGATCCGTTGGGGGAGCAGTGCTTCGGTTTCGGGTAGGTCGCGCGAGGATGGGTTACCGGCTTCGGCGCGTCCGTGTACGGCGCGGGCCACCACCCGGCGAACGTTGGTGTCCACTACGGGGACTCGCTGTCCGTAGGCGAAGCAGGCGACTGCTCGCGCGGTGTACGCGCCGATTCCGGGCAGCCCGAGCAGGACGTCCACGTCGGTGGGCACTTCGTCACCGTGTTCGGTGGCGAGCACCCGTGCGCATTCGTGTAGTCGCAGCGCGCGCCGCGGGTATCCGAGTTTGCCCCAGGCGCGCAGCACTTCGGCGGGTGTGGCCGCGGCCATGGCCGACGGCACCGGCCAGCGTGCGACCCATTCGCGCCAGATCGGTTCGACCCGCACGACCGGCGTCTGCTGGAGCATGATCTCGCTCATCAGGATCTGCCATGCGGTGACGCCTGCTCGCCGCCACGGCAAATCTCGCGCGGTCGCGCCGTACCACTCCAGCAACACTTCGGCGTCCACCGCGTTCGGTGCGATTTCGACTCGCGAAGATCTGACACGCCGTGTGGTGTGGCCCATTGTTCTCACCGCCCCCTCGCCGTCGCGGCAGGTCGATATTTGCCGCCCTGTAACGCGCCGGACGCATCGACCGGGGAACCGTTGTGCACAATGGACGGTATGCCTGATTCCAACCCGATCAGCGCCTGGAAATCCCTTCGCGAGGGCAACGAGCGCTTTGTCAACGGCACGCTGCTGCATCCTAGCCAAGGAGCGGCCGATCGAGCCAAACTGGTGGCGGGACAGCATCCTTCCGCCATCCTGTTCGGCTGCGGTGATTCCAGGGTCGCCGCCGAGTTGATCTTCGACCAGGGCCTCGGCGACATGTTCGTGGTCCGTACCGCGGGTCACGTCGTGGACAGTTCGGTGCTCGGCTCCATCGAGTACGGCGTCGAAGTGCTCGGTGTCCCGCTGATCGTGGTGCTCGGCCACGACAGCTGCGGCGCCGTCAAAGCGACGATCGACGCGCTCGACGGCGGCGAGGTGCCGGGCGGTTTCATCCGCAGCGTGGTCGAACGAGTCACCCCGTCGATCCTGATCGGCCGCCGCGAGGGCCTGTCGACCGTCGACGAGATGGAGGCCAGGCACGTGGTGGAGACCAGCCGACTGTTGATGCAGCGGTCGATGATCATCTCCCAGAAGGTCGCAACGGGGGAGTGCGCCATCGCCTGCGTCACCTACAAACTGCGCGACGGTGAAGTGCAGTTGCACCGGGTCGTCGGCAATATCGGCGAGACGGTCTGACCGGCGGAGTCGGCGTCGGCACGCGCGCCGCACCCGCATGGGCGCGCGTGCCCGTAACCGCCCGACACGCCGAGGTCCTGAGTCGCGTTACCGTGCCGTGCCCTTAACGTTGAGGCGTGCTGGAACCGACTGGACCGTTGCCACCGGAGATCTACTGGCGTCGCCGTGTCTTCGCCGTCGGCGCTCTCGTGGTCGTCCTCGCGGTGGTCATCTGGCTGGTGGTCATGATCGCACGCGGCGGCGGTTCGCCCGCCGACGCCACGGCGTCGGCCTCCAGTTCCGCGCAGGCCACCTCCCAGGCCAAGACGCCGGGAGGCTCGGATACGCCGAAGCCGTCGGGCGGCGCGGTGCCCTCGGCCGCGACGGTGGCCGCCGCGCAGTGCCCCGACCAGTCGCTCGCGGTGAAGGTGACCGTCGAACAGCCCACCTACAAGTCCGGTGAACAGCCCGTTTTCGGCATCGTCATCACCAATATCTCGGCGGTGGCGTGCTCGCGCGACGTCGGCTCCGGCCTGCAGCAGATCTCGGTGTTCTCCCTCGACGGCCAGCGCCGACTGTGGTCGAGCACCGACTGCTATCCCGACGGTCAGCCGGATGTGCGCACCCTCAACCGCGGTGAGCAGGCGGCGTTCCAGGTGACCTGGTCGGGATCCACTTCCCAGCCGAAATGCGCGGGCGAACGCGTGCCCGTGCGCGCGGGCGCGTACTCGGTGGTCGCGCAGCTCGGCTCGGTGCGCAGCGCGGCCGAACCGTTCAACATCGCCTGAGGCCGTGGTTCAGCTTCGCTCGTAGGGACCGTCAAGGCCCGCTTCGGCCGACCTGGACAGTGCCTCGCGGATCTGCGCCGCCCGCGTCGCGCCGATGCCTGGCACCGATTGCAGATCCGACGCGGTGGCGGCGAGCAGACCTCGCAGTGACCCGAACGCGCGCACCAGCGCCTCGACCCGATCGAATTGCAGTCGCGGGATGCGGGTGAGCAGCCGGTATCCGCGCGGGCGCATCGGCTCGTCCAATGCCTCGATGCCCGCCGGATAGCCGAGCGGACCGGCCAGATTCGTCAGATCGAGCAGTTCGGAATCGGTGAGCGCGTCGAGTCGCTCCATGGCGCGGTCGACCGCCGCGGCGGCGGGTTCGGTGCGCAGGTAGTCGCGCACGAGCAGTTCGCGCAGCCACGTGCTGTCTCCGACCAGTTCCTCCAGCTGCAAGGCGAGCTGGCGCCCGTCGGTGCCGAGTTCGAGTACGTCGCGATCGATCTCCTCGGCGATCCTGCGTACCATTTCGAGCCGCTGCGCGACCGTCAGCGCGTCGCGCAGCGAGACCTGATCCTCGAGTTCGCCGCGCGCGAGCCGCCGGTTCACCTCGTCGAGGCGGACCTTGTAGCGCTCCAGCGTGCCGAGCGCCTGATTCGCGCGAGCCAGGATGGTGGCCGACGGCTGGACGATATGCCGCGAACCGCCGACGTAGACGGTGGCCACGCTCATGGATTCGCTGACCGATATCACCGCGGCCCCGGTCTGGGTCGCGGTGCGCTCGGCGGCCTTGTGCCTTGTTCCGGTCTCGACGGTGGGCAGCGCTGGATCGGGGACGAGGTGGACGTTGGCGCGAACGATCCGCGCACCATCGTCGGACAGCACGACCGCGCCGTCCATCTTGGCCAACTCGCGCAGCCTGGTCGGCGCGAACTCCACGTTCAGTTCGAAGCCGCCGTCGCAGATGCTCTCCACCGATTCGTCGTGGCCGAGCACGATCAGCGCGCCGGTGTGGCCGCGCAGGATGCGCTCGATGCCGTCGCGCAACTCGGTGCCGGGCGCAAGGCGCACGATGGCATCGCGCAGCGCCGCCGCTTCCGTGGCCGCCGCTTCCGGTCGCGACCGGGTCTGTTTGCCCAGCAGATAGCCCGCGAGGCGCCCGGAGATCACCGGTCGCCTTCCCGTCTACCGCGTAAGCCGCTCAACCTGATCGCGGTGCGCAGATCGCTCACCTCGTGGATTCGCATTCCCCCGCCTTTCATCTTTTCCGAACCCGGCGGCACCACCGCGTCCGTGAAGCCGAGCCGCTGCGCCTCGGCCAGTCTGCGCG
Organism: Nocardia bovistercoris; assembly: GCF_015674855.1. Taxonomy (GTDB): domain Bacteria; phylum Actinomycetota; class Actinomycetes; order Mycobacteriales; family Mycobacteriaceae; genus Nocardia; species Nocardia bovistercoris. The sequence goes on along the minus strand of NZ_JADMLG010000008.1, from coordinate 36,387 downwards.
TCAGCCCGGTGACCTTGCGCACCTCGCCCGCGAGGCCGACCTCGCCGAGCACCACCCACCCCGCGGGCAGCGCGGTATCGGATTCGGCGCTCGCGATGGCAAGCGCGATGGCCAGATCCGCCGCCGGTTCGACCAATCGCATCCCGCCGACGGTCGCAGCGTAGACGTCGTGCTTGCCGAGGAAGACGCGGCCTCGGCTCTGCAGGACCGCGAGCACCATGGCGACCCGGTTGTAGTCGAGTCCGCTGACGGCGCGCCGCGGCGCCGGGATCTCCGTCTTCACGGTGAGCCCCTGGACCTCGCCGACCAGCGGGCGCTTGCCGTCCATCGCGACCGTGACCGCGGTGCCAGGCACCGAGTCGGTGCGGTGGTGCAGGAAAAGACCCGACGGGTCGTCGACGCCCGCTATACCGTCCTCGTGCAGTTCGAAACAGCCGACCTCGTCGGCGCTGCCGAATCGGTTCTTGATGCCGCGCACCATACGCAGCGTGGAGTTCTTGTCGCCCTCGAACTGCAGAACCACGTCGACCAGGTGTTCCAGGGTGCGCGGACCGGCGACATTGCCGTCCTTGGTGACGTGCCCGACCAGCAGCACCGCGACACCGCTGACCTTGGCCAGCGACGTGAGCGCCGCCGTGACCGCGCGCACCTGCGTGACGCCGCCGATCACGCCGTCCACGTCGGGGGCGAGCATGGTCTGCACCGAGTCGACCACAAGCAGACTCGGGCGGACCTGTTCGACATGCCCGAGCAGGATCGACAGATCGGATTCGGCGGCCAGATAGACCCGCTCGTGCACCGCGCCGGTGCGATCGGCCCGCAATCTGACCTGCCCCGCCGACTCCTCGGCGGTGACGTAGAGCGATTTCTCCCCCGGTTGGGCGGCCCAGCGGTGCGCGACCTCGAGCAGCAGCGTGGATTTGCCGACTCCGGGTTCACCGGACAGCAGCACTACCGAACCGGGGACGACGCCGCCCCCGAGCACCCGATCCAGTTCGGACACGCCGGTGGCGCGCGCCTTGGTGACCTGTGAGTCGATGGTGGAGATGGGCGCGGCGGCGGTGCTCGGCAGCATGGCGCGCCGCGCGGAAGCGCCCGATGGCGTGGCGGCGAGGACGGCCTCGTCCACGGTGCCCCACGCGCCGCAGTCGGGGCATTTACCCACCCATTTGGCGACCTCGTGCGAGCAGGCGGAGCACCGGAAGATCGGCTTGGTCTTGGCCACAGACGCACCTTACGGACGGGGTCCGACACGACGGACGCCCGCGATATCAGCGGGCCGTGCGAGCCGGGTCGGACTCGGCCGGAGTCGGACTCAGTGGCCGCCGGAACCGTGGCTCTCGGCGGCGGGGCCGGACTTGTCGGACTCGTGCCGTTCGGCGTGGATGCCCGCGTCGACCGGCACCTCGATCTTCACCGGCCCGTTGCGCTCGAAGTTGAACAGCACGCTGTAGGTGAGGCCGGGGGTGATGTCGCGGGTGAGACCGGTGATCTCGATCTTGATGGGCGCGTTCTCCGGGGCGATCGGCGGCTTGGCGGCACTGCTCGGCGCCACGGTGCTCGGCGCGCCGTGTGAGTCGCCGCCGTGCGAGTCGCCGTGACCCGCCTCGACCTTCGCCTCGTTGACCGGCGACGCGGCCACCACGTTCTGCTGCGGCTCGATCACCACGGCCGAACTGCCCGCCGCGGGCGTGAGCTTGACCTGCCCGAGGTCGCTGGTGACGCTCACCAGCGTGTCGCTCTTGGTCTCGCTGGTGTTGATGATGGAAAGGGCGATGAGCGCACTGCCGCCCTTGACGTTGGTGTAGCCCTCGCCGGGATAGACGATGTGAACATTGCGAAGCGCGATCTTCTCCGCGTCGACGCTGCTGCCGTTCACGGCGGCCACCTGGTCGGCGGTCTGCGAGATCTGCCCGGCGCTACATCCGGAGACGGCGATCGCCGCGCCCGCGGCCAGTGCGGCGACCATCAGCATGCGACGTCGCGTCCGCGCTCCGGAAGAGGCGGTCACAGCATTCAGGGCAGTCACGGGTGTCCTCCATGTCGACCGGTCGTACTCCGCTACGGAGAGTAGTAACTAGGCAGCGTAGTAGTCACCCCTTGCCCGGCACCTCTCGGGATCGATATTCGGGCGCCGCGGTTGCCCAACACGCCGGAGGCGATGGGTGGTCAGAAGGGGTTGCTCCTGCAACCATTGGATAACGGTTTTGGTAGGTCTGGAGATTGCCGGAAGGGTGCTGGGATTTCGATCATGGTTCTACCTCGGGTACTGCCCGTGGATAACCCGTTCTGCCACAACGTAATGCACACCCCGCCGGTTCTGTCAACCCCAGTGGTTGCCTCGTTGTGGCCCTGACCTGCACCGTTGATCGCGCCGTTATCGAGTCGCATGTTAAACTGTGAACATCGAAAGGGGCACGGGACACATGATTTTTAAGGTCGGAGACACCGTCGTTTACCCCCACCACGGAGCGGCGCTGATCGAAGCAATCGAGACTCGCACTATCAAGGGTGAGCAAAAAGAGTATCTGGTCCTGAAGGTCGCCCAGGGCGACCTCACTGTTCGGGTTCCCGCGGAGAACGCCGAATACGTCGGCGTTCGTGACGTCGTCGGCCAGGAGGGTCTCGACCGAGTCTTCCAGGTGCTGCGGGCGCCGCACACGGAGGAGCCGACCAACTGGTCGCGTCGCTACAAGGCCAACCTGGAGAAGTTGGCCTCCGGCGATGTGAACAAGGTGGCCGAGGTCGTTCGCGACCTGTGGCGCCGGGAGCAGGATCGCGGACTGTCGGCCGGTGAGAAGCGAATGCTCGCCAAGGCTCGTCAGATCCTCGTCGGTGAACTCGCGCTCGCGGAGGGCACCGACGACGGCAAGGCCGAGACCCTGCTCGACGAGGTCCTCGCAGCGGCCTCCTGACCGTGAATACCGCCGACAGCGACAGCACTGTCGTTGCCTTGGTACCTGCCGCCGGTCGCGGCGTGCGTTTGGGCGCGAACATGCCCAAGGCGTTCGTCGAGGTCGGCGGCAGACCCATGGTTCGGCTCGCCGTCGAGGGTTTGATCGCCTCGGGAGCCGTCGACCGGATCATCGTCATGGTCCCCGCCGATCTGGTCGAGAGCGCCGTCGCCCTGCTACCCGGTTCGTCCGTATCCCCCGCGGACGCCGTGCAGGTCGTGGTCGGCGGTGTCGAGCGCACCGATTCGGTGCGCTCGGGTATCGCCGCCGCGCCGGACGCCGCCTATTTCCTGGTGCACGACGCCGCCCGCGCGCTGACGCCGCCCCGGTTGATCGCCGAGGTGGTGGCGCAGCTGCGTGCGGGCCACGCCGCGGTCGTGCCCGCGCTGCCCGTGGTCGACACGATCAAGTCCGTCGACGCCTCCGGTGTCGTGACCGGCACGCCGGACCGGGCCGGATTGCGCGCCGTGCAGACCCCGCAGGGTTTCGCCGCCGACCTGCTTCGCACCGCCTACGCCGCTGTGTCCTCCGGGGTGCGGGCCACCGACGACGCGGGACTCGTCGAATTGCTCGGCGCCGGGGTGCGCACCGTCGCGGGCGACCCGATGGCTTTCAAGATCACCACCATGATGGACCTGACGCTCGCCGAGACCATGCTGTCGCGGCTCGAGTCCGACGTGCCGGTGCGTGCCTCATGAGCGACGTCGCGAGCATGCGGGTCGGCATCGGCAGCGATGTGCACCCGATCGAACCGGGCCGCCGATGTTGGATGGCGGGCCTGCTGTTCGAGGATGCCGACGGATGCGCCGGACATTCCGACGGCGATGTCGCCGCCCACGCGCTCTGCGACGCACTGCTCTCGGCCGCCGGTCTCGGCGATGTGGGGGCGGTCTTCGGCACCGGACGCCCGGAATGGGCGAATGTATCGGGTGCGCGAATGCTCGAAGAGGTGCGCCGGTTGCTCGACGAAGAAGGCCTCGAGATTGTCAATGCCGCTGTACAGGTGATCGGCAATCGGCCCAAGATCGGACCGCGTCGCGCGGAGGCCCAGAAAGTACTGGGTGAACTGCTCGGCGCACCGGTCTCGGTGTCCGGGACCACCACCGACGGGCTCGGACTCACCGGTCGCGGTGAGGGCGTCGCCGCGATCGCCACGGCATTGCTGCATCACAAGACATAGTTCCCGGTTCGGCAGGGCTGAGCCGGGGCGAGAACCCCCAGCTACACCGACTAGGATCGACTGCCGTGACTCTGCGCCTCTTTGACACCGAAACGCGGACCGTGCGCGAATTCGCGCCACTGGTCCCCGGCCGTGCTTCGGTGTACCTGTGTGGCGCCACCGTGCAGGGCGAGCCACATATCGGTCATGTGCGCAGCGGCGTCGCGTTCGACGTGCTGCGGCGCTGGCTGGAGGCGCACGACTACGACGTCTGGTTCGTCCGCAATGTCACCGATATCGAGGACAAGATCCTGACCAAGGCCGCCGAGGCGGGCAGGCCGTGGTGGGAGTGGGCGGCCACCTACGAGCGCGCGTTCGACAAGGCGTACCGGCAGCTCGGCGTGCAGCCGCCATCGGCGGAGCCGCGCGCGACCGGGCACATCACCCAGATGGTCGACATGATGCAGCGCCTCATCGAGCGCGGTCACGCCTACGCCTCGGAGGGCAACGTCTATTTCGACGTGGTGAGTTATCCCGATTACGGCAAGCTGTCGGGTCACCGGCTCGACGACGTGCACCAGGGCGAGAGCGCCGGGGCGGGCAAGCGCGATCCGCGCGATTTCACGCTGTGGAAGGCCGCGAAACCGGGTGAGCCGACGTGGCCGTCGCCGTGGGGTCCCGGCCGTCCCGGCTGGCATCTGGAATGCTCCGCGATGGCCGAGTTCTATCTCGGCCCGGAATTCGATATCCACTGCGGTGGCATGGATCTGGTTTTTCCGCACCACGAGAACGAAATCGCGCAGTCGAAGGCCGTCGGTCACGGATTCGCGCGGTACTGGTTGCACAACGGTTGGGTGACGCTCGGCGGCGAGAAGATGTCGAAATCGTTGGGCAATGTGCTTTCCGTTCCGAATGTGCTGAAAAATGTTCGCGCCGTTGAACTCCGGTTCTATCTGGGCAGTGCGCACTATCGTTCGATGCTGGAATATTCCGAGAAGGCATTGCACGACGCGGCGGCTTCGTATCAGCGCATCGAGGCATTCGTGCACCGGGTTGCCGATCGGGTCGGTGAAATTCCGGTGGGTAAATGGACCGACGCGTTCGCCGAGGCGCTCGACGACGATCTGGCCGCCCCGCGCGCGCTGGCCGAGGTGCACCGGGTGGTGCACGAGGGCAACAAGGCGCTGGAATCGGGTGCGCTCGACGCGGCGCGCGAGCTGGCCGGTCAGGTGCGCGGCATGCTGGCGATCTTCGGGGTGTGCCCGCTCGATCCGCAGTGGTATCGCCCGCAGGACAATTCGGCGGCGCTCGACGCGCTCGACGTGCTGGTTCGCGCCGAACTCGACCGGCGCCAGCAGGCGCGCGCCGCGAAGAACTGGGCCGATGCCGACGCCGCGCGCGACCGGTTGCAGTCGGCGGGTGTCGAAGTGACCGATACGGCGGCCGGACCGGAATGGTCGTTGGCGGCCCCGCGTGGAAAGGCGAAGTGATGGCGGGTAATTCGCAGCGCAGGGGCGCGATCAGGAAGGGCGGCAGCAAGAAGGGCGCGGTCGTCGGCTCCGGCGGTAAGCGCAGGCGCGGACTCGAGGGGCGCGGCGCCACCCCGCCCGCCGAGATGCGCACCAAGCATCCGGCCGCGAAACGCGCCGCCGCGAAGGCGAAGGCGGCGACCGCTGGTGGCCGCACGACGCCGGGACGTCCGGCGGGTCGCCGCAACGAGGACGGGCCGGAGTTGGTGCTCGGCCGCAATCCGGTCGTGGAGTGTCTGCGCGCCGAGGTGCCCGCGACCGCGCTGTACGTTGCGGTCGGCACCGAGAACGACGATCGCCTCACCGAGAGCGTGAAACTCGCGGGCGACGCGGGCATCTCGATTCTCGAGGTGCCGCGTACCGATCTGGATCGGTTGAGCGCCAACGGATTGCACCAGGGCGTCGCGCTACAGGTGCCGCCCTACCGCTACGCCCACCCCGACGACCTGCTCGACCGGGTCCGCACGGGCGCGACGCCGGGTCTGCTGGTGGCGCTGGACAATATCTCCGATCCGCGCAATCTGGGTGCGGTGATCCGCTCGGTGGCCGCGTTCGGCGGTCAGGGCGTGCTCATCCCGTCGCGCCGCAGCGCCAGCGTGACCGCGGTCGCGTGGCGGACCAGCGCGGGCGCCGCGGCCAGGCTTCCGGTCGCCCGCGCCACCAATCTGACTCGCACGCTGAAGGATTGGGCCGCGAAGGGCTACCAGATCATCGGACTCGACGCGGGCGGCGACACGGTGCTCGACGATTTCGACGGCAGCGCGCCCACGGTGATCGTGGTGGGTTCGGAGGGCAAGGGCCTGTCCCGCTTGGTCAGGGAGACCTGCGATGCGGTGCTCAGCATTCCGATGGCGGGCCCGGTCGAGTCACTGAACGCCTCGGTCGCGGCCGGTGTGGTGCTGGCCGAGGTCGCCAGGCAGCGGCGCGCCCTCTGATCCCGGTAACGAAATCGCCCCGATAGGAAGGTAATTCGCCAGGACGGGCGCTGATCAGGCGGCTGCCGTGCGCGGTCGGTCGCGCGGTTCGGCCGTGTGTCGCCGCACGGGCTCATTCGGTGCGCGACGAGTACGGCTGAGTTGGCTGTACCCGCCGCGCACGTCCGAGCTGGTGCGTGGCTTCGTGTGACGCGTGGTCGAGGCGATGTGCGGTCGCGCATGATTCGTGGCGCTGTACGGTGTCGCACGGAGTTCGGCCGTGCCGTGCGCGGCGGGCAGTGAGTCGGGACCGGAGCGCGGTGGTGTCCTCCGAACCCGGTTGGCGGTCGACCCGTCCGCGAACACGCAGCGACGTGGACGCTGCCAAATAGGGCGGTGTGCCAGTAGAATTCGGTGAGTGGTGATACCGGATAAACCCATCGGGCAGCCTGTCGAGCACCCCAACGCGACGGCGGTGCTGATCCTCGGGGCGCTGAGCATCCTCTGCTGCGGTATCGCCGGGCCGGTCGCCTGGGCGCTCGGTAGGCGCGCGCTCGATCAGATCGAGGAGTCCGGCGGCGGGTACGGTGGCCGCGCGCAGGTGCTGGTCGGCTACGTCCTCGGGGTCATCGGCACGATTCTGATGATCATCATGGCGATCTTCTTCATCCTGATCCTGTTGACCGGCAACGCCTGAGCAAGCGGTAGCGGCGTCGGTCAGCCGAGTACCGGGCGCTCGGCTTCGGTGCCGCCGTCGAGCGTCGGCCATTCCGAGCTGATGCTTCCGGTCCAATTCGGTTGGCGGCGTTCGCGGAACGCCGCCATCGCCTCGTCGCCGTCGATGCTCGCGGCGGCGTGCGCGTTGAGATCGGTTTCGAGCTGCCCGACCATGGCCGGGCTCATGCCGAGGCCCTCCCAGAGCAGCCGTTTGGACATTCCGACCGTCAGCGGGGCCGAACCGTTGGCGATGTCGTGAGCCACCGACATTGCGGTGGGCAACACTTCGGCGGCGTCGAGGCAACTGTTGGCCAGGCCCATGGCCTTGGCTTCGTCGCCGTCGAAGGTGCGGCCGGTGAGCATGATGTCGGCGGCGTTCGCCACGCCGACCAGGCGCGGCAGCGTCCAGTGCGCGTATCCGTCGGCGAGTACGCCGCGCCGGACCTGGCTGAGGCCGTACACGGCGTCACGGGCCAGGTAGCGCAGGTCGCATTGCAGTGCGAGGGCGAGGCCGATGCCGACGGCGTGCCCGTTCACGGCGGCGATGACCGGTTTGCGGACCCGCCAGGGCGCGGGTTCAACGGTGGCGCTGACCTCGCCGACGCGACTCGACAGGTCGGCTCCCGCGCAGAACGCGGGCGGGGTGCCGGTGATGACGACGACGCGGATGGCGTCCTCGGTGTCGCAGCGGTGCAAGGCGGCGCTGAGCGCGGCCGTCAGCGCCGGGGTGAAGGCGTTCTGCTGCGCGGGCCGGTTGAGTGTGAGCACGGCGATGCCCGCTGAGACATCGACGAGCAATTCCGAACTCATGCCCAGCATGGTAATCGAAGGCCCCGCGCGATTTTCCGTACCCGAGCAACCCGCACGCCGACCGGCCGTCCGCCGCGCGCGAGCCCCGCTCGGCCGCCTATCCGCGCAGCACCTGACGGCCGATGGCGTACTTGTGGACCTCGGTGGGGCCGTCGTAGAGGCGGAAGGCGCGCATGTCGCGGAAGATCATCTCGACCACGGTCTCGTCGCTGATGCCGATGCCGCCGAGGACCTGCACGCAGCGGTCGGCGACCTTGAACAGTTCCTCGGAGACGAAGGATTTGGCCATCGAGCTCTCGTGCCTGGCCTTGGCGCCGTTGTCCATCAGCCAGCAGGCGTGCCAGATGGTGAGGCGGCATTGGTGCAGCGCGACCTCGTTGTCGGCGAGCATGAACGACACGCCCTGGTGTTCGCCGATGGGTTTGCCGAACGCGGTGCGCGTCCGCGCGTATTCGACGGCGATGCTCTGCGCGCGTTCGGCGGCGCCGAGCCAGCGCATGCAGTGGGTGAGGCGGGCGGGCGCGAGGCGCAGTTGGGCGTAGCGCAGGGCCTGCCCGGATTCGCCGAGCAGCGACGACTTCGGCAGCACCAGGTTCTCGAACCGGACGACGCCGTGACCGCCGACGTAGTTGCGGTCCATGGTGTTCATGGTGCGTTCGATGACGATGCCGGGCTGACCGCCTTCGGTGAGGAACAGGGTCGGCCCGTCGGGGATGTGCGGGTTCGGCGCGACCCTGGCCATGATGATCCAGGTCTTGGCCCCGTCGGCGCCGGTGATGAGCCATTTGCGGCCGTTGACGGTGAAGTTCTCGCCGTCGAATACGGCTTCGGTGGCGAGCTGATTCGGGTCAGAGCCCGCGCCGTAGGGCTCGGTCATGGCGAAGACGGTGCGCCGGTGGCCGTTGATCGCCGGGATGAGGTGCTGCTCTACCTGTTCGCGGTTCGCGATCTTGGACAGCAGGTACATATTGCCCTCGTCGGGCGCGGCACAGTTCATCGCGACCGGCCCGAGCGTCGACCAGCCCGCGGCCTCGTAGATGACGGCCTGTTCGACGTGGCTGAGGCCGCGCCCGCCGAACTCCTCCGGCGCCTGCACGGTCAGCAACTTCTCCGCGCGGGCCAGTTCGACGAGTTCCTGCCGCAGTTCGTCGTTGGGGCCGTGCGAGGTCACCCGAGGGTCGCGCTCGAACGGGATGATGGTGTCGATGACGAACTGCCGCACGCGGTCGCGTTCGGCGGCGAGGTCGGCGGGGATCGTGAAGTCGATCATGGGTCACCATTCGTTCGGCGGCGTTTGAACCGAGCATACGAAACCGGGTCGGCCTGACTGAAGGCGACTGCCATCAAAGACTGGTGTCAATGGCTGAGGAACGGTGATAGTGCCCGGTGAAGGCAGGAAGCGTGGTGGTGGAGGATCGGCGGAGTCGTTAGGAGCCCCACTCGGTGTTCGCTCCCCGCGGCCGGGGTAAGTGAACCTGAGTTCGTGGTTTGGATCGTCGAGTGCGTGCCGGACCGGTCGTTTCGGGCAAGGGTCGCGGAGTCCGGCGACCACTGCCTACGGCGTGGCGTGGAATTCGGCCGATACGGTCGGGCCGTAGGTGTGGTCGTCGATCGCGATGGACTCGGGGCGTCGCATGCGCGGGTCGTGGGGGTCAGTAGCTGACGTAGAGGTTGTAGGTGCCGTTGGCCTGCGGTTCGCAGGTGTAGTAGTTGCCTCCGGTGCTCGGCGATCGGCCGTCGGACTGGCAGGCCGACAGAGTGGCGTAGTTGCCGACGTAGACGCCGGGCTGCGCCGCGGCGATGCCGGTGGCGAGAGCGGCGGTGGCGCCGACCGCGAGAATGCCGGTGACGAGGGTAGTGGCGATCTTCTTCATGACTGTCCTTATCTCGTGTCGAACATTGGATACGGACCAGTCTGTTTTCGGGTGTTCGGAGTAGCTAGGGTAGGGCGCTACTCGATCCGGTGCCTGCGCGGTGCCCCGAGGTCGTCCGGCTGGGTGCGCACCTGGACAAGCCAGCTCGAGCCGCTGGTTGCGAATCGGTGCCCGCCGAAATCCGGGAGCGAAACCGCAGCTGGTCTACCCCCTCTTTACTTGACTTTCTAGGGGGGATAGACTTATCGTTTTGTGAAACGGAAAGCTCTGCTCAAAGAGATTCACGCTTACGCTGCCGGGATCGACGCGGAGGTTGAGATCATCGAGGGTGGCAATCACACCAAGGTGGTTGTCGGCGGCCGTCGTACGGTGATCGCACGTCACAACGAGCTCAACGAGCTGACCGTGAAGAGCATTCGCAAGCAGCTGGGAATGGATGGTGAGTGAGATGCAGGTAACCGCCATCGCACGCCGTAGCGGAGATTGGTGGGCCGTGGAGGTCCCGGAAGTCGATGGGGCATTTACCCAGGCCAAGCGGTTGGAGCAAATCCCGGCGATGGTGGCCGATGCCATCTCGCTGCTCGAGGATATTCCGGCCGAGCAGGTGGAAGTAACCGTGGTTCCCGATATCGGGGATCCGGAGTTGCTGGAGAGCGCTGAGCGGGCGCGGGCGCAGGTCGCGGCCGCGCAGGCGGTGCAGGCTGCCGCTGCCTCCGCGTCCCGCGCTGTGGTCGAGCAGTTACGTGACAAAGGGCTGCCGGTACGCGACGTGGCCGTGATTCTGAAAATGAGCGCTCAGCGTGTTTCGCAGCTCGACGGCGGTTCGGCCACTCGCAGCGGCAATGCCGAATCGACTACCCGCGACGCGAAGACCGGGCGCGTGGTGGCGAAGAGCGGTGCGGCCAAGGCTGCACGGAGTACGAAGACCGGCCGAACGGTGAAATCCGCTTAGAGCACGTTTCGAACCTGCTGCGTCTCGTTGTGATCCGAATCCTTGTCAGGAGGCGAGGCTGCGTCGGCGTGCGCCTATCAGGCGGCACACCAGGTAGATGGTGAAGGACAGGGTCGTGACGAAGGTCGAGACGGGGACGCCGGGGGCGAGGGAGAGGATGATGCCGCCGACCGCGGCGATCTCGGCGAAGATCACGGCGAGGACCGTGGCGCGCACCGGGTTCGCGGTGAGTTGCGCGGCGGCCGCGGCGGGGGTGATGAGCAGTGCGAGTACCAGCAGCGCGCCGACGATCTGGACGCCGAAGGCGGCGGTGATGCCGAGCATGACCGCGAACACGATGGACAGCGCCCGCACCGGGACCCCGCGCGCCACCGCGACCTCGGGATCGGAACTGGCGAACAGCAGCGGCCGGTAGACCACGGCGAGGGTGGCCAGCACCAGGACGGTGCAGACGGCGAGCAGCGCGAGTCCGTCGTAGCCGACGCTGACCACCTGACCGGTGAGCAGCGAGAATTTCGACCCGGCGCGTTCGGGGCCGAGCCACAGGAAGAGCACCGAGAGCCCGAGGCCGAAGGACAGCACCACCGCGATCACCGAATCACGTTCCCGCGCTTTGGTTCCCAGCACCCCGAAGAGTACGGCCGCGACGACCGAGCCGATGATCGCGCCGAGTCCGACGCCGATGCCCGCGAGTAGTGCGGCCGCCGCGCCGGTCAGCGACAGTTCGCTGGTGCCGTGCACGGCGAACGACATCTGCCTGCTGATGATGAGCGGCCCGATGGCGCCCGCGAGCAGGCCGAGCAGTGCGGCCGCCAGGATGGCCTGCTGCACGAAATCGTAGGAGAGCAGGTCGGCGGTGGTGGCGAAGTCGGTGACCTTCGCGAGGACGTCGGAGAGGCGGTCGATCACGCGTGCGCACCGTTCGTCGCGGGCAGGTGGTGGCCCGCGCCCGCGGCGCCGAGCGCGTCCATGGCGTCGCCGGTGCCGACGACCACGAGCCGCCCGCGCACCCGCAGCACGTCGACCTCGGTGCGGTACAGCTCGGAGAGCACCTCGGAGGTCATCACCTCGTCGGGCCTGCCGATCCTGAACTTGCCGTCGACCAGGTAGAGCACTCGATCCACCAGCGGCAGAATCGGATTGATCTCGTGGGTGACGAACAGCACCGCGGTGCCGTGCGCGCGCCTGCGGCGGTCGATCAGCTCCGAGACCAGCCGCTGGTTGGCGAGGTCGAGGCTCAGCAGCGGTTCGTCGCAGAGCAGCACCGAGGGGTCGCCGACCAGCGCCTGGGCCACCCGCAGCCGCTGCTGTTCGCCGCCGGACATGGCCTCCAGCGGTTTGTGCGCGAAGTCGCGCGCGCCGACGTCGGCGACGGCGGCGGCGATCTTGCGTTTGCGTTCGCCGCGCCCGCGCAGTCCGAGCCCCCAGCGGTGGCCGTCGACGCCGAGCCCGACCAGGTCGACGCCGCGCAACTGGACGCCCGCGTCGATGGTCTTCTGTTGCGGCACATAGCCGATGCCGGGATGTCCGGTGCGCGCGGGCACGCCGGCGACGGACGCGCTGCCCGAGGTGAGGGCGAGCTGTCCGAGCAGCACTTTGAGCAGGGAGGTCTTCCCGGAGCCGTTGGGCCCGAGTACGGCGACGAATTCGCCGGGCGCGACCTCGAGGTCGAGGCCATCCCAGAGCGTGCGGTCGCCGAAGCGCAGTCGCGCGGCGTCGAGCCGAACCGCGGCCGTGCCGCCCGTGCTCGCGTGCCGCCGTTCCACCCGTTCGGTGTGTTCGGTCAGCGCTGCTCCCTCGGTCATGGTCGGCTACTTCAGCGCGGAGGCAAGCGCCTCGGCGTTCGCGGTCTGCCACTGAATGTAATCGAGGCCCTTCGGCAGGGTTTCGGTCACCTCGACCACCGTGATGCCGTTGGCGCGGGCGATGTCGCGCAGGTCACGGGTGATCTTGTCCTCGGTCTGCACGTTGTAGACCATGGCGCGCACCTGTTTTCCGGTGAGCAGGTCGCGGGTGGCGGCGACGGCGGCGGGCGACGGGTCGGTCTCCTGCTCGATGGCCTCCTGGAATTCGTGCGGGGTCCGGTCGTCGGCGGCCGCGGCGCGCAGCAGGTAGTGGGCGAGCGGTTCGGTCTGTAGGACGGGCACGCGCGGGTGTTCGGCGGCGATCCCGGCGGTGACGGCGGAGATGCCGGACAGGCGCGCGGTGAAGGCGGCGGCGCGTTCGGTGTAGCCCGCGGCGTTGGCGGCGTCGACTTCGCCGAGCGCGGCGGCGATGCGGTTCGCGACGGCGGTGACGGTCGGCAGGTCGTACCAGAGGTGTTCGTTGTCGTCGGCGGTGTCGGCGCGGGCGGCGAAGGCGTCCACGGTGCGTTTGTCCTTGCCTTGGATGGCCTTCTCGATGAATTCGTCGTAGCCGCCGCCGTTGAGCACGATCAGGTCGGCGTCGCTGATCCGCGCGGATTCCACGGCGGAGGTCTCGTGGGAGTGCGGGTCGGCGGCGGGGTCGGTGATGATCGAGGTGACGGTGGCGTCGGAGCCCGCGACGGCGGTGGCGATATCGCCCCAGACGTTGGTCGAGGCGACCACGGTCGGCTTGCCGGATTCGTCGGCGCCGCCGCACGCGGTGAGTGCCGCGACGGTGGCGACTCCCACGGCGATGCCTGCGAACTTCATGGCGATGCGGCTACTCACGCGCGGTCACTCCTGGCGGTGCGTCGATCGTGGAGCGCCGGGAACCCCGGCGGGTCCGTGGCGTTCTTGATCGTAATGGAAATCGTTACCGTTTAACTTTATCAGCACCGCGCAACTCGAGAACCGCCCGACTGCCGCCCGAACTCTGCCGAACCAGCGCCCGCCGTCCAGGGCAGTGAACGAACGGCGAACGCCGCGCCCGATCATCGGACGCGGCGTTCGCGTGGGCTGTCAGACCGGGTCGGACCTCAGACCAGGGCCTCCGCGGGCTGCCCGAGCAACTGCGCGCACCGCAGCAGCCCGAGGTGGCTGTAAGCCTGCGGATGGTTGCCGAGCGAGCGTTCGGCGACCGGGTCGTACTCCTCGCTGAGCAGTCCGGTCGGACCCGCCGCCGCGACCAGTTGGGCGAACAGCGCCTCGGCGTCGGAACGCTTGCCGATGAGCAGGTACGCCTCGACCAGCCAGGCCGCGCACAGGTGGAATCCGCCCTCGCCGCCGGGCAGGCCGTCGTCGTGGTGGTACCGGTACACGGTCGAGCCGCTGCGCAGTTCGGCCTCGGTGGCGACCACGGTCGCCGCGAAGCGCGGATCGGACGGGTCGATGAGTCCGCTCAGGCCGATGTGCAGGGTCGCCGCGTCCAGGTCGGTGCCGTCGTAGGCCGCGGTGTAGGACTGCACCTCGTCGTTCCAGCCCTTGGCCTTGACCTCCTCGGAAATGATCTCGCGCAACGCGTTCCACGCCGGATCGACTTCGCGGCCGTACTTGCGGGCCAGGGTGAGCGCCCGGTCCACCGTCAGCCAGCCCATCACCTTCGAGTACACGTGGTGGCGCGGATTGCCGCGGATCTCCCAGATGCCGTGATCCGGTTCGGTCCAGCGCCGCTGCACCGCCGACACCATGGCGCGCACCAGCTCCCAGTCCGCGTCCGGCAGGATCTGCTCCGGCGCGGTGACGCCCTTGTGCTCGCGGGCGTGGGCCAGGGTCGCGATGAGGTCGACGATGGGGCCGAACACGTCCAACTGCACCTGCATGTTGGCGGCGTTGCCGACGCGCACCGGCCGCGACCCGGCGTAACCGGGCAGCTGGTCGATGACGGCCTCGGGCGGCAGCGTCTCCCCGTACAGGGTGTAGAGCGGATGCAGCCGCTCCGGACCCGGCAGCGTCTCCAGCACCCGGTGCACCCAGACCAGGAACGCCTCGGCCTCGTCGAGGGAGCCGAGGTTCACCAGCGCCTGCGCGGTCAGCGACGCGTCGCGCAGCCAGCAGTAGCGGTAGTCCCAGTTGCGCACGCCGCCGATGTCCTCGGGCAGCGAGGTGGTGGCCGCCGCGAGGATGGACCCGGACGGCGCGTGCACCAGCCCGCGCAGCGTCAGCGCCGAGCGCTTCATGAGATCCGGTTTGAGCGGCGGCAACGCGAGTCCGGAGGCCCACCGCGACCAGTAGTTCTCCGCGGTGTGGCGGC
Organism: Nocardia bovistercoris; assembly: GCF_015674855.1. GTDB lineage: Bacteria > Actinomycetota > Actinomycetes > Mycobacteriales > Mycobacteriaceae > Nocardia > Nocardia bovistercoris. Next base: position 21,323 of record NZ_JADMLG010000008.1, on the reverse strand, counting down.
GCTCTGTCTCCGAGATCTCGGCGGGGCCGAGATCTTGTGTGCCACAGCGCAGTTCCAGCACGATCGGCCCCCGCGCCGGGTCGACGACCGCGCGTGCGACGTCGTGGGTGCCGTCGGTCTCGATCTGCCACAGCACGCCGGGGGAGCGCAGCACGGTCGGATCGTTGGTGCCGCGCACCCGAAGTCCGTCCTGATCGGCTTCGATGCTCACCGGCACCTGACCGAATTCCGGTCGCGGCGCGAAGGTGACCACGGCCTTGGCGTCACCGGTGATGACGCGGGTGAGGTCGGTGCGGCTCGGCGCCACGTCGTGCGGCAGGTAGTCGACCACTTGCAGGCTGGCCCAACGGGTTTCGACGGTCATGGTGCCGTCGACATAGCGCTGCGACAGCGGAAGGCCCGGCCGTTCCGGCGCGATCGTGAAGTGGCCCGCCTGCGGGCCGCCGAGCAGGTGGGCGAAGACCGCCGCCGAATCGGGTTCGGGGTGGCAGAACCAGGTGACGGTGGCGTCGGGGGTGAGCAGGGCCACCGAACGCGGACTCGACAGCATGGTCAGCCGCTCGATGCGGGGCGCGCTCGCGCCCGCGAGCCAGGTGCGCCGCTCCTCGAGCAGGTAGGCCAGCGCGCGCGCGACGTCCTCGGTGGCATCCACCCGGAATCTCGCGAGGCTGTCGCCGCTGCCGACCTTGATGCCGAGGTCGGGGCCCGACAGCACCCGGAACGCCTTCTCGTCGGTGACGTCGTCGCCGAAGAACACCGCCGCGGTGGCGCCCTCCTGATGGCGGATGGTGTCGAGGGCGGTGCCCTTGTCGGTGGGGATGACCGCCAATTCGATGACTGCCTTGCCCTCGGTGACCTGGACCCCAACCCAGCTCGCCGGGCCGCCGCGCGCGGATTTCAGTGCGCGTAAGCCGATTTCGGGGCTCGCGTTGCGCACGTGTAGCGCGACGCTGGCGGGCTTGACCTCGACCGAGACACCGGGATTGTCCGTCGCGATCTTTGTCAGCGCGGTCTGCACCTCGTTCAGCAACTTCTTGGCATCGTTGTCGATCGCGTGGACGAAGCCGACGTCGAATTCCGAGCCGTGGCTACCGATGAGTTGTACCTCGACCGGCAATCGGGAAAGGGCGGCGAGATCCCGCAGCGCGCGGCCGGAGATGACCGCCGCGGTGGTTCCGGTGAGACCGGCGAGCGCGCGTAAAGCGCTCACCGATTCCCGGTGGGGATAAGCCTTCGTCGGGTCGGAGACGATGGGCGCCAACGTCCCGTCGTAATCCGAGGCGACCAACAGGCGTGGCTCGCGTGCGATCGTCGACAATGCACGGCGAAGTTCCTTTGGCAGATCCTGTGCGCTCACACATCCAACCTAGTGATCGGAGGAGTTTTTCCATGGGCGGGCAAAACAATACTGTGTTGAATTCGCCGCACCGCAGCGCGCACGGCCCCGTGCGCACAAATGCGAACGGGTGACGTGGATTTGCCCAGTTAACACGTGGGTAACCGGCGGGTAACCCTTGCGCCGACGGGAGCGACTCGTGTCGCGAGACGATCACGAGTGGCGCTGCCGGGGCGCACGAGCGCCACGGCGAACGCGCCTGGGATGAGTCGCTTTGCCGGACATCGGGGTTCGGTGCGGGCACGGCGACCGCGGACGAGCGCGGCATGAATACAACGGTAGCTCCGTTGGCGGCCGTGCGCGCGCCGGCCGGGCGGTCGGTTCGCCCGGCCGATCGAGCGAGAGTCCTCAGCTATCCCCGCGTGCGGTGTCGCCGAGGAGCAGATCGACGGTCAGTTCGAGGCGCTCGGCGACGTCGGTGGCCGAGGCGCGCCTGGTCAGCCATGCCACCAGGTTGGACAGCCACACGTCGCTGATGACGCGCGCGATGGCGAGCTGGCGCTCGTCGGGTTCGCCGTCGTTCATGGCGCGGGCGAAGACCCGGTCCATGACCTTGCCGACCCGGTCGACCTCGGCGGCGGCCGAGGCGTCGGCGAACATGAACGCCCTCGTCATGGCCTCGGTGAGCAACGGGTCGCGCTGCATCATCCTGGTGATCTGGGTGAGCAGCAGGTGCATGCGCTCGCGCGGGGTCTGGCCCGCCAGCGGCTTGCGCTTGCCCTCGATCTGTTCGAATTCGCGCGAGAGCGCCGAGACCAGCAGATGCACCTTGGAGGGGAAGTACCGGTAGAGGGTGCCGACGGCGACGTCGGCGCGTTCCGCCACCGCGCGCATCTGCACCGCGTCGTATCCGCCCTTGGAGGCGAGCGCCAGAGTGGCGTCGAGGATTCGCTTGCGCCGTTCTCGCTGTGCCGAAGAACTCAGTTCGTCCTCACTCAGTGTGGTGACCGTCGCGGTCGCCCGCGCGGAGTTCGACGCGCGTCGATCCTTCGAGCCTTCGTTCTCGGGTTGCACTGTTGCCTCCGCGCCCTTCACCTCGTGCGTGATCGCCACCGCGTGCGGAGTCTCTCTCTTGACTTCCGCCCGGCTCAGATATTAGAACATGTTCTAGGTGTGGGAGTCACGCCGGAAAGGCGGTACGGACTGTGACCATCGCCACCACTGACGAGCATAAAGCCGTCCAGGAGTCGATGCGCGGGTGGGCGGGAGCAGCCCGGCCGATTGCAACAATGCGGGCCGAGACGATACCGGGCGAAGGCGCGCGAACCGATCGCGGCGACGCCGCGTTCTGGCGTTCGTACTGGCCGTCCCTGGTCGACCTCGGCATCTTCCGCGTCGCGGTGGACGAAGCGGCGGGCGGCGCGGGCGCGACCGTCGTCGACCTGGCCGTCCTGGTCGAACAGGCCGCCCACGACCTGGTCGGCGGACCGGTGCTCTCGACCGCCGTGGTGAATCTCGTCACCGGGGGCGCCATCGCCGAGGACCTGCCGTGCGGCATCGCGCTCGACTTCATCGGCGAGCCGAGGGCAAGCGTACCCGCCGCCGACGGTGAGATATTGCTCACTGGCGTCTGGGATTCGGTGCTCGGCGCCGCGGGCGGCACGGCCGTGCTCTTGTCCGTCGACACGCCCGCCGGGACACGCTGGTGCCTGGTGCCGCCCGACGTCGCGGGACTGCGGATCGAAGAACTCGCCTCGGCCGACCCGAGTACCCCGCTGGCCCGGGTGCACTGCGCCGAGGTCGCGGTGCCCGCCGAACACGTCTTCACCGCGCCGCACGCGGTCGCCGACCTGATCCTGGTACTCGTCGCCGCCGAACTCGCGGGCGTCGCGGGCTGGTGCCTGGAGACCGCCGTCGAATACGCCAAGGTCCGCGAACAGTTCGGGCGCAAGATCGGCTCCTTCCAGGCCGTCAAGCACATCTGCGCGGGCATGCTGTGCAACACCGAACTGATCCGCGCCGTCGCCGCCGACGCCGCCGCCGCGGTGGACGAGGGCGGCGCCGAACTGCCGATCGCCGCCGCCATCGCCGCGGCCGTCGCGCTAGACGCCGCCGTGGAAACCGCCAAGGACTGCATTCAGGTGCTCGGCGGCATCGGCTTCACCTGGGAACACGACGCGCACTTCTACCTGCGCCGCGCGAACACGCTGCGCCAGCTGCTCGGCGGAGCCGCGCGCTGGCGCGCCAGGGTCACCGAGCTGACCAGGGCCGGATACCGCAGGACCACCGGCGCCGACCAGGTGTTCGCGGCCACCACCGACGTCGCGGACGGCACGCTGGCCGCCCTGTCCGACGAGGTGGCGGCGATCGCCGCGCTGCCCGCCGACCAGCGCGCGGGCGCGCTCGTCGACGCCGGACTCGTCATGCCGCACTGGCCAGCCCCCTACGGGCGCGGCGCCGATCCCATGACCGGCCTGGTCATCTCGGAGGAATTGCGCCGCAACGGTTTGGCCATCCCCTACCTCGCCATCGGCGGCTGGGCGGTGCCGACCCTGCTGCAACACGGCACACCCGAGCAGATCGACCGGTTCGCGTGGGCGACGCTGCGCGAGGAGGTGGTCTGGTGCCAGCTGTTCAGCGAACCCGGCGCCGGATCCGACCTGGCCGCGCTGCGCACCACCGCCAAGAAGGTCGACGGCGGCTGGATCCTCAACGGTCAGAAGGTGTGGACCTCGCTCGGCGACCGCGCCAACTGGGGCATCTGCCTGGCCCGCACCGACCCCTCGGCGCCGAAACATCGTGGCATCAGCTACTTCCTGGTCGATATGCGCAGCAAGGGCCTCGACGTGCGGCCCCTGGTACAGATCACCGGTGAGGCGCGCTTCAGCGAGGTCTTCCTCGACGATGTGTTCGTGCCCGACGAGGGTCTGGTCGGCGCGGTGAACAACGGCTGGAAGATCGCCCGCTCCACGCTGTCGGCGGAACGAGTAGCCATGGGCGGCAACGGAATCGGGCCGGTACTCGAGGAGCTCATCGCGAAACTGCCTGCGAGCGGGCCCGGTTCGGAACTGACCGCCGACCAGCTCGGCGCGTTCGTAGCCTCGGCCATCTCGGGACTGCTGCTCGAACAGCGCGCGGTCATGGAGATGCTGTCCGGCGGCGACCCGACCGCGCTGAGCAGCGTGCGCAAACTCGTCGGTGTGCGGCACCGCCAGGACGTCGCGGAATTCGCCGCGACCTCGGCGGGACCGGCAGGCGCGCTGGATTCGGATGTGATCAAGGAATTCCTGCTGACCCGCTGTCTGTCGATCGCGGGCGGCACCGAGCAGATCCTGCTCACCGTCGCGGCCGAGCGGGTGCTCGGCCTGCCGCGTGATACGAACGGTTAGTCGACGAGGGGAACTGGAGTAAGAGCGTGGATTTCACCAGAGACGAGGGCCAGGACGCGGTCGCGGAGGTCGTTGTCAGCGTGCTGGAACGCGAGTCCGCACGCGATATCGACCTGTGGCCGAAACTGGTCGAAAGCGGCCTGCTCTCGGTGGCGCTGCCCGCCCGCTACGGCGGTGACGACATGGGCCTGCCCGAGATCTCGGTGCTGCTGACCGAATTGGCGACCGACGCGGTCGCCGCACCCGCGCTCCCGACACTGGGCTTCGCGCTGCTCCCGCTCATCGCGGGACTGCCCGACAGTGTCGCCGAGCAGGTGCTGCCCGCGGTCGCCGAAGGCGCGATCGTCACCGCGGCACTCAACGAGCAGGGCGCGCCGTTCGTGCGGAAACCCGCGACCACGGCGGTCGCCGACGGCGACTCGGTGCTGATCACCGGTCGCAAGGTCGGGGTGCCGTACGCCGAGCAGGCGCGCTGGCTGCTGATCCCGACCGACGCCGGGCTCGCCCTGGTCGACGCGGCCGCGGACGGGATCACCACGACGCCGTCGCCGGTGTCGGGCGCGATGCCGGAGGCAACGGTCCGACTCGAGAACGTACGGGTACCGGCCGAGCGGCTGATTCCGGACGGCATCGATGACCTGCACCGGATCGCGGTGGCGGCGCTCGGATCGGTCGCCGACGGGCTGCTGAAGGGCGCGCTCGTGCTCACCGCCGAACATCTGCGCACCCGGCACCAGTTCAACCGGCCGCTGGCCGAATTCCAGGCGGTGGCCCAGCAGATCGCCGACCTGTACGTGGTCTCGCGCACCCTGCACGCCGCGGCCGCCTCCGCGACCTGGGCGCTTGCCCAGCCCGACGCCGATTCGGCGCACCGGGAACGCACCGACGACGACCTGGACGTGCTGGCCTATACCGTGGCCTCGGAACTGCCCACCGCCATGCAGAAGTGTCACCACCTGCACGGCGGTATCGGGGTCGACGTGACCCATTCGATGCACCGCTACTACTCACAGGCCAAGGACATCGCCCGCTGGCTCGGCGGCGCGTCGTTCCGACTCGACCGATTGGGGGCCAGATGTTCATCGACCTGACCACCGAGCAGCGCGCACTGCGCGCCGAATTACGCGCCTACTTCGCCGATCTCGTCACTCCCGAGGAGGAGGCCGAGATGCTGGTGAACCGGCACGGCGACGCCTACCGGGCGGTTGTGCGCCGCATGGGCGCCGACGGCTGGCTCGGTGTCGGCTGGCCGAAGGAATTCGGCGGGCAGGGTTTCGGCGCGGTCGAACAGCAGATCTTCTACAACGAGGCGGTGCGCGCCGACGTGCCGCTGCCGCTGGTGACGCTGCTGACCGTCGGTCCGACCCTGCAGACCTACGGCACCGAGGAGCAGAAGCGCCGGTTCCTGCCGGGAATCCTCACCGGCGACATCCATTTCGCGATCGGCTACTCCGAGCCGGAAGCGGGCACCGACCTGGCCGCGCTGCGCACGAGCGCGGTGCGCGACGAGTCCGGGGACTGGATCGTCAACGGGCAGAAGATCTTCACCACCGGAGCGCACGAAGCCGACTTCCTCTGGCTGGCCGCACGCACCGGCACCGTGGAATCGCGGCATCGCGGGATCACCATCCTCATCGTCGACACCACCGATCCCGGCTATTCGTGGACGCCGATCATCACCTGCGACGGCGCCCACCACACCAACGCCACCTATTTCGACAATGTCAAAGTGCCCGCGAACATGCTTGTCGGGCAGGAGAACCGGGGCTGGCAGCTGATCACGACGCAGCTCAATCACGAGCGCGTCGGCCTCGGCCCGTCCGGCAAGATCGAGCAGCTCTACGATCGCGTGCACGACTGGGCCGCGTCGCAAGGGGTGCTCGGGCAGCCCGACGTGCGGCGTTCGCTGGGGCGGATGCACGCCATGGTCCGGCTGAACGAACTGCTCAACTGGCAGGTCGCGGCTACCGCCGACAGCAAGACCGAGGATCCGATGGGCGTGATCGCCGACGCGTCGGCCACCAAGGTGTACTCGACCGAGTCGCTGCAAGAGGCGGGCAGGCTCGCGGAGGAGATCGTCGGCGCGTTCGGCGATCCCGCCGACCCGGCCACCGCGAGCCTGCTGGCCTGGCTGGACCGGCGCACCAAACAGAACCTGGTGGTGACCTTCGGCGGCGGCGTCAACGAGGTGATGCGCGAACTCGTCGCCTCCGCCGGGCTGAAGCTACCTCGGGTGCCGCGTTGACCTCGAAGGAGAATCCTGTGACGGAGTTGACCGCCCCCGAGGAGATCGAAGCCGCGGCGGACCGCATCAAGGCCGGTGGCGGAAGTGCGCCGCGCGCCGCGCGCGATCCGGTGAACCAGCCGATGATCAACAACTGGGTCGAGGCGATCGGCGACGCCAACCCGATCTACGTGGACGAGCAGGCCGCGCGCGCCGCAGGCCATCCCGGCATCGTCGCGCCGCCCGCCATGGCCCAGGTGTGGACCATGTTCGGCCTCAACGGCGTTCGTCCGCCCGACGATCCGCTCGGCGCCATCACCGAACTGCTCGACTCCGCCGGCTACACCTCGGTGGTCGGCACCAACTGCGAGCAGACCTACCACCGGTACGTGCGGCCGGGCGAACAGATCACCGTCACCAGCGAACTCGACACCCTGATCGGTCCCAAGCGGACCGGACTCGGCGACGGTTGGTTCGCGACCTTCCGCACCAAGTGGTCCGTCGGTGACGAGGTCGTCACCGAAATGCTGTTCCGCATCCTGAAATTCGCGCCCGCCGCCGCGAAACCGGCGGGTGCGAAGGTCGAGCCGACGGTCTCCCACGACACCGAATTCTTCTGGGAGGGAACCAAAGCGGGCGAGCTGCGGATCCAGAAGCTGCCCGACGGTTCGCTGCGGCATCCGCCGATTCCCGCGGTGTGGAAGGACAAGTCGCAGTGGACCGACTACGTGGTCTCCTCGGGGCGCGGCACGGTGTTCAGCTACGTCGTGCACCACGCGCCGAAGGTGCCGGGCCGTCAGCTGCCGTTCGTCGTCGCGCTGGTCGAGTTGGAGGAGGGCGTGCGGATGCTGGGTGAACTGCGCGGCATCGACCCCGCCGAGGTCAAGATCGGCCTGCCGGTGCGCTCGGCTTTCGAGAAGCTCGAGGACGCCACACTGCCGTACTGGAAGGTGAGCGAATGACCGTCGTCTCCGCATCGACCGTCGAGGTCGGCGCGACGCTGCCGGAACTGGTGATCCACGCCGATCCCACCTTCGTCATCAGCACCGCGCTCGCCACCAGGGATTTCCAGGATGTGCACCACGATCGCGACAAGGCGGTGGCGCGCGGGTCGAAGGACATCTTCGTCAACATCCTCACCGACACCGGTCTCGTGCAGCGTTTCGTCACCGACTGGGCCGGGCCGCGCGCCGTCGTGAAATCCATCGCGCTGCGCCTCGGCGTTCCGCTGTACGCGGGCGACACCCTCACCCTCACCGGCGCCGTGACCGCCGTCGAAGGCGAACTGATCCACATCGAAGTGGTCGGGAGCGACAGTCTCGGCGAGCACGTCACGGCCACGGCCGTCATCGCAGTTCCGGAGGTCAGCGGTGAGCAGTAACGGTACCGAGCGCGCGCTGTCGGGGCGCGCGGCCGTCGTCGGCATCGGCCAGACCGATTTCTCCAAGGAGTCCGGGCGCAGCGAACTGCGGTTGGCGGCGGAGGCGGTAGGCGCGGCGCTGGCCGACGCGGGTCTCACGCCCGCCGACGTGGACGGTCTGACCACGTTCACCATGGACACCAACACCCAGGCCGCCGTGGCGCGCGCCGTCGGGATTCCGCAGTTGCGGTTCTTCTCCCACATCGGCTATGGCGGCGGGGCGGCCTGCGCCACCGTGCAGCAGGCCGCGATGGCGGTGGCGACCGGTGTCGCCGACGTCGTGGTGGCCTACCGGGCGTTCAACGAACGCTCGGTGTCGCGGTTCGGGCAGTTCTCCACGGCGCTGGCCACCGCGCCGACCTCCTCCGGAATCGACGCGGGCTGGTCGTATCCGCACGGGCTCGGCACGCCCGCCGCGCAGGTCGCCATGGTCGCCCGCCGGTACATGCACGTCTACGGCGCGACCAGCGCCGACTTCGGCCGGATCGCGGTGGCCGACCGCAAGCACGCCGCGGTCAACCCCGACGCGTTCTTCTACGGCAAGCCGATCACCCTCGACGACCACCAGAATTCCCGCTGGATCGCCGAACCGCTGCACCTGCTCGACTGCTGCCAGGAATCCGACGGCGGCGTCGCCATCGTGGTGACCAGCGTGGAACGCGCCAGGGACCTGCCGAAGCGGCCCGCCGTCATCGCCGCCGCCGCCCAGGGCAGCGGCGCCGACCAGTACGTGATGACCAGCTACTACCGCGACGCACTCACCGGCCTCCCGGAAATGGGCCTGGTCGGCGACCAGATGTGGGAGCAGAGCGGCCTTCGCCCCGAAGACATGCAAGCCGCCATCCTCTACGACCACTTCACCCCGTTCGTCCTCATGCAACTCGAGGAACTCGGTTTCTGCGCCCGCGGCGAAGCCAAGGACTTCATCACCGACGGCGCCATAGAACTCGGCGGCCGCCTCCCCCTCAACACCCACGGCGGCCAACTCGGCGAGGCCTACATCCACGGCATGAACGGCATAGCCGAGGCGGTCCGCCAGATCCGAGGCACCTCGGTCAACCAGGTCGACGACCTCACCAACATCCTCGTCACCGCGGGCACCGGCGTCCCCACCTCCGGCCTCGTCCTGACCGCGGGCTGATATCGGTCACTCCGCCGAGCGGCCTGGTCAGTGGGGGAGGTCGGCGGCGGCGGCTTTTCGGAGGAGGAGGTCTCGTTCTCGTTCGTTGCCCGCCAGTTTCGCGGCGGATTCGAAATCTCGGCGGGCCTCCTCGTGGCGGCCTAGGCGGGACAGGAGTTCGCCTCGGGTTGCCGGGAGTAGGTGGTAGCGGGGGAGGGCGCCTCGGGTGGTGATGGCGTCGACTATGCGCAGGGCGGCGGCGGGGCCTTCGGTCATGGCGATGGCGGCGGCTCGGTTGAGTTCGACCACGGGGGAGGGGGCGATGCGGCCGAGGGCGTCGTAGACGAGGACTATGCGTTCCCAGTCGGTTTCCTCTATCGAGTTCGCGAGCGCGTGGCATTCGGCGATGGTGGCTTGCAGGGCGTAGGAGCTGCGGCCGCGGCCGAGGGCGTCGACCTTGCGCAGGGCGGCGCGGCCACGGGTGATGCAGCCGCGGTCCCAGCGGCGGCGGTCCTGGTCGGCGAGCAGCACCGGGTCGCCGTTGATGTCGGTGCGGGCCGGGAAACGCGCGGCCGTCAGCTCCATGAGCGCGACCAAGCCGTGCGCCTCCGGTTCGTCGGGGACGAGTCCGGCCAGTACGCGACCGAGGCGAAGGGCTTCGCGGCCGAGTTCGAGCCGCATCCAGCTGTCGCCGCGACTTGCCGCGTATCCCTCGTTGAACATCAGGTACAGCACGCCGAGCACCCCGGCCAGCCGCGGCCCGAAGTCGACGCGCGGCGGCACCTCGAACGGTACGCTCGCCGCCGCGAGGGTCTTCTTGGCGCGCACGATGCGCTGCTGCACGGTCGCCGTCGAGGTCAGGCAGGCCTGTGCGATGTCCTCGGTGGACAGTCCGCCGACCACCCGCAATGTCAACGCCACCTGCGCCTCCCGCGCTAGTACGGGATGGCAGGCGACGAAGACCAGGCGCAGCACGTCGTCATCGATGTGATCGGGATCCCACGGCGCGGCGTCGTCGCGCTCGTCCTCGAGTTCCCTGGCGATACTCGCCAACCGCTGCTCGTAGCGTTCCTCGCGCCGCCAGCGGTCGACGGCCCTGCGTTTGGCGACCGTGGTCAGCCAGGCGCCCGGATTCTTCGGCACGCCCGTCTGTGGCCACCGGTCGAGCGCTTCGACCAGTGCTTCCTGCGCCAGATCCTCGGCGAGCCCGAAATCCCCGACGGCGCGGGTGAGGGTCGCGATGATCTTGGCGGATTCGATGCGCCAGACCGCCGCGACGGAGCGCCGCACCGAATCGGCGTCGCCGCGTCGCGTCGCGGTGTCGTTCATGGCTGTGATCCTTGTCGACCCGGGTCAGGAGTTACGCGCTTCGGCCTCTTCGCGCCAGCCGATTTCCTTCTGGATCCACTCGTTGTCCTGCGGGAAGTCCTCGTTGCCGTGCACCCGGCGTACCTCGAGTTTGGAACCGGGACCGAGCGGGCAGCGTCCGGCCCATTCGGCGGCCTCTTCCTTGGTGGCGACCTCGATGATCCAGAATCCGCCGAACAGTTCGGTGGTCTCGCCGTAGGGGCCGTCGGTGACCAGCGGCGGGTCGGCGGCGAAGTCGACGACGAAACCCTCCTCGGGACCCGCGAGCCCTTCGCCCGCGAGCAGTACGCCCGCCTTGATGAGCGCCTCGTTGTATTTGCCCATCGCCTCGATGACCTCTTCGAAAGGCACCTCCTTGGACGCTTCGATCGCCTCGTCGGTGCTGCGCATGATCAGCATGTACTTCATCGTGAGCTCCTTGTGTGTCGTAGGCCGTGTTCCGACCCTCTCACCCAACACGTCGAACAAGTGCCGCCGATATCGACAGGGTCGGAAAACTTTTTTCCGGCGTAGGTTGAATCGGGCACGACCGCGCCACCCCGAAGGAGCCCGATGACCGTGAATCACCTGGTGGACGCCCATATTCTGCTGCTGCGCGGCACCGAACTGCTGCTCAGCAGACGCCGCAGCGGCGACGAATTCGACGGGCGCTGGCATCTGCCCGCGGGCAAACTGGAGGCGGGCGAGTCCGCGACGGACGCCGCCGTGCGCGAGGCGATGGAGGAGATCGGCGTCGGTTTGGATCCGGCGGATCTGCGTCTGGTCCACGTGGCCCATGTGATCGGCGCGTCCCGCCCCGCTCGCCTCGGTCTGTTCTTCGAGACGCGCCGTTGGACGGGCGATCCGGAGAATCGCGAACCCGATAAATGCTACGAACTGGCCTGGTTCCCGCTCGGCGCGCTTCCCGACGACATCATCGTCTACCCGTTGGCGGGCATCGACGCCCTGCGCACGGGCCTCCCGTATTCCGAATACGGCTGGGATCGTTCGATGCGCTGAAAGTCCGGTCGCCGCGCTTTGTGATCGTGGGGAGTGCGCAGCCCGAACCCGGGACGAATCCGGCCCGATGCCACGGCGGTACCCACTCTCGCCGAATTCCACCTAGTGAGATCGCACAACTTCGAACAGCCCCGATACGGGCAGTGTCGCAAACCGGACATAATTGTACGGACGTACCGACATTGTCGGACAAAGCCGAGGTAGCCCGATCTCTTCGATTCCCCTTCGGTCGGACCGCCCGGCATGTAACTATGTGGCTGATTCGTGGGCGGTACTCAGATGCGGTGGGAAATTCGATTGGTTCGGGCGCGAGCGGCGACGGCGCGCGTGATCGTACTGATCACGCTGCTCGGCTGCGCCGTCATCGCCCTGCGCGGCTATCTGCCCGGCACCGAAACCCGCGGCGAGGCCCGGGTGCCCTCGGCGGTGGCGGTGGCGCTCATGCCGGTCCTGTTCAGCGTTTCGGTGACGATCCTGCTCGCCGGAGTGATCGCCAGTCAGCACCGCCTGCCGCTGGCCATGCCGGACGCCGAGGCCGAGGACCGCCCGAGCGGGTGGCGCCTCGGCCGGGGCGGACTCGCGATACTCGGCGCGCTGGCGTCGCTGGCCATGCTCGCCGCCGTGCTCTCGGTGATCCACGTCATCGGCGCGCGCACCACAGGAAGCCCACCGGCCCCGCCCACCGCGGCCGAGGGCGCACCGCCGACCACCGGCCAACCGCCCGCGCCGAGCGACCCCGGCGCGTCCGACGGCCTGACCGGCACCGCCCTCCTGGTGACCACGGTCGCCGCGATCGCCCTGCTCGTCACCGCCGCCACCGGACTCGCGCTGGTGGTGTTCATGACCCGTCGCAAACCGGCCGCCCCACCGGAGACCGCGCCCGCCGCAACCCCCGAGGTGGTCGATTCGTTGGCGCGCGCCGCGGAAATGGGCCTTGCCGCGATGAACGCGCCTGGCCAGGACCCGCGCACCGCGATCATCGCCTGCTACGTCGCGATGGAACGCGGACTCGCCTTCGACCGCTCGGCCGCCCCGCTGATCTCCGACACCCCCATGGAGGTGCTGGCGCGCGCCTTCGCCCGCGGCGCGCTGCACGACGCGTCGGCCCGCGAACTCGTCGCCCTGTTCGAGGAGGCCAGGTTCAGTCCGCATTCCATGCTGGGGTGGCAGCGAATGCGCGCCGAACAACTCCTGCGCATCGTGCTGGCGGACCTACAGGGGCAGCGGCATGTCGCGGTTCCGGAAGGGGTGGGCTGATGGCATCCTCGCCACCACCGCGGGCGTCATGGACCGCGCAGCTCACCATCGTGACGGTCGCGATTCTCTTCGTGGTGATCGCCGAGACCGTCGCACTCGTGCGCGGCCCGATGGCGCTGACCGTGCTCGCCGCGCTCCCGGTCGCCTTCGCCCTGTTCCACCTGACGGTCACGTTGCGCGAACGCGCCGCCGACGCGGACGAGGAACCCGCGTCGGAGATGGAGAACGGCCCGGCGGAGATGCTGTACCACTGGCGGGCGCGCGCCCAGATGCTGGCCGACCGGTCCGAGGGCACCCGCGCCGACTGGGATCGACATCTGCGCCCGCTGCTGGCCAAGGAGTTCGAATCGTCAGCGGGCCTTCGGGTCGCCAAGGACCGGAAGGCCACCGAGGCCGCGGGGGTCCTGCAGTTCGGGCCCGAGTTGTGGCGGTGGGTCGATCCGGCGAATTCAGCGCTGCGCGATCAGGCGAGCAGCGCGCCGGGACGTGCGGCGCTGGAGGAGATCCTGCGTCGTCTCCAACGGATGTAGGAGTAAGTGCGAGTGGACCTATGACGATGCCGATGGACGCGACCGTCCAGCAGACCGAGGCCGTGTTGCGGGAGCTGTCCCGCGTGGTCGTCGGCAAGCGGGACGAGTTGCAGCTGATCATGATCGCGGTGCTCGCGGGCGGGCACGTCCTCATCGAGGATCTGCCCGGACTCGGCAAAACGCTGATAGCGCGGTCGTTTTCGGCCGCCCTCGGCTTGGACTTCACCCGCGTGCAGTTCACCCCCGATCTGCTGCCCGCCGATCTGCTCGGTTCGACGATCTACGACATGTCCTCCGGCCGTTTCAATTTCCGGCGCGGCCCGGTCTTCACCAATATGCTGCTCGCCGACGAGATCAACCGGACCCCGCCCAAGACGCAGGCCGCGCTGCTCGAGGCGATGGCCGAAGGACAGGTCAGCATCGACGGCGAGACCTTCCCGCTGCCACAGCCTTTCATCGTGCTCGCGACCGACAACCCGATCGAGTACGAGGGCACCTATCCGCTGCCCGAGGCGCAGTTGGACCGGTTCGCCCTCCAGTTGCGCCTGGGTTATCTGTCCGAGCACGACGAGACCCAGATGATCCGCCGCAGGCTCGAGCGCGGAGCGACGCCGCCGCAGGTCGGGCAGGTGGTCGACGCGAGCGGGCTGCTGGAGATGCGGCAGTCGGTGGAGTACGTCTCGGTGCATCCCGACGTGGTCGGGTACGTGGTCGCGTTGGCTTCGGCGACCCGAGGCCACCCGCAGGTCGAGGTCGGCGCGAGTCCGCGCGCGGAACTGGATCTGGTGCAGATGGCGCGGGCCCGCGCGCTGTTGCTCGGCCGCGACTATGTGATTCCGGAAGATGTGAAGTCGCTGGCGGTTTCGGCGATGGCGCATCGGATCACGCTGCGCCCGGAGATGTGGGTGCGGCGGATCAGGGGTGCGGACGTGATCACCGAACTGCTGCGCCGACTACCGGTGCCGCGCGCGACCGGCACATGAGCGCGCCCGCCGTCACGGACGGGCCGCGCGCCGCCCGGCACCGCGACCGCAGCGCCATCGTCGAAGCCAGGCTGTGGTGGCGGCCCGCCGCGCTGGTCTACATGCTCGCGACGTGCGCGGCGGTGGCGTTGGTGGTCGCGGTCCTGCTCGGCCGGTGGCAGCCGGTGGTTTTCGCCGCGCCGATGATGGGCGTGCTCGCGACCGCGCCGTGGCAGCTGTCGCGCACTCGCATCCACGTGGACGGCGGCGGCGCGCTGCGCTGTTTCGAAACCGAGGAGGTGGTGCTAACCATCGCGGCCGCCGTGGATTCGGGGCACGCGCTGCTGCGGTTGCGGCCCGAACCGTTGACCGGGTTGGGGATCACGGTGGAGGAGGCGAGCGATTCCGGTGCGGCGCCCGCCGGGCTGCGACTGGCGCTCACCGCCGACCGCTGGGGACGCTACCCGTGCCGGGTGCGGGTGTCGGCGCTCAGTCCGGCCGGCCTCGCGGTCTCCTCGGTGGTCCTGCCCGCGGGCCAGTTGTTCGTCTATCCGATCACCGATCCGCAGCGACTTCGCCTGTCGCGCACCGAACTGCCCGAACGGATCGGGGTGCACCTGACCCGGCGCACCGGCCCCGGCGTCGAATACGCCGGTATCCGCGCCTACGCGCCGGGAGATCAACTGCGACTGGTGAATTGGCCGGTCAGCGCGCGGCGCGGGCGACTCTACGTGACCGAGCGGCTCACCAACCGCGCCGCCGACGTCGTGGTGCTGGTCGACACCTCGCAGCAGGCGCCGGGCCCGGCCACCGATTCGCTCGAACTGTCGGTGCGCGGCGCGGCGCAGGTGGTGCAGTCGACCTTGCAGTCGGGCGACCGGACCGCTGTGGTGTGCCTCGGCGGCACGCCGCGCTGGCTGCGCCCCGATATCGGCCGCCGCCAGTTCTACCGGATCGTGGACACCGTGCTCGAGGTCGGCGACGAGCACATCGAGACCACCGGCACGCTCGCCCCGCACGCGGCGGTCCCGCTCGGCGCGATCGTGGTCGCGTTCTCGACGCTGCTCGACACCCAGTTCGCGCTCGCGCTGATCGACCTGCGCAAGCGCGGGCACATGGTCGTCGTGGTGGATGTGCTGCGCGGCACGCCTTTTCGCGACAGTCTGGATTCGACGCTGGCGCGCATGTGGCAGTTGGAGCGCGCGTCGATGTATCGCGACATGGGTACCGTCGGCGTCGACATCGTGGCGTGGCCGGAAGGTGCGCGCCTGGATCAGGTCATGCGGCTGCTGCCGGAACGCCGCAGGACGGCGCGGGTGCGCCGATGACGAGATTCCTCGCGATCCTGTCCGGCGGCCTGCTCGTGCTCGCGGTCACGGTGGTGTTCCCGCTCGCCGGTGTCGGCGCGCTCGCGCTCGCGGTGGCGGGCTGGT
This sequence comes from Nocardia bovistercoris, assembly GCF_015674855.1. GTDB lineage: Bacteria > Actinomycetota > Actinomycetes > Mycobacteriales > Mycobacteriaceae > Nocardia > Nocardia bovistercoris. The sequence continues at coordinate 5,285 of NZ_JADMLG010000008.1, read as the reverse complement.
GGTGGCGCCCGTGCGCGGTGGCCGCGGTACTCGCCGCGCTCGGTGTGCTGGTCCTCGCCGACACCGGCGCGGTGGAGGCGGCGGCGGTCGGCTTGGTGGCGACCACGTACTTGCTGAATATCGCGGCGGTGTCCGCCCCGGTCGGCGTGGTGCCGACCACGATTCCCTCGGTGGCGGGGGCGGTGCTGAGCACGGCGTGCGCGACCGGCGCGGCGCTGATCCCGGTGCGACTCGCGTGGGCGCCGCTGGCCGCCCCCGTCCTGGTGATCCTCGCCTACGCGCTGCTCGCGCGCGGGCTCGCCGTGCGGCGGCAGCCGGAGACCGCCGCCGACGGGTGAGCGGGATCAGTTGTGGCGCAACACCACATCGCCGAGCACCGGCGCGTCGTCGCGCTCGACCGCGGTCGCCGAGACGACGAGTTCGCCGTCGCCGCGCCAGATCCGGGTGCGGATGGTCTCGCCCGGGTAGAGCACGCCCGCGAAGCGCGCGCGGAATCCGGTGACGCGCTGGACATCCGAGTCGAGCACCGTGTCGATCGCGGCCTTGCAGACGATGCCGTAACTGCACAGCCCGTGCAGGATCGGATTCGGGAAGCCCGCGCCGCGCGCGAATTCCGGATCCGAGTGCAGCGGATTGCGGTCGCCCGACATCCGGTACAGCAGCGCCTGCTGCGGCAGCGTCTTCGTGCTCACATCGAAATCCGGTGCGCGATCCGGCAGTTCGGTTTTGGTGCTCGGCCCGCGTTCGCCACCGAAACCGCCCTCGCCCTTCGCGAAGATGGACGAACGGCACGTCCACAGCGTATCGCCGTCGGAACCGACCGCGGTGTGCTCCTGCACGACCACCGCGGCGGAACCCTTGTCCCACAGTTCGGCGATGCGGGATTTGCGGGTCGCCTTGCCCGAGGTCGGGATCGGTCCGCGCAGTTCGACCTCCTGGTAGCCGTGCACCACTTTCGCCAGGTCGATGTCGATGCCGGGGAAGCTGACCTTGGGCGCCTCGGTGTCGTGCAGGGTCGGTGCGACCGCCGCGAAGGTCGGCAGCACCTGCGGCGCGCGGTCGTCGAGGTAGCGCAGTTCCGCCGGGTCGGTCCAGCGGGCGCCCGCGCCGAGTCCGAGGTGGTAGAGCTGGATGTCGGACGGTGTCCAGGAGAACTCGAGGTCGGCTAGTGCGGCCCCGAGCGCGATCTTCGGGTCGATGGGCATCGGAACTCCCTTGTTGATGCTTGTGGACCGAATCGGACCCGCCGCGTCGAGGGACGCTGTATGGATTCAGCGCCACGGGACCGCGACGGGGATTCAGCGGTGTGGACGGTGTCGGGTGCGGCTCACGCCCCGGCGCTCGTCGCGTTCTTCTTCCGTTCGACGATATCGAGGACCGCGAGATAGCCATAGGTGATGGCCGGACCGATGGTCGCGCCGGGACCCGCGTAGGTGTGGCCCATCACCGGAGTGCTCGAGTTGCCGGACGCGTAGAGGCCCTCGATCACCGACTGGTCCTCGCGCAGCACCCGGCCCGCGGTGTCGGCGACCAGGCCGCCCTTGGTGCCGAGGTCGCCCGGCACGATCTTGGCCGCGTAGAACGGGCCATGCACCAGGCCCGCCAGGCACGGATTCGGCTTCACGGTCGGGTCGCCGTAGTAGCGGTCGTAGTGGCTGTCGCCGCGCCCGAAGTCCTCGTCCTTGCCCGCTTCGGCGAGGGTGTTGAACCGCGCGACGGTGGCGGTCAGGTTCTCGGCGGGCACGCCGAGCTTGCCCGCGAGCTCCGCGAGGCTGTCGGCCTTGACGATGTTGTCGTTCTCCATCCAGCGCGACGGGAACTTCAGCCCCGGCTGCAAGCCCGCGAAGATGTAGCGGTTGCGGTAGCGCTGGTCGAACACCAGCCAGGACGGGATGTTCTCGCCAGGACCGGGACCCTGCCCGTATTCGCCGCCGTACATCGTGTGCACCGCGTCGACGTATGGTGCGGATTCGTTGCCGAAGCGCTTGCCCTCGATATTGACCATGATGCTGCCGGGAAGGTTGCGTTCGGCCAGCGCGAACCACGGCCGTCCACCCTTGAACACCGTCGGACCCCACCAGGCGTCCTCCATGAAGCCGACCGCCGCGCCCACTTCCATGCCCGCGACGATCCCGTCGCCGGTGTTGGCCTTGGCTCCTGTGGTCCATTCGGTGGTGATCGGCTGGCGCTGGTACTTGGTGCGCATCTCGGCGTTCTGCTCGAAACCGCCGGTGCCGAGAACCACGCCGTAGCGGCCGGTGAAGCGCACCGTCTCGCCGTTGTGTTCGGCCTCGACGCCGGTCACAACGCCGTCCTCGACGATCAGCTTGGTCATCGGGGTGTTCAACAGCAGCGGCACGTTCGCGTCCATGAGGCCCTTGCGCAGCGCGGCGCTGATGGCCTGGCCCATCACGAGCAGATGCTTGTTGGTGAACTTGGCCCAGTAGGTGCGCGCGCCGACGCGCAGCGCCCGCAGCATGCCCTTGGGGTGGCGGCGGATGAGGTTGAGCCGGACGAAGTCGGCCTGCGTCACCGCGACGTTGAGCGGCGCCTTCGCGTACGCCGGTTCCAGGTTGAACCGCTCCTCGCCGAGGATCTTGGCGTTGAACGGTCTCGGTTCGCAGGATCGGCCCGAGCCGAGTCCGCCGGGCGCTTCGGGGTAGTAGTCGGAGTAGTTGGGCACCCAGCGCATCTTCAGCGGGGTGTGATCGAGCACGAAGTCGAAGGCGTCGGCGCCGCGGTCGATGTAGGTGTCGACGCGCTCCTTCGGCACCGCGTCGCCGATGATGCTGTGCAGGTAGGTGCGAGCGACCTCGCGGTCGTCGGGGCGCCCCGAGGCTTTGAGCGCCTTGTTGCCGGGTATCCACACGCCGCCGCCCGATCGCGCCGTTGATCCGCCGTAGTGCGCGGCCTTCTCGATGATCACGGCGCTCAGCCCGTGGTGCGCGGCGGTGAGTGCGGCGGTCATGCCTGCGGCGCCGCTGCCGACCACCACCACGTCGTATTCCCGATCAGTCATGTAGAACACGTTATAGAATGATGGCGCTGTTGGTCTATGTTGAGAGGCAGAAGACTTGATCGGCAGCTAAGTTACACACGCAACTCGTTTCAATTCTGGAGTCGGATGCATGGCAGTGGAGTGGGACCCGATCGCTGCGGCAGCGCACGTCGGATACGGCGCATCGAGCGCGTTTCCGCGCGCTCACCGGGGTGATCGCGGATTCGCTCCCGGGCGGAAACCCGCCGAACCGCTCCCCGGCCTCGTCACACGTCGCGGCGGCCGTGTCGAAACTCTCACCGCAGGCCACTCGTCTATCACCGACAGGCCGTGCCGAGACGTCGAAATCGCGCCGCCACCCCGCGCTCGATCCCACCACCGGAAGGAAAACTAGCGTGCTGTCCGATGCGGTACGAACCGAATTGGCCGACGAACTCGCCCTCGCCGAACAGGATCGGGTGGCCGTCGACAAATTGGTCGACCGGTATCCCGATATCGACGTGGTCGACGCCTACGAGATCCAGCTGCTGAATATTCGGCGTCGGCTGGCCGACGGCGCGACGGTGATCGGCCACAAGGTGGGCCTTTCGTCGAAGGCGATGCAGCAGATGATGGGCGTGGACGAGCCCGACTACGGCCATCTGCTGGCCGATATGCAGGTGTCGGAGGAAGTCCCGGTCGATACCGGCCGTTATCTGTTGCCGCGTGTCGAGGTCGAGGTCGGTTTCGTGTTGGGCGCGGACCTGCCCGGCGAAGAATGCACCGAAGCCGATGTGCTCGCCTCGACGGTGGCTTACGCGCCCGCGATCGAGCTGATCGATTCCAGGATCAAGGACTGGAACATCGGATTGTGCGACACGATCTCCGACAACGCGTCCTCGGCCGGGTGGGTATTGGGTCGGGAGCGGGTCGCGCCGAAGGATATCGACATCAAGGGCATCGACGCCGTGCTTACCCGCAACGGTGAGGTCGTGGCCGAAGGCCGTAGTGACGCGGTGTTGGGTGATCCGGTGATCGCGGTGGCGTGGTTGGCGCGCAAGGTGGCGTCGTTCGGGGTGCGGTTGAAGGCGGGCGACATCGTGTTGCCGGGTTCCTGCACCCGTGCGATCGACGCGCGTCCCGGTGATGCCTTCCACGCCGAATTCGCCGGCCTCGGCTCAGTTCGTTTGCAGTTCACCTGATCATCAAAGGTTTTTCGAGGAGGCTCATCGTGTCCGTTCAGGGGACCGTCACCGCCGCGATCGTCGGCTCCGGCAATATCAGTACCGACCTGCTCTACAAACTGTTGCGGTCCGAGGCGATCGAGCCGCGCTGGATGATCGGCATCGACCCCGACAGTGAGGGATTGAAGCGGGCGCGCGGACTCGGGCTCGAGACCTCGCACGAGGGCGTCGACTGGTTGTTCGCGCAGTCCGAGCGCCCCGACATCGTGTTCGAGGCCACCTCGGCGTATGTGCACCGGGCCGCGGCGCCGCGCTACGCCGAGGCCGGTATCCGCGCGGTAGACCTGACCCCGGCCGCGGTGGGTCCGGCGGTGGTGCCGCCGGTGAACCTCGACGCGAATATCGATGCGCCGAACGTGAACATGATCACCTGCGGCGGGCAGGCCACGATTCCGATCGTGGCCGCGGTTTCGCGGGTGGTCGAAGTGCCTTACGCGGAAATCGTTGCGTCGGTTTCGTCGGTGTCGGCCGGTCCGGGAACGCGCGCGAATATCGACGAGTTCACCAAGACCACCTCGCGCGGCGTGGAAACCATCGGCGGGGCGACCCGAGGTAAAGCGATCATCATCCTGAACCCGGCCGATCCGCCGATGATCATGCGCGACACCATTTTCTGCGCGATTCCCGAAGACGCCGACACCGGCGCGATCGCCGAATCCATCCACCGCATGGTGGCCGATATCCAGCAGTACGTGCCCGGTTACCGCCTGCTCAACGAACCGCAGTTCGACGAGCCGTCGGTGATCTCCGGTGGTATGGCGAAGGTTTCGGTATTCGTCGAGGTCGAGGGCGCGGGTGATTTCCTGCCGCCCTACGCGGGCAATCTCGACATCATGACCGCCGCGGCCACGAAGGTCGGCGAGGTCATCGCCGGTCAAATCGTTTCTGCTCGCGTGTGAGGAGCGCCGACATGAGTTTCAGGACAGAGTTCGATATCCGTATCACCGACACGTCGCTGCGTGATGGTTCCCATCACAAGCGTCATCAGTTCACCGCCGATGAGGTGGTGTCGATCGTGCGTGCGTTGGACGCGGCGGGTGTGCCGGTGATCGAGGTGACCCATG
>NZ_JADMLG010000007.1 GCF_015674855.1 Nocardia bovistercoris | reverse complement strand
GTCGATACTTGCTCCTGCGTCGCATCGTATCGACCGCTGGGACGCGAGACGCCGCGAACCGTCGGTCGTCTGGCTCCCTCCTGGCGGGGGTGGGTGGGGTGGGGATGTTGCGGGTTTGGGTGAGGCGGCGGAGTGTGGATGTTAAATTCTCCAGTAGGGAGAATTATATTTCCACCTGTAAGGGAGCTTTGATGTCAACGCAGGAACGGGCGGTGGCGGTTGCGCGGCGGCTGCTGATAGATGGGCAACTTGTCGAGACCGGGCGTACCCTCGCGTCGCTGGATCCGGCGACCGGTGAGGTGTATGGATATGCGCCCGAGGCGGGGGTTGCCGAAGTCGATGCCGCGGTGGCCGCGGCTCGGCGGGCGTTCGATACCACCGACTGGGCGACCGACGCGAAATTTCGTGCGCACTGTTTGAATCAGCTTTACCAGGCGTTGCGTGACAACGTCGAGGACTTGCGCGAGCTGACCATGTCCGAGGTCGGCGCGACCCGTGCGCTCACTCATGGCAATCAGCTCGAGAGCCCGTTCGAGATCGTGCGCTACTACGCGGGTCTGATCGAGGGCTACGAGTGGTCCGAGGACCTCGGGGCGGTCGAGGTGCGTGGGCAGCAGCACCGCCGGTGGGTCGAGAAGGAGGCCGCGGGTGTCGTCGCCGCGATTTCCGCCTACAACTATCCGCATCAGCTCGCGCTCGCGAAGCTGGCGCCCTCGCTCGCGGCGGGCTGCACCGTCGTGCTCAAGGGTGCGCCGGACACCCCGCTGGCCACGCTCGCGATCGGGGAGATCATCGCGAATCACACCGACATCCCCGCGGGCGTCGTCAATGTGCTGACTTCCTCCGATATCGAGGTCGGCAAGCGGATGACCACCCATCCCGATGTCGATGTCGTCACCTTCACCGGGTCGACCCCGGTCGGGCGCCAGATCATGGCCGCCGCCAGCGCGACGTTGAAGAAGGTCTTCCTCGAACTCGGCGGCAAATCCGCCATGGTGTTGCTCGACGACGCCGACTACAACCAGGCCGCCACCTTCGCCGCGTTCAGCGTGGCCACGCACGCGGGCCAGGGGTGCGCGCTCACCACCCGGATACTTGTGCCGCGACAGGACCACGACAAGGTCGCCCAGCTCATCGCCGCCAACCTCGGGCACGTCCGCCACGGCGACCCGCGCGACCCCAAGACCTACATGGGCCCGCTGATCAGCGAGCGCCAGCGCGAGAAGGTCGACGGCATGGTGCAGCGCGCGGTGCAGGCGGGGGCGACCCTGGTCACCGGCGGTGCGAAGCTCGACCCCGGCTTCTTCTACGCGCCGACCCTGTTGGCGAATGTCGACCCCGACAGCGAGATCGCCCAGGAGGAGGTGTTCGGGCCGGTGCTCGCGCTGATCCCCTACACCGACGACGACGATGCCGTCCGCATCGCCAACAACTCCATCTACGGCCTGTCCGGCGGCGTGTTCGGCGCCGACGCCGAGCGCGCCAAAGCGGTCGCGCGCCGCATCCGCACCGGCACCATGAGCATCAACGGCGGCAACTACTTCCACCCGGACGTGCCGTTCGGCGGATACAAGCAGTCCGGCATCGGACGCGAGATGGGCCGCGCCGGGCTCGAGGAATTCCTGGAGCTGAAGACCCTGGCGGAGGTTGTCCAGTGAGCAAGCCTTTGGAAGGTATTCGCGTTCTCGAAGTCGCGATGTACGGGTTCGTCCCTTCGGCGGGCGCGGTGCTCTCCGACTGGGGCGCCGAGGTCGTCAAGGTCGAACACGCGGTCACCGGCGACCCGCAGCGCGGCCTGCGCCGGGTCGGCCCGTTCGTGGTCGAGGGCGACCCGAATCCCAATGTGGAGCACGCCAATCGCGGCAAGCGCAGCATCGGCGTCGACATGTCGGTGCCGGAGGGGCGCGAGGTCATCCACGAACTGGCCAAGCGCGCCGACGTGTTCCTGACCAGTTTCCTGCCGCAGGCGCGCACCAAGTTCGGCATCGACCTCGACGACATCCGCGCGGTCAACCCGTCGATCATCTACGCACGCGGCAGCGCGCTCGGCCCGCGCGGAGTGGAGTCCACCCGCGGCGGCTACGACATGACCGCGTTCTGGTGCCGCGCCGGCATCGCCGCCACCATCACCCCGCCCGGCGTCGAAGGCATGATCCAGCCGCCGGGTCCGGCCTTCGGCGACACCATCTCCGGCACCAACCTGGCGGGCGGCATCGCGGCGGCGCTGCTCAAACGTGAGCGCACCGGCGAGCCGTCGGTGGTCGACGTCTCGCTGCTCGGCAGCGGAGTGTGGGCCTTCGGCCACACCGTCGCGCTCTCGGCCCAGCAGAAACAGCGGCTGGTCGCGCCCGCGCCCGGCGCGCACGGCGCCCCGACGAATCCGCTGTCGGGTCTGTACGCCACCGCCGACGACCGGTACCTGTCGTTCGTGATGCTGCAACCCGCCAAGTTCTGGGCCGACGTGTGCCGCCACATCGACCGCCCCGAACTGGCCGACGACCCGCGCTTCGCCGACGCCGCCTCGATCGCGGCCAACACCGAGGACGCCGTGCAGATCCTGCGCGAGGTCATCAAGGGGCGCACCCTGGCGGAGTGGACCGAGCGCTTCGGTACGCTGGCCGGTCCATGGGCGCCGGTGCAGGATTCGCTCCAGGTCGGCGACGACCCGCAGATCCGGGCCAACGAATACCTGCTGCGGGCGGGTGAGTTGGAACTGGCGTCGAGTCCCGTGCAGTTCGACGTCACCGCGCCGGAACTGCGTCCGGGACCGGAGTTCGCGGCCGACACCGAACAGGTCCTGCTCGAACTCGGTCTCGACTGGGATCGCATCATCGAGTTGAAGACCGCGGGCGCGGTCTCGTAGTTACGGGAAAGGGGCCGATCGGTGCCGTATGTCACGTCCCTCGGGACGTACCTGCCCTGTTGGGGCGACAGACGAAGCCGGGTGACCGGCGACGACGAGGACGCGGTGACACTCGCCGTCGAAGCGGGCCGCGCCGCGGTCGCCGACGGCGAACCGGTGGAACGCGTGGTCGTCGTCAGCCGGGATCTGCCGCTGATGGAGAGCAGCAACGCGGCGGTCCTGCTCGCCGGTCTCGGTCTCGATCCCGAACTCGAGGTGATAGAGCGCCTCGGCGGCGCGCCCGCGACGCTGGACGCGCTGAGTTCGGCGCGGCCGCGCACGCTGGTGATCGGCGTCGACGTGGAGCCGGCCGGCGCGGTCGCCGCGCTGGTGTCCGAGCGCGCGGGCATGCAGGTACGCACCGCGGCGCGGGTGGCGCGCAGCCTTCCGGTGCGCACCCGCAACGCGGTCGGCGCGGTGCACGACTACGGCGATCCGCGCCTGCTGCACGAACGCGGCCTGATGGCCTCGCTGTCGGCGGCCTGGCTCGACACCCCGGTGTCGGTGGCGGGCGTCGACCACAAGCAGGCCGTCGCGCTGTGTCTGGCCCCGCCGCCGCAGCTGCCGACCACCGGGGCGAGTTCGAGCCTGTTCGCGCTCGCCGCCATGGCCGAATGGGAGAGCGCGGGCCTGCTCGTCGGCGTCGAACAGGCCAACCTGTCCGGTGTCACGGTGGTGGCGGGCCCGGTGACCGTGCGCCGCGTCGAACCGCCGTCGCGCGCGCTGCCCGAGGGCGAGGTGCTTGCGGGCACCGATCCGCCGATCTCGCTGGCCGCCTACGAGCGCGCCTTCGAGGCCAAGGTCCGCTGGGAGGCGGGCCGCCACGGCGAGGACGGCGACCTGGATTTCCCGCCGCGCTATCGCATCGCGGGCGACGGCTCGCTGAGCACCGACTACGTCCTGGTCCCGCTGCCGCGCACCGGCGTGGTCTACGCCGAGACCACCGTGCGCATCCCGGTGCCGGGCCAGCGGAGCCCGTATTCGGTGGTGATCGTCGAACTCGACGAGGTCGGGGTGCGCGCGCTGGCCAAGGTGACCGGCGCCGATCCCGGCACCGTCGGCATCGGCGACCGGGGCCGGATGGTGCTGCGCCGGGTGGCGATGCGATCCGGCGTGCCCGACTACGGGTACGCGTTCGAGCCCGAACCGGAGGCGGTATGAGAAGAGTGGCCATCGTCGGCGCGGGCATGACCGCCTTCGCCGAACATTTCGCGCTCGGCATCAAGGATCTGCTGCCGATGGCCTTCGCCGAATGCGCGGCCTCGGTGGACAAGGGCATCCGCACCTCGGATCTGGGCGCCGCCTGGTTCGGGGCGCTGGGGGCTACCGACGGATTCCCCGCGGGCGTGCTCGCCGACGCCCTCGGCCTGCACGGGCTCCCGGTGACCCACATCGAGAATTCTTGCGCCACCGGCAACGACGCGGTGCGCAACGCGCTGTTCGCGCTGTCCAGCGGCGCCGTCGACGTGGCCCTGGTGATCGGAGCCGACAAGTTGCGCGAGAACGCGCAGAAGGATCTGCTCGGCACCTGGGAGCCCGTCGCCGGCGACCGCGCATGGGATCATCAACTCGGCCTGTTCCCGCACGCGGGCTTCGCGCTGCACGTCAACCGCTACCTCTACGAGTCGCCCGCGACCAGGGAGCACATGGCGATGATCGCGGTGAAGAACCACCGCAACGGCGCGGCCAACCCGAAGGCGCGGCTGCGTTTCGAGATCACCGTCGATCAGGCGCTGTCGGCGCCGATCGTGGCCGATCCGTTCGGCGTCTACGACTGCGTGCCGCAGAGCGACGGCGCGGCGGCGCTGATCCTGGTCGCCGAGGACGTGGTCGACCGCTACACCGATCGCCCGGTCTGGGTGCGCGGGGTCGGCCTCGGCCTCGACACGGTGATGCACCAGCACAAGCGGGATATGACCACCTTCCCGGCCACGGTGCGCGCCGCGCGCGCCGCGTTCGCGATGGCGGGTCTCGCCCCGGCCGACGTCGATGTCGCCGAGGTGCACGACTACTTCACCGGCATCGAGTTGATGAGCTACGAGGACCTCGGTTTCGCCGAGCGTTTCGAGGCGCACAAACTGGTGGAGGCGGGCGTCACCGCGCTGGGCGGCGCGCTGCCGGTCAATCCGAGCGGCGGGCTGAAGGCCAAGGGGCATCCGCCGGGCGCGACGGGCGTCGCGCAGTGCGTCGAGCTGTTCGAGCAGTTGCGCGGCGACGCGGTGAACCAGGTCGACGGCGCGCGCATCGGCTTGGCGCACAACCTCGGCGGCCCGACCGCCGTCGCCGCGGTGACCATTCTCGAAGGTCCCGCCTAGATTCGAATACCGAAGAGCCCCGGTCGGTTGATCCGACCGGGGCTCCGTGGTTCGGGCGGTGCTGAACCGCCCCGCGACGCGTCCGCTCAGCTCGCCTTGCTCGCGTACGCCTCGGCGTATTCCTTGCGCGACCGGGTCGAGATGTCGACATCGGTGGCGGTGGCGCGCAGCGCGCCGACGGTGGCCTGTTCACGCGGGATGTGCGCGAACGGATCCCAGTTGAAGTGACGGCAGGCGTTCTCCCAGGTGATCTTGTGGATGTCGCCGTCGTCGGCGCCCGCGGCCTGCAACTCGTTGAGCACGAACTCCGGCGCGTTGGGCCAGATGGAGTCCGAGTGCGGGTAGTCGCATTCCCAGGCGATGTTGTCGATGCCGATGTCGTGGCGGAACTTCAGCGCCGTCGGATCGGTCACGTAGCAGGCCAACACATGCTCGCGGAACACCTCGCTGGGCAGTTTGCCGCCGAAGTCGCGGCGCAGCCAGCGCTGGTTGGTGTAGTGCCGGTCGGAGCGGTCGAGGAAGAACGGGATCCAGCCGACGCCGCCCTCGGACAGCGCCACCTTCAGCTTCGGGAACGTGCGGAACGCCGGACCCCACAGCAGATCCTGCGCCGCGATGAGCGAAATGCTCGGCGCGAGCACCATCAAGTTGTCGATGGGGGCGTCCGGGGCCAGCTTCAGCACGCCGAAACCCTGTCCGATGTGCAGGTTCATCACCGTGTCGTGGTCCGAGAGCGCCTGGAACACCGGCGCCCAGTGGTCGATGTCGTGGTAGCTGGGCAGGCCGTCGATGTGCGGGAGTTCGGGCATGGTCACCGAGTGGCAGCCGCGCTCGGCGAGGCGTTCGATCTCGGCCACGATGAGCGCGGGGTCCCACATGGGCAGGATGCCGATCGGGATGAAGCGGCCGGGGTAGGCGCCCGCCCAGTTGTCGATGTGCCAGTCGTTGTAGGCCGAGATCATGGCGACGGTGATCTCGTCCTGGCCGCCGCGGCTGAGGTGACCCGCGCTGAATCCGGTGAAGGTGGGGAAGCACATGGAGGCGAGGACGCCGTTGGCGTCCATGTCGCGCACGCGCTGGTGCACGTCGTAGACGGCGGGCCGCATTTCGGCGTAACCGGCGGGGTCGTATCCCCATTCCTCGGGAGGCCAGGTGACCACGGCGTTGAGTCCGGTGACGCCGGTCGGACGGTCACGGTAGATCCACTGGTCGATGCCGTTCTCGTTGGCCACGACCTTGGGCGTGTATTCGGCGTATTTCTGCGGAACGTGGCCTTTGAACATGTCGAGCGGTTCGACCACATGGTCGTCGATGCTCACCAGGATCAGATCGTCGGCGTTCACGTGACTCCTCGGCTGTTCGCGGGGCTGCGGGTTGGCGTGCGCTCCATCGGGTTCGCGGTGCGGATCGCGGCGAGACGTACCTTCTTGAATGAAGAGAATGCCACTCTCCTATGGTGACAAGATACACCCCGGCAACCCGTTCGGTCGACATCCAGGCACCCCTCGGTCCGGATACGGACCGGTGCATTGTGTGTCAGTGCAGGAGGTCTTTCTGGACCTTCCCGGTCGCGTTGAGCGGCAACGCGTCCAGGAACCGCACCGAACGCGGGATCTTGAAGCCTGCCATGCGATCACGGCTCCACTCGATGAGCTCGGCCTCGGTGACCGGCGTGCGGGTGACCACGAACGCCCGACCCACCTGGCCGAGCCGTTCGTCGGGGACCCCGATCACCGCGGCCTGCACCACGGCCGGATGCTCCAGCAGGAAGCCCTCGATCTCGGCCGGATAGGCGTTGAAGCCGCCGACGATGAACATGTCCTTCTTGCGTCCGACGATGCGCAGGTGGCCGCTGTCGTCGATGCTGCCGAGGTCGCCGGTGTGCAGCCAGCCCTCGGCGTCGATCGCCTCGGCGGTCGCGGCCGGATCGTCCAGGTAACCCTGCATGACGCTGTAGCCGCGCACCAGCACCTCGCCGTCGTCGGCCACCGCGATCTCGACCCCGTCGCAGGGTTTGCCGACCGTGGTCGCGATCTGTTCGGCGGTGTCGCCAGAACGGGACGCGGTGGCGGTCCCGGCCTCGGTGAGCCCGTAGCCGGTCATGATCGAGGTGAACGGCAACTCCTCGCGGATGCGCCGGATCAGTTCCACCGGGATGTCGGCGGCGCCGGTCACCGCCGCGCGCAGCGACGACAGGTCGTGCGTGCCCGCGGCCTCGAGCAGCGAGTGGTAGAGCGTTGGCGGGCCGGGCAGCATGGTGATCCGTTCGCGCGCGACGAGTTCCAGCACCCGGTCGGCGTCGAACACCGGCACCGGCAGGATGGTCGCGCCGCGGATCAGCGAGGAGATCAGCCCGGCCTTGTAGCCGAAGGTGTGGAAGAACGGGTTGACGATCAGATACCGGTCGCCCTCGCGCAGATCGGCCAGATCGCACCATTCCGCGTAGAGCCGCAGCGTCTGGCGGTGATTCATCATCACGCCCTTCGGGCGACCGGTGGTGCCCGAGGTGTAGATGATGTCGGCGATGTCGTCGGCCGCCGATTCGACCTCGAAAGGGTCTGCGTCGGTGAGGAATTCGGACTTCAGGTCGATGACAGGCACGTCGATGCCCGGACCGTGTTCGACGCCGAGGAATCCCTGCTGGACCAGCACCATCTTCGAGCCGCTGCGCCCGATGATGTCGCCCGCTTCCTCGGATTTGAAGCGGGTGTTCACCGGGACGAGCACGCCGCCCGCGGTGACGAGCCCGAACGCGGCCACGATCCATTCGGCCGAATTGGGCGCCCAGACCGCGACCCGGTCGCCCTTGCCGACGCCCGCTCGCGCGAACGCCCCCGCCGCCCGGCGGACCCGGTCGGCGAGGTCGACGAAACTCCACCGCAGGTCGCCGTCGACGACCGCTTCGGCGGAACCGAAGCGGTCGGCGGCGGACAGGACCATCTGCGGGATGGTCTCCCAGGTCATACCTTGAGCAGCCGCGCCAGGTTGCCGCCCATGATCTTCGCCTGGTTCTCCAGCGGCATGTCCTTGATCTCGTGGATGTAGCGCGCGGGCTCGGCCAGACCCTCGGGGTGCGGCCAGTCCGAACCGAACAGCACGTGGTCGACGCCCATGACGTCGGACAGGCGCTGCAGGTCCTCTTCCCAGAACGGGCTCACGTAGAGGCTCTGCTTGATGGCCTCGATCGGGTCGCGGAAGCCGAAGCCCTCCGGCGCCTTCTTGTAGACGTCGGACAGCTGCTGCAGCAGCGGCTCGAGCCAGGCCGAACCGTTCTCGATGACCGCGATCTTCAGGTCGGGGAACCGGTTGAGCGCGCCGTGGCACACCCAGGACGCGACCGCGTCGGTGACCGGACGCCACTGGTTGGTCATCGCGAAGGTGTTGGTCTGGAACGGCAGCATCTCCGCGTCGTTGCCGTCCCACTCGGCGTCGAAGCGCGAGTAGCCGCTGTCGGAGGAGTGCATGGTGACCAGCACGTCCAGCTCGACGACCCGCTTCCAGAACGGATCGAACTCCGGCATCGCGAACGAGCGCATGCCCTTGAAGCCCGGCACCGGCGCCGGGCGGACCAGGATGGCCTTGGCGCCGTGTTCGACGACGGCCCAGTTCAGTTCCGCGATGGCCCGTTCCACGATGGGCAGGGTGATCACCGGGATGGTGAAGATGCGGCCGGAGTGCACGAAGCTGCCGTCCTGGCCCCAGTCGTCGAGCATCCAGCGGTTCAGCGACTCGATGACCGCGTGGATGAGCTCGGGGTGGTGGCGCATGCGCTCTTCGACCAGGCTGGCCAGGGTCGGGAACATGAGCGCGCGTTCGAGCTGGAGATCGTCCATGACCTGGAGGCGGGCCTCCGGGTTGCGGAACGCGTCGATCGCCTTCATCGACTTGCCGAAGATCTCCCGACGGCTCTTGCCCTCGGGGTTGCCGTTCTTGAAGTAGTCCTCCATCGCGCCGGGGCGCGCCACGACATCGAAGGTCGGGTTGGGGATGTACTCGCTGATCTGGCCGAGCACCGCGATCTTGGTGCGGCCGTTGATCTCCACGTACTGGATGGCGCCCGCGTACTGCTTGGGCAGATGCCGGGTGAGCGCCTCCTTGGTCTCGTAGAGGTGGTTGTCGGCGTCGAAGAGCTGGTAAGGCAGCTCGACTTTGCTCATGGAATCCTCCTTATCCGTTTGAGAGAATCTTATTCTCGTCAGGGATGTACCGCAACGCCCTCGCCCCTGGCGTCGGCCAGATCACGTCTGACCACGAACTTCTGGATTTTCCCGCTGGCCGTGCGCGGGAAGTCGGCGACGACGTGTAGTTCCTCCGGCCACTTCTGCTTGGCCATGCCGACGCTCGCGAAATGCGCCCGCAGGTCGTCCAACGTCGGGTCCGCGTGGTCGGGCCGCATCCGCAGCACCGCGGCGGTGCGCTCGCCCAGTCGCGGGTCCGGCACCGCCACCGCGACCGCCTCGGCCACCCCCGCGAGTCCGAGCAGCGCCTCCTCGACCTCGAGCGCGCTGACGTTCTCGCCGCCGCGGATGATGATGTCGGACTTGCGGTCGGTGATGGTCAGGTAGCCGTCCTCGTCCACCACCCCGATATCGCCGGTGTGATACCAGCCATCGGCGTC
Source organism: Nocardia bovistercoris (assembly GCF_015674855.1). Taxonomy (GTDB): domain Bacteria; phylum Actinomycetota; class Actinomycetes; order Mycobacteriales; family Mycobacteriaceae; genus Nocardia; species Nocardia bovistercoris. The sequence goes on along the minus strand of NZ_JADMLG010000007.1, from coordinate 418,585 downwards.
GAAGACGGTCGCGGTGAGCTCGGAGTCGGTGTACCCGAGGCACAGATCCGGTCCGCGACTGAGGATTTCGCCGTCCTCGGCCAGGCGCATCTCCACTCCCGGCAGCGGATCGCCGTCGGTGTAGAGGCGCTTGGCCGCAGGCGCGGTGTGGTGCGATCCGGTGATCGAGGGATGTTCGGTGCTGCCGTAGGAGCGGTAGACGGTGATGCCGGCCTCGGCCAGCCGGGTCGCCACCGCCACCGGGACCGCCGCGCCGCCGAGTCCGGCGTAGCGCAGGTGCGGCAGGTGCGCCGGGGTGTAGTCGGGATGGTCGAGCAGGCTGGTCACGTGATAGGGCACGCCGCCGCCGACGGTGAGTCCCTCCGACAGCATCAGCCGCAGCACCGTCGCCGGATCCCAGACGTCGATGAGATTGATCGGCATCCGATCCAGTACCGGGATCAAGAACGCGTTGACCATGCCGATGAAATGGCCGACCGGCGCGGCGGTGAGCTGCGAGCCTCGGTCGGTCGGATACATGGCGGCCAGCTGGCGGGTCTCGTAGCCGAGCGTCTCGTGGCTGTGCACGACGCCCTTCGGCGCGCGCGTGGTGCCGGAGGTGAACGCGATCAGGGCGGGCCGTTCCGGATCCACCGGAACCACCCCGGTCATCGGCTCGGGGTCGAGCAGGTCCTCGAAATCCGCGCCGACCACGCCGACGATCGGGATCCGCGCGCGCAGGTCGGCGCAGTTGTCGGGGGCGCCGAGCAGGTCGGTGGTGACGAAGACCTTCGGCTGCACCGTGCCGAGGATGTGGGTGAGTTCCTTACGGCCGTAGAAGTGCACGATCGGCATGACGGTCGCGCCGAGGAGGGCCGAGGCCCAGAAGGTGGTCGCGGCCTCGACCCAGTTCGGCAGGTGGAAGGCGATCACGTCGCCCGCGACGACGCCGCGGCGGCGCAGTCCGGCGGCGAGTCGGCGGGCGCTGTGCTCGACCTCGCCGACGGTGCCCGACCACGGGCGTTTGGCGGAGTGGATGCGAAACGGCGCGTCGGGGGCTGCGGCGAGTCCTTCGGCCAGCATTTCGCCGAGTGTCCGCGAGGTCCACCAGCCCTGTTCCCGATAGTGCCGGACCAGGTCGAGGGGGATCCTGCGCATCGTTGAACTCCCGTTTCTAGCGAACCCGTATAGTGTTCTCTCCACAAGAGAATCACATTTCCTCATGGGAGAACAAGACATGGTCGAGCTTGAGTTGGCCGATGGGCTGGCGGTCGTGACGATCAATCGCCCGCAGGCTCGCAATGCCATCGCGCCGGACACGATGGACCAGCTGGAGAAGGCCATCGACGCCGCCGCCGAGGCCAAGGCGCTGGTCATCACCGGCGCGGGCGACAAGGCGTTCGTCTCCGGCGGCGACCTGAAGCAACTGGCGGCGCTGCGCACCGAGGAGCAGGCGGCCGCGATGGCCTGGCGGATGCGTGGCATCTGCGACCGGCTTGCGGAGTTTCCCGGCCCGGTGATCGCCGCGCTCAACGGGCACGCCCTCGGCGGCGGCGCCGAGGTCGCGGTGGCCGCCGACATCAGGATCGCGGCCGAGGACATCAAGATCGGCTTCAATCAGGTGTCGCTGGCGATCATGCCCGCGTGGGGCGGCGCCGAGCGGCTGGCCCGGCTCGTCGGCCACGGCCGGGCGCTGATGCTCGCCGGTTCGGGGGAGATCCTCGACGCGCCCGCCGCGCTGCGGGTCGGGCTGGTGGACCGGGTGCTGCCGCGCGCCGAATTCGACGCGGGCTGGCGCGGGCTGGCGCGGTCGCTGGCCACGGCGCCCGCGGTCGAGGTCAAGCGGGTCGTATCCGGGGTGACGCCGCAGGAGGCGGTCGACGCCTTCGCGCGGTTGTGGGTCTCCGACGCGCACTGGGCCGCGGCCGACCGGGTGATGAACCGCGCCAAGTGATTTCGGCGAGCAAATATGATCCCCGCACTTTTCGTACCCCGTAGACAATACCCCAACATGTGATGTAGATCACATGCTCAGAAAATGTGAGGTCGCTATCACAGTAACGAGAACGGCCTTACTGTGGGCGGTGGATCTCCCGGTGCGACGGCCCGATGGCCACACGGCAGCCCCCGGCTCATCATCCACCGCACCGGGGCGACCTCGGGCTCGAACGCGTCATCGTGCCCGAGGGCGCTGCCCGCGCCCGGCGGTGGGATCTGCCGCGTTCACCATGTTCGAGAAAGCTGGATGGGAAGACCATGGCAGTACGATCCGTCGATTCGGCCGACCCCGCGAATCGCGACCTCCACTCGGTTGTCCGGTGGCGGGCGCACGCGCGCAAGCACCCGCTGCGCTACCGGCTCGCGATCGTCGCGCCCAGCGCGATCGATGTGATCCAGCACGCGGGTGGTTGGCTGTTCGACCGGAACACCGCGGGTTGGGAGGTGACGGTCCTCGTGGCCGATCACACCGATGTGCGCCCACTGCGGATTCTGGGCGCGACGGTGCTGGACATGGAGCAGTCACTGGCGGGCTCGGCACATCCCACCTGGCCCGATGCCGTCGCGATCGCCTCGGAGACCTACCGGTCCGACAGCCGGGTCCGCGAGGGCGTGCTCGACTGTCTCGACCGCGGGCTGATCGAGGTCGCGGTGTGGGGCGACGGCCTGCCGTCGGAACTGGAGCGGCGCGCGGCCGGACATGCGCGGCACCGGGTCAGCGTCGCGGCGCGCGCCTTCAAGGCATGTGCGCTCTCGGCGGCGGGCAGGCCGGTGGGCGCGGTCGAGCCGATGGAAGTGTTCCGGGTCGGCCAGCGGCCGCCTCGGGTTCACGGGCGCGAGGCCGATCTGGTCCCGACCATCTGAGCTGCGGGCACCACTTACGCGGTATCGGAGTCGGAGGCGGCGGGTGTCCCCTCGATCCGGTCGATCTCCCGTTCGACGAGGTCGAAGATCTCCGAATGGCCGCCTGCCATGCCAAGCTCGCGCTCGAAGACCACGACCCGCGAGATGCTGGTGATCAGCACCGCCATGGCGGCGGCCGGAAAGCGCTCGGTATCGAATCCGTAGGCCTTCAGCAGTGTCTCCAGCGCATTTGTCTGAATCGTCCGGAATTGTTCCGCGTACTCGGCCACCGCCGCCCTGATCTCGGGGCGGTGATTGGAAAGTCCGACGAATTCCATGGTGAACCGGACGGCCGTGGGATCGATGCTGAAATCCCAGAGCGCGCGCAGCGGTCGATCCGTTTTCATCATGTCGGCCTGGAGTATCAGCCCGGCTTCGGCCGCGCGCCGGAAGATTTCCAGCAGCAACTCGTCCATCGAGCGGAAGTAATAGTGCACGAGCTGCGGTTTCAAACCCGCTCGCTCGGCGACCCGACGCGATGTGACCGCGGCCCAACCCTCTTCGAGGAGGAGTTCCTGAGCTGCGTCGACGAGGAGGCCGCGATTCTTGGCGTCCGGTGCTCCGATTCTACGGGGCGATGGCATCCGCAGTCCTCCTTATGCTCGATCGGGGTGATGCTTTCATTTCTTCGGACAATTGTGTGGCCACGGTTGACGGTCCGGACCCGCACATGCTAAGCATGTGCTCAGCATCGATGCTGAGCAGGTGCACGGCATCGGATGTGCGAACGGTACCCCGTGGGTGGTCTCTCGGGGGGAGTGTTGCCTACATTTGTGGCATGTCCACTGGTCAGGAGGGTGGATCAGGGAGAACGGCCGGTCGTGGCGAGCCGGGTTCGACGGCTTGTCCGCAGTGTGTCGTCCACGGGAAAGTTCATGTCCAACGAGTGTGGGGCATGCCGTGGAAAATGTCGACGAATAAGTCTGATTTTAGTAGAAAGAATTCGAAACGACACTCCCGTCCGGGTGGAACGATGCCGCGTCGATCCATGCGGAACAATTGAAACCGTGCACGACCGCACGCTGTGTCGGAGGGTGGTGGGAATTCCCATCGCCCGTTTTCGGCATCCATTCGGACCGGGCCTGATCCGTAAAATCCGCATGCGGAAATCGGTCACGAAGCGCGCTTGTCCGGCTATTGACTCCGCGTGTGATGGCACGCACAATAACTGGGTGCCTCTGCGTCACCGGGTGCACGCTAGAACAGGAATCGCGTGATTGCTTCGAGATAGCCTCCGATCGTGCGGACGGCCGTATCGGCAATCGAAATATCGAATCCGGATGCAATTGCGTTTCATGATGTCCGATGGCGGTGGGGATGCCGCCTGTACGGACCCGAGAGTTTCGAGATCGACGATGACTCACCAAGAATCCGACGTGCGCGCGGACCGCGCCGTCGAGGTCGCGGCCGGGCCGCCGACCGGGTGGGCGACGCGGGAAATCAAGGACTGGTCCCGCGGCTATCTGCGCCGTCATCCGGTCACCGCGCTGGAGACGGTCGGTGGGCAATTCGTCCTCGGCGTCCGCGCTGTGCAGTATCTGATCCTCGACATCGTCACCGGTCGATTCGCCTTCGCGGAGTTCGTGAAGCAGTCGGCGTTCATGGCGAACGCGGCGGTGCTGCCGACGATCTTCGTCTCACTGCCCATCGGTGTGACCTTGTCGATCCAGTTCGGCCTGCTCGCGGGCCAGGTCGGCGCCACGTCACTGGCCGGTGCGGCCAGTGGACTGGCCGTCATCCGGCAGGGCGCGCCCATGGTCGCCGCGCTGTTGATGGCCTCGGCGGTCGGTTCGGCGGTGTGCGCCGACCTCGGGTCGCGCAAGATCCGCGAAGAACTCGACGCCATGGAGGTCATGGGTGTTTCGGTGGTGCGCAGGCTCGTGGTGCCGCGACTGGCGGCCGCGATCCTGGTCGGCGTCTCGCTCACCGGCGTGGTCTGCTTCGTCGGCTTCCTTGCCGGGTACATGTTCAACGTTTTCGTCCAGAACGGCGCACCGGGCAGTTTCGTGGCCACCTTCGCCTCCTTCGCCACCGTCAGCGACCTGATCCTGACCCTGTTCAAAGCCGTCATGTACGGCGCGATCGTGGCCGTGGTCGCCTGCGAGAAGGGGCTGTCCACCAAGGGCGGGCCCGCGGGCGTGGCGAATTCGGTGAACTCGACGGTGGTTTCGTCGATTCTGCTGCTCATGACGGTGAACGTGGTGGTCACCCAGCTGGCGATGATCCTGCTACCGAGACAGGGTCTGTGATGGCGGCGACCTACTACCCTCCCGGCACCTACGCCCTGGTCCGCAGCCTGAACCGGCTGGGGGCCTCGATCATGCGCCTCGGGCACATGGTGTCGTTCCTGATCCGCGCGCTGGCCGCGATCCCGGTGATGCTGCGCCACTACCGCGCCGAATTCCTGCGCGTGCTCTCCGATGTGACCTGGGGCAACGGCTCGATCGTCGTCGGCGGCGGCACCGCGGGGGTGATCATCGTGCTCGGCGCGGCGGGCGGCGCGATCGTCGGCCTCGAGGGCTACAACGCGCTGCACCTGCTCGGCATGGAACCCACCATCGGCCTGATCGCCTCCACCGCGTCCACTCGCGAGCTCGCGCCCATCATGGCCTCGCTGGCCTTCGCCGCGCAGGCGGGGTGTCGGTTCACCGCGCAGTTGGGCGCGATGGGCATCGCCGAGGAGATCGACGCGATGGAATCGATGGCGATCCGGTCGATTCCGTACCTGGTCACCACCCGCTTGCTCGCCTCGGTGCTGGCGATGATCCCGTTGTATCTGGTGTGCCTCGCGGTGAACTACATCGCGGTGCAGGTGGTGGTCAGCGCCTCGGGCGGGCTGTCGACGGGCACCTACCAGCACTATTTCCAGCTGGTGCTCAACGGTCCCGACATCGTGTACTCGCTGATCAAGGCGATCATCTTCGTCGTTCTCACCACGACCATCCAGTGCTACTACGGCTTCTACGCCGCGGGCGGGCCGCAGGGCGTCGGCATCGCCGCCGGACGCGCGATGCGCGCGTCCATCTCGCTGATGATCGTGGTGAATCTCCTGTTGACCATCGCCCTGTGGGGCATCGGCGCCAGCGCCAGATTGGGGGGATGAGGCCCGGTGTCGATTCTGTTCGAGAAGGACGGGCGCGGACCGTCACCCGCGGCGCTGCTGTCGCGCGGGCTGATCATGCTCGTGGTCGCCGCCGCGGTGGTCGGTCTGCTGCTGGTGAAGTCCACCGGTCGTTTCGACGACAAGGTCGAGGTGACCGCGCTGTTGGAGCAGCTCGGCGACGGCCTGCCCGCGCGTTCGGACGTGAAGTTCCGCGGCTTGCTGGTCGGGACCGTGGCCGAGGTGACTCCGGCTTCGGGCGCCGGGCCGAATCGTGTTCGGCTGACACTCGATCCGACCTATGCCGATCGGATCCCGAGGTCGGTGACCGCGCGCGTGGTGCCGAGCAACGTGTTCGCGGTGTCCTCGGTCCAGTTGGTGGACAACGGCCCCGCGACGGCCTTGTCGGCGAATGCCGAGATCCCGCAGGACCGAAGCCTTTCCACGGTGCAGTTGCAGACCGCGCTGACCAAACTGCGCGAGATCATCGCCGCCACCGCCCGCATCGGCACGACCAATACCGTCGGCGTGCTGGCGGCGGTGGCCGAGGCCACCGACCGGCGCGGCACCTCGATAGTGGAGGCGGGCAGGCAACTCGACCGCATCACCAGGGAATTCGACGCGCTGCTCGCACCGGACGGCGGTCCGCCGACCTTGACGGTGCTCGCGGACGCGGTGCGCGGCCTGAACGCGTCCGCGCCGGACCTGCTGGACGCGCTGCACCACGCGGTGACACCCATGCGTACGGTCGCCGAGCACGACGAGCAGTTGGTGTCCCTGCTCGCCGCGGGTAACAACACCTTGTCCACGGTGGGCGGATCGCTGGACCGACGTACCGACCAGATCGTCACAGTGACGGAACAAATGGGGCCTGTACTCGATGTCTTCGCCGCGGGCTCGCCGTCCTTCACTCCGATCGTGATGACCATCAAGAAGCTTTCCGACCTGTGGTTCACCGAATTCTGGAACTCCGAGAATCCGCGCGGCCGAGGCAAATTCCAGTTCCGGTTCACCCCGCACACCCTCTACACCCGCGCGGACTGCCAGCGCTACGGGCAACTGGCCGCGCCCAGTTGTAGCACGGCTCCGGAATCCATTCCCACGCAGGAACTCCCGGCGACCATGGATCCGCGAACCTATCCGACGCCGCCGGATCTGCCGGTCGATCTGCAAGAGATGATCCGCCGGGTACTCGGCGGCGAGGGCAACGGCGCCGAATCGATCCTCGGCGGGTTCCTGGCCGATGGCCCACTGCCGAGCGGAGCCCCGCGATGAACTACCGCAAAGCACTGGTCGGGGTCAGCCTGTTCGTCGTGGTGTCCTTCACGCTGATCTGGATCACCTACGTCACCCTCGATCGCGGCATCAACAGCGACACCGACTCGTACTCCGCGGTATTCAGCGATGTCAGCGGACTGCGGGCGGGAGACGACGTGCGCATGGCCGGGGTCAGGGTCGGCCGCGTCGACAAGATCGCCCTCGACGGTGACAAGGCGAGGGTGAACTTCCGCGTCGAGAAGGCGCAGCAGCTCTACGGCAACACCAAGGCGTCGATCACCTACCAGAACGTCATCGGGCAGCGCTATCTCGGTCTCGCGCTCGCCGATTTCGGCAATGCCGCCGCACTGCGCCCCGGCGCCGAGATCCCGCTCGAGCACACCGAGCCGTCCTTCGACATCTCCGGACTGCTCAACGGCTTCGAGCCGCTGTTCGGCGGACTCGACCCGAAGCAGGTCGACAATGTGACCGGTGCGCTGATCCGGGCGTTGCAGGGCGACAACACCTCGGTGGTGCTGCTCATCGAACAGGTCTCGACGCTGGCCCAGTCGCTGGCGGGCCCGGACCAGGTGCTCGGCTCGGTGATCACCAACCTGAACCAGGTGGTCGGGGATCTGGCCGTGCACAGCGACGAGGTGAGCACGCTCATCACCCGGTCGCGGACGATCGTGGACGGCTTGAGCCGTCACCGTGACGAACTGCTCGGCACCCTCACCACCGCCGCCGCGCTGACCGACCGCATGGCCGACGTGGTCACCGGCATCCAGCCCGACCTCGACGAAATGCTGTACCGGGAACCGGGTTTCACCCGGCACTTCACCGAGAACAAGGACCAGTTCGCTTATCTCGGCTTCAACCTGCCGGCCTTGATGAAGGGGCTCGCGCGGGTGAGCCAGGAAGGCGCCTACCTCAACACCTACCTCTGCGATATCCGCGCCACCCTGCTGCCCGGACTCACCTCGCTGGTGCCGACGGTCGTGAGCATGGCCTCGGCGACCGGGCAGCAACAGTATTCGACGACCTGTCAGGTGAACAATCGATGACACCGAAGATAGTCACGGCGCGCCGACCACTCGAGGAATATCGCACATGGGTGGTCGGTGTCGTCGCGCTCGTCCTGCTGATCGCCGTGGTGGCCGCGGCGCTCGGGGTCAACAGACTCGGCGTCGGGACGGTGAAGTACGAAGTCGAATTCGCGCAGGCGGCCGGGCTGAGTCCGGGGGACTCGGTGACCGTGGCCGGTGTACCCGTCGGCACCGTCACCGCCCAGCGCCTCGCGGGTGACCACGTGGTGGCGACCCTGACCGTGCAGGACGATGTCGCGCTCGGCGCCGAGACCAGGGCCTCGATCAAGCTCACGACTCTGCTCGGCGCGCGCTACGTCGAACTCAAGCCCGCGGGCAAGGGTTCGGTGCCCGACCGCCGGATCACGTTGAGCCACAGCGCCGTTCCCTACGACCTGCAACAGGCGCTCGACAACGCCACGGTCACCTTCGACCAGATCGACGCGGGCCAGATCAGCAGGTCGCTGAACACCCTGGCCACCCAGCTCGACGGCGTGCCGAGCGTGCTGCCCGGCCTGCTGGAGAATCTGCGCGCCCTGTCCACGATCGTCGGCGACCGCCGCGGCGAACTCGGCGCGCTGCTCGCGGGCGCCCAGCGACTGACCACGGTGGTCACCGAACAGCGCGCGGACCTGTCGGCGATCATGACCCAGGGTCGCGACCTGCTCACCGAGATCGTCGCCCGCCGCGACGCCATCCAACGGCTGATGTCGGCCACCAACGAACTCGCGGGCCAGATCCGCGACCTGGTCGGCACCGACCGGCCCCAGGTCGACGAACTGCTGAACGGCCTGAACGGACTGCTCGGCAGTCTGGCCCGCAACGACGAACTGCTGCGCAACACCTTGCAGATCCTGCCGATTCCGATCCGCAACTTCACCAACGCCTCCGGCACCGGCAACGAGGTCGACTTCACCTCGCCCAACGGCGTGCTGATCGACAGTTGGATGTGCGCGATCAGCAGCCGCGCCAAGCAGGCGAATCTCACCCCGTACTTCGAGGACTGCCGATGAGAGCGATGAGTGTGCTGGTGCGTATCGCCTTGATCGCGCTGATCGGCGCGGTCGCGGGATGCGCGGGCGGTCCGATGGGCCTCGGCAAGTCCACCACCACCGTGACCGCAGCCTTCGACAACGCGGCCGGTCTGTACGTCGGCAACGCGGTGGCGGTGCTCGGCATGCCGGTGGGCAAGGTGACCGCGGTGCAGCCGCGCGGTACCCACGTCGAGGTCACCCTCGAGGTCGAGGGCGATATCGCCATCCCGGCCGACGCGAAGGCGGTGACGGTGTCCACGTCGGTGCTCACCGACCGGCACGTCGAATTCACCCCCGCCTACCGCGGCGGACCGACCCTGCCCGACGGCGCGCACCTCGGACTCGACCGGACCAGGACACCGGTCGAATTCGATCGCCTGCTCGGCGCGGGTGACCGGCTGGCGGGGGAGTTGAAAGGCGACAAGCCCGGTGACGGGCCGATAGCCCAACTCCTCGGCGTCTCGGCGACCATCGCCCAGGGCAGCGGACCGCAGTTGCGCGAGACCCTGGACGAGCTGTCCACGGCGCTGCGCCTCGGCGACGACGGCGGCGCGCAGGTTCGCGAGTCGATCACCCGGATCGTCGACCAGCTGTCGATCCTGGTCAAGGCGGCCGCCGACAACGACGGACTGATCCGCGAATTCGGTTCGGCCACCGGTCAACTGGGTGACGTACTGGCCCAGTTGCAGATCGGGACCGGCGACACCGGCGCCCAGATCAATGCGATCATGACCCAGACCACCGCACTGCTCACCGACAACGCCGACAGCCTGCGCACCACCCTGACCGACGCGAGCACGGTGACCAAGGCGCTCGCCGACTACCGCGCCGAAATCGCGGAATTCATCGACGTGACACCGCTGCTGCTCAACAACGCCTACAACGCGATCGACTTCCAGTTCCGCGGCGTGCGCGTGCACGCGCTGCTGGACAAGGTCTTCTTCGACGGCCAGCTCGTCAAGGAGGTCTGCAATATCCTCGGCCTGCGCCAACTCGGCTGCGCCACCGGCACCTTGCAGGATTTCGGTCCCGACTTCGGCATCACCGACATGCTCGAGGCCATGTCGAGGATGGGCCGGTGAGCGCCGCGCGCGGCGCCGGGCCGCGGGGTATCAAGGCGGCGGCACTGGGTGTCGCGGCGATCGTGTCGACGGGCGGCTGCGCTGTCGGTCTCGGTGACCTGCCGCTGCCCGCGCCTGGCGTCGGCGGGTCGAACTACACCGTGCACGCCGACTTCGCCAACGCGCTCAATCTGCCCGCCAAGGCCAAGGTCCGGCTCGCGGGCGCCGATGTCGGCGAGGTGACGAGCATGGCGGTGCGCGACTACCACGCCATCGTCACCATGAGCATCGGCGATAGCGTGCGGCTACCGCTCGGCACCAGGGCCGAACTGCGCACCGCCACCCCGCTCGGCGACGTCTTCGTCTCCCTGACCGCGCCCGCCGACGCCACCGACGCCACCCCGGTCCTGCGCGACGGCGACAGCATCGCGCGGGACTCCACGGCGGCCGCGGCCACCATCGAGGAATTGCTCACCACCGCGTCACTGCTGGTCAACGGCGGCGCGGTCCGCAACATCACGACGCTGGTGAACGGTCTCGGCCACGCGGTCGGCGACCGGGGCGACCACGTGGCCGCACTCATCGAACAGTCGACCCGCGTGGTGCAGGCACTGGCCGCGCGCTCCGACGACATCCGCGCGACCCTGGCCGAGATCGACCAGCTCACCGCGCGTCTGCACGCCCAGAGCGGCACCATCGACGACCTGATCTTCGCCACCCGTCCGGTGCTCGACATCCTCCAGGACAATTCGCAGGAAGCGCTGGCGCTGGTGCGGCGGGTGGATCAGATCGGCCAACAGTTGCTGCGCTTCCCCGGACTCAACGGCAGCGAGGGCATGGTCGCCGACATCAACCGGATCGCCGAGCAGCTCAACGCCGCGGCCACCGCGCCCGGCGCGAGCGTCGCGGCGATGAACGCCATGCTCGGCCCGGTGATCGCCATCACCAGCGGCACCTCCGCGGTGGTCGACGCCGACGGTCAGGATCTGGCGCTCGGCGCGCTGCCCGACGTCAACCACCCGCTGGGCGATCCCGGCAGCCGGGTGCCCGACGCGGGCGACTGGCAGAAGTTCGTCGGCAGCCTGACCTACACGCTGCTCAGGCTGCAACAGCGCATCGGAGGTGGGCGATGACCGTCACCGCTCCGCGCGTCGGCGCGGGCGAACTGGTCGCACGCGGTGTCGTGCGCACCGTGCACGCGGGCCGGGCGCGACGGGTCGCCCTCTCGTCCGGCGCCTTGGTGCTCACCCTGATCATCGGCATCGGATATCTGCTCTTCGGCGCGCTCGGCGCCGATCCGACAGCCTCGACGATGACCGTGCGCGTGCACCTCGCCGACTCCGGCGGCCTGCTGACCGGGCGCGGGGTGAGCCTGCGCGGCGTGCCCATCGGCAAGGTCGACGCGCTCGAACTCACCGACACCGGACTGGTCGCGGTCGCCACGATCGACGCCGAAACCCGACTGCCCGCCGACACCGAAGTCAGGGTGGCGGGGTTGTCCATGGCGGGTGAGCAGTACCTGGACTTCCGTCCGCAGCGCGACGGCGGGCCGTATCTCACCGACGGCGCTGAGATCGAGGTCGGCCGCACGTCGACCCCGACGCCGTTGTGGAAGACCCTCTCGACGCTGGATACCACGCTGGCACAGGTGAATCCGGCCGATCTGGAGGCCATCGTCGCCGAACTCGGCGTGAGCCCGCAAGGCCCGGCGAAGCTGGCCGACATCGTGGACAGCGGCATCTTCCTCGTCTCCACCCTGGATTCGGTGCTGCCGCAGACCGTGAGCCTGATCCGCGACAGTCGCACACTGCTGGCCACCGTCGACGATCTGGGTCCCGGCCTGCGCAAGTTCGCCGGGAACGCGAATTCCTTCCTCGGTGGTGTCGAAGCCAAGACCGGCGGCTATGTCGAACTGCTCGGCGCCGCGCCCGGCACGCTGCGCGCCTTCGACGCGGTACTCGCCGAGAATTCCGGTAATGCCGCCGACCTGCTCACGAATCTGGCCGTGGTCGCGGATACGACCTCCAAACGGGTGCCCGCCCTCCAGGAGTTCTTCTTCCCGACCGGCCGCGCGGGTTCGGCGCTGGATGGACTGTCGGTGGCCTTCCACGACGGCGGCATCTGGGGTCTGGTGAACCTGTACCCGCGCTACACCTGCGATTACGATCTGCCGCGCCGTCCGCCGTCGCGGCCGGACTACCCGGAGCCGTTCCTCTACACCTACTGCCCGAACAACGATCCCTCGGTGCTGATCCGCGGGGCGAGTAATGCGCCGCGCCCACCGGGGGAGGCGATCCCCGGCATACCGCCGTCCGGTGCGCGTCCCGACGCGCAGACCACTCAGTCGCCTGTCGGCCCGATGTCTCTGCCGTTGACCTACGGCAGACCGCCCTTGCCTGCCGCTCCGCCCGCGCCCCAGCGCTGAGCGGTTGGGCAAGCACCCGTAAGGAAACATCGACTACTAGGAAGCACCATGAGCCACAACAACAGCAGCGGTTCCGTCGCGACGAAGGACCGCTCGACCGAGACCGACGAGACCGCGAAGGCCGACGGGTCCGCGAAGGCCGAGGTCGCCGCCGCGAGCGAGACCGAGAAGGTCGAGACCGCGAAGAGCGAAGCCGCGAAAGCCGAAGCCGCCGACGGCGAGACCGTGAAGAGCGAGACATCGGCCGAAGCGGAGAAGTCCGCGGCGCCGGGAGAGTCGGTGAAAGCCGAAGCGCCCGAGACCGAGTCGTCCACGGTCGAGGTCTCGAAGAAGGACGCGCCCGCCGCGCCGACCGCCACCGACGGCGGCGACAAGGGACCGAGCCTGCTCGCCCGGATCGCGAAACCCGCTCGGCGGGCGCTGTTCCCGGTGACCGCGGCGGTGGCGGTGGCGGCGCTGGTCGCGGTAGGCATCATGGGGTGGCAGGCCAAGCAGCAGCGCGATGTGGACGCCGCCGCCGACGCGGGCCTGGCGGCGGCACGCGCGTACGCCGTGACGCTCACCAGCGTCGACACGGCCAATCTCGACGCCGGTTTCGCGGCGGTGCTCGACGGCTCGACCGGCGAGTTCCGCGATATGTATACCCGTTCCAGTGGGCAGCTGCGACAGCTGTTGCTGGACAACAAGGCCAGCGGCAAGGGCACGGTGCTTGACGCGGCGGTGAAGTCGGCGTCCGAGGACAAGGTCGAGGTGCTGCTGTTCATCGACCAGACCGTCACCAATGCCGCGTCGGCGGATCCGAGGGTGGATCGCAGCCGAGTCGCGATGACGATGGAACGTGTCGGCGACCGCTGGCTGGCCAGCCGGGTCTACCTGCCCTGATGTCGGTACGGGAGTACCGATATCATCGCTATTGCCCAGCGAGAATGATATTCGCACAACTGAATAATGGTGTTATCCTTCCCTTGGTAAGCTTCGATCCTCAGGAGTTCCGCAGATGACTGATCTCGACTCGGTCGATTACTTCACCGATCCCGCGCTGGTGCCCAACCCGCACCCGTACTTCGACCACATGCGCGCCAAGTGCCCCGTGTCGAAGGAAGCGACGTTCGGTGTCTACGCGGTGACAGGTTACGAAGAGGCCACCGAAGTGCTGAAGAACTCGGACGTGTTCTCCTCGGCCATCGCCGTCGGCGGCCCGTTCCCGCCGCTGCCCTTCGCCATCGAAGGCGACGACATCACCGGTCTGATCGAGGAGCACCGCTCCGAACTTCCGATGTACGAGCACATGGTCACCATGGACCCGCCGCAGCACACCTACGCGCGGTCGGTACTCAATCGCCTGCTGACGCCCGCGCGTCTGAAGGAGAACGAGGACTTCATGTGGCGGCTCGCCGACCGCCAGATCGAGGAATTCCTCGAGGCGGGCAAGTGCGAATTCCTCGCCTCCTATGCCAAACCCTTCTCCCTGCTGGTCGTGGCCGACATGCTCGGCGTGCCCGAGGAGGATCACGAACAGTTCCGCATCGTGCTCGGCGCCGAGCGTCCTGGATCGCGAGTCGGCGCGCTGGACAACGAGATCGTCGCGAGCAACCCGCTGGAATGGCTCGACGAGAAGTTCGTCGCCTACATCAGCGACCGCCGCGAGAATCCACGCGACGACGTGCTGACCTCCCTGGCCCTGGCCAAATACCCGGACGGCACCACCCCCGAGGTCATCGATGTGGTGCGCTCGGCCACCTTCCTCTTCGCCGCGGGGCAGGAGACCACTGCGAAACTGCTCGGCTGGTCGCTCAAGGTGCTCGGCGAGCACCCGGAGGTGCAGCAGCGACTGCGCGCCAACCGCAGCCTGATCCCACAGTTCATCGAGGAGACCCTGCGTTTCGAATCGCCGGTGAAGAGCGGATTCCGGCTGGCCAAGACCGCGACGACGATCGGTGACATCGATATTCCCGTCGGCGCGACGGTCATGGTCTGCCCCGGCGCCGCCAACCGCGACCCGCGCCGCTTCGAGAACCCGCACGAATTCCAGCTCGACCGCCCGAACTTCCGCGAGCACATGGCATTCGGGCGCGGCGTGCACTCCTGCCCCGGTGGTCCGCTGGCCAGGGTCGAAGGCCGGGTCTCCATCGAGCGCATTCTGGACCGGATGCTCGACATCGAGATCGACGCCGAGAAGCACGGCCCCGAAGGCGACCGGAACTACAACTTCGAGCCGACCTTCATCCTGCGCGGGCTCACCGATCTGAACATCACGTTCACGCCGAACTCCTGAACGCATCGTCCAGAGCGCCCGTAAAGCGCTGCCCGCGGGCCTCCGACGACGCGGGTCCCGACAACGAATAGAGGTAACCATGCCAGGACGGGTAGAAGGAAAGGTCGCGTTCATCACCGGCGCGGCCCGTGGCCAGGGCCGCAGCCATGCGGTGCGCCTGGCCCAGGAAGGCGCCGACATCATCGCGGTCGACGTCTGCAAGCCGGTCAGCGGCACCGATCTCATCGCGCACTCCACCCCGGAGGATCTCGCCGAGACCGCCGAACTGGTGAAGGCGCAGGGTCGCCGGATCGTCACCGCCGAGGTCGACGTCCGTGATTTCGACGCGCTCTCGGCCGCCGTCTCCGGCGGTGTCGAGGAACTGGGCGGGCTCGACATCATCGTCGCCAACGCCGGTATCGGCAACGGCGGTCAGACCCTGGACCAGATCAGCCAGCAGGACTGGTCGACGATGATCGACATCAACCTGGCCGGTGTCTGGAAGTCGGTGAAAGCCGGTGTGCCGCACCTGCTCGCGGCGGGCAAGGGTGGCTCGATCATCCTCACCAGCTCGGTCGGCGGCCTCAAGGCCTACCCGAACACCGGTCACTACGTCGCCGCCAAGCACGGCGTGGTCGGCCTGATGCGCGGCTTCGCCGTCGAACTCGGCCAGCACTCGATCCGCGTGAACTCCGTGCATCCGACGAACGTGAACACGCCGATGTTCATGAACAAGGGCACGATGAAGATGTTCCGCCCCGACCTCGAGGATCCGACAGCGGAGGACTTCAAGCCCGTCGCGCAGTTCATGCACGTGCTGCCGATCGGCTGGGTCGAGCCGGAGGACATCAGCAACGCGGTGCTGTTCCTCGCCTCCGACGAGGCCCGCTACATCACCGGTCTGCAGATGACCGTCGACGGCGGCAGCACCCTCAAGTAGGGCACGCGCCCCGGCGAGGGGCCGCGACGAAATTCCGGGGTGCGCACGCGTCCCGGATTTCGTTCGTATACAGGGTATTTCGCCTGCCGTGGCGAACCATCTCGACAGGAGAACCGAATCATGGCCCTCGAGCCTTCCGAGGAGTCCTCGGTCACCCGCATGCTCGACATCTTCGATGTGCGGCCCGCCGGGGAGCACCGCTTCACCGGAGACAGCGACGGCGGTTCACGCAAGGTGGTCGACGGCACCCAACTGCTCGCCCAGTCCATCGTCGCGGTCGCGAAAACCCTGCCGGACAAGTCGATTCGGTCCGCGCACGCGGTGTTCTTCCGTGCGGTCGACGCGGACCGGCCGGTGGAATTCGTGGTCGAGGTCGACCACAGCGGCCGCACCGTCGCGCACGCGGAGGTCGCGGTGCGCCAGGGCGAGCGCAAGTGCGCGTCGGTCTCGATCCTGGCCGACATGCCGACCCCCGACGTCATCCGCCACCACGTCGCCCGACCCGAGGTCGACGGATTCGGCGACGCCATCCCCGCCGACATGCCGATGAAGGGCCGGGAACTGCGCATCGTCGGCGTCGCCGACGTGAACGATCCCGACGAGGTCGGGCCGCCGATCCTGCACGCCTGGCTCGGCTACGACCCGATTCCCGAGCGCGACGACCTCGCCAAGGCGCTGCTCGCCCACTTCACCGGCCACCTTTCGGTGTCGACGACCATGCGGGCGCACCCCGGCGTCGGCACCGCCCAGGCCCACCACACCATCTCCACCGCCGTCATGACCGTGACCGTCGCGTTCCACGAACCCGTCGGCTGGTCGGGGCCGCTGCTCTACTCGCACGACAGCATCCAGGTCGGCGCGGGAATGTCCACGGTGCGCGGTCTGGTTCACACCGAGGAGGGGCGGCTGATCGCCTCGTTCACCCAGGAGGCGTTGATCCGCCCGCTGGGGGAGGCGTCCTCGGCGATTCCGGCCGCCGCTCGACTGTGACCGACGACCGAAGGAGCCATCCATGACCGCACCGGAGTCCGAACCGTCGGGTTTCGAGGCCCTGCCCGACTACCGCGTCGATATCCACGCGCGTCGAAATCTGGTCACCGCCCACCTCGGTGATCTGCTCGTCGCGCGCACGACCCGGTCGCTGCTCGTCGACGAACAGAACCACGGCCTGGTCTTCTATTTCCCCCGCGCGGACGTGGAAGTGGCGCTGCGCCGGGATGACTCGCTCACCACCCGCTGCCCGTTCAAGGGCAACGCGACCTATTGGCGCTTCGACGGCGACGGCGAACGTCCGCTGTGCTGGAGCTACGACAGCCCCTATCCGCAGGTCGAGCGCATCCGCGATCATGTCGCCTTCTACCAGGACGTCCTCGACATCCGCCTCGGCGTCGCGACTCCTGCGGTCATCGGTCTCGGCCGCTGATCCGCGGTGCGGTCTCGGCCTCGATCACGGGGTCGGGACGGCTTGTCGCGCACCGGGAATCGCGGCGCGCAGATGTCGGGAGAACGACGCGAGGGTCGCCGCGCCGGACACCGCGGCGCACAGCAGCAACGCCGCGCGCAGCGACCCGAGCGAGGCTGTCGCGCCGAAGGCCAACAGCACACCGGTGGCGAGCGCGATGCAGAAGGTCGCCGAAAGTCGTTGGGTCAGTTGGAGGAAGGACGCCGCGACCCCGTGCAGCGACGCGGGGGCGAACGACAGTGTCACCGCCCGCAGCGGCGGCTCGACCAACCCGCCCGCGACGCCCGACACGATCTGCAGCGCCGACAGAACCGCGAACAAGGCCGTGCCGTCCCAGCACAGGGTGGCCGCCGTGGCGAGCGCGAAACTCAGTGTCTGCAAGGCGAGTCCGTACGGGACCAGCGCCGACCCGAAGCGCGCGAACAGCCACTGCGACCGGTGCGCGGCGACGATCCTGCCCACCGCGGACGGGATCATCGCCGTGGCGACCACGAGCGCGATGATCTCGGTGACCTGCAGGAAGTACATGGTCTTCACCGTCAGGAAGGCCAGCGACGAGCCGAACCACAACAGCGCCACCAGATTTCCGGTAACGAAGCCTTCCGAGCGCATGAGCGCGGGCGCGAACAGCGGCAGACGCCCGCGTCGCGCATACCCGCGTTCCCAGCAGGCGAGCCCCGCCACCACCAGCACACTCACCGCCGCGACTACGATGACGGTGCGCGCCGAGAGGTCCGGATCCACCACCGGCATCGTGACCGTCACGACCAGCAGGCCGAGCGCGGCGATGGCGGGCAGGTCGAGGTCGATCACCCTGCGCCGGTTCACCTTTCGCGGCAAGCCCCGCACTCCGAGCGCGATCGTCGCGAGGGTGAACGGCACCGGTAGCAGCAGGACGACGCGCCATCCGAGGTCGGCGGGCAGCGTCCACAGCGCCAGCCCGGCGAGCATCGGCCCGGCGATCGCCGCGGCCGCGCCCGCCGTCGTATAGCCCGCCAACGCCCGCAGCCGGGCGGGCCCGGTGAACGTGTCCTGAATGACGCCGAGCACCTGCGCGCTGATGAACCCCGCGCCGAACCCCTGCACCAACCGCCCGGCGATCAGCGACAGCGCCGAGGGCGCGACCGCCGAGGCCACCGCGCCGACCAGGAAGACGACCAGTCCGGCGATGAACAGCCCCCGGCGCCCGTACGCGTCGCCGAGGCGGCCCGCGGGCGCGAGGCCGAGGCCGAAGGTCAGCGAGAACGACGCGAGGAACCATTGGATGTCGGCGTCACCGAGCCCGAGTGTGGCCTCGGCCGCGGGCGCGGTGAACGCGATGATCGCGCCGTCGAGCAGGGTCGCGAACCCCGCGCCGAGACAGCACCACAGCGTCGCCCGGTGCGCGGCGATCTCGGAATCGCCCGGACCGCCGCCCGCGAGGTCGGCTACCTCGGCGGCCACACGCGGGCCACGTTCGGAGCGGAATTCATGGGAGGATTCTCCGGCCGCCGTGTCGCCGTCCGCCAGGTTTGCGCTCGCGGTGATCGTGGTGGTTCTGCCCCCGCGTGCGTAATAGCACCCTGATGCGTCGCCGCCGCGGGGTGTCGTGCTCACGGGATCGTGACGGTGCGCCGTTTCGCCCGCACCGACTCGGGTATCCGCCGAGCATTCGGATCGGTCGAGATGAGGACAGCGATATGACGAGATCAGGTTCCTTCGCAACGTCTTTCGCGGGCGGCTCCGCGCGCGGCGCCGCCTCCGACGCCCGTGACCTCGCACGCAACAGTGTCTTCGAACGCCTCGCGCGCGCCGGATTCGTCATGGCGGGCGTGGTCCACATCCTCGTCGGCTACATCGCGGTGCGCCTGGCGTTCGGCGGTGGCGGCGGCACCGCCGACCAGTCCGGCGCGATGGCGGAACTGGCGAGCAAACCGGGCGGCGGGGTCGCCCTGTGGATCGGCGCGGTCGCCTTCGCGATGCTCGCGCTGTGGCGTCTGGTGGAAGCCGTGCTGGGCCGCTCCGCCGACAGCGGCGAGACCGACACCAAGAAGGTCGTCTTCCACCGCGCGAAGTCCTTCGGAGAGGCCGTGCTCTACGCCGTGCTCGCCTTCTCCGCCGTCGGATTCGCCCGTGGCAGCGGTAGTTCCGGCGGTCAACGCAGCACCACTCTCACCGCCCGGCTCATGGAGAACACCGCGGGCACCATCCTGCTGGTGCTGGTCGGCCTCGCGATCGTCGGCGTCGGCGGCTACTACGTCTACAAGGGTGCGACCGCGAAGTTCACCAAGGACCTCGACGCTTCGGCGGGTACTTTCGCCCGCCGGGTCGGCATCGTCGGCTACGTCGCCAAGGGCCTCGCTCTCGGCGCGGTCGGCGCCTTGGTGATCGTCGCCACCACACGTTCCGAACCCGATAAGGCGTCCGGCCTCGACGGCGCTCTCAAAACCCTCGGCGCCCAGCCTTACGGCCAGTTTCTCCTGGTCGCCGCCGCCGTCGGCATCGCCACCTACGGCGTCTACAACCTGATCAGGGCGCGGCACGCGAAAATGTAGGGGACTGTCCACCTGGTATCCAGGTCTCACCGGGAATGCCGCAGGCCGCGTGAGCGGTCGGCGGCGTTTTCGCGCCGGGGCTGTCGCAGCACTTGCCGTATGCCTTACTGTTGTATCAGCTGTAAGGTGCGTGTCCGATCGGCGCGGCCATCGACGGTGAGGAACGATAGATGCAGAGAATGATTTCGCCAGAGATCTCCAACTGGCCGGAGGAAGACTTCCGGCTGGTCGGAGGCTCCTGCGGTGACTGCGGCGCTGCCGTCTTCCCCGTCCAGGATCTGTGCCCGCGATGCAGTAAGCCCTCGGTCGAGACCGTCGTGCTGCCGCGCACCGGCACCCTGATCACCTGGACCACGCAGGGCTTCCTGCCGGGTGCGCCGTACCTGGGCGACGAGACTGCCGACACGTTCGTGCCGTTCGGGGTCGGCCTCGTGCAACTCGGCGACGTGATCCGGGTCGAGGGCAGGCTCACCGTGAACGATCCGGAGAAGCTGACCTTCGGCATGGAGGTCGCGGTGACCACCGTTCCGCTCGGCACCGACCGCGACGGCAACCAGGTGCTGACCTTCGCCTTCCAACCCGTCTGAGCCACAGGAGTTCTCGAATGACCCACGATGTAGCGATCATCGGCGTCGGCATGCACCCCTTCGGCCGCTTCGACAAGACGGCCATGGAAATGGGCACCCACGCCATCCGCGCCGCGCTCGCCGACGCCGGACTGGAATGGCGCGATATGCAGTTCGCGGTCGGCGGCAGTTGGGAGATCGCCAACCCGGACGCGATCGTCGGGCTGATGGGCCTGACCGGCATCCCCTTCACCAACGTGTTCAACGCCTGCGCCACTTCGGCCAGCGCCACCGAGGCCTGCGCCGACGCCATCCGCCTCGGCAAACACGACATCGGCATCGCGATCGGGCTCGACAAGCACCCGCGCGGCGCGTTCACCGTCGACCCCACCCTCGTCGGCATGCCCAAGTGGTACGGCGAGAACGGCCAGTACCTGACCACCAAGTTCTTCGGCATGAAGGCCAACCGCTACCTGCACGACCACGACATCTCGGTGCGCACGCTGGCTAAGGTGGCCGCCAAGAACTACCGCAACGGCGGCCTGAACCCGAACGCGTTCCGGCGCAAGGCCGTTGCCGAGGACGACATCCTCAACGCGCCGATGCTGAACTACCCGCTGACGCACTACATGTTCTGCGCCCCCGACGAAGGCGCGGCCGCGGTGATCATGTGCCGCGCCGACCTCGCGCACCGCTACACCAGCAAACCGATCTACGTCCGCGCGGTCGAGGTCCGCACCCGCACCTACGGCGCCTACGAGGTCAACACCACCTACGCCCCGGTCGAGGAGGAAGCGTCCCCCTCGGTCTTCGCCTCGAAGGCGGCATTCGAAACGGCAGGCATCGCCCCCGCCGACATCGACGTCATCCAGTTGCAGGACACCGACGCGGGCGCCGAGGTCATCCACATGGCCGAAGCCGGATTCTGCGCCGACGGCGACCAGGAACGCCTGATCGCCGACGGCGTCACCGAGATCACCGGCGCCATGCCGGTCAACACCGACGGCGGCCTCATCGCCAACGGCGAACCCATCGGCGCCTCCGGCATGCGCCAACTCCACGAGTTGGTACTCCAGTTGCGCGGAACCGCGGGTGAACGCCAGGTAGCGGGCGAGCCGAAAGCAGGCTTCGCCCTCCTCTACGGCGCACCGGGCACCGCGGGCGCCACCATCGTCACCACCTGACCCTCCTGAACACCTCCGACTCGCACCGGCCCACAGTCTGTGCCCGCCGCCGGTTTCACCGGCGACTGCCGCTGCGAGGCTAACCACCGCCGTCGTCCGCATCGGGCGGCGGCGGTCTGCGTCGGTGCCGGTGTCTGCCGGACAAGTGACGCTTCGGACGCCATGGGTGGTCGTCAGGAGTGCGCTGTGGTGTCCGGCCGCAGGGCGGTGAGTTCGAGTGGCGTGTTCCGCAGTGGGCCGGCGTCGGCCGGACGGAGTGACGCGGCGCGTGGTCGTCAGCAGAGCGGTGCCTGTGCGGCCGCAAAGGCGGTGAGGGGGGGCGGCGGCGGTCTACAGCGCCGGTGTCAGCCGGACGGGGTGGTGCGGCGCGTGGTCGTCAGCAGAGCGGTGCCGAGTACGACCGCGAGTGCGGCGAGGAGCGCGGTGGTGTCGGTGCCGAGGCCGATGCGCCACAGTACGAAGATTCCGGCGGCCGACAGGACGGTGCCGGTGATGGTGGCCGAGGTCGTGGTACGCGGGGTGAAGGCGGACCAGAGGATGTCCCATCGGATCAGTATTCGGACGGCGCAGATCAGTGCGGCGAGTCCGACGATCAGCCACAGCGGGCGCGTCATCCACCACAACGCGGGGTCGCGCGGCAGTATCGCGGGCAGGAACAGGGACGGGGCGGTCAGCACCGCCATGACCGGGATGTGCCAGAGGTAGATGGGCATGAGGGTCGCGACGATCACACCGAGCACGCGCCGCGAACTATCGCGCGGCGTCCACGCGGTGAGGCGGCGGTCCGCGAGCAGGATCACCGCGAACTGGGCGACGGCGAGTATCGACAGCGCGGAGGTGGGCGGCGCGAGATTGGAGACCGGCGCGTCCAGCAGGCCGAGCATGGTCGGGAAGTAGGGGCCGGGGCCGACCATGACCACCAGCGCCACGATCCCGGCCACGCCCGCCGCCACGATCGCGCCATCGGTCGCCCGCTGAAAAGTGCGCCGCGCGTAGAGAACTCCGAGTTGGTGGCAGAACAGCCAGACGAAGATCAGATTCCATTCGGCGTAGCGGCCGTAGCCGTTGAAGCGCAGCGCGTCGATCAGCAGCGACGCGCCGAGCAGAGCCGCGGGCGCGGACCACGGCGACCGGTCGTGCGCGCGCAACATCAGCGGCGCCACCGCGGCGGCGACCAGGTAGATCGCCAAGAACCACAGCGGACTGGCGACGATATCGGCGACGGTGGCCGCCGCATTGTCGGAATACGCGCCAAGCGCGAGCCCGAGCGGCACGAAGAACAAGATCAGTGCGACCACCGGGATACTCAACCGCCGCGCCCGCGCCCCCAGATACGCCCCGTAGGTCCGGCCCTCCGCCCGGCAGCGGTCCACCACGAGAGTGTTGGCGTAGCCGCCCGCGAGGAAGAACAGCGGCATCACCTGCAGCACCCAGGTCGCCAACCAGATGGGTCGACCGTGCAGTGTCGCCTCGCCGCGCACCACCCCGTCCACGACGGTGACGCGAACCGAGACCCAGTGCACGAACACCACGACGGCGATCGAGAACACCCGCACGAGTTCGAGGGTCCAGTTCCTGGTCGCGGGCGCACCGGAGGCGACCACCGCATCGCTGGTCGTCCCCTGCTCGCGGCGTACGGAACCAGGGCCTTCCGTCATCGTTCAGGAATAACCGGTCGCCCTGAACACGCGGTGAATGCCGGACGGGCACCGCGTCTCGAACAGGGCTCGACCCGGTATCACCGCGCGCCCGCCTCGAAGATCCGCCGCGGGTTGGCGACGAGCATGGTCTCGATCTGCTGCGCACTCACCCCGTGCGCGCGCAACGCGGGCAGCACGGCGTCGGTGATGTGGGTGAAATGCCAATTCGGCAGGTGCGCGGCCCGGTATTCGGCGTCGAAGGTATGGCTGTGGCAGGAGGCATCGTGGGAGAGCACCATGCGTTCGGCGTACCCGCGCGCGCACAGCGCGGCTACGGTGCGAACCCGGTCCTCGAACGACAGCAGCGGGTCGAGACCGAACCGATCCATGCCGAGGTAGGAGCCCGCGTCCAGCAACCGCTGGAGATAGTCGAGGTCGGTCGTGTCGCCGCTGTGTCCGATGATCACCGCGCCGAGCTCGACACCCTCCTCGCGGAAGATCCGCTGCTGGTCGAGTCCGCGCCGGGTGCGCGGATCGGTATGGGTGGAGATCGGCACACCGGTGCGCAGGTGAGCGCGCGCCACCGAGCGCAGCACCCGCTCGACGTCCGGGGTAACGCCCGGCTCATCGGTCGCGCATTTCAAGATGCCCGCCTTGATGCCGGTGCCCCCGATCCCGCGCTCGATATCGTCGACGAACATCTCGACCATCGGCTCGGGGCTGCCGATCATCCGCCCCGGACCGCGCATCCGCAGGTACGGGGGCAGTTCCCGGAAAGTGTAGAAGCCGGTCGCGGCGACAATACGCACCCTGGTCCGCGCGGCGACCGCCGCCACCCGCGCGATATCCCGGCCCAGTCCGAGCACGGTCAGATCCACGATGGTGTCGATACCCGCGTCGGCGAGCGCCTCCAACTTCGCCACCGCGTCCGCGACCCGCACCTCTTCGTCCCAGGTGTGCGGATAGTTCGCCGCGTACTCGTGGTCGAACACGAAAACGTGTTCGTGCATGAGCACCCGCCCGAGGTCCGAGGTCGCGACCGGACCGGTCACGGTGTCGACACCAGCCACGCGGCACACCTCCGGGAAGTCGTTTCTCGTACGCGACGGCCGCCGCGCCACCCCGTTCTAACCCATCACAGAGCCGTGCGGACGCGAAGGCGACCGACTCCGATCGCATGGTCGCCCCCCTGAATCCTCACGCCCGAACCGATATACGTCCGGCGCATAGTCCGTTACTCGTCAACGGATTACGCTCGAGTCGAGCTACCCGAAGCGGAATTCACCATGTGAGTAGTGCTTTCAGGAAAGGAAGTCTCCTGCATGAGCCAGACGGCAACGGCATCGGCGACCGACGCGAAACCCCAACGCCACAAGGTCACCGGCGATGTCCACCTCCTGCTGCGCCGCGGCGACGAGGTGCTGTTCGGTCGACGCCGGAACACCGGCTTCGAGGACGGTGCGTGGCATCTGCCCAGCGGTCACCTCGAAGCGGACGAGTCCGTCGTCGACGCCCTGATCCGCGAGGCCGACGAAGAGATCGGCGTGCGGATCGAACCGAACGATGTGCGATTCACCCACATCATGCACAATTCGTCCTCGGGCGGCCGGATAGCGTTCTTCTTCACCGCGCGCACCTGGCAAGGGGAGCCCGTCAACCGAGAGCCGGACAAGTGCGGCGACCTGAAATGGTTCGCGGCGGATGCGCTCCCCGACCGAATGATCGCCTACTGCCGGACCGCGATGGCCCACATCGCCGAGAGCCGTCCGTTCTCGATCTACGGCTGGTAGTTCCATGACCACGGCCCGCGCCGCCGTTCAGTCCGCTCCATCCCTTCACCGGTCATGGAACCGCCGAGTCATCCGTTCCACGGGTGCCAGAACGGCGCGAAATCACCATCGGCGGCCAGTAGCGCGTCTTTCAGCGCGCCGGGCCGGACATCGGTGTCAGCCAGTTGGGCTACCGGGAGCCAGTGGAATTCGAGGTGGTCCTCCTGGCCCACTGGTTCCGACGCACCGATCCCCACCTCGAACACGAGGTTGAGTTCGTGACGAATTGTCCCGTCCTCGATGTAGCCGTGTTCGACCACGCCGACGAACCCGGCGATTTCGGCGGCGACACCGAGTTCTTCGGCGATCTCACGCACGAGCGCGACTTCGACACGCTCACCTTCTTCGACGTGCCCGCCGGGCAGAAACGACCACGACTTGTCCCGTTGTCTGGCCAGAAGGAGACTGCCGTCTCGGCGGATGACCGCCCTGGCGATGATCTCGGTGCTATCCGCGCTCATGTGAATTGCCTTTCGTATCGGCGGTCGGCTCAAAATGTTTCTGGTCGCAAATATCGTTGCCACCGAGGGGATCGGGTAGCGCCCCTGTCGGGCGGCTGGGTACCAGAGGTCGCCCTACCCGCATTCCGCTCGCGGTGATCGCAAGGGTGGTGGCGCGGGTGTGTGTGCGATTACATGATCTCTCGGCCGTTCTGTGCTCGCGGCTGTCCGCCATGTGGTCGCGGTGTTCCGACTGCGGCCGCAACGTGCGGATGGAAGCGTGCGACGGCTCGCGTGTCCTCGTGGCGTGCGTACGGAACGACGATGAGTTCGACACGAGGAGCACCGCATGACGTTCGCTCGGAATCTGTTCGGCTACGCGGCATCCGGTGCGATCCGGTGACCACGCGCCCCGCAGTCGCGACGCTGTCGTTCCTGACCCCTGGCAATTACGCCGATCACGACCCCGCCACCGGCCTCGAGGACACCCTGCAACTCTTCGAATACGGTGAGTCGCTCGGTTTCGACGGCGCCTGGATCCGTCAGCGCCACCTCGAGCACGGCGTCGGTTCGGCCGCGGTATTCCTCGCCGCCGCCGGACAGCGCACGCGCCGAATCGAATTGGGCACCGCCGTCATTCCCATCGGCTACGAGAGTCCGTTCCGGCTCGCCGAGGACCTGTCGATGGCCGATGCGCTCTCCGGTGGCCGCCTGCAACCGGGTTTCAGCGCGGGTACACCCCCGCACGCCGAACTGATGGGCCATCTCGTCTTCGACGGCGACTGGCGCGACTACGACCTGTCCTACGGGCGCATCGAACGCCTGGTCCAGAACCTGCGCGGCGACTATCTCGGCGCCGAGGACACCGTCATCCACTCACCGGGCAACACCCAGCGCCCGCGCCTGCAACCGCACAGCCCCGGCCTGGTCGACCGACTCTGGTACGGCGGCGCGAGCACCCGCTCGGTGCAGTGGGCGGCGCGCGCGGGCCTGAACCTGCTGACCGGCAATATCGTATTCGGCGACCGCGCGGACGATTTCGCCACCGCCCAGTCCCTGCTGGTCGACGACTACCGCGACCTCGTAGACCCCGCAAGACCGGCGAGGGTCGCCATCGGCCGCGTGATCGTGCCCACCGACAGCGCCGACGCCCCCACCCGCGAACGCTACCGCCGATATGCCGAATCCCGTCACGAACGCACCCTCGGCCCGCAGGGTGAACGCCGCGTCCTGTTCGCCCCGGACCTCGTCGGCACCGCCGAACAGATCCTGGACCGCCTGCACGCCGACCCGGTCCTGACCCGAACCACCGAACTGCGTCTCGAACTGCCCTACGAATTCCACCGCGAGGAATACGAGCAGATCCTGCGCGACACGGTGGAACTCGTCGCCCCCGAACTCGGCTGGAAACCCGCCGCGGGGGATGCCGCCGCCTGAGCGCACCCGCGGTACCGCCGCACCGGACCGTCCGATTCGAACCTTGCCTTTGCGGGCCGACCTGTGGACAGATTCGAAGATCACGTTCGTGAGGGCGTGAACGCCACAGGAGGAACAGGATGAGTGCCGAAGGAAAGATCTGTCTGGTGACCGGAGCCACGTCCGGAACCGGCCGCGTCACCGCGCGGGAACTCGCGCGCGAGGGCGCCACGGTCGTCGTGCTCGCGCGCGACGAAGGCAAGGCCGACGCGACCTGCCGGGAGATCAGCGCGGAGACCGGCAACACCCGCGTCGAGCCCCTCATCGCCGACCTGTCCGTCATGGCGCAGGTGCGTCGCGCGGCGGAGCGGTTCACGACCCGGTTCGACAAGCTCGACATCCTGGTCAACAACGCGGGCGCGGTGATCACCCCGCCGCAGATCACCTCCGAGGGTCTCGAGGCCATGTTCGCGGGCAATTACCTCGGCCATTTCCTGCTGACCGAACTGCTTGTCGACAAGCTGAAAGCCGCCGGGACCGCGCGCGTGATCAATGTCAGTTCGGTCGCGCACCGCACGGCCCGCATCGACTTCGACTCCCTACATCCCAACGCGCCACGCAAGGGCGGCTACGGGCAGTCCAAACTCGCGCAGCTGCTGTTCACCTACGAACTGGCCGACCGTCTGGAGGGCGCCGGAATCACCGTCAATGCCATGCATCCCGGCGCCGTCTCCTCCGGCTTCGGCAGGCAACTCCAGGACGGCTGGCGGCAATTCGTGGTGAGCGCCATCTACGGCGCGATCGGGATCACCCCGGAGAAGGGCGCCGACACGATCCTGTATCTGGCCCTCGCGCCGGAGGTGGCGAATACCACCGGCCGCTATTTCATCAAGCGCAAGGAAGTCCGGTCCAGCGAGAGGTCTCGCGATGTCGAACTCCGCGCGCGGCTGTGGCGCGAATCGGAAGCGATCCTGGCCGAGGTCGACGGCCGCGCGTAGTCCGACGCGCGGCCGCACCGGATCTCACAGTCGGGGCGCGGTGAGGGGCAGGTCGAGGGACGTGGTCAGGCCGGGCGCGGACGCCGCGACATAGGGGATCGCGTTCACCAGGCGCATGGCGGTGGCGATCAGTCCGTGTTCGCTCGACTCCTGTTCGGTGGACCCGAAGGTGAGTTCACAAGTGGTGGAAGGCTTTCCGTCGATGATCACGCGGTAGGTCCCATCGCGGTCGGCGTCGGGCCACGCCGGCGCCAGATCCGGCGCCATCCGGTTGACGTGCTCGATCACCAGGAAATCGCGCCCGTCCACCACACCGATGGTCTCCATGCGCACGGCGCCACAGGTGCCCGCGTCGATGCGCCCGACCGCGACATCCAGATCGCGGGGCGTCGGCGCCCGTTCATACGTTTCGCGGATGCTGTCGAGTTCGACGCCCAACGCCGCGGCGACATAACGCACCGGCGGACCCCACGCGAGCTGCTGCGCCCCCTCGAAGAGCATCAACGGCGTGTGGTCGAGCGGCTTGCCGAAGCCGAACACCTCCCGCATCAGGAAATCGTTCTCGTAGCTGTCGTAGCGGAAGATCTCCTGCGTGCGAATCGATTCGATGGACGCCGACATGGTCGTGAGCAGCACCACGAGCTGATCGGCGGCGAAACCGGGTTCGATCCCGGTGGCGTAGAGCGTCGCGCCGCCGCCGCGCGCGGCCTCGGTGAGCGCGTCGACGTGGTTCGGGTCCCAGGCCGGGGGATAGACCAGTCCTGGCGTGCTCACGGTGAGCACATCGATCCCCGCCGCGAGCAGCCGCAGGTAGTCGGGGACGTAGGTGGCGTCGAGTTCGGGACTGGCTGCGGCGTAGACCACACATTGGGGACCCGCCGCGATCACCTCCTCGGGCGCAGCGGTCGCGACGACGCCCACCGGCGCCACGCCGACGAGCTCACCGACATCGCGACCGGCCTTGGCCGGGTCGTGCACGTGGACCGCGACCAGTTCGAGGTCCGCGCGGGTGAGGATCTGTCGGATCGCGATGCGTCCGACCACTCCGGTGGCCCAGACCGCGACGGGAATGCGGGCGGTCGCTGTCATCGCACGGTTCACCGAACGAGAGCCGCTGCGGGAGCGGGGATGTCGGCGTAGGTGAGGATGCCTGGCGCGGCCGCGACGACGTGGCGGATGGCGTTCACTGCGGGCATGGCGGTGATGGTCATGCCGATGCCGTGCAGGTCGGCGACGGTCAGGGTTTCCAGCGGCTGGTCGGGGAGCAGGCCGAGAGTGAGCGAAACCTGTGGCGTGCCGTCGATTTCGATTCGATAGCCGTGGTCGGCGGGCATCGGCGGATCGATCTCGGAATCCATCACCCACCGCTGGTGCAATTCGATGACCTCGCGCCCGTCGAGGATGCCGATGAAGCGCACGTCGAGCCCGGCCACCGTGCCTTTCGCGATGGGACGTCCTTCGAGCGGGAGATCCTTTGTCGCGGCGCCGAAGTCGACCCGGCAGTCGACCGAGTCCAGTTCGATGCCGAGGCTCGCGGCGACCACGTGCACACCGTCGGCGAACACCGCGACCGCCGCGCGGACATCGTCGACGTGCCCCGGATCCCCCATCGGGCGACCCCAACCCAGGCCGTTCATATTGGAATCGGAGGCGAACGCGCTCACATCGACGGACTCGACCGACCTGATATGGCGCACCCGCGTGCACACCCCGGTCGCCACGATCGAAAGCAGTTGCGCGTAGCCCGGATTCATCCCGGAACCGAAGATGCTCGCCCCGCCTTCGGCCGCCGCGGCGCGCAACCTCTCGGGGAATCCGGGTTTGCTGTGCCCGGTGAGGAATTCGGCGGTGGTGACCACGTTGACACCCGCGCGCAGCACGCGCTCCAACAGGTCGATATCCGGATACAGCGGCGTGTAGACGACGCAGTCCGGCTTCAATGCCAACAGCGTGTCGACATCGTCGGTGGCGGCGACCCCGCACGGCTCACCGAGGCCGCACAGCAGCGCTGCGTCTTGTCCGACCTTGTCCTGACTCCAGGCGTAGCAGCCGACCAGTTCCAGGTCGGGCCTGCCGAGGATCGCGGGCAGCGCGGCGCGGGCGACATTGCCGGTGGTCCACTGCACGATCCGCAGCGGTGTGTCGGTGGCGAGCTGAGGCATCGGGATACTTCCTTGTCAGAGCAGGTCGGTGATGGTCTTGAGACCGGCGTCGTAGAGCACGCCCGGCATCATGCCGCCGTCGATCTCGATGGTGGTGCCGTTGATGTAGTCGGCCGCGCCCGAGCACAGGAATACGCACGTTCGGCCCACTTCGGCGGGGGTGCCCGCGCGACCGAGCGGCACCTTGGCGAAGTACTCGCGCCCGTCGGGGTCGTCGGAGGGCAGCACGAACGACTGGAAGTTGTCGGTCATGGTCGGGCCGAGCGCGACGCAGTTCACCCGCGCGTGCCCGCCCCATTCCTCGGCCAGCGACCGGGTCAGGTGGTTGAGTCCCGATTTCGCCGCGCCGTAGGACACCAGCGTCGGCGATCCGGCGGGATGGCTCGCGCCGCTGGAGATGTTGATGATGCTGCCCATGCCCGACTGGGTGCGCATCTGCCGGTAGACCCGCACCGCGAACCACAGTGGGCTGGTCAGGTTCATCTGGATCGCGAAGGCGTGGAACAGCGCGGTGCGCGTGAATTCGTCCTCGGCGCGCGGCGCGCCCTGGATGCGCTGCACCAGTTCCGGCACGGCCTCCACGGCGGGCGTCGGCACCGTGCCGCCCGCGTTGTTGACCAGGATGTCGATCCGCCCGAAGGTGTCGACGACGCGGGTGACGAAGCCGTCGATCGAGTCGATGTTCCCCTGGTCGCAGACCCACTGGTGGGCGCGATCGGCGGCGATGTCCTCGGCGCCGGGCAGGCCGGGGAGTTCGCCGCGCGAACAGCCGATCACGGTCGCGCCCGCGCGCAGCAACTCATGAGCGATCCCGACGCCGACACCGCGGCTGGTGCCGGTGACCACGGCGACCTTGCCGTGCAGTGCCGCCCCGTCGCTGGATGTATTGGATTCCGCCATGGACCAAAAACATAAAGGGCTTTATGCTTTCTGGCAAGCAGTCGAAAGGAAGTTCATGTATCGCGTCATCCAGTTCTCCACGGGCAACGTCGGGCGCGAAGCCCTGCGGATGATCATCGCGCGCCCCGACCTGGAACTCGTCGGCGTCCACGCGGCGTCACCGGCCAAAATCGGACGCGACGCGGCCGAACTCTGCGGTCTCGGCGAACCGACCGGCATCACCGCCACCGACGACCTCGACGCGCTCGTCGCCCTCGGTGCGGACTGCGTCGTGTTCACCGCGCAGGCCGAGACCCGCCCCGACGAGGCCCTCGCCCAGATGTGCGCGTTCCTGCGCGCGGGCACCGACGTCGTTGCCACCTCGTTCGTGTGGCTGGTCAACCCGCGCTCCGCCGACGCCTGGCTGCTCGACCCGCTGCGCGAGGCCTGCGAGGAAGGCGGAAGTTCGCTGTATGTCAACGGAATCGACCCCGGCTACTCCGGCGATACCCTCGCCCTCGCCGCGCTGAGCCTGGCGGGTTCCGCCGACCGGGTGGTCATCCAGGAAGTCTTCGACTACGCCGACTACGACGACGGCGAATTCACCGGCGTCCAATTCGGTTTCGGACTTCCCGCCGACGCCGAACCGGCGCTCATGGCAACCCCCGGCATCGTCGCATCGATCTGGGGCGGCAGCGTGCACCTGCTCGCCGAGGCCATGGGCATCACCCTCGACAGCGTCAGCGACCGCTGGGAGACCTGGGTCACCCCGACCCCCATCGACTGCGTCATGACCAAGGTGGAAGCGAACTGCGTCGCCGCCGTCCGCTTCGCCGCCGAAGGCTTCCGCGACGGCAGAGCGGTGATCGTGGTCGAACACGTCAACCGGCTCACCCCCGCCGCCGCGCCCGACTGGGCCTACCCGCCCGAAGGCCGCGACGGCGTGCACCGGGTCCTCGTCGAAGGCCATCCCGGCATCGAGATCAACAGCCACGTCGGCGGCGGCGAGATCTCGGAGACCTTCGCAGGCGTCGTCTCCACCGCCGCCCGCGTCGTGAACGCGATCGCCGCGGTCCGCGCCGCGGACCCCGGCATTCTCGGCGTCGTCGACCTGCCTGCGGGCTACGCCGGACGTGTGATGAGCTGACACTCATGTCAGCGCCATCGACACCGGGACCCCGCGCCCGCCCGACGCGTCCGCACACCGGCAGGCAGGCCCGCGCCGAGAACACCCGCGCCCGGATCATCTCCGAAACCGTGGCGTGCATCCTCGAACGCGGATATGCCGCCGCCAGCGCCAAACACATCGCCGAACGCGCGGGCGTGACCTGGGGCGTCGTCCAATACCACTTCGGCGACCGCGACGGCATCCTCGCCGCGGTCGTCGAAGCGGGCCTGCACGAACTCGTCGAAGCCATGAGCTCCGTCGAGATCCCCGAACTGCCTATCCGCGCCCGCGTCGAAGCCCTGGTCGACGCGGGCTGGAAGGCCTACACCACCCCGCTGGCCCGCGCAGGCCTGGAAATCCTGGTCGCCACCCGCACCCAGCGCGCGCCCGCGCTCGGCGACCAACTCGAACCCTTCGGCCGCGAGGTCGCCCGTCTGGCCGGATCGGTCACCGAGGGCGACAGCACCGCGGGCCGGGTGCTACTGCTCGCCCTGCGCGGCATGGCCTTGGACCAGTTGCTCTACCCCGACCCCATCGGCACCCGCCGCTACCGCGCCGCGGTGGTCGACGTCATAGTCCGCTATCTGGACCACCCCGACTGACCGGGGGAGCGGGTCGGCTCAGCCGAGCTCGAGCACGGCCCGCTCGATGGTGGAGAGGTCGCGGATGTCCTCCCACCGGCTCGCCAGCGTCTCCACGGTGGGCGGCGTGTCGAACACCACCGCCGGGTTCTGCGCCAGCACGACTCGTCGGATCTTGCCGCCGCCCGCGATGAAGACCGCGCCGGAGTCGGTGATGTCCTCGCTGCACAGGTAGGCCACCAGCGGCGCCACGTATTCCGGCGAAAGTCGTTGCTGTAGTTCGGCGTCGAAGACATCGTTCGTCATGCGGGTGGTCGCGATGGGGGCGACCGCGTTGGCGGTGATGTTGTACTTGGCGCCTTCTTCGGCGAGTGAGTTGATCAAACCGACGAGGCCGAGTTTGGCCGCGCCGTAATTGGTTTGTCCGAAGTTGCCGAACAGTCCGCTGGTCGAGGTGGCCACGACGACCCGGCCGAAACTCTGCGCGCGGAAATGCGGCCAGGCCGCCCGGATCACGTTGTAGCCGCCGTAGAGGTGCACTTTCAGCACGGCGTCCCAGTTCTCGAACGCCATCTTGTGGAAGGTGCCGTCGCGCAGGATGCCCGCGTTGCTCACCACGCCGTGGATCGCGCCGAACTCCTCGAGCGCGGTCTCGACGATGGCGGCCGCGCCCTCCGGCTCGGCGACGGAATCGTAGTTCGCGACCGCTCGACCGCCCGCCCGGCGAATCTCCTCGACCACCTCGTCGGCCATCGCCGAACCCTGTCCGGTGCCGTCGCGCGCGCCGCCGAGGTCGTTGACCACCACCGCGGCGCCCTCGGCCGCCAGCGTGCGGGCATAGGCGCGTCCGAGACCGCCCCCGGCGCCGGTCACGGCGATCACGCGGTCGTGCAGTCCTGTCATGTTCGGTCTCCGTTCCGGTGGGCGATGGCGCCGCTTCTATCGAGGAAAGTATACGTAGAGGTGGAATATAGATAGTGGGCAGCTGGTCGGCAAAGCCCTGATCCATGCCTGTCGAAGTTGCGCATCTGAATGAAACCGCAGGCGATTCGGGATCGAAAGTATACGATGCCGTAGATCTTTGTCATGAGGCCGCCGACGACCAGGCGGTCGAACCGCACGAGGAGAGTCATGTCGGGACCGGCCACGCCGTACCTCAACGACGCACTCATAGTCGACGTCGTGCGCACCCCGCGCGGCCGCGGCCGCCCCGACGGCGGACTGCACGGCTGCCACCCCCAGGAACTGCTCGCCCAGTGCCTGCGCGCCCTGATCGCGCGCACCGGCGTCGACGCGGGCGAGGTCGAGGACGTCATCGCGGGCAACGGCATCCAGGCGGGCGAACACGGCGACGACATCGCCCGCCTGTCGGCGCTGCTGGCGGGCTGGCCGGACACGGTTCCCGGCATGACGCTCAACCGGTTCTGCGGCTCGGGCCAGCAGGCCGTCACCGTCGCCGCCACCGCAATCGCCGCGGGGACACAGGATGTGGTGGTCGCGGGCGGTGTCGAATCGATGTCGCGCTGGGACGTCACCGTCGGCGTGCCGACCATCGACGGCCACAACCCGGACCTGCGCCGCCGCTATCCCACCGTGCCGCAGGGCATCTCGGCCGACCTGATCGCCTCGGTGGAGAAATTCACCCGCGAGGATGTCGACGACTACGCCGAGCGCAGCCAGGACCGCGCCGCGCATGCGTTGGCCGAAGGATACTTCGAACGATCGGTGATCCCGGTCACCGGCCCCGACGGCACGGTGCTGCTCGATCGCGACGAGCAGCCCCGACCCGGCACGACCGCGGCGACGCTGGCCCGCCTGCGGCCCGCTTTCGCCGAACTGGGCGCCCAGCGCGTCGAGGGCGAGAGCCGCACCTTCGACGAGATCTGCCGTGACCGGTATCCGATCGACCGGGTCGACCACGTGCACCACGCGGGCAATTCCTCCGGCGTGGTCGACGGTGCGGCCGCCGCGCTACTCGTCTCCTCGCGTTTCCGGCGAGCGCACGGACTCACCGCCCGCGCGCGCATCGTGGCCACCGCCGCCGTCGGCAGCGAACCGATCATCATGCTCACCGCCCCCGGACCGGCCGCGCTGCGCTGCCTGGCCAAGGCGGGCATGACCGTCGCCGATATCGACCTGTGGGAGATCAACGAGGCATTCGCCGCCGTCGTGCTCAAGGCGATCCGCGACCTCGACCTCGATCCCGACCGCGTCAACGTGAACGGCGGCGCCATAGCGCTCGGCCACCCGATCGGCGCCACCGGGGCCATGCTCATCGGCACCGTGCTCGACGAACTCGAACGCCGCGATCTGCGCACCGGTCTGGTGACCATGTGCACCGGCGCGGGCATGGGCACCGCCACGATCATCGAACGGATCTGACATGCCCGAGACCCTCACCCTGGACACGGTCGGCGACGGCGTCACCCTGATCCGCCTGAACCGCCCGCACCGGCTCAACGCCATCGATCAGATCCTGCTCGCCGAATTGTGCGGCGCCTGCGAAACACTCGCCGCCGACCGCTCGGTGCGCGCGGTCGTCCTCACCGGCACGGGCCGCGGCTTCTGCTCGGGCATCGATATGCGCGACTTCGGCCCCGCTATGCTCGAGGCCGACGATCCGGCCATCGACCGCCTGCTGTTCCAGGAATCCATGGCCGCGCTGCCCCGAGCCGTCACCGCCATGCCGCAACCGGTGATCGCCGCCGTCAACGGCCCGTGCGTGGGCGGCGGACTGGCGCTGTGTCTGGCCGCCGACATCCGAATCGCCTCCACCGCGGCCACATTCGGCAATGCCGCGATCCTGCTCGGCCTCTCGGGCGCCGAGATGGGCATCAGTTACCACCTGCCCCGCGTCGTCGGAACCAGCGTCGCGGCGGACTGGATGCTGACCGGGCGGACCGTCACCGCCGAGGAAGCCGACCGGCGCGGCTTGCTCAGCAGGCTCGTCGAGCCGGAGCGCCTGCTCGATGAGGCGATCGAAACAGCCTGCGACATAGCGCGATTGGCGGCGCTCGGGGTCAGGATGACCAAACGCGCCATCCAGGCCAACATCGACGCGCCGAGCCTGTGGTCGGCCCTGGAGTTGGAGAACCGCAACCAGGTGCTCAGCCACGCCACCGACGACGCCGCGGGCCGCCGACAGAAATGGTCGTCGTGACCGGCCCCCTGCACGGCGTACGCGTGATCTCGATGGGCGGCCTCGGTCCCGGTCCGTTCTGCGGGATGATCCTCGGTGACCTCGGCGCCGATGTCATCCGCGTCGATCCGATCGGCCACGTCGACGGCCCCTTGCCCGTCGACTACACCGTGCGCCGCAGCCAACGCTCGATCGCCGTGGACCTCAAGCGACCCGAGGGCCGTGATGTGGTGTGCCGCTTGGCCGCCGACGCCGACGCATTCGTCGACGTGTTCCGCCCCGGCGTCGCCGAACGCCTCGGCATCGGCCCCGAACGACTGTGCGCGTCGAATCCGCGCCTGATCTACGCGCGGATGACCGGATACGGCCAGCGGGGTCCGCTGGCCGAGCACGCCGGACACGACATCAACTACCTCGCGCTGGTCGGCGCACTACACGCGATCGGCCCCTCGGAAGCCCCGACGCCGCCGCTGAACCTGGTCGCCGACTACGGGGGAGGGGCGATGCTGCTCGCGGTCGGCCTGCTCAGCGCGCTGCTGGAGACCCGGACCTCGGGTGTCGGCCAAGTGCTCGACGTCGCGATGATCGACGGCGCGGCGACCTTGATGGCGCCCTACTACGGCATGCTCGCCGCGGGAATGTGGCGCGACCGGCGCGATGACAACGTGCTCGACGGCGCGGCGCACTTCTACCGAACCTACGAGACGGCCGACGGCGGGCACATCGCGGTGGGCGCCATGGAACCCAGGTTCTACGCCGAACTGTGCCGACGCCTCGACGTCGACGTGCCGCACGACCCGGACGACAACGCCGCCTGGGCGACGCACCGCGCCGCACTCGCCGCCCGATTCGCCGAACGCGACCGCGACCACTGGGAACAGCTCCTCGACGCCCCCGACACCTGCGCCGTGCCGGTGCTCGGCATCGGCGAGGCCGCGCGGCATCCGCATCACCGCGCCCGCGACAGCTTCGTCGAAGTGGACGGCGTGGTCCAACCCGCACCGTCGCCGCGATTCTCGCGCACCGTGCTCCCGCCGCCGACCTCGCCCGCGCTACCCGGCGACCACACCCGCGAGATACTCGCCGAATTCGGCCTCGATCCCACCGAACTACTCACCACCGGCACCGTGCGCCACAGCGCCGCCGCCGCAGCGCAGGAGGACTGACACGATGGGGTGGAACTTCGCCACCGATCCCGAATGGGCCGAACAGCTGGCCTGGGTCGCCGATTTCGTCCGCGAGGAATGCGAGCCGATCGACCTGATCGTCAAGGAATCCCACGACCTGAACGACCCGGTCCGCCAGGCGCTGATCCCGCCGCTGCAGGAGATCGTGAAACAGCGCGGGCTGTGGGCGACCCACCTCGGCCCGCATCTCGGCGGCCCCGGCTACGGACAGGTCAAACTCGCCCTGCTGAACGAGATCCTCGGCCGCAGCGAATGCGCGCCGATCGTCTTCGGTTCGCACGCGCCCGATTCCGGCAACAGCGAGATCCTCGCCCGTTACGGCACACCGGAACTCAAACAGCGCTACCTCGAGCCGCTGCTGGACAACCGGATCATCTCCTGCTTCTCGATGACCGAACCGCAAGGCGGCGCCGACCCCAAGGTCTTCACCACATCCGCGGTCCCCGACGGCGACCACTGGGTGATCAACGGCGAGAAGTGGTATTCGTCCTTCGCCTCGATGGCCTCGTTCCTCATCGTCATGGTGGTGACCGACCCCGAAGCGCCACCGTACCAACGTCATTCGATGTTCGTGGTGCCCGCCGAAACCCCCGGCATCACCGTGCTGCGCGATGTCGGCCTCGGCTACCAGCCGCTCGGTGGCGGCGGTCGGGAAGGCTATGTGCGCTACGAGAACGTGCGGGTGCCCGCCGACCACATGCTCGGCCCGCGCGGCGGCGCCTTCGCGGTCGCGCAGACCCGCCTGGGCGGCGGGCGCATCCACCACGCGATGCGCACCGTCGGACTGGTGCGCCGGATCTTCGACATGATCTGTGAACGCGCCGTCTCGCGCCACACCCAGGGCGGCAGGCTCGCCGACAAGCAGATGGTGCAGGAGATGGTCGCCGATTCGTGGATGGAGATCGAGGCGTTCCGTCTGCTCACCCTCCAAACCGCTTGGAAGATCGACCAATACGACGACTACAAGGCGGTGCGCGCCGACATCTCCGCGGTCAAGGCGATGATGCAGAAGGTCCTGCACGACGTTTCGGCCCGCGCGCTCCAGATCCACGGATCGCTCGGCACCTCCCACGAGATGCCGTTCGTGCAATACCTCACCGAATCCTTCGTCCTCGGACTGGCCGACGGGCCGACCGAGGTCCACAAGGTCACACTGGCGCGCCTGCTGCTGAACGGATACTCGCCCGCGCCCGACGTGTTTCCCTCCGAACACCTCCTGCGCCTGCGCGCGGCGGCCGAACGCAAATTCGCCGACAGACTCGCGGGCATACCCCGCGATTGAACCTCGAGGAGCGCCCATGCCCATCGGTCCGCTGTCGCACCGCGGTGCGAACATGACGCCACATATACTTCGGTAGATGGTGGAAACACGACGGGGACGACCGACGCATGCCGAGTCCAGCGCGCTGCGCAGGCAATTGCGTGAAGCCGCCGTCACCGTCTTCCTCGACAAAGGGTACGACGCCGCCACCATGGAGGCGATCGCCGCGGCCGCCGGAATCACCAAACGCACCCTGTATGCCCGCTATCCCGACAAGCGCGCGGTATTCCTCGACGCGATTCCGTGGGCGTTCACCCGCGCCCTGGAGAACGAGACGATCGCGCGGATAAACGGCGACGATCTGCGCACCGCGCTGACCGTGATCGGCCGGGGAGCGCTGAAACACGCACTCGATCCCGATATCGTCAAACTCCACCGCATCGCCCGCAACGAAGCCCACCGCTTCCCCGAATTCGCCATGGGCGCGGAATCGTTGGGCTGGGCAAGGCGCCAACGCCAACTCATGGAAATACTGCGACGTCACGCCGAGGCGGGCGCCATCGAGGTCGACGACATCGAACTCGCCGCCGAACACTTCCTCGCCATGGTCGAAGCGTTTCCCGCCCGCCTCGCCGATTTCGGCATCTACCGCAGCCGCAAGGACGAGCAGCGCCACCTCGCCTTCGCCGTCGATCTCTTCCTGCGCGGCGTGGCTCCCCGCTGACCCCGGCCGCTCACGCCTCGCGCAGGAACGTCTGCGTATCGGTGACGAGGCCGGTCAGCGTTTTCGGATCGCCGGTGCACAGCGCGAGCGCCGTCCGGGTGATCAACTCGATATCCTCGGTGTCGACCTTGGCCAGATCCAGCGCGCCCGCACCGGGCGTCGCCACGGGATTGGTCGGCGCCGCGGCGTTGACGGCGATCCCGTCGTCGTAGAGTTCGGCGGCCAGGCTTTTCGTGAGCCGGTTGAGCGCGGCCTTCACGGTTCCGTAGATGCCGAATCCTGCGGTGGCGTCGAATTCGGAGAACGGCGGCCCCTCGGGCATATTCCCGCCGACCGAGGTGACGTTCAATATCCAGCCGCGCCCGCGTTCCCGCATCGCCGGAATCGCCAACTGCGTCAAGTGCAGTGGTGCGAGGACGTGCATTTCGAACATCAGCCGCACGCGCCGTTCCGGGAAGTCGTCCAGAGGACGCAGGAAGGTCACCGCCGCGTTGTTGACCAGGATGTCGGGCGCGCGCAGGCGATCGACCACCTCGGCGAACAGCCTTTCGCGATCCTCGGCCTGCGACAGGTCCGCCTGGATCGCGATCGCCTCGCCACCCGCGTCGGTGATCTCGGCCACTGTCTGCCGCAGCGAACCCGCGTACTCGGGCACCGGTTCCATGGTCCGGGCCGTCAGGGCCACCGCGGCTCCCGATGCCGCGAGTTCCCGGGCGATCGCCTTGCCGAGGCCCCGACTCGCTCCCGTCACGAGGGCAACCTTGCCCGCACAACTCATCGCCACCGCACGCCTCCTTCGGTCGTCCGACCTCACCATAGTAGTCGAGCACGTATATTTACACCGGTTCGCGTGATCTTCCCGAAGTCGTGCACCGAGATCCCCGGTCTCACGTAGTATCCGTCCTCGTATATTTATTCGGGATGGAAGGCGCCACGTCGTGGTCGAATGGTTCCTGTACCTGCCGCAGAGCGGACTCGGCGTCGCCGACCTGCTCGAACGCTCCCTGGCCGCGGAAGCCGCCGGATTCGACGGGGTCGCGTTCCTCGACCACGTGGAGACGCCGGTGGCCCCCGAAAGCCCCATCTGGGAAGCCATGACCGTCGCCACCTGGATCGCCGCCCGCACCACCACCCTGCGCATCGGACACCTGGTCCTGTGCGACGCGTTCCGCCACCCGGCCGTCCTCGCCAAACAGGCCGTGACCCTCGCCGAAGCCAGCGGCGGCCGTTTCGAACTCGGCCTCGGCGCCGGATCTCTTCCCGACGAACTGGCCAAATTCGGCTTCACCACCGACGGGCCCGGCGCCCGAATCACCCACCTCGGCGAAACGCTACGGCGAGTGCGGAATTACTGGGGAGTCGGCGACGACACCGAACCGCCGCAAGCCCCACACCCGACCCATCCGATCCCCATAGTGCTCGGCGGCACCGGCCAACGCATGCTCGGCCTGGTCGCCGAACACGCCGACTGGTGGAATCTGCCCGCCGACAAGGTCGACCGCATGGACGAATACCTCCCCGCCATCGGATCGGCGCGAATATCCGTGCAGCAAATGGTCGCTTTCGTCAAGGAAGGCGACGACCGCGAGAAGGTCGACAGCAAGAGCCGCCGCGTATTCGGTTCCCTCGGGGCGGGTCTCGTCTGTGGCACCGCTCCGGAACTCATCGACTACTTCAAGAATCTGGAAACCCGAGGCGCACAACGCTTCTACATCTGGTTCTCCGACTTCGCCCGCCTCCCGTCGATCACGGAATTCGGCAGATCGGTGATCGACGCATACCAGGATTCGAATCACCCCGAGCGGTAAGGATCACTCCACCCGCGCCACTGATTAGCGTGTGCCGGATGGACCTGAACCTGGATGGCAAACGTGCGATAGTCACCGGCGGCAGCAAAGGAATCGGCTACGCCATCGCCCGCGCGCTCGCGAACGAAGGCGTGCACGTGGTGATCGCGGCCCGCACCGCCGAACAACTCGAATCGGCGGCCGAGGCGCTGTCCCGAGAAACAGGTCGACGCGTACTCGCCATCCCCACCGACACCGGCGACGACGACCGAGTCCGCACCCTGGTCGAACGTACGGTCACCGAACTCGGCGGCATCGACATCCTCGTGAACTCCGCCGCCACCCCGTGGAGCCCAGGAGCGAGCACCGACCTCGCGGGCACCGACGACGAAACCGTCCACCGCGAATTCGACATCAAAGTACTCGGCTACCTCCGCACCGCCCGCGCCGTCGCCCCCCACCTCACCCGCCAAGGCTGGGGCAGAATCATCAACATCAGCGGCCTCGGCGCCCGCCGAGCCAACTCCATCCCCCAAACCATCCGCAACATCGGCGTCTCCGCCCTAACCAAGAACCTCGCCGACGAACTCGGCCCCTCGGGCGTCAACGTCACCGTGGTCCACCCCGGTCTCACCAGAACCGAGCGCCTCACCGCCCGCCTCACGTCCGAAGCCGAACAATCCGGCCGGTCGATCGCCGACCACGAATCCGACCTCGCCCACAACACCCTGCGCCGAGTGATCGACGCCTCCGAAGTCGCCGACGTGGTCACCTTCCTCGCCTCCCCGCGCAGCGTCGCCATCACCGGCGATGCCATCGCAGCGGGTGGCGGAGTACCCGGCCCGGTGTACTACTGATTTTCACCGGTGCCGCGACCATCTCACCGATTTCCGGAACTGCGGGGTATCCATCTCTCGGGTTCAATCCCGATTATTTCTGTTCCGGATGCGGCTGGAAGGCCACTCCATCACGGACGAGTGCACTCCATGTGAGAACAATGCTCAGCAAGGCGACGGCATCAGCTGTGGCATGGCGGCCGAACCACGGCAGGCCGATACCAACTGTCGCCGCGGCGGCGATGGTGGCCACCGCCAGTCGGTACCTGCTCGCCATGACCTGCGACGAGATACGGAACAGGCTGACGACGGCGAAGGTTACGGAGATCAGCCCGGCCAGTTGAAGCACACTGCCCCAGACGATTCGGCCGCCTCCCGACCCTATGCCTGCATCGGATCCGCTGGCCATCGCGAACCAGCCCGCGATCAACGCGACGACCGCCGTCAGCAGCCGTACCTGCGGTCGGATGTCCGTGCGATGGATGGGAAGGCGGTCCGGATTCTCCCGGACGAGAGAGGTTTGTAGGGCCAGGCGACCGTCGTTCAACCAAGTCGGCGTGGATTTGGCGATACCGAGGATCGCCATGCCCCGGAAGTATTTCGCGCTGATCCGTTGCTCGACGCGGTGGTCGGAGGACTGGTGGGTGCAGGCCTCGACGAACTGGGCGAGGAAGGTGTGATACAGCGGACGTCGCAGGGTGTCGGGAGCGGCGCTGTCGTCCTCGACGCCGGTGATTTCGAACTCCACGTCTCGCGAGACGTTGGCGTGGTCACCGGGGTGAGCGTAGGTGACTTGATCGTGCTTGAGTTTTGCGACATGTTCGGGGGTGCCGAAAGAATCCGGCTGCTTATCCGAGGGAATGCGCTCCACTATCCATGCGGTCCGGACGACTGCGATCTCGAGTATCGGCCTCAGCCCCACCTTCGCCAGCGTGTCGGCGGCGTGGTCGAACGAGTCGGGAGCGGATATGGGCGAGATACGGGCGATCTCGGCGAGCCACTCCATGATCGAATCCCAACCGCGGGCCGGATCTGCCGCGTTCTCGTCGGCGATGACCTCGTGTTGCAGGACCAAACCCTGACGGGCCTCCTCGGTCAACCGCCGGAAGACCACTTGCCGACGTGTCCCTTCCTGGCGTAAACGCAGATAGCAGCCCGCTTGGAACAGTTCCTGCTTCGGAGTGTCGAAATAGAGGTCGGCGATGCGCCGCGTGCCGCCCGCGCGAGCGAATCGATATCCTGGGACGAAATCGCCACGCTCGACACGCTTGACGACCGCATCGTAGTCGCCGAGCTCTTCGAAGGCTACCTTTGTCTCGAGCTTGTCCCGCAAATTAGCATCGTAGTAGTGGGCGAGACCGTGCTCGAATTTCGAGTCGGAAACATCTTCGGCGTCGAGGCTCGAACGGCAGAAGGCGGCTATCCGGCTCAGCTCGTCTACTCGGCCTTCTTGTTGCAGTTCGATTTCCAGGCGAACTTCGCGATTGTCGACGTTGTTCGGCAGTGCTCCCGTTTCGTAGTGCGAGTCATCGAGTGCCAGTTGGGCAACCAACTTGCCGTCGTTCGTGCGCACATCCCAGGTCCGTCGGGTGCTGCGGACCGTGAAGATGTCACGCAATCCCAGCGAACGCAGGGCCGCGAAACCGCCTTCGGTCAGTGTGTTGACTACGACCTGTTCGGACGCGGGCGACCTCTCCACGATCCCGGCATCGACCAGTATCCCGGCGATCTTCTCGGTGACCTCCACGTAGGTCCCGCTGGCCGGATTCTCGAGTTCGTCGCGGGAAACCGGTTCGCCCCCGGTCGCGCCTGTCGGCCGCTTCAAAGTGATCGCGATTCCTTCGGCGCTCCGCCGAATCCGCAGCGACCAGTTCCGTTTATGCAGCTTGTCGGCGGTATCGAAATATGTGTCCGCGTGATCTCGGGTGCCGGTTGCTCGAAGTCGATAGCTCTCCAACTCGGCCCCGCTGTCGAATACCGCGCGTGCCTTGGTCAGTTTGCTCTCGTCGAGACGCAGCCGTATCTCGGTCTCTACAACCATGGATTCCCCGTTCAGCGACAAAACAGGACCCAATGCTAGCGGTCTACTGCCACAGGGCATCGCGATAAGCCGAAATGTAATAACAGACCGGTCGGTAAATGATTCTGTCTACCGCAGATTGCGTAGATCGGCGAATCGAGATGAGGCCGAGATGTCGTTCAATCGGTGGATAGCCTCTGCGAGCGTCCGGCGGTAATATTCGCGGGAGTCGCACCGATTACGAAGGATGTCGGTCGACGACATTTCGAATCGACCACCGTTCCGATCTCGCATTGCACGAATTCAGATTCGCGATGTACCTGGCGCAATCGGCCACTGTGTGCCGCATAGACCGGCTGCTTGCTCGGCGCGCGATCTGTGCCGGCTTGCGGCCCTCCTCGTGTGCCACCGCCCTGACGAACGCATCCGGCTTCCGAGCCGCAGGCGCCACCTCCACCGGCAGCATCACCGGTCGGCCGCCGATGATCAACCCGCCACCCCGAGAGGGGTTTCGACAACCGATCACTCGGGCCAGGATCGACACTCCCAATATCGTC
This sequence comes from Nocardia bovistercoris, assembly GCF_015674855.1. Taxonomy (GTDB): domain Bacteria; phylum Actinomycetota; class Actinomycetes; order Mycobacteriales; family Mycobacteriaceae; genus Nocardia; species Nocardia bovistercoris. The sequence continues at coordinate 374,179 of NZ_JADMLG010000007.1, read as the reverse complement.
CCTTCCGTTCGACGAGGAACGGCGTCGCGTGCGGGAGTGGCTTTCCCCAGACCTGCGCGCCGAGGCCGCAGAGTCGCGCGAGTGTGACGCTGAGACTGGCCACGTGGCCGACGAGCGCGACGGATTCGCCGCCGTGCGTCTGTGCGATTCGTTCCAGCACGGTGGTCATTCGCGTGAGTACCTGCGTGCCGGATTCGCCGTCGGCCACTCGTCGCTCGAAGCGCCGTTCGACGATCCAGCTTCGCAGTACCGCCGAGGTCTCACGGCGGACAGCGGAATCCGTGCTTCCTTCCGCCGCGCCGATCCCGACCTCGGCCAGGTCGGCCACCGCCGTGATGTCGACGGCGCGACCCGGCAGCAGTGCTTCGGCGGTCTGCCGCGCGCGGAGCGCGGTGCTGCAGTACACGTGAGCGATGGGCTCGTCGGCCAGTGTGTCGGCCGCGGCCGCGGATTGATCGAGACCGCGAGATGTCAATGGCGCCGACGGTACTGCCCCGGCGACACCCGCGGTGACGTTCTCCGACTCACCGTGGCGTAGGCACCACAGCCGAACACGAGAGTTCACGACCTCATCATGCCCGCCGCCCGTGGCGTTCCGGGTGGGCCGGACACCGTTTCGGGCAGATCGCGGCACCTGCGGGTCGGAGAGCATCGCGACGGATTTCGGCGATTCATAATCGCACCGTGGGCAGATCGAGGAGGGAAGCACGATGGGTCGTGGCGCTGCTGACGGGTGCGATGCTCGTGGCGTGTACATCCTCGGAGGAGGACGAGGCCACGGATTCGGTTCCTACGACCGTGTCGTCGATCTCGCCGCTGTTGTGGAAGTCGGGTGCGGAAACACCGTTCGACTATCAACTCGGCGACCCCTACACCCCGCCGGGCGGAGTCGGTCTCGTGGTCCGCGACAGTTCCGCCGAACCGGTACCGGGCATCTATAACATCTGCTATGTCAATGGATTTCAAACCCAGCCGAGCGACCGTGAGTATTGGTTGCGTATGCGCCGCGACCTCGTTCTCGATGGTCCCGACGGCGAGCCCGTCATCGATGACGACTGGCCCGACGAACTACTTCTCGACACCTCCACGTCCGACGAGCGTACCCGGCTGAGCGAGGTCGTCGGCAAGGCGATCGACGAGTGCGCGCGAAAAGGCTTCCGGGCAGTCGAGATCGACAACCTGGACTCGTTCACGCGGTCGCGCGGCCGACTTTCCGCCGACGACAATTTAGACTTCGCGGCGCTGCTCGTACGACGCGCCCACGATCGGGGACTGGCGATCGGCCAGAAGAACGTCGCCGAACTCAGCACCCGCGGAAAGCGGACCGGCTTCGACTTCGCCGTGGCCGAACAGTGCGTGCAGTTCGACGAATGCGGTTCCTACGTAGAGGTTTACGGCGCGTACGTCCTCGACATCGAATACAGCGACACCCTCGGCACACCTTTCGAGCGGGCGTGCGCCCGCCCTGGCACCCCGGCGGCGACTATCCTCCGAGACAGACAGCTGACGCCCGCCGGGCATCGGAACCACGTCTACGAACACTGCTGAGACAGATCGGAGACTGTGAACGTGCACTCGCGGGCGGCGCCCGACGAGGTTCGCGGTGGAGTTCCGGTGGGCGAGTTCTCGATAGGTGAGCGGGATCGGCCTGTTCGCGTTCGGATCGGTCGAGAGGTCTGTGCCTGCACCGGTTTCCGGGCGACGTCGCCGCGGACCTCGTGCAGGCCGGGGGCGCGAGCTATGCCTGGATGACCTCGACCTGCACCAGTGCGCCGGGGCCGTCGCAGCTCGCCCAGGACTGGTTCTGGCCGTATTGCACCGGGCCGTACTTCCAGTAGGTGAACGGGACGGGCCAGGCGACGCAGGTGAGTTTCACCTGGTGCCAGGTCGGGAGTTCGCAGTTGGACATTCCGCCGGTGTTGAAGATGTTGTAGAGGTGGCAGTTGGCCTGCCATACCGGTACGTCGGCTCGAGCCACGCCGCCGCCGAGAAGCGCGGTGGCGGCTGTTGCGGTGGCGACGACGGCGGTGGCGGCGATCCGCTTCGGGGTGAGCATGTCGAACCTCCTGGGTCGGTGTTGTCTGGATGATCGCTGTGCGTTCGTATTCGTTACTCGACCGCTCTTGTGGTTGATTACCCAGTTCCGGTGATTCTGCTCAGATAGGTTTCTTTCGTGGGAGAACACCCCGGTGGTGTCCAGTGGAATGTGGATTTTCTCGAAGGTTGCCAGAGAGCTGAGGGTGAGCCTCGGCGGCGCCGCTGGTGCTCGCTCGGCACCCGCCACTCCCGTGGGTCATGCCGAGCGAATGGCGAGTCCGCTGCTGATTCGCGACCGAGACGGGCACACGCTCGTTTTCGGCGACGAGAACGACCAGCCGATCGCGAAGTGCCGCGCTATCTCGGGAACCCGAAATCGGTGCGGGACAGGGTAGGCGCGGAACAGGCCGGTCAGGGGTGGACGACCACGCGCGGCGGGCCCTGACCTTTGCGCAGGTGGTCGAGCGCTTCGGGAACCTCGTCGAGGGTGATGGTGCGGCCGACGCTGGGAAGCGGGTCGAGGCGGCCTTCGGCGACCGCGTCGAGGGTGCCGTACCAGTCCTGGGGGTGTGGGCCGCCGCCGAACTGGATGGTCAGGCCCTGGTGCATGGCGGAGGGAATGGACAGCGGGTCGACGCCGCTCCAACTGCCCGCGGCGAAGATCTTGGTGCCGAATTCGCAGGAGTCGACGATGTTCTGGACCACTCCGGGTGCGCCCGCGCATTCGAAGACGACCTGCGGCCAGGTCGCGCCGGTGTCGCGGGCCGTTTCGCGCCACACCTCGTACGGCGAGCGCTCGGCCGGATTCACGACGATGGTCGCGCCGAAGGTTCGGGCGTATTCGAGCCGGGACGGGCTGTAGTCGGCGACGATGATGTGTTCGATGCCGCGCGAGCGCAACGCGGCGACGGCGGACAGGCCGATGGCGCCCGCGCCGATCACCAGCGGCAGCTCGCCGGGGCCGATACCCGAACTGCGGACATAGAATTCGCCGACCGCGAACGCGTCGACAACGGCGACGGCGTCGTCGGCGGCCGTGTCGGGGACGGCGCGGGTCATCATCTCCGACACCCGCATCAGCTCCCCGAACGCTCCCGGCGCGTCCGGATCGTGCCCGATGACGTGCGGGTCGCCCGTGCCGAGCAGCAGGGGCATACTCGTGACCCTGGCGCCGATCGGGAACGCGTCCGACACCCCGGGGCCGTGTCCGACGACCTCGCCGATGAATTCGTGTCCCATGACGACGTCACGGTCGGCGTCCCAGACGAACCGGGGCGCGCTGTTCGGGTTGTCCATGTAGTGCACGTCCGAGGCGCACAAGGCGGCGCTGAGCGGCCGGATGAGCAGTTCGCCCTGACCGGCGACGGGATCGGCGGTCTCCCTGACTTCCAGTTCGCCGCCTCGTAATACGACTGCGCGCATGATTTCTCCTTCGTCGGATCGATGTGGGGGATCGCCTGCTACACCACGCTGTTCGCGGTCATGACCCGCGCCATGTTCACGACGCGCTTGTCGATGCGCCAGCCGTCGGAGGTGCGGACGAGGGTGTCCTCGTAGTTGCCGACAGCGTCGATCCAGCTCGACGGGTCGCCGGGGACGGCGATCAGGATCGCGTGCACGTAGGACCGCGCGGTCGCGGTGTCGCCGGACACGTCGATGACGAAATTCGACAGGCGGTGGTGGGTCGGGCCCATCGCGTCGTGGGAGGCGACCATGAAGTCGGTGAGCGCGTCGACGCCGGAGAAGGTGCCGATCTGGCCGTAGTCGGCCTCGACGTCGGCGGTCCAGCAGGTGCGGAACAGCGGCCAGTCCCGCTGGTCGACGCCCGTGGCGTAGCGGATGAGCAGTTCGCCGATCTGCGCCTGATCTTCCCGGAAGTCGTTCATGCTGCTGTGTCCTCTCGCCGCCGCGACCGTGGATCGGGCGCGGTTCCGGCCACCGACGATAGCCGCAGGATCGGTAATTACGGAAGAGTCCCTCCTGAAAGTTTCAGGATGGTCTGACCTGTAATGGTTGTGATGACCTGCGGGTCGTCGCGGGTTACGCTTGACGGCATGGCGAATGTGCAGCAGGTGGGTCGACCGCGCGACACCACGATCGACGAGAAGGCCCTCGCCGCCGCCCGCGCCCTACTGGTGGAACGCGGATTCGACGCGACCACCGTCCAGGCGATCGCCGAACGCGCGGGCGTGCACTCCTCGGCGCTCTACCGCCGCTGGCCCTCGCGCATCGAGCTGATCGAAGACGCCGCGTTCCCGGCCGCGCGCCCGGTCGACATCGCCCCCACCGGGGATCTGCGCCGGGATCTGCGCCGCTTCGTCCGTGCCTATCTGGCCGCGTTCGGCGAGCCCGCGGCCCGCGTCGCGGCGCCGGGTCTGCTCGCCCACCGCCGCTCCTCCGACAAACCCGAGGTATACCTGCGGGTGTCAGCGCGTCCGCAGTTCCACGCCATCCTCGCCGCCGCCCCGCCCGAGAGCGTCGACCCGAGCGTCGATCCCGACGACGTCTTCGACATGCTGCTCGGCGCCATCTGGACCCGCGTCGTGCTGGTCGCCGTCACCACCCGCAACCGCCCGCTCGAACGCACCATCGACATGGTGCTGCGCATGGTGCGCCCCTATCCGCCGCGCGGCTAGATTCGTCCCCGCACAGCCGAGAGATCCCCTACGGCTGAGTCGGCGGTTCGGTTTCCGGTCGGCACAGGGTGCGTTCGGCCGTGGTGGTGAGTCGCTCGACGGCGTCGTCCAGGCCGAGTCCGCGTCCGGTGAGCAGGAGATCGAGGCTTTCGAAACTCGTGAGGGCCCACAGTATGTCGACGGCCCAGTCCACCGAGACGTCGGCGCGGAGCGCGCCCGCTGCGTGCAGGCGTTCGGCGACGTAGGTGACGCCGCCGCGTCGGTTTTCCTCCATGGCGCGCACGGCGTCGGCCGCGGACGCCGGGTCGAGTCGGTCCATGGCGTGTAGGACGCGGTAGATCTCCAGGTCTCCGGCCATCATGGCGCTCGCCGCCGCGATCGCGCCGCGCAGGTGTGCGCGTGGGTCATCGGCGGCTACCGCCGCGGTCAGTTCGGCGACGCCGGTCCGCGCGGTCAGTTCGGCCACGAAGGCGTCGAAAAGTCCGGCGCGGGAACCGAAGTCGACGTAGATGGTCGATCGCGACACGCCCGCCGCCTTGGCGACCTTGTCCAGGCTGACCGGCCGGGTCGGCGCCTCGCGCAACTGGTCGGCCACCGCGTCGAGGATGCGGCGCCGGGTCTGTTCGGCGGCATCGGCGCGGGCCGCCTGGTCGTACTTGCGCTTGGTCATGTCCGCCATCCTTCCATATTTCACTTGACAGGTTGTCCGTTGAAAGTCACGATTTCATCAGACAAGTTGTCGGACGAAATGGAGTGAATATGACGGAGACGGTTCCCTGCCCGCGCGAAGTCGATGCCGTTCCCGCGACCGTCGCCTTCGTCCGCACGATCCCCTTCGTGGTCACCGCGATCTCCGCGGCCATCGGCGCGGCACTGCTCGCGTCCGGATCGAAAACCCTTCAGGAGTCGAAATGAATATCGCGACGGTGCTCATCACCGGCTTGCTCGCCCTCGCCGTCACCGGCTCGGCCGTGGCCACGCTCACCCGGCAGCCCGCGATCGTCGCCACCGTCGAGGCGGTCGGCTTTCCCACCGCTCACCTCCGGGTGCTCGGCGCGCTCAAACTCGCCGCCGCGCTCGGGTTGGGGCTCGGACTGCTGTGGCTCCCGATCTCCGTCGCCGCGGCGGCCGGGCTGGTGGCGTACTTCCTCGCGGCCGTCTACCTGCACATCCGGGCGCGCGACAACGCGATCGTCCCTCCCACCGTATTTCTCGCGCTGTCGGTCGCCGCGCTGGTCCTGCTCGTCCTGGTAGCCCGATGACCGCCGCCACCGCCGTCCGGCCCACCGAAGCCCAGGTGCTCGCGGTGCTCGCGGTCAAACTGTTGAGCCACGGCGACCGCGGCGACTTCCGTCGCTGTTTCGCCGCCGATGCCGTCAACCGACCCGGCGACTACGCCCCCGGACCCTGCCGCGGCACCGGCCCGGACGCCGTATGGGCGACCTCGCGATGGCTGCGCCGCGCGTTCGGCGAACTCGACTGGACGGTCCGCGCGGTCGCGGGACGCGGACCGGTCGTGCTCGTCGCCGCCGAGATGCGCGGTCGCCACACCGGCGCGCTGACCCTGCACGACCGCCACGGCACGCCTGCCCGCGTCCTTCGCCCGAGCGGGCTACGGTTCACCGTCCGCCGCACCTACCGATTCCGCACCGCCGGGCACCGGATCATCGAACGCAGCGTCGATTTCGGTGAACTCGGCCCCTTCCGAGAGGATATGCGACCGTGAACGACGAGATCTTCCCCAGAACCGCCGCCTACCACCCCGACTGGATCCGCGCCGGTGTCAGCGGCGGCGCCAACTCGCTGTGGCTCACCGAATGGCTCACCGATGCAATGGAACTGCGGCCGGATATGCGAGTGCTGGATCTCGGCTGCGGACGCGGCGCGTCCTCGGTGTTCCTGCACCGCGAATTCGGCGTCCAGGTCTGGGCCACCGATCTGTGGTTCGATCCGGGTGAACGCGCCGCGCGGGCCAGGGACGCGGGCGTCGCCGACGCGGTGTTCCCGATCCGCGCCGACGCCCGCGCGCTCCCGTTCGCCCCCGGCTTCTTCGACGCGGTCATCAGCATCGACTCCTTCCTCTACTACGGCACCGACGACCTCTACGCCAACTACCTCGCGGCCTTCCTGCGCCCCGGCGGCGCCCTCGCCATCGCGGGCGCCGGACTGACCCGCGAAATCGACGGCCTCCCACCGGAACACCTGCGCGACTGGTGGGAACCGAGTATGGCCTGCCTGCATTCGGCGACCTGGTGGCGAAACCACTGGCGGCGCAGTGGCGTACTCGACGTCGACCGCGCCGACACCATGCCCGACGGATGGCGCCGCTGGCTCGACTGGCAGCACGATGTCGCACCCGACAACGCCACCGAAATCTCGGCGCTGGAACAGGATCGAGGCGAGCACCTGGGCTATGTCCGAGTCATCGCGCACCGCAACGACACTCCGACAGACCCGCCGATCGACAGGGTCGAGGTCGCCTACGAATCGCATCCACTCCTGCGCGGCCACCCGGAACGGCACGGGTGAAGTCGCCGCGTCGATCTAGCCGGAGGCGGGCTCGTGCGCGGACAGGCCGTCGATGGCGTAGCGCTGGACGAACGAGCTGACCGATTCCGGATCGGTCGCCTCGTAGGACATCGAGGCGTGGAAAACACTGAAGGACAGCAGAATGCGAGCGAGCCATTCACCCGCGTCGAGCACGTCGATGGTGTCGCGTATCTCGCCGCGCACCCGGGCCGCTTCGAGGTAGGGGATGAGGAATTTCGCCGTGCGGCGCAGTGCCTGGGTGCCCTCGCCGCGCTGGAGTTGATAGAACAGCGCGTCGCGGCTCGCGCCGTGTTCGACCTCGGGGTGGATCGAGCGGATCTGCATCCGGGAGAATTCACCCAGCTGCTCGGACAGTGTGGATCGCCGGTCCATCGCCAGCGCGACCTCGGTGAAGAACCGGTCGGCGGTGCGGGTGAGCGCGGCGTCGAGCAGGACTTCGCGCGATTCGAAGTACCGGTAGAGCGTGCCGCGCGCGACACCGGCGGCGCGGGCGACGTCGGCCATGCTCAGTTTGGCCAAGGTCACCTTCCGCACCACCTCCTCGGTCGCGTCGAGGAGGCGGCGCCGCACTTCCGTTTCGGTGGTCTCGTCCGGTTCAGGGGAGCGCGGCGCGGTGGTCGAGAACAGTGGCTCTGCGGCCATGGCGCGGTACTCCCTTCGTTCGTCGGTGCTCCGAGGCGCGAGATCGGCCCGCGCGCGGTTCGACAATAGCCAATGGCCGAGGATCGACGCGCGGTGCGGGGAACCGCCGGGGTCAGCCGATGCGGTGGTTCCAGTTCTCGGCGTCGCGCAGCACCTCGGAGAACGGTTTGGTCGAATCGAAACTCGGCTCCCTCGGCAGACCGAGTACGCGTTCGCCGATGCCGTTGCGCTGCACCTCGTTCGTGCCCGCGGGGATGGCGCTGAGGCGTCCGTTGAGGTAGTCGGTGGCCGTCTCGGCGCCGTTCGGATCGTCGGCGTGCCACTGCAACGCCCCGGGTCCGGCGATCTCGAGTGCGGTGCGGACCCGACGTGGAGCGAAGGTGCCCGCCGCGAGTTTGCCGTATGCGGCGATCGCGGGTTGCGGGGTCGTGCCCGCGCGCAGCCTGGCCGCGATCCGGCGACCGAGGTGATATTGCGCGTAGTCGTCGGTGTGCGCGCGGGCGATCATCTGTCGGACCAGCGGGTCGTGCAGTCGTCCTGCGCGTCGTGCGACCTCGACCAGATCCGGTGCGAGAGTGCGCGGTTCGGCGGGCAGTCCGGAGGAGTCGCCCGCGCCGCGTTCGTAGACGAGCATGGTCTGCGCGACGGTCCAGCCGTCGTCGACCCCGCCGATCACCTCCTCGACGACCACGTCGTCGAGGAATTCCTCGCAGAAGCCGGTGACGCCGCTGATCTGGAGAATCGGGCGGATGGTCAGTCCCGCCGCGTCCGTCGGGACCACGAACCAGGTCAGTCCGCGATGCTTGGAGACATCCCAGTTCGTGCGCGCCAGGCACATCGCGTAATCGGCGAGATGCGCTCCGGTGCTCCAGATCTTGGCGCCGTTGAGTATCCAGCGCTCGCCGTCGCGCACGGCTCTGGTCCTGATGCCCGCGAGATCGGATCCGGCCGCGGGCTCGGAGTAGAATTGGCACCACAGTTCCTCGCCCGCGAGGATTCTCGGGATGTGCCGGGCGAGGAGGTCGGGATCGCCGTGCGCGAGCAGCGATCGGCCGATGGCGCCGAAGGTTACGTGGCCGACACCGCCGAAATCCGGTGTCCGGTAGTCGACGGTCTCCTCGCGGAAGACCCGTTCGTGCGCGGCGGTGAGTCCGCGTCCGCCGTATTCGGCCGGGTAGGAGATGCCCGCGAAGCCCGCGTCGAACAGGGTCCGCTGCAGGGCGCGGGCGACGGCGATGTCCTCGGGTGTGGTGTCCTCGGGGCCGTAGCGGCGGCGCCCCGGCCGTGGCGCGGGTTCCAGATTGGCGCGCACCCAGTCGCGCACTTCGCGGCGGAAGGCGTCGAGATCGACGGTCATGCGTTGCTCCTCACAGTCCCGACAACCGGCACAGGTGTTCGCGGTGCCAGGCCGCGTCGCCGAACAGGGCGCAATCGGTGGTGATGCGCCGCAGGTACCGGTGCTGATCGTGTTCCCAGGTGAAGCCGATTCCGCCGAACACTTGGAAACAGTTCTGCGCCAGATCGATTCCGTGGTCGCCGACGAACGCCTTGGCCATGCTCGCGGCGAGAACGCCGTGGCTGTCGCCGGTCCCGAGATCCTCGGCGGCGGCGAGGACGGTCGCGATGCTCATCTCGAGATACAGGCTCATGTCGGCGAGTACGTGTTTGATCGCCTGGAACGAGCCGATCGGCCTGCCGAAGGCGATGCGGTCCTTGGCGTAACGCACGGTCAGTTCGAGGTCGCGCTCCATCGCGCCGACGGCTTCGGCGGCGGTCAGTACGGCGGCGATCGCCAGTTGCCGGTGGACGAGGTCGTCGCAGCGGCCCGGCGCGCCGAGCAGATCGGCGCGTGTGACCGCGACGCGATCGAAGGTGATCTCGGTGAAGCGGCGGGAGATGTCGAGCGATTCGACCGGGGTGATCGTGAGTCCTCGGGTGGCGCGGGGGAGCAGGAACTGGCAGAGCCCTTCCTCGGACGTCGCGGTCACCAGGATCCAGTCGGCGGTGTCGGCGTCGACCACCAGTCCGGTCGTCCCGGAGAGTTCGTAGCCGTCACCGACTCGCCGCGCATGCGGTCCGCTATGCGCCGCGTGCACGCCGGGGATGCCGACGGCCCAGCTCACGCCCTGTTCGCCCGCGATGACGGCGGCCAGTATGTCGGGGCCGCGCTCGTGACCGTCGTCGGTGGCGAGCGCATGGGTGATCGCGTTGGCGGCGGCGAACGGGCCGGGCTGGAGTTCTCGGCCCCTGCGGTGGGCGATCAGGGTCGCGTCGACCAGCCCGTTGCCCGACACGTTTCCGCCGCCGAGCTTTTCCGGCACGAGCAGCGAATACCAGCCGAGCCGCGCGGTGCGGCGTCGATAGGTCACGGCCCACTCGGTGTCGAGGTGACGATCGGCCCGGACGGCGTCCATCGGGCACAGGTCGGCTATCAGGTCCGCGGAGGCGTCGAGCAGCAGTCGCTGGTCCGCGGTGGCGGTGTCATGCATGGTCGCGCCTCGCATCGCGGAGCACGGAGGTGGAGTCGCCGGAGGTTGACATCGTTGATCTCTCCCGGATCTGGCCGCGCCGAATGGCCTAGACAATTGAACACATGATGTCCTACTGTCTTATCCGGCGCAAGGCCGATACCCCTTACTCGGGGCCGGAGCCCGCCGAATGTGGTCGTGTGCGACGACAGTCCGGGCGGATCTGCTTCGGATGTACGTTTTCCGGAGGTGGAAGACCCATGACCGCGATCTCGTCGGAACCGATCACCTATACCCAGCCCTTCGACTGCGACAACCACTACTACGAGAAGCTCGACGCGTTCACCCGACACCTGGATCCGCGATTCGCGGAGCGGGGCATCGAGGTCGTCAAGCGCGGCAAGCACACGGTGCTGCTGGCCGGTGGGCAACTGTTCGAATTCGTGCCGAACCCGACCTTCGACCCGATCATCGTTCCCGGTTGCCAGGATCTGCTGTTCCGCGGCGAGGTGCCCGATGGAGTCGATCCGCGCAGTCTGATGAAGGTGGAACCGCTGCACCCCGCCTATCAGGACCGCGACGCGCGGTCGGCGGTGGTCGCGGAACAGGGACTGTCCGGCGTTGTGCTGTTCCCGACCCTCGGCTGCGGCGTCGAGGAAGCCCTCCGTCACGACATTCCCGCACTGACGGCCAGCCTCAGCGCCTTCAACACCTGGCTCGACGAGGACTGGGGCTACTCCTACCGCGGTCGGATCTTCGCCGCGCCCATGCTGTCGTTCGCGGAGCCCGACGCGGCGGTCCGCGAAATCGATCGCCTGATCGAACGCGGTGTTCGAGTGGTGTCGGTGCGTCCCGCGCCGGTGCCGATCGGTGCGGGCCGATCGCGCTCGTTCGGGCACGAGGCTTACGACCAGGTCTGGGCGAAGTTGGCCGAAGCGAATATCCCGGTCGGCTTCCACCTCGGCGACAGCGGATACAGCCGGTTCGCCGCCGCGTGGGGCGCTCCCGACCGGTTCCGGCCGTTCAAGGACCACAACGTGCTCGCGGGCATCGTGGTGGCCGACCGTGCGATCCACGACACCGTCGCGAGCCTGGTGGTCGACGGGGTCTTCCACCGCCATCCCGCATTGCGGGTCGCCAGCATCGAGAACGGCTCCGACTGGGTGCACACCCTGATCAAGCGACTGCGCAAACAGGCCAACCAGACGCCGAAGGCATTCCACGAGGATCCGGCCGAGACGATTCGGCGGCACGTGTGGATCGCGCCGTATTACGAGGAAGATATTCGCAAACTCGCCGATGTGATCGGCGTCGACCGCGTACTGTTCGGGTCGGATTGGCCGCACGGGGAAGGGCTGGCGACACCGGTCGATTTCACCGCGGAACTCGACCGGTTCGATTCCACCGATATCGATCGGATCATGCGGACGAACGCACTCGACTTCCTCGGTATCGACCATTGACGCACAAGTTCGAAAGACGCGGTCGGGTCACAGAGGAATGAATATGGCGAATGCCGACTTACGGGTGGACGACAACGGTGTCTTCACCATCGCCTACGACGCCGATCCGCGCTTGCGGGATCTGCTCGGCCCCGGCGGACCGTTCGAAACCGAGAACACGGTGATCGACGGCATCGCGGTGCGATCGTTCGTGCGCGGCCCGGCGACCATGCTCGACGCGTTCCGGCTCACCGCACTGCACGGCGACGCGACCCACCTCGTGCTCGGGGAGGATCGCCGGTCCTTCACCGAGATCCGCCGGAGCGCGTTGTCGGTGGCGGCGCGCCTGCGCGCGGACTTCGATGTCGCCGAAGGCGATCGGGTGGCGATCGCCATGCGCAACCTGCCGGAATTCGTGATCGCCTTCTGGTCGGCGGCGGTGCTCGGCGCGGTGGTCGTGCCGCTGAACGCCTGGTGGGCCGGGCCGGAGTTGCGGTACGGACTCGACACCTGCGGCGCGAAGGTGGTTTTCGCCGACGGGCCGCGCGTGGCGCGTCTGACCTCGGAGCACGGGGAGGTGGGCGCGACGATCGTCGCCGTCGAACCGGCGAGCACCGACCCGCCCGGCGTCGTACGCTTCGACGATCTGTGTCACGGTGACGAACTCGCCGAGACCGAGTGGGCGGCCGTAGGCCCCGACCAGCCCGCGCTGTTCAGTTTCACCTCGGGCACCACCGGACGCCCGAAAGGCGCCGTGGCCACCCATCGCAACATGATGGCGAACCTCATGAACATGGGATTCGCCACCCTGCGGGAATCGCTGCTGTCCGGTCGCACGGCGCCGCCGCCGGGACAGGCCGCTTCCATCAGCGCGGCGCCGCTGTTCCACATCGGCGGAATCGCCGCGATCGTCGGCGGCGCCATGTCCGGGATGAAAATCGTCATGCTCACCAAATGGAATGTGGACGAGGCGGTCGAGGCGGCGATCCGCGAACGGATCACCAGTTTCGGCGGCGTGCCGATGATGGCTCGCGAAATTCTCGAACATCCGAAAATCACCGAATTGCTCGGACAGGTGCGCGGGTTTCCGATGGGAGGCGCGGCGGTGCCGCCGGAACTCCCGCGTCGCGCCGCCGAAGTATTCGGCGGATCTCTGCAATTGCTCAACGGATACGGAGCGACCGAGACGACCTCGGCGGTGGTGACCAATGTCGGCGTCGAATACGACGGCCGGGTCGACAGCGTCGGGCGGATAAACCTCACCGCGGAACTGACGGTGCTGGACGCCGACGGCAGTGCGGTGGGACCGAACGAGATCGGTGAACTGTGTTTCCGTTCCCCGCAGGTCGTGCGCGGATACTGGGAGGACCCGGCGGCCACCTCGGCGGCATTCGTGGACGGCTGGTTCCGCACCGGCGATCTCGGCTACATCGACCCCGACGGTTTCGTCTACGTCGTCGACCGACTCAAGGACGTCGTCATTCGCGGTGGCGAGAACATCTACTGCGCGGAAGTGGAAGCGGTGCTGTTCGAACATCCGGCGCTCGTGGAGGCGGCCGTGATCGGGCTGCCCGACGAGACGATGGGGGAGCGGGTGTGCGCGGTCGTGGTCCCGCGCGCGGACACCGTCCCCGACCTGGCCGATCTGCGCGCCTTCGCGGCCGACCGCCTCGCGGTCTTCAAATGCCCCGAAGCCATGTACATCGCGCGGGACGTGCCGCGCACGGCGACCGGCAAGATCGCGAAGAAGGCGCTGCGAACGATCGTGTCGGAGGATCTGTCCTCGGTGGTGACCGGGTACTGAATCCACCCCACGTGTTTACCTCGGCGCGAGAGGGAACCCTCACGGTGTCGAGAGGAGATCACATGCGCGTGCGCGCCTTCGTATTCGCGGCCGTGACGGCGGCGGGGCTGGTGGCCGGAAGTGTCGGGACGGGTGCCGCCTCGCCGCAGGATTACGGCCCCGACGCCGGGTCACCCTATGCCATCTCGGACCAACCGGTTCCCGATGTTCGCGGCGAACGTCCCAACGCCGCAAGGGCAATCATGGAGGAAGCCGGTTTCCGCACCGACTTCATCGGCGGCACCAGCCGCGGCCCCAACGGCGGACAGTGTGTCGTCGGCGATCAGACGCCCGCACCCGGAAACCCGGCGCCCGTTGGCTCGACGGTAGCGCTGCGCACCGCCGAGGTGGGTGAATCCCCCCAACCTTGTTGAGCGTGAGCTCTTCCCGGTTCCCGACACGATCGCGTCCGCGCGGGCGGGTGCGATCGCTGCCCGCCGGGCCTCGGTCCGGTCACACTTCGCACAGCACTGCCTCCAAGACCGCGTCGATGCCGATGATCAGCGCGATATTCCCGGCGAAATCGGGTAATTCGTTCATGGCGACGGTCACCGCGCGTTCTCCGTCGGCGACGGTGACGGTGCTGGCGCCTTGGATGGAACCCGTGTGGCCCCACCCCGAGCGTCCGCATTCGGTGGAGAATCGGAACAGGCCGAGTCCGGAGGCTTCGGAATAGCCGACCAGCCCGGTCGGCACGGTGCGTCGCATCTCCTCGAGCTGGTCGGGCGCGAGGAGTCGCCCCGACAGGAGCGCCAAGTAGAACCGGTTGAGGTCGCGACCGGTGGAGACCATGGCGCCGTCGGGTAGGCCCCACGCGGCATCGATATCGGTGATGTCGACGCGCGTGTCGTCGAAACGGTGGTAGGCGCGCGGATGCGGGCCGTGCAGCGCCATGTCGAAGGGGAACAGCGGCCAGTAGGTGTCGAACAATTCGAGCGGCAGGAGTATTCGCTGGGTGACGGCTATTCCGACGGGTAGTCCGGTGACCCGTTCGATCAGGTCGCCCGCGAGCAGATAGTTGGTATTGGAATAGCCGAAGGTCGTTCCCGGCTCCGATTCCGCCTGCTGCGCCAGCGCGAGGCGGATCAAGTCACCTCGGGTACGTGGCGTCGTCAGATCCTCGACCGACCGCTGATCCAACAGCGGCAGATAGTTCGGGATACCGCTGGTGTGGCGCAACAGGTCTCGGACTGTGATCAGGGCGCCGTCGCCGCCCGGCCCGTGCACCACGCCGGGCAGATACCGCTCGACCGGGCTGTCGAGGTCTACGAGTCCCTCGGCGACCAATTGGAGCACGACCGTGGCCACGAACGTCTTGGTGATGCTCGCGACCCGAACGCCCGCGTCGTCGGGGAACGGTGCGCCGGTGGTCAGATCTCCTGTCCCGCTGTCGTATTGCTCTACTCCGCCCGCCGACGTGTATACCAGCTGCGCGCCCGGCACGCCTGCCGCCGCAACGAGTTCGTTCAACTCGGACCGCAGGCGAGCACTCGGCTCATCCGCCGCGGCGACAGCGGGCGGCGCGACGAGCCCCGCAGCCGCGGCGATCACCATCGTTCGGACTATCCATTGCCGCATCGGCATCTCCTGGCTGTGATCGCGAATCCCCGCGGGGGATATCGCCGTCCGCGCCGCCCACGTTTACCGACCCGGCCTCGGCGGCGCGAGGACGCCCGTGTCGCGGAGACTACGTCGGGTTCGACTCGGGAGAGGTTCGGGTCCAGTGGGCGTAGCGGCGGGCCAGTGGCGCGGCGCTGAGTCCGTGGGCGAGTACCGACAGGCCGACGGTGACGATCGCGGTGGTGACCAGTGGCTGTTGGTGGGGGAGCGGTCGGTGTTCCTCGAGGATCAGGATGACGAAGACGATGGTGGCGAGTCCGCGGGGGCCGAACCAGCCGAGGAAGGCGGTGGTCGGGGCGCGGGTGTCGGCGCCGATCATGGACACCGCGACGGGGAGCATTCTGACCGCTGTCAGGCTCAGGGCGGCGTAACCGACGATCGACCAGGACAGGTGGTCGAGTGCGGGGCCGAACAGCACTGCGCCGAACACGATGAAGGTGACGGCGTTGAAGAGGTCGCCCGACTCCTCGAGCAGGTCGGTCGGGGCCGCGTCGTCGGGTTGACGGGCGGTGATCGCGCCGAAGGTCATGCCGCCGACGAAAGCCGCGATGAAGCCGGATCCGCCGACCGGCACGGCCACGGTGTAGGCGAGGGCGGCGGCTGCGACGGGAACGATCCGCGCCCAGGCCGGGTCGATGGTGTGCCTGCGTCGGGCGAGGATCAGGACCGCCGCGGCGATCGCCGCGGTCACGACGCCCGCCGCGATGCCGTAGCCGATCTGTTCGAGGACGAGTCGGGCGGCCGCGCCGTCGCCGATCGCGCCCGCTTCGGCCTGGGCGACGGCCAGCACGATGAGGAACAGCGGCACGCAGATTCCGTCGTTGAGTCCGCTTTCGACATTGAGTCCCTGCCTGATTCGCGAGGGCAGGATCGGGAGGGTGACGACGACCTGGCCGAGTGCGGCGTCGGTGGGGGCGAGGATCACCGCGAGCAGTAGCGCTTCCGGCCAGGCCAGGTCGGGGAGGACGAGCAGTGCGGCGCCGAAGCCCGCCAGGATCGTGAGCGGTAGGCCGATGCCGAGCAGTCGGGCCGGGAGGGCGACCTCGGCGCGCAGTTCGGTCGGATTCAACCGGGCGGCGTCGGAGAACAGCACCAGCGCGAGCGTGACCTCGGCGAGCAGCTTGACGGTCTCGGCGGTGCTCTCCACGTCGATGAGTTCGACGGCGCCGAGCAGAAGGCCGCCGCAGGTGAAGACGATCGGCGCGGTGACGGGGGTGCCCGCAAGACGGCCCGAGACGGCGGCGTAGGCGAGCAGGACCGCCGCGATCGCGGGCAGCGCCCAGGTCACCGCGATGCCGAAGGGCCGAGGGCAGGTGTTCCGAGCCGCCGGAAGCGACGCGATGTGACGGCTGTCGACCCGGTCATGACGGTCTCCCTGGCGCGGTGGGCGAGCGCGGTCGGACTCGACGGTAAGTCCGCCTCGACCGCCGAATCTTCACCCGCCACGGGTGAACGGCCCGATTCCTCGGGTAGAAGCGAGCGGAGTCGTCTCGAGGTGTCTGCCGCCGAACGGACTCGGCTCACGGGCCGGGAACGCGTCGACCACACGTGTCGTCGCGTCGCGGTCGAGGCTGCGGGCGACTCGGCGGTGACCATGCGCAATCCCTGGTAGCGGAAGTCGGCGCGGCCGCGCGCGGAGGCGAGATGCCTTCCGATTCCGCTGCCGGTCGGCCTGGCTGTCGAATAACGGCTTGTCGGCATTGGCACGGGGTTATCGCTGCGCGGCCTCGGCGAGGTCCGGCTGCGTCCGGCGTCGCTGCCCGTCTTCGGTGTTGCGGCCGTCTCCGTTGGTACGGGTATCCGGTTGGCCTTGCGGCACGCGATCTCGCCACTGCGTCGGACTGCATCCGTAGCGGTGGCGGAACCAGCGGGAGAAGTTGCCCGGTGTGGAGAAGGCGAGGAGTTCGGCGATCTCGGTGAGCGTGTGGGTGCGGTTGGTCACCATGTGCTGGGCGAGTTCGGCGCGGGTGGCGTCGAGCAGCGAGGAGAAGGTTTCGCCTTCGGCGGCGAGACGGCGGTGCACGGTGCGTCGGTCGGCGCCGAGACTGCGCGCGACCTGCTCGACCGAGCAGCGGCCGGTGGGCAGCATGACCTCGATGAGCTCGCGGACGCGGTCGAGAGTGTCCGCTCGGCGGGTGCGATAGGGCGGATCCGGCAGCAGCTTCCTGGCGTAGGCGCGCAGTTGCGGGTCGGACATGTCGTTGGGCAGGTCGAGGTCGGTGGTGTTGGTGCGGATCGCGTTGGTTTCCTGGTCGAAGTGGACGTGCGGGCCGAAGATCCGCAGGTGCGTGCGCAGGTTGCGGGGCGCGGGGTGGGTGAAGCGGACCTCGAGCGGTCGCCAGCGCGCGCCGATGAATCCGCGCAGCAGACCGTGCAGCACGGCGACCGCCAGTTCGATGGCCTGTCTGGACTCGACGGGCTCGCCGAGGTCGAGCGCGATGCGCAGCGTCGCGATGCCGTCCTGTTCGGTGAGCCGGGTGCGGACAGCCTCGTTGAACATGCTCTCGTGCCGGGTTATCACCCGCAGCGCGCTGCGCACGTCGGGTTCTTCGCGCACGATCAGGCCGAGCGGGCCGAGGTTGCCGAAGCGGCGGCGTTCGGCGAGGCGCAGTCCGAAGTCCTCGCGACCCGACGCGCTCGCGGAACGTTCCAGCAGATCCGCGACGGCCACCGCGGGAACCCATCGGTCCTGCACCCGAAGACCGGCCGGGTCGAGGCCGACGGCGTGCAGCAACTCGACCGTGTCCAAGCCGAGCGACCGGCCGAGTTCGGTGTAGCCGTGCAGTGCGGCGTAGCGCGCCAATGGCTTCATCGGCTCTCCGTCCGATGTCCCGGAATGACCATGTTCCTGTCCCGCCAGGATAAGCGATGGCCCCCCATCCCGCTTACTGTTGGTCGTACTACAGCGAGGTCGACGCGGTATTCGACGACATCGCATTCGACCGGCCGCCGAGGCGGCGCCGGTCGTGCTCGCAGGCAAGAAAATCCCTTGATTCGCAACAAGATCCGGTCGTGCCCGACACACGGCCGGAAGTGAGGAGACACGAGGTGGCAGTCGCTGTTCGCTTCCATCGAACCGGCGGACCGGAAGTCCTGCGCTGGGAAGACGTCGAGGTCGGCGAGCCGGGCGCGGGACAGATTCGGATCCGGCACGAAGCGGTGGGGCTGAACTTCGCGGACACCTACTACCGCAGCGGCGTGTACCCGGCGGAACTGCCCGCCGGAATGGGTGTCGAGGCGGCCGGGGTGGTCGAGGCCATCGGACCCGACGTCGACGGTTTCCACATCGGTGATCGCGTCACCTACACCGGCAGCCCGCTCGGCGCCTACAGCACCGAACGGGTGATGCCCGCCGAACACCTCATCGCCCTGCCCGACGCCATCGATTTCGAGACGGCCGCGGCGCTGACCATGCGCGGCCTCACCGCCGCGTACCTGCTGCGCCGCATCCATCCGCTGCGGGCCGGTGACACCGTGTTGCTGCACGCCGCCGCGGGCGGTGTCGGGCTGATCCTCACCCAGTGGGCGAAACTGTTGGGGCTCAACGTGATCGGGACCGTATCGACCCCGGAGAAGGCCGAGGTCGCCCGCGCGCACGGCTGCGACCACACGATCGTCTACACCCGCGAGGACGTCGCGACCCGTGTGCGGGAGATCACCGACGGCGCGGGCGTGCCGGTGGTCTACGACAGCATCGGAAAGACCACCTACGACACCTCGGTGGATTCGCTGGCCCGCCGCGGACTGCTGGTGTGTTTCGGCACCGCGTCGGGTCCGGTCCCGCCCATCGACGCGCTGCGGCTCGCGGTCGCCGGTTCGCTGTTCGTCACCCGCCCGGCCCTCGCCGACTACATCGCCGACCCGGCCGAGCGCGCCGAACTCGCGGGCGAACTGTTCTCCCACGTCACCGCCGGGCGCATCCGTGTCGAGATCAACCAGCGCTTCGGGCTCACCGAGGCCATCCAGGCGCATCGCGAACTGGAATCGGGACGCGGCATCGGCCCCTCGATCTTCGTCGTCTGAACCCTGTCCCAAGGAGGAAAAATGACAACCTTCGCTCCCGCATCGATCGCCGTGACGCCGCTGACCTGCTCTATCGGCGCCGAACTCGGCGATGTCGACCTCGCCCGGGTGGCTCACGACGACGCGCTGTTCGCCGAGTTGCGCGCCCTGCTCCTCGAACACAAGGTGCTGTTCGTCCGCGACCAGGACATCAGCCGCGCCGATCACGTCGCCCTCGCGCAGCGCTTCGGCGCGCTGGAAGACCATCCGGTGGCGGGCAGTGATCCGGACCACCCCGGTCTGGTGCGCATCTACAAGGATCTCGACAGTCCGCCCGAACACTACGAGAACGCCTACCACTGCGACGCCACCTGGCGCCGGGAGCCGCCGATGGCCTGCGTGCTGCGCTGCGTCGAGACCCCGCCGGTCGGCGGCGACACGATCTGGGTGAACATGGTCGAAGCGCACCGGCGACTGCCCGAGCCGGTCAAGCAGCGCATCCGGCACCTGCGCGCTCGACACAGCATCGAGGCCAGCCTCGGTGCGGCCATGCCGATCGAACAGCGGCACGACCTCGCGCGGCGGTTTCCCGACGCCGAACATCCGGTGGTGCGCACCCACCCCGAGACCGGTGCGCAGATCCTGTTCGTCAACTCCTTCACGACCCATTTCGTGAACTACCACACGCCCGAGAACGTGCGGTTCGGCGCCGACTACGCGCCGGGCGCCGCCGAGTTGCTGCACTACCTGATCCGCCAGGCCGCCGTCCCCGAATACCAGGTGCGCTGGCGGTGGACGAAGAACAGCTTCGCGATCTGGGACAACCGCTGCACCCAGCACTACGCGGTCCAGGACTACTGGCCCGCGGTGCGCAAGATGGAGCGAGCGGGCATCATCGGCGACGCCACGTACTGACGCTCAGTCCTTCACGACTTGGGTCCCGCCTGCGAGGCGGTCGTGCCAGCCCTGTTTGGTCGGGCTGGAGCTGACGGTGACCGCGATGGCGATGGCGGCGATGAACCAGAACAGTCCGCCCACCCACGGGATCAGATTGAGCAGCATGTAGGCGTTGCGCAGCGCGGAGTCCTTGATATTCGGTTTCGCGCCGCCGTCGGAACCTTTGACGTGCAGGTTCAGGATCTTCTTGCCCGGCGTCGACCCGGTGGCGACTTCGAAGAACACGAAGTAGAGGAAGCCGAATCCGGCGCCGGGCAGGATCGACACCCACTCCGGGATGTCGGCCTTGTTCAACAGCCAGAAGAAGATCGCGCCGATGATGCCCGCGATGATCCAGTCGACGAATCGGGCGAAGGCGCGTCCACCGATGCCTGCCGGATGCACGGCGGCCGTCTGCCCCAGAGCCGGGTCGTATCCACCTGCGGTCATCGTTCCTCCTAGAGTCGGGTGTGCGCCGCATCCCACGGTGCCCCCGCCTCCCGTATCACCACAGGTCAGCACCTCCAAGTGTGCAACGAATCCCCGGCCTCCGCGGCCGGATGCACCACGCCGCTGCGAGATGGTTACCTGCCGTTCAACGGACTCCGGTGTCCGTCGATCTGTCGTGTGTGACACGCAGGGGGCCTGGTCGGCGATACGCTGGCAGAGGTGGCCGCTGATGACCGAGGATGATCCGCTGCGGACGCGCCGGGAGGTGGAGACATCCCTCGCGGCGGAGTTGAGTGCTGTCGGATTCGAGGACGCGGTCGAGATCGGGCGCGGCGGGTTCGGCGTTGTGTATCGGTGCAGGCAGGCGGCGCTGGACCGGACGGTGGCGGTCAAGGTGATGATCGCGGATGTGGATGCCGAGAATCAGGAGCGGTTCCTGCGGGAGCAGCGGGCGATGGGGAGGTTGACGGGGTATCCGCACATCGTCACCGTGCTCGAGGCGGGCGCGACGCCGGACGGGCATCCGTATCTGGCGATGCCCTATCACCCCTCGGATTCGCTGGACGCGTTGATTCGCAAGGACGGCCCGCTGCCGTTGGACAAGGCGGTGTGGGTGGGTGAGTCGATCGCGGGCGCGTTGGACAGCGCCCACCAGCTCGGCATCATGCACCGCGACGTGAAACCGGGCAATATCCTGTTCACCGAGCACGGCGGGCCCGCGCTGGCGGATTTCGGCATCGCCCATGTCGCGGGCGGGTTCCGCACCGCCACCGGCATCGTGACCGGTTCGCCCGCGTTCACCGCGCCCGAGGTGCTCGAGGGCGGCGCGCCGACCCTGGCCGCCGACGTCTACGGCCTCGGCGCGACCCTGTTCTGCGCGCTGACCGGGCATGCCGCGTTCGAGCGCCGCAGCGGGGAGAACGTGGTGACGCAGTTCCTGCGGATCACCAGCAGGCCGGTGCCGGATCTGCGGGAGCAGGGCATCGATGCGGAAGTGGCGGCCATCGTCGCGGCGGCGATGAGTCGCGACCCGGACGAGCGCCCCACCGCCGCCGCCGTGCGGGACGAACTCGGGCGCATCCAGCGTCGGCGCGGATTCGTCACCGTCGCGTCCGGTGAACCGCAAGTCGACGGTGCGCGGTCGGCCGCCGACATCGCGCCGGACGCCGACACCGCGCCGGACGCCGAGGGCAATCTGTCGCTGGAGCTGACCAGTTTCATCGGCCGCCGGACCGAGGTGTCGCGGGTGCGGCGACTGCTGTCCTCGTCGCGGCTGGTTACCGTGGCCGGTATCGGCGGTGTCGGCAAGACCCGCGTCGTGCTGCGCGCCGCCGCCGGTCTTCGCCCGGACTTCCCCGACGGCGTGTGGGTGGTGGAGCTGGCGGAGGTGTCGGACGTCTCGCTGCTGGTCGACGTGGTGGCGGCGACGTTGGGGGTGCGTGACGAGTCGGCGCACGCGCTGCTCGGCAATGTCGTCGAACATCTGACCGGGCGGCGCGCGCTGCTCGTGCTCGACAACTGCGAGCAGGTGGTGGTCGCCGCCGCCGAGTTGACCGAGACCTTGCTGCGCCGCTGCCCCGGCCTGCGGATGCTGATCGCGAGTCGGGAGCCGTTGAACATCGCGGGCGAGACGGTGCTGCGGATCGCTCCGCTGCCGGTGCCGAACCCGGACAAGGCGCGCACGCTCGCCAAACTGCGCCGCTTCGACTCGGTGACCTTGTTCGCCGACCGCGCCGCCGCCGCGGTGCCCGGATTCGCGGTCGATGAGGCGAACAAGGCGTCGGTGACGCGTATCTGCTCCCGCCTCGACGGCCTGCCGCTGGCGATCGAACTGGCCGCGGCGCGGATGCGCACGATGTCGCCGGAGCAGATCCTGCAGCGCCTCGACGACCGGTACACGCTGCTGACCCGGGGCAATCGCACCGCGCCGACCCGGCAGCAGACCCTGCGGTGGTCCATCGACTGGAGTTACGGGCTGTGCACGCGGGCCGAGCAGCGGCTCTGGGCGCGGCTGTCGGTATTCGCGGGCGGCTTCGAACTCGATGCCGCCGAACGGATCTGCGGCGGCGAGTCCGCGGTCGACTCCGTGCACGATGTGCTGTCGGCCCTGGTCGACAAGTCGATCGTGGTGCGGGAGGAGCCGCGCGGCGTGGTGCGGTTCCGCATGCTGGAGACGGTGCGCGAGTACGGCCGCGACAAACTCGCCGAATTGGGGGAGCGGCGTGAACTGCGGCGTCGGCACCGCCACTGGTACGAGCAACTCGCGCTGGACGCCGAGGCGGGCTGGATCGGCGGACGTCAGCTCGACTGGATCGCCCGACTCGAACGGGAACAGCCGAATCTGCGTGAGGCACTGCGGAATTGCCTGTCGGCGTCCGATGCGGACGCCGCACTGTCCGGATTGCGGACCGCGGCGGCGCTCTACGACTTCTGGGGTATGCGCGGCCTGTTCGGTGAGGGGCGGTCCTGGATCGACCGCCTGCTGGCCCATCCGGCGGCCGCCGAGACCGATGTGCGGGCGCGGGTCAAGGCGATGTGCGTCGGCTGCCAATTGGCCGGGCCGCAAGGCGATTCCGAGCGAGCCGCGGTGTTGCTCGCGCAGGCCCGCGCGCTGGTCACCGAGTCGAACGCCGCCGCTCTCGAGGCTCGAATCGCCTGCGCGGACGGAATTCTCGCCTTCGCGGGCGGTGACGCGGAACGGGCGTCCGTGTGCCTGGTGCGGGCCACCGACGCGCTGGACGCGGACGAGACGGGGCTGCATTACGTCGGCGTGCAGATGCTGCTCGGGTGGGCTTACGAGATCCAGGGGCGGACGGAGTCCGCGTGCGAGCGCTACGAGCGCGTCGTCGCCCGCACCGAGGCCGAAGGCGAATCGCTGAACCGCTGCGCGGCACTGCGCGGACTCGGCATGGCCGCGTGGCAGCGGGGTGAGTACGAGCGTGCCGAACAACTGCTGAAACGGGCGTTGCGGGTCAGCAGGCAGTTGGACAGTCCGGTGCTGGCCGCGCTCGGTCTGGAAGCGCTGTCGTGGACGGCGGCCGATCGCGGCGACCCGGAACGGGCGGTGGTGCTGCGCGGCGCGGCGACCGCGCTGTGGCCATCGGGCGCCGATATGCGGATCACCTTCGTCAATGTCGCCCGATTCCACGAGCGGTGGGAGGGCACGGTGCGCGATGCCCTCGGCGCCAAGGATTTCGCGGCCGCCATCCGTCGGGGTCGAACGCTGGAGACCGAATCCGCGGTCGCCTACGCCCTCGACGAGTCACCCGCCGACACCCCACCGCCGCCGGTGACGATTCCGGGATTGACTCCGCGCGAGGGCCAGGTCGCCGATCTGGTCGCACGGGGACTCAGCAACCCGGAGATCGCCGACGAACTGTCGATCTCGGTACGCACAACCCAGAACCATGTCCGGCACATCCTCACCAAGATCGGCCGGACCACCCGCGCCCAGATCGCGACCTGGGTGGAGGAGGTCGCCGGAACGGAGTAGGGGCCGTGCGGGCGACCGGGGCGGGAATGACGGAAGTGTGACGCCGGGGCGTCGGTGATCGGTTTCCGGCCGCCGGGCGCACAGAATGACCGTATGAACGTCGACGCAGGGTTGATGGGTGGAACAGTGCGACAGGGCGGGAGGTCGGTTCGGTGCGAGTGTTGCTGACCGGCGCCGCCGGATTCATCGGGACCCGGATACACCGGGCGCTCGCCGAGGCCGGGCACGAGGTGGTCGCGGTCGATCTGATGCTGCCCGCCGCGCACGGTGACGGCGCGGAGGCGCCCGAGGGGGTGCGTCGCGTCGATGTCCGCGACGGCGCGGCTCTCGCACCGCTGCTGCGCGGTGTGGACGCGGTGTGCCACCAGGCGGCCGTGGTCGGTGCGGGCGTCAGCCTCGCGGACGCGCCCGCCTACGCGGGGCACAACGACCTCGGCACCGCGGTTCTACTGGCGGCCATGGCGCAGGCCGGGTGCCGCAGGCTGGTCATGGCCTCGTCGATGGTGGTCTACGGCGAGGGCCGGTACCGGGGGCCGCACGGTGCGATCACGGAGGTCATGGCTCGCGATCGGGACGATCTCGAGCGTGGGCGCTTCGAACACCGCTGCCCCGCTACCGGTTCGGCGCTGGACTGGGAACTCGTGCCCGAGTCGGCTCCGCTGCGCCCGCGCAGCCTGTACGCGGCGAGCAAGGCCGCCAAGGAGCACTACGCGGTGGCGTGGACGGCCGCGACCGGCGGCACGGTCACCGCATTGCGCTACCACAATGTCTACGGACCCGATATGCCGAGGGACACGCCGTATTCCGGAGTCGCGGCGATCTTCCGTTCGGCGTTGGAGGCGGGCCGGGCGCCGCGGGTGTTCGAAGACGGCGCACAGGTCAGGGATTTCGTGCACGTCGCCGATGTCGCGGCCGCGAATGTAGTGGCCCTGGAACAGCCGTTGAGCGGGTTCGTCGCACTGAATATCTGCTCCGGGGAACCGATCACGATCGGTGCGGTCGCCGAGGCGCTCGCCGACGCGCGCGGCGGCCCCGCCCCGGTGACCACCGGCGAATACCGGCCGGGCGATGTGCGCCATATCGTGGCCGATCCGGCGAAGGCGCGGCGCGAACTCGGATTCGCCGCGCGGGTGCGGCCCCGCGACGGACTCGCGGAATTCGCCTTCGCACCGCTGCGCGGCACGGTCACATCGGCACGTCGACCCGCTGTCGAGCCAATGGCAGCCGCACTTCGAAACGGCATCCCTGTTCCCGGTTCTCGGCGGTGATGTCACCGCGGTGGGCGTGCACAAGCCCGGCGGCGATGGCCAAACCCATTCCGCTGCCGGGCGGTACGCCGCCCGCCGCGACCGGTGAGCGCGCCGAGGTGCCCCGATAGGCGACATCGAAGATGCGAGGCAGGTCGTGTTCGGCGATACCGGGTCCGGTGTCGTCGACCCTGGCCCAGGCGTGTCCGTCGTCGGAACCCGCCGAGACCGACACCAAGCCGCCGGGCGGGGTGTGCGCGATCGCGTTGGACACCAGATTCGTGAGCACGCGCACGAGCGCGCGGTCGTCGGCGGCGACGGTGATGTCGGTGTCAGGGTGCCGCGCGTGCAGGGCGACCGCGAGGCGCTCGGCGGTGCTGCGGTTCGCCGCCAACACCTCGTCGACGAGTTCGCGCAGGTCGACCGGTCCCAGCTCGAGTCGCAGCGATCCGGAGTTGATCTTCGACATCTCGAACAGGTCGTCGACCATGCCGGACAGGCGGGTGACCTCCCTGCCGATCTGGGTCGCGTACCGTGAGACGTCGGCGCCGTCGGTCACGACACCGTCCGACAGCGCCTCGGACATGGCGCGGATACCGGCGAGCGGGGTGCGCAGATCGTGGCTGACCCAGGCGACGAGTTCGCGCCTGGTGCGTTCGGCGGCGCGTTCCTGCTCCCGGATCTGCTTCTCCCACACCGTTCTCCGGGCCTGTGCGCGTCCGAGCAGCACGGCGGCGGGCACCGTCACCACGGCGACCACCGCGAGCACGACGAGCATGCGGTGCAGTTCCGCGGTGAACATCAGGCCGCTGACCGCGATCATCCCGGTCAGCGCCGACAGGATCGGGATCAGCACCAGCACGACCATGCTCGTGGTCAACGAACGGCGGCCCGCAAGGCGCAGCAGGACCGCGCCGATCAGCACCACCGGCAGCGAGCCCGCGGCGGTGTAGCCGATCAGTTGCGCGAGGGATTCATCCATGCGCGGGTTCCGCGTCGTCGCGTCGCCAGGCATAGCCGCGTCCCCAGACGGTGTGCAGCCGATGGTTGTCGCCGAGTTTGGCGCGCAGTCGCTTGACGTGCACGGTGACCGTCGACAGATCGCCGAAGTCCCAGCCCCACACGCCCGCGAGCAGTTCCTCGCGGGTGAACACCGTATCCGGGTGGCGGAGCAGGAATTCGAGCAGATCGAATTCGCGCGGGGTCAACTCGATCACGGCATCGCCGACCGAGGCGGCGCGAGCGGCCGGGCGCAGCCGAATCGGGCCGTCGCACAACGCCGTCCGGTCCGGTGACGGCGCCGCCCTCGACCTGCGCAGCACCGATGCCACCCGCAGCGCGAGCTCACGCGGGCTGAACGGCTTGGTCACGTAGTCGTCGGCGCCCGCCTCGAGTCCGACGACTCGGTCGTCCTCCTCGCCGAGCGCGGTGAGCAGGATGATCGGCATATCGGGACGCTCGCCCGCACGAACCGCCCGGCACAGTTCGATACCGTCGGGCGCGGGCATCATCACATCCAGCACCGCGAGTTCGACGCGGTCCGCGCCGTCGTCGGCCAGCGCGGCGGCGGTGCTCGCGCCGTCGGCGGTCTCGACGACGGTCAGGCCGTCGCGTTCGAGGTAGCGGCGCACCACCTCGCGGACCACGGGATCGTCGTCGGCGACGAGTATGCGCATGCGTTCACCAATTCGTCAGCAGCAGATGGACGAGCAACAGTGTGCCCGCCGCCTGCACGGTGAGCCAGATCCGTGCCGCCGGTCTCGGCAGGAACGCCGGGGCGGCGAGCAGCCAGATGTCGAAAGGCAGCCAGATCCGCTCGGTCTCGGCCTTGCTCAGGCCACTGGCGTCGGCGAGCAGGACCGCGCACAGGGCGGCGGTAATCAGGATCGCGGCCGGATCGCCCGCGCGCAACCGAGCGGGGACCCTGGTGAGAGCTGCGACGCTCGCCAGTCCGATCGCGCACACGGTGGCCGCGAGATTGCCCCACCACCAATAGGCGAACGGACGGGTGGTGGCGATGCCCTGGTAATAGCGTTCGACCACGAGGTGGTAGCCGTCGAGCCACCAGAATCCGGCGAGGGCGAACGCCGCGACCACCGCAGCCGCGCCCGCGAGCGCGTATCCCAGCGGCCGCATCGTCTTTCCGGCGATCAACACCGCCACGGCGGGCAGCGCCATCAACACCAGGCCGTAGTTCAGAAAGACGGTCAGCCCGAACAGGACTCCGGCGGCCACCGCGAGTGGAGCGCTGGCGCGGCGGGCGGCCACGGCCAGAATCGCGACGGCCCACGCGGCGACGGCCATGAACATCGCGTCGGCCGAGACCGCGATCCACAGCGCCGCCGGGGCGAGCACGAGATAGGGCAGCGCCGCCCGCGCGTGCTCGCGGACCCCGAGCGCGTCGAACGCGACGGCGACCGCCGGTATCGCGCTGCATCCGATCAGCAGGCACGCCAGCGCCGCGGGCGTCGGCCCACCGAGTCCGACGCGGTCAAGCAGCACGAAGAACAGCAGTGCGCCGGGCGGATGCCCGGAGACATGGGTGGTCCACGAATCGGGTTGGAAGTCCAGGATCCGGTCGGCGAACCCGCGAAGCATCGCGGGAATGTCGGTGACACCGGGCACTTCGTGCAGATACTCGTTCGGATCGGTGAAGCGCTCGGCGAACCCGCGCCGCCACCCGTCGACCAGCGCCAACGACAAGGCCCAGCCGACCGCGGCGACATATCCGGTGACCAGCAGGCGCGGCCAGGACAACCTGGCCGCCGCGGCGGGACCCGCCACCACGACCGCCGCGGCGAGGACGATCGCGGGCACGGTGCCCCACCCGATATGCGGCAGCCAACTGCCGAAAATGGGCGCGGCCGCCGCGTAGAGTGACAGCCGCCACTGTTCGCCGGCGATTCGCGGGACGATGAAAGCGGCGGCAACCAACACGATGGCCGCGCCTACGGCCACCAGTTCGGCGCGCCGCGCGGTTCGCTCGCGCGGTATCTGGTCGAGATCATGCACTCGGCAAACGATAGGGCGCTCCGTCGAGCATGTGGACCAGTCAGCACGTGATGTCAGAGTTTCGTCACCGGTGTCGCGGTCATTTCCGGCCCTCGGGGTAATAGCGTCGACACGGTGACCCAACGCATGGATCAGCGGCACGACGTGACCGTCGTCATCCCGTGCCGCGACGAAGCTGAAGCATTGCCAGAGGTCTTGGCCGCCGTCCCCGACGGCTATCGGATCGTGGTCGTCGACAACGGCTCGACCGACGCCACCGCCGCCGTCGCCCGCCGGGCGGGAGCACGGGTGGTGGCCGAATCCGAACCCGGTTACGGCGCCGCGGTCCAGACCGGGGTGGCCGCCGCGCGGACCGAACTGGTCGCCGTCCTCGACGGCGACGGCTCCATGGACCCCGGCGAGCTGCCGACCCTGGTCGGGGCGGTCCTGGCGGGCGCCGACCTCGCCGTCGGTCGCCGCCGCCCGACGCGCCCCGGCGTCTGGCCGTGGCACGCACACCTCGGCAACCGCGTGATCGCCGGTCGGCTGCGGCGCAAATACGGACTTCCGGTGCACGATATCGGCGCGATGCGGGTCGCGCGCCGGACGAAACTGCTCTCGCTCGGGCCGCTGCACACCCGGTTCGGCTATCCGCTGGAACTGCTCGTCGGCGCCGCGCGCGCGGACTGGCGAATCATCGAGAAGGACATCACCTACCGGCCCCGCGCCGGGGGAGTGTCGAAGGTGTCCGGTTCGTTGCGCGGTTCGCTGCGCGCCACCCGCGACTTCTGGTCGGTGCTGAAATGACCATCGCCGCAACACTTCTCGTTGTCGCCAAAGCCCCGGTGGCCGGTTTCGCCAAAACCCGGCTCACGCCGCCGCTGACCCCGTCCGAAGCCGCCGACCTGGCCGCCGCGGCACTGCTCGACACCCTCGACGCGGTCCTGACCGCCGATGTCGAGCACCGTGTCGTCGCTTTCACCGGAGACCTCGACGCGGCCGAGCGCTCCGACGAACTCCGCCGGATGCTGCGCCGGTACTCGGTGGTGCCGCAACGCGGCCGCACCTTCGGCGAGCGACTGGCCAACGCGCACGCCGACGCCGCCCGCGCCGCACTGCCGGTACTCCAGATCGGCATGGACACCCCGCAGCTGGAGGCCGACGAATTGACCGCCGCCGCGGCCGAACTCGTCGACTTCGGCGCCGCTGTCCTCGGCCCGGCCACCGACGGCGGCTGGTGGGCGCTCGGCTTGCCCACGCCGCAACCCGCGCGCGCACTGCTCACCGTGCCGATGTCGACGCCGCGCACCGGCACGCTGACCCGCGCCGCCGTGCGCGCGTGCGGGCTGCCCGTGCGCACCTTGGCGACCCACTCCGACGTCGATGTGTTCGCCGACGCGCTGCGCGTAGCAGACAGTGCGACAGGACGATTCGCGGACGCCGTGCATCGGCTCCGGCATTCGGTGGTGTCGTGACCGCGAACTTCGACCAGGCGCTCACCGGCGGGCCGTGCCGGATCCGCGCCGCCGACGGAACATCGCGCACCCTGCCGACCCGCCGCTGGTCGGGCGCCGACGACTGCCGCGCCGACACCGCCATGACCGACCGGTGCGACGGCCCGACGATCGACCTCGGCTGCGGTCCTGGCAGGCTGGTCGCGGCCCTGCTGCGGCGCGGCGTGCCCGCGCTCGGCGTCGACATCTCACCCGTCGCGGTGGCGCTCACCCGAGCGCGCGGCGCGCCCGCCCTGCACCGCGACCTGTTCGAACCGCTGCCCGGCAGCGGTCGCTGGTCCTACGCCCTGCTCGCCGACGGCAATATCGGCATCGGCGCCGACCCGCACCGCCTGCTCGCCCGCACCAGGGAACTGCTCGCCGCCGACGGGGTCGCCGTGGTCGAATTCGACCGTCCGGGAACCGGAATGGTGCGCCAGCGCCTGCGCGTCGAAACCGAAGACGCCGCGGGACCGTGGTTCTCGTGGAGTCGGGTCGGTGTCGAGCAGGCGGCTCGGCTCGCCGACGCCACCGGGTTCCGAGTGCGTGCGGACGTCGAGGTGAGCGGGCGTCACATCGTCTGGATGGATCGGCTCCCCGCGGCGGTGTTCGTATGAGCGTGTCGTGGCGGCCGCGGCCGTCGGCATCGGCGCGCGGCCCCGAGGTGGCGGCCAGAGTCGGCGTGCCGCTCGGCATCGCGCTGCTGGTGTGCTTCGTGACCGGCCTGCTCAGCCATTGGATACAACATCCGCCCGGCTGGTTCTGGTGGCCGACCCGCCCGGTGTGGTTGTATCGCCTCACCCAGGGCACCCACGTCGTCTGCGGCATCGCGGCGATCCCGTTGCTGCTGGTGAAGATGTGGGCGGTCTACCCGCGCCTGTTCGATCGCCCGCGACCGCGCTCGCCGCTGTGGATCGCCGAACGCGGGTCGATCGCGCTGCTCGTGGGATCGGTGTTCTTCGAACTGACCACCGGACTGCTGAATATCGCCCAGTACTACCCGTGGAAGTTCTTCTTCCCCGCCGCGCACTACGCGATGGGATATCTCGCCATCGGCGCGCTCGCGGTGCATCTCGCGGTGAAACTGCCCGTCATCCGCGACGCGCTGAGCCGCCCACTGGAGTCTCCGCCCGCATCCGGGATCTCCCGCCGCGCGGTCCTCAACGCGGCGTTGGTGTCCGCGACCGTGGCCGCGGTGGCCGTCGCCGGGCAGAGCGTGCCGTTCCTGCGTCGGGTGTCGGTTCTCGCTCCGCGCAGTGGTGAAGGGCCGCAGGGGGTTCCGGTCAACCGCACGGCGGTTTCGGCCGGCGTCGCCGGGCCTGCGCGGGACGCGGACTATCGACTGGTCGTCATCGCGGGGGAGCGTCGGCGCGAGTTCAGCCGCGCCGAACTCCTCGCTCTCCCGCAGGCGGGCGCGGTGCTGCCGATCGCCTGCGTGGAAGGCTGGTCGGCCTCGGCGCACTGGTCCGGAGTCCGATTGCGCGACCTGCTCGCCGAAGTGGGCTACACCGGCGGCGACGTGCGCTGTGAGTCACTGGAAACCGCGGGGCTGTACCGAAGTTCGGTACTGCCCGCCCGCCACGTGACCGACCGCGACACCCTGATCGCACTCACGGTGAACGGGCAGACCCTCGACCTCGACCACGGCTTCCCGTGTCGACTCATCGCCCCCAACCGCCCCGGCGTGCTCCAGACCAAATGGCTGTCCCGAATAGAGGTAGTACCGTGACCATCGCCCTGCGGGCCACCCTCCTGATAGTCGGAATCCTTCTCGCCTGGCACGGCGCCACCACACTCCTCGACTTCCCCACCCCCGCCCTGCTCTCGGTGATCCTGTGGTTCAGCGCCGGAATCCTGCTGCACGACTTCCTCTTCGCCCCATTGGCGGCCGCCGTCGGCCTCGGTGGGCGCCGCCTCCTACCCACCCGCTGGTGGGCTCCCACCGCCTGCGGCGCCGTCTGCACCGTCACCCTGCTCCTGCTCGCCGCCCCGGTACTCGGTCGCGGCGACGCCATGTCCGACAACCCGACGATCCTCGATCGCCCCTATGCCCTCGGTCTCGCGGCCGCCCTGCTGACGGTGTGGTCCGTGGTCGCGATCATCTCGGTGATCGGTCGCGCCGGAGAGTGATTCGCGCGCCGACCCGATCGGCCCGCGTGATCGCGTTCTCAGTTCATGCGTTCGATCTGGCGGATCTTGTTCATGGCGTCGAGGGCGGCCACCTTGTAGGACTCGGCGAGGGTGGGGTAGTTGAAGACGGCGTCGACGAGGTAGTCGACGGTGCCGCCGCAGCCCATGACGGCTTGACCTATGTGAACCAGTTCTGTTGCGCCGGTGCCGAATACGTGGACGCCGAGCAGGGATCGGTCTTCGACCGAGACCAGGAGTTTGAGGACGCCGTATGAGTCGCCGATGATCTGGCCTCGGGCGAGTTCGCGGTAGCGGGAGACGCCGACCTCGAACGGGACTCGGGCGGCAGTCAATTCGTCTTCGGTCCTGCCGATGAAACTGATCTCCGGGATGGTGTAGATGCCGATGGGCTGCAATGCCGAAAGGGCGTGCACCGGTTCGCCGCAGGCGTGGTGGGCGGCGAGGCGGCCCTGTTCCATGGAGGTGGCGGCGAGGGCGGGGAAGCCGATCACGTCGCCGACGGCGTAGATGTGCGGCACCTCGGTGCGGAAGTACTCGTCGACGGTCACGCGGCCGCGTTTGTCGGCGCTCAGCCCGGCCTTCTCCAGCCGCAGGCTCGCCGTCATGCCCTGGCGGCCCGCCGAATACATGACCACTTCGGCGGGAATCTTCTTGCCGCTCTCCATGATCGCGATCGCGCCCTGCGCGCGTCGCTCGACCGCCGCGACCGTTTCCCGGAAGCGGAAAGTGACCGCGAGATCACGCAGGTGGTACTTGAGCGCTTCGACCACCTCGATATCGCAGAAGTCCAGCATCCGTTCCCGCGACTCCACCACCGTGACCTTGCAACCGAGCGCGGCGAACATGGACGCGTACTCGATGCCGATGACGCCCGCGCCGACCACGATCATCGACTGCGGCACCCGTTCCAGTCGGAGGATGCCGTCGGAGTCGATGACGGTGGCGCCGTCGAAGTCGACGGCGTCGGGCCGCGCGGGTTGGGTTCCGGTGGCGATCACGATCTTGTCCGCGGTGACGTGGGTTTCGCGGCCGGTCCCGTCGAGCACCTCGATGGTGTGCTCGTCGACGAAGGATCCGAGTCCGGGCAGCATCGCCACGCGATTGCGCGAGAGCTGGCTGCGCACCACGTCGACCTCGCGTCCGATCACGTGCTGGGCGCGGGTCAGCAGATCGGTGACGGTGATGTCCTCCTTGACCCGGTAACTCTGCCCGTACAGCTCGCGCTGGCTCAGACCCGTCAGGTAGAGCACGGCCTCGCGCAGCGTCTTCGACGGAATGGTGCCGGTGTTGATGCACACACCGCCGACCATGTCGCGCCGCTCCACGATCGCGGCCCGCCGTCCCAGTTTCGCGGTGGCGATCGCGGCCTTCTGACCACCCGGACCCGAGCCGAGAACCAGCACGTCGTAGTCGAACATGCGGCTCAGTGTGACAGCGGATTGTGAAATCCACAGGGCCTGCAAGTCAACACTGCGGTGCGGTTGCCGGGCCATGTCGCGCGGCGGCGTGACAGGCGCGGACCGGTCGGTTCTAGAATGGCTGGGTGGTCGCGAGCCGACGGTTCCGCACGAAAGATATCCACTGACGCGGGGCAGAACTACCGAAAAACCGTCGGCGGTGCCGCGCCACAATCCGGGTGTGCCGGTGGTGAGGGATGTGTGAGTTGTCGGATCGTAGGCGACGTTTCGACACAGGTGTCGGAGAGCACTACCCTGGTAGTGCTCTGCCACGGGGGCGGTGCGTAACAGGGTGCACCGCGTCGCCCATCATATGAGGGATGGTGTGCACGACGCTCACCGCAAGTGGACTCGGAGAGTGCCGTGCAGTTGCAGGCCGGGGCGGATTTCGCCGGATATGTGATCGAGCGATGTCTCGGCACCGGCGGCATGGGTTCGGTGTATCTGGCTCGGCATCCTCGGCTCGATCGCCTGGTGGCGTTGAAACTTCTCACCGATTCGTTCACCGGCGATCAGAAGGCGCGCGCGGCGTTCGACCGTGAGGTGAAATTGACTGCCCGCCTCGATCATCCGAATATCGTGGCCGTCTACGACCGCAGCGGACCCGACGATCCCGCGCTCTGGCTGACCATGCGCTATGTCACCGGTGGTGACGCGGGTGCGTTGCTCGAGGCGGCGCCGCGCGGATTGCCGCCCGAACTGGCGGTGCGGTTGATCCGGGACGCCGCCGAGGCATTGGATTTCGCGCACGACCACGGGGTCGTGCACCGGGATGTGAAACCGGCGAACCTGCTGATAGAGCGCTTGCCGAAGGGTGGGATGCGGGCGCTGCTCGGTGATTTCGGCATCGCGCGCACACTCGACGACACCGTCACCTTGACGTCCATCTCGGTCAGTTTCGCCTACGCCGCCCCCGAACGGTTCACCAATTCCGCCGACCACCGCGCCGACATCTACTCCCTCGGCTGCACCCTCTACCACCTCCTCACCGGCCGGTATCCGTTCCCGCGCGACGACCAAGCCGCCGTCATCGCCGCGCATCTCACCGAAGCGCCGCCCAGTCCGCGCACGGTGCGTCCCGAACTTCCGGTCGGCTTCGACTCCGTGATCGCCACCGCATTGGCCAAGAAGCCCGCATCCCGCTATCCCACCTGCGTGGCGCTGGCGGAGGCGGCCGCGCAAGCGCTCACCGTCGAGTCCGGGCCGGTTCCCGCCGTGTCGATCCCGGACCGCCCACCCGCGCCGCAGCCGCGCCGACCCCACTCCACCAAACCGATCACCGCCGACCAGGATCCGGCCGACCCCATACCGAAGTTCAGCTCACCGAGTCCGGCGGCCGCGACGGCCCATCTCGAGGAACCACACGCTCGTCCTCGTGCCGGTGCGGAACCCGCAGGCTCCGAAGCCGATCCGGTCGCGGCGCGCCGACCTGCCGCGGAATTGCCGGAGACCCCGCCGCGAGCCGCCGACGTGAATTCCGCTCGGCCGGAACCTGATCCGAACGGTTTCGACTCGGTGGGGAAGTCAACGGGACAGCTGGACGCGGCGGAAGCGACCATAGTGGAGGCGGCGACGGCTGGGCCGAACTCCGCTGGGGTGGACTCCGTTGAGCCGAACTCCGTTGGGGTGAACCTGGCAGGGGCGAACCCGGAACGAGCGAACCCGGCGGAGCCGTCTACGGCAGAACCGAGCGTGGGAGGGGCGGACGCTGCGGAGGCGACGGCTGGGCCGGACGCTGCGGAGGCGACGGCAGAGAATCCCGAGACGAAGGCGGGCACGGGGGAGACGGATGTGGCAGCGCTCTCCCCGCCGAAAGTCTCAGCTGGACCATCGAATTCGTCATCTCGGTCCGATTTGGATCCTCTGCCGGACGCGGCGGACCACTCCGATTCGACGGAGCTTGAATACGCGGATTCCGCACCGAACCTTGCCGCACTGAACCTGGTCGGACCAGACCTGGCGGCACCGGACGTGGCGGCACCGGACGTGGCGGCACCGGATGTGGCGGCACCGGATGTGGCCGGACCGGACCCGGTCGCACCAGACCTGGTCGGACCGGACGTGGCGGCACCGGATGTGGCCGGACCGGGTGTGGCCGGACCGGACCCGGTCGCACCAGACCTGGTCGGACCGGACGTGGCGGCACTGGACGTGGCCGTGCCGGACGTGGCCGTGCCGGACGTGGCCGTGCCGGACTTGGCGGCGCCGGACTTGGCCGTGCCGGACGTGGCGGTGCCGGACCTGGTCGCACCGGACCCCGCGGCACCGGACCGGGCGGCGCCTCCGGTTCGGGACGTCTCAGTGCATTCGGACAGCGCCCCCGCCCCGCCCGGTTCGTCCATGTCGGAGGCGGTTCACGGGCGGATGCCGACTGGTCCGGAAAAGTTCGAGTCGGCGCGCGCCGATGGCGCGGGTTCGGGAGCCTCGGACGAGGACGCATCGACCACCGAAGACGCGAACGGTTCGGCGCGTGTGGAGTCGGTCGAGCGATCTCCCGAATCCCGAGCGACGATATCGGATTCGAGTACGCCGCGTGGACTCGAATCCGCGACCACAGAGCGTGAGTCCGTCGTCGGTCCCGCCCTCGATTCCACGGAGATCGAGGAGATTCGAGCGGCCCTCGGCGGCACGGACGCGGCGCGAGCCGACCCTCGCCGATCGGCGACCGCCGGAGATCGCTCGGGTGAGCCCGATTCGGCCGATGACGGCGACCCGAAGGCGGGTGGCGAACCCGCACCCGGGCCTGCGTCGGCCGGCGAATCCGTATCGGCCGACGAGCCTGTCGAGGAACAGCACCCCGAACGCACACCGGCCGGAATCGACTCGCAGGCCCCGAAGACGGTCGAGCACGGTCGCGAACCGTCGCCCGTCGAGAACGAACCACACGCACCCGACCTGTTCGATCTCGGCCGCCACGACTCGGACGCCGTCGGTCCCGGCCACCCGGACTCGACTGGCCCGGTTCGCGCGGATTCCGCCGGCCCGCACCGGGAAGACTCCGCTGGCCCGGTTCGTCCGGACTCCGCCGGTCCGGTTCGTCCGGACTTCGTTGGATCGGATCGCCCGGATTCCGTCGGCTCGGCACGCCCCGCTGTCCCTCCGCGCACCGGCGACGGCCGAATATCGTTCCGTCCGGCCACATTCGATCCGGCGGATCCGCGCCTGGATTCTGCCGGCCCGGATCGGGAAGACTCTGCCGGTCCGGTTCATCCGGACTTCGTTGGTCCGGTTCGCGTGGACTTCGTGGGATCGGTTCGCCCGGATTCTGCCGGCCCGGATCGGGAAGATTCCGCTGGCCCGGTTCGTCCGGACTTCGTTGGTCCGGTTCGCGTGGACTTCGTGGGATCGGATCGCCCGGACTCTGCCGGCTCGGCACGCCCCGCTGTCCCTCCGCGCACCGGCGACGGCCGAATATCGTTCCGTCCGGCCACATCCGATCCGGCGGATCCGCGCCCGGCAACTTTGCGCGGCCGACGACTTCTGGCCGGAGCCGCGGCCGTCCTCGCCATCCTCGCGGCCTTCACCGTCGCGCGGGCGATGTTCGGCGCCGCGCCGCCCGATGGTTCCTCTCCGTCCACGACGGCGCCGGTCCTCGTGAGCCCGCTACCACCGACTCGTGCCACTTCCGGCCCGGGGCCGGTGGCCGTGCCGGTATCACCCACGGAGGCTCCCACCACGCGGGAACCCGCGCCGATACCACCCGAGCCGGGTGCGCAACTCCCGATTCCGCCGCAGCAGACGGCTGTTCCGGCACCCCCGCCCGGTCCCGTGGCCACCCAGCCCGCACACATCCCGCGCACCGAAGTGGTCGGCTCGCCGGACCCGCTCCCCACCGTGACGTCCGCACCGGCGACGACGACGGAACCTCCCCCGGTGACCACGACAACCACGACCAAAGTCACGACGGTCGAACCCACTCCCACGACCACCACCGCACCCCCGACGACAACCTCGTCGACCGCGGCCACCACCACGAGTCCGACCACACCTGCGACGACACCGCCGACCGAGACGATCGCCCCGCGTTGACGGGAGACCATCATCGCGAGCCCGAGACCTCCCCGGCGACCGTGACGCCCACCCGGCTCCGACCGGGGGACATCACGGCGAGCCCGGCCTCGGCTGCGACCACTTGGCCGGCTGGGACGACCACCCATCGACTGACAGACCACCATTACAGGTTCGACCTTGCCGGTCGCCCGCTTCGGCGACTGTGAGGACTTGCAACCGTTTGTAGGTTGTCCACCTCTGCGGACCCCATCACGTCCGTAACCGCTTGTGCGACCGTGGCGACCGGCCCGGAGTCGACCGAGAGAACACCACCGCGAGCCCGGCCTCGGCTGGGGCCACTTGGCCGATTGGGACGTCCACCCATCGACTGACAGACCACCATTGCGGCCCGACCATGCCGGTCGCCGCTTCGGCGACTGTGAGGACTCGCAACCCGCTTGTAAGGTGTCCACCTCTGCGGACCCGATCACGTCCGCGACCACCCGCGCGACCGTGGTGACCGCCCCGGAGCCGACCAAGAGACACCACCGCGAGCCCGGCCACACCGGGACAGCGACGATCAGCAGGCGTGGACTGCCCCCCGGACCTCAGACCGCGTCGGACAGTGCCTGGAATTCCTCGTCGGTGAGGGTGACGGTGGCGGCTGCGGTGTTCTCCTCGACGTGGGCGACCGAGGAGGTGCCGGGGATCGGCAGGAGTACCGGTGAGCGGCGCAGCAACCAGGCCAGTGCCAGTTGCGAAGGGGTTGCGTCGTGGTGTTCGGCGATCTTGTCGAGTGGTCCGCCGGGGCGGGCGAGCTCGCCGGTGGCGATCGGGAACCAGGGGATGAACGCGATGTTGTTGGCCTCGGCGTAGTCGAGGACGTCCTCGGCTCTGCGGTTGGCCAGGTTGTACAGGTTCTGGACGGACACGATGGTCGCTAGTTCGCGCGCCTGCGCGAGCTCGTCGACGCTCACCTCGGAGACACCGATGTGGCGGATCTTGCCTTCCTGCTGGAATTCGACCAGCGCGCCGATCTGGTCGGCGAGTGGCACCTTGGCGTCGATGCGGTGCAGTTGGTAGAGGTCGATGCTGTCGACTCCGAGGTGGCGCAGGCTCAATTCCAATTGCTGGCGCAGGTATTCGGGCCGTCCGACGGGGCGCCAGTCGGCGGGCCCGGCGCGGGTGAGGCCGGCTTTGGTGGCGATGACCAGGTCGTCCGGGTAGGGGTGCAGTGCGCGGCGGATGAGTTGTTCGCTGACGAACGGACCGTAGGAGTCGGCGGTGTCGATGAAGTCGACGCCCAGCTCGACGGCGCGGCGCAGGACCCGCACCGCTTCGTCCGGGTCGGCGGGATCGCCCCAGACGCCAGGGCCGGTGATCTGCATCGCGCCGTAGCCGAGTCGGTGGATCGGGAGGTCTCCGCCGAGGGCGAAGGTTCCTGACGCTTCCGCGGGCCGGTCGATGGTTTCGGTTGCCATGAATCGTGCTCCTTCCAGTTCGGCGGCGGCCGTCGGGTGACGGTCCGCGCGGGCCGGTCGGTGTCGAGGTGGCGCCGCCGCGTCGGCATCGATGTGCGGCGTCGCCCGGTCGTGTGCCGGAACCGCGGAGTCCGGGCGTTCGCGGCCTACAGACCGAATGGTCCGGCGTCGACCATCCACCAGCCTAGCCCGCACCGGCGGCGCGCCGATCCGGCCCACGGTGCCGACGCGATCCGATCCGCGGAAGCGCGTCGATTCGGCTCGCGGGCGCCTACGCCGTTCCGGCCCACGGTGCTGACACTGATCCGGGTTCACTGTGCCGCGCCGAGCCGGTTCACTGTGCCGCGCGGTCCGGCTTGCGGGAGGAGCGTCGGTCCGGCTCACGGAAGGGCGTCGATTCGGCTCAGGGTGCGGCGAGGACCGGTTCGAACTGGGTCCACGCGGCGTGCAGGTCGTCCTGCCAGTACGGCCACGCGTGGGTGCCGCCCTCGCGCACGGTGACGGTGGCGGGAACGCGGAGTTCGACGAGCCGATCGCGCAGTCTGCGCGTGCAGTCGGCGGAGATGGTCTCGATGGCGCCGCCGACGACCACCCGGTCGGCCAACGTCAACGGATCGCCGCCGATCCGAGGATCGTCGAGGGTGTCGTGGTTGCCGGGCGAACCGGTGCTCGCGGAGACGAACAGGCTGAGTCCGCGCAACTTGTCGGCGTGCAGCGCCGGATCGTTGGCCGCCCACAGCGGGTTGTCCGGCCCACCCCACATATTGTTCGGGTCGCCGCCGTGGCCGGTGATGATTCCGCTGACCACGGTGCGGCCGAGCGGATCGCTCACGCTCGCGCAGCCGGAGAACGAACCCACCGCGCGGAACAGTCCCGGTGCGGCGAGGGCGGCCTGGAACACCGCGGTGGCGCCCATGGAGATGCCCGCGATCGCGTTGTGGCCGTTGCCTCGGAAGGTCGCGTCGACGAGCGGGGGGAGTTCGCGGGTGAGGAAGGTCGTCCAGCGTTGGCGTCCCAGTGCGGGGTCGTCGGCGCGCCAGTCGGTGAACCAGCTGCCCGCGCCGCCGAACGGGACGACCACGTTCACTTGGCGCGGCCCGAAGAACTCGCCGATATCGGTTCTGTTGAACCAGTTTCCGTCCGCGCCGCCGTCAACGCCGTTGAGCAGGTAGAGCGTCGGCGCGGGTGCGTCGGGATTCGCGGCGGGCAGCACACGCACGGTCACCGCGCGCGCCATCGCGGCGGAGTGCACCGTCAGCTCCACCTGACGTCCCGGCCCCTCGGTCCGGTTCAGGACGCGGGTCGGTTCGTTCGGGGGTTCGGCGTTCGCGCCCGCGCTCGCGAGTGCACACGACAGCAACACCGCGGCGACCAGCCGTGCGGCCGGTCCGCGGAGGGTTCTTTCGGCGATTGCCATGGTCGACCTCGTCGTCGAGAGAGTGCGAACAGTCCGACGGTAACGTGGATTTCATGTGCGGTCGCCGGGCGGACGCTGATTGAGGAGCGAGCCCAAATCGCCTACACCGCCTTTAGGAGCACACACAAGAAGGGCCGCATCAGTGGATTTCGGCATGTTCGGTGTTGTTCACTCGGCCCAGAATTTCTTTGTTTCGACCGAGCGTCCACCGGTGTGCGCCGCGCGCGTCGGAACCGTGCGGCCTTCGGGATCGGAGCGCGATGTCGGCCCCTCGTCCAACTTTACGAACCGTGGTGATCCTGTTGGTGATCACGGTGATCGGCGCGTGGTGCGCCGCTGCGGTGACCGCCGAACCGGCCTCGATCGGCGCGCGGGTCGACGATGTGCGCACCGAATCGGACCGGGTCCTCGACGTCGGCGTCTACTCCGAGTCGATGAAGTCGGTGACGCGGGTGCGGGTGCTGCGCGCGGCCGACCCGACCCAGCCCGCGCCGACCCTCTACCTGCTCAACGGGGCGAACGGCGGCATCAGCGACGGAAGCTGGATCGACCGCACCGACGTGGCCGAATTCTTCCGCGACAAGCAGGTGAACGTCGTGGTCCCGTTCGGGGGCGCGAGCAGCTATTTCACCGATTGGCGCACCGATGACCCGGTGCTGGGACGGCAGCGGTGGACGACCTTCCTCACCCGTGAACTGCCGCCGCTGATCGACTCGGAGTACAACGGCAACGGCGCGAATGCCATCGCGGGAATCTCGATGGCGGGCACCTCGGTGTTCCAGCTGGCGCTGGCCGCGCCGGGACTGTACAAGGCGATCGGCTCGTATTCGGGTTGTGTGCGCACCAGTGACCCGCAGGGCAAGGTGATCGTGAGCGCGGTCGTCGGCGGCAGGCGCGGCAATGTCATGAACATGTGGGGTCCGCCGAGCGATCCGGCGTGGGCGGCCAACGATCCGTACCTGCACGCGGACCAGTTGCGCGGCACGAAGATCTACGTGTCGACCGGTAACGGCCTGCCCGGTCAGTACGACACGCTGGCGGGTGCGGACGGTTCGGGTATCGAACTCGCCTACCAGTTGGTCTTCGGGGCGCCGCTCGAGGCGGTCACCGGGATCTGTGCCGCACAGCTGCGCGACCGGCTGCGGGCACTCGCCGTCCCGGCGACTTTCGTGTTGCGGCCGAACGGAACTCATTCCTGGCACTACTGGCAGGACGACTTGCACGATTCCTGGAACCTGATCGGAGCGGCACTGTCGGGGGATTAGGCCGCGTAAGCGGCCGCAGCGCAACGGTTCACGTCGGCGATGACGTGTATTCCGTTCGCGTGCACTGAAATGAACATACGCGTATCCGAAAGAGATTCGGGCGCGACCGAGTTCGGAGGAGTTCGATGTCGGACATCGCCATCGTAGGGATCGGCTGCCGTTTCGCCGGAGGTATCGAATCGCCGGAGAGCTTCTGGCAATTCGTCCTCGACAAGCGGGACGCGGTCGTGGAGATCCCCGCGAGCCGGTGGGATTACCGCCGTTACTACGACGCCGACAAGCGCACGCCGGGACGCAGCTACACCAAGCGCGGCGCGTTCCTCACGATCGACCCGTGGGAGTTCGATCCCGACTTCTTCGGCATCTCGCCGCGTGAAGCCACCGTCATGGACCCGCAGCAGCGGCTGCTACTGGAGGTGTCATGGGAGGCGCTCGACGACGCGGGTGTGGCCGGGCGCGCGGGCGGCGCCTCGGTCGGCGTCTACGTGGGCGGGTTCATCGTCGACCAGTCCGTGGTCGGGGTGGTCGGCCCGGCGCTGGCGCACGCGGATATGCACACCGCCGCGAGCGCGTCCTACACGATGCTGTCCAATCGCATCGCCTACGCTCTCGACCTGGTCGGTCCGGCGCTGACGGTGGACACCGCGTGCTCGTCCTCGCTGGTCGCGCTCGACCTGGCGGTGCAGTCGCTCGATCGCGGCGACAGCGATATCGCGCTGGCGGGCGGCGTGAACGTGATGCTGCAACCCGAGACGTTCGTCATGATGTGCAAGGGCGGCTTCCTCGCCGCCGACGGGCGCTGCAAATCCTTCGACGCCACCGGCGACGGCTACGGCCGCGGCGAGGGCGCGGGCATGGTCGCGCTCAAGCGGCTCGCCGACGCCGAACGCGACGGCGACCGGATCTACGCGGTGATCAAGGCCACCGGCACCAACCAGGACGGGCGCACCTCCGCCATCACCGTCCCCAACGGCGACTCGCAGGAGGCGCTGGCGCGCACGGTGTACGAGCGCTCGGGCCTGACCAGACCGGTCACCTACGTCGAGGCGCACGGCACGGGCACCCTGGTCGGCGACCCGATCGAGTTGCGCGCGCTCGGTACGGTCTACGGCCGCGCCCAGGGCCGGGAGGGAACGCTCGGCGTCGGCTCGCTCAAGGCGACCCTCGGCCACACCGAGGCCGCGGCGGGCGTCGCCAGTGTCATCAAGTCCGCGTTGGCGATCCGGCACCGCACGATCCCGCCGCAGGGCTGGTTCGACAAGCCCAATCCCGACATCCCGTTCGAAGAACTCGGCCTGCACGTGCAGTTGGAGGCGCAGCCGCTCGACGCCGACGCCGACCCGATGACCATCGCCGTCAACGGATTCGGCTACGGCGGCACCAACGCGCACGCCGTGCTCGAGGAATACCGCGCCCCGCTGTCCGGGCGACTCACCCGGCCCGCCGACCATGCGCCCTCGCACCGCGGCGTGCTGCCGATCTCGGGGCGCGGCGCGGCGGCCGCGCGGGCGATGGCGGGTCGGGTGGCCGATCTCGTCGAGGCGGGCGCCGACCAGGACGCGCTGGCCGAGGCGCTGTGGACGCGCGGCGCGCACCACAACTTCCGCACCGGATTCGCCCTCGCGGGCGCCGAGACGGTCGCCGAACTGCGCGGCTACGCCGAGGGCGAAGGCCGCGACGCGGTGCGCACGGTGACCAGCCGGGTCGCCGAGCCGGTCTTCGTCTACTCGGGCATGGGCCCGCAGTGGTGGGCGATGGCGCGCGAATCGCTCACCACCGACGGCGTTTTCGCCCGCACGGCCGAGACCGTCGACGCCGAGTTCCGCA
The DNA here is from genome assembly GCF_015674855.1 of Nocardia bovistercoris. GTDB lineage: Bacteria > Actinomycetota > Actinomycetes > Mycobacteriales > Mycobacteriaceae > Nocardia > Nocardia bovistercoris. The sequence goes on along the minus strand of NZ_JADMLG010000007.1, from coordinate 330,741 downwards.
GGATCGCCGGATTCTCGGTGATCGCCGAACTGCTGCGCCCCGAGGACGAATCCCGCGTCACCGCGACCGAGATCGCGCAGCCCGCGAACTTCCTGGTGCAGGTCGCGCTGACCGCCGAACTGGCCGAACTCGGCATCGTGCCCGCCGCGATCGTCGGGCACAGTGTCGGCGAGGTCTCCGCGGCCTACATCAGCGGCATGCTCTCCCTCGAGGACGCGGTCCTTGTCGCCTACCATCGCGCTCGATTGCAGGCCACCACGGCGGGTTCGGGCGGCATGCTGGCCGCGGGCATCACCGTGGAACGGGCGCGCGAACTCGTCGCCGCCGACCCGTCGATCGATATCGCCGCGATCAACAGCGACACCTCGCTCACCCTGTCCGGCGATGCCGATCGCTTGGACGAACTCGCCGAGAAGCTCAGCGACGAAGGCGTTTTCGCGCGGAGGCTGCGCGTGGAGGTGCCCTACCACAGCGTGCTGATGGAACCGATCCTCGACGAGTTGCGCACCGAACTGGCCGGGCTGACACCGCGCGTGCCGACGGTGCCGCTGTGGTCGACGGTCACCGGCGCACCGGTCACCGAGGCCGACTGGGACGCCGAGTACTGGTGCGCCAACGTGCGGCAGCCGGTGCTGTTCGCCGCCGCCATCGCCGAACTGATCGCATCGGGCAGCCGGGTGTTCCTCGAGACCGGCCCGCATCCGGTGCTGTCGGGCAATATCCGCGAACTGCTGCTCGGCGCGGATGTGAACGGCACAACGGTGGCCACCCTGGATCGCGGGCAGGACGATTCGGTGAGCCTGCGCAAGACCCTCATCGGCCTGTACGCGGCGGGGGCGCTGAACATCGATGCGCTGTTCCCGTCCGCGCGCCCGACCCCGTATGTGGCGCTGCCGACCTACCCGTGGCAGCGCACGCGCCTGCACACGGCCCTGCCGATGTTCGAACAGGCTCGCCTCGGCTCTCCCGGTTCCTACGCCATGCTCGGCGACCAGGACACCGAGGGCAGGCCGGAATGGCTGCTACAGGTCGGGTCGGCGCTGCTGCCCTGGCTCGAGGACCACGTGATCGGGGACGCGCGCATCATGCCGGGCGCGGCCTACCTGGACGCCGCGCTGAGTGCGGCGGCCAGCCGGATGGCGACCAAGCGCGTGGCGCTCGAGGAGGTGCGTTTCATCGCGCCGCTGGTGATGGGCTCGTCCGACCTGCCGATCACCCTGTTCAGCGTCGAGGAGACGAGCGGACGGTTCATGCTGCGCTCGCGCAGCGCCACCGGTTCGGTGTGGACCGTGAACGCGATCGGCCGTCTGCTCATGGGCAGCTATGAATCGACGAAGGTCGAAGTGCCGGAACTGGATTCGGCGGTCGAATTCGAACCGGAGCTGTTCTACAACGCGTTGGCCGCGCGCGGGCTGCGCTACGGCCCGAGCTTCCGGCGCGTCACCTCGGTACGCGCCGACACCGACACCGCCGTATCGGTCATCGACGCTTCCATCGCGGCCGATTCGGGTCATCTCGCGCATCCGGCGGTGGTCGACGCCGCCATGCAGACCGTCGCGCTGCTGTTCGCCGCCGAGGGCGCCGCCGAAGGACCCGTGGTGCCGATCGGGGTGAGCTCGGTGCGGCTGTTCGGCGCGCTGCCCGAACAGCTCACGGTGGTCGCGCGCCGCGATCCCTCGATGCGCCTGCGCGCCGACGTCGACCTGCTCGACGACGAACGCAACCTGGTCATGCGCCTGGTCGGCGTGCAGCTCGGCGCGCTGACGCCGGGACAGAGCCCGCTGACCCGGATGGCCGAGTTCTACTACACCGACTCCATGCGCCGCACCGACCCCGTCGACCCCGCCGCGCTCGGCGAGGTCTCGGCCGCCGCGTCGGTGGTGGTCGCGCTCGCCCCGAGCGGCCGTGCACGCGCGGGACAACTCGCCGCCGCGCTCGGCGATGCCACCGTGCTGATCGGCGGCGCCGTCGAACTCGAGGACGAGCTCACCGAATCACTGCGCGCCGCAGTCGATTCCGGCGCCGAGCGGGTGCACGTGTGCGTGGTGGCCGGACCGGTCGCCGACGACATCGCCGACCTGTGGACCCTGAAGCGGATCGCCGTCGCGGTGCACACGTTCGAGGAAGCGGCGGGGACGCCGGACAGCCCGCTGTGCCACGTCACCATGATCACCGACAACGCCTTCACCCTGCCCGATTCCGACATCGTTCCCGACTCGACGCAGGCCGCGCTCGCGGGCGCGCGCCGGGTGCTGCTGAACGAGCAGACCCGATTGCGGTGGCGGCTCGTCGATATCGACGCCGACACCGAGATCGCCGACCTGGTCACCGAACTCGCGGTGCCTGGCGCGTTCTCCCACGACAACGCCGACGAGGTGCTGCTGCGCGGCGGACAGCGCTGGGTCCCGATCATCACCGCGCCGCTGCCCGAACGCCTCGAACAGCTCGAAGCGACCGAATCGCTCACCGATCCCGAGGTCGACTTCGAACTGGAGATGCCGCGCAACCGCCTGCTCTCGGCGCTGTCGTGGCGGCGCTGCCCGCGCCGCGATCCGGCGCCGGGCGAGGTCGAGGTCCGGATGCGGGTCATCGGCCTGAACTACAAGGACCCGCTCAAGGTGATGGGCCTGCTCGGCGAGCGGGAACTGTCGGAGACCTTCTTCGGCACCGACCCTGGCATGGAAGGCGTAGGCGAGGTCGTCCGGCTCGGCGAGGGTGTCACCGACCTGCAGGTCGGCGCGCTCGTCGGTGTCGCCGCGCGCGGCATGATGGGCCGCTACCGGGTGGTCGATCACACCAGGCTGATTCCGCTGCCCGAGGGCGTCGACCCCGGATTGTGCACCAGCACCACGTCGTTCGGCACCGCCGAATACGCGCTGCTCGACCTGGCGCGGGTGCGTCCGGGTGAGACGGTGCTCATCCACGGCGCGGCGGGCGGCGTCGGCTCGGCGGCGATCCAGGTCGCCACGGCGGCGGGCGCGCGGATCATCGGCACGGCGGGCACGCCGGAGCGGCGCGCGCACATCCTCGAACTCGGCGCGCACCACGCGCTGAACTCGCGGTCGCTGAACTTCGCCGACGACGTCCTCGGACTCACCGACGGCAGGGGCGTCGACGTGGTGCTCAGCACCGCGCCGGGGGAGATCCTGCGGCAGAACTTCAAGGCCGTCGCCGAATTCGGGCGCATCGTCGAGGTCGGCAAGGCCGACGTCTACACCGGCGGCCTGCTGGAACTGGCCAACTTCGACAAGAACCTGTCGTACTTCTCGGTCGACCTGGACCGGATGTGCGCGGTGCGGCCCGAGCAGTTGGCCGAACTGCTGGCCCGCGTCTACACCAAGATCGGCGAGGGGATCTACACGCCGCTGCCCTACGAGCTGTTCGGCACCGCCGCGGTGACCGAGGCGTTCGACGAGGTGATCCGCTCCACCCGCATCGGGCGCGTCGCCATCGACATGAACTCCGAGCTCACCCCCGTGCGTCCCAACCTCCCCGAGGTCGAGATCGGCGCGGCCGGAACGTATCTGATCACCGGCGGGTTCGGCGGCTTCGGCATGGCGACCGGACGCTGGCTGGTCGGCAAGGGCGCGCGGCGGCTGGTGCTGCTCGGCCGCAGCGGCGCCGTCGACGACGCCGCCAAACGTCAGATCGAGGCGTGGCGCGCGGGCGGGGTCGAGGTCGTCGAGGAACGCGCCGACGTGGCCGACGCCGAGGCAGTCGCCGCCGTCGTCGCCCGCGCCCACACCGCGGACCGGCCGCTGCGCGGGATCTTCCACGCGGCGGGCGCGGTGGCCGACAGCCGCATCGAGGAGATGGACCTCGACCAGCTGACGCGGGTGTATCGCCCGAAGGTGCACGGTGCGCGGGTGCTGCGCCGGGCGGTCGCCGACGCGGACATCGAACTGGACATGTTCGTGCTCTACTCCTCGGGCGGCTCGATGTTCGGCATCTTCGGCCAGTACAACTACAGCGCGGCCAATCTCGCGGTCGAGGCGCTGGCCGAGCAGTGGTCGCGCGAGGGTCTGCGGACCGTGTGCATCGGCTGGGGTCACATGTCCGGCGCGACCGGCGGCATGGCGGCCGACGAAAAGGTCGCCAAGTATCTGGAGGTGGCGGGCTTCGCGCCGATCGACATGGGCGACGGCGCCGCCTACCTCGAACAGACGCTGCGACTCGGGGCCACCCGCGCCGCCATCATCCCCACCGACTGGTCCGCGCTCACCGCGGCGTTCCCGCAGCTGTCGCGCACGGGTCGGCTCACCGACCTGGTCGCGGCCTCGGTGCGCGACAATTCCGAACTCGACCGCGTCCGTGCCGAACTGGCGGCCCTCGACGAGGGCAAGCGCGGTCAGGCCGTGGCCAGGATGATGGCCGAGGAACTGGCCGTCGTCATGGGCGTGTCCGCGGATTCCATCGACCTCACGGTTCCGGTGCCCGAACTCGGCCTGGATTCGCTCATGGCGGTGGAACTCGGCGCGCGGGTGTCGAAATCGCTCGGCGTCGACCTCATGGCCTTGCAGATGGGACGCTCGTTCAGCCTGGAGCAGATCGGTCCGAAGGTCGCGGAACTGATCCTGGCGGGCGACCAGCGCGGGGCGGGTTCGCTCGCGCTCGAGCCCGCGGCGGGCGATGAACCGGCCCGTAACGGCGGTGCGCCCGCCGCCAACGGTGGCGCGCCCGCGACCAAGGGTGGTGCGCAGGCCAACGGAGGCGCGCCTGCGGCCAACGGAGGCGCCTCGGCGGCCGACGGCGATGAAGCTACGGCCGACGGTGACGAATCGGCGCACGAAAGCGCCGAATCGGCGCGCGCCACGGATGAGCCGGTGCGGGCCGGACTATGACCGACCCGGACGCGGTCGCCGCGAGACATCTCTTCGGCGACCGCGCCGCGTGGGCGGCCTTCGCGGCCTGCCTGATCGCGGTGTTCATGCAGATGATCGACGTGACCATCGTGAACGTGGCGCTGCCGAACCTCACCGAGGACCTCGGCGCGTCCCGCTCGCAGCAGTTGCTGGTCATCTCGGGCTACTCGCTGGCGTTCGCCTGCACGCTGCTGCCCGCGGCGCGCCTGGGCGCGCTGGTGGGCAGGCGGTCGATGTTCCTGGTCTCGGTGGTGGCGTTCACCGCCGCCTCCGTGTGGTGCGGAACCGCCTCCGGCGCGACCGAACTCGTGGTCGCGCGGGTCGTGCAGGGGTTCGCGGGCGCGGGGTTCGCGGCGCAGACGATCGCCATCATCACTGCGGGCTTCCCCCGGGAGCGGCATCCGCTGGTCTTCGCCGTCTACGGCGCGACCGCCGGATTCGCGGGCATGCTCGGTCCGCTGCTCGGTGGTCTGCTCATCGGCGCGAATCCCTTCGGTCTCGGTTGGCATTCGGTCTTCCTGATCAACGTCCCGCTCGGCGCGATCGCCTTCACCCTGGCCTGGCGGTATCTGCGGCTCGGTCGGGACCGGAACCGGCCCGGCCTGCACCCGGCCGGGGTTGCGCTCTCCACGGCCGGGCTGTTCCTGCTGCTGTTCGCGCTGGCCGAGGTGCAACAGCGGGGATGGCGGCCGGAACTGCTCGGCGCGCTGGCGGGCGCCGCCGCGCTCGGCGTGGCGTTCGTGGTGCACGAGCGGGCCGAACTGCGCCGCGGCGGCAGCCCGCTGGTGCGCGCTGACCTGTTCGCCGACCGCGGCTTCCGGGTCGGTTCGGGAATCATCGCGGTGTTCTTCGGGCTGTTCACCGCGTTCGTGTTCGCCATGTCGATCGCGATGCAGGAGGTGCTGGACTGGTCGGCGGTGCGCACCGGACTGTCGATGACCCCGTTCGCGATCGGCGCGGGCGTCGGCGCATTGGTTTCGCCGTTGTTGTTGCGGCGCTTCGGAGTACTGGCGCTTGCCTTCGGCATCGCGCTGTTCGGCGGCTGCATCGGCGCGGGCGCGGGATACCTGTGGATCACGCAGGGGGAGGTGAACACACTGGTCGCGATCGGGCCGGTGATCGCCTCCGGATTCGGCGTCGGCATCTTCGGCGTCCAGTTGCAGCCGCTCATGCTCTCCGGCCTCGACCAGGAACGCATGGCCGAGGCCTCGGGCGTGCTGCCCACCATCGAGCAGATCGGCAACGCCGTCGGTCTGGCCGCGCTGAGCGCGGTGTTCTTCCGCGCGCACACCGTCGACGGCACGGTCACCATGATGGCGGCCATCGCTGCGGTCGCCGTCGCGCTCGCGGTCGCCACCACCGCGCTGCCCGATCCGAGGCGGCTCGACGCGCCGCGATCGGCAGTCCGGCACGCATGACAGACAACGGCTTTCGCCACGCGAACGAAGGAATGCACCAGTGGTCGATTTCGGTCTCATCGAGGAATGGAGTCCCGCACCGGGACACCTGGTGAGCTGGTCCGCGTCGGTCGAGTCCCGCGCCCGCGCGGCGCTGGCGCCCGCGCACCCGACGCCGCCTTCGCATCAGCAGGAGGTGTATCTGGCCTCCGCGCACCGCCACGCCGACGCGGGCTTCCGTTATTCGGGATTGTGCGTGGTCACCGCCGAGGTGCCCGCCGCACTCGACCGCGACGCGATGACGCGCGCGGTCAACGCATTCCTCTCCCGTCACGACACCTTCCGCAGCTGGTTCGCCCCCGAATCGGGCCGGATCGTCCGGCACGTGATCGAACCGGGGGACATGGAATTCGTGCCCGTCGACCACGGCCGCGTCGAGGACGCCGAAGCCATCCGGCAACACGTGCAGGACGACACGCCGGGACCGTTCCAGTGGGACTGCTTCACCTTCGGCGTGATCGAGCACGGCGAATCCTGCACCGTCTACCTCGCCGTCGACCACCTGCACACCGACGGTGTGGCGCAGTACATCTCGTGCTACGAGCTGGCGAACCTCTACGCCCGCGAGATCGGCGAGGAGGCCGTCGCGCTGCCGACGCCCGCGAGCCACCTCGACTACTGCGCGCGCGAACGCGCCGAGACCGCGGAACTGACACTCGGATCGCCCGGCGTGCGGCGCTGGATCGAACTGCTGCGCGGCAACGACGGTTCGCTGCCGACCTTCCCGCTCGATCTCGGCACGCGCGGCGGCGGCGACGCCTACATCCGCAGCGCGCATGTCACCGTCCCGCTGCTCGACGAGGCCGCTGCGCTGCGTTTCGAGAAGGCGTGCGCCGAGGTCGGAGCGGCCTTCACCGGCGGGGTGTTCGCCGCCGCGGCCATGGCCGAACGCGAACTGGCGGGCCGCGACTACTACTTCAACATGACGCCCATCAGCACGCGCGGGTCGGTGGCCGAACTGATCTCGGTCGGGTGGTACGCGACGCTGGTCCCGGTCGCGTTCCCGGTCGGCGCGACAGCGAATTTCGAGCGACTCGTGCGCAGCGCCCAGCGCGCCTACGACAACGCGCTGAAACTGACCGCCGTCTCGCCGCACCGCGTCCTGCAATTGATTCCGCAGGACATGGGCTTCGACGTGAGCCCGGACTGGGCCGCGCCGATGATCTCCTACGTCGACGCCCGCGACTTCGCGGGCCATCAGTTCTTCGACCTGGTCAACGGCGGGGTCTACGCCAACCGCGCCGCCTCCGAGGAGGTACTGCTCTGGATCAACCGGCTACCGTCGGGCACCTCGCTCAGCGCCATCTACCCGGATACGCCCGCGGCCCACGAATCGGTGCAACGCTATATCGCCGCCGTGCGGCGCGCGTTCGCCGCCGCGAGCGAATCGATGGCCCGGTGATCGCCGTTCGCAGTGCGCCGCACCGCGATCGCGCCCTCTGACATGCCCGCGATACGGTCCGCGGCGCTGCGCGGATTCCGGTCGACGGTGCACCGACTCGGCGGTGACCCCGATGCCATCGCGGTGCGCGCCGGGCTGGCGCCGGAGGCGCTGGACCGCGACGACGTGCCGGTCGACGATCTCGCGGTCGCCCGCGCGCTCGAGGTGGCGGCCCGCGCGCTCGCGTGCCCCGATCTCGGATTGCGCATCGCCGCCAGGCAGGGGCCCGCGACGCTCGGTCCGCTGGTGCTCGCGATCCGCAACGCGCCGAGCGCGGCCGCGGCCGTGCGGTGCGCCTCGCGCTATGTGTTCCTGCAATCGCGCACCATGAGCGTCGCGCTGGCCGAGGACGGCGACGGCGACCCGGATGTGCTCGCCCTGCGATTCGAAGTCGCCGCGGGCCAGGCGGTTTCGGCGCAGGGCCTCGATCTCGGGCTCGGCCTCGCGCACCGGGCCGTCGAGACGTTGGCGGGCGCGGACTACGGGCTGGTCTCGGTCGACCTGCCGCATCGGCCGCTCGCCCCGATCGCGCGGTACGAGGACTTCTTCGGCGCGCCGGTGCGCGTGCGCAGACCCGCCGCGCTGCTGCGCGTACCGCGCGAGCTCACCACCGAGGCGCTGAACGGCGCGGACGAGGCGCTGCTGCGGCCCGCCCTGACCTTCCTGTCCGCGCCGACCGACGCGGTCGCCGACGATGGCGTCGTCGGCAGGGTGCGCACCGCGCTGCGGCGCTCCCTCGGCGCGGGCTCGAGCGAGATCTCGGTGGTCGCAAGGGCGCTGCTCGTGCATCCGCGCACCCTGCAACGACATCTGGCGGCCGAGCGGACCTCCTTCGCCCTGATCCTCGACGATGTCCGGCGCGACGCGGCGTACCGTTATCTGACGACGACCGATCTGCCGATCCAGCAGATCGCCGCGCTGGTCGGCCTGGCACGGCAGTCCGCGCTCACCCGGTGCGCGCGGCGGTGGTGGAACGCGACGCCGAGCCGACTGCGGGAAATTCACCGAGATGTCGTGCAGGGGTAAATAGTTGTCGTCGCCGGTCAAGTATACCGGACAATAGTGTCCGAGACTGAAGGCCGCATCTCGACCAGACCCTGACGGGAGGACACCGATGTCCCTTCCCCGGCACCGATTCCCGGCCCCGCGCGAATCCGACGCCGCCGCGAATTCCGCCGCTTCGGCGCGGTTCCCCGAATCGGGCATCGCCGCGGATTTCGACTCTGTCGCACGATTCGACGCGGCGTTCGAATCGTGCGCCGCGTCGGCATCCGCCGCAGCCGCGGAATTCGACACCGCCGCCGAAATCAACGGCGCTTCGGCAGCCTGCGCCGCGCATATTTTATTCGCCGCTCGCGAATCCGCCGCTTTCGCGGAAACGTTCGGCGCCACGCGCGGTCTCGGGCGAACGGCCGCCACCTCACACTCCGCGCACTCCGTCGCCGATCGTCGCTCCCCGCGCGCGACGCGCGAACCCACGAGCCCATCACCACGCCGCCGCATCGCGCCGTGCCGGCTCACCTGACCCCATCACTCTCGAACGCCTGACGACACCCACACCACGGTCGTCGTACGGCAATGCCCTTTTCGCACCGGCGCGGCGATTCTCGCGGCCCGGCACCCGCGAAGACGGCGCACCGCTCAACCCCACGCACGGAAGGAGGCCCCGATGTCGGTCACCGCACCCGCACGGGAACGCCTGGTCATCTCGGGACGTCCGATGTCGGAGCCGTTGCGCGGTGCGCGCAGACTGGCCCAGCAGATGGTCGGACACTTCGTCGAGGCGGTCGCGCCGTGCGGCACGCTGCCCGGCGACCTGGTGCGCGGCGAGGTCACCATCGTCACCAGCCACTGTCTGGAGATCGTGGTCGGCATGCTCGACGGCGGGCCCGCGCCGGACAAGATCGCGCGGCTGGAACAAGCCGCTGCCGGGTGGGCGCGCGAGGGCGTGCCGCTCGACACCATCCTGCACGCGGTGCACGCGGGCTTTCGGATGGGGCTCGACCTGGTCACCACGACGGGACGCGACCGCACCGAAGCGGTACGGGCCGACGACTTCGACAATCTCGCCGAGTGCGTCAAACTGCTGGTGGACGCCCTCGACGTCATGACCACCACCATCACGCTCGCCTATATCCGCGAGATGCGCGTGGTCGCGACCGAACACCACACCGCCACCCACACCCTGACCTCGGCGCTGCTCGGCGGGCACGCCACCTCCGTCATGGCGCGCCAGTGCGGCATCGACGTCGCCGAGCGCTACACCGTGCTGGCGCTGCACATTCCGCCGCACCCGGACGAATCGAATCCGGTCGTCGACGCCCAGGTCGTGGCGCGTCGCAAACTGCGCCGCGTCCAAGCCGAGCTCGCGCTGTGCTGTGGAAGGAAGGCGTTGGCGCTGCTCAGCGTCGAGGGCGGCACACTCTTGTTGCCGACCCGCGATATCGCCGAAGACCAACTCGACGGCGTGATCGCGCGCCTGTCCGAGGCCGGTCGCGTCCCGGTGACCGCGACCGCCGTCGCGGCCACCACCGCCGAGATCCCCGACGCCGCGGAACGCGCGCACCAACTTCTCGACACCATCGTGCGCGCGGGTTCCCCCTCGGGCGTGTTCCGATTCGATCGGATGGCCGTGGAATACCAGCTGTCGCGACCCGGTCCGGCGCGCGACAGCCTCGCCGCCGTGCTCGAACCGCTGGACGGCCACCCGGAACTGCTCGAGACCTTGCGCGTGCACGTGGCGACCGAACTGAACCGGCAGCAGACCGCGCGCCGACTCGGCCTGCACGCCAATACCGTCGACTACCGGCTGAAGAAAATCGCGCAACTGACCGGACACGACCCGAGTTCCGGCACCGGAATGTGGCAACTGCGCGCGGCTTTGATCGCGCGCGGCCACCAGACCGCGAGCTATGCCACACCGGACCGGTAATGTGTCGGCATGCAAGTCGGGCAACCGAGTAGAACAGCTATGGCCGTGGCGCGTGCGAGGGCATATCACCAGGTCGCCGATGAGCCGCGGGTGTTCACCGATCCGCTGGCGGTCCGGATCATCGGCGAATCCGGTTTACGCGCCGACGAATTCGATCGCGGTATCGACGAGGACATAGTGCGCCGCCGCCGCTTGATGATCGCGGCGCGCAGTCGCTTCGCCGACGACGTCGTGGCGCGGGCCGTCGACAGGGGCGTCGATCAGGTCGTGATCCTCGGCGCCGGACTCGACACCACCGCCTACCGCGACACCCGTTCTCGGGTGCGCTATTTCGAAGTCGACCATCCCGACACCCAGGGCTGGAAACGACGGCGGCTGGCCGAGACCGGAATCGAGATCCCGCCGTCGCTGACCTTCGCCCCGATCGATTTCGAGGAGTCGACGCTGGCCACCGGATTGGCCGAGGCGGGCCTCGACCGTACCCGCGGCGCGGTTTTCGTCTGGCTCGGTGTCGCCATGTATCTGACGAAGGCGTCGATCGACGACACTCTCGGCTATATCGCGGGCCACGGCGACGCGTCGGAAGTCGTCTTCGATTACATATACCCGGCGGCGCCCGCGGCGGACGAGGCGTCGGCGCGGCGGCAGGCCCGCGCGGATCGAGTGGCCGCGGCGGGGGAGCCCTGGTTGAGCTTCTTCACCGCCGACGAGATCCGGCACACCTTGTCGACCTGTGGTTTCGAGCAGGTCCGTGATCGGTCCGCGGCCGAGGTGCTCGACGGCTACGGCATCCGAACCGTCATGGGGCCCGCGGATTCGGTGGTTCATCTGATCCACGCGAGCAAGGGCTGACACGGCCCGGACACGAACGAGGGGACCGCGATGTTCCCGATCCGTGGGCGCCCGGTCGTCGTCGCGCGTCACGAAGCGGGGGATCTGATCGGCGCGCGCCGAATCACTCCGACCGGTGCGATTTTTCGTGATCCACCGGATTTCGTGCGATCTTGGTCACTCGGTGTCGGCGGGGTGTGATGTGTAACCGGCATGGTCGTACGACCCTGACCATGGTCGGCCCGATGGATTCCTCCGCCGAGTGTGAGATGCGCCGCTGAAATGGTTGCCGCGCTTGCCGTTCGGGCACCGCGCGAGCGGCATCCACGTCACGCGGAAGTCCGCGCCGTGTCGCCGGGTGGTCTATCGTCAGCAGCGGTCTCGAGCGTTACGCGCACAATGCGGTGAGCGGTCGAATCGGGCCGAGTTCCGATTCCCGTCATCGACGGCATTCACCAGTACTCGAGGTCACCATGCGGCAAACCGGCGCGAGGATCACATCCACGCTCCGGACGCGCGTCATCGGTCGGCGTTCCGTGTCGCGCGGGCGTCGAACGGCGAATGATGGTCGACCGGTCTGATCATGGAATGTGTTGTGCGGGTCGATATTCAGTTTCGGGGCGCGTCGGAGGCGGCCCGAACGGAGAAGGGTTGTGCGATGTCGTGGACTGATTCGCTGCTGTACGGCGGGCTCGCCGGAGCCGGTGCGGTGGCGTTGCTCGTCGCGGTGATGGTGCTCGCGGTCGGCAAGATCGACGCACTCGATCGCCGGGAGCCTCGGGTGCCCGGCCCGGTTGTCGGGTCGGAGGTGCCTCGGGAGTGGGTCGAGGAGGCCGCGCTGCGCAGGCCGAGCCACGACCTGCCCGCGGAGCCGTTCGAGGTGGCCGAGGCGCGGCGTGAGGTGCAGATCCACCGCGACTGCAAACTCGATCACTGCCCGCGCAAGGTCGCCGCGCTCAATACGCTGATCAACGCCGGACTCGTGTCCACCGGAGTGCCGCACGGCGTGCGCTGACCCGAGTCGCGGTCGCCGCGCACCCGGCGCGGCGACCGTCGGTCGCGCTATGAAGCGGATTCGTTACGGGACAAGGTGATTCCGAGGTCGGCCGCGGCGCGGTCGGTGTCGTCGTCGGTCCGCGCCAGTTCGATCGCCGATCCCGCGGAGAGCACTTCGACGTTGAGGCACAGGGACTGGAGTTCTTTGAGCAGGACCTTGAACGATTCGGGGATGCCGGGCTCGGGGATGTTCTCGCCCTTGACGATGGCTTCGTAGACCTTGACCCGACCGACCACGTCGTCGGACTTGATGGTCAAGAGTTCTTGCAGGGTGTAGGCGGCGCCGTAGGCCTGCATGGCCCAGCACTCCATCTCCCCGAACCGCTGACCACCGAACTGGGCCTTACCACCCAACGGCTGCTGGGTGATCATCGAGTACGGACCGGTCGAACGCGCGTGGATCTTGTCGTCGACCAAATGGTGCAACTTCAGGATGTACATGTAACCCACCGCCACCGGATACGGGAACGGCTCACCGGAACGCCCGTCGAACAGGATCGCCTTACCGTCGTCGTCGACCATGCGTTCCCCGTCCCGGTTGGGCAGAGTCGAGGCCAGCAACCCGGTCAACTCCTCCTCCCGCGCACCGTCGAACACCGGGGTCGCGATATTGGAATCCGCGGGCGCGCCCAACATCTGCTCCGGCAACGCCTTGGCCCACTCCGGACGCGTCCCGTCACCGGCGACATCCACCCGCCACCCGGCCTTACCGATCCACCCCAGATGGGTCTCCAGGATCTGACCGATGTTCATACGCCGCGGCACACCGTGGGTGTTCAAGATGATGTCGATCGGGGTCCCGTCCGGCAGGAACGGCATGTCCTCGGTGGGCAGGATCTTACCGATCACACCCTTGTTCCCGTGCCGCCCCGCGAGCTTGTCACCGTCCTGGATCTTACGTTTCTGCGCCACGTACACACGCACCAACTCGTTCACACCCGGCGGCAGATCGTCGTCGTCCTCACGGGAGAACACCCGGATACCGATCACCTTGCCCGACTCACCATGGGGCACCTTGAGCGAGGTGTCACGCACCTCACGCGCCTTCTCCCCGAAGATCGCCCGCAACAACCGCTCCTCCGGCGTCAGCTCGGTCTCACCCTTCGGAGTGACCTTGCCCACCAGGATGTCACCGTCACGCACCTCCGCACCGATCCGCACGATCCCCCGCTCGTCCAGATCGGCGAGCACCTCGTCGGAGACGTTGGGGATATCCCGAGTGATCTCCTCGGCACCCAACTTGGTGTCACGCGCGTCGATCTCGTGTTCCTCGATATGGATCGAGGTCAACACGTCCTCTTCCACCAACCGCTGCGACAGGATGATCGCGTCCTCGTAGTTGTGGCCCTCCCACGGCATCACCGCCACCAACAAGTTCTTACCCAGTGCCATCTCACCGTTCTCGGTGCACGGCCCGTCCGCGAGTACCTGACCGGACTCCACCCGCTGACCCTCGTCCACGATCGGACGCTGATTCGAACACGTGCCCTGATTCGACCGGTTGAACTTACGCATCCGATACGACTTACGCGACCCGTCATCGGCCATCACCGTCACATAATCGGCGGAGACCTCCTCGACCACACCCGGCTTCTCGTTGACCACCACATCACCGGCATCCACCGCGGCACGCAACTCCATACCCGTACCAACGATCGGAGACTCCGACCGAATCAACGGCACCGCCTGACGCTGCATATTCGCACCCATCAACGCACGGTTCGCGTCATCGTGCTCCAGGAACGGAATCATCGCCGTCGCCACCGACACCATCTGACGCGGCGACACATCCATGTAGTCCACCTCGGCGGCGGCGACGAGTTCGTTCTCCTCGTTGCCACGACGGCAGAGCACCCGATCCTCGAGGAAGCGGCCATCGGCGTCCACCGGCGAATTCGCCTGGGCGCGGACGTGCCTGTCCTCCTCGTCGGCGGTGAGGTAGCGCACCTCGTCGGTGACGCGGCCGTCGACGACCTTGCGGTACGGGGTCTCGATGAAACCGAACGGGTTGACCCGCGCGTACACCGACAGCGAACCGATCAGGCCGATGTTCGGGCCTTCCGGGGTCTCGATCGGGCACATGCGGCCGTAGTGCGATGGGTGCACGTCGCGGACTTCCAGACCGGCGCGCTCACGGGACAGACCGCCCGGACCCAGCGCCGACAGGCGACGCTTGTGGGTGAGTCCGGAGAGCGGGTTGTTCTGGTCCATGAACTGCGACAGCTGGGAGGTTCCGAAGAACTCCTTGATCGCGGCGACGACCGGGCGGATGTTGATCAGGGTCTGCGGCGTGATCGCCTCGACGTCCTGGGTGGTCATCCGCTCGCGCACCACACGCTCCATACGCGAGAGGCCGACCCGGATCTGGTTCTGGATCAGCTCGCCCACGGTGCGCAGACGACGGTTGCCGAAGTGGTCGATGTCGTCGACCTCGACCGGAACCTCTTCGCCACCCGGCGCCGTCATGCCCTTGTCGCCCGCGTGCAGGCGCACCAGGTACTCGATGGTGCTGACGATGTCTTCCTTCGTCAGTACCGAGCCGGTGACCTGCTCGCCGAGGTGGATGCCCAGCTTCTTGTTGATCTTGTAGCGACCGACGCGCGCGAGGTCGTAGCGCTTCTCCTTGAAGAACAGGTTCTCCAACAGGGTCTGCGCCGACTCCTTCGTCGGCGGCTCGCCCGGACGCAGCTTGCGGTAGATGTCGAGCAGCGCCTCGTCCTGACCCGCGGTGTTGTCCTTCTCGAGGGTCGACATCATGATCTCGGAGAAGCCGTAACGCTCGACGATCTCCTCGGTGGTCCAGCCGAGCGCCTTGAGCAGCACGGTGACCGGCTGGCGGCGCTTGCGGTCGATGCGGACGCCGACGGTGTCGCGCTTGTCGACGTCGAACTCCAGCCACGCGCCGCGCGACGGGATGACCCGAACGCTGTGCAGATCCTTCTCGGTGCCCTTGTCGACCGAGTGGTCGAAGTAGACACCCGGCGAGCGCACGAGCTGCGACACGACGACGCGCTCGGTGCCGTTGATGATGAACGTGCCCTTGTCGGTCATCATCGGGAAATCACCCATGAAGACCGTCTGGCTCTTGATCTCACCGGTGTTGTTGTTGATGAACTCGGCGGTCACGAACAGCGGCGCCGCGTAGGTCATGTCCTTGTCTTTGCACTCGTCGATGGAGGCCTTGACCTCTTCGAAACGAGGGTCGGAGAACGACAGTGACATGGAGCCGGAGAAATCCTCGATCGGCGAGAGTTCCTCGAGCACCTCCTCGAGCCCCCCGACTAGCCCGACGTCGCCGCGGGCGGCGACCTTTTCACGCCAAGACGGCGAGCCGATCAACCATGCGAAAGAATCCGTCTGTAGGTCGAGAAGTCCGGGCACCTCCAAGGGTTCACGGATCTTCGCGAAAGACACCCGCAACGGGGCTCCGGGGATTCCGGCAACTGCCTTGGTCTGGGTGGAGACTGCCAAGATGCGTCCTTCCAGCACCTCACGCGCGTCGCGTGGTGGTCCGCGACCGTCGCTTGCCTGCTTCGTTCTTTTCTTGCTCGATGCGATTCTCGCTGGTCACGACCCACACGAACCCGAACAGGCAACAACGAAAGCACACCGGAAAGGTGGCACTTACGAGTGCGAATTGAGGTGATGGACAGGAGGCAGCCAGCGCAACGTCCAAACTTACACCTACATACACGGGCGTGTCAAAGTACCACCCGTGTGAATGATCACGCGGCCGGCGCGCCGGACCTCACGATCCGACCTCCGACCCCGGTCACGAGGCTCACCGGCGACCCCGTTCCGGCGCCGAGGCCCGCGCCCGAACGCTGGCTGCGTCGAGGGCAGGGTCTATCCGGCACCGGCGAGGCTGTCTGGAGCCACTGTGACAGCTGCCGCTGTTGTGAATAGCGTGACGTGTCCGGCGAAACTCGTCAAGTGGCGGTTTCCAGCGCCACACCGCACGGACACGCCGCGAGACCGCGACGAGATCCGCTGCCGCACCACGACTTAGCACATTCACGGTCATCGGTCGACGATGTCACTCGCCAGCCAGCGGCCGTCCACCTTCTGCATGCGAAGCACCACCGGACCCGCCACGCTCTGCTGGGCCGCGCCACCCTTGGTCGAACTCACGACGAGATTGACCAGCAACTCCGCCCGATCATCGGTGAGCATTGTCACACCGATCGGTTCCACCCTGGCATCTGCGCTGGTCTGGGACTGTTTTATGGCGCTGATCGTGGTGTCGGCGAACTTGTCCAGATCGGTGAGCATGGCGCCGGTTACCACCGAGCGCACCGCCGCCTGATAGCCGTCGATGTCCTTGATGTCGTAGGCGTAGATGGTGTGCAGCGCGTGCTCGGCGGCCGCGCGCACCTCCTCGGTGCCCGCCGTGTCGACGAAGGCCGCGTTGGAATCGTTCACACCGGGACGGGTCGCCGCCACGGCCGCGAATCCGGCCAGCAGCACCGCGGCGACCAGACTTCCTATAACGACCGTCCAGGATGATCCTGGGCGCCCGAACCGACGCCGAGGCGGCGCGTCCGATGCCCCCTCGGCCCGCGCACCACGCGATGGCGGGGTCTGCGCGACCGCTTCGGCCGCGCTCGACACCGGGTGCGGCACGCGACCCGCGACCTTGCGCGGACGTGTGATCGCGCCCGCGGACGGACGACGCTTGGAGGTGACCCGATTGACCGGCCTGCGAGTGTTCATCGGTATCTCCTACGATCCCGGCCGCGGCGCCGGGGCCGGCTCGGACGGTGCTGCGGGCTGTGCCGTACCCGGCTGCTGCGCGCCGCCGGACTGGGCGGGCTGTCCGAGGCCCCCGGGGCCCGCGCCGTCCACCAGGACCGGCTGCGCCAGCGAAGCGACCTGCTCGGCCTTCCACACGTCGTCCACCTTGGTCATGTCCAGACTCCACGTGTACCGGTAATCCGAAACCGACTTGTCGGCTTTCGATTCGGTGACCTGGAGCACCACCAGCGCGGTCGCCTTGTCGTTCTCGCTGTTCAACGCCGTGAGCGAGGCGCCGAGCACCTTGGCCTGCATGCCGACCCCCGCCTGGGCGGCCAACTGCTCGGACTGCTGCTGATTCTTCTGCGCCGATTCCAGGATCGCGCCGGTCATCGATGAGCGGGCCATCGCCAGCGACCCCGGCACGTCGTCCAGATTCATCGAGGTCATATTGATGGCCGCCTGCCGCGCCGCGTCCAGCGCGCTGTCCCGCGCGGACACGCGGGGGCCGTCGGTGAGGAACGCCGCGCGCGCCCAGGTACCGCCGAACCACAGTGCGGTGATCAATGCCACAACCAGGGCGCCGACCGCGACCGCCGTGACCGCGACCGGCGCGCGCCGCGGCGCATCGGAGGAGACCTCGGTCACTCGCGCCGACTTCGCCGCCCCGCCGCGCCACCCGCGCTTGCCATCAACTGCCCGCGACGCGTCCTCGGTGGCGACGGCTGCGTCTGCCTCGCCACCACCCTTTGCCGTGCCATCGTCAGCGGCCCGCGCCGCACCGCCGCCCGCGAGTGCCGCGTCATCAGCACCGCGCACGGCGTCATCGGCACGCCGCGCGGTGGCATCGGCTTCGGGCGTCGGATCGGCATCGGATTCCTCGGTATCCGGTTCGACCGCCCCCGGTTGTTCCTTGGAAAGATCGATGTTCACGACAGGCACCCTAACGTCGTCGGTCCTGGTCACCGCTTCGGCGTAACCCCTAGCAGGGTCGCCATCTGCACGGCGATCGGGTTCAGATTCAGCTTCTCCGGATCGGTTTTGGGAACGTCGTCCCACGGCTGCGGGATGCTCGGATCGGCCGTGTCGGCCCGCGCGCCGCCCCGCACCGCGCTCGGATTACCCTGCGGCACGGTGCACTTCGCGTCTTTGTTGAACGGGAAATCGTCCTTGGAATCGTCGAAGTTCGGGTTCTGCGCCTTCATCTGCTCCAGAATCCGGCGCGTTCCCTCGTACCCGACGGTACAGGCGGGCGGATTGTTCACCTCGAGCACAAGGCCGAAGTGGCTCGTGCCGTCGCCGGGCGCGGTCGCCGAGGCGCCCACCGAGAGCCCGGGCAGCATGATCAGCAGCGGTTGCAGTGCGTAGAACTTCGGCGAGATGGTCTGCAACAGGGTCCGCAGGTTCGTCAGGTCCTGGGTCAGGGCGCCGCCGCTCTCCTTCAGTAGCGCGCCGATCTGGGTGCCCGCGTCGGTGCCGGTGCCGATCAGCCTGCGGATGGCCGGGTCGCTGGAACGCAGTTGCGCGGTGAGCTGATCGAGTCCGTCGCTGAACTGTCGGATCGCCGCCGACTGTTCGGCCTGCGTGCCGAGGGCGATACGGCCGTCCTCGATCAGCGTGACCGTCTGCGGCAGCGCGTCCTTGAAGCTCTCGGTGAAGGTGTTCAGCGATTCGATCAGGACGCGCAGGTCGTCGCCCTTGCCGTTGAACGCCTTGCCGAGTTCGGTGACCGTGGTGTGCAGCGCGGCCAGGTCCACCGTGCTGGTCAGGTGGTCGACGCTGGCGACGAGTTCCTCGACCGAGATCGGCGTACTCGCGCCGACGATCACTGAACCGTCGCGCAGATAGGGCCCGCTGTCGGAATCCGGCTGCAGGTCGACGTACTGCTCGCCGATGGCCGAGCGATTCGCGACGACGGCCTTGGCCGAGCCGGGGATCTTGGGCGCGCTCGACTCGATGTCGAGGGTCACCACGACACCGGCGGGATCGATGGCCAGATCACCGACCCGCCCCACCGGCACGCCGCGATAGGTGACCTCGGCGCCCTTGTAGAGTCCTCCGGTCTCCTTCGCCTGCACGCGCACCTGGTAGAGCCCGAACCCGAACATCTCGTCCAGCCGGACGTAGCGAGCGCCGACGTAGCTGACGCCGAGGACGGCGATCAACCCGAAGGCGATCAACTGGTAGCGCACCAGACGCGTCATCGCTGCCCTTCCTGTCCGGGTTGTACGGGCCGACCGCCTTGGTTCTCCACGCCGAACTGTTCGAGCAGCGGACCGAGCGGATTCGGCACGGCGGGCACACCGTTCGGCACGACCTGCGCGAGCGTCGCGGGCAGCGGAACCAGCGAGATCGTCGGCCACCCCGGATGCGCGCCGTTGCCGTTGTAGTAAGGATTGCTCGGATTCACCGGCACCGGCCGCCCGACCGGCGGAACATAGACCGGATCACCTTTGCCGACACCGAGATTGCTCAACAGGACGCCGATTTCGCCGTCCACCGAGAGGAAGGTGTTGACCGATCCGCCGAAGGTGCCCGCCAGCGTCGAATCCGGGAACGGATAGGTGGGGATCAACGGCAGCGCGGTCACCAGATCCGGTGCGGCACGGCCCAATTCCTGCAAGGTCGGACGCAGCGAGACCAGGCCCGCGATGAGATCGGCGTTCGACTTGTTCAACACGTCGAAACCGGCCTGGCCGACCCGGTCCAACTGGGCCAGCAGCGCGACCAACTGCGGGCGCTGCTCCTCGAGAATCTTCACACCGCGCGGCAATTCGTCGAGGATCTTCGCGATCTGATCGGTCTGGGTGCTCACCCGACCGCTGAGCGTCGCGAGACCGTCGATCGCCCTCGTGATGTCATCGACCTGCTCGTTCAACCCGCCGATCAGCGTGTTCGCCTGTTCGAGCAGGGACCGGACCTTGTCCTCGCGGCCCTCGAAAGTCTTGTTGAGTTCGGTCACGATCGGCTGCAACTGCGCGACGCCGCCGCCGTTGAGCAGCAACGACATCGCGCCGAGCACCTGTTCGACCTCGGTGGCGTGCCGGGTGCGGTCGACCGGGATGACCGCGCCGTTCGCGAGTTTCGCCGGATCGGGATCGGCGGGCGGCTTGGACAGTTCGATGAACTTCTCGCCGAGCAGATTCGACTGCCGCACCTCGGCGCGCGCGTTCGCGGGCAGATCGACCGAGGAGTTCACCAGCGTCCGCACGCTCGCGGTCCACTGGTCCTTGCCGACGCTGATCTCCTCGACCCGGCCCACCGGCACGCCCTCGACCTTGACCGCGGCCTGCGGCACCAGATCGAGCACGTCGTCGAAGCGGATCTCGATGGTCATCGGATGCGCGCCGACATCGGCGCCGCCGGGCAGCGGAATGCTGTAGATGCCGTCCGAGGAGCACGAGGTGACCAGCGCGGCGCTCACCGCGACGGCCACCGCCGCGCCGAAACCTCGGGTGGCGTGGCGGATTCCCGTCATCGCCGCTCTCCCCGTCATCGCTGTCCTCCCTGAGAAGGCGGGAGCCGATCCGACGGCGTTCCGGGTACGGTCCCCGGCACCGGATCGCGCTGCTGGTTCTCACCGCTGAGGATGCCGAAGGGCAGGATCAGCGACGGGGTCTGCACACCGGCGGTGATCTGGTCGGTGATCTCCTTGCAGTGTTCGAGCACCGGGCGCAGTTGCCTGCCGAGCGCCTCGAACTGGGGATCGCCCGGCATGAGCTTGGACAGGTCGAGCAGCTTGCAGACCACCCCGAACGGATCCTGCAATTCGGGGAAGTTGGCGCGCATGTCGAGGGTGCCCGATTCGCCGTTGTGGATATTGATCAGATTGCTCAGCGCCACGGGGAGCACCGGGAGCGCGGCCGCCAGGTCGTTGCTCTGGTCGGCGAGCGTCTTGGTCAGCGTCGTCAGCGCTTCCGCGTTGTCGGCGATCAGCCCGCGGTTGTCGTCGACGAACCGAGCGACATCGCCGAGGGACACCGACAGTAGTTCCAATGCCTCGCCGAGGTTCTGGCGTTCGCCCGCGAGGAATCCCGACAGATCCGCCAGCTGGGTGTTGAACTGGCGCACCTGCTGATCGTTGACCGCGAGCATGGTGACGAAGTTCTGCAGGTTCTTCACCGTGTCGAAGATGTCGCCGCGCGCGTCGGACAGGTAGCGCGCGGCCCGGCTCAACTGCGTGATGCTGTTCGCCAGCGCTTCGCCGTTGCCCGACAGATTCGCCGCGGCCGTGCGCACCAGCTCGTTGACCGCGCCGTCTTTGTTGGCGCCGTTGGGACCGAGCGCGTCGGACAGTTCGGCGATGCTCTGGTAGAGCTGGTCGACCTCGATCGGCGTGACCGTCCGCGTCCGCGGAATCGTGGCGTCGCGTGCCATCTTCGGCCCGCCCCGATAGACCGGCGTGAGCTGGATGAAGCGATCGGAGACCACCGAGGGGGTGATCTGCGCGGCCTGCGCGTCGGCCGGGATGTCGTACTTCCGGTCGACGCTCATCACGATCTTGACCTGCTCGCCCATCGGCTCCACGGAATCGACCGATCCCACAGCGACACCGAGGACCCGCACGTCGGACCCCTCGTAGATGCCAACCGAACGGTCGAAGTACGCGGTGATCTTCGTGGTGTTCACTCGATCGAACAGCCACCACAGGAATCCGACGGCCACCAGGACGACCACGAGGCCGATCACGATCCCCGCGACGGCGCCGCGGCTTCTCTTTCCACGCGCGGTCAGCGCTTCGTCGCGCACGGCCACGTCAGTTACCTCCCATGGTGCGCACCGGCGGACGATCGCCCGGAATCTCCGGCAGCCCGGGCGGAATCACATTGGTGATCACCGCGTCGAACCACCGGCCGGTGCCGAGCACGTTCGCGTAGAGCCCGTAGAACGGCGCCGCGAGCTCCAGGATGCGGGAAATGCTCTGCTGGTTGTCGTTGAGCATGTCGATGGACTGGCGCAGATTCTTTAGGGCGGGCCCGATCTGCGCCTCGTTGTCGCGCACCAGTGCGCTCAGCTCGGACGCCACCGTCTTGGCGCCGGTCAGCAACTGGTGGATCGACTGCTGGCGGATATTCAGTTCGGTGAGCAGCTGTCCGCCGTTGGTGAGCAGTCGCTCGAATTCGGCGTTGCGATCGGCGAGCACCTGCGTGGTCTCCCTGGTCGCGCGGAAGAGCCGCTTCAGCTCCTCGTCGCGTTTGGCCAAGGTCTCCGACAGCCGGGCGATGCCGTCGATAGACCCTCGGATCTCCGGCGGCGTCGTCTCGAAGGCATCGGAGAGCACCTGCATACTCGTCGCCAATTGCGCGGTGTCGACCTGGTCCAAGGTCTTCGCCACGTCGGTGAAGGCGTCGACCACGTCGTACGGAGCCACGGTGCGCGACAGCGGAATATGCTGCGCCGGATCGGCGGGCTCGGTGCCCCTCGGGTCGAGCGCGAGGTACTTCTGGCCGAGCACCGTCTTGATCTGGATAGACGCGGTGGTCTCGTTGCCGACCCAGGCGTCGGTGGTGCGGAAGTCGACGAGCACCTTGTCGCCGTCGAGGCGCACGTCGGCCACCTGCCCGACCTTGACCCCGGCGATCCTGACCTCGTTCCCCTTCTTCAGCCCCGCCGCCTCGGAGAATTCGGCGGTGTACTTGGTGCCCGCGCTGATGATCGGCAGCCGGTCCAGGAAGAACGCCGATACCGTCACCAACAACACCATCGCCAAACCGAGCGCGCCGAGGAAGGCGGGACTGCGTTTGCCGAGCAACATCCGGTCGTCCATCAGCGGGCCTTCCCCTGGCAGCGCGGCGCGGCATTGGTGTACAGCGGCTGATTCACCGTCGGCATGCCCGCGGGCAGGTTGAGCTGCGGCGCCGCCGCCGCGCCCGGCCCGATCACCACGTCGATGCCGCACAGATAGAACTGGAACCAGGAGCCGTAACTGCCCGCGCGGCCGAGTTTCTCCATCTTGATCGGCAAGGTCTGGATCGCCTGGTTCACCTCGTCGGAGCGCTCGTTCAGCGTTCCGGTGAGCTGATTCAGTCCGGCGATCGAACCCTGCAGGGTCGGTCGGACCGGGACGAGCAGATCCGAGGTGGCCGAGGCCAGATTGCCGAGCGAGGTGATCGAACGGCCGATCACATCGCGTTCCGCGTTCAGACCGCTGACCAACGCCTCGGTATTGACGATCAACTGGTCGAACTGATCGTGGCGCTGATTCACCGTCTCCAGCACGGCGGTGAGGCTTTTCACCAGATCCCCGATCACCGCGTCCTTGTCGGCGATCTTGTTGGTCAGATTCGCCGTGGTGCTGACCAGATCCTTGATCGTGCCCTGCTCACCCTGGAAAACCTGGATGATCTCGAACGACAATTTGTTCACGTCGTCGGCGGTCAAAGTGCGGAACAGCGGACGGAATCCGTTGAACAGCGTGGTCAGATTCAGCGCGGGCCTGGTGTTCTGCAAACCGATGGTCGCGCCCTCGTTGAGTTTGCGACCCTGCTCGCCCACGCCCTGTTCGAGCGCGATATAGCGCTGGCCGACCAGGTTCCGATAACGGATGGTGGCGGTGGTGGACGCGGGCAGCCATTCGCGGTCCTGCAATTCGAAGGCCACCTCGGCCTGGCGCCGGTCCACGATTCTGACATCGGTGACCTTGCCGACCCGAACACCGGCGATGCGCACCTCGTCACCCTTGTTGAGCGAGGTGACATCGGTGAATCGGGCCTTGAATTTCGTACCGCCACCGGTGTAATTGGCGATCGAAAGCCCGAGCATCACGGTGGCGAACACCGTCACCAGGACGAAGATCACCAGTTTGGTCAGCGGCCCGCCAAGGCCGCGCAACCGCTCCTTCATCGCACACTCACCTCGCTGCCGCGGAATGCGGGCGCACCGGCCCTGGTCATCCAGCCGGGCACCGCATCCGGCGAAACGCCGTGCGCGGCACCGTAGATCGCGCCGAGCGACTGCTGTTCGGCGGGCGAACCGGCCAGCGTCGGCACCTGCGCGGCCGGGTAGACCCCGAGCTGCGGTTCCGGCAGATAGCCGGTGGTCTGATCACCCGGATTGCGACTCGGCACGGCATAGGAGCCGTCGTTGGGCGGGCCGCTGATGTACTGACCAACATCAACGCCGAGCGGGTATTCGGCCACACACCACGGGCCTCTGGTATCGAACCAGCGCGGTTCGTCCTGATTCGGCAGATATCTGCCCCTGGTGTTGACGATTTCGATGCTCACCCGTGAACCGGGATATTTCGTGCCCTGGCCCATGATGTCGTCGATACGCGGTTTCATGGCCGCGAAGTTCGACATCGTGCACGCGTAGGTAGGCGAGTACTTGGCCAGCATTTCCAGCGCCGGACGCGAATCCGCCGCGATATCGATGATGTTGTCGCGGTTGGCGAGCAGGAAATCGGCGGCGCTCGACGAGGTCGGCGTCAAGGTCGCGTACAGGGTGTCGATATCCGAACGGCGCTGCACGATCGTGGTATTCGTGGTCCGCAGATTGTTCAGCGCGTCGATCAACTGCGGCGCGGCGTCGGAATAGGTCGCGGCCACGGTGGCGAAACTGCGCAGATCCTCCTGGAGATCCGGCAGGAGGCCGTTGATGTCGCGGAAGATGTCGTCGAGCCGCTCCACCGTGACGCCGAGCGCTTCGCCCTGCCCGGCCAGCGCCTGCGACAGCGCGCCGAGGGTGGCCGCGAGATCCTGCGGCGGAATCGCCTGGAGCAACGGCAGCAGATTGTCGAGCAACTTGCTGATCTCGATCGCGTTGCCGCTCTGATCCTGATACAGCGTGACGCCGTCGGTCAGGTGCTGGGCGCTGGCATCCTCCGGGATCAGCAGGTCCACATACCGTTCGCCGAACAGGGTCTTCGGCAGCAGGCGGGCGGTCGCGTTCACCGGGATCTGATTCGCCTTGGCCGGTTCGATGGCCAGCTCGAGGGTCACCTTGCCACCCTCGGACTTGCTCGACCGCACCTGTCCGACCGGCACGCCGCGCACCTTCACATCCGCGTTGCGGGTCAGCGCGTTGCCGACGCTGTCGGTGACCAGCGCGACGTCGACGGTGCGCACGAACTGCTTGTTGTAGATCGCGACCGTGCTCCACAGGAACAGCGCGACGAGCACGAAGAAGGTGACGCCGAGAATCCTGGTTCGCGTCTTCTCGGACCTGCGCCAGGCCTGCCCGCTCATCCGGCCACTCGCACGGTCGTCGTCGTGCCCCAGATCGCCAGACTCAGAAAGAAATCGAGCACGTTGACCAGCACGATCGCCGCGCGCACCGCCCGGCCCACCGCGACGCCGACGCCCGCGGGGCCGCCGGAGGCGTTGAAGCCGTAGTAGCAGTGCACGAGGATGATCACGAAGGCGAAGACCAGCACCTTGAGAAACGAATAGAGCACGTCCTCGGGTGGCAGGAAGAGACTGAAATAGTGGTCGTAGGATCCGCTGGACTGGCCGTTGAACCACACGCTGATCGTCCGCGAGGCGACGAAGGTGCCGAGCAGGCCGACCACGTAGAGCGGGATCACCGCGAGGAAGCCCGCGATGACCCGGGTGGTGACCAGGAACGGCACGCCGGGCACGGCCATCACCTCGAGCGCGTCGATCTCCTCGGAGATGCGCATCGCGCCGAGCTGGGCGGTGAATCCGCAGCCCACGGTGGCCGACAACGCCAACGCCGCCACCAGCGGCGCGATCTCACGGGTGTTGATGTAGGCGGTGAGGAAGCCGGTGAGCACCGAGCTGCCGAGCGAATCCAACGCCTTGAAGCCCTGCAAGCCGACCACGACGCCGACCGAACCGGACATGAAGAGGATGACGCCGATGGTGCCGCCGATGACCGCGAGCGCGCCGGTGCCGAAGGTCACCTCGGCGAGCAGCCGCACCACTTCTTTGCGGTAGTGCACCGCGGTGCGGGGAATCCAGGCGATGGCCCGCGAGTAGAACGACATCTGCCCGCCCGCGCGGTCGACGATATCCAGTGGCACGCGCGCCACTTCGCCGACCCGGCGGCTCGTCTTGGCGAAGACCGGGTTGCGGTAAGGAGTCGCCACGGATCACGCGCCCTTGGCGGGGACGACCTGTAGGTACACCAACGTCAAAACCAGATTGACGAAGAACAGCACCAGAAATGTGATCACCACGGACTGATTCACCGCGTCACCGACTCCTTTCGGGCCCCCCTTGGGATGTAGGCCCTTGTACGCGGCGATCACGCCTGCGATCAGACCGAACACCAGCGCCTTGATCTCACCGATCCACAGATCGGGCAGCTGCGCCAGCGCCGAGAACGACGCGAGATACGCGCCGGGCGTGCCGCCTTGGAGCAACACGTTGAAGAAGTAGCCGCCCGCGATGCCGACGACCGAGACCAGACCGTTGAGCAGCAGCGCGACCAGCATCATGCCGAGCACCCGGGGAACCACCAGCCGCTGCACGGGATCGACGCCGAGGACCTCCATGGCGTCGATCTCCTCGCGGATGGTGCGTGAGCCGAGATCGGCGGCGACCGCCGATCCGGCCGCACCCGCGATGATCAACGCCGTCACCACCGGAGCCGCCTGCTGCACGGTGGCGAGGACGCTGGTGGCGCCGGTGAAGGATTCGGCGCCGAGTTGTTTGATGAGCGATCCCGTCTGCAACGCCACAACGGCGCCGAACGGGATCGCCACCAACGCGCTCGGGAGGATCGAGACACTCGCGATGAACCACGATTGCTCGATGAACTCCCGCAACTGGAAAGGCCGCTGGAAGGTCTTGCGGATGACATCCAGGAACAGCGCAAAGATGTTGCCCGCCTGCGCAAACGCCGACTCGATTGGAGTCCGCACACGCGCCACTGTCCGATTCACGGACGGTATGTTACCCGCTGGTTGTGTTGTGTCGAGCAGTAGTGTCGAACGCGCCGTCGGAGTAGGAGTTCAGGTTCGCGTGGTTATATGACATGACCTGCGTATCGTCGTTCTCGGCAAGTGATTCGCGAATAGCGGCCTGCGCGGCGTGCGGCAGGGTGTGCATGATCTCCTGCACCCGCGCCTTGCGGCGGTGCACCGCTTGGCGCACCGGCATTCCCGGCTGCGCCTTCATCTGCGGAATGATCCCCTCCACCTCCTCCGCGCCACCGTGGTGATGGCCCGCGTCGACCATCGCCTGCTCGCGCGCCATCTGCGCCTCGTCCTTCTCCTCCGACATACCGATCGGGCCGATCATCCGGCCGTTGAGGAACTGCTTGACCACCGGTTCCTCCGAGGTCAGCAACACCTCGCGCGGACCGAACATCACCAGCTGACGCCGGAACAGCATGCCGATGTTGTCCGGCACCGTGCGGGCCAGGTTGATGTTGTGCGTCACGATCAGGATCGTCGCGTCGATCTGGGCGTTGATATCGATCAACAGTTGCGACAGGTAGGACGTGCGAACGGGATCCAGACCCGAGTCCGGCTCGTCGACGAGGATGATCTGCGGATCGAGCACGAGGGCGCGCGCCAGCCCGGCACGCTTGCGCATACCGCCGGAGATCTCACCGGGGAGCTTGCCTTCGGCGCCTAGCAGACCCGTCAGCTCCAGCTTCTCCATCACGATGTTCTTGATGTCCGATTCGGACTTCTTCGTGTGCTCGCGCAATGGGAATGCCACATTGTCGAACAAATTCATCGACCCGAACAGCGCGCCGTCCTGGAACAGCACCCCGAACAATTTCCGGATCTCGTAGAGCTCCTTGTTCGAACAGGTGGTGATATCCGTGCCGTCGATGAAAATCGACCCGCGCTCGGGACGCAGCAAACCGATCAGCGACTTGAGGAACACCGACTTACCGGTACCCGAGGGGCCGAGCAGGGCGCTGACCTCCCCCGAAGGCAACGTAAGGCTCACATCCTGCCAAATACGCTGTGAGCCGAAGGATTTCGTTACACCCTCGGTCCTGACCTCGACGCCCACGATAACCTCCACGTTTTCTCGGCGAAGCACCCCACCGATCAACCGCGCGCACGGCCATCGCGGTATGCGAGTCACAGTGGGTTCGGTCACTCTATCCCAACAACGAGACGGGGCACACCCCTACCTGACCGAAGAGTAACCCGCATAGCCTCTCATATTCGCAGGTTGCGACGACACGCGGGCCGAGAAAGTGAAACGGGCGGCCCCCAGATGGGGACCGCCCGTGACACGTGATTCGGATCGAATTACTTGACCGAAACCTTGGCGCCCGCCTCTTCCAGCTTCGCCTTGGCGGCCTCGGCGGCGTCCTTGGCGACCTTCTCCAGGATCGACTTCGGCGCGCTCTCGACGAGGTCCTTGGCCTCCTTCAGGCCCAGGCCGGAGACGATCTCGCGGACCACCTTGATGACCTGGATCTTCTTCTCGCCCGCGCCCTCGAGCACGACATCGAACTCGTCCTGCTCCTCGACGGCCTCGGCCGGGGCAGCGGCGCCACCGACGGCGGCGACGGCGACCGGAGCGGCAGCGGTGACCTCGAACTTCTCCTCGAACTTCTTGACGAAGTCCGACAGCTCGAGCAGGGTCATGTTGCCGAAGGTCTCGAGCAGTTCGTCAACGTTGGCCATTGTTGTTTCCTTTCAAGGTAAGTGGGTGTTGGGATGGGGCGAAGACGCCGCCGATCACTCGGCGGCGGGAGCGCCCTCTTCGGCCTGCTTCTTCTCCACCAGCGCGGCGGCCAAGCGGGCCACCTGCGAAGCGGGAGCGTTGAACAGACCGGCGGCCTTGGCGAGATTGCCCTTCATGGCGCCCGCCAGCTTCGCCAGCAGGACCTCGCGGGTCTCCAGGTCGGCGATGCGCTCGACCTCGGATACGGACAGCGCGGCGCCGTCCATGTATCCGCCCTTGATGATGAGCGCCTTGTTGTCCTTGGCGAAGGTCTTGAGGGCCTTCGCGGCGTTGACGGGCTCACCGGTGATGAAGGTGATCGCGGTCGGGCCTGCGAACAGGTCGTCGAGACCCTCGACGCCCGCCTCGGCTGCCGCACGCTTGACCAGGGTGTTCTTGGCGACGGAGTACGTGGCCTCGGCGCCGAGTGCGCGACGCAGCTCGGTGAGCTTGCCGACCGAAAGACCACGGTATTCCGTGACCACGGTGGCGGTCGAGCTCTTGAACTGCTCGGCGATCTCCTCGACCGCGGTGACCTTCTCGGGTTTTGCCATACTTCGCCTCCTCTCTCGATGTCGGATCGTGTCGGTTGCTACCGCACTGACCGGAACCGGGGGCCTGCGACAAAACAAACGCCCCGGACGCAGAGCGCTCCGAGGCGAACAGGAAAACCGAGACATCCACTGCCGCAGCGGCAGCTCCGAATCGAATCCCGAACCACGGCTCTCCCTGCGTGGGCCGCCGGCAATGTCGCCGGACCTTCGACCGAACCCTGACGGGAACGGCGACCAACGGTCTTCGGTAGAACGGATCGGTTAGTGATCGAACACGTCGATAACTGATGACCAATGTACCCGCACAGGTCCCCAACTGCCAAAACAGGTGCGGGCCGAGACGCCCGAGGGCGGGGACGCCATTGCGTCCCCGCCCTCGGAAGTGTTGCGTCGGTAGCGCTTACGCGTCCTCTTCGAGGAGGTTGCGGGTGCGGTTCGGGTCCACCGGGATGCCCGGTCCGGTGTTCGTCGAGACCGTCACCTTCTTGACGTAGCGGCCCTTCGCGGTCGACGGCTTGGCGCGCAGGATCTCATCCAGCGCGGCGCCGTAGTTCTCCACCAGCTTCGCGTCGTCGAAGGACGCCTTGCCGATCACGAAGTGCAGGTTGGCCTGCTTGTCGACGCGGAAGTTGATCTTGCCGCCCTTGATGTCGTTGACGGCCTTGGTCACATCGTTGGTGACCGTGCCCGTCTTCGGGTTCGGCATCAGGCCGCGCGGGCCGAGGACACGCGCGATCCGGCCGACCTTGGCCATCTGGTCGGGGGTGGCGATCGCGGCGTCGAAATCCAGCCAGCCGCCCTGGATGCGCTCGATCAGATCCTCGGCGCCGACCGCGTCCGCACCGGCGGCCTCGGCCTCGGCGGCCTTCTCGCCCGCCGCGAACACGATGACACGCGCGGTCTTACCGGTGCCGTGCGGCAGGTTCACGGTGCCGCGGACCATCTGGTCGGCCTTGCGGGGATCGACGCCGAGACGGACCGCGACCTCGACGGTGGCGTCGGTCTTGGTGGACGCGGTCTCCTTCGCCAGCCGCGCGGCGGCCAGCGGGGTGTAGAGCTGGGAACGGTCGACCTTCTCGGCCGCGGCGAGATACGCCTTGCTTCGCTTTGCCATGTTTGTCTGTCCTCTTGGTGGTTCAGAAGTGGTTACCGGGCCTGGCCGGCCCTCCCACTCGGAGTTCGCTGAACGGCTGTCACATTCGAGAGATCAGCCTTGGACCGTGATACCCATCGAACGCGCGGTGCCCGCGATGATCTTGGCGGCCTGCTCGATGTCGTTGGCGTTCAGATCTTCCTGCTTGGTCTTGGCGATCTCGCGGACCTGGTCCATGGTGATCGTCGCGACCTTGTTGCGGTGCGGCTCGGCCGAACCCTTCTGCACGCCAGCGGCCTTGAGCAGCAGCTTGGCGGCGGGCGGGGTCTTCAGCTTGAAGTCGAAGGACCGGTCCTCGTACACCGAGATCTCGACCGGGATGACGTTGCCGCGCTGCGACTCGGTCGCCGCGTTGTACGCCTTGCAGAACTCCATGATGTTGACGCCGTGCTGACCGAGCGCGGGGCCGACCGGAGGAGCCGGATTCGCCTGGCCTGCCTGGATCTGCAACTTGATGATCCCGGCGAGCTTCTTCTTCTTGGGGGGCATCTTTCTTCCTTGGTTTCGGTTCCTTACGGTTGCCGTAAGCAGTGTGCAGTTCGATCCTGCTTGACATGCCGGCGCGATCCGGCGAACAGGTGAAGATGCACGGATGTTCAGCGGCGCGCAACTCGCACACGCGAACCCGTACACCTTACCGATACGGCGCCTCGGCATCGCACACGGGGCCGACCGAAGGGCCCCGCGCGGATCAGATCTTCGCGACCTGGGTGAAGGCCAACTCCACCGGCGTCTCGCGGCCGAAGATCGACACGAGCACCTTGAGCTTCTGCTGCTCGGCGTTGACCTCGGAGATGCTGGCGGGCAGCGTCGCGAACGGGCCGTCCATGACCGTGACCGACTCGCCGACCTCGAAGTCGACCTCGATGACCGGTTTCGGCGCGACGGCGTCGGCGGCGGCTCCCGCGGCGGCGGTGGTCTCGGCGGCGGCGGACTTCTTCTGCTGCTGCGCGGCCGGGACGAGGAACTTCACCACGTCATCGATGGACAGCGGCGACGGGCGCGAGGTGGCGCCGACGAAACCGGTGACGCCGGGGGTGTTGCGCACCGCGCCCCACGACTCGTCGTTGAGTTCCATCCGCACGAGGATGTAGCCGGGCAGCACCTTGCGGTTGACGTGCTTGCGCTGGCCGTTCTTGATCTCGGTGACCTCTTCGGTCGGCACCTCGACCTGGAAGATGTACTCCTCGAGATCGAGGTTCTGCACGCGGGTCTCGAGGTTGGCCTTCACCTTGTTCTCGTAACCGGCGTAGGAGTGGATGACATACCAGTCGCCGGGGGCGCGGCGCAGCGCGGCCTTCATCTCGGCGACCGGATCGGAGGGAGCGGCGTCGACCGGCGCGGGCTCGGGAACCACGGCTTCCTCGACAGCTTCTTCGTCGACAGAGGCTTCTTCGACAGCGGCTTCCTCGACAACGGCGGCTTCCTCGACGGCTTCCACGGCATCCGCCGCCTCGTCGGCCGGGAACTCGTCGTGTGTGTCGTTCTCCGGGGTGCTCACCGGTGCACTCGCTTCCTGTGTCGTCACGTACATCCTCTGCGTACCGGACCGGCGCTACGGATCAATCCGCCCGTCCGCCCGGACTCGACCGCCGTGCCCCGCTCCCGCGGGCGCTCAGCCGAACAGCCAGTCGACACCTTTGACGAACGCCAGATCCATCCCGCTGATGAACGCGACCATGAAGATCACGAACACCAGTACGACGCCCGTATAGGTGACCATCTGCTTCCGATTGGGCCAGATCACCTTGCGCAGTTCCGCGATGACCTCTCGCAGGAACTTCAGCAAACGCTTGAACGGGTTACCCGTTCCGTCCCGATGGGACTTGCCCGCGGATTTGTCCGCCTTCTTCGACGGGCGCTCGATCGTGGCGACCGAACCCTTGTCCAGGGAAGGTGAATCGACGCGAGAACGCCGTGCGGACCGCTTACCACTGGGCCGAGCCACCGCGGTGGTGTCGTCGCCCTCTTCGGCGGCATGCGCACCGTGGCGAGTGTCTCGCTCGCTACGCTCGCTCACGTCGATCCTCTCTCATCGCCGGCATTCTGGGCAGGGGCGACAGGACTTGAACCTGCAACCTGCGGTTTTGGAGACCGCTGCTCTGCCAATTGAGCTACGCCCCTTCGGTCGGACTCTCGAAACATCCAACCACCGTTACGATATTCAGTTGTACACGTGCTATTCAGTTGTACACGGTGTCACACAACACGCGCGCCGCCCCGGCGGTTGCCGGCTCCCATCGACGATCCGGAACGAAGATCCCCGGAACCGCCGGGAACCAGTCTCGCAGAGCAGCGCGCAGCGGCTGGTGACCCCAGGTTCCCGAGTCTACGTCACCGCCCGCGCGGATAGCTAATCCGGGCTCGCGGCCCAGCTCAGGACAGCCGGACGGTCGCGGTGGCGCGGCCGAAGATCTTCTTGCCCGCGGACTTCGCGACGATGGCGATCACCGCGGTGCGGGTCTCGGGATCCACCGACTTGACCTTGCCGGTGAACTCGACGTCGGCGGCCTCGTCGGAGCCGACGTAGACCGGGCTGGTGAAGCGCACGTTGTATTCGGTGACCGCGCCGGGATCGCCGAGCCACGAGGTGACGAATCCGCCGCCGAGGCCCATGGTGAGCATGCCGTGGGCGACCACGTCGTCGAGGCCGACGAGTTTGACCACGTCGTCGCTCCAGTGGATCGGGTTCGCGTCACCCGAGACGCCCGCGTAGTTGACCAGGTCGCCGCGGGTAAGCCGCACCACACGGGCGGGCAGTTCCTCGCCGACGGTCACCGAGTCGAAGGCGCGCGCGGACTCGCTCGGCGCGATCCCGGGGGCCGCGGCGGCGAGCTCCTCGGCGGGCTGGGTGCGCGGGCGGTGTTGCGGCGCGTCCTCACCGATGCCGTGCATGAGCACATTGCGAACCGCGTCGGTCAGATTGGGATCGATGTCACCGCCGCTGCGCCCGATGAGGGTGGTGTAGGTGGTGAGGACCAGATCGTCGTTCTGGTCGGTGACGATGTTCTTGGTGACGATGATGTCGCCGCCGAACGCCTGCCGGAACGAATGCAGGTACACATCGCAGGTCAACTGGTCGCCGACCCGGATGGGGCGGTGGAATTCCAGGATCTGGTCGGTCTGCATGATCTGGCTGAGGTCGTAGCCGGTGACGATCTGCTCGAACAGCTTGCGCTGGGCCAGAATGCCGACCAGGGAGATGAACGTCAGCGGCGCGACGAGGCCGTCGTGGCCGTAGGACTGCGCGACATCCTCGTCCCAGTGCACCGGGTGGTAGTCCTGCACGGCGCGGGCGTATTCGCGGACCTTCTCGCGGCCGACCTCGTAGTAGTCGTCGACGCGGTAGTGGTGACCGACCATGGCCGCCGCGTGTGCGGCGGGGTCGAACTGCTCCTCGTCCGCCTGGACCGCTTCTGCTGTACCGGTGTTGATTGTCACGGGAGGACTGTACCTATCTGACCCCGCTGCCCGGAGTCTGCCGAGCGTTCACGGATCGGCCTCGGCGAGGCTCGACGTCCCCGTGTCCGCGTGGTGCGGCTGTCTCTATACGATCGCGCGGCGCGCCGTTCGCCGTTATCGCCGCCGGAAAATCGTGTCGCCGCCGTCTGTGTCGCCGACCACGGTGTCGGTGCTTACAAGTGTGTCGTCGTTGACGTTATCGCCGCCGACGGTGTCGGTAGCAGAAACGCGTTCAGGGCCGGACATCCAGCCTGTCCGGCCCTTCGCGACTTCACGGTTCGAGATATCGGGTTCCGCACTCGATATCCGATAACGCGGCAGCAGACACGCGCTTGTTCGGATCTAGCGGGATTCGCGGTGCGCCCGGTGGGTGCCACAGTTCGGGCAGAACTTCTTCAGCTCCAGCCGATCCGGGTCGTTGCGCCGGTTCTTCTTGGT
Organism: Nocardia bovistercoris; assembly: GCF_015674855.1. Lineage (GTDB taxonomy): Bacteria > Actinomycetota > Actinomycetes > Mycobacteriales > Mycobacteriaceae > Nocardia > Nocardia bovistercoris. The sequence goes on along the minus strand of NZ_JADMLG010000007.1, from coordinate 296,221 downwards.
GATGTAGTTGCGATGCTTGCACTGCTCGCAGGCCAAGGTGATCTTTGGCCGGACATCGGTGGACTTCGCGGCCACGACATTCCTTCTTTCGGTCAACCAGAGGGTTCTGATCGGTCTTTGGTAGCGATGGCCGGACTTGAACCGGCGACACAACGATTATGAGTCGTTTGCTCTACCGACTGAGCTACACCGCCACGGGTCGCATTGCCACGATGACGCGCCCCGGCTTCCACGTCGTGGAAACATTCAGCGTTGCCGAGTCGGTCACCACCGGCAATCCGGCGAGCCCCCTAACGGAATCGAACCGTTGACCTTTTCCTTACCATGGAAACGCTCTGCCGACTGAGCTAAGGGGGCATGACTAGGTCCCGCACCGATATTGAACTGCATCGAACTGCTCGACTCCGGCGCGGCGAAGTCTTGAACGAGATTACACACCTTCATGTCGCACCTCCAAACCGGGTGGTCAGAGCGGTTTTTGCGGCCATCAGCCGATGGCCGCAGCCGCACCGGGCGCGCACCCCGTTCGCGACACGCGTCAGCGGTAGTTCACGAACTGCAGCGCGATGCCGAAATCCTCGCCCTTGAGCAGCGAGATGACCGCCTGCAGATCGTCGCGCTTCTTGCTGCTCACCCGCAACTCGTCGCCCTGGACCTGCGCCTTCACACCCTTGGGACCCTCGTCCCTGATCTTCTTCGAGATCTTCTTGGCGTGCTCGGTATCGATGCCCTGCACCAAGGTTCCGGTGATCTTGTAGGTCTTGCCCGAGGCCTGCGGCTCACCGGACTCGAGCGCCTTGAGCGAGATATCGCGCCGGATCAATTTCTCCTTGAACACCTCGAGCGCCGCCTTCACCCGCTCCTCGGCCTCCGCGGTGAGCACGATCTTGTCCTCGCCCGACCACTCGATGGTCGCGCCGGTGCCGCGGAAGTCGTAGCGGGTGTTCAATTCCTTCTCCGCCTGATGCAGGGCGTTGTCGACCTCCTGCCGGTCGACCTTGCTGACGACATCGAAAGACGAATCGGCCACACTTCGCTCCTGTTCCTGACGGTCCTGCACGGACTCACCATCGACCGGCACTCTCGGTCACCGTCAGTTCTACCGGTCGGGCACCGGCGCTGTCCCACCGCACGGCCGTTGGCCAGCCGGTTTGCATTACGGGGCGGGGTACGTTGTAAGCTGCTCTGCGCGCCGAGAAGTGCGAAAGCGCAAGCAGCGCGACGGCAGGTTGCCCGAGCGGCCAATGGGAGCAGACTGTAAATCTGTCGGTGAAAGCCTACGTAGGTTCGAATCCTACACCTGCCACACCCATAGACGAATGAGCGAGTCGTGTAACACACGGCTCGCTCATTCGTTTTCCGGACCATTCGGTTCAGATCGCCCGATATTCGCCCGGCAAGTATTTCCGGCGCTCAATGCGTATGCGGTCCGCCCGCCATCTCCTCGAGCCGCGCGATCCGCTCGGCCATCGGCGGATGTGTCGAAAACCACCGCGCGGCACGCTCACCCGCGCGGAACGGGTTGGCGATCATCAGATGCGACTGCGCGGTCAGCTGCGGTTCCGGCGGCAGCGGGGCCGCCTGCACACCGCGCTCCAATTTGCGCAGCGCCGACGCGAGGGCGAGCGGGTCACCGGTCAATTCGGCGCCGGAACGATCGGCCTGGTACTCCCGCGACCGCGACACCGCGAGTTTGACCAACGTCGCGGCGATCGGCCCGAGCAGCGAAACCAGGATCACCCCGAGAATATTCGGGCCGTCGCCGTTGCCGCGGCCGCCGAACATCGACGCGAAGAAAGCCAGATTCGCCAGACCGGAAATCACCGCGGCCATCGCACCCGCGACGGAGGAAATGAGGATGTCGCGGTTGTAGACGTGCGACAACTCGTGCCCGAGCACCGCGCGCAATTCCCGCTCGTCCAGTATCTGCAGGATTCCGCTGGTACAGCACACCGCCGCGTGGCGCGGATTGCGGCCGGTGGCGAAGGCGTTGGGGGCGTTGGTCGGGCTGATGTAGAGCCGGGGCATCGGCTGGCGCGCGGCGGTCGCGAGTTCACGCACGATCCGGTAGATGACCGGCGCCTCCAATTCGCTGACAGGTTGCGCGTGCATGGCCCGCAGGGCGAGTTTGTCGCTGTTGAAGTAGACGTAGGCGTTCATGCCGACCGCGAACAGGATCGCGACCACCAGAATCGTCGGACTGCGGAACATCGCGCCCGCGAAGACGATGAGCGCCGAGAGCCCGACCAGCAGACCGAAGGTCTTCAGTCCGTTCGCATGTGCGTGCATATCCGCCCTGACCTGCCTCTCCGCGTGGCATCGCCGACTACATCACACCAGGTCAACGACGGATACCGGGTAAAGGTTCCGGTGGCGGGCACGGCGGCGCGGCGCTAGCCGACGCGTTCGATCGTGTAGCTCACCAGACGCACGAGCGCGTCGTTGGCGGGGCCCGCGGGCAGCGCGGCGAGTTCGGTGTGCGCGATGTCGGCGTAGCCGCGCAGCTTCTCCTTCGCCTTGCCCATGCCCGGCGAGCGGGCCAGCAGCGCGAGCGCCTCCTCGACCTCGCCGTCGGTCTCCAGCGGGCGTGCCAGCAGTTCGCGCAGGCGGTCGCCGTCGGCGCCGTCCTCGCGCAGCGCGTAGAGCACCGGCAGGGTGTGCACGCCCTCGCGCAGGTCGGTGCCCGGCGTCTTGCCGGACTGCTCGGAGGCCGAGGAGATGTCGATGATGTCGTCGGAGATCTGGAAGGCGGTGCCGACCACGTCGCCGAGGCGGGCCAGCCGTTCGACGTGATCGGTGTCGGCGCCGGAGAAGGTGCCGCCGAAGCGGCCCGCCGCGGCGATGAGCGAACCCGTCTTCTCCCACACCACGCGCAGGTAGTGCTCGATCGGGTCCTGGGAATCGCGCGCGCCCATGGTTTCCCGCATCTGGCCCGTCACCAGTTCGGCGAAGGTCTCGGCGATGATGCGGACCGCGTCGGGGCCGAGGGTTGAGGTGAGGCGGGAGGCGTGCGCGAACAGGTAGTCGCCCGCGAGGATCGCTATGTTGTTGCCCCAGCGCGAATTAACGCTCGGCGCGCCGCGGCGCATGGTGGCCTCGTCCATCACGTCGTCGTGGTAGAGGGTGGCGAGGTGGACCAGTTCCACGACGGTGCCCGCCGTGATCAACGCCGGATCGGCGGGATTGGGGCCGAGCTGGCCGGTGAGGATCGTGAACAGCGGGCGGAAGCGCTTGCCACCGGCCTTCGCCAGGTGCAGCGCCGCTTCCTGGAGGAAGTCCTCGCCGTCGGACAGTTCGTCGATGAGGAGTTTCTCGACCTGTTCCAGGCCGTTGCGAACGGTCGAGGCGAGTTCGTAATCACCGAGGTCGACCCCGGCCACCACCGTGGTCTGCGCTGTCACAGCCGATGTGCTCATCTCTTCTCCCAGCGATGCGTCCGACCCCACGGTGAAGAACCTAGCGTGTGCGCTGCGCGCGGCCCATGAACACCGTCACTCTGCCCTGCACCCCCAACCTTTCCACACGGCCCCGACACCCGGGAGCGCGGTGCGGACCGACCGCCGTCGACGCCGCGCGCGCGGTCCTGCCAGTATGGGGGCCATGGGTGCACCGGATGTCACCGCCGCGAGCGGGCAAGCGCTGCCGGACCGTGCCGAAGTGCTCGTGGTCGGCGCGGGCCCCGCGGGTTCGGCGGCGGCCGCGTGGGCCGCGCGCGCGGGCCGCGACGTGCTGCTCGTGGACTCCGCGGTGTTTCCCAGGGACAAGACCTGCGGCGACGGGCTGACCCCGAGGGCCACCGCGGAACTCGAACACCTCGGGCTCGGCGAGTGGTTGCGCGGGCACACTGTCAATCACGGCCTCCGCATGACCGGCTTCGGGCGCGAGGCGCTGCTGAGCTGGCCAGCCGGTTCCTTCCCGGCTTACGGAAGCGCCGTCCCGCGAACCGAACTCGACGACAAGCTGCGCGAGACCGCGGCCGAGTCGGGCGCGCGACTGCTGGACGGCACGAAGGTGATCGATGTCACTCGTGACGGTGATCGCGTCGTGAGCGCGCGGGTCGAGACTGCCGAGGGCACCCACGACATCGTCTGCCGGACACTCGTGGTCGCCGACGGCGTGCGCTCCACCGTCGGCAAGAAACTCGGCCGCACCTGGCATCGACGCTACGCCTACGGCACCGCGGCGCGCGCCTACATCCGGTCCGGGCGCAGCGACGATCCGTGGATCACCTCACACCTGGAACTGCGCGACGCCGACGGTGCGCTCGTGCCCGGCTACGGCTGGGTGTTCCCGCTCGGCAACGGCGAGGTGAACATCGGCGTCGGCTCACTGGCCACCGAAGCCCGGCCCTCGCACATCGCATTGAAACCGCTTCTGCGCCACTATACTTCGCAGCGCCGCGCGGAATGGGAGTTCGAGGGCGAACTGCGCGCCGAAGCCTCGGCGCTGCTGCCGATGGGCGGCGCGGTCTCCGGGATCGCCGGGCGCAACTGGGTGCTGATCGGCGACGCGGCGGGCTGCGTGAACCCGCTCAACGGCGAAGGCATCGACTACGGGCTCGAAGGCGGCCACATGCTCGCCGACCTGCTCGACGAACCCGACCTGACCCGGATCTGGCCGGATTTGCTGCGCGCTCGCTACGGCCGCACCTTCTCGGTGGCGCGGCGCATCGCGGGCCTGGCGACCCACCCGCGCATGGTGCCGACCGGCGGCCCGCCCGTGATGCGGTCGAAGTACTTGCAGCGCACCGCCGTCCGGGTCATGGGCAATCTCGTGACCGACGAGGACCTCGACCTGACCGCCCGCGCCTGGCGGGTCGCCGGACGGGCCTCGCTGCGCCTGGACGAACGCCCGCCGTTCTCCTGAACCGGACCCCCGCCACACACACGAGCCCGATCCATGATCGCGTCCCGCGCGACTCGGCGCCGCGGACGGCAGGCCTACCTGCGCCCGAGGTAGGTCGAACGAGAAGGCGTGGGCTGGTCACACGCGAAATCACCGCGCGCGGCGGCACACCGAGGCGCGCCGCACGCGATCGAACGAGGAGCCGCCGCGCACGGGTCGCGACGACACGGCGGCTCAGTCGGTCACACGAGAACACAGCCGGGGTGGTCGGAAGAAGGCGGCTCACTTGTCGCACGTGAACCCGCCTTCTGCGATCGGCAAGGGCGCGTGGGGTTGCCGAGAAGGCGACTCACGCATCGGCCTGTGCGGCGACCCATTTCTCGAAGAACACGCGCTCGCTGCTCAGCACTTTGCGGTACAGCTGCTCGGCCAGGGGTTCGATGGCGCCGCCGACCAGCGGGACCTTGACCTGCACGGTGCCGACCACCGCGATCTCGCAGCCCTCGGCGGTCGGCCGCAGTTCGTAGGCGCCCGACATGTCGCCCGCGATTCCGGAGGTCGTGGCGTGGAAGACGCCCTTGGCGGTCGCCCCGTCGATGGCATGCCAGTCGTCGGTGCGCGACAGGATCAGGTCGGCCTTGAGCAGTTTGCGCACGATGCCGGGGACCTTGTCCTTGTCGGCCCGCTCGACCATGTGGATGCGAATGGTGTTCGCGCCTTCGGGATGCGAGAGTTCGAGAGTCGCGGTGAGCGCTTCCTCGAATCTGGCGTGCCAGACGTCGTCGCGAACCAGTGCCCGGTGAAGATCTTCGACCGGGACTGCGTAGGGCACGGTGAAGCTGAATTTTCGGGACATGGGCGCTCACGCTAGTCGAACGGCTCGGTAGCCTGTTGCGGTGTCGGAAACCACTCAGTCCGCGAGCATGCCGGTCGGCCTGCGGCGCGCCGCGATCAGCGTGTGCACCGTGGCGACGGTGGTGAGCGTGCTGATGGTGCTGCTGGTGCTCGCCGCGTGGCGCAACGACCACCTGATCGGTTCCGACAAGGGCGTGACCACCGCCGAGGTGCTGTCGGCGGGGCGGTTGCGCTCGGCCGTCATCTACGTCACGCCCGACGGCGAGACGCACAATCCCAAGGTCGGCGTGTTGTATCCGACCAACCTCACCGCGGGTGAGCGCATCAATGTCGAGTACAGCCGCGCCGATCCCGATCTGGTGCGGGTCGCCGGACGTGACGTGCGAGTGGCGCTGCTACCGGCGCTGTCGGTGATCGTGGTGGTGTGGCTGCTCGCGCTGCCGACGGTGTGGATCCTGTACCGCGTCGGCCGTCGCGCCAATCGTTCGCCGGACGTTTCCTCTGGCGTCACGTCTGCGTGACGGGTCGGCGCGGCGCGCGAGGCAGGCTGGTAAGCGTGCGCGTAGCCATCGTCGCGGAGTCGTTCCTGCCGAATATGAACGGTGTCGTCAACTCCGTCCTGCAGGTGCTGGATCATCTGGACCGGCACGGCCACGAGGCGCTCGTGATCGCGCCGGACACCCCGCGCGGGCAGCCACCCGCCCCGCGCGGACACGGGCGGTTCGCCGTGCACCGGGTGCCCGCGGTGATGGTGCCGAGGATCAGTTCGCTTCCGGTCGGCCTGCCGCAGCCAGGCATCACCGCCGCGATCGGCGCGTTCGACGCCGACGTGGTGCACCTGGCCTCGCCGTTCCTGCTCGGCGCGGGCGGACTCGGCGCGGCCGTTCGGCTCGATCTGCCGACGGTCGCGGTCTACCAGACCGACGTGGCGGGTTTCGCCAAGAGCTACGGACTCGGTCTCGCCGAGCGCGCCGCCTGGCGCTGGACCCGCCGCATCCACGAGGGCGCCACGCGCACCCTCGCGCCGTCCAGCGCCGCCGCCGAGGATCTGGCCGCGCACGGCATCCCTCGCATCCACCGCTGGGGCCGCGGCGTCGACATCGCCCGGTTCACCCCGTCGGCCCGCCGCGACGACCTGCGCGCGCGATGGCTGAGCGGTGTGCATGAGCAGAGCGGTACGCACAGGCAGAGCAGCAAGAACGAGCAGCGCGGCACGGTCGAGCAGCGCGGCACGGTCGAGCAGCGCGGCACGGTCGAGCAGCGGGGCAGACACGTACAGCGCGGCACGGTCGAGCACGACGGCACACACGAGCACGACGGCACGCACCAGTACGACGGCACGCACCAGTACGACGGCACGCACCAGTACGACGGCACGCACCAGTACGACGGCACGCACCAGTACGACGGCACGCACCAGTACGACGGCACGCACCAGTACGACGGCACGCACGAGCAGGGCGGCACGCACGAGCAGGGCCGCGCGGACAAGTTGATCGTCGGTTTCGTTGGCAGGCTCGCGCCGGAGAAGCATGTCGACCGGTTGGCGGTGCTCGCCAACGACCCGAACGTCCAGTTGGTGATCGTCGGCGACGGACCCGACCGCGCCCAGCTCCGGCGGATGATGCCGAACGCGGTGTTCACCGGCGAACTCGGCGGCGCGGAGCTGGCACAGGCCTACGCGAGTCTCGATGTGATGGTGCACGCGGGCGAGCACGAGACGTTCTGCCAGGGCGTGCAGGAGGCGCTGTCCTCCGGTGTGCCGGTGATCGGCCCGGACGCGGGCGGTCCGCGCGACCTCATCGCACACTGCCGCAACGGCTACCTGCTTCCGGTGCCGCGTTTCGAGGAACTGCTGCCGAGCGCGGTCGGCGCGTTGCGGGACGAGCGGGTGCGCGCGCGGTTCGCGAGCGCGGCCCGCAAATCGGTGCTGCACCGCACCTGGCCCGCCATCTGCACCGAACTGATGGGCCACTACTGTGACGTGACCGGAATGCGGCTCCGGCTGCCGAATTCGGCTTGAAACCGCTGTTCGGGCGGGTATCGGAGGCTGGGAACCCGCTGTCCGAGCCGGCATGTCCCGGCGCGATGGCCCGCCGGAGCCCCGGCGCATTAGGGTCGACCTCGTGGCGAAAACAGAGCAACGGGAATCGGTTCGGGCCTCGCTCGACAAGCAGCCGAGCGAGGTCGCGTCGATGTTCGACGGGGTCGCGAAGCGATACGACATCACCAACACCGTGATCTCCGCCGGCCAGGACAGGTACTGGCGGTGGGCGGTGCGCAAGGCGGTGGCGCCCCGACCGGGTGAACGCATCCTCGATCTCGCCGCGGGCACCGGAATCTCGACGCTCGACCTGGCCGGGTCGGGGGCCTGGTGTCTGGCCGCCGACTTCTCCAAAGGCATGCTCGCCGCGGGCCGGTTCCGGGCGGTGCCGATGGTCGCGGCCGACGCGACCGCATTACCGTTCGCCGACAACTCCTTCGACGCGGTGACCATCTCCTACGGCCTACGCAACATCTCCGAGAGCCACGCGGCGCTGCGCGAGATGCTGCGGGTCACCAAACCGGGCGGTCGGCTCGTGGTGTGTGAATTCTCCACACCCGTGATCCCGGTCTTCAAGACCATCTACATGGAGTATCTGATGAAGGCGCTGCCGCGGGTGGCGCGCGCGGTGAGCAGCAATCCGGACGCCTACGTCTACCTGGCCGAGTCGATCCGCGCCTGGCCCAATCAGCGGCAGTTGGCGATGCGGATCGCCGACACCGGCTGGTCGTCGGTGAAATGGCGCAATCTGACCGGCGGGATCGTCGCGCTGCACCGGGCCTACAAACTGTGAGCATCCGGGCGTGACACCGCTCACGCGCCGGTCCACTGCGAGCGCGGTTGCGGTTCACGATGCGCGACACAGTGCGGTGACATCCACATATCCGCAGCTCATAGCAGTAAAACGCGCGACGGAACGCGGGTATCGGCCGACATCTCACCGCGTCGTGCGCGAGGCGTGAGGTTAATTGTCATCTGGCCCTAACGCACGGTAAATGCGACGCAACGGCCGGTCGCCATCATCGGAGGCATGTCGGATGCGAGTACGAGACGCGCCACGGGCACCGCGCGCACGCAGTGCTCGTACTGCGGCGTCGGCTGCGGCATCACCGTCGAGACCGGACTCGACGGCGCGGGTGCGACGACGATCACCAAGGTCAGCGGCGACAAGGCGCACCCGTCCAACGCGGGCAGGCTCTGCACCAAGGGCGCGACCCATCTCGAACTCATGCGGACGCCGGGCCGGATGCGGACCGCGTCGCGCCGCCCGGAACGCGGCGCGACACCCGAACCCGTCGCGGTGGACGCCGCGGTCGCCGAGGCCGCGGCCAGGCTGAAGGCGATCCTCGACGAACACGGACCCGACGCCATCGCGATCTACGTGTCCGGGCAGATGTCGCTGGAAGCGCAGTACCTGGCGACCAAACTGGCCAAGGGATACCTGCGGACCGTCCACATCGAAGCGAATTCGCGGCTGTGCATGGCCAGCGCGGGCACCGGCTACAAACAATCGCTCGGCGCCGACGGCCCGCCCGGTTCCTACGAGGATTTCGAACACGCCGACCTGTTCTTCGTGATCGGCGCGAATATGGCCGACTGCCACCCGATCCTCTACCTGCGCATGGCCGATCGGCTCAAAGCGGGCGCGAAACTCATCGTGGTCGATCCACGGCGCACCGACACCGCCGCGCGCGCCGACCTGTTCCTGCAACTGAAACCGGGCACCGACCTGGCATTGCTCAACGGCATCCTGCACCTGCTCGTCGAGAACGGCGACATCGACACCGAATTCATCGCCGAACACACCGAGGGCTGGGAGGCGATGCCGGAATTCCTCGCCGACTATCCGCCCGCGCGGGTCGCCGAACTCACCGGACTCGCCGAAGCCGATATCCGCACCGCGGCCGCCTGGATCGGCGCGGCCGGGGAATGGATGTCGCTGTGGACGATGGGACTCAACCAGTCCACCCACGGCACCTGGAACACCAACGCGCTGTGCAATCTGCACCTGGCCACCGGCGCGATCTGCCGCCCCGGCAGCGGGCCGCTGTCGCTCACCGGCCAGCCCAACGCCATGGGCGGGCGCGAGATGGGCTACATGGGGCCAGGGCTGCCCGGTCAGCGCAGCCTGCTCGCCGCGGGCGACCGTGCCTTCGTGGAGACGGCGTGGGAACTGGAGCCGGGCACGCTGCGCACCGAAGCCGGTCCCGGCACCATCGAGATGTTCCGCTCGATGTCCGAGGGCGACATCAAAGCCGCCTGGATCATCTGCTCCAACCCGGTGGCCTCGGTCGCCAACCGCAAGACCGTGATCGCCGGACTCGAAGCCGCCGACCTCGTCATCGCCCAGGACACCTACGTCGAAACCGCCACCAACGCCTACGCCGACCTGCTGCTGCCCGCCACCCTGTGGGCCGAATCCGACGCGGTGATGGTCAATTCCGATCGCACGGTCACGCTGTTGCGGCGCTCGGTCGACCCGGTCGGCGACGCGCGCCCCGACTGGCTGCTCATCGCCCAGGTCGCCACCGCCATGGGCTTCCCCGGCTTCGACTTCGCGTCGAGCGCGGAGGTGTTCGCCGAGATCCAGCGCTTCGCGAATCCGGCCACCGGCTACGACCTGCGCGGCATGAGCTACGCGGCGCTGCGCGAAGGCCCGATGCAGTGGCCGTGCGCCGAGCCGGGCGACCGCCGCAACCCGATCCGCTACCGCAACGACGGCGTCAGCCAGCATCTGCACGAACACGAGGACGGACACCGGCCGCGCCTGGCATTCGCGACGCCGAGCAGGCGGGCCGTGTTCTGGCCGCGTCCGCATATGACGCCGCGGGAAATGCCCGACGACGACTACCCCTTCACCCTCAATACCGGTCGCCTCCAGCATCAATGGCACACCATGACCAAGACCGGCAAGATCGGCAAACTCAACAAACTGAACGGCGCGCCCTTCATCGAAATTCATCCCGAGGACGCCGAAAGGCTCGGGGTGCGCGCCGAGGATCAGCTCGAGATCGCGTCGCGGCGCGGTCGGGCCGTGCTGCCGGTGCTGATCAGCGACCGGGTCCGGCCCGGTGATTGTTTCGCCCCGTTCCACTGGAACGACGAACAGGGCGAATACCTGACGATCAATGCGGTCACCAATGACGCCGTCGACCCCGATTCGCTGCAACCGGAATTCAAGGCGTGCGCGGTCTCGCTGCGGCGGGTGGCGCCCGTGCCGAGCCCGGCGCAGCCGGTGTCGAATCCGGTGGAGCAACGGCATCCGCTGGCCGTGATGCTCGGACTCGACACCGCGACCGCGCCGACCCTCAGCGATGTCGAACAGATCTACCTCGGCGGCTATCTCGCCGCCCTGCAATCACTTCCGGTGGTCGGACAACCGGTGCTGCCGGAAACCGCGCCGCTGTCCGCGCGCAGCCGGACCTGGATCGACGGACTGCTCGCGGGCATGTACTCGCGGGCGAACGCGGCCGAAGCGGCCGGGACACCCGAGCCCGCCAGGTCGCCGGTAACAGTGCTGTGGGCCTCGCAAACCGGCACCGCGGAGGAATTCGCCGCCGAGGTCGCCGAACGGCTCGCCGACGCCGGATACGCGCCGCGCCTGATCGATATGGACTCCTGCGGACTCGACTCCCTCACCGGCGACGTGCTGCTCATCAGCAGCACCTTCGGGGACGGCGGGCCGCCCGACAACGGCGCCGACTTCTGGGATCGGCTCGACGCGGGCGTCGGACGGTTCCCGACGCTGCGCTACGCGGTGTTCGCGTTCGGCGATTCCTCCTACGACGACTTCTGCGGGCACGGGCGGAAACTGGACCGGGTGCTGGCCGAGCGTGGGGCGACCCGGTTGTTGCCACGGGTCGACAGCGAACCGGATTTTCGTGAGGCCGCCGACAGCTGGCTGGATCGCGTGGTGAGCACGCTCGGCGGGAGTGAGCTCATCGATGCGGGGGTCGGGGCGTCGGATCGGAGCGGTGCGGCGCGGGACGGCGGCGGTGGCAACGGCGGCGGGCTCGCAGTCAGCGGACCGGCGGGCGGCATCAGAGGCGGCGGCGCCACGGGCGGCGGCGGTAGTGGAGTCACGGGCGGCGGAATCGGAAACGGCGGTAGGGATGGCGGCGGTGCGAGCGGTGGCACCACGACGCTCACCCGTCCGGCGCCCGCGCGTACGTCGCGGGCGAGTGCGCCGTTCACCCGCAACACTCCCCTGTCCTCCGCGCTGGTCCGCAACGAACCGCTCTCCAGCGGCGGTTCCGCCAAGGAGGTCCGCCGATTCGGATTCGACCTGCGCGATCTCGACGCGCGCTACGAAGTCGGCGACTCGCTCGGGATCTGGCCCGCCAATTGCCCGTCGCTGGTCGGCGAATGGCTGGCCGCGACCGGGCTCGACGCGCACCGCGGCGTCGAAATCGATGACCGTGAAGTCCCGCTCGCCGAAGCGTTGCGCACGCACTACGACATCACCAAGGTCGGACCGGACCTGCTCGCGTTCGTCGCCGAACGCAATCCGAGCCAGCAACTGGCGAAACTGTTGCGTCGCGACAACCGCAACGAACTCGACAACTATCTGTGGGACCGCCAAGCCGTGGACGTGCTGCGCGATTTCCCGGTGCGCGCCGATCTGGTGGAATGGCTCGGGGTGCTGAAAAAACTGCAACCGCGCCAATACTCGATTTCGTCGAGTCCACTGGTGAGCCCGCACGAGGTCCAATTGACCGTCGGCGTGGTGCGTTTCGGTGATCCGGCCGCGACCGGTTCGGCGGCGCGCCGCGGCGGCGTGTGCTCGACCTTCCTCGCCGACCGGGTCGCCGACGGCGCGCCGCGGGTGCCCATATTCCTGCAACGCGCGCCGCATTTCCGCCCGCCGCTCGACCCGAACGCCCCGATGATCATGGTCGGCCCCGGCACCGGCATCGCCCCGTTCCGCGGTTTCCTGCACGAACGCCGCGCACTCGGCGCCCGCGGCCGCAACTGGCTGTTCTTCGGCGATCAACACGCCGCCGAGAACTTCTATTACCGAAGCGAATTGGAAGACATGTTCCGCTCCGGCTTCCTCACCCGCCTCGACCTGGCCTTCTCCCGCGACCAACGCGAACGCGTCTACGTACAACACCGCATGATCGAACACGGCGCCGAACTCTGGTCATGGCTGCGCGACGGCGCCCACTTCTATGTCTGCGGCGACGCCGCCCGCATGGCCAAGGACGTGGACGACACCCTCCTGCGCATCGCCCAGATCCACGGAAAACTCGACGAACCCGCCGCCCTCGCCTTCAAGAAACAGCTGATAGCCGAGAAACGCTACGTCCGCGACGTCTACTGACCTCAGGCGAGCAGATGCCGATCGCCTGCGAGCAGTCCGTAAGGGGTCAGGCGGGCCAGGTGGCGTTGCGGCCGGTGAGGGCCAGGACTCGGGCGAGTAGTGGGGCGTCCGGGGTGAGTTGGAGTACGGGGCCGAACATTCCGGGGGTGCCTTCGGTTGGGGTGTCCTTCAGCATGTCGAGCAGGAGGGTGAGGTCGGTTTCGGTGGCGGTGAAGGTGCTGCCGGTGGCGCGGGCCAGATCCCAGCCGTGGACGACGACCTCGTCGAGAGCGATCACCGCCATGGCGGCGGCGGGCAGCGCTACGCCGCCCGCCTCGGTGTCGCCGTCCGACGCGCCGGGCTCGCGCCATGCCTCGACCAGGGCCTTCAGGCGGGTCGGGATCACGGTGCGCCAGTCGGCGGGCAGCTCGATGTCGGCGGCCGAGCCGGGCGGGGCGGAACGGCCGACGGCTTCCTTGGTCGCGGCCTGGCGGAATGCCTCGGTGAGCATCACGACGTGGGCCAGCAGGTCACGCACGGTGGTGTCGGCGCAGGGCGTCGGCGCGGTGAGTTGGTCGTCGGTGATCGCGGCGACCACCGCGGCGAGTGCGGTGGCGGCGGGTTCGAGGTCGAAATTCGCAGTCATGAGTTCTCCGGTCGGACGACGTGGCTTCACCTGTGTGGACGGCGCGGGAGTCGCGAACTCATCGGCGCGGGACCTCGAACTCGTCGCAGGATGCTGTCGCGACACACCGCGACCCCACGGCACGCCGTCGTGACCGTCTGTTGCGGCCGACGGGTTGCCCTACTCGGCAGGCGGGGCGCATCCTCGTACTGATGTTCGTCCGTGATTCGGGTACGCGGTAACGAGAACCCAGTGGACAGGAGGGCACGATGATCGATCGCAGCACATTCCGCACCACCGACGAGGTTTCCGAAGCGGACCTGGCCGAACAGGCTGCCCCCGCCTACCCGGACGACCCGGCCGAGGTCGACCTCGCCGACGCCGTCGCCCGCGACATCTGGTCGGCCGATCCGGCGGATGTGGTCGAGCAGTCGATTCCGGCGCCGCTGGATGACGAGGATTTCGCGCCAGGCGCCTGATCTGCGGCCTGGATATCTGCGGCCTTGATCACGCCACGAACCGTCTGCCTCGTAGATCCGAGACGACTCGGCGCCCCGGCGACGGCGAGCGCGCTGCGGCTCCTGGACCGCCCGATCTGTCGCGGGAAATCGATGGTGGCGATGCGACGCCCGAGGCTGTCGGCAAGCGTCAGGGGGCTATCTTGGCCCGCACGGCGGCGTGTAGTTCGCGCAAGCTCGAACGTTCCGTGATCACCTCGAGCACTCGGACACCGTGGGCGGGGCCGACGAGTTCCATGGCCAGTTCCTCCGGGTCGACCTGCCGGTGCGGGATGCGGTAGGCGGCGCAGAGTGCGGCCAGGTCCATGCCGTGCGGGGTGCCGAAGACGCGTTCGAAGACGCCCGCGTACTGCGGGTCGCCCTGTTCGAGCAGTTCGAAGATGCCGCCGCCGTCGTCGTTGGCGACCACGATCGTGAGGTCCTCCGGGCGGGGTTCGCCGCGGCCGATCAGCAGGCCGGACGCGTCGTGCAGGAAGGTCAGGTCGCCCATCAGGGCCACGGTGCGGCCCTCGTGCGCCAACGCCGCGCCGACGGCCGCCGACACGGTGCCGTCGATACCGGCGACACCTCGGTTGGACAGCACCCGCACCCCGGGACGCGGATCCGAGACCAGTGCGGCGTCCCGCACCGGATTGGACGCGCCGAGCAGCAGTTGATCGCCCGCGCGCAAAGCGTCCATGACGACGGCCGCCACATGCAGGCCCGTCGGCTTCGGATGTCCGGCGAGTTCGGCGCGCACCGCCTGATCGGCGGTCGCATCCAGTTCGCGGCAGCGCGCCAGCCACTCCGCGCGCGGCGCGCCCGAGATGACCGCCCTGGTACCGGTGCCGACGACATTGCCGGACACATCGGGCCAGCGCGGGCCAGTGGTCAACGCGAACACCGTGACATCGGGATCGGCCAGAACCCGCGAAACCTGCCGGTGCAGGGTGGGGCGACCGGTGATGATGGCCTGCTTCGGGCGCAGCAATGGCAGCGCGAGAGGGTGCAGGGCAGGGCCGTGCATGGGGGCGGTCGGCTCCGCTACCGTCGGCAGCTGCGCCAACTCGGGCCGCAGACCGGCGCCGTGGCCGGAAATGACCACCGTGTCGGGGGTGAGGTCGATCTCCAACGGGACGTCGAGGGTGGCGTATTCGGTGGCGGTCCACGCGCGGCCGTCCGTGCGGCCCTCGGGCGCCGACTCACCCGGTGCCAGGTCCGGCACCAGGGGTTCACGCAGCGGAATGTCGAAATGTACCGGGCCCGCGTTCCCCGATCGTGTGCCGCGCGCGGCGGCCAGTACTCGGCAGACCGCCGAGCGCCACACGCTGTTCTGCTTGTCGTAGGCGGAATCGGCCGGGTCGGCCTCCGCGAGGCCCAAACTGATGGTCGCGCGGACCTGGCTGCCGAACAAGCCGAGCTGTTCCACGGTCTGGTTCGCGCCGGTGCCAAGCATGTCGTAAGGGCGATTCGCGCTCAGCACGATCAGCGGGACTCGTGCGTAGTTCGCTTCCAGAACTGCCGGTCCGAGGTTCGCTACCGCGGTCCCCGAGGTCATTACCACCGGCACCGGGCGCTGTGCCGCCACCGCCAGACCCACGGCGAGGAATCCGGCGCTGCGTTCATCGATGCGCATGTGCAGTCGCAGGCGACCCGCCGCGTCGGCGGACTGTAGGGCGAATGCCAGCGGGGCGTTGCGGGAACCGGGACACAGAACGACGTCCCGCACGCCTCCGCGCACGAATTCGTCGACAACTACCTGTGCCTGCGCCGTTGACGGGTTCACGACCCCAGCCTCCCAGACGGGAGTGAGAACGTCTTCGTCACCCTGATCACAGGGGCGTTGACGGGTTGGCTGCGACGGCGACGGTGTTCGTCTATCCGGGTGCTGACGCGGTTTGCCTACCCAATGGTTTGCCCCGCCACACGTCGAACCCGATCCCACCAACCCGATTCGATGTACGGCCTCCCACCCGAACTCCTCACCCCCCTCGGCATCCCCCAAGTGCCTCCTTCCAAGCCCCACCCAGCCCCGCCGGGAGCGAGCCCGACGAGCGACCGGTTCGCGGCCGTCTCGCGTCCCAGCGGTCGATACGATGCGACGAAGGAGCAAGTATCGACCGCTGGGACGCGAGACATCAAGGGCCGCGAACCCGCGGCGCCGAAGGCGACGCCGATAAACTCAGCCCGCGTGGCGCTGGACCAGGTCGCCGAGGCGAGGCAGGGCCTCGATGACGTTCTTCTTCGCGGAGGAGCGCATCGAGGAGTAGACCTTTTGCAGGGCCGGGCGGCTCGAGGCTTCCGCGCGGGCGTCGGTGACCGACAGCAACGCCTCGGCGACCACGTCGGACTTGGAGACGAGCAGGTCGGCGAAGCTGCCCGAACCGGCGGCGGAGTACTCCTGCCAGAACGGGTCGAGCTGGTCGACGAACTTGGGGGCCAGCGATTCCAGCGCGTCGGGGACGATGGACGGGCTGATCTTCTTGACTGCGGCGTATCCACCCTTCACAGCCAGGCCGGACGCACCACCCTTGTCTGACACCTCGGCGTCCAGAACTTCTTTGGCGTCGGCAAGGAATGCCGGCTTCTTGGCCTCGTCGAGCAGGGATTCAGACAGTGCAGCAACCACTTTCAGGTTCCTCCGGATTGGTGTCGATGAACGAGCGCACGTCACTATACGCATCGACGCGAGGAGTTTGTAGACGCAAACCCGGCAACGGGTCCGCTTCACCTTCGCACGTGTGAGCTTGCCGCGCGCGCTGGATCTATTCTGCGTTGTCTTCGGCGCTGTGGGTTCGGGGGGCTCGGTTGCTTGTCCGGCTCGGTTTCGGCGGGGTGCGGGCGCGGTCGGGGAGGGTGCTCGGCGGGGTTGCCGAGGGTGGGGTCGAGGTGGGTGTGGGTGGGGTGGCGATAATCGGTGGTGTGACTATCGATTCGACGCAGTCTTTCGATCCGGCGCTTTGGCGAGCCGTTCCCGGGTTCGAGAATCTGACCGACATCACCTATCACCGGCATATCGAGCAGGGGACGGTGCGGGTCGCGTTCGATCGGCCAGAGGTTCGCAATGCTTTTCGGCCGCATACCGTCGACGAGCTTTATCGGGCGCTCGATCACGCTCGGATGAGCGCGGATGTCGGGGCGGTGTTGCTCACCGGGAACGGTCCGAGCACCAAAGATGGGGGGTGGGCGTTCTGTTCCGGTGGGGATCAACGAATTCGGGGGCGTAGCGGGTATCAGTACGCGGCGGGGGACACCGCCGACACCGTTGATCAGGCGCGGGCGGGGCGGTTGCACATTCTCGAGGTGCAGCGGCTTATTCGGTTCATGCCGAAAGTCGTCATCGCGCTGGTGAACGGGTGGGCGGCGGGGGGTGGGCACAGTTTGCACGTGGTGTGCGATCTGACGTTGGCCAGTCGGGAGCATGCGCGGTTCAAGCAGACCGACGCCGACGTGGGCAGTTTCGACGGCGGGTACGGCAGCGCGTACCTGGCGAAGATGGTGGGGCAGAAGTTCGCTCGGGAGATCTTCTTCCTCGGTCGCGCCTACACCGCGGAGGAGATGCATCACATGGGTGCGGTGAACGCGGTGGTCGACCATGCCGAACTCGAGACGGTCGCGCTGGAGTGGACCGCGGACATCAACGGCAAGTCGCCGCAGGCGCAGCGGATGCTCAAGTACGCGTTCAACCTGCTCGACGACGGGCTGGTCGGGCAGCAGTTGTTCGCGGGCGAGGCGACCCGGATGGCCTACATGACCGACGAGGCCGTCGAGGGGCGCGACGCGTTCCTGGAGAAGCGCGAACCGGACTGGTCGCCGTATCCGTGGCACTTCTGAATCCGCGCGAACGATATCGTGCGGGACGCGGGGATGCTCGACGCGGAGCGTGACCGACGGCGGAAGGGCCTACATGGAGATCTTGAGCAGCCGGGTGATCCTGCGTCCGGCCGATTACCGGACCACACTCGCCTTCTACGGCGAAACCCTCGGGCTCGGCGTGTACCGGGAGTATCCGGGCGGCACCGTGTTCTTCGCCGGTCAGTCGCTGATCGAGGTCGCCGCGCACGGCGGGACCGGTGCGCCGACGGGGTTCTCCGGCGCCGTCTGGTTGCAGGTGCGTGATGTCGGGGCCGCCGCGGTGGAGTTGGCGTTGCACGGCGTGCCGATCGACCGGGCGCCCGCCGAGGAGCCGTGGGGGTTGATCGAGATGTGGATACGCGACCCGGACGGTGTGCCGATCGTGCTGGTCGAGGTGCCGCCCTCGCATCCTGTCCGGCGTGATTCGCGCTGGTCGGAGGACTAGCGGCGGGTCCGGGCGGCGCGGGCGGCCGCGGGGTCGAGTTGCCAACGGTGGGCGCGGCGAGGACGATAACGCTGAGTGGACCCCGGCCGTCGCTGTCCGGGTCACCCCCGATTCCCACCGTCCGACGAGTGAATCGCAGTCTCCATGTCTGGCCTAGACGATCCCCATTCCCCGGGGGCGGGCGCAGTTCGCGCGCACCGCCCCGGCACACCGACCCGTCCCGCGCGCGGCGGCGCGGGCATGACACGATCCCTACCGTGAGGGAGCGCAGCAAGCGAACCGTTGGCACCGTGACACTCCGCAGCGAGACAACCTCGAGCGCCATGAGAAGCCCTATCGAGCGAACCGCGAGCACCGCGGCGACGACTCCACTCGACCTCGGCTCGTGCGAGGCGCGATCGTGAGCGAAACGCTGCGCACACTGCCGATGCCGACCGGGTCGAACGTCGGCGAGGTGATACCGCATCTGCGCGAGGCGCTGGAGGGCAACGGCCCGGCGTGGCTGCCGATCCCGACCAGCGACCGGCGCGAAGCGCTCAGGCTGAGCGACGCGCTGCTGCCCGGCGAGCCGATCGATGACGAGATCGCGCTCGTGGTCACCACCTCGGGCACCACCGGCGTGCCGAAGGGCGCCATGTTGAGCGCGTCCGCGTTGCGCGCCAGCGTCACCGCCACCCACGAAAGGCTCGGCGGTCCGGGCGCCTGGCTGCTCGCCCTGCCCACCCACCACATCGCGGGCATCCAGGTGCTGCTGCGCAGTATCGACGCGGGCACCGAACCCACCGTCCTCGACGTGTCGGGCGGGTTCCTGCCCGAGGCGCTGGCGGGCGCGATCACCGGCATGCGCGGCGAGCGGCGCTACACGTCGCTGGTGCCGACCCAGCTGATCAAGGCGCTGGACGCGCCGGTGGCCGCCGCGGCGCTCGCGGGCATGGACGCGGTCCTCGTCGGCGGCGCCGCCACCCCGACACCGGTGTACGAACGCGCGAAAGCAGCCGGTATCAACGTAATTCGCACCTACGGCATGAGCGAGACCTGCGGCGGTTGCGTCTACGACGGCGTGCCGTTGCGCGGCGCGCGGATCCGCATCGAGGACGGGCGGGTGATACTCGGCGGCGCCATGGTCGCCTCCGGGTACCGAGGCAACCCGGACCACCCGGCCTTCGCCGAACCCGGCTGGTTCCGCACCGACGACGCGGGCACTTTCGAGGACGGCGTGCTGCGGATCAGCGGACGCCTCGACGAGGCCATCCAGACCGGCGGCCTGATCGTGCTGCCGCAGGTGGTTGAGGCCGTACTGGTGACCCATCCCGGCATCAGCGAATGCGTGGTGCTCGGCCTGCCCGACGAGCGGCTCGGGCAGCGCGTCGCGGTGGCGGTGGTCCCGGCCGAGGGCGCCGAGCCGACCCTCGAGGAGCTGCGCGAGCACGTGGCGCGCGAACTCGACGCCATCGCCGCACCTCGCGAACTCGCTCTCGTGGACGAACTGCCCCTGCACGGCCCCGGAAAACCGAACCGCGCCGCACTGCGCGAGCTGCTGCTGGCGAGTTCGGCGAGCTGACGCCGGGCGCCCGTGCGTCGCGAGCTCGGGCCACCGGTGCCTGCTCTCATTCGGTAGGCGATCGTGTGCGTGCACCTCGAAGCCGCGATCGCGTGGTGCCGCTTCGACTCACGCACCGCGCGGATCGCCGCTCTCACCGACACGGCGCCATGCGCGTGACAGCGCGCGCCATCGCGGCGCAAGGGCGGTGCAAGTCGAGCGGGCCACAGTGTTCGCATGACTTCATTCACACCAACTTCGGTGCTCGCCGTCGAGGCGAACGACCTGGTCAAGGTGTTCGGGGAACAGCGTGCCGTTGACGGCGTCAGCCTCGCGGTGCCGCGCGGTTCGGTCTACGGGGTGCTCGGGCCGAACGGCGCGGGCAAGACCACGACCATCCGGATGCTGGCCACCCTGCTGCGCCCGGACGGCGGCGAGGCGCGGATCTTCGGCCACGACGTCGTCGGCGCGGCGTCGGCGGTGCGTTCGCTGATCGGCGTCACCGGACAGTACGCCTCGGTCGACGAGGACCTGACCGCCACCGAGAACCTGATGATCTTCTCCCGCCTGCTCGGCCTGAGCCGCGTCGATGCGCGCGCCAAGACCGCGTCGCTGCTCGAGGAGTTCGACCTCACCGAGGCCGCGGACAAGGCGCTGAAGAATTTCTCCGGCGGTATGCGCCGCCGTCTCGACCTGGCCGCGAGCCTCATCTCGACCCCGCCGCTGCTGTTCCTCGACGAGCCGACCACCGGCCTCGATCCGCGCACCCGCGCCCAGATGTGGGAGACCATCCGGCGCCTGGTCCGCGAGGGCGCGACGGTGGTGCTCACCACGCAGTATCTGGACGAGGCCGATCAGCTCGCGGATCGGATCGCGGTCATCGATCGCGGCCGGGTGATCGCCGACGGAACCGCCGACGAACTCAAGAGCTCGGTGGGCGGCTCCTCACTGCACCTGACCCTGGCCGACCGCGATCAACTCGAGGAGGCCCACCGCATCGTCACCGACTTCCTCGGCGCGCAAGCTCTGATCACTCCTGAGACAGGCAAGCTGAGCGCGCCGCTTCGCTCCGCCGATATGACCACCGACCTGCTGATCCGCTTGCGCGAGTGGGAGATCGGGGTCGAGGAGATCACCGTCTCCAAGCCGAGCCTGGACGAGGTCTTCCTCACCATCACCGGCCACCCGGCCGAATCGAACGACACCGATACCGAACGGAGCGCGGCATGACCGCCACCCTCACCACCGATGCCCCCGCGCGGCCGCTGCCGATGCCAGCCGATCCGGTCACCGTGCGGCAGACCGTGGCCAACACCATGACCATGGCCTACCGAGGTCTGCTCAAGATCAAGCACAATCCCGAACAGCTCTTCGACGTCATCATCCAGCCCATCATCTTCACGCTGATGTTCACCTACATCTTCGGCGGCGCGATCGCGGGCGACGTGCCGAAATACCTGCCGGTGATCATTCCGGGCATCATGGTGCAGAGCGTGATCCTGACCTCGGTCACCACCGGCGTGCAGTTGCGCGAGGATATGGACAAGGGCGTCTTCGACCGCTTCAAATCACTTCCCATCGCCCGCATCTCGGCGCTGTCGGGCGCGCTCACCGCGGATATGGTCCGCTATTTCATCGCGACCGTCCTCACCGTGGTGATGGGCCTGGTCATGGGCTACCGTCCGCACGGCGGCGTGGTCGGTGTCGTCGGCGCCGCCGTGCTCGTGATCGCCGCTTCCTTCGCGACCAGTTGGATCTGGGCCTTCTTCGGCGTGATCGCGAACAAGGCGGCCTCGGTGCAGGGCTATTCGATGCTCATCATGTTCCCGCTGACGTTCTGCTCCCCCGCCTTCGTGCCGACCGAGAGCATGCCGTCGGTGGTCAGGGCGTTCGTGAACGTGAATCCGGTCTCGCACCTGATCTACGCCTGCCGCGAACTGATGAACAGCGGCACCATCGGCGCGCACTTCGGGTGGACCCTGGTCGGCGCCGGAGCCATCGTCGCGGTGTTCGCTCCGTTGACCGTGCGCACCTACATGCGTAAGGCGTGAATTCCCCTGTCCGGTCGCCGTTCACACCGAACGGCGACCGGACCTTCCCGTTCGCGTCGCTACCTCGGCCACGTCTCGTTGAGGCCGCGCAACAATCCGACGGCTTCCGTCGCGGCCTCCTTGCGCCCACGCCGCCGGGACCCGGCGGCCGCCACCGACACTCGGTCCTCGCCCAATACTGTGCGCGCGGCAGCGAGGTGCCGGTCGAGGCGCATGTTCGGAAGATCCTGCCGAGCCGACAGCCGAGGGGCGAGGAAAAGCAGCCGCAGACCGAGTTCCCGATCCTGACCGGTCGCGATCAGGTAGGACCCCACCGCGCAGCACAGCGCGCCAACCTGCGGAAGGTCCTGAAACTGGCCGAGTACCGTCAGCGCCAGATCGAGCAGCTGCGCGATCAGCGGCGCCGCGGACCGCGCACGCCCGTGCAGGATTCGGGCGTCCACCGCGCCCGCGGCGGTCATCAGCGATCCCGGACCCGGACCCGGACCCGCATTCGGCCAGCCGGACAACTCGAGTGCCCGGTCGTAACCGCGCAGCCCTCCATCGATATCGCCCCTGGCGAAGGACAATTCGGCCGAACTCTGCGCGATGCCCGCCAACAACAGGTTCTGCATGCCCACCGCGCTGTTGGTCACCGCGAGATCGGCGCTGCCCGCCATGGTTCGTAGTTCGCGTTCGGCCTGCTCCAATTCACCCGCCCCGACCAGCGACGCGACGAGCAAGCCGCGGATCTCCACGGTGTCCTCGAAGGAGCCGAGTCGCAGCAGCAGGCCGAGGCTGCGGCGGTAGTAGGTCACCGACTCGTCGTATCGGGCGATCTGCCCGAAGACCTGACCGAGATGGCGGCACACCATGGCCACGCTCCACACGTGATTGTCGTGGAAGGCCGCGAGCGCCTGCGTCGCGTCGCGGGTCGAACCGCGCACGTCGCCCAGGTTCTCCTTGATATTCGCACGCAGCAGCAGCGCGGTCGCCCTGGTCTCGTCGTCGCCGTACCTGATGGCCTCGGCGATCCGCCTGGCCGCGCCTCGGCCGTCGATCGGGCCGGTGATGAAACCACCGGCGAACCGCGACGCCTCGGACAGGTCGGTGCGGGTACGCAGCAACCTGCGCACCCGCACCCGGGTACGAGCCAGCATCCGCACCTCGTCGGGCATGTACAGCAGATGCAGGAACACCATCAGGAAGGTGGCCAGGATCAGATCCCCGCGCGCGGTCTCGACTCCGCCCTCGGTCTCGTCGAACGCGCTCACCCTGACCGCCCATGCCGCGGCCTCGGTGTGGGTGCCGCGAATCATCCACAGGGCGCCGACCACCGGGAAGATCGTGTAGGTGCGGCGAGCGTCGGCGCGTTCCACCGCGTAACGCAACGCCGCCAGCAGATTTTCGAGTTCGGTGGTCACCGCGAGCGCCAGCTGCATCTGGTCGCAATGGGCGAATCGGGCGGCCGCGTCGTCGGCGAAATCGTGGGCCCAGCGCAGCAGACGCTCGATCACCAGATCCGGTTCGCCCGGTGTCGCGCAGAGCTGTTCCTCCCCGTACTCGCGCACGGTCTCCAGCATCCGGTAGCGGGTGCCGAGGACCTCGTCGTCGTAGACGGTGAGCAGCGACTGGTTCACCAGCCCTTCCACGGCGGCCGCCACATCACCGACCTCGGGACCGCCCGCGACCTGCTCGGCCGCCGCAGGACCGAACCCCGCGGTGAACCGGCACAGCCGCCGCAGCGCGACCCGCTGCGGTTCGTCGAGCAGGTTCCAGCTCCAGTCGATGACGGCGTGCAGGGTGCGGTGCCGTTCCGGGGAGCTGCGGTCACCGTGGCGCAGCAGCGCGAACCTGTCGGCGAGTCTGGTGTTGATCTCCTCGACGCTCATCGTCCTGACCCGCGCCGCCGCGAGTTCGATGGCCAGCGGCAGCCCGTCGAGGGTCCGGCACAGTTGGGCGAGCACATCCGGGTCGAGGCGCACCGAAGGGCGAACGGCCCGCGCGCGGGCGGCGAACAGGTCGGTGGCGGGTGATCCGGCGGCATCGATCGTCAGCGGCGGCAGCGGGTAGACGGTCTCGGCGGTGATCATGAGCGGCGCGCGACTCGTGGTCAGAACCGTCAGCCGGTCCGCCGCGCCGATGAGATCCGCGACCACGACGGCGACCGCCTCGACCAGGTGTTCGCAGTTGTCGAGGATGAGCAGCATGGAACGCGCGGCCACCGCCTCGCGCAGCCGTCGCCGCGGCCCGATGGCCATGCCCGCACGCAGTGTTGTGGCGTCCAGACTCATGTCGCTGAGGCCGAGCGCGGCGCTGATCGCAGCCTCCACCTCCAAGCGGGCCTGCTCGGCCTCGGCGCGCACCGACGCGAGTTCGACCAGCACCACCTGCGACGACCGCGCCATCCGTGCACCGACCTCGTTGGCGACCCGGGTCTTGCCGGTGCCGCCCGGACCGAGCACGGTGGTGACCCGCGAATCACGCAGCAGCGCTTCGATCGCGTCGAGATCGCCTTCCCTGCCGAGCAGCGCGTTGGGCGCCGCGCGCAGGCCGACGGCGGCGGGAACCACGTATTCGCGCGCCGCTGGTTCGCCGACCACCGGGCCTGGTTCGTCGACGACCGTGAGTTCCGGCGTCGCGGTCCGCGCGCCGAGCCCGTCAGCGGCGCTCGCGAACGCGCGTCGCTCGTCCACACCGTCCGGCGAAACCACGGTGAGCTCCGACCCCGCCCTGCGACCCGTGCCATCGGGCAACACCACCGGTTCACCGCGCAGGATCGCGGTGTTCAGGGCGATCAACGCCGGACCCGGATCGGCCCCGAGCCGGTCCGCCAGATCCGCGCGGAAGGCCGCGAAGGACTCCAGCGCCTCGCCCACCCGGCCCGCCGCCGCGAGCAACCGCATGAGCGCCAGTTGTGCGGTCTCGTCGAACGGGTCGGCGGCGGCGCGGCGGCGGGCCAGGGTCAGCGCGCCGTCGATGTCGCCGATGTCCTGTCTCGCCGCGAGTTCGAGTTCGTCCAGCGCGGCGAGGCGGGCGGCGGCCGATTCGCGCAGGGCGTCGGCGACCTCGCCGGACGGCAGGTCGGCGCCGGGTTCTCCGCGCCACAGCGCCCGCGCCGCGGCGACCGTGTCCAAACAGCCGACGGCGTCGCCGCCCTCGCGAGCCCGTGCGGCGCGCGAGCACAGATCGCCCGCCAGCGCGAGGTCGACCCGGTCGGGCGCGAGCGTGAGCCGATAGCCTGCGGGACCGATCTCCAGCGCGCCGTCGGGCAGCGCCGAACGCAGCCGCGACACCTGGGTGTGCAGGGCGTTCATCGGCGAACGCGGCAGCTGCTCACCCCAGACATCCTCGATCAGCGCCTGCGCGCTGCGACTGCGCCCCGTGCGCAGGGCCAGCGAGGTGAGCAGCAACCGCGACCGGGCGCCGGGCACGGCTTCGAGCGCGCTGTCGCGGCGCAGCACGACATCGCCCAGCAGGCCGACCACCACCGGCTCGCCTGCGGGCGTCGTCACGATTCGACTTCGGCGGTACCGGCCGCCCTGATCCGGAAACATTCCAAGGTCATCGTATGCGAGACGAACGGTTCGAAGTCGCACGGATTTTCCCCCGACATCCAGGCCGACGGTGGCCTACGCTGTGCCGCATGGCTGAGTTCGAAGTGGTCAGGACGGCCGTCGTCGCGGCCGAAGCATCGCGCGTGCACGGGTTGATCGGCAACTTCCACGAGTGGACGAAATGGTCCCCGTGGGAGGACGTCGACCCGGAACTGCACCGCACCTACACCGGTCCGGAATCCGGTGTCGGCGCCCGGTACGCCTGGAAAGGCAACCGCAAGGCGGGCGCAGGGAATATGGAGATCGTCGCCGACGCCGAACGCGAGATCGGGGTGCGGCTCGAGTTCGAGAAGCCGATGAAGGCCGTCCACCAGGTCACCTTCACGCTGAACCCGGTGGCCGAAGGCACCGAGGTGGCGTGGCGGATGACCGGACGGCAGACCGGTCTGATGGCGCTTGTGTCGAAAGTAGTTTCGATGGACAAATTCGTCGGCAAGGATTTCGAGAAGGGGCTCGCGCGACTGAAGGCCGCGGCCGAATCCTGACCGGCGCCACCCGGTATCGGCGCGCGCGTGCCGGCCGGGGCGCGCCGGACGGCGGCGGATTAGGCTCGGCGCATGGCTACAGCAGCGCAATGGCTCGAGGGAGCCCGCCCTCGGACCCTGCCGAACGCGATCGCGCCGGTGCTCGCGGGAACCGGGGCCGCCGCCTCCATCGACGGTTTCGAGTGGTGGAAAGCCCTTCTCGCACTGCTGGTCTCGCTCGCCCTGATCGTCGGGGTGAACTACGCGAACGACTACTCCGACGGCATAAGAGGAACCGACGACGAGCGGGTCGGGCCGCTGCGCCTCGTTGGTTCCGGGCTCGCCTCCCCCGCATCGGTGAAGAACGCCGCGATACTCAGCCTCGGCCTCGCCGCGGTCCTCGGACTCGTGCTCGCACTCACCACGGCCTGGTGGCTGCTGCTGGTCGGCGCGGCCTGCTTGGCGGGCGCGTGGTTCTACACCGGCGGCAGCAAACCGTATGGCTACAGCGGATTCGGCGAGATCGCGGTGTTCGTGTTCTTCGGGCTGATCGCCGTCCTCGGCACCCAGTTCGTGCAGGCCGAGCGGGTCGATTGGGTCGGCGCGGCGCTCGCGGTCGGCGTCGGCGCGTTCTCCAGCGCCGTGCTCGTCGCCAACAACCTGCGCGACATCCCCACCGACACCGCGTCCGGGAAGACCACGCTCGCGGTGAAACTCGGCGATCCGCGCACGCGAACACTGCATATGGCATTGCTCGCGGTCCCGTTCCTTGTGACCGTCGCGCTGGTCGCGCGCACGCCGTTCGCGCTGGTCGGCCTGCTGGCCGTGCCGCTGGCCGTGCGGGCCAACTCCCCGGTGCGCGGTGGCGGGAACGGTCTGGAACTCATTCCCGCGCTGCGCGATTCCGGACTGGCGTTGCTGCTCTGGTCGGCGCTGTCGGCTCTCGCCGTCGGCCTGGCCTGAGCGGGTCAGTCGCCGTCCGGCACCAGGATGCCGAGCACCCAGTTCACCAGCGAGATCACGATGCCCGCCCACAGTGCGGGCCAGAACCCGTCGACGGCGAGGCCGTAATCGGAGAACGCGTCGGTGATCCACGCGGTGAGCATCAGCATCAGCGCGTTGACCACCAACAGGAACAATCCGAGGGTGAGCACCACCAGCGGTAGTGACAGCAAATTCACCAGCGGTTTGACCAGCGCGTTCACGATCGTGAAGACCGCCGCGATGGCCAGCACGACAACGATCTTGGTGGTGGTGTCGTCTTCGGGACTCTTGATCTCGATGCCGCTGACCCAGGCCGCAGCCAACCAGATGGCCACGGCGTTGATGACCAGCCGAATCACTAACTGCATGAGCCAATGCTAAGTCGCGCACGGGCGGCCGCGCGGGATTCGTGACTCACGCGGCACGGTCGAGCAGCGCCTGCACCTTCGGGCGCAGCGCGGTGATCGCGTCCTGGCCGCCGAACAGGGCCGAGGTGGTCCGGTTCGGCGCGCGCAGGATGGCGAGCAGGACGTGCCCGGATTCGATGCTGCGGTCCTTGCGCGCGATCGCCTCCCGCAGTGCCAGTTCGAGGATCTTCTTGGCGTCGCGAGTGAATGGGATGTGCCCGCCGTGCAACCAGCGACCGAGGAAACCGCGCGACTCGGGGACCGGGCGGTCGAGCGCGTCCTCGCCGAAGGTGGCTTCCAGCGATCTGCGCACGGCGTCGAGGTCGATCCCGATGGATCGCAGTGCTTCGGCGTCCTCGGCGCCGAGCGGTTCGCCGGTCGTGCCCGGCGTGACCTCGCCCTGCTCGGTGAGGGTGCGCAGCACGCCATCGTAGGTGAGGCCGACCTCGGCGAGCAGGGCTTTCACTTCGGGTTCGGCGTTTTCGAGCAGTCCGAGCAGGACGTGCTCGACATCGATATCGGAGCTGCCTACTTCCCGCGCGCCCTCTTGCGCCGCGACCACCGCGATCCGCGCCGACTTACTGAATCGTTCGAACATCAGCGGCTCCCGCCCCTCGTGTATTTCTGGTGAACTGCCTGCTTGCTGACCTCGAGCGCATCCGCGATGGCCTGCCAGGACCAGCCCTGACTCCTGGCGTTCTGGACCTGGATGGCTTCGAGGCGTTCGAGCAGCCTGCGGAGTGCGAGCACCGCGCGCAGCCCGACCTTGGGGTCGGGACTGCCCGCGGCCGCCGCGAGCGTGGTTGCCTCTGTCATGTCGTCAATTTTGATTGACGATGCGCAGGGTTGTCAACAAAAATTGACGACAACGGCCGCGCGACATCCCTGCGGAATCGAAGTTCTACAGACCCGGCTCAGCCGTTCCACACGCCGGTGGCGTGGAAGTTCTCGATGACCTCGGTGGGCTCGGCCAGACTCAGCCCCTGCCCAGCGACCCACGCGTCGTCGTAATAGGTACCCGCGTACCGATCGCCGCCGTCGCAGATCAACGTGACCACACTGCCGGTCCGGCCCCGATCGACCATCTCGGCGATCAACGCGTACGCTCCCCACAGATTGGTGCCCGTCGACCCGCCGACCCGGCGGCCGATCACCCGACTGGCCCGCCGCGCCGCCGCGACGGACGCCGCGTCGGGCACCTCGATCATCCGGTCGACCACCTGACCGACGAACGACGGCTCGACCCTCGGCCTGCCGATCCCCTCGATTCGCGAAGCCATGCCGGTCTGATAAGCGGGATCACCGGTCTCGTATCCGCCGAAGAAGGCCGAATTCTCCGGATCGACCACGGCCAGTTTCGTGGCGTGCCTGCGGTACCGGATATACCGGCCGATCGTCGCGCTGGTGCCGCCGGTGCCCGCGCCGACCACGATCCACTCCGGCACCGGATGCGTTTCCAGCGCCAACTGTTCGTAAATGGACTCGGCGATATTGTTGTTGCCCCGCCAGTCGGTGGCCCGCTCGGCATTGGTGAACTGATCCAGATAGTGGCCGCCGCATTCCTCGGCCAATCGCGCCGCCTCGGCATACATATCGGGCGGATGCCGCACGAAATGGCAGCGCCCGCCGTGCGCCTCGATCAGCGCGATCTTGCGCGGCGAGGTGCTCGCAGGCATCACCGCGACGAAATCCAGGCCGAGCATGCTCGCGAAATACGCCTCGCTCACGGCCGTCGAACCGGAGCTGGCCTCCACCACCGTCGTGCCCTCGGTGACCCACCCATTGCAGATCGCGTACAGGAACAGCGAACGCGCCAGCCGATGTTTCAGGCTGCCGGTGACATGGGTCGACTCGTCCTTCAGATACAGCTGCACACCCCATCGCGCCGGTAGCGGATAACGCAGCAGATGGGTGTCGGCGCTGCGCTGGGTATCGGCGTCGATCAACCGCACCGCATTGTCGACCCAGTCGCGCGGGGTGCTGCGATCGCACTGTTTCACGCCGAGGCGCTCCCGTCCTCCCCGCGCAGCCGCGCGCGCAATTGCGCCTTGTCCTTGCGCCGTTTCTCGTCGACCACGGCGATATCGGCGTTGACCTTCGACCGCAATTTCGTGAAAAGCAGCAGTGACAGCGGCATCGCGACGACCACCGCGATCAGGATCGCGACGATCATGCGTATCTCGACGGAGAGCAGATTCGCGACCACGACCACGACCACCGTGAGCACCGCGACCAACCCGAGCCGTGCCAGCGTGTACAGAGCCAGGTGGACGGCGAGTCGCCGCCTCGGATTCGAGAGCTGCGAATTCGCAGGATTCGAGGTTTGCCAGCCGGATGCGCCGTCCGGTCGAGTTACGTCGCTCACGCCGACCAGGGTAGGCGAAGCTACGCCCGCCGCCCGCCGCAGCCCTCCGGCTCGACCTGCCGATGAGCGCGAAAACCTATCCGTTTTGTCCATTACTTCGCCTTTACCAACTGTAGGTGGTTCGCGTACCTGGGGGTTGGGATGCAACGATGACGCCATTCTGATGAGGGAACTGTCGAGAACGGAGAGGTTTGCTATGACTGCGATCACCGTCGGCGGCCAGGACACCTTGCTCACACCGGGCCAAGTGGCTGCCATGTTCCACGTCGACCCGAAGACCGTCACCCGTTGGGCCCATGCCGGTCGCCTCGGATCGCTGCGCACCCCCGGCGGACATCGCCGGTTCCGTGAATCCGAGGTGCTCCAACTGCTCGCCTCGCTCACCACCGAAGCAGGCCCGGCGCGCTGAGACCCCGTCGTCGCGGGTCGCGCCCGCGACCCGCACGGCGACCGGTACACATCGATTCCGCGCACGACGATGCGCACCGGGCGGGCGCACCGCTACCCTCGTTGTCAGGAGGTGAGCGACGTGATGTACCTGGTAGCACTCATCGCGGTCGTGGTGATCGCGGTGCTGTGCTGGAAGGCGTTCGGCCCGGAGAGGTCGGGGCCGCCCCCGCGTTCACCCCGGCGCAAACAGATCATGGGGCCCGACGACGATCCGGACTTCCTGTGGCGGATCTCGCGGCAGCAACACCGCGACGGTGAAGGCGACCGCTGAACTACCCTCCGGCACCCACCGCCCGCGTGATGCGATGGCGCTGTTCCGGATGCCGGAAGTAGTGGCGCACAAGATGATAGGCGAGTAGCGGATTCATCCGCATGACGGCGTCGGAGACCATGACGACCTCCGGCCCGGTCGGCGTGTGCGCCAACCGGCCGCCGCCCTCGCGACGCGCGGCCCGCCGGAACCCATCGGGATCCCGCACATCGATACCGAACATGTTGTGCCATTTCCGCTTGCTCATGTCACGGGTGTAGGCCCGGATCTCGGCGATCTCCGACCACGCGACAACCAGCAGATCGCCGCCGCCGCCGCGCCGGATCACCCGGGTCGGCGTGAGCAGCAGACCGGGCACCACCCGGCGATGCGCGAGCAACCCGCGATACGACGCGACCGTGGTGACCGCGCCGATCCCGACGAACAACACGACCCCGAGCAGGTTGAGCCAGTCGTGGTTCAACACCACCTCGACGAAGAGCAGCACGGCCAGGGCGAGGAATACGAAGCCCATCAACCCGAACACCACCGCCTGCCAGCGCGGCGGCTGACGCATCGGCAGCAGCACGCCGGATTCCCGCACACCGTCGACATCGATCTCCTCGACGGCGACCCCGCTCATCCCGCGCGCGCGGTAACCGTCGACCAGATCGTCATCCCATCGCCATTGCTGCGGCCATGCCGACACCCCGGCCAACTCTGCTGTCACGCCGCCGATCGTCCCATATCGAGCCGCCGACACGGACACGGAATCGCCCGGTCGACGCCGGTCGCGCGGCGTCGCTCACGAGTTCACGGCGCGCCGCTCACCACGGCGGTCATGGCGTCGAGGAAAGGTTGCCCGCCGGTGACGTAAGCGCCCGCGACCGCGCCGACCACCATGCCGATCGGCCCGGTCAGCAGACTGAAGAATCCGACGCCGAGGATCGCGCCGAGCAGGCCGCCGAGCACCGCGCCACCGACCGCGCCGACCACGTTCTTCTCGAGTTCGGCGATGAGCCGTGCCATCGAGCTCACCGGCTGCATCTCGCCGATCTGCGCGGCGCTGACCTCGGGTGTCAGCGTCAAGGTGCGGCCGTCGGCGCCGATGGTGTGCGCCACCGCGACCCGGCTGCCCGAGATCTCGTAGGCCAGCGGAATCGCCGTGACGAGTGCGCCGCTGTCCGCCGTCAGCGTGATCCGGTCGCCCGCGAGCGCGAATCGGCCTCGGTCGACCGAGGTGGCACTCGATCGCGAGCCGTCGACCAGCGTCGTCCGGTATTCGACGCCGTTGTCGATACCCGAGGCCGACACCTCGCGGGCCGGTTCGTTCGTCGGTTTCGCGTCCGCGACGGTGGCGGTGAGAGCCACGGACGCGACGGCGAGTAACGCGGTGACGGCCACGGTGCCGAACTTCATTCAGGAACCCTCGATTTCGTGTTTCCGACAGCGGACGACAGGCCCGGTGACATGGTGGGACGACCTGCCGGTGACACGGTGGGCGACGCGCCCGGTGACACGATGGGCAACGCGCCCGGTGACACGATGGGCAACGCGCCCGGTGATCCGGCGGCAACCTTCACTTTGTGCCCAACCCGGCCCGCCGCGAAACCTCACCGTTGCGCGATCGTGACCGAACCACTGAGCACCGAGACACCGCGGTGAGCGAAAACCGTTGCCCGACATCCCCTCGACGTGCGGCTATGCGATGGTGTAAGCATTCGTTGTCTCCGATTTGAAAGTCTCGGAATTCGATTCGCATAGCGATGCGAGCCAAGCTTCACCAGTTCTGGAGGACCAGCCATGCCGCGCAGACGCCTTCGCGCAACCATCATTCTGACGGGAATCGTTGTCGCGGCGGCAGTCTCGACCGCGCTGGTAGCCGCGGCGGTGCTGACCACGAGCGCCGACACCGCACCCGTCGAAAGTCACGACGCGGCGGTCACCTCGACCCTCCCGCTGGTCGAAGGCGAAGCCGTCGCGGCGCCCGAGCCCGCGCCGCCGCTCGCGGTCGGTATGCGCGGCAACACCGAGAAATCCACCGCGGCGGTTCGGCTCGGCGCGGGCGACTGCGTCCGGCTCGACTCCGACGGAATCGGCAAAACCGCCTGCGGCGCGGGCGATTCCCGGTACAAGATCATCGACACCGTCGCCGCGGCGGACCGCTGCCCCAGCGACGCCGACCGCGTCTACGACGGCACCCTACGCGGTTCGGTCGGTGCGGCGCTGTGCCTCGACATCGACTGGGTGGTCGGCGGATGCGTCGACCTGGTACCGCACAACCCGCGCCGAGTCGACTGCGCGGCGCCCGCCACCGCCGACACGGTCCGCGTCCTCACCGTCCGCGACAACACCGCGAGCCCCGACTCCTGTAAAGCGGGCGACCACGGCATCGTGTACCGGGAGCGGCGGTTCGTGGTGTGCGTGACGAGGTTGTGAACGCGTCGACGGCGCATGCGTGTTCGGCGCGGACGACCTCTCGCGCGAGCCGACATGGAATGCTGGGGCACATGGCCGGATTCGTTGAGGCGGTGCGCCGATGACATCTGATGCGGAACTCGATCCGGCGGCGGTCGAAATCGGCAGATTCTTCCCGCGGCGGCCCGAAGCGGTCTGGCGCGCACTCACCGACCCCGACCTGATCGCCCAGTGGTTGATGCGATCCACCGGATTCGCGCCGACGATCGGCACCCACTTCATCTTCGCGATCCCCACCGACCCACCCGGCGAGATCGCCTGCGAAGTCCTCGCCACCCGCCCGAACGAACAGTTGACGATCAGCTGGGTAGACCTACGCGCCGCCTTCCCCGCCCGCTGGATCCTGGACTGGACCGTCCACCCCGAAGGCCGAGGCACCCGACTCCTACTGACCCACACCGGATTCGACATCGAGAACCGCCGCCAGAAAATGGCCCGCAACGCGATGGAACGCGGCTGGCGCACCACCCTCACCCGCCTCGGCGAAGTACTCGAACAAATCGAATAGCCCCGTCACCATCACCTCGGCGATTTCGATGAAGACACCGAGCCTGAAATCTGCTTCGCCCCTCGCTGAGCCGAACTCACCGACCACTCTCGCGAATCAGCCCCTGCCCCGAGGGGCCGCGTCTGTGGCGCATCCGGTCATCCTCCGCCCAGACCGACGCTATGCCGAACAGGTCAGCACGCCACCGGCGGACGAGGGACGATACGTGCCAACTCGTCGTGCAGATTCTCTCGTTCCCGAACCAAGTCGTAATGCGTCTGCAGATTGATCCAGAACTCGGCCGTGGTACCGAAATAGCGCCCCAACAACAACGCTGTCCGCGGTGTGATAGCGCGATTTCCGTGCACGATCTGATTGATCTGACGCGGCGGCACCCCCAACGCCCGCGCGAGAGCGTTCTGACTGATCCGCATCGGCTCCAAGAACTCCTCCGCGAGCACCTCGCCGGGAGAGGTCGGAGGCAACGGTCCCGTAATGGCCATGGTCTCTCCTCTCAGTGATAGTCGACGATCTCGACATCGCGTGGTCCAGCCGCTTCCCAAACGAAGCAGATCCGCCATTGGTCATTGACGCGGATGCTGTACTGCCCTTCACGATCACCTTTGAGCCTTTCCAACCTATTGGCAGGTGGAATTCGCAGGTCTTGCAGCTCTACCGCCGCGTCGAGCATCGTCAGCTTCCTCAGCGCTACCTTCTGGACGGTTCCCAGCTTCGGCACGGATCGATCGATCCAAAGCTTCTGCGTCTCCTTGTCCCTGAACGACTGGATCACTCAGTCAACTATAACGCATCACGTCATAGCCGGCCAACCACATTTCGCTCGTGGTCGCCCGAACACTCGGCTCGACCCCGGTCAGGTGAGGCCCGCGTAGCTGTGGAGGCCGCTGATCACGATGTTGATGATGAAGAGGTTGAAGAGCATGGCGGTGAAGCCCGCGATGTTGATGTAGGCGGCTCTGGTGTCGCGCCAACCGCTGGTGGCGCGGGCGTGGAGGTAGGCGGCGTAGAGGACCCAAGCTATGAAGGAGCAGGTTTCTTTCGGGTCCCAGCCCCAGAAGCGGCCCCAGGCGGCTTCGGCCCAGATGGCGCCGAGGATGACGCCCGCGCCGAAGAGGGGGAAGCCGATGATGGTGGTTTTGTAGGCGAGGCGGTCGAGGGTGCGGGCGTCGGGGAGGCGTTTGGCGATGGCGCCGAGGGGGCCGCCGGATTCGTTGCCTTCGGATTGGCGCAGGCGGAACAGGAACAGCAGGCTGGCCACGCCGGAGACGAGGAATACGCCGCTGCCTATGCTCACGATGGTGACGTGGATCGGGAGCCAGAACGAACGCAGGGCGGGAACCACGGGGGCGGGGTCGGCGTAGAGGACGGTGCCCGCGAGGAACATCAGGATCAGCACGGGGACGAGCAGGAACACCCAGGTGGCGCGGTAGCGCTGTTCGCGCAGGAACACCAGGCCGACGACGGTGGCCGCGGCGGTCGCCATGGTGACGAACTCGTACATGTTGCCGAGCGGGAAGCGGTGGGTGGCGAATCCGCGCAACACGATCGACAGGATGTGCAGGACGGCGCCGACGATCAGCAC
Source organism: Nocardia bovistercoris (assembly GCF_015674855.1). GTDB lineage: Bacteria > Actinomycetota > Actinomycetes > Mycobacteriales > Mycobacteriaceae > Nocardia > Nocardia bovistercoris. The sequence goes on along the minus strand of NZ_JADMLG010000007.1, from coordinate 261,078 downwards.
CGAGAACGCCATGTTGCCGAGGCGTTCGGACAGCGGTTTGCCGACGGGTTCGACGATGCGGCCCGGCCCGGTGGGGCGTACGACGGGGCCGCCCGCCATGGCGGGTTCTTGTTCGGCGAGTCGCTGGGTGCGCGCGGTCGCGTACTGCCAGATGAGCAGCGTCACCACGAGCGCGTACACGACGAGCGCCGATTTGAACGCGAAATCGCTGTACTGGGCGAGGGTTTCGTCGATCGGCATGGTCATTCTCCCGTCGGGTCCGCGTCGCGCGCGGCGGTACCGCGTGGTTCGGTGTCGTCGAGCAGCCGCTCGCGCAGGCGATCGAATTCACCGCCCCAACCGGCTTGGTCGGTGCGCGCGAGCCCGCCCATCTCTACTACGGAACGTCGTTGTGCCACGGTACCCGGCGTCTCTACCTCCGGGTAGACCCGGATCCAGATCCGGCGGCGCTTCACCAGCAGCGAGACCAGCAGCCCGCCCATCATCGCCAGCGCGCTCACCAGCACCCACTGCTGCGCGGGATCGTGGGAGACCTGCAGGTTCACGAATTCCTGCGCGCCGTCGAAACTCACCTTGGTCCCGTTGGGCAGCGTGGTCGACTCGCCGGGGCGCAGATTGACCCTGGCCTCCTTGCTCAACCTGCCCTGCCTGATCTGCTCGGGATCCAACGCGAACAGCGACTGCGGGCGGCCGGTGTCGAGGCCGGTGTCGCCGCGGTAGATGTCCACCGCGACCGCTGGATCGTCCATGCGCGGGAAGGACGAGGTCAACAGGTTCCCGTGGAAGAGCGCGGTCGGCGCGAACAGCCCCTCGACGGCGATCTGGTTGCGGCGGCGCTCCTCGTCCGTTGCGTACATGCCGCCGGGCGGATCGATGCGCAGCACACCGCTGGACAGGAAGGTCCTCGCGTCCTCGGGCCGCCACTGGATGGTCTCGGTGCGGGTCTGCCCGTTCGGGAAGGTGACGGTGAAGGTCGGCGCGTAACCGTGGCCTTGCAGGTAGAGCCGGTCGCCCGCGACGCGCAGCGGATGGTTCACCTTGACCGCGGTCGTACGCCAGGTGTCGGTGCGCAGGTCGGCGCCCGCCTGGTATTCGATATTCGAGGTGAACATCTCGGCTTGACCGCTGTCGAGGTAGTCGGCCCGGAAATCCTTGACCCGCACGCACAGCGGAGTCATACCGGTGCCGTCGTTGACATTGCCCGCTTTGAACGAGTCGAACACCGCTGGCGAGGTGGTGCAGAATCCGGGACCGCCGTTCGCGATCACGATGACCGAACCCTCGTAGCCGAACAGCTTGCCCACCGCGATCGCCACGAGCAGCCCGACCAGCGCCAAATGGAAGACGAGATTGCCGAATTCGCGGGTGTAACCCTTTTCCGCCGACAATGTGATCTCGCCGTCGCGCGCGCGGTCGTCGCCGTCGCGTACCTCGGTGCGCCACCCGCGCAAGTGGCTCGCGGCGCGCTCGATCACCTGCTCGGGTGTTTGCGCCACGGTCCGCGTGTGATGCAGCGGCAACCGGGTCAGATTGCGGGGCGCGCGCACCGGCGGGGTGCGCAGCGCGCGGTAGTGGTCGAGGCAGCGCGGCAGGATGCAGCCGACCAGCGACACGAAGAGCAGCACGTAGACGGCGGTGAACCAGAAACTGGAGAACACGTCGAACAGTTCGAAGCGGTCCATCCACGGGCCGAGTGTCGGCCGGTCGGCGATGTACTGGTCGACCTTCTGCTCGTTCAGGTTCCGCTGCGGCAGCAGCGCGCCGGGAATCGCGGCCAGCGCGAGCAGGAAAAGCAGCACAAGCGCGGTGCGCATACTGGTCAGCCCGCGCCAGGTATTGCGAACGAAGGCCAGCGCGCGGCCGGGCAGCGACTGACGCGGCGGCGCCGAAGTGGGTTCCGGCGCGGTTTCGGTCACGGTCATATCGGCAGCGTCACCTCGGAGACGAACCCGTCGCGAACCCAGCCGACGAACTGATCCCACGCCCCCGTGACCAGCGCGATCCCCACCGCGACCAGCAGAATTCCCCCGACGACCTGGATGTTGCGGGAATTGCGCCGCAGCCACCCGACCCCGCGCAGCGCCGTCGCCGACCCGAAAGCCAGGATCACGAACGGCAGTCCGAGCCCGAGGCAGTACGCCACGATCAGCGCGACCCCGCGCGCCGCCGTCGTGCCGTCGGTGCCCGCCGACACCGCCATGACACCCGACAGCGTCGGCCCGAGGCACGGCGTCCAGCCGAGCGCGAACACCGCGCCGAGCAGCGGCGCGCCGACGATGCCGGTCAGCCTGCGCGGCTCCATCCTGGTGTCGCGCTGCAAGGCGGGCACCAGGCCGATGAAGACCAACCCCATGACGATGGTCACCACGCCGCCGACGCGTTGCAGCAGTTCACGATTCACGTTCAAGGTTTGGATGAGACCGAAGACCGTCGCGGTGGCGAGCACGAACACCACGGTGAAACCAGCGACGAACAATCCGGCCGCCCCCGCGACCCGCAACCGTCCGGTCCGCGCCGCGACCCGCGCGCCACCCGCCTGCGCGACCGTGACCGGCGGCGATTCGGCGCCGACCAGGCCCGCGAGATAGGACAGGTAACCGGGCACCAACGGCACCACGCACGGCGAGGCGAACGAAACCAGACCCGCGAGCAGGCAGGCGCCGAGCGCGAGCAGCAGCGGACCCGTCGCCGCGGTCTGCTGGAACGAATCCCCCACGCTCGCCAGCGCCGTCACCGCCCGTCCTCCTCGGCGATGCGCTTCACGACCGGTTCCAGATCCTCGACGAGCAGCGATTTCAGGAAGACCGCGGCCACCCGGTGCCGCCGGTCCAACACGAGCGTGGTCGGAATCACACTTGTCGGGAAGTTGCCGCCGAGCGCGAGCAGGGTGCGCATCGACGGGTCGTAGATCGAGGGGTAGCCGACCTTGTTGTCGGTGACGAAATCCTGCGCCTTGTCCCGCTGCGGATCACGGACGTTGATGCCGAGAAAAGCGACCCCGAGATCCTTGGTCGACTCGTACACCTTTTCCAACGCAGGCGCCTCGGCCCGGCACGGACCGCACCACTGCCCCCACAGATTGATCACCACCACCCGGTCCGGGAAATCCCGGACCGAAACGGTCTTGCCGTCCGACATCAGATCCGGACCCGACAGCTCGCCGATGGTGCCGCGCGAACTCGGCGGATCATAGGAGATATCGGTGCGTCCGCCCGGCGACACGAACTGGAAGGTGCCGCCGGAAGCCACCGCATCCGCCCCGGTCGAACAACCCGCGAGCACCACGATCACCGCGACGCAGGCGAGCAGCACCGGCCCGACGCGCCCGACCGAGGTCGAGCGCGTCCGTGCGGCGGTCGCGGGGCACCGGCTCATGCGCCGTGCACCGACGGATCCGAACTTCCCGCGGGTTCGGAGTAGACGATGTCGACCAGCGTGTCGCCCTGGTAGACCAGGGATGTCAGCGAAGCCAGCGAACACTGCCGCTGCCTCGGGTCGTGCCACAGCCGCTGCCCCTGCAGGAAACGGCGCAGCGTCCACACCGGCAACTGGTGCGAGACCAGCACCGCCTCGCGACCGGCGGCCTCGACCCTCGCCTTGTTGACCGCGGCCAGCATCCGGTGCGCGATCTGGAGATACGGCTCACCCCAGGACGGTGTGAACGGGTCACGCAGCTTCCACCAGTGCCTCGGCTTGCGCAACGCGCCGTCACCGACCGAAACCCGCAACCCTTCGAAGGTGTTGCCCGCTTCGATCAGGTTCTCGTCGGTGCGCACGAGCAACCCGTGCAGCGCCGCGATCGGCTCCGCGGTCTCCTGCGCGCGCTGCAACGGCGAGGCGATGACCACGGCGATGTCGTGGTCGCCCAGCGACCGCGCGACCGCGCCCGCCTGCGAACGCCCCGTCACCGACAGACTGAAACCGGGCAGCCTGCCGTAGAGGATGCCCTTCGGGTTGTGCACCTCGCCGTGGCGCAGCACGTGCACGATGGTCTCGACGCTCGCGTCGAGCGCGGACTCGTCCTCGGCGCGCGGACCGATGATCGCCGCGGAGCCGCGCGAGGGCGCGACGGTCGCCTCGGCAGCGGATTCGTCGGTCGATATGTCCTCGGCCGCGCGCACGAAAGCGTCGGCGACATCGGCGCCTTCGGTCAGCGCGACCGCCGCCGCGTCGCCCGCTCGTGCGCGCTCGTCGGGGGAACTCGCGGTGGCGAGTGGATCAATGGTCGAGGGTGGTTCGGCGGGCGGGTCGGCAACCTCTCGCTGCCGGAAGTCGGGCTGATCGGAACTCACGCGCGGGATCCTTCGGGGGTTGCGGCCGCGGCCGCGGACGCGGCGGCGGGCAGAGCGGCGGCGATACGGTCGAACGCGTCCTCGTCGAGCGCCGCGGAGACGAACCATGCCTCGAACGCGCTCGGCGGCGCGTACACGCCCGCCTCGAGCAGCGCGTGGAAGAACGCGGGAAAACGCCAGGTCTGACTGGCCTTGGCGGCCGCGTAATCGGTCACCGGGCGATCGGCGAAGAACACGCTCACCATATTGCCCGCGAACTGGACCTGATGCTCGACCCCCGCCGCGGACAGCGCCTCGGTGAACAGTGACCCGAGTCGTTCGGCATTGCGATCCAGCGCCGCGTACACCGCGTCGTCGGCGGCGCGCAGGGTGGCGAGCCCGGCGGCCACCGCCACCGGATTGCCCGACAGCGTGCCCGCCTGATACACCGGCCCGAGCGGCGCCAACTGGTTCATGATCTCGGCGCGTCCGCCGAACGCCGCCGCGGGCAGGCCACCGCTCATGACCTTGCCGAAGGTGTAGAGGTCACCGGCGACGCCCTCGCGGCCGAACCAGCCCGAGCGCGAGACTCGGAACCCGGTCATGACCTCGTCCATGACGAGCAACGCGCCGTTCGCCTCGGTGAGCGCGCGCAGTCCGGCGTTGAAACCGGGCAGCGGCGCGACCGCGCCCATGTTCCCGGCGGCCGCCTCGGTGATCACGCACGCGATCTCGCCGGGGTGGGCGGCGAAGGCTGCGGCGACCGCGTCGAGGTCGTTGTAGGGCAGCACCAGCGTGTCGGCGGCCTGCGCGCCGGTGACGCCGGGCGAGGTCGGCAGGCCGAGGGTCGCGACGCCGGAGCCCGCGTCGGCGAGCAGCGCGTCGACGTGCCCGTGGTAGCAGCCTGCGAACTTCACGATCTTGGCGCGGCCGGTGTACCCGCGGGCCAACCGGACCGCGCTCATGGTGGCCTCGGTGCCCGAATTCACCAACCGGACCCGCTGCACCGGCTCGACCCGCTCGGCGATGGCTTCGGCGAGTTCGATCTCGGCCTCGGTGGGCGCGCCGAAGGACAAACCGCCGGTCGCGGCGGCGCGGACCGCGTCGACCACGGCCGGGTGCGCGTGGCCGAGGATCATCGGACCCCAGGAGCAGACGAGGTCGACGTACTCGTTGCCGTCGGCGTCGGTCAGCGTGCAACCACGCGCCGAGGCGATGAACCGGGGCGTCCCGCCGACCGACGCGAACGCCCGCACCGGCGAATTGACGCCGCCGGGAATCACCGCACTCGCCCGGTCGAAGAGCTGGGCGGAAACCGGTACGGCGGGCCTGGTCACGCGCGGAGAAGAACTCACGGCCTCCAGTCTGTCAGCACCGGGACAACGAGTCGACGACAGGGTGTAGTGGAGTGATGCACACCGCAGCGACCACCGTCGGCAACACGCGCCGCCAATCACCGCGATATCGGTGACCTGCGAGTTTCGCGTGCGTACTCTCTGTGAGTCATCGCATCCGCACGCACCGAGGAGCGCAGTCATGGGGATCGCCGTCAGAACCGTCACCCTCGCGATCGGCATCGCGACCGCCGCGATCTTCGCACTCGGCGCGAACGCCAACGCCGCCGAACCGGTCGCCGATCCGGCCCAGGGACGCGTAGGACTGCGACTCAGCCACGAGGAGACCGCCCGAATCGGGGGCGGCCCGATCCCCGCGCTGATCACGATGGTGGTGCCGCTGAGCCGGATCGGCGCGGGCCTGCACAGCGACACCCAGATCTACCGCGACGACGAAGGCGGCGTGCACGCCTCGTTGCGGCAGGTCATCTCCGAGGCCGCGACCCATCCCGACGGCTCGATCACCGTCTACCTCAACGCCCCTGGCACCCGCGACGGCCGCGTCCTCGACATCTACCAGAACTGGACGAACTGACCGGTTCGGATCGGAACGCTCGTCAGGTCCACATGCACGGCACGTCCGCCGAAATCGTGTGCAGCCAGCACATGAGGTTGTTGTAGACGCCCGCCGAACCGCTCTCGGGGAGCAGCACCTGTTCGGCGGACGCGCGTGTCGACAGGTCGTTCGGTTCGGCCGCGACCGGACCGGCGGAGAAGACGACAGCGGCCGCCGCCACCGTCAGACCGATACCGAACTTCGCGGTCATGAATCGCACGGATGCGCACCTTTCGATCGAAATATCTTGAGCCACAGTCGAACCCCAACGGCCCAACCGTCACCCCGATGTCGGCGCAATCCCCACCGCCGTTACGGTCCGACTCGCGATCAGGTGATTCCCACGCAGAACATGGCCGAACCGGTGGTGATCAGACACGGCACGATCCCGAGCAGCCCCGGAACCGGGTCGACGACCGGTGCGCGGGCCGAATCATCCGCTGCCGCAGCGGGTCCCGCGCCGATCAGCCCGCAGACGGCGACACCGAGAACCACTGCCTTCAGCGGACATTCCCGGGTCCGCCACACCGAAACCGAACACCACGCACCATGTGCCGATACCGTACGGCGAGCCGGCGGGGAAATGCCCGACCGAGTTGCGGCGCTGTCGGGTAGGCGCCTACCGACCACCGATTCGGTCACGCGATACGGCCCTGCCGACGCGCGCGGCCGCGTCCATGGCGCACAGCCCGGCCACGGTCACCAGGAATACCGACAAGACCAGCCACGGGGCGATATAGCGGGTCGCCTCGAATGCGGGCAGGTCGCCGTTCGGGGCGAACGAGGTGTGCACGGTCCCGTTGCCCCAACTCGCGACCGCGCCGATCAGGCACAGCACGACGATCACCGCTTCGCCGAGTGCCACCGCGATGCCTTGCCTCATCGGTCGCCTCCGTTCTCGTCGTGCCGGTCGGGGGATTCCGGTGCGCCACCGGGCGCGGTGTCCGCGGGCGCGGCATCGACAGCCGGTGGGTCTGCGAGTACGGATTCCAGGGCCGCGCGCAATCCGCGATGGTCGCGCGCCCACGCCTGTACATAGCCGCCGTCGCGCAACTTCAGCCCGATTCCGGTGCGACGGCGCGGTACGCCGGTCAGTTCGCCGAGCGCGCGCGCCGATTCCCAGTCCTCATCGTCCCAGGAGTTGTCGTCGCGTTCCGGCATGACCTGCGCGACGGTGCTCAGCGGGATCGTCTCGGTGCCTCCGCGCAGGTGCGTCTCGGTGAGTTCGACGCTGACGTGGCGTTGTCCGGCGAGCACCTGCAGCCAGACGAATCCGGCGACGAGCGTGCCGCAGAAGATGAGCGCGAACCAGTGCACCGGACTGCCGGAAACGATCTCGGCGACGAGCACCGCCGCGCACAACACCGGTCCGTAGGCCACCGAGCGCCAGCGTGCGCCCGGTTCGGCGAACAGGATCGTATCCTCGCGCACCGTTTCGGTCATCGCGCGCTCCCGGCAGCGGCGGGGCCGCGCGCGGTGTCGGCGCCGATCAGCCGACCACGCTGGGCAAGAGCAGTACCGCGACGGTGATCAAACCGAACAGAATGAGGAGGCTCAGAACGATCAAGTCCCGCCGAATGCTCTGCGGCTGTTGGATCACCACTCGCATCGCTGCCTCCGATCCCCCGGAGTTCCGCGGACGACGTCTTCGCGATACGCGAAACAACGTACGACCGACAACTACCGGTTCCCGTGTCCACTGTGACAACCCTCACCATACATGCCACCGCCCGTCCCACAAACTGGCCATCCGGTATGCCGGACATTCACCGGCGGTTCATCAGGAAGTAGGCATTCGAATCGGGTCGGTGACCGAGATAGAGCGCACCGCCCGCCAGCACCCCCTGCACGATCGCCGCACCACCCGCGACCAGCGCCGCTATGCCGTCCACCGACTCCAACGCGAACAACGTGGCCACCCCGATGATGACCAGCCATACCCCGACGAATGTCAGCAGGGTGCGCGCCCACAGTTTGCCGCGCCAGAAGAAATGGATGAACAGCAAAGCAAACGCGGTAATGATCACACCCGCGATGGCCGCGAGGCCGAAAACCCCGATCACCATCAGGTCGGCGGTGGCCTCGGTGGCCGTCGGATCGCTCGCACGCAACGTCTCGAACGCCTCGTCGGCGAGTTCGTCGCGCTGACCGCTCGCCACCACCAACGAGGCGGTCAACTGCACCACGCCGAACGCGGCGACCGCCCACCACAGCTGGCGCGCGGTGCGGACGTCCTCGGGCACGGGCGGACGCGGCGTCGGACCTGCGCCGACGGGGTACTGCATAGTTGTCACGATAACCAGTGTGCCGCTTCGACGGCCCAGTAGGTCAGCACGATATCGGCGCCCGCCCGGCGGATGCCGGTCAGCGATTCCAGGATCGCGGCCCTTCGATCGATCCAGCCGCGTTCGGCAGCGGCGGTGATCATCGCGTACTCGCCGGAGATCTGATAGGCGGCCACCGGCACATTCGACCGATCGGCCACATCGCGCAGGATGTCCAGGTACGACATGGCCGGTTTCACCATGACGATGTCGGCGCCCTCGGCCAGATCCAACTCCAATTCCCTGATGGCTTCCTTGCGGTTGGCCGGATCCTGTTGATAGGAGCGCCGGTCGCCCTCCAGCGTGGAGGCGACGGCCTCGCGGAACGGGCCGTAGAAGGCCGACGCGTACTTCGCGGCGTAGGCGAGGATGCCGGTGTCGGTGCGACCCACCGCGTCGAGCCCGCGCCGGATGGCCCCGACCTGGCCGTCCATCATGCCGCTGGTGCCGAGCAGGTCGGCGCCCGCCTCGGCCTGGGCGAGCGCCATATCGACGTAGCGGTGCAGGGTCGCGTCGTTGTCGACGGCGCCGTTGGCCGAGAGCACGCCGCAGTGCCCGTGATCGGTGAATTCGTCCAGGCAGGTGTCGGCCATCACCACCGTGGCGTCGCCGACCTCCTCCGACAGCGCGCGCAGGCCGCGATTGAGAATGCCTTCGGGATCACTGGCCCGACTGCCGACCGCGTCCTTGTCCTCGGGGCACGGCACGCCGAACAGCATGAGTCCGCCGACCCCCGCCGAGACCGCGTCGACCGCGGCCTTGCGCAGCGAATCCATCGAATGCTGGAACACACCGGGCATCGACCCGATCTCCCGCCCTTCGTCCAAACCGTCGGCGACGAACATCGGCAACACCAATTGCCGTGGCTCCAGGGTGGTTTCGGCCACCAGGCGGCGCAGGGCGGGAGTACGGCGCAACCGCCGCGGGCGGTCTGTTCCGGTCATGGCTCGCACGATACGCCTGCCGCCGGACACCCCGTCGCCCGCCCGCGCGGGCCGCCTATCGGTGCGAGAAAACCATGCGGGCCAGCGGTTTCTGTCGGTGGTACGCGGTATAATCGAAGATGTGTTCGAAGGGAGCTTGCCGGTGCGTCGTGCACCAGGGCGTCATGCACCAGAGCATCACGCACCGGCAAGCTCCCGACCGCGAGGGGAGGACGTTCGTGCCAACGACCACCATATCGAAATCCACCACATCGAAGTCCGATGTCATCGAGCCCTACGTACCGCTGCGGAAACGCCCGCTGCCCGCCGGACGTCCACGCAAGTGGTACGTCACCCACAACCGCAGGCTGAAGGCGATGCGGCTCACCATCGCGCTCCTGGATTCGGGCACCTACCTGCCGAGTCAGGCGAGCAACGAGAAGATCCGCCGCACAGCCGATCTCGTCGGCGTCCGCCCGCCGTCCGACGCCACCTGCCGACTGGTGCGCACCCTGCTGCGCTACAGCCGCTGAACTAGCGACTGCGGCGGCTCTTCTTGCGCGGCGGGGGCAGCAGCCCTTCGGCGCGCAGGCGGGCGGCGTGCTCGGCCAGCGCCTCAACCAGGGGACCGACCTGGGCCACCTCGGGCTGCACGTCGACGCGCAGGCCGAATTCGACGGCCGTCTCGGCGGTCTTCGGGCCGATGCAGGCGACGATGGTCCGCGCGTGCGGCTTACCCGCGATGCCGACGAGATTGCGGACCGTGGAGGACGAGGTGAACAGCACCGCGTCGAATCCGCCGGTCTTGATCATCTCGCGGGTCTCGGCGGGCGGCGGCGAGGCGCGGACCGTGCGGTAGGCGGTCACGTCGTCGATCTCCCAGCCGCGGTCGCGCAGACCCTCGGCGAGTGTTTCGGTGGCGATGTCGGCGCGCGGCAACAACACCCGGTTCACCGGGTCGAAAACGTCGTCGTAGGGCGGGAAGTCGGCGAGCAGGCCCTCCGAGGACTGTTCACCGCTCGGCACCAGTTCGGGATTGATGCCGAAGGAGCGCACCTTGTCGGCGGTGGCCTCGCCGACGCAGGCGATCTTCACGCCGGAGAAAGCCCTTGCGTCCAAACCGAATTCGGCGAACTTCTCCCACACCGCGCGCACCGCGTTGGTCGAGGTGAACACCACCCACTGGTAGCGCCCGTCCACCAGTCCCTTGACCGCGCGCTCCATCTGCGCTGGACTGCGCGGCGGCTCGACCGCGATGGTCGGCACCTCCATGGGGATGGCGCCGTGCGTGACGAGGCGTTCACTCATCTCGGCGGCCTGATCCTTGGTGCGCGGCACGAGCACGGTCCAGCCGTACAGCGCGCGCGACTCCCACCACGACATCTTCGACCGCGCCGCGACCACCTTGCCGACGGTTACCACCAGCGGGCCGACCAGCTCGGAGGCGGCGCTGTTGAGCGTGGCGAGGGTGGCCTCGATGGTGCGCTGCTGGCGGGTGGTGCCGCGCACCGTGACCGCGACCGGGGTCTGCGGCGCCATGCCGTGCTCGACCAGCGCGCTCGCCGTCTCGGCCAGATGTCCCGAAGTGGCGTGCAACACCAGCGGACCGGGCCCGGTGGCCAGGGCCGCCCAGTCGACCTCGCCGCGCACATCGGCCTCGGTGTGCCCGGAACCCAACGCGATGCCCGCGTAACTCGGGACCGCCGAACCCGAAGGCAGACCCGGCAACACCTCGAACACCATGTGCGAACGGGTGACGGTGTTGACCTCGTTGATGACCGCGTCGGTGGTCAGCGGATCACCGGCGACCACCCGCACCACGTCGTGTCCGGCGCGCGCCTCCGCGATCAGCGTCTTCGCCACCTCGGCCGGTTCACCGAGCGCGGGACGCACGTCGACCGGACGCGTGCCGTCCTCGTTCTCCTCGACCGCCGTGCCGATCAGAGCGAGCACGCCCCTGTCCACATCGGGATCGGTGAAGGCCAGCGTGGCGCGCCCGAGCACCTCGCGTGCGCGCACGGTGAGCAGCGCCGGGTCACCGGGACCCGACCCGACGAAAAGGATCCGACCGGGGTGCTTCTTCGTGGCTCGGCTGCTCATCGGCTGTTCTCCATTGGGCTGGGATGGGTGAAGTCGTCGGCGGAACTCGACTCCGGTTCCGCGGTGAGGAGCTCGCGAGCGCCGAGCTCCACCAGTTCGCGGGCCAACGCGCGGCCGAGTTCGGCCGCATCCCGCGGCGAACCGACCACGGAGGCCCGCAGTACCTCGGATCCGTCGACGGCGGCCGCGCAACCGCGCAGCGAGAGCTCGTCGAAGATCCTGCCGTCGTCGTCGAGCGATTCGACGACCTCGGCGAGCGCGCCGACCGGGGCGGAACATCCGGCCTCCAGTTCGGCGAGCAGAGCGCGTTCGGCCTCGACCGATACCCGGGTGGCGGGATCGTCGAGCGCGGCGAGCACCTCGATCAGCTCCGCGTCGCCCGCGCGGCATTCCACCGCGAGGGCGCCCTGCGCGGGGGCGGGCAACATCTGCACGGGTTCGAGCGCCTCGGTGACCGCGTCGAGTCTGCCGATCCTGGCCAGACCCGCCCGCGCGACCAGTACGGCGTCGAGTTCGCCGTCGCGCACCGCGGCGAGTCTGGTGTCGAGGTTGCCGCGCAGCGGCACGATGTCGAGTCCGAGGCCGAGCGCCGCCAACTGCGCGGACCGGCGCGGCGCCGACGTGCCGACCCGCGAGCCCGCAGGCAGTTCGCCGAGCACCATGCCCGCGCGCGCCACCAGCGCGTCACGCGGGTCCTCGCGCTGCGGCACGGCCGCGATGGTGAAACGAGCGTCGGGCGCGGTCGGCAGATCCTTGTACGAGTGGACCGCGATATCGATGGTCCCCGCGGCCAGTTCCTCGCGCAGCGCGGAGGTGAACACGCCAACGCCGATGTCCTTGACCGGCTCGGCGGACCGGTCACCCGGCGTCTGCACGATGACCAGTTCGGCCGTGTGCCCGGCCGCGATCAGCGCGTCGCGGATCGTGCCGGACTGGGTGCGCGCAAGCAGGCTGCCGCGCGTGCCGATCCGCCAGCGCCTGCCTTCCCGCTCGGTCGACCCGTTGGTCTCGTCCAGGGGCGCCGTCATCGTGGATTCCCCTGTTCGGCGCCGGGATGGCCGGTGGTGAAGTCGTCGGCGAGCGCGGCGGTGGGATCGCCCGAGATCGTACTGATCTCCATCGGCGCCGCAACCGCTTGCGCCGCACCGGGTTTCAGTTCGAACAACTCGCGCAACGCCTCGGCGTAGGTGTCGCCGCCCGGCGTCGAGGCCAACTGCTTGACCCGCACGGTCGGCGCGTGCAGCAGTTTGTCCACGACCCGGCGCACGGTGCGCGCGACCTCGTCGCGTTCGGGATCGGCCAAACCGGGCAGCCGCGAATCCAGCCGCAGCAGTTCCGCCTCGACCACCTCGGCCGCGCGCTGACGCAGCGCCGCCACCGTCGGCGTCACCTCGGCCATGCGCTGGCCCGCCAGATATCTGGCGAGTTCGTCGGCGACGATCGCGCGCGCGGCGGCGGTGTCGTCGGCGGCCGCGCCCGCGGCCGGATCGCGCTGCAAGGTCTCGATATCGATCACCGAGACGCCGGGCAGACCGGCGACCGCGTGTTCGACATCACGCGGCAGGCCCAGGTCACAGAACACCAGCGGACGTTCGGCGCCGTCGGCGCGCTCACGATCGGCCAGCGCGCGGTGCGTATCGGCCAGCGTCACCACCGCGCCGACCGCGCCGGTGCAGGTGATCACCACATCGGCGGCGGCCATGGCCTCGGTGAGCCCGGACAGTTCCAGCGCACTCGACTCGACGCCGTACCCGCTCGCGGTCTCGGCCAGCCGCCGGGCGCGCTCGATGGTCCGGTTGACCACGATGATCCGGCCGATGCCGCCGCGCCCGAGATGCGCCACCGCGAGCCCGCCCATCGCGCCCGCGCCGACCACGACGGCGGTGCGCCCGACCAGCGCCGAATCGACCGCGCCCCCGGCATGGCCCGCGAGCGCGGAATCGGCGGCGAGCACAGTGCGCGCCTTGTCCAGCGCGACCGAAACCACCGACGCGCCTGCGCGGTCGATGCCGGTCTCCGAATGCACCCGCTTGCCGACCCGCAACGCGTGCTGGGCCAACTCGTGCAGCGTCCGCCCGACCGCCTGCTGCGCGTCGGCCGACGCGTAGGCGCTGCGGATCTGGCTGAGCACCTGCTGCTCGCCGATCACCATCGAATCGAGTCCGGAAGCCACCGCGAACAGGTGTTCGGCGGCCGCCTCGCTGTAGCGGACGTAGGCGTGCTTGGTGAGATCGGGCAGCGGCAGACCGGAATGCCTGGTGAGCAGTTCACCGACCTCGGCGAGACCGCCGTGGAAGGCGTCGACCACCGCGTAGACCTCGACGCGGTTGCAGGTGGACACGATCATCGCCTCGGACACGTGGCTCGAGGCCAGCATCCGGTCGATCAGCTTCGGTCGGTCGGTGTCGGTGATCGCCACCTTCTCCAGAATCGACACGGGCGCGCTGCGATGCGAGATCCCGACGAGAAGAACGCTCATGGTGTTACCACCGAACCTTTGCTGCTTGGCTCCGTTGCCTGACGCGCTGTCGTCTGATGTGCGGCGGCCGCGTGGGTCGCCTGGTGTGGCCCGGAATGTCCGAGCGCGGCATGTGAATTCGGCCCCCGGCGCGCGATCCGGCCCGAGACCACCTCGGCCAGCGGCTCGGATTCCGCGTTGCGGGTGCGTTCGAAGGAGAGCATCTGCATCTCCACCGCGAGATCGACCCGGCGCACCTCGACGGCGGGCGGCGCCATGAGCACACTCGGCGCGAAACTCAGGATGGATTGCACGCCCGCGGCGACCAGCCGGTCGCAGACCGCCTGGGCGGCGTCGTCGGGCACGGTGATGACCGCGATGGTTGGATCGAGAGCGACGACCGCCTCGTCCAGCGCTTTCACATCGCGGACGGTGAGACCCGCCACGGTGCGCCCGATCACCGAGGCGTCGCTGTCGAAGATGCCGACCACGGTGAAGCCGCGGCGCGCGAATCCGCCGTAACCCACCAGCGCCCGGCCCAGATTGCCCGCGCCGACCAGTACCACGCGGTGCCCGCCGGACAGTCCGAGCACGTCCTCGATCCTGGTCCGCAACTTCGCGACGTCGTAGCCGACGCCGCGAACGCCGTTGGGGCCGAGGAAGGACAGATCCTTGCGCAACTTCGCCGAATTGACACCCGCCGCGACAGCCAGTTCCTCACTCGATACGATGAGCACACCTTCGTCGGCCAGCATCGCCAGGACCCGGAGATAGGTGGCCAATCTCGCGACGGTGGCCTGCGGGATGTCCCTACCGGACGCCGTCCGCTGCAGAGCCCTGCCGGAGACGCCGCCCGGCGCCTCATGCTGCTCTGTCACGTCGTCGGCTCCTCGTCCCGGATCGCTCGCATCCGGTTCGTCGCTCGACCTCTGACCCGGTGCGATGCTCAAGTCCCGCGCGGTCCGGTGCCATGGTCGAAGGTTCGGATTACTCGGATTTTCAGGGGTGTGCCCGCAGCCTCGGTATGCGGGTCGCGTGCCACCACCGTAACTGCTTGTGCAGCCCTTCACAAAGTCGGTGAATTCGGCCTCATTTTCCGCCGCGACCAGCGACGCGACGAATCGGCCGTGAGCAGCTTTTGTTCAGCGACGCAAATCGGCACGCAAACGGGGTTCGTCCACGTCGAAATAGCTGTGCTCACGCCCGTCGAGCAACACCACCGGCAGCCGGTCCCCGAACTCCGCGCGCAGGCCAGGGTCGGTTCCGGCGACCTCGTCGACATCGATCGAGTCCGGTTCGATGCCGAAATCACCGCAGATCACACGCAGCTGTTCCAGCGCGGTCACGCACAGTCCGCAGCCCGATCTCGTCAACAGTGTCACCGAATGTGTGGGATTGGTCTCCGTGCGCGAGCGCTCACTAGTCATGGCCGTTATTAAATCCCTCGCCACCGCCGCTCCCGACCCCACGTCCTAGGCGAAACTGTCGGCCGAGCCAGCTAGTGTGGACTAGTTCGCGCGACGGGCGGAGGTACTGGTGCCGGAACGATCGAAGGTCGAGAGGGCGGGATTCATCGCGGGACGCTTCGGCGAGTTTCCGGTCCGCTGGAATCAAGGCAGACTCGGTCAGAGCCTGCAAGACCAGCTCGCCCGGATCTCGCGCAGCCCCTTCGGCCCAAGCGAAGAGGAAGTGCGCGCCAACCTCGCGGGCGAGGCGAGCGCCGACGCCGCGTTGTCGCTGCACGACGCCGAACTCGCCGCGGGCGAACCGGAACTGCTCGGCCCGGAAGCCCCACGCGACCTGACGGCGGCCGCCTTCTTCGACGTGGACAACACGATGGTCCAAGGCGCGTCCATCATCCATTTCGCCCGCGGCCTTGCCGCCCGCAAATACTTCAAGACCTCCGACCTGGTCGACGTCGCCTGGAAACAGGTCAAGTTCCGCGTCACCGGCAAGGAAAGCAGCACCGACATGCAAGCGGGCCGCGAAAAAGCGCTGGCCTTCATCGCGGGCCGCTCCACCGCCGAACTGGCCGCCCTCGGCGAGGAGATCTACGACGAGATCATCGCCGACAAGATCTGGCCGGGCACCCGTGCACTGGCGCAGATGCATTTGGACGCGGGCCAACAGGTCTGGCTGGTAACCGCGACCCCGGTGGAACTGGCCCAGGTGATAGCCAAACGCCTAGGCCTCACCGGCGCCCTCGGCACGGTCGCCGAAAGCGTCGACGGCAACTTCACCGGCCGCCTGGTAGGTGACATCCTGCACGGCCTCGGCAAAGCTCACGCCGTCCGCACCCTGGCAATCCGCGAAGGCTTGAACCTGAAGCGCTGCACCGCCTACTCCGACAGCCACAACGACGTCCCCATGCTCTCCCTGGTAGGCACCGCCGTGGCCATCAACCCCGACTCCGACCTCCGCGAAGTAGCCAAGAACCGAGGCTGGGAAATCCGAGACTTCCGCACCGGCCGCAAAGCCGCCAAAATAGGCGTCCCCACCGCACTGGCCCTCGGCGCCGCGGGCGGCGCGGTGGCCGCCGCCGTCACCCGACGCAAAGAAAAATAACCCCCCGCGAAAGCGCTACCCGGTGAACGGGTTTCGCCTCTTGGTCAGCAGCTTGTAGAGCGTCTGCTGGATAGTCTCCCGAACCTGATCCGTGACCTCGAACATGGTCATGGGGTCTTCCGCCGCCTCGGGATCGTAACCCGCGGTAGACACCGGCTCCCCGAACTCGATGTACCACTTGGAAGGCAACGGCACCGCGCCCAATGGGCCGAGATGTGGGAATGTGGGCGTGACCGGGAAGTACGGCAGGCCCATCAATCGGGCCAGCGGCTTCAGGTCGGCCAGCTTCGGGTAGATCTCCTCGGAACCGACGATCGAGCACGGAATGATCGGCACTCCGGTCCGCACGGCGGCGGCCACGAACCCGCCTCGGCCGAATCGCTGCAACTTGTACCGGTCGGCATAGTTCTTCCCGACCCCTTTGAAACCTTCGGGGAACACGCCGGTCAGCTCACCGGACCGCAACAGTCGCTCGGCATCCTCCCGGCAGGCGAGAGTGTGGCCCGCTTTGCGCGCCAACGAACCGAGCACCGGCATCTCGAAGATGAGGTCGGCCGCGAGTAGTCGCAGCGCGCGCTGCTTGGCGTGGTTGTCGTGTACGGCCAGCTGCAGCATCAGACCGTCGATCGGTATGGTGCCCGCGTGGTTGGCGACGATCAGCGCGCCGCCCACTTCGGGAATGTTCGACATCCCGCTGACCTGGACTCGGAACCAGGCGTCCGAGAGCGGCCGCAGCGTGGGCAGGATGACCGATTCGAGCAGATGCTCGTCGAAGCCGAATTCATCGACCTGGTAGTCGCCGGTGAGTCGGCGCCGCGCGAATTCCGCGGTCTTGGTGATCTGTTTGCCGAGCGCACCGCGCACCAGATCCGATACCGATCGCGGCGCCGGTGGTTCGGCGGCGGCGAGCCGGTCGGTGAGGGAGGTCACTTCGCTGGGCGCCGTGCGTACCGCGGGCTCCGGCCTGCGGCGCGGTGCGCCGCGCTGGCGCGACTCCACCGTCTGGTCGTGAAGGTGAATCACTTTCGCTACGTGGCTCATGACTGTGCTCCCGTACCGGCCCCGAGCAGGCCGAGCAGTTTATTTTCTGCGGCATCGATCCACGCTGGATCGAAGACGGGCCGCAACGCTGCGCCCCCGATGAAGTCGTCGAATGCCTGTACCGTCGTCCAGCGTGGCGTGAACTGGAGTTCGGTGCGCATCCGGGTGGTGTCCAGACCACATCCGAAGTGGAAATAGTCGAGCTGTTCGCCGGTGAACTCACGCATCACCGGACCCATCAATGCCCGTCCGGCGGTGCGGAACAGGGCGAAGGGCACCGGCAGTTCGAGTCGGCCCGCTCGCCGGACCGCTTGGGACAGCGTCAGCGCGCCGTCCCCCGCCACATTGTAGGTGCCTCCCGGCGTTCTGCGCGCGGCGTGCACGACGGCGGCCACCGCGTCTTCCTCGTGCAGCAGTTGCAGGCGCGCGTTGCGGCCGAGCACGGTGGGGGTCACGGGTGACTGCAGGTATTGCACACCGCGACCGGCGAGCCGCGGTCCGACGATCGGCGCGAATCGCAGTATCGATGCCGCGATATCGGGCCTGCGCCTGGCCAGGCCGCGGACGAATCCCTCGATTTCGATCATGTCTCGCGCGAACGCGCCGCGCGGCGGCTTGCGTGCGCTCATTTCCTCGGTGAATTTCGCGGGGTCCTTGGCGCTGCAACCGTAAATCGCGGAGGTGGAGCGCACCACGACGCGGCGCACGGATGGCGACTTCTGACAAACCGCGAACAATTGCATCGCGCCCAATACGTTGAGGTCCTTCATCACCGCCCGGCCGCCACCGGCAGGGGGCCGCGACAATACCGCGGCGTGCACCACAGTATCCACCTCGTTCCCACTGATCACTTTGCGGATCAACGGATTCCGAATATCGGCGCGCACGAATTCCGCGCGTCCCATACGGCGGCGCAACTCGCGGGTCGGTGTCATGGTGTCCACCGCGATGACCCGTTCGATGCCCTGGTCCTGCGCGAGCTTGGCCACGGCGTTGCCGCCGAAGAATCGACTCGCGCCCGTCACCATCACCACTCTGGGCGTGTCGCCACCTCTTACCTCAGATCCCATCGCACCGGATCCCACCTACGAGGTACCTCATTCCATTTCCTGGCGGTTCCAGCGTAACCGCAGGCGACCGCGACTCCGAGAGTATTAACCAGCTTCTAACGATGACTTCAGTCACCGGATACATCCGACCATTTCAAATCTTGCTGTTTCAAAAGGTGAGGCCCGTCACCCTGCGGGTGACGGGCCTCATCATTCGAGATCTCGGAGCGCGCGAGCCTTACTTGCCGAGTTTGCGCCGCTGCACACGTGTACGGCGAAGCAGTTTACGGTGCTTCTTCTTCGACATGCGCTTGCGACGCTTCTTGATCACAGAACCCATAGGGTTTCCTCGCGTTCTCTCTACTCGGCTGGTCGGCACGCACGCTCTCGACGCGCGCTATTTTCGGCGTCCGCGCCGTCGGCCTGCGCCGGACACCACGAAAGCGGCGCCGCCGACGGACGAACACGAACCGAGGGTCTATCTTACCGTTGCCCCGCGAGGGCATTCGCGGGACCCTGTCGACGGCGGCACCGGTGGGAGCCGCGCGACCGCGCGACCACCCACCGGGTACCGCCCCTGGCTATCCGGCGTCGAAGTAGGACGTCTCCAAGTACTCGTGCACCGCTTTCGCGTGTACCCGGAAGGACCGCCCGACCCGAACCGCGGGCAGTTCACCCGAGTGCACGAGCCGATAGACCGTCATCTTCGACACTCGCATCAGATTCGCCACCTCGGCGACCGTCAGGAATTGCGTCCCACCACCGAGTACGGGTTGCTGCCCGGTACTCACGCGGCTACTGGAAGGGCCCGACGAACCGGGGGACGACCCCGAACTGTTCGCAGACATCTTGTTAGAAGACATCATTGCACCATTGACCTCCGGCACGTCCGCGCCGCCGGCTTCCCCACCGGCGGAACAGACACGCACGTGCTCCTTGAAGCTTAGCGTTGCCAGTGGGATTACTGCGACGGGTGTGAGAAATCAGCGTCGCTCGCTGGGCATCGGCGAGTCACCATGCGGACGCGCGGTGTTCGATTTGCGTTATCGGCGGTTCTTCTTCCCGTCACAGTTCTATCCATGATGCGCCGCGATCCGGCGACTGTCGATCACGACGGGATCTCGGATCCGGCGCGATCACGCCAGCGGGCCGCCCGCGACACCGTCGCCGACACCCTGCTCGGCGGAGCGCTGCTTGGCCGCGTGCAGCGCCTCGAGGAAGGCCGATCGCACTCCGCCGCGCTCGAGTTCGCGCAGCGCGGCGGCGGTGGTGCCCGCGGGCGAGGTCACGGCGGCGCGCAACTCCACCGCGGACTGGCCGGAATCGTCGAGCAAGGCGGCCGAGCCGATCATCGTCTGCACGACGAGCTGGTCGGCGACCTCCCTGGACAGGCCGAGCCCGACGCCCGCGTCCACCAGCGCCTCGACGACCAGGAAGAAGTAGGCGGGCCCCGAGCCGGACAGCGCCGTCACGGCGTCCATCTGGGATTCGGCGACCGTGACCACCTTGCCGACCGCGGCCAGCATGTCGGTGACCAGGGCCAACTGCTCGGGACGCGCGTAGCGACCCGGCGCGAGCACGCTCATGCCCTGCCCGACCAGCATCGGCGTATTCGACATGACCCTGACCACCGGAAAGCCCGCGGGTAGTTTGGCCTCGAGGCGCGCGGTCGGCACACCCGCGGCCAGCGATACCAGCACCTGATCCCGGTCGCCGACGTTGAGTTCGGCCTTACCCAACTGGGTGAGCACGGTGTCCACATCGCCGGGCTTCACGGCGATCACCAGCAGGTCGGCGCCGACCACGGCGTCCTCGACCGACTCGGTGACCCGCACACCGAAGCGGCCCGCGATCAGCTCGGCCCGGTCCGCGAAGGTCTCGACGACGACCAGATCCTTGGTCGCCCGCCCCGACTCGAGCAATCCGGCGACCAGCGCCTCCCCGATGCGACCGCCACCGATCACCGCAATTCTCGTCATGGGAGGTAAGGCTAGACGGGACCGCCGCGCGCCACCGAAACCGGGCGACCCCCGCGTCACGCGCCGGGGAAACCCGAAGGGACGAGCGCCAACTGCCTGCTCTGAGCGACCACCGCGCCCGTCGAGTCGAGCACCAACTGGTCCTCATCGAACATCCGCTGCCCGACCTCGTTGGTGGTCGCGATCACGCGCAACCAGCCCGGCGCCGGCCTGCGACGCAGGTAGGTGGTCATCTGCACGGTTGGCGCCCAGCCGAAGTGGCCGAGGTTCATCGGCACCGGCGGGCTCATGTCGGCCGACATCATGGCGAAGTACATGGCCACCGCCGCGTCGGCCGCGTCGCCGGGGCGCGGGCGGATCCACAGCCGCAGGCGCGGCGCACCGCGCCGGTCTTCGAGGAACGGCGACCAGGCGCGATCGAGGAACAGGTCGGCGCCGCGTCCGACGTGCACGATATCGCCCATCCGCGAACCCGGCTCGAAGCCGATGGCGTCGGCGGGCGGCGCGGCGGGCATGTCGAGTTCGCCGACGGTGTGGACCGGGTCGGCGGCGTCGAGGCGGCCGAAGGTGAGGGCGGTGCGGACCAGCCCGCGGCCGCCCTGGACCAGGGTGGTATCGGCGAGACAGATCTGCCTGCCGACCTTGCGGATGCGCACCTCGTACTCCACCGCGCCGGGTTCGGGCGCGCCGAGGAAATCCGAACTGGCGGCGATGGGCGCCATCTCGGCGAGCGCGGGATCGTGCGCGCGCAGCCAATTCGAGGCGGCGGCCGCGCTCGCGGCGACCATGGTGCCGCCGTGCACCTTCGTGGCGATGGTCCAGACCTCGTCGATGACGCCCGCGTAGCGACCGGTGTCGGGATCGACGGCGGGTAGTTCGGTGAGCGCGCACACGCGGCCGAAAGGGGCGTCGTCCGTCTTCGCCACCGCGGCCTCGGCGATCTGCTCCGTCGTCATCCTCACTCCTGTCCTCCATGCCCACACGGGAATTCGTACAGCGTACAACGATGCGGCGCCATGGCCGTATCTCCGACTGGAACGGGATTCAACTCACATATGGGTGACCCGCGACGACCGGTTCGCCGCGGTGTGGCCGTTCAGGTGTTCGCGCGCGAAATCCAAGGTGCGCCCGAGCATGTCCGCGCGCGCGGCGGCCGTGCGCGCGGTCTGGGTGTTGATCTCGGCCACCGCGTGCCCGGCGAACCCGGTGTCGACCAGCATCCGGCAGATGTCGACGCACGGCTGGGTGCCCTCACCCGGCACCAGATGTTCGTCGTGCGCGGCGCCGCGGCCGTCGGCCAGATGCAGGTGCGCCAGGCCGCCGCCCATCCGCGCGGCCAACACCAGCGGATCCGCGCCCGCCGTCGCGGTGTGCGACAGGTCGAGGGTGTAGTGGCGGAAGCCGGTGTCGGTCGGATCGTAGGACGGGCTGAACGCCGTCACCCCCGGCCCCGGCCCGCCCCGGCGCTCCAACCGCCGCGCCGACCCCGCCTTGCGGCCGAACAGGCTGTCCGCGCGCATCGGGAACATGTTCTCCACCGCGACGATCACCGAACTCGTCTCCTCGAGTTCGGCCACCTGCGCCGCGAACCCCTGCGCGTAGCGGCGCTGCCAGCGGAACGGCGGATGCACCACAACGCAGCCCGCGCCGAGTTCCTCCGCGGTGCGGACACTGCGCTCGAGTTTGGCGATCGGATCCGCGCCCCACACCCGCTGCGAGATGAGCAGGCACGGCGCGTGCACCGCGAGCACCGGCATCTCGTAGGCGCGCACGTAGGACCGCACGGTCTCCACGGTCTGACTGGCCGGTTCGGCCCAGACCATCAGTTCCACACCGTCGTAACCGAGTTCGGCCGCGTACCGGAACGCCGCCTCGGTGTTCTGCGGATACACCGAAGCCGTCGAGAGCCCGACCAGAATCGGCGCGCGGGCATCACCCAAAATGCTTCGCCTCCCCGGCCTTCCCCGCTCGCGCCGACCCGTTCAATTCGTGCTGAGCAGGAAGGCCAACGGTCCCAATGTGACGAAGATGCCGACCACGACCGCGATCACCGTGCTGAGGATGTCGTCGGTGCGGCGCAGGATGCGCACCAAGGCGACCAGGCCGAGGATCACGATCATGGCCAATGCCAGCGCCACCCACGGCAACATCTCCCACATGCTCTCGAAACCCTTGAACAGCAGCATGCCCGCGATCGCGGCGCCCGCGCTCTGACCGCCGAGAATCAGCCACTGCCTGCGATTGGCCTCGTGCTCGTCGCGCTGACCGCCGCGCGAGCGGCGCGCCGCGGCCCGGCCCGGCTTGCCGGATCGCGCGGGCGGCTCGTCGAGATCGTCGTCGTCGAGCACATCCATATCGCCGGTGTACGGACCGTAGACATCGGTGTATCCGCCGTCGGCCTCGAGCAGATCCACCGGCTCCCGCTCGGCCTCGCGCGCCTGCCTGCCGCGCTGACCGCGTTCGGCGCGCTCGACACCGTCACGCAGCAGATCGCCCGCGACCGTCGAGCCCGAGAGCAACTGCTGATCCTGACTCGCCAGCGACCACGCCGCGGTCGAGAGACCACCGGATTCCGGCGCGTCGTCCGGCGGCGGTGCGGCGGGTTTGCGTCTTCGCGCTGACCACGCGGGGAGCGCGCCGTTGTCCTGACCGTTGCGATTGCCACGGCCCCGCTCGTCACGGCCATTGCGCTCGTCACGACCATTGCGCTCGTCACGGCCGATGCGCTCGTCACGAAGGTCGGGATCGTCACGGTTGTCCGGTCCGAAACCTCCGCGGCGCGGCGACCTGCGGTTGGGCGGCTCGGGCATCGGATGCGGGGCCGGAGGGGCGAGCGGTGCGGCGTTGGCTTCGAAACCATTGGGGCCGAAGCCATTCGGGCCGGAACCATGCGGGGCGAAACCGTTTCCCTCGGGTCCGTTGCCGTCGAAGCCACCGCCCTCGAAGCCACCGCCGTTGAAACCGTTGCCCTCGAAACCGTTGCCGTTGAAACCATTGCCGTTGAAACCGCCGCCGTTGAAACCGTTGCCCTCGAAGCCATTGCCTTCGAAGCCCTGGCTCTCGGTTCCGTTGCCTCCGGTCCCGTTGCCCTCGAATCCGGTGGCCTCGAATCCGCCGCTCGACGGCGACCACGGCGCTGTCGAAGGCCCCTCCTCCGCTTCCTCGGCGGCGCGGCGGCGCGCGGCCCGACTCGGCCTCGACCGCTCCAGCCGACCGGCGACGCCGTTGCGCGGGGCGCGCTCGGGCCGAGGGGTCGCGGCGGAGACATCGGAAAGCTTGTACACCTGCGTGGCGGACTCGTCCGGTTCGTGCTTGCGCCTGCGCCCACTGCGGCGCGGCAACAACGGTTCGGCGGCCGCGGGCTGTTCGGGCGCGTACCCCGCGGGCGCGGCCTGTGCGGACTCGGGAGCGTATGGCGCCGATCCGGGCGCATACGACGCGGACTCGGAAGCGAACGGCGCGGCAGCGGGGTCGTTCGGCGTCGAACCGGACCCGTACGGCGCGAAGGACGCGGCCCCCGACCCGTACGCTCCCGACTCGGCGCCGTTGGGCGCTGCCCCGTAACCGTATGCCCCGGCATCCGGCACGTACGGCGCGGCGGCCGACGGATCGACACCGCCCACCTCGGGAGCGCTGTGCCGTGCGGTCGGCCCCGGCATCTCCCGGCCCGGCATCACCCGAGCGGAGTAGCCGAGCGGGTCGGGGGCGGAGAGCGGATCGTATCGGGTGATCGGCCCCGAGACGGGCGAGTGGCTCGGCTCATCAGGGGACGCGGCGGCTTCCGGAGTCGCGGCGCCGAACTGCGCCGGATCGAAGCGCGGCGACTCGTAGCCGGGGGACTCCCACGACCTCGGCTCGTAGCTCGGAGTCTCGGCCGCGGGCGGGGTGTAGGACGGCGACTCGTCGGCGGGCGGCTCCGGTGCGGCGTGCGCGGAATGGCTGCCGCCTTCCCGGATGACCGGCAGGTCACCGGTCAGCTCGGCGACCGAGATGCCGCGACTGCCGCGCCTTCGCCTGCCGCCGCCGGAGGACTGGTTCGCGGCCTGTGCGCCGTTGCGCGCCAGCAACTCCGCGACCGACAGTTGCTTGGAATCTTCACCACTCATGACGAAACCGTTTCGATCGGGCCCGATAGCGGCGGCCCGCCATCGGAGCGCGGCGTGCCACTGCCCGCCGCGCCGGATAACTGTGTCGCTCTCGGTCCGCCGTTCATATCGGTATCCAGTTTGCGCAGGATGAGCCCCTCGCGCAGTGCCCACGGACAAATATCGAGGGTATCCAGCGACAGTGCCCGCATACTCGCCTCCGCGATCAACGCGCCGGCCACCAGTTGTTGTGACCGATCGGAACTGACACCTTCCAATTCTGCCCGGTCCGCGGCGGTCATTCGCGAGATGAACGCGATCAACTGACGCAGACCCGAGCTCGTGAGTGTACGTCGAGCCCGGGGTCCGGCGGCAGACGGTGCAGCTCCGGTCAATCTGGCCAGCGATCGGAATGTCTTGGACGTGCCAACGGCCAAGTCGGGTCGCCCGGCGCCGATCAGCTGTCTCGCGGGCGCGACGAGCTCCGCGTCGAGCCAGTCGCGCAGCACCGCGACGCGGCGTTTGCCCGGCGGATCCTCGCGCAGCCAGTCGCGGGTGAGCCTGCCCGCGCCGAGTTGCAACGACAGCGCGACATCGGGCTCCTCGTCGCCGCCGTTGCTCATCTCCAGCGATCCGCCGCCGATGTCGAGGTTCAGGATCCGGCCCGCGCTCCAGCCGTACCAGCGGCGCACGGCGAGGAAGGTCAGCCGCGCCTCGTCGACCCCGGCCAGCACCTGCAGATCCACGCCGGTCTCGGCGCGCACCCGGGCCAGGACCTGCTCGGAGTTCTTCGCCTCACGCACCGCGGAGGTGGCGAACGGCATCAGTTCCACGCACTGCGAGGTCTCGGCGATGCTGGCGAATTCGGCGACGGTCGAGATGAGCCGTTCGGCGCCCTCGATGGTGATCCGCCCCACGTCGTCCATGTTCTCGGAAAGCCGCAGCGTGGCCTTCGTCGAGCTCATCGGCATGGGGTGACCACCCCGGTGGGCGTCCACGACGAGCAGGTGGACGGTGTTGCTTCCGACGTCGAGAACCCCAAGGCGCACATGAATACGGTACTGGGTCAGCCTGAACTGCGGGCCAGGCGATCGAACTGTTAGCGTCTCGAAGTGTGACCGAACGCGGCGAAACCGTGAGCGCGACCCGCCCCTTACCAGCGGGGAAGATCGATCCGAGTCCCGAGGTCGATCTCGACTTCCCGCGCGAGTGGATCGAGTTCACCGATCCAGCTAATGACGAGCATTTGATCGCCGCCGACCTCACCTGGCTGCTTTCGCACTGGACCTGCGTCTTCGGCACGCCGAGCTGCCAGGGCATCCTGTCCGATCGCCCGGACGACGGCTGCTGTTCACACGGCGCTTTCCTGTCCGACAAAGACGACCGAGATCGCCTCGCGGATGCTGTGGGAATGCTCACACCCGAGGACTGGCAGCTGATGGACGAGGCCACCAACGCCAAGGGCCGGATCACCCGCAAGGGCTATCTGGAGCTCGACGAACTCGAGGACGAGCCCGCGTTGCGCACCCGCCGCTTCGAAGGCGCCTGCGTCTTCCTGAATCGTCCCGGTTTCGCGGGCGGCGTCGGCTGCGCCCTGCACACGATGGCGCTGCGGCGCGGCCTGCTCCCGCACACCGTGAAACCCGATGTCTGCTGGCAGTTGCCCATCCGGCGCACCCAGGAATGGGTGGACCGCCCGGACGGCGTGCAGATCCTGCGCACCGTGATCACCGAATACGACCGACGCGGCTGGGGTCCCGGCGGCCTCGACCTGGACTGGTACTGCACGGGTTCACCGGACGCGCACGTCGGCGAGCGCCCGGTGTGGCAGTCCTACGGTCCCGAACTGACCGAACTGCTCGGTGAGCCCGCGTACGCGGAGCTGGCGCGATACTGCAAGCGGCGGGAAGGGCTCGGCATCGTCGCAGTCCATCCGGCGACGGTGCACGCCGAGCGCAATGCCGAGCAATCGCGGCCGAACGCGACGCCCGCCTGAACACCCCGCTGTGGGTTTGCTCACGAGCAGGCGATTCGACAGCCGATCGCACCGCGTCCGAAGCGGATGGCCGGTCCGAAAACTTTGAGTAAACCCCTGCGGACACCTGCTCGCCATGCGAACTTCACCGACTTCGGGTTGGATGCTCGGTCATGAAGAAAGCGTTCACTCTCGCAGCAATCGCACTCGGCTCCACCTTCGCACTGACCGGCGTCGCGCACGCTGAGCCCAACGGCGATCCCGCCAAGTACGCGGACTTCACCGCGACCTTCGTCTCCGGGCTCGATCCGAGCGCGCTGAACGCCAAGGCCCAGGGCAAGAACGTCATCGTGAGCCCCTACGGCGTCAACCACACCATCGCCTGCCGCGGCAACGGCGCCGACGTGCCGATCTACGCGTGCATGCAGGAAGACGACCTCGGCTGGATCACCCTGCAGCTCGTCGATGTCCCCGGTATCGGCCCCGCCTGGACCTACTTCCCCTGAGCCGACCACTTCGGCTGAGCCGACGAGGGCCGCGCCGCCGGTGCGGACGCGGCCCCTCGCAGCTCACGCCTCGAGCTTGTATCCCAGACCGCGCACGGTGACCAGGTGCTCCGGCTTCGCCGGATCGGCCTCGATCTTCGAACGCAACCGTTTGACGTGCACGTCGAGGGTCTTGGTGTCGCCAACGTAGTCCGCACCCCACACGCGGTCGATGAGCTGGCCTCGGGTCAGCACCCGGCCCGAATTGCGGAGCAGGTACTCGAGCAGGTCGAACTCCTTGAGCGGCAAGGTCACCGGCTTGCCGTTGACGAGTACCGTATGCCGGTCCACGTCCATCCGCACCGGCCCGGCCTCGAGCACGCCGCTCTCGTTGGTGCCGTCGATCTCGTCGCCCGCGCCGCGGCGCAACACGGCACGGATGCGCGCGATCAGCTCGCGGGCCGAATACGGCTTGGTGACATAGTCGTCGGCGCCGAGTTCCAGGCCGACCACCTTGTCGATCTCGCTGTCACGCGCGGTGACCATGATCACCGGCACGCCGCTGCGGGTGCGCAACTGCTTGCACACGTCGGTGCCGCTCATGCCGGGCAGCATGAGATCGAGCAGCACGATATCGGCGCCCGAACGGTCGAATTCGGCGAGCGCGGACGGCCCGTCGCCGACCACCGTGACCTCGAAGCCCTCCTTGCGCAGCAGGAACGCGAGCGGATCGGCCAACGACTCCTCATCCTCGACGATCAGAACACTGGTCATCTGCGTGCCTCCACACCGTTGGGTCTGCCCGCCCCCGAAGGACGCGGGCTGATTTCTCTCATGCTCACCACGACGCCGTCGGCGTCTTCTTCGCCGTCGGACTCGCGGTGCGCGGGTATTCGCAGGGTGAACGTGGATCCGGTGCCGAGCTTGCTCCACAGGGTGATCTCACCGTTGTGGTTGGCCGCCACGTGTTTGACGATAGCCAGTCCGAGGCCGGTGCCGCCGGTGGAGCGCGAGCGCGCCTTGTCGGAGCGGAAGAATCGTTCGAACACCCGCTCCTGGTCTTCCTTGGCGATGCCGATGCCGCGGTCGGTGACCGCCATCGCGACGTGGTCGCCGCGCAGCGACCGGCTCACCGACACGTGCGAACCCGCGGGCGAATAGGCGATCGCGTTCTCGACCAGGTTGGACAGCGCGGTGACGAGCAGGGTCTCGTCACCGAGTACCTCCAGCCCGCTCGGCCGGTCGGTGCTGACCGTGATGCCCGCCGCCTCGGCCGCGGTGCGCGACCGGTCGACGGCCTGCATCACGACGGTGTCGACGTCGACCACCTCGAGTTCGGGCAGTTTCTCCGCGCCCTGCAGCCGCGACAGCGCGATCAGTTCGGTGACCATCTTGCCGAGCCGCCGGGATTCGTCGAGGACCCGATTGCCGAAGTGCCGCACGGCCTCCGGGTCGTCGGCCGATTCCAGCAACGCCTCGGCGAGCAGGCTCATCGCGCCGACCGGGGTCTTGAGTTCGTGGCTGACATTGGCGACGAAATCGCGGCGGGTGGCCTCCATCCGCGCCTGTTCGGAGTCGTCGTCGGCGAACAGCACCGTGAAGGTGGTCTCCTCGGGCGAGAGCGGTCGGGCGACGCCGCGCACCGCGATCCGACTCCGGCCCGGCAGCGGATTCTTGGCGGTGAGGTCGAATTCGGCGGACTCCCCTGAGGCGAGCACCTTCTCCACCGCGGCCCAGGCGCGCTCGTCGAGCAGGCGGTTGCGGACCAGGCCCAATTCCTCGGCGCGCGGGTTAACCAAGAGCACATCGCGGTATTCGTCGACGACCGCGATTCCGCTCTCGGAGGCGAGCACGATGAGGTCGAGCACCTGCGACATGGTCAGCCCCGAGTCGGCTTGGCGGCGGGCGGCCTGGCGGGCGTTCACATACGGAATCAGTAGCCCGCCGACTGCCAGGCCGACGACAGCCGCGACGACTGCCAACAACACGGCCTGCGGAACGCTCACTCCTGAATCGTACGGTCGGGGACCGACTACCCAACGGGGGGTACAGGAAGTTTCGCGCAGGTCACGACCACTTCCAAGGCCGTTAGCCGCCCGTTTACGAACTGTTTTACATACCGATGCGACTCCGAATCCATCCCCGTTGAAAGCGGAAATCGGCCACCGCGAAAGTCGTGCGCGGCAGCCGAAATCCGACCGGACAGTAGGCAGGGAATCCCGGCGCGCGAACCCTCGCGCGCCCGGCGCGGATCACCAGCCCGGGTTACCACGCAGCGGTATGTTCACGAAGCTCGGCTCGCTCGGATCCAGTCGCAGATGCTGCGGCCGCAGACCGGTGTCGACGAGCATCGGCAGTACCGGAAGTCCCTTCGGGAAGTTGCCCGCGAAAACGTCGACGCGCAACCGGTGTCCCGGGCGGAGCACGGCTTCGGTCGCGGTCAGGGCGATATCGAGCACGGTCGGTTCGCCGGGCACGGTCGGCTGCCGCGTGTCCAGCGAGGTGAAGGGCCTTGGGTCGGTGTAGTCGCCGTCGGCCGAGCGGGTGCTGTTCGCCTCGTCGATCGCGCGCAGCGAGGCCATCAACTGGCCGGAGGACAACACGGTGGACTGCCCGTCGGGCGCGACGTCGTTGACGGTCACCGTCCAGTACCCGTCGGCGGCGTCCTGAACGGTGTTGAGACGCACCGCGATCGGACCGGAGACGGCGGTATCCGCGGTCACCGGCGCGCTGGTGAAGGTGAGCGCGTTCGTCTCGGCGATCCGAGAATCCTTCGCGCAGCCGTCGATGATCGAGAGCAGGCCCGCGCTGCCCTGGGCCGCGTCGTTGGAGCACAGGTTGGTCAACCCCGGCGCGACGGTCAACTGGGCGTCGCCGGAAACCGGTGTCGCCGAGAGCGATCCGTCGTACAAGCCTGCCGCGGTGCCGCTGCGCGCGGCCGACAGGTACATCCTGCGGTGCGTCGCGACCTCGTCGCCGGTCGCCGAATCACCGAAACCCGAGGCGCTGACCCAGCCGCCGCCCTGTTGACGCAGGGTCACCGGGCCGTACCCGTCGATGCCGTTGTCGATGTCCTTGAGCCACCTGTCGAACCAGGCGCGCTGGAGCACATCGATGCGCGGCGGGAGACCCGGCTTGCCGTACTCGTTGCCGGAATTCAGGTGGTAGGTATTGCCCATCAACAACTGTTTGTGGCCGGGCGGCAGCGGAATCTCGTTGTAGATCTTGGATTCGGAATAGGTGAACAGGTCGTGCCAGCCGCCGACCACGAAGGTCGGCACGCGAATCGCGCTCGGATCGCTCAGATATTGCTGCCGCGCATCGCTGGAATCGTTGAGCAGTTCCATCAGTCGCGGGTCCGCGTCCTGGAAACGGGTCGAGGTGTAGGCGTTGAGGAAGACGTCCATGAAGGTCAGCGGGGACGCCGAGCGATCGGCCAGCCACTGCCAGTCGAACTGTCCGGTGACGACGGACTGCAGATCCGGCACCCATTTCAGGGTGTTGATGGAGGTCAGCCACAGCGGGATGAAGCTGAAGCCGAAACCGCCGCCGGGCGCGAGCACGTCGTTGACCAGATCGCTGCCCGGTACCACCGGGAAGATGGCCTGCAGCGCGGGCGGCTGTTTCGCGGCGGCCTGTACCTGGTTGATCGCGGAGTAGGACAGCCCGCTCATCCCGATGCGCCCGTTCGACCACGGCTGTCGCGAAGCCCAGTCGATCACCTCGACGGTGTCCTGCTGTTCGCGGTCGCGCAGCAGATCCCACTCGCCCTGCGAGAAGCCCGTGCCGCGCACGTCGACGACGACCTGGGTGTAACCGCCCTGGATCAACTGGCGGTCGACGGAGAAATTGCGCAGTTCGCCGCCGCCGAACGCCTTGGTCAGGTCGGTGAGGCCGGACAGCGGGGTGCCGGTGAGGTCGAAGCGGCGCAGCAGGTCGATCAGCGCGTCGGAGAGTCCGGGGATGGACTGCGCGTGGTCGGCGAGATTCGACACCAACTTCGTGTACGGGGTGAGGTTGACCACCGTCGGGGTCGGCACGTCGACCGGGCGGCCCGAGGCGTCGGCGGGGCGATAGACATTGCCCTTCAACACCGTTCCGTCGCTCATCGTGATGGGCACGTCCCATTCGATGAACACCCTCGGATACGGCTGGACAGCGTCCTCGGTCGCCGTCCACGCCGCGCCCGCCGCGCCGCCGTCGGGTCCGGTGGAGACGGGTGCGGCGGCGGCGCCGGTACTCAGCAGTGGAACGAGCATGGCGGCGGCGACCGAGGCCACCGCGGCGCGAAACGCGTACTTCATCGGACGTGATCCACCTCTCGAACATGAGAATGCCGAGAAGCATACCTAAACCTACTCGCTGGTAGATCAAGAACTGTTCGAGCGACCAACTCCGGCGTTCGCGGCGGAAGAGCCCGGAACGGCTACTTACCGCCGCCCTGATTCGCGACCGCGGCCGCGCCCGCCGCCGCGGCCTCGGGATCGAGGTACTCGGCCGGACGCACCGGACGCAACTGCTCGTCCAGCTCGTACCGCAGCGGGATGCCGGTGGGAATGTTCAGGCCCGCGATGTCCTCGTCGGAGATCCCGTCCAGGTGCTTGACCAGCGCGCGCAGCGAATTGCCGTGCGCGGCGACCAGTACCGTCTTGCCCGCCAGCAGATCCTTCGAGATCGTCGACTCCCAGTACGGCACCATGCGCTTGACCACGTCGAGCAGGCATTCGGTGCGCGGCACCTCGATATCGGCGTACCTGGGGTCGGCGTCCTGGCTGTACTCGTCCGCGGGATCGATCAGCGGCGGCGGGGTGTCGTAGCTGCGCCGCCACAGCATGAACTGGTCGTCGCCGTACTGGTCGCGGACCTGCGCCTTGTTCTTGCCCTGCAACGCGCCGTAGTGCCGCTCGTTGAGCCGCCAGTCGCGCACCACCGGAATCCAGTGCCGATCGGCGGCGTCGAGCGCGAGATTCGCGGTGCCGATGGCGCGGCGCAGCAGCGAGGTGTAGACGATATCCGGCAGGATGCCGCGCTCGGCGAGTAGCTCGCCCGCCCGTTTGCCCTCCGCGATGCCCTTGTCGGTCAGATGCACATCGACCCAGCCGGTGAACAGATTGAGGGCGTTCCATTCGCTCTCGCCGTGGCGCAGCAGCACGAGGGTGTACGTCATGCGGCCCATTCTGGCACGACACGGAATCCGGTACGCCGCTCGAGCGACGTACCGCACACCGGCTCGACCGAGACCGCCGTCAGCCCCCGTTCGACAGCGCGGTCAGCAGTCCGGCGCCGACCAGCGTTGCGTGCTCGCCGAGCTCGGATGGCACCACTTGGAGATCGCGCAGGAATCCGATGCGCGCGTGCGCCCCGAGCGCCTCCTGCATCGGACGCCACAGCGGCTCACCGGCTTGCGCGAAGCCGCCGCCGACCACGACCAGGTCGACATCGAGCAGCGCGGCCGCCGACGCGATCGCCTGGCCGAGCGCGATACCGGCCCGGCGCAGGGCGGCCTTGGCGATCCGGTCACCCTCGTTGGCCGCCTCGGCCAGTTCCTTGCCGGTCGTCCCCTCCCAGCCGCGCTCACGCGCCCAGCGCACCGAGGAAGGGCCGCTGGCGATGGCCTCGACACAGCCGACGCCGCCGCACGCGCACGGGTCGGTCGAGCCGGGCACCACCACGTGTCCGATATGGCCCGCGTTCCCGGTGTGCCCGACCGCGACCATGCCGCCGACGATCACACCGCCGCCGATACCGGAGGACACCGTCATGGCCAGCGCGTCCGGCGTCTCCCGCGCCGCGCCGAAATGCCGCTCCGCCAACGCCAGACACACACCGTCGATCGCGAACCGCACCGAGGCGCTCGGAAACAGTTCGCGCACGGCGGGCACGATCGGGAACCCGTCGGCCCATTCCGGGATATTGAGCGGCTGCATCACGCCGGCGGGCGCGTCGACCGGACCGCACGCCCCGATGCCGACGACCTCGATCTCGGCCCCGTTCGCGGCGGCGCGCAGCAGCCCGGCGCACGCCTCCCACACCCCCGCCTCGGGCACCTGGATGCGCCCAACCTCGTGGGTGACGCCATCCGGGCCGACCAGCCCGACAGCCATCTTCGTCGCCCCGATGTCCAGTGCGAGCGCCGTCATATCTCCAACCCCCAGCGTCGAAAGATCCGGGACCGCGACGAATTCGCGGTCCCCTGACATTCATAACGGAGGGGAACGGTAACGGTTGAGTAACCCTGTCACGCGGCCGGGTCGGCCTCATCGGCTCAGTCGGGTGGCCTCATCGCTTCAGCCGGGTCGGCTCGAACGCGGTGAGGTCAGGGTTTGTCCTCGGCGTCCACCAGATGTTCGAAGGCGCGCAGATTGTTCAGCGACTCGCCGCGCGAGACCCGCCACTTCCATTCCTTGCGAATGGATTCCGCGAAGCCGAGTTCGAGCAGGACATTGAAGTCGGCGTCCACCGCTTCCAGCACCTGCCCGAAGATCCGGTCGAGTTCGTCGGTGGTGACCGCGTGCGCGGCGACGCGGCCAACCAGGTAGATGTCCCCGACGCGGTCCAGCGTGTAGGCCACCCCGTAGAGCCTGCGGTTGCGGCGCAGCAGGAATTTGTAGACGCCCTCGAAATTCTCGTCGGGCTTGCGGCACACGAACGATTCGACGCGCACGCCGTGCTTGCCGACGGTGAGCATGAGCGTGGTCTTCAGTTTGCGTTCGCCCGGCAGCACGACGACGAACACGTCGTCGCTCGGTCGGGTGTACTCGATTTCGCGATCGCTCAGCGTCTCGTCGATCACCCGCGCGATATCGGGGGCGGGCGTCTCCGGTGTCGGTGTCATAGTCGCGGCTCCATGTCAGCGGGGTATTCCCATCCGGCGCCGCCGCAGCGACGGGTATCCGGTCGACGCGCGCACCTGGCCTGCGAGGCTCGCGCGTTCGCCGGGTACCCGGTCGCGCGGATCCACACGCGGAACACCGTACGGTCCGTCGAGCACGACGGCGCGCCGCCGGTGCGCGTCGAATTCGGCCATGGCCGAGGAATACCCGGCGAGCAGGCCGTCGGCCGTGTGCTCCCAGGAGAACTTGGCGGCATGGTCGACGGCGCGGATCGCCATGCGACGCAAGCGTTCCGGATCACCGAGCAGATCACCCATGGCCGCGGCCCAGTCGGCGATGCGGTGGCCGGGGACCAGCAGGCCGGTCTCGCCGTGGCGCACCGCGGTGCCGAGTCCGCCGACGTCGGCGGCCAGCACCGGGGTTCCGCTGGCCTGCGCCTCGATGGCGACCAGCCCGAAGGATTCGTTGTAGCTCGGCACCGCGACCAGGTCGGCGGCCCGATACACCTGGACGAGCCGCTGCGGCGGCTGCGGCGGCAGGAAGGTGACGCGGTCGGCGATGCCGAGTTCGGCGGCGAGGTGGATGAGCGCGTCGGGGCGGTCGAGGCCGGTGCCGGACGGCCCGCCGACGATCAGCACCCGCAGCCGCCCGGCCCGCTCGGCGTCGGGCGCGCGCAGCAATTCGGCGGCGGCGCGCACCAGCACGTCGGGGGCCTTGAGCGGTTGGATGCGCCCGACGAAGGCGACGACGCGTTCGCGGGGATCGAGCCCGAACAGCGCGCGGGCGGCGGCTTTGTCGCCGGGCCGGTAGCGCGCGAGGTCTGCGCCCGGCGGCACCACATCGATGCGGTCCGGCCGCGCGCCGTACATCTCGACCAGTTGCCGCGCCTCTTCGGCGGTGTTGGCGATCATGCGGTCGGATTCGGCGATGACCTGCTTCTCCCCGATCTCGCGGGTCAGCGGTTCCGGGGAGTCGCCTTCGGCGAGCGCGGCGTTCTTGACCGCGGCGAGCGTGTGCGCGGTGTGCACGAGCGGCACCCGCCAGCGGTCCCTGGCCAGCCAGCCGACCTGGCCGGACAGCCAGTAGTGCGAATGCACGAGGTCGTAGTGACCCGGCTGCTGCCGCGCCTCCTGGCGCAGCACCTCGCCCGCGAAGGTGCACAGCTGCGTTGGCAGATCCTGTTTGTCCAGACCCTCGAATGGGCCGGCGACAACATTGCGCACGAGCACGCCGGGCGCCGCCTCTTGGACGGGCGGCAGATTCGACGCGGTCGCGCGGGTGAAGATCTCGACTTCGATGCCGCGACGGGCCAGCTGTACGGCCGTTTGCAGCACGTACACGTTCATTCCGCCCGCGTCGCCGGTGCCCGGTTGGGCGAGGGGTGAGGTGTGCACCGATAGCACGGCGATCCGTTCGGGCCGTAAATCCGGGCGTTGACTCACACATCCATAGTGCACGGTGCGCCCACCCCTCCCGCAACCACGGGCGGCCAAGTGACAGCCATCACAGGATACGCGTGATATCGCTCACCCTCCGATACTCCACTCCTCGAAGAAGTGTTCGACCAGCGGTTATAGCGAATCGATGAATTCGGCGCACGCTGCGACGAATCGTGCTTCGTCCTCGATGAAGAGGCCGTGTTTCGCCCCGTCCCAGAACGAACCGCGCCCGTCCGGCACGGTCGCCAGGATGTAGCGGCCGTTCTCCACCGGCACCACCGGATCGTCGGTGCCGTGCAACACCAGCACCGGCACATCCAGCGCGCGCAGCATGTCGGAGTTGTCGACCGTCCGGTAGAACAGCGCCTTGCGCACCCGCGGCGGGGTCGCCAGGCTCGCGCCGTAGAACCGCTGCGCGTCGACGCCGCGCTCCCCCGGCCCGGTATTGGCGTCGCCGAACTCCGCGAACGCCCGCGCCGCGCGACCCGCGCGCTCCTCGAAAACACCCGGCATGGCCCGCGTCAACGCGACACCGGTCAACGCCCCCGGCACATCGCGGCCGATATTGGCCATCGACCCCGTGAACACCACACCGGCGACCGCACCCGTACCGTGCGCGGCGAGATAGTCCGATACCACGATGCCGCCGTAGGACCAGCCGAGCAGCACCGCGCCGGTGGTCACACCCTCCGCCGCGAGCACCGCGGCGATATCGGCGGCCCAGTTCTTCGGATCGTCGTACCCCGACTCGGGCGCACCGGAATATCCGTGCCCGCGCAGATCGACCGCGATCACCCGGTAGCGCCGCGCCAACGCGTCCGCGGCCCCACCCCAGCACCGCAGGTCGGCGGCCCAACCGTGGACCAGAACCAGAGGCCGCGCGTCCGGGCGCCCCGTCACCCGATAGGCGATACCGGTTCCGTCCGCGCTGATCGTTTCCCGAAGTGCCACGTCACCGAGGGTAGCGGTGACGGGGGCAACAGCATCCGCGTACCGCCGCACCTAGTATCGCGGCATGAGCAAACGCACCGCTGTCGTCACCGGAGCCAGTTCGGGCATCGGCGAAGCCACCGCGAGGCACCTCGCGAGCCAGGGCTACCACGTCTACGTCGGCGCCCGGCGACTCGACCGGCTGAAGGCGCTGGCCGACGAGATCGGCGGCACCGCACTCGAACTCGACGTCACCTCCGACGCTTCGGTGGCCGAGTTCGCGGGCGCGCTCGAATCGGTGGACGTGCTTGTCAACAACGCGGGCGGCGCGAAAGGCACAGCCAGCGTCGCCGACGCCGACCTCGACGACTGGCGCTGGATGTGGGAGACCAACGTCCTCGGCACGCTGCGAGTCACCAAGGCGCTGCTGCCGCGCCTGATCGCCTCCGGTGACGGGCTCATCGTCACCATCACCTCGGTCGCGGCCTTCCACGCCTACGACAACGGCTCCGGCTACACCTCCGCCAAACACGCACAGGCGGTGCTGCATCGCACGCTGCGCGGCGAACTGCTCGGAAAGCCGGTGCGGCTCACCGAGATCGCGCCCGGCGCGGTGGAGACCGAATTCTCGCTGGTGCGCTTCGGCGGCGACGCCGAACGCGCCGCCAAGGTCTACGACGGCATCGACCCGCTGGTCGCCGAGGACATCGCCGAGATCGTCGGATTCGTGGCCTCGCGGCCGCCGCACGTGAATCTCGACCAGATCATCGTCAAACCACGCGATCAGGCCGACCCGGGACGCTTCGCTAGGCGATCCTGAATCCGGGCATCCCGAACAGGACGCATACGAACCGGATGGGAGTTTCAGCGGTGTTCAAGGGTTTCAAAGATTTCCTGATGCGAGGCAATGTCATCGACCTCGCGGTCGCGGTGGTCATGGGCACCGCCTTCACCGCCGTGGTGACCTCGGTCACCAAGGGCATCATCAACCCGCTGCTAGCGGTCTTCGGCACCAGTGGCGAACTCGGCCTCGGCTTCCACCTGGTGCCGAGCAAACCGGCGACCTTCGTCGAAGTCGGCCCGATCATCACCGCCCTGCTGAACTTCGCCATGATCGCCGCGGTGCTCTACTTCGTGCTGCTCCTGCCGATGAAGACCCTCACCAACCGCTTCGGCACCACCAAGGCGGCCGAGCCGACGCAAACCGAACTGCTCATCGAGATCCGCGACCTGCTCGCGAAACAGGCCACCGGACAGGAGAGCACGGCGACCGCGGTCGCCGAGGCGGAGGCGAGCGCGAACTCGGACGCGCGGGGAGCCGGTTCGATCGACACCGGAAGCGATGCGAGCGCGAACGCCGACTCCGGCCGCGCGGACTCGCGAGCGGCCGACGAGATCCCCGTGCGCAGTCGAAGCTAGGAAACCTGCCCGTTCCCACTCCGATGCGTGGCGTGCGGTCGCTGTCACCGCCCGCACCGACAACGGTCGCGACCGAGGTTCGCTTGCCGTGGCGATCGGGGCGGACGAGCGGAATTCGTCAGCGGGCGCCCGGTGCGCGTGGCGGCACCGGGGTGGCCGAGACCACCGGGGCGGACGAGCCGTCGTCCGCCGACATCGACTTCCAGGTGTCCCAGTCGATGGTCCAGTCGTAGAGGTCGCCGTCGGCCGCGGACAGCGGGATAGAGGTGCCGGTGACCTCGACGGGGTCGCCGTAGAGGGCGGTCGGGAAGTACTGCTGGGCGTCGGACGGCGAGAGGTTGATGCAGCCGTTGGTGACGTTGGCCGAGCCTTGCGCGGACAGCGATTCCGGGTTGGCGTGTATGAATTCGCCGTTGTTGGAGATGCGCACGGCCCAGCGCTCGCGAACGTTGGTGTAGAACGGCGGATTCGACATCAGGAAGTCCTCGTACTTCTCGGTGACCACGTGCACGCCGGTGCGCGTCACATTGCGCGCTTCGTTGCCCTCGCCGTAGCTGACCGCGAAATCGAAGATGGTCTGCCCGTCGCGGACCACCCGCATGCGGTGGCTCGGCGCCTCGGCCTTCACGATCTGGCTGCGCCCGATGCGGAAATCGGTGGTCAGGTCGGAGTCGCCGTATCGCCCACCGCCGAGGTCGAGTCCGTACAGTTTCGCCGCCACGTGCACGGTGGTGCCGGGAGTCCAGTAGTTCCGCGGCCGCCAATGCGCCCGCGCGCCGCCGTTGTCGTCCGGGAACCAGGCCCACGCGCCCTCGGTCGGCGGATCGGTGGTGACCGTGAGCGCCTTCTCGACAGCGGCCTTGTTCGTGACCGAACCCTTGAACTGGAGGATGATCGGCGCGGCGATGCCGACCTCCTGCCCATCGCCGATATTGACCGTCGCGGGTGCGGTCGCGACCGGGGCGACCGTGGTGAACCGGCCGTCGATCGGGACCGGTTTGCGGTCGGTGCCGACGGCGGTGCCCGACCAGGTGTAGGCGGCGTCGTAGCCGAGCGGTTCGGTGATCCGGTAGCTGCGCTTGTCGGCGGCGAGTTCGCCCGCGACCTGTTTGCCCGCCGCGTTGGTCAGCGCGATCTGATCGATGACGCCGTCGGACACCGTCACCGAGATCGGCGCCACCGGACTGACCTTCGTCGCGTCCGCCGCCGGGTTCATCTCGACCTTCGCGACCGGCTCCGCTTCGCGCCGCTGTTCGCCGCCGCTGCCGCCGTCGACCGTGCATCCGGCGACCAGCGCGACCACGACGAGAACGATGGCCGTCACCACGGCGACCGGTCTACCTATCCCCTGACCGTTGCTCACGTCCTACGAATTTACGCGCGCCAGACGAACGCGCCGGTCAGCGCGGATCGTGTCGGTCTCATTCGTGGGGATCAGCGGGTCACAGTGTGATACCGACCGTCACCGGCTCGGGTTCCAACAGCACGCCGAACCGCTCGGCCACCCCGTCGCGCACGGTCCGCGCCAACGCCACCAGTTCCTCGGCGCTCGCACCGCCGCGATTGGTCAGCGCCAGCGTGTGTTTCGTGGACAGGGTGGCCCGCGCGGACCCGCCGGGGAACCCTTTCGCGAATCCGGCGCGTTCGATGAGCCAGCCCGCCGAGAACTTCACCCCGTCCGGGTCGGGATAGGTCGGGATCGTGACCTCACCCACATGGGCGGTAATCGCGGCGCGCACCCGCTCGGCGCGGTCCGCGGACACCACGGGATTGGTGAAGAAAGAACCCGCGCTCCAGGTGTCGTGATCGGCGTCGTCGAGCACCATGCCCTTGCCCGCTCGCAGGCGCAGCACCTCGGCGCGCACCGCGGCGGCCGGGCGGGTGTCGCCGTCGGCGGCGTCCAGCGCTCTCGCGAGTTCGCCGTAGCGCAGCGGCGCACTGTGCCCCGACGGGTCGAGCGCGAAGTCGACGGCGAGCACCACCGCGTCGTCGCGATGTTTGAGCACGCTCGTGCGATACCCGAATCCGAGTTCGGCGGGGTCCACCCACCGGATCGTGCCGTCCGCGCGGTCGAGCAGCCGCACCCGCCGCAGCAGACCGGCCACCTCGACCCCGTAAGCGCCCACGTTCTGCACCGGCGTCGCCCCCGCCGACCCCGGTATCCCCGACAGACATTCCAACCCGCCGAACCCCGCCGCGACGGTCGCCGCGACCACCGCGTCCCAGGACGCCCCCGCCTCGGCCACCACCCCGTCCGCCCCGATCTCGACCCCCTCGTTGGCGACCTTGACCACAACCCCGTCGAAGCCCGCGTCACCGATCAGCAGATTCGACCCGCCCGCCACGATCAGCGCCGCGACACCCGCCGAGTCGAGGGCGCGCACCGTGGCCACCAGCGCCTCGGTGGAGGCGCAGTAGGCCACCGTCGCGGGCCCACCGACCCGCAGCGTCGTCAGTTCCGCCAGCGGCACCGCGAAACGCACCGTCGCGCCGGTGTCGACCAGCAGATCACGCAGGGTGTCCGTCGACACCGCCCGAGAGGTTCGCACCCTTCAGACGGTAGCCTGTCCGACCATGGCTACACCCTTGGCGTACACGGCCCACTACACCCATTCCCTCGAATCGGTACGCGCCGCCATCGCCGACGAGCAGTACTGGAAAGACCGTATCGCCGAAGTGGGCGGCCCCAACGCCCGCCTGCAGCAGGTGACGATCGAAGGCGACCGAGTACACGCGGAAATGGTCCAAGCCATCGCCGCCGACCTCCTGCCCCCCGCCATCACCGCCGTCCGCCCCGGCGACCTGATCATCCCCCGCACCGAATCCTGGACCGCCGACACCGCCACCTTCGAAGCCCAGGTAGACGGCGCCCCCGCCGAAGTCCGAGGAACCGTGACCCTCACCGGCGACGCAGGCTCGGCCACCGCCACCGTAGCCGGAACCATCGAAGTCAAAATCCCCCTCTTCGGCGGCAAGATCGAGTCGGCGATCCAAGAACACCTCACCAACCTCCTGCGAGCCGAAGAAGAATTCACCAACACCTGGCTCAGCGACAAACCCTGACCCACCCCGGCTTGTCGGGGTGTCGATGGGTTGGGTTCGGGGAGCCTGATGCGCCCCGGGGGTTGGGCAAACCTCCAAAATCCCCCCGCCCCCACCCCACCCAACCCCCCACCAGCCATAATTACCCCCCATGGCACGCCGATTGGACTACTCAGCTCGCTACCCCCTCCACACCACCAAGGAGCTCTACGAGGCGCTGTCCACCCGCGAATACTGGGAAGCCAGAGTCGCCGAAATGCGCAAATACACCCCGGGCAACGAGGTGGCGAGCGTCGAGGTAACCGACTCCGGCATAGAGGTAGTCCTCCACCACACCCTCCCCAGGGACATGCTCCCGGAGATAGCCCAAACGGTGATGCGCAAGGACATGATCATCACCCGCAAGGAATCCTGGTCCCCGTTCGACGGTGCGGAAACAACCGGCAAGTTCTCGGCCTCGATCCCGGCGGGCCCGGGCAGTCTTGGCGGCAAGATCCGCCTATTCCCCACCGAAACAGGCTGCACGATGCGCTTCTCGTCGGAAGCGAAGGTGTACATCCCCATGGTCGGCCCCCGCTTGGAACAGTTGATGCTGGTGAACTTGGTCGACTTGTTCCGCGCCGAGACCGAAGAGACGGTGCGTTGGCTGGAAGCCCGAAACCCGACCGCTTGACCAAGCCGCTCGGTGTCGTCACCCGAGGCACGACGGGCGTGAACCGGCTGCGCCGCAGCGACCGCTGGCTGGTCCATGACGACCTGGTCCGCGCGCGTTTGTCGGCGGCCCCCGATCCGCTGGTGGTCGACCTGGGTTACGGTGCCAGCCCGTGGACGACGCTCGAGTTGGCCATGCGTCTGCGCGCGGTGCGCCCTGATGTCCGTGTGGTCGGCCTCGAGATCGATCCGGCCCGCGTGGTCCCGGCCCGCGACGGTGTGGTGTTCGCCCGCGGCGGATTCGAATTGGCGGGCCTGCACCCGGTCCTGGTCCGCGCCTTCAACGTGCTGCGGCAGTACCCGGAGGAGGCGGTGGCGGGGGCCTGGGCCACGGTGTCGTCGAATCTGACTGCTGGGGGTTTGCTGGTCGACGGCACCTGCGACGAACTCGGCCGTCGATGCGCCTGGGTGTTGCTGGACCGTTCGGGCCCGTTGTCGCTGACGCTGGCATGGGACCCGTTCACAGTCGAGCGCCCGTCGGATATCGCCGAGCGCTTACCGAAGGCATTGATCCACCGAAACGTGCCGGGCGAACCGGTCAACACGTTGTTGTCGGCCGCCGACAGAGCGTGGGCGCGGGCCGCACCGCTGGCGCCGTTCGGACCTCGCGCCCGCTGGCGGGCGGCAGCGGATCAGCTTCGCGCGGAAGGCTTTCCGGTGCGCCGGTATCGCAGACGCATGCGTGATTGCGTCCTATCGGTGCCATGGTCGTGCGTGGCGCCCACCGGTCCTACAGCGCGGTGAGCGCCCGCCGTAGTCGTTCGGCGGCCCGCGGCGTGGATCGCGTACTAGCGGACTGGATTTCGTCGTCGTCGCAGCGACGGATAGCGAGCGCGTCGGCGACGACTTCGTTGAGCGCGAGCTGCCCGATATCGGATTCGGCGAGGTCGAGGACGGTCCGCACGGGCGTGGTGACCAGAAACGGCCCGGCCGATTCGACGTCGATCCCCGCCAGCGGGCGACGCAGCACCACGAGCCGCGGCGTGACGGGCGGACGTCCTTTACCGACCGACATGTGCAGGAAGTGCGGGCGCAGCCGCCCGATGCCGTGCAATTCGGCGGCGCTCTGATGGGAGACCGCGGCCGCCCCGTCGAACCAGGCCGCCCACATGGCGTATTC
The DNA here is from genome assembly GCF_015674855.1 of Nocardia bovistercoris. GTDB lineage: Bacteria > Actinomycetota > Actinomycetes > Mycobacteriales > Mycobacteriaceae > Nocardia > Nocardia bovistercoris. Next base: position 218,379 of record NZ_JADMLG010000007.1, on the reverse strand, counting down.
ATCGAGCGGCCCGTCGGGCCATTCGGCGAGGCGAAGCAGCCCGACGCCCGCCCTGGTGACGCTGCCTTCACCGAGTCCGGCGCGCACTTTCGTCTCGCATCCGGTGCGCAGGACCTGGCGGGTGGTGAAGAAGCCCGCGTGTCGCCCCGCGAGTCGTCGCAGCACCCGCCAACCGTGCTCGAGTGTGTCCTCGCGGCCCGCCGCCTCGCCAGCCATGGGTAAAGGCTACTACCCATACCTGTGCCGCAAGTCACAAACGAGCCCCTCACTCGCGGCACAGAGCAGGCACAGAATCATGGGGAAGAATCTTTCCCATGACTACGAAGCCCCCCGTCACCGCGAAGGTAAGCCGACGCACACTGGTGATCGCGCTAGCCGTGGTCGCGACCCTGCTCGCGGGCGCCCTGATCGGCGGCGAGGCCTACGCGAGAAATCGGATGGCCGACTGCATAAGCAAGCAGTTCGAGCAGGAGATGGGGTCGACGATCGATGTCGGCTTCGGCGCCAAGCCGCTGCTGGTGAGCTGGATCGACGGCAAGGTGTCCGCCGTCACGGTGGACAGCGAGGGCGACAAGTTCGGCCCCGCGGTCGGCATGGTCGTGCACGCCGAGTTCCACGATCTGGAGATGAAGGACGGCGGGAAGGGCGGCGGCACCGTCGGCAGTTCCTCGGCCGAGGTGACCTGGAGCAACGAGGGGATCGCCGAGACTCTCGGCGGCCTGGTCAGCGGCGTGAAATCGTCCTCCACCACCGGCATGTTGACCTTGGACGTGCTCGGCGGGGTCGCGCAGTTACAGGTGCAGCCGCAGGTGCGCAACGGCGTCGTGACGGTGGAGACCAAATCGGCGCAGTTGCTCGGCATCGGTCTGCCGACCGATCTCGTACAGGGCATCGTCGACGTGTTCTCGCAGTCCTTGCAGAGTTATCCGATGGGCTTGAAGCCGAGTGAGATCAAGGTGACCGACAAGGGCATCGATGTCAGGCTCGCTGGCGGTCACACCGACCTGCCCGCGGCCGAGCCCGGTTCCGAGATGAGCTGCTGAGCTTCGATCCGCACCGCGTGTCGTCCACTGCCAGGAAACCCCGGCTAGAATCGGATGATGCCGGATTCGACGCACACCCAGCAGATCCACCGCGACACCGGCGATCCCGCTCCGGTGCAACGCGAGGTGATCGGCGAGGCGGCCACCGCGGGCGATCTGGAGGCCGCCATCGCGCGACAGGTGCGCGCACTGCGCAGGGCGAGCGGACTCTCGGTCGGCGAAATGGCCGCCAAGGTGGGCATTTCCAAGGCCATGCTGTCCAAGATCGAGAACGCGCAGACCTCGTGCAGCCTGTCCACGCTGGCCAGACTCGCCGCAGGCCTCGATGTTCCGGTGACCTCGCTGTTCCGCGGAGCGGACACCGCGCGCGAGGCGGTGTACGTGCCCGCGGGCAACGGCGCGGTGATCGTGGGGCGCGGCACCAGGGTCGGGCACCACTACGAATTGCTCGGTTCGCTTCGGGGACAACACAAACGGCTCGAACCGGTACTGGTGACCCTCACCAACGCCAGCGAGGTGTTCCCGCGTTTCCAGCACGCGGGCACCGAATTGCTCTACATGCTCGAAGGCGTCATGGTCTACGGCCACGGCGACGCCGAATACACACTGCGGCCAGGTGATTCACTGCTGCTGGACGGCGAGGGGATCCACGGGCCGAACGAACTGGTCCGGCTGCCGATCCGTTTCCTCGCGGTGACCGCCTACCCGGACAACCACGAAGAGCACTGAGACGCACAGGAGCCGGCCGAGGCGGGGGTGGCGTCCCGCTCGACCGGCCCTGCTCCATCGGTACCGCTGAGCTATTCGGCGACTCCGGCACGCGCCGCGCTCGCGGTGATGGTCTCGGCGGCCTCGACGGCCTCCTCCGGCGTCGTCACCTTGGACGCGATGACCACGGTCTCCATGATGTAGGCGGATTCGCCGTGAGTGGCGGTGTCGAGGCCCTCGAGTTCGTGCTCCTCGGTGACGCGCAGCCCCATGGTCTTGCCGATCACCGTGGCGATCAGCAACGTCACCACGAAGGTGTAGGCGAATACGGCCAGCACCGCGACCGTCTGCCGCCACAGCACATCGACGCCGCCGCCGTAGAACAGCCCGGCCGCGGCGTTGGGCGCGTCCGGATCGGCGAGCAGGCCGATGAGCACGGTGCCGAGGATGCCGCCGACCAGGTGGATGCCGACCACGTCCAGCGAATCATCGACGCCGAAGCGGTATTTCAGCGAGACCGCGAAGCAGCACACGGCGCCGCAGATCGCGCCGATGGCGAGCGCGCCGATCGGGGCGACCGCACCGCAGGCGGGGGTGATCCCGACCAGCGCCGCGATCAGGCCCGACGCCGCGCCCAGCGAAGTGGAGCGCCCCTCGCGGAACTTCTCCACGAGCAGCCACGCGCAGATGCCCGCGGCGGCGGCCGCGACGGTGTTCAGGATGACCACCGATGCGCTGTTGCCCGCCGCGAGCGCGGAGCCGCCGTTGAATCCGAACCAGCCGAAGAACAGGATGCCCGCGCCGAGCACGGTCAGCGGAAGGTTGTGCGGGCGTGGCGCGTTCGGGAACACCGAGCGCTTGCCGAGCACGAGCACCAAGGCCAGCGCCGCGATTCCGGCGTTCACGTGCACCGCGGTGCCGCCCGCGAAGTCGATGGCCTTGAGGTTGTTGGCGATCCAGCCGCCGACCACCGAGCCGTCGGCGGAGTCGAAGGCGAAGACCCAGTGCGCGACCGGGAAGTACACCAGGGTCGCCCACACGCCCGCGAACAGCATCCACGCGCCGAATTTCATCCGGTCCGCGACCGCGCCGGAGATCAGCGCGACCGTGATACAGGCGAACAGCATCTGGAATCCGGAGACCAGCGCGGGCGGCAGCGCGGGTTCGGCAGGCGCGGTGAGCAATTGGCTGGAGCCGAAGAATTCGAGCGGGTCGCCGAGCAGGCCGATGCCGCCGAGTGAATCGCCGAGTACCGCCGAGTATCCGAAGATGATCCACAGCACGCCGACCACCGCGAACGCGCCGAAGGTCATCATGGCCATGTTCAGGGTGTTCTTGATGCTGACCATGCCGCCGTAGAACATGGCGAGGCCGGGCACCATCAGGCTCACGGCGGCGAATGCCGCCAATATCCACGCGGCATTAGCCGCGGCGATCGCTTCCGTCATAGATCTTCCCTCATCGATCTTGATTGTCTACATTGTCTGCCGCCGCGAATCGCTGTCTCCCGAGAGTGGACGGCATCCGTTCCAGTAGACGGCCCGCCACGTTGCCGATGGCGACCCGTCGGTGACATTCCTGTTAATGCCGCCCGATTCGTCCGGGTCGACACGAACGCTGCCCGCACATCCATGTCAACCCCACGTAGCCAACCGATCGGTTTCACTTTAGATGAAACGTTGAGTAGCCATATGAAACTTTCATGGAAGTACGAGCTCACCGGCCACGCATGCGGATACCTCCGAAAACGACGGCAGAGCGACCCAAAGGAGTCGATCTACCGCAGCTGACGTCATCAAGCGCTGACCATCGCGTAACAGCATCGTCATATCATCAGAGTTTCATAGCAAATGACATCGAGTCACCACATGAAACACCGGAGCGAGGACGGCCCGTGATCGAAACCCACAGCCGCGTGATCGTCGGCGGCGGCCTGGAAGGTCTGGCCATCGCCTGGTCACTCGCCGACCGCGGCGACACCGACATCGTCGTGCTCGAACGCGACACCCTGTGCTCGGGCATGACCGGCAAGTCCAGCGGCGTGGTGCGCTGCCACTACGGCGTGCCGTCGCTGGCGGCCATGTCCCGGTACGGAATCGACGTCTTCACGCGCGCCACCGAGCTCTTCGGCGACGACATGGGCTTCCAGCAGTGCGGCTACGTAGTCGGAGTCGGCGCGGACAATGTGGAGCCGCTGCACGCCAATGTCGCGATGATGCGCGATCTCGGCATCGAGGTCGACCTGGTCGACCACGACACCGTCGCCGCGCTCTGGCCAGGACTGCACCTGGAGGATTTCGCCGCCTTCGCCTACGAGCCGTTGGGCGGGCGCGGCGAGGCGTATCTGACCGGCATGGCCTTCGCCGCCGCCGCCCGCCGACTCGGGGTGCGCATCCGCCAGTCCACTCCGGTGCGCGCACTGCTGCCGAGGCCGGACGGCGAGGTGTACGGGGTGACCCTCGCCGACGGCTCCGAGATCCACGCCGACACCGTGATTCTCGCCGCGGGCCCATGGACACCCGCGCTGGCGGCGGGCGCGGGCGTCGACCTCGACATCAAGGCACAGCGCGCCCAACTGATTCTGGTCGACCAGGGCGCCCCGACCCCGGTGGTACCGGTGCTGTCCGATCTGGCGGGCCTGTCGTACCTGTGCCGGGAACCGAACGGTGAGATCCTGTACGGCAATTCCGATCACAGCGTGCCGCAGTACATCGATCCGGACGACTATGTGAACCGGGCCGACGAGAGCACCATCGACACCGCGATCGCCGAACTCGGCCACCGACTCCCCGACATGCCCGACCCGCGCATCACCGGTTCCTACGTCGGCGCCTACGACGTGACCCCCGATTACAACCCGGTGATCGGTCCCGCGCCGGTCGACGGCCTGTTCCTGGCGGCGGGTTTCTCCGGTCACGGATTCAAGATCTCGCCCGCGGTCGGCAAACTGGCAGCCGACCTGATCCTGGACGGCAAGACCGACCTGCCGAATGTGGACCCGCACGACTTCCGCTGGTCCCGCTTCGCCGAGAACGATCCGCTGCTCAGCCCGCATCCCTATCGCGGCGCGGGCGAAATGCGCTGATCCACAACGTAGTCCATCACAACCCTTTCCCTTGGAGCCCGACATGGCCATCGACACCGCGACCGCGTACGCCCCCGACACCACATCGAGCAGTCTCGCCGCCGTGGCGAAGGCCACCGGAACCCGCTACCTACTCGCGCTTTTCGTCACCCTCGCGGGCAAGCCGTGCGCGAAACTGGTCCCGGTCGAAGCCATCGACCAATTGGTCTCCGACGGTGCGGGATTCGCGGGCTACGCGGCGGGCGCCATGGGCCAGCGGCCCGCCGACCCCGATCTCGTCGCCTACCCGGACCCGGCCTCCTTCACCCCCATCCCGTTCGTCCGTCCCGGACTCGCGCTGGTGCACTGCGACCCGCACGTGAACGGCGAACCGTGGCCGTACGCGCCGCGCAACATCCTGGCCTCGGTGCTGCGCACCGCCGACGCGCGCGGTCTCACCGTGAACGTGGGCGCCGAGATCGAATACTTCCTGGTCGAGCGGGACCCCGGCGGCGCGCTGCGCACCGCCGACGCCGCCGACACCAGCAGGCAGCCCTGTTACGACGCCCGCGACGTCACCCGCATGTACGACCACCTGACCGAGATCTCGGCCGCCATGAACACCCTCGGCTGGGGCAACTACGCCAGCGACCACGAGGACGCCAACGGGCAGTTCGAGCAGAACTTCGCCTACGCCGACGCCATGACCACCGCCGACCGGGTGATCACCGCGCGCTACCTGCTCTCGGTGATCGCCGAGAAGCGCGGTATGCGAGCCACTTTCATGCCGAAGCCGTTCGCCGACCGCACCGGTTCCGGCATGCATCTGCATCTGTCGCTGTGGAATTCCGACGGCCCGACCTTCCCCGCCGCCGACGACGCGCGCGGCCTCGGTCTCTCGCCGACCGCGTACTCGTTCATCGCGGGCATCCTCGAACACGCCTGCGCGCTGCAGGGCGTCATCGCGCCGACCGTCAACTCCTACAAGCGCATCGGCGCGACCTCGACCAGCAGCGGCGCGACCTGGTCGCCGCGCTACGCCACCTACGGCGGCAACGACCGCACGCACTACCTGCGCGTCCCTGACCACAACCGGGTCGAGTTGCGCGGCGGCGACGGATCGGCCAACCCGTATCTCGCCATCGCCGCGACCGTCGCCGCCGGACTCGACGGCATCGACCGCGCCCTCGACCCCGGCGCCCCTGGCGGCGACCACCGCCGCGACACGCTGCCGCTGACCCTGCTGCACGCCATGGAAGCGCTCGCGGCCGACCCGGTGCTCACCGGAGCGCTCGACACCGTCGGCCCCGGCGTCAGCGACTACTTCACCGACCTCAAACGCGACGAGTTCTTCGCCTGGCACAACACCGTGTCCGCGTGGGAGATCGACAACTACCTGACCGCCTTCTGATTTCCCTGCACCACGAAGGAGTTCCCCATGTGCGGAATTGTCGGGCTGCACCTGCGCGACCCCGCGCTGTATCCGCGGCTCGGATCCCTGCTCACCGATATGCTCGATCAGCTCTGCGACCGAGGGCCGGATTCGGCGGGCATGGCCGTGTACGGCGATCCGGTGTGGTCGCCGCCGGGCGAGTCGACGGTGTCGCTGCTCGACGCCACCGTCCCCGCACCCGAGCTCGCCGCGGCGCTGGACGCGGAGCTGGGGATCACCGTGACCGCGATAGACCTGGCCCCGACCACGGTCCTGCACGCACCCGTCGACGCGGACACGCTGCTCGCGGCGGCGCGGCGGATCGATCCGGCGGCCCGCGTGATCGGCTTCGGCGAGGAACTGACCGTGGTCAAGGGCATCGGCAACCCCACGGAGCTGGCGCACCGGTTCGGCCTGCCCGCGGCCTCCGGCTGGCAGGGCGTCGCCCACACCAGGATGGCGACCGAATCCGCGGTGACGGCGGCGGGCTCGCATCCCTTCTCCGTCGGCCCCGACCAGTGCCTGGTGCACAACGGGTCGTTCGCCAACCACATGAGCGTCAAACACGAACTGGAACGCGCAGGCGTGGTGTTCGACAGCGAGAACGACACCGAGGTCGGCGCCCTGTTCGTCGCCGGCCAGCTCGCCGACGGCGTCGACCTGGAGAAGGCGCTGCTGCTGCTCAACGAACGCTTCGACGGCTTCTACACCCTGCTCGTCGCCAATCGGGAGTCCTTCGCCGTGCTGCGCGACCCGATCGCGTGCAAACCGGCCGTCGTCGCCGAGACCCCGCGCTGGGTCGCCATGGCCTCGGAATACCGCGCGCTGGCGAACCTGCCCGGTGTCGAGGACGCCCGCATCTTCGAACCCGAACCGGAAGAGGTCTACGTATGGCACCGGCAGTGAACACCGTCACGGAAACCGCCTTCGACCTGCGGGAAAGCAGTGTCCGTGAGGTCAACGAGGCATTGCACGCGCCCGGTGCGCCACGGCGCGCACGGATCACCGGACCGCGCGGCGCGCACGCGCTGGCCTGCGGCCTCAACGACGAGATCGAGGTCGTCATCGACGGGCATGTCGGGTACTACTGCGCGGGTATGAATCAGCGCGCGACGGTCACCGTGCGCGGCAACGCGGGCGTCGGGGTCGCCGAGAACATGATGTCGGGCACGGTGCGCGTCACCGGTGACGCCTCGCAGTCCGCAGGCGCCACCGCGCACGGCGGCCTGCTCGTCGTCGAGGGCAATGCGGCCGCGCGCTGCGGGATCTCGATGAAGGGCGTCGACATCGTCGTCGGGGGCGATATCGGGCATATGAGCGCGTTCATGGGGCAGGCGGGGCGACTCGTGGTCTGCGGTGATGCCGGTGAGGCGCTCGGTGATTCGCTGTACGAGGCGCGGATCTACGTGCGCGGCCAAGTGGCCTCGCTCGGCGCGGACTGCGTCGTCAAACCGATGCGCGACGAACACCTCGCCGAGTTGCGAGAACTGCTGGAGGCGGCGGGTTTCGACGCCGACCCGGCCGATTTCACCCGCTACGGCTCGGCCCGCGGACTCTACAACTTCCACGTCGACAATGTCGGCGCCTACTAGGAGGCCAAGCGTGCACACCAATCCTGCACTGCGCGAATCGGCGACCTTTCCGCGCGGCGTCATCGCCGAGATCCAGCGCGCCGCCGAGACCGGTATCTACGACATCCGAGGGTGGGGCGCGAAACGCCCGCTGCCGCATTTCGACGATCTGCTGTTCCTCGGCGCCTCGATGTCGCGCTATCCGCTGGAGGGCTACCGGGAACGCTGCGACACCGACGTGGTCCTCGGCGACCGGCATGCGAAATTCCCCCTGCACCTGGATATTCCGATCACCATCGCGGGGATGAGCTTCGGCGCGCTCTCCGGCGCGGCCAAGGAGGCGCTCGGGCGCGGCGCGAGCGAGGTCGGCACCTCGACCACCACCGGCGACGGCGGCATGACGGCCGAGGAGCGCGGACAGTCGAAACATCTTGTCTACCAGTATCTTCCGTCGCGCTACGGAATGAATCCCGACGACCTGCGCAAGGCCGACGCCATCGAGATCGTGCTCGGTCAGGGCGCCAAACCCGGCGGCGGCGGCATGCTGCTCGGCCAGAAGATCACCGAGCGGGTCGCGCGGATGCGCACCCTGCCGCAGGGCGTCGACCAGCGTTCGGCGTGCAGACATCCGGACTGGACCGGCCCCGACGACCTGGCGATCAAGATCATCGAACTGCGCGAGATCACCGACTGGGAGAAGCCGGTCTACATCAAGGTCGGCGCGACCCGCACCTACTACGACGTGAAACTCGCGGTGAAAGCGGGCGCGGACGTTGTCGTCGTCGACGGTATGCAGGGTGGTACGGCGGCGACCCAGGACGTGTTCATCGAACACGTCGGCATCCCGACGCTGGCCGCGATCCCGCAGGCCGTGCAGGCCATGCAGGAACTCGGCGTGCACCGCGAGGTGCAGCTCATCGTGTCCGGCGGCATCCGCAGCGGCGCCGACGTGGCCAAGGCCATGGCGCTCGGCGCGGACGCCGTCGCCATCGGCACCGCGGCGCTGATCGCGTTGGGCGACAACAACCCTCGCTACGCCGCGCAGTACGAGGCGCTGGGTTCGGCGGCCGGTTTCTACGACGACTTCCAGGAAGGCCGCGACCCGGCGGGCATCACCACCCAGGACCCGGAGCTGGCCCGCAACCTCGATCCGGTGGCCGCGGGCCGTCGGCTCGCGAACTACCTGCGGGTGCTGACCATGGAAGCCCAGACCCTGGCGCGCGCCTGCGGCAAATCCCACCTGCGCAATCTGGAACCCGAGGATCTGGTCGCGCTCACCGTGGAAGCCTCGGCCATGGCCAGGGTGCCGCTGGCGGGCACCGACTGGATTCCGGGCCGCTACTGACACCGCGAGAGGACGGCTCATGACCTTCGACGCACTCTGGGCATCGATACTCGAGGTCGGCCGCGAGCCCGCCACCGGCGGCTACCGGCGGTTCGCCTGGAACCCCGCCGATCTGACGCTGCGCGAATGGTTCAGCGGGTGCGCCGCCGAACGCGGCATGGCGGTGGAGGAGGACCGCAACGGCAACCTGTGGGCCTGGTGGCTGCCGCCCGGATGGACCGGCGACCCCGAGGACGCCTTCGTCACCGGCTCCCACCTGGATTCGGTGCCCGACGGCGGCGCCTACGACGGGCCGCTCGGCGTGGTGTCGGCCTTCGCCGCGGTCGACACCGTGCGGGCGCGCGGCATCGTGCCAAGCCGCCCGGTCGGGATCGCCGCGTTCTCCGACGAAGAGGGCGCGCGCTTCGGAGTGGCCTGCGTCGGCTCCCAGCTCAGCACCGGTGCGCTGGCGCCCGCCCGCGCGCTGGCCCTGCGCGACGCCGACGGGATCACACTGGCCGAGGCGATGGCCGCCGCTGGCCGCGATCCCGCGCACCTCGGACCCGACCCGACGCTGACCGCACGCGTCGGCGCCTACGTGGAACTGCACGTCGAACAGGGCCGCGCACTCGACCTGGTCGACCGCCCGCTCGCGGTGGCGTCATCCATCTGGCCGCACGGGCGCTGGCTGTTCACCTTCACCGGCGAGGCCAACCACGCGGGCGCGACCCGACTCGTGGACCGGCGCGACCCCATGCTCGCCTTCGCCTCCTCGGTGCACACCGCCCGCCACGCCGCCGAACTCCACGGCGCGGTAGCGACATTCGGCAAGATCCGAGTGCTGCCCAACGGCGCGAACGCCATCCCCTCCGAGGTCGCGGCCTGGCTCGACGCGCGCGCCGCCGACGAGGACACCCTCACCCGCATGGTCGCGCGGATCAGCGCCGAGGCGCGCGATCACGCCGCCTGCGACCGCGTCGGTCTACGCGTCGAAGCCGAATCTGTCACCCCCATCGTGGAATTCCCGCAAGGGCCACGCGACCGGATCGCGCGGGCGCTCGGCGAACTCGGCGACATACCGGTGCTCCCGACCGCCGCAGGCCACGACGCGGGCATCCTCTCCGCCGTCCTGCCGACGGCCATGCTGTTCGTCCGCAACCCGACCGGGATCTCCCATTCTCCCGAAGAGTTCGCGCTACCCGACGACTGCCGGGCGGGAGCCGCGGCACTGGCCGAGGTGATGGCGGATTGGGTTACCGCCGAACCGGATTCGTGAGCTCGACACCCGGAGAAGCCTGCAAGTACCGCAAGCGACCCGGACAACCCGAGCGCGCCAGTCGAAGTGATACCGGATCGAGTTCCCGCCAGAACGGATTCGCGAGCTCGGCACCGGAAAGGGCTGCGAGCACCGCACGCGACTTGAAAAGCCCGAGCCGGCCCGATCGAAGTGATGGCGGATCGGGTTGCCGCCGAAACGGATTCGCGAGGTCAGTGCTCGGGGAATCCGGCGAGCACCGCGCGCGATTTGGAAAGTCCGAGCCGGGTCGCGCCCGCCGCGAGCAGCTCCGCCGCCGCCTCGGCGGTGCGGATACCACCGCTGGCCTTCACCCCGAGTCGCCCGCCCACCGTCTCGGCCATCAGCCGCACCGCGTGCGCGCTCGCACCGCCCGCCGGATGGAAGCCGGTGGAGGTCTTCACGAAATCGCCGCCCGCCCGCTCGGCCGCGCGGCAGACCTCGACGATCGCCTCGTCCGACAGCGCCGCCGACTCGATGATCACCTTCAGCACCGCGCGATCGGCCACGGCCTCGCGCACGGTGACGATATCGGCGAGCACCGCGGTGTAATCACCGGCCACCGCCGCGCCGACATCGATCACCATATCCACCTCGGCCGCGCCCTGATCCACCGCGAGCCGCGCCTCGGCCCCCTTGACCAGCGAATGATGTTTCCCGGAAGGGAATCCCGCGACCGTCGCGACCACGAGCCCCTCGGCGCGCACCGGCAGCATCGACGGCGAGACACAGATCGCGTACACGCCGAGTTCCCGCGCCTCGGCGACGAGCGCGTCCACCTCGGCGGGCGTCGCCTCCGGCGCGAGCAGGGTGTGATCGATGCGGGCGGCCACCTCGGAACGGGTCGGTGGCGTGGAGTCTGCCATGAGGTGAGAGTCTGGCATATGGCAGGCGAATTCCATTGCGTGCCTCGATCGATTCCAGCAGACTCGTACTCGCCGGCGCACGACCGGACACCCCGTGATGTCCGCACCGCCGTCCACCGGTACGTACGGCGGGGCCACACTCGTTCGACAGGAGACCCCCACCGTGTTGATCCGTCGCGAACGCGCCGACGACGAGACCGCGGTCGCCGAGGTGCACCGCAGCGCGTTCGCCGCGCGGTACCGCGCCGAGGGCGAAGCCGACGCCGACCCGCCCGAGGTCGCTCTGGTGGACCGGCTGCGCGGCGACGCGGGCTGGATACCGACGCTGTCGCTGGTCGCCGTCGAATTCGACACCGTCCTCGGTCACGTCTGCCTCACCCGCGCCACCGTCGGTCCGTTCCCCGTGCTCGGACTCGGCCCGATCGGGGTCGTCGCCGACCATCAACACCACGGCATCGGCTCGGCACTCATGCACGCGGCACTCGGCGCCGCCGACGCGCTCGACGAACCCCTGGTCTGCTTGCTCGGCAGCCTCGACTACTACCCGCGCTTCGGCTTCGTGCCCGCCGCCCGGCTCGGCATCACCCCCGACGATCCGGAGTGGGTCGCGCACTTCCAGGTTCGCCCGCTCACCGCCTACGAATCCCAGATCAGCGGCGAATTCCATTACGCGGAACCGTTCTACGAACTCTGAGCCACGCGGCCGCCGCACCTGTACCGGCCCCGGCAAATCGACCGCGACCGGTACGGGACAATGACCGGATGAGTGATCCACACGACCGCCGCTACGTGCTGACCCTGGGCTGCCGGGACCGCCCCGGCATCATCGCCGGGATCAGCTCGTTCATCGCCGAATTCGGCGGGTCGATCGTGGAAGCCGGCTACCACTCCGACCCGGATACCGGCTGGTTCTTCACCCGCCAGGCCATCGCGGCCGCCACCGTGCCTTTCGGCCTGGCCGAACTGCGCGACCGGTTCGCCGCGGTGGCCGCCGACTTCGGCACGGAGACCGACTGGCAGGTGCACGATTCGGGGGCGCGCCGCCGGGCTGTGCTGCTGGTCAGCCGCGACGGGCACTGCCTGCACGACCTGCTCGGCCGCGCGGGCAGCGGGGAACTGCCCGCCACCGTCGAAGCGGTCATCGGCAACCATCCCGACCTCGGCGAGATGGCGAGCGCGCACGGCGTGAAATTCCACCACGTGCCGTTCCCCAAGGACCCGGCCGAACGCGGGCCCGCCTTCGAACAGGTGCGCGCGCTGGTCGACGAACACGATCCGCACGCGGTGGTGCTCGCCCGTTTCATGCAGGTGCTGCCCGCGTCGCTGTGCGAGCACTGGGCGGGGCGGGCGATCAATATCCACCACAGCTTCCTGCCGTCGTTCGTCGGCGCGCGTCCCTACCATCAGGCGTTCGCGCGTGGCGTCAAGCTGATCGGCGCGACCTGCCACTACGTGACGGCCGAACTGGACGCGGGCCCGATCATCGAACAGGACGTGAGCCGCATCGATCACGCCGACGACGTGCGTGACATGGTCCGCCAGGGGCGCGATATCGAGCGGGTCGTGCTCGCCCGCGGACTGCGCTGGCACCTCGAGGGCAGGGTCCTCGTGCACGGGCGGCGCACGGTGGTCTTCTCCTGACCGGGAGCGAACTCAGCCCGCGGCTTCGATCTCCGCATCCGCCACGACCGCGTCGAGTATCCGCACGAGTTCCTCGTTGAACCGCTCGTACATCTCGACATTGCCAAGGTGGCCGGTGGCGAGCACTTCGTAGCGCACGAGCGCGCCGGTCTCGGCCAGCATGTCGGCCAGACGCCGCGAATGGACGGGCGGCGTCATGAAATCGGCCGAACCGGCCAGGATCGTGGTCGGCACCGTGAGATCGCGCGCGGACTCGCCGAGATCCATGTCGGCGAGCAACAGTCCGAACTTCGCGCGGACCGCCGCCGGACACGAACGCACCACGGCCATGCAGTAGTCCACGATCTCGGGCGCGGCCGCCGGACTCATGATCTGCCGCGCGAAAGCCCAGCGCATCGGCGGGATCGGCGGGAAGAACAGGAGGGTGCCGAGGCCGCGGCGACCGATGGCCGCGGGCAGTGCGACGCGGCGCCCGAACCACCGCAGCGGCCGATTGAACAGCGGCACCACCGTGGTCTCGGCGACCAGCCCGCCGGAGGCGGTATTGCACAGCAGGACCGCGTGCGCGCGCCGCCGCACCTGCTCCGGGTACCGGCCCGCCCACGCTTGCAGGGTCATCCCGCCCAGGCTGTGGCCGACCAGTACGGCGCGCTCACCCGAGGGGAGCGCGGCGTCGAGCACGGCCGCGAGGTCGTCGGCGAGCAGGTCCATGGTCAGCGCGGCGCCGCCGAGTTCGCTGGCGCCGTGTCCGCGGTGGTCGTAGGCGATGACGCGGTATTCGTCGGCGAACGCGTTGATCTGCGGGTTCCAGTATTCGATCGCGCATGTCCAGCCATGCACGAGCACGATCGCCGGTGCGTCGGCGGGACCGTAGGCGTGTACGCGCAGGCGGGCGCCATCGGCCGTGGTGACCGGGATGACCTCGTGGCGCGCGGTCGGCGGATTCAGCGCCGCGCCCACGTAGGTGCGCGAGCGCAGGTCGGCGCGATGTCGGTCGAGCAGCCGTCGGATGGTTCCCGGTAGGTCCGCCATCGCGGGCGGTAGTGCACGCATCGGACACTCCTTTGTGTTACTCAAAGATACAGTAACCCGAAAGAGGGTCCGCTGACCAACGCGGGCGCCCCGGACACGAGAACGCGCACGCGGCGAGTCCGCGTGCGCGTACGAAAACCCCCGGTTACGAGGGCTGGAAGTATCGACCTACCAGCGCGGGCCGCGCTGGACCTCGTCCACCTTCGGACGGACATCGGCCAGGTAGACGCCGGTGGCGATGATCGAGATGAAGGCGAGCAGGCCGAGACCGGCGGGCGAGAGCAACAGCAGCAGCAACGCCACGCCGAGGATGGCCAACCAGATCGGTTTGGTCTGCTTGTCGACCGCGGTGAACGCGTCGGGCCGTTGGCGAATGGCGTGGATCAGCGCGAAGATCGTCGCGCCGAGCGCCGCGAGCCACAGCACGAGCATGATCATTGCGGTCAACCCGTTCACGGTGTTCACCCGCTCCATCATACGAGCGCGGCCCCCGCACTTCAGGATGTGCGAGGGCCGCGACGGACGGCGAGGCTCAGATCTCCTTGGGCGCGGCCTTCTTCGCGGGCGCCTTCTTCGCTACGGGCGCCTTCTTGGCGGGCGCCTTCTTCGGCTCGGCGGCGGACGGCTCGGCGAACAGCTCCGGCTCGGGCTCCGGCTCGGTGGACACCGAGAGGACTTCTGCCTCCACCACCGCGGGCTCGGCGACCACGGCCACCGGCTCGTCGGCCTGCTCCTCGTCGACCTTGCGGCCGAGCAGGCCGTTCACCCGGCCGATGGCCTCCTCGGCGCGCACGGTGGCGTCCTTGTAGAGGGTCTCCACACGCTCGATCCGCTCCTCGACCAAGTGGTTGGTGCGCAGGCGACCGTAGGTCTCCTCACCGCGCACGGCCAGGTCGGCGTAGGCGTCGAGCACCTGCCGGTAGTACTTCTCGGCGAGTGCGCGCAGTTCCTCGGGGGTGAACTTCTCGCGCAGCTCGGCGAGGTCCTCGGGCAGTTCGGACGGCAGACCCGCGAGCCGCTCGCGCAGCGAATCGAACTGGGTCTGCACATCGGCGGGCACATTGGCGAAGCGCTCGCGCGCGCCTTCGACCCGGCTGCCGACATCGGCCGACGCGGCGCGTTCGCGGACCTGGGTCACGACATCGAGCGCGGCGGTGTAGACGGCATCGCCCGCGCCGACCGCAGCGAACAGGGGCTTGGTGACGGTGGCGTTCTTTTCGGTCATAGTTCGTTCTCCTGGCGTGGCGGAGTTTCGGTTGTCGTACGCGGAACGTCGCTGTCCCACTCCCCCCCGTGAGCTGGGGCTCTTTCACCCTGCCCCGCTGGCTCGTTCCCTCCGTTTTCCCGGCGAAACGATTCGTAGATGTCCAGGAGCACCTGCTTCTGCCGCTCACTGATGAAAGTGTCGGCAAGCAGCGCGTCCCTGACCGGACTGTGCGCCCGCTGCTCGAGGAAGCCTGCCCGGACGTACAACACCTCCGAGGACACCCGCAGCGCCTTGGCGATCTGCGCGAGCACTTCGGCGGAGGGATTGCGCAATCCGCGCTCGATCTGGCTGAGGTACGGATTGCTCACCCCCGCCAGCGCGGCGAGCTGACGCAGCGAGACTTGCGCGGCTTCCCGCTGCGACCTGATGAAACCACCGATGTCGTGTGCCGCGGTGGCGACACGCCCCCCTCGTTCTCCGGCTCCGTCGGAATGTTCGGCGGAATTGTCGGTGTACTCGGCGGAAACCTCGGGTCGGTCGGCCATTACTCACCTTCTGGCGGTTGTACGGGTTCGATGGTAGGTCAGCGTGCTAACTCTTGCAAGCAGCCTGCTAGCGCGGCGTGGCGCGCACGAGAAAAGACGAGTCTCAGTGGAACAGCACCTGCGAAACCGCATAGATCGCCAGACCCGCCAGCGAACCGACCACCGTTCCATTGATGCGAATGAACTGCAGATCACGCCCCACCTGCAATTCGATCTTCTTACTCGCCTCCTCGGCATCCCACCTGGCCACCGTATCGGTCACCACCGTGGCGATCTCCGCCGCGTAATTCCCGACCAGATAGCGCGCGCCGCGATCGATCCAGCCATCGACCTTGCCGCGCATCTGCTCGTCGTCGCGCAAGCGCTCACCCAACTGCCGCACGTTCTCGGCGACCTTGCGCCGCAACGTGCTGTCCGGGTCGTCGGCCGACTCCAAGATCAACCGCTTGGCCGCGCGCCACGTGGCCGAGGCCATACCCGTGATCTCCTCGCGGCCCATCACCTGCGCCTTGATCCGCTCCGCCTTCTTGATCATGGCGTCATCGAACTGCAGATCGTGGGCGAACTCCTCCAGGAAACGGTTCGCCGCCAGGCGCACCTCGTGCTCCGGGTTCGACCGGACCTTCCAGGTGAACTCCACCAGCTCGCGGTAGATCTTCTCCGACAACATGATATTCACGAACTTCGGCGACCACTGGGGGGCGTCGCGCAGCACGATGCGGTCGATCGTTTCCTGGCTGCCGAGTGCCCACTGGTGTGCTCGTTCCGCCAGCAGGTCCAACAGGGCCAGTTGACGGTTGTCGGCCAACAGCTCCGCCAGCACTCGGCCGATCGGCGGGCCCCACAGCGGGTCGGCGATGCGTTTCACGATGGTGTTGTCGATCACCTGCTCTACGTCCTCGTCGCGCAGGACGCCGACTACCGCGCGCAGCAAGGTCGAGCTTTCCTCCGCCACTCGGGCGGCGTGGCCGGGGTCGGCCATCCAGCGGCCGACGCGGAGGGTGACCTCGGCCGAGGCGACCTTCGCGGAGACGACGTCAGGGGACAGGAAATTGGTGCCTACGAAACTGCCGAGGCTCGAGCCGAGTTGGTCCTTCTTCCTGCGGATGATCGCCGTGTGGGGGATCGGGAGGCCGAGGGGGTGGCGGAACAGGGCCGTTACGGCGAACCAGTCCGCCAAGGCGCCCACCATGCCCGCTTCCGAGGCCGCTCGGAGATAGCCGACCCAGTCGCCGCCCTGGCCTCGGGATTCGAGCCAGCGGCAGAGGAGGTAGACCACGCTCGCGAAGGCCAGGAGGCTTGTCGCCACGGCTTTCATGCGGAACAGGTCGCGGCGTTTGCTTGCCTCGTCCACGAAGAAGCCGGTTGGGCCTGCGGGGTCCGGGGGGACGAGCACCGCTGTCTTGCTGGGAGCTATCTCCATGGCACCCATTCTGTATGTTTCCGGCGTGGGGGTTCGGGTGCGGCGGTTTGTGGTGGATACCTGGGGTGCGTTAGATGGCGTGCGGGAGAAGTCGGGCGCGGCTCTTCGCAATGGTTTGCCCGCGCGCTGTGTTTATTGGCGTCGCCTTCGGCGCCGCGGGTTCGCGGCCCTGGGAGTCTCGCGTCCCAGCGTTCGATACTTGCTCCTGCGTCGCATTGTCTCGAACGCTGGGACGCGAGACGGCCGCGAACCTTGTCGGTGTGCCGGGGGGGTGGGGCTGGGGTGGGGGTGGGGGGCTGGGTGGGGGCTGGGAGGAGATGGTTGGGGGTTGCCTGGGGGTGAACTGGTGTGGTGGGGGTGGGGGGGATTTAAGCTGGGGTGTCGAAGGATTGCTTCCTGCCCGTTCTCATGACATAGGAGTGCACGCTGTCCACCGAAGACCTTGTCGATGTCGGTGAGCGCGCCGAGCGGCCCTCTGGGGCGCGCGGTGGGGGGATGGACGGGCGGAAGCGGCGGTGGCGGCAGCACAAGATCGATCGGCGGGAGGAGCTCGTCGACGGGACGCTCGCGGCGGTTCGGGCGCGGGGGTCGAATGCGGGGATGGATGAGATCGCGGCGGAGATCGGGGTCTCCAAAACCGTGCTCTATCGGTACTTTTCCGATAAGAACGATCTGATTCGGGCCACCATGCAGCGGTTCATCGAGATCACGTTGATGCCTCGGGTGTACGAGGCCATCAGTCTCGATGCGGCGGAGTATCAGCTCGTGCGGTCGGCGCTGGCGGCTTATGTGGGCACGGTGGACGAGGATCCCGAGGTCTATCGCTTCATCATGGGCAACGGGTCGGATCAGTCCTCGCTGGCGGAATTCGAGAAGTTGTTCGCCGAGGTGGTCTCCACCGTGATCGTGGCGCGCGGGCGCGAACGCGGCGCCGATACCGACGGGGCGATGTTGTGGTCGTATGTGCTGGTGGGGGGCATTCAGCTCGCCACGCACTGGTGGACCACGGACAAGACGATGGCGCGTGAAGAGGTCATCGACTACCTCACCATGATGGTGTGGAGCGCGATCGAGGGCATGATGCGGGCGGGCGGCTCGCGGGCGACCTTCAACTCGCGCACCCACGTGCTGCCCGACTTCACCAACGGCGAAGCTCTCGATCAGGAGGGCGACGGCGACCAGGGCGGCGACAACACAGGCGGCGACACGGACGGCGGCGACACGGACGGCGGCGACCGGCGCGGCGGCTGACCGACCGACACACCGACGTCACCGAATCGAGCCGTGCGGGCCATCTCGACTTCGCCGGGTCGTTGGTTAGTCTGAACCCGAGCGGTCCGTCCCAGTGGGGAATGTCACCGCGCGCGGCACCAATGGAGGTACCTCGATGGCGAAGCAAGTGCCGACGTCCCGACTGGCGCGCGGCACCAAACTGGGCGCGGTCGCGGCCAGTTCGGTACTTCGGACCCAGCGGACCAGGCTGTCCATGCGAGGCAGGTCGGAAGCGGTGCGCGCGCGGATGGCCGAGGAGTCGATGATCCGCACCACCGAACAGGTGGTCATGGTGCTCGGCACCATGAAAGGCGTCGCCATGAAACTGGGCCAGATGATGTCGGTGCTCGACCTCGACCTCGTCCCCGAGAACCACCGCGAACGGTTCCAGAAGCGGCTGGCTGTACTGCGCAACGCGGCGCCGACGGTCTCCTTCGAATCCATGCGGCGGGTGATCGAGGAGGATTTCGGCGAATCGCTGGAACGCCTGTTCGCCGAATTCGAACCCGAACCGATCGCGGCCGCCTCGATCGGGCAGGTCTACCGCGCGAAGCTGCACGACGGGCGGGTGGTCGCGGTCAAGGTGCAATATCCGGGTATCGACGTGGCCGTGCGCGCCGACCTCAAGAACCTCACCATGTTCCGCAAGGTCTTGCAGTCGGCGATGCCGTGGGTCACCCCGGCGGTGCTGGACGAACTGCGGCTCAATATGGAGAGCGAACTCGACTATCAGGCCGAGGCCGCCACCCAGTTGCAGATCGCCGAGCTCTACGCCGGGCATCCGTTCATCGCGGTGCCGCGCTCGATGCCCGAACTCAGCACCACCCGCGTCCTGGTCAGCGAATATCTGCCGGGTAAGAGTTTCGAGGAGATCCGGGAGCTGCCGCAGGACGAACGCGACCG
The DNA here is from genome assembly GCF_015674855.1 of Nocardia bovistercoris. GTDB lineage: Bacteria > Actinomycetota > Actinomycetes > Mycobacteriales > Mycobacteriaceae > Nocardia > Nocardia bovistercoris. Next base: position 199,054 of record NZ_JADMLG010000007.1, on the reverse strand, counting down.
GGTCGGCGAGATCATCTACCGGTTCTACGTCGGGTCGCTGTTCACGTTCAACGAATTCTGCGGCGACCCGCATCCGGGCAATGTGCTGCTCGTCGAGGACGGCCGGGTCGGCTTCCTCGATTTCGGGCTGTTCAACCGGATGGACCCCGAACACGTGCGGTTCGAGACGATCTGCCTGCGCGCGGCGGCCGAGGACCGCGCCGAGGACCTGCGCGACCTGATGGTCCAACGCGGGGTGATCGACTCGCCGGAGGAGATCGGCGCCGAGGAAGCTCTCGAATACGTGCTCTCGGCCTCGGAATGGTGTCTGGTCGACGAGGAACTGACCATCACCCCCGAACTCGCCAGCGGCGCGTTCCTGCTCGCCGTCGACCCGAGGGCGAGTGAGTTCACCGGCATGAAACAGCAGAATCTGCCGCCGGAACACCTGTTCTCCCGCCGCGCCGATTTCCTCACCTTCGGCATGCTCGGACAACTGCGCGCGACGGCGAACTGGCATCGCGTCGCCCGCGAATGGCTCTACGACGAGGCGCCGGTCACCGAACTGGGCGAAATCCACCACCGCTGGCTCACCGCGACCCGGCCGCCGAACACGGTGCGCCGCAAGAAATCCGGCGCCGACCGGGCCGCGCAGCCCGCACCGCCGAAATCCCGGCCGACCGGCCGGACCCGCCGCGAGCGCACCGAATCCTGAACGCGCCCTGCGCCTCCGTAGCACAGGAAAGCAGCCGAACCAACGGAAAGCAGCAGACATGGCAGACAATCGAGAATTCGACCTGATCCTATTCGGCGCGACCGGATTCGTCGGCAAGCTCACCGCGAAATACCTGCTCGGCGCTGCGCCCTCGGGCGCGCGGATCGCGCTGGCGGGCCGGTCGCAGGCGAAATTGACCGCGGCGCGCGCCGAACTCGGTGCGGGGGCCGCGGATTGGGCGCTTGTGGTGGCCGATTCGAACGACCGGAGCGCACTGGACGCGCTGGCCGCGCGCACCAAGGTCGTCGTCAGCACCGTCGGCCCCTACCTGCGCTACGGCCTGCCGCTGGTGGCCGCCTGCGCCGCGGCGGGCACGCACTACGCCGACCTCACCGGTGAGCCCCTGTTCATCCGCGACGCCATCGACGCCGACCACGACCGGGCCGTCGCCTCCGGTGCGAAGATCGTGAATTCCTGTGGCTTCGACTCGGTTCCGTCGGATCTGAGCGTGTACCAGCTCTACCGCCGCACGGTCGAGGACAACACCGGCGAACTCACCGACACCACCCTGGTCGCTTCCTTCAAGGGCGGCGTCAGCGGCGGCACCATCGATTCGGCGCGCGCCATGATGGAGGCCATCGCGGCCGATTCGTCCAAGGCGTCGGTGCTGTCGCATCCGTACTCGCTCAGCCCCGACAAGTCCATGGACCCCGATGTCGGCAGGCAGAGTGATCAGGCGCTGCAGCGGGCGAGCGCGATCGATCCCGCGCTGCACGGTTGGGTCGCCACCTTCGTGATGGCCGCGCACAACACCAAGATCGTGCGGCGCAGCAACGGTCTGCTCGGGTGGGTGTACGGGAAGAACTTCCGGTATCGCGAGGTCATGAGCGCGGGCAAGTCGGTGGCGGCGCCGCTGGTCGCGGCGGGTGTCGCGGGCGGCGTGGTGGCCACCATGGCGGTGGGCGCGGTGCTCTCGCGCGCGTCGGCGGGACGCAAACTGCTCGACCGGGTGCTGCCCGCGCCGGGCACCGGACCGGACGAGAAGAGTCGCGCGGGCGGCTGGTTCACGATGCAGACCTACACCGTGACCACCTCGGGCGCCCGCTACGTCGCGACCTTCGCAGGCAAGGGCGATCCGGGATATCAGGCCACCGCGGTACTGCTCGGCGAGAGCGGTCTCGCGCTCGCCTTCGACGAATTGCCCGAAGTGGCAGGCGTGCTCACGCCCGCGGCGGCGATGGGCGACGCGCTCACCGACCGACTGCGCGCGGCGGGCATGACCATCGAGGTAGAGCGCGGTCAGGATCGATGAATCTCGCGCGACGCACCATGAACACCCCGGCGCTCGCCGCGATCTACGAGAAGGCTTGGCGCCCTGCTGTTTTCTATCTGGCCAGCGGTCGGACCATGTCGGCCGACCGCAGGGACGCGGTGGCCGCGCTGCGCCTCGACGGCGCCCAGAAGGTACTCGACATCGCTTGCGGCCCCGGTAATTTCACGCATTACCTGAGCGAGCGCCTTTCCGGTTCCGGCTACGCCGTCGGCGTCGACTACTCCGAGCCGATGCTGGCCCGCGCGCGCACCGACAACGCCGGTCCCCGGGTCGCCTACCTGCGCGCCGACGCGCGTCGACTGCCGTTCGCGGACGGAAGTTTCGACGCCGTCTGCTGTTTCGGCGCGCTCTACCTGATCCCCGACCCGCTCGCGGCGACCAGGGAGATGGTGCGGGTGCTCGCACCGGGCGGCCGCATCGCGATCACGACCAGCCACGGCACCGATTCGCCGTTCGGCCACGCCAGCCGCATCGTCGGCGGCTGGAGTGGCCTGCGGGTGTTCGACGACGACACGTTCCCGGAACTGTTCGCGGCACTGGGCTTGGTCGACATCGACCAGCGGGTGCACCGAATGTTCCAGTACGTGAGCGCGACTCGTCCCGCGTGACGGGCCTGCCTACGCCTGCTCCAACCTGCGCAACTGTTCCTGGATGTCGAATCCGGCCTTCGGCCAGTCGAGGTCGAGGGTTTCCAGCGCCTCGACGAGCAGTTCGGTGATCGCCAAGCGCGCGAACCACTTCCGGTCCGCCGGGATCACGTACCAGGGCGCGACATCGGTGCTGGTGCGCTCCAGCATCGCCTGGTACGCCTCCTGGTAGGCGGGCCAGTACGCGCGCTCGTCTATGTCGGACGGGTTGAATTTCCAGTATTTGTCGGGACGTTCGAGCCGTTCGCGCAGGCGCCGCTTCTGTTCGTCGAGCGAGACGAACATCGCGACCTTCACCACCGTGGTGTCCTCGTCCGCCAATTCCTGTTCGAAGGCGTTGATCTCGTCGTAGCGTGGCTCCCATTCCGAGCGCGGCACCAGGTCGTGCACCCGCACCACGAGCACGTCCTCGTAGTGCGACCGGTCGAAGACGCCGAGCTGGCCGCCGCGCGGCAGCGCCTTGCGGATACGCCACAGATAGTGGTGGCGCTTCTCCTCCGGCGTCGGCACGCCGAACGCGGCGTGGTCCACGCCCTGCGGGTCGACCGAACCGATGACGTGGCGCACGATTCCGCCCTTACCGGCGGTGTCCATCCCCTGCAAAACCAGGAGCACGCTGCGTTTGTCGCCGGATCGCCCGTTCGCGTACAGCTTCTCCTGCAGACCGGACAGCACCGCGGTGCGTTCGGCCAGCGATTCGACTCCGGCCGCCTTGTCGCCGGTGAAACCCGGCGTGGCCGAGGTGTCCAGCTCGGAGATACGCACGCCGTCGGCGCGCAACGCCTCGACGGCGGGGGTGGTCCAGTACTTCGCCATCGTCCATGCCTACCACGGCCCTCAGCGGATCTGGGCGAGGCGGAGCAACTGCGCGGCGAATTCCTCGTCGCCGACCGGGGTGAGGATCAGGTCGTGGGAGGTGGTGAGCAGATAGCGGCCGTCACCGGAGAAGTCGAGCCAGGTGCGATGCCTGGTCGGCGGCGACATCGGGTTCTCCGGTTCGACGGAGACGGTGATGAAGCCGCGGCAGTCGACCGGTTTGCGCAGGGTCTCACGGAATCTCGTGGCGCCGCGGTGTCCGTTGGCCGGTTCGGGTCCGGCGCTGAGCACCTCGTCCTGTGGTTCGCGCATGGCGCCGAGGCGGCCGGGTCGCGCGCTGCCGATGATCTGCACCAGCCTGGCGCCGAGTGCGCGGGCGTGGCACATCTGCACCATCACCTTCTCCGGGGTCGCGACCAGGATGCCCGCGTGATTGTGCACGACCGCGGCGAAGGCGAGTACGCGCCCGTCGGTGGCGTCACGCGCGGTGGTCTTGCTGCGTTCACCGGAGATCGTGACGGTGGTGGCGTCTGCACGCGCGCACAGCATCAGCGCGGCGGCGAGGTCGGGATCGGCCTGGCGCGCGAAACGTTGTGGCAAACGCAATGCGGCGTACTCGGTTTCGGTTCGCGCGGTGGCGCCCGGCATCATGTTGATCGGATAGGGTCGCCGGTCCAGATTCGTCTCGTTCTCCCAGACGTGGGTGAATTCGTCCGGGGTGAAGGTCCATCTCACCGCACGCCGCTCCCGGCGCCTCGCGCGGCGGCGCGATCCGCCATCCTCACCCCCGTGCGGGATCCGAGGCCGGTCCCGCGGTCAGACCGCGTGCCGTCTCGTGTCCGGCCACCGGTACCGCCATCCGGGTCACCCCTCCGCTCGGACCACCCACCGCATACTGGTCGGCACTCTACCGGTAGGTAACGACTACCGTTACCCGCTTGACCCCGCGTCGCGACTGTGATGTGGCGCACGATTGGATTCGCAAGATCGCGAACGAGAGTGCAGGCGAACGGAAACCGCGTCCGGGGAACGTGGTGCCCAAGGACCACGAATCGGGGGGCCGAATGATCTTTCGGAATCTCTCAGGTTCACCGACCATGATGTGGGCCGTGCCCGCCGCCGCGTGCCCGTGCCCGGAACTACCATCGTGGCGGCAATCGAAATCGTCGGGCGAGCGAGAGGTGTGGTGAACGCAGGGTGAGCAGCAATCCGTCCGGACGCAAGACGCCGAACGCGCTGACGAAGGCGAACAACGCCGACCGCAATCGCAGGATCATCATCCAGGTCGCGGTCGCCGCCGTGCTGATCGCGCTGGTCGCGGCCATCGGCGTCAGTATCGCCGTGCAGAACGCGTCCAAGGACGACGACGCCGCGGCGCAGACACCGACCGGTTCGAGTTCGGTGGCCGCACCGGCCGCGCCCGCCGCCACCCCGACCATCGCCGCGGGCGCCGCGCCGAACGGGGTCACCGGGGTCATCACCGACAGCGGCGCGATCCGCATCGGCAAACCGGACGCGCCGGTCACCGTGCGCGTGGTCGCCGACCTGCAATGCCCCGCGTGCAAGGCGTTCGAGGCCGCCAACAAGCAGACCTTGGAAGACGCGGTGAACAGCGGAACGGCCGCCGTCGAATACAACATCATCTCCTTCCTCGACCGCGCCTCCTCGGGCACCAAGTACTCCACCCGCGCGGCCAACGCCTCCTATTGCGTCGCCGCCCAGGATCCGAGCAAGTACCAGGGCTGGATCGCCACGATGTTCGACAAGCAGCCCAAAGAGGGCGGCAAGGGCCTGACCGACGACGAGCTGATCGCCATCGCGAAATCCGCAGGCTACTCCGACGAGGTCGCGGACTGCATCCGCAACCGCCCCTATGACGCGTTCATCGCCGCGACCACCCAGAAGACCTTCGACGGCGGCGTCAACTCCACGCCGACGGTCTTCGTGAACAACCAGCAGGTGAGCCCGAGCAACCTGGCCCAGGCCATCGCCGCCGCGAGCGGACGATGATCGACGCGCCGCCCCGGTCGGCCTGGCTGCTGCTGCTCGGCGGCCTCGCGGGCTGGCTCGCCTCGGTGGCGCTGACCGTGGAACGGTTCAAACTACTCACCGACCCCGGCTACATCCCCTCGTGCAGCCTCAATCCCGTGCTGTCCTGCGGGTCGGTCATGGTCACCGATCAGGCGGCGGTATTCGGATTCCCGAATCCGCTGATCGGCGTGGTCGGGTTCTCGGTGGTGGTCACCCTCGGCGTGCTCAGTGTCGCGGCCGTGCGCTTCCCGCGCTGGATCTGGGGCGGACTGTGGCTGTTCAACCTGCTCGGCGTGGTCTTCGTGTGCTGGCTGATCTTCCAGAGCCTCTACCGGATCAACGCGCTGTGCCCGTACTGCATGGTGGTGTGGGCGATCATCACGCCACTGCTCGCGGTGTGCACGGGCGTGCTGTGGAACGGCAGGCGCGGGCCGCTCGGCATCCTCGCCGAATGGCGGTGGACGATCGTCGCGCTGTTCGTCGCGATCGTGCTCGTGCTGATCTTCCTGCGCTTCCAGGACTACTGGCTCTCGCTGGTCTGATTCGCCAGGATCAGTTCGGCGCGCCCAGTTCGAGCACCACCTCGACCACGCGCCGTGCGCCGTCGACGCCGAGCACCTCCAGCCGTACCGCGTCCTGTGGTTTGCGCAGGTTGATCACGCCGCGCAGGGCGCGCGCCGTCGGGACCGGCTGACCGTCCACCGCGACGATCACCTCGCCGTCGATCAGGCCCGCGTGGTACGCGGGCGCGCCGTAGACGGCGACATCGACGCGCGCGCCGGTCGGATAGGCGTCCGAGATCAGCACGCCGAGGGTCGCGGTGGGACCGATGTGCACGGTTTCCGTCGGCTTCCCGGAACGGATCTGCTCGACCACCCGCATCGCCGTGTCGATCGGCACCGCGTAGCCGTTGGCCTGCCCGCCTTCCTCGCGCTGCGGCTGTCCCGAGGCCGCCGTAACGACACCGACCACCGCGCCCCACCGATCGGCGAGCGCGCCGCCGGACTGACCAGAACTGACCGGTGCGGCCACCTCGAGCATCCCGGTGAGCGCCTTGCGGGTCAGGTCGGCGGCGTTCAACGCGACGATGGTGCTGTCCACATCGGTGATGACGCCGCCGATCGCGGTCGGCGTACCGCCGAGACCACCGGCGTTGCCGATGGCGAGCACCTCGTCGCGGATGCGCACCGCGGCCGAACTGCCGACCCGCGCCACCGAGAGCCCAGCCGCGCCCTCCAAGGCGATCAGCGCGATATCGGCGGTGGAGTCGTAACCGAGCACGGTGGCGCGGTAGACCTCGCCGTTGCCGACATCGGTCACGGTGACGGTATCGGCGCCCTTCACCACGTGGTGGCTGGTGAGGACCTGTCCGTCCGCGCTGAGCACGATTCCCGACCCCGCCGAACCCGCACCGAGCGGTCGGGACGTGGTGTTGATGTTCACCAGCGCGGGCTGCACCACCGCGGCGACCGCGACCGTGTCCAGCGGGGGCAGCGGTTCTCCGACGATCGGCGCGACCGCGGTGCCCGCGCCGCCGAGCGCCGCGAAACCGGGTAGTTCGCCGCGATAGCCGAGCAGGCCGGCCGCGGCCAGGACCACGGCGACCACCAGCGCGAGCACGCGTCCGCCGCCGCGCGGCGACTCGGGCGGTCGGTACTCGGGCGCTCTGTGCGGTACGTCGTCCATCGCTCTCCCGCCATCGATTGACTGACGGATTCCATTGTCACCACAAGTGGGGCATCCGCGAGGCGTTCACCGACGTCCCGAGACCCGAACGCGCTGATCGCCTGGCGTCCCGCCGATTGCCGCATACCGCCCGATTGCCAAAACCCAGGATGCGCAGGTAGGCATGTACTCATGAGTAATGCCGCCGCGTACGCATTGGCCACCCCGGACGGGACCTTCGAGAAGGTCACGATCGAGCGGCGTGAACTCGGTCCGCGCGATGTGCTGATCGATATCGCGTACGCGGGAATCTGCCACTCCGATATCCACACGGCACGCAACGAGTGGGGCCGCACCCGCTATCCCTGCGTGCCGGGGCACGAGATCGCGGGCACCGTCGCCGCGGTCGGCGCCGCGGTCGGCAGATTCGCGCCAGGGGACCGGGTCGGCGTCGGCTGCATGGTCGGGTCCTGCGGCAAGTGCGGCCCGTGCCTGGCCGACGAGGAGCAGTACTGCGAACGCGGCGCGATCATGACGTACAACACACCGGTGGACGCGAGCGTGCAGACCGATGGACACACCCTCGGCGGCTATTCGACGCAAGTGGTGGTCGGCGAGGATTTCGTGCTGTCGATACCGGAGGGCATCGGCCTCGACGTGGCCGCACCGCTGCTGTGCGCGGGCATCACCCTGTTCTCGCCGCTGCGGCACTGGGGCGCGGGACCTGGCAAGAAGGTCGCGATCATCGGCATGGGCGGACTCGGGCACATCGGCGTGAAACTGGCCGCAGCCATGGGCGCCGAGGTCACCGTGCTCAGCCACTCGCTGAGCAAGCAGGAGGACGGCAAACGCTTCGGCGCCGACCACTACTACGCCACCGGCGACAAGCAGACCTTCCGTGACCTGCGTGGACGATTCGACCTGATCCTCAACACGGTATCGGCCGACCTGCCGATCGACGACTACCTGCGGCTGCTCGCGCTCGACGGCACCCTGGTGGTCCTCGGCCTGCCCGAGAAGCCGCTGAGCGTGCGGTCCTTCCTCCTGGCGGGCGGGCGCAAATCGCTGGCGGGCTCGATGATCGGCGGCATCGCCCAGACCCAGGAAATGCTGGACTTCTGCGCCGCGCACGGCATCGGCGCCGAAATCGAGTTGATCTCCGCCGACGAGATCGACAGCGCCTACGACCGGGTCGTCGACAGCGACGTCCGCTACCGCTTCGTCATCGACACGGCAACGATGTAGGCACGCCCGGCCCGCCTCACACGGCGGTCACCGGACGCGACAGCCGGTGCGCGCATGGGTAGTTTGACCCGTGTGCCCGAGGAAGCCGACGCCACACCGTCCCCCGACACCGTGGAGCCCGCCGCACCAGCGCGCGAGGCCGGATTCGCCGCGGCGCCACCGCCGTGGCTGTTGCGCGCGTTCCTGCTCGCGGCCGCGACGGTGGCGGGTCTCATCGCGGGATTCTGGGTGCTGCAACGCCTTCAGGGCCTGCTCACCATCCTGCTGATCTCGCTGTTCCTCGCCTTCGCCATCGAACCAGCGGTGAACTGGCTGGCCGCGCGCGGCATGCGACGGGGGCCTGCCACCGGCGTGGTGTTCCTCGGCCTGCTGCTGGTCGTGGTCGGATTCGTGTGGACGCTCGGCGCACTGCTGGTCGACCAGGTCACCACCCTCGTGCAGAACGCGCCCGAATACGCCGACCAGGTGGTCGACTGGTTCAATCGCACCTTCGACCAGGACATCTCGGGAACCGACATCCAGAAGTACGCCACCGAGTGGAGCGACAAACTCGAGGGGTATCTCGTCGGGCTCGCCGAAAACGCCTGGGGCATCGGCACCGCGGCCGTCGGCGCGCTGTTCCAGTCGCTCGGAATCCTGCTGTTCACCTACTATTTCGCCGCCGACGGGCCGCGCTTCCGGCACGCCGTGAGCTCGCTGCTGCCGCCGAGCAGACAGCGACATGTGCTGCGCGCCTGGGATATCGCGGTCGAGAAGACCGGCGGCTACATCTATTCGCGCGGACTGCTCGCGCTGGCATCGACCCTCGCGCACTACGTCGCGCTGCGGGTGCTCGACGTGCCGTCGGCCTTCGCCTTGGCGCTGTGGGTGGGGGTGGTGTCGCAGTTCATCCCCACCGTCGGCACCTACCTCGCGGGCGCGCTGCCCGTGGCCGTCGCACTCGTGCACAGTCCGGCGACCGCGCTGTGGATCCTCGGATTCATCGTGCTCTACCAGCAATTCGAGAACTACGTCCTGCAACCGCGCGTCACCGCCAGCACCCTGGACATGCACCCCGCCGTCGCATTCGGCGCGGTACTCGCCGGCGCCGCGCTACTCGGCGCGACAGGCGCGCTACTGGCCATACCCGTCACCGCGACCGTGCAGGGCTTCGCGGGCGCCTACATCCGGCGCTACGAAGTGACAGCCGACGAACCCGCCCCGCCGCCCCGGCCAACGCGACAATGGCTGCGCGAGTTGACCGCCCGCGTGCGGAAGGCGGACCGCCCGAAGAAGTGAGCGGCCCGCCCGGCATCAGTCCCCGGCCGTGACGGCCCGCCTGCGCACCCGACGCGCGGCGGCGACCAGATTGCGCAGCGACGGCTCGAGCTGCCAGTAGTGGCGGGTCTTCAAGCCACCGTCCGGATTCGCCCACAGCCGCTCCGGGCCGATCGCGGCGGCCGCGGCCGTCAACAGTTCGTCGAGTTCGTCGATATCCGGGATACGCGCCGAACGGCTCTCGTACACACCGGGTCCCACACCGTGGCTGAGACCATGGCCGGACGCGTAATCCTCGGTCAGCGCCTTCAGAACCCACTCGATGGAGCGGGTCGCCACGATCGCGGTCACATCGGCGTCGAGTTCCTCGATCGCGCCGACCACCTCCGCGCGGCCGGAATAGCTGATGTGGGTGTGGATCTGGGTCGCGGGACCGACACCGGAGGTCGCCAACCGGAACGCCGCGACCGCCCAGCGCAGATACTCCGCGCGCCCCTCCGGCCGCGCGGGCAGCAACTCGCGGATCGCGGGCTCGTCCACCTGGATGATGGCGATACCCGCCTTCTCCAGATCGACCACCTCGTCGCGAATCGCCAGCGCCACCTGATCGGCGGTCTCGTACAGCGGCTGATCCTGGCGCACGAACGAACGCGCGATCATCGTCACCGGGCCGGTCACCATGCCCTTGACCGGCTTGTCGGTCAACGACTGGGCGTAGGTGAGCCAATCCACCGACATGGGCGCGGGACGTGACACGTCACCGTAGATGATCGGCGGCCGCACACACCGCGAACCGTACACCTGCACCCAGCCGAAACGCGTGGTCGCGAAACCGTCGAGCAGTTCGGCGAAGTACTGGATCATGTCGCTGCGCTCGTGCTCGCCGTGCACGAACACGTCGAGGCCGATGTCCTCCTGCAACCGGATGGTCGCCTCGATCTCGGACTCGATGCGCTTGCGGTACTCGTCGTGCGCGAGCCTGCCCTCGCCGAGTTCGTGCCGCGCTTGCCTGGCCTGCGGAGTCTGCGGGAACGAGCCGAGCGTCGTCGCGGGCACCGGCGGCAACTGCAACCGCTCCTGCTGCGCGGCACGGCGCACCTCGTACGACTCGCGCTGCCGCATCGCCGGGGTGATGGCGTAAACCCGTTGGCGCACCGCGTGTTTCTGCTTGAAATGCACCTCGGTCGGGCGCTTGCGCCACTTGTCGGAAGGGCCGTCGGTCAACGCCTTGGCGAGCGAAACCACCTCGCCCACCTTCTGTTTCGCGAAAGCGAGCCGATCCGCCACATTGCCGTCGATATCGTATTCGGCGAGCACGTCATACGGGACGTGCAACAGCGTGGTACCCGTCGACACCACCAGATCCGGGCACACCTGCGCCAACTCGTTCAGATACTCGAGCGTCACGTAACGATCCGCGCGCCACACATTGCGGCCGTTGATCACACCGGCGTACAAGCGCTTACGTCGAATGCCCGGGATCTTCGCCAGATCCTCCGGACGCACCCGGTGCGCCGCCAGATCGAGGCCGATCGCCTCCACATTCGTCGCGGCGAGAATCCCCAACGCCGGACCGAAATCGCCGTACTGACCCGTCACCAGGATGCGCGGACGCAGCGGCGCTTTCGATAGTCGCTGATACGCGCGCGCGAACGCGGCCAACTCGGCATCGGAACGTTCACTGGTGAAAGCAGGCTCGTCCAACTGCACACAGGTCGACCCGCGTTTCGCGAGCACCTCGAACAACTCCTCGTACACCGGCAACAACTTGTCCAGCAATGCGAGTGTGTCGAACTCGGACTCGCCGGGGACCTGCCCGGCCTTGGACAGCAGCAGCAGCGACACCGGGCCGAGCAGCACCGGACGCAACTCGATACCGCGCGCGATCGCACGATCCCACTCGTCGAGCAGGGCTTCGGGATGCAGCGAGAACTCGGTGTCGGCGTCGAGTTCCGGCTGCCGGTAGTGGTAGTTGGTGCTGAACAGGCGCACCAACTCCAGCGGCGGCACATCCGGCCTGCCGCGCGCCATCAGGAAATAGAAATCCAGCGGGTCCATCGCGTCCCGGTACGGCTCGAACCGCGAAGGGACCGCGCCGAACAGCAGCGCGTTGTCGAGGATGTGGTCGTAGAAGGAGAAGGTGTTGCCGGGAACCTGGGTCAGGCCGGTGGCGGCCAGCTCGTCGAACTGGCGTTCCTGGATATCGCGGCCGACTTCAAGCAGCCCCGGCTTGTCGAGGGCGCCGCGCCAATACGCTTCCAGCGCGCGCTTGAGTTCCCGGTGCGGACCGATCCTCGGGTAACCGAGAATGCTGCTCCCGTAACCGTCGCTGACATTCACCATGCTCTGTCCTTTTGCGTCGCCTGCGGCGCCGCGAGTTCGCGGCCCTTCATGTCTCGCGTCCGAGCGGCCGATACTCGCGCCTTCGGCGCATTGTCTCGACCGCTCGGACGCGAGACGGCCGCGAACTGACCGGGGCGCACCGGGAGCCGGCGTGCCGGAAGCGGTGGGCTCGAGGTGTCGCGAGAGGAACTATTACGCGCGGTTGTACTGGTAGAAGCCTGCGCCGGTCTTCTTGCCGAGCAGTCCTGCTTCGACCATACGCATCAGCAGGGGCGGAGCCGAGTACAGCGGCTCCTTGAATTCCGTGTACATCGAGTCGGCGATGGATTTCACCGTGTCGAGGCCGACGAGGTCGGTCAGCGCGAGCGGGCCCATGGGGTGGGCGCAGCCGAGGACCATGGCCTTGTCGACGTCCTCCTTGGTGGCGAAACCGGATTCGACCATCCTGATGGCGGAGAGCAGGTACGGCACGAGCAGGGCGTTCACGACGAAACCGGAGCGGTCGGCGGAACGCACGACCTGCTTGCCGAGGACTTCGCCCGCGAAACCCTCGGCGCGCTTGGACACCGACTCGCTGGTCTTGAGGGTGGTGACGAGTTCGACCAGCGGCAGCACCGGCACGGGATTGAAGAAGTGCATGCCGACCACCCGTTCCGGGTTCGCGGTGGCGACGGCGATCTTCATGATCGGGATGGACGAGGTGTTGGAGGCGAGCACGGCGTTCGGGTCGGTGACGACCTTGTCCAGTTCGGCGAAGATCGAGGTCTTGACCTCTTCGTTCTCCAACACGGCCTCGACCACCAGCTGGCGGTCGGCGAAATCGCCCACGTCGGAGGTGAAGCGCAGCCGCCACGCCGCCTGCTCCCGCTCGCGTTCGGTGATCTTGCCGCTGGACACGCCGCGATCCAGCGAACGCAGAATGCGCGCGCGCCCCGCGGCGGCCAGTTCCCTGGTCTGTTCGTAGACGAGCACGTCGACGTGCGCACGCGCGCACACCTCCGCGATTCCGGCGCCCATCTGTCCGGCGCCGATGACTCCGACGCGCTGAATCTTCTCGCTGCTCACGTCCCGCTCCTGCTGGTTAGGTCTGGCTAGTCGGGTTGGCTTGTGGTGAAGGGCGACTCGCCTCGAGCGGCGCCTTCGACAGTCCAAGGTATAGGGATGCCCTCCTCGCCGGGGCTGTTCGACGAGGAGGGCGGTACACCCCTACTGGCGTAGGAGATTTGGCGGCCAACAAACATCTTCGGTGTCGGTATTCACCTGAATCGCCCTCCCGGATCCGTTCTCACTCGACCACCACGGAGCGAGCCTGACGAGCGACTGGTTCGCGGCCGTCTCGCGTCCGAGTGGTCGAGACGATGCGACGAAGGAGCAAGTATCGACCGCTCGGACGCGAGGCATGAAGGGCCGCGAACCCGCGGCGACGGAGTCGCCGCCATGTCTCAGTGGAACTGGCCTTCTTCGGTGGAGCCCTTCAGCGCGGCCGTCGACGTGTTGGGGTCGACGGTGGTCGCGATGGTGTCGAAGTAGCCCGCACCGACCTCGCGCTGGTGCTTGACGGCGGTGAAGCCGCGTTCGGCGGCGGCCTTGAACTCGCGCTCCTGGAGGTCGACGAAGGCGGTCATGCCCTCGCGGGCGTAGCCGTGGGCCAGGTCGAACATGCCGTAGTTGAGCGAGTGGAAGCCCGCGAGGGTGATGAACTGGAACTTGAAGCCCATGGCGCCGAGTTCGCGCTGGAACTTCGCGATGGTGGCGTCGTCCAGGTGCGCCTTCCAGTTGAAGGACGGCGAGCAGTTGTAGGCAAGCAGCTGGTCCGGGAATTCGCCGCGGACGGCTTCGGCGAACTTGCGGGCGACCTCGAGATCGGGCACGCCGGTCTCCATCCAGATGAGGTCGGAGTACGGGGCGTAGGCCTTGGCGCGCGCGATGCAGGGCTCGATGCCGTTCTTGACGCCGAAGAAGCCTTCCGCGGTGCGGGTGCCGTCGAGGAATTCGCGGTCGCGCTCGTCCACGTCGGAGGTGATGAGGGTGGCGGCTTCGGCGTCGGTGCGCGCGATGATGACCGAGGGCACGTCGGCGACGTCGGCGGCCAGGCGCGCGGAGGTGAGGGTGCGGATGTGCTGCTGGGTGGGGATCAGCACCTTGCCGCCGAGGTGGCCGCACTTCTTCTCCGAGGCCAGCTGGTCTTCCCAGTGCACGCCGGCGGCGCCCGCGGCGATCATGGCCTTCTGGAGTTCGTAGGCGTTGAGCGCGCCACCGAAGCCCGCTTCGGCGTCGGCGACGATCGGGGCCAGCCAGTTGGCGACGGAGGTGTCGCCTTCGACCTTGGCGATCTCGTCGGCGCGTAGTAGCGCGTTGTTGATGCGGCGGACCACCGACGGCACCGAGTTGGCCGGGTACAGCGACTGGTCGGGGTAGGTGTGGCCGGAGAGGTTCGCGTCACCGGCGACCTGCCAGCCCGACAGGTAGATGGCCTTGAGGCCTGCGCGGACCTGCTGCACCGCCTGGTTGCCGGTGAGCGCGCCGAGGGAGTTGATGTAGTCCTCGTTGTTGACGAGATCCCACAGGATCTCCGAGCCGCGGCGGGCCAGGGTGGCCTCTTCGACGACGGTGCCCTGGAGCTTCGACACCTGCTCCGCGGTGTAGTTGCGGGTGATTCCCTTCCAGCGCGGGTTGGTGTCCCAGTCCTTCTGGATCTCCGCGGTGGTCTTCGGGGTGCCGGTGGTCGACATACCTGACTCCACTTCCTTGGTAGGTAGGCGCCGCGTTCCGAGATCTCGCCCGGACTGCTGTGGCGGCTATTTGCAGGCTTGCTATGCCCTTGGGGTGTACTTCCACACGATGGCACACCAGGAAATGGCCGTCTACCTGTTACTACTGTGAAACTCAGCTAGGTTTCTTACAGTGTTTGCCAACTTTGCGAAATTTGCGGATAAATAGCAAACTCATTTTCTACTCACCAGTAGCCCTGACGTGGGATTTTAGCGTTACGCCCGTACTGTTTGAAGTCGGGCCGGATCCGGCCGACCTGACACGCGAGGGCCGCCGGTTGTGAGGACCTTCACAACAGGAAGCGGACGCCCTCGGTGTGCGCGGCGCCACTCGCGGGGTACCTCGACACCCGAACGGGCTGGGCGAGGCAGGCCGGACATACTTGGACAGAGGTCCGAGGCGTCGAAGAGGAGACCCATGCGCACGCTGTGCACTGCTATTACCGCGGCCGCCGCCGTCGTATCGCTCGCGATCGGCATGCCCGGTTCCGCCGCCGCCGACGTGACCACCGGATCCGTCGTCGGCGTCGAAGCACTGCCCGCCCGCGCCACCCCGCCCGGCTCGGTGAACTCGACGCGCATCCTCTACGGCACCACCACCGTCGGCGACCAGCCGACCACCGCGAGCGCCGCCGTCTACTTCCCGCCCGGACAGGCGCCCGAAGGCGGCTGGCCGGTGATCGCGTGGGCACACGGCACCGTCGGCCTCGGCGATGACTGCGCATACAGCGTCGCCGGACCCGGCGAGGTCGCCCGTGACTGGGCCTACCTCGGGACCTGGCTTGCGCAGGGCTACGCGATCGTGGCCGCCGACTACGCGGGCCTCGGCACCCCAGGCGACCACCCGTACCTCAACGGCACGGTCGAAGCACACAATGTGGTCGACGCCGTCACGGCCGCGACCCGCCAGTACCCGACGCTGTCGAAGAAATGGGCCGTCGTCGGACAGTCGCAGGGCGGCGCCGCCGCCGTGTTCACCGCCCGCCACGCCGTCGAATTCGGCCGGGGCGAACTCGACTATCGCGGCGCGGTCGCCACCGGCGTACCCGCCTACATCGAGAACATCCTGCTGCCCATCGGCCCCGGCGTCCCGCCCGTCGCACTCGGGCCGCACACCACCGCCTACATCTTCTACATCCTCGACGGACTGCGCACGACCTACCCCGACCTCGCCATCGAGTCCTACCTCACCGAATCCGGACGCCGCTGGCTCGAACGCGGCCGCACCGCGTGCGTCGGCGCGTTCGGCGACGAGCTCGCCGCCGCGGGCGTGGTCATCGGCGACCAGTTCACACGGCCCCTGTCCGAGATCCCCGACCTGCTCGGCAAGCTGACCCGAACCATGGGCCTGCCCGAAACCGGATTCGACCGACCGCTGTTCCTCGGGCAGGGCGCGCGCGACACCGACGTCATCACCCCGGCGACTCTCCTCTACACGACCCGCCTGCAAGTCAACGGGCAGCCGGTGACCGTCCACGTGTACCCCACCGACCACAGCGGGACGGTGAACGCTTCGCTCACCGACTCGATCCCCTTCGTGCGCGGGCTGTTCAACTGACACCGGAATGCGCGGACAGCCACGGTCCGCCGCACCGGATTTCACGTCACGTGACCCTTCGTCGCCGACCGGGCGGCAGCGAAATCGGCACGAGCTCAAATGATCCCCCGCGCGTCCAAGTTCTCGGCGAGGACGTGGTTCATCATCTTCTCGAAGGCCGCGTGCTTGCGGGCGCAATCGTGCCAGCCGTGCGCGTCCATCGCCCGGTACGCCTGATGGAAAGTCAACGGCGGGCGCGGCAGATCACAGGCCCACGTACGCGGCGGGCGCGAACCCTGATCCGCGACCGAAATCCACCGCGCGTGCCGCGGATACCGCGGCTCGGAACCCAACACGGCGGTAAGGAACAGGGTGAACGCACAGCCCGCCGACACCGCCGCGATCGCCGTCACCAGATACCAAATACTCACACCACTACCTCGATCCCCACTGTCAACCGAACCGGCACAACGAAATTCGCCGCCGATTACCCCTGCGTGAACTCGCTCGACACCGCGAGCAGACCGAACGCTACGGCGCGCGGCGGCCCGATTCGGGCGGATGTGATGTGGGACATGGCCCGAAATCGCCGTGGTTCCAATTGGTCCCCGCGAGCGGTTCCAATTGGTCCCACCAGCGGTTCCAATGGGTTCCGACCGTTGCTCCCGGCGGAACGCGAGTTGCGTTCGGACAGTCGAAGTCCAACTGGAACCGAACGGCGATCTCGTGCGTCCTAGACTTACGACCGGAGTGTGTACGGACGGCCGACGGGAGCAGCGGGTGCGACGACTGACGACGGCGGTAGTGGTGCTCGCTGGGGCGCTGGTCCTTGCCGCCTGCGAGGGGACGAGTGATGGGACGGCTACGCCCGTGTCCACCGTGGACAAATCGGCTGCTACAGCGGCGCTGTGGGATCCGTGCACGCAGATCGGTGACGATGTGCTGCGGCAGGTCGGGGTCGATCCTTCGACTCGCGATACCACAATCGCCGGAGTGCAACGCGTCGCAGGCTGGAAACTCTGCTCGTGGAACGACAAACCGAGCGGATGGAATTACAACCTCGG
This sequence comes from Nocardia bovistercoris, assembly GCF_015674855.1. Classification (GTDB taxonomy): domain Bacteria; phylum Actinomycetota; class Actinomycetes; order Mycobacteriales; family Mycobacteriaceae; genus Nocardia; species Nocardia bovistercoris. The sequence goes on along the minus strand of NZ_JADMLG010000007.1, from coordinate 181,651 downwards.
CGTGTGGTCGACCATCCATTCACTGGATGAGGTGAGAGGCGACAAGAACAACATCAATTTCACCGAGTCGCAGGTCGCAGGGCGCACCGGAGTCCAGTTCCGCAAGGCGGACGATCGAGACAATCTGGTTTGCTACCTCGCCTTTCCAACCAAGGGCCAGATCATAGAGGTCTCGATCTACAAGTCCTTTACAACGAAGACACCGGCGGATAACCGCGAGCCGTGCTCGCTAGCATCTCGCGCCGCGACCATTCTCGCACCTACCTTTCCGGCCGAATAGAGGTGTCCACCGTGAGCATTCAAGACGATGTGACTTTATGGCAGCACCTCTCGAACGAAGCGAAGGCGGGCCGTCTGAGTCTCGACGACTCTGTCGCAAATCAGTGCCGAGCCGCGATCGAACGCCAACTCGATGTGTATCAAACATGCCTGGCGGCCACGAACCAGGCGGTCAATGTCACCGGGCTCGGTGATTTCGAATGCGGCAAGGAGCTCGCGAGACTGCTGGAGCTGAAAGCAATCGATCCTGCGGGCGATGGTGACCTGAGTACCGCCTTGAAGGACCACATACGGGTGCTCGAGTTGATGGAAGAAACCATCCAGGTTTCGGTCAACCGTTTGCAGCAGCAGGATTCGGATAATGCGCAAGATCTCGGTCAGGTCTGAACAGGAGGGAATATGGTGTTAGGGATTCCGTCTTTCGATACGATCCTGGTCAATTTGACGACGCTCGTCGCGCACGGCCCTCTCGGGGCGATGGCGGCGGGGGCGAACGGTATCGATCGGGCCGCGATGGCGTTGCATACGGCGTTGGGGGATCAGAGTCCGGAGTCGATCGCGGCGCGGAATCGGGTGAAGGATCTCACCGACAACGAGTTCGTGGGCGAGTTCCATGAGCAGCGGATTCCGGATGCGCTGTTCGAGAATACGCGCCGGGATGGCCTCGCCGAGCTGTATCGGAAGGCGCAGGCCATCGATGTCGGTGCGGTGAGCGACTTGCAGGGAATGTGGAAGTCGCGTGCGGAGAAGTTGGAGCAGGGGCTGAATCAGTTCGGGCCCGAGATCTTGTCGGCGATCGCGGAGAAGTGGGAGGGTGCGGCGGCGCAGTCGGCCGCGCAGGGGATCGTCGATTACGTGAACAAGGCGCGGAATATGGTGACGGCGACGAAGATCGTCGCCGAGAAGGTGGAGATCGTGAAGTCGGCGGTCGAGGTCACGAAGGCGAATGTGCAGCCGCCGCCGACCACCGGGTGGGCGAGTACGTTGACGAGCTGGATGCCGGGGCCGACGTGGAAGATGGATCGGGATCGCACGGATGCGGCCGAGTTGGCCACGCATACGGTGCTGGAGCGGGTCTATCAGCCGGGGATCAAGGAGGGCGATACCGGGCAGCCTCGGATTCCGTTGGCGTACAACCCGGTTCAGGATTCGAGTGGTGCGCCGTATGTTCCGGGTGGCGGCGGTTCGCCGTCCGTGGGCGCACCGGCGCCGGTGTCGTCGGGTGCGGGTTCGCAGGGTTCGTCGGGCTCGCCGGGCTCGTCGGAGCAGCCGGGCGTGGCCGAGCCGCCGAGCGGCGATGCCGGGACGCAGCCTTCGTCGGCGGGCGATCAGCAGGCGTCGCAGGGCAAGGCGTCCGATTCGACATCGACGGCGGGGCTCGGTGATTCGCAGCCGACCACGCCCGCGAGCGCCGGTTCGAGCGGACAGCCGTCCGGCGCGGGTACCGGCGGTTCCGGCGCGGGCACGCCCGCGGGCGGATGGCACGGCGGTTCGGGTACGCCGCGTTCTTCGGCGGGTTCGGGAGGTTCCGGGGCGGGCGGCACGGGCGCGCCGGGCCGCTCCGTCGCGGGCACGCCCGGCGGTGCGGCACTCGGCGCGAACGCGGCGAGCGGCTCCGGTGCGAGCGGGTCGACCGGACGCGCGGGCACATCCGGGATGGGCGGCATGTCGCCGGGTGCGGGGCGCGGCAAGGGTGACGAGGACAAGGAGAAGGGCAAGTCGGCGGTAGCCGAGGCATTGGTGAATCGCACCAACGGTGCGGAATTGACGGGGATGGATCCCGAGCACCGGCGGCCGACCGTTCCTCCGGTACTGGGCGAATGAGCCCGCGCGCGTGGTCGCTCTCGCCGCTCGAACTCACGGTGTTGTGGCATGCGCTCGGACGCGAGATCCTGCCGTATCCGCTGCAGCACCGGCCGACGCAGGAGACCGTCGAGGAGTACGAGCGTGCCTACAAGTCGGCTGCCACGCGGGTTCAGTCCATTTTCGACGAGGATCTTTACGGTCCGCTGCGAATTCTGATCGAACCGGAGGCGCGGATCGAGGTCGCCGGTTTCGCGCGTTCCGCCGAGGGGGTCAGACCGGGCGCCGAACCGGACCCGATGGCGCTGATCCGGTTGCACGCCGCGGTGTCGGGGCAGTCGGCGGTCATGCTCACCCAGGAGTCGACGCCCGACCCGTACCGCGGCGGACCGGTCCGGATGGCGATCGTCGGCACGCGCACGATCGCGGCGCGCATCATCGCGAGTCTGCCGTCGACGCCGCGCGGTTCCGGTCCGTCCTTCCGCATCAACCGCGCCGATCTCGACGCCTACGACGATCAGCCGTTCACCGGTCTCGGCGACGAGACGCCGCGATCGCCGCGCACCGAGGTGCAGCGGTTCTTCGAACGTCCGCGCACCACCCTCGCCCACATCGCCGTCTATCCCGGCCCCGCCTATGACAATCGACCGACCGCGACCCGCGATTTCCATGTCATGGACTATCCGGACGGCCGCTACCGCGTGCATTCCGCCGCCGCGATCCAAGCTGTTCCGGCCGAGGCGGCCGATCTCACCGCGCACCTACAAGCCGTGCTGGATCGCACGCTCCAGCAATACTGGGAGGACACCGACCCGGTCTACACCTGAAGGTCGGCCGGATGCACGGCGCGCCAGTGCCTGGCGATATCGATGCGGCGGGTGATCCACACTTTGTCGTGGGACTGGATGTGGTCGAGGAAGCGTTCAAGGGCGGCCAGGCGCGCGGGCCTGCCGACGAGACGGCAGTGCAGGCCGACGGACAGCATTTTGGGGGCGCCTTCGGTGCCTTCGCGGTAGAGGATGTCGAAGGCGTCACGCAGATGCGCGAAGAACTGTTCGCCCGTGGGGAATCCGGCGGGTGAGGCGAATCGCATGTCGTTAGTGTCGAGGGTGTAGGGGATCACCAGGTGCGGTGTGTCCGCGACCGTGACCCAGTACGGGAGGTCGTCGGCGTAGGAGTCGGAATCGTAGAGGAAGCCACCGTGTTCGACCACGAGTTCCCTGGTGTTCGGGGAATCGCGGCCGGTGTACCAGCCGAGCGGGGGCGCGCCGGTCAGTTCGGTGAGCACGCGCACGGCTTCGGCCAGGTGCGCGCGTTCGGTGTCGCGGTCGATCAGCTGGTAGGACTTCCATCGCAGTCCGTGGCTCGCGATCTCGTGGCCGAGTTCCCGGAAGGCGGCCACCGCTTCCGGATTGCGCTGCATGGCCCGGGCCACGGCGAAGACGGTGAGCGGTAGATCGCGTCGCTGGAAGGTGCGCAGTATCCGCCACACGCCCGCGCGGGAGCCGTACTCGTACAGCGATTCCATGCTCATGTGGCGATCCGGGAAGGCTTCGGCCGGTGTCATCTCCGACAGGAAGGTCTCCGAATGCGGGTCGCCGTCCACGACGCAGTTCTCGCCGCCCTCTTCGTAGTTGAGGACGAATTGCACGGCGATCCGCGCACCGTTCGGCCAGCGCGGATCGGGCGGGTTCGGGCCGTAGCCGATGAAATTCCGGTCCGCTGTCATCCGCCGAACTCCCCGAACAGGCGCAGTCGGGCGAGTCCGCCGTCGGGGTAGATGTCGAGTCGGACCTCTTCGACGGAGGCGGCGACCGGCGCGATCGGGAAACGGTGCCTGGTGTCGGGCAGCAGCGGGGTGCGCGGCAGCAGTTCGACTTCGGTGCCGTCGGTGGTGCGTCCGGTCAGCGCCGCCGCGCCGGGGCTGTTGCCGAGGAAGTAGGAGGTGTCGATTTCGGCGAGCCGGATGAGGCCGGGGCCCGCGAGGCGGATGCGGACCCAGTCGTTGCCGTCGTCGCGGCGGCGCGCGGTTTCCCAGCCGTCGCCCATGCGCCGCGCGAGTCCCGGATACAGGAGTTGGTTGGGCGAGCTGTAGAAGCGGTTGGAGCAGTCGAGGACGAGTGCGCCGTTCTCCAGTGCGGCCAGGTCGAGCGGGCCGAGTCCGAGCAGGTCAGGGTCGGGGCGGCCTTCTCCGTGCACGCGCAGCCGGGCGACGCCGCCGTCCGGGTGCATGGTGAGTTTCACATGGGTCCAACGCCGTTCGTCGTCGACGGTGAACGGGTTGCGGCTATCGCCCGCGATCTTCGCGCGGTCGATCAGCGGTTCCCAGTCGTCGCGTTCGGCGATCCGCTCGGCGGGCGGGTAGCCGCTGAGTTCGAGCGCCGACACCGAGACGGCGGGCGGATAGTTGCCGGTGAACCAGGCGGTGTCCACCACGATGCCGCGGATAACGCCGGGCACCCCGAGCCGGACGACGGCCGCGTCGTCACCGGGTTCGCCGCGATGTCGGCGGGTTTCCCAGCCGTCGTAGATCTGGCCCTTGTGACCGAAGGTGGACGGCTGGTAGCGCGCGGGCTCCGGCGTGATCAGGTTCTCCTTCTCGGCGAAGGATTCGTCGTTCGCCCAGATCACCGCGCCGCCGAGGGTGCGAACGGCGAGATCGGGCAGCAGCGTGAATTCCTCGGCGGTGCGGTCGTTCATCGTGCCTCCTCAGCTCGCCGCGGCGCCGTCTCGCGTGCCACGAGGGCGCGCAGGAGGTCCGCGGTCAGTTCGGGAACCCGCGCGCGCACCTCTGTCTCGGTGCGCGCGCCGCAGGCCAGTGCCCGCAGGACCGTGGCGGCCAATGCCTCGGCGGTGGCCGGTTCGTCCACGATGTCGCCGCCGCGGCGCGCGAGGTAGTCGCGCAGCCGGGGCATGGCGGCCTCGGTGGCGAGGCGGAAGTAGTCGTAGGTGGCGAGCCAGCGGGTGACCAGGTGTCCCGGATGCATATCCCAGCCCTGGTAGTAGCCGCGACGCAGGGAACGGGTGACGAGCCGGTGGTGGTTGCGCAGCGCGGTTTCCGGGTCTGTGTCCGGCACGATCTGGGTCGAGCCGTCGCAGATCCACACGCCGGTCTGCGCCGCCGCCACCTGCATGACCGATTTGGCGTGGTCGGCGGCGGGGTGGTCGAGCGCCTGGTCGGTGGCGGCGACGCCGCATGCGGCGGTGTAGTCGTAGGTGCCGAAATGCAGTGCGTCGCAGCGTCCTTCGGCGGCTGTGCGGATGGCGCCGATGGGCGCGGTGCCGTCGGCGGCCAGCACCGCCTGTGGGCTTTCGATCTGCACTTCGAAGCGGAGTGCGCCGTCGGCGGCCGCGAATCCACGCTCGAGTCCGTGACACAGTGCGGCGAGAGCCGAAACCTGTTCCACCGCTCTAATTTTGGGTATGGTAACCACGAATCCGGCCGGTATGCCGCCCGCGGATTCCAAGACGAGTTCGAGGGTACGCAACGCGCGGACTCGTTCGGCTCCTGACAAGCCCTTCATCCTGATTCCGAACCGCTCGGGACCCTTCGCCGCCCATTCGGCGAGAATTCGACCCGCTCGCCGCGCCGCGCGGTCCTCCTCGTCATCGGAGCGGAATCCGTAGCCGTCCTCGAAATCGATGCGCAGATCCTGCACGGGATCATCGGTCAGGCGCGCCCGGACGGCGGTCAGCGAATCCGTCGCGTCCAAGCCCGCGAGGACGTTCCGGTGCCGGTCCAGAATGGCGACGGCGGCCGTTCCCCATTCGGCGGGTGTGGTGACCTCGACCCGGTCCGCGGATACGTACGCCGTGTGGATCGGCTGGGCGCGCGTGCCCGAACCCGGATAGCGGGAACGCAGTTCGGCGTCGACGGCATCGAGTATGCCGTGCACCCTGGCCCGGATGTGCTCGGGTAGTCGACTCATTCGGTTCCCCCTTCGCGCATGGCCCGCCAGATCCGGTCCGCCGTCATCGGCAGTCGGTCCTGGCGCACCCCGACGGCGTCGGCGATCGCGTTGGCCAATGCGGGTGCGACCGGATTGTAGGGTGATTCGCTCATGGATTTCGCGCCGAGCGGGCCCAGTTCGTCACTGGTGTCGGCGAAATGGACTTCGGTGCGTGGCACGTCGGCGAACTGCGGAATATGGTAGTGCCGCAGGGTTCGCGTGGTGACGACACCGTCGACGCCGCGCAGTTCCTCGTGCAGGGCGGTGCCGATGGCTTGGGCGACGCCGCCTTCGATCTGCCCTCGGCACTGCACCGGATTCAGGACGACACCCGCGTCGGCGGCCTGGATCGATTGCAGGATGCGCAGTTCGCCGGTGTCGGGGTGCACTGCGACGCGGAAAGCGTGCACGTTGAAACTCACCGAGCGCGGTGAGCCCGCGTGCGAACCGTGCGCCACCAACTCGCCCTCGGCCAGCAGTTCTTTCGGGGTGAGAAGCCGGTCGCCGCAACGGACTCCCTCGGCGGTGAGGTCGATGTCGCTCGGCGGGCATCCGGTGCGGGCGGTCGCGCGCTGGATGATGGCGGCACGCAGCGCTGTCGCGGCGTTGTAGGACGCTTTGCCCGCCACCACTATTCCGGTTGAACCGAACGCTCCGGTGTCGTGGCCGACCAGGTCGGTATCGGACTGGCGGATCGTGATTGCGCCGATATCGGCGCCGAGCGCGGTGGCGGCGAGCTGAGCGTGCACGGTGGTGGTGCCGTTGCCGAATTCCGCCGTGCCGACTCGTATCTCGTAGCCGCCGTCGGGACGCAGCGCGGCGACGGCGTCGGAACGGTGACCGCGCGGCGGGATGGTGGCGATCATCGCCAAAGCCATGCCGGTGCCGACGCGCCAACCCGAATCCGGCGCGGCGATGCCGTTGCCACGGTGCAATGCCGCCTCGGCGAGGTCGAGGCATTGATCGAGTCCGTAGCTGCCGAACATCAGGTCGCCGTCATCGACCTGGGCGCCGACGAACGGATCGCCGGGCACCACCACGTTGCGGCGGCGGAATTCGAACGGATCGATGCCGAGCGCGCGAGCCAGATCGTCGAGCGCGGATTCCACGCCGAAGATGATCTGCCCGAGTCCGTATCCGCGGAACGCGCCGGAAGGCACATTGTTGGTGTAGACGGTGCGTCCGTCGACCCGCTTGTTGGCGCAGCGATACACCTCGACGGATTCGCCGACGCCGTGGAACATCACTCCGGCACTGTGGTTTCCATAGGCGCCCGCGTCGGCGAGGACATCTACGGCGAGCGCGGTGAGCACGCCGTCGGCGGTCGCGCCCGCGGTGACGGCGACGCGCATCGGATGCCGGGTGGTGGCGGCGGTGAATTCGTCGGTGCGGGTGAATTCGTAGCGGACGGGTCGCTCGGTGCGCAGCACGGCCAGCGCGATCAGGTCCTCGGCCAGCATCTCCTGTTTGGCGCCGAAACCACCCCCGACCCTGGCCGCGAACACCCGCACCCGGTCGCGTTCGAGCCCGAAGACCTCGCAGAGTTCGTCGCGCACCAGGAACGGCACCTGCGTGCTGCACCGGATCACCAACCTGCCGTCGGTGTCCAACCAGCCGATACCACCGTGTGTTTCCAGGTGGACGTGCTGGACGCGCGGCGAATGCCAGACGCCACTCACCACTTTCGCCGCAGCGCTGAGTCCGGCTGCGAGATCGCCTACCTCGCCGTGGATTTCGGCGATGAGGTTGCGTTCCGGATCGGCGATCCGCGCGGCTTCGGGTTTATCGGAATGCAGCGCGGGAGCGCCCGGTTCGAGCGCGGCGGCGGGGTCGAACACAGCGGGGAGCGTTTGGTACTCCACTCGCAGCGCGCGGCAGCCCTGCTCGGCGGTCGCCAGGGTGTCCGCGACCACCGCCGCCACCCGCTGGCCGACGAAGCGGACCGTGCTGTCCAGGACATAGGTGTCGTCGGGATCGTCGGTGCGCAGTTCGTGCCGAGCGGTGGAGAACGCCACGTGGGGTGCGTCGGCGTGCGTGAGTACTGCGTGCACGCCCGGCAGCGCTTCGGCGGCCGCGGTGTCGATCGCCAGGATGCGGGCGTGCGGGTGCGGGCTTCGCAGTACGGCGAGGTGCAGGGGGGCGGTCGGTGGAGCCGATACCTCGGATCGCGCGCCGAGTTCTGGTCCGGTACGCGAATCCTTCGATACGGGAACGTGATCGGGCGCGCCAGAAGGTTCCGGGCCGTCAGCGAGGTCCGGCCGCTCGGCATCCAGCGGAAGGACATCGAAGGTGAACGGTTCGGCGCCGCGGACCAGTCGCGGTCCAGCGGGCGCGAGCGCCCCTGAACCGACGTGGCCGCGCGCATGACCGGACTGTTCGGCCACGTCACCGACGAGCACAGGCACATCAGAACCGCCGTGGCCGCGCGGCGGTTCCACCCCTTCGGCGACATCACCCGCGAGCACAGCTGAACCGACGTCACCACATGCTGGTTCGGCTAGGTCACCAGCCTGCACGAGCGCGCCCGAACCGCACTCCGATCGTTCGGCGACGTCACCGACAGGCGCAGGCATCCCCGAACCAACTCGGCCACGTGGCGGGTCCGACTGTCCGGCGCGGTCACCGGCAGGCGCAGGCGCTCCCGATCCGACATCGTCACGTGCCTGCATCGCGACGTCATCGGCGGGCGCGAGTGCACTAGGTCCGACATGGCCGCGTGCGGGTTCCGACCGTTCGGCAGGATCGCCAGTGAGTGCTTCGGTGATCGCGCGGTAGCCGGTGCACCGGCAGAGGTTGCCCTTCAGCAGTTCGGGTAGCAGTGACGGGTCGGGGGCGGTGGGGGTGGCGCAGCCGAGGCCCGCGGCGGTGACCACCATGCCCGCGGTGCAGAATCCGCATTGGAAGCCCGCTGTTTCGAGGAAGCGGCGCTGGATCGGGTGTGGGTCGTCGGCGGTGCCGAGTCCGGCGGCGGTGGTGACGGTGCGGTCGGCGACGCGGTGGGCGGGGATGAGGCAGGAGTGCACGGTCGCGCCGTCGAGTTGGACCGAGCAGGCGCCGCAGTCGCCGGAGTCGCAGCCCTTCTTGACCGCGAAGCGGCCCAGGTCGCGCAGCAGGGTGCGCAGGCATTGGCCCGGTCTCGGGCGTGCCGAGACGATATCGCCGTCGACTTCGAATTTCATAGTCGCTCACCGGGTTCGGTGCGCAGTTCGGCGGCGACCGCGTTGGCCAGGAGTCCGGTGACGTGGGCGCGCCAGTCGGGTGCGCCGTGCGGATCGTCGAACCACAGGTCGGGGTCGACGGTGGTGAGCGCGGCGGCGAGGGTTTCCGGGTGGGGTGGTTCGGGGAAATCGAGGACGACGGGTCGCGCGGTGGCGGCGGTGATCGTGAGCACGGTGCGGTCGTCGGGTTCGCGCCTGCCCATGACGACCGCACCGGAACGTCCGGTCGTGGCGAGGCTGATACGACGGAAGGCGGTGCGGGCCAACAGACTCGACGTCGGCACGGTGACGGAGCGGAGGATCTCGCCGGGCTCGAGCACCGTGCGTTCGGGCGCGAGGACGAAATCGCGCAGGGCGACGCGGCGGTCGCGGCCGTCCGGCGTCCAGATCAGCGCGACGGCGTCCAGTGCGGTGACCGCGGCGAGTACGCCACCGGCGGGCAGCGCGAGACAGATGTTGCCGCCGACCGTCGCGGTGCGCCAGATCTTGTGCGAGGCGAGCAGGGCTCGACAGCCCGCCGCGAACAGGGCAGTGCCCGGCCGGTCCGCGCGCGGCGCCGAGCCGAGTTCACACCCGGGGGCAGCACCGGCGAGTTCGGCCAATGTGCAGGTAGCGGCGATTTCCAGCCCTTCGGCGGTGTCGGTGAGCGGCTCCCACCCGAATCCGGTGATGTCGATCAACCGTTCCAGCGAGTACTGCGGTTCGGAGTAGAGAGCGGTGCCGCCCGCCAGCACCGCGCATCCGGCGCCGAGCCCGACCAGGTCGCCGCGCTCCCGCGCCACCACCACCTCGCGGATCGTGTCCAGGTCCACAGTTCACCTCATTCCACAGCGCGTGTTACCACCCTAGGAGCTGCGGATTGCCGGAATGTTGCACGACACCCCAGCGTAGTTGCACCCCCGTTACCCGCACCCTGAACCCGCAGGACGGTGGTGGCGGAAAGTGACATCTGTCTCGGAGCGGTGGCGCGATCGGGCGCAGCCGAACTGCCGTCGCTCTAGCCCACCGCCGCGACCAGAGCGGCTTGCGCCCGCGCGACCCGACCCGCGACCAGTTCTTCGTCGACGGTCCGCACTTCGCCGTCGCGCACCACTTCCCGCCCGTTGACGTACAGCGCGGCCAAGGGGGGCGGCGGACCGAGTATCAGCGCGGTCACCGGGTCGGCGATGCCTTCGTGGGCGGGTGTGTCCATTCGCCACAGGGCCAGGTCGGCGAGCTTGCCGGGTTCTATGGAACCGATCTCGGCTTCGCGGCCGAGGACTCGCGCGCCGCCCATGGTCGCCAGTTCGAGGGCGGTGCGCACGTTCATCGCGCGGGGGCCGCCGACCGCGCGGGCGTAGAGCAGGGCGTTGCGTGGTTCCTCGATCATGGAACTGGATTCGTTGCTGGCCGCGCCGTCCACGCCGAGGCCGACCGGAACGCCCGCGACCAGCATCGCGGCGGTGCGCGCTATGCCCGCGCCGAGCCTGCCGTTGGAGGTCGGGCAGTGTGCGACTCCGGTGCGGGTGGCGGCGAGTGCGCTGATGGCGGGGTCGTCGAGGTGGACGGCGTGGGCGAACCACACGTCGGGGCCGAGCCAGTCGAGTCGGGCCATGTACTCGGCGGGGGAACATCCGAAGGTGGCGGTGCAGAAGTCCTGCTCGTCGGTGGTTTCGGCGAGGTGGGTGTGCAGTCGCACGCCGGTTTCGCGGGCCAGCGCCGCGGATTCGCGCATCAGGTCGGCCGACACCGAGAACGGGGAGCACGGGGCGAGGGCGATGCGCAGCATGGAGTCGAAGGACCGATCGTGCCAGCGGGCGATGGCGTCGGCGCTCGCGGCGAGTATGGCGTCCAGCGATTCGACCACGTCGTCGGGCGGCAGTCCGCCCGCGGATGCGCCGAGGTCCATCGAGCCGCGACAGGGTTGGAACCGCAACCCGACCTCGGCGGCCGCGGTGATCTCGGCGCCGAGCGGGTCGCCGCCGTCGCGCGGGAACACGTAGTGGTGGTCGGCGGTGGTGGTGCATCCGGTGCGGGCCAGTGCCGCGAGCGCACCGGTCGCCGCGGTGCGCACCGAGTCCTCGGTGATGTCGGCCCAGATCGGGTACAGCGTGGTCAGCCATTCGAACAGGGTGCTGTCGGCGGCGAGCCCTCGGGTGATCCACTGGTAGAGGTGGTGGTGGGTGTTGACGAGTCCCGGCGTGAGCAGGCACCCGCGCCCGTCGACCCGCACCGCCTCGATCGCGGGCCCGGGCCCCGACCCCACCGCTGTGATCCGATTACCTTGCAGTACAACGTGACCGTTCGAATATTCGGTGCCCGCCGAATCCACGGTGGCCACCGCGCATCCCTCGATCACCAACGTCGACCCGCTCATCTCAACTCCCTCACCACTCGATCGAGCTCCGACTACCCGTCACTCGTGCCGACGCCGAAATCAACTGCGGCACTTTCGATCAGTCGTCCCACGCGGGCCCGGCGGACGGCGCGTCCGCTCGCGCGACGGTCGCGTGGATGAGTCCATACGGACGGTCGTCGGCGTGGAACACCTCCCCGTGGTTCTCGATGCCGAATCGTTTCAGGTCGTAGGCGAAGTGGTGTTTGTTGGGTGCGGTGAGGCGGATCTCGGCGAGGACCGGATATGCCTCCAGCGCGGCCTTACCCATTTCGAACAGGGTCTGCTGCAACGCTTTCGAGTGGTGGGTGGCGAATACCTCCAGCATGCTCGCGCGGATGCCGGTGTGGATTTCGTCCCAGTCGAGGCCGGTGGTGCCCGCGAATCGCCATCGCGCGTGCAAGGCGGTCGCCAGCATGCGGTCGCGGGTGGGTTCGAGGACGGTGAAATCGTCGACGAGGAAGTCGGCGAATTCGGATCCGGTGGATTTGAGGATCACCAGATCCTTCACGCCGCCGATGACCCACGCGCGTTGGTCCACACCGGCGCCATCCACGGTGACCGTCACAGTACGTATCTCGGGTCCACTCCTGACCCAGGTGTGATCGTGTTCGAGCTTGCCGACGGTGACGCGCTGCCAGGCGTACTCGTCGACCTCGACGCGCGCCCTGCGCACCGGTTCGATCTCGTCGACGAAGTGCGCGGCCAGCGCCAGCGCGTAGTCCTCCACCGGCTGCGCGCCCGGACGTTTGGCGTAGGCGTAGGCGGTCTGCTTCTGACTGTCGGTCGGCAGCACTTTGCGCTGGTCGCCCTCGACGTAGGCGTCGGCGAAGTCGCCGCGCAGTTCGGTGGAGACGTTCAGGTCGCGGATCTCGTGACGGGCGTCGTCCCGGTAGATCCGCACGATCCGATTCTCGGCCTTGCCGTATCGGTTGTCCGCCAGGACGATCGGGCCGCGCAACTCCATGGCTCAACTCCCTCGATAGGTGGAAAAGGCGAATGGCGACAACAACAACGGGACGTGGTAGTGCCGCTCTTCGGTGACCGCGAAGGTGATCGACACCTCCGGATAGAAGGTCTCTACCCCGAGCCGGGCGAAGTACGCGCCGGTGTCGAAGACCAGCCGATATGTTCCCGAGGTCAGCGCCGAACCGAGGGCCGCGATCCGTCCGTCACCGTCGGTGCGGCCGTCACCGCGGACCTCGTCCCCGGCGTACAGGGTGACGCCGACCCCGGTCGCGGGCGTCCCGCGCACCGCGTCGAGCACGTGCGTGCTCAACGAGCTCATTCGGCGGCCCCGACCAGCCGCCGCAACCGGATGCGGTTGATCTTGCCCAATTCGGTGCGCATGATTTGCCTCTCCGTCGCCGGATCGTTGCCGAGCCGATTGGTCAGCAGCTCGAGCAGTTCGGCGCCCGACCTGCCGCTGGCACAAACCAGGTAGATATGTCCGAACTTCCGTTCGTAGGCGGCGTTGCCTTCGGCCAGCGCCGCCCGCTCCGCGTCACCGACCCCGGCCTGCTCCCGCGCCGAAGCCGACCCGGCGCGCTCACCGATGCGCGGATGCCCGGACAGGGCGCGATCGATCTCGGACTCGTCGAGTCCGGCCAGTGCGGCGTCGGCGGCCGCGACCAGCGCATCGGCATCGGCGTACGGTCTGCCCGCGAGGACGGCGCGGACCAATTCGGGTGACGAGCAACAGTCGAGCAGCGCCCGCGCGGCGGCGTCCTCGGGCATCGTGTTGAAGCTCTCGAGGTCATCCGTCATCGGTACAGCATCGAATACGACCCGCCGTGCCGCCACCCGAAACGGCCGCCGTCACCTGGCGTGTCAAATTCTCGACGCGTCGGTGTCAAATTTCCATCAGCGTGATTCTGTAGGTAACCCGAGAACCACCATCCGCCGCTACGGTGTCGGCATGGATTCCCCCGACCGAGCGCGAACCGGCTGCGCGGGCCTGGTGCTCGCGGCAGGCGCGGGCACCCGATACGGCAAGCCGAAGGCGCTCGCCGATGGCGGGGCCTGGTTGCGCGCGGCGGTCGCCGCCTTGCGCGGAGGCGGCTGCGATCCGGTGGTCGTGGTCCTGGGCGCGACGGGTCCCTCGCCCGACACGGTGGATCTGCCGCCCGACACCGGCTACGTGTGGGCCGCCGATTGGGCGACCGGAATGGGCGCGTCGCTGCGCGCGGGTCTGCGCGAGGTCGCCGCTTCCGGCGCCGAGTTCGTGGCGATCATGCCGGTCGACACCCCCGATGTCGGGGCCGATGTGGTCGCGAGGGTGCTCGCCGCTGCCGCCGGATCGCCCGGCGGACTCGCCCGCGCTGTGTTTCTCGGCACACCGGGGCACCCGGTTGTGATCGGTGACAAGCACTGGACCTCGGTCTGGGCGGCCGCGGTAGCAGATTCTGGAGCACGCACATATTTATCGGGTCGAGAGGATATGGTGTGCGTCACGTGCGACGATTTGGCGACGGGACTCGATCGTGATTTCCCGGCCACGACGCCCGGTGATCGGAGCTAGAAGCAGATGCGCGACATCGTCGATGACTTATTGCGGGTGTGGCACTCCGGCCGAACCGGAGGGCTCGCCACTGTCGTGAGGACCGTCGGGTCCGGGCCGTTGGACGTCGGCTCGGCGATACTCGTCGACGCCAACGGCGTCGCCTACGGGTCGGTGCTCGGGGGCGCCGTGGAATCCGCGGTACGGGAGGCGGCGCTGGCCGCGGCCAGAACAGGCCGCCGCGCCATGCACCGGTTCGGGGTCCCCGCCGCCGAGGCGGGCAATGACGCGGGCGGCATGATCGACGTATTCGCCGAACCGTTCTCCCGCCGCGATTTCCCCGAATTCCCCACCGTCGCGTCCGAGATCGCGAACAACCACCGGGTCACCATCTTCACGGTGGTCTGGAATCCGGACGGCGATCTGATCGGCCAACACCTGGTCACCGATAAACGGCACGCCACGGAATTGGTGGCGCTGCCCGAGTCCGATGTGTTCGTGTGCTCGTTCGCGCCGCCGCCGCGCCTCATCATCTTCGGCGCCAACGCGATCGCCGCCGCGCTCACCACCCAGGCCCGACTACTCGGCTACCGGGTCACGATCTGCGATTCCCGCGACGACCTCGACAGTGTCGACGCCTTCGCGGGCGCCGAGGTGGTGGTCGACTGGCCGCACCGGTACCTGAACACGCTGGCGGCGGCGGGCGAGATCGACGCGAGCACCGCGGTCGTTGTGCTGTCCGATGACCCGAAGTTCGAGATTCCGCTGCTCACGGTCGCGCTGCGACTGCCTGCGCTGGCCTATCTCGGGGCCACCGGCACGCTCGCCGCGCACCATCGCCGCATGGAGGATCTGCGGGCGGGCGGCTTCGGCGACGCGACCATGGCGCGTCTGCACTCCCCCGCGGGCTTCGACGTGGGGGCGCGCACGGCGACCGAGCACGCGGTGGCCATCGCGGCCGAGTTGTTGGCGGCCCGGTCGGGTCGGAGCGTGCCCGCCGTCCGGCCCGATGTGATTCGCGCCGAACAGGTTTTCGGCGCGCGGGCATCGATAGCGCTCTGACCGAGCGCCGCCCTACCCTTTCAAGGCCGGGTTCTCCGCGTACACCTCGCGCAGAATGGACAGGTCGAACAACTGCTCGGCCTTGATGTCGATTTTCGCGGTGCGCAGCGCGGCGATGTTCTGCTCGACGAGGCGATCGGTCATGGTCAGCAGTCCATTGGCCGCGGTGTCGGCGGAAAGTACGAGATCGTTCTGCGCGGTGGCCTCCTTGATCTGCTCGTCGAGGTCCAATTTCTGGTCCTTGCCGTACACCTCCACCGCCAGCCGCGCCGATTCCGCCGGATTCGCGACCGCGTCCTTCCAGCCTTTGATCTCGGCGGTGAGGAATGCTTTGAGTTTGTCGCGTTCTTTGTCGATGGTGGCCTGGGTGACGGTCAGGGTCTCGGCTACCAGCGGCAGGTTGAAATCGGCGAACAGGAAATTCGCGTTGGCGAATCCCTTGGCGGCGAGCACGATCGGTTCATTGGTCGCATAACTCACCCACCCGTCCACTTCGCCGTTGGCCAGCGGGGTCGGATCGAATTGCGCGGGCACGATCGTGACGTCGGATGCCTTCATGTCGTTGGCGGTGAGCAGCGCGGAGAAGATCAGCTGATTGGTATCCTGCACACCGATCTTGCGGCCTTTCATATCCTGTGGACTCTTGATGGGTTTCGCCGCGGAGCTGACGATGCAGAACGGATTCTTCTGGTACGTGGTCGCCACGATCTTCGCGGGCAGACCCTCCAGGATCGCGGGCGCGGTGGTCTGCGGCGCGGACAGGCCGAGCCACACCTTCCCGGTGTCGAGACCGGCTTCGACGGAGGTGCTCGCCGCGCCGCCCGCGATCAGGTTCACCGAGCCGAATCCGGCGTCGCGGAAATAGCCTTTCGAATCCGCGAAGTACTCACCGGCGAATTCGATGTTCTTCAGCCAGGACAATTGGATGGCGACCGAACCGTATTTCGAGCCGTCCGGCGTCGAACCGCCCGACGAGCCGCTCGAATCGGAACCGCAGCCGACGAGCGCGCCGCCTGCCGCGAATGTGGCGCCGGTCAGCGCGGAATAACGGAGAAAGCGACGACGATCGAACCCTGGTGTCATGGGACGAATCTAGGGCGATCCGGTTTCGTTCTCTTTACTGTCACGTTCCGAGACCGCGCGACCGGCCGCGCCCCGCATCCGGACCGAAGCGCGCGAGCACCAGATTCTCGAGTACGCCGACGAGCGCGTACAGCGCCACCGACACCACGGTGACGATCACGATGGACGCCCACAGTTTGCTGTACTGAAAGGTGGGAATGGCGCGGATCAGGCTCGCGCCGAGTCCCGTTCCGCTGCCGAGCCATTCACCGATCAGCGCGCCGATCAGCGCGCCCGGCACCGAGATCCGCGCCGCCGCGAACACCGAGGGCAGCGCGGCGGGCACGGCGACCATGCGCAGTCCGGTCCAGCGCGAACCGCCGTACGCGGCCACCACTTCCAGCGCTTGCCTTGGTGCGGAACGCAATCCGGTCATGATCATGACCAGCGCCGGGAACAGCACGACGATCGCGGCCATCACCGTGACGCCGCCGAGCCCGCGCCCGAAGACGAGCACGATGATCGGCGCGAGCGCGACCAGCGGCACCGAACGCAACAGCATCGCCACCGGCATGAAGGTTTGCTCGACCGTGGCGAAGGACACGAACACGGCCGCGATCACCAGCGCCGCCCCCATGCCGATGCCGAATCCGATGGCGGCGTCGCGCAGGGTGACCAGCAGATCATCGAAGATCGCCCGGCGCGCGGCCGCCGCACCCGGCGCGGTGACCAGATAGCGCCAGATATCGGCGGGCGATTTGCCGACCCTCGGCCCGACCTCGGGGAAGGCCCGCAGGAACACCTCCCAGACGACCAGCACGAGCAGCAGCGAGGTCAGCAACGGAAGCAGGAACAGGCCGATCCGGCGCAGCACGGTCATCGCGCCTCCCACGCCGTCCAGGGTGCGCACAGCCGAGCCACCAGCGCGACGACCGCGTAGCCGAGACCTGCCAGCGCGGCGGCCGCCAACGCCATCCCCCAGGTGCGCGGCACGTTGTAGGCGGTCTGCGCGGCGGTCAGCGCGACCCCGATCCCGCTGTCGACGCCGCCGAGATATTCGCCGATGATCGCGCCGAGCACCGCCGAGGGCGCGGCGATCTTCAAGGCCGCGAACACATTCGGCAGCGCGGCGATCAACCGCACCCGGTACAGCTGTTGCAGCCGCCCGCCACCGTAGGCGCGCACCAGGTCGAGACTGGTCGCGTCGGCCGAGCGCAGGCCGGTGACGGTGCCGACCATGGTGGTGAAGAAACAGTACATGGCCGCGAGGAAGACCGTCGGCGTGCGGCCGCCGAAGACCACGAGGATGATCGGCCCGAGCGCGAGCAGCGGGGTGCAGTAGCTGAGGATGGCCAACTGGGTGGCCAGCGGTTCGATCGGCGGGATCAGCGTCACCAGGATCGCCAGCGCGATCGCGAGCGCGTTGCCCCAGAGGAATCCGCGCAACGCGCCTTGCGCGGTGATGCCGAAGTTCGGGCCGTACAGATCCCAGCCGTCGGTGTACATCGTGTGCGCCACCGCCAACGGCGTCGGCACCGTGCCGCCCGCGACGCCGAGCGCCGCGAGCGCCCACCAGCTCAGGATCAGCCCGAGCAATCCGAGCAGCCCGCCGAGATATCTCATGCGACACCGCCGGTCCCCGACCTGCCGAACAACAGTTCCGACAGGTAGTCGTGCAGTTTGTGGAATTCGGGGGTGCGCATCATCTCGGGGGTCCTCGGCCTCGGCAGGTCGATATCGACCATTTCCAGCACCCGGCCCGGACGCGGGCTCATGACCGCGACCACATCGGAGAGGAATACCGCCTCCGCGATGCCGTGGGTGACCATCAGCGTGGTCGCGGGTTTCTCGGTCCAGATCCGCAGCAGCTCCAGATTCAATTTCTGGCGCGTCATATCGTCGAGCGCGCCGAACGGTTCGTCGAGCAGCAGCACCGTCGGTTTCACGACCAGCGCCCGCGCGATCGACACCCGCTGGCGCATGCCGCCGGACAATTGCGCCGGTTTCGCCTTCTCGAATCCGTCGAGTCCGACCAGGCGCACCAGTTCGGCGATCCGTCCCGGTTCCGGTCGGATGCCCGCGACCTGCAGCGGCAACGCGATATTGGATTCCACCGAACGCCACGGCAGCAGCGCCGAATCCTGGAAGGCGATGCCGAGTTCGTGGTGGCGCCGCAGTTCGGCGGGCGTTTCGCCGTTGACCAGCGTTTTGCCCGCGCTCGGTTCCTCGAGTCCGGCCAGCACGCGCAGCACCGTCGATTTGCCGCAGCCCGACGGTCCGAGCAGGGCGAGAAACGATCCCTTCGGGGTGTGCAGGTCGACCGAGTCCAGCGCGTGCACGGTCCGCCTGCCCGCGCGGAAGGTCTTGGTCAATCCGCTGATATGGATTCCGGTACCTCCGGCCGCCGGATCGGGTCCGGTGCCGCGCTCGCCGATCTCGGATTCCGCACTCATGTCGACACGATAGAAGCGGTCGATTGCACCGGTATTGCGTGCGGACGGCGCATATTGCGCGGCCGTAAAACCGCGGGGTCAGAAACCGGCGTTCACCAGATGGGAGATCTCGTCGCATATTTCGTCGAGGGTGACCGACGGCTCGGCATCGCTCGCGTCACCGAGTTCCTGCGCCAGCGAATTCACCGCGCCGATCACGGCGAGGGCGAACAGGTCGAAACGGCGCGCCCGGATCTCCCCGCGCGCGACCGCGCGTTCGGCCTCGCCGATCAGCAGGCCCGACAGGAGTCGGCGCTGCTGTCTTCGCCACTGCTCGACGGTTTCGCTCACCCCGACGACCTCGACGTAATTGACCCGCGCCGTGCGCATGTCGTGGCAGGTCACGGCGAGATAGGCGCGGAATCCGGCGGTCACGCGGGTTCGCAGCGGTTGGTCGCGTGCGGCGTCGAGGGCAGCAAGCGCGGCGTCGACGGCCTGCTCTGTCGTGCGGTCGACCAGGGCGATGAGCAGGGCCTCGCGGCTGCCGATGTCCTCGTAGAAGCTGCGCGTTGAGACATTCGCGACCGCGCACAGCCGCTCGATCGAGGTGGCGGCGTAGCCGTGCGTGCCGTACAGCTCCAGCGCCGCGTCGATCAGGCGCGCCCGCCGCTGCGCGATGCGTTGCTCGGGGGACAGTCCGCCGTAATTGCGTCCTGCACGCTGTCCGTCCACGCCGCGCGCCACGCCGCCGATGGTACCGGCGTCGCTGCGCCCATGGGCGGCAACATATTCGAGCCTGGCGCGCGCGAACGCCCCCGGCGACGCGCCGAATTCCGTCGAGCGCGCGGCGGCGAGCGCGCGGGTCGGCGAGGATGATCGGCGACAACCGGGACCGGACGGAGGGGCCGATGACGCTCGCGCTGCGCGGACGCGTGGTCTGTGCCTCCCACGACCTCGACGACGGAGTGGTCACGATCGACGGCGAGCGGATCGTCGGCGTTCACGACGTCGCCGAATGGGCAGGCGAACATCCGGATTCGCCGCTTCCCGAGTTCGCCGGCGCCTTGCTGCCCGGACTCGTCGACATCCACGTGCACGGCGGTGGCGGCCACGGCTTCGACACCGTAGATACCGCGCAGGCGCGCGCCGCCGCACACCACCACGCGCGGCACGGCTCGACCTCGGTGGTGGCGAGTGTGGTCACGGGCCCGGCCGAGCAGATGGTCGCCCAGGTCGCCACGCTGCGCGAACTCGCCGACGCGGGCGATATCGCCGGGATCCACGCCGAGGGTCCGTACCTTTCCGCCGCACGCTGCGGCGCGCAGGACCCGCGCCACCTGCGGGACCCGGACCCCGACCTGACCGAACGCCTGCTCGACGCGGGCGGCCGACATTTGCGGGTGATGACGCTGGCGCCGGAACTCGCGGGCTATGCCGCTGCCGCACAGCGACTTTCCGAACGCGGCGTCGCGGTGGCGCTCGGCCACACCGACGCCGACCACGCGCGCTTCCGCGCCGCCCTGCGCCCCGACGGTCACGCCGGACTCGTCACCCACCTCGGCAACGGCATGCCGCCGCTGCACCACCGGGCGTCGGGTCCGGTGGCGGCGGCACTGGTCGCGGCGGCGCGCGGCACGGCTGTCATCGAGTTGATCTGTGACAGCGCGCACATCGACGCGGGCTTCGCGGCATTGGCCTTCGCGACGGCGCCGAACGCGGTGGCGCTGGTCAGCGACGCGATGCGGGCGACAGGCGAACCCGACGGGCGATACCGGCTCGGACCGCGCGAGGTGACGGTCCGCGACGGGATCGCGCGCCTGCCGGACGGCTGCCTCGCGGGCAGTACCGCTACGCTGCTGGAATGCCTCCGCTGGACGGTCCGTGCGGCCGACGTCCCGCTGCGTGCCGCGGTCGAGGCCGCGACCGCGGTTCCGGCGCGCGCGGTCGGCCTCGCGCAGGTCGGCGATCTTCGTACCGGCGCCTACGCCGATCTGGTAATAGTCGATGACAACCTGCATTCGCGCGGAGTGCTCAGACATGGACGGTGGTTGACGTGATCCTCACCGTGACCATGAACCCGGCCTACGACATGACCTACCGGGTCGAGCGGTTCGAGCGCGGCGAAGCGCACCGGGTCCGCTCGGTCGAGCAGCGCATCGGCGGCAAGGGCATCAATGTCACGCGGGTGCTGAACCAGATCGGCAAATACGCACGCGCCACCGGATTCTCCGATCACGCCTTCGCGGCGGCCGCCGAACTGGAACTCCCCGTCGACTTCGTGCACGCCCTGCCGTGGGTGCGGCGCACGGTGGTGATCAGCGAATCCGAGGACGGCACCGCCACCGCGCTGCTCGAGCCCGGCGCGCGGATCTCCAATCCGCATGCGGCCGAACAGCTGTCGACCAGGGTCAGCGGACTGCTGCCCGACATCAACGGCCTGGTGATCTCCGGATCCCTGCCCGGCGGCATCGACCCCGCGCTGCCCGCCGAGATCGCCGCCACCGCGATCGAAGCGGGCGTGCCGACGATCTGCGATGTCGACGGCGAGGCCCTGCGCCTGGCCGCGCTGGTACCCGGCGTGGTCCTCATGCCCAACCGCGAAGGAATCCGCCGCCTGACCGGCCGCGAATCCGAAACCGCCGAGGAACTGGTGGCCGCATTGCAACCCCTGGTCGACCAAGGGGCGCGCGCGGTGATCGCCACCGGATGCCCCGACGGCATGGTCGCGGTCACCTCGACGGGCGCATGGGGAGCGATGCTGTCGGAGGTCATCATCGGCAACCCGACCGGAGCCGAGGACTCCGCGGCCGCCGCCGTGATCGCCGCGCTGTCCGAACGCACGGAACCGGACTGGGCGGCCATCCTCTGCGACGCCGTCGCCACCGCGGCGGCCGCACGCGTGATCCCGGTGGCGGGCGAGATCGACCGCTGCCTGCGAACCCGGATCGCGCCGAGCATCACGGTGGCGAAACTCGCGCTACAGCCTTCGACCCCGGTCCCCGAGAGCTGAGCGTCCCCACCGGGAAGCACCGTCAGGTCCGGCAGCGCCAGATCGGCGGCGAGGCCGCACCCGAACGGTCGCGCCCCGGCACGCACGACGAGGGAGGTGCGACCGGGGCGCGGCCGAGCTACCGGCGGACGGTCCACCAGCCGGCGGATCGGGCAATGATCCACCATGTCGGCGACCGCTCGGGAACCGGAACGCCCCGCACGGCGTGACCTCACGATCGCGACGTCCCCGATCCTGTCGCGCGTCGCTCGAGATGAGCGGGGACGACGCTGTGAATACGCTGGGAGCGTCGCAGACGCAATCGCGATTGACGGGACCCCCGTTGATCGGTCCACGTGTAGGTATCCCGAGTTGAGGACACCACCTGGTGAGGTGCGGACCTCGACGGACTGCTCAGTCGGATTGATCTGCCATGGCTAGCTGGAAGCGAGGCGCTGGTTCACGAGGTAGTTCAGCGAGACCTTCAGTTCCTTGGCCTCGCGACTCAGTCGGGCGTGGAGGTCGGTGGAGACGCGGACCATGAACTTCCCGCTGTAGCTTCGCTCGGCCAGCGGAAGGGGCACGACTTCACTGTTGACCGCCATGTCCTCGATCGTTTCAAGTACCAGCCGGCGGATGCCTTGGAGTGCCTTTTCCTGGGTTTCGTCCAGCCACGAAAGAGACGGGAACTCGGCGCAGAGTCCAACGTATTCGTCGTCTTCGGAGGACCAGAGCACGCGGTATGCGTAGTGGGTGTGGTCCGGTAGTTCGTGGATCGGAGACATCACTGATCGTCCTCCTCTGCTTGCATCTCTTGCAGCTTGTCGATTGCTGCGATCACTTGTTTCAGCTGGTACATCTTGCAGCCGCCGTTGGGGTCCGCCTGGATGTTGATCCGTGGATCTCCCACCCAAGGTGTTTTGAATACAGCGTGGCTACCGCCTGTTTGTCGAGGTAGACCGAAGAACTCCACGCACACCGAATAAACCTCGGAATACCTGACGTTTTTCGGCGATTCTCGCATTTTCGCGAGGATCTTCTCAGGTTTCGCCACACTCTGATAGTACCGCCGGTGATACCACTTGTCGAGTGATGCCAGCCTCCATCGCCGCGCTCGGCGTCGAGGATTTCGGCCATCCGTCAGCGCAGCGCGGCGGCTGCGCGACGGGCAGTTACCGATCGGCGTGCGCGGCCGATACAGTGCCGGGGACGTCAGCGGCGCAATCGCATTCGCCCACCTCGATGGAGCAGCTGCGCCTGTGGCCCTAGGCGTCGGCGGGCATTATCCGGAACGCGCGAAAACCGGGTGTCAGTGGTTCGATGGCGCGGAAGTCACGCTGGTCGAGAGTGAATATGCAGTCGGTCTTGTACCTGTCGGCGAGCGCGACGCCGACCGCATCGGCGAGGTCGAGTCGCAGTCCGTCGTATTTGGCTCGAACGCTCTGTGCAGTGGACAGGTCGACGTGTTTCAGTTCGGCAAGTCGGTAGCGCCCCTCGAGCGCTCGGTCCAACAGTGCGTCGGTGATTTTCATCGCCGCGGGGAAACCGAGGTCGCGACGGGTCAGGTGATCCAGCTCGGTCAACACCAGCGGCGAGATGATCAGAGTTTCCTGCTCCATCACGCGCAAGGCTTGTTCGTGCTCGCTTTGGTCGGCGTCGAATGCGGCGAAAAGTGCCGAAGTATCGGCGACGACGATCATCTGCGGGCCGATCGCCGCTTGATCTGCTGATAGATGTCCTCGCGCATCTCGTCGGCATCGCGCGAGCGTCCACTGTGGAAAACCGGCAGCGGGGCATCGTTGCGGGGCCGCTCGGACGCATCGAGGAGCATCGAGATGCCACGGCGGATGAGTTCCGCTTTGCTGACCCCTGTTGCCGCGGCCTCCGCGTCGAGCCTGACCTCCAGCTCGTCGGGGAGGTAGACGGTAGTCTTGACCATGCCATATATGGTACCACCCATCATCTGACACCGACCATGATCCAGAGTCTTGTCATCGGGAACCTGAGAACACCAATGGTCTTCTACGCCAATACTTTCCGAAGGGCACCGACCGATTCGACGACGAAGCCGACAGACTCAGCGGCCGATCACGGATTCGGCGGGGAATCACCGGGGTCGGGGTGTCCGTCGTCCGTCGCCGGTGAGCCCGGCCAAGCGTGTGCCTCGAGTTTGTGGCGGACTCGCTCCACGTCGGACTTCGACGGCATCTCGTTGGTGACCTTGGTGATCATCACCTGGATATCGACCTTGTCGGCGGGCAGGTCGCCCGTGGCGGCGAGTTCGGCGGCGATCTCGCGCACTTCCTCGTCGGAGAGGCGGCGGCGCAGCAGGGCAAGCAGCGGGATGTAGTCCGACTCGGGGACGCCGTCGGGGTAGCCTGCGCGCAGCCAGTCGATGATGGCGCTGAGCAGTGGTTTGATCGGCAACGGCACCCCTCAGTCGAGTTCGGTCGACGGTTCGGCCAGTGGCCAGCCACCCGCTGCCAGGCGGGAAACCACCCGCGCGACGTCGCTCGGATCGGGGTGTTCCCTTGCGACGCGCTCGATGGCGGATTCGATGTCGTCGCGCTCGATCGGCGCGTCGGGGGTTCCGTCGACCAAGTGATCGGCGATCGCGGCGACCTCGGCGCCGGTCAGATGCCGGTGCAGCACCGCGAACAGTGCGACGTAGTCGGCGCTCGGCACGCCCTGCGGATAGCCGGCGCGCAACCAGCCGACGATGCGCTCGAGCAGATTCGGCCGGGTCGGGGGTCGGTCGGTCACGGGATGGTCGGTCACGGTCACGTCCTTGGTCACTCGCCGAACAGGTGGATGCCGAAGCGGGCGGCGAGGAAGGCCGATGCGGTGTAGAGGATGCCGGTGGCGATCGCCGCGATGGTGATCGCGAAGCAGGTCAGCGCACCGACCAGGGCGACGTGGTTGCGCCGGGCCGTGCCGTCGGCGGTCACCACCTCGGCCGTCGACCACAGTCGAACGCCGAAGGCGAACACGATCGGCAGGCCCGCGCCGAAGAGGAGCGCCGCCGAGGTCACCTGCCACAGCGCCTGCATATTCGTGACGAAAGTGTGCATATCCCACTCCTTTCCGGGCCGCGACTCAGGGACCTCGATGTTCGTCGCGCTCATCCGACCGACTCTCCGTTCCACGGTCGATCCGTCCTACTCCGGCGTGCGTCGGAGCGACAGGCTCCCGCGCGGTTCCGCCCGTCTCCGGTTCGATCCGCCCCACTCCGGCCTGCGTCGAAGCGACCGGCCCCCGCACTGTTCGCGCGGTTCCGCCCGTCTCCGGTTCGATCCGCCCCACTCCGGCGTGCGTCGGAGCGACAGGCTCCTGCACTGTTCGCGCGGTTCCGCCCGTCTCCGGTTCGATCCGCTTCACTCCGGCCTGCGTCGAAGCGACAGGTTCCCGCGCCGTTCCGTCAGTGTCCGGTTGGATCCATGGCACTCCCGCCTGCCTTGGCGTGGCGGACTCCCGCGCCGTCCGCACGGTTCTATCCGTTTCCGGTGCGACCTGCGCCACTCCCGTCTGCGTGGGCACGATCTCGTCCGTGTCCGATCCGATCCGACCTTCTCTCGCCGGCGTGGACCCGGCCGGCTCCCGCACTGCCCGCGCGGTTCCGTCCATCTCCGGTTCGAGCCGATCCACTCCAACGGCGGACTCCCGCATCAATTCGTTCGTCTCCGACTCGGCCCGAGCTTCCCCCGCATGCGTAGGCGCGACGGGCTCCCGCCCAGTGCCATCCGAATCCGATTCGCCCCGAACCACTTCCGTCCGCGTCGACGTGACGGCCGCCCGTTCCGTCCGCCTCCCGTCATCCGCATCCGGTCCGATCCCACCGGAGTCCAGCGGAGGCGACTCCGCTGCCCGATCGACCGCCGCCCGACCCGGCACCGGCCACGACGCCACCTTCGACGCGGCGCCTATCCCGCCGATCGAATCGTCTCGCACCCCACCCGACGCACCACCCCGATCCGGTCCGGTGTGCGAAGACGGGGGGCTGTCGCCCGGCCACTCGTTCACATTGGTCCGGTCCACCGGATTGCGTCGCGACCGCAGGTACATCAGCGTGGACAGGGCGAGCAGGATCGCGAAGACGACCAGCACACCGGCGAGCCCGCCGATCACATGCGCCAGCACCCAGCAGATCGCGCCGACGAGACCGGCCAGCGGCAGGGTCAGCGTCCACGCCACCACCATGCGGCCCATCACCCTCCACCGCACTTCCGCGCCTTTTCCGATGCCGGTGCCGAGGATCGATCCGGTGGCGGTCTGCGTGGTCGACAGCGGGAGACCGAAATGCGCGGAGGTGAGAATGATCGCCGCCGAGGAGGATTCGGCCGCGAGTCCTTGGGGCGAATCGATCTCGACGAGCCCCTTGCCGAGTGTGCGGATGATGCGCCAGCCACCGAGGTAGGTGCCCGCGGCGATGGCGACCGCGCAGGACGCCATCACCCACAGCGGCATCTCGGAGTTCGCGGTGAGGGTGCCGTGCGCGACCAGCGCGAGGAAGATCACGCCCATGGTCTTCTGCGCGTCGTTGGTGCCGTGGGCGAGGGAGACCAGTGCCGCGGAACCGATCTGGCCCCAGCGGAACCCTTCGGTGACCTTGTCCTCGTCGGCGCCGCGGGTGATCCGGTAGATGTTCCAGGTGCCGATGCCCGAGACCAGCGCGGCCACCACCGGCGCGAGCACGGCGGGCAGCACGATCTTGGTGAGCACCCCTTCCGAACCGGAGGCCCAGATGACGCCGTGCCAACCGAGCGCGGCGACGGTGGCGCCGATCAGGCCGCCGAACAGGGCGTGCGAGGAACTCGACGGCAGGCCGAACAGCCAGGTCAGCAGGTTCCACAGGATGCCGCCGACCAGGCCGGCGAAGACGATGACGAGCAGATCCTGTCCGCTCACCCCGTCGAGGCGAACGATGCCTTTGGCGACCGTGGCGGCGACCGCCACCGAAAGGAACGCGCCGACCAGGTTCAGCACCGCCGACAGCGCGACGGCGACTCTGGGTTTGAGCGCACCGGTGGCTATCGAGGTCGCCATCGCGTTGGCGGTGTCGTGGAAACCGTTGGTGAAGTCGAATGCCAAAGCGGTGACGATGACGATCACCAGTATCAGAAGCTCTGCACTCACGGAGTCAGTGTCCTTCAAGCGACCGATTCATAGCCACATGATTGCCACAGTATGAAATCAGATCGCAATCGACCGATGGCGGAATCACGACCCGGCGGGCAGCAATCCGCGCACGGTATCGATGGTGTCGGCCTCGGCGAGCGATTTGTCGGGGCGATATCGAACCACCCTGGCGAAGCGCAGCGCCACACCGCCCGGATAGCGCGGACTCACCTGGACGCCGTCGAGCGCGATCTCCACGATCAGTTCCGGCCACAGGTAGACGGTGTACTCGTCGCGCGAGCGCTCGTGCCGCGGGAATTCGGCGGTCTGCCACTGCAAGAGAGCATCGGTGAGTCCCTTGAAGGTCTTGCCGACCATCACCGGCTCACCGGTGGCCGCGTCCCGCGCGCCGAGATGCAGATTCGACAGGTAACCGGTGCGGCGGCCGTAGCCCCATTCCGCGCCGAGCACGATCAGGTCGAGGGTGTGGGTCGGTTTGATCTTCTGCCAGGCGCGGCCCCTCCTGCCCGCCGCGTAGGGCGCGTCGAGGGATTTGATCATCACGCCCTCGTGCCCAGCGGCCAGCGCGCCGTCGAAGTATTCGGCGGCGGCCTCGGCGTCGGGGCGCAGCAGCGCGGGGATGCTGTGCGCGCACGCTACTTCGGTGAGCGCCTCGCGCCGTTCCCGCAACGGCGCGTCGAGCAGATCGTGGCCGTTCAGGTGCAGGCAGTCGAAGAAGTACGGGTGCAGCAGCAGTTCGCGGGTGGGATTCACGCCCGGTTCGAGCAGGGTGGGGTCGAAGACCGAGAAGCGGCTCATCGTCTCCTGGAACGGGCGCGGGCGGCCGGCGTCGGTGAGCGCGAGGGTTTCGCCGTCGAGGACCACGCTGTCGCATTCGAGGCCGAGGACCAGCTCGACCAGTTCCGGCACGCCGGAGGTGATGTCGCGCAGCGTGCGAGTGAACACCCTGACCAGGTCGCCGTCGCGATGCACCTGGATGCGCGCGCCGTCCATCTTGAACTCGACACTCACGTCGCCGTCGAATTCGGCCAACGTCTCGTCCAGGCTCGCGCCGGGCGAGGCGAGCATGGGCTGGATCGCGCGACCCACCTCGAGCCGGAACTCCGCCAGCGCCGCCGCGCCGCCGGTGCGCGCGACCGCGGCGGTGTGCGGCAGCCGCCCGCACAGCATGTAGGCGCGCCGGACCAGATCGAGCGGAATCTCCGCGGACATCGCGACCGCCTCGCTGACCACGGCCGTCAGCGCGCCCTGCCGCAGTTCTCCGGAGAGCAGGCGCAGCAGGAATGACTGTTCCGGCGCGGTCGCGGCGGCCCACAGCGCGGTGAGCAGTTCCTTGCGGCGCGCAGTGGAACCGGCGCCCGAAGTGGCGGCCAGCGCGGTGAACGCGTCGTCCACTTCGGTGACGGTGAGTTTCGCCACCGGGGCGGGGGCGCCGTCGAGGCCGGTGAGGGTGCGCCAGCCGGTACCGAGGCGGCCCTGCGCGAGTTCACCCGACACCCAGGACACGACGGGTTCCAGCTCGACGGGCGCGGCGGCGTCGAGCAGCGCGGCGATGGCGGTGATCTTCGTCTTCCGGGACCGGGTCGCGCGAACGGTCTCCGAAGTCTGGACGACATCCGAGAACAGCACCCGTCGACCGTAACCCGATAGGGTGACAGATGGCCGGACGGCGCCACCTGTGGCGGGTTTGCTAATTTTTTCGTTGGCATTGCTGCGAAGGCACCCTAAACTGGACGCATGGCCAAGACTTATGTCGGGGCGCGACTACGGCAACTGCGCACCGAACGCGGGCTCAGCCAGGTCGCACTGGCCGCGAAGCTGGAGATCTCGGCGAGCTATCTCAACCAGATCGAACACGACGTCCGCCCGCTGACCGTACCGGTCCTGCTGCGGATCAGCGAGGTATTCGGCGTCGACGCCACTTTTTTCTCCTCCTTGGACGACACCCGGCTCATCGCCGAACTCCAGGAGGTCGTGATGGACCGCGAACTCGGCATCGAAGCCGACACCCAGGAGATCGCCGACATGGTCTCGGCGCATCCGAGCATGGCCCGCGCGCTGGTCAACATGCACAACCGCTACCGCAACACCAGCGCCCAACTCGCCGCGGCCACCGAGGACCGCTTCGCCGACGGCGCGGGCAGCGCCACCATCAGCAAACCGCACGAAGAGGTGCGCGACTTCTTCTACCAGCGGCAGAACTACATCCACGACCTCGACACCGCCGCCGAGGAACTCACCGCGCGCATCCGCTTCCACGGCGGGGATGTGAACAGCGAGATCGCCCGTAGACTACGCGCCTACGACGTGAACATCGTCGAACGCATCGACCTCGGCGAAGGGGTGCTGCACCGCTACGATCCCGCCACCCGGCTGCTCGAGATCTCCCCGCACCTGTCCGGCGGGCAGCGCACCTTCAAACTCGCCGCCGAACTGGCCTACTTCGAATGCGGCGATCTGCTCGAAAAGCTGGTCGAGGAAGGCAATTTCGCCGCCGAGGACACCAGGAAACTGGCGATGCTCGGCCTGGCCAACTACTTCGCGGCCGCGACCACCCTGCCCTACACGCATTTCCACGAGGTGGCCGAGGATTTCCGTTACGACATCGAACGCCTCTCGGCCTTCTTCACCCAGAGCTACGAGACCGTCTGCCACCGCCTCTCGACCCTGCAACGCCCCAAACTGCGCGGCGTGCCGTTCTCGTTCGTCCGGGTGGACCGCGCGGGCAACATGTCGAAACGACAGTCCGCCACCGGATTCCACTTCTCCTCCAGCGGCGGCACTTGCCCGCTGTGGAACGTGTACGAGACCTTCGCCTATCCGGGCAAGATCATGACCCAGATCGCCGAGATGCCCGACGGCCGTAAATATCTGTGGATCGCCCGCACCGTGGAACGCAGGGCCACCCGCTACGGACAGCCGAGCAAGACCTTCGCCATCGGCCTCGGCTGCGAACTGCGCCACGCCGCCCGCGTCGTCTACGCCGACGGCCTCGACCTCGGCGAAGTCAACGCAACTCCCATCGGCGCGGGCTGCCGCGTCTGCGAACGAGCCAACTGTCCCCAACGCGCCTTCCCGCCCCTCGGCAAGGTCCTCGACATCAGCGAACACCGCAGCTCGGTATCCCCCTACGTCCTGAAATAGGCTGCCCCACAACGGCCTTTGCCTCGACCGCGCTATCCGGCGACTTCGGCGCGCGCACCGAGCAGACGCGCGCCGAACAGGGTGAGCGCCAGCGCGGCGAGCAGCAGCGCGGCGAGAGTCCAAGCCAGCACGGCGAATCCGTGCGGCGCGGCGAGCGCGGCGACGATCGGACCGAAGGTCGCGCCGACGTAGAAGCTGAACATGGCGACCGAGGACGCGGCGGCACGGGATTCCCCGCCGAGCTCGCCCGCGCTCTGGAGTACCGCGGGCGCGATGACGCCGAGCCCGCCGACCAACACCGCCAGCAGGATCGCGAGCACCGCCGGATGCGCTCCCTCGAAGGTCGCCGCCACCATGGCCACGGCCGCGACCAGCACGCCGAGGACCATCTGCGCCGGTCGAGACAGCCGCGACAGCGGTATCGCGAGCAGCGGCAGCGCGAACATCACCGGCAGCGCACCCGCGCGCAGCGCCAGCAGTTCACCGGAACCATCGACCAGTCCGGTGATCTCGATCCCGGTGTATACGCCGACCATGACCGCCATGCTCAGCGCACCCGCCGCCAGCATCGGCAGCAGCGCGCCGATACGCAGCACCGCGGGGATCGCGGCGTAGCTGTGCCGCAACGGTTTGTCGCGACCGGCGGGCGCGTCACCCGTCATGACCACGCGCAGCACCGCGGCGAGTGTCGCGAAGAGGACCGCGGAGCCGAGGAATACGGTGCGCCACGGGAAGGATTCCACCACGGTCTGGGAGACCAGCTGCGCGATCACGGTCGCGGCGAGGAACGACGTCGCCACCGACATGGTGACCACGGCTCGATGTCCCGGCGCGATTCGCGTGGCGATGTAGGCCATGATCGCGGGCGGTATCGACCCGACAACCAACCCTTGGACCACCCGCAGGGCGACGGCGACCGGCGCGGCGGGCGCCAGACCGGTCAATAGGGTGACCACTGCGGCGACGACCATGCCGACGCACAGCACGCGGCGATGCCCGTAGCGATCCGACAGCGGACCGAACAGCACGAACCCACCCGCGTATCCGAAGGCGAACGCGCTGATGATCCAGGTCATGACGCCGGAGCCGACCTGCCAGTCCGCCCGCATGGCGCTGAACATCGGTATCGGAACGTACATCTGGCCGGTGGCGAGCAGAGCGGAGAGAACGAAGACGGGCAGGGTGCGCCCGGTGTGCGCCCGCGCGGAGAGGTCGCGAATCGAAGGGAGGGCCGGACTGCGGAGTGTCGGCGTAGCCATACCCCGACGCTAGGCTCAGCCGCGAGCAGTTGTCAACCAAATAGTTGGTTAGTGGATGCTAGAGTCGACGCCATGACGGCAGGCATCGATCCCGGCGCGGCGCGATCCCCCCGCGCGCGGCGCGAGGACGCTTCCGCGCAAGCGCCCCATGGCGACGAGGAGCGCGCACGGGCGGCGCACCAGCGGCCGGAGGCGGCGCGACAGGCGCAACGCAGCGACGCGACCCGACAGGCGCTGATCCGGGCGGCCCGCGCCGAATTCGCCGAGTACGGCCTCGCCGGGGCGCGAGTCGATCGCATAGCCGAGACCGCGGGGGTCAACAAGGAACGCATATACGGACTGTTCGGCAGCAAGGACAAACTCTTCGACGTCATCCTGATCGAGAGCATGCGCGAATTCCTCGACGTCGTGCGCCCGCTCGCGCAGACCGATCCCGGCGACTACGTGGCCGACCTGTTCGACTACCACCGCGAGCATCCCCAATTGCTGCGCCTGCTGCTGTGGGAGGCGCTGCACCGCGGTGCCGACGCCCACGACATCGACGGCTGGCGCGCCGCACACTACGTGCGCAAATCCGACAGCGCCCGACAGCAGTTCGACCTCGACGAACAGGCTGCGGGCCGCACCTTGCTCGCCCTGTGCGGACTGGCGAACTGGACCCTCGCCGTCCCGCAGACCACCCGCCTGCTACTCGGCGACCCCGCCGCCGCTGACACCGCGACCACCCGCGAATTCCTCCGTGAATTCGCCAGGGCCGCCATGCAGAACGAATCCATCGGCCCGCGCGGTGGCGCATCCCGCCGTCAGGCGGTCAATGAGTTGACCGGTAATTCGACGGACGCCGAGCCGACGAGCGAGAGCGACGATCCCGTCGACCGCGCCGCCCGCCGCCTGCGCGAGGCCAGAGCAGCCGCCGAGGCCGCCCGCGAGGACCTGGCCGTCGCCCTGCGAGCGGCGCACGCCGATGGCACGAGCGCCAACCAACTCGCCCGCAGGGTGCACGGCACCCTGTCCCGCCCGGTCGTCCTCGGCCTGCTCACCGAGTGATCGAACGGGTCAGAGCGCGGCTTCGTCGAGGCTCATGATGTCGGTGTCGAGGGCGGCGAGGATGTTCCTGGTCGCGGTCAGTTGGGGGAGGACGTTCTTGGCGAAGAAGCTCGCCACCGCTACCTTGCCGGTGTAGAAGGGGCGGTCCTTCTCGGTGGCGTCGGTGGCCAGTGCGGCGGCGGCGATTTCGGCTTGGGCGAGCAAGCGCCAGCCGATGAGCAGGTCACCGACGGCGAGGAGGAAGCGGACCGAGCCGAGGCCGACTTTGTAGAGCTCGGTGGGCTGCTGCTGACCGGCCATCAGGTATCCGGTGAGGGTCGCCGCCATGGCTTCGATGTCGGCGACGGCGGTGGCCAGCAGCGCGCGCTCGGCCGCGAAGCGGTCCGAGTCGGTGTCTAGGAATTCCTTGATGCGGCCGCTGACGTGGGCAAGCGCTACACCCTTGTCCCGCACTATCTTTCGGAAGAAGAAGTCCTGCGCCTGGATGGCGGTGGTGCCCTCGTAGAGTGAGTCGATCTTCGCGTCGCGGATGTACTGCTCGATCGGATAGTCCTGGAGGTAGCCCGAACCGCCCAGTGTCTGTAGGGATTCGGCGAGGTACTGGTAGGCGCGTTCGGAGCCGACGCCCTTGACGATGGGCAGCAACAGATCGTCGACTCGGTGCGCGAGTTCCGCATCCGCACCCGAAACAAGTTGCGCCACATCGGCGTTCTGGTGGGCGGCGGTGTAGAGGTAGACCGCGCGCAGACCTTCGGCGTACGCCTTCTGCATGGCGAGTGAACGCCGCACGTCGGGGTGGTTGGTGATGGGGACGCGCGGGGCGGCCTTGTCCGACATCCGGGTGAGGTCGGCGCCCTGCACCCGCTGCTTGGCGTAGTCGAGGGCGTTCAGGTAGCCGGTGGACAGGGTTCCGGTGGATTTGATGCCGACCACCATGCGCGCGTTCTCGATGACCTGGAACATCTGGGCGATCCCGTTGTGCACCTCGCCGACCAGCCAGCCTTTCGCGGGCACGCTCGTGCCGCCGAAGGTGAGTTCGCAGGTCGGAGAGGATTTCAGGCCCATCTTGTGTTCGACGCCGGTGACGAAGACGCCGTTGCGCTCGCCGAGTTCGAGGGTCTCGGGGTCGAAGTGGTATTTGGGGACGTAGAACAGCGAAAGCCCCTTGGTGCCCGGCCCCGCGCCCTCGGGGCGGGCCAACACCAGGTGGAAGATGTTCTCGGCGGTCGCACCCACGTCGGCGCCGGAGATGAACCGTTTGACGCCTTCGATGTGCCAGGAGCCGTCGGCTTGCGCGATCGCCTTGGTTCGGCCCGCGCCGACATCGGAGCCCGCGTCGGGTTCGGTGAGCACCATGGTGCCCTGCCAGCCTTTTTCGTAGCCCGCGGTGGCCCAGTGCCGCTGTTGCTCGGTGCCGACGTTGTAGAGCACCGAAGCCATCACCGGGCCCATGTTGAAGAAGCTGGCCGACGGGTTCGCGCACGTCAGCATCTCGTTGACGGCCCAGACCACCGCGGCGGGCGCCGGGGTGCCGCCCATGCCCTCGGGCAGGCCGAGTCTGCTCCAGTCGGCCGCGTGGACGGCCCGCACGGTCTCGGCGAGCGGCTCGGGAACGGAGATCGAGAACGTAGCCGGATCGTAGGTGACCGGGTCGCGGTCGGCGGCGGCGAAGGACTGCGCGACGGGCCCCTCGGCGAGCCGCTTCACCTCGGCGAGGATCTCGCGCACGGTGTCGGTGTCGAGATCGCCGTATGCCCCGGTGTCGAGGAGTTTGCCCAGCTCGAGCACCTCGAAGAGATTGAACTCGAGATCGCGCACGTTCGCCCTGTAGTGAGCCATGACGGTTCTCCTGGATCGGCGTTCCGACGGTGTACAAAAGAAGCCTGCCGCACCCGCTCTCGGCTACGCAACCGTAGGAAGACGCGACGGGCGAACGCACCGCGCGCGATGGTTCACCGCGGGGTAGCCGCAAACGTTCACCTCGCCGAAACATGCGCAACGGCATCGTCACCGACAGATATTCCGGCGCAACAAGCGAGGTCTACCGTTCGCACCACGAATACAGCCGTTGTATACACACCGGTCTACAGGTCTGACCGGTGCGAAGGCGGGCGTATTCGGCGCGGCGCAGCCAACGCCGCCGACACCTGATGAAGTGAGAAGGGTCCCGCCCCATGCCAGATTCCCGTCTGACGAAAGCGCTGGTCGCACCGACCGCACTCGCGCTC
This sequence comes from Nocardia bovistercoris, assembly GCF_015674855.1. Classification (GTDB taxonomy): domain Bacteria; phylum Actinomycetota; class Actinomycetes; order Mycobacteriales; family Mycobacteriaceae; genus Nocardia; species Nocardia bovistercoris. Next base: position 147,168 of record NZ_JADMLG010000007.1, on the reverse strand, counting down.
GCCTGTCTGTTGCTGACCGCCTGCGGCGCCAAGGACGACGCCTCGACCGAAGGTTCCAACGCCGCGTCCTGCGTCGACACCTCCAAGCCGACGATCAAGGTCGGCTCACTGCACTCCCTGTCCGGCACGATGGCCATTTCCGAGGTGACGGTCGCCAACTCCACCAAGCTGGCCGTCGACCAGATCAACGCCGCGGGCGGTGTGCTGGGCAAGAAGATCGAAGTCGTGCTCGAGGACGGCGCCTCGGACCCGAAGACCTTCGCGGAGAAGGCCGAGAAACTCATCAGCTCCGACTGTGTCGCCGCGGTTTTCGGCGGCTGGACCTCCTCGAGCCGCAAGGCCATGAAGCCCAAATTCGAGAGCCTCAACTCGCTGCTCTACTACCCCGTGCAGTACGAGGGCCTCGAGGACAGCAAGAACATCTTCTACACCGGCGCCACCACGAACCAGCAGATCATTCCCGCGCTGGACTACCTGAAGCAGAAGGGCGTCAAATCCCTCTACCTGGTCGGCTCGGACTACGTGTTCCCGCAGACCGCCAACCGTGAGATCAAGGCGTACGCGGCGGCCAACGGCATCGAGATCAAGGGTGAGGACTACACCCCGCTCGGCTCGACCGACTTCTCCACCATCGTCAACAAGGTGCGCACCGCCAAGGCGGGCGCGGTGTTCAACACCCTCAACGGCGACTCCAACGTCGCGTTCTTCCGCGAGTACACCAACGCGGGCCTGAAAGCCGCTGACATGCCGGTGGTTTCGGTGTCCATCGCCGAGGAGGAGGTCGCGGGCATCGGTGCGCAGAACATCGCGGGCCAGCTCACCGCCTGGAACTACTACCAGACCGTGGACAGCCCGCAGAACAAGGCATTCGTCGACGCATACAAGGCCGCCTTCGGCGCCGACAAGCCGACCTCGGACCCGATGGAAGCCGCGTACGCGTCGGTCTACCTGTGGAAGAACACCGTCGAGAAGGCGAATTCCTTCGCGGTGGCCGACATTCAGGCCGCGGCCGACGGCGTGAGCTTCGAAGCCCCCGAGGGCAAGGTCACCATCGACGGTTCGAACCACCACATCACCAAGACCGCTCGCATCGGCGAAATCCGCACGGACGGACTGATCTACACCGTCTGGGATTCCGGCTCGCCGATCACCCCCGACCCGTACCTGAAGTCCTACGACTGGGCAAAGAACCTGAAGTGACACCACGGGCCACCGCGACGCACGCGCGTCGCGGTGGCCCCCTGTTCGACAGCATGTACACCGCGGCGACCGGGTCGCCGCCATAGACCCCGGAGTCCTTATGGACATCGTGATCGGTCAGCTCTTCACCGGATTGAGTCTCGGATCGATTCTCCTGCTCGCTGCGCTCGGCCTGTCGTTGACCTTCGGTCAAATGGGTGTGATCAACATGGCGCACGGCGAGTTCATCATGGCAGGCTGTTACACCACTTATGTCGTGCAGAAATTCATTTCCTCGGCGGGCGTCTCGCTGCTCGTTTCGCTGGTGATCGGATTCTTCGTCGGCGGCGCGTTGGGGGCGGCGCTGGAAATGGGGTTGATCCGCTGGATGTACGACCGCCCGCTGGACACCCTGCTGGTCACCTTCGGTGTCGGGCTGGTGCTCCAGCAGGCGGCGCGCGACATCTTCGGCGCGCCCGCGAAGAACGTGCTCGCGCCCGATTGGCTCAGCGGCGGTGTCACCATTCTGGGCGCCGTCGTCCCCAAGTCCCGAATTTTCATCCTGGTGCTGGCCGTGGTCGCGGTGACCGTATTGGCGGTGGCGTTGAAGACCACGCCGCTCGGTCGCCGGATTCGCGCGGTCGTGCAGAATCGCGGTCTCGCCGAAACCAGTGGCGTGTCCAGTCGTTTCACCGATATCAGCACCTTCTTCATCGGGTCGGGCCTGGCCGGTGTGGCAGGCGTCGCGCTGACATTGATCGGTTCGACCAGTCCGACGATCGGGCAGAGCTATCTGATCGACGCGTTCCTCGTTGTCGTGATCGGCGGGCTGGGCCAGATCAAGGGCACGGTGATCGCGGCATTCGCACTCGGCCTGCTGAATTCGTTCATCGAGTATTCGACGACGGCGTCGATCGCGAAGGTCATCGTCTTCGTGGTGATCGTCGTCTTCCTGCAGGTCCGGCCGCAGGGCCTGTTCACCGTTCGGACCAGGAGCCTGGCATGACCGTTCCATTCCTGCAACGAATGCGTGCGCACTCGTCGTTGACCACGCTCGGCGGTTTCGCCGTCGGGGCGATCCTGCTGTTCGCGGTGGCGCCCGCGGTGCTCAGCGATTTCCGGTTGAATCTGCTCGCCAAATTCCTGTGTTTCGCGATCGTGGCGGCGGGCATCGGCCTGGCGTGGGGGCGCGGCGGCATGCTCACCCTCGGGCAGGGCGTGTTCTTCGGTGTCGGCGCCTACATCATGGCTATGCATCTGCAGATGTCGGATGCGAGTCGCCTCGGCAACGACGTGCCGGAATTCATGGAGATCTCGGGCATTCGCGAACTGCCGACGTTCTGGCAGCCTTTCGCGTCGGCGCCGGTCGCGCTCATCGCGATTCTGGTGTTGCCCGGCCTGATCGCGGCGGTGCTCGGCTACGGCGTGTTCAAACGCCGGGTGAAGGGCGCGTATTTCGCGATCCTGAGTCAGGCGCTCGCGGCGGCGCTGGCGATTCTGCTCACCGGTCAGCAGGCCATCGGCGGATTCACCGGCCTGTCGGATTTCCGGGCCTTCTTCGGATTCAAACTGTCCGATCCGGCGAACCGCCAGATGCTGTTCTTCATCGCGGCGGGCACCCTGCTCGTCGTGGTGGCGTTGGTGCGCCAGCTCATGCACAGCCGCTACGGCGAACTGCTCGTCGCGGTGCGCGATCAGGAGGAGCGGGTGCGCTTCCTGGGCTACGACCCGGCGAATGTGAAGATCGTCGCCTACGTTGTAGCCGCCTTCTTCGCGGGGATCGCGGGCGCGCTGTTCACCCCGATCGTCGGCATCATCTCCCCCGCCGACATCGGGGTCGTGCCGTCCATCGCGTTCCTGATCGGCGTCGCCATCGGCGGCCGGACCACCCTGCTCGGGCCGGTGCTCGGCGCGATCGGCGTGGCGTGGGCGCAGACGGCGCTGTCGGAACAGTTCCCCTCCGGGTGGACCTACATGCAGGGCGTGCTGTTCATAGTGGTGGTCGGGTTCATTCCGGCCGGTCTCGCGGGGGTGTGGCCGATGCTCAAGGGCGCCTACGACGCTCGGTTCGGCAGGTCGAGCACACCGGCGCCCGCGCCGGAACCACCGCCCGCCGCCGTCGCGGAAACCACCGACGGCGAGACCACCGAAGTCGACGAGGAGAAGGTGCAGACGCGATGACGACGACAACGCACGAGCCGAAACTCGGCGGCAACGCGGGCATGGACAGCGAATACCTCGAAATCCGCGGCCTCTCGGTGAGTTTCGACGGGTTCAAGGCAGTAACCGACGTGGATCTGACCGTGCTGCAAGGGGATCTGCGCTTCCTCATCGGTCCCAACGGCGCGGGCAAGACCACTTTGATCGACGCGATCACCGGTCTTGTGCCCGCGACCGGGTCGGCGACCAAGTCCGGTGCGCAGCTGGTCGGGAAGAAGGTGCATCAGATCGCGCGGCTCGGCGTCGGGCGCACCTTCCAGACCGCGAGCGTATTCGAACAGCTCTCGGTGCTCCAGAACCTGGATATCGCCGCGGGAGCGCGGCGTTCGGCGTTGACCATGCTGCGCAAGCGCAAGTCGGTGCTGCCCGCGATCGAGGAAGCCCTCGAGATCACCGGACTCGGCGAACTGCGCGACAAGCAGGCGGGCGTGCTCGCCCACGGCCAGAAGCAGTGGCTCGAGATCGGCATGCTGCTCGTGCAGAACGCCTCGGTGCTGCTGCTCGACGAACCGGTCGCGGGCATGAGCGCCGAGGAACGCGAAGAGACCGGGAATCTGTTGCGCCGCATCGGCGGTGAGCGCGTGGTGGTCGTGGTTGAACACGACATGGACTTCATGCGGTCCTTCGCCACCTCGGTCACGGTGCTCGCGGGCGGCAAGGTGCTCAGCGAGGGCACCGTCGAACAGGTGCAGGCCGATCCCAAGGTGCAGGAGGTCTATCTCGGCACCGCCGCGGCCATCGGCACCGAACTGGAGGACGAGTCGACCGCGCCGAGCAAGGAGGCAGCTGATGCTTGAACTGATCGATGTCCACTCCGGATACGGCCGCACCGAGGTCATCCACGGTGTCACAGTGACCGTGCCCGACGACAGCGTGGTCGCCATCATGGGCCACAACGGCGCGGGCAAGACCACCCTGCTGCGCACCGCGGTCGGGCTCATCGGCGTCAAATCCGGAGAGATCCGCTTCGACGGCGAGGCGGTCACGAAAATGGCACCGTCGCGGCGGGTCAAACGCGGCATCGCCTACGTGCCGCAGGGACAGCAGAGTTTTCCGCAGCTCACCACCGCGGAGAATCTGCAGGTGGTGGCGGACGGGCGCAAACGCGGCAAGCAGTTGATCGAGGAAGCCCTCGAATTGTTCCCCGCGCTGCGGGAACTGCTGGCGCGCAAGGCCGGTCTGCTCTCCGGTGGTCAGCGCCAGCAGTTGGCGATCGCGCGGGCGCTGATCACCGAACCCAAACTGCTCATCCTCGACGAACCGACCGAGGGCATCCAGCCTTCGGTGGTGGCCGAGATCGAGCGCACCATCATCGATCTCACCCGGCGCGGCGGGCTGAGCGTGCTGCTCGTGGAACAGCACATCGGCTTCGCACTGCAAGCGGCGCAACAGTATTACGTGCTGCAATCGGGGCGGGTGAGTTCCAGCGGTGCGGGCGGCGCGGGCGCGGAGACCGACGTGCGCGCGGCGATGGCGATCTGAGCGGGAGGCGTGCCTCGCAAGGGGCGAGTCTCGTTGAGCGAGCGGGTCTACCACTCGCTGCGCCGCGACCTCGCCGCGGGCGCCATCGTGCCGACCGAGCGGCTCGGCGAGGAACGTCTCGCCGAGACCTACGGCGTCTCGCGCACTCCGGTGCGCGAGGCGCTGGCCCGGCTGCAGGCCGACGGGCTCGTCGAACGCCACGCCGACGGCCTCTACCCGTATCGGCCGCGCCTGGAGGAACTGGACCACCTGTACGAACTGCGGATCGTGCTGGAGACCAGGGGAATCCAGCGGGTGCTCGAACAGACCGGTCGCACCGCGCACCGCGTCGTCGAACCCGAATCAGTGGCTCCCGCACACGATCTGACGTCGGTGCGCGCGGAACTCGAACGGTGGCTCGCACTTCGCGACGATCCGCCCGAACCGGGACCGGCGCTGGTCGCCGCCGACGAACAGTTCCACCTGACGCTGTTGGCGGCGGCGGGCAATACCGCGCTCGCCGAAGCGCTCACGGCCGTCTACGTCCGGGTCCGCCCGCTGCGCACACTCGACCTGCCGACACCGGAACGCATCGCCACCATGACGGCCGAGCACATCACCGTCGCCGAACAGTTGCTCGCCGGTGCCCCCGATACCGCGCTGCGCGCGCTGGTCGGCCATATCGACACCTCACGCGCGCACGCGCTCGCCCGCGCGCAGCAGGCGCTGCGGCTGACCAAACTCGGTCGCGCCATGCGTGATTGACCGCGACGCGGTCAGCAGTTGGCCTGGAAGGGAAAGCAGCCCGCCCGGGAGCGGGGTGCGGGGCTGGTCGGCGGCGGACTCGGGGTCGCGGGGCCGGTGGTCACGACGCTGGTCGGCGGCGGCGCGTCCCCGGTCTCCGAGGCGGAGTCGTTCTTGGACACCAGGGCGGTGACGATCACCCCGGCGACCAGGACCATGCCGATCAGCGCGACCGCGAGCACCGCCAACGCACCCGCGGACTGACCCCGACTCGACGACTTCGGCTTCGGTCGCGGCTTCCGACCGGGAAGCGTTCTCGGCTCTTGGAGCGGCTTCGAACTCGCGGGCGGCGGGCTCGAAGGCAGTCCCGAACCCAGGGGCAGTCCCGAACCCGGAGGTTGCGTCGGGGGCAGTTTCGAACTCGACGGCGGCGAGCTCGACGGCAGCGACGGGCTCGACGGCGGATTCGCACTCGATGACGAGGCCGAACCCGAGGACTGCGGCGAACCCGAGGACTGCGGCGAACCCGAGGGCAGCGGCGAACCCGAGGGCAGCGGCGAACCCGAGGGCAGCGTCGGTCCCGAGGACGGCGTTGCACCCGAGGGCTGCGTCGGTCTCGAGGACGACGGCGCACTCGGCAGCGGATTCGCACTCGACGACGAGGCCGAACCCGAGGACGACGGCGAGCTAGAGGACGGCGGCAGGCTCGACGGCGGATTCGCACTCGAGGACGGAGCCGAACCCGAGGACGGCGGGCTCGAAGGCAGCGGCGAACCCGAGGGCGAGCTCGAAGGCGGAGCCGAACCCGAGGGCGGCGTCGGTCCCAAGGACGGCGTCGCACTCGACAACGGAGCCGAACTCGACGGCAGCGGCGGGCTCGAGGACCGTACCGGGTTCGAGTACGGCGCCGCACTCGGCAGCGGATTCGCACTCGACGACGAGGCCGAACCCGAGGACTGCGACGAACCCGAAGGCGGAGCCGAACCCGAGGACGGAGCCGAACCAGGGGACGGCGGGCCCGAAGGCAGCGGCGAGCCCGAGGGCGAGCTCGAAGGCGGAGCCGAACCCGAGGACTGCGGCGGTCCCGAGGACGGCGTCGCACTCGACGACGAGGCCGGACCCGAGGACTGCGGCGAACCCGAGGGCGAGCTCGAAGGCGGAGCCGAACCCGAGGACTGCGGCGGTCCCGAGGACGGCGTCGCACTCGACGACGAGGCCGGACCCGAGGACTGCGGCGAACCCGAGGACTGCGGCGGACTAGAAGGCTGCGGCGGACTAGAAGGCTGAGCCGAACGCGAGGGCAGCGTCGGTCTCGAGGACGGCTTCGCACTCGGCAGCGGATTCGAACTCGACGGCGAGGCCGAACCCGAGGGCTGCGGCGGGTTCGAAGCCGGAGCCGAACCCGGGGGCTGCGTCGTACCTGAGGGCGGCGGCGTACCTGAGGGCGGCGTCGTACCCGAGGGCGGCGTCGGTCTCGAAGACGGCGTCGCACTCGACGGCGGTGCCGAACTCGACGGCGGCGGGCTCGAGGACGGGGCCGAACCCGAGGGAAGGCTCATGGGCAGCGTCGGTTTCGAGGACGGCTTCGGACTCGGCGGCGGTGCCGGAAGCGTCGCGGCGCGTTGCGTCCTCCATGGGCGCTTGCGCGACTTCGCCTGCGGAGCGGTTCGCGGAGCCGTCTGCGCCGCGAACGCGTTCGCGGCGAACCCGTCGGCGACGAGGTCGGCGTGCGTCGGTGCGTCGCCGACGCCGAGGGCTTGGGCCGCCGCGAGTACCCGATCCGCGCTCCAATCCCGCGCGGAGGCCATGTAATTCTGCACGTAGAGGCGTAATTCGGTGGAGTCGGGGACGTTGGCGACGAGGACGTCGAGTCCGGGGCGAATCGTGGTGTGGGCGGGGCGGACCACCACGCCGCGGTACGGCACGAGCACCACCGCTCCGCAGATGGCGCCCGGATCGATCAGTGCGCGTTCGAGTTTGTCCTTGATCACGAATACGGCCTGCTCCACCTGCGCTGAGGTGCTGATCGTCGACTCGTCGTCGAGGTCGGCGGGTACGTCGCTGATGGTCCACGGGTCGTCGTCCACGCGCAGGATGCCGCTCTGCCGCCGCCGGAATCCCTTGACCTCCATTACCGCGATGCCGCGCGGGGTCAGCAGCACGGTGTCGATCTGGCGGGTGCCGTTGTCACCGACGTGCAGGTCGACGGCTGCCAGGCAGGTGATCGGATACGCGCCCAGGCATTCCACGAATTCCCGTTCGGCCGCGGAGAGCTGGGCTCCAGGCCTGACCTTCACCAGCATCGTGCGATATCCCCTGCCCACCGATCCGACTCGTGGCGCCGCTCGCGTGCTGTCACATACACGCCGCACCGATGTGAAAGGGTACGCTGGCGCACCGGTTCCGCGCTCCCCATCCGAGTTCGACGAGAGGCAAGGGCCATGGTTTCGACGTCGCGACCGCGTATCGCCCCCGGACGGCTACGCGAGCTCGGTCCGCTCAACTGGGCTGCGTGGCAGGTGCTTTCCCGCGCCGCGGGCACTCCCGACGCGCACCTGTTCAGCACGCTCGGCCGCACCGGAGGACTTTTCCGCGGCTGGCTGCACTATTCGGGCAAACTCATGCCGGGCGGTCGCCTTCCGCGCCACGAATCCGAACTGGTCATCCTGCGCGTGGCCCACCTGCGCGACTGCGCGTACGAGACCGATCACCACATCCGCCTCGGCAAACGCGCCGGGATCACCCCGGAAATCCTGGACCGCATCCACACCGGCCCCGAAGCGCCCGGCTGGTCACCGAAACACCGTGCCCTGCTCACCGCCGTCGACAGGGTGGTGGAAACCCGCGACCTCGATGACGCCACTTGGAACGAACTGGCCGAACACTACGACGAGCGCGCCCTGATCGAGATCGTCCTGCTCACCAACCAGTACGAGGGCCTCGCCGCCACCATCACCGCCCTGCGCATCCAACGCGACGACAGATAGTCCGACGGGAAGCCACGCCCACGGTTCGCGGTTACCTCACGTATGGACCTCTCCGCAGCTCTCCGGTTCGCCACGACCACCGACCGTTCGGTGCTGACCACCCTGCGCCGCGACGGCCGCCCGCAGTTGTCCAACGTCCTGCACGTGGTCGGCGAAGCGGGCGACATCTCGATCTCCATCACCGCCGACCGTGCCAAGTATCACAACCTGCGCCGCACCCCCTGGGCCGCACTGCACGTGACCAGCGCGGACTTCTTCTCCTACGCCGTACTCGAAGGCTCGGTCGAATTGACCCCGCCCGCCGAATCCACAGATGACGCCACCGTCGACGCACTGGTCACCTACTACCGCACCGCCGCGGGCGAACACCCCGACTGGGCCGACTACCGACGCGCGATGGTCGCCGACCGCAGGGCCATAGTCCGCATCATCCCGGAGCGCGCGTACGGAATGCTCACCGACCGCGACCGATCAGATCGGAAACGGTGACGAAGCGGTAGCCGGCCGAACGCAATTCGGCGACGATGCGGGGAATCGCGGCCAACGAGGTCGCGCCGTGCTCGCCCATCACGTGCAGCAGCACGATGGACCCCGGGCGCACCCCGCGCACGGTCTCGGCCACGATCTCGTCGGTGGTCGCCGACCTGCCCGAATCGGGTTCCACATCCCACATCACCGTGGTCCGGTCGTGGTCGGACAGGTATTTCGGCAGACCCCACAGCTTCTTGCCGTAGGGCGGTCGGAAGGTGACGGGACCTCGGTAGCCGGTCGCGGCGATCTCGCGATCGGTGTCCTCGATCTCGGCGCGGATGGTGTCGCCGGAGACCAGGATCATGCGTCGATGGGTGTAGGTGTGATTGCCGATCTCGTGGCCCGCGGCCGCGATGGCCCGCCCCGCCTCGGGGCGTGCCGCCAGATCGCGGCCGTTGAGATAGAAGGTCGCTCGGATCTCGGCCTCGGCGAGAACCCGCAGCACTTCCGGCGCCCTCGCGCTCGGCCCGTCGTCCAGCGTCAGCGCCACCACCTTCTCGGCGGTGTCGACGCGCGCCACCAGGCGACCCGTCCATTGGAAGGTGCGCGCGTTCATCGCCCGGTAGCCGCCGAACCCGAGCACCGCCGCGACGACCAGGACGAGGGCACCACCGAGCAGGATCTTCCGACGCACCGTACGTGTCTATCGCGCACGCCCGTCGAACGCCAACCGCGAACGCGGCGCGAACGAGACAGCGGCACCCGAATCCGGATGCCGCCGCCGTGTCGATGCCGCCGCCCTGTCGGAGCCGATCAGAAGTTGATCATGTGGCCCGCGAGGCCGTGGATGGCCTCCTGCAGCGCCTCGCTCAGGGTGGGGTGGGTGTGCACGTTGCGGGTGAGTTCGTTCACCGTGAGGTCCCACTTCTGGGCCAAGGTGAGCTCGGGCAGCAGTTCGGAGACGTCGGGGCCGATGAGGTGGCCGCCGAGCAGTTCGCCGTAGTTGCTGTCGGCGATCAGTTTGACGAAGCCGGTGGGGTCGCCGAGGCCGTGCGCCTTGCCGTTGGCGGTGAACGGGAAGGTGGCGACCTTGACGTCGTAGCCTTCGTCGCGCGCCTGCTGTTCGGTGAGGCCGAAGCTGGCGACCTGCGGCTGACAGAAGGTGGCGCGCGGCATCATCCGGTAGTCGCCGAGGGTGAGCGTCGGCGCGCCCGCGATGGTCTCGGCGGCGACCACGCCCTGCGCCTCGGCGACGTGCGCGAGCTGCAGTTTGGCCGTGACGTCACCGATGGCGTAGATGTGCGGCACGTTGGTGCGCATGTTGTCATCGATGGCGATCGCGCCCCGTTCGGTGAGCGCGACGCCGGTGTTCTCCAGGCCGTAGCCATCGACGCGGGGCGCGAAGCCGACCGCCTGCAGGACCTTGTCCACGGTGACGGTCTCCACCGAACCGGACTTGTTGTCCTTGATCGACACCGTGACCTTGGACCCGTCGTCGTCGATCGACTGCACAGCGGCGCCGGTGGTGATGGTGATCCCCAGCTTCTTGTACTGCTTGGTGATCTCCTTGGAGACGTCGACGTCCTCGTTGGGCAGCGCGCGATCGAGGAATTCCACGATCCGCACGTCGACGCCGTAATTCTTCAGGACGTAGCCGAACTCCATGCCGATCGCGCCCGCGCCGACGATGAGAATGGAGCCGGGCAGCTCACGGGTGAGGATCTGCTCCTCGTAGGTGACCACGTTGTCGCTGAGCGCGGTGCCAGGCAGCAGTTTGGTGACGGTGCCGGTCGCGATGATCACGTTGTCGAAGGTGATCCGCTCGTCGCCGCCCTTGCTGAGCGCGACCGAGAGCGTATTGGCGTCGACGAAGGAGCCGACACCGTCGAACTCGTCGATCTTGTTCTTCTTCATCAGGAAGTGAACGCCCTTGACCCGGCCGTCCGCGACCTTGCGGCTGCGGTCGAACGCGACACCGAAGTCGAAGCTCGCCGACCCGGAAATACCGAAGGTCTTGGCCTCCTTGGTGAAGATGTGGGCCAGTTCGGCGTTGCGCAGCAGCGCCTTCGACGGGATGCAGCCGACGTTCAGGCATACACCGCCCCAGTATTTCTTCTCGACAATCGCTGTTCGCAGGCCGAGTTGAGCGGCACGGATCGCGGCGACATAACCGCCGGGACCAGCGCCGAGAACGACGACATCGTAGTGGGAAGTCACATCTGCGAGCCTAGCTCTGTCACGAGAACTTCACCGCGCGTGCCCCCGCATCGGTGCGCTCGCGCGCTCAAGCGGGATCGCGCCACACCCGTGCGGCGGCGCGCGCGAAATTCCCGCCGAATACCGCGGCGCGCTCGGCGGGGGTGAATCCGCGCCCGGCGAGCAGTTCGTCCAGCCCCGGTGTGGCGCCTTGCCCGAGCAGGTCTTCTGGCGGCACCCAGCACAGCGGACCGTATTTGGTGTAGTCGTCGGAGAAGTTCTCCGGATTCGCGCGTATCTCGGCATTGAAGTCGTCGGCGTCGAAGGAGAAGTCCGAACCGATCCCGATATGGTCGATCCCGACCAGTTCGGCGCCGTATTCGATATGCCGCGCCATCGCCTCGACGCGGGCGGCGCGCTCGGATTCGGCATTGCGCCCGAGGAATATGCCGACCCCGTTGATCCCGATCACGCCGCCGGTGCGCGCGCAGGACACCGCCTGTTCGTCGGTGATATTGCGGGGATGCGGCCAGAGCGCGGCGAAATTGGAATGGCTGTAGATCATCGGGGTCTCGGTGAGTTCGGCCATGTCCAGCCCGCTGCGCCGGGAACAGTGCGATCCGTCGACGAACATGCCGACCTCGTTCAGCGCGCGGACCAGGTCGCGGCCGTAGCCGGTCAGGCCGGTGTCGTCGGTGTCGAGGCAGCCGCAGCCCGCGGCGTTGGCGTGGTTGTAGGTCGCGGCCAGCGAGCGCACGCCGAGGGCGTGGAATACCGCGACATTGTCGAGGTCGCCGCCGAGCGGACCGCAGTCCTCGAGGTCGAAGGCGAGCGCGATGGCGGTGTCGGCCCGCGCGATGTCGGCGAGGGTGCGGACCAGGCGGAAACGGCCGTCGGCGACCGCGTCGGTGCGGAACAGCCGCAGCAACGCCAGGGTGTCGGCGGTGGTCTGCGGCGCGTAGCCGACATTCACCGACAGGTAGGAACCGACCGGATACCTGGTCAGTTCGGTGACCCGCGCGGTGAGCGACATCGGCAGGCAACAGTGCTGTTCCCACAGAAGAGCGGCAGAAGCTTTTTCGAAAGACACGACTCGCTCCTGTTCGTTCGCGTTCCGGCGGGGGCAACGGCGACCGAACGCCCCGATTCTCGGTCGCTTACGTGAGAATGTTGCCATGAGCGAGCCGACTGCGACCGACCCCTACCTGTGGCTGGAACAGGTGACCGACGACCGCGCGCTGGACTGGGCGCGGGCGCACAACGAGGTGGTGGTGGCGGCCTTCGCCGAGTCCGACCGCTTCGTCGAGCTCGAAGGTCGCATCCTCGACATGCTCGACACCGACACCAAGATCGCGTATCCGGGCAGGCGCGGGCCGTGGCTCTACAACTTCTGGCGCGACGCCGAACATCCGCGCGGATTGTGGCGGCGCACCACCTTCGACGAATACGCGAAACCCGCGCCGGACTGGGATGTGCTCATCGATGTCGACGCGCTGGCCGAGGCCGAGGACGAGAACTGGGTGTGGGGCGGCGCGGGAGTGCTGCGCCCCGAGCAGTCGCGCGCACTGATCAGCCTGTCGCGCGGCGGCGCCGACGCCAAGGTGGTCCGCGAATTCGATATGGCGAGCCGCACTTTCATCGATCCCGCCGACGGCGGATTCCACCTGCCCGAGGCGAAATCCCAGCTGAGCTGGATCGATATCGACACCGTCTACGTCGGCACCGATTTCGGGCCCGGCTCGCTCACCGAATCCGGCTATCCGCGAATCATGAAGAAATGGCGGCGCGGCACCGAACTGTCCTCGGCGGAAACGGTTTTCGAAGGCGAACCGAGCGATGTCGCGGTATCGGCAGGCTACGACAGGACGCCGGGATACGAACGCCATTTCGTCGGGCGGGCCACCGACTTCTTCAACGAAGAGGTTTTCCTGCTCGAGGACGACGGGTCGCTGCGTCGCCTCGACATCCCCACCGACGCCAGCGAGTCCTGGTACAAGGACTGGCTGCTGATCCGGCTCAAGTCGCCGTGGGAGATCGCGGGCGCCGCCTATCCCGCCGGCGCGCTGCTCGCCATCGATTTCGAGCGATTCCTCGCGGGCGAACGGGATTTCGAGATCGTGTTCACCCCTGACGAGCACACCGCGCTGCACGGCTTCGGCTGGACCGAGAATTATCTGCTGCTGGCCACCCTCGAGGATGTGCAGACCAAGTTGTACGTCCTCACCCCGTCCGCCGAGGGCTGGAAACGCGAACCGCTGGCCGACACCCCGCCGATGGCCTCGACCAGCGTCGCCAATCTCGACCCGTTGGAGGGCGGCGACGAATACATGCTCACCACCAGCGGTTTCACCACCCCCACCACCCTGCTGGCGGGTTCGGTGGGGCAGGGCGCCGAGAAGCTCAAACAGGAACCTGGCTTCTTCGACGCCGACACCGTCGAGACCGAGCAGTTCTTCGCCCGCTCCGAGGACGGAACGCGGGTGCCGTACTTCGTCATCCGCCGTCGCGACCGGCGCGGCGTGCCGGGCCCGACCGTGATGTCCGGATACGGCGGTTTCGAGGTCTCGCGCACCCCCGCCTACAGCGGCGCCTCCGGCATGGGCTGGCTCGAACGCGGCGGCACCTGGGTGATGACCAATATCCGCGGCGGCGGCGAATACGGCCCGCAGTGGCACACCTCGGTGCAGAAGGCCAACCGGTACAAGGTCTACGAGGATTTCGCCGCGATCGCGAAGGATCTGGTCGAGCGCGGCATCACGACGCCCGCGCAGCTCGGCGCGGTCGGCGGCAGCAACGGCGGTCTGCTCATGGGCGTGATGCTCACCCGCTACCCGGAACTGTTCGGCGCCATCGTGTGCCAGGTGCCGCTGCTGGATATGAAGCGCTATCACCTGCTGCTCGCCGGCGCGTCCTGGATGGCCGAATACGGCGATCCCGACAAGCCGGAGGAATGGGCCTACATCAGCGAATATTCGCCGTACCAGAACGTCCGCTCCGATCTGCGGTACCCGCCGATCCTGATCACCACCTCCACCCGCGACGACCGCGTGCATCCGGGGCACGCCCGCAAGATGACGGCGCTGCTCGAGGAGCTCGGCCATCCGGTCTGGTACCACGAGAACATCGAGGGCGGCCACGGCGGCGCGGCCGACAACAAGCAGTCCGCGTTCCAGGCCGCGCTGATCTACGAGTTCTTCGCCGAGCAGCTCATGAAAGGCTGACTCGCGACCGGTTGCGGGACATCACCTGTCCCGCAACCACTTCTCGATCCGGTCGACCGTCGAGTTCGGGTCCGTGATCCACCCGTTGTGGCCGAGCGGCTCGGGCTGATGCCAGGTGGTGACCTCGGACAGCGGCATCTTCGACAGCAGGTGCTCGGCCGAACCCGGCGGCGTCAGTTCGTCGCCCGCGATCGTGATCGAGAGCACCGGCAACTTCAGCCTTGTGATCCGCTCCTCGTAATCGATGTCCGCGCCGACCGGCACGAACCGGCCGGTGCGCGCCAGCCTCGCCCAGTCGGAGACGAGCACCTTCGACTGGCGACCGAAGCCGCCCACCGTGATCCGGTCGCCCGGCCAGAAGCCCGCGAGGTTGGCGGTGAGCGCCGCCGCGGTGGTCCCGACCAGCATGCCCGGACCGAATACACCGCGGAATCCGCGGTGATACGGCGTGCCGGAGGCGATGAGCAGTAGCCCGCCGAGCCTGCCCCTGACGCGCGAGGCGTAGAGGACGGCGAGCTGGCCGCCCATGCTGTGGCCGAGCAGGTAGGGGGTGCTCGCCGGGAAGCGGTCGCGCACCACCTGGAAGATCGCGGGCAGGTCGACCGAGACCAGCTCGTGGTACCCGTAGGCGCTCGTGGCGCTGGGTTTCGGTGTGCTGTCACCGTTTCCGCGCATCTCGCCGACCGCGACGTCGAAGCCGCGCTCGGCCAGATACCGCGCGAAGACCAGGTAGTACGCGCCGGGGACACCGAGTCCCGGCATCACGACCACGACGGGACGCGGCGCGTCGGGCGTCACGGGATGCCGGTGCGTTCCGCGGGCGGGTAGCAGCCGCACCGGAATCGTGCTGCCGTCGGGCGCCTGGATCGCAACGGTCTCCATGTCGCGCACGCTACCCGCCGCGGGCGCGGTCAGGCTTTGACCGCCCCCATGATCACCCGGCTGAGCACCCCGATCACATCGTCGAGCGGCGGACGCGGATCGGCGCCGCTCCACGCGTCGACGACGTAGTTGACCGCGCCGATGATGGCGAGCACGCGCATCTCGTAGTCACCGGGCGGGATCTCGCCGTGTAGCGCGGCGTCCTCGGCGGCGCTGGCCAGCAGCGAGCCCCAGGTGCGACGGAGTTCGAGACGGAACTTCTCGACCTTCGGTCCCGCGCCGACCACCTCGACCAGCGCGACCCGCGCCTTGCGCGGATCCGAGCCGATCGATTCGACGTAGGCGCGCACCGCGGTGTCGATGAGTTCCAGCGCGCTGGCATCGGTTCTGCCGTCGAGGGCGGTGGTCACCGAGTCGCGCGACTCCTTGTCGATCTGCTCGTACAGTTCGAGCAGTAAGGATTCACGTCCGGTGAACTCCTCGTAGAACTGCCGCGAGGAGAGGCCCGCGTCTTTGCAGATAGCGCCGACCGAGCTATTGGCGTAGCCGTCGCGTGCGAAGACCGTGAGGCCCGACTCCAGAAAACGCGCACGCCGCTGACGTTGCCGGTCCTCTACGGGTTGCCCGGCATACATTCGTCCCGTATTCGCATCCTGTGACATTGGGCCAGACAATACCGAAGCGTCCGAGCCCCTTGTCATGGATCGGGCCCTTCGTCTCGCGCCACGCCGGACCGCGCGATAGCCGAAAGATGGCGTCACTCCAGCGAGCTCACCATCTTCGCCCACATGCCGGGCCGCAACTGTCCCAGATACCTGCTCTAGCAGCACAAATCAGAGGATTTGCCGCAAAGTAGCGCCGCGGCGGCCGATACCGAACCGTCACTGACTGTTTGCCAGATGGTGTCATACCGAGCGCCCCGTTACTGGACACCCTTTTTGAAGGGAAATCATAGAGTTTTTCTCGCCAAAGCAACGACCGTTTTCCGCTGGGGCGGTCAGGTCTTAATTCGGATATCCCGCACCCGTCACGCGCGCACCCGCGCCGGCTGGTCGTCGCGGCCGGTATCGGCGGCCGAACGCGCCAACGCGAGGGTCGCCGCGATCAAGGCGGCGAAGGCCACCACGAGCAACAGGACATGATCACGATCGGCGTCCAGGTATTCGTCGAGCAACAGCACGCCGAGCACCGCGGCGATCACCGGTTCGGCCACCGTGGCCGCGGGCAGCGAGGCTTGCAGGTCGCCCGCGTGATAGGCGTTCTGCTGCAACGTCACCGCGGCCAGCCCCACCGCGGCGAGCGCGTACGGCACCGGCGAGGTGAACGTCGCGAGCGGTCCGTCGCCGAGCAGCGCGACCAGACTCTTGGTGAGCACGGCCGCCAGCGCGAACATCGCGCCCGCCGCCAACCCCAACAGCAGCGCCCTGGTGCGTCCAACCCGCCTGCGCGCACCGAGCACACAGCCGAGCAGCAGCGGGATTCCGATCGCGGCGGTGATCAGCCAGCGCCGGTTCGACACGTGCTGATGTCCCTGCCTCGGATCGCCGACCACGAGCAGCACCACGATCGCGGCGACCAGCACCGTCGCCCACAGCCATTCCGCGCGGCGCACCACGCGGCCGGAGAAGGCCGCCGCCAGCGGCAGCGCGAACAGCAGCGAGGTCACCAGCAGCGACTGCACGAGCAGCACCGAACCGCGGCCGAGCGCCAGCGCCTGGAATATGTAACCGCCCGCGCCGACCGCCGTGCCGAGCCACCAGTTCGGGCGGCGTACCAGCGAGCCGAGCACGCCGAAAGCGCCGAGGTCACCGTCGGGGACCCGCGCGGCCTCCCGCTGACGCGACACCGCGCTCAGCGCCACGCACAGCGCGGCCACCAGGGCGAATCCGATGGCGGGCAGGTGCGTCATGCCCCGCAGACTACCGACCGGCCGACATGTTTTTAACCGAAGTCGGAACAGCGCGGGCATCGACACCGGACAGGATCGCGCCGAGCAGACCCGGGAACCGCGCGTCGAGATCCCGTTCGCGTAATTCGATCAGGCGATTGCGACCCGAAACGTAAGTGGTCGTGACGCCGGAGTCCCGCAAGACTTTCCAGTGATGCGACAGCGTCGCGGCGGTCACCTCGACGTCGAATGCCTGGGCCGAACAGCTCAGCGGCTCGCGACGGCCCGCCAACGACCTGACCAGCTCGAGCCGGACCGGATCGGCGAACGCGCTGAGCACTCGGACCAGATCCAGGTCGCCGACGCTCGGCTGGGGCAGTTGACGCACTACGACTCCTAATAATTTGACAGTCATCGAATTGTATCGGAGCCTAACACTATGATAATTCGACAAGGATCGAACAATCCGTGGCGGGCGCTCATCCCGCTCGCGGTCGGCACCTTCGTCCTGGGCACCGACCTGTTCGTCCTCACCGGCATGCTCCCGCTCATCGCCACCGACCTCGACGTCTCCGTGGCCACCGCGGGCCAGCTCACCACCCTGTTCGCCTGGACATACGCCGTCGCCTCACCGCTCATCGCCGCGGCCACCGGATCGTGGGACCGCCGCACCCTCCTCGGCGGCGGCGCGGCGCTGTTCGTGCTCGGCATGATCGGGCAAGCCGCGGCAACCACCTTCGCCGTCATGGCGCTCGGCCGGATCGTCGCCGCCATCGGCGCCGCCGCCTTCCAGGCCAACGCGTTCGCCGTCGCGGGCGTCCTCGCCGACGATCGAGGACGCGGACGCGCGCTCGCCATCGTCGCCAGCGGCATCACCGTCTCCACCGTCGCGGGCGTGCCGATCGGGATCTTCGTCGAACGCTGGATCGGCTGGCGCGGCGTGCTGTGGCTGATCGCCGTCGGCGGCGCCGTCGCGGCCGCCCTGGTGCCGCTGCTGCCGCGCGTCACCCTGCCGAGCACCGGACTGCGGGACCGGCTCGGGGTCCTGATCCGCCCGCCGGTCCTCGGCGTCCTCGCGGTCAGCACCGTCGCCATGACCGCGACCTTCATCACCCTCAACTACCTGCCGGTGGTCGTCGCGCCCTCGGTCTCGCAGAGCCTGCTCCCCTGGCTGCTGCTCGCGATGGGCATCGGCCAGGTCGTCGGCACCGGCCTCATCGGCCGCTGGGTCGACCGCTACGGCCCGCGCCCGACCCTTGCCGTCGCACTGCTCGGCACCGCGCTCGGCCTGTTCTGCCTAGCGACGACCACCGAGATCACCTGGGCCGTCTTCGTCTCGCTCGCCGTCACCGGATTCTTCGTCGGCATGACGATGGTGCCGCAACAACATCGGCTCTTCGCCCTCGCGCCCGACGCGCCGACGGTGGCGCTCGGCCTCAACGGTTCGGCCACCTACCTCGGCGGCGGACTCGGCGCGATCATCGGCGGCGCGGTACTCGGCGCCGCGGGCAGTTCGGTGGTGCCGTGGGTCTCGGTGGGAATCGCGTTGCTGGCTGTCACGGCGGGTTTCGGATTGCGCACTCGCGAAAAGCCCGCGCCCGCGATCGCATGAAAGCGCGTGGACCAGCTGTGATATCACGGGCGCATCAATACGATCCCCGTCGGCGGGCATACCGGTGAATTCCGTACGGCCACAAAAGTCGGTGCTGCGGTAGCGGTCGCGGATCGAGTGTCATACGCTTTCGCGCGGATGAAAGCCGCCTTGTGGAGGGACGATTGGCCACTCCGAACTTGACGGAGCACGACGTGAGCGAGACCCGTGAACGACGGACCGTCCCGCTGACCCAGTTGATCCATCTGATGTCCGAGTATCAGAAACTCGGCGCACACCGTCAGACCTTCCTGCCCGTCGGCGCGGCCAGCGACACCCTCTTGCGCGGATTCATCATCGTCACAGGCGGTTTGGCGATCCTCGGCATCATCTGCGTCGCCGTCGGTGCGGTGCCGGGCGGCATCGCGATCGGGCTGCTCGCCGCCGTTCCCGGCGCGTTCGCGCTGTGGCGCGGGCAGCTGAATCGGCAGAACAGGTCATCCCGACTCGATTTATTCGATTTCGGTATGACCATTTATCGCGCGGGGGAACGCGTGCAAGGATTCCGGTGGGATACCGCCGAAGTGCGGCAGCGGGTCGTCGCGTTCCAGAGCGGACCCCCTTCGGAATACGCGCTGGAAATGACCGGCCCCGATGGCGCGCACGCGATCTTCGACGACATCCTTTTCGGCGAAGGGCCGGAATGGGGTAAAGCGATCCAGTCCGCGATAACCGCCACCCAGTTGCCGCGGGCGGTCACCGCGATCGACAACGGCGAAACCGTGCACTTCGGTGAGGTGGCGCTGAACCTGGACGCGCTGCTGCACCTCGACCAGAGTTACCCGTGGGAGCGGATCCAGCTCATCGACGCGCGCGGCGGACTGGTCAGGATCAAGGTCGACGGGCGCTGGCATTCGCTCATGCCGGTCGCCAACATCCCCAACTTCTACATCTTCAACGAGCTGGCCGAGCGTCTGCGGGTCACGCCCTTCGACTGACCGGCCCGCTCGAGCCTTGGGTGTCGGCCGTGCCCGGTTTCGCGACTACGCCTTCGGGTCGACGGCGGATTCGGTGCGGACCGCGTCGAAGGCATCGATGAGCCTGGCGAGTAGCTCACGCAGGGTCGCGCCCTCCGCGTCGGTGAACGCCCCGTCGACCGTCCGTTCCACGCGCACCGCCCGTTCGTCCGCGTCGCGCATCACGGCCGCGCCGCGCTCGGTGAGGTGCGTCTCGAGCACGTTGCGGTGCCACTCGTGCGGCGTGCGTTCGATGAGCCCGCGGTCCTGGAGGTTGCCGAGGATCGTGTTCATCGTCGGCGGGGTCACCCCGCACAGGCGGGCCAGCGCGGCGGCCGATATGCCCGGATTCTCGGTCAGGAACAACAGCGCCGAGTACTGCGGCACGGTGACGCCCGCCGGTTTCAGCGCGGCGTTCTTCGCCATGGTGAGCGCCTGTTCGGCGCGCTTGACATAGCCGCCAAGGCGTTCGGCGCTGGGCATGGACGTCATGCACGCATGGTATCCGCCCACCTGGAAGTTCGAGTCTTGACGATCATTAGAGCTCTAATATACATTCGTGCTCGTCATTTGATATGACTTCATTCGATCACGAGATCGCAGAGGCAGGACCCCATGTCCCACACTCGCTTCCGATTCCTGACCGCCACCGCCGCCGCGCTACTCGCCACGAGCCTCACCGCCTGCGGCTCCGACGAACCGAGCGCACCGCTCACCACCGCGTACACGCTGCCCGGCGAACGCGTCTACCCCGAAGGCATCGCCGCCGACCCGCGCACCGGGGACACCTACGTCGGTTCCTACACCGACGGCGCGGTCTACCGTGCCGCCAAAGGCGCGGGCGCCGCCGAAGTGTTCCTCCCCTCCGGCGCCGACGGACGCCGCACCGCCAACGGGCTGAAAGTCGATGGCGCGGGCCGACTCTGGGTCACCGACTCCACACACGGCGTGACCGTCTACGACCTCGCCTCGCGCACCGCCCTGGCGCGTTTCGAAGTCCCCGGCGCCGCACCGCGATTCGTCAACGACCTCGCGATCACCCGGGACGGCACGGCCTACGTCACCGACTCCGTGCGCGGCGTCGTCTACCGAATCACCCCCGCGCAGTTGGAACAAGCGCGCAGCGGCGGCGGAATCACGGAAATGACAACGCAATTCGACCTCAGTGGACTACTGGCCGCCCGCGCGCCCAACGCCTTCAACCTCAACGGCATCGTCGCCGACGACCGCTACCTGCTCGTCGTCGACATGGTCCCCGGCGAGCTGTACCGGATACCGCTCACCGGCGCCGACCCCATCCGGAAAGTCACCCTCGTCGGCGGCGACCTCGTCAACGGCGACGGCCTCGAACTACGCGAGAACTCCCTGTGGGCGGCCCACAACCTGACCAACACCATCACCAGGTGGACCCTCACCGAAGACCGCGCCACCGCCACCAGAACCGCCGCCTTCACCGACCCCGCCCTCGCCATCCCCACCACCCTGGTCCGCATCGACGACACCACCCTCGTCGTCGCCTCACAATTCGACCGAGGCGGACCGATGGGCGAAGGCACCCCCACCGCCCCCTTCCGCATCCTCACCGTCACCGGAATCTGACCCCGCCCGAGCCGCCGCCTAAGGTGAGCCCATGCTCGAAGCGCTGCTCTACGGTGTGGGCACGGCCGCGCCACTGGTCGTCGGCGCGGCGATCGGACTGCGGTGGAGTCTGCCGAAACAGGTGCTCGCCACGCTGATGGCGTTCGGCGCGGGCACCATGATCGCCGCGGTGTCCTCCGAATTGTTCGAACCGGCGTTCCAGGTCGGCGGCCCGCTCGTCGCAGGCCTCGCGCTGTTCTTCGGCGCTGGCGTCTACGTGATCGCCGACCACGCCATCGAGACCCGACTCGGCCCCGCCGCCATCGGCTGGGCCCTGATGCTCGGCACCGTCCTGGACGGCGTGCCGGAGAACACCGCGCTCGGCGTCACCCTCACCACCCAGGGCGGCGTGGTGCTCTTGGTCGCGGTCGCCGTCGGCAACGTCCCCGAAGCCATCGGCGGCGCCGCCCTCATGCGCCGCGAACACGGCTTCTCCCACCGCCGCGCGTTCACCATGTGGACCGCGACCGCCGTCATCCTCGTCGCCGTCACCGTCCTCGGAAACAGCCTGTCCGACAACCTCTCCGAAACCCACATAGCCATCGTCCAAGCCTTCGCGGGCGGCGCCACCATAGCCGTCCTGGCCGACTCCCTCATGCCGGAGGCCTACAAGGAAGGCGGCTGGTGGGTAGGAATGGCCACCGCCGCAGGTTTTCTCACCGCCTTCGTCCTCGGCGGCTGAACCACCTTCTTCTCGATATCGCGAGGCGGATCCGAGCGCCCGAAATGCCGAAAACCGGCCCACCTGGTGGGGTGGGCCGGTTTTCGGGGTGAAAGGTGGTGCTGGGGAGCTGGACTCAGAAGTCCATGCCGCCCATGCCGCCGGTGGGGTCGCCCGCGGGAGCGGCGGCCTTCTCCGGCTTGTCGGCCACGACGGCCTCGGTGGTGAGGAACAGCGCGGCGATGGAGGCGGCGTTCTGCAGGGCGGAACGGGTCACCTTGACCGGGTCGGCGACACCGGCGGCCAGCAGGTCCTCGTACTCGCCCGAGTCGGCGTTGAGGCCGTTGCCCGCGGGCAGGTTCGAGACCTTCTCCGCGACGACGCCGGGCTCGAGGCCCGCGTTGAAGGCGATCTGCTTCAGCGGAGCCGACAGCGCGACGCGCACGATGTTGGCGCCGGTGGCCTCGTCACCGGTCAGGTTCAGCGCGTCCAGCGCCGGAGCCGACTGGAGCAGGGCCACGCCACCACCGGCGACGATGCCCTCTTCGACGGCGGCCTTCGCGTTGCGGACGGCGTCCTCGATGCGGTGCTTGCGCTCCTTGAGCTCGACCTCGGTGGCCGCGCCCGCCTTGATGACCGCGACGCCGCCTGCCAGCTTGGCCAGACGCTCCTGCAGCTTTTCACGGTCGTAGTCGGAGTCCGAGTTCTCGATCTCCGCGCGGATCTGAGCGACCCGGCCCTTGATGGCCTCCGCGTCGCCCGCACCCTCGACGATGGTGGTCTCGTCCTTGGTGACGACGACCTTGCGCGCCTGGCCGAGCAGCTCGACACCGGCGGTCTCCAGCGAGAGGCCGACCTCTTCGCTGATGACCTCGCCACCGGTGAGGATGGCGATGTCGGCGAGCTGGGCCTTGCGACGGTCACCGAAGCCGGGGGCCTTGACCGCGACGGACTTGAAGGTGCCGCGGATCTTGTTGACGACCAGGGTCGACAGGGCCTCGCCCTCGACGTCCTCGGCGATGATCAGCAGCGGCTTACCGGCCTGGATGACCTTCTCCAGCAGCGGAAGCAGGTCCTTGACGGTGGAGACCTTCGAGCTGACCAGCAGCAGGTACGGGTCCTCGAGGACCGCTTCCTGACGCTCCGGGTCGGTCACGAAGTAACCGGAGATGTAGCCCTTGTCGAAGCGCATGCCCTCGGTGAGCTCCAGCTGGAGTCCGAAGGTGTTGCTCTCCTCGACGGTGATGACGCCTTCCTTGCCGACCTTGTCCATGGCCTCGGCGATCAACTCACCGATGGACGCGTCGCCCGCCGAGATACCGGCGGTGGCGGCGATCTGCTCCTTGGTCTCGACCTCCTTGGCGGTGTCGAGCAGCTTGGCGGTGACGGCCTCGACGGCCTTCTCGATGCCGCGCTTCAGACCCAGCGGGTTCGCACCGGCCGCGACGTTGCGCAGACCTTCGCGCACCAGCGCCTGGGCGAGCACGGTGGCGGTGGTGGTTCCGTCTCCGGCGACGTCGTCGGTCTTCTTGGCGACCTCTTTGACCAGCTCGGCGCCGATCTTCTCGTACGGGTCCTCCAGGTCGATCTCCTTGGCGATGGACACACCATCGTTGGTGATCGTGGGGGCGCCCCACTTCTTCTCCAGGACAACGTTGCGCCCCTTGGGGCCCAGCGTCACCTTGACCGCGTCGGCGAGGGCGTTCAGGCCCCGCTCGAGGCCGCGGCGGGCCTCTTCGTCATACGCAATTGTCTTGGCCATGGCGTTCTCGAGATCCTCCATGTGTATGGCTGACACACAGGACGACCGCCGGTTGGGTCGCCCTATTGACGCTGGCCAGGTTCGGTGCCCGCGACGGACGACCAGGGGTGTCGATGGAACCCGATCTCACCGTCCCGACCTGGCACTCACACGTGGAGAGTGCCAAAGCCATTTCTAGCACTCGCCGGTGCCGAGTGCAAGGTCGAACGCGACCTCGGAGGGTCGACTCCCCACGGTCACCGACAGTCATCGATGCGCAGCACCAGGGCCACGAACGCGTCGGTGCGGCGCTCGTCGGGGGTGCGCGGCTCCTCGTTGTCGACGGTGACCAGTTCGGCGTCGTGCAGCAGCAGTTCGGCCTCGACCCGCATGATCGCGCGGATGAACGGGGGCGCGACCTCGGGCGGCAGATCGCCGTTGACGATATATTCACCGTCCGGCCCGGATTCCGTGGATACATAGGAAAGCGCGCGCAACAAATCGATGCGACGTTCCCCCGCCACTAGGTCGGAATCCATTTCGTCGGTGTCATCCGCCATCGCTATAGCTTAACCGGATACGCCCGCGCGCTCAGCGCACGAGTGTTTCGCGAGTATCCGTGTCCGGTGGTCGCACTTCCCCGCCCACCGGCCCGGAATTCCGCCCGGCACCGCGATGGGGCGTCCGCGGGCGCGGCGGCGTAGATTTCGGGGCGGATCATGATCGTTCGTCCTGAGATTGACGAGGGGGCGCGGTGGCGGACCTGCCGTTCGACTCGATGTACCGACACGGGTTCGCCCGTGTCGCGGTGGCGGTGCCACAGGTCAGGGTCGCCGACCCGGCCCACAACGCGACGCACACCCTCGCGTTGGCGCGCCGGGCGGCCGACGCGGGCGCGGTGCTGACCGTATTCCCGGAGTTGGGGCTGTCCGGCTACACCGCCGACGACCTGTTCCACCAGGACGCCCTCGACGTCGCGGTGACCGAGGCGATGGCACGCGTCGTCGCCGAGAGCGCCGATATCGACACCGTGCTGATCGTCGGTGCGCCGCTGCGCGCGCAGGGCCGGTTGTTCAATTGCGCGGTCGCGATCCACGGCGGCGCGGTGCTCGGCGCGGCGCCCAAGAGTTACCTTCCCGGCTACCGGGAGTTCTACGAGAAACGGCAATTCGCGGCGGCCCGCGAGGCATTGGACGACCAGATCGTGATTGCCGGGCAGCGCGTGCCGTTCGGCGCCGATCTATTGTTCACGGCCGACAATCTCGACGGTTTCGTGTTCCATCTCGAGATCTGCGAGGACGGCTGGGTGCCGTTGCCGCCGAGCGGTTATGCCGCATTGGCGGGCGCCACCGTTCTGGTCAATCTCTCCGCGAGCAATATCGTGATCGGGAAAGCCGATTATCGGCGCGCGCTGTGCACATCGCATTCCGCTCGATATCTCGCGGCCTATCTGTATTCCGCTGCGGGACATGGCGAGTCGACCACCGATATGGCCTGGGACGGCCAGGCGCTGATCTGTGAGAACGGCGACCTGCTCGCCGAGGGCGAACGCTTCGCCGATCACCCGCGCCTGGTGCACGCCGACCTGGATCTGCGCCGCCTGGCCGCGGATCGCTTGCGCACCACCAGTTTCGCCGACACCGTGCACGACCACCGCGAGCGGTTGACCCGCATGCGGCGGCTACCGCTGCGGCTGCCGATACCGGACGGTCCGGTGCCGCTGACACGCCAATTGCCGCGCTTCCCTTACGTTCCCAGCAATCCGGCGGCCCTGGACGAGCGCTGCGCCGAGGTGCACCACATCCAGGTCGAGGGATTGAGCACGCGCATGCGCGCCACCGGATCGCAGCGCCTGGTCATCGGCGTATCGGGTGGCCTCGACTCCACCCAGGCGCTCATCGTCGCGGTCGAGACCATGGACCGGCTCGGCCTGCCGCGCACGAACGTGCTGGCCTACACCATGCCCGGGTTCGCCACGAGCACCCGCACCCGCACCGACGCGCACCGGCTGATGGCGGCCCTCGGCGTGCGCGCCGCGGAGATCGACATCCGCCCGTCCGCGACCCAGATGCTGCGCGACCTCGGCCACCCGGCGGCGGAAGGGGTCGCGCACTACGACATCACCTACGAGAACGTGCAGGCGGGCGAACGCACCTCGCATCTGTTCCGCTTGGCCAACCAGCACGGCGCGCTTGTGGTCGGCACCGGCGACCTCAGCGAACTCGCCTTGGGCTGGTGCACTTTCGGCGTCGGCGACCACATGGCGCACTACAGCGTGAACGCCTCGGTGCCGAAGACCCTGATCAAGTACCTCATCGCGTGGACCGCCGATACCGGACGATTCGGTCCCGAGGCGGGCGAGGCGTTGAAATCCATTCTCCAGACCGAGATCTCACCGGAACTCGTACCCGGCGCCGACGCCGACGACCCCGGGCAGAGTTCCGAGGCCACCGTCGGCCCGTACGAACTCCAGGACTTCCACCTGTACTACCTCCTGCGTTTCGGCTACAGCCCGAGCCGAATCGCCTACATGGCACACCGGGCGTGGTCGGATCCGACGGTCGGCGCATGGCCCGAACTGATTCCCGCCGACCAGCGCAACGCCTACGACCTGGCGACCATCAAGCGCTGGCTGGCCGAATTCCTGCGTCGCTTCATCCAGACCAGCCAATTCAAACGCTCCACCTTGCCCAACGCCCCGAAGGTCGGTTCCGGCGGTTCGCTGTCACCGCGCGGTGACTGGCGTGCCCCCAGCGACGCGTCCGCCGCGGCCTGGCTCGACGAACTCGCCCGCAACGTGCCCGACTGAGCGCCCGAAATCCATTCCACGCGTGGCGAACCGCGCATGCAGACCACTGTGCGAGCGGCGAGTCGAGGCGCCGCCGCTTCCACTGGCGGAA
Organism: Nocardia bovistercoris; assembly: GCF_015674855.1. GTDB lineage: Bacteria > Actinomycetota > Actinomycetes > Mycobacteriales > Mycobacteriaceae > Nocardia > Nocardia bovistercoris. The sequence continues at coordinate 120,372 of NZ_JADMLG010000007.1, read as the reverse complement.
AGGTTTCCGGTGCAACAGGTTCGGCGACTCCGTCCGATCGTTCGGAATCACCACGTGGCGGCGGCGCACCCACCGCGCACGCGAACAAAGCAGGCGCGCACACCGAGCATCGCGGCATGCCCGCGCGAGCTAGCCATCGCGGCGAGCAGTGCGTGCGAGCCCCGAGAGGAACCGCGCACGCATGCCGATACCGTGCGCACGCGCCACCACACGCAGCACACGTCGCGCGGCGAGCACGCGAACGAGACTCGGGCTCAAGGCTTGTCGGCGACGATCGCCGCGAGCACCTCCCGCAGGTGGGTTTCGATGCGCGCCTTGTCGAGTCCGAGCCCGGACAGCGTGCCGGTGCCGTTCTCCTGTTCCAGCAAGGCGAGCAGGATGTGTTCGGTGCCGATGTAGTTGTGGCCGAGCCGCAGCGCCTCGCGGAAGGTGAGCTCGAGGACCTTCTTCGCTTCTGGCCCGAACGGCACCATCGGCGGCACCTCGCCCTCGGGGGCGGGCAGCGATGCCGTTGCCGCGTCGCGCACCGCGTCCAATTCCACTCCGCTGGTCAGGATTTCCTTGACCGCGAGACCGTCCGGCTCGCTGAGCAGGCCGAGTACGAGATGCCCCGTACCGATCAGCGGATTGCCCGCCAGCCGCGCCGCTTCCTGCGAGGCCACGACGACGGCGCGGGCACGGAAGGTGTAGCGGGCGAATCCGGCGTTCGGGTCCATGGTGGTGGCCTCGGCCGGATCGCCGGGATCCTTGGGCACGAAGCGTTTCTGAGCGGCTTGTTTGGTGACGCCCATGCTGACGCCGATGTCGGTCCACGAAGCGCCGGAGCGGCGGGCCTGGTCGACGAAGTGGCCGATGAGGTGGTCGGCGAGTTCACCGAGGTGACTGCCCGCCACCACCGCGTCGGAGAGTTGGTCGAGAACGTTGTCGGGACGAGCCTTCTTGATGCCGTTGATCAGGTCATCGAGTCGAAATGAGGTCATGCGTCAACCATAGGTTGACGATTTTCGATCGTCAACACTTGGTTGACGCTGATCCACAGCAGATCACCGCTCAGGGCCGAACCGACCACCCCGCACCGAGCACCACCAACTCCTTCGCCCGCGCACCGAGTCGACCGGTGAGCACCGTGCGCGCGGGCGAATCGTCGGCGCGAAGCAGCTGGATCACCCCGTCCCGGCGCCCGAGGCTCACGCACTGCGCCACATACCGGAAATCGAAATCGCGGGGTTCGTGTCCGCGCAGCCTGGCCGCGATCGCGCGCGCCGCGTATCCGCCCGACGGAATCGCCGTCGCGCACGCCATCCGCAGCTCTCGACCGCCGCGACCGGGAAGCACCGCGCTGTCGCCGATCGCGTACACATCAGGATGTGACACCGACCGCAGACTCGCGTCCGTGCGCACCCGCCCGTGCGCGTCGACCGCGAGACCCGATTCCGCCGCAACCCGAGGCACGCCGAATCCGGTGGTCCACACGGTCGTATCGGCGGCGACCACGCTCCCGTCGGCAAGCCGCACCCCGTCGGCGAGCACCTCGACGACCTTTGCCCCCGAACGAATCTCGACCCCGAGCCGTTCCAGGGCCCGCCGCACATGCGCCGCCGCACGCGGGGACATCCACCCGCCCGGCTCCTCCGAACTCAGCAGCGTCACCCGCGAACCCGGCCGCGATTCGGCCAGTTCGGCGGCCAATTCGATACCGGTTGCCCCGCCGCCGACGATCGCGACCGACCCGCGCGGCTCGCGCACGTCCTCCGGCGTCGCCACCGACACCGCGTACCGCACCACTCCCGGCACACCCGCTGGATCGAATCCACTGCCGAGGGCGTACACCAGCGTGTCGTAGTCGATGGCCGTTTCGCCATCGGGTGCGACGGGTTCGAGATCCACCCGCTTCGCGTCGAGGTCGATACCGCGCACCCGCGCCCGCTCGAAGTGAATACCCTTGCCACTCAGACGCTCCCGCAGATCCCAGCGCGGGATGGACTGCCCGGCGGCCCGCTGGTGCAGCCGCACGCGCTCCACGAATTCCGCACGGGAGTCGACCACGGTGACCCGCACCCCGCGCCCGCGCGCCAGACGCAGCGCCGCCGCGAGTCCCCCGTAGCCCGCGCCGAGGACGACGATCCGATGTTCCGCGCTCATGATGTGGCTCCTTCCGATTGCCGACACCACCTAGACCGGACAGCCACCCGATCCATGACAGCCCCGGCGCATGAGCCGCGTCACACCCCGCCGACCCGCCCGAGATAGGCCAGCTTGTCCGGATTCACGATCAGCCGCAGCGAGGTGACCACCTCTGCTGAGCACCGCACGTCGACCACGACCACGGGCGTGCGGTCCAGCCACACCACCATGGCGGGCGCGCCGTTGATCTCGCGCGTCTCCACGCGCATCTCCGGGGTCGCGAAGCGGAACAGCCCGGCCAGGTACCGCGCGACCCGACGCGCACCGAGCACCGGTTTGCGCGCCGCGTTGATCCGGTCGCCCCCGTCGGCGGTGGCGGTGGCGTCGGCCGCGAGCATCTTCTCCAGCGCCGCGATGTCACCGGAGCGCGCCGCGTTCAGAAACCGTTCGAGCAGGGCGGCGGCCCGGCCCGGATCGACCTCGAAACGCGGTGCGTCCGCGCGCACCCGCTGGGTCGCCCGCCGAAACGACTGCTGCGACAGCGACTCCGAGATCGCGAGCATGTCGGCGATCTCGCGGTGCGCGTAACCGAACGCCTCGCGCAACACGAAAACCGCGCGCTCGACGGGACCGAGCCGCTCCAGCGTGGCGAGCAGTGCCAGCGAAACCTGTTCGCGCTCTTCGACGGTCTCCAGCGGGCCGAGTTCACCGCGCGCGGTCGGCACCGGCTCGGGCAGCCACGGACCGACATAGGTCTCGCGACGCGCCCGCGCCGACACCAGCCAGGTGCGGCACAGGTTCACCACCGCCGTGGTCAGCCACGCCTCCGCGGAACCGATGACGGCCCGATCCGTGCCGTCCCAGCGCAGGTAGACCTCCTGCACCGCGTCCTCGGCCTCGGTCGCCGAACCCAGCATCCGGTAGGCCAACGCGAACAATCGCCCGCGATGCGCCTGGAATTCGCGCAGCCCTTCCGATTCCACCGGTCACCTTCCTCGCCCCGACGGACGCGGAATCAGCGCGTCACGTCGTCGGCCGTTGGTTTACGCGCACCGGGCCGACGCAACCGTAACCGGCTCGCGCCGCGGATGGCCGGTCGGCGCAGCGCGGGCCGACGCCGCTGCGCCCGGCGCTGGGCGCGACGCTCGGCGGGCTTGTGCTCCCAGGTCTCCGGCCGCGCCGCCACCCACCGCTGCGAATGCCACGCGAACGGGATGTGCGCGAGGTAGAGCCCGACCAGGATCAGCAGCAGCACGATCGGGTAGGTCACCAGCAGCGCGGCGGCCACCGCGACGAGCGCGAGCAGCGCGGCAGCGGCCTGCGGCACCACCGACACCGACTTCATCGCCAGCGTCGGAATGGTGCTCACCGCGAGCGCCGCCGCGAACACCGTCCACGCCGCGACCTCGTAGAACCCGACCCACCAGCCGTCGCCGAACTGGACGAACAGCGCGATCGGCACCAGCGCGATCAACGCCGCCGCCGGTGCGGGCACGCCGACGAAGTACTCGCGCGACCATTCCGGACGGGTGTCGTCGTCGAGCAGGGTGTTGAACCGGGCCAGCCGCAGCACGATGCTCACCGCGAACAGCAGCGCGATCATCCAGCCGACGCTGTATTCGTCGAGCAGCGCCACGTACAGCACGAGCGCGGGCGCGACGCCGAAGGAGATGGCGTCGGACAGCGAATCCAGTTCGGCGCCCATCTTCGTGGTGGCGTCGAGCATGCGGGCGAGGCGGCCGTCGAGGGTGTCGAGCACCGCGGCGGCGCCGACCATCGCGAGCGCGACGTCCAATACTCCGTCCAGCGCGAATTTCACCGCTGACAATCCGGCGGCGAGGGCAAGGATGGTCACGATGCTCGGCAGCAGTCGGATGCTGCGGCGGCGGCGCTGGGGTGGCGGTGGTTGTGCAGGCAGTGCTGCCTCCATCATGAATCGGTCGGCGACGCACCGAACGTCGGCAGTACGGCCAATACGGTCTCCGCACCGATGGTGCGCTGTCCCGGCCGCACCAGCAATTCGGTGCCGACCGGGAAGTAGGTGTCGACCCGCGAGCCGAAACGGATCAGGCCGTAGGTGTCGCCGATGGTGAGCACGTCGCCCGCGCGCGCGTCGCAGACGATGCGCCTGGCCAGCAGACCCGCGATCTGCACGACGACGACCGTGTGCCCGCCCGGGGTCTCGAGCACCATGCTGTTGCGCTCGTTGACCGAGCTGGCCTCGGGCAGGTCGGCGGAACGGAACTGGCCCGGCTCGTGGATCACGGTGCGCACGGTGCCCGCGACCGGGGCGCGCTGCACGTGCACGTCGAGCACGGACAGGAAGATGCTGACCCGGGGCAGCGGCTGATCGCCGAGACCGAGTTCGGCGGGCGGCACCGCGGTGTCGACGAGGGCGATCTCGCCGTCGGCGGGGGCGACGACGATACCGGCGCGGTTCGGCGGCACCCGGTGCGGGTGACGGAAGAAGGCGGCGCACGCGGCCGCCGCGACGAGTCCGGTCCTGCGCAGCCATTTGCGCCGCCTGCCGCCGACCACCGCGACCGCGAGCGGCGCGGCGACGAAAGGTAGCCCGGCCGGGTGCAGCGGTGGAATCGCGGCCCGGACCAGGTCGACCACATGGCCGATTCCGGTGGTCTCGGGCGTACCGGGCGGGGTGGGACGGCGTGCCACAGTCTCCTCTTTCGTGCTCGATGCGTTCGTCGCGCGCCGCCGACGACGGGTCGGGGCGCAGCGCGATCACACCTTACGGGAAGCGGACCCGTGGCACGTGCGGTCAGCCGCCCCGGGTCCGGTGCACAGGTCGACCCGATAACGACACCCGACGGACACGCGATATTTCAGCAAATGACGTGCTATTCGAGCGTATACCCGGCAGATGTTGGGAATACGCGCGTCATTGTTCACCTTCGGACGCTAATATGAGGGGGCCTCATGTCTACCGTCGTGGTAGGTCGCACCAGATGAGGAAAATTCGGATGCTTCGGGGAAACCCCGGCGGCAGCGCCGCAGGTACATAGGAGACGCACCATGTCTGCTCGAATCGCCCAGACCACGGGGGCAGAGCACACCGCGATCCTCGGGCTCGGCGTATACCGCCCGGCCCGAGTGGTCACCAACGACGAGGTCGCAGGACCGATCAACTCCAGCGACGAGTGGATACGAACCAGATCGGGCATCAAGACCCGCAGGTTCGCCGCCGAGGACGAGACGCTGCAGAGCATGAGCGTCGCCGCGGCGCAGCGCGCGCTCGAAGCCGCCAGGGTCGAAGTCGACGAGGTCGACTGCGTGATCGTCGCGACCTCGACGCATCTGCTGCTCACCCCCGCCGCCGCACCGCGCATCGCCACCGAACTCGGCATGAACGGCGCCGCTGCCTTCGACATCTCGGCGGGCTGCGCGGGCTTCTGTCACGCGCTCGCGCTCTCCTCGGACCTGGTCCGCGCGGGCACCGCCAAGAACGTGCTCGTCATCGGCGTCGAGAAATTGACCGACACCATCAATCCCACCGACCGCTCGACGGCGTTCCTGTTCGCCGACGGCGCGGGCGCGGTCATCGTCGGCCCCTCCGAAGAACCGGGCATCGGCCCAACGGTCTGGGGTTCGGACGGCACCCAGCATCACGCGATCCGCCAGGACAAGGACTGGGTGGAATTCTTCCGCGAGATCGAGGAGAAGGGCGTGGACGCGGTCCGCCCCTACCTCACGATGGAAGGCACCGCGGTGTTCCGCTGGGCGGCGCATTCACTGGAGAAGGTCTGCCGCGACGCCATCGACCGCGCCGGACTGTCCACCGACGACCTGCAGGCCATGATCCCGCACCAGGCCAACGGCCGGATCATCGAAATCATGGCAAGGGTGCTGAAACTGCCGGAGAGCTGCGCGCTCGCCAACGACATCGAGGAAACCGGCAACACATCGGCCGCCTCGATCCCGCTGGCCATGGAGGCGCTGCTGCGCAAGGGCGAATCGAAACCGGGCGACACCGCGCTGCTGATCGCCTTCGGCGCCGGCCTGTCCTACGCCGCTCAGGTGGTCACCCTGCCCGTCTGGGCGTGACGGCCCGTCGGGACGGCGCACCGTCCCGACGGACTCACCGCCCCGACTCGACCGCGGTCTTGATCCGGCCGAGGGTCTCGTTCATGCCGCGCACCAGATTCGCCTCGAACGCCTGTTCCCCGCCGAGCAACGCGTCGACCATCTTGCGCACCGGCCACGACACGCCGTCGACCACGTCGCGGCGCTGATTCAGCCGGGTGCCGGTGGCGGTCGGCTCGAGGGTGAAACTCCAGGTGGTGAAGTTCTCGGTCATGCGGAAGGCGAAACCCTCGTCGAGACCGAACTTGGTGATGCGCGAGGTGGTCGGATAGAACTTCTTGCCGTCCCGGTTCCAGTTGACGGTCCACGTGCCCGCTTTCGGCTTGCCGAGCGGGACCATCTTCACCGTGTGCGGGCTGAACTCCGGCATCCGCTTCAGATCGGAGAGCACCTTCCACACCTGCTCCGGCGGGGCGCTGATATCGATGGTCGCTTCGAGTGTGTTGGGCACTGCGCCTCCGTGGGTCGTCGCGCTCCCCATCGAGCGCGGGTCAACGACGAGTCGGTCAGCATCCTACGTGCCACCGGGTGGAAGGCGTCCAGGTCACATTTCGGCCTTTGGTCACCTGCGACGGTCACGGCGAGCGCACAATGGTTCCCGAGCAACACACAGCCCTCGAGCATTACGTCCAATGTGAGGTGATCGGCCGTGAAATTGCGCTCCTTCCTCCAGCGTCGCCACGCGGACCAGGTTCCGCTCCTCCCGTCCCGAGATCCCGAAGAGTCCGCCGATACCGGCAAACACATCGTGCGGCGGGCCAAGTCCAACGCACGTGAGGAAAAACTCGAACGGCTACTGACGCCCGACGAACGCGAGATAGTCGAACAACACCGCTTGTGACCGCTCCGCCGCACCCCCGCACCCCCGGGCCCGACACGACATACTTCTAAGGTGACTGCACCCGCTACGACGAAACCGGCCATCCTCAGCGTCGACGACGATCCCGGGGTGTCCCGTGCCGTGGTCCGCGACCTGCGCCGCCGCTACGGGGCCGACTACCGGATCCTGCGCGCGGAATCCGGTGCGGACGCGCTCGAAGCCCTGCGCGAGATGAAGTTGCGCGGTCAACCGGTGGCGGTGCTCATCGCCGACTACCGGATGCCGGGAATGGACGGCATCGAATTCCTCGAACAGGCGATGGACCTGCATCCGTTCGCGCGGCGGGTGCTGCTCACCGCCTACGCCGACACCAACGCCGCGATCGATGCCATCAACGTCATCGATCTCGACCACTACCTGCTCAAACCGTGGGACCCGCCGGAGGAGAAGCTGTATCCGGTGCTCGACGGGCTGCTCGAGGCGTGGCGTTCCAGCGATCACAAACCGGTGACCGAGACCAAGGTGGTCGGCAACCGCTGGTCGCCGCGCTCCTCCCAGATCCGCGAATTCCTCGCCCGCAACCAGCTGCCCTACCGCTGGTACCTGGCCGACGAACCCGAAGGCGCGCGACTACTCGAGGCGGCGGGCGCCGACCCCGAGCGCTGCCCGGTGGTGATCACCTCCGGCGGCGACCCGCTGGTGCAGCCCTCGGACAGCGAGTTGGCCGAACGGGTCGGGCTCACGGTCACTCCCACCGGCGACTTCTACGACCTGATCGTGGTCGGCGGCGGACCCGCGGGACTCGGCGCCGCCGTCTACGGCGCGTCCGAAGGACTGCGCACCGTCCTGGTCGAACGCACCGCCACCGGCGGCCAAGCCGGGCAGAGTTCGCGTATCGAGAACTACCTCGGCTTCCCCGACGGGGTGTCCGGCGCGCAGCTCGCCGACCGGGCGCGGCGTCAGGCGGCGAAGTTCGGCGCGGAGGTCATCACCACGCGCGAGGTCACCGGGCTCGAGGTGAAAGGGTCGGCCAGGACGGTCACCTTCGCCGACGGCGGCACACTCAGCGCGCACACCGTCATCATCGCGACCGGCGTCGACTACCGCCGCCATCCCGCACCCGGCGTCGATGATTTCACCGGACGCGGCGTCTACTACGGGTCGGCGATGACCGAAGCCTCCGAATGTGCGGGCCACGACGTCTACATCGTCGGCGGCGCGAATTCGGCCGGACAGGCCGCGGTATTCCTGTCCCGCAACGCCCACGCGGTACACCTGCTGGTGCGCGCGGATTCGCTGGAGAAATCCATGTCGCACTATCTGATCCAGCAGATCGCGCAGATCCCCAATATCGTCGTGCACACCGAGACCGAGATCACCGCCGCCGACGGCGACGGCCACCTGCAGCGCATCGTGCTCCGCGACAACGCCGCGGGAACCGAGGAGAAGGCCGACGCCGAACGCCTGTTCCTGTTCATCGGCGCCGCGCCGCAGACCGAATGGCTCGACGGCGTGGTCACCCGCGACGCCGCGGGCTTCGTCCTCGCAGGCCCCGACCTGCTCGTGGACGGCGCGCGGCCCGCCGGATGGGAATTACCGAGGCCACCGCACCACTTGGAAACAAGTGTGCCCGGCGTATTCGTCGCCGGTGACGTGCACGCCGACTCCGCCAAGCGGGTGGCATCCGCAGTCGGCGAAGGAGCGATGGCTGTCATGCTCGTACACCGATATCTGGCGTGAGGCCGTCCGACGTCGAAAGGCAGGCCATGCAGACAACCGCTCGCGACGAGCCGGTATGCGATCCGGAGGAACTGCGCACGCTGTTCCTTTTCGAGAAATTGACCGACGAACAACTGAACTGGTTGTGCACCGACGGCCGCGTCGAATACCTGGAACCCGGACTGGTATTCCGCGAGGGCGACCCGGCCACCTGCCTGTATGTGCTCATGGACGGTGAACTGCGACTCACCAAACTCTCCGGCGGCACCGAAATCGAATTGAACCGCACCTCGTATGTCGGGGTGTACGCGGGCGCGTGGACCGCCTACCTCGGCGACAAGGTCGACCAGACCTACAACAGCTCCATGTACACCACGCGCGAGTCCCGCTTCTTCGTACTGGACGCGGGCACCTTCTCCCGCATGATGCACGAATGGTTCCCGATGGCCGTCCACCTGCTGGAAGGCGCCTTCAACGGCAACCGTAACGCCAGCCAGCGTGTCGCCGAACGAGAACGCCTCCTCGCACTCGGCTCACTCTCGGCGGGCCTGACCCACGAATTGAACAACCCGGCCGCCGCGGCCGTCCGCGCCACCGCGGGCCTGCGCGAACGCGTCGCGGGCATGCGCCACAAGTTGGCGATGATGGCCGAAGGCAAATTCCAGCCGGAAGTCCTGGTCACCTTGGTCCGCCTCCAAGAGGAAGCCGCCGCCCAGGTGGCCAAGGCCCCCGACCTGACCCCCATGGAAGCCGCCGACCGCGAGGACCTCCTCGGCGAATGGCTCGAAGACCACGAGATATCGGACGGCTGGGCGATAGCCCCCAATTTCGTCCAAGCCGGCTTCGACATCGACTGGCTCGAACGCGTCCGCGGCACCCTGGAAGCCTGCCCCGACAAGGTATTCGAAGGCGCGATCCGCTGGCTCAACTACACCATCGAAACCGAACTGCTGATGAACGAGATAGGCGACTCGACCACCAGAATCTCCACCCTGGTCGGCGCCGCCAAACAGTACTCACAAATGGACCGGGCCCCCTTCCAGGTGATCGACGTACACGAACTACTCGACAGCACCCTGGTGATGATGAGCCGAAAACTGGGCGACGGCATAAAAGTAGTGAAGAACTACGACCGCACCCTCCCACCCCTCCCCTGCTACGCCGCGGAACTGAACCAGGTCTGGACAAACCTGATCGACAACGCCTGCTACGCGATGAACCACAACGGCACCCTGACCGTCCACACCTACCGCGAAAACGACTGCGCGGTAGTAGAAATAGGCGACACCGGCCCCGGCATCCCGGAAGAAATCCGCCGCCGAATCTTCGAACCCTTCTTCACCACAAAACCCGTAGGCGAAGGCACCGGCCTAGGCCTGGACATCTCCTTCAGAATCGTCGTCAACAAACACAACGGCGACATCAGAGTCGACTCCACCCCCGGCAACACCCGCTTCACAGTCCGCCTCCCCCTGACCCGCCAACCCCCAGAACCCTGAAAACCACAAGCCACCCCCGGAGTAAAGCAAACCCCCAAACCCGAGAAGGCACCCAAATGGATCACATAAACCCCCAAATCCCCCCATCCGGTCCCGGCTGCCTCGAATGCACCCGATCCAACGGCTGGTGGGTCCACCTCCGCCGCTGCGCCGAATGCGGCCACATAGGCTGCTGCGACACCTCCCCGTCCCAACACGCCACCGCCCACGCCGAATCCACCGGCCACCCTTTCATCCAGAGCTACGAACCCGGCGAAACCTGGTTCTACGATTTCCGCTCCCAGGAAACCTTCTCCGACGGCCCAGACCTGGCGCCCCCACAGAATCACCCCGTCGACCAACCCGCCCCCGGCCCCCGAGGCCGAGTCCCCGCCGATTGGCGCACCCACATCCACTGACCTTTCGTAAGCGCCCGTTGGGCATTCCATAAGCCCCGGCCCCCACAGTGGACGACAACAGGCGAACCACAAGCGGCCCGCCCCAGATCGCCCGGAGAACCACTGTGCAAACCCTCCGATCGCACCCGGTACGCTGCACCGAACGCGCCGATGGTCCCGGCGCCTCCAGCCACCGGGGAAAGCAGAAGATGAAGCGTATTTCGATCATCGCCGCCGCCGCTGCGGTGGCTTTGTCCCTGTCCGCGTGCGGCAGCTCGGAGGAGTCCTCGGACGCGAGCGGCTTACGCAAGGGCAACACCGAGTCCGTCTCGGCCACGCCCGCACCGACCACAACCGCCCGCCCGCCCGCGCAAGCACCGTCGCCGACGCAGGCGAACGCGCCGACGACCACCGCGAAATCCACCGACCGCCCGTCGGGCAACGCGTCGAGCACGACGTGTTCGGAGTTCCGAGCGCTGGACAGCACGAACGAGAAGGCGCTGATCGAGCGCATCCTGGCGGAGAACCCGAACAGCCCGTTCGCCGGTAGCCCGAATGTCGCTCTTGGCACCGCGAAGCTGGTGTGCCTGGCGTCGAGCAACGCGGACAAGACGGTGGCCGAGGCCGCGGGCATCGTCACCTGAGACGCGCGAATGCGACCGACCTGACGGTGTGACCTCGCGCGGGCACAATGGGCACGGTGGCTGAACTGGCGCTCACAGCTCGTCTGAATTCTTCCGCGGCCGACGCACGGCGCGGTGTGGTGCGACTGCATCCCGAGGTGTTGACCGCGCTCGGCCTACGCGAGTGGGACGGTGTCGCACTGATCGGCGCGCGCCGCACGGCGGCGGTTGCGGGTATAGCGCCCGCGGGCACTCCGGCCGGTGTCGCCCTGCTCGATGACGTGACGTTGTCGAACGCGGGTGTGCGCGAGGATTCGACGGTGGTCGTCGCGCCCGCCGCGGTGTGTGGCGCGCGGCAGATCTCGGTGAGCGGTTCGGCGCACGCGACCCGCAGTATCCCGGCGGCCACCTTGCGGCAGGCGCTGTTGGGCAAGGTGGTGACCGTCGGCGACGCGGTGTCGCTGCTGCCTCGCGACCTCGGCCCCGATATCCCGTCGTCGGCGGCGAGTCAGGCGCTCTCGCGCGCGTTCGGCATCGCGTGGACCGCCGAGTTGTTGACGGTGACGGCGGCCGATCCGGGTCCGGGCCCGGTGAGCGTGCAACCGAATACGGCGGTGAGTTGGGGTGCGGGCACGGTGGCCGCCCTCGATGCCGCCGACCGCGCGGCGAGCGGCCGGTCTTCCGGCGCGTTGCCGGGTGGCGCCGAGGTTGCGGGCGAAGCGCGCGCGGTGGCCGACGGGTCGGGGACGGTCCGCGCGGGCGAGGCGACGGTGGTGGCGCGGGAGGATCTGGTCGGCGCGCACGCGCAGGCGGCCAAGTTGTCCGAGTGGCTGAGTCTCGCACTGGACGAACCGGAGTTGTTGCGGACTCTTGGCGCCACCCCGCATCTCGGTGTGCTCATCACAGGCCCGGCCGGGGTCGGCAAGGCGACGTTGGCGCGTTCGGTGGTGGCGGGCCGTCGGATCGTGGAGTTGGACGGACCGACGATCGGCGCCTCGGAGAGCGGCGCGCGGTTGCGCGAAGTGGCGGCGGCGGTGGCCGATATCGGGTCGGGCCGCGGCGGCATTCTGCTGGTCACCGATATCGACGCGTTGTTGCCCGCCACCGCGGAGCCGGTCGCGACGTTGATCCTCGATCAGCTGCGGGCCGCGGTGTCCGAGCCGTGCGTGGCGTTCCTGGCGACCACGTCGAATCCGGCGGCGCTCGACGTGCGCCTGCGCGCGCCGGATGTGTGCGATCGCGAACTGGCGTTGACCTTGCCGACGGCGGCGGTGCGCAAGGCGCTGCTGGAGCAGTTGCTGCGCCGGGTGCCGACCGGCACCTTGGATTTGGATGTGATCGCCTCGCGCACACCGGGTTTCGTGGTGTCGGATCTGGCGGCGCTGTGTCGCGAGGCGGCGTTGCGCGCGGCTTCGCGGGCGAGCCGTGAACACAGCGATCCGTGTCTGCGCCAGGACGACCTGGTCGGTGCGCTGGAGGTGATCCGGCCGCTGTCGCGTTCGGGCGCGGAGGAACTTGCCATCGGCAGTCTCGGCCTCGACGACGTCGGCGACATGGTGGAGACGAAGCAGGCGTTGACCGAGTCCGTGCTGTGGCCGCTGCGCCATCCGGATTCGTTCGCCCGTCTCGGCATCGATCCACCGCGCGGCGTGCTGCTGTACGGCCCGCCCGGCTGCGGCAAGACCTTCCTGGTGCGCGCGCTGGCCAGTACCGGGCAGTTGAGCGTGCACGCGGTGAAGGGCGCCGAGTTGATGGACAAGTGGGTCGGCGCCTCCGAACGCGCGGTACGCGAATTGTTCCAGCGGGCAAGGGATTCCGCCCCGTCGCTGATCTTCCTCGACGAGGTGGACGCACTCGCGCCGCGCCGCGGGCAGAGCACCGATTCCGGAGTGGGTGACAGGGTGGTGGCGGCGCTGCTCACCGAGTTGGACGGCGTCGAGCCGTTGCGCGACGTGGTGGTGCTCGGCGCCACGAACCGCCCGGAGTTGATCGATCCGGCGCTGTTGCGTCCCGGCCGGTTGGAGCGGTTGATCTTCGTTCCGCCGCCGGACGCCGAGGCCAGGCGCGAGATCCTGCGCACGGCGGGCCGTTCGGTGCCGCTGGCCGACGAGGTGGATCTAGCCGCGCTCGCGACCCATCTGGACGGCTATTCCGCCGCCGATTGCGCCGCCTTGCTGCGCGAGGCCGCGCTCGCGGCGATGCGACGCGATGTGCACGCCGCGGACGTGACGGCCGCCGACGTTGCCGCGGCGCGCGCGGCGGTGCGACCGTCACTGGAGGCAACACAAGTGGAATCGCTGCGTAGATACGCGGACAACCGAGCGCAATAAGCTATCGGATAGCAATTCACATGCAACCGGTCAGGTTCTGGACTTTCACCGTTCACGACATGGCGTACCCATCACCCGGCAATCCACGGATCGGACTGTAGGCGCGGGTAGATTCGGCGACGTGCGACGCATCGGCGAGACATTCGACACGATCACCGCGTTCTGCGGAGCCGCCGTTGCGGGAGTCACGCTGCTGCTGCCCCTCACCTACACCTGGTCCGGTGAGAGTGCGTCCTACCGGGTCGCCGCCCTCTACGCGAGCGTGCCGCGCGGCGCCACCGTCGGCGTCGTCGTCGCCGTGACCGTCGCCGTACTGATCCACACCTTCGCCCGGCCGCGAGTCGCGTGGAACACCGCGCTCGCGGGCGCGTCCGGACTGCTGATCAATCATCTCGTCGGAACCGATGTCTCCGCACCCGACCTGTTGACCACCCGCAACTACGTGGATTCGATCTGCGGCGGCCTCCTGCTCGGCGCACTCGGCGCCGCAGTGCTGCGCAGACCGCTGCCCGCCTTCGGATTCGCACTCGGCAGCGTCGGCTTCTTCGTCTTCGGCGACTTCGCCGAACTGCTGCACATCCGCGTCCAGACTCCGTACACCGTGCTGCAGACCCCGCCGCGCTGGCTCATCCTCACCGCGCTGGTGTCGATCGCGCTCAGCGCCATCCGCAACAGTTCGCCCGCGCGGCAGGCTCGCGAGCCCGGCGAGCAGTCGGAACTGCCCATAGCGCCGATCATCTCGATAATGCTGTTCGGCCTCATGGTGATCGCGGGCACCGAATGGCTGACCCGCCAATACGACCGGCCCGGCGGTCACACCATGGATATCGCCATGGCGGCCGGCGCAACGGTGATCGCCGCGACGGTGGCCGCCATGCTGCTGCCGCGCCGCGACGGTGCCGGCCTGCTGCTGGCCGCGAGCCTGGTGCCTGCCGCCGAGTCGATGGGCGCGACGCCGCGACCGCTGTGGATACTCGTCGCGATCCTGGTGGCCGCCGGATTCGGCATCGTCGGCGGACTCGCCGCACCCATGCCCTCCTTCGGCCTGTTCCTGACCGGGGTGCTCGCGGTGTACTCGATCGCGGTCGCCGGGCACGGCAATATCGTGCTGCACGGGATCGGCGGCATCGGCCTCGCGCTGGTCGCGGGTTACTGCTGCGGCGCCGCCAAGCCCCGGTACGTGCCGAGCGGGGTGCTCGCGCTCGGCGCGCTGTTCCTGCCTTCGGTCGTCTCGGCGCTGCCCGAGGCGGGCGAACTGCCGACCCGCGACGCGACCGCGGGCGTCGGAACCTCGGGTCGCACGGCCATGGTGATCACCCTCGGCTGCGCGGTTGGACTGGCTGTGCTGTACCGCTACCGGCCGCTGACCCGCGCGAACGTCGCGGCGGCGGCACCGGCGGGCGCGGTAGCGGATATATAGCCGAACCGCCGGAAGATGGCCTACGACATAGTCGGCGGACCCGCGAAACGTCGGATATCCACATAGGGTTTACTGGCAAGTACCCCGCCGCTACGACCCGACGGAGTGCAGTTTGCTCGCAATCCTGCTCGCACATGTTCTCGCCGCTTTCACGGCACCACTGTGCGTGCGGGTGATGGGACGCAACGCCTTCTACGTACTCGCATTGGTCCCGCTGGGCGGTCTGACCTGGGTGATCGCGAACTGGAACAGCACGCGACAGGTCCGGTTCGAGTGGGCGCCGACGATCGAGATGAACATCGATCTGCGCTTCGATTCGCTCACCGCCGTCATGGCCGCGCTGGTACTCGGCATCGGCGCGCTCGTACTCGCCTATTGCGGTCGCTATTTCGCCGCGGACGAGCGGCGACTCGGTGTCTTCGCGGCCCAGCTCATCGGCTTCGCCGGTGCCATGTTCGGACTCGTGACCAGCGACAACATGTTGCTGCTCTACGTGTTCTGGGAGATAACCACGGTCCTGTCGTTCCTACTGGTCGGGCACGACGCGGAACGGGCGGCGAGCAGGCGCGCCGCGATCCAGGCGCTGCTGGTGACGGGTGCGGGCGGGCTGTCCATGCTGGTCGGCATCGTGCTGCTCGGGCAGAGCAGCGGCACCTATCTGCTCTCGGAACTGTTGGCGCGCGAACAGCCGCCGGGTGGCGTCGCGGTGTCGGTGGCCGTGGTACTGATCCTGGTCGGCGCGCTCAGCAAGTCGGCGATCGTGCCGCTGCATTTCTGGTTGCCGGGCGCGATGGCCGCACCGACCCCGGTCAGCGCGTATCTGCACGCCGCGGCGATGGTCAAGGCGGGCGTCTACCTCGTGGCGCGGCTCGCGCCGGTGTTCGCGCACAGTCCGCCTTGGCATCCGCTGGTCCTCACCTTGGGACTCACCTCCATGCTGCTCGCGGGCTGGCGGGCATTGCAGGTCACCGACCTGAAACTGGTGCTGGCCTTCGGCACCGTCAGCCAGCTCGGTTTCCTGATCCTGCTGGTTGGGGTCGGCACGCCGGAGGCGGCGCTGGCCGGTCTGGCGATGGTGGTCGCGCACGCCCTGTTCAAGGCGTGCCTGTTCATGGTGGTGGGCATCATCGATCACGGCGCGGGCACCAGGGATCTGCGGCAGCTGTCCGGGCTCGGCCGCCGCGCGCCGGTGCTGCTCGCGGTGGCGAGTCTGGCCGCGCTGAGTATGGCCGGGCTGCCGCCGCTGTTCGGTTTCGTCGCCAAGGAAAGTGCCCTCGGCGCCCTGCTCGACGCCGATACCCTCGCCGCTCCCGCGCGAATGGCCCTGGTGGTCGGCGTCGCGGTGGGGTCGGCCCTGACCTTCGGCTACAGCGCGCGGTTCATCTGGGGCGCGTTTGCAAGCAAGCAAATCGAGGACATGTGGGTCAAGAACACACAGGTCAGGGCCGCGCAGATCGAGGGCAAGCAGATCGAGGGTCGCGGTGGGCGGTGGCACGCACCGGGTGCGCTGCTGCTGGCGCCGCCCGCCGTCCTCGCGGTCGCCTCGCTGGTCGCGGGACCCGGCGCGGGTTGGGTGGACGGCCTACTCGATCCCTATGCGAGCACCCTGCACGGCACGCCACACGATCATCTCGCGCTGTGGCACGGATTCACCGTGCCGCTCGGACTGACGGTGTTCATCGTCGCCGCGGGCGTCGCGCTGTTCCTCGAACGCGGGCGGATCGTGGAGTCCGCGCACCACATCCTCGGCAACGCCGACCGCGCCTACGACGCCACCCTGCGCGCCATGGACCGGCTCTCGCTGCGAATGACCGGTTCGGTGCAGCGCGGTTCGCTGCCGCTGAGTCAGGCGACCATCCTGGTCACGCTCATCGTGCTCCCCGTGGTCGCGCTCGCGGTCGGCACCCGCACCGGCGTGCGCCTGCGGCTGTGGGACTCGCCACTACAGCTCGCCATCGGCGCGATCATGATCGCCATGGCGCTCGGCGCGACGGTGCTGCGCAACCGACTCGCCAACGTGCTGGTCGTCGGCGTCACCGGATACGGCTGCGGCGTGATCTTCGCCCTGCACGGCGCACCCGACCTCGCGCTCACCCAATTCCTGGTGGAAACCCTCACCCTGGTCATCTTCGTGCTGGTCCTGCGCGCCTTCCCGGCCGAGATCGACGAAACCCGCACCGCCGACTTCAAGGTGCGCCGCGCACTGCTCGCTGCCACGGTCGGCGCCACCGTCGCGGTGCTCGCCGCCTTCGCCACCGCCGCCCGCTCCGCCGAACCCATCTGGCACCGCATCCCCGACGCCGCCTACGAATTCGGCGGCGGCAAGAACGCGGTCAACGTGCTGCTGGTCGACATCCGCGCCTGGGACACCCTCGGCGAGATCTCGGTGCTGATCGTCGCCGCCACCGGCGTCGCCTCCCTGGTGTTCCGCACCAGGCGCTTCGGCTCGGCGCCGCGCGCGGTCGACTCGCCGCGCTACGACCCCGACGCGGTGAGCTGGCTGTCCGCCGCCAGGCTCATGCGGCGCGAGGACCGCTCGATGGTGCTGCAGATCACCACCAGACTGGTGTTCCCCACCATCATGGTGCTGTCGGTCTACTTCTTCTTCGCGGGCCACAACGCGCCCGGCGGCGGCTTCGCGGGCGGCCTCACCGCCGGACTCGCGCTCACCCTGCGCTACCTCGCGGGCGGACGCTACGAACTCGGCGAAGCACTGCCCGTCGACGCGGGGCAGATCCTCGGCGCCGGACTCACCCTGGCCGCGGGCACCGCCGCCGCTTCTCTGCTGTTCGGCGCGCCGCCGCTGTCCTCGGCGGTGATCGAGGTGACCCTGCCACTGGTCGGACACGTCAAACTGGTCACCGCGCTGTTCTTCGACCTCGGCGTCTACCTGATCGTGGTCGGCCTCGTCCTCGACGTGCTGCGCAGCCTCGGCGCGCGACTGGACAGCGAACTGGCCGAAGCCGCCGAACCCGTGGCGGGAGGGTCGCGATGACCTCGAATCTGACCTTGCTGGTCCTGATCGGCGTGCTCGTCGCGTGCGGGGTGTACCTGATCCTGGAACGCACGGTGTCGAAGATGCTGCTCGGCATGATCCTGTTCGGCAACGCGGTGAACCTGCTCATCCTCACCGTCGGCGGACCGGACGGTGACCCGCCGATCCGCGCCGGGTCGCAGGCCGAGCACGAAGGGCTCGCCGACCCGCTGGCCCAGGCCATGGTGCTCACCGCGATCGTCATCACCATGGGCCTCGCCGCCTTCGTCCTCGCCCTCGCCTACCGCGCCTACATGCTGACCACAAGCGACGACGTGCAGAACGACCCCGCCGATATGGAGGTCGCCAGCCGTCGCGAGGGAGAGGACCCCGAAGTTTGAGCCTGTCCTCCGGCCTGCTGCCCGCACTCGCGCCGCTGCCCGTGCTGGTCCCGTTGCTCGCCGCCGCCGCGACCCTCGTCTTCGGCAGGCAGCCGCGCATCCAGGGTTTCGTGGTGTCGCTCGCGCTCACCGCCGTCGTCGTCATCAGCGGACTGCTGCTGTATCTGGCCGACCGCGACGGCACCACCGCGGTGCAGGTCGGCGGCTGGGAGACCCCGATCGGCATCACGCTGGTGGTCGACCGGCTCTCGGCGGGCATGCTGCTGGTCTCCTCGGTGGTGCTGCTCGCGGTCTCGCTCTACGGCTCCGGCCAGAACATCCGCGACGGCGGCGCCAAGCAACCGACCTCCATCTACCGCCCCACCTACCTGGTGCTCACCGCGGGCGTCTCGGCGGCCTTCCTCGCCGGTGACCTGTTCAACCTGTTCGTCGGCTTCGAAATGCTGCTCGCCGCGTCGTTCGTGCTGCTCACCGTCGGCGCGACAGCGCAGCGCATCCGCGCCGGGGTGGCCTACGTGATGGTGTCGATGCTGTCGTCGCTGATCTTCCTGGTCGGCATCGGACTCGCCTACGCCACCGGCGGCACCCTCAACCTGGCGCAACTCGCGCTGCGCATGGAGGCCGCGCCCGACGGGGTGCGCACCGCCGTGTACGCGGTGCTGCTGGTCGCCTTCGGCATCAAGGCCGCGGTCTTCCCGCTGTCGAACTGGCTGCCCGACTCGTACCCGACCGCACCCGCGCCGGTGACCGCCGTCTTCGCCGGACTGCTCACCAAGGTCGGCGTGTACGCGATCATCCGCACCCATTCACTGCTTTTCCCGGACGGCGGATTCGACACGGTCCTGTTGATCTGCGGCCTGCTCACCATGATCATCGGCATTCTCGGCGCCATCGCGCAGAGCGATATCCGACGACTGCTCTCGTTCACGCTGGTCAGCCATATCGGCTACATGGTGTTCGGCGTCGGGCTCGGTAGCGCGGCCGGACTCGCGGGCGCGATCTACTATGTGGCGCACCACATTCTCGTGCAGACCACGCTGTTCCTCGTCGTCGGACTCATCGAACGCCAAGCGGGCTCGACCTCGCTGCGCCGCCTCGGGGGACTGGCCGCGGCGAGTCCGATACTCGGGGTGCTGTTCCTGGTTCCGGCACTCAATCTCGGCGGCATACCGCCCTTCTCGGGCTTCATCGGCAAGGTCGCGCTGCTGCAAGCGGGCGTCGCGGATGGCAGCGTACTGGCCTGGACGCTGGTCGGCGGCGCCGTCGTGACCAGCCTGCTCACGCTCTACGTCGCGGCGCGGGTGTGGGCCAAGGCGTTCTGGCGGCCGCGTTCGGAAGCGCCGGAAGGCCATCTCGCCGCAGCGAATCCACCCACCCTGATCGAGGATTCCGAGGACGTGCTCTACGACGAGCGCGTCGACCCGGGCCGCATACCGCCGCTCATGCTGGTCGCCACCGCCGCACTCGCCGCCGCCGGACTCGGACTGACCGTGCTGGCCGGACCGATCCTCGGCATCGCCGACCGCGCCGCCGCCGAACTCGACGATCCGGCCATCTACATCAGCTCGGTACTCGGCGATCCCGAGGCGCTGCGATGAGGGCCGCGCTCAGCCGCGACAATGTGGTGCGAATCGGGCTGCTGGTGTGGCTGACGTTGGTCTATATGGCGCTGTGGGGTGACCTGAGCGTCGGGAATCTGCTCGGCGGTCTGGTGATCGGCCTGGTGATCATGGTCGCGCTGCCGTTGCCGCTGCTGCCCGTGAACGGCCGCCTCAACCCGCTTCCGCTGCTCGAATTGGCCGCGGTGAGCACGTATTACGCCCTGGAATCCAGTTTCCAGGTGGCCTGGCTCGCGGTGCGTCCCGCGCCGACGCCGGTGTCCGGTGTGCTGCGGGTGAGTCTGCGCACCCGCAGCGACCTGGTCTTGGTGCTGTGCGTCGACCTGCTCAACCTCATCCCCGGCACCATGGTGCTCGAGATCGACCGGCAGCGCTGCGTGGTGTACGTGCACGTCCTCGACGTGAGCAGCGACGCCGCCGTCGACAAGTTCTACCGCACCACCCGCCGCCTCGAACGGCTGCTCATCGACGCCTTCGAACGACCGCTGACCCCGCGCGATGCGGTCAGCAAGCCCGCGGGCGACATCCTGGCGCCCGATCCGAACACCGAGCCGCCGAACGGAGTGCAACGATGACCGTCGTCGCCGTCATCGCGGGCGTCCTGCTCGCCGCGGCCGCCGTGATCACCTGCTACCGCATCCTCGCCGGGCCGAACACCCTCGACCGGGTCGTCGGCATCGATTCCCTGATCGCCATCGCCGCGTCCGGCCTCGCGGTGTGGGCCGCCTACAGCGGTGACAGCACCGTCATCCCGGCCGTCGTCGCATTGGCCCTCGTTGGTTTCCTCGGCTCCGCGGCGGTGTCGCGTTTCCGGGTCAGGGACGACCGATGACGCTTCTCGACATCTTCTCCGCGGTCCTCATCCTGACCGGCGCGTTCCTGGCCTTCACCGCCGCCGTCGGCATCCTGCGCTTCCCCGACACCCTGACCCGCATGCACGCGGCCACCAAACCCCAGGTGGTCGGCCTGATCCTCATCCTCATCGGCACCGCCGTCCAGATCAGGGCCGACGCCAACGCCTGGATGCTCATCCTGGTCGCCCTGTTCACCACCCTCACCGCCCCCGTCATCGCACACCTGATCGGCCGCACCGCCTACCGCGAACAGCGGCACCGCGACGGTCTGCTGCGCGTCAACGAGCTGGGCGACGAGGTCGACTGAGTCGCTACGAGGTGGTCCGCTACGAGGTGGCGGGTTCGGGGGCCGCGGTGACGGACGCGCGGTCGGAAGCGAACCAGGTGGCGTGGAACAGCGCGGCCAGCGCGGCCAGCAAGCCGAGCACGAGAGTGCCCGCCAACACCGAGTATTCGGCCATCGGCACCGCGAGGAAACGATAGGACAGCAGCAGGGCGGCGAGCAGGACGACACCGCCCGCGACGAGGCGGACGCGGAACCAGCCCCAGCCGCGTTCCGGTTCGCGCAGCGCGGATTCGATGGTCAGGCACAGCACCGCGCCCGCGACCAGGTCGACGCCGTAGTGGTAGCCGAAGCCGAGGGTCGCGACGAGGGTGGCGACCAGCCAGAACGCGCCGCCCCAGCGCAACCAGGCGGGAGCGAGCGATCCGTCGATGTCGCGGCGGGTGTGCAGGAACACCGCGAGCGCCCAAGCCGTGTGCATGGACGGCATGCAGTTGCGCGGGGTGCCCCCGTCGAACAGCAGCGCCCCGGGGTCACGGTCGATGGGCGGCACGACATTCGGCCAGAAGTCGCCGAGTTGCAGACCGTTCCCGTCGGCGCCGAACGCGAACATCGGGCCGACCACCGGGAACAGCACGTACACGATGGGGCCGAGCAGGCCGAGCACGAGGAATGTGCGCACCAGGTAGTGCGTCGGCCACACGCCCTCGTGCACCACGCGGCGCAGCTGCCACACCGCGACCACGATCGCCGCGACCGGAAGTTCGATGTACACCCAGTGCAGGACGGCGTATACGGCGGGCCCGAGGGCGTCGACGATGCGGCCCACCACCCACGACGGATCGCCGAGCGCGTGATCGGCCAGCATCACGTACCGGTCGAACACTTCGGGATTGGCCACCACCGTGACGTGCAACCACACGTCCCCGACCTTGGTGGCGAGGATCAGCAGCGCGCCGAGACCGGCCGCGCGCAGGGCGTTCACGCGGTCGACGCCCTCCCAGCGCACCACAGCGAGCACCGCGATGGCCGTGAGCACGATCACGGCTCCGTTGCCGACCGCGAACGGTTCGTCGGCGAGCATCCGCGCGCCCGCACAGACCACGTCGATGGCGATGGCCGCGCTCAACGCGAGGACGCGACGCCGCAGCGGAATCCCGACCAACGCCAGGATCAGCCCGGCCCACGGCACCGACATGGATTTCGGGGTGCCGAAATAATCACGCCACAGACTGTCCAGCGGCCCCTGGAACCCCTGCCTCGACGCCGCGACCTGCAAGGCGATCAACAGCACGGGAACCGCACCGAGCACGACCGCGACCCGGACCCTCGGCCCCGGTGATCGCGGTCGTCGCACCGCTTCTCCCGCACCGGGACCCGGATCTTCGACTAGCACATCGACCATAGTAAACAGACGATGAACGCACGCCCTCCGGCGAGCTGAACACCAGTCGACCTACGCGGTGCTGCCCGCTATCGGTTCAGCTCCTCGACCAGCGCGTTCACCACCGCGATCAGATCGCCGTCGGCCGCCGCGGCCACCTTGCGCTGCCGCTGATAGGACGCGCCGCGCACGGGAATATCCGCGACCGATGCCAATTCGTCGGCGCAGCCCAGCCGGGCCGCCGTCGGCTCGAGCCGATTCAACACCTCGAGCAGGTCGTCGGTGACGAGGCGCTCATTGCTCTGCGCGTCCACGATGACGATCGCGTCGAGTCCGTACCGCGCGGCCCGCCACTTGTTCTCCTGCACATGCCACGGCGGCAGCGTCGGCAACCGCTCGCCCTCCTCAACCCGGCGATCCAGATCGACGATCAGGCAGTGGATGAGCGCCGCGACCGCGGCCAATTCGGCGCTGGTCGACATGCCGTCGCAGATCCGCACCTCGATGGTGCCCCACTTGGGCGCGGGCCGAATGTCCCAGTGCATGCCGCCGAGCTGTTCGAACACGCCGGTCTTGAGCTGGTCGTGCACGAAATGCTCGAACTGGCTCCACTTCTCGAACTGGAACGGCAGTCCGGCGGTGGGCAACTGCTGGAACATCAGGGTGCGGTTGCTGGCGTAGCCGGTGTCGGAGCCCGCCCACATCGGCGAGGACGCCGACAGCGCGAGCAGATGCGGATACATCAGCAGCAGCGAGTTGATGATGGGCAGCACCTTGTCGCGGTGCGAGACCCCGACGTGCACGTGCACGCCCCAGATCATCATCTGGCGACCCCACCACTGGGTGCGTTCGATGAGTTCGTCGTAGTGCTCCGAGCGCGTCAGCTGCTGCGCCGACCACTGCGCGAACGGATGGGTGCCCGCGCAGAACAGGTCGACGCCGAGCGCGTCGGCGGCGCGGCGCACGGTGTCCATGGTGCCGCGCAGATCCTGCACCGCGGCGCCGACCGTCTCGTGCACACCGGTGACGATCTCGACGGTGTTGCGCAGCAACTCCTTGGTGAGCTGCGGAGTTCCGTCCCAGGCGCGCAGGTCGCCGACCTCGTCGAAGACGGCGGACGCGGTATTGGACAGATCGCGCGTCACCTTGTCGACGAGCGCGATCTCCCATTCGATGCCGATGGTGGGCCGGGGCGAACCTTTGAACGGAACATGCTCTCTCTGTGCCCCGGCCATGAATCCCCTTGTCTAGGAAATGACGCCGCAGGCGACGCGGCCCCCCGCGTCACCCGTGGCGAGTGTCGTGTCGTCCGGGCCCGCGACGCCGTCGGCACGGGAATAACGGTTGGGGATGTTGCCGAAGTTGTCGGCGTCGGCGTGGATGATCAGCGCCTTGCCCTTGATATCGGCGATGGTGAGCGCGTCGGTGGTGGTGACCAGCAGCGCGGAGCCGTCGTTGCGCACCTCGAGGGAGGTGAGGTCACCGCTCGCCGGATGCGCGTTGGCGCTGCCGACCTGTAAATGCCCACCGGCGGACAGGAAGTCGCCTGCCGCGCCACCGGCGGGCGGCGTCGAATTCGGTTCGCACTTGCCGATCTGGTGGATGTGTAGACCGTGGAATCCGGGACGCAGACCGCTCGCGTCGACCTGGAGCTGCAGGTGTCCGCCCACCTCGGTGACGGTGGCGGTGGCGACCGACTTGCCCGAGGAGTCCTTCAGATCGACCTTCGCGCCCGAACCGGCGGCGGGACTGCCGTGCGGGCTCTCGGACGCACCGGACGGCGGCGCGGAGGCACCGGTCCACACCGGCGGCGTCGTTCCCTTGACATCGCTGGACTCCTGGCTGTTGGAGCAGGCAGCGAGGCCGAGGACCGCGACCGCGAGCACCGGGGTCACAGTCCACCAGGAGGGGCGACGAGTTGTGGACGGGGCCATCGGGGAACTCCTTTACGAGTACCGAGTTTACGGGCTGAGCCGAGTGGACGCGTTCGTTACCGGACAGATGATGCCACGCCCGCGAGGCCGCTCGATGACAGGGCGGTGTGGGCCTGCGCACTGTCCGCGCGCGGCGTCAGCCACCGGTCAGGATGACGATGACGCCGGTGACGGTGTCGCCGGGGCCGCCGGTCTTGGGTTCGGCCGTCGCGCCGAGCTCCTGCGCGATGGCCTGCGCCGCCTCCCGTTCGCCCGGTGAATCCCCGTAGTACACGGTGGTTTTCGCGACGGTGCCGCCCGAGTAGTTGCCGGAGGTGACGTTGGCCCAGCCGTCGGTCTGCAACTGGGTCGCGGTGCGCGCGGCGAGCCCGGGCACCAGGCTGTTGTTGAGGACGCGGACCGGCACCGCGCGGTCGACGGCGGGCGGGGGCGGCGGCGCGGGCGCGACGGTGGTCGTGCTCGCTGTCGTCGCGGTGACCGGCTCGGTGGTGGCGGCGGCGGCCGTGTCGGTACTCGTCCGCGCGACCGTCGTGGTCGGCGCGGCGGCCGTCGTCGTGCTGCTCGACGCGGTCGCGACCGTCTCGGTGTCGTCGTCGGAACTCGACAGCGACATCGCGCCGAGGCCCGCGAAGACGATGGCCAGCGCGATCAACACCATTGCCAGCGCCCGCAGTGGCGGTCCGCCGGAGGTGGGATCGGAGTTACTCACGGCCTCGACCCTAGTCGCAGAGCGGGCCGAACCGCCCGTGTCGCGTCGGGAATTCGGGTCATACCTGGAATCCGAGACGCCGGGCCGAGCGCGCCTTCTGCCTGCTCGCCCTGAGTCTGCGCAGCCGCTTGACCAGCATCGGGTCGACGGCGAGCGCTTCGGCCCTGTCGACCACCGCGTTCAGCACCTGGTAGTAGCGGGTCGGCGAAAGACCGAACTGCACCCTGATGGCTTCTTCCTTGGCGCCCGCGTACTTCCACCACTGCCGCTCGAAGGCCAGGATCTCCTGTTCGCGAGCACTCAGACCGGAATCGGCCGGGGCGGGGGCGTCCGGGCGCGAATCCTCGCTCGCGGGAGCGTCGTCCCGGTCGTCGGGGATATTCCCTTCCGTCGCAAGATCGCGTGCCGCTGCGCCGTCCATCCCGCTCCCTCGCCGAGTGACCACCTGGGGAAAATATGCCTGTACGTCGCGCATCATTGAACCACGCGTCCCGAAGGGGCCTCCGCCTTCGTCCCGGCGTGTTCGGTGACCGGCCACGACGGCTCGGCACCCGGTGGCGGGCCGGAGGGCACCCAGTAGGCTTACCGCCCATGGCAATCCTCCCCATCGTGATCGTCGGTGACCCGGTACTGCACAACCCGACGCAGCAGGTCAGTCAGACCCCGGAGGAATTGGCCGAACTCATCGCGAACATGTACGAGACGCTGGACGCCGCGCACGGTGTCGGCCTGGCCGCCAACCAGGTCGGGGTGCCGCTGCGGCTGTTCGTCTACGACTGCCCCGACGTCGGCGCCGACGGGAAGGCCGCCAGGCGCCGCGGGGCGGTGATCAATCCGGTGCTCGAGACCTCGGCGCTACCGGAGACCATGCCCGACCCCGACGATGACGACGAGGGCTGCCTTTCGGTGCCCGGCGAACAGTTCCCCACCGGCAGGGCCGAGTGGGCGCGGGTCACCGGCGTCGACGAGCACGGCGAGCCGGTCGACATCGAGGGCAAGGGTTTCTTCGCCAGGATGCTGCAGCACGAGGTCGGCCATCTCGACGGCTTCCTGTATGTGGACGTCCTGATCGGGCGCAACGCGCGCGCGGCGAAGAAGGCCATCAAACGCAACGGCTGGGGCGTGCCCGGCCTGAGCTGGCTGCCCGGCGCCGTCCCCGACCCGTTCGGCCATGACGACTGATTCGAGTGATCCGGTGCACACCGCGGGCGACATCCCGCTCGGCAAGCGGGTCGTCATGCGGTACCGGCTGCCCGATGGCCACGAGCCGCCGCTGACCGATGTGATCGGCGAACTGGTCTCCCTCGATCCGCCCACCGTGCGCGGTGGCGACGGCACCGTGGTCTCGGCCGAGCCCGACCGGGTCGTCGCCATGAAAGCGTTGGGGCCGAGGCCGATTCGGGTCGGCGAGATCAGGGCATTGGAGGCGGCCGCGGCGTTCGGGTGGCCCGGCATCGAACACGCCTGGATCGACGGCTGGCTGGTGCGCGCCGGATACGGTTTCACCGATCGCGCGAATTCCGCTGTGCCGCTCGGCGATCCGGAGACGACCACCGCGCGCGGCGCCAGCGGCGCGCAGACCATGCAATATATCGCCGAGTGGTACGCGGTGCGGAGTCTGCCGGTGCTGCTCGCGCTGCCGGATCGGCTGGCCTCGGTGCCGGTGGGCTGGCAGGTGCGCAAGGAAACCGTCGTCCTCGGCATCGATATCGAGAACTTCTTCCTGCCGCAGGGCCCGCCGATGGTGCGCGTGCATCCCGCTCCCGACGCCGCATGGCTCGATCTCTACCACCGACGCGGCGAGGCCGAACAGACCCGCATCGACCTGCCTCCGGTGCCCGAGGTGCTGACCGCCGTCCACGAGGGCGACCTCGGATTCGCCGCACTCGGCGTGCCGACGCCCATCGCGGTCGGGCGCGGCGCGCTCACCACCGCCCCGGACGGGCGCCGCTGGATCGGGCTGAGCTGTATCGCCGTCGCCAGCGAACACCGCCGCCACGGACTGGGCGCGCTGGTGTGCGCCGAACTGATCCGCTGGGGCCGCGACCGCGGCGCGACCCACTCCTACGTGCAGGTCGAAGCCGACAACGAGGCCGCGCTCGCCCTCTACCGCGACCTCGGATTCGTCGACCACCACCGCTACCGCTACGCCGAACCCCCGCGCTGAACCCCGCGCGGTGCGCACGCTGAACGGCACGGCGTCGAACGCCACGAAACGGCACGGCGTCGAACGCCACGAAACTGCACGGCGTCGAACGCCACGAACTGCACGGCGTCGAACGCCACGAACTGCACGGCGTCGAACGCCACGAAACTGCACGGCAAGCACCGCGGGCTCCCACCACGTTGAGCAGGGCGCAGGCATCTCGATGAGCGCGACGCCACTCGGCGAGCGAGCGTGGCTATCGATACCGCGCGGAGTGGGCGGGCGGGCTTGGCGTAGAACGGAGATATCGGCCGATGACGAAGGAAGGCATGTCGTGCGCTTGGCGACCTGGAATGTCAATTCGATCCGCTCCCGTATCGATCGGGTGGCGGGATTCCTGGACCGCCAGGACATCGATGTGCTGGCCATGCAGGAGACCAAATGCCGTGACGACCAGTTCCCTTACGAGCGGTTCGACGAACTCGGCTACGAGGTGGCCCATCTCGGGGTGAACCAGTGGAACGGCGTTGCCATCGCGTCCCGCGTCGGGTTGACCGAGGTGGAGCAGGCCTTTCCCGGGCAGCCGGGATTCGACAAGGACGCGGGCGAGTCGCTGATCAGCACGCCGGTGGTCGAATCGCGGGCGCTCGGCGCGACCTGCGGCGGTGTGCGGGTGTGGAGTCTGTACGTGCCCAACGGGCGGGCGCTCGACGATCCGCACTACACCTACAAACTGGCCTGGCTCGCGGCGCTGCGCGAAACCGGGGCGGGATGGCTGGCCGCCGATCCGGCCGCGCGCATCGCGCTGGTCGGCGACTGGAATATCGCGCCCACCGACGACGACGTGTGGTCGCCGGAGTTCTTCGAAGGCAAAACCCACACCTCCCAGCCCGAACGCGACGCCTTCGAAGCCATGCTCACATCCGGTTTCGCCGACGTCATGCGACCGTTCGCGCCCGGCCCCGGCGTCTACACCTACTGGGACTACACACAGCTGCGTTTCCCCCGCAAGGAGGGCATGCGCATCGACTTCGTGCTGGCCACACCGGAATTGGCGGGCCGCGCGGTGGATTCGACGGTCGACCGCGAGGAGCGCAAAGGCAAGGGCGCGAGCGATCACGCACCGGTCATCGCCGAATTCACCGACTGACCGAACGCGCGGGCCGGTCGACGTTCAGTCGAACGCGTAGGCGTATTCGTCGGCGGCGATCTCGGCCCACGGCGGACGCGCGCTCGGCGCTCGGTGCGTGAGTTCGTCCAGTAGGTCGCGGCGGTCGGGGTCGTTGTCGTAGGGGTTGCGCGGGTACCAGCTCGGCCAGTGGTCGTAGGCGCGTTCGACCCGGATGTGCCTGTCGGTCACCAGGAAACGGATGAACAGCCAGCGGCCGGACTCTCCCGCTTCGATATCGCGCAGCCGCCGCAGTCCGCTCGGTATCCGGCGCAGGTTGCGCGGCGCGCCGACACCGATGCCGCGCCCGACGCGGAACGCGAAGTCGACGTGCCCGAAATCGTGGTGCAGCAGTTCGATTCTGGCCAGCAGGTCGGTGAGTTCGGGGGTGTCCGGCGGGGCGTTGCGCGTCATTTCGGACGCCTCGATCATCGCGTCGACCAGTTGGCGACGATGCCGCGCCGAGGTGATGCGGCGGCGCGGGCGCGGACCGGTCGCGGGTGCGGGCAGCGGGTCGAAGACGGCTTCGGCGTCGGCCATGACCCCGCCGCGAGTGAGATAGCCGATCACGGCGTCGGACAGTTCGGCGTCGAGTCCGGCGAGCAGTTCGGCTTTGACCGTGCCGGATTCGGCGGCGGTGAACAGCGCGGCGACTTCCTCGTGGGTGACGCCGGGCAGCGATTCGGTGAAAACCGCGACCAGTTGCTCGGATTCGAGCAGCGGGTAGAGGGCGACGGCGGTCTCGTAGTCGACGCGCAGCGATTCGAGTCGGTCGGCGTGCCCCCAGCGGCCGTCCCACCAGCGCACGAAGTCGATTTCCTCGCGTAGCGCGGGCGCGGTGAGCTCGTCGGCGGGCACCCACGGCGGCGCGCCCGCGAGCAGGTCCTGCGGATGTTCGGGGGCGATATAGGTTTCGTCGCGGCCGCGTCCGAACACCACGGCCTTGCCGCCGCGGTAGCGGACCAGGGTGAACCAGTTGTCCTGGTATCCCATATCGAATGTCACACGGCCGCCGGTCAACTCGCCGAGCTGCCCGGAGCCGTCGGGATCCTGGACGACCTGGACCACAAGAGTGCGCCCCCACAGGACATCCGGCGCAGGCAACTCGGATTGCATGCCTCACAACCTAATCCCCGCGTCGTATCCTCGCCGGATCGCAATGAGATCGTGCCATTGCGGTTTGCCGACCGATTACCCGGCGATGCCATCCGACCTGCGGTAATCGGGCTCGGGGGCCGAGTATCGCTGATATCTTGACGTCATGGGCATCGAGCAGGTCACGCGGACTCGGGTGCGGGCACAGCATCTCGGACCCGAGCGCCGCAGGCCACAGGTGCTCGACACCGCGCTCGCCATCGCGGTGCGCGACGGCATCGCCGCGGTCACCATCGCGGCCGTCGCCGAGCGCATGAACGTGACGCGCCCCGTGGTGTACGCGTGTTTCGCCGACCGGGTCGAGTTGATCGGCGAACTCATCCGGCGCGAGGAAGGCCATCTGATCAGCGGCCTGCTCGAGGCGACCCCGCCGAGGACGGTGGACGCGGGCGAGACCGTTTTCGTCGAGGGTTTCCGCAAGCTGCTCGAGATCGCGGGCACCCGACCGGACGCCTGGCGGTTGTTGCACGGCAATCCCGATCCGGCCGTGGCGAATTCGTTCGGTCGCGGG
Source organism: Nocardia bovistercoris (assembly GCF_015674855.1). GTDB lineage: Bacteria > Actinomycetota > Actinomycetes > Mycobacteriales > Mycobacteriaceae > Nocardia > Nocardia bovistercoris. Next base: position 90,224 of record NZ_JADMLG010000007.1, on the reverse strand, counting down.
CGCGCGCTCGCGGTACAGCGCTGCACGGAGCTGCTGCGTCCGACGCTGCGCGCCTGGGGCACCGAGGACATCGAGCGCAAACTACCGGTGCTGGTGGAGTTGTGGGTGTCGGCGGGCGAGGGCGCGGTGCGCACCCTGTTGGACGGCGACGGCACGTGGAACGTGCACGATCTCGGCGCGTTCGTCGGTTCGGCGGTCTTCCGAGCACTGCGCGAAGCCTAATAAATCTCCGGCCTGATAGGAGATTGACCGTCGATCAGCGGGCAAATCTGGAGAATGCCGCAATATCTTCCGACGATAGTGATGCAGGTCACTATTATGGAGGTGAGCAATCCGACCCGCGGGAGGTGCGGTGATGGCGTTCTATCGGCAGGTGGGTTCGGTGCCGCCCAAACGGCACACCCAGCATCGCGACGAGCACGGCAAGCTGTACCGCGAGGAGCTGATGGGCGAGGAGGGATTCTCCGGCGACTCCGCCCTGCTGTACCACCTCGGCCTGCCGCCCGCCATCGTCGATTCGACGACCTGGGCACTCCCCGACCCGACCACCGCACCGAATCATCCACTGCGGCATCGACATCTGCGCCCGCACGAACTGTTTCCCGATGACAGCCACGCGCACACCGATGCCGTGACCGGCAGACGCCTGCTACTCGGCAATGCCGACGTGCGCATCTCCTACGTGGTCGCCGCGGCGACCTCACCGCTGTACCGCGACGCCATCGGCGACGAGCTGGTCTACGTCGAATCCGGTGCGGCACTGCTGGAAACGGTATTCGGCACGCTACCCGTCACCTGCGGCGACCACGCGCTCATCCCGCGCGCGACCACCCACCGCTGGGTGCCCGAAGGCCAGGAACCATTGCGCGCCTACGTGATCGAAGCGTCGGGACACATCACGCCGCCGAAGCGGTACCTGTCGCGGTTCGGGCAGCTCCTCGAGAACGCACCCTACTGTGAACGCGACCTACACGGCCCGACCGAGACCGCACTCGTCGCGGGCGAGGATGTGGAGGTGCTGGTGAAACACCGCGTGCGCAGCGGAATAGTCGGTACCCGGCTGTGCTACGCGACGCATCCGTTCGACGTGGTCGGCTGGGACGGCTGCCTGTACCCGTACACGTTCTCCATCCACGACTTCGAACCGATCACCGGACGCGTGCACCAGCCGCCGACCGTGCACCAGGCATTCGCGGGCGCAGGCTTCGTGGTCTGCGATTTCGTGCCGCGCAAGGTGGACTATCACCCGCTGTCCATACCGGTGCCGTACTACCACTCCAATGTCGACTCCGACGAGGTCATGTTCTACTGCGGCGGCGACTACGCGGCACGCAGAGGGGCGGGAATCGGGCCGGGCTCGGTGTCGGTGCATCCCGGCGGCTACGCGCACGGTCCGCAGCCGGGAGCCTACGAGGCCGGAATCGGCGTCGACTTCTTCGACGAACTCGCGGTCATGGTCGACACCTTCCATCCCCTCGGACTCGGCGAAGGAGCACTGGCCTGCGAGGATCCGAACTATGCGTGGAGTTGGTCGGGCCGAGGGCCGCGCTGATGGCCCGCATCGAGACCGCGCCGGATTCGCCATTCGGTCCCGATAACCTGCCCTACGGCGTGTGCGCGCCGCGCGACGGCGGCCCTCGGGTGTGCGTTCGCCTCGGCGACTACGCGATCGACCTGTCGTCGGTATTCGACGACCCCGATTTCGCGGCGCCGACGCTGAACAAGTTCCTCGCGCGCGGCCCGCGGCGCTGGCACGAAATACGCCACCGCCTACGCGATCTGGTGGACGGCCTGATCCCCGATGCCGCCGTTCACCTGCTCACCGAGGTGGACCAACTGCTGCCGATCCAGGTCGGTGACTATGTCGATTTCTACGCGAGCATCGACCACGCCACCAACCTCGGGCGGTTGCTTCGTCCGAATTCCGAACCACTGCTGCCGAATTGGCGGCATCTCCCCGTCGGCTACCACGGCCGGTCCGGCACCGTCGTGGTGTCGGGTACCGCGATCCACCGACCTTGCGGCCAACACCGAACCGATTCCGGCGTAACGGCTTTCGGCCCGACACGGCGCCTCGACATCGAAGCCGAACTCGGTTTCGTGGTCGGCGTGGGTTCCCCGCTCGGCACACGAATACACACCGGCGCGTTCGCCGAGCACGTCTTCGGCGTCGTCCTGGTCGACGACTGGTCGGCTCGCGACGTCCAGGCGTGGGAATACCAGCCACTCGGACCGTTCCAGGGCAAATCCTTCGCGACCTCGATATCGGCCTGGATCACACCGCTCGCCGCACTGGAGGCCGCACGCGTCCCCCTGCCGGAGCAGCACCCGCGACCACTGCCCTACCTGTGCGAAACCGAGGACTGGGGTCTGGACATCGACCTCACGATCGAGTGGAACGGGAGCGCCGTCTCCCATCCGCCCTACGCGCGCATGTACTGGTCGCCCGCGCAGATGCTCGCCCACCTCAGCGTGAACGGCGCCGCCACCCGGACCGGCGACCTGTACGCCTCCGGCACCGTCTCCGGGCCGCACCGCGAGCAGCGCGGCTCATTCATCGAATTATGTTGGGGTGGAGACGAACCAGTCGAGATAGGCGGCGCACGGCGAACCTTCCTCGAAGACGGCGACGAAGTGGTGATCACCGCCGATGCCCCCGGCGTATCCGGCAGCCGCATCGGCCTCGGCGAGGTGCGCGGCCGAATCCTGCCCGCTATCGGACACTGACCGCCGACGCACATCGCCCGCCGACGCGCACGGTTGGCGACGCGCACGATTGGGACGCGCACGCTGACCGACATCGATCGCGGCCGCGCCGAGGCACCCCGTGCCCACGCAGACCACTGTCGCCCCGGACACGCCGCCCTCCAGATGCGCGGAAATCGGACCTTCCGACCGGTCCGGCGGCCCGCGACGGGTTCTGACCGGGGCAGCTTCCGGCGCCAGGTATGGTCGGTCGGGACAAATTCATACCGGCACGGGGGCTCGCACCAGCGGGCTGAGAGGACGGCTAGCTCCACGGAGCGGACAGGGCCGTCGACCGTATGAACCTGACCGGGTAATGCCGGCGTAGGGAGGAACACATGACGAACACGTCCGTCACCACCGGCCCCATCGAGGGCAGCGTCAAACACTATCGCGAGTTCGACGACCTGCGAATTCCGGTGCGGCGCATCCATCTCACCAATGGCGAGCACTTCGACGTGCACGACACCTCGGGTCCGTACACCGATGATTCGGCCGCCATCGATCTCGAGAACGGCCTGCCGAAGCTGCGCGACGGCTGGACGAAACCGCCGGTGGAGGGGCCTGCGACCCAGTTGAACTGGGCGCGCCGTGGCGTGCTCACCCCGGAGATGCGTTTCGTCGCCGCGCGCGAGGGCGTCGATCCGGAATTGGTGCGCGCCGAGGTGGCCGCGGGCCGCGCGGTCATTCCGGCCAATCACCGGCATCCCGAACTCGAGCCGACCATCATCGGCAAGAAGTTCCTGGTGAAGATCAATGCCAATATCGGCAACTCGGCGGTCACCTCCTCGATCGCGGAGGAGGTGGAGAAGATGGTGTGGGCCACCAGGTGGGGCGCCGACACCATCATGGATCTGTCCACCGGCAAGAACATCCACGAGACGCGCGAGTGGATCATGCGCAACTCCCCGGTCCCGGTCGGCACCGTTCCCATATATCAGGCGCTGGAGAAGGTCGGCGGCGACCCCACCGCGCTCACCTGGGAGATCTACCGCGACACCGTGATCGAGCAGTGCGAACAGGGTGTCGACTACATGACGGTGCACGCGGGGGTGCTGCTGCGCTACGTGCCGTTGACGGCGCGGCGGGTCACCGGGATCGTGTCGCGCGGCGGTTCGATCATGGCCGCGTGGTGTCTGGCCCATCATCGGGAATCGTTCCTGTACACCAACTTCGCCGAACTCTGCGACATTCTCGCCGCCTACGACGTGACCTTTTCCCTCGGTGACGGCCTGCGTCCCGGTTCCATCGCCGACGCCAACGACGAGGCCCAGTTCGCCGAGCTGCGCACCCTCGGCGAACTCACGAAGATCGCGAAATCCCGTGGCGTGCAGGTGATGATCGAGGGCCCGGGCCATGTCCCGATGCACAAGATCGTGGAGAACGTTCGGCTCGAGGAGGAACTGTGCGAGGAGGCGCCGTTCTACACGCTCGGGCCGCTCGCCACCGATATCGCGCCCGCCTACGACCACATCACCTCGGCCATCGGCGCGGCGATCATCGCGCAGGCGGGCACCGCGATGCTGTGTTACGTCACCCCGAAGGAGCATCTCGGCCTGCCCGATCGCGACGACGTCAAGGTCGGCGTGATCACCTACAAGATCGCCGCGCACGCCGCCGACCTCGCCAAGGGGCATCCGCACGCCCAGGAGCGCGACAACGAATTGTCCAAGGCCCGTTTCGAATTCCGCTGGCGCGACCAGTTCGCGCTCGCCCTCGATCCGGACACCGCCCGCGAGTACCACGACGAAACCATGCCCGCCGAACCCGCGAAGACCGCGCATTTCTGCTCCATGTGCGGTCCGAAGTTCTGCTCGATGCGCATCTCCGCCGATGTCAGGGCCTACGCCGAGCGCGAGGGGCTGACGGATTCGGAGGCGTTGCGGGCGGGCATGGAGGAGAAGTCCGCCGAGTTCGCCGAAACCGGCAACAAGGTATATCTGCCCGTGGTCTGACTGTGTCTATTTTGCGTCGCCTGCGGCGCCGCGGGTTCGCGGCCCTTCAGGTCTCGCGTCCGAGCGGTCGAAACTCGCGACTTCGTCGCATGCGTTTCGACCGCTCGGACGCGAGACGGCCGCGAACCGGACACCTTCGGTGCCCCTCGAGTTCAGCCGGGGGGACGGCGGGGTGTCCTGCCTCGCGCGCGGTGCGGGCTTATTCGTGCGGTGTTGTCATTCGTGGGGTGGTTCGCCGGTGATGATGTGGTCGGCGTGGCTGAGTCCTTCGCGGATCAGGCGGGTGACGTGGCCGCCGTGCAGGCGGTAGATGACGCGGCGGCCCTCGCGGCGGGTGTCGACCAGTCCGGTGAAGCGCAGTTTGGCCAGATGCTGGCTGACCGCGGTGCGCGAGGCGCCGCAGGCTTCGACGAGCGCGGTGACGTCGGCCTCGCCCTGACTGAGCCGCCACAGGATGTGCAGGCGGGTCGAGTCGGCGAGCATCTGGAACATGCCGGTGGCGGCGTCGAGGCGGGCGCGGTCGGGTGAGGTGGGGTGGGTGAGGCTGGCACCGCGTGCGGCGGGGTGGGTGAGACCTACGCCGACCGGCGCTGGTTCGTCGGCGCGCTCGGCCACGAGCCTCACCACTTTCATCGGATCGCCACGGCTGCGACGGCGGACCGGCGCACGGGCCACAGACGTGCGGCCGCGATGGCTGCCAGTGTAGCCGGCACGGCCAGCGCCGAGACCGCGATCGCTTGACCGGCGTGCGCGCCGAGCACCCCCGCCACCGGATAGGTGAGCAGGTAGCAGGCGTGCGACAGGGAGAATTGCGCGGTGAAGACCGCCCGCCGCTCGCTCTCCTCGGATCCGTAGCGCAGCAGCCGCGCCGAAGGCGTGTGCACCAGCGAAGTGCCCGCGCCGAGCGCCGCCCACAGCAGTCCGAGCGCCGCCCATCCGGCGGGCGGTGCGGGGCGGATCGCGACGAACGCGGTGAGTGCGACCAGTCCGACCGCGATCACCGCGCAGCCCGCGAGCATCACCGTGCGGTCCGGCGCCGCGGCGAGTACGCGCGGGATCATCAGCGCGACCAGCATCGATCCGGCGCCGAAGCAGCCGAGGGCGGCCGCGACGCCGATATCGGTGGAGCCGAGCAGGTCACGGACGTAGACGACGGTGTTCGTCAGCACCGGCGCGGTCCCGGCGGCGACCACCAGATTCATCGCCAGCAGGGCGCGCAATTCTGGTCGTCGCCCCATCACCCGCGCGCCCGCGAGAATCCGATCGGCGAGTGAGTATGACCGGTCGGGCGCGGGCAGGGCGGGCAGCGGGGTGCGCACCACGAGCAGGGCCGAGCCGAGGAAGCCGAGGACGGTGCCGACGAACAGCGACTGGTATCCGATCACGGTGAGCAGCGCCGCCGCGAGCAGCGGTGACAGCACCGCCTCCAGGTCGTAGGCGAGCCGTGACAGCGACAGCGCGCGCGTGTAGTCCTTCGCGTCGACCAGCACCGACGGGATCACCGACTGGAACGCGGGCGTGAAGGTCGCCGATGCGGCTTGCAGGACGAAGATCAGCGCGTAGATCTGCCAGACCTGGTCGACGAACGGCAGCAGCACCGCGACGCTCGCGCGCACCGCGTCGGCGCCGACCAGCAGCGCCCGGCGCGGCAACCATTCGGTGACCGCCGCGATCACGGGTGCGACGCCGACGTAGGCGATCATCTTGATCGCCAGCGCCGTGCCGAGTACCGCGCCGGCGTCGCCGCCCGCCAGGTCGTAGGCGAGCAGGCCGAGCGCGACGGTGAGCAGTCCCGTGCCGACCAGCGCGACGACCTGGGCGGCGAACAGCCGCCGGAACACCTGATTTCCGAGCACTGCGAGCACGGCGAAACCTCTCGTGTCGAACCGACCGCCCCAGACTATCCTTCATGTGCGCACGTGCGCACTTATAGGACAGAATTCGGCGTTCGATCCTCAGAGAACGGACCGGTCGGCTGCCGCCACGACACCGGGGCGAACAACCGGCAAGCCCGCACCCGCGAGGACTACCGCGTCAGAGGTCCTCGAGCACGATGAGAGTGTCCTGCAATGCCCGCGCCATCAACGCGGCCTTCGTCGGCGCGGGCCGCCCAACCGCCGCGTACTTGTCCCTGATCCGCGACAGATGCGTGTTCACCGTTCCGAGCGAGATATAAAGGCGGCGACCCACTTCCACCTTCGAATCCGACGCGATCCACGCCAACAACACCTCGACCTCGCGATCGCTCAGCACCGGACGCTTACGCCCCACGGGCCCGCGTGTTCCCGAATCGTCCCCATAATCGACTACGACACTCATCTTCCATCCCTTTGCCGAAAGATTCCTCGCCCGTGTGCAGCGGGCGCGCACCGGCCCGGACCCCTCCCGGTCCGGATCGCTGGCTTTCTTCCAGCATCCGACCGAAACGCCGCGCGCGAAAGGTGTTGCCTGTTGCCCGTTCCCGCGCGGCGTTGCCACTTCCGAAGCGGCAACCGGCAAACAAGTTTCAGGACCTGGACAACGCGCCCGCGAGCGCGGGGAGGATCGCCCGCACCGCGGGATCGTCGCTGCGCCGGTGCAGCGCGCCCGAGAGAATGCGCAGATCAGCGCGGATCGTGGCCGAATCGAGCACAGTGATCAGCTCGAGCAGCGGCGCGATCAGTTCGCACGCGCGCCGCGGTTCCCCGCGCGCCGCGTGCACGAGGGCGTGCCGGGTGCCGAAACGCGCACGATCCCGGTCGGAGCTCGGCGGGCACGACGACATGGCGCGCTCGAACAGCTCCGCGGCGGCGTCGAGGTCGCCCAGATCGTAGTGGCACCACGCCTGGATGAAGATCGGGCGGTCGTGCAGCAACGCCGAAGGGCCGAGTTGCTCGCCTTCGCCGCAGCGGCGCACGGCGTCGTAAAGTGTCGCCGCGTGATCCAGCGCGAGCGTGGCCTTCTTCTTGTCCTTGCCGATGGCGTATCCCTGCGCGGCGCCGAGCGCGGCCAGCCAGCGAATCCGCGGGTGGACGGCGTGGTCGGCGTAGATCCGTTCGGTCAGTCCGACGGTTTCGGCGGGATCGCGGTGGTACAGGCTCACCACCGCCCGGCGCACGAACGCGTAACTGCCCATCTGCTTGTCGCCCGCGGCCGACGCGAGCGTGACCGCGTGCTCGGTCCACCGGAGGGTGTCGACATCGTCGCCGCGTTCCTGGGCCATCCAGCCCGCGAATTCCGCGATCCGGGCACCGTGCAGCAACAGGTCTCGACGCTGTTTGCCGGTACTGTGCGCCGCGGCGTTCTCCGCGGTGACGATCATGCCGCGCACCGTCGGCAGCACCAGACTCGGACTGTTCGTTCGCCCCATTGCCCGCGCGCACCTGAACATCTCACGCAAGCCGGGCAGCATCTCGGCGGAAACGGCACGCGGGCGCGGCGATTCGGACCGCACCGGACGACCCGGTTCGGCCTCCTCCGTCGCGGCGGTCTGCGCCGAGGCGATGAGCGCACCGCAGGCGCCCAACTCCCGATCGCATGCGCCCGACAGTTGCTCGGACGGGCGCTTTATCCCGTTCTCGATTCTGCTCAGATGACTCTTGCTGTAGTGCACGAGTTTGGCGAGAGCACCGAGGCTCATCCCACGCTCGACACGCCGTCTGCGCAGTTCACGACCGAATTCGACAGGTTGCATTGACACTTCCCAGCCCTTTTCCGACCGCGTACCCCAACGCGCGCGAAAGGGCCCCGGCCGATCCAAGTGTGACTTCGGAAGCGAAGCTCCCCGGCAGCCCGCTTGTTGCCGAGAGCATACCGCGCACCCCGCGATCCCGCAGACCCGTTCGCGCCCACCACATGTGGGCCACCGACACGCCGAGCGCGACACGCGACGGCGGCACAGTCGACCGCGGTTTGCCGAGCGTGGTCGCGGAATGCGTTGCCGCGTGCGGCTACCGAATGTTCTGCTCGACCAAGCGCAGGCCCGCACGGGTGGTCCGCTCCACATCGCCGGTGATCAACTGATCCTGGATGATGCCACGCAGGCCGGAGATGAGCAGTGTGGCAACGGCTTCGGGATCGTCGATGGTCTCGATGCGGGCCAGTGCGGCAGAGAGCGCCGCGACGAACGCGGCGATGGCGTCGACGGCGTAGCGGTCGTAGGGGCTCGACGGCGCGCACGCCGCGCCGAGCACTTGCAGCAGCACCCGCACGCTGGTCGCGCCCGCGCCGGTCAGGCTCGATTCGCAGAAGGCGATCAGGCTCGCCCGCAGCGCGGCGGCGTCGGTGACGCCAGCGAACAGCGCGGCGATATCGGGGCGCTGGGTGGCGAGCGCTTGGACGAGCAGTTCCTCCTTGGTGCCGAAGTAGTAGATCAGCATGCGGGAGCTGGTGCCGAGGGCTGCGGCCAGCGGGCGCAGCGACAGTTCGGCGAGTCCGTGTTCGGCGATGTAGTCCACGACGCCGCGCAGCAGTTCGGCGCGCCGGGCGTGGTCGAGCGGACGGGGCATGGGTTGACTGTAGCGACCGCTACAGGTATTCATGACATCCGTGACTGTACCAATCGCTTCAGAAACTACGGACTCGGTCGTCGTCACCGGCTACGCCGCCACCACCGCACTCGCCGACGACGCGGATACCACCTGGTCACAGCTGTTGGAAGGCCGCAGCGGCATCCGCGAGCTCGAAGCGGACTTCGTGACCGAATTCGACCTGCCGGTCCGCATCGGCGGCCCGCTGCGCTCCCATCCCGGCGACCGATTGACCCGGATCGAACGACGGCGCCTTTCCTACGTCGAACAGTTGGCGCTGGTACTCGGCCGCGATGTCTGGCGAGCCGCGGGCGCGCCGGGTGTGGACGGCGAACGGCTCGCCGTCGCCATCGGCACCGGACTCGGCGGCGCGGACGCGCTCATCGAAGCCGTCGACGCCATGCGCGCGGGCGGCTACCGCAGGGTGTCGCCCGCCTCGGTGCCGATGATCATGCCCAACGGCCCCGCCGCCACCGTCGGACTCGAGATCGGCGCCAAAGCCGGGGTGTTCGCGCCCGTCTCGGCGTGCTCGTCGGGTTCGGAGGCCATCGCGCACGCCTGGCGGCTGATCCGCACCGGCGAGGCGGACGTGGTGGTCGCGGGCGGCGTCGAAGGCCACATCCACGCCGTGCCCATCGCGAGTTTCGCCATGATGCGCGCGATGAGCACCCGCAACGACGAACCGCACCGGGCGTCGCGGCCCTTCGACCGGGATCGCGACGGCTTCGTGTTCGGCGAGGCGGGCGCGCTGCTCGTCCTCGAATCCGAGCGGCACGCACGGGCCAGGGGCGCGCGGGTGCACGGCCGGGTGCTCGGCGCGGGCATCACCTCCGACGCATACCACATCGTGGCCTCCGAACCGGGCGGCCGCGGCGCGGCCCGCGCCATGCGCGCGGCCATCCGCACCGCGGGACTCCGGCCCGCCGATATCGGACACGTGAACGCGCACGCCACCTCGACCTCCATCGGCGACGCCTCCGAAGCCGAGGCCATCGCCGCGGTCACCCCCGACGCGTCGGTTTACGCGCCCAAATCGGCGCTGGGGCATTCGATCGGCGCGGTCGGCGCGCTGGAATCGATCCTCACGCTGTTGACCGTGCGCGACGGGAAGGTGCCGCCCACCCTCAACCTCGACAATCTCGACCCGAAGATCGAATTGGACGTCGTCGCGGGCGCGGCCCGACCGCAGCGCGTGGACTATGCGGTCAACAACTCCTTCGGTTTCGGCGGGCACAACGTCGCGCTCGCGTTCGGCCGGGCCTGAATCCGCGCGCGGGCGGGCGTAGCTAGAAGTCAGGCCTGGATGTGCGGCTCTACTGCCCTGAATCCGCGCGCGGACGTGCGTAGCAGAATCGGTGGGCGAACCGACAATGCCGCGGAAGAACGCCGACGGCCCGAGGGACGGACGACGAACGTGAGCGACGCCTTCTACCTGCCCGACCCGGAGCAGCCGGGCCGCTACTTCTCCACCGAGTCGACCCGGGGGCCGTGGTCGCCCGACGCCCAGCACGGCGGTCCGCCTTCGGCGCTGCTCGGCCACGCCATCGAGCGGTGCGAGCCGAGGGAGGGTTTCCAGGTGGGGCGGGTCGCGGTGGAAATCCTGGGGCCGGTGCCGCTGGCGCCGCTCACCGTGGAGACGAAGGTGGCGCGTCCCGGGCGGTCGGTGGAACTCGTGCAGGCCATCCTTTCCACCGACCGCGGACCCGTGATGACCGCCAACGCTTGGCGTTTCAAACTCGCCGAGCCGAAACTCGAACTGCCCGAGATGTTTCTGCCGACCGGAGCGCGGCCCGGACCCGAGCACGCGGCCGAACCCGCACCGTTCCCGTCGAATCAACCGGTGGGCTTCCACACCGCCATCGAATACCGTTTCGTCACCGGATCTTTCGCCGAACCGGGTCCGGCGATCTGCTGGATTCGCCTGAAGCATCCCATCGTCGCGGGCACCACCCCGAGCCCGCTGGAACGGACGCTGGCCGCCGCCGACTCCGGCAACGGCGTGAGCGCGGTGCTCGACTGGGACAGTCACCTGTTCATCAACACCGACCTGACGGTGACCCTGCACCGCCAACCCGTCGGGGAATGGGTCTGCCTCGACGCCGTCACCTACCCGCAGCCGCACGGGATAGGCATGGCGGAAACCGCGCTGTTCGACGAGCGCGGACCACTCGGCCGCGGGACCCAGACCTTGCTGGTCGCGCGCCGCTGACCTGCCGATTCCGTCCTGGACACTCGCTTATGAGCACGAGACGCGCGACCATGTCCGTTCGCTCGCGCCGCCGCTGTACTGGATTCACCACCGGTTCGACAGCATCGGCACACAGGGAGCACATCATGAGAATCGCGGTCTTCGGAGCCACCGGCACGGTCGGACGCCACGTCGTCGAGCAGGCGCTCGAGCGCGGCCACGACGTGACGGCCTTCACACGCAACGCGGCGGGCGTCACGCGACAGGACGCGCGGCTGCGCGTGGTCGAGGGCGACGTCCTCGACGCCACAGCGGCCGAACGCGCCGTCACCGGCCAGGACGCCGTCATAGTCACCCTCGGCGACGGACGCAAGGGGGCGGTGCGGTTCGCGGGCACCAGGGCGATCGTCGAGGCGATGGGGCGCGCGGGGGTGCGGCGGCTGATCTGCCAGAGCACCCTCGGGGTCGGCGAGAGCAGGCAGAATCTGAATTTCGTCTGGAAGCACGTGATGTTCGGGCTGCTGCTGCGCAAGGCATACGACGATCACGTCCGCCAGGAGACCCTGGTGCGCGCCGCCGATCTGGACTGGACGATCGTGCGGCCGAGCGCGTTCACCGACGGCCCGCGCACCGGCGCGTACCGACGCGACATCCCCGGTGACGCGACCGGTCTCACGTTGCGGATCGCCCGCGCCGACATCGCCGAATTCCTCTTGGACCAACTGACCGACACCGCCAATGTGCTTCGCACGCCGGGCATCTCGAATTGAGTCGCGCGACCGCGAGCCACGGTCCCCTCAATGATCGTGGCTCGCGGTGCGCAAGATTCCCGCGTCAGGCGTGTTCGTGGAGTTCGTCCCACGCGGGAAAGTATCGGCGCAATCGGCTCACGCCGCAGGGCGGGCGGTCTCGGCGCGAGGTGAAGGACACGAGAAGATGATAACGATTTTCATTAACAATTCCAAACGCCGGGTGGGTCACCGGTCATACCGGACACCGACCCGACATCGTAGGGTCGAACCGTGAAGCTGTTGCCGATACCCGCCGAAGGGCAGACTCCGGTCCGCGTCCTCACCATCGCAGGCACCGACTCCGGCGGCGGTGCGGGCATCCAGGCCGACACCAGGACCATGGCGCTGTGCGGCGTGCACGCGCTCGTCGCGGTCGCGGCGGTCACGGTGCAGAATTCGGTGGGGGTGAGCGGATTCCACGAGATCCCGCCGGACATCGTCGCCGATCAGGTGCGTTCGGTGGCCGGGGACATCGGAATCGGCGCAGCCAAGACCGGCATGCTCGCCTCGACCGCCATCATCGAAGCCGTCGCGGACGTGTGCCGGGAAACCGGCATCGGCGCGAACGGCTCGATTCCGCTCGTGGTCGACCCGGTCGCGGCCTCGATGCACGGCGATCCGCTCCTGCACGAAGAAGCTCTGGACGCGGTGCGGCACACGCTGATTCCGCTGGCGACCATCGTCACCCCGAACCTCGACGAAGTCAGGCTGATCACCGGCATCGACGTCACCGACGACGCGAGCGCGCGCCGCGCCGCTCGCGCGCTGCACGCGCTCGGACCGCGCTGGGCGATCGTCAAGGGCGGCCATCTTCGCACCTCCCGATACAGCACCGACCTGCTGTTCGACGGCGAGAACTTCCTCGAGTTCACCGCCGCGCGCATCGACACCGGCAACGACCACGGCGGCGGCGACACCCTCGCGGCCGCCATCGCCTGCGCGTTGGCGAACGGCTACAGCGTTCCCGACGCGGTCGAATTCGCCAAGGAATGGACCCGCCGCTGCCTGCACGCCGCCTACGACCTGGGCAAAGGCCACGGCCCGGTGTCCCCTTTGTGGCGGTTGCACGAACATTGAGCGGGTGGCGCGAACCTGTCGGTGGGCGGGCGCATACTTGGGGAGACGCGTAACCCCGGCCTCGACGAAGCGGCGGGTCCCGGTCTCGGACAACGGCGTTCGACCGGATGCGCGGCGGATCAGGCGGGCCGGAAGGCCAGGTGCATCGGGAGGTCGGTGTCGACCGTGAAGCCGGTGCGGCGGGCGTTCGCCGTCGCCAGCGCGGCGACGATTTCGGCGAGATAGGCGATGAAATCCTCGGCGGGCATGGTCGGCTCCCGCAGCCGGTTCACCCCGAGCCACCAATCGGTGGCCGAGGCAACCGCACCGAAAATCGAATAGTTCAGCAGCTCGACGCTTTCCACATCCACGGACACGTCATCGAGCAAGCCGCCGAACAATTCGGCCGCGCGCCGCGCCGACTGCCGCGCGGTGTGCAGCGCACGATCGGACTCCGAGGCGCGCCGGGTGAAATGGCTGTGCAGTATGAACCGGAACACATTCGGATGCTCCACCACCACCAGCACGTATTCGGCGGCGGTGCGCCCGATGAGTTCGCGCGCGGTGTCGTTGGCCAGGTCGATGGTGGAAACCACACGGCCCCACAGCATGTCGCGGACCCGGTCCACGATCGCGTCGTAGAGATCGGCCTTGTCCTCGAAATGCCGATACAGCTTGGGTTTGGCCGCGCCCGCCTCCTTGGCGATATCGCCCATGCTGACCTCGGGGCCGAACTTGTCGAGCGCGCGGAACGCGGCATCGACGAATTCCGCGCGAACCTTGCGCCGGTGTGCACGCCACCGCTCGGTGCGGGCATCGACGCGCTCGCCGGGCGCCCGTTCGGTTGTCCGGCCACGCTGCGTCACGCCCCGACCGTACCAATCATTGTCACGGGGTCCGCGGGCTCCTTGCCGAAACGGCAACAAAACTAGCCGGCGCGCGAGGCGAACCCCCAGGATGACGGCATGAGCGATACCACCACCGACGCCCGCGAGTTCTGGGAGACCTTCTACACCGAGCGGGATCGGATCTGGAGCGGCGAGCCGAATCCGCTGCTGGTGCGCGAGGCCGCCGACCTGGCGCCTGGCCGCGCACTCGACCTCGGCTGCGGCGAGGGCGGTGACGCGATCTGGCTGGCCGCGCGCGGCTGGCAGGTCACCGCCGTCGACATCTCGGCGACCGCCCTGGCGCGCACCGCCGAGCACGCGGCGCAGGCCGGTGTCGGGGAGCGCATCGTCACCGCGGAGCACGACCTGCGTCACAGCTTCCCCGATGGCGCCTTCGACCTGGTGTCGGCGCAGTTCTTCCACTCCCCGGTCGGCGACACCGAACGCCTTCCGGTGCTGCGCCGCGCCGCCGAGGCGGTCGCGTCGGGCGGGGTGTTGCTCATCGCCGGTCACGCCGGGTGGCCGTCCTTCGTCGAAGGTGACCACGAACACTCGCATGTGCACCTGCCGAGCACCGACGAGGTGCTGGCCGGTCTCGACCTGCCCGAACAGCGGTGGCGGGTCGAGGCGGCCGAGGAGGTCGAACGCGAGGTGACCTGGCCGGACGGCCGCACCGGCACCCGCGCCGACAATATCGTGCGACTGCGCCGACTGGACTGAGCGCACGCTGCGTCCCCCAGGTCACAGCAACCTCACAGCGGAGAGCCGGCCTGGCTGTAGCGCGGCTGACGATGGTGGTCCCATGACCGAAACCGCGACCGCCGCGTACCGTGCGGAACCGACCGCAGCGGTGATCACGCCCGTACTCGACGTCGTGATCCCCGTCTACAACGAGGAGTCCGATCTCGCGGTGTGCGTGCGCCGACTGCGCGCCCACCTCGGCGACGGCTTCCCCTTCCCGGCTCGAATCACCATCGCCGACAATGCCAGCACCGACGACACCATGCGGGTGGCGCGCGACCTCGCCGCCGAATTCGACGAGGTCCGCGTCGTGCACCTCGACGCCAAGGGCCGTGGGCGGGCGCTGCGTGCGGTGTGGGAACACTCCGACGCGCAAGTGGTCGCCTATATGGACGTCGACCTGTCCACCGACCTCAACGCGCTGCTGCCGCTGGTCGCGCCGCTGATCACCGGGCATTCCGATGTCGCGATCGGCACCAGGCTCGACGCGGCGTCGCGGGTGGTGCGCGGCCCGAAACGCGAATTCGTCTCGCGCTGTTACAATCTCATCCTGCGCGCCTCGCTGCGGGCCGGATTCTCCGACGCGCAATGCGGATTCAAAGCCATGCGCACCGAGATCGCGCGGCGACTGCTGCCACTGGTCGAGGACGGCGAATGGTTCTTCGACACCGAACTTCTCGTGCTCGCCGAACGCGCCGGACTGCGCATCCACGAAGTGCCAGTGGACTGGATCGACGACCCGGACAGCACCGTCGACATCGTCGACACCGCACGCAAGGACCTGCTCGGCGTATGGCGTCTGCTGCGCGGATTGACCACGGGCGCGATACCTCTCGAGGAACTGCGGGCCGCGGTAGGACGTGAACCGCTGGTGCCCGGCGTACCGCTCGGCATGGTCGGACAGGTGGCGCGCTTCGCCATCGTCGGAGTGTGCTCGACGCTCGCCTACGCACTGCTCTACCTGCTGATCCAGCCGATGGCCGGGCCGCAGGTCGCGAACTTCGCCGCGCTGCTGCTCACCGCGATCGGCAACACCGCCGCCAACCGCGCCTTCACCTTCGGAGTACGCGGCGCACACGGCGTCGTCGCCCACCAGTTCCAAGGACTGCTGATCTTCGCGTTCGGGCTCGTGATCACCAGCGGGTCGCTGTTCGCGCTGCACCGGCTCGCGCCCGGCGCCTCCGTGCATCTGGAACTCGTCGCGCTGGTACTGGCGAATCTCGTCGCCACCGTCACTCGATTCGTCGGGCTGCGCTGGGTTTTCCGCGACACCGCACCGACGGGTGCGCGCCCGCCCGCCTTCGCCGGACCGGAATTCCAGCGCGAGGTGAGCGACCGATGACCGCCACCCTCACCCCGGCAGCTCCCCGCGCCGTCCAGAAACGCCCCATCGGCTGGGAATACCCCGCGCTCGCCGCGCTGCTGCTCGGCACCGCGATCGCCTACCTGTGCAACCTGAGCGCCAACGGCTGGGCCAACTCCTTCTATTCCGCCGCGGTACAGGCTGGTTCGCGGTCGTGGGAAGCATTCTTCTTCGGCTCCTCCGACGCCGCGAACTCCATCACGGTGGACAAACCACCCGCCTCGCTGTGGTTGATGGAACTGTCGGTCCGCATGTTCGGACTGAACAGTTGGAGCATCCTGGTCCCGCAGGTGCTGCTCGGCGTCGGCGCCGTCGCACTGCTGTGGGCCACCGTGCGCAAACCGTTCGGCCCCGCCGCCGGACTGCTCGCCGGCCTCGTGCTCGCCGTAACCCCCGTGGCGACCCTCATGTTCCGCTTCAACAACCCCGACGCGCTGCTGGTGTTCCTCATGGTCGCCGCCGCATGGGCCATGACCAACGCGATCCGCGAAGGCCGAACCAGATGGCTGGTACTCACCGGCGTCTTCATCGGATTCGGTTTCCTCACAAAGCAATTGCAGGTACTTCTCGTCGTGCCCGCGCTCGCGCTCGCCTATCTCGTCGCCGGACCGCCCGCGCTCGGCAAACGGATACTGCAACTGTTCGCGGCCGGAGCCGCCATGGTGGTCGCGGCGGGCTGGTGGCTGCTGGCCGTGGAACTGTGGCCCGCCGACTCGCGGCCGTGGATCGGTGGCTCGCATCATAATTCGATCCTGGAGCTGACCCTCGGCTACAACGGACTCGGCCGCCTCAACGGCAACGAGCGCGGCAGCGTCGGCCCCGGCGGCGACCTGCCTGCCGGCGGGAACGGCATGTGGGGCAGCACCGGCATCACCCGCCTGTTCGAACCGGCGCAAGGCGGTCAGATCGCGTGGCTCATCCCCGCCGCGCTGGTCGGACTC
Organism: Nocardia bovistercoris; assembly: GCF_015674855.1. GTDB lineage: Bacteria > Actinomycetota > Actinomycetes > Mycobacteriales > Mycobacteriaceae > Nocardia > Nocardia bovistercoris. The sequence goes on along the minus strand of NZ_JADMLG010000007.1, from coordinate 73,049 downwards.
GCCGCCGGAATCCTGCTGCGTGGCAAGGCCGCTCGCACCGATCAACGACGCGCCGCACTGATCCTCTGGGGCGGGTGGCTTGTGGTCACCGCGCTCGTGTTCAGCTTCATGGCGGGCATTTTCCACCAGTACTACACCGTCGCCCTCGCCCCCGCGATCGCGGCGCTGGTCGGCGCGAGCGCGGTCCAGATGTGGCGCGAACGCCACCGCCCGTCGGTGCGCTGCGCCCTCGCCCTCTCGGTGGCGCTCACCACCGCCACCGCCTGGCTACTGCTCTCCCGCAGCGCCACCTTCCTGCCATGGCTGCGCTGGACCGTCCTGATCCTCGGCATCCTCGCCGCCCTCGCGATCCTCGCCCCGACCCCGCGCGGGATCGCCGTGGTCACGGCGCTGGCCGCGGTGCTTGTCGGCCTCGCCGGACCGGTCGCCTACTCCGTGCAGACCCTCACCTCGGCCCACCAAGGCGCGATCCCCTCCGCGGGGCCGAACGCCGGAGGTATGCGTGGATTCGGCGGCGGTCCAGGTGACGGACGCCGAGACGACGGAACAGCCATGGGCCAGAACCGGATTCCGGACGGACAGGACGGCGGCCGACGCGCTGCCGGGACGCAGCCCGCCCCCGGCGGCGCGACAGGTCCCGCGAACGGCGGCAATCTCCCCGACGGCGGCGCACCGGACGGCGGCATGAACGCCGATGGCCCCGGCGCCATGGGCGGACTCCTCGGTTCGAGCCGCCCCAGCGACCGAGTGATCACCCTCCTGAAATCCGACAGCGAAACCTACACCTGGGCCGCCGCGACCATCGGCTCCAACAGCGCCGCGGGCTACCAACTCGCCACCGAACTCCCGATCATGCCCGTCGGCGGCTTCAACGGCAGCGACCCCTCCCCCACCCTCGCCCAATTCCAGCAGTACGTCGCCGAAGGAAAAATCCACTACTTCATCACCGGCGGCGGTAACCGAAGCGGCGAGTCGACCAGCTCAGCCATCACCACCTGGGTCCAGGAGAACTTCACCGCCACCGAAGTGGACGGCGTAACCCTCTACGACCTGACCCGACAACACTGACCCGCTCGCAACGCACCTGATCGGCCCCGAAACGGCCGGTCCGGTGCGGCGGTGCGTGACCTGCGGCGAGGAGCCTTCGGCGCATATCACGCACCGCCGCTGACCGTTTCGAGATCGACGCAGGCTCTCGAGCGAGCACCGGGCGCGCCTCGTGTCGTAGGCAAGTCCGGCGCCGACCACGGCGCTCGGTCCGCGGCGGCGGCGCCGAACAGTTCCGGTCCGGCACGCCGTCGTCGAACCGTCGTCAGCCCTGCTTCAGTCCGGGTGCAGGGCCGTGTGGAGGGTGGCGGACCATTGGGTGACTATTTGTTTTCGGCGGGTGGAGTCGTCGGTGAGGACATCGGCTAGGCCGAGGCCACGAGCCAGGTCGAGGGTGGCTTGGACGAGGTGGTGGGCTACCGGGTCGCGGTCGTCGACGCCGAGGGCTTCGACGGCGCGGCGGTGGGAGGCGCGGCCGAACTTGGCTTCGAGGGGGACTATGCGTTCGCGCAGGGCGGGGTCGGCGGCGGCGTGGGTCCAGACCTGGAGGGCGGCTTTGAACAGGACGCTCGTGTAGGACTCGACCAGGCCCGCGACCACGGCTTCGGTGCGGGCCACGCCCTCGACCAGGCCCGACAGTGCGGCGGCCTCGTGTTTGGCCTGGTCGTTGCGGGTGTCGAACATGTACTCGAGCGCCGCGGTGATCAGATCCTCCCTGGTGGGGAAGTGGTGTTGGGCGGCGCCGCGGGACACGCCGGCACGTTCGGCGACCACGGCGACGGTGGCTGCGGCCCAGCCGGTTTCGGCCAGGCAGTCGATGGTCGCCGCCAACAGGCGCTGCCGGGTGGCGCGGCTGCGGTCCTGTTTGGGTTCGTGGGGTGTCGCCATGGTCGTTATTCTGCCCAGGCGGGCGGGCGGCGCTCGAGGAAGGCCGTCATGCCCTCGAGCACCTCGGGAGTTCCGAAGAAGCTCGCCGAACGCCGCGCGAGCTCTTCGGCGGAGGCGTCGAATCCGGCGAGCAGGTCGGCGTTCACCAGCCGCTTGGCTTCGGCGAGGCCCTGCGGTGCGCCCTTGCGCAGTTCCCCGCACAGCCGCGCGACCTCGGCGGCGGGGTCATCGGCGGTGACCGTGACCAGGCCGATGGCCGTGGCGGTCGCGGCGTCGAACTTCTCACCGGTCAGGTAGTAGCGGCTCGCCGCGCGCGGATCGAGTCGCGGCAGCAGGGTCAGCGAGATCATGAACGGCGCCAAGCCGATTCGCACTTCGGTCAGCGCGAAGGAGCTGGCGGGACCGGCGACGACGAGGTCGCAGGCGGCCACGATTCCCATGCCGCCCGCGCGCACATTGCCGTCGACGCGCGCGATCACCGGCTTGGGGATTTCCACCAGGCGGCGCAGCACCCCGATCATCACCCTGGTCCGGTCGTCGGCGGCCACCGCCGGATCGGCGTCCGCGGCCTCGCTGAGATCCGCGCCTGCGCAGAAGGTGTTCCCGGTGTGCGCCAATACGATTCCGCGCACATCCGGATCGGCGGCCGCGCCGTCGAGGCCACGCAGCAGTTCGCCGACCAAGCGTGACGACAGCGCGTTACGGTTGTGCGGTGAGTCGAGGGTGAGGGTCGCGAAACCGTCGCGCACCTCGTAGCGCACGTAGGGGTCGGTCATGGGAGCCTCCGAATCCGCTGCCATCAGTACGATTTCGGCAGCCCGAGCGAATGCTGGGCGACGAAGTTCAGCACCATCTCGCGACTCACCGGAGCGATGCGACCGATGCGGGCGGCGGCCAACATGGCGGCCAGCCCGTAGTCCTTGGTCAACCCGGCGCCACCGTGGGTCTGGATGGCCTGATCCAGTGCTTTGATACTGGCTTCGGCCGCGGCGTATTTCGCCATGTTCGCGGCTTCGGCCGCGCCCATCTCGTCACCGGCGTCGTAGAGCGCGGCGGCCTTCTGCATCATCAACTTCGCAAGTTCGATTTCGACCTTGACCTGCGCCAACGGATGCGCGATACCCTGGTGCGCGCCGATCGGGGTCTTCCAGACGGTGCGTTCCTTGGCGTATTCCACCGCGCGGTCCACCGCGTAACGACCCATGCCGACGGCCATCGCCGCGCCCATGATCCGCTCCGGGTTCAGGCCCGCGAACAATTGCATGAGTGCGGCGTCCTCCCTGCCGACCAGCGCGGTGGACGGCAGCCGGACATCGTCGAGGAACAGGTTGTACTGGTGGTCCGGCTCGATGATGTCCATCTCCTGAGCCACCTTGGTGAAACCGGGTGCGTCGGTGGGCACGATGAACAGCGCGGGCTTGAGTTTGCCGGTCTTGTGGTCCTCGGTGCGCGACACGATGAGCACCGCCTCGGCCTGATCCACACCGGAGATGAAGATCTTGCGGCCGTTGAGAATCCAGTCGTCACCGTCGCGGCGCGCGGTGGTGGTGATCTGGTGCGAATTGGATCCGGCGTCGGGTTCGGTGATGCCGAAGACCATCTTGGCACTGCCGTCGGCCAGCTTCGGCAGCCACAGCTGCTTCTGCTCGTCCGTACCGTATTTCGTGATGATCGTGCCGCAGATGGCAGGCGACACCACCATCAGCAGCAGGCCCGCGCCGTGCGCGGACAGTTCCTCGAGCACCAGCGACAGTTCGTACATGCCCGCACCGCCGCCGCCGTACTCCTCCGGCAGGTTCACGCCGAGAAGGCCGAGTTTGCCCGCCTCGTCCCACAATTCGGTGAGCGGCTCGTTCTTGCGCGCCTTGTGCACCACGTAGTCGCGGTAGCTGTACTTGGCGGCGAGCGCCGAAACAGCGGACCGCAGGGCCTTGCGCTCGTCGGATTCGATGAAACTCATACTCGGTACTCCTGATTCATGCCTGTGCGGATTCGGTGGGCGCTGTGTCGGGGTCGACCACCGCGAGGACCACGCCGATATCGACCTGCTGCCCGACGCTCACCTCGAGGGCGCTGAGCACGCCCGCGGCGGGGGCGGCGACGGTGTGCTCCATCTTCATCGCCTCCAGCCACAGGATCGGCTGCCCCTGCTCGACCCGGTCACCGACCCGCGCGCCGACCCGGATCACGCTGCCCGGCATCGGCGCGAGCAGCGACCCGGTCGCGACCTGATCGGCCGGATCGCTGAACCGGGGCAGACGCCGCGCGCTCACCGGCCCGAGCGGCGAATCCACGCACACCAGATCCCCGTAGCGGGCGACCTCGAACTGCCTGCGCACCGGACCGCGCGCACCGGGAACCGCGAGCACGACCCGTTCCGGTTCCGCCGCCACCAGTTCCAGCCCGTCGTGGCCTGCTACGGCGACCCGCCCACCCCGGCCGAACCGGTAACCCACCTCGTGGATTTCGCCGGACCGTGCCTCGTAGGACTTGCGCTGCGATGGCGCGGGCAGATTGCGCCAGCCACTCGGCAACCCGCCGCCCACCCGCGCCGCGCGGCGGTTGGCCGCGGCGTCGGCAAGGGCGGCGGCCACGATCGACAGCGCCGCGTCGGATTCCGAGACCAGCGGTGCGGCGAGCGTGTCGAGCCCGTGGGTGGTGAAGAACGCGGTGTCGGTGTCGCCCGCGAGGAAGGCCGGGTGCCGTAGCACGCGAACCAGCAGATCGCGGTTGGTCACCAGCCCGTGAATGTGGGCTCGATGCAGCGCCGCGGCGAGCAGTCGCGCTGCCTCGGTGCGGGTTTCGGCGTAGGAGATGACCTTGGCCAACATCGGGTCGTAGTGCACCCCGACCACCGACCCGTCGACCACCCCCGTGTCGAGACGCACGCCCGCACCGTCGAACAACTCGAACTCGCTTCGCACCGAGGGTATTTCGAAACGATGCACAGTTCCGCTCTGTGGCTGCCAGTCGTTGGCCGGATCCTCGGCGTAGAGCCTGACCTCGATCGAATGTCCGCGCATGGCGGGCGGCCGCTCGGGCAGCGCTGCCCCGGAGGCGATTTCGATCTGAAGGCGAACCAGATCGAGTCCGGTGGTGCATTCGGTCACCGGATGCTCCACCTGGAGGCGGGTGTTCATCTCCAGGAAGAAGAACTCCCCGGCTTCGTCGGCGAGGAATTCGACGGTGCCCGCCCCGGTGTAACCGATGGCCTCGGCGGCCAGCCGCGCCGCCTCGAACAGCCGCTCCCGCATCCCCGGTGTGCGCTCGACCAGCGGCGACGGCGCCTCCTCCACCACCTTCTGATGCCTGCGCTGGATCGAGCACTCGCGTTCACCCACCGCCAACGTGCGACCGTGCGCATCCGCCATGACCTGCACCTCGATATGCCGTCCGGTCTCGAGGTAACGCTCACAGAACACCGTCGGATCGCCGAACGCGGACTGCGCCTCGCGGCGCGCGGCCTCGATCTGCGGTGTCAACTCGGCGAGTTCGCGCACCACCCGCATACCGCGTCCGCCGCCACCCGCCGACGCTTTGACCAGCACCGGCAGCTGGGCGGCGGTGACCTGGGCTGGATCGAGTTCCGCCAGCACCGGAACACCCGCGGCGTCCATCATCTTCTTGGCCGCGACCTTCGAACCCATTTGTTCGATCGCCTCGACCGACGGACCGATCCAGGTCAACCCCGCCGCGATCACCGCCCGCGCGAAATCGGCATTCTCCGAGAGGAATCCGTAGCCGGGGTGGATCGCCTCCGCACCCGCCGACAGCGCCGCCTCGATGACGAGATCACCGCGCAGATAGGTTTCGGCGGGCGTATTGCCAGGCAGCCGCACCGCGGCATCGGCCTCGGCGACGTGGGGGGCCGCCGCGTCGGCGTCGGAATACACCGCGACCGTGCCGATACCCATGCGGCGGCAGGTGGCGAACACCCGCCGCGCGATCTCGCCGCGATTGGCGACAAGCACCGTCATGTCTTGCCTCACATCCGGAAGACGCCGAAACCGTCGGCGCCTTCGATCGGGGCATTGTGGACGGCCGACAGGGCCATTCCCAATACCGTGCGGGTGTCGCGCGGATCGATCACGCCGTCGTCGTAGAGCCGCCCCGACATGAACATGGGCAGTGACTCCGCCTCGATCTGCGCCTCGATCGCCGCGCGCATCCCCGCGTCGGCCGCTTCGTCGAACGGCAACCCCTTGGCCTCGGTCGCGGCGCGCCCGACGATCGAGATCACACCGGCCAGTTGCGCGCCGCCCATCACCGCGGATTTGGCGCTCGGCCAAGCGAAGACGAACCGCGGATCGTAGGCGCGCCCGCACATCCCGTAGTGCCCGGCGCCGTAGGAGGCGCCCATCAGCAGCGTGAGGTGCGGCACCTTCGAGTTGGAGACCGCGTTGATCATCATCGCCCCGTGCTTGATGATGCCCTTCTGCTCGAATTCGCGACCGACCATATAGCCGGTGGTGTTGTGCAGGAACAGCAGCGGCGTGTTCTTCCGATTCGCCAATTGGATGAACTGCGCGGCCTTCTGGGATTCCTCGGAGAACAGCACGCCGCGCGCGTTGGCGAGGATGCCCACCGGATATCCGTGCAGTTCCGCCCATCCGGTGACCAGGCTGCTGCCGTAGAGCGGTTTGAACTCGTCGAAATCGGAGTCGTCCACCACCCGCGCGATCACCTCGCGCGGATCGAACGGAATCTTCAGATCGCTCGGCACGATACCGAGCAGTTCTTCCTGATCGAATCGGGGCTCTAGTACCTCGGCGCGCGGGCGCGGACCGCGTTTGGTCCAGTTCAGGCGTTTCACGATGGACCGGCCGATGCGGATCGCGTCCTGTTCGTCGGCGGCCAGGTAGTCGGCGAGTCCGGAGACCCTGGCGTGCATTTCCGCGCCGCCGAGGGATTCGTCGTCGGATTCCTCACCGGTGGCCATCTTCACCAGCGGCGGCCCGCCGAGGAATACCTTGGAACGCTCCTTGATCATGACCGTGTAGTCGGACATGCCGGGGATATAGGCCCCGCCCGCGGTGGAATTGCCGAAGACCAGTGCGATGGTCGGGATACCCGCCGCCGACAACCTGGTCAGGTCGCGGAACATCCGGCCGCCGGGCACGAAGACCTCTTTCTGCGTCGGCAGATCCGCGCCGCCGGATTCGACGAGTCCGATCACCGGCAGCCGATTCTCCATGGCGATATCGTTGACGCGCAGATTCTTACGCAGCGTCCACGGATTCGAGGTGCCGCCGCGCACCGTCGGATCGGGCGCGACGATCACGCATTCGACGCCTGCCACGATGCCGATGCCCGCGATCACGCTGGCGCCGACCTGGAATTCGCTGCCCCAGGCCGCGAGCGGGCACAGTTCGAGGAACGGCGAATCCTCGTCTACGAGCAGTTCGATGCGTTCGCGCGCGGTGAGTTTGCCGCGCTTGCGATGCCGCGCCAGCTTGTCCGGTCCGCCGCCCGCGACGGCCTTGGCGAATTCGCCCTCGATCTCGGTGAGTTTCCCGTCCATCGCCGCGGCGGCCGCGAGATATTCCGCCGACCCGCTGTCCAGCGCGCTGCGCAATACCGTCATGACTGATACCCCAATCGCTTCGCCGCCAGTCCGGTGAGAATTTCGGTGGTGCCGCCGCCTATGCCGAGGATGCGGATGTCACGGTACTGGCGTTCCACCTCGGATTCGCGCATATAGCCGAGTCCGCCGAACAACTGCACGGCCTGGTTGGCGACCCATTCGCCCGCCTCGACCGCGGTGTTCTTGGCGAAGCACACTTCCGCGATGAGGTCGGTCTCACCCTCGGCGCTGCGCCGTGCGACCTCCCGCGTGTACACCCTGGCGACATCGATGCGCCGCGCCATTTCGGTCACCGTGTTCTGCACCGCCTGCCTGCTGATGAGCGGGCGCCCGAAGGTCTCGCGGGCACGCACCCAGTCCAAGGTGAGATCGAGGCACCGCTGCGCCTGCGCATACGCCTGCACCGCGAGACCGACGCGTTCACTCACGAACGCGCCCGCGATCTGGAGGAATCCGGAATTCTCCGGGCCGACCAGATCGGAAACCGGCACCCGCACATCCACATACGACAGTTCGGCCGTATCGGAGGCGCGCCACCCCATCTTGTCGAGTTTGCGGCTGACGGTGAAACCCGGTGTGCCGCGCTCGACCACGAGCAAGGAGATGCCGCCGGAGCCGGGGCCGCCGGTGCGCACCGCCGTCACCACGAAATCGGCGCGGCAGCCGGAGGTGATGTAGGTCTTGGCGCCGTTCACGATGTAGTGGTCGCCGTCGCGGCGCGCGGTGGTGGTGAGATGCCCGACGTCCGAGCCGCCGCCGGGTTCGGTGATGGCCAGCGACCCGATGAGCTCGCCCGCGAGCGTCGGCTTCGCGAAACGGTCGATCAGGTCCCGGTTTCCGGAGGCGATGATGTGCGGCACCGCGATGCCGCAGGTGAACAGGGAGGCGAACAGTCCGCCGGAGCATCCGGCCTGATGCAGTTCCTCACAGACGATCGTGGCGTCGATACCGTCACCGCCGGAACCGCCGCAGGCTTCGGGGAACTGGATGCCGAGCAGCCCCAGTTCGCCTGCCTTCTTGTGCAATTCGCGAGGGATCTCGCCATCGCGCTCCCAGTCGTCGAGATAGGGAAGGATCTCGCGCTCGGCGAAAGCCCTTACAGTGGCGCGTAATTCACGCCGTTCCCGGGTGGTCCACGGTGAATTCACGGTCGATGCCTCGTCGTTCGATGTCATGCGGAAACACGGCGCAGGTCGACAGGCAGGTCGACGTATCGGGAGCGCAACCACTCGCCGAGTCCCTTTGCCTGCGGGTCGAATCGCGCCTGATAGGCCACGCCTTCGCCGAGCAGCCCCGACACCACGAAGTTGACGGCTCGCAGGTCGGGCAGCACGTGCCGGGTGACGGGCAGTTCACCGACTTCGGGCAGCAGTCGGCGCAATTCCTCGACGGTGAGGGCGTGCACGAGCCAGCGCCACTGCTCCTCGGTGCGCACCCACACACCGATATTCGCGTCGCCACCCTTGTCGCCGCTGCGGGCCAACGCGATCTCACCCAACGGCGCGCGCCTGGTCGCCCCCCGTGGCAATGGTCGCGGGAGTTCGGGTTCGGGCACCGGCTCGAGTGCGGCGGTGCGGGTCGGCGGCACGATGTCGACCCGCGTACCGTCCGGCAGGACCGCGATGTGCGCCACCTCGGCGGCATCCACGTAGCCCGCCATGAACACCCCGTAGGGCGACCCGTTGCCCGGCAGGGTGGTGAAGGTGCAGCCCGGATAACTCGCCAGCGCGAGTTCGACAGCGACATTGGAGAATCCACGCCCGACCTTGTTCGGATCGGGATCGCGCACCACGCACCGCAACAGTGCGCTCGCGCCTTCCTCGGTGTCGGCGTCGGGACGGTCGAGCCGCGCGAGCGTCCAGTCCAGCTCGGCCGGGCGCACCGGCAGCCAGGATTCCAATTGGCGGCGCGCGAGTTCGGCTTTCGCTTCGATGTCGAGTCCGGTGAGCACGAATTCCATCTCGTTGCGGAAGCCGCCGATGGTATTGAGCGAGACCTTCAGCGTGGGCGGCGGCGGCTCGCCGATGACCGGGCCGATGCGCACCCGATCTGGCGCCTCCTGGCTCAGCGCGATGCTGTCGAGCCGCGTCGTGACATCCGGTCCCGCGTACCGCGCGCCCTGGATCTCGTACATCAGTTGAGCCCGAACCGTATCCACGGTCACCGATCCGCCGGTGCCTTCGTGTTTGGTGATGACGCTGCTGCCGTCGGCGCGGATCTCGGCGATCGGGAAGCCGGGGCGGCCGAGGTCGGCGAGTTCGGTGAAGAAGGCGTAATTGCCGCCGGTGGCCTGAGTGCCGCACTCGATCACGTGACCGGCCGCAACGGCGCCCGCGAGCGCATCGTAATCCGTTGTGCTCCAGCCGAAATAATCGGCGGCGGGACCGACGACGACGGACGCGTCGGTGACCCGCCCGGTCACCACGACATCCGCGCCCGCATCGAGGCAGGCCGCGATGCCCCACGCGCCGAGATAGGCATTGGCCGTGAGTGGTGCACCGAGCCCGAGTTCTTCCGCGCGCGGCAGCAGATCATCGCCTTCGACGTGCGCGATGGCGGCGTCGAGCCCCAGTTCAGCGGCCACCTTGCGCAGTTTCTCGGCCAGTCCGGCCGGATTCAGCCCGCCCGCGTTCGCCACGATGCGCACCTTGCGTTCCAACGCGAGAGCCAGGCATTCCTCGATCTGGGCGAGGAACGTCTTCGCGTAGCCGAGGCTCGGATCCTTCATCCGGTCGCGGCCGAGGATCAGCATGGTGAGTTCGGCGAGGTAGTCGCCGGTGAGCACGTCGAGCCGCCCGCCTTCGAGCATTTCCCGCATGGCGGAACGTCGGTCGCCGTAGAACCCGGAACAGTTGCCGATGCGGATCACGTCCGGATCGGCGGCAGGCTTACCCATTCGGCTTTCGCCTCCCTGTGCGGCGAACGCACCGCACGCGACCGCATTGCCGCGCCGGAACCGTTCGCGTTCCGTCGACCAGCATCACATCCGTGCGAGAAAAAATCAAGCTTGCGTGCTTGTTAAGATTCCAGCAGGTCAGGACCCCGGCGAGGATAACCGGAGCGGGGAACGGCAGAATGTTCGACGTGTCCAGCGATGTATCGGTGATCCTCCTCCTCGCCCTGGCGGGCTTCCTACTCGGCGGGTCCTACTCACTGTGGAAGACCTCGCGGCCAGCATCCGTGGCACTGGCCGTCTGCGGACTGCTCGCCGCCGTTGGCGCGCTGGTCTGGTGGTTCTAGATCAGCTACGGGTCAACCGGAAGATCCGCAGGTCCTCGGGCACGCCGTTGAGCGGCGCCGCGAAGAAGCTGCGCCGATAAGGCTTCGCGCCGAGCCCGAGTTCGGCGAGGGTGTCCGCGCCGAGTGCGCTCAGGGTGGCCTGGGAGATCATGGTGTTGCCGTTGCCACCCGCTTCCATGACCCGCGCGGCCACCGTGACGTCGACGCCGAGCCAGTCGCCGCCGATTTCGCGCGGCGAGCCGGTGTGCAGACCCATCCGCATTCGCGGCCGATAATCGCCGATCTCGACACGTTCCAGATTCCGCTTGGCCGCCACGGCGGCGCGCACCGCGCCATCGGCGGACGGGAACACCGCCATCACCCCGTCCCCCATGCGCTTGACGACGTGTCCGCCGTATTCGGCGACGGGCGGTTCGATGGCCTTGGCGACGCGACGCAGCAGTTCGAGGGTGGCCTCGTCGCCCGCGGTGAGCGACCAACTGGAGAACGAAACCAGATCCGTGAACATGATGGTTACCTCTTGGCTACCTTTGCCGCGCCCGACCCGCTCCAGCATCGCCTGCCAGACCTGCAGCGCGCCGAACCCGATCTCACGGGCCGCACTGGGCGAATCGCCGACGAGCTTGTCCGCGGCGCGCGCCACCGCCCTCGGGCCGCCCGGACCCGAAACCGACAGCGGGTCACCGAAGGCCGGATCGCCGGGCAGCTGTTCGCGCGCCTTGCGCAGCACGTCGATCAGATCGGGTCGCTGATTGGCGGCATTCATCATCGCGGACAGCTGAGCGCGGCGAAACCCCTGGCCGGAGCGTCGACTTCGCGTTGATTCCCGCGAATTCCCATCGGGAATCGTGGCCTCGGGCGAGGCGGCGGCGCCCGCACCCGGCTCCGGACCGGACCCGCCACCGCCGGAAGGTGTTTCGCTCACGGACCGAGCGTAGCTCAGCCACTCGATCCTCGGCAGACTAGCGATCATCGTCACCGGACACCTCCCGAACGAATTCCGGCGAACGCGTCATCGAGGCCGCCGCGGGACTACGTCTGAGTTGCTGCCCAAATGCTACCTATCGGTAGCCGATGCGACAGGGCCGCGCGGCATCGTTTCCCGGAAGTTAATGTAACTCTAAAACACATAAAAGGGCAGGCCCGGTGCTTGAAGGAGTGCACCGGGCCCGCCGGACATCGACCACCGGGCAGTGGCGGTCGACGTGGGGTCCTTCGATCTCCCGACAAGACCGGGAACCCCGTGCCCGAGTGGCGAGGGAAAGCGACTCGGGCAGTCAGGGGGACTGGACGCCTAGGCGTCGCGTCGATTCACCACGAACAGGGCCGCGCCGAACACCAGCGCGACGAAGACCGCGAAATAGGCCAGACCACCCCACGGACCCCAATGCCACGGCAGGTCGGTGCGCACGGTGTCGAGGAAACGGCCCGCGTTCTGGAACGGCAGCAGCACCTGCACCTGCTCGCCGCGCTCACCGAAGAAGCCGACGATCGGTTCGATCAGCACCGGCCACACGATCAGCACCGCCAACGCGCCCGCCGACTGGCGCAGCAACGCGCCGACACCGATCGACAGGAAGACCACGAGCACGATGAACAGCGGCACCGCGTAGAACACCTTGTTGTCGCCGTCAGCGAGACTCAGCTCACGCCCCGCGTCGCTGCCCGTCACGCCCTTGAAGATCAGGAAGCTGAGCAGGGTGAGCACGGCCGACAGCACCGCCGCCGCCACACTGATCAGACCGGCCTTCGCCACCAGCACCGACGCGCGATTCGGCAGCGCGAGGAACGTCGCCTTGATCGTGCCGAACCGGTACTCGCTGGTCACCGCCAGCGCCGCGACGATCATCACAAGGATGTACCCGAAACCCGGAAAACCCGAGGCCAGGCCCGTGATGCCGAGGCTGGCGATGGAATTGGTCGGATACGGGATATCCGCCGGATCGGCCTTGCCCGCCTCCACGTCCTTGTTGAACTGGTCGACCCCCAACTTGAGCAGCAGCCCGAACAGCAGCGCCATACCGAGCACCGCCACCACCATCAGCACCGTGCACCACACCGGCGACCTCGTCGAGGTCAGTTTGATCCGTTCCGCCGCCAACACGCCCATCAGAGCGCACCTCCCATAGCCGTGTAGGAACCGGGACCCGACTGCGCACCCGGCACATCGGGGCCTTCGCCGTGGTACTGCACCGAGCCGCCGGTCATGCGCATGAACGCCTCCTCCAGCGACGCGCGCTGCGGTGACAACTCGAACAGCGTGATGTCGTTCGCACCCGCCAACTTGCCGACCTCGTCACTGCTGATATTCGCCACCAACAACGCGGGCCCACCCGCGCCCTCGCCGTCCTCCCTGACCGTCATGCCGTTGGAGGTGAGCAGACTGCGCAACTGGTCGAGCTGCGGACTGCGCACCCGAACCGCGGTCTCGGAGGACTTGTCGATGAACTCCTTGGTTGTGGTGTCGGCGATCAACTGCCCGCGCCCGATGACGATCAGATGCTCGGCGGTATGCGCCATCTCCGACAGCAGGTGACTCGACACGAGCACCGTGCGCCCCTCCGCCGCCAGCCGCTGCATGAACCGCCGAATCCACAGAATCCCCTCCGGATCGAGGCCGTTCACCGGCTCGTCGAACAACAGGATCTCCGGATCACCGAGCAACGCGCCCGCCAACCCCAACCGCTGCGACATGCCGAGCGAGAACCCACCCGCGCTCTTACCGGCCACCTCCGAGAGCCCGACCAGCCGCAGCACCTCCTCCACCCGCGACTTCTCGATCCCGTTCGAAGCCGCCATCCACTGCAGATGCGCCCGCGCCGACCTGTTCGGATGCACCCATCTCGCATCCAACAAGGCCCCAACCTTCCGCAGCGGACTCTCCAACTCCGCGTACCGCTTCCCCTGGATGAGCGCGGTACCGGCACTCGGCCGGTCCAACCCGAGGATCATCCGCATGGTGGTCGACTTACCGGCGCCGTTCGGTCCGAGAAACCCCGTCACCACACCCGGTCGCACGGTGAAACTGAGGTCCTGAACCGCGACGGTCTGCCCATAATGTTTGGTCAGGCCCCGAAGCTCGATCATGCCCCCAGCTTTCCCTACGCAACCCCGTCGCGCGTCCCCACAAAGTGGGCTCCGAGGTCATCCTCAGGTATGACAGGCGAGAGTATCGGTCGGCGTGCTAGCAGTTCTCGCGACGCATCGCGAGCTGATCGCAACCAGGGGAGCGAAGCATGGCGTCGATGTCAATGGTCATACAGCTCCCCGTAACGGGTCTCTATCCACAGGACATGGAAGACGTCGCCCGTGCGGAAGCCCACGAACGGGAGGTTTCGTTCGTGTCGGAAGACCATGTAGCTGTCCCGCTCCAGCCATTCCGGAATTCGCGGTTTGAAAGTCACCTTCGGCAGCTGCTCGTGGCCGAGGCCGTGCTTGCCGTGCTGAATCAGCTCGTTCCAGGTAAATGCGGTGCGCTTGTGCCACTTGACCAGGAATTCACGACACTGCGCCGGGGTCAGTCGGTCGATTCCCCAGCCGGTTTGCAGATGTCGGAGGCAGAGGATCGGATAGCCGCGTTCGCCTGTCGGCGTGCGTGCCGGCGGGTCGGGGTGCGGATCGTGTTTCGGAGGCGTTCCCCTGCGAGCCGTGCTCTTCTTATCGGGCACGGCAGAAGAATGCCTCGAGTTGGTCGGCGGTGATCGTCTTGGTTCGGGACTCGTCGAATGCGTTGCGCCATGGGCTTTCCCGATGTGTTCGTTCTCGAAGTGCCCACGCGGCGAGACTGCCGTAGGTGTCCCAGGTCTTCAGCAGTACCGGCTCGGCGTCCTTGAAATCATCCCAGTCGAAACTGTCGTCGAGTACGGCGTCGGCGTCGATGGGGCTTTTGCCGAACCGCTTGAATTCGTGGTAGACGTTCGACACCACCGGACCGTGTGCCCATGCTTCGAGGGGGTCGGCGAACAGCGGTCTACCGCGTTCTGCCAGGTGGGTGCCCTGTGCGTAGTAGAGCAACTTCTGCACCTTGAGATTGGACACTTCGGCGTCGATGTTCTCGGCCCACGCCACGAACCACTTCGCGAAGTCCAACGCACACAGTTCGGCAACCATCGACATCATCCCCCGCCTGATCGATTCCGGTCACCGGGAGCATACAGGTCTGCTATGACACCTGCCAGGAGCCCACGTGGAAGCTCGGAACCGACGGGCATCTCAGAACCAGGAGGTGGGGCGGATGGTGTTGGCGAGGTCTACGAGGGCGTAGCGGTGGGTGCGGGCGGGGGCGGTTCTGGCCAGGGTGCGGAGGCCGGATTCGGTGCCCGCGCGCAGGGCTCGTTCGGTGAAGGGTGCGTTGAAGAGGGTGGCGTCGGGGGTTGGGGTGTTGTCGGCTTGTAGCCAGGCCAGGGCGGCGCCGAGGACGAGGACGCGGAGTTGGAGGGCGCGGGGTTCGCCGGGTGGGAGGGCATCGACTCTGGTCGCGGCGGTGTGCAGAGTGGATTCGTCGAGGTCGGCGATAGGGCCCGCGGTGAGGAGGAGCCAGACCGCGGTGAGGCGGGCGGTGGCGTAGCGGCGGGAGGTGGCGGGGACCTCGTCGAGGGCGGCGACGGCCTCTTCGACTCGGTCGGCGGCGGCCAATTGGCGGGCGAGGCCGAAGGCGGCGCTCACGACGGCGCGGTCGGTGCGCCATACGGTGGCGTAGAACTTTTCGGCATAGGCGCGCCACTGTTCGAGGTCGTTCGAATCCCAGTGTTGCAGAACAAGTTCCGCTGTCGCGGCGAGAGCCAGTTTGGGAGCGATCTCGCCGGGGAGTACGCGCAGGACCTCGTCGAAGGCGGCGTAGGCGCGTTCGTAGTTGCCGTCGAGGAGTTCGGTTTGGCCGATGAACCAGTCGACGCGCCAGTCGGCGGCGGACAATCGGGCAAGCAGTTCGCGGACCTCGACTGATTCGCCCAGGTCGAGGCGGGCGCGGACCTCGGCCATCGACAGTTCCAGGTCAAGCGTCTCCGGGGCGTTGCCGGGATCGGCCACGGCCCGCGTGCGCGCCTCCGCCAACGCGGCGAGCACCCTGCGCGGATCCGGCTGCGCCGTCGCGGCCAGCAACGCGGCGGACGGATCGGTGGGGTCGAGTAGCGGGACCGGCAGTGCGGCAACGATATCGGACGCGCGCAAGGTGGGGTTGCGCCCGATGCCGTCGGCGTAGGCGTCGGTCTGGCTGATCAGTTCGTCGGTGCCGAAACTGCCGCGCTGCGGGCTGAATACGGTCGACAGTTGCGGATGTTCGGCGCCGGTGTCGAGGGCGAGCACCTCCCGCAGCACGCCCGCCAACTGGGCGGACATGGCGCGCGCCGACGGGAAACGGCGGCCCGGCTCCGGATCGGTCGCGCACAGCAGCAGGCGGTGGAAGAACTCGTAGCGGTGCAGCATCGGGTGGTCGTCGGGGTCGGGGATGCCGTCGCGGTAGCGGCCGTGTTCCATCGGCAGGTTCAGGGCGAGCACCGCGAGCGTGCGGCCGACGGTGTAGATGTCGGAGGCGGGCGTCGGGCCGGTCTGCCCGATCTCCGGCGCTTGGAAACCCTTTGTGCCGTAGAGATTTCCGTACGCTTCGATGGCGGCTACCGCGCCGAGGTCGATCAGCTTGACCTGGTCCTCGGTGACCATCACATTGTCGGGTTTCAGGTCGTTGTAGGTCAGGCCGATCGAATGCAGGTACTCCAGCGCGGGTAGGACTTCCAGCACGTAGGCGATGGCCTCGGCGACCGGCATGCGGCGCGGTCGCGGGTAGCCGTCCAGGATGGTTCGCAGCGACCGTCCGCCGACGTACTCCATGACAATGAAACCGATGGGTTCACCGTCCGGACCCGGATTCTCCACGAAATTGTGGATCTTGACGATGCTCGGATGCGCGACCTCGGCGAGGAACTGCCGTTCCGCCACCGCCACCGCCTGCGCTTCCGCGTCACCGGCGTGCAGCAGACCCTTCAGCACGACCCACCGGTCGCTGACATTGCGGTCGATCGCCAGATAGATCCAGCCGAGTCCGCCGTGCGCGATACAGCCCTGGATCTCGTACTGGTGCGACACCATATCGCCCGGACTCAGCGAAGGACGGAAATCGAAAGGCGCGTGGCAGTTCTCGCAGACACCGACGGTGGAGGCCGGATGCGCGGGCGTCGCGCGGCCGACCGGGTTCCCGCATCGCCAACAGAAGCGTTTCCCTTCGGCGACAATGGGATCGGCGAGGACAGCGGTCATCGGGTCGGCGGGGGCTACCGCCGGAATGGTCACCAGTCCGGCGCCGAGCCTGCGCACGGTCGGGCGCGATCGCGCGGTGCGCACGCTTCGACCCGAAGTACGCAGTGCCGCATCCGAATCGCGGAACGAACCGGGTTCGCTCGAACCGCGCCCGGCGACAGCAGTGCCCTCCGGATCCGCACCCGAAGCGAAACCCGCTCGGGTGAAACCCTTTCCGTCATCAACCGCCATGGTGGGCGGACCGCCGCTTGCGGGTTCCTCGACCGCACGCCCGACGCCCTTTCCGACAGGCGCCGCCACGGTCGGCGGGCCGAAGCCGCCCGCACCCGGGCCGCCTGCCTCGGGGTTCGCCACCGCGGCACCGGGCGACCAGCGCGCGGTCGGTTCGTCGACGGCCGGATCAGCACCGGTGTCCGCAGGCGCCGCGCTGTCCTCGCGGTCGTTCCGGGCGCGACCGGCCATGATCGTCGGCTGATCCGATTCGGCGCCGAACGCCGCCGCCCGCGCCGGGGTCCAGGTGGCGGTCGCCTGCGTCACCTGCTCGACTTCGTCGGCGGCGGGGTTCGCCCGATCACCTGCCGCGGACTCGGGCTCCGACCAGAACCCTCGATACAGCGGCTCGGTGCCGTCCTCCACTCCGGGTTCGGTCGGTAACGAGTCCCGTTGCCCGGAGACCACTTCCGACCAGCGAATGGTCGGGATGGCGTATTCGGTGTCGCCGGGATCGGGGGAATCGGCTCGGGGGTCGCGTGGCTTGTCGCTCATCGTCAGTCCTGATACACCGGGGACGGTGGGCTGTCGGGGTCGCCGAGGATCGACAGCCATTGGCGGTGGAGTCGGGTCCAGGTGCCGTCGGCGCGGATGCGTTCGAGGGTGCCGTTGACGAAGCGCACGAGGTCGTCGGCGTCGCGGGGGATGCCGATGCCGTACGGTTCGGCGCTGATGCTCGCGCCGACGAGGGCGGTGTAGGGGTCCTGGGCGGCGAGTCCGGCGAGGATCGCGTCGTCGGTGCTCACCGCGTCGACCTGGCGCTGTTGCAGGACCACGAGGCAGTCGGCCCAGGTGGGCACGGTCAGCAGGGTCGCGGCGGGTTGTTCGCGGCGAATGCGTTCGAGCGAGGTGGTGCCGCGCACCACACACACCCGTTTGCCCGCGAGGTCGGCGACTCCGGTGATGCCGGAGTCCTTCATGGCCAATACCCGCTGCCCGGCGCGCAGGTAGACGGTGGAGAAGGCGACACGCTCGCGGCGCTCGCAGGTGATGGTCATGGTTTTGGCGACGATGTCGACGGTGTGGTTCTGCAGCGCGTCTTCGCGTTCGGCGGATCCGAGGCTGCGGAATTCGATCAGGTCGGGACTGCCGAACAGGTCGCGGGCGATCTCGCGCGCGATGTCGGCGTCGAAGCCGACGATGGCTCCGCTGAGCGGATCGCGGAAGCTGAAAAGGTTACTGCCGGTGTCCAATCCGACCACGAGGCGGCCGCGCGCGCGGATCGCGTCGATGGTGGCGCCGCGCGCGGCGTCGCCCGCGCCGGTCGGGCGCAGGCTCGCGGTCGGATCGCCGCATCGCACTTCGGCATTGGGCGGCAACGGCATATCGGTGAGCAGCGGCACCGCTTTGGCGGGCAGCGGCGGCTCGGTGTAGTCGCCGGATTTGGTCGAGGTCGAAGCGGAATCGGCGCCGCAGCCGGAAAGCATCGCGGCGGCGACCAGGACAGCGGCGAGCACGCCGCGCGAGCGCCTCATCGGTACTCCCGCAGTCGCGGCCACACGCCGAGCCCGATGTAGATCGTGGCGAGTACGGCGAGCACGGTGGCGCCGGGGGCGAGCAGCGTGAGAGCCCCTGTGGCACGGGCGATTCGGCCGCGCAAGGTCTGTCTGGTCTCGGCGATGCCCTGGCCGAGCGCGCGGTCGAGCGCTTCGACCTGGGCCGCCGAATCCGCCGCGCCCTGACCGGTCGCCACCAGCGCGGCGCCTTGGAAATCACCGTGTGCGAGTGCGTCGTTCATGCGTTGGTGGGCCGCGCGCCACCGGGCGAGCGCGGCGCGGGCCTCGGCCACGGACCCGCGCGCGGCGGCGTCGGCCGGATAACCGCCGAGCAGTTCGTCGAGGCGGGCGATTCCGGAGTCGAAGGTGCGGTCGTAGTCTCCGGTGGCGTCGCGGCGCACGAGTTTCAAGGTCTCGGCCGAACGCGCCTGCTGGGCCAGGATCCGGCTTTCGGTGAGCCGGGACGCGGGCACCGCGCCGTGGTCGCGACCTTGGATCATGGCCGTCGCCGACAGCGACCCGGCGATCACGGTCCAGCCCAACAGAATCGCCATGGCCGCGGAGGCGAGCAGCAAGCCCGCGTTGAAGGTGCGCCGCCAGCGTTTGGCGGATTCGACTTGCGCCCAGACCAATACGGTGAGCGCGAGTATCAGCAGCGCTATCGCCGTCCACGGTGGGCGCACGTGATCGCGTTGCGCGGTGTCCACCGCGTCGGAGCGCTGGTCCTGGAGTTCCTCGGCCATCGGCAGCAGCGTGGTCTGCATCTGGTTCGACGCCTCGCTCAGATACGCCGCGCCGACCGGGTTTCCGATGCGGTTGTTGGTGCGCGCGGTCTCGATGAGGCCGGTGTAGACGGGCAGTCCGGTGGCGATGCCGGTGCGCAGACGCACATCCGAGGTGATGCCGCCGCCCACGTGCCCGGACTGGATCACGAGTTCGGCGGCGGCCTCGCCGATCGCCTGGGTGTACCGGTCGCGCACCGATTCCGGTTCGACACCGCCGGAGATGAACGCCGTGCTGGCGGCGGCGTCGGCGATGGACAGCGTGGTGTAGAGGCGGTGCGCGGAGTCGGCGTCGGGTTCGGTGTCGGCGAGCAGGACGTCCAACGCCTCTTGTCGGGCGCCGACGGTGTCGGACGCCACTGTCCCGGCAGCCAGGCACAATCCGATCAGCAGCAATCCCATGGCAATCAGCCGGGCGGGCGAGGACCTCGCGAAGGACCGCAGCTCGGCCGGGTCGAAGCGTTCGCGCACCACCGCGGCGGGCAGGTGGGCCAGGTACCGGCGCGCTGACCCGCCGTCGGCCGTCGGTGGGCGCGCGGCCACCGATTGCCCGGTCCGTGCCATATCCACCTCCGTGGGTCCGCGCCACCCTCGGGCGCCTGCGTCGCAGTTTATTGTGGTCGTACCGGTGCCGCGGCTCGTCCGACACCCCAGTCCCGGCGGGGGCGGGCGCAGCGGCGGCTGGATGAGGATGGGTAGCGATGCGTGGTGACGGTGACGGGTGGTCTTCGAGCCCGGACGGAATGCGGCACTGGGGCATATACGGCGCTGCCGGATTGTTGCTGCGGGCGCCGCTCGCGGGCGGAGGTGTGGCGGTGCTGCTCCAACACCGCGCCCCGTGGAGCCATCAGGGCGGCACATGGGCGCTGCCCGGCGGCGCCCTCGACAGCGACGAGACACCGGCGAAGGCCGCGGTGCGGGAAGCGTGGGAAGAAGCGGGCATTCGCGCGGCGGACGTGCGGATCCGCGGCGAACGCGTCACCGCCTCCGCGCCGAGCGGCTGGATCTACACGACGGTCGTCGCCGACACCACAGAGCCGCTGGCGACCGTTGGCAACCCGGAGAGCACCGCGTTGGCGTGGGTCCCCGAGGACGACGTGATCGACCATCCGCTGCATCCCGGATTCGCGGCGGCCTGGCCGAGTCTGCGCGCGACGCCCGCACGCGTGTGCCTCGACGACATCGAGGACGCGGGCATGCTCGCCGCCGCACTCCCCCGCATCGTCGACCTCGCCGACCAGGGCTTCCTGTGGCTGCACACCGAACCCGACGGACCCGGTGCGCACGCCAGGATCATCCGGACGCCCGTACCCACCGAGTCGAACGGCTTCAGCTTGACCAGGGAGCAACTGCTGTCCTGATCCACACCAGCGCGCCGAGCCACCCCGCTGACCCCCGCGCCGGTGACCCGATTCACACTGCCGCCCCGACCCCGACTGTTTCGCCCCGCGCGGCGGGCGCACGCGAGGAACCGTCGACGTGCGCACGTGGATCAGATGTTCGCCACGAGTGCGGACTTCAGTTCGCGCGCGGCGGCCTCTGGATCGTCGGCCGCGGTGATGGCGCGCACCACCACGATCCGCGACGCGCCCGCCGCGAGCACCTCGGGCAGCCGCTCGGCGTCGATGCCGCCGATCGCGAACCACGGCCGCGTCGGATGCGCGTCGGCGGTGGACCGCACCAGGTCGGGGCTCGCCGCCTGCCTGCCGGGTTTGGTCGGGGTGGCCCACACCGGCCCCACGCAGAAGTAGTCGATGTGATCATCGATCGCGGCGAGTCCGGCCTGCGCGCGATTGTGGCTGGATCGGCCGATCACCACATCCGGTCCGACGATCTGCCTGGCGTACGAGGGCGGCAGATCGCCCTGACCGAGGTGCAGCACATCCGCCCCGGCGGCCGCCGCGATATCGGCGCGATCGTTCACCGCGAGCAAGGCGCCGTGGCGGCGCGTCGCCGCCTTCAACTCCGCGAGCGCGCCGAGTTCGGCCTTGGCCTCCAACGGCCCGAATTTCGCCTCGCCTGGCGAGCCCTTGTCGCGCAACTGGACGATGTCGACCCCGCCCGCGAGCGCCGCGTCCACGAACCTGGCGAGATCGCCGCGCTCCCGACGCGCGTCCGTGCAGAGATACAGCAACGCCGTGGCGAGACGTTCCCGCGGCGGCAAGGGTCGCTTCGGTTGGGAGGGTTGCACGCCTTCGACCGTAGCCGCGCTACCGTGGGGATGCGAACAAGGAGGCCAGAAGGCAGGTGGAAGTGATGCGGACGCTGGCCGTCGTCGGTGGCGGAGCCATCGGCCTCGCCGTGGCGTGGCGAGCCGCCGAATCGGGCTGGTCGGTCACGGTGTTCGATCCGACCGTCGCTTCCGGCGCCTCCCGAGTCGCGGGTGGGATGCTGGCTCCGCTGTCGGAGGCGTGGCCGCACGCGAGTCGCGAACTAGCGTTCGGTGCGGCGTCGCTGCGGCGCTGGCCGGAATTCGCGGAACGCCTGGAAGCCGTCACCGGTGTCGGGGTGTTCGTGGCCGAACAGACGCTGTCGGTCGCCCTCGACGGCGCGGATGCCGCCGACCTGCGCGTGGTCGCCGATTTCCTGGTCGAACACGGTCACCAGCCCACCATGCTCGACCGCGCGGGTGTGCGCGCGCACGAACCCGCGCTGGCGCGGACGGTGCGCGCGGGTCTGCTGTCGGTCACCGAATCCGCGGTCGACAATCGACTGCTGCTCGACGCGCTGCACCGCGCCTGCCTCGATTCGGGTGTCGCGATTCACGCCGAGACCGTGGACGACATCGACGCGCTGCCTTTCGACCAGGTCGTGCTCGCGGCGGGCGCGGCCTCGGCCCGGCTGCGACCCGATCTGCCGGTGCGGCCGGTCAAGGGTGAGATTCTGCGGTTGCGGCATCGTCCGGGCGCGGTACCCGTGCCGAAGCGGGTGATCCGGGCGAGGGTGCACGGCCGTGCCGTCTACCTCGTCCCGCGCGCCGACGGCATCGTGGTCGGCGCGACACAGTACGAGGCCGGTTTCGACACCACCGTGACCGTCGGCGGCGTCCGTGACCTCATCGCCGACGCCGAAGCGATCCTGCCGGGCATCGGCGAATACGAACTGGCCGAAGCTGCGGCGGGCGCACGACCGGTGACACCCGACAACCTGCCGTTGATCGGCAGACTCGACAATCGCGTCGTGGCGGCGACCGGCCACGGCCGCAACGGGATACTCGGCATCCCGCTCACCGTCGACGCGACACTCGGCCTGCTGGAAGGCCGACCGGAGGCCGACGCCGAAGTCGCCGATCCGCGACGCTTCGCGACAGTCGGCTCCGCACAACCGCTTCCGGACAGAGGAGTGTAATGACCGCGACATCAGTCCCCATCGGTGTCACCGTGAACGGACACGACCACGAATTCGCCGAACCGCTCACCGTGCGCGAACTGCTGACCCGCCTCGAGCTGCCCGTCCGCGGCGTCGCGCTCGCGGTGGACGGCGCGGTGTTCCCGAAATCGCGCTGGGACGAACCGGTCGGGCGCGGCTGGACCATCGAGGTGCTGACGGCGGTGCAGGGTGGCTGACACGCCCGCGTACACACCGCCGCCGCTGCGAATCGCCGACCGTGAGTTCGGTTCCCGGCTCATCATGGGCACCGGCGGCGCGGAGTCGCTGCACGTGCTCGAAGAAGCGCTGCTCGCCTCCGGCACCGAACTGACCACCGTCGCGATGCGCCGCGTCGACGCCGCGGGCGGGACCGGTGTACTCGACCTGCTCAAACGCCTCGACATCACCCCGCTGCCCAATACCGCGGGCTGCCGTGGCGCCGCCGAAGCCGTGCTCACCGCGCAACTCGCCCGCGAAGCGCTGGACACCTCGTGGGTGAAACTCGAGGTCGTCGCCGACGAGCGCACGCTGCTCCCCGATCCGATCGAATTGCTCAGCGCCGCTGAACAACTCGTGGACGACGGATTCACCGTGCTGCCCTACACCAACGACGACCCGGTGTTGGCGCGCCGCCTCGAGGACGCGGGGTGCGCCGCCGTCATGCCGCTCGGCTCCCCCATCGGCACCGGTCTCGGCATCGGCAACCCGCACAACCTGGAGATGATCGTCGCCGACGCGGGCGTTCCCGTCATCCTCGACGCGGGTATCGGGACCGCGAGCGACGCCGCACTCGCGATGGAACTTGGCTGTTCGGCGGTTCTGCTCGCCACCGCTGTCACCCGTGCGCGCAACCCCGCCCTGATGGCCGCCGCCATGTCCGATGCCGTGCGCGCGGGCTATCTCGCTCGCGAGGCTGGTCGCATACCGAAACGCTTCTGGGCCCAAGCCTCTTCACCGGCACTCTGAGGGCCGCTCCTTCGGCGTACGGCCCGACCGCTACTTTCGGGCCGGGCCGACGCGCACAGTCGGATGCGTGACGACCGCGTCATCTTGCGCTCCTCCGGAGCACGCCTGCTATCCGGCAGAATCCACCACCTGGAGAGCGGATCTGGCTATGGCCAGCTCTTCGTTGGTGGGGACAACGAGAACCGGGATGCGGGCGTCGGGCGGGGAGATATGGCGTGGGGCGCGGGATTTCGCCGTGTTCAGAGCGGGATCAACGGTGATGTCGAAGAGTTCGAGATCGGCGAGGGCGTCGGCGCGGACGTCGGGGCTGTTCTCGCCCACGCCTGCGGTGAAGGTGATGGCGTCGACACGGCCGAGGGCGATCAGATAGGCGCCGAGGTAGCGGCGCAGGCGGTGGATGTAGACGGCGTAGGCGAGGCGGGCGGAGGCGTTGTCCGCGTCGATGAGTCGGCGCAGTTCGCGGAAGTCGTTGACACCGGACAGGCCCTTGATGCCGCTGTCGCGGTTCAGGAGACGGTCGACGCCGTCGACGTCGAGGTCGGCGGTGCGCATGAGGTGCAGGAGGATGCCGGGGTCGAGGTCACCGCCCCTGGTGCCCATCACCAGGCCCTCCAGCGGGGTCAGGCCCATGGTGGTGTCGATCGGGTGACCCGCGCGGATCGCCGAGGCGGAGGCGCCGTTTCCGAGGTGGAAGATGATCTGGTCGATGTGCGAAGGGTCGCGGTCGAGCAGGCGCGCGACCTGACCCGCCACGTATTCGTGTGAGGTCCCGTGGAATCCGTATTTCCGAATGCCGTGCGCGGCGGCGAGTTCCGCGTCGATGGCGTAGGTTTTCGCGGCCTCGGGCAGGCCGTGGAAGAACGCGGTGTCGAACACCGCGACCTGCGGTACGCCTGGCAGCAGTTCGCGGGTGCTCTCGATGCCGGTGACATTGGCCGGATTGTGCAGCGGCGCGAGGGTGGACAGCGCGGAGATCGCGGCGACCACGTCGTCGGTGATGAGCGTCGGCTCGTAGAACACCTCGCCGCCGTGCACGACCCGGTGACCGACCGCGCGCACCCCGACATCGGCCAGATCCTGCCCGGTCTCGGTGAACATGTCGAAGACCAGCCGCAGACCTGCCTTGTGATCCGCGATCGGCCCGCGATGTTCGACCGTGCGGTCGCCCGCCCGATGCGCGACGGCGCCGTCGTCCTCGCCGATCCGCTCCACCAACCCGGACGCGGCGACCGTACCCGTTTCCGGTTCCAGCAGTTGGTATTTGATCGACGACGAACCGGAGTTGACGACCAGCACCACGGGGTTCACGACGCATCCCCCTCGCTCTGGGCCTGAATGGCGGTGATGGCGACGGTGTTCACGATGTCGGCCACCAGCGCGCCACGGGACAAATCGTTGACCGGCTTGTTCAATCCTTGCAGCACCGGCCCGATGGCGATCGCGCCCGCGCTGCGCTGCACGGCTTTATAGGTGTTGTTGCCGGTGTTGAGGTCGGGGAAGACGAATACCGTCGCGCGACCGGCGACTTCGGAATCCGGGAGTTTGGTCGTCGCCACGCTCGGCTCGATGGCGGCGTCGTATTGAATCGGGCCCTCAACCAACAGTTCCGGCGCGCGTTCACGCACCAGCTCGGTGGCCACCCGCACCTTGTCCACATCCGCGCCGCTGCCGGATTCGCCGGTCGAATACGACAGCATGGCGATTCTGGGTTCGATGCCGAAACGCGCCGAGGTGCGCGCCGAGGAGATGGCGATATCGGCCAGCTGTTCGGAGGTCGGGTCGGGGACGACGGCGCAGTCGCCGTAGGCGAGCACCCGGTCCGCCAGGCACATGAGGAACACGCTCGACACCGTCGCGACGCCCGGCACGGTCTTGATGATCTCGAAGGACGGGCGGATGGTGTGCGCGGTGGTGTGCGCGGCGCCGGAGACCATGCCGTCCGCGATCCCGCGGTGCACCATCATCGTCCCGAAATACGATATGTCACTGACGGTTTCGCGGGCACGTTCCGGGGTCATGCCCTTGTGCGCGCGCAATTCGGTGTATTCGGCGGCGAAATCCTCCAGGTGCCCCGAGGTGGCGGGGTCGAGCACTTCGGCGGCGGCGATGTCGACCCCGAGTTCGGCGGCCCTGGCCCGGATCGCGGCCTCGTCGCCGAGGATCACCAGGTCGGCGATCTTGCGTTGCAGCACCCGGCCCGCCGCGCGCAGAACGCGGTCGTCGGCGCCCTCGGGCAGCACGATGCGTTTGCGGTCGGCGCGCGCCCACTCGATGAGCTGGTATTCGAACATCTGCGGCGTGACCACGCTGGTGGAAGGAACCTCGATGCGGCGCAACAACTCCGGGGCGTCCACATGCTGTTCCATGATCGCCAGCGCGGTGTTCACCTTGCGCGGATTGCCCGCCGACATGCGGCCGCGGGTGCGGTAGGCGGCGCTCGCGGTGTCGTAGGTGCCGAGTTCGGTGGTGAGGATGGGTAGTCGGGGTTTGAGCCCTTCCATCAGCCGCGCCACCGCGGGATGCGGCAGCATGCCGCCGTTCATGATGACGCCCGACAGCGAGGGGAATCCGGCCGCCTCGTGCGCGTTCACGACGCTGAGCAGCACATCGGACCGGTCGCCAGGCGCGATCACCACCACGCCGTCGCTGAGCCGTTCCAGGATGTGTTCGGCCGTCATGCCGCCGACCATGACCTTCAATGCCTCGCGTTGCAGCAGTTCCGGGTCGCCGCTGTACATCCGGCCGTCGACGGCCTGGCACAGTTCGGCCATGGTCGGCGCGATCAGCAGCGGCACCTCGGGCAGAGCCCAGCACGGCACGTCGAAATCACCCAGCGCCGAACGGATCTCGTCGAGTCGATCCGGATCGCAGCGATTGGCGACGATTCCGGTGAGGTGGGCGTGCTCCTGGTGGAGTTCGGCGGCGCAGAGTTCGGCGAGCTGGTCGATCTCGCGCGGCTCCCGACCCGCGCCACGCACCACGAGCAACACCGCAGCCCCGAGATTCACCGCGATCCGCGCGTTGTAGCGCAGCTCACTCGGGCTCGCGACATCGGTGTAATCGCTGCCGATGACCACCACCGCGTCGCACGCCTTGGCGACATCGTGGAACCGCATCACGATCTCGCTGATCGCGGCGTCGGGATCGGCGTGCACGTGCTCGTAGGTGACGCCGATCGCCTGCGCGTAGTCGATATCGGCCGTGCTGTGCTCGAGCAGCAGTTCCAGGATGTAATCGGGTTCGGTGGTCGAGCGGGTGATCGGGCGGAACACCCCGACGCGGGCGGTGCTCGCGCACAGCATCTGGAGTACGCCGAGCGCGACCGTCGATTTCCCGGTGTCACCTTCCGGCGACGCGATGTACACGGTGGACGGAGCAGAGTCGGCCATGTCGCCGAGCATAATGAGCGCGGGCGGCGTGAACTCGGCAACTATCCGGAGAATCGCCATGGGCGCGGGTCGAGGTTGCCGCACCGGCGGCCGAACCGCTCGATCGCCACGCGCGCATACCCTTGTGGCATGCGGATTTCTGTGGCTGCGGACGAGCGGGTCGGTGTGGCCGACGAGGTGGTGCGCGAGCTCCGGCGACGCGGCTTCGACACGGTGTTGCACGGTGCGCTCTCGGATTCCGAGCGCGACGATTGGGCGTGGGCGAGCGAGGCCGCGGCGCGCGATGTGGCGGAGGGGCGCGCGGATCAGGGCGTGGTCTGCTGTTGGACGGGGACCGGGGCGTCGATCGCGGCGAACAAGGTCGACGGTGTGCGGGCCGCACTGTGCGCCGATGCCGTGACCGCGAGCGGGGCGCGCAAGTGGAACGACGCGAATGTGCTGGCACTGAGTCTGCGGACCACTTCGAGTGCGGAGCTCGGTGAGATCCTCGACGCGTGGTTCGATGGCGCGGCGAGCGAGGGGGACGACGACCGCGCCAATATCGCCCACCTGTCCGAGATCGAACGCGACTGACACGTCATTGACAGCATCCTGTCAAATATGACAGGATGCTGTCATGGCTACGAAGACGGTGTACACGGCTGTTTACGACACCCTCGCCGACTGGGAGGTCGGCGCGGCCATCGCACACATCGGCAAACCCGAGTGGCAGGTCGCGCCGGGAACGTTCCGACTGCGCACCGTCGGCCGCACCCGCGACCCGATCCGCACCATGGGCGGCGTACACATCACACCCGACATCGCCCTCGACGAACTGACCCCCGAGACGAGCGCCATGCTCATCCTCCCCGGCTCCGACCTGTGGATGAGCGGCGAACTGTCCGCCTTCGAAAGCGCCGCGCGCGAATTCGTCGCCGCGGGCGTCCCCGTCGCGGCCATCTGCGGCGCGACCTACGGACTCGCCCGCGCGGGCCTGCTCGACACCCGCGCCCACACCAGCAACGCCGCCGAATTCCTCACCTACAGCGGATACGCGGGCGGACCGCACTACGCGCCGGAACCGGCGGTCACCGACGGCGATGTCATCACCGCATCCGGAGTCGCACCCATCGAATTCGCCCGCGAGATCCTGCGCCGCCTCGGCGTCTACGAGCCGCATATCCTCGACGCGTGGTACCGCCTCTTCACCGACCGCGACCCCGCCGCCTACATGGAACTCGACGCCTACGAGCGGGCGCGCTCGGTGCCGCTGTGACACCCGTGTCGACGGGGACAATCGGAGCGCGCGGTGCCTGAGGAGAACATCCAAGCGCTGTTCAGCACCGCGGCCATCACCTCGTTCCGCTTGAACGGCCAGTTCCTCGCGATAGCCGAAGATCTCGCCGCACCCGCGGGCTTGACCGCCGCGTGGTGGCAGGTGCTCGGCGCCGTCCTCCACGAACCGCTCCCGGTCGCCGGAATCGCCAGGGAGATGGGGATCACCCGACAGAGCGTGCAGCGAATCGCGGACCTGCTGGTCGACAAAGGGCTCGCGGAATACCGCCCGAATCCCGCGCACCGCCGAGCCAAACTGGTCGCGGTGACCAAGGCGGGCCGCGCGGCGATCGACCGGATCGACCCGCCGCACGCGGAGTTCGCGAACCGCCTCGCCGCCGAACTCGGCGCGGACGAACTCGCCGACACCGTCGAAGTGCTGACCCGCCTGTCCGCCGCCCTGGACGCCCTCACCGAGGGCTGACGAACCTCCTGTCCGCGGCTTTACACGAGCCGCCGAACAGAAGGATCGATGGCCCGGCGGCGATCAGCCGAATGGTCGGGAGGTCTTGCCAACCAGGTCGGCGACGGAATCGAGGACCGTTGTCGGGCGGTAGGGGTATTGCTCCACCGACTCGCGGGTGGAGATGCCGCTGGTCACCAGGATCGTGCGCATACCCGCTTCCAGGCCCGCGACCACGTCGGTGTCCATGCGGTCGCCGATCATGACGGTGGACTGTGAATGCGCGCCGATGCGGCGCAGTGCCGAACGCATCATCAGCGGGTTCGGTTTGCCGACGTAGTACGGGTCGCGGCCGGTGGCGCGGGTGATGAGGGCGGCGACGGAACCGGTGGCCGGTAGGACGCCTTCGCGCGAAGGGCCGGTGGCGTCGGGGTTGGTGGCGATGAATCTGGCGCCGCGGTCGACCAGGCGGATGGCGGTGGTGATCGCTTCGAACGAATAGGTCCTGGTCTCGCCGAGCACCACGTAGTCGGGATCGCTGTCGGTGAGGACGTAGCCGATCTCGTGCAGTGCCGTGGTGAGCCCGGACTCGCCGACCACGTACGCGGTGCCGCCGGGGCGTTGCTCGTCGAGGAAGGTCGCGGTGGCCAGCGCGGAGGTCCAGATCGCGGATTCGGGGATGTCGAGTCCGGTGTGCCGCAGTCGGGCCTGGAGGTCGCGCGGGGTGCGGATGGAGTTGTTGGTGAGGACCAGGAAAGGGATGTCTTTCGCGCGCAGTTCGGCGAGGAAATCGTCCGCGCCGGGCACGAGATGGTTCTCGTGCACGAGGACGCCGTCCATATCGGTGAGGTAGGACAGGATCGGCTCGTCGTCAGGGGTCACCGGTCGATTATCGGCCACCCGGTCGACACGGCGTGGCGGGCCGGTGAACGGGAGCGTCACATCCGCCGGCTATGGTCGAAGACGGTTACGGCACGGCCGCGGCCGTCAGCGAGCGACAGGAGTGGCGCACACATGAGTGGTCTCAAACTCGGATACAAGGCGTCGGCAGAACAATTCGGGCCGCGTGAACTGGTGGAAATCGCGGTGCTCGCCGAGGAACACGGACTCGACAGCGCGACGGTCAGCGACCATTTCCAGCCGTGGCGGCACAAGGGCGGCCACGCGCCGTTCTCGCTGTCCTGGATGGCGGCCGTAGGCGAACGCACCGAGCGCATCCAACTTGGCACCTCGGTGCTCACCCCGACCTTCCGCTACAACCCGGCGGTGATCGCGCAGGCCTTCGCCACCATGGCCTGCCTCTACCCCGACCGGGTGATGCTCGGTGTCGGCACCGGCGAGGCGCTCAACGAGATCGCCACCGGCTACACCGGCGAATGGCCGGAATTCAAGGAACGTTTCGGCAGGCTGCGCGAATCCGTCGACCTGATGCGCGCGCTGTGGACCGGTGAGCGCACCGATTTCGACGGCCAGTTCTACAAGACGGTCGGCGCGTCCATCTACGACGTGCCCAAGGGCGGTGTCCCGATCTACGTCGCGGCGGGCGGTCCGCTGGTCGCGCGCTACGCCGGTCGCGCGGGCGACGGATTCATCTGCACCTCGGGCAAGGGCATGGACCTCTACACCGAGAAGTTGATGCCCGCGGTCGCCGAAGGCGCGGAAAAGGCGAACCGGCAGGTCTCCGACATCGACCGAATGATCGAGATCAAGATCTCCTACGACACCGATCCCGAACTGGCGCTGGAGAACACGCGATTCTGGGCGCCGCTGTCGCTCACCGCGGAACAGAAGCACAGCATCACCGACCCGATCGAGATGGAAGCCGCCGCCGACGCGCTGCCGATCGAGCAGATCGCCAAGCGCTGGATCGTGGCCAGCGATCCCGACGACGCGGTCGGCCAGATCAAGCCGTACCTGGACGCCGGACTGAACCACCTGGTATTCCACGCCCCCGGCCACGACCAGCGCCGCTTCCTCGACCTCTTCCAACGCGATCTGGCTCCCCGCCTGCGCGCGCTGACCTGAACCACACCCCCGCGAGGACCCCATCCACTCGGATGGGGTCCTTTCCGTGTCGGCGCCAACTCGAATCAACACGAAACCGACTCCGGTCCAGCCGAATACGATTGCCGGGTGATGAACGACGTGCGAACCCGCATTCTCGAGGAGGCATACCGACGTAGCCGTGGACCGATGGCGTATCTGGACGAGTCG
Organism: Nocardia bovistercoris; assembly: GCF_015674855.1. Taxonomy (GTDB): domain Bacteria; phylum Actinomycetota; class Actinomycetes; order Mycobacteriales; family Mycobacteriaceae; genus Nocardia; species Nocardia bovistercoris. The sequence goes on along the minus strand of NZ_JADMLG010000007.1, from coordinate 41,835 downwards.
TACCAGGTGCCGGACCCCTGGTGGCACCCGCCGAAACGTTCTACATCTTCACCGCGGTGATCGTCGAGTTCGACCAGATGGCCGAACTACGAGAGGGTTTGCGCGATATCGCCGGCAGCAACTGGTGGCACACAACTCAGGCCCTACTCGATGACAGCGGCCGCGCGAAAACCCGCGAGATGCTGAAATTCCTCGGTGAAGGCTCCGAGACCTGCATTATCGCCTTCCAGGTCCCTGTCGAGCACGACGACCACGACGGTGAGGTCGCACGCCGCGCCTGCTATCGGAGCCTGGCTGTCGAACTCGCCGCAGGCCGCGTGGGAGCCTGGAGTCCCGTGGACCTGTTCCTGCTCGAGGAACGCAATCAGAACAACTTCCGCGCCAAGAACAAGCTCAACCACACGCAGCTGATCTCGGAGACGCGGATCCCACAGCCGACTCGGCTGTTGCAGACCTCACCGGGGGTGGAACGTCTGCTGTGGCTGCCGGACCTCGTTTCCTCGGCCTACCGGCGCAGTATCACCCACAACGACGACACGAAGACCCTGTTCGATGCGGTCGAACACCGGGTCCACTTCGCGAAGCCGATCGACTGACAGGTTCCCGAACACCGATCCCCCGACACAAAGCAGCCCCCGGCTGCCGTAGCTACACCGAGGGCCTGACCAACTATCGCAACCGAAGTCGGGAACGCCGGCTCATTGCTCTCGACAACCTTAACACGGTTCCCATGTGATGTATGCCCGCTCGACCGAACCGACCAATGTCCGGCCTGCAACCGCGCCATCGGGACCGGCCGACCAGCCCCGCCCACGTCAGTACGCGCAGGCCGAGGGCGACGCGCTCAGCGCGGTTCTCATCCGAGCGCGAACATGTCCGGTTGGGCGCGAATCTGTCTCAGCGCAGGGCGTGTTCCAGATCGCCGAGCAGGTCCTCGACATCTTCGAGTCCCACCGAGATCCGCACGACCCCGTCGGAGAGTCCGATGGTGGCGCGGCCTTCCGGTCCCATGGCACGGTGGGTGGTGGTGGCGGGATGGGTGATGAGGGTTTTCGAGTCGCCGAGGTTGTTGGAGATGTCGACGATCCGCAATCGGTTGAGCACCTCGAACGCTCGCTTCTTCCCCTCTTCCTCGGGGGCGTCGAGTTCGAAGGTGACCACGGTGCCGCCCGCGCTCATCTGCGAGGTCGCGAGGCTGTACTGCGGATGCGATTCCAGGTACGGGTAGCGCACCCAGCTGACCGCGGAGCTGTCCTCGAGGAAGCGCGCGATCCGCAAGGCCGATTCGGTGGAATGCCGAACCCGCAGCGGCATCGTTTCCAAGCCCTTCAACAACGTCCACGCGTTGAACGGGCTCAGCGCCGGACCCGTGTGGCGCATCAGGTGTTTCACCGGGCCCTCGATGTAGTCGCGCGCGCCGAGGATCGCGCCGCCGAGCACACGGCCCTGGCCGTCGATGTGTTTGGTGCCGGAATAGACGAGCACGTCCGCGCCGAGATCGAATCCGCGTTGCAGCAGCGGTGTGGCGAAGACGTTGTCCAGCACCACTTTCGCGCCCGCGGCGTGCGCGAGTTCGGTGACTCGCCGCACGTCGACCAAGGTCTGCATGGGGTTGGCCGGGGTCTCGAAGAACACCGCGGCCGTCGGCTCGGACAGCGCCTGTTCCCACTGGTCGAGGTCCTCGCCGTCGACGAACACCGTCTCCACGCCCCAGCGCGGCAGGATCTCGTTGCACACCACGAAACAGGACCCGAACAGGCTGCGCGCGGCCACCAGCCGATCGCCCGCCTTCAGCAGCGCGCCGAGGGCGGTGAACACCGCCGACATGCCGCTCGCGGTGGCGAAGCACGCCTCGGCGCCGTCGAGCAGTCGCATCCGCTCCTCGAACATGGCGACCGTTGGATTGCCGTAGCGGGAGTAGACGAAATGCTCGACGTCACCGGTGAACGCGGCCTCGGCGGCTTCGGCGCTCTCGTAGACGAATCCCGAGGTCAGATACAGCGCCTCGGAGGTTTCCTCGAATCCGGAACGACGCAATCCGCCGCGCACGCCGAGGGTGGCCGGGCCGACGTTCCCGGGCAGTGGCTTGTCGAAGGCTCCGCCGGTGATCACGACTGCCGCCACGGCAGTCCGTCGGCGCGCCAGCCTTCGCCGCCGCGGTGGCCGGTGGCGTCGAGTCCGCCTTCGAAGCCCTGCACCACGTTGTAGGAGGGTGCGATGCCGAGTTGGGTCGCGATCGTGGCCGCGTTGGCCGAGCGCTGACCGGAGCGACACAGGAACACCACGGGGGCGTCGGCGCCTCGGCCCTCGAGCGCCTTGCCGAGCTGGTCGGCGAACCGGGGGTTGCGCGCACCGTTGCTGTCCACCCATTCGATCAGGTGGGTGGGACGATCGATGCCGCTGGTGTCGGGCACGCCGACGAAACGCCACTCCGCTTCGGTGCGCACGTCGACCAGGACGGCGTTCTCGTTGTCGCGCAATATCTCCCACGCCTGGGACGGGGTGATGTCACCGGCATAACTCATGTCGTACCTCCTGTGAATCCGCACTTGCCGCACCAGGTTTCGGTGCGAGGCCAGGTCGTCACCCGGAGCACCCCACCGCGGAGGAGGGTTGCCGACCAGCGAGCCGGGGCTTGGCGCTGGTTCTCATGACCTACGCATGAGATTGCCCGGACAACGGTCACGGTGTCAATCACATACCAGCCATTTGTCGCCCGCGCGGGTGAAATCCCAGGTCTCGGTGGTCTCCCGATCCCCGACCCGCACCGTGACCGCGGCCTTCGCCCGATCACCGTTCACGGTCTGGTCCGCGACCTTCGGGATGGTCGCCGTGTCGCCCGCGAACTGCGCGGCCAACGGGGATCTGCCCTCGTCGAATCCGTCGCAGGCGACCCCCGGCGGGGGTCTGCGGTCGCTCGCGTTGCGCGCACTGGCGTAATTCTGCGCCGCGCCCGCGATCCGATCCGCCTCTGTGACATTTTTCTCAGCGGGCGAAAGCACCCCGCCGATGACCACCGCGACCAGCACGATCGCCGCGAACACCGCCGCCGCCACGAACGGTAGAACGGTGCGCTTGTCGGTCTGGTCGACCACGATCGGCTCGTCGTCTTCCGGCGCGGTCGGCTTCTCGGTCATACACCGATGATCCCTGGTCGGCGCGGATAACCGACGCCCACCCCCGCACCCGCCGCGGCGGGATGCCGCTCAGGACCGGACGGTCGGTCGGTAGCCTGGAGGTATGGCCGGACGAACGGGTCGCGACGCCGGAGCACACCCCCAGTTCACGAGACCCCCACGGGCCGTTCGCCGGGTCACCGATAGAATCGCGAGACCGCGGCCTGCTGTCATAGCGAGAAGACAGCTCGGGGCGCGGCGAGCTGGTGGCCGTGCAGCGACGAGCCGGCAGCATCCCGAAGGGTGCCGCCCAAACGACGCGTGAACTTAGCCTAAGCTAAGAAGAACGCCATTAATTTCGACCAAAAGGTGCGCGTAAACAGATGACCGAACATGCAGCAGCGACACGTCCGCTTCGTATTGCGATCGTTGGCGCGGGCCCGGCCGGTATCTACGCCGCCGACGCGTTGATGAAGTCCGACGCCGAGGTGAGCATCGACCTGTACGAGCGCATGCCCGCGCCGTTCGGGTTGATCCGCTACGGCGTTGCCCCCGACCACCCGCGCATCAAGGGCATCATCACCGCCCTGCACAAGGTCCTGGACAAGGAACAGGTGCGGCTGCTCGGCAATATCGACTACGGCGTCGACATCACCCTCGACGACCTACGCCGCTTCTACGACGCGGTCATCTTCTCCACCGGCGCCAACGCCGACCGCGCCCTCGACATCCCCGGCATCGAACTGGACGGTTCCTACGGCGCCGCGGACTTCGTGTCCTGGTACGACGGGCACCCCGACGTGCCGCGCACCTGGCCGCTGGACGCGCGGAAGGTCGCGGTCCTCGGTGTCGGCAATGTCGCCCTCGACGTGGCGCGGGTGCTGGCCAAGACCGGTGACGAGCTGCTGCCCACCGAGATCCCGCCGAACGTCTACGAGGGCCTCAAGGCCAACAAGGCGCTGGAGGTGCACGTCTTCGGCCGCCGCGGACCGGCTCAGGCCAAGTTCACGCCGCTGGAGCTGCGCGAGCTCGACCACTCGCCGACCATCGAGGTCATCGTCGCGCCCGAGGACATCGACTACGACGAGGGTTCCGAGGCCGCACGACGGCACTCCAAGCAGGTCGACATGGTCGCCAACACCCTCGAGCAGTGGGCCATCCGCGACCACGGTGACCGACCGCACAAACTGTTCCTGCACTTCTTCGAATCACCGGCGGAGATCGTGGGCGACGCCGACGGCAAGGTCGTCGGGTTGCGCACCGAACGCACTCAGCTCGACGGCACCGGCAACGTCAAAGGCACCGGCGTCATCAAGGACTGGGACATCCAGGCCGTGTACCGCGCGGTCGGCTACCTGTCGCAGAACATCACCGCCCTGCCCTTCGACGACCAGGCGGGCACCGTCCCCAACGAAGCGGGCCGCGTACTGGCCGACGAGAACGCCGACGGACCAGCGCGCTACGTGCCGGGCACCTACGTCACCGGTTGGATCAAACGCGGCCCCGTCGGCCTCATCGGCCACACCAAGGGCGACGCCAACGAGACAGTGGCGTGCCTGCTCGACGACGCCCCGCACTTCGTGCCCGCGCCCGCGCCCGAACCCGAGGCCGTGATCGAGTTCCTCGAGGGCAAAGGCATCCCGTTCACCACCTGGCAGGGCTGGTACCGCCTCGACGCCCACGAACGCGCGCTCGGCGAACCCGAGGGACGCGAACGGGTCAAGGTCGTCGAACGCGAGGACATGCTGCGCGCCAGCGAACCGCACAAGGTCTGATCCGCGCCGCTGCCGTGCGGACGTGACGACACGGCAGCGGAAACTTCTCCGCTGAGGCATTCTGTACAAGTGTTCGATGCCCATGTCCACATCTTCGATCCGCGTTTCCCGCTGGCCGAGAACGACGGCTACCTGCCCGCGCCCTTCACCATCGCGGACTATCGAAAGCGCATGTCGCGCTTCGATATCCAAGGTGGCGCCGTAGTCAGCGGATCGTTCCAGGGCACCGATCAGAGCTATCTGAAGGCGGCGCTGGCCGAACTCGGCCCCGGCTGGGTCGGGGTGACCGCGCTCGACCTGGAAGCCTCCGACGAGGAGATCGTCGAACTCGACCGCGTCGGCGTGCGCGCGCTGCGGTTCAACGTCAAACGCGCCGCCGCCGACATCACCGCGATGACGTTGCAGGCGTTGCGCGCTCACGAACTCGTCGGTTGGCACGTCGAGGTCTACATCGACGGCAAGATGCTCACCTCGCTGCAGCCCGTCATCTCCAAACTGCCGTCGTTCGCCATCGACCACCTCGGCATGTCCGACGAAGGACTGCCCTATCTGCTCGACCTCGTCGACCGCGGGGCGCGGGTCAAGGCAACGGGTTTCGGCCGCGTGAGCATGAACGTCGCCAACACGCTGCGCCGCATCCACGCCGTCAACCCCGAAGCGCTCATGTTCGGCACCGACCTACCCGGCACCCGCGCGGGTCGCCCCTTCCGCGACTCCGACGTGGACCTGATCTGCGACGTGGTCGGCGTCGACATGTTCGCGGTGCTCGAGGACAACGCCCGCGCCTTCTACCGCCTACCGAGCACCACCGCCGCGCGCCCCGCCCACCGCGACGAAAGCCCCACCCTGCCGCTGCGCCGCGACCAACTCCCCACCCTCCCACCCGATGACACCATCCCGCTGCCGATCATCGAGCGGTGAGACGGTCTATACGGCGATCGCGCCCGCGACCCAAACACCGGTAGCGAGCAGCCCGCCGAACAGTTCGACGAGCATCGACAGACCGACGCCCTTGAGCGCGTGTTTCGTAGCGGGCCAAGCCAACTCGTTGTTGCCCAACCGCTGCAACTCCGAAAGATAGACGCCGAGAACGAATCCGATCAGCAGGCCGACAACAGGGACCACGAAGAACCCGACGATGCCGAGCAGCGCGCCGATCACCAGCGCCCGATTCGACACCCCCGCTTCCTTCATCCGCCGACCCGGCCACGTGTACTTCACCACCCCCGAGATCACCAGGAACGCGGTAGCCACCCCGAACACCGCCCACGCGCCCGCACCGCCCGTCATGAACGCCCACACCGCGATCGCCCCGAAGATCAGGATCACCCCCGGCAGCACCGGCACGATGATCCCCACCAACCCGACCAGAATCACCAGCCCGACGACAACCTCGCCCCAACCACTCACCGCTGATCCCTCCACTCACCGCGCCCAGTCACGCTGCCAGGATTCTCGCCCATCCCGAGCCCCCGCGCACCGCGTGCGCAACACAAGTTCACCAGTGCGTTTGATCGGCCTGTCGACCGCCTCCCCCCGCTTGCTCATGCGTCGAGACTCGGATCGGCGACCGGCTCCAGGACTTCGAGATATTCGAGATCTTCGCCATCGGGCGACAATCGCGGATCTGCGTATGCCTCGGCAGTGGCTTTCCATGCCTCGAGCAGAATTCTCAGGCGGTCGAATCTGGCCACAGCAATACATGCGCGAGCCGTGGCCTGGAACTCGGCGATGAATTCGGCGTGGGTGTGCTTCGGAAGCAACGCGATCCAGGGCAGCAGTACGGTGAGCCTGGTCGCGATCCGTTCCAACGCGACCTCGTCGAGGCTGGCGGCGAAAAGATGTCCTACGAAGCCGAGGGTCGTCAGTTCGTCCCTGCTCTCGGCTTCCTGGGTCAGACGGAGCGATGGCGCGCTGCGTCGGGTCAGAACCACCTCTCCTCCCCCCTCCAGTTCAGCGAGGACCTCGTTGGGATGTCTCAGGAACTCGGAGAATGTGGTCGTCGCCGTCTCGCCCATGAATCCATTACATCAGAACTAGTTCTGATGTGCCAGCGGGTTGGTGAGGATGTAGAGGCTTATGAGGAGGACCCAGGCGGGGAAGACGAGGGCTACCCAGACGCTGAGGCTTACCACCAGGAGGAGGAAGAGGGCGAGGGTGTAGGTGGTGATGACGAGGAGGCGGGGCATGAGGGCGGTGCGGAGCCAGATGGTGCCGAGGGAGATCATGAAGACGCCCGCCATGCGGACGGCGTAGACGCCGTTGATCTGGAGCATGACTTCGCGACCGAAATACACGAGATCGTCGTCGGGCGTCGCGACGTGACGGGCGGTGGCAAGGATGCCGCCCGCGATGGCCATCGACACGAAAACCATTGCGAGGAAAAGCAATCCGCTGCCGAGCATCACAGTGGAGAAGAAGCGGTCCTCGTAGTCGCCGAGGCGGTCGCGGATCACACCGAGGAACCAGAGGAAGGCGATGCCCGCGAGCGGGGAGACGATCAGCGCGATCTTGATGCGGACGCCGCGCGGGCCCGCCCATGCGGCTTCGCTGAACGGGTCGCCGGGCAGCGTGGTGCGCAGGAGCACGATGCTCACGGTGAACAGGACGGCGAAGACGATGCCCGCGACGGCGGCGGCGCGCGGGGTGGACAGGGGGCGGAGCCTTCTCGGCTCGAGATGCGCCATGCTCGACCTGCTTTCCTCCGCGGTGAACGCCGAAGATGCTAGGCGATAGCTGCCTATCGGAACGGAACCTGCGAGGAGTGTCGTGACCCGTGCGGTCACAGATGGTGGAGTCGGCGGAGCGTTATTGTCATACTGTCAATTACCCCGACTCCCCAGGGGCGCCGGCTCGACCGGTGCGCAGATCGACACGAACCGAGGTACGGCGTGAGCACACCATCCACCCCCACCGCGCAGGGCCCGCTCGCGGGCATCCGGGTCGTCGAGCTGGCGGGCATCGGCCCCGGCCCGCACTCGGCACTGCTGCTGGCCGACCTCGGCGCCGACGTGGTGCGGGTGCAGCGGCCGAACATGCTGCCCGGCCACATGGACCGGGCGCAGTGGCGCGGGCGGACCATCGTCGAAGCCAACCTCAAGGACCCGGCCGATGTCGAGCGGGTGCTCGGCCTCATCGAGAAGGCCGACGTCCTCATCGAAGGATTCCGCCCCGGCGTCACCGAACGCATGGGTCTCGGCCCCGACGAGGCCCTGGCCCGCAACCCGAAACTCGTGTACGCGCGGATGACCGGGTGGGGGCAGTCCGGTCCGCTCGCCGAACGCGCCGGTCACGACATCAACTACATCTCCCTCACCGGTGTGCTCAACGCCATCGGCCGCAAGGGTGAACGCCCGGTCCCGCCGCTCAACATGGTCGGCGACTTCGGCGGCGGCTCCATGTTCCTGGTGTTCGGCGTGCTCGCGGCACTGGTGGAACGGCAGCGCTCGGGCAAGGGGCAGGTGATCGACGCGGCCATGGTCGACGGTGCGCTCGCCCTGTCGCACATGATCTGGGGCATGCGCGGCGTCGGCCTGTGGACGGACGAACGCGGCACCAACCTGCTCGACACCGGCATGTCCTTCTACGACACCTACGAGACCTCCGACGGCAAATACATGGCCGTCGGCGCCATCGAACCGCAGTTCTACGCCGAACTGCTGCGCGGCCTCGAAATCGACCAGGAAGGTCTGCCACACCAACTCGACCCCGCCGGTCAGGACGAACTGAAGAAACTGTTCAGCGAGAAGTTCAAATCCAAGACCCGCGACGAATGGGCCGCGATCTTCGACGGCACCGACGCCTGCACCACCCCGGTACTGACCTTCACCGAAGCCGAACAGAACCCGCACATCGTGGCGCGCACCGGTCTGGTCGACATCGGCGGCATCGTGCAACACGCCCCCGCCCCCCGCTTCTCCCGCACCCCCACCACTATCCCGACCCCGCCGCCCACCGAGGCGACCCCGTTCGACGCGGTCTGGGCAGACTGAGACGCGAGTGCCCGCCGGATCCCGGCGGGCTACCCACAACTCACGCCGGATTCCAGGCGGACTGCCATCCGGGCGAATCGAGACTCACCTACACCGGGTTCATACGGGCTTACATACAGGCGCGCGGGCTGCCGGCGGACTAGGCGTGCGTCAGTGTCTGGTCCAGTCGGGCTGGGCGAAATCGGCTATTCGGGCCTCGGCTGGGTCGCGGCCGAGTAGGAGGACTTCACGGAACTGCCACAGCATCGCGCCGGTGGGGGCGTGGATGGTCATGTCCGGGGCGAAGCGCATCTGGAGTAGGCCGTGGCCCGGTGCGATGGGAGGTGGGGTTTCGGCGGGGAGGTCGTCTTGGCGGACGGCGTGCTCCGGGTGCACCCAGTGGGGTACGTCCTCGGCGGCGAGGCGTTCCAGGTCGATGAAGTGCACCGAGTGGACCTCGTCGGGGCTCGGGGTCAGTGTCTTGATGTCGGCGAGAGCGGCGACGAAGGGGGATATGACGAAGCCCGATGCGGCGGGAAAATCGTCGAGGCGGCCGATGATGTCGGTGGGGGCGGCCGTCAGTGCGAGTTCTTCGTGGAGTTCGCGAATCGCGGCTCGACTCGGGGTTTCGCCGGGGTCGAGGCGTCCGCCGGGCAGGCCCCACTGGCCCGCGTTGCGGCCGCGGTACGCGCGGCGGATGACGATCACGGCGGGGCGTCCGTCCGGGCTCGCCGCCACGCACAGCAGTACGGCGGCGCGGCGGATGCCCGGGTCGTCGGGCACCTCCAGGTGTGGGAACGCGCCCAACCGCGCCGTGGCCGACGCGCGGAACTCTTCGACATCGGCCGGTAAGCCGGATCCGGACAGCACAACCATCCTTCGATAGTGCACGATACGGAAACCCCGCTGGACGACGGACGGGTGAACAGAGCGGTGCCCGGTGCTCACCGCCGCCGATCGGTCGGGGTCGTTTCGGCCCTTCACGACCGCGCTCCCACGCGGACCCGTCAGTAGCAGGTCAATGGTTGTAGCGGGTCGGAGGCACGCGGGGTGAGAGCTTGGTAGGCGGCGGCGATGCCTTTGGCGGCGAGGCGGAGTTCGGGTTCGGAGTGGGTGTAGGGCAGGCGGAGAAAGCGTTCGTATGCGCCCTGCACGCCGAAGCGCGGGCCTGCCGCGAGCAGCACGCCGTGGTTGGGCGCGGTGGCGGCGAGGGCGGTCGAGACCGGGGCGGGGAGTTGGGCCCACAGCGACATGCCGCCGCGGCCGTCGATGACACGCCAGTCCGGCAGGTCCTCCGCGAGCGCGTCGAGCAGGGCGGCGCGTTGGGAGCGCAACTGGTCGCGGCGGCGGTCGAGGATGGCTTCGGCGTCGCCGAGCAGGTACACGGTGGCCAACTGGTCCATGACGGGGGTGCCGAGGTCGACCGTGGAGCGGATGCCGAGCAGTTTGGTGATCAGCGCCTGGTTGGTGCGGATCCAGCCGACGCGCAGGCCGCCCCAGAAGGATTTGGACGCCGAACCGATGGTGACGATTTCGGAGCCTTTGGCGAAGGCGGCGACGGGTGGAGGCGGCGGCGTGCCGTCGAGGCGGAGGTCGACCATGGATTCGTCGACTACCACCGTCATCCTCGTTTCCCTGGCGATGGCGGCGAGTTCGGCGCGGCCTTCGGCGTCCATGAGCAGGCCCGTCGGATTGTTGTAGTCGGGCACGAGATAGGCAAGGGTTGCGGCGGTTTGGCGGGCGGCGCTGCGTAATCCGTCCAGGTCCCAGCCCTTTTCGGGGTTCTCGGGGCGCAGCGGAACGGGAACGGGGCGCGCGCCGACGTCGCGGATCGCCTCGATGCCGTTGGGGTAGGTTGGGTGGTCGATGAGGACGCGGGCCGACGGCGCGGTGAGCACGTTGAGCAGCAGGCGCAGGCCGTGTTGCGCGCCGAGGGTGACCAGGATCTGGTCGGGTTCGGTGGGCAGACCGCGTTCGGTGTAGCGGCGGGCCAGCGCCTCGCGCAGCGCGAGCACGCCGACCGGGTCCATGCCGTGGGTGCCGAGGTAGGCCGGAAGCCCTTCCAGCGCAGCGGAATACGCTTCCTGCATCTCCGGCGGCGCGGCCATCGCGGCGTAGGTCATGTCGATGGTGGTGATCTCCGGTTTGGCCATCATGGCCACGATGCTGCGCGCGGGTCTGGTGCCGTCGTTGGGTAGGGCGGGCGGCAGCGCGACGGTGCTGCGCGAACCCTGTCTGCTGATCAGGTAGCCGTGTTCGCGCAGCAGCGCGTATGTGGAGGTGATGGTGGTGCGGCTCACGCCGAGGGTGGTCGCGAGGTCGCGTTCGCTCGGCAGCGCGACGCCGAGCGGCGCCCTGCCGTCGTGAATGAGCAGGCGGATGCCCTCGGCGAGCGCGAGATAGGCGGGGCGCGCGGACCGCTTGCCGGGTTCGCCGTCGCCGGTATCCGTATTGCGCCACAGGCCGAGATCCCTCGCCAGACTGCTCGCACCGATCACTCTCGTCGCCATACAGTCCAGTATTCAAGGATTGGATATTTCTTCGCAAGTCCAGTTCGCGGACTCTTGAATCATGACCGCACTGCTCGCCTTGCTGATACTGGCCGCCTCCGCCTACGCGATCCGACGCTTCGCCCCGCGCTCCGAGACGGACTTTCGACTACACCGTATCCACCCGAGGGATCATTCTGACTACGACTACCAGCGAAGATACTCGGATCTGAGCGCGGTGCACGCCCGCTACGAACCCGCCGAGTCCGCCGGGAAACCCGCCGCGCGCACGCTGCGGAACCCGTTGGCGTCACTGCCCGAATCGAACATCGGGGCGGCAAAGGCCAGTTTTGGGTAACTGGACTGGTATTCCAGAATTGTCAGACCGGAGGTGCACACTGTGCCCATGGGTGTCTCCACTCGACCGCCCGCGTACGCGGCACTGTTCGACACATCGATCGGCCGGTGCGCGGTCGCGTGGAGTGGGGACACCATCTTCCGGTTCGAATTACCCGACCCGCGCCCCGACGCGGTCCGGCGGCGGATCACCCGCGCGCACGGCGACATCGGCGTCGAGTCCGCCGAACCCACCTCGGTGATCGCCGAAGCGGTCGACCGCATCCGAGGACACCTCGCGGGCGAATCGGACGATCTGCGCGGGATCGCGGTGGACATCGAGGACCTCCCGGAATTCCACCGGCGCGTCTACGAGGTCACCCGCGCGATAGATCCCGGCCACACCCTCAGCTACGGCCAGGTCGCCGACCGGATCGGCGCGCCTGGCGCGGCCCAGGCCGTGGGGCAGGCGCTCGGCCGCAACCCGATTCCGCTGATCATCCCGTGCCATCGGGTACTCGCCGCCGATCACGCGCTGCACGGATTCTCCGCGCCCGGCGGTATCACCACGAAACTGCGACTGCTCGAGATCGAGCGCACACCCGGATTCGGAGAGCCGACGCTGTTCTGACCGGATGGTCACTCCGGTGGATGCAGGCGGTAGAACTCGCAGGGGTCGCCCGTGAGATAGCCGTCCATGCAGGCGAAGTAAGTCTGGATACAGCTGTTGGTGGAACATCCGAGTTCGAGCAATCGCTGCTGGATACGCCTGCTGCGGTCGACGCCGGACGGTGCGGAGGGGCTGGGTATCACGACGGTCGTCACCGGGACCGGCGCGCCCTTCTCCTCGGAACAGGCCGACAGCAATCCGACAGCGACTACCGTCAATGCACCGACAACCGCCAATCGCCCAGTCATCCACACCTCCACGTCGACCATCACAGACCGTACCGACGGATGGCGCGGCGCGATACTCAACGGGTGGAAACGCAGGTGGGGGCGGCCGATCGCCCCGGAACGGGATGACCTGCTGCGATGTTCGAGCTGTGCGCGGAACCCGGCGGCTCCGCGCACGAGCGAATCAGACCAGCGAACCCACCGCGCCGCCGACGACGCCGCCCACCGCGGCCGCCGGAAGACCGATCGCCGCGGCGCCGACCGCCGCACCGATGCCCGCGCCGGCGACCGTGGCCAACCCGGCGACCGGCAACGCCGCGACCAGGGCCGCGCCGACCGCGGGAACCGCGCCCGCGCCGCCGGTGGGCACACCTGCCGCGGCCGCCGCGATAGCGCCGCCCGCCGCCGTGCCCGCCACACCCACACCGAATCCGATACCCGCGCCGATCAATCCGCCGCCGACACCGCCGACCACCGCACCCGGAATCCCGGTCGCGGCCGCGCCGATCAGCGCGCCGGTGGCGATGTTGTTCGCCCGGTGCTGGTCGATCGATGTGGCCGCGGCGACCTGGGATTCGAGCTGCGCGAAACCGTCATTGACACCGGCCAGCAGATCGGCGGGCACCTCCTGCGGCATCGGCGCGGTGAAACCGGCCAGACGCAGCTCGTGCGGGGGCGCGACCGGCGGAGCCGGTTCGAGGACCGGCAGGTCGGGCGGCACGTCGGCGGCGCCCTGCGGCACCTGCATCGGGCGCGGCGGCGTCGGCTCGGCGTACTGCAGACCGGGATCCTGTTCGGGCGCGACGACCGGCGTATCCACCGGGCGCTCCGGTTCGGTGGTGATACCGGGCTGGCGCGGCTTCTCCTGCGGCACCGACGCGGGCTGCACCGGCTGCTCGGTCTGGCTCAGCCCCGGATTCGTCGGCGCGGCCGTTGGATCGGCGCTCGCGGTTCCCGCGCAGACCACGGCTAGTGCGATCGGCACCGCGCCCACCATCGCTGTTCGAGCCCCCGAGTTCTGTACCCGTCGATGCCGACCTGCCACGGCAAACACTCCCACTGCGTAAAGGCGAACACTGCGGGCCAGGATTTCCCATCGCGACCCGCGATCAACCCTATTCCCGGACAGTAAGTTACAGCACAATCGGCCCCGGCGGTTCGCGGCGGGCACGCCGAAGTCATTTACGCGGCTCACCACGGTATCGATCGCACGCCTCACCACGGCGTCGATCGCGCGGCGGACCAGCGTCCCGATCACAGCGGCCCACCACCATCCCCATGACGACGGCCCACCAGCGTGTCAATCGCGCGGCGCGCCGCGAATCAGCGCGCCCAGCGATTCCCGGTCGGTCACATCCATTTTCGCGCACGCGCGATACAGGTGACCTTCGACCGTGCGCACCGAAACGGTCAGCCGATCGGCGATCTGGCGGTTCGTCAAACCGGCCGCGACCAGGTTCGCGATCTCCCGTTCCCGCGCGGTCAACGGCAGCGGCTGGGCGGCTTGGCGCAGCGCGGGGGTGACCGCGCCGCCGCAGGCCGCGGCGAGTCGGTTGGCGGCGGAGGAAGAGTCGAAAAGGCGGCGGCGGTCGCCGGAGCGCGCGTGCGCCGATGCGGCTTGGGCGGCGGCGTCGGCGGCCGAGAGCAGCGCGCCGATCTCCTCGAAGACCGACGCGGCCGCGTCGAGTCCGGCGCCGTCGTGCGCGGCCAACGCCACCGCGTGCGCGGATTGCGCGCGCACGAGTCGGCCGTCGACCTCGGTGGCGAGTCGCGCCAGCCGCTCGGCCACCGAGGTGTCGCCGAAGCGGGCCGCGGTGTGCAACGCGGTCGCCTCGACCGCGAACTGGCGGCTGCCCGCCGCCGCGTCCGCAGCCCGCAGCGCCGCGCGGACCGCCGTCGTGACGCCGCCTTCGGCGCCCGCCAGGCACGCGCGGGCGATTTCGAGCATCGGGTCGTAGACCGCGGTGTGGTCGCCGCCGCGCCGCTCCGCGTCCTCGATGGCGGCGGCGGCCTCGGCCCGGCGACCGAGCGCCGCGTATGCCTCCGCCAATCGGATCCGCGCCGGAATGATCCACGACGCGACACCTTCGGCGATGGTGGCCGCCAACGCCTGCTCGAGGTGTTCGATGCCGTCCGGCAACCGTCCGCAGGCGACGTCGGTGATGCCTTGTGAGATCTTCGACATGGCCCACGCCAGATAGCGGCCCGGCGCCGAACAGTCGAAAGTGTGCGCGGCACACCGCTGCGCGGCGTCGAACTCGCCGCAGAGGACCAAGGCGAGCACTTCGGCGTGCGCGGAGATGGAACGGTTGAGTCCGTCGATGACCGACTCGACCTCGTGACCGCGCGCGGCACAGTGCGCGGCCGCGTCGGCCCGCCCCATCAGTGCCAGCGCGAATCCGCCGCCGAAGGACGCCCACCAGATCGCCCACGGCGGCGCGTCGTTCGCGCGCATCACCGTGTCGGCGTCGGCGACGGCGTCGGCGAGCCGGTTCTCGTTGACCGCGCACGCCGCGGCGAGACCCGCCACGACCAGCGCGCCCCTCGGATGCCGCACCCGGTCCCGCATGAGCGCGATCACCCCGCGCGCCCGGTCGCCGTCGCCCATGGCCCAGAACAGGTTCGACACCCTGGTCGAACCCCAGCGCGTCAACTGGACCTCGTCGAGCAGATCCGGGTCGAACCCGGTCAATGTCCGTTCGGCCTGCGCACGGCGGCCCTGCCACAGTTGCGCACGGGCCAGCAGGTCGGCGGCCTCGACGCCGCCGCCGCACGCGAGGGCGGCGCGCGCGAACCGCTCCCCCGACGCCAGATCGGCCAGATTGACGGCATCCGCGGCGGCCGCGAGCAGCAGCTCCAGATCCGCGGACGCGTCGCTGTCGAGCGCCAATTGGGCCAGTCGAATGCGGTCGGCGGCCGATTCGATCGGGCGCTGCCGCAACGAGGCATACAGCCGTCCGCGCATCCGCCGCGCCGACGCGATGCCCTGTCGATGCCGGATGACCTCGCCGAACAGCGGATGGTGGTAGCGCACCGCGAGCCGCCCCGCGTTCTGCACCACCCTGATCACGCCGTGGGTTTCGGCGGCCTCCACCGCGTCCTCACCCGCCAGCTCGGCGAGCACGTCCAGGTCGATCGGCTCGCAGAAGATCAGCAGTTCGAGGACACCGAGCACCGAATCCGGCAGTCGCTCCACGCGATCCGCGAGCAACGCCGCCAATTCCGCGGTGACCGAAGCCCGTCCGCGCAACTGCCACACCCCGCGGACCTGGCGCAACGTCCCCGCTTGCAGCGTGCCCTCCACGAGATGGCGCAGGAACAGGCCGTTGCCGCCGGAGGACTCCCACATCAGGTCGGCTGTGAACCCCTCGAGGTGCCCACCGAGCACGGATTCGACCAGAGCGACGCTCTGGCTGCGGCTGAACGGCGACAGGTCGACACGGACCAGATGGCTGTCCTTCCACAGCGAGGTCACCGCGTCGGGAACGGCCACTCCGCTGCGCACGGTCACAACGATCCGCGCGGCCCGATCGGTGGCCAATTGCAACAACAATGTGGCGGAGAGTTGATCGAGAAGGTGGGCGTCATCGACGCCGATCACGGTGTGTCCGTCGGCGAGCAGCGCCTCGCGGGCGGCGGCGATGAAGGTCACGGGGTCGCGGGCGGCGGTATAGACGCTGACCATGTGGGCGAACACCCCGAGCGGGATGCCGCGCGCGGACTCGGTGCCCGCGACCCAGCGGATGGTGCCGCCGACGGTGGCAGTGGCCTGCCTGGCCAGGGTCGTCTTGCCGACCCCGGCGTCACCGGTCACCACCGCACCGACGTAGTCGCGACCGGCGAGTGCGGATCGGATGGCGGCGAACTCGGTCGCACGCTCGATGATCGGCCACTTCCGAGCCATGGATCAACTGTAGATCTTCACCGCGTCCGATAATCCGAAGTCGGCCGTCGACGCCGAACGCGCGCACCCGGATAGGGTGCGACTTCAGCCGAGCACGTCGTGGCGCACGATGGTCTGGTCGCGGCCGGGACCGACGCCGATGCTGGAGATCCGCGCGCCCGACAACTCCTCCAGCCGCAGCACGTACGCCTGCGCGTTGGCGGGCAATTCCTCGAAGGTGCGGGCCGATGAGATGTCCTCCCACCAGCCGGGCAGCTCCTCGAAGATCGGCTTGGCGTGATGGAAATCGGTCTGTGTGGTCGGCATCTGCTCGACCCGCTCGCCGTCGATGTCGTAGGCGACGCAGATCGGCACCGTGTCCAGACCGGACAGCACGTCCAGTTTGGTGAGGAAGTAGTCGGTGATGCCGTTGACCCTGGTGGCGTAGCGGGAGATGACCGCGTCGAACCAGCCGCAACGCCGGGCGCGACCCGTGGTGACGCCGACCTCGCCGCCGTTCTTCGCCAGGAACTCGCCGAACTGGTCGAACAGTTCGGTCGGGAACGGCCCGGAACCGACGCGGGTGGTGTAGCACTTCAGGATGCCGAAGACGACGCCGATCTTGTTCGGCCCGATACCCGACCCGACCGCGGCGCCGCCCGAGGTCGGATTCGAGGACGTGACATAGGGATAAGTGCCGTGATCGACGTCGAGCAGCGTGCCCTGCGACCCCTCGAGCAGCACCGTCTCACCGCGTTCGAGCGCCTCGTTCAACCGCAGCCTGGTGTCGGCGATGCGATGCTTGAACCCTTCGGCCTGCTCGAGCACCTCGTCCACCACCTGCTGCGGGTCCAGCGCGCGCCGGTTGTAGATCTTGACCAGCACCTGATTCTTGAACTCGAGCGCCGCCTCCACCTTCTGAGTGAGGATCTTCGGGTCGAGCACGTCGGCGACCCTGACCCCCACCCGCGCGACCTTGTCCTGATAGCAGGGGCCGATGCCGCGGCCGGTGGTGCCGATCTTCTTGTTGCCGAGGAACCGTTCGGTGACCTTATCGATGGCCACGTGATACGGCATGATCAGGTGCGCGTCCGCCGACAGCAGCAGCCCGGAGGTGTCGACGTCACGCTCCTCGAGCCCCGCAAGCTCCGCGAGCAACACGCCGGGATCGACCACGACGCCGTTGCCGATGACATTGGTGACGCCGGGGGTGAGGATGCCGGACGGGATCAGGTGCAGCGCGAACTTGTCACCGTTGGGCAGCACAACGGTGTGACCGGCGTTGTTGCCGCCCTGGTATCGGACGACCCACTGCAGGCGGCCACCGAGCAGATCGGTCGCTTTGCCCTTGCCCTCGTCGCCCCATTGGGCGCCGATCAGGACGATTGCCGGCATGGTCTGTCTCCTACGAGTCGGGGGCGCGACACCGCGGTGTCGCAGCTACCTGCCGTGTGGAGGAGGTGGCCGGTAATTCATTTTAGCCGATGCCCCGTGACCGGCTCGGAACCGTATCGGAGCCGAGCCGTAGGGCGGGACCCCATGATCACGGCTATGGTTGGGCACGGAGCGCATCCCGAACGGGGTTCGCCCGGAAGTGGCGAGGGGGCCGACGGGTGTGTCGGCCGGACCTGAGGAGGGTTGTACGGCGGTTTGAGTACCCATGTTCTCCGCTGCGACGGCGCACCTGTCCCGATTGCCCTCTCCGCCTTACCCACCACCCAAACGGCAGCCATCCCAGAGACTTCCGTCGTCGACACACTGCTGCCCGTCCTCGCCGCCGACAGCCTGCCCCGGCTCATCGTGCTCGGTGACGACGCGGCGCTGGCCGCGGTACTCACCCACCTCATGCGCACCGAACGGCTGCACGTGGAAATCGGCTACGTCCCCGTCGACAAGACCTACGGCTCGCGCGCCTACGAGACCGGCACCGGCAACGCCGCCGCCAAACGCGCCATCGAAGGGCGCGCCACCGAGACACCGCTGATCCGCGACGACACCGGCACCGTCCTCGTCGGGCGCGCCACCATCACCGGCGTCGACAACAGCAGGCTCGAGGGCGAGGCGTACGTCGACGATTCCTTGCTGTTCCGAGGCAAGGTCAACGCGATGCTCGTCTCGCCGACCCTGCACCTGCCCGGAGTGCGGGCCGGAATACACAAAGGCCTGCGCAAGCGTCGCTGGATCGAAGGCAGGGCGGCGCAGCTCGGCAGCCCCGCCGCGCTGGTCACCAGGGACGGGATCCGCGGCGAACGACCCGTGCCGCGGTCCAGCTTCTACCGCCACGACGAATCCTGGTACCTGGTGCGATGAACGACCCGTACACACCGTCGCGGCCGGGCCGCGGCGCCGTTCGGCCGAGTCCCGTATTCCTGCTCGTCGTCGCGATCACCGTGGCGGGCGGCGTGCTTGCCTGGACCTCCGAATTGACCTCGACGCGCGCCGAGATCGGGGTGTTCGTACTGGTCGTCGCGGGCTGGATCGTCTCGCTGTGCCTGCACGAGTTCGCGCACGCCTACCTCGCGTGGCGGGCGGGCGACCGCGAAGTGGAACTGCGCGGCTACCTCACCCTGAACCCGCTGAAATACGCGCACCCGCTGCTGTCGATCGTGCTGCCGATCGTGTTCATCGCACTCGGCGGCATCGGCCTGCCCGGCGGCGCCGTCTACGTGCACACCCACGCCGTATCCGCACGCACCCAACGCCTCATCAGCGGCGCGGGCCCCGCCGTGAACCTGCTGTGCGCCATAATCCTGCTCGCGGTCATCCGGATATTCGGCAGCGGCTCGGCGCATTCCGCGTTCTGGTACGGACTCAGCTTCCTGGCCTTCCTCCAGGTCACCGCCGCCCTGCTGAACAGCCTGCCCCTCCCCGGACTCGACGGCTACGGGGTACTCGAACCTTCCCTCAGCTACCAGACCCGGCGCTCCCTCGACCAGTTCAAGCCCTTCGGCATGCTGATCCTGTTCGCCCTGCTGTTCACCCCCAGCATCAACCGAGTCTTCTTCGACGCCGTCTTCGCCCTCTACGAACTGTCCGGCGTCCCAAGGGATTGGGCAGGATACGGGGACTACCTCACCCGCTTCTGGCGCTGAGCGGATCGGGTCGCCCGATCCCCCCACGGACCGGGCGACCCACTCCGCCCGCTCGTTCGGGTTCGGCCACCCACCCCGTGACCGCTACCGCGCGAGACGCGGGCGGAGATGCCGACCGCGGCACCCCTCGACGGCCGCGATCTCGAAAACGAGATTATGGCCGGGAGGCGCTCTGGCACACGAGTAGTGGACTACGCGAAAACCGGGGAGTCAGTCTTGTGGGCGCACATACGGATTGGGGACCGTCGGGGGCAGCAGGGCGATCGCCGAGATGCGTTGCATACCGCACACCTGCATCAGATCCACCACGATCGACCTGAGCTGCGCGAACACCACGTGCGCAGAAAGCCCGGCGCCGGCTACCAGTTCCGGCCGTGCGCCCTTCGCGACCGTGCGCAGCGCGCGCGCCGCCTCGGCCCGATCCGGTTGCTCCCCCGGATCGGCCAGCATCATCGCGCGCACCACTCGCACCGCGCGCGCGAGGCCATCGACCTCATCGATCAAGCGCGGATCCAGGATCTCGTCGTCGTTGACCAGGGTGAGCGAACGGCGCAGCAGCACACGGGCGTTGCGGACCGCGTTGTCCAGTGGATCCGCGGTCGCACGGATGCGTTCGAGGCGGGCGCGCGAATTCCAGTACAGGGGTGAGATGCGGCTGATCTCGCGGCCGCCCTCCAGAGTCGAACGCAGCGAATCGATCTGCGGTTGCGTCGCGCGCGCCGCCGCCAACGCCGCGCGGATCTTGTCCGGATCCTGTTCCAGCAGACCGTCCGCGCACCGCGACAGCCCGTCACCGAGCACCGCGAGCACCTGCGCGGCATGATCGCGGGCGCGCCGCACCGGATGCAGCGGAATCGCCGCCACCATCACCACCCCGACCAGACCGCCGACCAACGCGTCGATCATGCGCGACAGGCTGCCGCCCGCCGACGGCGGCATCAACGTGGCGACCAACACCGCCGACCCGGCGGCCTGCATCGTGATGATCGAACCGCCGTCGAGGAACACCGCCAACGCCATCGCCACCGCGACCACGAGCGCGATCTGCCACACCCCGGTGCCCGCGCGGCTGATGAACAGATCACCGATGCCGATGCCGACCGCGACACCGACGACCAACTCCACCGACCGTTTCAGCCGCGCGCCGAACGAGATACCGATCGACACCACCGCCGCGGTCGGCGCGAAGAACGGCAGCGCGTGACCGATGATGTCGTGCGCGACGAACCACGCCAGCGCCGCACCCAGCGCGCACTGGACGATCGGCAGCGCCGAAAGACGCAGCCGCGCCAGCGAACGACGCAACCGATCCTTACCGCTGTCGCGCGCGACCCGCGAAAACCGCCGGGGCGAACTCAGCCCAGACCCAACTCGGCGGCCGCACGAGGATCGCAATCCTCCAACAGATCCAGGCAGCGGGCGTACTCCTCGGACTCGCCGACCGCGCGCGCCGCCCGCGCCAACGCGGCCACACTGCGCAGGAACCCGCGATTCGGTTCGTGACTCCACGGCACCGGACCGAAACCCTTCCAGCCGTTGCGGCGCAACAGGTCGAGGCCGCGGTGGTAACCGGTGCGCGCGAAGGCGTAGGCGGCGACGATATCGTGGTTCACGATCGACTCGTCCCCCGCGGCCTTCGCGATGTCGATGCCACCGCGCGTCAAGGCGGCCTCGGCCAGCGCGGCCCAGGCGATGGAGGCGGCCGGATGATCGGCGGCGACCCGAACCGGGTCGGTACCGTCGAGCAGCGCGTCCTCCGCCTCCGAGATTTCGGGAAGCAGTACCGGCTGGGGTCCGAGCAGATCACCGAACGAGGTCATGCGCATCATTCTTGCACCGGGAACCCGGTCGGGGACGCGCGCGTCCCGGCGTCACGAATATTTCCAGCCGGTCGCTAACGACCGCGGCCGCACGAGGCGATCCATAGACGGACCTCGGTCGGCCGGGGCCGTTAGGCTGACCGTCGAGTTCCACTGATCCGCCCGAGCCGAGGGGTATGAGGTGTCCGACCCGAACGACGAGAAGAACCCGGCGCGAGGAAGCACCGAGGCCGCGAAGGCACGCCCGGACACCTCGGCGCGGCCGTCGTCCGGTGGTGCGGACCGTCCCGCCGAGAAAGCCGCACCGCAGGCCGATCCGAAGCCGACGCCCGGTTCGGGGAGTGCCGGTGCGGAGGTGCGCGGTGGGTCGGGCGCGAGCGGCGGATCGGCGAGCGGAGGTGGTCGTGCCGGTGCGGAGACGTACGGTGGCGGCTCATCCGCGGGTGGCAGTTCGACCACCAGCGGCGGGTCGACCGCAGGCAACAGTTCGGTGACAAACGGCGGTTCGGCGGCGCGCGGCGGTTCGGCAGCAGGCAGCGGATCCAGCGCGAGTGGGAGTTCAGTGGCAGGCGGCGGTTCGGCAACGGGCGGCGGTCCAGCAGCAGGCAGCGGATCCAGCGCGAGCGGGAGTTCAGTGGCAGGCGGCGGTTCGGCAGCAGGCGGCGGATCGAGTGCGAGCGGCAGTCCGGCAGCGGGCAGCGGATCGGCAGCAAGCAGCGGATCGAGCGTGAGCGGGAGTTCAGTGGCGGGCGGCGGTTCGGCTGCGAGCGGAGATGGGGCACGTACGGGCGGTGACCGTGCCCCGGATTCCGCACCGGCGAGCGAAGGTGGTCGGCAGGCACCGGCGGGTGGCGGATCGACGGAGAGGGGTCGGCCTGCCGGTGGATCCGCGGCGCCGAATGTCGGTGCGGCCTCCGGTGACCGGCCGTCGGGGCCGGATGGGGCCGCGTCCGGCGGGCGTCCGCAGCAAGGTGCGGGTGGACCGGGCGGTTGGCTCGGCGGTCGGGGGCAAGGTGGTCGACCGGCGCCCGGCGCGCGCGGCGGGATGTTCGGCGAACCCGCTGTATTCCGACGTGAACCGTTGGGAGCGGCTCAGCGCGGTCAGGACGCACCAGGCGGACCTGAGAACCCACAGGCAGGCGGTACACCGAGTGTCCCGGACACAGCGCACGCCCCCTCTGACGACCGGACGGTATCGATGAATACCCGCCCCGCGGGAGACGGCGGTTCCAGCGGCACCGCGAACACCGGGGGCGCCCCGGCGGGCCGCACTCCCGACCAAGACGGCAAGACGACCGTCGTCCGCCGCGACGGAACCCCCGCGCCCGGCAAACCCTCCGGCGCACAGCCGACTCCCGGCACCGGACGTGGACCGACAGGCGGACCCACCGATCGAACCGTGCGTATCCCCGCCGCCCCACAAGGACCGAACCCGCCCCGCCAGGGCGGTCCGGCCGGCCGCGGCGGCGCGACAGCAGACGGCCCCGCACCGGCAAAGCCCGGCCCGACGCCAGGCGGATCCGGTGCCGAAACGCCGGAAGTCGGCGCAGCGGCAAGCAGCGCAGCGATAAATCGCGGTACGACAGCAGGCAACGCGGTAACGAGCAACGCGGCAGCGGCTCGCGGCGTGGCAGCAGGCGGCGGCAAGGCAGCAGGCGGCACGACTCCAGGCAGTGCGACTCCAGGCAGTGCGACTCCGGGCAGCACGGCAACAGCTCGCGGGGCGACAGCGGACAGTGGCGCGACTCCGGGTGGCGGCACAGCACCGGGCAGCGCGACGGGAGGCAATGCGACTCCGGGCAGCACGACTCCGAGCAGCGCGGCAACAGCTCGCGGGGCGACAGCGGGCAGTGGCGCGACTCCGGGTGGCGGCACAGCACCGGGCAGCGTGACGGGAGGCAGTGCGACTCCGGGCGGCACGACTCCAGGCGGCACGACTCCAGGAAGCGCGACCCCGGGCAGCACGGCAACAGCTCGCGGGGCGACAGCGGGCAGTGGCGCGACTCCGGGGGGCGGCGCGACTCCGGGGGGCGGCACAGCACCGGGTGGCGGCACAGCACCGGGCAGCGCGACGGGAGGCAGTGCGACTCTGGGTGGCGGCGCGGCTACCGAGGACGCGAACAAGGCGGCCACTGCGGCGGGTTCTCGGACTTCCGCGGAACCGGCGGGCGCCTCTGGCGAGGGCGGTAGCGGCACGGCGAGCGGGGGTGCATCGGTCGCGGGTGGTGGTCGTGGGGCCGCACCTTCCGGCGAGCCCGCGAAGGGTGCCCAGCCACGTGCCGCGGCCGACGCGGCTGCGGCGGAATCAGCCGCGAAAGGTGCGAGTGGGGGCGGTGCGGCCGCGACCGGATCGGCGGGAACCGCAGGTGCCGTCGTGGGAGAAGGCGCTGCTGAGACTGCGGGATCGCGGTCCGATGCGAGTGCGGGCCCAGCGGCGGGTGGATCCGACGCGGGTGCACAGCGGTCCGGCGGGACCGGCGGTGCGGCGAAGGAGGCGACTGCGGGAAGCGGAGTCGGCAAAGCGGCGGCAGCGGGAGTCGCGGGTGCTGCGGCCGCAGCAGGTGCGGCGGCAGCAGGTGCGGCGGCAGCAGGTGCGGCGGCGGGAAAAACCGCTGGTGCGCCGGGGAGTTCATCCGCCGACGTGAGTGGCGCGGGCACCGATCGCGGCGGTGCGCAGGGTGGCGCTGAAGACCGGGAGTCGGCTGGGTCGGCGGACGGCGGCTCCGGTTCAGGGCGTGGCGCCGCGGGCGTGGCGAGTGCCGCGGCCGGGGGTGGGCGGCCCGGAGCGGCCGATGCTCCGGGGGCGGTCACCGACAAGGTCGATGCGGAAGATGTGCGGCGCGCGGCCGGGGGAAGTGCGCGGGAGGGCGCTTCCGGATCGGATTCCGCCGCCGATGACGCGGGTAAGACAACCGTTATCCGTCGGCCCGGGCGGGGCGATGTCGGTCAGCGGGGTGCGAGTCCGGGCGGTGGCGCCGCGGAGCCGCAGGATGCGGTGGAGGCGGGCGCGGCTGAGGTCGCGGACGGTTCGGGTGACAAGACGATGGTCATGCGGGTGCCTCCGGTGGGTGGGCCGGGTCCCGCGGACGATGTGAGTGAAGACCAGACCGTCGCCATGCCGCTCATCGATCCGGCGAATGCGCCGACGATGGCGATGCCGGTGCAGACGCCGCCGGATCAGCAGGCTACGCAGCGGATTCGGACGGGGCAGGCGGGGACGGATCGGGTGGTCGGTACGCGGCCGGGGGTGCCGTTGTCGAAGCCGCCCGCGACGCCGCGGCCCGCCACGGGGCCGAAACAAGCGGGACCCGCGGCAGGGCCGAAGCAAGCGGGACCTGCGGCAGGGCCGAAGCAGCCGGGACCCGCCGGGCCCAAGCAGGCCGGACCCGCGCAGGGGCCGAGGCAAGGGCCGCAGGGTGGGCCGCCGGGAATGGTGGAGGACACACGACCCACGCCACCGCTGCCGCCGGGGCGCCCTCGGCCTTCGGTGGCGAAGGCGCCTTCGCCCGCGGATACGCAGATGACGTCACCGGTGCAGTCGACGAATCATCCGCAGGGTGTTCCGGTCGGGCAGGGTGCTCCGGTCGGGCGGGGCGCTCCGGTCGGGCAGCGGCCGATCGCCGCGCCGCAGCGGATCGCGCCAACGCCGCCGCCGGTCGATCAGGCGCCGTCCGACGGTGCGGCGGGCGGTCGGTCGAAGAAGTGGCTGCTCGCGGTGCTCGGTGCGGCGGCGGTGCTGGTCGCGATCATCGTCGCGGTGGCGTTCGCGCTGGTCGGCAAGTCCGGGTCGTCGCCGGATGCCGAGGTGCGTGCCGCGATCTCGCAGTACACCGATGGGCTGCGCACCGGGAACCTGGCGCAGTTGCGGTCGAGCACGTGCGGTCCGCTGCACGATTTCTACGCCAAGATCCCGGAGGACCAGTTCGCGAACGTGCATCGGATGTCGTTGGAGCGCAAGAGCATTCCGGTGGTCGACGCGGTGAACGCGATCTCGATCACCGGCGATACGGCGATCGCTGAGGCGACGGTGTACACCGAGGCCGATCCGGCGAAGCGTTCGGCGCGCACTTTCGACCTGCAACGCTCCGATTCCGGATGGAAGGTGTGCGACCCCGCCACGACACCTTGATTTAGCTATCAATTAGCTAACTATACGACCGGCGCGATATCGCTCCGACCTGGGCGGATCGCCGCACCGCCGCGACCCGGCGGCGTCACCCTCGCGATCGCCCCCGAATTCCGGGTCGATATCCGGGTAACGTGGCCCGGATCATGGGCACGGAGATCACGGAAGCGCCGGATAGAACGGTTTCACCGGAGATAGCCCCGGTGCGGCGGTTCCGCGTGCGCGACCACTACGTGGTCGACCGGGAGAAGGTGCGCGAGTTCGCCCGAGCGGTACGCAACCGTCACGGCGCACACCGGTTCGAACCCGACGCCCGCAAGCTCGGCTATGAATCAGCTATCGCACCGCCGACCTTTTCCACGGTGATCGGCACGGCCTGCATCCGCGACCTGCTCGACACGGTCCTCACCGAATACGACCGGTCCCA
Source organism: Nocardia bovistercoris (assembly GCF_015674855.1). Taxonomy (GTDB): domain Bacteria; phylum Actinomycetota; class Actinomycetes; order Mycobacteriales; family Mycobacteriaceae; genus Nocardia; species Nocardia bovistercoris. Next base: position 15,903 of record NZ_JADMLG010000007.1, on the reverse strand, counting down.
GCTCCTCCAGACCGAGCAGGTCTTCGAGATCCACCGCCCGATCCTGTCGGGCGACAGCGTCCACACCGAACTGCGAATCGAGTCGATCCGCCGCTACCGCGAGAACGACGTCATCCGAATCGCATTCGTCCTCACCGATCCACGCGGGGAGCCGATCCAGACCGGTTCGGTGACGATGACCGCGCGCCGCGACACGCAGATCGACCCGAACCTGGCAGCCGCCGCGGCGAACGTCCTCGCACGCACACGACCGTCGAGCCTCCCGCCACACGAGTTGTCCACCGCACGCGCGTCCACTTTCGCGCACGAACCCGCCGCCACACGCGAGGCCCCTATCGGACGCGAGGCACGCACCGCATACACCACGACCGCGATCGCCATGGAACCCGCTGTCCCACATACTCTTCCCGACCTCGATGCACTCACCCCCGGACTCGCGCTACCGACCGTGACCACCACGATCACGCGCGGCGACCTGGTGAACTACGCGGGCGTCACGGGCGACCCCAACCCCATCCATTTCAGCGAGCGCGCGGCGCGGGCGATCGGCCTGCCGACGGTCGTCGCACACGGCGTGTTCACCATGGGGTTGGCCGTCGACCACGTGACCGAATGGCTCGGTGACCCCACCGCCGTCCGACGGATCAGTGTGCGGTTCGTGGGCTTCGTCCCGGTCGGTTCGCACGCACCGACCGAAGTCACATTCGGCGCGCGCGTCCGATCCGTCGACCCGACCGCCCGCACCGCCACCCTCGCTCTCACCGCCGCGTGCGCGGGCCGAGAAGTCTTCGGGCGCGCATTCGTCGAGGTCCGCCTCGCCTGATCCGCTAGCCGAGCGTGGCGTGCATCAGGTAGACGTTGTAATCGCTCCAGGTGGAGATCGTGAAATAGAGGTCGGGTCCGCTCGACCACGGGTGGATGAACCCGCCGTAGAGCTCGGCGTGGTCGAGCACGGTCACCGTGGGCGAACCGAGCGACCACGCGCCCTGCGGTGAATCCGATTCGCGCACAACGATCGCGGCCTTCGCGGTGTCGAGGTAACTCATCTGCCACACCTTCCGATCCGCGTCGTAGCGCACCGACAACTCGCCCGCGGGCGCGTCGACAATGGGTGTGGCGGAAGCGAATCCGCCGACCGGGCTCCACTGCCCGTCGATCCAGTACTGGTAGGCGCTGGTGTTGAGGATCTGGTCCTCGGCCACCCTTGCCAGTCCCACCGCACCGAGCCGGGTGTTGGGCGTGCCGAACATGTAGACGTGACCTTCGTGCGGAACCATCGCGCTGACTTGGAAGTTCGCGAGTCCGAAGATGTTGTCCCAGCGGGCGTGCGGGTCCTTGGTCCAGGTCCGGCCCTGGTCGTCGGAGTAGGCGATGCCGCCGTAGTTGGTGTAGAAGGTGCCTGGCACGCTCTGCCAGGTGCGGATCGACATGTAGCTCATATATTGCCGGTCGCCGAGGGCGAATCCGGAGGTCGGAATGGTGGTGACCTCGACATTGTCGAGTTTGCGGCTGGAGAGCACTTCGGCGGCGTGGCAGCGGGTGTCGGTGACCATGCTGTCGTAGCTCATGCCGTCGGACAGGTCGCGGTCACTGCTGAAGGCGAGCACATTGCTGCGGTAGTCACCGCCCATGCCGCCGGGCGGGTGGAAGCCGCGCCCCACGGTGTCGCCGAAGGCGGTGGCGATCCGGCCTGGCGCGCTCTCCCACATGATCCCGAGGTCGGTGCCTTCGACCTGCCAGCGTTTGTCGGTGCGGTTCACCGAATCGGCCCCGGTCTGTTTGGATACCTCGCGCACGGATGTGATGTTCGGCGCGGGCCGGGCGGCGGTGCGCGCGGCCGGTTCGGTCGGCGGTTCGACGCGCGGCGGCGGTGGTGGCGCCTGTCCGGGATCGGGGCCGGGTCCGGGGATGGCGAAGTAGAAAGGCTTGGGGGTCAACAGGAGTTCGGGTATGCCGAACTGGCGCAGGAGGCCGGGCGGCGGGGTGGGGCCGTCGGTGAGGTCGGGGCACGGGTTCGCGCACGGGTCGGCGGGCAGGGTCATGTCGACGCGGGCGGGGGTCGGGTCCGGCGGCGCGGGCGGCAGTACGGTGACGACCGGAATGGGCACCGGCACCTCGACGGTTTTCGGCACCAGCGGTTCGTGGGTCGGCGCGGCGGCGGTCGGGCACGGTCCGACACCCGGAATCACGCTCGGCACTTCGGTTTCCGCCTGCGCGAGGCTCGCTCGGTCGAGACAGACCAGCGTTCCCGCACCGACGATCACCGCGCCGACAGCGGCCATGAGACGCCTCACCTCGGTCACCCCTCGTTCCCTCGCGTGCGTTCCCCGACGGTCCGCATCAGCGCACGAACCTACCCGGCCACCCCCGACTCGGCAGCCCGACAGCACAGCTGTGTCGCGCCGCATCTCGGATCGAGAACCCCGCGACAAGGACGGCAACAGTGAATTCACCTTGTCTGACCACGCCTACCCCGAACTTCGCTCCGACTGCACCCGGCCCGAACGTTTCCTCCTGACCGCTTTCTCCTGACCGCACCCGACCCGAACGCCTCGTCATGACCACGCCCGGCCCGAACGCGCCCCTCCAGTCACGCCCTACGCGACCACACATCCGAATTCGGTCGGATCGACACGCCTCGAGGCGATTAACCGGACCGATTTGCGGCATTCTTCCGAGTCACGAGCGACAACCCTGCTAACCTTTTCAACGCGACACTCCTGTCGGGGGGAGCTGGCGTCGACCGGGAGGCGGCAGATCTCGGTTGTTCATAATATCGACTGCGGGCGTTGCTATTTCAGCTGCCCGCCGACCTCACAGGATTCGCGACCATGAGCAATTCGACACGTCTGCGCACCATCGTCGGCACCGGCGCCACCCTGTTGCTGGCGGGTGCGGCAACCCTCACCGGAATCACCGTCGCGGCCGCGCAGCCGTCCAACCAGGATCAGGTGTATTACAAGAACTGCACCGAGGTCCGCAACGCGGGCAAGGCCCCGCTCTACCAGGGCCAGCCCGGCTACGCCTCGCACCTGGACCGCGACGGCGACGGCATCGCCTGCGAAACCAAGTAGGACGTGCCGCGACGACGATACGGGCGCACGATGGATGGCGTGACCCTACACAGACATCCGCACCGCGCCCTGCTCGCCGTCGGCACGCTGGGGCTCATCGCCCTCGGCGTGGGATCGGCGCCGGTGGCGGCCGCCGCCGATCCCCGGCTCCCGGTCTCCCGACCGCACGCCGACGAACCCGCACCCACCTACCGTCCCGGCCCGAAGGGCTCGAATGTGGTTCCGCCGCAATCGGAGGACAAGGCGCCGAACCGCCACTACACCAACTGCACCGAGGTGATCATCGACGGGAAGTGGCCGCTGTACGCGGGCCAGCCTGGCTACTCACGGCTGCTCGACCCCGACGGCGACGGCCGCGCCTGCTAGGTCAGCGCCTCGCGCCTGCTAGGTCAACGCCTGGAAGGTGAGGACCGTCGCGCCGATTCTGATCACATCGCCGTCGGCGAGCAGAGTGCCGCTGTCGATGGCTTCCTCGTTCACGTACACGCCGTTGGCCGAATGCAGATCCTTGATGAGCAGGCCGGCGCGGCTCGGCATGATGTGCGCGTGATAGCGGCTGGCCTTGGGGTCTTCGAGGACGAAGTCGTTGTCGGTCATCCGGCCGATGCGCATACCGCCCTGCCCGATGACCAGTATCCGCCCGTCGGCCATGCGCAACTGTCCGGCGCGCACCGAGCGCGGCATCTCGGTGACCGTTTCTGTCATGGCCGCCGCCAACCGCTCGGAACGCTTGAGTTCCACCGTGTTCAGCGGCTCCTGCCGCAACACCCGCTGCTCCAACTCGACCAGCGGCGGGCTCGGATCGATACCGAGTTCGTCGGCGAGCACGGTGCGGACCCGGCGGCACGCGTCGAGCGCGTCGGCCTGGCGACCGGACAGGTACAGCGCGGTGATCAACTGCGCCCAGAGCGGTTCGCGCAGCGGATGCTCTCCCGTCATCGACACCAGTTCGCCGATCACCGACGACGCGCGCCCGCAGGCGATCTCGGCGTCGATGCGGGCCGAGGCGGCGAGCAGCCGCTCCTCGTCCATGGCGGTGGCGAATCCGTCGGCGAATTGCAGGCCGGACAGGTCGGCCAGCGCCCGCCCGCTCCATTCCCGCAGCGCGGTGCCGAACAGTTGGGACGCACCCGAGTGGTCGCCCACTTCGGCGCATTTGGCGGCGGCGTCGCGGGCCGCTTCGAAACGGCCGATATCGCAGGCGCTCTCGGGGATCTCCAACCGGTAGCCGGAGGATTCGGTGCGCAGCACCTGCGCCGGATCGACGCCGGAATTGCGCAGCGCCTTCCGGATATTCGACACGAAGACCTGGAGACTCGCGGCGTAGGAATCCGGTGGAGCTTCGTTCCACACCATGTCGGCCAATGCGGCCGAGGCCACGGCCCGCCGCCGGTTGACGGTGAGCGCGGCAAGCAAAGCCCGCGGCTTGGGCCCGCCCACCGCCACCGGTTCACCACCGACGAACAAACGGACGGGCCCGAGCACACGCACATCGAGACTCATGAACTCGGGCCCTCGAGCGATCTTGGGATCAGGCGCTGATCGACCGTCCCGCGGACTTCAGATCATTGCACGCCTCGACGACCCGCGCCGACATCGCCGCTTCGGCCTTCTTCAGGTACGAACGCGGATCGTAGGTCTTCTTGTCGCCGACCTCGCCGTCGATCTTCAGCACGCCGTCGTAGTTTGCGAACATGTGTCCGGCGATCGGGCGGGTGAACGCGTATTGGGTGTCGGTGTCGACGTTCATCTTCACGACGCCGTAACGCAGCGAATCCTCGATCTCGGACTTCAGCGAGCCCGAGCCGCCGTGGAAGACGAAGTCGAACGGCTGCGCGTCGGCGCCGAGGCCGAGTTTGGCGGCCGCGACGCGCTGCCCCTCGGCCAGCACCTCGGGCTTGAGCACCACGTTGCCCGGCTTGTAGACGCCGTGCACGTTGCCGAAGGTGGCCGCGAGCAGGTACTTGCCGTTCTCGCCCGCGCCGAGCGCCTCGATGGTCTTCTCGAAGTCCTCGGAGGTGGTGTAGAGCTTGTCGTTGATCTCGGCCTCGACGCCGTCCTCCTCACCGCCGACGACACCGATCTCGACCTCGAGAATGATGTTCGCGGCGGCGGTGGCCTTCAGCAGTTCCTTGGCGATCTCGAGGTTCTCGTCGATCGGGACCGCCGAACCGTCCCACATGTGCGACTGGAACAGCGGGTTCTTGCCCGCGTTGACGCGTTCCTGCGAGATCGCGATGAGCGGGCGGACGAAGCCGTCGAGCTTGTTCTTGGGGCAGTGATCGGTGTGCAGCGCGATGGTGACGTCGTACCTGGCGGCGATCACGTGGGCGAACTCGGCCAGCGCGACCGAACCGGCGACCATGTCCTTCACACCGAGGCCGGAACCGAATTCCGCGCCACCGGTGGAGAACTGGATGATGCCGTCGCTGCCCGCGTCGGCGAAACCCTTGATCGCCGCGTTGATCGTCTCCGATGACGTGCAGTTGATGGCCGGGAAGGCGAAGGAGTGCGCTTTGGCCCGACCGAGCATCTCGGCGTAGACCTCCGGAGTCGCGATGGGCACTTGAAACCTCCGTGTTGTGCGGCAGAAGACGATTCTTTCAGGCCAACACTAAGGCAGGGATGTTTCGTGACCCAAGGCACCCGGGGTCATCCCCCCTTGCTCTCCCCGCAGGCAGGCGGGCTGTGCGGTAGCTGGTGACCCGCGAGTAGTTTCGTACTCGGTCCGTAGTTCGCGCGAACAGACGGTAGGGTGGTCGACGTACTTGCGCCGGCCGCATGTCTCGCGGTGGCGAGGCAGTTCCCCTGGCCGGCCGCATTCCCGACAGGAGGCCGCGTGTTTCTGCTGGCAGCGACCGAATCGGTGACGAGCAACGTCGCGCTGACCCAGTTGCTCGATCCGATGTATCTGCTCACCGAATCGTGGCTCAAGAACGCCGTACTGCCTGCGATCCTGATCATCGTCTTCATCGAGACGGGTCTACTGTTCCCGATCCTGCCCGGCGACTCGCTGCTGTTCACCGGCGGCCTGCTCGCGGCACAGGAGAATCCGCCGGTCAACATCTGGATCCTGGTCCCGGCCGTCACGTTCGTCGCGTTCGCGGGCGACCAGACCGCCTACTGGATCGGGCGCGGCATCGGCCCCAAGATCTTCCACAAAGAGGACACCCGCTTCTTCAAGAAGCACTACATCACCGAGACGCACGCCTTCTTCGAGAAACACGGCCCGAAGACGATCATCCTCGCGCGTTTCGTGCCGATCGTGCGCACCTTCATGCCGGTGCTCGCGGGCGTCTCCAAGATGGACTACCGCACGTTCGTCGCCTTCGACATCATCGGCGCGATCCTGTGGGGCGGCGGCATCACCGTGCTCGGCTACTTCCTGGGCAATGTCGCCTTCATCCGCGATCACGTCGAGGCGATCTTCCTGCTGATCGTGTTCGTGTCGATTCTGCCCGGCATCATCGCGGTCGCGAAGAAGCTGCTCAACCGCGGCGCGGAACCCACGCGGCCGGAGGCCGAGTTGACCGCCGCCACGAACGAGCCGACCCGCTGAACCGGTGTCGGCGGCGGCGTTGCCCATCGCCATGGGCAGGTTCGATCCACTGATCTCCGCGGGCCCCGCGCTCGTGTGGACGGTGGTGCTCACCTTCGTGTTCCTGGAATGCGCGTTCATCATCGGGCTCTTCCTACCCGGCGACTCGATGCTGATCACCGCGGGCGTCGTGATGGCCTCGCACGCGGACGGCGAGGCCCAGGTGTGGGCGCTCTCGCTTGGCACGATGGTCGCGGCGATCGCGGGCAACCAGGTCGGTTACGTGTTCGGCCAGCGCACCGGTCACCATCTGGTCGCCCGCAAGAACGGCCGATATATCAACACCCGCAATCTGGCGCGGGTCACCGAACTGCTGCGGCGGCACGGCTTCCTCGCGGTGCTGGTGGCGCGCTGGATTCCGTGGGTTCGCACGCTGTGCCCGATGGTCGCGGGCGCGGCGCACATGGACCACCGCAAATACACCGTCGCGAGCACCATCGGCGCGATCATCTGGGCGCCGGTGCTGCTGCTGATCGGCTACTACGCGGGCGGATTCCTGGAACGGGTGCCGTGGCTCATGCCCGCGGTGATCGGCACGCTGGTGGTCGGCCTCGTCATCGGCACCGTGATCGGCGTGCGGCATTACCGCCAGGAGATGTCGCGGCCCGCCGAGGACTTCGATCTCGACGCGGCGCCCGCAGGCGTGGACGCCGACTGACGCCGCCGTCGACACCGACCGATACCGCTCAGTACCCGGCGGCACTCACCTGGTGCGCCGCCTCCATCAACATCCAGCCCGACAACTGCACGGACATATCGCGTTCGGGCACCTTGGACGCGGTCACCGAACCGCCCGAGGTGAACTCGCCCGCACCGAGGCTGCTGCCCGGCAGCCGCGCGCGGGTGCGCCAGTCGGCCCCGAACAGCGGTTCGCCCTCGACATCGAGTCGGTTCGACCAGGCCGCGCCCGCCGAGGCGAGCACGATCGCGGCGGCGGCACGGCGGTCGGCGACCTGGTCGCGGTCCTCGCCGGGCAGCATCATCGCGACCACCGCGAGGTAGCGGGCCAGGATGCCGTTGAACAGTCCGCCGTCGCCGCCGCCACCGCCCTGCACGATGTCGCCGGTGGTCATGTGCTCGCGCACCGCGGCGAGTAACCGGTGCACGCGCTCCAGGTGCCTCGGCTCGCCGGTGCGCACCGCGAGTTCGGTCTCCAGGCCGAGGACGACGCCCTGGCAGTAGGAGAACGTCGGGTATTCGATGGTCCCGGACGGCAGGTGGATGCCGTCGAGGATCAGACCGTTCTCGGGGTGGCGCAGCGTCGCGTCGATCCAGTCGGCGATCTGCTCGGCGCGCGCCTGCCTGCCGAGGCGCAGCAGCGCGATCCCGACGGGTCCGTTGGCGGGGGCGTTGAAGTAGTCGGTGCCGACCTTCCACGGCACGCCGCCACCGACCTCGGGTTGCCAGCCCTCGTAGAGTTTGCGCTCCAGCGCGAGCAGGCCGCGGCGGGCCTCCTCGATGCCCTGGGTGCGTTCGGCGCGCTCGGCGGCGATGGCGAGCCAGGCCATGTCGTCGTAGTAGTCGTTGGTCCAGCCGGTGATGTTGCGGAGACGGTGTGTGCGCACGATCTCGGCGATGCGTTTGCGGCGCGCGGGCGTCGGCACCCGGTTCGCGGCGTCGACGGCGCAGTCGATGAGGTGCGCCTGCCACCAGTAGTGCCAGGAACCGAAGACGCGTTCCCGGCGCGTGGCGGGCCAGCCGACCACGCCGAGTTCGGTGCCCGGCAGCGCCCACAGTGCCCGCAGGTGCCGGGTGATGACCGCGGACTCGGCCATATCGGCGCGCTCTGACCACACCGCCGGCATCGGTGCGGCGTCATGCCCGGTCTGTGGGCTCCGCGTCGTCATGCCTCAATGGTGCCAGGTCGCGCCCGAATTCTGCGCCCCATTCCGTTACCAAGATGTGGTCAAATCGGCATGGCTGCGGATCCATGCGTGCATCGCGATACCTGCGGCGACTCCGGCATTGATACTGCGGGTCGAACCGAACTGGGCGATCGATACCGTCAGGGCCGCCGCGTGTTTCGCGTCCTCGGTGACGCCGGGCCCTTCCTGGCCGAACAGCAGCAGGCAGCGCCGCGGCAGTTCCGCGGTCTCGAGCGGCACCGACCCCGCGACATTGTCGACCGCGACGACGGTCAGATCGTGCCGGGTGGCGTACTCGAGCAATTCCGGTATGCCGGTGTGGTGTTCGATGTGCTGGTAGCGATCGGTCACCATGGCGCCGCGCCGATTCCACCGGCGTCTGCCGACGATGTGCACGGCCGCGGCCGCGAAGGCGTTGGCGGTGCGCACCACGGTGCCGATATTCGCGTCGTGGCCGAAGTTCTCGATGGCGACGTGGAAGGTGTGCCTGCGCCGATCGATATCGGCGACAATGGCGTCACGCGTCCAGTAGCGGTAGGCGTCGACGACATTGCGGCGATCACCATTGGCCAGCAGTTCGGGATCGAGACGCGGATCGTCGGGCGCGGGCGTGCCGTACTCCGCCACCCACGGCCCGACCCCGTGCGGATGCTCGCCCCACTCGGTGGGACCGGGCAGATCCGCCCCCGCGATGTTTTCCCCCGAGGTGTTCTCCGATGGGGCAGGCTGCCCGTGCGCGAGCTCCGACGCCGACTGATTCACCCCGTCGATGCTAATTCCGGCCGTCGCACCGATGCCGCCGAGTATCGCCCCCGCCGCGATGGCCGGTCCGGGGTCAGTAGCTGCTCGGCGAGGAGGCTCCGATCGCCACCACGATCAGGATGATGTAGAGGATGACGAACAGGACCGCGAGGATCAGGAACACCGTCCCGATGATCCCGCAGATGTAGCCCGCCTTGACATTGCCGCGACCGCCGATCGTGCCGCCCGCCGCGTCGATCTCCTTGAGCGCCTTGCTACCCATGGACCAGGCGAAGGGTCCGCACAGACCGCAGACGACCAGGCTCAGGATGCCGAGGATCAGGATCGTGGTTGCCTGCGGGTGGTCCGGCGGCGGCGGGTACCCGTAGCCGTAGGGCTGCGCGTACGGCTGCGGCGGGTACTGGCCGTAGGGCTGTTGGCCGTACGGCTGCTGACCGTAGGGCTGCTGCGGATACGACGGGTCGGACTGCCCGTACTTGTCCATCGGCGGCGGATAACTCATGCGGTGATGGTAGCCGGGGCACGTGATTTCCGTACCGAGCCCGGCACGGGAGGCAACGCCGCGAGCGCGGTCTGTCCACCCCGGCTCAGGGGGTGATATGCGCGCGTGGGTCGGTGAGGAAGTACTGCGCGGCCGCGTAGGTGCCGAGCACGACCCCTTCGGTCAGGCGACGGGATCGTTCGGTGCGGGCGAAGATCCGACGCAGCACGATCGAACCGTCCGACAGCGTGAACAACAGCGCGCCGAGACCGATCCGACTCCGTGGATCGCGGCCGGGCAGATTCACCCCCGCGAGGGTGGTAGCGCCGGGAGCCAACGCCGGATCCGACGCGAGGACGGCCGCGACGCCGAGGGTGGCGCCGTACCCGGTGAGCGGGAGCGCGACCGCGGGCGACTTCGCGCGCAGCAACGCCGCCGCGCCGAGCCAAGCGGCCAGGCGCGGAACGACATTCGCGACCGTGGGACGCGCACCGCGACGCAACCACAGCGCCGTGTACCCGAGTTGCATCACCCCGAAGAACGACGCGCCCGCGACCAGGCGGCGATCGTCATCGGGTCGGATGAGCAGCACATCGCCGACGGTGGCCGCGCCGAGCGCACCGAACAGCAGCGCGCGATCGGCGCCCGAGGGAAACTCCGAAACCGCCGCGTCGGCGGCGAGCAGGGGCATGAGCAGCGGTTTCGCCACCACCTGCCATCGCTCCCGGCCGGTAACCGCACCGAACACCGTGACAGCTGCCGCCGCCGCGTAACCCAGACGCAGCGGCCGCACCCGTCGGCGCTCAGGCATCGAAACTGGGCTCCTTCGGCGCCGGCGGCAGCGTGACGACCTGCCCAGCGTAGCTGAGCCCAGCGCCGAAGCCGAGCAGCAAGGCCGTCTGCCCGCCCTTGGCCTTGCCGGTGACCAGCATCTCCTCGATGGCAAGCGGAATCGAGGCCGCCGAGGTGTTTCCGGTGTTCTCGATGTCGTTGGCCATCGGAATGTCCTCGGCCAGACCGAGATTCTTCTTCATCAACTCGTTGATGCGGGCATTGGCCTGATGCGGGACGAAGACCTCGATCTCCTCCTTGGAGACGCCGGAGACCTCGAGCGCCGAGGCCAGCGCGCGCGGCAGCGTGACGGCGGCCCAACGGAACACCCGAGGCCCTTCCATCCGCAGCGACATCCGCCCGAGCGGTTCGACCGCCGGGTCGGTGCCCTGCGACTCCTGCGCCTTGTTCATGTATTCCAGGAAGTCCACGTCCTGGGCGATGGCTTCGGCGTTCTCGCCGTCGCTGCCCCACACGGTCGGCGAGATGCCGTTCTCCTCGCTCGGGCCGACCACCACCGCGCCCGCGCCGTCACCGAAGATCATGGCGGTGCCGCGATCGGTGGGGTCGAGTCCGACGGTCATGGTCTCGGCGCCGATCACCAGGACGTATTCGGCCGAGCCCGCGCGGATCAGGTCGGCGGCGACGCCGAGTCCGTAGCCGAAGCCGCCGCAGCCCGAGGTGAGGTCGAAGGCCGCGATGCCGTTGAGCCCGAGATCGGCGGCGACGGTCGGCGCGCCGTGCGGCGTCAACTTCAGCCAACTCGACGTACACAGGATCAGCGCGCCGATCTTCGACCGGTCGATACCGGTGTTGACCAGCGCGCGTTCACCCGCGCCCGCCGAGATGGACCGCAGTGTCTCATCGCCGCTGATCCAGCGGCGGTTGTGGATTCCGGTGCGTTCGAAGATCCAGTCCGGCGTAGATTCCAGCAGTTCGCACACTTCCGCGTTGCTGACCACGCGCTGGGGTCGGTATGCGCCGATTCCGAGCATCGCAACGTTCTGGCGACTCTTATTGACCGCAATGCTCACCACAGCCGTATCACACGTCCTCTACCGTCCGGACCTATTGGAACTGTGTTCAGGCTAGCCCAGACCGGTGTGTGTCGGACCCGCAGGAGGTAACCCGCCTCGCCGGATAACGAGAACCGCACTTCCCCTCGATAATCCCAGCCGGGTCAGCCCAGCGCCAGATCCTTCAAGCCGAGGATCGAACGGTACTCCAGCCCCTCCGCGGCGATGACCTGATCGGCGCCGGTCTCCCGGTCGACCACGGTGGCCACGCCGACCACGGTCGCGCCCGCCTCGCGCAGCGCGCGCACGGCGGTGAGCGGCGAATTCCCGGTGGTCGTGGTGTCCTCGACGACCAGAACCCGCTTGCCGACGATATCGGGTCCCTCGATCTGGCGCTGCATGCCGTGGGTCTTGGCGGCCTTGCGGACCACGAACGCGTTGATGGGCCTGCCCGGCGCGTGCATCACGGCCAGCGCCACCGGGTCGGCGCCCATCGTCAACCCGCCTACCGCCTCGAAATCCCAGTCCGACACCAGATCACGCAACAACCGGCCGATCAGCGGCGCGGCCAGATGGTGCAGGGTGGCGCGGCGTAGATCGACATAGTAGTCGGCTTCGTTGCCCGAGGAGAGCGTGACCTTGCCGTGCACCACCGCGAGTTCGCGGACCAGCGCGGCCAACCGGTCCCGGTCGGAACCGCCCGCGCCGAGCGCGACTTCGTGCCCCGTCGCCTGGTCGATCATGTCTAAGTCCTTCCGCGTGAGTTGAACAGGCCGCGGTTGACCCGGACCTGCAGCGGCCGAGGGATCATCCCGGCCACCGTGGTGAGCACCTTGTACTGCACACCGGGCACGCTGATCACCCGGCCCTTCTCCAGATCGCTGAGGGAATCGGCGACCACCTGCTCGACGGACAGCCACAGCCGTTCGGGCAGCGCCGACATCTCGATGCCCGCCCGCTCGTGGAACTCGGTGTGCACGAATCCGGGGCACAGGGCCTGGATCCGCACGCCCGTACCGACCAGGCCGCTCGACAACCCCTCGGTGAAGGATACGAGATAGGCCTTGGACGCCGAGTACGTCGATCCCCGTCCCGGTATCAGACCCGCGACGCTGGCCACGTTCACGACCGACCCCTTGGCGGCAGCGATCATGGCGGGCAGCGCGGCATGGGTCAACTGGACGACCGCTGTCACGTTCACGTCGAGCTGAGCCTGCAACCGCTCGTAAGGCAGTTCCCAGAATTCGCCGGACAAACCGAATCCCGCGTTGTTGATCAGGAATTCGACGCCCGCGGCCACCCGCTCGCCCACTCTCGCCCGGTCCTCCGCGTCGGTCAGGTCGGCGGCGAGCACCTCCGAACGGGTCGCGAACTTGCGATCGAGTTCGTCCGCAAGACCCGATAGCCGCTCCTCGTCCCGGGCCACGAGCACCAGGTCGTAACCGAGCGCGGCCAACCTGCGCGCATAACCCAACCCGATACCCGATGTGGGTCCGGTGATGAGGGCGACGGGGCGGATCGCGCCGGGGAGGCGGGCGGAATCGGCGCTAGCTGTCATGCGAGACAATCCAATCGAGCGGGCCGCTGCGACCCGCGGTCATCGTGGCACTGGCCCCTGATACGGACGGAATCCGGGGTGGAACGGGCCGCCCGCGGGCGGCAGGTCCGCGCGGGCGTCGGACGCCTCGGCGGGGTCGTCGTCGCGTCGCGCCTCGGCGGCGGCTTCGCGCCGTGACTCGGCGGCGGCTTCGCGCCGTGACTCGATGGCGGCTTCGCGCCGGGACTCGACCTGCTCCTCGCGCGGCACACCGGCTCGGTCGCGCCGGGCGCCGACCGGTTCCTCGCGCCGCACACCGGCCTGTTCCTCGCGCCGGGCAGCGCTTGTTTCCTCGCGCCGGGCAGCGGCTGTTTCCTCGCGCCGGGCAGCGGCGGCGGACCGGTCGGGACTCGCCTGTTCGTGCGCGCCGTCGTCGGAGCGTTCCGCACCGGTCCGCTGACGCGCGTCGGGGACGACAGCCAGCGACGGCCGACGACCGGACGGCGCCTCGGACTCGTCGTCATACGGGCGACCGGCGTACGCGCGGCCATCGGCGCCCGCCTCGGACTCGGCTTCGCGCCCCGCGCCGCCCTGCTCGCGCGGGCGATCCGCGCCGGCCTGCTCCCGCCTGCGATCCGCACGGCCCTGCTCGCGCGGCCGATCCGCACGCGCCCGGTCGGACTCATCGCCCGCCTCGGGCGACCGCTTGCGGCCCGCCGCGCCGGACTCGCCCTGCGGCTGCCGGTTCGGATGCGGCCGCCCCGGATCGTGTCCACCGGATTCGACCGTGCGCGGTTCGGCGACCGGCGGCAGCACGTGCAGCAGACCCGAGAGCCGCAGGACCGCGTCGATGGCGGTCTCCCAGTCCTTGGACGAGGTGCCGACCGAGAGCATGCCGAGGGTCCAGTTGCCCTCGCTCCAGAGCATCTGGACGGTGTCCGGCAGCGATTCGATGAACGCGACCATGCGCTGATCGACGGCGTGCCTTGCGATTTCGGGATTGGTCGCGAAGACCACACGGTCACCGATCGCGCCGAGCAGTTCCAGGTCGGCGTCCTTGGGCGGCGCCGCGGTCTTGAGCCGCATGTCCACGTCGATGTCGGAGCCGATCTGCCTGCGCACCGCGACCAGCGTCGCCGCGTCCTCCAGATCGAACAGGACGAACTTCTCGCCCTTGCGAATACCGGAGACCACGTCGACAGCCGACAGGTAGCCGAGCTTGGCCAGCGCGCCGCGCCGCCAGGTCGCGGGCAGCGCGGGCTCCACCGACACGTAGGTGTAGCCCTGCGACTTCGCCCAGACCTGGCGGGCGTGACCGGTCCGCTGCCGCTGGACCCGATCGAAATAGAGCAGCACGATCGCACCGACCAGCGCGATCGCCGCCAACCCGAACCACATTGCCGTCATCGCGCTCTACCCTAATGGTCCCGGCGGCACAGAGCCCGCCATTGTCCCCGCACCGGGCCGGGCGAGGGTTGTCGACTGATCGAAGCACCACGCCCGCCGCGGTGTCATCGCGGGCCCCCAGGCAGGCCGGTGCTGATGATGACCTTGGCGTTGATGGAGCCGTCGGCGGCCTTGTCGCCCTGCACCATCACCACATCGCCGACCGGGAGATCGCTGGCCTTCGCGCCGGACAGCGAGATCACCTGGGTCTTGTCGGTGGTGCGCACCGTGACGTTCTTCCCGGACATGGTCTCCAGCGTGAGCGTGCCGCCGCTGTTGGCGCTGATGGTGCCCGCGGTCGCACCGAGATCATCGAGGCCGGGCAGTCCGGGCAGACCGCTCGGGCTGTTCGAACCCGACGATTTCGGGACAGTCGGAATCGTCGCCTGTGGCGGGAGGACCCGGGTCGTGGTGACGCCTGCTCCCGCCGTGCTCGAATCCGAGTTCTTGTCCCCGAGCAGCGCGCCCGCCGCGATGCCCGCGACCGCGACCAGGGCGAGCACACCGAGGGCGAGCGCGATCCACAGACCGGTGTTGCGTTTGCGCGGCGGCTCGTGCGGCGGCAGTTGGTCGACCGGCGGCGGCGCGCCCGGCGGCATCGCACCGGGCTGCCCCGGCGATCCCGACCACTGCGGGCCGTATCCGCCGTAGGCGCCGCCGCCCTCGTAGCTGCCGCCGTTCTCGTAAGCGCCCCACTGGTTCTCGGCGGTCGGCAACTGCTGGGTGGCGTTCACCGGCGGCGGCGTCCACGGCGCGAACTGTTCGGTCGACGGATACCGCGGCGCCGCCTGCTGGTTGGCGCCGTAGGCGACCGTCGGGTCGTCGGTGCCGCCAACGGCGTCGTTTCCGGGGTGTCCGGACCGCCCCTGCGGACCGAGCTGTCGGGTCGGCTCGTCGTCCGGCCGTGGCGCCCAGGGATCCTTCGGGTTGTTCATGGCATCCACGATATGCCGGGCGCGCGCATCCGGCAGTCAGGTCACGCCGATCACACCGGCGCCAGGCCGCCGCTGGGGTCGGACACAAGAGCGCGCCGTACCCGGACAGGCCGGATACGGCGCGCTGTGTCCTGTTCGGCGGCGGCGAATCACCTGCCGACGATGAGGTTGTCACCGTCCTTCGCGAGGTCGACCTGTACCACGTCGCCGTCGGTGACCGCACCCGCGAGTAGTTGTTTGGCGAGGGTGTCGCCGATGGACTGTTGGATCAGTCTGCGCAGCGGACGCGCGCCGTAGACCGGGTCGTAGCCGCGTACCGCGAGCCAGAACCGCGCCGAGTCGCTGACGTCCAACTTCA
>NZ_JADMLG010000006.1:361698-451856 GCF_015674855.1 Nocardia bovistercoris | reverse complement strand
CCACATCACCGGCATCCACCGCGGCACGCAACTCCATACCCGTACCAACGATCGGAGACTCCGACCGAATCAACGGCACCGCCTGACGCTGCATATTCGCACCCATCAACGCACGGTTCGCGTCATCATGCTCCAGGAACGGAATCATCGCCGTCGCCACCGACACCATCTGACGCGGCGACACATCCATATAGTCCACTGCGGCAGGCGGCACCAACTCGACCTCGGAGTTCTTGCGCCGCACCGCGATCCGCTGATTCGACAGCCGACCTTCGGCGTCGCGCGGCTCGTTCGCCTGCGCCACCACGTGCAGGTCCTCCTGATCGGCGGACAGGTAGTCGACCTCGTCGGTGACCTTCCCGTCCACGACCCGCCGGTACGGTGTCTCCACGAACCCGAACGGATTCACTCGCGCGTACACCGAAAGGTAGCCCATCAGACCGATATTCGGCCCCTCGGGCGTCTCGATCGGGCACATCCGGCCGTAGTGGCTGTAGTGCACGTCGCGCACTTCCAGACTGGCCCGCTCCCGCGACAGACCACCGGGACCCAGCGCCGACAGGCGACGCTTGTGGGTCAGGCTCGCGAGCGGATTGCGCTGTTCGAGGAACTGCGACAGCTGCGAGGTGCCGAAGAACTCCTTGAGCGCCGCCACCACCGGGCGGATGTTCATCAAGGTCTGCGGCGTGATCGCCTCGACGTCCTGGGTGGTCATCCGCTCGCGCACCACACGCTCCATACGCGAGAGGCCGACCCGGATCTGGTTCTGGATCAGCTCGCCCACGGTGCGCAGCCGACGGTTGCCGAAATGGTCGATATCGTCGATGTCCACCGGGATCACGACGCCCCCCTGACCCGTCATCGTCGCTTCGCCGCCGTGCAGCCGCAGCAGGTATTCGATGATGGTGACGATGTCCCCTTCGGTGAGCACCCGCGTGGACAGCGCGCCGTCGCCGCCGAGTCCGAGCTTCTTGTCAAGGCGATGCCTGCCGACGCGGGCGAGGTCGTAGCGCTTCTCGTGGAAGAACAGGTTGTGCAGCAGGGCCTGCGCGGACTCCTTCGTCGGCGGCTCGCCCGGACGCAGCTTGCGGTGGATGTCGAGCAGCGCCTCGTCGCGCCCCGCGGTGTGGTCCTTGGCGAGCGAGGTCATCATGGTCTCGGAGAAGCCGAAGCGTTCGGTGATGCGCGCGTCGTCCCAGCCCAGCGCCTTGAGTAGCACCGTAACCGGTTGGCGGCGCTTGCGGTCGATGCGGACGCCGACGGTGTCGCGCTTGTCGACGTCGAATTCCAGCCACGCGCCGCGCGAGGGGATCACGCGCGCGCTGTGCAAGTCCTTCTCCGCGGACTTGTCGACGGTGCGGTCGAAATACACCCCCGGTGATCGCACGAGTTGCGACACCACGACCCGCTCGGTGCCGTTGACGATGAATGTGCCCTTGTCGGTCATCATCGGGAAATCGCCGAGGAAGACCGTCTGGCTCTTGATCTCACCGGTGTCGTTGTTGATGAATTCCGCGGTCACGAACAGCGGCGCCGCGTAGGTCATGTCCTTGTCCTTGCATTCCTCGATCGAGGCTTTCGCCTCCTCGAATCGAGGGTCGGACAGGGTCAGCGACATCGTCGCGGCGAAATCCTCGATGGGGCTGATCTCCGCGAACACCTCCGCCAGCCCGCCCGTGCCGGACTCGCCGCGCGCCACGGCGTCGGCCCGCCACTCGGGGGAGCCGACGAGCCAGGCGAACGATTCGGTCTGGATCTCCAGGAGATCCGGAATATCCAGCGGCTCGCCGAGTTTGGCGAACGAGACGCGCCGCGGCGCGCCGGGTGTCGCGCCGCGTGCCTCGGTGGAAGTCGAGAGTGCCAAGATGCGTCCTTCCAGCACCTCGCGACGGGCGCGCGCATGCGCGACCGTCACGATATCTGCTTGTCCTGTGGGCGGTATTTCACATCGCGCTCGAATCGGAGGCCGCGGAACATTCCTCGACAACAACGGGTGCGTGCGGGTGCGCAGACAGCACCGCTCACACGGTCATTCACATTTCGAGAGTTGGGCGGCGGGCGACTCGGAGCGAATTCCGAAATTACACCGGAAACAGGCAGATGTCCAGAGCGCAGCGAAATAAACACACGTTATTCGTGTATCTTCCTATTTCGATAATGACACCCCGAAACGGGCTGTGTCAAGTTCGGTGCCGTGTCGAGTTCAGCGCCGCTCGGCGAGCTCGGCGAGTCGGGACACCGATGCCGCGAGCTTGTCGGCGGTGGTGGCGCGGGCGCGCGTCAGGCGCTTCGGGTCGGTGAGCGCCGACCAGTCGTAGGTGTGGGTGACGCGGGTGGTCGTGTCGTCGACCGGCTCGAGCTCCCAGCGCCACAGGTGGCCGAACGGCTCGTTGTCGGCTTCGGCGGGCTTCCACGCGATGCGCCGCCCCTCCTCGAACTCCACGACGTGATTGACGCGCACCGCGCCGTTGGTCAGAGTCATCGTGAACGCGCCGCCGACACCGGACACCCGCTGTCCGTTCGGCGCCTCGGCCAGATTGTCGTTGCCGTCCCATTCCGGCTGCCGCGACGGATCGGCGATCAATTCGAAGATTTCCGCCGCGGGCGCCGCGATCTCGCGCTCGGCGGATACGACGCGGGGAAACTCACTGTCTGTCATGCCACGATCGAATCACGAACCGCCCGGCGCGCGCAGTCCCGCCACGAGGAGTCCGACCAGTCGCCGCGCGTCGTAGCGGTCGGTGCTGCCGCCCGCGCACAGGCCGCCGACGCCGCGCATGAGTTCGTAGGGATCCTGACCGCCGCCGATCTCGCCCGCCGCGGCCGCGGCGTCGAGCAGTCGCGCGCAGACGGGAACGAGGCGTTCGAGGAAGTAGGCGTGCAGCGGGTCGAAGCATGGGTCGTCGGATTGCAGTACCGCGGCGAGTCCCTGCTTGGTCGCCACGAAGTCGACGAACCGGTCGATCCAGGTGCGCAATGCGGCGTACGGGCCCTCGCTCGATTCCAGCAGGGCCGGTCCGCCCTCGGCGAGCGCTTCGACCTGATGTCGGTAGACCGCGACGATCAGGTCCGCGCGCGTGGGGAAGTGGCGATAGATGGTCGCGGTTCCCACCTGCGCCCGCGCGGCGATGTCGCGGATCGGCGCTTCGACTCCCGAGGTCACGAAAACCTGTGCGGCGGCTTCGATCAACGTCTCCGCGTTGCGTCGCGCGTCGGCTCTTCTCGGGCGGTTCGCGCGGTCGTCGCCGTCGGTCGTCACGGGTGCCTCCGTTCTGGCGTTTCGATAAACGGGACAATGTCCCGTATCGTCTATCGGGACGGTGTCCCGTTTCTCATGATGGCAGGTCGGGCGCCGGGAGAGGGAAGCCGATGAGTGAGAATCACTTCGATGCACCTACGCCGATCGTTTCGGTGAAGCCGCTGGCGCTGCCCGCGCCCGAGCGCGGCGCCGATCTGCGCGTGCGGATCTCCGCGCCCGTGACGGGGCGGGATCTACCCGTCCTGCTGTTCTCGCACGGGTACGGCTCGTCGCTGGAGGGCTACGGCCCGCTGGCCGACTTCTGGGCGGCCAACGGATTCGTGGTGATCCAGCCGACCCATCTCGATTCGCGGACGGCGCGCATTCCGGCCGAAGACCCGAGGACACCGCGGATCTGGCGAATCCGGGTGGCGGATCTGAGACACGTCCTCGACGATCTGGACGCGGTGGAAGCCGCGGTTCCCGGCCTGCGCGGACGCGTCGATCGCAGCCGCGTCGCGGTCGCCGGTCACTCGTTCGGGGGCCAGACCGCGGGCAACCTCCTCGGTCTGCGCGTGCGCGATCCCGAAACCGGCGAAGCCGCCGACCTGTCCGACCCGCGCGTCGGGGCGGGTGTGCTGCTGGCGACGGCGGGCGCGGGCGGCAAAGATCTCAGCCCGTTCGCGATCGAGCATTTCCCGTTCATGAACCCCGACTTCGCGGATATGGCCACGCCCGCGCTCGTGGTTGCGGGCGATCGGGACGACTCCCCGCTGACCGTGCGCGGACCGGACTGGATGACCGACCCCTACACGCTGAGCCCAGGAGACAAGGCTCTGCTCACCGTGTTCGGCGCCGAGCACTCCCTCGGCGGCATCCCTGGTTACGAGGCCGCCGAGACCACCGACGAGAATCCCGACCGCGTCGCGCTGATCCAGCGCTCGAGCCTCGCCTACCTGCGCCACGCGCTCGATATCGACCACGACGCGTGGCGGGCCGTGTGCGCGGACCTCGAGAACAGCGAAAATCCTTCGGGGCGAATCGAATCCAAAAACGTTCGGGTAGCGCCGTAGCGCGCGGCCGGTGACCGATGGGAAGATGACACCCGAACCCGAGCACTGGCTCTCGGCCGACCTCGGTGATCTGAGCTCGCTCAGCGCAGGGTGAGTGCGGTCTCGAGGCCGACGCGGGTGAGCTTGTGCGGATTGCGGACGTAGTAGAGCCCGGACACCCGGCCGTCCTCGATCCGCACCGCCATCACGCCGTCGAGTTCGCCGTCGAGCCGGAAGATCAGCGCCGGGCTGCCGTTGACGACGGTCGGCGCCGTGGTGAGTTCGGCGCCGTTCCTGGCGAGTCCGCCCGACAGGAACCTGACCACCTTGTCCGCGCCGACCAGCGGGCGTAGGGCCGCCTGTTTGACACCGCCGCCGTCGCTGACCACCACCACGTCGGGGGCGAGCACATGCACTAGCTTGCTCAGGTCCCTGGTCTCCAGCGCGTACTGGAAGGCCAGCAGCGCGGAGCGGGTCTGGTCGGGCGACACCCGTGCGCGCGGTCGTCGTTGCTCGACATGCCGCCGCGCGCGGTGCGCGATCTGGCGCACCGCGGCGGGCGTCTTGCCGACGGCGTCGGCGATCTCGTCGTAGCCGAGGTCGAACGCTTCGCGCAGCACGAAGACGGCGCGCTCGGTCGGCGTGAGCGTCTCGAGGACGAACATCAACGCCATCGAGACGCTTTCGGCGAGTTCGACGTCCTCGGCGACATCCGGTGTGGTGAGCAGCGGCTCGGGCAGCCACGGACCCACATACGCCTCGCGCCTGCGCCGCAGCGTGCGCAGCCGGTTCAGCGATTGCCGGGTGGTGATCCGCACCAGGTAGGCGCGCTCGTCGCGGATCTGCCCGATATCGGCCTCGGCCCACCGCAGCCAGGTCTCCTGGAGCACGTCCTCGGCGTCGGCGGCCGATCCGAGCATCTCGTAGGCGACGGTGAAGAGCAGATTGCGGTGGGCGAGGAACACCTCCGTCGCCGAGTCGACGGCGTCGTCGGCGCGCTCGTCTCGATCCTCGGACATCCGATCCTCGGACATCGTCGCCACAACCTTTCGTCGAAGGGGTCGTCGCCGGACGTGCGGCGCGGTCGTTGCCGACGGCCGGACAGCGTGTGGCGGCGCCGCTGAGAACGCTGCCCCACGCTACGCCCGGTCGCCGATGGTCGGTCAGCGGACGGCGGGCGCGGGCACCGGCCCGGCCGCGACCTGGCGCGCGCGTTCGGGATCGCCGAATTTCCAGGTGAACGTGCCGGGCTCGCGTGCCTCGAGGGCGAGTTCGGTCACCACGTCGCGGCAGGCCCGCCGCTTGATCGCGGCCGCTATCCGCCCGTTCAGATGGAGTCCGTTCGCCACATCGTGGCGCGAGGCGAACTGCAACGCGGCGGCGTCGCGGCCGAGTGCGATGCACTGGCCGAAGTACCCGATGTCGATGGTCGCGGGCCGTGTCCCCGCGATCCGCGCCAACACGGTGTCCGCCGCGTGCGCGCCGAGCGGTCGCGCGGTCTGGCAACTCATCCGCAACGGCAGGTCCGATGGCGTGGCCGCGTCACCCGCCGCGACGATGCGCATGTCGTCCACGCTGGTCAGCGTCTCGTCGGTGCGCAGACGGCCGAGCGCGTCGGTGCTCAGCCCGCTGCGGGCGGCCAGATCGGGCACCCCGAATCCCGCCGTCCATATCGTCACCGCACTCGACAGCGTGTGCCCGCCGCACAGCCGCACGGTGTCGGGCGTCACGGCCGTCACCTTCGCCTCGGGACCGTCGAGCACCGTGACCCCGAGTCGCGCCAGCCGCTTCGCCACCGCGCGCCGGGTGCGCGGGTGCACGTAAGGGACGAGCACCCCGCCGCAGACCAAGCTCACCCGCCGTCCTTCCTCGGCCAGTTCCGCGGCGACCTCGAGTCCGGTCGCGCCCGCACCCACCACCGTCACCGCCGCGTCGCCCCGCGTCGCCGCGAGTACCGCTCGCAACCGCTCGGCATCTTCCAGAGTGGCCATCGGATAGGCGAATTCGCCGACGCCGGGCACCGGGGATTCGGCGTCGCCGCTGCCGACGGCGTAGATCAGGTAGTCGTAGCGCAGCCTCGCGCCCGCCGCCGTCGTCACCTCGCGTTCGGCGGCGTCGATGCGCGTCGCGGAATCGACCACGAGTCGAACTCGCTCGGCGAGAATCTCCCGGTAGTCGACGACAGCCGTGTGCGACCCGCCGACCAGCTGATGCAGGCGGATCCGTTCGACGAAACTCGGACGGGGATTGACGAGGGTGACGGCCACGTCGTCACGCCGCGTGAGTCGGTTGGCGGCCATGACGCCCGCGTAGCCGCCGCCGACCACTACCACTTCGGTTTTCCCGGTCATGATGTCTCCTTCGCTCGATGGCTTCGAGCACAAGACACCGTGCGGCCGTGGAATGTGACAGCTGTGTTCCGGATCACTCCGGTGGGGAGACGGGATCTTCTCGCGTGCGGTGAATCGCCCCATCGATCGCGGTGTAGGCCGCCGCGGCGAGGATGGCGACCGCCGAGACCAGCAGGGCAACGTCGAGGCCGTGGTGGAAGGCGGTCTTTCCGGTGGCGAGGACTTCGGAGACCTTCGACAGGTAGCGCAGGTACGGGGTGATGTCGACGTCTTCGGGGATGCGGCCGCGTTCGACGGCTTCCACGGCGGCTGGTTGCAGTTCGGCGGGCAGGCCCAGTTCGGTCATGCGGGTGCGCAGGTCCGCGGTGAGGAACGAGTTCACCAGGGCGCCGAGCACCGCGACGCCGACCGCCGAGCCGACCTGGCGCATGGTGTTGGTTACCGCGGCGGCCATGCCCGAATGTTCGGCGGGCACGCCGGACATGACCGCCGAGGTCAACGGCACGACGGCGAGTCCGAAGCCGAGACCGGCCACGGCCATGGCGGTCGCGAGCGTCGGGTCGTGCAGTTCGCCCGCGAGCACGTGGCGGGTCGACAGGATGCCGCTCGCGCCGATCACACAGCCGACGATCATCGGGACGCTCGCTCCGCGCCGGGCCACCCACGACCCCGCGGCCAGTGCGCCGATCACGATCGCGGCGGCCATCGGTGCGAAGACCGCGGCCGTGCGCGCACCCGAATACGACTGCATCACTTGCAGATACAGCGCGGTGAAGAAGAAGATCGAGAAGATGCCGAAGTAGACGGCGAAGGCGACGACGAGCGCGCCGCGCACCGCGGACAGACGTAGGTAGCGCAGTTCGAGAATCGGTGCGGGGGAGCGTCGTTCGGCGGCGACGAAGCCGACGAGCGCGAGGACGGCCACCGCGAACAGCGCGATCACCGCGGGCGCGTCGTATCCGGATTCCTCGCCGAGGGTGGCGGCGTAGACGCCCGCGCCGAGAAAGCCCGCGCCGAGCAGGATTCCGGGCCAGTCCAGCGGAAACGGGCGCGGGTCAGCGCTTTCCGGAACCGAAAG
Source organism: Nocardia bovistercoris (assembly GCF_015674855.1). GTDB lineage: Bacteria > Actinomycetota > Actinomycetes > Mycobacteriales > Mycobacteriaceae > Nocardia > Nocardia bovistercoris. The sequence continues at coordinate 444,137 of NZ_JADMLG010000006.1, read as the reverse complement.
GACCGCCGCGATCAGCGCCGCCGCGCCGATCACCAGGTTGAACCAGAAGATCGAGCGCCAGCCGCCCGCGTGCACCAGGAGCGCGCCGAGCACCGGTCCGGCCGCGAGCGCGAGCCCGGACACCGCCGCCCACACGCCGATCGCTCTGGCGCGGGCACGCTCCTCCGGAAAGACGTGGCGCAGTACCGAAAGCGTGCCGGGCTCGGAGGCGGCCGCGCCGACCCCCATGATCGCGCGCCCGGCGATGAGCGCCGCCACGCTCGTCGCGAGCGCCGCGACCACCGATCCGAGGCAGAAGATCACCAACCCGACGATCATCACCCGTTTGCGACCCCACCGGTCACCGAGCGACCCGCCCGCAAGCATCAGCCCGGCGAACACCAGGGTGTAGGCGTTGACGACCCACTGCAGCGACGTCACATCGGTGCTCAGGTCGCGCCGGATGTCACCCAGCGCGACACTCACGATGGTCGTGTCCAGGAAAGTCACGAACAGTACGGTGGTCACCGCCGCCAAGGCGATCTTCGGCCGCGCCGCACCCGATGCGTTGTCCGTCGACTTCACCCGCACAGGCTACTGGCGCGAGACATCCCGGCACGGCCATCCGCGCGAGCGATCACGGAAATTCCGATGAATTCCGTCCGTCGTGGCGGACCGTATCCGGCCGCGCACTCGCCCACCGTCGAGATCTTTCGCGCACCGCTCGACGTCGTCGGTGAAACTCGACGAGATTCGCTGCGCGGGTGCTCGTGCGGGTCGCAATCGGGCCGAGGACACCGACCGCACCGCCATCGCTACCGCGGGCGATCGGCGCGGCATCTGCGCAGGCCGAGCCGCGATCTTGGTATCCGAGGTACCACGCTGGGGCGCAGCGCGATCCGGGTGTTTGCGGGCGGTGTGTCGGGGCCGTGCGTCATCGACGCGAGCGCGGCCGTAGGTATACCTATTCCCTCACCTACCGATGTGAGAGTTCTGTGCGCACCTTGAGAATTCCCTGTGTCGGCGTTCGGCTCCCCCGGTGACCGTGCGGAGCCGAAAAGTGAAGGGCCGCGCTGGATTCAGTGGCAGCGGTCGAGCCGTCGGTCGAGGGCGGGCATTCGTACATCGAGGTGCGGACGAGCACCTGCCGTCGTTCATCACATTCGAGCAACCCATCCCTTCCGTTGAGGAGTCAGTCCGATGACTGTTGGTGAGATTTCTGTGCTTTTTCCCGGTCAGGGCGCCTATTTCCAGGGTGCGTTGACCGACGTCGGTGGGGTGTTCCCCGGCGTCGGGGCGATTCTGGAGCAGGTCGACGCGGTTTCCGAGCGCATGCTCGGGGCGCGGGTGTCGGATCGGCTGGTCGGCCCGGCGGCGAAGTCGCTGGACGAACTGCTGGTCGAGACGCCCGACCTGCTCCAGCTGGCGATATACACGACCTCGGTCGCGGCGTTCGAGGCGTTGCGTGCGCGCGGAGCGCGTCCGCGGATTCTGCTCGGGCACAGTTTCGGTGAGATCGCGGCGTTGGTCTGCGCGGGTGCGTTCTCGGTGTCGGTGGGCGCGGAGATCGTGTGCCATCGCAGCGCCGCGCTGCGGTCGGCGGGCGTGGACGAAGGAAAGATGGCGGCGCTGGGAGCCGGGCCGGAGATCGCCGAGCGCGTTCTGGCTCTGGTGGCCGATCCGCATACGGTGGTCGCGGTGGAGAACCACGCCGACCAGACGGTGGTTTCCGGTCCGCGCGCCTCGATCGAGAAGGTGGGCGCGATCGCCGCAGCGGCGGGGATCGGCGCGCAGAACCTGAAGTCGCCCTACGCTTTCCACAGCCCGGTGGTGTCGGCGGCGGCCGCGGGCTTCGCCGAGCGGATACGGTCGGCGCCGCGGCGGGCACTCGAGGTCGAGGTCTTCTCGCCGATCCTCATGCGGACATACCGCGACGACGACGACCTCGTCGCGGCCTTGGCCGACCACCTGACCCGACGTGTGCGTTTCGCCGACGCGGTACGCGCGGTGCACGAGCTGGGCGTCGGCGTGTTCGTCGAAGCCGGTGCGCTCGACGCGCTGACCACGATCGCCCGCCGGGTGATCGGCGCTCAGGCGTCGTTCGTCCCCCTGCTGTCGCGGCACACGCCCATCGACGCGGCATTCGGCGAACTCGCGGCCGCCGGTGCGCTCGAAACCGCCGCATCGGGCACCGACGCCCTGCGTCGCACTCTCGCCCCCGCGACCGATCCCGCTGTCTTCGAGAGCTTCTGGCGCGCGCACGGCGCCCGTTTCATCGACCAGGTGCGGCGCGAGCTCGGCGCGGCCGTCGAGATCGCCGCCACATCACCCGCGACGCCCGAGCTCGCGCCCGTGACGCCGGGGCTCGCGCCCGTGACGCCGGGGCTCGCGCCCGTGACGCCGGGGCTCGCGCCCGTGACGCCGGGGCTCGTGACGGCGACGCCAGAGCTCGTGACGGCGACGGACGCGGTGGCCGGATCGGTTCCGGCGAATCCCTCGGTGTCGCGCCATCAGATCCTGCGTGACCTGCGCAGCTTCTACGCCGACACCCTGGAGTACCCGGTCGAGGTATTCGACGAGAACACCGACCTCGAGGCCGAACTCGGCGTCGACTCGGTCAAGCAGACGGAACTGCTCGGCCGAGTTCGCGAGCAGTACGGACTGCCCGCCCGTCCCGACGAGGTGAAGATCAGCGAGCACAACACGCTCGGCCGTATCGCCGATCTCATCATCGCCGCCTGAAAGCGTTGGAGCGCAGATGTATTCGAACACAGAGCAGATACTTCGGAGTCCGCGCCCTCGGGCGAGGGAGATGAGCGGGCAGGTGTGGCCATGAGCAGACCATTGGCCGGGCGGATCGCGCTCGTGACCGGCGGCGGCAGGAATATCGGCCGGGCGATCACCCTGCGGCTGGCCGCCGAGGGCGCCACCGTCGTCATCAACTATTTTCGGTCGCCCGCGGCGGCGAGGGCGACCAAGGAAGAGGTCGAACGGCAGGGTGGGCGAGCGTATCTCGTTCGGGCTTCGGTCGCACGCCCTGAGCAGCGCGCCCGCATGTTCGACGAGATCGCCGCGGAATTCGGCGCGCTCGACATCCTCGTCAACAGCGCCGCCGACGGCGCGCTCGCGGCGCACGGTGATGTCGAGGAGGCGATGATCGACCGGGCCATCGCCACCAATCTCAAAGGCACCTACGGTTGCGCCGAACACGCGGTGCAACTGATGGCCGGACGCGACGGCGCGAATATCGTGAACCTGTCCACCCTCGGCGGCGGACAGTTCGTGATGGCGAACTATCTCGCCTGCGGTCCCGCCAAGGCCGCGGTGGAAGCCATGACGCGTTACCTTGCCGTCGAATACGCCGAGCGCGGCATTCGCGTCAACACCGCCGCCGCGGGGATGTTGGCGAGTCCGGTCGCGGACCAGTTCCCGGACGCGGACGCCATGCAGCGGGCGGTCGTCGCGGCCACGCCGCTGCGCCGTCTCGGCACCCCGGAGGAATTCGCCGAGGTCGTCGCTTTCCTCGCCTCCCCTCGGGCATCGTGGATCACCGGTCAGGTGATCCTCGCCGACGGTGGTCTCGCCACGGGCCACGCGCTGCTCGCGCCACCCCGTAGGAGCGAAGCCGCGGGCGTGCCGATCGAACACGCACACGACGGTGTGATCGCGGACGCGGGCGCATCCGCGCCGCATGCCGTCGCCGAACCGGCGGCGTCGCCGCGCCACCCGGGCGGCCCGGCCGCGGGCGGTCCCGCCGATCCCGGTCCCGATCCCGCTGATCCCGGTTCCGCCGATCCCGATAGCGGCGATCCCGAGGACGACGTCATCGCGATCGTCGGCATGGGACTCGCGGTGCCGGGGGCCAACGATCCCGAGGAGTTCTGGGCCGAGCTGGTCGAGGGCGCCGACCGGTTCGTACCGGTGCCCGCCGATCGCTGGGCGAACGACAACTTCTATTCGCCGGACCGAGGCGCCGAAGACAAGTCGTATTCCCGGCATTCGGCGTTCATCACCGATTTCGTTCCGCATCCCGCGCTGGCCGCCGAGCTGCGCGAGAGCGGACGGTCGATGGAGGAGGTCGAATCCACCACGCTGTGGTTGCGCCATTCGATAGCGCAGGCGCTGGACGGGGTGCGGATACGTCCCGAGGATCGGTGCGCCGCCCAGGTCGGTTACACGGCCGACGGCAGTCAGTACCTCGAGGAGGCGACGGTGCTCACCGGTGTGCTGCGGCGAATGCGCGCGGCGCTGGTGAGACGTGGCGTGTCCGATGTCGATCGGGTGCTCGCGGCGGCGAAATCCGCGCTGCGGGTGCGCTATCCGCGCGGCGTGGGTCGACCGGAGGCGTATTTCCCGCACCGCGTCGGCTACGACGCGGTCACCGGCCTGCTGCCCGAGGGCACCGAGTTGATGATGGTCGACACGGCATGCTCCTCATCGCTGTACGCCGTCGACATCGGAGCCAAGGGCCTGCTGGAGAACCGGCACGACATCGCTGTCTGCAGTGGCGCGTTCGCCGTCGGGCCGCGGGGATCGGTGCTGTTCGGAAAGCTCAACGGGCTGTCCGAGCGCGGTGCGGTGCGCTCGCTGGACAAGAACAGCGACGGGGTGTTGTTCTCCGACGGCGCGGCCACCGTGATCCTCAAGCGGCTCAGCCGCGCCCGCGCCGACGGTGACCAGGTGCTTGCCACCATCCGCGCTTTCGGCAGTTCCTCCGACGGCAAGGGCAAGGCCATCTACGCCCCGTCCGCCGCCGGTCAGGAGTTGGCGGTGCGCCGCGCCCAGGCGGATCCGCGGATGGGCGGACGCATTCCGGATTGGGTGGTCGCCCACGCGACCGGGACGCCCGCGGGCGACAGCGTCGAATTCGCGGGTCTGCGAGCGACATTGGACGGCGCCGAACCGGTTCGGGTCACCTCGAACAAGTCGGTGATCGGACATACCGGATGGGCGGCGGGCATCGCCTCGCTCATCCAGGTGCTGCTCGGCCTGCGCCACAACGCCATTCCACCGCAGCACCGCTTCGACGAACCTCCGGCGGAGTTCGAGCTCGATTCCAGCAACCTCGAGATCCCCACCGAGACCGTCGCGTGGCCGCGGCGCTCGGACGGATCGCCGCGCGTCGCGGCCATATCCGGATTCGGATTCGGCGGCACCAACGCCCATCTCGTGGTGCAGGACGACAGCCGAGACGGCGCCGATCGGACCGTGCCTGCCGGGAGCCCGGCCTCCGCCGAGCACGGCGCGGCCGCGGCGGACGCGCGACTGGCGGTGGTCGCGGTCGCTTCGCATCTGCCCGGGGCCCACGATCTGGACGCCTGGCTCGCGGATCCGGCCGCGTCCACCGGCTTCGGGGACGCCTATCCGGTGCCTCCGATCACGGAGGTGAAGCTGCCGCCGCGCACGATGCGGGCGATAGATCGGTGTCAGTTGATGATTCTGGCCTGCGCCGGAAAGATCCGTGACCAGCTCGGCGATTTCTGGACCGACAATCAGCGTGACACCGGCGTGCTGCTCGGCCATTTCGGCGGTACGCGCAACGCGACGCTGTACGCGACCCGCTGCTATCTCGATGATGTCGGCGTGGCGCTGGCCGACGTGCCCGAATTCGCCGAATCCGACTGGGCGGCCGATGTACTCGGTGACATCGCGGCCGATATCACCGGTCTGGTGCCCGCGTCGAACGAGGACACCTTCCCCGGCATGATGCCCAATGTCATCCCGGCTCGGGTGGCCAACTATTTCGGCCTCAACGGGCCGACCATGACCATCGACAGCGGTTTCACCTCGGCGTTGACCGCGCTCGACGTGGCGGGCAGGTACCTGCGGGCGGGCGATATCACCGTGGCGTTGATCGGCGGTGTGAACGGCAACGCCACCCCCGAGCAGCGTGAACTGCTCGCCGCGATGCTTCCCACCGAGGCGGTGCTCGCCGAGGGCTCGTTCCTGCTCGCCGTCACCACCGAGCGGACCGCCGAGGCGGCGGGCCTGCCTGTGCTCGGTTTCGTCGAGCCGAGTGCCGGTCACGCGAGTGGCGTCGCGGATCGGGTTGTCGAATGCGGCGCGACGACCCGAGAGCGCAACGCCAACTTCCTCGCGGGAGAGGGCGCGATCGGTCTGCTGCGCGCGTTGACCGGCACGGGCTCGACACTGGTGGCGTGCCGCGGCGGCGCGGCCGCGGCCGATCTGTGCGTTCGGGTCACCGCGACCGCGACCGCTTCCGCTCCCGATCCGGTGTGCGCGCCGCCTGCGTCGGCGACGACACCGTCGGGGGAGTCCGGTATCACGCTGTCCGAGCGGTATCAGGTCGCGGACCGGTACACGACCGTCGGCGCGGACGGCACGATCGGCGCCGACCCGACCCGCGTCGACGTCCACGCCTGGAACCTGGTCGCCGAACCCGGTTTCGTGGTCCGACCGCAGGTCGACTTCTGGCCGGACGCGGCGACATTGGTGCTCACCGACATTCCCGGTGAGCTGGCCGCGGCGGGCATCCCCGCGTCGGCCGCGGTCCTGTCGGTGGCGCCGTTGCCGACGGCATGGGCCGACCGTGCCGACGCCGTCCACGTTCGGGAGGTCTCGCCGGAGGCCGTCGGCGCACTGCTCGACCGCTACGATCCGCACGCTCGGCTGCGGCATGTGCGTGTGGTGACCGACCTCGACGCGGCAGCCGGCGTCGACCCGCGCCGCACCGACCGCATCGCGGCACTGCACGATCTGTTGTTCTCGGTGCAACAGCGGCGTACCGAGGCACTGGCACAGCCGGATTCCAGCAGTATGACGCTGCTCACCCGCGCGATGACCGGCCGGACGCCGCACCCGTACACCGGGCTGTTCACCGGGTTCGCGAAGGTGGCCCACCTCGAGCATCCGCGCGGTCTGACCGTCTGCCTCGTCACCGACGGCGATATCGCGGGCGGGATCATCGAGGCCGAGGCGGAGTCCATGCTCGATCGCGGAGTGCCGGTCGCGCACTACGCCTCCGGCACCCGATTGGTGAGCCGCCTCGCGGTGGACCACGGCGAAATCGACCGGACACCCGTGCTCGATCGCGATTCGGTGATCGTGGCCGTCGGCGGTGGTCGCGGCATCACCGCCGAGCTGATGGTCGAGCTGGCACGGGTGTACGGCGGACGGTTCTACATCCTCGGCACCAACGCCATCGATGACGTGCCCGCACCGTACCTGGATCTCGACGACGAGGCATTCGCCGCCGCCAAACGCGACTACATCCGCGCCAGGCACGCCGCGGCGCCCGACCGCACTCCCGGTCAGCTCAATGCCGAGTTCCAGCGGATCCGCAATATCCGGACGGTGCGGGCCAACCTGGACCGTATCGCCGCGGCCGGGGCGACCGAGGTGACCTATCTGCGCTGCGATGTCGTCGACACCGCGGCGGTCGAGCACACCATGGACCGAATCCTGCGGGCGCACGACGCTGTCGATCTGCTCGTCAACGCCGCGGGCCTGAACCGTTCGGCACCCATCGCGGTCAAGGATTTCGCCGAGTTCCGGCGCATCCGCGACATCAAACTGCGCGGTTACAGCAATCTGGCGTCCGCTCTCGCCGCGCGGGCGCCGCGCCTGTGGTGCAATTTCGGATCGCTGCTCGGGGCGAGTGGCCAGATCGGGGAGGTCGACTACGCCTCGGCCAACGACTTCCTCGGCACCGCGTCCTATCACAGCACGCACGCCGGTGTGCGCGACGAGTTCACCATCGGGTGGACGTTGTGGGGCGAGGTCGGTCTCGGCGCGAACGCACTGACGAAGGCCTACTTCGACAAGAGCGGACAGTACTCGAACATGTCCAATGCCGAAGGGGCGCATCACTTCGTCCGGCATCTGCAGCGCAGGCGGCCGCAACCGTACGTCGCGCACCTGGGCACCGCGGAGTACGGGGCGGTGGATTCGCAGCTGCCCGGCTTCCTGCCGTTCAGCCCACGCCCGTTCTATCTGGATCGTGTCCTGGACTCCGGCACGGACGGGGACCGGCCGTGGGCGCTGTACGAACGCGTCTTCGATCTGGACACCGACGGGTATCTGCGCCACCATCTGGTGAACGGCGCGCCGACGTTGCCGGGCGCGCTCATCGCGGAGATGGTGTTGGAGGCCGCCGCGACCCTGGTGCCCGATCTGCGGGTGTACGCCATCGAGGATCTGGCCTTCCACCACTTCATCAAGGTCCCCGAGGGCAGTCGTCCACTGGTCAAACGGATTCGCGCCGAGGTCGTCGACCGGCGTCACGATCTGGGGCAGGCTCGCGTTCGGGTCACGGTCACCGGGGACATCACGGCCCCGAACGGCACGGTTCTGGTCCGTGACAAGCTCCATTGCACGGCCGTGGCGCTCATGTCCGCCGTACTGCCGACGGCGCCGCGGTGGACCGACTGGTACCCGGCCGAGGAAGAGCCCGCGCTCGACCCCTATCACCATCCGGCGTCACCGGTTTCGCTGACCGGGATGTTCGTGTCGACCTCCGACACCCGACTGCACCCGTGCGGCAAGCACAGCACCTACAGTCTGCGACTGGAGCCGGGCGATCCGGTCTTCTCCCGCTTCCGGGTCCCCAGCATCCTGCTCGACGGGTTGCTGCGCACCGGAGGGATCGCGGGCAACGGTGCGGGGCGGCGACTTCCGATCGTCGTGCCGCTGCGATTCGGGCGTCTCGATCTCTACGAGCACACCAACGACGCTCTCGTCGGCCGTGGCGGGCCGGTGCGGCTGCACGCGGTGTTGCCGTGGGACGGCGAGAAGCCGGGTGCGGGAAACCGATTCACCGCGGTGCGACCCGACGGTCGAATCATATTGACGCTCAAGGAACTCGACTGCGCGATCGTCGGATACCTGGATACCGAATCCGGCGACCGAGTGCTGTCCGGAGTCCACGAAAACGGCAGGAAACAGCTGGTATGACACCGAATACGAGTACCTCGACCCATCGTGACCCTGTGGTTCCCCGGCTACCCGCCATCGAGTATCCCGCGGATCGGTCGGTTCTTCCGGTGCGCCGGTTCGTCTGGCGCCCACGGCAGATCGAGGCGACACCCGAGGCGCCGAGTCCCCGCCTGAGCGGGCGTCGGATCGCGGTCATCGGCGGCAGCGCGGCCTCCGCCGCGGCCGTGCTCGCGGCCCTACGTGACGCGGGCGCCACGCCCTTCCGGGTGGCGCCGCCCGTCGCGCACTCGGATTCCGATACCGCGCAGCCTCTTCCGGCGCTCGCGGGATTGGACGGCGTGATCGATCTGAATCTGGAGACCGACCTCGACATCGACGACACGTCCGTCTGGGAACCCGCCTTCCAGCAGACCGTCGCCGTGCTGCGGGAGTGTTTCGCGGAATGGAACGGCGAGATCGACTCCGAGCGAACCTTCTACCTGGCCGTCACCCGGATGGGCGGCAGACACGGTCTCGACGACGGACCCATCGCCCAGCCGCTCGGCGGGCTGTGGGCCGGACTCGCCAAGAGTCTGCCGCACGAGTTCAAGAACGTGAACGTCCGCGTCGTCGACCTGCCGGGGGCGGCGTCGGCGCCCCTGGACGAAGCGGCCGCCGACCTGATCTGCCGGGAGTTGTACCGGTGGGGCTACTTCGAGATCGGGCACGTCGACGGCAAGCGCCACACCCTGGTCGCCGAGCACGTCGAGGTGCGGGCGCCGCGCCTCGACATCGGACCGGGGGACGTCGTCGTGATGTCCGGCGGCGGCCGCGGCATCGGGTTCGCGCTCGCCGAAACCCTGTGCCGGGCACACGGTTGCCGGGTGATCGTCAGCGGGCGTGGTCCCGCGCCGGATCCGGGCGCCGTGTTGAACACGATGTCCGAACCGGATTTCCTGGCCTACCGCGACCGACGGCTGATCGACGCGGTCGGCACCGACTCGCTGGCGAACGTCCGCGCGAAACTGGCCAGAGCGCGCTGGGACCGAGAGCTGTACGCCCGGCTGGCCGAGGCCGAGGCGGCCGGACTCGACATCGTCTACCGCCAATGCGATGTGACCGACCCTGACCAGGTTCGCGCCCTGATCGACGCGGCGGGGCCGAGGTTGATCGGCGTCGTGCACAACGCGGGCGTCGACGCGCCGGTCCGCATCCCCGCCAAGACGCGCGAAACCATCCGCCGCACCGTTTCGGTGAAGGTGGTCGGGTTGCTGAATCTGCTGCGCGCCTGCACCGATGTGACGGAGCTGCGGTTCTTCCACACCACCGGTTCGGTGTCGGGCCGCTGGGGCGGAATGGTCGGCCAGCTCGAATACGGCGCGGCCAACGAGGCGCTGTCCAGGATCGGGCACTGGGCGGCCGCCGCGACCGCGCAGGCCGGACGGCAACGTCGCGTCCCGGTCACCACCATGTGCTGGCCCACGTGGGAACGGCTCGGCAACATCACCAACTACGAGGCGACATTGGCCTACATGTCGGCGATGAATGTCGTGGAAGGACTGCATCATTGGCACCGCGAGATCCTGGCGGGCGGTTACGGGGAACGCTCCTTCGTCGGTGAACTCGGTGCGGCGCTGCTGCCCAACCTCTTGCGCGGCTTCCCGCCGAGTCACAGCCTCCCGGCGATGGATGTACTGGCGAACCGGGCGATGTTCCTCGGCGCCCCGGTGCGTTTCGCGAGCGGCAAACTGCTGGAATCGACGCTCGACGCGGACGGGAACGCACTGCCGTGCTGTTCGGATTTCCGGGTCGACGGCGCACCGGCCATCCCGATCAGCCTCCTGCTGGAATATCTTCGATCGCTGGGTGATTGGGTGCGACCGGACTCCGGTGCGCGCGAGCCGCTGACGGCGATGCACGCGGTCGCCGTCGACATCGAGGCGTTGCGACTCGACGCCGGGCAGACCAGGTTCCACGCGCGCGCCGAAGGCGAATGGGCCGAGGGCGACCGCTGGCAGGTGCGGGTTCAGGTGTCGAAGGCGGACGGGCGTCGGGTCGGCACGGCGACACTCCGGTACGGAGCGGAGTCGACGGCGGCTCGGCGGGATCCGCTGATTTCCCCGGAACATGTTACCGCCGCTTCGCCACACCGACTGGATTGGGGCGGGCATGTCTTCCGACTCGGACACTGGTCGATCGAGCCGGGAGCGGGAGTGTGGACCGCACAGGTCGAAGGTGACCGGATGACGGATCTGGTCGCGCTGGCGCCGGTGCCGCGGTCGGTGTTGCCGCTCAACCAGGTGGAGACCATGATTCGCGGTGCGTACCTGCGGCAGGTGCCGGTCGGGCCGAGCCTGTTCGAGCTCGACTCGCTCGACATATGCAGCGACACTGTCGATTCGGCGGGCACGGTGACGGGCGACGGAACGCGATGGGCCGCAGGCACCCCGGCCGGGGACGTGCGGATCGTCCTGCGGAATCCGCGATTCACCGAGGGGGGTCGGGAGCGGGGCGGTATCCGGACACGGTGATCCGCCGCGGCGCGGCAGGGCTCCTCCCGGCGTACCGCCTCGACTCCGGCGGGGAGTTCTGTCGCGCTCTTCTGGTGTCGAATCGTAATGCGTTCGGCAAAACAGGGATTGACTTTGTTAACGGTGAGTAGCACAGTCGATGGCGCAGCCTCGATACCGGGGCTGATCGCGATTCGACTCGAATAGCGACGATGCTCGCGTCGTTTCGTCCTCTGTGCTTTCGAGGATCGCGGGTTTCGGGCATCGCCGTCGTCCACGTCGCACGGGCGGATGGGCCGACGTGACGAACTCGTGGGCGGGTATGTGATGGTGGCGAGGGACGGATTCATAGGACGTGAGCCGGAGCAGGAGAAGATCAGCCTCCTCTTGCTCGACGCGGCCAGGTTGATCACATTGACCGGCCAGGGCGGGATCGGGAAGACGCGGCTGGCGACCGAGACGTTGCGCCGGTTCCGCAAGGCCAGGGATACGCCCGTGTACTGGGCGCGGCTGGCGCGACTGCCGAAAGAGGCGGGCGTCACCGCGATCGAGGAGGAAGTGGCCCGCTGCGTGGTCGATGCCGACTTCTCGGGGCGCACCGCGTCGGAGGTGATCGTCTCCGCGTTGACCAGGATGGACGGCGTCGGCCACAGTCTTCAGACGGTGCTCGTCATGGACAATTGCGAACATCTGCTCACCGCCGCCGGGGAGGTGATCGCGCGATTGTTGGAAGCGGTGCCGGGCTTGACGATCCTCGCGACCAGTCGTGAGGCGGTGGGCTGGGCGGACGAACATCTGATACAGGTGTCCCGATTGACCCGTTCGCAGGCGCTGCTGCTGTTCCGACAGCGCGCCGAACTCACCGGCCGCCTTGTCATCGATGAAGAGCAGTCCGACATCGCTTCTCGGATCTGCCAACGTGTGCACGACAACCCGCTGTACATCCGGTTGGCGGCCGCGCGCCTGCTGCGGCAGCCGCTGGCGGGAATTCTGTCCGAACTCAACGGCGAGCCGACCGACCGGCGGATGCGATGGTCGCACGGCCCGAGGGTCGGCGCCGATCCGCGCCATCGCGGCGTGCGCGATGTCATCGCGTGGTCCTACGACCTCTGTACGGACAAGGAACGGCTGCTGCTGGAACGGATGTCGGTATTCGCCGCGGGATACGACACCAATCCGGAGGACGACGCGGTCGCGACTCGGGAGGTCGGCGCCGATCTCCATGCCATCGAAGCGATCTGTGCCGACGCACAGCCGCCCGAGCCCGATCGGGACGACACGGTCGCGGGTGGCGCCCCCGCCACAAGGCTGGCCGCCGACGAGGTCGAGGACCTGTTGGAACGACTGGCGGACCAGTCCCTGGTGACGGTGCACATCACACCGACCACGGCGCGCTATTCCCTGCTCGAGAGCATTCGCGTGTTCGCCCAGCACGAACTGGCGCGGCGCCGTACCGGCACGGAAGACGAACGCGCACTGCGTATCCGACGTCACCGCCGATACTATCGAGACCGAGTCCTGCAAGCGCGGCTCGAGTGGCTCGGTCCCGCCGATCAGGACCCGCAGGCGTGGACTCGCGCCGCGTGGGACAACATCGTGACGGCGATCGAGTCGAGCCTCACCGCGGGCGAACCGACGGTAGGCCTGAAAATCGTCGTCGGACTGATGGGGCTGACCGACCTGAGAGGGCCGACCCAGGGGGTCCGCCAGTGGATCGAGCGCGCCCTGCGAGCGACCCGCGCACAGGTCCCGCAATCGCTCGAACTCCACCTGGTCCAGATCGCGGCCATGGCGGCGCTCGCGTGGCTTGCCCTGTTGCAGGGCCGGGTCGAGGACGCCGAGCACACGCTGCACGATTGTGTCGTCGCCTCCTTCGGCGACCCGGAGATCGGGCCGGACTGGCGGCACGCTCCGGAAGTCGACGCGGGCCTGATCGCCCCGGTCGAATTCGTCTGGGGCGCCGTATTGTTCCTGGCCCACCGAGATCCGAGATCGGTGACCGTGTTCGGCCGCGCCCGCGAGAAATTCGGCTCCTACGGCGATCGGGGCGGCGAGGCGTGGAGCGAGTTGTACGAGGCGATGGCCGCGAGTTTCCTCGGGTCGGCCGACGCGGCCGTGAAACTGTCGCGGCAGCATTTCGATCGGGCCGTCGACGCACCGGCCGGGTGGGCGAAGGCGTGGGCCGAGTTGGCATGGGCGATCGCGCTGACCAAACACGGCGATCCCGCCGAAGCGTTGATCGTCGGGCGTTCCGCGCTGGCGCATCAGGTCGAGGCGCGCGACCCGTGGGGTGCGGTGCTCGCGGTGTATGTCCGCATGGGCGGGCTCGCTCAGGTCGGCGTGGATCTGGTCGCCGCCGGAAATGCGGACCGGGCCGTGCTGGAGACCTTGGCCACCGAGATCGCCCACCTCGCGGGCGGGGCGAGCCGGGAGTTGGCCGAGATGGGCGTCGATATCAGCGGATTGGGACCCATCGCCGACGAGTCGAGTCGGGTGATCGAGGTCGCCCGAGTCCTGCTCGGCGAGGACGCCTATGCGGCCGCCGAGTGGGAGGGCCGCAAGCTGCGGCCCGAACTGGGGGAGGTGCAGCAGTTGGCGCTCGGCACATTGTCCGAGGAACGCACGCCACAGGGTCGCACCGTGGCCGAGAAGAAGGCGCCGTCGCTGTGGAGTCAGCTCTCCGGCGCCGAACACCAGGTCGCGATCCTCGCGGCGGCGGGATGGACGAACACCGCGATCGCCGCCCGGCGGGGCAGTTCCTCCAAGACCGTCGACGCGCAGATGGCCTCGATCTTGCAGAAGTTGATGATCACCTCGCGTGCGGACATCATCGGCCTCGTTCCCAAGGACCGCGGCGGTGAGGTTCGCACGGAGGCGGCGAAACGACCGCGGCGAATCAACGAACGGCAACGAAAGGTCCGGCCCTCGCCCAAGTGAGCCCGCCGCGGCGTCCGAATTCGGCGGCGGGGCACTACCTCCCCGCCGCCGAATTCGGGTGTCAGGCCGAGGTCGAACTCGCCAGGGCGGGCGGGGTCTGCGCGGCCGGGTCGGGGTTCAGGATCGGCAGGCCCATGAAGCGACGGGCGTTGTCGCCCATGAAATCCCAGGTGCGACGGTTGTCCATGCCCTCGGCGTACTTCCAGAAGCTCTTGGGCTCGGGCAGCCCCTCGGGATGCGGGTAGTCCGAACCGAACATGACGCGGTCCCAGCCGACGGTCTCGACGACATCGGAGACCGACCCCTCCCAGAACGGACTGACCCAGATATTGCGCCGGAACACCTCGTGCGGGTGCTCCGGGAAATTCTGCGGCATCTTCTTGGTGAGATCCTCGAGGTCGTGGAACAGCGGGTGAATCCACGAGCTGCCGTTCTCCACGCTGGCGATGCGCAGTTTCGGGAAACGGGTGAGGGTGCCGTGGCAGATCAGGCTGCCGATCATGTCGGAGATCTCGCGGTGCCCGAGGGCGAGCCAGCGGAACGAACTCATCGCCATGAAGTTCTTGGTCGACGGCGGTTCCCATTTGTTGACGTATTCGTCGAGCGGCGGCTGGCTGGCGTGCAGCACGATCGGGAGTCCGGCGTCCTCCACGTCGCGCCAGAACGGGTCGAATTCCGGCAGCGCGGGTGAGCGCCAGCCGCGCAGTCCCTTGACCGGCGCCGGTTTGATGAGCGCCACCTTCGCGCCGTTGTCCAGGATGTATTCGAGTTCGCGGCGCGCGGCGTCGACCTCGGAGCAGTTGATGATCGGGGTGCTGAAGATCCGGTCCTCGTAGGCGTAGGTCCAGTGCTCGAGCATCCACTGGTTGAGCGCGTGGATCACCGCGACGATCAGTTCCGGATCGTCGGCGGCGGAATGCTCGACCAGACTCGCCAGCGTCGGATAGTTCAGTGTCTCGCGCACGCCTTGGCGGTCGAGTTCGATCAGGCGGTCCGCCGGATTGCGGGTGGCTTCGGGCGCCGGGATGGCTCGCCCCTGCATTTCGCGCAGGGTGAGGCCTTCGGTGTTCTCCCCGGCGAAGAACTTCTCGTGCGCGCCGGGTGCGGCGACGCGTTCGAAGGTCGGGTTCGGGATGAAGTCGGTGATCCGACCGTTGATGCAGATCCGGGTGTGTCGCCCCATCTGCACGTACTGGACCGCTTGGCGGTACTGCTCCGGCAGGTACTTGACGAGTGCGTCGGCCGTCTCGTACATGTGCGCGTCGGCATCGAAGATCGGGGCGTCTGTGGCCTGCGTCATGGCTTTGTCTCCTTCGTGCGCCTGACCTGTTTCGAGCCTGGCAGTTTCTGACGGATGTGTCAAACAGGAGTTCTCAGTGGTTGATGTACATAGTATGAACTGCTTGAATGAGAACTTGACGGTGCTGTCAAATAGTCGGTGACGTCGTATACGATGGCCCGGTGACAGTCGCCGATGATCACGTGGCCGCCGAGCCCGCGCGCCCCACGCGCGCCGACCGCACGCGCGCGTCGATCCTGGACGCGAGTCGCAGGCTGTTCCTCGAACGCGGCTACGCGGGCACCACGGTCAACGCGATCACCGAGGAGTGCGGCATCTCGCGCGCGGGCTTCTACACCTATTTCAAGGACAAGCGCGACGTGTTCGGTCTGCTCGGCAACCGCGCGTACCGTGACCTGCGCGCGGTGCTCGCGACCTGGGACACCTTCACCGCACCCCGCCGCATCGAGGACGTGCGCGCCTTCGTGCGCGATTACTTCGCTTACATGGACCGCCACGGCGCCTTCGCCATGGCCGCCGCGTTCTCGGCCCCCGACGACGCGGAGTTCCGCCGCGGCAACACCAGGATGCAGACCCGCATCGCCTGGATCCTCGGCCAGGCCGTCGCCCCGGCGGGCGCGCACTCGCCCGAGGTGGTCGGCACCGCGGCATTCGGGCTGCTCGACCGCTGCTGGCATACCGCGCGTACGCAGACCGTCGCGGTGGACGAGGCCGAGATGATCGAGGTGGCCGCCGACGCGCTGTTCCGCATGTACGCGAAGCCGTAGCGAGGGCTTGTCGGATGATGGATACACCGATACCGACGGATGAGGAGTCGACGGCATGTTCGCCATCGATGGCAAGGTCGCGCTGATCACCGGCGCGGGACAGGGGATCGGCGCTCGGCTCGCCGCCCGTTTGGCCGAACAGGGCGCGACCGTCGCGGTCAACGACCTGCGGCCCGAACGCGCGCGGGCGGTCGCCGACGAACTGAACGGCCGGGGGCTGAGCGCCCTCGCGGCACCGGCGGATATCACCGACCGTTCGGCGATCGATGCGATGGTTGCCGATATCGCGAGCCGCGCGGGTGCGGTCGACATCCTCGTCAACAACGCGGGGATTCCGGCCTCGGGCGTGCGTCTCACGCCGTTCGTCGAGTCCGATCCGGGCGACTGGGAGGCGACCGTGCGGATCAATGTCTTCGGCGTCATGCACTGCTGTCAGGCGGTGCTTCCGGCGATGTTGGCGAAGGGTTGGGGCCGGATCATCACGATCTCCTCCGATTCGGGTCGCACCGGCGAGGCGCGCATGGCCGACTACGCCGCTGCCAAGGCCGCGGGGGCGTCGCTGATGCGTTCGCTGGCAAAGGAACTCGGCGCCTCGGGGATCACCTGCAACTCGGTCGCGCTCGGGACCATCGTCACCCCCGAGATGGGTGCGAGCGAGGCGTTGGAAAAGCACGCCAGGCGCTATCCGACCCGTCGGCTCGGCAGGCCCGACGATGTCGCCGCGGCCGTGGTCTGGCTGGCCTCCGAGCACGCGGGCTGGACCACAGGACAGACGATTCCCGTCAACGGTGGTTACACCACCGTGTGACTATAGTCACCTCGGATTACGTCGCGGACAGTGCGACGAAAATGTGGCCGGAGCCGCCGTGTGGCGTTCTCCCAGGTGCCGGTCGAGTCGGTTGGTAACGATTCGTTATTTGTCGCCGTTTCGCGATATCGGTTCGGTGACGAAACCGTCGCCAGATGATATCGGTATCCGGGATCTCCGCAGATCAGACCGTCCAGTATTGCGAAATCGGCTCGCGTCGGCCTACGGTCGAGTACCAGTCGATAGCGGTCACGTATGACACCGAGCTAGGTGTTCGAACGGTGAGCGCGATCGGGTGGACAGACATCAGTTCGTGTGACAGGGGGCTGCGTATGAGCCAGTATCCGCCGGGAGCGCGCCGCTCGGCGGCGCGGGAACGCCGTCGCCGAGTGTGTTTACGCGACTACTGGCCGGTCTCCGCGCAAGTCCTCGTCGTCGAGGACGATCAGGCGACCGCCGAGATGATCGGCATCGTCCTGAAATCGCAGAGCCTGCTTCCGCAGTGGGTCGGGCACGGCACCGACGCGGTCGCCGCGGCCGCCCAACTGCGACCGCGCCTGGTGCTGCTCGATCTCGTACTTCCCGACCTCGACGGCGTCACGGTGTGCCGCAAGATCCGCGAGGTGTCCTCGGCCCCGGTCGTCATCGTGTCGGCCAGTCGCGATCCCGACCTGATCGACGCCGCGATGGCCGCGGGCGCCGACGACTACCTGCCCAAACCGTTCACGGTTCGACAGCTCATGTCGTGTGTCGACACCCACGTGCCCGCCTCGGTGCCGCCGAGCCTGATCGCGATATCCGACGCCTCCGCCGACGCGACGCCGATTCCCGTGGTGAAGCACCTGCGCACCGGCGCCGTGTCCTGACGCGCCGGGTCTGCCTGCCGACGACCTACCGCCGGTCAGGCCAGGACCGCGGGCGTCAGCACTCGCTCGCACCAGCCGCGGAAATCCGTGGGACTCGTGGTCGCCGGAGTGCGGAGCGCCGCGTTGTCGAGCCCCTCGTCCTTGGCGCGCATCATGTCGACGAAGCCCCGGGTGAACGCCTCGCTCGCCCCGCGTCCCGCGAGTGCGGCGCGGAGTTCCGCCTGCGATTCGCGTCGGTAGCGGATCGGGCGACCGAGCGCCTCGGACATGATGCGCGCCATGTCGTCGTGGGAGAGATCCTCCGGGCCGAGCACCGCTACCTCGCCCGATCCGGTCCACGAGCGGTCGAGCAGCAGTCGCGCGCCCGCCGCGGCGATATCCGCGGTGGCGGTGATCGGTGCGGCGTGGTCGGCGGCGGCGGTTCCGGTGAACTCGCCGTGGTCGCGGATCGAGATCACCTGCCGCAGTAGGTTGTCCATGAAACTCGGATTCACCAACGCCCGGTAGGCGACGCCCGTGCTCGCGATGAGGTCGTCCATCGCCAGCGACGCCGTGACGAGCCCGGCCCGGTCGGCGACGGGCGTGCCGCGGCCGAGCGCGGAGACGCCGACGACATGACGAATTCCGTGCGCCGCGAACGCCTTCGCCGCAGCCTCGGTGAATCCGGAGTACGCCTGCTCGAGATCGCGCGCCGACGGATCGGGCGGGATCACCCAGAATACGGCCTCGGCCCCGTCGAAGGCCCGGTCGACGACCTCGGGGTCACGGTGCGAGCCGGTCACGACATCGACGCGGCCGCGCGTCGCCTCGGGAAGTCTCGCGTCGTCGCGCACGACGACACGCAATCGCTGTCCCCGCGCGGGCGCCTCGCGCAGCATGATGTCGAGCAGTTGTCCGCCGATGGCGCCGGTGGGAGTGGTGATGACGATCATGATTCGAGTCTCGGGGCGCTCGCGCGCGGGGTCCAATACCCTTTCCCGGCCATTGATACCGTGGAGGTATGGATCTGGATCTGCGGAAGTTGCGCTACTTCGTCGCGGTGGCCGAGCATCGGCACTTCGGGCGGGCGGCGCAGCGACTGTTCATCGCCCAGCCGGTGTTGAGTCGCCAGATCAAGGCGTTCGAGCGGGAATTGGCGTGTGCGCTGTTGGTACGCAGTACCCGCAGCGTGGAGTTGACGGCGGCGGGGGAACGGCTCTACGAGGAGGCGCGGCAGATCCTCGCCTCGGTCGACGCCGCGGTGCGGCGCGTGCACGACGTCGAGCGCGGCGTGGCGCGGCTGGTGATCGCGTTCGCGCCCGGATTGCCTGTGTCGGAAGCTGTTCGGGCGTTCAACGCGCGCCGTCCCGAGGTCGGGACCGACCTGGTTCCCACCCGGTGGTGGGAGCAGGATCGGCAGTTGCGCGAGGGGCTCGCGCAGGTCGGGTATCTGCGGCGGCAGTTCGACGAGACCGGTCTGCGCATCGTGCCCATCGGCCACGAGCCGAGAGTGGCGTGCATGCCCGCCGCGCATCCGCTGGCGTCGAGGTCCGAACTCGCGCGCGCCGACCTCGACGGCGAACTGATCCTTGACACGCCGACCAGGCGCACCTCGACCCTGGAGGAGAAGTTCGAACTCATCGCCTCCGGACACGGAATCGCGCTTGTCCCCAGGAGTGTCGCGCACACCTACAGCCGACCCGACCTCGTCCACCTGCCCGTCACCGACGCGCCGATCGTCGAAACCTGTTTGGCCACCGTCGATCGGCCCGACGACCTCGTGCGCGAGTTCCTCGACGTCGCCACCGCGACGCTGCGGCGCGGCGGGCGCGACCCTCAGTAGGGCGACACCGAATTCTGTGCGGCCCACTGCTTCTCGACATCGGATTCGCCCGGTGGCGGGGCGATGCCGTTGATCATCCAGAGGTCGGCGCTGGTCTCGTCGACGTGGAATTCCCAGTGCAGGTCGGTCCGCTCGGCGAGATACGGCGCGAGGATGGACCGGATCCAGCGGGCCGTGCGGCGACGCGCGCCGCGGTCGGGGTTGCGACGGGCGATGTGGTCGATGGTGATGCGGACTCCCGCCGGTGCGGGTTCGCCGCCCACGTAGAAGTCCTCGGGCCTGGTCTCCTGGAAGAGGGTGATCACGTAGAAGCGGGGAAGGCCGACCTGTGCGTAGTGGTCGGTGATCCGGGTGGCCAGCCGGTGTTTGTCGGCGTCGGTGAGGATTCCGGGGGAGTGGTGGATCGTCCAGAGCGGCACGGCGGTCCTCGAATTCAGTTCGCGAAGCTGAAGGCCAGTTTCTCCACCGGGCCGGACAGCGCGGCCTTGACGCCCGCGGTGACCTCGTCGGCGAGTACTTCGGCCGCGTCCGCCTCGAGTCCGTCGAGGATGCGCGCGGCGATATCGGCGGGCGCGGCCTTGGGGCGGTCGATGGCCGCGGCCATGTCGGTGTCGATGAATCCCGCGTGCACGCCGACGACGTGGGTGTGCTGACCCGCCAGTTCCAGCCGCAGCGAATTCGTGAGCGACCATGCCGCGGCCTTGGACACCCCGTAGCCGCCGCTGCCCGCCAGCCAGGACAGCACCGAATGCATGTTCACCAGCGCGCCGCCGCCGTGTTCGGCCAGGATCGGCGCGAACGCCCGCGCCACCCGCAGCAGGCCGAGGACGTTGACATCGATGGTCTCGGTGACCTTCGACAGGTCGCCGGTGAGCAGCGGGGCGGGCAGTAGGACGCCCGCGTTGTTGAACACGAGTTCGGCGTCGCCCGCGAGGTCGGCGAGCGCCGCGACCGATTCCGGTGCGCGCACGTCGAGAACGGCGGTGACCACCTCCGGTCGGTCGTCGGTGTACGGGGTGCGGGCGGTGGAGTACACCTTGCGTGCCCCGCGCGCCAGCAGTTCGTCGACCAGGGCCGCGCCGAGTCCGCGTCGGCCGCCGGTGACCACGGCGACTCTGTCCACTACTGAGACCACTGCACTCCTCCATCTGACTAATGATTACGTTAGTTAGATGGAACCACGGCGCGCCTGGATAACGCAAGCATTAGTTACACTGGTCGGGTGGCGATGGAGTTCGAGGAGCGATTGCGCGACCGGGACAACTGGTCGATCGGCGACGGCTGCTCGGCCCAGCGTGTGCTGAACCTGCTCAGCACCAAGACGGTCTTCCTCGTGGTTCGCGAATGCTTCTACGGCACAACCAGATTCGAGGATTTCACCGCCAGGGTCGGAACCTCGGCCCCCGCGGTGTCACGCGCGCTCAAACAGCTGGAGGCCGCGCGGATCATCGCGCGCGTCCCCTACCGGGAGCCGGGCATGCGCGCCCGCGACGAATACCGCCTCACCGAGGCGGGCGAGGACCTGCTCCCGGTCTTCCTGTCCCTGATGCAATGGGGCGACAAACACCTCCAGGACGGCTGCCCACCCCTGTCCTTCGTCGAACGCGAAACCGACCGTCCCCTTGGCGTCCGGGTGACGTCCGAACGGCCGCGTGAGCCGAGATCCGACGAGATCCGCATCCGCCTGAACCCCACGTGGCCGCACGAGAAGCGGGAATGACGCGAAGTCTCGCCGCGTCGCCGGACGTGCGGCGCCGATGCGTCGTGTTCTCGCCCGAGAATCCCGGCGGGGTGCTGCGATCCCGTCGGGACGCCGAGGTGACGGCGGTATTCGTGCGTGCCGGGCCGTCGACGCGGCTGAGAATCGGGTTCTCGGTCGATCGACGCGGTTGATGTGATGTCGCTGTGCCGGTCACAGTGCCGGGCCGTGCGGATGGGAAGATCGGGGGTGGATTCGTGCGCCAGGGTCCGCGGGAGCGTCGGTTGCTCGAGCGTCGGGCCGGAGAAGGAGATTTCTGTCGTGAGTAGCAGTGTGATTGTGGCGGGGGCGCGGACCCCGATCGGTCGACTATCGGGTGCGTTGGCGTCATTGACGGCGACCGATCTCGGCGGTCGCGCCATCGCGGCGGCGATCGAGCGGGCCGGGGTTGATGCCGCCGGGATCGATGCCGTCGTCATGGGGACGGTCGTGCAGGCCGGTGTCGGGCCGAATCCGGCGCGGCAGGCGGCGGTCGCCGCTGGACTGCCGTTGACGGTGCCCGCGACCACGGTCAACAACCTGTGCCTGTCCGGGCTCGAGGCGATCATGCAGGCCGATCGCCTGATCGCGACCGGCGCCGCCGAGGTGGTCGTCGCGGGCGGGATGGAATCCATGACCAACGCGCCGTACCTGGTGCGTGGCGCCCGGCAGGGGCTGAAATACGGTTCGACCGGATTCGAGGACGCGCTCGACCGCGACGCGCTGGTCTGCGCGTTCGACGAGATCTCCATGGGCGCCTCCACCGAGCGGTACCAGGCGTCGGAGAACATCGGCCGCGCCGAACAGGACGAGTTCGCGGCCCGCTCGCACCGCCTTGCCGCCGCGGCGACGGAATCGGGAGCCTTCGCCGCCGAGATCGCCCCGGTCGAGATCAGCTCCCGCAAGGGCACGGTGACGGTGGCCGCCGACGAAGGCATCCGCGCCGAGACCACCGTCGAATCCCTCGGCAA
The DNA here is from genome assembly GCF_015674855.1 of Nocardia bovistercoris. Taxonomy (GTDB): domain Bacteria; phylum Actinomycetota; class Actinomycetes; order Mycobacteriales; family Mycobacteriaceae; genus Nocardia; species Nocardia bovistercoris. The sequence goes on along the minus strand of NZ_JADMLG010000006.1, from coordinate 421,565 downwards.
ACTGCGTCCGGCCTTCGCGAAGGACGGCACGATCACCGCGGGCGCGTCCTCGCAGCTGTCCGACGGTGCGGCGGCGGTCGTGGTGATGAGCAAGGCGCTGGCCGAAGCGCGCGGCATCGAATGGCTGGCCGAGATCCGTGCCCACGCCCTCGTCGCGGGACCCGACACCTCGTTGCTGCATCAGCCCGCGAACGCGATCGAAGCGGCGTTGAAGCGCGATGGCGAGACCACCATCGCCGATCTGGACCTCTTCGAGATCAACGAGGCGTTCGCGGGTGTCGCGATCGCCTCGACGCGTCAGCTCGGCATCGACGCCGACAAGGTGAACATCCACGGCGGCGCGATCGCCGTCGGCCATCCGGTCGGCATGTCGGGCGCGAGGATCGCACTGTCGCTGGCGCATTCGCTGAAGGCGGCGGGGGGCGGCACGGGCGCCGCGGCGCTGTGCGGCGGCGGCGGACAAGGCATCGCCATGATCCTGTCGGTCCGAGGGGATCGGTAGGACCGCGCGATCGGCGGGGGCGCATCGTCCTCGCCGATCCTGGAACCCCTGTCCGGCCTTCGATGGCTGTCCGTGGCCCCGGCGAGGATCGCGTCGGCGACGAGCCTACGTATCCAGCCGCCACGGTGGATCGCGCCGGTCGCGGCCCGCGTGGAACAGGCACAGGCGGTGGCCGTCGGGATCGCGCAGTCTCGCCTCACGCCACAGCCATGGCATATCGGCGGGCGGTGCGTCGAATACCACGCCGGCCTCGGCGAGCCGATGGTGTTCGGCGTCCAGGTCGTCCGTTTCGAAATACAGGGTGACCTGTTCGCCACCGGGCACGGCATCGACCAGATCCACCGAGAACGTGCTGTCACCAGCCGGGCATTCGAAACGCAGGTAGTGCTCGGTCTCGACGATCAAGCGCAGCCCGAGCAGACGGTAGAAGCGCACGGACCGATCGAGGTCGGTACTGCCCACGGTGACTTGGTTCAGACGCATGAACCCATTCCACCATCGAACCCGATCCGCGCGACGATTCGGTGACGACGAGCGCTCCAACCGACCCCGACCCCGGGTCGACGGTGGTGCGACATCTTGCGCGCGTGCGGCTTCCTCCGACTCGTCGTGCAAGCCCCGCGGCTCACCGCACGTTCGACACCGGCGCGGGCCAGTCCGGCGCGGCCGATGCGGAGATCTCCCCGGCGGCCTCGACGAGTTCGCTTCGCAGCGTGGACAGTTGGGCCGCGGTGAGGGCTCGCATCGGATTGACGGCGAGCAGCAGGGCGACGCGGTGGCGGTGGTCGAAGACGGGGGCGGACAGGGTGGCGATGGGGTGGGTGCGGTTGGCTGGATCGTCGTCGGGCAGGAAGATGATCGACGCGCATTCGGCCATCAGCTGGTCCATGATCTGCCGCACGTGCGCGGGCAGTCCGTCGCGTTCGAGGGTGCCGACGAGTTGGGTGGCGCGTGCGAGTGCCGGTGTGGCCCTGTCGATGTCGTATCCGCGATCGCGGGTGCGGGCCAGCACGGCGTCGATCCGGTCGATGACCACCGGGTCGGTGACGGGACTGCGGCGTATCCAGGCGGACTGTTCCTCGGGGGCGTCCCAGGCGGCGAACGCGACGCCGAAGGGCAGCGCGTAGGGGATGCGGTCGCCGGGGAAGACCGGGAACTGCTCGTCGGTGACGGTTTCCGGGGCGCTGATCACCAAGGTGTCGTTGACACGTTCGACGATGGTGGTCGGGTAGCCGGTGCGCCGCGCCAGTTCCCGCGCCCGCGCCAGCGCGAGACCCGACAGCGGGCGCACGGCCTCCGCGCGCGCCGCGACGGCGGCCAGCACCGGGCCGAGGGAGAACGCCTTGCCGTCCGGATCGCGCGCGACCCAGCCGCGATCGGTCAGGGTCTTGAGGATCGCGTGCGCGGTCGCCTGGGTGAGGTCGAGTTCTCGGGCGACATCGGAGAAGCGCAGCCGCTCGTTGCCGGGCCGCGCCAGCAACTCGAGCACATCGAGGACGCGCACGGTGGGGGCCGAGGTGGATCCGCGAATCGCTGGCCTCCTTGTCGTGCCGACTTCTTACGATGTCAAGGTAGCAGTTCGAATATTCGAGTCGTCGGCGTCGGTGGCTCGCACCGAGGATCAGCGCGGTGTGGCGCGGCCGCCGCTGCCTCCCCAGTTGCGCTGGATGACCTCCATCGTCGACCAGCTCGCGACCGGCCGCGCCGCGCCGCGCTCCTGCACGGTGCCGTGCAGCCAGGCGATGCCGAGCGCCGCCGCGCAGGCCGCGGCGTTGTGGGTGCCCTGGAAGTCGAAGGTGTGGCCGCCGAAGGACAGCGTGGCGATATGTGGTTGCGACACGTCATCTCTGGTGTCCCACAGCACGCTCGATTCGACCTCGTCGTTGGTCGCGATCACGGGCGGTTCGCCTTGGCGGTGGAAGGTCGCGGTCGCGTAGCCACCCGCGCCGAGCATGGTGTTGCCGGTCTCCCAGTGCCCGTCGTCGAACACCGCGCCCCAGACGAACCAGTAGTGCTCGAGGTGGGAGATCTTGGAGGCGTGCGCGCTGAGCCCGGGCAGACAGTACATGCGGTCGAGTCCGCCGTAGCCGCCGGTGATGGGCGACCCCTCGATGGAACCGGAGACGGTGCAGCCGGAACTGGTGTAGCCGACGTCGTCGGGTTCGCCTGGCACGTCGATGCGGGTGACATTGTCCGGCAGCGGGGTGAGCAGCACGTCGACCACGTCGTCCTCCTTCCACACGTAACCTCGTGGACCGAGGGCGACCGTCATCCGGTGCTTGGCGGCCATCGTCAGATTCGCCGAGAACGCGCTGTGCTGCCCGTCGCGCTCCAGCCACAGGATCGGACCCCAGTACAGGTCGTGCTCGCCGGGAATGCGGACGGTGCGCGGGTAGGCCCACAGGTCGGGATGGCACTCGTGCAGCGTGAAATCGAAAGCGGCGCTGGCGGACAGCGTGCGCACGAGTTCGTAGCGCTTGCCGTTGGCGGTGTCCACCATCGCCCACAGGAACAGCAGGTCGTTGTGGAGTCCAGGGAACTGCTTGTCGCCGGTGGAATGGTCCTGGGTTGCGGCGTCGGCCATGGAGACCGTCGGCACGATCTGCGCGGTCGATAGGTCGAGTCGGGACATCGTTCTCTTCTTCCGATGCGGTGTGGCCGGTCGGGCCGGTGGTCAACTGGTTGTCGTCGTCTCGGGGTCGGCGCGGCGGCGTTGTTCGTGGCGCTGCCGGTAGAAGCGGGCGGCCTCGCGGATGGCGTCGGCGGTCGGGGACGGGTGCCAGCGCAGTTCGCGTGTCGCCTTGCCGTGGTCCAGGGGCGAACAGGCGCGCAGCAGACCGACGGCGGTGCGGTTGAGCGGGAAGTCCCGGCGCAGCACGGCCGCCGCCGCGCTGGACAGGTATCCGAGCGTCACCAGGGCGGGCACCGGGATGCCGAAACGCGGCGGACGCACGCCGGTGGTCTCGGCCGCGATCCGGTAGATGTCCTCGGTGCGCATGTGACTCTCGGTGATGATGTAGCGCTGTCCGACGCGGCCGTGCTCGGCGGCGAGCAGATGCGCTCGCGCCGCGTCCTCGATGCCGACCGCCATCATCGAGATATCGCGGAAGTAGGCGGGCAGCTTGCCGAGCGCGGCCATGGCGACCAGCGATCCGTGCGGCGTCGGCTGCCAGTCGCGCGGGCCGTAGGTGTGCCCGACGCACAGCGCGACCGCCGGGAGTCCTTGTGCGCGATGGTATTCGAGCACCATGTCCTCGGCGGCGCGCCGCGAGGCGATGTACGCGCCGCCCCGGTGCGCCCAGTTGTGCGGTTGTTCCTCGGTGACCGCGCTGCCGTCCTCGGACAGGGCGATGGTGCCGATCGTGCTGGTGAACACGAAGCGCGTGAGCTGCGCGCGCACCGCGATGTCGAGGACGCCGCGCAGGCCATCCACATTGGTGCGCACCAGCGGAGCCGGATCCCGCAGCCAGGCGCGGGTGTCGACGACACAGTAGAAGACCACCTCGCGGTCGGCCATGGCCGCGGTGACGGCGGCGGTGTCGAAGATATCGCCGTAGTGCCGCTCGACATCGAGATCATCGATGCCCCTGGTCGGACTGCTCTCGCGCAGCAACACGCGAACCTCGTCGCCGCGCGCCACGAGCTGCCGGGTCACGGTCGACCCGACGAAGCCGCTCGCGCCCATCACCAGCACTTTCCGCCTGGTCATCCGCGCTACATCTCCTCCGTCGCGCCGCCGCTACCGGGCGGCGCGCAGGATGTGGCGGCCGGTGATCAAGGGGAGGTCGAGGAAGGTGCGGATGCCGGGGGTGGCCGCGCAGACCGGTGGGATCGCGTGCACGGCGTGCATGGCGGTGCCGAGACAGCCTTGGTCGACTTCGTCCTCGCCGTTGGTGCTGATCACGGCGTCCATGGTCATGGAGGGGGTGCCCTCGATGGTGACGCGCCAGCCTCGGCCCTCCGGCCAGTCGGGAGCCTGGTCCGCGCGCATGCGGGTGATGTGCTCGACGGTGAGGGCGGGGCGGCCCTCGACGATGGCGGTGAGCGAGAAACGTTGCGCCGATACGGTTCCCGCCTCGATGCGGCCGACCTTGGTGTCGAACGCCTCGGGCGCGACGGCGACCTCGCGGTGGAACACGTAGTCATCGATGGTGGCACCGAGACCGTCGGCCAGCAGCATCAGCGGCGCGCTGAACACCACCTTGGCCATGGCCGGTTCGGCCATGATGACCGGTTCGTCGGGGTGCTTGCCGAAACCCATGATGTCGAACACCATGTCGCGGCTGTCGTAGGTGGAGTAGTCCATGAGTTCCTGCACCAGAATCGATTCGGTGCGCGACAGCAGCGGTGAGATGGTGAGCGGCAGGATCTCGGCGGCCCAACCGGGTTCGATCCCGGTGGCGTGGAAGGAGGTCGAGCCCTGTGCGCAGGCTTGTTCGAGCTGGTCGACGACGTCCTGTCCGAGGCTGAGCGGGTAGATGAGCGAGGTGACGGCCGTGGAGATCACGTTCTTGCCCGAGGCGAGCAGTCGGCAGATGTCCTCGACGGCGCCGGGCGGGTTCATCTCGCCCTGCGGCATGTAGAGCACGCAGTCGGCGTCGATGGCGAGGATTTCCTCGATATCGCGGGTGGCGAGGACGCCGAGCGGGGCGATGCCCGCGATATCGCCCGCATCCAGGCCCGCCTTCGCCTCGCTGTAGACGTAGACCCCGACCAGTTCGAGGTCCGGGTGGTCATGGACGGCCGCGATCGCGTGCTTGCCCACGGTGCCGGTCGCCCACTGGATGACGCGCAATGTCATTGTCACTCCTGAATTTCGAAGAATCGTGGTGTCGAACATCTCGCCGTCACGACGACACCGCGCCCGCGCCGAGCGCCTTGGTCAGGAAGCGCGCCTGGTGGTCGCGGATGGATTCGTGCCAGCGCTTGCCCGGGTAGACGTCGAAATGGTCGCAGGGATAGTGCCGGATCTGGGCGCGGGCGCGCACGCCCGCTCTGATCGCGGCCCGCACCGGGACGCAGCGGTCGTAGTCGGCAATCTGGAACAGCGCCGGGCAGCGCAGGTCGGCGGCGAACCGGTGCGGCCGGTGCGTCAACGCGTCGAGCGCGATCGAGGCGTTCACCTCGTTGCGCCACGTCGGTCCGGCGATGGAGGCGTAATCCTCGTAGGTGCCGGGCAGATTCAGCAACGCGACCTCGTCGGGACGTCCGACGGCGGGCGCCATCAGCCGGTCGCGGCCCGAGGTCTGCGCGTACTTGTCGCGCACCGCGCGCAGCAGCAGGCGCGCGGTGGTGCTCGGTCGGCGACCAGCGGCGCCTCTGGCCGCGACGTCGGAGGACGGCCGAGGTGCGGGCCGGTCGCTCGCGAGGGAGTTCACCAAAGGGGTGAGCGAGATGACGGCGGCGATGTCGGAACGGCCCGCCGCGACCTCGAGAACGGTGCCGCCCGACATGGACACGCCCCACAGCACCAGCCGGTTCGGGTCGACGCCTGGCAGTTCGGCGGCCGCGCGCAGGGCCGCGCGATAGTCCTGCACCTGGCCCGACGGCGAGATGATCTGGCGCGGTTCGCCCGCGCTCGCGCCGAAGCCGCGGTAGTCGAAGGCGAGGACGTCGAGTCCGATGGCGGCGAAACCGCGCGCGAACGAGTCGAGTCCACAGTCCTTGGTGGCCGCGAAGCCGTGGGCCATGACCACGGCGGGACGTCCGGCGGCCGTGGCGAACTGCTCGCCTTCGCCCCGGAAATGCCAAGCGTGGCAGTCTGTTCCCTGCGAGGTGAAGATGAGGGACGCCGAAGGCGCCGCGTGCGTTTCCCGTGCGGTGCTCATACTCGACTCCCCGCGTGCAGTGCAGGCCCCTCGACCTGCGCGCGTTCGCGACCGAGGGGAAGTTCCTCGACGCGCATCTGTCGCTCGTAGTGGTAGAACTCGACCTGCTGGGTGTGGCGCGGCCGGTCGAGGACGTGCCCCAGATACAGCTGCTCGTCGGCGGTGATGGTCTCCTCCATCGCCGCCTCCGACGGCGGCCGGTACTCGCCCGCGGCGTAGGCCGCGATCACCTTGGCCTGGCATTCCACGAACGGGAACAGGGTCGGCACCGACTGGGCGAACCCGGAGAAGGCGAGATCGGGCATACCCGGCGCGAATATCCGTTTGTAGAGCCGTATTCGGTTGTCGGGCGCGCTGAGGAAGGCGGGGTCGAAGAACGGGAAGCTGATGTTGTATCCGGTCGCGTAGACGATCACGTCGATCTCGGCCTCGGTGCCGTCGGCGAAATGCACGGTCGAACCGTCGAGGCGTTCGACATTCGGTTTGGGGATCACGTCGCCGGAGCCGAGGCGAAGCGGCAGTTCCACCGATTGGGTGCCGTGCGCGTCCAGGAAGCGGTGCGGCGGCTTGGGCAGGCCCCACTGTTCCGGATTGCCCGCGAGGAATTCCGCGAAGTTGTTGACCAGGGTGCGGAACACCCGGCGGGGCACGAAAGGCAGTGCGCCGCCGTATTTGTCGACCGGCTTGCCCGCCATGTATTTCGGCACGATCCACGAACCTGTACGGGTGGACAGGTAGACGGTGTTGCGCAGGGCGCGTGAGGAGACTTCGACCGCGATGTCGGCGGCGCTGTTGCCGATGCCGACCACGAGGATGCGGGCATCGCGCATGTCGATCGGGTCGAAGAGGTCGATGTAGTGGTGCGAATGCAGGGTCTGTCCGGTGAATTCCCCCGGGAATTCCGGATAGCGCGGATCCCAGTGGTGGCCGTTGGCGACCACGAGGAAGTCGAAGTCGCGCGCGGTTCCGTCCTGGGTGCGCAGGGTCCAGCCGCCGCCGTCGTGGTGTTCGGCGTGTACGACGCCGTTGCCGAATTCGATGTTGTCCAGCAGGTCGAACGCATCGGCGTAGTCGTCGAGGTACGCCTTGATCTGGGAGTGGTGCGGGAAGTCCGGGTAGTGCTCCGGGATGGGGAAGTCCTGGAACGAGAGCCGGTATTTCGAGGTGTCGATGTGCAGGGACCGGTAGGCGCTGGAATGTCCGTTCGGGTTCCCGAAGGCCCAGTTGCCGCCGATTCGGTCCGAGGATTCGAAGCAGGTGTACGGGATTCCGTAGTCCCCGAGCATCTTGCCCGCGGTGAGTCCGGCGATGCCCGCTCCGATGATCGCGGTGGAGACGGGGGAGGACGGCACGGTCACGGTGGAGCCCTTCGGTCATGCGGTGGTCCAGCGATGGTAGAGCCATGATTTGACGCGCGTCAAGAATCGCTGTCGCATGTAAGGAATTGAGACCGTCCGTGCGCGCGTCGACCCTGGTCATCGGGTGTGGGGCGAGACTCGGATAGTTTTACAATAATGCTTACGGTACCGGCATCAATACGTTGCCGGACGCTTTTCGGGAGGCAAGATGAGCCGGACGAAACAGTCGCTGGCGCCCGCGCAGTTCTGGGCGCTCGCGCTGTCGTGCGTCGCGGTGGCGCTGGTCATCGCGGGCATGGTGGCGCTCTACACCGCGCTGCCGAACATCGCCTCCGACACCGGGGCCACCCAGACCCAGCTGACCTGGATCACCGACGGCTACACCCTCGCGCTGGCCTGCCTGGTACTGCCCGGCGGCGCGCTCGGCGACCGCTACGGTCGCCGCCGGGTGATGGTCGGCGGCCTTTTCGTCTTCGCCGCCGCCTCGTCGCTCCCGCTGTTCATCGAGGGACCCGCCTGGCTCATCGCGGCGCGCGCGCTCACCGGCGTCGGCGCGGCCCTGGTCATGCCGTCCACGCTGTCGCTGCTGACGGCGGGCTTTCCCGAGCAGCGGCGCGGCTTCGCCATCGGGGTGTGGGCGGCGGCGGTCGCCTCGGGCGCCGTCGTCGGACTGCTCGGCACCGGACTGCTGCTGGCGAACTGGTCGTGGTTGTCGATTCCGGCGGCGATGGCGATCGCGGGCGTGGTCCTCGCGATCGCGGGCTGCACCGTGCCCGAATCGGTGGACGAGTCGCGACCGGCGTTCGACCTGTGGGGCGCGCTGCTCTCGGCGACCGCGATCGGACTGATCGTGGTCGCGGCCGCCGAGGTGCCCCGCGTCGGCTGGGGCGATCCGATCGTGATCGCCGCGATCGTCGGCGGCATCGGCGCCTCGGCGACGTTCGTCGCGGTCGAGTTGCGGGTCGATCAGCCGCTGCTCGACATGCGATTGTTCACCGACCGCGGCTTCGCGGGCGGCGCGTTCGCCGTCACCCTGCAGTTCCTCGTGGTGTTCGGCGTGTTCATGCTCATCGTGCAGTACCTGCAACTGATCCTCGGCTACGAACCGTTCGCGGCCGCGATCGCCCTGTCGCCCATCATGATTCCGATGTTGCCGATATCGCCGATCGCGCCGTGGCTGGCCGAGCGACTCGGACTCAGGGCGATCATCTGCGCGGGCATGGGGGTGACCGTCGTCGGCATGTTCGGCCTGGCCAGGCTGACGGTGGACAGCGCGTACATCGACCTGCTGTGGCCGCTGATGGTGCTCGGACTCGGCTTGGCGCTCTCGGCCACCCCGGCCACCGCCGCCATCGTGGCGGGCGTACCGGAACACAAGCACGGCGTCGCGGCAGCGGTGAACGACGCGACCCGCGAAGTCGGCGCGGCGCTCGGCATCGCCGTCGCGGGCAGCGTGCTCGCGGCGGGCTACACCGAACGCATCGCCGCCGTCACCGCGAAACTGCCCGAACAACTGCGCGGGCCGGTCTCGGATTCGCTGGCCGCCGCCCTCGGTGTCGCCGAGAGCATCGGTCCCGCCGCCCAGCCCGTAGCCGATCAGGCCAAGGAAGCCTTCGTGCACGGCGCGCGGCAGGCGGCGACCACCCTCGGCTTCGTGACGCTGATCGCCATGGTCGCCGCGGCGGTCTGGACGCCGGGACGGCGACGGCCCGAACCCGAGGCGGTCGCCGCGCCCGCCGAACCGGAACGGGTCGGCGGGTCGGAATAGCGGGATTCAGCTCGCGGCGCGGATCAGGTCGAGGGTGCCGAGTTCGCGGATCGCCCGGCAGCTGCGCCCGAGCATCACGAGGAACAGTTCCTCGCCGCGCGCCGTCGGGCTGGCGAACGCGCAGCCGAGCGCGGTGATCAGCGGCCCCTGCACCATGCCGAATCGGTAGTCCTGCCAGCAGGTCTCGCGACTGTAGTCGGTGACGCCGTGCGCGAGCAGGGCGCTGTGGTACGCGTCGACGAGATCGGATTCGCACGCCGCGCGGATCTCGGGGTCCAGGCTGGTCGCGGTGAAGTAGGCGAGATCGCGCGCGGGCAGGCCGATTCCGACGGTCTGCCAGTCGACCACGGCCACCCGGTCGGTGTCGAACATCAGGTTGTCGAGTCGGTAGTCGCCGTGCATCACCGCGTATCGGTCGGTGTGGGCGAGCAGCCAGGGGCCGACGAGATCCAGTGCCGCCGACATGGTTTCGCGGTCCTCGGCGCTCATGCGGTCGCCGACCCGTTCGAGGACCATGTCCGAGGCCATGCGCGCCACGTCGCCGAGCCCGCCCGCGCCCGCGGTGTCGCCGGGTTTGGGCATCGCCACCGGGAGTTCGAGCCAGGCCGGGTCACACCAGCTCGGTCCGTGCAGGCCCGCCAGCGCCGTCACCGCCAGGCGCGCCGCTTCGGCGTCGCAGCCCGCGATCTGGTCGCCCTGGACGGCGGGCGCGAGGTCGTCGAGGAGCAGGGCGAATTCGGCGCCGTCCTCGGTGATCTCGCTGTGATAACAGCGCGGAATGGGTGCGCGGGTGTGGTCGGCTACCTCGGTGTAGAAGGTGACCTCGCTGAGGTAGCCGAGGGTGACGCCTGCGCGGATCGAGTCGTCGCCCGTCGGCAGCTTGAGCACGAATGTGGCCGGGAGCGTGGTGGTTCCGGATCCGTAGCGGGGTGTGACGCGGAAGGTGGCGCCCGTCTGGCCGGTGCCGATCGGGGTGACCGCGACATCTTCGATCACCGCGTGGTGTCCGCCCGCGCCGAGTACCGTCTGGAGCCATGCGCCGGTGACGTCCTCGGCGCGGCGGGGGATCGGCGGTGCGGTGGTCGGTCGGTCGGGTGCGGCCATCGGTATACCTCGGATTCGGAATCGTGGACAGGATCGTGCGCCGGGCGGTGCGTGCGACGCGGCCGGGCGAACCGGACGCCCCCGAAACTCTTCGAAAACGCAACGGTAACGCTTACCGTACTGTACGTGACAGGGGTGCGCGCCGGAGCGGATTCGAGCGCGTCCCCGGTCTCGCGACCGCGCCGCCCGACCGCGCTGATCAGTGTGTTGACATGAGTCGGAGTATATTGACGCGCGTCAGGTAGAGCAATACGATCGGCGCACCGGTTCCTCGCGGACGGCCGGGTGGCCTGCCGTCGCGTAATGGCCAATGGAGGACATGTGGCACACCCGAGAGTCGCGGTGATCGGCGCGGGCATCAGTGGCTTGACCACCGGAAAGATGCTCGCCGACCGCGGTATCGACTACACCTGTTTCGAATCGTCGGACCGCATCGGCGGCAACTGGGCGTTCGGCAATCCGAACGGGCATTCCAGCGCCTATCGCTCCCTGCACATCGACACCTCGAAGTATCGGCTGTCCTTCCGTGATTTCCCGATGCCCGAGCACTATCCCGACTTCCCGCACCACACCGACATCAAGCGCTATCTCGACGACTACGCCGAGCACTTCGGCCTGCTCCGCAATATCGAATTCGGCAATGCGGTACGGCACGCGCGGCGACTGCCCGAGGGCGGCTGGGAGATCGAGTCGGCGAACGCCACCGAGCGCTTCGACATGCTCGTGGTCGGCAACGGCCACCACTGGGACCCGCGCCTGCCGGACTTTCCCGGCGAGTTCACCGGCGCCGCCTTCCATTCGCATTCCTATATCGACCCCTACACGCCGCTCGACCTGCGCGATATGCGCGTGCTGATCGTCGGCATCGGCAACAGCGCCGCCGATATCGCCGTCGAGGTGTCCTCGCGCAGCCTGGGCACCGAGGTGTGGCTGTCCACCCGGTCGGGGTCGTGGATCGTCCCGAAATACCTGGCGGGAGTGCCCGGCGACCGCTACTACCGGACCGTGCCGTACGTGCCGTTGACCTGGCAGCGGAAATTCGCCCAGATCTTCACGCCGGTGCTCGCGGGCAAACCGGAGAAGTACGGATTGCCCACGCCCAACCACAAATTCTTCGAGGCGCATCCGACCCAGTCGGTGGAATTGCCGTTGCGGCTGGGTTCCGGCGATATCGTGGCCAAGCCGAACGTCACCCGGCTCGACGGGAAAACCGTGCACTTCGAGGACGGATCACACCACGACTTCGACGTGATCATCTACTGCACGGGATACAACATCACCTTCCCGTTCTTCGATCCCGAATTCATCAGCGCCCCGGACAACCGCATCGACCTGTACAAGCGGATGTTCGCGCCCGGCATCGACGACCTGGTCTTCGTCGGATTCGCGCAGCCGTATCCGACGCTGTTCCCGTTCGTGGAATGCCAGGCCCGCCTCGTCGCCGCCTTCGCGGCGGGGGAGTACGCGCTGCCGAGCGCGGACCGGATGCGCCGGGTCATCACCGCCGACCACCAGAAGTTCAACGGGCACATGGTCGCCAGGGCCAGGCACACCCAGCAGGTGGACTACTTCGTCTACGAGCGCGACATCAGGAAGCGTGAGCTGCCCGCGGGCAAGCGCCGAGCGCGCGCCCGCGTGCGAAGCGGCTCGTGAGCGGTCAGAGTTCGAAGGGCGGGGACGGGGGGAAGACGACGGGGAACGAGGCGAGCGCCCGGTGGAAGGGGCCGGGGCGCCACTCGAGCGCGTGCGGGGGGACCGCGAGCCTGATCTCGGGGAGCATGTCGAGAAGGTAATCGATGACCAATCTCGCCAGCATGATCCCGTATTCGCGGGCGGGCGCCGGGCACGCGTGCGGCCCGGTGCTGTAGGTGAGCACCCAGCTGTTGTCCAGGGACTGGCCGTTGTTCATCTTCGGGTCGGTGTTGCAGGCGGTCATGCTGATGATGATGGGCTGGTGCGCGGGCAGCCAGACGCCTTCGAGCAGGATGGGGTGGCGCGGGTAGGTGATGCAGTAGTTCGCCATGGGCGGGTCGGTGGTCAGCCGTTCCTGCAGCGCGGTCGTCGTGGTGATGTGCGGGCTGTCGTATCCGCCGAAACGGGTGTCGGTCAGGATGAGCAGCAGGGTGTTGGTGATGAGGTTGAGCGGCGGTTCGACGCCCGCGGCGAAGAGCAGGACCAGTTGGTGGACCATTTCCTCGTCGGTCAGTTTCGCCGGGTGCTGGATGAGCCGGGTGGTGATGTCGTCGCCGGGATACTCGCGTTTGAGCGCGGTGAGGTCGAGCAGCGCGCCGCCCATGATGGCGTTGACCGTATCGGTGTCAACGCCGTCGAACATCGCGGCACTGGCCTCGGCGACCCGCTCGCCGATATCGGGCGGACAGCCGAGCACCTGGCAGAAGACCGTGAAGACCAGCGGAGACACGTACTGGAGCAGGACGTCGGCCCTGCCGTCCTGGCAGAAGTTGTTGATGAGCGGCGCGGCGGATCGCTCCACGATGGGCTGCACGGTGTACAGGTCCATTCCGGCGAGCGCGGCGACAATGGATTCGCGGTAGCGGGTGTGCGCGGGTCCGCTCGTGCGGATCGCGTTCGGCCTGGCTTCGACCATCGGCATGATCGGAATGCCGGGCGGCACCGTTTTCTGCCAGATGCTGGGATCGGCGGGGAAGTGTTCCGGATCACCGAGGATTCGGACGGCGGTGTTGTAGTCGACGACCAGTGTCGCGGGCACCCCCGGCCACATCTCCACCGGCACGAGAGCCCCGTATTCCGCGCGCATCCGCCGGTAGGCGGAATGGGGGTCGGCGGCGAATTCCGGAGTGTAGATCGGGATTCGAGTAGGGCCGTCTTCGATCGTCGAAGTCGAGCTGGCGGCAGCACCCTGAAGCGGTTGCTCAGGCTCCACATGGTCTCCTAGATATCGGTTGCGGCAGCATCCTACCCAAGGAAGCGCCGCGGCGAAGACCTATGTTGTTCGGCTCCAACGGGATTGTGGCGAGGCGTAACGCGCAGGCGCGCGCCGCCGCCGGAAGTCCGACGGCGGCGCGCGTACCCGATACCGCGACAGCGGATTTCAGTGCTGATCGTCCTCGGCGATGCGAGAACTCCACGCGCTGGGCAGATCGTCGGACAGCACCGGCGCGCCGAGGATCGCGTCGTCGAACTCGAACGCGTCGAGCAGGGCGGGCACGTGCTCGGCGAGGGTGTCGACGGCCTTGTGCAATTGCTGTTCGATCGTCGCGACCGCGGCGATGTCGAGCAGGCCGTGGGTGAGGTACCAGGTGGTGTTCCGATCGAGGTACTGCAACGTGAAAACGTCACGCACGGCGGCGATCTCGGGATGCTCGGCACTGGCGTCGAGCAATGCCGCCGCCTGCGCCGTGCAGTACGCCTCGGCCAGGTTCAGCGCCTCGGGGATGATCGCGAGCCGCCCCGAGAGCTCCGATGTCGCCAGATGCCGCTGGGCTTCGTGCGCGATCGTCAGGGTGCGGGCCTCGAGCAGCCGGGTGCGGTCGGCGGGGTCCGCCGGATCGTGCGGTGCGGGCGCGGGCGGCGTTGCGGTCGCGAGTCGCCGGGCCAGTACGCGTCCGCCCACCGAACCGAGGACGTGGCAGTCGCCTTCGCCGGTGATGGCCGCGTGGCAGACACCGAGGTAGTCGGCGACCCGGTTGGCGCTGAACATGCCCTGCGCGCCCATCTTGATGCGGCAGTGCGTGACGGTCTCCAGCGCGTGCGGCTGGATGAAGTACTTGGCCAGCATCACCGCGACCACCGTGTCGCGATCGGTGAGATCGCTGTCGGCGAGCGTGGTCTTGATCGCGTTGCCGTAGATGGTGCGCGCGACCGTGCCCGCGAGATCGGCGAGCAAGGTGTCGCGCACGTGCGGGATCTCGATCATGCGCGGGGTGTCGACGAGGGTCAGCGGCACCGTGCGCTTGGCGGCGTAGCTCAACGCGATGTAGAGCGAGGCGCGGGCCGCGGAGGTGAGGCAGGACGAGAGCGCGAGCCGCCCGACGGTCAATTGGCTGATGGCCGAGGCGAATGCGCGTTTGTGGCTGTCCGCGTCACGCCAGGTGAGTACGCCCGCGTCGTCGATGTCGGCGAGGTCGTTGCTCAGCCACGCGTCGCGGTCGACCCGGAGCTGGTCGAAGCCGATGACCGAGTTGTCCATGATGACCAGGGGCTGATGGTCGAGTTGGGTGATGGTCACGCCGGGGCAGGGATCGCCGTTGGCGTCGCGTAGTCGGGCGGTGAAAAGGTGCACGCCCTGGTCGGTTCCGGTGGAGTCGATGAGCCGCGCGCCGATGACGCAGACCCTGGCGACCGGAATCCCCACCGATGGCATGAATTTCCGCGCCCTCGGGGTGGGCGTGTTCAGGACGAAGCCGTCGCCGTCCCAGGTGGCGGTGGTCTGCATGAAGCCGATGTTGGAGCCGCACCCGTATTCGGTGAGCAGCATGACGCCGACGGCGGAGGCGTCGTCGAGATCGTTCAGATACGGTGCGGCCGAATCGGAATCGGTGAGGGTGGACAGGCTGCCCGTGGCCAGGTTGAAATGTCCCGAGATGAGCGGGATGAGGTCGGTGGCCAGTACCGCGGACCAGTCGAACACCGCGAACAGCGCGGGCAGGTCGGTCGCGGTCTCGCGGGTGCTGCCGATCTCCTTGACCAGGTAGCGCAACTGGTCGTAGGCGTTCTCCCGCCGCCGCTCCTGACTCAGCCGGTCGGTGACCGCGAAATCCGGATTGATCAGGACGTCTTGCAACCGTTGGTGGAATTCGAGGTCGCCGTGTCTGAGCACGTCGGCCAACGGGGTGATTTTCTCGGACCCTTGCGCGGTCATAGCCGCCTCCTTGATTGTTTCCGATCCCAGCGGCGTATCCGCTGCCGTTGGGCATATCGAGGTCATCACCTGAACCTCGACGCGCCGGGACGGGCCTGCGGCGTGCGTGCGCACGGTCGCGGCCGTTGACCGGAACGGGAGGTCCGCGGATCACCTGTCGGCAGATCAGCGCACCTTTACGAAATGAATTGTCCTGGTGCTTGTTTCGCGGACTGCCGCCCGATCCGGGGGCGGATGTCGGTGCGGCGGAGGATGTGACCCGGAGGGGTCGAAGGCGGGAGTGGGTGGCGTCAGGGGTTCGGCCGTCGGGCGCTGCGCGCGCGCTGCCGGGCCGTAGGTGTGGTCCCGCAATCGTTCTACATGGCATTTTTCATGTTTGCCATCAACTGCTTGGGACACGAAACATATTTTGCCACATAATCGCTCGATGCGCTGCCCGGAAAATTTTAATACGAGGCGGTCGGTTTTATTTGTGGCCGTTCAGCTTCACCCGCCCCCGCGCGGTCGTGGCGCGTGCGGGGAAGCGTAGCGCGGCCGGAGCTCGCCGTCGCGCCATCCGACGGATGCGTCGCGCGGCCGCTGTCCCCGGCCCCGGACGCGCACCTCGTCGCCGTGGCTCCGACGCAGGTCGGCCAGGTACGCCGAATCGACCGAAGTCCTGATCACGCAGCTTTTTCCGCGATTCGATTCGAAATCACCCTCCCCGTGGGGGGTTGTCGCGGCACGGGTGTCGTGTGAGAGTATCTGCCGATGCGCAGGCGACCCGGGGCCGTGGTGCGGCACTTCGCACCCGAGAACGTCGACCGGTATGCGTGGTCGGACTCGGGTGAGTTCGGTCTGTTCGAGGAAATCAGAAAAGGTCTGTGAATAAAGCCATCTTGAAAGCATTGCCATTGTGGAATTCCGGAATACCGGGCGCGAATATCGTCCCGGCGCCGGTCGCCGGTTCGAGCGGAGCACGTCGACTATCCGTGCCCGCGCACCGCGAGGAGGCCGCCCGTGTCTGATTCGGTGGTAGCGGGCAGGACGTCGAACGAGTTCCGCTCGCGGTCGGAGCAAGCGCCGGGCATGGCGCCGCAGCGTCGCATCCAGATGTACACGCCCGACTTCGCGTCCGATCCGCACGGAACCTACGCCCGGATGCGGGTGGAGTTCGGGGCGTTGGCGCCGGTCGAGTTGTCGCCGGGCGTGCCTGCGACCTTGGTGCTCGGCTACGACCTCGCGCGCCGAATCCTGAACGATCCCGACCACTTCCCGGCGGACCCGAGGGAGTGGGAACGCGATATCCCGCCCGACTGTCCGGTGCTGGCGATGATGCGCCATCGGCGAAACGCGCTGCGCAGCGCGGGAAGCGCGCACGAGCGTTACCGGCGGCCGACGAAAGAGGCCGTGGAGGAAGTCGACCTTTTCACCCTGCGGTACATGGTCGAGGAAGTCGCGATAACGCTGATCAACGACTTCCGCACCGAAGGCGCGGTCGATCTGCTCGACCGGTACATCCTGCCCCTCGTCTTCACCGTCTTGAACACCATGCTCGGCGTCGAACCCGATATCGGCGCCAGGGTGGCGGCGGGGATGGCCGCCATGTTCGAGTCCGGCGAACAGGCCGCCGCCGGGGAACGAAGCCTGATGGACGCGTTGCAGGAGCAGGTCGACCGCAAGCGCGCCGCCGGCGGTGACGACATCACGGCACGGTTGATCGCCCACTTCCACGAGCTCGACGACGAGGAGGTCGTCCAGCAGTTGGTGACCTTCTACGGCGCGGGAATCGAGCCGATGGTCCAGCTGATCGCGAACGCGTTGCGGATCATGCTGACCGACGAGCGCTTCGCGGGCGGCGTGATCGGCGGGAGTCTGGTGACCAGGGACGCGTTGGACGTGGCCCTGTTCGAGGATCCGCCACTGGCCAACTACTGCATCTCCTACCCGCCCGCGCCCGTGCTGATCGACGACGTCTGGCTGCCCGCGCATCGGCCGGTGGTGATCGGAATCGCCGCGGCCAACAACGATCCCGGGGTCAACAGCGGCAATCGCGACGGCAACCGCTCACACCTTGCCTTCAGTATCGGACCGCACGCGTGCCCGGCCAGGGACGCGGCCTACCTGATCGCCGAGACCGCGATCGACCAGCTGCTCGATATGTTCCCCGACATCGAGCTCGCGGTCCCGGTGTCCGAACTGGAATGGCGCCCCGGGCCTTTCCACCGCGCCTTGACGGCGCTGCCGGTGACGTTCCCGGCGGCTCCGGTCGCTTTCCCGGTTCCCGATCACCGCGTGCGAAGCCGCTGACGTCCAGAATTTCCAGCCGATCAGGAGAGTTCGATCATGTCCGAGCCAGCGACTCCGTTGGTCCTCAACACCGCGGGCGCCGATATCCAGGGCGAGTCCGCCGAACTGCGCAGGCGCGGCCGCACCGCGCTCGTCGAACTGCCCGACGGGATCACCGCGTGGGCGGTGTCGGACGCCGCGCTGCTCAAGCAGCTGCTGCTCGACCCGCGCGTATCCAAGGACGCCCGTCAGCACTGGGACCTGTTCCCGCGGATCAGCCCCACGTGGGCGCTGTATACCTGGGTGGCGGTGGAGAACATGTTCACCGCGTACGGCGGCGACCACACCCGGCTGCGCGGTCTGGTCCGAAAGGCGTTCACGCCCAAGCGGATCGCGGAGATGCAACCGCGGATAGCGGGCATCGCCGACGCGCTGCTGGCCGACCTCGCCGCCGCGCCCGCAGGGGAAATCGTGGATCTGCGAGAAGGTTTCGCCTATCCACTGCCGATCCGGGTCATCGGAGACCTGATGGGGGTTCCCGAGGACCTCTGGGCGGGCCTGCGCACCTGTGTCGACGACATCTTCGACACCGACCCGGCCAAGGGCGCCATGGCCTATCAGAACATGCAGGAGATCCTGTCCGACCTCGTCGGTCGCCGCCGCGGCGAGCCGGGGGACGACCTGACCAGTGTGCTGATCTCGACCAGCGACGAGCACGACGGCAGCCTGTCGAAGCAGGAGTTGATCGACACGCTGCTGTTGATCATCAGCGCCGGTCACGAGACCACGGTGAACCTGCTCGACCAGGCGATCGTGGCGATGCTGACCCACCCCGAGCAGTTGGCGAAGGTGCGGGCCGAGCCGCGGCTGTGGGATGCGGTGGTCGAGGAGACGTTGCGGTTCGAGGCCCCGGTCGCGCACCTTCCGCTGCGCTACGCGGTCGAGGACATCGAGATCGACGGTGTCCGCATCGAGAAGAACGAGGCGATCCTCGCCTCCTACGCGGCGGCCAACCGCGACCCGAACGTCTACGGCGCCGACGCGGACGCCTACGACATCGGACGATCCACCACCGAACACCTGGCTTTCGGCTGGGGCGCGCACCGCTGCCTCGGCGCGAACCTCGCCAGGTTGGAGGGCACGGTGGCGCTGCGAGCGCTGTTCGAGCGGTTCCCCGACATGCGCCTCGCGGCCGACCCGTCGGAACTGGGCGCGGTCCCCGGTTTCATCTCCAACGGACACGCACGGGTGCCCGTCTACCTGAAGTAGGCGAATTCCGTAGACCACCCCGGCGGGCCGCGTGCGCTCGCCGGGGTGGTCGAATCGCCGCATCGACCGCTGATCTGTCGAATCGGGCAGGGGCTACTCTGTCGATCCCGCGAGCCGACGGGCCCGTACGCCCTCGCGGCGCAGTCGTGTGTGAACTATTGTCGACACATGTCGAATCGATACGACGGTCGGGTGGGCACACATGGCGGATAGCGATCAGCTCGCCGAGGTGTTGGATCGGCGTGCGCCCAAACGGGGGGATCAGCGGCGGGAGGCGCTGTTGCGGGCGTTGGACGTGCAGCTCGCCGAACGGTCGCTCGACGATATCAATATCGCCGATCTGACCTCGGCGGCCGGTGTCAGTCGGTCGGCGTTCTACTTCTACTTCCAGGACAAGGCCGCCTGCGCCGCCGCGCTCGGCGACGAGTTCTACAAGGAAGTGGTTGCGGCCAGTCGGGCGCTGATCGACGGGCCGGGTGAGCCGCGCGAGAAGCTCGAGCGGATGCTGCGGCAGCTGTTCGCCGCAGCCGAGAGCCACAAGCACTATTTCAAGGCGATGATCGTCGCGCGCAGGCGCAACCCGAATGTGCGGGATCTGTGGGACGCCTCGCGCGCCTCGTTCGTGGAACCGGTCGCCGAGCTGATCGAACAGGAGCGGCGGGCCGGGCTCGCGCACCTCGAGCCGGACAGCAGGACCTTGACGCGGGTGCTGCTCGAACTCAACGAATACGCGATCGAACAGGCGTGCTCGGACGAGCCGCCCGCCATCGCGGACCGGATCGAGGCATTGCTGGCCATCTGGTCGCGGGCGATCTACATCGAGTCGGTGTGAATGCATCGCGGGCGATTCACCGAAAAACCGGCTACCGGGTCCGATATCTACTGTAATCTCAACAGTAATATATTCGGTCCGGTCTCGGCCGGTGGAGCACGAGGGTGGACGTCGATGAAGGACTACCACAACGAGCGAGTCGACCCGAGCCGGCGGCGCCCGTCCGACGAACCGGTCCTCGGCGACCTGATCGCGGTGACGAGCAGCGACATACTCGACTACTTCGCCAAATGCCCGCACTGCGGATACGCGATCCAGGCGACGGAGACCGTCAAGACCTACTCGCGCGGGCTGATCGAACGCACGATCTACCACACCTGTGGCCTGCCGTGCGGATGGCACGATTCCACGCGGGCGATCATGGAAGTGCCGCGGCGGGACAACGATCGAACACGCTTCCGCGTCTCCTGACTCCGGGGAGCGCGCAAGGGTATCGGAGCACGCGAAAGGCGCGAAACCATATGCCGGACACCGAGAACAAGACGACCTTCTGCCGAATCTGCGAGCCGCTGTGCGGCATGGTCGCCACCGTCGAGGACGGTCGGCTCACGAAACTGCGCCCGGATCGCGACCATCCGCTCTCCGCGGGATTCGCCTGTCAGAAGGGTATCGCCTTCGCCGAGATCGTCAACGATCCCGACCGCGTGACCACCCCGCTGCGCCGCACGCCCGACGGATTCGTGGAAGTCGGCTGGGAGGAGGCGATGTCGGATATCGCGGCGCGTCTCACCGCGATCCACCGTCGCCACGGTTCCGGCGCCATCGGCTGGTACATGGGCAATCCCGCGGCGTTCAGCTACTCGCATCTGTTCGGGGTGACGGCCTTCATCAAGGGCATCGGCTCCGACGCCCACTACTTCACCGCCTCCACCCAGGACACCAGCAGCAGGCTGCTGGCCAGCCAATTCCTCTACGGATCGCCGCTGGCGGTGCCGATTCCCGACCTGGCGCGCACCGACCTGCTGATCATGATGGGCGCCAATCCGCTGGTCTCGCACGGCAGTCTGCTGACCGCGCCGCGCATCAAGGACCGGCTGCGCGAGATCATCGACCGCGGCGGCCGGGTGATCGTGGTCGACCCGCGCCGCACCGAGACCGCCGCCGAATACGAATGGCTCGGCATCGTGCCCGACGGCGACTCCGCGCTGCTGCTCGCGATGCTCAATGTGCTGTTCGCGGAAGGACTCGTCGACGAGAAGCGGGTCGCGGCGCTGGCCGACGGCCTGGAGTGGCTGCGGCGGCAGTGCGCGCCGTTCACCCCGGAAGCCACCGTCGAGAACCACGGAATCGACCCCGACCGGGTGCGCGAGCTGGCCAGGACCCTCGCCGCCACGCCGCGCGCCGCCGTCTACGGCCGATTCGGCACCAGCGTCGGCCGCCACGGCACCCTGGCCTCCTACCTCATCGACGTCGTCAACCTGCTCACCGGTCACCTCGACCAGCCCGGCGGCAGCGTGTTCAGCACCCTGGGCATACCGGGCCAGCGCGCCGGGATGATGGCGATGGGCGCCTCGCTGCGGCGGACCTACCGGCGCAAGCGCACCCGCATCGGCGGCTTCCGTGCCGTGATCGGCTCCGAGCCCGCGGCGCTGATGGCCAAGGAGATCGCGGTGCCGGGCGACCGGCAGATCAAGGCGCTGTTCGTGAGCGCGGGCAACCCGGTGCTCTCGGTGCCCAACGGTGACGAATTGGAGTCCGCCGCCGCCGGTCTCGACCTCATGGTCGGCCTCGACCTCTACGTCACCGAGACCACCGCGCACTGCGACTACATCCTGCCCGTCACCACCATGTACGAGCGCGACGATTTTGCGATCACCTTCCAGCAGTTCCAGGCCACCCCGTTCCGCCAAGCCACCGACGCGGTCGTCGCGCCGCCAGGACTGGCCCGCTCGGAATGGGAGATCATCGACGACCTGATGCGCAGATTGTCGCTGCGCACACCGATATTCGCCGTATTCGGCGCCATGCGCTTCCTGCTGCGCCGGTTCGGGCGCGAGTTCCATCCGCGACCGGTGATCGACATGATCATCCGGCTCGCCGACGGCGGAAACCGCTTCGGGCTGCGGCGATCCGGTCTCACCTTCCGCCGCCTGATCGGAGAACACCCGCACGGCAAGGTGCTCGGGGACAACATCCGCACCGGAGTCCTCGGTGAGGTCGTGGCCTACCGCAGGCCACGGCTGCGCCTCGCGCACCAGGACATCGCCGCCGAGATCGCGCGCATGTCCGAATACGCGCTGCCGCAGGACTATCCGATGCGGTTGATCGGCATGCGCGAACCCGCCTCGGAGAACTCGTGGATGCACAACCCGCCGCTGCTGTGGCGCAGCGGGAAACGGCAGCAGCGCGCCCTGATCCACGTGGCCGACGCCGCGCGCTTCGGCATCGAGGACGGCGACCCGATGCGGATCACCTCGCCGCACGGGGAGATCGTGCTGCCCGCCGGGGTGACCGAGGACATCATGGCGGGCGTGGTGGCCGTGCCGCACGGCTACGGGCACAAGGGAACCGGCGGATGGCGCAATGCCAATCGCGCGGGCGGCGCGAATGTGAACCTGCTGATGTCGAGTGATCCCGACGACGTCGAGGCGCTGGCGGGCATGTCGCAACTGGTCGGCGTTCCGATTCGAGTCGCCCGTGACGACGACGCGCCGCGCCGGGGCAGTGACGCGGTCGAGGAGCCTGTGGGCGCGGAAGTCTGAGCCGTCGGATGAGGCGGGCCGGACACGATCCGTTCGGCCCGCATTTCGTTGTCGCGGCCGGGATACCCGCGGTCGGTAGACATCTTCCGCCTACGGCCCCGAGTTGTCGCCGGGTGCGCGTATCCTGAGCGCGGATCACTTGTCGAATGGTGAAACCGCCAGGGGGAGAATCGTGGCCGCCGAGCCGCTCTTGCGTATCACACCGTCCGCTGTTCGTTTTCGTCCCGTACCGCTTCTGACTCTGCTGCTGGTCGTGCTGATCGGCGTCGCGGTCGCGGTGGTGTTCCGTCCGGCCGAACCGCCGATCGTCATCCGCGGCAAGATGGGCTCGAAGGTCGACTTCTTCCGCGACCAAGAGGTGCAGAAGATCCTCCTGCGCAACCGTTTCGACGTGCGCGTCGACGACAGCGGCTCACGCGACGTGGCCGTGCACGATATCGAAAGCTACGATTTCGTCTTCCCGTCCGGCCAGCCCGCCGCCGACCTGATCATGGCCGAGCGCCAGGACAACAAGAAGGACGTGCAGAGCTACCTGCTCTTCAGCAGTCCGATCGTGCTCGCCACCTATCGCCCGTACGCGCAGGCGCTGAGCGCGGCGGGCGTGGCCGAGCCGGTGCCGCGCGGCGCCGCCGAGACGCTGTACTACCGGGTCGATATCGGCAAATTCGTCGAACTCACCGAGCAGGGCACCAGCTGGGACCAGATCGACATTCGCCGATACGGGCCGGGCAGCAGCAATGTGGTGCTCGCGCACACTCCCGATGTGTGCGCGTCGAATTCGGGCGGCACGTATCAGGCCATGGTCGCCTACGCCAAGTACGGGCAGCGGTTCACGACGTCGAACGAGAAGCAGGTGATCGAGTTCGCCGAGACGCCGAGACGAATCTACGAAGCCCAGGGCGCGCCGACGGCCGACCGCATGCCCTATTACCTATCCGCCGAGGGCAAGTCGATCGCGCCCGTCGTCGTGATCTACGAACACCAATATCTCGCCTATCAATTGTCGCGACCGCCGGGAAGGCCGGACCGGGAGCGGGTTCTGCTGTATCCGAGAGCGCATTTCGAGACCCAACCTCGACTACTCGCGCTCAACGACAAAGGAAGGAAGCTCGCGCAGTTCCTGCAGACCGATCCCGAAGTGCGCAGAAGGGCTGTGCAGCTGGGTTTTCGAATGCTGGACCGGAATCCGGGGACGGTCAGCTCACAACTGAACGAACTGCTCGTCGGTCGCGGCCTCGACGTGCCCGCCGCCGACGACGGCACCTACGTGAGCCTGCCGAGGTTCGACGTGTTCGACAAGTTCATCGTCGAGGTGGGCGGATGCCCCCGATGAAGTGGTCCAGTGTCGGAAAGTTCGTCGGTATCGTCCTGTGCGCTCTCCTCGTGCCTGCCACCGCGTGCGACACCGAGTCGCCGCCGCACGTCACCCTGCGGGTGCTCGCCTCCTCCGAACTCGCGGATATGCGACCGCTGCTCGACCACCTGCGCCGCGACACCGGCATCGAACTCGTGATGGACTACCGCGGCACGATCGAGGCCACCGATGCCATGGAACCGGGGCGATACCAGCACGACGTGGCGTGGTTGTCGACGAGCCGCTACTTCGAGATGACGGCGAAGCAGCGCGGATACACCGGCGAACTGCCGCTCACGCGCCGGTTCATGTTCTCGCCGTTGGCGATCGGCGTCAAACCCGAGGTCGCCGATGGGATCGAGAACGCCGTGCGGGATCGGCAGGTCTCCTGGGCCGATCTGGCCGACCGGTCGGCCATGGGCATGCTGCGGTACGCGATGGCGGATCCGGCGCGTTCGGCGGGCGGGCTGGCCGCGCTGATCGGCGTCGCCACGGCGGCGGCCGGAACCGGCGGCCCATTGCGGGAGGCCGACATCAGCTGTGACAGACTGCGCGGCTTCCTGCTCGGGCGCACGCTGTCCGCCGACACCTCCCAGGCACTGGCCGCCGCCTACACCGCCGACCAGAACGCGGCGGACGCACTGATCGACTACGAGTCCGTGCTGCTGTCCATGAACGCGAGCGGGACGCTGCGCGAACCGTTGCGGATCGTGTACCCCCGCGACGGCATCATTCTCGCCGACTACCCGATGATGTTGCTCGACCGCGGCAAGCGGGACGCCTTCGAGACCGTCGTCACCTGGTTCGAATCCGAACGCGCGCAACGTGAGATCATGGAGAAGACTTCGCGCAGGCCGCTGACCCGGCCGTATCGCGATTCCCGGTTTCCCGACTTCGGCACCAACACGCTGTACTTCCCCGACCGCAGGGAAACGATCGACCGCCTCATCGCCGACTACTCGAATCCACGCACGCACATCCCGACCCACGTCATCTTCGCGCTGGACTTCTCCGCTTCGATGAGCGGGCCGCGGATGGCCGAGCTCCGCGCCACGTTCGCGGGTCTGCGTGGCGCCGATCCGTCGACGGCGGGAAAGTTCGTGCGTTTGTACCGGGGCGAGGAACTCACCATCATGCGTTTCGGCGGCCGGGTACTGGACGAGCGCGAGTTCCGCATTGCCGGACAATCGGATCTCGACGCCATCGGCGACTACCTCGCCGTCGACAGCTTCGACGAGACCACGGGGGTGTGGTCGGCGCTGGATGCCGCCTACGAGAAGGTGGCCGCCCTGCTGCGGGATCGCGGCGAGCGGGCGGTCACCATCGTGGTGATGACCGATGGCGAGAACAACACCGGAATCGGCGTCGCGGACTTCCTGCGCGCATACGGCGAGCGGGCGCCCGAGGTCAGGGCCGTGCACACCTACACCGTCCGGTTCGGCGATGCCGGACCCGACGAACTGGACCGGGTGGCGCGGGCCACCGGCGGACGCATGGTCGACGCGACCGCGATGTCCTTGTCCGAGGCGTTCGAGGAGATTCGTGGCTGTCGATAGCGAGATCTACTGGAGCATGCTCGCCCTCTGCGGAGTCGGCCTCGTGGTCGCCGCGGTGTGGTGCGTCCTCGATTGGCGCCGGGGCGCGGGCGATCCGACCGGCGACCACGACCACGGCCACGAGGTGCTGATGTACCTGAACGGGGCCGTCGTGATGGATCTCCTGCAATACCGAGGCGGGGTGGCGCTGAAGAGGTTGGTTGAGCACTACAGCCGCGACTCCGCGGAGGGCAGGCTCGAGGTCGGGCACGGACCGGTGGGCGTCGGCGGCGGTAAGCTCCGCGACCGCGAGGTGCGCCAGAGTTACGAGGTCGACGAGAAACCGATCACCGCGATCCGCGAGGTCGTCCAGAAATTGGAGGAGGCGGACGCCATCGTCTACGCGGATCTCGAGGAGGGCACAGTGCGCGCGCACCGGACCCTGTCCGCATACAGGGCGCGGCGTGTGAAACTCAGCGGGAGCCGGATGTTCGTGTCGATAGCGGGCCCCTTCGAGGAATACAAGGAGAACGACGGGTCCGACCAGGAATTTCTGCGTCTGCGCGTACCGTATCCCGACGGCGATGGTCACATCCGGGTGAAGATCGCGCGCACGGAGCTGCGCGAGCCCGCAGGTGTGCCGGAGGGTGCCGGATCGTTCCCTGCTCGCGTACTGGGCAAGGTCGAAGGATGGGACGAGCGGGAGGGCGTGCTCAAGATGTGGGCATTGGCGATGTTTCGCTGACCGGCGGCCCGAAGGCGCTGATCACCTTCGTCGACAGCAGTTCGAGGGTGTTGTCGGAGGCGCGGTCGTGGGTGAAGAGGACGACCTGTCCGATGCCGAGGGAGCGCAGGTGCTCCAGGCGGTCCACGATCATCGGGGCGGTGCCGACGAGACCGCCTGCCGCGAGCCCGTAACCCGGTGCCCCGAAATGTCTTTCGGCCCTGCGGCGGACCTCGGGCAGGGCGGACTCGTCGGGGGACAGGGCCATGACGGCCTGTACGGACAGGGTGATGCTCGCCCGGTCGCGCCCGATGCGCGCGCAGTGTTCGTCGAGCGCGGACAGGTGGTACTCGAGATCGCCGAGCGCGTAGGTGGGGATGTTCCAGATGTCGGCGTAGCGGGCGACCAGCGGAAGCGTGTGCTTCTCCCCGACGCCGCCGATCACGATCGGCGGGCGTGGCTTGATCGGCGGCACGATCGGCACCTCGCGCAGGGTGTAATGCGTGCCCGCGACATCGATCGGCGAACCCGAGGTCGCGCGGAACAGGATCTCCAAGGTCTCGGCGAGGCGTTCGGAACGCTCGGCGAAAGTGCCCCACGCCAGGCCGGTCCGCAGGTGTTCCTCCTCGATCGAACCGCTGCCGAGACCGAGCAGGAACCGGCCCGGCGCGACCTGCATCAGGGTGGACACCATCTTCGCCAGCAACGCCGGATGCCGGAACTGGTTGCACAGCACCAGATGTCCGACCCGCAGGCGTTCGGTGCGGCTGAGCAGGGCCGTGGCCAAGGTCCACGCTTCCAGCGAGGGCACTTCGTCGGCGCCGGGACCGTAGAGATGGTCGTAGAGCCATAGCGAGCCGATCCCGAGGTCCTCGCAGCGTTGCGCGCGGTGCAGCAGTTCCGGATACGTGAAGCCGATCTGCGGGAGGTAGACGCCGATGTCGAAATCGCTCATGGTTCAGCTCATTTCGTGTGGTCGCGCGGGATGGTGCCGGGGGTGTCGGTCCGACGGAGAAGTGCGGGAATCGCGCTGCGGGGCGGGGCGTTCGGGCGACCCGGCGTCGAGGTGGCGGTGCGTGCGCACATAGGGATCGACGGTACCCATCGGTGACACCGGGCGGAAGGCCGAGACGAGGGGAGGTCGATGTTCCGTGCTGGACGTGCTGGACGTGGGACGTGCTGGATGTGCCGTTCGGTCCGACTGCTGTGCCGAGTGATGTCTCGCGGCGTCGGGTTCGACAGCTGCGCCAGGTCTGCGGTCGGGCGCTGGACGACGGAGTTCGCCGATGACGTGACCGTACGGAACTGTGGCGGAACATCGGCGTGGCGTGGCGTTCTCGGTCGGTGTCTAGCGGGTGATCGACCTGCCGTGGATCACTGTCGTGTGCACGAAGTCGGCCGACGGTGCGCGCAGCGCTTCTCCGAGGGGGGCGTGCAGCAGGACGAGGTCGGCTCGCGCGCCGGGGCGCAGGTGGATCGGGGCGCCGCCCGGATCGTCAGGTGGGGTGAGGTAGCCTGCCAATGCCTGTGCGGGAGTGAGTCGTTCGGCGGGGTTCAGGGGCGCGCCGGATTCGGTGGTTCGGGTCGTGGCGGCCACGAGGACGGTCCAGGGGTCGAGTGGGCCGTAGGGTGCGTCGCTGGACAGGGCGAGTGGCACGTTCGCTTCCACCAGGGTGCGGCAGCGGTAGAGGTCGGGCAGATCGTCGGTGTCGACGTGGGCGCGGTAGTAGTCGCCGCGGTCGGCGAGGAAACCGGGCTGGGTGACGACGCGCAGGCCGTGGCGGTGCAGGTCGGCGATGACGTCGGCGGGGATCAGGGCGCCGTGTTCCACGCGGTCGCCGGGTCGGTCGCCTGCGACGTCCAGAGCGGCCAGCAGTAGCAGTAGGGCTTCGCGGCTGACGCAGTGCACGGCGACCGCGCGACCCGCGTCGTGGGCGAGGCGGATCCGGTCGACCAGGTCATCGAAGGCGAGCAGCCCGGAATCGGCGAGGACGATCTTGTACGGGCCGACGCCGATGCGGTCGGGGAAATCCGTGCGCGCGTCGAGGGGGACGCCGAGGAGGTGGAGGTGTTGCGGGAGGTCGCCGTCGGTGTGTGCCGAGGTCAGGGCGGACAGCGAGGTCGGCGACAGGTCGGGGGTCGCATCGGTGACGCCGGTGATGCCGTAGGCGGCGAGCGTGGCGCCGAGCGTGGCGAGTCGCGGTGCGGCGGTGCCGGGCAGGCGTTCGCGTAACCAGTTGTCCGCGCGCCAGATTCGGCCGGTGGGTGTGCCGTCGGTGGCGCGTTCCACGCCGGGATGGGTGGCGGTGGCGAGACCGGCGGCGGTCAGCGCGGCGGTGTTGAGAACCCAGAGTGCGCCGCTGCGGTGCTGAACGCGCACCGGTCGGCGGTCGTGCACGGCATCCAATGCGGCGGCGTCGAGGTCGCCCGCGACGGTGTCGATATAGCCGACGCCGCGAACCCAGCCGTGTTCGTCGCCCGGTGCGGCGGCGAGCGCGGCCGCGAGTTCCGCGCGACCCCGGACGGCGGGCGGTCCGCACCGTACCGAGGCCGCGTCGGCGGCTGCGGCGTGCAGGTGCAGGTGGTGGTCGTGCAGGCCGGGAAGGAGCGCCCCGCCGCGCGCGTCGATCACGTCGTCGGCGGTATCGGTCGACAGCGCCCGCCCGATTCGCTCGATGCGACCGTCACACACCCGCAGGTCGAGTCCCGCGGTGCCGTCGATTTCCGCGTCGCGGATCAACAGGACAGTCATGACGTACGGGTCCGAAGCGAGTTCCGCTGCCGCGTCGAGGCCGCGAGTGAGGCGTGGCCGGAATCGAAGGGCAGCTCGCCGTCGGCGCGCGAATGGACAGCACCCGGGGAACCCTGGATCCGCTCGGCTCGGCCGCGGCGGTCTGTCGCGAGTCGCACGTGCGAGCGTCGAGCTCCGTTGTGCGGCAGGGGATCGTGGTGCACGCTCCCGTAGCGTCGGGTGGCGGGAAGTATGTCGATCTCGGTTGGCTGTCGACGCGGGATTCGCGGGCGGTCGCCGAGATGCGAAGGGTTTCCGAGGTTGGCCGCGATCACGCCGTGTCGTGTGCGGACGGGTGCTGTTGATCCGGCGGGGCGCGGCAGGACTCTCATGGCACCGGAATTCGCAGGGAGCGGAGTACGTGCTCGGTGTCCGCGCCGGATTCCGGGGCGGAACCCGCCGGTGTGCGCGCTGTCGGTGCGGCGACCGGAATCGGGCCGATCGCGGTGTCGAGCGACCAGGAGTCGCCGTGTCGACGGACGAGGGGCGCCGGTTCGGGGGTGAGTGTGCGCGCGACGACTTCGGTCATGGAGATGTCCCACAGCATGCCGCCCGAGGTTCGCGACATGGCGAGGGCGGCGGCGGTGAGGCCGGTGAGCGGGTCGGCGATGGCGTCGCCGACGAACAGCGGTGCGCCGGTTTCGTCGTGGGCGATCAGGCCCGCGGCGGCGGCGATGTCGTCGCCGAATCCGATGCGGTTCGAGGCGCGTCCGGCCGCGGTGATCGAGATCCAGGTCGTGCCGCGCGCGGCCGCCGCCTCGGCGTCGAGGCCGAATCCGGCGAGTGCGCGCGGTCGCGATGCCTCGATGACGATGTCCGCGGCGTCGACCAGTGCCGCGATGGCCCGCCGATCGGCGGTGTCGCGCGGATCGAGGACGACC
This sequence comes from Nocardia bovistercoris, assembly GCF_015674855.1. Lineage (GTDB taxonomy): Bacteria > Actinomycetota > Actinomycetes > Mycobacteriales > Mycobacteriaceae > Nocardia > Nocardia bovistercoris. Next base: position 391,806 of record NZ_JADMLG010000006.1, on the reverse strand, counting down.
GATTCGTGGCCGTGGTGCAGCAGCGCGTAGAAGGCGGGATTGCCGAGTCGGGCTCCGTCGGGCCGCTGCGGCGTCTCGACCTTGACCACCCGCGCCCCCGCGAGTCCGAGCAGATGCGCGCACAGTGGACCCGCCCACAACGCGCTGAAATCCACCACGAGCAGACCTTCGACCGATCGCGGAAGCGAGATCGGGACTTCGGGCGCCGTCGCGCGCTCCGAAGACACCGGCCACGCCGCGATCCCGAGCAGTTCCGCGCGTTCGGCGAGTTCCCGACCGTCGTGCACACGCACCCACTCGGCAACCGCGGGCCAGGGGTCCCCCGCATCGAGATCGTCACCGATCATCGCCCCGAGTAGCGGCGGATCGTCGGGTCGCGCACACGACACGGCGACCCACCCGTCCGCGCTGCGCAACAACCGGCACGCACCCCCCGCCGAAACCGCCCCCCGCCTGCGCAGACCGTCGAAGGCGGCGCGCTCGCCGAGCAACCGCGCACCGTCCACATCGACACCCGCACAGGTCGCCATCCACGAACTCAACTCCCGCGCACGAGTCGCCCCCCGACCCGGCGGCGCCACCACCGACCCATCCGCGTGACCGGTCAACGCCACGATGCCGCTCTCGGCCCAGTCCACCGTGACGCGTTCGGGCGATGAGCCGGTCGAAACTGTCACGGGACGCATCGCTCGATCCTAGAACCTCGCGATTCCCCAGCGGGTGTGTCCTGACGAGCGCGGATGGTGCGGCGACGCTGTCCAGCCGGCAGGCGAATCGTGATGTCGTGGCGCGCGTTGCTCTGGAAACTTGCCTTGTCCGAGTCGGAGGTGTTTTTGCGGTGCCGTTCCCGCCCGATATCGCACAGCGGTTGGTCAGTACTCCCGAGCACATGACCGCGCGAGTAGGTGTCGAGCCGCCGCCCGCGGAGCCCGTGGTGCTCGCCGCCTATGGTGCGAACCGGCCTCGGCTGTTCGTGGAGCAGGCTACGACCTTGCCGAGAACCCGGTCATCGATCGGATCCACCGGCGTGCCTTCGAGAGCGGGGTGTGGCCGGGTGGTTCAGGTGTCGGGGACGAGGTGGGGAGCTCTGGCGGCCAGGTAGTCGTCGACGAAGCGGGTGCAGGCGGTGCGGTCCACCGAGCCGATGCCGACCAGGACGACGAAGACTATGGGGCCGAGCAGGCGGGAGATCACCAGCGAGGCTTCTTCGTCGGTGACCGGGCGGGTGGCGCGGGCGCCGGTGAGGAGTTCGTCGAACGGTTCGACGCAGTTGCGGAGGAAGCGACGGCGCAGGGAGTCGCGGACGGCGCGGGAGTTGTCGTTGTCGTCGGCGAGCCAGGCGAGGGTGGTCAGGTAGGTGGGGGAGTCGCGGATGGCGGCGGCGTACTGGGTGAGCAGTTCGATGAGGCGTTCGCGCACGGTGCCTTCGGCGGGGGGACGCGGCGGCGCGGGCAGCATGCGTTCGAGGGTGGCGGTGCGCAGCTGGTCCACGTCGTGGAAGTGCCGGTAGAGGGTGGTGCGCGCGACCGTGGAGCGGCGGGTGACGGCTTCGACGGTGACCGCGCTCATGCCGCCGGAGCGCATCAGCGATTCCGCGGCGTCGAGCAGGCGGGTGCGGGAGCGTTCCTTGCGCGGGTCGGCGCCGTCGGCGGCGGTCATCGACCACCGTCGCGTGCGCGTGCTGCGCCGAGCTGCGGAGGAAGGACTACCGTCATAATTACAGTATTCTATACCGTAGGTATGAGCGGCGCGGCTGTTCCGCGCGCCGACGAACAGCGGATCTCGACGGTGAGGCGGTAGCGGTATGGATTTGGGATTGCGTGACGCGGCGACGGTGGTGGTCGGCGGAAGTCGCGGCATGGGTCTGGCCACGGCGCGCTGCCTGGCCGAGGAGGGCGCGCGGGTCGCGGTGGTCGGACGCAACCGCGAGGACGTCGAACGCGCCGCCGCCGACCTGGCCGAACGCGGCAGCCCCGACGCCGTCGGCCTGGTCGCCGACGCGTGCGACACCGCGCGGGTGCGCGAGGTGTTCGACGAACTGGGCGCGCGCTGGGACGGCAAGCTGAACGCACTGGTCAATACGCTCGGGCCGAATGTGCAAGGCACCGTGGAGGATCTGACCGACGCGCAGTGGCACGAGGCGATCGACCACGGCGCGCTCTCGCTCGTGCACACCTGCAAGGCCGCGCTGCCGCTGCTGCGCGCCGCCGAGTGGGGCCGCATCGTGAACTTCTCGGCGCATTCCACCCAGCGCCAGACCGTGTCCCTGGTGGCCTACACGGCCGCGAAAGCCATGGTCACCAGCGTGTCCAAGAATCTGTCGCTGCTGCTGGCCAAGGAGGAGATCCTGGTGAACGTGGTCTCGCCGGGCACCTTCGTGACCCCCGCCCTGACCGACTGGGCGCGCTCGGTCGGCGTCGACAGCGACGATCCCTACGGCCTGATGGAGGCCATCGGCACCCACTTCGGTCACCCGGCGCAGATGCCGAGGGCCGGTCTGCCCGAGGAGATCGGGCCGGTCGCCGCCTTCCTGGCCTCACGCCGCAATTCCTATATGACCGGCGCCAATGTCAACGTGGACGGCGGTTCGGACTTCACCTGAGCTGGTCGAGGTCTCGAGTCCGCCGCCATTTCGGCCGGCGACCGCTTCGTCGGTCCGGGCCGTCTCGGTCGCGTTCATCGAGTTCGACATCAACGACATCCGTATCGATCGGTGCGCGCCGGACGCCCGGCGCTCGTAGCGGACCGTGCTCGCCTGGTTCGGCCACCCGACCGAACCAGGCGTTTCGGACGAGATTTCAGCGGGCGTTCACGAGTTCGGTGAGCACGGCGAAACTGTCGTGCGCGGTGACGCTCGCGACGGTGCGCTGCACCCCGACCCGCGACACCGCGAGCGGCTGCATCCGGTCACCGGCTTCGGCGGTGCACACGGCGGCGAGGAAGAACTCGGTGAGCGCGGCGCGGTAGAGGGCCCACTGGCGTTCCCCGTCTACTTCGATCCCCGCGTCGGCGAGTCGGGTTGTGTAGCGCCGCACCAGGTCTCGTTCGATCGTGCGCAGCAGTTCCGGCTCGACCGAGGCGCTGGCGAAGTAGGCGACGTCCCTGATGCCGACGCCGGCGGCGGCGATCTGCCAGTCCAGGAATCCGGGTGCGCCCGCCTCGAAGAAGAGATTGCCCAGATGCGGGTCGCCGTGGATCAGGGTCTGCGGCTGGGCGGCCCAGAAGGCGTCGATGTCGGCGCTGCGTTCGTAGAACATCCGGCAGTCGCGTTTGACCTGCTCGGGTATGAGATCGGCGGTGTGGCCGGTGATCTGGGCGAGGAACCGGCGGCGAATGATGTCGCCGATCCTGATCTCGGTGGCCGACCGCTCGGCGAGTGGGCGCAGGTCGCCCGCGAAACGGGCGCTCGCCCAGAATTGCGCGTGCAGAGCGGCGAGCGCGTCGATCACCGCCTCGGCCTCGGCGCGGGTCACCGAATCGATGACGGTACGGAATTCGGCTGTCGCCGATAGGTCTTCGAGGACGAGGATGCTGCGCCGCCCGCTGCGGTCGACCTCGGCGACGTGGCAGCGCGGCACCCGCACCGGCGGATTCTCCCCGAGCGCGCGGTAGGCGAGCACCTCCTTGACGCCGAGCCGGAAGATATTCATCAGGACGTGCTGAAGGTAGTTGCGCGGCACCAGTTTCAGGAACAGGTGCTCGGGAAGGTCGGCTTCGGATTTCACCGCGACGCGGGCGCGCGCGGCGGTTCCGGAATCGTGCTCGACCACCCGCACCGCGCCGATGCTGCCCGCGGGCAGTCCGAGCGCGCCCGCCAGCCACGGCGCGGTGACGCCGTCGACGTGCAGCGGAATGTCCGTGCGCGCGGGCCCGACCCGGTCGATGCCGGCGCGGATGGCCTCCCGCACGGCGGTTCCGATGCCGAGCGCGGTGGTGAGAGCTTGCGGAGTCACAGCCGACCTTTCGTCGAGAGCAGCTGGGAGGGAACGATTGCTATCGCTGTCCCGACTGCTGTGCCTCCTGTCGGGCGAGCCGTTCCTCCCGGATCCGTACGAACTCACGGAATCCAACGCGATCGTACTTCGGCTTGGGTTGGACGCCCCATTCGTCGCGCGCGGTGTCCTGGCCCGCCGCTTCGGGTTTGCCGCCGTAGGGCGGACCGCTCAGCGGGTAGGGGTGTTGGCATTCGAGGGTGTCGTCGGAGTAGCGGTGTTTCATCATCTCGCTGCATATCTCGGTGAGCGACAAGGTCGGCCAGCCGTACCAGATGGCGAGTGCGGGCACGGTGAACGCGCCCTCGATGACCAGCGCGAACAGACACACGAAGATGCCGCGCTTGAGCCATTTGTGCATATTCGCGAAGGCGGGGGTGGTGCCGAGCGGGAGTTCGGCGTCGGGGGTCTTCTCGGTCGGGGTGGGTGATGTGCTCATGACGGTGCTCCTGGAGCGGGAGTTCGGGGACGTTCAGTCGGAGAAGATCTCGCGGTTGACGGTGTGCAGATAGGGAATCGCCAGGAAGGGCGTGATGTAGAAGATGTCGTACAACCACCAGCCGACCACCGGCAGGACGGTGCCGTCGAAGCGGATGTCGGCGTACATGGTCATATTGGTGACGTAGCCGACCCAGATGACCACGCCGAACCAGCACGTGACGACCAGCCACTGGTGGCCCCACCGCTTCATCTGCAGGAATGCGATGGCCGCCGCGCAGCGCATCGGGAACACCACGAAGATCAGCGCGACCTCCCAGCCCTTCTCGCCGGGTGCGGCCGAGCCGCCGATCCAGAGTTCGTTGTAGTGCCAGTAGTAGCCGTTGTCGAAGAAGTTGCCCCAGCCCGCGAAGAACACGCGGTTGATGAGGGTGTGGCTGGCGAACAGGTCGAGCACCCAGCCGATGCTGTTGAGGAAGGCGTCCAGCAGCACCAGGTAGCCGATCAGGGTGACGATGATCGGCCGGACCGAGAGTCCGTCCTTCTGTGCCTTGCGCTGCAACATGACACCGCGCAGGAACAGCGGGAGGCCGAAGACGCCGAGCACGTAGGTGCCCATCAGCAGCGTGCCCGCGATCAGCCAGTAGTCGGCGCGGCGCTGCGCTTCGCGGCTGAGCCGGTCGTGTTCGTCGAAGCTGACCGACGGTGTCGCGGCGGCGCCGGTGGTCTCGGCCGGTTTGCGCAGGCCGAAGGTGGGGAGGTTCATGGGCGGGCTCCTACCAGTCCCGGGTGAAGTACATGTTCAGCTGGATGAGAAACATCATGAGCAGAAAGCCGTAGATGGCGATCTGGAAGACGATGAGCGCGCGTTTGCGCCTGCGGTCCTGGTCGTTCACGGTGTCTCCCGAGTGGTTCGTGTTGCGGGGTCCGCTGCGCCGCGCAGGTGCGCGGCCGCGATCTGTTCCAGTCCGGCGCCGATCGCGCCGTCACTGCTCAGCGGTGCGAGCACGCAGGCGCGGGCCGCTTCCAGTTCGCCCGCGCCCGCCGCGACGAGCCGGGCGGCGGCGACCAGCACGCGCGTGGACGGCGGCTCGAAGTGGAAGACGGCGTCGGCCTCGCGAATGCTGGTGGCGCAGTTGACCAGTCGCCGCGCCACCGCGGCATCGACGCCGGTTTCGGCCACGATCACCTCGGCTTCGCGGTCGGGGGCGAGGTAGTCCATGGCGACGGTGACGAAGCGCTGCCGGAAGGATGGCTTCAGTTCCTTGAGCGAACTGCGGTAGGCCGGGTTGTAGGAGCAGACGAGCATGAACGAATCGGGCGCCCGCACCACCTCGTCGGCGCGGTCGAGGTAGAGGGTGCGCCGGTGGTCGGTGAGCGAGTGCAGGATCGCCAGCGAATCGTGGCGCGCCTCGACGACCTCGTCCAGATAGCAGATGGCCCCGGATTTCACGGCCCTGGTGAGCGGGCCGTCGAGCCACACCACGTCGCCGCCGGACACCATGAACCGGCCGACCAGATCGGAGCTGGTCAGGTCGTCGTGACAGCTGATGGTCACCACCGGGCGTCCGAGCAACTGCCCCATGTGCTCGACCAGCCTGGTCTTGCCGCACCCGGTCGGCCCGGTGAGCATCACCGGCATGTGTTGGTGGAAGGCCCATTCGAACAGTCGCACCTCGGTGCCGCTGGAGAAATACAGATCGTCGGTCATGCGGATACCAGCTCTCGGTGGATGTGGGCGAGGGTGCGGGGAAGTTCCTCGACGCGGTGGATGCGGCGGGACCGGCGGGCGCCGAAGACCTCGGGTAGCGGATCGACGCGGGTCGGACCGACGCCGAGGTAGTAGACGAGCACGCCCGCCTCCTCGGCCTCCTCGAGCGCGTGCGCGACATCGGCCCACGCGTAGCGGCCCTCGTAGCCTTCGTCGGACATCAGGCCGTCGCCGATCACGATGAGCAGTCGCCGCTCGGAAGGCTGGTCGAGCAGTCGGCGGGTCAGGTGCCGCAGCGGCGCGCCGAGGCGGGTGTAGCCGCCGGTGCGCAGACCGAGGCCGCCGGGGTCGACGAAGTAGCGGTCGTCGAAGTCCTTCAGGCATTCGACTTCGACCCGGTGCCTGGTGTTGCCGGTGAAGACGAAGATGCCGTGGCGTTCCCGCGCCGCGTTCATGGCCCGAGACAGCGCGTCCGCGCAGTCGAGTTCGAGTCGGAAGATCTGCCCACCGTGCACTCCGAGCGAGGAACTGCCGTCGAGGAGTACGGCGGTGGTGACGTCGCGGGTGCTCGGCAGCAGATCGCGGAAGACGCGCGGCTCGTCGGCCGACCCCGCCGTCAGGTCGACGAAATGGCGGACGTAGCGGTCGATGTCGATATCGGAGCCGTCGTCGAGGCCGGTGCGCATCGCGCGGTGCGTGCGCTCCTCGAACCAGCGTCGGATATCGGGGGAGACCGGCGCGACCGGGCGACCCAGCGTGGGGTGGCGGCGCTCGAGCACCGCGACGTGGTCGACCAGGAATTTGTCGGTCCACATGTTCCACTCCGGATACGGCACGCCCGCGCGCTGGTCGGGCCGGATCTCGATCTCTTCGTCCTCCGGTCGGCTCGGTGGCGGCAGGTTCGGATTCTTGGCGCCGCCGTCGCCGCCGACCGGGACCGACCAGACCTTGTATGCGTCGGTGCGCGCGGAGGTCCACGGCATGCGACCGTAGGCGCGGCGCATCGCGGCCGCGATGGCGCCACGCGGCGGCGCGGCCAGCGGCAGCCGCCCGAGCAGGGGATGTCCGGTCAGTTCGTGCCTGGTCCGCGCCAGGTCGACGGCGCGGTCGAGCATTTCCTCGCCGTCCAGGTCGTGGTCGGCGATCTCGAGTCGGGGCATGGCGCGCCGGATCTCGGGCAGTAGTCCGGGTAGTCGGTCGGCGATCCATCCGGCGGCCACCGCGCCCTCGACCAGCGACAGCGCGCCGAGTTGGCGCGGCGAGAGCTCGTGCAGGGCGTAGCGGGCGATGCGGTCCTTGGATGGTGCGCACTGCAAGGCGACGCCGCAGGTCAGGGTGGTGGTGGTCCAGTTCGGCGCGGGTGCGGGGTAGGGGACGTGCACGACCGTGCGCGCGGGATTCAGTCCGAATCCGCGCCGTTCCCCGGTGACCAGGCGGACCCCGGTTCGGCGCTGTTCCGAGAACGCCACGGCCGTGAGCGCGCAGCTGCGCTCGACCGACAGCGCGTGTCCTTCGCTACCGGACACGGCGTGCTCCTTGCGATCCTCGTCGATCGCGTGTGCGGGCGGCCATGGGTCAGAAGGTGCCGATGTTGCGCATTACCCAGTACCAGAAACCGATGATCGCGAGGACCCCGCCCCAGGCCGCGGCGAGTCGGATGATGTCGATGAGCATGGGGTGTCTCCCTATCCTGTCGGGTCACCGACGACGGGTGTCGGTCGGGCTTCGGCGCGGCTCGAGGCTGCGCAGCACGGTGGTGAGGTAGCTGTCGAGTGCCATGTCGCGCAGCGGTTGTGCGCCGGTGGTCGTGGTGAGCACGGCGTAGAGGCCGAGCAGGAAGAACACCGCGCTGTGGTAAGGGTCGACCGCGATCTCGGCTTCGCCCGCGGCGTGCGCGTGTTCGATGATGCCGACCACGAGCACGATGACGCGGTGTTCGCGCCATTCGTCGGTCAGCGGTCGGGTGGGCGAGAAGTGCACGGCCAGAAGGTCTTTGAACAGCAGGGTGCCGAGCCGCTGTTCCATCTCGACGATCAGCCGGATCGTGGCGCCCAGCGCGGTCGCCAGATCGCGTGGAACGCTGAGGAATCGCGCGAGGTCCTCGGCGATGCGGGCTTCCTCGCGCGCCTCGAGTTCGAGCAGGACGTGTTCCTTGGTGGGGAAATGGAAGTAGAAGGTGCCGCGTGCGACGCCCGCGGCGGCGGCGACGGCGCCGAGATCGGCGTCGGTGGCTCCGGTCCGCGCGAATTCGGCGATCGCCGCGTCGAGCACGCGTTTGCGTGTCTCGAGGCGTTGGGCTTCGCGCCCTCGTGGACCTACCCGTGTATCGCTCATGACTCGATTCCGGAGACTATCACTGACTTGAGTCAGTGAGTGTGGATACGGCGGAACCGCGCTGGTCGGCGCTGGATGGCGGCGAGGGTTCGGCCGGTTGTTGCCGTCGCGGATACCGTGACCGCTTCGGTAGGGATCATGCTGACAGATGTCATTGAATTTCGTCAATAGAATCGCGTGGATCCGCTTCGGGGGCGCGGGATTCGCCTGCGCCTGGGATTCGTTCGATTCAGCAGGTGGCGGGGTGTGCGGTGTTGTCGACCGCAAGTGCCCCGGATCGCCGCGGTCTACGCGCACCCCTGTCGCGTACGGGTAATCCAGTCGATCTGGTGCTGGTAACTGTAACGCATACAGTATAGTTGCTCACGCAGGTGCCGACGACGGGTCGGCGTGGTGCCCGAGTGGCGGAGCGGGCGCCGGTCGGGGGTTTGTCGGCGGCCGACGGCACGGTCGCGAGAGTGTCAGTGGACGAAGGTAGGTCGTAGTGATGAGAGTCGATCGACAGCAGGTGGTGCGGTGCACGCGCCTTCGGAGCTGTGCCCGTGATCGTGGCGGATCGGCGATCGGGGGCCTGTCCGCCTGACGGGGGCGCGATTCAATAAATTCAATTCAATACTTTTTATTCGGCGATTACGAATTCTCGTCGCCGTCGACATCGAATACTCGTCCATTGTGGAACGGGGAATTCGCCGTGCCTTTTTTGCGAGTGCTGGAAATGGATTGCGGTAATTCTCTGAATTCTATTGACGGCGCCCTGTTATGGCCCGCACACTCTTGGACGGGAAATTGTGCCCGGTGCTACTGGAATGGAGACGCGCAGGCCGATGACGAACGCTTTCGGTCCGGCGGCCGACAAACGCCATGAAGGGCTCGCGCGGCGCCCCGCGCAACCGGGAATGCGTGCCTCGCGCGAAGTCGCGACCTGGTTTCGCGGATATCTCGAGCGGCATCCCGCGGTCGCGTTGGAAACGGTCGGCGGTCAGTTCGTGCTCGGTGTGCGCACGGTGCAATACCTGATCATCGATCTGCTCACCGGGCGGCTCGCGTTCCGGGAGATGCTGTCCCAGGGCGCGTTCATGGCCTCGGCGGCGGTGCTGCCGACCATCTTCGTCGCGCTGCCGATCGGGGTCACGCTCTCGATCCAGTTCGGCCTGCTCGCCGGACAGGTCGGCGCGACCTCGCTGGCGGGCGCGGCCAGCGGCCTCGCCGTCATCCGACAGGGCGCGCCCATGGTCGCGGCGCTGCTCATGGCATCGGCGGTCGGCTCGGCCATCTGCGCCGACCTCGGCTCCCGCAAGATCCGCGAGGAACTCGACGCCATGGAGATCATGGGCGTCTCGGTGATCCGGCGCCTCGTCGTGCCCCGCTTCGCGGCCGCGATCGTCATCGGCGTCTCGTTGACCGGTGTGGTGTGCTTCGTCGGATTCGTCGCGGGTTATGTCTTCAACGTCTTCGCCCAGGGCGGCGCGCCGGGCAGTTTCGTCGCCACCTTCGCTTCCTTCGCCACCGTCGGCGATCTGGTGCTGACCCTGATCAAGGCGGTGGTCTACGGCGCCATCGTCGCGGTGGTCGCCTGCCAGAAGGGGCTCACCACCAAAGGCGGCCCGGCGGGCGTGGCGAACTCGGTGAATTCGACGGTGGTCTCCTCGATCCTGTTGCTGATGATCGTCAACGTCCTGTTCACCCAGTTGTTCATGATGCTGTTTCCGCGGCAGGGGCTGTAAATGGCGGCGCCGTATCGCCCGATGGGCACCGCAGCGATAGTCCGATATTCGAGGCCGGTCGGTGTCGCGTTCATGCGGCTCGGGCACATGTTCACATTCTTCGTGCGCGCGCTCGTCGCCATTCCGGCGATGTTGCGACACTATCGCACGGAATTCATGCGGACCCTCTCCGATATCGCGTGGGGAAATGGTTCGATCGTCGTCGGCGGCGGCACCGCGGGCGTCATCATCGTGCTCGGCGCGGCGGGCGGCGCGATTGTCGGGTTGGAGGGTTACAACGCGCTGCACCTGCTCGGCATGGAACCCGCGATCGGACTCATCGCCTCGACCGCCTCGACCCGGGAATTGGCGCCGATCATGGCCTCGCTGGCCTTCGCCGCGCAGGCGGGCTGCCGATTCACCGCGCAACTGGGCGCGATGGGCATCTCCGAGGAGATCGACGCCATGGAATCCATGGCGATCCGGTCGATCCCGTACCTGGTCAGCACCAAACTGCTGGCCTCGGTGGTCGCGATCATCCCGCTGTATCTGGTGTGCCTCGCGGTGAACTACCTGGCCGTCGAACTGGTGGTCGGGGCGTCGGGCGGGCTGTCGGTCGGCACCTACCACCACTACTTCCAACTCGTCCTGAACGGGCCCGACATCGTCTACTCGCTGATCAAGGCGATCGTCTTCGTCGTGCTCACCACCACCATCCAGTGCTACTACGGGTTCTACGCCGCGGGCGGGCCGCAGGGCGTCGGCATCGCGGCGGGCCGCGCCATGCGCGCCGCGATCTCGGTGATGATCGTCGTCAATCTGCTGCTGACCATTGCCCTGTGGGGCATCGGCGCCAGCGCGCGGCTGGGAGGGTGAGCCGATGTCGGTGCTGTTCGACAAGGACGGGCGCGGGCCGTCGGTGCTTGCCCTGCTGCTGCGCGGGGTGCTGCTGGTGGCGCTGGTCGCGGGCGGGGTCACGGTGGTGCTGCTGAAGTCCGCCGGGACCTTCGAGACCAAGGCCGAGGTCGAGGCCATGCTCGCCGAAGTGGGCGACGGGCTGCCGCCGAATTCGGACGTGAAATTCCGCGGCGTGCTGGTCGGCACGGTCGCCGAGGTGATCCCCGCCATCGACGGCGGGCGCAGTCGGGTGCGGCTGCGCCTCGACCCCGGATCGCTGGCGAGCATTCCGGATTCGGTGACCGCGCGGGTGGTGCCGAGCAATATCTTCGCGGTGTCCTCGGTGCAGTTGGTGGACAACGGCCCTGGGCGCTCGCTGCGCGAGGGTGCGCAGATCCCGCAGGACACCAGCCTTTCGACCGTGCAATTGCAGACCGCGCTCACCAAATTGCGCGATATCGTCGCGGCCACCGCGCGGATCGGCACCAGCGGCACGGTGGGTGTGCTGGCGTCGGTCGCCAAGGCCACCGACCGGCGCGGTACCGACATCGTCGAGGCGGGCGCGCAACTCGAGCGCATCACCGCGGAACTGTCCGCGCAGATCGCGCCGCCGGGGCAGCCGTCGACCATCGCCGCGCTCACCGAATCGGTGCAAGGATTGGCCACCGCCGCGCCTGATCTGCTGGACGTACTGCACCACGCGGTGGTCCCGATGCGCACGGTAGTGGAGCAGGACGCCCGATTGCGCGACCTGCTCGCCGCGGGCACCGGCACCCTGTCGACGGTCGAGGGCGGACTCGACCGGCACGTCGACGAGATCGTGACGGCCACCGACCAGCTCACCCCGGTCCTCGACGTATTCGCCGCGGGCAGTTCGACTTTCGGCCCGATCGTCGGCCGCATCCGACGGCTCTCGGATGTGTGGTTCGCCGAGTTCTGGAACGAGAAGACCCAGAGCGGCACCGGAAAGTTCCAGATCAGGTTCACCCCGGACACCGCGTACGTCCGCGCCGACTGCCCCCGCTACGGCGAGCTCGAAGGTCCGAGTTGCCGCACCGCGCCGGTCTCTTCCGCGCCCCAGCCGCTGCCCGCCTCGCTCGATCCGCGATCGGTGAAGGCGCCCGCGCTCACGCCGGAACTACAGGATCTGATCGGCCGGGTACTCGGCGGCGACGCCAATGCCGCGGAACAGGTGCTGTCCCAACTGCTCACCACCGGAATACCGGGAACAGGAGGTGCGCCGCGATGAACTTCCGGCGATCGGTGATCGGACTCAGCCTCTTCCTCGTGGTCGCGTTCGCGCTCATCTGGATGACGTTCGTGACCCTCAACCGCGGCGTCGACGGCGAGACCTCCTCGTATTCGGCGATTTTCACCGACGCGACCGGTCTGCGGGTCGGCGACGACGTGCGGATGGCCGGTGTGCGCGTCGGGCGCGTGGACGCGGTCGAACTCACGGGCACGCGGGCCAGGGTGAAGTTCCGGGTCGCGAAGGACCAGCGCGTCTACGGCGACACCACGGCGGCGATCACCTACCAGAACGTCATCGGCCAGCGCTATCTCGGCCTCGCGCCGGGCAAGACCGGCGACCGCACCGTCGCGCGGCCCGGCGCCGAGATCCCGGTGGAGCGCACCGAACCCTCGTTCGACCTCTCGGCGTTGCTGAACGGTTTCGAGCCGCTGTTCGGCGGACTCGACCCGCGCCAGGTCGACAATGTGAGCGCCGCGCTGGTCAAGGCCCTGCAAGGCGACGCCGGATCGCTGACGATGCTCATCGAGCAGATGTCGACGCTGGCGCAGTCGTTGGCCGGACCCGACCAGGTGCTCGGCGCGGTCATCACCAACCTCAACCAGGTCGTGCAGAACCTGGCGACGCGGCGCACCGAACTCGGCACCCTGCTCACCCAGACCCGTTCCATCGTCGACGGACTCGCGCGCCACCGCGCGGAGTTGATGACCACGCTCACCGAGGTTTCGGGCGTGGCCGATCGGATGGCCACCGTGGTGGCCGAGGACCGGCCCGCCCTGGAGGGGCTGCTGACCAGGGAGCCCGGTTTCACCCGGCATTTCGAACAGAACAAGGCCCAGTTCGAATACCTCGGCTTCAATCTGCCCGCGCTGCTGAAGGGTATCGCCCGTGTCGGTCAGGAAGGCGCGAATCTCAATGTGTACCTGTGCAATCTGAATTTCACGGTGCTTCCGGCGCTGTCGGACCTCATCCCGGCGATCATCAGGATGGCCTCGACGTCGGGCGCCGTCGAGCAATCCCCGATATGCAGGTGAGGGCGGCATGACATCGTCACCGAAGTTTCGCGGGTTGCGCTCGATGGCGCGGCGCCCGCTCGAGGAGCAGAACGCGCGCGTGGTCGGCGTCATCGCACTGGCGGCGCTGCTCGCGGTACTGGCCGCGGCGATCGGATTCAATTCCCTCGGCGTCGGCGAGCGCACCTACGAGGCGGAATTCGCGCAGGCGGCGGGGTTGCGCGTCGGCGACGGCGTGACCGTGGCGGGCGTGCAGGTCGGGGCGGTCACCGGACAGGAGCTGGCGGGCGACCGGGTGTTGGTCACGATGCGGATCGCCGACGACGTCCCGCTCGGCGCGGAGACCAAGGCGTCGATCAAATTGACCACGCTGCTCGGCGCCCGCTACGTCGAGGTGCAGCCCGCGGGCTCCGGCGCACTTCCGAACCGGCGAATAGCGCTGTCGCACACCGCCGTTCCCTACGACCTCCAAGAGGCCCTGGAGAACGCGACCACCACCTTCGAGCAGGTCGACGCCGCGCAACTCGGTCGCTCCCTCGACACGCTGGCCACCCAGCTCGACGGCGTTCCCGCCGTGCTGCCCGAGGTGCTCACCAACATCAGGTCGCTCGCGGCGATCCTCGGCAGCCGCCGCGACGAGCTCGGCTCGCTGCTGGCGGGGGTGCGGCAACTTACCTCGGTGGTCACCGAACAGCAGGGCGACGTCACCGCGATCATGACGCTCGGTCGGGATCTGCTGACCGATATCGCCGGGCGGCGCCAAGCCATCGAATTGCTGATGTCGGCGACCACGCGGCTGGTGGATCAGGTCCGCGGCATCGTCGTCGACGACCGGCCGAAGCTCGACCAGATGATCGACGGCCTCAACGGTCTGCTCGGCAGCCTGGCCCGCCACGACGACCTGCTGCGCAACACCATGGAGATCCTGCCGGTCGCGGTCCGCAATCTCACGAACGCGTCCGGCAACGGGAACTCCGTGGACTTCAACGCTCCCGGCGGCGTGCTCGTCGACTCGTGGATGTGCGCACTGAGCGGCCGTGCCGAATCCGCGAACCTGCGACGGTATTTCGAGGACTGCAAATGAGAGTTGTGTTCAGGGCGTTGCGAGCGACGGCCGTGCTCGCGCTGTGCGCGGTGGTCGGTTGTGCCAGTGGCCCGCTGCACCGAGGTCCCGACGACATCACGGTGGTCGCCCAATTCGACAACGCGGCGGGACTTTACGTGGGCAATGCCGTCGCCGTGCTCGGCATGCCGGTCGGCGAGGTGACCGGGATAGATCCGAAGGGCGCCTACGTCGATGTGACGATGCGCGTCGACGGGTCGGTGCGGATCCCCGCGAACGCCACGGCGGTGACACTGTCGACCTCCGTGCTCACCGACCGCCACGTCGAGTTCACCCCCGTGTACCGCGGCGGCGACACCCTGCGCGACGGCGAACGACTCGCGATGGATCGCACCAGGACTCCGGTCGGCGTCGATCGACTCATCTCGATGGCCGACCGGCTCTCGGGCGATCTCGAGGGACAAAAGCCCGGTGACGGTCCGATCGCGCGGTTGCTCGCGGTGGCCTCCTCGGCGACCGGCGGCAACGGCGACGAATTGCGCGCCACCATGGACGAACTGTCGCGGGCGCTGCGCCTCGGCGACGACGCGGGCGCACAGACCCGCGACACGGTCACCGAGATCGTGAACGAGTTGTCCACACTGGTCGCGGCGGCCGCGCGCGGCGACCAGGTCATCCGCGAATTCGGCGCTGCCTCGGTGCAATTGGGCGACATGCTGGCCCAGCTCGACATCGGATCGGGGACGACCGGCGCGCAGATCACCTCGGTGCTGCGCCAGGCCGACGAACTGCTCACCGCGAACCGGGGCGAACTGCACTCGGCGGTGGCCGATACCGCGACGGTGCTGAAGGCGCTCGCCGACTACCGCGATCAGCTGGCCGAATTCCTGGATCTGACACCGATGTTGCTGGCCAACGGCTACAACGCGGTGGATCAGGACTTCGGCGGCGCCCGCATCCACGCGCTGATCGACCGGGTCGCCTTCGACGGCCAGATGGTCAAAGAGGTCTGCAATATTCTCGGCCTCCGCCAATTGGGTTGCAGCACAGGAACGTTGCAGGACTTCGGACCCGATTTCGGCATCACCGACATGTTGGACGCGATGAGTAGGTTGCCCCGATGAGACGTAGGTATTCCGTCCTGGCGACCGCGGCCGTCGCGGCGGCAGTGTTGACGACCACCTCCGGATGCGGTGTCGGACTGGGCGATCTGCCGCTGGCCGCCCCCGGCTCCGGCGGCGGCGGTTACACCGTGACCGCGAATTTCGCCAACGCGCTGAATCTTCCGAACAAGGCGAAGGTCAGGCTCGCGGGCGCCGATGTCGGCGAGGTCGCCCGGATGACAGTCTCCGACTACACGGCGCAGGTCCAGCTGCGGATCCGCGAGGACGTCATCCTCCCCGTCGGCACGCGCGCGCAACTGCGCACGGCCACACCGCTCGGCGACGTGTACGTCGCCCTCGACGCGCCCGCCGACGCCGCACCCGGCACGGCCGCGCTGCACGACGGCGACACCATCGCCCAGCAGGCGACATCGGCCGCCGCCACCGTGGAAGAACTGCTGACCACCACATCGCTGCTGGTCAACGGCGGCGCCATCCGGAATCTGACCAGCATCGTCAACGGCATGGGCCGCTCGGTCGGCGACCGCGGCGACCACGTCGGCGCCCTGCTCGACCAGTCGACCGAACTGGTGACCGCGCTGGCGGCCCGATCCGACGACATCCGCCTCGCGCTCGCCGAAACGAATCGGCTCGTGAGCGAACTCGCCGCCCAGCGCGTGGTGATCGACGACTTCGTCAGCGCCGCGGGCCCGGTCTCGACGACCTTGAACGCGCACGCGCAGCAGGCGCTGACGCTGGTGCGCCAGGTCGACGGCATCACCGAGCAGCTGTCGATGTTCCCCGTGCTGCAAGGCGGTGAGATCGGCGGGATCATCGCGAACCTGAACCGCCTGTCGATCGGGCTCAACGACGCCGTCCTGAACCCGGAAGGCAGCCTCGCGGCGATGAACGCGCTGCTGCCGACGGTCATCAAACTGGCCAGCGGGACATCGGCCCACGGCAATGTCGACCTGCAGGACTTCGCGATCGGCGCACTGCCCGATCCCAACCACCGCGGCGATCCGGGCAACCGGGTGCCCGACGCGAGCGACTGGCAGGCGCTGGTCGGTTCGCTCACCTACACCCTGCTCAAACTCCGCGACCGCGTGATCGGGCCGCCGCGATGAGCGCCGACGGCCGTGGACTCGTCGGGATCGTCGCCGCGATCGCGGACGCGCCCGCGCGGCTGCTGGTCGGCGCGGTGCGCGGCGGACACCCGTATCGACTCAGCCTGTCGGCGGTGGCGTTGGGCGTCACCGCCGCCATCGGCGCGACCTACCTGGTGTTCGGCGCGCTCGGGGTCGACCCGACCGCGGCCACCATCACGGTGCGGGTGCATCTGGCGCAATCCGGCGGGTTGCTGCCGGGCCAGGACGTGACGATGCGCGGGGTCCCCATCGGCAAGGTCGGCTCGGTGGAGTTCGAGCCGGACGGCGTGGTCGCGGTCGCCACCATCGACGCGGACGTGCGGGTGCCCGACGACGGCACCGTCGACGTGACGAGCCTGTCCACGGCGGGGGAGCAGTACCTGGACTTCCGTCCCGCGCGCACGACCGGGCCGTACCTGGCCGACGGCGCGGAGATCGCCCGCGTGCGGACCTCGGCGCCGGTGCCGCTGTGGCAGATGCTCGGATCGCTCGACAACACCCTGGCGCAGGTCGATCCGGGCAAGCTCGCGTCGGTGATCGATGAACTGGGCGTCGGACCCGAAGGTCCGCGGAAACTGAAGGACATCATCGACGGCGGGATCTTCCTGGTCTCCACCCTGGATTCGGTGCTGCCGCAGACGGTCGGCCTGATCCGCGACAGCAAGACGGTGCTGTCGACGGTCGGCGCGGGCGCCCCCGCACTGACCCGGTTCTCCACCGACGCCGCGCGGTTCATGCGCGGAGTCGAAGCCAAATCCGGCGGATTCGTCGAGGTACTCGACGCCGCGCCCGGCACCCTCGCCGCACTGGACGCGGTGCTGGCCGACAACTCCGCCGACGTGGTCGGCATGCTGACCAGCCTGTCGACCGTCGCGCAGGTGACGAATTCCCGCGTGCCCGCCATGCGGGAGTTCTTCTACCCCACCCAGCGCGACGGCTCGACCCTGGAAGCCCTGATCAAGGTCATGCACGACGGCGGCCTGTGGGGCCTGGTGAGCCTGTATCCCCGCTACACCTGCGAATACGACCTGCCACGCAAGCCGCCCTCGCTGGCCGACTACCCGGAGCCCTACCTCTACACCTACTGCGCCGACACCGACCCATCGGTGCTGGTCCGCGGCGCGCACAACGCCCCACGCCCACCCGGTGAGCGCATCGCCGGCCCGCCGCCCCCCGGCGAGCCCGCCGACCGTACGGCCACCCCGACCCCGATCGGGCCGTACTCCCTGCCCCTGCCGTTGCCGCTGGTCGGTTCCGGCCAGTCGATCCCCGCACCGCCCCGGTGATCGACCCCACCACCAACCGTCGACACGAGGACATAGTGATGACCCAGAAAACGGATACCACCCTGGTCGCCGAGCCCGCCGCCGAGCCCGGCGCCGTCGAGCCTGCCACCACCACAGCCGAGCCCGCCGCCGCCGAGCCCGCCACCTCCGCCGCCGCCGTCGAGCCTGCTGCCGCGTCTACGACAAGCACCGGGTCGGCAGCCGCGGAGTCCGCGACCGAGGCGCCCGTGTCCGTGCGTAAGGAGTCGGCGGACAAGACCGAGGGTTCCGCCGAGCCCGAGTTCGTCATGCCGTCCAAATGGGCGATCCGCCGCATGGTCGCGATGCTGATCTGGCGCAAGATCCGCGTCCCGCTGGTGATCGCGGTCGCCGTGGTCGCACTCGTGCTGGCGATCGTATTCGGCTGGAAACTGAAGCAGGACAACAATACCGAAGACGCGGCAGCAGCCGGTCTCGCCGCCGCGCGCGCCTACGCCGTGACCTTGACCAGCGTCGATTCCGGCAACCTCGACCGAGATTTCACTGCCGTCCTCGACGGTTCCACCGGCGAGTTCAAGGACATGTACACCCGCTCCAGCGGCCAACTACGCCAACTGCTGCTCGACAACAAGGCGACCGGCAAAGGCACCGTCCTGGACGCCGCGGTGAAATCGGCCTCCCCCACCAAGGTCGAAGTCCTGCTGTTCATCGACCAGACAGTCACCAACACCGCCTCAGCCGACCCCCGCGTCGACCGCAGCCGAGTAGCGATGACCATGGAACTGGTCGACGGCCGCTGGCTGGCAAGCCGAGTCGCAATCCCCTGACCCCACCCAGCTCGGAGCAAGCCCCGACAACCAACAACTCCCAACCATCTCACCCCGACCGCTCAACCCCAACCCGCAACATCACCCACCCCGCCCCAACCGGAAGCGAGCCCCACAAACGACGGTTCGCCCCACCCAGCCCCACCGCTCAACCCAACCCGCAACACCCCCACCCAACCCAGCCCCAACGGCCAAACCCAAACCCGCAACATCCCCACCCACTCAGCCCCGTCGGGAGCGAGCCCGACGAGCGACGGTTCGCGGCCGTCTCGCGTCCCAGCGTTCGAGACGATGCGACGCAGGAGCAAGTATCGAACGCTGGGACGCGAGACCGAGGGGCCGCGAACCCGCGGCGACGAAGTCGACGCAAAATAAACACAGCCCGTAAACCATTCCGAAGAGCCGCTGTGAAACACAGTGGCAGGATGAACCCGTACCCCCGGATCGCGGAAGGACGGGTGCGCGTGGACAGAGTCCTCAACGAATTCGGTCGGACAACGGTAGTCCGATCCCCCTTCGACACGGACGCAGGTCCGCTCCGACACCCCGACTCGCCCCCACCGGACATCTCGGACGTCGAGCCGTGCTGCCGCCTGCTGGCCTCGACCGACGAGCCGCCGTTGCCCGACATCGACGCCGACACGCTCGGGCCGATCCATCCGGTGTCGGCCGATCTGGTCGGTCGCACCGTCGCGGGCCTGGCGATCGTGTCCCAACTCCTGCGCGAGGAGTCCTCGGCCAAGCGTGGCCGCGACTCCCTCTGCGATCCGGAACTGCCGACGCGCCTGATCGTGGAATGGGGCATCTCGCTGGCCTGGGCGGACAACCCGGTGCTCACTTTCGTCGACGAGACCCTCATCGACAGCACGGTGCGCGCCCTGGACTGCGGCGTGTCCTGTATCGGCGTCGGCAGCGAACGGGTCTATCCGGGCGACCTCGTCCAGCTGCACCACTCCCTGGTCGAGACCGTGTCCGCGCTCCAGGCGCCGCTGTGGCGACGCCCGGATTCCGAGGATCGGTAGCGGCTCAGAGTCGGTAGTCGCGCAGCACGCCCTTCTCGATGATGCGTTTCTGGATCTCGCTGGTGCCCTCGCCGATCAGCATGAACGGTGCTTCACGCATGAGCCGTTCGATCTCGTATTCGGTGGAGTACCCGTAGCCGCCGTGGATGCGGAAGCTGGCCTGGGTGACCTCGTTGCAGAATTCGCTGGCGAGGTATTTGGCCATGCCGGCGGCGACGTCGTTGCGCTGCCCGGAGTCCTTGAGCCGGGCGGCGTTGACCATCATCAGGTGCGCGGCTTCGACCTTGGTCGCCATTTCCGCGAGTGAGAACCCGATGGCCTGGTGCTGCACGATCGGTTTGCCGAAGGTGCTGCGCTGTTGGGCGTAGCGCGCACCGAGTTCGAAGGCGCGCAGCGCGATCCCGCAGGCGCGTGCCGCCACGTTCACGCGCCCGACCTCGACCCCGTCCATCATCTGCTTGAACCCTTGACCGGGCGCACCGCCGAGCACCGTGTCGCCGCCGGTGATGTGGTTGTCGAGCAGCATCTCGGTGGTGTCGATGCCTTTGTAGCCCATCTTGTGAATCTTGCCGGGGATGGTGAGTCCGGGCGCGACCTCGCCGAAGCCCGCGGGTTTCTCCAGCAGGAAGGTGGTGAGGTTCTCGTGCGGGCGTTCGCGGCCTTCCTCGGTGCGCACCAGTGTGGCGACCACGGTCGCGGTGGAGCCGTTGGTGAGCCACATCTTGCGGCCGTTGAGGGTGTAGGAGCCGGAGTCGTCGCGCACCGCCTTGGTGCGGATCGCCGCGACGTCGGAGCCGAGTTCGGGTTCGGACATGGAGAAGGCGCCGCGCACTTCGCCGGTGGCCATGCGCGGCAGGAATTTCTGTTTCTGTTCGGCGGTGCCGTGTTGGGTGATCAGGTGGGCGAGGATGAAGTGGGTGTTGATGACGCCGGACACGCTCATCCAGCCGCGCGCGATCTCTTCCACGCACAGCGCGTAGGTGAGCAGTGATTCGCCGAGTCCGCCGTACTCTTCGGGGATCATGATTCCGAACAGGCCCATCTCGGCCATGCGGTCGACGATGGCCTGCGGGTAGGCGTCGGCGTGCTCGAGTTCCTGGGCGACCGGGATGATCTCCTTGTCCACGAACGTGCGCACGGTGTTCAGGATCTCGGTCTGGACCTCGGTCAGGCCGTGGGTTTGCGCGAGTTTCATGACGAGGTCCGTTCCTTGATGTCGGCGCCGACAGCTCCCGCGGCGCGGAGTTCGGCGATGGCGTCCTCGGACAGGCCGAGCTCGGCGCCCAGGATGTCGGCGGTGTGTTCGCCGAGCCGGGGTGCGACGCGAGCGGGGCTGTGTTCGCCGTTCACCGACACCGGTGATCCCGGAGCGAGGTGTTCGCCCAGTTCGGGTTGGTCGAGCACGGTGAACAGCGGGTTGTCGGTCACCCTCGGCTCGGCGACGACCTCGGCGAAGCTGCGGTAGCGGTCCCACAGCACCGAGGTCCCCGCCAGCGCGTCGGCGATATCGGCGGCGGAATGCTCGCGGAACCAGGTGGTGAACAGTCCGGTGAGCACGTCGCGGTATCGGAAGCGGACGCCCTCGTCGGCGAAGTCCGCGCCGAGCGCCTCGGCGAGCGCCGCGACCGCCGCGGCGGCGCCGGTGACCTGCGCCAGATCGCGGAAATGCCTGCCGGTCAGGGTGACGACCATGAAGGCGACGCCGTCGGCGCTGGTGAAATGCTGTCCGTACTGGCCGTAGATGGCGTTGCCGAGCCGCGGCCGTTCCCGCCCGCACAGCGCGGCCTCGGTGAGGAAGCCGAGGTTGCCCGCCGTGGCGAGGGCGACGTCGTCGAGCGGGACGGCGATCCTGCTGCCCGCGCCGGTGGCGTCGCGGTGGCGCACGGCGGCGGTGATGGCGAGCGCGGCGTAGAGGCCGCAGGTGACATCCCAGACCGGTACCACGTGGTTGACCGGTCCCTGATGTTCGGCGGGCCCGGTGACCAGCGGGAACCCGGTGGCGGCGTTGACCGTGTAATCGACCGCGGTCGAGCCGTCCGCGCGCCCGGAGATCTCCAGGTGGATCAGGTCGGGCCTGCGCCGCGCCAATGCCTCGTAACCGTGCCAGGCGCGGCCGACCGCATTGGTGAGCAGGATGCCCCCGTTCGGTCCGCTCTCGGTGATCACCCGCGCGACGAGGTCCTGCCCTTCGGCGGTGCGCAGATCGGCGACCAGGGAACGTTTGCCCTTGTTCAGCCCGGTCCAGTAGATGCTCGCACCCTGTTCGGTGAGCGGCCAGCGGTTGACGTCGGCGGCCCCGCCGATCGGATCGACGCGGATCACGTCGGCGCCGAGCTGGGCCAGGGTCATCCCGGCCAGCGGCGCCGCGACGAAACTCGAGATCTCGACGACGCGCAGACCTGCCAGCGGCCGTAGCGCCGACAGCTCCGTCACAGCACCACGACCGTCAGGGTCTCGGCGACCAGCACGGGCTTGTCGTTGCCCTCGTTCTCGATCACCCATCGGACGGTGAGCAGTCCGCGCCCGTCCTCCACGCGCAGATCCGCCGGTGTCGCGCTCGCGCGCACCCTGGTGCCGACCCGGACCGGGGCCGGGAAGCGAACCTTGTTGCTGCCGTAGTTGATGCGCGCGTTGCCGAAGTCGAGGCCGAAGACGTCGCGGCCGAGGAAGGGCAGCAGCGACAGGGTGAGGTAGCCGTGCGCGATGGTCGCGCCGTAGGGGCCGTCGGCGGCGCGCGCGGGATCGACGTGGATCCACTGGTCGTCGCCGGTGCATTCGGCGAAGGCGTCGACGCGGGCTTGGTCGACGGTGAGCCACGGCCCCGGGCCGATGGTCTCGCCGAGCGCCGAGGACAGTTCCTCGATCGAGGTGAAGGTTCGGATCGTCATGTCAGAGCGCCCTCTCGAAGATCGCGGCCAGACCTTGGCCGCCGCCGATGCACATCGTCTCCAGACCGTAGCGGGCCTGGCGGGCGTGCAGTTCCCTGGCGAGGGTGGCAAGCATCCGGCCGCCGGTGGCGCCGACGGGGTGGCCGAGGGAGATGCCGGAGCCGTGCACGTTGGTGCGGTCGAAGTCGGAGTCGGCGAATTTCCATTCGCGGGTGACCGCGAGCGCCTGCGCGGCGAATGCCTCGTTCAGTTCGATCAGGTCGATATCGGCCAGGGACAACTCGGCCAGGCGCAGCGCGGCCTCGGTGGCCGGGACCGGCCCGATGCCCATGATGTCGGGGCGCACGCCCGCGACGGCCCAGGACTTCAGGGTGACCAGCGGAGTGAGGCCGAACTCGTCGGCCTTCTCGCGGGTCGTGACCAGGCACATGGCCGCGGCGTCGTTCTGCCCGCTGGAATTGCCCGCGGTGACCGTGGATTCCGGGTCGATCTTCGCGCGGACGGCTTTGAGTTTCGCCAGTGATTCCAGGGTGGTGTCGGCGCGCGGATGTTCGTCGGTGTCGACGACGGTGTCACCCTTGCGGTCGGTCACGGTGACCGGGATGATCTGCTGCGCGCTGGCTCCGCTCTCGGCGGCGGCGACGGCGCGCTGATGTGACAGCAGCGCGAGCCGGTCCTGCTCCTCGCGGGGAATCGCGTAGGTGCGGCGCAGGTTCTCGGCGGTCTCGAGCATGCCGCCGGGCACGGGATGGTGCTTGCCGCCCGCGGTCTCGCGGCCACGGGCCAGCGCGTCGTGCACGCGGATGCCGCCGCGCGCGCCGCCCCAGCGCATGTCGAGGGAGTAGAACGGCGTATTGGTCATACTCTCCGCGCCGCCCGCGACGACCACGTCGACCGCGCCGCTCTCGACCTGCATGACCGCGTTGATCACCGCTTGCAGACCCGATCCGCAGCGTCGGTCGACCTGCATGCCGCCGACGGTGACCGGCAGGCCCGCGTCCAGGGCCACGACCCGGCCGATCGCGGGTGCCTCGCTGTTGGGGTAGCAGTGCCCGAGGATCACGTCGTCGACGGCCTCGGGGGCGATGCCGGTGCGCTCGAGCAGGCCGCGCAGCGCGATCACCCCGAGTTCGACCGCGGTCAGCGCGGCGAAGGCGCCGCCGTAGCGGCCGATGGGAGTGCGGACGGGTTCACAGATCACTGCTTCACGCATGATCACGGCCTCCGGGAAGTTCGGCGGTCACAACGGTGTGTTCGGTGTCCGCGCCGGATAGGACGGCGAGAACGAGTTCGGCTGTGCTGTCCGCGGATGGGCGGGCGTCCGCGCGCAGACGGATGCGCGCGGGTTCCGCGCAGAACAGCGGGGCCACATTGCGGTGGCGCAGCCGCGTCGGGGTCTGCTCGGGACGTTCCCGGCGCAGGGTCTCGGCCAGCGCGATCGTCATGAGCGGGCCGTGCACCACCAACCCCGGATAGCCTTCGACTCCGGTCGCGTACGGCCAGTCGTAGTGGATGCGGTGCGGATTGGCGGTGGCCGCGCTGAAGCGCATGAGCACGGTCGGATCGGTGCGCAGGTCCCATTCCCAGGCCGCCGTACGGATCAGCGGCGTCCCGACCGGATCGATGACCGGGGGCGTGCGGTCGACCGGATCGGTCGCGGCGGCTTCCCGGTAGATGAGGTTCTGTCGCTCCACCAGCGCCGGGGTGTCCGCATCGGTGTACAGCCGGGTCTCGACGACGACCACGACCAGCGATCCGGTGCGTCCGGTCTTCGGCGTCACCGACACCACCTCGGCCTCGCGGCGCACCGTCGAGCCGACGGCGATCGGCCCGCGGAATTCGACCTCGCCGCCCGCGAACATCCGCCGCGGCAATTCCACCGGCGGCAGGAACGACCCGCGCGCCGGATGCCCATCGGGACCGATCGCCGAGGAGAAAGGCCAGCGGGCCAGCGCCGCCCAGTGCCACAGCGGCGGCAGCGGATCGCCCGCGCCCACCGGCGGCGCGCCGGAATCGAGCACCGCGCTCAGCGCGGCGACCGGCGCGGGGTCGACGTACTCCTCGGTGACGACCGTGTGCGCCTGCCACTCGGTCACATGAACCGCCCGCCGGTGACCTCGAGCGTGGTGCCGGTCATATACGAGGACAGATCCGAGGCCAGGAACAGCGCGACGCCCGCGACCTCCTCCGGTTCGCCCGCCCGCGACATCGGGATCTCGGCCATCTTCTGATCCCATACCTTCTCCGGCATGGCCGTGGTCATGGGGGAGCGGATCAGTCCGGGCTGGATCGCGTTGACGCGCACGTTGAATCGCGCGACCTCCTTGGCCGCGGCCTTGGTGAGTCCGACGATGCCCGCCTTGGCGGCCGAGTAGTTCGTCTGGCCCGCCATGCCGACCTTGCCCGACAGCGAGGAGATGTTGACGATGCTGCCGCGATTCTGTTCGCGCATGATGTCGGCGGCCAGCCGGGTGCCGTGCCAGGTGCCCTTCAGGTGCACCGAGATGACCTGGTCGAAATCGTCCTCGGTCATCTTGCGCATGCTCGCGTCGCGGGTGATGCCCGCGTTGTTGACCATGATGTCGACGCCGCCGAATTCGGTCAGCGCGGTGTCGAACAGCGCGGAGACGTCCTCGGCGCGGGTCACGTCGCAGCGCACCGCGCGCACCTTGTCGGTGTCGAGCGCCGCGGCGGCCGCGTCCGGATTGAGGTCGCCCACGACGACCCGCGCGCCCTCGCGCAGGAAGGTGGTGGCGATGGCCAGGCCGATGCCCTGCGCCGCGCCGGTGACCACCGCGACCCTGCCCTCGAGAAGTGCCATGGCATTGATCCTTTCGGCGTGACCGGGGTTCAGTACTGGGTCGAGCCCAGGTCGACGGAGATCTGGGCGGCGGTGATGTAGCGGGATTCGTCGTCGGCCAACCAGCTCACGGTGGCGGCGATGTCCTCGGCCTCGGCGACCCACGCGGGCAGGAACGGCGTGGTCATGTGCGCCAGTTGCGGATTGGATTCCATCGTGCGGGTGAGCTCGTCGACCATGGTTCCGGTGCCCATGTCGGTGCTGACCGCGCCGGGGTGCACGCTGTTGACCCGGATGTTGTGCTTGCCCAGTTCGGCGGCGAGGCCGCGGGCCATGCCGGTGACGGCGTGCTTGCTCGCGGTGTAGTGCACCATGAACGGCTGCATCTTCACCCCCGCCGCGGAGCTGATCAGGATGATCGAGCCGCCGCGTCCGCCGTCGATGACGTGCTGGGCGGTGGCCACCACGGTGTTCCAGGTGCCGGTGACATTGATGTCGATGACGTCGCGCCACGACTCGGGGGTGATGTCGTCCCAGAGTTGGGGGATGCAGATGCCCGCGTTGGCGACGACGATGTCGAGGCGTCCCAGTTCGGCGACGCCCGCGTCCGCGGCCTTGCGCAGGCCGTCGAGGTCGCGGATGTCGACGGAGGAGGCGATGACGCGGCGTCCGGTGGCCTCGACCAGCCGCACGGTCTCCTCGAGATCCTGCGGGGTCGCGGAGTCGTAGGGCACCGCCTCGGGCAGCGGGCCCGCGATGTCGACGGCGATGATGTCGGCGCCCTCGCCCGCTAGTCGCACGGCGTGCGCGCGTCCCTGGCCGCGGGCCGCGCCGGTGATGAATGCCACTTTGTCGGTGTGTCGGCCGCTCACGTGCTCTCCTCGTGTTGTCATACGGCGAGTATCACCCGTCGGGTCCGACCTGCGGTCGACCGGGAGCCGTTCTCAGTACTGGACCGTACACCGGAAGTCTATATCGTATGCTATATCGTAAGCGCAACGGTAGATACCGGCGCAGCCCGTTCGTCGGCCCGCGCCGGTGTGGCCCTTCTCGGCCCGCCCGCCTGTGAAATTCATTCGCCGGACTTGCTGCGGGCTACCTCGGATCGCTGTTACAGTTGCCATTACTGGATGGCCTTCCGGTCCGTGCGTGCGGCCCTCGCGCGACGACGGCACGGGCGCGCCCGCCATCGCCGACCTCGACGACGGTCGCTCGACCGGAACCGACATCGCACACCGGAGTTATCACCCATGGATACCGGAACAACCGAAAAACCCGCGGCGGCCGACGAATTCGCCCCGTCGATCGGCGAGTCCACCGATCCCGCCGAACTGGCCGCCATCCTCGAGCGCCAACGCCGCGCGTTCCTCGCCGAGGGACCGCCGACCGCGGCGGTGCGGCGCGAGCGGATCGACCGGCTGCTCGCCATGGTGCTGGACAACATCGACGACTTCGTCGAAGCGATGTCGCGCGACTTCGGCACCCGCTCGCGCACCGGCACCATGTTCGCCGAGATCATGGGCATGCTCTCGCCCATCGAGAACACCCGCAAGCACACCGCCCGGTGGATGCGACCGGCGAAACCCACCCCGCTCGGACGCCTGACCGGTCTGCGCACCGAAGTCCATCCGTCCCCGCTCGGGGTCGTCGGCATCATCGGGCCGTGGAACTTCCCGCTGCAACTGGTCGTCGTGCCCGCCGCCTCGGCCTTCGCCGCGGGCAACCGGGTCATGATCAAGATGTCCGAGGTCACCGCGCACACCGCGGAACTGACCAGGAAACTGGCCGCCACCTACTTCGACCCCGCCGAACTCGCCGTCGTCACCGGCGGACCCGACGTCGGCGCCGCCTTCACCCGGCTGCCGCTGGACCACCTGTTCTTCACCGGATCCACCGGCGTCGGGCGGCACGTGCAGCGCGCCGCCGCCGAGAACCTGGTGCCGGTGACCCTCGAACTCGGCGGCAAGAACCCGGTGGTCGTCGCCGCCGACGCCGACCTCGACCGCGCCGCCGACCGAATCGCGCGCGCCAGGATGGTCAACGGCGGCCAGGTCTGCGTCTGCCCCGACTACGTGTTCGTCCCCGCCGACCGCATCGACCGGTTCGTCGACACGCTGCGCGGCAAGCTGCGCGAGATGTTCCCCGCGATCCTGGCCAACGACGACTACACCGCCTCGGTCGACACCGCCAACTACGAACGGATCGTCGGTCTCGTCGAGGACGCCCGCGCCCGCGGCGCGCACATCGAGGAGCTGGCCCCCGAAGGCGAGACACTGCCCGACGCCACCGCGCGCAAGATCGCGCCCACGCTGATCCGCGACGTCACCGACGACATGCCGATCGCGAACGAGGAGATCTTCGGCCCGGTCCTGCTGATCCGGCCCTACACCGACCTCGACACGGTCATCGACCACATCAACGCGCGCCCGTCGCCACTGGTCGCCTACTGGTACGGGCCCGACCGCGCCGACTTCCGTCGCTTCGTCGCCAACACCCGCAGCGGCGGCATCGCGCGCAACGAATTCGCGATCCACATGTACTCCGAGGAAGCGCCGTTCGGCGGCGTCGGCCACAGCGGCATGGGCGCCTACCACGGCAAGACCGGATTCGACACCTTCAGCCACATGCGCACGGTCGCGAGCACCGACCTGCCCTTCGCGGTCACCAGCATCGCCGCGCCGCCGTTCGGGCGCAGAACCGCGAAATTCGTCGAGATCGCGTTGCGCACCGCGCACCGGCGCAACCGCCGCCGGGTGCGCGGCAAGCTGCCCGGTGCGGCGCCCACCGCCTGAACCACCCCGCGAACCCCTGCCACAACTTTCGAGGAGTCACGTTGTCCGCATCCGATTCGCCGGAATTCACCCTCGTCGGCGCCGCCGACGCCGCCGTCGCGGCGCTGCCGGACCGGGAACTCATCATCATCGGCGATCGGCGCTACACCTACGGCCAGGTAGCCGAACGGTCCAAGCGACTGGCCGCCTACCTGCATTCGCGCGGACTCGGCGCGCACACCGAACGCGACGGGCTGGCAGGCCACGAAGTCGGGCAGGACCTGCTCGGGATCTACGCCTACAACGGCAACGAATACGTCGAAAGCCTGCTCGGCTCGTTCCGCGCCCGCGTCGCGCCGTTCAACGTGAACTACCGCTACGTCAAGAGCGAACTGCAATACCTGCTGGCCGACGCCGGGGCCACCGCGCTGATCTACCACGCCGTGTTCGCGCCGCGGGTCGCCGAGATCCGCGCCGAACTGCCCGACCTGCGGGTGCTCATCCAGATCGCCGACGACTCCGGTAACCCGCTGCTCGACGGCGCGGTCGACTACGAGACGGTGATCGCGGAGACCGCGCCGGAACCGCTGCCGGTGCAGCCCTCGCCCGACGACCTCTACGTTCTCTACACCGGCGGGACCACCGGCATGCCGAAAGGTGTGCTGTGGCGCCAGCACGACATCTACATGGCCGGATGTGGCGGGCGCGATGTGAACAGCGGTGTCGCGGTGGCCTCCTACGACGAGGTCCGGGAGCGGGCGGCGGCCAATCCCGGTGTCAAACTCATGCTGTTGCCGCCGCTCATGCACGGTGCGGCGCAGTGGGCGGTGCTGACGGCGCTCACCAGCGGGCAGACGATCGTGTTCTCGCCGGTGGTCGACCGGATCGACGGCGCGGAGATCGTGCGGGCCATCGAACGTGAGAAGGCCGCCATCGTGGTGGTCGTCGGTGACGCCATGGCTCGGCCGTTGCTGGCCGCGGTGAAATCGAAGGTCGCGGACGTGTCCTCGCTGGTGGCGTTGGCCAACGGCGGGGCGGTGCTCAGTCCGACCATCAAACAACAGTGGATCGATGCGTTGCCGGGGCTGGCTGTGCTGGACGGGGTCGGTTCCTCGGAGACCGGGACGCAGCTTTCGCATGTGTCGGCGGCGGGGTTCGTGTCCACCGGAACGTTCACCGCGGGGCTGGACACTCGTGTCGTATCCGAGGACCTTGGATCCGTGCTCGAGGCGGGGCACGACGGGATCGGATGGCTCGCCAAGCGGAAGTTCACTCCGTTGGGGTACAAGGGGGATCCGGTGAAGACGGCAGCGACGTTCCCTGTGATCGACGGTGTGCGGTTCGTACTGCCCGGTGACCGTGCTCGGCATCTGGAGAGTGGCAGCATCGAACTGCTCGGGCGTGACGCGGTGACCATCAATTCCGGTGGGGAGAAGATCTTCGCCGAAGAGGTCGAGATCGCGATCTCCTCGCATCCTTCGGTCGCGGACGTGTTGGTCGTAGGGCGACCCAGTGAACGGTGGGGCCAAGAAGTGGTCGCGGTCGTGGAATTGGTCGAAGGCGCCAGCGCCGAGCCCGACGAACTGGTGAACCACGCGGCAGAGTCGGTGGCTCGGTACAAGCTGCCCAAGGCGGTAGTGTTCCGCCCCGCAATCCAGCGAAGCCCAGCCGGAAAGGCAGACTACCGGTGGGCACGCGAACAAGCAGTGGCAACCGACTGATTCGGCCCCATCCCCACCACCCACCGCTCAACCCCAATCCCGCAACATCCCCACTTACCCGGCCCCGTCAGGAGCGAGCCCGACGAGCGACGGTTCGCGGCCGTGGCGCGGGCCCCCCGTCGCTCACAAACCCCGCCCGCGCCCGTATAGAACCCCGGGGAGC
>NZ_JADMLG010000006.1:0-361688 GCF_015674855.1 Nocardia bovistercoris | reverse complement strand
GGTCGCGGCCGTCTCGCGTCCCTGCGTCGGAGACATGGCGACGCAGGAGCAAGTATCGAACGCTGGGACGCGAGACTGAGGGGCCGCGAACCCGCGGCGCCGAAGGCGCCGCAAAATAAACACAGCCGCGTTCAACCATTGGGTAGGTGTGCTTCCGGGTGGTGCCGTGCCTGGCGAGCTCGGCCCGACAAGGCCTTTGGGTAACTGTACTTCCGGGTCGTGCGGTGCCCGGCGAACTCAGCCCGACGGGTTGGGTGGGGCGGCTGAGTGTTCGACTTCCATAGCGCCTCACGGCGTGCGATTGATGCCTGACGGTTACGGCCGGCGGTTCAACGTCGCCGGGCCGCGGAACAAATGTCGGCGCGTGGACGCGATGGAACTCCGGTGGGCGATGCCGACCGGGGTTCCGCCGTATGAGGAAGGCCGCGGGCGGTGTGCTACTTGGTGGTGCGTTCGGCGTTGCGGACCAGGCCGCCGCCGATTATGAGGCGTTGGATTTCGCTGGTGCCTTCGTAGAGGCGGAGTAGGCGGACGTCGCGGTAGATGCGTTCTACCGCGACGTCGCGCATGTAGCCGGTGCCGCCGTGGACCTGGACGGCGGAATCGGCTACGCGGCCTGCCATTTCGGTGCAGTAGAGTTTGGCTACCGAGGGGGCGATTCTGCGGTCTTCGCCTGCCACCCAGGCTCGGGCGGTGTCGCGGACCAGGGCGCGGCCTGCCATTACGCCGGTTTGCATGTCGGCCAGGTGGGCCTGTACCAGCTGGAAACGGCCTATGGGGGTGCCGCCTTGGGTGGCTGTGGCGGCGTAGGTCACCGATTCGTCGAGGGCGCGTTGTGCGGTGCCTACCGCCAGGGCGGCGATGTGGACGCGGCCTCGGGCCAGGGAGGTCATGGCGGCGCGGTAGCCGATGTCTTCGTTTCCTCCTACCAGGGCTTCGTCGCCGACGCGTACGTCGCGGAAGTAGACCTCGGCGGTCCAGGCGCCCTCTTGGCCCATCTTGCGGTCCTTGGGGCCTACTTCGACGCCGGGGGAGTCGGCGGGGACCAGGAATACCGAGATGCCCGCGCCGTTCTCGTCGGCGGGGCGGGTGCGGGCGAAGACGACGAACAGGTCGGCTACGGGGGCATTGGTGATGAAGCGCTTCTCGCCGTTGATCACCCACTGCTCGCCCGCGCGGGCGGCGGTGGTGCGCAGCGCGGCGGGGTCGGAGCCCGCGCCGGACTCGGTGAGGGCGAAGGACGCTACGACCTCGCCCGAGGCGATGCGTTCCAGCCAGCGGGTCTTCTGGTCGTCGGTGCCGAAGCCGACCAGTACCTGGCCCGCGATGCCGTTGTTGGTGCCGAAGAGGGAACGCAGCGCGAGGGTGGTGTAGCCGAGTTCCATCGCCAGTTCCACGTCCTGGGCGAGGTTCAGGCCGAGGCCGCCCCATTGCTGGGGGATGGCGTAGCCGAACAGGCCCATGGCCTTCGCCTGGTCGACGATCTCGTCGGGCATCCGGTTCTGTTCGGCGATCTCACGTTCCCGCTTCATGACGATATCGCGCACGAAAACCCTTGTCTGGGCGAGTATCTCGCGGAAATCCTCGGCGGTGACCGTGTCGTCGGCACTGGACGCGTTCGTCATGGGCATGGCCTCTCGTTCGCGGGCGGCACCGGGCGTCGCTTGACCGCCCGCCCGGAGTGTCTAACATTACTGTAATGCTAGCGGTATGGGATACGGGATATGTTTCGGGCGCGGTGTCGCGCGGCGCTGATCACGGGGTGCGGCGATGACGGCGCTCGATGCGGGCGTGCTGATCCTGCGCGTGTGTCTCGGCCTGACCTTGGCCGCCCACGGCTACAACAAATTCTTCGGGGGCGGGCGGATACCGGGAACTGCCGCATGGTTCGACAGTATCGGGATGCGGCCCGGCATCGTGCACGCGCGCCTCGCCGCGGGCAGTGAGGTCGGTGTCGGCCTCGCGCTCGCCCTCGGGCTGCTGACGCCGCTGGCTGGAGCGGGATTCGTGGCGCTAATGCTGGTCGCCGCATGGACCGTGCATCGGTCCAAAGGGTTCTTCATCGTCGGCGAAGGCTGGGAATACAACCTGGTACTCGCTGTGGGCGCGGTCGGCGTCGCCACCATCGGGCCGGGCCGGATCAGTGTCGACCACCTGCTGTTCGGCGCCGACCGGGTGGACGGCGTGATCGGCTTCGCGATCGCGCTCGGCCTCGGCGCGGTCGCGGGCGTCGGGCAACTCGCCCTGTTCTACCGACCACCGGCCCGCGCCGAAGCCTGACCATCGAGCCGGAGAGAGTATCGGATGTCCACTCAGCATCGTGACGAGAGCGATACCGCCGCCGTCGAATTCGCGCGGACGTTGGCTCGTCGGCTTGCCGAATACGGCGATCGGCCCTGTATCGAATTCGAGCGTCGCTGGTACTCGGGCGCGCAGGTCGGCGACTACATCACCCGGATCGCGGCGGCCCTCGATGCCGTTGGCGTGCGCCCACACGAGCGGGTCGGCGTCGTCGTGCGCAACCGTCTGCCGCACGCCGCGGCGGTGCTCGGTTTCCTCACCGAACTCAGGCCCGTGGTGATGATCAACTCCTATCAGTCCGCAGCGGCTATCGCGCGCGACATCGAGCAGTCGGCGCTGGTCGCGGTCGTCGCGGACCGGCAGGACTGGACGGAGCCGGTTGTCGCGGCATGCGAAGCGGGCGGTGTCGCGGGCGTCGCGATCTCGATCGAGGAACCCGCCGTGGCGGCCGTCACAGCGGGGGATCGGTCACGGATCGATCACGCGGCGGTCGAACGCAGCGCCCCCGGCCTGCACATACTCACCAGTGGCACCACCGGCCCGCCCAAACGGGTGCCGATCCCGCTGTCCGCGCTGGGACACACGGTGCGCAGCATGACCGGCGGCGCCACGGCGGCCGCGCCCGACGATCCACCGGAACTGGTGTACTGGCCGTTCGGCAGCATCGGCATCTGCCAGCTGCTTGCCGCGCCCTTCCTCGGCAAGCGCATGGTGCTGCTGGAGAAGTTCACCGTGCCCGACTGGGTGCGCGCGGTGAGGACCTACCGCGTGCGGCGCACCGGCGTGCAGCCGACGATCGTGCGCATGATCCTCGAAGCCGAGGTCCCGCCCGAGGACCTGGCGAGCCTGGACTACCTGCCCGGCGGCTCGGGTCCGCTGGAGCCGGAACTGCGCGAGGAATTCGAGCGCCGCTACGGCATACCGCTGCTGTGGGCCTACGGCGCCACCGAATTCGCCGGGTCGGTATGTGCGTGGACACCCGACCTGCACGAGAAGTTCGGCCGTGCGAAGGCGGGCAGCGTCGGTCGGCCGCTGCCCGGCGTCCTGGTGCGCGTGGTCGACCCCGACTCCGGGACCGAAGTGGAGGCGGGCGCGTCGGGCCTGCTCGAAGCGCAGGTGGCCGCGCTCGGCGCGACGTGGGTGCGCACCACCGACCTGGCCACCGTGGACGCCGACGGCTTCGTCACCATCCACGGCCGCGCCGACGGCGCCATCAACCGCGGCGGCTTCAAGATCCTCCCGGAGACCGTGCGCAATGTCCTGCTGACCCATCCGGCGGTGCGCGACGCCTGCGTGGTCGGAGTCGCCGACCACCGCCTCGGTCAGGTCCCCTTCGCCGCCGTGCAGCCCCGCCAGGGCGCCCCGGCCCCGACCGAAACCGAACTACTCGAACTCGTCCGCGACTGGCTGCCGGGCCACCACGTGCCCGTGAGCATTGTCATAGTCGACGAACTACCCCGCAACGCGGCATTGAAGGCCAGAACCGACGCGGTGGCTGCGCTGTACCGCCCGCGCTGACATCTGGTCTTCGAACCCAGCCGGTGGGTGCCGACCGGTTCCGGCGTCCTGCGCGCTGTCCGGAAGAACGATCCGCGCCACGTACGGTCGACGTGATCCGCGGTCGGCCGGGCCACCTCACGAGCGGCGGATTCAGGGTGCGGGTGGCGGGTCCAATGGTGCGTTGTAGCCCTGGACCGCGCCTACGCCTGCCCCGATGACCGCGCCCGCTATGACGGCGGGGGCGGCGATGAAGGCGGCGACCATGGTGGCGCCGATCACCGGGCCGACCACCAGGCCGGTGGGCAGGAAAGGGATACCGAGAACGAATCCGCCGACACCGCCGACCACCGCGCCCACGGCGGCGGCGACCGGGGCGGCCACCACGCCCCCGACCACCGCGCCGACGGCGGCGTCGCCGATCATCTGTGCGGCGACCTCGTCGGAGCGGACCGGGTCCATGCCCGAGCTGTCGAGCACGTCGGAGACGGTGTCCTCGACCTCGGCGGTGCCCGAGTTGAACTGGGCCGCCTGTTCGGGGGTGACGATGCTCGGGCGGCTGAATTCGACGCTGCCGATGCGGATCTCCTCGGCCTGCGGTGGCGCGGCCGGATCGGAGTCGGCTATCGGTGTCGGGTTCGGATCGGAGTCGGCGACCGGCGCGGGTGTGACCGGCGGCGCCAGGTTCGGAATCCGGAACGGGAGGTCCGGAATCCCGAACGGCGTGGCGGCTGGGCTCGGCTGTCCGAGATCGGCCGTCGGCAGGCCGAGCGGCAGGGCCGTGAGCGGGCCCGGCGGGGGCGCGAAGGGTAGGGCGAGGGGTGGCGGGCCCGAGGGGCCGTCGTCGGCGATGGCCGGGGATGTCCCGGCCACGGCCGCGCAGACCGCGCCGCCGAGCAGCACGATGGCCGGGCGCAAGGCGGGGGAGCGGCGGTGTGCGGCGGTGGATCTGCCGAGTGTGCCCATGGGTTACCTCATTTCCGGATAAGGCCCTACTGTTCTCATTCGGAGCTGCGGCGCGCGCGGATGGGCGGAGATCGGCGTGTCTGTCCGAAGGGGTGCCCCCGCCGGTGTTCGCACGGCTCGGAGGCGGGTTCGACGCCGCCGGGGATGGGGCGAAGTGTGCGTGTCGGGGCTGCGGCGATCATCACAGCCAAATGTTTGCCCGATCGGGTGAAGAAATCGAATTCCGCACAAGAATTTTCCCTGTCTGACGGTGTCGGAGCATAGTACTCAGGCCGTTGGTGAAGGTCGAATGAATTCGTCTATCGCTAGCATTTCGATATCTTCCGATATTGCGGTCGAAGAGTCTGCCATAAGTGATCGGTCGATATGGGCGGGCCTTCGGTCGGTGCTCGCGAAAGCCGTTGCGGACTGAAGTACCCGTGGTTATGATCGCAGGTTCAAGCTGGTTGTCGACACAAGAAGAAGTGCATCGGCGACCGCCGGTCGGATTGTCTTCGACCGCACCGCGCTACAGCGGGCGTAACGTTCGCCGTGGGAAGGTGCGATGAATCCATAGCGAGAATCGACGACAGTGCGGTCGTTCGATGAGGAAACGAATCGACCCCGGACTGTACGTCCAGGGTCTGTCTGGTGCAAGCAATGGAAAATAACGATAGCAAGTATTTGCTGACCGAAAACTACTCCCTTTCGAGTCCTTTCGGTTATTCGAAATCTCGGGTCATGGCGCTGCCGATGGGCCGCCGACTCCGCAATCGACGGATCCGCCTCAAACCGGCGCGTCCGGCGCGCTCTCACTAGCTCCCAGCGCGGTCGAGCTAGCGGGCGATCGAATCAACGGTGCGCGTAGCCGCGGATTCGCTCGATCCCTTGAGCGCTTCTCTCGCGAGCATCTCGCCGCGGGCGGCTTCGTCGCCTGGCGGGGCGACTCGCCCGACGGCACACCAAGCCTGTCGACCCCGTACGGCCGGGCCCTCGGTGGCCGCGGCGGCGGGCGGACTTCTGGAACGACGAATGCGTGGAGGTGGGGGTCGGATGACCACATCGCGATCGATTTCATCGCAGCCCGGTTCGGTATCGCAGCCAGGTTCGGATGACCTTCCCGGTCACCCGGCATCCGGTGGCGAGGCCGGAACACACGGCGACGGAAAGGGATTCACCGGTCCGGCGACGCCCGAGATACTCCAACTGTCCGCCGCGCAGCGCGGCATCTGGTTCGCCCAGCACCTCGCGGGCTCCTCACCGATCTCGGTGGCCCAGTACGTCGAGATCGTCGGTGAGCTGCGCACGGAACTGCTCGTCGAGGCGTGCCGTACGGCCAGTCGCGAATTCGGTTCGGGGCATCTGCATCTGCTCGAGGTCGACGGCGAACCGCGCCAGTATGTCGACCACGAGGTGGGCTCCCCGGTGTCGATCCTCGACCTGCGCGGCTATGCCGATCCGATGGCGACCGCGCACCGGCTGATGGCGCGCGACTACTCGGCGCCGCTGGACCTGCTGCGCGACGACCTCATGAAAAGCATCGTCTTCCAGGTCGATTCGGATCAATACCTGTGGTATCAGCGCGCCCATCACATCGCGCTCGACGGGTATGCCGCGGTCACCATGCTGCACCGCATCCGCGAGCTCTACAACGCGTGGTGGCGCGGCGAGCAACCGCCGCCGTCCAAGGCGAACGACCTGGGCGACCTCATCGAACAGGACCTCGCGTACCGCGGTTCCGAGCGTTTCGGCAACGATCGCAAGTACTGGACCGAACATCTGGCGGGCGCGCCCGCGGTGGTGAGCCTGGCCGGTCGCGTGAGCAAGCCGACCATCCACCCGGCGCTGGTGAGCACGCCGCTGCCGGAGGACACCGCGCGGCTGCTCGACGAGACCGTCGCCGCGCGCGGCACCAGCGTGGCGCCGGTGATCGTGGCCGCCTTCGCCACCTATCTGGCCAGGATGACCGGCAGCGAGGAAGTGCTGCTGAGCCTTCCGGTGTCGGGTCGCCACTCCGCGGTGCTGCGCCGCTCGGGCGGCATGGTCGCGAATGTGGTCCCGCTGCGGGTGCGGGTCGCAGGCAGCGATGTCGGCGACGTGATCGCCGCCGCCCAAGGCGAATTGACGAGCGCGCTGCGCCGCCAGCGCTACCGCCAAGAGGACATCTTCCGCGATATGGGGATCGCGCGCGACGAGGCGGCCTCCTTCGGTCCGGCCGTGAACCTGATGATGCTGGAGAACGAGATGCTCTTCGGCGAGACGGCGGGGCGCCTGCACGTCCTGACCTCGGGACCCACCGCCGACCTGTTCGTCAACATCTACCCCGGCGCGGGCAAGAACAGCACCCACATCGATTTCCAGGGCAATCCGAACGTCTACAGCCCCGATGACCTCGCGGCGCACCACCGGCGTTTCCTGATGTTCCTGCACGAATTCCTCGCGGGCGCCGATCGCCCGATCGGCGAGCTGTCGCTGCTGACCGACGAGGAACGAGACGCGCTACTGCCCGTGCGCGGCCCGCGCGGCGACCGGACCCGGCTGCTGCCCGACCTGCTGGCCGACGGCGTGGCCCGCGACCGCGACGCCACCGCGATCGTCGCCGCGGGCGAGACGGTCACCTACGGCGAATTGGACGTGCTCTCTTCGACATTGGCGCGCGAGCTGATTTCGCGGGGATGCGGCCCCGACACCGCTGTCGGTATCGTGCTGCGGCGCTCGGTCGAGTCGATCGTCGCGGCGTGGGCGGTCGCGAAGTCCGGTGCGGCGATCGTGCAGATCGACCCGGACTATCCGCCCAAGCGGATCGAGCACATGTGCGCCGACAGCGAAGTGCGCGTGGCGATCACGGCCGCGGCCTTCGCCGACCGACTGTCCGACGGTGTGCGCGCCGTGGTGCTCGACGATCCCGAGGCCGCGCGAATTCGCGAGCGGGCGGCGTCGGATCCGATTCGCGACGACGAACGGACTCGCCCGCCGCACCCCACCGATCTCGCCTACGTGACCTACACCTCGGGTTCGACCGGCACACCCAAGGGCGTCCAGGTCACCCACGCCGGTCTCGCCAACCTCGTCGCCGACCGCGCCGCCGCCTACGGCATCGACGCGACATCCCGGGTGTCGTATGCGCTTTCACCGAGCTTCGACGCGTCCATGGAACAGTTCCTCACCTGCTTCGCCACCGGCGCCGCCTTGGTGGTCGTGGCGCCGGAGGTGATCGGCGGCGAACGTCTGACCCGTCTGCTCGCCGACGAGCGCGTCACCCATCTGACCCTGACCCCGACCATGCTCGCCACCGTCGACCCGGCCCCGCTGACCTCGTTGCGCGCGGTGGCCGTCGGCGGTGACGCCTGCCCGCCGCACGTCCTCGAGCGGTGGACCCGGAACGTGGTCGTGCACAACGAATACGGGCCGACCGAGGCCACCGTGACCGCGGCGGGCGCGGTCGTGACGGACGAGGGCGAACACACCGTCGGCGGACCCGTGCGCGGCGTGTCGGCCATGATCCTCGACGCCGCGATGCAACCGGCTCCGAAGGGCACCGCGGGCGAGTTGTATCTGGCCGGACCGGGTTTGGCGCGCGGCTACAGTCACCTCTTCGGCCAGACCGCGGCCCGGTTCGTGGCCGACCCCTACGGCGATCCCGGCGAGCGCATGTACCGCACCGGCGATCTCGCGCGCTGGGTCGGACCGGAGTCGGCGATGTCACTGGAGTTGTTGGGCCGCACCGACTTCCAGGTCAAGATCCGCGGCTACCGGATCGAACCGGGCGAGATCGACGCCGCGCTCACCGCGCACGCGGATGTGGACCTGTCGGCCACGGTCGCGGTGCGCAACAACGCGGGCGCGACCGTACTCGCCTCCTACGTGGTGCCGGTGCGCGATCACCGGATCGACCCGGTCGACATCGAGCGTTTCGCGCGCGAAACGCTACCGCCGCACATGGTTCCTGCGGTGATCCTGCCGATGGACAGCCTGCCGATGAACGCGTTCGGCAAACTCGATCGCGATGCGCTGCCCGAGCCGGTGTTCGCGGCGGCGCGGGCGGGCCGCGCGCCGTCGACGCGGCGTGAGATCGCGATCGCGGGCCTTTTCGCGGAGGTGCTCGGCGTGCCGCAGGTCGGCGCTGACGACAGTTTCTTCGCCCTCGGCGGCGACAGCATCCTGTCGATCCAACTGGTGGCGCGGGCCAAGGCCGCCGGATTGGCGTTCACCACACAGCACGTGTTCGAGCACAAGACCGTCGCGGGTCTGGCCGCCGCGGCCACCGAGGTCGCCGACGAACCCCGGTTGCGCGAACTGCCGGGCGGCGGAGTCGGCTCGCTGCCGCTGTCGCCGATCATGCACGCCATGCTCGGACGCGGTCATATCGATCGGTTCGCGCAGGCGGCGCTCGTGGAACTGCCCGACGGCGCCGACCGGGCCGAACTGGTGCGCGCGCTGCAAGCGCTGCTCGACCACCACGACATGCTGCGCGCGGTCCTGCGCGACGGCGCGAGCGAACTCGACGTGCGCGAACCGGGCGCGGTCGACGCCGCCGACGTGATCGACGGCGCCCGGCTCGAGCGCCGCGACGCCGCGGAGATCGACGGGTATCTGCACGCGGCAGCGGACCGCCTCGATCCCGCCGCAGGCGCGCTGGTGCGGCTGGCGTGGCTGCGCGACGCCGACGGCACGCGCCCGGACCTGCTGTGGCTGGTCGTGCACCATCTCGCCGTGGACGCCGTCTCGTGGCGCATCCTGCTCACCGACCTCGCGCACGCCTGGCAGCAGGTGCGCGACGGCGGCGTGCCGAGTTTCGCGCCGAGCACCACCACCTACCGGCGGTGGGCGCACGGACTGGCGGAATGGGCGCGAGCCGGGCACACCGAGGAGCTGGAATTCTGGAAAGGCGTACTGGCGCGGGGTGATCGGTTGCTCGGCGCCCGCGATCTCGACCCGGAACGCGATATGACGGCCACCGCGGGACGGATCAGGACGCGCATACCCGCCGAGGTCACCGAGGCGGTGCTCACCACGGTCCCCGCGCGGTTCAACGGCAGCGCCAACGACGCGATCCTGACCGCGCTCGCGCTCGCGCTCGCCCGGCTGCGTGGCGGACGCGACACCTCGAACGAGGGCGGGCTGGTGTGGCTGGAAGGGCACGGCCGCGAGGAGCAGGCGGTGCCCGGCGCCGATCTGAGCGCCACCGTCGGCTGGTTCACCACCCGGTTCCCGGTCCGCGTCGACCTGAGCGACATCGATCTCGACGACGCCTTCGCGGGCGGCGCGGCGGCGGGCGCGGCGGTCAAACAGGTGAAGGAGCGACTGCGGGCGGTGCCCGACAACGGCATCGGCTTCGGCCTGCTGCGCCACCTCGATCCGCGCGGCGCGGCCGAACTCGGCGACACGCCCGCGCCGCAGATCAGCGTGAACTATCTGGGACGGGTCGGCGCGGCCGAACAGTCCGGCGCGTGGACGCCGACCACTGAGTTCACCGCATTGACCGCAACCACCGACGCCGCGATGGCGCTGCCGTCGGTACTCGGCCTCGAGGCGATCGCCGTGCCCGGACCCGACGGCCTCGAACTCGACGCCACCTGGGAATTCGCCGCACAGATCCTGACCTCCGCCGAGGTCGAGGAACTCGCCGACCTGTGGGTGCTGGCGCTGCGCGGACTCGCCGAACACGTGCGCTCGGCGACCGCGGGCGGTTTCACGCCGTCGGACTTCCCGTTCGTGTCGGTCTCCCAGGCCGACGTCGACCGCTGGCGCCTCGACTACCCGACCATGACCGAGGTGTGGCCGCTGACCGCCCTCCAATCCGGCCTGCTGTTCCACGCCGTCTACGACGACGAGGGCAGCGCCGACGGCTACGTGGTGCGCGCCGTGCTGACCCTGGCGGGCACGGTGCACGCCGACCGGATGCGGCGCGCGGCGCAACTGGTCGTCGATCGACACGACAGTCTGCGCGCGGCGTTCGTGGAGAGCGCCGAAGGACCCAGGCAGATCGTGTCGCGCGAATGCCGCATCGAGTGGCGTCAGTCCGATCTCACCGACATCCACGACGCGGGCGACCGCGAGCGCGAACTGCGGAGGCTGATCGAGGCGTCCGGCGCGCCGTTCGATCCGGCGCGCGCGCCGCTGCTGCGGTTCCATCTGGTGCGCGTCGCCGCGCGGGAGTACCACCTGCTGCTGGCCAACCATCACATCGCGTTGGACGGCTGGTCGATGCCGCTGCTGCTGCACGACCTGGTCTCGCTCTACCGCACCGACGGCGACCAGTCCGAACTCGCGCCGCCGCGGTCCTACCGCGACTACGTGCAGTGGCTGCACGGCCAAGACCGCGAGGCCGCGATCGCCGCGTGGCGCGCCGCCCTCGACGGCATCGAGAGCCCGACCCGGGTCGCGGGCGAACCGGACCTCTCGGTCGCCGCGCGCGACGCGGAGGTCGCCCTCGACCTCGACGGCGCGACCACCGCGGCGGTCCTCGAACTCGGCCGCACCCACGGCGTCACCGCCAATACCGCGCTGCAGGTGGCGTGGGCGCTGCTGCTCACCGTGCTGACCGGCCGCTCGGATGTGGTGTTCGGCAACACGGTCTCTCATCGCCCGCCGCAGATCCCCGAGATCGAGCGCATGGTAGGGCTTTTCATCAACACGCTGCCCGTGCGGGTGCGGCTGGACCCGAACGAGTCGGTGGGCGAGCTGCTGGTGCGGGTGCAGGCCGAACAGGCCGCGATGCTCGACTACCGGCATGTCGGACTCGCGGAGTTGCAGCGCGCGACCGGCGTCGCCGAGATGTTCGACACCGTGACCGTGCTCGAGTCCTATCCGATCGACCGGGAAGGGCTGGCGGGCACGCTCGACGACGCGGGCCTCGAGGTCGTCGACGTCGAGGCGCAGGACGCCACGCCGTATCCGCTGAGCCTGCAGGTGACCCCGCCGCGGCCGCGTCCCGACGGGCGTTCCGACACCCGCGAACCGGGCGCGTACGCGGTGGCGCTGAAGTTCGCCACCGACCGATTCGGTGTCGAGGAGGCCGCGATCCTGTTGGAGCGCTTCGCCTCGATGCTGCGCCAGATCGTGACCGGCACGGACCGCAAGGTCGCCGCGATCTCCTCGTGCCGGGAATCCGAACGCGCCGAACTACTTTCGGTCGGATCTACGCCGGAGAACACCGAACTCACACTCCGCAGGATCCTCTCCGACACCGCGCGAGAGCATCCCGACGCCACGGCCGTCCGCTTCGGCGACACCGCGCTGACCTATCGCGAACTCGACCGGCGCGCCGATGCCCTCGCCGTGCGGCTCATGAATCGCGGTGCGCGCCCGGAATCCTTCGTTGCCCTCGCCCTGCCCCGTTCGATCGAGCTCGTCGAGGCGATCTGGGCGGTGGCCAAGACCGGCGCCGCCTTCGTCGCCCTGGATTCCGACAATCCCGCCCACCGCCTCGCCGAGCTGCTGTCGGATTCGCGGACCAAACTCGGGGTGACCGACAGCTCGGTGGCGCCGCGGCTTCCGGAGACCGTCGACTGGCTTGTGCTCGACGCGGGCGAGGATCCGCCGCAGCCCATCGGCATCCCGACCGCTGTCGAACCGCTGCGGCCAGACAACGCCGCCTACGTGATCTACACCTCCGGGTCGACCGGCAAGCCGAAGGCCGTCGAGCTCAGCCATCGCGGGCTGGCCGACGTGGTTCGGGCGCAGGCCGAATCCTTCGGCGCCGGACCGGATTCGGTGGTGTTGCAGGTCGCGTCGCCGGGATTCGACGCCTGCCTGTCGGAACTGCTGCTCGCACACAGCAGCGGCGCCTGCCTCGTGGTGGCGCCCCCGCACGTGTACGCGGGCAGCGATCTCGCGGAACTGCTGCGCGCGGAACGGGTTTCGCACGCGATCATCACACCGTCCGCGCTGAACACCATGGACCCCAGCGGACTTCCGGCGCTAGAGGCGGTCGCCGTGGTCGGCGAGGCGACCGGTTCGGACACCGTGCGGCGGTGGGGGACCAACCATCGGCTGATGAATCACTACGGCCCCACCGAAACCACGATCTGGGCGACCGGCTCCGACGATCTGCGCCCCGGCGAACCCGTCTCGATCGGCGGACCGATCCGCGGCGTCTCGGTGACCGTGCTCGACATGTGGCTGCGCCCGGTGCCGGTCGGCATGACGGGCGAACTCTACATCGGCGGCCCAGGACTCGCGCGCGGCTATTTCGACCGCCCCGACGTCACCGCGTCGCGTTTCGTCGCCGACCCGAACTCCGGGCAACGGATCTACCGCACCGGCGACGCCGTGCGCTGGGTGCGCGGTCGCGCGGGCCTGGAACTGGACTACCTCGGGCGCAACGACCAGCAGGTCAAGATCCACGGACTGCGAATCGAGACGGGCGACATCGACGCGCACCTGGACCGGAACGCCGCCGTCGCCGTCGCCGCCACCGTGGTGCAGGACGGCCCGGCGGGCGAACCGGTGCTGGTGTCCTACGTGGTCGCCGCGCCCGGCGCCGCCCTCGATGTGCGGGCGCTGCACGAGGATCTCGCGAATACGCTGACCTACTACATGAATCCGACCGCGATCGTGGAACTCGACGCGATGCCGCTCACCGCCGCG
Organism: Nocardia bovistercoris; assembly: GCF_015674855.1. Lineage (GTDB taxonomy): Bacteria > Actinomycetota > Actinomycetes > Mycobacteriales > Mycobacteriaceae > Nocardia > Nocardia bovistercoris. Next base: position 348,353 of record NZ_JADMLG010000006.1, on the reverse strand, counting down.
GGCAAGATCGACCGGAACACGTTGCGGCGGCGCGCCTTCGAATCGGAGGCGGTGGACGGCAGGGCGCCGTCGACGCCCGCCGAACGGATCATGGCGCAGCTGTTCGCCGATGTCCTGCACCTGGACGAGGTTTCGGCGGAGAGCAACTTCTTCACCCTCGGCGGCGACAGCATCGTGTCGATGCGATTGGTGGCGCTGGCGCGCTCGGCGGGCCTGATCATCACCCCGCGCAACGTGTTCGAGGCCAAGACGGTCGCCGCGCTGGCCGCGATCGCGCGCGGCAACCCGGACGCGGTCGACGACCGGGAACCGGACGGGCCGGTGGGCCGGGTCGCGGGTCGCGCGCCGCGGCCGTCGGACTTCCCGCTGGTCGCGCTCACCGGCGCCGACGTCGAACACCTCGAGCAGCGCTACGACGCGCCCGCCGATGTGTGGCCGCTGTCGCCGATGCAGTCCGGTATCCACTTCCACTCGACATTCGACTCCGAAGGCGCCGACAACTACACCGTCCGGACGATGATCGAGTTCTCCGGCGAGATCGACGCCGCCCGCCTGCGCCGTGCTGCGCAAGCCGTGGTGGACCGGCACGACATCCTGCGCGTCGCCTTCGCCGAGACCACATCGGGACCGTGCCAGATCGTGTCGCGGCACGCCGAGGTCCGGTTCCGCGAGGTCGACCTGACCGCGGAAACGGGAACCGATCTGGCGGCGGTGGCCGAGGCCGACGCCGCCGATGGCTTCGACCTGTCCGCGCCGCCGCTGCTGCGCTTCACCCTGATCCGCACCGGCCAAGGCGCTTTCGCCCTGAACATCACCAATCACCATGTGATCCTCGACGGCTGGTCGATGCCGCTGCTGCTGCGAGACCTGTTGGAGTACTACGGATCACCATCGCGGATCGGTGTTGGTGAGCCCGCGCCCACCTATCGCGACTACCTGACCTGGTTGGCTCGCCAGGACGTCGCGGCCTCCACCGCCGCGTGGGCGCGGGAATATTCGGATATCGACGGACCGACCCTGGTGGCCCGCGCGCCCGCGGGCGGTTCGACGGCGGCGGGCGAGGTACTCGCGCGCCTGTCCGCGTCGCGTTTCGAGCAATTGCGCACGGTGGTGGCCGAATCCGCCGTCACCGTCAATACCGCCGTCGCCGCCGCGTGGGCCATGAACCTGCGCGTGCTGACCGGTGCGACCGAGGTGATCTTCGGTTCCGCGGTCTCGGGCAGGCCGCCGCAGCTGTCGATGGTGGATCAGACGCTCGGCATGTTCCTCAACACCGTCCCGGTCCGCGTGCGACTCGCGCCGTCGGTGACGCCGCGCGAGTTGTTGGCCGACATCCAGGCGCAGCACGCGCGCATGCTCGACCACCACTTCGTCGGGCTGCCCGACATCCACCGCGCCGCGGGCGTGCCCGCGCTGTTCGACACCGCGCTGACCTTCCAGTCCTTCCCGCTGGACCGGCGAACCCTGCAGCAGCTCGTCGCCTCGGCGGGACTGCGCGTGGACAGCGTCGGCGGCGTGGACGCCACCCCCTATCCGCTGAGCCTGGTCGTCGCGCCGATAGCGGCCGAAGACGACGGCGCGCAGGAACTTCAGATCAGCCTGCGCTATCTGGAACACGAATTCGCCCCCGAACGCGCGCGCGAGATCCTCGATCGCTTCGTGGATCTGCTGTCCCGGATCGCCGCGAACCCGACGACTCGACTCGCCGCGATCACCCCATCGACCGCGCTGCCGCCGACCCCGCGGCACGTCCACATCCCCGGTGTCTCGCTGCCCGAGATCCTCGCCGCGTCGGTGGCCCGCGACCCCGACGCGCCCGCCGCGACCTTCGGGACCACCACCATGACCTACCGGGAACTCGACGAGCGTTCGAACCGCTTGGCGCGAGTCCTGTCCCAGCGCACGATCGCGGGACAGTCGGTGCTGGCCTGCGCTTTCCCGCGCTCGACAACGGCGCTCGTCGCCATCTGGGCGGCCGCGAAAGCGGGCACGGCATTCGTCCCGGTCGATCCGAAGCTACCGCCGGAGCGCATCGAATACCTGCTCTCCGACTCGAAAGCCGTACTCGGACTGACCGATACCGCGTCGGTGGGGCAGCTGCCCGAGAGCGTCGAGTGGCTCGTCCTCGACGACGAGCACACCGCGGGTCTCGTCGACGCGGCCTCGCCCGCGCCGATCTCCGATGCCGAACGGGGCGGCCCGATCCACCCCGACCGCACCGCCTACGTGATCTACACCTCCGGCTCGACGGGCACCCCGAAAGGTGTGCTGGTCAGTCATCGCGGTCTGGCCGATCTGGTCGCGGCCCAGCGGCGCGTGCTCGGCGTCGACCACCGCGCGTCGGTGTTGCAGGTGGCGGCGCCGAGTTTCGACGCCTCGCTGTTCGAACTGTTGATGGCGCACGGATCGGGCGGGCGGCTCGTCATCGCCCCGCCGGATGTGTACGGAGGTCCCGACCTCGCGGATCTGCTGGGCCGCGAACATGTTTCGCACGCCGTGGTGACGCCGTCGGCGCTGGCGACGGTCCCGCGCGATGGACTCGACGGGTTGCGGGTGCTGGCTACAGCCGGTGAGCAACTGGGATCGGAACTGGTCGACCAGTGGGCGCCGGGGCGGTCGGTGATCAACCTCTACGGGCCGACCGAGGCCACCATCTGGGCCACCGCGAGCGCGCCGCTCGCCCCCGGCGCACCCGTCACGATCGGCGGCGCCGTCGGCTCGGTCACCGCGGTGGTTCTCGACACCTGGCTGCGTCCGGTGCCGAGCGGGGTCGCGGGCGAACTGTATCTGCTCGGTCCGGCCCTCGCCGACGGCTATGTCGGCAGGCCCGATCTGACCTCGGCCTGCTTCGTGGCCGCGCCGTTCGGCGCGCCCGGCGAGCGGATGTACCGCACCGGCGACATCGTGCGGCGCGACGCCGAGGATCGGCTGGAATTCCTGGGCCGCGACGATTCCCAGGTGAAGGTGCGCGGCACCCGCGTCGAGCTCGGCGAGATCGACGCCGCGCTGGCGGCGCGCGCGGACCTGACGTTCGTGGTCACCGTGCCGCGCGGGGACGAGCGACGCGCGGTGACGCTGGTGTCCTACGTGGTGCCCGCGCCGGGCGCGACGGTCTCCGGACCCGAATTGCGCGCGTCGCTGACCGAAGTACTGCCGCCGTACATGATGCCGTCCGCGGTGCTCGTGCTCGACGACATCCCGCTCACCGCCAACGGGAAACTCGACCGGCGCAGGCTGCCGGAACCGGACTTCCCGGTGCGCGCGTTCGCACCGCCGACCTCGTGGCTGGAGGCGGTCGTGGCGCGCGCCTTCGAACAGGTCCTCGACCTGGACCGGGTCGGCGTAGACGACGACTTCTTCGCCCTCGGCGGCGATTCGCTGCGCGCCTCCCTCGTGGTGGCGCGGGTCGGCGCGGCGCTGGACGCGCGGGTGCCGGTGCGCGCGCTGTTCGAAGCGCCGACGGTCCGCGCGCTGGCCGAGGCCGCGGACGCGCTCGGCGGCGCAGGTCGAGTGCCGCTGACGGCTGCGGCGCGTCCCGAGCCGGTGCCGCTGTCGCTGGCGCAGCAGCGCATGTGGTTCCTCAACCGGTTGGAACCCGAGTCCGCGGCCTACAACATCCCCGTGATGCTGCGGCTGTCCGGCAAGCTGGACACCGAGGCGCTCGCGGCGGCCCTGCGCGATGTGATCGCCCGCCACGAAGTGCTGCGCACGATCTATCCGGAGACCGAGGGCGAGGCCCGCCAGCTGATCCTGGACGAACCGACCGTGGCGATCGAAGTCGGCCGGGTACATGCAGGCGATGTGCGCGCGGCCGCCGCGACCTTCGTCCACCGGGGTTTCGACGTGACCGCCGACGTGCCGATGCGAGTCGGCCTGTTCGAGGTCGACGACGCCGCCGACGGCGCCATCGGACAGTTCCTGCTCGTCCTCGTCGTCCACCACATCGCCGGTGACGGCCAGTCCATGGGACCGCTGGCGCGCGACGTCATGACCGCCTACGCGGCGCGGCTGTCCGGTCACGGGCCGGTCTGGGAGCCGTTGGAGGTGCAGTACGCCGATTTCGCGCTGTGGCAGCGGCAGGTGCTCGGATCGGCCGACGATCCCGACGCGCTGATGCACGCGCAGTTGGCGTACTGGCGTTCCACGCTCGCCGGATCGCCGGATCACCTGGAACTGCCCGCCGACCGGCCGCGTCCCGCCGTGGCGTCGCTCGCGGGCGGCCGGGTGCCGGTGGAGATCGACGCGCACCTGCACGGCCGACTGCTCGACCTCGCCCGCGCGCGCGGTTCGTCGCTGTTCATGGTCGTGCACGCCGCGCTCGCTGTCCTGCTCGGACGGCTCAGCGGCAGCGACGACGTGGTGGTCGGCACACCCGTCGCGGGCCGCGGCGAACCCGGCCTCGACGCGCTGGTCGGCATGTTCGTCAACACGCTGGTGCTGCGGACCGCCGTTGACGGCGCGCAGCCGTTCGCGCGCATGCTCGACCGGGTCAGGGAGACCGACCTGGAGGCGTTCGAACACGCCGACGTGCCGTTCGAGCGGGTCGTGGAGGAACTGAATCCGGCGCGGTCGGCGGGACAGCACCCGCTGTTCCAGGTCGCGCTGGCGTTCCAGAACCTGTCGACGGTCGAGGTGGTGCTGCCCGAGGTCGCGGTGTCGCAGTCCGATCTCGACACCGGGATCTGCCAGTTCGACCTGCAACTGGTCATTTCCGACACCTACGCGAAAGATGGTCACGCGCAGGGTGTCTCGGGCATGATGATGTTCGCGCGCGACCTGTTCGACGAGGCGACGGTCACCGGCTTCGTGCGGCGTTTTCTGCGGATACTGACCGCGATCGCCGAGAATCCCGCGGTGGCGGTGGGCGATATCGAATGGCTCGACGCCGATGACCGGTCGTGGTTGCTGTCGCGAGTCGGCCAGGATGCCGCGCCCGCGCCGATGCTGCTGCCCGAGGTGTTCGCCGCCGCGGTCGGTGCGAACGGCGACGGGGCCGCGGTGGTGTCCGAAGCAGGCGAGCTCACCTACGCCGAACTCGACGAACGGTCGAACCGCTTGGCGCGGTTGCTGATCCGTTCCGGCGCCGCACCCGAACAGCGAGTCGTGGTCGCGATCGAGCGGTCGGTGGAATCGGTGGTCGCCTGGTGGGCGGTGGTGAAATCGGGCGCGGCCTACGTACCGGTCGACCCGCGCTATCCGACCGCCAGGATCGCGCAGATGATCTCGGATTCCGGTGCGGCGCTCGGTCTCACGACCTCCGGCGCGCGCGCCGCGCTGCCCGACTCGGTGGCGTGGATCGGTGTCGACGACGCCGCCGTGGTCGAGCGGATCGCCGCACTCGACGGCCACCCGATAGCACAGGACGAACGACTACGTCCGCTGCGCGTGTCGAACGTCGCCTGGGTGGTCTTCACCTCCGGTTCCACCGGTGTGCCCAAGGGCGTCGCCGTCTCCCACGCGGGCGTCGCCGACTACCTCGCCGCCCAGCGCGCCGACACCGCACTCGAATCCGACTCTCGCGTCCTGCATTTCGCCTCGCCGTCCTTCGACGCGTCGCTGCTGGAGATCCTGCTCGCGGTGAGCGCGGGCGCGGCGCTGGTGGTGGCGCGCTCGGATCTGCACGGCGGCGACGAACTGGCCGAACTCCTGCGCGCCGAACGGGTGACCCACGCGTTCGTCACCCCCGCCGCGCTGGCCTCGGTGGAACCGGAAGGACTCGACGACCTGCGCACGGTGATGTCGGGCGGCGACGAGGTGCCCGCCGATCTGGTGCGGCGCTGGTCCCGCACCGACCGCGCGGGCCTGCGGCGGTTCCGGGTGCTGTACGGCCCCACCGAGACCACGGTGGTCGCCACCGCGACCGGCGAACTGCGCCCCGGCGAATCGCCGACCATCGGCGGGCCGCTGCCGGGTATGCGGGCCATGGTGCTCGACCCCCGCCTGCGGCCGGTGCCGATCGGGGTCGGCGGCGAACTGTATCTGGCGGGTCCGGCGCTGGCGCGCGGCTACCTGAACCGGCCCGGAACCTCGGCGTCGCGGTTCGTCGCCGACCCGTTCGGGGAGCCGGGACAGCGCGTGTACCGCACCGGCGACGTGGTGCGCTGGACCGCCGATGGCGCCCTGGAGTTCGTTGGCCGCAATGACTTCCAGGTCAAGATCCGCGGCTTCCGCGTCGAACTCGGTGAGATCGACGCGCTGCTCGGCGCGCGCGAGGACGTGGCGTTCGCGGTGACCGTCCCGCGTCGCGACGGCGCGGCCCCGCTGCGCCTGGTGTCCTACGTGGTGGCGGCGGTCGAGGCGAGCCCGTCGGCCGAGCGTCTGCGCGCGGCGCTGGCCGAGGAACTGCCCGCCTACATGGTGCCCGCCGCGGTCATGGTGCTCGACGAGATCCCGCTCTCGCCCAGCGGCAAGGTCGATCGCAAGGCGCTGCCCGCGCCAGTGGTGGCCACCCGGCAGTTCCGCGCGCCCGCCTCGCCGGTGGAGGAGATCGTGGCGGGCGTATTCGCCGAGGCGCTCGGCGTCGACGGCGCGATCGGCGCCGACGACGACTTCTTCGACCTGGGCGGCAACAGCCTGGTGGCCACCCGCGTCGCCGCGCGGATCGGCGCCGCTCTCGACACCACCGTCCCGGTGTCGATGATCTTCGAGGCGTCGACGGTCGAGAAGCTGGCCGCCCGCGCCGAAACCCACACCGACGCCGCACGGGCGCCACTGACCGCTGGCCCGCGCCCGCAGCGACTCCCGCTCTCCTACGCCCAGCAGCGGATGTGGTTCCTGAACCGGTTCGAACCGGATTCGCCCGCCTACGGCATCCCGATCGTGCTCCGCCTCTCGGGCGGGCTGGATGTGGCCGCACTGCGCTCGGCGGTCGACGACGTGCTCGCCAGGCACGAAGTGCTGCGGACGGTGTACCCGCAGGTCGAGGGCGAACCCGTGCAACTCGTCCTGCCCGCCGCCGAAGCCACGTCGGCGCTGACCGTGCTCCCGATCGCCGAATCCGAACTGCCGGAGGCGATCACGGCGCTGCTGGCGACCCCCTTCGACGTGACCGTCGAGATGCCGTTCCGCGCCAACCTGTTCGACCTCGGCGGCGACGACTGGGTGCTGGCCGTGGTGATGCACCACATCTGCGGCGACGGCTCCTCGCTCGGCCCGCTCGCGCGCGACATGATGACCGCCTACCAGGCCCGAATGGGCGACGAGGCGCCCGCCTGGACGCCGCTGCCGGTGCAGTACGCGGACTACGCCATCTGGCAGCGCGCGGTCCTCGGCGCCGAGGATGATCCGGACTCGGTGCTTCGCGCCCAGATCGACTACTGGACAGAGCAATTGGCCGACCCGCCCGCACTGCTCGAACTGCCCGCCGATCGCCCGCGCCCGCCCGCGCAGTCCTACGCGGGCGCGACGGTGCCGATGCGCGTCGACGCCGACCTGCACGCCGAACTGCAACGGATCGCGCGTGCGCACAACACGACCCTGTTCATGGTCCTGCACGCCGCGCTGGCCGCCACCCTGGCCCGCCTCGCGAACGCCGCCGACATCACCATCGGCACCCCGTACGCGGGTCGCGGCGAGCCCGAACTCGACGACCTGGTCGGCATGTTCGTCAACACCCTCGCGCTGCGGACGCGGTTGCGCGCGGACATGTCGTTCACCGAACTGCTCGAACAGGTCCGCGAAACCGACCTCGCCGCCTTCGGCCACGCCGACGTGCCGTTCGAGCGGCTGGTGCAGGAACTGAACCCGGTGCGCTCGCGCGCGCACCACCCGCTGTTCCAGGTGATGCTGGCGTTCCAGAACCTGGCGAGGACCGAGCTCGAACTGCCGGGTCTCGCACTGTCGGGCGTGGACGCCGAGACCGGCACGTCGCTGTTCGACCTGCAGGTCACGGTGTCGGACACCTACGACGAGACCGGCGCGCCCGCCGGGATCACCGGCGTGCTGACCTACGCCACCGACCTGTTCGACGCGAGCACCGTCACCACCTTCGTCGACCGCCTGCGGCGCATGCTCGACGCACTGGTGTCCGACCCGTCGCGGCCGGTGTACGAGGTGGACCTGCTCGACGCGGACGAACGCGAAGCCGTACTGACGCGGTGGAATTCGACCGACCGCGACCTGCCCGCGCACGAGACGCTCGCCTCCGCCTTCGTCCGCGCGGCACGCGAACACGCGGACCGTCCCGCGCTGATCTCCGGCGACCGCACCGTGACCTACGCGGAGTTCGCGGCGCGGGTGTTCCGGCTCGCGCGGTGGCTGATCGCGCGCGGTGTCGGCCCGGATTCGTTGGTGGCGCTGCGGATGCGGCGTTCCCTCGACCAGGTGACCGCGATGTACGCGGTGCACGCGGCAGGCGGCGGCTACGTGCCCGTCGATCCCGACCATCCCGCCGAACGCGTCGAGTACATGCTCGAAACCGCGGGCGCCGAGATCGTGCTCACCTCGCTGGACGGGGTCGACCTCTCGGGATTCGACGACGCACCGGTGACCGACCGCGATCGGCTCGCCCCGCTGCGCCCGGACAACATCGCCTACCTGCTGTTCACCTCCGGATCCACAGGCAGGCCCAAAGGCGTTGCCGTCCAGCACCGTTCGGTCCTGAATCAACTGCGCTGGATCGTCGGCTCCTACGAGCTGACCTGCGCGGACGTGGTGCTCCAGAAGACGCCTGCGACCTTCGACGTATCGGTGTGGGAGATCTTCGCGCCGCCCATGGTCGGCGCGCGGACGGTGATCGCCATGTCCGACGGCCACACCGATCCGGCCTACCTCGCCGAAACCATTGCCGCGCACCGGGTCACGGTGACCTCCTTCGTGCCGTCCATGCTCGCGGTGTTCGCCGACGCCGCGCCGTCGGCGCCGATGGACTCCTTGCGCGCGGTGCTCATCGGCGGCGAGGCATTCGGTCAGGATGTCGTGCGAGCCGTGCGGTCGGTGCTGCCCGAGACCGCACTGCACAACCTCTACGGCCCGACCGAATTCACCCTGCACGCCACCGCACACCAGGTGCGCGAATCCGATACCGGGAGTATGCCGATGGGCGCGCCGGTATGGAACGCGCGAGCCTACGTGCTCGACGCCCGACTGCGCCCGGTGCCGCCCGGCGTCGCGGGCGACCTGTACCTGGCGGGCGACCAGATCGCCCGCGGCTACCACGCGCGCCCCGGCCTGACCGCCGAACGTTTCGTGCCCGATCCGCACTCGATCGGCGAATGCATGTACCGCACGGGCGATTCCGTGCGATGGCAACACACCGGGGAGCTGGAATACCTGGGCCGCACCGACTTCCAGGTGAAGCTGCGCGGTCTGCGCATCGAACTCGGGGAGATCGAAGCGGTATTCGCCGAACACGAGTCCGTGGCGAGGGCGATCGTCTCCGTGATCACCACCGAGACCGTGGACTATCTCGTCTGCTACTTGATCCCCGCCGCGGGCGCGACAGTCGACACCGACGCCGTCGTCGCCCGCGCGGCAGGCGAACTACCCGGCTACATGATGCCGACCACGGTGATGGTGCTCGACACGGTGCCGCTCACCCCCTCCGGCAAACTCGACCGCGCCCGCCTGCCGAAGCCGGTCCTCGCCGTCGGTGAGTTCCGCGAGCCGTCCTCCCCGCTGGAAGAGGAGGTCGCCCGCGCCTTCGAGCAGGTGCTCGGAGTGCCGAAGGTCGGCGCTGACGACGACTTCTACGCCCTCGGCGGGAACTCGCTGCGCTCGGTGCAGGTGGTGAGCGAATTGAAGAAGGAACTCGACGTCGAGATCCCGGTCCGCTGGATGCTCTCGGACCCGAGCCCGGCCGAGTTGGCCAAGCGCATCGAGTCCGGGATGCGTTCCGGCGCCGACCTCGAGGAAGTCCCCGCCTTCGGCCTCGACGTACTCCTGCCCATCCGCACCGAAGGCGACCGCCCGCCGCTGTTCTGCGTCCACCCCGCCTCGGGCCTGGCCTGGTGCTATCAAGCACTGGACCGCTACATCACCGAAGACCGACCGATCTACGGTATCCAGGCGCCCCAGATCAGCGGCGAAACCCCCGGTCCCCGAACCATCGCCGACATCGCCGACCGGTATTTCGCCGAAATCCGCACGGTCCAGCCACACGGCCCGTATCACCTGATGGGCTGGTCGATGGGCGGCCTGATCGCACACGCCGTCGCCGCCGCGATCCGCGCCGCGGGTGAAGAGGTAGCGCTACTCGGCCTACTGGACGCGGAGTCCAGCGGCATCGACGCCGACTCGGTCACCACCATCACCGCGGGCGAACTCGTCAGCAACCTCGGCCCCGTACTCGGCATCGATTTCGTCCGCGCCGACGCGACCGCGGCCCAAGCCGCCGAACAGATCGCGGAATACCTCGACGGCGGCCTCGACATAGACGCCGCCACCCTCGAACGCCTGACCGACGCCTACAACCTGTCCATCCTCGCCGCCGCCGAATGGGAGCCCCCCACCGTCGACACCGACATGCTCTACTTCACCGCCGCCCGCGACCGCCGCTCCGATGCCACCGGCCACCGCGGCTGGATCCCCTTCGTCCAGGGCCGAGTCACCAACTTCCACATAGACGCCACCCACCTGGCGATGACCGAACCGGCCGCCATCGCCCAGATAGCGAGGATCCTGAACTCCCGACTGGACTGACCCGCTTGCCGCGCGGCGACGCAATGGCCTTTTACACGTGTATAGCCTACTGTAAGGTCGCGGTTGACACCGGAGCTGCGCGTCGTGCGCTGGGGGCCGCACAGTCGACATCGGAAAGGACCACATCGTGACCGAGTTTCCTCGCGCGGAACTGGAGGAGGTCGTCCAGCAATGGCTGGCGGCCAATATCGAAGCCGAACGTAGCGGTGACTGGCGGCCGCTGGCGGACTTCTTCGTCACCGACGGCACTTACGGCTGGAACATCGGTCCGAACGACGACGTCATGTGCGTCGGAATCGAGGAGATCCGCGACATCGCGTTCGGCCAGGAGATGGAGGGGCTGCTCGGGTGGCGCTACCCGTATCAGCGCGTGTTGATCGATGAGAAGCTCGGCGAAGTGCTCGGGTTCTGGAAACAGACCGCCACCGACACCGACGGCGTCGAGCACGAGGTGTACGGGCTCGGCGGTTCGTGGTTCCGCTACGCGGGCCACGGGAAGTGGGCGTGGCAGCGTGACTTCTTCGACTTCGGTCACGTCGTCGATCTCTACGTCCGGTTGCTCAAGTCCGGCAAGGTTTCTCGTGAGTTCTCCGCGCGGATGGAGAAGAGCGCGGGTGCGGGCAGGCTCCCCGGTTGGTACCCGCTGGGGGAGACGCCCGCGCCGCTGTGGCCGCCGACCGAATCCACCCCGTGAGCACCGGCGGGCACGCGGCCCGCCGATGCGTGCGGCGGTAGCCGACACTTCGTTCAGCTGCCGATGATCCGCTCGGCCGCGCGCTCGCCGATCATCATGGCCGCGGCGTTGGTGTTGCCGCCGACGATGGAGGGCATGATCGAGGCGTCGGCCACTCGAAGTCCGTCCACGCCGCGTACGCGCAGTTCGGGGTCGACCACGGCGCGCTCGTCGGTACCCATTCGGCAGGTTCCGACGGGGTGGTAGACCCCCGATGCGTTGCGTCGAACGAAGTCCGCCAGTTCCGTACTCGTCAGGCCGGATTCGGGTAGCACCTGACGTCCGAGTTGTGCGGCGACCGCCGGATGTCCGACCGTTTCCCCGACCAGTTCCATTCCGGCGAGCAGCGTCGCGAGGTCTTGTGGTTCGGCCAGGTAATTCGGGTCGATCAGCGGTGCGGTGAACGGATCGGTCGATGCCAGCCGGACGGTCCCTCGGCTCTGCGGGTAGAGCATCGTCGGCAGCAGGGTCAGCGAGGGGGAGGGGTCGGCGGCCAGGTGTAGTCCGGGCTCGTCTTGATTCTCCGGGTAGCTCATGGGGAGGATGAACATCTCCAGATCGGGGACGTCGGCGCGGGTTCGTGTTCCGCTGTCGACGAATCCGACGGCTTCGAACAGTGTGTGCGCCATGTAGGTCGAACGCGGGCGCACACATTCCCGAGCTACGGTCGCGGCGAAACTCGTCGGGGACGCGCGGCGTCCGCCGGGCGCGAGGTAGGACATCGGGACGAACAGATGATCGTGCAGGTTGTCGCCCACCGGCAGGTCGGCGAGCACGTCGATCCCGTGCTCGCGCAGGTGTGTCGCGTGGCCGATGCCCGACAGCATCAACAGGCGCGGCGACCCGAGTGATCCGGCGCTGAGGATGATTTCACGTTCGGCCCGCGCCGACGCGATCGGATGACGGCCCTTGCGCTGTGCCGCCAGTTCCACGCCGACCGCGCGGCCGTGCTCGATGATCAATCGGGTCGCGGTGACACCACTGACCACCTGGAGACCGGGCGGTGCGTCCCACAGATATCCGCGATCGGTGCCTACGCGCCGACCCGCGCCGACACTCTGCTGCAATGCGGCCACTCCGGTCTGGTTTGCGCCGTTGTAGTCCTCGTTGGCCGCGGTGCCGGTGGTCGCCGACAGTGCGGCCATGAAGCTTTCGGTGATGGGCGCCAGGCCTGTCGCTCGTTCGACGGTGATCGGGCCGGATCCGCCGCGCAGCTCGCTCGGGCCGTCCTCGAAATTCTCCAGCCGTCGGAAGGACGGCAGGACATCGGAGAACGCCCAGCCTTCGGCGCCCTCGGCCGCCCAGTCGTCGTAGTTGTGGCGGTTGCCCCTGACGAACGCCATTCCGTTGACGACGCTGCCTCCGCCGAGCGCGCGACCATGTGACTGGGGCAGCGCGCGGCCGTTCATGTGACGCTGCGCGACGGTGTACGCGGGCCAGGTCATGCGACGTTGCAGCGATGTCACCGCGTGGATCGCGCCGCACATCCCGGGCACCGTGACGAGTGGTCCGCGCAGCCGCTTACCCGATTCGACGAGGGTGACGGTCGCACCGGCGTCGGCCAGACGCCGTGCGACGATCGCGCCCGCGCTGCCCGCACCCACCACGACGTAGTCCGCGGGTTTCAGATCCTCGAGCTTGTGCGTCCGCTTCATTGGTACCTCCACTGTCGAGCTTTTGCGGCAGAACTTCGAGCGGGGCCGTTCGGTCGCGCCGACACCGATCGATGGCCCGATGTCCTCGGTCGGCCGGTCCCGCCGATCACGTCCCGTCTCTTCCGCGCGCGCTCGCCGCCCGCAGGCAGGACAGGAATATTTCGTCCATGCGCGGACTCAGTTCGGCGAGAGTGCGGGCAGTGGCGTAACTCGCTGAGCCGAAGACGCGTTGGAGCGCTTCGAGGTCGGCGCCGCCGCCCAGGGACAGGCACAGGCAACCGACGCCCTCGGCGCGCAGTTCCTCGAGTGCCGTGCCGACGTCGGCCTCGGCGTAGATGCCTTCGTAGCCGTCCTCGTAGGGCAGCCCGTCGGACAGCAGGACCAGCAGGCGATTGTTCGTTTCCGCTCGACTCCGGAGAATCTCGCCCGCCGCGCGGAGTCCGGCTCCGAGGCGGGTGTAGCCGGACGGTCGGAGTTGGTCCAGTCGTGCGCGCTGGGTGGCGCCGAACCGTTGTCCGAATGTCTTCACGGCCGGGAGGTGCACGGTGTGGCGGCCGTGTGAGCGGAAGGCGTAGACGGCGACACGGTCGCCGAGCTCCTCCAGGGTGTGGGCGAGTGTGGCCGCTGCGCGGCGCTGGTGGTCGTGCACGGTGCGCCCTTCGGAGTCGGAGTCGGTGGCCGAGCCGGACGCGTCGAGCAGGATCAAGACGCCGAGATCACGATGCCGTTTGCGACGTTCGCTGTAGACGTGTTCGTGGGGCGAGTGGCCCGAACGCAGATCGATGAGCAGATCGGTCATGGCGTCGAGGTCGAGTTCGTCTCCGTCGGGGCGACCGCGCACCACCTCGAGACCCTGACCGATCCGGGCCAGGCGGCGAAGCAGTACATCATCGAAGGCGATCTCGGTGGCGGGCGCGGGCTCGATCTCCAACGGGTGGTCGACGACCCGGCACCAGTCGATGCGGTATCGGTCCCGGTGGACGTCCCATTCCGGATACAGAGCGCCGCTCGCACCGGCGACGGGCTTGCCTTCGGCGCGCCGCCGCCGCGTCGGCGCGGGGCGCACCTGGGTCCCGGTGAGCCGGGCCCGGCGTACCGCGTGCACCGCACCGGCGCCCGCGGGCCCACGCCCGGCCATTCGGCCGCCGCGTCGTCCGCGGATCAGGTCCATCAGAGTCCGTGGCATGAACAGCGGACTCGTGTCCTGATTCGCGATCTCGCGCCGGTCGGGCCCTTCGCCCTCGTCCGCGTCGTCCTCGGGCGGTGGTTCGAAGCCCAAGCCGGGCGCGCCGTTGGGCCGGGTACCGGGCCCTGCGGTGGTGGCGAGCAGGCGGGCGGGGCGGATCACGCCGAACCAGTGCGGCGGGTCCGGGACCGAGCGCCGTCCACGGGCCATCGCCAACGATTCGTCGCAGGTCGCTGTCCACGCTCGCGTGCCGAGGCTCAGCTCGGCGGCGAGCGGAATCGTGCCCGCCAAGCCGGCGAGCGCGCGGCGCCCTTCCAGGGCCAGGTAGCGACGGGCCAGTGCGGGACGTCGCCGCAGTGGTCGTACCAGACGCGGATGCAGGCTTCCCGCGCCGAGCAGCGCGGCTTGGACCAGTAATTCGCGTCGTTGTTCGGTCACGGGCAGTCCGGGCGTGAGGAAGATGGTCCGGCCGGTGGTGTAAGCGGCCTTTGCCTTCGGTGCGGGCGCTACCTCGACCGGTCGGCCCGCCACGAAGGTTGCCAGCAACCGGAACCTGGCCGGGCTGTCCGGGTCCGCGGTGGTCATGATCGGGGCAGGATCGCGTCGACGAGTTCGCCGAGCGCGCGATTGACGTCTTGATCGTCGGACAGCGCTTGTACGACGGCCGACCGAACAGCGCTGCGTGGACTCAGCCCTTCCGCGATCAGGCCGCCCGCGAGGATCAGCATCCGGGTCGAGGCCACCTCGCGCAGCGAGATCCCGTCCAGACCGCGGATGGCGTTGCCGAGGGTCACCAGGACACGGGCGGTCTGTTCATCGATCCCGGCCTCGTGGGCGATCACCTCGACCTCGATCGCCTGCGGCGGGAACCCGAGTTCGATGGCGACGAACCGCTGTCGCGTCGATTCCTTGAGGCTCTTGAGCACACTCTGATAGCCGGGGTTGTAGGAGATCACCAGGTGGAACCCGGGCGCGGCGGGCACCGTCGTGCCGAGCCGGTCGACCGGAAGCTCACGACGGTGATCGGCGAGCGGATGGATCACCACGGTGGTGTCCTGGCGGGCCTCGACCACCTCGTCCAGGTAGAAGACGGCGCCCGCGCGCACGGCCCGCGTCAAAGGCCCGTCCACCCATACCGTTTCGCCGCCCTTCAGCAGGAAACGGCCCACCAGATCCGCGGATGTCATGTCCTCGTGCCCGGCCACGGTGATCAGTTCGCGACCGAGCTCGGCCGCCATCGCCTCCACGAATCGCGTCTTCCCGCAACCCGTCGGACCCTTCAGCAGCACCGGCAGACCTCGGCCCGCCGCGGCGCGGAAGACCTCCCTCTCGTCGCCGACCGCCTGGTAGAACGGCGTCTTCGAGCTCGCGAGCACAGTGTGGTCGTCGGTCAGTGTCATCAGTCCTCTTCGAGCGGAACGGCTTTCGGCAGCTTCGGGATTCGGGTGCGGCGATTCGAGGGTCCGAGGCCGGGGCCACGGACGAGGATCGGGCCGTCATGTCAGCGGTCGGGGTCGCACCGATCGGACTCGACGGCGACCGGCGACGGGCGTCCGTCGGGCTGTCCGACCTGCCAGGTGCTCGCGGCGCCCGCGGTGAACGGCCCGGGGGCGCCCTGGGATTCGTAGAGTCCGTGCGGATCCCAGGTCTTCGCTGTCGGGTAGGGCCATGGGCAGGCCACGGTGGATGCCGCGCCGGTCGCGCGGACCACCCAGAACGAGGTGCTGAAGCTGAACATTGCGATGTTCAGCGCCACCGCCATCACCAGGAAGGTGGCCAACCTGGGGTGGCGGGTGTGGAGGTTGAAGCGTCGGGCGATCTTCTCGGCCTGTGACCGCCCGCTGTCGTCGCGGTAGAGCAGCAGTGACGCGGGAATCATCACCACGGTGATCAGCAGACTGGCCATCAGGAACGGGAACTGGCTGTTTTTGCCCGCGTCGAGGGTGCCGAAGTCGATGACATGGGTGTAGGTCAGGAACTGGGTGCGCACCAGGAGGATCTCCTGGGCGGCGTCCCAGATCACCCCGCAGACGAAGGTCAGCGCCGCCAGCGAGATCAACGGGTGCCGCCAGACGAAGGACTCCGGAGCGCGGCGTCGTTGGACGGCCCGCAGGATCGGCATCGTCACGAAGTACGGGAGCAGGATGTAGGGCGCGTAGACGAACGAGGTGAGCGGCTCGATGATCGGAGATATATTGAGCCACGGCCAGTCCCGGGGGAAGTGCCACAGGCGCGGGTTGTAGACCAGGCCGATCGCCCAGTTGTTGTACGGGTCGAGCACGAACAGCGTGCTCGAGGCGATCACCATCAGGAGAACCGGATGCCCGGGATGGCGCCGCCAACCCCAGACCACGGCGACGATGGTGGCCAGGAACAGGACCAGGGCCGCGATCTGACCCGCGTTCACCCAGTCGAACCCGGACAACAGCGGCTCGACGGGCAGCGGCTTCCCCGCTCCGTCCGGGTCGAGGTTGTCCGGGGAGGCCGGTCCGTGCTTCTCGGAGGTCACCAGCACGGTGACGACCGCGACCGCGCCGAATATCCACCCGGCGAAGGCTTTCCACGACCATCGGGTGGCGCCCGGGGTGGCGGCGGCCTTGTCGATCGCCGGAACTCGTTGTGTTTCAGAAGATTTCATGATGCTCCACGGTGGTCCACGCGAGAGTCGACTCTGGCTTCGAAAAGAAGACTAACATGAATAGTTCAGATAATGAACAGTTCGAATTATGGAGTAGGCTGCCCGTCCGTGACCGACTCCATGGGCGCCGCGGGCGAGAACGACATCATCGAGCTGCTCGGCGCCGTGACCGATATCCGGCGGGTGATCGCGAACATGACCCTGCCGGTGGCGCGGAGGAACGGGATCTCCGAACGCGCGCTCGGCATCCTCTTTCTCGTCTTCGCGGGTCTGGACCGCCCGAAACTGTTGGCCGAATATCTGGCCGTGCTGCCGAGCACGATCACCTCCGATGTGGAGAAACTCGTGGTCGCCGGATTGTTGCGGCGCACGGCCTCGCCCGCCGATCGTCGGGTCATCAGACTGGAGGTGACCCCGCGAGGTCTTGCCGCGCAACAGGAATCGTTGCGTGGTCTGCAATCGTTCTTCCGGGCCAAGGCATCGGGGGTATCGCTGGAGGAGTTGCACGCCTGTATCGCCACGCTGCGCAAACTCGGTGGCGAACCGGAGCCGTCGGTTCCCGATCCGATGCGCCGGACCGAAGCGCCCGGCTGAACGATCCGTCGCCGACGCAGGAGCACACCACTGTCGAGATGGGTGATCACTTGGCGGGCAACGCCGCTTGCAGACCGCCGACGTCGGTGATCTTCCAGTCGGCGTTGCTGTCGACGACGACGGAGTAGGTGACGGTGGCGTGGGTTCCGTCGGGCGTCTGCGCGCTGGTCGATGTCACGTCGAGATAGGCGTTCACGGTGTAGATCCCGCCGGACTCGGAGAGGACGGTGGCCGAGAGCGGTGTCGCCTTCGACGTCCATCGCAGTGGCAGCAGGATCTGTTCGAGCTGGGGTGAGGTGGCGTCGAACTTCGCGCCGAGTTGGGGGCTCGTGCCGGATTTGAGTCGGACGAACCAGGCTGGGAGATCACGATATTCGATGGTCGACGCCCCCACGGCATAGTCGGTGGCGATCTTCTCGGCGCGTTGTTCGGCGGCGGCGTGTGCGTCGCGATCGGCGATCGTGGAGCGCGCCGACCAGTACAACGAGCCGAGGGTCACCACCGCCGCCAGCAGAACGACGAGCGCGGCCGAGATCACGATGGTGGACCACCGCAGCGACAGGGTGCGCGCGGCGGGTGGCGTGGACTTCGGGGCCGGTTCGTCGTCACTGGTCTTCGTGGTTTCGGTCGGTACGGTGGCAGCCGTGTTCATGGTCGATGTTCCTTCCGAGGCGGCGGGGTCATTTGATGGCGATGCGGAATCGCAGCGCGCCGTCGTCGCTCACCCCGAGCAGGGCTTGGCGGATCAGGTCGCTGATATCGATGGCGGGGGTATGGGCGACCGCCTCGGTGAGTGTCGGAAGCAGCGCGGGGACGGTGCGCGCGACCTCCGGCCCGAGTTCTTCGACGAGTGCGGTCAATTCGTCGAGAAACGGCACCATTCCGTCGCCGGTGAAGTAGTCGGAGGTCGGGCGGGCTTCGATGAATTCCGACGCCGATTGGATGACGGTGCTCAACGCTTCGCCGAAGCGTCCGAATTGCGGACCCGCTTCGGCCAATGACGGTCCGAGCCAGGCGATGTCGGTTCCCATGGACTGGATGTCGGCCAGCATTCGGCGAACGGAGTCCTTGCGGCTGAGGATGGTCGCCGCCAGCAGCGCCGCCGAACGGCGCAGTGTCGCCATGGCGGCGTCGGTGCCGGCGAGCGCACGCTGAAAGGTGCCGACCAGCTGCGCCATCGCGTCCGGGTCGATCCCGTCGAGTAGCTCGACCATCCGCACCGACAGGGTGGTGATGGTCGCGGGGGCTCGTGTTCGGTCGGCGGACACCGTTCGGCCGTCCTCGAGATAGGGGCCGCGGTCGTCGGCGGGATCGAATTCGACGTAGGGCTCGCCGAGGGCGGACAGTTGTTCGATCCGAACCAGGCTCGAGACCGGAATGCGGTAGCGGCTGTCGATACGCAGGCCCACCTGTACCTTTCGATCGTGTCGGCGGACCGCGTCGACGTGACCGACCCGGGTGCCTTTGAGCAGGACAGGTGCGTCGGCGCCGAGGCCGCCGGAATTGTCGAGTCGCAATTCCACGCTGATGTAGTGCCGCCTCGGATCGATGCCGAGCACGTTCGTGGTCATGTAGGTGACGCCGAGGACCAGCACGAGGCCGACCGAGGCCAGCGAGAACAGTGATCGGGCGGTCATCGCAGTACTCCGATCATGCGAAGGGTGTCGAGGATGCGATCGGTCTGCGCGGAACGCGAGGATGTCGAATCGTCGGCGACCGTGACATCGAGGACGTCGATCTTCGGGCCGTGCTCGGTGAAGGGGATGACCTTGTTCTGGATCAGATCGGTCAGTTTCCCCAGATTCGACGGCGTGCCCGCGTCGAGGGGATGGGCGCCGAAGAGCATCGGCACGACCGCGCGGGCCGCCCCGTCGAGTGAGTTCACCAGTGGCGCCGCCCAGACCGCGTTGTCGCCGATCGGGCCGAGGGCGGTCAACATGTAGAGCACCTGGATGGAGGCGTTGACGCCGTCGGTGGTGTGTTGCACTCCCCAGGGGGTCAGCAGTTCGTCGATGGTGGTCGCGTTGCGCAGGATTCCCTCGTCGATGGTCGCCCGCATCCCGTTCAGCACGGTGTCGACGGAGTCGAGATGGTCGGCCAGGTCGGTCAGATCGGCGCCGAGATCCGAGGCGACGCGCGCGGTCTCGGTGGTGTCGTCGGGCAGGATCGCGTTGAATCGTCCGACGATGTGCTGGAGGTCGGTGATCGCCCCGCCGTTCACGAATGCCGCAAGCCCGGCGAGGATGTCTTCGATGGGCGGGGCCGGATCGGTGTCGGCGAGCGGGATGGTCGCGTCGGATTCCAGACGGTTCGATGTGGCGTTCGTCGGTGTGGTGAGTGCGATGTACACCGCACCCAGTGGCGTAGCCTGCCGCAAACCCGCCGTCGTACCGGATGCCAGTCGCACGGAGTCGCGGATGGCGAGGTCGGCCACGACGTGTCCGGGTCGACCGGGACGACCGTCGACTCCGGCGGCCGGATCGACGATTCGCAATCCCGTCAACTGTCCGATTTCCACCCCGTCGGCGATGACCGGGGCTCCTTGCGGCAGATTCAAGATGTCGGCGAACTCGACGTGCAGACGATAGGTGGGGCCACCGGGTCCGCTGCCGGGTATCGGCACCTGCGCCGGTTGGAAGCCGCAGCCGGTGGCGATCGACATCAACACGGCGATCAGGGCGACCCGCGTTCCCGGCCGGGCGCGGTGGGTCGTGAACGTTCTCATCGGGCGCTCACCGCTTCCAACAGCAGGGGTAGGGCGGGGATTTCGGTGGCTCCGGTCGCGGAGACTCGGCACTGCTGTTCGGTGATCGAACGCAGCGCCGCGCAGACGGCGCTCGCCTCGTGTTGCGGCAACTCGAGGTGGGCGGGGGTGTATCCGGTGACCACTTGGCCGGTGGCGGGATCGACTGCGGTCGCGAAGGCGGTCGTGATCGCGGGTGTCATCCGGACGATCTCCGTCAATGAGCCGATGCCGACCGACAACAGTCGCGGCAGATTCGAGAAGCCATCGATGGCCCGCAGGCCCGGCGATCCGAGCATCCTGATCAGGTCGTTGCCCTGCGGCAACACTTCGGCGATGCTGTCGACCAGCAATTCGATCGGCGCGATGATGTGCTCGTTGATATCGATGAACGCCCGGGGCAGTCCGGAGACCGAGGTCTCGATCTCGGGCCAGCGCAGGTTGGCCTTGCGCGCCAGTTCGGCCATTCTGTCGAGGAGGGCGCCGAGATGTCCGATCGCCGCGTCCGGGGCGTCCAGCGCGCTGCCCAGTCGCAGGATCAGGGTATTGATCGACTCGGCGGATCCGGCGGTGGCCTCGGCCAGCGCGTTCAGGGCTCCGGGTCGGGTGGTCGCGTCGCCGCCGTCGAGTTGCGCGACGAGTTCGCTGAGGGCGTCGAAGGTCTGCGACAGACTCCGCGGTGTCAGCGTGTTGGTGATACACCGGCCGGAATCCCATTCGGGGCCTGAGGGTTCCGGTCCGATGAGAGCCAATTTGCGGTCGGCGACGATACTGTCGCTGACGGTCACCGCTCCCACGTCCGTCGGAAGTCGACGCTGGGCCGGAATCGAGAACTCGACGTGCGCGGTGCCGCCGTTGGGTCTGATCGAGGTGACGCGCCCGATCGGCACCCCGAGCACGGTGACGGCGCTTCCGACATACAGCCCGATGCTGTCCGGCATTTCCGCGCAGTACCCGCGCATCTCGGGAGTCGGCCGCGCGAGGCGGAACCCGACCACGGCGATCACGACGACCGTGAGCACCACTGCCGCGGACATGAATCCCCTGGCTCCCAGCAGGCGTTTCAGCATCAGCAGTTCCCTCCCGGGATCGGCACACAGATGCCGCCCACCCGCAGCGTTGCCGCCGACTGGTCGATCGCCAGGCCGCCTTGCGGAGACGCCACCGTGAGTAGGCGCTGCTCGAACGATCGCAGCGACTCCAGTAGAGCGCCCAAACGGGCGGCCAATTCCTCGAGCCGCGGAACCGCCGCGGCCAACGGCTGTGCTCGCTCACGCAAGGACGCGTCCCACGCGCGTCCGAGCGGGGTCAGGCCGTGCAGCACCGCGGCCAGATCGTCGAGTACCCGACCGACCTGGACATGGTTGTCGGCGATGATCGTCTCCAAGGTGGCGAAGGTGCTGAGCAGCCTGCCCATGGTCTCGGTGTTCGCGTCCATCGCCGTGAGGTACTCGTCGGCGACCGTCAGCGTGCGGGAGATATCGGCGTTCTGCCGATCCAGGGTGGTGGCCAGTACTTGTGTCGCGTCGAGGACAGCCGCGAGGGAGCCGGGGCCCGCGTCGAGGGAGGTGGCCACGGCGTCGAGACTGCGGCGTAGCTCACCGGAATCGATCCGACGTACCGGCTCGATCGCGTCCTGGAACACCTGGGTGAGGTTGTAGGGCAGTCGCACTTGTTCGGGGGCGATGACATCGGACCCGAGTGGTTCGGCGCCGTCGGGCAGCACGGCCAGGTAGTAGCCGCCGACGACGGTCAGCATGCGGACCGCGAGCGTGGTCCGGCTGCCGACGAAAACCGTGTCGGCGACGCTGAATTCGACACGGACCCGATCCGAGCGCAAGCTCAGCGAGCGCACCTCGCCGACGGGGATGCCAGCGACCCGGACGTCGTCCCCGACTCGGATGAATCCCGCTTCACTCATGTCGGCGGTGTAGAGGTGCTCGCTCGCGCCGCCGAGGACGCGAACCCCGCCGATCGCGACGACGAGAGCGATGACACAGCCGAATCCCGCCAATCCCCAACGCAGATCCGCGGCGACGGTGTCGGAGCGCCGCGGGTCACCGGCACGACGACGCCGCGGCCGGGACCGACTCACGAGTTGCACAGTCTTACCCCTTGTCCGGCGATGAATACTTGCAGCGGTGCGGGGGCCACGGCGACACCGTGGGAACTGGACACTGCGGCTTCGGGTCCGGTCACCGGCACGGTCGAGGCCAGCGTCTGGAGCACACCGGGCAACCTGCCGAGCACCTCGGCGGCCTGCTGCGGCGCGGGAAACGCGTTGCGCAGCAGCCTGTCCAGATCTCGGTCGGGTAGGCCGGTGATGCCGAGCACCTTCAGGATGTCGCGCAGTGGTGTCAGCACCGCCGGGATGATGTTCGCGAAATCGACCAATCCGCTGAGCTTCTCGGTCAGGGTGGCGAACAGCGCGGTCAGGTTGGCCAGCAACGCCATCGCGTTCGCGGATTTGCCGCCGAGGTGCTCGGACACCTGCCCGAGGTTGCTCACCAGCAGCGTGATCAGCGCTTGTCGGTCCGAAACATGTTTGCTCAGTTCACCGATCGCGTCCAGTGCAGGACCGAGTCCGGTTCCGTCGCCTTCCAGCACCGCGAGCATGTTCGAGGCGAACCGATTGATCTGTTCCGGCGAGAGTTGCGCGAGAACGGGCTGTAGGCCGTTGAACAGCGTGGTGACGTCGAAGGCGGGAACCGTGCGGTCGATACCGATCACAGCGCCGGGGTCTCGGCGCGAGCCGGGTTGTTCGGGCTGCTGGACGGCGAGATAGCGGAAGCCGGTGAGATCCTGGAATCGGACCGCGATCCTGGACTCGTCGAACACCGGACGATCCCGCGCGACCGTGAAGCGGACCCGCGCGAGCGATCCGTCGAGTTCGACCGTCACCACCTTGCCGACCCTGAATCCGTAGACGCGCACGTCGTCACCCGAGCGCAGCCCGTTGACATCGGTGAATTCGGCGGTGTAGGTGTCGACGTCCCCGGTCACCGGTGCATCGATGACGCGCAGGATCCCCGTCACGATGACGACGGTGAGCACGGCGGCGACAACGAGCCGTAGGAGCAGCGAACGTTTCGACATCACCTGCCCCCCGGTGTGCCGTGGCCGCCCTCGACCAGTGCTCGCAGCGGAATCGCCAACCCCGGCGCCAAATCCAGTTCCGCCCGGACCGCCAAGGCCGGGCCGGTCGGTGTGTCGCGGAATGCCGCATCCAGGCGGTCGAGGAGCTCACCGAGTTCCTGGAATGAACGCTCGGGTGTACCGACCGAAGAGGCGATCGCATCGAACAGGACCGTCAGGACAGGTAACGATGTGGCGAATTGGCTGCCTGCGGTGCCGAGCAGCCGAGTAACACTCGGCAGCAACTGGGTCTGGACGGCGGAGAACGTGTCACGGTAGCGGATCAACTGCTCTGGATCCTCGAAATAGTCGTTGGTGTAGACCGAATAGAGCACCCCCATGCCGCCGGTCAGCATCGGCGGCATGCCTGCGAGCGCGGCGCCGAATCGATCCAGCAGCACCGAAGTCGGCGCCTGACGAGTCTCCGATACCGCGCGAGCCGTCACCGCGATCGCTTCGAGGAGCGGCATGAACGCATCGAGATCACGCGCCGTCCGGTCCAGCAGGTCGGTGAGGGCCGGAGTGAGGACTTCATCGGTGAGCTGACCGGTCGAGTGCAACAAGGTGGAAAGAGTCGCGTCACGCACCCGCGTCGAGTCACTCGTCAGATCGATGACCGTGTCCCGGCGCAGTGGTGCGCCACCCGCACCCGAGCGCAGTTGCAACGCGGTGATGCCGAACAGATTCGACGGCGCGTAGTCGACGCCGAGCGCGTCGGTGAGATCGGCGACTTCGGATCCGTCCAAGCCGAGCTCGATACGCTGATGCCCCCGCGCGTCCACCGTGATCGCGGCGACCGCCCCCACCCGCACTCCGTCGACCCGGACGTCCGTGCCTGTCTCGACCCCCGCTCCGATTCGTTCGGTGACCAAGGTGAGGTGCACGGCGTCCTCGGGGCCGCTGTCGGGGACCGCGCGCAGCCCGCTCCAGACCACGGCGACGAGCAGGACGGTGCCGAAACCGAGCACGCGAGCGCGACGTGGGCCGACCTCGGCCCCGGGAAATCCGTATTCAGGCACAGTGTCACCCGCCGAATGTGATCGGGGACCGGAATCCCCACAGCAGAATGGTCAGGATCATGTCGAGTGCGATGATCGACACGAAGCTGGCGCGGATCGCCCGCCCGGAGGCGATGCCGACTCCTTCGGGCCCGCCGCGCGCGAAAAAGCCTTGATAGCAGTGGATCAGCACCACGGCGACCGCGAAGACCATCACCTTGATGGTCGCCGCGATCACATCCCAGGTCGCGACGAACTGGTCGAAGTAGTGCTCGTAGGTCCCCTCGGGCGTGCCGTGGATCGTGGTGACGACGAGTTCGCAGGACAGATAGCTCAGAATCAGCGCCACCACGAACGCGGGGGTCACCGCGACGAGGCCCGCTATCACCCGGGTGGTCACCACGAACGGCACCGACCGCACGGCCAGAGATTCCAAGGCATCGATCTCCTCGGAGATACGCATGGAACCGATCTCGGCGGTCATGCGGCATCCGGCCTGCGCCGCGAAACCGACTCCGGCGGCGATGGGCGCGAGTTCCCGGGTGACGCCGACGGCCGAGATGAGACCGCTGAGCTGCCCGAGTGCCAGCAGGTCGAGGGTGCCGAACGCCTCGATGCCGATCGACGCGCCGATAGACACACCGAGGAGCAGCATCAGGGGCACGACACCACCGCCGACGACCACCGAACCTCGTCCCCAAGTCATGTCGGTGACCGCGCTCAGCGTCTGGCGCCGGTAGCGCACGAACGTGTACGGCAGCGATGCCACGACCTGCCAACAGAATCCGACGACGAACCCGACCGACTCGAAGGCCACGAGGGGGCGCATCCGACGGCGCAGCGCCGCGAGTCCGCGTAATCCGGGCGGCCGATACACCGACGCGGTCATCAGCCCAGCCTCGCCGGGAAGAACATCGTCACGACCTGGGTGATGGCCGTATTCAGGACAACGACCGCGGCCACCGACAGCACGACCGCGGCGTTCACGCCGTCGGCGACTCCGCGCGGCCCGCCCTTGGCTTCGAGGCCGCGCTGGCAGGCGACCAGTACGACCAGCATCCCGAAGATCATGGATTTGACCAGCGAGACCCAGACATCGGTGACGGTGGTGAAAGCTCCGAACGATTCCCAGTAGCTGCCCGGCGTCACGTCGAGGGTGGTGACCGCGACCAGATAGCCGGACGCGATGCCGACGGCGAGGATCAAGGCATTGAGCATCGGCGCCACGAGCAGCATGGCAACCACGCGCGGAACCACCAGGTGCCGAATCGGATCGACGCCCATCACCCGCATGGCGTCGACTTCCTCACGAATCGTGCGCGCGCCGAGGTCCGCGGCGATCGCCGCGGCGCCCGCGCCGCCGAGCAGCAGCGCGGTCGCCATGGGCGCCCCCTGCTTGACCACCCCCAGTCCGCCCGCGGCGCCGATCATCGAATCGGCTCCCAGCTGGGACACGATATTCCCGACCTGAGCGGAAACGATGACACCGAAGGGAATCGCCATCAGCACGCTGGGTACGACGGTGACCTTCAACAGGAACCACGCCTGGGTGAGCGTCTCACCGACACGGAACCGCAGGTGTAGCGCGTCGAGCGCGCCCAGTTCGACAGCGCGCACCGCCATTCGCAGGAAACGGCCCGATGTCGCGATACTCGACAGGACGGTCTCCGCGCCGTTGCGACGCAGCACACCGGCCACCGATAGCTGGTCGATCGCGGTGCCGCGGAGTTCAATCGTCGACATCGAACCTCCTTGTTCGAGGAGTCCGTGCGATGGTCACGACGGACTTGTCGGATACGAGCACGAGGGCCGTGCCGCCGAGGTCGGCATCGCCGAAGGGGGCGGCAGACGTGTGGCCGCCGCCACCGACGTCCGAGTCGAGGCCGGTCGTCGGGACTCCTTGCGGGATGCCGTAGACCGGGCCGAACCCGGGCCGAAAATTGTCTGACAATTGGGATCTGTCGAGGAACATACCGTAAGGGATATGCAACCGTCCATGGATTCATGTAGATGTTTGATGAACCCGTGGCGGTTCGCATCCCCTGGCTTCGAACTTGTCCGCAGCGCCCAACGGACTGGCATCGACGTGTCCGAAGGGAGGTGGGTCCGCATGTCAACCGGCAACAAGGTGTCTTAAGTTTCATCTGAATAAACTTGTAACCCAACATATTTCAAAGGACAAACCCCTCCGGAAGAGTTGTAGTCGGTACGCTGAACACTCCTGCCGCGCTCGGTGGCCGGAGATCTGGGCTATCGCCTGATCGTTGCGATGCCTTGTCTCGCCCGACCGAAAACCGCACGTATACCTCTAGATATTTCAGAAACGAGAGTGGGTATCAGGCCCGATGTCGTCGCTTTCCCGGCTCTGTGTCGCCCTGCCCGATCGGTCGCCGACGAGGCGCGCGGGCGGCGAATATCCACGACTGTTCGCGGTCGGTCGACGCCGATCCCGAGCATGCCGGACCGAGATCGGGAGCTCGCGGGGGCGAATACCCGCGTCGATCCACGAGACCGCCGCCGCGGCGACGTGTCATCGAAGAATGCCCGTCGAGAACAGCAGAGCGACCGGGACTGCTACAAATATCGGACGATTGTTTCGGCGGACGCACTCGACGCGCGTCCGGCCCCGATCGTATCCGGCGCGGGCCCCGGCTTCGAGGGGATTCGCTCAGGTCAGGCAGAGGGAGGAACGTGGACAAGCGAACGTCGGCCGACGACCCGGTCACCGCCGCAGGCCCCTCGACGAACAAGCCGATGCAGGTGGCGGCGCAGTTGCGGACACTCATCGTCGGCGGCGACCTGAACGAAGGCGAATCGCTGGGTACCGAAGCCGGGTTGCGTGCACGCTTCGACGTGTCGCGGCCGTCCTTGCGCGAGGCCCTTCGCATCCTCGAGGCCGACGGCCTGATCTCCATCGTGCGCGGCGCCCTCGGCGGAGTGATCGTTCGCAGGCCCGATCAGCGCATGACCGCACGGGCGGCGGCGCTGGTGCTGCAATCGCGCAGCGTCGCCCTGGCCGACGTCTTCGACGCCAGCGCGGTCATCGAACCCGCGGCGGTGCGCATGGTCGCCATCGGACGCGGCCACCGGGGTGCGGCGAATCGGCTACGCGACATCGTTCTCGAGCAGAAACGAACCATCGACGATCCTTTGGCCTGCACCGACGCGATGATCCGCTTCCACAGCGAAATCATCCTCCTCGCGGGAAACCAGACACTGATCCTCGTCTGCGAGATGCTCAACGAGGTGATCGCTCGGGCGATCACCGACGTGCTCACTCGGGGCGGCGACGAACCCCCGACCGCGCGCAGACGCACCATCCGCTCACATGAGCGACTCATCGAACTCATCGCCGCCGGGGACGGCGACGCCGCTCAAACCCACTGGAACAATTACATGGCCAAATTGCGTGGCTCGTTACTCGGGCAGAGCGCCGGAGCGGTCATCGACCCGAGCCGTCACCGTTGAGTACGAGCTCCGACCGTCGCTGTCGCGAAAGGTGCGGTGGTGGACTCGCCCGGGTATCGCCACTCACACCGCGCGGGTGCCGGACACCGTCTCGGCGGTGCGGCCCTCGCGGGTGAGCAGCGCGCGTAGACCGACGACGTCGACCTTGCCGGTGGTGCCGCGCGGAATCGTGTCGTCGGAGTCGAGCAGCAGCCAGATCGTGGGAATCTTGAAAGCGCTGAGTACTTCTCGTGCGCGAGCCCGAAGTTCGGCGGCGGTCGAGGACCCGGTGCGGACCACGGCGGCCGCCACTTGCGTTCCGCGGCCGAGGTCGATGTCGGTGACGAACGCGCCGCGCACGCCGTCGATGCCGCGCAGTGCCTTCTCGACCTCGCTCGGGTATACCGTCGCGCCGCTGACCTTGACCATGTCGTCGGAACGGCCGTGGTAGAAGAGGAATCCGTGGTCGTCGAGACGGCCGAGGTCGCCGGTGCGGTACCAGCCGTCGGGGGTGAAGAGGTCCTCGCGGGGGCGGCCGCACATACCGCGCAGGGTGTGGGGGCCGCGTAGGTGGATTTCGCCGATGTCGCCGGTGGGTAGTGGTTCGGCGGTGTCGGGATCGGCGATGCGGAGTTGCATGCCGTCGAAGGGGCGGCCGCAGCTGCCGAAGGCGGATTCCGGCATGTCGGTGTCGGCGGGGTAACCGCTGTAGGGGCCGAAGGATTCGGTCATGCCGAACAGGTTCGCGCGGGCGCCGGGACGGGCGCGTCGGGCGGGTGGGAGCAGGGCTTCCAGGCTGCCGGGGCGGAGGGCGGAGAGGTCGGCGCCGATGGTTTCGGCTTGGCGTGCCAGTGCTTCGGCCTGGTCGGGCCAGCCTCGGAAGAGGGTGACCTGTTCTCGTTCCAGTAGGCGCAATGTGGTTTCCGGGCGGGGGATTTCCTCGGTGACCAGGGTCGCGCCTGCCAATAACGCAGAGAGTACGCCGCCGCCGAAACCGCCGACCCAGAAGAAGGGCATGGGCAGGTACAGTCGGGTGCCCCGGCCGATGCAGCGGTCGTGCAGTCCGGACCGCACGGCGCCGAAAGCGTTTCCGTGCGAATGGATCACACCCTTGGGCAGGCCGCGGCTGCCGGAGGTGAACATGATCACCAGTGCGTCGGCGGCGGTGACTCTGGCGGTCGCGGCGAGAGTGACCGCGATGGCCTCCGGTGACGCGGGCAGCGCGAGCGCTTGTTCGACGGTGCGCAGGGAACGCAGCGCGGGGAGTTCTGGGTGTCGGATGGGCGCGTTCGCCTCGGGCAGGCCGAGTGCGTCGTGCAGGCCGTCGCGGTAGCGGTGGCCGCGGAACTCCTCGACCACGATCAGGTGTTCGACGGCCGCTACTCGCAACTGCGCCAACAACTCCGGAGTCTTCAACAAGGTGCTCAGCGGCACCAGGACCGCGCCGAGGCGGGTCAGGGCGATGGCGATGCGGACCCAGTCGATGCCGTTGGGCATGATCAGGCCGACCCGGGTGCCTTTGCCGATGCCCGCGTCGAGGAAGGCTGCCGCCAATTCCGCTGTGGTCGAGTCGAGTTCGGCGTAGGTCAGGCGGTCGGTCGGGTCGATGATCGCGGTGGACGAGCCGTCGGTCACGGCGCGTGCGCGCACCAGTTCGTCCACGGTGCGTGCGAGGGGCTCAGGCATCGAACAACTTTCGGAGTCGTCGGATATCGATCTTGCCGCCCGCGAGCAGCGGCACCTCGGCGGCGGGGACCGAGACGAAACGTCGGGGGATCTTGTATGCCGACAGTTCGGCTCGCAGCCGCTCGCCCAGCTCGGCGGTGTCCACGGCGCTTCCATCGGTCGACACCAGCACCGCCGCGACCAGTTCACCGCGCTCGGGGTCGGGGAGACCGATGACGTGCGCCGCCGCGTCGGTGATGCGGGAAATGGCTCGCTCCACCTCGACGGGGGAGACGTTCGCCCCCGCGGTCTTGATCATCGACCCGCGCCTGCCGAGGTAGTAGACGAAACCTTCGTCGTCCACGCGCACCAGGTCGCCGGTGTGGAACCAGCCGTCGGGGTCGAAGCACTCCTCGCGGCCGCGTCCGTAGTAGCCCTGCGTGAGATACCGTCCGCGCACGCACAATTCGCCTGCCTGACCGCCGGGGGTCGCCGTGCCGGTCTCGGGATCGACCACTCGGATCTCGAAGCCGGGAGCCGGTTTTCCGAAGGAGCCGCGCCGATGTTCGGGCTGATCGCGGTCGTCGGCGTCGAGCAGCATCGTGCCGCCGGTCTCGGTGAGACCGAGCATGTTGTGGCGCAGTTCCGGATCGCGCGGCCTGGTCTCGGCGGCCATGATCGGGTACAGATTGCCGCGGCGCATGCTCGACAGGTCGCGTTCGCCGAAACTCGGGTGTCGGGTGAGATGGGTTACGGCGGCGGCGAATCCGTTGGTGACGGTGGGGCGGGTCGCCTCGAGCAGGTCGAGGGTGGCTCCGGCGTCGGTGGCGTTCGAGCACACCAGCGTCGCTCCAGCGACGAGGGTCGCCAGCAGGCCGAAACCGAATCCGCCGATCCAGAAGAACGGGGACGTGCAATACAGCACATCGGAGTCGGTGAGTCCGCGCACGGTGTTCAGTTCGCGTTGCTGCTCGAGGAGCGCGCCGTGGGTGTGGACGGCGCCTTTGGGGTCCCCGGTAGAGCCCGAGGTGTAGACGATGGCCAGTGCGTCCGAGGCATCGACGTCGTCCTCCACGGCGGTGAGCAGCGCCTCCTCGATCGAATCCGCCGCGCGGTCGAGTTGCGAGATATCGCGTGCACCGCCCGACTTGTCGCGGTAGCTGATCACGAGGTGGCGTAGGAGGGGGACCTCGGGGCAGAGCAGTCGCCCACCGGCCTCGAATCGGGACTCGCCGACTATTGCGCTCAGCCGCTCGACGTAGTCGTGGCCACGGAAGCCATCGACCGCCAGCAGGATTCGGATATCGGCGTCGACCAGTTGGCGACGCAACTCGGGCCCGGTGGCGAGCGTGGAGAACGGCACAACGACCGCGCCGATCCGCGCCGCCGCCAGCGCGGCCACGACGAAATCCGCCCCGTTGGGATACAACAGCCCGACGTGGGTGCCCTTGCCCGCACCGAGGGCGAGCAGTCCGCGAGCCAGCCGCGCCGAACGACTCCGCGCCGCGGCGTAATCGAGCCGTTCCTCGTCGCAGATCAGCAGCGCTCGGTCGGGATGGGCGGAGGCTCGCTCGCGCAGCACCCGGCCGAGGGTGCGTGGTCCGGCGGTCATGCTCGCCCCGAGGTCACGCCGAAATGCCGTTTGACCGCCGTCAAATCCGCCTTGCCCGACGGGGTGCGCGGAATGGCCTCGACGATCGCGATCTCGGTCGGGATCTCGTAGCGGGCCAGGCGGGTGCGCAGGTAGTCGGTCAACTCCGCGGCGTCGGCGCCGCGCCCGTCGCGCAGTTCGACCATGGCGACGGGAGTGTCGCCGAGACGCTCGTCGGGCCGCGCGACCACGGACGCGCCGCGCACGGCGGGATGGGTTTCGATGGCGGTGCGCACATCGTCGGGCATGATCTTGAATCCGCCGCGGATGATCGCCTGATCGGCGCGCCCGAGTATCCAGAGGAATCCGTCGGCGTCGATGCGGGCAATGTCGGTGGTGCGTATCCAGTCGGTATTCGACCCGAGCTGACCGGGTTTGACCTCGAGCAGCCCGGATTCGTCCGCGCCGAGTTCGGCGCCGTCGTCACCGACCACGCGCAGCCGCGCACCGCCGCTGGCGCGACCGACGCTGCCGCGTTTGGTATCCCAGAACTTCTGGTGATCGGGCAGGGTCCATCCCGCGACCCCGCCGCCGAATTCGGTGGCGGCGTAGGAAGTCAGCACCGGAATGCCGAACTTGTCCTGGAAGGCGTCGGTGTCGGCGGCCGAGAGCGGCGCGGTGCCCGAGGTGACGACGCGGATGCCATCGAGGTCTTCTTTGCGCAGGTCCGAGTGCAGCACCATGCGCAGCGCGGCGGGTACCAGCGACACCGCGCCGGGGCGGTGCTTGCGAACGGCCTCGGCCCACCGATCGAGGTCGAATTTCGGCAGGAAGACGAAAGGCCTTGCCTCGGTGACGCATTGCAGGACCCGGAAGACTCCGCCGATGTGCACGAGCGGCGCGTTCACGATCGCGACGCCCTTGCGCGGCGCGGTCGGGGCGGGCGCGCTGTCGGGATCGCGACCCATGACGCTGCGCGCCAACATGTCGTAGGTGATGTCGACGCGTTTCGGCGGACCGGTGGTGCCGCTGGTCAACATGCGCACGGCGACACCGGAACTGGTTGTCGCCGAGTGCTTCTCGTTCGACGACGGATGCGAGACCGGTTCGTCGGCGAGTCCGGTGATCGCGAGGGTGGCCGGACCGGGCGCGACGAGCGCGGCCAGATCCTCGGGCCCGCCGACGATCAGCGGCAGATCGAGCGCCGCGATGTCCTCGCGGATACGGTCGTCGCCGCGCGCGGGATTGATGACCACAACGGTGCCGCCCGCGAGCAGCACGCCGAGGAAGGCGGCCACGTGTTCGGGCCGGTTGCGCAGCAGGATGCCCACCGGCCCCGGCGTCGCGATCCGCGCGTGGATCCGGTGCGCGGCCTCGGACAACGCGCCGATGGTGTGCCAGTTCCCTTCGAATTCGAGGGCGGGCGAATCGGGGGAAAGGGCGAGCACGTCGGCGACGCGCCTGCTCAGCGGATGGTCGTGCACGGCGGTCATCAGCGGATCCTCGGTTCGGTCGGAGCGGCCCGGCGCTCGTCGGCGGCGAGTTCGGCCTTGGCGATCGGATTGCCGAGCCGGGTGTAGATGAGGCCCTGGTCGAGTGCGGCGCGGTAGGGCTTGTCCAGCGACTCCCAGATCGCCTTGACCGTGCCCTGGGTCGCGGTGGGCGGTTTGGCCGCGATGGCGGCGGCGATGGCGTGCGCGCGCGGCCAGAGTTGTTCGCGGGTGACGATCTCGGAGACCAGTCCGATGCGAAGCGCGGTCGGCGCGCCGACGCGTTCGTCGTTGCCCATGAGCGCGATGCGCAGCGTCTCACCGAGTCCGACGCGGCGCATGAGCCCGATCGGCTCCAGCGCGCACACCAGGCCCGCCGAGACGTGCGAGTCGAAGAAGGTGGCCTCCTCCGAACAGATCACCACGTCGGCTTCGTTGACGAAGTAGAACGCGCCCGCCGTGCACATGCCTTGCACCGCGCACACCACCGGCTTCCACATCTTCTGCCATTTGGGGCTGAGCGCCTCGCCCGGATCCTCGTGGTGCCAGATGCCTTCGGGCTGTCCGTAGGGTTTCTTGATGTCGAGTCCGGCGCTGAACGCGCGCTCTCCCGCCGCGCGCAGCACCACGGCGTTGACCGAGTCGTCGAGTTTGATCCGGTGCCAGGCGTCGCGCACCTCCTCGCACATGGTGCGGTCGAAGGCGTTGAGCCGTTCGGGACGGTTCAGCGTGAGGGTGACGACCTTGTCGGCGGCGTCGACCTCGATCAGGATCGTCGTGTAGTCGGGATAGGCGCTGTGCGCCGCGCTCTCCGGCGATTCGGTCATCGGCACTGCCAATCCGGGGTCCGCTTCTCGACGAACGCCCTCGGTCCCTCGAACGCGTCCTCGGTGCGGACCACCCGCTCGCGGAAGGATTCGGCCATCATCTCGGCCTCGTGCATCGGCAGGTCCAAGCCCTTGACGATGGCCAGCCGGGTCCCGCGCACCGCCAGCGGCGCGTTCGAGTTGAGGATGTCGCCGATCTCGTTGGCGCGTTCGAGCAGCCGCTCGTGTTCGACGACCTCGGTGATCATGCCCAGTTCGTAGGCGCGCTGGGCGCTCATCCGCTCGTGCTTGCCCATCAGCGCCATGCGCAGGGCCACCGTGCGCGGCAGCACGCGCGCCAGCCGCACCACCTCGCGGCCCGCGACCAGGCCGATGCTGACGTGCGGGTCGAAGAAGGTGGCCTTGTCCGAGGCGATGACGATATCGCCGGTGGTCACCCAGTCCAGGCCCGCGCCGCAGCAGATGCCGTTGATCGCGACCAGGATCGGCTTGGTCATGGTGCGGAACGGCGGCGTGCCCTCCTGCGGGGCCTCCCACTGCTCGTAGGTCGACAGGTAGGGCTTCTCGTTGATCACCTTGCCGTCGCCGGGAATCTCCTTGACGTCGGCGCCGGTGCAGAAGGCCCGGCCGTTCGCGGTGACGATCAGCAGCCACACCTTGTCGTCGGCCTCGGCCTCGGCGTAGGCGGCGCGCAGTTCGGTGATCATGTGCGGGCTCAGCGCGTTGAGGGCGTCCGGGCGGTTCAGCGTGATGGTGGCCGTATGCCCGGTCACCTCGTAGCCGATGGTGTCGAACGGCATGCTCAGTCCTCCTGCGCGGGATGGTCGTAACCTGATCACAGCGTGGTCGTCGGGAGATCGTCCGGGGACGATCACCGCCCATACTGTTACTGATACAGTAGACAATACCGTCCGCCCGTCTGCCAAGGTTGCGGAAGTATCGTGGAAAGAGGTCCGATGGTCGAGAACGGGAGTGCGCCCACGTCGGGCGCGGTGGCCGAGGCCAGGCGGGTGCCGCCGTTCGGGGAGACGCCGCTGCCGCAGACCGTCGCCGCGGCCGCCGCACTGCGCAGGCTCGGCGCGCTGCTGCTTTCGCTGGAACATCCGCATCCGGCGGTCGACGAACTGCTGGCACGGGTGGCCGAGACCGAACAGGAACTCGCCGCCGCCGTCGCACCCGACCCCGCCCCGAGATTCGGCGCGAACGCCACGCCCGACCAGCGCGTCTATCTCGACCACGCCTTCGACATCGGCGCGTTCAACCCGTGCTTCCCCGAATACGTCTTCGACCACCTCGACGAGGAGTCCGCGCGCGGGCGCATCACCTTCCCGCTCAATCACGAGGGCCCGCCCGGACTCGTGCACGGCGGATTCCTCGGGGTCTTCTTCGACGCCGTGGTGCAGCATCAGAGCTGCGCGGTCGGCCTGTCGGGCAAGACCCGGTCGATGGACATCACCTACCGCCGCCCGACCCCGATCCTGGTCGAGTTGGACTTCGACATCACACGCACGCTCGTCGAGCGCGGCATCGAATCGACCGCGCGCCTGCTGCGCGCGGGCGAGGTGCTGTGTTCGGCGCTGGTGCGCACGGTCGCCAGCCCGGTGGACCGGCTCGCCACCGTGCACTACGGCAAGCGCGCGGTCCGCGGCTGAACGCCGGAACGACCACCCTCCGCGAACGTAAAGGAAGAGACAGATGACCAGTTCCAGCGCCGCCGACGGCCGCGTGCTCTACGAGGTCGACCCGGATCGCAGGATCGCGACGGTGACACTGAACAATCCCGCGCAGCGCAATTCCTACGACGCCGTCATGCGGGACGGCATCGCGCGTTTCCTGGACGAGGTCGCCGAGGACGACGACATCACGGTGGTGCTGCTGCGCGGCGCGGAAGGCGTGTTCAGCACCGGCGCCGATATGAACAACGCCTACGGCTGGTACGGCGGGAAGTCGGCGAACGGGGAAAAGGGAGCCAACGGCGACCGGCCCGCCAAGAGCAGGCCGAGTCAGCGCCGCAGGCTCACCGTCGACCGGAAATCCTTCGACTTCTACCACAATTTCCTGGGCTTCCCGAAGGTCACCGTCGGCGAGATCAGCGGTTACGCGCTCGGCGGGGGTTTCGAGATGGCGTTGATGACCGATATCTCGGTGATCGCTCGCGACACCCGCGTCGGCATGCCCGCCACCCGTTTCCTCGGGCCTGCGCTGGGCAGCCTGCACATGTTCTTCCATCGCCTCGGCCCGGTGCTGGCGCGTCGAATGCTGTTGACCGGCGACATCATCGAAGCCGCCGCGGTGGAACATCTCGGCGTCTTCACCGAGACCTGCGATCCGGCCGCGGTGACCGCGCGGGCCCGCTACTGGGCGGAGAAGGCCGCGAAGATGCCCGCCGACGGCGTCGTCATCGCCAAGGAGGCGTTCCGGTGGGTCGAGCAGAGCCAGGCGTATCAGGGCGAGGAGGTTGCCAGTTATCTGTTCCACGCCTACGGCACGAATCTGCAGTTCTCGCCCGGTGAGTTCAATTTCGTGAAGACCCGCGCCGAACACGGCACCAAGGAAGCGTTCCGGTTGCGCGACGCGCACTTCCACGTTCCCGAGCCCGAGATCGGATAGGTCCGAACACCGAAAGGGCCGACGCGTTCGACGCGTCGGCCCTTTCGTGACGTTCGTTTCGGCTCGGAACCAGCTGTCACCCCGTGGGAGGAGCTGCCCGCTCGCGCGCTATCCGGCTGCCGCCGCTTCGCTCACGCCTCGCGACGCCGCGTCCGCCGCGTTCTTGCTCGCTTCGAGCAGCGCGCTCGCGTGATCGAGGATGCACTTCAATCCGTACTCGAAGTTGCGGTCGTCGGGTGCGCCGGTCTTGCGTCCCTTGGCCATCGCCTCGGCGAGCAGGGGAGTGGTGTCGGGGTCGATGGCGATGTCGTCGTAGTACGCGCCCGCCTCCGCGTCCTGCTCCTTGTTCTTGTCGTAGAGCCGTTGCAGCACAACGGATCCGCGGATATGCAGATTCAGCGCGGAATAGGTGTCGAAGGCCTCGTCCACCGAGAGGCCCGCCTCGACCAGGCTCTCCACGGCGTGCTCCATGCCGCGCGCGCCGAGTTGCGCGGCGTGCGGGCTCAGCGCCGACCTGATCAGGATCAGATCGCACAGGATGGGATTGCCGAGGAATACGCTGCGCATGGTGCGCGCGTGGTTGAGCAGCGATTCGCGCCAGTCGCGCGATTCCACGAACGGGGTGGCGAACACGTACTGGCTCAGCGCGCGGTCGGTCATCGCGTTGAGTAGGTCGTCCTTTTTCCGGAAGTACCAGTAGATGCTGGTGACGCCAACGTCCAGGTGCTTGCCGAGCAGCGGCATACTCAGTCCGTCGATCGAGACCTGTTCGGCGAGTTCGAACGCGCCCTCGATGATGTCGTCCGGATTGAGAGAGCCACGCTCGCGCCTCGGCCGCTTGGCTGCGGCGCTTCGTTTCGTCATTCTCGATCCCACTTCCGTGATAGGTCTACTTACCTGAACACGAACACGTCACTTCAGGTCCAAGCCGATGAGCCTGCGCTCTTTTCCGGTCCGCGAAAGGTGTTTCCGACACCCGGTTTCGGGCACGCACCAGCCGGACTGAAAGTAGCACGGTAAATCATACCACGACCTTTACTGTCGGGCGTTTCGAAGCGGTGCGTTCACCTCGCCGCGCGCGTGTTTCGGCGCACATCGCGCCGCATTCGGCGGCCGAAGTTGGCTGGGTCACATTCTTCGGCCGATCCGCAATTCTCGACGGCGTCCGGCGATAACGAATTATCGCCCGACTTCCGCCTGTCCCGCCGCCCCTATCCCGATGCTCCCCAACCGCCGGTGAATACCGGATCGCGTTTCTCCGAGAACGCGGCGAACGCCTCGAGCACGTCGCGCCCGGACAGGTTGATGGTCTGCGCGCGCGCCTCGTTGGCCAGCGCCTCGCGCATGGTGTGATCGGTGCCGTCGTTGAGCAGCGCCTTGGTCTGGGCAAGCGCCGTCGGCGGACCGGAGGCCAGGCGCGTCGCGAGTTCGTCGACGAAGCCGTCGATCTCGTCCTCGGCCTTGATATAGGTGACCAGGTTCAGATCGTGCGCCTCCTTGGCGCCGATCATTTCGGCCAGCAACGCCAGCCGCTTGGCCTGCTGGAGCCCGACCAGTTTGGGCAGCAGCCACGAGCCGCCGCAGTCCAGCGACAGCGCCCGGCGACTGAAGATCTGACAGAAGCGCGCGGAATCCGAGGCCACCACCAGATCGCAGCCGAGCGCCAGATTCCAGCCCGCGCCCGCCGCGACCCCGCGCACCTTCGCGATGGTCGGCACCTGCAGATCGTGCAGGCGCAGGATCGCCTCGTTGATCGCGCGCATGTCGCGGCTCGGATCCGGGAATTCGTCCACGCCCGCGGCGTCGGAGATGTCGGCGCCGGAACAGAACGCGTCACCCGCGCCGGTCAGCACCAGCGCGCGGATGTCGCGGTTGTAGGTGGCGTCGTGCAGGGTGTCGCGCAATACCGACCACATGCCCATGGTGATGGCGTTCTTGCGGTGCGGGCGGTTCAGCGTCAGGGTGCGGACGTTGCCGACGTCCTCGATCAGCAAAGGGGATTCGTCGGTCACGTG
This sequence comes from Nocardia bovistercoris, assembly GCF_015674855.1. GTDB lineage: Bacteria > Actinomycetota > Actinomycetes > Mycobacteriales > Mycobacteriaceae > Nocardia > Nocardia bovistercoris. The sequence goes on along the minus strand of NZ_JADMLG010000006.1, from coordinate 310,388 downwards.
GATCGTCCTTTCGTCTGCGCCGGTGCGGCACGTCGGTGTGCCCGCGTGGCGGTGGGCCCGATGGCGCCCGACTCGCGGAATCGGGCGATATCGGCGTCCGCGAATCCGAACTCCGCGAGTACGGCGTCGGTGTGCTCGCCGAGGTCGGGGATCGCGCCCATGGGCGGGGTGTACCCCGCGATTATCGGCGGCGGCAGCAGCGAGGGCACCGGACCCGCCGGGGTGTCGACGCTGCCCCAGCGTTCCCGCGCGGCCAGATGCGGATGGTCGATGACCTCGCTCGGGGTGTTGTAGCGGGAGTTGCCGATTCCTGCGGCGTCGGCGCGCTTCTGGATCTCGGACAGGTCGTGGCGGGCGCACCACTGCGACAGGGCCGCGTCCAGGTCGGCGCGGCGGCGGACCCGGTCGGCGTTGCCCGCGTAGGCCGGGTCGTCGGCCAGATCAGGGCGGCCGATGAGTTCGCGGGCCAGCCGCTGCCACTCGCGGTCGTTGGTGGTGCCGAGCACGACGGTGCGCCCGTCGGCGGTGGGGTAGGCGCCGTAGGGCGCGACGGCGGGTGAGCTCATGCCGAGCGGCTGCTGGTCGACGCCGGTGTGGCGGGTGTAGGTGAGCTGATAGCCCATCAGCTCCGCGGCGGTGTCGAACAGGCTCACCGACCCGGCCGACGGCGTGTCGGCGCCGCGCTCGCGCACCAGCATCGCCAGCACGGCCAGCGCCGCGTACAGCCCCGAACAGACATCGGCGATGGGCGGCCCCGGTTTGGCGGGCGCGCCCGGCGTCCCGGTGACCGCGCAGACCCCCGACTCGGCCTGGATCAGCAGGTCGTAGGCGCGCTTGTGCGACAGCGGACCGCCGGCGCCGTAGCCGTCGATCTCCATGACCACGACCCCGGGATGGCGCGCGGCCATCTGGTCGGGGCCGAAGCCGAGCGCGGCCGTGGCGCCCGGGGCGAGATTGGAGACGAAGACGTCGGCCTCGTCGAGCAGTCGGTGCAGGATCGCGATGCCGTCCGCGGATTTCAGGTCGAGGGTCACCGATTCCTTGCCGCGGTTGGCCCAGACGAAATGCGCGGCGAGGCCGTGCACCACGTCGTCGTAGTGCCGGGCGAAATCGCCGCCGCGCGGATGCTCCACCTTGATCACCCGCGCGCCGAGATCGGCGAGGGTGCGCGTGCACATCGGCGCGGAGACGGCCTGTTCGATCGACACCACGGTGACGCCTGCCAGCGGCGCCGCGCTCGGGGCGCCCATCACATCACCAGACCGCCGTCCACCGGCAGCACCTGCCCGGTGACGAAGGAGGCGGCGTCGGAGGCGAGGAAGACGAACGCGCCCGCGACCTCCTCCGGTTCGGCCCAGCGCCGCATCGGAATGCGGTTGAGCATCTGTTCCGCGAATTTCGGATCGGTGCGGATGGTCGCGGTCATCGGGGTGGCGGCGGCGGGCGCGAGCGCGTTCACGGTGATCTGCTTGCGCGCCAATTCCTTCGCCAGCGATTTCGTCATGCCGACGATGGCGGATTTGGCGGCCGAATAGTTCACCTGTCCCAGCGTGCCGATCAGGCCCGCCGAGGAGGTGACGTTGATGATGCGGCCGGTGCCGTCGGTCGGCAGATACGGCAGCGCGGCCTGCGCGCAGCGGAACGCGCCGAGCACGTGGATGTCGAGCATCCGCAGCACCGATTCCTCGGTGGTGTCGCGGAACATCGCGGGTTCGGTGATGCCCGCGTTGTTGACCACGATGTTCAGGGTGCCCCCGGTCAGGTCGGCGGCCGCCGCGGCGGCGGCATCGGCGGCGGCGCGGTCGCCGACGTCGAGCGCGGCGCTCGCGGCACGGCCGCCGTCGGCGCCGATCTTCTCGGCCGTGGCCGCCGCGGCCGCCGGGTCGAGATCGGTGACGAGCACCGCCGCGCCCCTGGCAGCCAGCGCGGCGGCGACGGCCGCGCCGATGCCGCCGCCCGCGCCGGTGACCAGCGCGGAACGGCCGGAGAGGTCGAAAAGGTCGCGAGTGGTCACAGCTCTCCTCGGATTCGGTCGGTGCGCGACGGGTCAGACGACATCGAAGGTCACCGGCAGCGCGGTCGGCGAGCGGAAGGGCTGGCCGAAGATGTGCGGGTTGCCTTCGGGCAGCAGGGTGATGTTGGTCAGCCTGCTCAGCAGCGCGTCCATCGCCACCCGGGTCTCCATGCGCGCCAGGTGCAGGCCGAGGCAGGTGTGGGTGCCCGCCGTGAAACTGATGTGCGGAGAGTAGGTGCGGAAGATATCGAATTCCTCCGCGCGCTCGTAGCGATTCTCGTCGCGGTTGGCCGAACCGAGCACGATATCCAGGACCGCGCCTTCCGGAATGGCGACGCCCTCCAGTTCGGTGTCCCGGGTCACATTTCGCTGGACGATGGTGAGCGGCGTCTCGTAACGCAGTCCCTCTTCGATCGCCTGCGGCAGCAGATCGCGATTCTCCTGCACCGCCGCGAATTGTTCCGGATGCCGCAGCAGTTGGAAGATGAGATTTCCGGTCGAGCGGTACGTAGTTTCCAGACCCGCGGGCAACAGCAGGCGCAGGAAGGAATAGATCGCGCGCTCGGACAATTTCTCGCCGTCGATCTCGGCGTTGACCAGATCGCTGATGATGTCGTCACTCGGCGTGGCGCGACGCTGTTCGATGTGGCCGAGGAAGTACTGCTTCAGGTCCTTGGACGCCTGCAGCGCCTTGGGCACGTTGCTCGCGTAGCTGATGATCGACACGGCCGCTTCGCGGAAGAACGGCAGATCCTGTTCCGGCAGGCCGAGCAGGCGGGCGATGACGCGGGTGGGGAATTCGAAGGTGAAGTCGCGCACCAGATCCGCGCGGCCCTCGTCGATGAACTTGTCGATGAGTTCGTCGACGACGGGGCGGACGATCTCCGGTTCCCACACCTGTAGCGACTGCGGTTTGAACGCGTTCGACACCAGGTTCCGGTGCTGCTTGTGGGTGAGCCCGCTCATCGCGAGGATGGTCGGCCCCATGAATATGCCGATCGTGCTGTCGTAGAGCTGGGTGCTGAAGGTCGTGCTGTCGCGCAGGGCCTTGTTCACCGCCGCCCACGACATGGCGGCGTAGCTGTCGGCGGGGCGCAGTTCCTTCGGTGTCCGCGAGTAGTCCATCACCGATCCGTGGAACACGCCGCCTTCGCGTCTGCGTGCGGCGAAGAAGGGGTAGGGATCGTGGGGATCGGGGACTTCCACGATCGTCGCCGGTTTGTCCTCAACTGGGCTGTTCACAGCTCACCTCTGGCTTCGTCACACCGCACGGCTGTTCGGAGTTATTCATACTGTAACGCATACAGTAGACAACATCATTGCCAACGGCAACAAGGTTCACCCCGGTGATACCGCGTTGTCGCGGCGGTCTTCCCGGGAGTCGGGACAAGACGACCGAGCGCGGCCCGCCGTCCACGGCGAGCCGCGCTCACGCGGCGTCCCGATCAGAGTTCGATCGGCGCGCCAACCATCATCGGGGCCACGAATCCGCCGTCCACGTGGATGTCCTGGGCGTTGACCCAGCGCGACTCCGGCCCGGCCAGGAAGGCGATCACCGGCACGATGTCGGCCACCGTGGCGTGGCGGCCGATGGTGGCCTTCACCGCGTCGAGCACCTCCTTGCCCATGGAATCCTCGAAATCGGTGAGGATCGGGGTCTCGGTCGGGCCTGGGCTCACGGTGTTGACCCGCACGCCGAACTTCTGCCACGCGCTGGGGGCGAGGCGCTTGGCGAAGATGATCGCGGCCTGCTTGGAGGTGCTGTACACGGGATAGTTCGGATCCTGGCCCGCCTGCCACTGTTCGACGGTCGCGGCGTCGGTCGCGTCGAGCAGTCCGGTCAGGTCCGCGATGCGCTGCTCCCAGCCGAGCGCGGCGACCGAGGCCACCGTGACGATGGATCCGCCGTGGCGCAGCAGCGGCAGCATGCCGGTGGTGAACAGGCGCATGCCGAGGTAGTTCACCCGCAGCACGTCGGCGGCGGGCGCGGTGCCCGGCACGCCCGCGACGTAGGCCAGCGCGTCCCAGTCCGGGCCGATGCGACCGAGCAACTCGGCGATGGAGTCCGCCTCGCGCAGATCGACCGTCTCGTGCTGCGCGGCGGGGGTGTCGTTGGGTCGCAGGTCCACCGCGAGCACGTGGTCGCCGCGCTCGTGGAAGTGGGCCGCGGTGGCCGCGCCGATGCCCGATCCGGCGCCGACGACGACGATCCGGCGTTGCTCAGAAACCATGGATTCCACCATTTCCGACTCGCTCGGCGGCTCGTCCGCAACGCCGGGCGGATCCGTTACAGAATGCTTGACAGTAAGGCCAACTATAAATCACTCTTGAGATCGTTGACAACGCTGCGGGCTCTCGCCTGCGCTGACAACGACCACCGAATTCTCCAGGACCGGGAAGGGTGCTGATGAGCATGCCGATCGTCGACGAGGCCGCGAACGTCCTCGCGGAGCCGACCGCGTACACCGACGAGCCGCGGCTGCACGCCGCGCTGGCCGCGTTGCGCGCGAGCAAGCCGGTCGCGCGGGTCGAGGTGCCCCTGTACAAGCCGTTCTGGGCGATCACCAAGCACGCCGACGTGATGGCCGTCGAACGTGCCAACCGGGTCTTCACCAACTGGCCGAGGCCGGTGCTCATGACCTCGGAGTCCGACGACATGCAGGCCGCGGTCGGCATCAGGACCCTGATCCACATGGACGACCCGCAGCACCGCGTCGTGCGCGCCATCGCCGCCGACTGGTTCAGCCCCAAGGCGATGAAGGCGATGGGGGAACGGATCGAGGAGCTCGCCAAGCGCTACGTGGACCGGATGCGCGACACCGGCGGCGAATGCGACTTCGTCCAAGAGGTCGCGGTGAACTTCCCGCTGTATGTGATCATGTCGCTGCTCGGCGTGCCCGAGGCCGACTTCCCGCTCATGCTCAAACTCACCCAGGAACTCGTCGGCAGCGACGACGACGAACTCAAGCGCTCCACGCCGTCGGACGAGACGATGAACGCGCTGCTCGAGATGTTCGCCTACTTCAAGACCCTCACCGACTCGCGGCGCGCGAACCCGACCGACGATCTCGCCTCCACCATCGCCAACGCGACCATCGACGGCGAACCGCTCAACGACGTCGACATCATGTCCTACTACGCGATCATCGCCACCGCGGGCCACGACACCACGAGCAGCAGCATCTCCGGTGGCCTGCGGGCGCTGGTCGAGCATCCCGACCAACTCGACCTGCTGCGCGGCAACCTCGGGCTGATGCCGCGCGCCACCGAGGAGATCATCCGCTGGGTGACCCCGGTCAAGGCGTTCATGCGCACCGCGGCCCAGGACGCCGAGGTCAACGGGATCACCATTCCGGCGGGCGACTCGCTGCTGCTGTCCTACGTCTCGGCCAACCGCGACGAGGAGGCGTTCGACGAGCCGTTCCGCTTCGACATCGAACGCGAACCCAACAAGCATGTCGCCTTCGGTTTCGGCGTGCACTTCTGCCTCGGCGCGGGGCTGGCGCGCATGGAGATCGGCAAGTTCTTCTCCGAACTGCTGCCGAGGCTGAAGTCGATCGAACTGGCGGGCGAACCCGAATTGACCGCGACTACCTTCGTCGGAGGGTTGAAACATCTTCCGATTCGTTTTTCCCTGGACTGAGCGGTCCGCGCGCGCCGCCCGATCGACTCGGGCGGCGCGCGGGTCAGCACCGTCCGCCGTCACCGGTCCACCGAACCACAGGAGCAGGTCCCCGATATGACAAATGCCGAGGCATGGGAGAAGACGCTCGACGATCTCGAGCAGCGTCGCGCTCGGGTGTTGGAGATGGGCGGGTCCGAGCGGGTCGCCAAACATCACGCCAAGGGCAAACTCGACGCGCGGGCGCGGATCGCGCACCTGCTCGACGAGGGCACCTTCCAGGAATTCGGCACGCTGGTCGGTGGCGCCGAGGCCGCCGCGGACGCGCTGGTTGCCGGTTCCGGGCTGATCAACGGCACGCCGGTGATGGTCGGCGCGGAGGACTTCACCACGCTGGCGGGCACCATCGCCCCCGGCAGCAATTCCAAGCGCTACCGCCTCGCCGAGATGGCGGTGCGCAACAAGGTGCCGTTGATCATGTTGCTCGAGGGCGCGGGTTTCCGCCCGACCGGCGCGCACTACGGCCGCACGCCCACCGATCTGCTGGCCCAGGCGCAGTGTTCGGGCAAGGTGCCGATGGTGACCGGCGTGCTCGGGCCGTCGGCGGGCCACGGCGCGCTGATCGCTCCGGTCTCGGATTTCGCGATCATGAGCAGGCAGGGTTCGATCTTCACGGCGGGCCCGCCGGTGGTGAAGATGTCCACGGGCGAGGACATTTCGAAGGAGGATCTGGGCGGACCCGGTGTGGCGCTGCCCAGCGGCGTCGTGCACAATGTCGCCGAGACCGACGAGGACGTCCTCGACGAGATCCGGCGCTACCTGTCCTACTTCCCGCCGAGCGCGTGGTCCTACCCGCCGGTGTACCTTCCGGACGAGTCGACCGGCCCGAGGGCGACGCCGGAGCTGTTGAACATCATCTCCCGCGAGAACCGCAACACCTACGACATGCGTAAGGTGCTCGATGTCGTCTTCGACGGCACGGACTGGTTCGAGGTGCAGCCCGAGTTCGGCACGGCGATCATCTGCGCGCTGGCCCATCTCGGCGGTCACCCGGTGGCGGTGGTGGCCAATCAACCCCAGGTGATCGCGGGTTCGATCGACACCGACGCCGCCGACAAGGCCGCGCATTTCATCTCGGTGGCCGACGCCTTCCACCTGCCGATCGTCTTCCTCGCCGACAATCCAGGCATGCTGCCCGGCGGTGAGTCCGAGCGCGAGGGCGTCTTGCGCGCGGGCGCCAAGATGTTCGTCGCGCAGACCACCGCGACGACCTTGAAACTGCATGTGACACTGCGCAAGGCGTACGGATTCGGTTCCATGGTCATGTCGCTGATCGGATACGACTCGCAGGCGGGCGTTTTCGCCTATCCCGGCGCCACCATGGGCGCCATGAGCGCCGCCGCGCTGAGCAGCGCCTCGAACGCGCGCGACGATGTGGCCGCCGAACTGGCGGAGATGGAGTTGCAGGCGTCCTACCTGTCGGCCGAACACATGGGCTTCGACGAACTCATCCGGCCCGACGAGACCCGCAACGCACTGCTGCTGTCGTTGCAGCGCGGCCTCTACGCCAGGCAGCAATCACCCGAGCCGGTGCTGCGCACGGCCATCATGCCCTGAGTTCGGTTCGACGAAATAGCAAGGTGCGCCGGATCATTCGGATCCGGCGCACCTTTCTCGTCCGGGTGCTCCGCGTATCCGGGCTCAGCGGTCGGCGTCGGTGAAGCGGATGATCCCGCGCAGGTTCTGCCCCTCGCGAATCTCCTCGTAGCCCTCGTTGATCTGCTCGAGCCGGTACTCGCGGGTGACCGTGCCGCCGAGATCGAGGTCGCCGAGCTTGTGCAGGGCGAGCACCTCGAGGATGTCCTCGTGCGGGTTGCCGCCGCCGAACAGACTGCCCTGCAAGTTCTTCTGCAACAGGGTCCGCATCGGCAGGGTGAGCGGAACCTCGGCGGCGAGCGCGGAGCCGACGGCGGTCAGCACGCAGGTCCCCGCCTTGGCGGTCAGGTCGAGCAGCGCCTCGATATCGTGGCCGTCGCGGCGGCTCATCGGGGCGATCACCTTGTGGCACATGCGTCCGCCGGTCAGCTCCGCGATGCCCGCGGTGGCGGCGGCGAGGTCGGGATAGACCTCCGAGGCGCCCAGTTTCTCGGCCTGCTTGCGCTTCCACTCGACCGGATCGACCACGAAGATGCGCCGCGCGCCGGAGAGCACCGCGCCCTGCAGCGTCGACGCGCCGACACCGCCGAGGCCGATGATCGCGACGTCCTCGCCGGGCTGGATGCGCGCGGTGTGCACGGCCGAGCCGTAGCCGGTGGTGATGTCACAGCCGGCGAGACAGGCGATCTCGAACGGGATCGACGGGTCGATCTTGACCACCGACGCGCGATGCACCACCGCGTAGGGCGCGAACGCGCCGACCAGGGCCATGGGGTGCACGTCGCGCCCGTTCGCGGTGACGCGGAAGGTCCCGTCGGCGACCGCGGCGCCGCCGAGCAGGCCCGCGCCGAGATCGCACAGGTTGCACAGGCCCGCCCGGCACGGCGGGCAGGTGCCGCAACTCGGGACGAAGGACATGACCACGTGGTCGCCGGGCGCGATGTCGAAGACGCCCGCCCCTACCTCGACCACGACGCCGGCGCCCTCGTGCCCGCCGAGCACCGGGAAATCCGCCATGGCGATATCGCCGGTGACGAGGTGATGGTCGGCGTCGCACAGCCCGGCGGTCTCCATCCTGACCTTGACCTCGCCCGGTCTCGGCTCACCGATCTCGATCTCCTCGACCGACCACGGCTGGTCGCGGCCCCACAGCAGCGCACCCTTGGTTCTCATAGCGACCTCTTCACTTGCTCGAACTGTCGTCGGGACAGCGCTCTACCGACCTCGGCTCTACCGGCCTTGGAAGTCCGGCGTGCGGCGCTGTCGGAAAGCGGCCAGTCCCTCCTTGAAATCCGCCGTACGGCAGGCGAGTTCGACGGCGTGCAACTCGCGGTCCATGGCCTCGGTGAGTCCGGCGGCGAGATTGCGGTGCACGGCCTGCTTGGCCAAGCCGAAGGCGACCGTCGGCCCGCCCGCGAGTCGGGCCAGCAGGTCCTCGGTCGCGGCGTCGAGGTCGGCGGCGGGAACGGCGTCGTGGATCAGCCCCCAGTCGGCGGCGCGCGACCCGGACACTTTCTCGCCGAGCAGCAGCATCCGCTTGGCGCGGGCCAGGCCGATCAGGCGCGGCAGCAGCCAGGTCGAACCGCTGTCGGGGCTGAACCCTCTCGGCAGGAACGGCTCCCAGAACAGGGCCCCGGTGTCGGCGAGGGTGAAATCGGCGGCCAGTGCCAGATTGCAGCCCATGCCCGCCGCCCAGCCCCGCACCGTGCAGACCACGGGCAGATGCAGGGTGTGCACGAGTTCGACGACGCGGTGGGCGGTGTGCGGTATGCGTCGGACCAGGTCGCCGGTTCTCGGGCGCTTGCCGTTGGTGTTGGTCGCGACCCAGTCGACGCCGGAGCAGAAGTCCGTGCCCGCGCCGGTCAGGTGGACCGCGCGCAGTTCGTCGTCGGTGGCGGCCGCGGTGAGCGCGGTGACGAGGGTGTCGACCATGGGGGGCGACAGCGCGTTGCGGCGTGCAGGCCGGTCGATGGCGATCCGCAGGATGGATCCGTCGCGCCGGACCCGCACGTCGCCCGCGCCGTCGTCGGAAGAGCTGTTCTCGGTCACCGTCGTCCCCGATTCTTCCTGGTCTCTACCGCCGTCACGATTCATACTGTCACATATACAGTAAAAGACACCGTTCCTGCGGTGGGAATCGGTGCGCGCGCGGCCCGCGTGACCCGAGTGCCACCGGTCCTCGCCCGTGGGCGGGTATCGCGAACTCTTGCGCCGAGCCGTACTGATACGTATACAGTAGACGTATCTATTCGGTTTGCGGCACAGCTGGTTCGACCGCAGGAGGTGGCGCGTGGACGCGTTGTCCGACGGCCGCCCGCACTTGGCGAAGCGACCACCCGGCGGAATGAGAGAGACCACCATGGACACAGGACACGTAGCACCGGCCTCGCGCATCGGAGGACTCTGTTGACCGAGTGGACTTTGAGCGGGGTCTTCGACGAGGTCGCCGCCGCGGTGCCCGACCGTACCCTCACCATCTGCGGCGAGCGCCGCCGCAGCTTCGGCGAGACCGCGCTGCGCACCCGGAAATTCGCGAATTTCCTGGCCGAACGCGGCTTCGGCGAACAGACCCCGCGCGCGGAACTCGAACGCTGGGAATGCGGACAGGACCGCATCGCGCTCGTCATGCGCAACGACCAGTACCTCGACGTGATGATCGGCTGTATGAAGGCGCGCGTCGTGCCGGTCAACATCAACCACCACTACACCGCGCACGAGATCCGCGACCTGTTGGCCTATGTCCGCCCGCGCGGCATCGTCTACCACCGGTCCTTCGCGTCGGTGGTCGAGCAGGCCGCGCCCGAAGGCGTCGAACTGCTGATCTCGGTGGACGACGGCTCCGACGGTCCCGATCTCGCGGGCGCCATCGCCTACGAGGACGCGGTGGCCGCGGGCGCGGACGAACCGGTCATCGAGACCTCGCCCGACGACCTGATGATGCTGTGCACCGGCGGGACCACCGGCAGGCCCAAGGGCGTGTTGTGGCGTCAGGGCGATGTGTACGTGTCGTCGATGAACGGCGCGGACCACGAATCCGGCGACGGACTGCGCCAACTCGCGGAGATGACCGGACACGTGTGGTTCGCCGTCTCACCGCTCTCGCACGCCGCGGGCATCTGGACCTCCTTCGCCGGGCTGCTCTCGGGTCAGACCATCGCGCTCTACGACGATCGCAATCGCTTCGACGCGCACACCGCGCTCGGCATCGCCGAGACCGAGAAGGCCGCGCTGCTCACCATCGTCGGCGACGCCTACGCGGGTCCGCTGGTGCGCGCCATGCGCGAACGCTCCTACGACCTGAGCTCGCTGCTCGCCATTGGAACCGGCGGCGCGGCGACCAACCCGGTGCACCGCCGCGACCTGCTCGACCTGCTCCCGCACGCCTACATCATCGAGGGCTACGGCTCCTCGGAGACCGGCGGCATGGGCTTCGGCCGCAGCACCAAGGGCAACGAGGTGGACGCCTTCGCCCCGATGCCCGGCGGCACCGCCGTGTCCGACGACCGCACCCGCTTCCTGATCCCTGGTGAGTCCGAGGTCGGCTGGGCGGCGCGCACCGGCCGCGTGCCGCTGGGCTACCTCGACGACCGCGCCGCCACCGAACGCACCTTCCCGGTGATCGACGGCGTCCGCATGGCGATTCCCGGCGACCGCGCCACGGTCGACGCCGATGGCGCGCTGCGGTTGCTCGGCCGCGACGCGCTCGTGGTCAACACCGGCGGGGAGAAGGTCTTCGTCGAAGAGGTCGAGGAAGTGCTGCGCGCGCATCCCGGCATCAGCGACGCGCTCGTGGTCGGGCGGCCGAGCGAGAAATGGGGCAACGAGGTGGTGGCGCTGGTGTGCGCCGACGCCACCGACGATATCGAGTCGCAGCTGCGTGAGCTGTGCAAGGAACGGCTCGCCGGATTCAAGGCGCCGAAGGCGGTGATCCTCGTCGAGGAGATCCGCCGCCTCGGCAACGGTAAGCCGGACTACCGGTGGGCCATGGCGCGCGCGGCGCAGGACGCCGCGCACGGAATCGGAGCGTGAGCATGCCCAAGGTCAACGACTGTCTGGTCAACGTGCACTTCGGTGAACGCGAGCAACCGAACTGGATGCTCAAGGTGCGCGACGACTACTTCAAGGGCGCGAAATCGATGTACGCGCAGGTCGATCTCACCGAACTGCTCGACGAAATGGACGAACAGGGCGTCGAGAAGGCCGTCCTGATGTATTCGATGGCCAAGCCGTCGACCACCGCGCTGAAATTCGTGGAAGCGCGTCCCGACCGCTTTTCGCTGGCGCTCAACGGTGTCGATCTGCTGCATCCGGTGTCCTCGCTGCGCGAACTGGTCGCGTTGACGAAGGATCTGCCCGTCACCTACACCACCATCGGTGCGAGTTTCTGGGGCGACGGCCGGTATCCGCCCACCGACGCGGTCTACTACCCGCTCTACTACAAATGCGCCGAAATCGGCCTGCCGCTGTGCATGAACACCGGAATTCCGGGGCCGCCGATTCCCGGCGAAGTGCAGAATCCCATCTACCTGGACCGGGTGTGCTACACGTTCCCGGAACTGAAGCTGTGCATGATCCACGGCGCGGATCCGTGGTGGGACGTCGCGATCCGGCTGCTCATCAAATACGAGAACCTGCGGCTCATGACCTCGGCGTGGTCGCCGAAACGACTGCCGGAGAGCCTCATCCACTTCATGCGGACGCGCGGCAAGACCAAGGTGATCTTCGGTTCGGACTGGCCGGTGCTCTCCATGCGCAGGCTGGTGCCAGAGGCGGTGGCCCTCGACCTGCCCGAGGATGTCCTGGACAACTACCTCTACAACAACGCGCAGGAATTCTTCTTCGGCGAACGATCCGTCGGCGACTGACCCGCCGGAACAAGGAGCAGGAAATGGTGGACCGTTACGAATTGCGCCGACAGGATTACAGCCTGTCGGCCGATCAGGCCGAACTCCAGGCCGTGTACGCGAAATTCTTCAAATCGCGGTGCTCGCTGGAAGCCGTGCACGCGGCCGAGGCGGCCGGATTCGACAAGAATCTGTGGGAACAGCTGTGCGGCACCGGCGCGACCTCGATGGCGCTGCCGGAATCGGTGGGCGGCGACGGCGCGACCCTGGTGGAACTCGTCCTGGTCGCCGAGGAACTCGGCCGCGTCATCGCGCCGGTGCCCTGGATCGACCACGTGGTCGCCGCCCGGTTGCTGGCCCGCCTGGGCGCGCTGTCCGCCGGTGACGGCGATAGCGCCGACATCGTCGAAGGCAGGCGGATCATCGCGCTCGACACCCGCGTCGACGCCGCCGACGGCGTGCGGCTGATCGCGTCCGGATCGATCGCCGACGAGATCATCGTGCGCGACGGCGGAGACATCGTGCGCCTCGGCTTCGACACCGGGCCCGCGAAGGTCGACAACATCGGCCGTCTGCCGATGGCCTGGGTCGACCCGGCGGCCGCCGACCGTCGCACCGTGCTCGCCAGTGGCGAGCAGGCGCGCGCGGAATACCGCAGGGCGCTCGACGAATGGCGTGTGCTGACCGCCGCCGCCCTGGTCGGACTGGTCGACGAGACCTTGCGCATCGCGGCGGAATTCGCGACCACCCGCTACACCATGGGCGTCCCGATCTCCACGCTGCAGGGCATCTCCCATCCGCTGGCGAATGTCGCGGTCACGGTGAACGCCGCGCGCAACCTGGCCCGCCGTGCCGCGTGGTTCCTCGAACACGAACCCGACTACCAGCCGGGACTGTCCGCGGCGGCCTTCGTCTACATCGCCGAGGAGGCCCCGAAGGCCGCGACCGTGGCCGTGCAGGTCCAAGGCGGTCTCGGCGTGGCCACCGAAGCCGCCGCCGCGGCGTACCTGGTGCGGGCGCGCGGCTGGCCGCTGGCCGCCGGTGACCTCGGTGCCAGCGCGGTCGAGATCGCCGAACACTTCGCCGTCACTTCGGCATAGGACTGGGAGCACACCATGGATTTCTCGAAAGTCGAACTCGCACCCGATGATCAGCGATTCCTCGACGAGGTGCGCGGATTCCTGGCCGAGACCGTCACCGACGACGTCCGGCGCCGCGACCGCGAGACCGGGGACAACTTCGACGAGGGCGTGCACCTGGCCTTCGGCGCGAAGGGCTACCTGACCGCGGACATGGCCAAGGAGGAGGACGGCGGCTTCAACCGGCTGCGGCAGCGGATCTGGGATCTGGAGCGCCGCCGCGTGCACACGCCGTGGGTCACCTGGGGCACCACAACCATCGTCGCCGGGTCCGTGCGCAAACACGGGTCGCCCGAACTCCAGGCCGAGGTGCTGCCCGGCGTCGAGAACGGCACGGTCCGGCTGTGCCTGGGCTACACCGAGCCCGAGGGCGGCTCCGACGTTGCCATGTGCAAGACCCGCGCGGTCCGCGACGGCGACCAGTGGGTGATCAACGGGTCGAAGATGTTCACCACCGGCGCGCACAACTGCCAGTACGCCTTCCTCATCACCAACACCGACCCGGAGGCGCGAAAGCACAAGAGCCTCACCATGTTCCTGGTGCCGCTCGACACCCCCGGCATCGAGATCCAGGGCATCCGCACCGTCGACGGCGACCGCACCAACATCGTCTACTACAGCGACGTACGGGTCGACGACAAATACCGCCTCGGCGACGTGAACGGCGGCTGGGCGGTCCTGATGGGTCCGCTCAACGAGGAGCACGGCGTGGTCGACGCCGAGGGCGACGGCCTGCAGGACGTCTCGATCCTCGTGCACCAGGGCACCATGATGGCGACATCGGTGGACAAGCTTGCCGCCATCGCCGCGCGCCCCGGGCCCGACGGGCGCAGGCCGCTCGACGACACCTCGGTCGCCTACCGCCTCGGTCGCAATATCGCCCGCGTCGAAGCGGCGCTCTCGGCGCCGCACATGTTCGGCCGGGTCGCCATCGCGCAGGCCATGCGCGACATCTCGCCCGAGCTGATGGACATCCTCGGCCCCGCGTCGGCGCTGCCGATCGACACCGAGGGCGCGGCCGACGACGGCGGCATCGAGTACATCTACCGCTGGGCGCCGCTGTGCGGCATCTACGGCGGCACGCTCGAGGTGTTCCGCAACATGATCGCCCAGCACATCCTCGGTCTCGGCCGGCCGAACTACTCGCCGCCGAAGGCCAAGACGGGTTAGCAGCCGTGCGGCTCGCGCGCCCACCGGCCGATGATGTCCCGGGTGTGCGAGCCGTGCCGGTCGCGGGCACGACACCTGCGGCGAGCATTGAGTATGACGCCCGTGGCGAGTCGCGAGCATGACACTTGCGGCGAGCCGTGAGCATGACATTTGCAACGAACCGCAGGCATGACGCCTGTAGCGAGCTGTGAGTATGTCGCTTGCGGCGAGTTGCGGGCATGACAATTGCGGCGAGTTGCGGGTATGACGCCTGTGGTGAGTTGCGGGCATGACGCTTGCAACGAACCGCGGGCATGACGCCTGTGGTGAGTTGCGGGCACGACGCCTGTGGCGAACCGCGGGCGTGGCACTTGTGGCGAGTTGCGGGCATGACACCGCGGCGAACCGCCGGTACGGCACCGCGCGGCGAGCCGGGAGCATCACACCGCGGCTGGCCGCGACCATCGGATCGCGCCTTCGCGGCGCGTAAGGAGAGCACGTGGCCGCCCCCACACAGCGTCGGCTGCCGTCAGTCACACCGGAGACCGAGTTCTACTGGACTTCCGGCGCCGACGGCCGCTTGCGTATCCAGGAATGCCTGAGCTGCTCGGCGCTCATCCATCCGCCGCGTCCGGTCTGCCGGTACTGCCGGGGTGAACGGATGGGCGTGCGCGCGGTGTCCGGTTTCGCGACCCTCATCGGGTTCACGGTCAGCCACCGTTTCTCGGCGCCGGGGCTGCCGTCGCCGTACGTGGTGGCCCAGGTCGCCCTCGAGGAGGACACGCGGGTCAGGCTGACCACCAACACCGTCGAATGCGATCCGGCCGATCTCGAACTCGGGCAGCGCATGGAAGTGGTGTTCGAGCACCAGGAACCGGTGTGGCTGCCGCTGTTCCGGCCTGCGGCCGACGCCGGACCTGTCGCCGAGCTACCGGCCGACCCCGTCGAACCCGCCGCGATCGGCCGGTACATCCGCCCACCGGCGTCGCGGGAGAAGTTCGAGGACAAGGTCGCGATCACCGGTATCGGTCGCTCGCCGATCGGCCGCAGGCTGATGGCCGATCCGCTGTCGCTGACCGTGCGGGCCTGCCGTGCCGCCGTCGAGGACGCCGGACTGGAACTCGACGACATCGACGGGCTGTCGACCTATCCGGGGGCGGGCGATCTCGGACCCTTCACCGAGGGCGGCGTCACCGCCGTGGAGTCGGCCCTCGGCATCCGGCCGACCTGGTACAACGGCGGCGCGGAGACCTTCGGCCCCGGCGGATCGGTGATCGCGGCGATGATCGCGGTGGCCGCCGGACTGGCCAGGCACGTGCTGTGTTTCCGCACCGTGTGGGAGTCGACCTACACCGAGTTGGCGAAGGCGGGTCGGATCACCCCGATCGGCGGCGGCATCCCCGATCCGTGGCTCGCCCCCTTCGGCGTGACCTCGGCCGCGCACGTGCTCGCTCAGACCGCGCAGCGCCATTTCCACCGCTACGGGACCACGCGCGAGACGCTGGGCTGGATCGCGCTGAATCAACGCGCCAACGCCGCGCTCGACCCGTCGGCGATCTACCGGGATCCGATGACCATGGAGGACTATCTCTCCGCGCGTCTGGTCACCACCCCGTTCGGGCTCTACGACTGCGACGTGCCGTGCGACGGGTCGGTGGCGGTGGTGATCTCCGCGCGCGAGGCGGCCGCCGACCTGGCGAAGCCGCCGGTGTTCGTCGAGGCGGTCGGTACCCAGATCGTGGAACGGCCGGAATGGGATCAGAGCACGCTGACCCACGAACCGCAGGTACTCGGCCCGGCCGCGCACCTGTGGACGCGCACCACGCTGCGTCCCGACGACGTGGACGTGGCGCAGCTCTACGACGGGTTCACTTTCAACTGCCTGTCCTGGATCGAAGCGCTCGGCTTCTGCGGCATCGGGGAGGCCGGGGATTTCCTGCAGGGCGGCAAGAACATCGCGCGTGACGGCGTACTGCCGTTGAACACCCACGGCGGCCAGCTCTCGCACGGGCGCACCCACGGCATGGGCTTGGTGCACGAGGCCGTCGAACAGCTGCGCGGGACGGCGGGGGAGCGGCAGATCGCCGACGCCCGCGTCGCGGTGGTCAGCAGCGGCGGTCTCACACCGAGCGGCGTGATGCTGCTGCGGGCCGACCGATGAGCGCGCCGGACACCGATCTGCTCGCCGCCGACACCGTGGTGGCGCGCACCGTCGAGGTGGACGGGGTCACCATGTCGGCGCTGTGCGCCGAGGTGCCGGATCCGCGCGCGGTGTTGGTCGCGGTGCACGGGGGAGCGACCTCGGCTCGTTACTTCGACCTGCCGGGCAGGCCGTCGCTGTCGCTGTTGCGCACCGGCGCGCGCCTCGGCTTCAGCGTCTACGCCCTCGACCGGCCCGGTTACGGCGAATCCGCGCCGTGGGAGGCGCGATTCGAGTCGCCCGCGCAGCGCGTCGACATCACCTACCGCGCGATCGACGCATTGCTCGCCTCCGATGCGCGCGGGGCGGGCGTCTTCCTCGCGGCGCATTCCGCGGGGTGTGATCTCGCGGCGTACATGGCCGCCGACGATCGCGGCGCGGAGTTGATCGGCCTCGAATTGGCCGGTACGGGGGTGCACAAGCATCCCGAGGCGGCTCGCATCATCGAGGAGATGCGCTACACCCGCAGAACGGGCGGCATCAAGGATCTGCTGTGGTATCCCGAATACGCGTATCCGCCCGAGGTGTACGGCGGGCGTGGGCTCACCGGCGGATCGCCTGGCTACGAGTCGGCGGTGGTGCGCGACTGGCCGACCGATTTCCCGACGCTCGCCGCGCGGGTGCGCATCCCGACGCGATTCAGTTACGCGGAATTCGAGCGGGTCTGGCGCTGCGATGCCGAATCTCTCGCGGAGATCCAGGGATTCTTCACCGCCGCACCGCGTTTCGTCTTGCATCAACAGGCGGGGAGCGGACACAACGTGAGCGTCGGATTCGGCGCCGCCGCGTACCATCTCGGCCTGCTTTCGTTCGTCGAGGAGTGTGTCCTGCACCGTTCGAGGAGGTCGGTTCCGTGAAGTACGTGCTCGAGTATCCGAGTGAATTGCCCGGCGCGGGTGACGAATTCCTGCTGCCGGAGGTGATCCGGGAGATCGCGAACAGCGCCGAGAACGCCGGATTCACGGCGGTCGCGCTGAGCGAGCATCCCGCGCCGTCGCGCAAGTGGCGCGACAACGGGGGGCACAACACCCTCGACCCGATCGCGGCGTTGAGTTTCATCGCGGGCGTCACCTCGCGGATCAAGGTGATGACGAACCTGTACGTGCTGCCGTTCCGCAATCCGTACCTGTCGGCGAAGGCGCTCGGCAGTCTGGACATCGTGTCCGGCGGCCGGTTGATCGCGGGTGTCGGCGCGGGATATCTGCGCTCGGAGTTCGCGGCGGTCGGCATCGATCACGATCGCCGCGCCGAGCTGCTCGACGAGTCGCTCGACGCGCTGCGCCGGATCTGGACCGATCCCGAGGAACCGGTGTCCGGCAAGGATTTCGCGGCCACGGGTCGACTGTGGTTGCAGAGTCCCGTGCAGCGCCCGACCCCGCCGATCTGGATCGGCGGCAACGGCGCGGCGGCGCGGGCGCGGGTGGTCGCGCACGGCGACGGGTGGATGCCGATCATCGCCGACGCGTCCATGGCCGCCGCCATGCGGACCGCGGCGATCGAGAACGCCGAGCAGTTCGGCGAACGGGTGGACCGGCTGCGCGGGGATCTCGAACTCGCGGGCCGTGATCCGGATTCGGTGGATATCCAGGTCGTGTTCCCGTACTTCGATATCGGTGACGCCGAGGCGCTGCGGTCGGCGCAGGCTTACGTCGAGGATCTGGAGCGGCGCGGCGCGACCCACGCGGTAGTGCACGTCGACGGGTCGAGTCCGAGCGCCGCGGTGGCCTCTGTCACCGCCTTCGGTGCGGCCGTGATCAGCGAGTGAAGGGTGATCGCACTGACCGCGAACTCTTGGCCGCAGTGCTTTCGAAGTGCTTTACTGTAAGCATAACGGTAAATGATTTCGAGCTCGGAGGTGTCTCGTGAAGGTTCCCTTCACCTGGAAGGTCACCGGTTGGTTCATGGTCGGCTGGTCCGCGGAGTTCCCTAAAGGTGAGACGCGCCCGCTGAAGTACTTCGGCGAAGACCTGGTCGCCTATCGCGACGAGGCGGGTGAACTGCACATCCTCACCGGACACTGCAAACACCTCGGCGCGCACATCGGCTACGGCGGCAAGGTCGTCGGCGACTGCGTGGAATGTCCCTTCCACGGCTGGCGCTGGGGCCCGGACGGCAGGAACAAGAACATCCCCGGCGAGAACCGCGTCAACCGTGGTCTGCGGTTGCGGGTGTACCCGGTGAACGAGCAGAACGGCTGCGTGTTCATGTGGCACCACCCCGAAGGCAAAGAGCCGCAGTGGGAGATGCCGGATATTCTGAGGATGTTCCCGGAGCTGGGCTCGAATCCGGACGACTACTACCGCCCGTACCCGGAGTTCTCGCGCAAAACCGAGAAGGAGCCGGTGCATCCGCAGGTGGTGCTCGAGAACGGCCCCGACAGCCTGCATTTCGAATACGTGCACGGCGCGACGGTCACCCCGCAGATGCTCGACTACAGCGCCGTCGACCACACCTGGAACTTCCTCACCGGCTGGCCGGACGCGCACAGCGACGACCCGAACAAGATGGCGATGAAGATCCACGCGCAGATGTTCGGCCTCGGCGGCTCCATCAGCGCCTTCGAAGGCGCGTCCAAGCACCGCCTGATCTTCGCCACCACGCCGGTGGACGACGAGGTCTCCGATCTGTTCTATTCGATCTGGTGGCCCAAGAACCCGGACGCGGACTCCGATGTGCCGCCCGAGGACGTGCGAGCGCGGGTCGAACGCAAGTTCCTGGTCACGGTATGGGAAGACCTCGACATCTGGCGTTACCAGAAGTACGTGGAGAAGCCGCCGCTCTCACCCAAGGACGCGAAACCGTATATGTCGCTGCGTGAATGGGCTACCCAGTTCTACGACGTGCCGCCGGTCGGCGACACGGTGTCCGCGTGAGCCCGGCGCCCGCCCGCCCGCGCCCGGCGGTGTCCGAGTGAGCGCTCGCGATCTCGCCGACCTGGTGGCGCCCGCGCACACCGCGATCGTCACCCAGGAGCTCCAGGGCGCGGTCGTCGGCGCGGCCGCCGGGCTGCCCGCGCTCGCGCAGGAGGCGCGCCGAACGGCACTGCCGAACATCGGCGCGCTGCTCCCCGTCGCCCGCGCCGCGGGAGTTCGGATCGTGCACTGCCTGGTGTGGCGACGCGAGGACGGCCTCGGCTCCAACCACAACGCCGCCCTTTTCGCCCTCGGCCGCCGCAGCGTCGCGGTCACACCGGGCAGCGAAGGCGCCACCCTGCTCCCCGAATTCGGCCCCGAGCCAACCGATCTCGTGCTCAACCGCCAACACGGCCTCGGCCCGATGGGTGGCACCGACCTGGACTCGGTCCTGCGCAACCTCGGCATCCGCACCATCGTCCCCGTCGGCGTCTCCCTCAACATCGCCATCCCCAACCTGGTGATGGACGCCGTCAACGCCGCCTACGACGTGGTCCTGCCCCGCGACGCGGTGGCGGGCATCCCCCGCGAGTACGGCGACGCCCTCATAGACAACACCCTCGCCCTCATCACCACCGTCACCACCACGGAGAAACTGCTGGCCGCCTGGCGCTGAACGCCGACTCCGCCGCCCCGGAACGGATCATCGAGCAAACTCCGCGGCGGCTTTCGGTGTTGCCCGAGGCCATTCGTCGCCGGAGTTCAGCGACCCGGAGTTCAGCGACTCGGCGTCGGCGCGTCCTCGCGTCGGAAGCCACGTCGATGACAGTGACAGGCCCGAGGAATCGACACGATGGAACCCTACGGCCCCCGTCCTGCCGCCTGGAGGTGGCGCATCGGACGGGGGCGCTGTCGCGTATTCAGTCGCTGGAGGGGAGCTGTTTGGCTTCCTTGAGTTGCAGCGGGGTGGTGTCCACATCGAGAGTGCCGGTGCCGGAACGGGTTACGAGGATCTCGGCGCCGGTGTCGTGGACGTAGCGTTTGCCGACGGCGTTGCCGCCGGAGAAGGCGGGGTCCAGGACGGCGGTCGCGTTCTTCTCGCCGCCGATGGGGATCATCGGGGCGCCGCCGCAGCGCAGCCCGTCGACGGCTTCGGTGGATTTGATGACGATCACCTGGGTGTCGCAGACCTGGCTCTCGAGTCGGGTGCCGCTCTTGATCACGATGACTCCTCGGGGGTGGGGGCGGGCGTCAGTTCTTCGACGAGGACCCGGCGCAGGACTTTGCCGGTGGCGTTGACGGGCAGCTCGTCGCGGAAGACGACGCGGTCCGGGGTGCGGGAACCGCGCAGGGTGGTGCGCACGTGGGCGCGCAGGGCTTCGGGGTCGGGGGTGGCGCCGGGGACGGGGACGACGGCGGCCACGATGATCTGGCCCCATTGCGGGTCGGGGATGCCGATGACCGCGACCTCGCGCACCTCGGGGTGCTCGATGAGGACGTCTTCGAGTTCCGCGGGTGCGATGTTCTCGCCGCCGCGGATGATGGTGTCGTCGGAGCGTCCGCCGAGGAACAGGTAGCCGTCGGCGTCGAGTTCGGCGAGATCCTTGGTGGGGAACCAGCCGTCGGCGTCGAGTACCGAGCCGATCTCGGCGTAGCTGCCGGAGACCTGCGGTCCGCGCACGAACAGTTCGCCGACTTCGCCGGGGGGCAAGACCGTGCCGTCGGGGCCGCGGACCTCGAGTTCGACGCCGGGGACCGCGCGTCCCACCGAGGCGAGCCGTCGCGCGATCGCGGGGTCGTCGGAGCCGTAGGCGTCGCGGTGGTCCTCGGGGGTGGAAACCGCGATGGTGGAACTGGTTTCGGTGAGTCCGTAGGCGTTGACCAGGCCGACTCCCGGCAGCAGTTCCAGCGCGGCGCGCACCAGCGGCAGCGGCGCCTTGGACCCGCCGTAGGCCAGGGTGCGCAGGCTCGACAGGTCGGCATCGGTCCTGGCGCGCAGGGCGGTGACGATGCGGTCGAGCATGGTCGGTACGACGGTGGCGTTGGTCACGGCTTCGCGGCGCACCAGGTCGAGCCAGTCCGAGGCGTCGAACTGCCTCAGGTACACCATCTTTCGCCCGGCGTACAGGTTCGACAGCGCCGCGCCGACGCCTGCGATGTGGTAGGGCGGTACGCAGATCAGCGCGGCGTCGTCGGGATCGGCGGAGGCGAAGTCGACGGTGCCCATCACGTAGCTGGTGAGGTTGGCGTGGCTCAACTCCACCGCTTTGGGGCGCGAGGTGGTTCCCGAGGTGAACAGCAGCACCGCGAGGTCCTCGGGCGCGGCCTCGACGGTCTCGGTTTCCCCGGCGTCGGTGCGCGCGTCCGCGAGGAATTGTGCGGAATCGATGATCTGTTTGCCGGAACCGGCTACCGCGTCGGAGTATTCGGCGTCGACCACGACCAGCGGCGCGGGCAGCCGGTCGACGAGTTCGCGCAGCGCGCCCGCGCCGAGCCGATAGTTCAACGGCGTGAACGCCTTTCCGGCGCGCGCCGACCCGAAGAGCAGCAGCGGCAACATGATTCCGCCGGTGCCGACGTAGGCCACGTGGTCGGCGCCGGAGGAGCCGATCAGTCCGGCCGCCCGGTCGGCCATGGCGCCCAACTCCGCGCCGGTGACCCTGGTCCCGTCGGAGACGACCGCGACCCGGTCCGGGTCGGTAGCCGCCACCATCTCGAGCATCACCGAAATGCTCAACGCCTCACCTCGATTCGTTCATGGAAACGCCGCTTCCGCATGGAACACGGCTTCTTCATGGGGACGCGACCACCCGCGCGGGTGCGTGGATGGCCGCGTCGTGCCGCGTCGCGGCGTTGTTCGCCCGGTATGCCGCGTTGCGGCGGTGTCGGTCAGCTCGCGGTGTGCGCGGTGGCCGCCTTGATCTGAGCCGAGAAGGCCGCGAGCTTGTCCTCGGCCGCGGTGTGCTTGTGACTGCGCGCCTTGATGCTGACATCGTGGCCCGCGGAGGCCGCGCGCAGCGCGCCGACGGTCGCCTTCTCCTTCGGCACATGCTGGAACGGGTCGAAGGAGTACCAGCGCATCGAGTTCAGGTGCGTGATCTTGTCGATCTCGTCGTCCGGCACGTTCTCGCGGGTGAGCAGGTCGTGCAGCACCTCGGGGGCGTCGGGCCACATGGAGTCGCTGTGCGGGTAGTCCATTTCCCAGGAGATGTTGTCGACGCCGATGTCGTGGCGCAGCCGCACGCCGACCGGATCGCTGATGAAGCAGGTCAGGAAGTGCTCGCGGAAGATATCGGAGGGCTTCTTGCCGCCGAAGTCCTGCAGCGTCCAGGTGGAGTGCATCTCGAAGGTGCGGTCGACGCGCTCGAGGAAGTACGGGATCCAGCCGGTGCCGCCCTCGGACAGCGCGATCTTGAGGTCGGGGTAGTCCTTGACCGGGCGCGACCACAGCAGGTCGGCCGCCGCCTGCACGATATTGAGCGGCTGCAGGGTGATCATGACGTCGGGCGGGGAGTCGACGGCCGGAATGGAGAGCCTGCCCGAGGAGCCGATGTGCACGCACAGCACGGTGTCGGTGTCCACCAGCGCTTTCCAGAGCGGATTCCAGAACGGGTCGTGGAAGCTCGGGTAGCCCAGTGCCGCGGGATTCTCGGTGAAGGTGAGTGCGTGTACGCCTTTCTCGGCGTTGCGGCGCACCTCGGCCGCGCACAGTTCGGCGTCCCAGATCACCGGCAGCGCCATCGGAATGAAACGGCCGGGATAGGCGCCGCACCATTCGTCGACGTGCCAGTCGTTGTAGGCGCGCACCAGCGCCAGCGAGAAGTCCTGA
Source organism: Nocardia bovistercoris (assembly GCF_015674855.1). GTDB lineage: Bacteria > Actinomycetota > Actinomycetes > Mycobacteriales > Mycobacteriaceae > Nocardia > Nocardia bovistercoris. The sequence goes on along the minus strand of NZ_JADMLG010000006.1, from coordinate 287,083 downwards.
TCCTCGGTGGCGAAAAGCCGTCCGGCGAATCCGGGGAACGACGGGAAGTTCAGCGAGGCCAGAATTCCGCCCGCGTTCATATCCTTGATGCGCTCGTCGACGTCGTAACAACCGGGGCGGATCTCGTCGAGGCCGTCGGGTTCGAGGCCGTACTCCTCTTTGGGGCGCCCGGCGACCGCGTTCAGCGCGACATTCGGAATCACCGTGTCGCGGAATTTCCAGACATCGGCGCCGTCGTCGAGATGCACCAAACGGGGGGCGTCGGCTGCGTATTTGGCGGGCAGGTGGTTCTTGAACATGTCCGGCGGCTCGATGATGTGATCATCGACGCTGATCAGGATCATGTCGTTCTTATCCACGACCACACTCCTTATTGGTCTACAGTATGCATTACAATATACCGCCGGCTCAGAGAATCGCGCCCGATTCCTTCGCCGCGATGATGTCGTCCCATTCCATGCCGAGTTCGAGCAGAACGGTCTCGGTGTGCTCGCCGTATTCGGGCGCGCGGGTCGGCGGCGCCGGGGTCTCGTCGAATTGCACGGGCGCGGTGACGGTGCGGTAGTCGTTGCCCGCGCTGTCGGTGACCGTCATCAGGTAGCCGTTGGCGGTGACCTGCGGATCGTCGAGCACCTCCTGCGGGCTCGCGATCGTTGCCCATACACCCGGCTCGTCGACCAGCGCCTTCTGCCAGTGCTCCAGATCGTGTTCGGCGAAGGTCTTGCGCAGTTCGATGGTGGCGGCCTCGGTGTTGGCCACCAGATTGGCCAGCGGCACGAAGCGTTCGTCGGTCGCTAGGTCGGCGCGGCCGATGCGCTCGCAGAAGCCCGCCCAGTAGCGGTCGGCCTGCAACAGCATCATCTGCACCCACCGGTTGTCGCGGGTCCGGTAGCGGTTCACGGCGGGATTGAGCGCGGTGCCTGCCTCGCCCGCCGGGATACGGTCGATGTCGTAATAGTCGGCGGCCGCGATATCCGGGGCCACCGCCCACATGCCCTGGGCGAGCAGCGAACTGTCCACGATCGCCGCGTGCCCGGTGCGCTCGCGCGCGAACAGGGCCGCGGAGATGCCGCCCGCCAGGGTGATGCCGCCCTGCAGGTCGCCGAAGGCCGGACCCTGCGCCATCGGGAACTCGGCGTTGGTGGGGGTGAGCGCGTAGGCGACGCCCGCGCGCGCGGTGTAGCTGGCGCCGTCGAAGCCGCCGCGGTCCTTGTGCGGTCCACGGCTGCCGTGGCCGCTGCCCCTGGCGATGATGATCCTCGGATTGAACTCGCGGATGGTCTCGACGGTCAGCCCGGCTCGTTCGAGGACCGCGGGCAGCCAGTTGGTGAGGAACACATCGGCGTCGGCGATCAGCTTGCCGAAGATCGCGCGGCCCTGCTCGGATTTGATGTCGATGCCGACGCTGCGCTTGCCGTGGTTGCCGATCTCCATCATGAAGTTGGCCTGCACCGGTGTGCCCGTCCCGTCGAGGCCGCCGACGACCAGATTGCGGCACGGGTCGCCGCCCCTGGTGTCCTCGACCTTGATGACGTCGGCGCCCCAGTCCGCCAGTGCGGCTCCCGCGCTCGGAACATAGGTCCACGATGCGAGTTCGACCACTTTCACGCCATTGAGCAGACCCGACATCGGCGCTCCCTTTCCCGCGATTGATACGTGTCTTGAAGTACTATACGGTAATCATTACAGTTAATCATCCAGGATGGTGATCGGGAGGCAATGTGAGCGACGTCGTCGGGGAGTCTGTGGCCCTGAGTCCTGAGGTGGGCCGCATGGCGGCGGAGCGTGCCGAATTCCGCATGCTCATCGACGGCGAGCTGACGAAGGCCGCTTCGGGAGCCGCTTTCGACAACCACAGCCCCGCGACCGGGCTACTGCTCGGGACCACCGCTGCGGCGGGCGAGGAAGATATGCTGCGCGCCATCGCCGCCGCGCGCCGCGCCTTCGACGAGTCGGGGTGGGCGACCGACAAGGCGCTGCGCCGCCGCTGTCTCGAACAACTCCAGGCGGCACTGGAGAGCGAGAAAGAGGATCTGCGCACCGAACTGATCGCCGAGGTCGGTTGCCCCGCGATGACCACTCGGAACGCGCAACTGGACTGGCCGCTGGCCGAGGCCCTGCGCTATCCGGCCGGACTCATCGACGATTTCGCCTGGGAGCGGGTGCTCGAGGGCGGCGGCCTGTTCGGTGATCGCAACCAGCGCACCGTGGTTCAGGAGCCGGTCGGCGTGGTCGCGGCGATCTGCCCGTCCAACTTCCCGGTCGAGGTCATCCTCAACAAACTCGGACCGGCCCTGGCCGCGGGCAACACCGTTGTGCTCAAGCCCGATCCGAACACGCCGTGGAACGCCACCCGACTCGGTCGCCTGATCGCCGAGCGCACCGACTTCCCGCCCGGCGTCGTGAATGTCGTGACCACGCCGTCCAACGAGGTCGCCGGATTGCTCGCCACCGACCCGAGGGTCGACCTGATCTCGTTCACCGGTTCGACCGCGGTCGGACGGACGCTGATGCGCGCGGGCGCCGACACCATGAAGCGCACCTTCCTCGAACTCGGCGGCAAGTCGGCGCTGGTCGTGCTCGACGACGCCAAACCCGAAGCCGCGCTGCGCAGCGCCATCGGGGTGTGCGTGCACGCGGGTCAGGCATGCGCGGCCACGAGCCGAATGCTGGTGCACCGCTCGATGTTCGACGATATGGTCGGCGCCGTCGCCGGTGCGTTCGGCATGGTGCCGGTGGGTGATCCCGCCCTGCCGGGCACCCTGGTCGGTCCGGTCATCAGCGCCGCCCAGCGCGCACGGGTGCTCGACGCCTGCGACCGCGCGGTGCGCGACGGCGCGCGGCTGGTCACCGGCGGGGGCGTGCCAACCGACCTGCCCGAGCATCTGGCCGACGGGCATTTCGTGCAGCCGACGGTCTTCGCCACCGAAAACCCGGATTTGGCGATCGCCCAGGAGGAGATCTTCGGACCGGTGCTGGTGATGCTGCCCTTCTCCGACGACGAGGAGGCCGTGCGCATCGCCAACAACAGCGCCTTCGGCCTCGCGGGCGCCGTGCTCTCGGCCTCGGCCGAACGGGGCTGGAGCATCGCTCGCCGCATACGGACCGGGGCCATCGGGGTCAACGGCGGCATGTTCTACGGCGCGGACGCGCCGTTCGGGGGTTACAAGAACAGCGGGGTGGGCCGCCAGTGCGGCATCGAGGGCTTCCAGCAGTACCTGGAGACCAAGACCGTCGGCTTCCGCCTGCCGCGACAGAACTGAAAGGTTGCCACCAGTGGGAAAATTGGATGACAAGGTCGCGGTGATCTCGGGCGCCGCGCGTGGCCAGGGACGTTCGCACGCGGTCAATCTCGCCGCCGAGGGCGCGAGCGTCATCGTCCTCGACATCTGCGCCGATCTCGAGGGCAACACCTATCCGCTGTCTCGTCCCGAGGATCTGGACGAGACCGTCGCGCTGATCGAGAAGCACGGGGTGCGCGCGCACCCGGTGATCGTCGACGTGCGCGAGCGCGGCGCGGTGTGGGCCGCGGTCGCCGAGGGCGTCGAGGCGCTGGGCCGCCTCGACATCGTGGTCGCCAACGCGGGCATCGCGCCGTTGGGCAAGGGACAGACGCTGCAATCGTGGTCGGACACCATCGACACCGACCTCGCGGGCGTCTTCAACGTCATCCAGGCGTCGTTGCCGCACCTGAAGGCGGGCGCGTCGATCATCGCGACCGGGTCGCTGGCCGCGCAGTTGGGCAGCTCCACCAAGCAGGGACCGGGCGGCTCGGCCTACAGCCTGGCCAAGCAGGTGGTCGCGCACTACGTCAACGACCTGGCCGTGCAGCTGTCGAAGAAGTCGATCCGCATCAACGCGGTGCACCCGACCAACGTGAACACCGACATGCTGCACAACGAGGGCATGTACAAGGTCTTCCGTCCCGACCTGGACGCCCCGACCCGCGAGGACGCGGAGAAGTCGTTCTACGCCATGCAGGGCATGCCGATTCCCTACATAGAGCCGCAGGACGTCTCCGACCTCGTCGTCTTCCTCGCCTCGGACCAGTCCCGCTACATCACCGGCAGCCAGCTGCGGGTCGACGCGGGCGGGTACGTCAAGTCCGTGCTGTGGGGTAAATGACTGTGACGGAAACCACGACTGCCTACAAGGTCTATCGGTGCATCATCTGCGGGTGGGAATACGACGAGAAACTCGGCTCGGCAGAGGAAGGGCTCGCCCCCGGCACCCGCTGGGAGGATATTCCCGACGACTGGACCTGCCCCGACTGCGGCGCCGAGAAGGCCGATTTCGACATGATCGAGGTGTCGAAGTGACGGTGGGCGGCGATTCCGTGCGTCCGAACCGGAAGTGTCAGTTCATATCCCCCATAGGTGCCGCGCCAGCGGGTGCGGCCGGACAACTCAGAGGTCGATAACCATGCCAAAACCCGTCATCGTCAGCGCGGTCAGGACCGCGATCGCGCGCTCCTTCAAGGGTTCGCTCGTCAACGTCGCCTCGGAAACCCTCGCGACCGAGATCATCGTGGAGGCGGTGCGCCGTTCCGGCATCGCCCCGTCCGAGGTGGACGACGTCATCCTCGCCGAATTGAACTACGGCGGCGGCGATCTGGCGCGGCACGCCGCGGTCGCCGCGGGCTGGCACAGCGTTCCGGGACAGGCCGTGAACCGGCACTGCGCGGGCAGCCTGACCTCGATCGCGAACGCGTCGGCGCATATCGCCTCGGGGATGGAGCGGGTGATCGTGGCGGGCGGCGTGCAGTCGCTGTCGACGGCGCCGCTGATGAAGTGGCGGGTTCCCGGTTCGGATCCGATGGAGTTCGTGGAGCCGTGGATGCCGCCCTCGCATCCCGAGACCCCGGACGCGCCGACCATCGACATGGCGATCACGGTCGGCTGGAACACCGCGAAGAAGGTCGGCATCAGCCGCGAGGCGATGGACGAGTGGGCGCTGCGTTCGCATCAGCGCGCGGTCGCCGCGATCGACGCGGGCAAGTTCGTCGACGAGATCCTGCCGTTGAAGGTCGCCGCGGCCGACGGTTCCGTGGTCGACTTCGCGGTGGACGAGCACCCGCGTCGCGATTCCTCTCTCGAGCGCATGGCCGCGCTGCCGGTGCTGCACCCCGAGATCGAGGGCTTCTCGATCACCGCGGGTAACAGCAGCGGCATCAACGACGCCGCGTCGGCGGTCGCGTTGACCGCCGACGACTACGCGATCGCCAACGGGCTCGAGACGTTGGCGACGGTGCGTTCGTGGGCGAGCACCGCGGTGACCCCGGCCGACAACGGCATCGCCGCGGTGAACGTGATCGGCAAGATCCTCGACCGCACCGGTCTGAAGGTCGAGGACGTGGCGCTGTGGGAGATCAACGAGGCGTTCGCCTCGGTGCCGATCGCCGCGGTGCGCGCGCACGGCATCGATGAGGAGAAGGTGAACTTTTCCGGCAGCGGATGCAGCCTCGGCCACCCGATCTCGGCTTCGGGTGCGCGCCAGATCACCACCCTGGTCTACGAGCTGCGGCGGCGCGGCGGCGGCATCGGCGTTTCGGCGATGTGCGCGGGCGGCGGTCAGGGCGGCGCGCTCGTCATCGAGGTCTGATCTCGACTCGAGGGTGCGCGAGGTCGGCGTATCCCGACTTCGCGCACCCTCTTTTTGTACTGTAACTATTATAGTAACGTTTTCGACATAAGAACTCGGAGGTAGTACCGTGTCGGACGAAGTGCTGGTGGAACGTCGCGGACGCACGCTGGTGATCACGATCAACCGGCCCGACGCGCGCAACGCGGTCAATCTCGCGGTGGCACAGGGCCTCGCGGACGCGCTCGACGAACTCGACGCGAGCCCCGAACTGTCCGTCGCGGTACTCACCGGAAGCGGCGGCAACTTCAGCGCGGGCATGGACCTGAAAGCCTTCTCGAAGGGCGAATTCCCCTACATCCCCGGTCGCGGTCTCGGCTTCACCGAGAAGCCGCCGGTCAAGCCGCTCATCGCGGCCGTCGAGGGATTCGCGCTCGCGGGTGGCACCGAACTCGTGCTCGCCACCGACCTCGTCGTCGCCGCCAAGGACGCCACCTTCGGTGTGCCCGAGGTCAAGCGCGGCCTGGTCGCCGGTGGTGGCGCGCTGCTGCGGCTGTGGCGGCGCATCCCGTACCAGAAGGCTCTCGAACTGTCGCTCACCGGTGACAGCTTCACCGCCGAGGAAGCCGCCAACTGGGGCTTCGTCAACGTCCTCGCCGAACCCGGCCAGGCGCTCGAGCAGGCGCTCGCGCTCGCCGACCGGATCACGGCCAACGGGCCCATCGCCGTCGCGGTGACCAAGGAGGTCATCGTCAAGGCGAGCGAGTGGAGCGCCGAGGAGATGTGGCAGAAGCAGATGGAACTCATCGGCCCGGTCTTCGGGACCGACGATGCCAAGGAAGGCGCGCAGGCGTTCGCCGAGAAGCGCGCTCCGAACTGGACCGGGAAGTGAGGCAGCGCGCCCACCTCCCGGTCGTCGAACAGGCCCGGTCATTGAATAGAAGAAGGAGACGCTGTGTCGTTCGAAGGTGAAGTAGTTCTGGTAACCGGTGGTGCGGGCGGACTCGGTGACGCGTCGGCGCGCAAGTTGCACGCCGCGGGCGCCTCCGTCGTCATCGCCGATCTCAACGACGACAAGGGCAAGGCGCTCGCCGACGAACTCGGTGAGCGCGCCGTCTACGTGCGCACCGATGTGCTGGACGACGCGACCATCGAGAACGCGCTCGACCAGGCGGGCGAGCTCGGCACGCTGCGCTACGCGGTGATCGCGCACGGCGGTTTCGGCGTGCTCGAGAAGGTCGTCAACCGCGACGGCAGCCCGCACACGCTCAAGGGTTTCACCGACACCATCGGCCTGTACCTCACCGGCACCTACAACGTGCTCCGCCTGACGGCGGCCCGCATCGCCAAGCAGGAGCCCAAGGAGGGCGGCGAGCGCGGCGCGGTCGTGATGACCAGCTCGATCGCGGGTTACGAGGGCCAGATCGGCCAGTCCGCCTACGCGGCCGCCAAGGGCGGTGTGATCGGCCTGACCCTGGCGGGCGCGCGTGACCTCAGCGCCGTCGGCATCCGGTTGAACACCATCGCGCCCGGAACCATGCACACCCCGATCATGGACTTCCTCGGCGAGGAGAAGCTCGGCCAGTTCGCCAAGGCGGTGCCGTTCCCCAAGCGGCTCGGCGCGCCATCGGAGTTCGCGTTCCTGGCTCAGCATCTGCTGGAGAACCCCTACATCAACGGCGAGATCATTCGTCTCGACGGCGGGCAGCGTTTCCAGCCGAAGTAGTCGCTCGGACGCGCGGTGGTCGGGTAAGGACGGCCGCCGCGCGTTCCCGCGGTCTCCGGTACGAGAAAGCGGGCGGTTCCTTTCGGATCCGCCCGCTTTCGCGTCGAGTCAGCGAGTCAGCCACACCGTTTCGCACGGCAGGCGCATGGGACCCGCGAAACCGTCGGTCACCACGCTCAGCGAGACGCCGGGGTGGTGACTCTGGCTCCAGTGGCGCAGCAGGTTCTCCGCGGCGGTGCGGCAGGCGAGATAGTCGAAGGCGACCGATCCGTAGCGGAAGCGGATGTGCAGGTCGGGTTCGTGCGGGTGGGGTGAATGCTCGGCGCCGTGCTCGTCGCGCGAGGTCAGGTCGTAGGACGGCGCGGGGGCGTATGCGGTTGTCGCGGTGGCGAAATCCGTCGCGGTGTCCGGAATCATCGCCACTCCTTCGGTGTCGTGCGGACGAGGGGGCCGGTGTGACGGACGTCCCATCCTTGCTCAGTAAACTTACTGTAATGGATACCGTAAGTAGACCGCCAGTATTGAATCCTGAACTTTCGGTCTGATTCCCCGCACTCGGCCGCCTGTGGTCTCGATCGGGCCGCTTCGGTGGTCGATCGGCCGCGACGTCCACCGGGGATGCCGTCGGTCCGCCGGAGGCATCGTTGCTGGTCAACATGCCGCACCTGTGATTTCCGGCCCGTGGCGCCGATCGCTGTGACGCTATCGACTGGAATGCATACTGTAATATCCACTGGAGCGCCGATGACATCGGTCGCGTCGGCATCCGCGCCGAGTTCCGATACGGCCTCGGCCCCGGTACGGGCGCGGTAGGTGAAGGGAGAACCGGTCGATGTCGGAATCCGGCAAGCCACTCGCGGGCAAGACCATGATCATGTCGGGCGGCAGCCGCGGCATCGGGCTCGAGATCGCCAAGCGGGCCGCCGCCGACGGCGGCAACATCACGCTCATCGCCAAGACCGATCAGCCGCACCCCAAGCTGCCCGGCACCATCCACTCCGCCGCCGAGGAACTCGAGCGCGCGGGCGGCACGGTGCTCAAGGTCGTCGGCGACATTCGCGACGACGCGACCGTCGCGGACGCGGTCGAACGCACCGTCGAAGCGTTCGGCGGCATCGACATCGTGGTCAACAACGCCTCCGCGATCGACCTCTCGCAGACCGAGACACTGTCGATGAAGATGTACGACCTCATGCAGGACATCAACTGCCGTGGCAGCTTCCTGCTGTCCAAACTCGCCGTGCCCTTTCTGCGGGCCTCGGCAGCGGCCGCCCGCGACCCCCACATCCTCACGCTGTCGCCGCCGCTGAACCTCGACCCGGCCTGGGCGGGCAAATTCCTCGGCTACACGATCGCCAAATACGGCATGTCGCTCACGACCCTCGGACTGGCCGAGGAACTGCGTCCGCACGGCATCGCGGTGAACTCGCTGTGGCCGCGCACCACGATCGCCACCGCCGCCATCAGGAACCGGCCCAACGGCGAACAGCGGATCACCACCTCGCGCACCCCCGACATCTGCGCCGACGCCGCCTACCTGGTGCTGACCACGCCGTCGGAGAAGGCGAGCGGTAACTTCTACCTCGACGACGAAGTGCTCGCCGCGCACGGCATCACCGACCTCGACCGGTACCGCGCGGTCCCCGGTGACGCGCCGCTGACCCTCGACTTGTTCCTGTAGGAGCCGAGATGACCGAAGAGCCCATCCTGCTACAGGTCCGCGACGGCGGCGTGTGCACGCTGACCCTGAATCGCCCGCACCGCAAGAACGCGGTGACCCTCGCCCTGTGGGGCGCCCTGCGCGACGCGCTCACCGATATCGCGCACGACCCCGGCGTGCGCGCGGTGGTGCTCACCGGCGCGGGCAACGCCTTCTGCTCCGGCGCCGACGTGGTCGACAGCGACCCATACGCCGCGCCGTTCACCAAACTGCGCGCGATCTCCGATGTCGCGCAACAACTCCACGACCTGCCCGTGCCGACCGTCGCCAAGGTGCGCGGCGTCGCGGTGGGCGCAGGCTGGAATCTGGCGCTCGGCTGCGACATGGTGGTCGCGACACCCGACGCGACGTTCTCGCAGGTCTTCGCCCGCCGCGGCCTTTCCCTCGACTGCGGCGGCTCCTGGCTGCTCCCCAAACTCGTCGGCATGCAGCAGGCCAAACGCCTCGCCCTGCTCGCCGATACCATCGACGCCGCCGAAGCCCGCGAACTCGGTCTGGTCACCTGGATCGAATCCGCCGACGTCATCGACGACCGCGTCGACAGTATCGCCGCCCGCCTCGCCGCGGGCCCGCCGATCGCCACGGCGCAAACCAAAGCGCTGCTCAACGAGAACTCCGACCGCACCATGCGCGAGGCCCTCGCGAACGAATCCCGCGCCCAGGCCGTCAATTTCGCCACCACCGACGTCCCGGAGGCCTACGCCGCCTTCTCCCAGAAACGCCCCACCGCCTTCACCGGCGACTGGAACATCCACCGCCCCGAATCCTGACCGCATCGAACACCGCCCGCGGGATGAATCGGTCCGGTGGGCGGAATCGGACTCCATCGTGTGTGCGTGTCGGACAGGTGTCGGGGGCGAGTCGGCCGATGTCGCCGCGCCGTCTGGTGCGGTCGTCCCGAAATTTCTAGATTCATCGACGGTGGCGAGCCGTTCGGATCGCTTCGGGACAGCAGACTTCGGTCGAAACGGCCGGAGCGACAGGGGGCGCGCGACCATCGGCATTCCGACTAGTCCGTGAGCCGGGATCGGCTTCTCACGGAGATGGAGTTTCTGAGAACATGCACGCTATACGTCGAATCCGGCGATCGGTCGTTGTGGGCGCGGTCACGGTGGCGACCATCGCCGCTATGGCCGGACATGCCTCGGCCGATCCGGTCGCGCGCGACATCGATTGGGATATTCGCGGCGACAACTCCGCCGTGGTGGCCGACGTCGATTCCGGCAAGTTCCGCGTCGCGGACAACGCGCTCGAATTGATCGATGACGCGGGCACCGTCGTGCTCCAGGTGCCGCTGGATCTGACCGTCGGTGACCGGACGGTCCCGATCGCGGTGACACTCGGCGAGCGGACGGCTCGTCTCACTCCGGTCGCGCAGTCGCTGCCCCCTGTCAAAGGACCGCTCGTCCCCTCGGTGCGGACGATCAACGGTCGGGTCGGCGAGATCAGCGTGGCGGCGATACCCGGTGCGATCAGCGTCGGGACAGCGCTCGGGACGGCGCTGGGCGGCGTGATCGGGGTCCTCGCCGGTTGCCTGGCCGGTGCGAACGGTGGCGGCGCCGCGGCGGGTGAGGCCACCACGAGCGCGGCTCCGACCACGAGCGCCGCGCCCGCTCCCGGCGGCCTGAACGGATGCCTGGCCGGTGCGGTGGCGACCGCCCCGAACGCGGGGACCGTGGGCGGTTTGCTCGGGGCCGGTCTCGGTGCGGTCGTCGGCGCTCTGCTGCCGACACCGTAGCGCCGCCGGTGTGCTCGGATCGACGACCGAGCCGCTGGACCGACCTGCTCGCCGTGTGAGGCGCGGTGTGTTGACCATGATCCGGGGTTCGTGGTCAGCACACCGTTGGTGATCACGCGGTGGTGTCGCACGGACCGCGACGCACGGTGCTGAGCGCGCAGCCCGTCCAGCGCTGGTAGGCGCGGCGCAGTTCGCGTGCGTCGCAGAATCCGATCTCCCTGGCGATCGCGTCCACGGTGAGCGTCGACTCGCGCAGCATCCGCGTGGTTCGGCGCTCGCGTACGCGGTCCCGCACGGTGCCGAAACTCTCACCGGCGGACTGGAGTCGGCGGCGCAGAGTGCGTTCGCTCATGTGCAGGCGCCGGGCGATGTCGGCGGCGGTCGGCGCCGGATGTCTGCCGTCGAGCAGGGTTTCGACAGTGCGAATCAGGTCGGTTCGAGGGTCCGGCGCGCGCAGCAGCCGGTGGTACGCGTCGACGGCCGCCGCACGAATGGAAAGGTCGGCGAAGGGGAACCGGCGCTCGAGGATCGAGATCGGAAACCGAATGCGGCCGCGGTCGGCCTCGAAATCGATCGGGCAACGGAACAGCCGGTGATATTCCTCGACGTGGCACGGCGCCGGATAAGGAAGATCGACCGATATCGGATTCAGGTCGGCGCCCAACACGGTGCGGAGGAAGACCAGGGCTGTGCAGAGCGTTTGTTCGTACAAGAACGCCGCGAGCGCGGGTTCCGGTTCCAACTCCTCGAAGTGCAGCGTGAGATGGTGTTCGGAGACTTCCAACGTGGGATCGAGCAGACTCCCCGTGGCGGGATTCAGCTCCGAGCCGAGTGCGATGGCCTCGGTCACCGAACCGCACGCGGTGAGCGCGACCCCCAGCACGCCCAGGGAATTCACGATATCCCGAGTGCCGATGCGCATGCCCCACGGCTCCGCGGGCAACGCCGTGAGCGCCCGCTCGAGCACTGTCACGGTCTGCCTGACCGTCAGTCGGGCGCTGGAAGGATCGTGGAGCACGAGAGGGTCGATGTCGAGCCCCTCGAACCACGGCGCGACCGGTATCGCGTGTCGCCGACCGATTTCGACAACCGCGGTCAGGATTGTCGGCGGGACGACCAATGCGTCGCACGCCGGGGGATGGGACCGCAGACGACCAGCTGTGTTGTGCCGCACAAAGTAACCTCGAAACCAACGCCATTGATGGATCAAGCAGAACGAACTGCCGCCGACGGCCCGGTCTCACACGATGACCGTGCACCTCACGAGGTCGGACCGTGGCCAACGATAAACCATCGGTGCCGACAGAGAACACCATGACCCGGCCGCCGCGCTTCGGCCGTTTTCCCAAGCGCGACACGGCATTTCGCCCTGGCCGACAAGATCGCACCGAGATCCGCGCAAATGCCTGATCGCGACCGCCGAGCCCTCTCGGCGTCATGTCGGGAGGCTATGAGTCCAACTGCTTCCGAGTGGGGGATATCACCTCCCGTCCGATCACGCTTCGGGCCCGCCGATTCGGGACGCTCCTCGCACACTCGGCGCCACCGCCACCGCCACCGCCACCGCCACCGCCACCGCCACCGCGGCGATGGACTCCGGCTCGCCGAGGAGACGACCGCACCCAATCGGGTGTCACGAGCAACGCGCCGTGTCGATCCCGTATCCGTGGTGTCGCCGAGAATTCGGTGGTGATCGGTGCTTTCGTCTGCTGTGCTACGACGGTGGCGAACGGGAAACGAGCGGCGATGGCGATCGAGGGTGCGGCATCGGTCCGGGTGCGGTCGGCGCTCTCCCATGTCGCGCGGCACTCGTCCGGACCTGCCCTCTCGCCGGATCTGCGCATCACCTTGAACTTCCATCCCGACCGACTCGTCGGCGGCGTCACCGTTCTGCACGCGCTGGCCCGCGACGGCGCCTACCATTCTCAGTTCGTCACCGGTGTGGGCAACGGCGGGCTCACCGCGCACCTCGGCGGTGACCGATGGCGTTGGGAGAGCCGCATATTCGCGGGCGCCTACGACGACGCCGACCCCGCCGAGCGACCGGTGTACGGCGCGTTGAACTTCCGCGACCAGAACGTCGGCGCGGCACCGCGATTCGGGTCCGCGCATCTGCGGCTCGGCTCGGAAGCCTTACGCCGCACCACCTTCTGCTACCCCGACAGTTGGAGTGAGCCGAGCGATTTCGGCGTCCACACGGGAATGTCACTACTCGGACTCGCCGAAGCCGACCACCGCGACGCCCTCGACGACTACATCGAGGCTCACGTCCACGGCGGCGTCGCTCTCGCCCGCGACGCCGAGGCCATCGTCCTCGACCCCTGCTACCGCGACACCGAGATAGAGGCCGCCGCCCGCACGCTGCCATGCCCCCTCGAATGGCACCCCGGCTACCGGCTGAACGCGTCGACACTGCACCGCTACGCCGCCTACCGCGGCCGCGAATACACCGACCTCGGCGCCCGCATCGCTCGGACGAACCGCCTCGACCCCACCGTTCTCGACGCCGCCGTCATCGGCACCGCCGCCCGCGCAGGCGACCACGACCCGCAGGACCTGAAGAAGGTGTGGCACATCCTCGCCCGCTTCGGCGCACCCGCGGGCGCGGGCACCGCGCGCGCGGCGGAGTGAAGGTTCGGCACTCATCGCGCCGCCGCGCGCGATTCCCGCGTCGCGGGGTCACCCACGTGCCGACGGAGGAATTCGATCTCGTCGGTGATCACCGCTTCGTGTTCGGGGCCGTCGTAGATGTGGAAGTGGTCCACCCCGGGATACACGCGCAGTTCACCGTGCGGTGCGCGGCGCGCGGCCCGGATCGCGGGTCCCGGCGCGGCGACCCGGTCCGCGCCGCCGACGCACACCAGCCATGGACAGTGCAGGGTCCTCGCGGCGCGTACCGGTCGGAAAGGGCGTCCGAGCAGCCACCGCGCGCTGACCCGATCCCGCCATCGTGAGTCCTCGCCGATCGCGACCACGTGCCGCCACCCCCGTTCGCTGTGTGGCGCGTTGATGAAGGCCGCCTCGTGCGGTTGCCCCACGGCGGGCAGATGGCCGCCGCGCACGGCCGCGTACAGCATCCGCAGCGTGACGATCGGCGAGCCGCGACGCGCTTGGGTGACGATGTCGAGGAATGGCACCTGACTGATCACGGCGGCGACCCGCGTGTCCTCGGCGCCCGGCCGCCAACGCGTTGCCCCCGCCCATCGAGGAACCGAACGTGACGACCCGGCCCGCGTCGACGTCGGGACGCGCGCGGACGAACGCGATGGCCGCCCGCCAGTCCTCTAGTTGGCGCGCGGGCCGGAACAGATCCGGCTCACCCTCGCTGTCGCCGAATCCGCGGTGGTCGAAGACGAATGCGGCGAATCCGGCGGCGGCGAACCGTTCGGCGAACGCACCGAGCCGGTCGCGGCGCGTGCCGGACAGGCCGTGCGCCGGCACGACAACGGGTGCGGGCGCGCCCGCGCCCTCGGCGGGGTACCACCAGGCGGCGCACCGCTCGCCACCGGAGACGAAGGTCAGGTCCTCACGTGTGCTCATGCCGTAGAGACTGGTCTCGGTGACCGGAGGCCGCCGGCCGGAATCAGCCGCCGCGTTCCCGGCTCCGCCGCCGAACGGCACGGAGGGCCGATGAGCCCCGTTCCCGTACCCGCGCTCGGGTGCCGCCGCCGTCGACCCGGACCCGGCGGCGAGCCTTGCTCAGGCCGTCGACGGTGCGGAGGGGTCGTCGGTGGGCGAGGTCGGCCGCGTGGAATCCGTGTCTCGCGTTTCGCGTCGCAGGCCCCGGTAGCCGCGGTGTGCGGCGAAAGCGCCCGCGACGGCGGTGACGCACCAGACGGTGATCGCCGTGTATGCCAGCGGTGCGGACATCTCGCCGATGGACGCGCCGAGTGCGGTGTAGACGAAGGCGCGCGGCGCGGACCCGATGAAGGAGCCGACCGCCATCTGCCACAACGGCACCCCGCAGGCCCCGAACACGTACGAGGCCATCGTGTCGGGTATTCCGGGAACGAACCGCTGGCCGACCACGGCCCACAGGCCGTACCGTTCGATCCCGGCGTCGATGCGTTGGGTTCGCTCGGTCCCGAGCAGCCCGCGGGTGCTGTCGCGTCCCGCCCGAGCGCCGAGGAAGGCCGCGACGACCGCGGTTCCGACGGTGGCGCCCAATGTGACGAATGTGCCGACCAGTGGCCCGAACATCAGCCCGCTGCCCGCGGCGAGGATCGGGCCGGGCACCAGGGCGGCCCCGAGCGCGGCCGATACCGCGACGTAGACGAGTGGGGCGGCCGGACCCGTCGCGGCCACCATCGACCGCACGCTCTCGATGTCGATCACCCGCGCGACGGCGACCAGGTAGAACATCCCCAGCAGGACGGCGACGCACGCCGCGAGCCGGGCGGCGTGCTGCCATCGGCCGGTCGCGGGGGTGTCGTCGTCGGACATGGTGACCCGATTGTTCCCCATACGGCGGCGGGTTTCGAATCGGGTCGAGCCCGGCGCGGGCGGCAAGGTTTCCCGTGACGCGCCACTCGGGCGGTAGTAAACTTTCAGCTACCAACGGTTGGTGTACCTGACCCCGGCGTCGTCGGGATGCCCGTCCCAGGGGATCCCGACCCGGCACCGGGCTCGTCGGCGGGTGCGGGCGGCGACGGCGGGACGTTCCCGCCGAGTCGCACGCGGCCGACCTACCCCGACGGGTCACGGTGGACGGTAGCCCTACGTTGCAGGAGAAACATCGTGTCGCCAGTCGTCTCGTCCACGACCCGCCGCCTGATCGCGGCGGCCGCGTCCGCCGCCGCGCTCGTCGCGCCCTCGGCGGTCGCCTACGCCGATACCGCCGCCTCCGACCTCGGCGCCGGGATCGCCGCCTCGTCGGATTCGTACGCGATGCCCTTCGATCCGGGCAACCCGATGGATCCCGAGAGCCCGTTGAACCCGGAGAATCCGGCCGATCCGGAGAGTCCGCTGAATCCGGACAACCCGGCGAATCCCGAGAGCCCGTTGAACATGGACAATCCGGCGAATCCGGAGAGCCCCATGAATCCCGAAAGTCCGCTGAATCCGGAAAGTCCCGAGAACCTCGACAATCCGGCCGACCTGAACAATCAGGACGGCATGATGGCTCCGGGAGCGGCGGGCCTGGCGGGCATGCTGCCGAGCATGAGCGGCTGAATCCGTTCCGGCGGAACTCTTCTCAGAGCGCGAAGCGTCCCGCGAAGGAACGCAGCGGCAGGTCGGCGCTGGTGATGATGCCGGGCCGGGCCGCGACCACCGACCTGATCGAATTGAGTGCGGGCAGACCCGTGACGGTCATGCCGATGGAGGCGAAGTTCTCCGGCTTGGACAGGTCGAATCCCTTGCGCGGGAAGATCATGTGCTTGCTGTAGATGTTCGGGTCGCCGGTGACCTGGGTGATGTAGCAACTCTGGATGTCCCACGCCGGATCGGTGTGCGGTGTCATCTGCCATTCGAGGTGGGTCTCCACGCGCGGCACGCCGTCGACCATGCCCTGGTACTTGAGGTAGTTCGCGCCGAGCGAGCCCTTCGGCATGAAATACCAGCCGAGGTCGACGTCCTTGGTGCACGCGCCGAGTTCGTAGCTGAACTTCACCTCGTCGAGTTCGAGGCCGAAGGCGTCGGCCATCAGGTACACCGAGTCGGCGAACACCGCGGTGTACTTGTAGAGCGAATCCGGGATGCTCGGATCGTCGATCGGGCGGCCGTAGCCGACGGCCTTCCAGGTGTCGACGGAATGGTGACATGACACGTCCACCGATTCGGTGACGGTGATGTTCTCGATATCGGCGACGTCGGCGGTGTGCACGATGCCGAGGATCTGGCAAAGGCCGGGATTCATCCCGGTGCCGTAGAACGTGGAACCGCCACGCTCGCAGGCGGCTTGGATGACCTCGCTGACCTTGCGGCCCGAGGGATGCGGGTGGTTGGCGTCGCGGTGGTAGCCGGTGATCCAGTCCGCGGTGGTCACGATGTCGATGCCCGCCTCGAGGACCCGCACGTAGAGGTCTTCGTCGGGGAACACGCCGTGGAAGGTGAGCACGTCGGGCCGGGCGGCGATGATCTCCTCGACGGTGCCGGTGGCCGTCACGCCGACCGGCTCGATGCCGACGATCTCGCCCGCGTCGCGTCCGATCTTGTCGGGGGAGTAGCAGTGCAGCCCGACCAGTTCGAGGTCGGGATGGTTGCGGATGCGGCCGATCATCTCGGTGCCGAGATTGCCTGTGGCGACCTGGAATACCCGGATCTTGTCGGAGGCGCTCATCGCTGGGCCTTTCTGTGGCTCGGAATCGTAGGGGAGGGAACGGGTTCAGGCGGTGGTGGCGTCGATGGCCCGACGCTGGGCCGGGTCGCCGCTCGCTGCGCCGTCGTCGGGATAGAACTGTCTCGCCCACTCGCGCAGCGCCCGGAATCCCTGGAATTCCTTGCGCGACAAGGCGGGCGGGTCGGAGTAGCGCTGATGCGCCCAGATGTGCACGTCGGCTTCGAACTGTTCGATGACGAAACCGGCCATGGTCTTGCCGTAGCGGCCGATCTCGGGACTGTCGTCGCCGGGTTTGCGGCCGATCCACACGGTGAAGCGCACGTCGCAGGTGCGGTCGTCGACCGGTGTCACCGCGGGCATCGTGCGGTTGTCGACCATGCCCCAGCTCTGGGTGATCGAGCAGCCGAGTCCGGCGTTCACCGACCGGACGCCGCTGTTGACCTCGGATTCGGAGACGTTCTCGTCGAAGGCGATGGTGAAATCGACGTAGGACACCGGGCCCGCGAAATCGTGGCGGGTGAATTCCGGCACGAACGGGGTCTTGTGCACGACCTTGAAATGCGCGAAGTCGACGCCGTTCTCCATGATGTACTGCGGATGCAGTTCCAGGCCCTGCCGGAAGAGGGTGGCGGCGGGCACCGGCGGGTAGTAGTCGGCGGCGGTCTTGCCGTCGTCGAACGCCTCGAACATGTCGGGCACGTCGAAATAGGGGTCGCGGCCGTCGCGGTCGTACCAGATCCAGACCGCCTCGTTGCGTTCGACGGTCGGGTAGCTGCGAATGCGCCTGCCCTTGTTCGGGTGGCTCTCGTAGGGGATGCACACGTTGCGCCCCTCGCGATTCCATTCCCAGCCGTGGAACGGGCACACCAGGTTCTCGCCGGAGACCTGGCCGCCGTAGCCGAGGTGCGCGCCCAGATGTTCGCAGTAGGCGTCGAAGACCGAGAGCGCGCCGGAGGCCGATCGCCAGGCGACCATCTCACGGCCGAAGTACTTCATCTTGTGGACGTCGCCGATGCCGATCTCGGTGCACCAGGCCACTTGGAACCAGCCCGTCGGCTCCATGGACAGTGGTGGCTTTGCCATCTCGATCCTCCAGGTCTTTCCAGGGGCCGTCTCGTCCCGGCGTGGACCATCGACGCCGGTGCACGCGCGGCGATCCGATCGTAGAAGTGTCTATGAAAGAATGCAAGAGGGTTGGGTGAAACTGGATTCCCCAGTTCAGGGCCGGTACTATCGCCCTCGTGACGGATGTGGCGGTGAGCGGGAGACGCGCGAACAGGCGCGGAATGCAATCGCGGGAGGCCATGCTCGAGGCGGCCATCGCCTCGCTGGCGACGGGCGATCCCGCCGCGGTGTCGGGCAACCGGATCGCCCGCGACATCGGCGCCACCTGGGGCGTGGTGAAGTACCAGTTCGGCGATATCGACGGCCTGTGGGCCGCGGTGCTGCGCCACACCGCCGACAAGCGCGGCGACCTGCCCGCGGGCGTCAAACCCGACGGGTCGCTGCACGAACGGGTGGCCGCGCTCATCACCACCATGGCCGTCGGACTGCGCAGGCCGGAATCGCTGGCCATCGAGACCCTGCGCGCCGCGCTGCCTCGCGACCACGCCGAACTCGAACGCGACTACCCGCTCACCGCCGCCGAACTGGCGTCGTGGAAACCCAACTGGGACAAGGCGTGTGAACGCGCCTTCGCCGATCTGGAGTTGGACCCGGCGAAGGTGCGCCGGGTCGCGGCGCTGATCCCGGCGGCCATGCGCGGCATCACCTCCGAGCGCACCCTCGGCACCTATGGGGATCTCGACGACGCGCTCGAAGGGCTCATCGGCGCCATCGTCGCGTACCTCGAGCATTAACCGCGCATCTCGGGCGATAGCCGTGTACCTCGGGCGATCGCCGCGCATCTCGGGCGATCGCCGCGCATCTCGGGCGATCGCCGCGCATCTCGGGCGATCGCCGCGTACCTCGGGCGGGCGACCACTTACCGCGGGAGGTCAACGGCTCACCTCGGGCGATCAGGCGGGCTCACCAGTTCAGTTCGGCCACGACATCCTGTAGGCGCACTCCGAGCGCCGCAGCGACCGATCGCGCCTCGGCCACGTCGAGACGACGCTCGCCCGTCTCGTACCTGCTGACGAACGACTGCGGTTTGCGCAGTCGTTCGGCCAGATCGAGTTGGGTCAGCCCGCTTTCGACGCGCAGTCTGCGCAGGACGGCGCAGAACCGCAGGTGCTCGGCGGAATACAGCGATTTCGCCACCGCGAGACCCGGAACATCGAACTCGTGCGGGCGATCGTGCACCGCGTGCGCCCGCGCGGTCATGGGAAGGTGATGACCGGCTTGACCACAGCGCCGGACGCGGCGTCGGCCATCGCCTCGTTGATCCGCGCCACGGGGTAGGCGCGCACCAGATGCCGCATGGGGAGTTTGCCTTCCCGGTACCAGTCGACCAGCCGCGGCAGGAAGGTGTGCGGATCGACATCGCCTTCGATGCTGCCGCGCAGCGTCTTGCCGCGCCCGATGAGGGCGGACACCTCGATCGGCAGCGGCGATGCGCCGAGTCCGACCAGGGCGAGCACGCCGCGCGCGGAGAGCGCGTTGATGGCCGTCGCGATCACCGGCGCGGCTCCGGTGGTGTCGAGGGCGTGGGTGGCGCCGCCCTTGCCGATGGCGCGGATGCGCGCGGCCACGTCCTCGGCGCCCTCGATCACCACGTCGGCGCCGAGGGTGGCGGCGAGTTCGAGCCGGGCGGGGGAGAGGTCGACCGCGACGACGGTGCCGACGCCGACGGCCCGCGCCGCCATGACCGCCGACATGCCGACGCCGCCGACGCCGAAGACGGCGAGCACCGAGGAGGCGTCCGGGGCGAGGACTTCGGTGACCGCGCCCGCGCCGGTCTGCACCGCGCATCCGAAGGCGGCGACCTCGACCAGGTCGACCTCGGGATCGACCACGACGAGGTTGCGGCGGGTGGCGAGGACGTGGGAGGCGAAACTCGACTGGCCGAAGAACGAGCCGGTGACCGGTTCGGCGTCGGCGCGCAGCGGGGAGTCGGGGCCGAATTTGCCCGCGTTGAGCATCGCCCAGTCCGCGCAGTAGCCGGGCAGCGCGTTCGAACATTCCGCGCACAGGCCGCAGCTCTGGTAGGTCAGCAGCACGTGATCGCCGACGGCGACATCGGTGACCTGCTCGCCGACCGCTTCGACCACGCCCGCGCCCTCGTGGCCGAGGACGATCGGCAGTCCGGGCGGGAAGGCGGCGCGCGTGGTCGCGTCGGTGTGGCAGATTCCGGAGGCGACCACGCGCACCAGCACCTCGTCGGCGTGCGGTGCGCGCAGGGTCAGCGTTTCGACGGTGAGGGGGGTCTCGGCCCCGCGTGACACGGCCGCGGTGATCTGCACAGCGATGTTCCTCCTGCTCGCGGCGCCGCTATCCGGCGCACGGTCCCTCGCCGTTCCGATTCACCGAACCCGGCGCCATGACACCGACACTCGCCCTGTATGGACATGTGTCTGGACTCATGTTTCGAATCGTATCTCATTTCTCGTCCCGCGGACGTGCCGCTTTTCGTGACCCTTCGGGGGCAGGCCGCGCGGCGCGGTTGCTCGTCGTCCCCGTCGGTGAGCGTCACCGGTACTGAGCGCGGCCGGTGTACGCCGACATCGCGGTAGACGTCGCCGCCGGGCGCGGACAGGTCCGATCACCGCCCCTGAGACCGAGCACCGCCCCGAACTCGACCGCACCCGCCACTCGAGCGCCGCGCCGCGCGAGCGAACCGTGTGCGAACCACCGCGCACCGGCATCAGCCGATCACGCGAGCGGTGCATTCGGAACCGCGCCGAATACCACGACACCGTCGCGCGACCGCGTCACCCGTGCGCCCGCGAAGATCCGCCCCGGCGTGACGCCGCCCATCGCGACCGTCGTTCGCACCAGATGGGACTGGTCGGCGAATCCGGTGCGCGCGGCGATCTCCGCCGTGGACTGGAACGGGAATCGCAGCACCGCCTCGCGCAGGCGATGCCAGCGGCGCACCGCGGTCAGCGAACCGCCGAGCGTTCCCGCGCAGAGTTGGCGCAGCCGCCGGGGCGAGAGCCCGACCTCGGTCGCCAGGTCGTCGAGTGGCCGTTGCTCGTCGAGTAGCAGCAGCGCCCGCCGCAGTCGCGGGTCCACCGCCGCGTCCGCCCCCAGCGTCGCGTGCAGTGCGGCGCGGACCGGTGCGGGGTCGAGGTCGGAGCCAACGGCGGCCAGCAGGGTGCGGACCCGGTCGCGGTCGAGTGTGCGAATACGGGTCCGATCGGCCGCCGCGAACACGTGCGGATCGATCCACAGTGAGACATATCCGGCGGGATAGCGGATCTCGCGCGGCAGGCCCGCGGGCACGAGCACGCCGGGCGCGGTGACCGTACCGCGCGGCTCGCGCGCCGCCACCGGTGCGTCCGAGCCGAGCACAAGCTGCCACGCGGGATGCCGGTACGGCCGTGGATTCGCCGCGGCGTCCTGCGCGATGCACGCGAATTCCGCGCGCACCCCCACGTAGGTGGTGCTGCCGTTTCGTTCAAGACGCCAGGACCGCGGCTCCTCGATCATTCCCCCATGTTCGCACCGCGGACTCGCCGCCGTCCGTTTCGAAGGAGCCAGCCCATGAGGATTCCGATCTCGGTGTTCACCGACCAGCCGTGGCGTGTGCACGCCGTTGCCCCCGATTTCGACGTCGCGGACGTCTGGTTGTTGCCCGCCTCGGGCGGTCCGAGGGATCTGGATCGCTTGGTCGAGGTGTTCACCTCCGACAACGGCGACGACGAAGTCTCCTTCGCCTACCGCGCGTTGTTCGCGATCCGCTGGCGGCTCGGCGCGCTGTTCGGCTGGGACGACGAGGACGCCGGTATCGGCGCACGCGTGCGCACGTTGCGCGATCGACTACCCGAGGACCTGCGGGATGGGCCGCGCGGGCCCGAGTTCCGCACCCTGCCGTTCACCCCGGTGTACCGGACCGAGTCCGAATGGCTGGCCGAGATCGCGAACGCGACGGTGCACGCGGCCATGCACATCGGCTGGGTGCCCGACGCGTCGGGCGGATATCACGGGCAGATGGCCGTCCTGGTCAAGCCGAACGGCCTGCTCGGTCGCCTCTACATGGCCGCGATCCTGCCGTTCCGATACCTGTTCGTCTACCCGGCGCTGATGAAGTTGATCGAGCGTGCCTGGCAACGGGATTCGGCGACGAACGGCTGAACGACTCCACGTCACCGGTGAATCGCTAGCCCAGCGAGCTCGCGGTGGAATCGGCGTGCTTGCCCGCGTCGTGCAGGTGGCTCAATGCTTCGCGGTAAGACTCGAACAGGCCGGTTTCGTGGTAGGGCACGCCGATCCGGGTGCAGAAGTCCTGGACCATCGGTCGGGCGTGGCGCAGGTTCGGGCGGGGCATGGACGGGAACAGGTGGTGCTCGATCTGGTAGTTCAGGCCGCCCATGGCGGTGTCGACGGCCCAGCCGCCGCGCACGTTGCGTGAGGTGAGGACCTGGCGGCGCAGGAAGTCGGTCGACCGGTCGTCGGTCAGCACCGCCATGCCCTTGTGGTTGGGCGCGAACGTGCAGCCCATGTAGAAGCCGAACAGGCCCTGCTGTACGGCGAGGAATGCGATCGCCGCGCCCGCGGGCAGCACGGCGAAGACCACACCGACCATGCCGAGCAGGTGCGCGGCGAGTAGCGCGCCCTCCCAGCCGCGGTGCGCGATCGGCCACCGTGACACGGCGCGCGCGCTGGCGTAGTGCAGGCTGCCCGCCTCCAGCAGCAGCATCGGGAAGAACAGCACGCCCTGGTATCGGAAGATGAACCGCCGCATGCCCTTTCCCGCCGCGGCCCGCTCGCCGGAGTAGGCGAGGATACCCGTGGCGTCGGGGTCGGCGCCCTCGGTGTTGGGATGCGCGTGGTGCCGGTTGTGGTTGCTCACCCACCAACCGATGCTCAGCCCGATGCCGAGATTGCCCGCGAACAGGCCGTAGAGGTAGTTGGCGCGGCGGCTCGCGAAGATCTGGCGGTGGCCCGCGTCGTGGCCGAGGAAGGCGAACTGCGCGAACACCGCGGCGAGGAAGGCCGCGACGCCGAGTTGCCACCAGGATTCGCCGAGGAGTACGAACGCCACCCAGCCGCCGAGGTAGGCCAGCGTGACGGCGGTGGTCTTGTACAGGTAGTAGCGCCGCCGCCGGTGCAGCAGCCCGGCGCGGCGGACCTCACGCGCGAGCACCGCGTAGTCGCTGCCGCGCGCGGGCAGGTGCCCGGTGACCGGCGCGCCGATCTCCGCGCGCGAGGCTTCGCGTCGCGCCGCGAGGTCCGCGTCGGTGGTCGGGACCACCCGACCGATCGCACTGTCGATTGTCACCAGTCGCCCCATATCCTCTCGTCCGCCGGAGCGCGAGCCTACCCGTGTCGCGGACCTACTCCGACCCGAGCGCACGGCGGCCCGGCACCGCCCCAGAATCCCACGTCCCGGCTACGGCGAGATGAACGGACGGTGCCCTCGCGGACGCGGGTCGGACGGTGCGGCTGACAACCGCACCACGAGTGTCTACTATCGTTTGTAGTAGAGCATTTCCCGGTAGTCACCTCGGGTCGGATCGGCCCGACGAGTCGAGAGGGGCGGACCATGGAGACGGTCACCGTGGAACGGACGATCGCCGCGCCGCCGAGCGCGGTCTTCGATTGGATCAGCAACGCGCACAACTACACTCGCATCGGCATGGTGCTGCACGAGCGGCTCGCGGTGCGCGGCGATACCGCGCCGTACGGCCGCGGCGCGGTGCGCGTGCTGATCTGGGCGGTCGGCTGCTTCTGGGAGCGCATCACCGCCTACGACCCGCCGCACTCCTTCGAATATCACGTCTACCGCAGCATTCCGCCGTCACGGCACGAGGGCGGCCGCGTCGATTTCGCGGCGGCCGAGGACGGCGGCACCCGGGTGCGCTGGACCACGACCGCGGAATTGCGCCTGCCACTTGCGGGCGCGTACCTCACCCGGCGCGTCATGCGCCCGCTGCTGCGCTACGCCTTCGATCGGGTGCTGGACGAGGCCGCGCGCGCCGTCGCGCCCGGGCGCTGATCGGCATCAGCGCCCGGGCGCTGATCGGCGGCACGCCGCTGATCGGCGGTGCGAGCGGTCGAACTACAGGCCGTTGATGAGAATCGCGGTGCAATCCGCCGCCGCCTGTCGCAGCGGGATCGCGGCCTGGTATTCCTCGGAGTCGTACCAGCCGTGCGCGGCCTCGGCCGACTCGAATTCGAGTACAACGGTCTGGGTGGCGGCCCATTCGCCCTCGAGCACTTCGGTCTTGGTGTCGATCGCGAGCACAGTGACGCCCTTGGCCATGGATTTCGCGGCGACCTTGCCGTACTCGGCCATCCCGGCCGGGTCCTTGATCAGTTCTTTGACGACGATGTAGGCCTTGGACACCTGATATCACCCTTCACGTTGGCGAGCCGGGTCGACTCTTCGAACGAACGTACCAAACGGGAGCGCCGCCGGAAATGGCATTCTCGATCTTGCTCTACAGCGTCTCGCCGTGTCCTCGAGACGGACGGGACCGCTGCCGATAGTCCAAGCGGGCGACCCGGCGTCGAGCCGTTCGACGGGCAACCGCACGAGGACCGCACGCTGACGGTTCGGCGCGGTCAGCTCGGTTCCGTGAATCGGGCGGCGGGACCGGGGGTGCGGTGGATGTCGGTGGGTGACAGGTCGGTGTGGCCCGCTGCGCATTCGAGCACCAGTCGGACGGGCTGGTCGCAGGCGTCGTCCTCGTCCGCGGGGCGATGGCGGACCACGACGGATGGCCCCAGCGGGTCGGCGAGATGCCGATCGCCCCATTCGAGCAGGGCGACCAGGGTCGGTCGAAGATCCATTCCCCGTTCGGTGAGCAGGTATTCGAACCGCTGCCTGCTGCCCGGCTCCCGATAGGGGATTCGTTGCAACACGCCCGCGTCGACGAGACCGTCGAGTCGGGTGGTGAGCAGGTTGCTCGCGATGCCGAGCCGGTCGCGGAAGTCGCTGAAGCGCCGGGCCCCGTCGATGGCCTCGCGGACGATGAGCAGCGACCAGCGTTCCCCGACGACCGCGAGCGCGCGGGCCACCGAACAGTTGCTCGGATCGATTCGCGCGGGCACGTCCATGCGGTCACCCTACCATCTGGGTTGACTTTTGCTACCCAGCACCCGTACCGTTCGCGGCATCTGAGTTTAAAAACTGAACTGAGGAGTCGAACGCCATGCCGATGCTCGATCTCTATCTCCCCGACGGCTCGTGCGCGCCCGACCGCGAGGCGGCGCTGATCGATCGGATCACCGAAATCCTCATTCGCCACGAGGGATTCGATCCCGCCGACCCGGAAACGCGGTCGGTCTCCTGGGTATTCGTGCATCGTCCAGCCGCCGTGTACGTCGGCGGCGCGCCTGCGCACGCGCCGCGCTACAAGGTGGTCGCCACCGTGCCGGAAGGGCAGTTGGACCCCGACGCGCGAGCGGGCGTCGTCCGCGAGATCACCGACGCGATCCTCGACGCCGAGGGCGGTCGGTGGCCGCGCGATCCCGCCCGCATCTGGGTGTTCCCCACCGAGGTGCCGGAGGGGCGGTGGGGCGGATACGGCGAGATCGTGCCGCTGCGGCGCATCCTGCGCCGCCTCACCGGCCGCGATCCCGAACGCGCGGCCGAGCTGGCCGCGCGGCGGATCGCGGCGAGCCGGGCCGAACGTGACCGGCAGGCGGGGTAGTTCCGCCGAGGCCGCGGTGTGGCATTTCGGAGACAGCGGGTCGCGGCGAACGGTAATGTCATTTCCGATTACGAGAACATGGATCCGCATGGCTGGAAATCGGTACGCGATTCGAGTCGCGGGACCTTGCGCAGGAAGTGCGAGAGAGAACATGCCGGAAACACAAGTCGCCGCGGCCGAAGCGTCTTCGCCCGAGAGCGTCCGCTGGGATCCATGGGACCGCGACATCGCGCGTGACCCCTACCCGGTCTATCGGCGGCTGCGCGCGGAGGCGCCGCTCTACTACAACGCCGAGCACGACTTCTACGCCCTGAGCCGCTACGACGACATCGACCGCGCCCTGCTCGACTGGCGGACCTTCTCCTCCTCGCGCGGGCCGATCCTGGAAATCATCAAGGCGGGCATCGAGATTCCGCCGGGCACCCTGCTCATGGAGGACCCGCCCGCCCACGACATCCACCGCGGCCTGCTCGCGCGCGTCTTCACGCCGCGGCGGGTGCTGTCGCTGGAACCGCAGATCCGGGAGATGTGCACGCGCTCGCTGGACCGCCTCGCCGGCGTCGGCAGCTTCGACTTCATGACCGCCTTCGCCAACGAGGTGCCGATGCGGGTCATCGGCATGCTGCTCGGCATCCCGGAAGCCGATCAGCAGTCGGTCCGCGATCGCGCGGACGAGAACCTGCGCACCGTGCCCGGAGAGCAGATGGCGGTGTCCGACAAGGCGATTCCGCACGCGGACCACTTCGCCGAATACATCGACTGGCGCACCGAACACCCGTCCGACGACCTGATGACCGAATTGCTGCGCGCCGAATTCGAGGACACCGAAGGCGTCACCCGCACCCTCACGCGCCAGGAGATCCTCACCTACATCACCGTCGTCGCGGGCGCGGGCAACGAGACCACCGCCCGCCTGCTCGGCTGGCTCGGTTCGCTGTTGGCCCGCTATCCCGACCGTCGCGCCGAACTCGTCGCGAACCCGCAGTTGATTCCCAAGGCCATCGAGGAGACCCTGCGCTTCGAGCCGACGGGGCACGCCATCGCCCGCTACGTCACCACCGACGTCGAGTACCACGGCACGGTCGTCCCCGCGGGCAGCGCGATGATGCTGCTGGTCGCGTCGGCGAACCGGGACTCCGACCACTGGACCGATCCCGACATCTACGACATCCACCGCAAGACCGGAACCCTGCGGACCTTCGGTCTCGGCACCCACTTCTGCCTCGGCGCCTCGCTGGCGCGCCTGGAAGCGCGGGTCGCGATCGAGGAATTCCTGAAGCGGTTCCCGACTTGGGACGTGGACTGGGACGCCCTCGCGCTGTCGTCGACCTCGACGGTGCGCGGCTGGGAGACCTTGCCGATGACCGTCGCCTGACCGCAACCCTGCCTGCAGGGCGCCAACGAGTGCCACCGCCGCCCAACTCGTCGCCCGCGACCGGATCTGAACGAAAGCGACCGCGAGATCGGGTGAGCGGCGTGCTGAATCCGGCTATGCGCTCGACCCCGCGGTGAGGTCGGACCTGGACGGAAGTGAGATCTTCTGTCCGACCCGGATCAGGTCCGGATTCGCGATGTTGTTGAGCTCGGCGATCTTCCGGAGGAATTTGAGGTCGCCGTACTTCTTCATGACGATTTCGGACAGGGTATCGCCCGCGACGACGGTGTGGATCTCGACCATTGTTCTGCTCCTGACTAGTAGTTCTTCGGGGGAATGACGAGTTTCTGCCCGACCTCGATGTGGTTGGGGTCCGGCAGCTGGTTCGCCTCCGCGATCACCGGAAACTTCGACGCGTCGCCGTAGAACCGCTGGGCGATTCCGGACAGGGTGTCGTGTGGCTCGACGACGTAGGTGATGCCGGGAATGATGAGGACCTGACCGGGGTGGATATCGTCGGGATCCGGGAGGCTGTTGGCCGCCGCGATCAAGGGGAACAGGCGGGCGTTGTGCGGTCCGTAGTATTTCCCGGCCAGCGCCCACAGGGTGTCGCCGTTCGCGACCGTGTGCTTGCGGTTCACCTCGGGCAGGATGAGCACCTGGCGGGGGAATATCCGGTCGGGATCCTCGATGGCGCTGGCCGCGGCGATGAGTTCGAAGAACCCCGTCTGTCCGTAGAATTTCTTCGAGATCGCGGTGAGCGTGTCGCCTTCGACGACCGTGTATGTCTTCAACATCGGATCACTCCTGAGAGACGGTCGGAGATCGCATATTTCGACTCTCCGAATTTGACAGCCCTCAGCTTACAATCGGCGAACTCCGGTTCGAAGCGCTCGCGCCGATCGATCAGAATTCGCGTAGTGCACTACCCGACTCGAATTATTCTGCTGTTCAACAGCTGCCGGAACATCAATTGACAGTTGCAGCAACTTTCCGTCGCCGAGCGGGAATTCGGGGCCGGTGCGACCGCTCGAGCGAATTCGGAGCGCGGCGTTTCGGGGAACCGCGATCGCCCGCGCCGATGTCGAAACCGAGTAGTGAATTACTCGTTACCCGCCGGGCCGCCGCGCCTACCGTTGGAGCGATCGAAACAGCCACCGCGGGGGCATCCCGATGGCGAGCCGAGCCGTCGCGATGGACGTATCGGAGGAGATATGGATGCCACGGCGCCAACTCAGGATCTGGCGAAACAGCTGTCTCTGTCGTTCCTGCGGGCCAAGCTGTACCCCGAATCCGACAGTCGCCACGACGAGGTCTACCGGCTTCGGGCGGCGCGGTTGCTCACCGAGAACGATCGGGTGGCGCGCGCTATCGAGGTCGAATTCGGCGAACTCTTCCAGAACAACACGGCGCTCCACCAATCCGTGAACACGGCGGTCAGCCGGTGCGGCCGCCGAAAGCTCCTCGAGTGCGTCGACCGCAGTCTGCGCGACCGTCCGCACACGTGCGCGGCACTGCTGGCGCTGACCCAGAGCGCACTCGACGACGGCCGAGAGGGCGACGGGAACGTGGCGGAATCGCGCAGCTTCGCAGAATGGTTGCGCCGGAATGTCGCGCTGGGAATGCTTCAGATTCTGATCTTGACGCCGTTGGTCATCGCGTACTTCGCCGTGTGGAACGACGAGACCCGGCACACCGGCGAGGAGCCGGTCGGCATCGCACTCCTGAAAGTCTTCCTCGTATGGGTGCTGTCGTTCGTGCCGAGCTGGCTCTACATTCGATTCCTCGGCCAGCGCGCAGGCGCGTTGTGGAACGAATATGTCATCCATCTGCATCGTCTGGCGGTGGACGAGCCGAGATATCTGCCGCGCCCACCGCGATCCTCGGAGTTCTACCAGGAATGGATCGCCGACCGCGGCTATCTCCAGGACGAAGAGGGCAATATCTATCGGCAGAAGTTCAACGCCTATTATGGACGCGCCGTCTCCTCCGCGCGCGGACGAGATTTCGTGGTCAAGACCGAGACCTTGTTCCCGGTCATGCTCACCGCGGTGATCTTCTCGACCTGCTGGACCGCGACGCTGGCGGATACGAATTTCCTGAAAGACCCGCACACGGTATGGGACGCCCTCAAATTCGGCTTCTTCGGCGCCTACGCCTTCACCTTCCAAAGCCTCATCCGCCGCTATTTCCAGAGCGACCTGCGACCCAGCGCCTACGCTTCGGCGGTTCTGCGACTCGTCGTGGTCTTCACCACCGTGGCGACCCTGTTCCAGATACTGGACCCGGTCGAGCGCGGTGGCGGCGGCGCGGCTGTCGCGTTCGTGGTCGGCTCCTTCCCGATCGTCGGCATCTACGCGCTGCACCGGACCGCGGCGGTCACCCTGCGCGCCGCCGTTCCCCAACTCACCCCGAAGTATCCGCTCAACCAGATCGACGGACTGAACGTCTGGTACGAATCCCGGCTCGTCGAAGAGGGAATCGAGGATATGCAGAGCCTGGTGACGGCGAATCTCGTCGATGTCATGCTGCACACACGAGTGCCGCTGGCCAGGCTGGTGGACTGGATCGATCAGGCGACGCTCTACCTGCACTTGGACCACAGCGAGATCACCCGAGGACAGGAACGCCGGGCGTGGTCCCGCGGGGTCCTGCCCCGTCGGCGACGGCCCGAGTGCCGCGGCGTCACCCTGGAACAACTGGAGCGGGCGCGGCTTCAGGTCGCTCCCGCCGCGGCCAAGGCTCCCGAGTCCGGGGCCAAGGCCCCCGCCGAGTCGGTCGATCGGGTCGGCGGCAGCGTCGGCAAGACGGTACGCGCGGGCACCAGAACCCGTATCGAACTGCGCCAACTGGGAATTCGAACGGCAACCGATCTGCTCGTCGCCTTTCCGCCCGCTCAGATCGACCCGCGCACACCGACGGAGGCTCCGCTGCGGGCGTTCGCCTGCCTCGTCCCGAAGGGCATCGATGTCGAACAGATCCGCCTGCTCGCGCGGGTCCTCGACGAGGACGCCGATCTCGTCCCGGTCTGGAACTGGCATCGCCGTGGCGCTCGCGTCCGCCCACCCCGCCGGGCGCCGCACCGAGCCATGACCGTCCGGCGACCGCCGGACGCGCCGGGACCGGTCCCGTTCACCGTCGGCTCGGGGCGGTGACATTCGGACCCGAGGATGTCGGCCCCGCCGGATCGGTCGCGCCCGCAAATGCCGCAGGGCGCGACCGATCGTCTCAGCGCTGACGCCAGCTGAGCGGCCCCGGCAGGTCGACGCTGTTCTTCTTGGTCCGGGAATTCCACGACCACGGACCGATTTTGATGCCCCACGAGGACAGACCCGATTGGGTGAAGTTGAATTTCAGCGGACCGAAGGATTTGCGCTGACGGTACTTGATGGGCATGGTTACCTCCCTGGCTCGTCGCGGGAGTACCCGAACGAATTGCCTCCTAACGTTTTCGCCGATCCGGCAATCCGGACAGGGGAGCGGCGACGAAGCTCTAGGGAACCCGATGATCGTCCCCGGCCCCGTGGAGGTTGTCCCGTGCGTTCGAGGAGGAAGCTCGCAGTTCTGTCGGCGGCGGTCGTGATGTGTTCGGCCGAGTTCGTCCACGCTGTCACCGCGCCCGCCGCCGCGGAGCCGACCGCGCTGAAGGGCAATATCCTCCCGATCCAGCGCAGCTCCCAGACTCTGAAGGTGGATCCGGCCTCCGGTGTCGACGGCCTCGCCACCGTGTGGTTCGACGGCGGTCGCCTCGCCTTCTTCGGCCACCGCCTCAGCGGCGGCACGATGCGTTTCGGCGGCGAGATCACCGTGCGGTCCGGTGCGAAGGCGGCGGATCTGACCGGTCTGGTCATCGATATCGGCACCGGCACCGTGAACGCCACCCTCGGCGGTCGCCCGTTGACGCTCGGCACCCTGAATACCGACACCCTGCGCCTGCGCAAGGAACCCGGCGCCGGATTCCTGTTCGTCGACATCGGATTCGGCGACGACGAGCGGGTCGAACTCACCGCCGAGGGCGCGGCCGCGCTGAACAGCGCACTGGGCACCGTGCTCGAACCGGGACGGCCCCTGCTCGTCGGCGTCGTCAGCGCGGGAGTCGCCGTCGATGCCACGCTCGCCGACGAAGTCGTCGCCGATCAGCGTGCGCTGACCGAGAGCGGCGTCGAGGTGTTCATCGAGCTCGACGAGCCCATCGACCTGTCCGACGACCTCCGTCGGGACTGACCTCGGCGCGATATCGCCCCCGTACGGTTGGCGAGTTCGGCATGAAATCTGTCGTTCTCGCCACTGGTCGCACGCTCGCGCGCGGTGCAGAGTTACGGCGAACGATCCGAACCCACGGAAGGCACGACATGCCATTGCTGCGAGTGACGCTGACCCCGGGCGCGTTCGACGACGCGCAGAAGGCGCGGCTCGCGACCGCGCTCACCGAGGCAGCCTGCCGCGCCGAATCGGTGCCCGACGACCCGGGCAGCCGGATGCGCGCGCTTGTGCTCTTCGAAGAACTCGCGCCGGGCAGTTTCCACTCGGCGGGACAGCAGGCCGACGCGCTGGTCGCGGGCGTGTTCATCGACTGGCAGGTCAGCACCGGCGTGCTCGACGGGGCGCGCAAAGCCCGATTCGCCCGCGAACTCCAGGACGCGGCCGTCGAGGCCAGGGACGGTGAGGACGGCCGGATGGTGATCACGTCCTGCGTCATCCACGAGGTCCCCGAGGGGCAGTGGGCGCAGAACGGCGCGATCCGCAGACTGCCGGAGATCGCCACGCTGGCAGGCTTCGAACACCTGACCACACTCGGATGAGCGAGAGCCCCGCCGCCGCGCTGGCCAGGGCCATGGTCGGCGAGCCGGGATCGCGCCACCGCCTGCCGACGCCCGCGCTCGTCCTGGACGAGGCGGCACTCGACGCCAATATCGCCGCGATGGCCGCCCGCGTGCGCGGCAAGGTCCGCTTGCGACCCCATGCCAAGACCCACAAGAGTGCCTGGATAGCCCGCAAACAGATCGCGCACGGCGCGGTGGGTGTCTGCTGCGCGAAACTCGGTGAAGCCGAGGCGCTTTCCGCCGCGGGTGTGCGCGCGATCCTGCTCACATCACCGATCGCCGACGCCACCGCGCCCGCACGGTTGTGCGAGGTGGCGAAGGTCGATCCGTCCTTCGTCTGCGTCGTGGACCATCCGGATCCGGTCACCGCGCTCGCGGCCGAGGCGCATCGCCGCGACCTGCGGATCGCGGTGGCGATCGACGTCGATGTCGGACTCATGCGCACCGGCGTCGCCGGTCCGGCCGAGGCGCTCGAGCTGGCCGCGCACATCGCTCGGTTCCCGTCGCTGGAGTTGGCGGGCGTGCAGGGCTACGGCGGTCACTGGCAACACATTCCGGGATATCACGCCCGCCGCGACGCGGTCCGCCTCGGCATGGACAGGCTGAGCGCGGTCGTGGCCGCGCTGCGCGCGGGCGGTCATCGCGTCGACCTCGTCACCGGCGGCGGGACGGGCACCGTGGCGGCCGACCTCGAACTCGGCGTCCTCGATGAATTGCAGCCCGGCTCCTACGTTTTCATGGACGCCCAGTACGCCGACGCGCTCGGCGACGACCCCGACGGGCAGTTCCGCACCAGCCTGTGGGTCGCGAGCCAGGTGGTGAGCGTCAACGCCACGCCGATCGTCACCGTCGACGCGGGCCTGAAGGCGTTCGCCACCGAAGGCCCCGCGCCGCGCCCGTCCACCGCACCCTTCGCCGATTCGACCTACGCCTTCTACGGCGACGAACACGGCGCGCTCACCCGCCCGCCCGACATCGATGTGCGGCTCGGCCTGCGCGTCGAACTCCTGACCCCGCACTGCGATCCCACCGTCGACCGGTATGACAGCTACCACGTGGTGCGCGGTGACACCCTGGTCGCGATTGTTCCGATCGACGCCGCGCGGTCGAGCCGGTAGAGGCTTCGCCCCGCTCGGCGGTGCGGGCCTGCGGCCTTGCCGAGGCCGAGCCCGCGCCTGCGACCAGTGTCGTGGTCGCGGTGAGCTCGAGCACGACAGCTCGCGTGCCGGGGCGATCGAGCTCGGGAAACGTGGTGGTCAGCGCCCCTCCCAGGAGGCAGACCTCGGGCGCGTCGAAAACGGTGCGCCCGGAGCGATCTCTTTTCGTGTCTCGCCCGGTCTGTATCGGTAGGCGACGCGCGAGGTCGCCGCGGACGCGTGCTGTGCAGCCCGGTGGCCGGGTGATGGCGGCTGCGACAAGTGGTAGGAGGTTGCGGTGTCCGACCGCGAAGAGCTGGGCATCGACGACGAGTGCCCGCACGAGACCGACACGTTCCGTGGAGAATCGTCTGCCCACTGCTATCGGCCGCGTCGACTGCCCATGCGCGCGCCCGCGCCGATCCCCGCCGAGGCGGTGCGGTCGTGACCCGATCACCGATCACCGACATCGATTCCGCCGAACTGCTTGTGCGGGCCATCGACTACACGCTGGTCAACGTAGCGGCCGTGCGCCGTGCCGACCTCGACTCCGCGACACCGTGCGCGCACTGGAACCTGCGAACCTTGCTCGACCACCTCAACGATTCACTCGACGCCCTCTGCGCCGCCGCGCGCCCGAGCACCGGAACCGAACCGCCCGCGGCCGACCCCGTTCTGGCCTTCGGCGCCCGCGCGGCACGCGTGCGTGCGCTGTGGCCGGAAATCGACCACGACTCCCCGGTCCGGCTGGGTGGCCGAACGCGGCGCGCCGACGTCCTCGCCCATGTCGCGGCGGTCGAGATCGCCGTGCACGGTTGGGACGTCGCCCGCGCCTGCGCCGCGAACCGGCCCATCCCTGACGAATTAGCGCGCGCTATATTGACTTTCATCGAGCTGATCGTGCCCGAAACGGGCCGCCCCCCGCAGTTCCACCCACCGGTCGCCATGCCCGACTCCGCGCCCGCCGATGAACGCTTGCTCGCCTACCTCGGCCGATACCCGGGCTGACGCGAAACCCCGCTGGGATTGCGCGCCTTATCGTCACTTCCGCGCCCGTGCCGGTCGGTCGCACCCGATCGCGGGTCCGATTTCGCCGTGGTTGGCGAGGGCGGAATTCTCTGACCCCGAGGAATTCGGGGCGGTACAACAGGGGGCTGCCGCCACGGTTCCCACCCGATACCGTTCGTACCGGGCGCCCGCCGGGCGCCGAACCAGCGGATGGAGAGTTCCTTCGATGAAGCGCGCCTTGTTCACCGCAGCCTGTGTGGCCGCCGTGCCCCTCGCCTTCGCCCCGAGCGCGGGCGCCGACGCATCCACCGCCGACGAACCGCGCCCGGTGGCGTTGAACTGTTCGCAGCTGCCCTCGGGCAGCGCGTCGTTCTGCGTGCCGTTCAACCAGTTGCTGGGATGGTTGCCGCGTAGCGGCTCCGGCTTAGCCTGACCGGCGCGGGCGACGCCCGTCGTGATCCGCCACCCGAAGCCGGTCCACCGAGGCCGAATTCGATTGGCTGTCCGACGGTGGCGGTCCCGCAGGCCGAGGTCGTTCCACTACCCGTCACGGGAAATCCGCAGTGCTGGTCTGCACGAAAGACACCGCCAGGTATGGGCGTTCGTCCTCACTCGACAGCGGTCGCCTCGAGTTCGACCATCTGCCCGGGTATCGCGAGTCGGGTGACCCCGAGCATCGTCGTCGCGGGCGCCACTTCGGCCGCGCCCAATCGGGACGCGAGCACGCCGTAGTGCTCGAGCAGCAGATCGACGTCGGTGGTGTAGACGTCGAGCCGGACGAGGTTCGCCAGCGACATGTCCGCCCCGGCGAGTACGGCCTCCACGTTGTCGAGGCTCAACGCCAACTGGGCGGCCATGTCGCCCGCGTGCACGGGGTGGCCGTCGCCGCTCGTCGCGGTCTGGCCGGAGCAGTACAGGGTTCGGGTGTGCCCGGATACGAGCTCGCCCTGGTTGAATCCCATTGCCAGCGACCACGTCACCGGATTGACCGCCATTCGTCGCATCACCACATCGGCTCCATTCGATTCGTCCAACAACCGCGTCCACCGCTTGTTCGGGGACGCCGCGGTGGTGAGCCTGCCAAGTAATCACGACATCCTGTGTCGTGTATTCGGTAGAGTCTTTCCGTGCGCGCCGACCGGCTGGTGTCGCTGGTGTTGCTCCTGCGCCAGCGTGGTCGACTGACCGCCGCCGAGTTGGCCGACGAGCTGGAGGTATCCACTCGGACCGTGCTGCGCGATATCGACGCGCTGTCGACGGCCGGTGTCCCGGTCTTCGCCGAACGCGGGCGCCACGGCGGTTTCGCCCTGCTCCCCGGATTCCGGACCGAACTCACCGGGCTGACCGACGACGAGGCGTTCGCCCTGCTTGTCGCCGGATCACGCCGTGGCACACAGGCATTCGGTCTGGACTCGGCGCTGGCTTCGGCGATGCTCAAGGTGGTGGACGCGCTCGGGGAAGGCCATCGCGGCACCGCGGCCGAAGTGGCCGAACGCCTGCTCATCGACCCGGACACCGATCTGCTGTCGCGGCCGCTGGCCGAGGAGGAAGTGCCCGCTTCCGTGACGGCCGAGATCCGCCGCGCGGTATTCGCCGGGACCAAACTGCGCATCCGATACGCGCCCGTCGACGAGACCCCGCGATGGCGCACGGTGGATCCGATCGGCCTGGTCGTCGTCCGAGGCCGCGGCTACCTGCTGGCCACCAGATCCGGCGCGGACCGCACCTACCGCCTGTCGCGGGTGTCGGACGCGCGGCAACTCCCCGAACTGGCCGAGCGCCCGGACCGCGTCGACCTGGCCACGGCCTGGCGGGAGCGCGGCACCCGGTTCCGAACCGGCGGCGACAACATCACGGTGTCGGTCCTGGTGAACCCGCGGCGTCGCGAAGAACTGGTGGCCACCGCACTCGCCGTCCGTGCCGAAGAACCCGAAGCGGACGGTAGGCTCCGCATGGACGTGACCTTCCAGGACACCCGACACGCCGAATGGGCACTGTGGCAACTCGGCATCGACGCGCAAGCCCTCGCCCCGGACTCGCTGCGCACATCGCTACGCGACCGCGCCGCCGCTATCGCCGACCGCTATCGCGCGCAACCCTGACGGCCCCAGGCTCCGCCGCGCGAGATCAGCACGGCGGGCGAGGATTTCGCCGAGCGGAGGGCGGACCTTCCGCTCGGCGAACGCGGGGGACGATCCACCGTCAGTGGACCGCCGACAGCAGTTCCGTCAGGTGATCGGTGATCGCGACGACGGTCGGCTGCTGCCAGAAGACGGTGGCCTGGAGTTTGTGGCCGAACCGTTTCTCCAGTTTCTTGCGGATCGTCACGGTCATGACCGAGTCGAGGCCCTGTTCCAGTAGCGGCCTGCGCGGATGCAGGTCACTGGCGGCGGGCAGCCGCATTTCGCCCGCGATCGTGCCCGTGACCTCCGCCGAGACGACCTCGCGCAGTCGCTCGGGTGTCAGGCCGGTGAGCGTGAGTCCGGGACCGGCGGCGGCGCCCGCCGCCGGATCGTCCTCGACCGGGCGGTCGATGGCCGGATACGCCATGCCGGCCAGCCGCGCCACCACCGTGCCGTCGGCGTCGGCGACGAGCCCGTCGACGGTGTCGACGCGATCCTTGTCCAACCCGACTTCGATGAGCGCCCGATCCGGCGGTGTGCCGACGGCCGCCACGGTGTCGATTCCGACGACCATGCGCAGGACCGGATCACCGGCGAACGCGGCGGGCGCGATGGACATGACGGCGTCCAGCAGTGGCGCCCAGGTCACGGCGCCGCCGGGTGCGACGGCCACCCTGGCCCGCACCACGTCGACCCCGTACCACAGTTCCTCGACCGTCCAGTCGAATCCGGTTTCGGGCACTCCGACGGCGGCCAGCCGCTGGTGCACGAGATTCGGGTCGACCGGTAGCAGGCGCTGCGCCGCGGCGTCACGCAGACTCCCCGGCAGCGCGGTGCGCTCGTCCTCGGGCACTGGCGTGGCACTGGCGTGGGTCAGCCAGGCGGGATCGTCGGCGGGGTCCTCGGCCGGTGTGCGCGAAGCGATCCGCAGTTCACCCCGATCGGGGTCGTCGACGACCTGGATCTCGCGCCTGCCGTCGGTGAGCAGCGGGTTGCGCATGCGGACATCGGCGAGTTCGACCGGTTCGCCATCCGAGCGGCCCGCCTGGCGGAAGGTCTCCACGAGCACCGCCGCGGGGACGATCTCGGCGCCGTCGAGCGCGTGACTGCCCGGATAGGGACGGTTGGCGTCCTCCAGCACCGAACGCCAGACCCGCAGGTCGGTGCCCGCGATACCGGTCGCGACGCCGAGCAGCACGTGCCGGTCGACGTCGTGGCCGGGACCGGGCACCCGCCCCGCCGCGGAGGGGGCGTGCCACAGCTCGCGTCCTTGCCAGGGGTAACCGGGCAGGTCGACCAACTCCCCGGACGGCTGCAACCGGGACCAGTCGATCGCGATCCCCCGGCAGTGCAGTGCGCCGAGCGCGGCGAGGAAGGTCTGCCGCTCGGGCTGTTCGCGGCGCAGCGTCGTGCCGACGAAACCGTCCTCGACTTCGCTCTCGCCGAGCGTCTCGCGGATGGAGTGCGCGACGACCGGATGGGGCGAGATCTCCACGAACTCGCGGAAGCCGTCCGCGAGCGCGGCCTCGACCGCCCCGGCGAGCCGCACCGGGTTGCGCAGGTTCGCGACCCAGTACTGTCCGTCGGTCGCGGGCTCGGACCGGGCGTCGGGCAGCGCCGTGGCATACATCCGCACCGAATGCGGCCGGTAGTCCAACCTCGCGCCCGCCTTGCCGAGGTCGTCGAGCAGCGGATCCATGTGCGGGCTGTGGAAGGCGACATCGGAGGAGACCTGCCGGACTCCGATCCCTTCGTCGGGCCACTTCTCGAGCACTTCCGCGATCGCCTCCGGATCTCCCGACAGCACGCACTGCAACGGCGACGACGCGATCGCCGCGACCAGATCCGTTCGGCCCGAGAGCCTTTCGGCCGCCTCGTGCAGCGGGATCGTCGCCATCGCCATGGCGCCCTTGCCCGCGACGCGACGCAGCAGGATCGAACGGCGGCAGATGAGCCGGGCGCCGTCGGCGAGGCTCAGCGCCCCGGTGGCGACCGCCGCGGCGATCTCACCGACCGAATGGCCGATCACCGCGCCCGGCGTCACGCCGTAGGAGCGCCACATCCGCGCGAGGCCGACCTGCATCACGAAGATCATCGTCTGGATCCGGTCGACGCCGTCGACCTCGTCGTCGGCGAGAACCCGGCGCGGCGAGAACCCGATCTCCGCCTCGAAGATGGGCTCGATCTCGTCGACGACGGCCGCGAATTCCGGGACCGCCAACAGGTCTCGGCCCATGCCGCGCCACTGCGAGCCGTGTCCGGAGAACACCCAGACCGGACCCTTGTCCGATGCGCCCGCGACCCCGGTCGCCACGCCCGGATGCGGTCGCTCGGCGGCCAGTTCGCGCAATCGCTCGATCAACTCGGTGTCGTCGCCCGCCACGACGGCCGCGCCGCGGGCCAGGCGGGACCGGCGCGTCGCCAGCGTGTGCCCGACCGACTCGAGCGACACCCGGCCCTTGTGTTCGGCCAGCCGGTCCGCGAGCCGACCGGCGCTCGCGCGCAGGGCGGCGTCGGATGCGGCGGAGAGCGGGAACAGTCTTTCGGTTCCGGGGTCGGGCGCGGCGGCGGGTTCGCCGTCGGTTTCGGGAGCCTGCTCGAGCACCACGTGCGCGACGGTGCCGCCGTAGCCGAACCCGGACACCCCGGCCCGACGCGGACCGCTGCGCGCAGGCCACGGGGTGTGCTCGGTGACGAGCCGGATCTCTCCTCTGTCCCAAGGGATTTCCGGGTTCAGCTCGGTCACCAGCGGGGAGCGCGGAATCTCCGCGTGCTCGAGGGCGAGCACCGTCTTGATGATGCTGGCCACGCCCGCGGCGCCTTCGAGATGACCGATATTCGACTTGACCGAACCGATGAGGCACGGAGTTCGATCGGGGCGACCCGACCCGTACACCGCCGCGAGCGCCTCCGCCTCCATCGGGTCGCCGAGCCGCGTGCCGGTGCCGTGCGCCTCGACGAAATCCACGTCCACCGGATCGATGCCCGCGTGCGCGCAGGCCCGTCGCATGACATGCGCCTGAGCGGCGCCGGACGGCGCCATGATCCCGTTGGTCCTGCCGTCCTGGTTGACCGAACTGCCCCGGACGACCGCGAGCACCCGGTCGCCGTCGCGGCGCGCGTCGGCGAGCCTGCGCAACACCACGACACCGCAGCCCTCGCCGCGTCCGTAGCCGTCGGCGGCGGCGTCGAACGCCTTGCTGCGTCCGTCCGGCGCGAGCGCGCCCGCCGCGTCCAGCGTGAGCGTCTGCCCCGGCGTGACGACCAGGTTGACGCCGCCGACGACGGCCACCTCGCATTCGCCGTTGCGCAGACTCTGCGACGCCAGGTGCAGCGCGACCAGCGAGGCCGAGCACGCGGTGTCGACCGCGACGCTCGGGCCGCGCAGATCGAAGGAGTGCGAGATGCGGTTGGCCACCGCGCAGGTCGCCGCGCCGATCCCGGTCCACGCTTCGATACCGGCGAGATCCTCCAGGATCGCGGCGCCGTAGTCGCCGGTGCAGACGCCGACGAACACTCCGGTGTCACTGCCCGCCAACTCGCGCGGCGGCAGCCCGGCGTGTTCCAGCGCCTCCCAGGTGACCTCGAGCAACAGCCGCTGCTGCGGATCCATCAGCGCGCCCTCGCGCGGGGAGATGCCGAAGAACTCCGCGTCGAACCGGGCGATCTCGCGCAGGAAGCTACCGCGAGTGACGGTGTCGCGCAGCGCGGTGGCGAACTCGGGGGCGCGTCGGCGGTAGTGCTCCCAGCGTTCGCTCGGTATCTCGCCGTAGGTGTCACCGCCGGCGGCGAGCAGCCGCCAGAAGTCCTCAGGGGAGGCGACATCACCGGGGAAGCGGCAACCGATGCCGATCACCGCGACGGGTTCGGCGGCGGTGTTTCCGGCATCGGAATTCGGTTGATGTGACATGGCGTTCTCACTCCTGGTCATTCGGTCCACCCCGGATCGCGCAGCATCTCGACGACGGCCGCCGACAACAGCACTCCCGGCGCCGAACCGAACAGCAGCAGGTACTGGCCCGCGCCGAGTTGTCCGGTCGTCACCAGGTGCTCGAAGGACAAGATCTGGTCACTGGCCGAGCAGTGGCCGATCATCCGCCCGAAATCCCAGGTCGACTTCTCCATGGGCAAGCCGAGCGGCACCATGCAGCGCTGCTCGGTGGCTTCGCGCGAGCAGTTGAGGAACGCCACCCGCGCGATATCGGCGAGGCCGATGCCCGCCTCCTCGAGCGCCCGGCCGACCACGACCGGGATCTCGTCGCGCACTCTGGCCATGGCCGCGCCGAGCGGCGAATCGGGGGCGGCCGCCACCTTGGCGGTGATCTCCTGCAGTCGCGCGAAGAAATCGGGGGAGTGCCCGAGCGAGACACCGGGCGGGAAAAGCGGTTCGCTGGCCCGGTGTATCTCCTCGGCCTCGGGAATCGAGGTGTGGCACACCGACAACAGCCGGGCGAACCCGTCGGTCTTGCTGAGCACCACCGCCGAGGCGGCATCGCCCGCGACGAACAGCGCCGACATCCGCCATCGGTCCATCAGCGGCGTGCCGAAATTGTCGGCGGCGACCAGCAGGGCACTGCGGCGGTCGGGATCGGCGCGCAGGTATTCCACCGCCATCGACAGCCCGGAGAACATGCCGTTGCAGCCCTGTCGGATTTCCAGGGCCGGAATCGGGCCGACCAGATGTTTCTGCAGATACGGGTGCGGCAGCCAGCCTTCCGGCCCCTGCAACCATGTACTCGCGTAGAGCAGCAGGTCGAATTCGTCGGCGGGCAGGCTCGATCGTTTGACCGCGACCTCGGCGGCCCGCAGCGCCATTTCCGGAGCCGGGATCGGACCGGCGACGGCGGCGCCGCCGAGTTCGTGTATCTCGGCGGTCTCGGCCGGATACAGTCCTTGCGCCACCGCCTGTTCGGTGGTGACCGTCGCGGGCAGGAATGAGCCGAGCGCGGCGATATACGTGTCGGGTGTACGCATCAGTGGTTCCTCGGATTCGGGTTCACGGCGGGCCGATTTCGCGCAGCTTCTCGATCAGGTCGAGATCTACGCCCGGCTTCTCGGCCAGCAGCACATCCACCGTGGGAGCCTTGGCGGCCGGAGTGCCGGAATCGGTGCGGATGTCGAGGACGAAGGGTTTGCCCTTCGCGATCACCTTGAATCCGCGTTCGATGGCTTTGCGCAGTTTGTTCGGATCGCTGACGACATCGCTGTCGATGGCGTAGGTCTTGGCGATGGCCGCGAAATCCTGCGCGGGTTCGCCGAGGCTCAGGTACCACGGCGGGTTCGTCGGTTTCCATCCGTAGGTCCGCTCGATCAGCCCGAGGCCGATCATCAGGGACTTGTACTGGGCGTCGTTCACGACGAGGTAGAGCACCGGCAGGTGCAGATTGCTGACGGTCCACCAGGAGTTGGGGTGGAACAGGGCCGAGCCGTCGCCGACGATGTTCACGATGTAGCGCTGTTCGCGCACCGCGAGCGAAATTCCGATCGAGGCGGGCAGGGAGAATCCCAGGGAACCGCCCGAGGTGCAGAAGTAGGCGTCCGGTGCATCCCAGTGGATCGACTTCTGGATGACGCTGCCGATCGAGAACGCCTCGTTCAGCACCGTGATCGGCTTGTCGAGGGTCTTCTGTATCTCGGCGAGCACCAGCGGAATCTGATGACCGGGTATCGACGCGTCGGGGGCGGCCGCCTTCTGCAATTTCTCGGATTCGGCCGAGAACGATTCGTCGCGGCGGGCGCCGAGCCGCAGGATCTTGTCGTTCCTGGCCGCCGAGGAGGTCTTGTCGAAGGATTTGCTCGCGGCGATACCGGAAATGATCAGCGGCAGCGTCTTCTTGATGTCGCCGAGCACGCCGACTTCGGCGAAGTAGTTCTTGCCGATCTGCCACGGATCGTTGTGCAGCGCCACCTGGATCAGCTCCGCCGGAATGATCGGGCCCTTGTCCCACCGGAAGATCGAGATCTGCGCGTGCGAGTTGACGCCGATGAGGAATATGGTGTCGAACCCCTGCAACTGCATGTGGATGCCGTCCTGGATCGGCAGCAGTTCGCCCTGCCAGTGCGGCAGATCGTTCGGATAGTTCATCCGGCTCGCCTGGAATTCGGAATACACAGCGGCGCCGAGCAGATTCGCGAGTTTCTCGATCTCCGGCCACGCCCCGGCCTCGCCGACGCCGTCGCCGACCAGCAGCACCGGATTCGCGGCCTTCGCGAGGGTGTCGACCGCCGCCGCGACGCCCGCCGGATCGGCGGTGACGGCGTGCGCGACCCGAGTGGTGCGCGCGGGCTCCCACAGGGTGGGCTCTTCGATCAGGAAGTCCCACGGGATGGAGAGGAAGACGGGCCGGAACGGCGGGGTGAGCAATTCCTTGAAGGCGCGTTGCATCACCAGCGCGATCTCGTCGACGTCGCGCACCTCGTGGGCCCACTTCGCGTACTGGCCCGCGGTCCGCACCAGGTCCGAACCGAGCAGCGGTTCCTGGATCAGCAGGTCGCTGTGCTGCTGCCCGCACAGGACGAGCACCGGAATATTCGATGTGTAGGCGTTGAACAGGTTTCCGATGATGTTGGCCGCGCCGGGGGTGACGTGCACAAGGGCCACGCCGGGGCGCCCCGAGGCGCGCGCGTATCCGAGCGCGGCGCCCATGGCGATGTTCTCGTGCAGGCACGGCACGTAGTCGACCCCGTTCTCCGGGATCGTGGTCGCGTCGATCAGCGGGATCTCCTGGGTGCCGGGTACGCCGAAGACGTATTCGACGCCTGCGTCGCGGAGGTAGTCGAAGACGACGTCGCGGCCGAGTCGGGGTGAGTTCATTCTGTTCTATCGTCCTGTCCATTCGGGGGTTCTCTTGGCGGCGAAGGCTTTCGGGCCTTCTTCCGAGTCGGCGGATTCGGCCCTGCGGCGCTCCCACCGGTAGTCGGCGGCGAAGGCGTCGGCCAGCGGCATGGTGATCGCCGCCGCGGCGGCCTCCTTGATCGCGCGCACCGACAGCGGCGCGCAACGCAGCACATCCTCGGTCCAGCGCCGCACGCACGCGTCGAGGTCGGCCGCGGCGACCACTTCGTTGACCAGACCGAGTTCGTCGGCGCGCGCTGCGGACATGGGGCGCCCGGTGAGCAGATGCCCCATCGCGATCCGGTACGGCGCCTGCCTCGGTAGTCGGAACACGCCGCCCGCGCCGGGCAGGAGTCCCAATTTCGCTTCGGGAAGGCCGAATTGGGCGTCCGCCGAGGCGATGACGATATCGCAGGCGAGGGCGAGTTCGAAGCCGCCGCCGAGCGCGTACCCGGACACCGAGGCGATGATCGGCTTGGCGAAGGAGAACCGTTCGGTGAGGCGCGGATAGCCCGGCTTGCCCGCGCTGCCGAACGACGACCGGGCCGAACCGTTCTCGATCCGCCCGGCCAGTTCGGTGAGGTCCTGACCGACCGAGAACGCCTTCCCGCCCGCACCGCTCAGGACCACGAGCCAGATGTCGTCGTCGGCTTCGATATCGTCCCAGATGCGGGCCAGTTCGGCGTGCATGCGCAGATTCATCGCGTTGAGCACATGCGGTCGGTTCAGCCGGACCGACGCCACGCGTCCGTCCTTGCGGTAGTCGACGGTCCCGAATCCCGGCGCGGCACCGCTCGACGCCGAATCGCCGGTCACCGGTTCGTCTTTCGCT
The DNA here is from genome assembly GCF_015674855.1 of Nocardia bovistercoris. Taxonomy (GTDB): domain Bacteria; phylum Actinomycetota; class Actinomycetes; order Mycobacteriales; family Mycobacteriaceae; genus Nocardia; species Nocardia bovistercoris. Next base: position 243,145 of record NZ_JADMLG010000006.1, on the reverse strand, counting down.
GGAAGCGCCCGGCCTTGGCCATCACATCGGCCGAGTTCAGGCGCAGGGCCTGATGCAGCGCGAACTCCGACATGTAGCGGCGGAACACGTCCTGCGGCTCCTCGGCGACGACAAGCATGTGCTTGTTCGCGACCACCGCCGGGGAAGCGAGTCTTTCGGCGGCCGTGGCGATTTCGTGGTCCATGGCGGCGGCGTCGACCACCGTGTCGAGGACGAAACGGGCGTCGGGATCGGTCGCCCACAGCTTGCGGCCCCACAGGATGACATCGCGGGACAACCGGAAATGCGAGGATCGCCCGAGCCGTAGATTCGCCGCACCGGGAACGATGCCCTCCTGGGCGGCGGGAAGGCTGATATAGCTGTCGGTACAGGCGATGACCCGGTCGAAGACCATGAGCAGTTGTGCTCCGCCGCCGATCGCGAACGAGTCGACGGCCGCGATCCAGGGTTTCACGGCAGGGTGGACCGGCCATCGCGCGTCGTCTCCGGTGAGTCCCCGCAGGATCTTCGCGATGTAGCCGACCTCGCGGCACAGCAGGAAGTCGAGGTAGGAGATCTCCCCGCGGTGCAGGTGCGCGAGGTTGATGCCCGCGCTGAACACCCGTTTGCCGCGATAGCGCGGATGCTCCATCACACCGCCGCGCACGACCCCGACCCGCGACAACGGATCGAGCAGCACCAGGTCGACGGCGGTCTCCATATCGGCGACATGCCGGTTGTCCTCGGCATTGAGGCAGGTCGTATTGGTGATCGTGATCGTCGCGGTCGCGCCGGTGCGCTCCAGGTGCGCGACCGGCAGCACGACCTCGCCGGTCGCCTGGAACTCCGGGAGCAGTTCGACGGCGCGTGCGGTCGGGGCGCGCATCGCGTCGAGCAGGTGGTTGCCCGCGACCGGATCGGCGAAGACGGCGTGGAAGAAGATGCCGTGATCGATCTCCCAGCCTTCCTTGTCGGCCTGCGGCAACGGCGCGTCGGCCGCGAGCTGCGTCGGATCCGGGAGCAGGCCCGGAAACCGCTCGGTGACGGCCTCGGTGAGTTCCGACAGCCGCAGGCCGCGGCCGAGGTCGTCGGTGACCGCGCGGTACACGGTGCGCAGATGCCTGCTCAGGAAGCCGCGCCGCAGCAGGCGGAGTTCGCGATGCACCTCGGCGGCGCGCGCGGCGGCGCCGTCGTCGCGAGCGGGCGCCGGGCCGAGCTCGCGCAGTTCGGCGGCATGCTGTTCGGCTGCCGTCCGCAGGGCGACCCGTTCGGTGTCGAAGTCGCCGACGCGGGCGTCGGAAGCGGTGGCGGCGGTCACGAGACGGCCCGCACGCGCCGCAGGGTTCGGTCGGAGGCGGCCAGGTGGGCGCCGAGCGCATCCTCGAAGCGGGTGGTGACCGCGTCGAGCACCAGCCGCCTGCGGATCGCGATCTCGGATCCGACGCAGGACCGGAACAGCGCGCGGCCCGCGGCGATCGCCGCCGCCTCGGCGCCGTGTTCGGCCACCGCGTCGATGACGGCGCAGGCCCGCGCCGCCTCCGCCGACAGCGGTCTGCCCTGCACCGCGAGTTCGCGCACCCGGCCGATGCCGACCTGGGCCGCGAGCCGGTGCAACGCCATCGCGGGCCACACGCCCGCCTCGGACGCGGCGAACGAGAAGCTCGCCCCCGCGCCCATGATTCGGTAGTCCGCGACGAGCAGCAGCTCGGCGGCGGGCCCGTAGGCGTCGCCGTCGACGAGGGCGACGATCGGCGCGGGCGCCTGCTCGAGCCTGCGCAGCGCCGCTTCCCATTTGGTCACGTCGCCGACGCCGACCGGCCCCGGCCAGTCGAACCGGCGTCCGCCGCGCGCCCCGGCGATGCGCAGCACGACGCAGGTCCCCGGTCGCGCCGCGGTGTCCTCGGCCGCCGTCGCGGCCGCGAGCACCGAGCTCGTGAGTTCCGGCGACAGTGCGGTATTCGCCGCCACATCGGTGACGATGGTCGGGGTCTCTTCGACGTCCAGGTCGTCTTCCAGCGGGTTTGCAGTCACGAATTGCCTTTCATCGTGGACGATTTCGCGGTCGACGCTCAAAATCGCAGTAACGCGGTCTCGATCTGCGAACCCGGCCCCATCGTCATGAATACGGCGTGATCTCCCTGTGCCACACGACCTTCGAGAAGCAGTCGGCGATACGAGAACAGGAACGACCCGCTCGACAGATTTCCGTAGTCGCGCATGACGCTCACGGTGTGCCGCAGATCGTGGCTGGTCAGGCCGAGGTTGATCTTCACGGCGTCGATCACCTTCTTGCCGCCGGAGTGCACGATCCAGTGCGCGATCTCGCGGCGGCGCAGTCCCGCCCCGTCCAGCAGTCGGTCGACCACCCGCTCGACGTGCGCGCCGACTTCGTAGGGCACCTCTTTGTCGAGGTAGAAGCTGAACTTTCCGGCGTCGTCGTCCCAGTCGTAGCGCATCGCCTGCACGGCGTGGGTGATCATGTAACTGCGCATGTCGAGCAGTCGCGGCGTCGGGAAGCCCGCGGGCCTGCCCGCGGTGGTGTGCGACCCGCCCGCGCTGATCGCCACCGCGGCGGCGCCGTCGCCGAACAGGCTGTTGACCACGGCCGTGCGCATCGTTCCGTCGTAAACGTATGCGGCGGAACATGCTTCGGAGCACACCAGGATGGCGAGCCTGCCCGGATTCGCGGTCGACCACGCGGCGGCGGCCGTGAGACCGTTGAGTCCGGCGTTGCAGCCCATCCCGACCACGTCCAGTCGCGCGGTCTGCGGCGACAGGCCGAGTTCGTTGATCAGCAGCGCGCTGAAACCGGGGGTGAGGAAACCCGTCGTGGTCACCGCGACGAGGTAGTCGACCTCGTGCGGCTCTTTCCCGATTCCGTCGAGGCACCGGCGAATCGCCGACGCTCCGGTGCGCACGCCGTAGTGCCGGTGCTTGCGCAGCAGTTCGCCCTGCGTCTCGGACCGGAAGTTGCCCTGCGCGTCGACGGGCGGCAGCGTGAGATGACGGTGCTCGATGCCGCCGTTGAGGAATACACCGCGGATCTTCGGGTCATCGATCGCCAGCATGTCGACCAGTTCGCGCTGGCTGTACACGGTCGGCGGGTTGGCTGTCGCCACCCCGAGTAAGGTCGGTTGTTGTTGTGCGGCAATGGATTCGGAGCCCACCCCGTGCGGTAGTGCGACTCCGGCTCTTTCGATGGTGGTCATCTCGGTGAAGTCCGATCTATCGCTATCGGCTCTGGTGCACTGGGCGCCGCGCGCGCCGCGAGGTGCGGATCGGTACGGCGCGGCCTGCCGCGGCACAGAGTTCTCGCAACACGTCTGTTCCCTCCCAAGAACCGGCGTGGAACGGCACACGGCCGTCCCCGCCTCGAATGACTGTTGTCGCCTTGATATCCCCGAGGGTTTTCGCGTCGCGAACGTCGGTACGCGAAACCCGAACAACTCTTCAAGCTAGTGTCTGATCGTTCGATCGCGCGAGCCCCTGTTTCCGGTGGGCGACCCGAACCGCACCACGGGACTCGCGAGTTCGAGATTCGCATCCGGCATCGGTGCGCGACCAGAAGCGGATGTCGAAAGATTTCGATGACGAATATCATGGGTGCGAGTCCACATTCCACACTCGTGGACTCCGCGTGGTTGGGGAACACTCGAGGGGGTGGTTACGGTCACACTGGAGCGCGCGCTCGCGCCGAGCACGGCCCGACCGGAGCAGGTCGGGGCCGAGCCGACGGCACTACGGCGCCTGTCCACACGAATGTCGCGCGATATCGTGGATGTCGCGGCGGCCGGTACGGTCGTGGCCGCACTCGCACTCGCACTGCTCACCCTGCTCGCCACCGTCACCGGCGGCGCCGATCCGCGGGCCGATCTCGGGGCGACGGTCGTGATGCTGTCGGTCTGCCTGCCGATCTACCTGCGCCACATCGCCTTCGCGGTGCGCGGCGCGATACCGCACGGCGCGGCCGCCACGTCGGCGGTGCTCGCCGCGTTGGTGCTCGGCGCGGCGCCCCTGCTCGGCGTCGCGTGGCTGCACACCGTGCACATCGTCGCGGTGGCCGTGGTCCTCACCGTGCGGCCCGCCCTCGCGTGGCCGATCACGCTGGTTCTCGTCGCCGCGACGGCTCCCGCCGCGCTCCTGCTCGGCGCCACCGAACAGCAGGCGCTGTGGATGTCGGTGACCACCGGCATGCGGGTCATCGCGGTGTACGCGCTGGTCTGGATGGTGGTCGCGTTGCGCAGATTGCTGCGTTCCGGCGCCACCCTCACCGAGTGGGCGATCGCGCGGGAACGACTGCGCATCGATCGCGAACTGGCGAGCACGGTGCAGGCGGCGCTGGCGGAGATCAGCGCGTTCGCGCAGCGTGCGGAGGAGTTCACCGCCCGCGGCGACCGCGCGTCGGCGCGCCGGGAACTAGAGGCGCTGGCCGACGTCTCACGGCACGGGCTCGCCGAGGCCCGCCAGCTGATCCGCGGTTTCCAGCAACCGGTCTTCCACCGGGAGATCGCCTCGGCGCTGGCGCTGCTCACCGCGGCGGGAATCGAAGCGAGAGCGGACCTGCCACCCGCCGGGCTGCCCGCGCGAGGAGCGGAGTCGCTGCGCACCGCCCTGCGCGCCGAACTGGCGCGGCTGCTGCGCGACGGCGCGGACGGGCCGGTGGTGCTCGCCGTCGAGCGGGTCGACGGTGCGTGGGTGCTCGAGTGTCACCTGGACACGCTCGCACCGAGTGCCGGTGGACGGCCGTGACCGGGCGGCGCACCACCGACGCCGGGCGATCGTCCGCGCCGATCCGCAGCGCGGTGCGGGCATGAACGGTCTGCTGCGGCCGCTGAGCGGCCCCTGGCTGTCGACGGCGCGGCACGCGCGCGTGCTGCTGATCGGAACCACCTGCGCGACGGGCGCTCTCGCGCCGGTGCGCGCGCCAACCGAAGGACTCGACCAGGTCGGCGTCGCGGTACTGCTGTGGGTGGTCGCGGCCGCCGTGGTCCTGATCCATCTGCGCCACGCGTTCGGCGCGATCCGCGGCCGTCGCCCGCCCTGGTGGCCCGCGACCTTCGTGCTGCTCGGCATGCTCGTCTATCTCCCGATCCTCTGGTTCCCGCAGACGTGGGGCATCGGTCAGGTGTTCGTCGTCGCCTCGGCGGCCGTCTTGCTGCGCGGCGCGGCCCGGCTCGCCCTGGTGACGGCGCCGATCATCGTCACCGCGGCAGCCACCGCGGCCGGTTCCGATCGCACCGACCCGCACTTGGTGATCGCCGACACCGTCGAGGTGTTGGTCGTGTTCACGGTGATCTCCGCGTGCCTGGTCAGCGTGGCGGTACTGGTGCGTGCCGTGCACCAGCTCGACCGCACCCGCACCGACCTCGCCGAACAGGCCGCGGGCCGCGAGCGGCTGCGGCTGTCGAGGGATCTGCACGATCTACTCGGGCAGAGCCTGTCGGCGGTGTCGTTGAAGGGCGACCTGGCCGCGGCCTTGCTCGCCAGCGACCCCGGCGCCGCACGATCGGAGATCCAAGCGGTGGCCACGCTCGCCCGCGACACGCTGCATTCCATGCGCCGGGTCACCCACGGCGAGCACACCGTCTCCCTGCGGGCCGAGGCCGAAGGCGCCACCGCGCTCCTGTCCGCCGCCGGCATCGACACCAACCACCACATCGACCTGCCTCGGCTCACCCCCGAGATCGACGACGCGCTGGCCTGGGGAACCCGCGAGGGCGCCACCAACGTGCTGCGGCACAGCGCCGCGCGCACCTGTTCGATCGTCGCGGGCCGCCTGGACGGCAAGGTGTTCCTGGAGATCGTCAACGACGGCGCCCACCGGAGAACCGGTGCGGGCAACGGTCTTTCCGGTCTCGCGGAGCGCACGGCCGCACTGTCGGGCACGTTGTCGGCGCGGCGGAGCAAGGACGGCGGATTCCGGCTGCGCATCGAGATACCGGAGGTCGGTTCATGATTCGGGTGCTCATCGCCGAGGACATGCACATGCTGCGCGGCGCGCTGGTGGCGTTGCTGTCGCGCGAGGACGATATGGACGTGGTGGCCGAACTCGATCGCGGCGACCGCGTCGTCGACGAGATCATCAGCACCCGGCCCGATGTCGCGCTGCTCGATATCGATATGCCGGGTCTGGACGGCATCAGCGCCGCCGCGCGCAGCCACGAAGAGGCGCCCGAATGCCGGGTGCTCATCCTGACCGGACTCAGCAGACCGGGCTATCTGCTGCGCGCGTTGCAGGCGCACGTGCGCGGCTTCGTCGTCAAGGACGCGCCCGCGCAGACCCTCGCCGACAGCATCCGCAGGGTCGTCGCGGGCGAACGGGTGATCGACGCCGACCTGGTGGCGGCGGCGCTCGAGACGGGCGCGAGTCCGCTCACCGTCCGCGAGGCCGATGTGCTGCGGGCCGCCGAGACCGGTATCAGCACCGACGAGATCGGCCGGTCGCTGTTCCTGTCGTCGGCGACCGTGCGCAACTACCTGTCGAACGCGATCGCCAAGATCGGCGGCCGTAATCGCATCGACGCGATCCGCATCGCCCGTCACTCGGGCTGGCTGTAGAGATCACGAAGGCGGAGATCACGAAAGCCGGGCCCGAGCGGCGCGGTCGATGAGACCCTGCGCCGCTCGATCCCGGCGGTTCGTCGGAGGTCGTACTCGGATCAGGAGGCGCCCGCCGCGGCGACGATCGTCGCGACCACCGCGTCGGGATGTGACACCGGCGACGCGTGCGAAGACTTCACTTCGCTGGTCTTCGCGTGCATGCGGTCGGCCTGGAAGCGCTGCGCCGCGGGCGGCAGGACCTGATCGTCGGTCGAGATCAGGTACCAGGACGGCACCGACGCCCAGGACGGCGCCCCGCTCGGCTCGGCATTGGCCGCGGCGGAGGTGGGACGCTGCTTGGCCGCGAGCCGCGCCGCGACATCACCGCTGACGTCCTGGGCGAAGACCACGCCGTACTGATCCGGCGTAATCGTCACCTCCGCACCCGTTTCGGTGGGTTGTACCTGGATCGCGGGCCCGATCTTGCTGCCCGGATAGCGCCCGGGATCGCTGAGCGCCTGCACGGTCTCGCCCTGCTGCGGCGCGAAGGCCGCGACGAACACCTCGGCCTTGACGTCGGGGCGATGGATATTGCTGATCACCGCGCCGCCGTAGGAGTGCCCGACGAGCACGACGGGGCCGGATATCGACGCGATCGCCGTGGTGACGGCGGCCGCGTCGGCGGCGGGGCCGCGCAGCGGATTCTCGGGTTGCACCACCTGGTAGCCCTGTCCGCGCAGGTTGTCCGCGACGGTGTTCCAGCTCGAGGTGTCCGAGAACGAGCCGTGTACCAGCACGATCGCGGGCTTGGCGGGCTTGGCCGGTTCCGAAGTGGCGCCTGCGTCGTCGGTGTCGCTGTCGCCGCATCCTGCCGTTGCCAGCACGGCGATCGCGGCGAGACCCGTCGCGACGGTGCGGAGTCGGACGTGCATCTGCATGTCGTTCCAATCTCTCGTGAATGAGCGCTACCCCGGTCCGTGGGACGGTGATCCGGCGTCCTTCCCACCCGAATGCTGTCGGGATCCCACGCGAGCGCCCGCTGATCGATGACACTGCCGACTGTCCCAGCCCGCACCGCCCGCGCAGTAGATACAGATGTGTGCGACCGACGATGGCGAATGTCATGAGCCCTGGGAGTCCGTGCGGTACAACCGGCGTCGCGCGCGAGGCAGGCTTGCTCACCCGGCCGACGAGATGGCCCGCCGCGGGCAGCGGGCCGGGTCTTCCGAAGACCCGGCCCGCTGGATCAACCGGTGGACGCGAAGGCCGCCCGCGCGGATACCACGAGTGTCGTCACGTTTCCGTAGTCGGGATACTTCGCGGTGAGGGCGGCGACGACCTGGTCGGCGTTCGTACTCTTCGTCACGACGTCGTGGAAGTCGCGGATGTAGTCGCGGGTGCCGTCCAGGATCGCGTCGACGTCGTTGTCGTCGGCGCCCGGAGCTTTGTGGCCCGCGATGACAGTGCGCGGCGCCAGTTGTCGGATGGTGTCGATGCTGTCGATCCAGGACTTCCATTCGTCGGGGCCGGTGAAGGCGAGCATGGGGTGGATCCGGTTGTAGGCGATGTCGCCCGCGATCACGGTGTCGATCGAGGGGATGTGGACGACGGTGCTCGGCGCGATGTCGCCCTGGCCGATCTCGATCACCCGCAGCGGGTGTCCTTCCAGGTCGATCACGTCCCCGTCGAGCGCGGTGGGCAGTACGGCGGGTGCGGTGATGTCGGGGCCGAACCAGTCGCGCCACTGGCGTATCTGGTCGTCGAGGGTCGCCTCGATCGCGGCGGCGACCGCGGCGGTGGTGGCGGCGCGCGCGTCGGGGAAGCGCCGGGTCAGCGCGTCGAGACCGAGGTAGTGGTCGGCGTGGGCGTGGGTGATGTAGATGGTGGTCAACCGTTTGCCGGTGTTCTCGATGAACTCGCCGAGCGCCGCGACTTCGGTGTCGATGAACTGGGTGTCGATGAGCACCGCCTCGTGCTCTCCGGTCACCAGGGTGGCGGTGGTCGGGGCGAATGTCGCAGGCCCGCCGCGTACTTCGCGGGCCAGGGCGACGAAGACGTGGGTGCGTAAACGGGTCATCCGGCGCTGCTCGCTACCGGTGCTTCGGCTACGGCGGCGAGCAGGGCGGCGGCTTGGTCGCGGCGCCGTTCGGCCAGTCGGGCGCGGGCGGGTTCGCCGAGACCGGGGGCGAGGAATTCGAGGATGTCGCCGAGGTCGCTGATCTGGCCGCGCCCGCCCCAGGTGCCGTCGGGCACCTCCCAGGTGAACACCCACACCCGCTTCTCGGGCACCGGCCACTTGCCCGCTTCGGCGTCGATCACCGCCCGCGTGACATCGCGGGTGACATCGACGCGCAGTTTCTCGTCGGCCTGGCCTTCGGGGACACGGACCACGAACTTGTAGAACGGTGCGGGCGCGGGTGCGCTCGCCACGTAGATCTCGTGGCGCAGCACCGAGATCCAAGCCAGCGAGCGGGCGTTGGCGACACTGGCCTCGATGTCGAAGTCTTCGACGAGATCCGCGGTGCGGCGCAGTTCGTGGCGAATCAGGATCTCGCTGATGCGGGCGAGCATGTCGCGTTCCACCTCGGCGGGCAGCGCGTCTTTCGGAATGTAGGCATCGCACATCGGCATGGGGAATCTCCCGTCTCGTATCGGCCGGACCACCCGGGCCTCACGGGCAACGAACCTAACACCATAGGTTTCATCATGCAACCAAATCTTGTCGAGCCTTCGATGTTGCCGCATTGATCGTCGGACGCACTTGTGTAACCCGCGCCGGTCGAGTTAGATTCGGTTTCATCAAGCAACTCACCGTTGGGGGTTGCCGCTCATCCCGGTAGGCAATCTGTTTCGGGTTCGTCGAGGCGTGACCGGAATCGACACGTCGGCCCGCGCCGCGGTCGTGTCCGGAACGTCGGAGGGTCGGCCTGGCATCGGAGTCGCACCCGGGTGCGGTGGTATCACGAAACTCGATCTCGGCCGTCGTTCGGCCGAGCTCACTGAGGAACGGACATCAAGCCGATATGACCGAGCCACAACTTCGGCACGACGCCGATTCGACCACTGTCCGCGAGGTCGAGTTCCGCGTCGAGGACGCGACCGTTCTGCGCGGGCGCCTGCATACGCGCGGCCCGGGTGGGCGCGCGGGCATCGTCATGTGTCACGGGTTCGGCGGCGTCGCCTCCCATATCGACCACTACGCCGCCCTGTTCGCCGATGCCGGATTCGCCGTCCTCGTCTACGACCACCGCGGTTTCGGCGCCTCCGACGGCTACCCCCGCCAGGAGGTCGACCCGCACCGACAACTCGCCGACTGGCGCGATGCCATCACCTTCGCCACCGCGCAACCCGAGTTCGACGACCGCTACGGCGTCGGGATCTGGGGATCCAGCTTCGCGGGCGGGCTGGCCGTCGTGCTGGCCGCCAACGACCCGAGGGTGCGCTGCGTGGTGGCCCAGATCCCCAACCTCAGCGGCCACCGCAACGCCCGACGGCTCTACACTCCGGAGCAGATCGAACGAATCCACCGGCGCGCCGCGATCGACCGCGCCGCTCGCCGCAGCGGAGCCGCGCCTGCGACGGTGCCGATCTTCTCCACCGACCCCGCCGAACTGTGCGTGTTCCCCGGCCCCATCCCGACCCCGGCCATCGCCGCGGCCATCGCCGCCGGAACCTGGACCAACACCGCGACGCTCCGCTCGATGGAGCACCTCGTCGAGTTCGAACCCTGCGGATGGCTCACTCACCTGAACTCGACACCGCTGCTGATGATCATCGCCGAAGACGACAGGTGCACGTTCACCGACATCCAACGCGACTGCTACGAACTCGTTGGCGGTACCAAGAAGCTGTCGAGCTACCCCGGCGGCCACTTCGAGGCATACACCACATACTTCGAACACACCGGTCCGCCCGCCCGCGACTGGTTCATCCGGCACCTCCCCACGCCGTGATGACCTCAGGCGAGAACCGTCTCCTCGGTGGCTCCCGGACCGGCGATCGCCCGAATCGAACGCAAGCCGACATCGTCGCCGCAGTACGCGCACACCAGCTTGTGCCCCGCCGCGTGGCCGCATTCGTGCTCGAAGATCACCGGCGGGCCGTCCGGCGCCGAATATCGATCGCCCCAGGCCATCAACGCGCTGAGCACGGGAAACAGATCCCTGCCTTTGCGAGTCAATCGGTACTCGTTGCGGTCGCGGGAGTCCGAGTAGGGAACCTTCTCGGCGATCCCGAGCGCCACCAGCTTTTCCAGGCGGACCGTCAGGATGTTCTTGGCGATCCGCAACTTTCGCTCCAACTCCGCGAACCGGTGCGGCCGCCGCATCAACTCCCGCACGATCAGCAGGGTCCACCGCTCACCCACCGCCTCCAGGGCGCGGGAGATCGAACAGTTCTGCCCCGTGTAGTCGTTGTTGAGCATGTACTCGAGAGTACCGTTGCATCACGCAACCGCAACCGCGAGCGCCTCGGGTTCCGCGGCCGACGGATCCAGGTGGCGACTCGCTCACCGAAACTTCCGCCGCACGAGAGCTACTCGTCGCGGTGCGCCGGATTCGCCCGCTCGCGGATCTCGCGCGGACTGGAGTCCCACCACCGGCGACAGCAGCGGGTGAGCGCCGACTGCCGGGCCAACCCGACCGCGTCGGCGATCCGGCTCATCGACATCCTGGTCCTGGTCAGGTAGTGGTGCACGTACTCGCGGCGCACCTCGTCCAGGATCGTCGCGAACGACGTGCCCTCGCCCGCGAGGCGCCGCTGCAGGGTCCGCGGCGGCACGCCCAACTGCGCGGCGATCGCGGTGATCTCCACCGACGTCGTGCCGAGCGAGCGTCGCAGCGCGGCGCGCACCTGACTGGCGTGGTCGGCGTCGCGGCCCGAACCCGCCTGCTCGGCGAGGAATGTCATCGCGCGCACGCGCAGGCCCTCGACGGCGCCCACCACCGGCCTGGCCAGCATCTCCCGCGGAAATCGCAGCAGGGCGGCGTCGCATTCGACGCGGACGGGCGCGCCGAAGAACCGCTCGTACACCCCGATCGCGGCGGGACGGTGCGGCAGGTCGACCGAGAGCAATCCGTATCGACCACCGATGAGCGATTCGACGGCGCGGTGCACGAATCCGATCCCGAGATCGATCGCCTGGGCCGATACCGAGGTGTCCACCGCGATGTCGTAGCGCAGGCTGACCACGGCCGGATCGCCCTCGGTGTCGTCGCCGAGCGACACGCTCGTCGCGGGTGAATGGACGAAGAGATAGCGGGCCGCGTAGTTCAGCGCGCCTCCGACGTCGGCGGCATTGCGCATGGCGAGCGCGAGGGGGCCCAGGATGGAGAGCTCCTGGCGATCCGCGAGGCGCAGCCCGATCTCCGGGCAGTCGAGTACGCGTGCCGCGTGATACAGCGCGAGTCCGACGGCGTGCTCGTCGACGAGCACCTCGTCGCGGTCCAATGCCCCCGGCGGCAGGCCCGCCCGGTGCGCGAACCGATCGGCGTCGCCGCCGAGTTCGGCGACGGTGGCCCGGAAACCGCGCAGCGCCGCCGACCGTATCGAGATCACGGCGGATCCTCCTGCGCCACCTGCCTGTCGGGCACATCGCGGGATCGCGGATGTCGAATGCGCACCTCGGGATCACCGCGCATCGACGGCCGCCAGTACGCGTGGATCGAGGTGGCGCAGCGCGGCGTTCGCCATGGCCGCGGCGAGTTCGCCCGCGGCGGTCATATCCGAGCGCAGGCGCAGCGCCTGGCGTGCGCCGTGCACGGCGATGCCGACCAGCATGGCGCCGAGCAGGTCGGCGCTGTGCCCCGAAGTGGGCCGGTGGTCGACCGAGTAGGCGCGGATCCGGTCGGCGATCCGGTCGGTGACGCTGTCCACGAGCGCGCCGCGGATATCGGTGTTCGGCTCGGATTTCGCGTCGTCGAACAGCAGGGCGAAACCGGTCGGGTGCGCGGCGGCGTACTCGTAGAAGACGACCATGTCGGCGCGCACCTCGCCCGCCACGTCGAGCGCCGAGGCCGAATCGTAGGTCGCGAACAGCGCCGCCCTGAACTTGTCCGCCTCTCGGAGCAAGCAGGCCCGGTAGAGCTGGTCCTTGCTGCCGAAGTGCGCGTAGAGAGTGGGTTTGGTGGTGTTCGCCCGTTCGGCTATCGACTCCATCACCGCCGCTCGGAAGCCGACCGCGTGGAAGATCGCGCACGCGGCGTCCAGCAGCGCGTCGTCGCTCGGCCGATTGCCGGGGCTGCGGCGCGGCGCTGAAGCGGGCGAGTTCGACGGCATGCGGGCTACTTTACTCGCCGGTTTAGCTCGGTGGGTGGTAGAACCGAGCCTGCGGACATTCCGACACCGCCGCCGGTCGACCGGCCGCCGCCGAGCACCGTCGCGGGCTCCGACCGTTGTGCGAATCATCCTGTGTGACTCGAACTTCGGATGGGGGCACGTTCCGAAGTCGCGGCGCGTACCTGTCGAGGCGGCGGTGTCGCAAGCGATGCGGCCCGCGGATCGGCGCGGGCGTGCGGACATCTCAGATATAGGTGAAGGTGAGTCCGTTGCTGGTGCCGCCGGGAGTGGTGACAGTGACGGACACCGCGCCGAGTAGCGGTCCGGCGGGTGTGGTCGCCGTGATCTGGGTGTTGGAGTTGACCGTGAACGAGATCGCCGGGTTGGCGCCGAAACGGACGGCGGTGGCGCCGGTGAAATTGGAGCCGGTCAAGGTGACCACCGTTCCTCCGATGAGCAGTCCGACGGTCGGGGTCAGTGAGCTCAACACCGGGGCCGGGGCATAGGTGTAGGTGACCGCGTTACTGGTGCCGCCGGGGTTGACGACCGTGACCGCCGCCGTCCCCGTGCCCGCCGCGGCGGTCGCGGTGATCTGGGTGGCGGAGTTGACGACGAAAGGCACCGCGGTGGCGCCGAATCGGACGGCGGTGGCGGTGGTGAATCCGGTGCCGGTCAACACGACCGAGGTGTTGCCCGCGACCGGTCCGGTACTCGGAACCACCGTGCTCAGCGTCGGCGCCGCGACGTAGGTGTAGGTGAATCCGTTGCTCGCGCCGCCGACCGTGGTGACCGTTATCGAGACCGTCCCTGTGCCCGCGGGCGCGGTGGCGGTGATCTGGGTGGCGGAGTTGACCGTGAACGAGGTCGCGGGCGTGGCGCCGAAGGTGACGGCGGTCGCGCCGGTGAATCCGGTGCCGGTCAGCACGACAGAGTTCGCTCCTGCGGTCGGCCCGGAGTTCGGGACGGCCGACGTCAGCGTGGGAGCGGCGGCGAAGGTGTAGGTGAGTCCGTTGCTGGTGCCGCCGGGGGTGGTGACGGTGACCGATGCCGTCCCGGTTCCGGCGGGTGCGGTGGCGGTGATCTGGGTGGCGGAATTGACGACGAAAGGCACCGCGGTGGCGCCGAATCGGACGGCGGTGGCGGTGGTGAATCCGGTGCCGGTCAACACGACCGAGGTTCCGCCCGCTGTAGGCCCGGCGCTCGGGACGATCGTGGTCAGGGTCGGGACTGCGGCGTAAGTGTAGGTCAGTCCGTTGCTGGTGCCGCCAGGGCTGGTGACGGTGACCGACGCTGTCCCCGTGCCCGCAGGCGCGGTCGCGGTGATCTGGGTGGCGGAATCAACCGTGAACGAGGTCGCGGGTATGGCGCCGAAGGCCACTGCGGTGGCGCCGCTGAATCCGGTGCCGGTCAGGACGACCGAGGTGCCGCCCGCTGTAGGTCCGGCGTTCGGGACGGCCGACGTCAGCGTGGGAGCGGCGGCGTAGGTGTAGGTGAGTCCGTTGCTGGTGCCGCCGGGGCTGGTGACGGTGACCGACGCTGTCCCCGTTCCTGCGGGCGCGGTCGCGGTGATCTGGGTGGCGGAGCCGACGACGAAAGGCACTGCGGTGGCGCCGAATCGGACGGCGGTGGCGGTGGTGAATCCGGTGCCGGTCAGGACGACCGAGGTTCCGCCCGCTGTAGGTCCGGTGCTCGGGACGATCGTGGTCAGGGTCGGGACCGCGGCGTAGGTGTAGGTGAGTCCGTTGCTCGGGCCGCCGACGGTGGTGACCGTCACCGACGATGTCCCCGTGCCCGCCGGAGCGGTGGCCGTGATCTGGGTGGCGGAATCGACCGTGAACGAGGTCGCGGGTGTGGCGCCGAAGGTGACGGCGGTCGCGCCGGTGAATCCGGTGCCGGTCAGCACGACAGAGTTCGCTCCTGCGGTCGGCCCGGAATTCGGGACGGCGGACGACAGTGTGGGAGCGGCGCCGAAGGTATAGGTGAGTCCGTTGCTGGTGCCGCCGACCGTGGTGACCGTGACCGATGCCGTCCCCGTGCCTGCGGGCGCGGTCGCGGTGATCTGGGTCGCGGAGTTCACGGCGAAAGGCACGGCGGTGGCGCCGAATCGGACGGACGTGGCGCCGGTGAATCCGGTGCCGGTCAGTACGACCGAGGTGCCGCCTGCCGTGGGCCCGGCGCTCGGGACGATCGTCGCGAGGGTCGGGGCCGCGACGTAGGTGTAGGTCAGCCCGTTGTTGGTACCGCCCGCGCTGGTGACGCTCACGCCAACCGCACCGGCCGCCGCGCCCGCGGGCACGACCACCGTCAGCTGCCGGTCGTTCACGACGGTCGGTACCGCCGAGGCCGCGCCGAAGTGGACGGCGGTGGCCGTGGACAGGCCGACGCCGGTCAGGGTGACGGTGTTGCCGCCGGCGACCGCGCCTGCGACGGCGGACAGGGTGGACTTGACCGGCAACCCGACATAGAAGAACGAGACGGGATTGCTGGTGCCCCCGGAGGTGGTGACCGTCACCGGGACGGCGCCGGAACCCGACGGCGCGACGACGGTGACCGAGGTGGGCGTATTCGCGGTGATGGCAGCCGTTTTCGTGCCGAAGCGCACGGCGGTGGCGCCACCGAGGTTGGTGCCGGTGATGGTGACGACGGTTCCGCCACCGGTCGGCCCCTGAGTGGGCGAGATGGGCACGATGCTGCCTCCTTGTCGAGAACTGTTGATGGCGTGGCGAACCGGGACCGATCGCCGGGGAGAGCGTGTTCCCGGAGTCCGTCGCGTCGGTGCTGTCGGCGGATCGCGGCGCCGAGGCGATGGACAGGGAGCTGCCGGTCTCGATCGGCGTCGAACCGTATTCAGATGGCAGGTGGAGCGATTCGGGTGTAGGTCGCCGCCGCGCTGGTGCCGCCGGGGGTGACCACGGTGACCGCGACGGGTCCGGCGGATCCCGCGGGCACGTTGGTGACGATCTGGTTGTCGGAGAAGACCGTGAACCCGGCGGATGTCGCGCCGAACAGCACCGAGGCCGTCTGGGCGAGGTTGGCGCCGGTGATCGTCACGATCGTGCCGCCGGTGACCGGGCCCACGTCCGGGGTCAGGACGGTGATCGTCGCGACCGGCATGTAGGTGTAGGCGACGGTGTTGGTCGTCCCGCCGGGGGTCACCACGGAGACTCCGACGGTGCCCGCGCTCCCCGCCGGGGCGACGGCGGTGACCTGGGTGGTCGACACGGCGGTGAACGAGGTGGCCGGTGTGGTTCCGAAGCGAACGGCCGTCACGCCACTCAGACCGGTCCCGGTGAGCGTCACCGTGGTGCCGCCCGCGAGCGGCCCCGCACTGGGGGAGATCCCGGACAAGGCGGGGATATCGAGGTAGAAGAAGGATTTCGCGAGGGTGGCCGCGCCGCCGGGAGTGACTACCGTGACATCGACGGCTCCCGCGCTCCCCGCCGGGGCGACGGCGGTGATCTGGGTGGCCGACACGACGGTGAACGAGGTGGCGGGCGTGGTGCCGAAGCGGACGGCGGTGGCTCCGGTGAAGTTGGTGCCGGTCAGCGTCACCGCGGTGCCGCCCGCGAGCGGACCCGAATTGGGATTCACGCCGGTCAACTGCGGCCCGACGACATAGGAGAAGGCGACCCCGTTGCTGGTCCCGCCGCCGGTGACGACGGTGATCTGCACCGACCCGGTGCCCGATGGCGCGACGGCGGTGATCTGGGTGGCCGAGACGACGGTGAACGAGGTGGCCGGGGTGGTGCCGAAGCGGACGGCGGTGGCGCCACCGAGATTCGTGCCGGTGAGCGTGACGGCGGTGCCGCCCGTGCTCGGTCCCTGCGTGGGATTCGCGCCGGACAGTGTGGGCGGCCCGGCGTAGAAATAGGGGAAGCCCGCGCTGACGCCGTCGGGGGTGACGACGGTGACCTGCACGGTGCCGGTGCCCGCCGGGGCGATGGCGGTGATCTGCGTCGTCGAGTTGATGGTGAACGTCGTCGCGGTGCCGCCGAAGAAGACCGACGCCGGTCCGGTGAAGCCGGTGCCGGTGATGACCACGGTGTTGTTGCCCGCGGGCGGACCCGAGGACGGGTTGAGGGCGGTGATGGTGGGTGGCATGAGACCTCCTTCGAGATCGCCCCACAGTGCGATCCGCCTGTGAGGTCGGGGATGTGCGGGGCGGTGCGCGGTGGCGACGGATACCCGTGCCCGGCCGGGCAAGCTCGGCGGCTTGCCCGGCCGGGGTCGCGCGTGGCATCCGATGGTCGGCGGGCGACGACCCGGAGCCGTCAGATGCCGGGTCCGGCCACGTAGGTGAAGGCGTCGGCCGCGGTGGCGCCGCCGCCGCTGGTGGTGACCACGACATCGACCGCACCCGCGGTTCCCGGCGGGGTGACCGCGGTGACCGAGGTGTCGGAGGTGACCGAGAACGGCGCGGGGACGCCGTCGAAGGTGACGGACTGTGTGGTGGTCAGCCCGGTACCCGCGATGGTCACCGACGTACCGCCCGAGGCCGGACCGGCCGACGGCGACAGGGTGCCGATGGTCGGCACGTCCACATAGGTGTAGGACAGGCCGTTGTTGGTGCCGCCCGCGGTGGTGACGGTGACACCCACCGGACCGGCCGCCGCGCCCGCGGGCACGACCACCGTCAATTGGCTGTCGCTCACCACGGTCGGCACCGCGGACTCGGCGCCGAAGCTCACCGAGGTGGCGGTCGAGAGCCCGGTGCCGGTGAGGGTGATGGTGTTGCCGCCCGCGGTGGCCCCCGTGACCGCGGACAGCGCGGACTTGAACGGCGCGCCGACGTAGAAGAACGACAGCGGGTTGCTGGTCCCGCCGGGTGTGGTGACCGTCACCGGGACGACACCGGAACCCGAGGGCGCGACTACGGTGACCGAGGTGGGCGTATTCGCGGTGATGGCAGCCGTTTTCGTGCCGAAGCGCACGGCGGTGGCGCCACCGAGGTTGGTGCCGGTGATGGTGACGACGGTCCCGCCACCGGTGGAACCCTGATTGGGAGAGATAGGCATGACGCAGCTCCTGGTCGATCGATTCCGTTCGGGAGATGTCCCGATTCTTCTGAGCGGCCCGCCCCTCCATTAGCAACCCGGGAGCCGTTGTTGGGCAACACATCAGCTGATCTGTTTTAGTCCGTTTTCACACTGGAGAGATCGAAGGGTAACCTTCCGGCGCACCCGCAGCAGTGAGATCGGCGTCAATTCTCTTGCGCGACCTGCTATATCGTGGGCGCGGGAGTTCGTGGGCGAAATCGGTTGGCTCGACGACGCATCCGAAACAGCGCCGCCGGTCGCCACGGCGAAGCGCGGGTTGTCGGAACACGGTGACACCTTCCGTTCATTCCGGCTCCATCACTACGCCGAGCCGGATTGGTCGGGGCGACATCTCGTTCGAGTGTGCTGTTTCGAAGTACTCGGCGGTTCGGTGAGCGCGGTGAGGAGTGTCGGCATGTCGGAAGGGGTAGAACTCGATCCCGATCGGCTGCGCCAAGCGGCGCGGAAGACAGCGCATGTGCGTGACCGGATCGACACGGTGATGGGTACCCTGCGGACCTCGCTCGCCGGACGGGGACAACCATGGGGCGACGACAAGATCGGTGACCAGTTCGTCAACGGCGCCGGCGGAAACGGCGGATACAACGCGTCGTACACGAATCTCGACACCAGTACGTCGAATATCTCCAGCACTTTCGGCAACTTCTCCGACAACCAGGCGACCACCGCCGGCTATCTGGAGACCCAGGACCAGCACAACGGAGAAGGGTTCGCCTGAACCGGCCGTGGTGGGAGATGAGGAGCGCAATCGCCGGGAGCGGTGCGGAGTTCGGTGTGTTCGGCGCGCCGCGCGTTCGTCGACGCCCATCGGTGATCCGAGGTAAGCGGGCATGCCTGAGCTACCCGGGTACCTACGCTGGCTGGAATGGGTAGCGGGTTCGGACTGGCCCGCCGGTGACCCCGACGGCATGTGGGGCATCGCGGACGACTGGCATACCGCAGCGGCGGGTCTGCGCGACATCCTGAGCGATATCGACGCCGCCAAGAGCGCGTCGCTCGGCGCCTACCCCGACGGTCGCGGCTCGGAGGAAACCGCGAGACTGTTCGACGAGTTGCGTTCCGGCGACCAATCATTGGCCAAACTAGCCGAAGTCTTCGACGACGTCGGCGATGGCGCCCACAGTGTCGGCACCGAGATCGAATACGCCCAGATCATGATGATCTCGTCACTGGCCCTACTGGCCGCCGAGATCGCGGCGGCCTGGATCTTCCCGCCCACCGCGCCCGCCGCCGAGGCCGCGGCCATCGGATTCACCCGTGTCGGCATCAGGATCCTCGGCCAGCGCCTGATGAACAAGATCATCCAGTGGGTCGGGCGATTCCTGGGAGAGAAGATCGCGACCTTCCTCGTCCGCCACCTCGCCATAGACACCATCATCGGCACCGTCCAGGACTGGGGTATCCAGCAGTACCAGGTGACCGCGGGACACCGGGATTCGATCAACTGGGAGCAGGTCGCCGTCACCGCCGTCAGTTCCGCGGCGGGCGCGGGCGCGGCGAGCCCCTTCGGCGACTGGCTCGGCGACCGGCTCAGCAGGGAGATGAGTCCGTGGTTGCGCGGCGCGGTCACCGGCGCCGGTGCGGGCGCGGTCGGCGCGGTCGCCGGATTCGGCGCGAGCGTGGGCGCGCAGTTCGGATTCGACTGGGCCGACGACGGCTGGGACGCCGCGGTCCAGAACGCGAAGAACACCGAATTCGATCCGCGCATGTTGACCGCGGGTGTTTCCAACGGCGCGTTGTCCGGTGGCAGCCGGGCGATGGCCGACGCGTTCTACCACGGCAGACATCCCGAATGGTATCCGCCGCCCAGGTCGGAGGATGATCCTCGGATCGGGGGGCGGCCGCCCGGGGCAGGCGGGTCGGGCGACAATACCGGCGGCGGCGATCCCGCGGGTAATCGGCCGGGGGGCAACGGTGACGGTCCCGGCGACGGCAACGGGCGGGGCGAGGGTCGGGGGGATGGTCTCGGGGGCCGGGACGGTCGCGGGGACGGCGATGGTGCGGGGAACGGCGATGGTGCGGGGAACGGCGATGGTCGGGGCGATGGCAACGGTTCCCGCAGCGGTGACGGACCGGGGAACGGCGACCGTGTCGGCGACGGGAACGGGCCAAGGAACGGCGACAGTACCGGGAACGCCGATGGTCTCGGGAACGGCGACGGGAATCGTGATCGGAACGGGCTCGGGGACGGAACCGGCGCCCGGGACGGCGTCGGTGACACGAACGGGAACGGCGCACCCGTCGGCGTGCACGGCGACGGCGCGCCCCTCGGTGCGGGCGACGGTGATTCGCCACGGGTGGACCCCGCGTCCGCGGGCGACACGAGTACGACGGATACCGCGCCGCGCGACGACGGCGCGAACCCGCACGACGACGGCGCGGGTGACCACCGGCCGAACGGGGATTCGGCCGCCGCGCCACGGTCCGAACAGAGCGCGGCGAACGATGCGGGCACACAGGGGGATTCGACACGGGCGGGCAACGCCAGCGATGGTCAGCAGACCACGCGCGCCGAACACGACGGATCTACCTCCGAGCAGCCGAAGACCTCCGAAGCCGACAGCCGTGCCCGGCCCGCGCCGGACGCCACCCACACCGACCCTTCGACCTCCCGCGACCCGCTGGCCGCTGGACATCAGGATTCGACGGCGCCGCGCGCCTCCGAACCTTCTGCGGCCGGCCACTCCCGTCCCGTCGACGGCGCCGACCACGGCACGAACGGTGCCACGCCGAAGAGCGACACGCCGGTGGGTGCGCCACCCTCCGCGCCCGCGCCGACCGCCACTCCGATGGCGGGTACCGCCGCCGGTGCGGCATCCACCGGCGCCGCGCCGGTGAGCGCGGGCGCGTCGACCTCGCACGCGTCCGGCCCGTCGCAGGGCGGTGACCCGCGCGCGGTCACGTCGAGCGCCTCCGGTGACGGTCGCGCACAAACGGGCGCGGGTGACGGCAGCCGTCGAATGCCGATGTCGCAGAGCGAGTCTCGTGCGGGGGCCGCGGACCGCACCGGTCCGGTCGGGAGGGAGGGCGCGACGCAGGCGGGCACCTCGGACTCCACCGCACCGCGTAAGGGCGCCGAGAGTTCGCAGACCAGGGCGCGCGCCACGGAGAACGGCGAAACCGCCACGGCGGCGCGGGATCACGACGGAATCCAGCCCCGCGAATCCGACGACGGCGGCATCCCGCCCGAGGCCGCCTTGCTCGTTCCGCCGCCGCACCCGGTGGACGGCGGACCCGAACGAACTCCGCGCCCCACGCGTTCCGACCAGAGTTCCGACTCCGACACCTCCCGGCCGGACCGCGGCGATGTCGCGGAAACCTCCGTACCGCGCGAGGACGCACCGAACAGAGGAGAGTGCGGCCGTCTCGCGCTGGCCGAGATCCAGGCCGAGACCGGCAGTCCCTACATTCGGGTGCCCCCCGAACCGGTCGGCCCGGCAGGCATGTCGCGGCCCGAGGTCGAGGCGGCGGCGGGCGCGCCGCTGCGTGACGTGCCGGAGACGGGTCGGGGGGAACCGCGCCACCAGCCGATCGCCGACGAACTGCTCGCGCTGCGCGAGGAGGGCGCGAGCGCGCTGGTCGTGGACGAATACGTCGGTCCCACCGGCGAATACGGCGTCGGCGCGCACGCCTATGTGTTGACGGTGCGCAGCCATCCCGCGACCGGCGAACTGTTCGTCGAGGTCTCCGATCCGAGTGTCGGTCTGCGCGAGGGCTTCCCGCCGACGGTGCCGAGAGAACTGAACCGCATCTCGGCCGTGGTCTACGACGCGGCCGGAACTCCGCTGCACCGCGACGACACCGACGTGCCGCACCTCGATCGCGCCGAACACCGCGTCGGCGAATTCGATCACCCCCGCGGCGATCGCCGGAACCTCGACGATCCGGAGACCACCCGCCCCGACCCCCTCCCGGACGCGGACTTCGGGACGCCCCCCGAACACTCGACCGACCCGCGTCCCGACGACATCTACGTGCGGCCCGGCGATTCCGATGTGCGCCCCGGCCATATCGACACGCGTTCCGGTGACTCCGATGTGCGTCCGGCCGATTCCGACACGCGTTCCCGTGATACCGATGTGCGCTCCGGCGACGCGGAAGCTCGACCTCGCGATGCCGAGACGCTTCCTGACCACGCGGCGGGGACCGGACTTCACGATGAGGTATCGCGGACACACCGCGGGGACGAAGCGGAACCCACTGGGACGCGGCGTGATTCGGCCGACGAGTCGGCGGATCGCAGGCGGGATGGTACGCCCCAGGACGGCGCGCTTCCGCGCGACGAGGTCGACCTGCCCGGCGATCCCGATTTCAGGCGGAACGGCGAGATCCTGCACGAGGGGAACCTGCCGCCGGAAGGGCAGCCGCTCTACCGGGGCGTGCCACGTCTGCTGACGGACGGGACCGTCAATCCGGCCTACCTGCGGGCGATGGAAGGTACGGCCGAGCCGCGCGGGTCGGCGGACATGTCGCCCGACGAGCACATCCTGCAGGTGAATCCGCAGGACAGCGACACCACCTCGTGGACCCGGTCGCGCGGTGTCGCCGAAACCTTCGCCCACGGTGACGGCATCATCCTGGAGTGGCGCACCGGACTGCCGCCCGAGGACGCCACCTGGCGGTTCAAACCCATCTTCGACATCGACGGCGACCTGTCGCAGGTGCTCGTCCAGGGCACGCTGAGCGATGCCCGCGCGACCCGTTTCGTCGCACCGGAAGCGGGACCGGTCCGTGACGAGCAGTCGGTGCCCCCGGAGGATCCGTCGCGGTCGGTGGAGCCCCCGCGCGCGGCCGACCCGGTCGACGTGACCCCCGTTCGGGACGAGTGGTCGGATCTGGATCCCGCCGAGGTCGGTCGGGAACTGGCCGCGCGAACCGGCTTGGACACCTTCGGATTCGATCTGCCCGGCCTGCACCCGGAGGCAGTCCGCGAGTACGCGCGCGCGGTCGTCGAGATGCGGCGTGCGTTCCCCGACGTGGATCTGCGCCGGGTGGGTATCGGCGACCTGAACGGCACCGTCGCCGGTCGCAACTACACCGAGATCGATCCCGCGACGGGCCGCCGCTTCGCCGACCGGATCGTGCTGAGCAGACGCGACCTGTCCGATCCCGCCGACTTCGTCCGGCGTCTCACCGAGCACGTCGAAGGCGGGAACTTCCACCGGGTCGCGCTCGACCGGCCGATCTTCAGCCTCTTCGTGCACGAATACGGCCACGCCATCGACTCGACCGGCCGGCACAACGCCCGCCTCGACGCCGACGACGCCCTGTTCGCGCACTACCGCACGGCCCACGACCCCGCCACGATCGACGGCTATCAGCGATGGCTGCGCGACCTCAGCGGCTACAGCTTCGACGCGAACGGTCAACTGCGCGCCCACGAGGCGGTCGCCGAGGCGTTCCGCGACGTGTACATGGACAGGGATGGCGCGAGCGAACCGGCCCGCGTACTCAACGACCTGCTACTCGACGCCGCCCGCACACACGCGCCTGCTGTCGCGCCGCCGCGTGTGAACGACGTTGCGCCCCCGCGCGTTCCGGAGAGCGATTCCGGCCCCGCATCCGACGCCGTCCCGCCGCGCGATCCGGATGCAAAGGGCGACAATATGACTCGGCGTGACGATCCGGTCCGCCACGATGACTTGGACCCCACCGATCGCGATCACCCCCCGCTCGACGACGAGTGGTCGCGCATGGACGTCGATGAGATCCGCCGCACCTTGGCGGAGCGGCACGGGCTCGATGTGGTCGGATTCGACCGGGACACCGTGGATCTGGAGTCCAAGCGGGAGTTCGCGCGCGCGGTCGACGAGATGTCGACCAAGTACCCGGAGATCGATCTGCGGCGGGTGCGAATCGGTCCGATCGACGGAACCGCCCACCACGGCGGGCGCATCGCGGCGCACGCCGAATGGGCCGTGCACCCGAACGACATCTACCGGTATCACACCGAGACGATCACACTGAACGAAGCGGTCGCCGGTGACGCCGAGGCGTTCCGCCGCTCCGAGCTCGACGGTGAGCGGACGTTCTTCTTCGCCCGCGGGATGGGTGATCGGCCCGTGTACAGCACCATCGTGCACGAACTCGGTCACGCCATGGACTACGCGGGCGGAATGCGCGCCCGCGGCCGAGCCGAGGACGCGTTGCTCGCACATTACGCCGCGACCCGCGACCACGTGGATCACGACGAATACGAGGTGTGGCGTAATCAACTGTCCGGCTACAGTTTCCGGCGCAACGACCTGTTCTCGCCCGAAGCGCTCGCGGAAGCGTTCCGCGACGTGGAGATCAACGGCGACCGGGCGAGCGAACCGGCGCGGGTGCTGCACGACCTGCTGGTGCGGGAGGCGCGCACCGACCCGGACAGCATCGTCGACGACGACCTCATCGGCGGCCCGCCGAACGATGGCGCCGATCCGGTCTCCGGTGACGCGCCGACGCATCCCGAGGTCCCCGACGACCGCTGGTCGCGGATGGACGCGGAGCAGATCCAGCGCGCGCTCGAAGAGCAGCACGGACTCGAGGTCATCGGCTTCGACAACCCTCGGGTGGACCCGGAGGTGTTGCGCGAGTTCGCGCGTGCGATCGACGAACGCCTGACGCGGCACCCGAATGTCCATCTCGACAGCGTGCGGATCGGGCCGCTGGCCGACGGTCAGTTCGCGCGCGCCACCTCCTATCATCGGCCCGCCGACGGCCGCCCCGCGTTCACCGAATCCATCACCCTCAACGAGCGGCTCGCGACCGACGGCGACCTGCTGCGGCGCTCGATCGCGCTCAATATCGAGGACGGGCATTTCGCGCCGCACTACGCGGACCGGTCGGTGTACAGCCTGATCGTCCACGAATTCGGGCACGTACTCGACACTTCGGGTTCGCCGCTGACCCGGTTCCGCGTGGAAGCCGATCTGCTCCGCTACTACACGCGGACACACGACGATCCGACGGTCGAGGGCTACCACCGCTGGCTGCGGCAGTTGCCTGGCCTGGCTTTCGATTCCCGCGGCGCGCTCAACGCCGTCGAGGCGCTGCCCGAGGGATACGCCGAGGTCGAGCGCAGCGGCGAGCACGCCTCGGAACCCGCGAAGGTGCTCGACGCGGCACTGCGCGCGGCCTCCGAGCGCTACGGCACCCCGCGAACGGACGCGCAGGGACCGCCGCGCGACACCGGACACGACGACATGTCCCTCGACCCGCCCGAACCCTCCGACGCGGGCGGCGGGAACCGGCCGCCGCCCGGCGAGCCGCCGACCCCGATGCCCGGCGAGGAACCGCCGCCGGGCGACCGCTCGGAATGGTATCTGCGCATGCAGATCGACCAGGCCGAATGGGAAGCCAGGATGGCGGCCGAGCACGCGCAGTGGTTGCGCGAGGCCGCGGACCGTCCGCTGCCGCACGAGCCGCTACCCGGCGACGAGATGCGCCGGTTCGCGGCCCGCGTGCGCGCCGACAACGCCGAGATGGCGGCCCGAGTGGCCGCCGACCGGGTGCGATGGCTGCGTGACCTGGCCGCGGGGCGACTGCCCGAGGCGCCGCCGGCCGCGGAGCCGCCCGCCGCGGGAACGCCGCAGGCCGAGGCGCCGCCGACCGCGTCCCGACCCGATGCGGACGTGCGCCCGGACGGACCCGACGACTGGTTCGAGCGGATGCGTCTCGAACAGGCCGAATGGGAAGCCAGGATGGACGCCGAGCGCGCCGAATGGCTGCGCGGGCTGTCCGATCGTGACCCCGACGATTTCACCGCTCGCATGCGCGCCGAGGCCGCCGAATGGGATGCGCACATGGGCGCGGATCGCGTGGAGTGGTTGCGCCGCATGGCGGGTCTTCCGGAATCCGCCGCGAGCACAACGGAATCGACGCCGCGACCCGCCGGTTCCGAGGGTGTGCTTCCGCGCGGCGGGGAGGATTCGGAACCGGTTCGCCCCGTTGACGAGTCGACCCGAACCGACGCCGAACCTGTTCGCGCGGAGAGACCGGACGTCGGTCCGCGACCCGAGCCCGACCGCACCGACTCCGATGCCGGGCAACGCGAGGACGCCGACCCACACACCGAGCCCCGAGCCCCGCGTGCGGAGGACTCCCCGCCCCTCGACCCGGTCGCCGAGATCGAGAAGTTCCTCGACCGCCACGCCGAGACCGCCACCCCGGTCCCGCGCACCGACGCCGAACGCGAATACGCGCGCCGATTGGCCGAGGCGCTCGGGCTCGGCCGCCGCCTCGCCGATCACCCCGACCCGCTCGGTGCGCTGCGCGAACTCGCCGAAATGGCAAGGGCGAGAGGCTTCCTCGGAGACTTCGCGGACGGTGAGCGCCCACGCCCCATGCGGCACCCGGACGATTTCGGGCCGCTGGACGAGATCGACCGGATCTACGGCGACGAACCCTACTGGCGCGAAGAGGCGTCCCAGCGACAACTCGACGAGATCGCCCCGTACCTGGAAGCGACCGGGCAATCCGAACCGCCCGCGATCGGTCCCGCGCACGCCCCCGATCCCGGCACGCCGCGTGCGGGCGAACTGGACAGCGCCGATCCGGGGCCGAGGCTGCGTCCGCTCGACGAGGTCGCGACCGATCTCACCCGCGGGTTCGGGCTCACCGAATCCGACGTGTCACCAGAGAATCTGGCGCGCACCATCGCGGACCTGCGATACCGGAACATGTTGCGGGCGGGCGCGGTCGAGGCATTGGCCGACGCGATGGCCGGACATGACCGGGCGCGGGAATCCGAGCGTCGGCCACTTGCCGAGGTGCGCGACGCGTGGGCGCGCAGACTCGGTGTCGACCCGGCCGACCTGACACCGGAACTCGTCGAGCGGCTGCGTCGCTCGGTGCTGCGCGAAGCGGGCGATATCGCGGACCTGGCCGATATCGCGCAGGCTCGGCACCGGCCCGAAACGGGGGAGACCCGGCAGTACGTGGTCGATGTCGACGGGGAACGGGTGCGCGTGCGGCTCGTCGCCGACGGCGAAGGCGGGTGGCGGGTGGAGATCCCGCAGCGTCGGAACCCGCCCGCGGTGCGCCCCGACACACCGCCGCGGACCGCCGAGCCCGAGCGGCCGAAGTCGTTGCTGCGCCGCCTCTGGCAGGCGTTGAAGTCCGGATTCGAAGGCCACACACCGAAATACCCGTCGGGTTCGGGTATCGACGGTCAGGGACAGCGCGAGATCATCCATCTCGCCGGGCACATCACCCATGTCGACGTGTTGTCGAACTTCGACGGCAATCCGGCCAGGCTCGCCAAAGAGAGCGCGACGATGTGGAAGCGTCGCGAATTGATCCCGTTCCTGCGGCATCTGACGGGACGGGTCGCCGACGAGGCTGGGGAGTACCCGATTCCGCGCGACCGCGAGGGCGAGGAGTACACGTACTGGCTGGACGAGGCCGATCCGGAGCTGGTGCGTCGCGAACTCGGCGTCGACCTCGAGGACTTGAAGCGCGAATACGAAGCGCAACAACAGCAGCGGGAACAGGAGCGGCGGGAACAGGAGCGGCGGGAGCCGACCTCGCCGCGCCCGGACGGTGACTCCGCGCCCGAAGAACTGCCCGCACCGACGGGCGAGGTCGCACGCACCGACGCCGAAATGACGCGGATGGTGCGAGAATTCGTCGAACTGCTGGACCGCCGCGCCGAGTCGGGGCGGGCGCTGGCCGATCTCGCGCGCGAACTCGGCGTCGACCTCGCCGATCTGTCGCCGGAACAGGTGCGCCGCGCGGTCGCCATACTGGAATACCGGTTGGCGCGGCGCATGGGCGCGCTGTTCGGGCTCGCCGAAGCCGCCGCACGCTACAACGCCGAGAACGCGCGCATCCCCTACAGCGACGAGGTCAGCTTCTTCGACTCCGACCCGATGGGTCGCTTCCTCAACGAGACCGTGCGCGCCAACGACGGCTCACCGGTGCTGCTGGACTGGGAGGGCGTGAACAACGGCGGAGAACCGTTGCGGGACTGGGGTGATCTCGGCTACTCCGATCAACCCGGCCGCGATCAGGGTCCGCGCGAATACTTCGAGAACGCGCTGCGCCGCGACCAGATCAAGGACGAGCGGGCGGTCTGGGCGCAACTGCTCGGACTCGACCTGAGCGCACTCGGCCCCGACGCCATCCACGCCACCGTCGCCGACCAACTCGCGCAGATCCGCAGGCAGGCAGCCGAACTCGCGGCCTTCGCGGCCGACGCCGACGGATTCCTGCGCGTCGACGGCGAAACACGCGATCTCGCCGACGTTTTGTCCAGTCTCGCCCTGCACGACTGGGTGCTCTCGCGCGGCGGCGCGATGCTCACCCCGCAACTCGGTCTGCTCGCGGGGGAGAACGGCGGACCGCACCGGCTGCTGGTGATCGACGGCGGCGGTGAGCACGACCGGGTCCTCGACGCGGCGCTCGCCGCGAATCCCCGCCTGGCCGAGGCGATCAACGCGGGCACGGTCCGCGTCGAATACCGGCTCGCCGCCCTCGACGTGCGCGGGGCGGGGGCCGATGGGCGCGGTGTGGTCTACCTCGTCGAGGGCGGGTCACCCGAGGTGCGGCACCTGCGGCAAGAGGTCGACGGTCGAACGGTCGAGGTCACGATGGTGCGCGACCAGGACGGTCCGTGGCGCGTCGTCCCCACCGAGATCCCGGAAACCGACACTGCCGCAACACGTCCCGATGACACCCGCACACCCGAGGAACTGCGCCGGGACCGCGACGAACTGGCGGCCCGCCTCGGCATCGGCGAGGACGACCTTCGCTCGCCGGAGCGTCTCGCCGAGCGCATCGCGGAGCTGCGCCGCGCGAACGCGATTCGCGCGAGCCAGATCGAAGCGATCATCGACTACGCGCGCACCGCATGGGATATCGACAACTACCACAACCTCGCCGACGCCAGGAACGCGCTCGCCCACCGACTCGGCATCGACGCGAACGAGATGACGCCGCGCCGGGTCGGCGAGGTGATCGCCGACCCGGGAACCAGGAACGCGCGCCGACTGCAACAGGTCGAATCCCTGGTCAAATACGCGAAACTGCTGCGCGGACTCGACGCGCCGACGGTGCACGGCGCCAGGGAGGCGGTGGACGCCGCACGCGACCGGCTGGCGCGCCGTCTCGGCGTCGACCCGTCGGAGCTGTTCCCGATGAAGCACTCCAAGGATCTGACCGCCTACCGCCCCGACCCGAACGGACTCGACGCGTCGAGACTGCGCGCGGTGATCGCCCGCCTGGTCGCCGATCCCACGCAACGGGCGCGAGTGGTCGACGCGCTCGCCGAATACGCGGCCACCCTCGAACGGATCGATCCCTTCGCGGGCGCCGACCGCACCCATCCCGCCGATCCTCGGGTCGCCGACCCGGAACTCCCCGTGCACGACCGGGCGGTCGAGCATCTGCGCGGTGTGGTCGGCGAGGTGGGCGAACTCGCCGACACCATCGAGGGCATGGGACTGCTCGACGGCGAAGACACGCCGCCGGGTCGCGATCGCGGCGCGAACCAGGACTGGGCCAGGATCGTCGGCGTCGACCTGCCCCTGCCCGAGGACGGCGTCCCGCTCACCCCCGAACAGGCCGAACGCTGGCGCACGATCTACGAGGTCTACCGCGACGGCAAGATCGATCAGCACGAACGCCTGACCCCCGCCCAACTGGCCGAGGTGCAGGCCGAACTCCGGGAACAGACCCGACGCCGAGCCGAAGAACTGGCCGAACTCGCCGAACTGGCCGAGCGGCTCGCCCGCACGACCCCCGAATTGCCCACCGCCCCCGACGCCATCCCGCCACCCGACGGTGATCCCGACGCCGCGCCGCCACGCTCCGATGATCCCGACGACGACGGCGGCGCACCGAGCCGCTCCGGCCCGCCCTCGCGTCCGCCGGACGACTCCTCGGACGGCGGAGCCCGGCGCCCCGAAGACGAGGTCGAGGAATCCGCTGTACCGCAGCCGGATTCGCACGCCGACGACATCGGTGACGTGCGCGTCCGTCCGCCGGAGAACTCTCCGGAACCCGGACCCGCCGACCGCACCCGCCCCGACGCATCCGACCCGCGTCCGGTCGTCGCCGAGGAGTCTCCGCCTGAGCCGGCTCGCTCCGAGGACTCTCCGGAGTTCGGCCCCGCCGATCCCGCGCGTCTGAGTGTGTCCGACTCGCGCCCACTCGTTGCCGAGGAGACCTCGTCCGGACGACCCCGCCTCGGGGAGCCCTCGCAGCCCGGACTTGCCGATCCCGCGCGCCTCGGTGTGTCCGACTCGCGTCCACCCGTTGCCGAGGAGACCCCGCCGGAGCCGGCTCGCCCCGAGGACACGCGGGAGACCTCCGCCGACAACACCCGCCCCGATCCGGAACCCCCCGAGCCGCGCACCGCCGAAGGCGGTGGCCCGCGCAAACCACCCGTCGACCCGCCCGCCCCACCCGCCGAGGCCGACCCGCCCCCGGAAGGCGGTTCGGAATGGTTGCGGCGCATGCGAATCGAACAGGCCGAATGGGAAGCACGGGTCGCGGCGGAGGAAGCCCGCCGGCGCCGGGAGGCCGCCGACCGGGCGCCGTCACACGACCCACTACCCGGTGACGAGATGCGCCGCGCCGAAGCACGCGTCCGCGCCGAGAACGCAGAGGCCGTGGCGCGGGCCGCCGCGGAACGCGTGCAACGCATGCGCGCCGAGGCGTCGGCGCGGCCCGGCGATGGCGAGGGTGCGGGTCGTGTGGAGGGTGCGGAAGCGACTGTCCGACCGGAGGACGCGACCACCCCACGCGAAAGTACGGGTGAACCCATCGACCGCGCCCACTTGGACGCGGCCGAGCGAGCGGCGCGGTTCGATGCCGAACAGGCCGAGATCCTGCGCAGGGCGTCCGATCGTGACCCCGACGACATGGCCGCGCTCGCCCGCGCCGAGACGGCGCAGCTGCGAGCCCGCCTCAGCGCGTCCCGACTCGAGTGGATGCGTCAGGGAGCCGGGGTACCGGACGGTGCGCCACGCGGATCGGGCGAGGACGGACGAACCCCGCTCGCGGACGCCGAGCGCACGGC
This sequence comes from Nocardia bovistercoris, assembly GCF_015674855.1. Lineage (GTDB taxonomy): Bacteria > Actinomycetota > Actinomycetes > Mycobacteriales > Mycobacteriaceae > Nocardia > Nocardia bovistercoris. Next base: position 212,290 of record NZ_JADMLG010000006.1, on the reverse strand, counting down.
TCGACTCGACGCCGCGCAGGCCGAGGATCTGCGGCGCGTCTCGGAACGTCATCCCGAGGATCGCGCCGCCCGTGCCCGCGCCGAGGTAGCGGCATGGGACGCGCGGTTGAGCGCGGCGCGGCTGGCCTGGATGCGATTGGGAGCCGGGATTCCGGAGCCCCCACCCGCCGCCGGTCGTCCGACGGAGGGTGCCTCGCGGCCCGAGGCGGACACGCGAGCGGATCGTCTGGGGGACGGGCGATTCGACCGCGGTCAGTGGGCAGACGCGGAGCGTGCGGCCAGGGCCGACGCGGAGCGCGCGGAGCAACTGCGGAGGGCGGCCGACGCGGACCCCGACAACGAGGCGCTGCGGTTGCGCGCCGAGGTCGCGCAGTGGAACGCTCGAATGAGCGCGGGCAGGCTGGAATGGATGCGGCAGGTCGCCGGTGTCCACGAAACCGATTCCACAACAACGGAATCCAGTCGCGACAGCGGAGATTCCGCGCGGTCGTCGCACGACTCACGACCGGAGGCAAGCACTCCCACCGAGCGGGACGACCCCCTTCCGGACGCCGATACCACCCGTTCGGATGAGGTCGGGCGTGCGGGCTCCGATCCGAGTGAGCGCACCGGTCGGGATCGCACCCGTCCGGAAGCGGATTCGACCAGGCCCGATGAGGTCGATCGTGTCGATTCCGACTCGAGTGAGCGCGCTGAGCGGGACCGCACCCTTCCCGAGGCCGATCCGACCAGGCCCGATGAGGTCGATCGCGTCGATTCCGATCCGAGTGAGCGCGCTGAGCGCGACCTTTCGGATGCCGAGACCCGGTCCGATGAGGTCGATCGCGCGGATTCCGACCCGGGCGATCCCGCCACGGACATCGCACCCCGCGACCGCACCGATTCGTTCGATCCGGTCGCCGAGGTCGAACGGTTCATCGCCGGACATGCCGAGCACGCGGAGCCGGTGCCAAGGACCGAAGCCGAACAGGACTACGTGCGGCGACTGGCCGAGGCGTTGGGGCTCGGGCGCAGGCTCGGCGATCACCCCGACCCGCTCGGCGTACTACGCGAGCTCGCCGAAATGGCCAGGGCAAGAGGCTTCCTCGGTGACTTCTCGACCGGCGACCCGCCCCGTCCGATGCGGTACCCGACCGATTTCGGTCCACTGGACGAAGTCGATCGCGCCTACGGCGACGAACCGTACTGGCGCGCCGAGGCTTCGCGCGCCGAACTCGACGAGATCGCTCCCTATCTCGAGGCGACCGGTCGAACGGACACCACACCCGAACTCGGCCCCGCGCGCCCACCGGATGCCGAGGTGGCTCGTCGGGGCGATACGGACAGCCCGGTCCCGCGCCTGCACGGCGTGGACGAGGCGGTGGCCGAACTCGCGCGACGCCTCGGCGTCACCGAGGCGGATCTGCGTCCGGAGAATCTCGCGCGCACGATCGCGGCGCTGCGCTACCGGAACATGGTGCGCGCGGGCGCCGTCGAAGCGCTGGCCGAGGCGATGGCGCGACACGACGCGGCCGCCGATCCCGAGCGCGCCGGATGGGCGGACGTCCGTGACGCGTGGGCGCGCCGTCTCGGCATCGATCCCGCGGATCTGAGCCCGGAAAGGCTTGCCGCGCTGCGCCGGTCCGTGCTCGGCGAGGCCGTCGACATCGCCGCGCTCGCCGAGGCGGTGCAGATCTCGCGCCGCGCGCCGCGTGCCGGTGCGGTCCTCGATTTCCTCGTCGAGGTCGACGGTGATCTGGTCCCGGTGCGTCTGGTCGCCGACGGTGCGGGCGGTTGGCGCGTCGAACTGCCGGAGCGGCTCGGACCGCCCGCGCACGCGCCGGACGCGCCGCCACCGACCTCCATCGAGCCGCGCAAGTCGTGGCCGCGTCGTCTGTGGGAGGCGCTGAAGGGCGGATTCGAGTGGCACACACCGAAATACCCGTCCGGTTCCGGTCTCGACGGTCAAGGACAATCCGAGGTCATCCATCTCGCCGGGCACGTCACAGGCGCGGACTCGCTGACTGATGTCAACGCGAATCCGGCGCGGATCGCCAAGGAAAGCGCGACGATGTGGAAGCGTCGCGAGTTGATCCCGTTTCTGCGGCATTTGACGGGCCGGGTGGCGGACCAGGCGGGTGAGTATCCGGTTCCGCGCGACCGCGAGGGTGCGGAATACACCTACTGGCTGGACGAGGCCGACCCGGATCTGGTGCGTCGGGAACTCGGCGTCGACCTCGCGGACCTGCGGCGCGCACACGAACTCGAACAGCGACGGCTGCGCGACGAGACGGAGACCCCGCGCCCGACGGACGAGGAACCGAGCGCCGAGCCGCCGCGCGCGGGCGAAGTGGCGCGCACCGATTCCGTATTGGATTGGTTGGTAGGGGAATTCACGGACGCGCACGCCGAGCGCGCCCGGGTGGGAGAGGCGTTGCGGGCACTCGCGCGCACACTCGGAGTCGACGTCGGCGACCTCACCCCCGAGCAGGTGCGCCGCGCGGTCGCGGTGCTCGAGTACCGGTTGGCGCGACGCATGGGCGCGCTGTTCGGGCTCGCCGATGCCGCCGCCCGCTACAACGCCGAGGACGCGCGCTTCCCTTACGCCGACGAGGTCAATTTCTTCGACACCGACCCGATGACCCGCTTCCTTTCCGAGGTGGTGCGCGCCGAGGACGGCAGACCGGTGCTGTTCGACTGGCAGGGGGTGAACAACGGCGGTGAACCCTCGCGCGAGTGGGGCGATCTGAGCTACTCCGATCAGCCCGGCCGCGATCAGGGTCCGCGCGAATACTTCGAGAACGCGCTGCGCCGCGACCAGATCAAGGACGAGCGCGCGGTCTGGGCGCAACTGCTCGGACTCGACCTCGACGCGCTCGGCCCGGATGCCCTGCGCGCCACCGTCGCCGACCAGCTCGACCAGATCCGCAGGCAGGCAGCCGAACTCGCCGCGTTCGCCGCCGACGCGGACGGATTCCTGCGCGCCGACGGGCGGGTGCGCCGACTCGCGGACGTGCTGTCCGATCTGGCCGTCCACGACTGGGTGCTCTCGCAGGGCGGCGTGATGCTCACCCCGCGACTCGGTCTGCTCGCGGGCGAGGACGGCGGACCGCACCGGCTGCTGGTGGTGGACGGCGCGGGCGGACACGATCGAGTGCTCGCCGACGTGCTCGCGGCGAATCCGCGCCTGACGGACGCGGTCAACGCGGGCACGGTGCGCGTCGAGTACCGACTCGTCGACGTCGAGGTGCACCCGGACGGCGGTGCGGCGGTGCGGCTCGTGGACGCGGGTGCGCCCGAGGTCAGGCAACTGCGTGCGACGGTCGACGGCAAGCCTGTCGATGTGACGATGGTGCGCGACAAGGACGGTCTGTGGCGTCCGGTGCCCTCCGAGACCGACGCCGCGACCCGCCCCGAATCGGCGCCGGATCCCCGCACCCGCGACGAATTGCGGGAGGCGCGCGACGATGTGGCGCGCCGCCTCGGTGTCGGCGAATCGACGCTGCGCTCGCCGGAACGTCTCGCGGAGCGCATCGCGGAACTGCGCCGCCTGAACGCGTTGCGGGCCAGTCAGATCGAGGCGATCATCGACTACGCGCGCACCGCGTGGGACATCGACAACTACAACGCGCTCGCCGACGCGCGCAACGCGCTCGCCACTCGTCTCGGCGTCGACCTGGATCGAATGACGCCGGAACGGATCGGCGAGGTCGTCGCCGATCCGACGACGCCGAACTCGCGGCGGCTGCAGCAGGTCGAAGCTCTGGTCAAGTACGCGAAACTGCTGCGCGGCCTGGAAGCGCCGACTGTTGAGGGCGCCGCGGACGCCGTCGACGCGGCACGGGACCGACTCGCGCGCGCCCTCGGGGTCGATCCTTCCGACCTGTTCCCGATGAAGCATTCGAAGGACCTGAGCCGGTATCTTCCCGACCCGAAGGGCCTCGACGCCAAGCGGCTGCGTGGGCTGATCGCGCGGTCGATCGCCGACCCGACCCAGCGGCAGCGAGTCGCCGACGCGCTCGCGGAATACGCGGCGGCACTTCGGCGCGTAGATCCCTTCGCGGGCTCGGACCCGACCGATCCCGCCGACCCGCGCGTCGCCGATGCCGAACTGCCCGTACACGATCGGGCCGTCGAGCACCTGCGCGACGTGATCGGCGACGTGCGCGAACTCGCCGACGCCATCGACCGCGTTGATCCCCTCGAGCCAGATGACGGCGCACCGCGACCGGAGGGAGCCGGCGACGACTGGGCCCGAATCGTCGGCGTCGACCTGCCCGACGCCTCGGCCGCACCCACCCCGGAACAAGCCGAACGCTGGGCCAAGATCTACGAGGTCTACCGCGACGGCAAGATCGACCAGCACGAACGCCTGACCCCCGCGCAACTCGCCGAAGTGCAGGCCGAACTGCGCGAACAGACCCGACGCCGCGCCGAAGAACTCGCCGAGCTGGCCGAACTCGCCGACCGGTACGCGCGTGCGCTGGAAACACCCGACCCCGATACCCCACCACCCGACGGCGACGACGGCGATGCGCCGCCGAGCAGGCCGGGCCCGCCGTCCCGTCCGCTGGACGATTCCTCCGATGGCGGGGCGCGACGCCCGGATGTCGATGCGGAGGAATCCGCTGTGGCGTCAACGGATTCGGGTGATGGTCCGGTGCGACCGGAAGCGGATTCGACCGAGGACGCGTCGCCGAGCGGGCCGGGCCCGAGTTCTCGTCCGCCGGACGATTTCTCCGATAGCGGGGTACGGCGCCCGGATGTCGAAGCGGAGGAATCCGCCGTAGCGTCAACGGATTCGGGTGATGGTCCGGTGCGACCGGAAGCGGATTCGACCGAGGACGCGTCGCCGAGCGGGCCGGGCCCGAGTTCTCGTCCGCCGGACGATTTCTCCGATGGCGGGGCGCGACGCCCGGATATCGAAGCGGAGGAATCCGCCGTAGCGTCAACGGATTCGGGTGACGGTCCGGCGCGTCCTGCGGCGGACTCCACCGACGATGCACCCGTCCGACCCGAGGACCCCGAAAGCGCGGTGCCCGAAGCGATTTTCGAGGGTGCGACATCCGAACGCGACGCCTCCGAACCGACGTCGTCCGAGGTAGCCGATCCCGTCGAGCACACGCGGTCCGAGGGGGCGTGGGCGGAGTCGGACGCCGGTCGTGAGCGGGTGACGGCGCCGGATCACGGGCGCGCCGTGCCGAACGCTGAACGTGGTGGCCCGGTGTCGGAAGCGACCACCGTGCCCGAAACCGATGGTGGCGCACAGAATCCGCCGAGCGATCCGCCACGTACCGGTCTTCCGGATCCGGAGGGCTGGCGTCAGGACGGACCGCCGCGTCGGCACGAGCCGTTCACCGACGAATTCCGGAACGCGCTGCCCGCACTGCGGCAGCGCATCGCCGACGCGACCGCGCTGCGCGCTGAACTCGAGCGGAGCATCGCCGATCGCGCGGCGGCACTCGGAATCCCGACCGAAGGCCGGACGCCGCAGGAGATCTCGCGCGCGGTCGATGACCTGACCGGCACCGAGGTCGCGCGTGTCGAGGCGCTGCACGCCCGCGACAATGTCACCGGTGCGGAGATGGTCCGGTACTTCGACGAACTCCGTGCCGCCGAACGGCGAGTCGCGGATCTGTACGCCGCGACCAGGGAATTGCGCACCGACCTGGGCCGCTACCACGCCGCTCGCGCCGAGGAGAACGCCGCCCGCGCGGACGCGGGCGTGGCCGCCGCCCGCGACGTGCTGGCCTCCGAGGGCGCCGACATGGTCGCCGAAGGGGTCGGCGTCGTGCCGGGGGAGCGGCGAGTCGTGGTCGCCGCACCCTTGTCGGATCTCGATCCCATACTGCCGGAGCAGAATCGGACGCAGCTCGCCGAGCAAGGCGTCCGGGTCGACTACCGCATGGTTACGGTCGACGAGCACGGCGTGGAAGTCACCACGCTGCGCCCGCCCGACGAAGACGGCCCCGCCGCCGCACCCCGTGCCCCGCACACGCCCGATTCCGATCCGGCAGGCGCGCGTCCGCCCCGTGCGGAGACGACCCCCCTGGCTCCGCGCCGACCCGAGGCATCCGACGGGCCCGCCCGGCAGGCGCGTGCGTCGGCCGAAGAAGCCGACCGGGGAGCCGCTCGGCCGGAGGATCGGAATCCGCCCGAGATCCGAGAGACCGACCGGACTGCGCCGGAGGTCCGGGCGGCGGACGAAAGCGGATCCGCGACTCCCGAAGGCGTCTACGACGCGCTGGTCCGCCGCCGCGCGGCACTGGCCTCGGAGACCGAGTTCTGGCGCGCCAAACGCGACGATCGTTTCTCCCGCTTCGACACCCGTGCGCTGCCGGTGCGCGATCCGGCCGAGGCGCTGAACCACGACAACCTCACCGCCACGATCGAACAGCTGAGCGCGGGTGTCGTCGGGACACGCGAGATCGCGGGATTCGGTGACGAAACCGGCACGCAGACACCGGAACTCGTCGGAGACGTCGAGATCGCCGAACGCATGCGGCGGGTGTTCGACCTGCAGGCCGCCGCGGAGCGATTCAACGAGGCCGAGCAGGTCCTGTCCGACATCGACCAGCGCATAGCCGAATTGGACGCGGCGGGCGTCGGCCCGCATCGCCCGCCGGATCCGGCGGTCCTCGCCGAACTCGAACGGCTGGTGCGCGAGCGCGCCGAGATCGCGGGTGCGCGGAGCAAGTTCGCCGATCCCGATGCCGCGCTGGCCGAGCTCGATCAGCGCATCGACGCGTTGCGTGCCGAACTCGGCGCGCGACGGGCGGCGCCGAGCGCGGAGATCGCTGCCGAACTCGATCGACTCGCGCGCGAGCGCGCCGACAAGGTACTCGGCAACAAACCGTGGCGGGTCATGCGCGCGGACCTGGCCCTGCGCCTGCGCGTCGACTCGAACCGTCTCGGGCCCGACGATCTGGCCGCGACGCTCGAGGAAGCCGCGGGCCGCACCGTTCGCGCCGAGGAAGTGCCCGACCGCATCCGCAGGCTCGAACTGCTGCGCGAAGCGGCCGAACACGTCAATCGCGCCGAGAACGAGATCGGTCGACTCCAGGATCGGATCGCCGAACTGGGCGGCGCGGTGCGGGACGCGCTCGCGGAGTCGGGGGCGCGTCGGGTCACCGAGCGGGTCGGCGTCGTGGAAGGCGATCGGCCGCGGATCATCGTGCTCGCCCCGCGCGGCGAACTCGGCGCTCCGCGCGCCGGTCACGACGCCGCCCTGCACGACGCGCTGCGGCGCAGTGCGGCAGTGGCCCAGGCGATCACCCGGCCGGAGACCGTCGTCGAATACCGGCAGATCGTCGCCGATCGCGAAGGCGGTTGGCACACCGAGGATCTGGCGCCGCCACGGCGCGAGATCCTCAGCGCCGGATGGCGTGACGGAGATCCGGGCATCCACCTGGTGCGGTGGCGTGACGGCAACGGCGATTGGCATCCGGTCGACCCGACGCGGCCGGACTGGGAAACCCACGGCGACCCCACCGTGACCGTGCCCAAGAAGTTCTCGCCCCGCGATCTGCCCGAGGGCGTGAGCGGTTGGGCGGTGGAACCGTTCCAAGCCTCGGTCGTCGGCCCCTTCATCGACCATCCGCCTGGCGCCATCGACAAGGATCTGCTGCCGCGCATCCCCGGCGGCGACCCGATCGACACCGGCATCCCGACCTACGACGGTCCGTTCGCGGGCGCCTTCTACCACACCATGCGGATCATCCTGGAGTCCGCGAAACTGTCCGGCTTCACCTGGTTCAGCGACAAGGACAATCCGAGCCGCATCAGACCGGGTTTCAAGGGACACCCCTACTTCCGCGCGCGGCGACCGGAAATACAGCCCATGGCCAGGGAATGGGACGTGCGCGACAGCGTTCCCGACCGCGGCGAACTCGGCGCCGGGTGGCTGCGGAATCAACGTGCGGCCGAGGCGAACTGGGCCCGCGTGCAGGAATGGGCCGAAGGCGAGTACCGGCGCTACCGCGCGGACGACGCCGATATCGACACCGTCCTCGACACACTCGCGGAATACCGTGCCGCCGACCGCACCGCACGCGCCCGCGACCTCGTCGACCGGATCGCGTTGCAGCTCAACGACAACGGCGCCGTCGACGTCGACGGTCTTGCCGATATCCGCACCGGGCGGTTGCGCGACGAACAGCCCGGCGACGCCCGACAATTGGTGACCGACCTGCGCGACGTGCTCGACCGCGCGGGCATCGTCGACCACGCCGACCTCGCCCGCGCCGTCGCCGACCAACTTGCGGACACCACACCGGAATTCACGCGCACCGAGATCGAACAGATCAAGAACCATCTCATGCGCGACCCGCACCTGCTGCGCGACCCGCGCGACGGCGTGCTCGTCCGCCGCCCCCTCGACGCGGTCGCCGACGTGGCCGAAGCCTGGAACCGACTCGTCGCGGGCGACCCACTGCCACCGGACATCCTCATGCTCCGCGACGCCCTCGCGGAATCGAACTACCTGCGCGCCAACCCCACCGCCACTTGGCGCGACGCCAACCAGCACGTCGTCATGATCGGCCTGGACTGGAACGTCAACCGCCCACCCCGCACCGATTGGCGCGCGGACATCCCTTACGCCCCCGCCCCCGTCACCCGCGACCACCTGCTCCCTCCCGGCCCCGACACACCCCCGCGACTCCCGCCGGGCCCGACGCCGGACGATCCCCCGCCCCCGGATGCCCTGGCGCGCCCCACCTCGGGCGAGCTGCCTTCGCCGACGGAAGACACCGCGCCGAGTGCTGGATCCGAGCCTCACGCAGGCGACTCGAGCGACGACACTGCCGAGCCCGACGTTGAAACCGGCGGGCACGACAACGCTGCCCGCGAAGACCCCGACCGCACTGTCGATTCGAACCCCCGGTCCACCGACTCGGGTGCGCGAATGGTCGATTCGGTCGATCCGACAGGGGATTCGAGTGGCCTGACATCGGAGTCGGTCGGGTCGACGGCGGATTCGAGTGAGTCGACGACCGAGTCGCGGGCGCCGCGCGCCGAACAGACCCCACCTCGTCCCGCCGGCGAATCGAACTTGCCGACAGCGGATTCGGGCGGAGACGATCGACCTGGGGCGCCGGTGCGGGAAGCGCCCGGTGACACGAGCTCCAGGTCCGGCGCGCGTCCGCGGGTGGAGTCCGAGCCGGGCGAGCAGGGCAGCCGGAATCGACCGCGCAACGCGGGCACGCCCGACAACGGTTCGGCCGCAGCCGCCCGTTCCGGCCGTCCGGGCGACGGATCGAGCATGCCGGTCCTGCCGACGGACTCGACCGCCGCCGACGGTGCCGAGTCGCGTTCGCGGGCAACGGCGGCGAACGACGAGTCCCGCACCGCGCCCGACAGCGCGCCGAACGAGACGGTCGAACGCGAAGTCGCCACCGGCTCGATCGGACGTGAGGAAGGGCCGGCGACCGAAACGAACACCCCTCGTGCCGATGCCCCCGCCGATCCGGACGACGAGAACCCCGCATCCGCTGAAGAGAACCCACCACCCGGCGACAGCAACGCGCGATTCGGCGACGGCGACGCGCGATTCGCTGGCGGGAACCCGCTGCCCGGCGACGGCGACGCGCGGTTTGGCGACGGTGACGCGCGATCCGCCGACGGCAATCCATCACCCGCCGACGGGAACCCGCAACCCGGCGACGGCGACGCGCGATCTGGCGACGGGAACCCATCACCCGCCGACGGGAACCCGCAACCCGGCGACGGCGACGCGCGATCTGGCGACGGGAACCCATCACCCGCCGACGGGAACCCGCAACCCGGCGACAGCGATGCGCGATCTGGCGACGGCGACGCGCGATCCGCCGACGGCAATCCATCACCCGGCGGCGGGAACCCACCACCCGGCGACAACGACGGTGACCCCATCGGGAACGGAGCACGCCGCTCGTACCTACCGGGTTCCGACCTGCGCTCGCACATCCCGCATCCACCGAAGCGCTACGACTTCGACATGCCGGACGTTCCGGATATCGAAGCCCTGAATCCGCACCCCTGGATCCCGCCGCATCCACCCGAGGACCCCCGCCCCCCACAGCAGCCGAACCCCCCGAACCCCACAGATCCCCCCCACCGCCCAAGCACTCCCGACCACCCACAGCAGTCGCCGCGACAGCCCGAACCCCCACGAACCCCACCCCGACCGGAACCCCCGAACCTGCCGCAGCCTCCTGCATCCCCCCAGCCTCCGGGGACCCCGCAGCAGCCCCCGCAATTCCCCCAACCGCCGCAGCTTCCGCAACCGCCGCAGCTTCCGGAACTGCCGAACTTCCCGGACCTCCCCGAACTTCCGCTGCCCGAGCCCCCGCGGTGGCCGGATTTCCCGACCCCTCCCGACCTGCCCGGCCCGGACCTCCCGGATCCGCCCCAATGGCGGCAATTCCCCCGTCCCCCAGCACAACCCGAGATTCCGGGTCTACCCGAGGCTCCGCAATGGCTGGAGCCCCCGCTGCCACCGGGCGGTCCTGGTGTGCCGGGTGTTCCCGACTTCCCGCTGCCGCCGGGAGTGCCGGGTCTGCCGGGTGGTTCGGATGTGCCGGTGCCGTGGGGTGGTCTTGGTGTGCCGGGTGTTCCTGACTTCCCGCTGCCGCCGGGAGTGCCGGGTCTGCCGGGTGGTTCGGATGTGCCGGTGCCGTGGGGTGGTCTTGGTGTGCCGGGTGGCCCCGACTTCCCGCTGCCGCCGGGTGGCTCGGAGTTGCCGGGTGGTCCCGGTGGACCGGAGTTCCCGGTTCCGTCGACTGATCGGAGCGCACCGGACTCGTCGACCGAGTGGGAATCGGATCAGCCCGCATCGGATGCGTCTCGCGACCAGGACCCCACCGACTCGCCGGACTTCTTCAGCGGTTTCGACCTCCCGAACTCGGGATCAGGCGCCACCCCTGACGGCCTGACGATGTCCGATCGCGGGCAGGGACACTTCTCGCCCCGACAACCGTCGGAGTTCGCGTCCCCGACGAACGGCGATCACCGGGCCGGACCCGAATCCGGAGGAGTGAACGGCGGGTACTCATCGGACACGGGCGGACGAGCCCCGGAGAACGTCGCGCCGTACGCGGACCGGACAGCGAACGGCGCGGACGTCGACTCCGCGTATCCGAACCGGAACGGAGCGTCCGGATTCCCGGCCATGCCACCGATGCCCGCGCAAGGTGCGGCCGGGGGATCGGCGCGCAACGGTAGGGGTTCCGGTTACGGACACCACGGTAGGCGCGAAGAGAGCACCGCGAACGGTTCGGCGATTCTGGTCCGGTCGCATTCGGGCTACGGCGAGGTGGCCGAATTCGATCCGGCGTCGGGCCTGCTGCGCGCGGTGGTGCTCGCGGTCGGCCCGGTCGGCGGCCTCTACGGTGAACTCGGCGCCACCCCGGTCGTGTTCTATCGGGGCGGTGACGGCTTGGCGCTGTGGTTGGGTGACCGGGTGATCGACCTGGAGGATCCGGGCTCGAGCGTGCTGTGGCACCTCGACGGCCGGACGTGCCGGTTCCTGGTCATGGCCGTCGACACCGTGCTCTGCGACATCTACTACCCGGCCACCTCCGCCGACTTCGATCTCGGTCTGCTGATCCGAGACGTCCTCGTCGACCCGGACCGGCGCACCTGGATCTTCACCCGCTGAACGAATACGGACAATGGACACCGATCAAGGAGGAATCGTGCGTTTCGACCATCCGACCGACGACGAGCTGCGGGCGAACTTCGACGAACTGTTGGCCTCGGTCCGCGGCGGCGGCGGCATCTATTCGGAGAGCGGTCTCGACATGGAGACCGAAGAGTCGCTGTGGGCCATCGCCCGCGCCTATCCGGAGGTGCCCGACAGTCTGGTCGAGGCCGCCCGCACCACCTTCGCCGGACAGCTCGACGGTTCGCATTCCGCCGCGAGGCAGGCCGCGCTGGCTCGCAGGATCGAGGAGATCAATCGCGCGAAGGCCGCCGAGCGCCGGAATCCGCCGCGCGGCTGAGGCGGGCGTTCAGCGGGGCTCGGCGACCGGATCGGCGCAACTGGCCGCCGCGTCGACGAGGGAGCAGGCGGCGGGCGCCCGCGTCGGACGGTAGTCGGGGGCGACCCCGCCCTCGCGGGTGATGCGGGTGTATGCGGCGACGGCGTCGGTGGGGCGGCGGGTGAGCGTCGGATCGGTGCGCACGTCCACCGTATAGAGGCCGAAACGCGGTGCGTAGGAACCCCATTCGTAGTTGTCGGTGAGGCTCCAGTAGTTGTAGCCGATGAGGTCGATGCCGTCGGCCACGGCGCGTTGCAGCCAGTAGACGGTGTCGCGCAGGTTGTCGGCGCGGGTGTAGCCGTCGGCGCGCGGCATGCCGTTCTCGGTGGGGATGCCGTTCTCCACGATGTAGAGCGGCTTGTCGGGGAACAGCCGCGCGTAGTGTCGCAGCGCGTAGTAGATGCCCTCGGGTTGCAGCGGATTCTTCCACAGTTCGGCGAGACTGAACGAGGTGAGGGAGTCGGGCGAGAGTCCGTAGTAGTAGTCGATGCCGATGAAGTCGAGCCGGTCGGCGATGCGGTGCACCAGCGTCGCGCCGTTGACGGCGTCCTCGGCGGCGGGAATGTAGGCGACATTGCTCGTGACCATCGCGCCGGGCTGCACCGCGTGGATGTGATCGTAGATGCCGTTGTGCGCCTGCGCTATCCGGTCGAACATCGCGGGCGCGGCGGCGGGGGAGATGCCGCCGTGGCGGGTCTCGTTGAGGACGTAGACCGCGGGTTCGTTGAAGGTCACCCACAGCGGGTCCGCGGCGGCGTAGCGATCGACCACCTTGCGCGCGTTGGCGAGCCAGTCCTCGACGATGCCCGGCCCGGCCCACCCGCCGCGGTCGACCTCCCAGCCTGGGTAGACCCAGTGGTCGAGGGTCAGCATGGGCCGCATGCCCGCCGCGCGGATGGCCGCGATGAGCTCGTCGTAGAAGCGGAACCCCTGCTCGTCCCACACGCCGGGCGCGGGCTGCACGCGCGCCCATTCGATGCCGATCCGGTACACCTTCACCCCGAGGCCTGCGGCAAGTGCGATGTCGGAGCGGAAGCGGGTGTAGAAGTCGATGGAGTCGAAGTACGGGTCGTCGGTCTTGCCCTGTGCCACGTACCGCGACCAATTGCTGTCGGGCGCATGCCCTTCGGCCTGGTATCCCGATGCCGCGACACCCCACAGGAATTCGGCTCCCAGCGGCGCCACCCGGTCGGGCGGTGCGGGGCGCGCCTGGGCGGGCGCGCCGCCCGCGACGAGGAATACCGCGACCGCGGCCGCGAGCAGGGCGAGGGTGCGGCGGCGGGACTGTGATCGCATCGAACTCCTGTTTCCGAGTGCGGACTCGGTGGCGCGCGCCTGTCGAGTCGGGACCGTCGCAGACAGCGTACTGATCAGTCGTCCGGATCGGGGCGCTGCCGTCGTCGCGTCGTCACGGGTCTATCGTCGGCGCGGAAGGCGACAACCGCGAGAGGTAGGGCATGACCGGGCAGCGCACACCCAGCAAATGGGAAGAGCTCGTCGCGGCGGATCCCGCGCATTCCACCCGATTCGTGGCAAGATTCCGCGATCTGGCCGCTGACGGCATGGATATCGCAGGCGAGGCACGTCTGATCGACGCCATGCTCGGCCGCGGATCCCGTGTTCTGGACGCGGGCTGCGGCGCCGGGCGGACCGGCGGCTACCTGCATCGCGCCGGTCACACCGTGGTCGGGGTCGACGTCGACCCGGTGCTCGTCGCGGCCGCCGCCGAGGACTATCCTGGCCCGCGCTGGCTGGTCGGCGACCTGGCCGAACTCGACCTGCCCGCCCTCGGCATCGCCGCCGACTTCGGCGCCGTGGTCAGCGCGGGCAACGTCATGCCCTTCCTCGCCCCGGACAGCCGCGGCCGCGTCCTCGCGAACCTGGCCCGCCACCTCGCCCCCAACGGCCGCGCCGTGATCGGCTTCGGCGCCGACCGCGGCTACCCGTTCGACGAATTCCTCGCCGACGCCGCCGCGGCGGGCCTCACCCCCGACCACCTCCTCGCCACCTGGGACCTCCGCCCCTTCACCGAAACCTCCGACTTCCTCGTCGCCGTCCTCACCCCCGCCCGAACCTGATTCCTACGGTTGTTCGAGCACGCCGAACGGAACAGTGGCCTCCACCGGTTCATCCAACAAAAGCACCCTGCGGTGGACCGCATGCGCCCGATACCGGCGACCGGACCAGTCGAGACGGTATTCCTCGATCTCCTCGATGCGCTCTTCCTTCTGATCCAGTCGAACGATCAGATAGCGGGGAATACCGGCGGCCGCGTATTGGATGCGCTTATCGGAGATATCGGTATCGATGGTCGATTCCGAGGTGACTTCGACGACCAGCAGTATGTGGTCGCGCACCGAGTTCACGTCGTACGGCTCGCAGTCGCGAATCCAGATGTCGGGGTAGCGCACATTGAGGCGGCGGTCGGCGGTGTTCGACTCCGTGTCGGCGAATCGCGCCGCGACATCGGAATCGATGATCATGCACGGCCCACCGTCGCGCCGCGCGGCTTCCAACATCCCGGCCAGTCGTCGTACCACTCGACTGTGTAGCGGACTTTGCGCCATCAACCGGATCACGCGCCCATCGACGATCTCGAGATCGCCGAGATCGGCCGTGGCGCCGTCGGCGAACTCTTCGGCGGTCACGTGCAGAACCTGCTGCTCGTCCGGAGCGCTCATGCCGCCATCATCGCAGGCCGCGCGACCCGAGCTGCCGGTCGGTGTGCGCGCATGTCGGTCCCGATCGGTAGCTACCCGGTAGCATTGCGTGACCGGGTAACTCGCGGCTAGGGTGACACGCGACACAGCGACGTGACACTCCGGCTCCGAGGGAGCCGGTCACAGCGGGCGGGTTCGCCCAGAAGTAGGCTCGATCATCGGTGTTCGGTAGTAAGTCCATACGGGAAATTTCGGCATCAGCGCGCAGGCGGGGGTTCACGCGCAAACCGCTCGGGGTGCGGGCGCGGCTGGTCATCATCGTGCTCATACCGAGCCTGGCGCTGATGGGGGTGAGTATCGGTGCCGCGGTCTATCTGATCAAAGACGGCCGCAAGTCGAAGGACTGGGCGGAATTCGCCGCGGAGACCACAACGCCCGCGATCACCATGATCGAAGCATTCCAGGCCGAGCGCGCGGCATCGATGCTGGTCCTGGCGGGTGACCCGACCGCGCCGGACAAACTGGCGGCCGCGCGCGGCAACTCCGACAGCGCGCTGGCCTATCTGCTGACCTACAGCCAGACCTCTCGGGAGGTGCGGCCCGAACTGGTCGACGACATGTCCGGATTCGACCAGCTCTACGCGTCCATGCCGATGCTGCGCGGCGGTATCGACGCCCGCGCGATGCCGCCGGATCAGGTCTTCGGCGCCTTCAGCGCGATCATCGACACCATCGTGACGGGAAATCTGATCGCCGCCACGGTGTCGCCCGCGTCCACGATCGCGGTGGACATGATCGGCGGAATCCCGATGCTGCGTGCCACCGAGGCGGTCTCGAAAGCCCTGAGCATCGGCAGCACCGCGCTGATCACGAACCAGATCTCCCCCGAGCACTTCACCGACTTCATGCGCAATGTCGGTGACGCGCGCGCCCAACTCGGTTACGCCGACGGAATGCTCACGGGGCAGCGGCAGGCCCAGTTGCGTGCGATCACCGAGGGGCAGGCCTGGCAGCAGCTCGTCGCGATGGGTGATGCCTTCATGCGGCGCGGTGTGATCACGGGCGCCGATGCCGCCGCGCCGACCTCTGAGGATTCCGCGAGCGGTCGGAATCCGACCACAACGACCCGCCGCGCCACCGCGACCGGATCCGCGGCGCTTCCGCTGACCATCACGGAGTGGACCAACGCCGCCGTCGAGGTCAATGCCGCGCTGTTGAAGCTGTGGAAGGACCAGAACGGCGACGCGCACGACCGCGCCATGGCGGCGGGTGAGAAACGGGAACAGGATTCCCTCCACGGCGCGATCGCGATCGCCGGGTTGACGCTGCTCGCCTTCCTCGCGGCACTGTGGTTGACCAACCGGCTGATCCGGCGCATGCGCCGGCTGCGCGCGCAGACCCTCGAAGTGGCCGACGAGCGCCTGCCGAGCACCATCAGGGCGCTCAGCGACGGCGCGCCGTCGAACGCGAGTATCGAGATGACGCCGCTGGATTTCGGCCGTGACGAGATCGGCCAGGTCGCCGACGCGTTCAATCGCGCGCACAGTTCCGCGGTGGCGGCGGCGGTCGCGGAATCCAAGACCCGCGCCGGTGTGAACGCCGTGTTCCTCAATATCGCGCACCGCAATCAGGTCATCGTGCACCGCCAGCTCGCACTGCTCGACACCGCCGAGCGCGGTGAGGAGAACCCGGGCACGCTCGACGTGCTGTTCCAGCTCGACCACCTGGCCACCCGTTCGCGCCGCAACGCGGAGAACCTGATCATCCTCGGCGGTGAGAAGCCGGGACGGCGCTGGCGCAATCCGGTTCCGCTCATCGACGTGGTGCGCGGCGCGGTGGCCGAGAGCACCGACTACACCCGGATCCAGATCGCCAAGCTGCCGAGTCTGCGGATCACCGGCGGCGCGGTGGCCGACCTCATCCACCTGCTGGCCGAACTCACCGACAACGCGACCGCCTTCTCGCCGCCGCAGACGCGGGTCGAGGTCACGGGCAATCAGATCGGCAGGGGCGTGGCCATCGAGATCATCGATCAGGGCCTCGGGATGGCGGCCGACGAACTGACCGAACGCAACGCGCTGCTCGCCGAGCCGCCGGACTTCAGTGTCGCCGCGCTGTCCTCCGATGCCCGCCTCGGCCTCTTCGTGGTCGCGACACTCGCTGTCCGGCACGGTATCTCCGTGCGGCTGGTCGATTCCGACTACGGCGGCGTCAAGGCCGTTGTCGTGGTTCCGACGACGCTGGTCGTCGAGGACGGAGCGGAGGTTCCGGTCCGGGATCGCCTGCCGGTGCACGAACCGCGCCCGCGGCCGCCGGTGTTCGAGCAGGCGCCGCCGCCCGCGATCCCCGCGCCGTGGCCCGCGCCCCCGATCGATCCGAGCAAGCCCGCGCTGCCGAGGCGGCGGCGCGGGGAGGACGCGGTCGGCGACTATCCGACCATGGAGACCAGGGCGGTGCCGCCGCCGCGCCCGCGCACCGCCGATCAGGCGCGCGATCTGATGTCCGCGATCGAGGGCGGAACCCGCCAGGGACGACGCGATCACGCCGAATCCGGACACCGCGACTATTTCGATGAACAGGAAGGTACCGGTGACCACCGCCACACCCCGTAGCCTCGACTGGCTGCTCGACGATCTGATCGAGCGCCTGCCCGACATCCGATTCGCGATCGTGCTGTCCACCGACGGGCTGCTGCTCGGGCACTGCGCGTCGATGAGCCGGTCCGACGCCGAACGATTCGGCGCGATGGCCTCGACCCTGCACGGCGTGGCGCGCAGCGCGGGCTCGCATTTCGACAGCGGAGGGGTCTGCCAGACGGTGGTCGAACTCGATCGCGGCATCCTGTTCGTCACCGCGGCGGGCGAGAACGCCTGCCTGGCCGTGCTGTCGGTGGAGACCGCCAATATGGGCACGGTCGCCTACGAGATGAGCCGGACCGTGCAGCGGGTCGGCATCCACCTGTCGGTGGACGCCCGCCCGTAGTCGTCGGGATCAGGTGTCGGTCGGCGGCGGTGTCGCCACGGCGATCTCGCCGCCGAGTTCATAGCCCTCGGACAGGCGCAGCTTGTCGCCGCTCCAGAAGCGGCCCGGGTCGTACCAGTTGGGGCTGCGGTCGGCGGGCAGCAGGCCCATGGCCTGGTAGGTGGAGGCGACGATCTCCGCGCAGTAGGCGTTTTCCAGCTCGCGCACGTCGGCGCGGCTCGGTCGGCGGCGCGGCAGGCGCGGAAGACGCGCCCGGCCGCGCAGCCAGCGTCCGGCGAGTGCGGCGGTGGACGGGAACGGCGTGCCGTCGAGGCGGGCGATGCTGCGCAGCATGCCGTCCTCCATCTCGCGGGTCACCGGGTGGTTCAGCTGGCGCAGCCAGGCCTGCTGGTCGTAGCGGTGCGCCCAGACCAGCACCGCGTCGCGCAGATTGTGCAGCTGGGCGCCGCGATGGGCGGCGCCGGACCACATGTCGGGCAGTGAGCGTCCGAGTTCGGCGTGCCAGATCAACGCGGGTAGGTCATCGAGCACGACGGCCATGCCGACGTGGTTCACCGGACTGTTCGTGGTCATGCGGATCACCCGGTCGGCGGTCGAATGTCCGCGGAACAGCCAGATGTCGCCGGTTCTGGTGAGCTCGAGAGCTCGGTCGAGACTGATGCCCATACCCGTCATGGCCGTAGCCTATGCGGTATGAGGTGGTGGAAGGCAGTGGGATTGGCGGGCGCGGCCGGTGTGGTCGCCACCGGTGTCGTCGTGGTGCGTGCCGAGCGACGACGCCGCGCGTACACCCCGGATCAGGTCCGGGAACAATTGCAGGCGCGGTTCGCGGAGGTGGCGACGGCCGAGGAGGTCGTCGACGCGGGCGCGGAGCGGCCGGGCAGATTCGCGGCGGGGCGCGCACGTCTGCGACGCCTGATCCGACGCGACTGACCGCGACGCGTACGCGGCGGCTCCGTTCGTGCGGGGCCGCCGCGTTTCTCGTATCCGCGCGAAGTTCTGTCGTTTGCTGTCGAAATTCTGGTATCGCGCCGCGCTGACGCGAAGGCCACTCATGATTCGCGAAAAGTGCTCGGGGAACACACCGCGCGGTATTCATCGGTGACTCGCGTATCCCCTGGAAATAGTGCGAACGTACGATTCGAAACGGCGGATGAATTCTTGTCGAGGTGACGGTGATTCAGCGCCGGAGCGAATGGCAGACCCGCTCGTCGATTACCTGGGTATAGGTACGGAAGCCGTTCCATTTCGGAACCGATTGGGGCCGAGCAGGATTCGAAACGGCATGCGGACACGCCGGAAATTCCGACACGCGCTGTTTCGTCCTGGGAGTTCCGTAGTTCGATGGCGGACAGCGGAATTCGGGTGGACCATTGGTCCATGGTCAACCCGATTCCCGCAGACGATCCCGGCTACGACGCAGACGACGAGGCGAGTGACGACGATCTCGACAGCGTCGCCTCCGAGACCGAGGACGATACCGAAGACACCGATACCGACACCGAAGAAGAAGCGGACGAGGAGTCCGACGACGAGGCCGGCGAGGTCTCGGAGAGCGATCCGGAGAGCTGACGCACCGGTCGGCGCGAGCGGACATATTCCCGTCACCACGGCGATAATGCCGTGCGGCGCGTGAATATGTCCGCTCGCGTGTGTCACGGGTCCATTCATCTGCGCGGTGGCCCCGTGAAGTTGTTTCTCGGCCGAAATCGCCGCGCCCGCAGCGCTTCCTGAAGTCGAAATCGGTTCGGCGCGCCTCGCGTGCATTGCCGGGCGGTTGCCCGTGTACGCCGCCGTCGCACGGGCAATACCGGGAAGGCACGCATCCTCGCTGCTGGCTCCTTGGATGCGACCGCCGCGGTCGCGTGTCGGAAGCCCATGTCGTTGCGCTCGTCGCACCAGCCGGATCCGGCAAGAAGCCTCTGTCAGGACAGGACGCCGCGCGCTGCGTCCGGGTCGGTGTCGCGATCGGCGGCGGACGGATGGTTTTCGGTGGACCGGGCGGGGGAGTCCCGGCGGATATCGGGGATCGTATTCGCCCGAGCATCGAGTCCGTAGTCGATAGTGGTGGCATATGCCAGAGATCGTGACCTTGCCCACAATCGATGTCTATTCAGGCGTTATGGCTATGTGATCTGGTTCGATGGTCGAGAATGTGGCGCAACGGCGGCGCCGCCTATTCGACAAGGGGTGGATATATGGCGGAGCTGTATCCAGAGCTATCGGTGGCCCAATCGGCAGTGCAATCGGCAGTGCAATCGGCGGGGATGGCGTCGATCGAAGTGCATCGTTCGGATCGAGTCTTTCTCGATTCGAAACTCGCAACCGTGCCCGAGGGTGGCGAACGGTCAGTTCTGGCGCGGACCGCAATTACCGGCAAAAGATTTTCAGGGGAATGGGAACCGGTGATTTCGAGGACGATCGAGGTCGTGCGGGGAGCATCGCCGTTCACCCGTGTGTTTTCGCGTAGATCCGCTCTCGCGACGATCCCGACCGCGACCCAGCGCGCCCGGATCGGCCCCGTGACCAGGGTGGTCGAGGCTGCGCTCGGAGGCGAAGGCCGTCCGGCATCTCGGCAGGTTTTCGCCGGGCGGCGGATGTGCGCGTTGGCGGAGTGGCGCGATCGGTCGGTGGTGGCGGACGGCAACGTGCGTCGTTCCGGAGATTGCCGCCGCGGCGTGGCCGTTCGCCACCGCTGATATCCGGTCCGCCGAAACCGGGCTGCTCGCCGAGTAATTTTCCTCGGCGTCGGTTTTGCGGAGCAGGTCAGGTTTCCGCCTGCTCCGATATTCCCGATCGATTCCGTACTACTTTCGAAAGAGTCATGTCATGAATACTGCCTTCTCGAGCTATGACGAACCCCTCGGCCCGCGATCGGATCGCTATTTCGGCGACGGATACCAGAAAGTGCGTCAAGAGCTGTCCCGGCTTCGAATCGGCAACTCGAGCGCGGCCGGTACACGGCACGAGGGCACGGCCCGCCTCACCTATCCCACCGAATGGTCGCGCAAACAGCACCGCGAATTGGTGCCGCATGTGAGCAGCGTCGACACGATCATGCTCGCCATCTCCCTCTGCGAGGCCGCCGTCACCGCGACGCGCGCCCTCACGCCCGAACAGTCCGCCCGCATGTGGGTTCGGCACGCCTCGGTGCGCGCCGGGTCCAGGCCGCACGAGGATCTCGAACGAATCCCGGTCACGGCCACCGTCACCGCCGCCACCGAGGACGAGGGCAACGACTCGGAAACCACCTTCGCGTTCAAGGTGGGCAATCTCGCGGGCAACCTCACGATCGCCCACCCGGCAGGTGCGGCGTCTGTATCGGCCGACGGCGTCACCGAATACGAAGATCTCGGCGCGATCTACGGTCCCGCGCCGCACTACTACTCCAACGGCGTCAAGGACCACACCCTCACCGCGACCGATCTGCGGGTCGACCTAGCCTGCGGCCGGATCACCGGCCGCCAGCACGTGCACACCGGAGGCGGAGGCGGCTACGTCGGCGCGGAATCGGCGTACTGGGATTCGGTCTCCCCGGTCGACGCCGTCGTCGGCGCGGCGCAACTGTCCCAGATCCTGCTCTACCAACTCGACGAACTCGACCGCACTCGCAGCAACACCTTGTGGATGCGCAAACTCGAATTCGTCGCCGACGGTCCGATCCGGCCCAGCGCCGGTGATTTCGACGGCACCGTCGAGATCCGCCGCGCCCCCCTCATCGACCGCGGCGGAAAGCGTTGGCGCAGCGCCGACATGCTGATCAAGGAATTCCGCGGCGTCACCGGTTCCTGCCTGCTCGCCCACGAGATCCCCGACTAGCGCCGACCGGTGCGGAACGGGCGGATCGGCCGCGCGCGGGAACGGCGGATCTCGAGGGGATCATCGCCGTGCTCGCGGTCTCCTCCTCGAGGCGGCGAGGGACCTCGGCCACCGGCTGCCGGAACACCGCGACGACAGCCTGCGGGCCCACCGGATGTCCGATGTGATGACATGGGAGCTATGCCGTCACCAGCACAGACCCCGGAACGGTTCACCGCGACGGCCGCCGCAGCTACGTTCGCCGAGCAGTGGGACGTGCGACTTCCCGTGGTCAACGCGCCGATGGGCGGGGTGGCCGGTGGTCGCCTGGCCGCCGCCGTGACCGCGGGCGGCGGCTTCGGGATGATCGGGATGGGCAGCGCCGGTTCGGCGATGGCACTGCGCCGCGAACTGCGGTTCACCGCGGCGACCGAAGGCCGGTTCGGCATCGGCATGGTCGACTGGGTCGCCGCCGCCGACCCGGAGATGTTCGAGGTCGCGCTCGCGGCCGCCCCAGCACTCCTCACCGTCGGCTTCGGCACGGACCTCACCTGGGCTCGACGCGCGGCGAGCGCCGGAATCCGCACCGCCGCACAGGTATACACTCGCGACGACGCACGCCGAGCCGAGGACTCCGGCATCGATATCGTGGTGGCGCGCGGCGCGGAAGGCGGCGGTCACGGATCGACGGCAATGGCGATGCTTCCACTGCTTGACGCCGTCCTGGACGCGGTGTCCGTCCCGGTGCTCGCCGCGGGCGGAATCGGCACGCCCGCGAGCATGGCGGCGGTCCTCGCCGCAGGTGCGAGCGGCGTCTGGCTCGGCACCCGCCTGGCCGCCTCCGCCGAATCCCTGCTCCCCGAAGCGGCCCGCCGGGCACTGATCGCCGCGACCGGCGCCGATACCGTCGCGACCACGATATTCGACACCGCACTGGAATTGCCATGGCCCGAACGGTTCCCGTCCCGCGTCCTGCGCAACGAGGTCACCCGCGACTGGTCCGACCGCGCGGCCTACCTGCGCACCGACCCGGAGTCCCGCACTCGTATAGCGGACCGCGTTCGCGCGGGCGACCCGACGGCGGTACCGGTCGACGCCGGACAAGGCGTCGGCGCCGTCACAGCGGTGGAGCCCGCAGCACAAATCATCGGCGACCTGTCCCGAGCAGCCGCGCAACTGTTGACCCGACCCCAGCCGTAGACACCGTGCGGCGGCGCGGTGGCCGGACGACACGAACTCGGCGTCGACCGCGGTGATGCGATACCGGTGTGAGCCCTGCGAGCGCCGCTGTTACCGCGCGTGTGTGCCTGTGTCCTCGGGCGGGCCTGCCTGCCGGTTGCCGGTGAGCCGCGCGGATTCGGTTGGTGGTTCCGGGGATTCGGGACCTCGATCGGGGGTGGTTGCGGTGCGGGCTATCAGGGCGGAGCGGAGGGCGAAGGCGTCGTCGGCGGAGGAGGGGTTGCGGCCGGTGAGGCGGGAGATGCGTTCCAGGCGGTGGTCGACGGTGTTGGGGTGGATGGCGAAGACTTCCGCGGTGAGTTGGCGGTTGAGGTTGTTGGACAGGTGGACGCGCAGGAGGTCGAGGAGTTCGGGGCGGTCGTCGAGGGGGTCGAGGATCGCGGCCAGACGGTCGCGCGCCGGGCCGGGGCGTGACAGTTGCACTTCCATCGTCATGCGGTCGACCCGGTACGCGCCGGGTGGGTAGTCGAGTCGGGTCAGTACGTCCAGGAGGCGGTGCGCGATCTCGGTGACCTCGGCGAGGTCGGCGGGCGCGGCCACCGCGCAGGTCACGGTGAGGGCCGCGCCGACGCGGTGTGCCAGTGTCGCGGTGAGGTTTTCGATATCGTGCGCGGCGTGCTCGGGGAGCAGGACGGTGCCGCCCGCGAGACTGAGCCGGGTGTGCGCCGAATCGCCGAATCTCGCGGTGATCTCCGCGTCGAGACGGCGTACCGTGCCCGTGCCCGTGCCCGTGCCCGTGCCCGTGCCCGTGCCCGTGCCCGTGCCCGTGCCCGTGCCCGTGCCCGTGCTTGTGCTTGTGCCTGTGCCTGTGCCAGCGCCAGCGCCAGCGCCAGCACGAGCACCGGTGCCCGTGCTTGTGGCGGTGCCAGCGGTGTTGGTGCCGATGTTCGTGCGGCGTTGCGTGGCGTCATTGCGCAAGTGGTCCGGGCGTTCTCTCGGTGGTTCGCTGCAAGAGGTATCGGACTTGCCTGTGGCGGTGCCAGCGGTGTTGGCCCCGACGTTCGTGCCCGTGGCGCTGTCAGCGGCGGTGCCCGTGCCCGTGCCGGCACGAGCACCGGTGCCCGTGCTTGTGGCGGTGCGAGCGGTGTTGGTGCCGACGTTCGTGCCCGTGGCGGTGTCAGCGCCTGTGGCGGTGTCAGCGCCTGTGGCGGTGTCAGCGGCGGTGCCCGTGGCGGTGTCGGCGGTGCCGGTGCACGCACTGGTGTCGGTGTCGTTGGTGGTGTGCGGAATGTGGACGGCGAGCACGGTGCGGCGGGACGGGCGGTGTGGTCCCTCGACCACGGGGAGGTAGGCGGTGGTGATCGTCGTCGTCGCGACGGTGAGCAGATCCAGGCTCGACGATATCGGCGAGCCGTCGCGCCGGTCGGCGGGTCGGCGCAGGGTCGCCGCGGTGGCCCGGTCGAGGACGCGCGTGAATCCGAGGTGCACCGAATGCAGGAGGGCGTCGAGCGGTATTCCGTCGCGTGCCCATTCGACGGCGGCCTGTCGGAGGTGTTCGACGGCCGTATCGCCCGCACCGTCGAATACGGGACCGACGAGTGCGACGCAACGCCGCAGCGCGGTGTGCACCTCACCGCGGCTGCGCTGACCGGACGCGCGCTCGCGGCTCGCGTGTGCGAGCACGTGCGCGGCCATGAAGCCGCCGGTGTCGGTGCGGGTCACAGGGATTCGCGGATCACGTGGTGGCGGGCCGCGGCGGGCACGGCGGCGATGCCGTGCAGGACACGACTGTTGTCGACGACCACCGCGTCGGCGGTCGACCAGGTGTGGGATCGGAAGGTGGACGAGGCGCGCAGGTGATCGTCGACGCGGGCGATCTGGTCGGCCGACGCGCGCGGCCCGAGTCCACGCAGCCGGGTCTCCCACGGCGCCGCGATGCCGGGTCGTGGTGTGGGCGGCAGGACGATATTGAGGGCGCGGCCTGCCGCGGCACGGACGAAGGTGGGGCGGACGAACCATTCCGGCGGCACATTCGGGAACGGACTGCAATCACGTAACCGGTATTCGAAGGCACGCGATGCCAGCACGCGCAGCAGATCGGTGGGGAATTCGGTGAGCGCAGTCACCGAATCCACCAGTTCCAGCGCGCCCGCGTCGAACGCGGGGTCGGTGGCCAGTGCGCTGAAGCCGAGGAGTTCGCCGGGCGCCTCAACGAGCACCGCGTCGCGGTGCAGCGGCAGCGCGGGGACCCGGGCGGGCACCGGCAGCGACGGCGGCGTGCCGTGGACGCACAGTCGCCGCCGCAGTTCCGCGTCGACCGGGAGGCCGGGGTCGGCGATGGCTTGGAGTAAGGCGCGCAAGGCCGTTCGGCCGAAATTCGCCTCGCGGATCAGGACGTAGCCGCGCCGCCGCACGGTCAGGCGCAGCGCGGCCAGGAACAGTTCGAGGCCGCCGGGTGTGAGTCGAGGGGAGAACCGTAATTCGGGCAGGCCGCCGCAGGCCGCCGTCCACGGCCCCGCGGCGTCGCGGCCGGGGTTCGCGCAGACCGATCGCGTGCGCTCGGCGCCGTGCGGATCGGGTGTGTTCGGAAGCGGTCGGGTCGATGGGCGAACGAGCGAGTTGGTCACCGCGATGCCCGCATCGGGTCGACCTCGGGTCGGTCGGTGTTTTCGCGCGGGTGCGAGCCGCCGCTGTCCTCGCGAATATTCGGGTGTCGTCGGTAGAGCATTTGTCTTCGTACTGCTTTCGATCAGGTGAGTATCCGATGATTCGGCTACTCGGGTTCCGCTGTGCCTGCCATGAGGCGACCGGTGTCGGCCGACAGGCAGGTCGACCTAGGTTTACGGCGGTGGCAAGGGGGATTGCCAGATGTTGTCCTTCGTCTGTCCCGTCGGGCGGCTTCGATGTGGTCGACGGCCTGTTGAGAGGACTATTCTCAGTCACGAAAAGACAATTCTCAAGAGTTTGCAATCAAATTCCGGCAGAACTCGAGAGCGTCCCGCGCTGCCGAAAATGAGCCATCAACGTTTCAGTTCGTCCGCGCGGAGTGGGTCGGGCACGGTAACCGCAGCGCAGCCGCCGACTGTCCGTCCGGGGGTCGGTGTCGCCGAGGGTTCGCCGCACGAGCAGGCCCCGGTCGCACGGAAGAGCGTCACGCGGTGTGTACTCGTGGACGCGAGGTCGCACGGAGGTCCGAAAGACGCGCGGCGCGGCCCGGCGTGCGCTGATCGGGCGAACTCAGCTCAGCCCGAACGGAATTCGCGCCGCTCGCCGCAGGCGGGGTTTCCGTGTGGCCGAGACGGGGGTCCGCGTGATGGCGGCGGGCAGGTGCGCGTGCGCGGCCTCGGGCCGGCGCGGCACGATCGGGCGCGCACCGCGGCGTTCGTACCAGCGCACCACGGTCACGTCGACGCGTCGCTCACTCACGCGTCGAGACCAGGGCCACCCCTGGTCGCGGGCGTGCGGTCGACCCCATGCCGAATCCGCATGCGATGCGATGTATGTAACACTCGGGATGATCGAATCCTCTACGAAAGTGGTCAGAGATGGAGATTCAGGGAGCCCGCGCCGTCGTCGTCGGCGGTGCGTCCGGAATGGGGCGCGCCAGCGCCGAACTGCTCGCCGCGCGGGGCGCGAAGGTCGTTGTCGTCGACCGCGCCGAGAGCGACGGGCAGAAAGTGGCCGCCGACCTGGGCGGCACCTTCTTCAGCGGTGACATCACCGACCACGCGGGCGTCGAGAAGACCCTCGAGGACATCGTCGCCGAGCTGGGCGGTCTCGACATCGCCGTCAACACCGCGGGCGGCGGCGCGGCCAAGCGCACGCTGACCAAGACCGGGCCGCACGACCTGGAATCGTTCACCCAGATCATCAACCTGAACCTGATCTCGACCTTCAACCTCAACCGGCTACAGGCCTGGCACATGAGCCAGGGCGAGCCCAATGCCGACGGCGAACGCGGCGTCATCATCAACACCGCGTCCATCGCGGCCTTCGAAGGCCAGATCGGTCAGGTCGCCTACACCGCGGCGAAGGCGGGCATCGCGGGCATGGCGCTCACCATGGCCCGTGACCTCGGCTCGGTCGGCGTGCGGGTGCTTGCCATCGCGCCGTCGCTGTTCGACACCGGAATCCTCGCGGGCGTCCCCGCCGAGTTCGTCACCCCGCTGGTCGCGGGCAACGCCTTCCCGAAGCGGATGGGCCGCCCCGACGAATACGCGAAACTGGTCGCCGCGATCGTCGACAACGCCATGCTCAACGGTCAGTGCCTGCGCCTGGACGCCGGAATGCGCTTCGCGCCCAAGTGATTCGGCGGGCGTCCGAAAAGCGGAATTCCGGGCCGATCCCGAAGGATCGACCCGGAATTCGCGGGGGAGAACTCAGGCCAGATCGAAGCGATCGCTGTCGACGACCTTGACCCAGGCGGCGACGAAGTCGTTCACGAACTTCGCCGGGCTGTCCTGCTGGGCGTAGATCTCGGCGATCGCGCGCAGCACCGAATGCGAACCGAACACGAGGTCGTTCGCGGTGGCGGTGTACTTGGCCTTACCGGTGGCCCGGTCGAAGCCCTCGTACACGTTCTCCGTCGACTCCGAGGACTTCCACTCGGTGTTCTGGTCGAGCAGGTTGACGAAGAAGTCGTTGCTCAGCACACCGGGACGGTCGGTGAACACGCCGTGCTCGGCGCCGCCGTAGTTGGCGCCGAGCACACGCAGACCGCCGATCAGCACGGTCAGCTCGGGCGCGGTCACATCGAGCAGGTACGCGCGCTCGAGCAGCAGACGCTCCAGCGGAGCCTTCTCGCCCGTCCGCACGTAGTTGCGGAAACCGTCGGCACGCGGCTCGAGCACCGCGAACGACTCCACGTCGGTGTCTTCCTGGCTCGCGTCGGTGCGTCCGGGGTGGAACGGCACGGTGACCTCGATGCCCGCGTCGGACGCAGCCTTCTCGACCGCCGCGGAACCGGCCAGCACGATCAGGTCGGCCAGCGAGATCTTCTTGCCGCCCGCGGCCGAGGCGTTGAACTCCTGCTGGATGCCTTCCAGGACGGGCAGCACCTTCGCCAGTTCGGCGGGCTCGTTGAGTTCCCAGTCCTTCTGCGGGGCCAGCCGCAGTCGGGCGCCGTTCGCACCACCGCGCTTGTCGGTGCTGCGGAAGCTGCTCGCCGCCGACCACGCCGTCTTGACCAGCTGCGCGACCGAGAGGTCCGAGTCGAGGACCTTGGCCTTGAGCGCCGCCACGTCCTGGTCGTCGACCAGCGCGTGGTCGACGGCCGGGACCGGGTCCTGCCACAGCT
The DNA here is from genome assembly GCF_015674855.1 of Nocardia bovistercoris. Taxonomy (GTDB): domain Bacteria; phylum Actinomycetota; class Actinomycetes; order Mycobacteriales; family Mycobacteriaceae; genus Nocardia; species Nocardia bovistercoris. The sequence continues at coordinate 184,376 of NZ_JADMLG010000006.1, read as the reverse complement.
GCGCCTCGGGCACCCAGGGGCCGAGGTAGCGGCTGACCGGGCCGAGGTCGCGGTGCAGCAACTTGTACCACGCCTTGGCGAAGGCGTCGGCCAGCTCCTCGGGGTGGTCGAGCCAGCGACGGGTGATCTTCGCGTAGGTCGGGTCCTCGCGCAGCGCCAGGTCGGTGGTGAGCATCGTGGGGTTGCGCGCCGGACCGTCGAACGGGTCGGGGATGGTGCCCGCGCCCGCGCCGTCCTTGGCGGTCCACTGCCACGCGCCCGCCGGGCTCTTGGTCAGCTCCCACTCGTAGCCGTAGAGGTTCTCCAGGAAGCCGTTGCCCCACTGGGTCGGAGTCGAGGTCCATACGACCTCGAGGCCGCTGGTGATGGCGTCCTTGCCCTTGCCCGAGCCGAACGCGCTCTTCCAGCCGCAGCCCTGCTGCTCGATCGGCGCGCCTTCCGGCTCGACGCCGACCAGGCTCGCGTCGCCCGCGCCGTGGGTCTTGCCGAAGCTGTGACCGCCGATGATGAGGGCGGCGGTCTCCTCGTCGTTCATCGCCATGCGGGCGAAGGTCTCGCGGATGTCGCGCGCGGCGGCCACCGGGTCGGGCTGACCGTTGGGGCCTTCCGGGTTGACGTAGATCAGACCCATCTGGACGGCGCCGAGCGGACCCGACAGTTCCCGGTCACCGCTGTAGCGCTCGTCGCCGAGCCAGGTGTCCTCGGGACCCCAAAAGATCTCTTCGGGCTCCCACACGTCGGCGCGGCCGAAGCCGAAGCCGAAGGTCTGGAATCCCATCGAGTCGAGAGCCACATTGCCCGCGAAGACCAGCAGGTCGGCCCAGGAGATGGAGTTGCCGTACTTCTGCTTGACCGGCCACAGCAGGCGGCGCGCCTTGTCCAGGTTGCCGTTGTCGGGCCAGCTGTTGAGCGGGGCGAAGCGCTGCGCGCCCTGACCGCCGCCGCCGCGGCCGTCGGCGATGCGGTAGGTGCCCGCCGCGTGCCAGGACAGCCGGATGAACAGACCGCCGTAGTTGCCGTAGTCGGCGGGCCACCAGTCCTGCGAGTCGGTGAGCACCGCGGCGACGTCGGCCTTGAGCGCGTCGACGTCGAGCTTCGCGAATTCCTTGGCGTAGTCGAAGTCCTCGCCCAGCGGGTTCGACTTGGCGGAGTGGGCGTGCAGAACCGACACGTCGATCTGCTCGGGCCACCAGTCCTTGTTGGTGCGCGGGCGGTGTTCGGTCTTCGGAGTGGGCGACGCGATCGCCGGGTTCTCGCTTTCGGACACAACATTCCTTCCGTGAGGGGTGTGGGCTGTGATCACGGATGTGATCGGGAAATCCGTGTTTCCGAACAGTCGGGACACAGACCCCAGTAGATGACCTCGGCCTCGTCGATCGAGAAGCCGCGGTCATCGGAGGCATCGAGGCATGGGGCGTCGCCGACCGTGCAGTCGACGTCGGCGATCTGCCCGCACTGCCGACAGACGACGTGGTGATGGTTGTCGTCGACCCGCGTCTCGTACCGCGCGACCGACCCGGAGGGCTGGATCCGACGGACCAGGCCGACGGCGGTGAGGGCGTTCAACGAGTCGTACACCGTTTGGTGGGACACCTCGGGCAGCGCGGAACGCACGGCGCGGATGATGGAGTCCGTGTCGGCGTGCGGGTGGTCGTGCACCGCGTTGAGTACCGCGACCCGAGGACGGGTCACGCGCAACGAAGCTTCCCGCAACATCTGCTGGAACTCCGAGACCATGGGCACGAACGGAAGTCTTGTCCCTTTTCTGGAATGAGTCAAGAGAACTCTCGATTAAAGTCTTGCCGATCGCATCCATCCCCCCGCGCACCGGTCGACCGCCGCCGACGCTACCCGCTCGCCGCCACCGTGGCACCGCTTCGATGATCTTCCCGACACCGGCTCTGGAGCAGGTCCGCCATCGGCGGGTAGGCCGCTGTGGGGTTCAGGAACCGCCCGACCGAGGCGGGCGCCTCATCGACTCCGGCCTGCGACCAGATCGGTGAGCCACGCTCGTGCTACCCGGCAAGCTGCGGTGCAAACGACAGATCAGCGCTCACGTGTCGCCACCATGGACAACATGGCGGCCTCCAGGCGGTCCAACGCGGCATTGCCGCCCTCGGCGCGGCACAGTACGAGGGCGCCTTCGATGCCTGCGATCAGCACCGTCGCCAGGTTCGATGCTTGCGGCTCGGGCACTCCGTCGCGGCGCAGGCAGTCTCGAAACGCACCCTGCCACCGCTGGTAGATGCCGAGGGCTGTCTCGCGCAGATGGTCGTCATCGGGGCAGGCGCCAACGGTGATGGCCGCCACCGGGCTGCCGGGGGGATGCTCACCGCCGGTCGACATCATCTTGATACCCGCGACGATCGCCCGTACCGCTGTCGCCGGGTCCTGGTTGGCGCACCACGAGTCGATGAACCCGCCCACGGTGGCGTCGGTGGCGGCCAGCACCTCCTCGGCCACCTCGGTCTTGCCGCGCGGGAAGTGGTGGTAGATCACGCCGCGGTGCGCCCCCGCCTGGTTGGCGATCTCCCGGATACCGGTCGCGCCGTAGCCGCGGCTGCGGAACAGCAGAGCCGCCTGCTGAATCATCCGGTTGCGGGTTTGTCGCGGCACCGGTGCACCTCCTGACGTTCTTGACTAAGTCGATCGACTTAGAACATACTCGCTCTACTTTCTAAGTCGATCGACCTAGAAGCGGCGTCCGGGTCGATGGCCGCACCCGGATCTCGCCCACCCTCGCGCGAGGAGAGTTCAGCGATGAGTAGAACCGTCACTGTCACAAAGCATTCCGGCGTCACCGTGGTGACCATCGACCGGTCGGACCGAAAGAACGCCGTCGACCTGCCCACCGCGACCGCCCTGATCGAAGCGTTCGAACGCTTCGATCGCGACGACTCCAGCCGCGTCGCGATCCTGACCGGTGCGGGCGCGGCATTCTGCGCGGGCGCGGACCTCATGGCGATCGCCGAGGGCGAACGCAAACCACTGGAAGAGGAGGGGACATTCGCCCCGATGGGTCCGGTCCGACTGTCGCTGTCGAAGCCGGTGATCGCCGCGATCGAAGGCCCCGCCGTCGCCGGGGGTCTGGAACTGGCCGCGTGGTGTGACCTCCGCGTCGCGGGCAGATCGGCATATTTCGGCATGTTCAATCGACGGTTCGGTGTGCCCTCCTGCGATCTGGCCTCCGTGCGGCTGCCTCGACTGATCGGCTACGGGCGGGCCATGGACCTGATGCTCACCGGCCGCACCGTCACCGCGCCCGAGGCGTTGGCCATCGGACTGCTCACCCGGGTCGTCGACGACGGCGCGGCACTCGCGACGGCATCGGAAATCGCCGCGGAGCTGGCCTCGGTTCCGCAAACAGCGATGCGCAACGACCGGCGGGCACTCGTCGACGCCGTCGACCTCGATGAGAAGGCGGCGATTGCCAATGAAATCCGTTTGGCCCGAGCGACATTGGAATCAGGAGAGCTGGAGTACGGAGCCATGGAGTTCGCCCGAGGCGCTGGTCGCAACGGTCGGCGGGTATCCGGGTCTCTACGCTGACACCCCGATGTCGGATGCACCGGGCCGCGACCAGGACGGGAATATTCGCGGGCTGCTCCGGCAGCATGATCGATCCGCATAACGAATTGGTTCCGTGAAATGCGCGTGGTGGCGCGCCGCCGGTCATGACGATATTCGGGATAACGATTTCGCTCAGCGTACGCCCGCGGCCCGATTCTTCGTTCGTTGTACTGACCGCTTGGGCGCACGGTGGAAGACTGGACGTGCGGCCCATCGAAGTGAGCGGTTGAGACCAAGCCGTTTGCTCGGGCAACCGGGGCTGCGGGAGGTCAGTCATGAACCAGCCTGCGACGATCGGGGCGGCGTCGGTGCGAGGGAAAGCGGACACGCGCCGCCGAGGGCGGGATTCCTACGAAGGCATAGAAACGGAATTGCGCGAATTCGCGCTGATGCCGCCCGGCACCGCCGAGTGGCGTGCCGCGCGGGAGCGGATGGTGCGTCGCTGCCTTCCGCTGGCGGACCATATCGCACGTCGTTTCACCGGACGCGGCGAGAATTACGACGACCTGCACCAGGTCGCGAGCCTGGGTTTGGTGCTCGCCATCGACCGGTTCGATCCGCAGCGGGGCGATTCGTTCCTCGCCTACGCGGTCCCCACCATCATGGGCGAGGTCCGCCGCCATTTCCGCGACCACACCTGGTCGGTGCGAGTACCAAGGCGCGTCAAGGAAATTCAACTGACCATCGGGCCCGCCGTCGAGGATCTGGCGCAGCGGCTCGGGCGGATGCCGACGGCCATCGAGATCGCCCTCGAACTGAACCTCGACCTGTCCGAGGTCACGCAGGCGCTGTTGGCGGGCAACGCCTATCGCACCGATTCGATGGACGCCCGCGCCGACGACGACGACGCGTCGGGCGCCGCACCGGTCTCCGAGATCTACGGCGAGGACGACCCGGAATACGAGCTGACCGTGCAGACCATGGTCGCCTCACCATTGCTCGACGATCTTGCCGACTCCGACAAGCGCGTGCTCTACCTGCGTTTCTTCCGTGACGAATCGCAGTCGCAGATCGCGGCGAAACTGGGTGTGTCACAGATGCACATCTCGCGCACGCTGACCCGCATCCTGCGCGATCTGCGCGCCGCAGCCAACCGGTAGCGGAAACGGAAAGCGAACCCGGCCAAGGTCATTCACCGTGCCGGGTTCGGTATATGCTGCGCCGTCGAATGATTCGGCGGCCGCTCAGTAGTCGATGGACACGGCCTCGACGGTGTTGCCGGTCTCCGCGTGACCCAGCTCGACCGCGATATCGGCCTGCGCGATGATGCCGACGAGCTTGCCCGCCTCGAGCACCGGCAGCCGTCGGATCTGGTGCTGGGACATGACCGAGACGACCTTGCGCACATCGTCGTCGGCGTCGACGGTGACCGGCGTGCCCTCGGCGAGTTCGCCCACCGGCAGCACGAGCGGATCCTTGCGCTCGGCCACCACCCTGACCACGATGTCCCGGTCGGTGAGCATGCCTTCGAGGCTGTCGTCGGCGCCGCAGATCGGCAGCGCGCCGATGTTCAGATCCGTCATCAGCTCGGCCGCGGCGATGACGGGGTCGGTCGAGCGCACGCATTGCACGTCCGCTGTCATGATGTCGCGTGCGGTGGTCATGAAACCCTCCCTGGTCCGAACGGAGCCACATAGGCTCTCTTCCCGGCGATACCCGCAGAGGGTCGGTCGAACCAGCCGTAGCCGGTCAATCGCCGTCTTGGAATTCCCGGTGGGTGCGCTGCCACCACGGATACGCCATCCAGACGAGCCCGAACAGCACGGCCGCGCCGACGCCCGCGGCGATGGCGGCCGGGGCGCCCGCCACGACGTCGAAGATGAGTACCGCGACACCTGCGACCGCGAGCCCGAGCAAGCCCAGACCGAGCAGCGCGCACCGGTGCGCGGAAACCACCACCTGCGCCATGCGCCCGCGCCGGAACAGCACGCGGTGCGCGACTACCGGGGCGGTGAGGAAGACGGTCGCGGCGATCGACGCCGTGACCACACCCAGGTACAGGTAGCGCATGGGTGCGGACAGGTCGGCGAAGCGGTTCTGGAACGGCAGGGTCAGCAGGAAGCCGGTCAGCAACTGGACACCGGTCTGCACCACGCGCAACTCCTGGAGCAGACTCGCGAGATTGCGGTCGAGTTGCTGAATTCGGTTCTCGCCGCGCACATCGCGATTGTCCGCATCGTCCGCCGCGCCTTCGCGGTGGGCTTGCGGTTCGCCTGGGTCGAGCGCGCCGCGCTCGTTCGCGTCGCGGCCCACGGTGTGGCGCCGGATCGAATCGGTCATCAGGGTCTCGTGGTGCGGGTGTCTCGGAAAGCATGTGTCTTTCGCGATACCCGCACAACCGCCGGTCAAACGGTGTCGGGAGCACGCGTGTGCTTGCGGTGACTGGTATCGCAGAGCGGATAGGTCTTGGACCGGTGACACAGGCACAGCGCCACCGCGAACCGATCGCAGCGAATGGTGCGCCCATCGGCGGTGTGGATCTCGATCGGCCCCTCGACCAGGACCGGGCCGTCCTCGGTGTAGGTGACGCGGCGCGGCACACGCTCGGTCGTCACGACTCACCACGACCCGTCGCGCAGCGAACTGCGGTCGGCATGCCACGCGCCGAGGACATGGTCGGCGAAACGGTCCTCGAGGAATTCGGTGACCTGGATGCCGAACACCACGGCGGCGCGCTGATCGGGTTCACGGTCGAGGAGATCGCCGATCACCTCACGTCGCATGACCTGCTCGTGCACGGCGTCGGCTTCGACGTGCTCGCGGTAGAAGCGCGTGCACGCCGGGTCTGCGTCGAGCCGGGTCAGCGCCGCCACCATGCGGGCCGCACCGGGCGGCGAGGTGATCTCGACGGTCGCGAAATGCCCCACCGAGGCGCCGCGCAGGCGCCGATGCAGACCGAACAGCGACATCATGTTCACCAGGGCCAGCATCGGCTCGGGAACCACGTCGAGGTAGTGCAGGTATTCGGAGTCGAGCCCGGCGCCGTCCAGCAGGTCGGCGTAGAGGCGCGCGTGCACGCGGTCGCCGCGCCCGCCGCCGAATTCGTCGAATTCGACCGCGACCAGCGATGCCTTGGCCTGACCGCGTAGTCGCGGGATCACCCACGCGTACGGGTCGGCTTCCTTGTGGTGGTAGATCGAGCGGTGCACGAAGTATTCGCGCATATGCGACCAGTCGCCCTCGTCGCGCAGGTACGCACTCGGTCCCGACGATTCCGCGGGGGTGCGCAGCAGCGTGCCGAGCGCCGCGTCGAGGTCGTCGCCGCCCGGCACCGAATCGCGGAGCGCGTCCAGGTAGAGCCGCTCCCATTCGGCGCGCACGGCGAGCAGCCCGGCATCCCACTCCCACTCGCCGTCGACCTCGGGAAAGCCCTGGTAGTGCAGCTCGTAGCAGGTGTGCAGGGCCAGATGCAGATCCTCGCCGAACGGGTCGGTGACGGCAGGCATCGTGACGGCGGTGCCGGGCTCGCCGCGCAGCGCGTCGCACAGGGCGGCCGAGGCGGGGCCGCGCGGGGTGGGCAGGGTCGAAACCGGTGCCGACAAGACGGTCATCGGGCAGTCCTCCTGACGAAGCCGAACCGGCGGTGTCGATGGCACACCGCCGCCGCTCGGCTACCCGCGCCGAGCGGCTCGAACCAGAACGCGGCGCGGTACAACGTGGATGTTCATCGGTTCTCCCTTCGAACGCCGGGTAGTGGAAGTTTGCCCGTTGTGTGCTGAATCAAACGCGGTGTGGATGCGCCCGCACTTCGAAGCGGTGCGTCCGCCGTTCGTCGCGGCGAGCCGCTCGTGACGGCATCGTGTCCGGGCGTGTGCGTCCGTCGTGGCGCGGGTCGATCGGCTCGTCCTCGTCGCGAATCAGGTGTAGCGGACCTAACGTTGACTCGGGCTCACGCGGTGCGGTTCAGTCGAGAGGACGACTCGAGCGCGACGGAGCCCGCATGAACATCATCAACACTGTCCGGACCGCCGTCGAGATCGACGGCACCGAGTACACCCTCGATCCGTCCATTGGGAGATTCCCGGTCGTCTACACCTACGAGAACCTCGAACGCGGCGTCTACACCTACATCGAGTACTACAGCGACGAGGGCTTCGCCGAGATCAACGCCGAGGACGGCGCGGAGATCGCGCGACGGCACGAGAAGTTGGCCGGGCAGTTCACCCCGGAGCAGTTGGCGCAGTACCTCGGCGGCGACCGGCTGCTGGAGTGCGAACTCGTCTATCTCTGACCTTCACGCGTCGGTCCGGGGAAGTCGATTGCGCCAGTCGCGGGGCGAGAGGTCGTGCGCACGGCGGAACACACGGGCGAAATAGGCCGGATCGGGCAGTCCGACGCGGTGTGCCACCTCGCTTATCGGCATATCGCTGTCCGCCAACAGTTCTCGCGCCGCGGCCATCCGGCGTTCGATGATCCAGTCCTGGACCGTGCGCCCGGTGCGGCGGCGCACCACGGTGGTCAGATGGCCGGGCGTCACACCGACCGCCGCGGCCACGTCCCGCAGCGACAGCACATCGGCGTACCGCTCGTCGATCACCTCGAACACCCTGGCCAGCAACGGTTCACCGATGTCGCGGAGCCCGCCGACGATATCGGAGGTCAGGCGCGCGAGTTCGATCAGCAGCAGGGTCAGCCGCGCCAGCACGGCCTCGCGGTACCCGGCGCGTCGGTGCTCGAGTTCGGTCTCGATGGCGGTCATCTCGTGTTCCCACAGGTCGTGCTCGGCGGGTAACTCGACCCGCAGCAGGCCGCCGCGCCGCGCGTGCAGGAACGGCGAGAGCAGCGGGTGTCGCCGCCAGGTCGGCCACGCCCCGCGCGCCCGGCCGCCGAGCGCGTCGGGATCGAAGAAGATCGTCGTACTGCTGTCCGGTAGCGCGATGCCGTCGGTGTCGATCACCTGGCCAGGCGCCACCACGTAGACGACGGCCTCGGTCCGCACGTAGATGAGCAGCGGGAAGTCGTGAATGTGCTGATATTCCAGGTCGGATGGGGTGAGCGGCCCCAAGCGGAGCACCGACACCGGCGGTGTGGCCGGGTCGGTGCGGTACTCGTAGACCGGCACGCCGCGATGCTGTCGCACCATCCTCGTTGCCTGCCATCGCCCGTCCGACATGTACCGAAGATAGTCCAAGTTCTCCCGAATATCAGCCCACTTTCCGGCGGGCGGAACGCCCACCATGGGGTCATGACCGAAAAGACGACAGACTCCGTGACCCACTCGCTCGGCAACCGCCACGACTACCTGCCCGCCGCCGGGCGTGACGCGCTGCTGCCCGCCTACGATCTGATCACCCGCCTGCTCGGCACGCCCGGCGTGCACGCCGCCCTGCTCGACCAGGCCGATATCGCCGCCGACCACCGCGTACTCGAAATCGGCTGCGGTACCGGTGAACTGGCCATCGCCGCAGCGCGCGCCCGGCCGTCCGCCGAGGTCGTCGGCTCCGATCCCGATCCGAAGGCGCTGGCCCGTGCCCAGCGAAAGGTGCACGGCGCGAGCGGGATACGATTCGAACGCGGCTACGGACAGGACCTGCCCTACGCCGACGCGACCTTCGACCGGGTGCTGTCCTCGATGATGTTCCACCACCTGGACGCCGAGGTGAAGGCCGCTGTGGCGCAAGAGGTCCGGCGCGTGCTCCGTCCCGGCGGCAGCCTGCACCTCGCCGATATCGGCGGCCGGATGACTCCCGACGACGGAATCGGCGCGCGGATCCAACTGCGCGGCCGCCACCTCGAGGGAAACCTCGGCGACCGTATTCCGAACATTCTGCGCGCGGCCGGATTCGACTGCGCGGAAACCGCTTTCCGTCCGCACCGCATCCTCGGACGGATCACCTTCTACCGTGCCGTCCGTGTCGACTGAGCGGAGCGTCGTCACCGGTCCCGGAACTGTGCGTTCGACGCGGCACGGGTAACAGATCCCGGTGGGCGGCCATTCGTATGTACGGCGAATCCGGCTGAACGGCGTGCGCGCTCAGGGGCGGTCGGTAGGGGAGGGGCGCAGGTCGAGTCCGCTGTTGGCGAGCAAGGTGGCCAGCTTTCGCCAGCGACGGTGCCGGTGCCGGAACATGAGCCGCGCGAACAGGGCGACCGGGATCCCGCGCGGTCCGTCCCCGAGTTCGATCTCGTCGGTGTAGCGGCAGCGGGACTCGCCGATGGGTTCGAAGGTCAGCAGGTGGTTCCAGGTGCGCACCGGTCCGCCCCACTCGTTGGTGTAGATGCTGTGCGGTTCGAGGCGCACGAGTCGCAGGTGGTGGCGCCAAGTGGGCAGCGCGCCGAACCACCACAGTCGCGCCGAGGCCTCGACGCCCGGTACGACCGGCTGTGGGAATCGCAGGTGGGGCGCCGTGAGGATCGGGGCGACCAGGTGAAGGAACAGTTCCGGCGTGCGGGCCAGCGCGCACGCGACCTCCGCGCCGATCGGCAGCTCGGTGGTAAGGGTAACCTTGGTCACCCGTTCGATCATCGATGAGTGCGTCCGTCGGCGCAACAGGTTGGTCGCCACAGGTTCGTCGGCCGAAGTGAGCGAAGTACGCCCCGCCCGGCATGCGGTGCCGCCGGGCGGGGCGCTTCCCCGGGAACTGTGTGGCGCCGCCACGTCACACAGCGTGCTCATGGTAGGCGCGGCGTCCGCGTGTCGCCGGGACGCCACGCCGAGTCCGGCCGAATACATCTCGCCCCGCGAGTGTCACCGGAGCGCGGGCCCTCGGTGTGTCGGCCGTCCGATCGGCGCTGGGCGGCAATGCTTCTCGATTTCCATCGAGTCGAACAGTCGCCGAATTCGATCGCTGGAGGAAGTGAGAGCACGGTCGAACTCGAATGCCACAAGGGCCGAAATAGATAGCTAACTTATTGCTGCAACAGCGAATAGCTATCGAACAGTGTGTCCGAATTCTAAACAAAGAGTGGCGCAAATCATATATTTCGCCTAGTTTGACACTCGTCAATTGTCGTAAAGTCGGTTCGACCATCAGTTTTCGTTCAGAGCGTGTCCACTGCTGACAGTGGGGGTTTGGTGCTGTGCTAGAGATTTACCACTTCAGTCACGGGTGGTTCACGCCCCTGCTGTCCTATGTGATGTCGTTCATCGGCTGCCTACTCGGATTGCAATGCGCCGAACGCGCGAGACAAGGCAACGGACGTCTCGGTTGGCTGGCATTGTCGGCCCTCGCGATCGGCGGCAGCGGAATCTGGGTCATGCATTTCATCGCGATGCTCGGATTCTCGATCCAAGGCGCGCAGATCCGCTACAACGTGCCGCTGACATTGCTCAGCGCCGTCACCGCGGTCGGCGTGGTCTGGATCGGCCTGCTGCTCGTCGTCCGGCCCGAACCCCGCCTGCCCGCGCTGCTCGCAGGCGGCGCCGTGACCGGACTCGGCGTCGCGAGCATGCACTACACGGGCATGTACGCGATGAAATCCGACGCGAATATCAGCTACGACGCGGGCCTGGTGACACTGTCCATCGCGATCGCCGTGGTCGCGGCAACCGCGGCGCTGTGGTTCACGCTGCACGTCGCGGGGGCGTTCGCCACCATCGGCGCCGCGCTGCTCATGGGCGTCGCCGTCTCCGGAATGCACTACACCGGGATGGCATCCATGCACGCCGAACACAGCGGCCATCACGGCACCCCGCCCGGCGCGGACGCGCTGCAACTGCTCGGACCGCTGATCGCGGGCATCAGCATCATCACCATGCTGCTGCTCATCAGCGTCGGGCTGACCTCGAGCGACCGCGCGAACACGCGGGAACGCGCACGGGCCGCCGGCACCGACAGATCGGGCGTTTCGCTGCGCGCGAGCAGTCGCGCGGCGCAGTTGGAACTCAACCCGTGGTGGGAGGACAAGCGCGAGGAGTCGCGCCCGACCGCCGACCCGAACGCCAATCAGTACTGGCCGACCCGTTCCGAGCGGACCCCCGCCGAACGGGACGCTGCCGCCACCGAGTCCACACCGCCGACGCCGCGTCCGCGCAGACTGGCGCAGCAACGGTTGCGACTGCGTAACGCCGAAGCGCAGACCCGCAGAATCAGCTGAACCGCCGGGTCGGCGCTCCGTCTCCGCGTGGCCCGCCGGTCCGAACCGGCCTGGAGTCACCCCATGTCTTCGGCGCCACGGCACGATCCCGACATGTCGGATCGCCACTGAGCGTGTGGCGCCGACCGGCGGCCGGGCGCTACGCGCGCTCCTGCGGTTCGTCGCCCGGGCGCGCGCCCGGCGAACACCGGGCCCCGGACAGCGGCGCCGCCGCGCAAGCAGTGGATGGTGTCGTGATATCGCCGCCTCGGTTCCGAATCATCGCAGGCCAGGCGCCCGGCGCGCCGTTCAGGCCGCCGGGCGCGACCCGGCTCTAGGATGCGCGGTGCGGGTCGAGCCCGCCTCCGCGCACACCGCCGTGCCGGACCGTCGATATCGAGGAGTCGATATGTTCGCCGTGTTGTGCCGAGCCTCGGTCGTGGTCCTCGCGGTAGCGGCCTGCGTCGCGGTTCCCACCGTGTCGGCCCAGGACGATCACCGCCCCAATGTGGTCGTGATCCTCGCCGACGACCTCGATGCCGCCACCACTCCGGTGTGGGCGGCGATGCCGCACACCGCGCGGCTCATCCGCGATCGCGGCATGGAGTTCACCGACGGGTTCGCGCCGCTGCCGATCTGCTGCGCGGCTCGCTCGGCGATCCTGACCGGCGAATACGGTCACAACACCGGGGTGCTCACCAACTCGGGCGAGGTGGGCGGGTTCGAATCCTTCGTCCGCAACGGCAACGAAGCCGACACGATCGCGGTGGCGTTGCACGACGCGGGCTACCGGACCGGGATGGCGGGCAAATACCTCAACGGTCTCGAACACGATCCCGGCCACATCCCGCCCGGCTGGGACGAATGGCACGCGGGCGTCGACAACTTCCTCTACTCCGGCTACAACTACACGCTCAACGAGAACGGCACGCTGGTCAAATACGGTGTGGCGCCGCAGGATTACGAGACCGACGTGGTGGCGCGCAAATCCGAGCGCTTCATCGCCGACGCCGCGGCATCGGGACGGCCGTTCTTCTGGTACGCGGCCTCCACCGCACCGCATTTCCCGATCCCGCCCGCGCCGCGGCACGTACCCGAGACCCGGCCCACCGCCGCACCGCGCTCGCCGAACTACCAGGAACCCGACGTCTCCGACAAACCGAGCTGGCTCATCGACACCGCGGGCGTCCGCTCGGCCACCATCGACGTGACCAACGACCCCGACTACACGCTGCGACTCGGCGCGCTGAGATCGCTGGACGAGATGGTCGCGAGCATCGTCGAAACCCTCTCCCGCACCGGCGAACTCGACAACACCTACCTGATCTTCACCTCCGACAACGGCTACAACCTCGGCGCGCACCGCCTTACCCAGAAGATGGCGCCCTACGAGGAATCCATGCGCGTGCCGCTCGCCGTCGCGGGGCCGGGCATCGCCCGCGGCCGCACCGACGCGATGGCGCTGTCGATCGACTTCATGCCGACCATCCTGGACTGGGCGGGCCTACCGATCCCGGCGCGCGTCGACGGCATGTCGCTGGCGCCGGTGCTGCGCGGCGACACCGCCTCGTGGCGAACCGATTTCGTCGCGGAATACGGCGGCGCGGGCATGAGCGGCCGCGACGGCATCGCGCAGGAACAGGTACCCGGCACCGACACTCCGATCATGTACGCACTCGACGTACCGTCATGGAGCGGCGTCCGCACCCGCGACCACCTGTACGTCCGCTGGTACGAACGCGAACGCCCCTCGGCCGAGCGCGAATACGAACTCTACGACCTGCGCACCGACCCCTACCAGCTGACCAACCTGATCAAGACCCCCGAAGGCCGCGCCGCGCACGCCGACGTGGTGGACGAACTCGACCGCCGCCTGAACGAACTCGTCGCCTGCAAGGGCGCGGGCTGCCGCTGATCCCGACTAGCGCGTGCCGACGGTCGGTGCTCGACTCGGCAGCGGTTCGACGTTCACGTGGACCGCGTTGAGCGCCGAGGTCTGGGAGAGCGGGTCGAGGTCGGTGGCGTCGACCAGCAGGTTGCGGTTGGCGCCGTAGGACAGCGGGGGTTGCTGTCCGTGCGGGTCGAATATCCGTGAGCCCCAGCCGTGATCGATGATGACGACGCCGCGGCGCGGGCGGTCGTCGAGTCGGGCGCGCAGTTCGATCGAGGCGGTGGGGGAGTAGACGCGTACGGTGTCGCCCGTGGCGATGCCGAGTGCGGCGGCGTCGTCGGGGTGGATGGCTATGTCGTTGGACTTGCCGGAATTGTGCAGTCCGGGTAGCTCGTTGAGCCAGGAGTTCATGGAGTGCCGTCTGCGCTGATTGCCGAGCAGGAACGGGAATTCGGGCGACGGCGCACTCGGGCGTCGCGCGAGTAGTTCGCGGGTGCGGGCGAGGAATTGCGGTGGGGCGAGGGCGATTCGCTTGTCCGGGGTGCGCAGCGCGGCGCGGAAGTGTCCGTATTCGCGCGGGCCGAGGATCAGGCCGTGCGGATTCTCGGTGACCTTTCGCCAGGTTACGCGCTTGCCGTCGTATTTGCGCGAGGTGGCGATCATCAGGCGGTGAATCCAGTGCGGGCCGAAGGCGATTCCCGGTTTGCGCAGCAGTCGGGCCGCCGCGCGGGTGGCGCGCATGAAGGTGTTGACGCCGCGCGCTCCGAACAGCGGAGCCCGCATCGCGAGGGCGAGATCGAGGAAGATCCGCCACTCCTCGCGGGCCTGCTCGGGCGGGCGAACCACCTGCGCGCCGAACTGCACGTAGGGCTGGTCGTGCAGGCCGCTGGTCAGGGCGAGCAGGTCGTCGCGTTCGAGCCAGTGCACGGCGGGCAGCAGCCAGTGCGCGTGCCGGTGACTTTCGCGCTGCACGAAATCGACGACCACCAGCAGGTCGAGTTCGGCCAGCGCCGCGTCGAGCGCCGCGCCGTCGGGACCGGACACCACCGGGTTGCCGCTGTTGATCAGCATCGCGCGGATCTGGCCTCGACCGGGAGTGGTGATCTCAGCGGGCAGTTCGGCCAGCGCGTGCGCGCCCGCGACCATGCCGCGACCGGCGACCCTGCTGAGATGCGGTGCGCCGCCCGCGAGGTCGGCCAAGCGCAGCGTGTCGATGTATCCGGGTTCGAACCGGCGGCCGCCCGGCTGGTCGATCCGACCGGTGATCACGTTGAGCACGTGGCCGAGCCATTCGGCGATCGTGCCCGCGGCGTGCAGGGACAGCCCGGTGCGGGTCACCACCATGGCGCGCGGCGCGGCGGCGAATCCGCGCGCCACCTCGCGGATCCGGTCGAGCGGGATGTCGCAGCGGGCGGCGAGATCGGCGAGGTCGGCTTCGGCGACGAGTTCGCGCAGCTGCGGGAATCCGGTGACCAGGTCGGCGTGCGCGGAGCGGTCGTCGAGTCCCTCGTCGAGAATGATCGCGACCATCGCGAGCAGCAGCGCCCAGTCCTGTCCCGGCCGCACCGCGAGGTGGATGTCGGCGTCGTCGGCGCTGACCGTGCGCACCGGGTCGACCACGACGACGGTGGCGCCGTCGCGGCGCCGCCGCTGCGCCCGACCCCAGCCGCCCGGCGCCGATTCCAGCCAATTCCAGGCGCTCACCGCGGGATTGGCGCCGACGAGCAGGAAGTAGTCGCACCGGTCGATATCGGAGGTCAGCACCATCAGCGTCGACCCGTACATCGCCTCGGCGACCACGTGCACCGAGTTCTGGTCCACCGAACCGACCGCGTACCGGTTGTTGGTGCCGATGCCGTCGAGCCAGCCGTTCATGAAAACCAGGTTCGAGGAGGAGAATCCGGCCGGATTGCCGTAGTAGACGCCGACGGCGTCGGGGCCGCCGCGGGCGATGGCGGCGTTCATCCGCGCCGCGATATCGGCGATGGCCTCGTCCCAGCTCGCTTCCACGTAGCGGTCGCCGACCCGCCGCATGGGCGCGGTGATGCGGCGCGGGTGTTCGACGAGGCGGTTGGCGGTGCGGCCCTTGCCGCAGAAATCCCGCCAACTGTGCGGATTGCGTTTGTCGGGAACGATTTTGGTGACCCGGTTGCCCTGCACGGTCACCTTCAGCCCGCACGCGGCCGGGCAGTATCGGCAGAAGGTGTATGCCACCCGTGCCGGTTCGGCGAACGACTCGGTCATCGCGGACTGCCTCCCTACTCTTCCGGCTCGCTTCGCGGCGGCCGCCGCGGAAAGGACTCCGCGGGCAACTCGGCCGAGGGGAAACTCAGCCGGCGGGAACGAGATCCGCGCCCATCGGCGGGAACAGCGACTGGCCGGTGCGGAACACCTCGATCGGGGCGCTCGGCGACGGCGCCGCGGAGATGGCCGTGAGCGCCTGAACCTTGAAAGCCTGTGCGGCCACGCTCAAGTGGTGCGCGACGGGTTCGACCCGGTGCTGCGGCGGGGAGATCCAGCTGTCACCCCAGACCACCACCTCCACACCGCCGTCGTGCAGCGCCTTGAGCAGGCCGCGGTTGGCCCTGGCGTCCTTGTCGCACACCGCGGCCGAAATGGCGACGGTGTCGGGGCGGCGGCCCTGACCCCGCGCGGCCATCACCGATTCCAGATCCACCACCTGCGCACCGAGAATCCGTAACGCCCGACAGTCGGTCCCGACGCCGGGTACCAGGACCGTCACCTCCCAGCCTGCGACCGCGCGGTCGAAGATCCACCCGCCCGCGGACTCCACGACATCGGCGACCTCGTGCGCGACCACGTCGAGGCGGTACCTCACCGCGCCGTCCCTCGGTTCAGGTCCCGCTCCAACGCTTTCGCGTACTCCGCGAACACCTCCGCCAATGGAATCGAGTGATCGAGTAGCCATGAGATCTCCATTCCGTTGATGAACGCCACGATTTCCACCGCGCGCACTTCGGCGTCGAAGTCCGCGCGGTAGCGGCCGTCCTGCTGTCCTTGGCGCAACATGTCCGCCACGATTCCCACCGCGATCCGCCACCGGTCGAGCAACCGGTCGTGCAGCGGCGCGTCGGGCTGCAAATTCTCCACGAGCATCACGACGAACGTGCCGACCAGTTCCGGCGCGCGCCCGATCCGATCCGCCACCTTGCCGATCTCCGCGATCAGGTCGCCGGTCAGATCGGCGTTCACCGCGTCGTCGGCGTCGCGGGCATCGAGCACCGCGTGCAACAGCGCTTCCTTCGACGCGAAATGGTGCAGCAAACCCGCCGGAGACACTCCGGCTTCGCGCGCGATCGCCGCCAGACTGGTCGACCGCCAGCCGTTCGAGGTGAGCAGTCGCTGCGCGACGGTGATGATCAGTTGCCGACGGTCCTCACCCTTGGCCAACAATGACGCATACGGACGCGGAACCGTCACCACACCACCTCGATCGCCGACCGACCAAAACCTAGTGAACACACAGTAGGTCAGTTCGCCTGCTGTGACAAGGCTCTCTCCGCGCATACTGATCGACATGACGGACACGCATCTGCCGGACGAATTCGCCCTGCTCCCGGAGAACGCGGACGACGCCGGATTGGACTGGCACGGGCCGCCGCCGGTGCGCCGAGTCGCCGTCGACACCGGCGCCGGACTCGCGGTGAGCGGCCTGCGCTGGGGTGACGGCGAACCGGAACTGGTGCTGCTGCACGGCGGCGCGCAGAACGCGCACACCTGGGACACGGTCGCGCTGGCCTTGGACCGCCCGCTGCTCGCGCTCGACCTGCCGGGGCACGGTCATTCGGACTGGTGGCCCGACCATCTCTACACCCCGCCGCGGATGGCCGCCGCCGTCGCTACCGCGATCGACGCGCTCGCCCCGCGCGCGTCCGCGGTCGTCGGCATGTCACTGGGCGGATTCACCGCGCTCAGCCTGGCCACCCTGCGCCCCGACCTGGTGCGCCGCCTGATCCTGGTCGATGTCACCCCCGGCGTCGGCAGCCATCCCGGCAAGACCGCGGCCATCGTCGCCTTCGTCGGCGGACCCGCGGACTTCGCCGGCTTCGACGACATCCTCGAACACACCGTCACGCACAATCCGACGCGCTCGGTCCGGTCGCTGCGGCGCGGCGTGCTGCACAACGCGCGCCCCCGACCCGACGGCCGCTGGGTGTGGCGCTACGACCGGATCCGCCCGACCGCCGACGGTTCCCTCGACCTGACCCCGCACTGGGACGATGTCACCGCCCTGCGCGTCCCGCTGCTGCTGGTGCGCGGCGGGCGCTCACCGGTCGTGGACGACGCCGACAGCGCCGAACTGCTGCGTCGCCTGCCGGGCGCGCGGGTCGAGACGGTCGAGGGCGCGGGCCATTCGGTGCAGGGCGACCGGCCGCTCGAACTCGCCGAGCTGATCCGGGATTTCACCCGTGATCCCGCCCCGAGCGCGCCGCACTGACGAGTCGCCGCGGAACCGACACCGGACCGTGGCACCCGGCCGCATGTTCGGCGGTGTGCGCCGGTGGGAGAATGGTTCGGGTTCGACCTCTGGAATGTCACGGATCGATAGGCTGCGCGGTCCTTGTTGAAGACCGGACGGCTCACCGTGTGCCGCCCGGCTGACGAGAGGGTGCACACATGAAGGTCGTCGTCATCGGCGGTACCGGGCTCATCGGCGCGAAAGTGGTCGCACGACTGCGGGACGAGGGCCACGACGCCCTCGCCGCCTCGCCAGGGACGGGCGTGAACACTCGCACCGGCGCGGGTCTCGAGGAGGCGCTGCGCGGCGCGCGGGTAGTCGTCGACGTCTCCAACTCGCCGTCCTTCGAAGACGCCGCCGTCCTCGACTTCTTCACCGGCGCGACGACCAACCTTCTGACGGCCGAGTCGGCGGCGGGCGTGACCCATCACGTCGCCCTGTCGGTGGTCGGCGCCGAACGCCTGACCGACAGCGGATACATGCGCGCCAAGGTAGCGCAGGAGCAGCTCATCGAGTCCTCGACGATCCCGTACTCGATCGTCCGCGCGACCCAGTTCTTCGAATTCTTCGAGGGCATCGCGCGGTCGGCCACCGGCGGCGATCGAATCCGCCTCACCTCCGCGGCCATTCAACCGATGGCCGCCGCCGACGTCTCCGCCGCCGTCGCCCGGGTCGCCCTCGGCGCCCCATTGAACGGAACACTCGAAATCGGCGGTCCCGAGGTCTTCCGCCTCGCCGACTTCGTCGCCGACGGGCTCCGAGCCAACGGCGACCCGGGCACCGTATCCGCCGACCCCGAAGCACCGTACTTCGGTGCCGTCCTGTCCGGTCCCGAGCTGCTCCCCGACGAAGGCGCCGACCTCTCCCACACCACCTTCGACACCTGGCTCGCCGAACACCTCCGCGCCGACTCCGAACCCTGAGCACCGCAGGCTCTCTCGTGGCATTTCGGAGGTGGACAGCCATTTGCGCGGGACACCGCTTCGTCACCGAATATCCCGACGAAGTTCGAGACCGTCGCCACGGATCGGAAGTCGGCGGGTCGGTCGGGGAGATGTCTCGGTGGTCGATATGCCTGCCTCATGTCACCGACCCGGCGGCCGTCCGGAATCGCGGCGCTTGTCGTAGGCGCCTTTCAGACTCGCGCCCGCCCACTCGGCCGCCCGCCGCGCCTGCTGTCCGCGCTCGGAGGACAGCGCCTGTCGAGCGGTGTCGCGCCCGCGCCGCCCGGCGTCCTGGCCGAGATCGCGCAACTGTGCGACCCGCTCGGATTCCCGGATCTGACCGGTGGTCGCCTGGACGCGTTCGAATCCCGCTCGGGCGCCGCGGATTCCGCGCTCCACCGCCGCGTGGTCGCGGGCGGCATGCCACGATTCGCGCAGCAGTCCCGAGCGCGCCACTGCCGTGCCCGCGAGGCGGTCGACCAGCGAGCGCCTGCTCGCACCGGCCGCGAACAGCGCGTTGGTCGCGAGCACGGCGACCGCGAGCACCCACAGCGCGACCGACAGCGCGAATCGGCCCGCCAGCAGGGCGATGCACGCGAACGAATACAGTCCGACATCGGTCATCGTGCCCGCCAGCGCGCGCCGCGCCGCCCTCGCCCGCCCGAGTCGGCCGTCGTCGCCCGCGACCGCCCGCACCTCGAGGTCGAGCAGGAAGCGGCCGAAAGTCGCTCCTTTCCAGGCGAATCCGACGAATTGATAGAGGAAGGTCGCGACGATCAGCGCCACGAACGCCTGGATGATCAGCATGAGCACCGAATTCACGACGTCCATGCCGAATGTCTTGCCCGCGCCGCCCCAGTCGCCGTTGGACCGGATGACCTCCCACGCGCCGGTTCCGCCGAGTTCGACCCAGCCCGAGAGGTAGTCGGCGATCCGGTAGTGGGTCAGCGACCCGAGTAGCGCGGCGCATCCGAGGACGAGCGCGAAATCCACCGCCCACGCGGCGACCCGCCGTCCCGCCGTCGTTTCCGTGACCGCCGGATTCTCGGCCATCAGCAACCCCATCCCGAATCGAGTGCACCTACCGTGACCAGGACACGGTAGGTGCACGCCGAGTGGGTGCGGTATCGGCCGATCGATCGACGGGACGGGCGCGAGGGCTCAGGTGGAGTAGAGGTAGATGCCGAACAGGGCGGCCCAGAGGACGACCAGCCAGATGTCGAGGGCGATTCGCAATGCGCGTGGGGCGTGGCGGATTTCCATGAAGTTGCCGATGATCAGTCGGCATTTGACGGCGCCCAACACGACGATGCCCGCTATGAGTTCCTTGCCGAGTGCGGTGGCGGCGTCGCCGTGGCCCGGGCTCAGGCGCCAGGCCAGCAGGGTGGTCGCGGTGAGTGCGATCCAGGTGTAGACGACGAGTCGCTTGTCGCGAGCGTCGCGGTCGGTGGCGGTGGTCACGGTTGTCACCTCATCAGGTAGACGATGGCGAAGATGACGACCCACAGCAGGTCGACCATGTGCCAGAACGAGGCGGCCTGTTCCATCAGGCCGATGCGCTGTCGACGGGTGTCGCGCAGGTCGCGCAGTGCGATGCCGAGGATGAGCAGGCCGAGTAGGACGTGGGCGAGGTGCACGCCGGTGAGCACGTAGTAGAAGCCGAAGAATTCGTCGGAGACGGTGAATCCGGCGCTGATCTCGCGGTGCCATTCGTAGGCTTTGAGCGCGGTGAACAGCACGCCGCAGGCGGCCCCGGCCAGGATCAGCCGCCGTGCCCGGCGGATCTCGGACTCGCGGACGGCGATCACCGCGAGTGCGACGAACATCGAACTCGTCAGCAGGACAACGGTGTTGGTGACGCCGATGCCGATGTGCAGGTGTTGCTGCGCGGCGGAGAACCGCTCGGGTGATCTGGCGCGGAAGACCATGTAGGTGACGAAGTAGCAGCCGAAGAAGAACAGGTCGCCCAGGATCATGACCCACATGTCGGCATCGCCGGGCAGGTGCGGTGTCCTTCGGGTGGGGCGGTCGCGCTCCGAGACGGTCACCGGCTCGCCTCCGTGCGATAGAGGGGCGCGGTCCGGTCGTTCTCGGCCTTGGCGGCGGCGCGCAGGATCGGGAGCAGGCACGCGACCCACAGCCCGAAGATGACCACGGCGATGTAGAAGGTGATCATCCCGTTCCACGCGAACGCCCCCGAGTGGAAATTCCACATCTGGGTGGCCACGACCTCGGTGAGGATCTGCCACACCGACACGTAGGCAAACCACTTCGGGAAGACGCGACGGCGGTCGTAGAGGATCGCGATCGCCAGCACCAGGTACGCGGCGGTGAAGCAGCCGAGAGATCCGTTGTAGGACAACATGCCGAGGTCGTAGAACAGATATTGGATGGACGGGTCGCGGTCGGGCCGTAAGGTCGCGGTGAGCCAACAGACCAGCAGCAGTGTGAATCCCGGTATCGCGCCGACGCCCATGGCCGCGATGTAGGCGTAGGCGAGCAGCGATCCCGAGGACATCCGTTTCATGAAATAGCCGATGATGCCGTTGGATACGGCCGCGCCGCCCGCGAGCACGAGCAGCACCGCGAATCCCGCTTGGATGCCGAAGCGATGGTCCTGGAACCACTGCGCTACCTGCACGTCGGTGACATCGGGGCGCGGCGGCGGCGTGGCCCTGCCGAAGAAGACCACGCCGATCGACAGTAAGGCGTAGAAGCCCGCGAAGGCGAAGTAGGCGATCCAGACGTCGAGTCCCGCACGGCTTTTCGGTGCGGAATCGTCGGACGCGGCGGATTCGGCGGTGGCGACGGCGGTCATGAAACCGCGCCCGCTTCGTCGGCCTGACGCCGCAGCGCCGCGCGGACCTGTACGAACATGACCGCGACGAACAACGCGAAGGCGATATTGCGCAGCCAGAACGACACGAATCCGTCCCAGGCCAGCGGACCGTCCCGGAACACCGCCGCCCCCGCCGACGGCGCCATGGCCAGCGCCGTCAGGATCGAGTAGGGCGCCACCCAGCGCGGGAACACCGGCCGCTCGGGATCGTCGAAGAGCACCGCGAGCGCGAGCAGGACGAATTGCGCGACCAGCATGCCGATGGGCGCGATGAAGGTGATCCACGCGAGATCGTTGAGGGCGCGCAGGATTTCGGGGTCGCGGTCGGTACGGAAGGCCGCGACGCCGAAGAAGATGTTCGACAGCGCGAACAGCGTGACCCCGGCGACCACGGAGGTGAGGTAGGAGAACGCGAAGATGTGGCTCTGGCCGCGCATGCGCATCATCTGCCCCACGATCAACACGAAGAACGGCACGATCAGCACGCCGCACAGGTTGAATCCGACCATGCTGAAGCGGATCATCGCGGTGTTCTCCCCGTAGAACCGCGCGACCTCCGCGGCGGTCGCGTTCGGCGACATCGGCGGGAAGAAGCCGGGGAAGGCGACGAACAGCGCGAGCAGCGCGGCGGCGACCACCGGGGTCGACCACAGGATCGTTTGCTGCGCACGCAGATTCGTGTCGTCGGTGCGCTCGGCTTGTTCGGTGTCGACTTGCATGCCTCATCCCACTTCCCTGTCCGACGGCGCTGCCCTGTCCGACGGCGCTGCCCGTCGAACGGCGCTGCCCGTCGAACGGCGCTGCCCGTCGAACGGCGCTGCCCGTCGAACGGCGCTGTTCCAGGTACGAAGCATCGCAGACGTGATTGACTTGAGTCAATCACGTCTGGCCGGCAGTGGAATGGGTTGTTAGCGGAATTCGCTATGCCAGTCGGTGACAGAGGTCAGTGGGTGTGGCTGCGACGAACGCCTGCGCCCTACGCTGACCTCAGTCGAATCGGCATGCGCTTCATGCCGTGGATGATGTTGCTGTTCACATACTCCGGACGGCCGACGTCGACCGCGGGCAGCCGGGTCGACAGCTGATGGAACATGTGCCGCAACTCCATCCGCGCCAGCTGCGCCCCCAGGCAGAAGTGCGTGCCGCCGCCGCCGAAGGCGACGTGCTCGGTGGGCCCTCGGGTGATGTCGAATTCGTGTGGCCGTTCGAACGCGGCGTCGTCGCGATTGCCCGAACAGTAGAACAGCACGAGCTTCTCGCCCGCCTTGATGGGCGTGCCCGCCACCTCGGTGTCGGCGGTGGCGTGGCGCGCGAAGGTCATGACGGGGGTGGCCCAGCGGACGAACTCGTCGATCGCGGCGCCGATGCGCCCGTCGAAGTCCTCGGCCAGCCACGCTGCCTGTTCCGGATGCTCGGCCAGCGCTTTGAACACGTGGGAGATGGTCTGCTTGGTGGTGTCGTTGCCCGCGGCGGCGAGCAGCACCATGAACGCGCCGATGTCGGCGTCGGTGAGTCCGTGCCCGTCCACCTCGGCGTTCACCATATTGGTCATGAGGTCGTCGGCGGGCTCCTCGCGGCGGCGGCGGGCGAGATCGATGCCCGCGTTCTGCAGGACGCCGAGCTGGGTCATCAGGTGGGTCGCCTGCTCCTCGATGCTCGCGTACTCCCCGTCGCTGGTGCCGAACACGGCTTCGGCGGCGTCGGCGACGGCCTCGTAATCGGCGGGATCGAGTCCGATCATCCGCGAGATCGTGCGCATCGGAAGCTTCTTCGACACGCTCGCCGCGAAATCGGCCTCGCCGTTCGCCTCGAGTTCGGCGATCACCTCGTCGACCACCTGCGCCGCCGTGTCGCGGATCTGGGATTCGATGAGCCGGATCTGGCGCGGCGTGAACGCCATGCTGATGAGTTTGCGGTAGCGGGTGTGCTCGGGCGGGTCCATGGTGAGGAAGAAGGTCGTCACCCGCTGGAATTCTGCGGCCAGCGGAGCCATGCTGATGCCTTGGCTCGAACAGAACAGCTCGCTGTTGCGGCTGATATGGCGGATGTCCGCGTGCCGCGTGACGGCCCAGTATCCGGCTTCCTCGTGCGGGAACATCGAGGGCGCCGGGTCGTGCCAGGTCAGTCCCGGTTCGGCCCGCAGTTGCGCGAAACTGTGCTCCCGTGTCAGGAAATCCTGCCCCCAGAATTCCTGCGACGAGATGTCGAGTCGGTGATACGGGCGAGCGGATGTGGGCGGGTGGCTGATGGTCATGGACCTACTCCGGGATGGGTGACGCGGACGGGTGCGCGAGCGCCGCAGCGTCGTGCACTCGGGCGGCGCGACTGCTCGAAGATGTAACAGTAAGACATACTGTAGATCACTCTCCGATTCGGCGCGCCGGAATCGCGGCGAGCGCGTCGGCGTGCGGCGACCGACCGGGATCAGGTGGCCGCCGCGGCCGTGCTCACCTTTCTCGCCCGATCGAAGAATCCGTGTCGGAACGTTTTTCGAGCATGTCGACGAAGGCGGCGGCGATCCGCGCGACATCGCGGTCGTCGTCGCGCGTCAAACGGCGCAGCACGTCGATGGCCTCGGGGCCCGGCATCTCGAGCAGGGCCTGAGTGAGCCGAATCCGTGCCGCTGCGACGGCGGTGGGCGAGGTCAGCTCATCGACCAGCGCGCTCATGATCATCTCGGCGCGGTCCCGATCCGAGGCCAGCGCGCCGAGCACTTCGGCGGCCTCGATGTCGTTGGCGCCCTCGACCACCATGGCGAGCAGCATCGGAACGGCCGCGCCGACACCGCGAGCGCCCGTCGCAAGTGCGGCCGGACCGCGCACGGTCGGATCGGGATCGTCGAGCGCGGCGGTGAGCAGGTCGGTCGCCTCCTGCTCGGGGATCTCGGCGAGCGCCGTCACCGCGCGCCTGCGGGTCTGGACATCGGCGGCACGCAATCCGGGAGCCAGCCCGGCGACGCCATCGCCGCCCGCCCGCGCGAGCGCCCAGCGCAACGCCCCCGCGACGAAGGGATCGGATTCGGCGAGCACCGCGCCCGCCAGCAGGTCGGTGCGGACCGGCATGTCCTCGGCGGGCGACAGCGCGGCCTGCTGGCGCCGCGCCGCGTGCGGCGAACCGAGTCCGTGCAGGAGTTCGACGATGCGCAGGACGCCGGACCAGTCCGACGGCGCCGAGGCGTCGACGGTGCGCAGTCGCTCGAGCAGTTCGCGCTCCCGCTCGATCCGCTCCTCGGTCCGCCGGATCAGGTCGCCGACCAGGGCGGACGGCGCGAATCCCGGATCCTCGAGCGCGCGGGCGATCTGGCGCAGCGACAGGCCGAGGGACCGCAGGCTCTCCACGTGGAAGATCCGGCGGATGTCACCCGCGGCGTATTCGCGGTAGCCGCCGACGGTGCGGCCGGTCGGGCTGACCAGACCGAGGGTGTCGTAGTGGCGCAGCATCCGGGTGCTCACCCCGGATCGCCGCGCCACCTCGCCGATCAGCACGCGCTCGACTCCGTTCGCTGCGGCCCGAGCGCGTCGATCCGCTTCGCCTCGAGCACCGCGCCGTCGAAATCGGCGTCGGGGTCGTGCAGCAGGCGCCGGGTCGCCGCGGCGTGCGCGCGGATGGCCGGGTCGCGGCTGTCGAGTCCGGTCCGCAGCGCCTGCTCGGCCACGTCGGCGAGGGCGAGCATGGCGCGGCTCAGGCTGCGCCGGGTCTCCCGGTCGCCGCGGCCGAGCTGAGCGGCCAGGTCCTCGGCGAGTTCGCGCCGCCGCGTCGCCGGGACCAGCACGACCGCCGCACGCCAGGCGCTGCGCGCGACCTCGTCGTCGGGGTCGTGCAGCAGCGACCGGGTGATGGCGGGCCAGGTGTCGGCGTCCGCGATCTTGGACAGCGTGTGCAGGGCCTGACCGCGGGCCTGCGGGCGTTCGCCGCGGAGTTCGGCCCGCAGTCGCGGCAGCGTCACCTCGGTCGGGAGCCGGGTCAGCGCCCAGGTGAGCATGTCGCGCACGAAGAAGTCCGGTTCGACCGCGCACCGCGCCACCAGTGCGTCGGCGAGGTCGGGATCCGGGTTCGTGCCCGCCGCCAGCGCGGCGCGCAATCGGGTCGACGAGTTCGGTGCGCCGAGCGCGTCGAGCAGTCGGGTGTGCTGTGTGTTCGTGTGTGTCGAGTCCATGACGATCACCTCCTGCACCCAGTGAAGACCTTGTCACCGTGTGAAGGTCAAGCGGCGCGTCACGGCGTGCTCACATCAGGGCGCTCAGGTGCTTGTCCAGCGTTGGGTAGCGCAGCAGGTGCGCGCCGCCGTTGATGTCGAGGATCTCGCCGGTGATCCAGGCGGCCTTGTCCGAGCACAGGAACACCGCCGCCGCGGCGATCTCCTCGGGTTCGCCGGAGCGGCCGAGGGGGGTGTTCGCGATGTAGTCCTCGGCGATGCCGGGGATGGTCTGGATGCCCTCGGTGAGCGGCGTGATCACCAGACCCGGCGCGATGGCGTTCACCCTGACCTTGCGCGCGGCGAGTTCGAGGGCGGTCACCTGGGTGAGCATCGACAGTCCGGCCTTGGCCGAGCAGTACGCCGACAGCCACGCACCGGCCTGTCGGGCGTTGAGCGAGGTGAGCGAGACCAGCGCGCCGCCGTCGACGACCCGGCGTCCGGCGTGTTTGAGCACGATGAACGCGCCGACCAGGTTGATGTCGATGACCTGGCGCCACTGCGCGACATCGTGGTCGACCACCGGCGAGACCGTGCTCATGCCGACGGTGTTGACCACCGCGTGCGGGGCGCCGTCCCGCTCGGTGACCTCGGTGAACAGCGCCTCGACCTGGCCTTCGTCGGTGACGTCGACCGACGTGCCGACGCCGCCGAACTCGGCCGCGATCCGCGCGGCGCCTTCGCCGTCGAGATCGGCGACCGTGACCCGATAGCCTTCGGCGGCCAGTGCGCGCGCCGTCGCCGCGCCGATACCGGACGCGCCTCCGATGACCACTGCGACACGTTCGACCATTTCGTCCTACTTTCTACGCGTATCAACGAAAATTGACGCTCGTCAATCCAGGGCGACTGTAGCAAGGAGAGCGCCGTCGGCCCAGTGCCTACGGCGTCGCGGATCAGCGGGGCTCGAGGCTGCGCAGCACCGTGGTGAGGTAGCTGTCGAGCACCTGGCGGCGCAGGTGCTCGGCGGCGGTGGTCGTGCTCAACAGGCCGTAGAGGCCGAGCAGGAAGAAGACCGCGCTGTGGAACGGGTCGACCTCGATCTGCGCTTCGCCGTCGGCGTGCGCGCGTTCGATGATGCCCGCCACCAGAATGATGACCGAGTGCTCGCGCCATTCCTCGGTGAGCGGTCTGGTCGGCGAGAAGTGCACGGCCAGTAGATCTTTGAACAGCAGGGTGCCGAGTCGCTGTTCGAGGGCGGCCACCAGCCGGATGGTCTCGGCCAGCGCGGCGGGCAGGCTGTGCGGAGTGGAAAGGAAGCGGGTCAGCGCGCGGGCGATCCTGACCTCCTCCTGGTCCTCGACCTCGAGCAGGACGTGCTCCTTGGTCGGGAAATGGAAGTAGAAGGTGCCGCGCGCCACGCCCGCGGCCTTCACGATCGCGCCGATGTCGGCGTCGGCCATGCCGGTCCGCCTGAATTCGGCGACCGCGGCGTCGAATACGCGTTGGCGAGTCTCCAGGCGTTGGGCCGCACGTCCCCGTGGCTTCTCTCGGATCTCACTCACGGCTCGAATTATATTTGACGCCCGTCAACTAAGGTGGTGTCGCCTTCGACGGTTGACTCTGTCCCGCGGACAAGGCGCATCGTTGGCGCATGGACGATCTGTTGACCATCGGCGAATTCTCCGTGAGCTGCGGTCTGTCGCCGAAGATGCTGCGCTCCTACGCCGCGGCCGGGCTGCTGGTCCCGATCGCCGTCGACGCCTGGTCCGGCTACCGCTACTACTCGCCCGCACAGGTGCACCGCGCCCGCGTGGTCGCCGCGCTGCGCCGCGCGGGCATCGGGGTGGAGGAGATCGCCGGATTCCTCGACGCGCCGGACCCGCGACGGTTCGCGGAATGGGATGAGCGGATACGGCAGTCGGCCGTGACACATCGCGAGGCGCTCGCGCTGGCGCGCGAACTGCTGCGAGAACAGGCCGAGGCGCCCGGTTCCTCGGCCACGACGGAAAGGAAAACCCCCATGGCAGAGCATCTTTCGGCGGGCGCCGCCACCGACGCCGGCGGGCGCGCCGACAACGAGGACATCGCGCTGGTCGGCGACGGCCTTTTCGCGGTCGCCGACGGGCTCGGCGGGCTCAGCGAGGGCGCGCTCGCGGCCAGGACCGCCACCGAGACGCTGGCCGCCGCCTTCGCCGCCGATGCCACCCTCGACGGGCTCATCTCGGCGTGCCGCGAAGCCAACCGAATGGTCTGGCAGCGCACCGGGGCGGAGCAGACCGGCACGACGCTCACCGCGTTCGCGATCACCAGCGACCGAGGACCGGTATTCGTGCACGCGGGCGACTCCCGCCTCTACCGGATGCGCGACGGACTGGTGGTGCGGCTCACGCGTGACCACACGGTCACCGCGGAGCTGGTGGAGACCGGCGCGCTGCGCGCGGACCTCGCCGCGACGCATCCGCACCGCCGGGTGCTGACCCGCGCCTTCGGCGTCGGCCCTTCGGTCGAGGTCGACTACGCGGGCGTGCTGTGCCGCCCCGGCGACAGAATGCTGCTCTGCACCGACGGCGCCTTCGAACCGCTCTCGGCCGCCGACCTCACCGCGACCCTGCGCTCCGAATCGACGCCGCGCGCGGCGGCCGAGGCGCTGGTGCGGCACGCGGTGCGCGCCGGGACCGAGGACAACGCGACCGCTCTGGTGGTCGACATCGCCTGAAGCGGGCCCGGTGATCGTCAGGGTTTGCGGCCGACGGCGCCGTAGAGGGAGACCCGCTTGTCGTAGCTGCGCGGGTGCTCGACGCCCTGCCTGCGCCAGCGGTGGATCACTTCGACGCCGGGCTCGACGAGTTCGAGTCCGATGAAGAACCGCTCGACCTCGGCGCGGGTGCGCGGCTGCACGGGGATGCCGCGGTCGCGGTAGACCTGCAGCAGCCGCGCCATACCCTCCGGGTCGGTGTCGCCCTCGTCGAATTCCGTGGTGACATGCGACATCGCCAGGTAGGACCCCGGCGCCAGCGGCGCCATGAGGGTGTCGACGATCTCGTAGACGTCACCGGGGACGAAGTGCAGCAGTGCCATCAACGACACGGCCACCGGTTGCGAGAGGTCAAGGGTCGCGGCCAGTTCCGGTGCGGCGAGGATGTCCTCGGGATTGGCGGCATCGGCCTGGATGTAGGTGGTGCGGCCTTCGGGCGTGCTGGTCAGCAGCGCGCGGGCGTGCGCGAGCACGATCGGGTCGTTGTCGACGTACACGACCCTGGAATCGGGCGCGTGCTGCTGGGCGACCTGGTGCAGATTCGGCGCGGTGGGGATTCCGGTTCCGATGTCGAGGTATTGGCGGACGCCCTGTTCGCTGAGGAATTTCGTGGCGTGCCGCATGAATTCGCGGTTGGTGCGCGCGGTGAGGCGCACCGAGGGAAAATTCTGTAGCGCTTGTTCGGCGGCCAGCCGATCGGCCTCGTAGTAGTCCTTTCCGTCGAGGAAGTAGTCGTACATCCTGGCCGGATGCGCGACGTCGGAACGCAGGTCGATGGGGCCGTCGGACACGGCGCGGTCTCCTTCTCGATGGGCGTTGCGGTCTTTCGTCGGAGATATACCGTATCTCGGCGTGTCGCCCAACTGGACCGTACTAGCCGGTATCCTTTGCGGCGAATCGGCCTGTGTCGCAGCGCGATGGCGCGTCCGCGAGATCAGGACCGCTCGGTCTTGCTGGATCCGACCGCCCTGACCACGAATTCGACGATCGCGCGCTGTTGACCCGGTTCCGAGATCGCCGCCTGGCCGATGAAATTGGCTCGGGTCAGCAGGATTCCGATGAACGCCTCGCCTGCGAGCACCGGATCGAGTTCGCCGTCGATCTCGCCGCGCCCCGCCGCGGACCGGAACACGTCCTCCACCACCGCCATGCATCGATCGATGGAGTCGCGGCGGAACGCGGCGTAGATCGCCGGGTACTCCTGCGCCTCCTGCACGCACCGCTGCAGGATGTCGATCCGGGGGCTGGTGAACACGGCCGCGACCGCGGGGACGATGGCCAGCAGGTCCGAGCGCAGTTCGCCGGTCGCGGGGACGGTGAGGCCCGCGGTGAGACTGCCGAGGGCGTCGAGGACCAGGCGGTCGCGATCGGGCCAGCGCGCGTAGATACCGCGCTTGTCGACGCCCGCGCGGGTGGCGACGCTGTTGGTGGCGAAGCCCGCGATGCCGCGTTCGGCCAGTTCCTCGACGGCGGCCTGGAGTACGCGCGCGTCGATCGACGGGTCGCGGCGGCGTCCCCGCAGATGTGTCGCTGAACCCATTGCCAACCTCACGTAATTAATGCACCATGATGGTGCATTAATTATACCGCCGGCTGCCTGGTAGTCGTGCCACCCGCGGAAACATCACCGGCGATCGAATCATCCAGGAGGACACACATGCTGCAAGTGGGCGATCCCGCACCCGACTTCGAACTACTCGACCAGCACGGCGAACCCGTGAGCCTCAGCGCGCTGCTGACCAAGGGCCCCGTCGTGCTGTTCTTCTACCCGGCGGCGCTGAGCCCCGGATGCACCAGGGAGGCATGCCACTTCCGCGACATCGTGGCCGAGTTCGCCGCGCGCGGCGCGACCATCCTCGGCCTCAGCGCCGACGACGTCGCCAAGCAGAAGAAGTTCGACGACACCCACCGCCTCGGCTACCCGCTGCTCGCCGACACCGACAGCGGCGTCGCCCGCTCCTTCGGTCTCAAGCGCCGCCTGCCCGGCCTGCCCGCCAAGCGCGCCACCTTCGTCATCGGCACCGACCAGCGCATTCTCGCCGCGGTGCACAGCGAACTCAATATGAACATCCACGCGGACCAGGCACTCGAGGCGCTGCCAACTCCGGCCTGACGCGGTCGAGCGGCGGAGCTCGATTCGGCGAGCTCCGCGGCCTTCGCGACGTGCGATGGGAGTCGCGGATCAGATGACCGCCGAGTCGCGAGCATGCCCATCGCGTATCGAACCGCGTCGGGTATCGACTCCGACGCGGATCGGCCTCGACGCGAATCAGCGCAGCGCGCGGATTAATTCGCGCAGATCCGCGACCAGTAGGTCGGGCGCCTCCATCGCCGCGAAATGCCCGCCGCGATCGAATTTCGACCAGCGCACCACGGTGTTCTGCTTCAGCGCGATGCCGCGAACGGTGTTGCCGCCGGGGAAGATCGCGACCCCGGTCGGCACGCCGGAGTCGGGCAGCGGCGCGCCCCACTGCTCGGACTCCTTGTACAGGCGCATGGAGGAACCCGCGGTGGCGGTGAACCACAGCACGGAAATATTGGCGAGCAGCATGTCGCGGTCGATCGCCGCGCACGGTGTGGCCGCGGCGGGGTCGACGTAGGTGTTCACCACGTCGAGCACCCAGGCCAGCATGCCCGCGGGCGAATCGGTGACGGCGGGGGCGAGGGTTTGCGGGCGGGTCGAGTGCATGCCCGCGTACCCCGAGGTCTCGTTGCTGCTCCAGTCCCGCAACGCCGCCAGTTGCTCCTGATCGGCGACGCTGTACCCGGATCCGTCGTCGTCCCACGCGGGGATGGTGATCGGATCGTTGAGGTGGATGCCGACCACGTGGGCGGTATCGATGCGCCCCAATCGCGGTGCGATGAACGAGCCCGCGTCGCCGCCTTGCGCCCCGTACCGCTCGTACCCCAGTTCCGCCATGAGCGTGGCCACGAGTTCCGCGCTCCGCTCGGTCGCCGCCGCGCCGGGCGTCCGCGTCGGACCGGAGAAGCCGAAGCCGGGCAGCGTCGGAATCACCAGGTGGAAGGCATCTTCGGCGGCGCCGCCGTGGGCGAGCGGATCGGTGAGCGCGTCGATCACGGAGGTGAAATCCGCGAAGGGCCAGCCGTGCACGAGGACCAGCGGCAACGCGTCGGAGTGCGCCGAACGCACGTGCAGGAAATGCAGGCGCTGCCCGTCGATCTCGGTGACGAACTGCGGGCGTCGATTCCACGCCGCCTCGCGCGCCCGCCAGTCGAAGCCGCGACGCCAGTACTCGGCCAACTCCCGCACGTATCCGGTGGGGATGCCGTAGGTCCAGCCGACTTCCGGCAGCTCCTCGGGCCAGCGGGTGGCGGCAAGTCGCCGGTGCAGGTCCTCGAGGTCGGCGTCGGGGATGTCGATGCGGAACGGGGCGAAAGTGGTCATGGGGTCACGGTAGGAGCGGTTCAGGACAGGTTCTGTCCTGAACCGGCGCCGTCTGGGAACTCGTCTCAGCGGTCGGGGCGGTAACGCAGCAGGGTGACGTCGTGGTCGGGGTAGTCGTGGAAGACCGGGCGCACCCGCATGCCGATCGCGAGTTCCTCCGGTTCGGCCTCGACTATCTCGGTGGAGAATCGGGGTCCTTCGTCCCATTCGACGATGGCGAGCAGTTGCGGGACCGCGTCGGCGAAGTGCGGGCCGACGGGGCGGCGGGCGACGGTGAAGGAGTAGAGGGCGCCGCGCCCGGAGATCTCGCGCCATTCCAGATCGTCGGCGAGGGTGCGTGGCGCGCGGATGCGCGGGTAGAAGACCCACGCGTCGGTGGACGGCGAGTACTGGATGCGAATCCGGTGTTCGGCCAACGCATCCCAGAACGGCGCGCTGGTTGGGGTCTTGACCGGCATCGGCCGTTCGAAGGCGGTCACGGTCAGTCTCCTTCGAGGACGAGAGCGGTTTGTTCGGAGAGGATGCCGCCGTTGCCGGAGACGAAGGCGCGGTGGCAGTCCGGCACCTGCGCGGCGCCCGCCCGGCCCATGATCTGGCGTGCGGCGTCGCAGACGTGGTGCATGCCGCCCGCGAGTCCGGCTTGGCCGAAACCGAGTTGGCCGCCCGCGGTGTTGAGCGGGAAGTCGCCGCGGAAGGTCAGGTCGTGGTCGGCGACGAACGCCATGCCTTTGCCCTTCTCGCAGAATCCGGCGTCCTCGAGGCTGAGCAGGACGGTGATGGTGTAGCAGTCGTAGATCGAGACCATGTCCATGTCGGCGCGGGTCAGCCCGGTCATGCCGAAGGCGGTGTCGGCGGCCTTGCGGATCGGCGTCGACAGCAGGTCGGCGGCGTAGGTCGGCGTCTTGAACGGCACGTGTTCGCCGAATCCCTTGATCCACACCGGGCGATTGCGCCCGCGTCGGGCCAGGTCGGCGTTCGTGACCACGACGGCGGCGCCGCCGACGCACGGCATGACGATCTCCAGCATGTGCAGCGGGTCGGCGATCACGGGACTGGCGAGGACGTCCTCGACGCTGAGCGGCGTGTCCTTCCAGATGGCGCCCTCGGTGTGGTTGGCGTTGACGCGCTGGTCGACGACGATCTTGGCCATGGCGTGTTCGTCGTAGCCGTACACGGCGGCGTAGCGCTGCGCTACCTGACCGTAGGGGCCGTTCTGGCCGATATTGCCGTAGGGGATCTCGAATTCGGCTTGCGGAGAACCGTATCGATTACTGGACGCGCCGAAGAACATCGCGTCGGTCAGCGGCGCGGGCTTCCGCTCCGATCGCGGGGTGTGGTAGCGGGCGGGCACCACGCACAGCACCGCGTCGCAGAGGCCGAGTTCGATCGCGGCGGCCGCGCGCCACACCATGCCCGCCGCGCCCGCGCCGCCGAGATCGACCAATTCCGCGAAATTCGCGTCGATGCCCAGATATTCGGCGACGGTGGACGGGACGAAGATCTCCGATTCGCCGATGTGCGCGGTGACGATGCCGTTCACCGATTCGGGCGACAGTCCGGCGTCGGCCAGCGCCGCCGCCGCGAGTTCGGCCCACTGTTCGAGGGTGAACAGCGAAGGGCCCGCCTTGTTCGCCCGCTCCGGCGCCCATTCCACATAACCGGCGACGGCCGCTTCGCCTCGCAGTCCCATATTCGGCGATTCCTTATCTCGAGAATGGTTGTCGTCAGCTGCCGCGGATGACCTTCTCCACTGCGGCCATAATGCTGGTCGCGTTGGGCCACCCGACGTAGAAATGCAGGTGCAGGACGATCTCGCGCAGTTCCTCGGCGGTGAGGTCGCCCGCGAGCAGCGCGCCGCGGGCCTGGGTCTCGAGCAGGTCGGCGCGGCCGAGCATGGCGGTGGCGCCGATGGTGATCAGCCGCCGTTCGCGCATGCCGAGTCCGGGGCGGCTCCAGATGTCGCCGAACAGGTGCCGCACGGTCTCTTCGGCGGACGGGAACGAGTGTTCTTCCGGCGGCACGAGTTCGTGGTAGCCGGGACCGTAGACCCGGTCCATCATCGCCAGTCCGCGCTCGCGCTGATCGGCCGGCAGTTCGGTCGGCTGATCCGAGGGATTCGATTCGGGCGACGACATTGTCCAACTCCTCGAAGTCGTAGGTGATCTTCTCCGCAGCCTACCTCTCTATGGTCACATGTCTAGACAAATGTCCAAACATCGGATTCGCACTGCGATCACGCGCGAAAGCGAGCATCTACCAGCATGAATCCGGCGGTCGATGACATGTCGCGAGACGGCCGCGCGCATTGACGCCTGGCCGGACATGTGTCTATTTTTGCGGTGACGGTTTCGACGGCGATCCGGAGGCAGTGATCGATGAGTGCGCGCAACCTGGTGATCGGCGCGAGCGGGTTCCTCGGCTCGCACGTCACCCGCACGCTGGCCGCGCGCGGCGAACCCGTGCGCGCGCTGGTCCGCGCGACGAGTTCGCGCCGCGCGCTCGCCGACCTCGACGCCGAGATCGTGGTCGGCGACATCGATGACCCGGACTCGTTGCGCGCGGCGATGCGCGATATCGACACCGTGTACTACTGCGTGGTCGACGCCCGCCCGTGGCTGCGCGACCCGGCCCCGCTGTTCCGCACGAACGTCACCGGCCTGCGCACGGTGCTCGACGTGGCGGTGGCGGCCGGACTCCGGCGTTTCGTGTTCACCAGTTCGATCGCGACGCTGCCGATCGGCGCGGACCTGGTCGACGAGGAATCCGGCGCGCACAACTGGCTGCGCCGCGGCGGCGCGTACGTGCGCTCGCGGGTGGCGGCCGAGGACCTGGTGCTGGAGTACGCGCGCGAGCGCGGGCTGCCCGCGGTGGCGATGTGCGTCGCCAACACCTACGGTTCGGGCGACTTCCTGCCGACGCCGCACGGCGGATTCGTGGCGGCGGCCGCGCGCGGCAAGATGCCCTTCTACATCGGTGGCGTCGGCGCCGAGGTGGTCGGCATCCGCGACGCCGCCGAGGCGCTGATCCTCGCGGGCGAGCGCGGCGAGGTCGGGCAGCGCTACATCGTCTCCGCCGGTTTCCGTCGGACTCGTGAACTGCTCGATTTCGCCGCATCGGTCACCGGAGCGCCGCCCCCGCGGTACGGCGTTCCGCGCGCGGCGCTGCCGGTGGCGGGCGCGATCGGCGAACTCGTCGCCCGCCTGACCCGCAAGGACGTCCGCGTCACCCGGACCACGATGCGCCTGATGCACATCATGACACCGCTGGACAACGCCAAGGCGGTCCGCGAACTCGGCTGGACGCCGCGCCCGATCGAGGACGCGATCACCGAGGCGGCGATATTCTTCACCTCCCGCCGTCGGCGCGCGGAAAGCCCTGCGGGCGATACGTAGCGGCAGCGCGATCGGAGTGGATCCGCGGCGCCTGGAAACGTGGGCGTGCGCCGCGGTGGCCGACCTGATGACGGCGCGCTTTCGTCTTCCTCGTGAATTCGGTGCGCGTTCGGCCTTTCGGCACGGACCTTTCCGTCGACCGGTAGCGGTTCTCGTCGCTTGTTCGGTAAATGGCGTGCCGATATTCGGCGTTCGCGAAAGTACGGGCAGGCTCGGGAACGACAACATACACTCGTACATCCATTTGTCTAATGTGGACTCGGAAAACCAAAAGCTATTCTCGCTCGATGTCTATTAGCTATCAATCGGTAGCATCGTGCTCGCCGCGTATGGGCTGATCCGGGCAGATTGCGCAGGTTGTCAATCATCTCTATTGCTCCGCACTTGTGACCGTGCTAACGTCCAGACACCTGTCTGAACGTATGTATATATCGAATGCGAGGAATATCTCGTGACTACTCATCGCAGTGCGCGAACAGCGCTTTCCGGAGTCGGCCTGCGCCTATTCCTGCCCGTACTCGCGGCCGCCTTGGCCGTGAGCGGCTGCGCCGGATCCGATGACGGCGAGACGTCGAGCATTCAATACGGGACCACCACCGAATTGCCGTCCAAGCCCGCCTCCGGCACTCCGATCAAGATCGGATTCGTGAGTTCCGAGGGCGGCGCGCTCGGCCAGTTACCCGACGCGCGCGTGGCCGCCGAAGCCGCGACGAAGTACGTGAACGAGAACCTCGGCGGCATCGCGGGCAGACCCATCGATCTGGTCGTCTGTAAGCAGAAGGAAGAGCCGGCCAGCGCGCGCGAATGCGGCAACCAGCTCGTGGCCGCGGGCGTGGTCGCGGTCGTCGCGCCCGCGAACAGCCAAGGCGACGCGATCGTGCCGGTGGTGTCCGGCGCCGGCGTCCCGTACGTGACCACGGTCGGCCCAAGCGGCGCCGAGATGACCTCGCCGAACTCGTTCGTGCTGTCCGGCGGGCTGCCCGCCACCTTCGCCGCCGCGGCCAAATACTCGGGTACGAAGGGCTACAAGCGGGTGGTGATGCTGGTCAACGACGCGGGATCGGTGGTGTCGGCCATCAAGATGCTCGCCGACCCGTCGTTCCGGGGCGCGGGCGTCGCGCTCGACCTGGTCGGTATCCCGGTGGGAACGCCCGATATGACCCCGCAGGTCAGCGCCGCGCTGGCGCAGAACCCGGACGCGGTGTTCATGGTCGGTGAGGGCGGACTGTGCACCTCGGTGCTGCGCGCGCTCGAGACCCTGAACGCGAAGGTGGACAAGCTCTCGGTCTCGACCTGCGTCGGCCAGGATGTCGCGGAGGCGACCGGTCCCGCCGCGGTGGAGGGCACCCACGTGTTCTCCTCGGCCGAGATGGTCTCCGAGCATCCCGACACCGTGCTGTTCCGCACCGTGATGGCCAAGTACGCGCCGCAGACCGACATCTACGGATTCGCCTTCTCCGGCTACCAGCCGCTGCTGGGCCTGGTGCGGGCCATCCAGAACGTGCAGGGCGAGTACACGGCCGCGTCGGTGCTCGAGGCGGTGAAATCGGCGCGCGATGTTCCGGTGCCGCTCAGCATGGGCCTCACCTACACCTGCGACGGGAAGCAGGTCTTCGTGCTGACCTCGGTGTGCGGACGCGGAGCCATCGTCACCACGGTGCGTGAGGGCAAGTCGACCGATCCGCAGGTCATCCAGTAGCGACGATCGAGAAAACGGCATATGGACGACCACATCGCATTTCTGGCCCTCGGCCTCGGTAACGGCGCGGTCTACGCGGCACTCGGCATCGCCCTCGTGATGACCTTCCGTTCCTCGGGAGTCGTGAACTTCGGCACCGGCGCGATCGCGCTCTACATCGCCTACACCTTCGCCTACCTGCGCAAAGGTGAACTGCTGGTACCGATTCCCGGACTGCCGAAGACGGTGTCGCTTGGCGGGCCGCTCGGTGTCGGGCCCGCCATGGCGATCTCGCTGGTGATCGCCGCGGTATTCGGCGCGCTGCTGTACGCGGTGGTGTTCCGTCCGCTGCGGCACGCCTCGGCGGTGGCCAAAGCCGTTGCCTCGCTCGGTGTGATGCTGGTCGTGCAGGATGTGCTCGCGCAGCGGGTCGGGACGAAGCCGGTGTCGCTCAAGCCGATATTCGCGAGCGGCACCGTCTCCCTCGGCGATGCGAACATCCCGGTCGACCGGCTCATCCTGGCCGGGGTGATCGTGGCGATCGCGCTGGCGCTCGGCGCGGTCTATCGCTTCACTCGTTTCGGGTTGGCGACCCGCGCGGCGGCCGAGACCGAGCGCGGCGCGGTGTTGAGCGGATTGTCGCCGGACCGGATCGCGCTGGGCAACTGGGCGATCGCGACCATGGTCGCGGGCGTGAGCGGCATCCTGATCGCGCCCATCGTGCCGTTGGTGCCGCTGGCCTACACGTTGTTCATCGTGCCCGCGCTCGCGGTGGCCTTCGCCGGCAACTTCAGCTCGCTGACGGTCACCGTGCTGGCCGGGTTGGCGGTCGGCGCGTTGCAGGGTGAGGTCACCAATCTGCAGGTGAGTGTCGACTGGTTCCCGAAAACCGGGATGAGCGAACTGATTCCGCTGGTGTTGGTGCTCGGGGTGCTGCTGTTGCGCGGCACCACGCTGCCCACCCGCGGCGCGGTGGTGTATCGGTCGCTGGGCCGTTCGCCGCGTCCGCGCATGATCGGTGTCGCGGCCTTGGCGTGGGGTGTGGTCGGGGTGGTCGCGATCCTGGTGACCTCCGGGAATGTGCGCGCGGCGCTGATCGTCAGTTTCATTCTCGCGGTGATCGCGTTGTCGCAGGTGGTGGTCACCGGCTTCGCGGGACAGGTGTCGTTGGCGCAGTTGACCTTGGCCGGGGTGTCGGCGTTCCTGCTCAGCAGATTCGGCGCCGATCTGGGGTTGCCGTTCCCGCTCGCCCCGTTCGCGGCGGCGGCGGTGACGGCGGTGATCGGTGTGGTGTTCGGTCTGCCCGCGTTGCGCACGCGCAGTCTGCCGCTGATGGTCGCCACCCTCACTCTCGCGGTGTTCTTGGACGCGTTCTGGTTCCAGAACAGCAAGTACAACGGCGGACTCACCGGGTCGCCGATCGAGTCGCCGACGTTGTTCGGCGTGGATCTGGGAATCGGTGTTGGACAGACCTATCCGCGTGTCGCCTTCGCGCTGGTCTGCCTGGTGGTGCTGGTCGCGGTGGCGGTGGGCGTCGCATTACTGCGGCGCGGCAGGCTCGGCGCGGCGATGCTCGCGGTGCGCGCCAACGAGCGGGCCGCTGCGGCGGCAGGCGTGAACGTGCAGCGAACCAAGTTGGTGGCGTTCGGGATCGGGGCCTTCGTCGCCGGACTCGGCGGCGCCCTGCTCGGCTACCAGCAGACCTTGGCGTCCGCGCCGACCTATTCGGTGTTCGCGGGCCTCGGCCTGTTCGCCGTGGTCTACGTCGCGGGCATCACCTCGGTGACCGGCGCGGTCCTGGCCGGGCTGCTCGGCGCGGGTGGATTCGTGTTCACCGTCCTGAACGACACCTTCGACATGGGCGCCTACTACGCCTCGATCAGCGGGTTGCTGCTCATCGCGACACTGATCTGGTACCCCGACGGCCTCGCGGGCCGCTTCCACGACCTCGCCGCGCGTATCCCGGTGCGCGAGTGGACCGGACCGAAGCGGCCCGCGCGCGCGGCGGCATCGCCCGATGTCGCGGGTGCCGCGGGCGCGGCTGTGGTGTCGTCTGGTGCCGCTGGTGCGGTGGCGGGTTCGCACGGTGTCGCGGGTGCGGTGGCAGTGTCGCCCGGTGCGGCGGTAGGTTCGCCCGATGTCGCGGGCGAGGCCGCATCGCCTCATGGCGTCGGCGTGTCGGGCGCGGCTGCGGTGTCGCCCGATGTCGCGGGCCCAGCGGCGGGTTCGCCCCATGTAGCGGGCCACGCGGTGGTCTCGCCGCATGTCGCGCACGCGCGGACTCCCGCCACCGAGCACGTGCTGACCGCGGACCGGGTGAGCGTGCGCTACGGCGGCGTCGTCGCTGTGGACGAGGTGTCACTGTCGGTGCGTCCCGGCGAGATCCTCGGCCTGATCGGTCCGAACGGCGCGGGCAAGACCACCCTGATCGACGCGCTGTCCGGATTCGCCACGGCCACCGGCTCGGTCGCGTTGGACGGCGCCAGGCTCGGCCATCTCCCCCCGGACCGCCGCAGCCGTAGCGGTCTCGGGCGCTCGTTCCAGGGCATCGAGCTCTACGACGACCTCACCGTGCGCGAGAACGTCGCGGTCGGTCTCGCCGCGGCGGGCGACCGCGACGAGGACACCGTGCTGTCGGGAGTGTTCGACCTGCTCGACCTGACGGCGGTCGCGGACCGGCCCGTGCAGACCCTGTCGCAGGGACAGCGGCAGCTGGTCGGCGTGGCGCGGGTGCTGGCGGGCGTGCCGATGGTCGCGCTGCTCGACGAACCCGCGGCCGGCCTCGACACCGAGGAAAGCCGTTGGCTCGGTACGCAATTGCGTGCGGTGCGAGACGCGGGCACCGCGCTGGTGCTGGTCGACCACGACATGGAACTGGTGTGGAACATCTGCGACCGCGTCGTCGTCCTGGACCTCGGCAAGGTCGTGGCCGAGGGCACCCCCGTCGAGGTCCGCGCCGACCCGCGCGTCATCGAGGCATATCTGGGACGACCGACCACGGAGGCGATCTCGTGAGCACCCTGACCTGCCGCGGCGTGTCCGCGGGCCACACTCCCGGCCGCCCCTGTGTCCGTGATGTCGACATCGATATCGCGGCGGGGGAGGTGGTGGCGCTGCTCGGACCCAACGGCGCGGGCAAGACCACCCTGCTCACCGCGCTCGCGGGCCTGCTGCCGCACCGAACGGGACAGGTCCACCTCGGCGGCGACCCGCTGCCCGCCGCCCGCGCCCGCCGCGCCGCCAAACGCGGACTCGTGCTCGTCCCCGACGACCGCGCCCTGTTCTGCGGGCTCACCACCGAACAGAACCTCACCCTGGTCGCCCGCCGCAAGGCCGACATCGCGCGGATACTCGATTACTTCCCCGCGCTACGCACCCGCCTGACCGTGAAGGCCGGGCAACTCTCCGGCGGCGAACAGCAGATGCTCGCCATCGGACGCGCCCTGGTCACCCGACCTCGGGCACTGCTCATCGACGAACTCTCGATGGGTTTGGCCCCCGCCGTCGCCCGCGCCATCCTGCCGACCATCAAGCAGGTCGCGGTCCAGGAGGAGATCGCCGTGCTGCTGGTGGAGCAACACATCGAACTGGCCCTGTCGGCCGCGGACCGCGCGATGGTCCTCGTACACGGACGCATCGCCCTCAGCAGCCCCGCCGAGGAACTGCGCGCCGACCCGAGCCGGATCGAGAACGCCTATCTGGGTGGACATTCCGAGGAAGGCGCCGCCTGATCCGCGCTCATCGGTCGACCCGAAGCCCGAGCGCGGGTACCAGCACGCGGTGCGGGTTCCCGCACGACGCCCGCCGGGGTGCCGTCGTCCGCCCGCGCTCGTCGAGTCGGCAGGCCGAGTGCGGGCTCCGGTAGGTGGTGCTGGGCTCATCGGTCGGTCGGCAGGCCGAGCGCGGGTACCAGCACGCGGTGCAGGTACCCGCGCAGCGCTTCGGGGGAGCGGGTGATGTCGCTGTCGAGGGTCAGCAGCGACAGCTCGAAACGCAGGTAGGTCTCGGTCATCTCGTCCAGGTAGGGCGCGCGTTCGGGCAGGTAGTCGATGAGCGGCCGCAGGAATTCCCGCGCCTGCGCGATCACCGGCGGGGTGAGCACCCGGCTGCGGGTGCCGGGATCGCCGAGCACCGAAAGCATGGGGGAGATGGCCGGATTGCGCCGGAACTCCTCGACGGCTCCCATACACAGGTCGACCACGAATCCGGCGGCGGTCTCGTTGCCGCGCGCTCGGGCGAGGATACGCGTGCTCGCCTCGGTGGCCGCGCGTTCGATCGCCGCGTCGACGATCTCCTCCCGGCTCGCGAAATGGTTGTAGACGGTCTGGCGCGAGACGCCCGCCTCACGGGAGATCGCCGCGATGGACGTCCGCTCGAGGCCGAGTCGAACCAGGCAGCGGGAGGCGGCGTCGATGATCTCCGAGCGCGGATGTTCGGGGGCGCGGGTGCCGTGCCACGGTACCGCGCGGGTACGGATCGGTCGCTGCACCACCCTTCGCCTCCCTCGACATGTCCGCGGCGCGGTCGGCTGTCGCGGACCGGCGTCAACCGAAACTAGCCCACGTCCGAGCCCGACGCCGAATGCGACTCGGTCGCGGTGGGCGCCGTCACCCGGTAGTGCGGGGTGAGCGCACGGCGCGTCCGGTTGCGGTAGTCGCGCATGGAACCCGGCCAGTTGTGGATGTCGTTGCCGTGCTCGTCGCGGTACCAGTTGTCGCACCCCGCCCAGATGGTTTTCGGCTCCCTGGCGCGGATCTCGCCGAGGAAGGCGTCGTATGCCTCGGTGGTGACCTCGACGGTGGTTCCCGGGCTTTCGGCGATCCGCTCGACGGCGCGCACGATGTGCTCGGCCTGCGTCTCGATCATCGAAACGATCGAGCCAGCACCGAGATTGGTGTTCGGTCCCCAGATCAGGAACATATTCGGAAAGTTCGGCACCGCGAGCCCGAGGTAGGCGGCCGCGCGCTCGGACCACTGCTCGCGCAGGGTCTTTCCGTCGCGCCCGCCGATTTCGATACTGCTCAGGAACTCGCTGGTCTCGAAGCCCGTCGCGAAGACGATGACGTCCACTTCGTGTGTCCCGGTCGCGGTGGCGACACCCTTCGGAGTGATCGCGGTGATCGGCTCGGTGACCAGATCCACGTCGGGACGGTTCAGCGTCGCGTAATAGTCGCTGGACAGCAGTATTCGTTTGCAGCCGATGGCGTAGTCGGGGGTCAGCGCCGCCCGCAGCGCCGGATCGGAAACCCGTTTCCGCAACTGCCTGCCGTGCACCCGCCGCAACAGCGCCATGGCGCCGGGGAATCGCCAGAACGCGTAGTTGAAGAATTCGAAGTATCCCCAGATCGCACCTCGCGCGAACTTTCTCGCGAACCCGAACCGCCGGTAGAACCGGTGCGTGCGCTCGGTGTAAGGGGCATCGAGTTTGTACATGACATACGGTGCGGTGCGCTGGAATACGGTCAGCTTGCCGACGGTGTCGGCGATGGCGGGTATCGTCTGGATCGCGCTCGACCCGGTGCCGATCACCGCCACCGACTTGCCGCGCAGGTCGACGTCGTGATTCCACCGGGCGGTGTGGAAGACATCGCCCGCGAAGTCCGCCCGCCCCGGCAGCGGGGGATAGACCGGCACGCACAGGTGTCCGAGCGCCGGGATCAGCACGTCGGCGCGTTCCACGCTGCCGTCGCCGAGGGTGAGCGCCCACTCGCCGCCGTCCCAATCCGCCCGCGTCACTTCGGTATCGGTGCGAATGCGGTGTCGCAGGCCCGCGCGGTCCGCGCAGCGTCCGAGGTATCGCTGGATCTCCGGTCCGTGCGCGAACCGGTACGACCAGTCGACGTCCTGGTCGAAGGAGTAGCTGTAGAGGTGCGACGGCGCGTCGCAGGCCGCGCCGGGATAGGTGTTGGCCTGCCAGGTGCCGCCGACATCGGGAGCGCGGTCGTAGACGGTCAGGTTCCGGTATCCGCGCTCGTCCAGTTTCATGGCGGCGCACAAGCCCCCGAATCCGGCGCCGATGACGGCGATGCGTATGTCGCGGTGCGCGTTGTCGGCGTCCATGCCTGCCCCGTTCCCTCGGTATGGACATGATTGACACTACATGTCTCATCTGTCAACCTCGAGAAGTTCGTCGCAGTGGCGTGGGTCACTGTGGGATGCTCGGCCCGTCGGGGGCTCATCGAGAGGCAATGGAGAGTCGATGGGATTCTGGAAGCAGGACGTGCCCGCCATCGACTTCGAGGAATGGAACAAGGGCACCAGGGCCGAGAAGATCGAGCCGATGGCGCGGCACTGGGCCGAGGTCGGGTTCGGCGCGCCCGTCGCGCTGCACCTGTTCTACGTCGTGAAGATCGGGCTCTATGTCCTCGGCGCCTGGCTGGTCGCCGCGACCACCGCCGATATCGGCGGATTCACCGATATCGCGGGATGGTACGACGAGCCCATCGTCTTCGAGAAGATCGTGCTGTACACGATGCTGTTCGAGGTGATCGGCCTCGGCTGCGGATTCGGCCCGCTCAACAATCGCTTCCTCCCGCCCATGGGCTCGATCCTGTACTGGCTGCGCCCCGGCACCATCCGACTGCCACCGTGGCCGAACCGCGTTCCGCTCACCGCGGGCACCGCGCGCACACCGGTCGACGCGCTGCTCTACGCCGCGCTGCTGATCGTGCTCGCCGTCGCGATCTGCTCCGACGGCACCGGGC
Source organism: Nocardia bovistercoris (assembly GCF_015674855.1). Lineage (GTDB taxonomy): Bacteria > Actinomycetota > Actinomycetes > Mycobacteriales > Mycobacteriaceae > Nocardia > Nocardia bovistercoris. The sequence continues at coordinate 140,563 of NZ_JADMLG010000006.1, read as the reverse complement.
CGATGCCCGCGCTCGGCACCGCGGCGGGCGTCCTGCCGACCTGGCAGATCTGGGGTGTGCTCGGCCTGCTCGCGGTGCTCGGCCTGCGCGACAAGGTCGTGTTCCTGGCCGCGCGCGGCGAAGTCTACGGCGCGCTCACCGTCGCGTTCCTGTTCGCCGGATACGGCGTGGACATGATCATCGCCGCGAAACTGGTGTGCGTGGTGATCTGGATGGGCGCGGCGACCTCCAAACTCACCAAGCACTTCCCGTTCGTCATCTCGACCATGATGAGCAACAACCCGGTCCTGCGATCGCGGTCGGTGAAACGGAAATTCTTCGAGCGCTTCCCCGACGATCTGCGCCCCGGCAGGCGATCACGGGTGATCGCGCACCTGTCCACCGCCGTCGAGGGGCTGGTGCCGTTGGTCCTGCTCTGCACCCACGGCGGCCTGCCGACGGCGATCGCGGCCGCGGCGATGATCTGCTTCCACTTCGCGATCCTGTCCTCGATCCCGATGGGCGTGCCGCTGGAATGGAACGTGTTCATGATCTTCGCGGTGGTGTCGCTGTTCCTCGGCCACCCGCGGGTCGGGCCGACCGATCTCGACACGCCGCTGCCGATCCTGTTGTTCGCGGTGTCGGCGGGAGTCGTGGTGGCAGGCAACCTGTTTCCGCGCAAGGTGTCGTTCCTGCCTGGTATGCGCTACTACGCCGGGAACTGGGACACCTCGCTGTGGTGCCTGACGGAGTCGGCGAACGAGAAGATCGCGAACGGGATCGTCGCCATCGCGAGCATGCCCGCCGCGCAGTTGGAACGGTTCTACGGAAGTAAGGAAGCCGCGCAGATCCCGATGTTCATGGGATACGCGTTCCGCGCCTTCAACACCCACGGCCGCGCGCTGTTCACCCTCGCGCACCGCGCCATGGCCGGACACGACGAGGACCAGTACACGCTCACCGACGGCGAACGCATCGTGAGCACCGCCCTCGGATGGAATTTCGGCGACGGTCACATGAGCGACGAACAGCTGGTCGCCGCGCTGCAGCAGCGTTGCGGTTTCGAACCGGGAGAGGTGCGCGTCGTCGTGCTCGACGCGCAACCGATCCATCGCGGGCGTCAGCGGTATCGTCTCGTCGACGCCGCCACCGGCGAGTTCGAACACGGATACGTCGAGGTCGCCGACATGGTGACCCGGCAGCCGTGGGACGACATGCTGCCGGTGCACGTCGGCGACTGAGCGCTCAGTCGCGTTTCGACGTTCCTGGCCGGAAACCGCGATTGGCGATGCCGACGGTCACGACGGTGCCGATCGACCCGTGCTTGTCGAACAGCGCGACCGAACCCGTGGCGACGCCCGCCTCGCTGTGCTGGGTCAGGCCCGCCATGCCGAGCGACGGCCCTTCGGGCAGGCGGGCGAGGGTCACCGTGTAGTCGGCGTTGATGAAATGCAGTCCGGTGGAGCCGTAGTTCGCCACGGCGCTCGCGGAGTCGGCGACCATGATCGCGCGGGTGAGCGGCGTCAGTTTCTCGCCGCTGATCAGCGGGGTCAGATAGGTCAACCAGATGAACTTCTGGCTCGCGTTCTCCCAGACCCGCAGGTCGGCGCCGGGATCGTCGAGGTTGTCGGCGCTGTAGATGAAGCCGTGACTTGCCGAGCCTGGCGGCGGAGTTGACGGCACCTCCGGCAGCGGCGGCATCGTCACCGGCGCGGTCCAGATCTCGTTGGCGGATTGCTCGCCGCGCCGCAGGTAGACCGCGCGGGCATGGGCGACGACCTTGTCACCCTGGACCATCTCGGCGTCGACGAGCCGGATGCGCGAACCGTCGCGCAGCACGGTGGTGCGCACCGTGACCGGCTCGAGCGCGGCGCGGCCCGACAGGTCGACGGTCACCCGCGTCGGATGCAGGTCGTCGTCGTTGACGCCGCGCTCGATCACCGAGGCCAGCAGGCCGCCCACGTACTGACCGCTCATGAAATCGCCCCAGGGGCCGCGGGCGAGCTGGGTCGGCACATACGTGTCGCCGTCCGCCACGAATACGCCGTGCGGAGATTCGCTCATTCCTCGTCCTCCGTGAGTCCGTGTGTCGACCGTTGTGTGCTCGGGTCGAACCCTTCCGGACACTTCTGTCCGCTGTAACACGTCTCATTGTGCCTGTGACAGTTCACGGGAACGCGCGGCGGGGTGGTGTGGCTCGGACGGACGACGCAGCCGGGTGCGCCACCCGGTGTCGATCGCTCGAAAGACGTTGTCACCAGGCAGGACCGGCGCGGGCCCGGGATCTGCCCGCGCGGAAAGCGCGGACCCGGCGGGCCCGCGCTTTCGGGTGTGGAGGGATCAGGCGATCGGTCCGCGTAGCGGATGGGCGCGGAAGAAGTCCCAGATGATTTGGGTCGCGCTGATCGAGCTCGCGACCTTGCCGACCAGCGGTGTCGGCACCGTGCTCGTGTCCCCGCCCGGCCAGGTGTGGCCGCCGCCGTCGATGGTGTACAGCTCGACCGAGGCGTCGGCGCCGCACGCGAAGACCGTGCGGGTCACGTCACCGGTGACCGGTCCGGTCGCCGGTGCGCCGCCGCATCCGTTGCGGGCGGCCCACATCGCGGCCTGCTCCGGGATGCCGACGGGCTTGGGCAGCAGGTCGGTGTCGGGGTCGGCGGCATGCTGCTGCGCGGCGGTGCGGGCGGAGCCGTCGGTGGCGGGCAGCGCCTCTCCGACCGGTCCCATGCCGCCGGTATAGGCGAGGAAGGTGTCCGCGGTGCCGTGGAACGCGACGACGGGAACCGGCCTGGTCGGCCTGCACCACGAGAAGTCCTGAAGGCCCGCGACCGGCGCGACGGCGGCGAAGCGATCCGAGAGTTGGCAGGCCACCGACGAGGTCGTGAACGCGCCCATGGACAGCCCGGTCATGTAGACGCGCCGCCGGTCGACGCACAGGGTCTGCTCGACATGGGTCAACAGGGCCGACAGGTAGGCGATATCGCGCCCGCCGTCGCTGAAGTCCCACCTCGGCAATCCGTCGTACACCTCGGGGGTGACGGTCACGAATCCGTTGCGCATGCCGAAGTCGCCGACCCCGCTCCATTGCCGCTGCATGAGCGCGGGTTGCAGGTAGCCGTGCACGTCGAATACGACCGGCAGCGGGGTACCGGGAGCCGACGGCGGCACGTCGAGGATGAAACTGCCGGTGCGCCCCGCGGCCTCGAAGAGGTTGATCGACTGGCCGGGCCCGGTGGTCGACGTGCCGCAGCCGCGCGAGGGCACCGGTTCGGTCGCCGAGGCGGGTTCGGCCGCGGCGGTGGGGGACAGAACCGCGGTGGGGGACAGCACAGCCGCGGCGGCGACAGCGGCGGCAAGCATGGCGATCGTCCGCGCTCGGCGGCGGGCGTTGCGCGGCGGCGCGGGCACGTTGTCCGAGGCGCCTGGCGCGGCGGTGGGGTCATCGTGTCTGTGCATGGAACACCTTCTCCGATAGGTCCCGTCGTCATCGGTGGCGACGGAGACAGCACTGGCGGTCCCGACGCGCGAATACCGTTCACGTGCCGTCGGTTCCGCGATTTCGCCGGTCGGCTACTCCGCTCCGAAGCGGCGCAGCGCGGCGGCAACGCCGAGCACCTGATCGGTGACCCGGTGCGGGTCGGGCGGCTCATCGCCGTCGATCAGCCACTGGCTGAACACGGCGAACATGCCGCCGACCAGGAATGTGGTCATGACGTCCGCGCCACTCAGGTCGAGTCCCGGCGCGAGCGGACGGTCGAGACCCGCCTGCCACGCCGCCACGGTATTGATCACCGCCTGTTTGACGGCATAGGCGCAGGAGCCGGTGGCCAAGGCGCGGTAGTACGCACGGTGCCGGGCCAGATGTTCGGCGCCGACCAAGGCCATGGCATGCGGACCGCCGTCCGCGCACCGCGACAGTTCCGGGAACAGCTCCCGTTCCATGAGGTCGACCCCGGCGGCCACGAACAGCGAATCCCGGTCCTCGAACTGGGAATACACCGCTTGACGACTCATATCCGCCGCTTCGGCGAGTTCGGTGATCGACACCGAAGTACTGCCCCGCTCCGACACCAGACGCACGGCCGCCGCGAACAACGCCGCACGCGACCGGCGCACCCGCCGATCCTGACGGACCGGCTTCGGCTGGGAAGCAGTGGACATGCACCGAATATAGACACTCGGCATCTAACTGACAACTGTAAAATAAATGCCGACTGTCAGAAACTGGGTGCACACCGCCTCGGATGTCTTCTACTGATCGGTCGAACAGGGTTGTTGTCTGCGGTGCGGTCCGCCTGTCCGACCAGGGCGAACCCCCGACGAACTCCGCGTCTACTTGCGTTGGCCTACCCCCTGCCGTTCGGGCCCAGGGTCGCCGCTCCGGGCCACCCGGCCGCGGCGGGCAGGCCGTCGATACGACGCGGCCGGGATCGAGGCGAGATTACGGTGGGGCCGTGAGCTCTCTTCGGCACTTCTTCCGGGCGATGTATGTCGTCGTCGCGGTCCTGCTCGCGGTGGCGCTGTTCGTCCCGCAGGTCCGGATGTATCGGCAGGAGCAGTCACACACCGAGATCGTCGCCCAATTGCGTTTTCTCCGTGAACGTTTGGATTCCGGACTCGGGGGCGAAATGCAGAGCATGTTCCCCGAGGGGTACGTCTTCTCGCATGTCCTCTACGGATTGGCGTGGACGGATGTGGCGCGCGAACAAGCGAACTACCGCGACCAAGCGGTGCGGGAGGCGCGCTGGGCTTTGCAGCGTCTGGATTCTCCTTCGGGGCGTGCGGTTTTCGATGCGCGGTCACGTCCGGCGTACGGAGTCTTCTATGTGGGATGGTCCAGCCGACTGCGCGGAGCGGTGATCGAACTCGCGGGCGCGGGCGCGCCGGAGACAGAAAGGTTCACCGCCGACTGCGAAGCGCTCGCGGCGGCGTTCGACGCCGACGGCCCGTTCCTCGCGGCCTATCCGGGGCAGGCTTGGCCGGTCGACAATGTCGTGGCGGTGGCGGCGTTGCGAATACACGATCGGGTGATCGGGTCGCGATTCGAATCGGTGGTCGCCCGATGGCTCACCGCCGCGAAGGCTTCCCTCGACCCCGACACCGGACTCATGCCGCACTCCGTCACCCCCGTTCGCGAGGGCGCGCGCGGTTCCTCGCAGGCGATCATCCAACGATTCCTGCCCGAGATCGACACCGCTTGGGCGAATCAGCAATACGACACGTTCCGCCGAGAATTCATCGATACCCCACTCGGTCTGCCCGGCGTGCGAGAGTATCCGCGCGGCCGAGACGGCGCGGGTGACGTGGATTCCGGCCCGCTCGTCCTCGGCATCAGCGTATCGGCGACGGTGGTCACCCTCGGCGCGGCCCGCGCGCACGGCGACGAACCCCTCGCGAACTCGCTCACCGGCCTGGGAGAAAGTCTCGGCGTGCCGATCACGCTCGGCGACTCCAAACGGTACGCCCTCGGCGCGCTCCCCATCGGCGACGCGTTCCTCGCCTGGTCCTTCGCCGAACCCAGACCCGATGCGGAAACGGCGTTCGCCCCGGTGGTCGGATGGTGGTGGCGGCTTCCGTGGCACGCCATCGCGCTCGCCTTCCTCGCACTGCTCTGGTTCCCGATCGCTCGCGAACTGCGCCCCCGATCGCCACGGTCCGCCGCGCCGCCTGCCGCCTGAAACCTTCGAGTTCCCTCCGGGCCGCTGCGGAAATCGACCAACGCGATATCGCCATTCTCTACGAATGAGAACTATGCTCTCATTCGGTCGGAATCTCCGATCTCGACCAGCCGCTACCCGCGCGCCACGCTGAACACGCCTCTACACCGGAACGATTCACGACAGGAGCCCCCGATGGCGGAGCGCCGTTACCTACATCTGAACCTGGTGGCCAACGACCTCAACCTGCACCAGGGCGCCTATAAATACGAACGCGCGCAGGGGATTCCCGAACGCAGCACATTCGAACGCCTGCTCGAGTACGGCAAGTTCGGCGACGAGGGCCTGTTCACCGCGCTGTTCGTCGGCGACATCCCGGGCTTGCAGGGATCCCCGGCCTTCGACGGCGGCCCCGCCGAGCCCATCACCGCGCTGACCGCGATCTCCCAGCACACGAAATACGTCGGCCTGATCGCGACGGCGTCGACAACCTTCTACGACCCGTACAACCTGGCCCGCCTGCTCGCCTCGCTCGACCAGGCATCCGACGGTCGCGCCGGGTACAACGCGGTCACCTCCGTGGTCGACCGGTTCGCGCTGAACTACAGCCTGGAACACCATCTGGATCGCGAGGCGCGCTATCAGCGGGCCGACGAATTCCTCCAGGTCCTGCGGGCGCTGTGGGACAACCGGGAACTGCGCCGCGATCCCGACGGCCACACCCGGTTCTACGCCGAACCGATCGAACACCGTGGCGAGCGGTTCCAGGTCGCGGGCGCGCTCAATATCGCGCCGAGCAGGCAGGGCCGACCCCTCATCGCGCAGGCGGGCGGTTCGGGACCCGGCATCGCGGTCGCCGCCAAATACGCCGAGATGGTGTTCACCAACTCCTCCACCCGCGAAAGCGCCGCCGCCTACCGCGAGACGCTGGACAAGGCCCTGCTCGAACAAGGCCGAGCCCCCGGCTCCGTCCCGCCCATCCCCGGCCTCATCCCCTTCCTCGGCCGGACCGCGAAGGAGGCCGAGGAGAAACTGCGGGAACTGGACAGTCATGTCGACTGGGCGCCCCTCGCACCGTACGCGATGGGGCAGTTCGGCCTCGAAGTCCCACTCGGCGACCTCGACGAACCGTTCCCCACCCACCTGCTGCCGCGCCCGGAGGACGTCGAGAAGACGATCAAGAGCACCTTCGGCAACTACGTCGGCCTCTACAACTGGATCAGGGAGCGCCCAGGAGTCACCGTGCGCGAGGTGGTCGCCCAAGCCGTCGGCCGCGGCGGCGCCACGCACCGCAAGTTCGTCGGCAGCTACGACGACCTCGTCGCCGACTTCGCGGCCTGGCACGAGGACGGCAATGTCGGCGGCTTCAACCTGATGTTCTCGGCGGGCGCGGCCGACATCCGGGAATTCATCGATGAAGTCGTCCCCCGCCTGGTCGACCACGGCATCTACCGCGCGACCCCCGCCGACCGCCCACTGCGCGAACGCTTCTGAACGCACCGGCTCCCCGCCTCGGCACACACCGAGGCGGGGACCCGACTTCGCGCCGTCCGAATCACCGTCGCGCCCGCATCGCCGTCGTGAACTCGCGGTATCCGCGATCCACCTCGACGACAACCGAACTCACACCGTCATCGGGCGACCGACGGGCGGAATGCGCAGTTGCTTCCCGCGGCCGCCTTCGTCGAATACCCGGGCGAGGTCGTCGAGGGTCTCGCTGAAATGCGCCCACCCCTCGGCGTGGACGGGGACGATGACCGCGTCGTCGAGCAACCGCGCCACCTCGAGTGCGGCACGGGCGTTGAGCGTCACGTCCTCCGGGAATCGCTCGACATTGGCGGCTCCGACATGCAAGACCGCGATATCGATGCGACCGACGCGTTCGGCGATCCGCGCGACCACGGGCACCGAGGCATTGTCCCCGGAGACGTACACCGTCGGATGGTCGGGCGCCGTCAGCACGAATCCGGTGACGATTCCGGTGAACGGCTCGCACCCCGGCGGGCCGTGCAGCGCGGGCGCCGCCGTCACCCGAGCGGCGCCGATCGTCACCGCCTCCCAATTCTCCAGTCCCCGAACCCCGTCGATGCGTTCGGCCGCGCCCGGAGTGGACAGCACCGTCGGCACGTTCGCGAGGAACGCGCGCCCGGAGTGGTCGAGATTGTCGGCGTGCTCGTCGTGGGAGAGCAGCACCACGTCCACCGGCCCCACCTCGTCGGGGCCCAGCGCGGGACCGGTGAGTTTGCGCAGGGTCACCGGTCCCGGATATTCGCCCGGCTCGTCGAAGGTGGGATCGGTCAGCCAGGTCGAGTCGGCATAGCGCAGCCGCAGGGTTGGGCCGCCGATATGCAGTACTTCCACGGCGGTGCGGGTTGTCGTTTCGGTCATGTCTGCGATCGTGCTCGCCGGTCACCGCGGGCGACAGCGGCCCGAGGGTCGCTTATCGCTAAGATCGGGCCATGCGCACGGTGGCGGTTCTGGCCTACGACGGAGTGAGTCCGTTCCACCTGTCGGTGCCGACCCTGGTGTTCGGCCGCACCGGAACGGGAACCGCGTCGCCGTATCGGGTGACGGTGTGCGCCGAGCGGCCCGCCACCCTGACCACCTCGGCGGGGTTCGACATCGCGGTCGAGCACGGTCTCGAAGCGTTCGAGACGGCCGAGACCGTGGTGATCCCGAGCTGGCTGCCCGGTCACGACCCTTCGCCCGAGCTGTGCGCGGCCCTGATCGCGGCACACGCGCGCGGGGCCAGAATCGTCGGACTCTGCCTGGGCGCGTGGGCGATCGCCGCCACCGGATTGGTCGACGGACGTGAGATCACCACGCACTGGCGCTGCGCCGAGGCTTTGGCCTCGGCCTATCCCGATGTGCGGGTGCGCGCCGACACCCTGTGGTCGGATCTGGGCGATGTGATCACCTCGGCGGGGGTCGCCGCCGCGCTCGACTGCTGTCTGCATCTGGTCCGGGTCGACCTCGGCAGTCGAGAGGCCACCGAGCTGGCCCGCGAACTGGTGACCGCGCCGCACCGCAGCGGCTCCCAGGCCCAGTACATCCCCGTCGCCGTGCCCGAGATCGCCGATCAGGACCCGATCGAACGCGCGATGGTATGGGCCAGAACCGATCTCGGCGCCGCCATCGACCTGGACAGCTGGTCGAGGATCGCATCGATGTCACGACGGACCTTCACCCGGCGCTTCCGCGAGCGCACCGGCGACAGCCCACAGCGCTGGCTGCTGCGGCAACGCACCGACCGCGCCCGCCTGTTGCTCGAATCCACCGACGACACCGTCGAGCGGATCGCCGTCGACGCGGGTTTCCACACCGCGGTGAGCCTGCGTCACCACTTCCAGCGTCAACTCGGCACCAGTCCCGCCGCGCACCGGGCCTTGTTCCGCGGCGCGAATCGCACGGAATGAGGAGCGCGCTCCCGTGTGATCTGCGCGTTCGGTGAGACGTAACACACCCGCGCCGGATCGCGATGTCCGTCGAAGAGCCGTCTCTGCGCCCTTTGTCGGTCGTGGCGATGTCACGGATGGTGGATCACGCCCGATCCGGTCGTCACGACCGGTGGCGTCGGCGTGCCGAATTGTGCTGCTCGACAATGGATCGGCGGCCCGAGTGTGCTCTGTGCAAAGATCACGCCGCGCGATACCGCACCGGTGTCCGCCGTGGGTATTCTGCGCTCGTGGCTGTGACAAGTGTTGCAGCACAGCTGAACCAGTCGACCCGATGGATCGCTCGCGCCAACGCCGGTATCCGACGAGCCCGCGGTGGCCGACTCGAAGACGATCCGGTGGCACTGACGTCGCGGATCGCTCCGTGACCCGAATTCGGAGGCCCGTCATGCGGATCCCGCACGCCCTCGCCGCGCTCGTGAGCGCGATCACCCTGTCCGGTGTCCTCACCGTGACCGGGATCGCTCCCGCGGGCGCGGCGCCGATCGAGGACGGGGTCGCTCCGGCGGGCGCGGCGCCGACCGAGGAGGTGCCGCTGGCCGACGCGCCGATCACCGACGCCGCGGGTCTGTGCGTCGGCGCCGCCCCCACCTTCGACGACGTCGCGACGGCCGCCGCCACCGCGATCCGCGCCATCGTCCCCGCCGACCGCGTCACAGATTACGACGGCCAGGTCGACCGATTCCGGGTCTCGATGTCGACGATGCGCGTGCATCGAGACGCATTGCCGGTCGACCCGGGCACCGTCAACGAGAACACCGCGTCCCTGGACGACCCGATCGTCACATACCTGGTGAACGGACTCGACGCCGTGCACACCGGCCGCATCGACCAGACGATGTCGATCTCCCGCCTGACGGTCAACGACGTCATCGAGGTTCTCGTCCTCGCCACCGGCGTCGTGAAGATTCCGGCCCAACTCGCGGCCAGTATGGTGCCGATGGTCGGATTCGTGCTGAAACCGGTGGTGAGCGAATTGTTCACCGGCGTCAAAGCGCTCGCGCGCACCGTGCAGGGCAACCTCGTCGACCGGTGCGCGTCACCGAACGCCTACCGCCCGCTCGAGGTGGATCAGGTCACCGTGGAACCGGTCGAGGTGCCCGCCGCGATTCGTCAGCTGGCGTCGAATGTGGTGCGCGGGTACGGCTCGTGCACGCCGGTCGCGAATTTGACCACCGGCAACCTGCTGCAACGCACCACCGATTTCCTCGATCGCCCCGAATTGCCGATCAATCGTGTCGCCCTGCGGGCGAGCGCCGATTCCATGCAGAGCTTCCTGCGGGAGAATCGGGTGATGGCCCGTCGCACCCAGGATTCGGGCGGCCCGGCCGATCTGATCGGCTACGGCCCGCTCGCCTTCGCGAGCAGCCTCGGATTCGGAATTCACCAGACCGCGGGCGCGGGCACCGTGCCGCTGGCCGAGATGCCGGTCGCCGACGCCATGGAACTGGCGACCTTCACCCTCGACGCGGCGAATATGTTGCTCTCCGCCGGTGCGGGTGTCGCCGAATTCGTCGGTGTGGACGCCCCGCTCTCGATCGCGCAGACCCTGATGTTCGCGCCCGTCACCTACGGCATGCCGATTGTGAAGGGCGTCATTCAATCCATGTGCGCGAAGTGAGCTGATTCGCACCGCCGACCTCGCCGCGTGCAGCGAATACTCGCTCGAGCGGCGAGGTCGATCACCGCATTCCGATCGACCTCGCCCGCCGCACGGCGCTCGACTACGTCTCCGCCACCGTGAATTCACAGACACGGTGGCGGAGATTTCTTTCGACCCCGCCCGCCCACCCTTCGGGATTCAGGCGGCGTGCGTTTCGCGGTAGTCGCGGATGAGATCCGGCGACAGCGGTCCGCGGCTCTTCACTTCCAGCCCTTGCTCCTGCGCCCACTGGCGAATGGCGGCGCGCTCGGCGGCGGTGGGCTTGGCATCGTCGACGCCGGACACCTCGACGTCCGCCTCGCTCGTCGCCACCTCGTCCTCGAACGCCTCGTCCTCGTCCTCGTCGGGGCTCTCGTGATATGCCCGGATGACGGCGTCCGGAATCCGGCCGCGGGGGCCGACGTCGAATCCGTTGTCCCGCGCCCATTCCCGAATCGCGGCGCGGTCCTCGGCGGTGGTCTCGACCGTCGCCGTTTCGGCGGCGGGCTTGGTCTGCCGGGTGCGACGACCGACGACGTTGACCTGTGACGCTTTTTCGATCCAGGGCGCCAGTGTGGCCTGGAGTTCCTCGGCGCTGGCTGCCGAGAGATCCAGACAGTATTCGCGCCCGTTGAATGTGAAGCTGGTGATTTGTTTCGGGGCGATATCGGTGGTATCGACAATCTCGCCCGTCCAGTCGTCTTTGGTGACGACCACGGTAGTCTTGGCCATGCGCGCAGGCTAGCACCCAATTCCCCAGGCTAACAACCTGTCCGGTTCATTCTGTCCGGTAGTTCATATTCTCGGCACTCGAGTGGTAACACCATTCGACTCGACCACCCCATTCGAGGCCACTCCGGCCCATCGATGCATTCCTGGCACACGGACCTCGATTGGCCCGACTCCCGATCGGAAACACGCTCCCGTGTTCGCCTCGCTCGGAATGTTCCGGCGATCACGCGCCGGTCAGCGGGAGGTCACCGGATTCCACTGGCCCGGATGGGGTTTCACGTCGGCACGGTCGTGACCACGTGAGTGGGCGATTACCGAGCGGTAGTAGTCTCGGCGCGGCGAACGGTCGGTGCGGCGGTCCGAACTCGGAAGGGGATGTCCATATGGGAAGCGGCGTAGGAATGCGTCCCGCCCGGGTCCGGACGCTGATCGATCATCCCGATACCGGAGCGAACGAGCGTGCGACGGCGCGGCGGACGCTCGATCGGATCCGGTCCGAGTCCGGTTCCCGATATCGGCCTGCCATGGGGGATGCTGCACGGTGCGTCGATTCCTGTCGACCACGATAATTTCGGAAGACCGGGACCGCCTACTGTCACCGCTATCGCAGGGAGCAAGCAACATGAGTGTGTCCGAGTTTCTCTACAACCTGGTTGTCGTCACCCATCTACTCGGTATGGCGGCGGTGGTCGGTGGATACGTGGCCGGGCAGCCGAAGGTATCGGAGTTGATGGTGTGGGGTGCGCGGGCCCAGATCATCAGTGGGTTGGTGTTGGCGGGTATGGCCTCGGCCATCGATTCCCTCGGGAAGGATCCCGACAACGCGAAGCTGGCGGTGAAGTTGGTCATCGCGGTGCTCGTGGCGGCTTTCGCGGAGATGGGGCGCGCGGATGCCAAGCGGGGCAAGGATATTCCGTGGATGACGCATGCGGCGGGCGGGGCCGCGATCGTGAACGTACTCGTCGCGGTGCTCTGGACCTGACCGCGGGGGAGCCGCCTGCCGGTGCGAGATTCGTTGGCAGGTGACGGTGGGGGAGTGGGGACCGTTCGCAAATGGATACGGCAGTGGGAGCGCAGCACGCCCTGGTCGGATCGCCGCCTGATCGAGTGGTGACCTTCGGGCGGTAACCACCCAGCGCGTCGGGTGACGCACAGCTGAGTGGTTCTAAAAATGTCGATACGTAGATATGCGCATCTAGCTATATACTCTACCTCCAACAAATCAAAGCAAAAACAAGCTTCGACGACCGGAGGCTATCCGGCCGCGGGGCGACGACGTTCGGGCCGCGCATGAGGTCAGCGGGTGTCGGCGGGAGTGACCACATGGTCTTTCGCTGGGTATTTTCCCGCCGACACCGTCCGCTGTGGACCGTCAATTCGTCACGCGTCCACCCGCGACGTCGATGACCAGGCCGGTCAGATAGGACGAGGCCGCCGAGGCCAGGAACACGGCGGTCTCGGCGACGTCGGTGGTGGTGCCGAGACGCCGCAGCGGATGTGACGCCTCGATCTGGGTTCTGACCTCGGCGGGCATGTTCGCCACGACCTTTTCGGTACTGGTCGAACTGGGCGCGATGGCGTTGACCCGGACACCGTGCGGGCCGATCTCGGTGGCCAGGTGCCGGGTCAGCATGACCACTCCGGCCTTGGCGACACCGTAGGCGAGGTTGGCGCGGCTGGGTTGCCGTCCGGCGGCCGAGGACATGGTGATGATGCTGCCGGACCCGCGCTCGACCATGCCGGGCAGGAAGGTGCGGATCGTCAGGAAGGCCGAGGTCAAGTCGGAGTCGAGCACTTCCCGCCAGCGCTGTTCGCTCAGCGCGGTGGACGATATCGGCGCGCCCTGCCCACCCGCGAACGCCGCGAGCACATCCACCGGGCCGTACCGGTCGTCGACGACGGCCGCGACCGCGGCGAGATCTTCGGCCGAGGTGGTGTCGGCGACCGCCGCGAACGCGCTACCGCCCGCCTCCCCGATTTCGGTGACCACAGCGTCGAGTGCGTTCTCATCGCGCCCGACCACGCACACCCGCACGCCCTGTGCCGCGAGCCCTTGCGCGGTCCGGGCGCCGATGCCCCGCGAACCGCCGGTGACGACAGCGACCTTGCCGGGAAGATCCGAATACGTTCCGAACACGAGGGTCCTCTTTCCGGGTTCGGATTTCAGCGGGTCGTTGTCGAGGTTCGTCGAGTCAGAACGATGACCGAGCCGACGAGCCACAGCAGTCCACCGAACCGGACCACCGGGATCAGCACCTGTGCCCCCGGCACCGCGAGCCCGATCGCGGCCACCGCGCCCGCTACCGCGATGACCAGGCCGAGCGCGGCCAGCCAGCGCGGCAGCAGTCGACCGAGCAACGCCGGAATCGCGATGCCCGCGACCAACAACCCGAAGGCCGTCGCGTAGGCCGGTCCTCCGAAGGCGAATCCGAGGTCGGCGATGACGCGGGCGACCGACGGGGCGGTATCGGTATCGAATTGCGCACTCACCCAGCCGAATACGGCACTCGATGTCAGCGCGCCCGCGGCGAGCAGGCCACCCGCGGGCGCGATCGCGGGCACGCGTCCGAGTCGCTCGCGCAACGGAATGTAGGCCAGCGCTCCGGTCACGGCCAGTGGCGCAGCAGCCAGCAGCATCAGGGCCGAACCGGCCTCGAGCAGGCCCGGATGCGCGAGGCCGTAGGCGAGTACCTCGGCGGGTGCGGCGTCGGGATGCGGCATCCCGGCATTGAGCGCCACGTAGGCGATGGAGAAGACGGTGAAGGCCAGGGTCGAGGCCAGCAGTGGTACGGCGGTGCGGGCGGTGATCGCGTGCTCGCTCATGCGAATTCCTTCGAAGATGAGATGATTACCCGCAAATAATGAATCCGATCCATAATGATTGTCAACTGTATACGATTATCTTGTGGGTACGATGTCCACGTGGAGATGAACGGCACCGACGACGACCACCCCGAACCCGACGCGCATAGCAGGCCCGACGGCGCCGGATTCCTTCTGGCCCAAGTCGGCGCGCACGCCGCCGCGCACTTCGCCCGGGGCATAGCCGCGTTGGATCTCACACCCCCGCAAGCGGGTCTGCTCCGCATGTTGGCCGCGCGACCGGGACGCAGTCAGCGCGAACTCGCCGACGCCCTCGGCATGCCCCCCAGCCGATTCGTTCCTTTCGCCGACACCCTCGAACAGCGCGGACTCATCGAACGCCGCCGCAACCCCGACGACCGCCGACTGCACGCACTTCACCTGACCCCCGCCGGTCGCGCCCTACTCGGCGACCTGAGTGCCGCCGCCCGTGGGAACGAAGACGAACTCTGCCGCGCGCTGAGCGCCGACGAACGACGCCAGCTCACCGCCTTGCTCAGGCGGATAGCCGAGGACCAGGAACTGGCGCCCGGGATCCACCCCGACTTCAAGTCGGTCCGATGACATCGGAGCCGGCCGAGGACCGCCCCGGTCTTCGCCGAGTTCCACAGCGCCGGTGTCGGTTACGCCGATCCGACGCCCGCGGGTTCGGACAGCGTTCTTCGTCGGCCTCGGTGTGGAGGCCGAGCGGCAACCCACTCGGGGCGAGGCGTTAGACGTTGTCCGTTCGCGCGACGGCGACGATGTATCCCTTCGGATCCCGCCACACCGCGCCGGGATGCGCATCGAACCACTCGGTCACATCCGTCCGCAGATCCTCCAGAACCGCCGCACGGTCCGGATGATCGGCGGGCACCCCGTGGAAACCGAGCAGCGATTCGGCGAAGCGGATGAGCGGTGCGGCGCTTTCGAAGACGAGGGCGTTGTCGCTGCGGTGCACTTCGACGGAGTCGAAGACCTCGGCCATGAGCGCGGGCAGGGTGTCGGAATCGACCGAAGCGCGGAAGGAATGATCGGGCCGCACGCCGTAGGAGCTCGCGTGCGCGGCGACGAGTTCGGCGGTGCGGGGGCAGGTGTGCGGGTGGTTGACGACGATCGCGACGGCGCCGCCGGGTTTGGTGGTGCGCCGGAATTCGCCGAGCGCGGCCTGCGGGTCGGGCACGTGGTAGAGCATGTGGCGGGCGGTGAGCGCGTCGAAGGTGCCGTCCTCGAATGGCATTCGTTCGGCGTCGGCGAGCACGCCCGCTACGCCGGGCACGGTGCGCGCGGCCGCGACCATGGCGGGTGAGGTATCGACGCCGACGAGGGGTCCTCGGTGGCCCGCGGCGACGAGGTCGGCGAGGAATCGGGCGTCACCGCAGCCGATGTCGGCCAGAGCTTCCGCGCCGGTGAGCGCGAGGGCGTCGAGGACGTCCTCGGTGGGGTGGTGGTCGTTCTCCGAATACCGCCGGTGGGTGTCGATCCGCACGCGCAGGGGGGTGGGATCGAGGTATTCGGCGTCGAGTCGGGTGCTCATCGGTGGTCGTCCTTCGGTCCTGTGGCCGCGGTGACTTCCGGTCGTCGGCGATCGCGTGGTGCTGGTCCGGCGGTGAGCGTACCGCGCCGGATGTCGCGTTCGAGTGCTTTCGCGCGGTGATCTGTAGG
The DNA here is from genome assembly GCF_015674855.1 of Nocardia bovistercoris. Classification (GTDB taxonomy): domain Bacteria; phylum Actinomycetota; class Actinomycetes; order Mycobacteriales; family Mycobacteriaceae; genus Nocardia; species Nocardia bovistercoris. The sequence continues at coordinate 124,592 of NZ_JADMLG010000006.1, read as the reverse complement.
GAATCGCTATAACCGACCCGCGGCGGTTCGGGACGTGACCCGGCTCGCATTCGTGCCGTTTCGTGATGACGTCGACGGCTCGGATTGGGTGCGTGATGCGCGGGTAGGCGTCCTGTGTCAGTTGTCGATACCGACATCAGGAGGTAGTTATGCCCGAGCACACCGGTGGTGTACGTGAAGGGGTCGAGGGCGTCGTCGAAGACGCCAAGGGCAAGATCAAGCAGGCTGCGGGCGCGTTGAGCGGGCACGAGGACCTCGAGCAGGAAGGTCGCGCGCAACAGGACAAGGCTGAATCCCAGCGCAAGGCCGCGGGCAAGGAAGCCGAGGCCGAGAAGGCTCGCGCCGAAGCCGACGTGGACGAAGCGCGACAGAGTGCCCATCAGAACAATTGACCCGATTTCGCTGTGACGCCGGGCGGTCATGGACCGCCCGGCGTCGGCGTGTTCGGGGTATGCCGTTCGAGAGTCGAGCGTAGGGCGAACTCGGCCTGCTCCGATCCGAGAACACCGGTGTGCCAATTATTTGCCGAATGTCGTTCGCGGGTCATAGATCGTGATTCGTCACGTCCGAGACGGGTATTCGATCGATAGGATGCGTCGATCGGTGACCTGCGGTGATCGACTGCCCTCGCTCATCGCGAGGTGTCCCGGCAGTCGCATCCAGGGGACCGTGGCGTGCCCCGACATGGCCGCGGTCTCGCGCCCGAGCCCTGGGCATCCGGGTTGGTTGGGCCCCGCCGTCGGCGATCATGACGAACCCCTGCAAGCCGGCGGCGGAGGTCGGTGCCGGTGGTGTGCCGCCGATGTGCTGGAATTCGGGAATGCATCCACCTTCGGCTGTAGGGCAGGAATCGTCGGAATCCGTATACGCGCTGTTCGGCAGCGTTGTGCTCGGGGATTGCTGACGGCGTGGCGAGCGAATGGAACGCGCCCGCGGAACGGTTGCTGGAACAGGTTCTCGCGCGCTACGGCAGTGTCGACGGTTTCTTGGCCTGCCTGCATTCGGACCCGCGTGAGCTGACGTCGGTGCTGCCGGTGATCGGCGCGGGCGGGCCGCGGGTGCGATGGCGTGATCACGAGATCCCCGATGGGCCGACCGCACGTCACTGACCGAGCAAGGCGTCGGTCCTTCCCGCTCGTTCGCCGGTTGATAGCTTGGCATTCACTGTCTCGGCGTACTCTGCTCTCATGGGCGCGGCCGTCATCACCGTCGGTGTCGAGGAGGAATTCCTCCTGGTCGACCCGTGTTCCGGCGCGCCTGCCGCGAAGAACCTCGAGGTGGCCGCGGCGGCGCGGCGTGCGGGAGTTTCACTGCAATTGGAGATGACCTGCGCGCAGGTCGAGACCAGTACCCGCGTGCACACCGAGACCGCCGCGTTGCACGAGGAGTTGCGCACGCTGCGCCGCACGGTCGCGGACTGCGCCGTGGACAACGGCGCGCGACTGCTCGCGGTCGCCATCCCGCCGACGGTGTCGCACCGGCTGCCGATCACCGCGATCCCGCGCTATCAGCGGATCGCGCGCACCTTCGGCCTGCTCGCCGATGAACAGGGCTTGTGCGGCTGTCACGTGCACGTGGGAGTGCCCGATCGCGAGACCGCGGTGCTGGTCGGCAACTATGTGCGCCCGTGGCTGCCGGTGTTGCTGGCGATGACCGCGAATTCCGCGATCTATCGCGGCGAGGAGACCGGCTACGCGAGTTGGCGCAGCATTCTGTGGCGGCGCTGGCCGAGCGCGGGCCCGCCGCCGTATTTCACCAGCCTGGACGAGTACGAGGCGATGGTGGCGATGATGCGGGTCGGCGGCAGCATTCTGGACAACAAGATGGTGTATTGGGATATCCGCCCTTCGGAGAGTTTCCCGACCGTGGAGATCCGGGTCAGCGACGTGCCCGCCACCGCCGAGGAGGCGGCGCTGCTCGCGGCGTTGATCAGGGCGGCGGTGACGACGGGGTTGCGGTGGATGGCCGAGGGCGTCCCCGCGCCCGCCGTGCCCGCCGAGGTGTTGCGCGCCGCCTACTGGAACGCCGCGCACGCCGGACTCGACGGGCCGGGACTTGATCCTGTGCACGGCCGGATCGTCCCGCATCGCGAGATCCTGTCCCGGCTGGTGGAGACGGTGTCGCCTGCGCTGCGCGAGGCGGGCGATCTCGACTTCGTGCTCGATGCGATCGCGTCGCTGCACGTGCGCGGCAATGGTGCGCGCAGGCAGGTGGCGACGATGCGCGCGCGCAGCGAGATCGGCGACGTGGTCGAGGAATTGACGCGGGCGACGGTCGAGAAGTGCTGACCTGGCGCGATCGCGGCGCCCGGAATCTGCCGATACCGTGGAGCGATGACCCTACATCTGGCCCATTGGGGTGCGTTCGAGGCCGAGAGTGACGGGTATCGCCTGACGGCGGTGCGGCCGTGGGCGGGCGATCCGGAGCCGACGCCGCTGATCGAGAATGTGGTGTCGGCCCAGCACCACCGCACGCGAGTGGATCGCCCGTATGTGCGGCGCGGCTGGCTCGAGCGCGGTCCCGGCGGCGCGGGGCGCGGCGACGAGGAGTTCGTCGCGGTGTCGTGGGAACGCGCGCTGGATCTGTTGGCGGCGGAGTTGGGGCGGGTGTATCGGGAACGGGGTCCGGAGGGGGTGTTCGGCGGCTCGTACGGGTGGGCGAGCGCGGGGCGGTTCCATCACGCGCAGGGACAGTTGCATCGCTTCCTGAATTGTCTCGGCGGGTATGTGCGCAGTGTCAACAGTTACAGTCTCGGCGCGGCGGAGGTGTTGTTGCCGCATGTGATCGGCGGTATGGGCTGGTTGGAGCGCGCGTCGACGGCGAAGTCGGTGATCGCCGAGCACACCGACCTGGTGGTGGCCTTCGGCGGGATCTCGCCGAAGAATTCGGTGGTCGGGGTCGGTGGCGCGGCTCGCCACGACACGGTGTCGTGGGTCGGGCGGGCGCGGGCGCGGGGTTGCCGGTTCGTGTCGATCTCGCCGTTGCGCGACGATATACCCGAGCAGGCGCAGGCGGAGTGGATCGCGCCGCGGCCGGGGACGGATGCGGCGCTGATGGCGGCGTTGGCGCAGGTGTTGGATGCCGAGGGGTTGGCCGATCGTGCGTTCCTCGACCGCTACACCGTCGGTTACGAGCGCTTCATCGCCTATGTGCGCGGCGACTCGGACGGGGTGGTGAAGAGTCCGGAGTGGGCGGAGGCGATCACCGAGGTCCCCGCCGCGCGGATTCGGGAGTTGGCACGGGAGATGGCCGCGGGGCGGACGTTGATCACGGTGAGCTGGTCGTTGCAGCGCGCCCGGCACGGTGAGCAGCCGTTGTGGCTGGGGGTGGTGTTGGCGGCGATGTTGGGTCAGATCGGTTTGCCCGGTGGCGGTTTCGGGCACGGCTACGGTTCGACGGCGGCGGTGGGTGAGCCCGCGCGTGCGCATTCGGTGCCGCGATTCCCGCAGGGCCGCAACGGTATCGACCGGTTCATCCCGGTGGCGCGGATCGCGGACATGCTGCTGTGTCCCGGGGAGTCGTTCGACTACGACGGCAGGCGGCTGCGCTATCCGGATGTCGAGTTGGTGTATTGGTGCGGCGGGAACCCGTTTCATCACCATCAGGATCTGGCGCGGTTGCGGTCGGCGTTCACGCGTCCGGCGACGGTGGTGGTACACGACGCGTTCTGGACCGCGACCGCCCGGCACGCCGATATCGTGCTGCCCGCGACGATGAGTGTGGAGCGCGAGGATTTCGGTGCGGGCCAGGCCGATCCGTTGTTGTTGGCGATGCCCGCGTTGACCCGTCCGCACGGCGGCGCGCGCGACGACTATGTGATCTTCGCGGAGCTGGCCGAAAGGTTGGGTGTTGGCAAGGATTTCACGGAGGGCCGGGACACGGGGCAGTGGTTGCGGCACCTGTACGAGCAGTGGCGTCCGGCCGGTGTTCCCGGTTTCGACGAGTTCTGGCGGCGCGGGTCGCTCGAGATCGCGGTGCCGGATCGCGAGCAGGTGCTGTGCGCGGATTTCCGTGCCGACCCCGATGCCGCGCCGTTGTCGACGCCCAGCGGCCGGATCGAGATCTTCTCCGAAGTGGTGGCCGGTTTCGGGTACGCGGACTGTCCGGGTCATCCGGTGTGGTTGGCGCCGGAGGAGTGGTTGGGCGCACCCGCCGCGCAGCGGTTGCCGTTGCAGTTGGTGGCCAATCAGCCCCGCGCGAAGCTGCACAGTCAGTTGGACGTGGGTGCGCACAGTCGGGCGGCGAAGGTGGCCGGGCGTGAGGCGTTGCGTCTGCATCCGAGCGAGGCGGCGGCGCGCGGGGTGAGCACGGGGGATGTGGTGCGGGTGTTCAACGATCGCGGCGCGTGTCTGGCGGGTGTGCTGGTGGACGAGGCGGTGCGTCCGGGTGTGGCGCAGTTGTCGACGGGGAGTTGGTACGACCCGGATCCGGCGGATCCGTCGCTGTGCAGGCACGGTAATCCGAATGTGTTGACCGCGGATCGCGCGGCGTCCTCTTTGAGCCAAGGCTGCTCGGGGCAGTTGGCGTTGGTGCAGGTCGAGCGGTATGCGGGGGTGTTGCCGGAGGTGTCGGTCGACCGTCCGCCCGCGTTGTCGGCCTGCGGCGCGCCGGATTCGTGATGCGGACCGCGCGGTCTTGGCGATGATGGTGGCATGAGGATTCGCGCCCCTTGGGGTTCGGGGCATTGGATGCGCACAGCGCGACGTGACGATCAGGAGCTGCCGGTCCCGGTGGTCGCCAAATGGGAGTCCTATCGCCGCGGCGGTAGACGCCATCGTCGCTCCTACGCGTTGACGGAGTTGGCGGCGATCGTGGGCGCGGCCGCCATTCCGGTGGTCGCGGTGACGGATCTGCCCGATCTGGTCGTCGCGTTGCTCGGTGCGGCGGTGCTGGTGGCGACCGGGGTGCGCACGGCGTTCGGGTTGCACGAGAGCTGGATGCGCGACAGTCGCGTGCAGTACGCGATCGAACGCGAGGTCGCGCTGTATCTGGTGCAGGCCGAACCGTATGCCGGTGGGGGTGCGGCGGTGGAGTTGGTGAAGGCGGTGGAGTCGATCACCTGGGAGTCGGGACGGCAGTGGCCGCCGGTGCGTCGGGAGCGGTCGAGTTCGACGACGGTGGTCACCACGGGTCTGGCCGCTGATTGAGCGCGCGTTCGTGACGTGTGCCGGTACCGGGCGGATCGGGATCGGTTGTGCCGCTGTCGGAGCCGTTCGTTTCGGGTCGTCCGTGCATTAGGTTGCGCCGCTGTGCTGTTCGATGTGGTCCGCAACTCCGAATCGACAGTGGTGTCGATCTCGTGCGTATCGCGAGTCGGTTTCGCGGGTGGGTGGCCGAGAGCGGCGGGACTGCGCCCGCGACGAGACCGGGAGGCGGCGGGACAGAGCCCGCCGCCACCGGTGTCAGCTCGCGGAGACTTCGCTGCGGTCGCCGCTCCACAGCGTGTGATATTTGCCGTCGGCGTCGATGCGCTCGTAGGTGTGGGCGCCGAAGAAGTCGCGCTGGCCCTGGGTGAGTGCGGCGGGCAGGCGTTCGGCGCGCAGCGCGTCGTAGTAGGACAGCGAGGACGCGAACGCGGGCACGGGGATGCCGAGGGCGGTGGCGGTGATCACCACGCGCCGCCAGCTGTCGATGGCGGTCTCGATCGCTTCGCGGAAGTAGGGCGCGAGGATCAGGCTTGGCAGTTCGGGGTTCTGTTCGTAGGCGTCCTTGATCCGGTTGAGGAACCGGGCGCGGATGATGCAGCCGCCGCGCCAGATGGTGGCGAGGTCGCCGGGGTGCAGGTTCCAGTCGTATTCGGCGCTGCCCGCGGCGATCTGGTCGAATCCCTGCGCGTAGGCGACGACTTTGGAGGCGTAGAGGGCCTGGCGGATGTCTTCGGTGAACTGTTCGACGTCGGTGGGCTTGTCGGCGAGCGCGCCGGAGGCGAGTCCGCGTGCGGCGGCCCGTTGCGCGCGTGCGCCGGACAGGGCGCGCGCGAAGACGGCTTCGGCGATGCCGGTGACCGGAATGCCGAGGTCGAGCGCGGCTTTCACGGTCCAGCGCCCGGTGCCTTTCTGTTCGGCGGCGTCGACGATGACGTCGACGAGTGGTTTGCCGGTTTTGGCGTCGACCTGGCGCAGCACTTCGGCGGTGATCTCGACGAGGTAGCTTTCCAGGTCGCCGGTGTTCCATTCGGTGAACACGTCGGCGATGCGTGCGGCGTCGAAGCCGAGCGCGTCGCGGAACAGGTTGTAGGCCTCGCCGATGAGCTGCATGTCGGCGTATTCGATGCCGTTGTGCACCATCTTGACGAAGTGACCCGACCCGTCGGGGCCGATGTGGGTGCAGCAGGGGGTGCCGTCGACCTGGGCGGCGATGGATTCGAGCAGCGGGCCGAGGGATTCGTAGGATTCGGCGGGTCCACCCGGCATGATCGATGGCCCGTTGAGCGCGCCTTCTTCGCCGCCGGAGATGCCGGCGCCGACGAAGTTGAGTCCGCGCGCTTTCATGGCGGCTTCGCGGCGGATGGTGTCGGTGTAGAGGGCGTTGCCGCCGTCGATGATGATGTCGCCGGGTTCCATGGCCGCGGCCAGTTCCTCGATGACGGCGTCGGTGGCATCGCCTGCCTTGACCATGATCAGTACCCGGCGCGGTTTCTCCAGCGCCGCCACGAACTCCTCGACGGTCTCGGTGCGCACGAATTCGCCGTCGCCGCCGTGTTCGGCCAGCAAGGCGTCGGTTTTGGCGATGCTGCGGTTGTGCAGGGCGACGGTGTAGCCGTGCTTGGCGAAGTTTCGGGCGATGTTGCTGCCCATGACCGCGAGGCCGGTGACCCCGATCTGTGCGCGCGCTGCGGAGTTCGCCATCAATCAGCTTCCTTCGTCGACGGGTGTGTGACCGCGTGAACGGGGCGGCCGCCTCTATTTCTACTATCCGCGCGCACCCGCCTCGACACCGCGCCCGTCGGGCGGCCTCAGGTGCGCGCGGTGCTGCCGTAGCAGTAGGCGGCCGCGGCCAGGTATTGGCGGCATTCGGGCCCGTGACCGGCGTGTGTGCTGCACAGGAAGCGCGCGAGGTCGAGGTCGAGGTCGGTGGGGTCGGCGTGGCAGTCGCGGTGCCGTGCGCTCCACAGGTCCCTGCTGTCGTGTGAGGTCTGCATCGTGGATTCTCCCGTCCGTGTGGGTGGAACGGATTGGCGATGGGTGTCGCGCGATGTGTCGCCGAGCACGTCAGCGGGTGAGCAGGGTCCAGTCGTCGGGTACGTGCGCGGTGGTGACCTGGTCGCCTTCGACTTCGAGGTCGACGGTGATTTCGCCGAGGCGCAGGTCGGCCAGGTGGATGCGGCCCCAGTTCCGCGGGACCGCGGGGCGCACGGTGAGGGTGCGGGCGGGGACGTCGGGGTCGAGGCCGAGGAAGGATCGCACGAGCAGCAGCGGCGCCGCGCTGGCCCACGCCTGCGGTGAGCAGGAGGTGGGGTAGGGCACCGGTGTCGCGAACTGGTCGCGGGGGAATCCGCAGAACAGTTCGGGCAGTCGCCCGCCGAAGGCGGCGGCGGCGTCGAGCAGGCCTTGGGAGAGGCGGGTGGCGACGGCGAGGGCGCGCGGCAGGTGTCGGTAGCGCAGTAGTCCGGCGACGGCGATGGCGGTGTCGTGCGGCCACACCGATCCGCAGTGGTAGCTCATCGGGTTGTAGGCGCCCATGGAGGAGGCGAGGGTGCGCATGCCGAATCCGGTGTCCATGTTCTCACCCGCGAGGCGGTCGATGAGTTCGGCGGCGTGCTCGTCGGAGACGATGCCGGTCCACAGGCATTGCGCGGCGTTGCTGGTCAGCGCGTCGACGGGGCGTTTGCGGCCGTCGAGGGCGACGGCGATCCAGCCGCGGTCGGGCAGCCAGAACTGTTCGGCGAATTTGACGCGGAGTTCGGCGGCGCGTTCGCGCATCAGCCTTGCGGTGCGCGGGTCGTCGAAGGCGTCGGCCAGCTGCGCGCGGGCCAGGAACGCCGCGTACGCGTAGCCCTGCACTTCGCACAGCGCGATCGGCGCTTCGGCGAGATGCCCGCCCGCGTCGTTGATGCCGTCGAAGCTGTCCTTCCAGCCCTGGTTGATCAGGCCGCGGTCGGTGGCGCGCTTGTATTCGATGAATCCGTCGCCGTCGCGGTCGCCGAATTCGGTCATCCAGTAGATGGCGGCGTCGGCGGCGGGCAGCAGGTCGGCGATGGCGTCGGGGTCGGCGCCCCAGCGGTGGGCTTCGGCGAGCAGCATCACGAAAAGCGGTGTGGCGTCGACGGTTCCGTAGTAGGTGTCGCCGCCGAGTACCTGTCCGGATGCGGGGCCGCGGCGCATCTCGTGCATGATGCGGCCGGGTTGTTCCTCGGTGAGCGGGTCGTCGTCCTCGCCTTGGAGTTCGGCGAGTTGTTGCAGGGTGCCCAGGGACAGGTCGACCTCGAGCGGCAGCGTCATCCACGCGGTGAGCAGGCTGTCGCGGCCGAACAGGGTCATGAACCATGGTGCGCCCGCGGCGACGAAGGGTCGGCCTTCGCCGGATTCGTCGTGGATCTGCAGGGCGCCGAGGTCGCTTTCGGAGCGCCGCAGGACGTGGGTGAGGATCGAGTCGCCCGCGGTGATCTTGGTCGCGGTGTCGCGCCATGCCGCGATCTTGCGGCAGGGGGCGCTGTGGCGGTGGTGGGGTTCGCCGGGTGTGTGGGTGTTCTGGACGTGCTGGTTGCCGACGGTCGGGTGGGCGATGATCTCGGTGTGCCAGCGCCCGCCGGGCGGCACGACCACCCGCCAGTGCAGTGATCCCGGCAGCACCGCGGGTTCGGCGGTGGCCGAGATCGAGATGCCGCGCATCCGGTCGGAGCGGTCGTGCAACACCAGTTCGCTGTCGGTGACGGTGATGTCGGCGCGCACGTGTCCGGCGCGGCCTTCCTTGACCGCGAACAGGTCGACGAAGTCGGCTTCGACATGCAGTTCCATGGCGACCGCGGTCGGTTCGGAACCCATGTTCTCCAAGGTGAGTCGCTCGTGCATGCCGTCGGCGATGAGGCGTTCGCGCAGCACGAGCAGGGTGGAGTCGGCGTATCCGGACTGCGGTGGCCTGCGCAGTACGAAACGCGCGGCGAACGCTTCGGGGCTGAGTACCGACAGTGATTCGGCGGGTTTGCCGTCCACGAGCAGTTCCCAGCGGGAGAGCACGCGCGCGTCGCGGAAGAACAATCCGTGTGGACGCCCCGGCTCGACGTCGCCGAGCCGGTTCGACAGGCAGAAGGTGCCGCCGTCGACGAGAGTCACCGAACCGCCGTTGCCGCCGAGTGCGATCGGCTCGCCCGAGTTCAACGGAGCCGGAGGCGAATTCGTGGCCGCGGGGTCGGGTGAGTTCCCGGCGTCGGAGTTCATACGCGCTCGCCGGCCACGGTGCGGATCGGCGCCGTCTTGTCGGTGCGGGCCCGGTCGCGGCCGCGCAGCAGACGCGAGTAGATGTGCTCGTAGCCGCGGCCGAGGGTGTCGGCGCCGAAGTTGGCTTCCACGTGCGCGCGGCACGCGGCCGGGTCGATGCCTCGGACCTGTTCGATGGCGGCCGGGAGTTCGGCCGGGTCGTCGCAGACGCGTCCGGTGACGCCGTCGACGACCACCTCGGTGACCGCGCCGCCGCGCAGCGCCACCACGGGTGTGCCGCAGACCATAGCTTCGATCATCACCATGCCGAACGGTTCCTCCCACCGGATCGGGAACAGCAGACACCGTGCACCGGCCAACAACTTACGCTTGGCCGCCGCGTCGGCGAGCCCGAACACGTAATCGTCCGAGGTGAGCAGCGGACGCACCTTCTCTTCGAAGTACGCCTTCTCCGGTGCCTCGCTGCACTTGCCCGCCAGCACGAGAGGAATTCTAGCGGCGTGCGCGGCTTCCAGGGCCAGATGTACGCCTTTGTCCTCGTTGAAGCGGCCGAGGAACAGCGCGTAGTCGCCCTTGTCGACCTGATACGGCCAGGTGTCGACGCGCAGCGCGTTGTGCACGCGCCCAACCCAATTCAGGTCGGGGGCGAGTTCGCGCTGGCGGTCGCTGATGGCGACCAGCGACACCTCGGCGCCCAATGCCCGGTAGTAGGTGTAGCACTCGTCCTGGACCGGGCCGTGCACGGTGAGCACGGTCGGCAGTCCGATGCCGTGGTAGGCGGGTGCGTTGAGCGGTCCGGCGAAGGTGTGTTCGTGCACCAGGTCGATGCCCGAGGTCGCGGCGAGGTGTTCCACGGCTTTGCGTGTCTTCAACGCGTGCACCACTTCCGGGAACGGTTCGCCGAGTCGTTCGGGCAGCGCGCGATCCCAGACGGGTACGAAGTTCGCGGAGGTGCCGGGTTCGCCCGCGCCGATCAGGGTGACGTCGTGTCCGCGCGCGACCAGGGAGTCGACCAGGTCGGCGACGACGGCCTCGACGCCGCCGTACGCCTTGGGCGGCACGTCGAAATACGGGGGAACGACCATCGCGATACGGAATCGTTCGCCGACATGATCAATGGACAACAGGTCCGACGAGGTGATATTCGCCGAAATCGGCGTGGATAAACCAGCGCTCATGACCATCCTTCCAACCGTTACACATCCACCCAGCACTCGGTGCGCTGGGCGCCGAACGTGGTGGCCGCCGCGGCGGAGGTGAAGTCCGAGCCTGCACCGCCGTCCATAGGGCTTGGTTGGCCTGTTCGCCGCTGACGCGAACAGGGGGGCCTGGGAAAACGTACCTCCAAATGAACACTCGAAACCATACGAACGGTCCCAGAATTTGCTGGGCCGCGAACCGGTCCGGGGTTTATGGGCGCGTTGTTATCGAAATGTCACGGTGGGTCGGTGTGTCGGTGACCGGAATTCCCGGGTCGTGCCCTCGGGTCGGCGCGGGCGAGCGACGGTCCCGCTCGGGGACGGCTCGCGCTCGCGCTCGACCTCCTTCCGAACTGGTCGAGCGTCCGTTCACCGAGGATAGCCAGCGGCGCGGAGAGCAGCCGGGCGTGTCGTCGGATCGGTGTTCGACGCGACTACTGCGACCTGTCGCCGTCGAAGGGATTCGGCGGGGTGAAGGCGTGGCCGTTGGTGGCTCCACGATGATGTTCGGGCGGTACGCGGCGCGGGCCGATCGGTGTGGTCGTGATCGGGCGGAAGTCCCCGTCTCCGGCCCGCTGGTGGTAGCGGATCGGTTGCCGCAATGGGGATGTCGAGGGAAGGTCGTATCCGGTGCGCGTCGAGCGCGGCCGCTGGGCCGCCCGGCGGGCGATCACGAAAATCGACACCCCGACCAGCGGCACCGCGATCATGAAGACCGTCCAGCAGAATTTCGACCACAGCGGGGTCGCGCCGTCGGCGAGCAGCCGCAGGATTATCGAGACGAGACCCACCGAATAGGCGGCGACCGAGAAGATCGTGAGAACGATCCAGAGGTAATCCGAGAAATTCATGACTCGCCTCTCCGTGGAAGACGCTCCCGATGAGTCTGGTTTCCGACGCTTCCGGAATACTTCCGGTCCGCTATGGTCGCACTTCCGCCGTACTTCCGTTAGATATTCGACCTGGGAAAATCGAGTCGTCCCGACGTATTTCTCGCCCGCGGCGGAACATACACCGCGCAGAGTATGTGGAAGTCGATGCCCGCCGTGTCATCATGTGCCGGATTCGCAGCATCGAATTTCCGCACACAATTGAAGACACAGGAGCACAATTGGGATCCCACGATCGACCGGGCGCGTCGTACTCCGCGAGCGCGACCCAGGTCCTCGCGCAGCCGCCGAGCCGGATCGCCCAGCGCCGCACCGCGGCCCGCGCACTCGCCCCCGTGGTCACCGCCGCCCGCGACTCCACCGTCCCCGAACGCCGCGCGCAACTGTGGTTCACCGCGGTCGAATTGCACGACATCGCAGGACATTCCGAGGCCGCCGCCACCACCGAGGACCGCACCGCCATGTTCGACGCGCTGTGCGAACTCGCGGCGGTCTCGGCCCACGACGCGAGCGGGCGCGCGGTGCGCCACCGCGCCCTCGCACTGGCGGGCGCCGACCCCGACCTGCGCGTGCGCGCCCTGACCTGCCTGCGCGCACCCATGATCTGGACCGACCTGACCCCGCGCCTGGACAACGCGCACCTGCGTCGCGGCATCGAAGCGGCACTCGCGCGCACCTATCCCGCCGAACCGCGCGCCCGCCTGCTGATCGCCGCGGTCCTGGCTTCGGGCGCCGAGGAGGCGGTCGCGCCCCGCTACCGCCGCGCCTGCGAGGCCCTCGACCTCGCCTACACCCTCGGCGACCCCGAATTGATCTGCGCCGCACTGGATGCCGTGGCGCTGACGCTCACCGGACCGGCTCTGCTCACCGGCTGGCGGCCCATCGCCGACGAACTCACCCGCGTCGCCGCGGCCTGCGGCGCGCGCCACTACCGCGCGCTGGCCCAGTACCTGCGGTTCCGCGCCGCCTGCCGCGACACCGACCTGCTCGCCGCCTTCCACCACGCCAAGCACGCGCTGGAGCTGGCGCGCGGCGGGCCGCTGCGCACCCAACTCGACACCCTGGTCGCCTTCGCCGCCACCGTGGAACTGTTGCGCGGCGACCTCGACGCCGCCGCCCGCGACTACCGCGAATTCACCACCCGCATGAGCGATTCCGGTGTCGCGCACGGCCCGTCGACCGCTCTGATCGGCGCGTGCGCGCTGGCCTGGGCCAAGGGCGAGTTCGCGAGCATGCGCGACCGGCTCGCCTACGCGTACGCCGCCGAACCCGATCGGGCCGCCCAGCCCTACGCGCTGGCGCTGGCGCTGGCGGGCGATCTCGACGAGGCCAGGAAACTGTTCCACCGCCACCCCGTGGCGCCCCGACAGTATTTCTGGACCGTCATGGCCGCTTTCCGCGCGCACACCGCGATCGCGCTCGGCGAGGTCGAGTCCGCCGCGCTCCTCTACGAGTCGCTGCTTCCGCATTCGGGCACCATCCTCGGATTCGACACGGGCCTAGCGGTTTTCGGCCCGGCCGACGAGGTGCTGGCGGAACTGGCCGACCTGCTCGGCGACGAGGAGTCCGCGCTCATCCTGCGCGGGCGCGCCGAGGCGGTCCGTGATCGCGTGCGCGCCGCGCTGGAAGCCATCGCGGCGGGGGAATGAGCGCCGTCGGGTTCAGTGTTCGAAGACGTTCGTCTCGCCCGGTTCGGTCTCGAGTGCCGCACGGTCGAAGCGCAGCAGAGACAGGAAGAACAGCGCGCCGACCCCGAGCAGTCCGGCCACGATCACCACCGGCACCCGCGCCGCCGACGGCGTCACCAGCACGAACAGCGCGAACACCGTCCACACCAGCGCGCAGATCGTCACCGGCAGTTCGAAACGCCCGAGGTCGAAGGCGCCCTTGCGGCGGTCGAGGCGGGTGCGCACCGCCAGATACAGCACGATGGTCGCGCCGTAGATGAGCGCGGGCAGGATCGTGGAGGCGGTGATCAGTTCCAGCAGCGCGGCGCCCGGCAGCGCGACCATCAGGATCACGCCGAGCGCGAAGATCAGGATCGTGGCCGGGACGGGGGTGTGGGTGCGCGGATCCACCCGCCGCATCAGCCGGTGCGCGGGGAAACGGCCGTCGCGCGACATCGCGAACACCAGCCGCGAACAGGCCGCCATCACCACCATGCCGCCGCCGAAGAACGCGAAGGTGATCGCGACCAGCAGTAACCGTTCGGTCACCGGACCGAGCTGGTCGCGCATGATCGCCGCGACCGGCGACTCGTCGGCGCTGATCCGAGGGATGTCCTCGATCGCGACGGTCAGCGCGACCAGGAACACCAGGCCGAGCACGCCCGCCGCCACCACCGACCCCACGATCGCGCGCGGCACGCTGCGGAACGGATCCTTGGCCTCCTCGGCCAGATTCGCCGCCGCGTCGAATCCGACGAGCGTGGCCAGACCCATGATCATCGCCAACATCAACCCGCCGCCGACGGCGAAGTAGTCCGGCGTGTGCGCGGCGACGCCGCGGGAGGTGAGGTTGTCGGCCGCGCCGTCGCCGGTGACCAGCACCGCGATCACCAGCGCGACCGCGACCACCACGACCAGCACCAGTTCCACGACCACCGCGCTCGCGTTGATCGCGCTCACGATCCGCGTGGAGACGATGGCCAGCACCGCCTGGATCAGCAGCACGGCCAGGGTGATCAGGCGCGCGGTGTCCTCGTCGGGTTCCATGCCCGCCAACGGCATGAACGCCTGACTGGCCAGCGCGTTGTCCACCGCCACCACCCCGGTCGCCAGGTAGCAGAAGGTCAGCCAGCCGAAACCCCACCCGATCTTGGGCGATGCCAGTCGCGAGGCCCACTGGTAGGAGGATCCGCTCAACGGGATGCGCGCCGCGAACTGCGCCACCACCAGGGCCACCAGCGCCTGGCCGACGGCGGCGCCGACCCACAGCCAGATCCCGACCGGTCCGGCGTTGCGCAGCACGTCGTCGTAGGTGGTGAACACGCCGACCGCCACCGAGATGAAGGCGAAGGAGATGGCGAACACCTGGAACGATCCCAGGGTCCGCTTCAATTCCGGTCGGTAGCCCCCGAGTTCGACCGGGTCCCGTCGCTCGGGAGAAGTCCGCGTCATCGTGGTCACCTCGCAGGGTCGACAGGGTGAGTTCGCGTCCGGCGCCGATGCGATCGGGGCGCCGTTGTCGGGGAGTTCTCGACGTGTGGGAACTTGTTCGGCCGCAACGAAGGAGACCGGTTCGTATTTTCGATGATCCGCCCGACCCAGCGCGAAGTCAGCGTTCGTTCGTGCGTCTAAGTTCCCTCGGGCTCGTCGGTGCCCCCCGGATTCTCGGCGCGGAAGGCGGCGACGGCGCTGTCGACGGTCGGATAGAAATGGGAGGGGTCGAAACGGTCACCGACACCGAACCGGATGAGCCGATCCTTGATCGGGCCCTTCAACTCCGCGAACGCCAGCCGGATGCCCTTGCCCTCCAGATACCGGTCCAGGTCGACGAGTTCGTCCACGGCGGTGGTGTCCAGCCCGGTGATGGGCTCCGCGGCGATCACCACCCACCGCACCGGATCGGGCGCGCGGGCGACCTGGCCGCGCACATAGTCGTCGAAGATCTCGCCGTTGGCGAAGAACAGCGGCGCGTCGAAACGCAACAGGACCAGACCGGGCACGCGACGGCCGTCGGGATGGCGGTTGACGTCGTGATACCCGGTCTCGGTCGCGACCAGTTCGGTGCGGTGCGGCTGCCAGGCGCGCGCGACGACCGCCGCGAACGACAGCCCGATCGCGACCAGAATGCCCTGCAGCACCCCGGCGAACACCACACCGAGGAACGCCGCGACCGCGAGCCCGAACTCGACCCGACTCATCCGCCACAGCCTGCGCATGCCGCCGATATCGACCAGCGCGGTCGCGGCGACGATCACCACCGCGGCCAGCGCCGCGTCCGGGAGATAGGCGGTCAGACCGGGAGCCACCAGCACGAAGACCAACACCGCCAGCGCCCCGACGGCGCCCGCCAACTGGGTGTGCGCGCCGCTCTGCTCGGCCACCGGCGTGCGCGAACCGCTCGCCGACACCGGGAACCCGCCGAACAGCCCGCCCGCGATATTCGCCACCCCGATCGCCTTCATCTCGGTGCTGCCGTTCACGTCGTGGCCGTGCCGGGAGGCGAAGGTGCGCGAGAGCACGCCGGTGTCGGCGAACGCGATCAACGCGATACCGGCCGCGGGCCCGATCATCGCCGTCACATCCGACCATCCGACACCGCCGACCGAAGGCAGCGGCAGCCCGTCCGGCAGCGCGCCCACCATGCCGATGTCGTCGGTCAGCCCGGCCGCCGCGCACAACGCGATCGCCGCCGCCACCGCGACCAGCACGCCGGGAACCACGGGCAACCACCTCTTGAACGCGACGATGACCGCGATCGCCGCCACCCCGATCGCGGCCGCCACCACGTCGACCTTCCCGTCGATGACCGCGCGCACGGTCTCGCCGACCTCGCCGAGCACCCCCGAAGCGTCCACGGAGAACCCGAGCAGTTTGGGCAGTTGCCCGATGACGACGATGAGCGCGATCGCGTTCAGGTAGCCGAGCCGGATCGGTTTGGACAGCAGTTCGGTGACGAACCCGAGCCGCAGGAACCCGCCGACCAGCAAAATCGCCCCGACCAGCACCGCGAGCACACCCGCGAGGGCGAGCGCCTCCTCGGGATCGTCGGTCACCGCCAGCGGCGCGACGGCGGCGGCGATCAGCGGGGCCAGCGAGGAATCCGGTCCGAGCACCAGGATCCGGGACGGGCCGACCACCGCGTAGGCGAGCAGCGGGACGATGGTGGCGTAGAGACCGGCGTAGGCGGGCAGGCCCGCGGCCTCGGCGTAACCCATGCCCGCCGGGATCAGCAGCGCGGTCAACACCAGGCCCGCGGTGATGTCGGTGCGCAACCATTCGCGCCGGTATCCCATCGCGGTCGCGATACCGGGCAATCGGGTGAGGCTGTGCGTCCACGCCACGGTCGGCCTCAGCGGGCCGCGGTCGGCGGTGGACCGGGTCGAATCGTCACGGCCGAACTCCTCACCCCGACAGCGGACACGAGTACGCCGAGTCTGTCCGCGCCGACATCGTCCACCCTCACCTGTTCCGGGTGATATCCGCCGCTCACCGCCGGTGTTAGCCTCGTCACGAACACCCGGACAGCACCGCGTGACGCCGGGAATCCCGGCATCTTCCGATGCACGTTCCGCCTCCGAACAGGGGAGCCGCCATGTCGGCGCACACAGGTGTCCATCGCGGGAACGAGCATATCCGCGGCCGGATCGCCACCGGAACCGTGCTCCTGGCCGCGGTCGTGTTGATCGTGGCGGGCGCACTGCAACTGTTGCAGGGCATCTCGGCCATCGCCCGCGACGACGTGTTCGCCGCCGCCGATTACAGCTACGACTTCGACCTCGTCGCGTGGGGCTGGGTGCACATCGTCGTCGGAGTGCTCATGGTGCCGACCGGGATCGCGCTGTTGTTCGGGTCGACGGTGGCGAAAGTGATCGCCGTGCTGGTCGCGGCGCTGTCCATCCTCGCGAACTTCCTGTCCCTGCCGTACTACCCGCTGTGGTCGGCGCTGATCATCGCGATCGACGTCGTCATCATGTGGGCCGCGTCGGCGACCTGGCAGCCCGAGCGTCGATAGCGAAGTGAGCGGGCCCGCGCTCATGGCGCGGACCCGGTGGTTTGGCGGGGGCGGGAACCCCGAAGGGGTACGGTCCGTGCGGCCGCGCCCAACCCTGTGCGCCACGAATCGCCAGTGCATCCCAGGTCCCGGAAAAGACTCGACACCCGGTCGTCTTGCTCGTGGCCGCGGGGTGCGACCCGCTCCCGCCGAGAAGTGTAGCGGGTACCCCACCCCCGTGGGCAAATTCGGGGATACGGCCCGAGCAAATAAGGAGCGACCGGTCGGTTTTGCGGAGTAGACTCACGATTCGCGCACCGTTCGTGCGGCGGGGGTCGCCACCAGCACGGGACTCAACCATGCAGACCAGCACCGACGAGATCGCCGACCGGATCTACCGCATCTCCACCTACGTCCCCGACGTCGGCCCCACCGGCTTCACCTTCAACCAGTTCTTCGTCGACGCCGAGGAACCCCTGCTCTTCCACACCGGCATGCGAGCGCTGTTCCCGCTCGTCTCGGCCGCCATCGAGCGGATCCGCCCCGTCGAGCAACTGCGCTGGATCACCTTCGGCCACGTCGAAGCCGACGAATGCGGCGCGATGAACTCCTTCCTCGCCGCCGCCCCGCGCGCACAGGTGGCCCACGGCGCACTCGGATGCGCCGTCTCCATCGACGACATGGCCGACCGCCCGCCGCGACCACTGGCCGACGGCGAGACGATCGATCTGGGCGACCGCCGCGTCCAACACCTCGACACCCCGCACGCCCCGCACAACTGGGAAGCCCGCGTCCTCTACGAACAGAACACCGGCGTCCTGTTCTGCGGCGACCTCATGACCCAGGTCGGAAAGGGCCCCGCCCTCACCGACACCGACCTCGTCGAACCCGCCTCCGTCGCCGAGGACATCTTCCACGCCACCTCCCTCGGCCCCGCCGTCCCCGCGACCCTGCGCCGCCTGGCCGACCTGAACCCGACCACCTTGGCGATCATGCACGGCTCCAGCTACAACGGCGACTGCCCGACCGCGCTACGCACCATGGCCACCGTCTACGACGACCTCCTGACCGGGTGAACGCCGCGGAATCCGGTGCGGCGCCGACCCGCACCTCGCGACCGGTGCTCGTTCCCGGCATCCGGAACGAGCACCGGTCGAATTCCGAGACCCGGGCGCCGTCGTGGCCATCGGCGATGTCGTCGTACTGCTCGGGAAGTCACGTCCTCGGTCGGAAGTCCGCGATCGGCGCGCATCGATCGCCACGGCTCCGATGGACGGTCTCCGGCGGCGGGACGGGACGAATCAGCCGGTGGGGGAGAACGATCGGCGGTACTGCGTCGGTGTGGTCGCCAGGCGGCGCCGGAAGGTGCGGTGCATGACTTCGCGGCTGCCGAAACCGCACCCGGCGGCGACCGCGTCGGTGGTCAGGTCGGTCGACTCGAGCAGATGGCGTGCCGCGTCGATGCGCAGGTCCTCCACGTGGCGGGCCGGAGTGCTTCCGGTCTCGGCGCGGAATCTGCGAGCGAAGTGCCGCTCGCCCCAGCCGACGCGCTCGGCGAGAGCCGCCACCGACAGGTCGGCGTCGAGGTTGAGCGTCATCCACGACAGCAGGGCGGCGAGCTGGGGGGACGAGCCGACGCGCGCCGCCAGTTGTGCGCTGTACTGGGATTGGCCACCCGATCGCCGGACCGGAAGCACGAGCCCGCGGGCGATGTCGTTGGCCAGTGCCTCGCCCAGATCCTCGGCCACCAACGCCAGAGTGAGGTCGATGCCCGCCGTCACTCCCGCCGAACTCCACACCCTTCCGTCGCGCACGTAGATGCGGTCGGGCTCGACGGTGACCGCGGGGTAGCACTCGGCCAGGAAATCGGCCGCGGCCCAATGCGTGGTCACCGTCGCGCCGTCGGCCAATCCGGCTTCGGCCAGGACGAAGGTGCCCGAACACACCGACGCCACCCGTCGACTCCGCCGCGCCATCGCCCGCAGGCGCTCGACGAGGTCGTGATCGGCCCGGGCGGCGAGGCAGCCGATACCGCCCGCGATCATCAGCGTGTCGACCGGGCGCCGCATCCCCGCCGCGGGCTCCGCGTGCATGACCAGACCGCCGGTGAACACCACCCGATCGCGGGCAGCGACGACCCTGACGTCGTAGTGCTCGATGCCGGTCGTCGAGTTGGCCGCGGCGAACACCGAGGCGGGCCCGGTCACGTCGAGGATCTCCGCGTCGTCGTAGGCGAGCAGGACGACGGTCCGCACGCGCTGGTCCGATATCGTCACAAAAGTGTCCTGGCAGACATGCACCCCAGCATCGCACACTCGGGACATGCAGATCGCTTTCGCTCTCTACGACCGGTTCACCGCACTCGACATCATCGGCCCGTTCCAAGTGCTGGCCGAAATCCCCGGCGTCACAGCCACATTCGTCGCGGAGAAACCCGGCCCGGTCCGCGACCACACCGGCGCGTTGTCGCTCGTCGCCACCGCGAGCTTCGACGAGACCACCGCACCGCGGATGATCGTCGTCCCCGGCGGACTCGTCGACCCGAACGGCGCCGACGACCCCGTGGTGCGCTGGATCCGCGCCGTGCACCCCACCACCACATGGACCGCGAGTGTGTGCACCGGATCGATCTACCTGGCTCGCGCCGGTGTCCTCGACGGCATCGAAGCCACCTCCCATTGGGGATCACTCGAACAGCTCGCCTCGCTCGGCGCCGTTCCCTCCGCCGAGCGGGTCGTGATCCGCGGCAGGATCGCCACCGCCGCGGGCGTGTCCGCGGGCATCGATCTCGGCCTCACGCTCGCCGCCCGACTGGCCGGTGCAGACGTGGCCAAGGCCATCCAGCTCGCCATCGAATACGATCCGCAACCCCCGTTCGACGCGGGCTCCCCGGCCAAAGCGGGCCCTGAGATCATGGAACTCGTGATGTCGACCCTGCACGACCCCGCCCACGCGGAATAGTCAGCGGACTCGAACAAGCGATCCGCGGCGGTACGGCCACGCCCGCGACCGACACGAAGCCGTCGCGGGCTACCGTCGGGTCCCGTTCTGGGTGAATGCCGCCCGGTACGCGGTGGGAGTGAGTCCGGTTCGCCGCGAAATGTGTTGGCGCAGTGAGTCCGTGGTGGCCAAGCCACTGAGGCGGGCCACACGGTCCATCGGCAGGTCGGTGGTCTCGAGCAGCTCACGCGCTCGGATGACGCGCTGATGTAGCAACCATTGCAGCGGGCTGAGCCCGGTCTCGGCGTGGAACCGGCGAGTCAGCGTCCGGACGCTGGTCCGAGCATGGTCGGCGAGGGAAGCGCGGGTGAGCGGCTCGTGCAATCGGTCCAGCGCCCAAACGCGAGTCGCCGCCAGCGAAGTGCCGGTTTCGGGCGGTAACGGCGCCTCGATGAACTGTGCTTGCCCACCGAGCCGCACGGGCGCCGCCACCATCAACCGAGCCACCGAATTGGCCACCGCGGCACCGTAATCGCTGCGCACCAGATGCAGGCACAGATCGATGCCCGCGGACAGCCCGGCGGAGGTCAGCACATTTCCGTCCTCGACGAACAGCACCCCCGGCCGCAACTCCACCTCGGGAAACCTGCGGGCGAACTCCTCGGACCGCGCCCAGTAGGTGGTCGCACGACGTCCGTCGAGCAGACCGGCCGCGGCCAGCACGAACGCGCCGGTGCAGATCGACGCGATCCGGGCGCCCGCCGCCGCACGTCGGCGCAACATTTCGAGCACCCTCGGATCGATGTCGTCGCGCGCGCCCGTTCCGGTGACCACGATCGTGTCGGCATCCTCGGCGGCCGCCAGTCCCCGCGAGACGAAGACCTCGAGGCCCGCGCTCACGGCCACCGGTCCGGGACGCGGCGTGCAGACACGCACGTCGTAACCGTCGCGACCGTCGATCGACGTGGCGCCGAGCACCAACTCCGGAATCGACAGATCGAAGGTCGTGGCGGGCGGAACGGCGATGACGGTCACTCGATGCATGGCCTGAACCTCCGGATATCTGGCATTCGGGCCACTATCGCACGAATCGGCCGAGGCAGAAGGTAGGAGAGGGGTCGGCGCCGCCCGGCCCGACTCAGCCACCGAACCAACGAGGACAACCATGTTCATCGGCATCATCGGCGCGACCGGCAACATCGGGCGCAAGGTCGTCACCGAGGCGCTGTCGCGCGGCCACCACGTCACGGCGTTCACCCGCGACCTCGCCCGCGCCACCACCACCCATCCCCGCCTCACCTGGGCCGAACTCGACATCTTCGACAGCGCGGCCGTCGCGGACCGACTCCCCGCGCTGGATGTTCTGGTCAGCGGCTATCAACCCGGCAGCGCGGCGGTAGATTTCGCGGACACGGTCGCCGAGTCGATCGCGGACCCCGCCACGCACGTCACCGCCGGACGTTCGCTGCTGCGGGCCCTGCATACCCACCCGCGCACCCGGCTGATCGTGATCGGCGGCGCGGGCAGCCTGGAATTCGAACCGGGCCGAGTCCTCGCCGACCACGACGACCGCCTGCACCCGCTGCTCGAAAGCATCGGCCTGCCCAAGGAATACGCGGCCGCTGTGCGCGGCGCCCGCGACGGGCTCGACGTGTTGCGCACCTCGAACCGGCTCTGGACCTACCTCAGCCCCGCCGAGCGGATCGGCCCCGGCGAACGCACCGGCCGCTACCGCATCGGCACCGACCAGCCCGTCCTCGACGCCGACGGCCTCAGTCGAATCTCCTACGACGACGCCGCGGTCGCACTCCTCGACGAAATCGAGATCCCGCGATTCATCCAGCGCCGCTTCACCATCGGCTACTGAGCCCGCGGACCGATGACGTCGCGGCGGTGCGCTATTCGACCGATCGGGCCGTGTCGGATCGTAGGTCGACCCGGGCCGGTTCGGTGAACAGTGACCCGATCGCGGTCGCACCACCCTCGGCGAGCCAGTGATCGAAGGTCGCCAATGCCGGGAAGGTGGCGCGGCATCGTGCGATGTCGACGCGGTAGCCGCCGCGACGGTTCAGGAAATCGGCGACATCGGCGAGGATCTCGTGCTGTGCGCGCACCGCGTCGATCGGCACCGTGACATGCGGAATCTCACGTCCGAGCGCGGATCCGATAGCGCGGGTGGCAGCCGGTGGGGTCAGCGCGTCGCCCGCGAGTGGCAGCGCGCGACCGCGGTAGGCGGCGGGGTGGTCGAGCACATGGGACACAACCGCGGCGATGTCATCGACCGCGATGTGCTGTACGGGTATGTCGGGGGCCAGCGGGGTCGCCGATACGCCGGTACCGAGCCCGAATGCGGGGTCGGCGTAGTTCTCCATGAAGGAGGTCGGTCGCACGACGGTGGCGGGCCCGCCGAGCCGCTGAATATGTTGCTCGATGCGGAGTTTCGGCTCGAAAGCCGCGACACCGGCGCTGTCCTCGGCGCTCGCGACCGACGCGTACACCAGATGCCCGACATCGGCGTCGGCCGCGGCGTCGGCAACCGCGCGGCCCCAGGCGATCTCGTCGTCGAAGGGCACCGGGATCGGCGCGAGCGCGCCGGGCTGCACACTGAACACCGCGTCCGCGCCACGCATCGCCGCGGCGAGCGCGGTGCGGGAACTCTGATCGCCCACGACGATTCGAGCACCGAGGTCGGCGAGCGCCTGGGCGGAGATCGGGTCTCGCGTCAGAGCGCGGACCGCCCAGCCCTCGGCGAGGAGGCGGCGCGCTACCGCGCCACCCTGATGTCCCGTTGCTCCCGTCACGAGAATTGTTCTGGCCGTCATGTACTGCTCCTTCGCGGGATCGACTGCACGAGATCGAGCCTGGCCCATCCCCGACTCCACAGACAGTGGCCGTCATGACATCTATCGCGGGTTTTGTGCCAATCTGATCCGGTGAGATTTCTTCGGGTCGCCGCGTATGCGCCGCAGGGGGTGACCGCGCTGGCGTTGGGGACGGTGGCCGCGGTGTTCGGCCGCCGTCCGGGCCTGCCGAACTTCGATGTCGTGGTGTGCACGGCCAAGCCGGGCTGGGTGAGCACCGATCTCGGCATGCCGGTGCGGATAGATCGTGGCGTCGACGCGTTGGCGACGGCCGAACTCGTACTGGTCCTGCCGGGGACGCAGTTCCGGGACACGGACCCCGTGGTGTGCCGGGCACTGAACGACGCGTACGGGCGTGGGGCGATTCTGGCGGCCAACTGCACCGGCGTGTTCGTCCTCGCGGCGACGGGACTGCTCGATGGCCGCGAGGTCACCACGCACTGGCAGTTCGCCGATGAACTCGCCGCGACCCACCCTGGTGTTCGCGTGCGGCCCGACGCGCTGTACCTGGACCACGGACGTGTGGTCACCGGGGCGGGCGCCGCCGCCGGGCTCGACCTGTACCTGCACCTGGTGCGCCGCGAGCACGGGGGGATCGTCGCGAACGAGATCGCGCGCGGACTGGTCACCCCGCCGCATCGCAGCGGCGACCAAGCCCAGTACATCACCGCGCCGATCGCCCGATCGGGTGACGACGCCCGGATCGAGGCGGTGACCGCGTGGGCACAGCAGAATCTCCACGTGATCTCGACCGTGGACGATCTCGCGGCGCGTGCGCTCATGTCCCGTCGGACTTTCGCGCGCCGTTTCGCCGCCGCGACCGGCACGACTCCGAAAGCATGGCTGTTGACTCGCAGGCTCGACTACGCGGCGGACTTGCTCGAATCCACCGATCTGTCGGTGGAGGAGATCGCGCACCGTGTCGGGTACCGCACCGCCGCCGTATTCCGCGAACAGTTCGCCACGCGCCGTGGCACCGCTCCCCGTGACTACCGTCGGACGTTCAGCCGTAGCTGACCCCGCATGCGAAACTGTTCTCCGAGAAAGACTGTCATGGTGTGTCACAACCCCAATTTGGTGACGGCATTGTCCTCGAGGGGGTTCGCGGTGCGGATGTAGCCGTGCACGGTGCGCGGGTTGGACCAGCGGCCCTGGCGCATGATCTCGCGGTCGGCGGCGCCGCCGAGTGCGGCCTGGGTGGCGAAACCCGCGCGCAGCGAATGTCCGGAGAACAGGGTCGGGTCGAGTCCGGCGCGGGCGGCGTAGCGTTTGACGAGTTCGGCGATCGCGCGCCCGGACATGGCGCGATCACCGACTCCGCCGTGCCGATTCACCGTGGGCAGCAACGGGAAATCGGCCAACGCGGTGCCGGTGAAACCGTGGCAGCGATGCAGTCCGGGAGCGGGTTCCGTTGTGGTGGTGAGCCATTCGCGCACCGCTCGCGGTCCGCCCGCGACGTGGACCTCGAGCAGGCGCACCCAGTCCGCGAACGCGCAGATCGGGCAGGTGCGCGGATTGCGTCCGCGCGGCAGGACGACACGTTGCTCGCCGACACCGGTCGGGTCGGTTTTGGTGGTCGGCAAATGCAGCAGCAGAATCGGTTCCCCGGTGGCGTATTCGGTGCTCGCCACCGCGTCGCGCACCCGAAGCCCCGCCAGTTCACTGCGGCGCAGCGCACCCGCGAAACCGGCCAACAGTGCGAAAGCGTCACGGCGGCGCGCGGTTTCGGTCGGCCACTCGGCATCGGGCAGACCGGCCAGCAGTTGGTCGAGGGTGTGCAGCAGGACCGGACGTTTCCGCGTCGGTGGCGTCCGCCGGGTCCTGCGGATACCGCGCAACGTCAAACGCACGACATCGCTGCGGGTCGGCGACGGAACACCGTTGGCGGCGTGCACGGCCGCGATGGCGGCGGACTTACGTTCCAGCGTGGCCGCCCCGAACGCCCACCCGCCGTTCGCGCGATGCGCGTCGGCCGCCGCGGCAAGATAGACCGCCACATCGAGGGCATCGGCGGGCAGCGCGGTGCGACCCTCGCTCGCGCACCACCCGGCCCAGGCGATCCAGTCGGTGCGATACGCGCGCAACGTGTTCGGCGACTGCGACGCCTCGAGATACCGACGCAACGACCCCGCCTGCTCGTCGTCGAACCGCTCCCGAACCAACCGCAACGCCGCCGCGTCCACCAGCACACTGCGCACCCCACGCCGCAATTCGGTGCGCACCACATCCGGAACCGCGACCACCGCCGCCACCTCACTCACCCCGAAAACCTCCTCACGATGTCGCGCACCGACAGCTTAGAGACACCGACCGATATCGAGGTAGAGGCGTTGTCCGCTCGCGATCTGTCGCACGACGGCAGGCAGGAGGGTGTGCTCGGCGGCCCGGACCCGGGCGGCGAGGGTATCGACGGTGTCGTCGGCGTGGACCGGCACCTCGAGTCGGGCGATGATCCTCCCGGAGTCGTATTCCTCGTCGACGAGGTGGATCGTGGGGCCGCTCACGGTGTCGCCGGAGTCGAGAACCGCTCGGTGGACGCGATCTCCGAAGAATCCGGTCCCACCGAACTTCGGCAGCAGCGCCGGATGGATGTTGAGAATCCTGGGAGCGAATTCCCGGATGGTCCGGGGTCCGAGTTTCTTCATGTAGCCTGCCGTGACGACCCAGTCGACGCGATGTTCGACAAGCGCGACGCGAATCGCCTCGTCTCGCCGATCCGAGTCGGGATGGGTGGTGCCCGATATGTGCCGGACCGGGATCCGGTGTTCCCGCGCGTACGCCAGTCCGAGTGCGCCCTCGTTGTTGCCGACCACGGCCGCGATCGTGAACCGCGCGTCGTGGGCGAGCGAAGCCTCGTGCAATGCGCGCAGATTCGAACCGTTGTGCGAGACAAGGACACCAACGCGGAGTTCGGTCACGGTCTCCCAGCCTTTCACACGCGTAGCGCGATGACGACGGTGGCTGACGGAGGACCGCGAGGGTTCGATGCGGACCGCCTTCGCGCGGTCGGCGAACGCGGTGCGACGCATTCGGGGTTTTCGAGTACCGCCACGCGCGGGCCCGTCAGCCCTCGATCGCGGACCCCCGCAACTCCGCGTCGAGACTGCGCAACAGTTCCCCGGCCCGTCCTCGACCGCCCGGCGCGCACGGGTACCGCCGCAGCACGTCGACCACGGTCGGCCCGGCCAGTGTCCGCGCGCTCACCAGACTCGCGGGGCCGATGCCCTCGTCGTCGGGGACGTCGAGTTCGCACGCGTAGGCGGTGTGCGCGGCCGACCCGAGAATGTGCCAGACCTGCGTCGCCTTCGCCAGCGGATGCAGGAACGCCGCACCGGCCGCGGCGACGGCGGCGCGCGCGGCCTCACCCGCTGCCGAATCACCCGCGTCACGCGCCTGCTGGAAGGCGCGCTGTGCCGCCCACGCTCCGTCGCGGATCGCCTTGGTCCGCACGCCGCCCTCCGCGAACGACCGCGCGGTGTCGATCGCGGTCCGCGGACGCGGGTCATCGGGGTAGGCGTTCTCGAAGATCGTGAGCGCGGGCCCGGCGCACGCCACCGCGTAAGCCGTCACCTCGCGCAACTCGTCGGTGGTGAGGTCGATACGAAGGCTCTGGTCGGCGGTGTCCACGTATTCCACGATATCGCCGCCGCGCGGCGAATTTTCGGCGCGCCGTCACCGGGCCCGCGGACGAATCGCCGCCGTATGCGCGGGTCACGAACGGCGGGCTCGGACCCTCCTACAGTCCCGACCGTGCGCGATATCGACCGCAGGTGACGAAGGGAGGAGAGTTGAGGACCGGAGTCGCGGTGATGACCATCCTCGCGGTGGCGCACCTGTTCGGCGGCACGCACGCGTTCGCCGCACCTGTCGACTCCACGCGCAAATGCGAGTCGTATGCCGCGAAATGGTGGTTCCTGGAGCACGCCGTATTCGACGGCAGCGGATTCCTGCTGGCCGATACCGCCCGCGAGATCACCGGCACGCAACGGGTACCGGTCACCGATCTCCCCGCGAATCGCCTGATCGTCGGTCCCGGACAACTCCCGCGCGGGATCGATTCGCCCCGCCTGGTCATCACGATCGAAGGCGCGCAGGGCGTGACCGACATCTCCGACATCTCCTGCGCCCTGCCCGACTCGAACGGGCGATAGGGGACCTTCCTCAGTGCACCGTGCCCGATCGAGGAGCGCTGCGCTCTCCGATGGGTATCGGCCGGGAACCGATACCCGTGTGTCCGAGATGGAGTCGGCCGATCATCCTGCGTTCAGCGCGCCGAGTATCTGCGGTCGCGCATTGGCCAGTTGCGCCTCCCAATACTTCCAGCCGTGGGTGCCGGTGCCGGGGAAATCGTAGTGAGCGGGGATTCCGAGCGAATTCAGCCGGATCTGGAAAGCACGCGTGGTCACCAGGCACAACGCTTCCAAACCCATCGCGGTCGCCGTGTCGAAGACGCCGATCGGGGAACTGGGATGGTCGAATCGGCCCGGTAGGCCGCTGGCCGCCGAGATATACATCGAAAGACCGCGCAACTGCGGCGCGAACACGTACGGATCCATGCGCAGCCACTGCGGACTCCACGGCGGCGCCATCGCGTCGACGTTGTAGCCACCGGCGTCGAGCATCGCGACACGGATGGCTTCCCGCATACCCGGCGCCGTCAGATCCAGTGCGCCGGAGAACGATCCGGCGAACCGGAATTGATCGCGATGGTAGGCCGCCAGCGTCAGCGCGGCACTGCCGCCCATGGACAGCCCGACGACCGCGTTGTTGGTGGTGGACACGCCGTGCGCGGCGAGGAAAGCGGGAAGTTCTCTGGTGAGGAAGGTTTCCCATTTGTAGGTGATCTTCTGGCCGTTGGTGTTGCTGGGTGAACGCCAATCGGTGTAGAAGCTGGACTGGCCGCCGACCGGCATGACCAGGGTGACGTCGTCAGCGTCGAACAATTGTGTCGCGTTCGTCTCGAAGGACCACGCGTTGCGGTCGTCGCGGGCGCGCATCCCGTCGAGTAGATACAGCGCCGCGCCGCCACCGCGAGCGGCCCAGCGCACCTGGACCTTCACCGGTCCCATGGCGGAGGGGACCATCAGCTCCGAGAAGGAGCCGGGAGCGTAGCTGTCGCCCGGCGGTACCGCCTGTGCCGTCGCCGAGCTCGCCACCGCGACCACGAATGCCACCGCGGCGATCGTGCGACTCCATCGGCGCCGTCGGCGCCGGACGGGAGCGGCATCGGCGGATTCGTTTCCGAAATACAGGGATCTGAAGAGAGGTTCGTCGACGAACGGCGGTAGGAGCACGTCCACGACGATAGGTGTGACCGACCGGTCGGTCAAGCTCTGGGGAGCTGCCTGATCGCACCGGTGATGGCTTGACGCGACCGACTTCGGTGGTCGCCATACCGTGACGTTTCTCGTTGATGCCCCCGGTCCCCTCTCGACCCCTTCGGGTGGGGCTGGGTGTGAGGATCCCAGCGCGCCTGGCCGAATTGCACTCCCGTACCACCGATCCCAGTTTTCGGCCATTTACGTTGAGGATTAGTTTGGTAGCAGCAACGCTACGAAACGAAAATAAACACCGAGGATTCCGGTGAGTTTCGAAATCCTGACCGCCGATAATGTTCACTTATCGGCGGTCAGAATTGGAAGGCTCGCCGCAGCGAAGATCGTGCTGTCCTGGCTCAGTGGATCTGGCCACAGTGGCGGTCTATCTGGCCATTGACTCAATAAATCTGGCCGATGTGGCATGATCGCCCCGATCTTGCACACACGAATCGATGACATCGGCCCCGTCCCGGCGATCCTCACCGCCCAGGCACGCCACCGCCGCCTTGCCCGCCGCTTCGGACCGCTACCGACCGAGCACGCATACACGACCGCGCGCGACAGCTGGCAATACGTCCGACAGCTGACGAAAACCGTCGACACGGATATTCGGCGACGACCCGGCGTTCCTCGCCGCCACCTACCCCCGACGTCGTCTCGCTCACCGTGTTGCTCGTCTCGCCCTACTGGCGCCAACTCGCAGCCGACCCCGACACCCGCCACCGGTTCTACGCCGAGGCCGGATGGCGCACACGGCGAGACCGCCGATATCGACCTATGCGCAACGACACGCTGCACCAGTGGGTTGAAGACCTCACCGCCGAGCATCGCACAGACGGTGACAGTTGGTCAGATCTGTTGCGCGGCATGAGAGTATGGCGCCTCGGCTGAATAGCAGGAGATACCGTGACCCATTCGCTCGACGAATCCAGCCGCACCCCTTTCGCAGGAACTGCCTGGCACTATGCGCGCTACCGGCCCGGCTATCCGGATGTGTTCTTCACCGACCTCGTTGCTCGGTTCCACCTCGACGGCACCGGACGATTGCTCGATTTGGGCTGCGGAACCGGCCAGCTGACACTGCGGCTCGCAGCCCACGTCGCCGCAGCCATCGGCATCGACCCCGAACCCGAGATGCTGACCGAAGCGGCTGGGCGAGCACAGGCGGCCCACATCACCAACGTCACTTGGGCACGGGGCAGTTCGGCGGACCTGCCCGGCGAGCTCGGACGCTTCGATCTGGTGACCATGGGCCGCTCGTTCCATTGGATGGACCGCGAGCACGTCCTGACCGCTCTGGACGGCATGGTCGACGATCACGGCGGCCTCGTGATCGCCAACGATAGTTGCCTGGTCCGGTCGGCGACGACATGGCAGCAAGCCATCGAGGACGTTCAGCAGCGGTTCCTGCCGCCCGACTGGCAGGCCAGCGTCCCGGACCTGCCCGACGGCGGCGAGTCGCACCAGGCGATACTGGCGCGCTCTGCGTTCCGGCAGGTGCAGCAGCGGGCCTACCAATTCACCCGGACCTGGACGATCGAGCAGGCCATCGGCTACCTCTACTCGACCTCGATGCCGCTTCGCAGACTGCTCGGCGACAGCCGCTCAGCCTTCGAACAAGAAGTCACCGACACATTGCTCGCGATCGACCCGGCCGGACAGTTCACCGAACCCGTCACCCTGGAAGTGCTGACGGCCACCAAACAATAGCGGCCACAGCTTCCGACACTCCAACCAATGACTTCCACATTGGCCAGATTCATTGAGCGACGAAGCTTCTCGCGACTCAAAGCATCTGGCCAATCCCAACGTCAGGAGACAGCGACTTGGCCAGATTCATCGAGTCAGGACACCCACCCCGGGTGAGGTACTGAGCTCGGACACCTTCGCACTGGTGGAAATCGGGCAGAGGTCCACTCTGATCGCGGATGCGATCGTGAAAACGTCGACTGCTGGACGCTGGTGGACAACGAGCCGGAGCGCGTGAGGACCACGATGATCGGTCCGGGTGCTGTCGATCCGTGGTGTGTCCGCGGTCGACTTCGCGCGGCGGAGTTCGCCCCGAACAGTGTTCATGTCGCATCCCGTTGACATGGCAGCGCGCCTACGATCCGCCCGGGTACAAAGGAAGAAGTATCTCTTCTGCCGGTCGGGGTGGGCTAATGAGTGAAAACGCCATGAAGAACATCCGATACGTGTCTGTTTCCTGGCTGCGCCTGCCCGGCCCGGCTCCCTCGATCTCCTGTTGGGCCGTGGGGGCGGAGGTCGCCGCATTCTCCCGGTACCACGCGGATCGTGACTGCGCCGTCGATGACAGCCGGCGCGATCTGCTGCTGTTCTACATCGGTGAGGCCGATGTGATCAGGGCGGCGGCTTCCGACGCCGAACGCTGGTGCGAGGCCACAGCCGGACTCCTGCGAGGCCGCGCCGACATCGAACGGCAACTGGTCGAGGTCGCGGAGTATCTCTACCGTCCGCGCTGGGGGGCTCCGTCGCGGTGGGCCCCGATCGGCGCGAAGCCCTCCTCGACCTACTCGTTCGGCCTGAGACGACGACAGATCGCGCGGTATCAGGACGAGTGGGAGCGGTTGCGTGACGATCTTCTCCACCTCTACCTGGTCATGAGCCGAACAGCGATCGTGTCCCGGGGCCGTGGCATCCGAGGCCCTGAACGCGATATCCGGTCCACCACCTCTTCGTGCGGTCCCACTCCGACGCCCGCCCCAAGGCGGCGGAGCAGGCGGAATCGGAGCCTCAGTACAAGGTCTTCATGTACCTGGTGACACGACCCTTACCGGCACCTCGACAGTCGTGAACAGATGGGATCGCGTCGGGTTGGGATGGTTTCGTTGGATTCTCGACGATGTCGGGCTGTGCTGGGCCGGATGGGGAACGGATCGCAGACGCCGGTTGCAGCCTCGCGCTGTCGGTCTGTACCGGCCTTACCTGGCAATGAGCCCTGTCGCTGCGGGATGGCCGAAAGGCTCCACGATTCAGCGTTACCATTGCTCCCGGTCCAGTAACGAGACCAGCCCTGTGGCACCGACCAGGGCGAAGAAGCAGGCGAAGACGACCATGAGAATGAATCCGGGATCGAACTGTACCCCGTGGGCCAACACTCTGGGTGCCAGGAAGCAGAAGGGTAGGGCGCCGATGAGACACCATAGGAACGCCCGACCGTAGAGAGACAACAACCCGTCCCACCAACCGAAAAGACCCCACAGTGTGATTCCGAGACCGAAGTAGGCCAGCCACAACCAGAGACCGAGAAGTCCGGCTTGACCGGGCAAGAACGTCTCCGACTGGTCTTCCACCGTGATACCGACTGTCTGATCGTGCCACCGTTCGATCCGCGCGTGCAGGCCCACTCGGGCCTTGGCATGGATACCCGCGCGCACATCATGGGATTGGCTTGAACCATCACTGCGTTGCCAGGTGAGCGCGTAAGCGGTGCTGTCGTCGCTGTACTCGAAGGTCTTCCGCTCAGTGATGGAGACGATCTCCTCGGTGAAGCAGGCGCCACCGGCTTGCTCGCAACGCAGAGCTTGGTGGAACTGCCGCGTCTGACGGTAGGGAGCGGCGGCGACGGTGAGTGCGGACACGATCACACTCACACCGATAAGGACGACCAGCGATCGGCAGAACATCCGTTCGAGTCGCAGACTCGATCGCGTGCGACCCCGCTCGGGTTTCAATCCGGCTCCGATGGCATCCGTCCGGGATCTCCAGTTCAAACGCTGATATTACTCGGTTTCATTGCGGCGGAGAGGGAATCGGCCCTCTCCAGCGAAGCCGGCGGCTCATCCTGCCCTGGCCGCCCTACGTCACCTTCTTCTCGACCAGGGGCGTGGTCCCATCGACGGATGTCCGATTCCTCGCCACCCGAGCAGTGGCTACGTCACCGCACGCCACCGCCGACCTGCGGATCCAACAATGCGGCGGTGGCCGCGCTCGTCCTCGGCATCTTTGCCGCCTTTGCCACGCTCACCTCACTCGGCGTCCCCCGCACTGACTTGTCGGGATCGGTCTCCGGCCGCCGAAGAGCGGTCGGTAGGCGACACTGTGGAGCTACATCAGCGGTTCGTGGCCGGGCACCACGGGCCCTCGGCTTCATGTCGCCGGTGCGTCGGGTGGTCTGCTGAAATCGGCGGCGAATGGCTATTCAGCGCCGTCACCACCGTCGCTACAGTCACGGCGATGAGCAAGATACGCGAAATCGCCGCACACGAAACGAAACTGGCTGCCTCGGCGTTGCTCGAGCTGCGGCCGCGGTGGGCTACGGTCGACGCTCTCGCGGACTTCGTCGATACATCGCTGCGTCCGCTGGGGTACCGCATCGTCGGGGCGTTCGCCGACGATGTCGACTCCGCCGTCGCGGTGCTCGGTTTCCGCGAGGGATGGTCCACGGCGTGGGGCCATCATCTCTATATCGACGATCTCGCCACCGTGGCCCATCAGCGTGGCAGAGGATACGGCGAGGCACTCATGGATTGGGTCGACGCGCAAGCCCGCGTACTCGACTGCGAAGCGATCCACTTGGATTCGGGAGTCGGAACCGAACGTGCCGCGGCGCATCGCCTCTACATGCGCCACCACTTCCAGATCGCGGCGCATCACTTCGCCGCCACCCTGGAGTGAGTTCCGGTGTCGTGCTCGGCCTCACATCGGGCATCGATTCCGGGCACGGCGCTCGTCGACATACTTCCGGAAGAGGCCGCGGCGCGGTCGGTCCCATGTAGCGGAGTATCAGGTAGGAAGCAGGTTCACCACATGACATACGCGTTCTCACGATTGCCGGTAAGCGCCCTGTGCGATATCGACGAGTCGCTGCCCGTCGCCGACCCGGCGATTCGACCGATGACCGCCAACGCGCGAATCTGCGGCCCGGCATACACGGTGATCGCCGACGGCGAGGTTCTCTCCACCCTGTGGGCTATCGCTCGGGCCGCCCCCGGTGCGGTGATAGTCGTGCAAACCAACGGTTCTCGACTCGCGGTGCTGGGTGAGTTGTTCGCGGCCGAGGCACACCGTCGAGGTCTCGCCGGAATCGTCGTCGACGGATTCATCCGGGACCGCCGTGGTCTGCCGCCGGAGTTCGCACTGTGGGCACGCGGAACGGTACCCAACGCCGGACGATCCGACGTCGCGCCCGACGTCGGCCGACAGATCTGTCTCGGCGGCGTGCCGGTCGCGCCGGGCGATATCGTCATGGCCGATGACGACGGCATCATCTGCGCGCCGCGGGCACGACTCGAGGCTTGCGTCGAACAAGCGCAGAACCTCGAGCGAACCGAGGCCGTCCTACGTGACCGCATGAACCACGGTCGCTCGCTGATCGAGATGTCCAATCTGGCCGATCACGTAGCGGCGCTGAGCAGCCACCGGCGCAGCGTCCTCACGATCGAGCCGAGCTGACGACCCGAACACCTCGGGCAGCCAAGAGGACCTGCGGCCGGTGCCGTTGCGGTTAGAGGCGTGTCGCGGTCCCGATGAGGTCGGCGACGGCTCGGGATCGGCTGTGGGCGGGCCAGGCGATGACCGTCGTGACCGTCGGTGCGTCGAGTACGGGCACGGTGGCGTGTTCGTCGCGCAGGTGGATTCGGCACGACTCGGGCATGACCGCGCACGCTCGGCCCAAGGCGATCATCTGGAGTAGCTGGGTGTGGTCGCGGACCTGCGGGCCGGGGCCGTCGGGGTATCCGCCGTCGGGGTGGGGCCAGCGCGGCATCGGCAGGTTCGGCAGCGCGGCGACATCGGCCATCCGCACACTGTCTCGGCCCGCGAAGGGATGGCCCGCTGGCAGGACCGCGACCTGTCTCTCGGTGCGGAGTTCCTCGGTGTCGAACCCGGTCGTCGAGTCGAACGGCCGGTGCAGCAGCGCGACGTCGGCTCGCCCTTCGCGCAACAGCCGTTCCTGTTCACCTGGCCCGCAGAGCAGGACATCGACGGTGACCGCATCGGGTTCGGCGGCGTAGGCGTCGAGCAGTTTCGCCAGGAGCTCGCCGGTCGCGCCCGCTTTCGTGGCAAGGACCACGCCGGGGTGACCGGTGGCGGCGCGGCGGGTGCGGTGTTCGGCGGCCTCGACCGCGGCCAGCGCGGCCGAACCTTCCCGCAGCAGCACGGATCCGGGGGCGGTGAGGGTCACCCCGCGGCTGGTGCGTTCGAGAAGGGTTGTCCCGAGGCGTCGTTCGAGCCTGCTGATGGCCCGTGACAGCGGGGGTTGCGCGATGCCGAGTCGCCGCGCGGCTCGCCCGAAATGCAATTCCTCGGCCACCGCGACGAAGTACCGAAGCTCTCGCGTCTCCACGCCACCACTCTACCCAGGGTCGATACTCGTGGGGTATCGCCGCCCACCCGATCGGTGTTGGAGCTTGCCCGGTATCCGGGAACAGGATGGATCGCATGAGCGAAAACACGATCGCGCTGGTGACCGGCGCGAACAAAGGTATCGGGTACGAGATCGCGGCCGGTCTGGGAGCCCTCGGCTGGACGATCGGGGTCGGCGCCCGAGACGAGAAGCGTCGCGAGGAAGCGGTGGGGAAGCTGTGTGCCGCCGGGGTAAACGCATTCGGGGTGCCGCTCGACGTCACCGACGACGCGAGCGTGACCGCCGCCGCCCGCATGATCGACGACCGTGCGGGACGCCTCGACGTACTGGTCAACAACGCCGGAATCACCGGCAGCGCACCGCAGGCGCCGACCGAGGTCGACCCGGCGACGGTGCGAAATGCCGTGGAAACCAACGTGATCGGCGTCATCCGAGTGACCAACGCGATGCTCCCGCTGCTGCACCGCTCGGCCTCGCCGCGGATCGTGAACATGTCCAGCACCGTCGGCTCACTCACTCGGCAGTCCACGCCCGGCCACGAAACCGGCCCGATCTCCGCCGCGTACTCGCCGTCGAAATCGTTCCTCAACGCCGTCACCATCCAGTACGCGAAGGAACTCCACGACACGAACATCCTGATCAACGCGGGCTGCCCCGGATACTGCGCGACCGACCTCAACGGCTTCCGCGGTTTCCGCACTCCCGCGCAAGGCGCGGCGATCGCGATCCACCTCGCCACCCTCCCCGACGACGGTCCGAGCGGCGGGTTCTTCGACGACGCGGGGGTCGTGCCCTGGTGACGAAGGCGGGCGACTACTCGGGTGTCAGCCTACCGATCCATGCCTTCTCGACCAGGGCAACCACCGCAGCTGAAGCGGTTCACGGTCGCGGGGTTACGATTTCGGCATGGGTGCGCCGCGGACGCCGACAGAGCACTTGCCGACCGCGCGATTGTCGTTGCACCGACCGACCGTCGATGATGTCGACGCCATCTTCACCATCCACAACGATCCGCTGACCTGCGTTCACAATCCTTCCGACGCGCTCACCGAGCGAGCGCAAGCACAACGGCTCTACGCCCGCTGGAACGATCAATGGCAGCGCCACGGATACGGGTATTGGGTCGTGCGCCTGCACGGACAGAACCGCGCGCTGGGATTCTGCGGCATCAAACCCATGGACCTCGCCGAAAAATCGGTGCTCAACCTGTTCTGCCGTTTCGCCCCTTCGGCGTGGGGGCACGGGTACGCCACCGAAGCCACCACCGCTGTCGTCTCCTGGGTATCCCGACACCTTCCACACATGCCGTTGACAGCCAGAATCCGCCCGGACAACCTCGCATCCCAACGGTTGGTCACCCGGGTAGGCCTGGCCCGAGCGGCGCATCTGGACGGACCCGGCTACGACGGCGACGACTGGATCTATGTGGCTCAATGGCCGGACTGATCCGCTGGATCGCGCTCCGACGATCCGCCGGTGTGGCGAGGTCGTGTCGGATATTCAGCCAGACCTCCGTCGTCATCACCGCGAAGTTCGCCGGGGCGTGAGCTCTTCGGCGTCGCCACCGCGGGCGTCCGGCTCGCTCGACTTCAGGTGCGTCGGTCCGGGGCAGCCAGTGCGACTCGTGTGCCAGGGTTCTGGCGAGGGTACGGATTCTGCGGTGTCGCGGTGGCTGCACGCGCGGGAGGACCAGGTGGATTGTCAAGGTGGGCGCGCCCCGTAGCGGGTGCCAGGTGAGACTGGCCGGTTGTGTGGTGACTGCGGCTTCACCGGCCGGGGCGAGGGTGAGCCCATCGCGGAGGTCGCGCTGAGACAGGTCGAAAGAGACTGCGGGCGAGCGGAATCGGGGAATCGTCCGGATGTCGCGGAACAGTGCGGACAGCTGATCGTGGATCACGGGGTTGGCCGCGCGGTCGGGCAGTCGCAGCGGATACGCGGCCGCATCGGCGATCTCGATCTCCGGGTGCTCGGCCGGCCGATGATGTTGCGCCGGCTGGACCCCGACGCGCTGCCGCAGCAGCAGGAATCGGCGCACGCCATGCCCGGCTGTTCACCGCGGGTGATCCCGGCATCGATACGGCCGTCGGCGACCGCGGGAGAGATCTCCGGTGTCGCCATCGGGACCGCCCACGGTGCCGAACGACGACTCACGAGTGGGTTCGCGATTGGTTGCTGCCCGCGGAATTCGATTGCCTCGAAGGACGGTTCCTGTTGTTCTGAGGCCATGGCCTTCCGATATCCCGACGATGTCCCTGTCCTGACCGACGGCACAGTCGTTCTTCGCGCTCATCGCGAGGGTGACCTGGACGCGATGGTCGAGCAGTGCCGCGATGTGGAGATGGTGCGTTACACGACGGTGCCGCGTCCGTACGAACCGCAAGACGCGGTGGATTATCTGAGGCATGTGGCCCGCGAATGGGAGAAGGGCGGGCCGACTTCGAGCCGGGCGTGGGCGATCACCGCGTCGGTGTCGGGAGGCGGGGCGCGGTTCTGCGGCACCGTCGACTATCGGCCCACCGGTGTGGGGACCGCGTCGATCGGGTTCGGGCTGCATCCGGCCGCTCGCGGGGCGGGACTCATGAGGCGGGCGGTGGGTTTGGTGCTCGACCACGCGTTCGCGCACGGGATCGAGGTCGTGCACTGGCAGGCGGTGGTGGGTAACTGGGCGAGCCGTAGGACGGTGTGGCATATGGGTTTTCGGCTCGAAGGCACGGTTCGTAAACTCCTCGTCCAACCCGGGAGCGCGCACGACGGGTGGATCGCCTCGCTGCATCGAGACGATCCGCGCGCTCCTTGTGAGCCTTGGCCCGCGGACTGCCCGGAGTGGGATCGGAGGTAGGTGCCGGATAGGCGATCGGAGTGTAGTGTTCCTTCATTGTGAAGGACGTACATAATTTGGTCGAGGATGCGGACGGTGGCCTCTACGACCCGCACGTCCGGGCGTCGATGGCCGCCTTCACCGCAGACGGGGAGACTTCCACGCTGGAGGCGGCGGCAGCGGTTCGCTCGGCCTGGCAGGCCATCGACAGGATGCGTGCACGGGGAGCGCAGGGTCGCGGGCTCAGCGCGGGCGCTCTCGATGTGCTCGCTCGACTCGGCATCGCCGAGGACGGCCTCAGCGTGGGCGAGCTCGCTCGTGCCTGTGCGGTGAGTTCTCGCAACATCACCGGGCTGGTCGACACGCTCGAAGGCGACGAACTGGTGGAACGGCGACAGGACCGACGAGACCGTCGATCGGTTCGGGTCCACATCACCCAGACCGGCCGCGCCTGGCTCGAATCCTTCCGTGAGCCGACGCAACGAGCGATGGCGGCCGTCTTCCTCGGATTCACGCCCGAAGAGCTCGCGAGATTTCGGCACCTGTGCTTACGGGTGGTCGACAACCAACAACGGATCGAGCGGCACCTGAACGCCACCGAGCCACGCCAACCCTGAAAACTGCGACAGGAAAGCCGACCATGACCATCGATTCCTCGACGCGACCGACGGTTCGGGCGTATCACGACGCCAAGTTCCGTGGTGACGTCCCC
The DNA here is from genome assembly GCF_015674855.1 of Nocardia bovistercoris. Taxonomy (GTDB): domain Bacteria; phylum Actinomycetota; class Actinomycetes; order Mycobacteriales; family Mycobacteriaceae; genus Nocardia; species Nocardia bovistercoris. Next base: position 86,491 of record NZ_JADMLG010000006.1, on the reverse strand, counting down.
GCCGCGGCCGCCCATATCGGCGAAGTCTTCACCTTCTCCAGCCCGTTCGTCACCTCCGACAGCCCCACCGGTCATCTGGCCGGACTGGAAGGCCTGCTCGGCATCGTCACCCGCGTGGATCTCATCAGTGAGTTGTACGCCGACACCGAGGCGACCCTGATCTACGACATCCACACCGACTCGCCGGTCGGCATCCAACGCACAGCCGAGCACTTCCGACTCGAGGGCGGCTGCATAGTCGCGATCACCATCATCTTCGACGCAACGCCCTGGCATGCCATCATGGCCGCCGCCGGACCGGTGTGATTCGGGTTGCCCGAGCGGCGCGGATCATCGGCCTACCGGGCGCCCGCGCACCCGGATCGAGCCGCGGCCCGGGTGTCGGATCGGTGCGCTCCGATCTCCGCTGCGCGAGTGTTACCGTGGTTCATACTGTAATGGTGTTGGTGTCGTCGGCCGCTCGGTGATCACCACGCGTACGACCTCGATACATCTCACTGCGAACCGATGGTGGAGTCAGCCATGATCTCGAAAGTGCCTGCCGGATACGAGGATCTGCTCGAGCGCCCGATCGTCGGGGTGCTCGCGACGGTGACACCGCACGGCGCGCCGGATCAGACTCCGATGCGCTTCAAATGGGATGGCGCGCGACTGCGGATGAGTCACACGATTCCGCGCCGCAAGTTCACAAGTTTGCAGGCGAACCCGAACTACTCGTTCCTGCTCACCGATCCGGACAAGCCATCGCGGTGCCTGCAGACGCAGGGCTGGCTGATCACGGTGCTCGCCGACGAGGAGGGCAAGTTCTATCGCGAGCTGAACGAGCGCTACGGCGAGGCCGAGAACGGGCTGCCCGACGACGTGCTCGACCGGGTCGTGCTGATTCTCGACGCGACCAGGTTCACGGCGAAGTGATCTCGCGCGCCGCGGGCGCGTGAGCGGGGGAGGGGCGCACTGGCGGGGGACTTGCGCGGAGCTATACTGAAAGATATACAGTAAGACATACGTATAAGACTTGCGAATGGTCTGCCGTGAGGTCTCGACGGCGAGGAAGCGGGAACCACCGAGCCGCGGCGCGGGCGAGGACTCGGCCGTGCCGTCCCGAGGACACCGTGCGGACCGAACCTCGACGGTCCGGAGCGAAAAGGACAGGTAATGACGAAGCTGGACTATCTGGCAGTTGATGTCGACAACCACTACTACGAGACGCTGGACGCGTTCACCCGCCACCTGCCCAAGGAGTTCAAGACCCGCGGCGTGCAGATGGTCAGCGCGGGCAAGCGCACGCTGGCGGTGATGGGCGGAACGGTCAACCACTTCATTCCGAACCCCACCTTCGACCCGATCATCGAACCCGGCTGCCTCGACCTGCTCTTCCGCGGCGAGATCCCCGAGGGCGTCGACCCGGCCTCGCTGATGAAGGTCGACCGGCTCTCCGAACACCCCGAGTATCAGAACCGTGACGCGCGCGTCACCGTCATGGACCGGCAGAGCCTGGAGACGGTGTTCATGCTGCCGACCTTCGGCTGCGGCGTCGAGGAAGCGCTCAAGCACGACATCCCCGCGACCATGGCCTCGGTGCACGCGTTCAACCAGTGGCTCGACGACGACTGGGGCTTCGACCGCCCCGACCACCGGATCGTCGCCGCGCCGATCATCTCCCTCGCCGACCCGGTCGCGGCCGTCGAAGAGGTCGAGTACGTGCTCGCTCGCGGCGCCAAGATGGTGCTGGTTCGCCCCGCGCCCGTCCCCGGCGTGACCCGTCCGCGCTCGCTCGGCGACCCGCTGCACGATCCGGTGTGGGCGCGACTGGCCGAAGCCGGTGTCCCGGTGGGCTTCCACCTCTCCGACAGCGGATACCTCGCCATCGCCGCGCTGTGGGGCGGCAAGGCGACCTTCGAGGGATTCGGCAAGAAGGACCCCCTCGACAACGTGCTGCTCGACGACCGCGCCATCCACGACACCATGGCCTCGCTGATCGTGCACCAGGTCTTCACCCGCCACCCGAAACTCAAGGTGGCCAGCATCGAGAACGGCTCCTACTTCGTCTACCGGCTGATCAAGCGCCTGAAGAAGGTGGCGAACAACGCGCCGTACCACTTCAAGGAGGACCCGGTCGAGCAGCTGAAGAACAACGTCTGGATCGCGCCCTACTACGAGGACGACGTCAAACTGCTCGCCGAGACCATCGGCGTGGACAAGATCCTGTTCGGGTCCGACTGGCCGCACGGCGAGGGTCTCGCCGACCCGACCACCTTCACCGCCGACATCCCGCAGTTCCCGGAGTTCTCCTACGAGGACACCCGAAAGGTGATGCGTGACAACGCACTCGAGCTGATCGGGTCCCGGGTTCCCGCCCAGGCGAGCTGAGCGCGACCGGTTGCGGCGGTGCCGTCGGGCGACGATCTGCGGGTCGTTCGTCGTGGCGGCGCCGCTGTTCGCCGTCTCCTTGTCGCGGGCTCGCGACCCTCCGTATAATGTGATGCGCATCACATAGCCGTAGGGGTGGGTCACACGGGAGAACGCATATGTCTGGTCTGGTGAAGAAGAATTTCGACGCCCCGGAGGAGACGCGCACCTTCGAGGAAGGTAAAGGCCGACTCGAACTCGTCAACCTCGAAAGCGGCCCGGTCGGCCGAGCGGTTTTCGAACCCGGCTGGCGTTGGTCCGAACACGTCAAACCGATCGCGCACACCGACAGCTGCCAAGCGCCGCACATGGGCTACTGCGTCTCGGGCCACCTGGCCGTCGTCATGGACGACGGCGAGAAGCAGGTATACGGCCCGGGTGATTTCATGATCGCGCCGCCCGGCCACGACGCCTGGACCGTCGGCGACGAACCGTGCGTCATGATCGACTGGCAAGGCGTGGCCGACTACGCCAAACGCTGAACCGCGCACCCTGACCCGTGGGCAGGGCACAGTGGAATCCCATGGGGGACGACAACCACACGCGAACCCTGCGCCGCATGGCGGGACTGGCGACTGAACCTGCTGCATCTCGAGGCCGCGGGCGGGCGCGCGGAGTCGGCGTTCGTGGAACTCAGCCACAGCGTCAGCACCGGACAGGCGGGCTACGCACGTCGATACGGGCGTGACTTCTGGGCCGACCTCGCCGAATCCCCGCACCTGCGCGCCACATTCGACCGACAGATGCGGCACCGACTCCGTGACCAGATTCCGCGCATCGTCACCGGGTTCGACTGGTCGCGCTTCGCCTCGATCGTGGACGTCGGCGGCGGTCGAGGCGATCTGCTCGCCGCGGTGATGGCCGCGCATCCCGGTCTGCGCGGTCATCTCGTCGACCTGGAACCGACCGCCGCCGAGGCTCGACACACCTTCGCCGCACACGGGGTCGCGGCGCGGACCGAGGTCACGGCCGCGAGCTTCTTCGATCCGCTCCCGGCGGGCGCGCAGGCGTATCTGCTGGTCGACATCCTCCACGACTGGGACGACGAGCACGCCGGGCGCATACTCGGTCGCTGCGTGGAAGCCGTCGACCCGGCGGGGCGGGTGTTGGTCGTGGAACCGGTCGGCGGACTGCGCGCCGCGAGCGAATTCGATCTCGCGATGCTGGTGATGTTCGGGGGACGGGAGCGCCGGGTCGAGGAATTCCGGGCGCTCGCCGCACCGCACGGACTGATCCTGGACCGGGTGATCGAACCGACCGATCAACGGTGTCTGTTGGAATTCTCTCTCGAAAAGGTCGGTACGCCGGATACCGGTCCCGCGCCGGTATCCAGCGTGTGAACACGTCGGCCGGTCGAACCGTCAGTGTTCGCACGGCCTTTGCGATGTCCTAGATGACGATCGCGAGCAGTGCCCACAGCAGGCTGGCGGCGGCTCCCACGGCGGCGGAACCGAGGCTGATTATGGCACTCATCGTATTTCTCCTCTTCGTGGACGAAATATATGGACGGTTCAAGGAAATTCGAACGAACTACCGAACTCGGGGCAAGGTATTCAGCTGTGGGTGACGAATCTTCGCGCACTCACCTACGGAGCCCATCCTTCTGCTGGGACACACCTTTTCGGGCCTGCCCACCTTCACACGCTTGCACTTCGGGTGCGTGGCGTCAAGACCTGTTTCCCGTGGGAGTTTCGTGACTTCACGTCACGTCGGGGTCGCGGATCGCGGTCCGGGAGTCGCGATAAATCGGATTGTTCCGACCGGTCTCCAGCGGTCGGGTCGGCTGGCGAGGTGCCGGGTTTGTGCTTGAAATATCAACGGATGGAGAAAGTTTCGAGAGTGGCCGCGCCGCGGTGCCGATTCGGCGGGCGGGAGCCCGTTGGTCGGCCGCGTGGGTGACCCCGGAGCGGGCCTCGACGAGCGGTGTTGCGAATTATCGGAATTCGTGGAACCGCCTGTCGGATGCCGAGAGAATCGGAAGGTTCGGTCTCGGCGGACCATCGATCCTCGATTTCCTGTTTCGCAGGTGAACGTTACGTCTCGACGAGGCGACGTTCTCGGCGATTCGATTCATCGGTATAAGCACATTCGAGATATTCGGGGTCGGACTCGGTCGGTTGTCGATTGTCGGACACGGCGTCCCGGCGATATTGTTCCGACAATTGTCAGGTATCGCGTCGCTTGTCGACGAATTGTGATCGAGTACGGACTTCGGGGTAGCCGCGCACCTTCACGAGGGCGTCGCATGCGCCCGAGCCGACCATACGCACCGGATCCCCCACCAGGTCGATTCCCCGGAATGTGAGCGCCCGACGCTAGGATTCGCCGGTGTCGAGCGTATGCAACTTTCCGGGCTGTGTCCGTCCCATCGTGCGTGCGGGCGGGCCGGGGCGTCCCCCGGAATACTGCGACAACCCCGAACACACCCGATGGCGGGCCTGGCGGGAACGGCAACGCCTGCAAGAGGAATCCCAGCGGGCCGCCGAACCCGTCACCGTGACGCCGCAGGGGCCGGTGACGGTCGCCAGGTTGCGCGCCGACGAACTGCTCGCGCAGTTCCGCACACTGGCCGACCAATTGGGGACCAACCTCACCGCCGCGGTCGCCGAACTCTCGACACTGGCCGACCCTTCGATCGCCGAAGCCCAGGTCCAGACGGTCCAGGCCGACGCCGCGCGCCGGATCGCCGAAGCCGAGGTCGCGGCCGTCGCGGCCGAACAGGCGCGGCGTGACGCCGAAACAGCGCGCCGGAACGCGGAATCGGTGGTCGAGGACGCTGTCGTCGCCGCCGAACAGGCCGAGATCCGGGTCGCCGAGGCGCAGGCGGCGCGCGACGAAGCGTTGGGCGAGGTCGAACGGGTGAGCGCGCGCGCCGCCGAGGACGTGTTCGCGGCGCGCAGCGAGGCCGAGGCCGAGGTCCGCGCCGTTCGCCGGGAAGCCACCGCCGACGTCGACCGCGCCCGCGCGCAGGCCACGGAAGACGTGGAGGCCGCGCGGCGCAAGGCGGGTGTCGACATCGAGCAGGTGCGCCGCGAATCCGCCCAGCAGATCACCGCCGCCGCGGCCGAACGGGATCTGGCCGTGCAACGCGCCGCCGACGCGGAACGCGCCATCGACCGCGCCGAACGCGCGGTCGCCGACCGGGACCGCACCGTCGCCGAGGCGCGCGAGGAACTGCGTCGGGTCCGCGACGAACTGGACCGCACCCGCGCCGAACTGGGGTCGGTGCGCACCGACACCGCCGCCGAGATCGCCACTCTGCGCGCGGAGTCCGCGGCCGCTCTCGAACGCGCGCACCGCGAATCCGCCGACCGGATCGCGGCCCTGGACGACTCCCGCCTCCAGACCCTCGCCCGCGCCGAACGCGCCGAACGTCAACTCGACGACCACCTGGCGAAGCAGACTCGCCGCGTCGACGAGGCGCCCGCACAATCGGCAAATCTAGGGCAATCTAGCGGGGTCGGTGTCGTCGGGAACGGGGACCGAACCACATCGTGAGCGCCTCCGTCAAGCCGCGATCGTCACCGGATTCGTCGGTGGCCCAGGCGATGTGGCCGTCCGGCCGGATCAGCAGCGCGGCGGGGGCGGGTATGTCGCCCGCGCCCGGGATCGCCCAGACGGCGGAGGCGCAGCGGGCTTCGACCACATCGAGGCGGTCTGTCCACCCGTCGGCAGGCGGCGGGTTACGGTCCAGCGACAGCAGCACCGGGCGGGCGGCGCGCAGGAGTTCGTGCACGCGGGTGGCCGGGGCGGCGCCGGTGAGGTCGATGTCGGGGGCGCGGTGACCCGCGAGCGGGTGGTCGCAGGTGGTGTCGTAGCGCAGGTCGAGGGCGGTGAGCCGGTAGCCGAGGCGATGTCGGACCTCGTCGGTGGCCAGTAGGTCGGCGAAGATCTCGCGCAGCGCGTCGGTGTGCGGGCCGGGACGCAGCAGTGCGGTCTGGGCGCGGGTGTTGTGCAGGACCTGCGCGCCCACGGGTCGACGCTCGGACTCGTAGGTGTCGAGCAGGGTGTCGGGGGCGTTTCCGCGCAGCACCGCGGCGAGTTTCCAGCCGAGGTTGGCGGCGTCCTGGACGCCGGTGTTCAAGCCCTGTCCGCCCGCGGGGTAGTGGATGTGCGCGGCGTCGCCCGCGAGCAGGACTCGGCCCGCGCGGTAGTGGTCGGCCAGCCGGGTGGCGTCGCTGAAGCGGGAAATCCAACGGGGACTGTGCATTCCGTAGTCGATGCCGGCGACATCGCGGAAGCGGGCGCGGAATTCGTCGAAGGTCGGGGCCGTGTCGCGCTCCGGGGTGCGGTCGTGTCGTTGCACCATCGCGCGGAAGCGGCCCGGTTCGAGTTCGAAGACCGAGAAGTCGCCGAGTGGGCAGCGGCGGGTCAACACGAATTCCTCGGGCGGATAGGACATTTCGACGTCGGAGAGCATGCCGAGCATGGTGGCCTCGGTGCCGGTGCATCCGATACCCGCCGCCGCGCGCACGACGCCGCGGCCGCCGTCGCAGCCGACCAGATAGGCGGCGCGGATACGGCGCGGTTCGGATCCACCGACCTCGACCTCGACACCGTCGGTGTCCTGACGCAGGCCGGTCACGGGAGAGTCCCACCGAACGGGGGCGCCGAGCGCGGTGACGCGGCGCTCGAGGAGGTCTTCCAGGTCGTTCTGGGTGATGGCCAGTCCGTGGGGGTAGCGAGTGGCGAAATCATCGGTGTCCATGCGTATTCCGGCGAAGTGGCCGACCCGCACTTCGCGGGTGCGCGGCAGCAGGAGTTCGAGCAGGCCGCGCTGATCGAAGATCTCGATCGTGCGCGGTCCGATGCCGCCCGCCCGTGACTGTCCGGCGCGGCCGGTGAGCGCGTCGAGCAGGACCACATCGATGCCCGCCGCGCGCAGTTCGTGGGCGAGGATCGAGCCGGTCGGGCCCGCGCCCGCGACGATCACCTCGGTTCGCCGGACCTCGGCGCCGGGTTGGTAAGCAATGTTCACCTGGCGGACGGTAGGGGCCGCGCGCGTCCGATGTCAATGGTGAGCATTGTTTACCATCGAGTACGAACCGGGCGCTTCGCCTCATACCGACACCGATAGGCTCGCGGCGATGGTCAAACGCGGATTGAGTAGGGACCGGCTGGTCGATATCGCCCACGACTACGTCGGCGCGCACGGGCTCGACGCCCTCACCATGCGCCGCCTCGCGAGCGCCGCGCAGGTGACGCCGGGAGCGCTCTACAAACACCTGCGCGACCGCAAGGATCTGCGGCGGGCGATGGCCGACGCGATCTACCGCACCATCGACCTCACCGATCTCGACCTCGACCACCCCACTGTCGAACAGGTCGTGGCGTGCTGCGAACGCATGCGCGCCGCCATGCTCGGATTCCGCGACGGCGGGCGCATCGTCGCGGGCTCCTATTCGCCGTTCGCCGCCACCTCCGCACTGTCGACCGTGCTGCGGACCTTGCTGCGCGAAGTCGTCGAACCGCCGCACACCCCCGGCGATCTCGCCTCGGTTCTGCGTTCCTACACCACCGGATTCGTGATCGAGGAACAGGCGTATCTGGAACTCGCGCACGACGGCGAGTGGGAAGGACTGCTCGAAGACCTGGCGGGCAACGGATTCGCGCGCGTCGACGAATCCGGCGACATCATCGCCATCATGACCGGCGACCGCGACCTGCGCTTCACCGCCGGGCTGCGCTCGATTCTCACCGGAACCGTGTCGAGCGAACCCGGCGTGTGAGCCGAACCCGACACCGGCCGGTGACCGCGAGATCGCGCAGGCGATTTCGGTGACCGGACGATCCGCGATTCGACTGGCACGCCGTGCCGACAACGGGTTCACTGGGTAGATGGGACCCACCGATCAGCGCCGCAGTTCGCTTTCCGCGGTTTCGGGAACGCGGCCCGCGCCCGCGGAACTGATCGTGGTCACCCACGGGGCGGCCGTTCCGCTCGCGGCGAGCACCCTGCGCGAGAGTGTCGCGGCCGAAGCGCGACTCACCGGACTGCTGCCGCCGGGAGCCCGGTTGACGCGAATCTTCGGGCCCGCCGACCGACTCTCGGACAAACTGGCCGCCACCGCGCAGGAGTCCGTGGCGGGGCGGTTCCTGAACTATTTCACCGTGCGCGACGCGGGTTTCGACCTCGAAACTCTCGCGCACCGGCTACGCGAGGACGACCTCGTCGACGGCGCCTACGTCAAACCCGCGACCGAACTGCCGATCGCGCCGCTGCCGATGCCGCGCCGGTCCCTGGCGCCGGTGCCGTCGGTCACCCCGGATTTCCGCGCGCGCCAGAGCTACCTCGACCCCGCCCCGCACGGTATCGACGCGCGACGGGCCTGGACACAGCCCGGCGGGCGCGGCGCGGGCGTGCGGGTGATCGATATCGAAGGCGCGTGGCGGTTCACCCACGAAGGGCTCACCGGCAAGCGCGGCGGGATACTGGGCGGTGAGCCGCGCGGCGACGAGGACTGGCGCAATCACGGCACCGCCGTGGCTGGCGTGATCGGCGGCGGCGTCGGCGGATTCGGCATCACCGGCATCGCGCCCGACGCGACCGTGAGCGCGATGTCGATCTTCGGCGGCGGGTCGGCTCTCGCGATCCGCTCGGCCGCCGACGCGCTCGGCCCCGGCGATGTGATCCTGCTCGAACTGCACCGGCCCGGTCCGCGTCACGACTTCCGCAACCGCGCCGATCAGGCCGGATATCTCCCCGTCGAATGGTGGCCCGACGACCTGGCCGCGATCGGCTACGCGGTGGCGCGCGGCGTCGTGGTGGTGGAGGCCGCGGGTAACGGCGGCGAGGATCTCGACGCCGCGCTCTACGATCTGGCCCCCGCCGACTTCCCGTCCACCTGGCGCAACCCGCTGCGCGGCGGCGACCACGATTCCGGCGCGATCCTCGTCGGCGCGGGCGCACCGCCGCCGGGCGTGCACGACCGCGACCACGGACCCGCGCTCTCGCGCCTCGCCTTCTCCAACCACGGCGCCCGCCTGGACGCACAGGGCTGGGGACTCGAGGTCACCACCACCGGATACGGCGACCTCCAAGGCGGCGGTGACGAGGACTACTGGTACACCGACGTGTTCAGTGGCACCTCCGGCGCGGCCCCGATCGTCGTCGGCGCCATCGTGTGCGGTCAAGGCATCGCCGCACACGGTGCCGGACCGCGCACGCCCGCCGAGGTGCGCGCACTGCTGCGCGCCACCGGGTCGCCGCAGGTCTCGGCGCCGGGAAGTCCGGCGGGCAGGCGTATCGGGAACCTGCCCGATATCAGGGCGTTGGCGGGCGAGTAGGAACGACCTGCCGTGCGAGCACATCCGCTCGGTGGGCGGGTTACCTCGCGGAAGACGCGGCGCGCAGTGCCGTGACCAGACCTCGGCGCGGCCGGTTCGCGGCGGCGGAGCGGTCGGCGCGTTGGTGGACGAACTTGTGCTCCGAGGCGGTTTCCGGAGCGTCGTCGGAAGTGGCGGTGAGGAACCGGTCGGGCAGGGCAAGCTTGTGGATGGTCCGCATGGTCAGCAGGTATTGGCGCAGCAGTGGTCCTGTGGTGTAGGGGAGGTCGTATTTCCGGCACAGTTCGCGCACGCGCACGGCGATCTCGGGGTAGCGGTTGCTCGGCAGATCGGGAAACAGGTGATGTTCGATCTGGTGACACAGATGACCGCTGAGGAAGCTCATGGCGGGGCCCGCGTCGAAGTTGGCGGTGCCGAGCATCTGACGCAGATACCACTCCGGCTTCGTCTCGGCATCCACGACGCCGGTGGTGAACTTCTCGGCGCCGTCGGGGAAATGGCCACAGAAGATCACCAGGTAGGCCCACATGTTTCGCAAGATGTTGGCGGTGAGATCCGCGAGGAGCGTGCGCTTCCAACGCCGTCCGGTGAGCAGCGGGAACAGCAGGTAGTCCTTGGCCGTCTGACGAGCGATCTTGGTGACCAGCGCGCGCAGCGGTTCGCGCGCGCGGTCGGTCCCGGCGGCGCGATCACGTTCGGCGTAGTAGCTGTGCGCCGCGATACCCCACTCGAAGGTGAGCGCGAGCAACAGGTTCTGGATCGGTTGCAGAAGTAGCGTGGGACGCCACGGCTGGTCACGGGTGACTCGCATGACACCGAATCCGATGTCGTCGTCCATGCCGACGACGTTGGTGAACACGTGGTGCCGGTAATTGTGCGAGTAGCGCCAGTGTGCGGAGACTCCGAGCATGTCCCATTCCCATGTGCTGGAATGGATTTCGGGATCGTTCAGCCAATCCCATTGGCCATGGCACACGTTGTGCCCGATCTCCATGTTCTCGATGCTCTTGGCGGTCGCGAGCGCCAGGACTCCCAGCATCCACCCGGTTCGCGATCGGCCGCGTGCGATCGACAGTCTGGCGCCGAGATCCAGCAGGCGCTGGAACGCGATGGTTCGGCGGATATATCTCGCGTCGTTCGCGCCGAGGCTCTCGCGGACCTCGAGTTCGATCGCGTCGAGCTCTCGTCCGAGCGCTTCGATATCGGCTGGACTCAGGTGTGCGTAGGCGGGTACGTCGGTGATCGCCATGGGCGGTGTCCTCGGATCTGTGGATTTGCTCGAACACCTCGGCGGCGCCGGATGCGGACGATGGTCGCGGTCACGAACGGGAACGATCGACCGTCGTGGAACATCGTCGTCGAGGGCGGTTACCTGAAGTCTACAGTGTAGTTCGTCAGTGTTGACAGAAGCGACTCAGCGACGGTTGCGAGGTGGGGGCGCGAGCGTCGCTGAGCCCCGTCCCGGTGTATGCATCGCCGTGGTCAAACCGGTCAGCAGGATGTCCATGCCGCGCTCCAGTTCGGCGGCTCCGTCGTAGGCGGCGAGCACCGGCGCGAGTCGGCGCACCGTGGGAAAGTCCGCCAGCGGTAGCCGGTACAGCCCGAGGCGCAGCACGTCGTCGGTCTCGTCGGGGCGCTCCACGACCTCCTGCAATTCGTTGAGCACATGCCCGTAGAGGTAGGCGAACAGCGCGCGATACACGTGCAACGCGTCGGTATCGGAGAATCCCGCACGTGTCAGCAGAGCGAGCACGCCCTCGAGCGGCTTGGTCACCGACAGCGGCTGTGATCCGAGCGGAATCCCGATCGGGCGGGTGACCAGCAGCGGAATCGCGCGCGGATGCCGCAGGGCCAGGCGGCGGAAATCCCTGGCGACCACGCGCAGGCGATTCGCCCAATCCGGATCGCTCGCGTCGACGTCCAGTTCGGCGAGCACCAGTTCGGCTATTCCGTCCAGAACCGCGGCTTTGTTGGGCAGGTGTCGGTAGATGACCATCGGATCACGGTCGACCGCCTCGGCGAGACGTCGCATGGACAGGGCGTCGACGCCGTCTCGGTCGATGAGATCCAGTGCCGCGTGCAGCACCGTCTCCCGTGTGATCGGACCGCGCGGCGCGTTGGGCGAGCGGCGGCGAGAACCGCCGCGCGGATCGGATGTTTCCGTCGGCACATCCACCTCCTGTAGGTCTACGATGTTGACATATGAGGGCGTGAGGTGTCTACTCGATGGAGCGAGGTGCGCCCGCCGTGTCGACGGTTCTACTCCTGCGACAGTTCGGGTCGGCGTCCTCTCATGCCGGTCGTGTTCCGCGATTTCGCGTGTGAACGAGAACAGGCGCGGCGCTCACAGGCCGAATCCGTGGTCGTCCGTCCGTGGCGCGGGCGGGAATCGCGATCTCGACCCCGTCCGACGAGTCGGCGGCGTGCCGGGGCCGATCGGCCCCACCGTGATCGGCTGATCACGAGACAGCAGGGAGAATCCGATGAACGTTTCCGGCGCGCGACGCCCGATCACCAACCACTACGACATGGCCACCGGCGATGATGCCCGGCGAAAGCGGCAACCGTTCGGGGATCCGACACGAACCCCTCGATTGACGCTGAGCTCACCCGCGGAATCCGACCCGCGCGAAGTCGACGGGGTGTGGTGGCCGTGGACCGGCAACCTCACCGCCGAGGTGCACGATCTCATCGCCGCGCTGACCTACCGGCTCGGCCCCACCGCGTGGATCCGATTCGACTGGAATCAGCTGAGTCTGGATCAACGTCGGGTGGACGCTTCCGACGACGTTCACGTCACCGGTCCGGCGTCCGACCAACCCGCCGATGTCATGGAACTGGCAGGCACCAACGGCCAACGAATGAGCCTGCTGGTTCTCTCGCACGACACCCCCGCCGACGTGGCGAACGCGGCGATGCGCCGAGTCGTCGTCGGCGGCGCCGCGGCGCCCGAGCCGTCACGATGACCTCTCGACAGACCAAGGAACACACCACGTGCACGAAGATCACTCGAAGCTGTTCAGTCGCCGGATAGAACCGGCTCGGACCGACCACGCGCCCCCGTCGCCGGACGCGGACCGTCCCCCGGTGTTCCGCGCCGCCGGACAACCCGCGCGGCGCGAGGGTCAGGACCGCTGACACACCGGCGGGGCGAGGCCGCTCGTCAGGTGAACGCGACACCGACGAGGTCGAGAAAGGCCGTGGCGGCAGGCGTCGGTCCCGCCGTGCTCCACACCAGATGTTCCACGCGCGTCGGACCTTCGCGCACGGGTATGGTCGCGATTCCGGTGAGTCGGGACGTGAAGGTGGCCGACAACAGGCCGATGCAGAGTTCGGCGCGAATGAGACCCGCCATGAGTTCGGCTGTCGTGACCTCGAAGGCGACATCGCGGCTCAGGTCCGCGGCCGCGAACGCCTGATCGGATTGGGCACGGCCGCCGCTTCCGGGCGGAAAGTCGACGAAGACCTCGGCGGCCAGCGTCACCATGTCGACTTCGGCGTGCTCGGTGAGGGGATGACCGGGGGCGACCACCGCGACGAGCCGGTCTTCGGCGAACGCGTGGCTGTGCACTCCCGAAGGTTGTTGCGACGCGGGAAGTCCGAGAAAGGCGAGATCGATCGCTCCGTCACGGACGAGTTCGGTCAACCGGCCGCTCGGCCCGTCCCGCAACCCGACCTTGACCTGCGGATATCGACGGTGGAACTCGCGCAACAGGTCCGGGATGTCGACGGCGGCGACGGTGGGAATCACCCCGATCGTCAACCGTCCGCGTATCTCACCGACGGCTGCGGCCACATCGGCGGCGGCGCGTTCGGCGGCCTCGACGCAACGCCGCGCCGCGGGCAACAGCGCCTCGCCCGCCGGGGTGAGGCGGACCCTGCGGCTGGTGCGGTCGAACAGCCGGGCGCCGAGTTCCTTCTCCAGTCGCGCGATCTGATGACTCAGCGCGGACTGGGCGACGAAGCACCGCTCGGCCGCGCGGGTGAAGTTCCGCGTCTCGGCCACGGCCAGGACGTACCGAAGGTGCTGCAATTCCATGGATCAATCGTGAATCACGATCAATCCGATCGCAATCATGTGTTGGACTCATCGACGGGTGCGGATCGAGACTGAGACCGTGAATTCGATCCCGAGCGCCGGGCCTGCGGCGCGCATCGCGAAAACCGCGCTCGCGCCGATGGTCTGGGGCACCACCTACGTCGTCACCACCGAACTGCTGCCACCCGGTCACCCGCTGTTCGCCGCGCTGGCGCGGGCGCTGCCCGCCGGACTGCTCGTACTCGCCTTCTCGCGCACCGCCCCGCGCGGCGAATGGTGGTGGCGGTCGGCGGTGCTCGGCGCGCTCAATATCGGACTGTTCTTCCCGCTGCTGTTCGTGGCCGCGCAGCGCCTGCCCGGTGGAGTCGCCGCGACGGTCGCGGCCCTCGCGCCCACCGTCGTCGCCGTGCTCGCGGTGCTGGTGCTGCGGGAACGGCCGTCGATCGCGCGGCTGGGATGGGCGGCCGCGGGCGCGGTCGGCGTCGCCATGGTGGTGCTCGGACCCGCCGCCCGCTTCGACGCGCTCGGGATACTCGCCGGACTCGGCGCGGCGGTGGTGATGGCCTTCGGGGTGACGCTCACCAAACTCTGGGGCCGACCCGACTACTGCGGGCCCGCCACGTTCGCGGGCTGGCAACTCACCGCGGGCGGGGTGATCCTGCTGCCGGTGACGCTGCTGGTCGAGGGGACGCCCCCGCCGGTCGATTCCGCCGCGCTGCTCGGCTACCTGTGGCTCGGACTCGTCGGCGGCGCGCTCGCCTACATCCTGTGGTTCCGTGGGCTGGCGGTGCTGCCGGTGACCTCGGTCGCGATCCTGGGCCTGCTGTCCCCGATGGTGGCCGCCGTACTCGGTGTGGTCGTGCTCGGACAGTCGTTCGGGCCGCTGCAACTCGCCGGATTCACCGTGGTGCTGGCGGCCGTGCTGGCGACCCAACTCACCGGTCGAACACGACCGTCTCGTGCGCGCGAGTTGCCGGAAAACGCTGCCGTATAACGCTTGTCGAAGATATCCGGCGAATGGAAGAACGAGATGACCACCGATGATTTCGTCAGGGCCCTCTACACCGAGGTCGATCGCCGCGACGCCGACGCGCTCGGGCGGTTCCTCCACGAAGACGTGGTGTTCCGCTTCGGCAACGCCGAACCCGTGCGCGGCCGCGCGGCCGTGATCGAGGCCAACCGCGCGTTCTTCGCGAGCATCGCGAGCATGCGCCACGAGTTCGACTCCATCGCCGCCGACGGGCCCCTGTCGGTATGCGAGGGCACCGTGCACTACGAGCGGCTCGACGCGACCACCACCGGCGCGCGATTCGCGACCTTCCTCGACATCCGCGACGGCGCGATCGTCGGCTACCGCGTCTACGCCGACATCACCGCGCTGCGATGAACCGCGTCGGCGTGTCCCGGGCGTGGCTCGCCGACAAGTCGCCGGCTAGGGTGGTACGCGATGGATATCGCGCTCGCCCCTCGTTCGCGGCTGTCGTCCGAAACGGATGAGCACGCACCGGACCCCCGCCGATGGCGCGATCGGCTCCGCGGCCGCGACGGCGTCCTGGTGGCCGCCTTCGCCGCGATCGTCGCGCAACTGCTGGTGCGCTGGTGGGTGGCGGGCAGCGGCTACTTCTACTGGGACGACCTGATCCTGTTCAGTCGCGCCGCGCGCTATCCGCTGCTGTCGGAGGATCTGCTGCTGTTCGACCACGACGGCCACCTCATGCCGATGGCCTTCGGCCTGACGAAGGTGGTCACCGAGGTCGCGCCACTGCGGTGGGCGCTGCCGGTCGCCGTGCTGCTCGCCATGCAGGCGGCGGCGTCGCTGGCGGTGCTGCGCATGGTGTTCGTCCTGGTCGGGGTGCGTCGAACGGCACTGATCCCGTTGGTGTTCTACCTGTTCGCGCCGCTGAGCCTCACCGCGTTCGCATGGTGGTCGGCGGCGCTCAACGCGCTGCCCCTGCAATTCGCGCTCGCGTGGGTGATCGGCGACGCGGTCCTGCTGGTGCGTACCCGGCGCGTGCGGCACGCGATCTCCGGCGTCGCGGTGCTCGTATTCGCGCTGCTGTTCTTCGAGAAGGCCGTGCTCGTGCCGGTCGTCGCGTTCGCGGTGGCGGTGTTGGTGTTCCATGTCGGCCGTCGCGAACGGCCGGTGCGCACGGTCGCCCGCCGCGGCGCGCCGCTGTGGATCGGCTCCGGGATCGCGGTGGCCTGCTGGGCGGGCGCCTATCTGACGGCGGTCGAGATCTCGGGCGCGCACCACAGCGTCGGTGACGTGCGCGGTCTGCTGCCTGGCGCGACCTCCTACGGTCTGGTGCCCGCGTTGCTCGGCGGGCCGTGGGTGTGGGAGCGCTGGCTGCCGTCCACCCCGTGGGCCGATCCGCCCCGGTGGGCGATGGTGCTGTCGTGGGCGGTGGTGATCGCCGCGGCCGCGTGGGCGGTGCGCGCGCGGCGACGCGTGGTCCCCGTGCTGATCCTGGCCGTCGGTTACGTGCTGCTGGCGCAATTGCCGGTGGCGTTGGCGCGTTCCGGGCCGAACACGGCGGGGGAGTTGATGCAGTCGCTGCGCTACTTCGCCGACGCCGCGGTGGTCGTGGCCGCCGCGATGGCGATCCTCGCCCGCGCCCGACCGCGACCGCGCACCGTGACGCCCGGCGCGCGCGTGGCCGTCGCGCTCACGGCCCTGTTCCTGGTGAGCTGCCTGATCTCGACGGTCACCTTCGTGCGGTCGTGGCGGGTGACGCCCACCGAGGGCTACCTCAACACCGTGCGCGCCGAACTCGAGCACTGGGACGGGGTGCCGCTGTTGGATCAGGAGGTGCCGTGGAACGTGCTCAACCCCACGGCCTACCCGGACAACCTGGCCGCACGGGTGCTCGCGCCGGTGGCGCCGCCCGGTCTGTTCGCCGAATCGACGACGCGCCTGCGCATGATCGCCGACAGCGGTCGCTTCGTGGACGCCGTGGTCTGGTGGAACCGCAGCGTCCTGCCCGGTCCCGACCCCGACTGCGGCTACCGCGTGCCCGGCCCGCAACCCGCGTCGCTGCCGCTGGACGGCCCGATGCTCGAACACGAATGGACCGCGCAGATCAACTATCTCGCCAGTGGCGAAGGCCGCATGACCGTGTCGCTCGAGTACGGGCGGGTGGTCACGGTTCCGGTGCGGCCCGGTCTGAACACGGTCTTCGTGCGGGTGATCGGCAGCGGATCGGCGCTGCGCGTCGGACCGGTCACGCCGGGGCTCGACCTGTGTGTCGGAGTCGGGCCCGTCGGCGTCGCCTCCTACGACTTCTGAACCCGCCGCCAGGGCGCTGTCCGATCCGGCCGCAACGACCGGTCTGTCGCTCGTGCGGAGCGTGTGCCGTGAACGTCAGCGCAACGGTCGATGGCCGGCGGTGGATACCCTCGAGAACTCTGTCGGACACGGGTTCGTGGTTCGGTGTGTCGTACGGGCATGTCGGCACCGGTTCCCACCTGCGGTGACGTGGTCGTTGAGATATCAAGTGCCGCAGTTCATCCGGGTCTCCGGGGTGGAATGTTCGGCCGGTCGGACGCGGTGTGATGCCGTAGGGTTTCGGCGCGCGGTCCTTCTCCGAAGTGTTCCCGCGCGGGTCCGTGGGTGTTCTCGGTCGAGGGAGATGTGGTGGCTGTCGATACGGCGCGTGAGGAACAGGCGATTCGCCGGGTGACCGACGGTCTGCTCGATACCTACGGCGAGATGCATTCCGTCCAACACGTGGAAGCCGCCATCGCCGCCGCGCGCAGCCGGTTCGCCGGGCATCCGGTGCGTGAGTTCGTGCCCATCCTCATCGAGCGTATCGTGCGGCTCGAGCTGGACTCCGTCGGCGAATCGGATGATGAGACAACGGTTTCCGGCACCGCCGCCCCGGCGCCCGCCGAGACCTCCGCCCGTCGGCCACCACTGCCGAGCAGGCGCGACGCGCTGATACTCGGTGGCGCCGCCGTCGTGGTCGGCGCCGTTGCCGTCGGTGTCGGGGTGCGCCGCGGTGGTGCGCCCGCGCCCGCCGCCGCATCCGAGGCGCCCGCGTCGAATGTGGTGCGCGGCGCGGTCGGATCGGAGAAGATCCCGTTCTTCAGCGACCCGAGGGTCGGTGCGGCATTGGCCGCGCACGGGCTGCGGGTCGAGGTCGAAGCGGCCGGATCACGCCAGATCGCGACCTCGCTCGACCTGAACGCCTTCGACTTCGCCTTCCCCTCCAGCGCGCCCGCCGCCGAACGAATTCTGCGCGCCCGCAACATCACCGCCAAGTACACGCCGTTCTCCTCGCCGATGGCGATCGCGACCTTCCAGCCGATCGCCGACCTGCTGACCCGCGCGAACGTCGTGAAGCCAGGCCCGGCGCCGACTTTCGACATCGGACGCTACCTGGAACTGGTGCGCGTCAACACCGAATGGGCGCAGTTGCCCGACAACACCGCCTACCCGGTGCGCAAGAACATCCTGGTCTCCACCACCGATCCGCGCACCTCGAACTCGGCGGCGATGTACCTGTCGATCGCGAGTTTCGTCGCCAACGACAACGCGATCGTGCAGGGCGGCGCCGCCGAACAGTCCGTGCTGCCGACGGTTTCGAAACTGTTCGTCGGCCAGGGATACACCGAGAGCACCACCGAAGGCCCGTTCCAGGAATACCTGACCTCCGGCATGGGCGCCACGCCCTTGGTGCTGATCTACGAGGCCCAGTTCGTGGAGGCGATCGCCCGCGGCCAGGTGAAACCCGGTATGGTGCTGACCTATCCGTCACCGACCGTGCTGTCCAAGCACACCCTCGTTCCGCTGCGCGCGGGCGGTGACCAACTCGGACGACTGCTCACCGGCGACCCCGCCCTGCGTCGCCTGGCCGCCGAACACGGCTTCCGCACCGGCGACGCCGCCGAATTCGCCACCGCCACCAAGGGAATGCCGGTGGCCGCCGACTTGATCGACGTCGTCGAAACCCCCACCTACGACACCCTCGAACACCTCCTCGACGGCGTCTCCAGAACCTACAACTGACCCGGGGAGGCGAGCAGTTCGGCGATCAGCCGCTCGGCGAATTCGGCGGGCGCGTCGGTGAAACCGCTGTGCCCACCGGGGAATTCGGCCACCTCGAGGCCGAGTCGCGCGGCCAGGTGCGCGGCGGGACGGTAGGGGAGATGGCCTCGGGTCTCGCGCCCCGCGCCCAACGTGAGACGGTCGGCGTGCGGGGCGAGCGCGTCGATATCCGGTCGGTGCGCGGTGAATCGGCGCAGCTCGTATTCCATCATCAGCGGGGCGTTCGCCGCCAGGCGCGTGACCATGTCCGCGGCGCGCGGCGGCAGGTCGGCGGGATCGGGGAGAGGACGCAGCGTTCCGCCGATTCCCGCCACGAAACAAGCGGAAGCCGCGGCCATTCCGTCGATGCGGAACCGTCGGTACACCTCGTCGACGAAGGCGTGATGATCGGCCGCGTCGGGCAGCACCGCGAAACAGGGCGGCTCGTGGGCGAGGACGCGATGCAGGATCCGCGGGTGGCGGGCCAGCAGGTCCATGGCCACGATGGCGCCGCCGCTGCCACCGAACACGTAGGCGGATTCGCCGTCGGGCAACAGGTGGGTGAGCAGTCGGTAGGCGTCGTCGGATTGGATCTCGACGTGCTGTTCGGGGGAGGTGTCGTGATCCAGGACGCTGTGGGAATACCCGCGCGGATCGAGGGCGACCACGGTGAACAGGGTGGCGAGCCGATCGGCGATCGGGTCGAAGATCACGGCATCGCCACCGCTGCCCGGCAGCAGTAGGAGCAGCGGACCGTGGCCGCGTATCTCGTAGTGCAGCGTGGCGCCGGGCACGGGCAGGGAGCCGACGTCGGGGGCGGTCACGGGTTCACCTGTGCGGCGGGCCACCGGGTGAGGGTCTGGTGCAGCGCGTCGACGACACGGTCCCACGAACTCGCCGTCGGTCGCGCGTGCCCGAATCCACCCGCGGCCTCGAGCGCGGTGAAACCATGGAAGGTGCTGCGCAGCAGGCGAACCGCGTCGGTGAGATCCGGCTCGCTCAGGTGGTAGCCGCGCAGCATTCCGTAGGTCAACTCGACGGCGCGCACCGCGCCGGGGAAGTCGACGCCGATGTCGGGGTCGAAGGGCGTCTGCGTCGCGGCGTAGCGGCCGGGATGAGCCAGCGCGTACTCGCGATAGGTGTCGGCGAACGCGCGCAACGCCGCCTTTCCGGAACGTCCCGCCACCGCGTCGGCGATGAGTTCGGACTTCTCGGCCGCCGCGGCCGCCGCGATTCTGGCCCGCAACTCCCGCAGATTCCGGACATGGGAATACAGACTCGCGTCCTTGACGCCGAACACCCGTGCCACCTCGGACATGGTGACCGCGTCGAAGCCGATCTCGTCGGCGAGTGCGGCCGCGACCTCGGTGATGCGGTCGGCCGTCAACCCGGCTCGTGCCATCATGATCCACCCCTCGAAAGCTAGGACTCCTAGTTTTTACCCTAGGGATCCTAGCTTCCACAACCCTTCGGGTGGGCTCAGGAGGTCTGGTGCGTGGACAGCCGTGCCGTTCGTGCGGTGTCCATGTAGTCGCGAAAGAGTACGACCTCACCGTCGCGTACTCGTATCACGTTGACGGACGTGCGAACTCGCTCTCTCGGCGCGTTCGGGCGACTCATGTCGACCTCGTTCTCCACGAGCACCACTTCGGGATCGGTCGTCTCGTACACCACGGGATGGATGCCGTGCACCTGGATATCGGTCAACCCCGACCAGCGTTGCTCGAGGTGCCGTCGAATCTCGTCGCGGCCCCGCAGGCGGGTCGGCATGCCGGGGACGGCGAACGGGATTTCGAAGACCGCGTCCGGGGCGAGTAGCGCGACGAACCTGTCGGCATCACGGGCGGGCAATTCCTGGAACAAACGCTCGACCACT
Organism: Nocardia bovistercoris; assembly: GCF_015674855.1. Classification (GTDB taxonomy): domain Bacteria; phylum Actinomycetota; class Actinomycetes; order Mycobacteriales; family Mycobacteriaceae; genus Nocardia; species Nocardia bovistercoris. The sequence continues at coordinate 65,854 of NZ_JADMLG010000006.1, read as the reverse complement.
TCGCGTGGGCTCTGCATCATCGACTCCTGACTATTCGGAACGTACGCCCCGTTTATGATCCGGAACGTGCGCCCCGTTTGTCAACGGCTCGACTACACTTCTCCTTCGTGACCGATTCGCGCGCGGAACCGAAGGCGTTGCGGGCCGACGCGCGGCGCAACAGGGACCGCGTACTCGCCGCCGCCAGAGCGGCTTTCGCGGCCGAAGGCATCGCGGTCCCGCTGGACGAGATCGCCCGGCGAGCCGGCGTCGGCGCGGGGACGGTCTACCGCCATTTCCCCACCAAGGAGGCTCTCTTCGAAGCCGCAATCGTGGACCGTGTCGAGCGCATGACCGCCGCGGCTCGGTCCCTCGCCGACGCCGAGGATCCCGGCGTCGCCTTCTTCGAATTCCTGGACCGCATGGTCGAAGACGGAGCCGTCAAACGCGACCTCGCCGATGCCGTGGGCGGCCACGACTCCGTGCGTTTCCTGGAACCGGCACGCGAACTACACGCCGCGCTCGCGGTTCTGCTCGAGCGCGCCCAGGATGCGGGCGCGGTGCGTTCGGACATCGACGTCGCGGACCTGATGCAGGTCCTCAAAGGCGCCTTCACCGCCGCCTACGCCACCGCGACCCCGCCGACCCACCGACCCCGCGTCTTCGACGTGGTGTTCGACGGCCTTCGTACGCGCTGACGTCGGTCGGGCCGGGGTGAGGTCCATGCTCCACGGCGTCTGAGGCCTGACCGCGCAGGAGGGACTCGGAGGTGTCGCGAACGCCGGACGCGCCGCGATACCCCCGCGGATCTAGGCTCCGACCATGACCGTGGCGCGCTCGATCCTGTTGTTCCTCCTCGCCGCGCTCGCCGAGATCGGCGGAGCGTGGCTGGTCTGGCAGGGCGTGCGCGAACACCGAGGAGCGGCCTGGATCGGCGCGGGCATCATCGCCCTCGGCCTCTACGGATTCGTCGCCACCCTGCAACCCGACGCGAACTTCGGGCGCATCCTCGCCGCCTACGGTGGCGTGTTCGTCGCCGGATCCCTGCTGTGGGGCATGGCATTCGACGGTTTCCGACCCGACCGCTGGGACGTTACCGGCGCGGCGATCTGCCTGATCGGGGTCGCCGTGATCATGTACGCGCCCCGGCCGGCTTGAACGTGTCCCGGGGCGCGGAAAAAGTTCACGGGGCGGCGATGAGTTCGGCGGACGCGGGCCGTCAGCACTGACGAACTCGGTTCCGCACGCCCGAAGGAGCGCCCATGACCCGAACCCCGACCACCCCGGTCACCGAACACACCTTGACCGTGCCCGACGGGACGCTGCACTACGAAGTGCGCGGAGACGGCCCCCTCATCGTGCTGGTCGGCGCGCCCATGACCGCCGACGCCTTCGCCCCCATGGCCGAGATGCTCGCCTCCGGCCGCACCGTGCTGACCACCGATCCACGCGGGCACGGACGCAGCCCGCTGCACGACCCGTCGCGCGACTCCACCCCGCCACTGCGCGCCGCCGACCTCGCTGCCCTCATCACCCACCTCGACGTGGGCCCCGCGATCGTCTTCGGATCCAGCGGCGGCGCGGTGAGCGCACTGGCGCTGGCGCAGGAACAGCCCGATCTGGTGACCACGGTCGTCACGCACGAACCGCCCTCGATCGCCCTGCTCGAGGATCGCGAACACCTCCGCGCGGGCACCGATAACCTGATCGCCACCTACCTGTCGGGCGATGTCCTCGGCGGCTGGCGCGGATTCTTCGCGCAGGCCTGCATCGACATCCCCGAACCGGTCCTCGCCCAAATGTTCGGCGGCGACCGCGATCCCGCCCAGGTCGCGAGCGAGAAGTACTGGTTCGAACACGAAATGCGCGCCACCACCACCTGGGAACCCGACATCGCCGCTCTCACCGCGGCCCCGACCCGCGTCATCGTCGGCATCGGCGCGGAATCCGCGGGCCAGATCTGCGACCGCACCTCCCGAGCTCTCGCCCACCACCTCGGCCTCGACCCCTACGTATTCCCCGGCGACCACACCGGATTCGTCGACAAGACCCCCGAATTCGTCACCCGCCTGCGCGAGGTACTGCGCATCGCCTGAGCACGAGCCGCGCTCGGCGCCCGCCCCGCTACCACCGCGAGCACTCGTCCGACCGAGCACCGCCGATCGGTGCGGCGCGCTCGGTTCGCCTCGCCGTCGCTCGCGGTGACCTTTCTCGTGGCGCCGACCCGTCTTCCACCCGGTGGTTCTCCGAGCGCGACAGCCTCGACAAATTTCTCCGGATCCCCTGGGGTCTTCTCACAATACGGCTGTGCAGCCGCGGCGTTGCCTCTGTGTCCGGTCCTAAACGCCCATGGTCGAAATGATGATCTGCCCGATTATCCCGCTCGCACATAGGTTTCCGATCCTGGCGTGACCCACGCTGATCACAGTCCGATCTCGCCGTGGACAAGTCGCGGAATTCGCGTACGGACTGCTGTATTGCTCGGAAAGGCAACTGATGAAGATTAGGGCAACGGGCCGATCAGGCCTACGCCGTTCACGATTGGCCGCGGTGGTCGGCGCCGTCGCGCTCGTCTCGGGCGTGGTCGCGGGCACCGTTCAGGCCGCGCCGGTGACGACGACACCGTCGACCACCGCCCCGTCGACGAGTGCGGCGCCGCCTGCGGCGAAACCCGCGGGCCAGGCGCTGACCGAACAGGACCTCGTCGACACCATCAACGCGGACGGCAAGGCCAAAGCGGTCGCGGAGTCCGGGTCCGCGTCGGGAAGCAGTTCCGGTTCGGCGAGCAGTTCGGCGAGCGACACCGTGGGGTACGGTCCCGAAATGACCGCGTGGACCGCGGCATACGTGCACGGTCTCAGCAATCCCAATGTCGCGCCGCCCGGCACCAACGACTGGAAATGTAAGCCGACCGCGGCGCATCCGCGCCCGGTGATCGCGGTGCACGGCACCTTCCTGAGCGCTTACAACACCTATGCGTACATGAGCAAGCCGATCAAGGACGCCGGGTTCTGCGTCTTCACCTTCAACTACGGCAAGTCGGATCTGCTGCAGGGTGGCGGGATCGGCGCGCTGCTGCCCGGTACCTACGGCACCGGCGACATCCCCACATCGGCCAAGCAGCTCGGAATCTTCGTCGACCGTGTGCTCGCGGCGACCGGGGCGAGCAAAGTCGATCTCATCGGCCATTCCCAGGGTGGCTCGATGTCCAGCTATTACACCAAATACGAGAACGGGGCGTCCAAGGTTCAGAATCTGATCGCGCTCGGGGCGACCTTTCACGGAACCGATCTCGACGGTATCGCCGGTCTCGGCCGGGCGATCAATAATATCGGCATCGATGTTCTCGGCATCGCTCAACTCCTCGTGGGGCAGAGCGGAATCCAGCAGACCATCGGATCCGATTTCATCAAGAAACTCAATGCCAACGGGGACACCGTTTCCGGAATCGAGTACACCGTCATCGGAACCCGGAACGACGAGATCACCACTCCGTGGGACTCGACATTCCTGAAGGCGGGCCCGGGAGCGACTGTCCACAACATCACCCTGCAGGACGGCTGCGGTGACGACGGCTCCGACCACCTGACCATGATGTACTCCCCGCGTGCGCTGTCGATTGTGCTGCGGGCGCTTGATCCGGCTGCCAATCCGAACCTGAAGTGCACATTCAACCCGTGGTTGATCGGGGGCGGCGGCAGGCTCTGACCTCGGACATCTCCGATGGCGGCGGCGCGGCGGACAGGTCGCGCCGCCGCTGTCGCGCCGGTGCGGTGACATTCGCGGCACCGCACCGGCTGTGAGCGGTCACGAAACCGTCCGGTCCGAGTCGGGAGGATGTAGAACGCTCGCGCGAACACCTTCGGCGCGGGACCGCCACCTGGCTACCGTGGGTTGTCTCGCGGAGCATTCGCAGTGACCGGAAGGAGCCGATCATGGCCATACGCGACGCGCCGCGGATCGGCCGCATGGCATCGGGGCAACCGTTCACCTCTCCGTTGCGGGATGTGCGGACCGTCTCGCGGAAGATGGTGGGGCACCTGGCCGACAATGTCCTGCCGTGTCGGCCCGCACCCGGCCAGCGGCTGAACGGCGAGGTCGCCACCGTCACTCGGCTGTGCCTGGACGTGGCGGTGCGCATGCTCGACGGTGAGGACGTCCCCGAGACGATCACCCGGCTCGAGGGCGTGGTGGAACAGTGGGCGCGGCAGGGCATCGCACTCGACGTCATCCAGCGGTCGGTGTACGAGACGTTCCGAATCGGCGCGGACCTGCTGCATTCCGGCGCAACGCCCGCGGATTTCGAGTCGGTGCGCGACAGCGCCCGACGGCAACTGGACATCCTCGAACTCATCACCACCACCATCACCCGCGCCTACATCCGCGAACTGCGTTCGGTCGTCGGCGAACACCACACCGCCGCGCACACGCTCACCACGGCACTGCTGAGCGGACACACCGATTCGGGTGTGGCGCGGCGCTGTGGGATCGACATCGCCGAGCGCTATCACGTTGTGGCCGTGGCCATCGCGCCGCACGACGAGGAGCGGACCCCCGGACTCGCGGCCGATATCGCGGCGCGGCGCAAACTGCGTCGCGTGCAGTCCGAACTCGCGGCGCGCTGCGGCGGTGCGGCGCTGGCATTGCTCGGCGTCACCGGCGGAACCGTGCTCGTGCCGACGCGCGCGTTCGGCGACGACGATCTCGACGACCTGATCGAGTCCTTGTCGACGGCGGCCGGGGCGCCCGTCACGGCCGCCACGATGAGCGCGCCGCCGGAGTCGATCCCGGACACCGCGCGCGAGGTGCACGACATGCTCGACACCGCGCGCACCATGCAGTTCCGGCGCGGCCTGTATCGGCTGTCCGATATCGCCATCCACCATCAGATGACCCGCCCCGGCCGTGCGCTCGACCATCTGCGCGAGGTGTTGGATCCGGTGGCCGAGCATCCCGAGCTCATGCAGACCCTCACCTGTCACCTGGCCAACAACCTCAATCGCCGCTCCACCGCCCGTGCGTTGGACGTGCACCCCAATACCGTCGACTACCGACTCAAACGCATCGGCCAGCTCACCGACTGCGATCCGACCCGACTCGACGGGCTCATCTATCTACACTCGGCGCTGATCGCTCGGATCGCGGGGGACGCACCCGCCGGGACGGGCGCGGCGATGCCGCCGACGGAAGTGGAAACTGACGGTCCGCCGTGAGCGGGCGCCGCTCTCGCGGGAGTTTTGTCGAATCGCTGACCAGATAAGTGTCCAGACACTATTGTCGGACATCTGTCCGGTCGTGTGGTTCGTTGCAGTCGGATCCTCGCCCGGTCACCCCGGCCTGCACCCCGCACCGTCCCCGCGGACGTGGCGGTGCGGGATCGCATCGGTCGGTGCCCGTCCCGAACGGCACGTCCGCAGTGAGGCAATTCGATGAACGATGTCGTTCACGGACTCGACGCAGCCGTCTGCGAGCGCAGATGGTGCTATCCGACCGCGATGGCGACCGTGCGGGGAAACCAGGGACTGCGGGACGCGCTCGACTGGGTGCGCGGCACCTCCCGCCGTGTCGGCGGCACACCGCTGCTGCGATTGCCCACCACCGTGTCGAGCGACTCGACGGTGCGCGCGTTCGTCGCGGACCACCGAGCCGTACTCACCACCACCGCCGCCGACCCCGTGCCCGACGGATGGCACGGGGTCGTGCTGGCCGTGTGGCCCGAGCGCGACGACCTCATCGACCTCGCCGACGACCCGCGCACCGCCGGATTGTGCGTCGTGCCACTCGAACTCGTCGACGTGGGCGCCTGGGCGACGCTCACCCGACCCGAACTGCTCGGACAATCCATGACACCGCGGCCGCCGACCGCGGTCACCCCCGTCACCGACCAAGCGCTGCGCACCCTGTCCCGACTGGTCTGCCACCCGGTCACCCTCACCTCGGCGCCGGACTGCCGCGACGCCACCGCCATCCTGGACATCCTGCGCGCCGCCCACCAGCCGTTCACCGCCGAAAGCCTCTACGCCTGGGCGCTGGCCAACGGCTGGCGCGCGGTGGGTGCGGCGCGGCTGGCCGAACTCGCCGACGACCACGGACACCGAGGGACACCGGACCCGCGCGGACACAACCCCTTCGATCCCGCCGTCGTCGACCTGTGGCGGGCCCGCGCCGCCCGCGGCGTGTGGTGATCGGCGACCCGACGTGCCACCGATCAGCGCCCTGCGCCTGAACATGACCAACACCGCCGACCCCGCCGCCGACCACGGTGCCCGCTACCGCGCCGCCCTCGACATGGCCGCCTACGCCGACAGCCACGGCATGACCGCCGTCAGCTGCGAAGAACACCACTTGGCCGCCACCGGTTGGCTGCCCTCGCCGCTGGTCATGGCCGCCGCCGTCGCGGCACGCACCTCCCGGATCCGAATCAGCGTCAACGCCTTGCTGATCCCGCTCTACGATCCGGTGAAGCTGGCCGAGGACATCGCCGTACTCGACAACCTGGCCGACGGGCGGTTCAGCTTCGTCGCCGGAATGGGTTACCGCCCCGAGGAATACGAGGCGCTGGGCCGGGACTGGGGAACCCGCGCCCGACAGATGGACGAATGCCTCGAAGTGTTGCTCGCCGCCTGGTCGGACGGGCCGTTCCGCTATCGCGGCCGAATGATCGAGGTCACGCCCAAACCGACCACCAAACCCCATCCGCTGATGTTCGTCGGCGGCATGAGCGCCGCGGCCGCCCGGCGCGCCGCCCGCTTCGGCCTGCCGTTCTCGCCACCGATGCCGATGCCCGAAATCGAAGCCATCTACACCGAATCGCTCGCCGAGAACGGGCGCCAGGGATTCGTGATGCGTCCGAGCGCGGGCAACACCATCACCCATCTGAGCGTCGACCCCGACGGCGACTGGCGCCGCTACGGACAGTATTTCCGCACCGAGGCCAACGAATACAGTTCGTGGCGTCGGGCGGGTGTGCCGCGGCCGCACGAGCAGTACGCGGCGACGAACGAGGATCTGCGCCGTCTCGGCACCGTCGAAATCCTCACCGCGGCGGAACTTCTCGCGCAGTGCCGCGCGGGACGCGGCGAGATCGCGATCAATCCGCTCATGGGCGGACTGCCGCTGGAAGCGGGGTGGGAGAGCCTGCGCATCCTCGGTTCGGAAGTGCTGCCCGCGCTCGCGCGGTGAGCCCGAGTCGCACCGGCCTGATCCGCTCGCCGAGACTCGGGCGACGGGCGCCGCTCGAGGATCGTCTGTGCCGCGGTCGGATCCGTCACAGCTGATCATGGGCCCGGCGGGCGCCTCGGGATCCCCGGGGACCGCTCAGGCGGGATGCACGATCATGACGGGGCAGGTGGCGCGCTGCAGGATCCAGGCGCTGGTCGAGCCGAGCAGCAGGCCCCGGAAACCGCCGCGGCCGCGGCTGCCGACGACGAGCAGTTGGGCGGTGGCCGAGTGGTCGGCGAGTATCCGTCGTGGTCCGCTGGTGACGACTTCACGGGTGACCCGCACGTCCGGATACTTCTCCTGCCAGCCCGCCAGCCGTTCGGCCAACAGGGTTCGCTCGGCGGGCTCGAGGGCGGCGATGGGTAGCCGCAGGTAGTCGGCCCCGGCGAACGCGCCTTCGTCGATATCGCTCCACGCGTGCACGGCGACCAGTTCCGCGGCGCGTTCGGAAGCCTCGGCGAAGGCGGCGGCGATGGCGGGTTCGCCGACCGGGCTGCCGTCGACGCCGACCACCACGGGTGCGCCGTCGCGCACGTCGACATCGGTGTCGTGCACCACCACGATCGCGCCGTGGCCGTGCGCGGTGACCTTCAGCAGCGTTGACCCGAGGTGGCGCGATGTTCCGACATCCGATCGCGCCCCCAGCACGACCAGGTGCGCGCTCTTCGACATCTCGATGAGCAACCGTGCGGGACCGGCTTCGGTCAGTTCGGTGGCGATGGTGACTTCGGGCGCGGCTTCGCGCGCCAGGCTCGCGGCCGCTACCAGGACCTGTTCGGCGTAGTCGTGCATAGCTGTGACGACCGAGGGGACCAGCACGTCGTAGGAGCCGAGCAGCGCGCGGGTGGCGGCGAGGTCGAGCGCGTGCACGATGTGCAGCAGCCGTCCGCGCCGGGCGGCAGTGCGCGCGGCCCAGCGGATCGCTTGGGCGCAGGCCGGGGTGCCGTCCACGCCGAGGACGATCGGGGCTGTCGCGAGCCGGTGCGGATCATCTTGCTTCGAGGTCATGACCGGGGCCCTTCGAATCCGAGGAGAATCGCGTCGAATCGAACGTTAGGTCGGTTTCGCGCCGCGGAATGCGGGCGTTGGTCCCCGAACGGTGGGTCGTTGTGCCCAGCCGGATGGGCTCGGCATCGGTGTCGGGCGCCCTCGACGGTGATGACCTTGTTCTCTGCCGCGACCGTCGCGTCGAGGTGATGCTCGCAATCACCGACATTCGCAGGCAGAAGTGGGAGGCCGGACATGACCGGGGTGACGACGATTCCGTTCCGACAGTGGTGGTCGACACGGTGGCGGGCGCGTCCGTGGAACCCGAATCCGCTCATGCGCGGATCGCGGCGGTGGGAGAGCGCGGCGCTGATTCTCGCGGTCCTCGCCTGCCTGCTTTCGGTGCCGGTCGCGGCCGCGCTCGGGACCGCCGCGTACTCGGCCGAGGCGTCGGCGATTCGAGCCGAACGCGCGTCGGTGTCGGTGGTCGATGGACTGATCGTCGACGAGCCGCGCCGGGTCGCCGGTGACGAGCGCAGGGCGACGGTGCGATGGGGTGACGGCGATCCGACTCGGACCGCCGTGGTTCCGGTCGGCCGGGTGCGCGCGAAGGGGGACCGCCTCGACGTGTGGTTGGACGCCGACGGCGTGCCGACCGACGCTCCGCGCGGGCCCGAAGCCGCGCCCATGACGGGGATCGCGGTCGCGGTCATCGTGATCGCCATGACCGTCGGGAGCGGATTCCTCGCGGTCGAGGGCACGCGACAGTGGTGCAGGCGACGTGACGCGCGACGTTGGGAACGGGAGTGGCTTGCCCTCGACAGCGTCGCCCACGATCGCCGCTGAACCCCGATGCCTCGGACGGGTTCAGGCCGGTGAGATACGGCGGCGGGCCGGCGCTCGGCCCCGCGCCGACCGAAGATTCCGACACCTGACGCGAGCTCGCCACAGATCGGGCAGTGCATCTCGCTGTGCGGTCAGGCGATCCTGATGACACACCGCTCACCGCGACACAGCCACGGAGGCCGTACTGCGATCGGGGGAGATGTCTATCTCGCCCGATCGCAGTACGGCAGGCCGATACCGCGGCGTCCGACTCGGCCGGGCGGAGTCGTTCGATGAGTTTCCGAGGCGATGCCGGCACAGTGGTTCGCATGCTGGCATGGCGAGTGCGCGAACCCGGTCCGGTCGACACCTCCCCGATCGAGGCCGATACGGCGCCGATGCCCGAGCCGGGGCGCGCCGAGTTGCTGGTGCGTGTCCTGGCGTGCGGTGTGTGCCGGACCGATCTGCACGTGGTGGAAGGCGACCTACCCGTACACCGGAAGTCGGTGGTGCCGGGGCACGAGATCGTAGGCGAGGTGATCGCGGTGCCTCAGGACAGCTCTTCGGAATTCGCGGTGGGGGATCGAGTGGGTATTCCTTGGCTGCGCCACACCTGCGGCACGTGCCGCTATTGCCTTCGCGGAGCGGAGAACCTGTGCCCGAACTCCCGCTACACCGGGTGGGACGCCGACGGCGGATACGCCGAATTCACCACCGTGCCCGCTGATTTCGCCTTGCCCCTGCCGCCGGGATACAGCGACGAACAGGTCGCGCCGCTGCTGTGCGCCGGCATCATCGGGTATCACGCGCTCCAGCGCGCCGAACTGCCCGAGGGCGGCGTGCTCGGCATCTACGGATTCGGCGGGAGCGCTCACCTCACCGCCCAGGTGGCACTGGCGCGACACGCCACGGTTCACGTGATGACGCGCGGCGCGGCGGCGCGTGAGCTGGCGCTCGCTCTGGGCGCGCACTCGGTGCACGGCCCGTCGGACCCGCCACCGGAACCGCTCGATTCCGCGATCATGTTCGCCCCTGTCGGTGAACTCGTGCCGCCCGCGCTGCAAGCGCTGGACGCGGGCGGCACGCTGGCGGTGGCGGGCATCCATCTCACCGACATCCCGGCGCTGAACTATCAGCGACACCTGTTCCGCGAGAAACAGATTCGCAGTGTCACCGCCAACACTCGCGCTCAGGCGCGAGAATTCCTGGACTTCGCCGGTCACCATCCGCTGCACGTGTCGACCCATCCGTACCGGCTCGAACACGCCGATCGTGCGTTGCGTGACCTCGCACACGGTAGGTTCGACGGCGCGGCCGTGCTCGTACCCTGAACACGCCTTCGACCGGTGTCCGGCGAAACTCCCGACGCGAGCAGCCTCCGACCTGCGATCTGTTCGGCCGATCATTCTCGGGCAGCGCGTCCGCAGACCAGCATCTGATTCCCGCCCGTCTGGAACTCGTAGTCGACATCGGTGATCCGCGTGGCGATACCGCGGGTATCCAAGTCGGCGCGCAACTCGGCGATGCGAGCGTACGGCGCGGTCGATCCGATCGGTGTGAGCGGGAAGATACGCAGCTCACCGGTGGTGACGCGGATCATCTCGGTGACCGCGTCGAGGTGGAAGCGGTAGTCGAGCCGATCGGCGTAACTGAACAGCAGATGCGAGCTCAACACCAGGTCGAAGCTGTCGTCGGCGAACGGCAGCGTCGGCAAGCGGGCGGGCACGTAGCGGTGCGGGTCGGTCCGGGTGTGCGCCGCGAACTGTTCACTCGCCGCACGCCGCACCCGCAGATGGTGATCCGGATCGGTGAAGAAACTCCACCGGTACTGTTCCCGGTGAGCGCGCACGTAGTCGTTCCCGCGCACGGCTTCGGCGGTCGCGTCGGCGGCGACACGTTCGATTCCGCCGTCGAAATAGCTGATATCGCATGCCGTGGCGGCACCGCCGCGCGCACAGACCTCGGCGGTGAAGGCGGCCGCACCGGACGGACAGTCCAGGACGCGCAGACCGAGGTCGGCAGCGGTGAGAGCGAACATCGCTCGGTACTCGTCCAGCGATCGCGAACTGACGAGTATCCGTCCGAAATCTGCACCACGCGAGGAGCTTTCGGTAGATTCGAGCACTACGGGTCCTTCCGTTCCTGACGGCCGCCTCGTGACGACCGGAACGGGCTCGTGAACCCGGGGCCGCTCGGCGGCGGCCACACAACGCGCACGTCGATGAGCCGCTACGACAGCGGCCACCAGCGGAACGCGAACATGATCACGACGCCATTGCAGCACATCCCCACCCACCCGGTCGACAGGATTCCCGACGCTCCCGGCGAGGTACCGTATGCCCCATGGGTGACGGGTTGCGCGAACGATCACGGGCCCGAAGACGCCGGGCCATCGAGGCGGCGGCACTGCGGCTGTTCGCCGAGAAGGGCTACGACGCCACGACCGTCGCGCAGATCGCCGAGGCCGCCGAGGTGTCGGCCCGCACCGTTACGCTGTACTTTCCCTCCAAACTCGACATGGCCATGTCGTACAGCGTGGCCTCCTCGCGGCGGCTCCACGATGCCTGCCTCGGGCGCGCGCCCGGCACCTCGGTGCCCGAGGTGCTGCGCGCCTGGCTCGCCGACGAAGTGGGCGATCACCGTGACCTGCTCGCTCTGCACGCGGCCGCGCTCGCCACCAACCCGACCCTTCGCGGCACGGAGACCGCGGACATCAGCACCTACCGCCGTGCCGTCACCGAAGAATTCGCCGCGGATCTCGGTCGGCGGCCTGACGATCCCGTCGCGGCACTCGCCACCGGTGCGGTGATCGGCATCGTCTCCGCGCTGCTCGACATGGGCGTCGCGGGCATCGACCTCGGTGCGGCGCTGAACTCGGCCACCGAACTGCTCGACGCGGTGATCGAACGCGCCCGCGCCGAGGCGTGGACCGAATAGATTTGCACTTGACTGCAATATTGCAGTCTGATGCAATATTAGGACTGGCCCACCGCGGTGCGCCTCTTCCGAGGCGCATCACGAAGATCTCTCGAGTACAGGGCTTTCGCGTTCGATCGAGCAACCCGAGGCGCCATGCCGGAATCACTACGCCCGCAGTACCTGTCGCAACCGTTCGCGCCGCACCGCCGAAGGATCTACATCGGCGGCACCGTTGTCGAGTCGCTGTTCATCCTGGTCCCGACCGTCGCGGTCGCCTCCGGGCTGCTCCGGCCGACGATGGCGCTGGACGTGGTCGCCAACATCATCCTGACCGTCCCCTTCGTCTTCCTTCCCGCGATCGTGCTGTGGGACGCCCCCGGAGAGCATCGAACGCCGATGGAGCGTGGCGCCGAACTGATACTGGTCTGGCTGCCGTTCACCGCGTTCAGTCAACTGACCTACGAACTGCCGTTCCTGGTCGGCAATGTCCTCGGCACCTGGCGACCTACCGAAGATCCCGGCTGGCAATGGATCTGGTGGCAGTACGCGCAGGCCGACACGCGCTGGTGGGGCACCGATCCGGTCATGTTCGCCCTCGAACTCGTCGCGGTGTCCAGCGGCGCGACGGTGCTGGTGCTGTGGTTGAAACTGTTGCGTCCGGAGACCACCGACGAACAGCGGGTGCGCGCTCTGTGGTGGGCGTTCCTGCACATCGCCATGATCGCCGCGACCACCTGTGTCTACTTCGTATCCGAAATCCGCGCGGGATTCGTCGATATCGGTCAGGGCTGGTTCTACGGTGTCGGCTTCAAATTCCTCTTCATGAACCTGGCGTTCATGGTCTTCCCGGTGCCGACTCTCTACTACATCCACCGTCAAATCGACTGTCTGACGCGCGAACTGGGACCCCGTGCCGTTGCCGAGCGGAAGCCCGTCGGAATAGAGGCCGGCTCAACTGTTCTGTGAATCGGGAAGGCGCCGCGACGTCGCCGTGAAAGCGACGGTGGCGCGCGTGAGTTCGGTGAGCAGGTGGTCGCGGTCCAAGGCGACGTTTTCGGGGATGCCGGGAGGTGGTGTGTGCATGAAGCTGAAATGGCCTGCCTTCGGCACTACGCGTAGGTCGACGGGAGCCGGGGCGCTCGTCAGGTGTATTGCTTGCTCCACCGGGGTGACGGTGTCGAGTTCGCCGGCGAAGACGAGCATCGGGACGGTTATCGCCTCCAGGGCGTCGGGAGCGGCGAACCAGCCCGCGGCGGGGGTGTAGAGCACGAGGCCGCCGATGCGTGGCTCTCGTGGCACCTCGAACGGTCGGCCGTCGCGGCCGCGCGGGACGGCGCCCGCCAAGCAGAGTACGGCCCAGCCGCCGATCGAGTGGCCGATGGCGGTGACCTCGGCATCCGGTGCGGATTCTCGGTCGAGCGCCTCGACGAGTCCGAGCGGGCGGGCGAGCAGTTCGGTGGTCGAGGGCTCCGGTGCGGTCAGGCGTTCGAAGTAGGGGGCGACGACCCGGCAGCCGTCTGCGGCCAGGGACTCCAGTAGTGGCAGGTGGCGTTCCGGGTCGCCACCGCCGCCCGCGGCGAAGAGCACGGTTCGTCGCGAGGCGGTCGGGCCGAGCGTGAGTACGTTCATTCCTGTTCCAATCCACGGTGCCGGACAGCTCGTCGCCCAACGTAGCAGCGACGAGATCCTCGGAGTCGGTGCGAAGTTCGCTACACCGCGCGAACCGGCGGTGACCTCGCCGTTTCCAGCCTCGGCGGCCGTCGGGCGTGGCGGCCGCGCGACCTGTCGGTGGGGCTGGGTAGCGTCTGATCCCGTGGACACTGGGGAACGCATCCGAGAGCTCGCCGACCGCATCGTGGCGTTGCGCGAGGCCTACTATCAGGGCTCGCCGTTGGTCGCCGACGCCGAATACGACGTGATCGAGGACGAACTGCGCGAGCTCATCGCGGCCGATCCCGATCTGGCGCCCGACCCGAATCCCCTCGAGCAGGTCGGCGCGCCCGCGGTGCTGCACGCACCGATCCGGCATTCGCGCCCGATGCTGTCACTGGAGAAGGCCACCAAACCCGAACAGGTCGCCGCGTTCTTCGAACGCTTCCCCGGCCAGCCGGTCGCGGTGATGCCCAAACTCGACGGACTGTCATTGGCCCTGGTCTACCAGGACCGACGCCTGGCCCGCGCGATCACCCGCGGCGACGGCACCACCGGCGACGACGTGACCACGCTGGTACGCGCCCTGGTCGACGGCGTACCCGAACGCATCGACGTCCCCGGCCGCGTCGAAGTGCGCGGCGAAGCGGTGATGCTGCGCTCGACCTTCCTCGCCTACAACACCGCCCACCCCGACAAACCACTCATCAACCCACGCAACGCCGCCGCGGGCACACTACGCGCCAAAGACCCCGCCACCGTGTCCGAGCGGCGCTTGCAGTTCTTCGGATTCGACCTCGACACCTCCGACGGCGGCGCCGCCCTCGATCTCGGCGAAGGCTTGAAAGCGGTAGGCGTCGCAGGCGCGCAGATGCGACTGTGCACCGACGCCGAGCAGGCCCAAGCCGCGATCACCGCGATCGAACAAGGCCGCAACGACCTGGACTACGACCTCGACGGCGCCGTACTACGCCTCGCCGACCGCGAAGCCTATGCCGCCGCGGGCACCCGCTCGAACTCCCCGCGCGGCGCGCTGGCCTTCAAATTCGCCGCCGAGGAGAAGACCACCCTGCTGCGCGAAGTGATCTGGGACGTCGGCAAGACCGGCAAGATCGTCCCGGTCGCCTGGCTCGAACCCGTCTTCGTCGGCGGCACCACCGTCACCAAAGCCACCCTGGCCAACCAGGAAGTGATCCGCGCCCGTGACATCAAGGTCGGCGACACCGTACTCGTGCGCCGCGCAGGCGACGTGATCCCCTTCGTCGCAGGCGTACTCGACGCATCCAAACGCACCGGCGAGGAAATCGAGATCACCCCGCCCACCGCGTGCCCTTCCTGCGAGCAGCCGGTCACCGAACAGGGCAACAGCCGAGAACTGTTCTGCACCAACGTCTCCTGCCCCGCCCAGACCGTCCGCCGACTCATCCACTGGGCCTCACGCGCCGCCGCCGACATCGAGGCCATCGGCCCGGTATGGATCGAACGCCTCGCCGAAGCGGGCATCCTCGAACGCCCCTCGGACTTCTACACCCTGACCGCTGACCGACTCCTGGAATTCGAACGCATCGGCGAGGTCTCCGCCGCACGCATGATCGACTCCATCCACGGCAGCCGCCAGGTCGGCCTACGCCGCGCCCTCATCGGCCTCGCCATCCCCATGGCCTCCGACGGCACCGCCGCCCGCCTGGCCCGCTCGGGATTCGGCTCCCTCGAGGAAGTCGCCGACGCAGGACAGGAGCGCCTCGTCGCCGTCGAGGACATCGGCCCGAAAGTCGCCGCGTCCCTCACCGAACACCTCACCCGCCTGCGCCCCGAACTCCAACGCCTGCGCGCGGCAGGGGTATCCCTGGACGTGCGCGAAGAAGACCTCCCCCCGGTCGTCGCCGCGGGCGCACCACTGCAAGGCAAAACGGTCGTCATCACCGGCGCCATCAGCGACCCGCGCTCCGGCGAGAAAGTCCCACGCCCCACCTTCCAACGCCTCTGCGAACGAGCGGGCGCCACAGCCGCCTCCTCGGTCTCGGCCAACACCGACATGCTCATCACCGGCGCGGGCGTCGGCGACAGCAAACTCGCCAAAGCCGAGAAACTCGGAGTCGAAGTGGTCGACCAGGGCGAAATCTGGACACTGCTCATCGAGGCGAACCTGGTCTGAGGGGCCGCTTCCCGCGTGCCCGTGACTCTCGGTTATAGATGGCGGTTCCCGGATGTCAGGAAGGGAACGACTATTCGATTCTCGGCGAAATCGATCGCATCGGCCGTTGACCTGCTGTGCGAGGCCGTTAAATACCGGGTGCGCGGTATTTACCTCCAGCGATGGGTCGTCGCGCTTGACAGTTCTTCGGCGTCGACCCGATACTGAATTCGACCACGAAAGCCGAAGTATCTCTTGTGATTTGACAGCACCGATACGGACCCTGGGTTCGCATTCGAGTGCTGTCGGTCATGTGTTCGGAACACTGGAGGTTCGATCGTGCCCAGTCAAAATGAGGTCGGCCCCACCTATAAACCCTCGAGGTTCGTCAGATATCCGCTGACCAAGCGGAACCAAGAGGAGCTCGAAATCCCTGGAAAAGTCGGAGATATTCTGGCATGGGACAAGAGAACTTGGCGAGGGGGGTATCAGGTGAAAACTTATGCGAGTGCGCCGGCTCAGCAGAAGAACAGCAACGGAACCGATCGATTCATCACCCCGATCGGATTCTCGATAAACAAAAGGCGATACGGCGACTTCCCCGCGAACGAGCAGTCGGCTCACGATCGCGGATGGTACGGGTACATGAACATGGGTGTGCCGCTGATCGACGAGCGACACGACATCGTCCAACCACCTCCGGACGTCATCTCCGAACACGCCTACATCGATCGCACCGACCCCGTCCTCAAAGAGATCAGGGACACGATCGAATTCTCGATTTCGAACACCATCAGCTGGTCGCTGGACGGGGAGGTGCAGTTGACCTTCGGCGCCCGAGGCGCCGCGGAGTTGCAGGCGCAACTGCAGCAGAGTTTGGAACAGAGCTTGGCGAACAGCATGGAAGTGAGCCAGGAGCGGAGCCAGGCGGCGAAAAGCTCTCGCACGCACAAGGATCACAACCACAAAGACGACATCGGCACCGAGGATCAGCAGCAGAACGAACAGACCGCGACCGATACGACCGAAGTGTCGAGCACCACGACAGGGACCACCACAGCGGCTACCGCGGCCACCGGCACGGCCACGGGTACCGGGGAGCTCTCGGCGCAACTGATGCTCGGGATCACCGCGTCCGCGGGCGGTTCGTTGACGACCGCGTGGACGGCCTCGCATCAGGTCGTCATCACTCCCAACGGATGCCGAGTCGTGGTCCGCGCCACCCAGAGACGTCAGGTCAGGAGATTCGACTACACCATTCCGGTCGTGTTCAACGGCTACGTCGCTCTCTACTATCCCGAACCGGTGGACTTCACCAGGATTCCCGACATAGGTGGCTACGGAGCGCTGCCCGCGATGAACGGCGTCACTCGAACCCAAGCTCAGAACCGGAACCTGAAAGCGAAATATGTTTCGCCGAGTTACGCGCAGGTGGTCGTCTTCCCGATCGATATCCTCGGCCTGGTCGCCGACGGAGACAACTTCACTCAAAAGGGCGTGGCCGAAGTCGTTTCGGTCGTCGCCGGCGAACACGAAGTATTCGAGGTCGAATCCCTCACCCTGGCCAACCGCCAGCAGACCGGCGTACCCACGCCCTTCTACACGCTCTGAATCGTCCGTGCGCCGAGTGGTTCGGAAGGAAAGTCCATGTCTTTCTTCAATATCTTCAACGGTGACAAGGCGGAAGCGAAGTCCGCTCAGGACTCCGCTCAGACGCTGAACAAACTGGTTCCCGGTTACTGGGCGGAATCGGAAGGGGTCGACGACGAGCTCTACGACGGTCTCACCAAGGACCCGGTGCGTGACCCGAAGATCGTCAAAGAGCGTTCGCCGGAGGCTCTCGACATCGTGGGGAGGTTCTCGAGCCGTTGTTCGGGCGCATGCAAGTGCTCTCCGACGACCAGCGCGTGGTATCCGAAGACCCCGCCTCGACGTCCGGGATGGCGTCGTCGGTCATGGACGAGACCGCTCGTGGCACGTCCTCGCAGGGGATAACGGAGCAGTCGACCATCCCGGCCGACGTCGAGCCCGCGATGCCCGACCTGCCCGCGGTAGACCGACCGGCCGTACCGGACATCCCCGCGACAGCTTCCATGCCCGCGCAGCCGAACGTTCCGCCCGTCGAGCAGGGGAGTTGATCGTCGTGCCCAGTCAAAACGAGGTCGGCCCCACGTTCAAGCCCTCGAGGTTCGTCAGGCATCCGCTGACCAAGCGGAACCAGGAGGAACTCGAAATCCCTGAGAAGGTCGGAGATATTCTGGCCTGGGACAAGAGAACCTGGCGGGGCGGGTATCAGGTGAAGACGTATGTGAGTGCGCCCGCACAGAAGAAGAACAGCAACGGAACCGACCGTATCGTCACCCCCATCGGATTCTCGATAAACAAGCGGCGATACGGCGACTTTCCCGCGACCGAGCAGTCGGCTCACGATCGCGGATGGTACGGGTACATGAACTTGGGTGTGCCGCTGATCGACGAGCGACACGATATCGTCCAACCACCGCCGGACGTCATTTCCGAACATGCCTATATCGACCGCACCGACCCCGTGTTGAAAGAAATTGTCGATACCATCGATTTCTCGATTTCGAACACGGTCAGGTGGTCGCTCGCGGGACAGGTGCAGTTGACATTCGGCGCCAAGGGCACCGCCTCCCTGCAAGCCCAACTCCAGCAGAGCATTACCCAGAGTTTGGCCAACAGTCTGGCGACGAGCCAGGCGCTGAGCCAAGAGGCGAAGAGTTCGAACACTCATATCGACCACAATCACAAAGACAATATCGGCACCGAGGATCAGCAGCAGAACGAACAAACCACGACGAATACGACGACAGCCGAGAGCACTACGACGGGTACCACCACGGCGGCTACCGCGGCCACCGGCACGGCCACGGGTACCGGGGAGCTCTCGGCCCAGTTGATGCTGGGGATCACGGCGACGGCCAGTGGCGAGTTGACCACATCATGGAAAGCGTCGCATCAGGTGGTCATCACTCCCAACGGATGCCGAGTCGTGGTCCGCGCCACCCAGAGACGCCAGGTCCGGAGATTCGACTACACCATTCCAGTGGTGTTCAACGGCTACGTCGCCCTCTACTACCCCGAACCGGTGGACTTCACCAGGATTCCCGACATAGGCGGCTACGGAGCATTACCCGCGATGAACGGCGTCACCCGAACCCAAGCTCAGAACCGAAGTCTGAAAGCACCTTACGTTTCGCCGAGCTACGCGCAGGTGGTCGTCTTCCCGATCGATATCCTGGGCTTGGTCGCCGACGGTGAGAATTTCACTCAGAAGGGAGTTGCCGAAGTCGTTTCGGTCCTCGCCGGCGAACACGAAGTATTCGAGGTCGAATCCCTCACGCTGGCCAACCGTCAACAGCCTGGCGTGCCTGCGCCGTTCTACACGCTCTGAATCGTCCAGGGATACCGGAAGTCTTTTCGATGCGACGGCTTCCGGTATCCACTCGTGTCGGGCTCGGCGTGCTGCTCCGACCTGCTCGGGGCCTGAATCGGCGCTCCTATCCGGCGGCTCTGCCGAGGGGGAACAGGTCAGGGTCCTGGCGGAGGATGCGTTGTTCGAGGCCGCGGAGGGCGGGGCCGGGTTCTATGCCGATGTCGTCGTTCAGCATGGTTCGGACGCGGCGTAGGGAGGACAGGGCTTCGGCTTGGCGGCCGTTGCGGTAGAGGGCGAGGGCCAGCAGTTCCCAGCGGCGTTCACGGTACGGGGTGTGGATCACGGATTCGCTGAGGTCGGCGAGGGCGCGGACGTTTTCGATGGCGGCGCGTGCGGGGTCGGTGACGGCCAGGCGTGCCGCTTGGAGTTCTTCGATGGCGACGTCGTGCAGTTCGGCGAGATTGGAGCGGACCCCGGCCAGTTCCGGTGCGGGGCCGAGATCTTCCCACGGCTCGCCGCGCCACAGGGCGATCGCGGACTCGAAATCGTCGATCGCGCGCACCGGGTCGCCTGTTGCCAGCTCGTTCAGGGCACTCGTGACCAGCGCGAGGAGGCGGTGGCGGTCGGTCGACGTGGAGGGGATGGTGAGGGCGTAGCCGCCGCGGTCGCGGCGCAGGTAGCGGGGGCCGAACTGCTGGCCGAGCGCGCCGCGCAGCCGCCAGATGATCTCGCGCAGGGCTTGGGCCACATTGCCCGGTCGGCGGCTGTCCCATATCCGGTCGATCAGGTCCTCGTCGGAGACGGTCGCGCCGCCCGCGGCGGACAGGGTCGCGAGCGCCCTGCGGGTTCGCGGTCCGCCCAGATCGGCTGGGACACCGTCGATTTCGACGTCGATCGGCCCGAGGACGCGGCAGAACAGCGTCGGTGCGGTGCCGATGGTTCTTTGTCGGCGACGGCCGGCGGGTGCGTACACAGCCACTCCTTGGTACTTCCGGTACGGATCAGTGTTGAAAAGTACCAGCTCTACCGATTCGGCTGCACCGAGGTTCCGTTCGAAGGGACGGCGCGGCGGCGTTCAGTCGAGAACGCGTTCGAAGGTCACACGGGTCATACCGGCGCCGTCGTAGTCGGGATAGGTCGCGGAACTGACGGTGAATCCCATGCGCGCGTGGAATGCCTGCGAGCCGGTATTGGTGTCGGAGGTGATGGCGCGCACGACTTTTCGGCCGTGCCGGCGGGCGGTGTCGAAGAAGCGGCGGTAGAGCTCGCGGCCGAGACCGCGGCCGTGCAGGTCGGGGCTGACGCCGACGAAATGGATGTAGGCCTCGTCGGGGCGGGACTGGGACAGGAACCCGATGAGGAATCCGACCAGCTCGCCGCGCTCTTCGACCACGATGCTGGTGTCGGTGAAGTGCTGGAAGAACAGCCGGGGCAGCAGGGCGGCGCGTTGGCGGGCGCCCGCGTCGCCGCCGAGGCCGCCCCACCAGTCGCCGACCACGGCCAGCACGCGGGCGTGGTCGTCCTCGGTGGGGGTGCGGAAGGTGAGGTTCGTGGTGTCCGGCATGGCGGTCCTGTCGGTCGGGGGCCCGGGGCGCACGATGACGTAGCGCTCCCGATCTTCCTGGAATTCCACCGCGGCGGCGATGGCCGCGTCGTCCGGGTCGGGGTGGCCCGACCGCACGACGACGAGTTTGTCGTCATCGTCGTGCAGTCGGTGCACGATCGCGACGCAGATGCCGCTCGCCCAGGACATGGGTGTGGTCGAGCCGAGGTAGTAGCCGTCGAGTTCCGCGCCATCGGGTGCGAGTGTGCACGGCACGAATCCGTAGTTGATCGGATAGCGGTATCCGTGGGTCGGGTGGTGACTGCCCGCGGGGCGGTCGAAGCGGAGCAGTACCGGTCGGCCGAGGAAATGGCGCGCCGTTGCCAGTGATTTCGAATCCGCCCCCGTGTCGGTCACCGATCGAGATTACCGCCCCGGAGTCGGCGCGCCGAACCATCGGGACAGTGCGCTGACCAGATCGAGTTGATCGTCCCCGACCCAGGCGATGTGGCCGTCCGGGCGCAACAGCATCGCGGGAACCGGAAGGCTCGCACCGGTATCCACCACGTAATCGACACGGTCGGCATGATCCGCCACCGAGAGCGCGCCGGTGCCGTCGAGCAGCAGTCCGCGCCCGCCGTGCGTCAGCTCGTACAGTCGAGCCTGCTTCAACTCCACATCCCGCATGCGACGGCCGAGCAGGGCGTGACCCGCCCCGAAGTCGTAGCGGATGCCGATGGCGGTGATCTTCTCGATCAGATGCCGCCGGACCTCCTCGAAGTCCATCAGCTCCGTCAGCAGCTTCCGCACCGCCAGTGGCCCCGGTTCGGTGGACAGCAGTTGCATCTGGGCGCGGGTGTTGTCCAGGACGTCGGCGGCCACCGGGTGGCGTTCGGCGTGATAGGTGTCGAGCAAACCGTCCGGGGCCCATCCGGCGATCTCGGCGGCGAGTTTCCAGCCGAGGTTGAACGCGTCCTGGATGCCGAGGTTCAGTCCCTGCCCGCCGGTCGGGGGATGGATGTGCGCGGCGTCGCCCGCCAACAGCACCCGGCCCGCGCGGTAGCGGTCGGCGAGGCGGGTCGCGTCGCCGAAACGCGAAAGCCATCGGGGTGCGTGCGCGCCGAAGTCGGTGCCCGCGTGCGCCTTCAGCTGACGGGAGAACTCCTCGAGGGTCGGCGCGAGGCGATCCTCGGTCACCCCCGCGGCGGGGACCACCACGCGGTAGAAGCCGTCACCGAGGGGTCCGAGGCCGAACCGCTTGTGGGTTTCGCGGACCTCGGCCACCACCGCGGCGACCTCATCGGGCGAGGCCGTCACGCGCAGTTCACCCAGCAGGGTCTGCACCCTGGTCGGCTCGCCGGGGAAGTCGATGCCGCACGCCTTGCGCACCGTGCTGCGACCACCGTCACAGCCGACGAGGTAGCGCGCCCGCAACTCGGCGCCGTCGCCCAACTCGACCGTCACTCCGTCCTCGTCCTGACGCAGCCCGACCAGTTCACTGCCGCGCCGTATCTCCGCGCCGAGTTCGGTGGCGCGCTCGGCGAGCAGACGATCGGTGACCGGCTGCGGAATGCCGAGGACGTACGCGTGCGCGGTGTCCAGATCCGTGGGCCACGGCATGTCGATACCCGCGAAGAATCCGCCCGCCGTGTATTGCTTCCCCAGCGCGAGAAAACGTTCCAACAGGCCGCGCTGATCCATGATCTCGATACTGCGCATATGCAATCCGAGGGCGCGGACATGGCCGGTCGGTTCGGCCTCCTTCTCCACCACGAGGGTGCGCACACCGTGCAGCCGCAACTCCGCCGCCAGCATGAGTCCGGTCGGCCCGCCGCCCGCCACGATCACATCGAACATATGTCCCCAATCGAGAGAAGTTGTCGACCGCGGCGCGCGGTCGATCTCGGGTCCGCCGCCCGTAACCGCGGCGGGCCTTGTCTTGTGCTGTCCCGTGCGTTCCGGTTCCGGCTGGAGATTGTGCTGCACCACCGGGGTCTTGCCGCAAGGCCCCGGTTGCGATATATGTTGAAGGTGGAAGGGGTCGAGAACCCCCTGCCTTGATCGTTTTCGAGCCCTTGATCGTTTTCGAGCTGGTTCACCCACCGGCGCTCAGGTTGTCGGGTCGGGAAATCCCAGCGAATCTTCGGTGTCGTCTCGGTGCGCGGTCGCGATCCATGCGCGCGGGGAGTGGCCGATCTTCTGGGTGAATGCTCGTGAGAACGCCGGCGGGTTCGCGTAGCCGAGTTCGGCGGCGGTGTGGGCGACCGAGGCGCCCGCGCGGAGTCGGGCCTGAGCGAGGGTCATACGCCATCCGGTGAGGTAGTCGGCGGGAGGTTGTCCGACGACCTGTTTGAAGTGGGCGGCGAAGGAACTGCGGGACATGCGCGCCTCCTGCGCCATCGTGGTGAGAGTCCAGGCCCGGCCCGGTTGTTCGTGCAGGGCCACGAGGGTGCGTGCGAGGCGTTCGTCGGCCAACCCGGTCAGCAGTCCGTGGGGTAGGGCCAGTTGGTCGGCGTGGTCGAGTATCCAGCGGAAGAGCTGGATGAGAACGACTTCGAAGAGCCGGTCGACCAGTACGTCCCTGCCGCATCGCACGGTGTCGATTTCGGCGAAGAGCAGAGCGAGCGCAGGCGCCAGGGTGTCGACGGCGGCGAGCGGGACCGTGACGACCGCGGGGAGCGTGCGAACCAGGGGGTGGGTGGCCCCTCCATCGAAATCGATGGTGGCACAGGCGAAATCGGAGTCCGCCGTGGGCGCGTTGTGAAAGGAGTGCTCGAGCGGTCGCGGGTAGAACAGCAGGGTGGGTTCATCGATCCGTCGAGTTCGCGGCCTGCCGTCGGCGCCTCGGTGCGTCATGTCCATGGCGCCGTGCCGTAGCACGTGCAGAAACCCTCGTCCCGGTCTGGCGTCGAAGGTCGTCACGCCGCACAGCGGTCCGGTGTGGAACAGCCGGGTTCGTACTCGGAATCGTTCGAGTAGGGGTGAGAGCCGGTCGAGAGTCGCCATGGAACGATGATGTCAGACGATCTGATAGAAAATGCGGACGATATGTATCAATATGTCCACCTGTTCCCGGCAGTCTGAGATCACGTCGCCTGACGAGCAATCGGGTCGGGCGTCGTTCGAATCACGACCGAAGGAGCATGCCATGTCACTCGTCCCTCTCGTCGAACGCGAGACCGCGCCCGCGGCCGTCGCCGACCTGTTCGAAACCATCCATGCCGCGTTCGGCACCGTTCCCGCGATGTTTCGCGCGGTCGCGAATTCGCCTGCCGCCCTGGCGAGTATGTGGGCATCGTTCAGCGCCTTCGGCGGCGGCGAGCTCGGGCCTGCGCTCAGCGAACAGATCGCCGTTGCCGTGGCCGACCGCAACTCCTGCGAATACTGCCTGGCCGCGCATACCGCGCTGGGGCGCAAGGCGGGAGTGAGCGGCGCGGCGATGCTTGCCGCGCAGGAAGGGCGGTCCGAAGACCCGCGCACGGAGGCGCTGCTCGGCTTCGCGCTGAAGCTGGTCGACCAGCGCGGGCATGTGACGCCGACCGATGTCGAGGCGTTGCGCGCGCAGGGATACGGCGATGCGCAGATCGTCGAGGTCATCGGGCAGGTCGCGCTCAACCTGTTCACGAACTACATCAATGTCGCCCTCGCCGTTCCGGTCGATTTTCTCCCGGTGCGGCTGCTGCGCGCGAGATGAGCGCCGACCCGGTGGCCGTGCGTCGATCTCCGACTGAGATCGGCCCTACAGCGGCCGCCGGGTCCCCGCGGTGGGCGCGCCTCCGTAGGCGAAGGCGCGTCCACCGCTCTCGGTGAACGGGCAGTGCGCGCCGGTCGGTGATGCCGCTCGTGGCCGCGTTCCGATTAATTCAGTACGATGTACGGAGATAATCGTCGGAGAGGGTGAGCATGAAGGTCAAAGAAGCGGTGGTCGGACTGAACGTCGATGATGTCGGCGCCGTGTCCGCTTTCTTCGCGGAGCATTTCGGCTTCGAGGAACTGTTCGCGGCGGACGGGTTCGCCGCACTGGGGCGCTCCGATACGGCGATGACTTTGGCATTGCACCGTCGAGGGCTGGAGATCTTTCCGGAATCGTTCCGGGATCAGCCGAGTTCCGGGGTGATCGTCGCGTTCCGCGTGGAGGATCTCGACGCCGAGGAGCGGCGCTTGCGTGCGGAAGGCGTGCGCTTCCTGCTGCCACTGACCACACAGGAATGGGGGGAGCGCGCGCTGCTGGTGCAGGGGCCGGACGGGATCGTGGTCGAGTTGTGCGACTTCCCGGACGGTCCCGAGGCATAGCGCGAGCCGGGACGACACACCGGCCGAAGGTCGCGCGAAAGAGGGCGGAATCTGTCCTGACCGCGTGGCAGGGTTGGGTCCGTGACCGTCCGACCTGCGGCGGCACCCCGAACGGAAAGGACAGGCGCAGATGGCTCTCGAATTCCAGGTGACCTTCGATTGCGGTGACCCGGCGGCGCTTTCGGAGTTCTGGGCCGCGGCCCTCGGCTACCGACTCCAGGATCCGCCGCCCGGATTCGACAGCTGGGACGCTGCCCTGGAAGCGATGAACATCCCGCCGGAACGGCGCAACGACGCCTCGGCCGTCATCGACCCCGACGGCGTCGGCCCGAGGCTGTTCTTTCAGCGAGTGCCGGAGGGGAAATCCGCCAAGAATCGCGTTCACCTGGACCTCCGCGCGGCCGTCGGCCTGTCCGGCACCGAGCGGATGGCCGCACTGGAGCAGGCGTGCACCCGACTCGTCGCCCTCGGCGCGAAACGGCTCGAGCGCTACGAACCCGCGCCGCCACTGCAATTCGGCCACATCGTCATGACCGACCCCGAGGGCAACGAGTTCTGCCTCGACTGAACGACGACCGGTTTCGGCGCGGCGCCGTGTGTCGGGCCGACTCGAATGCGGGCGCACACCGAGCGGCGATCACGGGAGCGGCGTCTTCGCCGGGCCGCGTTTCGGCGGCGCACTCCGGGCGAGCCCATCCATATCGTCGGGCGAGTCCGCACTCGGAAGCGGGCGCCGCCGAGAGGTCTCGGTAGCGCCCGCTTCTGTCGTCTCACGATGCTGCCGACCGACGCGGCGGCAGACCGATTACCCGATTACCGCAGCATCACGTCACACGTGGAGGCGAAGAACTCGCCCGTCTTGCCGCCGTTGCCGCCGTCGGGGGTGTCCGGTCCGCCGTGGCCGCCCCAGATGTGCACGATCGCCGCCCGCCCGGTCCGGCGCGGGAAGGACGCGAACTCCCACGCGCTGGACTCCGCCTCGTGGTGCGAGCCCTGGATCTCGACCAGGAACGGGATCGGCTCGAGATCGTGCCAGCCGAGGCCGTTGGCGGGATCCCAGCCCGGCCGGGTGATGAACCAGCGGTGCGACCAGGTCTCGTTCGTGTGGTACGCGGTGTAGTCGTAGGTGAAGGTCTGGGTGGCGGCCGAGGTGTCCAGTTCGGTCAGTGGCCATTCCCCGAGCGAGGCGTTCGGCGCCAGATCCAGACCGCGGAACGCCGGATTGCCCGTCGACGCGACGGTGCCGTTCTCGAAGAACTTGCGGTACTCGAGGTACTTGTTCGCGTAGTTCCACGGGTAGTCGGCCAGCATCCGCTCGGCTCCCGGCAGCACCTCCTGCCAGGTCGTGCTGGTGTTCTGACGGCGCGCCTCGGCGCAGATCGAGGCGGGGTCCTGATCCCGGATCGCGGCGGCCGCCCGGCTGCGCGGGTGGTTCATCGTGCCGTGCCGCGGCGCGGCATCCAGGCGCCCGAGGCCGTCGCGGGGCCGCTCGGGCCCCGACCACTCGGCGGCGCGCTTCAGGTCCACGGTCACCTCGTTGGAGAACGCGGTGTACTGACCGTCGACCTTCGCGCGGATCTTCACGCTGTGCACCGCGTCGGGATCCTCGCCCAGATCCACCCAGTGGGAGTTGGACGGCGTCCAGTCCCACGCGGGCCAGTAGAGGAACACCGTCTGGCGCACCTCGTCGTCGATCCAGACCTCGTAGATGTGCGGGTACGGCGCGTTCCCCTCGTTCCAGTCCTCCGGCGGCGGCCACGCACCCTGATCGGGCGCGTTCCGGCCGATCTGCCAGCGCAGGTCGATGCCGTACATGGTGTGCTTGCCGTCGTCGCGGAACGCGCCTTCGCCGCGAAGGTCGGACGGCGTGGTACTACGGGAGCCGCTCATAGTGTCTCCTCTGTCGAGTGAATCCACCTGTGCGAACCGTCCCCGGACGGGGACGTGGTCCAAACGCTAGCCCCCCGGCGCGACCGTTCCCCAGATCGACACGGCGCGAGCACGGAGAGTCGAACGGCCTCGGGGCGCGCGTCAGCGGGTGAAGGTGTCGGCGCGGTCGGCGAGGTCGAGCAGGGGTTGGGGCAGGATGCCGAGGACCACGGTGGCGGCGGCGGTGCCCGCGACGACGATCGAGGTGAGAACGGGAGTGCGGACGACCGGGGCGTCGGCGGGTGGGTCGGTGAAGAACATCAGGACGATCACGCGGATGTAGAAGAAGGCGGCGATGGCACTGCACAGGACGCCGACGATGACCAGGTAGATCGCGTCGGCGTCGGCCGCGGCTTCGAATACCGCGAATTTGGCGACGAATCCGCTGGTCAGGGGGAGTCCGGCGAAGGAGAGCAGGAACATGGCGAACAGGGCGGCCAGCAGGGGGTTGGCGCGTCCGAGACCGGCCCAGCGGGACAGGGCGGTGGCTTCGGCGCCGTCGGCGTCGCGCACCAGCGACACCGCGGCGAACGCGCCGAGGGTACCGAGGCCGTAGGCGACGAGGTAGAACAGCACCGCGCCGACGCTCGCGGCGTTGCCCGCGGCGAGTCCGGTGAGCATGAATCCGGCGTGCGCGACCGAGGAGTAGGCGAGCATCCGTTTCACGTCGGTCTGGGTGATCGCCATGACCGCGCCGGCGACCATGGTGGCGATCGCGACCGCGGCCAGGATCGGCCGCCAGTCCCCGCTGAGTCCGGGCACCGCGACATGCAGCACGCGCAACAACGCACCGACCGCCGCGATCTTGGTCGCCGCCGCCATGAACGCGGTGATCGACGTGGGCGCGCCCTGGTAGACGTCGGGCACCCAGGACTGGAACGGCACCGCGCCGATCTTGAACAGCAGCCCGACCGCGAGCATCGCGATGCCGAGCAATCCGAGAGTGGAGTCGGAGGTGTCGCGGCTGATGGCGTCGGCGATGCCCGCGAGTCCGACGGTGCCCGCCTGCCCGTAGAGCAGGGCGACGCCGTAGAGGAAGAACGCCGACGAGAACGCGCCGAGCAGGAAGTATTTCAGCGCCGCTTCCTGGGAGAGCAGGCGTTGGCGGCGTGCGAGTCCACACAGCAGGTACAGCGGCAGCGACAGCACCTCGAGCGCCACGAACATGGTGAGCAGGTCGTTGGCGGCGGGGAAGAGCAGCAGGCCGCCGACGGCGAGCATGGTCAGCGGGAAGACCTCGGTGGTCGCGACGCCCGCGCGGGTGGCGGCGATCTCGTCGGCGCTGCCGGGCACGGCGGCGGCCTGCGGGGTGAACGCGTCGACCCCGCGCCCGACCGTGGCCGCGGCCAGACTCCACGTCCCCGGACCCGACCGGACCCGCGCGGGCCGTTCCACACCGCGTTCGGCGATGAACAGCAGCGCGAGGATCGTGACCACCAGAATCGCGCCTTGCAGGAACAGCGTCACCCCGTCGACGGCGACCGCACCGGACACCGCCGTCTCGGCGGTCCCGGCCAGCGCGATCACCGCGGCCAGCGCCGCCGCCGAACCCGCGAGACCCAGCAGCACCTGGATGCCGAAACGCCGTCGCCGCGGCGCGAACGCCTCCACCAGCACACCGACCACGGCGACGCCGAAGACGATGAGCATGGGCGAGAGTGCGCCGTATTCGATGCTGGGCGCGGGCACGGCGGCGGCGAGCACGGTCGCGTGGTCGAAGGAAGTCACTGGTGCCGTCCTTGTCGGGGCGCGCGGTCGGTGAGCGATCGGGTCGGTGTCACCGGTGACCACCTCCGGACCGCGCTTCGGGGAGGGTGGGCGCGGACGGTTTCGGATCGGTCTTGCCGATGGTGGTCAGGGTCTGGTGCACGGCCGGATCGATGAAGTCCAGCACCGGTTTCGGGTAGACGCCGAGGAAGATCAGCGCGGCGATGAGCGGCACGACCACCGCGAGTTCGCGAGGGACCAGGTCGTAGAGCTTCTCGTTGCCCTCGCGCACCGGACCGGTCATCATCCGCTGGTAGAGCCACAGGATGTAGAGCGCGGCGAGCACCAGCGCCACCGTCGCCACTACGGCGGCGGCTCGGTAGCGGGTGAAAGTGCCGACCAGGACCAGGAATTCGCTGACGAACGGCGCGAGACCGGGCAGTGAAAGGGTGGCGAGTCCGGCGACGAAGAAGGCGCCCGCGAGCACCGGCGCCACCTTCTGCACGCCGCCGTATTCGGCGATGACCCGAGTTCCCCTGCGCGAGACCAGGAATCCGGCGATCAGGAACAGCGCGGCGGTGGAGATGCCGTGATTGACCATGTAGAGGGTGGCGCCGGTCTGGCCCTGGCTGGTCATCGCGAAGATGCCGAGGATGATGAATCCGAAGTGCGAGATCGAGGTGTAGGCGATGAGCCGCATCACGTCGGTCTGCCCGATGGCGAGCAGCGCGCCGTAGACGATGCCGATCACCGCGAGCGTGATCACCAGTGGCGCATAGGTGTCGGACGCGGCGGGGAAGAGCAGCAGGCAGTAGCGCAGCATGCCGAACGTGCCGACCTTGTCGACCACCGCCATCATCAGCACCGCGCTCGCCGGGGTCGCGGAGACCGCGGCGTCGGGCAGCCAGGTGTGCAGCGGCCACAGCGGGGCCTTGACGGCGAAGGCGAACAGGAAACCGAGGAACAGCGCGTTGAGCACCGCGGGCGCCGCGCCGAGCTGGCCGGAGTTGGCCGCCGTCATCACCGCGCGCAGGTCGAAGGTTCCGCCGCCGCCCTGGCCGATCTCGTCGCGCGCGGTGACCACGTACAGACCGATCACCGCCGCCAGCATGACGAGTCCGCCGAACAGGTTGTAGAGCAGGAACTTCACCGCCGCGCGCGAGCGTTGCGCCCGCAGCGCGGCGTCGGCGGTGCGCGGGCCGAAGCCGCCGATGAGGAAGTACATCGGGATGAGCATCGCTTCGAAGAACACGTAGAACAGCAGGATGTCGAGGGAGACGAAGGAGATCAGCACCACCGACTCGACCACCAGCGTCAGCGCGACATACAGGTGCGCGCGCCGGGTCGGGCGTTCCTCCGCGTCCGACTGGCGTTCGTCGTTCCAGCCCGCCAGCAGCAGCAGCGGCACCAGCGCGGCGGTGAGCAACACGAGCACCAGCGCGATGCCGTCGATGCCGAGGGTGTAGCCCGCGCCGAAAGCCGGTATCCACTCCCGGGATTCGACGAACTGGAACTGCTCGGCGCCGGGCTCGAACCGGGCCGCGATCACCACGCCGACGACCAGCGCCGCCACCGCGAAGACCAGCGCCACACCGCGCGCCAGCGTGCGGGCGCGAGCGGGCACGGCCATGACGACCACCGCGCCGACCAGCGGCAGCACCCACAGCGTCGTCAACCAGGGATAGTCGTTCACCAGATCCTCACTGCCAGCAGGGCGGCGACCACCAGGGCCGCGCCGGTCAACATGGACAGGGCGTAGGACCGCACGAATCCGGTCTGGACCCGCCGGATTCGGGCCGAGACCCCGCCGATCAGCGCGGCGGTGCCGTTGACGACGCCGTCGATGCCACGGGTGTCGAGGAATACCAGCGACCTGGTCAGGTGCCTGCCCGGCCGCATGAACACCGTCTCGTTGACCGCGTCGCCGTAGAGGTCGCGGCGCGCGGCCACGGTGAGCGGGTTCACCGGTTCCGGTGCGGTCTCGGGGATCTCACGCTGCGCGTACTGGTAGTAGGCGAACGCGACACCGACCGCGACCACGAGCAGCGCCAGCGCGGTGACCACGCTCGCGGGCAGCACTTCCTCGCCGTGGTGCGCGCCGACGACCGGCTCGAGCCAGTTCACCAGCGAGGACCCGAGCACGAACAACAGGCCCGAGGCCACCGAGCCGATCGCGAGCAGGATCATCGGCCCCGTCATCACCGCGGGCGCCTCGTGCGGGTGGGTGTCGGGCTTCCAGCGCTTGCGGCCGAAGAAGGTCATGAGCATGACCCGCGTCATGTAGAAGGCGGTGAGTCCCGCGCCGAACAGGGTCACCGCGCCGAGGGCGACGCCCGCGCCGCCGCCTTCGTTGAACGCGGATTCGATGATCTTGTCCTTGGAGAAGAAGCCCGCGAACGGCGGGATGCCGATGATGGCGAGGTAGCCGAGTCCGAAGGTGACGTAGGTGATCGGCAGTACCGTGCGCAGTCCGCCGTAGCGGCGCATATCGGTTTCGTCGTCCATGGCGTGCATGACCGAGCCCGCGCCGAGGAACAGTCCGGCCTTGAAGAAGCCGTGGGTGAGCAGGTGCATGATGGCGAAGGCGTATCCGGCGGGGCCGAGTCCGGCGGCCAGCACCATGTAGCCGATCTGACTCATGGTCGAGGCGGCCAGCGCCTTCTTGATGTCGTCCTTGGCGCAGCCGATGATCGCGCCGAACAACAGGGTCACCGCGCCGACCAGCACCACCGCGAAACGCGCGTTCGGCGCGAGGTCGAAGATGGGGTTGGAGCGCGCGATCAGGTACACGCCCGCGGTGACCATGGTGGCGGCGTGGATGAGCGCCGAGACCGGGGTCGGACCTTCCATCGCGTCGCCGAGCCAGGACTGCAGCGGCACCTGCGCGGATTTGCCGCAGGCGGCCAGGAGCAGCAGCAGGCCGATCGCGGTGAGTGTGCCTTCGCCCGCGCGCGGCGCTGCGTCGAAGACCGGGCCGAAGCCGATGGAGCCGAAGGTGGCGAACATGACCATCATGGCCAGCGCCAGACCCATGTCGCCGACGCGGTTGACGATGAACGCCTTCTTGGCCGCGGTCGCCGCCGACGGCTTCTGGTACCAGAAGCCGATCAGCAGATACGAGGCGAGGCCGACGCCTTCCCAACCCAGGTACAGCACCAGGTAGTTGTTGGCGAGCACCAGCAGCAGCATGGCTGCGAGGAACAGGTTCAGATAGGCGAAGAAGCGTCTGCGGCCGGGATCGTGATCCATGTAGCCGATCGAGTAGATGTGGATCAGCGAACCGACGCCGGTGATCAGCAGCGCGAAACAGACCGAAAGCTGGTCGAGTTGAAGTCCGAAGTCGACCTGGAGTCCGCCCGTGGGCACCCAGCGGAACAGGTCGAGATGGATCGCGCGGTCGGCGTCGGCGCGGCCGAGCATGGCGAAGAACGCCAACACCGCGACACCGAAGGAGGACAGCGCCAGCACGGTGCCCGCCAAGTGACCCCACCGGTCGCCGTGGCGGCCGATCAGCAGCAGGACGACAGCGCCCGCGAGCGGCAGGGCGGGCAGCAGCCAGAGCGTTGCGGTATCCACGTCAGAACTTCAGCAGGTTGGCGTCGTCGACCGAGGTCGAGCGACGGGCGCGGAAGATGGTCATGATGATGGCGAGCCCGACCACGACCTCGGCCGCCGCGACCACCATCGTGAAGAACGCGAACACCTGGCCGTCCAGATTCGCGTGCATCCTGGCGAAGGTGACGAAGGCCAGGTTCACCGCGTTGAGCATCAACTCGATGCACATGAACACCACGATCGCGTTGCGCCGCAACAGCACACCCGCCGCCCCGATGGTGAAGAGCAGGGCGGACAGGAACAGGTAGTTCTCGGGATTCACCGGTTGCCTTCCTCGTCGGCGGGTTCGGGGGCAGGGCTCGTCGATCCGACCGAGATGACGGCGGCTTCGGTCAGCGCCCGATTTCTGCGGTGGCGCAGGATGGTGCTCACCGACAGTTCCTCGAAGGAACCGTCGGGCAGGCGGGCGGGGACGTCGACGGCGTTGTGGCGCGCGTACACGCCAGGGGTCGGCAGCGGGGTGGCGCGGGCGCCGCCGTCGCGGAACCGTCGCCGCGACATCTCCCGCTGGTCGAGCAGCGGCCCGAACCGTTCCCGGTGCGCGAGCACCATGGCGCCGAGGGTGGCGGTGATGAGCAGCGCGCCGGTCAGTTCGAAGGCCCACACGTAGCGGACGAAGATCAGCTCGGCGAGTTCGCCGATCACGTCGCGCCCCGGGAATCCGGTGGCGGGGAAGGTGATCGAGGATTCGCGCACGCCGTGGGAGATGCCGGTGATGAGCAGGATGCCGAAGCCGATGCCGACCGCGAACGCGGCGAGGCGCTGGCCGCGCAAGGTCTCCTTCAGCGACTCGGCGGAGTCGACGCCGACCAGCATGAGGACGAACAGGAACAGCATCATGACCGCGCCGGTGTAGACGACGATCTGCACCACGCCCAGGAACAGCGCGTCCTGGGCGATGTAGAACGCGGCGAGGGTGATCATGCTTGCGGCCAGGCACAGCGCCGAATGCACGGCCTTGGGCGCGAACACCATGCCGAGGGCGCCGAGCACCGCGACGGGGGCCAGAATCCAGAACAGCACGGACTCGGCGGTTGAGGTCACCGCGAGCGGTTCGGCGGCGAGCAGCGCGCTCATCGGGCGCCTCCTTCGATTCCGGCGGCGGCCGGTTCACGGGTGTCCGAGCCGACCGTGCCTCGGTAGTAGTCGCCTTCGGTGGCGCCGGGAACCATGGCGTGCGGCGGTGCGGCCATACCGGACTCCAGCGGGGCCAGCAGGCGGTCCTTCTCGTAGATGAGGTCGGCGCGGTTGTCGTCGGTGAGTTCGTAGTCGTTGGTCATGGTGAGCGCGCGGGTCGGGCAGGCTTCGATGCACAGGCCGCAGCCGATGCAGCGCAGGTAGTTGATCTGGTAGACCCGGCCGTACCGCTCACCGGGGGAGAACCTTTCGTCCTCGGTGTTGTCGGCGCCCTCCACGAAGATCGCGTCGGCCGGGCACGCCCACGCGCACAGCTCGCAGCCGATGCACTTCTCGAGTCCGTCCGGATACCGGTTGAGCTGGTGACGGCCGTGATAGCGCGCGGCGGTCGGCACCTTCTGCTCCGGATAGGACTCGGTGTTGGGCTTCTTGAACATGGTCAGCGCGGTCACCGCGAAACCCGAGAGCGGCTCCAGCAGAGCGGGTTCCGCGACAGCGCGCGGCGGGTGCGCGGGCAGCGGCGGCGTCGGGAAACCGAGGAAGACGCCCGAGCCCGCCGGTTTCGGCTCCTCGACCGGCGGCGGCGCGCCGCCCGCACGACCGGCGCGCAGGAACCGCCACACCATCAGCCCGGAGATGAGCAGTCCGCCGACGACCAGCGCGGGCGTCTCGATGTGCACGCCCTCGGCCTCGAGCACCCGCGCGCCCGCCACCAGCATCACCCACAGCAGCGACACCGGGATCAGCAGTTTCCAGCCCAACGCCATGAACTGGTCGTAGCGCAGTCGCGGCAGGGTGCCGCGCAGCCAGATGAACACGAAGAGGAACGTCCACACCTTGGCGGTGAACCACAGCAGGCCCCACCAGCCGCTGTTCGCGCCCGACCACATGTTGATCGGCCACGGCGCGTGCCAGCCGCCGAGGAACAGGGTGGTGGCGAGCGCGGAAACGGTGACCATGTTGATGTATTCGGCGAGCATGAACATGGCGAACTTGAGCGAGGAGTACTCGGTGTGGAAGCCGCCGACGAGTTCGCCCTCGGCCTCGGGCAGGTCGAACGGCGCGCGGTTGGTCTCGCCGACCATGGACACGCAGTAGATCACGAACGAGGGCAGCAGCAGGAACACGAACCAGGTGCCGTACTGCGCTTCGACGATGCCGGAGGTGGCCATGGTTCCCGCGTGCAGGAACACCGCGGCGAAGCACAGCGCCATCGCGATCTCGTAGGAGATCACCTGCGCGGTGGAGCGCAGACCGCCGAGCAGCGGATAGGTGGACCCGGAAGCCCAGCCGGCCAGCACGATTCCGTAGACGCCGATGGAGGTGATGGCCAGGATGTAGAGCACCGCGACCGGCAGGTCGGTCAATTGCAGCGCGGTGGTGTGGCCCGCGATGGAGACCTCGCCGCCGAACGGGATCACCGCGAAGGCCATGTAGGCGGGCACGATGGACAGGATCG
Source organism: Nocardia bovistercoris (assembly GCF_015674855.1). GTDB lineage: Bacteria > Actinomycetota > Actinomycetes > Mycobacteriales > Mycobacteriaceae > Nocardia > Nocardia bovistercoris. The sequence continues at coordinate 31,059 of NZ_JADMLG010000006.1, read as the reverse complement.
GAGCCAGGATGTAGATCGGTTTGTCGACGATCGCGGGGACGATGTCCTCCTTGAGCGCCATCTTCACCCCGTCGGCCACCGCCTGTAGATAGCCGCGCGGGCCGACCCGGTTGGGGCCGATGCGCATCTGCATGCGCGCGACGATCTTGCGTTCGATGACGACGGCCATCATCGGGGTCAGCAGCAGGAAGACGAAGACCGCCAGCGCTTTGACGACAACCAGCCACACGGGGTCGTGGCCGAACAGGTCGAGCTGGTAGGCGCCTGCCGCGAATTCGGTGGGATCACTCATGGCGGTGTTCCTTCATCCTCTCGTCGGCGCGCCGGATCTGCACGATGGCGCCGGGCCGGACGGCGAGCCGGTCCAGGACCGCGCAGTCGGGGGAGTTCATCGGCAGCCACACCACCCGATCGGGCATCTCGGTGATCAGCAGCGGCGCGGTGATCGAGCCGTGGCCGGTGGTGACAGTGATCGCGGCGTTGTCCTCGGCGCCGATCTCGGTGGCCGTGGACGAGGAGAGCCGCACCACCGGCGGGCGCGCCACCCCGGCCAGATTCGGTTCGCCGTCCTGCATGCGCCCGCTGTCGAGCAGCATGCGCCAGGAGGCGAGAAGTGCGGTGCCCTGTTCGGGACGCGCCACCGGCTGCGCGCGGTGGTCGGGCGCGTCGACGCGCCTGCCCTTCCAGGCCCCGAGTTCGGCGAGTTCGGCGCGGGCGGAAGCGGCGTCGGGCAGGCCGAGGGCGATCTTCATCTCCTGCGCGATGGCGTGCAGGACGCGGTGATCGGCGAGTTTGGCGGCCTCGCGGCGCACCGTTGACTCGCCGAGCGTCGCCTTGAATCGGCGCGGCCTGCCCTCCCAGGTGCGGAAGGTGCCTTCCTTCTCCATCGCCGAGGCGACCGGGAACACGACGTCGGCGCGTTCGGTGACCGGACTGTGGCGCAGTTCGAGGGATACGACAAATCGTGCGGCGTCGACGGCCGCCAGCGCCGCGGCCGGATCGGGCAGGTCGGCGAGATCGACGCCGCCGATGACCAGCGCGCCCAGCGCGGGCGCGGCGTCGAGGATGGCTCCGGTGTCGCGTCCCGGTTCGACGGGCAGTTCGGGGATGTTCCAGATGACGCGCACCTCTTGGCGCGCCGACGGGTCCTCGGCCGGTCGACCGCCGGGCAGCAGACCCGGCAGCGCCCCCGCTTCGACCGCGCCGCGCTCACCGGCGCGGCGCGGCACCCACACCAGTTCCGCCCCGGTCGCGTCGGCAAGGCGGGCGGCGGCCGCGAGCGCCCCGGGCACACCGGCCAGCCGTTCGCCGACCATGATGATCGCGCCGGGCTGCCGCAGCAGTCCGGCGGCGGCGGTGAGCGCGGTTTCGGCGTGGGGCACATCGGTGTTGAGCGCTTCGAGGACGAACGGTTCGCCGCCGGGGACCGCGGGCAGCAGCGTGCCCGACATCCGTTCGAGTCCTCGGGTGGCGAAGGGCGCGATCGAATACACCGGCAGCGCGTGCTTGCGGGCGGCCTTGCGCAGCCGCAGATAGACGATCGGCGACTCCTCCTCGGGCTCGAACCCGGCGAGCAGTACCACCGGCGCGCGGTCGAAGGAGTCGTAGTCGACGGTGACGCCGCGTCCGGCGACGTGCGCCGCCAGGAATTCGGCTTCCTCGGCGGAGTGGATGCGGGCGCGGAAGTCGACATCGTTGGTGCCGAGCGCGACCCGCGCGAACTTCGCGTAGGCGTAGGCGTCTTCCTCGGTGACCCGCCCGCCGACCAGCACGCCCGCGTTGCCGAACGCGGCGGCCAGGCCACCGGCCGCCGCGGCAAGCGCTTCGGACCAGGATGCCGGGTGCAGGGCGCCGTCCCAGCCGCGCACCATCGGCGAGGTGATCCGGTCGGGTTCGGTGGCGTAGGCGAAGGCCCAGCGGCCCTTGTCGCAGTTCCATTCCTCGTTGACCTGCGGATCGTCGCCGGCCAAGCGGCGCAGCACTTTTCCGCGCCGATGATCGGTGCGCTGCGCGCAGCCCGACGCGCAGTGTTCGCACACGCTCGGGCTCGACACCAGGTCGAAGGGCCGGGCGCGGAAACGGTAACTGGTGCCGGTGAGCGCGCCCACCGGGCAGATCTGCACGGTGTTGCCGGAGAAGTAGGAGTCGAACGGTTCGGCCTGGGCGGTGCCGACCTGTTCCAGCGCGCCGCGGTCCATCAACTCGATGAACGGGTCGCCCGCGACCTGCTGGGAGAAGCGGGTGCAGCGCGCGCACAGTACGCAGCGTTCGCGGTCGAGCAGTACCGCCGAGGACAGCGGAATCGGTTTGGGGTAGGTGCGTTTCACGCCGTCGAAACGGGTTTCGGGCCTGCCCGATGACATGGCCTGGTTCTGCAGCGGGCATTCCCCGCCCTTGTCGCAGACCGGGCAGTCCAGCGGATGGTTGATGAGCAGCAGTTCCATCACACCCTGTTGGGCGCGTGCGGCGGCGGGGGAGCTGAGCTGGGTGCGCACGACCATGCCTTCGGCCACGGTCTGGGTGCACGAGGCCACCGGTTTGCGTTGGCCCTCCACTTCGACCAGGCATTGGCGGCAGGCGCCGACCGGGTCGAGCAGCGGATGGTCGCAGAAGCGCGGGACCTGGATGCCGACGAGTTCGGCGGCGCGGATCACCAGGGTTCCCGCAGGAACCCGCACCTGCGCGCCGTCGATGGTGAGGGTGACCAGGTCGACCGGAACCTGCTCGGGTGCTTCCGGTTTCACCGCGGCGCGGGTGTCGGTGCGTGGCACGGGATTCATCGTTGCCCTCCTGCGTGGTCGGCCGGATGCCGCTGCGCCCATGCGGTCGACTTCGCCGGATCGAACGGACAGCGTCCGAGCCGCAGATGGTCGAGATATTCCTCGCGGAAGTACTTCAGCGAGGACAGGATCGGACTCGCGGCGCCGTCGCCGAGCGCGCAGAACGACTTGCCGTTGATGCTGTCGCTGATGTCGAGGAGTTTGGCCAGGTCCGATTCGGTGCCTCGCCCCGCCTCGACCCGCTTCAGCAACTGCACCAGCCAATAGGTGCCCTCGCGACACGGTGTGCATTTCCCGCAGGATTCGTGGGCGTAGAACTCGGTCCAGCGCAGTACGGCGCGCACCACGCAGGTGGTCTCGTCGAAGATCTGCAAAGCCTTGGTGCCCAACATGGATCCCGCGCCCGCGACGCCTTCGTAGTCCAGCGGCACGTCGAGATGTTCGTCGGTGAACAGCGGCGTGGATGAGCCGCCGGGGGTCCAGAATTTCACCCGGTGACCAGCGCGCACCCCGCCCGCGTACCCGAGCAGCTCCCGTAACGTGACGCCGAGCGGAGCCTCGTACTGGCCCGGTCTTGTCACGTGCCCGGACAGCGAATACAGCGTGAAACCGGGCGATTTCTCGCTGCCCATGCTCCGGAACCAATCGATCCCGTTACGGATGATCGGCGCGACGCTGGCGATGGATTCGACATTGTTGACCACGGTCGGGCAGGCGTAGAGACCCGCGACGGCCGGGAACGGCGGCCGCAGCCGAGGCTGGCCACGCCTGCCCTCGAGGGAGTCCAGCAGCGCCGTCTCCTCGCCGCAGATGTAGGCGCCCGCGCCCGCGTGCACGATCAGTTCCAGGTCGAAGCCGGAGCCGAGGATGTCGCGGCCGAGCAGTCCGGCGTCGTATGCCTGCGCGACCGCGGCCTGCAGCCTGCGCAGTACCGGCACGACCTCGCCGCGCAGGTAGATGAAGGCGGTGTCGGCACGGATGGCGTAGGACGCGATGATGACGCCCTCGATGAGGGTGTGCGGACTGGCCAGCATGAGCGGGATGTCCTTGCACGTGCCCGGTTCGGACTCGTCGGCGTTGACCACGAGGTAGTGCGGTGTCCGCACGCCGTCCTTGCCGGGTCCCTGCGGGATGAAACCCCATTTCAGACCGGTCGGGAAGCCCGCGCCGCCGCGGCCGCGCAAGCCCGCGTCCTTGATGGTCTGGATGACCTGATCGGGTTCCGTGCGCAGGGCGGTGCGCACCGCGAGGTAGCCGCTGTGGCGGCGGTAGGTGTCGATGGTCCAGGACTGCGGATCGTCCCAGTGTTCGGTGAGCACCGGTGTCAGCGTCATCGCGTACCCTCCGAATTGGGTTGCGGCGCGGTCATGTTCAATTCGCGCGCGACCCTGAGTCCGGCCAGTGACGCCTCGCCCGCCGCGCCGTCGAGCACGCCGGGGCGCTCGTCGGGGAAGCCCGCGAGGATGCGCGCGGTCTGCTTGAAGGTGCACAGCGGCGCGCCCCGGCTCGGGGTGACGCGCTGACCGGCGCGCAGCGCGTCCACGATCGCCCGCATCGACTCGGGGGTCTGATTGTCGAAGAACTCCCAGTTGATCATCACGACCGGCGCGAAATCGCAGGCCGCGTTGCATTCCACGTGTTCGAGGGTGACCGCGCCGTCCTCGGTGGTCTCCCCGTGTCGGATGCCGAGATGTTCCTCGAGCGCGGCGAGGATGGCGTCGCCGCCCATGACCGCGCACAGTGTGTTGGTGCACACCCCGACGTGGTAGTCGCCGGTCGGGGTGCGCCGGTACATGGAGTAGAAGGTGGCGACGGCGGTCACCTCCGCGCCGGTCAATCCGAGTGTGTCGGCGCAGAATTCGATGCCGGTGCCGGTGACGTAGCCCTCCTCGGCCTGCACCAGGTGCAGCAGCGGCAGCAGCGCCGAACGCGGGTGCGGGTAGCGGGCCACGATCTCGTCGGCGTCCTCTTCGAGCCGTTCCCGCACGTACGGGGGATACGGTTCGGGGCGCGTGGTCAGTTTGAGCAGGATCTCGGTCATCGGTCGACACCACCCATCACCGGGTCGATGCTGGCGACGGAAGCGATCACGTCGGCGACCATGCCGCCCTCGCACATCGCCGCCACCGCTTGCAGATTCGTGAACGAAGGATCGCGGTAGTGCACCCGGAACGGGCGGGTGCCGCCGTCGCTGACCATGTGCACGCCGAGTTCGCCGCGCGGGGACTCCACCGCCGTGTACACCTGCCCCGCGGGCACCCTGATGCCCTCGGTGACCAGTTTGAAGTGGTGGATCAACCCCTCCATGGAGGTGCCCATGATCTTTCCGATGTGCCGAGGGGAATTGCCGAGTCCGTCCGGGCCGAGTTGCAGGTCGGCCGGCCATGCAATCTTCTTGTCGTCCACCACGACCGGGCCGGGACGCAGCTTGTCCAGGCACTGTTCGACGATCTTCAGCGATTCCTTCATCTCCTCCACGCGGATCAGGTAGCGGCCGTAGCAGTCGCAGCCCGCGGTGGTGGGGATGTCGAATTCGTAGTTCTCGTAGCCGCAGTACGGCTGCGACTTGCGCAGGTCGTGGGGCAGGCCGGTCGCGCGGAGCACCGGGCCGGTGATGCCGAGCGCCATGCATCCGGTGAGGTCGAGGTAGCCGACGTCCTGGGTGCGCGCCTTCCAGATCGGGTTGCTGGTGAGCAGGTGTTCCATGTCGCGCAGTCGCTTCGGCATGAGCTCGAGCAGGTCGCGCACCTTGCTCACACCGTCGTCGGGCAGGTCCTGCGCGAGTCCGCCGGGGCGCACGAACGCGTGGTTCATGCGCAGGCCGGTGATGGTCTCGAAGACGTCGAGGATCAGTTCGCGCTCGCGGAATCCGAACAGCATCGGGGTCAGCGCGCCCATCTCCATGCCGCCGGTGGCCAGCGCCACCAGATGCGAGGAGATGCGGTTGAGTTCCATCAGCAGCACCCGGATCACGGTGGCGCGCTCCGGAATCTGCTCGGTGATGTCGAGCAGTCGCTCCACGCCGAGGCAGTACGCGGTCTCGTTGAAGAACGGGGAAAGGTAGTCCATGCGGGTCACGAAGGTGACGCCCTGGGTCCAGGTCCGGAATTCGAGGTTCTTCTCGATGCCGGTGTGCAGGTAGCCGATGCCGCAGCGCGCCTCGGTGACGGTCTCGCCCTCGATCTCGAGGATGAGCCGCAGCACGCCGTGCGTCGAGGGATGCTGCGGGCCCATGTTGACGACGATGCGTTCCTCGCCGGAGCCGCCGAGTGAGTCGGTGACCTGGTCCCAGTCCTGTCCCGCGACGGTGACGACGGTGGGTTGCGACCCGGAATCGCGCGCGCCGGGCCTGGTGTCGATGTCGTTCACTAGCTGTACGCCCTCCGCTCGTCGGGCGGCGGGATGCGCGCGCCCTTGTATTCGACCGGGATCCCGCCGAGCGGGTAGTCCTTGCGCTGGGGGTGGCCTCGCCAGTCGTCGGGCATCGTGATGCGGGTCAGCGAGGGATGCCCGTCGAAGAGGATGCCGAAGAAGTCGTAGGTCTCGCGTTCGTGCCAGTCGGTGGTCGGATACACCGCGTAGAGCGACGGGATGTGCGGATCGTCGTCGGGCACGCCGACTTCGAGGCGGATCCTGCGGTTGTGGGTGATCGACATCAGCGGGTACACCGCGTGCAGTTCGCGTCCGGCGTCGTCGGGATAGTGCACGCCGCTCACGCCGAGGCACAGTTCGAAACGCAGCGCGGCGTCGTCGCGCAGGGCCCGCGCGACCGCGACCAGGTGCTCGCGCCGCACGTGCATGGTCAGTTCACCGCGGAAGACCACCACTTTCTCGACCGCGTCGGTGAGTGCGATGTCCTGTTCGGCCAGTGCCGCGCGCAGGGCTTCGGCGACCTCGTCGAAGTACCCGCCGTAGGGGGCTGGGGTGCCGCCGGGCATGGTGACCGTGCGGACGAGTCGGCCGTAGCCGGAGGTGTCGCCGGTGCCGGAGATGCCGAACATGCCGCGGCGCACGCCGACGATCTCGGTGCGTTCGGCGGGTTGTTCGGGCGGTGTGGCTTCCGGTCCGGCCGTGGCCGCGGCGTCGATATCGGCCTGCGGGGTGCGGGTGTCGGTGTTGTCGGGAGCGTCGAAGGTCATCGCAGCAGACCCTCCATGCGGATGGTCGGCGTCGTGTCGAGGGCGGCTCGTTCGGCGGCACGCACCGCTTCCTCGCGGTTGACGCCGAGTGGCATCTGCTGAATCTTGGCGTGCAGTGCCAGAATCGCGTTGAGCAGCATCTCCGGGCGCGGCGGGCAGCCGGGCAGGTAGATGTCGACCGGGACGACGTGGTCGACGCCCTGCACGATGGCGTAATTGTTGAACATGCCGCCCGAGGACGCGCATACGCCCATGGCGAGCACCCATTTCGGCTCGGTCATCTGGTCGTAGACCTGCCGCAGCACCGGCGCCATCTTCTGGCTCACCCGTCCGGCCACGATCATCAGATCCGCCTGCCGCGGCGAGGCGCGGAACGCCTCCATGCCGAAGCGGGCGAGGTCGAAGCGGCCCGCGCCGGTGGCCATCATCTCGATGGCGCAGCAGGCGAGGCCGAATGTCGCGGGCCACAGCGAGCCCTTGCGCAGATATCCGGCGAAATCCTCGACCGTGCTCAGCAGGAACCCGCTCGGCAGTTTCTCTTCGAGACCCATCGGACTACTTCTCACTCTCGAAAGGTGGGGCTTGGGGACGGATTCGGCGTGCTCGTCAGTCCCAGCTGAGACCGCCGCGGCGCCATTCGTAGGCGTAGGCCACCGAGACGTTGAAGATGAACAACGCCATCGCGGCGAATCCGAAGACACCGAGCGCGTCGAAGTGGACGGCCCACGGGTAGAGGAACACGATCTCGATGTCGAAGATGATGAACAGCATGGCGGTCAGGTAGTACTTCACCGGGAAGCGTTGTCCGGTAACGTTTCCCGGCCCGCCCGCGACGGCGTGCGGGGTCGGTTCGATACCGCATTCGTAGGCCTCGAGTTTGGCCCGGTTGTAGCGCTTCGGGCCGATCAGCGACGCCGCGATCACCGAGAATACGGCGAACGCGGCGGCGATCCCGCCGAGGACGAGAGTGGGGAACTCCATGTTCACGACTGCGCTTGCCCTCCTTACGAGCGGCCCCGCCTCGACGCCGGGACGGGTGACGGCTTGGTGCGGGTTCCGGACTCGCCCCATGGCCTCGCTCCGCGCGGCGTGAGTCAGCGGAATCCGGGCATGCGAATTCATACCGGACTCGCACTCGTGTGAGCTACAGCACAGATTACCGCCGGGTCTCGAACGGGCGACTTCTTTCGCCTGGGGTGTTTGATCGAATTCGCGACCGGGATTCATGACTGAAACGGAGGTAATCGAGGAATCGCGTCACGTGACGTTCATGGGGGTTGGTCAGCGATGATGCCGCCATGGTCATTCTGGGGTGTTGATATCCAACGCCTATCGAAGAGGGTTGGCGCTGTGGAGCCGTGTTCGAATTCGCGCCGGGAGGATTCGCCATTGGTGACGAGTTCTCATCGGTCGCGCACGCGCGGTGTGGGCGCGCCACGAACCATCCGATGCCTATCGGCTATTGATCAGGCGGCGATGTGGGAGCGCAGGAGGTCGACCACCGCCGCGGTGAGGCGCATCGGATCGATCGGATGAGCCACCGCGGCCTCGGCCCGCGACCAATTCGCCAACCACGCGTCGTCCGGACGACCCGTCAACACGAGCACCGGTGGGCACTCGGCGATCTCGTCCTTGAGCTGCTTGGCGATACCGAGCCCGCCCGCCGGAGTCGACTCGCCGTCCAGAATGGCCAGGTCGATACCACCCGCGTCCATGTGCTCGATCACCACCGGCGCGGTAGCGATTTCGACGTACTCGAGCGCCGGTAGCTCGGGATGCGGGTGTTTGCCCAGCGCCAGGATCACCTGGCGCCGAGTGTCGGCGTCGTTGCTGTAGACCAGCACCCGCAGTGGGGTGGAACGATTCGAATCGGCCACGATCGGATGGTACGTCCGCGACCGCGCCGCCCGTGGCATGTTGACGGAGAAGGATTCCCGCGCGTCGGATCGCGGGGTCTACGGCTGCGGACCGGTGAGCCGCGCCTCGGGCGCGCCGACATGGTAGAAGATCGCGGCGTGGCTGATACGGCCCCGCAGTTCGAGAGATCTGAGAGAAGGAGGGCGCGTGGCGCAGGTTCGCAATCCGTTCGCCGTCGACGGCCGGTTCCCCGATGTGGTGGTGACCGCGTTGGCGGCGTCGACATCGATCGCCGGTGATGTCGAGGGCACCTGGGCGGGGTTGTTGGCGGGGGAGTCCGGCATCGAGCGGCTCGAGCAGCCGTGGGTGGCCGAGCACGAGCTTCCGGTGCGGATCGGCGGATCGTTGAAGGTCCGACCGGAGACCTTGCTGACTCGCGTGGAGATGCGTCGCCTGGCCGATGTGGAACAACTGGCGACCGTGCTCGGTCGCCGGATCTGGTCGGATGCGGGCAGCCCTGACATCGACCGGAACCGGCTCGGGGTTGCGGTCGGAACCGGCCAGGGCGGCAGCGACGCGATAGTCGACGCCCACCACACCCTCGGCGCCGACGGCTACCGGCGAGTCTCGCCGCTGGCCGTGCAGATGATGATGCCGAACGGGCCCGCGGCCGTGATCGGACTCGAACTGAAGGCGGGCGCCGGTGTGGTGACGCCGGTTTCGGCGTGCTCGTCGGGATCCGAGGCCATCGCCCGCGCCTGGCAGATGATCGTGATGGGTGAGGCCGACATGGTCGTCACCGGCGGCGTCGAAGGCTGCCTCGGCCCGGTCCCGATGGCCGCGTTCGCGATGATGCGCGCTTTGAGCACGCGCAACGACGACCCGAAGGCCGCGTCGCGCCCGTTCGACACCGCTCGCGACGGATTCGTCTTCGGCGAAGCCGGAGCGCTCATGGTCGTCGAGACCGAACAGCACGCCAGAGCCCGCGGCGCCACCATCCACGCAAGACTGCTCGGCTGCGGCATCACCTCCGACGGCTACCACCTCGTCGCGCCCGACCCCGAAGGCGCGGGCGCCGCACGCGCGATCACCCGAGCACTGCGGGTCGCGGGCCTGGCCGACAAGGACATCGCGCACGTCGACGCGCACGCGACCGGCACCCCGATCGGCGATATCGCCGAAGCCAACGCCATCACCCGCGCCATCGGCGCCCACGCCGCGGTCTACGCCCCCAAATCCGCGCTCGGCCATTCCATCGGCGCCGCAGGCGCCCTCGAATCCGTGCTCACCGTGCTGAGCCTGCGCGACCAGGTCATCCCACCGACCCTGAACCTCGACGACAAGGACCCCGAGGTGGACCTCGACATAGTCACCGGCGCTCCTCGCCCCGCCCGCCTCGACTACGCGATCAACAACTCCTTCGGCTTCGGCGGCCACAACGTCGCCCTCGCCTTCGGCCGCTACTGAGCCGGTATCGCCGTGTGATGCGGGCACATACCGGTGGTGATCGGGCACGGACATTCGGCGATCCGATGACGGCCTCGGTGCGGGCGGGGACCTGCGCGGCGATCGTTCGGAAGGCAACGCGATGAAGTCCGGTGACCGGCCTCCGCCACGGCCTGTGGTGAATGCCGTGGCGGAGGCCGGGTCGCCGGGATGAATCAGGTGGTGAGGATGGAGGCGGCGGCGGTGCCGGGGGCGCCGTAGACCTGGGCGTAGCCGACCTTGGGGTTGCCGGGGACCTGGCGGTCGCCCGCTTGGCCGCGCAGCTGCTGAACCAGTTCGTAGACCTGGCGGATGCCGGAGGCGCCGATGGGTTCGCCGTTGGCGATGAGGCCGCCGTCGGTGTTGACGGGCAGGCGGCCGCCGATTTCGGTGGCGCCTTCGGCGAGGAGTTTCTCCTGTTCGCCGTCCTTGCAGAAACCGTTCTCGGCCATGTGGACCAGCTCCGAGCCCGCGTCGGTGTCCTGGAGTTGGATCACGTCGACGTCGGAGGGGTCGATGCCCGCGGTCTCGTAGGCGGCGCGGGAGGCGTAGACGGTGGGCGAGACGTCCTCGTCGACCGCGGCCCAGGTGCTGTGCACCTCGTAGGCGCCGTAGCGGCGGGTGCGGATCGCGCTGGAGCGCAGGTAGATGGGTTTGGTGGTGTAGCGGGCCGCCAGGTCGCCGCGGCACATGACGACGGCGGCCGCGCCTTCGTCGGGCGCGCAGAACATGAACTGGGTGAGCGGGTAGTTCAGCATCGTCGAGTTGAGGATCTCGTCCTCGGAGATCGGCTTGCGCCGGAACGCGTTCGGGTTGAGCGCGCCGTTGCGGAAGTTCTTGGCGGCGATCTTGGCGAGGGTGCGCTGCGAGATGCCGTGCTGTTCGAGGTAGCGGTTGGTCTTGATGCCGAAGAACTTGGTGGTGACGAACTGGCCGTTCTCCGCGTACCAGGACGGCAGGCCGAGTTTGGCCGGGTCGTCGGTGAACGCGCCGCGCGGATGCTTGTCCATGCCGACCGCGATGCCCATGTCGTAGCGGCCGGAGCGGATCGCCTCCGCGGTCTGTTCGATGGAGCTGGCGGCGGTGGCGCACGCGTTGAACACGTTGGTGAACGGGATGCCGGTGAGACCGACCAGGCGGGTGACGGCGTCGGGGTTGCTCACCTCGTAGCTGCCGCCGAATCCGAACTGGATGTCCTTCCACTGCACGCCCGCGTCCTCGAGCGCGAGCTGAATGGCTTCGGCGCCCATCTCGATGGCCGTCTTCGAGAAGCGGCCGAACGGGTGCAGACCGACGCCGATGATGGCAACGTCGTTCATAGATCTCTCCTCTGCTGTGGTGTCCGGGCCGTCAGACCGGCTTGAAGGCGACGGTCATGACCTCTTCGCCGGAGTCGTCGACGTACAGGGGGACGAAGGTCAGCTCGACGTCCATCCCTGTCTTCAGGACGGCGGGATCGCTCTCGGTGAGGCGGGTCTCCACGCGGACCACGTCGCCGAGCTGGACCAGGCCGATGCCGAACGGCTGGAAGTTGTCGGCGTTCTCCTTGCCCGCGTACGGCAGTTTGGGCACGAATCCCTGGGTGGTCCAGGCGATCAGGGTTCCGGTGCGGGGCAGTTTGATCTCGGCCAGGTCGTCGCCGCTGCATTGCGGGCATCGCTGTTGGCGGGGCCAGGTGGTGGCGCTGCACTGGTTGCAGCGGCTTCCTATCAGCTGCGGGTTCTCTTCGGGCCACGTCGAAACGTCCGGCGCCAACGCTATCGCCACTTCGTCCTCCTGTGTCGCTGTTCTGCTGTCGGTTCGGTGAGCACCGACGAACGGACATCCGCGATCCGTGCCCGCTCCGCACGGGAGGCGGGCACTGGGACCCTGACGATGTTCATCCGTTATCTCAGTTAGAGAATCATATTCTCATTTGGAGAATACAGGTTTCCATGGGGCGGGGGTAGCGTCAACCGTCGAGCGGGAACGTGGACCGGGTGGGGTCCCCTTCGATGCTGGCCCCGATGCCCCCGGAAGTGGTTCAATCGATGTATGTGCAGGTGGATGGCTTATTCCGGTGAGCCCCTGCTGGCCGAGGACCTGCTGTTCCGGCCGGTGCACTCGCTGATCGATCAGAGCCTGCACTCCGAACTCGGGGCGACGACGACCAACGGCGACGGATTCGGCATCGGCTGGTACGGCGAAAGCGCACGCCCCGCGGTGTTCAAGAACATCGAACCCGCGTGGAACGACCGCAACCTGCGCGAGATCGCGGCCCAGGTGCGCACCTCGCTGTTCTTCGCGCACGTGCGCTCCTCCACCGGCACCCCGGTGCAGCGCAGCAACTGCCACCCGTTCCGGTACGGGAACTGGCTGTGGATGCACAACGGCGCGCTGCACGGCTTCCACGGCTACAAACGCGACCTCGTGACCGCCGTCGCCCCCGAGATGTTCGCCGACATCGAAGGCTCCACCGACTCCGAGGTGCTGTTCTACCTCGCGCTCACCTTCGGGCTCACCGACGATCCGTTCACCGCCGTCGCCCGCGCCGTCGGACTCGTCGAACAGGTCGCACGGGAACACCGCGTCGAGGACTCCGTGCAGATGACCGTCGCGACCACCGACGGCGAATCCATGTGGTTCTTCCGCTACTCCACGCTGCGGCAGTCGCGTTCGCTGTTCTACTCCAACGACGTCGACAAGGTGCGCGCACTGCATCCCGAGGTGAAGGCGCTGCGTGAACTGGGCGCCGAAGCGCGTTTCGTGGTGTCCGAGCCGCTGCGTGACCTGCCTGGAGCGTGGCACGAGGTGCGGGAATCCTCGGCGGGCGTGGTCCGTTCGGGGCACGACGAATTGCGTCCGTTCCAGCCGATCGCGCCCTGAGTCGCCGCGACGACTCGGCGCGGGTTCGAACCTGTTCCCGCTACCTCGGAAAATCCTGTATTCCGAGCGGCTTTCGGCCGGTTCCGCGCCCCCTGCCGGTACGCTTGTGCCCGAACCTGCGTAATGTCCGGTGTCGCCCCTGTTTTCGCGCGCTCCGGAGAGGTCATTGTCCGCACAGCCACCGGTCGGTCCCGAGTCCAGTCGTCCCGCGAAATCGTCGGGCGAGCCCGCGGCGGACACCGACCCCGCCGAAAACGCGCCGCCCCCCGCGGATCCGCCGCTCATTCCCGCGCGCCCCGACACCCCTGCCGCGCCGCTGCCTTCGCGCCCGCTCGTCGCACCCGGCAATCCACTGGCGGCTACGCCCGTGGATGACCCGGTGTCCGCGCCGCCGCCGGTCGACTCGCCCGCCGCACCGCCCTCGGGTGCGACGATCGCCCCGCCTCCCGGTCCGCCCGCGTCGGCCTCCGAAACGATCGAGGCTCCCGAGGGTCTGCCCGGCGGCATCTCCGACACGCAGGCCGAAGCCGCGGCCGCGCCTGCGCCCGCGCGTAGGCGAATCGCGCCGCTGATCGTCATCGTCGCGGCGGTCGTCGTGCTCGCGGTGATCGGCGGCGTGATCTGGCTGCTCGCGCGCGACGGCGTCTCCCAGGAGCCGCCCGGCAACCAGACCGTCACCGCTACGACCGTCGAGGCGCCGGTCATACCTCCACCCGCGCCGCGAACCAGCCAAGCGCCGTCCCCGCCCGCACCATCCGCGTCGATCCCCCCGGCGCCGGTCCCGCCACCCGCTCCGACCACGACCACTCGGCAAGGCTGCTACCCCTTCCAGCCGAACTGCTGAGGTTCGGCCGGGGTGCAAGGCCCCTTTTTCCGGGGCGGTTCGACGGCGAATTCCGGATATCTCGGATTCTCGGGTCACGCACGGACCGGCAACATGCCGCCGGAGAATGTGCATTCGGTTCCGCGCATCGACTCGGCGGAGTGGCCGACAACATTACGAAACAGTTCACAGACGTGGGATTCCTCGGTCTCGCCGATAACCTGAACAATGGGGAACGCGAACACTGTTCCGACCTGGCTGCGGATATCGACCGGATCGGCCGTGGGGCAGGCGGGTTCGAATCGCGGCGCGGGCCGAGGTCCGCGCCCGCGCATCGCCGCGTGATATTCGCGTAGGTGCCGTAGTATCCGCGTCGGGGGAGGTATTCGTGGTGCGAGACACCGGAACTGGAGGGGGAGCGTGTCGGAGACGGTGCACGGGATCGTGGCCCGCGCGATAGCGGTCGGGGCGGCGGGCATGGGAGACGCGCAGGTGTCTGTCGCCTATCAGGCCGTGAAGGCGATGATCGCCGAACGGTATCCGGCGATCGATCTGGCCGCGGTCGAACGGAATCCGGGGTCGGATTCGGGGCGCCGCGCGCTGTCTGCCGCGCTGGCGGGGGCGGGTGTCGGTCGGAATCGCGAATTGCTCTATGCGGCGCAGAGTTTGATCGTGGTCGCGCATGCCAGGGTGGCATCCGCGAATGCCGAAGTGGTCGGAGTGATTCTGGAAAGGCCCCGTGCCGCGGGCATCTCGGTCACGGACGTCGACTCGACCGGATCGGGTGTTCGGATAACCGACGGTGTCGTCGAGGGCGCGATCGAAATCGAGGACGTCCGGGCCGGGACCAAGGATCCACCGGGCGATCCGCGGCGAGCGCCCGTAGCCAGGCCCGCCGCCTCCACACGGCGCGGACCTAGGCGAGTAGGTCTCATTCACCTCGGCAGAAACCGCGCCGGGGAGATCAATGTCACGGTCGGCAGCCTCGTGAATGTGACGGTGAGCATCGAGGATGCGCGGTATCTGATTCTGCCCGCTCTGGCGCTGGTGGTGCTGGGCGCGGCGTTCGTGGACGACCTGCCGGGCAGTGGCAGGCAGATGGCGGATTACCTTGTCCCCGTTGTTCTGGCGCTCATCGCCGGCCTGTCCCTTCCGCTCGTGCGGGGCCGCCCGCGCTGGTTCGTGATGTCGGCCGTCATCGTCTCGATCATGGTCGGCGCACTGCGCTTGGACTGGGCATCCGACCACGGCGATATCGACGCCACCGGACGAGTTCGGCAGTCCTCGGATGAACCCCTCGGGCCGGACAGCGCACACACCCTCACCCTGGACGGGCCATTGGAACGCTCGCATCTGGTGATCGACTTCCGGCTGTCCGAATCTCACCGTGACCAGATGTGCGTGCCGCGCACCATGATTCGTCTGACCGCGACCGGCGGCTCGCAGGTGCTCGGGCCGCTGGTCGACGGTGCGGTGCAAGTGCGACGCAACGAGGTGGCGACCGTTGTGCTCGACCGCACCGAGGCGACGGTCACCTTGCGCCTCGCCGTGGCCACCGACAAGGGCTGCGAAGTCGATCTCCATGTCGACAAGGCGATCCTGAAGGACTTGTGAAAGGAAAGACATGTTCACCACCGCGCGCGCACGTCTGATCGCGCCGCTGCTCGTGGCGTTGGCATTCCTGCCGGTCGGATGCGGCCACCCGAGTTTGTTCGAGCAGAGTCGAGTGGTGATCGGGGTCAAGAACGATCAGCCGGGGACCAGCGAGTGGGATTCCTACAAGCGCACGGGATTCGACATCCGGGTGGCGTATCACCTCGCCAAGGAGGTCGGCGTCGCCGACGACAGGCATGTCGTCTTCAACGACCTCGCCTCCGACGATCGCGTGCAGGCGCTCGAGGACGGGCGCGTCGACCTGGTGATAGCGACCTTCTCGATCACGCCGGAACGGATGCAGAAGATCGACTTCGCCGGACCGTACGCGGTCACCCATCAGGGTTTCCTGATCCGCAAGGACAGTCCGCCGGTGAACACCGTCGAGGATCTGAACGGCAAGACCGTGTGCACGTGGACGGGCACCACCTCGATCGCCGCGCTGGAGCGCTACCAGGTCCGCACGCGAGTGCAGGGCGACGCGCAGACCTGTATTCGCGACCTCGAGAACCGCCGTGTGGACGCGGTGTCGACCGATCAGCTGATCTTGTACGGGTTCGCGCAACAGAAGGAATGGCTCACGGTGACCGGCCTGACCATCGGCTCGCCGAATTTCTACGGAGTCGGCATCGGCAAGAAACATCGCGACGATTGCCGAAAACTGGTGCGCGCCATTTTCGACTATGTGACCAGCGACGACTGGCACCGGGACTTCGCCGAGACATTCGAGGGCCTGAAAGACCGGTGGAACGACTTCCGCCCGAAGGAGCAGGAGATCAATTCCTGGTCGTGCCGGGACAAAGTAGCGGAGTGACATCGACGGTGCGCCCGGTCAATCCGGCAGGATCGGAACCGAGAGTCCTTCACCGCGATTGATCAGCGCGGCGCGGGTGACCGCGGCGGATCCGAAGCGTCGGCGCAGCTCGTCCAGGGTGGCGTCGAGCGTGTTGGCGGCGCGGGCTTCGAACGGCAGCGTCAACTGGACGGCATCGGCGTCGTCGAGGTTGGTGAGCGCGATTCCGATGAGGGTGAGACCGCGTTCGCGGATCATCGGCATCGCGGCGGCGAGCAGGGCGCGCGCGGCGGACAGGACGGTGTCGGTGCGGTCGGTGGCCTCGGCGAGGGTGTGCGAGCGGGTGGCGCGGCTGAAATCATCGAAGCGCAAGCGCAGGACCACCGTGCGACATACCCGGTCGGCCGCGCGCAGGCGGCGGCCGAGCCGGTCGACCAGGCCGTGCAGATATGCCTCGATCTCCTCGGGGTCGCGCCCGCGGCGCCCGAGCGCACGCTGCGCGCCGAGGGAGCGCCGCCTGCGTCCGGTGTCGACCCGGCGCGGATCGCGGGCCATCGACAGCGCCGCGAGGTGCCGCCCGGCTGCCGGGCCGAGGATCGCGCGCAGTCCGGCCTCGCCGTGCTGGGCGAGCTGGCCGATACGGGTGATGCCGCGTTCGCGCAGTGCCGCGGCCGTCACCTCGCCGACGCCCCAGAGCCGTTCGACCGGCAGCGGATGCAGGAAGTCGAGCTCACCGTCGGGCGGCACGAGGCGCAGCCCGTCCGGTTTGGCGACCGCGCTCGCGACCTTCGCCAGGAACTTGGTACGCGCGATCCCCACCGAGATCGGCAGGCCGACCTCGTCGCGCACGCGGGCCCGCAACCGCCGGGCGATATCGATCGGTTCGCCCGCGAGTCGACGCAGGCCGCCGACATCGAGGAACGCCTCGTCGATGGAGATGCCCTCCACGACCGGTGTGGTGTCGCGGAAGACCTCGAAAACCGCCTTGCTCGCCTCGGAGTAGGCCGACATGCGCGGCGGGACGACGATCGCGTGCGGACACATCCGCAGCGCGCGCGATCCGTTCATCGGCGTGCGGATGCCGTACGCCTTGGCCTCGTAGCTGGCGGCGAGCACGACCCCGCCGCCGACGATTACGGGCCTGCCGCGTAGCCGCGGATCGTCGCGCTGCTCCACCGAGGCGTAGAAGGAGTCGAGGTCGGCGTGCAGGATCGAGGCTTCGGCGCGGGCGGTGATCGAGGGTCGTTCGGATCCTCCGGCGCGCTCGGGGCGGGACGGCTGGCGATTCGCGTCTGCTCCGGACCGCTCGGACGAGTCCGCGCGCGACCCGGTGGGTTGGCGGCGGTAATCGGACACGAACATATGTTCGCATGAGCCGCCGACAAGTGTCGCGTCCTCGAAAAATCTACGACGCGACTCCGTAGCAATCCCGGCCGACCGGGTACCCTGGTACGCCAGTGTTCGAACCAGTGGTGAGGGAGTCGGGACGGTGCGTGGATTCGGGGACCTGGAAGCGGTCATCATGGACCGCATCTGGGATCGGGACGCGGAGACCACGTCGGTCCGCGAGATCTTCGAAGAGCTGTCGAGCGAACGCGACATCGCCTACACGACCGTCATGTCCACCATGGACAACCTGCACCGCAAGGGCTGGCTGGCGCGCGAACGCGCGGGCAAGGCCTACCGATACTGGCCGACGCTGACCCGCGAGGAACACAGCGCGCGCCTCATGCTCGAGGCGCTCGGCGCAGGCGGGCGCTCGGACCTGGTGCTGAGCCACTTCGTCGACCGGATCAGCGCGGAGGAATCGGCGGGCCTGCGCGCCGCGCTGCGGCGGCTCACCGCGCGCAAGACCCCCGAGGCGCAGTGAACGTCGCGCTCGGGCTGATGCTGCACGCGACCGTGGTGGCCGTGATCGGTCCGCCGGTGCTGCGCCGCCTCACCCGTCGCGGCGTCGCGCCCCGGCTCGGGGTGACGGCCTGGCTCGTCGCGATCGGCGGTGCGCTCGGTGGCTGGGCGCTCGCGGCCGGACTGCTCGTGCGGGAGTTCGCGACCATCTGGCGACATCCCGGCGACGCCTTGCAGGCGTGCTACGCGGTGCTGTCCACGCCTGCGCACCCGCACAGCGGCACGGTCACCAAACTGGTCACCTTCGTGATCTCGGCGCTGGTCACCGTGGCCGTGATCGCGGTCGTCGCGCACGTGCTGCGCGTCGCGGCGCGCTTGCGTGCGCAGACCCACGAACACGGCCGTGCGGTCCGCATGGTGGGGCGGCGCGCGCCGGGTCTCGACGCGGTCGTGCTCGACTCACCGGAACCGCAGGCCTACTGCGTCTCGGGGCGGCCGAGCACGATCGTGGTCACCAGCGCGGCCGTCGACGCGCTGACCGACGCGCAGCTCGCCGCCGTGCTCGCCCACGAACGGGCCCACCTGCGCGGCAGGCACGCGATGCTGACCGGCATCCTGCGCAGCACGGCGGCGGCGCTGCCCGGCGTGCGACTGCTCACCGAAGGCGCGGTGGAGGTCGGACGCCTGCTCGAGATGTGCGCCGACGACCGCGCCGCCCGCGACCACGGACCAGCGCCGCTGCTCGGCGGCCTGCTCGCCCTGCTCGGCGCCGCGACACCCGCGCCTTCCGGTGCGCTCGGCGCCGCGGGCACGGCGGTGCTGGCCCGTGCGGAACGGCTCGTTGAACCCGTCGGCCCGATGCGTCGCGCGACCAATCGCACCGCCCTGATCGGAGTGATCCTCGCGACCGTGATCGGACTGTCCGAGATCAGCCTCGGCGTCCTGTTCGCGGGGATGCTCGTCGACTGACGCGATCTCGCGTGCGGCACGGCCGCCGCGCCGAGGCGGGGTAGTCGCGTCCATCCGCTCGCCCCGGGAGAATCGGGGCCATGAGCGAAGCAGACGATTGGAATGCCAAGATAATCGCCGAGTTCCGGGAGAACGAGGGGCGGGTGGGCGGCCCGTTCGAGGGCGCGCCGATGGTTCTGCTGCACCATCGGGGGCGCAAGAGCGGCCGGGAGGTGGTGACTCCGCTGATGTACATGGCCGACGACGGCGACGCCGACCTCATCTACCTGTTCGCCTCCAAGGCGGGCGCGCCGAGCAATCCGGCCTGGTACTACAACCTGACCAGCGGGGGCGCGGGCGCGGTCGAGCGCGGTACCGAGACATATCCGGTCACGGTGGACGAGGTCACCGGGGACAACCGCGACCGGATCTATTCCGAGCAGGCGAAGCGGTATCCGGGATTCGCCGACTACGCGCGCAAGACCGAGGGCGTCCGCACGATTCCCGTACTGGCATTGCGGCGCGCCTGACCGGACCGGGTCCGCGATCCGACGCGGACCCGTCGACGACCGCACGTTACGGGCGGGGCGATGCCTACTTCCGGCCCCACATCAGGCCCTTGATGATGGCGGGCTGCGGAACGTCCTCGACGGCGATGAGGCCCGCGGGGGCGTCGCACACCCAGTCCAGGGCGTTCAGGGCGCGCGCGGCGGTGGAGATGCAGCCCGCGTCGGTCGGGTCGAACAGCGGGTGCGAGACGTGGGTGTTGATCTCGACGCGCGGGTCGCCGTCCACCACGACGCGGTGCACGCCGATGTGGTTCTCCGGCGGGAAGTCCCAGTCGGGGGCGGCGGCGGGGGTGAGCCGGTTGACGTGTTCGAGGGTGATCACCGGTTCGCCGTCGACCACGCCCTCGGTCGCGAAGCGCACCGCGGCCATCTGCCCCGGCTCCACGGTCATCATGGTGCATTCGATGCGTTCGGGGGTGTACCAGCGTTCGGTGCGCTGGCGGACCTCGTCGAGGGTGATGCCGAGGCCGTCGGCGAGGCTGCGCACCGGCCCGCCCCACATCGATTCCACGACGCCGGGCAGGAACAGCGGCGGCAGTTCGCCGTCCTCGGTGGAGCCGAAGCCCATGGACGCGCCGGTGTACTCGTAGTCGTCGTAGTTCGCGTAGTCGAAGATCTCCTGCACGGTGACCGAGCTGACCCTGGTCGCGAGGCTCAGCGCGGTGTGCACGAGGGTGTCGCCGGAGTAGCCGGGGTCGATGCCGTTGATGTAGAGCGAGGAGCCGCCCGCCGCGCAGGCCTGCTCGAGCGGTTCGCGGATCCATTCCTGGGCGTGGCGTGGCGCGGCCATCCAGACGAAGGAGGTGCCGACCACGTCGATGCCCGCCGCGAGGATCTTGGTGAGTTCCTCGAGCGCTTCCACCGGCCGGGTCTCGGCGAGCGCGGTGTAGACGACGCAGTCGGGTCGCAGGGCGAGCAGCGCGTCGACGTCGTCGGTGGCGAGCACGCCGGTGGGTTCGGGCCAGTCGCACAGTTCGGCGGCGTCGCGCCCGATCTTGGCCGGGCTCGCGGCGTGCACTCCGACCAGTTCGAGGTCGGGGCGGCCGATGATGGCCCGGAGCGAATGACGCCCGACGTTGCCCGTGGAGAACTGGACTACTCTGCGCACTGTCTTCACCTGTCTCGATGTGTTCGATGAGCTCGGCGGCTCTCGTCGGCGATCCCGGATCGAAGTGTCGTCGCGGCACGCCGGGAGGTTGTCGCGCGGCGATCCCACGCATCTGCTGTACGGGCTTACCGTATCAGCGACAGTAAGTGCATCTAGCATTTTCGAGAGAAGATTTCGAAAAGGTGGTGTCCCCCTCCGCCGTCGAACGCCCCGGTTCCGGCGATTCGGCTCTGGAACCGGTGCGCCGATCCCTCAGTCGACGGCGCGCGCGACCCGACCGGAGGTCGTCGCGCCGAGCCCGATCACCGCGGCGAGTACCGCGATTGCCGCGGTGAGGTACCACGTGCGCTGGAACGCGTCGAGGGTCTCGTTCGGGCCGACGGGCGAACCGAGCGTCGCCACCACCACCGCGACGCCGATCGCGAGGCCGATCTGGCGGGCCATGCTCAGCACCGCCGATCCGGTGGCGAAGCGCTGCGGCGGCAGACCGCCGGTGCCCGCGGCGAACGCGGTCGGCAAGGTCAGGCCGACGCCGAGTCCGGTGATCAGCATGCCGCCGAGCACGCCGCCGACGTAGTCGGGCTGCACGGTGATCGCGCGCGCCCACCAGACCAGTCCCGCCGCGAACGCGATGCCGCCCGCGGCGATCACCGGTCCGGCGCCGAGTCTGGCGATCAGCCGTCCGGCGAGGATCGCCACGACCGGAACGACCAGCGGTCCCGGCGCGATGGCGAGTCCGGTGCGCAGCGCCGACCAGCCCCACACGTTCTGTGTCCAGAGCACCGCGGTGAGCAGCATGCCGGCGAAGGCGATCTGGAAGAACACCGAATTGGCCGCCATCAGGCCGAAATTCGGCGCGCGGAGCAGCGTCGGGTCGAGGATCGGGCTGTGATGGCGGGCCGAGGAGATCGCGAAGCCGATCGCGCAGACCGCGGCGGCCGCGAAGGACAGCAGCACACCCGCCGAGGTCCACCCCCAGTCCTCGCCCTTCACAACGCCGAGGACGAGGGTGGCGACCGCGCCGATGAACAGCAGCGTGCCGACCAGGTCGGGCAGCGGGCCGCCGTCCCCGCGCGGATCGGGCAGCCTGCGCAGGCCGAACGCGGCCGCCGCCAATCCGATCGGCACATTGACCAGGAACACCCAACGCCAGTCCAGTTCCACCAGCAGCCCGCCGATCACCGGGCCGAGCGCGGCGCCGAGTCCGCCGAAGGCGACCCACAGCCGCACCGCCGTCGCGCGGCGTTCGGGCGGCGTCGCGGCCAGCACCAATCCGAGCGAGGCCGGGGTCAGCATGGCCGCGCCCACGGCTTGGAGCACGCGGAACCCGGTCAGCGACAGCACATCCCACGCGGCCGCGCACAGCGCCGAGCCCGCGACGAACACCACGAGCCCGAGCAGGAACACGGTGCGATTGCTGCCGCGGTCGCCGAGTCGCCCGGCGGGCACCAGCAGCGCGGCGAAGACGATGGCGTAGGCGTTGAGCACCCACGACAGCCCGGACAGGTCGGCCTCGAAGTCGAGCGCCATCTGCGGCAGCGCGACATTGACGATGAACAGGTCGAGACTCGACAGCAGCACCCCGATCGAGACGATGGCCAGTACCACCCGGTGGTCGACGGCCTTCGCGCGTTCGGTGACAACGGTATTCACGGTCGTTTCCCCGTTCAGCCGAGTACTCGGCGGCTCTGGCGGGCGGTGGCGAGCAGACGGCCGCGCTCGTCCCAGATATCGATGTCGTCCACCGACCATCCGCCGCCGGTGCTGACATTGGCCGCGCGTACCAGGGCCCGGCGGGCGAGCGGGTCGAAGTCGTCGGTGTGCACGTGCAGTGACATGGTCACCGTCGGCACCGCGACGGGTGCGGTGAGCGCGGGGAAGATCGCGGGCGGCAGCGCGTCGGCAAGGACGGCGAGCGACGGCGCGTCGAGGGGCAACTCGGGGATGAGCGCGGTCCACACCGTCATGCAGGTCTCATCGGAGCCGGTGAGCGGCAGCGGGCCCGCGGCGGGGCGGATCTCGAAATGGGCGGCCGCCGGGACGATATCGGTGGGCAATCGGAACAGTGCGCAGGCGTCGGGCGCGGGGACCTGCGGGGCCGTTCGGTCGAATCGGTCGTCGATCGTGCCCGCGCGGGTGCGACCGAGGGTGACCGAGGCCGCGGCGACCGTGTCCTCGTCCTGTAGGACGGCGATGTCGACCACGTGTGTGGTGCGCCCGACCGGGTGGCGCTCGGCGCGCAGGGTGAGTTCACCGTCGCGGGGGCGGCCGAGGAAGCGCAGGTCGAGCGCGCGCACCGCGACCTCGTCGCCCACGGCGGATTCGGCCGCCGCGACCGCGAGTCCCGCGATGACGCCGCCGTGCGGGCCGGTCCAGCCCCGCCAGGTGTCGTCGACTCGGGCTCGCCAGCGGTGCCGGTCGATCTCGGTGAGGTCGAAGACCGCCCCGAACGGTGAAGTGAGTTGCATCATGCAACGCACTGTAGGTGAGTGAGTTCTTTCAAGCAACCGACTACTGTGGGGGTATGCGACGGACGAGCTTCGAGGACATGAACTGCTCGCTTGCCCAATGCCTCGAGGCGGTCGGGGAGTGGTGGACGCTGCTGATCGTGCGCGACGCGCTGTTCGGCGTGACCCGATTCGACGACTTCCGCGACCGCCTCGGCATCGCGCGCAATGTCCTCACCCAGCGCCTCGACCGCCTCGTCGACCACGGCATCCTCACCAAGCAGGCATACCAGCGGAACCCGGTCCGCTACGACTACCTGCTCACCGACAAGGGCAGATCACTGTGGACCGTGGTGGCCGCCATGCGCCAGTGGGGTGATCGCTGGGCCGCCCCGGACGGCGCGCCGGTGGAAACCGTGCACATCCGATGCGGTCATATCGCCACCATCGAACCCGTGTGCTCGGAATGCGGGGAACGGGTCAGGGCCCGCGAACTACGCCCGGTCCTCGGTCCGGGCGCCAAGGACATGGCGCTGATTCCCGAACGGAACGCCGCCGGACCCGCGCGATAGGCTGCGCCGGTGACGCAGCAGCGAGTGTTGATCGATACGGTCGCGTGGGTGCACATCGTGCACGGCCGCATCCTGTGCGCCCGCCCGCGCGGCAAGGACGTCTTCTACATCCCCGGCGGCAAACGCGAAGGCGGCGAAACCGATCCGCAGACCCTCGTCCGCGAGATCGAGGAAGAACTCGCCGTCACCCTCCGACCGGACACCATCGCCCACGTCGGCACCTACGAAACCGACGACGGCCCGTACACCGTGAGAATGAGCTGCTACACCGCCGACTACACGGGCGCCATCACCGCCAGCGGCGAAATCGACGAACTCGCCTGGTTCACCTACGCCGACCGCGACACCGTGCCACCCGTCGACCAACTCCTGTTCGACGACCTCGTGAAAGACGGCCTGCTGTCCTCGGCGCGCACCCTCGACGCCGTGGGCGACTGAGCGGCAGGTCCGAACAGCCCCGACCACGTCCGAATTCCACTGTGGACGTGGTCGAGACTGCTCGGACCTACGTGGTGACCGGTTCGCGGCCCGCGCGCTCGATCAGGTGTTGCACCAGGATCAGGAGCACGTTCTTGCAGGACTCGCGACTGCGGGCGTCGCAGAGCAGGACGGGGGTGATCGGGTCGAGGTCGAGGGCGTCGCGGACCTCGTCGATGGTGTAGCGGGGTGCGCCGTCGAAGCAGTTCACGCCCACCATGAACGGCAGTCCGCGGCGTTCGAAGAAATCGACCGCGGCGAAGGAATTGCTCAGGCGTCGGGTGTCGGCGAGCACCACCGCACCCAGCGCGCCCCTCGACAGCTCGTCCCACAGGAACCAGAAGCGGTCCTGGCCCGGCGTGCCGAACAGGTAGAGCACCAGGTCACGGTCGATGGTGATGCGACCGAAATCCAGCGCCACCGTTGTGGTGTGCTTCTGCTCGACGCCGGACAGGTCGTCCACGCCGGTGCTGACCTCGGTGATGAGTTCTTCGGTGCGCAGCGGCGCGATTTCGCTGATCGCGGAGACCATGGTGGTCTTACCGACGCCGAAACCGCCCGCGATGAGGATCTTCACCGACGCCGCGAGATGCGGGCCGCTGTTCGGATCGTTAGCCGGGTCAAAGTTTTCTGATGCCATCCAGTACCGCTCGCAATACGTTGAGATCACCGGGTCCGGTTTCCGCCTGCACCGGTGATCGGAAGATCAAATGGCCCTCGCCGATCAGGTCACCGACGAGGATCTTGGTCACTGCCAAGGGGAGTTTCAGGTTGGCGGCCACCTCGGCCACCGTCTGAGGTACGGTACACAGCCGCACGATCTGTGCGTACTCGGGTTCGGTGCGCCGTAACGGCGGCGAAACCTCCGTAACGATGACCACCGTCAGGATGTCCAGATCCTGACCGGCGCCCATGGTGCGACCACGAGTCAGTGCGTACGGCCGGACCAGCGGTCCGGCCGCGTCATCGAACCATGGCTCACCCCGACGCGTCATGGCAGGCGCGCAGGCGTCGAGAGGTAGGTGCCGACACGCTGCACGGTCACGTTCATCTCGTAGGCGACCATGCCGAGGTTGGCCGTCTCCGACGCCTGCAGGGCCAGGCAGGCGTTGTCGCCCGCCGCGGTGACGAACAGGACGGCGCGATCGAGTTCGATCACCGTCTGCCGTACGCCACCGCCGTCGAAGCGGACGCCCGCGCTGCGCGCGAGACCGTACAACGTCGACGACATGGCCGCGAAATGTTCGGCGTCCTCGCGGCTCATGGCGGTGGAGCGGCCGAGTAGCAGGCCGTCGGTGGACAACACGACGGCGTGGCGAACCCCGGCAAGCCGGTCCACCAGGTCGTCCAATAGCCAGTTGAGATCACCGGTTTTGGGAGCGGTCACCGTCGCCTTCCTGTTCCTGTTCGTCGGCGAGCTGCATGCGGCGGCCCTGCCGGGTTCCATTCTCGATGGCGGACATCAGATCTCGGGCCTGTTCGGCGGAACGCTCGCGTTCGGCGACCGGCTCGGTGGTCTTGGTGTCCCTCGCCAACTCGGGTGCGAGATTGGCCTGCCGCCTGCGCCGCGGCAGCAGCGGCCTGCCGTCCGGGCCGATCTGGTCGGTACGCGGCGCGGCCTGCGTCGGCGCGGGGGCGGGTGGTGGTTCCGGCGCGAACACCGGCGGCGGTTCGGGGGCGAACACGGGCGGTGCGGGCGGCGCGGCGGTGAGCACGGCCGCGGGCGCCTCGATCTCGGCCTGCGGCGGCGCGGTCTCGATGGCGGGCGCGGCGTGCCTGCCATTGCGCCGGACCGGTTCCGACGGTACGGGGTCGGCTTGGCGACCGGGGCGCGCGTCACCCGCGAGCAGCGCGGTCGGGATGAGGACGATGGCGCGGACGCCGCCGTAGTCGGATTCGCTCAGCCGCACCGAGACGTTGTTGCGCTGGGCGAGCTGGGCGACCACGAACAGGCCGAGGCGGGAGTCCTCCGACAGGGTGGCGACACCGAAATCGGGCGGGTTGCCCAGCATCTGGTTGGTGCGCACGAGTTCGTCGGCGGGCATGCCCATGCCCTGGTCGGTTATTTCGATGACCACACCCTTGCCTACCACATTGCCGGTGACTTCGACCTTCGACTGGGGCGGAGAGAAGGATGTGGCGTTGTCGACCAGTTCCGCGAGCAGGTGTACGAGGTCGGCGACGACGGTACCGATGACATGCGCCTCGGGGACGCGGCCGACTCGAACCCGCGCGTAGTCGAGGGTCTCACCGACCGAGGAGCGCACCAGATCCAACAGCGGCACCGGGTAGCGCCACTGCCTGCCGGGTCGGCCGCCGCCGAGGATGATGAGGTTCTCGGCGTTGCGGCGTTCGCGGGTGGCGAGGTGGTCGAGACGGAACAGGGTATCCAGCAGGGCCGGATCCTCCTGGGTGCTCTCGGCCTCGTCGAGGATCTCGAGCTGGCGGTGCACCACGATCTGGCTGCGGTGCGCGATGTTGAGGAACACCGCGCGCACGCCTTCGCGGGTGCGGGCCTCGCGGACGGCGCCTTCGACGGCCGCGGCGTGCGCGTGCTGGAACGCCCTGGCGACTTCACCGATCTCGTCGTGACCGAAGTCCAGCGGTGGGGCTTCGGCGCTGGGATCGATGGGTTGGCCATCGCGCAGTCGTTGCAGGGTGTCGGGCAGTCGCTCGTCGGCCAGCGCCATGGTTTCCGCGCGCAGCCTGCGTAGCCTGCGGATCACGCGGTTGGCCAGCAGGATCGCGATGACGAACGCGCCGATGCTGACCAACAGCACGCCCGCGCCCGCCCACGTCGAGTTCTCGGTGTTGCGTTTGCTGACCGCCTCCGCGAGGTTGTGGGCGCTGAGGTGCTGCACCTTCAGGGTTTCCAGGATCACGTCGTTGATCTGGTTCGCCGCTTCCTGCCACTCCGCGTTGGTCATCGGCAGCGCTGGCAGGTTGCTCGACCTGACTCCACTCTCGGTGGCAAGGGCGCGCTGGACGAATGCGCTCTCCATTGCGCTGACCCGCTGCCAGGCCGGACTGGCGACCAGCGTTTCCAGTCGGGCGCGCTGACCGAATTCGGGGTCGCCGATCATGCTGGCGATCTGCCCGTGGTAGAGGCCCGACTGGTACTGGAATTCTTCCAGCGGGATGGCGAACGGCGTCGCGGACACCAGTGTGGCGCGTGCGATGGCGTTGCTGCGGGACAAGGCCTCGCTGACATAGGTCAGCGACCGCGCGTCGGCCAGCTCCGCGGACGCCTCGGCGTCGGGGGAGGTGACCTGGGTGATGCGTCCGCCGTTGGCGACAAGGCCCCCCAACTGGTTGAAGAGCGCGTAGGTTTCGCGCGGACCGAGGAAACCGGCGTCGATGGCGCCGCGCGCTTTGGCGATTTCGCCGATCGCGTCCAGGTTGGCGTCGTAAGAGGGGTCGACTTTATCGAGTCCGAGTCGCATCAGGGGCTGCGAGGCGGCCGTGATGGAGCGCAACGCCGAGTCGAGTCGGGTGCGTGCCGCCGCGAGTTGCGCGGCGGCGGACTCGTCGCCCGCGAAGCGGGCCAGGGTGAGCTGGCGTTCGGCCTGGACCGCGCGCACCATCTCCACGGTCGGGTCGATGACCTGCTGCATCGCGGTCGCCCATTCCTCGGCGTGCTTGCCCTGGGCGACCAGATAGCCGGACGCGCCGACGCCGCCGACGAGCAGCACCAGGCTCGGGACCAGCGCGATCGCGAGTATTCGGGCACGGACACCGGGCCTCGCTATGAACATCGGACCAAAATAGCCTACCCGGTCGCTGTTTGAGGCACTCTTTCGGGGAATTGTTCTGAATTGACAACGCGCTGAAGGATATGCAGTCGGTTGCATCGAAATCCGAATGGCGCAGTAGGCTTTGTGCATGACTCTGTTACCGGCGAGTAGCCTCAGCTCGGTGTGCGCCGTCAGCGACGAGAGGAAGTAAAGAATGCCTGCTCCTCGAGTAGAAGTCTTCGAACGGCTGCGCGCGGTAGCCGCCGTCGCCGATCCCGCGGCGGGTGCGCGGCGCGAGATCGCCGAGACCTTCACCGGCCGACCGCTCGGCGATACGCCGGTCGGCACGGTCGCCGATGTCGACGCCGCCTTCGCCGAAGCCCGAGCGGCCCAGCCGCATTGGGCCGCGCGCTCGGTCGGCGACCGCGCCGCGGTGTTCGAGCGATTCCGCGCGCTGGTGGTCGAACACCGCGAGGACCTCATGGACGTCCTGCAGGCCGAAACCGGTAAAGCACGGTGGGCCGCGCAGGAAGAGATCATGGGGATGATCTTCGCGGCGCGCTATTTCGCGAGAACCGCGCCGAGATTACTGCGGCCGCGCGGAGTTCGCGGCGCATTTCCCGTTCTGAACCGCGCGTCGGTGGCGCCGGTGCCCAAGGGCGTGGTCGGGGTGATAGCCCCCTGGAACTATCCGATGTTGTTGTCCATCGGCGACGCCATTCCGGCCCTGCTCGCCGGTAATGCCGTGGTCGTCAAACCGGACAGCCGAACCCCTTACTCCGCACTGGCCGCCGCCGAGCTGCTGTATCGGGCGGGCGTGCCGCGCGCGGTGCTCGCCGTGGTGCCAGGTCAGGGCACCGTGGTCGGCACCGCCATCGTCGATTCCTGCGACTACCTGATGTTCACCGGCTCCTCGGCCACCGGACGCGACCTCGCCGAGCGGTGCGGACGCCGACTGATCGGATTCTCTGCCGAACTCGGCGGCAAGAACCCGATGATCGTCACCGCGGGCGCGCACCTGGACAAGGCGGCGAGAGCGGCGGTGCGGGCCTGCTTCTCCAACGCGGGCCAACTCTGCATCTCCATCGAGCGCATCTACGTGGACCGGGCGGTCGCCGCCGAGTTCACCGACAAGTTCGTCGCCGCCATCGGGTCCGCCGTGCTCGGCTCCGGCTACGACTTCTCCGCCGACATCGGCAGTCTCATCTCCGATGCGCAGCTCGAGACCGTCGCCAAACACGTCGCCGACGCCACATCCAAGGGCGCGAAGGTGCTCGTCGGCGGCAAGGCGCGCCCCGATATCGGTCCGCTGTTCTACGAGCCGACCGTGCTGTCGGAGGTCACCGACGGCATGGAGTGCGCGCGCGAGGAGACCTTCGGCCCGCTGGTCTCGATCTATCCGGTGGACTCGGTCGAGGAGGCGATCCGCGCGGCCAACGACACCGAATACGGGCTCAACGCCAGCGTGTGGGCGGCGAGCAAGTCCGAGGGCGAGCGCATCGCGCGTCGACTGCGCGCGGGCACCGTGTGCGTCGACGAGGGCTACGCGCCCGCCTGGGGGACCACCGCCGCGCCGATGGGCGGCATGGGCAGCTCCGGCGTCGGCCGCCGCCACGGCCCGGACGGGCTGCTGAAGTTCACCGAACCGCAGACGGTCGTCGTGACCCGGTTCATGAATCTGGATCCGCCGCCGATGATCTCGCGGGCGCTGTGGCAGCGGTCCCTGATGACCTTGGCGCGCGCGATCCGGTTCCTGCCCGGTCGCTGAAACCCCTGCGGCCGGCCGACTCGGTCTGCGGCGAGCCGGCCGGCGCGGGGAGACGATGCGGTCGAACAACGCAGCTGATTCGACGCATCGCCGGGCCTCAGGCGAGAGGATCGGCGCCGGTGCGAAGCGGTGGACCCGCCTCGAGCACCGCGCTCTCCGCCTCGGTGAGCAATCGCGACCGGATGACGAAACGGACACCGTCGGGCGCTTCCAGCGAGAATCCGCTGCCGCGCCCCTCGACCGCGTCCACTGTCAGGTGGGTGTTCTTCCAACGTTCGTACTGGTCGCCGAGCATCCAGAACTCGGTGTGCCAGGCCAGGTGTCCGAGTAGGACATCCGAGCCGCCGACCCGGAACTCGTTGGTGGACAAGCACATCGGGGAGCTGCCGTCGCAGCAGCCGCCGGAGAGGTGGAACAGCACCGGTCCGTGCTGTTCGATCAGGCGGCGCAGGACGACTCGCGCCGCGTCGGTCATGTCGACGCGGCGGACCCGGTGGCGCATCGGCGGGGTCCGGTCCGCCATCAGAAGAATCCGAGTTTGGTCGGCGAGTAGCTGACCAGCAGGTTCTTGGTCTGCTGGTAGTGGTCGAGCATCATCTTGTGGTTCTCGCGGCCCATGCCGGACTTCTTGTACCCGCCGAAGGCCGCGTGCGCCGGGTAGGTGTGGTAGCAGTTGGTCCACACCCGGCCCGCCTTGATCGCCCTGCCCAGGCGATAGGCGGTGTTCATATCGCGGGTCCAGACGCCTGCGCCGAGTCCGTAGAGGGTGTCGTTGGCGATTCGGACCGCTTCCTCGACGGTGTCGAAGCGCGTCACCGAGACCACCGGCCCGAAGATCTCTTCTTGGAACACACGCATCGTGTTGGCGCCTTCGAGGATCGTCGGCTGGACGTAATATCCGCCGGGCAGTCCGTCCACCTTGCGTACTTCCCCTCCGGTGAGTACGCGGGCGCCTTCCTGCCTGCCGATATCGATGTAGGACAGGATCTTCTCGTATTGGTCGTTGCTCGCTTGTGCTCCGATCATGGTGGTGTCGTCGAGTGGGTTGCCGCCCTTGATGGCCCTCGTGCGTTCGATGCAGCGGGTCATGAATTCGTCGTAGATGGTGGAGTGGATGAGGGCGCGGGAGGGGCAGGTGCAGACTTCGCCTTGGTTGAGGGCGAACATGACGAATCCTTCGATGGCTTTGTCGA
>NZ_JADMLG010000005.1 GCF_015674855.1 Nocardia bovistercoris | reverse complement strand
GGAGGAAGCCGAGTGCGAGGGCGAGGGCGGCGGTGATGCCGAGGGCGACAAGGACGGCGGAGAGGACGGAGGCGGACAGGACGGCGACGCCGCCGGTGAGGGTGGCGACGATGAGGCCCGACAGCCACGCGGTGCCGGGCTCGAGGCTCCGGGCACTGGGGGTTGTGGTCTTGTCTGTCATGGGTGCGGGTTTCCTTCTTGCCACGAGGGCGCGGTTCACTGTTTGGAAGTGGTGGGGTGTCGTTTCGGTTGTCGGGTGGGGTCTGGGCCGGTCAGTATTGGGTGAAGGCGACAAGATCATCGCCCAGCAGACCTCTACCGGCCCGTATGCGGTGGTCTCCTGCGGCGGGGAAGCTGGTAAATAGTCCCGTACAGCGGTGAAACGTGCTCCTCGCTCTCGAAGGTGCTCGCCGCGGGGAGGGGGCGGTGTCGCGATCCCGCGACACCGGTGGGGGGTCGACGCCTCCATCTCGTGTTCGAACCGGCGGCACCGCGTGCCCGTAAACCTCGTCTCGACCCCCACAGCGGCCCGGACTTGGTCATCGGATGGACCACCACACCGACAGGGGCGCATCGCGCCGGTCGGGGAGCACGAAGCCGGTCAATGCCTCGGGGTCGGATCGCTCGCGCGGACTGGGTGTTCTCGCGCATCGGGGACAGGTCTGGCGCTTTTCGGACTGACAACGCCGCCTGCGTGAGCCAGACTGGAGATCTGGCCCCTCGGGCGCGTGGTCGAGACCGTCTGCCACCCGCGCGAGCATCCTCGGGCCACGGAGGTCGATCTCCATGACCACTTCGCCAGTGATCTCACGCACGGCCGATCGAGGTCGTCGCGGCACTGATTCCTACGAGAACATCGAGCCGGTACTCGGCGAGTTCTCCCGGCTGACACCGGGCAGTGCGGCGTGGGGGGTGATGCGCGAGCAGATCATATGCCGGTGCCTGCCGTTGGCCGACCATATCGCGCGCCGATTCGCCGGACGCGGGGAAACCTGCGACGACCTGCACCAGGTCGCCTCGATGGGGTTGGTGCTAGCGATCGACCGCTACGACCCCGAACGCGGTGACTCGTTCCTGGCCTATGCCCTGCCCACCATGATGGGCGAGATCCGTCGCCACTTCCGCGACCACACCTGGGCATTGCGCGTCCCGCGCGGGATCAAGGAAATCCAGCAGTTGATCGGCCCGACCATCGAGTCGCTGTCCCAATCCCTCGGCCGCACACCGACAGCGTCCGATATCGCGGTCGCGTTGAACCTCGATCTGTTCGAAGTCACTCAGGCGTTGCTGGCCCATAACGCCTACCGCGCCGACTCGATGGACAGCGGCAGCCTCACCGACGACGACACCGCCCCCCGCCGCGCCCTCGATCGCGGACACCTACGGCGACATCGACCCCGGATACGAACTCAAACTCCAGTCCATGGTCGCCGCCCCCCTGCTACGCGATCTTCCCGAAGCCGACCGCCGTGTCCTGTACCTGCGGTTCTTCCGCAACCTGTCCCAATCTCAGATCGCCGAAATCATAGGGGCCTCCCAGATGCACGTTTCTCGGACGCTCTCACGCATCCTCGAACAACTCCGCGCCGCCGCTCGACAACAGTGACTGCGACAGCGACTCCGCGCCGTCTCACACCACACGACCCCGGCCGAACACTCGACCGCCCGCAACCGATATCCGTACCACCGTCCGTCACGCCGGACACCCTCGCCCCGCCTCACCAGGTCACATGCCCGACGGGCGAGCCGCGCGCGTGCCACCACCGAGCAGCATGATCGGTGCCGGACCGTTCGCCTTCTCCGAACTCAGTGGTGACAGCACACGAACACCGAAGCTCAGGCGCCCGAGAACGGCCGGTGCCGGAGGTCGATCGGGTGCCGTGATGATGGGGTGGCCGGTGTCCGAGGACTGGTCGCCGGTTCCCGGCTTCATGGGTGTGGATGTGACACGCGGCACCGTAGGCGGTGTGCGTGCTGGTGGTGGGTTTGAATCGGGTATGCGGACCGAGTACCACGAGGAACTGGCGCATCTGGCGGAGCTGCTGCACCGGATGTGTGTGCGGGATCGCGCGGTGATCGCGAACGCCACCAACACGGTGATCACTGGTGATGTGGAGCAGGCTCAGAACGCGATCGATATCGGTGGCGAGGTCGAGCGGATGGTGGCCGAGGCCGAGGGCGAAGCGTTGCGACTGTTGGCGTTGCAGGCCCCGGTCGCGCGCGAGTTGCGGCAGGTGGTCACCGGTATTCAATTGACCGCCGCGTTGCATCGGATGGGGATTCTAGGGACGCATATCGCGACGGCGGCGCGGCGTCGTCACCCGGGATTGGTGGTTCCGGAACCGGTACGGCCGTTGGTGGCGCGGATGGGTGCGGCAGCGGTCGCGATCGCGACCAGCGCCGCCACGGTCCTGGTCACACCCGATCCTGAGAGCGCGGCCATGCTCGACGGCCAGGACGACCTCATGGATCGCCTCCACGAGGAACTGCTCACCACCGTGCTCGACCCGGGTTGGGGACACGGTGTTACCGCCGCTGTGGATCTGACGTTGGTAGGTCGCTATTACGAGCGTTTCGCCGACAACGCGGTCGAGGTCGGCCGCCGGACCATCTTTCTGGCGACGGGCGAAACAGCCGAAAGGAATTCCACTGACCAGCGGGACTGACGACCGCCTCCTCGCCCCACATGCGGAGCGTGGAGACCGTCTCGCTGTCGTGCGCGGGGGTTGTTGTGTCGGTAGTCAGGGGAGGAAGCCGAGTGCGAGGGCGAGGGCGGCGGTGATGCCGAGGGCGACAAGGACGGCGGAGAGGACGGAGGCGGACAGGACGGCGACGCCGCCGGTGAGGGTGGCGACGATGAGGCCCGACAGCCACGCGGTGCCGGGCTCGAGGCTCCGGGCACTGGGGGTTGTGGTCTTGTCTGTCATGGGTGCGGGTTTCCCCGTTTCTGGTCGTGGTCAAACAGCGGCCGGTGCGGGCCAGGGGCGGGGTGGTTGTCCGCCGGGCAGGATTGCCGGTGGGGCGAGATAGGTGAGTGGGTGGCGGGTTGTGGGGGCGGGACCACCGGGGGCCGGCCCTCGTGTGGGTGTCGGTGGTGCTGTCGTATCGCGGTGTGGACGCCTGCTCGGTACGGGGTGGTCGAGTGGCTGCACGGCCAGCCTGGTGACCGGGTTCACGAGTGATAGTCCTATCAGAGGGCTCCGACACCCACCCGGATCGCAAAATTCCTTTCCATGGTGAGCGATTCACTGTGTGGAAGTGGTTCCGGTTGTCCGGTGTGGTTTCGGCCGGTCAGAATCGATGGTGTGATCGACAAGCAGGCGACCGAGGCGGGGGTCGAGCCCGGTGTGGGGCAGCGCGCGGGCCGGTTCTGGTTCCGGTTCGCCGATCAGCGGTGGCAGTGGTCGGATGAGGTCGCGATCCTGCACGGCTATGTGCCGGGGCGCGTGGATCCGACCACGGAGTTGTTGTTGGCCCACAAGCATCCCGCCGACCGTGCCGAGGTCGCCGATACTCTCGCGCGGGTGGTGCAGACCGGTGCGCCGTTCAGCAGCCGCCACCGCATCATCGATGCCGCCGGACTCACTCGCCATGTGTTGGTGGTCGGTGACCGGTGGTGTGATGAGGAGGGTGTGGTGATCGGTACGACCGGCTACTACGTCGATGTCACCGAGACCCTCGCCGCGGAGCGGGCCGAGGTCGTGGACGAGCAGTTGCCGGTGTTGGTGGCGGCGCGGGCGGCGATCGAGCAGGCCAAGGGTGCGTTGATGCTGGTCTACGGAATCGGTGCCGAGCAGGCGTTCGGGGTGTTGGCGTGGCGCTCGCAGGAGACCAACGTGCGGGTGCGGGTGCTGGCCGAGAAACTCGTCGCGGCCTTCGCCGAGTTCGACGGCGCCTCGGCCCAGACCCGCACTCGCTTCGATCACCTGCTGCTGACCGTGCACGAACGCCCCTGACCCTTTCTCCGGATAGTGGCGAGGGTGGAGGCGCGAGCGGCTGTGGGGGACGGTGCGGAGATTTTCCTCCGGCCCGGAGGGGGGTTTGAGGTCGATGGTTTCGGGGTTATCGGGATTTCACTGGAAGTCGCAGCCTCGGATCGGGAGATTTCATGACCGCCAACGCGCACTCGACATCCGGATCACCTCGGCGTCGTGGTGACTCCTACGACAACATCGAACCCTGGTTCGACAAACTCGCCGGCCTCGAACCCGACGATCCGCACCGGGCGCAGGTGCGGGAGGAGATCATCGGGTTGTGTCTTCCGTTGGCCGACAACATCGCTCGCAGATTCGCCGGACGCGGGGTCGAGCACGAGGACCTGTACCAGGTGGCCTGCCTCGGACTGCTGGGCGCGGTCGACCGCTTCGACCCCCAGCACGGAAGCAGTTTCCTCGGATACGCGGTCCCCACGATCATGGGCGAGGTCCGACGCCACTTCCGCGACCATTCCTGGGCCGTGCGCGTACCGCGCGGGGTGAAGGAAACCCACCTCAAGGTCGGGGGCGCGGTCGAGTCCCTGACCCATCGGTTGGGGCGCGTTCCGCGCCCGAGCGAGATCGCCGCCGAACTCGGCATCGACCGCGGCGAGGTCACCCAGGCACTGGTCGCGGCGAACGCCTACCGCAGCGACTCCCTCGACACTCCCGCCTTCACCGAGGACGGGGACAACCACAACCCGGTCCTGGCCCGCGTCGGCGCGGTCGACAGCGCCTACGGCCTGCTCGAAGACGCGATAACGGTCCGGCCACTGCTCGAGGCGCTTCCCGCCCAAGAGCGGCAAGTGCTGGTGTGGCGGTTCTCCGAGGAAGCGTCGCAGTCGGAGATCGCGGCTCGGCTCGGGGTCTCTCAAATGCATGTTTCTCGGATGCTGACTCGCATCTTCACAACGCTGCGCGAACAAGCCCTTGCCGACCCGACACCGGCCACCGATACCGTCGATCACGCACCCGGCACGCGGGCGGCGTGACCCTATCCCACCGACGGGCCACGGTTCAGCCGCGCGGACAAGTCGTCGGGGGGCGTGCCTGTGATTGGGGCTGGGGTTGGGACTCGAGTGCGTATATCCACTCCTTTCGATCAGGCGAGACGGGTCGGGGTCGATCGAGTGCGGGGCGTGGCGCGATGCGGTGCTTCATCGGCGTGTCCGGAATTGGAGCGGTGGGGGTATCGGGGGCGTGCCGTCGGCGCGTTGGCGGGGCTGGCGTCGATAGCCTGCGATCAGTGCGTCGGTCAGGGCGTCGTATTCGTCGCCGATCGCGCGGAATCGGGGGTAGAACGGGCATTGGTGGGGGCCGCCTTCCCAGTACAGGAGTGGGGTGGCCAGTACCGCGAGCCGGGAGATCATCTGTCCGACCGTCCTTTCGGGGGAGTCGTTGTCGAGCAGGTGCACCGTGTCGGGTCGGTTGCCGAGGTACCAGGTGATCTCGTCGTCCATCGCGCGCACGACCTCGCGGTCGAGTCCCTCGAGTTCAGGGGAGGTACCGCCCGCGCCGAGGTGCGATAGCGCGTCCCAGTTGTTCTCGTCGTTGGCGGTGAGTACCCAGAGATGCCCGCATATCAGCGCGGCGTGTTCCAGCGGCGATATCGGCACGTCGGCGCATTGCCACAGCATCAACAGGCGGTCCGCGCCTGGTATCGGGCGGCGACGGGACGGGACGGTTGTGGTTGTCGACATGGCGGAGTTGCTCTTCTCGAAGGAATGACAGGGGGACGGACCCGTCACCGGGGATGTCGGGACGGGGGCCGGGGGGATCAGTTGCCGGGTGATGGCCGGGCCCGATGGTGGTGGGTGCAGGTCACCGGGAATCGCCGCGCTCTCCTCGGTCGGGTCGGTGTGGGGGTGGGCGAGTTACTCGACGTCGGCCGTGGCCCGGTGAGTGCCTGTGCGAGGCGTGCCGGGGTCGGCTGTCCCGGGGGGCGAACTGATAAGGCTTGTCACGTAGGTCGAGGCGGGCGAGGATGTGCGCTGCCCGCCCCGGGTGTTGTCCTACTGGTGGTTGTTGTCTATTGCAGGGTCAGGTTGTGTGGAGTCGGATCGTTTCGTTCTCGCTCTCGCCGGGTGTGGTTTCGGTGCTGATACAGGGTGGTGGGAGGCGGTGGGATCGGCGGCGTAGGAGTCGGGCGTGTCCGGTGTGGAGGTGGGTGAGGGTGAGGTCGTATCCGCGTGTGGCCCAGTTGAATCGGCGGGCGAGGACGTCTTCGCTGATGTCGGGCCATAGGTCGAGCAGGACCGCGAGCATGGTGGCGCGTCCGATGGTCTCACCAAGGGTGTATTCCTCGGACTCGTCCTCGATCAGGGTCACTGACTCGGGTGTGGCGCCGAGTGCGAGGGCGGCGTGGTCATCAAGAGTGCGTGCGAGTTGCGCGACGGTGGTGTCGATGGGGCGGGGTGTGTCGGTGTCGAGCCAGTCGGCGACGTCGAGGATGTGCATTCCGGTGAGGTAGTCGGTCCAGGTGTCGCGGTAGAGCAGGCTGAGGCGTTCGAACTCGGTGGCGGGGGTGTCGCGGTGTTCCCACACCATGAGCAGGCGTTCGATGTCGGGCAACGCCGGATGCCTTGTGGGCGAGGCGGTGTCGGCGGGGTTCACCATGCGAATGCCTCGTGGAACCAGCCGAGGAACCCGTCGTAGTCGACCGCCGCCGAGACCCGCAAGGGTCGCCCGTGCGGGTCGGGATACAGGCGGGCGTCTTCGGCAACGCGGATGCGTTCTTCGGTGAATTCCACGAAAGGTTGTCCGAGCGCGGCCGAGAGGGTGAGCGGGTCGTGGAGCCAGGACCCGTCTTTGCGGGTGAACCAGCGTTGGAAGTGCTCGCCCAACAGGTGCGCCCACGGCGGGGCGGTGTCGGCGGCCAGGGCGTGGATCAGTGGCCAGGTGTCGGTGACGCGGATGGCGGGGTGGTTGGTGTGTTCGGACATGACCAGCCGTGGTGTGTGTGCCGCGCGTAGGGCGAGCCCGGCCGAGAGGGGGTCTATGCGGAAGTTGTGGGAAGCGAGGTCGGGGTCACGGTAGTGACGGAGCCAGCCGCCCATCTGGGTGATGTCCAGCTGGTCGGCGAGGTGGGGTGCCCACTTCAGCAGGGTGGCGAGTTCGGTCATGGCCCCGCATCCGACCCACCGCACCGGCCCGGGGTGGGAGTCGAGGACGTCGGCGAGTCGGGCGATCATCGCGCCGTGCCGGTCCTGCTCCTCCTCGAAAGAGGGCAGGACGTAGTCGGGGATGTGTTGGTCGGGGTCAGGCAGGTAGCGGCGTGGCCCGCCGAGGTCGATGCCCTCGATCACGCGGACCTCGCTACGGCCCATCATGTCGAGTATTCGGCGGGCGAGCCGGGCGCGTAGGCCGCTGACCTCGTCGCTGGTGATGACGACCAGGTGTCCGGGTGGGATGTGGTGGGCGGCGAAGAGGAGGTTGACGAAATCGTCGGGGTCGTAGCCGATGTCGGTGGACAGGATCACCAACCCACCGGGCTCGGTGCCGGTCGGGTCGGTGGAAGCTTGTGGGGTCGACATGGTGGGGGGTTGTCCTTGCTGGTGGTGGGCTGGTTCGTGTCGGATTCGGCGTGCTTGGGTGAGGAGTTGTTGCCGTGCGTGTTCGAGTCCGGCGTCGATGACCTCGGGGGTGTGGAGGCGGTCGATGCCGGTGATCACCAACTCCTGCAACAGTTCCTCGGGTTTCTGGTCGCGGATGCCGGCGTGGAGGGCCAGGATGGCGAGTTGGTGCCGTGGCAGCCGGACCGGGAAGTGGCTGGTCGTCATCTGTTCACCTGCCCGCTCCCGGGCCGGTAGGGGTGCGGGTTCGCTGGTTGGTCGGCGCGTTGGGCGATTCGGCGCAGGTATTCGCGGACCAGTTCGGCCAGTCGTCGGTGGAGTTCGTCGGGGTCGGGGGGTGAGGTGCCCTGGTATCGGAGGGCCAGTGCCGCTGTGGCGCGTTCGTTGGGTATGCAGGGGAAGGGGCAGTCGTGGTGGTGGGCCAGGACGCCGATCGCGTTGTCGGGGTGCAGTTCACCGGGATCGACGGCGCACTCGGCGCGGGCGAAATCGCTGAGCTGCACCAGCAGCACGGGTCGGTGGGCGGTTGTGGACTCGACGCGCGGGCGACGCGGTGAGAGCGGCGCGTCCACGCCCGGTATCGGTTCCGGTGATGGTGTGGGTCGGTCGTGGGTCACCACGAGATCACCTTGTACAGCCAGGCCAGGAACGCCTCGTAGTCCACGCTGTGGGAGAGCTTCATGGTTCGCCCGTAGGGGTCGCGGT
The DNA here is from genome assembly GCF_015674855.1 of Nocardia bovistercoris. Classification (GTDB taxonomy): domain Bacteria; phylum Actinomycetota; class Actinomycetes; order Mycobacteriales; family Mycobacteriaceae; genus Nocardia; species Nocardia bovistercoris. The sequence continues at coordinate 485,335 of NZ_JADMLG010000005.1, read as the reverse complement.
AGAGGCGGGCGTCCTCACCGATCCGTATCCGCGTCTCGGCGAAGGAGACAAAAGGGTGTCCGAGGGCGGCGGTCAGGGCGAGGGGGTCGTGCATCCAGGAGCCGGTGTATCCGCGCGCGACCCACCGATGGAAATGCTCCGAGGTCAGTCGTGCCCATTCGGGCGCGGTGTCGGAGTCCAGGGTTTGGATGAGTGGTGTGTCGGGGGTGAGGCGGATGGTGGGGTGTTCGGTGTGGTCGGCCAGGACCAGGTGCGGCGCGGGCAGGATTCGGAGGGCGACGCCGGCGGCGAGGGGGTTGGTCGCGAGGTTGTGTTCGGCGTGTTCGGGTGTGCGGGGGTGGTCGAGCGCGCCGCCCATTTGGGTCACGATGATCTGTTCGGCCAGGTCCGGTGCCACGGTGAGCAGTGCCGAGAGCTCGCTCATCGGCCCGCACCCGACCCAGCGCACGGGGTGGCTGGTGTCGAGGACGAGGTCGAGCACGCGGCCGACCCAGGTCTGCGCGCGTTCGAGGTCCGCGCCCGCGGCCGACTCGGGGGCCTCGGATATGGGTTGGTCGGGGGCGGGCACGAACCAGCGCTGCCCGCCGAGGTCGATGCCTTCGATCACCTCGACGTCGTTGCGCCCCAACGTGTCCAACAGTCGTCGGGCGAGTTTCGCGCGTTGTCCGCCGATTTCGTCGGTGGTGATCACGATCAGGTCTTCGATCTGGTGGGCGGCGGCGATGAGGGCGAAGGTGTCGTCGGGGTCGTAGCCGATGTCGGTGGACAGGATGACCCGCCCGCCGGGGTCGGTGCTGATGAGCGGCCTGTCGGTTCGGGGGGAAGTGGTGGACATGGTGGACTCTCTTTCATCGGTGTGTGTTGTGGTGGGTGGTGCGGAATCCGAGCGAGTCTGGTTGTGGCCGAGGTGAACTCGGGCAGGATCGACCGCTCTCGTGTGGCCGGTGTCGGCCACGGCGGTGGGGGGCGGTCATTGGGTGTCGCCCCAGCGGGTTACGGCCGCCTAGCAGGCCGCCGAGGCGGTGACGGGTGGGTGGGTGGTGTCGGGTCGCCACTCGGTGGCGGGCACGATGCCGGGTTCGGTCACCTCGAGGCCGGTGAGCAGGGTGGTGAGCTGGTCGTGGGTGCGGGGACGCAGGCGTAGACGGTGTTTGGCGTAGACGGTGGCCGCAGCGGTGGCGGTGTCCGGGTCGGTCGGTGTCGGTCCGAGGTGGGTGATCACGAGATGCCCGGCGGGCAGGGCCGCGACGAGGCCGCCGACGAGCGGGGCGGGGTCGGTGAGTTGTTCCAGGCTCATCTGCCCGAACACCAGTCCCACGGGCCGGGTGGTGTCGATACCGCCGAGGCGGGCACGGGTGCCTTCGATGGCGGACAGGATCGCGGCCGGGTCGGCGAGGTCCGTCCGGTGGTAGAGGGCCTGGGGTTCGGTCAGCGCGCGGGCGTGTGCCGAGACGATCAGTCCGTCATCGAGATACACCACCGCCGCCCCCGGGCAGGTGCGGCGAGCGAGGTGGTGAATGTCGTCGGGGCGGGGGTAACCGCAGCCGATGACCACGAACTGCTCCACCCCGGACCGGGACAGCCCTGTGACCGCGCAGCAGGAACTCCCGCCCGGCCCGGACGCTTGTGCGCAGACGTGGGGCGAGGATGTCGAGCAGGGAGACCATCGACCGGTCGAGGCCGAAATGGTTCTTGCCCACGACCAGGTCGAGCTTGTGTGCGGGAGTACTCAGGTCGTAGGGCAGCAACGCGTCCAGCACGCGGGCGTGGGTCGGACCCGACAACTCCACCTCGAGCGCGTGGTCGAGGTCGATCGCCGTATCACCGTCGAGCGGTGGTGCTGTGGTGGCGGGAGGCTGGTCGGGGTGGCCGCAGTTCGGGCAGGAGTTCACCACGTGATCACCGCCGGCCCCTTGTCGGTGGCGATCAGGCGGATACGCGCGGGTCTGGCGATGGGGGGCGTGCCGGTGGCGTGTCGGCGGTGTTGACGGGCGTGCCCGGTGTTGAGTCCGGTGATCACCGAGTCGTAGAGATGGCCGAGTGCGAGGAAGTCCTCGGAGATCGGATGACCGTGTACGGGTCGCCATGTCTCGAGCAGGACGGTGTAGAAGGCGATCTGGGCCACCAGCTCGCCGACGGTGGGGGTGGGGTCGTCGTCGGTGATCATCGTGACGGCATCTGGGTGGTTGCCCAGCTGCCAGGTCACCTCGTCATCGATGACCCGTGTGAGCGTGGTCGTGGGCTCGCGCACGGCGTCGCGGCGGTCGAACACGCTCATGTCCACCACGTGCGGATCCAGATCGGCGAGGTGGTGACACCACAAGGTCAGACACACATGGGTGGCGCGTTCGAGGTCGGATCTCGGGCCGGGAACGTTCCAGAGTTGTTGCAGCCGAGACATGTTCGGCAACCCGCTGCAACGCTGAGACGGCCTGTTGTGCAGGGGCGGCTTGTGGTGCTGGAAAGGCTTGCGCTGTCGGGAAATCGGGGTGCTCCTCACACTCGGGGCGGGTAGGGGACGCACGCGACCAGGTCCAGGCCGTGCGCTTCGGTGGTGGAGAGGATCCGGAGGTGTCCGGTGGGTGAGTCAGGGCGAGGAGAAGGTCGGCGGTAGTCGTCGGGTGCCGGCGAGCAGACGCGCGACGAGGCCGCTGTAGGCGTGGGCGAGGTCGTCGACGGTCTCGCTCGCCTCCCAGAACACGCGGTCCGAACCTTCGGCCAGGACGGTGTGGGTGAGCGCGGCCGACTCGGCGAGGCGGTCGATGACCTGCCCCATCGTGAGTGGGTAGAGCCGCGCGTCGCGGGCGGGTTCCGGGATCACCAGCCGTGTCCAGGCGTCGATCTCGCGCATCCGGGCGGCGCGATCGGTATCGCTGTCCGCGAGCGCCGAATACGGGATCCGTTCACGGCGGCGGTGCAGTACCGCCAACTCCGCCGCCGCCGTCGACACCGGATCATCGCCCACCCCGGGGAAACCACGGCAGGCGGCGAGAAGTTCGTCCCTGGACGGCAACAGCGGGCGCGGACCGGCCATCACCGGCCGTCCCCGAGCGCCGGCAACCGCACTACCCGCCCGACCAGCGCGTCGGCGAGATCGGTGTAACCATCGACCAACTCGGCCAACCGATACCACGCCGTATGCACCCGTGGATCGCGCACGTCCTCCACGGTCAACAACAACCGATACGCGCCCACTTGCAGCCGAGCCAACCGATCGATCACCGCACCCAACGACTCGGTATGCAGGCGGGCACCCGAACGCGGCACCGGCAAACACACCGCCGTCCACTCGTCGGCGGCGAGCACCAACTCGGTCCTGTCGCAACCACACTCGGTAAGCGTGTGTCCGGCCTCGTGTCGGTACAGCACCCCGAGTCGCGCCGCGATCCGGCTCAACGGATGCCCGCCGACATGGTGCCCGAGAATCGCCGCGCACAACTCCTCACCCGAAGGCAGCAGCCGTGCCGTGTAGTGCGAGGTCGCCGCCATCGTCATACCTCCACCCGCCGCACACGCGGTGGCGCGAGGTGATCGCGGACGGTGAATTCGGCGGCGCTACGGCATCTGTCCAGCATCATGACACCGCCGTCCACACATCCAGCTTCGGCAGCACCACTGCCGCCAGATCGGCTTCGAGTTCCGCGCGCTCCACCGCAGCGTCCACATGCCCCCGCGCGGCCCCCTCACCGAATGCCCTGATCGCCGCCGCCGATGCCGTGACCTGTTCACCCCTCATCTCGCCCGCCATTCGAGAGTCTTTGGGCGTCCCCGATTGGATCCGCGATTCGCGCTCGTGTACAGGACAACCTGGTCGTTTTCGGAACAAGCCGCATGGCTGACACCCCTTGCTGTGCCTAATGCGGCGCACTGGCTGCGCTGCGCTGAGTCGTCGCGCCGCTGGTCAGGTACGCCGGGCGATCGTGATTGCCGACACATAGAAAATAATGCAGCAACATTTGCAGCGTCAAGAACTGAATGTGTTGCCGCAACTCCACTAGCATCATTCTTGGACTCGTGCGCTGGACCACTGTGCGCATCACGCGATGCATGAGGGAGGATTTAGCTATGGCGACCACGTCACCCACCGTCGCGAGGTGGGAACTCAAGCTTCGGATTGTGCAGCTGCGGAAGGACTCGCAGCTGGACGACGCCGAGGTGATGGACGCCGTCGGCATCTCGCGGCCGTACTGGTCGCAGGTGTTCGGTGGAAGCCGCATCCTGACCGTCGACAAGCTGCGAGCGTTGGCTGCGGCATACGGGTGCGATGCCGATGAACAGGAGGAACTGGTCGCTCTCCGAGAGACCGCCACGAAGGAGCGCGGCTGGTGGATGAAGCATCCGGCGCTGATCAGGCCCGAGATGCAGCAGCTGTACGGCTTGGAGCACGGCGCTCACAGCATCCGCTGCTACAACAGCTTGCTGATCCCTGGATTACTGCAATCCGAGGGATACGCCCGCACCATCATCGCCGCGAACACCATGATCCGACCGTTCGAGGTCGAACAACATCTTGCCGTTCGGATGCAACGCCAGAGCCGACTGACCGGTGAGAACCCCCTGCACCTCACGGCAGTGTTCTCAGAAGCGGCGTTGATACAACAAACCGGTGGGCCGGATGTCCTCCGCGAGCAACTGCTGCACTTGATCGAACTCGCCGAGCGAAACCCGGAAACCATTGAGTACCGGATCATTCCCTTCACCGCAGCCGAAGGCACCGCGCTCGGCGGCTCGACCTTTCATCTTCTCGACTTCGGCAGCACCAAGCTCCCCACGCTCGGCTGGTCCGAAACGCCTACACAGGCCGACGTGGTTGAGGATGCCGCCGAAGTGAGCAGTCTGACATACGCCTACGCGCAGGCCCTGACTCAAACTCTGAACCCCGCCGATTCTCTGACCCTGATCAAGGAAAGAGCACGTGAGTAACTCTCCGAAAATCAACGATTCGACCTGGACCAAGTCCACGTTCTCCGACCACGGCAACGCCTGCGTCGAGGTGCGAATCCACAACGACACGGTACTGATCCGGGATAGCAAGTTCGCAGGCGATCCCTCTCTCCAGCCGATCATCGCCGTTCCTGTTGCTCTTTGGTCTGACTTCCTGTCCACCGTGAGTGACGACAGCAGCGGGGCTGGACGTACAGAGCTTGGAATCCCTCGCGTCGAACACGATCCAGCGACAGGAACGACGACCCTCATCGATGCCGTCGAGACGACCCTCGTCTACACGGCGGAAGAATGGCGGGCGTTCCTCGACGGAGTTCGCCACGACCAATTCGCGTTGGCCTGACGAACCCGTCGCTCCGCCCGACCAGACGCGTCCTCACCCCGGCGCGGTCGATGGCGAGTTGGTTCCGCCTGACTCTGATCTGGCGAGTGAGGCTCTGGCTCGGTCACGTCCGACGCACGTATCGAGTGATCTCGGATGCGGCGAGGGCCTTGCATTGGGTGGCGGACTGAAGAGCGGACGTGTCGGGTCGTATCGGTTCGTTGTGGAGCGCGTCGATTTGAAGTGGTTGCTGGCCGAGTGATAGTGCTGTCCAGAGTGTTTCGGCCAGTTGGGGGAGGATGGGCGCGGTGAGTAGCGCTGTGCCCGCGAGCCATGTGGTGGCTTGGTGTGGGTGGCTGGTGGCCGGTGGTGGGTTGAACATCCATTCGCGGGCGACCGCTGTCGCCGCGGCGAGGTCGATGTGTGGTGGTGTGAGGTGGCGGCGTTGTTGGTCGAGGCTGCTGGTGATGAGGTCGAGTTCGGTGGCGCCGAGAGTTGTTTCGTGGCTCGCGCTCAGGGTGGGCGCGAGCTTTTGTGTCTGCCATGTGCGTAGTTCGTTTATTCGTGTGGTGAGGGTGGTGGTGTCGATGTCGCCGATGTGGTGGTCGAGGGGGAGTTGGGCGAGGGGGTAGCGGAGTTCGTCGGTGGTGATGCTGGTGTTGTCGATGAGGTCGCTGATCCAGATGCCGTGTTGTTTGCTGGTGGAGCATTTGCGGCCCTCGAAGTGGACCATGTGGTTGATGACCGTGTGGTCGAATGGTTTGAAACCCGCTGGGGCGGCGAGGATGTGGGGTGCGATGAGCCCGGCGATGGAGTTGTCGGTGCCGAACAGGCCGACGACGGTGCTCGTTGAGTTCGGGGCGAAAGCGTTATCGTGTGCCCGGCCGTGGTGGAGGTGTCCGCAGTAGAGGCTGTAGGCGTAGTAGGTGTTGGACAGGACCGTCCCCGCTGGCTGGGCATCGCTGGTGATGCCCCAGGTGCCCGGCTGTGTCAGCCGGATCCTCGCAGTGGCTCGTCGGAGGTAGTTGCGTGGGACGGTGAGGAAGTGTTCGGGCAGGCCGGTGTCGCGCAGTCGGTCGATGATGGCGTCGGGATCGTCAGGATAAGCGAACCAGGAGGGGTGGTGTCGCCAGCGGATCGGCTCGTCGGTGAGGCGGCTGTGTGGTTGGCGTAGTTCGTCGGGGTGGAAGTGGTCGCTACAGGCCGTGCAGGTGTTGCCAGCGGCGGGTGCGTCGCAGGTGGGGCAGCGTCCGGCGATCCAGACCCCGAGGAGCGGCCGTCCGCTGTCGACGCCGACGGGGATGGATTCGACGGTCCGTCGTGCGGCGCCGCGAGCACGAAGCGTGTCGAACACATCCTCGTGGAGGCGGCGGTAGGCGGCGCGATGTTGGGGCGCGAGTGGGTCTATCCAGTGGTCCAGCTCGACCCCGAGGGCGTGGAGATCGTGTCCGATGCCGCCGTGGTAGTGGCGGCAGGTTTGTTCGGGGGTGCGGTCGGGGCCGGTGGCGGCGAGTACCCAGTTCTCGTAGGCGTCGGTGCCGGTGATCACGGCGGCGGTGTGCCCGTCGCGGCGCAGTGCGCGTGCGATGGCGTCGGCGCGTAGGTAAGGGCCTGCGCCGTGGCCGATGTGGAGTCGCCCGTTGGGTGTCGGGCACATCGGTATCAGCAGCCAGTCGGCCACGGCGCAAGCTCCCCCTTGATGATGCGGTTGTCAGCGCACGGTGACCGATTTGGCGAGCGAGCGCGGTTGGTCGATCTCGCGGCCCAGATCGAGGGCGCAGTAGTAGGCGAGGAGTTGGCCCGCGACGAGTTGGATGATCAGGTCGGCGATCTCGTCGCCGTGGTAGGGCAGGGGCAGGTATTCGACGAAGGTGTTGAGGTCGTCGGCGGGCAGGTCGGCGGGGCCGATGCCGATGACCGGGCCTTTGCGTGCGGCGATCTCGCTGACGGCGGCGAGGGTGGCCGCGTAGCGGTCGGGGTCGTCGGTGTGGGAGGGCAACAGCGCCACGGTGTAGAAGTGCTCATCGATCAGCGAGATGGTGCCGTGTTTGAAGAACCCTGACGCCATGCCCTCGGCGTGGTGATAGTTCACTTCCTTGAACTTCAGCGCGCTCTCGCAGGCGGCCGGGTAGAGGATGCCGCGTCCGAGGAAGAACCAGTCCCCGACGTGGCTGTATTTCGCGGCCAACGCCTGCACCGAGGTCGAGGCGGTCGCGATGAACTCGGTCAAGGTGTCGGGCAGACGCTCCAGTGACTCCTGGTGGGCGGCGTACCGCTCGGCGCTCAACGTTCGGTTGGCGCGCCCGGTTTCCAGGGCGAGCCGGGCCAAGAGCACGACCTGGCTGACGATGCTCTTGGTGGACAGCACACAGATCTCGGGGCCGGACCCTTGCGGGAGTCGGTGGGTGGCGAGCCGTTCCTGGGTGGAGCTGGGCACGTTGCAGATGCTGGTGAGGACAGCGCCCGCGGCGAGGGCGGTGCGGCAGATCTCGAGGGTGTCGAAGGTCTCGCCCGATTGCGAGACCGCGATCAGCGGGTCTCCGGGACCGAGGACTGCCAGATATTCGGCTTCGTCGGACGGCAACGCGCTGGCTCGTATTCCGGCGAGGCTCTTGAGCAGGTATTGGCCCATCGAGGCCACGTAGAACGCGCTACCCGCGCCGATGAGGGTGACCGCGCGGTCCGGGGGCAGGACCGAGGCGAACCGCTCGGCGGGCAAGCTCGACGCGGCGGTCACAGCGGTCGGGGTTTCGTGGATCTCTTTGATCATCCAGTGCGGGTACTGGCCCTTGTCGGCGCGTTCCTGCCGCCCGGTCAGCCGGGTGAAGGCCCGGGTCACCGGTTGCACGGACCCGTGGACGGCGGCGTAGACCTCGGCGGAGTCGGCGCGTACGGCGACGATGTCGCCGTCATCGAGGAACAGGACATCGTTGCTGATGCCGTCGAGTGCCATCTGGTCGGAGGCCAGAATGCCGCGCTGCCCGTCGAAGGCGACCACGAGAGGGCTCTTGTGTTTGGCTCCCCATACGGTGGCGGGTTCGGTGACGCTGATCACCGCGAGCGCGTACTCACCCGACAGGGTCGCGGTGGTGGCGGCGATGGCGTCGCGCATCGAGGCGCCGTGTTCGAGATGGCGGGCGATGAGGTGCGCGGCGACTTCGGAGTCGGTGTCGCTGGCGAAGGTGACTCCGGAGGCTTCCAGGTCGCGTCGCAGTTGTTGATGGTTCTCGATGACGCCGTTGTGCACGACGGCCACGGCCCGGTCGTAGGACAGGTGCGGGTGCGCGTTGGCTGCGGTGACGCCGCCGTGGGTGGCCCAGCGGGTGTGTCCCAGTGCCAGGGAGGCGTCGGGAAGCCCGCTCAACCGTCCTTCTCGTAGCGCTTTGCCGATGGAGCCGGTGTCCTTGACCACAGCCAGGGTGTCCTCGGTGAGGCAGGCCAGGCCCCAGGAGTCGTACCCTCGATATTCCAGCACCGACAGTTGGTCGGCGGTCTGCCCGGTCACGATGTTCTCGGGTGAGGTCATCCCCACGATGCCGCACATATTCGGTAGGTTCCTCCGTCGGTCTACGAGCAAGAATCGGTCTGCGGAGTCAGCCGCGACGATGCGGCCCACAGTAACCCCGCGTAGGCGAGCGCGGTATCCGAGCCGCCATGCACCGGGCGTGCCGGATTTCGATAGAACTCCGCCAACCGCGCCCACACCTGCGCGCAGCGGGTGATACCGTGCCGGTCCACCATCGAGTCCAGCAGCCGTGACAGCAGATTCTCCCGGACGGGGTTCTCTGCCGGGATACACACCAGTGTTTGCAGGATCGTGAACGCTTCCTCGAACGAGGCTGCCTCATGGTGAGGACCGCTGTAGCCGAGTTCGAAATCGATGAGCACTATTTGCGACCGGTCGGTGACGACAGCGTTACCCGCCCACCGGTCTCCGATCACGATACCGTGATCGTGAGCCCGGATCACGAGTTCGTAGTGCCGCAGCACCAGCCCATTGATCAGATCGGGATCGGTACCGGGATCGGCCAGCACCGCATACAACGCCCGACCCGGTACCCAGCCGTGATCGACCGCTTGTACGCCCTCGACCACGTAGCAGATCGCCGCGCAGACGCCGATACGGTCCAAACCGACGCTCAGCTCGTGCTGCTGGCGAGGGCCACGGCCGAGCGGCTGAACACCCGGTGCCGCCGTCCTGAGCAGCGCGTCCACGTATCCGAGGTGCGGGTGAGCCCGGACGGTACGACGAACGACACAACGCCGCCCGTCCTCGGAGTGCGTATGCGCCGAGGTGCACACGGTGTCCAGGTCGGTGGCGGTGGCCGTGCTGATCGCCGCGAGCACCGACAGTCCCTCGCGCAGGTGGGGCTCGGCCAGCACGAGCGGCGGCTTGATCAACAACCGCCGACCTCGATCGGTCAGCCGGACGAACACCCCGGCTTGGGCGGCTCGCGCCGCCACTTGTACGGCCCAGGTCTCGGCCAGGCGCGGTGAGCGCAGCGTCACCGACCCGATCAGCCCGGCCTGTCGCACCTCGAAACGGTCCCGGGGGAACAGTTCGGCCAGCAACAGGCCGAATCTCTCCGCGCGATCGGACAATTCGAGGCGATGGGCGTCGAGGTAGTCCAGTCCCGCCAACGCCGCCGCGCACGAGACCGGGTGTCCGCCGCCGGTGAACTCGGCGTCGTTGTATTGCAGCACCGCCCGCAGATCGCGTCGCGCCAGCACAGCGGCCAGCGGATAGCCCGCGCCCAATGCCTTTCCAAGACAGACGATATCGGGTATCACGCCGGTCCACTCGCAGCTGAACAGGTGCTCGCCCAGCCACCCGAACGACTGCACCTCATCGGTCACCAGCAGCGTCGAGGACCGGTCACACGCGGCCCGCAACCGCCGCATCTCGGCACCGACATCCCCCTCGGGCAGCCCATGAGCCACCATGACCGGGTCCACGACCACCGCGGCGAGGTCGCGGCGAGCCTCGACCAGCCGGGTCAACGCCGCGAGGCTGGGTTCCTCGGCCGCCACCGCCAGCGACGCGTCACTCACGGCCCGACCCCGGTGCGTCGTCGCCAGCCCCAAGGTCAAGAACGATTCACCATGCCACGCGCCCGGAAGACACCCGATCCGACGACGTCGTGTGTGCAGGAGTGCGAGCTTGACGGCGGTCTCCACCGCGTCGCTGCCGTTGGTCAACTTCGCGGCGACCGTGTCGATCTCGACGGGCGCCAGGCTCGCCAACCGGTCACACAAGTCCAGGAACGGCACGCTGGCGAACCGCGAGGACGCGAACTCCATCTTCTCGGCCTGCGCGGCGACCGCCGCACTCACCGGCGAGAACCCGTGTCCCAGAGCGAGGTTCAACGTCTGAGCGGACAAGTCGATGAACTCGTGGCCGTCGGCCACGGTGAACAGACCACCGCGAGCGGCCACGATCGGCGGATAGCTCGGCCGCAGCGCCGTCACCACGCTCCGGTTCACCGAACACCCTCCCCCGCCAGCAGATCGCGCCCGAACTCCTCGAGCGCCCGCACGCTCATCTCGCCGTGCGCGGAACCGGCGACGATGTCACGCAGCGCACGCTGGCTGTAGTGCTGACGGGCCAACATCCCGCTGTCGCCGTAGCGGGCCACCAGCGCGCAGATCTCGAACGCCACCTCGGTCGCCGAACGAGCCACCGCCCGAACCCGCCGATACGTGGCCTCCTCCACACCACCCGAACCCGATGCCTGCCACCACAACCCCGATACCGTCTCCATGCCCAGCGCGCGGGCCGCGTCCAATGCCAACCGTGACCTGGCCAACTCGGTCACCAGCCCATCGGGCATCGACCGCCGAGTGCCCCGATATCGTTCGCGCACATGAGAAGTGAAGGCGCGCAACGCGCCCCGTCCCACTCCGAGCGCGAAACCCAGATGTTTGATCGCGGCACGGCGGAACCCGAAATACGCCCCGCCGCGTTCGGGTCCGGCGACCGGATACGGCCACACCCGCGACCACGGCACCACCAGATCCCGCACGCGATAGTCGACAGTGCCGGTCGCCGCCAAACCCGCCCCGTCCCAGCAGTCCACGACCTCGAACTCACCCACCGGCACCACCGCCGCCAATTGCGGTGTCTCGGGCCAGGGGCAGTAGTGCGGGCTCGCGCAGCGGCCGATCGTCAGTACCCAATCGGCATACTGCGCCCCTGTGCCGAACGGCCACCACCCATCGACGCGCACCCCGGACCGGGTCGGCTCCAGCCGATTGCCGAACCCGCGCTCCTGAAACGCGATCAACGGAAACCGGCCACCCGCCGGAAACACCTCAGCGACAGCACTGTCGGGCAGCATCGACGCCGCACGCGCCGTACTGCCCGCCAACGCCCAGAACAACCACCCCGTCGAACCATCCACAGCGCTGACAGCCTCGATGAGTTCCATCTCCGTCACCGGATCCACCTGCAACCCGCCGACCTCCCTCGGTGCCAGCGCGGCCAACAACCCCGACTCGCGCAACGCCGTCAACGCCCGCGCGGGCACCAGACGATCGCTCTCCCCACGATCGGCCGCCCCAGCCAACACGTGCTCGATCCCCGCGACCGCCGCCAGCAAGTCCGCCCGAGCCTCGCTGCGCTCACCACGAACAGTCCTCACCGCGGGCACACGATCTGGTGGATGTATGCGCCGAGTCCCGACGCGGAATTCCCTACCATGAGCCGCCACCAACTCCTCAACCGACGATGAGATCCCCTCTCGTGCAGTAGAACACGTGGGTCCGACAGACTACGAGAGAGTTGATCGAATTCTCGCGAATTGCTGACCTCGCGTGAATGGCAGCAGTGAGTGAGCGCGGGTGCTCGCGAGGTCGATCTCGCGGTCACCCGCGCGGCGAGGGCTTCGATAGCGGCCCAGACGATTTACTGGGCTCGCCCGATGCGGAGGGTGGTGCGGGCGGTGCCCAGGCTGGCGAGCGCTAACGACTCGTGCGGCCCGCCGCGACCGCAATGGCCGCGCACGGGCTACCAGACGCGCAGGTCCAAGCCGGCGAGTCTACCGGCCCACGGCAAGAACCGGTTGTTCGGATCGCTTCGAGAGTCGCACGAGAGTGCGGCGGTCCCGACGTGAGTTCCAGCCCCCTTGACTGCCGATTTTGTTTGTTTGCTTTGCTCTTTTCGACACCAAAAACGCCGAGGTGTTGAAGACCTTTTGGCGGGTCGACACGGCGAGTCTATCCAGGCACACTCTCGCATTACTCAGAAGTAACGTGGAAATTTCTGTCGAGAAGTATTGCGATTCGATACCCAACGGTAAGATACTCGCGAGTAATCTTGCGGGACAAAGGAATTCATCCGTGCGAGGTTGCTTCGAGTGCTTGCGCGGAGGGCATCTGTGGGCTTCTATGCATTGTGACAACCCTGCCGGATCGTTGCGACGGTGCCGGTACACGAGTAAGCGCGGAGGCGACGAGTTGAACAACCGCTCAAGTTCCACCCTGCCCGATTTCGGTACACCGTCGAGCCAGCAGTACGAGACTCAGGGGATACGGCTCACTCTTCTCGGGAAGCGGATTTTGACCATTGTGGGCATCATCATCGTGGGGCATGTGGTGATCGTCGCGATCCTGGCCGGTCGTGGGGCGATGGAGGCGGTCAACGCTTCGATGCTGCTCACTTCCGGTGTGGCGGTCTGTTTCATCACCCGGATTCCAGGGATCGTGAAAGCCGTCGGAGAGCTGGAACGGGGAAGGTCGGCGATATTTGTCCCTCCGTCGCGCGATGACCGCTCCGACACGGAGACGCCATCGGTGCCGCCTCGTCGGGCGATCGGCCGATCGCGGCGCAGCGATGCGACTCGCCGCCGACCGGGCATCGCGAATATCGCACGTGTGCGTCGCCGGAACGCTCGCCGCCGCTGAGACGGCCAAAGCGTGCCCCGCCGGGGGCAGCCCCTGGTGGCGGGGGTGGCTCGTAGCGCCGTGCGCCATTCGGCGGGAACGTGAGACGGCCCGTCCGGGGAGTAGTTCCCGGACGGGCCGCGATCACCTTGGAGGAAGCCGCACGTGCGACCGATTGCCGATGATCGCGGACACGACGGGGCGACTAACCGCGAGCCGAGGTGCCTGGCACCCCCCGGATCGGCGGCGTGTTTCCCGGATTCGCGCCGTTCGCCGGGACGGTGTCTGCTCGTGCCCTGGGTGGGCGCGGCCGTGCACCAGCGCGGACTTGTAGTTCAGCCGGTGGGGGCGGGTGGGTCGTAGGTGGCGTGGATGACGTGGATGTCGGTGTGGCCGCCGAATTCGTGCACCTCGAAGCACAGTGTTCGGTGTTCGTGGGTGTCGGGTGTGTGCAGGTGCATGGGGGTGGGTGGGCGGCGGCCGTAGGTGACGTGTCCGGCGGTGGTTTCCCAGAGTCGGTTGAATTCGGGGTAGGCGCGTAGTTGGCGGAAGAGGTGGTGTGCTCGGGGGGAGTCGCGGTGGTGGCCGAGTGCGGCGCGCAGGGTGGTGACGAGGCGGAGGGCTTCGGCTTCCCAGTTGTCGAGGATGGTGCGGGCGGTGGGGGTGAACAGCCAGAGCGCGAAGTTGTCCTCGACGTGTTCCAGGCCGGGCACGACGCGGTGGAAGGCGCGGTTGGCGGTGAGGACGGTGCGGAGGGGGTCGAAGTAGACGACGAGGATGTCGCGGTTGTCGTAGTGGTCGAGGTGGTCGGTGATCGCCGGGCCGCTCAGGAGCCCGCGTAGTTCGTCGGTGGAGGGTAGGGGCGCGGCGGATTCGAAGAGTTCGTGTAGGTGGCGGTGTTGCCAGGTGTCGAGGTTGAGCACGCGCAGGAGTTTGGTGAGGTTCGCTGGTGTGGGTCGGTGGCGGTTCTGGCAGATCCGGTCGACGGTGGACAGGGGCATGTCGGCGAGGCGGGCGAGGGCTTCGCGGGTGAGATGGTGTTGGAGGCGTAGGGTTTCCACCGTTTCGTGGAGAACGGGTATCCCGGCCGGTGGGCGGATCTTGCGCATCTCAGCCGTCTTGTCTCTGGGATAGTCGTAGCGAGCGGGCGAGGCGGGTGGGCGCGGTGGCGTGGTCGTGGTGGTGAGTCGGTCGGGGGTGGGGACTGGGCTTGGTCATGGTCGTGACTCCTGGTCGAGTGGGTGTGTGGACGCGCGGGATCGCTTCCAGGTGTTTCCCGGAAGAAGCGGGTGTGTGCTCGGAGCGCGTCTTAAGGGAGGTTCGCGCGGGATGCCTACAGGGGTGGTGGCGTTCCGACCCCGGGGCCGTGTCGGTCGGGGTGGTGGCGGCGGTAGCCGACGCTGAAGCGGACCGTTGGGTCGGCGCGCAGCGGGCCGAGATCGAGGGTCAGGTCGTAGCGCTCGCCGCTGTCGAGGTCGCGCAGGCGGAGCAGATCGTCGGGTCGGCGGCCGTAGGCGACGGTGATGCTGTCGGTGTCCCAGCGTGTCCGGAATTCGGGGCCGGCGTCGAGGAGGTCGAAGAACTCGCGTGCTCGTGGTGATTCGCGGTGGACGCCGAAGGCGGGGCGCAGTGTCGCGACCAGGTAGGCGGCGAAGCCGTCGCGGTCCACGACGACCTGGCGGGAACTGGGTGCGGTGCGGCCGGGTTGGAAGAACCACAGGGCGAGGTTGTCGTCGAAGTCCTCGAGACCGGGAAACGCCTCGCGGAAGCGCTGATTCGCGGCGATCAAGTGCCACAGCGGGTCGGTGTAGGCGGCGAGGACTCCGTCGCTGTCGAGGCCGTCGAGCCGTGCCTGCCGCGCGGGGGTGGCGATTCGAGTACGCAGCTGCGTCAGGGACGGCAGAACGACGGGGCGGCGGGCGAGTTCGCGGGTGAAGCGGGTCTGGTCGGTGTCGAGTTCGTAGCCGGTGATCAGCAGTGCGACCGCTTCGGGTGTGGGCGGTTCGGGACGGGTTTCGATCTGCTTGAGCAGGCTCTTGCTGATCTGTAGGCGGCGGGCGGCCGGTGGGCGTGTGAGGTGGTGGCGCTCGCGGATCTGTTGTGTCCAGCAGCGCAGGTCGGGTAGTCCCGAGGTGCGTTCGCTGGCGCGAGGTAGTCGGTGGTGGGGTGTTCGGTTCGGCGTCCGGGTCACGGCAGCCCTCCCTCTATGTCTTTCGTATTACCTCCCTCACCGGATACGGTGGAGGGTTGTTCTCCCCGAGCTGTTTTCGTTCATACCAGAGAAAGATCATCTCGCCAACGATGTTTTCCGTGGGCTAGCCGACAAGTAGCCACCGAGTGTCGTTCGGATGTGTGGCGTATTCGCGGAATAGGTGCTCGCTGGGGGTTCGCTGTCGGGAGGTTTTTTACTGACAGAATCCGTGTCCCTTTAGTCCATCGCCGCAGGCCCGGCCTCTCGCGGTGAGGGACACGGATTCTGCTAGTAAAAATTGTGTCCCTCGAAAGCCTGGTGCGACAGGGGTTTTCGGCGGTGTGATGGTAGGGCAATCGCAACCGTTCGAAAGGGAAGACCATGGATATCTACAGCATCTTGTCGCTACTGGACGCCGGGGCCTCGTTGGCCTCGAATCTGCTCTCGGCGGCCTCGCAGGCACTGAGTATCGCGCTCGCGTTCCTCTGACAAGAGGTACGAGGCCCCCAAATTGGGCGACTTCGGGGTCACCCGGCCGGCGGTAGTGCGGCCGGGGACTTCGATTCCTTCTCGCGCGCGACTCGCGCGCGGTCGTTGAATTCTCACCTTTCTTACCTTTCCCCCTCGAAAGGGGTTATTCGTCATGCACGAAAACGGGAACACACACTCCGCCGGCGAGGCCGCACGAACGCGACCGGGATACAAGGAATGCTCGGATGCCACACCACTGCTGTCGGTGCGTACGGTGGGGCTGCCGTGGGTTGGCCGCACGCTCGCTGTCGTTGTGCTCGCGGTGGCGCTGACGCCGATCGCGTTGCGGGCCACGGCCGTCGCGGTCGACCCGATCGCGGATCAGCCCGGTGTCACGACCCCGCGTCAGCCCGGAACCTCGACCGCCGCACCACCACCTCCGCCTCCACCGCCTGTGGTGGTGCCCGATCCGGCGGTGTATCCGGTACAGCCTCCCGAGGTGCGCAACGGGCCGGTGCCCCGTCCGGTGCCCGCGCCGGACCCGGCCCCGTCGGTGGCGGTGATCGACCTGCACTCCCCGGAGCCGGTGGCCCCGGTCGCGCCGATCGAGCCGCCGCCGGACACGATCCGTATCGGTACCCAGCAGTTCTACTACCCACCCGAGTTGCCTCCCGAGCTCCGCGACGGGGTCAACACCATCGCCGCCGACGCCGAGGCCCAGGCCGCGACGTTCCTGGACTCGGTCGGGCTCCCGGCCGGGCGTTCGGATCGCGTCGCCGGTGCCACCATCGCCGGGGCTGGTGTCGGTGGCGTGATCGGAGCCGCGCTGGCCGGTGCCCCGGCGGCGGTGGCGGGCGCGGTCGCCGGCGGTCTGGCCGGGGGCACCGTGGGAGGTGTCGCGGGTGCGGCGTTGGGTGTGGTGGTGCCGGTGCCGGTGATCGGCCCGGTCACCTCCGGTGTCGCCGGTACCGCGTTGGGCGCTGCGGCCGGGGCCGTGGCCGGGGCGATCGTGGCCGCGCTGCCCGTGGGCGGTGTGGGGGCGCTGGCCGGTGGCACGGTGGGCGCGGGGTTCGGTGCGGGTGCCGGGGTGGGGCAACCGTGACCGGCGTTCGTCTCTTGGCCGCGACGGTGCTCACCGCGGCGTGCGCGAGCACGGTGTGCGCCTCAGGATCGGTCGTCGCGCAACCGCCGGTGTCGGGGCCGTGTCCGGTGTTGTGGGTGTTGGGTGTGCAGGGCACCGGTCAGTCCTCCACGACGGCGTCGGCGACCGCCGATACCGGCATGGTGGGCGCGTTGTTGGGGCCGGTGGTCGCCGCCGTCCCGCATCTGGTGCAACGCACCTACGTCGCCTATCCGGCGGGGTTCGGGGGCGCGGTGGGGACCGGGGGTGACCCAGTCCCGTACGCGGCCTCGGTCGCCGACGGGGTGGCCGCGCTCGAGGCCACCGCGCAACGGATCGTCTCCGACTGCCCCGCCACGGCATTGGCCGTTGTGGGGTATTCCCAAGGCGCGCATGTGGTCTCGGACTTCGCGCGCCGGGTCGGCACCGGTGAGGCGGCGATTCCGCCCGAGCGGGTCGCGGGAGTCGCGTTGTTCTCCGACCCCGACCGCGCGCCGGGTACCCCGGTGATCCCCGGTCGCCCTGGCCAAGTCGTCCCGGACCCGGCTCCGGGGACCTCGGGAGCGGCGGTGTCGACGGTCGCGATCACCACCGCCCCCGCCACTGGTGGCGGGATCGCCGGTACGGGAGCCGATCCCGGGTACGGGGCGTTGACCGGGCGGGTCGCCGACATCTGCGTCGAGGGCGACCTCAGCTGTGCGGCACCGGATCGGGCCGCGTTGTTGCGAGTCGCCGCGGGCATCGCCGCACGCGCCGATCTCCGCGACCCGGTCGCCGCGCTCGGCTCGATCCAGGCGGTGTTGTCCGGTGTGCTCGGCGACACCTGGACCACGGTGGTGAACAACGATTTCCGGGTCGATCCCGGTGTCGTCGACTACGCCCCGGAAACGGGGCTCGCGCAGCGGTTGACCGAGGCCGCCGACCCCCGCACTCCACCACCGACCCCAGAAGATATCGCGAGCGCGTCGGCGCGGTGGGGCCGGATCACCGGCGTGGTCGCCGCCGACCCGATCGGCCAGCTCCCGAAGCTGGCCGGGCAACTCTCGGGCGCGTTCGGTCAACTGGTGGCCGAGAACGCCGATCTGTCGAATCCGGTTGTGTGGCTGCGCTATTCCGACGTGATCGGCCGCCACACCGGCTACGCGGCCACCGGTCAACTCGCTACGGGGGTGGCGTGGTTGACCGCGCTCGCCCACGACCTCGCAGGAGCACAATCATGACCAAAACAACCACCACCACAACGACCAACGGTAGCGGTAGGAGTGGGTCTGTCGAGAAGACTTCGGTGGACGGTGACTTCTACACCCCGCCCGACCTGCGCCGCTACCGGCTCGGGGACCTGATCCGGACTCGGCCGGTGTTCGTGTCGCAGCTGACCGGCGTGGAGGGGGCCTGGCAGGTGCTCTACGTTTCCAGCAACACCCGTTCCGAACTCGTGCCCGCCTCGGGCATCGTGCTCGTGCCGGACAAGCTCGCGCGTCGGGGCAAGGCCGCGATCCTGGCCTACAGCCCGGGTTTCCGTGGCCTGGGCGGGGTGTGCGCGCCGTCGCAGTTGTTGGCGATCGGTGCGGAACCCGAGATCGCGGGGATCGAGGCTGCCCTGGCGCGGGGCTGGTTGGTGGCGATGCCCGACGGGGAAGGACTCGCGGTGTCGGGGACCGGCCCGCACACCTTCCTCGCCGCCCGCGCCGGCGGGCGCATGATTCTGGACATGGTGCGTGCGGTGTATCGCGGCGCGGACCTCGACGTCCCCCTCGCCCCGGTCCTGGCTTGGGGTTACGGCGACGGTGGGAGGGCGGTGACGGCCGCCGCCGAGCTGCAGCCCTGGTACGCCCCGGAGGTGGATCTGCGGGGGGTGGCCGCCGGGGCGGTGGTCTCCGACCTGGCCGCGCTCGCGCCCGCGTTCAGTCGCGGCGCGGGCGCGGGCCTGGGGTTGGCCGGGTTGATCGGACTGGCCCGCGCCTACGACCAACTCCCACTCCGCCATATCCTGACCGTCGAGGGCCTACGCGCGATGGCGGTCGCGGCGACGTTGACCGGCGAAGAACTCGCACGACGGTTCCCGGAACCGTTGGCGCACTGGTGCACACGCAGCGATCCGTGGAACGACGTCTGGTGGCGGCGCGTCCTCAGCTTGGAGACCTTGGCCCACACCGCGCCGGTGGTGCCGGTCCACCTCTACCACGGCGGCGGTGACGGGCTCGTGCCGGTGCACTCGGGGCGCCGGACCCTGATCGCCTACCGGCAGCGCGGTACCGAGGTCAGCTGGCGCGAGTACGACGCCGGGCACCTCGCCACCGCCGGTAAGGCGAGTGCCGATGTGTTGGTGCGGTTGAGCCGCAACCTCACCGACCGGCCACCGAACAAGGCCAATGCGCTCCCGTCACCGGGACCCGCGCCCCACCCCTGACCCCCCACGAGAGGGGAATCCCTGCCCGCGACCGGTTTTCGTCGCATCCCCCGCGCCGGGCGCGGGCAGGGCCTCGGGGGGACAACCGCGCGCCCCCGGATATGGGCGCGCGATTCGACGACCACTGCCGAGGAGGCGAGATGCGGTCGCCCAAGCCGATCGATGACGCTCACGGCCGAGCACGGCTGGACCAGCCGCCCACCCCCGGCCCCCACGCGGTACCCGAGCCCACCCCCGACATTGAAGGCGATCTCGACGCGACACACGACCACCCCGGCCCCGGTCTCGAACTCGAGACCGGGGCCGGTCCCGAGCCGGGATCGCGACCACGATGGCTCACACCGGAACCCGAGGACTCGGTTCCCGAGCCCACCGCCGGCGGGCTGTGGGGCGGTGAGGAGGGCGGTGAGGGTGAGCGGCGGATGTCGGGGCGGGCACGGGCCTGGGCCGCGCTGATCGCCGTCACCGCTGTCGTGATCGGTGCCGTGGTGGCCGCCCGCGCCGACGACACCGCCCGGCAACCGCCTCGCGGCACCGCGATCCCCGTCTCCGCGGCGAGCACGACCCCGCCCGGCGAGGGCGCGTGCACCGGCCTGTCGGGCACCGTGGTGACCGATGGTCCGGGGGATCGCGCCACCGTGGCCGGGGTGATCGCCGCGTTCCAGGCCGCCTACTACCTCACTCGTGACCCCGACGCGGCGATGGGATTGGTCGCCCCCGAGGCCGGGATCACCCGTGACGGCCTCGCCGCGGGCATCGCGTCGGTCCCGGTCGGGGCCAGACATTGCGTCGCGGTCACCCCGATCTCCGCTTCGACCGCGAATGTTCATGTGGTGCAACTGAACCCGGACGGTTTGCGTGTCGACTACCTCCAACTGGTCAATACCCGCCCCGGCGAGGGCACGGCCCTGTTGATCAGCAACGTCCAGAGCCAAGGATGAGCACCACCGCAGCGTTTCGGGCAGCGAGTACCGGGCCGCTGATCGCGCTGGTCGGTATCGGACCTCGTGTCGGGGTCACCGCCACCACGGTCGCGTTGGCCCGGACCTGGCCCGGTCCCGAGACCTCGATCCTGGTCGAAGCCGACCTCGCCGGCGGGCGACTGGCCGCCCTCAACGGCGGCGACCCGTATCTGGGATCGGCGAGCCTGGCCCGCACCGTGGACCCCGACACCCCGGTCGAGGCCGACCGGGTGGCGGCACACCTGCAATTCCTGCCCTCGGGGGTGGCGCTGCTGGCCGCCCCACCCGGCCGCAGCGACCGTGTCCGTGTCGGGTTGACCCGCTCGCTGCTCATCGACGCGCGCCCCGCCCTGCGCGCGATGGGCGCGGCGGTGTTCGCCGATTGCGGTGCCCCCGAACCGGGTTCGCCGCTGACGCCGATCCTGACCGCCGCCGACGCCTGCCTGATCGTCGTGCGAGCCGACCTCGCCGACCCCGACTACGCCGCCCACCGCATCCACCGACTCACCGACTCCTGCCGCGCCAGAGGCGTGCTGCTCATCGGCGCGACCCCGCACGGCGACTACGCCCACGCCCTGGCCCTGCCGATCCTGGGAACCCTGCCCCTGGCCCGCACCGCCGCCCGCGCACTCCTGCACGGCACCCGCCCACCACGCCGCCGCCCCCACCTGCTCCCGGCCGCCAGAACCATATCCACCGCCCTACGCCGCCAACTCCAACCCCCCGCACCAGCTCCCCGGGGCGGTCCCCGCACCGCCGACCCGCCAACCCCCCGCCATCGCGGAACGCGCCGTCGCCCAGCCCCGCCGCCGACGGTCTACCGACTCGACCCGGCCACCATCACGCCAGAACCCGCACGCCCCATCGCCCCCCGCCCCGCGCCGCCCCCACCCGCCCCCGTCCCTGTCCCTGTCACCATCCCCGTCGCGCCCGCTCTCCGCAGCGACGACGGCACCGCCGAACACCCGACACCTCGCCCCGAGCCCGCTCCACCGAGTTCCGCTCCACCGAGTCCCGTGGCGCCGAGTCCCGCTCCGCCGAGTCCGGCGTCGACCGGTCCGCAGCCCGATACCGCCGAGCCCGGCCTGGCGATCACGGTGTTCGGGCCGACTCGACTGGTGTGGCGTGCGACCGAACACGGTCCGGGCGTGGACATCACGGCGCGATTGTCTCCTCGTAGTCGGGAACTGCTCACCGTGCTCGCCCTGCATCCCGACGGGCTGGGCCGGGACCGGTTGATCGATCTCGTGTGGGGCGAACTCGCCCCGGAACAGCCCCGCGGCGCACTCGCCAACAACGTGAGCCGCCTGCGCGCCGCCGTCGCTGCCGCGACCGACGGCCGAGTCTCGGCGGTGCTGACCAACGACCGCCTGCACTACCGGTTGTCCGAGGACGGCGTCACCGTCGACTACCGCCGGTTCGGCGCGGCCGTCGCCGCGCGCCGCCACGCCACCCACGACCGGGACCGCGCCGCCGCGTGCCGAGAGATCACCGCCTACGCAGGCACCGCCCTGGCCACCGACCTCACCCACCCCTGGGTCGAACCGATCCGCGAAGCCGCCCGCCGCGACACCCTCAACGCCCTGGGCTGGCTGGCCGCCCACACCGAGGACCCGCACACCACCCTCGGCCTGCTCGAAACCGCCATCGAGAACGACCCCTACAACGAACATCTCTGGCAAGAAATCCTGCGCCTGCACCACCGCCTCGGCGAACACGACGCACTCGGCCGCGCCTACACACTCCTCACCCACAAACTCGCCGAAATCGGCGAGAAACCCAGCCAAGAGACACGACGCCTCCTCGATGACCTCCGCCACAAAAAGGTATAGAGACACCTCGACCGTGCCTCCGTCGTCGTCCGGCGCGACGAAACCGCGATATCGCGATTTAATGCGAGTGGGAATAGTTAACGGTTGTCCGAGTAGCTGATCTATGTAATATTGACATATAGTCGCGGTGGGTGGTCGTTTATCTCACGAGCCCGTGAAAGAAATCTGCTTAGAATTGTATTCTCCCGGTTGAATGCTTTCTCGGAAGCGTGCCGAAAATGATCGAGTGGTCCGCGATATCGTTCGCGATCTCGGTCTGCCGATACGTGGTGTTCTTACGTGGTGGTCTTAGGTGGTGGTCTTACGTGAGGCGATCAAAACGCCCCACGTGCGGACCGCATCTGCGCTGGTGGGGAGGTATATCCCCGTCGTGTTGTCATCCAGGATTGTCTATATACAAAGCTATATAGACATGCGTCACGGGTCCGCTCGTCGCCTGTTTATTGTCGCTGTATATGCCTCTCGGATTCTCTGTGTCCATTTAGTGCCTGTCGTTTCCTCGTTCTGATCCTCTGTCCCTTCTGTTTGTTTTCTTTTCTGTCGTCGGTGTCGAATGTGTCGGTTCGGGTCGGGGTGCTGGGCGCGTTTCGTTCTTGTCTTGCTTTGCCCGTCAGGTGTACTCGCGGAAATTTCTGGAATTCGTTCGATTTTCGGGTTGTGGACTCGCCGCGAGCCGAGCTAGCGTCGTGACGTGCCCCGGAATTCACCGGGGGAATCCATGAAATCCCATTGGCGGCGTCGCTGCCCGTATGTCACGATCCGCGTGGCGGTACGTATTTCGGGTTTCGAATCCCTTTCAGGAGTTGGAATGACTGCACCTCGTTTGGCGAATGGTGAATTGCGGCGAATGGTGGCCGGCGCGCTGGCCGGCGCGCCGAAGCTCGAGCATTCCCCGCGTGAGATCGCGAAGAACCTGGGCCGGTCCTCCGGTGCTGTCGGTAACGCGCTCGAGGCGTTGACCGCTGCCGGTGAAGCCGTGCGCACCAACGATTCCCCGCGCCGCTACAAGGCCAACCGCCGCACCGCCGCCGCCGCCGAACCCGCGCCCACCACACCGCCCCCGCCCGCCGGCACCAAGCCCGCGCCCGCTACCAAGCCCGCGAAAGCCACCAAGGCCACCAAGGGTGGGCCGAAGTCCGCCACCGGTAAGGCACCCGCCGCCACGCCGGCCCCCGCGCCGGCAGCGCCGACGACCGGGCCGGTGGCGCGTCCGAACGGGTTGATGTATCACCCGCGTACGTTGGCCGGTAGCGCGGATGTGGACGTGTTGCGCACGATGCGCGCCGCCGAGGTGCCGGTGCTGTTGTACGGCCCGCCCGGAACCGGCAAAACCAGTCTGATCGAGGCCGCTTTCGGTGACCTGCTCACGGTGCAAGGGGATGGGGACACCACCGTCGCCGATTTCGTGGGCGAGTACACCCAGAAACCCGACGGCACTTTCGTTTTCGTGCACGGTCCCTTGGTCCGTGCGATGCGTGAGGGGCGGGTGCTGTTCATCGACGACGCGACCCTGATCCCGCCGACGGTGCTCTCGTGTGTGTATCCCGCGATGGACGGACGCCGCGAGATCATCATCAAGGCCAACGGCGGCGAAGTCGTGACCGCCGCATCCGGTTTCTACATCTGCGCGGGTCACAACCCAGGCGTGCACGGCGCGATCCTGTCGGATGCGCTGGCCTCGCGGTTCGCCTTCCAGGTGCAGGTCTCGAGCGACTACGACCTCGCCGCCGGGTTGGGGGTGAGCGCGAAGGCGGTGCGGGTGGCCCGTGATCTGTCGACCCGACAGGGCAAGGGCGAGATCGGATGGGCACCGCAACTGCGGGAACTGTTGGCCTTCCGCAAGATCGCGACCGCGACCGACGAGCGCACCGCCGCCGCGAACCTGATCGGCTGCGCGCCCGAAGAGGACCGCGCGGTGGTGGCGAAGGTCGTGCGAACGGAGTTCGGGACCGGCCTGTCGCCCTTGTCGCTGGGCAACCGCCTGCGACCCTGACCGGCCCCCGACATTCCCGGGCAAGCGGGGGCCGGACCGCCGGTGCGGCCCCCCTTGCCCACCATCCCCCGAAAGGACCACTGCGCCATGACCGTTCACGTGGGCACCGCCCCCACCACCCCGACCACGGCCCCCGCACCGGCCCCCACCTTGTCACCCGCCGATCACACGTGGCGTGCTTTGTCGGCCGTGCTGACCGAACACACACCGCCCATCGCCGGTCGCGACGACCTCACGGTCACGATCGCCCCCGGTGCCGGCCACGGCACACCGGCGGTGTTCTTCCCGCACCGCGCGGCGATCGAACTCGACGGCGCGCGCCTGCCGGTCGATCCGGCTACGGTGCGCCCGGAGCACGACAGCGACCGCGCCCGTTACGCGGGGGTGTGGGGTGCGTTGGTGCACGAATGCGCCCACGCCGCGCACACCCGATGGCAAGCGCCGCTCGTGGCGGACCCGGCCGTGGTCGATGCCGCCGAGTTGTTGGACGAGTCCCGGATCGAGGCCGCTCAGATCCGCCGCCGTCCCACCGACCGGCACTGGTTGCGCGCGGCGAGCCTCGAGTTCGTCACCGGTGACCTCGGCGGTGCCGAGGCCCTGGAAACCCTGCCGGCCACCCCGTACGCCGCTGGGCAGGTAGCGGCGTTGATCCTGGCCCGTGTGGACGCCGGGATCCTCACCCCCACCGAGACGGTGCCGGCGCTCGCGGCGGTCGAGGCGGTGGTGGGGGCCGTGAAACTCGAGGCGCTGCGCGCGATCTGGCGACAGGCCCACACCCTGGCCGATACCGACACCGTCGGGATGCTCGAGCTCGGACGGGCCTGGGTCGACCTCGTCGGACCGCCGTCGCGTCATTACCCCGACCCGGACTCGATGCTGGCCGAGGCGTTGTGTGAGGCCATCGCGAGCGTGATGATCGCGGTGGCTGTCGAATCGGCGCGCCTGCGCACCCACCGCCCGCCATGGCCCGAGGAACGCACCGCCGCACGGGTTTTGGCGCGCGCGTTGGACACCGCGAGCCGCCGTGAACGCGCGGTCGTCAAGTCCGGGTCGGTGCTGCCGCCGGGGCGGGTGCGCATGCGCGGCGCGGTAGCACGTGAAGCGCAACGCGCCGCCGGCGCGATCCCTACCGCCGAGATGTTCACCCGCACCACCCGCAAGGTCACACCGACACCGCCGCTGCGGATCGGTATCGCGTGTGATGTGTCCCTATCGATGCAGGACTACGTCGAATCGGTGGCCTCGGCCGCGTGGATCATGGCCCGCGCCGCGCACCTGGCGACTCTTCCCGCCGACACCGCCACGATCACCTTCGGCCGCGAGGTCCGGACCATCGTGGAACCGGGCACCGCACCCGCCGAGGTCACCGAATTCAGGGCCGACGACTATTTCGAGGTCGCCGACGAGGCCATCGACGTCCTCGACGGACACCTCGGACTCGCGCGAGGGGAGAACACCCGCCTGCTGGTGATGATCTCCGACGGCTACTTCCGCCCGCATGTCCGCGCCCGCGCCCAACAACGCCTCGACCGACTGCGCGCCGCCGGCTGCGCGGTGCTGTGGCTGACCCCCGACGACCCCGACGCCACACCGCTGCGCGGTGCCACCGTACACACCCTGACCGACCCCGCCGCCACCATCCAAGCCATCGCACGCGCGGCCACCACCGCCGTACGCGACGCGTAACCCACCACCGGGGGCGGGCGTGGCCCGTCCGCTCCCGGTACCGGTGTAACCGCCTCGCCCGTGTCCCGCCGCCACCGCGCCTCGCGGTGGCGGCGCTCTCGCGTCCGGGCCGCTGCCCCTCGCGCCCGGTGTCGGGCTCGCTCGAGCCACACGAGATGGCCAATCCCTCTCGTGCGGTTCGTGTTTCGGCGTGACGAGAGGAATCGGGGTGCCGGAAATTTTTTCGGTGACCGGCTTGACAGCGGCACGGGTATCGAGCGTCCATGGGGACGGAAGCGATGCCGAACCCGCCCGGGGCGTTCCCCGGGTGCCGGTGTTGTTTCCGTCCCGGCCGGGACATGACCGAACACCCATCCGATATCCCGAATTCCGGGGAAGGAACCCGTCATGTCCGCACGTAAGAACAGCACGACCACCACCCGCGCCCAACGCACGAAACCCCGCACCACCGAACCGAACCCCACCGCCCCCACCACACCCGCCGCCACGGCCCCCGTCGCTACGGCCCCCGCCGCCACGGTCGGCGGCGGCGGGCAGGACGGGCTGGCCGGTGCGGGCGCGTCCGTCGCGCCGCGTACCGACACCGAGAAGGCGTTGTGGGCCGCGTTGGACACCCATCCCGCGACCAGCGCCGATCACTTGGCCGGTGCGGCAGGGCTTTCCGGGTCCACCGTCCGCCGCATCCTCACCGCATGGGAGACCGGCGGGATCGTCCGCTCCGACCGCGACCCCGAATCGCCCCGCGCGGCCAAAACCTGGACCACCACCGGACCGACCACCGAGACCGCCGACCGACCGACCGCCGACCACGCACCCGAACCGATCGCCGATGACACGCCCGAACCGGTGGCCGGTGAGCCGACCGAACC
The DNA here is from genome assembly GCF_015674855.1 of Nocardia bovistercoris. GTDB lineage: Bacteria > Actinomycetota > Actinomycetes > Mycobacteriales > Mycobacteriaceae > Nocardia > Nocardia bovistercoris. The sequence goes on along the minus strand of NZ_JADMLG010000005.1, from coordinate 458,654 downwards.
CGAACCCGACTCCGCGCCTACCGAACCCGCGCCGTCACCGGAACCCGACACCGACACCGACACCGCAGCCGCTACCGTGCCGCCGGAATCGGCCCCTGTCGCGCCCACGAGCGGTGACACCACCCCACCGGCCCCCGATACCGCCCCGGCGGGTCCGGACCCGGCAGCGGGCGGGGACGAGACGACGGCGGCGGTGGTGGTGGTGGAGAAGTTGGCTTCGGGGGCGTTGCGGGGACAGGTCGAGGACTACCTGCGCGATCACCCCGACCAGGAACACACCCCGCACCAGATCGGCAAGGCCCTGAACCGGTCCAGTGGCGCGGTCCACAACGCCCTGGCCAAACTCACCGCCGACGGCACCGCCCGCCGAACGTGCGAGGCCCCCAAACGATTCACCCTCGCCACCGCCTGACCACCGGCACCCGCCCCACGAAGGACCCGAGGGCGCCTCGCGCCCCGGGTCCCCCGAGGCAGGCCCGTCTCATCTCGTTCGACTTTCTCGAAAGGTTCCACCCGTGTTCGATCTCAACGCCTCGGCCACCATCGCGGCGGCCCTGCACACCGTGTTCGCCACCTCCCCCCACGCCCCCGACAGCCTCGAGATGTGGCTCGATGTCACCGCCGAAGCCACCCGCCGGCTCTCGAGCTTCCCGGCCCCGACCGGGGTGTCGTGGCTGCCGGTGTTCACCTCCTACCGCTGGCAGCGCACCGACGCCGAATACCATCTGCCCACCACCGCCGTGCGCATCACCAGCGGCCGGCTGGCGGGGTTGACCTACACCGACCCTGACACCGCCGCCCGCGCGGTCGTCACCGCCTACCCGACACCGGCCCCCGACACCGACCCCGACGACGACGGTGGGGTGGTCGAGTTGTCGGCGCTGGTGCCGACGTGGCGGCTGCCCGCCGTCGCGGTCCCGGCCCCGCTGACCGAACCCGCCACCGTGCCGGCGGCGACCCGATGAACCGCTGACCCACACACGAAAGACGGCTGGTGCGATCGAGGTTCGACACTCGATCTCACCGGCTGTTCGAATCGAGCGCCGTGCGGGTCCGGGCCGACTCGCACGGCGACGCGGAGATTGGTTTCCCATGAGCGGACTCGAGTACGGCACTCGCCGTCGAGGGGTTCGCGCACCGATATCGGGTACGTCTTCAAGGAGCCGAGAACAGATGCGCGTGATGAAACGGACGAAAACTCACGACGAGTACGGCGCGGTCGCCGAGGGGGCGACGCTGTCGGGAAACACGTACGTGTCGTTGCGGTCGCGCGAGGGCACCGCGTGCGGGCGCGTGCTGCTGATGACACCGCAGAAATGCAACCACGGCATCACCATTTGTGAGCGGTGCGCGGACTCGTGGGAGATCGACCACGTGGTGCACTACGCGCGCACCGCCGCCGGTCGCGCGCTGCGCGAGCGCCTCGACCACAACGGGCGCGACACCGCGCCCGCCGCACCGCCGGCACCCGACGTGACACCGCCACCCGGGTAGACCTTCGGCCACGACGGCGCGATGCCCGCACCCCGGAACAGGGTGCGGGCATCGCGGCGTCATGGCGTGCGGGATGAATCCGGTGGCGGGTTCGGCTGTTTCGGGCTGCCGGGCGAATGTGCCCGGGTTCACCGTGTGTGGTCGATGGCGTGGTCGAACCAGTCCGCCAGCACGGCCGTGGCGCTCGTGTGGTCCCCGGCGGGGGTGTTGGGGGTCGTGTCGCCGCCGTAGCGGGCCGGATCACCGGCCGCCGAGCCGGCGGTGGTCGGGGTGATGGGTGCGGTGTAGGAGTCGGCCAGTGAGAGCAGCCGGCCGCCGGTGAACGCCGAGGCGGTGCCCGCGAGCAGGTCGGTGGCGACCGGAGCGAGGTCGGTCACCGCGAGCAGGGCGGTCAGTGGGTCACCGGCGGCCAGCGCCGCGAGGGCGGTCCAGGCCACCTCCTGAGCCCGCCCGAGGGCGGCGGCGATGCGGGTGATGTCCAGGCCCGCGAGCAGCCCGACGACCTCGGCCGCGACCGCGAGACCACCGGTGGTGTCCAGCGGCGCGGCCATGGTCAGGGCGCGGGCCACCAGGCGCAGGTCTATACCGGCCGCCATGGCGACCAGGGGGTGGAAGCGGTTGTTGAGGTCCCCGGCCACCTGGTGCAGGCCGGGGATGTCGCCCGAGCCCAGGAGTGCGGGGAGCCGGGCGAGGTCATCGACGATCGCGGGCACGTTCGCGGTGAATCCCGACAACCCGTCGAGCACGGTGACCACCTGTGCGAGTACCCGCGACGGGTCGAGCCCGGTGATCGGGGCCGCGCTCGTCGCCGATGTCGGCGTGGGTGTCGGTGTCGAGGCGGGGCTCGCGGTGGTGGTCGGTGTGGTGGGGGCTGGATTCGGGTCGGGGTCGGTGGGGCGGGGCTCGACGGGGATCGAGGTCGCGACGCGGGCCACCGCGGCGAGGGCGGGCGACTTCTGGGGCGAGGTCGCGCAGTACGGGTCGTCCTCGACGCAGAGGGTACGGACCCGGTCGGCGAGTTCACCGAAGTCCCGTGGACGCGGGCCGGCCAGACCCTGCCCGGATGCGGGGGTGCCGAGTTGGGGTGTGGCGGGATCGCGGTGGGGATCGGAGACGAGTCCGACCGCCACGACCCGGTCCGCTGGTATCGGTCCTTGGTGGTGGCCGATCGTGGTGGCGAGGTCAGCGACGGCGTCGGCGCCGCGAGCCTGGCCCGCCGCCACCACCCGTGTGCCCGAGCACAATCCGGCCACGGTCGCGGTCAGAGTCGCGGCGATGCCGGTGGTGTCGGGGCCGGTCGTGAGCGTACGCACGTCGATGTCGCCGCCGTAGCGGGCGGTGAGGCCGGTGGCGATAGGATCGAGTGTTGCCGCCGACGAGGCCATGGCGGTCGGGCTGGTCTCCCACGTACCCGGGACCAGGACCGCCGTCCAGCGCGGGCAGGACCCGGGGGCCGGTGTGGTCGGTGGCGCGGCGGTAGCGGTACCGGCCGCCGTGGCGGTGGCGAGGGCGGCGCACAGCAGCACGCGAAGGAATCGACGGCGGATATGGGCGGGGAGAGGGGTGTCGTGGGTGCTCATGTGTTCTCCTGTCGGGTGTGAGTCGTTGTCCCGGTGTCGGATTCGTGACCGTGAACCAGTTCCGAGGGGAGTGTCGTGTTGGTCGTGGCCGGGTAGCTGCCCTCTCGGGTCATGGTCGGTTTCCTGAATCCTGTTGTGCTGGTGCGGGAATAGCGGCGGGTCTGGTGGCGTCGTAGTAGTCGTCTCCAGGCCAGCGGTAACCACTCACCTGGACTTCCTGCCCGAAATCCGGTGCGTGCACCATGCGCCCGCCGCCGAGGTAGATCCCGACGTGATGCACGTCGACGGCGGTCCCGTAGAACACGAGATCACCAGGGGCGAGCTGGGTTTCAGGGACACGAGGGCCGATGTGGATCTGGTCGTAGGTGGTGCGCGGCAGCGGGATTCCGGCGGCGGCGTAGGCGGCTTTGGTGAGCCCGGAGCAGTCCCAGCCGCCGTCGCTCTCGGGGCCGTTGCCGCCCCACACGTACGGGAGCCCGAGCTGCGCGCACGCGAACGAGATCACCTGAGCGGCGGTCGGGTTCGGGGCGATGATGGTGTGGCAGTCCCCGCCGCCGGTCGAGGTGGGGGCGCGGTAGGCGGCGGCTTGGTCGAGGACCTGGTCGACGTACCAGTCGGCGTGGTTGTAGGCGAAGATCGCCGCCCGCATATCGGCGGGTGCCCCCGAGTCGCACAGGTAGTGGGCGGCGGCGTGCACGGCGTCGTGAGGGTTGTAGCGCGAGGGCGGGTTCGCCCCGCCCGCCGGCAGCGGATGCCGGGCGATCACGGCGTCGAAGGTGGGTGCCAGGAACTGCATCGGCCCGCCTGCTCCCGACGAGTTCTCGCCCGAGGTCACGCCAGGTAGTGGGGAGCGTCCGTGGTCGGTCTCGATCTTGCCGATCGCGGCGAGCACCGACCAGTCCAGGCCGGGACACACCCCGGCCGCCTGTTGGTAGAGCACCAGCAGTTCCGGTGGGATGTCCTCGCGCGCCGCCGGGCTCGGGGTGCTGCCCGCCCCCGGCGCGATACCGGGGGCGGGGGTGAGTGGAGGTCGGTCGTAGACGAGGGCGGTGGTGACCACGGTGGCGATCACCACGACGCAGAACACGACGGCGGCGTATCCGGCGGCGAGGGTTTTGACCAGCATGAGCGGGTCACCAGTAGTGCGGGGTCGGTGGTCGCGGGGGCGGTGCGGTGAGCATGATCCGTCCGGCGAGGGTGCTCGGGGTCTGTGTGGTGTCGAGGTCGGTGTCGGGCGGGGTGCGGTGCGGCCAGGTGGTGGCGAGTTCGTGCAGGTGTGCTCGTCTGGTTGTGGTGGTGTCGAGGGGGAGCCAGATCTGGTCGGCGGGGCTGAGGTGCGGGAGGGGTGTGAGGAGTTCGGCGGCGGCGGTGGCGACCGGGACCGCGTTCGGGTCGGGGAGTCGTTGCCAGGTGCGGGCCACGGCTTGGCGGGTGTTGGTCTCGCGGGTGGTGGTGGGCAGCCAGAACAGGACGGGGGTGATGAGGCCGGTGGTGCGGGCGAGTTCGCTGTAGCCGTGTAGCTTGGCCGCGACGCGGGGTAGGGCGGTGGTGGCGAGGTCGTATTCGAGGAAGAAATCGAGGACCGCGCCGGTGTGGGTGTGGGTGTAGCGGCCGAAGGCGTCGGGGCGGGTGAGGTCGCCCCACAGGCGTTGGCAGCGGGTTTGTGACCACCACGCCTCGACCCGCCCACCACCGCCACCATCGTCGTGGTGGCGGTGGGCGCTGGTGAGGGTGCTGAACCAGGTGTTGACCCCGATGGTGTGGGTCAGGTGCAGGCTGTGGGCCACGGCGAGGGTGTGTTGGTGGTTGTAGCCCAGCTCGCGCACGCCGATCCCGGCTTCCGCGGCGAGCACGGCGGCCCCGGTGGGGGCGAGGATCCAGTGCGAGGGCGCGGTGCCCCGCGTGCGTAGGGGCCGGAATCGGTCCAGGACGCCGTGGTCCTGGAGCAGGGTGAGTCGGCGTAGGGCGATCTTGCGGGTCGGGAAGGCGAGGTCGTAGAGCTGGTTGGTGGTCAGGACGCGGTGCTCGTGCAGCATCCGCAGGACCCACCGGTCGCGGTCGGTCAACCGCGCCACCAAGGCGACGGTATCGGCCACCGATACCCGCGGCCGAGCCGGACGCGGAGCGCGCGAATCCTTCTGCCGGGCAGGACGATCGATCATCAACGCGGAAGAGCCTTTCTCGAGGACTTCGACACCGGCGGGGGCTGGACCCGGCGTGGGTCGCGTCGGGTAGCGGTCCCGCCGTCGCTCTCGACGGCCACAGCACCGGAGGCTTGGACGTCGCTGGTGGTGAGGCGGGTGCGGGCGGCGGCGGCGATCTCACGGGCACGCCCCGGTGTCGGTGGGGGTAGGGGGCGGGTGGTGAGGGTGAACGGGCGTGCGTTCTGCCCGTCCACGAGTAGGCGGGCGGCGGCGTGGTAGGCGTCGAGGTGGGACAGGTCGTGTTCGGACAGCCACGGGTCGGTGTGGCGGGCGAGATCGCGTGCGTCGTCGGGTGATACGGCGAAGATGACCTTGTTGCGGGCATTCGCCGAGATCCCGTCCCGCAGCTCGCGGGAGAGTTGCCCGAGGTTCTGGTGCGCGAGCAGCAGGGAGAGTCGGAGTCCGCGGGCTTCGGCGAGCATGTCCTCGACCGGGGTGGACAGGTTCAAGAAGTTCTGTGCCTCGTCCAGGACGAGGGCGGCGTCGGGCCGCTCGGCGGCGGGGATGCGGGCGCGCGCGGTCACCGCCTGCCAGGTCCGGGCCACCAGCAGTGACCCGACGAGGCGGCTGGTCTCTTCTCCGAGTGAGCCTTTCGGGAGGCGTGCGAGGCAGATGCCGCCGTTGTCGAGGACGTCGGCGAACTCGACGGTGGAGGGGCCGCCAGCGATGGCGGCCTTGACGAACGGCCGGAGCAGGAACGCCCGGAGTTTGTTGAGCAGGGGGCCGGTGAGTTGGGCGCGGCCGGTGTCGCTCAATGTCTCGTAGGAGTCCCAGAATTGGCGCAGCAGCGGGTCGGGTGTTGTGCGGGTGACGCGGTGGCGGTAGGCGGGTTCGGTGAGCAGGCGGGGTAGGTCGGCCAGGGTGGGGGTGCCGGGTTGAGCGCAGAGGGTGAGCAGGCTCGCGCGCATGATGTCGTCGGTACGCGGCCCCCACCATTGGGAGTAGATGCGATGGAACACGGTCACGAGGTTGTCCACCGCGAGGTCCGAGCCCGCCTTGCCGGTGCGGGCGATGTCGAGAGGGTTCACGCACGGGGGCGGGTTCCCGGAGTCGGCGTCGAAGAGCACGACCCGGTCCCCGAACCGGCGCGGTAGGCGCGAGAGGACGTCGGTGACGAGGTCGCCCTTGGGGTCGATCACGATCACCCCGCGTCCGGCCTCGGCGTCATCGAGGATGACCCGCGCCAACAGCGTCGACTTCCCGACGCCGGTGGGGCCGAGGATGTGCAGGTGGTGTCGGGCGTCGGAGACCTTCACCGCCACGGGCCGTCGACTCGCGGTATCGGCCACCCCGAGCGGCTTGGTATGCGGTCCGCCGGTGGGGATCTGGGGTGCCGGGGACAGCGCCCGTGCTCCCGCCCGGTGCAGTCCGGGCAAGCCGTCATCGGTGGGCAGGTGGGCGATGGCGGCGAGTTCGGGGACCGAGAGCACGTCCCCGCGCCCGAGGTAGCGCTTTTCCAACAATCGGCCCAATCGGATTCGGTGGACTCGGCGGTAGTAGTTGTGGTCGGTGCAGGCCCCGAACACCGTCGCGAGGGCATCCGCGCGGCCTCGCGCCACCGCCCGCGCCGCACCAGAAGTCGGGAGGGTGTCGGAGATCGGGACGGTGACCGCGTAGCGCACGACGGTCTCCCAGTGCGGGCCACGCGCTTTCACCGCCGCGCCCCGCGCGGCGGCGGTGACCTCCATGACGGCTTGCCGGTCACCGCCCCGCACCCCCGTCGCGGCGGGGGTGCGCGCGGAGGTGCGGTGGAGCGGGCCGGGGGCGAGCAGGTCCAGCAGATCACGCAACACCCCGACCACGAACCCGGTTCCCGTGCCGGTGGTCGCGGCGCGGCGGGTGGCGCGAGCGACGCGGCGACCGGTGACTGGGCGGGCCAGGATCTGCACGCAGGCGGCCTGGCCCGGGGCGAGGTCGTCGGCGGCGGTGATCAGGTCCCGCACCAACTCGCCGCTGTAGTCGGTGCGCAACGGGAGGCCCTCGCGGCGCCCCAACCTCAACTCACCCCCGACCACCACCCGACGCACACCCTCCCCAGCGGCGGGCAGCGGTGGCCGTGCGGTGCCGGTCGTGTCGGTGTGCGCGCCGCGCCACGCCGAGGCGACCGCGCGTTCGACCAACCCGGTCGGCACGGAGCCGGGGACCCAGAGTCGGATCGCGGCTCCCGCCTCGGGGGTGACCGTGTATTCGAATCCGAGGTGTGGTTGTCCGAGCAGGGCGCGTTTCCAGGCGGGGCGGAGTTGGCCGATCAGGTGTGCCCAGAACGCGAGCGCGCCCTTGGGGTCGACCTCGGGCGGAGTCAACACCGTGACCTGCCTGGCGTCGGCACGCAGCCGGGCTCGCCGCAGGCGCCCGAGGGCGTAGGCCGCGGCGAGTACCCCGGCCACACCGACCAGCACCAGCACCGCCGCCGGGGACAGCGCGGCGTGCTCGATCGTGGTGACCACTTCGCGCAACGTCGTGCCGGGGTCGAGCAGGAACCGACCCAACCAACCGGATTCGGGACTCGCGAGAACGATGGGGGTGTTCACGCGGCGACCTCCCCGGCAGCCGTGGTGCTGGTGCCCCAGAACGGGGCCGCCCCGTACTGGAGCGCCGTGCGTGCGGCGGGAGGCTCGCTCGAGGCGGAACTTTCGGGTTTTCTGAGGACGATCACGTCCTCGTGCGCGATCAGATGCATCGGCAACCCGGCCGCGCGTTGTTTGGTGATGAAGTCGCGTTGGAAGAAACTGCTGCGCGCCACCAGGTCGCCGTCGCCGAGGCGACCGATCAGCGCGACGCACCGCTCGACCGGCACGAGCCCGGCCAGGGTGGCGCAGGTGATCAAATGCGCGGGCAGGTTCACCAACTCGGCGTGTTGTCGCCACGGGCGCGCGGTGATCACCACATACCCGCCGGGAGCGAGGTAGTCGGCGGCACCGGTCAGCACGCGCGTGAAACCCGACAGGAGTCGGCCGAGGCCGACGTTGGCGAGGTTCCCCCGATCCAGACTCGCGCCGTAGCGGTGATCGAACTTCTCGACCGGCCGCCCGCCACCGACCCGGACCCGGCCGTGGACCGAATCGCCGTAGGGCGGGGAGGTGACCACCAGATCCACCTGCCCCCGCAACTCGGGCGGGACCAAGGCGGGCAGTTTGCGGGCATCGCCGCAGTACACGGCGGCCTCGAGATCGATACCCGCCTCACGGGCCACGCCGATGTTGGCGCGCGCGATCTCGGCCCACCGGGTCTCGTATTCGACACCGACCGCACGCCGCCCCAGATGGAGGGCTTCCACGAGGGTGGTGCCGATCCCGCACATCGGGTCTAACACGAGATCACCGGGTCGGGTGTAGACGTCGATGGCGTGTGCCACGATCGCGGGCAGCATCTTGGCCGGATGCGCGGCGCTGTCGGGGTGATAGCGGCCCTTACGCTGCGTCGCGGGGGTGGCTTGGGCTGTCGCCCACACCGACACCGGTATCGGCGGCGACACGGGCGCTGTCGCGGTGTCGGAGTCGACGGTGCTGGTGTCGGGGGTTGTGGTGGCGGGTTCGAGAGCCAAAGAAGGTCCTTCGTCGGTGGGAACGGACGGGAATGGGCCAGCGGTCACGGGTCAGTCCTGGGTGGTGTGTGGAAGCAAGAACGCGAACACGTCGATGTGGGCCACGACGTGGCGAGCCGGGCCGTCGGGTGGGTCGGCCGACGCGGTGCGGGTGATCGTGTCCTCGGTGACGGGCGCGGCGATCACGTGTTGGAGGTAGAGCAGATCGGCGGCCTGGGCGGCGGCCACGACGGGACCGGCCGGGTCGAGTAGCACCCCGGTCCGGCTGTGTCGGCAGCGCCCGAGCACCACCAACACCCCACCGACCGCCAACCGCGACACCGCCTGCGAGACGGTGTGTTCGGCGGTGGTGACCGGGTCGAGGTGATCGGCCAGCAAACTCACCACGACGAGATCGACCGACCCCGCCCCCACGGGACCGGCACCAGGGGCGGTGCCGGTGTGGGGGGCGGGGTCGGTCGGGTGGCCGAGGGACTCGATGAGGGTGTAGGCGGCGGTGGTGTCGGCGTGGACCGCGCGCAGCTCCCCGCGCGTGGCCGGTGCGTGCCGGTTAAGCAGCGACACTCGTCCGCCGGGTGGGCAGAACTCTTCCACGGCGCGGGTCAGGATCGGTGCCGGCCAGCGGTGGCCGGGGTCGAGGGGATCGGGTCCGGTGGGCCACAGAGTCGAGGGAATCGCCACCACCTCGCCCGTGGGCCGGGCGGCGGTGTTGCGGGTAGGACGTGTGCGGGGTTTCGCGGTCATAAGCGCGGTGTGCTCCAAACGGGTGGGAGGAAAAGTCCTTCTACTTATCTACAACCGGTCGAAACGCGTTTTCGGGACACCGCTAACCGAAATTTTTTCCAGAAATCTTTTCGAGCGGGAATCGGTCATGTGGCGACCGTCCCTTGTGGTGAGGAGGGTGTCGGCCGAAGAAATTGATTTTCGAGAATTTTCGAGGGATCGCGAATTATTCGCCGTCGGCGCTTCGGCGAATATCTGAAACATATCCACTTCATATCTTGGTCGGTGTGCGGCGTGATCAGTGCTGATAGGAGCGAGTCCGTCCGGTGCGCCTCGATTATTGCCGAGTGATTGCCGCCAGTGTAATTATATGAAATAGATATGCTTTAGATGTCGTTTGGATGTGTTTCGGGTGTGATGTGGATGTGTTTCGGATATCGGTGTTCGGTCTCCTTGCCGCGTAGGAATGTTTCGTGTTTCCACCGAACAGGAGCTGATGGTGACGAATTCGGAGTTCGTGAATTCTGTGGGGGCGATCGGTAGAAGGCACTCGCCGTTGCGGGTGGTGTCGGCCGAGTTCGAGCGGATCGCCGCGCGGCGGTTGCCCGCCGATTCGCCCCCGGTGCCGGGGCCGTGGGGGATGCGGGTCGAATCGTGGGAGGCGGTGCGCGGCTTGTTGCGGGATCCGTGTCTGTCGTTCGAGGTGGTCGACGCGATCTGGGTGTGGCTGATCGAACGCTCGCGGGCCGTGGGTGGGGACGCGACGGTGGTGTGCGCGAGTCTGGCCGAGCCGATGCTCGCGCGGGTGGTCGGGTTCTTCGCCCCACCGGGCAGTCGTCATCGCGAGGACTTCGAGTCCGAGGTGCTGACCGGCTTCCTCACCCATCTCGCCTCGGTCGAGCTGGATCGCCCGGCGGTGTGGCTACGACTACGGTGGGCGGCCTACCGCGCCGGACTCCAGACGGCGAAGGAGCAGCAAACGCACCCGGTACCGGCCGGCGACCTCGGTGCCGATCTCGACCCGGCCACCGAGGATCGACTCCTGGTATCCCGGTCGGGCCACCCGGAATCGGTGTTGGCCGAGGCGGTCGCCGACGGGGTGATCAGTGCCGAGGCCGCGGAGTTGATCACGGTCTCGCGGTGGGAACACCGCACGCTGACCTCGCTGGCCGCCGAGCACGGGCAGTCGGTGTACAAGCTGCGCAAACAACGCCGACGCGCCGAATCCCGACTCCTGACCTGGCTGACCGACCCGCCACCGGATCGCACGCATCGGCGAAGGACACCACCGGTCGCACCCCGCCGCCAAGCCACCACTCACACGGAGGTGACTGCGGCATGAACCGACTCCTCGCACCCTCACCGGCACACACACCCGCACTCCGCCCCGGTCACCGCCACCCGCACCGACGGTGGGCGAGACTGTTCGCGACCGCTTGGGTCCTGCTCGCCGTCCTGGCGCTGACCGCTGGTTCCGCCTCGGCCGCGCCACCACCCGGCCCGTCGGTGTTGGCGCTGGCGTCGTCGCTGGAGCAGGTGCTCGACAACCTGCGCAACTGGTTGATCGGGATCCTGGCCGGGTTGGCGACGGTCTGTTTGACCGTGGCCGGTGCCCGCTACCTCATCGGTGGCGGTGATCCGGCCGAGATGGAGAAGGCCAAGACCGCGCTGCGCGCGGCCTGCGTCGGCTACGCCCTGGCGATGCTGGCCCCGGTCGTGGTCGCCGTGCTCAAGTCGATCGTCGGAGCGTAGAAGGTGAGCGCCCCGAAAACGGCCCGCATGTCCCGCGCGGTGCTCGTGGCGCTGGCGGTGGCGTTGATCGTGGTCACCGGCACGGTCAGCGCGACCGCGCAACCAGCCACCCCACCCGCGCCGGTGCCCCCGACCGCGACGACCCCCGCACCCACCACTCCCACACCGGCACCGTCCTCGACGGTGCCGCCGTCGCGGTGGGTCACACCACCATCCACGACCCCGCCCGCACCGACGCCCGGTGGCAGTGGTCCAGGCTCGACCGTCCCGGCCCCGGCGGACTCGTCGGGGCCGGGGGCGCCCGAGTGCGGGGTGAGCGACATCTCCGGGTGCGTGGCGAAGGCGATCGACGGGTTCTTCCAACGCCTGGTCGAAACCTCGCTGAACCCGCTGCTGGACCTACTCGGCCACACCCTGCTCACCACCCCCGAGCCCGGCGAGCTGCCCCACGTCGGGGCGTTGTGGAGCCAGTCGTGGCAGATCGTGGTCGCGCTCTATGGGCTGTTGGTCATGGCGGCCGGGGTGTTGTTGATGGTGCGCGAGGCCCTGCAAACCCGGTGGAGTCTGCGTGAGTTGGGTCCTCGGTTGGTGGTCGGGTTCCTGGCGGGCGCGATGAGCATGGTGATCGCGACCACCGCGATCGGCTTCGCCAACGCCCTCGCTCGCGCGTTGGCCGGTGAGGGGGTCGATGCCGGCACCGCCGCCGAGGCGTTGAACGCGTTGCCCGGTGCCGGGGGCCAGACGGGGATCTTCGCCTTGTTGTTGATGGTGGCGTTGGTGGTGATGCTGGTTGTGCTGCTGGTCTCGTATGTGGTGCGGGTCGCGGTCACCGTCATCCTGATCGTCGCCGCCCCCCTGGCGTTGATGTGCCACGCCCTGCCGGGGTTGGACGGGATCGCGCGGTGGTGGTGGCGCTCGTTCACCGCCTGCCTGGCGATCCAGGTCGCGCAATCGCTGATCCTGGTCACCGTCCTGCGGGTGTTCCTGACCCCGGGTGGGTGGGAGTTCTTCGGCCCCAACGCCGGCGGACTCGTGGATCTGATCGTCGCCCTCGCCCTGATGGGGGTGTTGATCAAGACCCCGTTCTGGCTGCTGTCGGTCCTGCGCATCGGCCAAGGCCGCAGCTTCGTCGGCTCTCTCGCGCGCGGTTACGCCACCTACCGAATCTTCGGGCTCCTCAAAGGCGGCAACGGTGGGGTGGCACCAGCGGCACGTCGGCCACGCGGACCACGCGCCCCCACAGCCGCCTCCGGGTCGGTGGACCCGTACGCGCGGGTCCGGGCGACCCGAGACGGGCAACTCATGCTGCCCCTGCAAGGAGTCCGCCGGGTCCGGCGCACCCCGAACCTGACCCCGCCCATACAACCGGGCACCCGCGATGGTGCCCCGAATCGCCCGAGGCGCGCACCGCGCGGCAGGCAGCTCGCGTTCGACTTCACCCCACCCGACCCCTACCGAGGCGTACGCGCCGGACGCGACGGCCAATACCCACTCCCGATCCCGGTACGCCGGGTTCGGCCCACACCCGCGCCGCCGCCCGAATCGCCCCGCCCATCGACAGGGACGCCGCCGGGCTCGCGGCGCCGTCGCCCCGAGCAACTCGCCCTCGATTTCACGCCCCCGACACCGGTCGACCCGTACGCGCGTGTGCGCCAAAACCGGACCGGGCAGTACCCGCTGCCGTTCCCGGTCACCCGGGTCACACCCACCCCGCCACCGCCCACGCCACCCCAACCACCCGCGCCCGTGCGCCCGACCGGGCGGCAGCTGCATCTACCGCTGCCGGATCTGCCGGTGCGTCGCCGTGCGCCCCGTAAGCCTCGAGGAGGACACCTGCGATGACCACCACCACAAGGTCGGTGCGGATTCCCGCCGACATCGAACGCGGCGACCGCCTCCTCGGACCGTTCACCGCCCGCCAACTCGCCGTCCTCGCCGTCACAGCACTCGCCCTGTACACGCTCTGGGGCGCGACCAGAACGGTGCTCGCGCCCGTGGTGTTCCTGGCCGCCGCCATCCCGATCGCGGTCGTGGTCACCGTGGCGGTCCTCACCCGCCGCGACGGCCTGCCCGCCGACCTGCTGCTGGTCGCCGCGATCCGGCACCGGCTGCGCGCCCGACACCTCGTGCGCGCCCGCGGCGAGGGCGTGCTCGCGGCGCCGCCGTGGATCACCGACCGCGCCACCCGAACCCGGCCGCGCCCACCGAACTCGACCCGGCTGTCGGCGCGGGAGTTGCGGCTCCCGGGGGCGGTGACCGAGGGCGCGGGCGGGGTCGGGGTGATCGACCTCGGCGGCGACGGATTGGCGGTGGTCGCGGTCGCGGGCACCCTCAACCTCGCCCTACGCACCCCCACCGAGCAGGACGGGCTCGTCGCCCAACTCGCCGGCTGGCTACACACCCTGCGCCAACCCGTGCAGATCCTCATCCGCTCGGCCCGCCTCGACCTCACCACCCACATATCGGGCCTGCGTTCGACCGCCGGGCGGATGCTCCCCGAACTAGCCGCCGCCGCCCACGATCACGCCACCCACCTCGCCCAGTTGGCGGCCGACGAGTACCTGACCCGCCGTCAGGTACTGCTGATCTGGCGAGAACCCCTCGACCAACCCGCCACAACCACGCGCGGGGTGCGATCGCCCAGGCGCGCCCGGGCGCGACGCGAACTCTCGGCTGCCGCCCGGCGCGCCGCCGAGGCCCGGTTGCTGCGGCGGATGCACGAGGCCGCCGACGTCCTCGCGCCACTCGGGATTACCGTCACCGCCCTCGACGACCTCGAGGCCACCACCGTCCTCGCTGGGTGCGCCAACCCCGACACCCTCGTCTCGCCCGCCGCCGACACCACCGCACCGGACGCGGTCGTCACCACGGGGACCGCCCCGGGCGTCGATGTCGCGGACCCGTTCGCCCCCGAGAACGGGTTCGCTCCGGACTCGGTCACCATCGGCACTCGCCACCTCGAGATCGGCTCCGACCACGTGGCGACGCTGGCGGTCACCGGCTACCCCCGGGAAGTCACCGCCGGATGGCTCGCACCCCTGCTCTCACACCCCGGCCGAGTGGAGGTCGCGGTACACATCGACCCCGTCGACCCCGCCACCGCCGCCACCCGACTACGCAACCAACTCGCCCGCTTGGAGTCCTCGCGGATGCACGACGCCCACCGAGGACGCTTGGCCGACCCGCAGGTCGAGGTCGCCGCCGAAGACGCCGCCGACCTCTCCGCGCGCCTCGCCCGCGCCGAGGCCCGCCTGTTCCGCGTCGGGATCTACCTCACCGTCCACGCCGACACCGAGCCCGACCTCGCCGACGAACTCGCCGCGGTCCGCGCGCTGGCCGCGAGCCTGCTCATCGACACCTGCACCCTGGCCTACCGCGCCGCCCACGCCTGGGCCACCACCCTGCCCCTCGGCCTCGACCTCATCCGGGTGCGGCGGACTTTCGACACCGCCGCCCTCGCCGCGGCGTTCCCCTTCGACTCACCCCAACTACCCGCCGTCGACCCCGTCCGCGCGACCAGCCCCGAAGGGGTGCTCTACGGCCGCGACGCCGGCGGCGGACTGTTGTTCGTGGATCGCTTCGCTCCCGAGGCCCACAACCACAACATGGTCGTCCTCGGCCGCAGCGGGGCGGGCAAGTCGTATCTGGTCAAGACCGAGATCCTGCGCTCGCTCTACCGAGGTATCGAGCAGGTGATCATCGACCCCGAAGACGAATACCGACGCCTCGCCGAAACCGTCGGCGGCACCCACCTACGCCTCGGCGCACCCGGCGTGCGCCTCAACCCCTTCGATCTGGAAATCCACGTCCACCCCGACGGGCACCGCAGCGCCCCCGCCGACGCCCTCACACGCCGGAAACTGTTCCTGCACACCCTCGTCCACGTGTTGCTCGGTGACCTGAACTCGGCGCAACGCGCCGCCCTCGACACCGCCCTCACCGCCACCTACGCGACTGTGGGGATCACCGACGACCCCGCCACCTGGACCCGCCCCGCACCGACACTGACCGCACTTCGCGAGCACCTCGAACGCCTGGATACGGTCTCCGCCGCCGAGCTGGCTGCCGCGCTGCACCCCTACGTCGGTGGCGGGGCCTACGCCGGCCTGCTCGACGGGCCGACCACCACCGACCCCCACGGCGCGCTCGTCGTGTACTCACTACGCGAAATGCCCGAAGAGTTGAAAACGATCGGGACTCTGCTGGTCCTCGACGCGACCGGGCGGCGAGTGTCCAACCCGAGCGATCGGCGGGCTCGGATGGTCACCGTGGACGAGGCGTGGCTGCTCATGCGCCAACCCGCCGGGGCCGGGTTCCTGTTCCGCGCGGCGAAGAGCTTCCGCAAACACTGGGCCGGGTTGACGATCGCGACCCAGGACGCCGCCGACGTGCTGTCCACCGAGTTGGGGCGCGCGATCGTGTCCAACGCCGCGACCCAGATCCTCTTACGCCAAGCCCCGCAAGCCATCGACGAAGTCGCGAGCGCGTTCCGGCTCTCCGCGGGCGAACAACAATTCCTCCTCGCCGCCCCACGCGGCAGCGGCCTGCTCGCGATCGGCGGCACCGACCGGGCGGTGTTCGGGTCACTGGCCTCACCGGCCGAGGACGCGGTGATCACGAGCAACCCCCACGAACTCGCGGGCTTCGGTGATCACGGCGGCAGCGACATCGACCTGGACCGGGTGCGCCCGCCGGCACCACTCACCGAACCCGATCCCGCAGGCATGGTCCCGGCGACCACGGATCTCGGCGGCGACGGCATCCACGCCGACACCGACGCCGAGGTGTTTCTCGACGGGCGAGCGGCATGACCCGGATCGATCGCGACCGGGCATGTGGCCGTTGTCCGGTCGTGTCGCGGCCCGCCCCTGTCGGCCCGTCGCGCGGGATCGGGGACCGGTGACGTGGCGGGGGTGATGTGGCCCCCCGGATCGCCCGCTGCGCGCGACCGGGGCACGGCGGGGGGTGTGGGGTCCGTTACCGGGTCGTCGGCGGCAGAAACGATGCGCGAGAAGACAGTTGACGATTCGGCGGGTGTGGAGCGTTGATAGACCCCCGGTGCCCACCGAATCCGGGCACCGGAACACGAAGGCACAGAAGAAAACCGGCGACTCGTGCCACCCGCGACACCGGGTGGCGCGGCGTAGGCCGGAAGGCAACGAGGAAGGGTGTTCATGAACGAGAAATCCCCAGCGCGGCAGGCGGTCACACCGCTACACCGCCCCGCCCGATCACAGCCGGCGAGCGCGCCGGAACCCGGTCCGGTCGCCGCGCGAGCGGGCAAGCTGACCGCCACACACCACATCCGCTACGTGAGCGGCCCCGAGGCGGACCGGATCGCCGCCCGGCAGGCGAAAGCGATAGCCGCGCTGCTGCGCTGGATGGCTACCCGCGACCGCGTACAGGCCAGCCTCGGCGTCGCGGCGGTCATCGACCTCGACGTTCCCGACAGCGACGACAGCACCGATAAGGCGGCGTGAGGATGCCCGAATACGTAGGCCCCGGCGAGGTGAGCGTGGTGCGTGCGCCGTTGCCCGGATATCTCGATTCCCCCGCCCCGGACCTGCTCGGGATCGGTGGGTCCGCGCCGGTGCCGGTCGCGGTGTTCCTGCGGACCTCGACGCGTGACTTGCAGGACCCCACGCTGTCGCTGCCGCGCCAGTTGGACAACTGCCGCAAGGTGCTGCCGGCCGGGTTCGTGATCGTGGCGTTCTTCTACGACGTCGAATCCTCGCGCAAGGACCTGGATCTGCGCGGTTTGGGCACCGCGCACGAGGCGTTCGACATCCCGATCCCCCGCGACGGTGGCCTGGCCGATCTGCTGGCCGAGGCCCGTCACCCCAACCGCCGGTTCGAGGCAGTGGTGGTGGAGGAGATCGAACGCGCCGCGCGCTGGACACACCAGTCCACCCAGCTCGAACACGAGCTGGAAACCCTGGGGGTGCCGCTGTTCGCCGCCGACGAGGGACCGATCTCGTTGTCGGAGAAACGCGCCACTCAGGTCCTGGTGCGGCGTGTGAAACAGGGTGTGGCCGAATGGTTCCTGCGTCACACCCTCGAACAGTCCTGGGACGGCTACCAGCAGCACACCAAACAGGGCTGGAACATCGGCAAACCCCTCTACGGCTACCTCAGCGAGAAGGTTCCGCACCCGGTCGCGGCCAAACGCGAAGAGGGCCGCACCAAATCCCGACTCGTCATCGACCCCGCACGCGGACCGGCGGTGGAGCGGATCTTCCAACTACGCCACGACGAACGCCTCGCCTACAAAGTGATCGCCGACCGCCTCAATCTCGACCTCGACCGCTACCCGCCCCCACAGCCCAACCGGGCCGAGCGGGCGCGGGGATGCTGGACCCGCTCATCGGTGCGCGAGATCCTGATCAACCCCAAATACACCGGCTACATGGTGTGGAACCGGCGCGCCACCAAGAAAGGCGGCAAACTCAACCCGCCCGAGAAATGGGTCTGGTCACCCCAACCCACCCACGAACCCCTCGTCTCGCGAGAGATCTTCGACGCCGTGCAAGCCAACCGCACCGAACGCCAAGGATCGCGGATGAGCGGCAAGAACCCTCATGCTCACACGATCCGTACCTACGTGCTGCGCTACCACGTCCACCACCAGCAATGCCGCAAACGGATGTTCGGCAAAACCCGCCAACAGTACGCCTACTACAGCTGCCAACCCCAACTCGACCGCGTCGGCGACCCGAAGTCCTACGCCGACCACCCCCGTACCGTCTACGTCCGCGAAGACAAGCTGCTCGACCTCGTACAGGACTTCTTCAACCAGCGGGTATTCGGTCGCGACCGCACCGTGCTGCTCCGCCACCAACTACGCGGCCAGGACTCCAGCGACCGCGACGACACCCACGCCCGGATCGCCGCCGTCGAGAAGACGATCAGCGAGATCACCCGCCGCCAGAACAACCTCCTCGATGAACGCGAATCCCGCAGCTCCACCGACGGAGACGAGATCGCGCAAGCGTGGGCCGAACGGCTGCGTCACCGCTACACCGAACTCGAACAAGACCGCCGTGCCAAGAACACCGAACTCGAGACACTGCGCGACCAAGCCGCCCGACAACAACCCGACGAACCCGACCTGATCGAAGACCTACCCCGACTCGCGCTACAACTCACCGACGCCCCCGACGCCCTACAACGAGATCTCTACGCCGCGTTCGGACTCAAAATCGTCTACGACCACAACACCAAACAAGCCGCGATCTACGCCACATTGACCACCGAAACACTCCCCGCCGCCGCACAAGCCGCCACCGCCCTGGCCCCTGCCACACCCCCCGAACCCGCCGCCGAACCACCACCAGCGACACCACGGCCCAATACACGGAACAGTGCGACAAATGGGGCAACCACCGAAAAAGTTGCCCTTGTTGTTGGTGCCCTCGGCAGGATTCGAACCTGCGACACCCGCTTTAGGAGAGCGGTGCTCTATCCCCTGAGCTACGAAGGCTGGTCTTGTGGGACGTTGGCAGTCTACCGGGTGGGGGTGGTTGGGGAGGAATCGTGGGGGCGAGGTGGGGATGGGTGCGGAGGGGAGGGAGTCGAGGAGGAGGTCAGGGGGTTGGGAGGGGTGGGGTGGGTTCGTAGTCGGTGGGGGTGAAGGTTCGGGTTTTCCAGCGGTAGAGGGCTGTGGCGCCTGGCCAGTTGTTGGTGATTCGGCCGGAGGCGTTGCGGTACCAGCTGGAGCAGAAGTTCCATGGGGTGGTTTCGAGGCGGCGTTGTAGCCAGGTGTCCCAGGATTGTTCGGTGGTGGGGTGGGGGGTCAGTGGGTGGGGGTGGGTGGATAGGTGTTGGGCGGCTTGGCGGATGTAGCGGGCTTGGGATTCGAGCATGTAGATGATGGAGCCGGAGCCTACGTTGGTGTTGGGGCCGTACATCATGAACATGTTGGGGAAGTCGGGGACTGTTATGCCCAGGTAGGCTCGGGCGCCTTCGGGGGACCAGGTGTCGGCCAGTTTGCGGGCGCCGCGGCCGTAGATGTTCATGGGGGCCAGGAATTCGGTGCCTTTGAAGCCGGTGCCGTAGATGATGACGTCGACTTCGTGGGTTACGCCGTCGGTGGTGCGGATGCCGGTGGGGGTGATGGCTTCGATGGTGGTGGTTTCGACGGTGACGTTCGGTTGGGCCAGGGCGGGGAAGTAGTCGTTGGAGAACAGGCCGCGTTTGCAGCCCGCGGCGTAGTCGGGGGTGAGTTTGGCGCGCAGGATCGGGTCGGGGACTTGCTTTTCGCGGTGGCGGTCGGCGATGGCGATGATGGGGGTTTTGATGGCGGGGATGTCGGTGAGGGCCAGGGCGAGGAATTCGAAGAGTGACCAGATGGCGAAGCGTTCGGCCAGGCGGGTGGGGGGGAGGTATTTGAACAGGGCTTTGTGGGTGGCGCTGTATTCGGTGTCGAATTTCGGGAGGACCCAGGCGGCGGAGCGTTGGAACAGGGTCAGATGGGCGACTTCGGGTTGGATGCGGGGGATGTATTGGATGGCGCTGGCGCCGGTGCCGATGCAGGCGACGCGTTTACCGGTGAGGTCGATGTCGTGGTTCCATTCGGCGGAATGGAACGCGGGGCCTTCGAAGGTGTCGATGCCGGGGAGGTTCGGCAGGGCGGGGCGGGAGAGTTGGCCTACGGCGGGGACGAGGATGTCGGCGGTGTGGGTCGCGCCGTCGGCGGTGGTGACGTGCCATTGGCCGGTTGACTCGTCGAATTCGGCGTCGGTGACTTCGACGCCGAAGCGGATGTAGCGGGTGAGGTCGTGTTTGCGGGCGACTTCGCGCATGTAGGCGTGGATGTCGGCCTGTTCCGAGAAGCGGCGTGGCCAATCGGATTTCGGTTCGTAGGACCACGAGTACAGGGGGGACGGCACGTCGCAGGCGGCGCCGGGGTAGGTGTTCTCTCGCCAGACGCCGCCGAGGTCGGTGGCCTTCTCCAGGATGGTGAAGTTGTGCAGGCCTGCTCGGGTGAGTTCGAGTGCCATGCCGAGTCCGGCGAATCCGGCGCCGATGATGAGGATGGACGGCTCTGTCATACTTCGAGCCTAAAACCTCCGACCTGCGGAATCGAGAGATCGGCGGACATCGAATCCGTATTTTCGGCCATATTGGTTGTCGGCCCCTGGCACTTTTGTCCGCCTGCCGATGGACCGCTGATCCGCGGGCCGCGCGGAAATGGGCATACGTGCGGTCCGCGCGGGGATTTGTGCAGGCCGATCAGCTCGCCGCCAACCCCCTCGCGATGACGAGGCGCTGGATCTGGTTGGTGCCTTCGAAGATCTGCATGACCTTGGCCTCGCGCATATAGCGCTCGACCGGGAAGTCCTGGGTGTAGCCGTAGCCGCCGAAGACCTGCACGGCGTCGGTGGTGACCTTCATGGCAGCGTCGGTGGCCAGCAGTTTGGCGACGCTGGCCTGGCGCGAATACGGCAGGCCCGCGTCGCGGCGGCGGGCGGCGTCGAGGTAGGTGGCGCGGGCGGAGTCCACGGCGGCGGCCATGTCGGCCAGGAAGAAGCCGAGGCCCTGGTGGTCGATGATGTGGCGGCCGAAAGCCTCGCGTTCCTTGGCGTAGGCGACGGCGTCGTCGAGGGCGCGTTGGGCCAGTCCGGTGGCGATGGCGGCGATTCCGAGGCGGCCGGAGTCCAGGGCGCTGAATGCGATGGACAGACCTTGGCCTTCGGCGCCGATGCGGCGTTCGGAGGGGACGAAGGCGCCGTCGTAGGCGGCGGTTGTGGTGGGGATGGCGCGTAGGCCCATCTTCTCTTCGGGTTTGCCGAAGCTCAGGCCTTCGGTGTCGTTGGGGACGAGGAAGCAGGAGATGCCGCGTGAACCTTCGCCGGTGCGGGCGAACAGGGTGTAGAAGTCGGCGCGGCCGCCGTTGGTGATCCATGCTTTCGAGCCGGTGACGCGGTATCCGCCGTCGACTGCTGTGGCTCGGCAGCGCAGTGCGGCGGCGTCGGAACCGGCGTGTGGTTCGGACAGGCTGTAGGCGCCGACGGTGTCGCCGGAGAGCATGTCGCCGAGCCAGCGGTCGCGCTGGGCGTCGGTGCCGTAGGCGAACAGCGGATGGCAGGACAGGCTGTGCACGCTCACCGCGACGGCGACCGCAGCCCACCGGCTCGCCAGCTCCTCGAGCACCTGGAGGTAGACCTCGTAAGGCTGTCCGCCGCCGCCGAATTCCTCGGGGTACGGCAGGCTCAGCAGTCCGGCTGCGCCGAGTGCGGGCAGGACGCCGTCGGGGTAGATCCCGGTCTTCTCGCAGTCGACGACTCGCGGTTCGAGGACCTTGTCGGCGATATCGCGAGTCAGCTCGATGAGGTCGCGTGACTCCTGTGTCGGGAGCATCCGGTCAACTGGCATACCCCTGTTGTACAGCGCTGATTCGGCTTGCGGAAGGGCGCGGGCGAGTTAATCGCCATTAACCAAGTGATTGCGATGGGGTGGTGTGATCTTCGTCGGAAAGGGTTGATCGCGGTGCGGTAGCGGGAGGGTTCGCTCGTCGGGCGCGGGTTCCGTGCGGTGGTCGGTTTCACAGCGCGGAGGTCGGAGCGCAGGTGGGACGTTCGGTTTCGCGTCGCTTTGAATGTCGGGTTCGTCCGGATGCGGTCGGGGCGTGAATGGGTCGATCGGCTGTGGGCGGGAACCGGCGGAGCATTGGCTACCGTTGGGTAGCATCCCCGATGTGACGTGGCTCATGTCGGCCACAGCGGATGAAGGAGTTCCCATGTTGAGCACCATGCAGGACGAGCCGTTGTCGCTGGCCACCCTGTTGCGTTACGCGTCCACCTTCCGCGGCGACAGCGTCGTCTCCACGTGGACCGGGACCGGCGTGCGCACGATGACCTTCCGTGAACTCGGCACGGAATCGGCTCGGCTGGCCAACGCGCTGCGCGGGCTCGGCATCGGCGTCGGCGACCGGGTCGCCACCTTCATGTGGAACAACAACGAGCACATGGTCGCCTACATCGCCGTGCCCGCCATGGGGGCGGTGCTGCACGCGCTCAATATCAGGCTCTTTCCCGAGCAACTGGTGTACGTGGCCAATCACGCCGAGGACCAGGTTGTCATCGTGGACGGCACGCTGCTGCCGATGTTCGCGCAGTACCTGCCGAATCTGAAGACGGTGCGGCACGTGATCGTCGCCAACGGGGACGCGGCGGCGCTCGAGGCGCCCGAAGGCGTTCAGGTGCACTCCTACACCGAACTGCTCGCCGCGCAGCCGGATACCTACGACTTCCCGGTGATCGACGAACGCAGCGCCGCGGCGATGTGTTACACCTCGGGCACCACCGGCGACCCGAAGGGCGTGGTGTATTCGCACCGGTCCAACTGGCTGCACGCCATGCAGGTGATCTCCCCGAACAGCATGGGGTTCACCGACTTCGACAAGGTGCTCGCCATCGTGCCGCTGTTCCACGCGAACGCCTGGGGACTGCCGTACGCGGCGCTGATGTCGGGTGCGAATGTGCTGATGCCGGACCGTTTTCTGCAGCCGGGACCGCTGCTGGAGATGATGGCCGTCGAAAAGCCGACCTTCGCGGCCGCGGTGCCGACCATCTGGGGCGGTGTGCTGGCCGGACTCGCCGCGCAGCCGCAGGACATCTCGCATCTGCGCACGGTGGTGGTCGGCGGTTCGGCGGTGCCGCCCGCGATGATGCACGCCTTCCAGGAGAAGTACGGCGTGCGCATCCTGCACGCCTGGGGCATGACCGAGACCTCGCCGCTCGGCAGCGTCTCCCATCCGCCGGTCGACGTGTCGGGTGACGAGGAATGGGCCTACCGCTACACGCAGGGGCGGTTCCCGGCGACGGTGCAGGCGCGGCTGGTGGCCGACGACGGCACGGTGGTGCCCAACGACGGGGAGTCGCTGGGGGAGTTGCAGGTTCGCGGTCCGTGGATCACCGGCTCGTACTACGCGCCGGACGGCGGCTCGGTGGATCCGGAGAAGTTCGACGACGGCTGGCTGCGCACCGGTGACGTGGGCAAGATCACCCCGAACGGGTATCTGACCCTGGTCGACCGGTCGAAGGACGTGATCAAGTCCGGCGGCGAGTGGATCTCCTCGGTCGATCTGGAGAACGCGGTGATGGGGCATCCCGCGGTGGCCGAGGCCGCGGTGATCGGCGTGCCCGACGAGAAGTGGGACGAACGGCCGCTGGTGGCCATCGTGCTGAAGGAAGGGGCCGAGCCGGGCGCGGATCAGGCGGGCGAGTTGCGCGAGTTCCTCGCCGACAAGTTCGCGAAATGGCAGCTGCCGGAACGGTGGACCTTCATCGCGGAGGTGCCGAAGACCAGCGTCGGGAAGTTCGACAAGAAGCGGTTGCGGGCCCAGTTCGCGGACGGCGACCTGGAGGTCACCACGCTGGGCTGACCGCCGGGGTGCGTGGAATCCCCTGATGCGTTACGGATTCCACGCACCGGACGGTCGACGACCGTCCTCCCGCGCGGCTAGCAGTTGCGCAGTTCCGGGTTCTGGTTGAGCAGCTGCGCCCTGGTGCCGATGAAGCGGGTGTAGGTGTCGCCGCCGACCGAGGACAGCGGGAAGGCCGCGACCCGGTGGCAGTTCTGGAAGGCGAGTTTGACGCCGAAATGCCGTTCCAGGCCGCCGCGGATGGCGTCGGACGCCATGGCGCGCAGCAGCTGGCCTCGGGCCGTCTCGTCGGGCGGGGCTACCAGGTTGTCGGCGTATTCATCGGCGCCCGAACGCAATTCGCCCGCCACTCGACTGACCACCTCCCACGCGTACGGCAGCGAGACGCGGACACATTCGACGAAGTCGGCGTCGTCGACTTCGCCTGCTTCGGCACGTTCGAGTAGTGCGGCGGGAACATCGAGGGACATGGCGCTCTCCTCCATGGGTTGGGGGTTGATGGCGATGCGATGTCATTCGATTCTAAACGAAAGTCGTTGTCAACAATCCTGGATTCGCCGCGAAAAGTGCCGCGTTCAGTGCGGTTTTCGTCTCACCGGTGAGCTTCGCCACCAGTTCGCCTGCCGGTAGCTCCGGGGCTAGCGATTGAGTCTGACCAGCCCAGAGGTTCACTTCTTCGGGATTGCCCGCGTTCCGGGCCGCAGCCCGCAGCGGTGCGGTGGCGTAGTGGATTTCCGGGTAGGCGACCGGTGCGGACGCGCTGTGGTCCACCAGGAAGCGGTTGCGCACGCCGCGTGCCCTGCGGCCGGTGAAGGCGCGGGTCAGCATGGTCGGGGTCGCGGTGCCGACGGCGGCGCGGTGCACCGGATTCGTGCCCGCCTCCCGGCAGCGCAGGAACGCGGTGCCGAGTTGGGCCGCGCTCGCGCCCGCGGCCAGCACGGCCGCGATGCCCGCGCCGGTGGTGATGCCGCCCGTCGCGACGACAGGGAGGGCGCAGGAGGACGTGAGTAATTGGAGTAGGGCGAGCAGGCCGATCGGGTCGACCTGGTCGTCGGCGACCCGATCGGTGAAGACGGCGCGGTGGCCGCCCGCCTCGGCGCCCTGCGCGACGAGTACGTCGGCGCCCGCTGCCGCCGCGATCTCGGCCTCGGCTACGCAGGTCACGGTGACCCAGACCTCGGAACCGGCCGCGTGCAGTCGCTCGGTCTCCGCCGCGGTGGGGCAGCCGAAGGTGAAGGTCGCCACGGGGACCGGGGCGGCGACGAGCAGGTCGAGTTTGGCCTGCCAGTCGTCGGTGTCGTATCTCGGGGCGCCGAGGTCGTGGGTGGCGCGGAGTTCGGTCAGGTAGTCGGAGAAGCGTTCCGGCGGGGTCGCGGGGCCGGGGACGAAGAGGTTGACGCCGAAGGCCGCGGGTGCGGCGGCCGCGTCGATGCCCGTGCGGGTGGCCTCGATCCGGGCGGCCAGGTCGGCGGCGGTGAGATAGCCCGCGGCGAGCAGGCCGAGGCCGCCCGCTTCGGCGACGGCGACGGTCAGTTCCGGGGTCGATGGGCCGCCCGCCATGGGGGCAAGGACGATCGGGACGCGCAGTTCGTCGATGATCATCAGACGAGTCTGGTCGCTCGGCCGCATCGCGCGGTCGTGACGCGTTTGCGCCGATGTCTGTCGGTGGCAGGCGCGGGGGCGTTCGGTAACGCCCGCGAACACTGATCGTTACGCGTAAAAATGCCCGCTCAGCTGCGTATTTCCAAAAAGATGGGCAACGAAGGTTGCGAAATGGTCACGACAGGGTAGAGTTCCCGTCACAGCGGATGCCGAAACGTTACAAAGTTTCGGGTTTACCGAGCGAGGTAACTGTAGCGGCTCCGTTGAGCACTGTAGGTCGGAGACCAATGTAGGTCGGACGCTAGGACGAAACATTGTCGCACCACCGGGTAGGCCCCACTTCCATCACCGTCATGGATCTCATCGGCGATCTCCATGGCGAAGGTGTCACCGTGCGGCCTACGCGGCATCGCGCGGAGTCGTCCTCAGGTGAGCGCATCAGGATGGCGGCGGGCGCCGCGGTCGCGATGGGCGCGCTGGTCGGCACCGTCTCTCAGGTCGCCCCGGCGATCGCGGCCCCGCTCACGGGTCACGACGCCGAGGATGCCGCCACGGCCGCCGAGCCGATCACCTTCCACGGCACCAACGAAGTAGCCACCCAGGCGAAGTTCGCTTCCCCTGCCGTTCAGGAAGTGTCCGCGCCCGCTCCGGTCGCCGAGGCCGCTCCGGTCGCCGCCGCTCCGGTGGCGGCGCCGTTCGGCATCAACAACCTGACGCCCGAGATCGCGGGCCCGCTGGCCCAGGTCGAAGACATTCTCAAGGGCGTGCAGCAGCAGGTCGCACCCGCGCCCGCTGCGGTCCGTCCGGTCGCGG
This sequence comes from Nocardia bovistercoris, assembly GCF_015674855.1. Lineage (GTDB taxonomy): Bacteria > Actinomycetota > Actinomycetes > Mycobacteriales > Mycobacteriaceae > Nocardia > Nocardia bovistercoris. Next base: position 432,557 of record NZ_JADMLG010000005.1, on the reverse strand, counting down.
GCGCCATCAGCTCCGGATTCGGAAGTCGTTGGGGCGAGTTCCATTACGGCCTCGACTTCGCCGACTACCTCGGCGCGCCGATCCACTCGGTCAGCAACGGCACGGTCATCGAGGCCGGGCCCGCGTCGGGATTCGGCCTGTGGGTGCGGGTATTACAGGAAGACGGCACCACCGCTGTCTACGGTCACGTCAACGACATGCTCGTCAATGTGGGCCAGAAGGTCCGCGCGGGCGATGTCATCGCCACCGTCGGCAATCGTGGGCAGTCCACCGGTCCGCATCTGCACCTGGAGATCTGGGATCAGGGCGGCAGCAAGATCGATCCGATGCCCTACCTGGCCGCCAAGGGCGTGCCGATGCACTGGGGTCCCTCCGAGCACTGAGAGTCATTGTCCGGTTTGAGCTTTCACATCTCGTACCCGGGAATATCACATGAGGGTCGCGGCACACCGGCGGTCGGATGAGTACCGCGCGGCCGAGCCCGACCACCGCAAACCGCCACGGGCGGGCGATCGTCAGGCGCGTGTCGTGACAGAACTCGGCGACATCTTCGAACCCGGAACCGCCCACGGCCGCACCTACGCCGCACTCGTCCACCATCCGCGCTCCGCACTCGCCGATATCGCGGGTTACTTGAGTATTTCAACGGAAGCGGCCGCCGAATCGCTGGAAGTACTCTGCGATCTGCAGGCCGTGATCAAACTCGAAGGTGCGGGCGGTGAACCCGTATGGGACGCCCACGCACCAGAATCGCTGTCCGAATCCGAAGCCAAGCGCAGACAGCAGGCCATCAACCAAATGCATGCCACAGCCGCGCGACTCAGTGAGACCTTCCGCTCGGTCCGGCGTTCACCCCGCTCACAGGGCGCGGTGGTCCCGGTCTTCGAGCGGCTCGAGATGCTGGCCGATTTCGAAGAGATGCAGACCGCGGCGCACGGCTGCGTGAAACTCATCGAACGCGGCCCGTTCCTCAGCGATACCGAGCGCGAACAGCGTCTTTTCCTGCTCAAACGCGCTCGTCTCGGTGACGGGATCCGATATCAGACCCTGTATCAGGACACCATCTACCAGGACGCCGAACGGCTGCGGCACGCGCTTGCCACCAATGCCAGTGGCGCACAGGCACGTACGCTGCCCGAGCCGCCGTTCAAACTCATCATCAGCGACGACGATCGCGCGAGTCTGGTGCTGCACACCGACGAACGCCGCCCCGACCCGATGGGGCTGCGGATCACCGGGTCGCCCGCGCTGCGGCTGCTCGTCAAGACCTTCGACGTGCTGTGGGCGCTGGCCGCACCCATCTCGGTGAATCCGAGCGCGGAGGAACTCGACGAACGCGACAAGGCCATCCTGACGCTGATGGGCCTCGGCGCCACCGACGACACCATCGCCCGCCGACTCGGGATGTCGCGTCGCACGGTGGTGCGCCGCACGGCCAGGCTGCTGGAGCGGCTCGGCGCGAGCACCCGTTTCCAGGCCGGTGTTCAGGCGACTCGGCGCGGCTGGCTATAACTCGGCTAACGCACTCCATACACCGTTCGGGCGGATTTCGCTCACCCGTCGCGATCGCGTTACCTGTGGTCTGATTGGGGCGCAAGCCCCGAAAATCGATACCTCTTGCTTCGTTCGACATCCCTCCGCCGTCGGGTGGTCCGGGATCCAGCCGGGTTGGTGGGTTTCGGCGCTATCGGCAGGCTCGACGCGAGAGGAATGATGGACGCTGATGGATGGGGCACGCCGGGCTCCGCGCGGTCGGAGCAGGCGCCGGTCGACGGGACCGCTGTTCGTTCAGCTGCTGAGCGCGGCCGTGGAATCCGCCGCCGACGCCATCGCGGTGCGGGCAGGGTCCGACGGTGACGACGCCGGCGGCCGGGAACTCAGCTATTCCCGGGTGGACGCATTCTCGTCCCGGCTCGCGCGCGAACTGATCGCGCGCGGTGTCGGTCCGGGCGACGTGGTCGCCGTCGGCGTGCCGCGTTCGATCGAATCCGTGCTCGCCGTGTGGGCGATCGCCAAGACCGGCGCGGCCTACGTGCCGGTCGACCCCGCACTGCCGCGTGAGCGCGCCGCATTCATCCTCATCGATTCCGGCGCGGTGCTCGGGCTCACCGATACCGCGCATCGCGAGATGTTCGGCGCCGAGATCGAATGGCTCGAACTCGACGATCCGCGGCAGCGGGACCTGATCGCCGCGCGGGCCGCACATCCCGTCTCGTATGTGGACCGGGTGCGCGCGATCACCGAACAGCATGCGGCCTATGTGATCTACACGTCCGGGTCGACGGGCAGGCCCAAAGGCGTCGTGGTGACCCACACCGGACTGGCCGCGCTGGTCGGAGCCCTGCGCGAGCGGTACGCGGTGGATTCGACCGCGCGGGTACTGCACGTGTGCTCGCCGAATTTCGATGTGTCGGTGCTGGAATTCCTGCTCGCCTTCGGAGCGGGCGCGACCCTCGTGGTCGCGCCGCCGACCGTGTTCGGCGGGCCCGAACTCGCCGAACTGCTATGGCGGGAACGGGTTACGCACCTGGTGATCACTCCGGCGGCATTGGAGTCGGTCGAGCCGGGGCGCTTCGAGGACCTGCGGGTCGTCGTGGTCGCCGGTGACGCGTTCGGGCCGGGACTGGTCCAACGGTGGGCGACGCGCGGCCGGGCCTTCTACAACGGGTACGGGCCGACCGAGGCCACGATTCTGGCCACCGGGACCGGCGCCATGTGTCCCGACGCGCCGGTCACCATCGGGTCCGCGCTGCCCGGCGTCGGCGTGGTGGTGCTCGACGCGCGTCTGCGTCCGGTGCCGGTCGGGGTGAGCGGTGAACTGTATCTGTCGGGTCACGCGCTGGCTCGCGGCTACCTCGGGCGCGCCGCTCTGACCTCGGAACGGTTCGTGGCCAACCCTTTCGGGGCGTGCGCTGGCGCGCGGATGTATCGCACCGGTGATCTCGTGCGGCGTCGCGCCGACGGTGAACTGGATTACCTGGGGCGTACCGACTTCCAGGTGAAGATCCGCGGATTCCGCATCGAACTCGGTGAGATCGACGCGGAGCTGTGCGCCCACCCCGATGTCGACTACGCGGTGACCATGGGCAGGACCGCGCCATCGGGTGCGACCGTGCTCGTATCCTACGTGCTCGGGCGCAGAGGGATTCGCGTGGATGCGACGGAGCTGACGGGTTTCGTCGAGGCCACGCTGCCCGGCCACATGGTGCCGTCGGTGATCGTGGGTTTGGACGCGGTTCCGTTGACCGTCAACGGGAAATTGGATCGCGCGCGACTGCCGGAACCGGAGTTCGGCGCGGCCGTCTCGCGGGCTCCGATCGGCCCGGTCGAAATCCTGCTCGCCGAACTGTTCGCCGAGATCCTCGGCGTGCCGAGGGTCGGCGCGGATGACTCGTTCTTCGCCGCGGGCGGGGACAGCATCCTGTCGATCCGTCTCGTGTCACAGGCGCGGGCGGCGGGGCTGATCTTCACGACGCAGGACGTGTTCCGGCAGCGCACGGTCGCGGCGCTCGCGCGGGTGGTCGCGGTCGTCGACGGGGGATCCGCGACGGTCGAAGCGGCGGGCGGCGGGATCGGCGCGATCGTTTCGACGCCGGGCGTCGCCGAGTATCTGGTGCGCGGGCCGATGTTCGGGCAGTACACGCGGCGGGTGCTGCGGCTGCCCGCACAGGTCGATCGGGCGGCATTGGTCGCGCTGCTCGGCGCCGTCGTCGACCATCACGACATGCTGCGTGCGCAGCGGTATTCGAGGGCGGACGGGCCGGGAACGCGGGTGCTGCCCGGCGGGTCGGTCGACGTGAACGCGCTGCTCACCCGCGTGCACGTGCCCGGCGGACTCTCGGCCGCCGAGCGGGCCGTCTTCGCCGAGACGGCAACGGGTTTCGCGACCAGTCGGATCGATGTCGATGCGGGGCATGTGATCGCCTTCACGTGGTTGTCGCGGCCGGACGGGCCCGGTGCCCTGATCGTCGTCGCGCACGGGTCGGTGATGGATGACAGGTCCTGGGAGATCCTGGCCGAAGATCTGGCGACCGGCTGGGCGCGACACCGGGCAGGCGTCGCGATCACGTTGCTGCCGGTGACGAAGTCTTTCCGGCGTTGGGCGCGGGAATTGGCGGACAGTGTCGCCGTGCATGCTGACGAACTGCCGTATTGGCGCAGGTTGGTCGGGGTGCGCGAAGCGGTGACGGGTCCGCATGGCGGTGAGGTTGAGGTGCGGTACGGCGCCGAGTCCGTGGTGGTCGGTGAGCCGGCGGCGGGTGGGTTCGCTGCGAGGTCTGCGGCGGTGAGGTCCGGCGTGGATCGTCGCGTGGTGGATGGATTCGTGGGGGACGGGTCTGTGGCTGCGGGGGACGGGTTCGGATCGAGCGAGTCCGTGGTGGATATACCTGCGGTGGGTGGGGGTGGGCCTGTGGCGAGCGACTCTGCGGGACACGGTGTTGTCGCGGATGGGTTTGCGTCGGACGGGTCCGTGGTGGGTGGGTCTGCGGCGGGTGGAGGTGTGCCTGCGGCGAGTGGCTTCGCGGGCCATTGCGATGTCGCGGATGGGTTTGCGTCGAACGGGTCCGTGGTGGGTGGGGGTGGGCCTGTGGTGAGTGGCTTCGCGGGCCGTGGCGTTGTTGCGGATGGGTTTGCGTCGGACGGGTTTGTGGTGGGTGGGTCTGCGGTGGGTGGGGGTGGGCCTGTGGTGAGTGGCTTCGCGGGCCATGGCGTTGTCGCGGACGGGTTTGCGTCGAACAGGTCCGCGGTGGGTCGGCATGTGGCCGGTAGGGGTGTGTTTGCGGCCCACGGTTCCGTGGTGCACGAAGCGGTTTCGACGCGAGCGCGGGACTCGCCGGGGGGCTTGCAGGTGGATGTGCAGGCGGAGGCTCGGGGAGATGGGGGCGCGGCGTCTCTGCGGGTGGGTGATTCGGAGCGTTTCGGTGGTGCGGCCGCGGTTCGGGATTCGCGGATGGGTGGGGTGCTCGATCGGGACGGTGGGGTGCGGTGGGTCGATGTCGCGGTGTCGGGGGATGTGGCCGTCGCGGTGGGGAGTACGTTGCCCGCGTTGTATCGGGCGGGGGTCGAGGACGTGTTGGTGGCGGCGTTGGCTTTCGCGGTGCGGCGGTGGTGGGCGGTGCGGGGAGTGGACGCGCCCGTGACGCTGATCACGGTGGCGAAACAGCGGCGGGCCGACGCTGGGCGGACGGTCGGGTGGTTCGGGCACAGCTATCCGGTGGCGATCGATTTGTCCGGGTTCGCGACGGATTCGGTGCGTGGTTCGAGTGGCGGGGTGCTCAAGGCGGTCAAGGAGCAGTTGGCGGCGGTGCCCGGCGACGGCGTGGGATTCGGGGTGCTTCGGGAGTTCCATCCCGAGGGCGCTGCGCTCGCCGGTGCGGTGGGGTGGGTTCGGTTCGAGTATTCCGAGTCGGTGGCCCTATCGCGGGGTCGCGAGTGGCTGCCGACCGACGAACCGGGGCACGGCGGAGGTCCGGATGCCGCTGTGTCGCCACTGGTTCGAGAGCGTGTCCCGACCGACGAGCGGGGACAGGGCGCAGGGGCGTTCGGGAGTCCCGGAACCAGGGTTTCAGCGCCGGTTCGAGAGTGGGGGTCGACCGATGAACCGGGGCGGGGTGAGGGTGGTTTCGGCGGCTCGGAAGCTGCCGTCTCGGTGCGGGGTCGGGAGTGGCTGCCGACCGACGAATGGGGGCACGGCGGAGGGGCGGTCGGCGGTCTGGATGCTGTTGCGTCGCCGCCGGTTCGGGAGCGGATTCCGATCTGTGAATGCGGGCGGGACACGGGTGGTTTCGGTGGTTCGGGAGCCGCGGTCTCGGTGCGGGGTCGGGAGTGGCTGCCGACCGACGAACGGGGGCGCGTCGCAGATGCGTTCGTGGACTCGGATGCTGCTGTGTCGTACCAGGTTCGAGAGGTGGCGCCGATCGATGGCTGCGTGCAGGGCGGGGACGGTGGCCTCGGTGGTTCGGAAGCTGCTGTCTCGGTGCGGGATCGGGAACCGGGGCACGGTGGGGGTGCGTTCGGGGGGTTGGACGCTGCTGTTTCGGTGCGGGTGCGGGGTGGCGAGGGGGTGGTGTCGGGTGTGTCCTTCGGGGATCGCGGTGTGCTCGGGGCGGCCGGGACCATCGAGTTGGCGGGGTACTGGGTGGAGGTGCTCGAGGAGTTCGCCGTGCATGCGGGGGAGGTCGGGGCGGGTGGGTTGACGCCGTCGGATGTCGGGCTGGTTCGGGTCACGCAAGGGGAAATCGAGCGTTGGGAGCGGCTGCGGGGCGGGCTGGTCGATGTGTTGCCGTTGTCGCCGTTGCAGCGCGGGTTGCTTTCTCTCGCTCGGATTTCGGCGGGGGACGATCCCTATCTGTTGCAGATGGGTGTGGCGCTGTCGGGGATCATCGATGGTGAACGGTTGCGGCGGGCCGCGCAGATCGTGTTCGACCGACATGCGATGTTGCGCGTCGACTTCGGGGCGGACAGCGACGGTGAGCCGGTGCAGTTCGTGCGCGAGAGCGCGGCGGTGCCGTGGCGGGTTCGGCAGGCGCGGGCGGGCGCCGACGCGGAGGCGTTGCTCGCGGAGGAACGGCGCGGCGGGTTCGACCCCGAAGTCGGTCCGCTGCTGCGGTTCACGCTGTTCCACGCGGGCGACCTGCACGCCCACCTCGTGTTGACCGCGCACCATCTGCTGCTCGACGGCTGGTCGATGCCGCTGCTGATGAAGGATCTGCTGACCGCCTACGCCGGGGCGGCGCTACCGCCGGCGCCCGCTTATCGCGACTATCTGCGCTGGCTGGCCGGATACGATCGCGCGCGAGCCCTCGCCGCGTGGCGTGCCGCGCTGGCCGGAATCGCGCCGACCCGCGTCGCCGAGGTGCTGGCGTCGCCCGCCGTGACCGCCGAAGGCCACGGTGTTCACCTCGCCGACCTGTCTACCGAACAGACGGCCGCACTGACGGCATTCGCCGCCGCGCGGGAGATCACGGTGAACACCGTGGTGCAGGCGGCGTGGGCGCTCACGCTGGCATCATGCACGGGACGCTCCGACATCGTGTTCGGCGCCGTGGTTTCGGGGCGCCCGCCGCAGGTCGACGGGGTGGACGAGATGGTGGGGCTGTTCGTGGACACCGTGCCGGTTCGGGTCCGTTTCGAGCCGGGCCGCACGGTGGGTGAGGTACTGAGAGAGCTTCAGGCCGAACAGGTTTCGCTGTTGGACTGCCACCATGTCGGACTCGCCGATATCCAGCGGGCGGTCGGTGCGGGCGCGCTGTTCGACACCCTCGTCGCGTATCAGAGCTTTCCCGTCGATGTCGACGGGTTGCGCGCGGCCTACGGTGCGATCGACGGTCCGGAGATCGTGGATCTGTACGGCGCCAATGTCACGCACTATCCGCTGGCCGTGCAAGCGGAACTGCGCGCGAATCTCGCACTGCGGGTGCAGTATCGGCGGGATCTCGTCGACGCTGCCGTGGCGCGGGCCGTGGCCGATCGCCTGCACGCGTTCCTGCTGGAATTCAGCGCGGCGCCCGACGCGCTGCCGGTCGGTATCGAGGCGGGGTTCGACGCGCGCCGCGATGTGATCGGTCGTGCGCGGTACTGGCGGGAAGCGCTCGCCGAGCTTCCCGAGCGGGTGCGTATTCCCGCCGATCGTGTCAGGCCCGCGGTGGCGAGCGGGGAGATCGGGCGCGTGCGGGTCGAAGGCGAATGTCGGGGTCTGCGTGACCTCGCCGATTCGGTGGGCGCAACCGTGTTCGATATCGGCCACGCGGTGTTCGCGGTGCTGCTGGGCCGATTGTCCGGCATCGGAGATATCGCGATCGTATCCGAATACCCTGCGCCGCTTGCCGAATCTCACCGGAGTACGCCGGCGTCCCTCGGTGCGGGTGCGGGTGCGGGTGCGGGTGCGGGTGCGGGTGCGGGTGCGGGTGCGGGTGCGGGTGCGGGTGACGGCGTTGCCTTCGGCGATGGTCTCGTGGTGCTGCGGACCGATGTCGCTGCCTTCCAGAGCTTTCGCGCGTTGGTATCCCGGTCGAAGGACACTGCGCTGCGGGCTGTTGCAGCGGGTCCCGTGCCGGACGAGATGCTGTGCGGGCCTGCGGGTCCGCCGACTCGGTTCCTGTTCCGCGCAGGCATACCCTCCGAGAAGGACCGCCGCGGTCTCGCCGAAGAGCGGGGAAGGTTCAAGGATTCGGCCCCGCGCCACGATCTCGCGCTGCGCCTCGACGAGCTGGGCGACGTCGTCACGGTCGATTTCGCTTTCGACGCCGACCTTTTCGACAACGCGACCGTCCGAAGTTTCGCGGAGCGCTATCTGCGAATGCTGATCGCGGGCGTACGCGCACCGGACACGCCGGTGGACACCTTGCCACTGTCGAGTGCCGACGAACTGACCGCGCACACCACCCGGCGCCCCGTTCCGCTCGTCGCCGAAACCCTGACCGACCTGTTCGGCCGCGGTGCGGCGCTTGGCGAGGACCGTGTCGCGGTGCGGTACCGGCGTCGATCCATCGGCTACGGCGAATTGTCCGCGCACACCGCACGCCTGGCGCGGGTGCTGATCGGGCGCGGCGTCGGCCCGGAGGAGGTGGTCGCCATCGCCCTTCCGCGCTCCTACGACATGGTCGCGGCGGCGGTGGCCGTGGCAGGTTCCGGTGGCGCGCATCTCCCGGTCGACCCGGCCCATCCGCCCGGTCGGATTCGGTATCTGCTCACCGATTCGGGTGCGGCGCTGGGTATCACGCGCGCGAAATACCTGAACGGACTGCCCGCCGATATCGAATGGCTCGTCCTCGATGACCCGGCCACGGCGGATCTGATCGAGCGGCAGTCGTGCGAACCGGTGACGGACGAGGATCGCGTGCGTCCGGTCGATATCGCTAACCCCGCCTACATCATTTACACCTCCGGTTCGACCGGCACGCCCAAAGGCGTCACCGTCACGCACGCGGGACTCGGCGGTCTGCTCGCCGAGGCGGTGCGCCGCTACGGACTCGGACCGCACCATCGGATGCTGCACATCTGCGCGCCGAGTTTCGATCCGTCGGTACTGGAATGGCTGTGCGCGTTCGCGACCGGCGCGACCCTGGTGATCGCCGACGCGGCGGTGGCGGGCGGCGGCGACCTGTGGGAACTGCTGCGGTCCGAGGGGGTGACGCACGCGATCATCACGCCCGCCGTCCTCGGCACCGTCGATCCGGCGGGGTTGGACGCGCTGGAGGTGGTGTCGGTCGGCGGTGATGTGACCACGCCCGATCTGCTCGCGGCGTGGCGGCCGGGGCGTCGCTACTTCAACGCGTACGGTCCGACCGAGACCACCATCATCTCCACCTACGCGGAACTGTCGGCGGGACAGCGTATTACGATCGGCACTCCGGTCGCCGGGAGTTTCGCGCTGGTGCTGGACGCGCGACTGCGGCCGGTGCCGCCGGGTGTCGCGGGCGAACTATATTTGGCCGGTGCGGGTCTCGCGCGCGGGTATCACCGGAGGCCGTCGTCGACCGCCGCGCGATTCGTACCCGATCCTTGGGGTTCGCCGGGGGCGCGGATGTACCGCACGGGCGATGTGGTGCGGTGGCGGGTCCGCGAAGCCGCGGGGGAGTCGCGCTGGGAGCTGGAATTCTTCGGCCGCGACGACGCGCAGGTCAAGGTGCGCGGGTTCCGGATCGAGCCGGGGGAGATCGATGCGGCGTTGACCGGGCACGAGACGGTCGGATTCGCGGTCACGGTGGGGCGCGCGCTGCCGTCGGGGGCGACGGGACTTGTGTCGTATGTGCGCGCTTCGCCGGGGTGCGTCCCCGATCCGGCGCGGCTCACCGCTCACCTGTCGGATCTGCTGCCCGCCCATATGGTGCCGTTCGCGATCGTCGTCATCGATGCTCTGCCGCTCACCGTGAACGGCAAACTCGACCGGAAAGCGCTGCCGGAGCCGGTCTTCGCGGCGGCGCCGACTCGTGCGCCGCACGGCCCGGTGGAGTCGCGTCTGGCCGAACTCTTCGCGCGCGTACTCGGAGCGGGGTCGGTCGGCGCGCAAGACTCCTTCTTCACCCTCGGCGGCGACTCCATCATGTCGATTCAGCTGGTGTCCCTGGCGAAAGCGGCGGGCATCACCTTCACCCCGCGCGATGTCTTCGAACAGCGCACGGTCGCCGCGCTGGCCCGCATCGCCGCCACGGTATGGGACCGGGCCGACGACGGCATCGGTGAAATCCCCGCCACCCCTGCCATGCTCGAGTTCCTCGACGCAAGACCCGCCGAGACGAGAGTCGTGCCGATTCCCGCAGGCATCGACAGCGCGGGCCTCGTGGTCACCCTCGCCGCGGTCCTGCACCGCCACGACATGCTGCGCGCCCGACTCGATCGCGACGGCCCGCGACTCGTGGTCCCGCGCGAGGCCGCGATGGATGTCGACGCCCTGATCTCCGAGGTGCACGCGGATATCGACGACAGCGGCGCGAAGCTGCGCGAAAGCATCCGTGCCGCCGAACTGTCCGCGCCTGCCGCGTTGACTCCGGAGTCGGGCGGAATGATCGCGTGCGTGCGCGTCCGATGCGGCGGCGGCGATCTCCTCGTGGTCGCCGCGCACCCGATGGTCGTGGATCGGGCGTCATGGCGGATCCTCCTCGCGGATCTGACCTCGGCTTTCGAGCAGTATTCGGCTGGTCGACGCATAGAGTTGCCTTCGGTCGGCGTGTCGTTCCGGCGGTACGCGAACGCGTTGCTCGAAGCCGACCGGGACTGCGAGATGGCGTACTGGGCGCGTGCGCTGTCCGTGCCCGATCCGCCGATCGGTACGGGCGCGGTGGATTCCACCCTCGACATCGAGGCGACCGATGCCATCACGGTGCGGATTCCGGCCGAGGTCACGGGCGCGCTGCGCACAGCCGTTCCCGAGAGCTACCGGACCGATATCGAAACCGTGTTGCTGGCCGCGTTGGCATCCGCGGTGCGGGCCTGGCGGGCGCGGCACGGAATCGGCTTGTCCACCATGCGTATTCGGTCGACCGGCGATGATCGAGGGGAGAGTCGAACGATCGGGCGCTTCGCCTGCGGGTATCCGCTCGCGCTCGACCTGTCCGGCGTCGGCGCCGATCCGGCGGCGGTATTGCGTGCGGTCAAGGAACAGGTGCGCGCGGTGCCCGACCGGGGTGTCGGATTCGGTGTGCTGCGCCGAAGCCATCCTGACACGCTGCGCGGTGACCTCGGCCGGATCGGGTTCACCTACCTCGGATCCGTCGACGAGTCGGAAGTCGAGCGGGAAGGCGCGGCCGGTGCTCGGGCGGCGGTCGAAATCACCGCCGGGATCGTGCGGATGAGCTCCGGTGACTGCCTCGAGGCGGAATTCCGTTACGCGGGTGCGCTGTTGGAGGCTCGCGAGGTCGAAGACTTCGCCGCGGACTGGGTGCGCGCGTTGCGCGAATACGCCGCGCGAGTGGATGATCCGGCGTCGGGCGGTTTGACGCCTTCGGATGTTCCGCTGGTCGCCGTCACCCAGGCGCAACTGGACCGGTGGCGCGCGGAGCGGCCGGGACTGTCGGATGTGCTTCCGCTGCCGCCGCTGCAGGAAGCGTTGCTCGTGCTGTCCGACATTCTCGACCGGGACGCGGAGTACTACATCATCCAATTGTGCGCGGAATTGTCGGGCGCACCGGATGTCGTTCGCCTGCGGCGGGCCGCGCAGACCATCCTGGATCGGCACGCCAATCTGCGCGCGGCCTTCCTCACCCTGCCCGATGGCGCCTCGGTGCAGCTGATCGCGGACGGTGTCGAGGTGGGTTGGCAGGTGGTCGACGGGGTGCGGGAGAGCCGGTTGCCCGAGCTGCTGCGCGCGGACCGGCGGCGCGGATTCGATCCTGCGGTGGCGCCGTTGCTGCGGTTCACGGCGTATGTCACCGGTTCCGGGCGCGTGCACCTCGTATTGACCGGGCATCACATGCTTGTCGACGGCTGGTCGATGCCGCTGCTCATGCGGGAGATGCTCGTCCTGTACGCGAACGGCGGGGACGCGACCGCGCTCGATCCGGTGCGACCGTATCGGGATTATCTGAGTTGGCTCGTGGCGCAGGATCGCGACCGCGCGCGGCAGGTCTGGTCCGACACCATGCGCGGAGTCACCCCGACACTGCTGGCTCCCGAGCTGACCTGGCCGCCTGCTGCCGACAGCGGTTTCGGCCACCTCGAGTTCGAGCTCTCGGAAACGTCGACCGCGACTTTGACCGCAGGCGCGTGCGCCGCCGAGGTGACCCCGAATACGGTCCTCCAAACCGCTTGGGCACTGGTGCTTTCCGCGAGTACGGGCAGCGACGACGTGGTCTTCGGCGCGACGGTGTCGGGGCGGCCCGCGCAGCTCGAGGGGGTCGGCGACATGATCGGCCTCTTCATCGACGCCGTCCCGGTCCGCGCGCGGGTGGACGGCGGGTCGGGGCGCGCGCTCATGCGGCGAGTGCAGGCCGAACAGGTATCCGTTCTCGACCACCACCATCTCGGTCTCGGCGAGATCCAACGCGTCGCCGGGTGCGGCGACCTGTTCGACACCATGGTGGTCTTCGAGTCGTTCCCGGTGGACGCGGACGGTCTGCGCGCCGCGAGCGACGCGCTCGGCGGTCTGCGGGTCGAGGCGGTGACCGGCACCGACGCCACCCACTACCCGATCACGGTCTTGGCCTTCCTCGAGACCCGTCTGCGGGTTCGCCTGGAGTTCCGGCGTGATCAGGTGTCGGAGACCGCGGCCGGTGCGCTTGCCGATCGCTTGCGTCGCGCCGTGACCGCGCTGGTGGCCACGCCGGATCTGGCCGCTGCCGAAATCGCGCGCACGATAGCCGAATCCGACGACGCGATGCGACAATCCCGGTATTGGCGCACCACTTTGGCCGATCTGCCCGACCGGCTCACGCTGCCCGCGCCGACCGTGGTGTCGGAAGGGACAGGGCGCGTGCGGTTCTCGGTGCCCGCCGAACTGTGGGACGGTGCACGTTCGATGGGTGTGCTTCCGTCGACGGCGCTACGCGCGGCGTCGGCGGTGCTGCTGGCGCGATTGTCGGGAACCGAGGACATAGTGATCGCGACCGAGCTGGTGCATCGTATCCGGGTCGACCGCGCCGCTCGGATCAGCGATCTGCTGGCCGAGACACAGCGGGTACACGCCCGCGCGGCCGAGCACGCGGGCATCCCCTTCGAAGAGTTGGCGGGGTTGCTCGGCGTGCGGCAGCCGTTGTTCCACTTGGCTCTGCGCACGCACGGACCGGGATCGTCGGGTGATCTCACGGTGGTGGCGGATGTCGATTCCGGTGCCACTGACGGTGAATTGTTCTTCCCGAGAGAGTATTTCGACGATCTCTCCGCGCGCGTATTCGCCGACCGCCTCGTGCGAATCCTGGGTGGAATCGTGCGAGATCCGGAAGCGACAGTGTCCGAACTGCCATTGCTCGACGCCGAAGAAGCGCGACGGCTGACCGAAATGAGCGGCGCGGCGCCGCCGCTGCCCGTCACGTTGGCGGACCTGCTGACCCGAGGCGTCGCATACGGACCCGACCGCGCCGCCGTCCGCGACGGCGGTCGGACCTACACCTACGGCGAATTGGACGCCGCCTCCTCGCGATTGGCCCGCGTGCTGATCGAACGCGGCATCGGACCGGAATCGGTGGTGGCGCTGCTGATCCGGCGCTCCTACGCGATGGTCGTCGCCGTATGGGCGGTGGCGAAGGCGGGTGCCGCGTATCTCCCGATCGACCCCGCCCTGCCGGTGGATCGAATCCGCTACATGCTCGCGGATTCCGCTGCGACATCTGGGATGACCTGTGCGGGGTCGCCTCCGCCGAAAGGGGTGGACTGGCTTGTGGTCGATGACCCTGCGGTCGTCGCCGACTGCGCCACGCGTTCGCCCTCGCCCATCGGCGCGGCTGATCGCAATGCCCCGCAGCGACTTTCGAATGCCGCTTACGTCATCTACACCTCCGGCTCCACCGGCAGGCCCAAGGGTGTCGTGGTGACCAACACCGGACTCGCCGCCCTCGCCGCCCGCGTGCTCGAAGTGCTGGATGTGGGCCCGGAGCACCGGGTGTTGCACGTATGCTCGCCGAGTTTCGACCAGTCGCTCGAAGAACTGGTGAGCGCCGCGGTCTCCGGCGCGACCACGGTGATCGCGCCGCCGGACACCGTCGGCGGCGCGGAACTGCACGCGCTGTTGCGCGCGGAGCGGATCACCCACATGATCGTCACCCCCTCCGTGCTCGCCACCGTCGACCCGTCCGGGCTGCCGGACCTGGCGGTCGTCTCGTTCGGCGGCGAAGCCCTGACCGCCGACCTGCTCGCGGTCTGGCAGCCCGGCCGCCGCGTAGTGAACGGCTACGGACCGACCGAGGCCACGATCGCCTCCACCTATGCCACCCTGCGCGCGGGCGACCCGGTGACCATCGGCGCACCGGTGCCCGGCCTCACCGCGGTGGTGCTCGACGAGCGGCTGCGCCCGGCGCCGATGGGTGTGGTCGGTGAGCTGTACGTGTCGGGCCCGGCGCTGGCGCGCGGATACCACCGGCGGCCCGACGTGACCGCGCAGCGGTTCGTCGCCCATCCGTGGGGTGCGCCTGGCGCGCGCATGTACCGGACCGGTGACTTGGTGCGTTGGGTTCCGGTGCGCGACGGCGGTTGGGAGCTGGAATACCTCGGCCGCACCGATTTCCAGGTGAAGATCCGCGGCTTCCGGGTGGAACTCGGCGAGATCGACGCGGTGTTGGCCGCGCATCCCGCGATCACGTCCGCGGTGACGGTCGGGCGGGAGAACGCGGCGGGCGCGCCGATACTGGTGTCCTATGTGACGGGGCGAACACCCGACCCGAGGGCATTGATCGGATGGGCGGCGGCGCGACTGCCCGCGCACATGGTCCCCACGGCCGTCGTCGTGTTGGACGCGCTGCCGTTGACGCCGGTCGGCAAACTCGACCGGGCCGCGCTGCCCGCCCCGGATCTGCGCGGCGCCGCCTACCGCGAACCCGAGGCGGGCGCGCAGCGGTTGGTGGCCGAGGTGTTCGCCGAGGTCCTCGGCGTGGATCGGGTCGGCGCGGACGACAACTTCTTCGAACGCGGCGGCAATTCCCTGCTGGCGACCCGGGTGAGCGCGCGGCTGTCCGCCGAAATGGACCTCAGGGTGCCGGTGCGCAGCGTGGTGACCGCGCCGACGCCCGCGCTGCTGGTCGCCGACCTGCGAGCGCGCGGCGCGGGCGGATCGGAGGCGGCCTACGAGGTGCTGCTGCCGCTGCGGACCTCGGGACGCGCCGAACCGCTGTTCTGTGTCCACCCGCTCGGCGGCATCGCCTGGTCGTTCGCGGGCCTGGCCGCTCATCTCGACCCGGATCGCCCGATCTACGGACTCCAGTCGCCCGCGCTCGGCTCGGCGGGGCCGCTGCCGGATTCCATCGAGGACTGGGCCGAGCGCTACGTCGAACGCATCCGTTCCGTCCAGCCGCACGGGCCGTATCACCTGCTCGGCTGGTCGCTGGGCGGTGTGCTCGCGCACGCCATGGCCGTGCGGTTGCAGGACGAGGGCGAGCGGGTCGGACTGCTCGGGATGCTCGACAGTCGCCTGCCGAACCCACCCGGCACAGCCGAGGCGGAGCCGGATACGCGGGCCGTGAGCGTGGCGGACCTGCTCGACAGTCGCTTGCCGAACTCACCCGGCACAGCGGAGGCGGAGCCGGATACGCGGGCTGTGAGCGTGGCCGACCTGCTCGGCGGGTTGCTCGGCGACCGGCTCACCGAATTCGATCTCAGCGGATTCGATCCGAGCGAACTGGCCGAGCGTCTGGCCGGGTTGCCCGAGCCGTTCGCCTCGTTCGGGGTGCGGCGGATCGAGCGGGTCGTCGCGGCCGCGCTCGAATCGATCGATCTGGATGCCGCCTACCGCGCCCGCCCTTTCGACGGGGACATCCTGTTCTTCACCGCCGCCGAGGACGGCGCCGCGGGCGCGGCGAACGCGCGGACCTGGACGGGTGCGGTCACCGGCGCGGTGCGCGATCATCCGGTGCCCGCCACGCACTGGCGAATGACCGGCGACGCCGCCCTGCGTCGTATCGCCGAAGTCCTGTGCCATTGGCTGTGATGCTGATCACCCCTGCTTGCCGTGCCGACCTCGCGCCCACCGACCTGTGCGCGCCGGTGTGCGACCGCGCGCCGCCGAGTACCGATGCATCGCAGGGGTTGCCGATGTCCACGGGGTTTGCGTGCCGAGGCTGACGGATATGATGGCTCGGACCGCGCTGGCCCTGGATCGATATCCCACGGGGGTGGGGCCGAGAACAGGACGGCCGTGCGGCCGAGTTAGACGCGAGAGGTGATCACACCCGAATGGAAACTGCACGTCGTTCTGGCCGTTCTAGTCGTCGTCGCAGGTCGGGCAGCCCCACCTTCGGCCAACTGCTGACCGCCGCCGTCGAGTCGGCCGCCGATTCGATCGCGGTGCTCGGCGTCGACGCCGCCCTCACCTACCGTCAGCTCGACGCGGATTCCTCCCGGCTGGCCCGCGAACTCATCGAACGCGGCATCGGTCCCGGTGACGTGGTCGCCGTCGGCATCGCGCGCAGCGTCGAGTCGGTGCTCGCGATCTGGGGCATCGCCAAGACCGGCGCGGCCTACGTCCCGGTCGATCCGGCCTATCCGGCCGACCGCATCGCCCACATCCTCACCGACTCCGGCGCGACCATCGGACTCACCACCCACGGGAACCGGGCGGTGCTCGGGACGGCCGTGTACTGGATCGAGTTGAGCGATCCCGTGGTCGCCAATCGGATCGCGGAGCGGCCCGAACACCCGATCTCCTATACCGACCGGGTCCGCCCGCTCGACGAGCGCCACCCCGCTTACGTGATCTACACCTCGGGGTCCACCGGCAGGCCGAAGGGCGTGGTCGTCAGTCACACCGGTCTGGCCGGGTTGGTCGCGGCCGAGCGCGAGCACTACGGGGTCACCGAGCGGTCGAGGGTGCTGCACGTCTGTTCCCCGAACTTCGACGTCTCGGTACTGGAACTGCTGCTCGCCTTCACCGCGGGTGCGACGCTCGTCGTGGCGCCGCCGCGGGTGTTCGGCGGTGTCGAGTTGGCCGAGTTGCTGCGCCGCGAGCGGGTCACGCACATGCTGATCACGCCGGGCGCGCTGGAATCGGTGGATTCGGCCGATCTGCCCGACCTCGAGGTCGTCGTGGTCGCGGGCGACAAGTTCGGTCCGGAACTGGTCGGACGCTGGGCCGACGGGACCCGCTCGTTCTACAACGGCTACGGGCCGACCGAGGCCACCATCCTTGCGACCAGTTCCGTGCCGCTGCGCGCGGACGAGCCGGTGACCATCGGCAGTGCGATTCCCGGCGTCGGCGCGTTCGTGCTCGACCCGAGGCTGCGTCCGGTGCCCTCGGGTGTCATCGGTGAGCTGTATCTGTCGGGTCCGGCGCTCGCGCAGGGCTATCTGGGGCGTCCCGGGCTGAGCGCCGAGCGGTTCGTCGCGAGTCCGTTCGGCGCGGACACCGGCAATCCAGGCGCCAGGCTCTACCGGACCGGTGACCTGGTGCGCCGCGCCGAAGAGGGCGGTGCGATCGAATACCTCGGCCGGGTCGACTTCCAGGTCAAGGTGCGCGGATTCCGCATCGAACTCGGCGAGATCGACAACGCGCTGACCTCGCATCCGAGCATCGATTACGCCGCGACGCTCGGCAAGACGCTGCCGTCGGGGCAGACGGCGCTGGTGTCGTATGTGCTGCCGCACGAGCGCGCCGAGGTCGACACCGCCGAACTGATCGCCTACATCGGTGAATCCCTGCCCGCGTACATGATTCCGGCCGCGATCGTCGTGCTCGACGAGATCCCGCTGAACGCGGTGGGCAAACTCGATCGCGCCGCGCTGCCGGAACCGGTGTTCGCCGCGCGGGAATTCCGGGCGCCGACCACCGCGACCGAGGAGCGCATCGCCGAGGTCTTCGGCGCGCTGCTGCTCGGCGCCGACACCCGGGTCGGCGCCGACGACGACTTCTTCGAACTCGGCGGCAACTCGTTGCTCGCCGCGCAGGCCGCCGCGCGCATCGGCTCGGCGCTCGACGTGCGGGTTCCGGTGCAGTTGCTGTTCGAGGCTTCGACGGTGTCGGCGCTGGCCGAGCGGGTCGAACAGCAGGCGGCCACCCCCGCCGGGCGCGCGTTGCACGCGGTGGAGCGGCCCGCGCGGATTCCGCTGTCCTACGCGCAGCAACGCATGTGGTTCCTGAACCGCTTCGATTCCGACAGCGCCGTCAACAACATCCCGGTCGCGGTGCGGCTGTCCGGCAGGCTCGACGTGGCCGCGCTGCGCGCCGCGGTCGCGGATCTGGTCGAGCGGCACGAGGTGTTGCGCACGGTGTATCCCGAGATCGACGGGCTCGGTGTGCAGCGGGTGCTGCCGCCGGGCGATCCGCTGGCGATCCCGGAGTTCACGGTGCTCGACGCCACCGAGGACAGCGTGCCGGAGCTGGTCGCCGAGACCGTGCTCACCGGCTTCGACGTGACCATCGCGCCGCCGATCCGGCTTCGGGCGCTTCGCCTGTCCGACAGTGCGCACGTGCTGGTCTGCGTGGTGCATCACATCGCGGGCGACGGCTTCTCCATGGGGCCGCTGACTCGCGACCTGGTGACCGCGTATGCCCGGCGCGGCGCCGGTCTCGAACCGGGGTGGCCCGCGCTCGAGGTGCAGTACGCCGACTACGCGATCTGGCAGCGCGAAACCCTCGGAGCCGAGGACGATCCGGAATCGCTGCTGAGTCAGCAGATCTCGTACTGGCGCACCGAATTGGCCGGTCTGCCAGAACAATTGAATCTGCCCGCCGACCGCACCCGGCCCGCCGTCGCGACCAATCGCGGCGCGACCTTGCGTGCGAACGTATCGCCAGAACTGCACGAAGCATTGCGTTCCGTTGCGGCGCAACATAATTCGACACTGTTCATGGTGGTGCACGCGGCGCTCGCAGTGCTGCTCTCGCGGCTGTCGGGCACGAGGGACATCGCCATCGGCACACCGGTCGCCGGACGCGGCGAGGCCGCGCTCGACGATCTGATCGGCATGTTCGTCAACACCCTCGTGCTGCGCACCGAGGTCGATCCCGGCGCCACCTTCGACCAACTGCTCGGCCAGGTCAGGGCGCGCGATATCGACGCCTTCGGGCACGCCGACGTGCCGTTCGAACGGCTCGTCGAACTGCTCGACCCGGCGCGCTCCACCGCGCGCCACCCGCTGTTCCAGGTCCTGCTCGTACTCCAGAACCTCGCGCCGACCGCGCTGGAACTGCCCGAACTCACCGTCGCGGGCGTCGAGCTCGCGGTGCCGCTGGCCAAATTCGACCTGCAGCTCGAGGTGGTCGAGGACATCGACCCCGACGGCGCGGCGCGCGGGCTCTCCCTGGCCTACACCTACGCGACCGACCTGTTCGACGAACCGACCGTGCGCGATCTCGCCGACCGGTTCGAATCGGTGCTCATCGCGCTCGCCACCGAATCCGGCGCGGTGGTCGGCGATATCGACCTGCTCGCCGACGGTGAGCGGGAACTCGTACTGCGCGCGTGGAATACGCCGGGCGCGGCGGTTCCGGAGGTGACGCTGGTCGACCTCGTCGCGGTGCAGGCGCGGCGGCGTCCCGACGCGGTGGCGATCCGATTCGGCGAAATCACGGTGACCTTCGCCGAATTGCAGCGCAAGGCCAACAGTGTCGCGCGGGCGCTCATCGCGGCGGGCGCGGGTCCGGAGCGGCTGGTCGCGGTCGCGGTGGCGCGCACCGAGGAACTGCCGGTCGCGTTGCTCGGTGTGCTGCTCAGCGGTGCGGGCTATCTGCCGATCGACACCGCCTACCCGGCGCAGCGGTTGGAATTCATGCTGGCCGACGCGAAGCCCGCCTGCGTGCTCACCACCGAAAGCGAGTACGAATCGGTGCCGTCCGGTGGCGCGCCGGTGGTCCTGCTCGAACACACCTCGGCCTACGCTTCCGCGCCGATCACCGACGCCGAGCGGATCGCGCCGTTGCGGTCCGACAACCTGGCCTACGTGATCTACACCTCCGGATCCACCGGCGTGCCGAAGGGCGTCGGGGTCGCGCACCGCAATGTGGTGGAACTGTTCGCGAACACGCAGTCGCTGTTCGAATTCGACGAGACCGACGTGTGGACGCTGTTCCACTCCTTCGCCTTCGACTTCTCGGTGTGGGAACTGTGGTGCGCGCTGGCCAACGGCGGCACCGTGGTCGTGGTCGACTACCTGACTTCGCGGTCGCCGGAGTTGTTCCGCGAGTTGCTGATTCGTGAACAGGTGACGGTGCTGAACCAGACGCCGTCGGCGTTCTACCAACTCGCGGAGGCGGATCGGGCCGCGCACGGGGGCGGTGCGGGCAAATTCGCGTTGCGCTACATCGTGTTCGGCGGTGAGGCGCTGGATCCGCGCAGATTGCGGCGCTGGTACGAGCGGCATCCGGTGGACACGCCGTGGCTGGTCAATATGTACGGCATCACCGAAACCACCGTGCACGTGTCGTTCCTGGCGCTGGACGGGCAGATGGTTGACAACCCGGCCAGCGTCATCGGGCGCGCGCTGCCCGGTCTCGACGCCTACGTGGTCGAGGAGCGTTTGCATCCCGCGCCGGTCGGGGTCGCGGGGGAGATCACCGTCGCGGGCAAGCAGTTGTCGCGCGGCTATCTCGGCAGGCCGGGGCTCACCGCCACCCGATTCGTCGCGAACCCCTTCGGCGTTCCCGGGTCGCGGATGTATCGCACCGGCGATGTCGGCCGGTGGGTCGGGCTCGGCGGCAAAGCGAACCTCGAATACGCGGGCCGCAGTGATCAGCAGGTCCAATTGCGTGGTTTCCGAATCGAACTCGGTGAGATCGAGGCCGCACTGCTGAATTGCGCGGGTGTGGGTCAGGCCGTGGTCGTGGTCGACACCGACGAGCACGCGGGCGACCGGCTCATCGGTTACGTGGTACCCGCAGCCGGGGCGCTCGACTCGGCTGTCGCGGCAGGCGGATCGGACACGGTGGAAACCGATTCGGCCGTCACGGCGAGTGGTGCGACCGCTGCGGCGCGGGGTTCGGCTACCGGATCGCACGCCGCGGCCGCGACTTCGTTCGGGTCCGCGGGCGGCGCTGTACGTGATTCGGTCGCCGCATCAGCGACCGCCGCCGCGCGTGAAACCGCTTCCGCGAGAATGGATCCGGTCGCCTTGCGCGCCGAGGTCGCGCGGTTCCTGACCGGATACATGGTGCCCGACGCGATCGTGGTCCTGGACGAACTGCCGTTGACCCCCAACGGCAAACTGGATCGCAAAGCGTTGCCCGCGGCCGAATTCGTCAGTGGCGCGGCCTATCGCGCGCCGTCCTCGCCGATCGAGCAGGCCGTCGCCGAGGTGTTCGCCGAACTGCTCGGCGGCGTCGAGATCGGTCTGGACGACGATTTCTTCGCTCTCGGCGGCAATTCACTGCTCGCCACGCGTGCGGTCGCGCGGGTGAACGCGGCGCTGGACGCGAATGTCGCGGTGCGCGAGTTGTTCGAGGCTTCGACGGTGGCCGCACTGGCCGGGCGCGTGCAGGCGGGCGCCGGACGCGAGCGTGCTCCGCTGGCCAGAGGGCTTCGCCCGGAACGGATTCCGCTGTCGCTGGTGCAGCAGCGGATGTGGGTGCTGAACCGGCTCGATCCCGGCTCGCCCGCCTACAACATCCCGCTCGCCATCCGGCTCACCGGCGCGCTGGACGTGTCCGCGCTGCGCTATGCCGTCGCCGACGTGTTGGAACGGCACGAGGCGCTGCGCACCCGCTACCCGGAAGCGGGTGCGGGCGGAGTGCCGTATCAGGAGATCCTGTCGGTTGCCGAGGCATTGCCGGGCGGACTAACGGTCGAGGCGACGGATGATCCGCTCGCCCGCATCGGCGCGCTCATGTCGACCGGTTTCGACGTCACCGCCGAGGTGCCGTTGCGTGCGGCGCTGCTCGCGGTCGGGTCCGACGCGCACGCCGAGGAACACCTGCTCGCGGTCGTCGTGCATCACGTCGCGGCCGACGGCGTGTCCATGACACCGCTGGCGCGCGATCTGGCGACCGCCTACGTCGCGCGGATCGAGGGCCGCTCGCCCGCGTGGGCGCCGCTCGAGGTGCAGTACGCCGATTTCGCGCTGTGGCAGCGCGCGGAGATCGGCGAGGACACCGACGCGGACTCGGTGGCGGCGCGGCAACTCGCGTACTGGCGCGAACAGCTCGCCGGGTTGCCGGGGCAGCAGGCGCTGCCGCAGGACCGGCCGCGTCCCGCGGTGCCGTCGCTGCGGGCGGGCACCGTATCCACCACATTGCCCGTCGAGACCCACGACGCGCTCGCCGCCCTCGCGCGCGCCCGCAATTCGACCCTGTTCATGGTTGTGCACGCCGCGCTCGCGGTGCTGCTCGCGCGCATGTCGGGCGGGTCCGATATCGCCATCGGCACCGCGGTCGCCGGTCGCGGTGAACGGGCGCTCGACGATCTGGTCGGCATGTTCGTGAACACCATCGCCCTGCGGACCCGCGTCGATTCCGGTGCGCGTTTCGCCGAACTCGTCGAGGTGGCGCGCGAGACCGACCTGTCCGCCTTCGGCAATGCCGACGTGCCGTTCGAGCGGGTGGTCGAGGAGGTCGCGGCCAGTCGCGGCGGCGGACGCGATTCCCTCTTCCAGGTGGTCCTGTCTTTCGAGAACACCGAGGCGCAGACCCTGGAGTTGCCCGGTCTCACCATCGCCGGACTCGACGCGGGCGCGGTCGCCGCGAAATTCGATATGCAGGTGGTCGTCGACGCCCGCCGCGGCGCGGACGGCTCGACCGGCCCGCTGCACGTCGTCCTCAACTACGCCGCCGACCTGTTCGACGAGTCCACCGCGCAGGCCTTCGCGCGCCGGTTCGAGCGCATCGTGGCGGCCGTCGCGGCCGATCCCGATGTGGTCGTCGGCGATATCGACATCCTCGACGCCGAGGAGCGCGACCGAGCACTGGTCGGCACGGGCGGTACGGAAGCGGTCGAGTCGGGTGGCGCGGGCGCTGCGCTCGGTCAGTCGCTGACCGCCGCCGTCGAGGACGATCCGGAAGGCCCGGCGATCGTGTGGGGCGAGCGGGTCGTGACCTACGCCGAACTCGACGCGGGATCCTCGCGTCTGGCGCGGGTGCTGATCGAGCTGGGCTGCGGTCCAGGCGACGGTGTGGCGGTGCGGCTGGATCGCGGCGTCGACCGGGTGATCGCGCACTGGGCCGTACTCAAGGCAGGCGCCGCGGTGGCGCGCGCTTCGGCCGCCGCGGTGACGATCGGCACCGGCGCGGCGGCCTCGGGAGCGAATGCGCTCGCGCTGGACGATCCCGCCGTGCGCGTCCGCATCGATGAGCAGTCTCCGCGCCCGGTGACGTACGCGAACCGGGTGCGCACGCTGCGCGGCGGTGATCCGGTGTGGATCGCCGCGGGCGGCGCGCCGGTGACCTACGACGAACTGGCCGCCGCCGCCGACCGCTTGGCCCGCGCCGAGCTGACCTTCGAATCCCGCACCTACGGTTTCGCACCCGACTCCGTGGCGACTCTGCTGGAGACGGTGACAGCAGGCGCGAACGGCGCCTCCGTCGTGGTGAGTCCGGACGGCGGCGACCCGACTTGGCTGCTCGCCGAGGAATGGATCACCCATGTGTTCGTGGACGGTCGCACCGCGGGAGGGCTGGAAACGGCGGAACTGGAGGATCTACGGACGGTGGTGTTCGACGGTGACCGGTCGACCGCCCCGGCGTTCGGCGAGGCGGTCGACGTCGTGACGCTGCCGGAGCTGTTCGGTCGGTGACATGGATGGTGGCGGCGGACGGTGTGCTCGGGGGTGAACCGGTGCCCGCCCTCGCGACCGCGGCCGATCTCGTGATCTTGTCGGAGTCGTGCGGTCGGTGACAATCGCGGGGCCTACCGAGCCATCGGCGGATCGGCACGACGCCATCGCTGTCGAGCGGAGCTGACGGTGACCGTGCGCGAGCTGAGGAACCGGTGATGTCGGCCGGGTTCATGACTTCGCTCACGGACCCTGGGGTATGCGAAGGCGGGGTGTTCGTGGTCGTATCGATGCCGTGTCGTGTCGAATATGTGCTTCCCGCGGTAGCCGGGTGCTGAACTGCGCGTCTGGTAACGAGGGGTGCTTGTCTCTACGATGCACACGAGGTGGGCGTGCGAGGGGAGCACACGATCGAACTGCGGAGATGGATAGGGTGAGCTGCTGCATGAACCGGGTGGACTTGGGTCGCCGATACGCGACACAGGGGCAGGTGCGAGCATGACGCGCCCCACCCGGACGCGGCCGACCCGTGCCTCTCGGTCGCGGGTCAAGACGTTGCCGCAACTGCTGCTCGGCGCGGTCGAGGCGAATCCTTCCGGTGTCGCCGTTCGCTTCGCCGACGCCGAGGCGACGCTCGGCGAGCTGACCTACGCCGAACTCGACGAACACTCCACCCGCCTGGCCCGGCTGCTCATCGAGCGCGGGGTCGGGCCGGAGGATCTGATTGCCGTCGGTGTGCCCCGGTCGCTGGATTCGGTGGTGGCGGTGTGGGCGGTCGCCAAGACGGGCGCGGGCTTCGTGCCGGTCGACCCCAACTATCCGGCCGATCGCGTCGAGCACATGGTCACCGACTCGGGTGCGCGTTTCGGTCTCACCGTCGCCGCCGTCGCGGACACCCTGCCGGACGCGGTGGGCTGGCTCGTCATCGATGCGCCCGATCTGGCCGCCGAACTCGCGGCCAAATCCGCCGAACCGGTCACCTACGCCGACCGGGTGCGTCCGCTGCGCGCCGAACATCCCGCCTATGTGATCTACACCTCGGGTTCCACCGGCCTGCCGAAGGGCGTGGTGGTCACGCAGGCGGGGCTGTCGAGCTTCTGTGACGAACAGCGTGATCGCTACCGGGTAACCGGGGAGTCGCGCACCCTGCACTTCGCGTCGCCGTCCTTCGACGCCTCGGTGCTGGAACTGCTGCTCGCGCTCGGCGGCGCGGCGACCATGGTCGTGGTCGCGCCCACCGTCTACGGCGGCGCCGAACTCGCCGCACTGCTGCGGCGCGAACGGGTGACCCACGCCTTCATCACGCCCGCCGCCCTCGCCTCCGTCGATCCGACCGGACTCGACGAGCTGCGCGTGGTGGTCGCGGGCGGCGAGGCGTGTCCGCCGGAGCTGGTGCGCCGCTGGGTGCTGCCGCTCGGCGACGGTGCGAAGTCGTCGCTCGGCGACGGTACGAAGTCGTCGCTCGGCGACGGTACGAGCCGCGAGTTCTACAACGGCTACGGCCCCACCGAGACCACGATCATGACCAATATCAGCGCGCCGCTGGTGCCGGGGGAGATCGTCACCATCGGCGGCCCGATCCGCGCCATCACCGAATACGTGCTGGACGACCGACTGGCTCGGGTGCCGACGGGCGTGGTCGGCGAGCTCTACATCACCGGCGCGCAGTTGGCGCGCGGCTATCACCGGCGGCCCTCGCTCACCGCCGCCCGTTTCGTCCCGAATCCCTTCGATCCGAGCGGCGCCAGGCTCTACCGCACCGGCGACCTCGTTCGCTTCACGCCCGCCGGTGATGTGGAGTACCTGGGACGCAACGATTTCCAGGTCAAGATCCGCGGTTTCCGCATCGAACTCGGCGAGATCGACGCGGTATTGGCCGGACACGACACGGTCGACTTCGCGGTCACCGTCGGCCACGACCTCGACACGGGCGCCACCATCCTGGTCGCCTACGTGCACGCCGCGCCGGGTGAGAGCGTGGACGAGGACGAACTTCTCGAATACGCCGCGCGCAGCCTGCCCGCGCACATGGTGCCGACCACCGTGATGGCGCTCGACGCGATCCCGCTGACCCCGGTCGGCAAGCTCGACCGCGCCGCGCTGCCCGAACCGCGCTTGCGCACCAAGGAATTCCGCGCGCCGCAGGGTCGGGTGGAGATCATGGTCGCCGCGGTCTTCGCCGAACTGCTCGACACCGACGCCGAGATCGGCGCCGACGACGACTTCTTCGCCCTCGGCGGCAATTCGCTCATCGCGACCAGGGCCATCGCCCGCCTCGGCGCGGCGCTGGACACGCAGGTGCCCGCGCGCTCGATCTTCGAGGCGCCGACGGTGGCCGCGCTGGCCCGGCTGCTTTCGGACTCCGCGGGCTCGGGTCGCCGTCCCGCGCTGGAACGTCTGGCGCGCCGCCCCGACCCGATCCCGCTCTCGCCCGCGCAGCAGCGCATGTGGTTCCTGAGCCGGTTCGATCCGGAGTCGGCGGCCAACAACATCCCGTTCGCGGTGCGGCTTTCCGGCAGGCTCGACGTGGGTGCGCTGCAAGCCGCGGTCACGGATCTGCTCGAACGGCACGAGACGCTGCGCACGGTGTACCCGGCCGTCGACGGCGTCGGCCATCAGCAGGTGCTGCCGACCCAGCGCGCGCTGCCGGATCTGAGTCCGCAGGCGCTGTCGGAATCCGAATTGCGCGACTGGCTGCTCGGTTCGGTGCTCGCGGGCTTCGACGTGACCGCCGACGTGCCGCTGCGCATGGGCCTGGCGTGGCTTGGCGCGCAGGACTACGTGCTGTCGGTGGTCGTGCATCACATCGCCGCCGACGGCGCCTCGGTCGCGCCGATGGTGCGCGACCTGATGTTCGCCTACACCGCGCGCGTCGCGGGCGCGCCGCCGCGCTGGTCGCCGCTGCCAGTGCAGTACGCCGATTACACGCTGTGGCAGCGCACGGTCCTCGGTGACGAGAGCGATCCCGCCTCGGTCGCCGCCGACCAGCTCGCGTACTGGCGCGACGCGCTCGCGGGCATCCCGGACCGCATCGACCTGCCCGCCGACCGGCCGCGTCCCGCGGTGGCCTCGGGCCGCGGCGCCGCCTACCCGTTCGAGGTACCGGCCGCGCTCAACGCCGCCATGAACGAACTCGCCCGCGACCACGGCGTCTCGCTGTTCATGGTCGTGCACGCCGCGCTCGCGGTGCTATTGGCGCGCTTGTCGGCCACCGAGGACGTGACCATCGGCACGCCGGTGGCGGGCCGAGGCGAACGCGAACTCGATGACCTGATCGGCATGTTCGTCAACACGCTGGTCCTTCGCACCGGCGTGCGCGGCGACGCCTCGTTCCTCGACCTGCTCGACGCGGTCAAGGAGACCGACCTCGGCGCGTTCTCGCACGCCGAACTGCCCTTCGAGCGGCTGGTCGAGGTGCTCGACCCGGTGCGCTCGCAGTCGCATCACCCGCTGTTCCAGGTGGCGCTGTTCTTCCAGAACATGGACAGCGCGACCCTGGAACTGCCGGGGCTTTCGGTCGAGGTCGTCGAATTCGATGGCGCGGTGGCGAAATTCGATCTCCAGCTCACCGTCGAGCCACACGCCGACGACGACGCGGCGATGCCTGCGCTGTTCACCTACGCCGCCGACCTGTTCGACGAGGCGACGGTCGCGGGCTTCGCCGAGCGTCTGATCCGCGTGCTGGCCGCGGTGACCGCCGACCCGGACTCCGCGGTGGGCGGCATCGAACTGCTCGCTCCCGTGGAGCGCGATCGAATCCTGTTGGACTGGAACGACACCCGCTATCCGGTCGCGGGGGAGCTGCTGCTCGACGCGTACCGGCGCGCGGTCTCCGCGCATCCGGATTCGGTGGCCGTCGTGTACGAGGGCGCCGAGCTGACCTACCGCGAGTTCGACGCGCGGGTCAATCGCCTTGCGCGCCTGCTCATTTCACGTGGGGTCGGCTCGGAGTCGCTGGTCGGGCTCGCCATGCGCCGGTCCATGGACCTGGTCGTCGGCATGTACGCGATCGTCGCCGCGGGCGGCGCCTACGTGCCGCTCGACCCGGATCACCCGGCCGAGCGAATCGGTCACATCCTCGACACCGCGCGTCCGGTCTGCGTGCTGAGCACCACCGCCGACGCCGCCGCCATCCCGGACGGGTCCGACCTCGTCCTGCTCGACCGCGTCGACCTGAGCGAATTCGACGCCGCGCCCGCGCGTCCCAGCGAACCCGCGCGGCCGATGTCGCCGCAGAACCCGGCCTACGTGATCTTCACCTCCGGTTCGACCGGCAGGCCGAAGGGCGTCGCGGTCACGCACGCGGCCATCAACAACCAGATCGCCTGGATGCTGGCGGAATATCCGCTCGGCCCCGACGACGTGTACCTGCAGAAGACCGCGACCACCTTCGACGTGTCGCTGTGGGGCTATTTCATGCCGCTGCGGGTCGGCGCGACCCTGGTGGTCGCCACCCCGGACGGGCACCGCGATCCCGAGTACGTGGCCGAGACCATCGCCGCGCGCCGGGTGACCGTCACCGATTTCGTGCCGTCCATGCTCACGGTGTTCGCCGCGCACGCCCGCGCCCGATCGCTGCGCACGCTGCGGCACGTGTTCGCGATCGGCGAGGCGCTGCCGCCGGAGACGGTCACCGCCTTCGCCGCGGTCTCCGACGCCGCGCTGCACAACCTGTACGGCCCAACCGAGGCGGCCGTCTCGGTGACCTACTGGCAGGCGACCCCCGAGGCGAGCACATCGGTGCCGATCGGTCTGCCGCAGTGGAATACCCGTGTGTACGTGCTGGATTCGCGCCTGCGCCCGGTGCCCGCGGGTGTGGTCGGCGAACTGTACCTCTCCGGCGACCAGCTCGCGCGCGGCTACGTGCGCCGCCCGGATCTGACCTCGGACCGGTTCGTCGCCGATCCGTTCGGCTTCGGCGAACGCATGTACCGCACCGGCGACCTGGTGGTCTGGCGCGGCGTCGGCGATCAACCGGTACTGGATTACCTGGGCCGCACCGACTTCCAGGTGAAGTTCCGCGGCCAGCGCATCGAACTCGGCGAGATCGAGACCGCGCTGCTGGCCCGGCCGAACGTGAGTCAGGCGGTCGTCGTGGTGGCCGCGGGCCCGACCGGTGATCAGCTGGTCGGCTACGCGGTCCCCGCGCCCGGCCGCACGCTCGACCCGGTCGCGCTGCGCGACGAGGTCGCCGAGGTGCTGCCCGCCTACATGGTGCCCGCCACCGTGTTGGTTCTGGACGCGTTGCCGCTCAACACTTCCGGCAAACTCGACCGCAAGGCGCTGCCCGCCCCGGTGTTCGAGGCGCGCGCGTTCGCTGCGCCCGCCACCGCGCTCGAGGAAGCCGTGGCGCAGGTCTTCGCCGAGGTGCTCGGCGTCGAACGCATCGGCCGCGACGACGACTTCTTCGAACTCGGCGGCAACTCGCTCAGCGCGACCCGTGTCGCGGCCCGCCTCGGCGACGCGCTGGACACGCGCGTCCCGGTGCGGCTGATCTTCGAGGTGTCAACGGTCGCCGGATTGGCGGCCAGGGTCGAACTGTCCGAGGGCGGCCGACCGGCGCTGGAGGCAGGGCCGCGACCGGAACGGATTCCGTTGTCGCTGGCCCAGCAGCGCATGTGGTTCCTCAACCAGTTCGACACGTCGTCGGCGGCCTACAACCTGCCGGTGGCCGTGCAACTGTCCGGCGCGCTCGACATCGCCGCGCTGCGTGCCGCCGCCACCGACATCGTCGCCAGGCACGAAACCCTGCGCACCCTGTACCCGCAGTCCGAAGACGGCCCCGAACAGGTCGTTCTCGGCACCGCGCAGGCCGCGCCGACGGTGGAGCCGATCACCGTCGGCGAGGACGAACTGTTCGAGCGGATCGCCGAGATCGCGGGCGCGGGCTTCGACGTGTCGGTCGAGGTGCCGCTGCGGATCGCGCTGTTCCGGGTCGGCGGCCGGTCCGACGAGTACGTCCTGCTGCTCGTCGTGCACCACATCGCCGCCGACGGCTGGTCCCTCGGCGCGCTCACTCGCGACGTGATGGCCGCCTACGCCGCGCGTTCGCAGGGCACGCGACCGGACTGGTCGCCGCTGCCGGTGCAGTACGCGGACTTCGCGCTGTGGCAGCGCGCTCTGCTCGGCGACAGCGCCGACCCGGAGTCGTTGGCGGCCAAGCAGATCGACTACTGGACCGGCACGCTGGCCGGATTGCCCGAGGAGTCGACGCTCCCGCTGGATCGCCCGCGCCCGGCCACCCAGTCCTATCAGGGCGGCGCGGTGAGTTTCCGCGTCGACGCCGAAACCCATCGCGGACTGCGGGAGATGGCGCGCGCGGCGAATGCCACGGTGTTCATGGTCGTGCATTCGGCGCTCGCGGTGCTGCTCGCGCGGATGGCGGGCACCAACGACGTGGCCATCGGCACCCCGATCGCCGGACGCGGCGCGGCCGAACTCGACGATGTCATCGGCATGTTCGTGAACACGGTGGTGTTGCGCACCGTGCTCGAGCCCGGTGAGTCCTTCGCCGAACTGCTCGCCAGGCAGCGCGAGGCCGATCTCGCCGCCTTCGCCAACGCCGACGTCCCGTTCGAGCAACTGGTCGAGGTGCTCTCGCCGGTGCGTTCCACCGGGCGCACCCCGCTGTTCCAGGTCGCGCTGTCGTTCGTGAACCTGCCGTCGGGCGATTTCGAACTGCCCGGCCTGAGCATCCGCGGCCTCGACACGCCCGTCGACATCGAGCGTTTCGACATGCAGCTGACCGTCGTCGAGGGCGCCGCGGGCGGCCAGGACGGCATGGCGGGCGAATTGACCTACGCCAGGGACATTTTCGACACCGCGACGGTGCGCGCCTTCGCCGAGCGGTTCGTGCGCGTGCTGCACCAGATCGTGCGCGCGCCCCGCACCGCCGTCGGCGACCTGCGTTTGCTCTCCGACAGCGAGGTCGATCGCCTGACCGGGATGCGCGGTCGAGTGGTCACCGAGAGCGGCGCACTGCCCGACATCCTCGCGGCCGCGGTCACCCGCAACCCGCGCGGCGTCGCGCTCGAGGACGGGGACCGCAGCCTCGACTACCTCGAACTCGACGCACGCTCGTCCCGTCTGGCGCGTGAACTCATCGGCCGCGGCGTCGGGCCCGGCGACCTGGTCGCCATCGGCATTCCGCGTTCGCTGGAATCGGTGCTCGCGTTCTGGGCGGTCGCCAAGACCGGCGCCGGATTCGTCCCGGTCGACCCGAACTACCCGCCGGAACGGGTCGCGCACATGCTCGCCGACTCCGGCGCGGTGCTCGGCCTCACCGTCCGCCGGGCCCGCGCCGACCTCGGCGACGGCCTCGACTGGCTGTCGCTGGACGATTCGGCCTTCGCCGCCGCGCTGGCCGAGCACTCCGTCGCCCCGATCACCGACGCCGACCGGATCCGTCCGGTGCGCGCGGCGAATGTGGCGTACATGGTCTACACCTCAGGGTCGACCGGCGTGCCGAAGGGCGTCGCGGTGACGCACGCCGGACTCGCGGGCTACTCCGCCGAACAGCGCGAGCGGTTCGGCGTCGACCCCGATTCGCGCACACTGCATTTCGCGACGCCGAGCTTCGACGGCGCGGTGCTGGAACTGCTGCTCGCCACCGGCGCGGGCGCGACCATGGTCGTGGTGCCCACCGACGTCTACGGCGGCGCCGACCTGAGCGAACTGCTGCGTGTGCGGCGGGTCACCCACATGTTCCTCACCGCGGCGGCGCTGGCCTCCCTCGACCCGGCCGGGCTCACCGACCTGCGCGCGGTCTTCATCGGCGGCGAAACGTGGTCCCCGGATCTGGTGCGCCGCTGGGCGATCGACGGCAGGCAGTTCCACAACGCCTACGGCCCGACCGAGACCACCATCATCGTCAACTTCAGCGAACCGCTCGCGGTCGGCGACCAGATCACCATCGGCGCGCCGATCCGCGGCATCACCGAATGGGTGCTCGACGACCGCCTGAACCCGGTGCCGGTCGGCGTCTCCGGCGAGCTGTACATCGCGGGCGAGCAGCTCGCGGCGGGCTACCACCGCAGGCCGAGCCTGAGCGCGGCGCGTTTCGTGGCCTGCCCGTGGCAGCCGGGCAAGCGCATGTACCGCACCGGCGACGTGGTGCGCTGGACCTCGCGCGGCGAGGTGGAATTCATCGGCCGCAACGACTTCCAGGTGAAGGTGCGCGGCTTCCGCATCGAACTCGGCGAGATCGACGCGGTGCTCGCCGATCACGCGAGCGTCGACTTCGCGGTGACCGTCGGCCGCAAGACGCCGACCGGCGCGACCGTGCTTGTGTCCTACGTGCACGCGGCGGCGGGGGAGCGCATCGATATCGGCGCGCTCACCGCCTACGCGCAGCAGCGGATGCCCGCGCACATGGTGCCGACCTCGATCATGGTGCTCGACGCGATCCCGCTGAACCAGGTCGGCAAACTGGACCGCAAGGCGCTGCCGGAGCCGGTCTTCGAATCCGCCATGTTCCGTGCGCCCGCGACGGCGCTGGAACAGGCCGTCGCCGAGGTGTACGCCGAGGTGCTCGGGGTGGAGCGGGTCGGCGTCGACGACGATTTCTTCGCACTCGGCGGCAACTCGCTGAGCGCTACCAGGGTCAGCGCCCGCCTCGGCGCGGCGCTGAACGTGCGGGTCCCGGTGCGGTTGCTGTTCGAGGCGCCGACCGTGGAGGCGCTCGCGGCACGGGTCGAGATCCCGGTGGGCAAGGCGCGGCCCGCGCTGGTCGCGCAGTCGCGGCCCGAGGCGGTGCCGCTCTCGCTCGCCCAGCAGCGCATGTGGTTCCTCAACCAGTTCGACACCGCGTCGCCGACCTACAACATCCCCGTCGCGGTGCGCCTGACCGGCTTACTCGACGTGGAGGCGTTGCAGCAGGCGGTGGCCGATGTGGTCGAGCGGCACGAGATCCTGCGCACCACCTACCCGCAGACCGACGACGGCCCGGTACAGGTGGTCGTGCCGATCACGCAGGCGGTGCCGCGCGTGCATCCGGTGGTGGTGTACGACGACGAACTGCCCGCCAAGGTCGCCGAGATCATCGGCGCGGGTTTCGATGTCGCGGCGGATATTCCGCTGCGTGTGGCCCTGCTGCGGGTGAACGCGGCGCTCGATGATCACGTGGTGGTCTTCGTCGTCCATCACATCGCCGGTGACGGCTGGTCGATGGGTCCGCTGACCCGCGACGTGATGTCCGCCTACGCGGCGCGCGCGGCCGGTGTTGAACCGGGCTGGGCGCCGCTTCCGGTGCAGTACGCCGATTTCAGCATCTGGCAGCGCGCTGTGCTCGGCGACGAGGACGACGCGGAATCGATCGCCGCCGAGCAGATCGCCTTCTGGCGACGCGAATTGTCCGGCCTGCCGGAGGAATCCACGCTCGCCGGTGACCGTGCGCGTCCCGAGGCGCCGAGTCAGCGCGGCGCCGCGGTGGAGTTCGTGGTCGGCGCTGCGGTGCGTGAAGGTCTGGCCGATCTCGCGCGGGCGAAGAACGCGACCCTGTTCATGGTGGTGCACTCGGCGCTCGCGGTGCTGCTCGGACGGCTGTCCGGCGCATCCGATCTCGCGATCGGCACTCCGGTCGCGGGCCGCGGCGACGCCGCTATCGACGATCTGATCGGCATGTTCGTCAACACGGTCGTGCTGCGCAGCGAGATCAGGGGCGGCGAGGCGTTCGCCGACCTGCTGACTCGTCAACGCGAAACGGACCTGGCCGCGCTCGCGCACGCCGACATCCCGTTCGAGCGACTGGTCGACGTGCTCGAACCCGAGCGTTCCACCACCCGTTCCCCGCTGTTCCAGGTGATCCTGGCCTTCCAGAATCTGCCAGGCGGCAGTTTCGAACTGCCGGGATTGCGCGCGGGCACGGTCGAATTCGACGCGGCGGTCGAGAAGTTCGACCTGTCGCTCACCGTCTTCGAGACCGAGGACGCCACCGGCGCGCAGACCCTGTCGTGCCATCTGTCCTACGCCACCGACCTGTACGACCGCGCCACCGCGGTTGGCTTCGCCGACCGGTTCCAGCGCCTGCTGGCCGCCGTCGCCGTCGACCCGCGCACCCCGGTGGGCGATATCGAACTGCTCACGGCCGCCGAACGCGAGACCGCGCTGCGGACCTGGAGCGGTTCGGGACTCGACGTCGGACCCGAGGCCACCCTCGTCGAACTGTTCGAGTCGGCCGCGCGCGCCAACGCCGAGCGCACCGCGGTGGTCTTCGACGACACCAGGATCGACTACGCCGAACTCGACCGGCGCGCGAACCGCTTGGCGCGCAAGCTGATCGAGGCGGGCGCCGGACCCGAGACGCTGGTCGCGGTCGCGCTGCCGCGCTCGACAGACCTGGTGGTCGCGCTGCTGGCCACGGTCAAATCCGGTGCGGGCTACCTGCCCGTCGACCCGACCTACCCGGCCGACCGCATCGCCTACATGCTCGACGACGCGCGCCCGGTCTGCGTGCTCACCCACACCGAGCGCGATATCGAACTGCCCGCCACCCTGCCGGTGCTCGACCTCGACGCGCTCGACCTGTCGCCCTTCGCGGACACCCCGGTCACCGACGCCGAACGCGCGCATACGCTCACACCCGACACCATCGCCTACGTCATCTACACCTCCGGTTCCACCGGCCGCCCCAAGGGCGTGCGGGTGCCGCACCGCACGGTGGTGAAGCTGTTCGCGAACACGCAGGCGGACTTCGGATTCGGCGCCGACGACGTGTGGACGATGTTCCACTCCTACGCCTTCGACTTCTCGGTGTGGGAACTGTGGGGTCCGCTGCTGCACGGCGGCACCCTGGTCGTGGTCGACTACTACGTGTCCCGCTCGCCCGAGCAGTTCCTGCAACTGCTGCGCCGCGAACGGGTCACGGTGCTGAACCAGACGCCGTCGGCGTTCTACCAACTGGCCGAGGCGGATCGGGGCGCCGAACCGGGCGCGGGCCCGCTGTCGTTGCGCTACATCGTCTTCGGCGGTGAGGCGCTCGAATTGCGCAGGCTCACCGACTGGTACGCAAGGCACGGCGACACCGCGCCGCGCCTGGTCAACATGTACGGCATCACCGAGACGACGGTGCACGTCACCTACCGCGCGCTCGACGCCGCCGCCGTTGCCGCCGCCAACGGCAGCGTGATCGGCCGCGCCATCGCGGGCCTGCGCACCTACCTGCTCGACACCAGGTTGCGGCCGGTGCCCGCGGGCTCGCCCGGCGAGATCTATGTCGCGGGAACCCAACTCGCGCGCGGCTACCTCGGCAGGCCCGCGCTCACGGCGGGCCGTTTCGTCGCCAACCCGTTCGACGGTCCGGGCGAACTGCTGTACCGCTCCGGCGATCTGGCGCGCTGGAACACCGAAGGCGACCTGGAATACCTCGGCCGCGCCGACGACCAGGTCAAGGTGCGCGGCTTCCGCATCGAACTCGGCGAGATCGAGGCGGCGGTGCTCGCCCAGGACCGGGTCGGCCAGACCGCGGTGGTGGTGCGCGAGGACAAGCCGGGCGATCAGCGCATCGTCGCCTACCTGGTCGCCGCCTCGGGCGCGGCCATCGATATCGACGCCGTGCGGGTCGGCGCGGGTGAACTGCTGCCCGCCTACATGGTGCCGTCGGCCTTCGTCGTACTCGATTCGATTCCGTTGACCGCCAACGGAAAACTGGACCGTCGCGCGCTGCCTGCGCCGACCTTCACCACCACCGAGACGCGCGAGCCCATCGGTGCCGTGGAAGCTCGGATCTCCGAACTGTTCGCGCAGGTCCTCGGCCTGGAATCGGTCGGCGTCGACGACTCGTTCTTCTCCGTCGGCGGCGACAGCATCCTGTCGATCCAGTTGGTGTCGCGCGCCAAGGCCGCGGGCATCGTGTTCAGCCCGCGCGATGTGTTCGAACAGCGCACCGTCGCCGGACTCGCCAAGGTCGCGGTGAGCGCCGCCGACCACGCGCCGATCGTGCTCGAGGAATTGCGCGGCGGCGGCGTCGGCGATGTCCCGCTGACCCCGGTGCTCGCCGCCTACCTGGCCAACGGCGCGTTCGGCCGGTTCTTCCAGAGCATGATGCTCGGATTGCCCGAGGAGATCGACGCCGCCGGACTCGTGGAGACCATCGGCGCGGTCCTCGACCACCACGACGTGCTGCGTTCGCGGGTGTACCAGGTCGACGGCCGTTGGCATTTCGAGACGCTGCCGCCCGGCGCGGTGGAACCGGCGGAGCTGGTCGGCCGCATCGATATCCCGGAGGGGACGAGCGAATCCGAACTCCAGCGCATCGCCGAATCGGCCATGCAGGAGACGGTGGACGCCCTGGATCCCGGTGACGCCAAGATGTTGGCCTTCACCTGGCTCTCGCGTCCAGACGGGCGCGACGTGCTCGCCGTCGCCGCGCACCACTACGCCATCGACGGCGTCTCGTGGCGCATTCTCATCCCGGACCTGGCGATGGCATGGGCGCAGCGACTGGCCGGTCAGCCGATCGCGCTGCCCGCGACCGGCACCTCCTTCCGACGCTGGTCGCACGGACTGGTCGAGATCGCCGCCTCCGCGCAGCGCCGCGCCGAAATCGATTTCTGGAAATCGGTGGTCGCCACCCCGGACCCGCTGCTCGGCAACCGCGTGCTCGACCCGACCTTCGACACCCAGGCCACCGTGCGCCGCGTCGAGGTCACCATTCCGGTCGAGGTCGCCGAGGCCGTCCTCAACAAGGTGCCCGCGCTGTATCGCGGCGGCGTGAACGACGGTCTGCTCGCCGCGCTCGCCATGGCGGTGCGGCACTGGCGCGGACGGCGCGGCGTCGACGCACCGCGCACGCTGGTCAAACTCGAGGGCCACGGCCGCGAGGAAGAGGTCGTGCCCGGCGCCGACCTGACCAGGACGGTCGGCTGGTTCACCAGCATCTACCCGGTCGCGCTCGATCTGCGCACGGTGGATCCGGTGACCGTGTTCGACGGCGGCGAGGCCACCGGCGACGCGATCAAGGCCATCAAGGAACAACTGCTCGCGGTACCCGACAAGGGCATCGGCTTCGGGCTGCTGCGTTATCTGAACGAGGACACCGCGGCCGAGGTCGCCGGGTCGCTCGGTCAGATCAGCTTCAACTACCTCGGCCGGGTGTCGGCGGGCGGTGTCCCGGAAGGGCTCACCGCGCTCGGCTGGATGCCGACCGGTGAAGTGGGGCAACACAATCCGGACCAGGACCACGGCATGCCCGCCGCGGCCGTCATCGACATCAACGCGATCGTCAACGACGGCGAAGCCGGTCCGCGCATGGACGTCACCTTCCTCTACGCCGCCGAGATCATCGGCGAGGAGGAAGTGCGCGAGCT
Organism: Nocardia bovistercoris; assembly: GCF_015674855.1. Taxonomy (GTDB): domain Bacteria; phylum Actinomycetota; class Actinomycetes; order Mycobacteriales; family Mycobacteriaceae; genus Nocardia; species Nocardia bovistercoris. The sequence goes on along the minus strand of NZ_JADMLG010000005.1, from coordinate 395,475 downwards.
GGCCGAACTGTGGGTGGCTGGGCTCACCGCGCTCGCGCGGCACACCGCCGAACCGGGCGCGGGCGGACTGACGCCATCGGATGTGCCGCTGGTCCGGGTCACCCAGCCCGAGATCGACCGCTGGCGTCGGGAGCGACCCGGCCTCACCGACATCCTGCCGCTCTCGCCGCTGCAATCGGGTCTGCTGTTCCTGAGCGAGCTGAGCGCGGCCACGGTGGACGACTACGTCATGCAGTTCACGCTGGAACTGACCGGGCGCATCTACATCGACCGGATGCAGCGCGCCGCGCAGGCCGTGCTCGACCGGCACGCCAACCTGCGCAGCGCCTTCGTCACCACCGAGGACGGCACGCCGGTCGCGTTGGTGGTCGATTCGGTGAAGGTGCCGTGGCAGGCCGTCGACGGCGTCCCCGACGAGGAACTCGACGGCGTGCTCGCCGCCGATCAGCGGCGCCGATTCGATCCGGCGACGGCGCCGCTGGTGCGTTTCGCCATGCACCGCACCCTGTCCGGGCGCAGCTTCCTCACCCTGACCACCCACCACATCCTGCTCGACGGCTGGTCGATGCCGCTGCTCATGAAGGATTTGCTCGCGCTGTACGCGCTGCGCGGCGATCCGTCCATGCTGCCGAGGGTGCGGCCCTACCGGGAATACCTCGCCTGGCTCGGCGGCCAGGATCAAGAGGCCGCGCTGCGCGCCTGGTCCGAGGCCCTGCGCGGAGCCGAGCCGACGCCGCTGGTGCCCGCGCTCGCGCCGCCGGTCCTGCCCGAGGTCGGGGTCGGGACCACCGGGTTCACCCTGCCGCCCGAGGAGACCGAGGCGCTGACCGCGCTCGCCACCGACACCGGCGTCACCATCAACACGGTGGTGCAGGCCGCGTGGGCGATGGTGATCGCGGGCAGCACCGACCGCGACGAGGCGATATTCGGCGCGGCGGTGTCGGGTCGCCCGCCGCAACTGGACGGCATCGACTCGATGATCGGCCTGTTCGTCAACACCATTCCGGTGCGGGTCCGCTTCCACCCGACCTGGACCGTGCGCGACCTGCTGAGCCGGTTGCAGTCCGAGCAGGCCGCCTTGCTCGACCACCACTACCTCGGACTCGCCGACATCCAGCGCGCGGTCGGGGTGGACGGCCTGTTCGACACCATGATCGCGTTCGAGTCCTACCCGGTCGACACCGAAGGGCTCGAGCAGGCCAGTTCCATCGACGGCATGTCGGTGGCCGATCTGCAGGCCGTGAACTTCACGCACTATCCGGTGACGCTGTTGGTGAACCTGGATTCCCAGCTCTGGGTGAAGGTGCTCTACCAGCGCGAGACGGTGGACAGCGCGGTCGCGCAGTCGCTCACCGACCGGATGCGGCTGCTCGTCACCGAATTCGTGACCGCGCCGCAGCGCACGCTGGCAGGCACCAACCTGCTGTTGAGCACCGAGCGTTTCGTGCTCGACTCGCTCAACCGCACCGACGTGGCGTGGCCGTCCGATGAGGCGACGCTGGTTTCGCTGTTCCACGCGCAGTGCGAACGCACCCCCGACGCGCCCGCGGTGACCTTCGGCAGGCAGACCATCACCTACGCCGAACTCCGTGAACGCGTCGACGCACTGGCCGATGCGCTGGCCAGGCGCGGCGCGGGGCCGGAAACCCTTGTAGCCGTGGCGATGCGGCGTTCCATCGAGCTGGTCGTCGCGATCTACGCGGTGCTGCGGACCGGCGCGGGTTACGTACCCGTCGACCCGGATCATCCTGTGGAGCGCAACAGTCACGTACTCACAAGCGCCGCACCGCTTTTCGTGCTCACCACGGCCGCCGACGCCTTCGACACCGATACGGAAACCCCGGTGCTCGACCTCGCGACTCTCGGCGCGGGCGCGGGTTCCGGCGTGTTGCGCGCGGTGCGTCCGGACAACCTGGCCTATGTGATCTACACCTCCGGTTCCACCGGCCGCCCCAAGGGCGTGATGATCACGCACCGCCAGATGGTGAACCAATTCCGTTGGGCGCAATCGGCGTATCCGCACAACCGCGCCGACGCGGTCCTGCACAAGACGCCGATCACTTTCGACATCTCCACCTGGGAGTTGTTCTGGCCCTTGCAGACCGGCGCGCGACTTGTCATCGCCGAACCCGACGGCCACCGCGACCCGCGTTACCTCGCCGACCTGATCGACCGCGAAGCGGTGAGCACCGTGCACTTCGTGCCGTCGATGCTCGACGCCTTCCTCGAACTGGCCCCCGAACTGCCCACTTCGGTGCCGCGCCGGGTGTTCGCGGCCGGTGAGGCGCTCACCGGCGCTACCGTCGCGCGTTTCGACGCGGCACTGCCCGGCGCGCTGCACAACTGGTACGGCCCGGCCGAGGCCACCGTGGTCACCGCGGGCCGGGTCAACGGCGTCGATCCGAAGGCCGCGGTGTCCATCGGGTCGCCGGTCGCCAACACCAGGGTCTACGTGCTCGACCGGCAACTGCGTCCGGCTCCGCTGGGCGCGCCGGGCGAGTTGTACATCGCGGGTGTGCAGTTGGCGCGCGGTTACCTCGGCGCGCCGGGGCTGACGGCGGAACGGTTCGTCGCCAACCCGTACCAGCGCGGCACCAGGCTCTACCGCACCGGCGACATCGTGCGGCTCTCGCGCGGCGGTCTGGAATATCTCGGCCGCGCCGACTTCCAGGTCAAGATCCGCGGCCAGCGCATCGAACTCGGTGAGATCGAGGCGGTGCTGTCGCGCCACGACGCGGTCGCGCACGCCGCGGTCGCGGTGGTGCCCGATCCCGACCGGCTGGCCGCCTACGTGGTGGCCGCCCCCGATCGGGAGATTTCCGAGAAGGCGCTGCTCGACCACGCCCGCGCGGGCCTGCCCTCGTACATGGTGCCCGCGGTGGTGGTCGTGCTGCCCGCGCTGCCGCTCAACGCGAGCGGCAAACTCGACCGCAAGGCGCTGCCCGCGCCCGAGTTCACCGCGCGCGCCTTCCGCGCGCCGGTCACGCCGATGCAGAAGACGGTCGCCGCGGTCTTCGAGGAGGTGCTCGGCCTCGACCGGGTCGGCCTCGACGACGACTTCTTCGCACTCGGCGGCACCAGCCTGGTCGCGAGCAAGGTGGTGGCCCAGCTGCGCAGGCTCACCGACATCGAAGTGCGGGTGCAGTGGTTCTTCCTCGCGCCGACCGTGCAGGCGCTCGGCGACCGGCTCGCCGCCGCCGACGCGGGCACCCTCGACTACGACGCCGAATCCGACGCCGCCATGGGCCTTGTCCTGCCGATCCGCACCAGCGGCGCCGAGCAGCCGCTGTTCTGCGTGCACCCGATGTACGGGCTCGCCTGGTGCTACACCGGTCTCGTCCAGTACGTGGACGAGCAGCGGCCGGTGTACGGCATCCAGTCCGCGGCGCTGTCGGAGGACGGCCCGCCGCCCGCCTCGCTGCGCGCGATGGCCGAGCGGTACGCGGCCGAGATCGTGGCCGTGCAGCCGCGTGGCTCCTACCGGCTGCTCGGCTGGTCGCTCGGCGGTGTGCTCGCCCACGAGGTCGCGGTGCTGCTGCGGCAGTCAGGGCGTGAGGTGTCGCTGCTCGCCATGCTCGACAGCGCCCACACCTGGGATCTCGGCGACTGGCGCGCCACCATGGTCGAGCTGCTCTCCGAACTCGGCCTCACCGGACTCGACGTGGACGGACTCGAGGTGCTCTCGGACGCGGACTTCGACAAGCTCTACGCGCTGATCCCGGCGGAGATGGTCGGCATGAGCCCGCAGCGGTTGCGCCGCATCTACACCAGCGCCATGCGCTCGGTGGATCTGACCCGCGACTACCAGCCGGGATACTTCGACGGCACGATCGAGTACTTCCGCGCCGCCGACGACCGGCGCCGCACCGGCGACGTGATCGCGGAGTGGCGGCCGTACGCGGGGGCGGTGGTCGATCACCCGGTGCCGACGGTGCACGAGCTGATGACCCAGCCCGACGCGCTCGTCGAGATCGGGCCGGTGCTCGACAAGCTGCTGCGCGAGAGCGACGGCGGGCCGAGGTGAGCGGGTAGTGAGCGGACCAGAAGATGTCACGAATCGGCGGTGTCTTGTCGCAAATCCGGCAGGCCGGGCGGTGGCGCGTGGCGCCTGTCGGGCAGGATGAGGAAACGCTACGGTAACGATGCCCTCTGTTGTGACGACTACATAGGCCGTATGGTCGGGTGCTGTCCGCCCCCCGGGTTGTCTCGGCCGACCGCCGTGACATAGCGGCTGAACGCCGTGAAATACGGCTGAACGCCGCGGCACAGGGATTGCCCATCCGTCTCGATACGAAGTGAAGGTGCGAAATTGATACGTCGACTGACCCGGCGCAGCGGTACGCGTGCCGCGGTGATGATCGCGGCGACGGCGGTGTTCGCGGGCGTCATGTCCGGCCTCGGCGCATCACCGGCGACAGCCGCTGACCCGATCATCGACTCGAAGGCGCTGCTGGCCAATCCGGTCGCCCCCGACGGCTCCAAGATCACCAAGGCCGAGATCAAGGACTCCCGCAACATCCGGCTCTACGTGTACTCGTCCGCGATGGACGAGACCTTCCCGGTCGACGTGCAGCGCCCCGCCGACGCCTCGGTGCCGCGCCCCGCGCTGTACCTGCTCAACGGCGCGGGCGGCGGCGAGGACACCGCGTCCTGGGTCGCCAAGACCGACGCGCTGGAGTTCCTGAAGGACAAGAACGTCAACGTCGTGCAGCCCATCGGCGGCAAGTGGAGCTACTACACCGACTGGATCAAGGACGATCCGACCCTTGGCCGCAACAAGTGGAAGACCTTCTTCACCGACGAACTGCCCCCGCTGATCGACGGCGCCCTCGGCACCAACGGGGTCAACGGCATCGCGGGCCTCTCCACCTCCGGCACCACCGTGCTCGCCCTGCCGATCGCCAAGCCCGGCCTGTACAAGGCCGCGGCCGCCTACAGCGGGTGCGCGCAGACCAGTGACCCGGTCGGGTCGGAATTCGTGAAGCTGACCGTCGAGACCTGGGGCGGCGGCGACACCCTGAACATGTGGGGCCCGCAGGGCTCGCAGGAGTGGATCGACAACGATCCCTACGTGCACGCCGACAAGCTGCGCGGCATGGACCTCTACCTGTCCACCGGCAACGGCCTGCCCGGCCCGTACGACACCCTGGACGGCAAGTACGCGCTGCCCGGCGCCTACGGCCTGGCCAACCAGCTGCTCATCGGTGGCGTGATCGAGGCGGGCACCAACTTCTGCACCCACAACCTGCAGAACAAGCTGAACGACCTCGGCATCCCCGCCACCTTCAACTTCCGTCCGAGCGGCACCCATTCGTGGGGCTACTGGCAGGACGACCTGCACCAGTCCTGGCCGGTGCTGGCGCGCGGGCGGGGCCTCTCCCGCGTGCCCCCGATCCCGGCGGCCTGGGCCGCCCCCCGCGCGCGGCGCGGCCCTTCCGCCGTCCTAGACCCAGTTCTCCGCCCAGTACTTCCAGATCAGCGGGGCGTACCCGGCCAGCGGCGGCACCTCGAGATCGGTGTCGGCGAGCGCGGCGGTGGTGCGGCGGCAGTCGAACCAGCAGGTGAACTCGCTGTGCGCCAGCACGTCGCGCGGCACGCCGACGCGGGGGAGCAGCCATTTGGCGCCGGGCACGCGCAACAGCACGTCCAGGCTGCGTTTGGGCATGACCTCGACCAGATGCGGTGCGCCCGCCTCGTCGGCGAACAGGTTCAGCGCTTCGGCGGCGCTGTGTCTGCGCGGGTCGACGAGATGGTATGTGGTGGCGGGCGGCAGGTCGCGGTGCGCGAGATGGTCGAGGGCGCGCGCCACGAAATCTACCGGAACCATATTGGTCTCACCGAGTTTCGGCACGAGCACCGGAAGCAGACGCGGCAGCTGCGCGGCCATGCGCAGCAGTCGGAAGAAGTAGTAGGGGCCGTCGATCCGGTCGATCTCACCGGTCCTGGAATGGCCGATCACGATGGAAGGCCGGTAGATCCGCCACGGGACATTCGATTCGCGCACGACGCGCTCGGCTTCGAACTTGCCGCGCTGCGCGGGCGTTTCCAGCGTCTGCCCGAGGTCGAACATGTCCTCGGTGAACAGCCCCGCGTAGGCGCCCGCCACCTCGACCGTCGAGACATGGTGCAGCAGCCCGGCATCGAGGGCGCGCGCCACGTCGACCACATGCCTGGTGCCGCCCCCACGCGCAACGACGTCGTAATTCGCCGCCAGGTGGACGATGTGGTCTATCCGGCCGCGATGTTCGGCCGTCCACGCCGGATCGATGCCGAGGCCGGGCGCGCCGAGGTCGCCGCGCACCGGCCGGATCCGATCACCGCCGTCCCACTCCCTGGCGCAACAGGTGAACCGGTCCGCCGAGTCGATGCCGGGACGGACCAGGACGTGGATGTCGCCCTCGCGCCGCAACAGTTGCGGGACGAGAAAACGACCGATGAACCCAGTTGCTCCGGTAACCAGGTATGTCATAGCAGATGAACATAGTCGCAGGAAATCTGCGGGTTGTGGTGGGGACCGCGAACCGGGTCCGCGGTCGCTCGCGCGCTGTTCCGCGAGTACGTCGCCGGACGAGAGTGTTCGCTTCGGCGCGGTCGGCGGCGAGCCGCGTTCTGTCGTGTGTGCGGCGCGACGGCCGCTCGCGGTGCCGAGGCCACGGTCCGGTCTCAGCGCGGGGGTCTCGTCGGGGGCTCAGTCCGCGAAGACCGCCTTGCGCTTGGTGAGCATCGCGGTGGCGCCTTCGAAGAAGTCGGGGGAGCTCAGCAACTCGGTCTGACCGGCCTTCTCGGCGGCGAGGGCGGTGTCGAGTCCGGGGAGGGTCGCGGCGTTCAGTGCGCGTTTGGTGAGTTCGAGTGCGCGGCGCGGTCCGGCGGCCAGCTTCGCGGCGGCCGCCTCGACCCTGGCATCGAGTTCCTCGCCTGCGAGTACGGCGGTGAACAGCCCGTAGCGCTTGGCCTCCTCGGCGGGCAGTCGCTCGCCGAGCAGCGCCATTTCCGCGGCCAGGGGGCGTCCGGCAGCCGCGGCGACCATGGCGGCGGCGCCGCCGTCGGGCATCAGGCCGATATTGATGAAGGCGAGCAGCAGGTAGGAGTCGGTGTCGGCGTAGACGAGGTCGGCGGCGAGTGCGACGCCGACGCCGACGCCCGCGGCGGCGCCCTTGATTCGTGCGACAACCGGAACCGGGCAGTCCACAATGGATTTCACCAAACGGTTGGCGACGTCCATGACCATTTCGGAGGTGATGCCGCGCTCGGCTTCGGCGGCCGAGGATGACAGGTCGGCGCCGGTGCAGAAGTCGCCGCCTTCGCCGGTGAGCACGACGACGCGGACCGAGCGGTCCTGCGCGGCGGCGAGGAAGGTGTCGCCGAGCGCGGCCATGGTGTCGTAGTCGATGGCGTTCTTGCGCTTCGGGTTGGTGATGGTGACGCGCAGGATCTTGCCGTCGCGCACGGCGGAGAAGCGGCCCGCGGTGGCGGAATCGGTGGTACTCATCTTCTGCTCCTGGTCTGCCGTTGGACCGGCATCGCAATACGAATGATGGTTGACATTGCGAATTGTGGTTAACTTAGGTTGACTTGTCGGGCGCTGTCAACAACGAGGAACAGGCGCCCATACCGACCCGAGGGGTCCCGGAACGGAGTGATGGATGGTCGCGGATCGCAGCGAGGTCGAACTCGCGCCCGCGCGCCCCGATCCGGCGGCGGACGCCAGCAAGGCGGTGCGTCGGCGCCCCAAGGACCGCAAGGTGCAGATCGTGCGTGCGGCCGCGCGCGCGTTCAGCGAACGCGGCTACTACCCGGTCGGCGTCGACGAGATCGCCGCCGAGGTCGGCATCTCGGGACCGGCGCTGTACCGGCACTTCGCCAACAAATACGCCCTGCTGGTGGCCGCCGCCGAAGAAGGCGCGCGGCACCTGCTCGACGTCGCGCGCGCCGCCGACGACAGCACCCTCGACCCCGAACCGCGACTCGACGCGCTGATCAAGTCGCTGTGCGAACACACCATCGAGATCCGCCGCGAAGCGGGCCTCTACCGCTGGGAGCGGCGCTACCTCGAGCGCGAGGACCGCGTGCGCATCCGCAAGATCTACGACGACCTCAACGCCACCGTGGCCGCGCCCATCGCGCGACTGCGCCCGGACACCCCGCCCGAGGACATCGCCATGCTCGCCGCCTCGGTGCTCAGCGCCGTCGCCAGCATCTCCGCGCACCGCACCGCGCTCTCCGGCGCCAAGCTGCTGCCGCTGATGCGGCGGATGTGCGGCGCGCTGGTCCGCCTCGAACTGCCGCCCGCCCCGCCGCCGCCCGAACCCGGCCCGGTCGTCAAGGGCCTGCCCGTCACCTCGAAACGCGAACAGCTGCTCACCGAGGCCATCAAGATCTTCGGCAGGCAGGGCTACCACGAGGCAAGCATCGAGGAGATCGGCGCGGCCGTCGGCATCAACGCCTCCAGCGTCTACCGATACTTCACCAGCAAATCCGACCTGCTCGCCGCGGCCTTCTACCGCACCGGCGACCGCGTCGCGATGGCCATCACCGAAGCGCTCGCCGAGGCGACCAACCGCCCCGACGCGGTGCGCGGCATCGCGCAGCGCCAAGCCAGGCTGACCTTCGCGATGCCGGAGATCATGCCCGTCTACTACGCCGAGTTCAGCAATCTGCCACCGGCCGAACAGCACAAACTCCGCGCCATCCAACGCCAGAACGTGCAGGAGTGGGCCAACCTCCTCGACGGCGACCCGACCGAAGCGCGTTTCCGGGTGCACGCCGCCATCGGGCAGATCATCGATGTCGGCCGACTGGTCCGATTCGACGCCCGCCCGGCGCAACTGGCCCGCGTCACCGCGCTGATGGAAGCCGTTCTACTCGGCTGAGTTCACAGCCGTTCTACTCGGCTGAATTCACGCGCGGTGGGCGTGGCGTAGTCGGAACATGCTCTTGGCGAAGCGCAGGTGCCTGGGATGGCGGTCGAATGTGGACAGGTTCACCGGGGCCCGGTATTGCTTGCGCGCCACCGCGAGCGTGCGGGAGAACTCGCGGAGTCCGAGTTCGCCGTGACTGTGCCCCTGCCCGTATTCGCCGACGCCGCCGAACGGCAGCGCGGGGATGCTGGTGTAAGCGGTCGAGGAGTTGATCGTCACCACGCCGACGCGCAGCCGTTCGGCGAAGGTGTCGACGCTGTGCACGTCGCGGGTGAACACCGAGACCGCGATCCCGTTGCCGGTGGCGTTGATTCGTTCCGCGGCCTCCTCCATGGTCGCCACCCGGTTCACGATCAGCACGGGGCCGATGGCCTCGCCGGTGACGGCGGTGCTCTCCTCGGGGACCTCGACGAGCACGATCGGCTCGATATACGGTTCGCGGATCGAATCCATGCCTCCGACAACGGCTCTGCCGCCGTGCGCGAGGGCATCGCGCACCTGTTTGCGCACCACGTCGACCTGTGATTCCAGCACCATCGGGCCGTAGGAAGCGCGCTTGTCCGCGCCGGGGCGCAGCCGCTTCGTCTGATCGACCACGAGTTCGAGGAAGTTGTCGTACACCGAGTCCGCGACGTAGACGCGCTGGATTCCGGTGGGGTTCTGGCCCGCATTGGCCATGGCGCCGAAAACCGCTGCCTCGGCGGCATCGTCGAGCACCGCGTCCACGTGCACGACCATCGCTCCCTTGCCGCCGTGTTCGACGACGACCGGTGTCATGGTCTGCGCGCACAGGGAGATCACCTCGTGCGCACCTGTTTCCGAGCCGGAGTAGGCGATCTTGTCGACCTTGGCGCGGCACAGTGCGGAACCGGTAACCTTGTCCCCGGTGACCACCTGGAGCACGGGCTGTTCGGGCGCGACCCGACTCCAGCTCTCCGCCAACCACACTCCGACGCCGGTGGTGAGTTCGTGCGGCTTGAACACCACCGCGTTACCCGCTGCCATCGCGTAGGCGATCGACCCCATCGGCGTGAAAACCGGGTTGTTCCAAGGGCCGAGTACGCCGATGACGCCGAGCGGCAGGTACCCGACCGAAGCCTTCTGGTTGCGGGTGAGCCAGCTCGACCCGAGGCCGCGGCGGCGCAGGGAACGCGCGGCGTTGCGCGCGGCCCAGTCGAGGTTCTCGACGGCGAGCATCACCTCGATCACCGCGTCCGCCTCCGGTTTTCCGGTTTCCTCGCAGATGAGGTCGACCAATTCGCTTGCCCGCCTTGCGATGCCACGCTTCCATTCCAGCAGCAGGCGCTTGCGGGCGCTGAAACCTAGTTCGCTCCACCATTTTTCGGCCGATCGAGCGGCGCGAACCGTGCGATTGATCTCGTTCGCGCCCATCACGGCGTAGCTTCCCACGACTTCCCCGGTGCGAGGATCGTAGGAAGTAAGGACTTCGGATCTGGCCGCCCCGCCCGGAAACAGCGCCACTCGTGGCTGCGTTGACTCGGTCATGATCACCTCTTCGCAGTCTCCCCGCCCTGGCACTCACCCGCTGTGCGGCGACCCCGCCGACGAGTGAGTACATCAATTCCCCTCCTTGCAGATTATGGGCGGCGAGCCGGACCCGACAAGACATCATCGCCGCCCTTGCGCTGCCCCTGTGACGGCCGGACCAGCGATGATTCACAGGCACTACCGACGGCCTGGAAAAATGTGATCAATACCACAGTTGATCGGCGTTCCAGTGGGATCGGAACGGTCTCCCCGATCCATCGCGACGGTCTGCCCGTTCCCCGTCGGCGGGCCGGTAACATCACGCCGAGCGGTCCGATCTCCACCGGAGGGCGCGCACACTGCGGTGCGGCCCGGCGAGATCGCCGTACCCGGCCGATAGTGGAGAGTTGATGCCGAGCCAGAACCAAGCAGAGTCGCCCGCGGTGACCGTGACCGACGTCCGTAAATCCTTCGGCGAGGTCCACGCGTTGCGCGGCATCAGTTTCACCGCGGCCAAGGCCACCGTGCTCGGCATCCTCGGCCCCAACGGCGCGGGCAAGACCACCACGGTGAAGATCCTGTCGACCCTGCTGCGTCCCGACTCGGGAACCGCCACCGTCGCCGGACACGACGTGCGCACCGACCCGGCGGGCGTGCGCCGCTCGATCATGATGACCGGACAGTACGCCGCGCTGGACGAGAACCTGTCCGGCCGCGAGAACCTGGAACTGTTCGGCCGCCTCATGGGCCTGCGCAAACCCGTCGCCCGCCGCCGCGCTGACGACCTGCTCGAGCAATTCGACCTGGTGAGCGCGGGCCGCCGCGCGGTGCGCAACTACTCCGGCGGCATGCGCAGACGCGTCGACATCGCCTGCGGACTCGTGGTGCGCCCCGAGGTGGTCTTCCTCGACGAGCCGACCACCGGACTCGATCCGCGCAGCCGCCAGGGCGTCTGGGATCTCGTGCAGATCCTCAAGGCGCAGGGCATCACCGTGCTGCTGACCACCCAGTACCTCGAGGAAGCCGACATCCTCAGCGACCGCATCATCGTCATCGACAAGGGCACGGTCATCGCCGAAGGCACCGCCGACGAACTCAAGGAGAAGACCGGCGGCAGCTACTGCGAGATCGTCCCGCTCGACCCGACCCACCTGCAGCGCGCCGCCGACGCGCTCGGCGACCTGGTCCCGGCCGCGGTGCTCGCCGACCTCGACGGCGCCGACCGGCTGTCCATCCCGGCCCCCGACGGCGCGGCCACCCTCGCCGAAGCGCTGCGCCGACTCGACTACGTCGGCGTCGACCTAGCCGACATCGGATTGCGCAGACCCTCCCTCGACGACGTGTTCCTGTCCATCACCGGCCATTCGGGCGGCCACGCATGACCGCCGCGACCAGCGAGCGCCCCGACTCCGAGACCGCCACCCTGTTCGCCGACCTTCCGGTGGCGCACCCGTCCTCCTTCGCGCAGTGGCGGGCGCTCACCGGGCGCGTCGTGTGGACCATGGCCACCAAGGGCGAACTGATCGTCGCGTTCGTCACCCCGCTGGTCTTCACCCTCGGCTTCTACCTGCCGCTGCGGTTCGTGATGAAGTTCCAGGGCATCGACTACGCACAGTTCGTCATGCCGGTCATCGTGTTGCAGACCATGGCGTTCACCATGATGTCGAACGCCCAGCTTTCGGCCTTCGAAGCGCTCACCGGACTCAGCACCCGGTTGCAGACCATGCCCATCGGCGCGCTGGTCCCGCTCTCGGCGCGCATCAGCGCCGGACTGGTCAGGTCGTGCACCTCGCTCACCGGCGCGCTGCTGTTCGGGCACATGATCGGCTTCCGGTTCCACGCGGGCTGGGGGCAGGCCGCGCTGTTCTGCGCGTTCTCCCTCGCGGTCGGCACCGTGCTCGCGATCGGCGCCGACGGACTCGGCAGCCTGACCAAGAGCCCGGAATCGCTGAGTCAGGCGTTGACGCTGCCGACCATCATCTTCGGCATGCTGTCCTGCGGGTTCGTGCCCGAAGCGAATTTCCCCGAATGGATAAGGCCGTTCGTGCGGAACCAGCCCATCTCCCAGTTCTCCTTCGCCATGCGTGACATGGCCGCCGACGGAGTGAGTTGGCAGGTGCTGTGGGTTCCGTTGCTGTGGCTCGGCGGGTTGACGATCGTGTTCATCCCGTTCGCGGTGTGGGCGAGTGTGAGGCGGTCATGAACAAAGCGGCGGTCATGAACGAGAGTACGGAGGACACCGTGACGTCCGACGCCGCGACGGTGCATCGGGAACCGCTGCCCGTGGTCACCGATCCGCGAGGGGAGGGCGCGTTCGGCACCTGGGTCTCGCACAGTCTCGTGCAGTGCAAGCGGCTGCTCTACGGGTGGGCGCGCGATCCGGCGACCACCATCCAGACCATCCTGTACCCGGCCGTCACCCTGCTGATGTTCCACGTCGTGCTCGGCGACGCGATCGGCGACGCCACCGGCAAACCCGCCGTCTACGGCCAGGTGCCGATGATCACCCTGGTCGCGGCGATGGCGGGCGCGGTGGTGAGCGCGCTCGGCTTCAAGGTCGAGAAGGCCACCGGACTGCTCGGCCGCTTCTGGACCATGCCCGTGCACCGCGCCGCGGGCCTCACCGGCCGCCTCCTTGCCGAGGCGGTCCGCGTCCTGATCACCACCCTGTTCGTGATCGCGGTCGGTTTCGTCATCGGCTTCCGCTTCGACCAGGGCGTCCTTGCCGCACTGGCCATGATCGGCATCCCCGTACTCTTCGGCGTCGGCTTCGCGGTCCTGGTCACCGCATTGGCAACCATCACCGAGGGCGTGATGCTGGTCAGCCTCGTCAGCATCTTCAACACCCTGCTGATGTTCTTCAACACCGGCTTCGTCCCCGTCACGGCCTACCCCACCTGGCTTCAGGACGTAGTCGAGAACCAACCCATGAGCTGCGCCATCGACGCCATGCGCGGCCTGTCCTACGGCGGCCCCGTAGCCGAACCCCTCTGGAAAACCGTCGCCTGGACCGTCGGCCTCGTAGCCGCCTTCGCCTACCCCGCCATCCGCGGCTACCGCCGCGCCGCCGAAACCGGCGCCTGAGCCTGTTACCTCGGCAAACCGATCAATTGGAGATATCGCGATTGCCTGTCGCGTCCGTATGCTGAGTGCACGAGCAGAGGGAGGTGTGAGCAGTGACCGCAGCTACCGCGCATGAACCGGAGAGGGATCCGGCGGACGTACTACTGGAGGGCTTCTATGCGCTGGAGCCTCCGGAGGGATTTCGGGCCGAGCTGATCGAGGGGGAGATAATCGTGACACCGCCGCCGAGAGGCGACCACGAAAGCATCATCGCGTCAATCAACAGGCAGGTCATCAAAGGTTCGGCTGTTGATGTGGATTTCTCCGGGAACAAGGGGCTCTTGCTCGACAAGGGTGGGTTGTGCGTCAAGAACCACCTCATTCCGGATGGTGTCTTCGTGCCGGTGCGAGCGTATCGGGGCGAGGGCTCATGGATGCCGGTCGACAAGGTGTTGATGGTGGTTGAGGTGACCAGCACCAAACCTGAGCGTGATCGGAAGAGTAAAAGGTACTGCTACGCACGCGGCGGCGTGCCTCTGTACCTGCTCGTTGATCGGGAGATCCACTCGGTTACGTTGTTCGGGGAACCCGGTGGCGCAGGCGACCTGATCGACTATCGACAAGAGGTTCGTGTCCCCTTCGGCAAGCCACTCGATCTACCTTCGCCGTTCGCCCTGACTCTGGATACCGCCGAGTTCGAATAGATTTCGGTTGTTCCGAAACGGCGTTCGAGCCGAAGCGATGTCTTTGCTCGATGTGTCAGATGCCGCGTGAGGCTTCGTCCGACTCGGGAGCTGGGCTGAAGGGGTGGTCGCGCCAGCGGTTGCGGTTGGTCCAGCCGACCAGGTCGTAGCGCCAGTGGAATGGCCAGGTGTGGGCGACGGTGTTGACGAGGACGGCGGCCAGGGCGGTGTGGTCGGCGTGGGCGGAGAGCAGGGCGCGTTGGCCTCGGTCGGATTCGGTGAAGAACGCCTCGAACATGGCGATGGATTGGGCGGTGGTGAGGCGGCCGAGGCCGTAGAGGCCGCGCATGCGCATCCAGTAGACGAGGCGGGCCTGCCACGGCCACAGTGCGCGGACGGGGTCGCGGCCGTCGCGGACGGCTTGTACGGCGGTGTCTACCAGCGACAGTGCGTCGGCGACGCTGTAGCCGGTGCAGGGGTGCATCATGCCGCCGCGGGAACCGAAGGTGATCGCGCCCGCGGAGTTCTTCGGCGGAGGCTGGTCGAGCGGGTAGTGCGCGGCTTCGCTCGGCTCGTCGCCAGTGAGGCGAATCCCGTGTGCGGCAAGGCGATTGAGGGTGCGTTCGCGCAGGACTCGTTGCGGCATGCCGCCGCGCAGACCGAGGCTGGTCTCCTCGAAGATCACCCGGCCGTCGCCGAGCGGCACCGCGTACAGGAACGACGGCGGCTCGTCGGGGCCTGCGCCGTTCTCCGGTCGCCAGTCGAGCAGCAGTCCTTGGTCCGCGCCGACCATGGGTGCGGCGACCTCGGCGTCGACGAAGATGCCGTGGGCGCTCGCGGCGCGGCGGCGTCCGAGCGGCGGTAGGCCGCGGGTGTCGAAGACCACCGCGGCGCGCAGGGCCGTGCCGTCGTGCAGCGTGACGCGGTTCGCCTCGACCTCCGTGGCGCGGCCCGCGAACACGGCGGCCTCGTCCAACGACAACGCTTCGCGCAGACCGGGTTTGGACAGCACGCAGTACGGCCGCTCGATCCGGTGCTCGGCGCTGGTCCACACCGTCGGCACGGGTATGCGCAGCGCGATCGCGCTCTCCGGCAGCCACTGCGGCAATTCGTCAACCCAGCACGAGTAGGTGGGCGGCCACAGCCGGTCGGGGCGCGGATCGACGGCGGCGACCGCGAGTCCGGCGCGCATCGCCCGGTGGGCGAGCGCGCGACCGGTGGGGCCGAGCCCGACCACGGCGACGTCGAACTCGCGGACAGCGCTGTCACTCATAGGAGGAATTCAATCGACGGCCCCGCGCCGGTGCAACAACCCGTGGCGAATCGCACGCGCCCTACTTCGGGGTGACCCAGGTGGTGATGTCGGCGTGCACCACCTCGACGCCGCGCTTGTCGTGGACGGCCACCGGCACGATCAGCTCGACACCCTCGGTGACCTGGGCGAAATCCGGAATTTCGGCGAGTGCGGCGACCGCACGCAGCCCCGTCTCGGCCTTGGACAGATACCGCACGTTCATCGCCTTGGGGATCCATCGGTGTGTCGCGGGCACCGTCGCCTCGCTGAGCATCCCCATCGCGACCTCGGCCAGGTTGCACGCCGCGATCGCGTGGTAGGTCCCAAGATGGTTGTGGATGCCGAACCATTTGGGCGCCGTCACCTCGCAGAGTCCGGGTTCGAGCCGCGTCACGGTCGGCAGCACCGTCCCGAAGTACGGCACCTTGGCCACCATGCCCAGCGAGAACAGCGCGTGCCCCAGCCGGTTGTCGGGCAGTTTCTTCCAGCTGCGGTAGGTCGCGGTCTCTTTCGCCATGCGCGTATCTTACTCAAAAGTAAGTTAACCGGCGCGCGGCGCGCGCATATCCGAGAAAGTGGTCCCTGACCGGCCGTGATGCGGCGGGAACCGGATAAGTGGGGGTGGATTTGAAGTGTCCGGTGGCCATCGGGCATACTGTTCGGGTTGCCTTGCACCGGCTCATGTCATTTCGGTATGGACTTCGCGGCCGTACGGACTCGACATCGGACGGGCAGGGCGTGCAGTACCCCATCGAGTATCCGGCCGTCCGACGGCGCGGATACGTCCGGGACAGACGTTCCAGGCCTGAGATGAAGTTTTCGATCCGGGCACAGGAATGAGCGGCCGAGCGACACGCCCGACCGCGTGGACCGGAGAACCATGACAGATGAACAGCGGCGAGGATCGGGCGTGTCCCGGTGCGAGGTCTCTCTGAGGCGTCTTCGTGTGTTCGGGCTGTGCAAATAGGGGTGCGGGAGCCACGGCGACCGGACCACAACGTAAGCGGAGAAAAGGACACTTAGCGTGGCGGGACAAAAGATCCGCATCAGGCTGAAGGCCTACGACCACGAGGCGATCGACGCGTCCGCGCGCAAGATCGTCGAGACGGTGACCCGTACCGGGGCCCGTGTCGTCGGCCCGGTGCCGTTGCCCACCGAGAAGAACGTGTACTGCGTCATCCGTTCGCCGCACAAGTACAAGGACTCGCGCGAACACTTCGAGATGCGCACGCACAAGCGGCTGATCGACATTCTCGACCCGACGCCGAAGACGGTCGACGCGCTGATGCGCATCGACCTGCCGGCCAGCGTCGACGTCAACATTCAGTGACGGCGGTAGGAATTCGAATGACTGACAGCATCGACCGAAAGAACCGGCCCGCGGCCGGCATCCTGGGCACCAAACTCGGTATGACCCAGGTCTTCGACGAGAAGAACCGCGTCGTCCCGGTCACCGTCATCAAGGCGGGTCCGAACGTCGTCACCCAGATCCGCACCGTGGAGACCGACGGTTACAGCGCCGTGCAGGTCGCCTTCGGCGCCATCGACCCCCGCAAGGTGAACAAGCCGGTCTCCGGCCAGTTCGCCAAGGCCGGTGTCACCCCGCGCCGCCACATCGCCGAGATCCGCGTCGCCGACGCCTCCACCTTCGAGGTCGGCCAGGAGATCTCCGCCGACGTGTTCGAAGAGGGCTCCTACGTCGACGTCACCGGCACCAGCAAGGGCAAGGGCTTCGCGGGCACCATGAAGCGTCACGGCTTCCGCGGCCAGGGCGCCTCGCACGGTGCGCAGGCCGTGCACCGTCGGCCCGGTTCCATCGGCGGTTGCGCCACCCCCGGTCGCGTGTTCAAGGGCATGCGCATGTCGGGTCGGATGGGTCGCGACCGCGTCACCACCCAGAACCTGTCGGTTCACAAGGTGGACACCGAGAACGGCCTGCTGCTGATCAAGGGAGCGATCCCCGGTCGCACCGGCGGCGTCGTGATCGTGAAGAGCGCCGTGAAGGGTGGTGCGCACGCATGAGCGTCAATACCGAGAAAAAAGCCGCCAACCTCACCCTCCCGGTGAAGGAGATCGGTGGCAAGTCCAATGGCACGGTCGAGCTCCCCGCGGAGATCTTCGACGTCGAGGCCAATATCGCGCTGATGCACCAGGTCGTCGTCGCCCAGCTGGCCGCGGCTCGCCAGGGCACCCACGCGACCAAGACGCGCGGCCAGGTTCGCGGCGGCGGCAAGAAGCCGTACCGGCAGAAGGGCACCGGCCGCGCCCGTCAGGGCTCGACCCGCGCGCCGCAGTTCACCGGCGGTGGCACCGTGCACGGCCCGCAGCCGCGCGACTACAGCCAGCGCACCCCGAAGAAGATGAAGGCCGCCGCACTGCGCAGCGCCCTGTCGGACCGGGCGCGCAACGAACGCATCCACGTCGTCACCGAACTGGTGGCCGGGCAGTCCCCGTCGACCAAGACCGCCAAGTCCTTCCTGTCCGAGCTCTCGGATCGCAAGAAGTTCCTGGTCGTCGTCGGTCGTGAGGATGTCGCCGCCTGGAAGAGCGTGGCGAACCTGCAAAACGTGCTGCCGATCGCTCCGGACCAGCTCAACACCTACGACGTGCTCTACAGCGACGAAGTGGTGTTCAGCGTGGAGGCTCTGAATGCCTTCGTCCATGGTCCGACTGAGTCGGCTCAGGAGGAGAGCAAGTGACCACCATCGCCGACCCCCGCGACATCCTGCTGGCGCCGGTCATCTCGGAGAAGTCCTACGGACTCATCGAAGAAGGCACCTACACCTTCATCGTGCACCCGGACTCCAACAAGACGCAGATCAAGATCGCCGTCGAGAAGGTTTTCGGTGTGAAGGTGACCAGCGTCAACACCGCCAACCGTCAGGGCAAGCGCAAGCGGACCCGCTTCGGTTACGGCAAGCGCAAGAACACCAAGCGCGCGCTCGTGACCATCTCGGCCGACAGCAAGCCCATCGAGATCTTCGGAGGCCCGGTCGCGTAAGCGAGCGGGAATCCAGAAAGCAGAGAAGAACTCATGGCAATTCGTAAATACAAGCCGACAACGCCGGGTAGGCGCGGATCGTCGGTCTCGGACTTCGCCGAGATCACCCGCTCCACCCCGGAGAAGTCGCTGCTGCGTCCGCTGACCAAGTCCGGTGGCCGTAATGCCCACGGCCGCATCACCACCCGTCACCGCGGTGGCGGCCACAAGCGCGCCTACCGTCTGATCGACTTCCGTCGGCTCGACAAGGACGGCATCCCGGCCAAGGTCGCGCACATCGAGTACGACCCCAACCGCACCGCCAACATCGCGCTGCTGCACTACGTGGACGGTGAGAAGCGCTACATCATCGCCCCCAAGGGCGTGACGCAGGGCACCCCGATCGAGTCCGGCCCCACCGCCGACATCAAGCCGGGTAACAACCTGCCGCTGCGCAACATCCCCACCGGTACCACCGTGCACGCGGTGGAGCTGCGTCCTGGCGGCGGCGCCAAGCTGGCCCGTTCGGCCGGTATGAGCGTCCAGCTGCTCGGCAAGGAAGGCCCCTACGCCACGCTGCGCATGCCCTCCGGCGAGATCCGCCGCGTCGACGTGCGCTGCCGCGCCACCGTCGGCGAGGTCGGCAATGCCGAACAGTCGAACATCAACTGGGGCAAGGCCGGTCGTATGCGCTGGAAGGGCCGTCGTCCCACGGTCCGCGGTGTCGTCATGAACCCGGTCGACCACCCGCACGGTGGTGGTGAGGGCAAGACCTCCGGTGGTCGCCACCCGGTCTCGCCGTGGGGTCAGCCGGAAGGCCGCACCCGCAAACCCAACCGCCCGAGCGACAAGCTCATCGTCCGCCGTCGCAAGACCGGCAAGAAGCGCTGAAGGAGGAGGTAAAAAATGCCACGCAGCCTCAAGAAGGGCCCGTTCGTCGACGACCACCTCCTCGCGAAGGTGGACGTCCAGAACGAGAAGGGCACCAAGCAGGTCATCAAGACCTGGTCCCGCCGTTCGACCATCATCCCCGACTTCATCGGTCACACCTTCTCCGTCCACGACGGTCGCAAGCATGTGCCGGTGTTCGTCTCGGAGTCCATGGTCGGGCACAAGCTGGGTGAGTTCGCGCCCACCCGCACGTTCAAGAGCCATGTCAAGGAAGATCGGAAGAGCAAGCGGCGATGACGACCACTGAGACTCAGAATCCGACTGCGCGCGCGACCGCCAAGCACGTTCGTGTGACCCCGATGAAGGCTCGTCGTGTCGTGGACCTGGTCCGCGGCAAGCGGGTCGAAGACGCCCTGGCGATCCTGAAGTTCGCGCCGCAGGCCGCCAGCGAGCCGGTCGCGAAGGTCGTGGCCAGTGCCGCGGCCAACGCCGAGAACAACCTCGGCCTGAACCCGGCGACGCTGGTCATCTCCACGGCCTACGTCGACGAGGGCGCCACCATGAAGCGTTTCCAGCCGCGTGCCCAGGGCCGCGCGTTCCGGATCCGCAAGCGCACCAGCCACATCACCATCGAGGTCGAGAGCGTGCCCACGGCCGGTGCTGCTCGCAGCCGCCGGAAGGGAGGGGCAAAGTAAATGGGACAGAAGATCAATCCCCACGGCTTCCGCCTCGGTATCACCACCGATTGGAAGTCCCGTTGGTACGCGGACAAGCAGTACGCGGACTACGTGAAGGAAGACGTCGCCATCCGCAAGCTCCTCGCCACCGGCATGGAGCGCGCGGGCATCTCGAAGGTCGAGATCGAGCGCACCCGTGACCGCGTGCGTGTGGACATCCACACCGCGCGTCCCGGCATCGTGATCGGCCGCCGCGGCGCCGAGGCCGACCGCATCCGCGCCGAGCTCGAGAAGCTCACCGGCAAGCAGGTGCAGCTGAACATCCTCGAGGTCAAGAACCCCGAATCGGATGCCCAGCTCGTCGCCCAGGGTGTGGCCGAGCAGCTGTCCAACCGTGTGGCGTTCCGGCGCGCGATGCGCAAGGCCATCCAGTCGGCCATGCGTTCGCCGAACGTCAAGGGCATCCGCGTGCAGTGCTCGGGCCGTCTCGGCGGCGCCGAAATGTCGCGCTCGGAGTTCTACCGCGAAGGTCGGGTTCCGCTGCACACGCTGCGCGCGGACATCGACTACGGCCTCTACGAGGCCAAGACCACCTTCGGCCGCATCGGCGTGAAGGTCTGGATCTACAAGGGCGACATCGTCGGCGGCAAGCGCGAGCTCACCGCCGTGTCCGCGCCGAGCGGCGACCGCGATCGCCCGCGCCGTGAGCGTCCGAGCCGCCCGCGTCGGTCCGGTTCCGCGGGCACCACGGCGACCAGCACCGAGGCCGGGCGCGCCGCCACCGCTGTGGCGGACGCTCCGGCAGAGACACCACAGGAGGGCTGACGCCATGCTGATGCCTCGCAAGGTCAAGCACCGTAAGCAGCATCACCCCGGCCGTTCCGGCATGGCCAAGGGCGGCACGTCGGTGTCGTTCGGCGAGTTCGGTATCCAGGCGCTGGAACCGGCGTACGTGACCAACCGGCAGATCGAGTCGGCGCGTATCGCGATGACCCGCCACATCAAGCGTGGCGGCAAGATCTGGATCAACATCTACCCGGATCGTCCGCTCACCAAGAAGCCCGCCGAGACCCGCATGGGTTCCGGTAAGGGTTCGCCGGAGTGGTGGATCGCGAACGTCAAGCCCGGTCGAGTGATGTTCGAGATGTCCTACCCCAACGAGGAGATCGCTCGTGAGGCCCTGCGCCGCGCGATGCACAAGCTCCCGATGAAGTGCAGGATCGTGACCAGGGAGGAGCAGTTCTGATGGCTACCGGCACACCGGCCGCAGAGCTCCGCGAGCTCACCGAGGACGAACTCGTCTCTCGCCTGCGCGAATCGAAGGAAGAGCTGTTCAACCTGCGCTTCCAGATGGCGACGGGTCAGTTGGACAACAACCGCAGGTTGCGCGTGGTCAAGCACGAGATCGCGCGTATCTACACGGTCATGCGCGAGCGTGAGCTCGGTCTGGCCACCGGACCCGCTGACAAGGGAGACGCGGCGTGAGCGACAAGGAAAAAGAGGAGCGCGGCAGCCGCAAGGTACGTAGCGGCTACGTCGTCTCCGACAAGATGAACAAGACGATCGTCGTCGAGCTGGAAGACCGTCACCGGCACCCGCTCTACGGCAAGATCATCCGCACCACCTCCAAGGTGAAGGCCCACGACGAGAACGAGATCGCCGGTATCGGCGACCGCGTCCAACTCATGGAGACCCGCCCCCTGTCCGCCACCAAGCGCTGGCGCCTGGTGGAGGTCCTGGAGAGGGCCAAGTAACCCTCGGCCGCCTCGAACCCGAAGGCCCGCTCCCCGATCCCGGGAGCGGGCCTTCCTCGTTCCCGAGCCCGGTCTTCTCGGCGCGCCGAACGTGGGCGCGATGGGTTGGTGAGTGGTATGCGACACGCGCTCGACACGCGGACTGTCCGGTCGTCTGGTTTGCTGGATGTGGGCGATCGGGGCCCGTTTGACGCGGAGGTTCGGTAGTGAGATTCGAACAGATTGATCGTGAGGCGCTGCGGGCGCAGTTGGTGCGGACGGGGATCGCGGGCGAGGTCGCGACGCCGCGGGAGAACAATCTCGAACATTATCGGCGGATGGCCGCGGGGGACCCTCGTCACCAGTTCGGGCTGACGCTGCGGGGGTGGACCTTCGAACGAACTCTCGACACGATGGCGCGGTTGTGCGGGGTGCGGCCGGACCCTCGGTATCTGCGCGGCATCGACACCATCGACCCGGAGCTCACCGTCGACGCGCTCGAGGTGATGGGGAAGCGGATCGGGGCGGCGGCGGAGCGGCGGGAGACGGTGATGTTCGCGACCGGGCATCCCGGCACGTTGATGGGGGTTTACCGGGCGATCGAGGATCGACTACGCGCGGCCGGATGCGCGGTGTCGACGCCGTCCGGCGGCTGGTCCTACGCGGCGGAGGAATATTACGGCTCGCCGTATCGTGAACTGTCCTATACGGGCGGCGTGGCGGCGCTGGTGAACGCGGCGGGGGATCCCGCGCACACCCATGATCCACAGCCCATGCGAGCCATGTTGCGGGAGTTGGCGAACGGGCCGCGGCCGGATCTGGTGATCGCCGATCACGGGTGGGCGGGCGCGGCGGGGGAGGCGGGCATCGACACCGTCGGGTTCGCCGACTGCAATGATCCGGCCCTGTTCGCGGGGCAGGAGGACGGCAAGATCGTGGTCACGGTGCCGCTCGACGACGGTATCCGTCCGGCCGAGCACTATGTGCCGTTGACCGAATACCTGTTGGCGCGTGCGGGTTTCGCCGAGAGTGGCGCGCGCTGAGCCGTTTCCAAGTCCCGTCGGATAATCCCTTGCGCTGTACGTATACATCTACTTATAGTGGGTCGGACAGCGGCGCGATCGATTACAGTCGCGTCGACATCGGACAACCGCGGATCGACCACTGAGGTCAGCCCGAGACGGCCGTATCACCCATGCTCGCATGCGTATCGGCGCTGGGATTCGGGCGACATCTGGCACACAGGTGCCCGACCGATTCTTGCGGAACTCGGAAAGGATTGTCTCCCGACCATGTTCGCCCGCCTCGGACGCATAGTCGTCCACCATCCGTGGAAGGTGATCGGCCTGTGGGTCATCGCCGTCATCGCGGTGGTGTCGCTCGCTCCCACCCTCACTTCGACCACCGACCAATCCGAATTCCTGCCATCGCATTACGAGTCGATCAAGGCGCTCTCGTTGCAGGAACAGGCATTTCCGCAAGAATCCGCGCCCGCCGCGCTCATCGTCTTCGTGCGCACGGATGAGGCGCCGCTGACCGAGGCCGACACCGCGAGAGTCGGTGCGATAGCGGCCGCGCTGTCCGACCGGAATGTGAAGGGCGTGACCGCGATTCAGGCGACGCCGCCGTCGGACAACCGCCTGGTGCAGCTGGTCGCGGTGCAGATGGTGAAACAGGCGGGCGCCTCGGATGAGACCCGCAGCGACGCCGTGCGGGAGTTGCGCGAGAAGCTGCGCGATCAAGTGCGCGAAGGTGATCTGAAGGCGGGCATCACCGGCACCGCGGCCCAGACCCTCGATCAGACCGAATCGGGTGAGAGAGGTCTCGCGATCGTCGGAATCGCCACCATCGTGCTCATCCTGGTCCTGCTGCTCGTGATCTTCCGCAGTCCGGTGATCGCCCTGCTGCCGGTCATCGTGATCGGCGCGGTGTCCAGCACGGTGAACAGTCTGATCGCGATCGTGGCGAAGGCATTCGACCTCGAGATCGACACCTCGGTCAATTCCATCCTGTTGGTCGTGCTGTTCGGCGTCGGCACCGACTACATCCTGTTCCTCATGTTCCGATACCGGGAATTGCTTCGCGCGGGCGAAGACTCGAAGTCCGCGATGGTCGGCGCGGTCGGCCGCGTCGGCGAAGCGATCACCTCGGCGGCCGCCGCGGTGATCATCGCGTTCATGGCGTTGATCCTGTCGAGTCTCGGGATGTTCCGGGCACTCGGTCCTGCGTTGGCCATCGCGGTCGCGGTGGCGTTGCTCGCCGGGCTCACCCTGGTCCCGGCGATCGTCTCACTGCTCGGCACCAAGGTGTTCTGGCCGTCCAAGGCGTGGCAGATCGAGCCGAAGGGCGCGCGATTCACCGCGATCGGGGCGCGGCTCGGCAGGCGGCCCGCCGTATTCGCCGCGGTGTCCGGCGGTGTGCTTGTGCTGCTGGGAATCTTCGCGCTCGGCTTCAACCCGACCTTCGACCTCACCTCCGGCTCCACCTCCGACGCCTCCGAGTCCGTCGTCTACAACCGGGAACTGCTCAAGGGCCTGCCCGCGGGCGCCACTCAACCGTCGGACGTACTGCTGCGATCCACCGAGGGACCGCTCGGCGAGCAGCAACTCGCCGCCTACCGCGCGGCGCTCGGCCGAGTCGAAGGCGTTGGCCAAGTCGGGCAACCGCAGCTGTCCGCCGACAAGACGATCGCCAACTTCCAGGTCACCCTCACCGACGCACCGGAATCCGACGCCGCGCTCGACACCGTCGCCGGACCGCTGCGCGATGCCGCGCACGCCGCGGCGCCCGAGGGCACGAGCGCGGTCGTCGGCGGCATCACCGCGATCTTCGTCGACTTCAAGGACGCCATGAACCACGATTACGCCATCGTGTTCCCGGTCGCGGCGATCCTCATCATGATCGTGTTGGCGTTGCTGCTGCGCAGTCTCGTCGCGCCGTGGTACCTGATGCTTTCGGTGTTCCTCGGATTCGCCGCGACCCTCGGCGCGACCGTGCTGGTGTTCCAGCACCTCCAAGGGGACTCGGGCCTGATCTTCACGCTGCCGGTCATCATGTATCTGTTCGTGGTCGCGCTCGGCACCGACTACAACATCCTCATGGTGGCCCGGCTGCGCGAGGAAGCGCGGGAAGGCAACAGTCCCCGTGCCGCGGCCGCGCTCGCCGTGCGCCACACCGGGCCGACCGTGGCCGCGGCCGGTGTCATCCTCGCGGGCACGTTCGCGTCGATGATGTTGGCGGGCAACAGCACGCTGGCGCAGATGGGATTCGCGATCTCGGTCGGCATCGCCATCGCGGCCTTCGTCATGGCGATGTTCTTCACGCCGTCGCTGACCGCGCTGATCGGTGCGCGCGCCTGGTGGCCGGGGCACGGTGACCGCACGCCCGTCGGTACCGGGTCGAAGGACGAAGTCGACGGTGCCGTTCTCGCCGCGGAACGGTCCGACACGGCTCTTCGCGAATAGGTTCGAACCTGAGCCGAGGGCAGACACCGCGTTCTGTCGCGGACGCTTGAACATAAAGGTCCGTGCAGTCCGATCGGCTTTCTCGCGGATAGGTTCGAGCAAAGGCATACGCCGCATTCTGCTGCGGACGTTCGCACACGAAGGGTCCGTTCCCGGTTGGGAACGGACCCTTTCGGCGTATCGGTCAGCCCATGAGTGGGCGGCGGACCTTGGCGACCGACTCGAGGATGCGGATCACCGACGCGGTCGGAATGCCGACCTCGCTGCCTATCCCCATCGGGGTCCACGACTGATCGGCGAGGGTGAGTACCTCGGCGACCTGCTCGACCGGCAGCCGCGACAGGCCCTTGTCCCGGATCGCGCGCGCCACCGACCAGATCTCGACATCGCCGTCGCCGTCGATATCGGGTTCGATCATGTCGTCGGGTTCGGACTGTTCGACGGCATCGCGGGCGGCGGCGATGGCGTCGAGGGTGATGCGCGGGTGACGGGGTTCGGGGCCGGGGTCGGCTTCCAAGGTGAGCTGATCGGTATCCGCCACCGCGTCGGCATCCGCTCCGCGCGTCTTACGCGCCGCCGAGTCGGTGCGGGGTGCGGTGTCGGTGGGTTTCGCCGGGGCGGATTCGGTTCGGCGGCGATCGGTGCGGTCGGCGGCGCGAGTGGGCTTCGGGGAGCGATCGGCCGATGCCGCTGCGGGCTGTTCCGAGTCGGCACGCGCGGATGCCGCCGCGGTTCGGCGGGTGGTCGCGCGTTTGTCTCGTCCGCGTCCAGTGGTTCGCGTCGCCGCGTCGCTCGCGGTCTTCTTGGTGCGACGATTCGTGGTTCGTGCGCCGTCGGGCTGATCGGCGGCAAGTACGGAATCTTCGGTGAAGAGTCCGGCTGCGGGGGCGAAATCGGTGGGAGCGCAGGCTGTGTCGGGATCAGGGAAGATGCTGCGGTTGTCGGTATCGAATTCGCGTGCGGTCGTGGCGGACTCGGCGTCGGAACGGGATTCGAGCGGCCGCTCCGACACTGTGTGCTGGTCGGGGGCGAGTTCTTCGAGCGGGATCAGCGGAATATCCTGCGCGAGATCATCGATCCCGGAGTTCGAGTTCGAGTCGATGACGGCGGCGCCCGTGTCGGTGGCATGGACCTCGTCGGTGATCGAGGCGTGGTCCGAAGCGCGGGTTTCGCGAGCTTTCGCGGCGAGCGGGCCGTTCGAATCGACGGCTTCGTCGGTTATCGGGACGCGGCGCGGTGTTCGGGGATCGGCACTGTCAAGGTTGTGCCGGTCGGGCGCGTTGGCGCCTGACATTGTGATGGTGGGTCGGGTGTCGGCGCCATGGACTTCGTCGGTGCTCGGCGTGTGGTCCGGACCGTGGGTTTCGCGAGCTTTCGCGGCGAGCGGGCCGTTCGAATCGACGGCTTCGTCGGTTATCGGCATGCGTTGCGGTACGTGGGGGGCGGTACTGTGCGCGCTGTGCGGCGAGTCTGCCGTGGCGATTTCGTTGGTGACAGCGAAGCCTTGCGGCGTGCGGGTTTCGGTGCTTTCCGCGTTGTGCCGGTCGGTGGTGGCCGAGCGGGTAGTGCCGGGGGGTTCATCGGTGACGGGCACCAGATGCGGTGTGCGGGTGTCGCGGGGAGCTTCCGCGTGGTGCGTGTCGGGGGTGGTGGCTGCGGCCAGGGCGGTGCCCGCTGGGTGTCCGGTCCGCGCGTGTAATCGCGCCGCGCGCTCGTGGGCGAGGGAGGTGACCGATCCGCTGCCGCGGCCGATCGGGCGGGACGGGGTGGGAACCCGGTCGACCGGGTCGTCGCCCGCGTCCCCGAGCCGGTCCTCGGATGTGGGTGGCTCGTCGTCGGTGGTATTCGAGCGCCCGCCGCGGATCGGGCGCGAGGTGGAGGCGCGGGTGAGGCGGGAATCGGTTCGGGGCTCGACGTTTTCGGGCCACTGAACGCTGTCCGGCTCGCTGTCGACCTCGTGGCGGAGATCGTATGCGCGCTCTTCGGCCGAGGTCCTGTCGACCGTGTGGACCTCGCGATGGGACACCGATCCGTCGGCGTGCACGGCTGCGGCGCGGCCGGTGGCGGGGGCGGCAGGGTGTGGGACCGAATCGTCCGGGCTGTGTGCCACCCGGCCGTTCGGGGTGCGCACCGTCCTGCCGTTCGCGCGCGCGGACCGTAACGCGCCGGTGGGGCGAACATCGGAGATCGCGACGATTTCGGGGGTGAAGGCCGAGCGCCGTTCGGCCCACCGCGCCGACGGTGCGCCGTCGCCGCCACCGCCGTGCGACCCGTTGCGCCCCCGCCCCGAATGTGGTCCGCTCTCGCTGACGCCGCTGACGCCGCTGACGCCGCTGACGCCGCTGACGCCGCTGACGCCGCTGACGCCGCTGACGCCGCTGACGCCGCTGACGCCGCTGACGCCGCTGACGCCGCTGACGCCGCTGACGCCGAAGGATGACCCGTTGCGTCCGGGATGCGGTGCTGTTCCGGTGACAGTGTCGGCTTCGTTGCGGCCGTGGACCGGATGCGGTGCCGTGCCGTTCACCGCATGTGCGTCGTCGAACGCACTCCGTGTGTGTCCGCTGCGCACCTCGTTCACAGCGTGCCCATGGGGCCCTTCGTATCCGTTGCGCTCTTCATGTCCGTTGCGGCGACCGTTGTCCGCGTCGTGCCCGTTGCGCCCTTCGTGACCGCTGTGCGCGTCATACCCGTTCCGCCCACCGTGTCCGTTGTGCGCTCGGTGCCCGTTGCGCTTTCCGTATCCGTTGTTCCCCCCGGACTCGCCGCTCGCGTCGTACCCGATAGTGGACGATTCCCCGTGACCATCCCCGGACACGGGAAACCCGTTCATGAGCGGCTTCATCGGAATCGAGTACCGCAACGGTTCCGCGAGCGCTCCCGACTCGGCGACCTCGCGGGCGATTTCACCGTTCACCGGAGACGGCGTGCCGTGGGCGACCGATACGGGCACCCCCGGCACCACATCGGTGATCGGCACACTGTCGATGAGTTGCGCGTACCGCGCCGCGACCCACGCGTGTAACCAGATGACCACGCCAACCATGACCGGTGCGATGGCGAATTCGGCGGCTTTACCCCAGTGCCCGGCCGACAGGTGTGGGCCGGTGTTGAGTGCCACGGTGGTCCCGAGCAGGGCGGCTTCGAAGAACACCACTTTGCCGCGCGGCAGTTCGCGCCCCCAGCGGGCGGAGGTGGTTGCGACGACCATGATGGTGATGATCGGGATCGAGATCATGGCCTCGATGCCGTAGCTGAGCCAGTACAGCGGGTCGGTCATGTCGCCGCTGGGGACCAGGTTGTGCTGGACGTTGACCCCGGCCCAGATCATGCCGAGCACGACGACGCCGATCAGGACGCGCGAGGACCATTCGGCGCGGCGGTAGAGCTGGGCGAGGCGGGCGTCCTGGCTGGCGACGCGGCGCCGGGCCGCGAGGGCTTTGCGATGCCAGTGCGCGTCTTCCTCGTCGGCGCGGCGGATGGCGGCGCCGGTGCGCCTGTCGCGTTTCTCGGCGGCGATCTCCGCTTCGACGGCGCGGCGGCGCTGCCCGCGTCGTTGCGTGCGGATCCATTCGGCGAGGTCGCGTTCGGCGGCGATCTCGTCGTCGGAGAGGACTTCGGTGAGTGCGGTGTCGTGTTGGAGCGGCAGTTTGCCGCGCGCGGTCGCGACCCGGTGCGCGAGGGCGGCGATCTCGGAGTCGGCCGCGGAGCCGGACTCGGACGCGGCGGCCCCGGAATTCGCGGTCTTTTCGTCGGGCATCGCGAACCTTCCCTGAAACGGGTATCGTCCCGATTCATCGGTGGCGACAGGTGTGCTCGAACATATGTTTGAACGCAGTGAGACTAATCCGAGGACTCGGTGAGGTCAATGCCGGCCGTCCGCGAGTTGTGAATAGCTCCCGTTTCCGCAGCACGCACGGAATGCCGGGAACCTCAGCTCAGGGTCGTGTGCCAGACGAGCGCCGCGGCGAGCGCCCCGGCCCCGTTCACCGACCAGTGCAACGCGATCGGCGCGAGCACGCTCCCACTGCTGCGACGCAACCATGTGAACACGGCCCCTGCGGCCGCGGTGGCCGCGACGGCGAGCGCGATCCCGGCGACCTGGCCGCCGACCCCGCCGCCGAGAATTCCGGTGAGCCCCTGATTCGCGCTGGTCAACCCGAGCGACGACGCGATATGCCACAGCCCGAACAGCAGCGACCCCGCCGCGAACACCCCGCGCGCACCGTACAGCCGATCGAGTGTGCCGTGCAGCACACCGCGGAAAGCGAGTTCCTCGGGAATGACCGTCTGCAACGGAATCACGATCATCGACGCGATGAGCGCGCCGGAAACGGTGGCATAGCGGTCGGCGAGGAAGAAAGGCCGGGTCACCGGCAGCAGCGCGCCGATCGCGACCGCGGTGAGCACTATGCCGACCGCCCCGAGCGCGAAGAGCGTGCCACGCCGCCACTGCCGCGGCGACAATCCGAGTTCGGCCCAGCCGAGCCCGCGGCGCCGCATGAGACCGAGCAGGGCCAGCGCCGCGAGCGGCACGGTGACGACGCTCGCCAACGGGGTGGTGAAGTGCGCGACGAGGTTGGTTCCGGCGAGCACCACGACGACGACCGCCACGTCGATGTAGGCGTGCGTTCGGCGATGCGGCGCCGCGTCCTCGGGTTTCGTCTGAAGCACCCGGCCCAGTGTACGTAACGATTCGGATACGGCCAGGCAACGTATTCGGGCGGTGTCAGGTATCCGAGGGCAGCGGGCCCGCCCAGCCGACGGGATCGTGCCACGCCTGCAACGAGCGTCCCGTACGGAACCGCCGGGCGACCCCCGTGACCGGATCGGTGAATTCGAGGGATGCGGCGAGCAGTTGCAGCGGGCGCGTGAAATCGTGCACGGGCCGGTCGGTGAGGGTCGGGTAGAAGTCGTCGCCGAGGATCGGCACGCCGAGACCGTTCATGTGCAGCCGCAGTTGGTGGGTGCGCCCGGTGTGCGGGCGCAGTCGGTACCGGCCGAGCCCGTCGCGGTGTTCGACCAGTTCGACCTCGGTTTCGGCATTCGGCTCACCGTCGGTCTCATAGGCCGCCAACACGTGTTTGTCCTTGACGATCCGGCTGCGAATCGTCCTCGGCAGCTCGAGCTCGGGATCGTGCCTGGCGATCGCCTCGTATTCCTTGCGCACGGCGCGCCGGTGGAACATCGTCTGATACGCGCCCCGCCTGGCCGGATCGACGACGAAGAGCACGAGTCCTGCGGTGGCGCGGTCGAGTCGGTGCGCCGGTATCAGGTCGGGCAGGTCGAGATCGTGACGCAGCCGCACCAGGGCGGTCTGCCTGATGTGGCTGCCGCGCGGGATGGTGGCAAGGAAATGCGGTTTGTCGATGACGAGCAGGGTGTCGTCGCGGTGCACGATATCGATGTCGAAGGGAACATCCACCTCATCGGGCAGGTCACGGTGAAACCAGACCGCGCCCCCCGGCACATACGCCTGCTCGAGCGCGATCGGCCCGTCCATATCGACGATCGCGCCCGCCCGCAACATCTCATCGATACGAGCAGGCTCCACCCGAGGCAGCCGCTCGACCAAATGATCGCGAATGGTGGCCCATTCCCCCTCGACGGGCAACCGCAGCCGAGCCGGATCCAACCCGAACCGCTTGGGCAACGGCGCCTGCTGCCTTCTCCTCATGACCAACCGAGCCTAACCCAACCCACACCCGCCCCGACCACCCTGTTCCCAAGACAAAACTTAGCCTAACCTACATTCGAAAGCTGTCGACCAACTGCCAACCCACGGCACACCCACAAGGTTCGCGGCCGTCTCGCGTCCCAGCGGTCGAGACAAAGCGACGCAGGAGCAAGTATCGACCGCTGGGACGCGAGACCCCCAGGGCCGCGAACCCGCGGCGCCGAAGGCGACGCAAATAAACAAGGAGTGAGGATGACGGTTGAGGTTGTGCCGCTGCCCGAGGCGGAAGCGGGGAACCGGCCGCCCAAAGCGGTACTGAAGGCGCGCAAAGAACAGGAAGCCCTGGCGCGAAGAGAAATTCTCGCGCCGGTGCGCACGCAACTGCTGTGGGCGAGCCTCGTCATGGCCGTCGCCTCGGTCTGTTCGGTCGCTCCGGTGGTGCTTGTGGTCGAAGCGTGCCGGGAACTGCTGGCCGACCGGGTCGACACCGACAGGGTCTGGCGGCTGCTGGCGATCGCGGTGGCCCTGCTCGTCGCGCGCGCACTCCTGCAGGCGGTCGCCCTCACCTGGTCGCATCTGGTCGACGGCGGGTTCCAGCTGAGTCTGCGCAGGCTGCTGGCGGCCAAACTGGCTCGCGTCCCGCTCGGCTGGTTCGGCGAGCGCACCTCGGGCGAGGTGAAGAAGTATCTCCAGGACGACGTGGAGGCCCTGCACTATCTGGTCGCGCACGCGCGGCTGGAATTCGTCGGCGCGATCACGGTCCCGCTGATCACCCTCGGCTATCTGATCACGGTGGAATGGCGTCTTGCGCTCGTGCTGCTGTTGCCGCTGATCGCGTTCGCGGTGCTCTACAGCAAGATGCTGGATCAGGACGGCCGCGACCGCCTCGTGGTGTACACCCGGTCCGAGCAGCGAACCCAGCAGGCCGCGATCGAGTTCATCGACGGTATCCAGGTGGTGCGGGCCTTCGGTCAGGTCGGCAAGGCGCACAAGGAATTCCAGGACGCGGTCGATCATCAGGCGCGCAGTGTCGACCGGATGAAGACGCCGATCATGAAGGTGCAGTCGGCTTCCGACATCGTGGTCATGCCGGTGTTCGTGATGCTGGTCGTCGTCGTCGCGGGCTTGGCCGCGGTCGAACTGGACTGGGTGCGGTCCATCGACCTGGTGCCCTTCCTGCTGGTGGGACTCGGTCTCGGCAGTTCGCTGCTCGGTCTCGGTTACGGCGCACAGGCTTTGCGCTCGGCGGCCATCGCGGCGCAACGGCTGCACGAATTACGGCAGACACCGGAACTGACCGCGCTCGAGCCGGATTCCGATGAGCCCGCCACGGACGGCACGGTGCGCTTCGAAGGCGTCACCTTCGGATACCGCGCCGACCACGACGTGCTGCGCGATATCGATCTCACGCTGACGCCGGGCACCATCACCGCGCTGGTCGGGCCGAGCGGGTCGGGCAAATCCACGCTCGCCAAGCTCCTGCCGCGTTTCTACGATGTCGGTGCGGGCCGGATCACTATCGGCGGGAGGGATATTCGTGCGTATTCGACCGAAGACCTGTACCGCACGGTGGGTTTCGTCTTCCAAGATGTTCGGCTGATCCGCGGCAGCGTCCGCGACAATCTCCTGCTGGGACGCCCCGGCGCGCCGGACGAGGAGTTGGAACGGGCCGCGCGCGCCGCGCAGATCCACGACCGTATCGCGGCGCTGCCGCGCGGCTACGACTCCGAGATCGGCGTCGACGCGACGCTGTCCGGCGGTGAGGCGCAACGTCTTTCGATAGCGCGTGCCCTGCTGGCCGATACGCCGGTGCTCGTGCTGGACGAAGCGACCGCCTTCGCCGACCCGGAATCGGAGGCGGCGGTGCAGGACGCACTCGCGGTCCTGGTCGCCGGGCGCACCGTGCTCGTCATCGCGCACCGGCTGCACACCATCACCGGTGTCGATCGGATTCTGGTGTTGGAGAACGGAAGACTGGTCGAATCGGGGGACCACGAGAGTCTGCGCGCGGCGGGCGGCACCTATCAGCGGCAGTGGGAGATCAACGAGGCGGCGCTCAGTGACCTGGCGACGATCGAGAGTTCGGAGGGTGTTCGGTGATTCGCAAGGTACTCGGGCTCGTACCCGACCGGTTCGCGCACCTGATACCGCGCCTGTTCGCCGCGATCCTCGCGCAGGCGCTGTGTCAGGCGGTCGCCTATCTGCTGCTCTTTCCGGTGCTGGAAGCGCTGTTCGACGGTGAACTCGGCCGGGCTTGGGCGTGGACGCTCGGGATGCTGGTCGCGGTGGCGGGCGTCGTGGTCTTCGGCTACCTGCAGGCCGCGATCGGTCTGCGCGTCGGCGTCGGCATGCAGCACGGGTTGCAGACCCGGCTCGGCGATCATCTGAACGGGTTGCCGCTCGGTTGGTTCGAGACCCGCGACGCCGGACCGCTTTCGCGGCTGATGGTCGAGAATGTCCGTGAGGTGCAGGGTCTTATCGCCTACCTGATCGCGAAGGTGCTGACCGGGATCATCGTTCCGCTCGGTGTCGCGGTCGGCATGCTGTTCATCGATTGGCGGATCTCGCTGGCGATGTTGCTCGCGGCGCCGGTGCTGTATCTGGTCAACGGTCTCGCTGCGGGCGCGTACACGCGGGCGGACAAGCAGATGCACGCGGCGGCGGGCGAAGCCGATTCGCGGGTCATCGAATTCGCGCAGGCGCAGCCGGTGCTGCGGGCCTTCGGCGCGGTCGGTCGCGGGAATCGCGCGCTGGACGACGCGCTGGCCGGGCAGCGGGCGGCCGGTCTGCGGATGATCATCGCCAGCGTGCCGGGGCTCATCGTCTTCGCGCTGTTCGTGCAGGCCGTCTTCCTGGTCCTGGTCTACGTGGCTGTGGGGCAGGTCACCGGCGGCGCCATCTCGGCGTCGGCGGCCATCGCGTTGATCACGGTGAGTTCGCGCTTCATCGAGCCGCTGAACCAGGCCGCGCAATTGGGGAACGCGCTGCGTTCGGCCGCGGCCGCCGCCGACCGGATCACCGAACTGCTCGCCGAACCGGTGCTCGCCGAGGTGGATACAGCGGTGCATCCGGGTGCGCCTTCGGTGGTCTTCGACAATGTCTCGTTCGGATACCGTCCCGGCGAGCCGGTCGTTTCCGAGGTCACCTTCAGCGTGCCCGCGGGGACCACGACCGCGATCGTCGGGCCGAGCGGTTCGGGCAAGACGACAGTGCTGCGGCTCGCGGCCCGGTTCTACGACGCCGATTCGGGCCGGGTCGCGGTGGGCGAGCACGATGTGCGCGAGCAGCCGTCGGCGACGCTGTTGAACCAGTTGTCGCTGGTCTTCCAGAAGGTGTACCTGTTCGACCGCTCGGTGGCCGAGAACATCAGGATCGGCAAGCCGGAAGCCTCCGACGCGGAGTTGCGCGCGGCGGTCGAGGCGGCACGGGTGGACGAGATCGTGGAGCGGATGCCCGATGGTCTCGAGACCCGCGTCGGGGAGGGCGGCGTCGCGCTGTCCGGCGGTGAGCGCCAGCGTGTTTCGATCGCGCGGGCGCTGCTCAAGGATGCGCCGATCGTCCTGCTGGACGAGGCGACGAGCGCGCTCGATCCGCACAGCGAGGCGGTGGTCGTGCGCGGCATCCACGAGCTGACCAGGGACAAGACGGTGATCGTTGTCGCGCACCGGCTCGCGACCATCGCGCACGCCGATCAGATCCTGTTCCTCGAGGCGGGTCGCATCGTGGAGCGCGGCACGCACGAGGAACTGCTCGCGCGCGACGGTCGGTATGCCGCGTTCTGGAACGAACGCTCGCGGGCGGCGGGCTGGAGACTCGAAGCCGCGACCGTATGACGAAGGCGGGTGGCACGGTCCGTATGACCGCGCCACCCGCCTTTGTTCGATCTACCCGACTCGGCTAGGGCCACCGCCGAGCCGCGAACGCGTCACTTCCAGTAGGCGCGGGATTTCACCGCGGTCTTGGGAAGGTTGTGGATCGTCTTGAACGACTTGACGATCGACCGGGTGGTCGCGCCGTCGCAGGCGACCCAGCCGTAGGCGTCCTCGGCACAGGTGATCTCGGCGGCCTTCTCCCGCAACAGGCGACCGCTGTCGACCCGCTGCAGCCAGGTGGTCTCGTGATGCGGCTTGTTGCGCACGGGCAGGTCGCGATCGGATTCGTGCTGCCATTCCAGCCAAACCCGCGCGGGCGCGTCGCCGATGGCGTCGAGCAGCGAGTTGATCGCGGGCAGCGAGGCGGTGTCGCCGAAGATGAGGTATTCGCTCGGGGTCTCGGCCGGGAGTTCGAATTCCGAGCCGAGCACCGAGCTCTCGAGATAGTCGCCGACGACGGTGCGGGCGGCCCAGGCGCTTGCCGGTCCGCCGTGCAGCGCGAATTCGATGTAGAACTTGTCGTTCTCGGGGTCCTGGTCCACCAGCGTGTAGCCGCGGTGGTGCAGTTTGTCGGTGGTCGCGTCCGGAATCCAGAGGCGGATCCACTGGGTGGGGTGGACCGGATGGTCGGCGAGCAGGCCGCCCGCGTCGAAGCCGATGCGAATGTAGCTGTCGGTGATTCGCTCGGTGGAGGTGACGCGCAGTCGGTAGTCGTCGGCGCGCCAGATCTTCATGATGACGCCGTTGGTTCCTTTGCCCATGGGCCTAAGGTTAGCCTAAGTACACCGGATATGCGAGGTGGCGGCATTAGGTAAGGCTATGCAAATATACTGGGGCGTCACCCAGCTGTCCCGAGGTTGCTCGGACACCGACTGTTCGTTCCGGATTCTCGATCCGATGGCTGGCCGTCGGCGCTCGTGGATGGGAGAACCTGTGGACAGACTGCTGATTGTTGGAGCGGGCCCGAAGGCCATGGCCGTCGCGGCCAAGGCGCACGTCCTGCGCGAACTGGGTCTGCCCGCACCACACGTGACCGTGGTGGAATCCCATGCCGTCGGCGGCAACTGGCTGCCGAGCGGCGGCTGGACCGACGGGCAGCACCGGCTCGGCACCAGCCCCGAGAAGGACGTCGGCTTCCCGTACCGCTCCACCTGGGCGCGCGGCGACAATCGCGCCATCAACGCGGCGATGATGGCGTTCAGCTGGAATTCCTTCCTGGTCGAGCGCGGCACCTACGCCGAATGGATCGACCGGGGTCGCCCGAATCCGCACCACCACGTGTGGGCGAAATATCTCCAGTGGGTAGCCGCCAAGGCCGATGTCGACCTCGTCCTCGGCTCGGTGCGCAATATCGCGGTGGCCGAGTCGGGTTGGCGGGTTTCGGTGCGTCAGGCCGACGGCGATCGCACCATCGACGCCGATCGCCTGATGATGACCGGCCCCGGCAGCAGCAGACGCCCGCTGGCCGACCATCCCAAAGTGCTGAGTATCGCCGACTTCTGGGACCTGGCCGGACGCCGCAAGCTCCCGGTCTCCTCGCGCGCCGCGGTGATCGGCGGTGGTGAGACCGCCGGTTCGGCCATGGACGAGCTGGTCCGCCACGATGTGCTGACCGTCGCGGTGATCTCACCCGGCGCCACCATCTACACCAGGGGCGAAAGCTATTTCGAGAACTCCCTGTACAGCGATCCGGCCAAATGGAGCGCCCTGAGTTTCGAGGAGCGCCGAGATGTCGTGCGGCGCACCGATCGCGGCGTGTTCTCGGTGCGGGTGCAGGAGAATCTGTTGGGCGACAGTCGTGTTCACCACCTACAGGGTCGAGTCGTGCGCGTGGCCGAACAGGGCGAGGCGGTTGCCCTCACACTGCGCAACGGACGCCGCCCCGACCAGGTGCACGCCTTCGACCTGGTGGTCGACGCCACCGGCGGTGAGCCGCTGTGGTTCCTGAAGCTGTTCGGCGCCGACGCGGCGGATCTGGTCGAACTCGCGCTCGGCGGTCCGATCACCATGGGCAGGCTCGAAGCGTCGATCGGCCACGATCTGGCCGTGACCGGCCTCTCGTCCAAGCTCTACCTGCCGAATCTGGCCGGGCTCGCCCAAGGGCCGGGCTTCCCCAATCTGAGCTGCCTCGGCGAACTCTCGGACCGAATCCTGCAACCCGACAT
Source organism: Nocardia bovistercoris (assembly GCF_015674855.1). Lineage (GTDB taxonomy): Bacteria > Actinomycetota > Actinomycetes > Mycobacteriales > Mycobacteriaceae > Nocardia > Nocardia bovistercoris. The sequence goes on along the minus strand of NZ_JADMLG010000005.1, from coordinate 358,570 downwards.
CGCGTCGACGCGCGCGGTGCACGGGCGGACGCGCGGTAATTCGGTGCTGCGCTGACGGTTCGAGTCCGCCGCCACCATCCCCTTCGAAAGTTGAGGTTTCATGCGAATTGTAATGTTCGGCTTCCAGACCTGGGGGTGCAGAACCCTGCAGGCGCTGATCGATTCGGAGCACGAGGTGACGCTGGCCGTCACACATCCCAGCAGTGCCCAGTCCTACAAGGCGATCTGGTCCGATTCCGTCGAGGAGCTGGCCGCACGGCATTCGATCCCGGTGCACCTGACCGAACGGGTGGACGCCGAGACCATCGACCTGGTCAAGCGCGCGGATCCCGAAGTGATCGTGGTGAACAGCTGGTACACCTGGATGCCGAAGGAACTGTGGGACCTGCCGCCGCACGGCACGCTCAACCTGCACGACTCGCTGCTGCCGAAGTTCACCGGCTTCTCCCCGGTGCTGTGGGCCCTGATCAGCGGCGCTTCGGAATTCGGTCTCACCGTGCACCGCATGGACGAGCAGTTGGACACCGGCGACATCCTCGTGCAGCGCGCGCTGCCGATCGGGCCGACGGCGACCGGCACCGAATTGGTCGAGGCCGGTATGGAACTGATCCCGGGCGCGCTCGGGGAGGCGCTGGCCGCGCTGGCGTCCGGCACCGCCGAATGGCGACCGCAGAACAAGGCCGAGCGCACCTACTTCCACAAGCGCTCCGATCGTGACAGCCGTCTCGACCTGTCATGGGACGCCGTCGATCTGGAGCGTTTCGTGCGCGCGTTGTCGGCGCCGTATCCGCGCGCGTTCAGCCACTACCGGGGAGAGCGGATCGAGATCCTTTCCGCGTCCGTCTCCGAGGCGCGCTACGGCGGCACGGCGGGCCGGGTGGTGGTGCAGGAGAGCGGCGGTGTCGTCGTCTGCGGGACCGACCCGATTCGCGGCGGCAATCACGGACTCGTGATCACGCGGGTGCGTACCGCGGATGGCAGCGAACACGCGGGAGCCGAGTTCTTCAGGCGCGGTGGTTATCTCACCGACTCGTCGGACTGATCGACGGGTGTCCGGAACGACCCGAGCCCCTACCGGAAGGAATTCGGTAGGGGCTCGGGTGTTCTCAGTCGCGGATCGCGGCGAAGATCCGCTGGTCGAGCAGGTGCATCGGGTGACCCGCCTCGGGCAGTGTCAGCATCGGGGTGAATCCGGAAGCGCGGAGTTCATCGTGCCATTCGCTCTCCCGCAGGAAGATTCGCTTACCTTCGCGGACGTCGTCGACGCCGGGATGCGGTTGGCCCGCGCCCGCCGACATGAGGAATTTCATCGACGTCAGCAGCTGGTAGTTCGCCCGGCACGCCTCGATGAAGATCACCGCGCCGCCCGGATCGATCAGATCGCGCAAGCGGCGCAACGCTTCTCCGATGTGGTGGGCGTTGTGCACGACATTCGCGGCGAGCACGATGTCGTAGTGCTGCTGACCGCTCAGGTCGGCGTTCAGATCCATGATTCCGTAACGCATCCACGGATACTCGGTGAACCGTTCCTGCGCCGCGGCGAGGAAGAAGGTCGACAGGTCGGTGAAGTGGTAGTCGACGGGCAGGCCGGGTAGGCCGCGCACGACCTCGTCGGTGGTGCCGCCGATACCCGCGCCGAGTTCGAGGATGCGGACCGGCGACCTGTCGCCACGTAGTCGCTCGACCAGTCCGGCCACGACCTCGCGCGCGGCGAGATTCAGGTAGTGGCTGATCGTGTTCTCGCGGTAGGCCGCTTCGGCGGTGAGCATGTCGCCGTCGGGGAACAGCAATTCCTGGACGCGGACCCGGTCCTGGGCGAGTTCGGTGAGGTGCGCGTTGGAACTCTCCAGGAAGGTCGCGAACTCGCGCGAGTATCCGAGGTCGGCCGACACCTCGAACAGGTCGGCGCGCACCGGCGTCGGCACCGGTCGCGCCGGTCGGTAGCCGCCCGGCGCGTCCAGGTCGAGGCATTCGTGCGCGGTGAGTTCGTCGAGCCAGCGCTGTAGCAGCCAGTGGTGTCGCGGTGCGAATTCCACTCGGGCCGCGATCTCGGCGGCGGTGTGGGCCGCGCCGTCCTCGAACGCGGGTCGCAGGGTGGACATCATGGCGTGCATGCCGAAGATGTCCAGGTCGACTCGCGCCGAGCGGATCCGCTCGATATCGGTATTCGGATCGACGGCCTGTTCGGCGACCTTTTTCGCACGCCGCGCGATATCGGCGGGCGTCGTGGCGACTTGGTGGCCCGTCCGAACCACCGTGGCGGCCCGGCGGACCGGTTTCGCCTGCGCCACCGGTGTGACGGCCTTCGCCGGGCCGGAATGCTTGCTCTCGAGTTCGACGACGCGGACGACATCGCGGACGCAGGCGCCGCCGAGTAGGTCGGCGACGGGCAGGTCGCAGTCGAATTCCGCGTTGACGCGGCGACGGAAGTCGAGAGCCTGCAACGAATCCAGGCCGAGGGCGACCATGGGCACCGTCGTGTCGATCGAGTCGGCATCGTCGACGCCGATGACTTCGGCGAGCAGCTTCACGAGCCGGTTCGACAGGTCGACCTGGTCGTGCCCCGAGACCGCCGGGGTCTGCGGCGTGGTGACCCGCGCGGTGATCGAAGGGGTGGTGAGCTGGGAGAGCAGCGGGCCGTAGCCGTAGGCGTCCAGCGCCGAACGCGCGCGGTCCCAGTCGAAACCGGCGACGATCACATTGCCGTCGCGTGCGCCGAGGCCGAGCGCGATGGCGTCCTCGGGGCGCATCGGAAGCGCGCCGACCCCGGCCAGTTTCGCGGCGCCGGAGATGCCGAGGTCGAGGTGGGCGGTCCACTGTCCCCACTGCACGGACACGCAGTCGAGTCCTTCGGCGCGCAGCCGGTGCGCGATGGCGTCGAGCATCCGGTTGGTCGCCGCGTACACGGCTTGACCGCGACCGCCGACCGTTGCGGCCATGGAGGAGCACAGCAGTACGCGGCAGTCATCGGTGCGCGGAATCGAGTCGAGCACGTTGGCGAGACCGATGATCTTGGCTCGGGAAGCCCGTTCGACTGTCGCCGGGGTGATGTCGGCGAAGTCGACGTCCGCGTAGTCGACCGCCGCGTGAATCACGAGATCGACCGGGGTGTCGAAGTGTTCGGATGCCGAACGGGCGACGAAGGTTTCGTCGCCGACATCGCCGGAGACCACCCGAATCTCGGCGCTACCCGCACGGCGGATGGCGGCCAACCGTTCGGCGACGGCGGGCGATTCGCCGGATCGGCTGACCAGTGTGATCCGCCGTGATCCGTTGCGCGCGAAGTGCTCACCGAACTCGAGGCCGAGTTTGCCGGTGCCGCCGATGATCAGGATGTTGTCGAAGACGCTGGCCGAAGTATCCGGGCGCGCAGGTTCGACGAGCCGCTTGGCGTACAGATTCCCCTCGCGCAGCGCGAGTTCCGTTTCGCCCGCGGTGTGTATCGCGGTGATGATCGCGGCAGCGGAGTCGGGTCCGTACTGTTCGGGGGACAGATCGAGGTGGCGGAACGCGATGCCGGGGTATTCGGCGCCGACGGCACGGAAACCCGCGCCCGCGGCGGCGTGCACCGGATGCGGCGGCGCGTCGCCGGTCACCACCGATTCGCCGCCCGCTGTGACGAGCCAGCAGTCCGTCACCGAGCCGGTCGGTCGCGGCCACCACGGGCGAGCGCCGAGGAATTCGGCGATCGCGGCAGCCGCGGCGCGGTCGTCCAGCGGCGTCGGAGCGGGCAGCACGATCAGGAGCGTGTCGATACCCGCTGCCTGTGTGTCGCTCGCGCCGACGGGGCTCGCGTCGGCGCCGTGCCGATCCGCGGCTTCGCACAGTGCGGCGATCAGGTCGGGGCGGTCGCCGGTGTGGTCGAAGATCCCGATCCGGCGCGGTGGCGACAAACTGCGCTTGGTCAGCCGGACCCAGTCCTCGACCAGCAATTGCGCGGGTGAGGTGAGCTCCGGTGCAGAGATTTCCGCCGCCGCCTCGATCCGCGCGGCCGGTGCGGGCGCGTCCTGCTGCGTCCTGGCTCGGTACGGCAGCCACAGCCGCAGTTCGTTCATCGGAACGTTCGGGAAGTCGAGCAGCGGAAGTGGCGGGGGTCCGGCGGTTTCCGTGTGCAGGCGATCCCACGGATAGTTCAGGTCGTGCACCGCGACGACGGCGAGATTACGGGTGAACTCGGTCAGGTCCGTGGCATCGCGGCTCGCGGTGCCGATCACCCTGGTCTCGCGACCGTCGGCGAGCAGGCTCACGTTCTCCTGAACCGACAGTTGCAGTGTCGGGTGTTCGGCGAGTTCGACGAAGGTGTCGGCCTCGTTCGCCATGGCCGTCGCGATAGCCTTGTCGAATCGAACGGCGTTGCGCAGGTTCAGGAACCAGTAGTCCTCGGGCGAAAGATCCTGGGGGATAACGTCGCCGAGGGTTGCACCGATGCAGGGGATCTCCGAGGCGAGGAAACTCGGATTGGTCAGTCGGTTCCGCACGGTGTCGCGCAGGGCGTCGCGGAACTGATTGACCATGCCGGTGTGCGCCGGGTACCGGACGCGGATCAGCCGGGCGAAGGCGCCGCGCTCGGTGAAGTCCGCCACCAGATCTTCGACGGTGGCGCGGTCGCCCGAGATACCGACCATGCGCGGCGCGTTGACCACCGAGACCTGTGCCCAGCCCGACTGGCGCGCGAGTACGTCCTCGCAGTCCTCGCGGCTCGCGGCGACCACGGCCATCGCGTAATCGTCGGAGGAGATGTCGTCCACGGCACGCGCGCGGGCGCCGACCACCAAGGCCGCGTCGGCCTGGCTCATCGTGCCGGACACGTAGGCCGCGGCGATCTCGCCCTGGCTGTGCCCGACGGTCACGGCAGGCTCGACGCCGACGGCTCGCCACATCGCGGCCATGGCGGTCATCTGCATGAACAGGGCGGGCTGCACGATCTGCGCGCCGTCGTCGGCGGGGGTGTCCGGGTCGAGCAGGTAGGAGCGTGGCGATGCGCCGAACAGTTCCTGGAAGATCGCGTCGCAGCGGTCGACCTCGGCGCGGAACGCGGGCGCGGATTCGTAATAGAGCCTGCCCATTCCGGGGCGCTGACCGCCCTGACCGGGGAATACGAACGCGTGTCGCCGCGCGGCGGCGGGGGCTTCGGTGCGAATCAGCGACGGGTGCGCCGCGCCGTCGACGACCGCGCGCAATGCGGCGGCGAGTCCGTCGCGGTCGGTGACCATGGCGAGGGCGCGGTGCTTGCGCGGTGCGCGGGTGCGGAACAGCATCGCGGCGACGCGCTGCGGCGAAACCGCTGGATGGTCTTCGGAATAGGCGAGGACCGCCGCGGCGTCTTCACGCAGCAGGTCCGGCGTGTCTGCCGACAGGAGCACCGGGACGGTGCCGTCCGGCAGGCGATAGTCAGAAATCGTCGGTCTCCTCACGAGCGGGAATCGCAACAATGGCGTGCGCGTTGGCGCCGCCCGCGCCGAACGAGGACACGGCGCCGTAGCGCACGCCGTCCTTCGGTTCCCACGGTTGCAGTTCGGTGGCCAGACGCAGGTTGGACCGGTCCCAGTCCACTTTCGTGGTCGGGTTCTCGGCGAACAGGCTCGGCGGTATCTGGCCGTGATGGCCCGCGAGCAGCAGTTTGATCAGTCCGAGCATGCCGGCGGCGGCCTGCGCGTGTCCGGCGTTGGATTTCACCGAACCGACGAGCGCGCTGGATCCCGCCGCGCCGTAGGTGTTCTGGAGCGCGTTCAGTTCGACCGGATCGCCCGCGCGGGTCGCGGTGCCGTGGCCCTCGATCATCCCGATATCGGCCGCGTCGATGTCGGCGGCGCGAATCGTCTTGCGGACCAACTCTTCCTGCGCGTGCGTGCGCGGGACGAGAATCGGTTTGCCCTTGCCGTTGTGGTTGGTGCGGGAGGCGAGCAGGCGGCCGTAGACGCGGTGTCCGAGGCGTCGGGCCCGCGATTCGTGTTCGACCACGACGACGCCCGCGCCCTCGCCCCACAGGGTGCCCGAGGCGTCGTCGGCGTAGGAGCGGCAGTGGCCGTCGTCCGACAGCGCGTTGAGCTTGGCGAATTCGTAGAACGCGGCGGGTGATCCCATCACGCAGACCGCGCCCGCGAGCGCCCATTCGCATTCCCGCGCGCGCACGGCGGTGGCGGCTAGGTGAACGGCGGTCAGCGACGAGGCGCACGCGGAGTCCACGCACATCGACGGCCCGGAAAGGCCGAGCGCGTGCGAGATCCGGCCCGCGACGCCGAGTTGTCCCCAGCCGACGACGCGATGACCGGTGTAGGGGGTGATCGACGCGGTCGCCGGGCCGTACTCCATCGGTGAAGCGCCGATGAAGCATCCCGCGTCCGCGCCGTCGAGCGCCGCCGGGTTGATGCCCGCGTTCTCCAGCGCCCGCCACGCCACCCGCATGCCGACGCGCTGCTGCGGGTCCATCGAAACGGCTTCGCGTCGAGTGATTCCGAAGAAGGCCGGGTCGAATGCCGCAGCCCCTGCCAGGAATCCACCCGAGTCGGTGATACTGCCCCAGTCGTCGCGTTCGGCCAGCGCCAGCATTTCCTCGATCGGCCATTCCCTATCGGTGGGGAAAGGGCCTATCAATTCCCGTGATTCGGCGAGTGCGGACCAATAGGACTTGGTGCTGTCGATACCGCCGGGCGCCTCGATGGCCATGCCGGCGATGACGACGTGATCGTCGCTCACGCTGTCCGCTCCCGCTGCGCCGCGGGCGCCAGTAGTTCCGCCACGGCGTCGACGTGGTGGTTGAGGTAGAAGTGGCCGCCGTCGAACATGGTGACCTCGACGCTGTCGGAATGCTTGCCCCAGGCGTAGAGGTCGCGCATGGTGACGATCGGGTCCTGGTCGCCGCAGATGGCCTGGATCCTGGCCGCGACGCGCACGGTGTCGGGGCAGGAGTAGTCGTCGAACGCCTGGTAGTCCCGTTTGATGACGGGCAGCGCCAATCTCATGACCTCGCGGTCGGCGAACACGTCGGCGTCGGTGCCCTCCAGCATGCCGAGGTGGCTGAGGATTTCCTCGTCCTCGGTGGGATGCCTCGGTTTGTCCGCGACGTGGCATGGCGCGACGGCCGCGGAAATGGTGAGTTGGCGCACATCGATGCCATCGGCTTCGGCGAGCCGTACGAATTCGAACGAGACCAGCGCGCCCATGCTGTGGCCGAAGGTGACCAGCGGAACCCCGCGATTGTGTTCCGAGGTGCGGAATTCCTCGAACGCCCCCGCGGCGATCTCGGACAGGGTGGTCAATCCGGGTTCGCCAGCGCGGTCCTGGCGGCCGGGATATTGGAAGACGACGACGTCGAAATTCTTGCTGAACGCCTTGGAAAGCGTGCGGTACGCCGAGGCGCCCGCGCCCGCGTGCGGAAAGATCAGAAGCGGAGGCTGATCAGGTGATTCGGGTTTGTGGAACTTCCGAATCCACCTCGGTCCGTGCTGCATGCTCTACTCCACATCTCGATATCTCCCGCTCGATCGCCGTACCGTGGGATGTGCGCGCCGATCGGGCCGGGACCGGTCGACATGGGCTTCCACGCGGTGGCGTCGATTAGTAGGTAAGGCTAACATAACTGGCAGAACGGTGGACCTTCATGGGCCATGCGGCGCCCCGGGCAGGGTTGTATAGGCTAACCTAAATTTTGCTAGGTTGAACGGGGCCTGTCCGTTGTCAGGCCCGAGGTCGCAGGTAGGTGAGGGTTGGCCATGCTCGACGGATGCGTCCCCGGTCCGAGAGTTCCGGTTCCCGGCGGAGCCTGCCGGAGGCACCCCACCGGCGCGGCACCCGAAATCTCTGCGCGCGTGCCACTTCCGCGTGCGAGTTCGGGTGCGGTCGAACCGTGATCCGCCGGTTTCCGCTGTCGATCGCCGCGTGCCACGGGACATCCCCGCGCACGGGTGACCGGCGGCGGTCGTGCGGATCGGGCGAGTGAAGATTCAGGGAGAGAGACGGTTCATGTCCAACGATGCCAAGTCCATGCTGGATCGCCGCAAAGAGCTGCTGCGCAGGCGAATGATCGAAAGCGGTGTCGTCGAACCGGTTTCCGCGCGGACCGCGGCGCCACGCGCGCGCGTCGGTGAGCGCTACCCGCTCTCGGCGGGGCAGCGTCGCATGTGGTTCATCCAGACCCACGACCGCGAAGACACCACACTGAACATCTGCGTCGCCTACCGCCTGACCGGCGCCCTCGACACCGACCGGCTGCGCGCCGCCGTGACCTCGGTCGTCGACCGCCACCACATTCTGCGCACGACATACGGTCTCGACGCCGACGGCGAGCCGTATCAGGTCGTGCACGCGGAGTTGGCGCCGTCCTGGCAGGTGCACGACCTCGCCGACCTACCGGAGGTCGACAGATCGCGCAGACTCGAAGTACTCGCCCGGCGCGAATTCAACCGCCCCTTCGACTTGGCCGAACAGTCGCCGCTGCGCATCACGGTGGTTCGCACCGGCGCGGAGGAATTCGCGCTGGTCCTGGTCGTACATCACATCGCGTGGGACGACGACTCGTGGTCGGTGTTCTTCGCCGAACTGGCCGCCGCCTACGACGATTCCGCGCCGTCTTCCGAACTCGCCGCGCAATACATCGACGCCGAAGTGCTCGACGCCGCCGCGCGGGACGAATCGGGAATCGACTTCTGGCGCGGGGCGCTGCGGCCGCTGCCCGAACCGCTCGAACTGCCGGGGACCGCGTCGGGTGCGGCCGCCGCGGGGCGCAAACAGGCCGAGATCAGTACGAAGGCATTGCCCGCGGATCTGCTCGGCCGGGTCGAGGAATTCGCTCGCGCCCGCGGCGCGACGCCGTTCATGGTGCTGCTCGCCGCGTACGGGGCGGTCGTCCACCGGTACACGACGGCAACGGATTTCCTGATCTCGGTGCCCGTCACGGTGCGCAGGAACGCGGCCGCCGAAGCGCTGATCGGCTACTTCGGCAACGCGCTGCTGCTGCGGCTCAGTCCGCGGATGGGGGATTCCTTCGCCGAACTCACCGCCGCCGCGCGCGAGACCAGCGCCGCCGCCTTCGCCAATCAGCACGTCGGCATCGATCAGGTGGTGCGCGAGGCGAATCCGGATCGGGTGAACGGACGCGACGGCCTCGAGCAGCTGGTGCGGCTCGGCTTCGCGGTGCGCAAGAGCGCGGCGGGATTCGGGGTGCGCGGTGTCACCGCGTCGCAGCTCACCTTCGGCAGCCAGGTCGCGCAACTGCCGCTGACACTCAGCGTCGTCCTCGAACCGGAAGGGGCGCGGCTCGAGGCCGAGTACCGGGTCGGCGACATGGACGCGGCGCTGGTCGAGCAGCTGCTCGACCACTACGTGCAACTGCTGGACAGCGCGCTGGCCGATCCGGATCGCGGCATCGGGCATATCGACATGCTCGGCGCGCACCGCGCCAGGATCATGGAACTGTCCCACGGCGACCTGGTCGAGGAACCGGCGACCACGCTGGTCGCACTGTTCGAGAAACAAGTCGCCGCCGAACCGGATTCGATCGCGGTGGTCGCTCCCTCGGATACGGGCGGCGCCGGTGTCGAGATGACCTACGACGCACTGAACCGGCGCGCGAATCGGCTGGCGCACTGGCTGATCGCGCGGGGAATCGGCACCGAGGACATCGTCGGCCTGCGGATCGCGAACTCGGCGGAGTTCATCGTCGCGCTGCTCGGCGTGCAGAAGGCGGGCGCCGCGTACCTGCCGATCGACCCGGCCTACCCGGACGACCGCATCGACTACCTGGTCGAAGACGCCGCGCCGCGCTTGGTGTTCGGCACCGAGGAACTAGCCGAGGCCGAGTCGGCGGCGGCGAATCTGCCCGACCACGACCCGGCCGACACCGAGCGCCTGCGCCCGCTTCGACCCGACAACCTGTCCTACGTCATCTATACCTCCGGCTCGACCGGCAAGCCGAAAGGCGTTCCGGTGCCGCATTCGGCGATCGCCGAACACCTCGTCGGCTTCACCACGCAGTGGGGGATGACCGCGGAAGACCGTCTGCTGCAATCCTCTTCGGTCAGCTTCGACGCGTCACTGCTCGACATCTTCGTCACGCTCACCCTCGGCGCCCGGCTCGTGGTGCCGAAACCGGACGCGTTCCGCGATGTCGCATACGTCGCCGATCTGATCACCCGCTGCGGGGTCACCGTGCTGCACATGGTGCCTTCGATGCTCAGCACCTTCCTGCTGCTGCCCGAGGTCAGCGAATGGCGCGCGCTGCGGCACGTGCCGGTCGGCGGCGAGGCGCTGCCGGGTGAGATCGCCGACAAGTTCGCCCGGATCTTCGACGCCGAACTGCGCAACCACTACGGCCCGACCGAGGCCGTGGTGTGTTCCACCCACATGGCGGTGCGCGGTCCGCAAGGCACCGGCATCGTGCCGATCGGCATACCCAATCAGAACGTCGATCTCTACCTGCTCGACACCGCCCTGCAACCGGTTCCCACCGGCGTGGTCGGCGAAATCTACTTGGGTGGAGAGCAACTCGCGCGCGGATACCTGAATCGGCGCGGCCTGAGCGCGGAGCGGTTCGTCGCCGACCCGTTCGCGGACGGACAGCGGCTGTACCGCACGGGTGACCTGGCCAGGCGCAATGTCCGCGGTGAGATCGAATTCGTCGGCCGCGCCGACGAACAGGTGAAGGTGCGCGGATTCCGCATCGAACTCGGTGAGGTCGAGGCCGCCATCGCGAGCCACCCGAGCGTCGGGCACTGCGTGGTGATCGCGGTGGCGGACAAGGCCGTCGGAGCGATGTTGGCCGCCTACGTCGTGCCCGCCGGTGACGCCGATTCCGTCGATTTCACCGACATTCGGGCGCACGCGAGCGCGGCGCTGCCCGAATACATGGTGCCGTCGGCGTTCGCGGTGATCGCGGAGATCCCGCTCACCGTGCACGGCAAGCTGGACCGTCGCGCGCTGCCCGCCCCGAATCCGGTGTCCGCGCGCGGTTTCCGGGAGCCCGCGACCGCGACCGAGCGTCGGATGTGCGCGATCTTCGCGGCGCTGTTCGGACTCGACGCGGTCGGCGTCGACGATTCGTTCTTCGAACTCGGCGGGCATTCGCTGCTCGCGGCCCGGCTCGTGGCGCAGATCCGCGCCGAGTTCGGTATCGAACTGGATGTGCGGGTGCCTTTCGACACACCGACGTCGGCGGGGCTCGCGCAACTGCTGGTGACGCGCTTCCGCGACGAGTTCGACATCGATCTCGACTCCATCGACTTCGAGGACGAGGCCGAACCCGCGCAGGCCGAGGCGGCCCCGAGCGCGACGCCGGAGCCGGTACGCAGGGACCGGCCGGACCGGGTTCCACTGTCGTATTCGCAACGCGCGCTGTGGTTCCAGGACCGGATGGAAGGGACGAGCGCGGCGGGCAATATCCCGTTCGCGGTCCGCTTCGACGGCCCGCTCGACCGTACGGCGCTGCGCACTGCGCTCGGGGATGTGGTGGCAAGACACGAGGCGCTGCGGACCACGTTCCCGGTGTTCGATGGTGCGCCGAGTCAATCGGTGGGTCCGGTCGCCGAGGTGGATCTCCCGGTGACCGAGATCGCCGAGGACGAACTCGACGCGGCGCTGGCCGAGATCGCCCGCTACTGCTTCACGGTGGATTCGGAACCGCTGCTGCGCGCGCAGCTGTTCGCGGTGGGCGGCAACCATGTGCTCTCGCTGCTGATTCACCATCTGGTGAGCGATCACGGTTCGTTGCAGGTACTGCTCGCGGATCTGATCACCGCCTACCGCGCCCGCCTCGACGGCGCTGCGCCGGTGTGGACGCCGCTGCCGATCCAGTACGCGGATTATGCGCTGTGGCAACAAGATCTGTTCGATTCCGACAGTTCGGGCACACCGAGTTCGCACGGCCGAGCGCTCATCGACTTCTGGCGCACGGCCCTGGACGGACTGCCCGACGAGATCGCGGTGGCCCACGACCGGCCGCGCCCGACGATGCTGAGCAAGCGCGGCGAGGTGGTCACCTTCACGCTGCCCGCCGATCGCCGCGCCGCGCTGAAAGCGTTGGCGGAGACGGCGGGCGCGAGCGAGTTCATGGTCTACCAGGCGGCGGTCGCCACCCTGCTGAGCGCGCTCGGCGGCGGCGCCGACATCGCCATCGGCAGCCCGGTCGCGGGCCGCACCGACGCGACGGCGGGCCTGGTCGGCCTGTTCGCGAACATGGCGGTGGTGCGCAACGACCTGTCCGGCGACCCGACGCTGCGGGCCACGGTGACCCGCACCCGCGACCGTGCCCTCGACGCCTACGTGCACCAGGGCCTGCCGATCGAGCGGCTGGTCGAGGCGATCAACCCGGCGCGAAGCATGTCGCGGAACCCGTTGTTCCAGACCATGGTGCACTTCCGCGGCGCGGACTGGGCGCCGGAACCGCTGGCCGTGACGGGTGACGGCGCGACCACCGCGACCGCGCTCCCGGTCGATTTCGACTTCTCCTTCCTCGACCTGAACCTGAACTACGCGGTGCGTTCGGACGGCGGTCTCGACGTGCGGCTCGTCGCCAGCGCCGACCTGTACGACAGCGCGACGGCACACCGAATCGGTGACGCGCTGCGCGCCACCCTCGACGCCTACGCCACCGCGCCGGACACCACGGTCGCCGAACTCCGGCCGCTGCCCGAAGCGCAGTTGCGCGAACTGCGGGAGCGCCGCCCGTCGGCGCGAGTCGAGGCCGAGGCGGGTACGGCGGCTACCGGCGGACCGGCCACCGAGACCGCGCGCATCCTGATCGCCATACTCGAGGAGCTGTTGGAGATCACCGACGTGACGCCCGAGGACGGCTTCTTCGCCCTCGGCGGTGACAGCGTGGTCTCCATCCAGTGGGCGACCCGCGCGGTGGAGGCGAATCTGCCGCTCGAGCCGAAGATGGTGTTCGAGAACCACACCATCGCGGCGCTCGCGGCGGCGGTGGACGCGGCCATGCTGGAGCCGGTCGAAGAAGCTCCGCGCGCACGGGAGCCGGAGTCGGCGCCCATGTCGGCGTCCGGTCTCGACTCCGACGCGTTGGCCGCGCTCAGCGCCTCCTGGCAGGCGCGCGCATGAGCGGGGGTGCGCCGCGGATCGAGGACGTGCTCGCGCTGAGTCCGCTGCAGGAGGGGCTGTTCTCGCTGTCGCGGCTGGCCGAGGACGGATCGGATATCTACACGGTCCAGTTCATCGCGGATATCGATGGCCCGCTGGATGCGGCGCTGCTGCGGCGCAGCGCCGAGGCGATGCTGGTGCGGCACCCGAATCTGCGGGTCGCGTTCTGGGATCAGGATGTGCCGCGGCCGGTGCAGATCGTGCCGTCCGAGGTGGAGCTGCCGTGGACCGAATGTGACGCGACACCGGAAGATCTCGACGAACTGGCTGCCGCCGAACAGCGTCGCCCGTTCGACCTGACGCGCGGACCCGCGCTGCGTGTCCTGCTCGCCGCGTTGCCGCCGGACGCGAAAGATGAAGCGCGGCATCGGATGATCGTGACCATCCACCATATCCTGATGGACGGCTGGGCGCTGGCGCTGTTCTGCGGGGAGATGCTCGCGATCTACCGTGCGGGCGGTGTGACGGACACGCTGCCGTCCGTGCGGCCCTACCGCGACTACATCGCCTGGCTCGCCGCCAATGACACGGCGACGGCGCATCGCCGCTGGTCGGAGGCGCTCGGCAGGATCGGAGGGCCGCTCATCATCGCCGACGGCGGCGCGACCATGGGCATCACCCAGGCGAAAGCGCCGGTGGCTCCCGAGATCTCGCGTTTCGTCCTGAACGCGGCGGAAACCGTTCGGCTGCAAGGCTTCGCGCGGGCGAACGGGCTCACGCTGAACACCGTTGTGCAGTTCGCGTGGACGATGATGCTGGCGCGACTCACCGATCGCCGGGACGTGGTCTACGGCGCGATCGTGACCGGTCGCCCCGAACAGCTCGCGGGCGTGGAACAGATGATCGGACTGTTCCTCAACACCATCCCGGTGCCCTTCGTCCTCGACCCGAACGCTTCCGTGACAGCGGAATGCGCCCGCCTGCAACGAGAATCGGCCGCACTTCGAGACATCGGGTACCTGAGTCTCTCGTCGGTGCAGCGCGCGGCCGGGCACAGCGAACTGTTCGACACCATGTTCGCGTTCGAGAACGCGCCCATCGCCGACGCGATCAAACCGGTGCCGATCGGTGCGGGCGTGACCTTCCGGCCCATCCAGGTCGAGAGCCTCACGCACTATCCGCTGACTGTCGTGTCGCATATGGCGGGCGAGGAATTGCTCGTGCTGGTCGAGGCGATTCCCGCGGCGATACCGCATCTCGTGCCGTCCGAGATCGGCGAGGGGCTGCTCGGCTTGCTCCGTGCGCTACCGGATCTCGGCGCCGCCCGCGTGCACGATATCGAGGTACTGCCCCAGGCTGTCCGGGACGAACTGCTGCGCACGGCGACCACGCCCGCGCTGCCCCTCGACGCGGATTCGGTGATCGAGTTGTTCCGGCGGCAGGTGGACGCGACACCGGATGCCCTCGCGCTGACCACGGACACCGAGACGTTCTCTTACCGCGCGCTCGCCGAAGCGGCGGACCGGCTCGCCGGTGAGCTCGTCGCGTGCGGAGTGCGCCCGGAAGACACCGTCGCACTGTGTCTTCCGCGCAGGCCGGAGGCGATCGTCGCGATTCTGGCGACCCTGGCGGCGGGCGCGGCCTATGTGCCCGTCGACCCGTCGCTGCCGACCACGAGGGTCGAGTCGATCGCCGCGCAGGCGCGTCCTCGGTTGGTGTTGACCGTGGGGAAGGCCGATGTGGGCTTCGGCGACGTGGATGTCATCGACCTGGACGATCCGGTTGCCGTCGAGCGCATTTCACGGCGGCCTTCGACTCCGCCGGACATCACCCGATTGCCGGAACACAGCGCCTACGTCATCTTCACCTCCGGTTCCACCGGTGAGCCGAAGGGCGTCATCGGCACCGATCGGGCTCTGGTCAGCTATTTCACCGATCACCGGGAAAGGGTGTACCGGCCCGCGACGGCTGAACTCGGCCGGAAGCTGCGGATCGCGCACAGTTGGTCGCTGAGTTTCGACGCGTCCTGGCAGCCGATGGTCGGCCTGCTGGACGGCCACGCCATCCACCTGTTCGACGAAGCCGGTATGCGCGATGCGAACCTGCTGGTCGAGGGCATGGTGCGGCACGGGATCGACATGATCGACACGACGCCGTCGATGTTGCGGCAGTTGGCCGCGGCGGGACTGCTCGAACACCGGCTCGCCGTGCTCGCGCTCGGCGGCGAGGCCATCGACACCCGACTGTGGGCCCGTCTGCGCGCGCTCCCGGGGATCGCCGTGCACAATTGCTACGGCCCGACCGAGACGACCGTGGAAGCCGTTGTCGCCGAGGTTAAATTGTTCGGTGACGCACCGACGATCGGCACGCCCAACGCGGGAACGTCCGGCTACGTGCTGGATTCGGGGTTGCGTCAGGTGCCAACCGGCGTCGTCGGCGAACTGTATCTGTCCGGTGCGCAGCTCGCGCGCGGTTATGTCGGCCGTACCGGACACACGGCGGGGCGGTTCGTCGCCGACCCGTTCCGACCCGGTCGCAGGATGTATCGCACGGGAGATCTGGTGCGCCGCTTGCCGGGTGGCGGTTTCGGTTATCTCGGTCGCATCGACGATCAGGTGAAGATCCGCGGCTATCGCGTCGAGATCGGCGAGATAGACACCGCGTTGCAGGCGCTGCCCGGTGTCACCGCCGCGGCCACCACCGTGGTGCGCCGTGCGGTCGGTGCGAGCCTGGTCGGGTTCGTCGCGGGCGCGACGGAGGATCCGGTCGCGATGCGCGCCGCGCTCGCGGATCGGTTGCCCGCCTATATGGTTCCCGCGCGGATCGCGGTGTTGCCGAGCCTTCCGATGAACGCGAACGGCAAGGTCGACGCGCGGCAGCTGGCGCACGCGGCCGAACAGCTGTTCCGTGCGGTCGGCGACGGTGCGGTCGCGCGTACGGATACCGAACGGCTCCTCGGCGAAGTGCTCGCCGAGGTGTTCGAAGGCGCCGCGCTCGGCATCGATGACGACTTCTTCGCCCTCGGCATGGACAGCATCGTCGCGATATCCCTGGTGAACAAGGCGCGTCGACGCGGTCTGGCCGTCACACCGCGCATGGTGCTCGCCACGCCGTCGATCCGCGACCTTGCCGCCGCGATCGACAGCCGGGCCGCCGTACCCGTCGCCGCCGCGGGTGACGGCGATTACGGCGAGGTGCCGCCGCTGCCGATCGTCGCGTGGATGTTCGAGCACGGCTCCTACCGTCGCTTCACCCAGAACGTCCTGCTCACCGTGCCCGCGGAACTCACGGGCGCGGATCTGGATACGGTGTGGCAGGCGGTGCTCGACGGGCACGACACCTTGCGGTCCCGGCTGGTCGACACCGAGAACGGCCCGCGCCTGGTCACTCGCGAACCGGGATGCGTGCGAGCCGCCGAAGTATTGACGACAGTCGACTTCGATGGTGCCGCAGTGGATTTCGGCGCTCGACTGGCCGAGGCGAGTCGGGCCGCCACCGACGCGATCGACCCGAGCACCGGCGGTATGGTCCGGGTGGTGTGGCTGCGCGGCGCGCCGGGCGGTGACCTGCTCTTCGCGGCGATCCACCACCTGGCCATGGACGTGGTGTCCTGGAACATCCTGATCGCCGATCTCGCCGACGCCTGGGAACAGGTAGCCGCGGGCGCGGTGCCGAAGGTGCTGTCCGAACCCACCTCCTACCGGGAGTGGTCGCGGTTGCTGCGGCAGCGCGCGGGCGAACCCGAAGTGCGCGCCCAGCGCGCATACTGGGCCGCCCAGGTGCGCGACGCGGATCCCGCCATCGGGACGCGCAAACCGGATCCGGCGACCGACACCTGGTCGTCGCTGCGGGTGACCGCCGCGACCACGCCGGTCGACACCACCGCCCGCATCCTCGGCGCGCTCACCAAGGACGACGGCGTCCGCGAATTCCTCTTGGCCGCACTGACACTCACACTGGTCTCCTGGCGGCGCGAGCGCGGCGTCGACGGCGGCGCGGGCGCGCTGATCGCACTGGAGGGCCACGGGCGCGCGGACGCGGTGTTCGGCACCGACACCACGAGCACCCTCGGCTGGTTCACCACGGTCTTCCCGGTGCGGCTCGGCGCGGTGACGCCGCCGCTGGATGTCGAACGGGCCGAAGCCGATCCGGACGCGGCGCGCGAACTGCTGCGTTCGGTGGCCGCGCACATCTCGTCGATCCCGGAGAACGGACTCGATTTCGGGCTGGTGCAGCAGGTGCTCGGCGTCCCGGAACTGGCAGGCGCCAACGAGCCCCAGGTGGAGTTCAACTACCTCGGTCGCATGGATCTGGCGGGGCACGACGGACGCCCGTGGTCGCTGGTCACCGATCCGGACGTGGTCGACGCCGTATCCCTTGCCCCCGAACCCGACCTGCCGCTGCGCTACGCCCTCGACGTGATCTCAGCCATCGGCACGACGCCGGAAGGCCCACAGCTCACCACGAATTGGCGTTGGAGCGAAGCGCTTTTCAGCCACGCCGACGCCGAGCGTCTGGCCGAGCTGTGGCAGCGCTGCGTCACGGCGCTGGCCGCCGCGCTGGACTGACCGGAAGCGCAGACGCCCCCGGTCCCTGGAATCACCAGGGACCGGGGGCATCTGCGAGTCGAGCGCTGTGTCGCCACTACGGCGGGCCGCCGCTTCGACGCTGTGTCCACATCCCGGCGAGCCGCTGTTCGATGTGGCGCGACAGCGCGGCGAGACGCTACTTCGACGCGGCCGCGAAGGCCGGGCCCAGCTTCTCCAGCAGGTACGGCACCGACAGCGCGGTCGGCTGGTTGACGGCGCTGATCTCCTGCACGGTGAGCAGTACCGCCGACCCCTTCTTCACCGAGGGCAGATCGGCGAATCCGGGCAGCTGCCGGTAGGTCTGGTCGAGACCGTTGGAGTAGCCCGCGAGCAGCAGGTCGGGGGTGAGCTGGTCGGCGCGTTCCGGCGACAGCGACACCCGGCCCTGGTTGGACGCCTGGTCGATCAGGTTGGCGGGAATCGTCATGCCGAGCTGGGTGAACAGCTTGCTCGACGGGTCGGTGGGGTTGGCGAGCACCATCAGCTGGGTCGGGCTCACGAGCCAGGTGCTGGCGAAGGTCTTGCCCTTCAGGCCGGGGTAGGTCTGCGAGATCGTCTCGAGTTTGCGGTCGACATTCGAGATCGTGGTGGTCGCCACGTCTTCCTTGTGCAGGACCTTGCCGAGGGTGGTGAGCTGTTCGCGCCAGTCGGCCACCGGATCCTTGCTCAGACCGGGCAGGGTCGGCGCGATCTTGGACAGTTTGTCGTAGGTCGCCTGATCGGCGAGGAAGGTGTCGACCAGGATCAGGTCGGGCTGTAATCCGGCGACCTGTTCGGCGATATCGCCCGCGGTGCTCAGCGCTTTCGCGGATTTCAGCGATTCCGGCGTCCACGGCGCGGAACTGTTGGACAGCACGGCGACGTTGTCGATGTAGCCGATCGGGGTGTTGCCGAGCGCGAGGGTGGCGTCGAGCCACTGGTTGCCGAGGGCGACGATCTTGGTCGGGGTGCCTTCGACGACGGTGGTGCCGCGCGCATGGGTGATGGTGACCGCTTCGCCGCCGGAGGCCGTGTCGTCATCGGACGACCCGCATCCCGACAAGCCGATGGCCAACGCGCCCGCCAGCAAGGCCGTTGCGGCCCGCGCCCACACGCGGGATCTCCGAACAGGTTTCATGGTCGACTTCCTTCCTTCGCCGAGGAAGGTCCTCGGCTGCCATTGCGCGGGCCCAAGCATAGGTGAGCCAGGCCCCGGCTTTAATAGGTTAGGCAACCCTATATGAATGGGATAGTCTGAGCTACGAGAGTCTCGATCCGCCCGGTGTGGCGGCAGGCAAGGAGTGGCAACGCGATGGAGTCGGCAGAGCCGGGGAATACGGGCGTGGCAGCGAATAACGGGGCGGAGATCAGCAAGGCGGAGATCCGCACCGCGATAGCGGCTCAGATCGGTCTCGCCGCCGCCGATATCGATGATCACGACGACCTCATCCGACTCGGACTCGACTCCATTCGGACCATGAAACTTGCGGGCGGCTGGCGCAAACGCGGTTTCGACATCAACTTCGCGCAGCTCGCCGCGAGTCCAACGGTCGAGGACTGGCACGTGTTGCTCGGCGCCGACACGGCCGACACGCCATCCGATCCGGTCGCTGCGGCGCCGGAGGCTGTGGATGCGGACGATGCCCCATTCCCGCTGGCGACCATGCAGCACGCCTACTGGATCGGACGTTCCGACGAACAGGAACTCGGCGGTGTCGCCGCGCATCTCTACGTCGAATTCGACGGCGGTGCAATCGATCCCGCGCGTCTTGAACTCGCCGTCAAGGATCTGGTCGCGGTGCACCCGATGCTTCGCACCCGATTCCTACCCGACGGCACCCAGCAGACCATGCCCGTGCCGGGCAGACCGGTGTTCACGACCGTCGACCTGCGCGAGCATGAACCCGAGGCCGAGCGAGCCGCTCTGGCGCAGATGCGTGCGGAGCGCACGCATCAGCGACTCGCCATCGAAGAAGGCCAGGTCATCGATATCACGGTCACCCTGCGTGCGGGTGCGCGCACCCGCCTGCACCTCGATGTCGACATGCTGGCGGGCGACGCGATGAGCTACCGGGTACTCATCTCCGAACTCGCCGAGCTCTACCACGGCGCGACCCTCGCCGCCCCCGGCTACACCTACCGCGAGTACCGCACCGAACGCCCGCAATCCCCGGCCCGCGACCGCGACCGGCAGTGGTGGCAGGAACGGCTCCAGGAAATGCCCGGCGCACCGGAACTCCCGACCGTCCCGGTGGCCGAGCGCCGCGAACCGGACCGCACCGTGCGCTACGACCACTGGCTCGCACCGGAGGCCAAACAGCGCCTGCTCACCGCCGCCCACCAGCGCGGAATCACCCCCGCTATGGCCCTGGCCGCCGTCTTCGCCGAGACCATCGGCGGCTGGTCGGCGCAGAGCCGGTTCCTGCTCAATGTGCCGCTGTTCCACCGCGAGCCGGTGCATTCCGAAATCGACCGTGTGATCGGCGATTTCACCTCCTCGATCATGCTGGCGGTGGATGTCACCGAGGATATGTCGGTGGCCGACCGCGCACGTGCGCTACAGACCCGGATGCACGAAAGCGGCTCGCACTCCGCCTATTCGGGGCTGGAAGTGCTGCGTGATCTCGGCAGGCGGCGCGGTGAGCCGGTGCTTGCTCCCGTCGTCTACACCAGCGCGCTGAATCTCGGCGAGCTGTTCGCCGACCGGGTCACCGAGACCTTCGGCGAACCGGTATGGATCATCTCGCAGGGACCGCAGGTGCTGCTCGACGCGCAGGTCACCGAGGTGCGCGGCGGTCTGCTGCTCAATTGGGACGTGCGCGAATCGGCCTTCCCAGCAGGGATGATCGACGCCATGTTCGCCCGGTACACCGAGGCCGTCGACCGCCTCGGTGAGGGCGAAGCGGGCTGGAACGCGGCGGCCGCGGTGCGCCTGCCGCGCGCGCAGGCGCAGGTGCGCGCCGCCGTGAACGCCACCGCGGGACCGGTGAGCGGTCGCCGCCTGCACGAAGGATTCTTCGACCACGCCGCCGCGCATCCCGATGCGCCCGCCGTGGTCTGGGGACTCGGCGACGCCGAGGGCGGCTGGAGCTACGGCGAACTCGCCGCCCGCGCGCTTGCGGTGGCGGGCGCGCTGCACCATGAGGGGGTGCGGCCCGGCGACGCCGTCGCGGTCCAGTTGCCGAAGGGCCGGGATCAGATCCTCGCCGTCCTCGGCGTCCTGGCCGCGGGCGCGACCTACGTGCCCATCGGATTCGATCAGCCGGTCGGCAGGCGCACCGAGATCCTGCGCACCGGTGCGATAGTCGCGGCGATCACCGTCGCGGGCCGGGATATGGGCGTTCCGATCACCTGCGTGTGCATCGACGAGGTGCGCGAATTCCCGAATCCACTCGCGGCGCCGGTGCTGCCGGGAGCCGACGAGATCGCCTACGTGATCTTCACTTCGGGGTCGACGGGCGTTCCGAAGGGTGTGGACGTGCCGCACAGCGGCGCCATGAACACCATCGACGCGGTCAACGACTGGTTCGAGGTCGGCGCCGCGGACCGGGTACTCGCGTTGTCCGCCTTGGAGTTCGACGCCTCGGTCTACGACATCTTCGGCATGTTCTCCGTGGGTGGATCGCTGGTCGCGGTCGACGCGGACCAACGCGCCGAGGCCACCACGTGGGTGGAACTGCTCCGACGCCACAGGGTTTCGATCCTCAACTGCGTGCCGAGCATGCTCGACATGATTCTGGAGATTGGCGGCGCCGCACTCGGCGACTCGCTGCGCGCGGTCACCCTCGGCGGCGACTGGGTCGGCGCGGATCTCGCGCGCCGACTCGCCGCCCAGGTTCCCGGCTGCCGCTTCTCCGGACTCGGCGGCGCCACCGAGACCTCGATCCACAACACCATCTGCGAAGTGGTGGGCGAACCGCCCGCGCACTGGGCGACCGTGCCGTTCGGGGTTCCGCTGCGCAATGTCCGCTGCCGGGTGGTCGCGCCATCCGGCCGGGACTGCCCGGACTGGGTGTCGGGCGAATTCTGGGTCGGCGGCGCGAATGTCGCCGCCGGATACCGCAACGACCCGCAGCGCACCGCCGAGCGGTTCGTCGAATACGAGGGTCTGCGCTGGTACCGGACCGGCGACATGGCCAGGTACTGGCCCGACGGCACCATCGAATTCCTCGGCCGCGCCGATCACCAGGTGCAGATCCGCGGTTACCGCGTCGAACTCGGTGAGGTGGAGAGCGCGCTGCGCACGGTGCCCGGCGTTCGGCACGCGGTCGCAGCGGTGGTCGGCGCGGGTGCGCCCAAACTGGTCGCCGCGGTGGCGGGTACGGCCGAGGTCATCGGGGACATCACGGCCGCGGTTGCGGATCTGCTGCCCGCCTACATGATTCCGACCAGGGTCGAATACCTCGAACGAATGCCGTTGACCGACAACGGGAAACTGGATCGCCGAGCGGTTCTCGCCCTGCTCGAATCGGGCCCGAAGGAGTCGGAGAACAGCGCGCCGCGCACCGATGTGGAGGCCGCGCTCGCCGATATCGTCGCGGGTGTACTCGGCGCGGACGCGATCGGCGTGCACGACGACTTCTTCGGACTCGGCGGCGACTCGGTGCTGGCGACCACGGTGGTGGCGCGGGTGCGCGAATGGCTCGACCTCGACCACGCCCTGGTCGCCGACATCTTCGCGACGCGGACCGTCGCGGGTCTGGCCGAACGGCTCGGCGAACGCGAGGCCGCCCGCGGCACACCGGACCGATTGGCCGAGGTCGCGCGGCTGTATCTGGAGGTCGCGGCGATGAGCGACGAGGAGATCATGGCCGAGGCGTAGCGGGCGTCGCGATCCTCTGCACTGGCCTTCGCGGCGGATGGACTCTATGGTCGGATCATGGTCTATCGTAAGGGCGTTCGCCGCCGAGGACGGGCCGGAGCATGATGGGGTTGCCGCCCGGCATCATGTGGGTGATCGCCACCTTCGCGTTGACGGTCAGCCTGCTGCGCTGCGTATTCCTTCGTGACAATCTCACCGATCGGCTGATCAACCGTGCGCTGACCGTGTGCAGCTTCGGGGTGGTCCTCATCGTGTTGATCGAGCCGTTCGGCGTCGACGCGATCACTCACATGCGCGCGATATTCGGCTTCGCGGGCCCGAGTTGCATCTACGGCGCCGCACGACTGCTCGCGGGCGCGGATCCGCACGACGCCTGGCAGCGGCAGCGCCGATACGACTTGTTGGCGGTGGCGGGCATCGCCGTGACGCTGACGATCGACGCGGCACACTTCTTCGGGGCCGTGCCCGCGAGTGTGCCGAAAGCGTGGTACAGCATGGCGGCCACCCTGGAGTGTGTACCGGTCGCGCTGTCCGGATTTCTGTTGCTGCGGGCCGGGATCCGCGAGATCCGATCCGACCGGACACCGTTCGTCCGCAGGCTTGTCTTCACGCTGTTCGCCGCGGTGGCGGGTTTCTGGATCTGCTACGCCGCGGCGCTGCTCGTGCTGTATTTCCGTGGCGCGCCGATGGCCGATCTCGGGCAGCAGTGGTCGATCGCCGGGTTCTCCTTCTTCACGGCCATCATCGGCCTGATGGGGATTCCGCTGGTGCATATCGCGCTGGTCCGCCTCGACCTGGACCGGGACAGCCGGGACTGCCGTCGCTTGCATCCGCTCTGGTCCGATCTCATCGCCGCCGTCCCACACGTCGCGCTCGCACCCGAGGCCGTCGCCGACCGAGGACCCGCGTCGCGGCGGTATCGGATGGCCATCGAGATCCGCGACGCCCTGCTGCAACTGCGTCGCCACGCCGCCGACTACCGCCCCGACGACCTTCGCGGCCAGACGCTGCGCCTGGTGTCCGCGGCCGAATCCGCGTCGCGGGAACCGCGACTCGCCGCGCACGGCCACGACTCCGAACTGCGCGACCTGCTCGACCTTGCGGCGCGCTGGCCGCGCGTGAAACGCGACTATCTCGCCGCCACACCGGATTCCGTGCTCAGCCTCTAGCGGGCGACCCGACGATGATGCTGCCGACGCTGCATTCCTCGAGTTCGTCCACGCCCGCCGCCGTCACGAAGGCCGCGGTGTCGCCGAATCCCTGCGCGCAGGCGCCGAGCCCCATGGCCGTCGCCACCAGGTACACGGTCTGCATGAGCACGCCGACATGTTTGAGGATGACCGCGTAGGACACCTGTTCGTAGGTCCACATGATCCGCCCTGACCGCGCGCCCATCACGATGAGCACCTGCGGTTCGGCGCCGTCGGCAAGGGTCGCCGAGGTGGACTTCACCAGTTTGGCCACCGCGGTACTGTCGGCCGCGGCGACCGGGCGTAGGACGTGGTCGTGGGAGTCGTAGTGGTACATGCCAGGTGCGAGACCCGCGACATTGCGCACCACCGGGTACAGCTCGAGTTCGTAGACGCTGCCGCCGCTCGGGTACGGCTTGGCGACCAGTTCCTCGCCATCGACCTCCGAACGCACGCCTTTGCTGCGCGCCGTGCGATACAGCAGTTCGCCCAGCTGCGCGACTGTCATCGGCGCGTTGTCGTCGAAGGCGCGGGTGGAGATCCGGTCCTCGATGACGGCGGTGAGGGATGGGTCCTGTGCGCGCAGTTCGTCGAGATCGGGCACCGGCAGCGCGATCGCCTCGCCCGGATAGGGCGCCTTGCGTGCGGGCGGCTGCGGGAACTGCCCCTTCGCCCATTTGGTCGGGCCGAAATGTTCCCAGGTGACGACTCGGTCGCCGAGCGTCGAGCGACGGTGGAACCAGAGATCGGGGGCACTCCACCCGCGCGTGGTGAAAGCGCGTCCCTCCGTGTCCGCGTCGGCGACGAGGAATCCGAGGCGGAACAGGTCATCGGCGAAGCGCGTGCGGACCGCCTCCGGCAGTGCGGTCTCGGTGTTCGCGTCGAGCAGGGTCAGCAGGCGCGCGTCGTGGATGCGCACATCGCACCAGGACAGCGGATGTTCCAGGACGAATCCGTCGGCGTCGCGATGGAGTACCGCGAATTTCGACAGCACCGCCGAGGAGGTCGGACTCGAATCGCTGCGCTCACCCGGCCTGCCGAAGGGGTGCACGGTGTAGAGGTCGTGGCCGCTGTCGCGCACCGTCACCGCCAGCCAGCCCGCGGCGTCGAGTCGTTGTAGCAGGTCGCTTATGTTCTCGCCGCCCGCTGCCGTGCTGAGTTCGGCGATGGTGGCCGGTCCGCGATTGAGGGTTTTGAGGGTGAGCAGTTCGGCTTTGCTCAACCCGGTCAGCTTCTGATTGATCGGGGGATCGAGCAGGATCGCGCCCGCCGGGGTGGTCAGGCAGGTCGCGCCCGCGCGCAGGGACAGTCGGGTCTGGTCGAAGGAGGTGAGGGTCGGCACGGCGGTGACTCGCTCTCTACTCGGCGATCGCGACCAGCGCGGGATTCAGTTTGTCGAGGATGTAGGGGACCGACAGTGGGGTCGGTTGGTTCACCGCGGTGATGTCGAGCGTGGTCAGGAACACCACCGCGTTGTTCTTCACCGCGGGCAGGTCGGCGTATCCGGGCAGTTGGCGGTACTTCTCCTCGTAGCCGGGGGAGTAGCCCGCGAGCAGCAGGTCGGCGGTGACTTCGTTCAGGCGTTCGGTGGACAGCGCGAGGCGGCCGCCGCTCGAGGGTTGTTCGGTGAGGTTCTTCGGGATGCTCATGCCGAGTTCGGCGAATACCCGCGACGATCCGTCGGCGGGGTCGGTGAGCACCATCACCTGGGCGGGGCTGCCGAACCAGGTGCTGGCGAAGGTTTTGCCCTTCAAGCCCGGATTGGCGGCGACGATGCCCGCGATCTTGCCGTCCACGCTCGCGATCACCGCGGCGGCGCTGTCCTGTTTGCCGAGGATCTTGCCCAGTGTGGTGACCTGGTCCTGCCATTTGCCGACCGAGTCCCTGGTCAGTCCGGGCACGGTGGGGGCGACTCGGGAAAGGTCGTCGTAGGTCTTCTGGTCGGCGATGAAAGGGTCTACCAGGATCAGGTCGGGTTCGAGGGCGGCGACCTGTTCGGAGATATTGGCGATGCTGTCCAGGGATGTGGATGAGGCCAGTTTGTCGGGTTGCCATGGGGGTTTGCCCTTGGCGGCGATGGCGACATTGTCCAGGTAGCCGACGGGGACGGTGTCGAGGGCGAGGGCGGTGTCGAGCCATTGGTTGCCGAGGGTGACGATGCGTTGGGGGGTGCTGTTCAGGGTGGTTTCGCCTCGGGCGTGGGGGATGACGATGGAGTCGGTGGTGGGGGCGGTGTTGTCGGGTGATCCGCATCCGGTGATTGCGAAGGCGAGTGCGCCCGCCAGCGCTGTGATGGTCGCGCGGGTGAAACTGCGTCTTGGGCGGGCAGGCTTCATCGTTGTTTACCTTTCTTGGCGGGTGATCGGTCCCGCGTCGAATCACCTTGGAGCGGTGGGTATGGCTGTTTGCTCAGTTCGTGGCTGACGGAGAATGGGTGTTCACCGTCCCGTGAGGACTCGACCGCTGATTGAGAATCGCGATCTGATCGCTGCGTTGAGACGCGATGGTTTCGCCTTTGGTGTTGTGGGGGTGTTGGGGTTGCTCCGAAGGGTGGGGTTTCTGGGGATGGTGTGAGTTGGGTGTGGCTGCTCGGTAGCGGTGTGGGGCTGGGTTTGTAGGACACCGCACGACGCTGAGGTACAGCTACCCAATGGTTTGACGCGGCTGTGTTTATTGGCGTCGACTTCGTCGCCGCGGGTTCGCGGCCCTGGGAGTCTCGCGTCCCAGCGGGCGATACTTGCTCCTGCGTCGCATTGTCTCGCCCGCTGGGACGCGAGACGGCCGCGAACCGTCGCTCGTCGGGCTCGCTCCCTTGTGGTCGGGTGAGGGGGGATGTGCGGGTTCGGGTTTGGTTGGTGGGACGTGAGATGGCTGCGAACCGTCGTTCGTCGGGCTCGCTCCCTTGGGGCTGGGTGGGGCTTGGAATGAGGCACTCTTCGGTTTGCCGAGGGTTGGTTCGGGGGTGGGGCGGGTACGGACTGTCGCTTGTCGGGCTTGCTCCCGAGGGGGGAGGGGTGTTGCGGCGGGGAGGGTCTGAGTCAGCCAAGGCTAACCTATGTGGCTGGTTGGGTGGGGGTGGTTCGGTTGGCTTGATAATTACCTCTGCTAAAGATATTGTGGTCGGGGTAGTTTCGAGTGTGAGGGGTTTTCGTGACCGATTTGTCCGTTGGCCCAGGTCGTGTTCGTCGTCCGCGTTATGACAGGGACCATCCGCGCTACAAGTGGATCGCGCTCACCAATACGACGCTCGGTGTGTTGCTCACCGCGGTCAACTCCTCGATCCTGCTGATTTCGCTGCCTGCCATCTTTCGTGGCGTCGGTATGAATCCGCTCGACGCTTCCAATGTGGGCTACCTGCTGTGGATGCTCATGGGTTACCTGCTTGCCACCGCGGTTCTCGTTGTCATGTTCGGTCGCTTGGGGGACATCTTCGGGCGTGTGCGCATCTACAACCTCGGGTTCGCGGTCTTCGCGGTCTGTGCGGTCGCGCTGTCCATCGATCCGGGGCACGGCACCGCGGGGGCGCTGTGGATCATCGTGTGGCGAATCGTGCAAGGCGTTGGCGGAGCGATGCTCACCGCCAACTCCTCGGCGATCCTCACCGACGCTTTTCCCGCCAATCAGCGCGGCACCGCGCTCGGTATCAACATGGTCGCCGCCGTCGCCGGATCCTTCCTCGGCCTGCTGATCGGTGGCGTGCTCTCCGAATGGGACTGGCGGGCGGTGTTCTGGGTGAGCGTGCCGATCGCTGTCATCGGGGCCGTGTGGTCCTACCGGTCGCTGCACGAGGTCGGCATCCGCACCGAGGGGCGCCTCGATTGGGCGGGCACCATCACCTTCGGTCTCGGGCTGACCGCGCTGCTCACCGGCATCACCTACGGCATCCAGCCTTACGGCGGGCACGCCACCGGGTGGACCAGTCCGTTCGTGCTCGGCTCCGTGCTCGGCGGCCTGCTGTTGCTCGTCGCATTCTGCGTGGTCGAGACCCGCGTCGCCCAACCCATGTTCGATCTGGCGCTGTTCCGCATCCGGGCCTTCGGTCTCGGCAACTTCGCCAACCTGATGGCCTCCATCGGGCGCGGCGGCATGCAGTTCATGCTCATCATCTGGTTGCAGGGCATCTGGTTGCCGCTGCACGGCTACGACTTCGAATCGACACCACTCTGGGCGGGCATCTACATGCTGCCGCTCACTGTCGGATTCCTCGCCGCCGGACCGCTGTCGGGCTGGCTGTCCGATCGCTACGGCTCGCGCCCGTTCACCACCGGCGGCGCGCTGATCACCGGCGCCACCTTCATAGCGCTGCTGATCATTCCCGTCGACTTCGACTATCGACTGTTCGCGCTGATCATCCTCGTCAACGGACTCGGCAGCGGCCTGTTCTTCTCGCCCAACACCGCCGCCATCATGTCCAGCGTGCCCGCCGCCGAACGCGGCGCCGCCTCCGGCATGCGCGGCACCCTCTTCAACGGCGGCAACGCCCTGTCCATGGGCATCTTCTTCTCCCTCATGGTCGCCGGACTCGCCGCGGGACTGCCCGACGCCCTCGACGCCGGTCTGCGAGACCAGGGCGTCTCGGCCTCCGCCGCCGCCGAAGTCGCCGCGACCCCGCCGGTGGCGAGCATGTTCGCCGCCTTCCTCGGCTTCAACCCCGTCGAAGAACTCCTCGGGCCCACCGGCGAACTCACCGCCCCCGGCGTGCACGCCGACACCCTCACCGGCCAGGAATTCTTCCCCAACCTCCTCACCGGCCCCTTCCACACCGGCCTCGTAGTGGTCTTCCTCACCGCCGCCGCCATGATGCTGCTCGCCGCCATCGCCTCCTGGTTCGGCGCCGAAAAGCCCGTCCTCGACGAAGAAACCCTCGACACCGAAGTCGAAGTTCCCGTCCCCGCGCGCTGACACGTCGTCGACAGTCCGGTTCGGTGCGACCGCCTTCGCCCCGACATCGCCCACCGCTGCCTCTGCACCGCCCTGGGCAGGCGCGCGATGAGCGGGGGCGATTTGGGAACGACCTGGGCGTTCACCTATGCTTGACCGGTTGCCTGCGGGAGCTCTACCCGCGATCCGGCCGCGAACCCCCGGTGGAGGAGATTCCGCCGGCAGGCGCGCGTTTCGGTGGTGACATGACCATGCTCGTCGGGTCGGCAATCCGGCGGGCTTATACGTCCAGGTCAAGGAGGCTGAAGTGATTCAGCAGGAGTCGCGGCTGCGCGTCGCCGACAACACGGGAGCGAAGGAAATCCTTTGCATCCGCGTTCTCGGTGGATCGTCGCGCCGCTATGCCGGAATCGGCGACATCATCGTCGCCACCGTGAAGGACGCCATCCCGGGCGGCAACGTCAAGCGGGGTGACGTGGTGAAGGCCGTCGTCGTGCGCACCGTCAAGGAACGCCGCCGTCCCGACGGTTCCTACATCAAGTTCGACGAGAACGCGGCCGTGCTCATCAAGCCGGACAACGATCCGCGCGGCACCCGCATCTTCGGCCCGGTCGGCCGCGAACTGCGCGACAAGAAGTTCATGAAGATCGTCTCGCTCGCCCCGGAGGTGCTCTAGATGAAGGTGCACAAGGGTGACACCGTGCTTGTCGTCTCGGGCAAGGACAAGGGCGCCAAGGGCAAGGTCATCCAGGCCTTCCCGAAGGAGAACCGGGTCCTGGTCGAGGGCGTGAACCGGATCAAGAAGCACGTCGCGAACTCCGCCAACCAGCGCGGCGCCTCCTCGGGCGGCATCGTGACCCAGGAAGCCTCCATCCACGTGTCCAACGTGATGGTCGTCGACTCCGACGGCAACCCGACCCGCGTCGGCTACCGGACCGACGAGGAGACCGGCAAGCGGGTTCGCATCTCCCGTAAGAGCGGGAAGGACATCTGACTATGACCACGACCGAGAAGATCCAGCCGCGCCTCAAGCTTCGCTACCGCGAGGAAATCAAGGACGCGCTGAACAACGAGTTCAACTACGCCAACGTGATGCAGATCCCCGGCGTGGTGAAGGTCGTCGTGAACATGGGTGTCGGCGACGCCGCCCGCGACGCGAAGCTCATCAACGGCGCGGTCAGCGACCTGGCCCTGATCACCGGCCAGAAGCCGGAGATCCGCAAGGCGACCAAGTCCA
This sequence comes from Nocardia bovistercoris, assembly GCF_015674855.1. Lineage (GTDB taxonomy): Bacteria > Actinomycetota > Actinomycetes > Mycobacteriales > Mycobacteriaceae > Nocardia > Nocardia bovistercoris. Next base: position 328,846 of record NZ_JADMLG010000005.1, on the reverse strand, counting down.
TCGCGCAGTTCAAGCTGCGTGAGGGCATGCCGATCGGCGCGAAGGTCACCCTGCGCGGCGACCGCATGTGGGAGTTCCTCGACCGCCTGGTCTCCATCGCGCTGCCCCGTATCCGCGACTTCCGCGGCCTGTCGCCGAAGCAGTTCGACGGCAACGGCAACTACACGTTCGGCCTGAGCGAGCAGTCGATGTTCCACGAGATCGACGTGGACAAGATCGACCGCCCGCGCGGTATGGACATCACCGTGGTCACCACCGCGACCAACAACGAAGAAGGCCGTGCCCTGCTCAAGCACCTCGGCTTCCCGTTCAAGGAGAACTGAGCACATGGCTAAGAAAGCACTGGTCAACAAGGCCAACGCCAAGCCGAAGTTCGCGGTCCGCGCCTACACCCGCTGCCAGCGGTGCGGTCGCCCGCACGCGGTCTACCGCAAGTTCGGCCTGTGCCGCGTGTGCTTGCGCGAAATGGCGCACCGCGGCGAACTCCCCGGAGTTCACAAGAGCTCCTGGTGAGCCCGCGCCCCTGAGGCGCGCCTGAAACCGAATACCGCGAAAGACACGGACTCCCCGAGTCCGTGTCTTTCGGGCGTCCGATGGGTGGTGTGGAGAATGGGCTCAGTCGCACGCGCTTCACACCACGGTGAGCGCGATCGTCGGGTCCAAGCGGCGAAGATCGTCAGGATCGGAGGTCACCACAGTTGCCGCGCGCGTGGCGCGAGCGCAGACGATCACGTGGGCATCGACGACATCGGTGGTGCCTGACCTTGCCAGCAATGTGCCCACCGCAAGTGCGTGTCGACGATCGAGCTCAGCGACGATCAAGCCATCGGCTGCCAGCAGGCGTGCGATCGGATGTTGGCGGGGACTGTTGCGCCACGCTTGGCTGAGTACGGTCGCAGGCAGCGTGATACGTCGACGTGCTCCAATGGCGGTCTGGATCAATGCGGCCGTCCTCGCGTCACGCTTCTCTATTCCGATCAGCGCGCCGGTGTCCAGGACGATCATGCGACTTCATCGATGGAGTCGAGGCCGAGTGTCGCGCGGGCCCAGGCGAGGTCGGCGTCTGTCACTCCCGCCTCCGTGGCGAGTTCGTCGGCGGCCTGCTCGGCCGCGAACCAGTCGGGCTCTCTGCGGGCGATCTCGGAAAACCAGGCCGATACCGACGTCGCTTCTCCTTGTGCGACCGCGTTGTCGGCCTTGGCCGCGACTTCGTCGGGGACGCTGATAGTGATCCGCTTCATACCCGAATCCTATCACCGAGTATGAACATGTTCATACTCGCTGGTGTGTGGTTCAGGAAGTGCTTTTGCGGAAGAACAGGACGTGGTCGTGGTCTATCAGGGGGAGGGTTTTGCGGATTTGTCGGATGCCCGCGTTGGGGAGGAAGGTGAGGTTGGCGAAGCTGCGGGTATTGCCGAATGCGACGCGTAATTTGTTCTCGGTGGCGAAATGGGCGCCGTAGGTCGCCAGCCATTCGAAGTCGAGGGGGAGCAGGGGGTCCTGGACGGTGCTCGTGCCGGGGGGTCTGCCGAGGGCGGCGTACTGGGTGGGGCGGCCGCCGTCGTAGCGGCACAGCTCGTAGGAGCGGTTGTCGGTGGCGGTGACGCTGATCACCGGCCAGTCCTGCGAAAGGCGCAGCGCGAGCGGGTGTTTGCCGACGGGGGCGAGTTCCCAGTTCAGGCTCATCACGGTGACCCAGCCGCCGTCCGACATCTCGATCAGCACCACATCCTCGCCGAGGGTGCTCGCCGGATTGAATTCGGCCGCGCCCAGAGCGCCCGGGTCCGGGTAGGCGGTGCTGTCGACCGGCTGGATGTCGTCCATGGCGTAGGCGGCGACGATGGCGGCCTTCAACTGGGCGATCGCGTCGCGGTCGGGACAGCGCACACCGAGCGCGCCGAATGTGGGGCCGATCTCCACCGGCATCGACGGCGGTTCCGGATCCGAGCCCGGCGTGAGCGGGCGCATGCCGACCAGCGCGAGTCGCCAGTTGATCTCCTCGACCGTCGACAGGTCACCCGAGGTCTTGCGCAGGATTTGCTGTTGGGTGATGCGGCCCGCCTGTTCCAGCGTCCGGCACTCCAACTCGGTCAGCGCCTGCACCGACTTCGGGGTGAGATCCAGGTCGGGCACCGAACACGCGCGCAACCGGATCTGCAAACTCATCGGGGTGAACGCGGAATAGTGCTCCCGATACATCGAGATCGCTTGCTTGCGGGAGCGCCCGACCATCAAAGTGCGCAGCAGGGTGCTCAAGCTCGCCAGGTATTTGCCCGCCAGTTCTGGACTGGCGGAGGCGAGGTCGGCGCGGATGCGGGCGGCATCGACGGTGGCGGCGACGGCCGCGTTCTGATCGAGTCTGCCCAGCCAGACGCCGCATTTTCCGAGTCCGTCGGCGCAGGTACCCGCCACGTGCGGGTAGGCCTGGGCGACCTCGCGGTAGGTGTGGCAGGCGTTGCGGATCGTGCTCACCGCCAGTTCGCGGTGACCGGTCTGGCGGGTAGCCTGCTCGAATGTACGCAGCGCTTCCTGCACGTCACCCGCGTGCCTGGCGCTGACGTAACCGTTCGCGAGCCAATGCAGCCGGATCCCGACCGCCTCCTGTGCGGGCGCTATCGCCTCGGGCGTGCGGTCGCGCGGCGCACCGTTCGTCTTGGTCGCGAGCAGCGCTTTGGCCAGCTCGTTCAGCGTGGCCGCGAGCTGCAGTTCACTCTCGGGGGTCCGATCCCTGGCCGCGCTGCGGTCAACCGCCACTTGGCGCTCGATCGCGCTCAATTCCATCGCGATCCTCAACTCGCGCATCACCTTCCGCACACGGGCGTCGATTGGCCGCACTCGTGCTCGCTGAGTGTGCCATATTCGGCGGCGCGCCGCTGCGGAAGGGCCGTCACCGGTTCTTTCGGCAAACCGCCGCCGACCGGCCGTCGTGCGTGAGGGGCGGGGAGTGAGCGCTTACGTCGTGACGGGTTCGGCATCCGGGATGGGCTCGGCGGTCGGGGCGTGCGGTGACCGGGCGCGAACAGCGGTTCGGGTGAGCGGGCGGCGCGTCAGGCGTCGAGGATCACCGTCACCGGACCGTCGTTGGTGAGATCGATACTCATGTGCGCGCCGAAACGGCCCGTCGCGACGGTCGCGCCCGCGTCGCGCAGCGCATCCGCGAAGACCTCCACGATGGGTTCGGCCACCGCGCCGGGCGCGGCCGCGGACCAGGATGGTCGCCGCCCCTTCGCCGTGTCGGCGTACAGGGTGAACTGGCTGACGACCAGGATCGGCGCGCCCAGGTCGGCGGCGGACCGTTCGCCGGACAGAATCCGCAACCGCCACACCTTGTCCGCCAACGCTTTCGCCCGCTGCGCGTCATCCCCGTGCGTCACACCGACCAGCGCGACCAACCCCTGCGGATTCGGCTCGATCCGACCGACAACCGCACCGTCGACGCTGACCTGCGCCGCGGTGACACGCTGGAGAATTACACGCATCCCCAGATCGTCGCATCCGATGTCGACCCGCTCGCGGTCGCGTCGGTCGGATGCGCGCACGGACCTGAGCGCGTCCGACCCGATCGGCGCGACTGTGCCAGGATGGGGCCGAACGACAGCCGTCGGCACACCGCCGCATCGCACGGCGGAGCCGGTCGGCGTTCGATGCGACGACGAGAGGTTGCGACGTGACCACCTCACACGGTCCGGATGGTGACGACGCTCGCCGCGCGGATCCGACCGCCGAATCCGCCGCGTTCCCCGACGATTTCGCAGGTCCGGCCGGGTCTTCTCCGCCCTCGGCCGAAGGTGGTGCGTCCGCCTCGACGACGTGGCAGGCCGGTTCCGCCGGGGAGCCGGGTACCGCTTCGATCGAATCCCTCGCCGCCGCCGAGGGCGTACCTGTTCCCGACCCGACTTCGGGCGAAGAAGGTGATGCTGCCTCTCGCACGCATGAACGTGACGCTGCGACCGGACCGGTCGAGGGTGCCGCCTGCGCTCGGATGGTCGAGCGTGCCGCCGCGACCTGGATGGTCGAAGGGGACACTGCCGCTTGGGTGGTAGCGGAAGGTTATGCCGCCGCTTCGGCCGCCAGTGCGGATGGGTTCGCCGAGCGGAGTCAATTGGATGCCGAAATCCCGAGTGCCACAGGGGAATCCGCGGATTCTGATGTCCGCGAATCCGTGGCGGAGCCTGCGCGCGATTCCCGTTCGTCCCACGTCGGCGATGCCTCGGTCGATGCGGTATCGGCCGAGGACCTTCCGGACATCGGCTTCGCCATCGCCGACGAACCACTCGACGCCGAGGAACGCGCGAAACGGCTGAGTCACGGGATCGCCCGCGCGCTCGCCGCGATCGGCCCGCCCGGTTGGCTCCGCCTCGAGGCGGTGTTCACGCTCACCGTCGGCGCCGAGATGGTGCAGGTGTTCTTCTTCGACGAGCACGAGCGGTCGGTGCGCGCGCATCCTGACCGGGACGTGCTGGCCCTGGTGCGTGAACACCGGCATCTGTCGGCGGAATTGGGTGACGGTCCGTGGTGGCGGATGCTGCTCGCCTTGACCGACGAGGGCGTGATCGAGGTGGATCACGACTACGGCGACGAACCGTTTCCGGACGACCAACTGTTCCCGAGGGAGGTGTATGCCGCCGACCTCGAGGTCTACCCGCGCGCGAATCTGCCCGTGTGGCTGGCGGCGTATATCCGCCACGGCGGCAGGCAGTCACGGCCCGCGCGGGTGGCGGCGGCGGGGGCGCGCGCGGATCGGGAAGCCGATGTGCGGGCGGTGCGCAGCGAGGGGGATTTCCCGGCGCTGCCGGTGCTGTGGGGGCGGTGGGCGGTGATGTCGGCGGCGTTCGTGGCGGCCGAATCGCAGTGGGGGCCGCGTATTCTGCCCGCTCTCGGGTTCTTCGAAGGTTCGCGGCGCAGCGGTTCGACGCTGTATGTGCTGCCCGGCGGTCGCGCGGTGCTTTCCGGCGGGGTGTGGGACGCCGAGCGGCTCGACGCCACCTACAACGGCGGTCATGCCGCGCCGCTGCTGTACGCGGGTGCGCCCGCGTGGGTCGCGAATCCGGTGTTGAACCCTCGTGCCGGGAACGGTCTGCTTTCCTTCTGCTACTGGTGGGAGGCCGGTGAGTGGTATCGCGGCGACTCGCCCGGTTCCGAACATCTGGTGGACGCGCTGCCGGGAATCTGGACCACCGAAACCGTCGTCGCGGTCATCTGCGACCTGTTCGCCGAGCAGCCGGACCCGCGGGCGCGCGCGGCCGTGGACACTCTGGTCTCGGCCGCCGAAGTCGGGGTGGTCACGCGCGACACCCTGGTCGAAGTATTCGGCGACACCGGCGATTTCGATATCGACAGTGCCTACTACCAGCTCACGCTGGCCGGTGTCACACTCGCCGAACCCGAGCCGATGCCCCGCGAGGAAGCCATCGCGCGGGTGCGCCGCTACATCACCGACAACGGTCCGCAAAGCGCGGGCTATCCGCTGGACGAACTGCGGGCCGACCGGATCGATATCGGCTGGATGGTCTACGCCCCCACCCGCCCCGACGAGATCGCCCTCGGCCGCGCCATCTTCTACGTCGCCGACGACGGTGTCCTCGAACAGTCTTCGTCCTCGGTGGCGCCTTCGATCTATGTCGCCGAGTTCGAACGGCGTTTCCAGCAGCGGCACGGTTCCTCGGGCGGTTGAGTGGTGCGCGCCCGCCCGGTCTCGACATCGGATGTGGCGAGTCGCCCGCTGACGATCAGGAATCGACGTCGCTGATCACGGCGTCGACGGCTCGGAGCCGCGCTCGGGTGTGGGCTTGGTATTCCGACGTGCGGAATTCGGTGTTCCACAGTACTTCTCGTAGTCGTAGCGGACCCGGTTCCACAATTCACGCGGCATGGCGTCGATGCAGCCGCCGAGATGTTCGCCGCGCAGGTCGACGGCGCCGTCCGGGGTGAGGATCGTCTCGACGTGGATCACCCCGGCGCGGACGAACCACAAAGCCCGCTGGTCGGCCACGACGGTGGTCCACAGGGGTTCGTCGTCGGCGCGGGTGGCGCGTGTGCTCATCGGATCATGGCTCCGTATACGGTTTTCAGTCGGGCATGCGGGGATGGTCCGCGAGATCGGCGCGGTATCGAGCGCCACAGCCCTGGACGAGGACGGCCATCGACGCGGGCATGCGCGAGATTCGGGCCCGTTCCTGATTCGAGTCCGAAACCGTGCGGCAGTACCGATATGTGCACGTCCGTTTCATTCGTTGCGGGCGATCCGATCCCCGCGCGGATCACGCACGGTAGGTGTCGCCGTGACGGGTCACGCTGTGCTGCACTCTATTACGCCACCCACTCGTTCCGCCGCCACCCCGGTGGCGCACATGCGTCGAACGCCCCATCCATCGAGTCCGCAAGCGGTCGTACGGATCTGAGCTATCCGACAGCGAGAATGTTTCCGCGATTCCCGAAGTCGATCTTCAGGACCAGGCCGTGCGTGATCGAGCAGTGCGGCTGATCTGCCTTGCGCGGTGCCGAAAGGGTGGCAAGTGTCGGGCGAAGGTCACCGCTCGGTATCGCCGACCGCCGGAGGGAACACCTCGGTGGAATCGGTTTCTCGGACAGCTCCCGTGTGGGCAGCTCGTCGCACGGGATCGCGCATGACCGCGGCGGTGGTCGTCCACGCGCGCAGCGTCTCGCGGAGGGGACCGGAGTCTGCGGCGGTCATCGTCAGCACCAGCGCGTCGCGGAGTTCCGAGATCGCCGCGTCGCGGTCGTCACGATCGAACTCCGCGAGCCACGCGAGTTGACCCAACTCGATCGGAGCGGGGACATCGGTTCGCGCGAGTGCTGCCTCGGCGGCGAGCAATTACGTGACCACCGCCGTAGCTTCGGTAAGCGCCGCGAGACGTTTCGCCGCGAACATGACGAGGATCGAACCGACGGTCAGAATTCGAGGTCTTGCCAGGGGATGTGGATCGGGAAGGGGTGGTCGGTGTGGATGGCTTCGGAGTCTTTCGGGGTCCATTCCTCGGTCGGTAGGTAGTTGGAGGGGTAGAGGGGGTGTACGCCTTCGGGGAGTGGGCCGTGTTCGCGTTCGAGCGCGAATATTCGGATCATGGCGATGGCGCTTCTCTCCCGTTCGAGAGTCACTTCCCAGTACCAGGGGATGCCTGCCTTGGCGTATCTGGCTCGTTTGGCGATCATGTCGGTTTGGGAGTTGGAGGGGGAGAGGACTTCGCCCGCTACCAGAACATCGGCAGCTCGGATGTCCTGGTAGGGCGCGTCGAGGCATCGGTAGACGAGGAAGTCGGGGGTCACGAAGTCGGATTTGCCGCTCGAGCCGAAGAAGACGTTCGTCTCGAAGTCGACTCGCCAGCACCGGTCCGGCGCACCTTTCATGGCGGCTTTCGCGTTCTGCTTCAGCGAACTCGTCAGGGCGAAGGTGAATGCCTGATGCTCCGCCGGTCCACGCCGCAGCCAGACGACGCGTCCGTCCCACAGTTCGATTTGGCGCGCGACCTCTTCGGGTAGCTGTTCCAGCTGCTCCCACGTCATGTACTCGGGGAGGTCGGGGTGTTCGATCCGCGGACGCGCCATGTCGCTCATGGTAGTCGGTCGATTCGCTGTTCAGCATTCCGTTATCGCAGGTCGCAGCTATGTTCGTAGCGAGCGGCCGCCGTCCGTCGCGACAATCGGAGCGCTTTGTGATCCGGACGACATCCTGTCGGAGATGCGGGACGGCGCGGTCGCCGTCGATCGGGCAGGCTCGCCTGCGACCCGGCCGAAACGCGGGCACCCGGATTTTGTGCTGATCAGGGGATTGCCTACACTAGGGCGGTTGCCTGGGCATTTCCATGTCCGCATGTCCCCGGTCGAACGGCGTGATCGTCGTTCGGGGGAATGCGACCCGCTCGGGCGCCGAGGCTCCGAACGAGTACTCATCCGGTCGACAAGAGTCGGCCGGACCGCCGAATTGTTGTAGGCCCACGATTCGTGTGCGCGAAGCGCTGACGTGCGTGAACGCACGCGGATGTTGCATGGGAACCGCAGCGAGAAAGGTGTCAAGGTCGAACCATGACCATGACTGATCCGATCGCAGACTTCCTGACGCGTCTGCGCAACGCCAACTCGGCGTACCACGATCAGGTGAAGGCTCCGCACTCGAAGATCAAGGCGAACATCGCCGAGATCCTCAAGCGCGAGGGCTACATCGCCGACTACCGCACCGAGGACGCACCCGTGGGCAAGGCCCTGGTCGTCGACCTCAAGTACGGTCCGAGCCGGGAGCGCAGCCTCCAGGGGCTGCGCCGGGTGTCGAAGCCGGGTCTGCGTGTGTACGCGAAGTCCACCAATCTGCCCAAGGTCCTCGGCGGCCTCGGCGTGGCGATCATCTCCACGTCGACCGGCCTGCTCACCGACCGTCAGGCGGCAAAAGCCGGCGTGGGCGGCGAAGTCCTCGCCTACGTCTGGTAAGGGAGGACTGGAGACATGTCGCGTATCGGCAAGAAGCCCATCGCAATTCCGTCCGGCGTCGAGGTGACCATCGACGGCCAGGCCGTGTCGGTGAAGGGGCCCAAGGGCACCCTCTCGCACACGGTCGCCGAGCCGATCGTGGTCGGGAAGGGCGAGGACGGCCAGCTCGAGGTCACGCGCCCCAACGACGAACGGCAGAACCGCGCGCTGCACGGCCTGACCCGCACCCTGGTCGCCAACATGATCGAGGGCGTCACCAAGGGCTACGAGAAGAAGATGGAAATCTTCGGCGTCGGTTACCGTGTCGCCGCCAAGGGCTCGAACCTCGAGTTCGCCCTCGGCTACAGCCACCCGGTGCCGATCGAGGCGCCCGAAGGCATCACCTTCGCGGTGGAATCGCCCACCAAGTTCTCCGTGTCCGGGATCGACAAGCAGAAGGTCGGTCAGATCTCCGCGGTGATCCACGGACTGCGCAAGCCCGACCCGTACAAGGGCAAGGGCATCCGCTACGCCGGCGAGGTCGTTCGCCGCAAGGTCGGAAAGACAGGTAAGTGACGATGGCGCAAACCGCAAACCAGATCGCCAAGCGCAAGCCGCGTGGCAAGGACGTGTCGACCACGCGTCGGCTGTCCAAGACCCGCCGTCACTTCCGTCTGCGCAAGAAGGTCGTCGGCACCACCGAGCGTCCGCGCCTGGTCGTCAACCGCTCCTCGCGGCACCTGCACGCGCAGCTGGTCGACGATTCGGTCGGCAAGACCATCGCCGCCGCCTCCTCCATCGAGGCCGATGTGCGCGCACTGGACGGCGACAAGTCGGCCAAGAGCAAGAAGGTCGGCGAACTGCTGGCCGCGCGCGCCAAGGCCGCCGGTGTCGAAGCCGTGGTGTTCGACCGTGGTGGTCACGATTACCACGGGCGGATCGCCGCCTTGGCCGACGCCGCTCGTGAAGGTGGGTTGAAATTCTAATGAGCGCAGCTTGCGGAGCGAATAGTGAGCACAGCTCCCGATTCGATTTCATCAATGGAAGGAACGTCTGATGCCGGGACGTCAGAGGCGTGACGGCGGCAACGGACCCGCCGGACAGAACGGAAACTCCCCCGAGGGCGGCCGCGACAACCGTCGTGGCGGCGGCGATCGTCGCGGTGGCGGCGACCGCCGCGACAACGCCGCGGAGAAGAACCAGCTCGAGCGCGTCGTCGCGATCAACCGCGTCTCCAAGGTCGTGAAGGGTGGTCGTCGCTTCAGCTTCACCGCCCTCGTGATCGTCGGTGACGGCAACGGCCTGGTCGGCGTCGGCTACGGCAAGGCCAAGGAAGTTCCCGCGGCCATCCAGAAGGGCGTCGAGGAGGCTCGCAAGGGCTTCTTCCGCGTTCCGATGATCGGCTCCACCATCACCCACCCGGTTCAGGGTGAGGCGGCGGCCGGTGTGGTCATGCTGCGTCCGGCCTCGCCCGGTACCGGTGTGATCGCAGGTGGCGCGGCTCGTGCCGTGCTGGAATGCGCGGGCATTCACGACATTCTGGCCAAGTCGCTCGGCAGCGACAACGCGATCAACGTCGTGCACGCGACCGTCGAGGCCCTCAAGCAACTCCAGCGTCCCGAAGAGGTCGCGGCCCGTCGTGGCCTGGCGCTCGAGGATGTCGCCCCGGCGGGCATGCTGCGTGCGCGCGCCCAAGCAGCGGGAGGTGCCAGGTAATGGCGGATCTCAAGGTGACCCAGATCAAGAGTTCGATCGGCGCCAAGCAGAATCAGCGGGACAGCCTGCGCACCCTCGGCCTGCGTGGCATCCGCAAGACGGTGGTCCGCGAGGACAACGCCCAGAACCGCGGGCTGATCAACGTCGTGCGCCACCTCGTGACAGTTGAGGAGGTCTGACATGACCATCAAATTGCACCACCTGCGCCCGGCTCCGGGTTCCAAGACCGAGAAGACCCGCGTCGGTCGCGGTGAGGGCTCCAAGGGCAAGACCGCTGGTCGCGGCACCAAGGGCACCAAGGCGCGCAAGAACGTCTCGGCGGCCTTCGAGGGCGGGCAGATGCCGCTGCACATGCGGCTGCCCAAGCTCAAGGGCTTCACGAACCGGTTCCGCGTGGAATACCAGGTCGTGAACGTCGGCAGGCTCGCCGAGCTGTTCCCCGATGGCGGCGCCGTCGGCAAGGACGAGCTGGTCGCGGCGGGCGCCGTGCGCAAGAACCAGCTGGTCAAGGTTCTCGGCGACGGTGAGATCGGCGTCGCGGTCCAGGTGACCGTCGACAAGGTGACCGGCTCCGCCAAGGAGAAGATCACCGCGGCCGGCGGTTCTGTCACCGAGCTGGGCTGACGGTATTCTCGACTCGTAGTGGCACCGGACGGGTGAAGGCCCGTCCGGTGCCACTGTTAGAGTTCAACTGTTGTCTGCCAAGCCTCGTCATGGTTTCGGCGTTCTCCAGAGTTGGACATCGCTGAAATATCCATGTCATGACCATGTCGTTCGCGCCAGGAGGATCTGTGCTTTCCGCCTTCGTATCGGCCTTCCGGACTCCGGATCTACGGCGGAAGATTCTCTTCACGCTGGGGTTGGTCGCGCTGTACCGCATGGGTGCCTCGCTGCCGTCCCCCGGGGTCGACTACAAGGCCGTGCAGGAGTGCATCGACCTGGTCTCCGGCGGTGATTCGCAGGGCATCTACCAGCTCATCAACCTGTTCTCCGGTGGTGCGCTGCTCCAGTTGTCGGTCTTCGCGATCGGCATCATGCCCTACATCACCGCGAGCATCATCATCCAGCTGCTGACGGTCGTCATCCCGCGGTTCGAGGAACTGCGCAAGGAAGGCCAATCCGGCCAGACCAAGATGACGCAGTACACGCGCTACCTCTCGGTCGCGCTGGCGATCCTGCAGGCCACCGGCCTGGTGGCGCTGGCGGCGCGCGGACAGCTGCTGCAGGGCTGCCAGAAGGACATCCTTGCCGACACCTCGATCTTCGGCATGGTCATCATCGTCCTGGTCATGACGGCGGGCGCGGCGCTGGTCATGTGGTTCGGCGAGCAGATCACCGAGCGCGGCGTCGGCAACGGCATGTCGCTGCTGATCTTCGCCGGTATCGCGGCCCGCATCCCCACCGAGGGCAAGAACATTCTCGACAGCCGCGGCGGCCTGATCTTCGGCCTGGTCTGCGTGGCGGCCTTCGCGATCATCGTCGCGGTGATCTTCGTCGAACAGGGGCAGCGCCGGATTCCGGTGCAGTACGCCAAACGCGTGGTCGGCCGCAAGATGTACGGTGGCTCGTCCACTTATCTGCCGTTGAAGGTCAACCAGGCGGGCGTCATCCCCGTGATCTTCGCGTCTTCGCTGCTCTATCTCCCGAACCTGATCGCTCAGCTGACGGGTTCCCAGAACGCGACCGATCCGAACTGGTGGCAGGAGATCATCCAGAAATATCTGGTGAATCCCGGCAACCCGGTCTATATCGCGATCTACTTCGGTTTGATCGTGTTCTTCACCTACTTCTACGTCGCGATCACCTTCAACCCGGAGGAACGCGCGGACGAGATGAAGAAGTTCGGCGGCTTCATCCCGGGCTACCGTCCGGGCAAGCCGACGGCTGATTACCTGAATTTCGTCCTGAGCCGCATCACCCTGCCCGGCTCCATCTACCTCGGTCTGGTCGCGGTGCTGCCGAACCTGTTCCTCGACATCGGCGCGTCCGGTGGCACCCAGAATCTCCCGTTCGGCGGTACCGCGGTGCTCATCATGGTGAGCGTCGGTCTCGACACCGTGAAGCAGATCGAGAGCCAGCTGATGAATCGAAATTACGAAGGGTTCCTCAAGTGAGAGTTGTTCTGCTAGGTCCGCCGGGAGCCGGCAAAGGCACCCAGGCCGTCCTGCTGTCCGAGAAGCTGGGCGTTCCGCACATCTCGACCGGGGATCTCTTCCGCGCCAATATCAGCCAGCAGACCCCGCTCGGCCGCGAAGCGCAGAAGTACATGGACGCGGGCGATCTGGTCCCGAGCGATGTGACCAACCGCATGGTCGAGGCGCGGGTCGCCGAGCCCGACGCCGCCAACGGTTTCGTGCTCGACGGCTACCCCCGCACGGTCGACCAGGCCGACGCGCTGGAGAAGATCCTCGGCGACGCGGACACCAAGCTCGACGCGGTGCTGTGCTTCGTCGTGCCCGAGGACACCGTGGTCGACCGGATGCTCGCGCGCGGGCGTGACGACGACAACGAGGGCGTGATCCGCAACCGCCTCCGGGTGTATCGCGAGGAGACCGAACCGCTGCTCGACCACTACGACGGTCTCGTCGTCACGGTTGACGGCGTCGGCGAGGTCGACGAGGTCAACGCCCGCGCCATCGCGGCGCTGGGACACTGATGCCCCCGACCGGACAACGCTGAGCCGCCATGGTTTTCGGTCGCAACAAGAACAAGAAGGTGGTGCCGTTCCGTACCGCCGGTGAGCTCGACGCGATGGCGGCGGCAGGCGCCGTCGTCGGCCGCGCCCTGGTCGCGGTGCGCGAGGCCGCCAAGCCCGGCGTGTCGACACTGGAGCTGGACGAGGTCGCCGAACAGGTGATCCGCGATGCGGGCGCGGTGCCGTCCTTCAAGGGCTACCACGGTTTTCCCGCATCGATCTGCGCCTCGGTCAACGATCGGGTCGTGCACGGAATCCCCACCGCGGCGGAGGTGCTCGGCCTCGGCGATCTGGTCTCCATCGACTGCGGCGCCATCCTCGACGGCTGGCACGGCGATTCGGCGTGGACCTTCGGCGTCGGCGAGATCATCGAGGCCGATCAACTGCTGAGCGAGGCCACCAGACTGTCCATGGAGGCGGGGATCGCGGCGATGCTGCCCGGTAACCGACTCACCGACGTGTCGCACGCCATCGAACTCGGCACCCGCGCCGCCGAGCGCGAACACGGCCGCGCCTACGGCATCGTCGACGGGTACGGCGGCCACGCCATCGGCCGCGAGATGCACATGGACCCGTTCCTGCCGAACGAGGGCGCACCGGGCAAGGGCCCGAAACTCGTGGTGGGGTCGGTACTGGCCATCGAGCCGATGCTGACGCTCGGCGGCACCGACACCAAGGTGCTCGGTGACGACTGGACGGTGGTCACCACCGACGGCAGTCGCGCGGCGCATTGGGAACATACGGTCGCCGTCACCGAGGACGGTCCCCGAATCCTCACCTTGCGTCCCGAGTGATGTCCGGCGCCGTGCGCGATTCGTAATCGACGTGTCGAATTCCACCGTTCGATACTGTGGATTCACTCTGATCGACTGTCGTTGACCGACGAACCGATCGGCGCGACTGCCGGTCGGGTCGGCCAATGCCCGGTGTCGAGTCGATCGGACAGTCGTGACCAATGAATATGCCAAGGCCGAACTCGCTTCGATCCTGGATCAGGTACAGGAGCAGTTTCGCACTATCGCGCGGATCCAGGGTGTCCGTGCCGAATTGACCGGCACCGCCAGTGTTCTCAAGGGGCGAGTGCGGATGACCGTCGATGCGAACGGGACGGTCGTCGAGACGAAATTCGGCCCGTCGATCGAGGATTTGAGCTATGCCGAGATCGCGAAGGCCGTCACCGACGCGGCGCAGCGTGCCGCCGCGGATCTGGCCGAGCGTCAGAGCGAGCTGATGCGGCCGCTGGACGAACAACGCGCCAGACTTCCCAAACTCTCGGATCTGATCGAAGGTATGCCTGATCTCGCGCTGCCCAACGCGCCGAAACCGGGTCCGGTCACCGCGGGCGACGGCGAGCGGCCCGGATTCGAGAATGTGGAGATAGTGTCGGATACGCCGACCCGGAAAGCCACCGACACGGTGTGGTGATCGAATTTCGCACTGTCGTGCGATTATTCGGCGCGTTGATACCCGTGCCTCCGGCCACGGCCTGAGGCGACCTCGGTTGATCAGCCTGTGCCAAGATGGGCGCTGACACGGTTCGGGCAACGCGACGCCGTCGCGGATCGACGGCGTCGGGTGGCGCGTGAGGAGATTGGCGCGACGTGACCAGCACAGGTGACCAGCCCGCCGAGGATCGGCGCGACGAAACAACGGATGAACCAGGCGGCGCGGACGCCGAGACCGAGACGCCCGACGTGGCTTTCGCGCTCGGGGAGGATGCGAGCCCTGTCGGTACCGCCGAACGCGCAAGGACGCTCGGCCATGGCATCGGCCGCGAATTGGCTCTGTTGGGTCCGCCCGATTGGGTCGAGGTGGAGGCGGGCTTCGCGTTCACGACGACCGCGGAGTCGGCGGTGGTCGTATTCACCGACGAGCAGCGGCGTCTCGTGCGTGTGCAGCCGAGCGACAAGGTGTTGGCGCTGGTCCGCGAACACCGGCACGTGTCCGCTCAACTCGGTGACGGGCCATGGTGGCGAATGGAACTGGCGCTCAGTCGCGCGGGCGAGATCGATATCGACTACGACTACGGTGACGAGCCCTTTCCGGACGACCAGTTGTTCGCGGCCGATGTCTACCGCGCCGACCTGGAGACATACCCGCGCTCGTCGCTGCCGGTATGGCTGGCGGCCTACGTCGCACACGGGGGCAGGCAGTCCCGTCGTGCCGATGTCGCCGCCGCGCGTGCGCGCGCGGACCGAGCCTCCGGGGTGCGGGCGGCATTGTCGGAGCAGGACTTTCCGGCATTCCCGGTGATGTCGGCCCGCTGGGCGGTCATCGCGGCGGCGTTCGTCGCGGTCCGCTCGCGGTGGGGGCCGAGGGTGCTGCCCTCGGTGCGGTGGTTCGAGGGAGCGAAACGCAGCGGCTCGACCCTGTACGCGCTGCCGGGTGGTCGCGCCGTGCTCTCGGGCGGTGTATGGAACGCGCCGGAACTCGACGCGATGTACAACCGCGGTGCGCCGATGCCGGAACTGTACGCGGGCGCCCCGGACTGGGTCGCCGATCCGGTGCTGAACCCGCGCGCGGTCACCGGCCTGCTCACTTTCTGCTATTGGTGGGAGGGCGGCAGATGGTATCGCGGTGCGTCGCCCCCGGCGAGTGAGCTCGCGGTCGCCGTTCCAGGGATCTGGTCCTCCGAGACCGTGATCGATGTGGTGACTGGACTCGTCGCGAGCGATCCGAACGAACGGCAGGTGGCGGCCGTGACGACGCTGGTGTCGGCCGCCGAGGTCGGCGTGGTCACCAGGGAGACACTGGTCGACGTCTTCGGCTCCGCTGCCGATTTCGATGTCGACAGCGCGTTCTATCAGCTCGTGATGGCCGGAGTGACGCTGCGGGTGCCCGAGCCGATGCCGCGGGACGAGGCGATCGCCCTGGTGCGGGAGTTCGTGGTCCGAAAGGATCTGGACACCACGGGTTATCCGCTGGACAACCTGCGTGCGGAGCGGATCGGCGTCGGCTGGATGGTGCATGTGCCCACCGCGCCGGGGGAGATCGCACTCGGTCGCGCGATCTTCTATATCGCGGATGACGGTGTGCTGGAACAGTCTTCGTCTTCGGTGGCGCCCTCGGCGTTCGCCGCCGAATTCGAGCGGCGCTTTCAGCTGCGGCACGGTGGTATGGAAATCTGAGGCACGCGGTGGTATTCGGTGCGCGGCTTCGGACACCGCGCGAGTGTGCCACCCGATAGCCCCCTGAAATTGGGGCGCGGCTCACCTGTTCAACCCCTACCGTTCATGCGATCATCGACAGAAGTGGCTAGGCTCGACGACCGGGAGTGTCCATGACCGATCAGGTGCAGGCGTTGACCCAGGAGCTGCGCGGTGTCGCCGGTGAACTGGATACCGCCTCAGGACATGTCCAGGCCATTCTGACCACGCTCGGCGCATCACGCTCCCGGCACTGGGGGGCCTGGGGCTCGGACGAATTCGGTGAGAACTTCTCCGGTGGCGACGGATACGTGAAGTCCGACGGTAACCTCGTCGCCGCGTTGGAATCCAAGATCACGCTGTTGCAGACCTACGCGACGGGTCTGCGCGACGGTGCGACGGAACTCGACAACATGAACCTCGACAACGAGACCACCTTTCAGACCTAGTCGTTCGTAGCGGACAGTTCTTCGTATCTTTCGGACCCGCGGCGCGGGCAGGCAGGCAGGAGAATCCGAATGGCGAACGAGGAGGAGAAGGCGCTACTCGCGGATCTGATGGCGTCCGTCCGCGCGGGGATCGCCGAGATCGAACGGGCACAGCGTAAGCAGGCGACGCTGACCGCGACCGCCTCGGCGGCGGGCAAGCGGGTCACCGTCGTCGTCAACGCGAACGGCGTGGTCATCGAGACGAGGTTCGGCAACGGTGTGGAGGATCTGACCTACGCCGAGCTGGCCCGCGCGTGCACCTCCGCTGCCCAGGACGCTGCGGCCCAGATGCGCCGTAAGACCGAGGAACTGGTCGAGGGGCTACGGCGAGATCAGTCGAGACTGCCGCGCCTGTCCGAATTCATCCCCGGTATGCCCGATGTCCAGGACATGCTGCCCACACCGCCGGAGGTCTCCACCGCGCCCCCGCGCGGCCGGGCGGCGGCTGCCGGAACCGAGGCGGTCGCCGAGGAAGCCGACGGGGCGATGAAGTTCACCGACGTCGTGCCTTGGAATCATGGAGACGGTCCGGCCGCGAAATCGGGCGTGGCCGAATCGGGTTGGTGACCGATGCCAGTACCTACGGTGATGTGAGTTCCTGATGTCCGCGGTCACCGCCATGTGGGAGTGGATCCCCGGATGGATCCTCACGGCTCTGAACTTCGGTATGAAGTATCCGGAAGGCGACGAAGACGACCTGTTCGATCTCGGCGACGATTGGCGCACCGCCGCCGACGCACTGCGTGCGCTGGAGCCGGAGTTGCGCACCGTCAGTGCGGCGACGCAGAAGTTCTATACCGGCGAAGGCGCGGTCCAGGCCGAACAGGAGTTCGGCAAGCTGTTCTCCGGTGAGGCCTCGATCGAGGAGACCGCGAAGGCTCTCGATGATCTCGCCACTTTCACGCGCAAGGGTGGCACCGATCTCGAGCACACCAAGATCATGGAGGCTGTATTCGCGGGCATCACCTGCTATTCGGTGTACCAGCTGCTCGCCGCGTGGCCGTGGGGGTCCGCGGGGGTGCCGCTGGCACTGGGCGCGGGGCGGACGGCGGTCGGCATCGCCGCGGAACAGGGCGCCAAGAAGTTGGCGTTGGAAGCGGGAAAGGTGGGGCTGCGCAACCTGTTGAAGCCCTATCTGCGGCAGATCGCGGTGGCCGGATTGAAGATGGGCGCGATGGGCGCCGGGCTGGATCTCGGCATCCAGGGGTACCAGGTCGCGGCGGGCCATCGGGACGGCGGTATCGACCTCAACCAGACCTTGCACACCGGCGTGTCCTGGGCCGCGGGCGGAGTGGTCGCCGCTCCGGTGGGGATGGGGATGAACCGGCTGCTGGGTTCGGCGCTGACGCCTGCGACCCGCGGCCTGATCAGCGGTGTGACGGCGGGCGCCGCGGGCGGATTCGGTATGTACGGGGCCGGATTGGGATATCAGGTCGCGGAACAGTGGCTCGCGCACGGCCACGTCGACTGGAGCAAGGTCGACACCACTTTCCAGTGGCAGATGGTCGGCGCCGGTGCGGCGCTCGGCGCCATGCACGGCGTGCGAGCCGCCGGTGCGCACCCTGGCGCGGCGCCGACCGTGGGGCGCGAAGGTACCGCGCCGCCGGAGTCCCGACCCGCGGCCAGTCGGAATCCGATCGTCACCGAGGAGACGAGGCAGGCGGGCAAGCAGGCGTTCCGCGACCTGAGCAAGGAGGTGCATCCCGACAAGTTGCCGGTAGGCGAGGCGGGTCGGGCCGATGCCATCATCAGGGAAGCCACGCAGGTCCAGGCCGACGCGAAAGCGAACGGCGGGTACAGCGATCAGCACGTGGCCCGGCTCAACGAACTGCGCCAGGAATGGGCGAGTGCTTCGACGGGGGACGGCAGCGTCGCGCATCCTGGCTCGGCCGCGCCGACGGAGGCTGCCGCGGTGCGCCCGGAGACCGCTCCACAGACACATGCCACCGACACCGGCGCCAGAACCGCCGACTCGGGCGCCAGGCCCGCCGCCCCGGCGGAGCGCGCAGGCACTGCGGCCGCCGCGGACAGCGCTGCGAGGTCGGCGCCACAGGCGGAACGGGTCGCGCGTGTGGTCGCCCCCGAGCGCGCGGCCGCACCGGAGCGGTCCGCGAGCCTGCCGAGGGAATCCGCCGCGGATGCGGGTGCCGCCGACAAGACCGGACGGGCGGGCGCGGGTCGCGCCGACGTCGACTCGCGTGGCGCGAATCTCGCGGCGGGACAGCAGGACAGGCAGGCCCCGGTGAGTCGTGGCCCCGAGACGAGCACCGTGACCTCGGAAACCGCTTCCGGACAGAAGGATGTGTCGACTGTCACCGCACGGGCCGCCGAGCCGATACGCGATGTCGTCTCCGCGCCGCGTGCGCCGGAATCCGTTGGTCGCGCGGTGGAATCGGTGCCTCCGGAGCGTCCGCTCGTGCCCGAGCGCGCCGGTGATCCGGGAGCGCGCGGCGTCGAGCCGGTGCAGCGACACACCGCGGGTGAACCGGGGTCGCGAGCGAATGCCGTCGAGCCCGTGTCGGGTGCCGAACGACGCGAACTCGCAGGTATCGGATCGTCGGAACCACAGCGCCCCGTGACCGCGGGCACCGGTGAGATTCGTGCGCCCGAATTACCTGACGCCGCCCGAGGGTTCGATCCTGAGCGCCCGCCGGCGCGGTCGGTCAACAACTGTGGTGAACTCGCGCTGTGGCGAGCGGCGGCGCAGACCGGCAACGGCTCGATCCGATTGGTCGAGCCGGGTTCGGTAGGGCCGGAAGGGATGCGAGCGCGCGATCTGGAGACCGCCGCGGGTGGCGAACTGGTGAAGGTGGAGGGCACCGGGGAACGTTCGCCGCATCAGCGGATCGCCGATGAGCTCGCCCGTGTGGGCGGTGACGCGACGGTGCTCGTCGTGGACGAACGCACGGGTCCACTTGGGAATCACGGGGTCGGGGCGCACGCCTACGTGATGTTCCACGACCGGGCCACCGGCAAGGTGATGGTGGACGATCCGATGCGCGGCGGCGTGTTCGAGTTCGAATCGGCCGCACCGGTCGCGGCGGAGCACACCTGGGGTGTGCACTACGGCGCGGAGGGTGAGCAGGTGCATCCACTCGCCGACGGCGCCGCGACACGGACCCGTGAGTTCGCTGTAGGCGACACCGAGCCCAGTTCCTGGGGCATTCCGGAGTTTCCGGAAACCCTGGCCGCCGATCATCCGCTCTTGCGCAAGACCTGGGATATCCAGACACCGGAGCGCCAAGCCTTCCGGGACGAGTTGGTCGAGAACGCCCTCGCGGGAGTCGAGCCGCCGACGGACCGCGCGCCGGTGATGTACGCGATGGGCGGCGGCAGTGCCTCTGGCAAGGGCTTTCTCGTGCAGCTGCTGCTGAAATCCGGTGTCCTGCCGCGGGAGAACGTCGTGCACATCGATCCGGACTCCTTCAAGGAGATGATTCCGGAATACCGGCAGATCATCGCCGAGGGGGATCACCGTGCCTCGACCATGGTGCAGTCGGAGAGCGGCGAGGTATACGGCGCCGCCAGGAACGCGGCGTGGGAACGCGGTCTCGACGTAATTCTCGAAGCGACGATGGCCAACGCCGAAAGTGGGCTGCGGCATTTCCAGCGTGCGCACGAGGCCGGACACGAGGTGCATTTCATCGCGGTCACCGCCGACCCGGCGACCGCTGTGACGCGCAATTACGAGCGCGCGCTGCAAACCGGCCGCTATGTGCCCACCGATGTCCTGCTCAAGACGCACAAGGGCGCCGCCGAGGCGTTTCCGGTCCTCGCCGAGGCCGCCGACCGCGTGGAACTGTACGACACCTCCGGCGGCGGCGTACCCAAACTCATCGCCATCAAGGCGCCCGGTACGGAGATGCGGATTCTCGACGAGGCGGCGTACGCGCGGTTCCTGAACAAGGCGAATCTCGATCCGGCCGCGAGCGGCCCCGCCACGCTGTATCCCACCGAACGGGCCGGACTCGCGGCCGAGACGCCGGGCGCCCCGCCCGCGGAGCGGGCGGGTCCGGCTCCCGAGCGGCCCGCCGAAACGGCGGTCGAACCACGCGAGGGCGGGGCATCGACGAGCGACGCGCTCGTCACCCGCGAATCCGACAGCGCCCATATCCGCGACAGTGCCGAGACTCCGGTCGAATTCGCGTCCGCGCCCGTCTTGCACGAGATACTCGGTCCCGATCACACCGTTTCCGAGTTCTCCACCGCCCTGACCGATCGCGCTATGGAAGCGGCCCGCCAGAACGGGACTACGCCCGAGGCCGAACTCATGCAGTTCGTACTGCAACGCGCCGTCGCGCGGATCTTCACCGAGAATCCGCACGCCTGGATTCTCAAGGGCGGTGAATCCTTCCTGACCCGTTTCCCGGAAGGCCGCGCGACCACCGATCTGGACTTGATCCGCATCACCGAGGGCGATCCCGCGCGGATGGAGGTCGACTACAACGCCGCGCTCGCCCGTGATCACGGCGACCATCTGCGGTTCGTCTGGGAGAAGAACCAGCCGGTCGCGTCCGGCCGCGGTATCCGCGTGTTCCACACCGTGTATCTGGGGCGTGAGCCGATCATGGATTTGAGCATCGATCTGGTGCCCAACCGTGAGATCGCGGGCTACTCGAACGAATCGACGCATTGGGTCGGCGAACAGCATCCGTTCCCGGCCAGGCAACTGTTCCGTTTCGAGGGCGTCGGTGATCCGAGCAGTGTGCGTATCTTGACGATGGACGGATTCCTGCGCCAGAAGGTCGCCGCCATGTACACCTACGACCGGGACAACGGCGCGTTGCCGAAGCGCTGCAACGACCTGGTCGACCTGACCATGCTCGCGCTGAAGACTTCGTGGGACGGTCCGCGGGCGCACGAGATGCTGCGACAGGAATTCGAGCTGCGCCGGGCGCAGGACGAGAAGATCTTCCCACCGGAGAAGTTCACCAATCCCAATCCGAAGTGGGGGCGGGAATACGCCAAGCACGCGCAGTCCACGCCCGGTCTGCCGTTCACGACGCTGAACGAGGCATTGCCGCTGCTGGAGAATTTCCTCGATCCGCTGCTGCGCCCGGAGCGCCCGAACGCGGACTGGGACCATCGGACGTTGTCATGGGTGCCCAGAAATGGTCCCGAGGTGCACGGCGGCGCGCCGGGTTCCGGCGCGCCGGGGGCCGGGATCGAACCGTCGCCGCCCCGGTCGGGCCCAGCTCCCGCCGAATCGCGTGGCTCGGGCGAATCGCGCGCGGGTATCCCGGTCGCACCGCTGACCGACGGTCTGCCCAGCCCGGCCGGCGCGTTGCACCCGGCGGAGGTCAAGTTGATCGCGGCGACGGGCGACGGACCGCCGTCGACGGTATTCGCCGAGCCGGAACGCATTCCGCAATGGGACCGGCTCGCCGGTGGCCGGGATACCGCGGGCAGCGTGGTCTCGACCATCGATCGCGCGATGACCGATCCCTCCCTTCCGACACTGGCGGACAAACTCGCGGTGGTTCGCGACGGACTGTTGCCCGAGGCCGCTGGAAGTCCGTCGCCGGTCAAGAACTTGGACAGCAAGAACCTGCGGTTCTACTCCTACGCCGCGGGCGAGTTGTTCATCCACAGTGCGGCGGCGATGACCGACCCGGCGACGACCATCGAAGTCGGCTATCACCGGGATCAGGTGTTCCGCGACTACGCACGCGAGGCGAAGGCGAATCAGGTCTCCTATCACGGCGAACTGCCGGAGGGCATGACCCGTGAGCAGGCCGACGCGGTGGCGTTGTGGCGCGCGGGCAAGGGGCAATCGGTCACCGATGTCGCTCCGGCGGAGCTGGTCCGCGATCTGCTCGATATGCACGCCAAGCCGCTCGTCGACGCCCTGACGGTCCGCGACCGCATCATCAACGAATACGGTGTCGCCCCGGAGCGGGTCCGAATCGCATACGGCGGGCTCAAGGAAGAGGACCTGCTCAAGGGCCAGACCAAGCACACGCGCGCCCATATCCGGGCGCTGGAGGCGATCCGCGTCGACCCCGAGGGCGCGCGGGCGAGCATGGTCGAAGCCATGACCGGCACCGGCGAGCGCGCCGAACAGCGATGGCAGCGCGCAGGCGCCGTCGTCGAACGGATCGAGGCCGCCGCGGCCGAACACGGGCGCTCCACCGAGAAGGTCACATTGCTGTGGGTGCGCGACCAGCGCGCCAACCCGACCGCCAATCGCAACGGCCTCGACACCCAGCCCGGTGTGCTGCGCCAGATCATCGAACAGACCAAGGTCGCCGACCCCGAGCGGCACATCGTCCTCGTCGGGGACGACATCTTCCACAATCGGACGGGTTTGCGCGAGGAATGGGCGGCCGACGGCGTACTCGACGGTGTCGATGCCAGGACGATGGTGAAGTTCTGGGACAAAGCCGACAACGGCGGCGTCGCACTCGGGCCGGGCGAGCAGGCGCTGGTCTTCCATCGACTGCTCCAAGGGCGTGATGTCGTGCAGGTCGGCACCGAGAGCGGGGCGCTGGAGATTCCGGCGTTGCTCGGTGTGCCGACGGTGTACCTGGAGAACCAGGTCTTCCATCTCAACAAGGGCAATCGCTGGTTGCTGATGGCACAGGAATGGCGGTACGGCCACTTCGAGACGGTCCGCAGAGTCGACGGATCGGTCCAGTTGGATACCTCCGGGCATCCGGTGCGGGAATTCCACCAGGTCGGTGCGACGCGCCCGGCGCCGCTGCCCGCGGTCACGCGCGTGCAGTTCGGTCCCGACCTCGCGGTGCCGAAAGACCGCCAGGACGTGCCGACAGACTTTCCGCATCAGCGGGTCGCGCTCACCGCCGACCGGGTCTACCGGCTGGTCGAGACGGGGGAACTGGACCGCTGGACACACCGGCTCGGCCGTAGCGCGGCCGAGGGCGCGGGGGTGCCGTCGGAATGGAGTGCCGAGCAGTGGACCCGCAGCGAGTACTACGCGGACCAACTACATCGCTGGCTGCACACCGAGGCGACGCCGGAATCGGTCAGCCGCAAGTGGGACGCGATCCGGCTGGCGCTGCGAGGTGTGCTCGATCCGGGCTTCCGAGTCGACCCGGAGATTCCCAACGACACGCTGATCCATCCCTACGTCGTACTCAGGACCGATCATCCGATCCCGGTCGCCGAACGCGATCTGCTCTCGCATGCGTACGCCGCACCGGCCGCGGAGCGGCCCGCCGCCGTGGTGGCCGCCCTGCGCACACTGCTGGCCGATCCTGTGCTGCGCGGGCGCGCCGTGGCGGACGAGATGTTGTCGCGACTGGACGAGGCCGAGTTGGCGACACTGCGGCTGTCCATCGCATGGGTGATCGAATCTGCGGCGCGCGGCCGTCCCACTGTCGGCGCGGGCTAGTCCGGTTGAGCGGAGCGTCAGGTGGAGCGTAGGCGTCCGACGATCTCGGCGGCGATGTCGTCGCCCAGTGTCGTGACGATGTCTTCCGGGGCGCGGATCTCGCCCAGTAGCCGCGCGATCCGGGCGGCTACCTCGGCGACCTCGTCGGGGGCGACGAGGTCGGCGTAGGCGCGCAGGTTGCGCGTCGAGAGGGTGGACGGATCGATGTCGGGGAGGAAGTGGTCGATGAACGCGGCCCCATTCGCGGGGAAACCGAACTCGTCGGCGAAGGGAACCAGCGCGTCGTGGACGGCGCGCAGGTCGAGCAGGTCGCGCCGCAGGGCGTCATCGAGGACGCGCCCGATGTCGTCGGGGCCGACGGCGTCGCGAACGAGATCGACGACGGTGCGGTGCGCGGTGGTCACCGGGATGCCTCCGATGCTCGTGACGTCATCCAGCTCGAGCCGATCGATATGGACGACGACGGCCCGTGGCGTGTACGCGGGCGCCGCGGGCGCGGTGAAGACGGTGCGCGGCAGCGCCAGGACACCTATGCCGTGCAGGCGGGCCGCGGACTCGTGCGATACGACGGCGTCCTGTGACGGCGCCTGTGGGCGTTCCCGGCCGAATCGTTCCGGGTCGAGTGCGAGCCAGGCCGCGTAGGGGTAGGCGTACCGGAGGGCGGTTGGACTGCTGGGGAGCTGGAATACATCGTCGTCGAGTTCGCGCAGCAGCTTCGCCTCCCGCAGCGCGTCGACAGCCGCCCCGTCGGCGCCGATCCGGGCCGCCTGTGCCCGTGTGATCAGGCCCAATTGCTGCGCCGCGAGGATCGACAACTCGTGATAGAGCGCTTCCAACATCGGTCCTTCCGTTGTTGTTTGCCTCTCAGGCTAGCGAACACCATTCTCTCGAGTCGTCTTTCGGGTGGGCGTACGGTGGTCGGAAAGAAAGGACGGGCTGGGTATGAGCGGAGACGACGAGGCACGACGTTCGGGCGGTGACACGGGCGGCGGCACCGAGGACGACGAGTACGCCGAACTCATTCGGCAGCGGACCTTCGATCCGGAGACGGTCCGCGAGGTCGAGGAGCAGATGCGCCGCGAAGCGCGTGAGCGCAGGGAACGGTTGTTCGGAGATAGGGAGCCATTCGCGATCCCCGAGACCGACGAGGACCTCTGAGCGCGGGCGAGCTCCGGCACCTCCTGAGCAGGTGACGCAGTGCACCAAGACCGAAACCCGCTGTTATCTCTATGATTCCTCGCTCGAAACCACCCGTTGGAGCGATACATGGGATGATCGCGGTAGGTAGGATGAGCGAGAGTCGGGACGGTGCCCCGGTCTCGGGGGCAGACGCGTCGGGCCGTTCGTGTCAGTATGGGCAAGGTGTTGATGCTGTGCCGTCCGGCGGCACGGAGTCAGGCGGGAGTTGACCGATGGGTGAGAGCCGGCAGGCCCTGCGATCTCCGGTCCATCAGGGCCGGTCGAACTTCGAGCCGTGTGTGATCCGAGGCATGGTCGGTACGGTCACGGTGACTTCGGCACCGGTCGCGGGATGACCGTTCACCGGGGGCGGCTGACGTCGCTCGAGGTCGCGGTGCTCTGGGAGCTGATGTCGAACGACAGTCTGCCTTTCCCACTGATGCACTCGCCGACTCACCAGTACGAGGACGACTACATCCGTGCGAAAAGGTCGACGGCGGAACGGCTTTTGAGAGTTCTGCCGCCCGATGCGCAGCAGCTGTGGGAGGCCGCCGTCAACCCGGACATCGTCATCTGGGCGGCGGGCGAGGCGCCCGACGACGCGAAGGACATGTCGGCGGTTACGCGCGTCGTCGGATTGCGGCGCGAAGGCTACGCGGTGGTCCTGGTCCAGCAACCCGGCGAGAGCATCGAAGACGGCGGTGACATCGACGTCTACGAGACCGATGTGCCCGGGCTGGCGAAAGCCGTGATCGGACGGCTACCGAAGGTCGGGCGCGGTAAGCAGGGCGAAGTCCCGATACTCTCGCGGCAGCCGGACGGATTGGACTACAGCTACGGCTCCTCGCCGGTGCTCGACGCGATCGACCCACCGCAGGTGCGCTCGGACCGCTGGCGCAACGCGAAGGCGACCCAACTCGGCGAGTTGAAAGTCGAGCCGGGCAGTGGGGCGCACTGGATCCAAGACCGTCGTGGCCATCTCGTGCGTTGGCGCGATCTCGTCGACGACGGCCGCTACCTGATCGATCCCAAACCGAATCCGGTCGCGATTCCGGTGGACGACAATGAATTCGAGAGATTCGTCAACCAGCGAGTTGTCGAACTGGTTCGGCGGATCCGGGAGAACCGCCCCGCCGAACGCGACTTCCGAGTCCTCTGATCATGGGGATCGCCGGTCGTGCCGCGGTTCGTGGTGGTCGCGAATATCGTTGTGGCACAGTCGTCGCGGAGTCGATGTGATGTTCGATGAGATGACGCGCGACACGCTCGAATTTCTCCTCGAGACGAAGTTCTACGAAAAGCGCCTGCCCGGACTCGGTGCGGTGGTCGAGATGGGCGGACAGCGGTGGGAGCTCGCGCTCGGCGTCTCGGACGTGACCACAGGCGAACCGTTCCGTGTCGGCGACCACTATCGCATCGGATGTGTCACGAAGTCGTTCACGGCGACGGCCGTTCTTCAGCAGATCGACAGCGGTCGGCTCGGTTTCGACGACACGCTCGAGCGGTTCGTCCCTGGAATCCCGAACGGTGAGCGCATCACGATCGAGCAGCTGCTGAACATGACGTCCGGTGTCGCCAATTTCGTCGGCTCGCCGGACTGGCTGCCGACGCGCGACAGCCTGTCGTTCGACACCCCCGACGCGGACTGGCCACAAGAGCGCAAGGTCGAGTTGATGCGAATCGGACCCGCGGTCTTCGAACCGGGGGCCAAGGCCGAGTACTGCGACAGCAACTACATTCTGCTCGGACTCGTGCTCGAGCAGGTGACCGGCAGGCCCGCCGCCGACGTGATCAACGGTGATGTCGTGGCATCGGTGCCGGGTTTGACGAGTACCGAGTTCCCCTCGGTCGCCGAGCTTCCCGATCCGCATCCGACGATCTACGCATTCCTGCCCGACGGCCGTACGCTGCGTGAACTCGGCGATATGAACCCCCGCGTCCTGTGGACGACCGGTGCGATGACCTCGACGGTCGACGACCTTCTGATCTGGGTGCGTGAACTCGCCGACAGCACGCTGTTGTCGGCGCGATCGCAGCGCGCCCGATTGACGTCGACGCACTTGGACCGCAGGCGGGCCTTCCATCGGTACGGGCTCGGCGTGCAGTGTCTCGGCGCGCTACTCGGCCACAACAGCATCATGCCCGGATCGTCGTGCGCGGTGTACCGCTATCCCGCCGAGGACGTGTCGGTCGCGGTCGTGACCAACGCGTCGGCGAACATGGATGCGATCAGCATGGAGATCGCCCTCGACCTGGTGCGGGCGCTATACCCGAGGTTCATCGATGGCTGAATTCACCCACCCCGCCTCCTCCGTCGGCTGCCATCCCCCTGAGTTCGCGCGCACGTCGGCCGATCCGATCGCGATCGTCGGCATCGGGTGCCGGTATCCGGGTGGTATCGCCTCATCGGCCGATCTCTGGCGGTTCGCCGCCGAAGGGCGCAGTGCCACTTCGGCATTCCCGACCGGGCGCGGTTGGGATCGGGGCAGGCTACCGACCTCGGTCAACTCCCGGCGTGGGAATTTTCTCGATGCGGCGGACGCCTTCGACGCGGCGTTCTTCGGCATCAGCCCGCGCGAGGCGTTGGCGATGGACCCGCAGCAGCGGTTGTTGCTCGAGACGTCGTGGGAAGCTCTGGAACGTGGCGGCATCGATCCGTCGTCGCTCGCCGGTTCCGAAACCGGGGTCTATTTCGGCGTCGCCGCGTCGAATTACGGCGGTCGGGTCGCCTCCGATCGCACCGGCCTGGCGGGGCACCTCGCCACGGGAACCGCACCCGCGGTCGCGTCCGGGCGAGTCGCGTACTCGCTCGGGCTGGCGGGTCCGGCGATCACCGTGGACACGGCGTGTTCCTCGTCACTGGTCGCGATACACCTCGCGACGCAGGCATTGCGGACGGGTGACTGCACGCTCGCGCTGGCCGGTGGTGCGACGGTACTGAGTTCGCCGAGTGCCGTCGTCGGGTTGGCCGAACTCGGCGCGCTCGCCGAAGACGGCCGGTGCAAGCCGTTCTCGGCCGACGCCGACGGGTTCGGGATCGGCGAAGGCGTGGGTGTGCTTGTCCTGGAACGACTTTCCGAGGCACGTCGCCGCGGCCATCCGGTGCTCGCACTGGTTCGCGGGTCGGCGATCGCTCAGGACGGCGCTTCGAGCGGGCTGACGGTGCCGAGCGGCCCCGCGCAGGAGCGGGTCATCGGCAAGGCGCTCGCCGACGCCGGACTCACGCCCGCCGACATCGATGTCGTGGAGGCACACGGCACCGGGACGACGGTCGGCGACCCGATCGAGGCGACCGCGCTGATCGCGGCCTACGGCGAAACACGCTCGGCCGCGACGCCGCTGTTGGTCGGGTCGGTGAAATCGAACATCGGCCACGCGCAGGCCGCGGCGGGCGTCGCCGGGGTGATCGAGATGGTCGAGGCCATGGGGCGCGGAACGGTGCCGCCGACACTGCATGTCGATCGGTTGACCAGCTCGGTCGACTGGTCGGCAGGCACGGTGCGGGTGGTGGCCGAGCCGACCGCGTGGCCCGCGCGGTCACCCGTTCGTCGCGCGGGTGTCTCGGCATTCGGCATCAGCGGCACCAACGCTCATGTGATCCTGGAACAGGCGCCTACCGAACCCGCGGACGCCACACCGACGCGGCGGCTGCCCGTCGCGGTTCCGCTCGAGCTGTCGGCGAAGACGGGACAAGCGTTGGCCGAATACGCCTCCCGCCTGCTTGCGGTGATGGATCGCGAGCCGGTGGACGTCGCGTGGTCGCTGGCGACCGGCCGGGCGTGCCTCGCTCGGCGCGCCGTCGTTGTCGGCGCGGACAGCGACGAACTGCGTGCGGGCCTGACCGCGGTCGCCGAGGGCCGAATCGCCGAGAACGTCGTCACGACCGGCCGTACCGCGTCCACCCACCCCGTGGGCTCCGCATCCTGTCATTCCCCTGTCTTCGTGTTCCCCGGACAAGGGTCGCAGTGGGCCGGGATGGCGGCCGAACTGCTCGATACCGCACCGGCGTTCGCCGCGCACATCGATGAATGCGCTGCCGTGTTCGCCGGGCTGGTCGACTGGTCGCTGCTCGACGTGCTGCGGCACAGACCGGGTGCGCCCCGGCTCGAACGGGTCGATGTGGTGCAGCCGGTGCTGTTCGCCGTCATGACCTCGCTGGCGCGGCTGTGGCAGTCGTTCGGTGTCGAACCGGCCGCGGTGATCGGTCATTCGCAAGGTGAGATCGCGGCCGCCTACATCGCCGGGGCGTTGTCGTTGGCCGACGCGGCACAGGTCGTCGTCGTTCGCAGCCGAGCGCTTGTCGCGATCGCGGGCCGCGGCGGCATGGTGTCGGTACCGCAACCGGTCGACGAGGTCGCCACGCTGATCGAGAAGTGGGACGGCCGACTGAGTATCGCAGCGGTCAACGGCCCGCGTTCGACCGTGGTGTCCGGTGACGCGGCGGCGATCGCGGAGCTGATCGACCACAGTGCGGTCGACAGCTTCCTTGCCAAACGGATTCCGGTGACCTACGCCGCGCACTCGGCGCAGGTCGATTCGATCGGCGCCGAGTTGTGGTCGGCGCTCGCCGGAATCGAAACCGCCGCCGCTACTGTCCCGGTGTTCTCGACGGTCACCGGCCGCCTGCTCGATCCGAACTCGATGAACGCCGCGTACTGGTTGCGGAACCTCAGGCGGGAAGTGCGATTCGAGTCGGCGGTACGAGCCGCCTACGAGCACGGGTACCGCAGCTTCATCGAGGTGAGCCCGCACCCGGTGCTGACCGTCGGAATCCACGAAACGCTCGACATCGACGACGTGACGGTCGTCGAGACGGTGCGACGTGACCAGGGCGGCATGCGCCGCTTCCTCCTGTCCGCGGCGCAGGTGGGGGCCTCATGGCGGACCTATCTCCGAGCACTGCGACCGCAACGGGTCGACCTGCCGGTATATCCGTTCCAGCACAGTCGATTCTGGCTCGCGCCCGATGAGGGCGGGGCAGGCGCCGTGCATCCGTTCATCGACGCGATGACCGAACACCCCGAATCGGGTGAGGTGACATTCGCCGGTGAGGTATCCGTCGACCGCCAGCCATGGCTCGCCGACCATGCCATCGCCGGAACGGTGCTGTTGCCGGGCGCCGCGACCGTCGAGCTCGCCCTGTCGGTGGGCGCACGGGTCGGCTGCCCGCGTCTTTCCGAGCTCGTGCTGCATGCGCCGCTGGTCATCCCCGAATCCGTTGCGGTGCCGCTCCAGACGGTCGTCGGTATACCCGAGGCATCGGGCAGACGACCGGTCCGGTGCTATATGCGGACCGAGGATTCGGCGCAGTGGACGCTGCACGCCGTGGGCGCGGTGTCGAACGAGCACAGCAGCGCGGTACCGATTGCCGAGGCATGGCCGCCTGCGGGCGCGACGCAGGTCGATGTCGGCGACTTCTATCGAAAATATGCGGCCGAGGGCTACGAATACGGTCCGGCGTTTCACGGGCTGCGTGCCGTTTGGGTGAGGGGCGCTGCATCGATGAGCGCGGCGCAGAGGTGGAGCCGACCGGAGGTGGGTGTACACGCGGAATTCTTCGCCGAGGTCGTGACCTCGCTCCCATCCGGCACGGCGGGATTCGGCTTGCACCCGGCGCTGTTCGACGCCGCGTTGCATGTGCTGATCGGACCGTTCGCCAGTCGCGAAACCGGCTCGGTGAGTATGCCATTCGCATGGGAGGGCGTTGAACTGCATTCAGCGGGCGCGACCGCGCTGCGGGTACACGTGACGACACTGGCCGACGACCGCGTCGCGGTGACGCTGTTCGACTCCGCGGGGTCCGCGGTCGCCACCATCGACTCACTCGCGACCCGGCCGATCGACCGACGTCGGTTGGCGAGTGGGCCGGTGTTCGGTCTCGACTGGGTGCCGATCACCGTTGCGGAACACCGCCGCGGCCGAAGCGGGACCCCCAACATCTTGCGTTGCCAGGCGGTGCCGGTGCCCGACGGTGATCTTCCGCGGGAGGTTCGCGCGCGACTCTCCGCGGTCCTCGACCAGATCCAGCGGTGGCTGAAGAGGGACGACGACAGCACGCTGGTCGTCATCACTTGCCGGGCGGTCGCGGTGAACGGCGGCGAGGACGTGGAGGACCTCGTGCACGCACCGGTGTGGGGGCTGCTGCGGACAGCGCAGAACGAGCACCACGGGCGAATTGTGCTCGTTGATGTCGACGACTGGGCACACCGCCGCGCTGCGATATCGGTCGCGCTGGCCTGCGACGAACCACAGCTCGCGTACCGACGCGGAAGCACATACGCGCCAAGGCTCGTGCGTGCCCGCACCGACTCGGTCGGCAATTCGGAGCTGGTCGACGCCGGATCCTGGCAGTTGCGGACCGTGGGCACCGGGACGCTACAGTCGGCCAACCTGCGCTTGCTGGCGCTTCCGGAGCCGGAACCGGCGCTACGGGACGGCGAGATCCGGGTCGCGGTTCGCGCCGCGGGGCTGAACTTCCGCGACGTCGTGATCGCGCTGGGCATGTACAAGGAGGCCCGCGACGACGTCCACGCTGAGATCGGCGCCGACGGAGCCGGCGTCGTGGTCGAGGTCGCCTCCGACGTCACGACGGTCGCGCCGGGGGACCGGGTGATGGGCCTCCTTGGGCCGATCGCATCGACCGCGACCGTCGATCATCGGTTGGTGGTACCGATTCCGGCCCACATGTCGTTCGCGGAAGCCGCCACTACACCCGCGGTGTTCCTCACCGCCTACGTCGCCCTGCGTGACCTGGCTCGTCTGGCACCGGGCGAGCGGCTGCTGGTGCACGCGGCGACCGGTGGCGTCGGTCTGGCGGCGATTGCGCTGGCTCGGCATTGGGGCGCGGAACTGTTCGTCACGGCGAGCCGGGGCAAGCAGCACATGCTCCGGACCCTCGGTTTCGACGACGACCATATCGGCGACTCGCGCACACTCGAGTTCGAGGGGGCGTTCCTCGCGACCACCGCGGGCGCGGGCGTGGACGTCGTACTCGACTCGCTCGCGGGTGACTTCGTCGATGCCTCACTGCGATTGCTGCCATGTGGCGGCCGATTCGTCGAGCTGGGAAAGACCGATATCCGTGACGCGGCGAGTGTGGCGGCGGCACATCCCGGCGTGGCGTACCAGGCGTTCGACGTGCTCGACCTCGGCCTCGACCGAATACAGCAGGGACTCGCCGACATCGCGGCGATGTTCGAATCCGGTGTACTCCGGCCGTTGCCGGTCGGCCGCTGGGACATTCGTCGTGCACCGGAAGCCTTGCGCTACCTCGGTCAAGCGCGGCATGTCGGCAAGTTGGCACTCATGATCCCGCCCGAGCAGCGGTGGGCGGGCACCGTTCTGATCACCGGCGGCACGGGCACGATCGGCGCCATGGTCGCGCGGCATCTCGTGAGTCGCCACGGCGCCCGAAATCTGGTGCTGCTCAGCCGCCGTGGCATCGATGCCCCCGGTGCTGCTCAGCTGCTCGGCGAGCTCGGCGAGCTCGGGGCGAGCGTACAGATCGTGGCATGTGACGCCGCGCACCGTGATTCGCTGCGTGCGGTCATCTCACGGATCGACCCGCCGCTGGTCGGGGTGATCCATGCCGCGGGTGTGCTCGACGACGCGGTTATCGACACCATGACCTCGCGCCAACTCGACACCGTGCTCCGGCCGAAGGTCGACGCCGCCTGGCACCTGCACGAGGCGACGTCCGAATCCGACCTGTCGATGTTCGTCCTGTTCTCATCGATCGCGGGCGTTCTCGGTCCGACCGGTCAGGCGAACTATGCTGCGGCCAATACCTTTCTCGATGCGCTGGCCGCGCACCGTCGCCAACTCGGTCTGCCCGCTGTCTCGCTCGGCTGGGGCTTCTGGGCAACCGCGACCGGTATGACCGCCCATCTGCGGGAGCGGGATCGGACTCGCCTGGAACGAGCCGGTTCCGTCGCCATGTCGTCGGCCGAGGCACTCGACCTGTTCGACGAGGCGATCGGGCTCGGCCGCCCGTTCGTCCTGCCTGCTCGACTCGACATGGCCGCCATGCGGTCAGGGGAGATTCTCTCGACGTTGGGTCGCGGTTCGGTGCGGACAGCGCCGGAGTCGGGAGTCGCGCCGGGTGTGCCCGTGGTCGGTCGCCTCGCCGAACTCGATCCGGCACAACGACGCGAGCGGGTGCTCGCGTTCGTGCGCTCCACCGCGGCCGCGGTGCTCGGCTACGACGGTCCGGCCGCGATCGGAATCCACCGGTCTTTCAAGGAGCTCGGATTCGACTCTCTCGGCGCGGTCGAGTTCCGCAATCGCCTGCGGGCCGCGCTCGGCGTCTCGGTGCCGACCACGGTCGTGTTCGAGTACCCGACCGCCGCCGAGCTGACCGTCCATCTCTGCGAGGCACTGGCATGATCGGCACACTGGAGCAGTCGATTCCACCGTATGATGGCGGCGTGAGCGGGTCCTTTGCGGGTAATATCGTCCGACGTCGTCGGTGCTTGCGAGGTAGGGTGGGGGAGACCACCAGCGCGGTGCTCACCTGGTAATTCGAGCGCCGAACGATCATTCCGACAGCCACCTGTGCCCGACCGCGCAGCGTCGGGCCGAGACCATTCTTCCGAGTATCCCGTCGTAGAAGGACCGACCGATGGCAGACGACGACAGCGAATTCGACAGCCTGACCAAGGCCGCCAAGGGAAGATACATCCGGCTGGAACCGCAAGCCGCGCAGGACTGCGCCAGATTGTGCGGTTTGATGATCACCGAGCTCGACAAGGCGATCAACAACACCCAGTCGCTCACCAACGTCCAGGGTTTCGGCACCATCGCGGACGCGACCGCGCTCGCCGGTCGCTACAATGACCGCGCGGCCACCGGCGACTCTTCGTTGAAGCACTCGTTGACGAAGCACCGCGAGGTCGTCAACGACATGATGGAGACCTTCATCGCCGCGGGTCGTTCGTACCTGGAGAACGAACATGCCTCTGCAGCAAGGCTTTCCGCTTACGAAACAGCGGTGAGCGGTTACCGGCCGCAGCCGTAGGATTCCAGCTCTCCCTGCCCCATGGAGGTGACCGATGGGTGACTCGCCGCAGCGAGAAGAGAAGTCGTACGATCTCGACGAATTCAAGCCGGAGCACGCGAATACCGACAGGAACACCGTGCTGGGCACCAGCAGTCCGATCACGACCGAGACAGGTCAGATCCCATGGCAGACATACGGTAAGGAGCTGGCTACCCTGGTGAGCTACCGCGATTCGATCCATTCCGAATCGGTGCGATCGATGGCGGAGACATGGCGCGGTCACGGCACCTCGCTGGGCTCGCTCGCCGGTCAATTCTCGAACGAAGTGAAGTCGAAGATCGTCGACTCCTGGGATTCGGACGGCGGTCGCACCGCCTCGGCGGCGGTACAGCGCTACGCCGAGCAACTCTTGCAGCTCCCCGTTGTCATCAACGCGGTCGCGAACAGCCTGGATTTCTCGGCGAAGTTCCTGGACACCACGCGAAACAATATTCCCGACGCCAACGGCAAGTTGGTCGACGGGACATCGATCGTGAACAGTGACGGCGACTACGACAACGCCGACTCCCGCGCGCAACTGCAGGCGTTGCTCAAGCAGCGGGCCAACGACGTCATGAACCAGATCTTCGTTCCCAGTGGGAAATCCGTGGACGGGGCCATGCCGATGTTCCCGCTACCACAACCTGTGACGACGGGGCTCCCGGACCCCACGGGGACGCAGCGTTCCGGTCCCGGATCGCCGGGGCCGGGCGGGGCGGGACCCGGTGGGTTGAATACCGGTGCCTTGAGTCGCGCTTCGTTCGATCCCCGAGCGTTGGGCGCTGCCTCGTTGAGTCAAGGAAACCTCCAGGCCCAGCAGGCCGCGCTGAAGAATCTCACCGAACAGCAGCAGGCGGCACAGGAACTCGCTCGTCAACAGGCTGAGCAGGCCGCCGCCCAGCAAGCTGCCCAGCAGGCGCAGAGCGCGTTGCAGCAGGGGTTGGACGCCGCCCAGCAGGGGCTGTCGTCCGTGCAGGACGCCGCGCAACAGGGGTTGGCGGCCGCCCAGCAGGCCGCGCAGGAAGGTCTGTCGGGACTCGGTGGGCTCGGCGCGCTGCCGACATCGCTGGCTGGAATGGGTGATCTGCCATCAGCTCTCAAGTCCGGTAAGGGCAGCGGCGGAGGCGGAGCGGGTGGCGGCGGTGCCGGTCGCGGCGGTGCGGGCAGTGCCGCGCTCGGCAAGGATGCGGCCCAGGCCGCAGCCTCGAAGCTGTTCCCCCGCGCCTCGCTCACCGGCGATGCCGCGGCGACGGTGGCCCGTGCGGGCCTCGCGACGAACGGGCAGAACGGAACTCCCGGCGGTATGGGCCCCGCGGGCGCGGGTGCCGGGCAGGGGCAGAACAAGGAGCGCAAGCGCGCCGACTACCTGGATTCCACCGAGCATCTGGAAGAAGCGCTCGGCGACGCCCCGGTGGTGGCGAAGCCGGTCGTGGAGCGATGACCGTGCGACGATCGACCGCGCCCCGAGGATGAGTTGGAGGTGACCGTGGACAATCCGACGGAGCCGGTCGAGTCGACCGCGACCTCGCGGTCCGGAACGATCTCGGTTCGCACGACCGAACAGGGCTTGCCGCTGGGCATTTCGATCGACCCGGCCGAATTGCACCGGGATCCCGAAGGCTTGGCGGCCGAGGTGTTGCGGTTGTGCGGGCAGGCGGCGAATCGCGCGGGGTTGGCGCGGCGGCGGCAGATGGAGGAGGCGGGGGTGGCTCCGGACATGATCGCGTTGATGAATCTGCCGACCCCGGAACTGGTGGCTCGCGCGGAGCTCGCGGATGAGGAAGAGTACGACGTGGAACCGCAGAGTTGGTTGCGCGCGGAATAGGGGAGGGTCCTCGTGTACGAAACCATGGACGAACTCATGGACAGTGTGCGCAGGCGGCTGTATCGAATTCGCGATCTGGCCGAGGACATGGCGGGTGTCCGCGCGACCGAGACGGCGCCGGGCGGCGCCATGACCGCCGAGGTCGACGGTAATGGCGCGTTGTTGAGCTTGCATTTCTCCAGGGAGGTTTCGCGAATGTCGCCCGAGCAGTTCGAGCGGTGTCTGGTCGAGACGACCCATGCCGCCGCGCGGCGCGCGTTCGAGCGCCGAGGTGAGCTCGTCAACGCATTCAACGAGGAAGTCGCCGAGTAGATACCGGCCGTTAATGTGTGTGGTGCAGAGTTCGAGAAAACGCCTTCCGGTTCATGAAGACAGGGGGGTATCGTTGAGCCGAGTTCAATTGCGTTACTGGATCGGGGATTACAGTGAGCGAACTGGTAGCAAAACCTGATGCTCTACGTGCGTACGGTGGTGCGGCGGCCACGATGGCCACCGGGGTCGCCACTGCGGGCGCATTCGACCAAGTGGCGACCGTCGCGGCGGCCGCGCCGGTATTCGGGCTGATCGGTCAGGATTTCCTGCTTGCTTTCGCCGCCGCCCAGGGCAATCACGTGTCGTCGGTGCTGGAACTGGCGGGCGTGCACGCGGCAACCGCGGTGGCGTTGCAGCAAGACGCGACCGCGTATGAGACCTCGGAGTCGGTATCGGGCAGCGAATTCGATTCCGCCAGTAAGGTGCGATGAATCCGCCGCCGTTGGATCAGTCGGTCGTCGAGTTGCTGCGCGGCAGTGCGCTCGCACCGATGATCGACAGGCCGGTCAACGATATTCTGAAGGATATCGGGCTCGGTCCGTTGCCCCAGTTGCCCTCGCTACCACCGTTGCCCGAACTGCCGCCCCTGCCTGTGATCGATCTGTCGGCCTTGTTCCGCCCGCTGACCGACATGGCAAGCGGGTTCGGCACCGGTGCGATCGGTGGGGGGCCCGGCCCCGATCCCACGCAGGTCTTGCAGAGTGTCACCAGTGCGCTGACAACCGCGATGTCCTTGGGCACAACGGCTTTGAGTGCCGTGATGCAGTTGTGGCAGAGCGCGGCAGCCATGCAGGCAGCCGAAAAAGCCACGGCGGCACAGCAGAATGGCGCCGAACTGGCCGCGCAGGGCACCGAGGAGAAGGCGGTGCTCGGCACCGCGGCCACGTCGGTGGCTACCGGTGGCGCGGAAATGACACAGGTCATTTCCAAATTCGTGTCGACCGTCGCGGCGACGGCGCCGTTCCTGGCTCTGCCGGGCGGACAGGCGTTCCTGGCCGCGGCGACCGCGGAGGCGATCGCCGAGGGGGTCGCGGTGGTGACCAAGACCCGCGCCGAGATGACGGTGCATTCGGCGAGTATGACGCAGGCCGGGGAGAAGGTGAAGGTCACCAACGCCCCGAAGGGCGCGGACTCGATGCAGGAACTCGCGCAGCTCATGCAACTGATCACCCCGCTGATGACGCTGGCGAGTACCGGCGTGCAGGCGGCGAATCAGCTCGCGTCCGCGAATACGTCGTTGCTGGCGGCGAAATCGGTGACGCCGGTGGCGCAGACCGGTGCGGACGGAGAGGCGACGGCCGACGGAGAGCCTGCGCCCGCCGCGGGTGGTGTCGGCGGCGGTGGTGGTGGCGGTGGTATCGGGGGCATCGGGCTCGGTGGTATCGGCACGACCGCGACACCGTTGAATCCGTGGTCGGGTACCCGATCGGCTTCGGTCGGCGGTCCGTCGAGCGGCCAGGGCTTCTCGTCAGCGCCTGAATCGGCGTCGGCTGTACGCGCAGGCACGGTGGGTGGCGCGGGCAGCCCCGGATATATGCCCATGGGCGGCGCCGCGGGTGCGGCGGCGGGTCCGCGCGGCGCGGGCGACGCGGGCGGCGATCTGCCCGGATTCCTGGTCAATGCCCAGCACGGCGACGAGGTCGTGGGGAATCTCGAGGGCGCCTCGCTGCCGGTGGTCGGCGCGGCGGAACAGGTATCCGAACCACCGCCGGACAGGGAACTCACTCTCTGAGGAGGTCGTCATGGTGAACAGTGGTGCGAATGTCGGCGGTGGCGTGACGTTCGATCCGGTCGCTGCCCGGCAGGCGTCGGTGCGTCTGGACGCGCTGGCCGATCGGTTGGAGCGTGATCTGCGCGTCGATGAGCCCGCACTGCGGGTCGCGCCCGCGGGTATCGACGAGGTATCGGTGCGGGCGGCGCAGACCATGACCGACGTCGCGGCGTCGTTCTCCGACAGCGCCGACGCGGGCATCCTCGAACTACGCAAACTGGCCGCGACGCTGCGGTCGCAGTCGAATCTCTTCGCGGCGGCCGAGGAAAGCAGCGTCGCTGAGTTCGGTGGCGGCGCGGGAGTAGCGGGCGCGGCCTAGGTGCGGCCCGACTCGACAGGGGAGCAGCTATGAGCGAACCACCGCAGCCCGGCTTCACCGGGGTGGTCTGGGAGGCTCGCGAGCCCGATCGGCTCACCCGCGAGTTGTTCGCCGGGCCGGGTGTGACGCCCATGGCCGAGGCGGGTGCCGGGTGGACGAGGCTCTCCGCCGCTTTCGGCGCGGCAGTGGTCGAATACGAACAGATCGTCGCGGGCCTGCGCGGTGCGTGGCAGTCCGACACCAGCGCCGAGGTGCTGGACCGGGTTTCGCGCCTACGCGACTGGCTCGTCGACACCGCGGGTGCGGCACGCGGCAATGCCGGGCGTGCGGCGACGCAGGCCGCCGCGCACGAATTGGCCCGGTTGGCAATGCCGCACGCCGCGGAGATCGCGGCGCTGCAAGCCGCGCAGCAGATGTTGGAGCAGGTCACCGGCGCGCTCGGCGCTCCGTTACGCGCGGTGGCGGCAGATACCGAGACCAGGGTGGATCTCGCGAAGGCCTCGGCCACCAGGGTGATGCGCACCTATGAGGCCGCGACCGAACCGCTCGCGACCCCATGGCTCCAGCAGGAGCCGCCGGTGATCGCGACGAAGGTGGCTCTGGAGGCCGAACAGTCGGCGGCTTCGGCCTCGGAGGCGGGCGCGACGGCGACGAGCGCCGGTATGCCCATGGTGTTCACGCCGCCCGTGCTGCCCGGCGCGCTGTCCGTGCCGAGGGCGCAGACCGCGTACCGAGCCCCGGTCTACGCGCAAGCGGGGGAGACGGTGGAAGCTGTCACTCCGCGACCGACCACCGCCGCCACGGTCGACGCGCCCACGGCGGTGCCGGTGGTTCCCGGTGCGATGGCGGCGGGCACGCCCGCTGCCATCGCCGCCGACGAGGAACATGTGCCGCGCGCGGGTGACGCCGGTGCCGACCGACTCGGCGCCGATCTCGGCGTCGTCTCCGCTCCGGCTGTCCTCGGCGCTCCAGAGCCGCCTGCTCCGACTTCGGCCCGCACCGAGACCGGCGGTGCCGCATGACCACGATCACCAACGACGGTCTGCTGGCCGTCAGCGAACGACTGGGCGTGCAGACACTTCCGGTGGCATTGGCAGTAGCGCCGCGTCAGGATTCCTACGACGAGTGGATGGTGGCCCAGCGGCGGGTGACCGCCGAGTTGACCCGATCCGGTGTGATCGACGCGCACGGTGAGGTCGAACCCGATCTGGCTGACGCCCTGCACATCTTGGCGCAGCCGGATCGCGAGCTCGCGGCCCGCGTATACGGAACTACCTCGGGTGTCCGACGGATCTGCCTGGCGCGGCGCGGCGGTGCGCACGCGCTCGCGGTGCGCACCGAGGACGGTTTCGACGTCCAGCCCGTCTGGGCGGACGGCGGCGGTCAACCACTGGTCCGCGCGTTGCTGGCGATACTCGGACCGGGCAGGCCCGCGGAGGTCGTCGCTTTCAGCGCGCTGTCGAGCGAATTGAGCGAGCGGTTGGCCGCGGCGCTCGACTCTGCGGACTACGCCGACGCGGTCTACGCGCTCGGGGTCGCCGACCGGGACGCCACCGCCTACGGCATGGCCTTCGCGGCCTGCCACACCTACGCCGAAATCGTGGCCGAGGTCCACGAGGACGGGACGACCACCCGATCGCCCGGCGCGGTCGCGGTGTACGACACCGGACGGGGTCGGATCGTGGCCGCGCCGGGGATCGCGCCGGACCAGCAGGTCTGGTCGACTGTCACACCGGGCACCGATCACCGTATCGCGCAGGCGGTTTCGGCTCTGATCGAAACCCTGCCCGTGGGGAGGTGGCTGCTGTAACGCGCAGATGATCTCGAACAGCACTCATCTCCGTCTCGGGTGGTGCCGACCGGCACCACCGTATGGCATCCGGCCGACAGTACGCAGGCCGACAGCATCAGGAAGGTGGACACATCATGTCCGGTGAAAACGCGAGGACAGACGAGCGCGCCGCGGGTGCGCAGCGCGACGTGCAGGACGCGGTGGACGCGATCCAGCGGACGCTGGCCGATATCGACACCGCGGTCGACGCGGCGCGGCGCGGTTGGCAGGGTGACGCGAACACGGCGTTCAGCAAGGCCGTCGCCGCGTGGAACCAGGAGACCAACGACCTGCGGATCGCCCTCGGGCAGATCGAGGAGAAGGTCGGCGCCGGTCACGTGCAGCTGACCCAGTTGGACGCCGAAGAAGGCGAGAACTTCGGCGGTCTGCGGCTCGCCTGAGCCCGCGCCGAGGTCATCCGCCGCGCCGAGATCCGAATACTCCGACACGACCGAAGGGACGAGGACATGCTTTACGACAAAGCGACCATGACCGAGTTGTACAACAACCTCAACGAGAACTACGGCAAGCTCCAGGGCGAGGGCCAGCGCTTCAACGAGGCCGCGGGCCGTCTGGCGCAGGCATGGGAGGGCAACGCCTCGCTGGATGGTTTCCAGACCGCCAAGGGCAACTGGGACACCAACTACGCCGACACCCTGGAGATCCTGAACAAGGTCGCCGCCGCGGTGGAGAGCGCCTTGCAGCGCGCGCTCGGCACCGATGCGAAGATCGGCGACGGTTTCGCGTCCTGATCGAATTCGTTCGGTCGGCATGATCTCGGTGGTCGGCCGGGGCAGTTCGCTCCGGCCGATCGCTGGCGCGCCGTTGCGACGAGCCGGGGCACTTTCGGCAGTTTCGAGTGCCCGAGCACATGTGTCACCGCACGGCGGTCAGTGATTCGCCGATGTAGCGCATCTCCTCCGGTGTCGTAACCATATTCACTGTGGTCGTGACCGCGGAGGTCCGCACCGTGATGATGTTCGGTGCGGCCGGGTCCTGGATCAAGATCACGTCGGCGTCGAGTCGATCGGTGGACTCCTCTGGCGGGCGCAC
Organism: Nocardia bovistercoris; assembly: GCF_015674855.1. Classification (GTDB taxonomy): domain Bacteria; phylum Actinomycetota; class Actinomycetes; order Mycobacteriales; family Mycobacteriaceae; genus Nocardia; species Nocardia bovistercoris. The sequence goes on along the minus strand of NZ_JADMLG010000005.1, from coordinate 287,699 downwards.
CTGCACGATGGTGGCGCCGCCGGTCAGCGCGGTAGGTGCGATGCCGTCGAATACCACGACCGAGGTGGGCGGAATCGGCGCGCCCGCCTGCGTGGCGGCGGGCGCCGGATGTCCGCTGCCGGAGAAGCGCGAGACCAGCGAAAGTACTTGGGGCGTGTCCACATTGGAGACCATGGTGTGCCAGGCGTCCGGACGGTCCGTGTGCACGACCACATGGGCGCCGAGGGCGATCGATCGCAGGATCACCTGCTGGGCCAGATCGAGTCGCCCGACCACCGCGAGACGTCGGGTGCCGTCGCCGATCAGCGGTACCGCGATGCCTTGTCCGTGATCGTCCGCGCCGATCAGTTGTCCGCAGCCCGCGGTGGGCACCGCGATACCCATCAGCGCGGACCGAAGACCGCGGTGATCACCCGTGCGACCGATATCGCTGCCGCCGATCCGGGTGGGCAGACAGTCGAGTAGAGCACGGAACTGCCGCCCCGACAGGGGGCGCAGTCCCGGTAGCGGTGGGCCGTCCGGTTCGGTGAGAGTGTCGAAGCGCACCAGGGCGTCGAGTGCTATCGAGGGTGTCGCGGTATCGCGACCGCGCCCCGTGCCCGCGGTTCCCGGTCGCAACCGCACCGTGACGGTGGTGGCGGAACTCGGGGTCGCCCAGATATCGGAGAATCCGCGTTCGCCGATCAGGTCGGGACCGATCTCATAGCTGGTGAGATGTAAATCGCCGTGCACCAGGGATTTCGGGGTCTCCGTGAACTGGTCGAGCGGAATGCCGCGCAGCAGTTGGCGCGCCGCGGTGTTCATCTCGCCCGCGGTCAGCACCGAGACCGAGATATCGCGGGCGGCCAGCCGGTTGGCGACGCGGCGGGTGGCGATGATCGCGGTGCGCAGCGCGCCGCTGCCGCTGCCGCCCCGATTGTCCACGGCTTGCGCGTTGGCCAGCGGCTCCAGTCGCAGAACCAGCCAGACGGTGCGCTGCGCGATGGCGGGTAGCGGGCCGATGATGCGGTCGTAGAGGTCGGCGATCGGGGTGGCGCCCGCGGTACGCGCACCGGTGCTGATCACATCGATCGAGGTGAGGTTGATATCGAACTGCTCGAGGCAGCGGGCGATCTCGTCCAGCGGGATGGTCTGGTCGGTGGACAGCGATCCACGTCGCAGCAGGGTCAGTGCGTCCGGCGGCGGATCGATGCGCAGCATGGTGATCAGAAGGCCACCGTCCCAGCGCATTCCGTAACTGCCGCCCTCCGGGAGCGGGACGTCGAAGGCCTCCGCGCCCGCCGCCACCTGTCCCGGCCGGACCCGGCGCCAGCGGAAAGCCAGCCATTCGGCGAGGATTCCGACGACATTGCGGGGATTTCGCGTGCGTACCGGAGCCAGCCCGAGTAGCAGGGCACCCGCGCCCACGCCGGTCGCGGCGGCGAGGGGTGCGTCCAGAGCGAGCACGACCCAGGCGGCCAGCGCGGCGAACAGGATCACCGGGATGGTCGATCGCAGCGGAAGATGGTGCAACAACCAGAATTCAGGCTCACGCAATATAGAGTTCACGGAAGCGTCCGGTGTGACCCCCGACCGGTCGGCGCCGGATTCGGTTTCCCGTTCGTTCACAGCTGTGTTCACACCAATTCGCCTGGGTCGAAGGGGTGGGTGGCCGGAGTCCGCCCGTGCTGCCTCCGGCCGATAGTACCGCGCGGCATGATCATTCGTGGTCCGGGTCGTTCACGCTCCCGAGATTGACACCGCCTGCCGGCGGGATACTGTGATTCCCGGACGAATTCCCACCGTCGCCCCCGCGATTGTCCGCGGACGCGGTCGATTCGATGGAGATCACGTGCCTACTCAGCTGACCACCAAGGCCCAGGTCAACGGATATCGGTTTCTGTTGCGGCGGCTCGACCACGCATTGATCCGCCGCGATGTGCGGATGCTGCACGACCCCATGCGTTCGCAAATGCGGTCGCTGCTGGTCGGGGCGGTGCTCGGAATTGTCGTGATCGCGGGTGCGGCGATCCTGGCTTTCCTACGGCCGCAGGGCTCGATCGACAAGGCCGATATCGTCATGGGCAAGGAGAGCGGCGCCCTCTACGTCCTGGTCGGCGACGCCAATGGTAACCGGGTGCTGCATCCGGCGCTGAATCTCGCCTCCGCCCGGTTGATCAGCGGCAGCAACGAGGCGCCCACCTCGGTCAAGGACAGCAAACTCGCGAGTGTGCCGCGCGGGGCAATGCTCGGCATTCCGGGCGCGCCCGCGGCGCTGCCCGGTTCGGCGCAGCGCGGGCATTCCGATTGGTCGCTGTGCGAGACCGTGCAACTGTCGAAGAGCGGCAGTGCCGCGGCTGCCACCGGTGTCGAGACCACGGTGATCGCCGCGACCACCCGACTCGACGAACGGGTGCGCCGGGTGGCGGGCAACGAGGCCGAGCTGGTGCGCCGCGATGACAAGACCTATCTGATCTACGACGGTAAACGCGCGGAGGTCGACCCGTCCAACGCCGTCATGGCGCGCGTGCTCGGACTGACCGGACAGCGGGCGCGGCCGGCCAATACCGGACTGCTCGGCGCGCTCACCCCGGTCCCGCCGCTGACCGCGCCGGAGATCCCGCAGGCCGGTCAGCCCGGTCCGGGGCGACTGTCGGATGTGCCGGTGGGCGGGGTGATCTCGGTCGCGGCGGTCGGCGGCGCCGACCGGCCTGAACTGTACGTGGTGCTGGCCGACGGGGTGCAGCGGATCGGGGATTTCACGGCCGCGGTTATCCGCACGGCGAATTCCCAGGGTATGGCGCAGATCAAATCGGTGCCGCCGGATGTGCTCGGCAATGTTTCGGTGGTGCGCAAACTGACGGTCGACCACTATCCGGCCGTCGCGCCGAAACTGTTGACGGCCGAGGATGCTCCGGTGACCTGTGTCGCCTGGTCGAAACCGGATCCGAGCGGTGACGGCACCGTGCCGAACGATCAGGCCGCGGTCACGGTGCTCGCGGGTTCCGAACTGCCGCTGCCGGATTCGGCGCGACCGGTGGCGCTGGCCACTGCCGACGCCTCCGGGGATCGGGTGGACAAAGTCTATCTGGCCCCGTCCTCCGGTGAATTCGTGCAGGTGACCGGGATCGATCCGGGCAGTCCGCGCCGAGACGGCCTGTTCTACGTGGCCGATAACGGTATTCGCTACGGCATCCCGGATGTCGCGACCGCCGAGGTGCTCGGCCTCGGCAAGCCGCGCCACGCCCCGTGGGCGATCGTCGGCCAACTGGTGCCCGGCCCGACCTTGTCCAGACCGGACGCCCTGGTCGCTCACGACGTCCTGCCCACCCGCTAGACCGTCGTCGAACCCGCCGGACGGGTGTCGAATCAGGTGGTGAGCGATCCCAGGACGCCGACCAGCGCGGCCTCCATATCCGGGGCCTCGATCCGCATCAACACCGACTCGTCGACACTGCTCAAATCGACCGATTCGTCGTTGGCGAGCCGGAATTCCCGCTCCTCCTCGGCGGATTCGATCACATTGCGCACGAAACGGCCGTTGCCCGCGAGGTCGATGCCGCGCCGCTGCTGCCCGCTCTGATCGGTGCGTTCGGAACGGTAGAGCCCGCCGCAGGCCTCGATCAGCAATCGCAGTGCGTCCTCGGACAATTCGGAATCACGCGACTTCGCGATCAGCCCGCCGATCTGCCCCAGTTCCTCCGGTGTGTAGGAAGGGAATTGGAGCCGTTTGGCGAAGCGGGAAGCGAGGCCGTCGTTGGAGGCCAGAAGCCGGTCGATCTCGCCGTCGTAGCCCGCGATGATCACCACGAGTCGGTCGCGGTCGTTCTCCATGCGTGCCAGCAGAGTGTCCACTGCTTCGCGGCCGAATGCGTCGCCGCCGGACAGGCCGGTCTGGATCAGTGTGTACGCCTCATCGATGAACAGTACGCCGTCCATGGCGGTATCGATCAGCGCGTCGGTCTTGATGGCGGTACCGCCGAGGTTCTGGCTCACGAAGTCGACGCGTTTGGCCTCGACCACCCGATCGGTCTTGAGAAGTCCGACACCGCAGTAGATCTTGGCGACGATACGCGCGATCGTGGTCTTCCCGGTACCGGGCGGCCCGGTGAAAGCCAGGTGGTTGCCGCGCGGCACGCTGGCCATTCCCTTCTCCGCGCGGATCTTGGCCAATTGGGCGGTGGCCTGCAATTTGGCGACCTGGGTCTTCACCGAATCCAGTCCGACCTGGCGATCCAATTCGGTCTTGGCCTCGCCGAGAATCCGCTTGGCCCGGTCCTCGCTCTCGGCTTGTTCCATCTTCTCCGCCGAGGGAGCCGACGCCGGATCCCAGCGATCGGTGCGCGCGTCGATGGATTCCTTGGTGGTGATGGTGATCCGGTAGGTGCGATCGCGCATGGCCGCGGTATTGGCCGCAAAATCCGGCGCTTGCGAATACACCTTCTCGAACAGCGCCTGTGCCTCGGTCTCGTTGCCGGTCTCACGCAGACACAGTCCGCGGCAGAACATCGCGGTGGTGCGTGCGGCCGGGATCGGGCCCGCCTCGGCCTGTTCCATCCGTCGGATGGCCTCGCCGAACAGGCCGAGTTGCGCACAGGCCGAACCGACCATCACGTTGGCGCCCGCCGCCAAGTACAGGTCGTCCCAATCCGCCGACCCGGTGAGCACGGCCATCACATCGGACCAGCGCTGGGTGTTGTAGTGCATGACGGCGCGGATGTAGGCGCTGATGCGGTCGTCGATCGCGCGATCGGTATCCGACAGCATGGAGGCGCGGTAGGCGGCCAGTTCGTCGAGTACCCGCTCGGCCTCGTCGTATTCCCGATCGGCGACCAACTGCGCGGCATGCGCGAGCCAGATCTCGGTGTAACTGGCGAGCGGATAGTCGATGTACAGGCCGACCAGGAACCGTCCCGCCAGTGTGCGCGGCGCGAGACCGAGCCTGCGCTGTTCGCGGAACAGCGTGGACGTGCTGGTCTTGTAGAGGTTGTAGAGGACGTCCTTGGTCACCTCCCCCGCCGCGGCCCGGCCGAGCCAGGCATCGCACATGGTCGGATCCCATTCGGTCGCACGCTGGAAGGCCAGTTTCGCGTACTCGAGGTCACGGGTGGATTCCTGGCCGTCGACGGTCAGACCCAGTGACAGGATCCCCGCGTCGAAGGCGCGCTGTGCTTGGCGGTTGCCGGTCATCGGTGCCTGTCTCCGAGTTGTCTGTCAATGGTCTCGAAGTGTTCACGGGAGCTGTTGCCCGCGTTCATCTTCCGGCCAACTGTGGCATCGGTGCACTGTGCCTGACATAAGGCCAGGGTAGCGATCGCGTGCGCACGGTCTGTACGGATACATTAGATTTCGCGGTCGCGAGGTTGCAACGCGTGTGCGTTGCGACCAGAGTGAGTGCGAGGTGAGTTCGGTTCGGCAGGTGGCAATCCGAGAACCGGACGAATATGTCGTTCCGGAATGGACTGGAGTTGTTCAGCAATTGACGGAGCCCTTGAGCGGTGGTTCGCGAACCGCCGAACCCGAGCTGTGCCGAGTATCCGTCATCGGGGGAAATACCCAGTTGGATGTCGGATTGCCCGCGACGGTGCCGATCGCGGCCTTCATCGGTGATCTCGTCGCCCTGATCGGATCGCGCGATACCGACATCACCGAGAGCGAGGACGGCGCCGCCCCGCTGCGTGCCGAGCACTGGACGCTGGCGAGATTGGGCCGCGAGGCGATCGCACCGAGTCGCAGCCTCACCGAGGCCGAAGTACTCGACGGTGAGTTGCTGGTGTTGCGCTCGGTGGGCGCCAAGGAGTCGCCCGCGTTGTTCGATGACGTCATCGACGCGGTGTCGCGGCTCACCGCCGACGACTTCCGCGGCTGGTCGCCGACCGCCGCCAAATGGACCGGGCTGATCACCGCGGTGGTCGCGGTGCTGCTCGCACTGGTCGTGCTGGCCATCGAACGCGGTCGCTCCGACGGACTGGCGGCACCGTTCCTGGCGATCGGTGCGGGTCTTGCGGCGGGGGGTGCCGCGGCCATCGCGGCGCGCCGATACGCCGACGAGGTGGCCGCCGGCTGGATCAGCCTGTGTTCGGTTCTGCTGTTCTTCGGAGGCGGTACGCTGTCGGTCCCCGGCGATCTGGGTAGTCCGCATCTGCTGCTGGGTTTCTCGGTGACCCTCGTGGCCGCGACGGCGCTGTACCGGGCCACCGGAACCGGCGCGGTGCTGTGTTCGGTCTCGGTGACCATTGCCTTGTTCGGCGGTATCGCGGCCCTGGTCCGGATGGTGTGGGAACCGGCGCTACCGAAGATCGCCGCCGGCGTGCTGGTCGTGGCGATCACGTTGCTGTCTGCCATACCCCGCTTGGCGGCGATGCTGGCGCGGCTGCCCGTGCCGCCGGTGCCCACCGCGGGCGCGGCCATCGATCCGGCCGATCACGAACCGCGACCCACCATCGAGGGGATCGGTGCGATCGGCGCCACCGCGCTGCCCTCGGCCGCCGGACTCGGACTGCGGGCACGCGCGGCCAACCTCTATCAGACCGGCATGATCGCGGGTGTGACGGTGGCTGTGTTCGCGGGGGCACTCGGCACCGCGGACCTGTTCGGTCACGTGCGATGGCAGGGAATCACCCTGGCGGTGATCTCGGCGATCATTCTGTGCCTGCGCGGCCGGTCCTTCGCGGATCTGACGCAGGCGGGCGCGATGATCCTCGGCGGTGCGGCCATCGTCGCCGGACTGCTCACCGGACTCGCTCTCGGTGACCACGATCGGTTGCTGATCGGGGGCGCCTTGCTGCTGGCCTTCGCGGTATCGGTGCTGTTCTTCGGTGTGATCGGACCGCATATCGAGATCACGCCGGTCACCAGGCGCCTCGGCGAGCTCTTCGAATACGCGCTCATCATCGGCCTGATTCCGCTGGTGCTATGGGTCATGGGCGTATACGGGATGGCCAGGAATCTGTGAGCGCGCGCGCAGCTCGACCTCGCCGCACCGGATCGGTCTGCGCCGTGGTCGTTCTCGGCATCGTGGCGTTCGGCTGGCCCGCGCCGGCCACCGCTGTCGCGCCTCCCGGCATCGACCAGGGAGCGCTCGGGGCCGCTCAGGCGATCAGCGGGCGGCCCGCCCCGCTGGAACCGACCGAGCAGCGGTCGGTCTGCGCCCAACCCATGCTCTCCGGTGCGCCGCCCGCCGAGGCGCCGCCCGCGCAAAAAGTGCTCGACCTGCCCTCGGCGTGGCAGTTCAGCCGTGGCGCCGGTCAGAAGGTCGCGGTGATCGACACCGGGGTGAACCGCCACCCCCGCCTGCCCCGATTACAGCCCGGCGGCGACTACGTCGCGGACTCCGACGGCACCTTCGACTGCGACGGACACGGCACCATCGTCGCGGGGCTCATCGCCGCCCAGCCCGCCCTCGGTGACGCGTTCGCGGGTGTCGCCCCGGACGCGGAGATACTCAGCATCCGGCAGATGAGCCTGGCCTTCGAGGCCAAGGACCGCCGGGCCGGCGACGGCGCGCCCGGTGAGATCGCCTCTTCCGGCTACGGGAATGTGCTGACCCTCGCGGGTGCGGTAGTGCGCGCCGTCGATATGGGCGCGACCGTGGTGAATATTTCCGAGGTCGCCTGTACCACGGCGGGGTACGACACCGCCGACGGCGCCTTGGGTGCGGCGGTGAAATACGCCCACGACCGCAACGTGGTCGTGGTCGCGGCGGCGGGCAATCTCCAGAGCGACGGAGCCTGTAAGACGCAGAACGAGGGCAACGGCTGGTCCTCGGTGCAAACGGTGGCCACCCCGGCATGGTTTCAGCCCTACGTGCTGTCGGTGGCCTCGATCGATCCCGACGGCACACCCTCGCAGTTGTCGCTGCACGGTCCGTGGATCGGGGTCGCGGCCATCGGCAGGCAGATCGTGTCGCTGGACAGCGGCCAAGGACGCGGCGGACTCGTCGACAGTGTGCAGACCAGCGACGGTCCACGCGATATCGAGGGCACCAGTTTCGCGACGCCCTATGTGGCCGGACTGGCCGCACTGGTCCGCGCCCGGTTCCCGGAACTGTCCGCACAGCAGGTGATCGACCGGATCCAGCGCACCGCACACGCGCCCGGCACTGGCCGCGACGACCGTGTGGGCCACGGTCTGATCGATCCGGTCGCCGCGCTCACCGCGCCGCTGCCCGATCGGCCCGTCTCCGCGGACACCGACATTCCGCGCCGTATCGCCGACCCGGTCCACCCGCCGGGTCCCGATCCACTGCCGCGTCGAATCGCCGCCATCGGGTCGATCGTCTGCCTGCTCGGATTGGGGATCGCGGCGGCGGTCTCGATTCCGTTCCGCGACCGGCGGCGCGGGGACTCGGTCGACCTCGATCAGGACGGCGCGCTCGAACAGGGCACAGCACTGGATCCGGGAACAGTGAAGGGGTAACCGACCATGGCAACCGAAGGTTTCGTGCGTCGACCGCGGATCGCCCCGCCTCGGGCGCCGGGCGGAGAGGTCGCGCTGAACGCGCCGCCGGAGGTACAGCGCCCGCTGCCCGCACCGCTGCTGATGCGACTCATGCCGGTGGTCATGGTGGTGGCGGTCGTCGGCATGATCGCGATGATGGTGATGCTCGGGCGCAATCTGCTCGCGAATCCGTTCATGATGATGTTCCCGATGATGATGCTCATGTCGATGGTCGGCATGATGATGGGCTACAGGGGCAACTCCGCCAAGAGTCCCGCCGAGCTCAACGAGGATCGCAAGGACTACTTCCGCTACCTGGACCAGGTACGCAACGAGGTACGGCGCACCGGAGCCAAGCAGTTGGAGGCCTTGCTCTGGAGTCATCCCGAGCCGGTCGATCTGCCATCGGTCATCGGCACCCGACGCATGTGGGAACGCCGCCCGGCCGATCCCGACTTCGGACACGTGCGCGTAGGGGTGGGCAGTCACCGATTGGCCACCAAACTGGCCCGCCCTGAGACCGGTCCCCTGGAAGATCTGGAGCCGGTCTCCACGGTGGCGTTGCGGCGGTTCGTGCGTACGCATTCGGTGGTGCATCGACTGCCCACCGCGGTGTCGTTGCGAGCTTTCCCCGCTGTCAACATCGGCGGCAGTCTCGACGAGGCGCGGATGCTCACGCGCGCGATGATTCTGGAGCTCACCGCATTCCACGGTCCCGACCACGTCGCGGTCGCGATCGTCTGCTCCGATCCGGACGCGCCCGCGTGGGGATGGGCCAAATGGCTTCCGCATCTGCAACATCCGAGCGTCCGCGACGGAATGGGGTCGGCCCGAATGGTGTACGGCTCTCTCGGCGAGTTCGAGACCGCACTGTCCTCGGAACTGCTCGAGCGCGGGCGTTTCATGCGGAATCCGCAAGCGGCCACGCCGGGGCGGCTGCATCTGGTCGTCGTCATCGATGACGGCTACGTCAGTGGCACCGAACGGCTGATCAGCGAAGCCGGGCTGGACGCGGTGACCGTGCTCGATCTCACCTCCCCCGACAACGGACTCGCCGCCCGCCGCGGGCTGCAACTGGTCGTCGGCGGTGGCGAGGTCAGCGCGCGCAGCGGCACCGGACTCGAGAGATTCGCCACCGCCGACGAGATCAGCGTCGCCGAAGCCGCGACCGTCGCCCGCGGCTTGGCCCGCTTCCGAATAGCCACGGCGGCGCAGATCGTCAGCCTCGGTGACGAGGTCAGGACCGATCCGGGACTCATGGCGCTGCTGAAGATCCCCGATGCCGCTCAGATCGATCCGGCCAAGGTGTGGCGGCCACGAACGGCGCGCGAACGGCTGCGGGTGCCTATCGGCGTCACTCCCGACGGGTTGCCGGTCGAGATCGATATCAAGGAGTCCGCCGAGAACGGCATGGGTCCGCACGGACTCTGCATCGGTGCGACGGGCTCGGGCAAATCGGAGTTCCTGCGTACCCTGGTGCTGTCGCTGGTCACGACCCATTCACCGGACGCGTTGAATCTGGTGCTCGTCGACTTCAAGGGTGGTGCGACCTTCCTCGGCCTCGACCCACTGCCGCATGTGGCAGCGGTCATCACCAATCTCGAGGAAGAACTCTCGATGGTCGACCGCATGCGCGACGCGCTGGCCGGTGAGATGAACCGGCGTCAAGAACTGCTGCGCTCGGCGGGCAACTACGCCAATGTGACCGACTACGAGAAGGCCCGCGTCGCGGGCGCCGCTCTCGACCCGCTGCCCGCGCTGTTCGTCGTGGTCGACGAGTTCTCCGAGCTACTGTCCCAGAAGCCGGATTTCGCGGATCTGTTCGTCATGATCGGCAGGTTGGGTCGATCGCTGCACGTGCACCTGCTGCTGGCCTCGCAGCGACTGGAGGAGAACAAGCTGCGCGGACTCGACTCGCATCTGTCCTATCGGATCGGCCTGCGCACCTTCTCCGCCAACGAATCCCGCGCGGTCCTCGGCATCACCGACGCCTATCATCTGCCCGGCGTACCGGGATCGGGATACCTCAAGAGTGATGCCGACGACCCGCTGCGCTTCAACGCGACCTACGTTTCGGGCTCCTATGTTTCTCCGATCGGTACCCAGCAGGCGGACGGCAAGGTCTTCGGCGGCCAGTCGCCGACGGTGTTCACCGCCGCGGCGGTCCCGCTCGCCGAGGGGCCGGGAAGTGAATCGGAATCCGACGCCGCACCGGGCGCCCGGCTTCCGACGCGGATGGATCTGCCCGATCTCCCACCGCCACCGTCCCGTGTCGCCGACACCGAGGTGGAGGGTATTCCGGAGACATTGTTGGGGGTCGTGGTGCGGCGTCTGACCGGGCACGGGCGTCCGGCTCACGAAGTATGGCTGCCACCGCTGGACGATTCGCCGACCGTGGATATGCTGCTGCCCGATCCGGATTGGCGTTCGCCGGTCAACCGGCACGGACAGTTGTGGATGCCGATCGGGATCATCGACAAGCCCTACGAACAGCGCCGCGACGTCCTGACCATTCAATTGGCCGGTGCGCTCGGCAATGTCGCTGTGGTAGGTGGTCCGCAATCGGGTAAGTCGACCACTCTGCGCACCATCGTGATGGCCGCCGCCGCCACCCATGCGCCGGAGCAGGTGCAGTTCTACTGTCTCGACTTCGGCGGCGGCAGCCTCGTCAGCTTGTCCGGGATACCGCATGTCGGTTCGGTGGCCGGGCGTCTGGACAGCGACCGCGTGCGGCGCACCATCGCCGAACTCGCCGCCCTCATGCGCAGACGAGAGGAACGCTTCGCCGAACTCGGCATCGAATCCATGACGGAGTTCCGGCGCCGCAAGTACGCTCAGCTGGAGGCGCGCTTGATCGACGGAGTCACGGCGCCGCAGGACGACCCGCTCGCCGCTGATCAGTTCGGCGACGTATTCCTCGTCGTGGATGGCTGGGGCGTCATTCGCGAGGAATTCGACTCCCTCGAGCCGACCATCAACGCGATTGCCACGCAGGGGCTTTCGTACGGTATCCACCTGATCGTCGCGGCCTCGCGGTGGGCGGAGATCCGTCCCGTGGTCAAGGATCAGATCGGCACGCGCCTCGAGTTGCGGCTCGGTGATCCGACCGACTCCGAAATGGGTCGGCGCACTGCCGCCCTGGTGCCGGTCGGACGACCGGGTCGCGGTCTGACCCCCGATGAGCTGCATATGCTGATCGCGCTGCCGCGCCTCGATTCGATCTCGGATCCGACAACCCTGACCGAGGGCGTGGCTACAGCGAAGAACCACCTGGAACAGCTCTACGGCAAGCGTCGCGCCCCCGAGGTACGTATGCTTCCGCATCTGATCAGCCGTGCCGAGATACACGAGATCGCCGCGCAACACGAGATCACACTCGGGCCGACCCGCGTCGCGGTCGGACTCGGCGAGAACGAGCTGGAACCCTTCATCATCGATTTCGCCGTGGAACCGCACTTCATGGCCTTCGCGGACGTGGAATCGGGTAAGACGACATTGCTGCGCAATATCGTCATGGGACTGGTGGAGAACTCGACTCCGCAGCAGGTGCGGGTAATCCTGATCGATTACCGCCGAACGATGCTCGGCGTGGTGGAGGGCGATCACCTCGGCGGCTACTCCACCTCGTCGCAGACCTCCGGTGAGATGATCAAGGGGCTGTCTCGGTTCCTGGCCAAGCGAATTCCGCCCTCCGACATCACCCCGGCGCAGTTGCGGGAACGCAGCTGGTGGACCGGCGCGGAGATCTACCTGGTGGTCGACGACTACGACATGGTCGTAGCGGGTGGTGTCAACCCCCTGACCCCTTTGATCGAATACCTGCCGCAGGCAAGGGACATCGGATTCCATCTGATCGTCACGCGGCGCACCGGTGGTGTGTCGCGCGCTCTGTTCGATCAGGTGCTCGGCGGTATGAAGAACCTTTCGGTGGATACCCTGATCATGAGCGGACCCCGTGACGAGGGCAAATTGATCGGTGATGTACGTCCGATGAAGCTGCCGCCGGGACGCGGCATCCTCATCTCACGGACCAGAGGTCAGGAGATGGTCCATGTCGCACATCTACCACCGCTGTGATCGGGCAGGCTGCTCACCCGTCACAGTGACGGGTGAGCAGCGGGGTTTTACACGGGGGTGGCGACACTCGGATCGGAGCGGAGCGGAAGACGCGGCCGGTCGGTGGGGTCCCAGCTGTCGGTGCGCCGCTCGAACAAGGCGCCGGACGGACCGATCGCCGATTCCGCGATACGGGCCAACCGGAATCCGGCGCGCCGATAGTAGTCGTGCAGACCGGTGTTGGCGGTCCATGCGTCCAGGCGCACCCACTCGCGGTCAAGGTCACACGCCACCGCGGCGGCATGCGAGAGCAGCCGGTGACCGAGGCGGAAGCCGGCGAAACGCAGGTCGACGATCATGTAGTGCACCATCACCGCGCCCGCGACCTCCGCGTCGGACCACAGCCACGGATCGGTGCGTTCGTTGACGGTGATGGTGCCCGCCGCCTCGCCGTCGACCTCGACGATCCAGGTCTCACCCGCCTCTACCGCGCGGCCGACGGCACGCGCGAAAACCTCGATCGGCAAGCCGTGCCCGGCCACCGACCACTGATCCGAACCCTTCGCGGTGAGCCACGCGGTGCGCTGCCTACGCAGCCGACAGATCGCACCGAGGTCGCCGATGGCGGCCGATCGGAGTGTCATGGTCATGGCAGGGATATACCCGGCGCGGGCGAATTCGCCAAAGTGCGCCGGATGACCGCCGTGCCCTCGTCGTCGCCGAGTTCGTAGGCCAGGCGATTGCGGGTCGCGATGGCGCGCAATCGGGTGGCCCTGGTGACCCTTTCGTGGGTCGCGCCCAGACGCAGGTGATCCAGCAGCATCGTCCCGGTGCCGACGCCGAGCACGATCGCCTCCTCCGCGGTGGCCGGTCGGGCCACGACCGTGTCGCGGTGCGCGGTCTCGGCGTACCCGCATTCGGCGAGTCGCCGGGTGGTGCCGCCCGCGATATCGTGCGGTGCGTCGATACCGGTGGCCTCGGCCAGCTCTCGCGGATAGAAACTGACCTCCCATGACCACGGCTCGTTGTCGAGGAACTGCACGACGGTGCGCGCCAACACCCACGCGCCTTCCGTGACACCCAGCCAGTGCGCGACCTCGGAACCGGCGGGCTCCATGTGCGCGCTGAACTCCTTGGTCGGCACCCGATTCGCCGCGCGCGCGATCTCCTCGAAGATGTCGTGCTCCGAGCACGGGCGATCCGGCCGGATATGGTCGGTGACCACCGATTCCAGCACTTCCCGGCTGCGTACGATGGTGCCGCGCGAGGTCGCCGTGTAGACCAGATTCTCCGCGACCAGCACTTGGATCGCGTTGCGGGCGGTGGTGATCGAGACCCGCATGCGGTCGGCCAGTTCGGAATGGCTCGGCAACCGGTCGCCCGGATTCCAGGTGCCCGCCCGGATCTCCTCGCGGAGCAGATCGGCGATCCGCTGATAGGTCGGACCGTCGGCCATCGCGCTCCTCGGTTGCTGAGTAGGTAACGCTGAGTAGATAACGAAGTGTATGCTCCGTGACTCCTACGGCCCGGTAATGCTTGACAGGTGCCTTCAGGGGTTTATTGTAATGAACGTCCTGATCCGGTGTTGTGCGGCGATGAACGGCGAGGCAACGTGGCAGGTTCGGATTCATCTACGGTCGTTATGGCTCTCCCCGGTACATCGCGGTGTACCGGTGCGGCAACACAGTCCGCGACTACCGGGCTACTGCCCACCTCCGATTTACTCGTCCGGGCGTGTCGCGGACATCGGGTGATCGGGGGTCCACTGCTGTGGTTCGCGCGCGATCTCGCGGTGCTGCACGAAAAACGGATCGTCGGGCGCGGCGGCTCGGTGGACACCACCCCCTCGGTGGTCGTCGAGATCGAGCGTCGCAGAGTCGAGTTGGTCATGGCCGTCGACGACTGGGTGGCGCGCAACGTCTCCCAGCACCGGCTCGGCGCGACCCTGCACACCGAGACCGTCGGCTCGGTCGTCGATCGGCTCGCCGAATCCTCGGTCCGCGCCCACCACGCGCTGATGACCTTGAGCGCGCACGACGACATGCTGCACTGCGCCTGGCACCACCTGGCCGAATTGGCCGACGCCTACGACGATCTGGTGCGCGACGTGCTCGCGGGCCGTCGGCGGCTGCCCGAGTGGTGAGCCCGCCGCGCGGTCCGGGTCAGTTGTGGTAGCGGCGGTGATCGAGGCTGAATTCGTCGGCCACGGTCGCCGCCAGTTCCACGTAGGCGCGTTTGGCCTGCTTGCTCAGGCGGTGCAGGTCGATCTCAGCACCCTCGGACAGATGCGAGTCGTAGGGGATGATGTGCACCGCGCGGCAGCGTGACAGGAAGTATTCGCGCAGTTGCTGAATCCCCACATTCGGGGAGCCCTCGCGGGGCAGGTTGATCACCACCACGGCATTGCGCACCAGGTGGTCGTGGCCGTGCAGCGACAGCCAGTCCAGAGTCGCGGCCGCGCTGCGCGCGCCGTCGATGGCCGCCGAGGAGATCAGGACCAGAGAATGGGCCAGATCCAGGACGCCGGTCATGGCCGAATGCATCAGTCCGGTACCGCAGTCGGTGAGGATGATGTTGTAGAAACGCTGCAGAATTCGAGCGACCGACCGGTACTCCTCGTCGTTGAACGACTCCGACGCCGCCGGATCACGCTCACTGGCAAGCACTTCCAGTCGGCTCGTGGCCTGCGAGGTATGCCTGCGCACATCCGAATACCGGTCGATCTGCGGATCGAGCAACAGATCGCGCACCGTCGAACGGGTCTGCAACGGCACCCGCTGCGACAGCGTCCCGAAGTCGGGATTCGCGTCGACCGCGATCACCCGGTCACCGCGCACCGAAGCGAAGATCGACCCGAGCCCCATCGTGGTGGTGGTCTTGCCGACCCCGCCCTTCAACGACAACACCGCGATCCGGTAATCGCCGCGCACCGGTTGCCTGATCCGCGCCACCAACTCCTGCAGCCGCCGCTCCTCCGCGGACATCCCGGGATTGATCGCACCACCCGAGACATGATGCACAGCCTTGCGCCAACCACTACCCGGCGACTTCTTCGCCCGCCGCATCGGCACATCGTCGAGCGAAGGCTGCGGTCCGCCCTGCGGCCCCGGCGGCGCACCCCACCCGGCGCCCGGCTGACTCATCCCACCCGGACCGCCCGCCGTGATCGCGGACGGCTGCCCCGAATTCCACTGCTGGGCGGCGGCATCGGGTGCGGGCGGCGCATCGGGAGCAGGCGCGGGCTGCTGTGGGACGAACCCGCCCTGCTCGGGGTTTCGGGGTTGCTGGGCGAAGACGCCGGGATCGCGGCGCTCACCCGGCGCGAGTTGGTCGCTGACCGGGGCGCGATGGGTGGCGCCGGGAGGTGCGTAAGCGCCCGCGTTCCAACGCTGCGGACCCGCGGGGTCGTACCCGCCGGGCGCTTCGGGAACCTCGCCCCCGGTTTCGCCGTGGTTCGGGCTCCGCGCGGCGGCCGGGTCGAGACCGGGCGCACCGTGCGGTCCGGAATCGCCCGTGCCAGGTGCGCCGTAACCCGGCTCGGTCACTCGGCCGCCACCGGAGATCGAGTGCGGCCCAGAACTATCGGTAGCGGGCGCACCGTAATGCGAGCCTTGCGCCAGCGCGGTACCGGACGTCGGGTGTTGGTCCGCGGTCTGCGCGCCATAGCGTGACTGTGCCGCCGCAGGATCAGTACCGACGTTGCCGATTGTCGGTGTGCCGTAACGAGCGCCCGGCGCGGCGGTGGGATCGCCGGAGATCGAGTGTGGCCCGGAGCTGTCCGTCTGTGCGCCGTAGCGTGGACGCTGTCCCGAGTCCGTACCGGCGTCGCCCGTTGTAGGCGTGGCGTAGCGGGAGCCTTGGGCGGCGGGGCCGGTGGTCTGCGCGTCGTAGCGTTTCGTCGCCGGGTCGGCGGTCGGATGCGGGTCCGCGTTGTCGGCGGTTGGTGGACGGTGGCCCGGACCCGGCACGGTCGCCCGGCCTGCGCTGGAGTCCGCGCCTGCGGCAGGTGCGCCGGACGGGTGGCCTTGTCCCGAGGTCGCAGCGGCGCCGGGGGCGAAGTGCGGTCCCGAGCTGCCTGCGGTCGGTGCGCCGTAGCGCGAACCTTGTGCCGAGGTCTGGTCGGTGCCGTAACCCTGTGGTGGGAGCGATGGGATGCCTTGTCCCGGTTGGGAACCGGGGGAACCGTAGCCGCTCTCCGGTGTCCGGCCGGTGGCCGGGCTCTGCTCGGGGGCGGACAGTCGATGCCTGCCACCCGAGGGGGGAACGGGCGGGTAGCCTGCCGCCGCGTCCGGGTCGGCGTAGATCGGCGCGTCCGGACCGTGCTGCGCGACCTCGCCGGTCGGCATCGGGCCGTACGACGGTCGGGCGGGCGGGTGGTCGCCGGTGGTCCGCTCGTACGGATTGCTCTGATCGCCGGACGGCAGCGGGCCTTCGGCCGGGACGGGACCGTAGGGCGAGCGCGATTCCGTGCCGCGCTCATCGGGGGAGGCGGATTCCGGGCGCGGCGTGCCGTACGGCGACGGGCTCGCCTGCCGCTCGGCAGCCGCGCTCACGCCGGAATCCGCCGTCGGCGCGCTTCCCGGAGTCGGCGGCGCAAGCCGATCCGGCGGAACCGAACCGACTCGACCCGAGGGCGCGGAGCGCTCATCGCTCGCGGAACCGTCGGGATGTTCCGACGCCGTACCGGTGCTCGAATCACCCGGAGGCGGTGGCAATTCGGGACGCTCACCCGGCCGCGTCCCGGAACCGGTCAACCAGGCGGGCGCACCGTCCTCGGTCGTTTCGCTCGGTCGGGACTGCGCACCGGTGTCCGCCGAAGACGCGAGCCAAGGAGGCGGACCGTCGAGCTCCGGCCTCGTCCGCTCCGAGCCCGTTGCCGCGTGCGGTCCACTCGCGGGCACATCGGAACCATTCGCCCCCGGGGGTGGGTCAGGCAACGGCGGACGCCCCGGCCGCGATGGGCCTGCCTGCGTGAACTCCTGCGGACCGCCCTGCTGCGCTGGGGCGGTCCACGGCGCCTGCGCTTCGGCGTTCGATCCGGGCCGCGGGTGCTCGAGTTGAGGTGTGGAACCTTGTGGACTTCCCGGTTGCGACGGGTCGGCCCACGGTGGTGTCTGTGGGCTGCTGCCCTGCTGCGACGGGTCAGCCTGCGGTGTGACTCCCCGCGGACTGCCGTGCTGTGCGGGAGCGGCCGACGGCGCCGATGCCTCGGCGTCCGGACCAGGGCGCGGCGAGTCGGTTCGGGGGATCGCGCCCTGGGGGCGGTTCGGGTTCTCCCGGTCGGCTGGCGGGAATGGAGCGTTCGGCTTGAAGTCGGAGCCGGGCGCGTTCGGTGGGTGGCCCGCGTGCGGTGGGTCGGTTCGGGGTGTGGCGCCTTGGGGGCGGTTCGGGTTTTCCGGGGCGGCGGGTGGGAGTGGAGCGCTCGGCCGGAAGTCGGAGCCGGGCGCGTTCGATGGGTGGCCTGCTTGCGGTGGGTCGGTTCGGGGTGTGGCGCCTTGGGATCGATCCGGGTTCTCCCGGTCGGCGGGCGGGAATGGAGCGTTCGACTGGAAGTCGGAACCGGGCGGGCTCGACGGGTGGCCCGCGTGCGGTGGGGTCTGCGGCGGATCGGGGAGTGAGGGGCGGTTCGGGGTTTCCGGTCGCGGGTCCGTGGACTCCGCTGGTGGGGGTGGCGGCAGGTCCGGTAGGGAGCGCTGGATTCGGGTTGTGGGGGCGTGTGGTCCGCCCGCGGGGATGTCGAGGGGGCCGCGCGGGGGTGTGGCGGTGCTGCCCAGCGGTTGGAAGGCCGCCGACGGGGTGCTCGGCTGGCGGGTCGGCAGGCCGGAAGCGGGGTCGCGGCGGTGTGGGCCGGAGGTGTTCGGATCCTGCGGGGTGGACGGCCATCCCGGTCGCGCCGGTCGCGATTGCCCCGGTCCTGGTGATTGCTCGGGACCGCGGCCCTGTTCGGAACCGGGGCGGAATTCGGGGCTGCGGCCGTGCTCGGAACTGCGACCGTGCTCGGAACTACGGCCTTGCTCGGAACTGCGACCGTGCTCGGAACTACGGCCTTGCTCGAAGCCACGCCCCTGTTCGGGGCCACGGCCGTACTCCGCGCCGCTGCCGTATTCCGGATCACGTGCGGATCCGGTACCGCGCTGGTATTCGGGAGCGCTGGACTGTTCGGATCCGCGCGACTCGGAACCGCGACCTTGCTGGGGACCGCGACGGTGTTCGGATTCATGTTCTGGTCCGGGACTACGGCCTTGCTCGAAGCCGCGCCCTTGTTCAGGGCCAGGGCTGTACTCCGCGCCGCTGCCGTACTCCGGATCACGTGCGGATCCGGTACCACGCTGCTGTTCGAACCCACGCTGCTGTTCGGGAGCGCGGGACTGTTCGAATCCACGCGACTCGGAACCGCGCGGATGTTCCTGACCGCGCGATTGCTCCGTACCTTGCGGTGACTCGGGACGGCGCGGTGCGTATTCGTTTTCGGGAGCCCGTTCACCGGGGCGCGGCTCGGACTGCGCGGTCGCTTGTGGTCCGGGTCGACCCGCCTGCTCGCGGCCTCCCTCGGCGGGCGGCGACGGTTCGGGCTCGGGACGCTCGTCCTTGTCGCGACCACCGAACAGGCGACGGCGCTTGTCCTTGCGGCCGGGTGTCGCGTTGGCGTCCTGGCGCCCGCCGTCGGGTGCGCCGGACCTGCCGCGCCTGCGCCGGGACGGGGCGTCATCGATGGTGTCCTCGTGCGGCAGGTTCTGCACGGGGGCCTCGTACCCGCCGGTGACGTCGCTTTCGGACAGCCACGGCGGCAGCATGGGCAGGCCGTCGTTGTCGCGACTCACGCCACACCTCGCGAACGCGCCGATCCGGCGACGTGCGCCGATGGTCTCGCGGGCGGGCACGGGATGGTCGAGAAATCCGTGGTCGAGGGTACGGCGCGCGCGGCTGCCTCCCTGCGCTGGCTCACGACATCCCCCTGGGATCTGTTCGACCTGTTCTCGACCGGGTCAGTTTACGTGACCGACGTCCGCTCCACGCGGCCAGGGACCGGCGTTCGGTACGCCTGTGAACAAGCGCTCGGTACAGCTGTGGACAAGCCATCGGCAACCGCCGTGACCGGGGCGCGAACCACCGCGCGGACGGGGGCGTTTTTGCCGGATTCAGGGCCGCCCGGTAAGCTGGAGCGGCGGTGCACCTACGCGCCGACTGCTCTATGCCTCCGGTTCGTCGTTTCGAGTCGTCCTCGAACGCCCGACGGCCGGTGTCCATATGGGTGGAGTCAGTGGAAACCAGGCAATCAAACCAGGTTCTGTCGGCGAGCGCCGATACGAGGAACCGGGATCGCGGAGGACATGGCGAAGAAAGACGGGGCCATCGAGGTCGAGGGTCGAGTTGTCGAGCCGCTGCCCAATGCGATGTTCCGGATCGAGCTCGAGAACGGGCACAAGGTTCTCGCGCACATCAGCGGAAAGATGCGGCAGCACTACATTCGTATCCTTCCCGAGGACCGAGTGGTCGTCGAGCTGTCGCCCTACGACCTGTCGCGCGGCCGAATTGTATACCGCTACAAGTGAATCGAGTGGGCGACCCTTGCTCGCGGAGTGCGCTCGCCGGGGGTCGATTCACTTGGTGTCCTGTGGGGGCGCAGCCCCCACGCCCCACCCGGCGGGCTTCGCCCCCGGACCCCCTCGGTGGCGAGCTTCGCCGCCACAGCCCGTGGGGTAGCCGTCAGCGTGACGGCGACGAACAGACTTTCCCCGGTCGATCGGCCGGGGAAATAGAGTGTCCACCTTTGTGTGGACCACAACGAGATTGGACGGACGTGAAGGTTCAGCCGAGCGTCAAGAAGATCTGCGAGAAGTGCAAGGTGATCCGCCGTCACGGGCGGGTCATGGTGATCTGCGACAACCTGCGCCACAAGCAGCGCCAGGGCTGATTCGCAACCACCTGCCGAGCACCGAACGCGGTTCGGATTGGCAGTAAAACAGAAGAACTCCCAGATCCAGCCGCACGCTGTGGAAAATTCGGGCAGAGATGTCCGGGGCGTGTGCGCCAACCACCGGACCGGAGGCCGGTGCCCCACAAGACGAGGGGACGGACAGGGAGCAGACCTCCGCGACAATTAAGGAAAACTGCCACATGGCACGTCTCATGGGCGTCGACCTCCCGCGCGAGAAGCGCATGGAGATCGCGCTGACCTATATCTTCGGCATCGGCCGTACCCGGTCCAAGGAGATCCTCGAGGCCACGGGCGTCAGCCCCGACCTGCGTTCGAAGGACCTCAGCGACGACGACCTGACCAAGCTCCGCGACTACATCGAGGCGTCGGAGTTCAAGGTCGAGGGTGACCTGCGCCGCGAGGTGCAGGCCGATATCCGTCGCAAGATCGAGATCGGCTGCTACCAGGGCCTGCGGCACCGCCGCGGTCTGCCGGTGCGCGGCCAGCGGACCAAGACCAACGCGCGCACCCGCAAGGGCCCGAAGCGCACCGTCGCAGGCAAGAAGAAGTAGGGATAGCGCATGCCTCCTAAGAGCAGGGCCGCGGGCCCGAAGAAGACCCAGAAGTCGCGTCGCCGGGAAAAGAAGAACGTCCCGCACGGCCACGCGCACATCAAGAGCACCTTCAACAACACGATCGTGTCGATCACCGACCCGAACGGCAACGTCATCTCGTGGGCGTCCTCGGGCCACGTCGGCTTCAAGGGTTCGCGCAAGTCGACCCCGTTCGCCGCGCAGCTCGCCGCCGAGAACGCGGCGCGCAAGGCGCAGGAGAACGGCGTCAAGAAGGTCGACGTGTTCGTCAAGGGCCCGGGTTCGGGCCGTGAGACCGCGATCCGTTCGCTGCAGGCCGCAGGCCTCGAGGTGGGCACGATCTCCGATGTCACCCCGCAGCCGCACAACGGCTGCCGTCCGCCCAAGCGGCGTCGCGTCTAGCGGGAAAGGAACAGCGAACAATGGCTCGTTACACAGGCCCTATCACCCGCAAGTCGCGTCGTCTGCGCGTCGACCTCGTCGGAGGCGACCAGGCGTTCGAGCGTCGTCCCTACCCGCCCGGCCAGCACGGCCGCGCGCGGATCAAGGAGAGCGAGTACCTGCTCCAGCTGCAGGAGAAGCAGAAGGCCCGCTTCTCCTACGGCGTCATGGAGAAGCAGTTCCGCCGGTACTACGAGGAGGCCAACCGCCTCAAGGGCAAGACCGGTGACAACCTGCTGCGTCTGCTCGAGACCCGTCTCGACAACGTCGTGTACCGCGCCGGACTCGCGCGCACCCGCCGTCAGGCCCGTCAGCTCGTCAGCCACGGCCACTTCGTGGTCAACGGCGTGAAGGTCGACGTCCCCAGCTACCAGGTCTCCCAGTACGACATCATCGATGTCAAGGACAAGTCGCTGAGCACGCTGCCGTTCCAGGTGGCGCGCGAGACCGTCGGCGACCGTCCGGTCCCCGGCTGGCTCCAGGTGCTTCCCGGCCGCCTGCGCATCCTCGTGCACCAGGTGCCCGAGCGCGCTCAGATCGATGTGCCGCTGCAAGAACAGCTGATCGTCGAGTACTACTCGAAGTAATCGGCTTTTCGTGTCGCTGTCCTTCCGCCGTTTCGGCGGCGGAAGGAAATCCCATTCGTGGGCGTCAAATAGTGGGCGCCCGAACAGGAGGATGAATCCATGCTGATTTCCCAGCGTCCGACCCTGACCGAAGAGGTCGTCGCCGAGAACCGCTCGAAGTTCACCATCGAACCGCTCGAGCCGGGCTTCGGCTACACCCTCGGCAACTCGCTGCGCCGTACCTTGCTGTCCTCGATTCCGGGGGCCGCGGTCACGAGCATCCGCATCGACGGCGTCCTGCACGAGTTCACCACCGTTCCCGGCGTGAAGGAGGATGTCACCGACATCATCCTGAACCTGAAGGGTCTGGTCGTGTCCTCGGAGGAGGACGAGCCGGTCACGATGTACGTGCGCAAGCAGGGACCTGGCACCGTCACCGCCGGTGACATCGTGCCGCCCGCGGGGGTCGTCGTGCACAACCCGGATATGCACATCGCCACCCTGAACGACAAGGGCAAACTCGAGATCGAGCTCGTGGTCGAGCGCGGTCGCGGTTACGTCCCCGCCGTGCAGAACAAGGCGTCCGGTGCGGAAATCGGCCGGATTCCGGTGGATTCGATCTACTCCCCGGTGCTCAAGGTGACCTACAAGGTCGAGGCCACCCGTGTCGAGCAGCGCACCGACTTCGACCGTCTCATCCTCGACGTGGAGACCAAGAACTCCATCAGCGCGCGGGACGCGCTCGCCTCGGCGGGCAAGACCCTGGTCGAACTGTTCGGCCTGGCCCGCGAACTGAACGTCGAAGCCGAGGGCATCGAGATCGGCCCCTCGCCCGCCGAGGCGGATCACATCGCCTCCTTCGGGCTGCCGATCGAGGATCTGGACCTCACCGTCCGGTCCTACAACTGCCTCAAGCGCGAGGGTGTGCACACGGTGGGCGAGCTCGTCGCCCGCACCGAGTCGGATCTGCTCGACATCCGCAACTTCGGCCAGAAGTCCATCGACGAGGTCAAGGTCAAGCTGCACGCGCTCGGCCTCTCGCTCAAGGACAGCCCGGCGTCGTTCGACCCGTCCTCGGTGGTGGGTTACGACGCGAGCACCGGCACGTGGAGCGACAGCGGCACGTTCAGCGACACCGACGGCGGCGAACAGGATTACGCCGAGACCGAACAGCTCTAGGCCACTGGGGTAGGCACCCGAGACGGCCTCTGACAAGGAGAACACAATGCCCAAGCCCAAGAAGGGTGCCCGCTTCGGCGGGTCGGCGTCGCACCAGAAGGCGATCTTCGCCAATCTGGCCACGGCGCTCTTCGAGCACGGTCGTATCACGACCACGGAGGCCAAGGCCAAGGCGCTGCGCCCCTACGCCGAGAAGCTCGTCACCAAGGCGAAGGGCGGCACGCTGGCCGACCGTCGCGAGGTGCTCAAGGTCATTCGCGACAAGGATGTGGTGCACGAACTGTTCGCCACCATCGGTCCCTCCTTCGAGGGTCGCGAGGGCGGCTACACCCGCATCACCAAGACGCTGCCCCGCAAGGGTGACAACGCGCCGATGGCGATCATCGAGTTGGTCCGGGAGAAGACCGTGACCAACGAGGCCGATCGCGCTCGCCGCGTCGCCGCGTCGCAGAAGGCCGAGGCCGCACCGGTCGCCGAGACCACCGAGGACGCCGCCGAGGCGACCGAGACGGTCGAGGACGCCACCGAGGTCGCCGAGGCTGTGGCCGACGAGAGTGTCGAGGACAAGAAGGACGCCTGATTCCAGGCTCCCCGGAGCCCGCTCACCGTACGCGGTGGGCGGGCTCTTGTTCGTTCGGACCGGGTACCTGTCCTTCGCTCGCGGCCCGGCGCGAGCGAGCCGCCGCGCGTGGAGGATTCGATGACCGACCTGCCCTCGGGATCCGCGGCCGCTTCCGCGCTTGTCGTGGTCTCCGCTGGAGCCGCCGCCGGGGTTCCTGCTGTCGATTCGCCCGAGACTGTTCGGATTCGGCTCGATATCGCTTATGACGGGACCGATTTCACCGGGTGGGCGCGCCAGCCCGGTCTGCGCACGGTGCAGGGTGTGCTCGAGGAGGCGTTGAGCAAGGTCTATCGGGAACCGGTCGGGCTCACGGTGGCCGGGCGCACCGACGCGGGTGTGCACGCGGAGGGGCAGGTCGCTCATTTCGATACCGCCGCCGAGGTGGACGGCGGGAAGCTGATTCATCGGATGGCGCGTTTTCTGCCGAAGGATGTGCGCATCACCGCCGTTCGGCCTGTTCCGCCCGAATTCGATGCCAGGTTCTCCGCGATCCGCAGGCACTACCGCTACCGGCTCACGACCGCGCCCTACGGCGCGGACCCGCTGATGGCGCGCTGGGTGGTGCCGTGCCGGGCGGTCGATGTGGACGCGATGCGGGCCGCGTCACGAAAACTGTTGGGGCTGCATGATTTCGCGGCGTTCTGTCGGCGGCGGGAGGGCGCGACGACAGTGCGTGAACTCCAGCGCTTCGACTGGGAGCGTGCCGGTGACCTGCTGAGCGCCCATGTCAGCGCGGACGCGTTCTGCTGGTCGATGGTGCGCAGTCTGGTCGGCGCGGTGCTCGCGGTGGGGGAGGGGCGGCGCACCCCGGAGTGGGTGGGTGGCCTGCTCGCCGAGTCCAGTCGGTCCAGCGCGGTCACGGTGGCGCCCGCGCACGGCCTGAGCTTGGTGGCGGTGGACTATCCCGCCGATGCCGCGCTCGCCGCGCGCAATGCCGAGACCAGGGAGGTGCGCAGCCTGCCCGCGCCCGATCCGGGGTGTTGCGGCGGTTGAGTGCCCGCATCCGCACCGAATGGGATCACTTGCGGCACATGGCAAATCATGAGCACACCGGGCGCGGTGTGATCGAATGGACAGGGTTCGTCGGCCTCGAAAAGGGGAATGCATATCGGGCATTGCAATAATTTCAGGATGAAAGGAGTTGCGACGGCCATGACCATTGATGATCTCGGCAAGTTCGGCGTGTGGCGCGGATATCTGGGGTTCACCCCGGAATCGGCTCGTGAGCTGGAGCAACTCGGGTACGGCACATTATGGCTCGGCGGTTCGCCGCCCGCCGATCTGCCGGTGGTGGAATCGTTGTTGGAGGCGACCGAAACGTTGCGGGTCGGCACCAGCATCGTCAATATCTGGTCCGCGAAGGCCGAGGGCGTCGCGGAATCCTTCCATCGAATCGAGGCGCGTTTTCCAGGGCGTTTCCTGCTCGGAATAGGCGTCGGCCACCCCGAGGCGAACGGTGCGGACGCGCGCACCCCGTATCGCGCTCTCGTCGAATACCTCGACATCCTCGACAGCGAAGGCGTCCCGAAGCAGGGTCGCGCGTTGGCCGCGCTCGGACCTCGGGTGCTGGAATTGGCGCGGGATCGCAGCGCGGGCGCGCTGCCGTATCTGGCGCCGCCGCGGTACAACCAGGTCGCACGTGAGGTCCTCGGCGCGGGAACGCTGCTGGTGGCCGAGCAGAAGGTGGTCCTCGACGAGGATGTGGACCGGGCCCGCGCCACCGGCCGCACCATGGTTCCCATGTACCTCGGGCTGCGCAACTACGTCGCGAATCTGCGCAGACTCGGCTACACGGAGCAGGATGTCGCGGGCCCAGGCAGCGATCGTCTGATCGATGATCTGGCGATCCACGGTTCGGCGGTCGAGGTCGCGGCCGGTTTGGTCGCGCACCTCGAAGCGGGCGCCGATCACATCGCCATCCAGCCGCTGGACGAGGACTATCTGGCGACGTTGCGCGAACTCGCGAAGGTGCTGCCGATCGCGAGGTGAACCGGGAGGCGGTCCGCTCCGCTCAGGAGCGGACCAGTCTGGCGATGGCGTCGGTGGCTTCTTTGATCTTGGCCTCGGCCTCGGGGCCGCCCGCCACCGCGGCGTCCACCACGCAGTGGCTGATGTGATCCTCGAGCAGCCCCATGGCGACGGCTTGCAGTGCCTTCGTCATGGCCGAGACCTGGGTGAGGATATCGATGCAGTACTTCTCCTCTTCGACCATGCGCTGCAGGCCGCGCGCCTGCCCTTCGATGCGGCGCAGGCGCTTGAGGTAGTCGTCCTTGGCGGTGATGTAGCCGTGCGCGTGGCCGGTGGCATCGGTATCGGGGGTGGTCACCGCATATCTCCTCGCTGCCCGACGGCGGTTATCGAACAGGACATTCAATACCCCCCAAGGGTAGTTGTATTCCGGCGGGTTGTCAGGTGCGGACCGGATTCGGCGCCGCGCCCTCGGGCAGCGGCGGTTGTTCTCGCGTACCGCGTCGGGCCAGGACGATACCCCCGATCAGCACGACACCGCCCGCCACCTGGATCGGCGCGACCGATTCGCCGAGCAGCAGCCACGACAACGCCACCGCGAACAGTACCTCGCTCAGCAGGATCAGTGACGTGAGCGTGGACCCGATCCTGGCCGCCCCCGCCACCCCGCACAGGTAGGCGGCGACGGTGCTCACCATCACCAGCAGAGCCAGCGACACCGCCGTCGGCACGCGGTGCTCGGCCAGCGTCACCGAGGCCGTGCCGAAGCGCAGCGGCAGCAGGTGGATCAGCGCCAGCGCCCACGCCGTGACCGCCGCGACCGTCATGCCCGCGCCGAGCAGCACCACCGGACTCATGGTGTCCGCCCCGCGATCCGACAGGATGAAGAAGGCCGCGTTACCGGCCATCGACAGCAGCGCCCACCCGAGCCCGACGACATCGAGCCCGCCGCTGTCGAAGACGTCGATGACCAGCGCGGCCCCGCAGATCGCCAGCGTCGCGCCGAGCAGCGTGACGGCACTCGGCCGCCGCGCGCGGACCAGCCAGTTCCAGCCGATCACCGCGATCGGCGCCAGGAACTGGATCATCAGTGCCACGCCGACCTGGAGGTACTCCAGCGCGAGGAAGAAGGTGGCCTGCACCCCGGCGAGCGCGACCACGCCGAAAACGGCGAGGGTGCGCAGGTGGCGGCGGCTGTCGAACAGGGCGCGCCGGTCGAGAACGAGGGCGAGGGCGAGAATGATCGCGGCCGCGCCCGTCAACCGGATGGCCAAAGTGGCGCCGGGGGACCAGCGGGCACTGAGCACGGCCTTGGCGAAAGGTCCCGAGGTGGCGAAGGCCAGACCGCTCGCCACCGTGAGCCAGACACCGACACCGACATGCGCACGTGCCACCAGAACCTCCCCATCGAATCGGTGCGTCCATCATCGCGGACCCGACGGCGCTCGCCGCCGATCCGTGACACCCGTCACCGGCCATTGCGAGCGGGGGACCCGGTGTGCGTCGCGTCCGCGAAGACGAGAGAATCCACTCATGAGCTCGCATCCGCGTCCCGCGCTCGCCGTCATCGGCGGCAGCGGTTTCTACGACTTCTTCGACGACGCCGCCACCGAGGTCGCCGTCGACACCCCGTACGGCGAACCGAGTGCGCCGATCGCGATCGGCGAGGTCGAGGGGCGGGCGGTGGCCTTCGTGCCGCGGCACGGCAAACAGCACGAGTACGCGCCGCACACGCTGCCGTACCGGGCGAACATGTGGGCGCTGCGTTCCCTCGGCGTGCGCCGGGTGCTCGCGCCGTGCGCGGTCGGCAGCCTGCGCGGCGACTGGGGGCCGGGCACGGTCGCGGTTCCCGATCAACTCGTCGACCGCACCTCGGGTCGGCCGCAGACCTATTTCGACGGCGGTGGTGTGCACGTGTCGTTCGCCGATCCGTACTGTGACGAACTGCGCTCGGCGGTGGTGAAATCCGAGGTTCCCGAATTGCCGCTGAAGGCGGGCGGCGCGATGGTCGTGATCCAGGGACCGCGTTTCTCCACCCGCGCGGAGAGCCGGTGGTTCGCCGGACAGGGCTGGGACCTGGTGAACATGACCGGATATCCGGAATCGGTCCTGGCTCGCGAACTGGAGATGTGCTACGCGGCGGTCGCGCTGGTCACCGATCTGGACGCGGGACTCGAAGAGGGCGACGGCGTGCACGCGGTCGACGTCTTCGCCGAGTTCGAGCGCAATCTCGAGCCGTTCAAGGAATTGATCCGCCGGTCCGTCGCGGCCGTCGCGGGCGAGGACACCTGTGAGCGCTGCACCGTGCACACGGGAGTGTCGCTGCCTTTCGAACTACCGTGAGAGCAGGGTTCCGGCGCGTTCGGTCGGAACTCGGCGCGTGAACACGGGGTTGTGACATGAAGGTACTGGTCACCGGTGCGGCCGGTTTCATCGGATCGCGGGTGCGGCGGGCGCTGAGCGCCGCCGACCACGAGGTGGTCGCCGTCGATTCCATGCATCCTTCGATCCACGGGAAGCAGGCGCGGCCGCCGGAGGGCATCACCAGGGTGGACGTGCGCGACGGCACGGCGATGGGGGAACTGCTGCACGGGGTCGACGCGGTGTGTCACCTGGCCGGGCTCGGCGGCGGTCCCGATCCGGTGCCGAGCGCCGCCGATTTCGCGGCGCACAACGATTTCGGCACCGCGGTCCTGCTCACGGCGATGACCGCGGCGCGGATCCGGCGACTGGTGCTCGCCTCGTCGGCCGCGATCTACGGCGAGGGCCGGTACCGGATGGTGCACGGCGGATCGTTCTCGCCGGGCCTGCGGCTGCGCGCCGACCTGGATCGCGGCATGTTCGATCACCGTGCGCCCCGCACCGGCGAGGTGCTGACCTGGGAACCGGTCGGTGAGGACGCGCCGGCCCGGCCGCGCGGCTTCTTCGGGGCGAGCAAGGCGGCGGTGGAGAACTACGCGTACTCGTGGGGGCTGGCCACCACCTCGGGGGTCACCGCGCTGCGTCTGCACCACGTGTACGGGCCGGGTGCGCGCGGCGGCATCCACGCGCGTTTCCGCGACGCGCTGGTCGCCGGTTCCGCGCCCCGGGTGTTCGAGGACGGCGGCCAGGTCCGCGATTTCGTGCACGTGGACGACGTGGTGCGGGCGACGGTCGCGGCCGTCGAGCAGTCGCTGCCCGGTTTCGTGCCGCTCAATATCGCCTCGGGACACCCGATCACGCTGTACCAGGCCGCTTCCATCATGGCCAGGTCCCGCGGCGGACCCGCGCCGATCGTGACGGGGCAGTACCGCCTGTCCGATGTCCGCCATGTGGTCGGCAGCCCGGCCCGCGCCGAACGCGCCCTCGGATTCACCGCCCGGCTCATCCCCGCCGAAGGTCTGGCCGAATTCGCCAGTCCCATCGAGGAATCCCCGGCGGACGCGGTGGCGCCGGGCCGCGCCGACGGCCACGATGTCCGGCGGAGTTAGGCTCGCTCGATGGATACCGCCCTCCGGTTGGAAGTCATCGTCGCCAGCGTGCGGCCCGAACGATTCGCCCCGGTGGTCGCGGACTGGTTCCTGCGGACCGTGCGCGCTGACGCCAGATTCGACACCGGGGTCATCGACCTCGCCGACACCCCGCTGCCGATAGACCTCACCGAGATACCCGAGGTCGACCGGTACCGCGCGCGACTCGCCGCCGCCGACGCCTTCGTCGCCGTCACCTCCGAGTACAACCACGGCTATCCGGCCTCGCTGAAGACCGCCCTGGACAGCGCCAAACACGAATGGCGGGCCAAACCCATCGGATTCGTCTCCTACGGCGGACTGTCGGGCGGCCTGCGCGCGGTCGAACAGTTGCGTCAGGTGGTCGCCGAGATCCACATGGTCTCGGTTCGCGAATCCGTCGGATTCCACCGCGCGAAACGCGCGTTCGACGACAGCGGTGAAACCCGCGACGGCGCCGCCATCGACGCCGCGGCCAGGATGCTCGGCCAATTGGCCTGGTGGGGGCACGCCTTGCGCACCGCACGCACCGCCGACCCGTACCCGGGATGACCGAAGCCGCCGAACGGTGCCTGCGTCAGTTGTGTTGCATGACCCGGCGGCCGCGCGGATGTCCGATGTAGGTGGCCTCGCGCGGAATGGAGACCAGCGTGAGGTCGACCTGTGCGGTGCCGGTGCGCAGCACCACGTGGTTGCCGATCGCGCCGGGCTGGTAGATGGACAGGTCGGGCCTGGTCGCGGGCCAGCCCATCGGGTCGCCGGTGATGTAGATGGTGGTGACGCCCGCGTGCGGCGCGGGCGCAAGCACGCCGTCCACCACCGCGGCGGTGAAACCCGCGTCGGACTGGTGGGTTTCGACCGCGATGGTCAGCCGCTCCGGATTGCCGATGGTCTGCACCAGGTTCTCCCACGCGTGCGCGCGATCGGTGCGGATCAGGACGCGCTCGCCGACCGCGAGTGCCCGGAACACCAGCTGCTGCGCGAGATACAGCTCACCGGCCACGTACACGGTGGAGATGCCGGTGCCGACGATGCGCACCGCGACGCCCTGCTGCTCCTCGTCCGAACCGATCAGCTGACCGCAGCCGGAGGACGGCAGGTGCAGCGCGCCGATCACATCGATCGGATATTCGGTCATCGGGACGGTGTCGTCGACACCGGGCACCGCGAGTGGCAGATGGGCAAGCAGGCCGCCGCGGTGGCGCCCGGCCATCGACACCATGCCCTGGGACCGGTTGCGCTCCGGCAGTTCCCGCGCGGTGAGTCGCCAGGCGGCGCCGATGTTCACCGAACCGGCCGAACTGCCGGGACGCAGGCGCACCGCGACCGTGGTGCCGCGCGACTGCGGAACCCACAGTTGCGCCAGCAGATCCGAGCCGAGCCGCTTCGGGTCGACCGCGCCGCCGATATTGACCGCGTTGCCGATCTCGGCGTAGCGCCAGCGGTGGGTGAGGGTGCGCGGATCGTAGCCCGCGGTGATCTGCAGCACCGCCTTGCGGATCTCCGGCGCGGTCAGTGTGCGGGCGCCGCAGTCGGCGTCCTCGAGGGTGCGCACGATGCGCTGGGTGGCGATGGTGACCGCGCGCGAGGCGCCCTCGCTGCCGCCGCCGCGCCGGGCCGCGGCTTCCGGGCAACGCACGGCGTCGAAGCTGATCGCGAGCCAGACGGTGCGGTGCGCCGTGGCGGGCAGCGGACCGAGCAGGCTCTCGTAGATGTTGCCCGCGGGCGTACCCGACCGGCTGCGGTGGCCGTGGCTGATGATGTCGATCCCGCTGAGCAGGATGTCGTGCTGGTTCAGGCATTTCGCGAGTTCGGGCAGCGGGAGCAGGTGCGAGGCGTGCACGGTGCTGCTCGAGATCCGGGTGAGCCCGCCGCGCGGCGGCAGCACCTCGACCACGGTGACGACCCGACTGCCGTCCCAGTACAGGCCGAGCGAGCGGTCGTCGGGGCCGCGGAAATCGACGGTGTCGCCGATGTCGTAGTTGCGGTGCGTGAAGTAGCTCCACCACGTCGCGATCCAGTCGAGCACGGTGCGTTTGCCGATGGGGATCAGCGGGAGCGCGATCGTGACCGCGGTGACGGCGATCGCGGGCAGGGTGTCGAGTCCGGCGAGCAGCGCGACCAGGCCCGCCGAGAAGCCGATGGCCTGTGCGATCAGCAGGTTCTGCACTGATACGCGACCGAGCAGCGGGCGCGGCCCGGCTCCGACGGCTTCGGCCATGATCGTCCCCCAAGTACCCGATATCGACCGCCTCGCACCGGCCGAGCTGAACAACAGTCCTGCGAAACTGTACTGTGTTCGGCGAAGGTGAGCACCGTCCGGGGGAGAGTAAATGCCATCGAAACCCACCACGCGCTGGCAGGTCAGCGGCTATCGCTTCCTCGTCCGGCGCATGGAGCACGCGCTGGTCCGCCGCGATGTGCGCATGCTGCACGACCCGATGCGCTCGCAGTCGCGCGCCTACGCGGTCGGCCTCGTCCTCGGTTGCGTGGTGTTGGCGGGCTGCGGCATCCTCGCGCTGCTGCGCCCCCAGGACAAGATCGGCTCCAACACCCTGTTGATCGGCAAGGAATCCGGCGGTGTCTACGTCGTGATCGACGACGTGGTGCATCCCACGCTCAATCTGACCTCGGCGCGGCTGGCCTCCGGCGAATCCGGCAAGGCCGTCATCGTCAAGGAATCCGAACTCGGCAAGAAGCCGCGCGGCCAGCTCATCGGCATTCCCGGCGCGCCCGCCACCCTGCGCTACGACAAGAACGGCAAAGGCCGTGCGTGGACGGTCTGCGACGTGCTGAAGGTCGACGGCAGTAGGGAACTCACCACCTCGGTGATCGCCGGGGATCTGCACCTGGGGGAGAAGGCGTCCGCGCTGGCCACCGATCAGGCGCTGCTGGTGAAGGCCAAGGACACCGTGTATCTGGTGTACGACAACAAGCGCGCCCGAGTCGACATGTCCGATCGCGCCGTCACCGACGCGCTCGGAATCACCGGCGCCACACCGCGTCCGGTGAGCGAGGGGTTGATCAACACCGTCCCCGAGGTGCTGCCGATCGTCCCGCCCAAGATCGACAATCCGGGCGGCACGGTGAACTACCAGGCCAACAACCACCGCATCGCCGATGTGGTGCAGGTGCCGTCGGAGCCGGACAAGTACTACGTGGTCCTGCAGGACGGCTTGCAACCGGTGTCCCGACTCACCGCCGACATCATCCGCAACGCGAACCGTTCGCTGTCGGACAACGCGCGCATCGATCAGGCCGACCGGACCAACGCGCACGTCTCGCAGGCGCTCAAGGTCGATCAGTATCCCGAGCGCACGCCGTCGATCGTCGGTATCAACGACCGGCCCATCAGCTGCCTGTCCTGGAAGCCGATTCCTGCCGCCGCCGACAACAAGGACGGCGGCAAGTGGGCCGAGCTCGCGGTGGTCACCGGTGTGACGCTGCCGATTCCGGACAACGCCAAACTGGTTCCGCTGGCCCAGGCCGACGGTTCCGGTCCGAACGCCGACTCGGTCTACGTGCCGCCTGCCACGGGCGCGTTCGTGCAGACCACCGGCATCGAACCCGACAGCCGCCGCAAGGACAGCCTGTTCTACGTGGCCGATACCGGTGTTCGCTACGGCATCAAGAACGCCGACGCGCAGAAGGCGCTCGGACTCGACACCGGATCCGGCGTTAAACCCGAACCTGCGCCGTGGCCCATCGTCGGCCTGCTCGCGGCCGGGCCGACCCTCGGCCGCGAGGAAGCGATGGTCGCCCACGACGGCGTCGCCCCCGATCCGGCGCCCGCCAAACAGCCCGTTGGTAGCTCGTCCAAATAGTCCGGGGCCGTTCGTGATTCGAGAGGTCCGGGCGGATTCCGCAGTGTGGTGACAAGCGCAGTGTGGTGACAAGCGTGGCGTGGTGACAAGCGTGGCGTGGTGATGAGACCGGACGGAGGACGGTGCGCACTCGGGCGCCGTCCTCGTCCGTATTCCTAGTCGTTGTCCTCGGCGACGCCGAAACGGCGGCGGATCGGGAACGAGGCCAGATAACCGAGCAGCAGCGCGGCGGCGATGACGCCGGTGCCGATCAGCGCCACATCGCGCGCGGTGTTGTCCGGCGCGGGCTTCGCGGCGGGCACGGCGAGCTGCTGATTCTTCGGCGGCGTCGGGGTTTTCGGCGGCAGTTCACCGGTGACCTCCTCGGTCAGCGCCGCG
Organism: Nocardia bovistercoris; assembly: GCF_015674855.1. GTDB lineage: Bacteria > Actinomycetota > Actinomycetes > Mycobacteriales > Mycobacteriaceae > Nocardia > Nocardia bovistercoris. The sequence goes on along the minus strand of NZ_JADMLG010000005.1, from coordinate 254,248 downwards.
ATGGGGTCGACCGAGCCGTATCCGATGTACTTGTTCCAGCCTTCGGCAGGCGCGTGCGCGGTGGCCTGGATGCGCTTCATGACCTCGCGCGCGCTCAATTCCGGAAAACGCGCGCGTACCAGGGCGACCACGCCGGACACGATCGGCGTCGCGAAACTGGTGCCCGACATGGGACTTTGCTCACCGCGCTGATTGACGGCGCCCACCGCGGTACTCGTGCCGCGCGGATCGAGCGAGACCATGTTCTCGCCCGGCGCGGCGACACTGAGCCACGGACCCGCCACGGTGAATTTCGACGGCGCGCCGTTGGCGTCGATCGAACCGACCGAGAGCACGTAGTCGTCCCAGCGCGCGGGCACCACATTGACCCTGACCTTGCTCCACGGGTCGGCGGTCGGATCGAGCGGGTCGGTGACCGTGTTCTCGGTCTTGCAGGAATCCTCGGCATTGCCCGCGGCCACGACGACGACGACATCGCGGTCGACGGCGTATTGCAGGGCCGCGCCGATGGGGCCGTCCACGTTCTTCTCGGGACCGCACCACACCTCGGAGATATTGATCACGGTCGCGCCGCGGTCGACGGCGCGCACGATCGCCGAGGCCATGGTGCCGAGCGTGCCGTAACCGTCGGGGAACGCGTCGGGCGCCTTGTCCCGTGACGCGCCCTCTTTCTGATACATCTTGCTGGTCTGGCGGATGGTCATGATCCGTGCCCGCGGCGCGACGCCCGCGAAACCCTGACCGTCGACGCGGGATGCCGCGATGATGCCCGCGACGAAAGTGCCGTGGCCGTCGCAATCCTCGGTGCCGTCGCCACCGGCGGCCACGAAATCGCCCGCGGCCTCCAGATCCGGCAGGCGCGGATGACGCGCGACACCGGTGTCGATGACCGCGATCACCTGACCCTCGCCCTGGGAGAACTGCCAGGCGCGATCCAGGTCGAGGGTGCGCTGGGCCGAGGGAATGGTGGAACCGTCACCGCCGGTGACGATGTCGGCGCAGTTCGAGTTGGCGGGACGCTCTGTCTTGTCCGGCGGCACCGCGGGATCGCCCGCGGGACGAAGGGCGGGATTCACCGCGGGCGGACGATCCGCGTGCGCGACACCGTGTCCGGCGCCGAGGCCGATCGCGGCGCTGAGGCCGACCGTGAGCGCGGCGGTGGCGACCCGGAGACCTCGCTGGCTCATAGCCCGCGAACGAGGGAGTAGAGCGAGGCCACCCAGAACACCAGCGGCAGGACGGCGGCGACGAAGGCGTATTCGAGCAGTTCGACGCCGCGGCGCATCGGCGGGGTGGCCGACTGGTTCGGGATGATGATGCCGAATATCAGCGCGGCCACCAGGATGGTCATGGCCGCGCCGAAGACGCCGAGCGGCATATCCATCTCGAAACTCGCCCCGACCAGCATGATCAGCACGATGGACGCGCCGCCCGCGATGAGTACGACGGCCTGTTCGGCGCCCGCGTAGGTGCGGCTGCGGAACATCAGCACCGCCGAACAGACCAGCGCCAGCGCGATACCGGGCCAGTACGGATCGTCGGCCTCGGGATCGATGGCGGCCATCGCGCCGACCACGGTGACCAGGGTGGTGGCCGCGACCAGGCCGGCGAGGTACATTCTGGCCCGCTCGGACTTCACGCGCAGCACGTCCATGGTCGGCAGGGCGCGGTGGTCGTCCGGGTCGTCCTCGGTGGGATCGATCGGCGTGCCGGGGGAGGGCACCGGGGGTAGGGGTAGCTTGGCCAGCAGCATCGAGATGCGCGGCGAGAGCGAGAGTCCGGCGAGTCCGAGCGCGGCGCCGAACGCGCCGATGGCCTTGGTCGGCTGTTCGGTGAGCAGGCCGACCATCGCGGCGGGCACCGCGTACACCGACAGCGTCGCCACCCCGATGAACAGCGCGAGCCCGACGCCGGTGACCCGCCACGCCAGGATGGCGGTGGCGCCGAGCAGCACGAAGCCGAGCAGCAGGTGCGCCCAGCCGTAATGGTCGGGGACATAGAGCATTCCGGCCGCGAAGGCGGGCGGCAGCGCGCAGCCGCCGAGTACCAGCGCGGTGGCGGTGTCGCCGTACATCCGGCTCAGCACCATGCCCGCGACCACGAGCAGGATCGCGACGCCGACCGCCACCGATCCGCTCACCCACACCGGCAACTCGCTCGGGGACAGCAGCAGACCGAGACAGCCGACCAGCATGGTGACCGCGGCGAGCACCGAACCGGTGAGCCGCGCGGTACGCGGGGTCCAGCTGTTGTAGTGGTCGGCGTCGGCGATCGCGACGTTGTACATGATGTCGTCGAACAGCGGCGTCGGCGCGATGTGCGAGGCGCTTTCGAGCATGAGCAGTTCGCCGTCGCGTACGCCGTGCTCCCCCAGGCTCAGCGAATTGGAGAACGGCGGGTGGCCGATGCGGGCCAGCACCCATTCCGCCGGTTCGTAACGCTCGCCCTCGTTGTCGAAGACGTTGGTGCGGCTGTGCTGTGCGACCATGTCGACGACGCTCGGAATGACCAGCGCGACCGGTACATCCACGGGGATGGCCATATCCACCTGGGTGTGCTTGGCCAGGATGGTGACTCGCGCCAGATCCGGCGCGCGCACGATCCCGCGGGAGGAGTCTTCGTCGATGTGATCAAGGCGCGCGTGCGTCAAGCTTCCCCCAACTCTGTCTTCTACCTCGTGTTTCCGCTGTCGCGCACCGACGGTGGCGAGGTTGCGATCCCCGGCGTCCTGACAGCAGAATGCTGGTCGAACTGTACGACATGTCGGCTGTGGCCTCTACACTGAGGCCGAACTTTCGGCACCGAAAAGGGGGATTCGTAGACCGATGAGTACTGTCCGGTTCCAACGTCGTGCGCGCCGGGAGATGCCGCGCACTCCCGGCGGCGAGGTCACTCTCCAGCCGCCGCCGGAGATCCCTCGGGTCACGCCGGGCAATCTGCTCATGAAGATGATGCCGGTGGTGATGATCATCGGCATGGTCGGCATGATGGCCCTGCTCTTCACCCAGGGCGGCGGCATCGCGTCGAATCCGATGTCCATGATGTTCCCGGTCATGATGATGTTCTCGATGGTCGGCATGTTCGCGGGCCAGGGCGGCGGCAAGGGGCAGAAGGCCGCCGAGGCCAACGAGGACCGCAAGGACTACCTGCGCTACCTCGACCAGGTGCGCAAGGATGTCGACGAGACCGCGAGTCAGCAGCGCGCCTCGGTGGAGTGGAGCCATCCCGAGCCCGCCCTCATCTGGATGCTGGCGGGGACCAGCCGGATGTGGGAGCGCCGCGCGGGGGACAAGGACTTCTGCCACGCCCGCATCGGCATCGGCGGCCAGCGCCTCGCGACGCGCCTGGTCGCGCCGGAGACGGGTCCGGTCGAGGAATTGGAGCCGATCGCCGCGGTCTCGCTGCGCCGCTTCGTGCGCGCGCATTCCACGGTGCCCGATCTGCCCACCGCCATCGCGGTCAAGGGTTTCGCCACCATCGCACTCGACGGCGACCGCGCCGAAGCGCGCGACATGAGCCGCGCGATGCTGTTGCAGCTGTGCATGTTCCAGGCGCCGGACCAGGTGCTGGTCGCGGTCGTCGCGGGTCCGGACACGGCGCGGGAGTGGGAATGGACCAAATGGCTTCCGCACACCCAGCATCCCGACGCCCAGGACGGCATCGGCAGCCAGCGCATGTTCTACGGTTCGATCCGGGAGGCCATGGCCAGTCTGCATTCCCTGCTGGCCAACCGCGTTCGCTACTCGCGTAACCAGCCCGCCAACGCGAATCTGGTGCACATCGTCATCGTGGTCGACGGCGGCCTGCTCGAGGCCGAGGACGATCAGCTGCGCGAATCCGGCTACGAGGGCGTCACCATCATCGACCTGTGCGGATACGCTCCGCGACTGGCGGTTTCGCGCGGCATCAAGATGGTGATCGAGAACGGCGAGTGCATCGGTCGCGGCGCCACCGGCAATCAGGAACGCTTCGCCATCATCGACCGGATCAGCAGCCAGCAGGCCCAGCAGGTCGCGCGCCGCCTCGCCCCCTACCGCGCCGCCACCCAGCGCAGCAGCGACGTCGAAACCGACGACAGCGAGGTGATCTCGACCTGGGCGCAGTTGATGAGCCTCGGCGATATCGGCACCTTCAATCCCGAACACGCCTGGCGGCCACGCTACGGCCGGGAACGCCTGCGGGTGCCCTTCGGCGTCGGCGCGGACGGCCTTCCGGTTGAACTCGACATCAAGGAGGCCGCCGAGAGCGGTATGGGCCCGCACGGCCTGTGCATCGGCGCCACCGGTTCCGGTAAATCGGAATTCCTGCGCACCCTGGTGCTGAGCCTGCTCGCCACCCACTCGCCGGATCAGCTGAACCTGGTGCTGGTCGACTTCAAGGGCGGCGCGACCTTCCTCGGCCTGGACGGCGTCCCGCACGTCGCGGCCATCATCACCAACCTCGAAGAAGAGGCCGACCTGGTCGACCGCATGCGCGATGCGCTCGCGGGCGAGATGAACCGCCGTCAGGAGGTGCTGCGGCAGGCGGGCAACTTCGCCAACGTCTCCGAATACGAGAAGGCGCGCGCGGCGGGCGCCGATCTCGACCCGCTGCCCGCGCTGTTCGTCGTGCTCGACGAATTCTCCGAACTGCTCACCCAGCACCCGGATTTCGCCGAACTGTTCGTCATGATCGGCAGGCTCGGCCGCTCGCTGCACGTGCATCTGCTGCTGGCCTCCCAGCGCCTCGAAGAGGGCAAGCTCAAAGGCCTGGAGTCGCACCTGTCCTATCGGATCGGCCTGAAGACCTTCTCCGCCAACGAATCCCGGCAGGTCCTCGGCGTGCCCGACGCGTACAACCTGCCCGGCGTGCCCGGCGGCGGCTACCTGAAATCGGATTCCGGGGAGATCCAGCGCTTCCAGGCGTCCTACGTGTCCGGCCCCTATGTCGGCGGCGGTTCCCAGCGCGAGGTCACCAGCGCGGGGATCGCGGGTGGCGAAATCGATGTGAAGGCAAGGGCGTTCACCGCCCACCACGTGGATTTCCGGGCCGCCGACCGCATTCCGCTGCCCGCGGAGCAGAACAGCGAACCGCAGGAACACCATTCCGAGGACGGCGAGCAGATCTCCAACCTCAACATGCTGGTCTCCCGCATCCAGGGCTACGGACGCCCCGCCCACGAGATCTGGCTGCCGCCGCTCGACGAGGCGCCGACTCTCGACCAGCTCATCCCGCGCTCGGTGCTCACCGGCGAATTCTCGCCGCTGGCCACGCTGCGCGCGCCGATCGGGATCGTCGACCGGCCCTACGACCAGCGGCGCGATCCGTTGGTGGTCGACCTGTCCGGCTCGCGCGGCAACGTCGCCGTGGTCGGCGGGCCGCAGTCGGGCAAGTCGACCGCGCTGCGCACCATGGTCATGGCGATGGCCATGACCCACACCGCCGAGCAGGTGCAGTTCTACTGCCTCGACTTCGGCGGCGGCACGCTCGGCAGCCTCGAGGGATTGCCGCACGTCGGCTCGGTGGCGAGCAGGCTCGACGAGGACAAGGTCCGGCGCACCATCGCCGAGATGACCACTATCGTGCGCGGCCGCGAGGCCCGCTTCCGCGCGCTCGGCATCGAATCCATGCCCGAATTCCGCAGGCTGCGTTCGGTCGACCCGACGAGCGGCCCGTCCGCGGCAGGCGCGCACGACGACCCGTTCGGTGACGTCTTCCTCGTCATCGACGGATTCAGTTCCATCCGCCAGGATTTCGAGCCGCTGGAACAGCAGATCATGAACCTCGCGGTGCAGGGTCTGTCCTACGGCGTGCACGTGGTGATCGCGCTGAACCGCTGGGCCGAGGCGCGTCCCGCCCTCAAGGACCAGATCGGCACCCGTATCGAACTGCGCCTCGGCGACCCGATGGACTCCGACCTCGGCCGCAAGTTCGCGGCGCTGGTCCCGCAGGGCAGGCCGGGGCGCGGTATGACGCCGGAATGCCTGCACATGCTCACCGGCCTGCCTCGCATCGACGGCAGCTCGGATCCGACCAACCTCGGCCAAGCCGTCGCCGACGCCGTGGCGACCATCGCGCGTCTAACGCCGGGCCGCGCCGCACCCGCCGCGCGCATGCTGCCCGAGGTGCTGGCCCGCGAACAGCTGCTCCAGCACGCGGGGCAATGGCCGTCGCAGACCGATCCCGCGGTCAAGACCATGCGGATTCCGATCGGCATCAACGAATCCGAACTCGCGCCGGTCTACATCGACTTCAACGAGAGCCCGCACTTCATCGTCATCGGCGACACCGAGTCCGGCAAGTCGACGCTGCTGCGCTCGCTGGTCGAGGGCATCGCGGCGTCGAACACGCCCAACCAGGCGCGTTTCATCCTGGGCGACTACCGGCGCACCATGCTCGGCCTCGTCCCCGAGGGATATCTCGCGGGCTACGGCTCCACCGCGCCGCAGTTCACCCAGAACATGGCCGATCTCGCGGGCTACGTGAGCAAGCGCACCCCCGGCCCCGACGTGACGCCCCAGCAGCTGCGCGACCGGTCCTGGTGGAGCGGCCCGGAACTGTACGTCATCATCGATGACTACGACCTGGTCGCCACCTCCATGGGCAATCCGACCTCGGTCCTGGTGGAACACCTCCCGCACGCTCGCGATCTCGGCTTCCACCTGATCATCGCGCGGCGCTCGGGCGGCGCGGCCCGAGCCATGTACGAGGCCACGCTGGCGCGCATGAAGGACCTCGGTTCGGCCGGTCTCATCATGAGCTGCAACAAGGACGAGGGCGTGATGATGGGTACGGTGCGCCCGTCGCCGCTGCCGCCCGGCCGCGGCCACTTCATCACGCGCAACGCACAGGAATTGATCCAGCTGGCCTGGATGCCACCGGCGGAGTGATGACCACCGTCGAGCTGGTCCTCACCGACACCCGCGTCTGGGCCGTCGGGCCGCGCACGCACTGGGACGGGCCACCGTCGGTGGTGCTCGGCGGTGCGGGCGGGCTCGTCGTCGGCGAGCCACTGACACCGCCGACCCAGGTCAGTTCGGCGGTGCAGTACGTGAGCGCCGACCGGATCGCCCTCGCCCCGCGGATCCCGACCGCGGTCGAGGCGCTGGCCGCGGTCGCGGACGCCGTGCTGGACAAGTTGGGTCTCGCGGCGCCGGTGGCGCGTATGACGGTGATCGTGCCCACGGAATGGGGCGGTCACCGGCGCGCGGTGGTCGTCGAGGCGCTGCGTCGGGTCGCGGCGGAGGTGGTGTTCGAGGACACCGCGATTCGCGCGGTCGCCGCCGATGGCGCGGCGGCGCGCGGCAGGCGCGCCGTTGTCCTGGAATTCGGCGCGCTCACCACGACCGCGAGTTCGGTGGCGCCGGGCCCGAGCGGGCTGCGGCTCGAATCCTGTGAATTCGCACCGGATCTCGCCGCGGTCTCGCTCGGTGTCGAGCCGGATGCGGCGCGGTCGCTGGCGGATCTGCTCGGCGGCCTGCTGTCCGGACGTCCCGTCGATGTCGTGCAGGTGTTCGGCCTCGCCGATCCGGTCGCGCTGGAGGCGGTGCGGGCGGAGGTGCGCGGCATCTGCGGACCCGAGACGGCGGTGCGGCCGATCTCCGGCACGGATCTCGTGCGCCCGTCGCAGCCCGAATCCGAACTCGGTGCGACCACGGCCGCGCTGCCGTCGAACGAGTGGTTACAGCCCCTGCGGGAACGTGCTGCTGCACAACGCGATCCGCGCGATCGGCGGGCCGTCTACCTGCTCGGCGGTGTCGCGGCGGCGATCGCGATCGTCATCGGTGTCGTGAGTACGGTGATCGCCCTCGGCGGCTCCGACGATTCCGAAGCGGCGGCTCCGGCGGCTTCGAGCGCGAGTGTCGCAGGCGCCGAGAGCACCGCACCCGCACCCGCCGAGCCGGGGCCATCCGCCGCGCCGTCACCGGAGTCGTTCGGGCGCATACGTTTTCAGATGCCCGACGGATGGAAGTCGGCTCCGGCGTCGGCCGCTTCCCGCCTCGATCTCGCGCCCGCCGACGGCGCGCGGATGCGGATCATCCTCACCCAGAACACGGTGGCACCCGACGCCGGATACGAGCAGATCGCGGCGAATCTGGAATCGCAGATGAGACAACGCCCGGCCATCGGCGACCTGCGCCGCGACGTGGTGTTCGGCGGCCGCTCGATGCTGGCCTATACCGAACGCCCCGAAGGCGGTTCCACCGTGGACTGGCACGTCCTGGTCGAACACGGCACCCAGGTGAGCATCGGCTGCCAATACACGGGCGACGGTTGGCGGACCTTGGCCTCCACCTGCGACCGCTTCGCCGCCTCGGTACACGTCATGCCTTAGCCGGGCGGTGACGAAATACCGAAGCTCTACCGACTGAGCTGCACCGATCGAAAGCTGCACCGATCGAAAGCTGCACCGCCCGAAGGCCGGACAAAATAGTTCGTGCCCCGACGAATTCGCCGGGGCACGAACAGTGCGTGTGGTCGATCTCAGAAGAGACCCGCGAGGGCGGAGTCGGTGCTCTGGAGCTCCGAGTTGCCCGAGCTGACCAGCTGCGCGGCACCCGTGAGGGTGGTGTTCAGCTGCTGGACGTGGGTCTGCCAGGTGCGCTGCAGCTCGCTGAACGCATCGTTGGCCGCACCGGCGCCGTAGGTGGCGACGTACTCTTCGACCTTCTTGTGGAACGACTCGAGCTCCTGGCCGATGCCTTCGGCGCGCTTGATGATCTGCTGCGCACCGGATTCGACACCCGAGAAGTTCGCGGAGATGGGCTTGCTCATGTTCAGACTCCTTACGGAAGAGACGAGGTTCGGGAGAATCAGATCGCGGGCAGGTCCAGGCTGGAGATCTGCGAGTTCACCTTCGAGGAGAACGAGTCGTCCTGATCCTGGAACGAGCCGCTCATCTTGACCAGCTTCTCAGCGGTCTCCATCAGCTTGTCGTTCATCTTGTCGGCCTGGAAGTAGTAGCGCTCCATGAACGCGTTGAACGCATCGCGCGCCTGACCCTGCCAGTTGGCGCCGTTGGTGACGTTGTCCTCGTCGGCCTTGAGCGTCCTGATGGCGATCATCAGGCTGTTGTGCTGCTCCTGGAACTCCTTGGCCTTCTGCGCGATGACTGTACTATCGGCCTTCAAATTGTCCGCCATGGCGGCTTCCTCCTCCTGCTCGTGGTCAAGGCCCGAAGTCTGAGCTGACCCTGTTCATATGGTTGGACGCTCGCTGTGCCGAATCGGTTCCATCCAGTTCGACCTGAATCTCGCTGGAGTTCATCGCGGCTCGAAGCGTGCGCGTTGTCGACCGGCAACACCGAGGACGGGAGGTCTGAAATTCGTTCCCCCGCATGCTTGTGGCAGTTCAGCCTGTGGCAGTTCAGCCTTGTCGCACATCGAACGGTCTCGACCACGGTGCCGTCTGAGTGTCGGTCGCCGCCAGCGCTATCGCTCCCCTCCTTCCCCCTGCTGCTTCCACCTGAACCGGCGAGTGGGCTGGCTGCGCTCACCCTAACCGATGGTGAGAACCAGCGCCACCGCCTATCAAAGTGTATGCGGCGCCGGGCGAATTGCGACCGACTTCCGTCTGCGGCGCGCGATTTCGCCGTGACGAGTCTTACTTTCCGACCGCTTTCGCGATCACCGGAACCATCTTGTCGATCAGCGTGCCGGTCGACTGATCGGTCCAGACCTGGAATGCCTGGACGGTAGCGCGATCGTCCACGACGACGATGCGCGCCGAACTGATCGAAATGCCGACCGGTAGCCCGCGGAAGCCGCCGTTGCCCGCGTCCTTGTCGGTCCTGAGCACGATGAGGACCTCGGAATCGATCTCGTTCGACGACGGTTTGACCGACAGCGAGCGCGGCGATTTCTCGTCGCCGACCGCCTTGTATTTGGCGCTGTAGCGGAATCCGATCTGTTGCAGGAACTCCGCCTGCGCACTCGGTGTGAGTACCGCGCTGAGCGTGCCGTCGCTGTAATTCATCGCGGTGACGGTCTTTCCGGAGAATTCCGGATGAGAATTGCGCACCGCGGCCAACGCGTCGCCGCTGCCCGACCCGGAATCGCGCGTCGCGAAGAAATAGGTGCCTGCGGCGACGACTACGGCGGCCACCGCGAGCAGCGCGCCGATCCCGAGAATTCGCCGTTTGCGCGCGCGTGCCGAACCGTTGCTGTTGCGCAGGGTGTCCACCAGATGCTGATCGGTGGGTTCGATGTAGATCCCGTGATCGGCACGCGGACTCGCCGCGTAGCCCGGCGCACCGCCCGCGGCGTGATATGCGCTCGGCATTCCCGATGTCGCGCCCGCATGCGCCGCGGCGGTACGCGGATCGGTGATGTGCGTGCGCGGCCTCGGGTCGGTGGGGTAGGGCGCGTGGAACTGTTGCGGCGCACCGTAGAGCGCGGCCTCGGCGGCCTGCACGAATTCCCGGCAGGTGGCGTAGCGCCGCGCGGGATCCTTGGCCATCACCTTCTCGATCACGGCGTCCAGCGCGGGCGGGAGACCGGGGCGGGCCTGGCTCAGCACCGGCGGCGGCTCGTGCAGGTGACCCATCATCACCACCGCGGGCACGGTGGCGGGATAGGGATTGCGGCCGGTGAGCAGTTTGAAGAACGCGCAGCCGAGGCTGTAGATGTCGGCGCGCGGATCGAGCCGCTCGCCCATGAGCTGTTCCGGCGGCGCGTACGCGACGGTGGCCATGAAATTGCCGGTCGCCGTGAGATCGCGGCCGTCCTCCGCGGATTTCGCGACGCCGAAATCGGTGAGCAGCACCCGCTCCTCGTCGTCCTCGTCGGCCGCCGAGAGCAGGAAGTTGGCGGGTTTCACGTCGCGGTGCAGCAGGCCGCGCCGGTGCGCGTAGTCGAGCCCCTTGCCGATCTCGGCGACGATGCGCAGCGCGCGCTGCGGCGTCATCGCCGACGGACCCTTGGCGGCTTCCTCGGCGGCGTCGGTGCCGTCGACGTACTGCATGGCGATCCACAGCTGGCCGTCCTCCTCGCCGCGGTTGTAGACCGCGACCAGATTCGGATGGTCGAGGGCGGCCGCGAGATTGGCCTCGCGTTCGAAGCGCGCGCGGAACTCCGGGTCGGTGGACAGGTCCGCGCTCAGGACCTTGAGGGCGTCACGTCTGGGCAGGATCGGATTCTGGGCGAGGTACACCGTGCCCATCCCGCCGCTGCCGAGCACTTCCAGCACCCGGTAGCCGCCGACTATCGCGCCGGGTCGCAACGCCATTCGGTCCTCCTCGACGATCTCCGATACCGCGCGCGGGCGCGTCCGCCACAGCCATACTCCATCACAGCGAACTCATCGGCTGGTCAGGAGTGCGTACTGCGCCGACATCTGCTGGTGTAGTTCGGGCAGTTGCTTACTGCGCGCCTGCACGACGTACCGGTCGACGCGGAGCATGCACAAATGCCCGAGCAGTGTTTCCTTGCCCGCGTACCGGGAGTACTGGGTGATGCATTCGACAGGGTCGGTGATGCCCGCCGGTATCGCGACCAATCGTTGATCGGTATCGAGATTCTCCGAAAACCGCCACCGCTTGTAGAGTCCATCGGCGCCTGCGGCCGTGCGACTGCGGAACACCACGGCGTTGCCGAAGGAAGCCAGGTCGACCTCGTTCTCCCGCAACTTCGCCAGGGTCGTGGCATTGCTGTTCAACAGCAGTGTCGTGATGCCGCGACCGGTGTAAAGGCCGTCCGGTTCGGGTCGGAACGGCGCCTCGGGCGCGCTGGGCAGCGTGCGCCCGAGCAGTCCCTCCGGGTCGAGCGGGATGCGCGGCAGGTCGGCGGCGGGGGTCGGGACGAACTGGTCGAGCAGTGGGATCTGCGTCTTCAGCAGCCGGTCGACGTGTCCGACCAGCGAGGGCAGGTCCGGCGCTCTCGTATCGTCGACCACCTTGATGTACACGACGTAGCGGTCGTGCACGGTCCACGATCCGATGGACGAGACGTCGGGGCGCCAGTGCGCGATCGTGTCGGGTTGCGGGATCGTCGCGGGCTGATTGGTCGAGTTGAAGGTGAAGTCGTCGTGTTCGAGCACCGGCCCCACGGCCTTCGCGATGTCCGCGTTCGGGAACATCAGCACGGCGATATTGGCCGTGCGGCGCTGCGCGTCGCCCGCGGTGGTCTCGGCGTTCACCCAACCCGCGACCAGATCCTTCGCGACGTCGTCGAAGGTGTCGTTGATCACCAGATTGCCGAGGGTCCTGCGGTCGAGCACGATGTGGCTGCGCAGCGGCCACCCGTCCTCGACGTAGGACGGATCGGCCTCCGAGGGCAGCGCGACGTAGTCGGCGAGGCGTTGCGCCTCCCGCGCTCTCGCCTGCCGGTCGTTCTTGGCGTTGCCGACCACGCGCGGCGCGGTCTGGAAGTTGCCGACGTCGAGCGTGGACACGTCGGGTCCGATCCGCACGGGCGATCCGGCGACGGTGCCGCCGCAACCTGTCGCGGTCAGCGCGAGCACCGCGGTGAGCGCGGGTACGACGATGGTCAGCATGGCGCCGCGCGGGCGCGGTAGGGATCTCATCGTGGCTTCCTCATTCGGCGGCGAGCAACTTGTACTGCGCGGCGGCCTTCTGGTGCACTTCCTGCGGGTTTCCGCCGCTCACGACCGCGACGAACCGCTCGTACACGACCAGACAGCTCGGCGGATACGTGCCGCTGCGCTTGTCGTCCTTGGCGGCGAGACAGCGCGCGGTCGGCAGGCCCGACGGCGGATCGATCGCCTTCGTGCCCTCCGCCAGCTGCGCGAGGAAGGCGGCGACCAGGCGTTCGGCGGCATCGGGATCCTTGGCGCGGTAGAGCCGCGCGTCGGAGAAGGCGACCAGGTCGACGCCCGCGTCGTCGTAGGCCGATTTCGAATTCGCGGGGCGCCCGACGTAGTGCAGCGCGGCGCGGGCGGGCATGACGAACGACCTGCGGTCGAATTTCGCGTTCTCCACGTTCGCGGGCGGCAGGGTGCGGCCGAGCATGCCGTCGACATCGACCGGGATCGAGGTGAGCTGGTCGGCCGGGGTCGGAGTGTAGGACTTCAGGCCGTCGACCATCGCGTCGATGGTGTGCCGGGCGAGCTCGGCCAGCGGCGCGGCCTGCACCGGTTCGCTGATCGGATCGTCCACGTGCACCCACAGCAGCAGCGAGTCGCGCGCCTCCCAGACATCGAGATAGTGCTTGGCGGGTGTGAACTTCGCGCGGGCCGACGGGTGGTCGGGGATCGCCACGGTGTCGCCGGGCGCGTTGCGGGCCTGCCGTTCGATCAGCCGCGCGCCCGCGGTGTCGGCGGCCGCGGCGTCGGTGAAGCGCAGCACGGTCGCGGTGAGCTGCCTGCCGAGGAAGGTCGAGGCCCGACGCTCGGCGCTGGTGGTCCACCCGGTGACCAGACCGGTGGTCAGCTCGGCGAATTCGGCGGACTCCAGACTCCACAGCGCAGGTGGCGACCCCGGAATCACCCGCCGCTCGGGGCCGGACAGGCGCTGGAAGGTGAACCGGGGATCCATCTCGGGAAAGGTCGGGACGGTCGCGCCGATGCGCACCGCCTCGCGCAGCGGACCGTATTTGGGATCCCGCAGCGCCGCGAGATCGCGGGGCGCGGTGGGGTAGTTGCCGGAATCCAGCGCCGAAATGTCCACGGCGGGTGTTGATGCCTCGGGATCGGAGCAGCCCGCGGCGAAAACGGTTGCGGTGGCGACGCACAGGGCGAACAGGTGTCGGAATCGCATGGCAGTCCTACTCACTGTTGGCCAGGATCGCGAACTGGGCGGCGGCGCGCTGGTACAGGTTGATGTCGATCCGCGCGGCCACCGGGGTTTCGGCGAGCACGACCGCGACGTAGCGTCCGTGCACCACCGTGCAGAACGAGTCGACGGCGCGCGCGAAAGTCTCGGCGTCCAGGCGCAGGCAGCGCGCGTCGGGCAGTCCGGGCGGCGGATCGATCACCTCGTCGTACCGGCCCGCGGCCATGAGCGCGGTCTGTAGTCGGAACGCGGCGGGCAGGTCGCGCGCCCGGTAGACGATGCCGCCGCGACGGCCGACCAGGTCGACGCCGTTGTCCTCGAAGGCCTTCTTCAGCTGCGCGGGATAGCGTTCGAAATGCAGTTCGGCGGCCGGGGGATACACCGAGAAGTCGGTGTCGGTGAACGGGTCGGTGAAGTCGGGGGACTGCGGCAGCGCGCGGCGCATGATGCCGTCCACATCGGCGGGCTGATCGAGGACGTCGTCCCAGTCGGTCGGTTTCAGCTGGTCGAGCAGCGGCGCCTGGCGATCGATCGCGGCGCCGAGGATGCGGGTCAACGCGGCCGGATCGGGTTGCGGGATACCCGCGTTGATCAGCACCGTGTACGGGCCGCGCGAGTAGAACGCCGACCCGTTCACGGAATCGCGCGTATAGGAACGCACTTCGGGATGGCCGTCGACCGAAAGCGCCCGCGATTCCGGATTCTCCATGCCTGCGCGCAAGAAGTCCTCGGCCGCCTTCGCCGCCGCGGCATCGGTCGGAAAGCGGAAGATCGCGGCGATCAGACGTTTTCGGCTGCGCAGATTGTTGTTGATCCGCGAGATGTAGGTGCCGGTCAGCATGTTGTTGTCGACCAGCGGCGGCCGCATGAGATCGGGCAGCACGCCGAGGGTGAACGGCGTCTCCGGGGTGGCGAAGAAGCGGACGTCACCTACCTCGGTCAGATCGGGATCGACATCGGCCGGGTGGACCAGGTATTCCAGCGTCCGCCGCGCCTCCATCAGGCGCACATCGGCGGTCGAGGACGGATCGGGATCGTAGGTCGTCGGCTCGCGCCCGTACGGCCCGGTCTTCAGGATCGCCAAGTCGACCGTCGACTGGCCCGGTTCCGGAACTCCCGCGACGGTCGCGGAACATCCCGCGACCGCGGCGGTCGCCAACAGCATCACTAGCCCGCGGCGCACTCTCATACAGCCCCCGTTTACGGATCGTCGGCTCATCGCCGTACGCCGAGGGACCGAACCGCAGCGCCGGGTGAACACCCGGCCGACCGCACGCTCCCCCGCCGTCGCGTACTACCCGCGGCATGCTACTGCACGGTTGCTCGACGCGCGTCGCGGCCACAACGCGCGGGCGCGCTACAGGCTGTTGGCGAGCAACGCGTATTGCGCCGCCACCTTCTGGCGAACGTCGGGTTCCTTGTCGCTGGTCACGAGGCCCACGTAGCGCTTGTACGGGACGTAGCACCGGTACCGGAAATCCCGGTCGTTGTCGCCGATGGCGTTGAGTTTCAGGCATTTCGCGTTCGGGACGTCGTTCGGCGCGGTGACCGGATCGAATTCGACGCCCATCGTGTTCACCAACCCGTCGATCAGCGTGCGCGAGGCGTCGACGCCTCGGGTGCGGAACACCAGGCTCCCATCGACGACCGCGATCTTGTCGGTACCGGTGTCGTCCAGCAATTTCCGGGTGGCCGATTCGTCACTCGCGGAATGCACGGCGTAATCGGGTCCGTATATGGCGAATTTCCGGCCGTCGGGTACGTGGCCCTTGCGGTCGGCCACCGCGACGCGTGCCAGCAGCCCTTCCGGGTCGACCTTCAGCGAGTCCAGCTGGTTCACCGGGGTCGCGCGGAAACTGTCGAGCCGAGGAGTCTGCGCCGCGAGCGTGCGTTCGACCCAGTCCAGCAGGTCGGAGCCGTCGGCGCGCGGGCGCTGGATGAACAGGGAGACGACGAATTCCTTGTGCGCGTAGAAGGCGCCGACATTGGCGACGCCGGGACGCCAGTGCACATACGCGTCCGGGTACTTGTTCGACGGCAGTTTGCGATTGTCGGGGGAGACGCCGAGGTCGGCGTCCTCGAGTTCGCGCGCGGCGAGTTTGGCGGCTGTTTCGTCGGGGAAACGCATCACGAAATTCGTGATCGCGGTGGTGCCCGCCGTCGGTCTGGTGTCACCCTTCGGATCGGGATTGTCGGCGCCGCTCACCGAGAACCCGACGACGAATTTGCGTTTGTCGAGCACCGGCTTGGAGACATTGGCGACGAAATCGATCGCTTTGGCGCTGTCGGCGACGACGGTGCTGCCCCGTCCGTATCTCAGCGACGGATCGACCAGGTAGGTCGGCGCGACCGCGTCGGCCATCCGTATGCCCTCGAGCACCGAGCCCTTGCCCGCGGAGTTCTGGTCGTAGCGGTGCGCGTCGACCGGATAGGTGCCGACCTCGAGCTTGCGAACATCCACTTCCCCCGGAACAGCGGTGCCGTCGACCCCGCCGCAGCCTGCGGCCACCCCTGCGATCACGACGCACGCCGCGGCGAGTGCGATGCGCGAAATCCGAACCATGACAGGCCCTTCGTTCCTCCCGGATATGCCTTTCGAAGTTACCGAAGAACACCGGCACCAGCGACCGATGTCGCCGGATCGGTAGGCTTGCCGGGACGGTCGTCGCCGCGCGGCGCGGGCCACTACCCTGTTCGGTATGACGACGACCTCGACGCCGACCCTCCGCGGAGGCGGATACCGTTGAAGGATCGGCAGGTCGAAGTCGTCGCGGGCAATCATGTCCTTGCCGTGGTAGCGGGCGCGGTGCTGTTGGTCGCCCATCGCGGCGCGCAGCGGCCGGTCGCCGGGGCTCCCGCCGCCGTAGCGGTGGAGTCGCTGGCCGATCTGGTCGCCGAGGCGGTGCACTACCAACCGAACGGGCCAGGCGCGATGGTGGCCCGCCAGGCGACCCGCTGGCTGATGAAGTCCGCCGAACAGATCAGCCCGGGTGTGCCGATCGATTTCGGCATCATGTCCGAGGCCGAGCACGGCGGCCTCGCGATCTTCCTGCACGGCGCGATCACGGCGATCCTGGACGACGAGACGCGGGTGGAGCGCTTCCGCGGCGGCGACGCCGCCTTCACCGTCGATCGGGTGGTCGCGATACCGGCGCGCGCCGCCGCACTCTACGTGGACGAGGCCGACGGCCGGATTCCCGAACCGCCCGCCGACCGCGGCATCGGCCGCCTCGTCGAGGGCATCGCGCAGGCGGGCGGCGTGATCGTGTGGTCCGACGGCGGTGGCGCGCCGTGGGCGGGCGAAGGCCGAACCGCCCGCCCGGCGCAGCCGCCGCTGCCGACCGCGCGCATCGACCCCGAGCCGAGGCGCGAGCGACCGGACACCAGGTACGCGAGGCCGAACGACACCAGGCACGCGGAGCGGAACGACACCGGGTACGCGGAGCGGAACGACACCGGGTATGCGGAGCGGAACGACACCGGGTATGCGGAGCCGAGCGACACCGGGTATGCCGAGCCGAGCGACACCGGGTATGCCGAGCCGAGCGACACCGGGTATGCCGAGCCGAGCGACACCAGGTATGCCGAGCCGAGCGACACCAGGTATGCCGAGCCGAGCGACACCAGGTATGCCGAGCCGAGCGCGCCGTCGCGCGAGCGGGCGCATTCCACCGCCGATCAGCTGCCGACCTCCATGCTGGATTCCGCCGCCGACGTCCAGGATCCGCATCAGGCGGTGACCCAGTTCGGCGGCACCAATCCCGCACCGCGCCCCGACCCGGATCTGCAACGCAGACTCGAGGCGACGGCCAAGGCGACGGCGCTCACCGTCAAGGTGCTCGGATTCAAGTGCGCGCGCGCCCATCCCAGCGATCCCCGTTCGGCGTTCTGCACGGTCTGCGGCATGCCGGTGGACCAGACGCAGGCGCTGATCGAGGTGGTCCGCCCGCCGCTCGGCATGCTCGTACTCGACGACGGCATGACCTACATGCTCGCCGCCGACGCGGTGCTCGGGCGCGATCCCGAACATTCCGAGGCCGCCCGGCGCGGGCTGATCCCGTTGAAGGTCGACGACTCATCGGGCGGGATGTCGCGGGCGCACGCGGAGATCCATCTCGTGAACTGGGATGTCACCGTCATCGATCGCGGGTCGACCAACGGCACCCGCACCCGGCTGCCCGGTTATCGCGACTGGGTCCGGCTCACCCCGAATCAGCCGATGACCCTGATACAGGGCACCGAGGTCATGATCGGCAACCGGGTGCTGCGCTACGAACCCGCCGCTCCGCCGCCTTTCGGTGGCTGAGCCTTTCGGTGGCTGACCGCCGATCAGGAATAGCGGGACATGCAGGTGTTCTCGCCGTTCAACACGCCCGCGCGGAACGCGTCGACACGGGAGAAGCCGCTCGGGACGGTCTTGCCCTGCACGTCGCTGGCCGCGAGTCCGTCGGTGAGCAGACCGGACACGGCCTCGTCCAGGTCGCCCGCAGACAGCGTTATGTCGCCTTCGTTCTTCGCTCGGTTCGGGTCGGACAGCTTTCCGGTCACCACGCCCGCCAGGCAGGCCGCGCGCAGGCCGGTCTTGGCGCCGACGAGTTTCTGGGCGTGGCCCTGTTGCACGGCGAGGGTGTAGCGGGAGATGAAGACGACGTAGCCGTTGTAGTCGCCGGTCACCTTCAGCGGTAGCGGGTTGTCCGCGTCCTGGTCGGCGACCCCGCGTTCGGCCAGTTCCGTGACGTCGGTGGCGATGGTGTTCTTGGCCGGGCAGTAGGAGACCGGCGGCGTGGTCGTGCCGTCGCGGCAGTCGATGGACGCGCCGCTGTAGTCGAAGGTGGGTGGCTTCTGCACCGGCAGTATCGAGTTCAGCGCCTTGGCGAGTTCGAGCAGGCTGTCCTTGGTGATCGGGTACTCGCCGCGCGCGTAGTCGCCGTCGAAGGACTGCGGAAGGTTGCCGCGCCGCTGATTGATCTCATCGATATCGATGCCGCGGCACGCCTCGGGGCCGTCGGTGAATCCGATCTGCACGGCGGTGACGCGTTCGAAGGCCGACCCGTGCACGCTCTCCGGATCGTCGGGATCGGAATCGCGGATGGCGACGGTGGCGGCCAGCACCGAGTTCAGGCCGTCGGAGGTGTTGATGGTGAAATGCGGCGACTTGCCCTCCGCGGTGTGCCGCATGAACGCGCCCGCGAAGCAGTCGGCCTGCTGCTCCTTGACGATGACCGGATCCTTGGCGTCGACGATCTTGGCCATGTTCTGGATGGCGTGGCCGTATTCGTGGGCGAGCACCATGACCACGGCCATCTTGCCGAAGGTCTCCTCCATCGTCGGCAGCAGCACCTCGCGATCCCAGCCGATCGAGTTGTCGAGGCGGCAGTAGGCGGCGTTGACCAGGTGGTAGGTGGTTTCCTTGCAGAATTCCTTGGCCTGGGTGCGCGGCGCCTTGGCATTCCACGACAGCAGCCGTTCGACGGGGGTGAAGGCGCCGTCGAAATATTTCGGGTACTCCTCGCGCCAGTACGCCTGGATGTCGTCGACGGCGTTGAGGGCGAGCTTGTCGGTCGCGCCGCCGTCGCCGTTGGTGGCCGTGAGGGGAGTGTCCGGCGCGTTCGCTCGCGGGCCGCTCGGGCCGCTCGTCGTCGGCAATCCGGCGACCTTGAACGGGTCGTCGTAGACCGACACCGCACGCCCGTCGACGGCCCGCGTACACCCCGCCAACAGCGCCATCGCGCACAACAGCGTCGTAATGACCGCGGTCGCTTGGCGTTTCGGCAAGGCTCCCCCTTGGTCGTCCGGAGATCTCGTTCGCGTCGGTCGCCGGATCGGGACAAAAGGCGCGTCGGGGGCACCGCCGATGTCCGGGTGATGGCATAGTATCCGCTGCATGTCTTCACCGGGGGCGCAGACCATCACCGTGCGCCATGATGGAACCGAACGGGTCTTCGATCCCAGCCAGAAGATCACCATGGGCCGCGCGCCCGAGGTCACGCTGTTCGTGGACAGCCCGCTGGTCTCGCGGGTGCACGCCACCCTCGCCTGGCAGGGCAGCGGCTGGGTGCTGACCGATAACGGCAGCACCAACGGCGTCTTCGTGGACGCGCGGCGGCTGAGTCAGCCCGTCGCGGTCGACCGTCCGACCCAGGTCCGTCTCGGTGACGCCATCAGCGGCCCGCTGCTGCATCTGCTGCCCTCGGCGCCGCAGACCCGCGCACCGCAACCCCCGGTCGCACAGCCGCAGCGGCCGAACTATCAGCACCCCAACCGGCCGCCCCAGGGACAGCAGCAGCGGCCGACGCCGCCGCAGCGGCCCGCGCCTCCCACACCGCAGTCGGGGCCGCAGCAGCAGGTGCCGTACCAGTCGGGGCAGATTCCGCACCAGCCCGGCCAGGCGCCGCAGCAGTCCGGTCAGTTGCCTAGGCAATCGGGGCAGTTGCCGCAGCAGCAACCCGTGCCGCAGCCGGACAACGTGAACATGACGACGCGGGCCGACACCTCCGCGCTGCCGCCGGTGCGCGCGCGGGCCTCGACGGGCCCCATCGCCCGCGCCGACCGGCTCCCGCCCGGCGGCCTCGCCATCGGCCGCACCAGCGACAACCAGATCGTCGTCAACGACCCGCTGGCCTCGCGCAAACACGCGCGACTGGTCGCGGCCGCCGAAGGGCTGACGATCGAGGACCTCGGATCGGCCAACGGCACCTTCGTCAACGGCACGAGGCAGCAGCGCACGCCGCTGCGCGAGCGCGACATCGTCACCATCGGCAATGTCGACTTCGTCGTGCAGCAGGGCACGCTGGTGCACCGGCAGAAGCCGGTCGCCGAACAGGGCCTGCACGTGCACGGCGTCGGGTTCACCGTCGAGGGCAACAAACAGCTGCTGGTCGATGTGAACATGCAGGCCGGTCGCGGCACCCTGACCGCGCTGATCGGCCCGTCCGGCGCGGGCAAGTCCACGCTGTCGAAACTGATCGCGGGCAGCACCCAGCCGTCGGGCGGCGTCGTCACCTTCGAGGGCCGCAACCTGCACGCCGAATACGAGGCGCTGCGCTCCCGCATCGGCATGGTGCCGCAGGACGATGTGCTGCACCGCCAGCTCACCGTCCGCCAGGCGCTCGGCTACGCCGCCGAACTGCGGCTGCCGCCGGACAACACCAAGGCCGACCGGCAGAAGGTCATCGACGGCGTCCTGAAGGAGCTCTCGCTCACCGAACACGCCGACACCAGGGTCGACCGACTCTCCGGCGGCCAGCGCAAACGCGCGTCGGTGGCGCTGGAACTGCTCACCGGTCCGTCGCTGCTCATCCTGGACGAGCCGACCTCAGGACTCGACCCCGCGCTGGACCGCCAGGTCATGGTGATGCTGCGGGAACTGGCCGACGCGGGTCGCGTGGTGATCGTGGTGACCCACTCGGTCGCCTGCCTCGACATGTGCGATCAGGTGCTGCTGCTCGCCCCCGGCGGCAAGACCGCCTTCTGCGGCCATCCCGCGGGCGTCGGCGGCGCCATGGGGACAAGCGACTGGGCCGAGATCTTCGGCATCGTCGCCGCCAACCCGGATCAGGCGTTCGCCGCGTATCGCTCGCGGCAGGCGTTCACCCCGCCTCCGCCGCCGCCCGCGCCACCGCGACCCGGCGCCTCGGGCAGCCCGCCGCACGCTTCCGGTTTCAAACAGTTCTCCACGCTGGCGCGCAGGCAGATCCGGCTCATCTTCGCCGACCGCGGCTATCTGGCCTTCCTCGTGGTGCTTCCGTTCATCCTCGGCGCGCTGTCGCTGGTGGTGCCGGGTAAGAACGGGTTCACCGAGGGCGGGCTGCGGATGGACCCGGTCACCGGGCAGCCGGGTCCGACGATCAGTTCCGAGGCGCAGCAGTTGCTCGTCGTGCTGATCCTCGGCGCCTGCTTCATGGGCGCCACGCTCACGGTGCGCGATCTGGTCGGCGAGCGCACCATCTTCCAACGGGAACGCGCGGTCGGGTTGTTGCCGTCGTCGTATCTGCTGGCCAAGATCGCGGTGTTCAGCATCACCGCCTTCCTGCAGTCGGCGGTGCTGGTCGGGATCACCCTGGTCGGCAAGAAGCCGCCGGGGGCGGGGTCGGTGATCCCGTCGGGCAGCGCCGAACTGTATCTGGACATCGCGTTGACGGCGGTGTGCTGCGTGGTGTTCGGTCTGCTGCTGTCGAGTCTCGCGAAATCCAACGAGCAGGTCATGCCGATGCTCGTGGTGATGATCATGGTGCAGCTGGTCATGGCGGGCGGGCTCATCCCGGTCACCGGGCGGCCGGGGCTCGAGCAGGTGTCGTGGCTGTTCCCCTCCCGCTGGGGTTACGCGGCGGGCGCTTCGACGGTGGATATCAAGACGCTGTTCCTGCGCGCCGAGAACGACTCGCTGTGGAATCACGAGCCGGGGACCTGGGTGCTGAACATCGTGCTGCTCGTGGTGATCACCGCGCTGCTCGCCGTCATCACGTGGACCAGGCTGCGTTTGAAGAAGTCCGCGGCGTGAGGATGGCTCCGCACGGCTACGACCTCGCGATGGCGGGTATCGCGAGCGTCGCGCCCGGGTACCAGGCACACTTGTGCCTGTGACGGTGCGAGTAGGGGCGGTACATCTCGGATGGGATGTGGTGTCCGTGGCTGCGGGGGGCGCGGGGACACCGATCCGCCCGGTACAGGTGGAAGGAACGTATACGCCGCCCGCGTATCTGCTTGCCGATTCGTCGGGCAGGTTGCATACCGCGGGCGTCGACCGGCAGCGCCCGGATCTCGGGATGGCGATCGCCGACGTGCGCGATATCCTCGGCCACTCCCAGATCGTGGTCGCGGGCGCCACCTGGCCGGCCGAGTTGGTCTTCCGCGCCCGCATGTACAACCCGCTGGCCTCGGTCGGCAAATATCTGCGCGGCAAACCCGATGTGGTGGCGCTGCCGTATCCGGACGGTTGGCCGGACGAGAAGGTCGAGCTCTACGCCGAACTGGTCGAGCAGTTGGACGTGACGGTGGAACCGCTGCCCGAGAGCGTCGCGCTGTCCGGCTACGTGCGCGCGCTCGGCCTGGTCCTTCCGCCTGATGCCCGCGACCCGCGCGGTATCGGCGCCACCGGCGTCTACTCCGACGGGCGCACCGTACTCGTGGTGGCCGTGCATGGCGACGACGAGCAGCCGACCGAATCGGTGGACGTGCCGGTCACCGGGGAGGCCATGCGCGACGCGCATTCGGCCGACAACGTGGTCATCGAGGTCATGGCGGCGGCGCGCGCGATCGGCGCGGACACTTCGACGGTCCTGCTGTGCGGCAATGTCTGTTTCAACGATCCGTTGCGGCTGGCCTTCCAGAACCATCTCGGTCACCGGTTGCGGGTCGCCGACCATCCGATGCACGCGCTGGTGCTCGGTGCGACGCATCTGCTGGTGACCGATGGCGAGGCGGTCGAGGAGGAACCGAGCGGTCGGCATGTCGAGCCCGCGCAGCCGGTGCGTCAGGATGTCGCGCCGGTTTCGCGAGGGCCGGTCGAGCCGCAGCCCGCGCCGCCGGTCCAGGCGCCGCCGCCGGTACAGCCTGCGCCGCCGATGGGACCTCGAGGTTCGGAACCGCCGTCGGCCCCGGTGGTGACCTACGGACCGGGCTATCCGACGACGCCGCCCGAACCCGGCGACGAGCCGACCACACGGGTCACCAGGGGTGAGCCGCCGCGCGGTCTGCCGCCGAATCTCGCCGAGTACGGCAGTCGATTCACCCGCCCGCCTGGTCAGCCCGAGGAGCGGTCGAGCGGACCGGGATATCCGCAAACCGGACCGTCGCCGTACGCGCCGCCCGCCGGTCCGCCGGCCGCCGGTCCGCCGCGGGACCGGTGGGCCGAGAGCGGTGCGGTGCGTCCCGAAGACGAGGACGAGCAGCCGCGCAAGGGCAAGCGCTGGAACAAGTTCAAGGACAATCTGTTCGGTGCGCACACGGTGGTCGGCGCGGTCGCGCTGGCCGTCGTGGCGCTGTCGCCGGACGCGGATCGGGTCGAGTTGGCCGGTTCGTACGAGTCGGTCGCGTGTCCGCTGACCCCACGGGCCGATTCGGAGGGTCCGCAGGGGATCGTCTCGGTGCGCCGTCAGGGCGACGAACCGGAGTGCGCGCAACCCGGCGTCGACACGCTGCGCTTCGTGATTCCCGGCCCGCCGGACGCGGTCGATCCGGGGCCGCCGGTTCAGATCTGAGCCGATTCCGAGGTGTCGATACCCGCCTGGTATCGTGGCTCGCTGGCGTGCGAGCTGTATCGAGGTCCCGGGTCTCCACCGGCCGCCGGGAACATCCTCGATCGCGCGCCGCGGCCGGCAGCACCGACGACAGACAGGGAATCACTGTGCCTACGTACAGCCCCAAGGCGGGTGACGTGTCCCGTAAGTGGTACGTCATCGACGCCACTGACGTAGTGCTCGGCCGTCTCGCCGTTCAGGCAGCGAATCTGCTGCGCGGCAAGACGAAGCCGACCTACGCGCCGAACTTCGATGGCGGCGATTTCGTCATCATCATCAACGCCGACAAGGTCGCCATCTCGGGCAACAAGAAGGCCGACAAGCTGATCCACCACCACTCAGGACATCCGGGCGGCCTCAAGTCGCGCACTGTCGGTCAGGTGCTGGAGACCCGTCCCGACCGCCTGGTCGAGAAGGCCGTCAAGGGCATGATCCCGAAGAACAAGCTCGGCAACGCGATCGCGGGCAAGCTGAAGGTCTACGCGGGCCCCACGCATCCGCATATCGCTCAGCAGCCCATTCCGTTCGAGATCAAGCAGGTGGCCCAGTGACCGCTCCCGAGGAATTCGCCGAAGAAGCCGTCGAAGAGATCTTCGACGGTGAAGGCAGTGCCGCTGAAGGCAATGTCGAGGTCGTCGAGGAGGAGTACGGCTACGAGGCCGAGCCCGCCACCTTCGCCCCGATCGTCATCGATCGCCCGGTGCAGACCGTCGGCCGCCGCAAGGAAGCCGTCGTCCGCGTGCGCCTGCTGCCCGGTTCCGGCAACTTCGTGCTCAACGGCCGCACCATCGAGGACTACTTCCCGAACAAGGTGCACCAGCAGCTGGTCAAGTCCCCGCTGGTTACCGTCGAGCGCACCGAGTCCTTCGACATCCACGCCCGCCTGGTCGGCGGCGGTCCGTCGGGTCAGGCCGGTGCGCTGCGCCTGGCCATCGCCCGCGCGCTGATCGAGGTCACCCCGGACGACCGTCCCGCGCTGAAGCGGGCGGGCTTCCTCACCCGTGACCCGCGTGCCACCGAGCGCAAGAAGTACGGTCTGAAGAAGGCGCGTAAGGCGCCTCAGTACTCGAAGCGCTGATTTCAGCATCGTCGACACCCCTCATCCGGCACCCTTGGAGGGTCGTCGGTGGCGGCGGTCGGTCTCGACCGCCGCGTCCGAGGCGGTATTGTCGGCGCGGTAGCTGTACGAGAGCAGGCTTCCAGCACCGCTGGTCGCCTGCTCTCGTGCTGTATTCCCGAAGAAGGGGTGACGAGGGACGACAATGGGACGTTTGTTCGGTACCGACGGAGTACGTGGTCTGGCCAATGATTCGCTGGGTCCGGAATTGGCGCTGGCCGTTTCGGGTGCGGCGGCGCAGATTCTGAGTCGAGGCAAGAAGCGCGCGCTGGCCGTGGTCGGCCGCGATCCGCGCGCCTCCGGCGAGATGCTCGAGGCCGCGGTGACCGCCGGGCTGACCGGCGCGGGGGTGAACGTGCTCGCGGTCGGTGTGCTGCCGACGCCCGCGGTCGCCTACCTCACCGGCCTCTACGACGCGTGCCTCGGCGTGATGATCTCCGCCTCGCACAACCCCATGCCGGACAACGGCATCAAGATCTTCGCCGCGGGCGGGCACAAACTCGACGATGCCGTCGAGGACCGGATCGAGGCCGTGATCGCCCAGGGCGCCTCGCATCGACCGACCGGCGCGGGCATCGGCCGGGTGCTCAACGCCTCCGGCGCCCGCGACCACGGCCTGGTCATTCCCGATCGGTACAGCGTCGAGGGCACCCACGAGCGGTATGTGGAACACCTTGTCGAGGCGACCGGCGAGGATCTGACGGGCCTCACCGTCGTCCTGGACTGCGCGCACGGCGCGGCCTCCGAAGTCGGTCCGGCGGCATTGCGCGAGGCGGGCGCGACGGTGATCGCCATCAACGCCGAACCCGACGGCCTGAATATCAACGACGGCTGCGGTTCGACCCATCTGGATCAGGTCCGCCGCGCGGTGGTCGAGCACGGCGCGGATCTGGGGCTCGCGCTCGACGGCGACGCCGACCGGTGTCTCGCGGTTGACGCGGCGGGCGTCGTGGTCGACGGCGATGCCATCATGGCGATTCTCGCGATCGCCATGCGGGAGGCGGGGGAACTGGCGCAGGACACGCTGGTCGCCACCGTCATGAGCAATCTCGGCTTGCATATCGCCATGCGCGAGGCCGGAATCACGTTGCGCACCACCGCCGTCGGCGACCGCTATGTGCTC
The DNA here is from genome assembly GCF_015674855.1 of Nocardia bovistercoris. Classification (GTDB taxonomy): domain Bacteria; phylum Actinomycetota; class Actinomycetes; order Mycobacteriales; family Mycobacteriaceae; genus Nocardia; species Nocardia bovistercoris. Next base: position 228,062 of record NZ_JADMLG010000005.1, on the reverse strand, counting down.
GAGGAGTTGCGGCGCGGGAAGTTCACGCTCGGCGGCGAGCAGTCCGGGCACACCGTGTTGCCCGGTTACGGGACCACCGGCGACGGTGTGCTCACCGGGCTGCGATTGATGGCACGGATGGCGCGCACGGGTCGCGGGCTCACCGATCTGGCGAGCGTGTTGACGACGGTGCCGCAGGTGTTGGTGAACGTGCGGGTCACCGACAAGGCCGCGGTGGCCGTGGCGCCCGAGGTGCTGGAAGCGGTGCGCGAGGCGGAGCGGATGCTCGGTGAATCAGGTCGAGTGTTGTTGCGGCCGAGCGGTACCGAACAATTGGTGCGGGTGATGGTCGAGGCGACCGATCTCGCGCAGGCGCGGCAGTTGGCCGATGATCTCGCTAAGCAGGTCGCTTCCGTTTGATTTTCGATGCATCTTCGATGCGTGTGTTGCTCGGTCTGTCGTGATTGAACTGTGGTTTGGGATTGTCTGTCTAGATCGGAAGAGTCTTCTGGATCGGTTTGCATCGAATATGCATCGTTCTTGCGCTACCATGGGTGCTGTCGTTGGGATGAGGGATTCTCTCGGCGTCGCCCGTGCGGTCCGCGTCGCGCGACACGGCTGAGCCGCCCACTGTGCGCGGCGCGGTCCGCACGGGCGAGGTCCTCGGTTTGTGGCACGGTCCGAATGGAAGAGGTGCGAGCGCGATGGATCGACAGGTGGGCTCCGGTGGTATCCGATGACGGTCGCGGTCGTACTTTTCACCCGTGACCTGCGGGTGCGCGACAATCCGGCGCTCACTGCCGGATGTCGCGCCGATGCCGTCGTGCCGCTGTTCGTCCTCGACGAGGCGATCCTGTCCGGGCGATCGGCCACGCCGAACCGCGCCGCGTTCCTCGCAGCGGCACTCGCCGAACTCGACGACGAACTGCGCGCCATGGGCGGACAGCTGGTGCTGCGGCGCGGTTCCGTGGTCGAGGAAGTGGCGCGGGTCGCCGCGCGGGTCGGCGCCGAAACCGTGCACATCGCGGCCGATGTCAGCGCCTACAGCAGGCGGCGCGAGCAGGCGCTGCGCGAACGGCTGGCCGGCGACGACCGCGAACTGCGCGTGCACGGCGCCTCGGTGACCTCCGTCGAACCGGACGCGGTGACGCCGTCGACCGGTCGCGACCATTTCGCCGTGTTCACGCCGTACCACCGCCGCTGGACGCAGGTGCACCGCCGTACGCCGCTGGCCCGCCCGCCCGCCGTGACCATGCCGCGCATCGCCGCGGGCGAACTGCCGAAACCCGCCGACATCAGCGCGGGCGACGCCTCGCCCATGCTCTCGGTCGGCGGTGAGACCACCGGGCGGAAACTGATGAACAAGTGGCTGTCCGGTCCGATCGAGCAGTACGCCGCGCGCAACGACGAACTGCCCGCGGACGCGACCTCACGGCTGTCGCCGTACCTGCATTTCGGCTGCCTGTCCGCCGCCGAACTGCTCAGCCGCGTCGACGCCGGCGACGAAGGCGGCGCGGCCTACGCGCGGCAACTCGCCTGGCGGGATTTCAACCACCAACTCCTCGCGGCCAGGCCCGAAATCGCCTGGCACGACTATCACGACCGGTCCATCCGGTGGCGCGAGGATCCGCGTGCGGTGCGGGCGTGGTGCGACGGGCGCACCGGCTACCCCATCATCGATGCCGGTATGCGGCAGTTGCGCGCCGAAGGCTGGATGCCGGGACGCGCCCGGTTGATCGCCGCGAGTTTCCTGGCGAAATCTCTGCGAGTGGACTGGCGGGTCGGGGCCGAGCATTTCCTGCGCTGGCTGGTCGACGCCGATATCGCGAACAATCAGATGAACTGGCAGTGGGCGGCGGGCACCGGTACCGACACCAGGCCGAACCGGGTCTTGAATCCGCTGCGGCAAGCCGAGCGTTTCGATCCCGACGGCGAGTACGTGCGGCGCTGGGTGCCCGAGATCGTCGATCTTCCGGGGGCGTCGGCGCATCGGCCGTGGCGCGAGAAGGGTGGCGTCGCGGACTATCCCGCGCCCATCATCGAGGTCGTCGGCATGTAGTTTCCGGCGGTTCTCCACAGGGGGACGGTTGTCCACAGGTCTGGTGTTTTCCCAGGTCGGCGTGGGCTTCGCTGGTTCGTCGGTGGCGACACTCGGACCATGCGATCAGGACTGCAACAGGCACGGGACAAACAATTCGGCGCGTTCGCCGCGTGGCAGGTGCTCTGCGAATACACCCGTGGGGAAATGCGGCTATTGCTCGACCGGGGCGAATGGGTCCGCGTGTTCCGCGGCGTCTACCGGGAGGCGAGTACGCCGCCGGTCACCGAACTCCGGGTCGAGGCCGCGCGACTGGCCACCGGCCTGGTCTCGGTGGTCGCCGCCTACGACACCGCCGCCGAGCTGCACGGTTTCGCCGTCGAGGCCACACCGGTCACCCATGTGCTCGGCGCCCGCGCATCGCGCACCAGTCACCTACTCGTCCATCGCGACAGGTTCGACACCGCCGAATTGGGCATGATCCGAGGCACATTGACCACCGATCCGGCCCGCACCGTGGTCGACATCGCTCGCACGGCCGCACCCTCGGTCGCCGTGGCGACAATGGAAGCAGCTGTCGCACAAGGTCTTTCCGTGCGAACCTTGCTGGTCGAGGTGCCACGTCACCGGGGTCGGCGCGGTCACGCCCAAGCCGAGGACCTGATCTCGCGATTCCGCTCCGGGTCGGTGTTCCCCGCCCGAATATCGCCCACCGTGCGGCAACGCTCGGAACTCGGCGTGGACGAATCAGCGGTACGACAACGGGAATTCGTCGCCCTACCCCGGACTCCACGCTCACCTGATGACAGGTACCGAACCGGGTCTGTCGCCTCGGAGCCGCCCGGCGGTGTCGCGGCGCAAGCCGAGTCGCACAGAGGTGGCGGTCGCGACCGCGAAGAAGGCGGTGGCGACGGGACCGGCGATCAACGCCGCAGCGCTCGGTCGAGCGCCGAGTCCGGTGAGTATCGGAGGTCGAGTATCGGCGATGAGGTAGGTGAGGCGAACCGAGCCGGGGATGTCGTCTCGGAGCCGCCCGCTGGTGTCGCGGCGCAGGTGGTGCCGAGCGGGGCGGACGATCGTAGTCGCGAAGGACGCGGCGCGGGCCGTGCCCGTGATCGGCGTCGTGGTGCTCGGCGGCCGTCGGAGTCCGGTGAGCGCCGGAAGCCGCACACCGGCGATGAAATGGGCGAGGCGAATCGAGCCGGGGCTGCCGCTTCGGAGCCTGCCGGTGGTTTCGCGGTGCGGGATGTGTCGAGCGAAGGTCGCGGTCGTGAGGAAGGCGGTGCGAGTCGGATCGGCGATCGGGGTCGCGGTGCTCGGCGACCGTCGGAGTCCGGTCAGCGCGGGAAACCGCACGCCGGCGACGGCGTAGCGGGGTGTGGTGCGGCGGGGTGTGGTGCGGCGGGGTGTGGTGCGGCGGGGTGTGGTGCGGCGGGGTGTGGTGCGGCGGGGTGTGGTGCGGCCCGTGATGTCGGTGCCGACATGGGTGGTGCCGAAGAGCGAGTCGATGATGCCGGGGTACCTCCGGAGGCCGGGCGGTGAAGGCGGTGCGGAGGAGCGCCCCGGTGATGAGTGGTGTGCTGTGGAAAGCGGTGCTGAGGGGCGTACTGGTTTCGGGCCAGGCGTGCGCGATTGTCGCGGCGCTGCGTTCAGTCTTCGGTCAGGCGTCCGTCCTGCATGAGCCAGCGGCGCGTGGAGCTCACCGCGTCGAGCATTCGGCGGTCGTGGGTCACCAGCAGCAGTGTGCCGGTGAAGGATTCCACCGCCTGCTCCAACTGTTCGATCGCGGGCAGGTCGAGATGGTTGGTCGGCTCGTCGAGGACGAGCAGATTCACCCCGCGCGCCTGCAGGAGCGCGAGTGCGGCGCGGGTGCGTTCGCCGGGCGAGAGCGTCGAGCAGGCGCGGGCGACGTGGGCGCCCCGCAGGCCGAACTTGGCGAGCAGGGTTCGCACCTCGGCGTCGGGCCAGTCCGGCATCTCGATGCCGAAGGTGTCGGCCAGCGGCGCATCGCCGCGGAACAGGTCGCGGGTCTGGTCGACCGAGCCGATCGCCACGCCGGAGCCGAGCGCGGCCGTTCCGGTGTCCGGCGTCATGGTGCCCAACAGCAGGCCGAGCAGCGTCGACTTCCCGGAGCCGTTCGCGCCGGTGAGCACGATTCGGTCGGCCCAGTCCACCTGCGTGGTCACCGGACCGAGGGTGAATTCGCCGCGGGTGAGGGTGGCCCCGTTCAGGGTGGCGACCACCGAACCGCTGCGCGGCGCGGCGGCGATAGACATGCGCAGTTCCCACTCCTTGCGCGGCTCCTCAACCACGTCGAGCCGTTCGATCCTGCGCTGGGTCTGGCGGGCCTTTGCCGCCTGCTTCTCGGTGGATTCGGCGCGCATCTTGCGCCCGGCCTTGTCCGAATCGGTCTTGGATTTGCGGCGGGCGTTGCGCACACCGTGTTCGAGCCAGTTGCGCTGCATCTGCGCGCGCGCCTCGAGGTCGGCCTTGGTGTCGGCGTAGTCGTCGTAGGCTTCGCGGGCGTGCCTGCGCGCGATCGCGCGTTCGGCCAGATAGGAGTCGTACCCGCCGTCGTAGCTGTCCACCCGCTGCTGCGCCAGATCGAGTTCGACGACGCGATTCACGGTGCGCGCGAGGAACTCTCGGTCGTGGCTGATGACCATCAGCGGCACCCGCACCGAGGTCACGAAACGTTCCAGGGTCGCGAGTCCGGCCAGATCGAGGTCGTTGGTCGGTTCGTCGAGCAGCAGGATGTCGAAGCGGGACAACAGCACCGAGGCAAGACCGGCACGGGCCGCCTGGCCACCGGACAGCGCCGTCATCGGAGTGTCGAGACCGCTGGCGAGGGATTCGGCGAGACCGAGTTCGACCGCGACCTCCTGCGCGCGCTGATCCAGATCGGCGCCGCCGAGCGCGAGCCAGCGTTCCAGCGCCGGGGTGTACTCGTCGTCACCGCCGTCGGCCAGGCGCTGCGCCGCCGCGTCCATGGCGCGCTGCGCCGCGTCCACACCGGTCCGGCGGCCGAGGTAGTCGATCACGGTCTCGCCGGGAATGCGTTCGGGTTCCTGGGCGAGATAGCCCACCGTGGCGTCGGGCGGGCTCACCGTGATGGTTCCGGTCGGCGCGGCGCCGTCGGCGAGCATGCGCAGCAGCGTCGACTTGCCCGCGCCGTTCACCCCGACCAGGCCGATCACATCGCCGGGCGCGAGGATCAGCTCGAGGTCGTCGAAGAGGACCCGTTCGCCGTATCCGGCCGAGAGTCCGCGGGCGTGCAGAGTGGTGCTCACCCGGCAAAGTCTGCCGTGTCCACACTTGCGGCCCGCAATCGCGGTGCGGGCCGAGGGTTCACCCTGATCGAGCGGCGGCGGAAATCAGGGTCGGGATGGGGCGTGCGACCGATGTCGCGCGGCGATTTCCGGAGCAGAGTCGAAGGCATACCGACCAACCCGAGGAGGGAACCCCATGACCGCACCCGTGCGCCGCCTCACCCGCTCCGCCACCGACAGCTGGATCGCGGGCGTCTGCGGCGGCCTCGCCGAATATTTCGGCTGGAACGCCAATGTCGTCCGGCTGGTCTTCGTCCTGTCCTGCCTGCTTCCCGGTCCGCAGTTCATCGTGTATCTGGTGCTGTGGCTGATCATTCCGAAAAAGTGACCGGCCCTACCCGATAAGCTGCTGCGCCGAAGCGGCACGGATGACAGGATGGGGACGATCCCATCGCATCGGCGGCAGCCGCGTACCGCCATTCGAGTCCGTCGAGGAGGAGTCATGATCACTTCGGGTGAGTTCCCCGGTTTGGACCTGCCCCATATCGACGCCTCCTCGCCGCTGGACGGGCTCGGCCCCGTCGAGCTGAACCATCCGGTGCAGGACATCGACGGCGACGGCATCCTCGATACCGAGACCACCACCGGCGTCGAGGCCATGCAGGTGTGGACCGACTACGACCACGACGGCCTCGCCGACCACGTCACCGTGGTGGAGAAAGACGGCGATTACGCCGCGTGGGAGTTCCACCACCATCCCGATGGAACATCGGGATGGGTGCGCACCGATCACGGTCACCTCTGATAAGGCTGCGCACCAGTCGAATACACCGTCTGCGGGCGCGGGCCGGGGGTACGCTTGCTCGCAACGGCCCCCGAACCCTTGTCCCCGCGTGGGACCTACCGGCCGCAGGCTGCAATGATCCGCGCGGGATCGTGCGGATCATTGGAACCTGCGGATCGATCCGGAATTCGATCGTGGGGGCTCGTGACAGCCACCCGCCCGGTATGTTCCCGACGGATGACGTGCGTCCGATGTGGATTCCGTGGAACCACGAACCCGTCCCGCGCGTCCAAGCAAGTACGGCAGAAGCCCGGCACGTCGAATCGGTTCGGATATGGAGGGGTGATGGGCCACACGATTTCCGGCGGTTTCGTTGTCGATCAGGCCGGGTTGTCCACGGCAGCAAGTGATCTCGCTCATTCGGCGGCCACCGTGCGCAACTACGTCGGCGACATCTCGAACAATTTGTTCGGCGCGGGTCGCAACGGCCAGGACTGTGAGGCCGGGAAGGAGTACGTCGCGCGCGGGCAGGAGGTCCACGACGCCATGACGCGGGTGGTGAACTGGCTGAATATCTGGACCACCGCCGTGGAGGACACGGCGAGCGCGATCGGCAAGGTGTCCATCGAGACCGCCGATGTCGATGAGAACAACGCCAGGAAGACCGGCAAGGTCTGATCGGGCAGGGGTGGACATGTCGAATTCGCCGATCGGAAGGGGCCGCGCGTAATGGGAGTGGTGGACGGTTTCTCGGAGCGGATGCGCAATCGCTCCGTCGACCAGATCCTCGACGAGGGTGCGCCGGGTCTCCAGTACTGGATCCAACTCGAATCGCGGTATCGCCGGGCTTTCGGCGGCGCGGGCGGCAATACGAAAGACGGCGGCTACTCGGTGCAGAAGCTCGAATGGCTGTACGACATGCAACGCGGCATGAACCTCGCCAAGCTCGAAACCGCCGCCGACAGCCTGAACAAGATGCTGGCCGTCGCCGAGGAGCAGGGCGCAACGCAGGAGCAGGTGGCACGGCGGTTGCCGTCGATGTGGCAGGGCGCCGCCGCCGAGGCCGGTATCGAGATGCTCACCAAGCAGGTCACGCTCGCGGCCGAGGATCGCGCGAAGGTCCGCACCGCCGTCGACGCCATCCGCAAGACCATCACCCCGTTCCGCGACGCGGTCATCGCCAAGGCCCAGATGACGCTCGATCTGCTCGGCGGGCAGACGGACGTGCGGATCGATGGCAAGAGCCCGGCGGATATCGATGAGATCATCTCCGGCGCGCAGTCGGGCACCCTGTTCACGATCTTCGCCGGCGGGACGCTCGCGGACAAACTCGCCGAGATCTTCCCCGATATGGCGCCCACCGGCAGCGTGACGAATTTCTTCCAGGCGACCGGCTTGTCGACGTACCTGCCGATCACGGAGTTGACCGACGGCACCTACGCGGAGCGACTCAGGAAACGCTGCTCGGACTGGCTGGACACGGTGTTCAAGCCGGACTACGAGGGCAAGATGACGCTGTTCACCACCGGCTGCGAAACTGCGCACACCGCCTTCGAGGCGCAGTACGCCACGCTGGCCGCCGCGCTGAAAGCCCTGGACGACGACCCTTATCCGGCGCCCGCCGGTGAGCAGCAGTCCACCGACAAGCCCACGTCGAACAATTCCTCCGGAACCCCGTCGAACAACAACTCCGGCAACAATTCGAGCGGAACTCCGTCGAGTACGAACACGCCGTCGAAGAACACCACGCCCTCGTCGACGAACACACCGACAACCAACAACCCCACTACCAACACTCCGACGACGAATGTCCCGTCGAGCACCAACCTGAACACCGGCACCCAGAACGCGCTCCAGGGCCTGGCTTCGTTGAGTCAGCTCTCCTCCACCCTGACCAGCGCCGCAGGCGCCGCGGCGCAGTCGCTCGGCACCGGCTTGAGCTCACTCGGCACCACGATCAAGGACGGAATCGACGGCGCGCTGGAGAAAGTGACCGAGGCCGCGAAGAACGTCGGAACCGGCAAACCGCTCGCCGAATTCGACCTCGCCGGAAAGCATCTCGCGCTCGAGATCGGCGCCGACGGTCAGCCGAAACTGGTGTCCACCGAGGCCGACGGCAGCAAGCACGAGTACAGCGTGAAGTTGAACGAGCACGGCATCCCCGTCGTGGTCGACAGCGCGAATCCCGAGCACGAGCCCGACTCCGATTCGAGCAAGCCGCAGGACAAGAGCGCGCAGGGCGCGGGCGACCAGAAGTCGGAAAAGCCGGGCGGCGCCGAGCAAGGCGGTGACAAGCCGAACGGTGACAAGCCGAACTCGGAGAAGTCCGGCGAAGGGCAGCCGAACAAGTCCGAGCAGGGTGCGGCGCCGCAGCATCCGGCGGGCAATTCCGGGCAGCAGCCCTCCGGAGGTTCCGGTAACGGCGAGGGATCGGGATCGAACGGTTCGGTACCCAAGACCCCGCCGGTGCCGCGCAAAGAGGAAGACGGCGAGCACACACCCAAGCCGATGCCAGGCGCGAACGCCAAGCCCGCCGACAGCGGCGCGCAATTGGCCGAGGCGGGTCCGCTGTGACGCGGGCACGGTCCGTGGCGCCTGAGGAAAGGGAACGAGCGTGAACTACGCGGCCGAAATCGAACGCGCGGCCGACGAAGCCCGCCGCCGCTCGGCCCTGCTGCTGTCCGAAATGGCCGACCTGCGGCGCAGAACCGAAGCGGACGCCCGTCGCCTCGCGGAACGATCCGCCGCCGAGATGGCCCGGTACTGGGAGGACAACGCCGAAGCCATCGCGCGGGCACAGGCCGAGGCCCAGGAACGCGAACAGCGCGAAGCCGCCGAACGCGCCGAGCGGGAACGGTTGGAGGACGAAGCGCGCGAGCAGCGCGAAGCGATCGCCCGCTCACTCGCCAACAGACGCGCCAACGACGTCGTCACCCCCAGCGACGAGGACGACGATCCCGAGGGCGCCTACTACCGACGTGAGAGCTGGCTGATCTAGCAAGGCCGCAGCTCAGGGCGACTACTTGCGCAGGAGGCCGAGGACGGCGCCGACGGGGAGTTTGGGCTTCTCCTCCTCGCGTGGGGCGTGCGGGTCGAAGATCTCGGTGCGGGGGATGGCGGCTTCGGGGTCGGCGAACGGTTCGTAGGTCTTCTCACCGAGCACGGTGGCGAGCAGGTAGCCGGTGAGCAGGGCGCGCGTGGTCCTCGCCACTTTGGCTTGGTGTTTGCCCACACCGAAGGCGCGCAGGGCGCGGCGGCCCTCGACGATGCCGTTGTGCGTCGCGTCGTCGAGCACGCGCAGGATGTTGGCACCGCCCCAGACGGTGGCCAGCGGCACCGCGTTGGAGCTGACCGATTCGAGGTCGGGCGCGCCCGCCAGGATGAGGGCGGGGCGGTCGATTCGCGGGGCGACGGACTCGGCCGACGGTGCGGTGGGCGACGGGAACAGCGCCGCGACGGCGGCCACCTCGCGTTGCCCGGCGGCGAGTACGGCGGCGCCCGCGCCCATGGCGTGCCCGGCGAGGACGAGCCGATCGGGGTGCACGCTGATCTCGCCGTCGCCGAGGCGTACGCCGGTGACGATGTCGAGGGTGGTGAGCAGATCGGTCGCCAGGTCGAGATGTGACGGAATCGGGCCGCGCTCGGTGTCGGGGGCGGCGACCACGAAACCCCAGGAGGCCAGGTGTTCGAGTAGTTGCCGATAGCGCGACACGCCGGTCAGCCAGCCGTGCGCGAAGGCGATCGCGGGCAGGTTCCGACCGGTTTCGGGGGTGTAGACAACGCCGGGCTGCCCCGCGATGGCCAGGTTGCCGCGCAACACCCGATGCGGGCCACGGCTGGTCAGGGTGCTCAGAAGTGATTTCACAGACGCCGACACGACGAGAACGTTATCCGATAAGTACTCTGGTGAGCCATGTGCGGAATCGTTGGCTACGTCGGGTACCGGGACGCGCTCGGCATTGTCGTTGACGCGTTGCGCCGCATGGAATACCGAGGATACGACTCCGCGGGAGTCGCGATCCTCGGCGGTTCGGGCGCATTGGCGGTGGAACGTAAGGCAGGACGACTCGCGAATCTGGAGGCCGAGCTAGCCGAGTCCGGTAACGAGCGGTTCGCGGGTACCACGGGCATGGGCCACACCAGGTGGGCCACGCACGGCGCGCCCACCGACCGCAACGCGCACCCGCACCGCGACGTCACCGAGAAGGTGGCGGTGGTGCACAACGGCATCATCGAGAATTTCGCGCCGCTGCGGAAGGAACTCGAGCAGGCGGGTGTCGAACTGCGCAGCGATACCGATACCGAGGTGGCGGTCCACCTCGTCGGCCTCGCCTACGCGGCGGGCCCGACGGCGGGCGATTTCGTGGCCAGCGCGCTGTCGGTGCTGCGCAGGCTCGAAGGCGCCTTCACCCTCGTGTTCACCCACGCCGACCATCCTGGCATGATCATCGCCGCTCGTCGTTCCACCCCGCTGGTGGTCGGCGTCGGTGTGGACGAGATGTTCATCGCCTCCGATGTGACGGCGTTCATCGAGCACACCCGCGAAGCGGTCGAACTCGGTCAGGACCAGGCCGTCGTCATCACCGCGAACTCCTACGCGGTGACCGACTTCGACGGCAACGCGGTCGACGGCAAGACCCGCCCGTTCACCATCGACTGGGATCTGGCCGCCGCCGAGAAGGGCGGTCACGACTACTTCATGCTCAAGGAGATCGAGGAGCAGCCCGCGGGCGTCGCGGACACCTTGATCGGCCATTTCACCGTCGACGAGCGCGGCGGCCGGATCGTGCTGGACGAGCAGCGCCTCGCCGAGCAGGAATTGCGCGAGTTCGACAAGGTCTTCGTGGTGGCCTGCGGCAGCTCGTATCACGCGGGTCTGCTGGCCAAGTACGCCATCGAGCACTGGACCAGACTGCCGGTCGAAGTGGAGTTGGCCAGCGAGTTCCGCTACCGCGATCCGGTGCTCGACCGCTCGACGCTGGTCGTGGCGATCTCCCAGTCCGGTGAGACCGCCGACACGCTGGAGGCCGTGCGCCACGCCAAGGACCAGAAGGCGCGGGTGCTGGCGATCTGCAACACCAACGGCGCGCAGATCCCGCGCGAATCCGATGCCGTGCTCTACACCAGGACCGGTCCCGAGATCGGCGTTGCCTCGACCAAGGCTTTCCTCGCCCAGGTGACAGCGAACTTCCTGGTCGGTCTCGCGCTGGCCCAGGCGCGCGGCACCAAGTACCCCGACGAGGTCGCTCGCGAGTTCGCCGAGTTGGAGGCGATGCCGAAGCTGGTCGCACGGGTGCTCGAGACCGGGCCGCAGGTGCGCGCGATCGCGCGAGAGTTGGCGCATGTGCCGACGGTGCTGTTCCTCGGTCGCCACGTCGGCTATCCGGTGGCACTGGAGGGGGCGCTCAAACTCAAGGAACTGGCGTACATGCACGCCGAGGGATTCGCCGCGGGCGAGCTCAAGCACGGCCCGATCGCCCTGATCGAGGACGGTCTGCCGGTGATCGTGGTGATGCCGTCCCCGAAGGGACGCGCGGTGCTGCATTCCAAACTGCTCAGCAATATCCGCGAGATCCAGGCGCGCGGCGCGCGGACCATCGTCATCGCCGAGGAGGGCGACGACACGGTGCGCCCGTTCGCCGACGACCTGATCGAGATCCCGTCCGCGCCGACCCTGTTCCAGCCGCTGCTGTCGACGGTGCCGTTGCAGATCTTCGCGGCGGAGGTGGCCCAGGCCAGAGGCTACGACGTCGACAAGCCGCGCAATCTGGCCAAATCCGTTACGGTCGAATAGGTTTCACCGGCGGCGTCGCAACCGGCGCCGCCGGTCACCGCACCGTGACGGTGCCGCGCATCTCCGGGTGCAGGGAGCACAGATAGCGGTACGATCCCGCCGAGGTGAAGGTGTAGCTCCACTCGCCGGTGTTGTAGATGGGACTGTTGATGCCCATCGCCTTGTCGCCCATGCCCTGCACCGAATGCGGGAACCGGTCGCTGAACTTCCAGGTGACGGTGTCGCCGACCTGCACGGTCACCTCGGCGGGCGAGAACTTCATGTCGTCGACGCGCACGGTGACCGCGGCGGATTCGCGCGGTCCGGCGCTCGTCGGATTCGCGGCGCTCGCTGCGGCGGAGGTGGTCGCCGTGCTCGCGGATTCATCGGATCCGCAGCCGCTCGACGCCACGGCGGCGCACAGGAGGACAGCGGTCACGATCCGCACTGCGTTGACGCGGCTACCGTTGACGTGACTACGGATCGACATGCTGCCCAAGCCTAGCCGCGAGGTCTCACACCACCCGCGCGGCACCGCGCCCGGCAATTCCGCCGGCACCTCGGGCGGACAACACGCAGAACCTGGAGATGACCGAACGAGGCGTCGGTGTGACGTCGAATCCGAATTCACGTCGAAGCGCCGGGTCGAATACCTACGTTGGCCGCGGTACCGTCCGCGCGGTGGGTGGCGCGATCGGTTCTCTGCTGCCGCTCGGCGGCGGATCAGCGTGAGGAGTGCTGTACCGCGTGTGAATGCGGTCCGCGTCGACCTGCGGTAGATCAGCACGGAGAGTGTCACACCACGCGTGTGTGAATGGCCCGCGTCGACCAGCGCCGGATCAGCGTGAGGAGCGCCGCTGTGCGCGTGCGGGCGGCATGCTTCGAGCTTCGGCGGATCCGGCGGGGGAGGGAGGCGCAGGCGCACGTACAAGATGACCCGCGTCGACCTGCGTCGGATCGGGGTGGGAGCGCCGCCGCACGAGTACGGACGGTCCGGCGTCGGGTGCGGCGGGTAGGGTCGGGGCGGTCCGGTGCGACGGGCTTCTTGCGCGATACCCGATCGAGGGAGGCGATACGTCGATGTCGACGCGACGGGGATATTTCACCGCCGACGAGGTGCGTGCGGCGGAGGCCGAACTGTTCACGCGGGTGCCCGACGGGGTGCCGATGCGGCGGGCGGCGCACGGGTTGGCCGGGGTCGTCGCGGCGGAGTTGCGGGCGCGCACCGGTGGCGTTGCTGGTCGTGCGGTGGCGTTGTTGGTCGGGTCAGGCGACAACGGCGGTGATGCGCTGTGGGCGGGTTCGATGCTGCGCCGCCGCGGTGTCGCGGTGACGGCCGTACTGCTGAATCCCGAACGCGCACATGCGAAAGGGCTCGCGGCATTGCGTGCCGCGGGTGGCCGGGTGCGCGACGAGGTCGGCGCGGCGGACCTGGTGATCGACGGCATCGTCGGCATCTCAGGGCGCGGCCCGCTGCGTCCGCGCGCGGCCGAGATCGTCGCGGGACTGGATGTTCCGATCATCGCGGTCGATCTGCCGAGCGGCGTCGACCCCGACACCGGCGCGGTCACCGGACCCGCCGTGCGCGCGCGGGTGACGGTCGCCTTCGGCGCGTACAAGCCGGTGCACGCGCTCGCTGCGCCGTGGTGCGGGCGAATCGAACTGGTGCCCATAGGTTTACGCCTGCCCGATGCGAATCTGGCCGCACTCGAACCGGCCGGGATCGGCGCGGACTGGCCGGTGCCCGGTCCGACCGACGACAAGTACACCCAGGGCGTGACCGGCGTCTGCGCGGGCAGCGCTACCTATCCGGGCGCGGCGGTCCTGTGCACCGGCGCGGCCGTCGCCGCCACCTCGGGCATGGTCCGCTACGCGGGCACCGGCGCCGCCGATGTGCTTGCCCGCTGTCCGGAAGTGGTCGCCGCGCCGACCATCGAACGCACCGGCCGCGTCCAGTCCTGGGTCTTCGGCCCCGGCGCGGGCACCGACGACGACGCCCGCACCCGCCTGAACCGCATCCTGGCGACCGAGGTTCCCGTGGTCGTCGACGCCGACGGCCTCACCCTGCTCGCCGCCGACCCCTCCCCGCTCCGAACCCGAACCGCCCCCACGGTATTGACCCCGCACGCGGGCGAATTCGCGCGCCTGACCGGTCACGAGGTCGGCGAAGACAGGGTTGCCGCGGTACGCGAACTCGCCGAATCATGGGGTGTCACCGTCCTGCTGAAGGGCCGAGCGACCCTCGTAGCCACACCGGGCGGCCCGACCTTCGTCAACGAGGCGGGCGGCTCATGGGCCGCGACCGCGGGAGCGGGCGACGTTCTTTCCGGCATCATCGGCGCACTGCTCGCCGCAGGCCGCGACCCCGCCTGGTCCGCCGCCGCCGCGGCCCGAGTCCACAGCCTGGCCGCGAATCTCGCCGCACACGCCGACCACCCCACCGCGGCCCCCATCTCGGCCGACCCTCTCCTCAACCACCTCCGCCCCGCGATCCGCACCCTGCGCGCCCTCACCGCTACCGGCACGGCCTGAATCCCGCGCCGCATCGGCGCCGTTCGAGGGAAACGTGGGCGTTGCAGGGACACGAGGCGGAAGGAGCACAGAGTGCCCACCCACCAGCCGGCTACCGCCAAGAAGTGTGCCGGAGGGCTCACTCCCAGAAATGATCAGGAACACGGTGCGGCGCCCACGGCCGGAATGCGGAACGCGTGTGTGTGGGGCGCCCTACCCGCTGCGCCTGCGGGTTGTGTGCGATCCGGACTTCGCGTGTACGAAATCACCGAGCTGTTCATTCGACCAGTTGAGGTCCGGCTATCAGGCCGCCTCGCCGGGCCGACCGGATCGTGGCGCGCGTTGCGGGCGGCGCTGGGATGGCAGGATCTTTAGCCGTGAATGCCCAAGTGGAGACCGTCGTCGACCTGGACGCCATCGCGCACAATGTGCGTGTCCTGCGCGGATACGCCGGTGACGCGGCGGTGATGGTGGTGGTGAAGGCCGACGGGTACAACCACGGGGCGGTCGAGGTGGCGCGGGCCGCGTTGGGGGCGGGGGCCGCGGAGCTCGGGGTGACCACCGTCGCCGAGGCGGTGCGATTACGCGGTGCGGGCATCACCGCGCCGATCCTGTGCTGGCTCAACAACGCCGACGCCGACTACGCGGCCGCCATCGCGGCCGATATCGAGATCGGCGTCCCCTCGCTCGCGCATCTGCGTGCGGTCGCGGGTGCGGCGCGTGGCATCCGGCGGACCGCCGTGGTGGCGCTGAAGGTCGACACCGGGCTCAACCGCAATGGCATCGCGCCCGACGAGTATCCGGCGGTCCTCGCCGAACTGCGGATGCTCGAGTCGGAGGGCGTGGTGCGGTTGCGGGCCGTGTTCTCCCACCTCGCGCACGCCGACGAACCGGAGCACCCGTTCCTCGACATTCAGCGCGAGCGGTTCGTCGCGGCGGTCGAAGCCGCGCGGGCGGCCGGTCTGCGGCCGGAACTGACGCATCTGGCGAATTCCGCCGCCACCATGACCCGCCCCGATCTGGCCTTCGACATGGTTCGTCCCGGCATCGCGGTGTACGGGCTGGCGCCGATTCCCGGCCTGCCCGAGGTCGGGTTGCGGCCCGCGATGACGTTCCAGGCGCGGGTCGCGTTGGTCAAGCGGGTTCCGGCGGGGGAGGGCGTCTCCTACGGCCACCGGTGGATCGCCCCGCGCGACACCACCGTCGCCCTGGTGCCCGCCGGATACGCCGACGGGGTGTTCCGGCTCTTGAGCGGACGGTTCGACGTGCTGGTCGGCGGTCGGCGAAGACCGAGCGTCGGGCGGGTCTGCATGGATCAGTTCGTCGTCGACCTCGGCGACAACCCCGCCGGCGTGACCGAGGGCGATACCGCGGTGCTGTTCGGCGGCGGTGCGGGCGAGCCGACCGCGCAGGAATGGGCCGATCTGCTCGACACCATCCACTACGAGGTGGTGTGCGCGCCCAAAGGGCGGGTAATCCGTCGGCATATCGGCGGTTGAACCCGGCGGCCCGGCGGGGGACGCCACGCCGTTGCTGTTGTTGGTGCCGCACCCGATGTGGTCGACTCGTTGGATAGGCCGTCATCTGGAAGGGTTCCGATGGGATCGCGACGTTCGAATCGCATTACCGTCCTGCGCGGTGGTCTGGCGACCGCCGGGGTCGTCGGAGCCCTCGCCGGTGCGCACGCCCTGCGCCGACTCGGTTCGCAGGTGCTGTGGCCTGCCCATCGTGACGAATACCGTGACGAGGATTTCACCCTGCTCGAGCGCGATCGTGCGGGCGCGGTGCTCACCGAGGACGGCGTGCGGCTCTCGACCCGTGAATGCGGGCCGCCGGACGCGCCGGTCACCGCGATCTTCGTGCACGGCTTCTGTAACAGCATGGAGTCCTTCCACTTCCAGCGTCGCGATCTGGAAAAGCGTTGGGGCGAACGGGTTCGGATGGTGTTCTTCGACCTGCGCGGCCACGGTCGGTCCGGCACGCCGAGCACGCAGAGCTGTACCGTCGCCCAGCTCGGGCGCGATGTGGCGGCCGTGATCGAGAGCGCCGCGCCCACCGGACCCGTGCTCGTGATCGGACATTCGCTGGGCGGTATGGCGGTGCTGGCCGCGGCCGCGCACGCCCCCGAACTCTTCGCCGCGCGCGTGATCGGCGTCGGGCTGCTGTCGACGGCCGCGGCGGAGGTGACCGCGGCCGGGGTCACGCAACTGTTGCGCAATCCGGCGATCGACGGCTTCCGCCTGGCCGTGCACACCGCGCCCGCGCTGGTGCAGGCCGGGCGCAGTTCGGTGCGTCAGGTCATCGCGCCGATCCTGCACGTGAGTTCGTTCCACGGCCCGGTCAGTCCGACGCTGTCCCGCTTCGCGACCCTGATGATCGACCGCACGCCCGTGGAGACGATCGTCAAATTCCTGAAGGCCATCGAGTTGCACGACGAGTCGGCGGCCCTGCCGATCCTGGCCGAGCTGCCCGTACTCGTCCTCGGCGCGGGCCACGATCTGGTCATCCCGTTCCGCAATTCCCGCGCCCTGCACCGCGCCCTGCCGGGCAGTTTCCTGGTGCGCATCGACGACGCCGCCCACATGCCGCACATGCAGTACCCGGAGGTGGTCGCGGAGGCGCTCGATCAACTGTTGGTGCGCGCACTGGCACACGAGCGCTTCGTGCCGAGGCGATCCGACCCCGAGGCCGCAGGCAGTTGATCGGCCCGCCCGGCGAGCCGTTCGAGCGGTGCCGGTCTGTGGGCGGTCGATAGACGCGAGCCGTGGTCGGCTGAACGGCATGGGTCGTAGGGGCTGATCGATGCGAGTGGTGCGCGGCTGTCGGCGGCAGACCGACGCCCCGCCCGCCGGATCGCGACCGGGCTCGCGTCGGTACGCTCGTGCGGATTCGACTGTGACGATCGGAGGCGGCGGTGGCGCAGCAGCGGCGGGAGCTGCCGACGGTCGAGGACACCGAGGCGCTCGGGCGCGAGTTGTCCGCCGACCTGACCGCAGGCGATCTGGTGGTTCTCGACGGTCCGCTCGGCGCGGGCAAGACGGCGTTGACGCGGGGGATAGCCGACGGGCTCGGCGTGCAGGGCCGGGTGAGTTCGCCCACATTCGTCATCGCGCGCCAGCACCGGGCGGGCGCGGCGGCGGGCGCGGTGCCGATGGTGCATGTCGACGCCTATCGGCTCGGCGGTGATCTCGACGAGTTGGACGCCCTCGACCTCGACACCGATCTCCAGCACGCCGTGGTGGTGGTGGAATGGGGACTCGGCGTGGTCGAACATCTCGCCGACCGGCACCTGCGGGTGCGGCTGTCACGCGAGCCCGAATCCGATGTGCGGACCGCCGTCTGGGAATGGGTCGAGTAGCGTCGATCACATCCGCCTGCCGCGGCGGCGCCGAGCGCGCCGACGCCGCGCGGTAGCTCGGTACGGCTGCCCGCTACCACCCGGTATCGTTGGGCAATCATGCTTGTACTAGCTGTCGACACCGCGACACCCGCCGTGACAGCCGGGTTGGTGGAACTGGGGCAGGCCGCGACGGACGCGGACGCCGTGCCGCAGGTGCGTACGGTGGCCTCGCGAGTCCGGGTCGACCCTCGGGCGCACGCTGAGGTGCTCACCCCGCAGATCCTCGAATGCCTCACCGAGGCAGGCCGTTCCAGAGCCGATATCGTGGCGGTCGTGGTCGGTGTCGGCCCTGGCCCGTTCACGGGGCTGCGGGTCGGCATGGCGACCGCCGCCGCGTTCGGTGACGCGCTCGGTCTCCCGGTGTACGGGGTGTGCAGCCTCGACGCGGTCGCCGCCGACTGCGCGCCCGACCTCACGCCCGGCCGGGAACTGCTCGTGGTCACCGACGCGCGCCGCCGCGAGATCTACTGGGCCCGCTACCGCGACGGCGTCCGCACCGCGGGACCCGAGGTCGTCAAACCCGGCGACCTGGATTCGGCGCAGGCCGAGGTGATCGCCGGATCGGCTTCCCACGTCGACTTCTTCGACCTGCCGGTGCTGCCCGTCGAAACGCCGTCACCCGCGGGCCTGGTCCGCGTCGCGTCCGCCGAACTGCTGGCACGCGCCGTGCCGCAGCCGCTGACGCCGATGTATCTGCGCAGGCCGGACGCGGTGGAGAACAGCTTCCGCACCCTCGATCGGACGGGAGCGTGAACGCGATGGACACCGAGGCGCGCCCGCGGGAGTTCCGCGTCCGCCCGATGCACGTCGTCGATATCGCGCGCTGCGTCGAAATGGAGCAACTGCTGTTCCCCGAGGACGATCCGTGGCACACGGTGGCGTTCCGCTCGGAGCTGGCCGCGCCGCACAACCGCTATTTCACGGCGCGCGACGGCGCGGGCCGGACGGTCGGCTACGCGGGTATCGCGCTGCTCGGCGACGCCGAACATCCCGAGGCCGAGATCCACACCATCGGCGTCGACCCGACCTGCCATCGCGGCGGCCTCGGAACCATGCTGCTCGAGGTGCTGCTCACCGAGGCGGACAAGCGCGGCGGCCCGGTATTCCTCGAAGTGCGCACCGACAACGAGCCAGCGATCTCGATGTACGCCAAGCACGGCTTCCACATCATCGGATTGCGCAAGAACTACTACCACCCCAGCGGCGCCGACGCGTACACCATGCGCAGACCGGAACTGCCCGATCCGGACGAGGTGCTGTCGTGATCGTCATGGGCATCGAGAGTTCCTGCGACGAGACCGGTGTCGGTATCGTCCGCGCCGCAGCCGACGGCTCCTGTGTGCTGCTCGCCGACGAGGTGGCCTCCAGCGTCGATCAGCACGCGCGCTTCGGCGGCGTTGTTCCCGAGATCGCCTCGCGCGCGCATCTGGAGGCCATCGTCCCGGCGATGCGGCGGGCGCTGGCCGCGGCCGGTGTCGCCAAACCCGACGCGCTGGCCGTCACCATCGGCCCCGGTCTCGCGGGCGCGCTGCTGGTCGGTGTCGCGGCCGCGAAAGCCTATGCGGCGGCCTGGGATGTGCCGTTCTTCGCGCTCAACCATCTGGGCGGACACGTCGCGGTGGACACCCTCGAGCACGGTCCGATGCCGCCGTGCGTCGCGCTGCTTGTCTCCGGCGGCCACACGCATCTGCTGCACGTCACCGACTTGGCCAGGCCGATCACCGAACTCGGCAGCACCGTGGACGACGCGGCGGGCGAGGCCTTCGACAAGGTCGCCCGACTGCTCGGGCTCGGCTATCCGGGCGGTCCGGCGCTGGACGCCGCGGCCCGCGACGGCGACCCCGCCGCGATCGCGTTCCCGCGCGGCATGACCGGTCCGCGCGACTCGCGCTACGACTTCTCCTTCTCCGGCCTGAAAACCGCGGTGGCCCGCTACGTGGAGGCCGCGCATCGCAAGGGCGTCGGCCCCGACGACCTGCCGATCGGCGATATCGCGGCATCGTTCCAGGAGTCGGTCGCCGACGTGCTGACCATGAAGGCGGTGCGTGCGGCCGCGGATCTCGGCGTCGACACCCTGGTGCTCGGCGGCGGCGCGACCGCGAACTCCCGCATCCGTTCGATGGCCGAACAGCGCTGTGCCGACGCCGGACTCACCCTCCGGGTGCCCAAGCCGCGCCTGTGCACCGACAACGGCGTCATGATCGCGGCGCTCGGCGCGCATGTCATCGGGGGCGGTGCGCAGCCTTCGGAACTGACGGTCGCCACCGACCCCGGTCTCGCGGTCTCCACGAGTCAGGTCTTCTGAGCGCGTTCAGGGCGGAAATGCCCTGAACTGCTCGGCCCCTGGACTAGCTCGCGCGGCGGTGTTCCGAACATCGTCCACGGACAGGTTCCGGGCGCATCTCGCGGCGGTACTGTCGGTGCGTTTCGCGGCGAGGTTGTCGGTGCGTGCACGGCGTGTTCCGGACGCATCCGGACGACTCTGCCGCATCCCGGAGAACCGAACGGTCCGTCTCCCAAGGGTGCCCGGCACGCACCGATTCAGCCTGCGGCGCTTCCGGATTCACCCGGCAACGGCCGGAGCGGCGCGGGCACCGAGGACTCCACGGGGTCGTGCGGCGGCGCCGGAAGCGGGATGCTCGACCGCGCGGGCTCCTGCGTGGGAGTGGACGGCGCGGCTCCCGTGGTGGGTGCTGACGTGTGGCCGGTGGCCGCCCCCGATGGCGTCGACCGACCGCCGAGCAGCGGTCCGAGGATCTCCGCCGGGTACGGGATCGGCGGCAGGTTCGGATCGGGTCGCAAGGTGGGCTGGGTGGACGGTATGGGTGTCGCCGTCGTGGTCGGAACCTGGCCGCTGCCGTCGGGCGTTTCGGTGGGGTCCGGTGTGCCGGTCGGAGTCGAGGGACGGGTGGTGTCACCGGAACTGGGCGCGACGGAGGACGGCACGTGCTGCGCGCTGCTCGTGGTGCCCGCGGGGGAGACCTGATCGTCGGAGGTGGGCGCGAAGGTCTTGATGCCGTAGCCGATCACCAGGCCGACCACCGCGATCGCGCCCGCGAGTATGCCGGCGACCTTGGTGAAGGTGCCCGCCGACGTGTCGGCGCCGCGCGCGGTGACCGGGGCGCTCGACGGCTGCGCCGAATCGGCTACCAGCGCGGCGCCTTTGGCGATGACGGACTCCGGGTCCTCCACGGTGTGCACGGGCAGCTTCAGCCGGTGACACAGCGTGGAGACCACAGCCGGGATATTGGCTCCGCCACCGATGACCACCGCGGCCTGCGGATACCGGGACGCCCTTGCGAAGACCGCGGCGGCGAAAGCGGCGGTGTCGCGCAGCAGTTCGGTGATCAGTTCCTCGAAATCGGCGCGCGTCAGCTTCAGCGGCCGCCCGGCAACGTGGTCGATGGTGACCGCGGGTGCGACCGACAGGTGTTCCTTGGCCGCGCGGCCGCGATTGGTGAGCATGCCGCGATTGGGCCTGGTGCCGCGCCGGGCGTAGTGCAGGTCGACGAGATGCTGGTAGATCAGGTCGTCGATGGCGTTGCCGCTGATGACGGTGGTGCGTTCGGAGCGCAGGATCGAGCTCTCGGCCCGGTCGGCCACGGTGACGCTGAGCCCGGACGCGCCGAGATCGATGATCGCCACCGTGTCGTACCGGTCGAGCAGGCCGGTGTGGCGCAGGTAGGTGAGCGCCGCGTCGCCCTCGGGCACCAGCCGCAGGTCGCGCTGTTTGCCGGTGGCCGCGCGGATCACCTGTGCCTGTTCCTTGCTCCGATAGGCCACCGCGACACTCGTCGGAACGCCATCGCGGCCGGTGGATTTGGCGGCGGCGGAGCGCGCGTCGGCCGGGAAGGCGGCGTCGTAGCCGAGCCGGCTCGTCGGTAGCTGGTTGGTCATCAACTCGATCGACGAGGCGACGAGATCACCGAGGTCGGAGTGCGCGGCGTCAGCGGAGACGACCCGGTAATCGAAAGTCTGGGCGCCGTTGGGCGCGGTGGACACGACGGCCGAGCACACGACCTCGTTCCCGGCCGAGATGCCGAGTGATGTTCGCATTTTCACCTCCCTCCCGGTCGCGGGCCGAACCGGTGGCGTTGCCTGCCACCGAGCTGATCGTCATCGTGTCGGAAACCATCTCGAAACGGGTTGTCGTGCCAACGCGCGCACAGCGAACACACCGGCTACACCGGACGCGCGACCCGGCCGACCCGTGGTCCGCTCGGGTCGCGGGGAACGGCCTTCGATCACGTGCGTTTGCTCTCTGGTGCTTGTTCTCGGGGGTGACGCGTGTCTTGCGGTGTGACTGTGTGCGATATGACGGGTGGTGCGCTGTGACGCTCCCGGACGTGTTCGACGTAGGCCCCCGTGACATCCGTTGTCGCGCGATACCTGTCGTCTCGTGATACCGAGTATTCGTGCCGACGAACGCGCGCGTTGTGACGCCTGCTCGTGCTGAACACGGCGACCCGCCCGCGACCGTCGCTGATACTGTCACAATCCGTTATCCGAACGTTACAGATCAAACGAGACTAAGGGAAGTCCGAAGTGTCGGAGACAACCGTCCCCGTTCGGTGTTGGCACCGCCTGCCCTTGAGCGCTGGCACTCTCATGTATAGAGTGCTAGTCGGCACCTAGTGATGTGCGGTGCCAAGCTTTGACCACTGAGCAGGGGTCCCGGCACCCGCGACGACGGGGCTATGCGCAGGGGTCAGATCGAACGGCCGCGGGCCAGGCCTTCCGGGCCGCGCCTACCGGCCGCGCGAGACAACACGACACCGACGGTCCGGGACAACAGTTCCGGACGACCGTAAATCCCCTGAAAGTGGAGGGCTCAACGTGGCGAGCGTGAACATCAAGCCGCTCGAGGACAAGATCCTCGTCCAGGCCAACGAGGCCGAGACGACGACGGCCTCCGGCCTGGTCATCCCGGACACGGCGAAGGAGAAGCCGCAGGAAGGCACCGTCGTCGCCGTCGGCCCCGGCCGCTGGGACGACGAGGGCGAGAAGCGCATCCCGCTGGACGTCCAGGAGGGTGACACCGTCATCTACAGCAAGTACGGCGGCACCGAGATCAAGTACCAGGGCGAGGAGTACCTGATCCTCTCCGCGCGCGACGTGCTGGCTGTCGTCAGCAAGTGACCGTGTTCCCGGCCTCGCGGTCGGGATCGAGTCGTATCGACACTGCCCCGGTTCCCCGTAGCGGGGCCGGGGCAGCGTCGTTCGTGGCCTACTCCAAGGAAAAGGACATATGGCAAAGCAGATCGAGTTCGACGAGAAGGCTCGTCGCGCTCTGGAACGCGGTGTCGACAAGCTCGCCGACGCCGTCAAGGTAACCCTCGGCCCGCGCGGCAGGCACGTGGTGCTCGCGAAGTCGTTCGGCGGCCCGACCGTCACCAACGACGGTGTCACCATCGCGCGTGACATCGAGCTCGAGGATCCGTTCGAGAACCTCGGCGCGCAGCTGGTCAAGAGCGTCGCCACCAAGACCAACGACGTCGCGGGCGACGGCACGACCACCGCGACCGTCCTCGCCCAGGCGCTGGTCAGGGCCGGACTGAAGAACGTGGCGGCGGGTGCCAACCCGATCACCCTCGGCTCCGGCATCGCGCTGGCCGCCGACGCGGTCTCCGAGGCGCTGCTCGCGCTGGCCACCCCGGTCTCCGGCGAGCAGGCCATCGCCCAGGTCGCCACCGTCTCCTCGCGGGACGAGGAGATCGGCGCGATGGTCGGCAAGGCGCTGACCACGGTCGGCAAGGACGGCGTCGTCACCGTCGAGGAGTCTTCGACGCTGCAGACCGAACTCGTCGTCACCGAGGGCGTGCAGTTCGACAAGGGTTACCTGTCGCCGTATTTCATCACCGACCCGGACAGCCAGCAGGCGGTGCTCGAGGATGCCTACATCCTGCTGCACCGGGAGAAGATCAGCTCGCTTCCCGACCTGCTGCCGCTGCTCGAGAAGATCGCCGAAGCGGGCAAGCCGACGCTGATCATCGCCGAGGACATCGAGGGCGAGGCGCTGTCCACCCTCGTGGTCAACTCCATCCGCAAGACGATCAAGGTCGTCGCGGTCAAGGCGCCGTTCTTCGGTGACCGCCGCAAGGCGTTCCTCGACGATCTCGGCATCGTCACCGCCGCCACCGTGATCAACACCGATCTCGGCATCAACCTGCGCGACGCGGGCCTCGAGGTGCTCGGCTCGGCGCGCCGCGTCGTGGTCACCAAGGACGAGACCACCATCATCGACGGCGGCGGCACCACCGCCGACATCGATGCGCGCGCCGCGCAGCTGCGTCGCGAGATCGAGGCCTCCGATTCCGACTGGGACCGGGAGAAGTTGGCGGAGCGGCTGGCCAAGCTGTCCGGCGGCGTCGCGGTCATCAAGGTCGGCGCGGCCACCGAGACCGCGCTCAAGGAGCGCAAGTACCGGGTCGAGGACGCGGTGAGCGCGGCCAAGGCCGCCGTCGAGGAGGGCATCGTGCCCGGTGGCGGCACGGCGCTGGTGCAGGCCGCGGCCAAGCTGGTCGAGTTGCGCGATTCGCTGTCCGGCGATCAGGCCGTCGGCGTCGAGGCGGTGCGCATCGCGCTGCGGGCGCCGCTGTACTGGATCGCCACCAACGCGGGCGTCGACGGTTCGGTCGTGGTCAGCAAGGTCACCGAGGGCAAGGAGGGCTTCAACGCAGCCACCCTCACCTATGGCGACCTGCTCACCGACGGTGTCGTCGACCCGGTCAAGGTGACCCGCTCGGCCGTCGTCAACGCGGCCTCGGTCGCGCGCATGGTGCTCACCACCGAGAGCGCCGTGGTCGACAAGCCCGCCGACGCGGAGCCCGACCACTCGCATCACGGCCACAGCCACTGACGCGCCACGCACAGGAAGGCCCCTCGGATCGGTGATCCGAGGGGCCTTCGTCGCGGTCTACCCTTTGGGGGCGGACCGGCGTTGTCCTGCGAGACGGCGAATGCCGGGCGCGAAGACTCAGGACGCGACTTGCGGTTGCTCGGCGATGGCCGCGAGTAATCGGCCGCGCAGTTCCGTGGGTGGCGGTGTCGCCGTCGCCTGCGCGAGGGCGGACAGTGCCTCGCCGGTCCGCCGCACCTCGGCGACGAACTCCGCGCGCATGGCGGGGTCCTCGCTGTCGAGCAATTCCTGTACCGCGTGATGGTCTTCGTCGCCGATCGATCCGAGCGCGACGGCGTGCGCGAGATCGATCCGGGCTTCGTTCATCTCACGTCACCCCCAAACTTTTCTTCAGTCGTGTCAATCCGTCCCGAATTCGGGACTTAACGGTCGGTAATCCAACGCCCAAATAAGTAGCTACTTCAGCGTAGGTACGCCCGCCGTAATAGGCGAGCGAGATGGCCTCCCGCTGGGTGTGCGTCAATGACGTCAGCCCCTCGAGTACGGCCTGTTGTTCGAGCCTGCGCTCGACTTCTTCGGTGACCTCGTCGAATTCGTTGCCGAGCACCCGTATTCCGTATGCGACCTCACGTTGGGTGTGCGCCTGTTCGGCGCGTACCCGGTCGACGGCGCGGCGGTGGGCGAGGGTCATGAGCCAGGTCACGGCCGACCCCTTCGCGGGGTCGAAACTGGCTGCGGTACGCCAGATCTGGAGATAGACCTCTTGCGTGGTCTCTTCCGCGTACCCCGGATCGTGTAGCACCCGGAGCACCAGACCGAAGACGCGCGCACACGTCCGGTCGTACAGTTCGGCGAAAGCTTGCTGATCGGCTCGGCCGCATCGATGCAAAAGGGCGGCGAGCTCGATACTTTCGGCGGCGCGTGCCGACATCGCAGAATCCACGCTCGGTGGGATGGCTTCTCTACGGAACGAGTCGCCCTCTGCGGCCGGCCACCGCGTTGTCACAACGCTCCATTCTGTGTCATCGGTCACTACCGTAGCGCGCCGCTATCGCCTCCCTTCCGGTGGGGTGTCGGCCGAATCGCGCGTACAGGCAAATTTCCGGGAAACCTCTGCGTAGCGGGAGTATCGTGCGAGGACACGGAAGGGGCACGGGATCGGCGGCGGCTTCGAGCCGCCTCGGCATCCGGGCCCGCGGTGGTGACCGCGGGTGGTCCGCACGCCGACTCGGATTCGGGCGCCACGGCGTCGATGTGTCGCCGCGGGCACGACCGCGATCCGCTGCCGTATCGAGTGTCCTCGCACCGGTATTCAAGTGGCCGGTTATTTGCTAGGCATTCGGCGCGCCGTCCGGTTCGGATGGGCGGGTTCCTCGAAATACCGTTTTATACGGCCATGCGGCGGCGATTGCGCCGCGCGTGCATCTCCCGCTCGGTCTCCGACATCCCGCCCCAGATGCCGTACGGCTCGCTGACTTTCAGCGCGTGGCTGCGGCACTGCATGAGCACGGGGCAGCTGCGGCAGATCTCCTTGGCGCGCATCTCGCGAGCGGTGCGCGCGCGGCCGCGCTCACCGTCGGGATGGAAGAACACCGCGGAATCCTGCCCGCGGCACGATCCTCGCATCTGCCAATCCCAGACGTCGGCGTTCGGTCCCGGAAGGTGGGTCGGCATGGGCATGGTGAACTCCTCGTGATGCGAGCTCGTCAGCGTTGTCGAGCAGTTGGTTCTGCGAATTCTCGGACCGAGGCCGGATCGGCGGTGGCCCGAGGCTCGCCACTTCGGTCGCTGCAATTTCGCGCGGCGCCGACCGTGGCGATGAGCTACGTTAGGGCCGGCCGCGAAATTCCGTCAATAGTTCGACGCACTGGTTTCCCAAATCTTCAACAGCGAGATTTAACCTACTCGCTGTTTACTTTTTACGGTGGCTCCGGCGATACTGTTCGGTTGGCTAGTGGGCGGCTGGACCTCATCTGGTCTCAGCAGGTTTGCATTTCCGCAGGTAGAGGTCGCAATACTGGCGAGTATCCCGATTGCTGCGGCGGTTGCCGGTCGGTATCGGGTTCGCGGGCGGGAAGATCGGAAGCTTCCATCTGGTGGGTCGGAGATGGCGGAAGCGGGGCGCGCAGGTTAATTGCGCGAAACGGGTGTGAATTTGCATCGTCGCTGATCCGGCAATGCCCGCGTGAGATTTACCTGATGGAAACACGCCGTGGGCCTCGACACTGCTGGAGAGTTGCCCGCCGGACCCCGCCGTCCGGGCTCGCCACCCTCGGCCGCGCGCGGCAGATACAGTTCGGCCGTGTTCGTGCCAGCTACACTCCAGGATCCCCGCCGCGAGACGCTCACCGCGGCTGCCTTCGGTGATCGTCCCGGCCTCGCCGCTGCCGAGTTGCCCGCCGCCGCCGACGCCTACGAGCACTGGCTGCGCGCCGTCGTACTCGGCGGTCAGGGGTATTACGCCGCCGCGCGCGCCGAACTCGGGCGGATACGGCGGACCGGGCGAGCCCCGATAACACTGTCCCTCGCCGCGAGTACGGAGGGCTCGCTGCTGCGCCAACTGGGCGGACACGCCGATGCCGCCGCCTTCGACGGTCGCGCGCTCGCGGTGATTCCGTTCTCCTCCGGCGCCGACAGCGTGTTTGCCGGAGCCCTCGCCGACCCCGATGTCCCAACTACGACAAACGGCGTCCCTGGTACAGCAGAAGCCGCCGAATTCGCCGAATTCGCCACCCCACCCGACCGTATCGACGCGGTATGCGACGCCATGACCGGGCTCGCCGCGGATGCCATCGGCACCGGGCGACTCGACCTCGCGTGGCGGTTGCTGCACCGCGTCGGTGGCCTCGCGCACGGGCGCCCGAGGGCGTTGGTCCGGCTGCACTGGGTGAGCGCCGAGACCGCGCTGGCGGCGGGTCGCCCCGACCGGGCGCGACCGCACGCCGAGACGGCGCTCGCGCTCGCCGAAGCCGGTCCGTCGGTGCGGCACCGGGTGAAATCCGCGCTGATCCTGGCCGCCGTCGCGACCGCGAGCGGTGATGTCGACAGCGCGGCCGAACTCGCGGCGGGCGTCGCGCGCGGGTGCACGGAACACGGTCTGGTTCCGCTGGCTTGGGCCTGCGCCATGTTGCGAATCGGCCTCGGTGACCAGGACGCCGCCGACGAGTCCGCGGCGTGTGGCGAACTGATTGCCCGGCGCGGCGGGCGGTTTCGGACCTCGGGTCCCGTGCGACACGGCAAATGAGCTCGCGACCACAACAGACCGTCTTGCCCAGTGGTGTGGCCGGTATCGCTATTGTTAGAGCCGTTCCGTCGCTTCGGCGGAAGCACAGGTCATCGGGCTTGTGTCACTTGTAACGCCGGGAATCTCTCTGACGATGACGAACACGGGCGAAGAGTTGGACCTCGCCGTCGCTGCCGCAGCGCAGGGCGACAGATCCGCTTTAGCTCAGGTACTAGAGCTGATCCGCCCGTTGGTGGTCCGATACTGCCGTGCGCGGATCGGAGCGGCGGAGCGCGGCCAGCTCTCCGCCGACGATGTTGCGCAGGAGGTATGTCTGGCCGTGATGACGGCCCTGCCCAGGTATCAAGACCAGGGTAGACCCTTCATGGCTTTCGTATACGGAATCGCTTCGCACAAGGTCGCCGACGCACATCGAAACGCCGCCCGTAACAAGGCGGAGGCGATGGCCGAAGTACCAGATGTCATATCCACCGACCAGGGGCCGGAACAAAGAGCTCTCGAATCCGAGACGAGCAGGCAGATGAATCGTCTGCTCGCGACACTTCCGGAAAAGCATCGAGAAATCTTGATTCTGCGTTTGGTCATGGGTTTGTCAGCGGAAGAAACCGCGGTCGCCGTGGGCAGTACGGCGGGTGCGATACGAGTCGCCCAGCACAGGGCACTCGCGAAACTCAAGTCACAAGTGGCGAGGGCAGGTGAAATGTATGGCTAGGGATGGCGAGCGCGGTCGAGGCGACTGGAATGCGCGGAGTGGATCGCGTAACAGCGGTCCCTACGCCGGGAGTTCCGGTGGTGACACCGGACCGGTCGATATCGCCGCGGTGCGTCGTGACGACGTGCTGATCGACGCGATCGCGAGCGACGGGCAGGTACAGACCGACAGCGCGGAGGAATTCCAGCTGGCGGCGCTGCTCGCGGACTGGCGCGCGGAGCTCGTCGAGCCCGCGCTGCCGAGCGGTCCCGATCTCGACGCGGTGGTCGCGGCGGTGCATCAGGAGATCGGCGCGCGCAAGGTCAGGGTGGAAGCCAGGACCGGCGGTCGGCTGCGGCTTGTTCGTCCCATTCTCGGCGCGGCTGCGGCATTCGCCCTCGTCATCGGCGGTCTGACGGCGTTCTCTTACAACGCGGAACCGGGTAATCCGCTGTGGCGGGTCAAAGAGGTCGTGTTCAGCGAACAGGCCCAGACCACGGTGGTCAATCGCGCGGACAGCCAGCTGGACCAGGCCGAACAACTGTTGGCCAAGAACGACCCGGTCGCGGCGAAGGCGCAGCTCGAGGCCGCGCAGGCCAATGTCGATCAGGTGACCGACCCCGACAAGAAGGCCAAACTCCAGGCCGACTGGGAGCGGGTGCTCGCCGCACTGCGCGTGGCGAATTCGGGTCTGGCCGAGCAGGTGGAGGCGCTGACCAAGTCCGCCGAACCCACCAAGCCGACGGCCGGGACGATCGCCAGCACCGCGCCGAGCGCGCCGGGGCAGCCCGCGAGTCAACAGACCACCCCGAATGCGACGATCGTGCAGGCTCCGACGGTGACCAACGTGCCGTCGGAGGCGCCGAAGCCGCCGACGGTCACGTTGCCGCCGACCCAGCCCGTCGAACCCGGCACCACGGTTCCGCCGGTCACCCAGGAGCCGCCGACCCAGGCCCCGCCGACGCAGGAGCCGCCGACCCAAGCTCCGCCGACGCAGGCTCCACCCACCACGATCAATTCCGTCCCGACCGTGGCGCCGCCGACCGGTGGCATCGATCTTCCGACCCACCCCACGAATCAGGTTCCCAATCCCGCGATTCCGGTTCCGACCGTGCCCTTCACTCTTCCGAATCGGCCCAGCTGATCGTCGCCGTACCGGGCCGCTGAAATTACGGCGGACCGGTCTCGCGCCCTCGCACCGATCGCCGCAACGGCGATCGGTTTTTTCGTGCTTCGACAACCCCCGTTCGGGCACGGCCGTGGTTTCGGGCACAGGGGGGCCTACGGAGACGAGCAATCGTGAGCCGTCCGGGATGCTCCGCGTGGCGCCTCACGTTCCGATGTGCGTGTTGGAACGTGAGCTGTCGCGCGGCAGTCGTCCCGGACGGGTGTCGACCGGGAGGGAATCAGAAGCGACTGTTCAGTCGAAACCGTCGAAGCCGTCACCGTGGAATGCCTCGTTCATCGAGGCGTCCGCGTAGCCGCGGCAGTAATCCCAGGTGACATACGCTTCGGGCGTCGGGTCGTAGGCGGGTTCGTGGGGGCGGACCGTTCCGTCGACCAGTAGTTGGAGCAGATTGGCGCGGAGCATGTCCCAATCGTGGTAGTGATCCTGCCTACAATCCTCGCAACTGACCACGAGTCCGCGGATGCCGCGGTGCGCGAGTAGCGCCTCGTAGACAGCGAGATCGGCGAGATCCTCCTCGACCGCGAGGCGCTCGTGGGGATCCAGCGGTTCACCGGGCTCGATGGCATCGAGCGCGGCGGACGGGTCGGAGGGGTCTCCGGCGAACGGATCCGGCGGCAAGCCAGGTGGTAGATGGTCACGCACACACCCACGGTACGCAGAACAGGGGGGTTCACGCCAGCGATGCGGCATGCCAGTTTCGCGCGAGGCGGGCGCCGAGGCGCGGTCGTGACCGAGTTTGCGGGCCAGATACCATGGACGCAGGCGTCGCCCAGTTCCCGACACGCTTGTCGTCGCCGTCACCGTTCATCCCATCAGTTCGTGCGTGCCGCCGGTCGTGCCTGCGTCGCTCGCTTTGGAATTCCAGGAGGGGTCGATCCGAATGAGTAATCCCGTAACGGGCGAACGTATCGCAGTGCGCCCCCATACGGGTGGCGACGATCCGAACAAGATCGCCATGCTCGGCCTCACATTCGACGATGTGCTGCTGCTGCCCGCCGCGTCGGATCTCATCCCCAGTTCGGTGGAGACCTCGAGTCTGCTGACCCGTGAGATCCGCCTGCGCACCCCCCTGGTCAGTTCGGCGATGGATACCGTCACCGAAGCCAGGATGGCCATTTCCATGGCGCGCGCGGGCGGCATGGGCGTGCTGCACCGCAACCTCGCCGCAGCCGATCAGGCGGCGCAGGTGGAGACGGTCAAGCGCTCCGAGGCGGGCATGGTCACCGACCCGGTCACCTGTCGCCCCTCCGACACGCTCGCCGAGGTCGACGCGATGTGCGCCAGGTTCCGCATCTCGGGCCTTCCGGTCGTCGACGAGACCGGCGCCCTTGTGGGCATTATCACCAACCGCGACATGCGTTTCGAGGTCGATCAGGACCGCCGCGTCGCCGACGTGATGACGAAGGCCCCGCTCATCACCGCCCGCGAGGGCGTCACCGCCGAGGCCGCCCTCGGCCTGCTGCGCCGCCACAAGGTGGAGAAACTGCCCATCGTCGACGGCAACGGCAGGCTGCGCGGGCTCATCACGGTCAAGGACTTCGTCAAGACCGATCAGTACCCGAACGCCACCAAGGACCGCGACGGCCGCCTGCTGGTCGGCGCCGCCATCGGCGTCGGCGCGGACTCCTGGTCGCGCGCCATGACCTTGGCCGACGCGGGCGTGGACGTCCTCGTGGTCGACACCGCGCACGGACATCAGGCAGGCGTGCTCCAGATGGTCACCAAGGTCAAGACCGAGGTCGGCGACCGCATCCAGATCGTCGGCGGCAATGTCGCGACCCGCGCGGGCGCGCTCGCGCTGGTAGAGGCGGGCGCGGACGCGGTGAAGGTCGGCGTCGGCCCCGGCTCCATCTGCACCACGCGCGTCGTCGCGGGCGTAGGCGCTCCCCAGATCACCGCGATACTCGAGGCCGTAGCCGCCTGCAAGCCGCACGGTATCCCAGTGATTGCCGACGGCGGCATCCAGTTCTCCGGCGACATAGCGAAGGCCATAGCCGCGGGCGCCTCGACGGTCATGCTCGGCTCCCTGCTCGCGGGCACCGCCGAATCGCCCGGCGAACTGATCCTGGTCGGCGGCAAACAGTTCAAGAGCTACCGGGGAATGGGTTCCCTCGGCGCCATGCAGGGCCGAGGCCAAGCGAAGTCGTATTCGAAGGATCGCTATTTCCAGGACGACGTCCTCGCCGAGGACAAGTTGGTCCCCGAGGGCATCGAAGGAAGGGTCCCGTTCCGAGGCCCGGTGAACCAGGTGATCCACCAACTCGTAGGCGGCCTCCGCGCCGCCATGGGCTACACCGGTTCCCAGTCGATAGCCCACCTCCAAGAGGCCCAGTTCGTCCAGATCACCGCCGCGGGCCTGAAGGAAAGCCACCCCCACGACATCACGATGACCGTCGAGGCCCCCAACTACACCGGCCGCAACTAGGAATTCCCCACCCCCGACCCAACCTTCCAGGGGCGCTCACCCCGAAACCACCAAGGTGAGCGCCCCCCATAATGTCCGCCCCCAGTAAAAACACAAGCCCCGAACAAGAACACACCCCCACGAACACGCTCCGGCCTTCATATACACCCACCGTCACCGGGTGCATGATGAACCCGCCACCCGACACCATTGCGAACAGGCGCGGCCGAACCCCCAGGAGGACAACTTGCGCGACATGGTCGAAATCGGCATGGGCCGAACGGCCCGACGCACCTACGAACTGGACGATGTAGACATCGTCCCGTCGCGCCGCACCCGCTCCTCGAAGCAGGTATCCCTGTCCTGGCAGTTGGACGCCTACCGTTTCGAAATCCCCTTTCTCTCCCACCCGACCGACGCCTTGGTCTCACCGAGATTTGCCGTGGAACTGGGCAGACTGGGCGGTCTCGGCGTAATCAACGGCGAAGGTCTCTGGGCCCGCCACGCCGATGTCGAAGCGAGAATCGATCAACTGCTGGAATTGGTCGACAAAGGCGGTTACGAGCGCGCGGTCGCCCTGCTGCAAGAACTGCACGCCGCCCCCATGCAGCCGGATCTCCTGGCGGCAGCGGTAGCGGAGGTGCGCGCGGCAGGAGTGACGGTAGCCGTCCGAGTAAGCCCTCAAAACGCCCGCGCCTTGACCCCCGCGTTGGTGCAAGCGGGCGTAGACCTGCTGGTGGTCCACGGCACGATCATCTCCGCCGAACACGTGAGCGGCCCGGCCTCGCAAGAGGCAGGCGAGCCACTGAACCTGAAAACGTTCATCGCCGAGTTGGACGTCCCCGTGGTCGCGGGCGGAGTGAGCGATCACCGAACCGCCCTGCACCTGATGCGAACAGGCGCGGCGGGCGTGATCGTCGGATACGGCTCGTACCCCGGCGCGACGACGACAGGCGAGGTACTCGGTATCGGCGTCCCGATGGCGACAGCCATCGCGGACGCGGCAGCGGCCCGACGCGACTACCTGGACGAGACCGGCGGCCGATACGTACACGTCATCGCCGACGGCGACGTAGCGACATCGGGCCACCTGGCGAAGGCGATCGCGTGCGGCGCGGACGCCGTGATGCTCGGCGTCCCGCTGGCATCGGCCGCCGAAGCTCCGGGCCGAGGCTGGTACTGGCCCTCGGCCGCCGCCCACCCCTCGGTACCACGCGGTTCCCTGTTGCACGTGGACGATCCATGGGACCTCGGCGGCGAAACCACCTCCGAACCGATCCGTCCGACCTTGGAACGCGTCCTGTTCGGCCCCTCGGACGACCCCTTCGGCTCCCTGAATCTGGTCGGCGGCCTCCGCCGCTCGATGGCCAAGGCGGGCTACTCGGATCTGAAGGAATTCCAGAAGGTCGGCCTGAGCGTCCGCGCCTGATCTCCTACCCCCGGTGCCGAGCCCCCCGGTGCCGAGCCCGACTCCCCTCCAAAACCCGCACCACCGGCCGCCGGGGCCCGACAGCCTCACGCAAGAACCGCCGAATAGCGTGATTGACCGGCGCCGGATGCGTCATGGTGACCGCGAGCCGTGCCCCCTCGATCTCGACGTAACTCGCTCCACGCAACCCCTGAACGAGCCGTTCGGCCCGATCAGCCGGTATCCCACTGTCGGTAGGGTGCACGACGAGCACGGGACATCTGATCTCGTGCAGCCGATCGAGTACCGACTCCCGACTGAGCAGACACCCCGCAGCCACCTCGATGCCTTCGCGTGCACGACCGAGCCACCGCTTGGCCCAGATACCCCGGTACCAGTCGTCGTCCCCGATCAGCCAGTGCGCCAACCGATCAACGGCCGCCCGCCGCGAATCGTCGTCGTACCACTGGTCGAGGAATTCGCGGGTGGCCGTGGTCTGTTCCTCGGTTGGCCCGTGCGCTTCGGTACCGATCAGGATGAGCGCCGAAACCCGTTCCGGCGCTATGAGTGCCGCGCGCAGAGCGGTGAATCCGCCTTGTGCGGTGCCGCCGAAGACGGCGCGTTCGGCGCCGAGGTGGTCGAGGACGGTGAGCGCGTCGCGCGCGGCGGTCCAGTAGGTGAAGGGCAGTCCTTGTTCTCTGGTGCGGCCGTGTCCGCGCGCGTCCCAGGTGACGATCCGGAATTCCGGTGCGAGCGCGGCGGTTTGCGAGGCGAACATGGTGCGGTCCATGAAGAATTCGTGCGCCAATAGCACCGGGGGGCCGTCTCCGCCGCTGTCCTCGTAGTGGATTTCGGCGTCTATCGCACGGGCGAATGGCACCGCATGAGAATAACGACCGGCGCGCCGCCGCGAGACTGGATTCGCCCCGCTCGGTCAGGTTTCCCGGGCGAGTTCCATCGGTCGCGGCGGTCGAGCCCGCCGGTCGTGCCCATTGGTCGCCGTGCGGTGTGGCCTCACTAGACTGTGGCGGTGGCAGAATCCCAGAGACCGGTCCTCGTCGTCGACTTCGGCGCCCAGTACGCCCAGCTGATCGCGAGGCGGGTGCGTGAAGCGAGTGTCTTCTCGGAGGTGATTCCGCATACCGCGACGGTGGAGGAGATCGAGGAGAAGCGTCCGCTCGCGGTGATTCTGTCCGGCGGCCCGTCCAGCGTGTACGCCGAGGGCGCTCCGCAGCTGGACAAGCGGCTGTTCGACCTTGATGTCCCGGTGTTCGGCATCTGTTACGGATTCCAGGCGATGGCGCAGGCGCTCGGCGGCACGGTCGCGCATACCGGCACCCGCGAGTACGGCCGCACCGAACTCAATATCGACGGCGGCGTCCTGCACGGCGGTCTGCCCACGATTCAGCCGGTGTGGATGAGCCACGGCGACGCGGTCACCGACGCGCCCGCCGGTTTCGAGGTCACCGGGACCACCGCCGGTGCTCCGGTGGCGGCGTTCGAGGATCGCGCGCGTCGCCTCGCCGGTGTGCAGTATCACCCGGAGGTGCTGCATTCGCCGCACGGCCAGCAGGTGTTGAGCCGTTTCCTGCACGAGATCGCCGGTATCCCCGCCACGTGGACGCCCGCCAATATCGCCGAGGCCCTGGTGGAGTCGGTGCGCGAGCAGATCGGTGCGGGCCACGCCATCTGCGGCCTGTCCGGCGGTGTGGACAGCGCGGTCGCGGCGGCGCTGGTGCAGCGCGCCATCGGCGACAGGCTCACCTGCGTGTTCGTCGATCACGGTCTGTTGCGGTCGGGGGAGCGCGAGCAGGTGCAGCAGGATTTCGTGGCCGCGACCGGCGCGAAGCTGGTGACGGTCGACGCGGTCGGCAAGTTCCTCGGTGAGTTGAAGGGCGTCACCGATCCCGAGGAGAAGCGCAAGATCATCGGCCGGGAGTTCATCCGGTCCTTCGAGGACGCGGTCGCCGAGATCGTCTCCGAACAGGGCGATGCGGCCGCGTCGGTGGAGTATCTGGTGCAGGGCACGCTGTATCCGGATGTGGTCGAGTCCGGCGGTGGCAGCGGGACGGCGAATATCAAGTCCCACCACAATGTGGGCGGTCTGCCCGATGATCTGGAGTTCGAACTCGTCGAGCCGTTGCGGCTGTTGTTCAAGGACGAGGTGCGCGCGGTGGGGCGCGAGTTGGGGTTGCCGGAGGAGATCGTGGCGCGCCAGCCGTTCCCCGGCCCCGGTCTCGCCATCCGCATCGTGGGCGAGGTCACCGGTGAGCGCCTCGACACGCTGCGCCAGGCCGATGCCATCGCGCGCGAGGAGCTGACGGCGGCCGGGCTCGATCGCCAGATCTGGCAGTGTCCGGTGGTGCTGCTCGCCGATGTGCGCAGTGTCGGCGTGCAGGGCGACGGCCGCACCTACGGTCATCCGATCGTCCTGCGGCCGGTGTCGAGCGAGGACGCGATGACCGCGGACTGGACGCGGCTGCCCTACGAGGTGCTCGAGCGCATTTCCACCCGCATCACCAACGAGGTCGCCGATATCAACCGGGTGGTGCTCGATGTGACGAGCAAGCCGCCGGGCACCATCGAATGGGAGTGAGCCGCAACAGGTTCGGGGCGGTCGGCTAGTCGGTCACGGCCGCTGCGCCGCGCGGCGGTCGGGCCTGGCCGAGAACGAGTTGGCCGAGCAGGATGCCGCCGAGCCGGATTCGCGGATGTGCGGTTTCCGTCGCCCTCGGCAGTGTGTGCTCGGGCTGCTTCGGCGCGAGCTCGGCGGGGTGGGCGGGCTCGTCGAAAGGTGTTGTGGCCATGGGGGTCTCCGTATCTCGAAGGTCGGCGATCCGCCCGGTATCGGGCGGATCGTCTCGGTTCAGGGCCTGATGGGTTGTGAGAACTGTTGTCCGTCAACGGCGTCCGCGCGGAGAGAGCACGAGGCCGACGCCGACGACGATGGCGGCGGTCACGATGATCCAGCCGAGCGGCAGCGCGGTCAGCGCCGATACGGTCGAGGGGCCCGCGAGGGCGCACGCGCTCACCGCGAGGGCGAGCAGTCCGACGATCAGCAGTGACAGCGAGGGGCCGCGGCGTATCCGTTCCGGAGCGGAGTTCTTCTGTTCCTCAGCCACGGCGCACCTTCACATCGCCCATGTTGACGTCGATGGTGAGGTCGAGCACCGGGGCTCCCGGTGTGTTCGGGCCGCTGATGCCGGTGGGGCAGCTCTGGTCACCCATCTTCACCGTGCATTCGGTGCGTACCGTCATGCCCTGTGGCAGTAGGACTTCGGCCGAACCCATCTGCACGGACACCTCGACCGCGCGGTTCTCGGTGAGTTGCAGCGACCGCAGATCGAGGGTGCCGGAGCCGAGGGACACGTGGTACGCGGCATCGAGTTCGGTCATGGTGGCGGGTGTCCAGGTGCGGTCGCCCATGGTCGACTCGTCGAAGTCGACGGTGCCGATCAGGGAGGCGACGAAGACGAACGCGGCGAGCGGCGCGGTGACCACGAGCAGGCCGTAGCCGCGGCGCAGGAAGGCGCCGACGATCAAGCCGAGCCCGATCACCGCGAGCGCGACCGCCCCGATCCTGGCGGGCGTCATCCATTCCACACCGGACGCCGCCGCGGCCCCCGCACCGGCCGCGGCCAGGATGGACAGGCCGATCACGACCGATGTGAGCCGCGAGCGCGGCCGCTTCCGCGGCGGTGCGACGACCGGACGCGCCGGGGCCGGTTCGGGAAGATCCCAGGCCATGGGGGCGACACCGAGCGGATCCCAGGACGGTCGGGTCGGCGCGTCCATGACGCTCCCGCGATTACGCGGCGGCATTTTCGACATGTCGGGCGCGCTTCTCGCCGGGCCGGAGCCGTCGGCGCCGCGCGAGGTCACATCGGTCGCGGTCCCGGGGGTACGGTCTTCGCCGTCGTCGGGAGCCTTGATGTCCTCGGTCGAGGACGCCGCCCCGGATGCCGTCTCCTCGGACGCCGCGGTCTCGGAAACCGCCATATCCGATGTCGCGGTAGCGCCGGAAGTCGCTGCGTCGAATGCACCGGTCACCGCCGCGACTGCGTCGGGTGTGGTGCTGCCCGCCGCGGTGCCGCCGGGTGCGGTGGTGCTGGATGGATGTGCCGCGGTCCCATCGGTGCCGGATGCGGGTGTGCCTGCGGCGGTGGTGCCGGTCGCGGCGGTGGTGCGCGATGGGGCTGAACCGACCGCAGCGGAATCGACTGTGACTGTGCCTGATGCGGCGATGCCAGCGGCAGTGGTGTCGTGTGTGGTGGTGCTGGGTGTGGGTGTGTCGGCCCGAGCGGTATCGGCTGCGGGTGTGCCCACGACGGTGGTGCCGGATGCGGTGGTGTCGGATGTGGCCGTGTCCGTTGCGGCGGTGCTGGTCGCGGTGCCGGGAGTCGCTGAATCCGCTGCCGCCGCGGTGGCCGAGGGCGGGTTGGTGGCGTCTTCGCCGGGCACTGTGCCGTCCTCGCCCTTCCGTAATGTGACGGTGTCGCGGGTGACCTGTGCTCCGGTGTCGGAGTCGACGGTGGCGGTCGGCGGGTACGGGTCGGGGACGTAGGTGTCCGGCAGTTTCGTGTAGGGCGAGTACATGCTGGTCGCCGGGTTGTCGGGGGCGTAGAAACTGCCCGAGCCGCCGACAGGGAATGCGGTGCCTGGATAGCCGGTGGCGGTGAGCCCGCCGTCGAATCCGGGTTCGGCGAGCGCACTGGTGCCGGGTGGTGGCTGGGGTGTGCGCATGTGCAGCATCCACCAGCCCGCGAGCATGAGAGCGAGGCTGATCACGCCGGAACCCGCGAGGCCCATGCCGACCGGGCCGACGGTGGTCGCGGCGATGGCGAGGGCGACGATGAGCACGATGGTCTTGGTCGGCGACTGCGAGCTCGCGCCCCTGCCGAACAGTGACTCGGCGGGCGAATGGTCGTCGCCTTCCTGGTTCAGCAGCAGCCATCCGGCCAGGTAGAGGACGATCCCGGCGCCGCCGAACAGCGTGGAGACCACGAACGCGACCCGGATCAGCACCGGGTCGATGTGGTAGCGCCTGCCGAAGCCCGTCGCGACACCCGCGATCGGCCCCTGCCGCGGCAACCGGACGGGCCGCGTGTGCCACATCTGCTGGAGCTGATCGCCGAAGCTCGTTTTCGTCATGTTCCCATGGTCGGCCGACGCCGCGCGCCGCGCATCGGGGGGAACCCTGAAACTCCCCCCGAGCGCGGTCTGACCCCGCTTACAGGACGATGACGTCGCCGTACACAGCCCCGTTGCCGTTCACCTCGGGCGATTCCACCTCGATCCGCGTGTAGGGCCGAATGCTGAGCGGACCGCCGCAGCCTTCCACCTTCAGATGGAAGTCGCGGCTCATCGCGTAGCCGATGCCGCCGCCGGACAGGGGTTTGGTCGCGACCTCGATCTGTTCGATGGCGCCCGCTTCGACTTCGAGATCGAGGCCGATCGACGCGGAGATCTCGGGACCGATCGAGGCGTTCAGCCCCGGCGCCAAGCTGTCCGGACTTGCGCCGAGTCCCAAGGTCAGTCCCGCTCCGATGCCCGCCCCCAGATGTGTGCCGAAGCTCAGATCGATGTCGACCGCGCAGCTCACCAGATATCCGGTCTTCAGCATCCCGGTCCCCGGACTGTCGATCTGCCCGTACGAGGTGTTGTCGAGGAAGACTTCCCGCGTGGTCGGCATGCCGTTCTGCGGCGGGACGGGGACGGCGACGAGATCGGTGTGGCCGACGGTGAACGCGAAGCCGTTCGGTGCGGTGTAGATGTTCTGATGTGCCGCGTAGGCGGCGGCGTCGGCATGGCCCGCGCCGATGATCCCGAGCGCGAGAGTCGCGATCGATAGAGCGGCGGCGCGCGCGGACTTGTTCGACATGATTTCCTCCCCGAGCGGGCCGCGGTGTCGGATTCGACGGAGTGTCGCGGCCCTGGAAAGAACCTATGTCGGGGGTGGGGTCCGCACCGAATCCCCCGGTCGTATCGATGGCGAAAATCACTGGCTGACGGTGTGTACGGGTTTTCCGGTCCGGTACGACGCCGGTGTCCGTTCCGTCCCGCGCGAGCGGAAGTCGGCGCGCGTTGTTCGGACCGGATCCGGCGGCGTGTCGATTGCCTGCGGATTCGGCGTGTCACAGGGTTGGCGGCGGCCGCGTGCCGGTATCAGGGTGATTCCTGATGTCCGGTGTCGGTCGGACGTGCCACTATCGGTGCTATGTACCCGACTGTTCCAGCGTCCGACGCTGCCCGCGGAGCGGTGGGGCCGCGGCCCGAGCCGGTGGGTGGATTCGGGTTCGGCGCCGGTCGCGGGGGGCCGGTGCCGGTGCTCGATCTGGGGCCGCAACCGCAGGTGCGGTTGGTCAGGAGGTCGGGCGGCCGGGTCGTCGGCGGGGTCGCGGGCGGTATCGCCGATCATCTCGGCTTCGACGTGTTCACCGTGCGCATGGCCTTCGTGCTGCTGTCGGCGCTGGCGGGCGCGGGGATCGCGGCCTACGGGCTGCTGTGGATCTGCACGCCGGGCGGTGCGGATTCGGCCCGGCCGTCGCCTACCGAGCGCAGGCAGGCGGTGGGTCTCGCGCTGCTCGGGCTCGGCTCGGCCGTCGCCGTTTCGTGGTTGATGAGCGGGACGATCGCGGCGAAGATCATCGTCCCGATCGTGGTGGTCGCGCTGGGCGCGGCCATGGTGTGGCGCGAGTACGACACCGAGGGGCCGCGTTCGCTGCTCGGCCTGCCCGCGCGTCCTTCGGTGGTCACCTGGGCGCGCATCGTCGCCGGGATCACCATGATCGTGCTCGGACTCGGTGTCGTGGTGCTGGCCAGGATCGATCTCGGGTCGCTCGGTTCCGCGCTGCTCGCGGTCGGCGTCGCGCTGGGCGGGGCCGGGCTGCTCACGGTGCCGCTGTGGCTGCGCATGATGCGTGCGCTCAACGCCGAGCGCGCCGCGCGCATCCGCAACGAGGAACGCGAGGAGATCGCGTCCCACCTGCACGATTCGGTGTTGCAGACGCTCGCGCTGATCCAGCGGCAGGCCGACGATCCGCAGGAGGTCACCCGGCTCGCCCGCTCCCAGGAGCGGGAGCTGCGCAAATGGCTGTTCGAGGACGCGGGTCCCGCACAGTCGAGTCTGGCCGCGGCGCTGCGCACCATCGCCGGTGAGGTGGAGGATCAGCACGGCGTGCAGGTCGCGCCGGTGACGGTCGGCGATGTGTCGATGGACACCGGCGACACCGGCTGCGGGCTGCCGAAGGAACATTTCACGGCGCTGCTCGGTGCGAGCCGGGAGGCGCTGGTGAACGCGGCCAAACACGCGGGCGTGCCGAGTATCGACCTGTTCGCCGAGGTCGAACCGCATCAGGTGAGTGTGTTCGTGCGCGATCGCGGTAAAGGTTTCGAGGTGGAGACGGTCGCGCAGGACCGCCAGGGTCTGGCCAAATCCATTCGCGGTCGGATCGAGCGGCGCGGCGGTCAGGTGGAGATTCTTTCCACGCGCGGACGCGGCACCGAGGTGCGGATCATCATGCCGCGCACGGATTCCGGTGCGGACGAGCAGGACTCCGCGGCGGAGAAGAACGACGCGGCGGAACACGATCCCGCTGAGGTGCGGGAACCGGCGCTGCCTTGGTCGTGACCGAGCGCAGAAGTGAAACCTACGCGATGTGGCGGTGATCGGCGTTGCGTTGGTCGTGACCGGGCGCAGGAAGTGAATCCCACGCGATGCGGTGGTGATCGGCGTTGCGTTGGTTGTGACCGGGCGCAGGAAGCGGATCCCACGCGATGCGGCGGAAATCGGCGTTGCCTCGGGCGTGGTCGGGCGCGGGAAGCGGATCCCACACGATACGGCGGAAATCGGCGTTGCCTCGGGCGTGGTCGGGCGCGGGAAGTGAATCCCACGCGATGCGGCGGAAATCGGCGCGGCGGCGGTGGCGCGCGCTCGACCGTCCCGATCACCGTGTGCCCACACTTGCCGCGTAACCCATGTCCCGTGTGCGAATTCGCGGAACCGAGCCCGCCGGTTCGCGGTGAGGCGCGCGACGAGCAGGCGTCGGAGGCGCTCGGCGCGACCGAAGGCGGACGGTCGGCGTCGCGTGAACAGCGCTGTCGGAGCAGGTCGTTCGCGTGTGATACCGATGACGCGCGGATCGTTCACGGGCGATCGAGGAATTCGGGTGGTGTAATCGCCGAAGTGAGGAGAAGATAGGTGACCGTGCGGGTCTTTCTCGTCGATGATCACGCGGTGTTCCGCTCGGGGGTACGCGCCGAACTCGGTCGCGAGCCGGATATGGAGGTGGTCGGCGAGGCGGGCGGGGTGGCCGAGGCCATCGCCGGTATCGCCGCGGCGAAGCCGGATGTGGTGCTGCTCGATGTGCACATGCCCGACGGTGGCGGTGTCGCGGTGCTGGCAGGCATCCAGGACGGTCCGGTCTGCTTGGCGTTGAGCGTGTCCGACGCGGCCGAGGACGTGATCGCGGTGATTCGCGCGGGTGCGCGCGGCTATGTCACCAAGACGATCTCGGGAGCCGAACTCGCCGACGGCATCCGGCGGGTCGCAGGCGGTGACGCGGTGTTCAGTCCGCGGCTGGCCGGATTCGTCCTCGACTCCTTCACCGGGCGCTCACCGGTGCCGGAACCGCCGCTCGACCCCGAACTGGATTCGCTGACGCCCCGCGAACTCGAGGTGCTGCGGTTGCTCGCGCGCGGCTACACCTACCGCGAGATCGCCGAGAACCTGTTCATCTCGGTGAAGACGGTGGAGACGCACGCCTCCAACGTGTTGCGCAAGACCCAGCAGTCCAATCGCAATGCCCTGACCCGCTGGGCGCATCGCCGCCGTATCGATTAGGCCGCAGGACAGCTGAGTCAGCCGCGGTCACATAGCCGTCCAACCCGCTTGCGGGGGCACCACCGCCGGGGCCGTCGACGGTCGCTCCACCGCTGAGCTCATTCGCGCGGTCACATGACCGCTGAGTCGATCCGCAGGCGCGTCACTGCCGGGTTCACCGCGGGTATATTGCCCGCTGAGCCGATTTGCGTTCGCATCACCGCTGCGGCATACGCGTTCGCATCACCGCTGCGGCATACGCGATCACATCACCGCGACGAGGATCGCGATGACGATGATGAGTCCGATCAGCAGCCCGACCGCGATGGCCAGCGGCGCATTGCTCGGCGCGTTGCCCTGTGCGCGTTGCCCGAGCGCGCGCTGCTGCTGCGGCGTGGCGGCGGGACGACCCGGCTGCTGACGCGGCTGCGGGCGCGGCAGCGGCGCGGAATGCGGACTGCGCAGTCCCGAGGCGGAGTTGCGGGCCGCCCACGGCGGGATGGTGCCGTCCTCGGTGCGCACCGGTACGCCGAGAATGTAGGGGCTGGTGCCTGGAC
This sequence comes from Nocardia bovistercoris, assembly GCF_015674855.1. Taxonomy (GTDB): domain Bacteria; phylum Actinomycetota; class Actinomycetes; order Mycobacteriales; family Mycobacteriaceae; genus Nocardia; species Nocardia bovistercoris. The sequence goes on along the minus strand of NZ_JADMLG010000005.1, from coordinate 185,135 downwards.
CGAATGCGGCGGTGAGGATTTCGTCGCGCGCCTCGGCCATGGTCGGCCTGCGCTGCGGCGCGGGTTCGAGCATGTGCAGCAGGGCGTTGGTGAGGACGCCGGTGCGGGTCGGCGGGATGATCTGTGCCATGGCGGCGCGTTCCACCAGGACGTCGCTGTCCTCGTCGAGTCCGAACGGCGGCTGTCCCTCGATGGCGGTGTAGAGGGTGGCGCCGAGGGAGAACACGTCGCTGGCCTCGGTCGGGCGTGCGCCGCGCGCCACTTCGGGCGGCAGGTAGGCGGGGGTGCCGGTGATGACGCCGTCGGGTTCGTCGGATAGGTCGCCCGCGCCGCGCGAGATGCCGAAGTCGCTGAGTTTGGCCATGCCGACGCCGGGGCCTCGGTCGGCGACGAGGATATTGCCGGGTTTGATGTCGCGGTGCACGATGCCCACCGAATGGGCCGCGGCCAGCGCGTCGGCGACCTGGGCGCCGATCTGGGCGACCTCGATCACCGGCAGCGTCTCGACCATGCCGAGGGCGCGCGCCACGCTGCGCGAGGGTAAGTGCTCCATGACCAGCCAGGGTTCGCCCGTTTCGAGGACGACGTCGTATACCGCGATGGCGTGGTCGTGCGACAGTTTCGCCGCGACCCTGCCTTCGTGCATGATCTGTTCGCGGATCCGGCTCGCTTCGGCTTCCGGCAGTCCGGCGGTGGAGAGCACCTGTTTGATGGCGACGTCCCGGTCGAGCAGCCGGTCGTGGGCCAGCCACACCGCGCCCATGCCGCCCCCGCCGAGTTTGGACTGCAAGCGGTAGCGGCCCGCGACCAGATATTCGGGGCCGACAATGGGGCGTGGGCGATCGATCATGGGTGCAGGGTATCCGAATCTCGTGCTAGGGGGCCTGATTCGAGTGGACGGTGACCTCGGCTCGGACGGCGCGCGCGGTCGCTCGCCGGTTTCTCGGTATGTCTCGACCCTACTCGCGTCGCGGGGGTCGCCGCGCCGTCGGGCGGATACGGTTGTGGCAAATCTTCGGATAATTCCGGTACGTCCGTGCCTGATGTTACTCGTGTGGCTGGTGTCGCGCGGCTGCGGCGCGGCGCTCTTGACGTATCACTCCGGTCGGTTTCTACTTGATTCGTTGTCGAACATATATTCGATAGCGATCGATAGCTGATCGGGTGCTGAAATGTCGCTAGCGCGCGAAGGTGTGAGCTGATCGGCGGGTTGTGCCTCGGGGTCCATCGTGGGAAGCGGGTGGTTGTGGTGGGTTCGGATGTGCGGGCTTCCGATATGGAGAGATGGCGTGAACTGGAGGAACTTCGCAAGAAGATGGCGGCGATCCCGGCGCGAGGCACTGCCGCCGCCACGCGGATGCCGCGTGCGGCCGAATCGCGGCATGCGACCCTTGCGGTGCCACCCGCCCTTGCTGAACTATTGCCGGATGGTGGTTTAGCCAAGGGGTCCGTGGTCGCCTACGCCGGGGCCAGATCGTTGCTCGCGGGCCTGCTCGCCGCGGCCACCGAAGACGGGGGCCATGCCGCCGTGGTCGGCATGCCCCGGTTCGGATTGCTCGCCGCGGTGGAGATGGGCGCCGAATTGGCGCGGATCGCCGTGATCGCCGACCCCGGACCCGATCCAGTCGAGATCGCCTCGGTGTTGCTGGATGGCCTCGATCTGGTTGTGCTCGGTCTCGGCAACCGTGCCGTCCCGCCGTCCCGGTCCCGTGTGATCGCGGCCCGCGCCCGCACCGCGGGCGCCACCCTCGTCGTCGCCGACGGTCACTGGCCGGACCCGGGTCTGCGCCTGGAATCCCGCGTCTGCGAATACTCCGGACTCGGCGCGGGCCACGGCAGACTCCGCTCGCTGAGCCTGGACGTCGGCGTGCGCGCCAGGACGGGACGGCAGCGGCGCGGCCGTATCGACCTGTGCCCGAACGCGGACCGGGTCGAATGGGTCGCGCGCGGGCGCGCCGCCACCGAGATGCACGGCCGCCTCGCCCCTGAGATGCGCGGGCGTCTCGCCCCCGAGATATCCGCCCGAGCGCGCGACACGGCTTCGTGAACGACACCGTGACGCGACCGGGGCGGGCGCGGGTGCTTGCCGTGTGGTGTCGGGATTGGCCCGCGGTGGCGGCGGCCGCCGCGGCGGAACTGCCCGCGACGCGGCCGGTGGCGGTGCTGTTCGGGAACCGGGTGATCGCCTGTTCGGCGTTCGCGCGCGCCGAGGGGGTGCGGCGCGGGTTGCGGCGCAGGGAGGCGCAGGCCAACTGTCCCGAGTTGGTACTGGTGCGCGACGATCCCGATCGGGACGCGCGCCTGTTCGAACCGGTGGTGTCCGCCGTCGACGCGACCGTGCCCGGCGTCGAAGTGCTGCGGCCGGGACTGCTGGTACTCGCCGCGCGCGGGGCCGCACGATATTTCGGATCGGAGGAGGCTGCGGCCGAACGACTCGTGGACGCGGTGGCCGCGACGGGGGTCGAGGCGCAGATCGGCGTCGCCGACGAACTGTCCACCGCGGTACTGGCCGCGAAACGGGCCGCGATCGTCGCGCCGGGCGCGGACGCGGAGTTCCTCGCGCCGCTGCCGATCGCCGAACTGGCCGCCGAACCGAGTCTCGCCGCGCCCGAACGCGCCGAACTGGTGGATCTGCTGCACCGGCTCGGGTTGCGGCGGGTCGGGGATTTCGCGGCGCTGAGTCCGGCCGAGGTCGCCTCTCGTTTCGGCGGCGACGCCGTTGCGGCGCATCGTTGCGCGCGTGCGGTGCCGCAGCGTCCGCCCTCGGCACGCCGACCACCTCCGGAGCTGACCGTGGAGTACCACTGCGATCCGCCCGTCGACCGGGTCGATGCCGCAGCTTTCGCCGGTCGCCTGCTCGCCAACCGGTTGCACGCCGCGCTCGCCGCCGCCTCGGTGGCCTGCACGCGATTGTCGATCATCGCGGAAACTGAAGTGGGGGAACAGCTCTCGCGGATCTGGCGGTGCGCGCAACCATTGACGCCCGAGGGCACCGCCGATCGGGTGCGCTGGCAGCTCGACGGCTGGCTGACCCGCCGCGACCGGCCGAGCGCGCCGATCACCCTGCTGCGCCTGGAACCGGTGGAGCTCACGCGGGCGGGCGCGCTGCAACTCGGCCTGTGGGGCGGGGTCGGCGAGCAGGACGAACGCGCCAAGCGAGCGCTGATCCGCGTGCAGGGCTTGCTCGGCGGCGCTGCGGTGCGGGTCGGCGTGCTCAGCGGCGGACGCGGACCCGCCGAGCGCGTCACCACGGTGGCGCTCGGCGACGAATTGACGCCCGCCGCCGATCCGGCATTGCCGTGGCCGGGCCGACTGCCCCCGCCCGCACCGACCCTGCTGCTGGTCGACCGCCCGCCGGTTTCGCTGGAATCGATCGACGGCAGGCAGGTCACGGTCACCGAACGCGGCGTGTTCTCCGCGGAGCCCGCGGCGCTGCGCTGGGGGGACCGGTGGTGGCGGCTGCGCGGGTGGGCCGGTCCGTGGCCGGTGGACGAGCGGTGGTGGACCGCGCGGGAGAAACCGGCGGCCCGCGCCCAGGTCCAACTCGCCGATGCCGAGGACGGCAAGGTCCTGCTGCTGATCCACCTGGACCGGACCTGGCACGCGGAGGGCGTCTACGACTGATTTACTCGTGCGATACTCGAATTGCGGACATTCGATTCGTGGATTGACTCTCAATGCGACCGGTTCGTATTCGGAATATTTCTTCCGATGGCTCGATAAATCCGTATCGATACCGATTTTCGATCATTGATCGCATTACCCGACTGTCTGTGACATAGGCCCGGTTATGCTCGTATGCGCCACACGGAATCAGATTGCCAGGAGGGGTTCCACTCGCCTATTCGACTGCGGCACAACAGCATTGAACTAGGTGATAGATCGCGATAATTCCGTGTGGTGAGCTCTCCGGATTGTCGCGGAGGGTAGTTTGTGCCCGGGAATGAATTCCCGGTCCGAAGGAGGGAAATAAAATGCCTGATGTGGATCTCGGCGTGGCCAGCGACTGGGAAGAGGGTGACACGCACGGCCGTGTGAAATTGCGGCAGAATCAGCGGTACCCGGATTCTCCGAAAAAGGATGTGCTGATCAGTTCGCCCGCGAGCATCGAACTCTCGGTCAACACGAATTTCAGCAGCACCCAGGAGGCGGACAAGATCTTCTTCACCACCTACCACGGGACCCAGAAGAAGATCATCGGCGTCCTGGACTCCAACGGTGACCTGTATATCGCGGGCCGCCTGATCCAGGGCGCGACCGACCTGTCCTACGGCGACTGATCCGAACCCGCGTACCGGCCGGACAGGTGCTCGTCCGGCCGGTACGCACCGGAACTCACCAGTGCGTGCCCGGCACCCAGCGTGCGGCGCGGCGCAGCGCCGAACCGGTGACTCTACGAGCCGCTGACCGAGGACGCGGCGGTGTCGCGACCGCGGGCGCCGCCTCGACCGGGGTCGGTTCGCCCTTGGCGGCGGGGGAGTCGGGCAGGGCGCGGTAGTAGCGGTGCAGGATGCGGTCGCGCAGGCCGGGGGTGAACAGCGCGCCGTATTCGGCGAGGGTGCCCAGCGGCACATCGATGCGCTTGGGGCGTTCGGTGAGCGCGCGCACGATGGTCGCCGCCGCCCATTCCGGTGATTCGGAGGGACCTTGGGTGCCGCTCGGCACGATCATCGGGGTGCGCACCAGCGGCATGTGGATGGTGGTGAAGGTGACGCCGTCGGCGCGAGTTTCGATCGCGGCCACTTCGGTGAACTTGTCCAGCGCCGCCTTGCTCGCGAGATAGGCGGAGAAGCGCGGGGTGGCGACCTGGACGCCCGCGCTGCTGATCTGCACGATGTGGCCGAAGCCGCGTTCGCGCATCCGCGGCAGCAGCGCCAACGTCATGCGCAGCGCACCGAAGTAGTTGACCGCCATGGTGCGTTCGAAATCGTGCAGCCGGTCGGTGGAGCGGTGGATGGCGCGGCGGATGGAGCGGCCCGCGTTGTTCACCAGCATGTCCACGTGACCGTGTTCGTCGAGGATGGCGGCGACGGTCTTGTCCACCGATTCGGATTCGGTGACATCGCAGCGGTAGCCGTACGCCTTGTCGCCCTCGGCCCTGATCTCCTCGACCACGGCGTCGATCTCGTCGGCGCGGCGGGCGAGGACGAGAACGGTGGCGCCCTTGGCAGCGACGGCGAGCGCGGCGGCCCGGCCGATGCCGGAGGAGGCGCCGGTGATCACAACGTGGCGACCGGTGAGGTCGCGGGTGCGCCGCGCCGGTTCGATCGTGTCGCGCACTCGCGCCGTCTTGTCGCCGTCGCTGTTCGTGGGGTCGCTGCTCGTGGGGTCGCTGCTCGTCGGGTCGCCGGACGGCGTTGCGCTCATCGCTGCTCCTTTGCGGTCGAAGGGCGGGCCGCTGTCGATCGAACGGCGTCGCGGTCGATCGAACGGCGTCGCGGTCGCCGACTCTGAACTTACTCTGAAGTAAGTTCAGCTGACAAGGGGTGCTCGTCGTCCCTCGTCCGGGTGGATCGCCGCGTCGAACGCGATGCCATTCGATTGCCGCGCGGCGTCAGGTGGCCACGGCGCTCGGGTTGGATCGACCGGCTTCTGTTCGTGAGTGCTGGGAATTCGAAGGTGTTACGCGAGAACGCCTTCGGATACCGGTCGGTACATTCAGGGGCTGTGGCAACCGGCCCGCAACGGCGCGCCGAAACCTTCTCGCTGACCTCGAATCCATCGAACATATGTGCGATACTCGTGCGCATGGCGGACGATCGGATGGCGGACATCTTTGCCGCGGTGCGGCGCGGTAGCGGTAACCCCGAGGCGGGGCGCTTCGCCCTGCACACCCTCTGGAACGAGCTCGGTCCGGCCGGAGATCCCTTGCAGCGCTGTGTGGTCGCGCACCATCTCGCGGTGCTCCAGGAAACCGACGCGGAGGCGCTGATCTGGGATCAGCGGGCACTTGCCGCCGTCTTCGCGCCGGGCACCCCGCTCGACGACGGGCTACGCTGCTTCCTGCCCTCCCTCTATCTCAATCTGGCCGACAGCCACCGCCGCGTCGGCGATTTCGACGGCGCCAGAATGCAATTGACCATCGCGCGCGGTCACCTGCGCATCCTGGCGAACGACGCCTACGGCGAGATGATCCGCTCGGGCCTGGATCGGGTCGACGCGGCGCTGGAGGCGGGGTCGAAGGAGCGGATCGCCGCCGAGTAGAGCTCGTCCGGGCGAGGGCTCGTCTGCGGGCGTCGGGTGGAACTCGCGGGTGCGCCCAGTGGAACTCATGGTGGGTGCCTAGTGGGGCTCGCCTGGGGGTCGAGTTGAACTCGTCGGGGTACTGGCCAGGCTCGCGGTGGGTGGCGAGCGGGCTTGCTGGAGGTGCCGCCGAGTAGGGCTCGTGGTGGTGTCGAGCGGGTCGCGCCGAGGGGTGCTGAGCGGGTCGTGCCGAGGGGTGTCGAGTGGATCGCGCCGGAGGGTGTCGAGTGGAACTCGCCGAGGGTGTCGAGTGGAACTCGCTGGGGCGCTGAGCGAGGCTCGCCGAGGGGTCGATCTATGACATCTCATGTTTCGAATGTATGTTCGATACATGAGGAGGTGAGCGATCGTGGGCTGGGGTAATGGGCCGCCTTCGTGGGCGGAGATGGAACGGGTGCTCTCCGGTCGCCCCCGGCGGGCGGACGCGGAGGTCATCGGCGACGGCGGCGACAGTCCCGCCTGGTCGCGCAAACGCGACGCGTACCTCGCCGAACCGATCGACCGGATCGAAGCGCCGACGGTGTCCTACGCCGAATTGCACGCGCATTCGGCCTACAGCTTCCTCGACGGCGCGAGCCAGCCGGAGGCCATGGTGGAAGAGGCGGTGCGCCTCGGCCTGGAAGCCATCGCGCTGACCGACCACGACGGCTTCTACGGAACCGTGCGATTCGCCGAAGCCGCCGCGGAATGGGGCATGCCGACCGTCTTCGGCGCCGAACTGTCCCTCGGTCCCGCCGCACCGGACACGGTTCGAGCCGAATGGACGTCGGATACCGCGCGGGCAGACGCGGTATCGGGTGCGTGGACCTACTCGGCGCCGGGCACACGAACCGACGCGGCACGGGCTGTTTCGGGAACCGGCGCGGTATCAGACGCGACACGGACCGGCGCGATACCGGACACGACACGGACCGGTGCGGTATCAGGCGCGATACGGACCGGCGCGGTACCGGGCACACGGAACGGCGCGGCATCGACTGCGACACGAAATGGCGCGGTACCGGGCGCGACGTGGACCGACTCCGCGCCGCGCACCGGCGACCCCGACCCGGCGGGACCGCATCTACTGGTCCTGGCCAGGGGCGGGGAAGGATACCGGCGGCTCGCGCGGGAGATCTCCGCCGCGCACATGGCCGCGGGCGAGAAGGGCATCCTGCGCTACGACCTCGACACCCTCACCGCCGCCGCGGACGGGCACTGGCACATTCTCACCGGCTGCCGCAAGGGGCATCTGCGCCGGGCACTCGACCACGATGTGCGCGCGGGCGACACCGACCTGCCCCGCGCCGAGCTGGCCTTGCGCGATCTGGTCGAACGCTTCGGCGCCGACCGGGTCGGCGTGGAACTCACCCACCACGGCATCCCCGAGGACGACGAACGCAACGCCCGCCTCATGGCGCTCGCCGACCGTCTCGTCCTGCCCGTGATCGCCACCACGGGAGCGCATTTCGCGGCGCCCGCGCATCGCCGCCGCGCCATGGCGCTGGCCGCGATCCGGGCGCGGCGCAGCCTGGACGACATCGCGGGCTGGCTGCCCGCCGCGGGTGGCGCGTACCTGCGCTCCGGTGCGGAAATGGCGCGGCTGTTCGCCGCCGCGGCCGGTCCCGCCGGGACGCGCGCGGTGACCAATGCCGCCGAACTCGCCCGCGAATGTGCCTTCGACCTGCGGTTGATCGCACCGAAACTGCCGCCGTTCGAGGTGCCGCCCGGCCACGACGAGGATTCCTGGCTGCGCGATCTGACCATGCGCGGCGCGGACCGCCGCTATGGTCCGCCGAGCGCGAACCCGGCCGCCTACCGGCAACTCGAATACGAACTCCGAACCATCGCCGGACTCGGTTTCCCCGGCTATTTCCTGGTGGTGCACGATATCGTCGACTTCTGCCACGAGCGCGGAATCCTTTGTCAGGGTCGGGGTTCGGCGGCAAATTCCGCGGTCTGCTATGCCATCGGCATCACCAATGTCGATCCGGTCGCCAACGAACTGCTCTTCGAACGATTCCTCTCGCCGGAACGCGATGGCCCGCCCGATATCGACGTGGATATCGAATCCGACCGGCGCGAGGAGGCGATTCAGCACGTCTACGCGAAATACGGCCGGGAATACGCGGCGCAGGTCGCCAATGTGATCACCTATCGCGGCAAATCCGCGGTGCGCGACGCCGCACGCGCGCTCGGCTTCTCGCCGGGGCAACTGGACGCCTGGAGCAGGCAGGTCAGCAGATGGAGCGGGGTCGAGGCCGAAACCGGCACGGACATACCGGAACCCGTACTCGAACTGGCCGCCGAACTCGAGGGGCTGCCGCGGCATCTCGGCATCCATTCCGGCGGCATGGTGATCTGCGACCGGCCCATCGCCGACGTCTGCCCGGTGGAGTGGGCGCGCATGCCGGGCCGCAGCGTCCTGCAATGGGACAAGGACGACTGCGCCGCGGTGGGGCTGGTGAAATTCGACATGCTCGGCCTCGGCATGCTCTCCGCGCTGCGCTACATGATCGATCTGGTGCGCGAGCACACCGGCGAAGTCGTCGAATTGCATCAGCTCGACCTGGGGGAGGCCGGGGTGTACGAAATGCTGTCGCGCGCCGATTCGGTCGGAGTCTTCCAGGTGGAGTCGCGCGCCCAGATGGCGACGCTGCCCCGACTGAAACCGCGGAAATTCTACGATCTGGTGGTCGAGGTCGCGTTGATCCGGCCCGGCCCCATTCAGGGCGGTTCCGTGCACCCCTATATTCGCCGCCGCAACGAGCAGGAGGACCCCGTCTGCGACCATCCGGCGTTGGAGAACGCGCTGGCCCGCACCCTCGGGGTGCCGCTGTTCCAGGAACAGCTGATGCAGATGGCCGTCGACGTGGCCGGATTCAGCGCCGCCGAAGCCGACCAATTGCGCCGCGCCATGGGCTCCAAACGTTCCCCCGAACGCATGGAACGCCTGCGTGAACGCCTCTACCGCGGGATGCGCGAATTACACGGCATCACCGGCGAAATCGCCGACCGCATCTACGAGAAACTGCACGCCTTCGCGAATTTCGGTTTCCCGGAAAGCCATTCGCAGAGTTTCGCCTCCCTGGTCTTCTATTCCGCTTGGTTCAAACTGCACTATCCGGCCGCGTTCTGCGCCGGACTGCTGCGCGCCCAGCCGATGGGTTTCTATTCGCCGCAGTCGCTGGTCGCCGACGCCCGCAGGCACGGGGTCACCGTGCACGGACCCGATATCAACGCGAGCCTGGCCGAGGCCGAGCTGGAGAATCGCGGAAGCGAGGTCAGGCTCGGTCTGGCCGCGGTCCGCCACCTCGGCGCCGACCTGGCCGAAAAGATCGTCACCGCCCGCGAATCCGGGCCGTACACCACCTTCCTCGATCTCACCGGGCGGGTGGAGTTGACCGTCGGACAGGCCGAGGCGCTGGCCACCGCGGGCGCGCTCGGAAGTCTCGGGCTGAGCAGGCGCGAAGCGCTGTGGGCGGCGGGCGCGGCCGCGGGCGAACGGCACGACCGCTTGCCCGGCACCGGCGCGGCCACCGCGGCACCGACCCTGCCCGGGATGAGCGACCTCGAACTCGCCGCCGCCGACGTGTGGGCCACCGGCGTGTCACCGGGCAGCTACCCGACCGAATTCCTGCGTCCGCGACTGGACGAACTCGGCGTCGTCCCCGCCTCGGGTCTGCTCGCGGTGCCCGACGGGTCCCGCGTGCTCATCGGCGGCGCGGTCACCCACCGGCAGCGGCCCGCCACCGCCGCGGGCGTCACTTTCCTGAACCTGGAGGACGAGACCGGTATGGTCAATGTCGTCTGCTCGGTCGGACTGTGGGCCCGGTATCGGCGGGTGGCCCAGAGCGCCCCGGCCCTGCTCATTCGGGGGCGGGTGCAGAACGCCGAGGGGGTGGTCAGCGTTGTCGCCGAACACCTGCAGCGCATGGAACTGCGTGTCGGTTCCCGCTCGCGCGACTTCCGGTGACCTATCGTAGGCGCCGACGACGGACGGATGGCACGACCCATGCATATGGACAGCTCGGCAGGACCGCACCCGCCGCGCAGGCCTGCCCGAATCCGGACAACCCTTGTCACACTGCTGGTTTCGCTGCCGTCCATGGTGCTCGGCGGGCTGCTGGTCTTCGCGGTCGGCGCGCTGTTCGGCAGCACACCTGCCCTCGGGCTCACCGTGTTCTGGCTGGTCGCAGCGCTGTTCGTGCCGGGACCGACCGGTGACATGGCGCCGAGGATCTTCCCGGTGCGCCGCCCGCGTCCCGAGGAACAGGGCGCGCTCGGCTCGGCCTGGCACAACGTCACCCGCGCCGCCGGGGTGCGCGCGGTGGACTATTCGCTCTGGGTCGAAGACACCGATCACCTCAACGCACTCGCCGCGCCCGGTCGCATCGTCGCGATCACCAGCGTCGCACTGCGACTCGGCGCCCGCGAACTCGAGGCTATCCTCGCCCACGAACTCGGTCACCACCTCGGCGGCGACCAGCGCGCCAGGATGCTGAGCTACTGGTACGCGCTGCCGCTCACCCTGCTGCGCCGGATCCTGCGCCGAATCGCCTGGCGATTCGCGGTTTTCGTGGCCCACGCCGCGCACGTGGTCGGCGCGGTCGGTGCGCTGCGCCTGTTCGGCGTCCGAAAGCCGTTGGACACCATCGCGATCGTGGTCGCGGTCGCGACCCGGGTGGGGTTCGTGCTCGCCCTCGCGGTCGCGGCCGTCCTGCATTTCGGCGCGCTGGTCGCGCTGCCGCTGGCCGCGATCCTGCTGGAGCCGTTCGCCGAACGGGCGCAGCGCCGTCGCGGCGAACTCGACGCCGACCGCACCGCCGTCGATCTCGGATACGGCGCGGAGATGCGGGCCGTGCTCGAGCTGTGGTCGCAGCGCGCGGAGCCGAGGGGCCGATTCGCCCGACTGCTCGACTCGCATCCCGAGATCGCGACGCGGATCGAGGCCGTCGAGGCCAGGATGCGCGACATCCACACCCCGCCTCCGGGCGGGCCGCGCTCGGCGCATCCGCCGCGCTTCGCCAGTGCGCGGCGGTTCATCGACGGACGGACCGGCGAACGGTCGCGGCGTCGAGACCGGTGACCGCGGTCACCGCAACGGCTACCCTGCGAACATGCGAAAGCTTGCGGTGCTGTGCCTCGGCCTGACCTTCCTGACGACGGCGCTCGTCGGCTGCGGCAGTGACGAATCCGTCTCCGACGGCACATCCCTGTCGTCGCCCACGCCCGCGGTCGCCCCGCCCGGCCTGCGCGAACAGGCGCCGTCACCCGCCGACGGCAAAGGCCAGGGCAACGAGGTCAGCACGCGCAAGGAAGTCGTCACCGGCAGCGTCGACATCACCGCGCACGACCCGATCGCCGCCGCCGCGACCGTCGCCGACCGGGTGCGCGCGGCGGGCGGGCGGATCGACAGCCGCACCGAACAACCCGACACCGAGGACAACGACCCCGCAGCCACCCTCACCGTCCGGGTGCCGGGCGACAAGACCGACGCGTTCATCGACGGACTCGGCGGCGTCGGCGAGGTCACCAGGGTCAGCACCAACCGCGAAGACGTCACCATGCAGTGGGAGGACCTGGACGCCAAGATCAAGGCGTTGCAGGCGTCGGTGGACAGGCTGCGCGCGCTCATCGCGAGCGCGACCAACACCGCCGACCTCATCGCCGCCGAGAACGCCCTGTCCAGCAGGCAAGGCGAACTCGACAGCCTCACCGCCCAGAAACGCCGCCTCGACGACCAGGTCGCGCTGTCCAGCCTCACCATCGACATCACCGCCACCGAGACGGAGACCGAAGGCAGCGGTCCCGACAACTTCTGGGACGGCCTCGTCTCCGGCTGGAACTCGCTGGTCGACTGGTTGCAGGACGCGATCGTGTTCGCGGGCAAGGCGATTCCGTGGCTGGGCTTCCTCGCGGTGCTCGGAGTGCTCGGATGGGGGATCGCCAGAGCTGTGCGTTGGCGCGGAACATCGACGCGCAGTCATGGTTCCGTTCCGGTTGCCGGACCCGCGAAGAGCGAGTCGGCCGCAGCCGTCGAAACCGCTACCTCGGAAGAAAGCGGAAAAAGTTCGGGCACAAAGGAATCGGGCGAGTAGTAGTGTCCTCGGCGTTCGACCCGAACGGGAGAAGACGGTGCCGCCTACCGTGATCAGAGCGACGGTGACTCCCAACAGTCGCAAGGGTCCGCTGGTTGAACCCCTCGACGACGGAACCCTGCGCCTCTACGTCCGCGCTCCCGCCGTCGAAGGCAAAGCCAACAAGGCCGCCGTCGAACTCCTCGCCAGCCATTTCGGCGTCCCCAAGAGTTCCGTGCGCCTCGTCGCAGGCGCGACCTCCCGCGTCAAACGCTTCGACATCGATCGGTAGACCTCGCCCCTACACCCCGCCGGGAAACCCCTGCTGCCGCCACGCCTCGTACACCGCCACCGCCGCCGCATTCGACAAATTCATCGACCGCCGCCCCGGCAGCATCGGTATCCGCACCCGCGCCGTGATCCGAGGATCACCGAGCACCTCCTCCGGCAACCCCGTCGGTTCGGTCCCGAACAACAACACATCCCCCTCCCGATACGCTATATCGGTATGCCGAGCCCGCGCATGCGTGGTGAACGCGTAAACCCGCTCCGGCCGCAACGCCTCCCACGCCTCCGCCAAACTCCCGTGCACCGTCACCGAAGCCAGATCGTGGTAATCCAACCCCGCCCGCCGCAACTTGGCCTCCGACAAATCGAACCCGAGCGGCCCCACCAAATGCAGCTCACACCCCACCCCCGCCACCAACCGAATCGCATTCCCGGTATTCCCCGGAATAACAGGCTCATGAAACATCAGTCGGAACACAGCCGCCTATTGAACCAGGGGCCATATCTGCTCGCGAAGCCGGCCGGTTCGGCAGCAGCCGAAGGGCTTCGCTTCGGGTCAGTTGGGGAGGAGGGGGCCGGTGGGGGTGGTGGTCGGGGCTTGGGTGAGGAGGGTGGCCAGTTCTCGGGGGCGGCTCAGGAAAGGGGAGTGGGAGGTGTCGATGGTCAGGGGGGTGACGCCGAGGCGGGTGGTTACGGAGTCGGAGAGCCATCTCGGTTTGCAGCGGTCCTGGAGGCAGCGGATGTAGCTGCGGGGGATGTCGGCGGACCAGAAGGTGGGGACGGAAACGGGGGTTACGGTGGTGTCGCCGAAGCGTTCCGGGCCGAGGTGGTCGAAGGCCCAGCGGGCGGTGGGTTCGTCGCAGTCGTGGTAGAAGTAGTCGCGCGCGCCCTCGTAGGACGCGAAAGTCATGGTGCCGTCGTCGGCGAAGTGCAGGTAGGAGAGCATGGCGCCGACGTCGGCGTCGAATTCGCCGTCCTCGTTGTCGCGCATGGCCATCGCTTCGGGGAAGGTGCGGCCTTCGCGGGGTAGGGCCGCGGCCAGGTAGATCAAGTGGGCGACGCGGTCGGGGGCGGCGTCGGCGGCCGTGGTGATGTCGAAACCGCCGCCGGAATGGCCGACCAGGACATCGCCGTCGCGCAGTACGTCGAGGATCGCGTCGCGGCGGTTGGCGATGGTCGATTCCTGTGCCACGAGTTTCCCGTGGCCGGGCAGGTCGACGGCGACTCCCTCGTGGCCGAGTTCGGCGAGTTCCGGAATCAGGCGATCCCAGCACCAAGCCGCGTGGAATCCGCCGTGGACGAGGACGAATCGCATAGCTCACTCCGATGTGAATGGCATTCTCGGAAATGAGACTAGCGATACCGGGTGGGCTCGTGTGCACATTCGAGGAGACCGTCCCCGACCTCGCGCCGCGTGGAACCAGGGCGCGGGGAGAACTCCGCGGCGATCAGTTGTGGCAGGTGTCGTTGTCGTTGTAGAGCAGCATTTGGGTGACTTTCGCGTCGGGTGCGCTCTGCCGGCGGACCCCGAGGAATCCGTAATGTGCGGGATGGCCGGGTACGTCGGCGGAACTCCAGTTGTGGCCGAGTTTCAGGGCGGGGTAGGCCGCGCGCACCTCGTCCACCGTCGACCCCGCCGCCACGCCCTCGGGGGTGCGTGCGGGCAGCTTGTTGTGCATGATCGCGACGATCTCGCCCTGCTTGTAGAACCCGCTCGCACCGGTCTTGGTGGTGTAGCGACCGCAGCCGGGCGGGTCGCCCTTCATATCCTCCACCTGTGCGATCTCGCCGGTGGCCTGCGCGTCGAGCATGCTCATGCCGAGCCGCAGCTTCCCGTAGCCGAGCGGACCGAACTGGTCGCTGGGCGCGGCGTCGGTGGTGCTGGAGGCGGCGGGTGTCGCCGACCCGGCCACCGGCTCGGCCGAGCAGCCCGCGACCGCCCCGGGCGCGGACAACAGCACGGCGATCGTGACGGCACGTGCGATTCGCATGATCTTCCCCCGCTTCGTCCCCGAACGAACAAGGCCCGCGTCACGTCGACACGACCCGTCTACCGCGCCCAGTCTGCTGCCCGACCGGTCGCCGGTCAAGGCGCCGGGGTGAGATCGGAAGTCGTTGCGCCACAAACTCGTGCGCGACACGGCCGGTACGGTCCGTAGGCGGCACGCTCGGGGGTACACCCTGGGAGTCGCGGCCTCCACGTGCGCCGGAACATCCGATCGACGCCGAGGGGACGCCGTCCTGGCGTGAGGCGGGGTGGGCGGATCTGCGACAATCGGGGCGTGACCGATGTCGAATCCGCGGGAAGGCAGCCGGGTGCGGTGGCGCGGTTTCTGCGCTGTCACCTGCCGATGGTGGTGGTGACGCTCGTCATCGTGGCGGCCGTGGTGCTGGTCGCTTCGGACCGGTGGCGACGCGGCGCGCTGTTCTTCGGTGGCGCGACCCTGCTCGCGGCGGCGTTCCGGCTGTGCCTGCCCACCGCGCGGGTCGGACTGCTCGCGGTGCGCAGTCGCCCGTTCGACGTCGCCACGCTCACGCTGCTCGGTTCGGTGATCGTCACGCTCGCGGCCACCATCAGCACCGTCGGCGTCGGCTGAACCGAACGCACCGGCGGCTCAGCGGTGTTCGCGCGCCAACCGCATGGTCTCGCTCAACAGCTTGGACACCGCCGCGGCCTCGGTGAGGAACCCGTCGTGCCCGTCGCGCGAATGCACGACCTCGAGTCGTTCACAGCCGGGTAGCGCCTCGGCCAGTTCCCGCTGGGTGTGCAACGGGTACAGGCGATCCGAATCGACGCCACCGACCACGCACGGCACCGGCGTCGATGCCAGCGCCGCCGCGATCCCGCCGCGACCGCGCCCGACGTCGTGGCGGTTCATCGCCTCGGTGAGCAGCACGTAGGTCGCGGGATCGAAACGGCTGCACAGCTTTTCGGCTTGATGATCGAGGTAGCTCTGCACCGCGTACCGCCCGCCGCGCCACGGGTCCTCACCCTGCTGGGCATCGTTGGCGAATCGGTGATCCAGCTCGCCCTCGGTGCGATAGGTCAGGTGCGCGATGCGGCGTGCGAGGCCCATGCCGGTCGTCGGGGCGCGGCCGGTGCCGTGATAGTTCCCGCCCTGCCAGTCCGGGTCGGCGGTGATCGCGGCGATCTGGGTGGTCTGCGTGCCGATCTGGTCGGCGGTGGCGCGCGCGCCGACCGCGAGGACCAGGGCCGCCGCCACGCGCTCGGGCGCGGTGATCATCCATTCGAGGACCCGCATGCCGCCCATCGACCCGCCGACCACCGCGGCGAGCCGTTCGATGCCGAGCAACTCGGTCAGCGTAAGTTCGGCGGCCACCTGATCGCGGATGGAGATTTCGGGAAACCGTGCGCCCCAAGGTTTTCCGTCGGACGCGAGGGAGGCGGGACCGGTGCTGCCCTTGCAGCCGCCGAGTACGTTGGTCGCGATCACGCACCATTCGTCGGTGTCCACCGCCGCACCGGGACCGACGAGCCCGTCCCACCAGCCCGCCTGCTCGTGTGCCTCGTTCGCCGCGCCGACCACATGCGAATCGCCGGTGAGCGCGTGCTCGACGAGGACCACATTGTCGAGTGCGGGCGACAGCTCGCCCCAGCGCTGCACGGCGAGCCGCACATCGGGGACGGTCGCGCCGTTCTCCAGGCGCACGTCCCCGATCGCGATCACGCCGAGCTGACCGTCCGGCGGCGGCAGCAGGTGCGCACCGGCCGCCGGACGGTCGGTGCTCGGCTCGGTACTCACGGTCACGTCGCGGCTGCCGCGAAACCGGCGCGTAGGTCGGCCAGGATGTCGTCGATGCCTTCGATGCCGACGGCGAGCCGGACCAGACCCGGCGTGACGCCCGCCGCGCGCTGTTCCTCGGGCGTCAGCTGCGAATGCGTGGTCGAGGCCGGATGGATCACCAGCGACCGCACGTCACCGATATTGGCGACGTGGCTGTGCAGGGTGAGCGCGTCCACGAAGCGCTTGCCCGCGTCGACGCCGCCGCGCAGTTCGAAGGCGACGATCGCACCCGCGCCCTTGGGCGCCAGCTCAGCGGCCCGCGCGTGCCACGGCGAGTCGGGGAGCCCGGCGTAGTGGACGGCGACGACATCCTCGTGCCCGGCCAGGAATTCGGCGACGGCCACCGCATTGGCGACGTGCCGCTCGACCCGCAGGCTCAGGGTCTCCAGACCCTGGGCGATGAGGAAGGCGTTGAACGGCGACACCGCCGAACCCAGGTCGCGCAGCAGTTGGACGCGCGCCTTGAGCGCGAAGGCCGGTGCGCCGAGATCGGCGAAGACCGCGCCGTGGTAGCTGGGGTCGGGGGTGGTGAAGCCGGGGAAGCGGGAGGCGCCGTTCTCGTCGCGCACCGTCCAGTCGAAGCCGCCGCCGTCGACGATGACGCCCGCGATGGCCGCGCCGTGTCCGCCCAAGTACTTGGTCGCGGAGTGCACGACGATGTCGGCGCCGTGCGCGAGCGGCTGGATGAGGTACGGGGTCGCGACGGTGTTGTCGACGATGAGCGGCACGCCCGCCGCGTGCGCGACGTCGGCGATGCCGCGGATGTCGAAGATGGCGCTGCTCGGGTTGGCGATGGTCTCGCCGTAGACGGCCTTGGTGTTGGGCCGGATCGCGGCCCGCCACTGCGCGAGATCGTCGGGATCGGTGACGAAGGAGACGTCGATGCCGAGTTTGGGCAGCGTGTAGTGGAACAGGTTGTAGGTGCCGCCGTAGAGGTGCGGACTGGAGACGATGTGGTCACCGGCGGAGGCCAGGTTGAGGATCGCGAAGGTTTCCGCGGCCTGCCCCGAGGACAGCAGCAGCGCCGCCACGCCACCCTCGAGCGCCGCGATGCGCTGCTCGACCACGTCCTGGGTTGGGTTCATGATCCGGGTGTAGATGTTGCCGGGTTCGGCCAGACCGAACAGCGCCGCGGCGTGGTCGGTGTCGCGGAAGGCGTAGGAGGTGGTCTGGTAGATCGGCAGTGCGCGCGCGCCGGTGGCCTGGTCGGGGGCCTGCCCCGCGTGCACCTGCTTGGTCTCGAATGACCAAGTGGCGGGATCTGTCGCAGACGCGGTGGGGTCGCTCATGTGTGCTCCAAGGATGTTGTTCGCCGGACTCGACGGTTATCGCGTCAGGGGCGAAGGACGACAACACATTTCGGGGAACCTCCTGAACAGCGCGCTTGCTCCCGACCTTCGGGAGCCCGGTCATCACCCGGAGCACCCCACCGCAGCTGGAGGGTTGCCGTCCAGCGAGCCGGGGCTTGGCGCTGGCACTCATGACCTGAGGGACATGATAGCCGGCAGTCGGTCGACGCCGAAAATCTGTCCGAGAGATCACATCGAGTCGGCCGGTATCGGATGCGCGCAGATCCGGCAGAGCTCGTTGTAGGCGTCGACGACGGCGATGCGCGCCGCATGTGCCGCGACCTGGGGCTCGCCGTGCACGAGCACCTCCTCGGACTGGGCGAGCGCGACGTGACACAGCATCTGCCAGGTCGCGACCACCAGTCGCACGCACAGCGCTTCCGGCGACTTTCCGGTGCGTTCGGCCAGCACCGTGGTGATCATCGTGTTCTTCGTCTCGCCGTATTCCAGCAGTCGAGCATTGACCGTCGGGCTGGTGCGGGCGATTCGCTGGGTCTGTTGGAAACGGCGGAAGGACAGGTCGTCGTCGCTGCTCGCGGCCCGTTCGATCATGTGCAGATAGGCGTTGCACAGGGCGCGCAGATCGCTGTCGGTCCTCGGTTGGGCCGCGAGGGCGCAGGCGATCGCGTCGCCGAATGCGTCGAGGGTGCCCAGGACGATGTCCTCTTTGGTGTCGAAGTAGCGGTTCACGGTGCGCGGTGAGACGTCGGCGCCGTGCGCGATCTGTTCGACGGTGGTGGCCTCGAACCCTTTGATCTCGCACAGGTCGAGCGCCACTTCGATGATTCTGGCGCGGGTCTGCCGCTTCTTGCGCTCACGCAGGCTCACGCGGGGTGCGCCCGAGCGCACGGCGTCGGCGACCACCTCGATCGGCGCTGATGAGTCGAGCATCATCCTACTGTATCGCATTCAGGCATTTGTCTGTGGGAGTCAAATGTCTGACTGCGACATTTTTCTGTTGACGCCAATTGTCGCTTGGTGACAGGATTGACCGGACGTCATCCCCAGTTCGAGACCTTCCAACCAGGAGATCCGCATGTCCGACACCGCACAAGCGGCCGAAACAGCACAGCGGCGGGGGAGTCCGGCTCGCTGGCTCGCCTTGGCCGTCATCGCGTTCGCCCAGCTCATCGTGGTTCTCGACGCGACCATCGTGACCATCGCACTGCCCTTCGCCCAGCGCGACCTCGACATCAGCGACGGCAACACCCAGTGGATGCTCACCGCATACACGCTGATCTTCGGCGGCCTGCTCCTGCTCGGCGGCCGCATGGCCGACTACCTCGGCCGCCGCCGCATGTTCATGATCGGACTCGTCGGCTTCGCCGCCGCCTCGGCGCTGGCAGGACTCGCGCAGAACGGCGGCCAGCTCTTCGTCGGCCGCGGCTTCCAGGGGGCGTTCGCGGCGCTGCTCGCACCGGCCGCGCTGTCACTGCTCTCGGTCACCTTCACCGAAGCGCGCGAACGCGCCACCGCGCTCTCGGTGTTCGCGGGCGTCTCCGCGGGCGGCGCGGCGATCGGCATGCTCGCGGGCGGCGCGCTCACCGAATACGTATCGTGGCGCTGGACGCTGCTGGTCAACGCGCCTATCGCGGCCATCGCGGTGGTCGGGGCGCTGCTGTTCGTCGCCAGGGATGTTCCGGCCCCGCGCACCGGTGGGTACGACATACCCGGGGCCGTCACCGTGACCGTCGGCTTGATCTCGATCGTCTACGGATTCAGCCGCGCCGCCGAGCACGGCTGGACCTCGCCCGCCACCCTCGGTCTGCTCGCGGTCGGTGTCGTGCTGCTCGCGGTGTTCGTCGGGGTGGAGCGGCGGTCGGAGAATCCGCTGCTTCCGCTGCGGATTCCGGGTGAGATCAACCGCGGTGGCGCACTGCTGGTGGCGCTGCTCATACCGATCGCCATGTTCGCGATGTTCCTGTTCCTGAGTTTCTACTTCCAGAACATCCACGGTTACAGCCCGCTGCAGGCGGGTGTCGCCTTCTTGCCGTTCCCGATCGGGATCGCCGTGTCCGCGGGCGTCACCAGTACGTTGCTGCCGCGGATCGGTCCGCGGCCGCTCATGCTGGCGGGGGCGGTCCTCGGTGTCGTCGGGTTGCTCTGGCTGGCTCAGCTCGGGCTCGGGGACAGTTATGCGCTCGCGGTGTTGCCCGCGCAGAGTTTGATCGCGCTCGGTATGGGGCCGCTGTTCGTCGGGATGCAGGCGGTGGCGTTGCATCAGGTCGACGCGGCGGATTCGGGCGTGGCCAGCGCGCTGCTCAACGCGGCGCAGCAGGTTGGCGGGGCGGTCGGTACGGCGCTGCTCACTACCGTTTCTGTGCAGGCTGCGAAAGATTATGTGACGGATAATCCCGGGGTCTCGGACTTGGCCGCGCGTGCGTCTATCCACAGTTATGACGTGGCGTTCTATGCGGGGGCGGGGTTCTTTCTCGCTGCGATTCCGATCATCGCTCTGATGATTCGGGACAAGCCTGAGAATCTGATCGAGGGGGCGGAGAGCGAGGTGGGGGCGGCGTTGCCTGTTTGAGTCGGGTTCGTGGCGGATCTTGGGCGCGGCTCTTCGTCATGGGATCCGCCGGTGAGAGGGTGGGCGGGTAACGCGCGGAACTTTCACAGCGGCTCTGTTTATTGGCGGCGACTTCGTCGCCGCGGGTTCGCGGCCCTGGGAGTCTCGCGTCCCAGCGGTCGATACTTGCTCCTTCGTCGCATCGTATCGACCGCTGGGACGCGAGACGGCCGCGAACCGGCGCTCGTCGGGCTCGCGCTCTGGTGGTCGGGTGGGGCTTGGAAGGGGAGGCTTGGGGGTACCGAGCGGTGGCGGTGCGTTGTGTTCGGCCGGCCTTCGATGTTGCCGTGACCGGCGTTCTGCGGGGTTGGTGCGGTTGAAATTACTTGCGGGTAACAATTTCTCGGCTCGAACCGGTACGCTGCGAGGTTACGCACAGTGGCACCTCCCCGCGCGGTGAGGGCGGGACCAGCAGTACGCTTGTCATGTTTGCACCACACGTCCCGCCGACCAGACGGGACATATACGTTGTCTGTTGGAACAGCTGGGGCCCGCTCACAAGCGTGTTCGCCCGGCCGTGCAATGAGGGCACCATCCGAGGAGGACACGAAGATCCATGTCCAAGATCAAGGTTGAAGGCACCGTCGTAGAGCTCGACGGCGACGAGATGACCAGGATCATCTGGCAGTTCATCAAGGACAAGCTGATCCACCCCTATCTCGACGTGAACCTCGAGTACTACGACCTCGGCATCGAGTACCGGGACAAGACGGACGACCAGGTCACCATCGACGCGGCCAACGCCATCAAGGAACACGGCGTCGGCGTCAAATGCGCGACGATCACCCCGGACGAGGCCAGGGTCGAGGAGTTCGGCCTCAAGAAGATGTGGCGTTCCCCCAACGGCACCATCCGCAACATCCTCGGCGGCACCATCTTCCGCGCGCCGATCATCATCTCCAACGTCCCGCGCCTGGTGCCCGGCTGGACCAAGCCGATCATCATCGGCCGTCACGCGTTCGGCGACCAGTACCGCGCGACCGATTTCAAGGTCTTCCAGGGCGGCACCGTCACCCTCACCTTCACCCCGGACGACGGCAGCGAGCCGATCGTGCACGAGGTCGTGAAGATGCCCGAGGACGGCGGCGTCGTCATGGGCATGTACAACTTCAAGAAATCCATCGAGGATTTCGCGCGCGCGTCCTTCAACTACGGGCTGCAGCAGAACTACCCGGTCTACATGTCGACCAAGAACACCATCCTCAAGGCGTACGACGGCATGTTCAAGGACACCTTCCAGGAGGTGTTCGACGCGGAGTTCAAGACCCAGTTCGACGCGGCCGGCCTGACCTACGAACACCGCCTCATCGACGACATGGTCGCCTCCTCCATGAAGTGGGAGGGCGGCTACGTCTGGGCATGTAAGAACTACGACGGCGACGTGCAGTCCGACACCGTGGCCCAGGGCTTCGGCTCGCTCGGCCTGATGACCTCGGTGCTGCTCACCCCGGACGGCAGGACCTGCGAGGCCGAGGCCGCGCACGGCACCGTCACCCGGCACTACCGTCAGCACCAGCAGGGCAAGCCCACCTCGACCAACCCGATCGCGTCGATCTTCGCCTGGACGCGCGGGCTCGAGCATCGCGGCAAGCTCGACAACACCCCCGAGGTCATCGGCTTCGCGCAGACCCTCGAGGATGTCGTCATCAAGACCGTCGAGGGCGGTCAGATGACCAAGGACCTCGCGCTGCTCGTCGGCGGCGACCAGGGGTACCTGACCACCGAGGAATTCCTCGGCGCGCTCGACGAGAACCTGGCCCGCGCGCTGCGCTGAGCCGAACGGGGCGAGCCGCCGCGCTCACCCCGCACCGGCGCTGGGGCATCCCAGCGCCGGACCGATACGGGCACCCGCCCCACCGCACGGTGGCACGGGTGCCCGAGGTGTGTCCGGGCGCGGTGGGCGAACTCACGTCGAGCGCGGAAAGGATCGTCGCGCCGCGCCGGTTACACGAATACGTGACCAGCCCCCTCGCCACGCCGCCGAGCGTGTCCGCCGACCGGACCGACTGGCATATCCCCGCCATGCTCGCCCTGGCGCTCGGCGGCTTCGGAATCGGGACGACCGAATTCGTCACCATGGGTTTGCTACCGGATATCTCGCAAGCCATGAATGTCTCGGAGCCGACTGCGGGACATGCGGTTTCCGCCTACGCTCTCGGCGTGGTGATCGGCGCGCCACTGATTGCCTCGCTGTGTGCTCGAATGCCGCGCAAACGTTTGCTCGTCGCCTTGATGGCAGCCTTCACCGTGGGAAATATCGCGACCGTACTCGCCCCGAGTTTCGTGCCGCTGGTACTTGCGCGCTTCGTTTCCGGCCTGCCGCACGGCGCGTATTTCGGCGTCGCGTCGCTCGCTGCGGCCACCCTCGCCCCCGTCGGGCAGCGCGCGAAGGCGGTAGCCGCGGTTATGCTGGGATTGAGCGCCGCCAACGTCGTCGGCGTTCCCGCAGCGACCTGGCTCGGCCAGCACCTCGGTTGGCGCAATGCCTACGTGGTGGTGGCGCTGATCGGCGTGGCCACCGTGCTGGCCCTGCTGCGTTTCGTTCCCGAACTCACGGGGATCAGGATCACCGACCCGCGCACCGAGATGGGTGCGCTGCGCCGTCCGCAGGTGCTGCTGACCTTGGCGGTCGGCGCGGTCGGCTTCGGCGGCATGTTCGCCGTGTACACCTACATCACCACCACGCTGACCGACGTGGCAGGCATGTCGCTCGGGCTCGTTCCGATCGTGTTGATGTTGTTCGGGCTCGGCATGGTCGCGGGCAACATCGTGGGCGGCGTCCTCGCCGATCGCGGCAGTGTCCTCGCCGAGCGCGGCAGCGACCGGGCGATCTACCTGGCGATGATCGCGATGGTGGTGATCCTCGCCGGATTCGTCGCCGCGGCCCATCACCCGGTGAGCGCGGCCGTCGGCGCGTTCCTGATCGGCGCGTCGGGCGCGGCGTTGGCGCCCGGCTTGCAGACCCGTCTCATGGACGTGGCCGCCGACGCCCAGACGCTCGCGGCCGCGCTCAATCACGCCGCGCTGAATATCGCGAACGCCGCGGGGGCATGGCTGGGCGGTATGGTGATCGCGGCGGGTCTCGGGTACACCGCACCCGCGGTGGTCGGGGCCTGCTTGGCGGTGCTCGGGTTGACGCTGTTCACCGTGACCGTCGCGGTCGCGCGGCGCGGGCGCGCCCACGACCCGCAGGGTGACATACCTGCTGGGACGTAGTCCGTCCCGGTCCGAGGCAGCTCGCCGACCCGCGCCGAGCGCGCGACGCGGGAAGGGCCTGCCGCACGGTGGTTCCGGGTAATGCCCGAACCTCGGGCGAGGTCAGACCGCGCGCAGTCGCGTGCGGCTGGCGTACACGTGTTCGGCGATGAGGGTGGCGATCCGGTCGGGCGCCTCCAGCATGGGCACGTGGCCCACTCCGTTGACAAGGATGCGGTCCGCCGATTCGGGCAGCTCCTGCAGGAAGCGGCGGGCGTAGGTGCGATTCGGTATCACGCGGTCGTATTCGGCCAGCAACAGGCGCACCGGCGTGGTGAGATCGGACAGATTCCGCAGCGCGGGACCGCGTAACCCGCCGAGCAGGATCGGGAGCACGATGTCGCAGTGCAGCGTCGCCATGATCGCGGCGACGATCTCGCGCTGCGGCACCGCCGCGGCGTTCTTGCTCAGCCACAGCGCGGCGAAACGCCGTACCGCCGGGTTGCTCGTCGCGAAACCCTCCATCCGCTTGCCGATTTCGAGCAGCGGGAACAGCGAGAGGAATTTCATCCCGACCCTGAACTGCGCCACGGACGGCTTGTCCCAGCCGCCTGCCGGTGCGATGAGAGTCAGGGTGCGTGCCCGGCCGCGCCGCGCGAGTTCGATGCCTACCCAGCCGCCGAGCGAATTGCCCGCGATATGACAGGTGCGCCAACCGAGTTCGTCGAGCTGGGCCTCGACGCGATCGGCGAGCGCGAAGACATCGGTGGACCAGCCGGTCTCGACTCCGCTGCCCCAGTGTCCGGCGAGCGCGGGCGCGAAGACCTCGCACTGGGTCGCCAGCCTGCTCGCGGTCTGTTCCCAGCTGTGCGGGGAGAGCAGGAAACCGTGCAGGAGCAGCAGTGGGTCACCGGAACCGAGGTGCAATGCCTTCGTCGGCGTCGGGCGTTTCCGCCCGGGTTTCGGCCGCGGCGAACGCTCGACCTTCGCCGCCGCGGGTTTCGGCTTGGCGGCCTTCTTACGGGTCGCGGGAGCCGCCCTCTCGGGAGTGGCGGCGCGCGCGGCGGGGACCCTTGGCTTTGAGGCGTCGGACGTCATCGTCGTCACCCCTTCCTGGACGTGTGGTCCGAGGGCGGGAAGGTCTGACCTGCATTGTACGGTCGGAGGGTGGCCAATATCATCTCTACGGTGAACGTGAACGGCGTTCGAGCCGCTACGGGCAAGGTCGGCAAGGGGATGCTCGAGTGGCTGGCGGCCACGGAAGCCGACATCATCTGTATCCAGGAAACCAGGGCGACCGACGCGCAAACCCGCGCCGCGCTGGCTCCGGCACTCGCGTCGGGATGGCATCTGTCGCACGCCGAACCCGCGCTCAAGGGCCGCGCGGGCGTCGGCATCCTGTCCAGACGCGCGCCGACGGCGGTGCGAACCGGATTCGGCAGCGCCGAATTCGACGGCTCGGGACGTTACGTCGAAGCCGATTTCGAAGACCTCACCGTCGCCAGCGTCTACGTGCACACCGGCGAGGCCGACACACCGCTCCAGGACGAGAAATACCGATTCCTGAACGAACTGGGCGCCCACCTGAAATCCCGCATCACCGATTTCGTGATCTGCGGCGACTGGAATGTCGCGCACACCGAGCTGGATATCAAGAACTGGAAAGGCAACGTGAAGAACGCCGGATTCCTGCCGGGGGAGCGCGCCTGGATCGACGACATCCTCGCCGCGGGCTACGTGGACACCGTGCGCACCCTGCACCCGGGCGTGCCGGGCCCCTACAGCTGGTGGTCCTACCGCGGCCGCGCCTACGACAACGACGCCGGGTGGAGAATCGATTACCACTTGGCGCGGGGTGAGGTGGCCGGGCGGGCCAAGCAGGCGGTTGTGGAGAAGGCCGCGACTTACGCGTTGCGGTGGTCGGATCACGCGCCGGTGACGGTGCAGTACCGATGAACGCGAATTCGAAACCCGTGCGTGTGGTGGCCGGGCTCGTCTCGGTCGCGGTGGTGGTCCTGGCTGCCGTGCTCGGTCTGCGTGGCGGCGATACCTCGGATGAGGCCGGGAATTCGGCACAGGTCACGGCTGTCGCGACGAGCGCGAAATCGGAGCGGTCAACGGGGGCTGCCGCGGTTCCGGTCGCGTCGCCGACCCGGGTGCCCGGCGTGCCGGACCGCGCCTACGTCACGCTGGTGGAGATCGATGCGGGGCGGTGGCCCGATTCCGCGAACGCGCCCGGCACCAAGGGCGGGGAGCAGTGGATGAACCGCAACGGCGACTTGCCGCGCACCGGTCCCGACGGGCGTGCGCTCACGTATCAGGAATGGGATGTCAATCCCAAGGAGCGCAACCGGTCCCGCGACGCGGAACGCATTGTCACCGGCAGCGACGATTCCGCCTGGTACACCGGTGACCACTACAAGACCTTCACTAGGATGCGCTGATGTCGAAACCGGTTCCGCTGTCCCAGTTCCTGGCCCGACCCGCCGCGCTCGGCGCGGCCCCGATGGTCGCGGCCGTCTCGCGTTCGGCGGGTCCAGCGCTCGGCGCGCTCGCGGTGGACGCGGCCGAGTTGAGCAGTCTGCGGTTCCGCGCGCCGAGCGGTTACCGGGTGCGGGAGCTGCGTGCGGCGAAGATGCGTTCGCTCGCGGGGGTTTTCGACGAATTCGCGGCCGCGTTCCAATTCCCGTACTACTTCGGGGAGAACAAGGACGCCTTCGACGAATGTCTGCGTGATCTGGACGATTTTCTCGGCGAGGCGCCGGGATACGTTGTGGTGGTGCGCGGTTCGGCCGCGCTACTGGCCGACGCGCCGTCCGAACGCGAGTGGTTCGCCCGGGCCATGCGCGACTGCGCCGACTACTGGGCCAAGCGGCAGATCGCCTTCCGCGTGGTCTTCCAGGGCGAGCCCGCCTCGCCGCGCGTCGCGGTACTCGCGCTGGACTGAGCCTGCTGATTCAGGACTGTCTGCCCGCGAGGTCCTCGCCGAGGAGTACGAAGACGTCGGTGGTGTGGTCGATGAGTTCGTCGCGGGTCATGGCGAGATCGCCCTGGATCCAGCCGGTGAGGGTGTGGATCAAGCCGCCGACGAGGTAGGTGGCCCTGAAGTCGACGGCCGGGTCGGTGTCGGCGTTGGAAGCGCTGGCGTCGAAGGTGTCCGCGTCGGCATTGGAGGTGCCGATATTGGCATTGGCGGTGTCGGCGTCGGAGGTGCCGGTGTCGGCATTGGCGGTGTCGGCGTCGGAAGTGTCCGCATCGGCGTCGGAGGTCTCGGCATCCGAGGTATCGGCGTGAAGGGTGTCGGCATCCGGAGCGTCGGGTCCGGGGATGCCGTAGAAACCGACGCCTTCGGCGGCGACCAAGCGCGCGAAGACACGCGCGGTGGTCGTGGAGCGGGCGCGCAGTTCGGGCGTGGCGAGCCCGTCGATGAAGGCGACCTTCGCCTTACGCGGATCGTCGGTGAGCAGGCGGATGCCCGCGGTGATGGCGGCGCGCGCCATGGCCCGCGAATCGTCGGGCGCCTCGCGCAGCGCGTCGAGGATGGCCGCGGCCATCTCCTCGGCGATCCGGTCGATCACCCCGGTGAGCACGGCTTCGCGGCTGTCGAAGCTCTCGTAGTAGTACCGCTCGTTCAGCCCCGCTCGCGCGCACAGCCCGGAGACGGTGAGTTTGGCCAGCCCCTGAGTGCCGATGATGTCGAGGGCGGCGTCGAGCAGTGCCGTGCGGCGCTGGGCGCGGCGCTCGTCCGCCGAGACGCCGCCGTAGGTCCGCTGGGCTGTCACCTGTCGATTCTGACATGCGGCGGAAACGGGCGGCCGCGACCGCGGAACCGACACCGGGGACCGGCCGGCCCGAAATCCGGTGGACCGGCATGGAAAGATCGGGGGCATGTCCAGTCCCGCGCAGACCCCGGTGGCGGAACGCAAACAGCGTGTGCTGTCCGGAATCCAGCCGACCAGCGATTCGTTCCATCTCGGCAACTATCTGGGCGCGATCCAGTACTGGGTGCGGATGCAGGACGAATTCGACGCGCTGTACTTCATCCCCGACCTGCACGCGATCACCGCGCCGCACGATCCCAAGCAGCTGCGCGCGCGCACCAAGGCCGCGGCCGCCCAGCTGCTCGCCGTCGGCATCGACCCGAAGAAGTCGACGCTGTTCGTGCAGAGCCAGGTGCCCGAGCACGCCGAACTCGCCTGGGTGCTCAGCTGTATCACCGGATTCGGCGAGGCGAGCCGGATGACCCAGTTCAAGGACAAGTCGGTCAAACAGGGCGCGGAGAACGCGAGCGTCGGACTGTTCACCTATCCGGTGCTGATGGCCTCCGACATCCTGCTCTACCGCGCGCACCAGGTCCCGGTGGGCGAGGACCAGCGCCAGCACCTCGAACTCACCCGAAACCTGGCTCAGCGCTTCAATACCCGTTTCAAGAAGACCTTCGTGGTGCCGGAGCCGCATATCGTCAAGGGCACCGCCAAGATCTACGACCTCCAGGACCCGACCGCCAAGATGAGCAAGTCCGCGTCCAGCGACGCCGGGCTGATCAACCTGCTCGACGACCCGAAGGTGACGGCCAAGAAGATCCGTTCCGCGGTCACCGACACCGAACGTGAGATCCGTTACGACCCGGAGGCGAAGCCGGGGGTCAGCAACCTTCTCGTCATCCTCGGTTCGGTCACGGATACGCCCATCGTCGCGTTGGAACGCGATTATGCGGGTAAGGGATATGGTGACCTGAAATCCGATGTGGCGGACGCGCTGGTGGAATTCGTGATGCCGCTTCGGACGAAGGTGCAAGAGTATCTGGCGGATCAGGGTGAGCTCGATCGCATCCTCGCGAGCGGCGCGGAGCGGGCGCGGGAGATCGCGAGCAACACCCTCGCGCAGGTCTACGACCGAGTGGGCTTCTTGACTCGGTGAGCGTCGAACCTGCGCTTTTTCGGTCGAAGGGGCTGGACAGGTGCAGGTGATCGACAACATCAAGGCCGGGGCCGAGCGGCGTGTCCAGGCGCGGCCGTGGCTGGATCATCTGATCCGGGCGGGCGGGCGCTACCAACGTCAGCGCGGCGACTACTACGCGGCGGGCATCACCTATTTCACGGTGTTGTCGCTGTTCCCGCTGCTGATGGTCGCGTTCGCGGTCGCGGGGTTCGTCTTGAACAGCCGTCCCGATCTGCTGGTCGAGATGCAGGACAAGATCGTGGAGACCATCCCGGGTTCGCTGGGTGACCAGATCAACCAGTTGATCGATCAGGCCGTCCAGTCGCGCGGCACCGTCGGCGTGCTGGGTCTGCTCGGCGCGGCGTACGCCGGACTCGGCTGGATGGCGAATCTACGCGCCGCGCTGACCGAGCAGTGGGATCAGAAGACCCAGGAATCGAACTGGGTGGTCAGCAAGCTGTCGGATCTGGTTGCGCTGGTCGGTCTCGGCATGGCCTTCCTCGCCTCCTTCGTGCTCTCGGCGCTCGCGTCGAGTGAGCTGGGTTCGGGCCTGCTGCGCGGACTCGGCTTGGACGAGGCGCCCGGCGCCCGGCTGCTGCTCGGGCTGCTGTCGATCGTGCTCGCGGTGCTCGCGAACTGGGCCGTGTTCGCCTGGATCATCGCGCGACTGCCGCGCGAGCCGGTCACGGTGCGCAGCGCGGCCAAGGCGGCGCTGCTCGCGGCGGTGGCCTTCGAGATCTTCAAATACTTCGCGACGATCTACCTGCAGATCGTCCTGCGCAGCCCGGCGGGCGCGACCTTCGGCTCCATCATCGGCCTGATGGTCTTCAGCTACATCACCTACCGGATCGTCCTGTTCGCCACCGCGTGGGCCGCGACCGCCTCCGACAACTTGCGCGAAGCCGACATCCCCGTGCCCGGTCCTGCCCTGATCCGCCCCCGAGTAGTGACCCGCCCCGGATTCGCCCCCGCTTCAGCGTATTTCGGCGTGGGTGCACTCGCTGCCCTCGCTCTGGCGCTCCTGCGGAGGCGGCGCTAGCGAACTGGTCCGCGCTACCGGTTCGGCGGATTGCCGGGCGCGGTCGCCTCCGCCGCCCGACGGCACTCGCCTGCCATCGATGGTCGCGCTGCTCGAACGGCGCAGTCCGAAGAGTCAGCGCCGCCGCGGGCGCCGGGCTTGACGTGCGCCGAACAGCAGCGCCGCTATCAGCACGATTCCACCGACGATGAGCACGGTTCTGGTACTGGAACGGTGGTGTTCGGCGGGCGGTTCGGCCTGCTGGACCACGTCCTCGACCGGTGGTGCGGCCACCACGACCGATGTGCGTTGCGTGCTGTTGGGATCGGCTTTGCGCACGGCCGATGGCAGGAAGCCGACCTGGACTCCGCGCGGCAGCGCGAAGCCGTAGTCGAGCAGTCGGGCGGCCTGTTCCCACGGGCGGATGGGCAGCACGTCCGCCTTGAGCAGGGTGACGGCGAGGCGGCGGCCGTCGCGTTGCGCGCCCGCGACGAAGGTCTGGCGGGCGTCGTCGGTGAAGCCGGTCTTGCCGCCGAGCGCGCCTGCGTAGTTGTAGAGCAGCTGGTTGTCGTTGCCGATCGGGAAGCCGGGGTGGTCGGTGTCCTCCGGGCTGTGTGGGTCCTTGGGGAAGCCGGGAAAGTCGACCTGTTCGGTGCGGATGAGTTCGGCGAACAGCGGGATCGTCATGGCTTCGCGGAACAGCACCGACAAGTCGTATGCCGAGGTGCTCATGCCGGGGCCGTCGAGTCCGGAGGGGGTTGCGGCCCGAGTGTCCATGGCGCGCAACGACTTCGCGAGTTCGTTCATCTTCGTCACGGCCGCCTTGTCGCCGCCGAGTTGGGTGGCGACGGCGTGCGCCGCGTCGTTGCCAGAGGCCATGATGAGCGCCTGCATGAGTTGGCGGTTGGTGTAGCGCCCGCCGGGGCCGATGCCGACACGCGTGCCGTCCACATCGGCGTCGGCCTGGGTGCCGACGACGACCTTGTTCAGGTCGAGGCTGCGCAGCGCTACCGTGGCGAGCAGCACCTTGATCGTGCTGGCCGGGCGGTAGCGACCGTGCGGGTCCTTGGCGGCGAGCACTTCGCCGGTGTCGAGGTCGGAGACCATCCAGGCGGTCGCCGAGATCTCCTCGGGTGCGGCGGGCGCGCCGGTGGGCAGTACCACGCCGCATTCGGCCATTCTGGCGCCGCCGATCACGGGGGATGGCACCGGTAGCGGTGTCGGCGTCGGTTCGCCGGGTTGCGGCACTTCGGAGGTGTCGATCGGCGCGGGCGGCTGGGTCCGCTGCGGGCAGCCTTCGGTGTTGGGGGTGGTGAACGGGGTGGTCGTTGTGCTGCTCGGCGGCGACGCGTGCGAGGACGCGGGGGCGCCGACCGCCACGGCCGCGCTGACCAGTGCGGCCGACAGGCCGAGCGCGGCGGTGAGGCGAAAGTCCCGGAGTTTCATCGGCTTCGAGCCTATCGGGCGCGCGGGCTCGTGCGGTTGTGGTGAGGCCGGATCCGTGTGTTCCACAGGTTGACAGCGGCTATGAAATGAGAGTTAATGTCAAAAGACTGTAAATGTCGTTTCTGGAGTGATTCGCTGTAGTGATCCGATGGAGGAGTCGGGAATGAAGACGGAGTCCACCCGCCGCTGGCTGGCGCTCGGTGCGCTCGCGGTGGCCATGCTGACCATCGGACTGGACATGACGGTGCTCACGGTGGCGCTGCCGACCCTCGCGGTCGACCTGAACGCCGACAACGGCGCGCTGCAATGGTTCAGCACCGCGTACACGCTGGCGCTGGCTGCCGCCATGCTGCCAGCAGGCGCGATCGGCGACCGTTTCGGCCGCAAGAAGATCCTGCTCGGGGCGCTGATCCTGTTCGGCGCGGCCTCGCTGGCCTGTGCTTTCGCCGCCACATCCGGTCAACTCGTCGCGGCGCGGGTCGTCCTCGGCGTCGCGGCGGCGGCCATGATGCCGCTGTCCATGGCGGTGCTGCCGGTGCTGTTCGGCGACCCCGCCGAACGCGCACGCGCGATGTCGATCTGGGTGACCTCGACCGCGCTGGGCTTGCCGCTGGGCCCGATACTCGGCGGCTGGCTCATCGACAACTTCTGGTGGGGATCGGTGTTCCTCATCAACGTGCCGATGGTGATCATCGGCGCGCTCGCGGTGGCCGCGCTGGTGCCGGAGTCGCGCAATCCCGAGCGGCGTCCGCTCGACCTGCTCGGCGCTGCTCTGTCGATGATCGGAATGCTCGGCCTCACCTACGGATTCATCCGCCTCGGGACCGAGGGCTGGGGCGACGGACCCGCGTGGGCAGTACTCGGCGCAGGTGTCGCCGCGCTCGCCGTCTTCCTGTTGCGGCAGCGCGGTATCGAATACCCGCTCATCGACCTGTCGCTGTTCCGCGCACGCGGATTCCGTTGGGGCACAATCCTCACGGTGCTGATCACCTTCGGCATGTTCGGCCTGTTCTTCACCGTCCCGCAGTACTACCAGGCCGTGCTCGGGGTCGACGCGCTCGGCAGCGGGTTGCGGCTGCTGCCGCTGATCGCCGGACTCCTCGTCGGCGCGCGCCTGTGCGACCGGTTGCTGCCGCGCGTCGGCGCGGGTCCTGTGGTGACGGCGGGCATGGCGACGCTGGCCGTCGGACTCGGACTCGGCGCGCTGACCTCGGTGGACACCCCCTACTGGTACGGGGCGTGCTGGATCGCCCTCACCGGCGCGGGCATGGGCGTGGCGATGCCGGTCGGCATGTCGGTGGCCATCGACGATCTCGACGTCGCGCGCGCGGGCATGGGCTCGGCCCTGATCCAGGCGCTGCGGCAGGCGGCGGGCACGATCGCGGTGGCGTTGCTCGGCACCGTGCTCGCCACCGTGTACCGGTCCGAACTCGGCGACCGCGACGTCGACCCGATCCGCGACGGCGTGAATTCCGGTGTGGCCGTGGCGAAGGCGACCGGTGACCAGGATCTGCTGGTGCACGTGCAGACCGCGTTCGTCAGCGGTATGGACGCCATGCTGTTGGTGTGCGCCGCGATCTGCGCCGTCGCCGCGCCGCTTGCCATGTGGGTGCTGCCGCGCGGCCGGAAATCCGTACCGGAGTCACGAACGGCGGCGGATGCGACAGAATCGACACATGTCGGTTGATGATCCCGGCGACGGGAACGCCGCGCAGACCCCGCACCTACGGGGTCTGCGCGAGCGGAAGAAGGAACGGACCCGCCGCACCATACGCAGCGAGGCGTTCCGGCTGTTTCGCGAACAGGGCTACAGCGAGACCACCGTCGAACAGATCGCCGAGGCCGCCGAAGTCTCGCCGAGCACCTTCTTCCGCTATTTCCCCACCAAGGAACAGGTGGTGCTCACCGACGACCTCGACCCGGTCATCATCGAGGCGATCAGGAACGAACCGAGGGGAGTGCCGCCGCTCAGCGCGTTCGCGAACGCGATGCACACGGTATTCGCGAGTCTGACCGCCGAGGAACTCGCCTTCGAACAGGAACGCGAGGCGCTGCTGTTCCACGTACCGGACTTGCGCGCGGCCGTTGCCGTCCAAGTGGAACGCAGCGTCGACCTGGTCTCGGAAATGTTGGCCGAACACGTCGGAGCCTGCAAGGACGATTTCGAGGTGCGGGTCACGGCGGGCGCGGTGGCGGGCGCGGTACTCGCCATCTCGAAAATGGTGCCGATGAACGCGGAGAACTTCGGCCGGGCTATGCGCTTCCTCGAGGCCGGGCTGCCGCTGCGGGCCGCGGACTGACCGGACGCGCCCGCATGCGCGCGGGCGTCTCGTCATCGATGGTCGCGAAGAATTCGCCGACCACGTCCTCGAGGTGGGTGACCGATTCCGCGCAATACAGCACCGGCTGATAGTGCGTGATGTCGTAGGTCGCGGTGCCCATCGCCCGCACGTCCAGCGGCCGCAGCTCGGCGCCGCGGAACTCCTCGATCTCGCCGTAGGAGGAAAGCAGACCGGCTCCGTAGCAACGGATCTCGCCCCGCTCCCGGACCACGCCGAATTCCATCGAGAACCAGAAGACATCGGCCAGGAATTTCAGCGCCGCGTCGGTGCGCAGCCGCGCGACGGCCGCGCCCGCTGTTTCGTAGACGGCCGCGAAACGGGGGCACGCGAGTTGCGTCGCGTGTCCGACGATCTCGTGCACGGCATCGGGTTCCGGGGTGTAGAGCGGGGCGGAATGGTGGCGAATGTACTGGGTCGAATGAAAGGTGCGCTCGGCGAAGGAGCCGAAGAATTCCCGGAGCGGCACCAGACCGGCCGCGGGCACGTACCGGAATCCGGTGAGCGGGGCCAGCGCGGCGCTCACCTCGTCCAATTGTGGGATTCGCGCGGTGGGCAGCGCGAGGCGCGCCGCCGCGTCCAGAATGTCGGTGCAGGCGTAGCGGCGGTGTTTGCGCGCGAGTTCCACCGAAACAGTGCGCCACACTCGCTGCTCGTCCTCGGTGTAGTCGATACGCGGCAGCGCGGCGCCCGGCACGTATTCCAATGCGAGCGCCGCGATCGCGTTTCGCCTAGCCCGATATTCCGGATCGCGCACACCGGGATGTTCCTCGCTCAGATGAACGGTCACGTCGCCGTCGCCGGTGCGGGTCACCGGTGAATACAGCCGAGCCTCGGTGAACATAACTCGATGAAAGCACAATGCCGACGATTTGCCACCCGATCGGGGCCGTATGCCGCAAGATGACGAAAGTACGAAGGAGGACGCATGAAATCCGTGCGGATCGATCTCGATCAGCGGTTGCTGGACAGCGCGGCGGCGATCATGGGCACATCCGACAGCGCGGCGACCGTCAACGAGGCGTTACGCCGCATCGTGGTGCACGAACGGCAGTGGCGACATCTGGAACGCCTCGCCGCAGGGGCGCTGTCGGCCGCGGATCCGGTCACCATCGACGGGTAGACCGCACCGACTCCGACGACCGGCCGCACCGGCTTCGTGCCGCGCACCGTTGGTGTGCCTGGGTGTCGCTCGGCTCTGTGTGCCCGGTGTCGCTCGGCTCTGTGTGCCCGGTGTCGCTCGGCTCTGTGTGCCCGGTGTCGCTCGGCTCTGTGTGCCCGGTGTCGCTCGGCTCTGTGTGCCCGGTGTCGCTCGGCTCTGTGTGCCTGGTGTCGCTCGGCTCCGCGCGGATCTCCGACCTGTCGGTGGTCGATGGCATGATCCCCCGGACACCAACGCATTCGAGGGGGCGCGCATGTCCGTACCGATCGCGAATCTGCCGTGCGGTCAACGACCGAGGGAACGTCTGCTCGCGCTCGGCTCGCACGTCCTGAGTGATCCCGAACTGGTCGCGCTGCTGCTCGGACAGGGCAAGCGCGGGGAGAGCGCCCTCGACATGGCCGCCGAACTCCTCGCCGAACACGGCGGCGTCGCCGGACTCGCCGCCGCCCGCCCCGAAGAACTGGTCCGCCGCAGCGGGGTCGGCGCGGCCAAGGCCGCTGCCATCGCCGCCGCCTTCCAACTCGGCACGCGGGTCAGACGCAGCATCGACATCGCCCCCCGGCTGACCTGCGCCGCCGAGATCGCCGCCCGCGCCGCACCCCGGTTCGCCGGTGCGCGTGTGGAGCGGCTGCTCGTCCTCGTCTGCGATGCGCAGCACCGAGTCAGGCACGAGATCTTCGTCGCCGAGGGCGCCGTCGACCAGGTCGCGGTGCCCGTGCGCGAAATCCTCAACACGGTCCTGCGCTACGACGGCCGCGCGTTCGCGATCGCCCACAACCACCCTTCCGGCGATCCGTTCCCGAGTCCGGAGGATCGCCTCGCCACCACCCATCTCACCACCGCCGCGGCCACCGTCGGCCTGCGCTTCCTCGATCACGTGGTGATCGCGGGCGAGCACTGGGCCGTCGCCGAGCGGCTGCCGGGTCGATGACCTTCGATGCCCGCGGCCGCCGGGCGTCGCCGCGCACCCCGGGCCGCGCACCACCGCGCGGCAGGTGGCGAACCTCCAGGCGGCGCGTCTGCGGTGAACTCCGGGTGACGCCTCTGTGGGGCGCGTCTGCGGTGAGTTCGGCGTGGCGAGTCCGTGGCGAACTCCGGGTGGCGCGTCTGCGGTGAACTCTGTGAGGCGCGTCTGCGGCGTGTTCGGGGTGGCGCGTCCGTGGTGAACTCCGGGTGGCGCGTCCGTGGTGAACTCTGTGGGGCGCGTCTGCGGCGTGTTCGGGGTGGCGCGTCCGTGGTGAACTCCGGGTGGCGCGTCTGCGGTGAACTCTGTGGGGCGCGTCTGCGGCGTGTTCGGGGTGGCGCGTCTGTGGCGAACTTTGCGAGGCGGTCCGTGGCGTGTTCGGGGCGGCGAGTCCGAGGCGAACTTCACGGGGCGTGTCCGCGCCCGTGGGCGCTCTCGAATGGGTGACGGGGGCGAACGGTACCTTTTCAGGCGCGGGCGTGCTCGACCCGTCCGCGGGTGCACGCGGTGGAACGGAAGGTGGTCGATGAACGACAAGCAGGGTGACGACGCGCGGGTTCCGCCCGTCGGATCGCGCGTCCGGGTCGCCGGGCGGCATCTGTACCTGCATCGCGACGGCGCTGGTTCGCCGTCGGTGGTGTTCCTGCCCGGCGCGGGCGGTGTCGGACTCGACTTCCTGAACGTGCACCGCGCGGTGGCCGAATTCACCACCTCGGTGCTCTACGACCGCGCGGGCACCGGGTGGAGCGATCCGATCGACCTGCCGCGCACCGCGAGCGAGGTCGCCACCGAACTGCGTTCGCTGTTGGCGGCCGCCGAGATACCGGGTCCCCACATCCTGGTCGCCCACGATCTAGGCGGCGCGTACGCCCGCCGCTTCGCCCAGCTGTTCCCCGGCGACACGGCGGGTTTCGTCGGCCTCGAACCGCTGCACGAGGACTGGGACACCCACATGCCCGCCGACCTGCACCTCGACCAGATCCCGGCGGGCGTCCCCGGTCGTTTCCAGACCGGCGCGCTGCGCGTGCTGTCGAAGCCCTTCTACCGCAAGCTGTTCGCCGACTGGCCCGCCGAGGTGCGCGGCCCACTGGTCGCGGGCCACGTGAGCCGCGCCTGGATGATCGCGGGCGCACGCGAACGCCACAACGCCGCGGTCGTGCGCGACGAGCTGCGCGCCGGTCCGGCCTTTCCCGATGTGCCCGTGGTGTTGCTCGGCGCGCTGGCCGCCGACTCCGGGCAGCGCCGTTCGCTGACCAAGAAGCTGCTCGCCGAACTCAACGCCGCGAAATCCGCCCTCTACGGCGCTGTGGCGGACGAGGTGAGCGTGGGCGAATACCGTCCGCTGCCCGACGCCCGCCACACCACCCTGCACCTCGACGATCCCGAAGCCGTCGTGACGGCCGTGCGCGACCTGTACCTCCGCACGGCCTGATCTCGGGAGGTGTGCTCGAAAAGCGAAGGCCGCCTTCGTCTTTCGACGAAAGCGGCCTTCGGGTCGAACCGCTGGTCAGCGGGTGAACAGGAGGGCGCGCTTGACCTCCTGGATCGCCTTGGTGACCTCGATGCCGCGCGGGCAGGCATCGGTGCAGTTGAAGGTGGTGCGGCAGCGCCATACGCCTTCGACGTCGTTGAGGATGTCGAGGCGATCGCGGGCGCCCTCGTCGCGGCTGTCGAAGATGAAGCGGTGCGCGTTCACGATCGCGGCCGGGCCGAAGTAGCTGCCGTCGTGCCAGTACACCGGGCACGAGGTGGTGCAGCAGGCGCACAGGATGCATTTGGTGGTGTCGTCGAACCTGGCGCGGTCGGCCTGGCTCTGGATGCGTTCGCGGGTCGGCTCGTTACCCGAGGTGATCAGGTACGGCTTGACCGCGCGGAAGGCGTCGAAGAAGGGCTCCATGTTCACCACGAGGTCCTTCTCCACGGGCAGGCCGCGGATGGGTTCGACGGTGACGGTGATCGCCTTGCCGCCCGCGGGCAGCATGTCCTTCATGAGCAGTTTGCAGGCCAGCCGGTTGACGCCGTTGATGCGCATGGCGTCGGATCCGCACACACCGTGCGCGCAGGACCGCCGGAAGGTCAGCGTGCCGTCCAGGTAGGACTTGATGTAGATCAGCACGTTCAGGAACCGGTCGGTCGGCAGGACCGGCACCTGGAAGGAATCCCAGTACGCGCCCTTGTCGTTCTCGGTGGTGAACCGAGCGACCTTGACGGTGATCATCACCGAGCCGTCGGGAACCGGTGCGGGCTTCTGCGAGGAGGGCGCTTCGGCAACAGCAGTCATCAGTACTTACGCTCCATCGGCTCGTATCGGGTCTGCACCACCGGCTTGAAGTCGAGCCGGATTTCGGAGACGAGATCCGAGCCTTCCTTGTAGGCCATCGTGTGCCGCATGAAGTTCACGTCGTCGCGGTCCGGGTAGTCCTCGCGGGCGTGGCCGCCGCGCGATTCCTTGCGGTTGAGCGCGCCGACCACGGTGACCTCGGCGAGTTCGAGCAGGAAGCCGAGCTCGACGGCCTCGAGCAGGTCACTGTTGAAGCGTTTGCCCTTGTCCTGCACGGTGATCCGCGCGTAGCGCTCCTTGAGCGCGTGGATGTCGGTGAGCGCCTGCTTGAGGGTGTCCTCGGTGCGGAACACGGCGGCGTTCATATCCATCGTGTACTGGAGTTCGGTCCTGATGTCGGCGACCCGCTCGTTGCCGTGGTCGGACAGGATCAGCGCCAGCCACTCCTGCACCATCGACGCGGGCTGCTCGGGCAGTTCCACGAATTCGGTGCGCTGCGCGTATTCGGCGGCGGCTATGCCCGCGCGGCGCCCGAAGACGTTGATGTCGAGCAGCGAGTTGGTGCCGAGGCGGTTGGAGCCGTGCACCGACACGCACGCGCATTCACCCGCCGCGTACAGGCCGGGGACGATGTCGGTGTTGTTGCGCAGCACCTCGCCGCGGATGCGGGTCGGGATTCCGCCCATCACGTAGTGACAGGTCGGCATCACCGGCACCGGCTCCTTCACCGGGTCCACGCCGAGGTAGGTGCGGGAGAACTCGGTGATGTCGGGCAGCTTCTCCTCGAGCACGTCCTCGCCGAGGTGGGTCACGTCGATGTAGACGTAGTCCTTGTTCGGTCCGGCGCCGCGACCCTCGAGCACCTCGAGCACCATCGACCTGGCGACGATGTCGCGCGGCGCGAGGTCCTTGATGGTGGGGGCGTAGCGCTCCATGAACCGCTCGCCGGAGGCGTTGCGCAGGATGCCGCCTTCGCCGCGCACGGCCTCGGAGATGAGAATGCCGAGTCCGGCCAGGCCCGTCGGGTGGAACTGGTGGAATTCCATGTCCTCGAGCGGCAGGCCCTTGCGGAACACGATCGCCATGCCGTCGCCGGTCAGCGTGTGCGCGTTCGAGGTGGTCTTGTACATGCGACCCGAGCCGCCGGTGGCGAACACGATCGACTTGGCGTGGAAGACGTGCAGTTCGCCGGTGGCCAGTTCGTAGGCGACGACGCCGGTGGCGACCGGGCCTCGCTCGGACTCGGTGAGCACCAGGTCGAGGACGTAGAACTCGTTGAA
Organism: Nocardia bovistercoris; assembly: GCF_015674855.1. GTDB lineage: Bacteria > Actinomycetota > Actinomycetes > Mycobacteriales > Mycobacteriaceae > Nocardia > Nocardia bovistercoris. The sequence continues at coordinate 146,195 of NZ_JADMLG010000005.1, read as the reverse complement.
GAACTCCACGTCGTGCTTGACGCAGTTCTGGTACAGGGTCTGCAGGATCATGTGACCGGTGCGGTCGGCGGCGTAGCACGCGCGGCGCACGGGGGCTTTGCCGTGGTCGCGGGTGTGCCCGCCGAAGCGGCGCTGGTCGATCTTGCCCTCGGGGGTCCGGTTGAACGGCAGACCCATCTTCTCGAGGTCGAGGACGGCGTCGATGGCCTCCTTGGCCATGATCTCTGCGGCGTCCTGGTCGACGAGGTAGTCGCCACCCTTGACGGTGTCGAAGGTGTGCCATTCCCAGTTGTCTTCTTCGACATTGGCCAGGGCCGCGCACATGCCGCCCTGCGCCGCGCCGGTGTGGCTGCGGGTCGGGTAGAGCTTGGTCAGGACGGCCGTCCGAACTCGCGGGCCCGCCTCGATCGCCGCACGCATGCCTGCGCCACCGGCGCCGACGATCACGACGTCGTAGCGATGCTCCTGAACGCGGGATTCACTCATCTGAGGTGGCCTGTTCCTAACTGATGTTGGGGTCGAAGGTGAAGATGACGTAGGTGCCGACGCCCATGATCAGGATCATCGAGATCACCAGCGCGGTGTTCAGCCAGAACCGGGTCGAGTCCTTGCGCGAGTAGTCCGCGATCACGGTGCGCAGGCCGTTGCCGCCGTGCAGCTGGGCGAGCCACAGCATGGTGAGGTCCCAGATCTGCCAGAACGGGCTCGACCAGCGACCCGCGACGAAGGCGAAGTTGAGCCGCTTCACGCCGCCGTCGAGCAGCAGCATGATCGCCATGTGGCCGAGGACGAGCACGATCAGCAACAGTCCGGAGAACCGCATGAACAGCCAGGCGTACTTCTCGAAGTTGCTGTTCGAACGCGCGCGCGGGGTGCGCGGCATATCCAGGCCTGCGGGCCGGTCGTAGGACTTTCCGAGTACGGGTGCGCTCATGCCCGCACCTCGCTGACGCTCTGTGCGGTCATGACCGCACAGGCGGCTGTGTCCATGTTTCGCTCGCTGCGCTCGCTCATCTGTATCAGTGCTCCGTGAACAGGTAGAAGAACATGCGGCCGATCGCGGGCGCGGCCAGTACGACCAGCACCGCGAGCACGATCCACAGCATGAGGCGCTGGTATTTGGGGCCCTTCGACCAGAAGTCGACGAGGATCACGCGGACGCCGTTGAGCGCGTGGAAGAGCACGCACACGACGAGGCCCATTTCCATCAGCGCGACGATCGGGCTCTTGTAGGTCTCGATCGCTTCGTTGTAGGTGTTCGGGCTGACCCGCACGAGTGCGGTGTCGAGTACGTGCACGAACAGGAAGAAGAAGATGGTGACCCCGGTGATCCGGTGCAGCGCCCACGACCACATTCCGGGGTCGCCACGGTACAGCGTCTTCCGCTTCGGCTGTGCCGGAGCTTCAATCGTGGTCATAGAGTGCGGTGCCTCCAACGTCGTCGATGGACCCGGTTGCAAGTCCGAACGCGGGCGCGTTGGGTGGTGAATGTGCAGGTGGCTTACACTCCGGCCCGCCGCCGGGGACCTGAACCGATCTGTTGTGGACTCTAATCCCCCGGCAATCGCGGAACTAATTCGGCGTGCCGTGCGTTGCGCTACATTGGTCGGAGTTAGGCTTACCTTTCTTGATGCGTAATGGGGTGCGCCGCGGTCTTCGCGCGTCCACGTTCGGTGCGTTACACGGGAGCGAACGGATGTCGGAAATCGACTGGAATGTATTGCGCGGCAGTGCAATAGAAGTCATGCGAAACGCCTATGCCCCGTACTCGCGGTTTCCGGTCGGCGCTGCGGCTCTCAGTGTGGATGGCCGAATTGTGCGCGGCTGCAATGTGGAAAATGTCTCAACTGGATTAGGCATGTGTGCCGAATGTGTACTGATCGGTAACTTATTCGCCGAGGGTGGCGGCCGACTGAGGGCGGTCTCAGTCAGTGATTCGCGCGGGGAAATCCTGATGCCGTGCGGACGCTGCCGCCAACTCCTCTACGAACACGGCGGCCCCGACCTGCTCGTCGACCACCGCCACGGCCCGGTACCGCTGTCGCGACTGCTACCCGACGCCTTCGGCCCCGACGACCTCGACGCCGGACAACTCTGAGCGGCAGGCAACCGCGCGCTCTGGACGGCTTGGTCGCTGTGGGCCCGCAGCCCACCGGTCTGTCCTAATCGCCGGACAGCTCCGCGCGCTGGGCGGCACCGCAGGCCCGTGCCAGACTTTCCCCGTGACGGCACTGGACGCGGTTTCGATCATCACCGGCAAACGCGACGGCGAGCAGCTGTCCGACGCGCAGATCGATTGGGTGATCGACGCCTTCACCCGAGGATCGGTGGGCGACGAACAGATGGCCGCGCTGGCCATGGCGATCCTGTGGCGCGGCATGACCCGGCGCGAGACGGCCCGCTGGACCGCGGCGATGATCGCCTCGGGGCGCCGGATGGACTTCACCGACCTCGCGCGTCCCACGGTGGACAAACACTCGACCGGCGGCGTCGGCGACAAGATCACGCTGCCGCTGGCCCCGCTGGTCGCGGCCTGCGGCGCCGCGGTGCCGCAGCTGTCGGGTCGCGGGCTCGGCCACACCGGCGGCACGCTGGACAAACTCGAATCGATTCCGGGCTGGCGCGCCGACCTCGCGACCGCGCGGATGCGCGAGATCCTGTCCGATCCCGCGATCGGCGCGGTCGTCTGCGCGGCGGGCGCCGACCTCGCCCCCGCCGACAAGCGGCTCTACGCGCTGCGCGACGTGACCGGCACCGTCGAATCCATCCCGCTCATCGCGAGCTCGATCATGAGCAAGAAGATCGCCGAGGGCACCGCCGCGCTGGTACTCGACGTCAAGGTCGGCTCCGGCGCTTTCATGAAGTCCGAGGCTTCCGCCCGCGAACTCGCGACCGCCATGGTCGAGCTCGGGGCCGACTCCGGGGTGCGCACCGTGGCGTTGCTCACCGCGATGGACACCCCGCTCGGCCGGACTGCGGGCAATGCGCTCGAGGTCGCCGAATCGGTGGAAGTGCTCGCGGGCGGCGGCCCGGCCGACGTGGTCGAGCTGACCCTCACGCTCGCACGCGAGATGGTCACCGCCGCCGGACTCGACGCCGACCCCGCCGTCGCGCTCGCCGACGGACGCGCCATGGACCACTGGCGCGCGATGGTCCGCGCCCAGGGCGGCGACCCCGCCGCACCGCTGCCGCGCGCCCGCCACACCGAGACCGTGCGCGCCGAACGCGACGGCGTGCTCACCCGACTCGACGCCATGGCCGTCGGCATCGCGGTCCGGCGGCTCGGCGCGGGCCGGATGCGCCAAGGGGAACCCGTGCAATTCGGCGCAGGTGTCGAAATACACGCCGTGCAGGGCGATTTCGTGTCCGCCGGGCAGGAATTGCTGACCATGCACACCGATACGCCGGAAGCCTTCGCGTCTGCGAGCGCGGCGCTCGCGGACGGCATCGACGTCGACGCCGCCGCGAACCAGACCGAACGGACGCTCGTATTGGGGCGCGTTCAGGCCTGATCGGAACAGACCGCAGTGCCCGCAGGCAGCTGTGCGGCTAACGTGGCCTCATGACAGGACCGATGCCTCTGACCCTTGCCTCGATCCGACAAGCTCCCAAAGCACTGCTGCACGATCACCTCGACGGTGGTCTGCGGCCCGCGACGGTGCTCGAGCTCGCCGCCGATTGCGGTTACCACGACCTACCCGCCTCCGACGCGGCCGCGCTGGGCGACTGGTTCCGCGACGCGGCCGACAGCGGATCGCTGGAACGCTACCTGGAAACCTTCGCCCACACCGTCGCGGTGATGCAGACCCTGGAAGGGCTGCGCCGGGTGGCCCGCGAATGCGCCCAGGACCTCGCCGAGGACGGCGTCGTCTACGCCGAGGTGCGATTCGCGCCCGAACAGCATCTCGAACGCGGCCTGAACTTGGACCAGGTGGTCGAACACACCCTGGCCGGCTTCCGGGAAGGCGCCGAGCTGGCCGCGGCGGCGGGCCGCCCGATCGTGGTGACCTGCCTGCTCACCGCCATGCGCCACGCCGCCCGCTCGCGTGAGATCGCCGAACTCGCCGTGCGCTGGCGCGACCGCGGCGTCGGCGGATTCGACATCGCGGGCGCCGAGGCGGGCTATCCGCCCAGCCGTCACCTCGACGCCTTCGAATACCTGCGCGCCAACAGCGCCCATTTCACGATCCACGCGGGCGAGGCGTTCGGGCTGCCCTCCATCCACGAGGCGCTGGCCTTCTGCGGCTGCGACCGACTCGGTCACGGCGTGCGCATCACCGACGACATCCGGGTGCCGGGCGCGATCGAGGACGCGCAACTCGGACCGGTCGCCAACTACGTGCGTGACATGCGCATTCCGCTCGAACTGTGTCCCACCTCGAATGTGCAGACGGGCGCGGTGCCTTCGCTGGACAAACACCCGTTCGACCTGCTGGCCCGGCTGCGCTTCCGCGTCACCGTCAACACCGACAATCGCCTGATGAGTGATACCACCATGAGCAGGGAGATGCTGAAACTGGTCGAAACCTTCGATTACGGTTGGAGTGATCTGGAGCGGTTCACCATCAACGCGATGAAGTCCGCCTTCATCCCGTTCCCGGAACGGCTGCGGATCATCGACGACATCATCAAACCGGGATACGCGGTCCTGCTCGGCTGATCCGCCACGGTTGTCACACGCGGGCGCGCTGTCTCGTCCACTCGACGAAGGATCGAGCGAAGGAGATGACAATGCGAATCGCGATAATCGGAGCGCGCGGCCGCATCGGCGGCGAGGTGGTCGACATCCTCGCCGCCGACGGCCACGAGGTGACGGCCGTCAGTCGAGCCGCCGGCGTGGACGTCTACACCGGTGAAGGGCTGGTCGCCGCACTGTCCGGGGCCGACGCGGTGGTGGACGCGGTGAGCGCGGCGACCACCGAGACCGGGGAGATCACCGACTTCTTCGGCACGGTAGCGGGCCACGTGCGGCGCGCCGCGGCGGGCGCGGGGGTGCGCAGGATCGCGGTGATCTCCATCATCGGCATCGACCCGTTCACGGCGGGCCACTACGCGGGCAAACTCGCGCAGGAACACGCCTACCGCAGGGGACCGGTGCCGGTCCGCATCCTGCGCGCCGCCCAGTTCCACGAATTCACCGAGATGACGCTGGACTGGACCACACGGGGCGACACCGCCTACGTCCCCGAAACCCGCACCCAACTGGTCGCCGCCCGCACCGCCGCCGAACACCTCGCCGAACTCGCGGTCGCCGAATCCGCACCGGACCGGGTCGACCTCGCGGGCCCGCGGGAACTGAACCTCGCCGCGGCCACCGCCGAACTCGCGGCCCGCCGAGGTGCGCCCGCCCACGTCACCGAAGTCTTCGACCCGGACGACCCCAATGCCGCACTCCAAGCCGCGGGCGCGCTGCTGCCGGGCCCCGACGCGGTCCTCGCGGGTCCGACCTTCGAGGAATGGCTAGACCGGAAATATCCCCGCACCAGCTGATCCCTGCCGGCATGTGTCGGCGGTGTCCTGTGGGGTGTAGTGGTCGGGTGTGGGTGGCGCCCGGAGGTTCGTTAGCGTGCGGAGCATGACTGAACTGCGAGTGCCACGGCGATTCAACGGGCCGCCGGACTCGGCCAATGGCGGGTACCTGGGCGGGTTGTTGGCACAACGTGTCGATGCGGCTGCGGTGACGGTCGTGCTGCGGAGTCCGCCGCCGCTGGATACGGCGATGACGGTCGGCGGCGGGCAACTGCTCCACGACGCGACACTCGTGGCCGAGTTCGGTCCGGGTGAGTTGGAAGACGATGCTCCGCAGGCAGTTTCGTACGACCGCGCGGTCGAGGCCGGGCAGTTCTACCGCAGCAGCGACACCTTCTCGTCCTGTTTCGTGTGCGGCAGCGCCCGCGCCGACGGCCTGCGGATCGGGCCGGGTCCGGTGCTGGACGACACGGTCGCCGCGCCGTGGATTCCCGACGACTCACTCGCCGTCGACACCGCGCTGCTGTGGGCGGCGCTGGACTGCCCTGGCGCCTGGTCACTGCCCGAGATGCTGGTGCGCCCGGCCGTCCTCGGCCGGATGACCGCCGCCGTCCCCGACCTGCCCGAAGTGGGCGAACAGTGCGTCACGGTCGGGCGGTTGCGCGGCGAGTCAGGGCGCAAGGCCTTTGCGTCCACCGCCGTCTACGGTTCGGACGGCCGGTTGCTCGGGCGCGCCGAACAGGTGTGGATTCGATTGCCCTGAGCGCCCGTCACTTCTGTAGCAGTCGCCCTTCGAAGGCCCGCTCCAACTCCCGCCAGTTCTGCGCCTCGGCCGAGAACGGCGGGTTGGGGGCGAGGCGGCTCGGGTCGGGATTGAGCAGGTAGGAGACGTACCAGCCGAGCGGGGTCGACTGGGCGAGGGCGCTCTCGACCGAATCGTCCTCGGCGTAGTCGGCCGCGTCGGTGAACAACTCCACCGCCAGGTCGAGCTGGTCGATGTCGACGGCGTCGGGGCCGTGGGACAGGTCCTCGGCCAGGCCGTTCAGCACGTAGACGTTCTCCTCCTCGACCTCGACCTCGAGCGAACCGTCCACCGCGGCTGTCCTGACATCGTCGAAGGTGCTCACTCGCGCCAGATCGTGTTCGTGGTCGTCGGCGAGATAACGCGCCAGCGCGCGTTCGGAACCGAAGACCGAGATCGCGCCGTCTTTGCCAAGGAAGACCGGGTCGTCGTCCAGGTAGCAGCGCAGGGTGAAGTACTCGCCGTCGGAGGTCACGATCTTGACCGGATCGATGCCGACCTCGTGCCAGAACGTCTCGTCGGTGTCTTCTTCCGCGTCGTCCTCGTCCTCGTCGTCCTCTTCGTCCAGGTCGACGGTCTCGAACTCGGCGTCCTCCTCGCTGTCGGCCGCGTCATCGGCGTCGACGACGTTCTCCTCGGCGGCGAGCAGCTCCGCCTCGGCGACCGCGACGGCCGCCGCGTCGACCTCGGGGGTGGACACGATCTTGTCGATGGCGTCGAGCACCGCGTCCCAGTCCTTGGCGATGGCCGCGCCGATCTGATCCCACAGTTCCTCGCCGTCCCGGCCGACGAAGGAACTGATCCCGGAGGGCAGCGCACCGAGCACCGGATGTGAGCCGAAGAACTTGGTGACCAGCTCCAGCTCGCAGACCTCGCCGATATTGCGGACCATCGCGAGGGTGTCCTCCAACTCCGCGATGGACTCCACGTCGGGGTCGCCCGCGGCCAGCTCGGGGACGGCCACCAGATCGTAGGTGTGGTTCTCGTCGGGTTCGAGTTCCGCGGCCGACAACCCGGCGATGATCTTCCACGCCGGATGGTCGACGAGATCGTTGTCGGAGTCGGTGCGGATGAACGCCGCCAGCTCCGCCACGGACTCGAATCCGTACAGCGCGTCCTCGTGTCCGAGGAACGCCTCCCACTCGTCGTCACCGTCTCGCCAGCGCGGTGCCCACAGGGTGACGAGATCGCCGTCGGTCAGGCCGAGCTCGATCGGGACGATGTCTCCAGAAGCCATGAGCGGAAGCCTATCGACCTTCCGTGTCAGGCACTATCCGGCCCGCCCCCAACGGTTCCGTTGGCGCTGTGCGGCGTGGGTGCGAACGACTCGTTCAGTGTCGCAACAACCTTCGAGCGCTGTGCGCCCGCGTCTTCCGATGCCTGACGGCAGGCCCAGATGATGAGCTGGCTGACATCGGTGGGCGCCATCGAGGTGACCCCCTCCGAGAGCGTCAGACCGACCAGCGCGCCGTCGCTGTCGACCTCGACGGTGACCACGCCGTCCTCGGTGGTGTGCTGCCCCCGCACCTGCTTGAGACCGTAGAGCGCGGCCTCCAGAGCTTCCAGTTTGGCCGTCGCGTTCGCGACGAGCGCGTCCATCTCGGCGCTCATGCCCGTAGTGCCTTCCCCGTCGTCGTCGGTGTGGTCATACCGGCCTCATCCAGCTCGTCGGCCCGGTGTCCGCGTCATCGATGCGGTCCAGTTCGTCCACCGCCTGCTGCCGCGTCGGCAGGCCGAGGCGGTCGAGGATGTCGGCGGGCATACCGGCCTCGGTGAGGACCTCGCGGCGGCGGGCGCGCGCGGCGATGGCGGAGCGCTGCGTGAGCCGCAGGATCTCCGCCGCGAGTGCGGCTGCGCCGTAACGGTATTCGCTGCGCTCGAACTTGATCTCGACGGGCATGCCCTGATCGGTCGCCCGCACCGAGATGGTGCCGGACCGATTGGTGCTGCCCGCGACCGTGACGTTCGGGATGGGCTGGGTGGGCCGAGCAGGCACCGGTTGGCTCATGCCGTAGGCCTGTAGAAGCCGTAGAACTCCATGCCAATGTTCTCCGTTCGGATGGAACTGACCGAGACCGGATCGCCGGCCTCGACGAGTTGACCGTTGCCGATCACCATGGCGACGTGGCCGTCCCATACGGCCAGATCGCCCGGCATCAGATCGCCGGGGGACACCTGCGGATGCCCGATGCCCTGTTCCTGGGCCAGGCGCGGCAACTCGACGCCCGCCTCGCCGTAGGCGTATTTGGTGAGCCCGCTGCAATCGATGCCGGAACCGGGGGTGTTGCCACCCCACACGTAGGGGGTGCCGACCGCGCCGAGGGCCGACTTGACCGCGGTGGCCGCCTTCTCGTTCGGCGCCTCGACCTCGCTGCCGTCGGGCAGTGTGATCTTCACCCCCGACCCCTCCGCTGCCTTGGCCTGCGACGGGTTCTGCGTCTGCGACGAGCTGCTCGGCGTATTCGGCGTGCTCATCGCCTTGCTCGCGGCGGGAGTTGTCGCGGCGGACGCGGCCGAGGACAGCGGCTTGCTGACCGTGCTCACCAGACTCGCCGCACCGCTCGCGAGCCCGGACAGACCCTCGATACCGGACTTGACGCCGGTACCGAGCGCGGCGGGCATCGACGCGGGGGAGGTGGACGGCGGCGGGGTGAGTTCGTTCATCGCCGCCGTCTGGGTGTTCAGATCGTTCTGGGTGCGGGTGACGACCGTCAAGCCCTGGTTCAGGTGGTCGATGGCCGAGCCGACGAGGACCGTGAGACCCTGCGGGGTGGCGACGGCGGGGCCGAGCGCCGTTGCCTGGTTCACGAACGACTGGACGATCCCGTTGAGATCCTTCTGCCCGGTCTCCACGTGCGCGGCGGCCTGATCCACCACCGTGGCCATCTCGGTGCCGCGGTCGGACAGGGTGGCCGACGAGGTCTGCACGCGCAGCGCCTTCGAGGTGGCGGCGTCGGCGGCGACACCGTCCCACGCGGTGTTCATCTGGTTGATGCTGGAGCGGCTCATCTGATGCAGCTGGTCGAGCACGCTCGAACTGGAGTTCAGCGCGTCCGAGGCGCCGCCCGTTGGCAGGACGCCGGTGCCGAAACTGGAGAGCAGATCGAGCAGCGGCTTGACCAGGACGTTGATATCGATCAATGGATCATCCGTCCAGATCGGTCGACCGGAGCGCCGCCGCGTTGGCCGAATCGGTTTCAGTGAGCACCGTGGCCGCGCCCGCCGTGGCGCCGCCGAGGCTGGAGAGCACGGCCGACAGCTGACCTATCGAGGCGACGTGGCCCGCGTGCGCGGCCGCGTATGCCGTCATGAAATCCGAGCCGATGAGGCCCATGATCGGACCGAGTTGGGCGGGTGTGGCGCCTGCCGCGTTCGCGGCGGCGGCGGCCATCTCGCCGGACATGGTCTCGGCCGTAGCGCTGTATACGGCAATGCCTTCGGCGTCCGCCGACATCTTTCGCATAGTGCATCCCCCATCTGTTGTTCCCAGGCAGAGTACGTCATCCACCTAGTTCGACGCGCTACCTTCCCGATCGGTTCCAGCCTGTCGAAAAAATTTCGGGTCCTCGTTCGACGCCGAACACGCCGACGACCTTATCGTTCCCTCATGCGCACGCACACCGTGGACCACCCGATCGCCGCAAGCCTGCTCACCACCTTGCGCGACGAGCGGACCCCGAATCCCGTATTCCGCGCCGCACTGCGCGATCTCACCGGAATTCTCGTCTACGAGGCGTTGCGCGAGGCGCCGGTGACCAGCTTCCCGATCACCACCCCCGTCGCGCCCACCGACGGTTTCCGGCTCGCCGCGCCGCCGCTGCTGGTGCCGGTGCTGCGCGCCGGACTCGGCATGGTCGAGGCGGCCGCCGCGCTGATCCCCGACGCCCGAGTCGGATTCGTCGGCATCGCGCGCGACGAGCGCAGCCACCGGCCGATGCCCTACATGGAATCGCTGCCCGACGACCTCGCCGACATCCCGGTCTTCGTCCTCGATCCGATGCTCGCCACCGGCGGATCCATGCGCCACACCCTCGACCTGCTCGTCGCCCGCGGCGCCGCCGACATCACCGCGGTGTGCGTGCTCGCCGCGCCGGAAGGCATTGCGGCGCTCGCCGATTCGGGCCTTCCGGTGCGACTGGTGACCGCGGTGGTCGACGCCGGTCTCAACGAGAACGCCTACATCGTGCCCGGCCTCGGCGACGCGGGCGACCGCCAGTTCGGACCGCGCTGAGTCGCCGCGTCACAGTTCGGAGCAGAACTCCCGCAGCTGTGAAAGTCGTTCGGCGGCGGCCTTTCTCGCGGCCTCGACACCCGAGTGGCCGCCGACCGGTTCGACGACCTCCAGGTAGCACTTGAGTTTCGGCTCGGTTCCGGAAGGGCGGATCACCACGCGCAGGCCGTCGCCGTCGAAGATCAGCGCGTCGGTGCGCAGCCGACCGCGCACCAGTGACTGGTCGGTGCATGTCACCGGGCAGCCCGCGACGGCATCCGGCGGCGCGGCGCGCAACCGGTCGAGCACTGCCGCCGCGGCCGCGCTGTCGGGCAGCCGCAACGACACTTGATCGCCCGCGTGCACGCCGAACTCGACGGCGTAATCGTCCAACTCGTCGGCGAGGGTGCGCCCGGCGGCCTTCAGCGCGGCGGCCAGGTCGACGGCGAGTACAGCGGCGGTGATGCCGTCCTTGTCGCGCACCGTCTCCGGGTCGACACAGTGCCCGATCGCCTCCTCGTAGGCGTAGACCAAGCCGTCGCCCGCGCGCATCAGCCATTTGAAACCGGTCAACGTCTCCGCGTAGCGCGCACCCCGCGCGGGCGCGAGCCGCGACAGCAGCCGCGAGGACACGATTGTGGTGGCCACCAGGGCGTCGGGCGGCGCGGTGCGTAACACCCGGTCGGCGAGCAGCACACCGGTCTCGTCGCCGCGCAGCATGCGCCACCCGTCCGCTCCAGGGATGCCGACCGCGCACCGGTCGGCGTCGGGATCGATGGCTATCGCGATATCGGCGTCGACCTCGGCGGCGAGTGCGAGCAACAGATCCGCCGCGCCCGGCTCTTCCGGATTGGGGAAGGACACGGTCGGGAAATCGGGGTCGGGCTCGAACTGTTCGGCCACCGCGTGCACGTCGGCGAAGCCCGCCGCCGCCAACGCGGCCTTCGCGGTCGCGCCGCCGACGCCGTGCAGCGCGGTGAGCGCGATCCGCACCTCGGCGCGCGGGCCGTGGCCGCCGAGCAGCGCGGGCAGACTCGCCGCGCGCGCGAGATAACGGCGGACGAGTTCGGCGGCAGGGTTTTCGCCGAGCGCCGCGATCACGCGCGGATCGCCCGCGCCCGCCGTGTGGTCGGCGCGCTGGATCGGCGTTCGCACCGCCGCGATGGCGGCTTCGATCTCGACGTCCGCGGGCGGGATCAACTGGGAACCGCCGTCGAGATAGACCTTGTAGCCGTTGTCGGTGGCCGGATTGTGCGAGGCCGTGATCTGCACCCCGGCGACCGCGCGCAACTGCCGCACCGCGAAGGCGACCAACGGCGTCGGTGCCGGATCGGGCAGGGAAAGGACCGCGAAACCCGCTGCGGCGAACACCTCGGCGGTCACCGCCGCGAATTCGGCCGAACCGTGGCGTGCGTCACGGCCGACCACGACCACCCCGCCGCCGAGGCAGCGCTCGCGCAACCACGCGGCCAGTCCCGCGGTGGCGCGCGCGACGGTCTCGGTGTTCATGCCGTCCGGTCCATCCGCGAGCGGACCGCGCAGCCCGGCGGTGCCGAAACGCAACATCACCGCCCGCCCGCCGCGCTCACATCCGTGCCGGTGCTCACGCCCGTGCCGGTGCTCACGCCCGTGCCGGTGCTCACGCCCGTGCCCGCGCTCACATCCGTTCCAGGATGCCGCGCAGCAGTTTGCCCAGGCGCGGTGCGGCGGCCTGACCTTCGGCGAGCACCTCGGCGTGCGACAGATGCGCGCCCGTGACGCCCGCCGCGAGATTGGTGACCAGCGAGATGCCGAGCGCCCGCGCGCCGAGGCGGCGGCATTCGATGACCTCGAGCACCGTCGACATGCCGACCAGATCGGCGCCGATCGTGCGTAGCATGTGGATCTCGGCGGGTGTCTCGTACTGCGGACCCGTGAGCCCCGCGTACACGCCCTCCGCGAGTCCGGGGTCGATCTCGCGAGCCAGCGCGCGCAGTTCGGGATCCCAGGCGTCGACCAGGTCGACGAAGGTCGCGCCGCGCAGCGGGGTGCGACCGGTCAGGTTGAGGTGATCGCTGATGAGCACCGGCTCGCCGACCTCGAGACCGGCCCGGATCCCGCCCGCCGCATTGGTGAGCAGCACGGTGTCCGCGCCCGCCGCGACGGCCGCGGTGACCGGGTGCACCACCTGCTCGGGCTCGTGGCCCTCGTACAGGTGTTGGCGGCCCATGAGCAGCAGCACCGGCGTATCGCCGACCGCGACCGAATGCACCGTGCCGACGTGGCCGCGCGCGCTCGGCGTTCCGAAGCCGGGCAGCTGCGGCATCGGCACCGACGCCAGTGGCGTCCCGATCTCCGCGGCCGCGTCCTGCCAGCCGGATCCGAGCACCACCGCGACCCGGTGGCGCTCGACTCCCGTGAGTTCGGCTATCGCCTCGGCGGCCTGTTCGGCAAGCATGAGCCCACTCTATTCGACCGTGATCCGAAGACGGCGGTCGTGGGTCGCGGCGGTCGTCTACCCGTGGGTAGGGTCGTTTCCCCGGGCCGGCTAAGCTGCGCGCATGCCATATCTGGAGCGCGCGGCGGGCGCGGCGCAGGTGTTCGTCCTGCACCTCGGGACCGAAGGACAGACCGACGGCGAGAACCGCTTCCACCCGGACTGGATCGCCGAAGTCCACGGGCTGCTCGACGAGGTCGAGGCGTCCGAGGGGCCCGCGGCGCTGGTCACCGTCGCCACCGGCAAGTTCTACAGCAACGGCCTCGACACCGACTGGCTCTACGCCAACTTCGGCGAGATGCACGACTACCTCGATCGGGTGCACGCGGTGTTCCACCGGCTGCTCACCTTCCCGATGCCGACCGTCGCCGCGGTGAACGGGCACGCCTTCGGCGCGGGCGCGATGCTCGCCATCTCCCACGACTTCCGGGTCATGCGCGCCGACCGCGGCTACTGGTGCCTGCCCGAGATCCATCTCGGCATGCCCTTCACCGTCGGCATGAACGCGCTGCTCACCGGGCGGCTGCCGAATCAGGTGTGCGTGCGGGCGATGACCACAGGCCACCGCTATTCGGCGGGCGACGCGCTCGCGGCGGGCATCGTCGACGAGTCCGCCGATGCCGAGACGTTGCTCGACACCGCCGTCGCGCGCGCCGCCGCGCTGGCGAGCAATCGCAAACCCAACCTAGCGGTGATCAAGCGCGCACTGCACGCCGAGGCGCTCGCCGGACTCGCGGTGCCGACCACACCCGAGAATCTCGGCTTCGCCGGCTGACCCTCGGCGCCGCGAACCGCCCGGTGAACTCGCGCCGCGCCCGACCGGGGCGCGGGTGCCACACTGTGTCGCATGCCTGCACCGCCAAGGGATGCGACGGTCACGGCCTCGGACGAGGCGATCGCGGCCGCGTCGCGACGGCTGATCGATCTCTCGCACGCCATCCACGCCGAACCGGAGTTGGCGTTCGAGGAGGTCCGCAGCGTCGCCAAGACCGTGGAACCGCTGGCCGAACGCGGCTTCGAGATCGAACTCGGGGTCGCCGATCTGCCGACGGCCTTCCGTGCCAGCTACGGCAGCGGTGAACTCACCGTCGGCATCTGCGCCGAATACGACGCGCTGCCCGAGATCGGGCACGCCTGCGGCCACAACATCATCGCCGCGGCCGGGGTCGGCGCTGGCCTCGGACTCGCCGAAGTGGCCGACGCGCTCGGCGTGACCGTCGTGGTGCTCGGCACCCCCGCCGAGGAGAGCGGCGGCGGCAAGGTGCTGATGCTGGAACGCGGTGTCTTCGACGACATCGCGATGGCCATGATGGTGCATCCCGGGCCGACCGAGATCGCGGGCGCGCGCTCGCTGGCCCTCGCCGACCTCGGCGTGGTGTTCCACGGGCGGGAGGCGCATGCCAGCGCCGCACCCGAATTGGGCCGAAACGCCGGTGACGCGGTGACGATCGCCCAGGTAGCCCTTGGATTGCTGCGCCAACATCTCCGATCCGGACAGCAACTTCACGGTATAGTCGGCGACGGTGGCGTAGCCCCCAACATCGTGCCCGGACGTGCGGAACTGCTGTACTACCTACGCGCAGTCGACTCCGCATCCCTCGACGAACTGACGCGACGAGCGTCGGCTTGTTTCGAGGCGGGCGCGCTGGCGACCGGCTGCACCCACGAAGTCCGGACGCTCGCGCCGACCTACACCGAGCTGACGCCCGACGCGGCCCTGCTGCGCGCCTACCGCGAGCAGATCACCGCGCTGGGACGGGAGCCGATCGCACCGGAACTCGAGGAGCGCCGCCCGCTCGGCAGCACCGATATGGGCAATGTCACCAACGTCATCCCCGGCATCCATCCGGTCATCGGCATCGATGCCGGTGGGGCGGTGACACACCAGCCCGGATTCGCCGCGGCCAGTGTCAACGCCTCGGCGGATCGCGCGGTCGTCGACGGCTCGCTGGCGCTCGCGCGTACCGCGATCGCCGTCGCCCGCGATGAAGTACAGAGAGACAGGTTGTTGCAACTATCGAATCGGCGACAGGAGGACATTCGGTGAGCACAATCGGCGGGTCGGCGGCGCATACGGAAGGAGGTGGGTGCGCGATCACCGAACAAGGCGGCGACAGCGAGCGGACCGGAGACGCGGCGCACACCACCCCGCCCGTACCCGGTGCGGTCGACGCGTGGCTGGCCGAACACACGGTCGACCTCATCCAATGGCGACGCCACATCCACGCCAATCCCGAGCTCTCCCGCACCGAGTTCGCCACCACGGAATTCGTCTCCACGTGGCTGACCAAAGCGGGCCTCACCCCTCGGAAGATGCCCGGCGGAACCGGCCTGATCTGCGACATCGGTCCCACCGACGCGCCACGCATCGGCCTACGCGCCGACATGGATGCCCTCCCGCTCCAAGAGTTCACCGGCCTGAGCTTCGCCTCCGGCGTGCCAGGGGTCTCCCACGCCTGCGGCCACGACGCGCACACCACCATCCTGCTCGGCACCGCACTCGCACTCGCCGACATGGACCTGCCGGTCGGCGTCCGATTCGTCTTCCAACCCGCCGAAGAAGTCATGCCGGGCGGCGCCATCGACATGGTCGCCGCGGGCGCGATGGAAGGCGTCGAACGCATCTTCGCGCTGCACTGCGACCCGCGACTCGAAGTGGGACGGCTTGGCATCCGCGTCGGCGCCATCACCTCCGCCGCGGACACCGTCGAACTCGTGCTCGACTCGCCCGGCGGACACACCTCACGCCCACATCTCACCAGTGACCTGGTCTACGCCATCGGCACCGTGATCACCGGGCTGCCAGGGTTGCTCAGTCGCCGGATCGATCCGCGGACCAGCACCGTGATGGTCTGGGGTGCGGTGTCGGCCGGAAAAGCGCCCAATGCGATACCGCAGACCGGGATGCTCACCGGGACCGTGCGGACCGGTGACCACGCGACCTGGTCGTTGCTCGAGCCGATGGTGCACGAGATCGTGGACGGGTTGTTGGCGCCTACCGGGGTTCGGTATCAGCTCAACTATCGGCGGGGGGTGCCGCCGGTGGTCAACGACGAGCAGTCGACTCGGATGTTCGAGGACGCTATTCGAGGGTTGGGTGCCGATGCCCTGGCCGACACCATGCAGTCCGGGGGAGGAGAGGATTTCTCCTGGTATCTCGAGGAGGTCCCCGGCGCCATGGCCCGACTCGGCGTTTGGTCAGGAGTAGGGGAGCAGTTGGATTTGCATCAGCCGACGTTCGATATCGATGAGCGCGCGTTGGCGGTGGGAGTTCGAGTCATGACGAATCTGGTGCTGGGGGCATAGTCGGGTGATCGAGGCGCCTCCCGGATGTCCCGGGAGGCCCGCCCGAAGTGAAAGGTGCCTCACCGACATCAGGCAGTGCCCGCCCGACATTCAACGGTTGTGAACTCTGCCCGTCGTGGTTGGTCCCGACGTCCTTGGCGGGACGCTCGGCGGGTGCCGAGCTATCGGTCGGTCTCGATGAACTCAGACCGAGAAGTTGCCGGGACCGACGTTTCGGCTGTTGCGGGTGCGTAGGGCGTGGACGTAGTCCTCTGGAGCGCCTGACTTTTCGGCGGCGTCGGCCATCACGCCCAGGTAGCGGGCCGAGGGTAGGCCGCCTTCGTAGGCGTCGAGGACGTACAGCCAAGCCAACCTTGGGTCGGTGCCGCTGCCGGGACTCGGTGTCACGCGCAACCGGATCTTCTTGTGGATTCCGAAGTCCGATCCCTCCCAGCGGTCGAGGCGTTGTTCGTCTTCGGGCGAGACGTCGTACAGGACGACGAACACCCGGGAACCCGGTTCTTCCACGACCGTCGCCAGCGGTCCTTCCCAGCCGATGTCGTCGCCGGCGAAAGTGAGTCGCCAGCCCTCCAACCAGCCCGTTCCGGACATGGGGGAGTGCGGACAGCGCTCGAGCATCTGAGACGAGTCCATATTCGACCCGTAGGCGGCGTAGATCGGCACGACGCAAGGGTAGCCAATAACCTTGGCGGATCGCCCATATCCCGCCCAGAGTGGGGTGAGGTGATGTCAGGCGGGGGTGACGAACAGGTTGCGTGGGTCGGCTCGACAGGCGTTGCGGGGTGCTCGCCGGATAACGTTGTAGTCGCGCCGGAGGTCCCGGTCGAAAGCCCGAGCGGAGGTATCCGATGTCCCGCATTGCCATCATCGGCGGCGGCCCTGCCGGTTACGAGGCGGCGCTGGTCGCGGCGCAGCACGGCGCGGATGTGACGCTGGTCGACCGGGACGGGATCGGCGGGGCCTGCGTGTTGTGGGATTGTGTGCCGTCGAAGACCTTCATCGCCTCGACGGGTATCCGCACCGATCTGCGGCGCGCCAAGGATCTCGGCATCACCCTGGATCCGAGTCAGGCCGCTGTCGAGTTGCCCGAGGTGAACGAGCGGGTCAAGGCGCTGGCGTTGGCGCAGTCCTCCGATATTCGCTCCAAGTTGCTGACGGCGGGTGTCGCGGTGTTGTCGGGGCGGGCGCGGTTGATCGAACCCGCGGTCGGCTTGTCGACCACCCATCGCATCCAGGTCGCGCACGACGACGGTGAGTTGGAGGTGCTCGAGGCCGAGGTGGTGCTGATCGCGACGGGTGCGAGTCCCCGGGTACTGCCGGGCGCCGAACCCGACGGCGAGCGCATCCTGAACTGGCGTCAGCTCTACGACCTGCGCGAATTGCCGGAGACTCTGGTCGTGGTCGGTTCCGGTGTGACGGGCGCCGAATTCGTCTCCGCTTATACCGAATTGGGTGTGCGGGTGAAATTGGTCTCGAGTCGCGACCGGGTGCTGCCGGGTGAGGACGCCGACGCCGCGCTGGTACTCGAGGACGCGTTGGCCGAGCGCGGCGTCGAGTTGGTCAAGCACGCGCGCGCCGACGCGGTGGAGCGCACCGCCGACGGGATCGTGGTGAAACTGTCCGACGGGCGCACGGTGACGGGCACGCACGCGCTGATGACGGTGGGTTCGACGCCGAACACCGGTGACCTCGGGCTCGAACAGGTCGGCATCGAACTCGATCGCGGCGGGTACCTGCGGGTGGACCGGGTGTCGCGTACCGCGGTGCCGGGCATCTACGCCGCGGGCGACTGCACGGGGCTGCTGCCGTTGGCGTCCGTGGCGGCGATGCAGGGGCGGATCGCGATGTATCACGCGCTCGGCGAGGGCGTGAGCCCGATCCGGTTGAAGACGGTGGCTTCGGCGGTGTTCACGCGTCCCGAGATCGCGACGGTCGGGGTGAGCCAGACCGCGATCGATGACGGCCAGACCCCGGCGCGCACGGTCATGCTGCCGCTCAACACGAATCCGCGCGCCAAGATGTCGGGGTTGCGCCGCGGTTTCGTCAAGATCTTCTGCCGTCCGGCGACCGGTGTGGTGATCGGCGGCGTCGTGGTCGCGCCGATCGCCTCGGAGCTGATCCTGCCGATCGCGCTTGCGGTGCAGAACAATCTCACCGTCAACGATCTGGCGCAGACGTTCTCGGTCTATCCGTCGCTGACCGGTTCGGTCACCGAGGCGGCGCGGCTGCTCATGCGCCACGACGATCTGGACTGATCGCCGCGCCCGCGCGAAACCCGCCCGCCACCGGGTGTTGGCGTCGGCGTGGTCCGATGGACTTGCCAAGGAAAGGGTTTCGACACTAGGTTCCTGGGTAGGGGAGTCCGAGTGGGTGGGTCGACTCGTCGGCATCGGCCGGCCGCACGAGTGTTCTTGTCGTCGGCTGCATTTCAACGCGTTGCCCGCACGCCGAACATATGGTTGACTCCCCGGTAGGGATGCGATCGATGGTCGGTCGCTTGGGTTCTGTTCGGGGGGAAGTTTCCTTTCCGCCGCGGGAACGGCGAACGGCGCGAAGGTCGTTCGGTGATCGAGCTCCCGGAGCCGTCGGCTCCCGGATTCGTTCGTCGACCTAGCGTCTCACCAGGGACAACTGAGTGCGGCCCGCGTGGCTCGCATTCGGGAAAGGGAATTGCGAAAAGTGAAACATCGTAAGCCGAGTCGGGCGCAGCGAGCGATGGCAAGCACGTCGTTGCCGCTGGCCGCGGCGGCGGCCGTAGCGACTCTTCTCGCGGCGCCGGCGGGGGCTGTTCCGAACGATCCGAGCACGCCGACCACGCCTGCTCCCGCGCAACCGGGCACCGGTACGCAACCGGGCACAGGTACGCCGTCGGACAATTCGCCGGAGACCACGAAGCCGGATCCGGGCCAGCAGGAGAAGAAGTCGACTCCGAGCCAGCCGGGTGTCACCACGCCGGATCCGAATCAGGTCATGCCGGACCCGAAGAAGGATCCGAAGCTGTCCGCGCCGACGCAGCCGGGTGTCACCACCCCGCGTGTCGCGCCACTGCCGGTGCCGGGGCAGGCCGGGACAGGTCAGGCGGGGACGGGCCAGGCCGGGCAAGGACAACCCGCCGTCGTACCGGATCCGGCGCTTCCTGGCGCCGAGACGGCGCCGACGCAGCCTGGCGCCACCACGCCGGGTACCGGTACCGGAACGCCGGGGGCCACCACTCCCGGCACGGGCCCGAATAGTCGTGGGGCGCAGCCGGAATCGCAGACGCTGGTGCAGCCGCGCTGGGAGGCGCCTCGCCTCGAGTCGGCCCCCGCGGCTCCGGTCGTGGAGATGACGGGTCCGCGCACCGAGGTCGGCGCGAATGTCGACGGCGGCACGCTGCTGCCCGGGTACATCGCCAACACCCACCACTTCAGCAATCAGGCCGGTTACGTCGGCACCGTCGGTTACCGCACGCCGACCGGCGCGGGCGAGGCGGGCGTTTCGGTCGAATTCGTCGACGCGAACACCATCTCGGTCACCAGTTACACCGGTGGCGAAGGTCTGGCCGACAACAAGAACACCGTCGTGCTCGACACCACTCAGGTGAACGCGGCCAAGGCCGCGGTGGAGCAGTGGATCGCCGCGCAGCCGGGTGGTGCCGCCGCACTCGACGCCGCGTCGCGCGTTACACTTCCGGCGATTGTCCCGGCGGGTGATGTGGTTCCGCAGACGGTCGACGTGGCTGGTATCACCACTCAGTGGGGTGGTTCGGTCCAGTACTGACACGAGCTTGCCACGTGTGGGGCGGTCGTTCGCGGCCGCCCCACACGTGTGTGCAGGGAGAGGATTGGGTGTGGCTTCCGAAGGCGACGCGAAGGACGACGAAGCAGGCCGCCGGTCGGAATTCGGCCCGCCGGTGGGCGATTTCGGTCCGCCGGTCGGCGACTTCGGCCCCCCGGTAGGGGATTTCGGTCCGCCTGTGGCCGATTTCGGTGGTCCGGTGGCCGATTTCGGTGGCCCGATGACGGATTTCGGTGGTCCGGTCGCGGATTTCGGTGGCCCGCCGCAGGCGGAACCGGCGCAGGGATGGTCGGTGCCACAAGCGCCTGCCAACCATCCCGAGGTCGGTTGGCGTCCAGCGGGCGGCACGGCCGCGATGGTGCCCCCGCCCCAGTACCGCGCCCCCGAGGCATCGGCCGCGCCGGAGGCGCCCATCGAGACCGACGCGGGTCAGCGCCCCGAGCCCAAGACTCCGTCCCCCGATCGCTGGTGGAGTCCGACCGACACGGGTGAGGTGCCGAAGCCGCCGGAGCTTTCGCCCTCGGAATCGGGTCTGTCGTGGGCCGACGACCCGATCGCCAAGCGCCTGGCGCCGGGTGCGCCGACCTCGGAACCTTCCGGCTCGCGCTTCTCGGTGTCGCGGTTGGCGCTCGGCATCGTCGGCGCGCTCGCGGTGGTGATCGCGCTGGTGGTGGTGATCGTCGCGGTGAGTAGCGGCGGCGGCGAGGACGAGCAGCCGACGGCCGCGCCACCGCCGCCGAAGACCACGGCGGCGTTGAGCTGTCCCGCCAGCCGGGACGGCAAGGTGACCGTCGGCAACGGGCCGGGTGACACCTTGCGCGGACCGGACGCCGTCCTCGGCTTCCAGTACGCGTTCTACGTGGAGCGCAGCGGCGAGAAGGTCCGTCGTTTCGTGGCGCCGGACGCCGAGAACATCTCCACCGCCGAGGTGATCCAGCGCGCGATCTCCGAGCAGATACCGCCCGGCACCACGCACTGCCTGCGGATCACCGAACTCGGCGCCGATTCCTTCGACGTCGATCTCACCGAGCACCGGCCCGACGGCACGACGACGGTGTACCGACAGACCGTGATCACCGTCGAGCGCGAGGGTAGGACCTTGGTTTTCGCGATCAGGGAGCGCGGCTGATCCATTACGCAGGAACGGGCTGTCGCCACTGGTGCGAATCCCGCGGCGGCAGCCCGTTCTCGTCGCGTCCCGAAGAGCGGTTCGGCTATTTCATATAGTGGGAATATGGTTTCATATTCTGGTCAGCGTGTGCAATGGTAGTGGTGAACGCACTCCGGGAGGTCACATGTCGCCGAATCGGCCACCGCTCTCGCGCAAACTCGACGGCCTGCGCAGTTCGGCCATCCGCGACCTGCTCGAGCTGACCTCGCGGGCGGAGATCATCGGATTGGCGGGTGGCCTGCCCGATGCCCAACTGATGCCGCGCGAGCGGATCGCCCGCGCCGCCGCCGACGCGCTGCGCGGCAGCGAGGTCTTGCAGTACACCGAATCGCGGGGCTGGGGGCCGCTGCGCGCGGTCGTCGCCGAGCGGGAATCGGCCGGTCTGGGCCGCGCGGTGCCCGTCGAGGAGGTCTTCGTCACACACGGGTCGCAGCAGGCGCTCGCCCTGCTCGCGGAGGTGCTGCTCGATCCGGGTGCGCTGGTCGTCGTCGAGGACCCGGCCTATATCGGCGCGCTCCAGGTCTTCCGCGCCGCGGGCGCGCGTATCCTCGCGGTTCCGCTGGACGCGGAGGGCATGCGGGTCGACGCGCTGGCCGATCTGCTCGCGCGCGGTGAACGCCCCGCCGTCGTGCACACGGTCAGCACCTTCCACAATCCGGGCGGGGTCACCATGAGCCCGCGCCGCCGCCGCGACCTCGCCGCACTCGCCGACGCGCACGGTTTCTGGGTGATCGAGGACGACCCGTACGGGGAACTGTGGTTCGACCGTCCCGCTCCAGCACCGGTCGCCACGTACTCGCCCGCGGTGATCCGGCTCTCCAGCGCCTCCAAGATCATCTCGCCGACCCTTCGGGTGGGCTGGATGGTGGCCCCCGAGCCGGTCTGCCGCGCCGTCGAACTCCTCAAGCAGGGCGCCGACCTGTGCGGATCGGCGCTCACCCAGCAGATCGCGGCAGACCTGCTCGCCGATCGCACCTGGCTGGCCGCCCACATCGATCTGGTCCGCGCCACCTACAGCGATCGCGCCAAGGCGCTGGTGCACGCGGTGCGCGACACATTCGGCGACCGGGTCGCCTGCACCGACGCCGAGGGCGGCATGTTCGTGTGGGCCACCTTCACCGACGGCACCGACACCTCGGACCTGTTGGCTACGGCGGTCGAACACGGGGTCGCCTACGTGCCGGGTGCGGCGTTCGCGGTGGACACCGACTACCGGACCGCCCTACGAATGTGTTTCACCACCTCGGATGCGGGGAGGCTGGAGGAGGCCGTGCGGCGGCTCGCCGGTGCGCACGCCGCCGCGTCCGCTTCCACGTAGCTCTCGATTCGGTCCACCGGACTCGGTTAGCCGTGGGCGATCTGTCCAGGCGGGTCGCCGGGGCTCGATCGACCCGGGTTCAGCCGACCACTGGTTGATTCGGTTCAGGTTCGGTTGCCCCGGCTTTGTCGGCCCCTGGTTCGGGTCGGCTCCGGTTCGGTCGGTCCAATTTCGGGTCGGTCCAATTTCGGGACGGTCCAGGTTTGGGTGCGTTCAGGTTCAGTCGACCCAGGCGTAGGTGCGTTCGACCGCCTTGTTCCAGGCGCGCAGGTGGTCCGACCGGTCCCGTTCGGTCATCGTCGGTCGCCAGGTTCGGTCGGCCGCCCAGTTCGCGACGATCTCCTCGGTGCTCGGCCAGTAGCCGACCGCGAGTCCGGCGGCGTAGGCCGCGCCGAGCGCGGTGGTCTCGTTCACCACCGGACGCACCACCGGCACGTCGAGGATGTCGGCCTGGAACTGCATGAGCAGATCGTTGCCGACCATGCCGCCGTCGACCTTCAGCGTGGTCAATTCCAGTCCGAGACTTTCGGATTCGGCGTCGGCGCGCATGGCGTCGACCACCTCGCGGGTCTGGAACGCGGTGGATTCCAGGACGGCGCGCGCCAGGTGCGCTTTGTTCACGAAACGGGTGAGGCCCGCGATGACGCCGCGGGCATCGGAACGCCAGCGCGGCGCGAACAGGCCGGAGAAGGCGGGCACGATGTACGCGCCGCCGTTGTCGTCGACCTCGCGTGCCAGCGATTCGATCTCCTCGGCGGCGGAGATGATGCCGAGATTGTCACGGAACCACTGCACCAGCGACCCGGTGACCGCGATGGAACCCTCGAGCGCGTAGACGGCGGGTTGCTCGCCGAGCCGGTAGCAGACGGTGGTGAGCAGGCCGTGCTTGCTGAGCACCGGTGTGGTTCCGGTGTTGAGCAGCATGAAATTGCCGGTGCCGTAGGTGTTCTTGGCCTCGCCGGGAGACAGGCACGCCTGACCGAAGGTCGCGGCCTGCTGATCGCCGAGGATGCCCGCGACCGGCACGCCCGCCAACGGGCCGGAAACGATCTCCCGGTACACCTCCGAGGAGCTGCGGATCTCGGGCAGCATCGACTTCGGCACACCGAACTCGGCACAGATCTCCGGATCCCAGCGCAGGGTGCGCAGATCCATCAGCATGGTGCGCGAGGCGTTGGTGACGTCGGTGAGGTGCTCGCCCGTCAGGTTCCACAGCACCCAGCTGTCGATGGTGCCGAAACACAGCTCGCCCGCCTCGGCTCGCTCGCGGGCGCCCTCGACGGTGTCGAGTATCCAGCGCAGTTTCGGTCCCGCGAAGTAGGTGGACAGCGGCAGGCCGGTGCGTTCCTGGTAGCGGGTCGGCCCGATATCGCCGCCGAGTTCGGTGACGAGCCGGTCGGTGCGGGTGTCCTGCCAGACGATGGCATTGTGGATCGGCTCGCCGGTGGCGCGATCCCAGACGACGGTGGTCTCCCGCTGATTGGTGACCCCGACCGCGGCGATGTCGTCGCGGGTGAGGTCGAGGCTGTCGAGTACTTCGCCGATGACGAGTTCGGTATTGCGCCATATGGTTCGCGGATCGTGTTCGACCCAGCCGGGCCGAGGGAAGATCTGTTCGTGCTCGCGCTGGGCCACCCCGACGACCCGGCCCCCTCGGTCGAAGACGATGCACCTGCTGGAGGTCGTGCCCTGGTCGATGGCGGCCACATAGCGACGCATTCGAGCAGGCTACTAAACAGGTCGCGGGTCGCGCCCGAATGTGACGAGTATTTCGGTGGCGGGCGAGCGGGCGGTGTTCCCAGTAGGGTGGCGGTGTTACCAGCTGGTATGGCGCGGCGACACGGGATCGCTCCCCGAGTGGAACGGTGCCGGTTCGCCTAGCCTGTAGTCGCAGAGCCTGGAGCGCGACCCCCGATCCGTGGCGGAACCTACCCGTGCCGACATCGAGATCCGACGTCGCCGGTTGGAGGAGGCGAGTATGACGAGTAAACCGGACGCCCAGTTCCTGAGCCCGGAACTTCGGCGCACGGCGTGGGAGCGTTTCGGCAAGGACCACTTCGACGTCGTCGTGGTCGGCGGCGGCATCGTCGGCGCCGGTATCGCGCTGGACGCGGCCACCCGTGGCCTGCGGGTGGCGCTGGTCGAGGCGCGTGATCTCGCATCCGGCACCTCGAGCCGCTCCTCGAAGATGTTCCACGGCGGCCTGCGCTATCTCGAACAGCTGGAATTCGGCCTGGTCCGCGAGGCGCTGCGGGAACGCGAGCTGGCGCTGTCGACCCTGGCCCCGCACCTGGTGAAACCGCTGCGCTTCCTGTATCCGCTCACCAACCGCGGCTGGGAACGCCCGTACGTGGCCTCCGGGCTGGTGCTCTACGACACCATGGGCGGCGCGAAATCCGTTCCGGGACAGCGTCATCTGACGCGTTCCGGCGCCCTGCGGCTGGCGCCCGGCCTGCGG
This sequence comes from Nocardia bovistercoris, assembly GCF_015674855.1. Classification (GTDB taxonomy): domain Bacteria; phylum Actinomycetota; class Actinomycetes; order Mycobacteriales; family Mycobacteriaceae; genus Nocardia; species Nocardia bovistercoris. Next base: position 121,208 of record NZ_JADMLG010000005.1, on the reverse strand, counting down.
CGCAACGCGCTGATCGGCGGCGTCACCTACTACGACACCGTCGTAGACGACGCGCGACACACCATGATGGTTGCCCGCACCGCGGCGCACTACGGCGCGGTGATCCGCACCTCGACCCAGGTCGTCGGGTTCCTGCGCGAGGCCGACCGCATCACCGGCGTCAAGGTGCGCGACAGCGAGGACGGGCGCAACGCCGAGGTCCGCGCGCACGTGGTGATCAACGCCACCGGTGTGTGGACCGACGAGGTGCAGGCGCTCTCGCACAATCGCGGCCGTTTCCGCGTGCGAGCCTCCAAAGGCGTCCACATCGTGGTCCCGCGCGACCGCGTGGTCAGCGACACCGCCATCATCCTGCGCACCGCCACCTCGGTGCTGTTCGTGATCCCGTGGGGCGCGCACTGGATCATCGGCACCACCGACACCGACTGGAATCTCGACCTGGCTCATCCCTCCGCGACCAAGGCCGATATCGACTACCTGCTGAACCTGGTCAACGGGGTACTGGTCACCCCCCTCACCCACGCCGATATCGACGGCGTGTACGCGGGCCTGCGCCCACTGCTCGCGGGGGAGGACGACGCCACCTCCAAACTGTCGCGCGAGCACGCCGTGGCGCGGATCGCGCCCGGACTCGTCGCCATCGCGGGCGGCAAGTACACCACCTACCGGGTGATGGCCTACGACGCGATGGACGAAGCGGCGCAAGACATTCCGGCGCGGGTGTCGCCCTCGATCACCGAGAAGGTGCCGCTGCTCGGCGCCGACGGCTATTTCGCGCTGGTCAACCAGACCGTGCACCTCGCCGAGACCTACGGCGTGCACCCGTACCGGATCAAACACCTGCTCGACCGCTACGGTTCGCTCATCGACGAGGTGATGGCCATGGCGGAAGGCAAACCCGAACTGCTGCAACCGATCACCGACGCGCCCAGCTATCTCCAGGTCGAGGTGGTCTACGCGGCGGCCGCCGAAGGCGCGCTGCACCTCGACGACATCCTGGCGCGGCGCACCCGCATCTCCATCGAGTACTCGCACCGCGGCGCCGACTGCGCCGAACAGGTCGCGAACCTGGTCGCGCCGATACTCGGCTGGGACGCCGCCGAGGTGGACCGCGAGATCAGCACCTACCGCGCGCGAGTCGAAGCCGAGATCCGCTCCCAGACCCAACCCGACGACACCTCCGCCGACGCACTCCGCGTCGCCGCGCCCGAACCGCGCCCGGAAATCCTCGAACCGGTCCCGTTGGACAGCTAGGTTTAGATCCCGCCGGTGCACCGCGCTCGGGGCGCCCGCGCCTCGGACCCTCGACAGCTGACCGCGCGCGACTGCGCCCGCGCGGTCGAACCCGACAGCACCCGCGCCGAGGCTCGGCTGACTCTGACCGAGCGCCCCGCCCGCCCAGCCTCGTCCTGGGCCAACCGACGGAATGCGCTTCGCAGCGTTCGGAAATCCTCGAGCCGGTCCCGTCGGACAACTCGGTCCCGCCGGCGCACCGCGCGTTGCGGCATCTGGACCGAGCGCGCAAATCCTCGAATCCTGCCGGCCGGCTGAGACCGGTTCAGTCGCCCGGCGTTTCCATGTCCGCCGACCACAGCATCAGCGCGCGCAGATAGCGCAGGAACAGCTCGTCCGGGTAGGTGACCGGATCGGTGAGGTGCAGCCGCGCCAGTTCCTCGGTGGCCGCGAGCATGAGGCGCTGAGTGGCGCCGTCAGGGTCGACATCGACGCCGGTGTAGCGCGACAGCTGCCGCGCGCCGATCACCCTGGCGAACGCGCGACCCGACTCGAGCCGTTCCCGCAGATCCGGCGGACCGCCATCGGGCGGGCTGAGCACGATGCGCCAACTGGTCGGTGCGGCATGTAGGTGAGCGAGAATACCGCTGCTGACCTGGTCGATATCCTCGGCGCGATCGATGCCGCCGATCCCGGCCATCGCGATGGCGCTCTCCCGATCCACCAGCGCGGTCACCAGCCCGGACAGGTCGCTGAACTGCTGATAAACCAGCGCACGAGCCACCTGCGCCGCCCGCGCCACCCGATCGATGGTGACCGCCGCGAAGCCCTCGGCGGCGACGATATCGCGAACGATATCGAGCAGCTGCGCCCGCCGCTCGACCGCTGACATCCGCCGCCGCGTAGCCCGCCGCGCCACGCCGGAACCGCCTCGGTCCGTACCGTTCTCGGCGGCGCCACCGTCGAGAACGGCCTCGTGGGCATCGCCCAGGTCGGCGCCGTCTCGATCGGCCCCGCTTCGGTGATCACCGTCGGGGGCGCCTCCACCGTCGAGATCGCGCGTTCTGCCGTCGGCCGCCTCGGTCGAATTCGAGCGAGCCGAAGTGCTGGCGGCAGCGGCGGTGCGGCGTTCGGTGCTCACCGCATCGAAGGTAGCGCAAGCAGCGAACCCACCGCCTCTACTGCACTTTCCACCGAGCCGGGGCGCAACTGTCGCCATTCCCCACACCGCCGACACGAGAAGTGTTGAGCGACGTCGAACTACGACCGAGGCGGCGTCATCGCCGATGAGTTGGACCTTGCGCACGTTCTGGTGACGAGGTCGACCCACTCCCGCGGATCGGTCGACCACAGGTTGTGGCCGACCCCAGGCAGCACTTCGAATCTGCCGTTCGGAATCAGAGCGGCGAGCTGCCGCAGCGGCCAGGACGGACGGATGTCGTGTTCCAGGCCGACGAATGTCATGGCGACAGTCGAATCGGCCAGACGGCGGAGCAGGTCGGGTTCGTGAATCCATTCCACGAAGGACGCGCTCAGAGCGGCATGAACGGCCGGTTCCCAGTCGATCTCGAGGTCGTCTTCCACATGTCGCGAGGACTCGTACACCTCGGACCAGGTGCGATCTTTATGTAACCCGTGCCCGGCGACCCCGACCACGAACCCGACACGATCGGGATGATCGAGCCCGTAACGCACCCCCAGATCCGACCCCCACGAATGGCCGAGCACCCCCCAACTGTCGACACCCGCGGCCCGTCGCACCGCCTCGATATCGGCCACCGCCTGAGCGAGGTCGTGCGGTCCGCCTTCGGAGCGCCCGACACCTCTCGGTTCCGGATACCACGCCCGCATCCCGCGCGGCGCCAGCGTGTCATCCTCCAGATAATGGACGCAGCCAGGTCCACCGGACAGGACCACAACGTCAGGACCACATCCGGTGACACCGACATGCAGCAGAGTCCCGTCGTCGGCGGGAACCGTCAACGATCGCATCTCGTCTCCTCGTGCGCAGCCCGGTCCTCGTCTTCCCGGCCGGCTGTGCGTAAGACTCTGCGGCGCGGAAAGTTCTCTGCGCCATGCAACCAGACACGCCGAACGAGTCCGAAGGCTGGTTGGGCACTGGGACAAAGGTCGGCGCCAACGGCTCGCCGGATGTGAGCCCGGCCGAGCATCCGATCAGCTCGTGTTCGGCTCCGGCTGACACTTCGGACAGAAGTAGATGCCGCGTTCGCGCTGGGTGATCCGGTCCGATGGTGGTGTGGTCTCGGCCAGGGGTCTGACTCGGATCGGGCCGCCGCAGCGTTGGCATGCCCAGCGCTGTCGGCCGTAGACCAGGGCGCGCCACGGTGGCTTGGTCGCGGCCTGGGTGAGGACTCGGTGCGCCTCTTCGACCAGCGCCGGTAGGTCCGGGACAGCGCGCACCGGTGTCGCCGGGTGCACGCGGCGCAGGAAGCAGATCTCACTGCGGTAGATGTTGCCGATGCCCGCCAGATTGCGTTGATCGAGCAGGGCTAGTCCGATCGGCTGCTCCGGATATCGCGACAAGCGCCGGATCGCCTCGGCCGCATCCCAATCGGGGCCGAGCAGGTCCGGGCCGAGATGTGCGATCGCGGTGTGCTCCTCGGATCTCGCGAGCACCTCGACCTTGCCGAGGGAGAAGCCGACCGCCTCGGTGTCGTCGGTGGTCAGGACCACGCGTGCCGTTACGCGAGGGCGCGTCCAGCGCTCCCCGACGCAGTAGGTGCGCCACACGCCCTCCATCTTCAGATGGGTGTGGATACTGGCCTCGGCGGTGCGGATGAACAGATGCTTGCCGTAACTGCCGACCTCGTCCACGCGCTGCCCGACCAGATCGACCGTCGCATACCTCGGCACCCGGAAATCACTGCGTACCAGGGTCTTACCCGCGAGTGCCCGGCGCAGTCGCGCGGCGGTGAGAAAGACCGTATCGCCCTCAGGCATGAGCTGACCGTACTCGGAATCGCGTCGCGCACGGAAAACGGCCCGCGACACCCCTGGCCGATACTGGCGAGGGTGCGGATCGGATCCGTGCTGTGAGCGGATCACTTGGCCCGACAGCACCGCCCTGTTCGGGCGAATCCCGCTGGGGCGAACCTCGCTGGGGCGAATCCCGCTCGGGCGAACCCCGCTGGAGCGAATCCCGTTCGGGCGTGCCGCGTTCGGGCGAATCCCGTTCGGGCGAACCCCGCTCGGGCGTATGCTGATTGGCCGGTTGTGCGATGGGGATCATGGTCGGCCTCGGAGGCGGAGGCCGCGCGGGGTGGTCGAGAAACCAGCGGCCGTGAGGAATTCGGCGAAGGTGTGGCCGTGTACCGAATCGCCGTCTATGCGGTCGATCACCAGCGAATCGACGCGGCGGTCGCGCACCAGGTCACCGAGTGCCGTCGCCGCGGCCTGCCGGATGTCCGGGTCCTCGGTGAAGGTGAGCAGGGTTTTTCCGCCGCGTTCCAGATACAGTGCCAGTTCGCCGTCCGCCAACACCACCAGTGCGCCCGCCTTGCGGCCGGGACGGTGACCGCCCTCGCTCGCGCCTTTGGGCCACGGCAGCGCCGCGCCGTAGGGGTTGGCCGGATCGCAGGCGGCCAAGGCCGGGGTTACGCGGGCGGGTGGGCGACCGGGGCGGGTGCGGTCGGTGTCGAAACCGCGCAGGCGGTCGACCACGTCGGTGGTGGAGAACTGCGCGCCGCCGAGAGAGTCGATGAAATAGCCGCGACGGCAGCGGCCGCGGTCCTCGAATTCGGTGAGCACCCGGTACATCAGGGCGAAACCGCCGGTGACGCCCTCGTTCTGCACCGATCCGCGAGTCAGCACACCGTAGCGTTCGAGCAGCGTGTCGGCGGTGGCGTGGGCGCGAACGGTGTTGTCGGACACCCGTTCCGGCAGTAGCGACCAGCGACCCGCCACCGACGGCGGCCCGGTCCGGCTCGGCATATTCGGGCGCGGCAGATATGTGCGGCCGCGCGGGGTGCGTCGCGGCGACCGGTGCGCGGTGGTGGTGCGCGCCGTCCCCGACAGCAGGCCGCGCACGGGTGCGAAGGTGTCGCCGGAGACGAGTCCCGCCCACACGAGGTCCCAGAGCGCCGTGCTGACCGCGATGTCGTCGAGCAATCCGGTCGCGTCCGACAATTGCCGGAAGAAATACGCGCCACCGTAGGCCGCCGCGCCGAGAATCGCTGCCGCGGAGAGTGATCCGGAGGGTGATCCACTCTCGTTCGCGGTCTCGAGTTCGACCGAGGGCGTGACCGGTCGCGCCTGCGGGGCGATGCCGAATGCTTGCAGGAGGCGTAAGTGTGTCTCGGTGAACTCGATATCGTCCGGTGGCGCCAGAGTGAAAGGCGCCTGATCGGCGGGATGCAGCGCGATCCAGCCGTCCTTGGCGGTGATGGCGCCGTGCCCGGACCACAGCACCTCACCGCTTGCCATCAGTTCGTCCAGCAACGCGGGGGAGTAGTCGGCGACTCGGGCGGGCAGGATCAGCGACTCCAGAGCCGACGCCGGAACAGGCACGCCCGCAAGCTGTTCCACCACGGTCGCGACACCGTCCACGCCACGTAGGGTGCCGGTGCCGACATGCTGCCAGGACGGCAGGAAACGTCCGAATGCCGCGGTGGCGACCGGTTCCACCTCGTGACGGGCCGCCGCGAGCGACCGACGGCGCAGGCGGCGCAGCACCTGGGCGTCGCACCATTCCGAGCCGGACACCGCCGGAGTGAATTCGCCCTCCACGACCCGCTTCTCGGCGGCCAAGCGCTGCAGCGCGGTGGCCGCGACGGCGGCGCCGAGCCCGAAACGCGCGGCCACGGCCTCGGTGACGAACGGCGCGTGCGTGCGGGCGTAGCGGGCGACCAGGTCACCCAGCGGGTCGGGCACCGGTTCGATGAACGCAGCCGGTGTCCCGATAGGCAGCGGCACCCCGAGCGCGTCCCGCAACCGCGACGCGTCCTCGATCGCGGCCCACCAGGTCCGCCCCGCGAACGTCACCTCCAGCGCCCGTTTGGCCGCACGAAGCTCGGCGAACCACTCGCGATGGTTGCCGCCCGGTACACCCCCGTCGGTCGCGGAGATCTCGTCGGTGCGCGCGATGTCGCTCGGAACCGCATGCGCGGTGGGCGAGCTGTGGCGATTCGAGGAGTCGCGGCGGTCCACAACGGTGGCCTCGATTCGCATATCGCTTGCGGTCGTGGCCCGGCTATCGCTCCAGGTTCGGGCCGAGTCCGCGTCCTGTGCTCCGGTATGCCTGCCGGTTGCAGCCCCTGCCCCGACCTCGGCTCCGCTCGCCACTTCGCCCGCGGCATCGGTCTCGTCCGGTCGAACGCAGCGCAGCGCGGCCTCGTCCGGTGTCAGCGGACCCAGTAGCCGCAGCAGGTCGGCGAGTCCTTCGGCGTCGCGGGCGCGGCGTTCCGGGGTCAGGCGTTGCAGTTCCCGCTCGGTTTCGTCGAGGACCGCCGCATCGAGGAGTTCGCGCAGTTCGACTCGGCCGAGGAGTTCGGCGAGAAGTCCGGAATCCAGGGACAGCGCCGCCGCACGGCGTTCGGCCAGTGGACTGTCGCCTTCGTACATGAACTGGCCGATGTAGTCGAACAGCAGCGCGTTGGCGAACGGTGAAGGGGTGGCGGTCTCGACCTCCATGATCCGCACCTTCCGGTGCGCCACCCGGCCGAGCAGATCGCGCAGCGACGGCAGGTCGTAGACGTCGCGCAGGCATTCACGCACCGTCTCCAACAGGATCGGGAAGGTCGGGAACTTGCGTGCCACGTCGAGCAACTGCGCCGAACGCTGCCGCTGCTGCCACAGCGGCGCGCGCTTGCCGGGATCGCGTCGGGGCAGCAGTAGCGCTCGCGCCGCGCATTCACGGAAGCGGGAGGCGAACAGCGCCGATCCGCCGACCTGCTCGGTGACGATTTCGTCGATCTCGTCGGGATCGAAGACGAACAGGTCGGCGCCGGGCGGGTCGTCGGTGGTGTCGGGTAGTCGCACCACGATGCCGTCGTCGGAGGCGTTGGGCGTCACGTCCACACCGAAGCGCTCCCGCAGCCGCGCGCCGACGGCGAGTGCCCACGGCGCGTGCGCGGGAAGTCCGAACGGGGAGTGCAGCACCAGCCGCCAGTCGCCGAGTTCGTCGCGGAACCGCTCGACCACGAGGGTGCGGTCGGTCGGCAGGTATCCGGTGGCCGCGCGCTGTTCCGCCAGCAGCGCATTCAGGTTCGTGGTCGCGTTGAGATCGAGTCCGGCCCGCGCCGCGATCGCGAACAGCTGCTCGGAGATGACTCCCGCCGAGCGCAGCGCCACCAGATCCGACCGCGCGGGCACCGCCGCGCCTTCGTTCTCCATGGCGTCCGCAGTGGCCTCCGTGCGACCGGAGGTGTCTGCCCGGCGCGTTCGGCCCGCGGTGGTACGGCGACGACCTGCGGCGGCGGGCTCGCTCGCGGCGGGCCTCCGATCGCCTGACGGCGTTTTCCGGCGTGACGGCTCGTGCACGGCTGACGGGTCGCGCAGGCCCAGCTCCTCGTGCCGGTCCGACAGTTTGCGCTCGCCCGACAACTCGTCGGAACTCTTTACCACTAACTCGCCCGTGCCGAGTTCATCGCGGTCGGTGACCTCGCCCGAGCCGCGCGCACGATCGGATCCGCCGGAAACGGATCTGTCATCGCGCCGTCCACCCGACGTGGGCGCATCACCCGCCTTGCGCACGAATTCCCCCAGCGCCGCACCGAGTTCGGCGGGCCGCCCGAGCCCGTCACCGTGCCAGAACGGCAGCCGACCGGGTTGCCCGAACGCCGGTGTCACCAGCACCCGGTCGAAGGTGATCTCCTCGATCCGCCAACTGGTGGCGCCGAGCGCGAAGACATCGCCGACCCGCGATTCGTAGACCATCTCCTCGTCGAGTTCGCCGACCCGCGAATTCTTCTCGCCGACCATGTAGACCGCGAACATGCCGCGGTCGGGGATGGCGCCGCCGGAGGTCACCGCGAGGCGCTGCGCGCCGGGCCGTCCGGTGAGGGTGCCCGCGTCGCGGTCCCACACCAGTCGCGGTCGCAGTTCGGCGAATTCGTCGGACGGGTAGCGGCCCGCGAGCAGGTCGAGCACCGATTCGTAGGCCGAGCGCGGCAGCGCGGCGTAGCTGCCGGTGCCGCGCACGGTGTCGAACCAGGTGTCGACGTCGATGGGTTCCAGCGCGCAGGCTGCCACGGTTTGCTGCGCCAGGATGTCGAGCGGATGCGCGGGTATGCGGATCGCCTCGATACGGCCCTCGACCATGCGTTGCGCGGTGACCGCGCAGTGCACGACATCGGTGCGGTGCTTGGGGAACAGCACGCCCTTCGATATCTCCCCGACCTGGTGACCGGCTCGCCCGACCCGCTGCAATCCGCTGGCGACCGAGGGCGGCGCCTCCACCTGCACCACCAGATCGACCGCGCCCATATCGATTCCGAGTTCCAGACTGCTGGTGGCGACCACGCAGCGCAGCCGACCGCGCTTGAGATCGTCCTCGATGATCGCGCGCTGTTCCTTGCTCACCGACCCGTGGTGCGCGCGGGCCAGCAACTGTTCGGCGCCGTGCGTGACCTCGGTGGCCGCACCGATCTGCGCGGGCGGCCGGTGCGCCGTCTCGACCGGGTCGCCGACGCGGGCGGCATACGCCTCGTTGAGCCGTGCGGTGAGCCGTTCGGCGAGGCGACGTGAGTTCGCGAACACGATCGATGACCGGTGGTCGAGCACGAGATCCACGATCGCCTCGTCGACGTGCGGCCAGATGGAACCCGGCTGTTCGGAATCCCCGATCTCGGTCATGTCCGCGACCGGGACGCGCACCGACAGGTCGAAGGTCTTGGGCGCGGGCGGCGCCACGATGGTGATCGGCGCGTTCCCGACGAGGAAACGGCCGACTTCCTCGGGCGGGCGCACGGTGGCCGACAGACCGATCCGCTGGGCGGGGCGTTCGGTGAGCCCGTCGAGCCTGGCCAGTGACAGCGCAAGGTGGGAGCCGCGTTTGGAGCCCGCGATGGCGTGCACCTCGTCCACGATGACCGTGCCGACCCGCGCGAGAGTGTCGCGCGCGGCGGAGGTGAGCATCAGGAACAGCGATTCCGGCGTGGTGATCAGGATGTCGGGCGGCTTGCGCTGCATGGTGCGGCGGTCGGCGGCGCTCGTATCGCCGGACCGCACGCCGACGGTGATCTCGGGCGGCCGCGCTCCGAGGCGTTTCGCGGTCTGCGTGATGCCGACCAGCGGCGCGCGCAGATTCCGTTCGACGTCCACCGCCAGCGCCTTCAACGGCGAGACGTACAGCACCGAGGTGCCCGCCTCCTCGGTTTCCTCCCGGTGCATGAGACGGTCGATCGCCCACAGGAACGCCGACAGCGTCTTGCCGGACCCGGTCGGCGCGATGACCAGCGTGTGCCGCCCCGCCGCGATGGACCGCCACGCGCCGAGTTGGGCCGAGGTGGGCGCGGGGAAGGCGCCGTCGAACCACTCCCGAGTGGCCGTGGAGAAATCGGCCGTCGAGAACTCGGCGTCGTCGAGGGCGGTCGGTGGCTTGACCATGCCAACAGTCTGCACCCGACCACCGACAATGACGCTTGTGCGCCGTGGAGATCGCGCCCGCACGAGGTGGCCGCCACCGTAGGCTGCCCTGATGCGCAAGGTGCTCAGACTCGACCTGGTCAGCCACGGTACGACCGAGGCGATGCGCAAGGCCAGATTCCCGGTCGACGAGTCACTCACCGACGCGGGCCGCCGCGCGATCACCGCGGCCGGGCGACTCGCGGGCGCCACAGTGGTCACCGGACCCGAGCGCCGCACCGTGGAGACCGCGGCCCTGCTCGGCCTGACGGGCGCGGCGGACCCCAGACTGCGCGACCTGGACGCGGGCTCGTGGCGCGGCAACGAGCTGACCTCGGTGCCGCAGGACGACCTGCACGCCTGGTTCACCGACCCCGAATTCCGCGGCCACGGCGGCGAGTCCGTGGTGCAGGTGATCGAACGCACCCGCTACTGGATGGCCGAGGTCGCCTCCGCGGGCGTCGCCACCATCGCCGTCACCCACCCGGCGGTCGTCAGATCGGCCCTACTTGTGACCTTGGACGCACCACCGGCCTCGTTCTGGCGCATCGATATCCCACCCGGCAGCGTGACCAGGCTGCATTACCGAGGAGATTGGCGCCTGCACTTCTCGGCCTGACTCGCGCGTGCCCTCGTGGTATCGGCTGTCATGCCGTTCCGATCGGGTTCGTCAGTGGATCCGACGGTGTCGCGTTCGGGTGGGTGTCTCGCTCGAAGATGTTCGCTGCCAGACTGTTCCGATGAGCTCGGACGGTCGGAACAGAGCGTTGGCGTCGCTGCGCGGCCTCGCGGTGGGTGACGCGTTCGGGTCTTGCTTCGACGACGCGCTCAATCACGCCGCGCTGCGGGAACGCAGGGCGTTGCCCGGCCCGTGGTTGTGGACCGACGATACGCAGATGGCGTGTTCGATCTTCGCCGTCCTGAGCGAGCACGGTCGGATCGAGCAGGACGCGCTGGCCCGATCGTTCGCCGAGCATTACGACGTCTACCGCCGGTACGGGCCGGGAACCAGTCGGATTCTGCGTCTGATCCGGCAGAAGGGATACCACTGGCGCGATCTCGCGGGCCAGGCCAGGGGTGGCCTCGGGTCGTGGGGCAACGGCGCGTCGATGCGGGTGGCGCCGGTGGGCGCCTGGTTCGCCGATGACCTCGATCGGGTGGTCGTCGAAGCCGCGGCTTCGGCGGAGGTTACGCACACGCACCCGGACGCGGTGGCGGGCGCGGTCTCGGTGGCCGTCGCCGCCGCCTTGCACGCCGTGACCCCGAACCTCTCCGGCGCCGAGTTCCTCGACGCGGTCGCCGCTAGGACGGCTCCGGGACCTGTTCGAGACCGGATCGGACACGCGCGGACGATTGTCGATCACGCCACCGCCGTCGCCGAGTTGGGGGTCGGCAACGACACTTCGGCGGTCGACACCGTCCCTTTCGGGCTGTGGGTCGTGGCCGGACACGGGCACGATTTCGCCGCCGCATGCTGGGCGGCAGCCGGGACGGGCGGAGATATCGATACCCTCTGCGCGATCATCGGCGGAATCCTCGGCGCCCGCACGACTTCCGACGGAATACCGCCCGACTGGCTCGCCCAGTGCGAACCGCTGCCCGAATGGGCGACGTGATGACCGCCGAGTGACCAACGCCGGACATACGGTGTTGTCCCACCGTGTTCACGCGGTGTCAGATTACCGGCCTGCGACGTGATCTCACGCATGCTGTGCCCGCAACCGGTCTCTGATCTCGCCGAATCCGACCACGCGCACGCATTTCCCGTCCCGCCACACCTCGGTCAGCTCGCTCGCGGCCTCCTGTTCCGCACTCGCCTGTTCGTGTACGGCGAGCTCACCGTCGTCCCCGCGCAGTACCGCGAGGCGCCCTTTGGCGGACCGTTTGGTGCCCGAATCGGTGACCGGATCCTTGTGGATATCGCGCCCGACGCCGTCGATCTCGACGTAGGTCGCCTTCATCGCCGAGGCGAAGGTGTCCCGCGTGACGTACTGGTAGCTGTAGGAGCCGACCCCGAACACCACCGTGGTCGAGACGAATCCCATGCGCGCCAGCCGCGCGGTGATGGCCTCGGCGCGGTCGTAGGTGATCGAGTCGCCGTAGATGACGCCGATGTGCGGATCGAGTTCGCGGTAGCCCGCCGCGTTCACGGCGCCGCCGAAGGTCTCCCACAGCAGCCGCACCACGCCGCGCCCCTCGGGGCTGTCGTCGGCGTCGGTGCCGCACAGGATGGTCTCCGGATCGCCGGAATCGGGGCGGATCACCAGTTTCCCGTCCCTGGACACGATGCGTTCGCGCAGGGCGGGCAGTGTCTCGGTGAGCACCCGCCACAGGTCGTAGGTGTCGCTGACCACCGAGACGATGCCGGTGGGATACAGGTCGAGCAGTCGACCGTAGGTGTCGTCCTCGGCGTCGCGGGTGCCCGCGCACATCACCGAGTGTTCGGTCGCGGCGACCGAGGCGAGGACCGGAGCGTCCGATTCGGGATCGGGGTAGAAGTAGTCGATCCAGTCCGCCGAGACCAGTGAATCCGATCCGGTGAACGACAGCAGGTGCGCCGCACCCGACGCCGCGGCCGCCTCGATGCCCGGCATGCCGCGGAAGGAGAAGTCGTGGCCCTGGTAGTCGACGGCCGCCGGGTCGGCGCCGGTGGCCGCGGCCCGTGCGGTGAGCAGCGCGCGCAGTCGCCAGGCGGTGGTCGCCGAGGTCGAGGGCTGCCAGATCGCCGCCGACAGCGCGGTTTCCAGGTAGTTGGTGAGCCAGAAGAAATCGGGGTGCGTGTTCTCCACGGTCAGTACCGGGACCCGCAGCGGGACGAGGGTGCCCTCAGGCAGTGACCGGATCGACAGCGGCAGGTAGCCGAGGGTGTGCAGCGCGCGGATGTGGTCGCTGCCGATGTGGTTCGGGCCGAGGATCGAGGTCACCCTGCGTTCGTATTCGGCGCAGACGGTGTCGACGTCGGCGTCGAAGAAGGCCGCGAAGGAGTCCTCGAGCACATCGCGCAGGAAGGCTTGCAGACCGAAGTGCACGACGTGGTTCACGCCGTCGACGCGGGAGGCTCGGTGCGTCAGGTTCGAGTACACGCGGGTGGTGCCGGGCGGGTACTGGCGACGGTGGTCCAGCTTGTAGGCGTCGGTCAGGAACAGCGGGTCGGTGGCGTTGCGGAACATCACAGGATTCCTCGGGTCAGGACGTGGTCGACGAGATCGATCAGGTGCAGTCGGTTCGGCGGCAGCGCGCTCGCGCGGGCGCCGGGGTGGGAGTCGGTGCTGTAGATATGGGCGTAGGGCGCGAGGTTCGCGAGCAGGCGCAGGCCGCCGGAGAACACCCCGTGGGTGACCCAGAGGTCGACGCGCTCGGCGGTGTGGAATTCGCCGGCGGCCGCGATGCCCGCGAAGGTGCCGCCGCCGTCGCAGATGTCGTCGACGACGAGGACGCGCCGCCCGGCGACCGGCGCGGACAGTTCGAATCCGCTGAGTCGGCCGCTGCCGGGGTCGCGGTGTTTGCGGCCGTGCGCCACCGGGATCTCGCCGAGCGCCGCCGCGACGGTCTCGGCGCGGTCACGTGCGCCGGCGTCGGGTGCGATCACCAGGTCGTAGTCGCGGGGCAGGATCGCGGCGGCCAGCTGCCCGAGCGGGATCGCGGTGGCGCGGGGGCCGCGCAGCGCGGCCAGGGCGCGCGGTGAGTGGATGTCGGCGTAGACGAGTTCGTCGGCGAACGCGGTGATCACGTTCGCGTAGACGGCGGCGGCGCACGGGCGGTCGCGGTCGCCGCGCGCCGCGGGGATGTATGGCATCAGGACCCGCGCGGGCGCGCCGTGGCCGCGGACCAGGTCGGCCCAGAGTCCGAGGGCGAGCAGGTCGTCGGCGGAGCCGCCGCGGATCACCGCGAAGCGCGCGGCCGACGGGTCGAAGGCCGCGCCGGTCCGCAGGTGCCACTCGCCGCCGGGGAAGCGGAGGAAGTCCAGGTCATCGGCTCGGATGCCGTCGGCGGTCCGAACCATCGTCTCGATCATGCGACCACCGTAGCATAGTTTTGGTTGTAACAACCAAAACTAATTTCCGACTTACTGCGGACCGGTGATCGCGGTTCACAGCTTCTTCGCAGGAACTTCGAAGACTGCCGTGAGGCGACGCCCTTAGGTTCGGGACTCGGCCGTGACCGCGAACCCGCCACGGCCGAACCGACCCACCGCGACGAAGGGCTGGCGATGACGGCGACCGTGAGCGTCCCGGAGGCGGCGCCGCCGTCCGTGCTCGGCCCTCGGGCCACGCCGCGCGCGCGGTCGGGCGCCGATCCGCGCTGGGCGCGCCCGACGCTGATCGTGCTGCTCGCCGCCACGGCCGCGCTCTACCTCACCAACCTGTCCGTATCCGGTTGGGGCAACGAGTATTACGCCGCCGCGGCGCAGGCGGGCTCGCGCAGTCCGCTGGCGCTGCTGTTCGGATCGCACGACGCGGGCAACGCGATCACCGTCGACAAACCACCCGCCGCGCTGTGGCTCATGAGCCTGTCGGCCCGCCTGTTCGGCTTCGGCCCGTGGTCGGTGCTGATCCCGCAGGCACTGCTCGGAATCGCCTCGGTGGCACTGCTCCACGCGGCCGTGCGCCGCTGGAGCGGTCCGGGCGCGGGACTGCTCGCGGGCGCCGCGCTGGCCGCTACGCCGGTGGCGGCCTTGATGTTCCGCTACGACAACCCCGACGCGCTGCTCACCTTCCTGCTGATCGCCGCCGCCTACTGCACGGTGCGCGCCATCGACGCCGAGGGCGCGCGCTGGTGGTCGTCGAGCACCGGATGGCTCGTACTCGCCGCCGTGGCGATCGGATTCGGATTCCTGACCAAACTCCTGCAGGCCCTGCTCGTGCTGCCCGCGCTCGCCGCGGTGTTCCTGATCGCCGCCGCAGGCGGATTCTGGTCGCGGACAGTCAAACTCGTAACAGCGGGCGCCGCGCTCGTCCTCGCGGGCGGCTGGTTCGTCGTGCTGGTCGAGGTGTGGCCCGCCTCGGCGCGACCCTATATCGGCGGCTCGACCAACAACAGCCTGTGGGAACTCACCCTCGGCTACAACGGACTCGGCCGATTGCTCGGCGGTCGCGGCAACCCCGGCGGCAACGCGGACGGTCCGTCGGCGGGCGGGCGGATGGGCGCCGCGTTCGGTGGCGACACCGGCATCACCCGACTGTTCCGCGACCTGATGGCGACGGAAGTGTCATGGTTGCTGCCCGCCGCGCTGATCGGAGCGGTGTGCTGCCTGTGGGCGCGCCGCCGCGCCCCGCGCGCCGACCGCCTGCGCGCCGCCGTGATCGTCTGGGGCGGTTGGCTTTTCGTGACGGCGATCGTCTTCAGCTATATGAGCGGCGTCATCCACCCCTACTACACCGTCGCGCTCGCGCCCGCGGTCGACGCCCTGTTCGGCATCTCGGTCGCGACTCTGTGGCGAGGCAGGGCGCATGCCGCCGCCCGTGCGGCACTGGCGCTGATGGCAACGGTCACCGGTGTCTGGTCCTTCGCGCTGCTCGGACACACCCCGGAGTGGCTGCCGTGGCTGCGCTGGACCGCCCTGTGCGCGACCGCGCTCGGCGCCATCGGACTGCTTACCGGTCCGCGGCTGCCCGCGCGCGTCACCGCGGCCGCCGCCGTCACCGCGCTGGTCGCCGGACTGTCCGGCGCCGCCGCGTATTCGATCGTCACCACGTCGTTTCCGCACAGTGGCGGCATACCGGCCTCGGGACCAAGGGGCGACGCGATGGCGGCGGGTCCGCAGCCGGGCGTCCCGGGGCCGAGGCAGGCGAGAGGCCAGGAGGGACCGGGGCAGGTGAGCGGTGGGCCAGGAACGGGTCAGGCCGGTGGCGTGCCCGCAGGACCGGGTCAGGGTGACTCGCGGGCCACGGCGTCCGACACGTCGGATTACGGGGATCCCGCGCTCGTTGGGCAGCGCATGGCCGAGGGTGGTCGCGCGGCAGGCGCCCCCGCACCGGGTCCGCCCGGCCCCGGCGGCCATCCCGGTATCGCGCCCAACGCCGAGCTGGAGGACATGCTGCGCGCGTCCGATCGTCGGTGGACGGCGGCAACGGTCGGCTCGTTCGGCGCATCGGCCCTCGAATTGCGCACCGGCACTTCGGTCATGGCGATCGGCGGCTTCGGCGGCGGTGACGAGGCGCCGACCCTCGAACAGTTCCGCACCCTTGTCGCGGACGGCGCGATCGGCTACTTCGTGACCACACGGGATGCGGGCCCGCGTCCGCCGCGCCCGGATGGCGCCGCGCGCGAGTCCGCGGGTGAACTGATCTCCGAATGGGTACGGAGCCACTACACCTCACGCGAAGTCGGCGCCGTTACCGTGTACGACCTGACCCGCGCACCGGCGTTCTGAATCGCCGCACAGACGATCCGCGTGTCTACCTGGTCGAAGCGCTGTCAGGGCAGGCGTGTGATCGCGCCCACCTGAACGCGGACCACCGGACCGGTCCTGCGGACCTCAGATCGCCTGGATGCCCTTGAGCACGGCGCGCAGCAGCTGGGTGTTGCGCGCGGCGGCCTCCGGCGCCGGATCCGGCGAGCGGAACTTCAAGAGCCCGTCGTCGATCAGATCGCCGATCAGGATCTTGGTCGAGGTCAGCGGCAGATTGAGCGCCGCCGAGACCTCCGCCACCGAGATCGCGCTGTGGCTCATCTGGAGGATCCGGGCGTATTCCGGTTCCGGACGGCGCGGCTGCATGCCGACGCTGGCGTTCACCACCAGCGTCAGCATGTCCAGTTTGTGCCGTGCCCCGCCGGACCGCCCGCGCGTGACGGCGTACAGGCGGACGAGGGGCCCGGCCTCGTCGTCGTACCAGGACTCACGCTCGTCGTTCATGGCAGTCGCGAGCCGGCTTCGTCGAGTGTTTTGGGACGCGGATCGACGGCGAGGTGCGTGCCGACCCGCTGCACGGTCTGGTTCATCTCGTAGGCCACCATGCCCATGTTCGCGGTCTCCGAGGTCAACAGCGCGAGGCACGCGTTGTCGCCCGCGGCTGTGATGAACAGCACCGCTCTGTCGAGTTCGACCACGGTCTGGCAGACCCCGCCGACGTCGAAATGCGATCCGGCGCTGCGTGCCACACCGTGCAGGGTGGACGCCATCGCGCCGAACCGTTCGGCGTCCGAGCGCGGCATCGCCGAGCAGTGCCCGAGCAGCAGGCCGTCGGTGGAAAGTACGACGGCGAAGCGGACGTCGTGGAGCCGTTCGATGAGGTCGTCGAGCAACCAGTCGAGACTACGGGGTTTGGAGGTCGTCACCGGTACCTTCTTGTCGATCGTATGGCTGTACGTGACCGTCGTCGTCGACGCGGTTCAAACGCCCCTGCCTGGTTCCGTTCTCGATGGCGGACATCAGGTTTCGGGCTTCGTCGGCCGAACGCGGCCGTGCGCTCGGCTCGGTCGGCGACTGCCCGTTCGCGGGTTCGACCGCGGGATCGGGGACGGCGCGACGCCTGCGCGGTAGTGCGGGCTTTTCCACGATGTTCTGGGATGGGATCGCTGGGGCGGAGGGAGCGGTGACGGCCTGCTGGCCGCCCGATGGCGCGGCGGCGATGGCGGCGGCCGGTGCGAGCACCGCGCGCGGCGCGACCTGGGCGGTCTCGGTGGGCGCGTCGGTCGGCGGACGGTCGTTGTCGTCGGCGAGCAGCGTGGTCGGTACCAGCACGATCGCCCTGATCCCGCCGTAGTCCGATTCGCTCAGGCGCACCGAGATGCCGTGGCGGGTAGCCAGTTTGGCGACCACGAACAGGCCGAGTCGCGCGTCGCTGGACAGCGCGGCGACGCTGAAGTCCGGCGGGTTGGCCAGCAGCGCGTTGCGGTCGACGAGTTCGGACTCGGACATGCCGAGGCCCTGATCGGAGATCTCGATCGCGACGCCCTTGCCGACCAGGTTGCCGCTCACCTCGACCCGTGATTCCGGCGGCGAGAACGCCGTCGCGTTGTCGGTGAGTTCGGCGATGAGGTGGATGAGGTCGGCGACCGTGCTTCCGGTGATCCTGGCCTCGGGCAGCTTGCCGGTCTGGATCCGCGTGTAGTCCAGGCTCTCCGCCACGGCGCTGCGCACCACGTCGATGAGCGGGACCGGGTTGCGCCAGCGCCTGCCCGGCTTCTCACCGCCGAGGATGATCAGGTTCTCGGCGTTGCGCCTGGCGCGGGTGGCGAGGTGGTCGAGCTGGAAGAGCACGTCGAGCTTGCCCGGATTCTCTTCCTCGCGTTCGGCCTTGTCGAGCAGGGCGAGCTGGCGGTGCACCATGACCTGGCTGCGGTGGGCGATATTGAGGAAGACCGCGTTGACGCCGGACCGAGTCTTGGATTCGGCGACCGCGGCGCTGACGGCGGCGCCGTGGGCGCGGTTGAACGCGTCGGCGATCTGGCCGATCTCGTCGCGGCCGAAGTCGAGCGGCGTCATTTCGGCGGCGTGGTCGATCTCCTTGCCGTCGCTGAGGACGCGGATGGTGTTGGGCAGGCGCTCGTCGGCTAGTTGCAGCGTTTCCTGGCGCAGCCTGCGCATGCGGCCGATGAGGCGGTTGGCCAGGTAGAGCGCCGCGAGGAAGGCGAGCAGGGTGACCACGCCGACCGCGATGCCGCCGTAGAGCGAATCGGAGGCCTTCTCGTCACCGGCGGTTTCGGCATTGCGGTGCGCGTCCTGGCTCTGGTCGTTCCAGAGTTTCAGCAGTTCCGAGCGGACCTGCCCCGCGGTCGTGCCCCATTCGTTGGTGCTCATCGGCAGTGCGACGGGACTCGTCTGGGAGCGTCGTGTGGTCGAGGCGCCGGAACCGGTGGACGAACGCGCGCTGGTCGAATCCTCCGATCCGGTGGCTTCCTCGCCGGATGACACCCCGCGTCGGATGACGGCGTCCTCCATGGCGACGAGCTGCTGCCAGGCCGGGCTGTCGGTGATCGTCTTCAGTTGCGCCTGCCGCGCACCGGTCAACACGGCGGCGGCGTAGGCGATCTCGCCGCGCGCGTCGCCGACATTGCGGGTGAAATCGCTGAACTGCGCGGTGGTCATCTGGTTGGTGAGCAGCGCGGTCGAGCCGATGGTGGCTGCCTTTGAGATCGCCTCGGCCGCACGCAGCGGGTGTACGCCGCGATACAGGTCGACCGCGATCTGGGCATCCGGTGCGATGCGGGCGGCGATCGAGGTGCCCTGCACGATGGTGTCGATGATCGTGCTGAAGGCGGCGAACGCCTGTTCCTGCGGCATGGCGCGGGCGTCGATCGCCGCGCGCAGATTCGGCAGCGCCTGGTAGAGCCGCGTGATGCCGTCCATCTCGGGGGTGATATCCGAGCGCATAGCGGCACCGGCGCCGCGATCGATCAGGGAGGCCAGCGTCGCGTCCGAGTTGCGTCGTGATGCGCCGAGGTGTTCCTCGATGTCGGGAACCTGCGCGATGTAGAGCATCGAGGCGCCGCGTTCGAGCTGGAACGCTTCGATCATGCCGATCGCGGGCGCGGTCGTCTGCGCGGCGAATTCGGCCCAGTCCTTGTCCTTACGGCCGTCTTGGATCAGGTATACGGCCGCGCCGATACCGATGCTCAAGAGGGCGACACTGGGAATCAGAACGATGGCAAGCAATCGGGCGCGCACGCCGAGCGGCCTGCGGGGTTGTCCGCGCTTGAACACAGTCGAGAACGTACTGAACAATCTGCTGCCAAACACCGATAATCGAGCCTACTTCTAGGCGTAACGCCTTCTTGTAAACCGGACTGCCGAAATGGAAGTCGGTCGGAGCCGGTTGTGTCCCGGATCACCCTAACCAGTGGAAACCTGGTTACGCAACGATATGCGTGGCACGTCTCGCGCCGTTCGATGATCGCATTGCCGTCTCCGCGACGGCGCTCGAGGGGGTGCGTGGCGAACCGACGGGTCTTCACGCTGGTCACGCCGAGTGCGCTCGACGGCGGCTCGGGAGCGGCCGATTCGTCGCAGGCGCATCGCGGTCGACTCGCGGCCGCGAACAGCCCGAGTCGGGGTGTGGTGCGACGACCGCCGCTGGGTGGTGACGGCGATCGGCACGGCCACGGGACGTCGAGGGGGGTCGTCCCGTGGCCGTGCCGTTGATCGGATTACTCCGATCCGACCGCCGCTGGGCGGCGTGCGCCCCGGCGGTGGTTTGCGGCCGAGGTCAGCCTGCCATCGGGTGGGTGCGGAAGAAGTCCCAGATCAGCGCCGTCGCGTCGATCGAGGTGGTGTTCGGGCCGACGATGTCGGCCGGGTAGATGGTCGAGGTGGTGCCCGGCCAGATGTGGCCGCCGCCGACGACCGAATACAGCTGCACGTCGATGCCGGTCGGGCAGGTGAAGCTGTCGAGCACGACGTCGGAGGCGATCTGTCGGCGCTGCGGTCCGCCGGTGCACCCGTCGCGCTTGGCCCACGCCTGCGCGGCTGCGCTCACCGGACCCGCGCCGCCGAGCGAGTTCTCGCCGGACGAGCCCGAAGCCGAGCCCGACGCGGAACCGGAAGCCGAGCCGGTGCCCGATCCGCTTGCCGCGGCGCCGTCATAGGACACGATCGGATCCGCGGTGCCGTGGAACGCGATGACAGGCACCGGCCGTGCGGGCTTGCACCAGCTGAAGTCACGCAGTCCGGCGACGGGCGCGATGGCGGCGATCCGGTCGGCGAGGCGACAGCCGACGGAGCTGGTCGCGAACGCGCCGTTCGACAACCCGCTGACGAAGACTCGTCGCTTGTCCACACACAGCTTGGATTCCACGTGGGTCAGCAGTTCGCCGATCCAGTCGATATCGGTGGAGTCCGGCCCGAATTCCCACATCGACGGCCCGATCCGGTCGAGCTGCGGCGTGACGGTCAGGAAGCCCTTCTGTTCACCGAGCTGCCCGAACTTGGCGCCCTCGTGGGTGATCTCCTTGGATTCCAGCAGTCCGTGCAGGTCGATGACCAGCGGTAGGGGTTTGTCCGCGCCCGCCGGCACGTTCTGGATATAGAGCCCGGACTTCTCCTTGCCCTTGAACTCCTGATCGGTCTGCCCCTTCGGCGTGGCCTTGCCCGTGCAGCCCGCCGACGGCGCGGGCGCGGGGCCAGGCTCCTCGGCCGCCGCCACACCGGTCGAGCCGGTCATGAGCGTGATGGCGCACACCGCGGTCAGCGCCACCGCGCTCGCGGCGGCCAACACCGCGCCCGCCATCCGACGGGACCGCCGCCACCCGCGCCGAGGCGCGGGCGACCGGACCTCACCCGACGTTACGGAAACGTAATTATCGAACATGAGATGAACGGTTACACAAACCGATCGGAATCTCGCCAGGTGAGCGGTCGATTTGGATCTGCTCATAACGGACACGCGGACTTGTCTTGCTGCGTACAAACCACCCGACCGCAGCCTTCGCGCACCGTTGACTCGATTACGCCGCCGACTCTATTGCGTCTCACCTCCCGCCCGAAAGATCAGACCCCGACTCCGACGCCCTCGGGTCGTGGGACGAATCCCGGATCGATCTGCTCGGCCAACTCTTCTTCCGCCTGCCGACAAACGCAATCTTCACCGCTACCTCTTCGTTCGGTAACGAATTTCATTGTTGATTCAACCCTGTGGCCGTCCCATCCGATTCGAACGAATATCGCTGAACCACAAGCGCAGTCCCCTGCCGTCGGAACCATGCCGGGCCGGCGGGTGGGCCGTCGGTTCCTGCGGCGAGGGCGGCCGTGAAGCTACGCAGGTGATTCGGTCACGTAGGAGTCGCGATCTCGTGGTGGTCGTTCGCGCCTACTTCCTCGGGATGAACTCGGCGTGCTTCTGCTCCAGGTATTTGGTGCTGGATTCTTCGTCGGACACCAGTTGGAGAGCCGACCGTAGTGCGCGAACACGGCGTTCCGCCCGATCCAACAGATCTGCCCAGGTGACCACCGTCAGACGATAGTTTTCGCCTTGGTGTGTATTCGGGCTCGACGTATTTCCACCGAGGAATGCTCGCACCCCGAAATCGATCTCGGTTGTCACCAGCCAGAAGTCCCAGGTGTGGGGTGTGCCGGTTACCGAGGGGTGATTGGTGATCGCGGCCGCGTAATTGACGACTTGGCTGACTTCCTCCATGCCGACTCGCTTCGGCCGCTTCAGCTCGACAACCAGATGGCGAGTGCGGTCGCTCTCGGGAAGTTCACGTGAAAAGACCATATCCACCCGACCTTTTCTGCCCGACGGTAGGTTCACCGGTGTGTTGGAATACAGAGAGTTGCGTCCCCTGGTCACCAGCGAATCCACGACCTGCTTCAGTCCGCCCTCCGAGAGCGACAGTGCCCACTCGTCTCCGAATATCCAAGGCTCCGCGGCGAGCATGGGATGCAGTTGATCGACCTCCCGAAACTCCGTTCGTGTCTCGTCGGAGTACAGCAATTGCCGTAGTCCGTAGATGAAGTCGGTGCGGTCCGCCACGGTCTGCGCGGTACGTACTATCAGCGGCAGCCGCGTGCGTTCCAGTAGTTCCGCCAGCACGGACTGTTCCTCTTCGGAAAGATCGAGCACGGCGTTGAGAATCTTCTTGGTACGAGTAGGTTCCGCTCGCGTGGCTTCCTGCAGGAGTCGCAGCGAGAAGCGCTTCTGCCTGACATCGCGCCCGATCGCGGGACTTGCGACAACGGCGACGATATCGAATATCTCGCGCTCGAGTCGTTCCGCAGTGCTCGCAGGCTCTCCCCTGTACGGGTATACGCCTTGAGCCTTCCACTCCCCGAGAATGCTTCCCTTCTGCTCGTCCAAACGCTGATTCAGATGCTCTACCAACGCCCGATGCACAGCCGAAAGCAGTTCGCCGTGTTTGAGATCCGGCACTCGCAGATCTGCCTGATCCATGAGCGTCGGATCCCGAAATCCTTCCCACTGGAGGTAAGCCGTCCAATGTATGGGCGCGGGCGGCAGCTTGGCCATCGCGTACTCGGTGACAACAGCACCGTCGGGATCGCAGAGATAGAGTGTCTTCGACTGCATATCGGAGGACCACTCGACGAACCGGAGTCTCGGATAGCTTTTCCCGTGCAGCAATACGCCATCCGTGTTCAGCAGTATGTCGGTGTCCGATTTTATGTGATCTTTCGGATCGAGCGGTTGCATTCGGTATGTGACGGTGACGTGCGGCATCGCCAGCAACGTGGGTGCGAGTTTGGCGGTGAGCGGCAAGTTCAGGTCGCTGTCGACGACCCTGTTGACTTTGGCGATCTGACGAACGATCAGTGTCACCGTCGTGCCGCAGGGCGAGCTGGTCGGAGCCGGTCCGTCGAAATCGAATTGCTGTGGGTGACTGCGCTTGCCGAGGATTACTGTTTCGAACCGGGCCGCGTCCGTACCGGCGACCGAGCGCCACTCCGCTTGCTCTGCGATGGCGTAGGTGTGGAACCTGCCACGCCCGAGTCGACCGTGCAGCGGGCGGTTCTCGTTCTTCGAGAACCGCGCCGTCGACTTCCAGGACTCGCCGTGTATCAGGAACATGTCGGCGGCATCGTCGTAAGAGATGCCGTGGCCGTCGTCCATGACCGCAATCTCTTCGGGCGCTCCTGTCGCTCCGATCGCCACCGTGGTCTCGATCCGTGTGGCTTCCGCATCGAGCGCATTCCATACCAGCTCGGCGATTACGTCTACGGGCCCGTAGCGATCGATATTCGCGAGTACGGTTTCCTTGCCCGCACGAACAAGTTTGGTTTCTGCCACCGGGACAGCGTACAAACCTGCATTGGCCACCGCAGCCACCTTCGAGCATGTCGGCGGTCGGGCGGATAAGGCGTGAATCGAGGGTGATCGCCTACGGAAATGAGCCAGGCCGGAGAAACTTGTGGTTTCTCCGGCCTGGACCTTTGTAGCGGGGACAGGATTTGAACCTGCGACCTCTGGGTTATGAGCCCAGCGAGCTACCGAGCTGCTCCACCCCGCGTCGGATGTCTTAACCCTACACGGGCGGTGGGGTGGGGCCTAATCGCCTGGTCAGAGGGGGTTAGGTGAAGGTGATGCCCTGGGCAAGGGGGAGTTCGGTGGAGTAGTTGACGGTGTTGGTGGCGCGGCGCATGTAGGACTTCCAGGAGTCCGAACCGGATTCGCGGCCGCCGCCGGTGTGTTTCTCACCGCCGAAGGCGCCGCCGATTTCGGCGCCCGAGGTGCCGATGTTGACGTTGGCGATGCCGCAGTCGGAGCCGTCGGCGGCGAGGAAGCGTTCGGCTTCGCGTTGGTCGGTGGTGAAGATGGAGGACGAGAGTCCTTGGGGGACCGCGTTGTGGAGGGTGATGGCGTGGTCGAGGTCGCGGTAGGTGAGGACGTAGAGAATGGGGGCGAAGGTTTCCTCGCGGACCACGGCGGTCTGGGCAGGCATGCGGACGATCGCGGGGCGCACGTAGTAGGAGTCGTCGCCGAACGGGACGCGTTCGCCGCCGCAGACCATGCGGCCGCCGTCGCCGAGTGCGCGTTCCAGTGCGGTGCGCATGTTTTCGTGGGCTCCGGCGTGGATCAGCGGTCCGACGAGGACGCCGTCGGTGAGCGGATTGCCCACGCGAAGTTGCCGATACGCGTTGGCGACGCGGTCGAGCAGTGGGCCGACCACGTCGGTGTGCACTATGAGGCGTCGCAGGGTGGTGCAGCGCTGGCCCGCGGTGCCCGCTGCGGCGAAAACAATGGCGCGGGCGGCCAATTCGAGGTCGGCGGAGGGGGTGACTATCGCGGCGTTGTTGCCGCCGAGTTCGAGTAGGCAGCGTCCGAATCGGGCGGCGACGCGCGGGGCGACGGTGCGGCCCATGCGCACCGAGCCGGTGGCGCTGAGCAGGGCGACGCGTTCGTCGTCGACGAGGCGCGCTCCGATTTCGGCGTCGCCCTGGATCAGTTGGTGCACTTCGGGGTCGGCGCCGACGTCGAGTGCGGCGCGGCGCAGCAGGGTGTGGCAGGCGAGTGCGGTCAGCGGTGTGATGTCCGACGGCTTCCACACCACCGTGTCACCGCAGACCAGCGCGAGCGCCGTATTCCACGCCCACACGGCGACCGGGAAGTTGAACGCCGAGATCACCCCGACCACGCCGAGCGGATGCCAGGTTTCCATCAAGCGGTGGCCGGGCCGTTCCGAGGGCATGGTGTATCCGTAGAGCTGGCGGGAGAGTCCGATCGCGAATTCGCAGATGTCGATCATCTCCTGCACTTCGCCGACGGCTTCGGCGCCGATTTTGCCCGCTTCCAGGGTGACGAGTTCGCCGAGTTCGGCGCGGTGCGCGGTGAGCAGTTCGGCGAGGCGGCGCACCACGGCCGCGCGAACCGGGGCGGGCACGGTGCGCCAGGTGCGGAACGCGGTGTCGGCGCGGGTGATCGCGGCGTCGGCGGTTTCGACGGTGTCGGGGCGCAGGGTCAGCAGGGTGCCACCGGTGATGGGGGTGCGGACGACGAGCTCGCCCGGTTCGGGGATATCGGCTCCGAAGGCGCGCAGCAAACTCGTGGCGCGCTCGGCGAGCTCGGGGGTCAGCTGATCGCTGAGAGTGTGTGTCATCGCTTGCTCCGGTGGGTCGATTCGCCGCGGGTCGGGCCGGGTCGGTGGATGTCTTTGTTCCGCTGTGCCTTTGGTCGCGTCGTGGTCGACTCCGGGTCACCTCCGGTTCCGCGAATGTTGCCGGATGTGAACGAGTCGATGTTTCCGCCACGAGGAGCGTTCGCTGAGTTAGCCTCGGCTGATGGCGGATACACCGGCAAGACCAGTACTCGACGACATCGATCGCCTGCTGATTCGGGAATTGATGGCCGATGGTCGCGCCACCCTGTCGAACCTGGCGGAGAAGGCGAGTCTATCGGTCTCGGCGGTGCAGTCGAGGGTGCGCAGACTGGAGGCGCGCGGTGTGATCCGCGGGTATACCGCGCACGTCGATCCCGAGGCGCTCGGGCAGTTGCTGTCGGCATTCGTCGCCATCACTCCTCTCGATCCTTCGCAGCCCGACAACGCGCCGGAGGTCTTGCAGCACATCCCCGGCATCGAGGCGTGCCATTCGGTGGCGGGTGACGAGAGTTACATCCTTCTGGTCCGGGTCGCCTCCCCTCGGCACCTCGAGCAGCTGCTCCAGGAGATCAGGGCCACCGCCAATGTGAGGACCCGGAGCACCATCATTTTGCAGACATTCTATGACAGATAGTTGATCACCAAAATTTATCCGACATTACGTAGAGATATCGTAAATTTTTCCGGTACTCTACGGATGTGACCCTCGAACTGGACCACACCCGAACGGGCGGTGACACGGCAACGGTCACCCCCGCCGCACGGGTGCACGACATCCTCTCGGCGCATATCCTCGCCGACGGTTTCGACCTGGTGCTCGACCTACGGAACTCCCGAGGCTGCCTGCTCGTCGACGAACGAGACGGCACGAGCTACCTCGACATGTTCGGATTCTTCGCCTCCAACACGCTGGGGATGAACCATCCGGCCCTCACCGACGAGCGGTTCCGCGCGGAACTGGCCGACGCGGCGGTCAACAAGCCGAGCAATTCCGACGTCTACACCGTCGCGATGGCCCGATTCGTGGAAACCTTCGCGCGCGTCCTCGGCGACCCGCGCCTGCCGCACCTGTTCTTCGTCGACGGCGGCGCCCTCGCGGTCGAGAACGCGCTCAAGATCGCCTTCGACTGGAAGAGCAGGCACAACGAATCCCACGGGAGGCGGGCCGAACTCGGCACGAAAGTGGCCCATCTCACCGGCGCCTTCCACGGGCGGAGCGGCTACACGATGTCGCTCACCAACACCGACCCGACCAAGACCGCCCGCTTCCCGGCCTTCGACTGGCCGCGCATCGACGCGCCCTACCTCGCCGACGGCCGCGATATCGAAGCCGCCGAGGCCGCCGCGCTCGACCAACTGCGCCGCGCCTTCGCCGAGAACCCGCACGACATAGCCTGTTTCATCGCCGAACCGATCCAGGGCGAAGGCGGCGACCGGCATCTGCGGGCCGAGTTCCTTGCGGCCGTGCAGCGTCTGTGTCACGACAACGACGCGCTGTTCGTGCTGGACGAGGTGCAGACCGGGGTCGGCATGACCGGAAGCACGTGGGCCTATCGGCAATTGGGGCTCGCGCCGGATGTGGTCGCCTTCGGCAAGAAGACGCAGGTCTGCGGTGTGATGGCGGGCGGGCGCGTGGACGAGGTGCCCGACAACGTCTTCGCCGTGAGTTCCCGGCTCAACTCGACGTGGGGCGGCAACCTCACCGATATGGTGCGCGCCAGGCGCATCCTCGAAGTGCTGGAACGCGATGGACTCGTGGAACGCTCCCGCGCACTCGGCGAACACCTGCTCGGGCGGTTGCGGGAACTCGCCGCGGCCCACCCCCGCGTGACCGAACCGCGCGGACGTGGACTCATGTGCGCGATCGACCTGGCCTCACCCCGCCTGCGCGACGACGTGGTCGCCGCGCTGCGTGAACAGGAACACATTCTCATCCTCGGCACCGGTGAACGCGGCATCCGCTTCCGGCCGCCGCTCACCGTGCGCGTCGATGAACTCGACGCCGCCGTGGACGCCATCGATCGGGTACTGGCTCGCGTGGATTGAGTCCTACCGCACAGGGGCCGGTGCGGGGTCGAGCGAGGAGCGCGCTTCGGGTTTCCGAGGGGCTCGTGTGGATCCCGGGAATCGCTCGGTGTCCGCCGGGACGTGGCGTCAGACGGGACGCAGACCGAGTGCGCCCTCGGTGAATCTGTGCACCGCGGCGAGCCCGTCCGCGAGCGCGGATTCGTAGCCGTCGCGGGCCCATCCGGCGACATCGGCGCTCCCGTCGGGGCCGGGAGTAACGACGATCTCCGCGACCAGTTCGGCGGTGGTCGGCTCGCACACGGCCCACGAGAAATGCGTCTCCGCATCCCATTCGGCGGTGCGACGGCGCACGTAGTCGGGATCGGTGACGCCGCCCGCAGCGAGGGCGGGGCGGTCATCGATGCGCTCGTCGGCACGCAGCGCGCGCAGATACCAGGAGCCCGCGTTGATCTCGATCGGTTCCATCAGTCGAGTTCGTTCCTTCGATCGGAGTCGAGTTCCTTGTCGCGGCCTCGACCGCCTTCGTCGCGTCCGTGAGGCTCGCGGCTGTCGCTTCCACGGCGCTCGCGTCCGTCCAGTCCGTGAGGTTCGCGGCCGTCGAGTCCGCGGCGCTCGCGTCCGTCAAGCCCACGGCGCTCGCGCCGACGCCGCCTGCGCGCGGTTCGCTCGTTGCGGAACAGCAGCGCACCCGCGATCGGGATCATGAGGAACCACAGCCAACTGCCGGTGGTGAAGAACAGGATGACGGCGATGATCGGAAGCACCGCCATCAACCGCTCGGGCCGCTGGACCCCCGACCGGCCTGCCCGCTCGGGCGGACTCGCCGCCGGTTCTTGCGGCAGGTCGGTGAACACCCCGGCCAGATCCCCGCGGGTCACCGCCGCCGCGACGACCGCGCTGCGCTCGTCGAATTCGGCGACACTGAGACGACCCGCCGCGAAATGGTCCGACAGGCGCCGCAGCGCGTCCTCACGTTCCACAGTGCCGACCCGGACGTCAGGTAGCTCCTCCACGAACCAAGGCTAGCGCGCTCGCGCGGGCTGCCGCGACGAGCCGGGTCGGCCACCTCACACGGTTCACACTGGGCGCGCGGCCGTCGCACGGCTAGGCTTCCGTTGAGGCCGGTAAGCGTGGCGGACATGTCGTGAACTGGTCTTTCGTTGGCGCGCCCCGTCATTCGAGGACTCAGGTCCGCTGCGACGAAGCTGTGACAACCGGGGAGGGTGAGGACTGGGAGGTTCGACATGGGGGACGTACGGTTCGGTGACTACCGGCTCGAGCGGATGCTCGGCGAAGGCGGGATGGGCCAGGTGTGGCTGGCGCGCGACCGCGCGGGCGCACGGGTCGCGCTGAAACTGCTGCCGGTCCGCTTGGCCTCCGACGCGAGTTTCCGCCTCCGATTCGAACGAGAAGCCCAGCTCGCCGCCGGATTGCGCGACCCGCACCTGGTCGCGATCCACCGTCACGGCTCGGTCGACGGGCAGCTGTTCATCGAGATGGACTACGTCGAGGGCACCGATCTCGGCGCGCTGCTCACCGCGCGCGGACCGCTGCAAGCGTGCGCCGCCGTGGAAATCCTCGACCAGGTCGCCGCCGCCCTCGACACCGCGCACGCCGCCGGACTCGTGCACCGCGATGTCAAGCCCTCCAACATCCTGGTCCGCGCCGACGGGTTCGCCTACCTCATCGATTTCGGCATCGCGCGCGGTGTCGGGCAGACGGGTCTCACCGCCACCGGGCTCGCCATCGGCACCTGGGCGTATATGGCTCCGGAACGGTTCAACGGCGTTTCCGACGCGCGTACCGACATCTATTCGCTGGCATGCGTGCTCTACGAATGCGTCACGGGTCGCCGTCCGTACGGCGACACCGATCCGGCGCGGCAGATGCACGACCATCTCATGACGGCGCCACCGCGTCCGTCGACCGTGCGTCCGGCTGTTCCGGCCGCGCTGGACGAGGTGATCGCGCGCGGTATGGCCAAGAGTCCGGGGGACCGGCATCCGAGCGCGGGAGAGTTCGCCCGCGCGGCCCGTGTCGCTGTCGGATTGCCAGTGGAAACCGTTGCGCCACAAGCTAGTTCCATTGCCCCGGCCAAGACGGATCCGCCTCCGACGCGAGTGGAGACCCGGCTCGACGAGCGGTCGGGTGCTGTCGCGGGCGCCGCGGACGCGGGGCGTGATCCCGGCGCACTCGACCCGCCGCGAGAGCGTTCCAGCGCCGGATCGGAAGGCGTCGCGCGCACGCCGACGCCGACGAAGGTCATGTCGGAACCCGGACCGCCTCCGACGCGGGTGCAGACCCGGCTCGCGCCACCGGTTCCCGTGCGTGCCCCGGTTCCCGTGCACGCGCCGGTACCGGTCGCGCCGACTCCCGCCGCTTATCGGCCGCACGTTCCCGTGCCGGTCCGCGGGCCGTATGTCCGCCCGCCGACACCCGCGTACCGGACGAATTACCCTGTGCGCGCGCCGATGCAGGCTCGGCGGTGGTCCGGACGCCGTCCGGTGCCGGTTCGCCCGCGCGGGAAGTGGGTCGCGCCGCGTCGGCGTCGGGGCGGTGTGCTGTCGAAGGTGATCGGCGCGCTGGTGGTCGTGTTCCTCGCGCCGTTCGCGTTCGCGGCGGGCTGTTTCGCGCTCATCGCGGCTGGCACCTCGAGTAGTTCGCAGGAGACGACGATGCCGCGTCCGCCGGTGGTAGCCGAGAGTTCGGAACCGAATCCGGGCAGCCCGCCGACCGCCGCGCCATCGGGTTCGGCGGTGCGCGACGGCAAGTTCGAGTTCGCGGTCACCGATGTGCGCACCGGGGTGTCGCGGGTCGGGTTGCAGACACCGCGCGGATCGTTCGTGATCGTGGCCCTCGATGTGCGCAATATCTCCGACGAGACGAAGTGGTTCCTGCCTTTCGGACAGAAGCTCGTCGACGAAGCGGGCCGCACCCTCGATCACGACACCGCCGCGACCGCGTGGCAGACCGTGAGCCACGGCCAGGGCTACTCCTTCGAACTGCCGCCCGGCGGCGCCGCGACCACCCAACTCGTCTTCGACCTACCGGCCGACTCCACACCGAGCCACCTGGAACTGCACGATTTCGTCCTCTCCGGAGGCGTCACCGTCCAGCTGTGAGCCGGATGGTTCGGTCAGGCCGCGCGCACGGCCGCGGCGAGTGCGGCGTGGGTGGCCATGCGGCCGAGTTCGAGGGCGGCGATCATCAAATCGGTGTCGCGGGAGGCGCTGTCGATCTCCGGGGCGCCCGCGGGCGGGTGGATCTGCATGGCGGTGGCGCCGAGTCCGGCGGTGAAGTCGTCCTCGGCGTCCTGCTGGCCCGAGCGCGAGATCCAGGAACGGTAGGCGCCGGGGGCGCGCAGGCGCATGTAGCCGCCGCCGACGATCTGATGCAGCAGTGAGGCGGGTGGGCGGCGTTCGTCGGTGCGCCGGGTGCGCAGGATCAGGGCGTGGGTCGCGCCGTCGCGCACCGCGATTCGAATCGGCACCGACTCCGACAGGCCGCCGTCGAAATACCGGGAACCGGCGAACGCGATGGGCGGTCCGGCCAGCAGCGGCAGTCCGGCGGAGGCACGCAGGGCGGTTTGCAGACTGCGCTGGTCGGTGATGTGCGGATGCAGGTCGACCGCTCGACCGGAGTAGATGTCGGTGGCGACGGGATGGAAGGTGGTGGGGTTGGCGAGTACGGCGCGGAAATCCATGGGCGCGACGGCCTCGTAGACCTGGTGCACGAGGTAGCGCAGGTTGAATGCCGCGCGCCCGCGCAGCACCCGCTCGGGTGCGATGGTGCGGCGGATGATCTCGGGATCGGTCCAGGTCCGCATGCCGGGCGCCACCTGTCCCGACAGGAACCACGCGCCGTTCAGCGCGCCCGCCGACGTGCCGTAGACCGCGTCGAACACCGACGAGAGCCCCAACTCCTCCAACGCGAGCACCATACCGCCCGCGTAGACACCACGGCTGCCGCCGCCTTCGATGACGAGCACGAGACGATTCCCGTCGGCACGGCTGCCCGTATCGCGGCGCTCACGGATCAGATCGGCCACGGTCGACTCAAGCGCGGAGCTCACTCGCTCACGATACGACAGCACGGTCCACCGCGCCCCCCGGTCGCACACCGGCGGTGCACGATCACAGCCACCGATGACGTGGCCCGAATCGTGATCGGACTTTCGGGACCGGCGGACAGGCGCGCGGATCGTCCCGGGCGATCACGGAATCGAGGCGGGGGGGGGGGGGGGGGGGGGGGCGCCCCCCCCCCCCCCCCCCCCCCCGCCCTCCGGGAGTTCTTCGGTTCGAACCGACCTACTTGATCTCGGCCAGCACCGTGCCCTGGGTGATGGCGGCGCCCGCCGCCACCGCGAGACCGGTGACCACGCCCGCCTTGTGCGCGTTGACCGGGTTCTCCATCTTCATGGCCTCGAGCACCGCGATCAGGTCGCCCGCCTCGACGGACTGCCCTTCCTCGACGGCGACCTTGACCACGGTGCCCTGCATGGGCGCGGTGACCGCGTCACCGGAGGCCGCGCCGCCGCCGGAACCGCCGCGCTTGCGGGGCTTGGGCTTCTTGCGGATCACGCCGACGCCGTTACCGGAGGCCGGGGCGCCGCCGCCGACCGAGAAGCTGCCGGGCAGCGACACCTCGACGCGACGGCCACCGACCTCGACGACGACCTTCTGCCGGGGCAGATCCTCGTCTTCGTCCTCGGTGACGCCCGCCGGGGTGTACGGCTCGACGGTGTTGACCCACTCGGTTTCGATCCACTTGGTGTAGACGTCGAACTTCTCGCCGTCACCGATGAAGGCCGGATCCTCGACGATGGCACGGTGGAACGGGATGACCGTGGCCAGGCCGTCGACCTCGAATTCGGCGAGCGCGCGACGGGCGCGTTCGAGCGCCTGGGTGCGGTTCTCGCCGGTGACGATGAGCTTGGCCAGCATCGAGTCGAACTGTCCGCCGATGACGCTGCCCGCGACGACGCCGGAGTCGACGCGCACGCCGGGGCCGGTGGGCTCGCGGTAGACGTTGACCGGGCCGGGGGCGGGCAGGAAGCCGCGACCGGCGTCCTCGCCGTTGATGCGGAATTCGAAGGAGTGCCCGCGCGGGGTCGGGTCTTCCTTGATCGCGAGTTCGTGGCCTTCGGCGATGCGGAACTGCTGGCGCACCAGGTCGATGCCCGCGGTCTCCTCGGTGACCGGGTGCTCGACCTGCAGGCGGGTGTTCACCTCGAGGAAGGAGACGGTGTCGCCCTGGACCAGGTATTCCACCGTGCCCGCGCCGTAGTAACCGGCTTCCTTGCAGATGGCCTTGGCGGAGGCGTGGATGCGCGCGCGCTGGTTGTCGGTGAGGAACGGCGCGGGGGCCTCCTCGACCAGCTTCTGGAAGCGGCGCTGCAGCGAGCAGTCGCGGGTGCCCGCGACCACGACGTTGCCGTGTTGGTCGGCGATGACCTGCGCTTCGACGTGGCGCGCCTTGTCCAGGTACTGCTCGACGAAGCATTCGCCGCGACCGAAGGCCGCGACGGCCTCACGGGTGGCGGATTCGAACAGCTCGGGGATCTCTTCGATGGAGTGCGCGACCTTCATGCCGCGTCCGCCACCGCCGAAGGCGGCCTTGATGGCGACCGGGACGCCGTACTGCTTCGCGAATTCGACGACCTCGTCGGCGTTCTTGACCGGGTCCTTGGTGCCCGCCGCCATCGGCGCCTTGGCGCGCTCGGCGATGTGCCGCGCGGTGACCTTGTCGCCGAGGTCGCGGATGGACTGCGGCGATGGGCCGATCCAGATGAGGCCCGCGTCGATGACGGCCTGGGCGAACTCGGCGTTCTCGGAGAGGAATCCGTAGCCGGGGTGGATCGCGTCGGCGCCGGACTTGGCCGCGGCGTCGAGGATCTTGGCGAATACGAGGTACGACTCCGCGGAGGTCTGTCCACCGAGGGCGAACGCTTCGTCGGCGAGCTTGACGAAGGGGGCATCGGCATCCGGTTCCGCGTAGACCGCGACACTGCCGATTCCGGCATCCTTGGCCGCCCGTATCACGCGCACGGCGATCTCGCCGCGGTTAGCTACGAGTACCTTCGTGATCCGCGCGCTGGCATGGCTGGGCACTGAGCCTCCTGATTGCAATCTTGGTCGCTTCGCGGGGGTGGTGGCTGCGCAGGCTCCGTTCCCGTGGTCCACAACTTCCGTCTCGGGGGAGTGTAGGCAGTCTGTCAACAGACGCCGCACTCGGATAGACCTACTCGTAAGTAGGTCGTGGATCACAATGCCTGCTCACCGGCGATCACACCACACTTGTGCGGCGTCACAGGTCAGCGGGAGCGGCCGCGCCGCGCGGCGACCGGGGCGGCGCCGGGTTCATCCCCCTTGGCGATCGGCATGCGCACGGAATTGCCCCATTCGACCCAGGAGCCGTCGTAATTGCGAACCCTGGCGTATCCGAGCAAATAGGTGAGGACGAACCAGGTGTGGCTGGATCTTTCGCCGACGCGGCTGTAGACGACGAGGTCGTCGTGGCCGACGAGGCCGCCGTACAGCTCGTCGAGGGCGGCGCGGGAGCGGAAGCGGCCGTCCGGTGCGACCGTATCGGTCCACGGGATGTTGAGCGCGGTCGGGATGTGGCCGCCGCGCAGCGCGGGGTCGCCGGAGTTCGCGTCGCCCGCGTATTCGGTGGCCGAGCGGACGTCGACGAGCGGCTTGCCGAAGTGAGTGATGACGTCGTCACGGAAGGCGCGGGCGGCGCCGTCGTCGCGGCGGACGGTGGGGTAGTCGGTCCGGCGCGGGCGCGGCGGCTCGAAGGTGGTGTCTCGTTCCTCGGAGATCCACGCTTCGCGGCCGCCGTCGAGTAGTCGCACGTCCTCGTGGCCGAACAGGGTGAACAGCCACAGCGTGTGCGCGGCTTGTGCGTTGTTCCGGTCGCCGTAGACGACAACGGTATCGTCACGCTCTATGCCTTTGGCGCGCATGAGTTCGGTGAACCGCGCGCCGTCGATATAGTCACGGGTGACCGGATCGCTCAAGTCGCCCCGCCAGTCGATCTTGACAGCTCCTGGTACGTGGCCGATGTCGTAGAGCAGTACGTCCTCGTTGGACTCGATGATCTCGAGTCCCGGCGTGCCTATGTTTGCCGACAGCCACTCTGTGGTTACTAGTCGATGAGGATGTGCGTAGGAACCGAATGACGGATGAGAGTCCGGGGCGACGGGCACGGTTTGGGGTCCTTCACGCGAGGTAGTCGGGTGGTTTCGGCGGTTCGTGTTCCACCGCGATGGTATGGGTGGGGCGAAAGTGAAACTCGTTTCAGATCACAAATCGGCTGAATGGGCGAATAAATCGCACCCACATCCGATAAAGTCTCTCGGGAGGAGGGGTGAGCTATGTCCGATTCTTGGCCGCGGCGGCGACTGCTCGCGATCCTACGTGGCGCAGGTGAGCCCCTCGACGCCCAGGAACTGGCCAGAATCACCGGACAGCACGTCACCACCGTCCGATTCCACCTCGACGTTCTCACCAAGGAATCGCTGGTCCGGCAGTTCCAGCAGCCGCCGCGCGGTCGCGGTCGCCCGCGCATCGGGTACTCGGCGGTGCAGCGATCCGTCGGCTACCAGGAACTCGCGCAGGTGCTCGCCGACCAGCTCGGCGCCGAACCCCGGCGGCGCTCCGACGCGGCCGTCACGGCGGGCCGGGCCTGGGGCGCCACCCTCGACGCGGGCGATCACCCGGTGGAGTCATTGGAAGACGCCAAGGACGTCACCGTGACATTGCTCTCCGAACTCGGATTCGCTCCCGAACGCGACCCGGCCGCCGAATCCGACGAGCAGGCGCTGGTCAAGATGACCGCCTGCCCGCTGCGCGACCTCGCGCGCACCCACTCCGACGTGGTGTGCAACGTGCACCTCGGACTCATCAAGGAAGTGCTCGACCGCAACGGCGCGCGCGGCGAGGTGAACGTGCGCCTGCATCCGTTCGTCGAGCCCGAATTGTGCGTGGTCCGTCTGGAACTCACCGCGCCGCCGCGCCGCGACGGCCGAGCGCCGCGCGATCCGGCGGTTCCGGTGGGAGCGGATCAGATGGTGCGGGAAATCCCGCAGGCGCAGCCGTCAGGGGCCAGGACGCCACCGCTCGGCGGCAGGTCGCCGGAGGCCAGGACGCCGGAAGGCAGGACACAGCCTTCAGCGGCCCGGATCGCCCCATAGCCGCGCGATGTCGACGCCGACGTCGCCGAGCAGTCGGCGCAGCAGTGGCAGCCCGATCCCGATGACGCTGGACGGATCGCCTTCGATCCGCTCGACGAACCAGCCGCCGCGGCCGTCGAGGGTGAACGCGCCCGCGACCTGCAACGGTTCGCCGCTGGCGATGTAGGCGTCCAACTCGTCGGGTTCCGGCTTGGCGAAATGCACGGTGGTGCGGGAACAGTCGGACGCGGAATCCACGATGTGGCCGTCGCGCACCCGCAGCACGCAATGGCCGGTGATCAGATCCGCGGCCCGGCCCGCCATCCGCGACCAGCGCGCCCGCGCGAGTTCGGGGGTGTGCGGCTTACCCTGGAGTTCGCCGTCGATCAGCAGCATCGAATCGCAGCCGACGACAACGCAATCGGCGCCGAGCTCGCCGAGCCCGGCGGCCGCGATGGATTCGGCTTTGGCCTTCGCCAGTTCGGTCACGATCACCTGCGGCGTCGAATCCGGGGGAAGGGCGGCGGCGACGGCGTCCTCGTCCACGTCGGAGATCCGCACGACGGGATCGATGCCCGCGGAACGCAGCACCGACCGGCGAGCGGGGGAGGCGGAGGCCAACACGAACCTGGTCACAGGCGTGCGCCTCGGGTGTCGGACGGTCCGTGCGCGCACGCGGCGCCGAATCGGAATGGCACGGTCATCGGCGTGCGCGCACGGACCTCGTTCACGTCAGCGCAGATGGGACAGCTGCGGGAAGGCGTACGGGGAGAACGGCGACGTGCCGCGATGCATCAGCGTGGGGCGACCCCACCCGTCCGCGGGACCGGTCTCGGACGTGGCCGCGCCACCGGCCGCCGCCGCGCTCAGCACGCAGACCAGCGCCGCGATCTCGAGATCGGTCGGCGCACCCTTGACGATGCGAATGGAGGCATGATCGCCCGCGCCCTCGGCTGCGGCGGCTTCGATGACCGCCTCGGCCTCCTGCGTGATCGGGTCGACTGTGAGCTCCAGTTCGGCGGCGGTCAACACATCTTCTTCTGCCACGGTCGTCACAGTGCCAGATCCTCTCTCTACCTCGATCAGGCGTCCGCCGGTCGGGGCGGACGCCGGTCCTCGATGTCTTCGGATGGCGAAACAGCCATCCTTGGATCCACTTGCCTCAGGAGTACCCGGTATCCGGGTACCCGTACGGTCTCCGAATCACGCGTTCCCTAGGACAAGTGTGCGCGGCTTACAGAGGGTATCGCGGATTCACAGCGGGATGTTGCCGTGCTTCTTCGGCGGCAGGGACACCATCTTGCGTTCGAGCAGCCGCAGCGCCGACACGATCTGACCCCGGGTGTGCGAGGGCGGGATGACCGCGTCCACGTAGCCGCGCTCGGCGGCGACGTAGGGGTTCACCAAGGTGTCCTCGTACTCGTTCTGGAGCTCGAGCCGCAGCGCATCGACGTCGCCGCCGTCCTTGGCGGCCTGCTGCAACTGCTTGCGGTAGACGAAGCCGACGGCGCCCGATGCGCCCATGACGGCGATCTGGGCGGTGGGCCACGCGAGGTTCACATCGGCGCCCATATG
Organism: Nocardia bovistercoris; assembly: GCF_015674855.1. Classification (GTDB taxonomy): domain Bacteria; phylum Actinomycetota; class Actinomycetes; order Mycobacteriales; family Mycobacteriaceae; genus Nocardia; species Nocardia bovistercoris. The sequence goes on along the minus strand of NZ_JADMLG010000005.1, from coordinate 84,124 downwards.
CTTGGAACCCATGACGTCGTAGGCGCCGCCGTAGGCCTTGCGAGTGATGATCGTGATTTTGCCCACAGTGGCCTCACCGTAAGCGTAGAGCAGCTTCGCGCCGCGCCGGATGATGCCGTTGTACTCCTGGCCGGTGCCGGGCAGGAAGCCGGGAACGTCGACCAGGGTGACGATCGGGATGTTGAAGGCGTCGCAGGTGCGCACGAAGCGCGCGGCCTTCTCCGAGGCGTCGATATCCAGGCAGCCCGCGAACTGGGTCGGCTGGTTGGCCACGATGCCGACGCTGCGGCCGTCGATGCGCCCGAAGCCGACGATGATGTTCATCGCGCGCTCGGCCTGCACCTCGAGGAATTCGTCGTCGTCGAGCAGCCGCGCGATGACCTCGTGCATGTCGTAGGGCTGATTCGGCGAGTCGGGGATGATCGTGTCCAGCTCGAGGTCCTCGTCGGTGAGCGAGTCCTCGATGGCGCCGTTGATCGGGTCGGTGGCCGGGAAGCGCGGGGCCTCGGCGCGGTTGTTGCTCGGCAGGTAGGACAGCAGATCCTTGACGTAGTCCAGCGCGTCCTGCTCGCCGGAGGCGACGTAGTGCGCCACACCGGATTTGACCATGTGCGTGTGCGCGCCGCCGAGATCCTCCATGGTGACGTCCTCGCCGGTGACGGTCTTGATCACGTCGGGGCCGGTGACGAACATCTGGCTGGTCTGGTCGACCATCACCACGAAGTCGGTGAGCGCGGGGGAGTAGACGTGCCCGCCCGCGGCCGGGCCCATGATCAGCGAGATCTGCGGGATCACGCCGCTGGCCTGGATATTGCGGTGGAAGATCTCCCCGTAGAGACCTAGGGAGACGACCCCCTCCTGGATGCGCGCGCCCGCGCCCTCGTTGATCCCGACCAGCGGGCGACCTGTCTTGAGTGCCAGGTCCATGACCTTGACGATCTTCTCGCCGTAGACCTCGCCGAGGCTGCCGCCGAAGACGGTGACGTCCTGGCTGAAGATACAGACGTCGCGGCCGTCGATGGTGCCGTAGCCGGTGACGACGCCGTCGCCGAGCGGGCGATTGCTCTCCAGGCCGAAATTCACCGACCGGTGCCGGGCCAGCGCGTCGAGTTCGACGAACGAGCCCTCGTCCAGCAGCGCCAGAATGCGTTCGCGGGCCGTCATCTTGCCCTTGGCGTGCACCTTGTCGACGGCGGCCTCACCCATCGGGTGTTGCGCCTCTTCCAGCCGATTCCGCAGGTCAGCCAGTTTCCCGGCGGTGGTGTGGATATCAGGGGAACCCGCCGCACCAGATGCGGATTGCTGCTGGACACTCGTCATGGGTCGGAGTGTAACCAGTAACGTGGCCGCTCCGTAACCCGGTACTGGCTACCCGCCAGTAGTAAAACCGCAGCTAGATCATGCTCCCAGCCTGCTACGGAGGGTGATTTCGGCGCCGATCGGCGATACGGATTTGTGGATTCCCACAACGTATCCCGGCGCGTTCCGTAGCGATTCGGCGGGTCGAAAATCAGTGGAACGCGGGCGCGGTCCCCCGATAGTCTCGAGACATCCGACATCGAGTTCCGGGGGAGGGCCGAACATGTGGGAATGGGGAAGAACCGTCGCCGAATACGCCGCCGTCGCCGCGTTCACCCGTGCGTCGCACGATGCGACGCGGCCGAGGATCACCGACCCGGACCATCGGGAATCCGAAACCGAGTCCACCGACGAGGACTATCTCGATATGTGCGCCGGGAACGCGGGGTTCGCGCTCGCCGGGTGAATCCACGGCGAACCGCCCGCGGCGCGCCGAGTAGCGTGCCACGGGTGACAACCCCTTCGCCGGAATCCGCAGCGCGACAACCGGTGGACGCCGCCAGGCTGCGCGCCGCGGTGGCCGGATCGCTGCCGCTGTTCGACACCGTCGACGTCGTCGACTCGACCGGATCGACCAACGCCGACCTGATCGCGCGGGCCGCGCACACCGAGTCCACGGCGGTGCTGGTCGCCGAGGAGCAGCTCGCAGGCCGCGGCAGGCACGCGCGCGCCTGGGTCAGCCCGCCGCGCGCCCAGATCTCACTGTCGATGCTGGTGCGCCCGAACGGAATCGACCCCGCGGTGCTCGGCTGGCTGCCGTTGCTCACCGGTGTCGCGGTGGTCGACGCGCTGCGCGGCGCCGCGGGCGTCGACGCGGAACTGAAGTGGCCCAACGACGTGCTGATCGGCGGGCGCAAGGTCGCCGGGATACTCGCCGAGGTCGCGGCGGGCGCGCCGAATCCCGCCGTGGTCATCGGCGTCGGCGTGAACGTGACGCTGTCGGCGGCGGAACTTCCGGTGCCGCACGCGATCTCACTGCTGCTGGCGGGGGCGTCGACGCTGGATCGCACCGAGCTGATCCTGAGCCTGCTCACCGAATTCGACCGTCGTTTCACGGCTTGGCGCGACGCCGACTGGGCTGTGTCGGAAGTCGTCGCCGCCTACCGGGAGCGCTGTGCGACCCTCGGCGCCGAGGTGCGGGCCGAACTGCCCGGCGGCGAGGTGCTGACCGGCGTCGCGAGCGATGTCGACGAGCACGGACGCCTCGTCATCGGCGACCGCGCGCTCTCGGCGGGTGACGTGACCCACCTGCGCGCGGGCTATCGAGTCGAAGGCGCTTGAATCGAAGGCTCCCGCCGATTCGAAAGCCGTGCGTCGAACTCAGGCCGGTTGCAGCCGCGCGGCCTCCCTGGCGAGCAGGCGGTCGCGCTGCTCCTCGAACTTGACGACGTCGCCCTCGAGCTTCTCGATGAACGCGGCGAGTTCATCGCGGGCCTGCTCACCGCGCGCGGTGAAATCGGTGCGTTCGAAGATTTCCCACTTCTTGAGCACCGGCTGCACCACCTCCTCGAGGTGCTGGCGCAGGTCGTAGATGCCGTGCTTGGCCATAAGCACGCCGTTGCGGCGGAAGTTCGGCATGGTGGCGCCGGGCATGACGAAGTTCGTGACGATCCGGGTGATCGCCTCCATCGCCTGGTCGGGCACCAGGTCGAGGGCCGCGCCGCACAGGTTGCGGTAGAAGATCATGTGCAGGTTCTCGTCGGCCGCGATGCGCTGGAGCATGCGGTCGGCGATCGGATCCTGACAGACGCGTCCGGTGTTGCGGTGGCTGACGCGGGTGGCGAGCTCCTGGAAGGTCACGTACGCCACGTTGACCAGGAAGCCGCCCCAGTCCGACGGCGCGTTCGCGCCGGTGGTCATGTGGGTCATGCGGGCCTGCTCGAGCGCGACCGGGTCGACGCCTCGGGTGACCACGAGGTAGTCGCGCAGCACGATGCCGTGCCGGTTCTCCTCGGCGGTCCAGCGACCGACCCAGGTGCCCCACGCGCCGTCCTGGGAGAAGTTCTGCGCGATCTCCCGGTGGTAGGAGGGCAGGTTGTCCTCGGTGAGGAGGTTGGTGATCATCGCGACTCGCGCGATCTCGCTGAGCCGGGATTGTTCGGGGGCCCAGTCGGCGCCGCCCATCGCGGCGAAGTTGCGGCCCTCGTCCCACGGTACGTAGTCGTGCGGGTGCCACTCCTTGGCCATCGACAGGTGCCGGTTGAGATTCTGTTCGGCCACCGGCTGCAACTCGGTGAGGATCTCCAGTTGGGTCAAGGTCTTGCTCACGCGTGCCTCCACGGTCGTAGCGCCATCTCGGGTATCGGGGCGTTCGGGCAGGATAGAGCTTGCCTCGCCCGCGTGGCGGCGGAACCGCTTATCCATCGCCGAACGCTGGAGAACTCCCATCGGACCTCGCCCGCTGTTGGGCGTGGCGACAGGGGTTCACGGTACTGTGCGGTCATGGGTTATCCGGAGGACGTGCTCGCACCGGACGAGCAATTGATACTCCATCGTCATCCTCATTGGAAAATGCTGTTCCTGCCGGCGGTGACGCTACTGCTCGTGACGGCATTCGCGGGTTTCGCGGGCGGGTTCGCCTCGCGCACCACCGAGGGCACCGCGCGCACGGTGCTGCTGGTACTCGTCCTCGTGCTGTGGGTGGCCGTGCTCGGATGGCGTTGCGTCGCACCGGTTGTGAGCTGGAAGTCGACGCATTTCATCGTCACCGAGCGGCGGGTGCTCATCCGGCAGGGCGTGATCACACACAGCGGCATCGACATCCCGATGAACCGGATCTCCAGCGTGCAGTTCCGGCACGGGCTGTTCGACCGGCTGCTCGGCACCGGCACGCTCATCATCGGTTCCTCCTCCGACGAACCGCTGGAATACGACGACATCCCGAATGTGCAGAAGGTCCACTCGCTGCTGTATCACCAGGTGTTCGAGGTCGATCACGGCGTGCCCAACGGGCGCGGCTTCCGCGACGGCGACCACTGATGCGGGCGCGGCTCACAATGTCCGTCCGGCCTGCTCACGGGGCCGTAGTCTGAGCGTATGACCGCCGTATTGCTGGCCGAGGACGACGAGGCCATCGCCGCGCCGCTCTCGCGTGCACTGGGGCGCGAAGGCTATTGCGTCACCGTCGAGAGTTTCGGTCCCGCCGTCCTTCGGCGCGCTCTCGAGGGCAACCACGATCTGCTCATCCTCGATCTCGGACTTCCGGGTATGGACGGGCTCGAGGTGTGCCGTCAGGTGCGGGCGCGCGGGGCCGATCTCGCGGTGCTGATGCTCACCGCGCGCACCGACGAGGTGGATTTCGTCGTCGGTCTCGACGCGGGCGCCGACGACTACGTCGGCAAACCCTTCCGCCTCGCCGAACTGCTGGCGCGGGTGCGTGCGCTGTTGCGGCGCAGCGGAATCGGTGACGAAGCGGTCGAGGTCGGCGGTATCAGGCTGGAACCGGCCGCGCGCCGGGTGCTGGTCAACGGCGCCGAGGTCGGCCTGGCCAACAAGGAATACGAACTGCTGAAGGTGCTCATCGATCGCGCCGGGCAGGTGGTGCCGCGCGAGACCATCCTGCGCGAGGTGTGGGGCGACGCCGAACTGCGCGGCTCGAAGACCTTGGACATGCACATGTCCTGGCTGCGCCGCAAGATCGGCGACGAGGGCCCGATGGCCGAGCGGCGCATCGTCACCGTGCGCGGCGTCGGATTCCGATTGAACACCGACTGACGTGCGACGCAGAATCCTGCGCTCGATGCTCACCGTGCTGACCATCACCACGGCCGTGCTCGGCATTCCACTGGTCTACACGGCGTGGCTGTGGGTGGAGGACATCACCCGCAACGACCTGCAGAACCGGCTGGACCGCATCGCCGCCGAGGTCATCGCCCAGGAACAGGCCGACGGCACGGTGCACGACGGACTCGACGTCAGGTCGGTGGACCCGCTGGTCCCGACGGGCGGTCGGCTCACCATCGTCTACCCGACGCCGATGGACAGCGCTTCGCGGCTGGATATCGGCGCGAGCGAGGTCGACGGCCCGCTGGTGGAATCGCTGTCCATGGGCACCTCCGGTTCGCTGCGGCTCGAGGTGCCGTCGAGACCGATGCACGAGACCCAGCGTCAGGCGGTCGCGGTCGTGGCGCTCGCGGTGCTGGCATCGCTCGGCGCCGCGGTGACCATCGCGGTGTTCACCGCGCGCCGGGTCGCCGATCCGCTGCGCGACGTCGCGGCTCGCGCGGCGCGGCTGGCCATGGGTGATTTCCGTCCTGACCCGCGCCGCCACGGCATCTCCGAACTGGATCGCGTCTCCGACGTGCTCGATTCGGCGACCGTGGAGATCGCGGGCAGGCTGCAACGCGAACACGCCCTGGTCGCCGATGTCTCCCATCAGTTGCGCAGCAGGCTGACGGCGGTGCGACTGCGCCTGGACGAACTGTCGGCGCACTCCGATCCCGAGGTCGTGCACGAGGCCGAGGAGGCGATGGCGCAGGTCGATCGGCTCACCGAGGCCATCGACGATCTGGTGCGCGCCTCCCGCGACGAGGACGCCGCCGACCGCGACCCGATTCCGGTGATGGACGAACTGCGCGGCGTGGCCGAGGAATGGAAGCATCCGTTCACCGAGGCGGGGCGCGCCCTCATCCTCACCGGCGACGAGTCGCTGCGTGCGCCGATCACCGCGTCCCGGCTGCGCGAGGCGGTGACGGTGCTGGTCGACAACGCGCTCATGCACGGCGGCGGCACCTGCACGGTGTCGGTGCGCACGGTGCGGCCTGGTAACGAGCGGGAGCCGCTGGTGTGCGTCGAGGTCGCCGACGAAGGTCACGGCGTGCGCGACGAACTCGCGCCGCACATCTTCGACCGAGGGTTCTCCGGGGGCGGCTCCACCGGTGTCGGTCTCGCGCTGGCTCGCGCGCTCATCGAAGCCGACGGCGGCCGTTTGGAATTGCAGCGACGCAGGCCCGCGCTGTTCGCGGTGTTCCTTGGTTCGTTCGCGCCCGCACGACTCGGCGGCGGGCCGAATCCGGAACCGCGCTAGCGGCGGTCGAGGTGCTCCTCTTCGAGCGCCTCTCGCAGGAGATACGGCTCGAGTTCCTCGACCATTTCGGTGATCTCGTCCGGGAAAACCCAGCGCCGCATCGCCCAGAACCGGAACGCCATCTGCAACAGGTTGCCGATCACGAAGGCGCTGATGAAATCGGCGATGTTCTCGACGGTGAAACTGACATCGGGCTGCCGCAGGTCGAAGACGTAACTCGAGATCCACAGCGGAATATTGCTGAGCATCACGCCGATACCGCTGACCCCGAAGAACAGCAGCGCCTCGTGATGGCGCTCGCGTCCGCCGCGGTTCTTGAACGACCATTCCCGGTTCAGCACATAGGACGCGATGACCGCGATCACGCCGGAGATGATCTTCGCCGTCACCGGCTTCTCGGCCAGCACGGTCCACTTCAGGGCGTAGAAGATGCCGCCGTCGATGACGAAGGTGGTGGCGCCGACGATCGCGAACTTGATCAGCTCGTGGTGGCGCGTCGCCAGCTCCCGCATCGGCTGGGGAAGGGCTCGCACCACATCGTCGACGAAAGACACAAGGGGGGAGTGTACCGGTAGCTGTGCGCGCCACCTGCCATGACAATATTGGTCAACGTGACACCCCGTTCCTTCGAAGCGTCGGCGATGCCGACCGTCACCATGGTCGGTGGCGGCCAGTTGGCGCGTATGACGCATCAAGCCGCGATCGCGCTCGGGCAGCGGCTTCGCGTGCTCGCCGAGAACCCCGACGACCCGGCGGCGCAGGTCAGTCCCGAAGTCGTCCTCGGCAGTCACACCGATCTGACCGCGCTGCGCAAGGCCGCCGTCGGTTCGCACGCGCTGACCTTCGACCACGAGCACGTGCCGACCGAACATCTGGAGGCGCTGGTCGCCGAGGGCGTGAACGTGCAGCCGCCGCCGGGCGCGCTGGTCTACGCCCAGGACAAACTGGCGATGCGCACGAAACTGTCCGCGCTCGGGTTGCCGGTGCCCGCGTTCACGCCGGTCCGCGAGCCCGCCGCCGCGGTGCGTTTCGGCGACGACCACGGGTGGCCGTTCGTTCTGAAGGCCGTGCGCGGCGGCTACGACGGCCGCGGCGTGTGGATGCCGGAATCCGCCGCCGAGGCCGAAACCCTTGTTGCCGAGCAGTTGACGCGCGGTGCGGAACTGTTGGCCGAGGCGAAAGTGGATCTGCGGCGCGAACTGTCGGCGATGGTGGCGCGTTCGCCCTACGGTCAGGCCGCGACGTGGCCGGTGGTGGAGACGGTGCAGCGCAACGGGCAGTGCGCGGTGGTGATCGCGCCCGCGCCCGACCTCGCCGAAGAGTTGGCCGCCGAGGCGGAGACATTGGCGTTGAATCTCGCGCGCGAACTCGGTGTCGTCGGGGTGATGGCCGTCGAACTGTTCGAGACGCGCGACGGCAAGCTGCTGGTGAACGAGTTGGCGATGCGGCCGCACAATTCCGGGCACTGGGGGATGGACGGCGCGCGCACCGGCCAGTTCGAACAGCACCTGCGCGCGGTTCTTGACTATCCGCTCGGCGACACCGAGCCGCTGGCACCGGTCACCGTGATGGCGAACATCCTCGGTGCGGCGCAGGCGCCCGCGATGTCGATGGACGAGCGGCTGCATCATCTGTTCGCGCGGTTGCCGCGGGCGAAGGTGCACCTGTACGGCAAGGGAGAGCGCCCGGATCGCAAGATCGGGCACGTCAATATCCTCGGCGACGACGTCGCCGAGGTGCGGGAGCAGGCGGAGCGCGCGGCGTACTGGATGTCGCACGCGGTATGGACCGATGGATGGGACCCCCATGAGTAATCCACAAGTCGGCCTGATCATGGGCAGCGATTCCGATTGGCCGACCATGGAGGCCGCCGCGCTGGCCCTTGCCGAATTCGACATCCGCTTCGAAGTCGGCGTGGTCTCCGCGCACCGCACCCCGCAGCGCATGCTCGACTACGCCCGCGAAGCCGCCGACCGCGGCCTGAAGGTCATCATCGCAGGCGCGGGCGGCGCCGCCCACCTCCCCGGCATGGTCGCCTCGGCCACCCCCCTCCCGGTCATCGGCGTCCCCGTCCCCCTCAAATACCTCGACGGCATGGACTCCCTCCTGTCCATAGTCCAGATGCCCGCTGGCGTCCCCGTCGCCACCGTCTCCATCGGCGGCGCCCGCAACGCGGGCCTACTCGCCGCCCGCATCCTCGCCACCGCCGACGATGCCCTGCGCACCCGCATGACCACATTCCAAGCCACCCTCGAATCCATGGTCCTCGAAAAAGACCAAGCCCTCCGCACCAAACTCCTGGGCTGATATCGCGGTGGTGAGTGATGAGAGTGGGCGGGGGCGGTCGGGGGAGGAGGCTGCTCGGTTCCGGTTGACGGTGGTGGAGCAGGCGTTGCGGTTGTTCGAGGAGAAGGGGTATGAGGCCACGACCGTGGACGAGGTCGCCGAGGCGGCCGGGATTTCGCGGCGGACGTTCTTTCGGCAGTTCCGGTCGAAGGAGGATGTGATCTTCGCCGATCACGAGTCGCAGTTGGCGTTGGCGGCGGCGTATCTGGAGCAGGCACAGGGGGATCCGTGGGATGCGGTGTGCGCGGCGGCGGTGCAGGTGTTCGAACGGTTCACGCAGTGGCGGGAGATCGCGGCGCGGCGGTACCGGGTGGTGCGGAAGGTGCCCGCGCTGCGGGAGCGCGAGATCGTCACGGTGTTCCGTTACGAGCGGTTGTTCACCGATTACCTGCGGCGGCGGCAGCCCAAGGCGCCGGATCTGGCGCGGGTGCAGTTCACGGCGGCGGTGACGGCGACCCACAACTATCTGCTGCGGCGCATGGTGCGCGGCGAGTCGGACGCGGGGGCGGCGGATCTGCGGGTGGAGTTGGCGGCGATCCCGCGCGGGTCGGGTTCGGCACGCGGTGCCGACGAGCTGGTGGTCGCGGTGTTTCCGCGCGATATGCCGTCGCGGCAGGTCGCCGATCTCGTGGCGCGCAAGCTCGATACCATGTAGAGCGACGAATGCCACACCGCTGACACTCGGTGCCACGACCTGGAGCCCACGTGATGCCAGCGAATCGGCGTATACTCGGCTTCGAGATGGCACTGAGTGCCGACGTGCCCGTAGCGATCGAGACCATCACACCAGGAGCGTGCCCAATGGCGGGAAATCCCGACTTCGACCTGTTCCAGCTCGCGGACTTCCACGAGGAACTACGCGCGGCCATCCGCGGACTGGCCGAGAAGGAGATCGCCCCCTACGCCAAGGACGTCGACGGCAACGCCCGCTTCCCCGAGGAAGCGCTCACCGCCCTCAACGCCGCGGGCTTCAACGCGGTGCACGTGCCGGAGGCGTACGGCGGCCAGGGCGCCGACTCGGTGGCCACCTGCATCGTGATCGAAGAGGTAGCGCGGGTCTGCGGTTCCTCCTCGCTCATCCCCGCGGTCAACAAACTCGGCACCATGGGCATGATCCTGAACGGGTCCGATGAGCTCAAGCGGAAGGTGCTGCCCGACATCGCGAACGGTGAGATGGCCTCCTACGCGCTGTCCGAGCGCGAGGCCGGATCCGACGCCGCGAGCATGCGCACCCGCGCCCGCCAGGACGGCGACGACTGGATCATCAACGGCTCCAAGTGTTGGATCACCAACGGCGGCAAGTCCTCTTGGTACACGGTGATGGCCGTCACCGACGCGGACAAGGGCGCCAACGGCATTTCGGCCTTCCTGGTGCACAAAGACGACGAGGGTTTCGTGGTCGGCCCGCTGGAACACAAACTCGGCATCAAGGGTTCCCCCACCGCCGAACTGTATTTCGAGAACTGCCGCGTCCCCGGCGACCGCATCGTCGGCGCCCCCGGCACCGGTTTCAAGACCGCACTGCAGACCCTCGACCACACCCGCCCCACCATCGGCGCGCAGGCCGTCGGCATCGCCCAGGGCGCACTCGACGCCGCGATCGCCTACACCAAGGACCGCAAACAGTTCGGCACCGCCATCGCCGACTTCCAGAACACCCAGTTCATGCTGGCCGACATGGCGATGAAGATCGAAGCCGCCCGCCTCATGGTCTACACCTCCGCCGCTCGCGCCGAACGCGGCGAGAAGAACCTCGGCTTCATCTCCGCCGCCGCCAAGTGCTTCGCCTCGGACGTGGCCATGGAAGTCACCACCAACGCCGTCCAACTGTTCGGCGGCGCGGGCTACACCACCGACTTCCCGGTCGAACGCATGATGCGCGACGCCAAGATCACCCAGATCTACGAGGGCACCAACCAGATCCAGCGCGTGGTCATGTCCCGCGCCCTGCTCAAGGGCTGATTCCGAAGTCGACCGGGTGTTCCGCGTCGCCTGTGCCACTTCGCCGAGGCCCCATGTAGGCCGTCGCGGGATCACGGGCCGGAACACTCGGTCGATCGCTGTGTGGGCACGAGTGTTGCTCGACGGCGCCAATTGCGCAGTGACAACCTCGAAATCTGTTGCATGGCTAGGGGCATTGCTTGATAGGCTCGCGCCGGCCATGGAGTAGCTCAGTTGGTAGAGCGCCCGTTTCCAAATCGGAGGGTCGCGGGATCGATTCCCGCCTCCATGGCCCCTTCCCTTCTCGGTGGATTCGTTCCGAGCCCACATCCGCACGCGGCGGGCTGCTCGGCGATCGATTCGCTCGCCTCGCGAAAACCGCGGTAGGTCGGATCGAATCGGCGCGGGAGCGTCAGGCTCCGGGGCCGGGGACTCGGGAGGCGAGCATGTCGGTGTATTCGCGGTGTTCCTCGATGTACTTCTCGACATACCAGCAGGTGGGGATGACCGCGTAGCCCTCGGTGCGCGACTCGTCGAGTGCGTAGCCGACGATCTGGCCCGCCACCCCGCGGCCGCGGAATTCGGGGAAGGTCATGGTGTGGTGGAAGTCGCGGATCTTGGCGTCTTCGCGGTCGGCGTAGTCGGCGTAACCGGCGAGGGTGTCGTCTATGTAGATCTCGAAGCGGGTGTCGGCGGTGTTGTGTTCGAGTCTGGTGGTCATGTCGGTGTGAACTCCGGGGTCGGGGGATATGTTCCGGTCGGTGGGTTCAGAGTATGGAACCGGGGTTGAGGATGCCGTGCGGGTCGAGTGCGTCCTTGATGCGGCGGGTCAGCGCCATCACGTCGGGGCCGAGCTGATCGGGTAGCCAGGCCTTCTTGAGGCGGCCGACGCCGTGTTCGCCGGTGATGGTGCCGCCGAGTTCGATGGCGAGGTCCATGATCTCGCCGAAGGCGCGGTGCGCGCGGGCGGTGTTGTCGGCGTCGGCGGGGTCGTGGACGATCAGCGGGTGGGTGTTGCCGTCGCCCGCGTGCGCGATCACCGATATCAGAACTCGGTTGCGCTCGGCGATGGCGGCGATACCGGTGACCAGCTCGCCGAGCCGAGGCAGTGGCACGCCGACGTCTTCCAACAGCAGCGGCCCGATGCGTTCGACGGCTGGGATGGCGAAACGTCGTGCGGCGGTGAATGCTTCGCCCTCGGCGGGATCCTCGGTGTGGAAAACCTCGGTGGCTCCGGCTTTCTCGCAGGCGGCAACCATGATCTCGGCTTCCCGGGCGGCGTGTGCACCGGGCGCGTCGGAGCGCGCGACGAGCAGCGCGGCCGCCGAACGGTCGAGGCCCATGCGCAGTTCGTCCTCGACGGCGTTGATGGCGACGCCGTCCATGAACTCGAGCATGGACGGCCGCAGCGCGCCGGTGACGGCGAGTATCGCCGCGGTGGCGGCGGTGAGGTCGGCGAAGGTCGCGACGACGGTGCTCTGCCTGGGTTGGGCGGGCAGCAGTCGCAGGGTCAGTTCGGTGATGACGCCGAGGGTGCCTTCGCTGCCGACGAACAGTTTGGTCAGCGACAATCCCGCGGAGTCCTTCAGCCGCGGCCCGCCGATCCGCACCGCGGTGCCGTCGGCGAGCACCACTTCCATGCCGAGCACGTAATCGGTGGTGACGCCGTATTTCACGCAGCACAGCCCGCCCGCGTTGGTGGCGGCGTTGCCGCCGATCGAGCACATCTCGAACGAGGACGGGTCCGGCGGATACCACAGCCCGTGTTCGGCGGCGGCTCGCTTGACCTCGGCGTTGAGCAGTCCAGGCTGCACCACGGCGGTCCTGGTCACCGGGTCGACCACGATGTCGCGCATGCGTTCGGTGCTGAGCACGATCCCGCCGTCGACCGCGGTCGCGCCGCCCGACAGTCCCGAGCCCGCGCCGCGCGGCACCACGGGCACCCGCCGCTGCTCGGCCCAGCGTACGGTCGCGGACACGTCGGCGGTGCAGGTCGCGCGCACCACGGCGAGCGGGGTGCCCGCGTCCGGATCGCGCGCCCAATCCTGCCGGTAACCCACCAGCGAATCCGGGTCGGTGAGTACCGCACCGGATGGTAGTAGCTCGATCAGGTCATGCAGGTCCACAATGGTCCACCGTAACGTCCCGGTTGCCGCGCAACCGTGCGCACCCGGTCAGCGAACGGCGGGTCCGATTGCACGGGACCGGAACCACACGTGACGAGTGACGCCGTGTGGCTCGCGTATCGGGTGGTGTCGTGTGGCTCGCGTATCGGGTGGTGTCGCGTGCCTTGCGCACCCGGTGACCCGTGTGCCTCGGGCACCTTTGACGCTGTGTGGCCCCGCGCACGTCGAGGTTACTTGGGTGCGCGGTCCGGGATACGGTGGAATCGGCGGCGTCGACCGCCGCTTGGAGCAGGGGTGCACGGGGCCAGGTGTCGTGCCCGGACAACGAAGGGCAGGTCGAATGCCGAGCGATAGGCCGGACTACCGCGAACTGGTCTCTGCGGCTTTCGCGGAGGAATTCGCCGACGGCGTCGTCGACGAGTCGGTGCTGCGACGTATCCATTCCGGTGCGGTCGAGGAGTGGCTCACCGCGCTCGACCGGTCGGGGCTGTTCGGCACCGACGCGCTGGCCAACCTCGCCGAGCAGTGGCACGCGAAGCCGTCGGCCCTGTTCGACGCGATGCTGGCGGGCGCCGACCCGGTCACCGCGCGGCGCTGGCGGCAGGCGTGGGCGACGCTGGAGCGCACGGAACCGCGCGCCGAACTCGGCTGAGCGGTGTCCGCGACACCGACCGGTTTGCCGACTGATCACCTGGCGGACACCTGCCGCCGGCATGCTGGCGCCGTGCTCGATCCGGCGACCACCACCGATAATCTCGCGGACCGGTTCACCCGTCTGTGCGAGTCCGTCGTGGCGAGACTGCCGTGGGGACTCGACCGTCTGATCCCGCCGACCTTCCTCGGTTTCGCGGTGATCAACAGTTTCACCTTCGGTGTGGATCTGCTGTTGTTGACGATCTTCCACGGCCTGCTCGACTGGCCGGTGTGGCTGTCGGTCACGCTGGGGTATGTCTGCGCGTTCGGCTTGGCCTTCGTGCTGAATCGCAAGTTCAACTTCCATTCGCACGCCCCGGTCGGCAAGCAGGCGGCGATCTACGCGGTGGTCGTGCTGATCAACTATGTCGCGTTCATCCTCGGTGTCGGCACTGGCTTGGTCGCACTCGGCGTCGAGTACCACATCGCGCGGTTGATGGCCGGTGGGTGCGAGGCTGTGTATATGTACAGCGCGATGCGCTGGGTGGTTTTCCGCGGGCACAGGGCGACCGACGATTTCGACTGAAGGTATTGCCTGTCAACGCAATACGTCGGTGGCGTCGCCGTCGACAACGACCACTTGGTCGTCGGTCAGCGCCCAGTGCGGCACACCGTTCGCCGTGAACTCGGCGGCGAGGCGGTTGCCGAATCCGTCGGGGTCGGTGGGGGAGTCGAGGTGCGGCACGATTCTGCGGTCCACGAGTCCGAGACCGTCCCAACGCGGCGCGATACCGCAGGTCGGCGCGACCTCGCCGGGATCGTCGCTGGTCTCGAGTCCGTGCAGGTCGGGGGTGAGCAGGCAGGCGCCCGCGCTGTATCCGGCGTAGACAAGCGCGTCTTCGGCGAGGAGTCGGGGCAGCACGAGATCGGCTCCGCTGCGGGCGAATTGGGCGCGCAGCACGAAGGTGTTGCCGCCGCGCACCCACAGCATCGGGAATTCCCGCATGCGGTTTTCCAATTCGGTTGGTCTGTCGATGAATTCGCGCAGGTCGAGGATCTCGGGACGGTAGCCGAGCGCGCGCAGCGGCCGCACGTCGCTGGTGACGGCCGACGACCACGCCGCCGGCCAGGCGTCACAGGCGTTGGGTATCACCGCGACTCGGCCCGGCGCGCCGACCAGCGCCGCGAGGCGGTCGCGGTGCGCGCCGAATCGGTAGGAGGCAAGGAAGAGCCGCATCCTCAGATGGTGAACGCGAGGTTGCAGACCAGCCGCGTGCCGAGGTCGGTGTCGCCGGTGAATTCGATTTCCGTGAGCCGGGTTTCGGCGTCGACACGTCCGCCGCCGAGCCGGACCAGCAGTCCCGAGTCGAGTCGGATACCGACCGTCGGCGCCTCGTCGAAGCCGTCGACGTAGGAGGCCCGGCCGTCGACGGCGATGTCGAGGGTGCGCGCCAACGGCCCGGTGAGTTCGAATCGAATCCGTGAACCACTGGGCGCCCCACCGCGTTTCACGACCACGCGGGGCAGTGAGGCGGCGAATTCCGCGAAGGCGAGTTCGCCGCGTCGACCGCCTTCCTCGACGTGCGCGCCGAACGCGTCGGCGATGTCGAGTTCGTGCATCCAGCAGTCGAACAGCCGGACCCGCATGAACCGCCCGTAGCTCACCAGTCCGATGGGCGAGGGGGTTTCCGCCGCCCACGCTGGATCGTCCATGGCCGCGAGCGCCGCGCGTCGGGTGTCGGTGACCTCGGTAAATCGCTCCAGCAGGCGCGCGCCGGTCAGCGGGCGCAGTCCGCGCACCCAGGTCTCGTTGAATTCGGCGGTCTCGTTGCGCACGTGCGCGAGCGCCGCGACGTCGAGGTCGTCGGATGCGGGCGGTTTCTCGCCGAGCAGCATCGATTCGGTGCCGATCATGTGGGCGACCACGTCGAAGACGGTCCAGCCCGGCAGCGGCGACGGGGTGCGCCAGCGCTGTTCGTCGGCGCCTGCGACCAGTGCGGTGATCGCGGACCACTGCTGTGCGAGCAGGGCGGTGGTCTCGATCCGATCGGGTGTGGCCGCGCTCATGAGGCTGTTCCTTCGCTGTCGAGGTTCGGTCGGTCCAATGCGGCGAGTCCTTCGGTGATGGCGGCGGCCGTGCCGACCGGATCGTGCGGTCGGCGCAGTAGGAAGCCCTTGGCGAAGGCGAGGCGGTCGCCGTGTTTGCGCGGGATGACGTGCAGGTGGATGTGCGGCACCGTCTGGAATGCCGCGCGTCCGTCGTTGAGGACCAGGTTGGCGCCGTCGGCGGCGAGTGCGCCGCGCCGCATGGCGAGTGCGAGGCGATGTCCGGCGCGGAACAGGTGCGCGCCGAGTTCGGGGTCGAGTTCGTCGAGTTCGGCCGCGTGCGTCTTTGGGACGACCAGCGTGTGACCGCGCGCGATGGGCCTGATGTCGAGGAACGCGCACAGCGTGTCGTCCTCGTGAACCTTGGTCGCAGGTGCCGTGCCCGCCACGATGCGGCAGAAGACGCAGTCGCTCACACCGCGACCATACGGCGTACGGATGTCGTGGAACACCCCTGAATCGGGCATTCGCATGATGCATGGCCGCAGCCGAGTGTGTGTCGCGCCACTGATTTACCCAACCGTACGTACGGTTCGGTAACTTGCGCACCGAGCGCCCTCGACGGCGCGCACCGGTGTGACGTCCGCCGATATCCCCGCCGGACCCGCGCTGTGGGCTGTCGACCATCCTGTCGACCCCGCCGCACCCCCGCTGCCTGCGCACCTGCGGACCCGCCGTGGCTCGACCATGTGACGGGCATCTCAGCTACGCTCACCGCGAGCCGGGTACAGTTGCGAGGATTTCAGGCGAACTTACTCGTGAGTAACTTCGTCTGACCAGTCGTTCGGTGGCTAATAGCCAGCACGAGAAGGAAGTCTGACTAGTGGAGACAACGCAGAGCGCGGGCGACTCGTCGCCGCGCGGAGCGCGTGTCGGAGTCGTTCGCGAGTCTAACGCGGGCGAACGGCGTGTCGCATTGGTGCCCAAGATCATTCCCGCATTGCTAAAGCAAGGCGTGGACGTGGTCGTGGAATCCGGCGCCGGACTCGGTGCGCTCATCCCCGACGAAGCCTACGTCGAAGCAGGCGCGACCATCGGTGATCCGTGGTCGGCCGAAGTGGTCGTCAAGGTCGCGCCGCCCAGTGACGCCGAAGTGGCGAAACTGTCCGGCGGCCAGACCCTGATCGGCTTCCTCGCGCCGCGCAATGCCGACAATCAGATCGACGCGCTGACCAAGGCGGGTGTGCAGGCCTTCGCGGTCGAGGCCATCCCGCGCATCTCGCGCGCGCAGGTAATGGACGCGCTGTCCTCGCAGGCGAATGTGGCCGGATACAAGGCGGTGCTCCTCGCCGCGTCGGAATCGACCCGCTTCTTCCCGATGCTCACCACCGCGGCGGGCACCGTGAAACCGGCGACGGTCCTGGTCCTAGGCGTCGGCGTCGCGGGCCTGCAGGCGCTGGCCACCGCCAAACGCCTGGGCGGGCGGACCACCGGCTACGACGTGCGGCCCGAGGTCGCCGATCAGGTGCGTTCGGTCGGCGCGCAGTGGCTCGACCTCGGTATCGACGCCGCGGGTGAGGGCGGCTACGCCCGTGAACTCACCGAGGACGAGAAGGCGCAGCAGCAGAAGGCGCTCGAGGACGCGATCAAGGGCTTCGACGTGGTGATCACCACCGCGCTGGTGCCGGGCCGTCCCGCGCCGCGACTGGTCACCGCCGCCGCCGTGGAAGGCATGAAGCCCGGCAGCGTGATCGTCGACCTGGCCGGTGAGACCGGCGGCAACTGCGAGCTGACCGAACCGGGCGAGATCGTGGTCAAGCACGAGGTGACCATCGCCTCGCCGCTGAACCTGCCCGCCACCATGCCCGAACACGCGTCCGAGCTGTATTCGAAGAATATCGCGGCGCTGCTCGAGCTCATGGTGGTCGACGGCAAGATCGTGCCCGACTTCGACGATCAAGTGCTCGCCGATTCCTGTGTCACGCGCGAGAAGACCACCGCGGAGGGACAGTCCTGATGTATACCGAACTACTCGCGAATATCGCGATCCTCGTGCTGTCCGGATTCGTCGGATTCGCGGTCATCTCGAAGGTGCCCAACACCCTGCACACGCCGCTGATGTCGGGCACCAACGCCATTCACGGCATCGTCGTGCTCGGTGCGCTGGTCACCCTCGGAAAAATGGAGGACCCCTCCATCGGCATCCAGATCATCCTGTTCGTCGCCGTGGTGTTCGGAACGCTGAACGTCATCGGCGGATTCGTCGTCACCGACCGCATGCTCGGCATGTTCAAGGGCAAGAAGGCTGTCGCGGCCGACGCGGAGAAGGCGGGTAAGTAGGCCATGGACAACCTCGTCAATATTCTCTATATCGTCGCGTTCGCGCTGTTCATCTACGGTCTGATGGGTCTGACCGGCCCGAAGACCGCGGTGCGCGGCAACTGGATCGCCGCGGTCGGCATGGGCATCGCCGTGGTGGCGACCCTGATCGCGGTGCGCGACACCGGCAACTGGATTCTGATCGTCGCCGGACTCGTCGTCGGTGTCGCGCTCGGCGTTCCGCCCGCGAAATACACCAAGATGACGGCCATGCCGCAGCTCGTCGCCGCGTTCAACGGCGTCGGCGGCGGCACCGTTGCGCTCATCGCCTGGGCCGAATTCATCGACACCACCGGCTTCTCGGCGTTCAAGCACGGCGAGGAACCGACCGTGCACATCATCGTCGGATCGCTGTTCGCCGCGATCATCGGTTCGATCTCGTTCTGGGGCTCGCTGATCGCCTTCGGCAAACTCCAGGAGATCCTACCCGGCAAGCCCATCGGCGTCGGCAAACTCCAGCAGCCGCTGAACCTGCTGCTGCTGATCGTGTCCGTCGCGGCGGCGGTGGTCATCGGTGTGCGGGCATCCGACGGCGGCGCGCCGTGGTGGTGGATGGTGCTGCTGCTCATCGCGGCGGGCATCCTCGGCTTGATGGTGGTGCTGCCGATCGGCGGCGCCGACATGCCGGTCGTGATCTCGCTGCTCAACGCGCTCACCGGTCTGTCGGCCGCGGCCGCGGGTCTGGCGCTGAACAACACCGCCATGATCGTGGCGGGCATGATCGTCGGCGCGTCCGGCACCATCCTCACCAACCTCATGGCCAAGGCCATGAACCGATCGATCCCGGCGATCGTCGCGGGCGGCTTCGGTGGCGGCGGCACCGCGCCCGGCGCGAGCGGCGGCGAGCAGAAGCAGGCCAAGGCCACCAGCGCCGCGGACGCCGCGATCCAGATGGCCTACGCCAACCAGGTCATCGTCGTGCCCGGCTACGGTATGGCGGTCGCGCAGGCGCAGCACGCGGTCAAGGAGATGGCGGCGCTGCTCGAGGCCAAGGGCGTCGAGGTCAAATACGCGATCCATCCGGTCGCGGGTCGTATGCCCGGTCATATGAACGTGCTGCTGGCCGAGGCCGAGGTGTCCTACGACGCCATGAAGGAAATGGACGATGTCAACGGTGAATTCAACCGCACCGATGTCGCCCTGGTGATCGGCGCCAACGACGTCACCAATCCGGCCGCGCGCGAGGACAAGGCGAGCCCGATCTACGGAATGCCGGTGCTCAATGTCGATCAGGCCAGGAGCGTGATCGTGCTCAAGCGTTCGATGAACTCCGGATTCGCCGGTATCGACAATCCGTTGTTCTACGCCGACCACACCTCCATGCTGTTCGGCGACGCCAAGAAGTCCGTCGGTGCGGTCACCGAGGAACTGAAGGCGCTGTAGTCCGTAGTTCCACTGCCCGTAGTTCCACCGGAGCGGCTCCCGTCCACCGACGGGGGCCGCTTCGTCGTCCAAGCCATGCTTCGTCGTCTAGGCCATATTGTCGCGATTCCGTAATCTGGGCGTTATCCGATACATTTGTCGGCCAGAGGTCGTCCGCCCGGTGGGGCGGTGAGTTGCAGTGAGGGAGGGGATGTGAACACCTCGCCACATCACCCACGACGGGAATACCCCGGATATCCGGCCGACGAGTCGGAGTACGCGTCATCGGAATTCGTGCCCGGCTCCGAGCAGGTCGACAGCACGATGATGGCGGTGCTGAAATTGGTCGGCGTCTTCGTGGTGATCGGTGTCGCTATCTTCTTGGCGCGCAACTATTTCGGCGCGGGCAGCGCGCAGGCCGATATCGGCCGCTGCGCCAAGCTGTCCGGCAGCGCCGCCGAGGCCGAGATCGAATTCCGCGACTGCCGCGACGCGGACGCCTCCTACGTGGTGGCGCAGCGTCTCGACGGCAGTGACGCCGATTGCGCCAGTACGGATTACACCGGCTACTTCCAGACCGGCGACGACGCGTTCACCCTGTGCCTGCGGCTCAATATCGTGGAAGGCGACTGTGTGAACGGCACCCTGTCCGGCGCGATCGCCAAGGTGGCCTGCACGGCGGCCGCCGACTTCCGGGTCGACCGGATCGTGCGCGGCACTGCCGACCGCGCGGCCTGCGGTGCGGCGCCGGAGTCCGAGGACAAGTCCCTGGTCTACCCGAAACCGGACCCCATGACCTTGTGCCTGGTGCGCAGACACTGATCATCGCGCGCCGTTCGGGTGTGCGCCGCCCCTGTGCGCGCTCAGCTGGGACCATGCGGTCCCGCCGCGAACTCGGACCACCCGGCCTGCTCCCCGTGTCCTCGGCTCGGACCGCCGCACGGAAATATCGCGACGTGCTGCCGCCGAACGCCGGCCTCGTGCGCGCTCAGGTCGGTCGCGGCGGTGCGACGATGCCCGCCGACCACGCGCACACCAGCGCCGCGACCAGCGGGACGACGAGTGCGGCGGTGAGCGGCACGAGCGCGGTCAGCCAGCCGATGAGCGCGGGCCCGGCGAGCAGTCCGAGATAGCCGAAGCTGAACACCCGCGACATGTCGGTGGCCGCGGTCGCGGAGCCGAGATTGCCCGCCGCGGTGAAGATCTGCGGCACCGTGCCGGACAACCCGAGCCCGACCAGCGCCCAGCCGAGCAAGGTCAGCGGCACCACGCCCGACAGTACGACCAACGCCAATCCGGCCGCGCACCCGAGGGTTCCGTAGCGAACCACCGCGACGCGCCCGAACGCGCCCGCGATCCGATCGGTGGCGAAGCGTCCCGCCGTCATCGTGCAGGAGAAGGCGCCGAACGCCAACGCCGCCGTCGCATCGTCCGCACCGAGATGCTCCCGCGCTTGCAGCGCACTCCAGTCCGCCGCCGCCCCCTCGGTGAGCAGCGCGAGGAACGCGACAACCGCCAGTCCCAACACCTTTCGGGTGCTGCCCGAGTGGTCGTGGTGGTCGACGGCTCGGTGGGCGGCATCCCCGGAGGCGTCCGACGGGAGCGCGTGCGCCGGTCGCGAGGCGGCGGTTGTCTGTTCGTCGGCATCGGACTCGGAGCTCGGGGCGTCGGTTGTCGTGTGCGCCGGGGCGGACAGCGGCCCTTCGGCGGACAGCGGCATCGTTCGCGCGTATTCGTCCGTGTACGAATCGGTTCGGGATCGACGTAGCAGCAAGGGCAGCATGGCCGCGACGAGGATCAGACCTGCGATGGTGGCCAGGCCGAGGGTGAGTCGGATGTCCATGCCCGCGCGTTGGGCGGCCGCGCCGAGTAGGGAGCCGAGCAGTCCGCCGCCGGAGAACAGGGCGTGGAAGGCGGACATGATCGGTCGTCCGTAGGCGCGTTCCACCAGCACGGCCTGGGTGTTCATGGACACGTCGAGCGCGCCGTTGCCGAGTCCGAACAGCGCGAGCGCGATGCCGAGGCCGACGGGTCCGGTGGCAAGGCCGGGGCCGAGGACGGTCACCGAGATCCACACGCCCGCCACCGCGACCAGCACGCGGCTGCCGTGGCGGTCGGCGAGCGGTCCCGCCGACCGCATGCCGATCAGCGCCGCGCCCGCCAGCACGAGCACGAAGGTGCCGAGGGTGGATTTGGCGATGCCGGTGCGGTCGGAGACGGCCGGGATGTGTACCACCCACAGGGCGAGCAGGAATCCGTTCAACGCGAAGATCGTGAATACCGCGCCGCGTGCGCTGCGCAGCCTGCGGTCGACCGTGGGCATCGGCATCCTTTCGACGGTACCGATTCCGGTCTAGGCTCGAGTGGTGGATGCGCTCGCCAGTCTGTTGGAGGGCCCCCGCGCACGCGGCGCCTTCCTGATGTGCTCACTCCTCGATCCGCCGTGGTCACTGCGTATCGAGGACGAGGCCCCGCTGACGGTGCTCTCGATGATCCGCGGCGGCGCGTGGATCGTCACCGATCCCGGGCCGGACCGGGTCGCTCCGCGTGAACTCGGCGCGGGCGATGTCGCGATCTTCCGCGGCCCGCGCCCGTACACGGTGGCCGATTCGCCGGACACCGTGCCGCAGATCGTCATCCATCCCGGCCAGGTCACCAAGACCCCCGACGGCGAGGTGCTCTGCGAGACACTGAATCTCGGTGTGCGCCAATGGGGTACCGACCCGAACGGCGCGACCGTGATGGTGACGGGCACCTACGAGTCGGCGGGCGCGGCGAGTATGCGATTGCTGCGCGCGTTGCCGCCGGTGGTGGTGTTGCGGCGCGGTGAGTTCGACGGCCGCGTGCTCGACCTGCTTTCCGACGAGGCGACCAGGGACGAACCGGCGCAGGGCGCGGTGCTCGACCGGCTGCTCGATCTGGTGCTGATCGCGGCGCTGCGCGCCTGGTTCGCCCGCGCCGAGGCGCCCGCCTGGTATCACGCCTACGCCGATCCGCTCGTCGGCAAGGCCCTTCGGCTGTTGCAGCACAATCCGGCGCACGGCTGGACGGTCGCGAGTCTGGCCGAGGCCGTCGGGGTGTCGCGGGCGGCGCTGGCGAAGCGGTTCGCCGACCTGGTCGGCGAGCCGCCGATGGCCTTCCTCACCGAGTGGCGGCTGTCGCTGGCCGCGGATCTGCTCCGTGACTCCGACGCCACCGTCGAGAACATCGCCCGCCAGGTCGGTTACGGCAGCGCGTTCGCGCTCAGCGCCGCGTTCAAACGCCATTTCGGCATCAGCCCGCGCGACCACCGGGAAGGCGTCTCGCCCGCTGAGCTATCGTCGGCCGGGTGAGCAAGCAGTATCCCGTGCACTGGCCGATGCCGACCCGATGGGCGGACAACGACCACTACGGCCACGTGAACAATGTGACGTACTACGCGTACTTCGACACGGCCGTGAACGCCTGGCTCATGCGGGCCACCGGAACCGATATCCGCGAGCTGCCCGCGCTCGGGGTGGTCGCGCAGACCTCGTGCCGGTACGTCGGTTCGATCAGCTTCCCCGATCGACTTCAGGTCGGGCTGCGCGTCTCGCGGCTCGGCAATTCCAGCATCACCTACGACCTCGCGATCTTCCGCGAGCTGGACGATGCGCTGGAATTGGCCGCGACCGGCGAGTTCGTGCACGTCTACGTGGATTCCGAGACCCGCAAACCGGTGCCGATCCCGGAGGTGATACGTACCGCCGCAGCCGAACTCGTCGTCGAGGAGTAGCGGCTCAGCCGCCGAGCGCCGCCTGGTAGCGCCGCATCCCGTCGAGCCACCGGTCGTAGTCGGATCCCTTGTTCCGGTACATCTTCAGCACTTCGGGGTGCGGCAGGATCAGGAAGTGTTCGGCCTCGATGCCCGCGCCGATCACCTCTGCGGCCTGTTCCGTGCTCAGCACCGGGCCCGCGGTGCGCACCGCGCGGATCGCCAGATCGCCCGCGGCCGGGTTCCCCGGTATCAGCCCGCCGTCGAGTAGTCGCGTGTCGACGCCCATCGGGCAGACGCAACTCACCCGAATTCCCTGCGCGCCGTAGGTCACCGAAAGCCATTCGGCGAATCCGACCGCCGCGTGCTTGGTCACCGAGTAGGGCGCCGAACCGATCTGGGTGAGCAGGCCCGCCGCCGACGCGACCGAGACGAAGTATCCGCCGCCGCGTGCCAGCCAGCCGGGCACGAGCAGTCGCGCGGCCCTGACGTGCGCCATCACATTGACCTCGAACGCCGCCGACCACTGCTCCTCGGTGCTGTCGAGGCCGGGGCCGCCGCCGATGCCCGCGTTGGCCACGAAGATGTCGACCGGGCCGAATGCTGTTTCCGCCGCCTCGATGGCCGCACCGAGCACCTTCTCGTCGGTCACATCACCGCCGACGGCGACCGCCGCCGCGCCGAGTCCGTCGGCCACCGCGGCCACCGCGTCGGCGTCGAGATCCGCGACGACCACCCGCGCGCCCGCGCCGGCCAACTGCTTCGCCACCGCGGCGCCGATACCGCCGCCCGCACCGGTCACGATCGCGATCTTGCCCGAAATCTCCATCTCCGCACCCTATCGGGCACACCACAGCGGCAGACGCGTTCCGATCAGCTCGGGTCGGCGAGACGTTCGAGCAGCGGTGCGGTGCGCGGGCCGATCAGTGAGCGGATCACCAGCGCCATATTGGTGCGCTCGACACCGGGGATCTTCAGGATCTGGCCTGCGATGCGATACAGGTCGTCGGCGTCGCGGGCGACCACGCGCACGGTCAGATCGGTCGGGCCGGTCATCCCGCAGACCTCGGTGACCTCGCGGACCTCGGCGAGCTCGTCCACCACGGAGTCGAGCCGGTGCTGATCGACCACAACCGCGACGAACGCCGACAGCGGATATCCCAGCGCCCTCGGCTCGACGCGGCGTTCGAAGCTGCCGAGCACGCCGCCCGCCTCCCAGCGCGCGAGCCTGGCCTGCACGGTGTTGCGGGACAGTCCGAGCCGGGCGGCGAGTTCGACGCCGGTGGCGCGCGGGTTGGCGACGAGTTCGAGCAGTAGGCGCGCGTCGGTGGCGTCCAGCGTGGTGTCGACGGATTCCCGGCCGGTCATGCGTCGCAGTATGACAGGGGAGCGGGTTCGGATGGAGCATTCTGCTCATGGCGATGGGGGATGTGTGCGCAGTTCGATCGGTTCGTGGGTTGGTCGAGCGCGAAAGGCTGTATCGCCCTGTGTATCCGGACCGCGTCGAGCGCCGAATCAGGCATGTTCGGAACGGCTTTCGTTGCCGCGCCAACCGGCCTACCGGCGGTCCTTGCGATAAGGTTCGACGGTCAGTGTGTCCCGCCGTCGACCGGATCGTCTCGAGCGTGGCCGAGATCCGCTACCGCATCGGGGAAAGGTGTCCGCTCCCATCCGATATCGCGCGGCTACCGGCCCGAGATCGCGTCCTTCCCGGCTAAGCTCGACACGCACCACCAGCCCGATCCCGCTCGCGTATTGGCCGCGGTGGACCGTTCCTCGGCCGCTGACGGCCGCTCGCCCCAAGTGAGAGGTGCCCCTGTGCAAGACGACGGCCACGTGCTGGAATTCCGGCTCCCCGATCTGGGAGAGGGACTCGCGGACGCCGAACTGGTGTCGTGGTCGGTTGGCGTCGGGGACACGGTCGACCTGAACCAGACCATCGGCGAGGTCGAGACGAAGAAGGCGGTGGTGGCGCTACCTTCCCCGTTCTCCGGCACGGTGGTGGAACTGCTTGCGCGGCCGGGGGATACGGTGCCGGTCGGCGCGCCGCTGATCCGGGTGCGCTTGGCGGTGGTGGTCGCGCCGCCCGTCGCGGTCGAGGCGCCACATCGCAACGGCCGCACACCCGTTCCCGCGGGGCGCGCGCCTGAGGAGCAGGTACGGGAGGAGTCGCGTCCGCAACCGCCGCAATCGCCGATGGCCCAGCGCAATCCGCTCGCGGCGCGGCGCAGGGAGGCCGCAGGGCCAAGAGCCGCCGCCACGCCCGCCGCGCGCAAACTCGCCAAGGAACTCGGTCTCGACCTGTGGTTCATCGCGGGATCCGGTGCGCGGGGCGAGGTCACCGTCGAGGACGTGCGCGCCGCGGTGCCGGTCTCGCAGCCGCGCGCCGCGAACGCCCGCCCCGCCGTCGACGGTTTCGCGCCCGCCGTCGATCCGCTGCGCCCGCCGCCGCGCGAGGTCGGCACGCCCGTCGAGGGTGTCCGCAAACGCATCGCGGGCTCGATGGTGGTCAGCGCGCGCACCATTCCGCAGGGCAGCGCCTTCGTCACCCTCGATTTCACGCCCGCGGTGGAACTGCTCGACCATCTGCGCACCACCACCGCGTTCACCGGACTCCCGCTCACCCCGCAGGCATTGGTCGCCAAGGCCGTGATCGCCGCCATCGCGGAATTCCCAAGCATGAACGCGGCATGGGACGACGCGAGTCAGCAGATCCTCACCAAGCACTACGTGAATCTAGGCGTCACGGTCGCCACCGAACGCGGTCTGCTCGTGCCGAATCTCAAGGAGGCGCAGACGCTGAGCCTGCGCGACCTGTGCCGGGAGATCGCCTGGCTGGCGGAGATGGCGCGCACCGGCAGTGCGACGCCGGTCGAATTACGCGGCGGCACTTTCACACTCACCGACGTCGGCGTATTCGGCGTGGATTCTGTTGTGCCGCTGGTCAACCCGGGGGAGGGTGCGATCCTGAGCCTGGGTGCGGTGCGCAAGCGCGCTTGGGTGGTGCGCGACGAACTCGCGGTGCGCTGGGTCACCACCGTCGGCGTCAGCTACGACCAGCGCATGATCGACGCCGAACTCGCCGCCCGCTTCCTCGCCACGGTGGCCGCGCTCATCGAGGACCCACTTACCCTGCTCAGTCGCGGGTAGGGGGTGCGCTCGCGCCCGCGGCAGGTAGCCGGGTGTCCGTGTCGGTCGCTGGGGCAGGTGATCGTGTTCAGTTGTGCGTGGCGGCGGGCCGTGTCGGTCGCTAGGGCAGGTGATCGCGTTCGGCTGTGCGTGGCGGCGGATCGTGTCGGTCGAGAGGTGGGGCGATCGTGTCGGCCGCAGATGGCGGGTGTTCGTGTCAGTCGTGGACAGGGGTGATCGTGTCAGCTCCGCGTGGCAGGCGATCGCAGCATTCGCCGCACTACCAGCCCTGCGAGCAGCGCCCAGAATGCCGCGCCGACACCGAGGAATCCGACGCCGGACGCGGCGATCAGGAACGTGACCGCGCCCGCCACGCGCTGGTGTTCGGAGGCCAGTGCGGCGGCCAGTGCCGATGCGAGGGTCGCGAGCAACGCCAGTCCGGCGACGGTTTCCAGCGTCCCGCGCGGCGCGGCCGCCACCAGCGTGACCAGCGCGGCCGAGCCGAGCGCCAACAGCAGATAGCAGGCGCCCGCGGTGCACGCCGCTATCCAGCGCCTGCGCGGATCGGGATGCGCCGACGGGCCCGCTGCCAGTGCCGCGCTGATGGCCGCCAGATTGATGGCGTGACCGCCCGCGGGCGCGCCGACCACGGTGCCGATTCCGGTCACGGTCATGGCCGCGCGCCACGGCACGCGGTAGCCGAACGAGCTCATGACAGCCGTGCCCGGAATGTTCTGCGAGGCCATGGTGACGATGTAGAGCGGAATCGCGACACCGATGACGGCCTGCCAATTCCAGTGCGGCGCGGTGAGTTCCACGGTCGGGACCATCGCGGACAGGTCGAGTCGCCGATGGTGCGCCGCGATATCGATGCCTGCCCCGACGGCGGCGGTGACGAAAGCCGCGAGCACCGCCCACCGCTGCGCGAAGCGCTGCAACACCAGCCAGACCGCGATCACCGGCACGACAACGGCGGGACTGGTCTGCACCGCGCGGACCGGCGCCAGGCACAGCGGAACCAGCACGCCCGCGAGCATGGCCTGGGCTATCTCCACCGGAATCGCCGCGACCAGGTTCCCCAGCCGCCGCCACAAGCCGGTGACCACCACGAGTACGCCGGTGAGCGCGAACGCGCCGACCGCCGCGGGCCAGCCGCCCGTCACCACCCCGGTACCCGCGAGCAGAGCCGCGCCCGGCGTCGACCAGGCAAGCGAGATCGGCATCCGGTACCGATAGCTGAGCGCGATCATCCCGACCGCCTGAGTGACGCACACCGCGAGCAGTCCCGAGGCGGCCTGTGCCGGTGTCGCGCCCACCGCCGTCAACCCGGTCAGCACCACCGCGAACGAACTGGTGAAACCGACCAGCGCCGTCACCACGCCCGCCCCGATCGGCTGCACGATTCCGTTGTCGGGCGCGGTGTTGTCGGGCGCGGTGTTGTCGGGCGCGGTGTTGTCGGGCGCGGTGTTGTCGGGCGCGGTGGCGCGGTGTTCCTTCGCGTCCGGTGACGCCTCGGACGCTGCGGGAACCTCGGACATTGTGTGCATCTTGCCGCTGGTCAGTCGGCGTGTCACCGGCCAGTCGGCGGAAACTGGCCTGAATTCGCGTTGGTCGGACGCCGAGCGCGGCCATCGGGGTACCGTCGCCAACTGTCCATCGGGGCCGCGCGGATCGTCGGGTCGGCAAGCGTGGGCGCATAAGGTGGGAACGGTCGGTGCTCGAAAGTGCGAATCTGGATGAGGAGTTCGGCGTGAGCGCGGTACTGATTTCGGCGCGGGAGTTGCGAGACGTCACGGCGCACGGCCCGATCCGGCTACTCGACGTCCGCTGGGCGCTGGGTGACCCGGACGGCCCGCAGCACTATCTCGACGGTCACATACCCGGCGCGATCTTCGTCGACCTGGAAACCGAGCTGGCCGCCCTGCCGTCCCAGGCCGCGGGCAGACACCCCCTGCCGTTGCCCGCGCATCTGCAGCGCAATGCCCGCAACTGGGGCATCAGCACCGGCGACACCGTGGTCGTCTACGACGCCACCGGCGGTCTGGCCGCGGCCCGCGCCTGGTGGCTGCTGCGCTGGGCGGGCGTCGCGGATGTCCGCATACTCGACGGCGGACTCCCCGCCTGGCGCGCGGCGGGCGGCGACCTGGCGACCGGCGCCGAACCCGATCCCGAACCGGGCGATATCGAACTGCGCCCGGGCCAACTGCCCGTGGTCGACGCGGACGAGGTAGCGGGCTGGCAGGGTGTGCTGCTCGACGCGCGCGCGGGCGAACGCTACCGCGGCGAGGTCGAGCCGATCGACCCGCAAGCGGGCCACATTCCCGGCGCGCTGAGCGCGCCCACCGCCGAGAATCTCGACGCCGACGGACGTTTCCGTTCGGTCGACGAACTGCGCGAGCGCTTCGCCGCCTTCGGTTCGGGACCGGTCGCGGTGTACTGCGGTTCGGGAGTGACGGCCGCCCACCAAGTCGCGGCACTCGCGGTGGCCGGTGTCGAGGCGGCGCTGTACCCCGGATCGTGGTCGCAGTGGTCGAACGATCCGAAACGACCCGTCGCCACCGGCAGCTGAGCACCATGCGGCCTGTCGCGTCCGGCGGCTGAGGCAGGCGCCGCCCGTCGTGACCAGGCGGCCGAGGGCGGGCACGCGGCCCCGGCGGCTGACGTCATCACGGGCAGCTGCGCGCGATGGCGTCGAGCGCGGTCTTGTCGGCGACTGTCACGGGTAGGTCGTAGCGCACCGCGACGGTGAGGTATTTCGCCGCGTAGAAGCAGTGGTTGGCGCGTTCGGGCGGCAGCCAACCGGCCGGTGTCGAATCACCTTTGGCGCGATTGGTCGCGGCGTCGGTGGCGAGCAGATTCGTCTCGACATCGTTGGCGAATTCCACCCGGCGCCGCACGGTCCACCGCGACGCGCCGAGATCCCAGGCCGCCGCCAACGGATAGACGTGGTCGATCTGGATATCGCCCGCGTCGGCCTTGGCGAAGGTGGCGGGGCGTCCGGTGTACGGGTCGTGCAGGACACCCGAGACCACAACGCAGTCGCGGGTGCCCGGCCGGAAACTCACCTCGGTGAGCTGCGCGGCCAGCACGTTGTTGCGGGTGTCGCAGCCGTCGTGCCCGCTCGGCGCGTCGCTGTCGTCGGTCCACGACGGCCCGAACACGCAGCCGCGCCCGGCCGAGCAGTCCCGGTCGTACCCGCCGGGATGGGCGCGGGCGGGCACGACTCGCACCGAGTCCAGCAGTTGTTCGACCCGGTCGCGGGACGGACTGCCGGGTGCGGGTGTGTCGGCGCCCGCGCAGCCCGCCGCCGCGACCGCGACGGCGCACAGCAACCCGGCCGAACGTGCTCGATTCGGTGTGCGCACCCGAACACTTCTACTCGCGGGCACCGACAGCCACGCGGCGGGTTCAGAGCCAGGCGCGGGCCAGCAGATCGTCCCCGGTGACGGCGGTGCTGTGCGGCGGGTAGCGGGTGGCGTTGATCGACCCGATGTGGATGCCGTCGTGGCCGATCAACCAGGATCCGCCGCGCTCCTCGCATTCGGCGATCCTGGCGAAGGTGGTGAGCAGGAAATTGACCGCGTCACCCGGGTCGCGGGTGCGGGCAAGCCGCTGTGATTCGCCCGGACGGGACAGGTCGAGCCAGACGCCGCACTGGCCGTCGAGCCGCATCCCGACAATGTGCCCGGTGTCGATGAAGGTGAACGTTCGCCGTTCCCACGGTGTGGTGGGGGTGAAGCACTGCTCTAGTACCTGGAGCAGAATCGTCATGCTGCTACCCTGCACTTTCCTTGGATGCCGGGCCGTGCACACGTCCCGGCTGTGGTTCGGTCAAACCGAGTCTGCGGTGCTGTCGAACAGACGCTCGCTGTGCTTCGAACAGATGCCGCGGTGTTCCGGAACGGACGCGTGGCGGTTCCGGACGATCACTGTGGCGCTTGTGACACTGTGGTGCTTTCGAACCAGCTCCGAGGCGATGACCAGCGGATATCCAAGTCTATCCAGTGGCGGGGAGAAATCCAGGAAACATAGGTCACGAAAACCGAAGGGTCTGATATCG
This sequence comes from Nocardia bovistercoris, assembly GCF_015674855.1. Classification (GTDB taxonomy): domain Bacteria; phylum Actinomycetota; class Actinomycetes; order Mycobacteriales; family Mycobacteriaceae; genus Nocardia; species Nocardia bovistercoris. Next base: position 53,984 of record NZ_JADMLG010000005.1, on the reverse strand, counting down.
CGGGGCTTCCCGGACCCGGTGTCCGGGAGCGGTCGGGTTGTCGGAGTCACCTGATTGGATGGGGACATGCTGCACGGTCTGTGGTCGCCGGGTTCCGGTCTGCTGCTGTGGACCGACGATCGGTGGACCGAGGATCGCGCCGCCGCCCTGCCCGATCCGCTCGGCGCGACACTGCGATCGTCGAAGTTCCGGCATCGCGCCGACGTGCTCGGCGCGATGGGTGTCGAGCGGGTGCGCGCGCACGCGCTTGCCCCCGCCGACGCCGCTGTCGTGTTGCGGCAGCGGCTGCCCGATGGCGTCGTCTCCGGTGATCTGCGCTTCCTCGCGCATCTGGCGCGCGGGCTGGAACGTTGGGTCGGGTCCGGGCGTGTCGTACCCGAACTGCGCCGCGAGGACGGGCGCTGGTGGGTGCGCTGGCGGTTGCTCGGCGGGCAGCGCCAACGCGCGTGGCTGGCCGAGGCGGCTCTCGCCGTGCCGCCCGCGTTGCGGGTCGCGGGCAAACCGTCCGCGCTGCTGGAGGATCTGGTCACGGAACTCACCGATCCGATCGCCCGCGAACTGATCGGCACACCGCCCGCCTCGCATCCGCTCACACAGGCGTTGACAGCCGATACACCGCTGGAGACGGGCAGCCACCAACTCGCCGATACCCTGGAACGCTGGCGCGCGAGCCTCACCGTCGACGAACCCGAACTGGTGCTGCGCCTGCTCGAACCCGACGGCGAATACGCCGCCGTCGACGAGACGACGGCGCTGTGGCGGCTCGAGGTCTGCCTGCGCGACTCCGACGAAGCGCCGAGTCCGGTTCCGCTACACGGTGATCCGGCGATGGTGCGGATCGCGGCGGAGAAACTCGGCAAGGCTCGGCAGGCGTACCCGCGCTTGCGCGACCTGCCGGGCGACCCGCAGAGCATGGATCTGCTGCTGCCGACGCCGGTCGTGGCCGATCTGGTCGAACACGGTGCGCACGCGCTGCGGGAGGCCGGTGTCCGGCTGTTGTTGCCGCGCGCGTGGAGCATCACCGCGCCGACCGTGCGGCTGCGTGTGGAAGGCGCCGCCGTCGCCGCCGCCGAAAGCACGGTCGGCCTGCGCGGACTGGTCTCTTACCGGTGGGAACTCGCGGTGGGCGAGCACGTGCTCACCGCGGCCGAGATGAGTCGGCTGATCACCGCCAAGTCGGATCTGGTGCAGTTGCGCGGCGAGTGGGTGCAGGCCGATCACAAGGCGCTGGCCGCGGCCGCCCGGTATGTCGCAGCGCATACCGACACCTCGCCGATCACACTGGCCGATCTGCTCGGCGAACTCGTCCGCGAGCGCGTCGACCGGGTGCCGATCGCCGCGGTCACCACCACCGGCTGGGTCGCGGAACTGTTCGACCGCGAGCACGCAGTCGAACCCGTCGCGGCGCCCGCCGGTTTGAAGGCGCAGTTGCGTCCCTATCAGCTGCGCGGACTCACCTGGCTGGCCACCATGAGCCGGATGGGCTGCGGCGCGATCCTGGCCGATGACATGGGTCTCGGCAAGACGGTGCAGGTGTTGGCGCTGCTCGTGCACGAACGCGAGGCCGCGCGGGCGGATCAGGGCGGGGCGGCGCCGAGGCCGACGCTGCTGGTGTGCCCGATGTCGGTGGTCGGCAACTGGCAGCGGGAGGCCGGTCGGTTCGCGCCGGACCTGCGGGTGCTGGTGCATCACGGGCCGGGGCGCGGCGCCGGCGCGGAATTCGACGCCGCGGTCGCCGCGTCGGATCTGGTCGTCACCACCTACGCGCTGCTGGCAAGGGATGTCGAGGATCTGCGGCGCCAGGACTGGGATCGCGTGGTGCTGGACGAGGCGCAGCACGTGAAGAACGCGAGCACAAGGCAGGCGCGGTCGGCGCGCGCGGTGCCCGCCCGGCATCGGCTCGCGCTCACCGGGACACCGGTGGAGAACCGGTTGGAGGAATTGCGCGCGCTGATGGATTTCGTGATGCCGTCCCTGCTCGGCAGCGCGCAGACTTTTCGGGCGCGTTTCGCCGTGCCGATCGAACGCGAACAGGATCAGAACGCGCTCACCCGACTGCGTTTCGTCACCGAACCGTTCGTGCTGCGGCGCGTCAAAACCGATCCGGCGGTGATCTCGGATCTGCCGGAGAAATTCGAGATCACCGTGCGCGCCAACCTCACCGCCGAACAGGCCGCGCTCTATCAAGCGGTGGTCGACGACATGGTGCGCAAACTGAAGGACGCCAAGGGCATGGCCCGCCGCGGCGCGGTGCTCGGCGCGCTGACCAGACTCAAACAGGTCTGTAATCACCCGGCGCATTTCCTGGCCGACGATTCGGCGGTACTCGCGCGCGGAAGGCACCGCTCCGGCAAACTGGCCCTGGTCGAGGACATGCTGGAGACGCTGATCGCGGAAGGTGACCGGGCGCTGCTGTTCACCCAGTTCCGGGAATTCGGCGACATTCTCACGCCCTATCTGATCGAGCGGTTCGGCTGCGATATCCCGTTCCTGCACGGCGGCGTGCCCAAGAAGAAGCGCGACGCGATGGTCGAGGATTTCCAGTCCGGCGACGGCGCCTCGGTCATGTTGCTCTCGCTCAAGGCGGGCGGCACCGGATTGAATCTCACCGCGGCCAATCACGTCGTGCACCTGGATCGGTGGTGGAATCCGGCGGTGGAGAACCAGGCCACCGATCGGGCGTTCCGCATCGGACAGCGCCGCGACGTGCAGGTCCGCAAGCTGGTGTGCGTCGACACCATCGAGGAGAAGATCGACGAGATGATCACCGGCAAAAGGCAACTCGCCGATCTGGCGGTGGGTGTGGGGGAGAACTGGATCACCGAACTTGGCACCGACGAACTGCGGGAACTGTTCGCCCTCGGCGCGGAGGCGGTCGGCGAATGAGTTTCGACAACGGCCGCCGCTACGGCAGGCCCCGCCCGGTGCGCGGCGGAGTCGCGGCCCGCAGCAGGCGCGGCGGATTCGGCGGCACCTGGTGGGGGCGCGCGCTGGTGGAGGCGGTCGAGGCCATGGCCGAACCGGGCAGGCTGGCGCGCGGCCGCAACTACGCGCGATCCGGGCAGGTGGTGAGCTACCGCATCGAAACCGGCGCGGTGGTCGCGGAGGTGCAGGGCAGTCAACCTCGGCCGTTCACCGCGATCTTCGCGGTGCGCGCGTTGCGCGAGGAGGAGGTGGAGTTACTGCTCGAGACGATCCGCACCGCGCCGGGCATGCTCGCCGACATCGCCTCGGGCGCGCTGCCTGCCGGACTCGGCCCGCACCTGCTGCCCACCACCGCCGCCGACCTGGATTTCTCCTGCACCTGCCCCGATCCCGGCTGGCCGTGCAAACATGTCGCCGCGGTGTGCTACCTGCTGGCCGAACGGCTCGACGAACAGCCGCGCGAAATCCTCACCCTGCGCGGCCTCGACCTGGACACCCTCATCGGCGGTATCGAACGCGACCCGAATCCACTGGCCTCGGATGACCCGTACGGCGACGACCTCACCCTCCCCGCTCTGCCCGAGGTCGAATTTCGTTGCGCCATGGACGATCTCGACCCGGTCCTCCTGCGCCGCGCGCTGCGCTCGGTGGCCGAGGACGAAACGATCGCCGCGGCCGGTCTGCGAGAACTGCGCGCGCTGTACGAATCCTTGAACCGCTGAATCGGGATGTGCCTTCCGTGCGGACAGATGCTCTTGGGCACCCGGCAGCGCTATCGACCCGCCTCCCGGACGTATCGGGCGGTGGACCGCCCGGTGCGCGGCTGGTCGGTAGCTTCCTCGCGGCCGGGTGCCACCATCGATGTTCCGCGCCACGGTCCGCCCCGGAAATGCCCCGTCGCTGCACCGTCGCTGCCCCGGACCATCGGTGTGCGTCGGCGGCGTGCTTGCTCGATCGGCAGGCATATCGACCGAAGGCATGCTGCCACGGAAACGGATGGGACCATTCGTACTGCGGCGGTATGCGCGACGGTCGGTGTTGTGCGCAGTACGCGCGGCGCAGGCGGGAATGCGACGGATGCGCTCGGTGGCGGTGCGCGCGATGGCGCAGTTGCGGCGGAGAGCGTGTGACGACAGGTATCCACAGGTAGTGGAAGAGAATGCCGAGATGTCCGGCGAGCGCGGACACGGGGTGCACGAGTGGTGCGGTGAGTGCGCGGTGAGGCTCGGGCGGGGCAAGGAGTCCGCAGGGGCGCGGGGATTGGTGAGCACCCGGCATCGAGGTATGCGGTGAGGCGGACCAGCTCGGGACGGGACCTGTCCGTACTCATCGGGACTCCCGGCGCCGGGTGCTGATCTCAGTGTGAGGGTAGCCGGAGGATCGCGGTACTGCCCGGCTGCTGCCACTGCACCGTCCTTGTCCCTCATTTCGGACCATTCGGTACGAGGATTGCAGGTCGGCGCAGGGGGGTTGCGTAGTGCGCTGTTCGGTGCGGAGCATGGAGGGATGGACAGGGACCGGCGTGTCGAAGTGGATGACCTCGGCGTCGCGACGACACTGCCCGGCGTGGTTCGCCGGGTGGTGTCCCTGGTGCCTTCACTCACCGAATCGGTGGCCGAAACCTGTCCCGAGGTGCTGATCGCCGCGACCGAATGGTGCACGCACCCAACCGAACTGGCGGTCGAACGGGTGCGCGGCACCAAGAACCCGAATGTCCGGCGGATCGTGGAGCTCGCGCCCGACGTGGTGTTGTGCAATCAGGAGGAGAACCGGCGCATCGACGTCGAACGGTTGCGTGCGGCCGGTATCGCCGTGTGGGTCACCGATATTCGGACCGTCGACGCCGCCTTCACCTCGCTGACCCGCATGTTCACCCACGCGCTCGGGCGACCGGCGCCCGCCTGGATCGCCGAAGCCGAGGCTGTCTGGTCGCCGCCCCCGCCGCACTCACCCCGCGCGGCCGTGATCCCGATCTGGCGCGACCCGTGGATGGTGGTCGGCCGCGACACCTTCACCGGCGACCTCGCCGCCCGCCTCGGCCTGCGCCTACCGCACGCCCGCGCATCCGACCGCTATCCGAAGGTCGCCCTCGAGGACCTCGCCCGCGACATCACCGTGGCCGTTCTCCCCGACGAACCCTATGTCTTCACCGAAACCGACGGCCCCGAAGCATTTCCCGGCATCCCGGTCGCCTTGGTCGCGGGCCGCGACCTCACCTGGTACGGCCCATCCCTGCGCACGGCCCGCGCGACCCTCCTCGCCCACCTGGACCGCGCGTTCGGCTGATGCCGATAGCGGTCGCCCGACCTTCGATGGGAGCGGCTCGCCCACACCCGATGCGCGTCGCCCAGCGCCGATTCCTCAGATATTGCGGCGATACTGTCCACCCACACGGAAGAACGTATCGGTGATCTGCTGCAACGTGCACACCCGCGCCGCGTCCATCAACACCTCGAAGATGTTGTCATCGGTGCGAGCCACGGTCTCCAGCCTGGTCAGCGCCGCGTGCGCGGCATCGCGATGGCGGTTCTGGAATTCGCGGACGCGGGTGAGCTGGGACTGCTTCTCGGATTCGGTGCCGCGCGCCAATTCCAGGGTGTGTTCGGGTTCGCCGTGCGGATTGCGGAAAGTGTTGACGCCGATGATGGGCAGCGTCCCGTCGTGTTTGCGGTGTTCGTAGCGCATCGATTCGTCCTGGATGCGTCCGCGCTGATACCCGGTTTCCATGGCCCCGAGTACGCCGCCGCGTTCGCTGATCCGCTCGAATTCGAGCAGGACCGCAGCTTCCACCAGGTCGGTGAGTTCGTCCACAAGATAGCTGCCCTGGATCGGGTTCTCGTTCATCGCGACACCCCATTCGCGATTGATGATGAGCTGGATCGCCAGCGCGCGCCGCACCGAATCCTCGGTGGGGGTGGTGACCGCCTCGTCGTAGGCGTTGGTGTGCAGGCTGTTGCAGTTGTCGTAGATGGCGATGAGCGCTTGCAGGGTGGTGCGGATGTCGTTGAAGTTCATTTCCTGGGCGTGCAGCGAACGCCCCGAGGTCTGGATGTGGTACTTCAGCTTCTGCGATCGCTCGTTGGCCCCGTAGCGGTCTCGCATCGCCACCGCCCAGATGCGCCGCGCCACCCGGCCGATCACCGAGTATTCGGGGTCCATGCCGTTGGAGAAGAAGAACGACAGGTTGGGCGCGAAATCGTCGATATCCATCCCGCGCGCGAGATATGCCTCCACGTAGGTGAATCCGTTGGCGAGGGTGAAGGCGAGCTGACTGATCGGATTCGCGCCCGCTTCGGCGATGTGATAGCCGGAGATGGACACGGAGTAGAAATTGCGGACGCCGTTGCGCACGAACCATTCCTGGATGTCGGCCATCATGCGCAGGCTGAATTCGGTGGAGAAGATGCAGGTGTTCTGGCCCTGGTCCTCTTTGAGGATGTCGGCTTGCACGGTCCCGCGCACGGTGGCCAGCGTGGCGGCCGTGATTTGTTCGGCCTCGGCGGTGGTCGGCTCGCGTCCTTCGGTTTCGGTGAACCGGTGCGCGGCCTGGTCGATGGCGGTATTCAGGAAGTAGGCGAGAATGGTCGGCGCAGGCCCGTTGATGGTCATCGACACCGAGGTCGTCGGCGCGGTGAGCTCGAATCCGTCGTAGAGCGCCCGCATATCGTCGACCGAGGCGATCGAAACACCCGAGGTGCCGACTTTGCCGTAGATGTCCGGGCGTTCGGCGGGGTCGTGGCCGTAGAGGGTGACGGAGTCGAAGGCGGTGGAGAGCCGCTTGGCCTCCGCGTGTTCGCTGAGCACTTTGAATCGCCGGTTGGTGCGGAACGGGTCGCCTTCGCCGGCGAACATCCGCGCCGGATCTTCGTTGTCCCGCTTGAACGCGAATACCCCTGCGGTGAAGGGAAATCGGCCGGGCAGGTTTTCGGCCCGCAGGAAACGTAGCAGTTCGCCGTGATCGGTGTACCGCGGCAGCGCGACGCGCGGAATCGAGAGCCCGGACAGCGTCTCCCGACGCAGCGTCGTGCGTATCTCCTTGCCGCGCACGGTTACCACCTGTTCCGCGCCCGCGTACGAGGCGGCCAGCGCGGGCCATTCGGCGAGCAGCGCGGCATTGTCGGCGGTGAGTTCGCCGCGCGCGCGATCCAGCGCGTCGGCCACCGCCGCGACATCGGGCAGTTCGGCGGCCACGAGTTCCAGCCGCCGCACCCGCTGCGCGGCGGCGGCCTGTCCTGCGGTGTCGGCGTGGTATCCGCGCACGGTCTCGGCGATTTCGGCGAGGTAGCGCACCCGCGCGGGCGGGATGATCTGGGCGAACCGGGTGGACGCCCTGGTCTGCACGCGCGGCAGGGTCCCCGGCTCGAGCGGTAGCCCGATCTCGGCGAGGCGGCCGGTCAGATGCTGGTAGAGCGCGGTGACGCCGTCGTCGTTGAAAGTGGCCGCGCTGGTGCCGAAAACGGGCATGTCCTCCGGCGCCGAACCGAACGCCTCACGATTGCGGATCAGTTGGCGCGAGACGTCGCGCAGCGCGTCGGCGCCGCCGCGGCGTTCGAACTTGTTGATCGCCACCGCGTCCGCGAAGTCGAGCATGTCGATCTTCTCCAGCTGGGAGGCCGCGCCGAATTCCGGTGTCATCACATACAGCGACAGGTCGACGTGATCCACGATCGCGGCGTCGCCCTGGCCGATGCCGGGGGTTTCCAGGATCACCAGGTCGTAACCCGCTGCCTTGCAGGCGATCAGGATGCCGTCGATGTCGTTGGGCAGTTCGTGCCCGCCGCGCGTGGCGAGGGAGCGGAAGTAGATGTGGTCGCCGTCGAGCGCGTTCATCCTGATGCGGTCGCCGAGCAGCGCACCGCCGCCGCGTCGCCGGGTCGGGTCGACGGCGAGGATCGCCACCCGCAGCTTGTCCTGCTGGTCGGTACGCAGTCTGCGCACCAATTCGTCGGTGAGCGAGGACTTTCCGGACCCGCCGGTGCCGGTGATGCCGAGCACCGGCACCGCGCGCGCGGCGGCCGCGTCGGTGAGCGCGGCCCGGTCGGCGGCGGGCAGTGTGCCCGCTTGCAGACAGGTGATCGCGCGAGCCAGCGCGGGGCGTTCACCGGCGAGAACGGCGTCGAGGACCGGCGGCGCGGCGGCCGGGTCGGTGTCGCAGTCGCGGATGAGCCGGTTGATCATGCCAGGCAGCCCGAGCCGCTGGCCGTCTTCGGGGGAGAAGATGGTGACCCCGGATTCGGCGAGCCGCGCGATCTCCTCGGCGACGATCACGCCGCCCCCACCGCCGAAGATCCGAACATCGCCCGCCCCTGCCTTTTTCAGCGAGTCCGCGAGATATTCGAAGTATTCGACGTGGCCGCCCTGGTAGGAGCTGACCGCGACGCCCTGGACGTCTTCGGTGAGCACCGCGTCGACCACTTCATCGACCGAGCGGTTGTGGCCGAGGTGGATGACTTCGGCGCCCTGGGCTTGCAGAATGCGGCGCATGATGTTGATCGCGGCGTCGTGTCCGTCGAAGAGGGCGGCCGAGGTCACGAATCGAACGGGATGGGTTGGCGAGTGCAGTGCGTCGGCCACGGGTTACCTCCGGCGGTTCCTATGGCGCCCGATACTAGGACGTCAAACGAAGTCTACGGTGATCGCGGTCACAACGCCTGTGAAACGCGCGGTGGCGACCGGGAGGGGGTCCAACCAGTGAGAATGACGTTTCCGTGAGCGCTCCGGTGTGATAACTCACATATGGATCCCACGCTGTTTTACTTGGACATCCAACTATAGGATGACCGGTGATCGCCTCGACCGGGCATCATCTCGACGAGAACAGGACTGGCATGGTTCGCGAACTCACGCATTTCATCGGTGGACAGCACGTCCCCGGCACGTCCGGCAAGTTCGGCGACGTCTACGACCCGAATATCGGTCAGGTGCAGGCCAAGGTGCCGCTGGCGAGCAAATCCGAGGTCGAGGCCGTCATCGCGAACGCCGAGGCCGCCCAGGCCGGGTGGGCCGCCACCAACCCGCAGCGCCGGGCCCGGGTCCTGATGAAGTTCCTCACCCTGGTGCAGGACGAGATGGACTCCCTGGCGGCCCTGCTGTCCTCCGAACACGGCAAGACCATCCCCGACGCCAAGGGCGACATCCAGCGCGGACTCGAGGTCATCGAATTCGCCACCGGCATCCCGCACCTGCTCAAGGGCGAATACACCGAGGGCGCGGGCACCGGCATCGACGTCTACTCGCTGCGCCAGCCCCTCGGCGTCGTCGCGGGCATCACGCCGTTCAACTTCCCGGCCATGATCCCGCTGTGGAAGGCCGGACCGGCGCTGGCCTGCGGCAACGCCTTCGTCCTCAAGCCCTCCGAGCGCGACCCCTCGGTGCCGCTTCGCCTGGCCGAACTGTTCCTCGAGGCGGGCCTGCCTCCCGGCGTGTTCAACGTCGTGAACGGTGACAAGGAAGCCGTCGACACCCTGCTGCACGATCCGCGCGTCAAGGCCGTCGGCTTCGTCGGCTCCACCCCGATCGCGCAGTACATCTACGAGACCGCCACCGCCAACGGCAAGCGCGCCCAGTGCTTCGGCGGCGCGAAGAACCACGCCATCGTCATGCCCGACGCCGACCTCGACGATGTCGCCGACCAGCTGATCGGCGCGGGCTACGGCTCCGCGGGCGAACGCTGCATGGCGATCTCGGTCGCGGTGCCGGTCGGTGAGGAGACCGCGGACCGCTTGGTCGCCAAGCTCACCGAGCGCGTGCACAAGCTCAATGTCGGGCGCTCCGACGACCCCGGCGCCGACTACGGCCCGCTGGTCGGCCGCGACGGCCTCGACCGGGTCAACAAGTACGTGCAGATCGGCATCGACGAGGGCGCCGAACTCGTGGTCGACGGCCGCGGCCTCACCGTCGAGGGTGGCGAGGACGGCTACTTCGTCGGCGCCACGCTGTTCGACCGGGTCACCTCCGAGATGCGCGTCTACACCGACGAGATCTTCGGCCCGGTGCTGTCGGTGGTCCGCGCCAAGGACTACGAAGAGGGCCTGCGCCTGGCCAACGAGCACGAATACGGCAACGGCGTGGCCATCTTCACCCGCGACGGCGACACCGCCCGCGACTTCGCCGCCCGCGTGCAGGTCGGCATGGTCGGCATCAACGTCCCGATCCCGGTCCCGATCGCCTACTACACCTTCGGCGGCTGGAAGCGCTCCGGCTTCGGCGACCTGAACCAGCACGGCCCTGACTCCATCCGCTTCTACACCAAGACCAAGACCGTTACCCAGCGTTGGCCCGCGGGCGCCAAGGAAAGCAACGCGTTCGTCATCCCCACCATGGAATGACGATGTTCGACCTGAACGAGGACGACAAGGCGATCCGCGACACCGCGCGCGGATTCGCCGACGAATTCCTGGCGCCGAGCGCGCTGGAATGGGATGAGCGCAAACACTTCCCGGTGGACGTGCTGCGCAAGGCGGGCCCGCTCGGCCTCGGCGGCATCTACGTGGACGAGGACTTCGGCGGGTCCGGCCTGCGCAGGCTGGACGCGGTGCGCATCTTCGAACAGCTCGCCACCGGCTGTCCCGCCATCGCCGCCTACATCTCCATCCACAACATGGCGACCTGGATGATCGACAGCTTCGGCGACGCCGAACAGCGCGCCCGCTGGCTGCCGGGACTCACCGCCATGGAACAACTGGCCAGCTATGCGCTCACCGAACCCGGTGTCGGATCCGACGCGGCGGCGTTGAGCACCAAGGCCGTTCGCGACGGCGACGACTACATCCTCAACGGCGCCAAGCAGTTCATCTCCGGTGCGGGCTCCAACGATGTGTACGTGATGATGGTGCGCACCGGCGACACCGGCGCGCGCGGCATCTCGGCGCTCGTCGTCCCCGCGGACACGCCGGGACTCACGGTCGGGCCGAACGAGAAGAAGATGGGCTGGAACGCGCAGCCGACCCGTCAGGTGATCCTCACCGACGCGAGGGTTCCCGTCGCGAACCGGCTGGGCGCCGAGGGCGACGGGTTCCGCATCGCCATGAACGGTCTCAACGGCGGTCGGATCAATATCGCGGCCTGTTCGGTCGGCGGCGCGCAGGCGGCGCTCGACAAGACCGTGCCGTATCTGTCGGAGCGGCACGCTTTCGGCAAGCCGCTGGTCCGCAATCAGGCGTTGCAATTCGAATTGGCCGATATGCGAACAGAATTGGAGGCAGCGCGCACCCTGCTGTGGCGTGCGGCGGGCGCACTCGACGCCGACGCCTCCGACAAGGTCGAACTGTGCGCCATGGCGAAACGGTTCGCGACCGACGTCGGATTCGAGGTGGCGAACAAGGCGCTGCAATTGCACGGCGGCTACGGCTATCTCGCCGAGTACGGTCTGGAGAAGATCGTCCGGGATCTGCGGGTGCACCAGATCCTCGAGGGTACGAACGAGATCATGCGGGTGGTCGTCGCCCGCGCGGTGGTAGGAGCGGCATGAGTGAGCCCGAAGTTCTGATCGACACGCGTGACGGGCTCGGCCTGATCACGCTGAACCGGCCGAAGGCTATCAACGCCCTGAATCACGCTATGGCGCTGGCGATCACCGACGCGCTGCGGGCCTGGGCCGACGACGACGGCATCCGCACGGTCGTCGTGACCGGCGCGGGCGACCGCGGGTTGTGCGCGGGCGGCGATATCGTCGCCATCCACACCGACGCGACCTCGTCGCGGGCCGGTGGCGCGACGCCGTCGAAAGACCACAGCGCGCTCGCCGATTCGCCGACCGGCCGGTTCTGGCGCGACGAGTACGTGCTCAACGCGCTCATCGGCTCCTATCCGAAACCGTATGTGGTGGTGATGGACGGCATCGTGATGGGCGGCGGCGTCGGTCTGTCCGGGCACGGCAGCCACCGCATCGTCACCGAGCGCTCCAAGATCGGAATGCCCGAGGTCGGTATCGGTTTCGTGCCCGATGTCGGTGGCACCCGCCTGCTCGCGCACGCGCCGGGGGAACTCGGCACCCATGTCGCGCTGACCACGGCGAGGATGAGCGCGGGCGACGCCATCGCGGCCGGATTCGCCGACTACTACATCCCTTCCGACACCATCCCGGGCCTGCTGGAGACCTTGCGCACCGAGGCCGTCGACATCGCCATCGCCAAATTCGCCGGTGACGCACCGGAATCCGCGCTACTGGCCCAGCAGAGCTGGATCGACGCCTGCTACGGCGCGGACACCGTTGAGGAGATCGTCGACCGACTGCGGGCCGACGGCGCTCCCGAGGCGGCCAAGGCGGCCGAGGACATTCTGGCGAAATCGCCGGTGGCGGTGAAGGTCGCGTTGCGTTCGCTGCGCGCCGCGCGGGACCTGCCGACGCTGGAGGCGGTCCTCGACGAGGAGTACCGGGTGTCGGTGGCCACGCTGGCCTCGCACGATCTGGTCGAGGGCATCCGTGCGCAAGTCATCGACAAGGACCGGAATCCGCGCTGGAGTCCGGCTACCTTGGCCGAGGTCGACGCCGCGCTGGTCGACTCCTACTTCGCCGAATTGGGCGACAAGGAACTGGGTTTGAGCACTCCGGAAGGACAACGGTGACCAAGAAGATCGGATTCCTCGGCCTCGGGAACATGGGTGGCCCGATGGTGGCCAACCTCGTCACGGCGGGCCACGACGTGCTCGCCTTCGACCCGGTGCCCGCCGCACAGGACAAGGCGCGCTCCGACGGCGCGACCGTCGTCGCCACCGGCACGGAGGCCGCCGCCGACCGCGACGTGGTGATCACCATGCTGCCCAACGGCAAACTCGTCCTCGACGTCTACGCCGACCTGCTGCCCGCCGCGAAACCGGGCACGCTGTTCATCGACTGCTCCACCATCGACGTCGCCGACGCCAAAGCCGCCGCCGAACTCGCCGTCGCGGCGGGACATCGGGCCCTTGACGCGCCGGTGTCCGGCGGTGTCGCGGGCGCCGCGGCGGGCACCCTGACCTTCATGGTCGGCGGCGCGGCGGCCGACTTCGCCGATGGCCTGCCCCTGCTCGAGGTCATGGGCGCCAAGGTGGTGCACTGCGGCGGTTCCGGCGTCGGCCAAGCCGCCAAGATCTGCAACAACATGTTGCTCGGCATCTCCATGATCGGTCTGTCGGAGGCGCTGGTGCTGGGGGAGAAGCTCGGCCTGAGCCACCAGTCCTTCTTCGACGTGGTCTCCACCGCCTCCGGGCAGAGCTGGGCGCTGACCAGCTACTGTCCGGTGCCGGGTCCGGTGCCCGCGAGCCCGGCCAACAACGACTACAAGCCCGGATTCGCGACCGCGCTCATGACCAAGGACCTCGGTCTGGCCGCGAACGCCCTGCGCGACAACGGCGTGGACGGCGCGCTCGGCGCCCTCGCCGCCGAGATCTACACGCGGTTCAACTCCGAGCACGCCGGTCTGGACTTCTCCGCTATCGTCACCGAAGTACGTAACCGTTCCGATCGAGAAGGTGCGCAGTGACCGACTTCGAGACGATTCTGCTGGAACGCAAGGGCCGGGTCGGCTGGATCACGCTCAACCGTCCCAAGGCGCTCAACGCGCTCAACGGCCAGGTGCTCGACGATGTCATCGCCGCGCTCGACGAGCTGGAGACCGACGACGAGATCGGCGCGGTCGTCATCACCGGCTCCGAGCGTGCCTTCGCGGCGGGCGCCGACATCAAGGAGATGCAGCCCAAGTCGTATATGGACGTGTTCATGGACGACTTCTTCGCCCGCTGGGACCGGCTGGCGAACTTCCGCAAGCCGACCATCGCCGCGGTCGCCGGATATGCCCTCGGCGGCGGCTGTGAACTCGCGATGATCTGCGACATCCTGATCGCCGCCGACACCGCCAAATTCGGTCAGCCCGAGATCAAACTCGGCGTCATCCCCGGCATCGGCGGATCGCAGCGGCTCACCCGCGCCATCGGCAAGGCCAAGGCCATGGACCTGGTCCTGACCGGCCGCAACATGGACGTCGACGAGGCCGAGCGCGCGGGCCTGATCTCCCGCGTCGTCCCGGCCGCCGAACTGCTCGACACCGCGCTCGAGGTGGCAACCACCATCGCGTCGATGTCGCTGCCGGTGACGATGATCGCCAAGGAGTCGGTGAACCGGTCCTTCGAGACCACGCTCGCCGAAGGCCTGCGTTTCGAGCGGCGGGTGTTCCACTCGCTGTTCGCGATCGAGGACCAGAAGGAAGGGATGGCCGCGTTCGTGGAGAAGCGACCCGCGAAATTCGGCAATCGCTGAGCGTTCGGAGCTGTCGCTCAATGGTGGGACAGCTGCGGCGGTTCGGTGATCTCGATCTGGGTCGGCGCGGTACCCCTGTCCGGGGTCCGCGCCGAATTCCGTTCCATGGCAAGAAGTCCGGCGATGGTCGCGCCGAGCGCCACCGTCACCGCGACGGCCGCGATCACCTTGCGGCGCCCGACGGTCGGCGGCACGATGGGCGCCGGAAGCAGGGCGCGGGCGTCCACACGCGTCATCCTGACATCACCGTGATGGCGTTCGGCCGCGAGCAGCACCGCGCCGCGCGCCGAGACATACTCGGGTTCGGAATCGTAGATCACCGGTAGCTCTACGAGTTCGCCCAATTCGTCGCGCACCGTCGGACTGCGCGTGCATCCCCCGACCAGCACGATCCCGTCCGGTGGCACCCCGGTCTCCTCGATCAGCTGCCGCACGAAGAACACCGAGTGTTGGATGCCCGCGGTGCACAGTTCGGCCAAGTCGCTGCGGGTGATCACGGCTCGCGCACGGGAATTCGCGTCCAGCGCGGTGACGACGCGTGCGCTGCTCAGCGATTCGCGATGCCTGCGGCTGGTCAGTCTGTCGGTGAGCACGCCGCCGCGCGCGAGTTGCCAACGCAGCAGCGCGTCATAGCCGTCACCGCCGATGACAGTGCTTCGCCTGCTCGACAACACGGCCTCGGTGCGGCAGTCGGCGTGGGTGAGGGTGAGACCAGAGGCGCCGAGATCGTAGAGGATCACCGTGCCGGAATCGGGCAGCTGACCGGTGAACCGCAGATAGCGCAACTGGGCGAGTGGCTCGTCCACGATCGTCAGCGGATACGCGCCCGCGGCGGTGCGGATGGCTTCGGCGTGCAGCGGGCAGCGGCAGGTGACCGCGGTGCCGCTGATGAGCTCGTCGCGGCGATCCGCGGAACGGTGCATCAACCGGATAGCCTCGAGAACGGGTTCGTCGACGCCGCCGCCCGCGCGCCGCGGAATCTGGCAGCGGGCGATCGGCGGTAGATGCGGTTGATCGGAATGCGTCAGAACCGCGCGAGCGCCGCCCGCGCCCGCCGACACTCCGAGGACCAGCACCATGGCCTCTATGTTCTACCTTTTCCCCGCCGCTGCCAAGGGAATGCGACCGGTAATTCGCTGGAAGATCGCCGGGGCTTTACGAGTCGTCTGATTCGGCAGCGTGGTCAATGGACCAGTCGGGTTGCCGAGCTTGCTCAGATCCCGCCGACCACACCGCGTGATCGGTCCCGGTGTCGAAGTCGCCCGCATCGTGGCGGAATTCCGAGAGCAATTGCAGCAACAACTGCAACCGGTCCGGCGACAAACCGGGACGGGCGAACACCTTCGTATTCAGCTCCGTCGTCGCCCGCGCCACCAATTCCCGCCCCGCGTCGGTGATCTCGATCAGCGTGGCCCTGCGGTCACTCGGATGCGGCACCCGCGTGACCAACTCCGCCGCCTCCAACCTGTCCACCGTGTTGGTGACGCTCGTCGGATGCACCTGCAACCGCGCACTGGCCTTCGCCATCGGCAGCGCACCGGTCTTGCTGAAACCGAGCAGCATCAGCAGTTCGTACCGCGAGAACGTCAACCCCGTAGGCTTGAGCGCCTCATCCACCCGCGCCATCACGATCTGCTGAGCCCGCACCAGCGACGTGACCGCCGCCATCCCATCCGCCACCGCACCCCACCCGTGCCCGACCCACTGACGGTGGGCCTCCTCGATCGGATCGAGCGGAAGCGGACGTGGCCGAGACATGCAGACGATCATTCCATGCCCGCCGACCGCCACACCGCGGCATCGGATACGGATCGAATTTCGATCACGATGAACCCAAGCCTGGCCCTCTCGCCGCCCGACCGGCATTGTCGATGACGAGGCGGGCGTGGCTGAGTGGTTGAGGCAACGGTCTGCAAAGCCGTTCACGCGGGTTCGATTCCCGCCGCTCGCTCCAAGGCAGCAGGGTGCGCTGCCCGGAACCTGGTCCGACGCCATGCCACGTCGGACCAGGTCTCCCTGGTATGCTGGCATACCATGAAGCGTACGACCATCAAATTGCCCGACGAGCTCGATAGTCGTATCCGGCACGAGGCGTCTCGGCGTGACATGACCGTGTCGGAATGGACGAGGGAAGCGCTCACGGCCCATCTGCCGAACGAGGGGATTCGCAGGTTCGGGGCCGCAGGTGTCGGGCACAGTGGTCGCTCGGATATTTCGGAGCGGATCGAGGAGATCCTGCGCGGGGAGTCGGGCCGATAACCCGATTGCTGGTCGACGCGGGCCCACTGTACGCCTATGTCGACGCTGACGATGCGCATCACGCGGCTTGTTTGAATCTGCTGCAACGGCATCGAGGTCCGTTGGTCGTGCCGACGTTGGTGATCACCGAAGCCGCGTATCTCATCGGAACCCGTCTCGGGGCCGATGCCGAGGTGCGTTTCCTCGGAGATTTTGCGGAGGGCTTGTTCGAGGTGGAACCAGTGCATCCCGGTGACTGGCTGCGTATAGCCGAACTGGTTGCCCGCTACCGGGACTGGCCGCTCGGGACCGCTGACGCCTCGGTTGTCGCGGCTGCGGAGCGATTGGACATCACACGGATAGCTACTGTCGATCGCCGTCATTTCGGCGCGATTCGGCCAAGACACACTGCGGCATTCGAACTCGTCCCATAAGGGGCCAGGTCGCCGCGAAACTCGTGTATGTGCTCAGGTGAGGCCGGAGAAGTCTCGGTGTACTACGTGGTTGCGGTCGGTGAGGTGGCCCAGGGTGTAGGCGGGGATGAGGCCGAAGTATTCGTTGCGGGTGAGTGCGCTCCACTGGCGGGCGGCGGGGGTGCGGGTTTTGTAGAAGGAGACCATGTAGCCGCCTTCGTGGATTCGGAGGAGGGTGTAGCCGCCGGGGTATTCCTTCACCGAGGCGACCTCCAGGAATTCGACGTCGCAGGGTGTGTCGGGGCGGGTGCGTAGGTTGCGGTGGGTGTGGCCCGCGTGGTGCAGGAATACTCCGGGGGCGCGGGTGTACAGGGTTTGGAGTTCGGTGCTGTCGGATGCGTTCAGGATGAATCCGGGGCCTGCGAGGGCGGTGGCGCCGGATGTCCTTGTCACGGGGTGGTGTCCGAATATCAGGGTGGGGCGGTCCGGGTCCGCGGTGAGGATTCCGGTGAGGTGATCGAATTGGGGGCGGTCGATTCGTCCGCCCGTGCCGTCGAGTTCGCTGGTGTCCAAGCCGAGTAGGCGTAAGCCGCCGATCTCGTGTTGGACGAGTTCTTCGCGTGGGACGAAGAATTCGGTGAAGCAGTCGCGGTGGTCGGCGGTCGCTGGTGCGCAGGAAGCGTAGTCCGCGCCGGTGTGCGGGCGGTCGTGATTGCCGCGCGCCACCAGATAGTCGCGGCCCAGGGCGCCCCAGGAATCCAGTTGTGCGCGTACCGATCTCGACTGGGACGGTGTGGCTTCGGCGGTGAGGTCGCCCGCGAGGATCAGTCGCTGCGCACCGCGATCGGGGGCGCGCAGGTCGTCAAGCAGGGCGGCGAGCATCACCTCCGGATAGGGCGGCAGGTCGGGAAGTGAACGGAATCCCGGTGGGAAATCGCCGACTATGAGACCGCTCACCGTCTCGCCGTAGTGCACGTCGTTGCCGAGCGCAAAGGTGCGCAGCAGTCGACCCGGCGGCGGGACCAGGGTGGTGAACTCCCCGCAGACCTCGGGCGCGTCCGGCGCGAGCGTGACCGGGTTCAACGCGGAAACGGCGCGCACTCCCTCCGACTCCGCCTCGAAGATGTAGCGCCGCCCCGGCTCCAACCCCGTGATCTCCGCGTAGTGGAACGGCGTCGGCTCCGCGCTCTCGTACATCGTCACCGGCGCGGACCCGACCGGTGCGACCCGCACCGCACCCGAGGACGCCACCGGCACCGGCTGTCCGCTCGCATCCGGCGCGACGGTGGTCCAGGTCATGATCACCGACCGATCCGTCACCGTGACCAGTTCCAGATCCGTGGCGATCAGCGAATTCCGCTGCGCACGAGATGCTCCCGCGCCGAGCGCGGAGGAAAGCGTGGCCACGGCCATCGCACCGAGCAGCGTCCGTCGGGTAGGCCCGCAGCAGCTCATGCCGCGAGCGTACGTCACCGGTCGCGGTGCCCGTCGTTGCCTGAACTGTCGGGCATACGGCGGTCGATCCGGCGAGTGCCGTCCGCGCTCGACGGGCGAGGGCGGCTCGTGGCGTGATCTACGTGAGCGGTCTCCGCGGACATTCCGCTCGCCTCGTCGACTGCCGAGGGGATTCCAGGCGCGAACTCGAGGGATTCAGCTGCCGTCACGCTCGCGCCGACGTCGCCCGGGATCGAGTGCAGGTCGACGGAACCATCGCGCGCGTGCGGCCGGTAATCGCACATCCCGCACCGATGTCGACTGTTTCGGCGCCGAATCCCGCGCACCCGCGGTCTCGACACCGCCCTCCTCTCATCCGCCGAGCCGCACGTCCCCCTGTGTGTCCCAGCGATACTCCCGCCCCTCGCGACGCACCCGCACCAACTCCACCTTCTCGACCCGCACCGTCACCGGCTCCAGATCGCGCAGCCCGGCGACTTCATCGATCATCCGACCGGCAGGCAGTGCACTGTTGAGATACCCCACTCCCAGATGCGGTCGAAAATCGAAGGTTTCACGCAACAGTCCACCCGCGCCGATCGACGCCGCACGCAGCACACGATGAATCTCGATGAGGTGGTTCCACGGCGTCACCGAAAAACGCAGCGCACTTCGCGATCCCGTCAAAGGGCCGATCTCCAGATCGAACGGCGCGATGCGGGCAAGTCCGACGCGGGCGGCGCCGAGGATGCCGGGCAGTCGAGTCGCAGGCGTCTGTTCGGCGTCGCCTATCCCGAGGATCGTCAGGTGCAGTCCGTCCGGCGGCACCGGCGCGATATCGGTGTCGGCGAAACTCTTCTGGCATCGTGCGGTGAGTTCGACGAGCGCGGGATCGTCGAAGGTCAGATACCAGTAGTAGCCCGTTCGGTCCGCGGGCCAGGGTTTCGCCGACCAGTGATCGCCGAGTTCGGTCAACGCGCGGAAGGCGGTCCAGTCGTTGGCGCGGATGGTTTCCGGTTGTGAGATCGAGGCCGGTGCGGGCGGGAATGTGTCGGCGGCCGTTTCGATTCCGGTGCGAATGGCATCGTAGCGGCGCGCGTAGGTGGCGGGTTCCGGCGCGAGCACATTGAGTTCGCAGGCGCGGATCAGTCTTTCGGGAACGGTTCCGCCGAAATGCGCCAGGCTGGGCGCGACGACCGCGTCGATGTCGAGCGCGCGAATCACGTTGATCAGCCGGGTTTCCGGGTCGTCGGTGGCATTGCTGAAGGTCACCGTCTTGGTCAGTTCGTAGCCGAGTCTCTTGGCGTGACTTCGTATCCGGGTTTCGTCCCACTGCTGGTGGATTCCCGAGACATCCTTGCGGAGATAGCCGATCGCGGTCGGTTCCGTGCGCATCCGGTCAGCCGAGGGGTTCCGCGTCGAGCAGTGTTGCGTGGCAGGGGATCGCCGTCGAATGTCGGAGCCGAGCGATCGCCGTCCGCGAACCGTCCTGCGGGATCAAAGACACCTTCTGCCTTCCGTAGTCGATTGTGGGCAGCGCGAATCCACGGGTGGTCGTGCCCACCGAGCACGCTATGGGGCGATACGGTTCGGGTTCCAGATTCTTTCTCGAGATTTCTTGCGCGAAGTCGAACGGATGTGACGTCGTGACCACTGGTGAGAAGGTCGGTACCGATACCGAGCAACGAGGGAGTGCGAATGTATGTGCGGCTGCTGGGTGGCGGGTCGGGGGACGGCGGCTCACCGCGTCTGTGGGCCTCGGACCGTGACACACTGGTGGTACAGGGGTGGAAGACCGGCCATCGGGACAGAATCGAGATCCCGCACAGACTTCTCGCCTTCGCCGAACCCGGTACCTGCCTGACCGGTTTGGAAGACACCAATCGTGGCACATTTATCGTGACAGGAACACGTGTCACCGATGCCGAGGCCCTGACGATCATGCAGATCCCCGGTCATGAAGCGGCCGTCGAGGTGGCGATCGGACAGGAGTTGATGCCGGATGCGGCTTTACCGGCGTGACGCCTTATCGGAATTACTGGCGAATGCGAGATATCGTGCCTTCCATCTCGAAACCCGAGACGAATACCTGTCGGACACGGAGCATTCCGCGATGACCGAATTCCTGGCCGACGAATCCACCGATCCCGGCGGCGCCTGGTTCGTGCCGTGGGCCGAACTGGTCGCCGCGACCGTCGCGCGCGGCGTCGCCGTCGATCGCGCGCGGATCGTGACCACACCGCACGGTCCCTACACCCGCTACCTGCTCGCCCTGACCCCGCACAACATCGCGGCCGGCGAGGATGTGCGGTGGTTGCCGCGCCGCGACGCCGCGCCCACCGACGCACGTGCCGACGACTACTGGCTCATCGACGACCACCTCGTCGCCTATTCGATCTTCGACGAGAACGGCTGGTGGTCCGGCACCGCCGCGACCGGGGACACCCGCATCGTCGACTATGCCCGCGAGATACGCGACCGCGTATGGCCCGCTTCGATTCCGCACGCCAGTTACCCGCGGTGACCGACGTCGATCAGGCCAGGCAGGCCCTGGGTGCGAGGCTGCGCGAACTGCGTATCGCGGCCGGTATGTCCGGTGCGCGGCTGGCCGATTTCGCGGGATGGCCCGCGTCGAAGGTGTCCAAGATCGAGCACGGACGCCAGTTGCCCACCGAGCAGGACCTCACCGATTGGTGCCAGCTCACCGATTCCGACCTCGCGCTGCCCGACCTCATCGCGACCGTCCGCAATGTGAACGCCGCCTACCTCGAGTGGCGCCGCGTCATCGCCGACGGGCACGCCCACCGCCAGCGCCAGAGCATCGAACTGGAATCGGTGACCCGCCTGGTCCGCGGCTACGACCCGCTGATCCCCACCGGCCTGCTCCAGACCCGCGACTACGCCGAGGCGATCCTGTCGCGCTGCATCGAATTCGCGGGCGGCGCGAACGACTTGGCCGAAGCCGTTGAGATGCGCATGCGCCGCCAGTCGGTCCTGCGCGACGGCGTGCACCGCTTCCACTTCCTCATCGGCGAACCCGCCCTCTACACCGGAGTCGGCGACGATTCCGTGCGCCGCGCCCAACTCGAACACCTGCTCGACCTCATGACCCTCACCCGCGTGGTCATCGGCATCGTCCCGAAAACCGCGGAATTCCTCTACACCACAACGAACTTCGTGATCTACGACCGCCGCCGCGTGCACGTCGAGACGGTGACGGCCCAACTCACCATCACCCAACCGGGAGAACTGGTCCAATACGAACGCACCTTCACCGCCCTCACCGAACGGGCCCTCTACGGCGACCACGCCCGCACCATGATCCGCACCGCCGCCGAACATTCGTCCACGCCCTGACCTCGGGCTCCGAGCCGAGCGCGCGCTCCGGTATCCCAGTACGCTCCTGGCGTGGGCAGCATGATCAAGAAGGCCGCGAGTCTGGACTACGGCGACCTAGGCGCGTCGGTGCGATTGCAGGGGGGTGACAGCGCGGTGACGGGGACATTGGTCGGCTTCACCTTGGCGCAGGGCGTCGACGTCGAACTCTCCCTGACCGTCGACGTCCTCGAACCCGAGGACGTGACCGCCTACATCAGCGCGCAGAGCACCCTCGAACTGCGCGGCGAACAGTATCCCGGAGACGCCGCCGATCCCGAAGGCTGGAGCGCCGCCGACTGAAGCCGTTTCTGGCGTTCAGACCGTTTCACGTGCTCCGGGCTCGAACCGGATGTGGACGTTGTCAACACCCCACGCGAGTCCGAGGTGTTCCTTCGGCTGCTGGTCCGGCGCCAGGCCGAAGCGGGGGATCCGGCGGCGCAGTTCCTGAAAGGCGATGCGCAGTTCCAAGCGGGCGAGGTGCACGCCGAGGCAGTGGTGCGGTCCGAGGCCGAATGCCAGGTGCGGTTTCGCATCGGGTTTCGTGAAGCGTTCGAGTACGACATCGTCGGGGGCGTCGTAGTAAGCGGGATCACGGTTGGCGGCGGCGAGCGGGAAATGGACCCGCTCGCCGCGCGTCAACGTCAGCTCGCCGACGCTGACCTCGTCCTGGTCGACCGTGCGCGTCGGCACCGGCGGCGTCGCCCACCGCAGGAATTCCTCCACCGACGAGTTGAGCAGTTCCGGCGTCTCGTTGATCCGGTCCCAGTTCCGCTGCTCGGCGGCCAGATGCACGATCGCCTGACCGAGGACGCTGCGCACGGTGTCCATGCCCGCGAGCATCATCAGCAGGAAAAGGTCGAACAGTTCGGAGTTCGTCAGCTTCTTGCCGTCGATCTCGGCATTCAACGCCGCCGACGTCACGTCGTCGCGGGACGGCTCGGCGCGACGCTGCTCGATCAGCGCGAACAGGTACTCGTGGATCTCGCCGTGCGCCTTTCCCCTTGCGGCGTCGGCCTCCGCCCGCGAGGCATTCGGCAGACCGTGCATCACGATGTCGACCCAGCCGTTGAGCCGCTCGATATCCTGTTCGGGCCAGCCCATGATCTGCATGACCGTGATCCCCGGAAACGGCAACGCGAAATCATTGCTGAAATCGCATTCACCCTTCTCGATCCACGTGTCGATCAACTTGTTCGCCCACTCCCGCAAACCCTCTTCCAGTCGCGCCACTCGGCCCGGCGCGAACGCAGGCTCGAGTATGGCCCGGAATTGCCGGTGCTTGGCCCCGTCGACTTCGATCGGGATCATGCCTTCCTCGGAGCCCGCGGAGTTGTTGCCGTCGGGATCGTTGGGAAAGCTGATGAAGCCTCGGTTGCTGCGCCGCAGCACGCCCGCGATGTCGTCGTAGCGGGTCAATACCCAGCAGCCGTTGCCGCGCGCGGAGTAGCTGATGGGCAGCGTTTCCCGGCGCTGCGCGAGTTCCGCCAGTTGCGCACCGATCGGCACCGTGCCGTAAGGGTCGTAGTCTCGCCGGAATTCGGCGCGCAAAAGATCGATCGAAACGTCGGTGGTCATACTCGAACTCCACATCTCACGATGGTCGGCTGTTCTCGGCCAACGCACGCTACCACCAAATATGTTGCGATTCAATGAAATTCGAGTTCCGGCGCGCGGCGGACGTGGTGGAGTGGCGCCTCGCGGTCTCGTCGCGTACTCGAAAGCCGCACGAGTTCAACAAGTCTGAAACGAAAATTCGACATTCGGAGTATGGTCGCCTCGGTGCGATGGATCCCCACCGCGCCGAGGCACGATGACGACAAATCCGGGAGTCGATTCTTGAGCACGTCCGACCAGCGAACGCCGACCTCGACCTGCCCGGTCGCGCACAACACGCCGTTCGGAAGCGATGATCCGCGATACCTGCTCTGGGAACCGGAATTCGCCTCGGATCCGAGCAGTCACTACGCGCGGATGTACCGGTCCGGCCAATCGATGGTCCCGGTCGAATTGTCGCCGGGTGTCGCGGCGACGCTGGTGATCGACTATCGGACCGCGGTGCGGATACTCAATGATCCAGAGCATTTCCCGGCCGACCCGAGGGCGTGGCAGGAAACCCTGCCCGCCGACTGCCCGATTCTCCCGCTGGTCGGTTACCGACCCGTCCCGGCGCGCACCACCGGCGCCGAACATCGGCGTTATCGCGACGTCCACAATGCGGCGATGCGCGATGTCGACCTGCACGCCCTGCATATCCACATGGAGAAACTCGCCGTGCCGTTGATCAACGGTTTCTGCGAAGCCGGACAGGCCGACCTGATCAAACAGTACTGTTTCCCGCTCTCGTTCGCGGCCTGCAACGTTCTGCTCGGCTGCCCGCCGGATCTGGGGGAACGCATCGCCGAAGGCATGGCCAAGATATTCGAGAACATCGACGCCGAATCCGGCAACCAGATCGTCGCCGCGGCGCTCATGGAACTGATCGATCTCAAACGCCGCCAACCCGCCGACGACGTGGTCACGCGCATGCTGCGACATCCGGCGGAGCTGTCCGACGAGGAGATCCTGCACCAGATCAACAGCCAATACGGCGCGGGCATCGAGATCCAGCAGACCCTGATCACCAACACCCTGCTACAGATCCTCGCCGAGGACGGCCTCGGCCAAGACGTGCTCGGCGGCAGCCTGTCCACCCGCGACGCCCTCGACGAAGTCCTGTTCACCAACCCGCCGCTGGTGAACTTCCTGCTCACCTACCCCCGCCAGCCCATCCTGATCGACGACCTCTGGCTTCCCGCCAACGAACCGGTCGTCATCAGCATCGCCGCGTGCAACAACGACCCGCGCCTGCGCAGCGGCGACCGCCGCGGCAACCGCTCACACCTGTCCTGGGGTCTCGGCCAACACAGCTGCCCCGCCCAGACCATCGCGTACCTGATCGCCCAGGACGCGATCGACCAACTCCTCGACGCCCTCCCGGAAATGCGCCCGAACTTCCCCACCGGCGCCCCCGATTGGCGCCCGGGCCCCTTCCACCGCTCGATGACCGAACTGCCGGTCCTCTTCACCCCGTCCCCACCGCTACACATGTGAACTCGCCATCCTGACTCGGCGGCTTTGGGTCGCTGGTCTCGATCATTGCATGCTAGTATGCATGAAATAGTGCATGCGGAAGGTGGGCTATGGCGACTGTGCAGGTGCGAGACGTTCCGGACGATGTGGCGGCGGTGATCGCGGAGAAGGCCAGCGCCGAGCACAAATCGGTGTCGGCGTACCTGAGGGACCTTATGACCGCTGACGTGCAGCGAGAGTTGCAGCGGCGGGCGATCGCCAAGTGGGACGAGGAGTTGCGGCAAACCCAGCGGCGGCTGCGAATCATCGGTCAGGGGACGCCCTCGGGAGCCGAGGTGGTGCGTGAGGTGCGAGAAGATTACGACCGGGGGCAGGAGTGATTGTCGTCGACGCATCGGTCTGGGTCGATCTGCTGCGCGGGATTCTTCAGCCGGGTTATGTGGAGCGGATTCGGATCGCTGGATGCGTCTCGCCGCCGCATGTGGATTTCGAGGTCGGGTCCGCGCTCGTCCGATTGTCCCGGCGCGGCGTTCTGGAGTCGGAACAGGCGCACGGGTTGATCGCGTTGTTCAGCACGCATCCCGTGGAAAGAATTCGTGAGCCCGGCGATTCGGTTGCCGCTTTGAAATTGCTCGACAACGCGACCTATGCGGACGCCTGGTACATCGCGCTGGCCCAACGGCTCGCCTACCCTCTGATGACATTGGACGAGGGGATGCAGAAGGCCGCGCGAATCCACGGCGTAGAGGTCGTGGGCGCGCTCGGCTGAAGGGTTTGCTTCAGGTGCCCTGCCGTGCAACAGCTCCTGGGGCTGGCGGCGCCATTGGGCGGTGCCTTGACTCGACCTCCGTCGCGGTCTCGGTCAGGTGAAGTCGTCGGCTGAGGAGTCGGTCATTGCCGTGGCGAACCTGGGATGTGCCTCGAACTCGAACGCGTCCGTGGACACGATCGGACGACACCGGATGAACGTGTTTGCTCGACGGCGGAGCGTAGCTGCCGCGAGAAGACAGATAAGAATCCAGATCGGGAACACCGCGACGGCGAAGGTGACGATGGCGGCTTGGCCGAGGCCGAGAGCCTTGGAGATCACCATTCCCAGAACACAGCACAACCCACCGATGACGATTGATCGGCTGATTCTGCGCTGTCGCATGGACGTTCGGAGACACCGGGAACACACCGGCCATTCGCCGCGAAGACAGGTGGTGATCCGGATTCGATTGAAGCCGAGGCTGACCATCTTGTTTGCCGGAATCTCGCCACCACTGTTTCTCCGGAGCGCGTGCGTTGGTGGCCACCGGAACTGTGACCGGCACTACCGCGGTTCGAGCGTGTTCGATCATTCGAGCCAGCCGCGTTGTCGGCGCTCGCCGAAGTAGCGGTCGTCCTCGATGTGCTCTGGGTGTTTGCCGATTGCTCATCACACCCCCGGATGGTCGTACGAAGTGATCGGCGTCCCAATGTTGCTTACCGTCCGTCTTGCCCATGAAGACCCGAATCGAAGGCTACGGGTGGTGTTTGCCGCACGACAATCGCGAGCCGGATTGAGCGGGTACCTCGCCGATGGTGGATGCGGAGAAGCGGGGCAAGAAAATGCCCGACTACCAGTGTGTTCGGCAGCCGGGCTCGGTGCCCTCGGCAGGATTCGAACCTGCGGCCTTCTGCTCCGGAGGCAGACGCTCTATCCCCTGAGCTACGAGGGCGGGATAGGCCGGTCGGGGGCTGTGCCTTCCGATCGGGCGGGGCAAGCGTATCGCATCGGTGGGCTTGGGCCAAAAAAGTAAGGGGAGAGGGGGAATCGGTGGGGTCAGTTGGTGGGGAGGGGGGTGCCGCCTCGGGCGGTCAGGAGGGTGGTGATGAGTTGGGATTCGTTGGTCTGGGTGGCGGCCATGGTGGTGGCGAGGGTGCGCACGGCGGTGGTTTCGGCGTGTTGGGCCGCGTATTCGATCATGGGGAGTCCGCCTTGGTGGTGGCGCAGCATGAGTTGCAGGAACAGGCGGTCGACGTCGGGGGTTTGGCGGAGGGTGGCGAGGTCTTCGGCGCTCGCCATGCCCGGCATGGTCGCGACCGGTCCGTTCGCGTGGTGGTCGGCCCCGCCACCGCTCCCATGGTCGGCCCCGCCGACGTGATCGTGACCATTCTCACGTGTATCAGTCATCCACCCCATGTAGCCGTCGATGCTCTGCGCGGGCTTGCCCCACAGCTGCAGCCAGCCCTGCATGCGCCCGACCTGGGCCTGCTGCGTGGTCATGATGTCGTAGGCGAGTCTGCGCACCTCGGTGTCGGAGGAGCGCAGCAGCGCCACGCCCGCCATTTCCACGGCTTGGGCGTGGTGGGCGGACATGTCCTGGGTGAATCCGACGTCGACGGTGCCGGGATCGGGTTCCTTGGCGCCGTCGAGTGGGATGCGGGCGAGCACGCCGATCGCGAAGCCGAGCAGTATCGCGCCGACCGCGCCGAGGACGACGAGCGCGGTGCGCTGGCGCCGCAGTTGTCCGCCGAATCCGCCCGAGTCCTCCACTACTGCTCCGGTGTGGGCGCGGGGACGAGACCGGTGGGCAGCCCTGGTACGCCGGGAATGTTCGGCATGCCGGGAATGCTTCCGCCGCCGCCCAATTCGCTCTGGTCGGTGGAGACGCCGGTGCCGTCCATGGGGATCGCGTCGGGTCCGGGCGGCGCCGGGTCGAACGGTGTCGGATTGTCGCGGTCGAAGTACGGATTCGAGCAGTCGGCGCCGACTTCGGGGTAGGCGTACGGATTCTGGCGCAGCGCGGTGATGAACTGGTTGATCCGCTTGTCGTCGGGGCTGTCGAGCTTGAGCTGATGGCCCCACGACTGCAGGGAGATCGGCGCGTCCAGTCCCGGATACGGCGACATCAGCGTGTACTGCTTACCGGTGACCTTCTTGCTGAGCGTCTCGACCCCGGACGCGTCGACCTTGTCGGGGTTGTAGGCGATCCACACGGCGCCGTGTTCGAGGGAGTGCACGGCGTTCTCGGTGCGGATCGGCTTGCTGTAGACGACGCCGGTGCACGCGGCCCAGATCGAGTCGTGCGGTCCGCCGAAGGCGGGGGTCTGGTCGTAGGCCACCCGCTGGTTGGAGGCGATGTGCTTGCCCGCGCCCTGCGCGTAGTCCTTCTTCAGCACGCCGTCGATCTGGTCGGACGGGTCCTTCTTCTCCGCGCTCGGCGTGAATCTGTCGAGTTCGGCTTGTTCGCGGTACTTCGGCACCAGGCTGAAGGCCAGCGCGCCGATCAATGCGATGATGACCGCTGCCGCGGCGATGGCAAGCCACGGTATCTGACGATTGCCGGGAAGTTTGCCTTTGCCGCCGCTCTTCTTCGCGGACGGCGAGGTCTTCCCGGCCGCTCGGACGGCCTTGGCCGACTTCGAGGCGCTGTTGCTACTCGGCATCGCTCGTATGTGCTCTCTCGACGTGGTGATTGCGCTGTCCTGCGTGGTGCCCGCCCGAAGGTGTTCACCTGCCCAGACCATAGGATAGAGACTCGTGACTCCAGCTGACCTTGCAGATCTCCTCCGCGCGACCGCGGCGAAGGTGCTCGTCGAACGTGGACTGGACCCGGAGGTCCTTCCCGCCGAGGTCACGGTCGAGCGTCCGCGTAATCCGGAACACGGCGACTACGCCACCAATGTAGCGCTTCAGGTCGGGAAGAAGGCGGGCGCCAATCCGCGGGAGCTCGCGGGCTGGCTGGCCGAGGCGCTGGCCGACGCCGACGGGATCGACTCCGCCGACGTGGCGGGGCCCGGCTTCCTGAACATCCGGCTCGCCGCCGCGGCGCAGGGCGCCATCGTCACCGGCGTGCTGGCCTCGGGCGTGTCCTACGGCACCGCCGACGCGCTGCGCGGAACCAGGATCAACCTGGAGTTCGTCTCGGCGAATCCGACGGGTCCGATCCATCTCGGCGGCACCAGGTGGGCATCGGTCGGCGACGCGCTCGGTCGCATCCTCAGCGCGCAGGGCGCGGAGGTCACCCGCGAGTACTACTTCAACGACAACGGCGCGCAGATCGACCGCTTCGCCAATTCCCTGGTCGCCGCGGCCACCGGCGCGCCGACCCCCGACGACGGGTACGCGGGCGCCTACATCGGCGAGATCGCCGCGACGGTGGTGGCGAACCATCCCGAAGCGGTCGGCTTGCCCGAGGCGCAGCGGCACGAGGTGTTCCGGCGCGAGGGCGTCGAGCTGATGTTCGCCCACATCAAGCAGACGCTGCACGATTTCGGCACCGATTTCGACGTCTACTTCAACGAGAGTTCGCTGTTCGCGTCCGGCGCGGTCGAGCGGGCGGTGTCGGAGTTGAAGGGTTCGGGCAACCTGTACGAGAAGGACGGCGCGTGGTGGATCGCGAGCACCGAATACGGTGACGACAAGGACCGCGTGGTCATCAAGAGCGACGGCAGTTCCGCCTATATCGCCGGTGACATCGCCTACTTCCAGGACAAGCGCGCCCGCGGTTTCGACCTGTGCATCTACATGCTCGGCGCCGACCATCACGGCTACATCGGCAGGTTGAAGGCCGCCGCCGCCGCGTTCGGCGACGATCCCGACACCGTCGAGGTGCTGATCGGTCAGATGGTGAATCTGGTCAAGGACGGCGCCGCGGTGCGGATGAGCAAGCGTGCGGGCACCGTGGTGACCCTCGACGATCTGGTGGAGGTCATCGGCGTCGACGCCGCGCGGTATTCGCTGGTCCGGTCCTCGGTGAATTCCACGATCGATATCGATCTCGACCTGTGGACCAAGCAGAACAACGAGAATCCGATCTATTACGTGCAGTATGCACACGCGCGCACCTGCCGGATCGCCGACAATGCCGCGGCGTTCGACTTCGCTTCGGTCACACCGGATTTCGGTCTGATGTCCGCCGATCGCGAGGGTGAGCTGATCAGGACCCTCGGGGAGTACCCCCGGGTCGTCGCGACCGCCGCCGAGATGCGCGAACCGCATCGGGTGGTGCGGTACCTGGAGGAGTTGGCGGGCGCGTATCACCCGTTCCAGTCCGATGACGAGATGCGCGTGCTGCCGCGCGGTGACGAGCCGGTCACCGCCCTCAACGCCGCCCGGCTCGAACTGGTCAAGGCGACCAGGCAGGTGCTCGCCAACGGCCTCGGGCTGCTCGGGGTCGGCGCACCGGAGCGCATGTGAACGCCGAGAGTGCACGGAACCGAAGGAAGGGAGCCTCAGTGAGCGAGTGCAGCGAGGGGGGATCATGAGCGCGCATCCGGCGGGTCCGCGGCACGCCGAGATCCCGCACGCCCCGAATCTGCCACAGCGGCCGTCGGATTCGAGTGCGATGATCGATCTGCCCGCGAATGTGTGGCCCCGCAACGCATCCCGCGACGCGGACGGCGCGGTCCGGCTGGCGGGCGTTTCGGTCGAGCGGCTGGCCGAGGAGTTCGGCACGCCGCTGTTCGTGGTCGACGAGGACGATTTCCGTTCCCGCTGCCGCGATATGGTGAGCGCGTTCGGTCCGAACGCGCGGGTGCACTACGCGTCCAAGGCGTTCCTGTGCGGTGAGATCGCCCGGTGGATCAGGGACGAGGGGCTTTCCCTCGATGTCTGTTCCGGCGGCGAGCTGGCCGTCGCGCTGCACGCGGGTTTTCCGGCCGAGCGAATCGCGTTGCACGGCAACAATAAATCGGTCGCCGAGTTGGAGACCGCGGTGTCGGCCGGTGTCGGTCACGTCGTGGTCGACTCGCTGATCGAGATCGAGCGACTGGAAGCCGTCGCCGGTCGCGCGGGCGTGGTGCAGGATGTCCTGGTCCGCGTCACGGTGGGCGTGGAAGCCCATACGCACGAATACATTTCGACCGCACATGAGGATCAGAAGTTCGGCTTCTCGATCGCGGGCGGCGATGCGATGGAAGCGCTGGCGCTGGTCTTCGAGGCGAAGAATCTGCGTCTGGTCGGCCTGCACAGTCACATCGGTTCGCAGATCTTCGAGATCGACGGGTTCGAGATCGCCGCGCGGCGGATGCTCGGGCTGCTGCGCGACGCCATCGACAAATTCGGCGTCGAGCGCACCGCGCAGATCGCGACGTTGGATCTCGGTGGGGGACTTGGCATCTCATACCTGCCTAACGACGATCCGCCGCCGCTGGCCGAGTTCGCGGCCAAGCTGCGCGATCTGGTCGAGGCGGAGGCGGCCTACGCCGGACTCCCGACGCCGAAGATCGCCGTCGAGCCGGGGCGCGCCATCGCGGGTCCGGGCACGATCACCCTCTACGAGGTCGGCACCATCAAGGATGTGTCCCTCGACGGCGGTCTGCGCAGGCGCTACGTCAGCGTGGACGGTGGGATGAGCGACAACATCCGGCCCGCGCTGTATCAGGCCGACTACGACTGCCGCCTGGTCTCGCGCGGGTCCGAAGCCGGGCCCGTGGTCGCCCGTGTCGTCGGAAAGCATTGTGAGAGCGGCGATATCGTGATCCGCGACACCTGGATGCCCGCCGACGTCGGTCCGGGCGACCTGATCGCGGTGGCCGCGACGGGTGCGTACTGCTATTCGATGTCGAGCCGCTACAACCAGCTCACCCGCCCGGCCGTGGTCGCCGTGCGTGACGGGCGGGCGCGGCTGATCCTGCGTCGGGAAACGGTGGCCGATCTGCTGAGCCTGGAGGTGCAACAGTCATGACCGATGTCGCCAAGAACGGTCCTTGGGGTACCGATCGCCCGATCGGGGTCGCCGTGCTCGGCATGGGCAATGTCGGCACCGAGGTGGTGCGCATCCTGCGCGACCACGCCGACGAACTGCGCTCGCGGGTCGGCGCGCCGGTGCTGCTGCGCGGTATCGCGGTGCGCGACAGCAGCATCGATCGCGGCGTGCCCGCCGAACTGCTGACCACCGACGCGCACGCGCTGGTGGCGCGCGACGATGTCGATCTGGTCGTCGAGGTCATCGGCGGCATCGATCCGGCGCGCAGCCTGATCCTGGCCGCGCTGAATGCGGGCAAATCCGTGGTAACCGCGAACAAGGCCCTGCTCGCCGACTACACCGGCGAACTCGCGGCCGCCGCCGAACACCATCGCGCCGACCTGTATTTCGAGGCCGCCGTCGCGGGCGCGATCCCGGTGGTCCGCCCGCTCATCCAGTCGCTGTCCGGTGACCGGGTCGACCGGGTGGTCGGCATCGTCAACGGCACGACCAACTTCATCCTGTCCGCGATGGACGAGACCGGCGCCGACTATTCGGCGACGCTGGCCGAGGCGACCAGCCTCGGTTACGCGGAGGCCGACCCGACCGCCGACGTGGAGGGTTACGACGCGGCGGCCAAGGCCGCCATCCTGGCGTCGCTGGCCTTCCACACCCGCGTGACCGCCGCCGACGTGTATCGCGAGGGCATTTCCAAGATCACCGCCGAGGACCTGGAGACGGCCTCCGCGCTGGACTGCACCGTGAAGCTGCTCGCCATCTGCGAGCGGGTCGGCGCCGGTCCGGGGGAGCCCGCGCGCGAGCACGGCGGCAAGGAACGCGTCTCGGTGCGGGTGTATCCGGCGCTCGTTCCGCGCAGGCATCCGCTGGCCGCGGTGAGCGGCGCGTTCAACGCGGTGGTCGTCGAGGCCGAGAACGCGGGCCGGTTGATGTTCTACGGGCAGGGCGCGGGCGGGGCTCCGACGGCCTCGGCGGTGCTCGGCGATCTGGTGATGGCGGCCAGGAACAAATTCTTCGGTGGCCGCGCGCCGGGTGAATCGGTTTATGCTGAGCTACCGATCGCGCCGATCGGCGATACACCGACCCGCTACCACGTGAATCTCCAGGTGGAGGACGTGCCGGGGGTGCTGGCCAAGGTGGCGGGCGAATTCGCCAACCACGGGGTCAGTATCTCCACCGTCCGCCAGGAAGGCCACGGCGAGGGCGCGCGGCTGGTCGTCGTCACGCACTGCGCGATGGAGTCGGCGCTCGCGGACACCGTCGCCGCGCTCGCGGAGATGACATCCGTCACATCCGTCACCAGCGTCTTGAGATTGGAAGGCACCGAGGAATGAGTACGACCGGCATCGGTGAGAAGGGGATCGCACCCCAGTCAGGCGTGCATTCGCGCTGGCCGGGGCTGATCGCGGCCTACCGCGACCGGCTGCGGGGCGCGGCCGACTGGGAGCCGGTGACCCTGTTCGAGGGCGGCACGCCGCTGGTGCCCGCGCCGCACCTGTCGGAGCTGACCGGCTGCGAGGTCTACCTCAAGGTCGAAGGCGCCAATCCGACCGGTTCGTTCAAGGACCGCGGCATGACCA
This sequence comes from Nocardia bovistercoris, assembly GCF_015674855.1. Classification (GTDB taxonomy): domain Bacteria; phylum Actinomycetota; class Actinomycetes; order Mycobacteriales; family Mycobacteriaceae; genus Nocardia; species Nocardia bovistercoris. The sequence goes on along the minus strand of NZ_JADMLG010000005.1, from coordinate 21,037 downwards.
TGGCGATGACCGACGCCAAGTACCGAGGCCAGAAAGCGGTGCTCTGCGCCTCGACGGGCAACACCTCGGCATCCGCGGCCGCCTACGCGACCCGCGCGGGCATGAGCTGCGCGGTGCTGATCCCGCAGGGCAAGATCGCCATGGGCAAACTGGCACAGGCCGTCATGCTCGGCGCCAAGATCATCCAGGTCGACGGCAACTTCGACGACTGCCTCGAGCTGGCGCGCAAGGTCACCTCCGACTTTCCCGAGGTCGGTCTGGTGAACTCGGTGAACCCGGCGCGCATCGAGGGCCAGAAGACGGCGTCGTTCGAGATCTGCGATGTGCTCGGCCGCGCGCCCGACGTGCACGCCCTCCCGGTGGGCAATGCGGGCAACATCACCGCGTACTGGCGCGGCTACCGCGAATACCATGCCGACGGCATCACCGGCGGACTGCCGCGCATGCTCGGCGTGCAGGCCGCGGGCGCGGCGCCGCTGGTCGAGGGTGCGCCGGTGTCGAATCCGGAGACCATCGCGACCGCGATCAGGATCGGCGCGCCCGCGTCCTGGAACGGCGCGGTCGAGGCGAAGGAACAGTCCGGCGGGATGTTCCGCGCGGCCACCGACGACGAGATCCTTGCGGCCTACCGCCTGGTCGCGGCCACCGAGGGCGTTTTCGTCGAACCCGCGTCGGCCGCGAGTATCGCAGGCGTGCTCGCGGCGCGCCAGGATGGCTGGCTCGACTCGGGACTCACCGTGGTGTGCACCGTCACCGGCAACGGGCTCAAAGATCCCGACACCGCGCTGCTCGGCATGCCGCAGGTGCAGGCGATCGCGGTCGACCCGGTCGCCATCGCCGCCGAACTCGAGCTGGCCTGAGGTGAATTCCCGCGAGAGTCAGTTGATCTCACGGACCCTGCCCGCCGGATTGGCGGTAACGGCGCGGGTGCCCGCGTCGACCGCCAATCTCGGCCCCGGGTTCGATTCCCTCGGCATGGCGCTCGGTCTCTACGACGAGATCGAGGTGCGCACCACCGATTCCGGCCTCACGGTCCGGGTCGAAGGTGAGGGCGCCGACGATGTGCCGTGGGGCCCTTCGCATCTCGTCGTGCGCGCGATCGAGCGCGGCCTCGAGGCCGCCGGGGTGTGGGCCGACGGTCTCGATGTGGTGTGCCGCAATGTGATTCCGCACTCGCGCGGACTCGGCTCCTCGGCCTCGGCGGTGGTCGGCGGTTTGGCCGCGGGCTGTGGGCTCGCGGCGAAACTCGATACCGACCTGTCCGTCGATACCGACCGTCTCGTGCAGCTGGCCTCGGAATTCGAGGGTCATCCCGACAATGCCGCGGCCAGCGTGCTCGGCGGAATCGTGGTGTCCTGGACCGAAACCGCCGCTACCGCCGCCGGGGACGGTGTCGAGATCCCGGAACATCGGCGGGTGTACCGGGCGGTTCGCTTGGCGGCGCATCCTTCCTTGCGACCGGTCGTTCTCATTCCCGAGGTGCGTTCCTCGACCACGCACACGCGCGGTCTACTGCCCGAGACCGTGCCACACGCCGACGCGGCGTTCAATGTGAGCCGCGCCGCGTTGGCCGTGGTCGCGCTCACCGAGCGGCCCGACCTGCTGCTGCCCGCGACCTGCGACAAACTGCACCAGGCCCAGCGTGCGCCCGCCCTCCCGCTGACCACCGCGTGGATCGCGCGGCTGCGGGCCGAGGGCATCGCCGCGACGGTGTCCGGCGCGGGCCCGACCGTACTGGCCCTCGGGACCAGCGAGTTTCCCGCCGAACTGCGCGAGCTCGCCGCGGCGGAGGGGCTGCGGGTGGTCGAGCCGGGACTCGCCGAGGGCGTCTCGGTGGACTGACGGCGAGTCCGTCTTGCCGACCTCGACTGTCGCCAGCTATCCTGGGCAAGTCCGTACATCGTGCGCATCAGACGCCGGTGCTTCATCAGGGCAATCGCTCCAGCAGGCTCCAGGCTCGAGCCTCCAGGCCATGGGGGTGCTGCGTAGCTGCGCAACTGGAATGATCTCTCCCACCTTTCATATCCGGTGGCGAAGCCGCCGGTCCGGCGGGGCAGGTGATTTACGGCATCCGAGTCCGGCACGGTGCCCGGACTGCGGGACGAACCCTCGAATCAGCACACGGCAGTCGAGGGAAGGAAAGGATTTCCGTGACAGATACGGACCTGCTCGCGACCCCAGGGGTGGATTCCGACCCGAATTCCTCGGGCGGCCGCGAAAGTGACTCCGGACAGATTTCGAAGATGAGCGAACAAACCGACGTCGCACGATCGGGGCTGACTGGAATGCTGTTGCCGCAACTGCGCGCGCTCGCTGGAGAGCTCGGTATCCGAGGCACCTCCGGAATGCGCAAGGGCGATCTCATCGCCGCCATCAAAGAGAATCAGGCCGGAAAGCCCGCGAAGACGGCGGAGAAGCCCGCTCGCGGTGAATCGGCGCGCAGCGGTGGTGAGTCGGCGAGAAGCGGTAAGGCCGAACAGGGCACGCTCGATGTGGAGCCCGCCGCCAAAGCCGCCGCGCCCGCGAAGTCCGCTCCGGCGAAGTCCGTCGCTCCGGTGAAAGAAGCCGCTCCGGCGAAGGAGGAGGCGCCGAAGGCCGCCGATTCCGCGCCCTCGAAATCGACGCGTTCGGAATCGGCTCAGGCCGAGGCGCCCGCTGCCGAAACCGCGGAGGATTCCGGTCGGGAACCGGCTCAGCGCGGTCGCGGCCGTCAGCGCCGCGGTCGGGATCAGGCGCGCGGCGCGGCCACCGAAGCCGCCCAGCCCGAGACCCGTGCCGAGGAGCCGAAGCAGGACGCCGAACAGGGCGAGCGTCGGCGCGACCGCAACCAGGGCGACCGCAATCAGGATCGCAACCAGGGTGAGCGCAATCAAGGTGAGCGCGGCCAGGGTGGTCGGGATCAGGGTGGTCGGGATCAGGCCGATCGCAACCAGAACGGCAGCGGCGGGCGCGGCGACGCGGGTCGCGGCGACACCCGCGGCGGTGACGCCCGCGGTGACGGCCGCGGCGGCGACGACGAAGAGGGCGGACGCGGACGTCGCGGTCGCCGTTTCCGTGAGCGCCGTCGCGGCCGGGACCGCGAGGGCGGCGCCACCGGCGGTGAGGCGCGCGAGCTCGAGATCCGCGAGGACGACGTCCTGCAGCCGGTCGCGGGCATTCTCGACGTGCTCGACAACTACGCCTTCGTGCGCACCTCCGGGTACCTCGCAGGGCCGAACGATGTGTACGTCTCGATGAACCTGGTCCGCAAGAACGGCCTGCGCCGCGGTGACGCGATCACCGGCGCGGTGCGCGCGCCGCGTGACGGCGAGCAGGGCAATCAGCGGCAGAAGTTCGATCCGCTGGTTCGCCTCGACACCGTCAACGGCGGCGATGTCGACGCGGCGCGGCGGCGGCCCGAGTTCAGCAAGCTGACACCGCTGTACCCGAATCAGCGCCTGCGCCTGGAGACCCAGCCGAACAAGCTGACCACCAGGGTCATCGACCTGATCATGCCGATCGGCAAGGGGCAGCGCGCGCTGATCGTGTCGCCGCCCAAGGCCGGTAAGACCACGATCATGCAGGACATCGCGAACGCGATCGCGACCAACAACCCCGAGTGCTACCTCATGGTCGTGCTGGTCGACGAACGTCCCGAAGAGGTCACCGACATGCAGCGTTCGGTGAAGGGCGAGGTCATCGCCTCGACCTTCGACCGCCCGCCGTCGGATCACACCTCGGTCGCGGAGTTGGCCATCGAGCGCGCCAAGCGCCTGGTGGAAATGGGCAAAGACGTTGTGGTTCTGCTCGACTCGATCACCCGTCTCGGCCGCGCGTACAACAACTCCTCGCCCGCCTCGGGTCGCATTCTCTCCGGTGGTGTCGACTCGACCGCGCTGTACCCGCCCAAGCGGTTCCTCGGCGCGGCGCGCAATATCGAGAACGGCGGCTCGCTGACGATCATCGCCACCGCGATGGTCGAGACCGGCTCGACCGGTGACACGGTGATCTTCGAGGAGTTCAAGGGCACCGGCAACGCCGAGCTCAAACTCGACCGCAAGATCGCCGAGCGGCGCGTGTTCCCGGCGGTTGACGTCAATCCGTCCGGCACCCGCAAGGACGAGCTGCTGCTCAACCCGGACGAGGCGGCGGTGCTGCACAAGCTGCGGCGCGTGCTGTCCGGCCTGGATTCACATCAGGCGATCGACCTGCTGATCGACCGTTTGAAGAAGTCGAAGAACAACCTCGAGTTCCTCATGCAGGTCAGCAAGACCGCACCGGGCGCACTCGACGAGTGAGAGCACGGGGGTTCCGTTCCGACGGAGCCCCCGTTCTCGTTTCGGCGGGCCTGGGCAGCGGCGCGGGGGAGAAGAAGAACAGGCCGATCGCCGCCGCGCCCGCTACGAGTCCGGCGATGATGATCGCGGTCGGTCCGACCACCGTGGCGCCCGGCGTCCGGCGTCCGGCGTCGGCGACGACCGTCTCCGTGGTCTCGTACACCGAGGTGGTCGCGTAGCCGGATCCCGTGCGGTAGGCGGAGGCGGTGTCGGCGCGGTGATCGGGCATGGCGAATGCGCCCGCCGTGACGGCGAGCAGGAGCAAGATCAGTGTCGCCGCGGCGATCCGGCTGTTCACGGTGCGGTCCTTTCCGGTCCTGGCACGCCGATGTGCATCCTCCTCGACCCACTCTATGAACACGGTTGTACGCATTCCCGAGTAAGGCACTACCCGATTCCGACCGTCCGATTCCCGATATCGCGGCGGCGGGCGGGAACAAGCGCCGCCCCGAGGGCGTTTTGGGAGGTGACGGCGGCTCTGGCATACTGATTCGCCGTGCGTCTGCGGTTCCGCAGGCAATCCCGCCTAGTCGGTTCCGGTTCACGCCTTCGGGCGACCCGGCGACCATTCTCGAGAGGACATCCATGAAGGCAGGAATCCACCCGACCTACGTCGACACCACCGTCGTCTGCGGTTGCGGCAATACCTTCCAGACCCGCAGCACCAAGGAGTCGGGACACATCACCGTCGAGGTCTGCTCGCAGTGCCACCCGTTCTACACCGGCAAGCAGAAGATCCTCGACACCGGTGGTCGCGTGGCCCGCTTCGAGGCTCGCTACGGCAAGCGCGCGGGCAAGAAGGCCGACGCCAAGTAGCTTCCTCACCGACGCCCGGTTCTGCACAGCAGGCCGGGCGTCGGTGCGTTCTACGGAGCGTTCGCTTTCGACGCGGTATCCATTTCGAGAGGACCAACACCATGACCCCGTCCGCGATGTCACAGCCGTCCGCGATCGACGACATTCTGGCCGAGCACGCGGGGCTGGAGACGCAGCTCGCCGATCCGGCGCTGCACAACGATCCGGGCGCCGCGCGCCGCGTCGGCAAGCGATTCGCCGAACTCGCGCCGATCATGGCCACCTACACGAAGCTGCGCACCGCGCGCGAGGATCTGGCCGCGGCCGAGGAACTGGCCGCCGACGACGCGAGTTTCGCCGCCGAGATCCCCGAACTCCGCGAGCGATTCGCCGAACTCGAACAGACGCTGGCCGACCTGCTCGCCCCGCGCGACCCGCACGACGGCGACGATGTCGTGCTCGAGGTGAAATCCGGTGAGGGCGGCGAGGAGTCGGCGCTGTTCGCCGCCGACCTGGCCCGCATGTACATCCGATACGCCGAGCGGCACGGGTGGAAGGTCGAGATCCTCGGCGTGACCGAATCCGATCTCGGCGGCTACAAGGACGCGACGATCTCGATCAAGAGCCGCGACGCCACCCGCGACGGGGTGTGGTCGCGATTGAAGTTCGAAGGCGGCGTGCACCGGGTGCAGCGGGTTCCGGTCACCGAATCGCAGGGACGCATCCACACCTCGGCGGCGGGCGTGCTGATCTATCCGGAACCGGACGAGGTCGAGCAGGTACAGATCGACGAGTCCGATCTGCGCATCGACGTGTACCGGTCCTCGGGCAAGGGCGGTCAGGGCGTCAACACCACCGACTCCGCGGTCCGCATCACCCATCTGCCCTCCGGCATCGTGGTGACCTGCCAGAACGAGCGCTCGCAGCTGCAGAACAAGGCGCGCGCGATGCAGGTGCTCGCGGCCCGGCTGCAGGCGCTGGCCGAGGAGCAGGCCGATCAGGAAGCCGCGGCGGGGCGCGCGAGCCAGATCCGAACGGTTGACCGCTCCGAACGCATCCGCACTTACAACTTCCCGGAGAATCGCATCGCCGATCACCGCATCGGCTTCAAGGCCCACAATCTGGACACCGTCCTCGGCGGCGACCTCGACGCCGTGCTCGACGCGTTGGCCAAGGCCGATCGCGAGGCGCGGATGGCCGCCGAGTGACCGGTGTTCCGGGAAGTGGCAGGTGCGCCGCGCGTGGATCGGGCACAGTGGTCTGTGAGTTCCCGCACGCGGAGTTCCCGCGCGCTGTTCGAGGCGAGTAGGAAGACGGGGGTGTCGGCGATGACACGTATCGCGCTGCGACCTGCCATCAACGAGGCGGCCGAGGTACTTGACCGAGCCGGTGTGCGCAGTCCGCGCTACGACGCCGAAGAACTCGCGGCCCATCTGCTCGGCGTGCAGCGCACCCGGTTGGCGCTGGTGCCGCTGGTCGAACCCGAACTGCTCGAGCGGTACCGCGACCTGGTGGCCCGCCGTGCTCGCCGCATCCCGCTGCAGCATCTGACCGGGGTCGCGGCGATGGGGGAGATCGATCTCGCGGTCGGTCCAGGCGTCTTCGTCCCGCGACCGGAAACCGAACTGCTCTTCGCGTGGACGCTGGCCTTCCTGGAGACCCTGCCGCACGATCACCGTCCGATCGTGGTCGACCTGTGCACCGGTTCCGGCGCGCTCGCGCTCGCGGTCGCGCACGCGAGGCCCGACGCCGAGGTGCACGCGGTCGAGGTGGACCCCGACGCGCTGACGTGGGCGCGGCGCAATGCCGACGACCGCATAGCCGACGGCGACACTCCGATAGTCCTGCACGCCGACGACGCCACCGACCCGGAGCTGCTCACCGATCTGAACGGGCGCGTCGACGTGGTGGTCAGCAATCCCCCCTACATTCCCGAGGGGACTCCGCTGGATCCCGAGGTCATCGACCACGATCCGCGCCGGGCGTTGTTCGGCGGCGCGGACGGGCTCGACGTGGTGCGCGGCATGCTCCCCGTGGTGACCCGCCTGCTGCGCCCCGGCGGCGCGGTGGCGGTCGAGCACGACGATTCCAACGGTTCCGAACTGGCCGCGCTGCTCGGCAAGAACGGCGAGTACTCGGACGTCGTCGAACATCCCGATCTGGCGGGTAAACCACGTTTCGTGGCCGCGACCCGCACCACCCCGCGCTGATCTTGTGACAGCACGCGGGGTGTGATGAGGACGGACACCGGAGAAACTTCTCGTCGTGGACGTCCTCGGCGCGCGCCGGACGGCCGGTGGCGTCGCCGCGTGGCCGCGACCTGCGCCGTGTCGCGCTCGCAGCACACCGGAGAACTGTTCGTAGTGGACGCGGCGAATGTCGTCGGCTCAGAGCCCGACCGCTTGCGGCATGACCGAGCGGCGGCGAATTCGCCGGTGTAAGCGGGGGCATGCGGTTCGCGGGTTGAGCCGACACCGCACGAGTCGGCCCGTCCGCGCCGTGACAGGATGTAGCCCGTGAGCACCGTCTACGACTGCGCCGATCCCGACTCGCGCGCGGCCGGGCTCAGCGCCGCGACGAGCGCGCTGAAATCCGGCCGCCTCGTCGTGATGCCGACCGATACGCTCTACGGCATCGCCGCCGACGCCTTCGATTCCGGGGCGGTGAGTTCGCTGCTCGCGGCCAAGCGCCGCGGCCGCGATATGCCGGTTCCGGTGCTCGTCGGCTCCTGGCACACCATCGACGGATTGGTGTTCTCGGTGCGCCCGCAGGCCCGCGACCTCATCAAGGCGTTCTGGCCCGGCGGCCTGAGTCTGGTTGTGCAGCAGGCCCCTTCGCTGGCCTGGGATCTCGGCGACACCAGGGGCACGGTCATGCTGCGGATGCCGCTGCATCCGGTGGCGCTGGAACTGCTCGCCGAGGTCGGTCCGCTCGCGGTGTCGAGCGCCAACGTCTCGGGGCAGCCGCCCGCCAAGACCGCCGACGAGGCGCGTACGCAACTCGGCGACCTGGTCGGCGTCTACCTGGACGGCGGTCGCTCCGAACACGCGGTGGCCTCGACCATCGTCGACATGACTTCCGATCAGCCGCGGATCCTGCGCGCGGGCGCGGTGTCGGTGGAGCAGATCGCCGAGGTGCTGTGGATGACTCCGGAAGAGCTGTCCGCGGGCAGTGTCGGCTAGTCGCGTCGATCGGCGTGTACCGAGGACCGGCCGGACCTGATGCCGTTCGGCGGGTAGTGCAGTGCGAAGATGGGCGCGTGAGCATGTTCCGCAACGTTCGCCGTCCAAGTCCCGCCACCGGGTCGCAGGCCGGAGTCGTCACCGTCGTCGCACGCGACGCGCGCGGCCTGGCCTCGGTTCCCCTGTCCGCCTTCGCTTTCGGCGATCCGCGGCGGTGCGGGGAATGACCGAGCGGCTCCGTTGATGTTTTCGTCGGGGGCGGTCGTACCGCTCCGAGAACTGCTGCTGGTCCTGTTCGTCTCCGCGGTGGTCACCTTCCTCGCCACCGGCGGTATCCGGGTGCTCGCGATCGGCTTCGGCGCCGTCGCGGTGCCGCGCGAACGGGATGTGCACGTCAAGCCGATTCCGCGCATGGGCGGCGTCGGGATCTACCTCGGTTTCGCGGCGGCGGTGCTGTTCGCCCATCAGTTGCCCGCACTGCGGCGCGGATTCGATTACGGTCCGCCGAATATTCCGATCACCGTGCTCGTCGCGGCCACGCTCATCGTGCTGGTCGGCATCGTCGACGACCGCTGGGGACTGGACGCGCTGACCAAGTTCGCAGGCCAGGTGACGGCGGCCGGTGTGATGGCCGCGATGGGCCTGAGCTGGTACAGCATCTATAACCCGTTCAGCAATACGACGGTTTTCCTGGACGCGCTGCAGGGCGGGCTGATCACCGTCGCGGTCACCGTGACGCTGGTCAACGCGATGAACTTCGTGGACGGCCTCGACGGGCTCGCCGCCGGTCTCGGGCTCATCTGCGCCGCCGCGATATTCGTGTTCGCGGTGGGATTGATGAACGAACAGGGCGGGTCGGTCGACACCTATCCGCCCGCGTTGCTGGCCGCCGCGATGGCGGGCGCCTGTCTCGGATTTCTGCCGCACAATTTCCAGCCCGCCCGAATTTTCATGGGCGACTCCGGGTCGATGTTGATCGGATTGGTGCTGGCCGCGGTCTCCACCAGCGCGTCCGGGCGGATTCCGCTGCAGGGATTCGGTCCGCGCGACATTGTCGGCCTGCTGTCGCCGCTGCTGTTGGTCGGCGCGGTGATGTTCATTCCGGTGCTCGATCTCGTTCTCGCGATCGTGCGCCGCGTCCGCGCGGGCGTGAGTTTCTCCACTCCGGACAAAATGCACTTGCATCATCGATTACTGCAGATCGGTCATTCGCACCGTCGCGTGGTGCTGTTGATCTATTTGTGGGTCGGTGTGCTCGCATTCGGCGCGGTGGGGACCTCGCTGATGGATCGCCGTCTCGTGGTTCTGTTGGTGGCGGGTGGATTGGTTTTCGCGCTGGTGGTGACGGCCGTACCCGGTTTCCGCCGAGGGGAGCGCGCGGAGGACGGTAAGTCGCACGGGTAAAGTCGCTGATCGTGAGCGAGTGGATCGACAACGTCCGACCCGCCGGTAACCCGGTGCCGGGTAAAGACGGCGCGGTGCGTCCGAGCGAGTGCGAGGCCCGATCGTGACCTTCACCCCGAAGCCGGTGCCCGGTCCGGACGCCCCGCTGCGGGCCGCGCTGCGCTACGGCCTGATCGGCCTGACGGTGCTCGTTGTCGCCTCGGTGGCCATCGGCTGCGCGGTCGCGGGCGCCGCCGGATTGTGGGGTGCGCTGCTCGGCGCGGCCATCGGCGGCGGCTTCATCCTGACCACGGCGGCGGTGGTGCTGTTCGGCGCGAAGCTCCCGCCGCAGACGGCGGGCCTGGTCATGCTGGTCAGTTGGGTCGCCAAGGTGTTGGTGGTGCTGATCGTTGTGGGGGTGCTCAACCAGTTCGCCTTCTACGACCGAGCGGTGCTGTTCCTCACCGTGGTCGGCGCGCTGCTCATCGTCCTCGGCGCGGAGACGTACGGCGTTCTGCGCCAGAAGGTTCCGTACGTGACGACCACCGCGGGCGACTCCGATACCGATACCGACGAGTAATCTCTTCACCCCCCTACACAGTGTCGTAGATAGCTTGGTAAAGTGTTGGTAAGCAAGCGACCAAGCGAGGGGGGATCACCGGATCCCGCACCGTGCCGCTATGCTTACTGCCGTGCCGGGCCGTGGGGTTCCGGTTCTGCATGTCGACGAATGTCGCCGACACCCGTACAGACGCCGAGGGCGGGTTTGCCGCGCAGCTGCTGACGAATTTCGAGCCGACCTGAGTCGACCCAAATTGATCGTCAATGTCCGATCGAACCGCGGGAATGAACGTACCCGCGGCCCGAACACGGGAGAGAACGCTGAGCGTCACCACTTTGGCGGCCGAGTTCCACGCGCCGTCGCTTACCGACTTCTTCCCTCCAGCTGTGCTGTTCGAGGGAACGCCGTTCGAACTCGATCGATTGATGCTTGTTCGGTTGCTGATGACCGCGGTGCTGGCGGGCTTCATGCTGCTGGCATTCCGGTCTCCGAAGATCGTTCCGCGCGGTATCCAGAATGTCGCCGAGACCGGACTGGTCTTCGTCAAGGAGCAGATTTGCGACGAGGTCCTCGGTAAGGAAAGCGGCCGCAAGTTCTTCCCGTTGATCGCGACGATCTTCTTCACGGTTCTCTTTCTGAACTTCTCCGGCATCGTGCCGGGTTTGAACATCTCGTCGAACGCGCGAATCGGCATGCCGCTGGTGCTGGCCGCCATCGTGTACCTCACGTTCAACTACGTGGGCATCAAGAAGTACGGATTCCTCAAGTACATGCGAAGCAGCATCGTGGTGCCGAACGTGCCGCCCGCGCTGCATGTCCTGTTGATCCCGATCGAGTTCGTGTCGACGTTCATCCTTCGCCCGTTCACGCTGACCGTCCGACTCATGGCCAACATGCTGGCGGGCCACATCATGCTGGTGCTGTTCTTCAGCGCCACCTGGTACTTCCTGTTCGACGCCACCGCATGGATGAAGGTGTTCTCGCCGTTCTCGCTGCTGGCCGGTCTCGGCTTCACGCTGTTCGAGATGCTGGTCATCTTCCTGCAGGCATACGTGTTCGCCTTGCTGACAGCCGTCTACATCAGTCTCGCCGAACACGCCGACGACCACTGACACGACCCGAACAACTATCGCCAAACCTGCTACACCGCGCCGACCGGCCGGTGAGCAACAGAAAGGGAATGGAAGACTCATGAGCCTCGCGTACCTGGCCCAGGAAGCCGCCACCTCCGAATCGACGTTCAAGGGCTTCGGCGCCATCGGCTACGGTCTGGCCGCCATCGGCCCCGGCATCGGCGTCGGCATCGTCGTCGGCAAGGCCATCGAGGGTATCGCCCGTCAGCCCGAGCTCCAGGGCCAGATCCGCACCACCATGTTCCTCGGTATCGCGTTCACCGAGGCCTTGGCGCTGATCGGTCTCGTCGCCGGCTTCATTTTCTGATTCCGATGTACGAGTTCACCGTGCTCGCCGCGTCGGAGGGTGAGGATATCAATCCTCTGGTCCCCGAGACGTACGACATCGTCTGGTCCGTGGTCTGCGTCGCGATCATCGCGGTGCTGTTCTACAAGTACGTCGTCCCGCGTCTGATGCAGACGCTGGAGGAGCGTAGCGACAAGATCGAGGGCGGCATCGCCCGCGCGGAAGCCGCGCAGGAAGAAGCCAAGCAGACGCTGCAGCAGTACCAGCAGCAGTTGGCCGACGCTCGTCTCGAGGCCGCCCGTATCCGCGAGGACGCGCGCGCCCAGGGACAGCAGATCCTCGCGCAGATGCGTTCGGAGGCCCAGGCCGAGAGCGACCGCATCGTGGCCGCCGGACACAGCCAGCTGGAAGCTCAGCGCCAGCAGATCCTGACCGAACTGCGTTCCGAGGTCGGCCGCACCGCCGTCGACCTGGCCGAGAAGATCATCGGGCAATCGGTTTCCGACGACGCCAAGCAGGCGGCGTCGATCGAGCGGTTCCTCGCCGAACTCGACGACACCGATGCGGGCATCGGGGTCGGAAGGTAGCGACACGAAAGTGAGAAGCATGTACGCAGCGAGCCGTGAGGCACGCGCTCGGTCGAGGGAGGCGCTTCGGGCCGCCCTGGCCGGAAGCGACGGTGTCGCGGCCACGACGGGCTCGGAACTGTTCGCCGTTGTCGCCGTGCTGGACGATCAGCGTTCGCTGCGTGTTGCGCTCGCGGACGTGTCGGTGCCCGGTTCGGTGCGCGCCGAACTGAGTGAGCGGGTCTTCGGCGGCAAGGTCAGCGCGGCCACCGTGGCGGTGCTGACCACCGCGGTGGCGCAGAACTGGTCACGCACCGCCGACCTGGTCGACACCCTGGTGCTGCTCGGCCAGGAAGCCCTGCTCGAGTCGGCCTCCGACAGCGGCAGACTCGACGCGGTCGAGGACGAACTGTTCCGGCTCGGCCGGATCGTCGCCGACAACCCGGATCTGGAGCAGGCGCTCTCCGATCGCGCGCGGCCGTCATCGGCCAAGCGCGAGCTGGTCGCCCGGCTGCTGACCGGCAAGGTCGAGGACATCACCCTGACCTTGGCCGAGCAGACGGTCACCCGGCGCGTGAGCGCCATCGGACCGGCTCTCGACGAGCTGTCCGATCTGGCCGCCGCGCGTCGCGATCAGATCGTGGCGCACGTGCGCGCCGCGATCGCACTGACCGACCAGCAGCGCGACCGGCTCGCCGCCGCCCTGCGGCGCATCTACGCCAAGCAGGTCACGGTGCACGTCCAGGTCGACCCGAGTCTGCTGAGCGGCCTCGTGGTTCGCGTCGGCGACGACGTGATCGACGGCAGCGCCATCGGCCGACTGGAGCGGCTGCGACGCGAACTCGCCTGAGTCGCGTACGCACCACCCCCGACATTCCAGACCCACACAGCGAGAGCAGGAAGAACATGGCGGAGCTGACGATCTCCTCCGACGAGATCCGTAGCGCGATCGAGAGCTACACCCAGAGCTACAACCCCCAGACCTCCATCGAAGAAGTCGGTACGGTCACCGACACCAGCGACGGCATCGCGCACGTCTCCGGCCTGCCCTCGGCGATGGCCAACGAGCTGCTCGAGTTCCCGGGCGGTGTGCTCGGCGTGGCGCTCAACCTCGAGGATCGGGAGATCGGCGCGGTCATCCTCGGCGAATACGCCCAGATCGAGGAGGGCCAGCAGGTCCGCCGCACCGGTGACGTGCTCTCGGTTCCCGTCGGCGACAAGTTCCTCGGTCGCGTGGTCAACCCGCTCGGCCAGGCCATCGACGGACTCGGCGAGATCGAGTCCGAGGAGCAGCGCGTCCTCGAGCTGCAGGCGGCGACGGTGCTCGAGCGCCAGCCGGTCGAGGAGCCGCTGGCCACCGGCATCACCGCCATCGACGCGCTGACCGCGATCGGCCGCGGCCAGCGTCAGCTGATCATCGGCGACCGCAAGACCGGCAAGACCGCGGTCACCATCGACGCGATCCTGGCGCAGAAGGCGAACTGGGAGTCGGGCGACCCGACCAAGCAGGTGCGCTGCATCTACGTCGCGATCGGCCAGAAGGGCTCGACCATCGCGGGCGTCAAGACCGCGCTCGAGGAGCACGGCGCGATGGAGTACACCACCATCGTCGCGGCCCCGGCCTCCGACTCAGCGGGCTTCAAGTGGCTGGCTCCCTACACCGGCTCGGCCATCGGCCAGCACTGGATGTACCAGGGCAAGCACGTCCTTATCGTGTTCGACGACCTGACCAAGCAGGCCGAGGCCTACCGCGCCATCTCGCTGCTGCTGCGTCGCCCGCCGGGCCGTGAGGCGTACCCGGGTGACGTCTTCTACCTGCACTCGCGTCTGCTCGAGCGTTGCGCCAAGCTCTCCGACGAGATGGGCGCGGGTTCGATGACCGGTCTGCCGATCATCGAGACCAAGGCCAACGACATCTCGGCGTTCATCCCGACCAACGTGATCTCCATCACCGACGGCCAGGTCTTCCTCGAGTCCGACCTGTTCAACAAGGGCGTCCGCCCGGCGATCAACGTCGGCACCTCGGTCTCCCGCGTCGGTGGCGCCGCCCAGACCAAGGGCATGAAGAAGGTCGCGGGCTCGCTGCGTCTGGAAATGGCGCAGTTCCGTGAGCTCGAGGCGTTCTCCGCCTTCGCCTCCGACCTCGACGCCGCGTCGCTGGCGCAGCTCGAGCGCGGCGCCCGCTGGGTCGAGCTGCTCAAGCAGGACCAGTACTCGCCGGTCCCGGTCGAGGACCAGATCGTCTCGATCTTCCTGGTCGACGGCGGCTACTACGACTCGGTTCCGGTCGGCGACATCCGCCGCTTCAACGTGGAACTGCTCGAGGATCTGCACCGCAACGCGCCCGAGGCGTTCGCCTCGATCGAGGGCGGCAAGGTGCTCACCGGCGAGGCCGCCGACGACATCAAGGCCGCGACCGACAAGTTCAAGCAGGGCTTCCTCGCCTCCGACGGCAGCCGTGTGGTGAACGAGGCCGACGCGGGCGAGCTGGACCACGAAGAGGTCGAGTCGCTGTCGGTCACCCGCAAGCACGTCGAGAAGTAGACCGGCGGCCCGTGATGCGTTATTCGATGCTCACCGCCGCGCCCCGCGCGTGCGGGGGACAGCCAGGAGTGTGACCAGTGGCAAGTTTGCGTGAACTGCGCTCCCGCATCCGCGGTGTGAATTCGATCAAGAAGATCACCAAGGCTCAGGAGCTGATCGCGACCTCGCGAATCTCCAAGGCCCAGGCCAGGGTCGCCGCGGCAAAGCCGTACGCGGAGGAGATCACCAAGGTCCTCGGCGAACTGGCGAGTGCGTCGCAGAATCTGTCGCACCCGCTGCTCACCGAGCGGCCGAACCCGCGCCGCGCCGCCGTCCTGGTCATCACCAGCGACAGCGGCATGGCGGGTGGCTACAACTCCAACGTGCTCAGGCGCGCCGAGGAGCTGATGACGACGCTGCGCGCCGAGGGCAAGGAGCCGGTGATCTACGTCATGGGCAAGAAGGGCCTGACGTACTACACCTTCCGCAACCGCCCGCTGGTCGGGTCGTGGATGGGCTTCTCGCAGCAGCCGAAGTACGTCGACGCCTCCTCGGCCTGCAACCACCTGGTGCAGAGCTTCATGGCGGGCGCCGACGGCGAGGTGCCGCGCCCCGACGGTGCGGGCACCGTCGCGGGCGTGGACGAACTGCACATCGTCTACACCCGGTTCGTCTCGATGCTCACCCAGACCCCCGAGGTCAGGCGGCTCGCGCCGATCCAGGTGAGTTTCGTCGACGAGAACTTCGACATCGGTGATGATTTCGTGTCCGACTCGCCGACGGCGCAGGCCACGGCGCAGTACGAATTCGAGCCCGACGCCGATGTGCTGCTTGCGGCCCTGTTGCCCAAGTACGTCAACACGCGTATCTACGCGTCGTTGCTCGAGGCAGCGGCATCCGAGTCAGCGGCTCGGCGCACCGCAATGAAGGCGGCGACCGACAACGCCAACGAACTCGCGAATGTGCTCCAGCGCGAGGCGAACTCGGTGCGTCAGGCCCAGATCACGCAGGAAATCAGCGAAATCGTCGGCGGCGTCAACGCGCTGGCGTCGAGCTCGGACCGCGACTAAGCGCCGCGCAACAAGACACGGAGAGAACCAACACCAATGACCGCAGCTGTCACACAGGACAACACGAGCCGGACCGGCGCCGCCGCGGGCCGCGTCGTCCGCGTCATCGGCCCCGTCGTGGACGTCGAGTTCCCGCGCGGAGCCATCCCCGAGCTGTTCAACGCTCTGAGCGCCGAGATCACCCTCGCCGCGGTGGCCAAGACCCTGACCCTCGAGGTCGCCCAGCACCTCGGTGACAACATCGTGCGCACCATCTCGATGCAGCCCACCGACGGCCTGGTGCGCGGCGCCACCGTCACCGACTCGGGCAAGCCGATCTCGGTGCCCGTCGGCGACATCGTCAAGGGCCACGTCTTCAACGCCCTCGGCGACTGCCTCGACACCCCGGGACTCGGCCGCGACGGCGAGCAGTGGGGCATCCACCGCAAGCCGCCGAGCTTCGACCAGCTCGAGGGCAAGACCGAGATCCTGGAAACCGGCATCAAGGTCATCGACTTGCTGACCCCGTACGTGAAGGGCGGCAAGATCGGCCTGTTCGGTGGCGCGGGTGTCGGCAAGACCGTGCTGATCCAGGAGATGATCACCCGTATCGCGCGGGAGTTCTCCGGCACCTCGGTGTTCGCGGGCGTCGGCGAGCGCACCCGTGAGGGCACCGACCTGCGCCTGGAGATGGAGGAGATGGGCGTCCTCCCGGACACCGCCCTCGTCTTCGGCCAGATGGACGAGCCGCCGGGCACCCGTATGCGCGTCGCCCTCTCGGCCCTGACCATGGCCGAGTACTTCCGCGACGTGCAGCACCAGGACGTGCTGCTGTTCATCGACAACATCTTCCGCTTCACCCAGGCCGGTTCCGAGGTCTCGACCCTGCTCGGTCGCATGCCATCGGCCGTCGGTTACCAGCCGACCCTCGCCGACGAGATGGGTGAGCTCCAGGAGCGCATCACCTCGACCCGCGGTCGGTCGATCACCTCGCTGCAGGCCATCTACGTGCCCGCCGACGACTACACCGACCCGGCCCCGGCGACCACCTTCGCCCACCTGGACGCGACCACGGAGCTCTCCCGCCCGATTTCGCAGAAGGGCATCTACCCCGCCGTCGACCCGCTGACCTCGACCTCGCGCATCCTCGAGGCCTCGATCCTCGGCGAGCGGCACTTCGCGGTGGCCAACGAGGTCAAGCGCATCCTGCAGAAGTACAAGGAACTCCAGGACATCATCGCCATCCTCGGCATGGACGAGCTCTCCGAGGAGGACAAGGTCCTCGTCGGTCGCGCGCGTCGCCTGGAGAAGTTCCTCGGCCAGAACTTCATCGTCGCCGAGAAGTTCACCGGTCAGGTCGGTTCGGTCGTGCCGCTCGAGCAGACCATCGACGACTTCGAGCGGGTCTGCAAGGGTGAGTTCGACCACTTCCCGGAGCAGGCGTTCAACTCCTGCGGTGGTCTCGACGACGTCGAGGCGGCCGCGAAGAAGATCGCCGGGAAGTAGCCACCATGGCAGACATTTCCGTGGATCTCGTCGCGGTCGAGCGCAGGCTCTGGTCGGGCCAGGCGTCGTTCGTCAGCGCGCAGACCACCGAGGGACAGATCGGTATCATGGCGGGTCACGAGCCGCTGCTCGGCCAGTTGGTCGAGGGTGGCATCGTGAACATCGTGCCGGTCGAGGGTGAGCGGATCATCGCGGCGGTGCACGGAGGCTTCTTCTCCGTGACCGCCAACGCGGTCCGGGTACTGGCCGAGTCCGCGGAATTCGCGGGCGAGGTCGATGTGGAGGCCGCGCGCCGGGTGCTCGCCGACGCGGCAGCCACCGAGGAAGAGCAGAAGGTGGCCCAGGCTCAGGTGCGTGCGTTCGAGCAGGCAGCGCAGCTCTGAGACGCTGGGCGTCGTGAACAACACCGCTTGTCGGCGGCGAAGGTATCTTCGCCGCCGACAACGGTATTCGGCCCCGCCGGCCGGGCGGTTTGTAGACTCGTGTTTGAATATCGCAACGGACGGGTACCCGGAAGCGTTTCGTGTACAGCCGTCGAGTGGAAGGACGAACAGCATTGCAGACCGGGATGGTTGTTCTGATCATTCTGGTGTTGGTGCTGGTCTCACTCGCCCTGATATCGATCTACCGCCTCGTCATGCTGCGCCGCGGCGGCACCGCGGCCATCCTGCGGGTGCTGCCCGCCCAGGGCGGACAGGGCTGGCGCCACGGCCTGATCCGCTACGACGAGGACCGGCTGGTCTTCTACAAACTCACCAGCCTCAGACTCGGCCCCGATTCCACCATTCGGCGGCGCGGCATCGAAATCGGTGACCGTCGCGCCCCGGTCGGCGACGAATACGACATCATGACCGACGAGATCATCGTCACCGCCGTCGCCGACTCCGACGGCGACTACGAACTCGCACTCGATCGAGGCGCCCGCGCGGCCTTCCTGTCCTGGGTCGAATCGCGGCCCTCCGACCGGACAAGGCGACTACCCGGCATGTGATCACCCACGATCGAGCACGGCTACCCTCGACAGGCGTACCGACTGTTCTCGCGGAAGGCGGATATCCCGCATGAGTGTGCATCTGACGCGGATCTACACCAGAACCGGCGACGACGGGACCACGGGCCTGAGCGATTTCTCCCGTGTCGCCAAGAACGATCCGAGGCTGGTGGCCTACGCCGACTGCGACGAGACGAACGCGGCGCTCGGGGTTGCCATCGCGCTCGGCGCACCGTCTCCGGAGTTGCTCGTGGTGCTGCGGCAGGTGCAGAACGATCTGTTCGACGCGGGCGCCGATCTGTCCACGCCCGTGGTCGCCGAACCGAAGTATCCGCCGCTGCGGATCACCCAGGACTACATCGACCGCCTCGAGGCGTGGTGTGATGAATTCAATGCCGAACTCGCGCCGCTGAATTCGTTCATCCTGCCCGGCGGCACCCCGCTGGCCGCCCTGCTGCACGTCGCACGGACGGTGGCGCGCCGCGCCGAGCGCTCGGCTTGGGCCGCCGTGTCGGCCCATCCCGAGGACACGGCCGTGCTGCCCGCCAAATACCTGAACCGGCTGTCCGATCTGCTGTTCATCCTCAGCCGCGTCACCAATCCCGAAGGCGACGTGCTGTGGCAGCCGGGTGGCGGCGCGAAGGACTCCGCCGACTAGTCATCGGACCGCGATGCCGCCGGTTCGCTGCGACAGTGGACCGACCGCCGCCGCGAGCGACCACGAATCACCTGGTCGGCGCTGCCGCCGAACGCCGACTCGGCAGGCGTCGACCGTCCCGTGGTCGCCGATCCGGACCCAATCCCACGGTGTAGCCGGTCGTTTCGCGCTCAGCCGGGCACCTGAGACATCAACGCCGCGGCCGAGGCGGCTCGTCGGTCGCGCGCGAGTTCGCCGACCGGCCGGTAACTCGGATCGATTTCGCGGGCCCGCGAAGCGGGATACGCGGGATCAATCCGACATTCGAGCGCTCGGTCCGATATCGGGATCGCGTACACGCGCATGTGTCCCGTCGGCCATGGATAAGCTAGCCGGTGTGAGCGAACGGTTTCTGGTCACCGGGGGCAACAGGCTCGTCGGCGAGGTCACGGTGGGAGGCGCTAAGAACAGCGTCCTCAAGCTGATGGCCGCCGCGCTGCTGGCCGAAGGGACGTCGAGGATCACCAACTGCCCCGACATCCTCGACGTGCCGTTGATGGCCGAAGTCCTGCGCGGACTCGGATGCGAGGTGACCATCACCGACGACGCGCCGGGCGACCGTTCCGTCGTCACCATCAACACCCCCGCCGAACCCAAGTACCACGCCGACTTCCCGGCGGTCACCCAGTTCCGCGCCTCGGTCTGCGTGCTCGGGCCGCTCATGGCGCGATGCAAGCGCGCGGTGGTCGCCCTGCCGGGCGGTGACGCGATCGGGTCACGTCCCCTCGACATGCACCAGGCCGGACTGCGGCTGCTCGGTGCGACCAGTGAGATCGAACACGGCTGCGTGGTCGCACGCGCCGACGAGCTCCAGGGCGCGCGCATCCGCCTCGACTTCCCCTCGGTGGGCGCGACCGAGAACATCCTCATGGCCGCGGTGCTCGCCGAGGGCGAGACCGTGATCGACAACGCCGCGCGGGAACCCGACATCGTCGACCTGTGCAACATGCTGAGCAGGATGGGCGCGCGGATCAGCGGCGCAGGCACCTCGGTGCTCACCATCCAGGGTGTGGAGCGGCTGTCGCCGACCGAGCACCGCGTCATCGGCGACCGCATCGTCGCGGCCACCTGGGGCATCGCGGCCGCCATGACCATGGGGGATGTCAAGGTCAGGGGAATCAACCCGAAGCATCTGTCCCTGGTGCTGGACAAGCTGCGTTCCGCGGGCGCGCGCATCTCCTTCGATGTCGACGGATTCCGCGTCGTCCAGCCCGACCGCCCGCGCGCGGTGAACTTCTCGACCCTGCCGTTCCCCGGTTTCCCGACCGACCTGCAGCCCATGGCCATCGGCCTCGCCGCGATCGCCGACGGCACCTCGATGATCACCGAGAACATCTTCGAGGCGCGCTTCCGTTTCGTGGAGGAGATGATCCGCCTCGGCGCCGACGCGCGCACCGACGGACATCACGCGGTGGTGCGCGGCATCTCGCGCCTGTCGAGCGCGCCGGTCTGGTCTTCCGACATCCGCGCGGGCGCCGGCCTCGTGCTCGCGGGCCTGGTCGCCGACGGGGTGACCGAGGTGCACGATGTCTTCCATATCGACCGCGGGTACCCGAACTTCGTGGCACAGTTGCAATCGCTGGGCGGTCAGGTCGAGCGCGTCGGCGCTGCGGAGTGAGTCGATAGTCGGCTTCCGCGGCCTTCGATGTGGATGAAAACCCTTTCTGACCAGGCGATTTGACATCGTGCACGACGGCACGTAACTTTATTCAAGTCAGAGCGACACGGACACCAACCCCGGCTTCGGCGGTAACGCTGAGAGCCCTCAGTGGCGACACCGAGGGGGGACACGAGGTTGTACGGGGAGCGCCTGGCGGTCACACTGGTTCGGTTGGTTTGCCTGGATTTGGTTTCGGGTGAATGGTTGGGCTAAGCTGGAAAAGTTGCCTCGCTGGATGATCGGGTTGTTGCCCGTGAGTTGGTGTGTGCGTGTGTTCTTTGAGAACTCAATAGTGTGTCGATGAATGTCAGTGCCAAATGTTTTTGGTTCCTGCTGCTCGTACCCCCGTGTGGGTGGCAGGGTTTATTTTGTCAGCTAATTTTCTGGC
>NZ_JADMLG010000043.1 GCF_015674855.1 Nocardia bovistercoris | reverse complement strand
GTGCGTTCGATGCAGCGGGTCATGAATTCGTCGTAGATGGTGGAGTGGATGAGGGCGCGGGAGGGGCAGGTGCAGACTTCGCCTTGGTTGAGGGCGAACATGACGAATCCTTCGATGGCTTTGTCGAGGTATTCGTCGTCGGTGTTCATGATGTCGGGCAGGAAGATGTTGGGGCTTTTGCCGCCGAGTTCGAGGGTGACGGGGATGATGTTGTCGCTGGCGTATTGCATGATGAGGCGGCCGGTGGTGGTTTCGCCGGTGAAGGCGATCTTGGCGATGCGGGGGCTGGTGGCGAGGGGTTTTCCGGCTTCGATGCCGTAGCCGTTGACGATGTTGAGGACGCCGGGTGGGAGTAGGTCGGCGATGAGTTCGGTGAGTAGGAGGATGGAGGCGGGGGTTTGTTCGGCGGGTTTGAGGACGACGCAGTTTCCGGCGGCGAGTGCGGGGGCGAGTTTCCAGGTGGCCATGAGGATGGGGAAGTTCCAGGGGATGATCTGGCCGACGACGCCGAGTGGTTCGTGGAAGTGGTAGGCGATGGTGTCGGCGTCGATCTGGGAGATC
>NZ_JADMLG010000042.1 GCF_015674855.1 Nocardia bovistercoris | reverse complement strand
CACCGGTAGCTCCGCTCGGATGTCGATGGTGGTGGGTACGTGGTTGTCGGAGAGTGTGTCGGCGATGTGGCGGCGTAGTCGTGCCAAGTCCAGGACGGTGTCGGGTTTGGCGACGACGGCGGCGTGGATGTGTTCGACGCGGTCGGTGTCCTCGACGCCGAAGACGGCGGCTTGGGAGACGCCGGGGGCTTGGGCGAGGGCTTTCTCGATGGTTTCGGGGTGGATGCGGATTCCTTTGACCTTCATCATGTCGGCGAGGCGGCCGGCGAGGTGGAGGTAGCCGTGGGTGTCGAGGTAGCCCAGGTCGCCGGTGCGGGTCCAGCCGTGGCGTCGTAGTGCGGTGGTGGCGTGGGGGTCGTGCCAGTAGCCTGCGATGGGCCAGCGGGGGATGGCGCAGATCTCGCCGGTTTCGCCGGTGGGTAGCGGTGTGCCGGTGTCGGGGTGGCGGATGCTGAGGGCGTCGGGGTCCAGTGGTCGTCCGACGGTGGTTCGGGTGTGTGCTCGGTCGTGGTCGTGGGGTGCGAGCATGGTGAGTACGCCGGTTTCGGTGGTGCCGTAGACCTGGATGAGCACCGGACCGAAAACCTCCCT
>NZ_JADMLG010000041.1 GCF_015674855.1 Nocardia bovistercoris | reverse complement strand
GACCTGCTCGCCGAGGTCTCCCGCGCCGCCAACTACCTCACCGAACTCGGTCTGGTGGCCGGTGACCGGGTCGCGATCTACATGCCGATGATCCCCGAGGCCGTCGTCGCCATCCTGGCCTGCGCCCGCCTCGGACTCACCCACTCCGTCGTCTTCGCCGGGTTCTCCCCCACCGCCCTGCGCCAACGCATCGACGACGCCGCCGCCCGACTCGTCATCACCACCGACGGCCAATGGCGACGCGGCACGCCCGCGCCACTCAAGACGGCTGTCGACGATGCGCTGTCGGCTCCCGGCCACACCGTCGAACACGTCCTTGTCGTGCAACGCACCGACATCGAGACCCCGTGGACCGAGGACCGCGACCTCTGGTGGCACGACACCGTCGCACACGCCTCACCCGAACACGAAGCGCGACCCTTCCCCGCCGAGCATCCGCTGTTCATCCTCTACACCTCCGGCACCACCGGAAAACCCAAAGGCATCCTGCACACCAGCGGCGGCTACCTCACCCAAACCGCCTACACCCACCACACCGTCTTCGACCACAAACCCGGAAAAGACATCTACTGGTGCACCGCCGACATCGGCTGGGTCACCGGACACTCCTACATCGTCTACGGACCACTGGCCAACCGCGCCACCCA
>NZ_JADMLG010000040.1 GCF_015674855.1 Nocardia bovistercoris | reverse complement strand
CGTATCACCGACACGTCGCTGCGTGATGGTTCCCATCACAAGCGTCATCAGTTCACCGCCGATGAGGTGGTGTCGATCGTGCGTGCGTTGGACGCGGCGGGTGTGCCGGTGATCGAGGTGACCCATGGTGATGGTTTGGGTGGGTCGTCGTTCAATTACGGGTTCTCCAAGACGCCGGAGCAGGAGTTGATCCGTTTGGCGGCCCAGACGGCGGTGGACGCGAGGATCGCTTTCTTGATGTTGCCGGGTGTGGGGACGAAGGAGGACATCAAGGAAGCTCGGGACAATGGTGGTTCGATCTGTCGGATCGCGACGCATTGCACCGAGGCGGATGTGTCGATCCAGCATTTCGGTTTGGCGCGTGAGTTGGGTTTGGAGACGGTCGGGTTCTTGATGATGGCTCATACCGTCACTCCGGAGCGTTTGGCGGGGCAGGCGCGGATCATGGCCGATGCCGGTTGTGAGTGTGTGTATGTGGTGGATTCGGCGGGTGCGTTGGTGCTCGATGGGGTGAGTGATCGGGTGGAGGCGTTGGTGGCCGAGCTGGGTGGGGATGCTCAGGTGGGTTTCCACGGTCACGAGAATTTGGGGATGGGTGTGGCGAACTCGGTGGCCGCGGTGCGTGCGGGGGCGAAGCAGATCGACGGTAGTGCGCGTCGTTTCGGTGCGGGTGCGGGGAATGCTCCGGTGGAGGCGTTGATCGGGGTGTTCGACAAGATCGGTGTGAAGACGGGTATTGATTTCTTCGATATCGCCGATGCGGCCGAGGAGGTGGTGGCTCCGGCGATGCCGACGGAGTGTTTGTTGGATCGTAACGCGTTGATCATGGGTTATTCGGGTGTGTATTCGAGTTTCTTGAAGCACGCGGTGCGTCAGTCGGAGCGTTACGGTGTGCCCGCGCATTTGTTGTTGCATCGTGCGGGTCAGCGGAAGTTGATCGGTGGTCAGGAAGATCAACTGGTCGACATCGCCCTCGAAATCCAACGAGAACAA
>NZ_JADMLG010000004.1 GCF_015674855.1 Nocardia bovistercoris | reverse complement strand
ACCGAGCGCCTGCACTCGGCGATCGGGTACCTGCCACCAACCGAATACGAACACCTCTACCATCAACAGACCATCTCGACCGAGGCGGCCTGAATCCGAGTCTCTACCGGATCCAGGACGGTTCACCAGAACTCAGGCAGTACCAAAAGCTGAGCGCTTCGAGGTCCACAAACCGCGCCAACGTCGTTTCCTTCATATTCGATGCCGACGGTATCGAGTTCGGCACCGAACTGAGATATATTCCCGGGCCGTCCGAGAGTCGAGCCATCGGCGACTGGCTTGCCGCCGACCCCAACAGATCCAGCGCGATCTGGGTGAAAGATCGGACGAGACCTCTCCGGTGGGAAGTCGACGGCAAACACTATTCACCCACGGGGCTACTCAAGCATATCTGGCGACAGGCAGGTTGGAGACAAGCGCCTAACTCGGTACGCGGACCCAAGTATTGGGGCATCCCGAACGACGGCACCCTGATCGAGATAGCCGACCGGATCTCGGATAGCTACCAGGCCGATGAAAATCTGTGATCCATACTACAGCTGACTCTCGTACGGCCCCAGGAACCGCTCGCCATTGAAGTGGATGAGGTGCGTGGGGTTGTCCGCGCACCACGCCTCGGTCTCCCAAGCGATGTCCGCCAAATACTTCCGCATCTCGGCTCGCGACGGGAAGCAGGAGACGAAGACTAGCCCGGCTGTCGAGTTCTTGAACAGTTCACTCAGTTCGCGATGTCGCTTGGCGTCGACCGGGCCGTGCGAAGACGCTGCTTCCAGGAGCACGAGCCAGTTCTTCGTCGGCAGGTACACAACCAGATCGGGCATCTTGCCGTGCTGGTCGATGGTCACGCCGAGCGCGGCGAGTGCACCCTCCTCGAACACCGCCCATTTCGCGTCGGCGTCCCCGACATACAAAACCTCGCCACCGGGCGTGTAGTAGCCGCAGAAGTCTTCGACCATCTGCTTGATGAGGACATTCTGGCCGCCGGGACTCAGGGTCAGTGGGTGACCATTGGGCAGGTTGACGGGTATTCGGTGCATTTCCCGCGCTGCGTCGTACTGTGCTTTAAGTCCGGGAACAGCGATCAGGTGGTCGAAGAGGAGCGTCGGATACTCGGAGGCGCCGAAAGCACGGATGACCTTCAAGGCGTTCGCATGTACCTGATAGCACCATTTCGGAGAGTTGACCGGCCGGTCCGGCTGGTCGGAGTTCTGCTCGACAAGCAGGGCATCAGCGAATTGGTGCAGGGTGAATCGGCGAACTGTCTCACGCGAGTTCGGGGCGTATTTGACGTCGAACTGCTCATCGATCCAATCCATGATCGCTCGGGTTCCGAGCATCGGGTTCGCGGCTTTCGCCCAATCGTCACCGGGGCCGAGTTGGAGCAAGGCGAGAAGCACCAACGCAGAGCGCTCGTTGGTCCGCTCGCGATCGAAGCCGAGGTCGGCGAGGAGCTGCCGTGCGTCAGCGATCTTGTCGGAGCTCGTGTCAGCCGTCATGCTTCTCCCCCAGCAGGTACTCCTGCACCAGCGTGTCGATCGAGTCTTGGTCAGGTAGACAAGGTGCGCGGCGGTGGCCGAGCGAACGGAGCGCGGCGATTGTCGGGTAGCGGAGGGAACGTAGATCGGTCGCGTTCACCTGCGTGTGTCCGGAGAACGTGCGGAAGAACCGATCGACGGCCGAGCTGTTGAGCCAGTAGCTCAGCCCTACCGCCATTTCCAAGTCCAGTCCGGTTCCGTTGCTGTGGAACACATTCAAATGGTTCTCGAAGGCAACCCGGGTGTCTCCACCGGTCTCGGGGTTCCAGACCGCGGCGACGATGCGCCGCCTTTCCTCCTTCGCCGAAAACCTCTTGACCAGCACGTAGCACCCAGCCGGTACCAGTAGCTTTTCGTCCTTGTCGGCAAGGACAGCGAACCCCTGGGCCTTACCGATAGCGCGCGGCCACTCCACAACGCCGTTCCGAACGTTTCCGGGATAGATCAGTGGCAGGCATCCCGGCTCAGGTTCGGTCAACAGGTTGTCGCGTGATCGGAAATCGACCACTCGACCGGTGGACGCCTGAATACGCAGTTCGGGAAGCGTGCACGGCATCGACGCCATCAGTTCGGCCACGGCGGTGTCGGCGTCTCCGGCGCTGATCCGCAGGAACTGGTGAAGGTCGCCGGGGCGGACGATATCCGTGTAGTCGACCACGTGCTCAACAGCAGTATCGGTATGTCCGCTGCTTACTGTGAGCATCACCTTTTCGCGCTCGCCGTCCCGTGTGGCCGAGAAGACGATGTTCTCCTGGAGGACGCCAGTGTCGGCGAAGACCGTCGAACGCGACTCGAAGATGTGCAGTCGGTCGATAGCGAGCGCTCTCAGCAAGAACCGTCTGAACTGCTCGAAGTACGGCCCGTTCGCGAAAGACCGGGGCGTGATGGCGACCAGCTGACCGCCAGGGCGAAGAGCGTCCGTGCCCAACGCCAGGAAGGCGGCGTACAGGTTCGGGCAATCGACTCCCAGAGCGCGCACACCCTTGCGGTGGGCCGACCCGGCTGCCAGTTTCGCGTACGGGGGGTTCATGATCACAACGTCGAACGGCTCGCCTTCGAGGGATTGATGCGCGATGCCGCTTCGCAGCTCGATGAAGTCCCCGACGACGACGGACGCGGTCAAGCTGATCCCGGCCTCGCAAGCTGTGCCTTCGCAGTCCCGCAGGGTTGCGGACAGGTACTCAGCGACCTGCGGGTCGACCTCCACTGCGACGACCTCGACGGAAAGACCTGGCGCTTCGGTAAGCACCCGTTCGACAAGGGCGGCGGTCAGAGACCCAGAACCCGCACCCGGATCAAGTATGCGGAGAGTGCCGGACTCCGGCAACCGAGGAAGCGCCGCGATGAGTCGCGCGGCGCGGTGGGGGGTGAAGAACTGGCCGAGCCGTGCCTGTTCTGCTGCGTCGAGAGTAGCGAGCGCCTGTCTCCGGCGTTCCTCGGCCCGCAGCGATAGTCCGGTGGTCACCGGCTCAACACTAGGACAGGGCACCGACAGGGCGCCCGCACGCCTGGCTGTTCCCACCACATTATCCGGGCCGAGACCTCCTGTGTCCCGGGTGGGAGTGGCACCCGCAGGTGTAGGTACCGAGTGAGAATCCCACGGCAACGACAACTTTCGATCGGTTCCGGGGAGTCATGGGGTTCGGCGAGGCCGGCGCGGCGCATCGTCTTCTGTTCGCCTAGCGGTAGCGGAGCCGCAGGGCAGACGAATCTTTGCTGTCGAAGACACCGCGACCGGCTCACGATGGCCGAGGGGCCGTTTATTGCCCCTGTTTGCTCGTGCTGGTGGGGCGCATGGTGTAGATGCCGCCTTCGGTCGGGTAGAGGGACTCGGTGAAGGGGCCGTTGTAGTGGGTGTTGAGTTTCATGAAGAACTCGCCGCCGTTCGGGTCGGGGTCGACGGTTTCGACGATGCCGCGGACCTCGAGGTATCGGTAGGGGTCCTCGGGGTCCTGGATGGACAGTGCCACATGGGGATTGGTGAGGACGTTGCGGTGTTTCTGCTGTTTGGTGGAGAAGGTGAACTGGACGACCTCGCCGTCCCAGATGTACCAGACCGGGTTGGACTGCGCGGTGCCGTCGGGCCGGATGGTGGCCAGGTGTCCGAACAGGGGGCGGGTGAGGAGGTCGGTGTGGCTTTCGGGAATTACCGTCACGCATCCGTCAACCCGTCGTGCGAGGATGCTGTTCCCGACTTCGACAGGGAGCCACCGGCCCGCAATCGGCGCGCGATTGTTTACCCGCGTGCGACACACCGGCGAGTCGGCCTGGTCGGTGTCGGTGCGCTTGCGCGGGACCACCGCGCCGTGGACCAACGTCTTCGCAGGTCACCGCTACCTCGGAATCATTTCGCGGCAATCGCGGGTGAACGGGTGGACAACGAGGCGCATCGGTCGAATCACACGCCCGAACGGCACGGGGAAATTTGCCCAGAAGTGACTATCCTGCGAGATCATGTTGCGGATCATCTCGACAGTGGGTTTCACCGCCTCGGCGTTGGTCGTCATGCACATGCCGACCGCGCATGCCGAAATCTTGAATCTGCCGCCCCACGAGAAAACGTTCGAATCGGAGATGGGCAGTTTCACGGTCGGCAACCATGACGAAGCGATCAATCGCATCGTCCCGTTGAACGGCGCCCCCACCAGCTATGAGGCGCTGGTCTCCAGCGTCGCCTACGGCCGGGTCGAGGGGCAGGCCGAGGGAATTCTCAGGACCGGGTATTCCGTCGGTTGCGCGGCCAGAATCGATGCCGTGGTGCCCGGTATCGACCCGACCACGGAATTCGACCTCGAAGGCCCGCAGCAGAATTACGCGACGGAGCAGGCGCAGCGGAGTTCGACCGAACAGACCCGGTCGCGCACGTTCGAACAGTCGAGTACCGGCGAATCGGCGCGGTCGCAGACGCAGGAGTCGGGGCGAGCGCAAGAGTTCGAATCAGGGCAGGTGCAGGAATTCAACGGCCCCATCCCGTCGATCGCGATCGACCCGGGACCGTATCTGGAGTTGGCGCTCAAACCCGGAGATATCACCAATGTCGATATCGGAAAGGGCAAGCCGCTCATCCCCGGCAGGACCGTGCAGATCATAACCCGCGACTTCCACATCAAGGTCGACAGCTGCGCGGGTCCGGTCACCATTCGCCAGTACACCTATGTCGAAGCCAGGACACCCGACGTCGACGACAGCGGAGCGGTGTTCGGCGAGCCGACCCGACTGTGACGAGTTGGCGATGCCGCCCGGCCCGACACACCTGAACAACTGGCCGAGATATCGCGGAATACTCGTCGAAAAGGTGCACGATGTCCGTCATGTCCTCGACAGCGCGGGTTCTCGGGTTGGTCGTATTGCTGTTGGCGCTGGCCATCCCGGCGGGCGCGACACCGCAGGCGCCGGAATTGGGGCACGCGGGCCGCTGGCTCACCGATGAGCAGGGCCGGGTGGTGACCGTGCACGGCGTGAACATGGTCTACAAATACCCGCCGTATTTTCCCGCGGCGGGAGGTTTCGGCGAGGACGATGCCCGATACCTGGCGGAGCACGGTATCAACGCCGTCCGTCTGGGGTTCGCGTGGAATGCTGTCGAGCCGCAGCCCGGCGTCTACGACGACGACTACATCCGGCAGATCCGCGGCACCCAACAATTGCTGGCCCGGTACGGCATCTACAGCCTGATCGATTCCCACCAGGACGGGTACAACGAATCGGTGGGCGCGAGTTGGAGCGGTTTTCCGGCCTGGGCGACGATCACCGACGGCTTTCCCGTGCCGCCCGCTCCCGGCTTTCCGCTGGTCTACTTCACGAGCCCCGCACAGAATCAGACGTGGGCGAATTTGTGGCGTGACCGCGCCGCGCCCGACGGCATCGGACTGCGGGAACATTACGCGGCCATGTGGGCGAATGTCGCGGGGTACTTCGCGGACCAGCCGTATGTGCTCGGCTACGACCTGATCAACGAACCGTGGCCCGGTTGGGAATATCCCACCTGCTTTCCGCAGGGCTGTCCGCGATTCGAGAACGACGTGCTCGCACCGTTCCAAGCCGCGGTGATGGACGCCATCCGCGGCGTCGACCGCGATCACCTGCTGTTCTACGAACCGTCCGTGACCAACGATTTCGGCACGCCGAACTGGATGCCGAATCCCACCGGCGACCCGAACGCGGGGATGAGTTTTCACGACTACTGTTTCGGCGCGGTCGACACCTGCGTCACCAACGGATTGCAGCGCGCCGACACAGAGGGCGTCGTCGGGGTGGTGACGGAATTCGGAGCGACCACGGATCAGGCGAGGTTGACCCGCCTCGCCGACCGGTTCGACGACCACATGGCTTCCTGGATGCTGTGGTCGCAACCCCAGGACCAGACACCCGGGCATCCCCAGGAACCACCCACCGGCCCCAACTTGATGAATCCGGCGATTGTCCGACCGTATCCACGCGCGGTCGCGGGCACACCGCAACAGTGGCACTACGACAGCGCCACAGGGACGTTCACCCTCCGATACAGCGACCGCCGCGCGGATTCCGGTCAACCCTTCGCCCGCGACGCCCGCACCGAGGTGTACCTGCCGCAGACCGACTACCCCGGCGGCTACCTGGTCGAAACCGACGGCGCCGAGGTCGTGTCACAGCCGGACGCACGCGTACTCGAACTGACCACCACCCCCGGACACGACGTGGTGGAAGTGACCGTGACACGTCGATGACCGTCCCGTTCGGTTCACATCGTCGGATTGTTCGAGGTGAGTCGCTGCCGGGAAAAGTCTCAGGGCAGGCGTACCGCTCCGTCGAAGAGGATGTCGACCGGGCCCGCGATGGTCGAGGTGTCGAGCGTGTCGTGGGTCCAGGTGGCTTCCGTGGTGATGGATTCGCCGGAGGGTTGGATCACCCGCAGGGTCAGAGTGTTTCGGGCGGCGGTGGCGGCGGCTATGCCTATGGCGCTGGTGCCACTGCCGCAGGCGGTTTCGTCGAACACGGTGTCGACTTCGCGTACCCAGACGCTGAAATGGGCTGCGCCGGTGGTGTTGTCGTAGAAGGTGACGCCTGCGGCGGGAAGTTCGTGCAGTGCGTGGGTGCGGGCCGCGAGTAGGCGGGTCAGGAGTTCGCGCGGGGTTGTTCGGGTGCGGGCGGCGGGATCGGTGACGACGAGGTGGGTGATGCCGCCGAGGGCGACGAGGGCGCCTTCGGGGACGGTCTCGGCGCGGGCGGGCAGCGGCATGGTGAGCCGCACTGTGGCGTCGGTTACTTCGAAGCGCAGGGGGTGGTCGACTCCTGAGGCTTCGACGAGTCCGTCGGTGTCGCGGCCGTCGGTGAGGATTCGGATCACGCCGCGGGTGGCGTTGCCGCAGAATTCGCCGCCGAACATCTCCATGCGGCCGATCGCGGTGGAGTCGGTGCGCGGGGTCGTCGCGAAGCAGCATTGTTCGATGCCGGGCAGGTCGGGGTCGAGTGTCGCGAGCGCGTCGATGAGGCGCGTGTTGAGATCTTTGCGGTCGGCGTCGAGCGCGTGGTCGAAGACGACGGCGGTGGCGTTGCCGCCGGGGTAGGCGACGACGACGCGGTGCAGGACTTCGACGGTACTCATCCGAGTCATTCTTCCTTGGAGCGCGCGGACGTCCGTGCAGCGGCGGCGGGTCGCGTGCGCTCCTCGAGGCGGAGAGCGACACACTCTCGCGCCGCGATGGGGTGAAGTGCAACTTCGGAACGCGAGGCGCGCCGCTGAAACATTCCGCCCGCCGCGAGGGCGAACGAAAACCGACCGCGATCACCGACTCTCAGTGTCATCCCGCTCACCGTCGGCCACGACGCCGAGATCGGACTTCATCCCTTCGAGTCACCGCCCGGAAACCGATCGGTCGAATAGTTTCGCACTCGAACCCCGACCGCGACGGGAACCTCGAAACCGTCCGCACGACCGATCCGAAGACACATCGCGGGCGCGAGATCAGCCCACGTCGCGACGCAACCAGGTGACTTCGGCGCCGATGGGATCCACCCCGGAGCGATAGAGTTCGAGTTCCTCGTCCCACGGCGTGCCGAGAGCGCGGTCGATCTCGGAGGCCAGGTCGTAGCTGGTGTATTTCCCGAGTTCCCGTGCGGCTTGGAGCATGGCGCGCAGGCGCATTTCCCCGAGGGTGACATCGCCGCTGGCCGAGGTGGATCCGTGCCAGAGTCCGAGGGCGGGGACGAAACTGTAGCGTTCGCCGTCGACTCCGTCGCTCGGGTCTTCGGTGACTTCGAAACGCAGGACCGGCCAGGACCGCAAGGATTGAGCTATGCGGGCGGCGGTGCCGACGGGGCCGATCCAGTCGCTGGTTGCGCGCAGTTGGCCGTCGGCGGGTTGGGTGGTCCAGCGGAGTTTCGCCGGGGAGCCGAGGGCAGCGGTGAGCGCCCACTCCACATGCGGGCACAGCGCGGCAGGCGACGAGTGGATCCACACCACACCCGCCGTCGCGTCCGCGAACTGACTCGATGCGCGCACCACTAACACCTCCAGCTTCGACGAGGAACGTCTTCCCCAACGGCCTGTCGGCTGGCGTTGCCTGAGTGTACTGGAGTGCACGGTGTTACGCGTGTTACTTCAGCGGCGCGTTGCTCCCGCGTGTCGCTTCGGCGATGACCCCATCGCTGAGAACCGGCCACGCGGCTCGCGCCCAGTCGCCGAAATTCTCGTCCGCCAAGGCGAGACACGCCACCCCGATAACGGGATCCACCCAGAGGAAAGTTCCCGACTGACCGAAATGTCCGTATGTCCGAGGCGAATTCGCGGCGCCGGTCCAGTGCGGCGACTTGCCGTCCCTGATCTCGAACCCGAGACCCCAGTCGTTGGGACGCTGTGATCCATACCCCGGAAGCACACCGTTCACACCGGGGAACTGCACCGATGTCGCTGCGGCATGGGTCTGTTCGGACAGCAGACGCGGGTGGAGTAGTTCGCCCGCGAAACGAGCCAGGTCGGCGGCGGTGGAGCGACCCGCGTGACCGGCCGGACCGGCGAGCACCGACGCGTCCATGCCGAGCGGGGCGAAGACCGCGTCGCGCAGGTACTCGTCGAAGGCGATACCCGTCTGCTCGGTGACGAATTCGGCGAGGACCTCGAATCCGCTGCTCGAGTAGATGCGTTTGGCGCCGGGCGCGGCCACCACATCGGTGGTGTCGAAGGCGATGCCGGAGGTGTGCGCGAGCAGGTGCCGCACGGTGGCGCCGGGCGGACCCGCTGGCTGGTCGAGTTCGATCGCCCCCTCCTCGACGGCGACCAGCACCGCGTAGGCAACCAGCGGTTTGGTCACCGAGGCGAGCGGAAAGACACGAGCGCCATCGCCTTCGACGGTCGTCGCGGCGGCGGTGACAACGGCGGCCGCCGCGTGCCGCACCGGCCATTGCCCGATCTGTTCGAGTGCTCCCACACCGGCGAGCGTACGAGACGTCGAATCCGCCGCGCCCGCCGGCGGGCGCCCTGCGCCTACCCGGTTCCTACCAGTCGGCCTCGGTGTAGCGGATGATGCCGCGAATGTTCTTGCCGTCCAGCATGTCCCGGTAGCCCTGGTTGATCTCCTCGAGGGAGTAGCTGCGGGTCACCATATCGTCGAGGTTGAGCTGGCCCGCTTTGTAGAGCGCCAGCAGTCGCGGCGCGTCCTGGCGGGCGTTGCCGCCGCCGAAGATGCAACCCTTCACCGTCTTCTGCAGCATCGAGAGCAGGAAGCTGTTGAGTTTGACGTCGTTCTCGTCCATCCGGCCCATCGAGGTGACCACCAGCGTGCCCGCCTTGCCGGTGAGGATCAGCCCCTGCTCGATGTATTCGCCGTGCATCTCGCCCATGGTGAGGATCACCTTCTCGGCCATCCTGCCCTCGGTGGCCTCCATCAGCGGCATGATCGCCTCGGCCATGGAGGCATAGGTGTGGGTGGCGCCGAATTTCTGGGCCTGTTCGAGTTTCCAGGGATTCGGATCGATGGCGACGACCTTCGATGCGCCGGCGAGCACCGCCCCCTGTAGGGCGCTCATGCCGACGCCGCCGATGCCCGCGATCACTGCGGTCTCGCCGGGCTGCACCTGCGCGACGTGGGTCGAGGAGCCGAATCCGGTGGGCACGCCGCAGCCGACGAGGCAGGCGACCTCGAACGGGATGCTCGGGTCGATCTTGACCACCGAGGTGTGGTGCACCGTCATGTACGGGGCGAAGGTGCCGAGCAGGCACATCGGAATGACGTTCTGCCCCTTGGCCTGGATGCGGTAGGTGCCGTCGCTGATGGCCTGGCCGAGCAGCAGCCCGGAGCCGAGGTCGCACAGCGCCATATTGCCCGACACGCAGGCCGGACAACGTCCGCAGGCGGGGATGAAGGACAGGATGACGTGGTCGCCGACCTGGAGGTCCGCAGGGCAGTTCGGTCCGAGTTTCGTGATGACGCCCGCGCCTTCGTGGCCGCCCATGACGGGGAAGGCGGGCATCGGCGTCGCGCCGGTGACGATGTGGTGGTCGGAATGGCACATGCCCGCGGTCTCCATGCGGATCTGCACCTCGCCCGCGACGGGGTCACCGATCTCGATCTCCTCCACCGACCACGGTTCCTCGATCCCCCACAGGATCGCACCCTTCGTCTTCATTCCAGTCGACCTCTCGCATGCAGGTGCTCGTATGTGACTGCACCCACAGTACGAGATGAGCATCGCAAATGTAACGCGTTCTAATATTGTGGCTGGATATCAGCGTGAACCCAGTGGAAGAAGTAGGAACACGTTCCAGATATGTGTCCGGTTCGGTCAGCGGTCGACGTCGTGGACATGGTGGGCGAGATCATGCAGGAAGTAGCGGACGAGCGAGTCGACGGTGAAGGTGGAGCCGTCGCCGCGCCGCACCCGCCGTTCGCGATCGACCTCGGGAACCGCCGCGATCACCGCGGCGACCCGCGCCACGGCAAGCTCCAGTTCGGCGGCGACGGTGCGCGGATCCTGCTCGGCGTAGCGGTCGGCGACGGCGGTCGCGTCCTGATCCCAATCGGCGAAGGCGGGCATACCGTCGACGGTGTCGACGCGCGCGTCGTAGGCGGGCAGGCGCGGATCGCGCGCCGCGCTTCCGGCGGCCACCGCGACCCGAAAGGTGAAGATCCGACACACATCACGGACGTGCGCGGCGTATTCGAGCGGCGACCAGGTCGACTCGTCGGGCCGAACGCGCGCCCGCGGCCCGCGCGCTACCGCCGCCAACCTGCCCGCGCAACCGACCGCGAGCGCGGGCACGTCGGCGAACGACGCACGGGCGGCGTCGAATCCGCACGCGGGGCAGGCGCGGTCCAGGACCCAGGTCCAGTTCTTGGTATCGGGCGCGATCGGCATACACCGATGCTAGGAATGGCCCTATCTATTCGGCCATAGATATCCAGCCAATCGACGTCGAGATACCGCCGATCACTCCAACAGGCGATGCGCGTGATCGAACAGCTCGAGGGTGATCGCGTGCAGGTACTCGCCGACCTGCTTGGGCGCCTTGCCCGCGAACGTGCGCGCGTAGGTGCCCTCCAGCACGATGCCGAGCTTGAAACAGGCGAGCACCGTGTACCAGGGCACGGCGCTCAGATCGCGATCGGAGAACCGCCCGTAGTGCTCCACCATCTGCTCGGCCGTCGGCAGGCCGCCGACCGCGCCGAGCCTGCCGATGAGGGAGGACAGCGTGCTGTTCGGGTCCGGCCTGGTCGCGATCTGCCAGCCCAGGTCGAGCAGCGGATCGCCGATGGTCGACATCTCCCAGTCCACCATCGCGGCGACCTCGGGGCCGTCGTAGGAGAACATCATGTTGGCCAGGTGACAGTCGCCGTGCAGGATGCCGGGGGTCCAGTGTTCGGGACGGTTGCGGTCGAGCCAGTCCCCGACCCGCGCGACGCCGGGAATCTCCGGGCCGGGATACCCCTCGTTCGCCGAATACGATTCGAGTTCGCCGAGCCAGCGCGGCACCTGGCGTTCCAGGAAGCCGTCCGGTTTGCCGTAGTCGGACAGACCGAGCGCCACGTAGTCGAGCGAGCCGAGGCGCGCGATGGCCTCCACCGCGGACAGACCCATCTGCCGCCGGATCTCCGGATCACCCGCGTGCAGGTCCGGTAGCTCGGTCTGCGGATTGAAACCGATGATCGGTTCCATCAGGTAGAACACCGCCCCGATGACCGACTCGTCGGGACAGGCGGCGATGACGCGGGGCGCGCGGATCTCGGCGCCGTCGAGCGCGCCGAGCAGCCTGGCCTCGCGCCGGATCACGTCGTTGCTCTTGGGCCGCAGATGCTTCGGCCCGCGCCGCAGCACGTAGTCGCGACCGCCCCTGGTGAAGCGCAGCATGATGTTCTGGGTGCCGCCGCCCAGCGGTTTCACCTCGTCGAATTCGCCGGCGGGCAGCCCCTGCTCATCCATCCACTTTCCGACGATCGCGAAGTCGACGACCTCGCGATCCACTTCCCCCGGCTGCGCAACAGACATGTCACACATTGTGCACGACCGGTTCGCGAAAACTGACGGCACCCGACAACAGTTAGAGTAACCCGGTCGGGCGTAGGGTTGCCCACACCATGCGCACGTTGCTCATCGACAATTACGACTCGTTCACCTATAACCTGTTCCAGCTGATCAGCGAGGTGAACGGCATCGAGCCGACCGTGGTGCGCAACGACGAGGCGGGCACGATCGAGGAACTGGACCTCGCCGCCTTCGACAACATCGTCATCTCCCCCGGCCCCGGCCATCCGGCGACACCGCGCGACATCGGGATCTCCGCCGCCCTGATCGCCCGCACCGACCTGCCGCTGCTCGGGGTATGCCTCGGCCACCAGGCCATCGTCCTCGCCGAAGGCGGGCGCATCGATCTCGCGCCCGCGGCCCGCCACGGCCACCTCGACCGGATCGCCCACGACGACCGCGACCTGTTCGCCGGGCTCCCGCAGGACTTCACCGCCGTGCGCTATCACTCCCTGTGCGCGTACCCGCCGCTACCGCCGGAACTCGAGGTCACCGCGCGCGCCACCGACGGCGTGATCATGGGGATACGGCACCGCACCCGGCCGAGGTGGGGTGTGCAGTTCCATCCCGAATCCGTCGCGGGCGAGTACGGGGCGGCGCTGCTGCGGAACTTCGCCGAACTGACCCGGCAGGCTGGTGGGCGCCGACGCCCGAC
Organism: Nocardia bovistercoris; assembly: GCF_015674855.1. GTDB lineage: Bacteria > Actinomycetota > Actinomycetes > Mycobacteriales > Mycobacteriaceae > Nocardia > Nocardia bovistercoris. The sequence continues at coordinate 568,185 of NZ_JADMLG010000004.1, read as the reverse complement.
GGCAGCCGCGGCCCCCGCGCCGACCGCCGACATCCGGTCACGCCCCGAAACACGGCTGCGCATGCACCACCGGGTACTCGAACGCGCCGTCGACACCGAGGCCGCGTTCGTCCGCCTCTACGGCGACTCCCCGACCGCGTTCTGGCTCGACAGCGAACACGTCGAACCGGGACTCGACCGTTTCTCCTTCCTCGGCGACGCCTCGGGACCGCTGTCGGAAGTGGTGCGCTACCGGGTCGGCGGCGAGGTCGTCGTCGAGACCGCGGGCGGTGCGCGGCGCACCGTCGCGGGCGACGTGCTCGATTATCTGGGCGCGCAGCTGCGAAGACGCGCGGTCGACCCACCCGATCTGCCCTTCGATTTCGCCTGCGGTTACGTCGGCTACCTCGGATACGAGATCAAAGCCGACTGCGGCGGCGGCGCCGCGCATCGCGCCGAGACCCCCGACGCGCAATGGATATTCGCCGACCGGCTCGTCGCCGTCGATCACGTGGCGGGCCGAACCCATTTGCTCGCCCTGTCCGACACGAGCCCGGAATGCGCACGGGCGGCCCGCGATTGGCTTCGCGACACCGACGATATCCTGGATTCCCTTCCCACCTGGGCGAATCCGCCGACACTCGACATACCGTCCGACACCGAGGCGGTCGCCGAACTGTTCACCCGAGGGCGGCAGCGCTATCTGGCCGATATCGCGACCTGCCTGGACCAACTGCGGCGCGGCGAATCCTACGAGATCTGCCTCACCGACTCGCTGACCGTGCCCGCCGCCGACTCCGACGGACTCGACCTCTACCGCGTGCTGCGCCGCTGCAACCCCGCGCCCTACGCCGCCTACCTGCGCTTCGACGACCTCGACATCGCCTGCTCCTCGCCGGAACGGTTCCTCAAGGTCGATCGCTACGGCACCGTGGAGAGCAAGCCGATCAAGGGCACCGCGCCGCGCGGTGCGAGCGCGCAGGAGGACGAGCGACTGCGCCGCGAACTGGCCGACAGCCCCAAGACCAGAGCCGAGAACCTCATGATCGTCGACCTGCTTCGCAACGACCTGGGCAGGGTCTGCCGGATCGACAGCGTGCACGTGCCAGAACTCATGGCCACCGAGACGTATACGACACTGCACCAACTGGTTTCGACGGTGCGTGGCACGCTGCGCCCCGAACTGGACGTGATCGACTGTGTGCGAGCGTGTTTCCCCGGCGGCTCGATGACCGGCGCGCCGAAACTGCGCACCATGGAGATCATCGACGAACTGGAAACCGAAGCGCGCGGAGTGTATTCGGGCACCATCGGTTTTCTCGGCCTCGGCGGCACAGCCGACCTCAATATCGTGATCAGGACCGCCGTGCGCCACGACGGTAAGTGGCGGATCGGCGCGGGCGGCGCCATCGTGCTCGACTCCGATCCGGGCGAGGAGTACCGCGAGGTCCTGTTGAAGGCGGCGGCCGCCTACCGCGCGCTCGACGCGCGTTTCGCCGCGCGCTGACGCCGCTCGGGCGGGTCGGGCGGATCCTCGTCCTGGCTCGACCGCGCGCCGAGGCCCGCGACCCGGCCGAGTATCGATGCTCCGGGCAGCCGTACCATCGCGCCGAGGACGTCCTCGCCCAGCGCGATCAGCGATTCGACGCGCGGCAGCAGCCGGTCGTAGGCGGCGAAGGCGGGGTCGGCCAGCGCCAGGGTCCGGTCGAGGCGATCGACGGTCGAATTGAGCCGATCCACCGCGACGGACAGGTTTTCGATCAGATCCGGCAATTGCGCGGCCAATTGCGCCGAGGCGGGCGGCAGGCGGATCGCCGCCTCGAACGCCTGGCCCGCGGTGAGCTGCGCGGATTCCAGCGCCTGACCGGCCGCCGACTGCGCGGCCTCCACCGCGGCCTGCGCGGCGGCCAGGATGTCGGCGGCCCCCGGCACCTTCGCGCCGGACCTCGGAGCCGACGGTTTCGAAGCCATGCGTCCCTGCCCCTTCGGCGTGGTCATGGCTCCAACTGTGCCCGATACCCGGCCCGAAACCGCGGATAGACGCGGCCGCGCCGGGTCGCGGCAGGCCGAGCGTGCGGGCGTGTCGGTGGGGCGTGGCAATATTCGAGCACGATGAAACTGAGCAAGGGCGCCCATGCGCCGGTACCGACTTCGCTACTCGCCGTGGTTGTTTCATGGCGGTCCGACCATGCCGTCGATGCGCATGCCCTGTTGCTGAGCGAGTCGGGGGCGGTGCGCTCGGATCGGGATCTGGTGTTCTTCAACGCGCCGCGACACATCTCGCAAGCGGTGACCATCGATCAGGAACCCGATCCGCGCACCGCCCGGTTGAGCGTGTCCTTGCCGCGCACCGAGGACGAAGTGCGGCGCATCGTGGTCAGCGGGTCGCTGGAAGAGGGCACCTTCGGCGAGGTGCACGACCTCACGGTCACGGTCCTCGACGCGAGCGGTCCGGTGGCGCGCTTCCACATCGATGACGGCGACGCGGTGGACGCCATGATGTTCGGCGAGTTCTACCGCCGCGACGGGCTGTGGCGGTTCCGGGCCATCGGCCAGGGCTGGAGCACCGGACTGGCCGGGCTTGTCACCGAATTCGGCGTGCGGGTCGACGAGCGCCCCGACCGCTCGACCCGCGCGTCCAACCCGTTCGCCCGCCCCGGCCGCACCGACTCGTACCCGGTCGCACGCCCCGCTTCCACCGGACACCCCGACAGCGCTCCGCCTCCCGGCAATGCCGCACACTCCGGCGCCACCGCACACACCAACGAAGCCACACACTTCGGTAGCGCGCCGCATCCGGGCAACGCCCCACACCCCGGCAACGCCGCGCATCCCGGCGAAGCCGCGCGCGCTGGTGGCGCGCCGCATCCCGGCAACGGTCCGCACTTCGGCGACGCCCCATATTCCGGCACCACCGCACACTCTGGCGACGCCCCACATTACGGCCGCGCCACACCCACCGGCGACGCCGCGGATCCCGCTTCCGGCACACACCCCGGTATCGGGCCGTATGCCAGTAGCGCCGCACACCCCGGCGTCGCCCCTGCCGAACACCCCGGATCCCCGGTGCACCCCAAGGCCGCCCCAACGGCGCAAGCCGGGTCCACCGCGCCGAGATCCGCCACCAACGACGCCGCACCCCTGCCGCCGTCGGGCGCGACCACCAGACCCGTCGACCTCACACGTCGCATCCACCCGGAGCCCCCACCACCACCGCCCCCGACGACCCGCGCCGACTGGTACCGCGATCCCGAGGACCCCACCCGCATGCGCTGGTGGGACGGCTCGGAATGGACCGCCGACACCTACCGGCCCGCCCCCGCGGGCGACCGACACTGCGACCGGTGCGGCACGCCGAAGCGACGCCGACTGCTCGGCGGCTGGGCGGAATGCCGCGCCTGCGTCGCGCGGACCGAGGAATACCTGCGGCACTGGTACATCCGCGCCACCCACGTGCTCGCTACCTCGGGACCGCGCGGACCGGAGTGGTCGGCGTTGTGGGAAGCCCTGCGGTACCAGCGCATCGATGCGGGCGCGGGTCGGAGGGAACTGCGCGAGGTCGGGATCGGGCACGTGGAGCGATTGGCGACCTTCGCCTACGCCGACGGGGAGATCGCCCAGGCGGAGTTCGACGCGTTCGAGACGGCCGTCGCGGAACTGGGTCTCGACGGTCCGCTGATCGAAGATCTGCGCAGGCGGATGCAACGCGGACGCGCACTGTCCCGGATGCGCGAAGGCGAACTCCCGGTGGTGCGTACCCCCGGCCTGCATCTGGATCCCGAGGAGCGCGTGCACCTCGACCTGCCCGCCACCCATGTGCGCCAACTGGCCAGGGGCCCGAAACTCACCGAGGGACGTCTCATCGTCTCGAACAAGAAACTGCGGTTCGTCGGCGCGGGCGCGGGCGCCGAAATGCCGTGGAACCGGGTGGTTTCCGTGCGGGTCGACGGTAACGCGGTGCTGGTCGCGTCCACCTCGGCGCGCGGCGGGGCCGATTTCACCGTCGATGACCCCGACTATGTGGCGGCGGTGCTCGAGGGCGCGCTGCGGGTCGCCAAACGCCTGGTGCTCACTCCCGGCCAACGGGATTCGCGCAGCATCTCGCAGGAGGTGAAGGCGGAGGTGTGGCAGCGCGACGGCGGTCGCTGCGTGGAATGCGGCAGCGGCCATTATCTCGAATTCGACCACGTCATCCCGCTCAGTCGCGGTGGCGCGACGAGCAGTTCGAATCTGCAGATCCTGTGCCGGGCGTGCAATCGAGCCAAAGGCGCCCGGATCTGAGTCGCGAAACTCACCGCACGTAGGGATTGCCCGAGCTGCGGGCCGCGAACTCGGCGAAGGTGCCGACGCCGTCGGCGTGCTCGGGGCAGGTGTTGACGCCGTCGCGGAAGGCGCGCGCGATCCGTCCCGGCAGCGGTAGTCGCACGGCGCGGCGCGGACCGCCGTGCGCGGCGCGCCAGATCTCGACGAGTTCGGCGAGGGTGCGCACCTCGGGTCCGCCGAAGTCGTCGGCCCGGCCGACCGGGTCGCCCTCGATCAGGTCGGCGACGCGGGTCGCGACATCGCCGGTGGCCACGGTCTGGAAACGGAAATCCAGCGGCAGCGGAACCAACGGCAGCCAGCGCGCCGGATACAGCACCGAGGCGATCAGTTCGTGGAACTGGGTGGCGCGCAGGATCGTGTGCGGAATCCCACTGTCGGCGACGAGTTGCTCGCATTCGAGTTTGCGCCGGTAGTAGCGGAACGGGATCCGGTCGATGCCGACGATCGAGACGTAGAGCAAATGCCTGGCGTCGCGGGCCGCGCGCAGCACCGCGCGGGTCTGGTCGGGGTCGTGGCGGCCGAACGCACGGAAATCCGAGGCCGCGTGCACGATCAGCTCGGCGCCGAGCGCGGCCTCGTCCACGCCGACCCCGGTCGCGAGATCGCCGACATGGGTGCCCGCGCCTTCGCGACGTGAGAGCACCCGCACGTCGTGCCCTCGGTCGTCGAGCCGGTCGACGATATGCGTGCCAAGCGCGCCGGTGCCCCCGGTGATGAGGATGGTGCTCATACCCCACCCTTACCTCGAGGGCGCGGCTACACCGGGAAGGCGCGCATGGCCGTGCCCATATCGCCTCGGTCCGGCACATCGGTCCGGTGCCCCACCGCGTGGCAACACGCCCGACGAAAAACGAAATCTCGGGGTCGTTCGGTCGGGCGCGACAGCTGGCACACTCCCGGCGAACTCCGAACCGGACTGAATCACCGCGCGAGCGCGACCGATCTCGGCTACCCGCGGATCAGGTGCCGATGACCGCGTTCATGATGGTGCCCGCGCTGGTGGCCACCACGCCGCCGATCATCGCGCCCGCCACCATCTTCGGCGATTCGAGTCCGCTGCCCTGCCACTTCTCCCACGCGAATTTGCCACCGGCGTAGACGATGGCCACGATGCCGGAGAGCATGGCGAACCAGGTTCCGTAGCGGACGAACTGCATGATCTTGTCCGAAAGCGGCGGCGCCTCCGGAGTCGGATTTCCCAATTGCGCCAGCGTCACCAGGGAATCGCCGATCGAATTCAGCATGATGCTCACGCCAGATCCTTCCTGCGCCCACGTGCGGCCGACAGCGCCCACGTGGAACGACCGCGCCCACAAGGAGCGCTGCGCCCACGAGAAGCGACCGCGCCCACGAAGGCGAAACTGTCTCGTACACCGACGCATCGGGCGAGGAGCCGCCGGACGGACACACCGGCCACGGCGAGCGGACCCTCGACCGCCGCGCAGCACCCATCATCCCGAGCGGCGCGATCCGTCGCAAGCGGGTACCTGCGACGCCTCCGGCAAACCGATACCATCCTTGGTGAATGTCCCCCTGACACCCGCCCGACTCAGAATGAGCAGCACGCCGATGATACTGGTCACCACCTATGACGTTCTGGCGCAGATCGGTAACCCAACCCCAGAGGCGCCGCCGATCGCCGACAAGATCCTCCAGTTCGTCCGCTACCTGACGTGGTTCGTCCTGCTGTCGGGAATCTGCGCCATCGTCTACGCGGGCGGCAAGTTCGCGTGGGAGAAGTGGTCGGGCGGCGGACTCGAATCGCCGAAGATGGTGGCGGGCGCGATGATCGGCGGCGTGGTGGCCACCAGCGCGGGCACCATCATGAACGCCGTCATCGGCTGAGGCGAGACGAATCAGCTGATCAGGCGGTGATTCCCGCGGCGCGCGCGGCGCGCAGCCAGTCCGGGAACTCACCGAGCAGCCGGTCGTACAGTTCCGCGTCGGCGACCCGGTCGATGTCGTCGAGCGCGAAGAAGCCCGCGTTGTCGACCAGACGGCCGTCCAACTCGTCGAGGGTGCGCAGCACACCGTAGTTCGCGCGCCCCAATCCGACGAACTGCCAGAACGCGGGCAGCCGCGACGCCTCACGCATCAATTCGGCGATCTCCCGCTTCTTCGCGAATCCGCCGTCTGTGAAGAACAACACGAGCGTCGGCCCGGTGACGGCGGCCAGCCCGTCGATGATGTCGCGCATGATCGGCAGTTCGTCGTTGCGCGCGCCGATGCCGTCGTAGTCGAAGCCCTCGTGGACGCCGGTGAGATGCAGGAAGGTCCGCGCCCACCGCTCACCGTGCGCGACCTCGATATCGGGAAGTTTCAGGAACGACCGCGCGTACAGGTAAGCCTCGAGGGTGCCGTCGTCGTCGAGCTGGGTGGCGATCGGGATCACACGCTCGACCACCCGGTGCACCACCTGTTTGCGGTACTGGTTCTGCATACTGCCCGTCTTGTCCACGACCAGTACGACTCTGGCGCGCACACCGTTTGCGGACCGATCGGTCAGAACCCTGGCGACTTCCCGTTTGCGCAGGTCGAGTGTGGTGCGTTTCTCCAGCGACAACGCCGCCTCACCCGGCACCGTGCGTACATCGGGTTCGACGGACGCCGATCCCGTCGACCCGTGTCCGGCGGTGGTAGGCCGATCGGCGGACGTGAGTTCCGCGGGCGTGGTGGCGGACCACGCGGTCGCGGCGGGCAGGCGCTCGGCGGCCGCGGATTCGTCCTCGTCCACGCTGACTCCGTGATCGGTGACCAGCGCCGCGAATCCGCCCGCGTACCCCTGACCGACCGCCCGCACCTTCCATTCCGGTCCGCGTCGATAGAGTTCCAGTGCGATCACCACGGATTCGCTGTCGAGTCCGTCGATCCGGTACTCGTACAACGCGTTCCCCGCGCGATCGGCGACCGTGGCGATCGGAGCGGCGTACCGCCCGAAGGTGGCGCCGTCCTCGTCGAGGGTGATCACCACCCGCAATTGCGTGACCTGCGCGTCGACAGCGTCGAGCGATACCGCGAGCAGCCCCGCGCGCAATTCGACGCCGGGCGCGGTCGGCTGGTTGAAGAAGACGAAATCCGCGTCGGATCGGACCTTGCCGGACTCGGTGACCAGCAGCGCCGAGACGTCCGCGCCCGCGTCGACCCGCACCGACACCACGACCTGCGCGACCGTGACCGCCCCGTTCTGCCCCTTGACCAGCGCGTCGACCATCACGGCTCCTCTCCCGATCGTGCCGCGCCCAGCGTACGACAGCAACCGCCCAGCGGCTCGCCGGGTCGGACTCCAACCGCCACACTCGATTCCACGCAAGACCGAGATTTCCACTGTTCCGGGAGCGGAGTCCCATATTCGCGGTATTTCCGTGGACGAATTCACGACCGCACCGGCGGTTCGATTGTTTCCGGATTATCGGCACAGAAGTTCGTTTTCCCCGGCGGCCCCGATTCCGGGACAATGGCGCGCGCCCCGTGCCACGCTATGACCGCAATGCAGTTCTCCGTCATTCGAGCACGGGAAGGATTGCGACACCCATGGCACAGTACGACTCTCCGATCGAGACCACCGCGGTCGAGATCGCCCGGATCCAGACCGAAGGCGTGTGGGACGAACAGGGGGCGGTCCGCCCCGAAGCGGTGCATTTCGCGAGGAATCTGGTGCGGTCTCTCGAGACGGGCAGCGGTCGCGGTTTGGTGCCCGACGAGGTGGGCGAACTCGTCACGCGGGCGTTGAACGTCGCGACCCCGTCGTTCCCGCGCATCCCCACCGCCGACGGCTACGACCTGTCGGCGCATCTGCTGCGCCAGATCACCGCCGAACCGCGGCCGCTCGTCGTGATCCCGGCCGGGTGGACCCCCGTCGGCTGGCCACTGTTCGAATACGCCTACCTCACCCTCGCGGCCAAGGGCTACCACGTCCTCGCCTACACCCCGCGCGGCATCGGCTGGACGGTGCTGCCCGGCACGAACCTCCCGTGGTTCGGCACCTCGGAAGGCTTCGTCGACGTGGCGGGCCCGCGCGACATCGGCGACGGCACCACCGTGCTCGAATACGCCATCGACGCCGTCGGCCCGAGCGGCATCGCGTTCTTCGGCGAATCCTACGGCTCGGGAATCAGCCAGCTGGTGGCCGCGCACGACGACCGCGTCGACGCCGTCGTCGCCCTGAGCACCTGGGGCAACCTCGCCACCAGCCTGTACGCGAACGGCACCCGCCACCTGGCCGCCGCCACCGGCCTGATCAACCTGACCGGCGGCACCATGGAGGAGAAGTTCGACGAGGACACCAGGGAGATACTCGCGAAATTCTTCGAGAACCGGGACATGGACGACGTCGTGGACTGGGCAACCCAGCGCGCCCCGGAGATCTACCTCGACACCCCCGGTCTGCGCGATATCCCCACCTTCTTCTCCAACACCTGGCACGAGTCGCTGTTCGCCGTCAACCAGGTCATCCCCACCTTCGAGAAGTTGCGCGGCGACAAACGCCTCAACATGTGGATCGGCGATCACGCCGCCCCCGAAGGCCCCGGCCTCATCGCACCGTCGCTGCCCGGCGCGGGCCCGAACATCCCGCTGCGCGATGCCTACGCCTGGCTCGACCACCACATGCGCGGCGCGGACAACGGCGTCGCCGACTGGCCCGAGATCAGCAACCAGATCATGTTCACCTACATCACCGAACCGGACCCGGCGACCGGCGAGAACCGCATCGTCACCCCGGCCCGGCGCGAGGAACGCGAAACCTGGGCCGACGTCTGCGTCGAATACGAACCGCTGATCCTCACCGACGAACGCGAGGACGGCATCGGCGCCCTCACCGCCGAGGAGACCTCGGCCTGGCGGCGCAGCTTCACCGTCGGCAAGGAACCGCCGATCGTCGCGATGGACAAGCTGATGACCACCGGCCAGCGGGAGTGGGCGGGCAACCCGAAGATCTACGCCACCGCCGAGATCGACCGCAACGAGGCGCTGATCTGGGCCACCGAACCCCTGGTCGCCGCCGACGCCACCGCCCGCCGCATCCGCGGCATCCCCCGCCTGCGCTTCACGATCGCGAGCACCGAACCGTCGACCACGGTCGTGGCCTACCTGCTCGACGTGGACACCTCGGGCGCGGGCCGAATGATCACCCACGAACCGCTGACCCTGCCGACGCCGCGGCCGACCTCCGTCGAATGGGACCTGCAGGCCGCCGCCTACGACGTGCCCGCGGGCCACCGGCTGATGCTCGTCATCGACGGCATGGATCCGCTGTACTCGACCGACAATCCCGTCGACGCGGTCATCACGGTCAGCTCGCCGGACGGCGCCTCCGCGGTTCTGGAGCTTCCGCTCGGCTGAGTTCTTCCGATGACGCCCCGGTCCGGGATGGGCCGGGGCGTTGTCATGTCGGTAGCCGATCAGTCGCCATCTTTCGTATTCGAATCACATATGCACCTACATCCTGTGCAGATATGCGAACACAGGTAGTTCGCTACGCGCGTGGCCGGGAGGTCGTTGTGGCAACGTCCATGGCGGGACCAAGGCTCGGATGTAGGAGGTCCGATGCGATCACCGGAGAGAACGAAATCCGCCGTGAAGGTGGCCAATGGCGTGGCGGCCTGCTCGGCGCTCATGGCATCGGCTATCGCACTGACGGGCTGCGGCGAATCCGATACAGCGCCGCCCGACGGTCCTCGGGTACCCGCTGTTACGACGGTCGACGGGGCTGTCGAGTCGACGAATCCGCGACCGCGACTTCCGGTCACTCCCGGAGGAAGGATCTCGACGCCGGGAGGAAGACAGTTCCCCACTGTCCAGCCGCCGAATGCCGTACCACCGGGTCCGCGCCCTTCGCCGGGCCCCTCACGGCCGGGTCCGCAGGTTCCACAGGGTCCCACAACGCCGCTTCCGCAGCCGCCGACGCCGGAGGGCCCGCAGCCGCCAACGCAGCCTCCCGACCCGGCAACGCCTGACCCTCCGGGGCCCGTCGAAGACGGATCGCAAAATGGTCCGACCGGTGGATGACGTCGAACCCGAGGCGACGCGACCCACATTCCACAGATGGATGGGCATCCTCGGCGTGGTGGCCGCTCCGACCACGATCATCACGGGTCTGTGCTACTACTTCGGCTACGTCTACACACGCAAAAGGCTCGGATACTTCGGTATCGACTGTGATGCCATCGGATTCACGTCCAGCGACTACGTCGTCCACAGCGTGAGCGTGCTCTACCTACCGCTGTTGCTGCTGCTCACCGGATGGTTCGCGGCGCTGTGGATCAGCGCGTACACCCATCGCCTGATCGAGTCGGGTCGACGGACGGATCTTGTTCGCACCGCGGGCCGCAGCGGTCTGGCACTCGGAATAGTCCTCATAGCCACCGGTGTCATCGGAGTTGTGTTGCCCGGCCCCATATCCGAACTTCCCTTCATGAGATGGGCCTTCTCACCCTTCACGCTCGGGGTGGGAGGCCTGCTGGTGGTCGTCGGCTATTGGCTCTCGGCAGCGACCGAACCTTCGGAGCCGAAGACCGAGACGCGAATCGGACAGATCCTCGCGATCGCGGTCAGCCTTGCCGCGGCCTTCAACCTCATGAACTCGTTCGCCACGAGTCTCGCCGAAGACCACGCGACGTCGCTCGCGCACGACATCTGGTCGAGACAATCCGTGGTCACCATCGTGAGCAAGGATCGACTCGACGTGCCGATAGGTCTTGTCGCCGAGACCCTGGTCGAAGCTCAACCCGGCAGCCCGAACACCTATCGCTACCAGTGCTTGCGCACACTCGTCGCGCGCAAGGATCTCTGGGTACTGGTCTCGGCGAAATGGTCGCCCGGCAATGGATTCGTACTGATCGTGCCTGCCAATTCGGCTGTCGTCAGTGTCACGCGATCGACAAAGTTCACCGAGATCACCGACGCCTATCCGGATCCGGACAAGGTGTCCTGGGAGTGTCCCGAACGTGTATGGGCCCAGTGGTGAACAACCGAACGCGATCCCGCGACTGCGGATTCCATCGCGGTGACGTGCAGGCCGCCGATTCGAGTAGCGCGTTACCCTTTCCGCCACTTTCCGGACATCGCACGATGAATACGCGCGAGAACAGATTTCGAACTCAGCCACGAGGAGGCAACCATGGCGCACTCACCCATCATTCATGTCGGTTCCGACACGCGGGCCAAGTCGCAGGGCGAAGCTTTCCGCGACGCGAAAATCGCCATCACCGAGACCGGCCTCGACATCACCTTCACCGCCGAACCGCATATCGGCGGAGCCGGAACCCTCGACGGTTCACCGGTTTCGGTGCTCGTCACCTGCCTGTCGGTGGGATCGAGGACATTCATCGAGGTCGTCGGTATCAGCGAGGACAGCAGCGCGGCCGAGCAGACCCGCAACCGGGTCCGCACGATCACCATGGGACCGCCGAGCTGAACATGTCACCGTGGACGCGATCAGCACGCGGAAGGCAACGCTAGGAGTACGGGATTTCGGCCGAGTATCGGGAATTCGATGTGGCATTCCCGCGCCGGGGTCGATGATCCGCGACGACGCGAAACAGTACGCACAGTCGCGAGCGACCGGATCGTCGCTCGAATTCGTTCGACGAGGAACGGCCCGGCGGCCCGCCGACCCGACTACTTCCGCGATGCGCGCGAGTGGGCGCCCACCGCGCTTCTTGTCGCCGGATCAATCACAGGGCACCCAGGTGGCCCTTCCGGAATCGTCGCGCCGAACGCGGCCGAACGGCACGTCCGCGAAGTGGATGCCGAAGGCGAGGTCACCGCTGTCGGCCAGTCGCTCGATGAGTTCGCGCCGATGCTCGACGGCGTCCTCCGGTTCGAAGTCGACCGCGGCGACCCATTCCGGGTGGCTGATCTGCACTGGTGAATGGAAGGTGTCGCCGAACGCGATCATGCGCCGACCACGAGACCGTATGGAGAATCCGAGGTGGCCCGTGGTGTGCCCCGGAATAGCGACCGCGTGCACGCCGGGAAATACGCGAGCGCCATCGGCGACGGTATCGACGCGTGCGGCGATGATGTCGAGGACCTGCCGATTCGGCAAACTGCCTCTCGACCACTCCGGGAACGTGTCGATCATGGCGGGAGTCAACGACCGCCACCACCGCCATTCGGTCTCACCGACGTAATATCGGGCATCCCGGAACGGCGTCACCGCACCCGCGCCCGCCTGCAGAGTCCACCCCAGATGGTCGAAATGCAGGTGCGTGATCGCGACCGCTTCGATACTCCCGAGCCCGTCGACCTTCGCGAGATTGTCCAACAGCGCACCGGAACGCATTTCCCCGGTGATCGGATTCTCCGCCATATCCGGCACATCCACCGGCCCCGCCCCCGCGTCGATCAGCAACGCCCGCCGGCCCCGCTGCACCAACAGCCCACCCAACCCGGCGACGAGATACCCGTTGTCGTCGAGGTGGTCGGCATGCGCGACCCAGTCCTCGTCGGTGGCCGTCGGCAACCACCCCTTCGGCTTCAACGCCACATACCCATCCGGGACATAGGTCAAGCGCAACAGTCCGAGCCGGACACTCCGCAGCCGCGGCGCACGACGCAGTCGATCATCGAGAGTTGTTGATGTCGTGGAGATTCTGGACATGACGAGCCTTCCGCTAGTGCTACGAGTGTGCGCCGGCACCCGTCCCGCTCGCGGCGAAAAGCACCACACCGCTTCCCGATCGGCGGCATCGTGGCGGCACAATGGCGGAAGACGGCACCCCGGCCGTCCCTGACACGTCACCGCCGCAACACATCCCACGCTCGCCACTGTTTCGACGCGGCAGATGTCAATAGGACGCAGCCTCGAATCCCGCCGGATCGGCAGTGCTTTCCCACAACCGCCACATCGCGAGTTCGTCGTCGTGCCCACGCACCCGCCGCGCGGGCGAACTGCTCGGCCATGGCGAACATCCCGCGCACAGCGGTAAGCACCGCACGCGCACCGGCCGCGTCCTCGGCCTGCGGAGTGCAACGGTGAACGCCACACAGGTGGGCCTCGGATCGTGACGGCACTCCCGGTGGCGGTCGTGGTCGCGATGATCTTCTGGCCTTCGGATCACGACCCGCCGGATCGAGACTGACGAGCGGTGCCACCGGCGGGGAGCCGCCGCGATCCAACGGCTCCCCCGGGGATCAACTCGGCACGTACCCGACCAGACCACCGGCTACGCGTCGCGCTGCGGCACAGGGCTCTTCGGGTGCGTCAGGCTGCAGATTCCGTGTCACGAACGCGACGAAACCACCCGATACCTCGAAGCCGACATAGCACCCGATCTTGTTGCCGTCCTGCCGCGCTCGGAACTGGTGCGCCTGTCGACCGCCAACGGTCAACGTGCTGAAGTCCACATACTTGCCGACCTCCTGGAATCCGTACAACGTCATCCGCGTCGCGACGACCGTCAGTTCGAACTTGTCCGTGGACGACTTCCATCGGCAGTTCTTGCTCGAGCCGTCGTCCCCGTTGATCGCCGTCTCACTGTCGGCACGGAACCCCTGCCCGCTGATATCCGCGGCGGATATCGCACAGGGATCCCAGAGCGCGGCGGGCGCGGGCTGTTGATCGGTGGCCCCGCACAACGTCGCACCACACGTGTCGGTGCCACCCGGCGCCGGGGCCTGCGTGGTCCCGCAGAGCGTCGCGCCGCAGGTGTCGGTCCCACCGGGCGCGCCTGCCTGCCCGGTTCCCGATCCACCTCCACCACCCGAACCTCCGCCCGTCTCACCACGATCCCCGGAAGCCGCGGTCGTGGTCTTGGGCGGCGTCTTCGCCACGCCACTCGAAGTAGCCGTGACACCGGACTGCGCCGTATCGGACCCTTGTTCCTCCGCCGTGCACCCGCTCAGGACCAGCACCGGGACCACGATCCCCAGAACCGATCCCGCAACCGAGCGCCAACGTCCCATACCCGAAATCCGCATGATCCTCCCCTGTCACAGCACGCGTTCCCGCACCTGAAACAACCAGGCGCGCAACGGGCTCGGTCAATTCCAGACGACTGTCAGTTCCCCGCGAGCGGATAACGAACACTCACGTTCACTGTCGTGAGCCACCCCCGACCCGTTACACACAAGCGATCCGATGATCCGGCAAGCGCCCTCGCAGCCCGACTTCCTGACGACTGCCCGAGCCTCGGGGCCATCACCCGCCCGGCTGTCTCTGTCAGTAGACGTCCTTGACGTAGCGTTTGTCGGAGGACAGCTTCTTGACGTAGGCGTCGGTGTCGTCGGAGTCGAGATTGCCGTGGTGGGCGATGATTTCGCGGAGAGCTCGGTCGACGTCCTCGGCCATGCGGTTGGCGTCGCCGCAGATGTAGAAGTGCGCGCCGGAGTCGAGCCATGACCAGAGTTGCGCGCCGTGTTCGCGCATGCGGTTCTGGACGTAGATCTTGGCGCGTTGGTCGCGGGAGAAGGCGACGTCGAGACGGGTGAGGACGCCTTGTTCGCGCAGGGTGTCGAGTTCGTCGCGGTAGTAGAAGTCGGTGGCTTCGTGTTGTTCACCGAAGAACAGCCAGTTGCGGCCCGAATCACCGCGAGCGGCGCGGTGTTGCAGGAAACCGACGAAGGGCGCGACGCCGGTGCCGGGGCCGACCATGATCGCGGCGGTCGTGGGGTCGTCGGGCGGGCGGAAGTGTGGTGCGCGTTGCACGTGCAAGGCTAATGGCTGGTCGGGTTCGGCGTCGGCGAGATAGGTCGAGCACAGTCCGCCGCGACGCGCGCAGATCGGGCTCTCGTAACGCACCACCGACACCGTCGTCGACACCGATCGCGGGTCGACCAACGGGCTGGAGGAAATCGAATACAGGCGCGGCTGCAGCTTTTTCAGCATCGCGACCCATTGATGTCCGTCGGCGCGCACAGCGTACTCGGTGGCGACGTCGACAGGCTGGCGGCCCCACGTCCATTTCGCGAGTTCGCCCTTGTTGTCGGGCCGCAGCAGGGTTTTCAGGACGTGCTCGCCGGTCTGCTCGGCCAGGAAGCGCAGGAGTTCGGTGGTGATCCTGGTCAGGTCGAGGTGTTCTTCGACGGCCGCGGCCAGCGAGACCGCGCCGACCTTGGGGATCTCGACTTCCAGGGCCGGGTCGAGGCCGGTGCGCGCGAACCATTCCCAGACCAGGCCGACGTCGTTGACCGGCCGCACGCCGAGCGCGTCGCCGACGTCGTAGGTCAGGCCCGTATCGGTGAGGTCGAAGCTGAACTGCCGCACCTCTTTCCGTGCTCCGGGCAGACTCAGCAGGCGGTTGCCGACCAGTCGCCCCCGTGGCGTCTCGGTCACGGGTTCGGCAACCGCACCCGGACCGCCGGGTCGGGAGGGTGCGGCCGGGTCGGGCGTAGGGCTCGACGTTGCCGCGGCGGGTGGTGTGGTGCTCAGTACTCCCAGAACCTGTTCGAGCCATACCCCGGCCGGGTCTTCGAAGTCCGGCTCGCAGTCCACCCGCGGGACCAGGCGTTGTGCGCCGAGCGTGGCGAGGCGTTCGTCGAGTTTGCGGCCGTGCCCGCAGAAGTCGTCGTAGTTGGAGTCCCCGAAGGCAAGGACCGCGAACCGGGTACCCGCGAGCGCGCCGTCGGGCAATGTCGACAGCGACTGCCAGAACGCGGCGCCGTTGTCGGGTGCGTCGCCGTCGCCGAAGGTGCTGCTGATCACGAGCAGATCCGACCCCGCGGGTAGGGCATCGGCGGTGGTTTCGTCCATGCCGAGCACCCTCGGCGCCCGCCCGGTCCCGGTGACCGCGGTGGCCAGGGCGCCGGTGGCGAAGTCTTCGGCGTTGCCGGTTTGGGAGGCCCACAACACCACGACCTCCCGAGCGGGTGCGACGTCGGGCTCAGGCGGTTGCACGCCCGTTGGTCGGTCCGGCGTGGTGGCAGGCAGCGAGGGCGCGGTGGGGGCGAACATGCCCGCGAGCAGTCCGTTGACCCACCCGGACGTTTGCGGGCTCAGTGGTGCGGTGGCGGGTAGGACCGGTGCGGTGTTGCCGGTCGAGTCGATTCCGGCCAGGAATCCGGAGAGGAAGGCGCGCTCGATGTCGTCGAGCGCGGGTGGCGCCAGCGGGCCGAGTCCCAGCAGGGTGGCCGCCGCCTGTGCTCGTCCGCCGGTACCAACCGGCGCCGGCGTCGGAACGGGTTGCGCGACGGTGCCGGGCGTGGCCGTGATCGCTCGAGGCGCGGCGGGTTCGGCGAGTGCGAGGACGGTCGCCTTGGCCAGGGCGACCGCGCAGACCTTGAATTCGGGTTGCTGGGAGATGGGATCGATGGCGTCGTTGGTGACGGCGTTGATGGTCGTGTATTCGCCGAACAGGTCGTTCCAGTGGAACGGAGCGAAGGTGTTTCCCGGACGCACCCGGTCGGTGAGAACAGCGGGCAGCACCGCACGCCCGCGCCGGGAAGAGATCTCGACCGCGTCACCGTCGGCGATCTCGAGTGCGGCGGCGTCGCCGGGGTGGATCTCGATGAACGGACCAGGATTCAGTTTGTTGAGTTTGGCGACCTTCCCGGTCTTGGTGAGGGTGTGCCATTGATGCTGCACGCGACCTGTATTGAGCACGAACGGGTAGTCGTCGTCGGGAAGTTCGGCGGCGTTCAGATGCGGGCGGGCGAAGAACACCGCGCGTCCGGATGCTGTCGGGAACGCCAATCGCGGTGTGGTGCCGTCCTCGTGGCGCAGCAACGTCTGGCTGACGCCGTCGTTGCGGTAACGGATGGGGTTGCGCACGGGGCCATCCGGGGCGCACGGCCACTGCACCGGCCCCTCGCGTAGCCGCTCGTAGCTGACCCCGCGCAGGTCGTAGCCGGTCTTGGGATTGTTCGCCCGTTTGATCTCTTCGAAGATCTCCTCGGCGTTCGAGTAGGTGAAGCCGTCGGAATAGCCCATCGCGCAGGCGATCTCGGCGATGATCCGCCAGTCCGGCCGGGCCTCGCCGGGCGCGGGAATCGTCTTCGGAACCAGGGTGAGGTTGCGTTCGGAGTTGATCATCACCCCCTCCCCCTCGACCCACAGGGTGGCAGGCAGGATCACGTCGGCGTAGGCGTTGGTCTCGGTCTCGGCGAAAACGTCCTGGGTGATCACCAACTCGGCGGCCTCGAGCCCGGCCAGCACGGTCTTTCGATTGGCGACGGTCGCGACCGGATTCGTGCAGATGATCCAGCAGGCTTTGATCTCACCGGCGGCCATCCGCGAATACATGTCGATGGTGCCGGACCCGACCTCGGTGCGCAGCCGCCCCGACGGCAGATTCCACAGGTCCTCGATGAACGCGCGGTCCGATTCGAACAGCACCGAGCGCTGGCCGGGCAATCCCGGTCCCATGTAACCCATTTCGCGCCCGCCCATCGCGTTGGGTTGACCGGTCAGCGAGAACGGGCCGCTACCGGGGCGGCAGATCGCCCCGGTAGCCAGATGCAGGTTCACCAAGGCGTTGGTGTTCCAGGTGCCGTGGGTGGACTGGTTCAGACCCATTGTCCAGCAGCTCATCCACTCCCTCGCCCCGCCGATCCACTGCGCGGCCGCGCGGATGTCGGCGACGGGTAGGTCGGTGATCTCGGCGACCGCCTCGGGCGTGTAGTCGGCGAGGAAGGTCGGCATCTCGTCCCAGCCCTCGGTGTGCTCGGCGACGAACTGTTCATCGACGTGACCGTTCGCGACCAGCAGATGCAGCAGACCGTTGAGCAGAGCCAGATCGGTCCCGGGTTTGATCGGCAGGAACAGATCGGCCTTGTCGGCGGTGGCGTTGCGGCGCGGATCGACCACGATCAGTTTCGCTCCGGCCTTGACGCGATCCATCATGCGCAGGAACAGGATCGGATGGCAGTCGGCCATATTCGCGCCGATCACGAAGAACACGTCGGCGTGGTCGAAGTCGTCGTACGAGCCGGGCGGGCCGTCCGAACCGAGCGACAGTTTGTAGCCGCTGCCCGCGCTGGCCATGCACAGCCGGGAGTTGGATTCGATCTGGTTGGTGCCGATGAAACCTTTGGCCAACTTGTTCGCCAAATACTGGGCCTCGAGGGTCATCTGACCGGAAACATAGAGCGCGACCGCGTCCGGGCCGTGCTCGTCGAGGATCGCGCGCAGCCGGGCGGCGGTCTCGGCGATCACCTGATCGGCCGGACGAGCCTGCGGCGCCGCGCCCCGTTCGGCACGCACCAGAGCCGTGCGCAGACGGCCGTCGTCGGCGGCCAGCATATCGGCGTGGGTCGCGCCCTTGGTGCACAGCCTGCCACCGTTGGCCGGGTGCGCCTTATCGCCCGCGACCTTCTTGACCAGCGGTTTTCCTTCGGGACCGACGGTGACATCCAGGACAACCCCGCAGCCGACGCCGCAGTACGAGCACACCGTGCGCGCCGTGTTCGCTTCCGTTGCCATCGTGACTCCTCCCGAACCAGCACGCACCCACCGGTTCGCCAGGCTAGGAATCCGGTGTTACCTGCCGGTCACATATGCCGGGGCCGGTCGTTACATTCACCTCTCACCACCGCACCCGCGATCGTGCGCGACTGAGAGCCTGCTCACAGGCACGTCCGTGCGCAGCGGAGGCCAGACGGTCGTCGAACATTTCTGACACTCGTCAAATTTTTGCTGACATGTGTCGATCACTGTGGTTTGTTGAGTGGGTGCACAACATCACAGAGCGTTCCATCGAAACCAACGGCGTGCGGTTACGGGTGACCGAGGCAGGCGATCGAGGCGCGCCCGTAGTGCTTCTCGCGCACGGGTTCCCGGAACTCGCGTATTCGTGGCGGCATCAGATCCCCGCGCTCGCCGCCGCCGGATACCACGTCATCGCCCCCGACCAGCGCGGCTACGGCGGCTCGAGCAGGCCGGACGCCGTCGAGGACTACGACATCGTGAACCTCACCGCCGACCTCACCGGCCTGCTCGACGACGTCGGCGCCGACACCGCCGTGATCATCGGACACGACTGGGGCTCGGTGGTCGCCGCCCACTTCCCCTTGCTGTATCCCCAACGCACCTCCGCGGTGGCGCTGCTGAGCGTGCCGCCCACGCCTCGCATGCCACAGCCCCCGCTGGAAATCATGCGCACCGCGTTCGGAGACGGATTCTTCTACGTGATCTACTTCCAACAGGTCGGGCTCGCCGACGCCGAACTCGACGCCGACCCGGCCAGGACCATCCGCCGCATGTTCGGCGGACTTCGCAACGATCAATACGAAGCGGCCCTCGCGGCGATGACCGCGCCCGGCCCACAGGGATTCATCGATCGACTACGCGAACCCGACGGCGCGCCCGACTGGATCACCCAGAACGAAATCGACCACTACGTCACCGAATTCACGCGCACCGGCTTCACCGGAGGACTGAACTGGTACCGGAACATGGACCGCAACTGGTCACTGGTCGCCGACGCACCCGCCGCGACGATCGAAGCGCCGACCCTGTTCCTCGCGGGCAGCGCCGACCCGGTACTCGACATGACCCCGCGCGACCGAGTCGCCGACATAGTCACCGGCCCGTACCGCGAAGTGCTGATCGACGGCGCCGGACACTGGGTGCAACAGGAACGCCCCGCCGAAGTCAACACCGCACTCCTGAAATTCCTCGCCGACCTGGACTGAGAGTCGGCATGGGCCGGTGGTTTTTCGCGATCGTCGGATACCGGCGCCGCGGTGGCCTCGACCGGGGGTCGAGGCACCACCGCCGCATGCAGCGTGACCACAGCAGCCTCGGTGAGTGCGACGAGACCCGACGACTCCGCGGTCTGGGGATGTAGCCGGTTACTCGCAGACGTCGCCACGGCGACTCGGGACGATGGCAGCACCACGCCGGTCCGCCACGATGAAAGCCGAAGGCGCTCCGCAACTCTGGGAACATATCAACGACAGTGCCCTACTTGTTGGTGATTAATTATATCGAGACGTCGGCCAGCCGCCTGAATCCGAGACTTATGCCGAATTCACGACCGAGTTCAACGACTCGTTCATAGTTTCCGCAATCGTTAGGACCTCTTCGCCCGACCCGGATGAACAGTCGCTGCACAGCCGCGGGATCACCTCGTTGAGTCGCCCCCGGCCCCGCGAAAGCTCTATGGCTGGATCACAGCAGTCGCAAGTTCCCGTCTCGTTGCCCGGTCGACCGCCCAATTAGGTGCGTTCGCCTTGGCTTCCGCGCGGATGCTCGCCAGTGAGGTATCGAGTTCGCTGACTCCGCCGTGCAGCTCTGCCGGTTCGCCCAAGTCGCGCAAGGAGCGATAGCGGTACGCCTGCGCGTCGTACGCCGATCGGAGGCGTCGGCATTCGGCCTGATGGACATCGCAGTCCAGCCGGGTGTGGATGACGGTGAAAACCGCGCTCGCCAAGGCCAGACAGCCCGGAACGTTGCCCGCTTTCCCGGCCAGAACCGCCGCGCCGGCAACAGCGGAGAGCACAGCGGCTCCGACTTTGAGGACGATGTTCGCCGGCTGTAGCGCAGAGAGCCAGATCGAGTAAGCGCGAGCCTGGATCCGACACTCGCGCTCGCGTGCCGCGGCAACAGCTTGATAATCAGCCACTCTGTCATGGTTCCGTACTCCACCACCAGTTGTCACCTATCCGTGCAGCAGCTCCATCGTGTCGCTGAGCATCTGGGAAAGCTCGATCACTTCTGAGCGAACGATGAAATGATCCAACGGATTCGAGACAAGATCGCCAAAGGATAGGCGTTCTCCGAGGCCCAGGTGAACTTCATGAAGCACGAGTTGACCGACGCCGGACTGATGGAGAAGGGGATGCCCTACGAACAGGCCCACGAAAAGGCCCTCGAGACGCATCCACCTGGGAAGAACTATGATCCCGATGTGATCGACAAGTACCCGGAATTCGGTCCGTGGTGGCGCAAGCAGAACGGACTACCGCCACGATGATGACACTCGAAGTCGACGGTCACGGAATCGCCGCGATAGACGAAGACGACACTAACGCCTCATATCCAGCCGCGCGAGTACTCACCTCCGCCACCCCGGCGACGGCTGTCGCGGGGAGGACCGGAAGCGTCCGAATGCTGGTCGAGGTATTGCGCCGCCACGGCGGCATCGCACCACGCGCGCTACTCGGCGCGAAATTCGTCGTCGGCGAAGACGATTCCACCACGGTGATCGAAGTCGAAGTCTCGCCGTTCGACCTGCTCGACAGCGAAGAACAGCGGACAAGCACAAGCCGGTTGTGGACCCGTCCGTTCACTCCGGGGTTGCCCTCGGACATGGCCGACGCTGTTCTACACGGCCTGACAACCGACCCACGCATCACACTTCCACCGGGTGTGCTTCGGGTCGACCGCGCGGGATTCGATGTCATGAACTCCTCGGAGGCGATATTCGCGAAGACCGCTTCGCTGTTGGGCATCGCCGTCTCCACGAGACTTTCCGCCCGCGATCCTGAGCTGATCCTGCGGACCGCGATCCAGAGCTGGTAGCGCGATTCGGCGAAGTATGCGATCCGCGTGAGGTATCCCTACTCGCAAAATATATTGGTCACGGAGCGTTGTCCTGGACCGACTCGGCTGTCGATCTCAGCCTTTCCGCTGGTCAGCGGGTGTTTGTGGGGCGGGCGGGGCTCGAACCCGCGACCAATGGATTATGAGTCCACGGCTCTAACCGACTGAGCTACCGCCCCGCTGCCGCGATGAACGCGGGCCTTGGGGATGGTACCGGGTGGGGTGGGGTGGGCACCACTCGGTATCGGGGTGGTTAGGGTGGGGGCGGAGGCTCGTCGTCTGCGGAGGGTTGGGTCATGGGTGTGTTCGTGCAGGTTCTGAAGGCGCATCAGTGGGTTTACGAGAACAGTCGCGGGGTGGTGGGGCATCGGCTGTTGTTCGGGAATCCGACGTTGTTGTTGCGGACGGTGGGGCGCAAGACGGGTCGGGGCCGTACGTCGGCGCTGACGTACGGGCGGGACGGGGACGATTATCTGGTGACGGCGTCCAATGGCGGGTCGCCGCGGCCGCCGGGGTGGCTGGCCAATCTGAAGGCCGCGCCCGCGTGTGAGATTCAGGTGGGGACGCGGCGGATTCCGGTGTCCGCGCGGGCCACGTATCCGGGTGATCCGGATTACGAACGGCGTTGGCGGATCGTGGACGAGGTGAATCAGGGTCGCTATTCGGGGTATCAGGAGAAGACGAAGCGGCCGATCGCGGTCGTGGTGTTGACGCCGTCGCGGTGACGGTTCATTGGTCGCCGGATTCTGCGGCTTCCCAACGGCTTACATCCTGCGGGGGCCTGCTTGCGTATTGGACGACGAAAACGACGAGCAGGAGTACGACGGCGATGACGCCGGCGACTATCAGTGTTTGCACGCAGGCACTCTAGCGGTCGCCGTGCGCGCCGCGCATCCGGTGAGCGCGCACGGCGGCGACGGGTCAGCGCACGGTGATCAGGGTGCGTCCCAATGCGGTTCGCGATTCGATCGCCGAGTGGGCGTCGACGGCGTTTTCGAGCGGGTAGGTCTGGCCGATGACGACTTCGAGTTGTCCGGCCGATACCGCTGCTCGAGCGCGGCGGGCCAGAGCCTGCCAGTCGGTGCCCGCGCCGGTGATGTCGAACAGGCCGATCACCTCGATTCCGCGTGCGGCCAGGTCGTTTCGGTCGAGTTCGGCGAATCCTCCTGCGGCCGAGCCGTATCCGAGGATCCGGCCGCCTTCGGGGAGGGTGTCGGCGGCGGCGCGTCCGAGTTCGCCGCCCGCGCCGTCGAGTACCACCCGTACGCCGGCGGCGCGAACGGTAGCGGTCCATTCGGGGTCGGTGTAGTCGACGACGGTGTCGGCGCCGAGGCGGCGGGCGAGGGCGAGTTTGGCGTCGCCGCGCGCGGCGGCAACGACTTTCGCCCCCGCGGCGTGCGCGAGTTGGATCAGCAGGGTGCCGAGCCCGCCGCCCGCGGCGGTGATGAGCACGGTTTCGCCGGGGTGTGGTGCGGCGCGGTCGAAGACGGCGAAAGCGGTTCTGCCGTCGTGGGTCAACGCGACGGCCTGTTGCAGAGTGAGGTCGTCGGGGACCTCCGCCAGGGTGGCGGCCTTGGCGGTGGCGCGTTCGGCGTATCCGCCGATCGGCAGTCCGCGGCCGATGCCGCTGGCCGCGGTAGCCGTGGCGACACGCTTGCCGACCCAGGACGCGTCGACCTCGGGTCCGACAGCGGTGACGACGCCCGCGACCGCGCCGCCCGGCACATACGGTGGGCGGACGGCGAAGAATTCGGTACCCCAGCCGCTGCGCAGCCGGGTGTCGAGGAACATCACGTCGGCCGCGGCGACCTCGACCAGGACCTCCCCCGCGCCGGGTTCCGGGTCGGGGATCTCGACGACCTCGAGTACCTCGGGTGCGCCGAATTCTCGTACCTGTACCGCCCGCATGACCTACCTCCATCGATTCCGTGTCGTTCCGACGAAATCGAGCATGGAACCTGAAGTGGGCTCGAGGTCAAGGAGAGATTCCGCCGCGGCATGTCGGGCGCCGGATACTCAACCGATGAGAGCACGTGCGTCGCCCTCGACCATGTGGACGCGAGAAGCACAGACTCCTCCGCGACAGGTCGACACCGAATACTCAACCGATGAGAAGCGCGCGCGTCGCCCACCACCGTGTGGACACGACAAGCACAAACTCCTCCGCGACAGGTCGACACCGGATACCCATCCGATGAGGAGCACGTGCGTCGGCCTCGACTACGTAGACGCGAGCCGGATCATGAGCCTCCGCCGCAACTACTGCCACCTCCACCGCAACTGCTGCTACTGCCGCCACCGCAACTACTGCTCCCCCCACCGCAGCTACTACTGCTGCCGCCACCGCAACTACTACCGCCACCACAGCCGTTGCCCCCGCCGTGGTGATCGTGGTGCCCGCCATGGTGCCCGTGGTGCCCGTCGTAGCCGCTCCAGCCGCTGAATCCCGAACTGCCCGAGCACGACGAGCCGGAGCCCGAGTCGAACTCCATCCCCGACCCGCCCGCCGACCACGGCCCACGTTGCGCACCGCCGAAGAAGGCAGCGCCGCCGTCGCGGAACGGCTGCGTCGCCTGCTTGACCAGGTACACGACGAAGGCGACGATGCCGCTGACCAGCAGCGCGACGAAGACCAGCACCAGGAGGACCACCATGGCCGAATGGTAACGGTGTTCGCGCGGAAATTCCGCGCGACCCCGACGCCGCCGTACAGTGAATCGTGGGGCTTTTACGAACTCGGACCCGGCCGCGACGCCGCATCGACCTCGGTGAGGTCGATCGGGCGGTGGCGGCGCTGGAGTTGCCCGAGGCGGTGTTCAAGACCTGTCCCTGGCAGCCGAGGGAGCTCGTGGAGACGGGTCTGCGGCAGTGGTTGCGGTGCTGCGGCGCCGCGATGCGCGACGGTCAGGTGATCGGCATGCCGTCGCACGCGGTGGACGAGGCGTGGCACGGCCTGATCCTGTGCACCGAGCGGTATGCGGCGTTCTGCACGGCGGCCTACGGGCGTTTCCTGCACCATTTCCCGGACGGCGACGGCTTCGTGCGACCGGGCGCGCGGCCGGGGCCGGGGCACGGGTCGATGGCCGAGCAACTCGGCCGGACGGTGGTGGCCTGGTCGCTGGTGGCAGCGCCGGACGAGCGGGCGGTGCTGTGGGATCTGGATCACGAGGTCGGCGTCGACCACCCGTGGGGTATCGACGCCGGGCGAGTCGCGGCCATCGAGGACGAACTCGCCCGGCCTTGAATCAGGTGAGGCGCACGCGTGCGGCGACGAATCGGAAGGCCGCTGGTGCGAAGCGGCTGATCTGCAGCTGCACTTTCGCCTCCGGGGTGACCGGGACGATGCTGCGGTCCTTCTCGACGGCCCGCACGATCTGCGCGGCGACCTTGTCGGGGGTGTAGTGGCGCTTGCGGTAGAGGTCGTCGTAGCGCCGCTGCCTGCGCTTCTGCTCTTCCGCGCTGACACCCGAGAAAGTTGTGGTGGCAACGATATTGGTGTGCACGATGCCGGGACACACGGTGTGCACGGAGATTCCGCGGCCCGCGAGTTCGGCGCGCAGGCAGTCGGAGAACATGTAGACCGCCGCCTTGCTGGTGGAGTAGGCGCTGAAGTTCCGCTGCGGAGCGTAGGCGGCCATGCTCGACACGTTGACGATGTGCCCCCCGAGTCCGCGTTCGGCCATGGCGGCGCCGAACGCTCGGCAGCCGTTGACGACTCCGCCCAGATTGACCCGCATCACCCGGTCGAATTCGGCGGAGGTGGTCTTGAAGAATCCGCCCGCCTGGCCGATTCCGGCATTGTTGACCAGGATGTCGGGCACGCCGTGCGCGGCGAGCACGTCGGCGGCGTGGGCGAGCACCTGTTCCTCGTCGGCGACGTCGAGGCGGTAGGCGTGGGCGCGCGCGCCTTCGGCGGCGACGAGTTCAACGGTCTGCTTGGCGGCATCGAGATCGATGTCGGAGAGCACGATTTCGGCGCCGAGACGTGCGAAGGCCAGTGCGGTTTCGCGGCCGATGCCGCTGCCGCCGCCGGTGATGACCACCAGTCGATCCTCGAACGGCCCGACGTCGCGGCCGGTTTCGGCCCGACGCAGCCCGCGCGGCGGTTGCGCGCCGTCGAGGGTGTCGATCAGTTCGGTGGTCGCGCTCGCCAGGAGTTCGGGATGGGAGAACGGCATCCAGTGTCCGGCGGGCACGTCGCGACGCCACAGTCGCGAGGTCCAGCGCCGTTCGTCGTCGTAGCCCGCGGGCCGCACGGCGACGTCGCGTTCGGCGACGATCAACTGCACCGGCACCTCGGTATGCCGCTGTCTTGGCGCGAACATTCTCGGCAGGATGTTGGCGCGGTAGATGAGCAGGCCGTCGATGAAGTCGCGCGAGAAGGTCGGGCCGAGGCTGACCGTCGAGCGCGGAGTGGCGTTCATACCGGAAACGATTCGCTGCCAGATCTTTTCGTCGGCGATGAGCCGGAAGATCTGGTCGAGTCCCGGCGTCATGGAGAACGCGGTGTAGCCGGAGGACATCAGTTGGGTGAGCGGCTGCCAGATATTGCGCGGGGTGGGCCGCGACAGCCGGGCGCGCACCCAGTGGCCCAGATGGTCGAGGTTGGGGCCGGACACCGAGGTGAAGGAGGCGATCCTGGTCTCCGCGCCGGGTTCGCACACCGCCTCCCACACCTGGATCGAACCCCAGTCGTGGGCGAGGACGTGCACCGGGCGCTCGGGGCTCACCGCCGCGGCGACGGCGAAGAAGTCCGAGGCCAGCGCCTCGAGGCGGAAGTCGGCGACACGGCGGGTGCGGGTGGACCTGCCGTGTCCTCGGGTGTCGTAGGTGACGACGTGGAATCTGTCGATCAGCAACGGCACCACGGCATCCCACAGGTGGTGGGTGTCGGGCCAGCCGTGCACGAGCACCACCGTCTCGGCGGCCGGGTCGCCGTATTCGTAGGTGGCGATGTCGAATCCGTCGTTGTGGACGATCCGCTCGGTCACCTCGGCGTCGATATCGGTCCGTGTCATTGACCTTCTCCTGATTCCCAGTTGTTCACAGGTCCAGCACCAAACGTTCGCTCGCCGAACGTGATACACAGACGAGCAGATCACCCGCGTCGCGTTCGGCGTCGGTCAGGGTCGTCTCGCGATGGTCGGGGACGCCCGCGAGCACCCGGACCTTGCAGGTTCGGCAGAAGCCTTGGCGGCACGAATAGGGGCGGTCGGGGCGGCGGTCGAGGATGGCGTCGAGGGCGGTGCGATATGCGGGGACCTCGAATATCTCTCCGGTGGAGGCGATCTCGATCTCGAAGGGGCGACCGTCGATGATCGGCGGCGGGGAGAATCGCTCGGAGTGCAGTTCGATCCCACGATCGCGCACCGCCGCGGCGACGGTCGCGGTCATCGCCGACGGTCCGCAGCAGTAGACCGCGCAGCCCCGCGTGACGCCGGGTAGCAGCGCGGCCGCGTCCGGGAGGCCGGAGCGGTCGTCGGTGCGTACCACCGCGCGATCGCCGAAGCTCTCGATCTCGTCGAGGAAAGGGAGGGCGTCGCGGGAGCGGCCGGTGTAGACCATGGACCAGTCGAGACCGAGTCGGTGCGCCAGCCGTGCCATCGGCAGCATCGGCGTGATGCCGATTCCACCCGCGACGAAATGCACACGGGTGGAGGGTGACCCGTATCCGGGGACCGCGAAGGGGAAGGCGTTGCGCGGCCCGCGGACGATCAGCGGTGTGCCAACGGACACGGTGTCGTGCACCTCGACCGAACCGCCGCCGCCCTCGGGGATGCGGCGCACGGCGATCCGGTAGCCGATGGCGTCGGCCGGGTCGCCGCACAGCGAGTACTGGCGCAGCCGCCCGGAGGGAAGTTCCAGATCCAGGTGCGCGCCGGGTCGCCAGCGTGGAAGTTCACGCCGGTCGGGAGCTTGCAGCCGCAGGGTCACCACGTCCTCGTCGTGCGCTTCGATCCGTCGGTCGGTGACGACGAGCGCGAGGCGACGGTCGTCTACGACGGGTGTGACGGGACGTCGGTTGACGAGTGTGGTCCAGGTCAGCCGTGCGGTCGCGACGGCGTCGAGGATGCGGACCGCGCGGTCGCGGTCGCGCCTGCCGTACAGGTCGGCGGGCAGCCGGTCGGGTATCGGGCCCGCGTTCACGACGCCGTCGCCTGCGCCGCGGGCGATGTGGCCAGGTAGGCCACCGCCTGGGCGGTCGACCCGACCGATTCGGGGTCGTAACCGGGCAGGAAGGTCGACAGCGCACTGCGCACCAGCGACGGCGCACCGGGCAGAGCGCCGCGCCACATCGCGCCGACGATGTGGGTGAGCAGGCGCGGATATCCGTGGTCGGGCAGCCTCGGGTCCCGGTGGACGAGGTATTTCGTGCCGCGCGCCACGAGCACGAGAAAGATCGGGAACACGATGGTCATCACCGCGGCGCGGCGCACGTAGCCCGCCTCGAAGTAGACCGCGACATCGTGGGCCACGTGCCGGTGCTCGACCTCCTCGGCGCCGTGCCAGCGGAACAGGTCGGCGACCCTGGGGTCGGCGTCGAACTTCTCCAGGTCGGCGTTGAGGACCCAGTCGCCGAGGTAGGCGAAGAAGTGTTCGAGGCATGCGATGACCGCCAGCCGCTCGACCAGGTGTTGTCCGCGCGCGACGCCGTCCGCCCCGCCGGGGCCGAGGGTCTTGCGGAACAGGTATTCGGCTTGGCGGACATAGGGTTCGGGGTCTATGCCGCCCGCCGCGAGCACCTCGCGCAGTACCCGGTCATGGGTGGCGGCATGCATGGCTTCCTGACCGATGAAGCCGAGCATCGCCTCGCGCAGTTTCGCGTCGCGCACGGATGGCAGCGCCTCGGCGTAGGCGGCGCAGAACATGCGCTCGCCTTCGGGCAGCAGCAGATTCAGCGCGTTGATCAAGTGCGAGGCGACGGGTTCGGCGGGCATCCAGTGCAGCGGAGTGTCCGTCCAGTCGAATCGGACGTCGCGCGCGTGCAGGGCGACCTCACCGGGATCGGTCTCGACCCGTCGCCGGTCTCGGCGAAGTAGCTTCATCGGTACTCCTCGATCACACGTTCCTACATCACTGTAGCAATATTCTACACATACATAGAACTGCCAGTAACACACACGCGGCGGGATTCAACGCCCGAATCCCCGCGCGCGCCCAAAATTTAGAACGCGTTTCAGTAGAATTCCGCTATGGAACGCATGACAGGATTGGATGCCAGCTTTCTCTATCTCGAAACCCCGACCCAGCACCTGCACGTCTGCGCGCTGCTGATCCTCGACCCCGCCGCGAGCGACGCGGGCTACTCCTACGCCGCCGTGCAGACCGAACTCGCGTGCCGCCTCGACCTCGTCCCGCAGATGCGCCGCCGCATCCGCGAAGTTCCGTTGAATCTGGATCACCCGGTCTGGGTCGATGATCCGAAATTCGACTTGGACAACCATATTCACCGCGCGGGCCTGCCCGCCCCCGGCGAACGAACCGAACTCGCCGAACTCGTGGCCGACATCGCGAGCACCCCGATGGACCGGAATCGTCCGCTGTGGGAGATGACCTTCGTCGAAGGTCTGGCCGACGGCCGAATCGCGGTGGTGTGCAAGTACCACCACGCGGCCGTCGACGGCGTCACCGCCGCCGATATGCTCCTCAGCCTGTGTGACCTCGGACACGACGCCGCCCGCACGGCGGAATCGAGCCGGTGGACGCCGGAACCACAGCCGCCGGACTGGAAACTGCTGACCGACGCGGCGGTGCGGCTCCCCACCAAGGCGGGCGTGCTCGGCATGGTCCCGAAAACCCTCGGCATCCTCGCCGGTTTCGCCGAACGCAGGCGAAAGAAGCAGCGTGGCATGGCCTTACCGTTGACCGCGCCGCGCACCCCGTTGAACGGGGCCATCGGCGCCCGGCGCACCGTGGCCTTCGTCGAATCGCGGCTCGACACCGTCAAGGAGATCAAGAAGTCCTTCGGGGTCACCGTGAACGACGTCGTGATGACGATCGTCGGCGGAGTGCTGCGCGACTACCTCGGCAAACACGATGAACTGCCGGACCGATCGCTCATCGCCTCGGTGCCGGTCTCGGTGCACGGACAGACCCGCCACACCGACGGCATCAACAAGGTGTCCTCGCTGTTCACCGAACTCGGCACCGATATCGCCGACCCGGTCGAGCGGCTGCGCGCGGTCGCCCTCGCCAATCGGCACGCCAAGCGCGAACACGAGGAACTTGGCGCGGACTTCCTGCGCGACTGGTCGAAATACGCACCGCCCAACGCTTTTCGCTTCGCGGCCCGCATGTACGACTCGCTGCGGCTGGCCGAGCGGCATCCGGTGGTGCACAACCTGGTGGTCTCGAATGTGCCGGGTCCGCCGATGCCGTTGAACTTCCTCGGCGTTCGGGTCGCGAGCATGTTTCCGTTCGGTCCGGTATTCCACGGCGCCGGGCTGACCGTGACGGTGCTGTCCATCGACGGCCGCCTCGACTTCGGCTTCATCGCCAGCCGCGACCTGGTGCCCGACATCTCCGCCCTCGCCGACGCCGTGCCTGCCGCCGTGGACGAACTGCTGGTCGCCGCACGGGAATCAACGGACCGACGCACCTCAGACAGCCGCGACCGGCACGCCCACCGTGAGTACGGCGATCGGCGGTAGCGCCGCCAGGACCGAACCCGCGACGACATTCGTCCACCGGTACTGCACGACCAGCGCGGCGAATTCCCGCAGGATCGCGGCGGGCAGGTAGTAGAGGGCGGTACGCGCGCCGACCACCTCCGCGTCCATATCCAGTTGTCGCGCCAGGATCGCGGTGCGCAGCACGTGGAAATCACTGGTGACCAGCACCATTCGGGCGGATGACCCGCGCACGGTCAGCAATTCCTTGGTGAACAACAGGTTCTCCCTGGTGTCGACGGAACGGTCCTCGTGCAGAACGGCTTCGGGCGCGATACCGGCTTCCATGAGGTATGCCGACATGGCCTCGGCTTCGGCGACTTTCTCGTCATCACCTTTGCCGCCGCTCGTCACGATCGAAGGGCCCGAGCCCGCGGCGATTTCGGCCCGATAGACCTCCAACGCGAGGTCAAGTCGGCTCGCAAGAAGTGGCGGCACCCGGCCGCCGTCGAGTCCGCAGCCGTGCACAACGATGGCGTCCATCCCCGGCTGGTAGCCGAGATGTTTGTACACGTAGGCGTAGAGCAGGAAAGCGATCAGCAGCAAACCCAGGTAGCTGACGACGAGGGTCACCGAGGCGGTGGCGACAGTGAACCAGAGATCGCCGAGCGCGAACGCGATCACATACAGCGTGTAGGGCGTGAGGAAGACCAGCGCAACCCCCGAAGGCAGGGCCGTGTGCAGGCTGATGCCTTCGCGCCTGCACACCTGTATGCCGTTGACGAGCAACAACACCGCCGCGGCCACCATCAGCAGCGGAGCGAGCACGACGAGGACGACGGCGAGGACGGGCAGCGCCTCCTCGACGCCCATGGTCAGCGCCCACACCCCGGTGAAAATCGAGCCGAGGAGCAGGAATACGCCGTTGCCGAGTCGCCGTCGATCGGTCACGAAACGCACCGCGAACACAGCGAGCAGGCCGAGACCGATGGCGGGCATGATCACCCGGCAACCGTAGCGGTAACCGGCGACAGCCGAGCGGGGTCCGTCCGGATCGGCGCTCGGCGCGGTCGCGCCCGAGTGGGTGGTGCGTCATCCGAACTGGATCGACGACCCGTTGACCGTCTCGGGCCCGCCTCGCGCCGACTCCATGATCAACACCGCTGGACCGACCGGTTCGCTCCGTCCGTATCAGGACCAATGCCGGTCCGATTCGGGACCTTAGACAGTAAATAGGTTTGGATTCCGTTTTATTAACCCGGCACGCCAGTCGCCGCCCCTAAGCTGGCAATCGACCCGCAACCCCGCATGCGCGGGTCCGGCCGCGGCGGATCCCCATCGGACTCCGACGACAACCCGCGCCGGAACAGCGTCGGGGAGTGCCGCTCACGCACCTCCCCGACGCCGTTCACCTCTCCGACACACCGCGACGACGAACGGAGATCCACCATGCCCAACAACAACGACATGCACTCCCGCTGCGAGGTGACCTGGGTGCCCCACCGCAGACTCTTCATCGCCTACGCGGGCGAATTCCCCGGCCTCTTCCACACCGACGCCGGTTCCGGCTACCGCGCCCGCCGCAAGATCAACGAACGCATCCGAGACCTGCTCATCACCAACGATCTCCCCGCCTCCCCCACCGAACCCTGGGCACGCTAGCGGTTCGCCCGACGGCGACGATCCGTGAACGAAGTCCTTCGCGAACTAGTGGTCTCCGGCATGGTTATGTAGATTGAATCTATGTAGATTCCATCTACGTATCAGGAGTAGAGTGACTTCAGGATTCGTTGGCAGAAACGTCGAACTAGGACTGCTCCGGACCCGCCTCCAGCGCGTCACGGCATCCGGCACCGCTGTCGCCGTGGCGATCAGAGGTCGCAGGCAGGTCGGAAAATCGCGGCTGGTGCAGGAGTTCTGCGATACGGCAGAGGTGCCGTATCTGTACTTCACCGCCATCAAAGGCATGCCGGTCTCCGAATCACTCGGGGAGTTCCTCGCGGAACTGACGAGATCGGGCATAGTCCCCGATCCCGCAACACTTCCCGAGAGCATCGGCGGCTGGCCTGATGCGTTCCGACTGCTGGCGGCTTCGGTCGGCGATTCGCCGATCATCGTCGTCATCGACGAACTGCCCTGGCTGGCAGAACAAGACGCGGTTTTCGACGGCGCCTTGCAAACAGCCTGGGACCGACTGCTGCGACAACGACCGATCCTACTTCTGCTGCTGGGCAGCGACATCCACATGATGGAACGTCTCACCGCCTATGATCGCCCCTTCTACGGACGAGCCGACAACCTCGTCCTCACCACGCTCAACCCGGCCGAAGTCGGAAGCGCGCTCGGACTCGACGCGGCCGAGAGCATCGACGCGCACCTGATCACAGGCGGACTTCCGGGTATCTTGCGCAGCTGGCCGCACGGATTGCCACCACTTCAATTCGTACGCCGTGAATGCGCCGATCCCGCCGCACCGCTGTTCGGACTGCCCGAATCAACCCTTCTCGCCGAGTTTCCAGCACCTGACCAGGCGCGGCGCGTGCTCGAAGCGATCGGCAGCGGGGAACGCACCCACGCCACCATCGCGGCTACCGCGGGCAGCCGCAGCGGGACACTGCCCTCCGGGACGTTGTCGCCTCTGCTGCACCGACTTTCAGCGGACAAACACGTGCTGTCCGTCGATCACCCGCTATCGATCAAATCAGGCAAACCCGCGCTGTATCGGGTCGCGGACAGCAATTTGCGGCTCTATCTCGCGGCCCTGCGCTCGATGCAGGACTTGGTCAGGCGAGGCCGAGTCGACGCCGCCTACGACTTGTTCGTCAAACGCTGGACCTCTTGGCGCGGCAAGGCGGTCGAACCGCTGATCCGGGATGCGCTCGAACTGGCTGCGCTCACGGGAAGGCTTCCGTGGCAGGATGTCACCGCGGTGGGCGGCTGGTGGAATCGCGCATTCGATCCGGAAATCGACCTGATCGGCGCCGACCGTTCCCCCATCGCCGGACGGGTGATCTTCGCCGGATCGATCAAATGGCTCAATACCCCGTTCGACCGTCACGACCTCGCCGAACTCACGCGCGCAGTGACCAGTGTTCCGGGCTTCACCCCGCGCGAAACAGCATTGCTCGTGGTGTCCTCGACCGATGTCGAACACTCCATCGCCGACGCTGTGGACTTGGTCTGGAATGCCACCGACGTACTGTCGGCTTGGAGCTGACGGATCCGTCGACTCACGCACGCCTCAGTGCGATACCGGGACGCTTCCGCAGCAGAGCGGCGCACGATGTTCGTTTACTCTGAATGCATTGATTGCCTCTCGGTTGCCCTCAGCGAGGAATGTACTGTTGAAACTCCGAGAGATCACCGCTGTACTCGACGACCACCCCGTCGTGCGCCGAACGTTTCTCAAGGGGCGACTACCAACAAGGTGGCAATCACATGGGGGTTCTTTACCCTGAGCCAATTCTTGTCGTTCTCCGACCATGTCCACCCGCGGTAGACGTAGTCCGACCGGCGGCCGTCTTTGGCTGTACCCCATTCGGAAACGTCGGGATAGTTGTTCTTGCCGATGTGTGTGACCACACTCATGTGGTCGATCACGTCATCACCGTCCCAGTCGTACGCGATCAGATCACCCAGACGGGCTTCCGGAACAGCATTCGTCGCAAAGCGGTCCTGACCAGACTGAGCGTGCGGTCCCGCCAAGGGAATGGGCAGGGTTTGCGTATGGAAGAGCAGATACCTGTAAAGCTCGTCGGCCAGCGTGGCCGCGCGCGAACCCGCCACGCCGTGCACCATGAGACCCGAGATGGTTTTGTCATTCCAAGTCTCGTCTTTCGGCATGCCGCCCGCCCAGAGTGCTTGGCTGGCAAACCAGGTGCAGCCGGCAATGTCTGGCTGCTGGTCCTGAGCATGACCTAGCGCCCAGCGTGCTGCCGCTGCGCCGTCGTAAGCAGGGCCGGCATTCGCAGTTCCTTGCGAGCCCACGAGGGTCGCCGAGCTGACGACGACCAGCAACACAATCCATCGGCGCATCGCCGACCTACCAACCTTGATGGATATCACGACAGCTCCGATCGAAGATTCAGTGAGCAATATTCTGGCATAGATTCAGCTCGGCAAGAACCCTGAGAACTGGTACAAAATATTCCAACCAGTCGGTAATTGAATGGTGACAGCCGATCTGCTTCCGAGATCTGCGTGGGACCCCGACCGCCTCACATCAGCGGCAACCTCCAGAGTTTGGATTGATGTTTATGCGAAGCGGAACCCGTGACCGGCCAGTTTTTCTGGACAAGCAATTGATTCCTCTGCATTATCACATAATTTGAAGCGTATGCATCAGCCCCGCTCAAGCGGTAAGTCACGTCCAGATGTTGAAAACATCGGCATCAAATTGACGTTTATACATCAACGTGCCTCTTTGACGCTTACACATCAACTTTCCTATTACGAGGCAACTCTTACCGACCGGTGCCGACCCGCCCCTCTTGTGGTCCACCTCCAAGCCCGCCCATCTGTACATCCAGCGCCCACCTCGGCTCCCTTCTCAACCCGCCCGCCCCAACGCATTCGAATCCTCGCCTACAGGCAGCGAAGCGCACAGTCCACTTACAGCGGGTAATCGGCTTCGATCACCGGGGTAAGGTTTCGCGCGTATCCCGTCTTCGCCTACACGGCACCGACGCGGAAGTCCATCTACCGTGGATCCACAGCTTCGACCACCAGTCATCGACCTGAAAACCGCAGGTCATTCGGATTCCCAAGTTCGACACCCCACCGAGGGCACGAACCTGCGACGTTCAACCGTCGAGCCGGAGCGATGGGCCATACCCGCAGGCGAATTGGCGGCAGCGCCGGGAGGTTCGGACCGGAATTCTTGGCGTATTCTGGGTCGGAACCCGCACACAAAACAGGTCAGGCACGATGACCGCGCCTGACCTGCTGGTTATGCTCCCCCATCTGGACTCGAACCAGAAACCTGCCGATTAACAGTCGGCTGCTCTGCCAATTGAGCTATAGGGGACTATTCTGGGTGGCCGTTCCTTGCGGGCTGGCCGAGAAGAAACTTTAGCGTACCGGTGGGTGGGTTCCCAAATCGCGGGTCTAGCTGGGCGGATGCGGGGCGGGGGTGGGTGGGGAACGGGGGCGGTGGGGTGGGGGGTGGAGTCGGATCGACAGGGGTGACCGGCGTCGGGCAGGATGGTAGCCGCGCACTGGCTATTGGGAGGAGATCGACGAGATGCTGCGGTTGATCATCGGGCTTGCGGCCGGGTATGTGCTCGGCACGAAGGCCGGGAGAGCTCGGTATGAGCAGATCAGCGCGGCTACCCGCGCGGTGGCGGGCAGTCCGGTTACCCGCAAGCTGGTGTCGGTCGGGCGGCAGCGGCTGTCGGACAGGTTGAGTACGCGGCCGCAGTTGGAGCCGATGGAACCGTTGGACGAGCGGACCACCGTGTTGGTCCCGCAGGATCAGTTGCGTCGCTGAGGATTCCGGGCACGGTCGTCCGCCGCGGGATCGGCGGGCGACTCGGCCTGGAACGAATCAGCTCGGGATGAAATCGTCGGAGTTGCCCATCGCTTGGGTGAGCAGGCTCTTGCGGTACTGCTCGAGGGCCACCAGGTCGCCGAACAGTGACATGTAGGTGTCGGTTTCTTCGGTCGAAGAGACGCGCTGGAGTTTGGATTTCAGTTCGGCGACCTGACGGCCCACCCACGCCTCCTGCGCGCGGGCCAGTACGCCGGTGACGAAGCGCGGGATGTCGGCTTCGGATTTCACGGGCAGCGGTTCGATCGCGAGTTCGGAGATCAGGGCGCGGGCGGTGAGGTCGTCGCTGCGGTCGCTGACGGCGTTGACCCATTCGGCGCCGCCGAGTCCGGCGGCGGCGCCGCCCGCGTCGGCGATCATGCCGCGGATCGCGACGTAGGCGGGGTGGGTGAAGGCCTCGGTGTCGAGGGCGTCGAAGACGGTGCCCGCGATGGCGGGGTATTGGAGGGCGGCGCACAGCACTTGACGTTGCGGGCGCAGCACCGGATCGTTCGGATTCGGTCTGGCCGCGACCTGTTCGGCGGCGGCGGGTTCGGCGCGTCGTGGCGCGGCGGCGCCGGTCCTGGCGCGTTTGGCCTCCTCGCCGACGCGACGGACGACGGTCTGGATGTCGTCCCAGCCGACCCAGCCCGCCAGCCGCGCCGCATACGCCTTGCGGGTGGCGTTGTCCTTGATCTTGGCCACCACCGGCACCGCGCGCCGCAGCGCCTCGACCTGGCCCTCCACCTGGTCGAGGTTGTATTCGGCGAGCAGGCCGCGAATCACGAACTCGTAGAGGGGGGTTCGGCGGGCGACCAGGTCGCGGACGGCGCCGTCGCCGGAGCGCTGGCGCAGGTCGCAAGGGTCCTGACCGTCGGGGGCGACGGCGATGTAGGTCTGGCCCGCCACCTTCTGGTCGCCCTGGAACGCTTTCAGGGCGGCGGCTTGCCCGGCGGCGTCGCCGTCGAAGGTGTAGATGATCTCGCCGCGCCAGAAGTTGTCGTCCATGAGCAGGCGGCGCAGTATCGCCATGTGCTCGTCGCCGAAGGCGGTGCCGCAGCTGGCGACGGCGGTCTTCACGCCTGCCAGGTGCATGGCCATCACATCGGTGTAGCCCTCGACGACCACGGCCTGGTGGCCTTTGGCGATATCGCGCTTGGCGAGGTCGAGGCCGAACAGCACCTGAGATTTCTTGTACAGCACCGTTTCCGGGGTGTTGACGTATTTCGCGGGCATGGTGTCGTCGTCGAAGAGCCTGCGCGCGCCGAATCCGATGACCTCGCCGCCGAGATTGCGGATCGGCCACAGCAGCCTGCGGTGGAAACGGTCGATCGGGCCGCGCTTGCCCTGTTTGGACAATCCGGCTGCCTCGAGTTCCTTGAATTCGAAACCCTTGCGCAGCAGGTGTTTGGTGACGGTGTCCCAGCCGTCGGGTGCGTATCCGCAGCCGAATTGCTGGGCGGCATTGCCGTCGAAATTGCGTTCGGTGAGGTATTTCCTGGCGGTTTCGGCGTCGGGTTCGCGCAGCCGCGCCATGTAGAACTCGTGCGCGGCGGCGTTGGCGGCGACCAGCCTCGCCCTGGTGCCGCGGTCGCGCTGCACGGAGGTGCCGCCGCCCTCGTAGTTGATCTGGTAGCCGACCCGGTCGGCCATCTGCTCGACGGCCTCGACGAAGCCGATGTGCTCGATC
This sequence comes from Nocardia bovistercoris, assembly GCF_015674855.1. Lineage (GTDB taxonomy): Bacteria > Actinomycetota > Actinomycetes > Mycobacteriales > Mycobacteriaceae > Nocardia > Nocardia bovistercoris. The sequence goes on along the minus strand of NZ_JADMLG010000004.1, from coordinate 530,635 downwards.
CGCTGCAGGAACTTGTAGACGTCGCCGCCCTCGCCGCAGCCGAAGCAGTGGAACAACCCGTGGTTGGGACGCACGTGGAAGGACGGGGACTTCTCGTCGTGGAACGGGCACAGCCCCTTCATGGAGTCCGCGCCCGCGCGTTTGAGCGCGACGTACTCCCCCACCACGTCCTCGATCCGGACCCTGTCGCGTATTGCCGCGATATCGCGATCTGGGAGTCGTCCGGCCACTCGGAGAGTCTAGCGCCGCGTCCGGATCGGGACGCGGCGCGGCCGCGCTAGCGGGACAGATCAGCGGCGACCCGCTCGAGGCGGCTCTCGGTGTAGGAGGCGATCTGGTCGACGACCACCCGGACGCGGGCCGTCTCGTCGCCCGCCTGCTCCCACCACGGCAGCAGGACGGGGTCCAGGTGCGCCGGTGCGTCCCGAAGCAGGCGCTCGGCGACCTCGAGTATGCGTTCGCGCTGCACAGCTTGGCGGCGCTTGTGGGTCTCGTCGGACATGACGTAGCGCAGCGCGACCGTCTTGAGGATCGCGACCTCGGCCTTCACCACCGGCGGGACCGTCAGGTCGGCGGCGTAGCGCGACAGTGGGCGATCACCCGCGACGGCGCGGGTGGCGCCGATGGCCGCGGTGGCGAAGCGACCGACGAGTTCGCTGGTGAGCGTTTTGAGGGCGACCGAATCGGCGAAGGACCCGTCGTATCCGCCCGCAGCGAGGACCACGGGCAGTTCGGACAGGCGCTGCGCCGCGGCCACGAGTTCCTCGACCGACAGGCCGGGGTGCTGGGTGTGTCCCATGGCCGCCAACGCGCGCTGTTCGACCGGGTCGGCCAGGGCGCGCAATTCGATGCGGCCCGCGATCACGCCGTCCTCCACGTCGTGCACGGAGTAGGCGACGTCGTCGGACCAGTCCATGATCTGGCATTCCAGGCTCTGCACGCGCTCGGGGGCGCCCGCGCGGATCCAGTCGAGTCTTTCGGTGTCGACGTCGTATGCGCCGTATTTGGTGCGCGGGCCCGGACGCACCCACGGGTACTTGATGGCGGCGTCGAGGGCTGCGCGGGTGAGGTTGAGGCCTGCGCTCGTGCCGTCGGGGGTGCGCACCTTGGGCTCGAGGCGGGTCAGGATGCGCAGGTTCTGGGCGTTGCCCTCGAAGCCGCCGTAGGCGTCGGCGAAGGTGTCGAGCGCCTTCTCACCGTTGTGGCCGTAGGGCGGGTGGCCGATATCGTGGGCGAGGCCTGCCATGTCGACCAGGTCGGGGTCGCAGCCGAGGCCGTCGGCGATGCTGCGGCCGATCTGGGCGACCTCCAGGGAATGGGTGAGCCTGGTGCGCGGGGTGTCGCCGTCGCGCGGGCCCATGACCTGGGTTTTGTCGGCCAGTCTGCGCAGCGCGGCGGAGTGCAGCACCCTGGCGCGGTCGCGGGCGAACTGGGTGCGGTGTCCGGATTCGAATTCACCGCGCGGCGGACCGATGCCCGCGGTCTTGGCGCCTTCCGCCACCATGCGCGCACGGTCGTGCGCCGTGTAGCCGTCAGTCATCGGATCTCACTGGCCCGCTGTGTATTCGAAGTCGGCGGAGAAATGGGTGAGCTGATACCAGAGCAGCGCGCCCGTCTCCCTGGCTATGCCGTGCGCCTGCGATTCCCTGGTGTAGACGGCGGGGCCGGTGCGGGTGGGCGCTGTCCACGCTTTCAGACCCGCGTCACGGGCCATCGTGCGGGTGCGCAGGGAATGCCACGGGTCGCTGACCAGGACCGAGGACCGCATGCCGCGCGCCGCCATGGCGGTGGCGACGGCCTCGATGCTGCGCAGCGTGTCGGAGCCGGTCTCCACGGCGAGGATGTGGTCGGCGGGCACGCCGAGCGACTGGAGGTAGTTCTTGCCCGAGGCGGCCTCGGTGTAGATATCGCCCTCCTGTTTTCCGCCGACGGTGACGACCTTCGGCGCGACGCCGAGACGGAACAGTTTGTACGCCTGATCCAGCCGCGCCTCGAAGACCGAGGAGGGTGTGCCGGAGTATTGCGCGGCGCCGAGCACCACGATCGCGTCGGCCTTGCCGTAATCATCGATCCTGGCCACCTGCCAGACCCGGAACGCGGTGCCGCCGACCAGTACCGCACCCGCCACGATCGCGCCGACGACCAGCCGCGACGTCCAGCGCCGCAGCCCGGCGCCGAAACCGCGCGGCGGGCCGGGATCTCGGAGGGATCCGCCCGCGAGAGGCTGGGTTGGCGAGTTCACGCTCCAAGTCTGCCAGGCGAGTCTTTCGGTCCGATGCATCGGTTGCCGCGCACGATGCGCGACACGCCGCCGTGACATTCGGAGCACGACACGAATGCGGAATCGATCACAGTCGGCGGCGTCCGGTGGTCAGGCCATCAGCACACGGCCCGCGCACCGGGGCAGACCCCGGCAACCAGCGGTATAGGCCGCGACATCTCATGAAATTCTCAAATTTGTCTCGAAGATTTTCGGACCGTGGCCGGTTTGCAACCCGACGACCAACGGATAAGCTCCCTGCCGGTTGGGTAACCCGATTCCAGGTTCCCCCATGGGCCATCGGATCGTTATTTTCTCACCCTCAGGTATCGATATCGGAAAATTAAAGCAACGCACATCCCTACCCGCTTCAGAGTTCGAAGCGCAGGTTTCCGGAATCCGAAAATTAGCCGACCTGACCCACAGTCCAGAAGAACCCTCAAGACTATTCACGAGCCCCACATCATTCACGCCCACCGCTTTTTTCGAAGTATTCATCACAGTAATTTCCAACCACGTCGACCTATCGGCAACGATTTTTCGATCCAACACGAATCTTTCCCCACGGGGAACAGATATATCGACATGTGTCACTGTGTTTGTGCCCGGCTTTCGGTAAACGATCTCGAACGCGGGAGCATAACTCTCAGCCGCTTCCTGCCGCGCGAGGTCCGCCTGTTCACGAGCAACCGATGCGCCGCCTCTGGCAATCTCGTTCGCTTCCGTACTGACCGCGCACGACCTCGTCGAAGTAAAGAGGGCGCCGACGCTGACCAGCACAGCCACGACTGCGATTATGGCCGACCAGCGGTCCTTCTGGTCATGTTGCCGGGGTATCGCATCATTGTCTTCATGAGGTACGCGTGACTGATTCATCGCCAACTCGGCTCTATCATGGTTCCGAAGCGTGCCCAGACTCTATCAAAATCGAGCGATTCGACCGAGAGCTCCAGCCGTCCCCTAGCCAAAGTGGGCAATAAACCAACCGTCGGAATTCTGTGTCCGTAAGATTCTCAAAGATTGCATCATTGCACATAGCCCACTACCGCGTAGCGAACCGAGGTGCACATTCCCGTGGTCAATTGCGTGGCTCCGCGTTGACACCCTATATCGAGCCCCGCCGACCAGGGCGAGGTACACCCTATCGCGGCCGAGTCGGCGGAATTCTGTGCGCGGTTGATCACCACCCGCGACTGCGCCACTCCTCCAGGTGCGGGCGTTCGGCGCCGAGGGTGGTGTCGTCGCCGTGGCCGGGGTAGACGACGGTGTCGTCGGGGTAGCGGGCGAACAGTTTGTCGGTGACGTCGGTGAGCAGGGTGGTGAAGTCTTCTGGGCTGTGGGTTTTTCCTACTCCGCCGGGGAATGCTAGAGGACCTCAGCGGGTAACATAAGGAAATGGCAGGTAGAGCAGCTATTTACTGTCGAATCTCCGAAGACCCACGCAGCACTGAGAAGGGCGTCGCTCGACAACGCGATGATGCGGAACGGCTGGCCGCGATCCGTGGCTGGGAAGTCGTCCGCGTGTTCATCGACAACGACGTATCCGCCCTCGGCGCGAAGCATCGGCGCGACTACGAGGCGATGCTCGGCGCGGCAGTGAACGGTGAGTTCGACTACATCGTCGCGTATGGACTCTCCCGGCTGTGGCGCAACAGAAAGGAACGCGCGCACGCGATCGAGGTCCTGTCAAAGGCTCGGGTCGGTATCGCGCTCGTCAAGGGCTCGGACATCGACCTGACTTCGGCGGCTGGGCGGATGTACGCAGGCGTTCTCGGCGAGTTCGACACGGCGGAATCCGAGATCAAGGGTGAACGCATCGCCCGCGCCGCCAAACAGCGTGCCGAAGAAGGCCGCGCGAACGGTGCGTGCGCGTACGGCTGGAGGCGGATCTACGAGCGAGATGCGGCCGGAAATGTCCTTGGGTGGCGCGACGTCGAAGACCCTCAGTCCGCAGACGTGGTTCGCTCCATCGTCGCCGACCTACTCGCCGGACGCTCCATGAATTCGATCGTGTCCCGTTTGAACGACGCGAGTATCCCTACGCCCCAACAGAAGGGGGCCTGGAGGTCGTCACTGGTCCGCAAGTTGGCTCTACGCAAGATGAACATTGCGGTCCGGACCCACCGCGGGCAAGACTTTTCCGCCGCTTGGCCACCGATCATCGAGCGCGATGACCACGATCGCGTGACGGCCCTGCTCACCGCTCCTGGGCGCGCCACCACGAAAGGCGGCGCACGCAGACATCTGTTGTCTTTCGGCATCGGGCGATGCGGCAAGTGCGGATCATTCCTGAGAGTGGCGAACCGCGGCGGACCGAACATCCTCTACATCTGCGACACCAACAGCGGATGCGTCGGGCGAAGAATGACATGGGTGGATGAGCTCGTTACTTCCGTGGTTTGCGCGCGGCTGACTCAGCCCGACGCCCGCGACCTCTTTGCCCACGATGACTCAGCTTCAGTCGAGGCACGAGCACGACTTGAAGCGATACGCGCACGGCTGGACGGGGCCGCAGATACGTTCGCGGACGGAGCGATCGACGCCCAGCAGCTTGCCCGAATCACAGCCAAGCTCAAACCGGAACTTCTCTCCGCGGAAGCAGAAGTCGCCCAGACCATTGCTGGACTGGATGTCACCCTGATTTCGCAGATCACTACCCAGGACGCCCGCGAAGTGTGGGACAACCTCGTCGTGACTCAGCGAATTGCCGTCCTGCAAGCGTTGGGCGTCCGTGTCACTCTCCTACCGGCGAGAGGCGGACCGGGCTTCAAGCCCGAGAGTGTTCGCATCACTTGGGAAGTGCCCGAAGCAACTGACAGCAACAGATTATGAGATCAAACACTCTCGGCGCTGTGCACACCTGCAAAGAACCTGCATGTCAGCAACCATTTTCCCATAATCTATTGGTGTAGATCCACTCAGCATCCACGTCGTGGCGAGTCCTCGGAGCAGACACACGACACCGCTGCCCGTCGGACGATCCAGTCTTAAGCACTATGAAGCCGGACGCGGTAGCAACTCAAGTCACGCGCAGTCATTCTCCACCTTCTCGAGCGCCCATCCCCGCAGACGGGCAGCACACCATGCCGGCCAAATCCGCTGAGTGCAGGGCTCCTGAGGCCTCCGCAGCAAAGATTCCCACTACGTTTACTAATTCCTGCCGGTCTGCCCCCCACCAACGACACCTGGTGCAGATTCTGACTTCGCACTTCCGCGTATTGCAGACATCATATCTGACAGCGCTGCAAGCCGACTAGCATAGTTTTCATCGAGCGAACTGATGATCACTACAGCAGCCCATAAAATAGCGAATACAGCGGCCCCCACACCTATGCCCGAAGCCGAGAGATCGAATCCAGCCCATTTCGCCAAATATATAAGCATGAGCGGTATGGTTCCGGCCATTATATTTAATAAGACCCGCACCATAGCCCTCAGCCTATCAGCGACGGAAATTACTGCTACACCCTCGGACTTCGGCATCAGGTCGTAAAGTCCGAGAGAAATATTAGTAGTTACCTCTTCCAATCTTTCTAACAAATCGTGCCGAGTACTTGGCGTCGGCAGTGCAGCCCATAGAGCATACGATCGAATAATCTTACTGGCCGAATGACACCGCCCCTCGAAGACAATTCGCTCAACCGGATCGAGAATACTTCCCGTAACCGGCAGATAAGTACGGATGTAGGCAGATGACTCATGCAGACGAGAAACAACCTGCCACTTTCCGTCCTCGCTAATCAATGCTTGAGCAGATCGCAAGAGCATTATCAAGTCCAACAATGAATTAACAATCAACATTGATGGGTCAATTTTGCGCCGATGGCTATTCTTACGTCTCAAACCAATCAGAAGGCCAATTAGGAGTCCCGAATAAACAAACAGACCGGAGATCGCAAGTGATGCCGTCATTAGACAGAGGATGGTCAGCAGGGACACATGAGCGGTGACTGACAGAGACTCGAGGGACTTACCGTAGAGAAGCGGTATGGTGGCAACTCCTGCTATTAAAGGCAATAAAATTAGGACACTTCGAGCACCTAGGATCGAACTCAAACCTGGTGCCACCACCCCTGCGGCAACACCGATAACAACACCCATCATCACGCCTACACGAGCCTCGATATTAAAATTCTGCATGGATGCCAAAACAGCAACGGCAACGCCAGCAATGACACGGGGAATAAACTGACACATTAAGAAGATAATTTGACCAGACCCGTCCGAGGCTTGCAAATTACGCAAGATGCGCATTTCGGTCTTGTATTGACGCGCGATAGCCGATCCCGGAATATCGCTAAGTACACTCCGGTTGTCAATTAAGCTCTGGAGAAGAATCGATCTATGCCCAGTTTGTCTAACATCCCGACGGGTCCGATACAGAATAGACGAACGACGCGACTTGCGAAAGGAGAAAACCGTTACCGTCCGAAACGAATAGGTAATGCCCCCCATGTCCAAACTACGCATGCCCGTCCAGCGATCCAGCAGACCCATGATTCCTTCATTTCTGTCGATTAGCCTTCGCAGCTTCTGGCCCCTCGAACCTACCGCCGAATATGTAAAACCGGAGTAGGAATATAGCATTCCCCGATCGGCGCCACATGCCGCAGCCCCCAATGTTGATACTCATCGAGCTAGCCGACACAGGCCGATTGGGAATTACGGACTACCGAAAGGCTGCGTCTTGAGCACCTGATTTTCAATCATGCTCTCCACATCCGAGAGAGCGATTCTGTCACGACTCAATATCATCGGCATCCCCACCGGTAGCCCACTGAGGTCGAGCGCCAGGCAAACCCCGATTGTCTTTTCGAATGGATCGAAGAATGGATCTATGATGCACCAAAACATCTTTTCATGAGATGCCGGATCGCTGAAAACAAAGTACCGGACCATACCTTCACGCGCAGACATGCTGCCAGTGTAACGAAATCTAGTGTACGGGTCCGTTTGATTATGTATTGTTCGAATTGTCAATTTTCCGAATACCAATGAATACTTTACAAGATAGTGCTCCTCGATGATTCGACCGTCAGCCTTGCTGCTCCTGTGGTAAGACCAAAGGGGTCCCAGAAATTTCTTCCGAGACGACAATCGCCTGTAATTCACGAGGATATACAATTGCCTTACAATTAGCGGAGTCATGCCTAGCACAAAACCCGCTAGAACCTCTGGCCAATTAATTCCGCTCAACCCACGCTCATTTCGATAACCCTAGCTACTGTGAGTAGACGCGAATGGCAAATGCTAGAGATGACCTCGACTCCACCACCTGGCCCACCTGAACTACATTGTGGCATTCGTCCAGGCCGACGGCTGCATCTTTGCCATGCGCCGACCTCGTGCTAGCAGGCCCTTCACCATCCGGAACACCGGCGGCTTAGCAATTCGCCTGGAACGGAGAGCAGCCGATCCCCGACGGCTGCGTGAGCTCCGGCAGGACCGGTTCAGGCTGCGGTGTGGGCTCGACGTACGTCGTCGGTGCAACTTCCTCGGTCGATGAGCCGACGACCTCGTGGTCACCGGTCCGCTGGGGGTACGGTGCCTCCCCCTCGGTCCATACCCCAAGTCCCTCCGATGATGGCCGCGATAAGCGGCGACAGCAGCAGCTATCTGGACGCCTGTGTGATGCGTGATCGAACGCTTGGTTCTTACTGGACGGGGCGGAATTTTGTCAGGAGGAGGCGCAGTGCCGGTCGAGACCGTCGACCGGGCGGCGGGCGGCGGCGCAGACATTGGAATGCCCCAGGCCGGGGCCTTGCGCTGGGCGGTAGCAGTCGACGTGAGCATCGGATTCGGCGCCGCCGATGACGTCGAGTTGCCTGGGAATCCCGGCGACAAGCTCTGAGATACCTGCTTGTTGATACCTGCTTGTTCTCCCAGGTTCATCGCAGTCAGCAGTGCACCTGTCCACCGGTGCATCCATTCGGCCACCCGCCGCTCGCTCGGCTCTATCGTTGCCGCCTTGTTGATGACCAGCATCGCTCGGTCCCTCCCTGTCGATCGCGATACCCAAACGGTATCGACACCCACCGACACACGGGTTGCAACGAAAGTCATTGGTAGACACGATTATCGGAGCATGGGTGACTGCGGCCCAGTAGCCGTGATGCCGCTGGGAAGTTGCGGCAGACCTACCTACCGGCAGTTCTCGTTCCGGTCCCTCTGGACGGCCTGCCTCCCGGCGAGGGCGGGGTGCGGGGGCTGGCCCCGCTCGCGCCCTTCAGGCGCGCAGCTGTTCGGGCTGTAGAGCGTTCGGCTGGGACTGTGTCTGTTCCCTCCGGTGTGGCCTGGGCATCTTCGATCACACGGGCGCCGGGCAGCAAGGGTGGCCGAAGGCCATCGGCGCAGCCGACGCGCAGCGCCCTTGATGTTCGGTGACCGTGTGATAGGCCCGTTCAGGCCACACCGGAGGGAACAGACACACCCGCTCGCAAGCCCGCGCGACCACCGGTCGCGCAACCCCGCACACGACCGCCACCACGTCCACGAATCGCCGAACCGCGCAAGCCGCGTGCCCTGAACCGCAGCCTCACCGCCTGACGCCACCCACCACTTCCGTATGCCAACCCGACCAGCTCGCAAACTTTCCGATACCACCTCACGTAACCAGATTCCTTTTCACTCAACCACCCCCCGAACCTGACCTTCTCTTTTGATTTCTGATTGCTCCTCTCCCCACCCCCACCGACATCTCAACGCACGTTTCACGCAGTGTGCGTTGAGATGTCGGTGGGGGTGGGGAGAGGAGTGAGCAGAAATCACCCACGTAACCACAGCTCGAGGGCAGGTTCGGGGGGTGGTTGAGTGCGCCGAATGCTAGCAGTGTCCACTGCTGGCATTCGGCTACCTATCGGCACCTTTTCGGCGAACTCTCGGCGCGCTGATCGACACTCCACGTACTGATTCCGAAGACCGAATCCACGACGTGACAGCCCTTCCTCGGCCGAACAGCATGAGTACGGATCGGCGGTCGTTCAAGGGCGCTCCTACGTCGCGTCGCCTCCGGCGATGACCTTCGGTCACCCTTGAGCAACCGCCGATCCGTACTCGACAAGCCTTCGGAGGAAGGGCCGCGGGAACAGTCGGGGAAGACGAGATCGCCGCCAGGCCGTGAACACGAAGAAGCCCGGCCGAAATATCGGCCGGGCTCGGGTTCGGGGATGGGCTACTCGGCGGGCGGGACGTAGGCGCGCATCTCGTAGACGCGGCCGTAGCCGCTGCCTGCGGCAGGGCCGACGTAGGCCAGACCGTCCAGGCATCCACCGATGGCCAGACCCGACGCGCTGGATCGGCGCACACCGGCCGAAATCGCGCGTTGGATATCGCGATCCAGGGTGATAAGGCGCAGACCTTCCTCGTCGGGAGTGTCACGCTCCTGCTCTTCGACCTGGATCACCAGGGCCGAGTCGATGACCGGGTCTCCGGCTGCGGCGACCATCGGTTTGCGGTTCACCCAGAACAGCGGCTGTCCCTGGCTGTTGTGGCGATGACGGCGGATCACGGCCACGATCTCGCCGGACACCATCGTGCCCGGTTCGATATCGCGGCCGAACGGATTACGGGTGCCACTGCTCATCAGCTCGGCGTTGATCTGGTCCATTTCGCTCAGTGCGTTGGTCATGTTGTGTTCCTTCGATTTCGTGAGATAGGAGGGGATGAGAGGCAGGCCCGATCGGGCCTGCCTGCTGGTGTGGCGATCGGTCAGCGAACCAGGCTCAACACCTCCGGATCGTCGTCGTTGGTGTCGTCGCGGTCGGTGGTGGCGTTGACGATCTGGCCTATCCGCGAGTGCGACAGACCGACCGAGGCCGCGATCGAGCGCATGGATTCCCCGCCCGCGTGACGGCGCCGGATCTGCGCATCGCGTTCGGTGATCGGGTCGATGTCCACCGCCTCGACAGTCACTGTCGAGGCGGTGTCCAGTCCTGCGCGCTCGCTGTCCAGCCCTGTCCGGTCTGTGTCCAGGCGTGTCGAATCGGCGTATACCGCTGTCAAGTCCGGAACCGGGGTCGGTTCGGGGTTGCGGGGGACCTCGATCAACGCGGTGAGCCCGTGCGTGGCCGCCAAACCGAACAGCGGCGCCGCGCCAGCCACACACGCCGCGATGGTCGCGGGCAGGATGCGTTGCCCGGATTCCGCAGCGTGCAGGCCATTTCCGATCACGGAGATCAGTTCGGCGGCGAACAATTCGCCCCAGAAGAACACCTTGGTCCCGGTCGGGATGGGGACGTTCTGGCGGGCGCGCCGTTGGAGTGAGACCAGGGCGACAGCGGACTGGACGATCGCGCCGTCCACGAAAATCGGTCCGGCCCACGCTAGACGCGGAGTGATGCCGGCCATCACCGACAGCTCGGTCAGCGCGGCGAACGACCACGCGAACGCGCCCGCGCCGATGACGATCGTCATCGCCAACGCGGTCAACTCCGCCAAGTCCATACGCCCGTTTGACACCCGCTTGACAGGCTGGACAGGGGTAGACGGATTCATCGGTCGTGACCTCCTCGGTCGGTGGACGCTGTCCATGGGCTCCACACCGGGACGCGCACGAGGCGTTCCTGCTCGGCGTGCGCGGCGTGGCCCGCGAGTTCGTCCAGGGCGTTGTCCAGATCACTGGCTAGTTCGCGGTTACGGTCTTGGAGCTGGGCCGCTTCCCGCTCGGCGGCAGCCCACGCGTGTTCGGTCGCGGTCAGCCGCGCCCGCAATTCGGCGTTGTGTTCGTACGCGGCGATCAACCGCGCTTGCAGTTCGGCCACCGACAGGCCCGGTTCGATCACCGGCCGCGCCGGACTCGCCGCGGCGGGAGACGCGGTCTGCTCGGTCGCGGGCGCCGTGTGGTCGTGGTCCTGGTCGACGGTGACGGGGCTGAGCGCGCGGCGCAGCGGCGCGAACAGGGTGTCCACCAGTTCGTCGTGGTAGTCGCCGCGGGTCGCGGGCATCGTCGCCTCGGCCGCGGGGCTCACCGCTGGACTCCTTCGCGCTCGATGTTCGCCGCGTGTGTCGCGAGGGCATTGCCGGGCCGGTAGTCGGCCAACGCCGACGGCGCCACTGTCGCGGGCGGGGTGATCTCGCCGGGCAGGGTGTCGTAGTAGTTCTCCACGCGGGTCACGTAGTGGGAGGTCAACAGGCCGTACGCGTCGCGCTCGACACCGTGCTCGGCGATGTGGCAGGCCTGTTCCTCGCTGCGCAGATGGATCGGGGACAACACGCCCTCGGCGTCGGCGATCATCGTCACGTCCGCGGCTTCGTCCCGATCGGCGCGCCACCGATTGGTCGCGTCTTCGAGGTAGCACCAATGCGCGGTCCACTCGTCACCACGAGTGAGCCACGGCAGCGAGTACTCGGCCTGCTCGACGCTGTCGGCGGGGTCGTAATCCTCGGGGTCGCGGTCGATGTACTGGTTGGCGTGCATGAAGTCCGCGCGCATCCGGATCTCGGTGGGAGACTCGTGCTCGTTCGGATCGGCGCCCTGCTGGGCGGCGGTATTCTCATTCACGGTTCGTTCCTTCTGTGAAATGTGGTGTCGGACCGGCCATGCCGGGCGCTGACACGCCCGGCATGGCGCGTATTCGGGGATGAGAACGGGCTATCGCTCGTACTCGGTGTGATCGACCGACATCGCCCTGGCCAGGGCGTTACCGGTCCGGGATGCGGTCGGCGCCGCCTCGGCGCCCGGTACGTGTCCCAGCCGCAATGCGCGCTGCACGTACGGGCTTTCGGCGTAGGCCCACGGGTCGCGCTCGACTCCGGATTCGGCGATCCAGCGGGCCTGTTCCTCGCTGCGCTGCTGGATCGGCGAGCCCACGATGTGGGCCTGCGCCCGCGCGAACTGATCGGCGGCTTCCGGGTCGCGCCGCCACCGATTCGTGGCGCCGGACAGGTAGACGAAGTGCTCGGGCCAGTCGTCCTCGCGGCCGAGCCACGGGGAGGTCCAGGCGCCGATGGATACGGCGTGGACGAAGTCCGCGCGCATCACCTGCTCGGTCCTGGACCCGAACTCCTCGAACTCCTCGGCCTGCTCGGCTTGGTCGCGGCGGGTATCGTCTCGGGTTGGTTCGGTCCTTTCTCGATCGCTGTTCGCGTGGGGTTCGGCCCATCGGCCGTGGCCGGTCAGATCGCGTGCCTGCAACTGACTGCGCCACATGGTCGGGTCCATGCCGGGCGGTGCCTCGCCCGGCATGTCTCCGCGCTCTTCGCCGTAGGGCACCATCACCTCCAACTCGGCGCGCGCCCTGTCCAACCCGGACCACAGCGGCTCGACACGCGGGTCCTCGACCCACCTGCGCCGGACCTCGCGGGCCTGCTCGGCGTAGTCGTCGGCGTCGGCGTAACCGCTGCGGCCCTCGGCGCTGTCGGCCAGGAAGTAGAACCGGGCGTAATCGGTGCGCCACTCGGCCTCGACCGGATCAGCGGTCCGCGCGCTGTAGAACGCGTGCAACGCTTCTCGACGCTCGCGCTCGGACCGGACACCGATCCCGTCGTAGGCCGATTCCAGACCCGGCCCGCTCACCGCTCGACTCCGTCCCGCTCGACGCGATCCAGAGCCGCGGCCAACGCGTTGCCGCCCTGCCCGGCCGACGAACCGGTGCTGGTTCGCTCGGGGTCGAGTGCGGGCCAGCGGGCGGTTCCGGCCAGATCGACGGCCTGGAACACGTTGCGCCAGGTGACCGGATCGCCGCCCTGCGGGATCTTGGTATACAGGTCCGGGATATCCGCTCCGTTGCGAGCGTGGGCGGCTTCCTCGGCCATGCGATGCCATTCGGCCAACTGCTCCCACCGCGGCGCGACTTTCGGGTCGCCTGTCCATCGGGCCTCGATCCGTTCGGCGTCGGCGACGATCGCGACCGCGCGCGGGTCGTGCTCGTGGTCGGGGAACCCGGCCTGAACCAAGCGGTCCTGCACCCGCCCGTAATCGGCGCGCCATTCGGCTTCGGCCGGGTCGGGCACTCGTTGCGCGTAGTAGGCGCGGATCGTGTCGTCCATCGCGTCCACACCGCGCAACCCGATGTCGTCGTGGCTGGTCATCGGTACATCCCTTCGTGTTCGGCGCCGTCGAACTCGGCACCGTTGGTGCGCCGGGCGCTGTGTCGGGCCATCGCGTCGGCCAACGTGCGACCGGCCCGGTAACCACTCAGCGCCGAACCACCCGACTCACCGCCCCGATCCCGCTGCCGCTGTTCGGCGGCTGGTGTCGCGGTGTTCTCGCGCTGAGATTTCTCCTCGACCACGCGCCGCTGGTCCCCGTCCGATTCCGAGGCCCAGTCGTCCTCTTCGCGCACCACCTGCTCGAAACCGGGGTCGTACTCATCGGCCTCGATGGAGCGCAACCGCTCCTCGAACCGGGTCCACTCCTCGGACTCATCGGAATCGCGCTCGACCTGGCGCGCCTGACCGCGCGCCCCCGAAGTGGATTCACGCTCGGCGCCAGCAGCGCGCAACGCGTCGCGGAGCTTGTCACGTTCGATCTCCAGGGCGTCGAGCCTGGAGTGCAGATCACCGAACTGCCCGCGCACCGCGGACAACTGCCGGGTCAACCGACCGTTGCTGTCGGACAGCTCCGCGTTGTGCTCGATCGACAACCCGAGTCGATCCCGAAGCGAATCCCGCTCCGCGCGTACCGTTTCCAGTTCGATACCGGCAGCCGCGGGCGACTCCGTACGCCCCGACACGGGGGCCTGCGGCGCCGAGGTGTCGCGGCCCAGGCCCGCGCGGTCCGGGACGTCGCGAGCCAGAGCAGACCGGGCCAAGGCTTCCTCGCGAAAGGTCAGCGACACCGCGACCGCGCTCTGTCCGCCCGTATGGGAATACAGCGGGGCGGTGGCGTCGTGCGCGTCCCAGGTCTGGACACCGACCGTCTCACCGAAGGACAACCTGCCGTCGACATCGCGGCGCATCCAGTCCGTGGCGGCGTGCTCGGTACCGAACCGCCGCGTCTGCGACGTGGTGATCCCGTCGTGGTCGGTCCAGGCCACCGTCGCCCGGAACCGGTGCGGCTCGACCGAGGCAGCCTCCAACCGTGCCAACTGCCGCCGATCGTCGGGCAGCAGACGAGTGCGCGCGCCGTAGTCGTCAGCGAATCCGTCCACGGCCTGGGTCTGGCGCTGTTCGTGCTGGCGGACCTGCTCACGCTGGCGGGCCGCCGCGGTGATCGAGCGTTCCTGCACGGCGCCGATCTCGCGGGCGACCCGCGCCCGGTGATGCAGCGCTTCCACACCCTTGACCTTGTGGGCGCGGGCGAACAGGTTCCCGGTCTCGAACTCCGGGAACGCGGTCGCCGCGTCCAGACCATCGAGCGCTATCCCGCGCTCGGTCATGGTCAATCGTTCGTTGGCGACGAACATCCCCGCCAGGCGGTCGCGGTGCTCACGCAACGCCGCGGCGTCGCGGTCCCGCTGCCCGTGATCGAGGTTCGGGTCGTTGGCGCGCGAGGCGACCGCGTTGGAATGGGTGCGGAAACGGTCGACCGCGTACCGGGTGTAGCTCAACTGCTGAGTGCGGGCGTGTTCCTCGCTGCGGCGCTCCTCACGCACCAGACGCGAGATGTCCTTGCGGGCCTTGCGCCGCTCCAGCCAGTTCAACGCCTGGGCGTGGCGCTGAAGCGCCGCGCGCATCGCCGAACCGAACTGGCGTACCTCGCTGATCAGCTCGTCCTCGACACTGCGATCGGACATGTCAGTTCTCCTGTTCGGTGGTGTCGGCGTCCTGGGTGGTCACCGACGGGGGATCGAGGGGGCCGTAGACCTCGTCCACGGCGGCGTCGAGGCGGCGCCGGTCTCGGCGCGTGATGGCACCGCCGGGCTGGTAGCGGCGGCGGTCGAACTCGGCGCGCAGTGCCTCCAACTGCTCGGCATTCAGCTGGAAGTCGGTGCGCAGGTACTCCGGCCGATAGACGCTGAAGCCGTGGTTCTCCAACCGGCGCCGCCGCTCGGTGATCTCGGCGAGCAACTGGACGACGGTGAAATCGGCCAAGGTCGTGACACCCGGCGCGGTGGTGACCAGCTCGGGCCGGAATCCGGCGCGCAGGGCTTCGCGGTCCGCGTCGCGTTCGGCGACGATCCGTTGCGCGGTGCGGACGGACGATCCGAACTTCTCGGCGAGTTCGCGGGCCGCGGCCGTGACCGCGGTGGTGAGCAGACCGGCACTCACGCCGACCAGGATGGGGCGAATGTCGTTGCGGTTCATCAGTTCTGTTCCTTCTTCTCGGAGGTAGTGCGGCGGGACTCGTAGCGGGCGCGACGCTGCGCCAAGTGCTCGACGTGGCGGCGGACCCACGCGGCGGCGTCGCCGATCGCGGCGGCGAGCAGGCGCACGGTCTCGGTGGCGCCGGGGCGTCCCGCGCAGTGCCACCACCCGTAAGCGGCGACCGCGAGCACATACAGCGCGAGCGGGCCGGGCAGCGGCAGCACCACCACCGCGACCCCGGCGGCGACGGTGCCGGCGGTAGCGGGTCCCCACATCCGCAGCCAGTCCCCGGTTTTGGTGACGCGTTCCAGGTGCGGGGCGACCGCGCGCCCGAGGTTCCCGCCGTCCGGGACGACCGGCGCGCTCAAGGCGTGGGCGAGGTGTTCGGCGTCGCTGCCTTCCAGATCGACGGCGAGGCTGTGCAGGATGTCGGCCTGGCGGCTGTCGAGCTTCCCGCCGCGATCCAGCGGGGAACCGATGTCCTCGCCGTGTTCCTCGCGGTCGTCGTCGTAGTCGTCGGGGTTGTCGTTGTCGAACGGGTTCGGCATGGCCATGTCGTGAATCTCCTTTCAGGGGTGTCGGTTACGCGGTGCGACGGCGGTTCAGGTCGATCACCGACGCGAGACCTTCGTCGGCGGGTGCGGGGTCGGTGAACTCGCCGATGCCGGGCAGCGGCGAGAGGCTGTCGAGTTCGGCGTCGTTGAGCGGGGACACCCGACCCCACCGAGCGCGGCCTCCCGAGGTCTGGACCACGTCTCCTTTGGCCATGGCGCGCAACCGGTTCGGGGGGATCAGGAACTGGTCGGAGGTCTGCACGTTGCCCTCGTCACCGTCCCGGTTCCCGGCGATCAACTTGCGTGAGAGCTCGAATTTCGGGCGGGTGCCGTAGATCTTGGCGATGGTCTCCGGATCGGTGGACCGACCCAGCAGGCTGCCGCCGGACGCGGCGGCGACCAGCGCGGTGCGGTTGTCGTCGTCGTGCCCCAGGCCCTGCCACGATTGGGCGATCCACCACGACCCGATACCGGCCTTACGCAAGCGTTCGACCCACTTCACCGCGCGGGTCTTGCCGTCCGATACCGCGGAGAACTCGTCCACCACCATCAGCGCGGTCCGGCCGTGCTGCTTGTCGGCCAGCTGCTCGAACATCGTCCCCAGGGCTCCGAACTGGGAACGGGCACGATCTGGGGTCTTCACCCCTTCCAGGACGATGTAGAGGACATCGAAATCGGTGAGCGTCTTGTCCCCGTCGAAGACATCGCCGAGCAGCCGATACAGGTTGGCGAATTCGGCGCGCGCGCTGTTCATGACGGGTTGTTTGCCGTCGATGGTCGAGGCGATCTCCATATCGATCCCGGCCACACCCGCCCACGGGACAGCCCCGGTCTGTCCGCCCCACAACCTGGCGAGGCGTTCGGGATCGAACCGCGACAGGAACTCCAACCACGACCGCGGCGGATTCGCGCCGATCGGCGTCGGATTGCCGTCGATCACCTCGACCCGTTCGGGGGCGTCCACGATCAAATGGATGAGGGTCTCGCGGATCTCGTGGAAGTACTTCTCGGTGTCGGTCGTCGGCGTCGAACCACCACTGACCATGGCCGACAGGATCGAGCGCAGGTCATCCACGGGCGCGTCCCACAGCATCAGCGACACGTCGTCGGGGAACACCCCGATCCGCTCCGGACGCACCCCGAGCGCGGTGAACCAGCGCCGCATCTTCGCCGCGACCTTGCGCGACTCCGGGCCACCGTTGCAGTCGACCACGATCACCAACGGACGACCCGGACGGTCCTTACGCCACCAACGCCGATGACGAGTCCACGTGGTCACCATCCACGACAACAACACCCGCTGCATCAACGTGGTCTTGCCCGAACCCGAACCCGCGACCGTGGACATGTGCTCGGCCACATTGATCCACGGCAGGATCAACCGGGTCTCGGTACGCCCGAACAACGACCGCGCCATCGAGGACGGCGGAGCCTGATCGTGCTCGACCGCAAGGCGCCCGATCACCAGTTCCGGGTTCCAGCCGCCCGTGGTCAACGGCAGACGGCGCCGCGACAACCGCGCTGCAGAACGCTGCTCGCGCTGAGCCTGCATGTACAGGGCACGCTCGGTCGCCGCCGGGGAACCCAACCCGACCGTCAGCAACTGCGTGCGACGACGGGTGTAGAGAATCGCCGCGACCAACCACGCGACCGGAATCAACACCGGCCCCATCCCGAACAACCCACCCACGAAATGACCCGCGAGGAACGACTGCGCGGCGGCGGCGAAGTCCTCGGCCGGGGCGAAGATGTCCCACGCCCACAACGCCGTGGCGCCCGGCATCGCCAGCACCGACGCGAACAACCAGTTCCGCAGGCGCTGCGGCTTCCACCCCAACAGCGCCGCTGGGACGATCATCGCGACCGTGCCGACCGCGACCGTCACCAACACCGCCGCACCCAACAGCGAGACGTCGGCGACGCTGTCCCACGTCCACGACGAGAAGTCCGGCAGCCAACCCAGCGGGTCGTGTTTCACCCCGATCGGGGGCATCGTGGGATCGACGGTGACGGCCGGGTGTTCGACTGCCACGGGAGCGGTCTCGGGCGCCACGGTCGGCGGTGCGGATACCGGGGCAGGGGTCTGCGGGGGCGTCGTCGGCCCGCAGTCGGTCGGGGTGAGAATCGGAGTGCAGGTCATGACCTGTCCCCCTTCCTTGCATCACGGTCGGTGACCTGAATGGATGTGGGATCACAGGCCCCGCCCTCGATCACCCGGAAACCAGGGCGCGCACCGGGCGAGGACGGCGCGAAAGCGGACCTGGCGAGCAGAGCGTCGACGTCGTCCAACGTGACGCGGAACCCGTCGCTGAAATCCACACCAGCGGCTGCGGTACGGATCACGTTCTTCACCCGCTCACCACGGCAGTAGTAGGTCACCCCCACACAGCCCGCGCTGCGAGCGACCTGAACCGCGGACGCCAACGCCGAACGCGCCGCGGCCGGGTCCTTCGGCGACAGCTCGACCTCGACCGCCCACCAATCCCCCGCCTTGGTCCGAAAACGGCCATCGTGGATATGGGACCGAGCCACACCCGCACGCGTCGGCGGCTGCTCACCACGCAACGCCCGCTCGGAAACCCACCGATCCAGGTCCAACCCGACCAGAGCGAGGCGGACCTCCAAGGTGGTGCGCACATGCGCGGCCATCTTCGGCGTCGGCACCCACGCCCGCAGCTGCCGACCCGTCAGCGCCTCACCCGCCGCGCGAGTCGGGAAGATCCAGGCGTAACCGGGAACCGGCTTCACCCGCAACGGCGAAATCATGGTCGCCTCGGTCCAGCCACGCGCTATCCGATAGGCACGATCCTGCGACACCCGCAGCATCGACGCCACGACATCCATAGGCGCGCCATACATTTCGGCCACAATCGACAACACCGTCATATCGCGGACAGACAACCGCTTCAACACAGACGTGTAGCTCATCGGCTGTACTCCTCTCGTTCAGCACCGCGCGCCATCACCTCGGCCAAAGCACCGCCCGACCAGCGATCCGCGACAGCGTCGGACGTCTCGTCCCGCTCAGCCGCACGATCCACGGCCTCGGCAAGCGCAGTGCTCGACCCCGGCCCCACCAGCGGTTCACCCGAGACCAACCAATGACCGACACGACCGCCCGGCGTCCGAACCACCTGCGGCGCAGACACATCGACCTGGATCACCCGATCGGACTGCCCCAACCGGCGCGCCGCTTCCGCCAAATGCGCAAGATCGGTGATCCGCGTGGGCACCGCGGGCACACCCGCCACCGCGCTCGATGCCTGCTCCCGACGTCCCGGCTGACGGCGGCTCATCACCGACCACCCGCCGGAACCTGCGTCGGCGCGTCACAATCGAGCTGATCGGCCTGCGGGATCTGATCGACCCGGCAGATATTGGGCGAGGGAACATAGTCCTGCTGATCGACCCACGCGATCGCACACCCGCCCATCCCGACCAACACCAGGACAGCCAGCACGACCAACTGCGGCACCAACGGCAACACACTCAGCGGCGCGTATACCGCACTGATCCTGGTGAACTCCGGACCCGCCATCGCCGACGAAGTGTGATGCCCCAGACCACGATCCAGACCCGACACCGAGTAGCCGTGCCCGGCAGGCGGCTCCTGCCGCCACAACCCGCTCACAACGACCGCCCCTCGGCCTCGCCGCGATCGGTCGACACGCGCCGGTAAGTGTCAAGCGCGTTGGACAACGCGTTGGACCAGGCGTCGAGCCCGCCCATCGAATCAGCCTCGGATCGATCCGGGCGCGGATACTCACGCACCTTCGCCGCGTACTCCCGCGCCAACCGCAGCCACCTTTCCGGACCGCTCATCGCATCGGCCGCGTCATCGAGCCTGGCGGTCGCCGCGTCGAGGTTGACCCGACCGAACTCCTCGGGCAGAAACTCGTACCGGCCGGGCTTGTCGAACCCACCCGCTTCCGCGAAGGACTCCAACGACCGATACTTCGCCTGCAAGGCAACCATCCGCTGCCGCAACAACTCCTGCTCACGAATGACCGCGTTCAACTCACCCAGCAACTCGACCGGATCATGCAAAGGCTCATTCACGCTCATCGCCGAACCCCCGCCCGACGCGAAACCCGCCACAACGCCACAGCGCCAAGCAGCATCACCGCCACACCGAGCACATCCGGCGCAACCAACATCAGATAACCCACCGCGACCGCAGCCACCGCGAAACCGAACGTCCTGGCGCGCATCACGCCGCCCTCCGATCGGCATTGCTGCCGAGAACAGCCGACAAGCGCGCCCGCGTGATAGAGGAGATCGGCGGTGCCTCAGCGACCACCTTCGCCACGTACTCGGCCAGTCGCTCAGCATTGACCTGCGGGGAATTGGGGGACTTCTTCGCCGTGCTCATGCCGCGTCCTCCGGAATGGATGTGAGGATCGGCTGAACCAGCGCCAGCAATTCGGCGTGGTTGACCCTCAGCAGGTGCCCGTTGATCCGGAACCCGCGCAGCTGGCCGGCGGCGATCCAGTTGCGGATGGTTTTCGCGTCGACATCGACAAGGGACGCCGCCGTTTTGAGGCTGATGAGCCTGCGGGCGTCGGTCCCGCTGGCTTCGCCGTACGACTTGTGCGACAACTTCGGTCACTCCTTCGAAAAGTGGGAAATGCGTTGCAATCGCTTACTTTTCGGGAAATGACGTGGCGCAATGACCACATAGGTAGACGCATTCAGACGTCTCGAGTACAGTAGAGAGGTCCCTACTCGTCCCTTAGGAGATGGCGATGCCGAACGATCGTCTTCGAGAAGCGCTTCTGCGCAACGGCCTCGACTTATCCGACGTAGCGGTGGCTACAGGTGTCGATGAGAAGACTGTCGAGCGCTGGATCACCAAGGGCCGGACACCGTACCCACGCCATCGCCACAAGGTGGCATCCATGGTGCGGGAAACCGAGAATTACCTCTGGCCGGATGCGCTTCCGCCTGAACGACGGGCCGAGGTCGCTCAGTCGGAAGTGATCAATGTGTATCCGCACCGAAGTGCGATACCGCTCGATCTGTGGACGCGTCTGCTCGCTCATGCGACCGAGCAAATCGACGTTCTCGTTCTCGCCGGGCTGTTCCTTGCCGAAGAGCCGTCGTTCGCACGAACGATCAAACAGAAGACCCGTGACGGCCTGAAAGTTCGGATGCTGTTCGGCGATCCCGACGAGGATGAGGCCGTGAAACGAAGCGGCGAGGAACGGCTCGCGTCGGGTACCGTACCCGCGAGAATTCGCAACGCGCTGGCATTGATCGAACCATTGGCCGAAATAGACGGTGTGGAAATTCGCTACCACCGGACGACGCTCTACAACTCGATCTTCCGATTCGATGACGAGATGATCGTCAACATGCATGTCTACGGGCAGCCGGGCGCATACGCGCCCGCGTTCCACCTTCGACTGCTACCTGCTGCGGACCTGTTCGAGACCTACACGACCAGCTTCGAACAGGTCTGGACGGAAAGCTATGAGGCCGATTTCGGGAGGAAGGCGTGAGCAGGACCGACTATTTTCACGACCCGGGCGCACCGAACGCGAACAGCATCAAAGTCGCGGTAAGCGCTCTCGTGCAGGACGACGACGGGCGGATTCTGCTCATTCGGCGTACCGACAACGGCAAGCATTCGATTCCCGGTGGCGGGCTCGAGGCAGGCGAGACCGTGACACAGGCGGTCGTCCGCGAGGTTCACGAGGAGACCGGCGTCGATGTCGCCGTAACCGGGTTGATCGGGGTCTTCTCCGATCCGGATCATGTGATCGCCTACGACGACGGCGAGGTGCGCCAAGAGTTTTCGATCTGCTTCCATGCTCAGCCGGTCGGCGGTTCCCCTCGACCGAGTGATGAATCGACCGAGGTCGAATGGGTGGCGCCGGATCGACTTCACGACCGGGATATTCACCCGTCGATCTGGCTCAGAATTCGCAAGGGCCTCGAGGACGCGCCTCGGCCCTACTTCACCTGAGGGTCTGCGAGGCTATCCGGCCTTCTGTCCGGTCGGCGGCACCGAGCAGATAGGGCGCGGCTTCCGTCACCGACTGCGCCACAATGTGATCGGTTCCGTACCGCTCCTGAACTTCAGCGATACGTTCACGCACACCCGTCAGTCCACCCGTCGGGGTCGTGGTCATATCGGCCCACCACAGCGCATCTCGCAACGCGGACTCCTCATCAGGCCATTCGATCGACACTCCACGCCGCCGCGCCTCGACGCAAGCGCACGAGTGATTCGCGACCAGGCCGCACAGCCGCTCACCGAGGCCGCGCTCCTGCAGGAACTCGGCGCCGTCGACAGGATGGAATCCGATCCGCTCGATGTCCGGCGCGTAGCCGAGATCGTGCAGCCACGCGGCCGTCACCAACAAGGCCGGATCATCCACGACCGCCGCCGCACGAGCAGCCTGACGTGCCACCCCCTCAACGTGCGCTAGCCGACGCGGCAACGGTGCCAGATACGTACGGGCCAGGTGTTCGGCCCATTCGACTGTCTCCACTCCGGTCATACTCCGACCGTAGCGAGCGTCGGACGACCGCGGAACTGAGCCGAGAGATTCAGGCAAGTCGGATCACCACCCGCGGCTGCGCCACTCGTCCAGGTGCGGCCGCTCAGCGCCTAGTGTGGTGTCATCGCCGTGTCCCGGATAGACGATCGTGTCGTCTCCGTACCGATCGAAGAGCTTGCTGGTCACATCGGCGAACAGGGTGTTGAAGTCCTCCGGATTTGTTGTCCGCCCAAGACCCCCTGGAAACAGGGAGTCGCCGGTGAAGAGGTGGGTGCGGCCGGATTCGTCGGTGAGGGCGAGGGCTACCGAGCCGGGGGTGTGGCCGGTGAGGTGGATGATGTGGAAGGTGAGGGTACCGATTTCGAGGGTGTCGCCGTCGGTGATGAGGCGGTCGGGGACGACGGGGAGGGGAGGTGCGTCGAGTTCGTGGGCGGCGGTGGGGGCGCCGGTTTCGGCGTGGGTTTCCTT
The DNA here is from genome assembly GCF_015674855.1 of Nocardia bovistercoris. Taxonomy (GTDB): domain Bacteria; phylum Actinomycetota; class Actinomycetes; order Mycobacteriales; family Mycobacteriaceae; genus Nocardia; species Nocardia bovistercoris. The sequence continues at coordinate 507,662 of NZ_JADMLG010000004.1, read as the reverse complement.
CAGGGCGAACCAGTGGTCGGCGTGCTGGTGGGTGGTGACGATGAGGCGGATCTTGCCGGGGGTTTCCTGGGCGATGAGGTCCGCGATGCGGTCGGCTTCGTTGGCGGCGTCGATGAGCAGGGCAGCGCCGGTGGCGGCGTCCTGGATGACGTAGCAGTTGTTGTCCATGCGGCCCACCGACAGCTTGAGGATGCGGGCGCCGGGGATGTCGCGCTGCTGCGGATTCGATCCGGGGGACACGTGGCCGGTGTAGGGGCGGTCGATCGTGATCACGCTTCGATGCTATCCACTGTCTCGGGGCGATCCGGGGATACATTCTTCGCATGCCGCTGAGGTCGAAACGTCCGCTCCGCCGTCAGGTCGGAACGGTCCTGGTCGCACTGTTGTTTCTGGTCGGATTGTCCGGGCGCGTCGCGGTCGCGGAACCGCCGACACGGTTGGACACCTACGTGGTGGACCAGGCGAAGGCACTCGAGGGCGATCAGCCGGATCGGGTGCGATCGGCGGTGGATCAGCTCTTCGCCGATCAGCAGACCCGATTGTGGATCGTCTACGTGCACGATTTCGGGGGCCTCGACCCGGAGCAGTGGGCGGCGCGGACGGCCGATCAGTCCCGGTTCGGTTCGCGTGACCTGCTGCTCGCGGTGGCGACGCAGTCGACGGAGTACGCATTCTACGGCGGGTTGCCCGAGGGTGTCAGCGACAGTGAACTCGACGATCTGCTGTACAAGCGGGTGGAACCGGCGCTGCGCGAGGCGCGCTGGGCAGACGCCGGGATCGCGACCGCCGACGGACTGAACACGGCCATGCACGACAGCGGTTTCGGGATGGGGACGCTGTTCGTGCTGGCCGCGCTGGTGCTGCTCGCCATCGGCGGGCTCGTGTTGTTCTCGCGGAAACGCTCCCGTGAGCGTTCGCGCGCCGAACTGGCCGCGGCGCGCGCACTCGATCCCGACAACAGCACCGCGTTGGCCGCGCTGCCGTTGCCCGCGTTGCAGGCGCGGTCACGGGAAGTGCTGGTGGAGATGGACAATGCGATCAGGACCAGCGCGGAGGAGTTGGAGCTGGCGACCGGTGAATTCGGCGCGGTCGCGACGACACCGTTCACGACGGCGCTGGAGAACGCGAAAACCGCTGCCGCCGAGGCTTTCCGGATTCGGCAGCGGCTCGACGACGAGATTCCGGAGACGCCGGAGGAACAGCGGGCGCTGCTGGTCGAGTTGATCGGAGTGGTCGGGCGCGCGGATCGCGAACTCGACGCCCGCGTAGCGGAATTCGATCAGATGCGGGATCTGCTGATCGACGCGCCGAACCGGCTCGACGCGCTCACCAGGGATCTGATCGATCTGACCGGGCGGATGCCCGCGTCGGAGGCGGAGCTGGCGCGGTTGGGGGCGGCGCATCCGGCGGGTGTGCTCGCTTCGATCCGCGACAATGTCGCGATGGCGGGCGAGCGTGTGGCGTTCGCGGAACAGAATGTGGACGCGGGACGGCAGGCCATGGCGCTGCCGGTGGGTCAGCAGGGCGGCGCGGTGGCGGCCATCAGGGCGGCCGAGGCCGCGGTCGGGCAGGCGCGGGCGCTGCTGGACGGGGTGGACAACGCGGCGACCAATATCCAGCAGGCGCGCGACGGGTTGCCCGCGGTGCTGGACGAACTGCGCAAGGACATCGCCGCGGCCGACGAGCTGGCGCAGTTCGGCGGCGCGGAACTCGGTGCGGCGCGCGCGGCGGCGCAGCAGGCGTTGGCGGCGGCGACCGCGGCGGCGCAGGCCGATCCGCTGGACGCCTACCACGACGCCGTCACCGCCGACGGCGACCTCGATCGCGCCATCGCCGCAGCCACCGACCGCAAACTGGCCGCCGAGGATCTGCGCCGCCGGCTCGACCAGGCGCTCACCGACGCCGACGCGCGGATCGGCGCGGCAGGCGATTTCGTCAGCACTCGACGCGGCGGGGTCGGTGCGGACGCGCGCACCCGGCTCTCGGAGGCGCGACGCAACCTGGACGAGGCCAGACGGGCGGGCGTCGAGCCGGAACAGGCGTTGACGTACGCGCGGGCCGCGGCGGATCTGGCGGGGCGCGCGCTGCAGGAGGCGCAGGCCGAGGTGCGGGCGTTCGAGGCGAGCCGACCGCCCTCGGGTGGCGCGCAGGCCGGTGCCGTGCTCGGCGGCATCCTCATCGACGGATTGCTGCGTGGCGCGAGTTCGGGAGGCGGATCAGGCGGTTACCGGGCGGGCAGCTACGGGGGTTCACACGGTTCGAGGCGAGTCAGCCGCGGCGGACGATTCTGAGAAGTGCGGTTCCGAGGCGCGACCCGACCGCCGAACACCGGTCGCACGACCGGGTACGGCTTTCGGGCGCGCAACCGACAGCGGCATACCCGACGCGACCGCAGGCACGACCGGGTACAGCTTTCCGGCACGCAACCGATCGCAGAACCCCCCGTCCGACCGCGAGACCCGGCGGCAAGTGGGATCGTGAGCGTCGCGCTGGTGGATCTGCCCGCACTGCCGCGCGCGGCCACCGTCGTGTACCGCGCCCATCCTGGAGCCGTGGCAGGCGTTGGGGCTGGGCAGATGACGACCGCTACCGGTCGGGGGGCCCGCGCGGGAAATCACCCCGAATACACCGAGGATCCGGCTGGGTGACCGAGCTCCAGGAACCGATCGCGTAGCGGTCACACGGAGACGGTGACCGCGTGGAATCCCGACGGCCCGGACGGGTACGGGGGTTTGCGGTCACCGCTCTGCACGCGGCCGGAGTTCGCGACGGCGCGGGCGCGCACGGTGTGCTTGCCGGGCGGCAGGTCGAGGGTCGTGCGCCAGCGTCGCCACGCGGTCGGGGCGAGTTCGGCGGCGAGTTCCGTGGGCCGCCACTCCCCTTGTCCCACCGACACTTCCACGGCGGCGACCCCTTCCGGCGGCGCCCAGGCGACACCGGTGACGACGGTGCCCGCCTGTCCCGCGACGGCGGCGTCGATGCGGGCGTGCGGTTGCACTCGGATCGGCTCCGGGGTCCATCCGCGCCGCCACCAGTAGTCGGTGTGGCTGTCGTCGGTCAGTTGCAGTTCGCTGAGCCATTTCACGCCGGTGTACTGCCCGTAGAGGCCGGGCACGAAGACGCGGGCCGGGAAGCCGTGCGCGGGATCGAGCGGTCTGCCGTTCATGCCGACGACGAGATAGCCCTCCAGTTCGCCCGAACGCAGCGGCGGCACGGGCAGCGAGATGGTGTAGCCGTCGACGGCGCGGGTGACCAGTCGGGTCGCGCCGGATTCGGGCATGGCGTGGCGCAGCAGATCGGCGAGTGGGACGCCGGTCCAGCGGGCGTTGCCGACGCGCCGCTGCCCGGCCCGGTTGTGCACGCAGACCATGACGGCGTCGAATTCGACTGCGTCGACGATCAATTCGGTGAGGGTCAGACGCAGCGGGTGCGCGACCATGCCGGTGATCGAGAGCCGCCAACGGTCCGGATCGACGCGCGGGGGACGCGGATTCACGTCGGCGACGTAGAACCGGTGTCCGGCGGTGACCAGCGGTGACAGGCCCGGTTCGCCTTCGAATCCGTCCTCGGGTGCGAGGCCGAGTGCCCCGACCGGGCCGACGCGGCGGATCGTCTCCTCGTATCGGCGCTCGTGGTCGCGCCGGGCCGAACGCGCCGCGACCAGCAGGCCGAGCCCCGCCGACGCCCACGTCGCCATGCCGAGACCGCGGGTCGGGCACAGCCGCGATCCGGCGGCGAGCACACCGGCCGCAGCCACCGCGCCCGCGGCCGCCCACCCCGACCGATACGCGGGACGCGACGCGAGCGCGGCGCCCGCGACGCCGAGCACCACGACGGCGGGATCGCGCAGCCGCGACGGTGCGGCGACCGCCGCCGCGGCCAGCGCCACCACACCCGCACCCGCCGTGAAACGGCTCACTCGCTTCTCGTGGCGACCGGTGAGCGCGACGGTGGCCTCGACGACCGGGATGGGCGCGGTATCGGCCATCAACCTGGCGACGGCATCGACCAGGGAGACACCGCCGAGCGCCGCCACCGCCTCGGCCGCGCCGAGCGCCGCCGCCCCCACCGCGACGCTGCCGCCGCCGTTCGTCAGCACCGAATCATCCCACCTTCGTCTCGAGCGCCGTGCGTCGTGCACGACGTTATCGGCAAGACGCGTCCTGGACACCGTCGAACCGGGCATCGGCGATCGAATTCGTCAATCCCCCTGCGCCGTAGAGTGATCGCGCGGTGTCTCGGCGGCGAGCGCGTCCAGTTGTTTCGCGACCGCTTCGGGGAGTCGTTCGGCCGCGTCGCCGCCGCCGAGAACGCCGACAGCCAGACGGTCGGCGAAAGTGTAGAGCAGGAAGGTGACAGCGGCGGAAGGGCCCGTGGACGGGCGCGGGTGGGCGGAGACGTACACGATCTCGTAGTCGGTGAAACGCAGCCCGGGGGCGGTGAAGGTCGGGACGCGGCCGGTGTTGGTCACCGCGATGTGCCCGGCCAGTGAATAGCGGCGGTCAGGGCCGTAGTAGTCGGGGAAATGCAGCACCGACTGCGCGACCAGGCCCGAGGCGATGTCGCGGCGCAGGTGTTCGGAGATCATGGCGCCGAGGTCGAACAAGTCGGTCTCGGTGTCGATATGCGCCGAGAAGCTCGCCAGGCCCGCCATATTGGTGCCCGCGGTGGGCGCGACGGGTGGGTGTAGGCGCGTGCGCAGGTCGACCGGGTAGACGCAGCCGAGCGACCTCGGCTCGCCGGTCTCGCCTGCGTAGGCGCGCAGCAGGGCGGCGGTGACCAGCCCGTTCACGCCGATGCCTGTGCGTTTGCCGTGGGCGACGAGTCGGGCGGTCGTCTCGGTGTCCACCGTCGTCCGCAGCGGACGGTGCAGTGCGGCGGGGGCGGGCTCCCGCGGGTCCGGCGGCACGATTCGTTCCGCGGGCTCGAGCGGGCGGTGCACCTGCTCCAGGCCCGACAGCGGTCCGCGCACTATGTTCGCCTCGGCGACATACGCCTCGAGAGGTCGCGGATAGTATTGCGGCGCAACGCTTATCCAGCCGGATGCGAGGTATTCGGTGTAGTACGACCAGAGTCGAGACAACAGCTCGACGCACTGCCCCGCGTCGGCGACGGAATGATGTACGAAGATCGTCACCCGCGCCGAGCCCGCGTCGGCGCGGGTGACGTCCAGGTACGCCAAGCGCTGTCTCGGATCGATCGGTTCGCTCGGCAGCCGAATCTCCTCCGGATCACCCGACGCGACCGAGATCGGCAGCTCGGCGCCCGATGGCCGCAGCAGATGCCCGCGCCCCTCGGCGTCCTCGCCGATCCGGCACGCGAGCACCGGGAAGGTGCGCACCAATGCCACGAAAGCCGCGTCCAGCGCCGCTGTATCGAGTTCGCCCTCCACTCGCACCGAACGACCCGTATAGGTCGCGTGCCGTACGAAACGCTGTTCGGACGGCGTCAGAATCCGCGCCTCGTCACCGGAAACCCACCACACACCGCACAGCGTGCTCCCCCAGCGGATTCCGCGCAATTCGGACCGCGCGCCGTCATAGGACAGACTGCTCACCATGAGTCTCGCGGCACATCTGGAACAGCTCGGACGCCCGCTGGTCGAACGCCAACTGACCCACCCCACCGTGGCGGGCATCGCCTCCGGCACCCTGGCCGAACCGGTGTTCCGGTCCTGGCTCGAACAGGACTACCTGTTCCTGCTCGACTACGTCCGCGTGTTCAGCCGCCTCGCCTGGCAGGCGCCCGCCGCCCACCTCGGCGATCTCGTCGACCTCGCGCACGCCACCTTCCACGATGAACTCGCTCTGCACCGCGGTCTCGCCGCCGAATTCGACGCCGACCTCGACAATGCCGTCAAGGGCGCACCGTGCGCCGACTACACCGCGTTCCTCCTGGATTCGGCCGCCGACTACGCCGACGGCCTCGCCGCCCTCTACCCAATGCATGTGGGGCTACTCGACCCTCGGCGCCATCCTCGCCGATAACCCGCCCGCCGACCCCCGCTACCGCCGCTGGGTCGACACCTACGCCGACCCGGGATTCGCCGAACTCACCCGCCGTTGCGCGCAAATGCTCGACGAATCCTGCGCGAACCCCGCCCGCGCCGAACACCTCTTCCTCGAAGGCATGCGCCACGAACACGAATTTTGGACCGTACCCCTCCGATAACCGGTGCGGGTTGCACCGGGTCGGGGTCAGGCGCCGATGAGGTGTTGGGCCAGATAGCTTTCGACCTTGTCGAGGGCTATGCGTTCCTGGGTCATGGTGTCGCGTTCGCGGATGGTCACGGCCTGGTCTTCGAGGGTGTCGAAGTCGACGGTGATGCAGAACGGGGTGCCGATCTCGTCCTGGCGGCGGTAGCGGCGGCCGATATTGCCCGCGTCGTCGAATTCGACGTTCCAGTTCTTGCGCAGGGTGGCGGCGAGGTCCTTGGCCTTGGGGGTGAGGTCGACGTTGCGGGACAGCGGGAGGACCGCGGCCTTCACGGGGGCCAGCCTGCGGTCCAGGCGAAGGACCGTGCGGATGTCGACGCCGCCCTTGGTGTTCGGGGCCTCGTCCTCGGCGTAGGCATCGACCAGGAAGGCCATCAGGGAGCGGGTGAGACCGGCGGCCGGTTCGATGACGTAGGGGACGTAGCGCTCGTTGGTGGTCTGGTCGAAGTAGCTCAGTTCGGTGCCGGAGTGCTGCGCGTGGGTGCTGAGGTCGTAGTCGGTGCGGTTGGCGATGCCTTCGAGCTCACCCCATTCCGAACCCTGGAAGCGGAAGCGGTACTCGATGTCGGTGGTGCCCGCCGAGTAGTGCGAGAGCTTCTCTTTCGGGTGCTCGTAGAGGCGCAGGTTGTCCGGATCGATGCCGAGGTCGGTGTACCAGGAGAAGCGGGTCTCGATCCAGTACTTGTGCCATTCGACGTCCTCGCCCGGCTTGACGAAGTACTCCATCTCCATCTGCTCGAACTCGCGGGTGCGGAAGATGAAGTTGCCGGGCGTGATTTCGTTGCGGAAGCTCTTGCCGATCTGCGCGATGCCGAACGGCGGCTTCTTGCGCGCGGTGGTCATCACGTTCGCGAAGTTCACGAAGATGCCCTGCGCCGTCTCGGGCCGCAGGTAGTGCAGGCCCTCTTCGTCGTCGACCGGGCCGAGGAAGGTCTTCAGCAGGCCGGAGAAGTTCTTGGGTTCGGTCCACTTGCCCGGCTGGCCGGTTTCGGGGTCGTTGATGTCGGCCAGGCCGTTGGCGGGCGGGTGGCCGTGCTTCTCCTCGTACGCCTCGAGCAGGTGGTCGGCGCGATAGCGCTTGTGCGTGTGCAACGATTCGACCAGCGGGTCGGTGAAGGTCGCCACATGGCCGGAGGCTTCCCACACGGTGCGCGGCAGGATCACCGAGGAGTCGAGACCGACCACGTCCTCGCGAGCGGTGACCATGGTCCGCCACCACTGCTTCTTGATGTTCTCCTTGAGTTCGACACCGAGCGGACCGTAGTCCCAGGCCGACTTGGTGCCGCCGTAGATCTCACCACACGGGTACACCAGACCCCGGCGCTTGGCGAGGTTGGCAACGGTGTCCACCTTCGACTTGGGTGCCACGCGAGAATTCTCCATCCACTGCGAGTTGATTGGATTAGACGATTGTCGAGTCGAATCGAATCGACAACCTCCAGACTATCCGCACCCGCCAACAGGATTTTCACCGCACGGCACGATGGAGGTGCAGCCGCGAGCGTCAGGTTTGACATGCGCACCCGTGCATATCAAAATGGAATCGCTTTCCATTAAGGAGTTGGTTCGATGACCGCCGATGCCGCCACCGCCCACACGCACAACCCATACCGCTCCCCCGGCCCCGCGCCGGTGCCCGCGCGCGCGGTCCTGGAGGACGCGGGAGAACTCCTGCGCGCCCTGGCCGCGCCGGTCCGCATCGCCATCGTGCTACAACTGCGCGAGTCGCCGCGCTGCGTCCACGAACTGGTCGACGCGCTCGGCGTGACCCAACCGTTGGTGAGCCAGCATCTGCGCATCCTCAAGTCCGCGGGCGTCGTACACGGCGAGCGGTCCGGCCGCGAGGTGCTCTACGAACTCGTCGACGACCATCTCGCGCACATCGTCGTCGACGCCGTCGCGCACGCCGAGGAAGGGTGACCCGTGCCTGACAAGACGCTGGACTCGCACAAGTCCGTCGGAATCCGCAGCACCAGGCAGCGCAGCGCCATCGCCGCGCTGCTCGGCGACATCGAGGAATTCCGCTCCGCGCAGGAACTCCACGACGAGTTGCGCCGCCGCGGCGAGGGCATCGGGCTGACCACGGTGTACCGGACCCTGCAATCGCTGGCCGACGCGGGCATGGTCGACGTGCTGCGCACCGACTCGGGCGAGTCGGTGTACCGGCAGTGTTCGAAGGGGCACCACCATCATCTGGTGTGTCGGCACTGCGGGCGCACCGTCGAGGTCGAGGGGCCGACCGTTGAGGCGTGGGCGGAAACCATTGCGAGCGAACACGGTTTCACCGAGGTGAGCCACACCATGGAGATCTTCGGGAGCTGCCGCGAGTGCGCCGCCGCGCGCGACGAGCAGAACCGTTGAGCAACCGCCCGCGAGGGCGGAGTCGTCGGCGCCGCTGAAGCTCGGTTAACAGCATTCCGACCAGCCGATATTTCCTGAGGAATCGATCCACAATGGATCGATTTCGAACTCAGGAGGAAGCGTGCGTACTTCATCACGCAGCGCTCGGGGACATCGCGCGGGCCGAATCGTTGCCGCCGCGTTGGCAAGCGCCTCGTTATTGCTCACATCGGCGTGCCTGGAAGAGGATACGAGCGGCTCCCCCGCGACGACCTCCGTGATCGCGGCGCCGCAGGGCGGCGCGGGCGGTGAGCAGGGCGGCGCGGGCGGTGAGCAGGGCGTGCGCGGCGCCGTCGTGCGCACCGTCGGCAAGACCGGCTGGTTCGAAGGGTTCGAGATCACCGTCGACAAGGCCACCGTCACGCCCGACGAATACGGCGGCGGCAAGGTGGTGATCGACATCACCTACAAGAACACGACCGCGCAGAACCTGACCCTGAGCAACAACTCCCACCTGGAGACGGGCAAGGAGGTCGACGGCGGCGCGAGCTTCGACAATCCGGCCGTGCCGGGCAAGGGTTCGGCCACCGGCCGGGTCACCACCCCGGTGCAGAAGCTCAAGGACGCCGATCACCTGCTCGACACCATCACCGTGGTCTACGGCGAATCCACCGACAACCAGACCAAGATTCCGCTGGCGAACTCCGGCAAGGTCGAGAGCGTGCAGCCGAAGACGCTGCCGATCACCGGGACCCTCGTGCAGGACCAGACCACCGTCCAGGTCACCGCCGCAACGCTGAACCCCAGCTACACGAAGAACGAACGCGGCAAGGACGAACTCTCGCTGCGGGTGAAATTCGTGGGCGGCGCCGGTATTCCGGCGGGTGGCACGAATATCTACTACCAGTACTTCTCGCTGCGCACGCCGGACGGGCAGACTCTGGTCGCCGATTTCCGCGGCACGATCAACGAATTGCTGTCGCGTAACCAGACCATCGACAAGCCCGACAACTATGTGGTGTTCGTGGTGCCGAGTCCGGCCGCGGGGACCTACGTGCTGTCCTACGACAACTCCAACGGGGTGACCACCGCGCCGACCTTCACTTTCACCGTGCAGTGAACCGCTTCGGCGGGCGATGAGCCCCTTCAGCACGGATGAACTCGTTCTGCCGCAGTGATCGGTTCGCCTCTTCATCGATGACGAGCCGCTGCCGCGCGATGGGATTCCCACCGCGCGGCAGCGTCCTCGGTGTTCGATCAGCGGAACGTCACCGTGTCGCCCGCACCGACCGTAGTCCGGTCGGGGTGTCGCCTGCGGAGGCCGACTTCCGGTTCGATCGGGCGTCCATGGGGACTGCCGTCCGGTCCGACTCCGCACTCGTAAGGATCGGAGTCCCGTCCGACTCGGCACCCGTGAGGATCCGAGCCCCGTCCGACTCGGCACCCGTGAGGGTCGGAGCCCCGTCCGACTCGGCGCCGGTTGGAACCGAGGTCCGGTCCGACTCAGCGCAAGCGGGGGCCGATGCCCAGTCCTGCCCGGTGCCGGTGCCGGTGAGAACAGCCGCCCTGTCCTGCCCGGCGGCGCGTTCGCGCAGTACGCCGACGATCAGCAGGACAGCGGCCACCGCAACCCAGACTCCCAGCACCGCAAGCGGTTTCGCAGCGCCTGTGCCGTCGAAGAACGCGACCGAGCGCAGCAGCGAAGCCGCCGCTCCCGGCGGGAGATACTGCCCGATCGCACCCCAGGGCTGCGGGAGCAGTTCGGGCGCCGAGGTCGCGGCCGAGAACGGGTTGCCGACCAGCAACATGGTGAGCGCCGCGATACCGATGCCTGCGCGACCGACGACGGCGGCGAGCCCGACGACCGCACCCGCCACCGCCGCCGATACCAGCCCGGCCACCGCCGAGAGCAGCAGATACGGGCCCGGCACCACCGACATCCAGCCTTGGATGATCGCCGTACTCAGCAGCCCACCCGCGACACCGAAGCTCAGCAGACCCGCGCCGCGCGCCGCCGCCGTCGGGATCACGAGGCTGAGCAGCACACCCGCGGCGATGCCCGACATCACCAGTGGCAGCACCATCGCACCGAAGGCGGTGCCACGCGGGTCGTCGGAATCGGCGGCGACCACATCCTCGACGGCGGCCGGGGGCACACCGGACAGCGTTTGAGCCATGGCCGCGAGTTGTTGCGCCACAGCGGGACTCGCACCGGAGGCGACCAGCATGCGCGGCGCGCCCGCACCGGTGACGATCGCCCCGTAGACCTCGCGATCCGCGATGGCGGCGCGGGCGGCGGCCTCGTCGGCGACGGTGGTGATCTCGAAGGCGCCGGGCGCGGTCTGGTGCAGCCGGGTCTCGACGGCGCCCGCCTGCGGTCCGGCGACGGCGAGGGGTAGGTCGCGCGGCGCGATATTGGCGGCGGGCCACGCGAAGGCGATGAGCATGAGGGCTTGGAGCAGGGCGGCGCCGAGGCCGATCGCGAGCGCCCGCTTGGTGGAGTTCATGATCTCTCCCGAAAATCGAATGTTCGTTCTTTTTCGATGCCCTCACGGTCGCACGCCCCCGACGGACTTGTCAAGAACGGATATTCGTTTTACTTTGAGTCCATGCCACGAGTCAGCGAGGAACACCTGGAGCGCCGCAGGCGGCAGATCCTGGACGCGGCACGACTGTGCTTCGCCCGCAAAGGCTTCCACGACACCTCCATGCAGGACGTGTTCGCCGAATCCGGGCTGTCCGCGGGCGCGGTGTACCGCTACTTCAAGAGCAAGGACGACATCGTCGCCGCCCTCGCCACCCAGACCATGGTCGGGCTGCGCGCCACCATGCTCGAAGCGATCCGCGCCGACACGCTGCCGACGCCCGCCGAACTCATCGGGCCGATCGCCGAATACATAGTGGAACGCAGCGGTCCGGAAGGGCCGGTTCGGCTCGCACCGCAGGCCTGGTCGCTGGCGCTGGTCCGCCCCGAAGCCACCGGTTACGTGCGGGACGCGATCCTCGCCCTGCGCGAGGTGTGGCACGAATACAGCGAGCGGATGCGAGCGGTGGGCTGGCTACCCGAGAACGCCGACACCGAAGCGGTGGCCTCGGCGCTCATCGGCCTCCTGCCAGGATTCATCCTGCAGCACCTCATCATCGGCGACCCGACACCGGAGACGCTGGCGCGCGGAGTGCGGACCCTGCTGCCCTACGGAGAAGACCGCGCCTGAACGCTCAGGACGGGGCGAGCAACCCGGTCCGCGCCCGTCCCGCGCCGGAGAGCACCAGCAGCAACATCGTCGCCAACGCCTGATCGGCGAGTCCGGCGGCGGGGAAGGTGTAGCGCAGAATCACGTCGGCGAGTTTGCCGTGGCCGATCACCGTCAGCGAACCGAATTGCAGCGCGTTGTTGCGTTCGGCGACCCGCTTGTGCAGTTGCGGCTTCAACGGGCGATCCCAGGCGAGCACACAGGTCAGCGAGACCACGTCGAGGCCGGGCGCCAGATTCACCGCGCGCAGCGAACACAGTGCACCCTCGTATTCGAATCCGATCGAACCCTCGGGATCGACGCGCACATCGATGTCGTACAGCGACAGGCACGCACCCGCCCGCGCCTGCAACTCCTGCTCGGGGGTCACCGCCGCGTCCATGTCAGCGCCGCCGTTCATCGGATACCGCCGTTCACTCGGTGCCGCCTCATGTGGTGCCGCCTCATTTGGTGCCACCGAAGCGGCGGTCACGCGAAGCGTACTCGAGGCACGCCTCCCACAGGTTGCGTCGGTCGAAATCGGGGAACAGGGTCGCCTGATAGACGTATTCGGCGTAGGCGGACTGCCAGATCAGGAAGTTGGAGCTGCGGAACTCCCCCGACGGCCGCAGGAACAGGTCGACATCCGGCATATCCGGCTCGTCCAGATACCGCGCGACCGTGGCCTCGTCGACCCGTTCCGGATCGATCTCCCCCGCAGCCACCCGCCGCGCGATCTCACGCGCCGCGTCGGCGATCTCGGCGCGGCCGCCGTAGTTGACGCACATGGTGAGTGTCATCACCGTGTTGTCCTTCGTCAGTTCCTCGGCGATCTCGAGTTCCTTGATGACGCTGCGCCACAGCCGAGGACGACGGCCCGCCCAGCGCACCCGCACCCCCATCTCGTGCATCTCGTCGCGGCGGCGGCGGATCACGTCGCGGTTGAAGCCCATGAGGAAACGCACCTCGTCGGGGCTGCGCCGCCAGTTCTCGGTGGAGAAGGCGTACGCCGACAGCCACTTCACCCCGATCTCGATACAACCCTCGACGGTGTCCATCAGCACCGCCTCGCCGCGTTCGTGTCCGGCGGTGCGCGCCAGACCGCGCTCCTGCGCCCACCGACCGTTGCCGTCCATGACCAGCGCCACGTGCGACGGGACGAACTCCAGCGGGATCGCGGGCGGCCGCGCACCCGACGGATGCGGCGACGGCGGCCGAATCGTCCGCCCGGTGTCATGGGCTGTCGTAGTGGAGTCGCGGCGCAGGATCACGGGGTCCATCCTGCCTGATGGGTCACAGCGCGCCGGGGTCGGCCATGACACCCGCGCGCGACGCTAGGAACCCGCCGACGCGCCCGCGCGCTCGATCAGCGGCAGGGTGCGCAACTGCCGCTCCAGATGCCATTGCAGATGGGCCGCGACCAGCCCGCTCGCCTGTTTGCGCACCGAATCGGGCGCACTCTCGACCTGCTCCCACCGACCTTGCCGCAGCGCCGCCAACAGTTCGAGCACACCGGGAGCCGGGGTGGCCGCGCCGGGCGGACGGCAGTGCACGCACACCGCGCCGCCCGCCGCCACATGGAACGCGCGATGCGGACCCGGCGTCGCGCATTTCGCGCACTCGTCCAGCGCGGGCGCCCACCCGGCGAAACCCATGGCGCGCAACAGGAACGCGTCGAGTATCAGTTCGTGCGGACGCTGTTTCGCGGCGATGGCGCGCAACGCGCTCGCGGTGAGCGCGTGCAGTTTCGGCGCGGGCGCGCGCTCCTCCCCCGCCAGCCGTTCCGCGGTCTCCAGCACCGCGCACGCGGTGGTGTAGCGGCCGTAGTCATCGATGATGTCGGCGGCGAACGCCTCCATCGTGTGCACCTGGGTGACCACGTCCAGTGAGCGACCGGGATGCAACTGCACATCGATATAGGCGAACGGCTCCAACCTCGCCCCGAACCGCGACTTCGTGCGCCGCACCCCCTTGGCCACCGCCCGCACCAGCCCGTACCGGCGCGTCAGCAGCGTGACGATGCGATCGGCCTCGCCGAGCTTGTGCTGACGCACCACGACGGCCTCGTCCCGATACAGCCTCATCCGTCACTCTCCAGCCGCATGACCAGCACCTTATCCGCTCTTCGTGAACGGTTTCGCACCGTACGTCCGCAAAGCGGACCATCTCGTGCTGCCTCAGAACATAGTGCCGGGTGGTGACAGGTGAGTCGTGCCCGAAGGAATTCGCGCTACGCGAAGTCGTCGAACTCCCCGGCTTGCGCACCTTTCAGGAACGCGCTCCATTCCGCTCGGGTGAACTCGACGGTTCCGGCGTCGCGATGGTTGCTGTTGCGGACGTAGACCGTGCTCGGTGTCCCGGCAACCTCCACGCAAGTGCCGTTGTCGGTGAAGCTCGACACGCGCCATTCGAGGTTATCCACGGTTCTCCCATTCCTTCGCCAATTCCGTGATGAACTTGCGCGACTCCGTGGGGTTGAGGGCCACCTTCGCCCCGTGGTCGTACGCGCCCGCGAAGTATCCCACCTCCTCGGCATCGGTGATCCAGCGACCACCCGCGTAGGACTCGAAATGCACTCTCGGTGATCCCCAAGGGTGACTCATGATCGAAAAGCAGTTGAGTCGCCGAGCTTCGTACTGCCCGGCGGCATAGGTGGTCACACGAACCGTGACGTTCGGCAGCTCGGACAGTTCGGCGAGTGTCGACAGCTGCTCGGCCATGACGGCCGGTGTGCCGACGTGTAGCCGCAGTGCCGATTCCGGCATGATGACATCGAGTACCAATTCCCCGGAACGCACTCGTTTCTGTCTGTGTAAGCGTTGGTCGACGGCTTGTCGAATGTAGGTATCCGATACGCCCGAAATGCCGATACGCCCCACCAGAGCCTCGACGTAGCTCGGTATCTGGAGCAATCCATAGACCGCTCTGGGTTCATGGCAACGGATCGCCGTAGCCGATTGCTCCATCCCCAGATAGGTCGACAGCCACTCCGGCACTTCACCTTCCACCGAAGGAACACTGCTGAGCATCGCGGATAGCTCATCCATCGTAATACCCAGGGCCTCAGCATATTTGATCCGCTGGCTGGGGTGCGGGGTACCTTCGTTGCGTTCCCACCTACCGAGCGTGGTTCGGTCCACCTCGACCTCGTCGGCGATCTGCTCCTGAGTCTTGCCCGTGGCCTTTCGAGCTTCGATGAGGCGCTCTCTTCGCATAAACGCATCGTAAGTCTCTCTCGAGCGCCGTGGTTCGATTTGCCGTTGTCACAGACGATTACATCGGCGCCCTCGCCGGGATGTCCTCTCGCTCATCTGCTTCCGACTCCGGCGCGGGGTTGCCCACCGAACACAAGGGGACACGGCAGAAGGGGTGCGGCAATGGGGTTCGACTGGCTGGGCAGGGCGACAACGCCTTTCGGCGACGGCAATACCGTGGAGGAGATAGCGGCACGGATAGGCGCCGAACGTCGAGCGTCGGTGTTGCCCACAGGTTGGCCCCACGAGGCGCCCGACCGCCCGCTGAGCGTCACCGAGGCCCATCAGGCCATGCAACGGCACCGCGATTGCCACACCGACGAGTGCGCGCGCAAGACTGCCGCACGCGACGTATTGATCGCGGCGGGGCGGATGGTGCCCGCACAGCCACGGACCCGATGAACGATGTGGGGTCTGGCTCTCGCGTTCGCCGTCCCGCTGATCGCCTGCCTGGTCCTGATCTTCTGGCCGACCGAGCACTGAGCGATCGGTGCCTTTCAGGGCCAATTTGTCGCACCTACGGAAACCCGGGAAGCCGCATGGGGACAGGCTATTCATCACCTGAGCGCGACCGCGCGGTTTGTGCCAACGCCCGGTGCAACCAGTGTTCCGCGGCCCCGGTGGTGACTTCTCCGATGATCTCGGCGGTCGACGCCCAGTATCGGTGGATGCGGTAGTCGGGGGCGGCGACGCGCAGCAGTCGTTCACGGAATCGCGGGGTGTCCGGTTCCCGCCGGGCGGCGGCGTGCGCGGCGACGAATCGGTCGAGTTCGGCGCCCGGTCGCGGCGTCACGCCCGCGCCGAGCAGCACACCCGCGGCCTCGCAAGCACCCGCGAGCTCGGTGAGGAATTCGCGCTTGTCGCGAATGCGGCCCGGGTCGGTGCGCCACAGGTATCGACGCATGGCGACGGCCGAGCCGGGATCGGTGACGATGGCGGTGAGTTCGGCGAAGGCGAGGACGTGGCGGGGTGTGGGGTCGGCGGGCGGGGCGGGAATGTTCATGGCGACGAAGCCGTCGAACAGGGCGGTCGGCGAGCCGACGAGTTGTCGTCGCCAGAATGCGACGAGTTGGTAATGGGCGCGATGGCGGTCGTGGACGGCGGCGAGCAGTTCGAGGCGCGCCGCGCGTTCGGCGGGTGGGGCTTGCTCGACGGCCGTCAGCGTGGCCCGCCTCCAGGTCATCGCACCCAATTCGGTATCGAGCGCGGCGCGTTCGGCGGCCGCGGCCTCGGCGATCGAGATCGTGTCGGTGAGCACAGCGACGACGGCGGACAGGCCGAGACCGAGTGCGCGCAGTCGCCGGATCAGGCGCAGGCGATCGACCGCCGTCTCCGGGTCGAAGATGCGGTGTCCACCCGCGCTGCGCCGGGGTTCGAGAATTCCCTCGTCGCAATAGAACCGGATGGTGCGCACGGGTACTCCGGTCCGGCGGGACAGTTCCCCGATGCCGATGAGGCCGTCCCGACGTGTGTTCTCGGTCACGATCGCTGGAACCTCCACCCGGCTGGAATTCCTACCGTACTCCCCACGATCACGACGAGAGGAGTCACGCGAATGACCACCGAAACACCGAGGGAAATCGAACATATCTGGCGCGCCGTCGCCGTCGAGCGTGCGAGCCTCGCCGACCTGCTGGAGACCTTGCCGGAGAGCGCATGGGATCACGAATCCTGGTGTGAAGGTTGGCGAATTCGCGACGTCGTCGCCCACCTGAACCTGTCCGTCGATCCGTCTGTCGCGACGATTCTGCTCGCTCTGCTACGCGCCCGCGGCAACCTGCACCGCATGATCCGCGACACCGCGATCCGTCACGCGCGGGCTTGCACGACCGGCGACCTGCTGACCGAACTCCGCGACAGCGTGGACGCACGCGCGACGGCATTCGGCACAACCCCGGCCGACCGCCTGATGGATGTAATGGTGCACGGTCAGGACATAGCCGCCCCACTCGGAATCACTCGGGAGATGCCGCCTGCCGCGGCGCGATCGGCACTCGACCGCGTCTGGAACATGGGCGCGCCGTTCCACGCCCGCAAGAAACTGCGCGGCTACCGCCTCGTGGCCACCGACGACACCTGGGTCGCCGGTGACGGCACGGTCCTCGAGGGTTCGCTCACCACCCTGCTACTGCTGGTCACCGGGCGCCCTGTCGGCAGCTCGGACCTCGGTGGCGACGGAGCGACCCGCTGGTTCTCGCGACAGTAGCGGTCACTGGCGCTTCTCCGCACTTTGCAAAGTCGAGGCCCACATACCCAAGTCCGACAATTCCCACACGGTCAGGTAGTACCGGTAACTGACACTGGTGCGGAATTCGGCCATCTCGGCGGCGATGCTCTCGTGTCCCGGCTCCGCCTCCTTCAAAGGGGCAGGATCGGCGAGCACACCCGCGATGGCTCAGTCGTCCTCGTCGGGCTCGTCCGGATCACGCAGCGGCCGGTGACGGCCACCGAGATCGAGTAGCTGGAAGTTGTAGTGGCCTTCGAGCCGGATATGTCGACACACGAACGCCAACAACCGGGCCGCGTCCTCGGATCACACCGAGTGGTGCTGAGCCGCGCACCATGCGTGCGTGACAATCCGACAACACAACACGCCCCGGAACAGTGACAGGCTGTCACTGTTCCGGGCCCAGGGTCTGAATCCCTGGTTACGCGGGTGTGACTCCGATGTTCAACTGAACTCCGAACGCGCCCGCGAGGCGGTCCAGAGTCTGGATGGTGGGCACACCGTCACCTGCCTCGAATCGGCTGATGGCGTTCTGCTTCATCCCTGCTCGCTTCGCCAGCTCGCTCTGAGTCCACCCCCGCGCTTCCCGTGCTTGCCGGACCTGCTCGCCGAGCTTGTAGGCGATCTCAGCTGCCCGGTAAGCGGCCTGGTACTCCGGGTTTGCACGGGCCTCTGCGCTGCGGCGGTCGAATTCCTCCTGGCTGATCTTCCGTTCAGTCGTGGTCATGGTTTATCTACCCTTTGGTTCTCTCTCGCGCACCCGAGAGATTCAATGCCTTCCTCGGCACCGCTGCAACAGTGCCGAGGAAAGGTGGTCTAGCCTCTTCCGACTTGCTCTTCCTCAAGCGGAAGGTGTGAGGATCTCTCATACCTGTGTTGATCAGCGCCACTCTCGGCCCCTGATCAGCGCAGGTATCAGCTCTTCGCTGAGTCAGACGTTCCTACGTCGTCAGATGTCATACATCCGGCGCAGCGGATGGTTGTCTTATTTGCCGGTGGCAGTCTGTGCGCATCATCGTGATCTCCCGTTTCTGGGGTTGGTCTTGTCGTTGTCGGTAGAGGTGATGAGGTGTGCTTCTGTTCGAAATCGTCACCGGGCGGTAAGTCGAGGTAGCTTTCGCGGCGAACCGACTGCCGCGAAAGCCCCCAGAGTTATCAGGTTTCGAACACGTTGTGATAGGTCCGGTCGTGTTCGTTCTCGCACACCTTCTTCGCCTGCACAGCACGCTCGACCTCGCCGATTTCGCGCTGCGCCGACTTCACGAAAACGGTCAGGAGAATGATCTTGTTCTCTCCAGGGAACCAGTAGGTGATCCGGACGTTCCGGTTTCTGGAGATCTCGAAACGGAGCTCACGGACGCCATCCCTGAGGTAGCGGCAATGAGGCATGGACAAATTGGGGCCCTTCTCAGCGAGGAGGGCCGCCGAAGTCCGCGCGGGCGCGATCTCCAAGACCCAGGTTCAACAGAAAGTCCACGACTTCCCGCTCGGCGATCATCTCGAACAAACGCACGAACCTACAGTATCACACATGCGTGATACTACCTGATCAGCGGTATTATATCCAGCTCTCAGGCGCATCAGCCACCACCGTGGCGTGTCCCCGCCCCCAAACTGGCGCAATCGTGGGTTCGCACAGGAAGCGCAAGGACACAGAGGTGTCATTCCTCGCGTTTCGGGCGGGCGCGGAGGTGGGCTCGTTCGCCCTGTTTGCCGAAGAGGCTGAGGAATTCGACGGGGTCGGGGTCGGCGGCGCCGAACCAGTGGGGTTGGCGGGTGTCGAATTCGGCGGCTTCGCCGGGGGTGAGGATCAGGTCGTGGTCGCCGAGGATCATGCGGAGGCGACCGTTGAGGACGTAGAGCCATTCGTAGCCCTCGTGGGTCTGCGGGTCGGGGATGCGGCGGGCGCTGTTCGCCGCGATCACGATCTTGTAGGCCTGGATGCCGCCGACCCGACGGGTGAGTGGCACCATGGTCATGCCGTTGTGCGTGACCGGGCGCAAATGGATACGGGGATCACCGGTCGGGGGCGCGTCCACGAGTTCGTCCAGGGTCACGCCGTGCGCCCTGGCGAGGGGGAACAGCAGTTCCAGGGTGGGTTTGCGTTCACCGGATTCCAGTCGAGAGAGCGTGCTGACCGAGATTCCGGTGCGGGCGGACAGGTCGGCCAGGGTGATCTCCCGCTGTTTGCGTAGCGCGCGCAGACGGGGGCCGACCGCGTCGAGCGCTCGGCCGAGGTCGGTGTTCATGGGAGATATTTTGCCATAGCGGCAAAACAATTTGCCAGGGTGACGGTGCGTCGTCCATGGTCGTGACAAGGAGGTGGTCATATGACCGATCAGCTGGAGAAGAAGTACGACGCGGTGGTCGTCGGCGGGGGTGCGGCCGGACTCAACGGGGCTCTCATGCTGGCCAGGGCGAAGCGTTCGGTGGCGGTGATCGACGCGGGCGAACCTCGCAACGCGCCCGCCGAAGGTGTGCACGGACTGCTCGGGCACGACGGTGTCGCGCCCGCCGAGCTGACGGCGCGGGGGCGCGCGGAAGTGCGTGGATACGGGGGGCACATCGCCGAAGGCGAGGTCGTCGACCTGCGCCGCGACGGTGCGGAATTCACGGTGACCCTGGCCGACGGGCGCGCGGTCGGGGCGCGCCGGGTGCTTGTCACCACCGGACTCGTCGACGAGCTGCCCGAGATTCCCGGACTGCGCGAACGCTGGGGTCGCGATGTCGTGCACTGTCCGTACTGCCACGGTTGGGAGGTCCGCGACCGGGCCATCGGCGTCATCGGGAGCGGACCGATGTCGGTCCACCAAGCGCTGTTGTTCCGGCAGTTGAGCGACGACATCGTCTACATCACCCACACCGTGCCGCCCACGGCCGGACAGGCCGAACAGCTTGCGGCGCGCGGGATTCGAGTGGTGCAGGGTGAGGTCGCCGGGCTCGAGACCGAGGACGACGAGCTGAGCGGAGTGCGGCTCGCCAACGGAACCGTCGTTGCCCGTGACGCCGTGGTCGTGGCCACGCGGATGGTCGCGCGGGCGGGTTTCCTCGCCTCGATCGGACTGAGCACGGTCGAACATCCGTCCGGGGTGGGTGTGCATCTCGTCACCGATGCCACCGGACGCACCGATGTGCCCGGTATCTGGGCGGCGGGCAATGTCACCGATCCGAGTACGCAGGTCGGGGCGAGTGCCGCAGCGGGCGCCGCGGCCGGGGCGCAGATCAATTTCGACCTGGTCAACGCCGAGGTGGAGGCCGCGCTGGTCGAGTACCGAGCGTCGCACGCCGCCGTCGCGGGAGTCGTCGCGGGCTGAACCACCGCGCTCAAGTGCGCAGCAGTCCTGAGATGAGCAGCATCAGTGACTGCTGCGCCTGTGCGCGCGCCTGCTCCTTGTCGGGCGCGTGCGCGACTATCAGCCCCGCCTCGGAGATCGCGCTCAACAGGAGTTGGGCCAGCGTCCGGATCGGGACATCGGGAACGAGTCCCGCCGACCTGGCCGCTTCGAGCTGATCCATGATCAACCCGAGCCCGTAGCGCGCCTCGAGCTCGCGCCACTGCTCCCAGCCCAGCACCGCGGGCGCGTCGAACAGGGCGATGCGGATCATCTCCGGTCGCTGGCAGATCTCCAGGAACAGGTTCAGCCCGATGGCCATGGTTACCAGCACGTCGTCGCTGTCCGCCGCGGTCATGGCGCGTTCGATCTCGGCGGTGTTCTCCAGTTCGAGTTGTTCCAGCACGGCCAGGAACAGGCCGCGTTTGTCGTCGTAGTGGTGGTGCAGCGCGCCGCGGGTGACCCCGGCCTCGGCGACCAACTGCTCGGCCGAGGTTCCCGCGAATCCGCGCTCGGTGAACAGGCGGCGACCCGCCTGCTCGAGCGCGGCCTTCGTGGTGCGGGAGCGATCCTCCTGACTACGGCGTGGCATGCAGCCGAGTGAACTCCAGAATCTGTCGTGTGAGCAACTCCGGCTGGTCCTCGGGCAGCAGCGTGTAGGAGTCGTCGACGAGCGTGAGGGTGGCATTCGGCAACTCGCGGGCCAGTCGTTCGGCGTAGGCGACGGGGAACACACGGTCTTCGCGCGCCCACACCAACCGCACCGGTATACCGACCGTGTCGAATCGCCGTGCGGCGTCGAGGGTGTATTCGCTGCGCGCGGTGTCGAGAAAGCGGCGCAGGTCGGCGCGGATGGCGGCGGAGCGGCGGCTCGGCAGCAGGTAGGAGCCGGTGATGTCGGCGCGCAGCGGGTATTTCGTCACCAGCCCGAAGGCCAGCGGGAGCCGGTGCAGCGCCCTGATCCGCAGCGTCTCGGTGATCGCGCGCACCGCGCCGGGCAACTGGGCGACGCGTGCCAGTGTGGAGAACGGCTGCGGCAGGAACTTGTCGTAGCAGTCGACGGAGGCGAGTACGACGCGGCCGATCCGTTCCGGGCGGCGCGTGAGCAGGACCTGGGTGATGGCGCCGCCGGTGTCGTTGGCGACGAGTGTGACATCGGTGAGGTCGAGGCGTTCGAGGAAGTCCGCGATGAGATCGGCGACACCGGTCGGGGTGAGATCGGCGTTCGGGACCGGGATCGAATGCGATCCGAGCGGAAGGGTGGGGACGACACAGCGATGCCCCGCGGCCGCGATACCGGGGACGACATCGCGCCACAGGTCCGCGTTGACGAGCAGACCGTGGATGAACACGACCGGCGTGCCCGTCCCGATCTCGTGGTATTCGATTCGGCCGCCGGGCAATTCGATCTCGCGGGCCGTGCCGAGCGATGGACTGATCGCCATAATGTCGCCTTCCCTCTGATTGTCGGTGTCACTACCAGCGTGACATACATACCGTATGTATGTATAGACTTGAAATCGGCTCGCCGCATCCCCCCTCGGTCCGACGAAGCGTTGCGCCCGTTTCGCGATGGAATCCGTGGGAGGATGGTGTGGTCGTCGTTCGTGGGGCGTGCGGAAGGGGAAACCAGGTCGTGGAGCGTGCCACGGTTTATCGATGGAACATCGGCAACGGCACCGGGGTATTGACGCGGCCGGATGGCACGCTCGCGTGGTTTCACCTGTCCACCGTGGATCTCGGGGATGTACGCGCGTTGCGCGAGGGTGACGACGTAGACGTGGAGATCGAGAACGTTCCGCAGGGGGAGTACGAATGTCGAGCCACATCTGTGCGCAGGCACACGGGCTAGTCCTCGCGCCGGCGGCCGTGTTCGCCTCCACCGCAACCTTTCTGATACCCGCGCCGCTGGCTGTGGCGGAGCCGGGCACAGTGCCGGGGATCTACTACTACCATCCTGACGACACTCGGTATCGCTACGACGGGCCACACGGCAGTTTCACGGGCGATGCGATCTACGCGGCCCAGGATCCCACCGGGGGCAATCGGTTGATCTGGTCGTTGCGTCTTTCGTCTTATGTGCAGTCTCTGGTTCAGGGGCCGATGACGTGTGGCGCGTCAGTTTCGGGTAAGGCCAGGCCCTCGTCAAGCAGGCCGTCGGCGGTATAGGCCGCGCTCGAGACGATCAGCGGGCGGGGGACCACCGACATCGAATCGACGGCTCGAGGCGTGGACGGGGGCACCGGACGGGGGTTACGGTGCCTTTACAGGCCGAAGGGAGGGACTCGCATGAGCTCGCCGAAACGTGGGCGGTTGACGGCTGTGCCCGATCCCGCCGTGCCGCCCGAGGCTGCGGCGGAACTCGGACTGGCGGCTTCCGCTGCCGCGCTCGCGGAGGGGGTGCGCACCTCGGTGCAGGTGGTCACGGCTGCGCTCGAGCGGATCGAGGCGAGTCAGGACACGCTCAATGCTTTTCGAGTGGTGCGGCGGGAGCGGGCGCTCGAGGAGGCGGTCGAGGCTGATCGGAGGTTGGCGGCGGGTGAGCGGTTGCCGTTGCTCGGTGTGCCCGTGGCGGTCAAGGATGACACGGATGTCGCCGGGGAGCCGACGGCTTTCGGGTGCGGTGGGGAGTTTCCGGTCAAGGCCGCCGATGCCGAGTCGGTGCGGAGGTTGCGGGCGGCGGGGGCGGTGATCGTGGGGAAGACCAATACCTGTGAGCTCGGGCAGTTGCCGTTCACCAGCGGGGCCGCCTTCGGGTACACGCGCAATCCGTGGGCGTCGGACCGGACTCCCGGTGGGTCTTCGGGTGGTTCGGCGGCCGCCGTCGCCGCCGGGCTCGTGCCTGCCGCGCTGGGGTCCGATGGTGCGGGGTCGGTTCGGATTCCGGCGTCGTGGACGAATCTGGTCGGGATCAAACCGCAGCGCGGGCGGATCTCCACCTGGCCGCACGCCGAATATTTCTACGGTCTCACCGTGATCGGTCCGTTGGCGCGCACCGTCGCGGATGCCGCGCTGCTGCTCGACGCCGCTTCGGGGGCGCATGCGGGTGACCTGCACTCCCCCGAACCGGTCACCGTCTCCGACGCGGTCGGGCGGGATCCGGGTCGCCTGCGGATCGCGCTGTCGTTGCGGCCACCGTTCACCGCTGTCCGGTCAACACTGGACCCGCAGGTAGAGGCTGCCGCGCGGCGAACGGCCGCGACGTTGCGCCGTCTCGGGCACGCCGTGACCATCGCCGATCCGCATTATGGGATGCGGATCGGCATGTCGTTCCTGCCGCGTTCGATGGCGGGGATCACCCGTGCCGCGGCCGCGATGCCGGGCGCGGTGGTCGATCCGCGCACCACCGCGAATATCCGCGTCGGCCGGGCGCTCGCGGGTCCGGCTCTGCTCGCGGCACGGCGACTCGAACCGATCCTGCACCGGCGCGTCGGGGCGTTCTTCCGCGACTACGATCTGGTCCTCGCCCCGACCACCGCCACCCCGGCGCCGGAGGTGGCGGCCATCGACGGCATCGGCGCCGCCGCAACCAACCAGCTGATCACCGCCGCCTGCCCTTACACCTGGCCGTGGAATGTTCTCGGCTGGCCGAGTGTGAACGTTCCCGCGGGCTTCACCGACACCGGCTTGCCCGTCGGGACGCAGCTCATGGGGCCCGCGAGCAGCGAACCCGTGCTGGTTTCGGTTGCCGCGCAACTGGAATCGGAGCTGCGCTGGGATCGGCACCGACCCGAACCGTGGTGGTGAGGCTCAGAAGCCGAGGCGGCCCAGCTGTTTGGGATCGCGCTGCCAATCCTTGGCGACCTTGACGTGCAGGTGCAGATAGATGCGCACCCCGAGAATGTGCTCGATCTGCTTGCGCGCGGCGGTGCCGACTTCCTTGAGTCTCGCACCACCCTTGCCGATCACGATCGCCTTCTGACTCGGCCGCTCGACGTAGAGCAGGGCGTGCACGTCGAGCAACTCCTCTTTGCGGGAGCTGGTTTCGCGAGGCGGGTCTTCCTCGCGCGGCAGCACTTCCTCGATGACGACGGCCAGCGAATGCGGAAGTTCGTCGCGCACACCCTCGAGCGCGGCCTCGCGGATCAGCTCGGCCATGAGGGTTTCCTCCGGCTCGTCGGTGAGTTCGCCGTCGGGATAGAAGGCGGGGCCTTCGGGCATCTTCGAGGCGATGACGTCGACGAGGACTTCGACCTGTTCACCGCGCACCGCCGACACCGGCACCACATCGCTGTCGGGGCCGAGAAGTTCGGAGACGGCGAGCAATTGGACGGCGACCTCGTCGCGGCTGACCTTGTCGATCTTGGTGACCACGCCGAGCAGGGTGGTCCTGGGGGCCATCTGCCTGATCTGCTGCACGATCCAGCGGTCGCCGGGCCCGATCTTCTCGTCGGCGGGGATGCACAGCGCGATCACGTCCACCTCGGAATAGGTGTCGCGCACGAGATCGTTGAGGCGCTGGCCGAGCAGGGTGCGCGGGCGGTGCAGGCCTGGGGTGTCGACCAGGATCAGTTGGGCGTGGTCGCGGTGCACGATGCCGCGGATGGTGTGGCGCGTGGTCTGCGGGCGCGAGGAGGTGATGGCGATCTTCGCGCCGACCAGCGCGTTCGTCAGCGTCGACTTGCCCGTGTTCGGCCTGCCGACGAAACAGACGAAGCCCGAACGGAATTCGCCTCCCGAACTCTCGGACCGCTCAGCCACCCTGCACCTCGGCGGCGGCCGCCGCGTCGTCGACGATGTCGAAGACCGCGCCGTCACGGTCGGTGAACACGATCCGGGCCGACGGGGAGACCTCGCGGACCGCGGTCACGCCGCTGTCGGAGAACCGGCCGCCGACCACGACGGCCGCCTCGAAACCCTCGGCGCCGCTGGACAGGGCGGCGGCCACCGCCGATTGCAATGCCGTGAGGCGCAACGACTTCAGCGCGACCTCACCCGCCGCGTAGGTGCGTCCGTCGCTGTCGCGCACCGCGGCGCCGCTCGCGCCGCCGGTGCGGCCGAGCGCGCCGCGAGCCAGCACCACCAGCTTGTTGTCCTCGGCGTCCAATTCAGTCATCGCCTATCTCCGTCCTCGTGACGATCGTCCGGAGTGCCCGGCTCCGATCCGTTGGCCTTGCGCTTGCCGTTCCTCGCACCGACAGCCTGTTCGGCGGCGTCGCGATCGAGCTTGTCCGACTTCGCCGTCTTCTCCACCGCCCGCCGCACCACCACGGTGTTCACCCGCATCCGGCCGCGCGCGTCGGCGCCGCCCTCGCCGCGCAGCACCAGACCGTGCGCGATCACCTTCGACCCCGGCAGCGGCACGCGACCGAGTCCGTGCGCGAGCAGACCGCCGACGGTGTCGACATCCTCGTCCTCGATCTCGAGTCCGTAGATCTCGCCGAGATCCTCCACCGACAGCCGCGCCGACACCCGGTACCGACCGTCGCCCAGATCCTCGATCGGCGGCGTCTCGTCGGTGTCGTATTCGTCGTTGATCTCGCCGACGATCTCCTCGAGCACATCCTCGATGGTGACCAGACCGGCGATGCCGCCGTATTCGTCGACCAGCAGCGCCATGTGGTTACGGCGGCGCTGCATCTCGTCGAGCATCTCGTCCAGCGGTTTGGAGTCCGGCATGAAGACCGCGGGACGCATCACCTCGCGCACCCGCACCTTTCGGCTTCGATCCGCGTACGGCACAAGATCTTTCAGGTAGACCACGCCGAGGATGTCGTCGACCTTCTCGCCGATCACCGGGATCCGCGAGTGACCGCTGCGCACCGCGAGCGACATGGCCTGCGCGGCGTTCTTGTCCGCCTCGATCCACACCATCTCGGTGCGCGGCACCATCACCGCGCGCGCGGGCGTGTCGCCGAGTTCGAAGACCGATTGGATCATGCGGCGCTCGTCATCGGCGACCACGCCGCGCTCACCGGCCATCTCCACCACCTCGCGCAGCTCGATCTCCGAGGCGAAGGGGCCGTTGCGGAAACCCTTGCCTGGAGTGATCGCGTTGCCGATGAGGATGAGCAGGCGGCTGACCGGGCCGAGTACCAGGCCGATGAACTGCAACGGCAGCGCGGCGGTCAGCGCGATGGAATAGGCGTGCTGGCGTCCGAGGGTGCGGGGTCCGACGCCGATCACCACGTAGTCCACCAGCACCATCACCACGGCGGTGACCGTCAACGCCAAGCTCACCGACCAGACATCGATGAGCGCGGCGGCGAGCAGCACGGTGGCGCCGATCTCGCACAGCACCCGCAGCAGCACCATGAGGTTCACATAGCGCGCGCGGTCGGCGATGATGCGGCGCAGGCGTAACGCGCCCGGTCGTTCGGCGCGCGCCATATCGTCCACGCGCGCGGGTGAGATGGTGTTCAGCGCGG
Source organism: Nocardia bovistercoris (assembly GCF_015674855.1). GTDB lineage: Bacteria > Actinomycetota > Actinomycetes > Mycobacteriales > Mycobacteriaceae > Nocardia > Nocardia bovistercoris. Next base: position 480,693 of record NZ_JADMLG010000004.1, on the reverse strand, counting down.
AGTCGATGCCCGCGAAGAGTCCGCCGACAGGAACGAGCAGACCGGCGGTCAGGACCAGTAACGGTGCGCTCACGCGGGACCCAGCGCGTCACCGGGCGCGGTGAAACCCGCCTTGCCGAGCAGGCGGGCGTCGCGTTCGGCGAGTTCGGCGCGCACCCTGGCCTGGCGCAGGTTCTCGTACCACTCCTCGAGCAGGCGGGCCTGCAATTCGAACATCTCCTTCTCCTCCTCCGGTTCGGCGTGGTCGTAGCCGAGCAGGTGGAGGACGCCGTGCACGGTGAGCAGCGCGAGTTCGTGATCGAGCGCGTGCCCCGCCTTGCGGGCCTGGGCGTTCGCGAATTCGGGGCAAAGCACGATGTCGCCGAGCATCGACGGACCCGGTTCCGGGCTGTCGGGGCGGCCGCCCGGTTCGAGTTCGTCCATCGGGAAGGACATGACGTCGGTCGGGCCGGGCAGGTCCATCCAGCGCATGTGCAGGTCGGCCATGGTGTCGAGATCGACGAGGACCATCGACAGCTCCGCCGCCGGATGCACGTCCATGCGGGCGATCACGAAACGCGCGACGCTGACCAGGTCTTCTTCGGGTACGTCGATCCCCGACTCGTTGGCGATCTCGATGCTCACCTGATCAGCGTATTCGGTATACCCGCTCACATCCCTATCGGCTCACACCGCAGGACCGCAGCGGACCCCGCGGCGGCGCCGGGACGAGCCGACGGCGCACGGTGAGTACCGTGCGCCGTCGCGACGAAGCACCCGTCAACGCCGATCGGACCGGCTCGCGGCCCGTCGCTGCGCCCGGTTCCCCGGATAGTGCTCACCGACCGCAGGTCTGGTGTCGGCCTCGAACTTGTCGTAGGCGTCGACGATATCCGAGACCAGCCGGTGCCGGACCACATCGCTGCTGGTCAGATAGGCGAAATGGATATCCTCGATATCGGTCAGGATCTCGCTGGCCGCGCGCAGACCCGAGCGGGCGCCCGTAGGCAGGTCGACCTGGGTGACATCGCCGGTGACCACGATCTTGGAACCGAAGCCGAGCCTGGTGAGGAACATCTTCATCTGCTCGGCCGTGGTGTTCTGCGCCTCGTCCAGGATGATGAACGAATCGTTCAACGTGCGTCCGCGCATGTACGCCAGCGGCGCGACCTCGATGACGCCCGCGGCCATCAGCTTCGGAATCGCCTCGGGATCCATCATGTCGTGCAGGGCGTCGTAGAGCGGACGCAGATACGGATCGATCTTCTCGTTGAGCGTGCCGGGCAGGAAGCCGAGCCGCTCACCCGCCTCCACCGCGGGACGCGTGAGGATGATCCGGTTGACCTGCTTGGTCTGCAGCGCCTGCACCGCCTTGGCCATGCCGAGATAGGTCTTGCCGGTACCGGCCGGACCGATGCCGAACACGATGGTGTTGGCGTCGATCGCGTCGACGTAGCGCTTCTGGTTCAGTGTCTTGGGTCGGATGGTCTTGCCGCGCCGGGACAGGATGTCCAGGCTCAGCACCTCCGCGGGGGACTCCGAGGAACCCTCGGTCAGCATGGACACCGTATGCCGCACCGCCTCCGGGGTCACCACCCGATTACGGCCGGTCAGCGCGACGAGCTGCTCGATCACCCGCTCGGCGAGGGCGACGTCGGCCGCCTTGCCGGTGAGGGTGACCGAATTGCCGCGGACATGGATGTCGGCGGCGAGCAGCTGCTCGAGTTCACGCAGATTCTGGTCGGCCGAACCGAGGAAGGGGAACACGGATTCGGGAGCGAGTTCGATGCCGGAACGCACGGTCCGCGCCGCGGGGCCCGAACCGCTGGATCCGCTGGAACCGTTGTCGGCGGCGCTCCTGGTGGAACCGGCGCCTGCTGCGGGGTTGGTCGGGTCTCCGATCTCGCCTTGTGTTCTCAAAAGTGGCTATGGCCTGCTTTCCGGTCTCGACTTGATGCGTTGCCTGAAGTTTAACGCGCCGCACCGACAGGGCACAGTGAATAATCAGGGTCGCCGCGCGGTCGAGGACCCCGTGTGCTACGCGCGAGGGCGGTTCAGTAGGGTCGAGCGCGTCATCCGATCGTGAGGTTCGCCGTGTTCGTACCTTGGGACATCCGGCGCACCGCCCGGTCGCGCGCCGCCATGGAACTGCCGTGTCACCGCTGTGGTCGTGCCGCCGAGCACGCGCTGTGCGAAGTGCGCGCCGTCGTCACCGTCGCGGGCGCGCGGGTGGCCCGGATACCTTCGGGACAGGTGGTCGAATGCCGCCGCTGCGGTATCGCCGCGCCGGTGTCGCGCTCGCATTTCGAGCAGTTGGTGCGCCGGTCGCACGCGGCCGCGGCGCCGGACTGGGTCGCCGCGCCCGCCTTCGGTACGCACCGGCCGAACGGCTCGGTCACCAGCGGGTGGTGAGCGCCCCGAGCGCGCCGAGCGCCACCGCCGCCGCCGTCGACGTGCGCAGAACCGTGGGGCCGAGCAGTACGGTCAGCGCACCCGCGTCGGTCAGCGCGTCGAGTTCGACATCATCGAGGCCGCCTTCGGGGCCGACCACGAGCACGACCCGCCCGGCCTCGGAGAATGGCAGTTCGGCGAAGGGCGCCCGCGCGGATTCGTGCAACGCCGCCGCCACTCCCCCGCCCTCGGTGACCCGGCGCACCAGATCCACGACATCGCCGATGCGATGCAGATCGGCCACCTCGGGGATGTAGGCGCGGCGCGACTGCCGCGCCGCCGACCGTGCCGCCGCGCGCCATTTCTCGACGCCCTTGGCGGCCTTGCCTTCCCATTTGGCGACGCATCGCGCGGCCTGCCACGGCACGATCGCATCCGCGCCCGCCTCGGTCATCAATTCCACCGCCAGTTCCGAACGGTCGGATTTCGGCAGGGCCTGCACGATCGTCACCGAGGGTGAAACCGGCTGCGCCACCGCGTGCTCCAGGATTCGCAGATCGAGGCGGTCGCGCTGGGTGGCGATCACCTCCGAGGCCGCGAGCAGACCGCGCCCGTCCGACAGCGTGATCGGCTCGCCGACCCGGATCCTGCGCACCGTCGCGGCATGGCGCCCCTCGGGGCCGTCGAGTACCGCGACCGCCCCCGGCTCCGGAATCTCGTCGAGGTAGAAGACGGTGGCGGCCAACGGATCAGCGTCCGCTGAAGGAGGCGCGCAGGCGCGCGAACAGACCGCTGTTGTGCTCGGACTGCGCGGTCATGACCTCGGCGCGATCGCGATCACGCATGCCCTTGAACTTGCGAAGCAGATCGGTCTGCTTGCTGTCGATCTTGTTCGGCACGACGATGTCCAGATGCGCGAGCAGGTCGCCGCGCGCGCCCGAACGCAGCCGCGGCATGCCGTGGCCGCGCAGCACCGAGACCTCGTTGGGCTGGGTGCCCGGCGCGATGGTGAGTTCGGTTGGGCCGTCGAGGATGGTGTCGATCACGACCGTGGTGCCGAGCGCGGCGTCGACCATCGGTACGCGGATCGTGCAGTGCAGGTCGTCGCCGTCGCGCACGAACACATCGTGCGGCTGCTCCACGATCTCCACGTACAGGTCGCCCGCGTGGCCGCCGCCCGGACCGACCTCGCCCTGCGCGGCCAGACGCACCCGCATGCCGTTGGCGACACCCGCCGGAATCGGCGCCGCGATCTCCCGACGCGCGCGCACCCGGCCGTCGCCGCCGCACTTGTGGCACGGATCGGGAATGGTCTCGCCCGCGCCGCGACAGGTGGGGCACGGGCGCGAGGTGAGCACCTGACCGAGGAAGGAACGCTGCACCGACTGGACTTCGCCCGCGCCGCCGCAGGTTTCGCAGCGCACCGGCGCGGACTTGCCGTTGGTGCCCGCGCCGTGGCAGATGTCGCAGAGGATGGCGGTGTCGACAGTGAGATGTTTGGTGACGCCGACCGCGCATTCGGCCAGACTCAACCGGGTGCGCAGCAGCGAATCGGCGCCCGGTTGCACCCGGCCGCGCGCTTTGCGTTGTCCGCCACCGGATCCGCTCATGCCGCCGAAGAACGCCTCGAAGACGTCGCCGAGGCCGCCGAAACCCTGGCCCGAGAAACCCGCGCCGCCGCCACCGGACTCCAGCGGATCGCCGCCCATGTCGACGATGCGGCGCTTCTCCGGGTCCGACAGCACCTCGTAGGCCGTCGACACCTCTTTGAACTTGGCCTGCGCCACCTCGTCGGGGTTGACGTCGGGATGCAGTTCGCGCGCCAGCTTCCGGTAGGCGCGCTTGATCTCCTGATCGGTCGCGTTCTTCGCGACGCCGAGCAATCCGTAGTAATCCCGTGCCACGTGAGTCTCTAGTCCTTGGTCGCTCTCCACCCTCCGACCGACCGGTCGGGCGTGGGATCATCGGTGTCCGCACGGCGTCGACCGCGTTCGATCGACACCGTTCCGACCGTGTGCGCCGCACGGCACCCTCGCCGCCGACGGCATTCAGTCGCATACGCTCAGGCGACATCAGTCGCCTGCACTCAACTTTATCCGGCCGGAGGTTCGAGAGTAGCAGCGGCGTTGTCGCGCTCCGGCCCGCCGCTCACCGCTCGGCCAGTACCTCGCCGATATAGCGGGCCACGGCCGCGACCGAGGCGATGGTACCCGGGTAGTCCATGCGGGTCGGGCCGAGCACGCCCATGCCGCCGAGCACCGCGCCCGACACGCCGTAACCGGTCGACACCACCGAGGTGCCGCGCATCTGCTCGACCTGGGTCTCCTCGCCGATGCGCACCGTCACCGTGCCGGGCTGCTGGGCGGCGGCCAACAGTTTCAGCACGACCACCTGCTCCTCCAGCGCCTCGAGCACATGGCGCAGCGAACCCGGAAGGCCGAAATCGGCGGCATTGCGGGTGAGGTTGGCGGTGCCGCCGAGGACGAGGCGTTCCTCCGGATGTTCGACCAGCGTCTCCACCAGCACCGTTGACACCCGGATCAGCACGTCGCGCAGTTTCGGGGGCGCGTGCTCGGGCAGTTCGGCGACCGCGGCCGAGGCTGCGGCCAAGCGCTTGCCGTCCATCGCGCCGCCGAGCATGCCGCGCAGCGCGGCCAGATCTTCGTCGTCGATGAGCGCGCCGAGTTCGACCAGCCGCTGATCCACGCGTCCGGTGTCGGTGATCACCACCAGCAGCAGACGCGCCGGATTCAAGGCGACGACCTCGATGTGGCGGACGGTGGAGGCCGACGCGGTCGGATACTGGACTACCGCGACCTGCCTGGTGAGCTGGGCCAGCAATCGCACGCCGCGGCGCAGCACGTCGTCGAGGTCGACGCCGGATTCCAGGAATTCCATGATCGCTCGGCGCTCGGCCGCCGAGAGCGGCTTGACCTCGGAGATGCGGTCCACGAACTGGCGGTAGCCCTTGTCGGTCGGGATACGGCCGGAACTGGTGTGCGGCTGGGTGATGTAACCCTCGGCCTCCAGCACCGCCATGTCGTTGCGCACGGTGGCGCTGGACACACCCAGATTGTGACGGTCTACCAGGGATTTCGAACCGATCGGCTCCTTGGTCGCGACATAGTCCGCGACGATGGCACGCAGGACCTCGAAGCGCCTGTCCTCGGTGCTCGACATCGGGCCTACCTCCTCACTCCTCGGTACGCCGCCCTCGCACCGGACGCGCACGGGAGGCACGATCGGCGATTCCCGATTCCGTCCGAGTATCCAGTCTAGTTGCCGATACACCAATAGCTCACCGACGCAGCGCGCGTATCCCGATGCCCTGACCGGGCCATACACGAATCGCATGGCCCGATCACGACACCGCTCGGCGAGCCGGGCGTACTAGCCTGCCGCGGCCTCGACGACAGCGGCGACCTCGTCGGGGCGGGAGACCAGGGAGGCGTGCGATGCGTCGATCTCGGTGGTGCGCGCGCCCATTCGCTCGGCCATGAACCGTTGCGCGGACGGCGGGATCACGCGGTCGCCGCCCGAGATCAGGTACCAGCTCGGCGTCTCGGCCCAGGACGGCGCGACCGACGGTTCGAGATTGGCGGCGATGGCGATCGAGTGCTGGTGGGCGATCATGGTCGCGACGGTGTCGGTGGAGACGTCCTGGGCGAAGACGTCGTGGAACCGGTCCGGGGCGACGTAGCCGTCGATATTGCGGCCCGCTATGCCGGTGGGATCGTTCTCGACCAGGGTGAGTTGCAGCGCGGGCGGCAGCAGTTGACTGCCGGGGAAGCGCACCGGGTCGAGGAGCAGTTGCGCGAATTCGCCGCCCGCCGGGGCGAAAGCCGCGACGTAGACCAGGGATTCGACATCGGGGTCGTGGATCTGGCTGATGACGAAACCGCCGTAGGAGTGGCCGACGAGCACGATCGGCCCGGAGATGGCGTCCAGGGCGCGCTGCACCGCGGCGGCGTCGTAGGCCGGTCCGCGCAGCGGGTTGTCGGGGACGACGACGGTGTATCCGTCGGCGCGCAGCTTCTCGGCGACGCCGTCCCAGCTGGTGGTGTCGGCGAAGGCGCCGTGCACGAGGACGACGGTGGGCAGGTGCGTGGCGTGCGCGGGCGCGGTGCAAAGGACCGCGGTCAGCGCCAGTGCGACGGTGACGAGGCAGGAACGTAGGGCGGAGCCGAATCTCGTGATGCCGGTCGACATTTCGTATCTCCTCGGAGGATGCGGATGCGCATACGGGCACAACACATCCCGGCCGGTCACGATCCGGGGCGGCGCACACACGCCGACCTGACAGCGACACGACTCGACGCGGGCCGAGACACGACCGGGCATGCGCACGAGCCTAAGCGGCCGGACCGGTCGGCACGTATCGCGACTCGTCGGCGGATTCCGCCCACCCGTTCGGTGATCGCACGATTCCGGCGCGGCATCCGCGTTTCCAACACGGCGCCCGCGTACCGCGACATCGGCGATCAGGGCATCCGCGCTCGGATACCGCTGGCGCGGGCATCGGCGGCGATCACGGTGCCGCGCGTCCGAAACGCGGAATGCCCACGCTCTCGACGCCCGCGCTCACATGTCCGGCGCGCGGCGAGGTGTGCGATTCAGTGGGGGGATCCGACCTGCTTGCCCGCGAGCGCGTCGAGTCCGAGCATCGCGAGTAGCGATTCGCAGTCGGCGGCGTTCTCGGCGTGGCTCGCGACGGTTCGGGCGGCGATCGCGCACTGACGGGCGTTCTCGGCCTTCTCCGCGGCCCGCGCCTCAGCGAACTCGTTCTGCTCGTGGATCAGGGTGATGTTTCGTGCCGAGGGCATAGAACTGACTCCTTGGGGTTGGTGGGAGCCTATACGGGTAAGCGGCTCGGCGATAGTGAACCGAGCACAGACTGTGGCGCACATCGTGCCCACATATCACGTGGCGGGCGTCATACCAGCAGTTCACGTACCACGCCATCGGCGAGCAGGCGGCCGCGATCGGTGAGGACGAGCCGGTCGCCGACCACGGATGCCAACCCTCGACCCACGACGGCGGGCACGGCGGCGCGCCCGCCGGGATCGAGATCGGACAGCGGAAGCCCGGTGCGCAGCCGCACCGCGAGCATTACGCGCTCGGTATGACGCTCGGACCGGGTGAGCGCCTCCCAGCCCGCCGCGGGCAGGCCACCGCCCGCGACCCGGTCGACGTAGCGCGCCGGATGTTTGACATTCCACCACCGCACCCCGCCGACGTGACTGTGCGCGCCGGGACCCGCGCCGAGCCAGTCGCCGCCATCCCAGTAGCCGAGGTTGTGCCGACAGCGCGCGGAATCGCCGATGGCCCAATTGGATACCTCGTACCAGTCGAAACCCGCCGTCGACAGCCGCGCGTCGATGCGTTCGTAGCGGGCGGCGAGCACGTCCTCGTCGGGGGCGGGCAGTTCGCCGCGGCGGACCCGGCGTGCCAGCGCGGTGCCGTCCTCGACGATGAGGGAATAGGCCGAGACGTGGTCGACCCCGGCGGCGAGCACCGCGTCGACACCCGCGTCGATGTCGGCGTCACGCTCGCCGGGGGTGCCGTATATGAGGTCGAGGTTCACGTGATCGAAGCCTGCGGCGCGGGCTTCGACGGCGGCGGCCACCGGGCGGCCGGGGGTGTGGGTGCGGTCGAGTACCTCGAGCACGTGGCGCGCCGCGGACTGCATGCCGAGGGAGACACGGGTGTAGCCCGCCGCCCGGATGCGGGCGAAGAAGGCGGGGTCGGTGGACTCCGGGTTGGCCTCGGTGGTCACCTCGGCGTCGGGGGCGAGGGTGAACTCGGCGCGTACGGCGTCGAGTACGGCGGCAAGTCCGTCGCCGCCGAGCAGTGAGGGGGTGCCGCCGCCGACGAAGACCGTCGCCACCTCGGGGGTCGGGGTCGGCAGGCGCGCGAATCGGCGGGCCGCGGCGGACAGTTCACCGCGCAGCCCTTCCAGCCAGGAATCGGGCGAGGCCGAGGTGCCGAGTTCGCCCGCGGTGTAGGTGTTGAAGTCGCAGTATCCGCAGCGGGTCGCGCAGAACGGGACGTGCACGTAGATCCCGAACGGGCCGCCGCCGAAGTCGCGCAGCGCGGGCTGCTCGGATTCGGTGGCGATCGGGGTTGCCGCGGGTGAACTCACCCTTCCAGTGTGCCGTTCCGCCGATCCGCGCCCGACGCCGCAGGTGGGTCCGCGTGACCGGTCCACATCGCCGAACCTGTTCGAGGCGATCGGGTCGACCGAGATACCTCGGCCCGATCCCGCCCTCCGGCCTTTGCCCCGCGGCGCCGGTTTCGGCCACGACTCGGCTCCCGGCCGCGAGTGCGGGCATTGCCGACCGGGACTCCGCGGCCACACATCGGTCGACCATCCGCCCGCGCGACATCACGTATCGGACATTTCCCCTACTCGCAAGTACGCTCGCCCGCGCCTGAATATGACGACCATCACAAATAGACCGCGCGGTCCAGGGAATTTCCCCCGGTTCCACGGAAAATACTGGCAGGGCGGTCGGAACCGACGATCGTACATGGCACAATAGGCCCATGCGCGGATCTGGAGTACGACTGGTGGCGCGTCGCCACGTCGACTACAAGCGCGTCTGTAGCGCCAGCTGTCTGCCCAATTCCCACCGGTAGTCCAGCGGCGCGTATCCCGGGTCACTCCCGATTCACTCCCGATACCGCATCGGTCCGCTGACAACCGCGGGCGCGAGTTCAGCCCCTCGCGCCGACAGCCAGGATGTACCACTCACCCAGCAGGAGCGACCCCATGACGTCGAGCACCGACGCCGGTCCAAGCGATCAGTCCAGCCCCGAACCCGCGGGCAGGCAGGCGCGACCCCAGCGCCCCGCTTCCGAACGCCGAGTCCGGCCGGACCGTCCGCGCGCGGAGGCGCCCGCGGGACCGAGGGCGCGCACCGGCAAACCGGTACGCCGCAAGGCCGAGGGCCAGTGGGCGCTCGGCTACCGCGAGCCGCTCAACCCGAACGAGCAGTCCAAGAAGGACGACAACCCGCTCAACGTCCGGGCGCGCATCGAGAACATCTACGCCAAACAGGGCTTCGACAGCATCGACAAGGGCGACCTGCGCGGCCGCTTCCGCTGGTGGGGTCTCTACACCCAGCGTGAACAGGGCTACGACGGCACCTGGACCGGCGACGAGAACATCGACCTGCTCGAAGCCCGCTACTTCATGATGCGCATCCGCTGCGACGGCGGCGCGCTCAGCGTCGAACAGCTGCGCACCCTCGGCGGCATCTCCACCGAATTCGGCCGCGACACCGCCGACCTGTCCGACCGCGAGAACGTGCAGTACCACTGGATCGAGGTGGAGAACGTCCCCGAGATCTGGCGGCGCATCGAAGCCGTCGGCCTGCAGACCACCGAGGCGTGCGGCGACTGCCCGCGCGTCGTGCTCGGCTCGCCGCTCGCGGGCGAATCGCTCACCGAGATCATCGACCCGACGCCCGCGATCCAGGAGATCGTGCGCCGCTACATCGGCAAGAAGGAATACTCCAACCTGCCGCGCAAGTTCAAGACCGCCATCTCCGGTCAGCAGGACGTGGTGCACGAGATCAACGACGTCGCGTTCATCGGCGTCGAACATCCCGAGCACGGCCCCGGCCTCGATCTGTGGGTCGGCGGCGGGCTGTCCACCAATCCGATGCTGGCCCAGCGCGTCGGCGTCTGGGTTCCGCTCGACGAGGTGCCCGACGTCTGGGAAGCGATCGTCTCGCTCTACCGCGACTACGGCTACCGGCGACTGCGCACCAAGGCCCGCATCAAGTTCCTCGTCAAGGACTGGGGCATCGAGAAGTTCCGCGAGGTGCTCGAGGAGAAGTACCTGAAGCGCAAGCTGATCGACGGCCCGGCGCCCGCGCAGCCGACCAAGCCCATCGACCACGTCGGCGTGCAGAAGCTCAAGAACGGGCTCAACGCGATCGGCTTCTCCCCGATCGCGGGCCGCGTCTCGGGCACCGTGCTGACGAAGGTCGCCGACGCGGTGCAGCGCATCGGCTCCGATCGCATCCGGTTCACCCCGTACCAGAAGCTGATCGTGCTCGACGTGCCCGACGACAAGGTCGACGCGCTCATCGACGAACTCGCCCCGCTCGGCCTGCAGGCCCGTCCCTCGCTGTGGCGGCGGAATCTGATGGCGTGCAGCGGCATCGAGTTCTGCAAACTGTCCTTCGCGGAGACCCGCAAGCGCTCCCAGGCGCTGGTGCCCGAACTCGAGCAGCGGCTCGAGGATCTCAACGCCCAGCTCGACGTGCCGGTCACCATCAATATCAACGGCTGCCCGAACTCCTGCGCGCGGTCCCAGATCGCCGACATCGGATTCAAGGGTCAGCTCGTCGACGACGGCGCCGGGAATCAGGTGGAGGGTTTCCAGGTTCATCTCGGTGGCAGCCTCGGCTTCGACAGCGCCTTCGGCCGGAAACTGCGTCAGCACAAGGTGACGACCGGCGAGCTCGGCGACTACATCGAACGCGTGGTCCGCAATTTCATCAAACATCGCGAAGCGGGCGAGCGGTTCGCGCAGTGGGCCGTTCGGGCCGAGGAAGCCGACCTACGGTGAACACGTTCGCGTGACGGGAGATCTATTGTGACAACGAAACTCGCCGAGAAGCTGTCCGAGGACGAGCTGCGCGACATCGCCGAGCGCGGCGCCGCCGAACTCGGGCCGGACGCGTCCGCGGTGGAACTGCTCGAGTGGACCGACCACACCTTCGGCGCAGGCTACATCGTCGCCTCCAACATGCAGGACGGGGTGCTGGTCCATCTGGCCGCGCAGATCCGCTCCGGCGTCGAGGTGCTGTTCCTCGACACCGGATACCACTTCGCCGAGACCATCGGCACCCGCGACGCGGTGGAGGCCGTGTACGGGGTGAACGTGGTGAACGTCGGGCCGGAACAGAGTGTGGCCGAACAGGATCGGTTGCTCGGCAAAGATCTCTTCGCACGCGACGCGGGCGAATGCTGCCGCCTGCGCAAGGTCGTCCCGCTGCGGCGCTCGTTGTCCGGATACAACGCGTGGGTGACCGGAATCCGCCGGGTCGAGGCCCCGACCAGGGCCAACGCTCCGCTGATCTCCTATGACGAAGGCTTCGGACTGGTGAAGATCAACCCGATCGCACCGTGGTCCGACGACGAGATGCAGGACTACATCGGGCGCCACGGCGTTCTCGTCAATCCCCTGGTGGAGGAGGGATATCCATCCATCGGCTGCGCTCCGTGCACACGGAAGCCGGAGCCGGGAGCCGATCCGCGAAGCGGCCGCTGGGCCGGGATCGCGAAGACCGAATGCGGACTACACACCGCATGAGCAAGGGGACATCCATGACCGAAACCATCAGTGCGCGCGCCCTGGGAATTTCCGAATTCGACACCCTCGCCGCCCTGGAATCCGAGTCACTGCACATCTTCCGCGAGGTGGCGGGCGAGTTCGAGCGTCCGGTGATCCTGTTCTCCGGCGGCAAGGACTCCACCGTGCTGCTGCACTTGGCGCTCAAGGCTTTCTGGCCCGCGCCGCTGCCGTTCGCGCTGCTGCACGTCGACACCGGGCACAACCTGCCCGAGGTGCTCGCCTTCCGCGACAAGGTGGTCGAGAAATACGGTCTGCGGCTCTACGTCGCCAAGGTCGAGGACTACCTGGCCGACGGCAGGCTCACCGAGCGCCCCGACGGCATCCGCAACCCGCTGCAGACCGTGCCGCTGCTCGACGCGATCTCGGAGCACCGCTTCGACGCGGTATTCGGCGGCGGCCGCCGCGACGAGGAACGCTCCCGCGCCAAGGAACGGATCTTCTCGCTGCGCAACGCCTTCGGGCAGTGGGACCCCAAGCGCCAGCGTCCCGAGCTGTGGAACCTCTACAACGGCAAGCACGCTCCCGGCGAGCACGTGCGGGTGTTCCCGCTGAGCAACTGGACCGAACTCGACATCTGGCGCTACATCGCCCGCGAGGACATCGATCTGGCCACCATCTACTACGCCCATCAGCGTCCGGTCTACCAGCGCGACGGCATGTGGATGACGCCCGGCGTCTGGGGCGGCCCGGCCGAAGGCGAGACGCTCGAGACCCGCTCGGTGCGCTACCGGACCGTCGGCGACGGATCGTCCACCGGCGCGGTGCTGTCCGACGCCGCCGACAACGCCGCGATCCTCGCCGAGGTCGCCGCATCGCGACTCACCGAACGCGGCGCGACTCGCGGTGACGACCGGGTCTCCGAAGCCGCCATGGAAGACCGTAAGCGAGAGGGTTATTTCTGAGATGTCCGACCTATTGAGGCTGGCCACCGCCGGTTCTGTCGACGACGGCAAGTCAACCCTGGTCGGACGGCTGCTCTACGACACGAAATCCGTGCTGGCCGACCAGATCGACGCCGTCACCCGCGCGTCGGTGGACAAGGGTCTGGCCACCCCTGATCTCTCGTTGCTCGTGGACGGGCTGCGCGCCGAACGCGAACAGGGCATCACCATCGATGTCGCCTACCGCTACTTCGCCACGCCCGCACGGTCCTTCGTGCTCGCGGACACGCCGGGACACGTGCAGTACACGCGCAACACCGTGTCGGGCGCGTCCACCGCGCAACTGGTGATCCTGCTCGTCGACGCGCGCAAGGGCGTCATCGAGCAGACCCGCCGCCACGCCGCGGTGCTCGCGCTGCTCGGCGTGCCGAAACTGGTGCTCGCCGTGAACAAGATCGACCTCGTCGACGATCCCGCCGAGGTGTTCGCGGCCATCTCCGCCGAATTCAACACCCTCACGACCACATTGGGCTGGGCGCCCGAGGACGTGCTCGAGATCCCGGTGTCCGCGCTGCACGGCGACAATGTCGCCTCCCGCTCGCGCAACACCCCGTACTACGACGGTCCCTCGCTCATCGAACACCTGGAATCGGTGCCGGTCGACGCCGACAGCACCGGCGCGCACACCCTCGGCCTGCGCTTCCCGGTGCAGTACGTGATCCGGCCGCGCACCGCCGAACATCCCGACTACCGCGGCTACGCCGGACAGATCGCGGCGGGATCGGTGTCGCCCGGTGACGAAGTCGTGGTGCTGCCGTCGGGAATCCGCACCACCGTGGAACGCGTCGACACCCCGGACGGGGAACTGGCGGTGGCCCAGACCGGGCGCAGCGTCACGCTCATCCTCGCCGACGATGTCGACGTCTCGCGCGGCGACCTCATCGCCTCGGTCGGCGACGCGCCCGAACCCATCGACACCTTCGACGCCACGGTGTGCTGGCTCGGCGACAAACCGCTGCGACCGGGTGCGCGACTGCTGCTCAAGCACGGCACGAAAACGACCCAGGCCATCGTCGGCGCACTGCTGGAACGCTTCGACGAACAGCGCCTGGCCGCCGACCCGAACCCGGAATCGTTGCAGCTCAACGATATCGGACGGATCTCGGTGCGCATCGCGGAACCCGTCGCCGCCGACGACTACCGCGTGAACCGACACACCGGCAGCTTCCTGCTCATCGACCCCGCGGGCGGCAATACCCTGGCCGCCGGACTCGTCGGTGACGCGCTGAGCGCGGTCGAGGTCGGTTCCGGGGTCTGATCGTGGGGTTCTCGATCGGCGACACGCCGCCCGTTCGTTCCGCGGGCGGGGGGTCGGTCGTCGGCGTGACCTACGCCCTCGACGGGGTCTCCGTCCTGGGCGCGGCACCGGTCGAGAATGCGGCTGCGGTTGCAATCACGACGCCGGTCACGAACGAGGTTCCGGTATCCAGCGCCACTCCGGTCACGGACGCGGCCGTCGAGAACGCGGCCGACGTCACCGACTCGGCTCCCATGATGAACGCGGCTTCCGCCTTCGACATCGCCGCTGTCGCCAACACGGCTACGCCCACTACTCCGGTGGTGGATGCAGTCCCATCGACGAAAACGGCCGTGGCGATGCGCACGATTCCGGCGCGTGAGGCGGCATTGATCGTGGTGGCGCACGGTAGTCGTGATCCGCGCTCAGCGGCGACCGTTTCGACAGTAACATCCGAAATCGCTTCGGAAAGAACCGATCTCGACGTTCATCTGGCATTTCTCGATCTGAGCGCGCCCTCGGTCGAGCAGGTCCTCGACACCGTCGCGGCGCGCGGACACCACCGGGCTGTCGTGGTTCCGTTGCTGCTCGGCAGCGCTTTCCACGCCAGGGTCGACCTACCGGGACTGCTGCGCGCGGCCCGCGCGCGACACCCCCGGTTGCTGCTGACCCAGGCCGATGTCCTCGGTCCCGACCCACGCCTGATCGCGGCGCTGCGAGACCGGGTGCTCGAGCATGTCACGGCCGAATCCGGCGCACGGATCACCACGTCCGACGGTCGACGAAATTACTACGCGCACAAACGAATACCGCCCGAGGTAGCCGACCTCGGCGTGATCGTCGCCGCCGTGGGCTCCTCGAGCGCGTCCGCGAACGCACGCACGACAGGCGTAGCTCGTCGGTTGGCTTCGATGACCGACTGGGCGACCGAAACCTGTTTCGCCACAGCCGAACCGACGGTATCCGAGGCCGGCGCACGGCTGCGGGAACGTGGCTGCGACCGAATCGTGGTCGCCCCTTGGTTCCTCGCACCGGGCCTGCTCACCGACCGACTGCACCGCGCCGCCCCCGACCTCCCGCACGCCGCCGTCCTCGGCCCCCATCCCGCCTTGACGGGCCTCGTATGGGACCGCTACGACAGCGCGAACGCGATAATCCCGCTCACCGCCTGAGCCCGTAACCCACTGCCCGCGCACCCGAATCCCACGGCGCCTTCCCGATGATCCTCACCGCGTGCGAGAGCGCGGGCGTAAGTGGGCGAAGTCGCCCAGCTCCGGAGAAGCCGTCGGCCCACTCCCCGCGCGGATAGACCGAAGGTCGAACACTCCCGGCGGCGTCACTTCGTCGGGACCCATGATCTATCGCGACGCCGGGGTAACGCACCCTGTCGAATCCTGCGCTCAGCTTCAAGCCGGAGTGCCGAAGAGAATCCGTTCGACTATCGCTCGAGCGGTGCCGACTTTGGCGCTCGCGCCGAGTTGGCTGGCGGTGTTCGCGGCGCTGACCACGGCGTCGACTTCGAAGGCGAGGATCGCGGGGTCGCCGGGGGCGGCTAGGCCGAGGGCTTGGGCCTTGCCGATCTCCACGGCGAGGAAGGCTTGCCATTCTTCCAGGTCGGCGGCGAGGGCGTCGCGGACCGGGCCGGGTCTGCTGTCGAATTCGGTGACGGCGGCGGTGCGGAAGCAGCCGCCGGGGAAGGTGGGTTCGACGATGTGGGCGAACCACCGGTCGATCAGCACGCGCAGCCGGGATTCGCCTCGCGGCGCCGCGAGCGCGGGGGAAATGACTCGCTCCACGAAGACCTCGCGGCCCGCGCGCACCGCGGCCAGTTGTAGTGCTTCCTTGCTGCCGAAGAGGGTGGCGATACCGCTCTTGCTGAGTCCGAGGTCGGTGGCGAGGCGGCCGATGCTCACCCCGTTGAGTCCTTCGACCGAGGCCACGTCGGCGGCGTGGCGGGCAATGGCGGCGCGGGCGCGGGCGCCTTTGACCAGACGCTGATCGGTGACCGGCGAATCCGTGGCGGATGTCGTCTCGCTCATGGAGCCATTGTCCCATCACTCCCCTCTTGCCAAGACGAACGAGCGATCGTACTTTATTGTACGAACGGTCGTACTTTTTGTCACGTCACGAAGGGCACGCATCCCATGACCGAACTGTCCACACCCGGCGTCGTCGCACCCGCGACGGCGCGCCGCACCCTGCTGATCGCCTGCGGCGCCGCCTTCATCGCCTTCCTCGACCTTTCCGTGGTCAATATCGCCTTCCCATCCATGGCCCGCGACTACCCCGGCACTCCCGCGACCACCCTCACCTGGGTCGTCAGCGGCTACGCCGTCGCGTTCGCGGCGCTGCTCACCCCGGCGGGCCGCCTCGCCGACACCCTCGGACGCCGCCGGATCTTCCTGCTCGCCCTCGCCGGATTCGCGCTCACCTCCCTGTTGTGCGCGCTCGCGCCGACGGCGCCACTGCTCATCGCGGCGCGGATCGCCCAGGGCGCGACGGCCGCGTTCATGGTGCCCGCCGCGCTCGCCCTCGTCCTGGAGGTCACCGCGCGCGAGCGCATCGGCGCGGCCTTCGGGGCATGGTCGGCGGCGGGCGGATTCGCCGCCGTCGTCGGTCCCGCGCTCGGCGGCGCGCTGGTCGAGGCGTTCGGCTGGCGCGCGGTGTTCGTCATCAATGTGCCCGTGGCGTTGGCGTTGATGGCGCCGGTGCTGCGGATGCCGGAGTCCGGCGGCCGCGGATCCGTTGTCGCCCTGCCTGATTCGGTCGGCACGGGTGCGGTCGCGCTCGGGCTCGGCGCGCTCGTCGCGGGCGTCACCGAAGGACAGCGCTGGGGCTGGGACGCACCGGTCACGCTGCTCGCGCTCCTCGGCGGCGCGGCGCTGACAGCCTTCGCCCTGGTGCGCTCGGCGCGACACCGCGCACCCGCCATCGCCGTCACACTGTGGCGCAACCGGCCCTACGCGCTGGCCAACGCGGCATCGTTCGTGTTCGGCGCGGCGATGTTCGCCTGGCTGCTCGCCGGACCGCTGTTCCTCGACACCGTCTGGGGCTACTCGGCACTCGGCTCGGCCGCGGCGCTCACCGTCGGCGCGGTCGCCTCCATGATCGCCGCCATCGCCGCGGGCCGCGTCACCGACCGGAGCCGACGGCGCCTGGTCGGGGTCGGCGGGGCGATCATGTTCGCGGCCTCGGTGCTGTGGATGAGCACCGACGCGCTCGGCGCCGAACCCGCGCTGTGGACGGTGTGGATTCCGGCGGGCGTGCTCGGTGGCGGCGGCGCGGGCATCGTGGTCACCGTCCTCGGGGCGGCCGCCGCCGACACCGTGCCGCCCGCGCAATTCGCCGCCGGAGTCGGCATGAACCTCACCGCCCGCCAGGTCGGCGGCGCACTCGGCGTCGCCGCACTCGCCGCCGTCTTCGCCGCCCGCCCCGACACCCCGCTCACCGCGTTCCACACCGTATTCGCGGTCTGCGGCGTGATCGCGACGCTCGCCGCACTCGTTCTCGCCGTCCCGACCCGCCCCGCACCAGTCGAGGAATGATCGTGTCCGACAACACAATCCACACCGAAGCCACCGACCCGATGCTGCTCGGCCCTGACGCCGCGAACGAACTGCTCGCGGGCGCGCCGTGGCGGCGCTTCGCGGCCGTCGGCGACTCCCTCGCCCTCGGCGTCGGCGACCCAAGCCCCGGCTACCGCGATATCGGCTGGTCCGACCGGCTCGCCGAAATCCTCACCGGGGTACGCCCCGACCTCGAATACCTGAACACCGGAAAGATCGGCGCCACCGTCGACCAGGTACTCGAACACCAACTACACCCCGTCCTGGATTTCCGCCCGGACCTCGTCCACATCAGCTGCGGCGGCAACGACCTGTTCCAGCCCGGCGGCCTCGACCGACTCCCGAAACGCCTCGACCGACTCTTCGAAGCCGTCGCCTCCACCGGCGCACTGATCTTCGCCTTCACCATCGCCGACGTATGGAACACCGAACGCATGGCCGCCATGCGCCGCATGCGCGAACCGATGGCCGCCCTCAACGCCATCGTCCGCGAACTGGCGACCCGATACGACGCACTCCTGGTGGAATTCTGGGACCACCCGCTGCGCCTACGCCCCGAAATCATGAGCGCCGACCTGATCCACTTCACGACCGGCGGCCACGCGGTGGTCACCAGCGAAGTGGTACGCGCGTTGAGCACCCACGTCCCCGTGGTCTCGGACTGAAACGCCCGCTGTCTCGGAAGTCTTTCGAAGAGAATGGCATCGGTGAACTCGAGGTCGCGGTCGACGAGTCGACGAAGTCGGTGCGGGACCGCTGATCGGTAGCGTCGGGCACCGTGTCACCCGACCGGCCGAAGGGGTGCTCCGGCACCGTCGAAGAGCGTGGAATCTTCGCGCGAGCCTCGCGAAGCGCACCCGACTCGAAGCGACCGGACCGCGCAACGGTGATTCGCGGTCCGGTCAACTCGCGTAGTGGTGGAGGAGTTCGGCGCCAATGCGGGCGAGTTCGGCGCGGACCTCCTGGGGTGAGATCACTTCGAGTTCCGCGCCCCAGCCCGCCAGTTGTTGGGCGATCATGCGTGGCGTGGGGGCGGTGATCCTGACCCGGGTGCGGCCGTCGTCGACCCGGCCATCGATTTCGCAGTGTCTGCCCTGTTGGTCGCGCAGGATCGGGAGTAGGTCGGGGGTTATCAGGACGGTCGCGGAGGTAGCGGCGCGGCGGGTCTCCATTTCGTCGACCACTTCGCGCCAGGTCGCGGGCAGGTCGAAAGTCGCAGGGCGGGTCGCGGTTTCGTCGGTGGGTTCGGCTTCGAGGATTCGGTCGAGGCGGAAGGTGCGGCGGCCGCGCTCGGTGCCCGCGAGGAGGTACCAGGCGCCGTCCTTGTCGACCAGGCCCCACGGGTCGACCGTGCGTTCGGTGCGGCGGTTCGCGCGTTGGTAGGTGAGGCGGACGCGGCGGCGGCGCACCACAGCGCGCTGTAGGTCGGCGACGAGGGCCGGGCGAGTGGTCTCGTGGCGGCCCCAGCGCGACGAATCGATCACCACGGCATCGGAGGCGGCTTCGGCTTCGGCTCGGAAGGTTCGGGGTAGGGCGCGCACCAGTTTGCGCAGGGCCGAGCGCACTTCGGGTTCGGTGCGCGCCGAGGAGCCCGCGAGCAGGAACAGCGCGTGCGCCTCCGGTGCGGTGAGGCCGGTGAGGTCGGTACGGGCGCCGCCGACCAGGGACCAACCGCCGCCGCGACCGCGCTGCGGGTAGACGGGGACGCCTGCCGTCGAGAGGGCTTCCAGGTCGCGGCGTGCGGTCGCGACGGAGATCTCCAGTTCGGCCGCGAGTTCGGCGGCCGTCACCCGGCCCCGCGCCTGTAGCACCAGCAGGGTCGCCACCAATCTGTCCGCTCGCATCTTTCGATTCTGCCCGGAAAAGCGCTCGAGAGATGAGCACTTTCGCTGGGATTCTGGGATCACCGACAAACCATCGAAGGGATGAGCCACATGCTCCGCGGAATGGCGACGACCACCTACTACGCCGACGACCTCGAGGCCGCGTGCCGCTGGTACGCCGACCTGCTCGGCATCGAGCCCTACTACCGGGTGCCGGGCGGATACTACGAATTCCGGATCGGCGATCACCAGCACGAACTCGGCATCATCGCGCGCGCCTACGCACCGCCGTCGGCGAGTAACGCGCCCGGTGCGGGCGGCATCGTGTACTGGCACGTCGACGACCTCGATGGCACGGTCGCGCGGCTGCTGGAGATGGGCGCGACCGAATATCAGCCGATCACCGCGCAGGGCGACGGCGAAGGCTTCGTCACGGCGTCGGTGATCGATCCGTTCGGCAACCTGCTCGGCGTCATGACCAACCCGCACTACCTCGAGGTGGTCGCGAAAACCGGTGCGGTGTAACGGCTCAGTGCGGGAACCAGCGTTCGAGGACCTTGGCCACGCCGTCGTCGAGCACGCCATCGGCGACTTCGTCGGCCATGTCCCGGATTTCGGCGGGCGCGTTCGCCATCGCCACCGAATGCGCCGCCCAGCGCAACATCTCGCGGTCGTTGTGGCCGTCGCCGATGGCGAGCGTGGCCTCGGGCGGAACCCGCAGCGCGGTGCGCAGCCGTTCCAACGCCCAGCCCTTGGAGACGCCGCGCCGCGAGACCGTGAGCCACGGACCGAAATCGCCGTGCACCAGACTCGCGTCGGGCAGCTCGAATGTCGCGAGCAGTCCCACCATGTCCTCCAGCGAACCCTCCGGCCACCAGCCGTTCAGTCGGGGAGTCGGCGCACTGCTCAACTCCTCGTGATCGACCAGCAGGTATTCGCCGATGGAGAACTCACCGGGGCTCGTCCCGGTCGCCCATACCCCCACGTCGACCCGTTCCACCGCGAAGATCATCTCCGGGAACAGCTTTCGCAACGCCGCGACGGCCGGCGCGGGATCGAAGGACTGCACCGCGACAGGCTCACCGCGCGCGACATCGACGTGCACCGCACCGTTCGAACACAGCGCGTGCCCGTCGACCAGCCCCAGTTCCGCGAGCACCGGCTTGGTGGTCAACAAGGTCCGACCGGTGGTCACCACCACGTGCGCGCCCGCCGCGACCGCGGCCCCGACCGCGCCGACCACGCGCGCACTGATCGGCGACCCCGGTTCCAGCAGTGTGCCGTCCACGTCGAGAGCGATGAGGCGAGGCCCTCCCCCGAGAACATCCATCCGAATATTGTGCAACGCCATCTCCCGCGACGTCACCCGTACGAGCCGCTCACCACCTCGAACGTCGCTCCGAGACTCCGCTTTCCCTCGACACCGTTGTGCGGTGCGGCGCGTCCGCAAGCGGCTCACCGGGCGCTCACAACACGTCGCCGAGCGTCCGTCGCAAGCGATGCGAATACAGCGGTCGTGTCACATCGCGCTGCGTCGACCTCAAGCGGAACGGTTGCCGGGCACAGTAAGTGGTGGGCGATCCGGGGTGATCGCGGATACCTTCGCTGACATGACGACGGTCCATGGAGGCCAGCGGGTAAGCCTGCCCGGGGGATGTCGACCACGCCGAGTTGCGCGACCACCGTGACGTGCGAGGCTCGCGGCGGTTACTTGCCTCGCGCTCCTCCCATACCTCCGGCGCCCATCCCGCCGCCGGGGCTACCGCCGCCGATCTTTCCGCCTCCGCCCGCACCGCCACCGAGACCGCCGCTCGGTTTACCTCCGGGCGCGCCACCGGGTTTCACACTGTTGCCGCTCGCACCTCCCGGTGTGGCGCCCGCGCCGGGAGCACCGCCGCCGCGGCCGGACGGCCCGCCCGTGGCCGACTGGTTCGGCGCACCGCCGGGGGCTGCGCCGCCTCCGGACGCACCGGAGGTGGGGCCGCCGCCCGTGCCGTCGCCGGACCTGCCCGGCGTCGATCCGCCCGCGGCTCCTGTGCCGCCCGAAGGGGCACCACCCGAGGTTCCCGTTCCGTCGGTATCGGTGCCGCCGGCGTGATTGCCATCGGCGGCTCCCGGCCCGCCGGACTCCCCGCCGTGACCGCCACCACTGTCATCACCACCGCCGGTCCCACCGCCACCGGTCCCGCTGGAGGACGCGGAGCCTTTGTTCGACGCGCCCCCGGAACCCTCACCTCCGGGTGCACTGTCGACCGAATCAGCCTGTCCCGCTGATCCTTCCGAAGAATGCGCTGCCGACTGTCCGCCCGACTCCTTGTCCCGCGACGCGGGCAGCGACACCTCGGGCACCTTCGACTCGTGTTCGGATATCGGCTTTCCGGAGTTGGTGTGCCCCGATTCCTCCTCCGGCGGCTGCTGTTTCGGGAGGTGGAAGGGCAGTGGGTTGACGAAGGTTGCCGGGTTCGCGTAGAGCATGCCGTGTCGTACGAGGGTGCGGGGGTCCGGTCGGTGTCCGCCGCGCGACTCCTCGATCGACGGGCCCATGGGAACGAGCGGTTTCGCGGAGGCGACCAGTTGGTCGAGGCCCCCGAGCGAGCGAGGGGTTCGGGGCAGCGGGATGCCTTGGCGGACAAGGCGATCCAGGGTGCTGTCGCCGCTCGGGTCGTAGAGCGTGTTGTCGGCGAGGACATCGCCGCCGGGCAGGAACTCGAGGAACGGGGAAACCCCCTGCTCCATCGAGCCGCCGAATACCGTGACCGCCGACATGGCGAGCGCGGAGGCGACCGCGGCGCTGGAGAACACCGCGGTGCGGGGTGCGCGGCCCTCGGTTTCGGCGGGGGCGAAGATGCGGGCGGCGAAATGCGCCGCGCCCGCCGCGCTGCACTGGCCGGGATCGGCCGACATCACGACGGGCCTGCCGAGTTCGGTGAGGGTTTCCGCGACTTCGACGGGGCGTGCGGCGCCGCCGACGACGAGAACGCGGTCGATATCGGCGAATCCGCGTCCGCTGGCACGCACGCAGGACCGGACGAGGCCGAAGGATCTCCGGATGTGGGCGACTCGCAGATCCCTGATGTCGCGGGCGGGCAGTGCGGATGCCATACCGTCGGGTGCGAAGCTCCTGGCGTGCCTGGCGATGATCGCGCCGAGCGGGCGGCCGCCGTATTCGTGTGCGCGCATCGGCTTTCCGACGATCGGATGGTCGGTCCAGTCCGGTCCGACGCGCACCACGGTGACGTCGAGACTGTTGCCGCCGAGGTCGTAGACCAGCACGAATCCCGTATCCAGCGGCCCCTGTTCGAATTCCAGCCATTCGGCCGCGGCCACCGGTTCCGGCGCCAGCAGTATCTCGCGCGCGCCGGACAGGTCGAGTGCCTGCCGCAGCAGGGCGACCTGCTTGTCGGAGTAGACCGCGGGATAGGTGACGACAGCGCCCTCGGCAGGCCCCGCGGCGTCGCGGAGTCCACGGGCGACCGCCGCCACGAGGTTCGCGGGCGACCATACGCGTCCGCCGATCTCGACCGGCGCCGGATCGCGGCTCAGGTCCGCGAATTCCGTTCCCGCCATATCGAATCGCCGGTCCGCGTCGTATTCGCCGTCGTAGGTGAGCACCGTGCGCCGCGTGCGCACGGCAGGACGTAGCCGCCTGTCGTGTATCGCGGCGGATACGGAGTTCACCGAACCGATGCTGAAACCAAGCCCTGAAGTCATCGCTATCCCGTCAACGCACCGTGACCACGTCCGGCGCACGAAGGAGCAGGCGGGCCGCGGTCGTCTTCCAAACAGCGCGTACAGGTTAGCTGTTCGTTGGAGAATCCGGATAGGTAATCGACATGAATCCGCAGTACTGGACGGAAAGTCCCGATTATCCCTGGTAGATCACCCACAGAAACCGACCATTCGCCTCCGAAGGCCGGTAATCGCCTACGCGAAGCCCGATTCCGCTATCTGTCAGCGATCACATATGCGGAATCCGGACGGGCGATTCCGTAGACGCCGGCCGAATCGAAAAGCTGGACAGCACACACCAACCAGTCGGTAACTAACCGATTGCCAAATCCTGAATTCACGGCTGGCAACCTGCAGGCACACGAAAATCCCGACACCCGAGACGGGTACGACGACCACCGGCGAAACTCGAAGGCCGCGAAAACCGGCAAACGAGACGTATTCGGAGCCAAGGAATCCGGAAGAGGTGGAATGCGAAAGATATTGTCGAACTGGAGCTTTCGCGACTCAGACTTTCGCCAACAGTCGACGGAACCCACCGACCGGCTTCACCACCGCTGCCCCACCCGGACGAACCTCGGGCCGCCGCGCACGCACCAGCCGATCGAAATCCGCCGCACCACGGACGGGTTCGGCCAACCGCCCCGCATTGAAATCCTCCGCGAGCGCCCGTACCGTCTCCTGCGCACACGACTTGTTCGTCCCGATGAACCCGGTAGGCCCGCGCTTGATCCACCCCGTGACGTAACTTCCGGTCACCACCGCGCCATCGGCCCCGTCGAGCACCCGCCCACCCCGATTCGGAATGACACCGGCCCGATCGTCGAAGGGCAGATCCGGCAGCGGCGCCCCCCGATACCCCACCGAGGTCAAGACGAGTCCCGCATCGATGCGTTCGACCACACCGGTCGACCGCGCGACCACACGCCCGTCGCCGTCCGCCACCAGTTCGTTGCGCACCACATCGAGACCGGTCACCGCGTCCGCGCCGAGCACAGCGGTCGGCGAACAGAGGTAACGCAGCACGACCCGCTTGCGCGCACCGAAGGCCCGACCGGAAACCCCGCGCAGCAATTCGATCTTGCGCCGCACCTGATACGGCAGATCCCCATCGGACACCGACAGGTCGCCCGCCACGGCGATATCGATGTCCGCCCCGAGCAAGCCGACGAATTCCGGCACGGTGAAGGCGGATTCGGCGGGCCCGCGCCGACCGAGGATCACGACTTCCTCGATGGCGCTGTTGCGCAACGCATCCAGTGCGTAGGGCGCGATATCGGTGTCCGCGAGCACGCGCGGATCAGCGGTGAGGATGCGCGCCACGTCCAGCGCCACATTGCCGTTGCCGACCACGACCGCGCGACGGTGCGAGAGGTCGAAGACGTCACCGGCGTGCTCGGGATGCCCGTTGTACCAGGCGACGAAGTCGGTGGCCGAGACATTTCCGGCCGTGCCCTCCCCCGCGATGCCCAGTTTGCGATCCGAGGACGCGCCGACGGCGTAGATCACCGCGTGGAAGTGGTCGAGCAGATCCGCGTGCGAGAGATGCCGCCCCACTTCGACATTCAGGTACGAGCCGAATCCCGGCTGCGCCGAGATCACGTCGAACAGTTCGCGCACCCGTCGCGTCGCGGTGTGATCGGGAGCGACACCGTGCCTGGCCAGCCCGTAAGGCACCGGCAGCCGGTCGAAGACCGTCACCGCGACACCGGGTTGGGTGAGCAGTTCGTCGGCGGCGTACATCGCCGACGGCCCCGATCCGACGACGGCCACCCGCAGCGGCCCGCGCTCGGTGTGCACGCGCGCCGCGGGTACGGGAGGCGCCAGCAGGGGACGCGGGCGCGCGGTCCGGTAGAAATCGGCGTTGATCTCGATGAACGGCCGCTGTTCCGCGGTGAGCTTCGTCGCGGAGGTGATGGCGTCCACCGGGCAGGCGGTGGCGCACGCGCCGCAGTCCACGCACGCCCGCGGGTCGACGTAGAGCATCTCGGCGGTGGCGAAATCGGGTTCGTCCGGCGTGGGGTGGATGCAGTTGACCGGGCAGGCGTAGACGCAGGAGGCGTCGCTGCAGCAGGACTGGGTGACGACGTAGGGCATGCTCGATCCGTCGCTCAGGCTGCGCGGCCGCGCAGCGGCTCGGACCGGTACCTGGTGGTGTGTCCGTCGATGTCGAGCAGTTTCCAGACCCGGCGTGCGACCGGGTTCATCAGGCCGATGTTCTTGGCGAGGGTGCGCACGTCACCGAAGAAATCGGCGAATTCCCGCTTGGCCTGATCGCTTCCGTAGAACAGTTCCTTGCGGACGTGGTCCGGAATGTCGAATTCCTTCCAGAACGACCGCGGCGGCGTGTAGATCGACCGGCCGAGAATCCACATGACGAGCGGCATGGCCAGCGACAGCACGAATTTGTTCGCCGCGCTCTGTTCGGGCACGTGCTGTTGCAGGAATTCGTGGGCGAAGGAGATGTGCCGCGCTTCCTCCGCGACGTGGATGGCCATCACCCCGCGCATGATGGGGTGGACCTCCTCGCCGGAGCGCAGGATCGCCTTCTGGATGTGGTCGATCGGTTCCTCGCCCGCGAGCACCGCCATGAAGAACAGGTTCGGGAACAGTGCCGCGACGGGCGCGCCGAGGTATTTGAACTTGGAGACCAGCGGACCCATTCCCGGTACGTCGAGCCCGATCCGGTTCACCATTTCCTGGAACATCAGGGTGTGGTTGTGCTCCTCGATCATCTCGTGGGAGCAGTACCGGAATTCGGGCGAGCCGTTGGGCAGGCCGAAATTGTGCGTGACCATGCCGCTGATGAGAATGGATTCGAATTGCAGGCCGACCTTGGCGACATTGGCCTGGCGGTATTTGCCGATGGCGATCTTGCGGTCATCGGGAAGCGCCCGATACCACGGGTGGCGCCCGATGGCGTCACCGGAGATCGGGAGGATCCAGCGTTCGGGTCCGGCGTCGGGATCGAAATCGGGTGCGTCCCAGTCGATGTCGCCGAAGGGGTCGAAGTGCCTGTGGACGGACCCTTCCGACAGCAGCATGAGCTTGGACGCGTACTCCCGCGCCTTCGCCAGATCGGGATCGGTGGCGGACGTCACGGCTGCCGACATCGTCGTCACTGCCTCTCCTCGGGACCAATTACCTGTACCCAATGGTTACACCAACAGAGAGTTACGTCAACCCGGCCTAACCCTACCGGCCGCCGACACGGCGATGCCCGGTCGGAACCTCCCCCGACCGGGCATCGCGAACACTTCCCGCCTACTGCGCGGGCAACTCGGGGACCCGGGTGGCCCGCGCGTACACGGTCTCACCCTCCTCCAACTTCAGCGCCGCCGCGTCACCCCGAGTGACCTGCGCCGCGAACAGATCCCCCGTGGCGCCGTTGCGCAACTCGACGCGCACCTCGAAGCCGAGGTGCACGACCCGCTCCACCGTGGCGCGGGTGACGCCCGCCGATTCCGCGGTGCCCTCGCTCTCGGCCTGCGCCATCGCGGCCTCGCGCCCGACGCGGATGTCATGCGGGCGCACCAGATGACCGTTCAGCCTGGCGACATCGCCGAGGAAGGACATCACGAACTCGTTGGACGGCCGGTCGTAGACATCCTCCGGGCTGCCGAACTGTTCGATCCGGCCCTTGTTCATGACCGCGATCCGATCGGCGACATCGAGCGCCTCCTGCTGGTCGTGGGTCACCAGCACGGTCGTCACATGGACTTCCTCGTGCAACCGTCGCAGCCAGGTCCGCAGATCCGCGCGCACCTTCGCGTCCAGCGCGCCGAACGGCTCGTCCAGCAACAGCACCTGCGGGTCGACCGCCAGCGCGCGCGCCAACGCCATGCGCTGCCGCTGGCCGCCGGAGAGCTGGGCCGGATAGCGGTGCTGGAAGCCGTCGAGTCCGACGATGCCGAGCAGTTCGTCGACCCGCTTGGCGATCTCGGCCTTGGGCCGCTTGCGGATCTTGAGTCCGAAGGCGACATTGTCGCGCACCGTCATGTGCTTGAACGCGGCATAGTGCTGGAACACGAAGCCGATATCGCGCTTCTGCGGCGCCACCCTCGTCACGTCGCGGCCCGCGATCACCACCACGCCGGAATCCAGCGATTCCAGCCCGGCGATGGAGCGCAGCAGCGTCGACTTGCCCGAACCCGACGGCCCGAGCAGCGCGGTGAGCTCACCGGAGGGGATCTCCAGGGAGACGTCGTCGAGGGCGGCGAAGGAGCCGTAGTTCTTCTTCGCGTTGGTCACGGTGATCATTTGGCGGCCCGCTTGCGTTCGAGGACGGTCATGAGGAGCAGCACGACGACAGCCATACCCATCAGCAGGGTGGCCGCCGAATACGCGCCGAAGGTGTTGTGGTCGTTGATGTAGCGCCCGTGCACGAGCAGGGTGAGCGTCTGCGACTGGCCGGGCAGCGCCGAGGACACCATGATCACCGCGCCGAATTCGCCGAGCGAACGGGCGACGGTCAACACGACGCCGTAGGTCACGCCCCAGCGGATCGCGGGCAGCGTGATCCGCCAGAAGGTCTGCCAGCCCGACGCGCCGAGGGTGGCGGAGGCCTGTTCCTGGTCGTCGCCGATCTCGTGCAGCACCGGTTCCACCTCGCGGACCACGAACGGCAGGGTCACGAAGATGGTGGCGATCACCATGCCGGGCAGGCTGAAGATCACCTTGAACCCGAGGCTCTCGAGTCCGCCGAACCAGCCGCCCGCACCCCACAGCAGGATCAGCGCGACGCCGACCACCACCGGCGACACCGCGAACGGCAGGTCGACCACGCCCTGGAGCAGGTTGCGGCCGGGGAACTTCCCGCGCACCAGCGCCAGCGCGGTCACGATGCCGAACACCACGTTCACCGGGACCACGATCAAGACGATGAGCGTGGAGAGCTGGAACGCGGAGACGGCGGCGGGTGTGCTGATGGAATCGATGAACGCGCCGATGCCGTCCTCGAAGGTGCGCCACAGAATGATGATCAGCGGCAGGACCAACAGCACGAACAGGTAGGCGAGCGCGATCGTGCGCAGCGAGATGCGCGTCAGCGCGGACACTTTCATCGGGTCGCCTTCTCCTTCCGCGCGCTGCGGTCCGCGAGCAGGCGCAGCGCGAGCAGTGTGACGAACGCGATCGCGAGCAGCGCCACCGAGACCGCGGCGGCGTTCACGGGGCGATCGATCTCGATCTGCTTCTGAATGTATTGGGAGGCCATCTCGGTCTTGCGCGGAATCGCGCCGCCGATCAGCACCACCGAGCCGTACTCGCCGATGGCACGCGCGAAGGCGAGGCCGCCGCCGCTGATGATCGCGGGCGTCAGGGTCGGCAGGATGATGCGGCGGAACGTGGTCCAGTTGTTCGCGCCCAAGGAGATCGCGGCCTGCTCGACCTCGCGGTCCACCTCGATCAGCACCGGCTGCACCGAACGCACCACGAACGGCAGGGTGACGAAGGTCAGCGCGACCACAAGACCCGGCTGGGTGGCGTTGAGGTGGATGTCGACCGGGCTCTGCGGACCGTAGAGCGAGAGCAGCACGATGCTGGCGACGATGGTCGGCAGCGCGAACGGCAGGTCGATCAGCGCGTTGACGATGCTCTTGCCGGGGAACTCGTCACGCACGAGCACCCAGGCCACGAGTGTGCCCATCACCACATTGATCAGCGCGACCACCACCGAGACGAGCACGGTGATGCGCAGTGAATCCAGCGCGGCGGGTGCGGTGACCGCGTCCCAGAAGCCGGACCAGCCGTCCTCGAAGGAGGTCACGGTCAGCGCGGCCAGTGGGAGCAGCACGATGATGCTCAGCCACAGCACCGCGGTGGCGATGCCGAGCGGGCCGACCGAACCGCTCACGCGTAGCCAGGACGGCACCTGGAATCCGGTGCGGCCGTTGGTCGAAGTCGTCACGACGGGCGCGGAGGTCGCCGCGTCGGGGGAGGAACCGCTTGATTTCTCGAGTTCGACGGATCCGGGCGTGCGCTCGGCCTCGTCGGTGCTGCTGTCACTCACAGTCGTCCACTATCCCGTGTTAGGTGGTGACGCCGCCCCCGTCCCGAAGAAGGGGACGAGGGCGGACGCCGCCGAGAACTGCCAGGCCAGAGGCCGTTTCTCTTAGTTTGGTGGTGGCCGCTTACTTGGTGGCCTTGTCGTAGATCACCGCGACCGTGCCGGTGTTCGGCGCGAACAGCTCCTTGTCGACCGTCTTCCAGCCGCCGAGGTCGGCGATGGTCCACAACTTCTGCGGGGTCGGGAAGTCCTTGCTGAAATCGGCGGCGACCTTCGGGTCGACCGGGCGGAAGCCCGCCTCGGCCCACGCCTTCTGACCGGCCGGGGTGTAGAGGAAGTCGCGGAACGCGGCCGCCTTCTCCGGGGTCTTGCTGTTCTTGAGCACCGCGACCGGGTTCTCGATCTTGAAGGTGTGCGGCGGGATCACGTGCTCGATCTTGTCGCCGTTGCGCTCGGAGAACAGCGCCTCGTTCTCGTAGCTCAGCAGCACGTCACCGGTGCCCTGCAGGAAGGTCTCGGTGGCTTCGCGGCCCGACTTGGGCTGCACCTTGATGTGCGCGGGCGAGATGAGCTGGCCGAGGTAGTCGAGACCGGCCTGCGGGTTCTTGCCGCCGTCGGACTTCGTCGCGTACGGCGCGAGCAGATTCCACTTGGCCGAACCGGAGCTGAACGGGTTCGGTGTGACGACCTCGACGCCGGGCTTGAGCAGATCGTCCCAGTCCTTGATGCCCTTGGGGTTGCCGGGACGGACCACGATCGCCACGACCGAGCCGAACGGAATGCCCTTGTTGGCGTCGGCGTTCCAGCTCGCGTCGACCAGTCCGGCGTCGACGAGGCGGGTGATGTCGGGCTCGACCGAGAAGTTCACGATATCGGCCTCGGCGCCGTCCTTGACCTTGCGCGACTGGTCGCCCGAGGCGCCGTAGGAGCCGTTCACCACGACGTTCTTGCCCGCGTCGGTCTTGTTGAAGGCCGGGACGACCTTGTCGAAACCGGGCTTGGGCACGGCGTAGGCGTACAGGTTCAGGGTGCCGCCGCTGCCGTCGGCTACTTCGCCGCCCACGGTGTCACTGGCTCCGCCGCCGCATGCGGTGAGGGCTACCGCCGCGATCGCGGTGAGCGCCGCGGCGGTGTAGCGGCGGCGCCTGCTGAGCCAAGATGTGCGAGACATGGGGGTGGACCTTTCCTGCGGAGCGTCGTCGACGGGAATCGCCGACGACAGAGCTGAGGGAAATATCGGGTAGACCTACCGTGGAAGACGGCAGTCGGCGCGTCTGGGCCCGGTGGACCGTGGGAGATAGGACAGGTCTGCGGAAAAGGTGCACGCCAGTCTACGGGGCAGAAGGGCGCAGACGTGCCCGACAGATCAGCGACAGAGAATGTCGGCGACCGCGAGGTTACCGACAGCGATCAACGCCAATTCATGGCGGACCTGCGGAACGGCTCTCGAAGACACGGGCCGACTCTAGCAGAGCAACCGCACCGCCCTCGACTCGAAGAAAATAGTCGCCCGTAGCCGAGAATCGTCCCATGACCTGGGGCGCAGCCGACACTCCGAGTGCGAAACGCCGACCACCGGATGTGAAACCTCGGTGACCGCGACCGAAGCGCGGCGGGGCAGACCGGGATCGAACCACGGCCCGCGACTCGCGCGGGCGATAACAGACCGCGTCGTCCGGAAATTCTCCGGCATGCGAAGGAAAAAGCCCGACTGTCACACCGCGTCGCCGAATGGGTGGTCGCGCGGAACAGGACCGCGCGACACGGGCGAACGGGGGTACAGCCGGGCAGACTGCCGGTTCCGGGGTGGCGCGTGCGGACGCCACCCCGGAACCGGTCAGATGACCGCGCCGACGTCTTTGGCGACGAGGTTGTCCAGGGCGCGCTCGGCGACCGCGGCGATGGTCATCGACGGGTTGCAGGCGGCGGTGTTGCCGGGCATGAGGGCCCCGTCGAGGACGTAGAGGCCGCGCTGGCCGTGGACGCGGCCGTCGAGGTCGCAGACCGTCCCCATGCTCGCGCCGCCCAGCGGATGCCAGGTGGAGGGGAACAGGGCGTTGGTGTCGATCAGGTTGGTGCCGGGTCCGGCGATCTTCTGCACCGTCGGTCCGATGAACTTCTCCTGGATCTCGTGGTCGCCCTCGTGCGGCCAGTGCAGGACGGCGTCGTCGGCGGCGGCATCGTAGGCGAAGTTGCCGCGCCCGGTGCTCACGCCGTAGCCGACCAGCATGGTGCTCATCGGATCGACCTGCAGCGGCGGCAGCGAAGCCTGGATGACGGTGTGCGCCGCGTACGGGTCGCCGTCCCAGACCTTGCTGCCGTAGACGACCGGACCGCCCTGTTCGGTGCCGAAGCCCGCGGCCGGGTTGTGCCAGACGTAGATGCGGTCGGCGTTGGAACCCCAGCCCTGGCCGAGGCCGTCGGGCAGGTCGGGAATGAGCCCCTTGGCGCCCGCGCGCATGAGCAGGCGGGTCGTGTTCATGGTGCCCGCCGCCATCACCAGCGTGCCCGCGGTGATGATCTTGTTCTCCAGTACCGCGCCGGTGTTGTCGAGTACCTGCACGTTCACCGTCCAGCGCCCGTCGGCGGCGCGCTCCACATCGGTGACCTCGTGCAGCGTCTTCACCTGAACGAGTCCGGTGGCCTCGGCGGCGGCGATGTAGGTGACGTCGACGGTGTGCTTGCCGCCGTTGTTCACGCCCATGGCGCCGTCGCCGTTGGTGTAGGACGCCTTCATCTCACCGCGCAGCTCGGCGAGCGCGTAGTTCCAGTCGATGGGCATCGGGATCTTCGACAGCGGCAGCCCCTCCTGCTTGACCCGATCGGCGAACACCCTGGCCGCCTTGTACTGCGGGGCCGCGATCAGCTCGTCGGGAGCGGTCGCGAGGCCGAGCATCCGCGCCACCCTCGGGTAGTGCACCCGGTCCATCTTCGCCCAGTCGAGTTCCTGCGGGAAATGGGTGTTGAACACCGCCTCGTTGGGCTGCAGTGACATGCCCTGGTAGACCAACGACCCGCCGCCCACGCCCGAGGCGCACAGGGTGGTCATGTTCTCGCCGGGGATGGCTTCGATGAGTCCGGTGTAGCGGTCGAACAGCAGCGGCTGCCCGAACAGGTTCGGGCTGGACTTGTACCAGAGCAGCCGCTTGTCCAGCCCGGACGCGCGCGGGAAGGTGTCGGCATTGGGTCCCGTTGTCCAGCGCAGACCACGCTCGAGCACCAGGACGGGCACCCCGGCCTGTGCGAGCCGCAGGGCGGTCACTCCGCCGCCGAAGCCGGACCCGATGACGACGACGCGATGGTCCTCGCGGGTCAGGGGAACGCTGTTGACGCGAGCCGCGATACCGTTGGTGGAGCCGGTGGTGCGCGCACTCACCAGCAGCGCACCGGCCGCGGCGGCCCCGGTCAACAGTGACCGACGCGTGATTGATGGCATAACCAGACTTTCGTGACGAGGGATCGGCCGTGCCGACGTCCGCCGCCCCCTCGGCGCGGCACGTGTGGCGCCGGCGAACGTCCTACCGGACAGTAACGTCCGGTTGGTTCGGTAGTCTGCGCGATGACGGCGGTCACGTCAAGACCGTAGAGGTGATCATGGACACGTCGACATGGACCGATGACCAAGATAGCCAAAAGGTAACGAATCTCGCCAACCGACGAATAGCCGACCCGTAGCCCTATCGTTGAGTCAGCGCCTCGTAGGCACGGCCGGAGACCACTCCGGCCTGCGGGCCGCGCACAAGGGAAGGGATCGAATCCATGCCTGTGTGTACGACGCGTGACGGGGTGGAAATCTATTACAAGGATTGGGGTTCCGGACGCCCCGTGGTCTTCGTCCACGGTTGGCCGCTGAACGCCGACGCGTGGGACGACCAGCTGAAATACGTGGCCGACAACGGTTTCCGCGGGATCGCCCACGACCGGCGCGGCCACGGCCGCTCGGCGCAGCCGTGGGACGGCTACGACTTCGACACCTTCGCCGACGATCTCGACGACCTGCTCCGCACGCTCGACGTGCGCGACGCGACCCTGGTCGCGCACTCCATGGGCGGCGGCGAACTCGCCCGCTACATCGGTCGCCACGGCACCGAACGGGTGCGTTCCTCGGTGTTGCTCTCCGCCATTCCGCCACTCATGCTGAAGACCGACGACAACCCCGAAGGTGTTCCCGAGCAGGTGTTCTCCGATATCAAGGCGGGCATACTCAGCGAGCGCTCACAGTTCTGGCGCGACACCTCGGAAGGCTTCTTCAGCGCGAACCGGCCGGGAACCAAGGCGACGCAAGGCAATCGCGACGCGTTCTGGTTCATGGCCATGCACGAATCCGTCGAAGCGGGCATACGCTGCGTGGACGCGTTCGCCTACACCGATTTCACCGACGACCTGAAGAAGTTCGACATCCCCACGCTGGTGGTGCACGGCGACGACGATCAGATCGTGCCGATCGACGCGACCGCGCGCAAATCCGCCGCGCTCATCCCCGACGCCACCCTCACCGTCTACGAGGGCGGATCGCACGGCATCGCGCTCGTTCCCGGCGACAAGGAACGATTCAACAAGGATCTGCTCGCGTTCCTCCGCTCGTGACGAAGTCGCGCGGAAAGTTTGCCCAGACATTCGCTGAAAGATTGCCACTTCCGACCACAAGGGGCGTTTCATACCGTTTCGTCTGGTTCTGCGGGTGCGGTCGGTTGCCACAACCGACCGCACCGACGCCCCTCTCCCCGCCTCCCGCCCACCCGTGGGCGTAGTCCGAATCCGCCTCCGGTAGGAGTCGCGAACCACTCGCGGCACGATGTCGCGCACCGGTCCGCGCCGATACGCTCCCGGTGAGGACGCCGCCCTCCGGTCCGGAGGGGGGGACCGGAGTGCGTCGCGGCGTCGTGGACGAAAGACGCCGTGCTCGGCGGGATTCCGGAGGCGCCACCGATGGCAGAGACAACACCGAGTGCGGGGGTCACCTCGACGCGACTGCGCGCGCACGGAGTCACGGGCACATTGCTGCAAGCGGGCGATCCCGCCGCCACCGAAGCCGTGGTGTTCCTGCACGGTTCGCCCGGCAATGCCGGAGACTGGTCCGACTTCCTCGGCCCGACCGGCGAATTCGCCCGCGCGGTCGCCTTCGACATGCCGGGATTCGGCGACGCCCGCACCTTCGCGGGCTTCGACCACCGCGTCGAGGGCGACTACCGCGACTTCCTGATCCACGCGATGGACGAACTCGGACTCGCCCGCGTGCACCTGGTCGGCCACGATTTCGGCGTGCCGTGGGGGCTGGCGTGGGCCGCCGCCCGACCCGAGCGACTCGCCTCGCTCACCCTGATCAACGCGGGCGCGATGCAGGACTACCGCTGGCACATGTACGCCCGTGTCTGGCAGACGCCGCTACTCGGCGAGCTCACCCAGCGGATCAGCAACCGCCGGGGCATGCGCATACTGCTGCGCCGCGCGAATCCGCGTCTGCCGGTGGATTTCATCGACCGCATGTACGACAAGTACGACGCGCACACCCGCGCGACCGTCCTGTCCCTCTACCGCGCCGCCCGCGACCCCGAGGCGATGCTCACCGAATCGCTGGCGACCCTGCCGACCACGATCCCCACACTCGTGCTGTGGGGCGGCGACGATCCGTGGCTGCCCGCCCGGCACGCCGAACTCCAGTCGATGATCTGGCCCGACAGCCGGATCGAGGTGCTGCCCGGACTCGGCCACTGGTGTTTCGCCGACGATCCGCGCGCCGTGGCCGACCTGCTGCTGCCGTTCCTGCGCGCACAGGTCGGGCGGTCCGAACGGGCGGGCGGGAGCGGTCAGGCGCCGAGCGCGCCCGCCAGATAGAGCCAGGAGTCGTGCAGGTCGGTCTCGAACTGTCCCCAGGTGTGCGCGCCCTGCGGACGGTCGACGTGGACAGCGGGCACCCCGAGTTCGGCCAGTCGACCCGCGAACGCGCCGGTGCAGGAGTCGGCGATGGCCTCGACCGGCGGGAACGGCACGCCACCCTGGTCGATCGCACCGGGACGACCCGAGGCCGACGACAGGTACACGGTCTTGCCCGCCAGCGCGCCCGCGCGGGCGAACGCGTCGTGCGAGCGCCACACCTCCCCGCCGGGCACACCCCACATGTTCATGGGGTCGGCTCTGCCACGCACCAACTGAGCGGAGACCAGCGCGACGCCGAGAGGATCGGTGGACCACGGACACCCGCTGAAGGCGGCGACACCTCGGTAGCGATCGGGAGCCTGGATGGCCAGGTCGATCGCGGATCCGGCGCTCATCGACACGCCCGCGATCGCGTTGCGGCCCGTGGCGCCGAGCTCCGGGTCGAGCGCGGTGGGTAGTTCCGAGGTCAGGTAGGTCTGCCAGCGGTGGCGGCCGACGACCGGGTCGTCGGCGACCCAGTCGGTGTACATGCTGTACGCGCCGCCGATGGGCATCACCACGTTCACGTGCTTGTCGGCGAAGAACGCGGCGACATCGGTGTCGTCCCACCACGAGATGCCGTCCTCGCCGCCGCCGATGCCGGTGAGCAGGTACAACGTCGGCGCGGGTGCGCCCGCGGCCTTCAGCACCCGGTTGCGCACCACCCGGTCCATCGACGGCGAGTAGACGTCGATCAGATAGGCCGATCCGCCGAGCGGCGCTTCACCCACCACCTCGGGACCCTCCGTCCGCGCGGCCGCCGGACCGGGCGCGATGATGCCCGCGAGCACGAACAGCGCGGCGAGCGCGACGGAAAACCATGTACCCCTCACCTTTCCGGCATACCGCGTTCGCGCGCCGATGAAACACCCTTATCCGAATCGGCCCACACCGTGTGCGCCGGTGGAGGTCTCGCGCCGCGACGGGCAGACTGGGGCGCGGCACAAGGATTCTCGTCGCACCGAGGGGGACATCGCACCATGACCACCAGCCCGGACCGGCTCCGCACCCGGCTCCCCGGTATCAGCACGCGCGCCTGGGAACATCCGGCCGATCGCACCGCGTTGGTCGCGCTGCGGTCGCTGACCGGATTCGACACGGTGCTGCGGACCCTGTCCAGTCTGCTACAGGAACGCCAGCACCGGCTGCTGTACCTGGCGACGGCCGTGCGGGTGGACGAACGCCAGTTCCGCACCCTGCACCACCTGCGGCAGGACTGCGTCGAGATCCTGGACGCTCGTACCACACCGGAGATGTACGTCATCCAGAGCCCGACCGTGAACGCGCTCACCATCGGCATGGACACCCCGTTCATCGTGCTCACCACCGGACTCATCGAACTGATGGACACCGAGGAACTGCGGTTCGTGATCGGGCACGAGCTCGGGCACGCGCTGTCCGGACACGCGGTCTACCGGACCATGCTCATGCACCTGCTGCGCATCTCCGCCTCCGTCGGCTGGATGCCGGTCGGCGGATGGGCGTTGCGCGCGATCGTGGCCGCGCTCATGGAATGGAGCCGCAAATCCGAACTGTCCGGTGACCGGGCGGGTCTGCTGTGCGGCCAGGACGTCGACGCCTCGGTGCGAGTGCACATGAAGACCGCGGGCGGCGCGTGGGTACACGAGATGAACCACGGAGCGTTCCTGGCCCAGGCCGACGACTACGAGCGCTCCGGCGACCTGCGCGACGGCGTGCTCAAACTGCTGAACCTGGAATTGCAGTCACATCCGTTCTCGGTGCTGCGCGCGGCGGAGTTGCGGCGCTGGATCCAGTCCGGGGAGTACGAGCGCGTGCTCGGCGGCGACTACCCGCGCCGCGACCAGGATCGCAACGCGCGGATCGCCGACGAGGTGCGTGCGGCGGCGCGCACCTACAAACAGAATTTCGACGCCTCCGAGGACCCGCTGATCCGCACCGTCCGCGACCTCGGCCGCGACGTGGGTTCCGCGGTGACCGCTGTGGGTCACGAGGTCGGCGACACCGTCACCAAGATCGGCAAGCGCCTCAACGACTGGCGTACCGGAACTAGCGAGTGAGCAGCCAGGCCACCACGACGAGGAGCAGCAGGGCGAGCAGGGCGAGCTGAACGCGCGATCGTGGCATCAGCGCGCACCACTGCGCACAGGC
Source organism: Nocardia bovistercoris (assembly GCF_015674855.1). Taxonomy (GTDB): domain Bacteria; phylum Actinomycetota; class Actinomycetes; order Mycobacteriales; family Mycobacteriaceae; genus Nocardia; species Nocardia bovistercoris. The sequence continues at coordinate 443,604 of NZ_JADMLG010000004.1, read as the reverse complement.
TGACGCGGGTCGACCGCCGGACCGGCGACCACAGCGGCGGCATCGGCCAAGGGCGGCGTCTCGACCGCCGTCGCCCCGACCGTCATAGCGCCGACCGTCATAGCCCCGGCCGCCGACGCGGGCGCCGCGGCCTGTGCCCGATCCCGCCCGAGCAGCCGCATGACCTCGCGCAGCGTCCGGTCCAAGGCGACCGCGATCGCGAAACTGAGCGGCACCATGCCGACCAGCACCACGAAGAACTGCGGGATGAACGGCAAACCCGCCACCCACAGCTCGAAGCCGTCCCACCAACCCGCAATGCGATGCACAACCCCAGCCTAGTCTGTGTTCTGCCGCGCCCGACCACCCCGCAGCGCCCAACCACCCGCCGCAGCCGACGATCTGTCGCACCCAGCGATCCGCCGCACCCGGCCACCCGCCGCGCTCAGCCACCCTGCCGCACCCAGCCACCCGCCACACCCCGAAATCCGCCACACCCAGCCCCCGCCACGACCAGCAATCTGCCACATCCGGCCACCCGCCGCGCTCAGCGATCCTGCCGCCCAGCGATCCGCCACACCTCGAGATCCGCCGCACCCGGCCACCCGCCACACCCCGAAATCCGCCACACCCAGCCCCCGCCGCGACCAGCAATCTGCCGCATCCGGCCACCCGCCGCGCTCAGCGATCCTGCCGCCCAGCGATCCGCCACACCTCGAGATCCGCCGCACCCGGCCACCCGCCACACCCCGAAATCCGCCGCATCCGGACCCGCCGCGACCAGCGATCTGCCGCATCCGGCCACCCATGGCGACCGTCGATCGCGGCATCCGGCGACCCGCCGTATCGGACGCACCGCCTGCGGTGGACGGCAAGGCACCGGCAACCTCACTATTGAGCTATGGCGTCCGCAACCGATGACCTCACGATCGATGAGCCCGACGACCTCCCGGTGCCCACCGCGCTCACCGGCGCCACGCACGGCGCGTTCCCCCGCATCGATGACTACGCGTTCCTGTCCGACTGCGAGACCAGCTGCCTGGTGGCGAGCAACGGCGCGGTGGAGTGGATGTGTCTGCCCCGTCCCGACTCCCCCAGCGTCTTCGGTTCGATGCTCGACCGCAGCGCTGGCCATTTCCGCATCGGCCCCTACGGCACCAATGTGCCCGCCGCGCGCCGCTACCTGCCCGGCGGGATGATCCTCGAGACCACATGGCAGACCCCGACCGGCTGGCTGATCGTGCGCGACGCGCTGGTCCTCGGCCCGTGGCACAACAACGACCAGCGCAGCCGCACGCACCGGCGAACGCCGATGGACTGGGACGCCGAGCACATGCTGCTGCGCACCGTGAAATGCGTCAACGGCACCGTCGAACTCGAGATGAGCTGCGAACCCGCCTTCGACTACCATCGCGCGCCGACCCGCTGGGAGTACACCGGCAAGGTCTACGAGGAGGCCACCGCGGTGCGGCGCAACGACCCGGCCGCGGGCCCGACCCTGGTGCTCACCACCGACCTGCGGCTCGGTCTCGAAGGCCGCGAGGCCCGCGCGCGCACCCGCATGCAGGAGGGCGACGAGGTGTACGTGGCTCTGACCTGGTCGGAGTTGCCCGCGCCGAAAACCTTCGCCGACGCCGCGCAGAAGATGTGGGCCACCACCGAATGTTGGCGGCAGTGGATCACCCTCGGCAACTTCCCGGACCACCCGTGGCGCAACTACCTGCAGCGCAGCGCGCTCACCCTCAAGGGACTCACCTACAAACCCACCGGCGCGCTCATGGCGGCGGCCACCACGTCGCTGCCGGAAACCCCCGGCGGACAACGGAACTGGGATTACCGCTATACCTGGGTTCGCGATTCCAGCTTCGCGCTGTGGGGCCTGTACACCCTCGGCCTCGACCGCGAGGCCGACGACTTCTTCGCCTTCCTCAACGACGTCACCACCGACGACGACGGCGAAGCGGTGCCGTTGCAGGTGCTCTACGGCATCGGCGGGGAACGCGACCTCACCGAACTGGAACTGTCGCACCTGCGCGGCTACGACGGCGCGCGGCCGGTGCGCATCGGCAACGGCGCCTACAACCAGAACCAGCACGACATCTGGGGCACCATGCTCGACGCGGTGTACCTGCACGTGAAATCGCGCGGTCAGGTCCCGGAGACGCTGTGGCCGCTGCTGGAACGCCAGGTGCACGCCGCCATCGCCAACTGGCGCAATCCGGACCGCGGCATCTGGGAAGTACGCGGCGAACCGCAGCATTTCACCTCGTCGAAGGTGATGTGCTGGGTGGCGTTGGACCGCGGCGCGAAACTCGCGGAGATGCACGGACAATTCGAGCGGGCCACCGAGTGGTACACCGTCGCCGACGAGATCAAGGACGACATCCTCGCCAACGGCGTCGACTCGAGCGGCGTGTTCACCCAGACCTACGGCGGCGCCACCCTCGACGCCTCCCTGCTGCTGGTGCCGCTGGTGCGTTTCCTGCCCTCCGACGACCACCGGGTGCGGGCCACCGTGCTGTCCATCGCCGACCGGCTCACCGAACACGGCTTGGTCCTTCGATACCGCACCGAGACCACCGACGACGGCCTGACCGGCGCCGAGGGCACCTTCACCATCTGCTCGTTCTGGCTGGTGTCGGCGCTGGTCGAGATCGGCGAGGTGCGCCGGGCCAGGAACCTGTGCGAACGCCTGCTCGGCTACGCCAGCCCGCTGCGCCTCTACGCCGAGGAGATCGATTCACGCAGCGGAAGCCACCTCGGCAATTTCCCGCAGGCGTTCACCCATCTCGCGCTCATCAACGCCGTCACCCACGTGATCAGGGCCGAGGACTCCCGGTCGGCGGGCGAGTTCCAGCCCGCGCACACCCCGGCCACCCATCCGCGCTGACCACCACGCTCACACGCCGGTCGAGCTGAACACAGGGCTCACACGCCGATCAGCTGGTCGGCGCGATCGCGGACCCCACGCAGCGTGCCGAGGCGGCCGTCGAGTTCGGCGATGCGTTCCACGCGGCGGTCGCCGTACTTGCCGAACGCCTCCTCCGCGGCGCGCAGCGCGTCCTCGGCGGTGCGCATGGACTCGGTCGCGATCTCGGTGAAATGGTCGCGCAGCGCTCGCTGCACGGCGCGCAGCCGATTCCTCGACTCCTTGCTGACCTGGAAGATCACATCGTCCATCAACCGCGCCACCGCTACCTTGGCCTCGGCACGGCGCCGGACCTTGCGGTTCTTGCGGTCGTCCCACAGCGCGTTCACGCCGAGCAGCACGCCCGCGCCCGCCGAATACCAGTTCACCAGCGACATTCCGAGCAGGCTGGTGGCGAGGCCGACCATGAGGATGCCGCCGTAGGAGCCGCGCAGCGCGGACAGGAACTGCTGGGTCACACCGGCTTTGGCGCTGTCGAGCGGCTCCAGCGGGGCCACCGGCTCCAGCACGTCGCCCGGATTCTCCAGGCGCAGGTCCGGCAGCGGCGGCGTGCGGTTGTCGGCGGGGAACTTCGAGGCGACCTGATCGCACAGCTCGACCGAGCGGTAGTGCGCCATCACGAAATTCTCTTCCACCGCCTCGCAGATGCGGGCGTCGAGGTCGGCGCCGAACTCCTTCCAGCCGCGCGCCGGGTCGGTCTGGGTGATCTCGGCCTCGGCGTCGCGGACCAGGCTGCGCAGCCGGTGCCGCAGATCGTGCTCGATATCGGCCATGAGTTCGGTGCTGCCGTCGACGAGGGTCACCTGCCAGTTCGCGGTGCGCTGGCGCAGTTGCTCGGCCTGATCGCGCGCCGCGGCGAACTGCTGGGTGATCTGCGCCTTGCGCCGCGGATCGCGCAACGCCTCGGCCTCGCCGTGCAGCGTCACCGCCAGATGGTCGCTGACCAGCCGGATATCGCGGACAGCGGCCTCGATCGCCACCGAGTCCGCGCGGGCGACCACGTAGTCGCGCAGGTGATCCATCAACTGCGGCATGCCCGATTCGATATCGCGCTGGTAGCCGCCCGCCACCTGATTGCCCGCCGCGCGGCGGTGCAGCAGCGCGGAGACGGGAGCGACGGCGAAGCCGAGTCCCGCGGCGTCGAGCAGTTCCCGATCGCGCTGCTGCACATGGGCCCAGTGCGGGAACAGGTCGATCTTGTTCAGCACACAGATGACCGTCGGGCACAGATTGCGCACCCGTTCCAGATGGGCGATCTGGTCGCGGGTGAGTTCCGCGTGCGCGTCCACGACGTAGAGCACCGCGTCGGCGGCCGCGATCATCGACCATTTGACGTGTTCGTCGGCGGCCGCGCCGGGCGCGTCCATCACCACGATGCCGTCGGCGAGCAGCGGACTCGGCTCGGTGAACTCCACCCGGATCACGCCTTCGGCGCGCAGCGCGGGACCGGGATCGAGCGGGTCGACGGGCTGGCGCTCGGTGCGCCCGCCGCCGACGGCCTTGACCAGCGTCGCCGTCGAGCGCGGGCCGTATTCCACGATCACGGGCACGCTCACTGGACTGTCGGTAGCGCTGACCTGCGCGCCGACCAGCCCGTTGACGAGCGTGCTCATCCCGTTCTTCGGCTCGCCGATCACGACGAGGCGCACTCGCGGGTCGCCGACCCTGGCCTTGACCATGGTGAGGCGGCCGGTCAGATCGTCACGTCCTGCCGCTCCGGTCATCTCCCGCAGTTCGTCCAGGATTCCGATGAGCGGGGCCATCGCGTCCGGATGTTTGACCGTCACGGACTCCACCCCGGCTGCGGCAGACAAGCCTGCTCCTAACTCTCGTTCACTTTCCCGTGGGGCGACCGCCGCAACGGCGCGTCCTCCTCGCGTCGCCGCCCGGTCAGATCAGCGTGTGATCCAGTGTGCCGTGCGCGGTGTGGACGTCGTACAGCCCCCCGTGCGGCAGCAGGTCGGCGGACAGGCCCGCGGCCGAGGCCGTGGCCAGGTGGTCGGTGTCGAGTGTGACCGGAACAGCGATCGGGTGGTTGTGGTACCCGTGTGATGAATCCCACTGCTCACTGATCGGTTTGGTGCCCGCGGGCGGCTTGATCGGGGTGACCGGAGCCGGATTCGGCACCGAATAGGTCGGCGCGGGCACTTCGACGCTCGGCACGTCCACCGTGTTCGGCTGCGAGGGGACGTGATTCGGCACGGTGTGCGTCGGCTGCGACGGCACCGACACCGTCGGCACCTCGACGCTCGGCGCGTCGACGGGCGGGCGGGTGGTCGGCAGGTTGTGCGTGGTCGGAACTTCCCGCGTGCTCGGCACGTCGACACCGGTGCGCGGGGTGGTCACGTCGTGGTCGTCCGGCGTGCTCGGCTGGGTCGGGCGGGTGGTGACGGGCGCCTTCGTCACGGTGATGTCGGTATCGGTCGGCGTCTTGCCGTCGATGCCGGGAATCTTCGTCGGCGCCGAACCCGGAGTGCTCACCGTGTCCGAATCGGGAACGACGTGGCGGGTCGGCGGCGCGGCGGAACCGGGATCGAAAGTGGTCGGCGCCTTGGTGACCGGAGTCGCGGGGGTGCGCGGCAGATCAACGGTCTTGTCGATCGGGTCCGGCTTGACCGGAACGTGCGGCACGGGCTTGACCGGCGGGTGCTGCTGTTCGTACAGCACCGGCACCGCGGCGGCGGGCGCGGTCAGCGGCGATGGACCCGACGGCGGCGCGAGCACGTTCGCGATCGGCGAGGAAGCGGCCTCCGGCTGGATGGTGGTCTGCAGCGGCGTCGCGGCGACCACGGGCGCGGCCGCCGCCGCGGGCACGGCCAGCGCGGGAGCGACAGCGGGCGCCACCGGAGCCTGGGACATCGCGACCGGTGCGGGCGCGGGCGGCGCGGCGAAGGGCGAGGCCGCGGCGGGAGCGGCCGCCGCCGAGCCGAGCGGACCCGCGGCGCCGGGCACGCCACCCGTCGATGAACCCGATCCGAATGCGCCGGAACCGATTCCGTGCTGATCGCCTGCTTTCCCCCCGCCGGTGGTCGTCGACTTCGAATCCAGCCAGTCGGACAGATTGTCCAGCTGGTCACCGATATTCGAGCCCGCGGCGGTCTTGATGGTCAGACCGGCCGACGCCTCGATCTTCATCTCGGTGGTGAGGTACGCGCCGTTGGGACCGACGCCGAAATCGACCTCGAGTTCGGTGTAGAGCGAGGCGAAGGCGTCGACGCCGACGTAGACGCCGAAATCGTCGAATCCGTCGAACAGGTCGGCGGCATGGGCGCCGTCCATCGGCTGGGGCTGCGCCCACGGCGCGAAAGTCGAATGGCCGTAACCGAGTTGCGCGCTCGGGGACGCGTCCTCGTCCTGGGTGTCGGTGAGTTCGCCGACCCGCGACTTGTCCACCACGGCGGGATGCTTCGGCAGCCCGAACAGCGGTGAATTCGGGTCGGTCAAGAAATTGCCCGCCTCCGGCAGGCCGAAGCCGAGCCCGGGCGCGGGCGGCGGGGTGGGTGCGGCGTCGGACCACCATTGCGGCAGTTCCGCTTCCGGGGCCGCGGCGGACCAGCCCTGGGCGCCCGAATCGGGCGCGACGCCGAGGAAGCTGGGCGCGCCGGGGAAGAAGTCGGTGCCGTACGCGGCGGCGGTGTCGGCGGATTCGCCGCCGAGCGACAGTTCACGCGGCGCCTCGGCGGCGACGGTCAGCGGCGCTGCGCCGTGCGCGGGCCCCTCGTGGGCGGCCAGTGTGGTGCGTGACGGTGCGATCGGGACCGAATACGGTTCGGGATCGGGGAAGGTCACCACCGGGCTCGGTAGATCGGGTTCCGGATCGTTGTTGCCCGACCATCCGGTGTGCCAGCTGTCGAGGCGCTGATCACCGGGGTGGGATGGAACGCCGCCGCCGTTGGAGGCGACCAGCGCACCGCCGGTCACATAGGCGCCCGCGCGCGCGACCCGGGCGACCCCGTTCGCGACACGGAAGGCGGTGTCTCCCGACTGGTCGGGCGCGTCGGCGTCGTCCCCCTCGAAGGGCAGGTCACGGCCGTCGAAGGGCAACTCACTCGACATCCAAACTCCACATCTCGGATTCCAGCATCCTCACCGCGCCGGGACGACCGAGTGAAGATCACCCAACGATATTTCCGGCGAACCCAACTGTCACATTCTCGGGCAACCTTGCCATTTCCGACAGTCGAACGAAAGCCCTGACTTTTCGGGCAACCCGCTGCGTTCGTCCCGTCGCCCGTATGTCCTCACCTGGAAATATTCGGTGGACGGGACGTAGCGTCGCGAGCCACCGCACATCATCGCCGGTAAGTCTGAGAAAACGCTGACCATTATCCGAGAACATGCTGACCGCCACCGGACAGCATTACAAGATCACCCGAAGTGCCCGCGCTACTTCTTGTCCTTCGGCTTGTCGGCGGCGGCGTCGGAGGACAGCGCGGCGACGAAAGCTTCCTGCGGCACGTCCACCCGCCCGATCGTCTTCATGCGCTTCTTGCCCTCCTTCTGCTTCTCGAGCAGTTTGCGCTTACGGCTGATGTCACCGCCGTAGCACTTGGCGAGCACGTCCTTGCGGATGGCGCGGATGTTCTCGCGGGCGATGATCTTCGAACCGATCGCGGCCTGGATCGGCACCTCGAACTGCTGACGCGGAATCAGCTCGCGCAGTTTGGTGGTCATCTTGTGGCCGTATGCCTGCGCCGCGTCGCGGTGCACGATCGCGCTGAACGCGTCGACCGCCTCGCCCTGCAACAGGATGTCCACCTTCACCAGCTGCGACTCCTGCTCGCCCGCCTCCTCGTAGTCGAGCGAGGCGTAGCCGCGGGTGCGCGACTTCAGCGAATCGAAGAAGTCGAAGATGATCTCCGCCATCGGCATCGTGTAGCGCAGTTCGACGCGGGTCTCGGACAGGTAGTCCATGCCGCCGAGATCACCGCGCCGCGACTGGCACAACTCCATGATCGAGCCGATGAACTCGCTCGGGGAGATGATCGTGCACTTCACGATCGGCTCGAAGACGCTGCGGGTCTTGCCTTCCGGCCAGTACGACGGATTCGTGACGACGTGTTCGGCGCCGTCCTCCATCTCCACCCGGTAGACCACGTTGGGCGCGGTCGAGATCAGGTCGAGGTCGAACTCGCGTTGCAGCCGTTCGCGGGTGATCTCCATGTGCAGCAGACCGAGGAAGCCGCACCGGAACCCGAAGCCGAGCGCCACCGAGGTCTCCGGCGTGTAGGTGAGCGCGGCGTCGTTGAGCTGCAACTTCTCCAGCGCGTCCCGCAGGTCCGGGTAGTCGGAGCCGTCCACCGGGTACAGACCCGAATAGACCATCGGGCGAGGTTCGCGATAACCGGTCAGCGGTTCGGTCGCGCCGCCGCGCGCCGCCGTCACGGTGTCGCCGACCTTGGACTGGCGCACATCCTTCACACCGGTGATCAGATAGCCGACCTCGCCGACGCCGAGACCCCGCGTCGGCTTCGGCTCGGGCGAGACGATGCCGATCTCGAGCAGCTCGTGGGTCGCGCCGGTGGACATCATCTTGATCTTCTCGCGCGGGGTGAGTTTGCCGTCCACCACGCGCACGTAGGTCACCACGCCGCGATAGGTGTCGTAGACCGAGTCGAAGATCATGGCGCGCGCGGGCGCGTCGGCATCGCCCACCGGCTGCGGCACCGTCGAGATCACCTTGTCCAGCAGTTCCGGCACGCCGACACCGGTCTTGCCCGAGACCCGCAGCACCTCGTCGGGCTCGCAGCCGACCAGGCGCGCCAACTCCGCCGCGTACCGGTCGGGATCGGCGGCGGGCAGGTCGATCTTGTTCAGCACCGGGATGATCGTGAGGTCCTTCTCCATGGCCAGATACAGATTGGCCAGGGTCTGCGCCTCGATGCCCTGCGCGGCGTCGACCAGCAGCACCGCGCCCTCGCACGCCTCGAGCGCGCGCGACACCTCGTAGGTGAAGTCGACGTGACCGGGCGTGTCGATGAGGTGCATGACGTAGTCGACGCCGTCCACCTGCCACGGCAGCCGGACGTTCTGCGCCTTGATCGTGATGCCGCGCTCGCGTTCGATGTCCATCCGGTCCAGGTACTGGGCGCGCATCGCCCGTTCCTCGACCACACCGGTGAGCTGCAACATCCGGTCGGCCAGCGTCGACTTGCCGTGATCGATATGCGCGATGATGCAGAAGTTCCGGATCCGGGAGGGATCGGTGAACGTCGTGTCGGCGAAGCTGGCGGGCACTCCACTCCTCATGGGTATCGGCAAACTGCCGTCCATCGTCCCATGCGCGCCGGGCAAGGACGCCCCTCGGTGCCTCCGTCGGCCCGCCCGCCGCTGTCGCGAGGTCGCGAGGTCACCGCAGCGAGCCCGCGAAATCACCGCCGCGAACCCTGGCGGCCGCCACGCGGACCCGTAGCGCGACCTGCCGAAATCACGGCCACGTAACCCGGCGTCCGGTACGCGAGCATGTGGCGCGACCCGCTGAGAACACCGCGGCGCAACGGTGCGGAGGTCACCCGGATACGCGTCGCGACCTGCCGGATCGCGTCGCGCGTGTGAACTCGTGACTGCGCCGTTATCCTTCGATGATGGCCCGAACCTGGAACTCCATAGGCAAACAACTCGGCATCATCGCCAAAGAGCAGGGGCCGAAGGCCGTACGGCAGCAGGGGCCGAAATTCGTCGAGAAGCTGGTCGGCGGCCTGAGCGGACGGCGCGGCTCGAGTGCTCCCGGAGCTTCGGTGCGGCCGACCGCGTCGAAGCCGGTGCCGACTCGCGAACGCGCGCGCCAACTCGTGTACTGCCCGCAGCTGGACGGACGCGCCGATCCCGGTGAGATCGTGTGGACCTGGGTGCCCTACGAGGAGGACCCGAACAACGGCAAGGACCGACCGGTCCTGGTCGTCGGCCGCGACAAGCGCACCCTGCTCGGCCTCATGCTGTCCTCGAATCCGCGCCGCGCCGACGACCCCGACTGGATCGGGATCGGCAGCGGCAGCTGGGACCACGAGGGCAGGCCGAGCTGGGTCCGGCTGGATCGGGTGCTCGACGTCCCCGAGGACGGTATCCGGCGCGAGGGCGCGATCGTGGCGCGCAAGACCTTCGATCTGGTCGCGCACCGGCTCGTCGCCGAATACCAGTGGAGCTGACCGCCCTCAGGTGAGCATGTCGCGCGTGCGTCCGAAGAGGGCGCCGTAGACCAGCGCGCCGAGCGCGCCGCCGATCAGCGGGAACACCACGAACGCCCATACCTGTCCGCCCGCGCCCTGCTGATAGAAGGCCACGCCGAGACTGCGCGCCGGATTGACCGAGGTGTTGTCCACCGGGATCGAGATCAGGTGGATGACGGCCAGCGTCACACCGATGCTCAGCCCGGCCAGCGGCACGTCGGAGATCTGGTCGGTCGAGGCGAGCACGACGAACACCAGCAGCGCGGTCAGCATCACCTCGACGATGATCATCGCGGCCATGCCGTAGCCGTTCTGCACGACCACCTCGCCGAGCGGCCCCTTCTGCGCCGACGGACTGTGCGCGCCCCACCCGTTGGCGCCGAGTCCGTCGAGCTTGCGGTCATAGGAGGGCAAATTCTTGGCGACCGCGAAGAGCACGAGGCCCGCGAGGAATGCGCCGATCATCTGGGCGATCACGTAACCGGTCGCCACCACGGCCGAGATACGCCCGAGCAACAACTGCCCGAGCGTCACCGCCGGATTCACGTGACAGCCAGAAATCGGGCCGATCGAATACACCAGGAACATGAGGGTGAGGCCGAAGGCGAGCGCGACACCGAGCGCACCGACCCGCTCACCGGCCAGAACCGCAGTGCCGACACCACCCATCACCAGCACGAACGTGCCGAGCGCTTCGGCTCCCCACTTCTTGGCGTCGGGCACCGGTCCTGCCTCGGCGACCTCCTCGACAACTTCCTGAGCCGTGGGCGACATAGGCGCAGTCCCTTCGAGATCGGACCCCCGGCGGGGCCGTTGCGAAATTTCTGGGTACTGCTCAGAAGGCTACGAGTTCATATGGCAACCTCGCGGCAAAACACGCACTATGCCAGTCGTGTGATTTCCACTACGACCTCCAGATCCGTCGATCCGCCGCCGGAGAAGATCCCCTTCAACGGCGGCACATCGGCGTAGTCGCGCCCGACGCCGACCGACACGTGCTGTTCGTTGATGGCGATGTTGTTGGTCGGGTCGTACCCCCACCACGCGCCGGTCCACGCCTCGATCCAGGCGTGCGACTGCCCCGCCACCGTCGCGCCGATCTCCGCGCCGGGATGCGGATGCAGATAGCCCGACACGTAGCGGCTCGGAATGCCCATGCCGCGCAGCAGCACCAGCGTCAGATGCGCGTAGTCCTGGCACACGCCCTGCCGGTCGGCGAACGCCTGCACCGCCGAGGTGTGCACCGAGGTCGTGCCGGTGATGTATTCCATCTCCTGATGCACCCACTCGGCCACCCGCACCACCGCCTTCGCGGGCGGCACCCCCTTCGACAGCTGCTTGGCGACCGAGGCGAGTTTGCGGTCACGCGGCACATACTCGGTGGGCGCGAGCATCTCGTCGAAGCGATCCGCCAACCGCTCGTTGCGCAATTGCTCCCAGGACAGTTCCTCGGCGGGTCCGGCGAACGGTTCGGTCTCCACCACCGACGCGCCCGTCACCTCGAGTTCGGTATGCGGGGCGTGCAGGTCGAAGGCCGTCACCGCGGTGCCCCAGTAGTCGGTGTAGCGGTAGGAACGGGTCGCGGGCACCGTCTCGACCCGGTTCAGGATCACGTTCTGCCTGCTGTCCGCGCGCGGAGTGAGCCGCGCCTCGTTGAACGAGCGGGTCACCGGCGCGTCGTACACGTAGCCGGTGGTGTGCACCACCCTGATCCGCCAACTCATAGCTCGCCCTCCACCTGCACTCGGCTGTCCTGACTGCTGCGCAGGTCGGTCCACGCCACCCAGGGGGCCGCGTGGAAGTACTGCAACGCGATCGCCTCGCTGACCTCGCGGCAGGTGCGCTGCAACGACAACAGGCGATTCTGGAGGTCTTCGAGCAGCACGCCCGGCGGCAAAAACTCCAACTCGCTGCGCGCACGGCCGAGCAACCGCTGGGCCTCGTGCCGCGCGCCGACCCGGCTGCTCGGACGCTGATCCAACTCCGCGAGACAGTTCTCCGCGACCCGCACCGAATGGAAGACCGAACGCGGGAACAGCCGGTCCAGCAAGATGAACTCGGCGACCCGGTGCGCGTCCAGCGCGCCGCGGTGGGTGCGCAGATAGGTGTCGTGCGCGCCCGCCGAACGCAGCACCGTCACCCAGGCCGGTGACGACGTCCGGTCACCGGCGCGCGAGAGCAGCAGGCGCACGGTCATGTCCACGCGTTCGATGGAGCGGCCGAGCAGCAGGAAGCGGTAACCGTCGTCGCGGCTCAGCGTGGAATCCGACAGGCCGGCGAACATGGCGGCCCGGTCCTTGATGTAGTGGAAGAACTCGTGCGGGCCGACACTGCGCGCGGCCTTCTCGGTCGCCGCGAGGCCGATGTAGGTGGCGTTCAAGCACTCCCACATCTCGCTCGAGGTCACCTCGCGCGCGCCGCGGGCGTTCTCGCGGGCATTGGAGACCGAATCGATGATCGAACCGCCGTGCTCGTGGCTGAAGGCGACCAGGTCGGTCACCGACCACACGTCGAGTTCGCCCTCGGGCGGTTCGATGCCGAGGACCCGCAGCAGCACCCGCGAGGTGCGGTCGGGGTCGACGGTGGCGTCCTCGAGCAGTTGGTGCACCGCCACGTCGAGGATGCGGGCGGTGTCGTCGGCGCGCTCGACGTAGCGGCCGATCCAGTACAGCGATTCCGCGTTGCGGGCCAGCATCAGCGCACCTCACCCTCGATCGCGGGTCCATGCGCCCGGCGCCGCTCCTGACTCCGGCCCTGCCCCTCGCCCTTATCCCATCCGTGGCCCTGGTGCTGGTGCGGGCGCCTGCCGTGTACCAGGCCCAGGTCCTGCACCTCGTGCTGTGCCTGGTCCTCGTGCTGTGCCTGGTCCTGGTGCTGCCCGCGGCGCCGGCTATGGTCCTGGTGCCGGCCGTGGCCCTGGTGCTGGTCGTGTACCAGGCCCTGGCGCTGCACCTGATCCTGCACCTGCACTTGGCGCCGGTCCTGGCCTTGGTCTTGATGCTGACCTTCGCGCTGGTTATGGCCTTGGTGCTGGTGCAAGCGCAGGCCGTGTCCCTGGCCTTGGCGCCTACCTTGCCCCTGGCGTTGCTCCTGCTGTTGTTGCTGCTGCTGTTGATTCGCTTGTGCGGCGCTGAGATCGCGGCCGAGTTCGAAACCGTCGGACTGCGGCGGGTCGCTCACCAGTTCCTCGCCCGCGAGCTCGCGCTCCTCCGGGGAGGCGCGCCCGGTCAGCACCCAGGTGTCCTTGCTGCCGCCGCCCTGGCTGGAGTTGACGACGAGCGAACCCTCCGGCAGCGCGACACGGGTGAGACCGCCGGGCAGCACCCAGATGTCGTCGCCGTCGTTCACCGCGAACGGGCGCAGGTCGACGTGCCTCGGCACCAGCTCGTTGCCGATCTTGGTCGGCACCGTGGACAACTGCACCACCGGCTGGGCGATCCAACCGCGCGGATCGGCCTTCACCTTGCGCCGCACCGCGTCCAGTTCACGCTGGGAGGCGTCCGGCCCGATCACGATGCCGTAGCCGCCGGAACCCTCGACCGGCTTGATCACCAACTCCTCGATCCGGTCGAGCACCTCGTCGCGTTCGTCGTCCAGCCAGCAACGGTAGGTGTCGACGTTCGGCAGCACCGGCTTCTCGTTCAGGTAGTACTCGATGATGGTCGGCACATAGGTGTAGATCAGTTTGTCGTCGCCGACGCCGTTGCCGACCGCGTTGGAGATCACCACATTGCCCGCGCGCGCCGCGTTCAGCACACCCGCGATGCCGAGCACCGAATTCGGCTGGAAATGCATCGGATCAAGGAAGGTGTCATCGATGCGGCGGTAGATCACGTCGACCTGGCGTTCGCCCTCGGTGGTGCGCATGTAGACGAAGTTGTCGCGGCAGAACAGGTCACGGCCCTCGACCAGTTCCACGCCCATCTGCCTGGCCAGCAGCGAATGCTCGAAGTAGGCCGAGTTGTAGACCCCGGGTGTGAGCACCACCACGGTCGGGTCCGCCTCGTTCGGCGCGGCCGAGGCGCGCAGCGCGTTCAACAGGAAGGACGGATAGTCGCCGACCGCGCGCACCCGGTGGGAGAAGAACAAGTCGGGGAACACCCGCGCCATGGTGCGCCGGTTCTCCATGACGTAGGACACACCCGACGGCGAACGTAGATTGTCCTCCAGCACACGGAAATCGCCGCGCTCGTCCCGGATCAGGTCGATGCCCGCGACGTGGATGCGCACCCCGTTGGGCGGCACCAAACCCGCCGCCTCACGGTGGAAATGCTGGCACGAGGTGACCAGCCGCTTCGGGATGACCTGCTCGCGCAGGATGTTCTGCTCCCCGTAGACATCGGCCAGGAACAATTCCAGCGCGACCACACGCTGTTTGATCCCGCGTTCGAGCTTGTTCCACTCCGCGGCGGCGATCACCCTCGGCACCAGGTCGAGCGGGAACGGCCGCTCCTGACCCGACAGCGAGAACGTGATGCCCTGATCGATGAACGCCCGGTCCAGCGCGTCCGAGCGGCGCTCCAGATCCGCGACGTCGATCGGCGCGAGCGCGGCGAAAATCCCGCGGTAGGGCTGTCGCACCCGGCCCGAATGATCGAACATCTCATCGAACGCACCCGCGTATCGACCCGGCTTATAGCCCTCGAACAGGCCCGATGTCACTGCGCGGCGGTGTCCGTCGACCTGCCCGTTCGACCCCTTCGGGTTCGGTACGGTTGATCGGCCCGAACGCGGCGGGGAGGCGGAAGTCATGCAAAAATCGTGCAACACCCGCCTGCAATGGAGTGTGAGACACAGGTAAATTTCTTGCATCACCTGGACGGCACGCAACGAAAGTCCGGTTGACGCAACGGTTGGTTGTAAACGGTCGATTACCCCGGTCGCGGTACCGACCTCGCGGTGGTATCCGCGTCGATTTCGTCCGCCGGAGCACGACTGGTAGCCTTGACCTTCGGCGTGGCGTTATCGCGCGCGAAAGCTTAGTCAGAGTAATTCTGCCCGGCACATCACTCAGCGACAGGAACACGAGGAAACAGGCGTGGCCAATATCAAGTCCCAGATGAAGCGGATCCGCACCAACGAGGCGGCGCGCCTGCGCAACCAGTCGGTCAAGTCCGCTCTGCGCACCGCGATCCGCAGCTTCCGCGAGGCCGCCGAAGCGGGGGACAAGGAAACCGCCGTCAAGCGTCTCCGGTTCGCCAGCCGCAAGCTGGACAAGGCGGCCTCCAAGGGCGTCATCCACGCCAACCAGGCCGCGAACAAGAAGTCGGCCCTCTCACTGGCGCTCAACAAGATCTGATTCCGGTATCGGATGATCCGATACCGCGCGTTCGCACGCCGCCGTGGCCTCGAAGACCACGGCGGTTTGTTGTATCGAACGCAACAACTGCGGTGATGCCGCATCCCCTGACGAGTTCACCCGGCAGTAGCCGGCTTGTCGGTGCGGGCGGCTACGATTCCGCGCATGGTAACCGTGTACGCGAATCAGACTGTGGTCAGGGCCGAGGATCTTCCGGACGTCATCCGGGCGGCCGAGGTGTTGGGGTTCGGGCTGAAGATCGAGAATGTCCTGGTCCCCGACGAGGACGGCGGCTACTCACCGGAGTGGATCGTCACCCGGGAGGACGAGGTGCCCGCGTACGAGGAGTGGGACGGCCGGTACGAGGAAACCGAGGACGAGGACGGATTGGTGCTCACCGCGGCCGAGTGAGTCCGCGCGGCACAGATCCGGTCCCCTTCGACCAGTAATCGTCGCCGGCCGGGGATCCGTCGAACGGGCGGACCCCCGACCGGCGACATCCGCGACCGCAGCTGTCAGCGGTGCCCTTCGAAGCCGCGGTCCCTCGAAAAGCCACGACACTCGGCAGCCGCAGCCTCGACGACCAGGAACCGGCGTCAACGCGCCCCTTCGGATAACCGCGTCTGCGATGGCCGCAGCACTCCGATGGATGATGCCCTTGTCGAAGTAGCCGCGGCACCCGCAATCACTGCCCTCGGTCAACAGCAGTCTCGGTGACCGCGCCTCCGAGTCGGAGTCCATCGAGCAACGGCAGCCCTCGAGTGGTCACGCCCTCCAGTGACCACGGACCTTCAGCGACCGCAGCTCTCGAATACCCGCAGGCGGAGGTGACCGCCCTTCCGATCGGCAGATTGTTCGGGTGCCGCGATGCGGACGGTGGACTCGGCCCGGCGTGGATGTGCTCACGGTGACGCTGCCGTGCGGGCAGTCCGCGACGCCGGGGGACTGAGAGTCCCCCCGTGGGGTTGGTCGATCGGCTGCCACTCGGTGGCCGCAGCCTCAGTTCACGCAGGGCACGCTGTCGCCCGCGATGGCGGCGTCGAAAGGGTTTCCCGCGTCCGGAGTCGGAAGGTGCGAAGTCGGAGGCTTGGTACGCGCTGCGGTGGGGGCGGTCGTCGTCGCCGAGGATTGTGCGGGGGCCGAGCGCGCGGGCGCGACCGTGGGGGTCGCGGCGGCCGTCGCCGGAACCAGTCCGGGCGGGGGTGCGAAATCGGCGCCGAGCACCACCTTGATGCGGCCGGTCGTCACCGAGGACGAGGCGATCACCGGTAGTCCGCCCAGTGCCTGGGCGAGTCGGCCCGCGTCCACCGAACCGCCCGGGCCGTAGTAGACCGCACCGGCGTCGCGGTCGGCCGGTGACTGCCGGACCGTTCCCACCGGAAAACCGCGGGCGGTCAAGGCGCTCGACAGCGCGGACACCGAACCCGCCATTCCCGCGTCGACGATATCCACGACCACACTGGACTGCTGATACGCCGGGACGGTCGCGGACGGCTCGGATTCGCCGAAGGCCGCGCGCACCTCGCGCCGGATGGCGGCCGGGTCGACGATGTTCACGTCCTGGCCGTCGATCACGTCGTAGCGCAGCACCGGCAGGGTGCGGAACTCGACGGTCGGGTTGTCGGCCGAGCCGACGGTGCGCAGGAAATCGGTGACATTCCAGCCCTCGGACAGCACCACGTTGCGGTGGGCGACATCCATGAGCGCGGACAGTTTGCCCATATCCGTGAACGTGCCCGATCCGCGCAGTTCCAGTGCCACCGCGGTGAGGAACGCCTGCTGCCGGTGGGTTCGGTCGAGGTCGCCGTTGGTCAATCCGTGGCGCTGCCGCACGAAGGCCAACGCCTGCGCCGGGTCGAGACGCTGACGCCCCGCCGGGAAGTCCGCGCCGGAGAATTCCGAATCGAGCACCGGATTGTTCAGGCAGACCTCCACACCGTCGAGGGCTTTCGCCAGATCGTAGAAACCGGCGAGCGTGACCTCGGCGAACCGGTCGATGGGGACACCGGTCAGGGCACGCACCGCCTGGACAACCGAGGCGCGACCCGCCTCCCGCCCGGCGTGCTCCAACGTGACCGGGTCGGTGACGCCTCTGGCCTCCATCTGGCCCTGCACCGCGGCCTTCTTCAGACCGTAGGTCTCCTTGATCTTGACGTGCGAATAACCCGGGATACCCGAGACCGCCACATAGTCGTCGCGCGGAACGGATACCGCCGTGATCTTCGACATGTCGGCCGGAATGTGCACCAGGATCAGGGTATTGGCGTTGTAGCCGCCTTCGTCGCTGTCGCCCGCGTGCAGCTGGTCCAGGATCTCGGCGGGTAAATCCTTGCCGTCCCGGTCCTTTCGCGTGTCGAGGCCGATGAGCAGGATATTCATGTCGCCGTCGAGCGAATGCGGAGCGTCCGCGCCGATCGCGTCCGATCGCAGGAATCCGCCGTCGAAACCGTTCGCCGCCGCCCATCCCACCGCCACGCCCGCCAGCACCGCCGCCGACAGCATTCCGGCGAGTGTCCTGGTGATCGCACCCGCTACCCGACGCGTCCGCACCTCGCGTGGGCCAGCCCGCCGAGTGGACCTGTCCTCAGGCCGCTCGGCCGGAGCGAGACGCGGACTCGGCGTCGTGATGTCTTCGTCCATGGCCGACTTCCAGTGTGACACGCACCGGTAGCCGGACAGTTGCCATCACGAATGCCGATCCGGTGTCAGCTCGCGCCGTGCAGGTCAAGGATCCTGGACAACGCCTGTTCCAGCGCGAAGTTCGCATCCGCCGCGCCACCCTTCACATCGGCGTTGAGCGCCGCGACCACTTGGAGCGCGGCCCCGATGCCCGCCGGATTCCATCCCCTGGCCTGCGCCTGCGCCTTCTTCACCTTCCACGGCGGCATCCCGAGTTGCTGGGCCAGCTTGAACGGGTCGCCTCGACCGGCCGAACCCACCTTGGCGATGGTGTGCACCGAGTCCGCGAGCGCGTCGGCGAGCAGCACGTGCGGGACGCCTCGGTCGGTGGCCCACCGCAATGCTTCCATGGCCGCCGCCCTGTCGCCGACCACCGCGAGTTCGGCGACCTCGAATCCGGTGACCTCCGCCTTACCCGAGTAGTACCGCCGCACCGCCGCCACGTCGACCTTGCCCCCGGTGTCGGCCGCGAGTTGCGAACACGCCGCCGCCAACTCCCGCAGATCCGAACCCACCGACTCCAAGAGCACCTGCACCGCCTCACCCCCGACCCGCAACCCGGCCGCCCTGAACTCGGCGCGCACGAACTCGACCCGCTCCGCCGCCTTGCTCACCTTGGCGCAATCATGGGTGAACGCCCCGGCCTTCTGCAACGCGGGCGCCAACGCCTTCGCCCGCCCCCCACCCGAATGCACCACGACGAGCACCACCCCCTCCGGCGGATCGCTCACCGCCGCCGTGATGACCCCCACCGCCTCCTTGCCCGCCTCCGCCGCCGACTCGAGCACGATCACCCGATCCTCGGCGAACAACGAAGGACTCAACAACTCCGACAACTCCGCGGTACTCGCGTCCCCCGCCCGCAACCGATCCACCGGCACCGCATCCGGGTCGGGCGCCGTCGCCCGCACCCGCGCGACCACCCCCGACACCGCCCGATCGATCAGCAGCTCTTCCTCACCGAGCACCAGATGCACCGCAGGGACACGTTCGCTCACGGCAGCGATCCTACGATCCGTGTCCGACACCCGCGCCGACCACCACGGAAACCGTCCCGCCGCCTCGGTCCGCGACCGCCGGGCGCGGCGCGCGATGCGGGTTCGGTTGCGGCTGGTGACCGTGCGCGGGCCGGAGGCTGGGCCGAGGACCACGATGTCGCCGTGGTTGTCGGTTCTGAGCACCGTCGCGCCCAGTTGTTCGAGCTCGGTGAGGATGCCGGGGTGCGGATGGCGGAAGGGGTTGCCCGCGCCCGCCGAGACGATCGCCAGTCGCGGGGACACGGCGGCCAGGAATTCCCTTGTGGTAGTGCGTGACCCGTGATGCGGGACCTTCAGTATGTCGGCGCGTACGGCGGTCGGGTCGGCTCCGGTCAGGCGGCGTTGGGCGGACGCCTCGATATCGCCGGTCAGCAGGATCCGGCCCGCCACGGTGGTCGCGGCCACCACGACCGAGCGGTCGTTCGCTTCGACGCCGCCCTCGCCAGGTCGGTTGGATATCGCGGGTGCGAGGACCTCCAGTCTCAGTGCGCCGAGTTCGAGCAGGCGCCCTTCGGAGAGTTCCAGGATCGGAATGCCCGCTCGGTCGGCGACCGCACGGACCTGGGCCGCACCCTCGGCCTCCCCACGCCTGTCGCCGCCGCGCTCGTCCCCCGGTGCTCTACCGCGTCGTTCACCGCCACCATCGCCACTGCCTGCCTGCGCGTTGTAATCGGCGGGCCTGTCGGCGGTTGATGTGTGGTCGGGGGTGATGTCCAGTTCGTGTGGTGCGACAGCGATCGCCGCGACCGTGCGGTTTCGTAGTGCTCCGGTGAGTCCGGCTATGTGGTCGGCGTGCGGGTGGGTCAGTACCAGGAGGGGGATGCGGTCTACGCGGAGGCGATCGAGGCAGGCGTCGATCAAGCGCGGGTCGGGGCCGGTGTCTACGACGACGGCGGAGTTCGTGTCGGTCGACAGGGCGAGGGCGTCGCCTTGACCGACATCACAGGCCGCGAAAGCCCAGCCTCGGGGCGGCCAGCCGGGGTGCCAGAGGTGGACGGGGACCAGGATCGCCGCACATCCGAGGAGAGCGGTGACGGCGAGTCGGCGTATCGCCCGCACACGCAGACCCAGGACGAGCGCGATGGCCGATACGGCGGCCACGATGCCGCCGAGCGTGCCTCCGGGGACCGTCACCGAGGCGCCGGGGACGGTCGCGGAGTGTTCGGCGACCGTCAGCAGCCACCACAGGGGTGGGGCCGCCGCACGCAGGACGATCTCGGCGACGACGGGTGACAGCCATGCCGTGGCAGCGCCCGCCGCGCCTATGACGGTGACCGGCGCGACAGCCGGGGCTACGAGGATATTCGCAAGTACCGCGACAGGATTAACGCGGCCCGACAGTGCGACCAGTATCGGTGTCGTCACGACGAACGCAGCGGCCGAGACGGCGACCAGTTCGGCGGGCAGCCGCCACCACCCGTGTGCCCGCAACCGGTCCGACCAGCTCGGCGCGAGGAGGATCAGCCCGGCGGTGGCCACGACCGAGAGCGCGAACCCGGCGCTCACCGCGAGCTGCGGCTGCCATGCCAGCAGGCCGATCACCGCCGCGCACAATGCGGGCAATGCTTGTTTGCGCCGTCCGGTGACCAGTGCCAGCAAGGTGACGACACCCATCGCGCCTGCCCGCAGCACGCTGGGGTCGGGACGCGCGACGACCACGAACATGATCAGGGCCGCGCCCGCGGTGACGGCCGCCACCCGCGGACCGAGCCCGATCAGCCGGACCACGAACAACACGACGGTGAGCAGAATCGTGAAATTCGTTCCGCTGACCACCGTCAAGTGCTGGAGCCCTGCGGTCTCGAAATCCGTACGCACCGAATCCGACAGCGCGGAGGTGTCGCCGACCACCAGCGCGGGCAGCAGTCCGGCGGCACGGTCGGGCAGCGCCTCGGACGCCGCGGCGGCCAGGTGGGCACGCACCGATATCGCCGCGCGCTGCCACCACGGCAGGGCGCCGACCGCGCGCGGCGCTCCCGTCGCCCGCAAGGTCACCACCGTGAGGTCGCGGAACCGCGCGGGCTCCACCCTGGCGCGGAACGCGATCGCCCGACCGGGCGGCACCCGACTCCACGAATCGCCCTCACCGAGGATCACCACCGCTCCCCCGGCGCCGAACTCGGCCCCGCCCTGCTCGAAACTCACCAGCCCCGCCCGCACCACCCACATCCGCTGTCCGCCGAAAGTCCCACCGCGCACCGCCTTCGGATCATCGCTCGGCGTCACCACCACCGACACCGACTTCCCGATCGCGTCCCGCAGCGGATGCTCGGCCACCCGGTACTCCCGCCACGCGGCGGCCGAGGCGAACCCCGACGCCAACAGCAGCACCGCCGCCGCCACGCTGACCCAGCCGACCCACCCTCGCCGCCGCGCGGCCCACCACACTCCCGCAGCCAGGAATACCGATACACCGGCCAGCCCGACCCCCACCCGCCACCCGCCCGTGACCGCCGCGATGGTCACCATCCAGCAAGTGAGTGCCGCGGGGAACAACCGCGCATCCAGCAACTCGACACCGCCGTCGCGTTCGGCGCCCTCGATCCCGTCCCTCCACCGACGCGCACGCGCACCGATCCCACGCCCGATCCGGCTGTCGCCGAACGACTCTCGCCGCCCTGTGGCCCGCATTGTCACGCCACCACCAACCGGAGCAGATCCACAGGCGATCCAGGTCCCGCCGAGCTGATTCCAGGTGCAACTCGACGGCCCGATCCGCTGCCCGCCTTGTGTTCAGCCGAACATCTACCGGATCCGACAGCGCCGGAACGTGTCCCGCGCCTCGCCGATATCGGCATCGCGCACGACACGCTCTGCCTCGATATCGCCGCGCCGCGTTGACGTTGCGGCCGTCTGTCCGACCGATACACCGCCGGGCCGGTCGTACCTCGTTCCGGCACAAGAGGTGCGCAACCACGAGTGCCGCTCGACGACACCCCGCTCGGCCTACTAGTCCCCGGCCAGACCTGACCGCGCCGCACGCCGCGTCTGACCGCGACCGCCGACAGCCCGTGACCGTGGTCGACCGTCGGGTTCATACCGTCACCAGTTCGCGCAGGCGGGTCAGTCGGGCCGGGCCGATGCCGTCGATATCGCCGAGCTGTTCCACATCGGTGAAGCGTCCGTTGGTGGTGCGCCAGGCGACGATGGCGCGGGCGGTGACCGGACCTACACCGGGCAGGGCGTCCAGGTCGGATTCGGTGGCCTTGTTGAGGTCGACGCGGGCGGTGGGGCCTGCGGGGTGCGAGGCGCCCGAGGTGGTGGGTCGAGAGGCGGCGTTGATCGTGGTGCTGCCAAGTTGCGGGGTCGCGCGGTCTGGCACTGCCGGACCGACCAGGACTTGGTCACCGTCGCCGAGGCGCTGAGCCAGGTTCAGGCTGGTCAGGTCGGCGCCGTCGAGAGCGCCGCCCGCCGCCGTGATCGCGTCGGCCACGCGGGCGCCTGCGGGAAGGTGCTTCAGACCACCCGTGCGGACCAGACCCACCACACTCACCACAAGTTCCCCCGTCGCCGCGGGCGTCGCAGCGGGTACCGCGGCATCCGCGCCGTTTCGCGGGACGTCGGCGCGCGGCACATCGGCCCGACCGCTCGGCGCGGCCGCCGCCGAACTGGTGCGGACCGACGGCACCGGCGGAACAGCCTGCGCGACAGGCTGTTCACGAAACACCACAACCGCGGTGATGATCGCGGCGAGCAGACCCACCAGCGCCAAGGTGACCACGCCCCGTCGCCCCGGATCCCACCGTGCGCCATGAAACCGCTTCGGCACCAACCGCTCCCACCGCCGACCCGCGCCAGGACCGTCAGCGGACTCCCGCGGTGCGGACCCCCAACCCTCATCCTTCGCCGCATCATCCATCCACGCACGCGCCCTTTCGGACACTCCGGACCGACTGTCCGTCTCGCCGAACCGAGCCGATTCCACCGAGTCGCCATCGATATCGGCGCGCCCCCCGGCGTCTTCGCCCGCCGTGAATCGACCATCGGATCTCACGATCCGAGTCGCCCCCGGCGGCGCGCTGTCAGCATCCCGATCGCCGATCCCGAACTCACCAGGAAGGTGTCGACGGTCGTCCCCGGCGTTTCGGGTCGACTCCGCCGCCCCGTACTCGAAGTCACCTGTGTGGACGCGATCGACGTCTCCGATCCACGGCGGAATCGCGGGTTCGCCATGAGTGTCCGCTCCGTCGCGTCCGCTTTCCGGCGCCGCGTATCGAGGGTCGGCGCCGACGAATCGTGTCGGAGTGTCCGGCTCGTCCGGGATCGTCGCGGGCAGTTCATCGAGATCCCAGTTCCCGCCGGGGAGTACACCGATCGCCGGGCGGAACGAGGCGGGCGACACGTCCGGCGGCCCGGTGGTCTCCCCTCGGTCGACGCGCATATCGGCACGGCTGTGGCGTGGTGCTCGACGGTGTGTGTCGAGAGTCGTGACCGGTGACCTGCGGTGGTGCGCGATGGTCGGCGGCGTTCCGGTTCGGCCGTTACCGCTTTCCGAGGCCAGTACGCCCAGTCGGCGGCGGATGCGCTCGCGCTCGTCGTGTCGTGACATGGGGGCGACGCTAGGCGGGTCACGCGTCGAACCGGACAGCTCGACCTGGGCTTTCGGAATGCCTGTGGATATCGGGACACCTGTGGATGAATCCCGATACAGGCCGCCTACACGCGGCGCATGACGGAGACGACCTTGCCGAGGATGACCGCCTGGTCGCCGTCGATGACCTCGTAGGCGGGGTTGCGGGGTTCGAGGTGTACGTGGCCGTCGCGGCGGCGGTAGACCTTGACCGTGGCTTCACCGTCGATCATGGCGGCGACGATCTCCCCGGAGTGCGCCTCCTGTTGCCGACGGACCACGACGATGTCACCGTCGCAGATGGCGGCGTCGATCATGGAGTCGCCGCGCACGCGCAAGCCGAATACCGTACCGCGACCGACGAGTTCGCGCGGCAGGGTGAGGCTGTCGTCGGTGTGCTCCTCGGCGAGGATGGGCGTGCCCGCGGCGATGTCGCCGAGCACCGGAACGTCGACGGAGTCCGAGGAGTCCGCGCGCGGGGCGGAACTCTCCAGGAACATCCGCACGTCGATCGGGCGCGACACGGTGCCGCTGCGCCGCAGAAAGCCCTTCTCTTCCAGGCTTTTCAGGTGTTTGGAGACCGAGGAAGTCGACCGCAACCCGACCGCGTCACCGATCTCGCGGGTGCTCGGGGCATACCCGTGCCGAATCACCCACTCGCGGATCGTCACGAGAATGCGCTGCTGACGAGGCGGCAGCGTCGAGGTGTCGATATGCTCGTAGGCGTGGTCGTATCCGGTCACCCGGAAATGTTAGAGGCCAGGATGAATCCGCTCGCCACGAGGCACACCGGAGATTCCGCGAGGATGCGTGGACGGATACTCACACCGGCTTCGCGAAGCAGTTGGACAGTGGAAGTACCTCGTAGGGCGGGAAGAGCGGGATGCGGTGGTAACCGCTGCGTTCGTAGAACCGGACGGCTTCGGGTTGCAGGTGGCCGGTTTGCAGGATGAGTCGGGGGCGGCCCGCGGCGCGTGCGGCGTCTTCAGCGGCGGTGAGCAGCAGGGACGCCGCGCCGGAGCCGCGATGCGCGGGGCGCACGAACATGCGCTTCAGTTCGAGATCGTCACCGTTCCAGCGGAGGGTGGCGTGGCCTACCGGTTCGGCCGAGTACACGACGAAGGTGCGGTGCACGGTCGCCGGGTCGACGGCGTTGGGGGTGTTGCCCCGCAGGGATTCAGCCAGATAGGCGTAGCGCGGGCCGACTTCGGCGGCCATCTCGTCGCGCAGTGTCACCGCGTCGGGGTGGTCCCATTCGACGACGGTGACGCTCAGTGCGGGCCGGATCGGCGGACGCGCGGAACTCGTCATGATCGTGATGCTAATGATCACCTACGTGAGCGGCACCTGTTGCACTCGACACGATTCGAGCCTTTCCCGATCGGGACGCCCCGCTCACCCGGCGCCATCTGTCGGCAGATCGCAGCCTCCGGGCACCACGAGTACTCCGACCGCGCCGACGCCGAGGTGCACGCCGAGGGCCGGGCCGAATTCGGCGACGATGAGTTCGCGGATGTCGGGCAGTTGTTCGCGCAACTGGCCGCTGACGATGTCGGCCGCCTCGGGCGCGCCGAGATGCTGCACCGCGACGGCGGCGCCGTCGGTGCCCGCCGCCTCCACCGCTGCCGCGACCAGCCTGCCGTACGCCTTGGATCTGGTGCGGACCTTCTCGCGCAGTTCGAGGCGTCCTTCCACGATCTGCAACAGCGGTTTGGTGACCAGTTCGCTGCCGAAGAAGACCGCCGCGCTGCTCAGTCGACCGCCTTTGCGAAGCTGTTCGGTGCGGTTGACCAGGATGAAGGTGCGTGCTCGCCGCGCCGCTGTGACCGCGGCCTCGTAGACCGCGTCCAACGCGGCGCCCGCGCGGGCGCGGCGGGCGGCGGCCAGGGTCGGCAGTCCGGTCGCGAGTCCGGCGCCGAGAGAGTCGACGACGCGCACGCGGTCGGCGGCGTCCATGTCGCGCACCGCTTGGACGCCCGCTTCCCAGGTCGCGGACAGTTGCCTGGACAGGTGCACGGCGACCACGCCGTCGCCGCGGCTGCGTTCCAGCGCCTGTTCGTAGACTTCGCGCAGTTCGCCGGGGGACGCGGCGGAGGTGCTCACGGTGTCCGCGCTGTAATCGATCTCGATCGGATCGACGCCCTCGCGCACCGTGCGGTCGCCGACGAGCACGTGCAGCGGCGCGACGACGATGCCCCACTCGGCGGTGAGTTCGGCAGGCAGGCTCGAGGACGAATCGGTGACGACCACGACGGCCACGGACTACCGAACCTCCTGCAAGGTCTTCACCATCGCGGTTGCCACGGCGCTGTGTCCGGCCCAGCCCCAGTGGATGCCGTCGGGGTTGGCGTCGCCGGAGAAGATGTTGTCGCGCACCGCTTCCGCGAGGTCGACCAGCGGCACGCCGCTGCGCTGCGACCATGCGCGCAGCGCCCGCACCGCGGGTTCGCGTCCGCGATGCACGCGCCCGTATGCCTCGCAGTCGTGCACCGAGGGCAGTACGGCGACGAACGGCAGTTCGGGGCGCAGTTGCGCGAGCGCCGCCCGCGACTGTTCCAGGTAGTCGACGCTGACCTTCGGCGGCAACGCCACCGGACGCCCGAGTTTGGACAGCCGAGGTTGCAGCCAGTTGTAGGTGTTGCGCACGATCCGGCGCAGCCACGACGGGCGCACGTACCGGATGAGTTCGCGCAGCGCGGTCGGCAGCGGCGACGGCAGGGTGTCCATGCCGCCGACGGCGAAGACCACGGCGCCCGCGTTCGGCACCGTCGCCCACACCCTCGGATCGCCGATGAGCGCCCAGTAGCCATCGCGGCAGGTCCAGCCGATGCGACCGACCAGTTCCACGTCCCACTCCAGTTCCGCGCCGACCAGATTCGGCCAGATCCTCGGATGGTCGGCGGGCAGTCCGCCTTTCGGCCCGAAGTAGGACAGCGAATCGGCGATCACGAGCAATACCGGTCGCCCGGATTCCCGCCCGGTCGGCGCGGTCCGCTCCGCGGCGACAGGCGTGACGCTCTCCGCGCCCGATTCGGCCGCCTTCTCGGGAGCATCGTCCGGTACCGACCGGACGGCATCTTCAGTGGGCATCACTTCAGAGGACATCGGGAGCTACCTTCGCCGCTGCGTTCCACACATCGAGGCGCCAACCCGGCTGTTCGATGCCGGGACCGTGACTGCTCAACTGCACCCAACTGGTATTGGCCAGCCCACCGAGAATGGGCCAGTTCCGCGGCGGCAGATCCAGCAGCGCGGCCGTCAAGCCCGCGATCAGCCCGCCGTGCGCCACCAGGATGATAGTCCGGCCAGGCCAATCCTGCCGCCGCGCGAACAATTCCTGGACAACCGGCAGCGAACGCGCGCCGACCTCGAGTTTGCTCTCCCCGTTCGGCGGGCGATATTCGGCGTCGAGCCGCCACGCGACCCGCGCGCCCGGATAATCGGCGTCGACCTCGAGGTGGGTCAACCCCTCCCAGTCACCGAGGTGGGTCTCCCGCAGCCGCCGATCGAGGACCACCGGCACCTCGGTGTGCTCGGACAACGCCGCCGCGGTGTCGTGCGCGCGCTTGAGATCCGACGACACGATCGCTATCGCATTGCGCGAAACCAGTTCCCGTGCCGCCTCCTTCGCCTGCCGACGCCCGAGTTCGGTGAGATCGGTGTCGATCTGGCCCTGCATGCGATCCGCGGCATTCCATTCGGTCTGCCCGTGGCGCAACAGGATCAGTGTGCGCACGCTCGCGTACTTGTTCATCGTGCCTCCGTGGTGAACGAGCTGAGATATCCGGCGATCCGCTCATTCACTCGCGCGCGGATCGCCGATCCCGTCCACCGGGACCACCGGACAATCCTTCCAGAGCCGTTCCAGCGCATAGAAATTACGCTCGTCGTTGTGCTGGATGTGTACGACGACATCGACGTAGTCGAGCAACGCCCACCGGCCCTCGCGGGTGCCCTCGCGCCGCACCGGCTTGTGCCCGGCCTCGCGCAACCGCTCCTCGACATTGTCGACGATGGCGTTTACCTGGCGTTCGTTCGGCGCGGAGGCGATCACGAAGCAGTCGGTGATCACCAACTGTTCGGAGACGTCGAGCACTACGACGTCGGCAGCCAGCTTCTCGTCCGCGGCGCGCGCGGCGACCTGCGCGATCTCGACCGACTCGACAGATGCCGTCATTCAGTTACCTTCCGCTCTGCGGGCACGTAGAGGCGCCGCTTCGATATGTACTGCACCACGCCGTCCGGGACGAGGTACCACACCGGCCGGTTCTCGGCGGCGCGGCGACGGCATTCGCTCGACGAGATCGCCAAGGCCGGGATTTCGATCATGGTCACCGCGTCGCCGGGAAGATCGCGTAGATGTTCCCGCAGATGATCGGTGTTCAGCTCGTACCCCGGTCGACTCACCCCGACGAACTTCGCCAGTTCGAACAGTTCGGACCAATCCTGCCATGTCAGGATGTTGGCCAGCGCGTCCGCACCGGTGATGAAGTACAGCTCGGCGTCCGGATGCTTGGCCCGCGTCTCGCGCAGGGTGTCCACGGTGTAGGTGACCTTGCCTCGGTCGATGTCGGCGCGGCTGACCGAGAAGCGGGGATTGGACGCGGTCGCGATCACCGTCATCAGATAGCGGTCCTCGGCGGGGCTGACCTGCTTGTCCGCCTTCTGCCACGGCTGACCAGTCGGCACGAAGACGACCTCGTCGAGGTCGAACCGATGGGCCACTTCGCTGGCGGCGACCAGGTGGCCGTGATGGATGGGATCGAAGGTCCCGCCCATGACGCCCAGCTTGCGGCCGGACCGCCCTGTCTCTTGCATGAGTGTCGAGCTTAACCGGTGCCCCGCGGCGGCCACACGCGACGACGGCCCGCCACCGTTGTCACGGTGACGGGCCGTTCGCGGACACTCAGCTGGAGACGATGTCGCGGATGCCGGGCTTCAGCACCGAATCCAGCTTCGACCACGGCACGGTGATGACGATGTCGCCCGCGGCATGGCTGGCGATCTCACCGAGGTGGATCTCCATGCCGCCGGGGGTCGCCAACCACAGCCGGTAGTTGAACTCGGTGGCCTCGATGCCGCTCTTGAAGTAGGTGTCCCCCGCGCGGGTCTTCGGCACCTCGATCGCGGCCTGCTCGGCCAGCGCGTTCAGGCCCGCCTGGGTATCGGTGAACAGGTCGCGCAGGGTGATCGCCGCGCCGGTGTCGGCATTGGTCACATGCGATTCGTAGGCATTGTTGGGATGCGCGGCGCCCTCGCCGTAGGTGCTGACGACGAGCAGGCCGCTGACCACCCTGGTACCGATGTAGGTGACCTGACCGTGTCCGGGTTCGAGGGTGAAGGTGGTCTCCACCCGGTCGATCCAGGTCTGCGCGAGCGCCCGCATGGCGTTGTTGAACTCCGTGCGGGCGGCGTCGGACCCGCCGGTGACCTGCGGTACGTCGATCCGGTAGCCGGGTCCTTCCAAGCGCACCGACGCCGCGCTGAAACCGCCTGCGTGCTGCGGCGCCTGCGCGACCGGCTGGGCGCTCGCATTCGATTCCAACCCGGCCGCGCAGGCGGTCAGTGACGCGGTCATCATCCCGGCGATGGCCAGTGCGGCGGCGAACTTCCTCATGTCGAACTCCGAATACTCGATGTGCCGGGGCTTGTCCCCCTTGTGGAGTCCACGATGCGCGAGCGCGCCAAAGACATTCCAAACATCCGCCAATGGCGGCTTCACTGTTCGCGTGCCCGCATATTCGCCAGCTGCCGACGGGTGTGGGCCAGTTCCGCGGTTACTTCGTGACTCGGGTCGAGTCGCTCGAGTTCGGCGACCAGGTCGCGCAGTGCGGTGAGCGCGCGCTCCTCCCCCGATTCGGCGCCGCCCCAGAACTCGAGCCAGGCAGCCGAGCGGAGACAGCGCGCGCGGGCCGCCACGCGGTCGAGTTCGCCCCACAGGTCGGCCGCGCGCAGGTAGTCGACCCGAGCCTGATCGTCCTCCCCGCAGGCGTCCAGCGCCGAAGCCGCCGCGGCGGCCAGTTCGGCGCGCAACCGCACCTGCTCCGGCCGGTTCTCGATCAGTCGCGCGGCCTCGGCGAACTGCCGCGCCGCCTCACGATGACGCCCGACCATGGTCAGCGACTTGCCGTACTGGGAGCGCAATACGGCCATCTCGGTGCCGGGATAGGGTGCGGCGCCCGCCGCGATCGGCTGCTCGAACAGGGCGGCGGCCGCACCGTGACGACCGGCGCGGAAGTGGGCGCGGGCCGCGACGAAGGTCAGGTGGGTCGCGTCGGCGTCGGAGATACCGTCCCAGCGCGCCGCCGCCCGCAACGCCGCGTCGGCGAGTTCCTCCTCCCGCCCCGCCTGCCCCGATATGACCATGACCAGCTGCGATCCCAGTCGCGCCAGATGCTCGGCGGGCAGTGCGCGCGCACCGAGCGTCAGCGCCTCGCGCAACTGCCGCTCGGCGAGTTCGGGGTCGTCCAGCAAATGAATCGCGGCCTGTCGCGCGAGTTCCACGGCGGCCTCGGCCCGATCGGCGGCTGCGGTGTCAGACACGGCAGCCGGACCCGCCGCTGCCGAATCCGCGCGGGCATGCTTCGGCATCCTGACGCTGCCCGCCAGGTCGCGCGACGCCATGTCCGACGCTGGATCCGCACTCGGCGGACCCGCTGCCGAGCCCACATCCAGCGGGTCGAGTGAGCGCCCCCTCGGAGCAGGCGACGCAGCACTCACGTCGCCGTCAGCGGGCACCCCGCCCTCCGGCATTCTCCGCACCATGGCTGAGGATCGTCGACACCGCGCCCAACGATTTCCTTAAGGAATTCTTTCGGGCACGGCTCGGCGACAGCCCGATCGGCATACAACTTCGTTATCGCGCGGGCGCGCCGAAATGTGACAATCGGCCCGCCCGAACACCGCGAGGTGCGGAAATCGCTCAGGGACGTTTGGTTTTGGGCAGTTTGGCGACGATCGCGTCATAGGACTGATCGACGAGTTCACGGACCTCGTCATCGGGGACCGCGCCGCCGAGCCCGACCTTGTTCCAGCCGTAGCGACCGATATACGGCGATACCGAGACATCCTCGGGATACTGCGCGACCAGTTCGTCGGCTTCGAGGCGGGACGCGCCGCATTTCAACCCGACCGACTCGGGGCCGAGGAAAGCGAAGATCTTGTCGCCGACCTTGGCCACGACATCGCCCTCCCACGGCTCGTCGCGGCGCGCGCCCGGTTTGCTCAGGCAGTAGGCCAGCACCTCGGCGCCGTCCATATCCGTCTCCTCACACCGGCAGCAGTCGGGAGACCACTTCGGTCAACTGTCGGGCCGAACGGCATTCGTGCATTTCGATGACTTCGCGGTAGCGGTCGGCCGCCGAATCGCCCGAACCCCACTGGTTCAGCGGTTCCGGATTGAGCCAGTGCGCGTGCTTGGCGACCCCGACCAGCGACCGCAGCGTCGCCAGTTCCGGATCGCGGTAATTGGTGCGCGCGTCCCCGAGGATGAGCAGCGAACTGCGACTGGTGACGGCCTCGGGGAATTCGGTGACGAACGTGCTGAGCGCGTGGCCGTAATCGGAATGCCCGTCGTAGCCGACGACCTGGGATTCGGAGAAGATCTTGCTCATCGCGCTGTCGAGTTGGGTGTGCGGGTCGAAATACTTCGTGACCTCGTCGGTGCGGTCGACGAAGGCGAAGATGCGCACCCGCGAGAACTGTTCGCGCAGCGCGCTCACCAGCAGCAGCGTGAAATTGCTGAATCCGGCCACCGAACCCGACACGTCGCAGAGCAGTACGAGTTCCGGCCTGCCCGGCCGGGGTTTGCGGTTCACCAGATCGATCGGCACGCCGCCGGTCGACATGGATTTGCGCAGCGTCTTGCGCAGGTCGATCTCCCCACGCCGCGCGTGCCTGCGCCGCACCGCGAGTCGCGAGGCCAGAATGCGCGCCAGCCGCTGCGTGCCGCGGCGCAGTTCGACCAGTTCGCGTTCGGAGGCGCGCAGGAAGTCCACGTCCTCGGCCTGCCGCGCGACACCGTAGGTGGCGACGCGCTCGCGGCCGATGCGTTCGGCCACCCGCCTGCGCGTCTCGGCCTCGACGGTGGCACGGAACGCGTCGATGCGTCCGCGCGCGGCCCGGCGCGCGATCTCGGCATCGAATTCGCTGGTGTCAGGGCCAGCGGCGAGTCCTGCCAGGATCTTCGCCAGCAAGGTTTGCGGCTGCACCTCCTTGAGCGCCTGATACGCCGAGAAGGACGGTCCGCGCGCGGACTGGTACTGGCCGAGTTGTTCGACCAGTTGCGTTGCCAACTGTTCGAGAGCTTCGCTCGTGTCGTCCCTGGACAGCAGATCGGCCAGCAGGTCGCGCAACGCCTGGATGTCGACCTGGCCGGTGGGCGTGCGCGGGATCTCGATCTCCTCGGCTCCGGCCACGCGTTTCCCGATCGCGACCGGGAACCACAGGTCGAACAGGTCGTCGAAGGTCGCGCGGTGGGTGGTGCGGCGCAGCAGCGCGCACGCCAGTCCTTCCCGCAGCACCTCGCGGTCGAGCAGGTCGAGCACGGTGACGACCCGGCCCGCGTCCACCGTCTCCGAGGGGCCGACCGGGATGCCTCGGGTCCGCAATGCCTCCACGAATCCGACCAGGTGGCCCGGCAGTCCGTGCGGAGCGGCCGCGGACGCGAGGTCGCGGCCCGATCCGGCGGCCACGACTAGGCCAACTTCAGTTCGGCCAGCGCGCGCTGGTGATCACTCTGATGTTTCAGCACCACGCCGAGGGTGGCGCGAACGGTGTTGTCGTCGAGGTCGTGCATGCCGAGGGCGAGCAGGGTATTTCCCCAGTCGATGGATTCGGCCACCGAGGGCAGTTTCTTCAGCTGCATACCGCGCAGCACGTGCACGATCCGCACCAGTTGCGCCGCCACCGCCGCCGAGAGTTCGGGCACCCGGCTGGCCAGGATGCGGCGTTCGAGTTCCTCGTCGGGGAAATCCAGGTGCAGGTACAGACAGCGCCGCTTGAGCGCTTCGGACAGTTCGCGGGTGGCATTGGAGGTGAGCACCACGAACGGGCGGCGTTGCGCGACGATGGTGCCGAGTTCGGGCACGGTGACCGCGAAATCGCTGAGCACCTCGAGCAGCAGACCTTCGATCTCGACGTCGGCCTTGTCGGTCTCGTCGATGAGCAGCACGGTGGGATCGGTGCGGCGGATCGCGGTCAGCAGCGGCCTGGCGAGCAGGAATTCCTCGGTGAACACGTCGGCCTTGGTCTCGGCCCAGTCGTTCTCGCTCGACGCCTGGATGCGCAGGATCTGCTTGGCGTGATTCCACTCGTAGAGTGCGCGCGCCTCGTCGACGCCCTCGTAGCACTGCAAGCGCACCAGTTCCGCGCCCGCGGTCTGGGCGACGGCGCGGGCCAGCTCGGTCTTGCCGACGCCTGCCGGTCCTTCGATCAACAGCGGTTTGCCGAGCCGGTCGGCCAGGAACACCGAGGTGGCGGTGCCCTTGTCGGCGAGGTAGCCGGTGGTGGCCAGCCGCTCGATCACATCGTCGACCGAGCCGAAGATCGGCTCCTGGGTCGTGCTCTGCTGCGAAGCCACGTGGTGTCCTTCCCTAGGCGAACAAACGGGGGGATCCGTTGTCGAGGCGAGGACGAATTACCCTCGACCGACCGGTCCGTATCACACGGGACGGATCTGACCGTCGCCCCACACGATCCATTTTGTCGAAGTGAGTTCGGGAAGCGCCATGGGGCCTCGGGCATGCAGTTTCTGGGTGGAGATGCCGATCTCCGCGCCGAAACCGAACTGCTCGCCGTCGGTGAAGGCCGTCGAGGCGTTGACCATGACTGCGGCGGCGTCGACGCGTGCGGTGAATTCGCGGGCCGCGGCCAGGTCACCGGTGACGATGGCCTCGGTGTGCCCGGTGCCCCAGCGGTCGATGTGCGCGACGGCCGCGTCCAGATCATCGACCACCGCCAACGCGATGTCGAGGCTGAGATATTCATCACCCCAGTCCCGGTCGTCGGCCGGGGTGAGGCCGGGAAGGTCGCCGTGCACGGTGACGCCGTGCCGCTCCAGCGCCTCCATCAACCTCGGCACCGCCGTGGTGGCGATGGCGTCGTCGATCAGCACCGTCTCGGCCGCGTTGCACACGCTCGGCCTGCGGGTCTTGGCATTGATCAGGATCTGCTCGGCCATGTCGAGATCGGCGGCGGCATGCACGTAGACGTGGCAGTTGCCGGTGCCGGTCTCGATGGTCGGCACCGTGGCATCGCGGACCACCGCGTTGATCAGGCCCGCGCCGCCGCGCGGGATCACCACGTCGACCAGGCCGCGCGCCTGGATCAGGTGGGTCACGCTGGAACGGTCCGCACTCGGCAGCAACTGCACCGCGTCGGCCGGGATACCCTGCGCGACCAACGATTCCCGCAGCACCGCGACCAGCGCCGCGTTGGAATGCGCCGCCGAGGAGGAGCCGCGCAACAACGCGGCATTACCGGACTTGAGCGCGAGGCCGAAGGCGTCGACGGTGACGTTCGGGCGGGCCTCGTAGACCATGCCGACCACCCCGAGCGGCACCCTGACCTGCCGGATCTCCAGACCGTTCGGCAGTGTGGAACCCCGGACGACCGTGCCGATCGGATCGGGCAGGCTCGCCACCTGGCGCAGACCGGAGGCGATGCCGTCGACGCGGGCCTTGGTGAGACGCAGCCGATCGAGCAGCGCCTCCTCGGTGCCGGCGGCCTGCGCGACGCCGATGTCCTCGGCATTCGCGGCCAGCACCGTGTCGGCCGCCGCCAACAGCGCGTCGGCGGCGGCGTGCAGCGCCTCGTTCTTCTGCGCGGCCGTGAGCCGGGCGAGCGCCTTGGACGCGACGCGAGCCTTGCGCGCGGCCTCGTGCACCACCTCGCGGGTATCGACCTCGGTCGTCGTTCCTGCCGTCATACCAGTACAGCCTACTGATGCGCCGCACCGCGATTTCCACCGCCGTACCAGGTCGCGAGGACATGCCGGGGCGAACCGAGGCAGGCGTATCCCGACTGTCGCCCGCGATGTCGACAGCCCGAATCACCCCGCGACGCCGACCGCACGGGTTCGTGGCC
Source organism: Nocardia bovistercoris (assembly GCF_015674855.1). GTDB lineage: Bacteria > Actinomycetota > Actinomycetes > Mycobacteriales > Mycobacteriaceae > Nocardia > Nocardia bovistercoris. The sequence goes on along the minus strand of NZ_JADMLG010000004.1, from coordinate 408,860 downwards.
CGGACAGGCGTCGAGTCGTTACCGTCGGCCGCTATGACCACAGGAAGCGACCTGCCTTCGATCGCCGTGCTCGGCAGTATCAATATGGACCTGGTCACCACCACCGACCGTCGTCCCGAACCGGGCGCGACCGTGCTGGGCACCGGATTCGCCACCGTGCCCGGCGGCAAGGGCGCCAATCAGGCCGTGGCCGCGAGTCGCGCGGGGGCGCGGGTGGAATTCCTCGGCGCGGTGGGCGATGACGTCTTCGCCCCCGAACTGCGGGGCACGCTGATCGCGGCGGGGGTCGGGGTGCGCGGGTTGCGCACCGTGCCGGGGCCCAGCGGTGTCGCGGCGATCGTGGTCGACGCGAGCGGTGAGAACAGCATCATCGTCGTCGGCGGCGCCAACGCGAGTTTCGCCGAGCCGACCGAGCGGGATCTCGCTATCGTCGCCGAGGCCGATATCCTGCTGTGCCAGTTGGAGATTCCGATCGCCACGGTGGCGCGGGCGGTCGCGCACGCGGCGGTGAACGGCACAACTGTGCTGCTCAACCCGTCGCCGGTGACGCGGCTCCCGGCGAATCTGTGGGCCGATGTCGATGTGGCCGTGGTCAATTCGGGCGAAGCACGCGAGCTCGGCGCCGCTCTGGACATCGTGCCGCACGTCGTGACCACCCTCGGCGGCGACGGCGCACGGTACCGGGGACCGGACGGGCAGGCGGCGTCGTGTCCGAGCCCTCGGGTCGAGGTGGTCGACACCACCGGCGCGGGCGACAGTTTCACCGGTGCGCTCGCCGCGTCCTGGCATCGCGGTACCGACTACGCGCTTGCCTACGCGTGTGCCGCCGGTGCGCTGGCAACCACCCGGCTCGGCGCGAGCGCGTCGATCCCCACGGCCGCCGCCATCGAATCCCTGCTCGACCAGCCGAGATTCGCACGGGAAACGCCGAAGAAACACTGAATATCCTTCGGCGATTCGCCCTCTCTTCAGCGGAAGCGCCTCCGCCCGCGAGCACACGGTGGTTCAATCACAGCGATGTGTGCTCTCGGATAGCTATATCCAGTGAAGGGAGTTCTGCGTGATTCCCACTGTCGCGGAGCAGGTGCAGTTTCGCGTCGACCGATTCCAGTACGGCAGGGTGGTCGGCGAATGGGGCGGCAGACATATCGCACACCGCGGGACGCCCGGCGCCGACGCCGTCCGACTCGACGGCACGGACTACCTGCGGATCGCCGACGACGAACGCATAGCGCACGCCATCTGCGCGTCCGTTACCGCCGCGCCGGGCGGTTCCGGCGAATCGGCGCTGGCACGCGCACTGGCCGACCATATGCGCGCACCCGCGGGCGTGCTGTGCCAATCGGGGTGGCAGGCGAATATCGGGCTGTTGCAGACCGTCGCCGACCCGCGCACACCGGTCTACATCGACAGCCTCGCGAACATGTCGCTGTGGGAGGGGGCGAAAGCGGCGGGCGCGCCGCTGCATCCGTTCCGCCACAACTTCCCCGGACATCTGCGCGAGGAGATCCGCACCTACGGTCCCGGCGTGATCGCCGTGGACGCCATGTACGGCGCCACCGGCAGCCGCAGCCCCCTGGCTCAGCTCTGCGATGTCGCCGAACAGACCGGAAGTCTGCTCGTGGTCGACGAATCGCACACCCTCGGCACCGACGGACCGCTCGGCGCGGGCGCGGTGGTCGCGCTCGGACTCGCCGAACGGGTGCCGTTCCGTACCGCGAGCCTGTCCAAGACTCTCGGCGGGCGCGCCGGAATCGTCTGCGTGAACGGCGTGGACTTCGTCGACTACTTCACCGTCGAGGCGTATCCTCGGGTGTTCTCCACACCGCCGCTGCGCCACGAGATCGCCGGACTCGCCGCGGCGCTCGAGATCGTGCGCGCCGACGACTGGCGGCGCGAGCGCCTACGCCAGATCGCCACTCGCGTTCGAGATGCCCTGAGCAGCATGGGATTCGATGTCGGCGCCGTGGCCGCACCGCTGGTCGCACTGCCCGGCGGACCCGATCAGCGCGCCTTGGCGATCCGCGATTTCCTGGCCGAGCGCGGCATATTCGCCAAAGCGCTCTGCCCGCCGATGACCCCGCGCCATCGCACGCTCGTGCGTTTCGCGCTGCACGCCGGACTCAGCGATATCGATGTGGAGCGCGTCGTGCTCGCCTGCGAACAGGTGCGCGACACCTTCGGCACGCTGCCGCCCGCCCCGGTCGCGGCGCGGCCCGATGTGTCCGCCACCGCCGCCGACACCGGGCGCTGAGCCCACGGCCCACACGGTGCCCTCAGCCCACACGGTGCCCTCAGCCCACACGACACCCTGCGCCGCCACCCACACGACGTGCTGAGCCCACGCCCGCGGCATGACCGCCCATGCCGTCGGCGAGTGCGAGCAGTCTGGCGCCAGCGTAGACGGAATCCTCGTTGTTGCCGCGGACGAGACCGCGGTCGCCGCGCGCTGCGTAGCGGAGAACAAGTGTCACGGTCGCAGCTCGATCACTGTCTTGCCGACACGGACCGGCGTGCCGAGACCCACAGTTCTTTGCACCACCACTTGCACGGCGTACCGAGGCCCCCCGCGACTCGCCCCGCGCCGAACACGCAGGCACGCGCTGTGAATTCGGCCGCGTATACCGTCCGGCACGCACCGGTACACCTATGGTTGACGACCATGCCAACCACTGCGGAGCGCATACCCGCCGACGGCGCGGAACAGGCCGTCGACCATATCGACGCCGACATGATCGCGCTGTCCTTCGTGGACAACGCGGGCATCACCAGGGTCAAGACGGTGCCTGCCGCGCGGTTGCGGCACGCGGCGCGCTTCGGTGTCGGCGTCTCCCCGTGTTTCGAGACCTTCACCTTCGACGACGCCATGGCGGTGGGCCGCTACCTGGGCGGACCCGACGGCGATCTGCGTATCGTGCCCGATCTCGGCGCGCTCACGGTGCTGGCCTGTCAGCCGGGGTGGGCGTTGGCGCCCGCCGACAAGTACACCCAGGACGGCGCGCGATTCGTGGGCTGTCAGCGTGGCTTCGCGGCGCGTCAGGTGGCGGCGGCGGGTGCGGCCGGGTTGCAGCTGTCGATGTCGTTCGAGACCGAATGGTCGCTGGGGCGGGGTGATACGGCGGGGTTCGTGCCTGCGTTCGAGGGGCCCGCCTACGGCATCCAACGCCTCGGACCGGTCGCCGACTACGCAAGGGACCTCGTCGCCGCGCTCACTCGACAAGGGCTGACGGTGGAGCAGTTCCATCCGGAATACGCACTGGCCCAACTGGAGATCTCCCTCGCGCCGGACGATCCCGTCGCGGCCGCCGACGCCGCGATCCTGCTGCGCCACACCATCCGCCAGGTCAGCGCGGCCGCCGGGTGGCGGGCCAGCTTCGCCCCTTCTGTCGATCCCGACGGCGCGGGTTCCGGTGCGCACCTGCACTTCTCGGTGCACGACGCGGACGGTTCGCTGTTCGCGGGCGGCGCCGGCCCCTACGGCATGCGTGCGCCGGGCGCGGCCTTTCTGGCGGGCGTGCTGCGTGAGCTGCCCGCGCTGGTCGCCGTCGGTGCGGGTAACCCGGCGAGTTTCCTGCGGATGCGGCCCTCGCGGTGGGCGGGGGTCTGGCAGTGTTGGGGTCGTGAAACCCGGGAAGCCGCACTGCGTTTCGTGACAGGGGTGCGCGGCACCGAGCAGTGGGCGGCCAATGCCGAGGTCAAATGTCTCGACGCGACCGGCAACCCGTACCTCATCGTCGGCGCGGTCATCGCCGCCGGACTGGCGGGCGTCGCGGAGAATCTGCCGCTTCCCGACGAAATCACGGGTGACCCAGCACATTTCGATGCCGCCGCCGCGGTGCCACGCCTGCCCGAGGACGCGGTGCAGGCCGCTCGGCGACTCGCCGACTCCCACGTCCTCGCCGCCGCGATGGGTCCGGAACTGCACGACGCGCTGCTCACCGTCCGCGACGCCGAGGCGCAGCGCTGCCGGGAAGCGACGCCGCACGAACTGGTCGAGTCGACGCTGTGGCGGTTCTGAGGTGATCACCGACGGCGTCGCACTGCTCGACCAGCACTGTCACGGCGTCCGCACCGAGGATCTCGATCGCGCGAACTTCGAGGCGAACCTCGGCGAGGGCAGGCGCGGACACATCGACTCGGCCCTCGGGCTCGCGGTGCGCCGATTCTGCGCACCCGTCCTCGACCTGGAAGCGCACGCGAGCGCCGACGACTACCTCGCCAGGCGCGCCGAACTCGGCTGGCGCGAGGCATCGACTCGACTGTTACGCGGCGCGGGCGTGACCACCTGGCTGATCGACTCCGGCTTCTGGCCCGAACCCGATGCGGCACAGCATGATACGACCTTATCGCGGGCGCGGAATTCGGGCAGACACCCGTTGCGCGACAACGCGGCCCCGATCACCGCGCCGCACACCGACAAACTGGCCGCGTTCGGTGCGCTCGCGGGCACGGTCGGGGAAGTGGTGCGCCTGGAACAGGTCGCCGAACAGGTCATCGCCGAACGCCGCCACTCCCCGCTGCTGTTCGCCGAGATCGAGAACACGCTGCGCGAACGCGCCAACGACGCCGTCGGATTCAAGACCGTGGCCGCCTACCGGTGCGGACTGCATTTCCCTTCGGTCGAGTTCCCGCCATCCACCATCCCCGCCGATCACCGCATCACGGATCCGGAACTCATCGGCTGGCTGGTCGGCCTCGGCGCGCGACTCGGCGCCGAACTCGGTCTGCCCCTGCAGATCCACACCGGGTTCGGCGATCCCGATCTGCGCCTCGACCACGCCGACCCGTTGCTGCTCACCGACTTCCTACGCGCCACCGCCGACACCGGACTCACCGTCGTCCTGCTGCACTGCTGGCCCTTCCACCGCAACGCCGCCTACCTGGCGCACCTGTTCGACCACGTGCACCTGGATCTCGGACTGACGATCCCGCACGTCGGCGCCCGCGCGGGCGCGGTGCTCGCCGAAACGCTGGAACTCGCGCCGTTCGGCGCGCTCGGCTACTCCTCCGACGGTTTCGCACTACCGGAGCTGCACTATCTCGCGGCGCTGCTGTGGCGCCGCGGACTCGGTCGACTGTTGGACGATTGGCTGGCCGAGGACCTGATCACCACCGTCGACGCCGAGGCGATGGTGACGGCGATCGCTTCGGGCAACGCGCGCCGGATCTACCCGGTCGATCGCGTGCGGGTAGCGGGATAGCCGGACGCGGGCGGCTTCGCGGATCCGCCCTACTCGCGTCACGATCCGCCGTACGGCCCGGGCAGGTGCCGACCGGGCGGGGCCGCGCTGCGGGCAACGCACCGAACCTACCCGGTCGATCGCGCGCGGGTAGCGGGACAGCCGACGCGGACGACCTCCCGAATCAGCCCTACTCGCGTCACGATCCGCCGTACGGCCCCGGCGGGGCGCGCCGCGGACAACACGCCGGACTTACCCGGTCGATCGCGCGCGGGTCGCGGGACAGCCAGACGCGGACGACCTCCCGAATCAGCCCTACTCGCGGTCACGGTCCACCGTACGGCCCGGACAGGTGCCGACCGGGCGGGGCGCGCTGCGGGCAACGCCCCGGACCTACCCAGTCGATCACGTGCGGGTCGCGGGACAGCCAGACGCGGACGACCTCGAGAATCCGCCTACTCGCGTCACGATCCGCCGTACGGCCCAGACAGGGCGCGCCGCGGACAACACGCCAGACCTACCCGGTCGATCGCGTGCGGGTCGCGGGACAGCCGACGCGAACGACCTCGGGAATCCGCGCTGCCTTCGTCACCGTCCGCTGCACGGTCCGGTGGCGGCCCGGGCGGAGCGGGTACGACACCGGACCACCGTGATCGGTCGCGAGGAGGGCACAGCGGACAGGCGGGGAGGGCGCACCGGCGGAATATTCGCGTGCGCGGAGGCGGGCGTCCTCTCTACCGTGATTCGAGTAGTACACCGAGAGGATCGAACAATGTTTCCCGTCGAGTTGTCCGGAACGCGGGCGCGGACGTTGATGTGGGCCGACGAGCACGAGATCGACCCCGCCGCGCTGCGGCAACTGCGCGCCATCGCACGACTCGACCGGGTGCACGGCGTGCGGGTGATGCCGGATGTACATGTCGGCAAGGGCACAACGGTCGGCTCGGTCATCGCGATGCGCGGCGCGGTGGCGCCCGCGGCGGTCGGGGTCGACATCGGCTGCGGGATGGAGAGCGTCAAGACCGACCTCACCGCCGCCGACCTGCCCGACGACCTGGTCTCGCTGCGCCACCGCATCGAGGCGGCGGTGCCGGTCGGATTCCAGGCGCACCGCGATCCGGTGGATGTCGCGAAGCTCGGCGCGCGTTTCGGCGCCTCGCACGGGGAACTCGCGCGCGGCGTCAACGACTGGCGGCGGTTCTGGAAGGAGTTCGGATCCCTGCACCCCGACGTCCAGAATCTGGAGAGCAAGGCAGGTAAGCAGATCGGTTCGCTCGGCGGCGGCAACCACTTCATCGAGGTGTGTCTCGACGAGCACGACGGCGTGTGGATCCTGCTGCATTCGGGCAGCCGCAACATCGGCAAGGAACTCGCCGAGCGCCACATCGCCGTGGCGCGCGCGCTGCCGCACAACCGCGACCTGGTCGACCGCGACCTGGCGGTATTCGTCGCGGACACCCCGGAGATGGCGGACTACCGCCGCGACCTGACCTGGGCGCAGGAGTACGCGGCGCGCAATCGGGCGGTAATGCTCGCCCTGGTCTGCGGCGCGGTCCAGGACGAGTTCGGTGAGCGCCAGGTGCGTTTCGAGGAGCCGATCTCCTGCCACCACAACTACGTGGCCGAGGAGACGATCGACGGCGCGCCGATGCTGGTCACCCGGAAGGGCGCGGTCCGCGCGGGCGACGGGGATCTCGCGCTGATCCCCGGTTCCATGGGCACCCGCTCGTATGTGGTGCGCGGCAAGGGCAACCCGGATTCGTACTGCTCGGCCTCGCACGGCGCGGGTCGGCGGATGAGCCGCGCCCAGGCCAAGCGCCAGTTCACCGTGGCCGATCTCATCGCCCAGACCGAAGGCGTCGAGTCGCGCAAGGACGCGGGCGTAGTCGACGAGATCCCGGCCGCGTACAAGGACATCGACGCGGTGATCGAGGCGCAGCGCGACCTGGTCGATGTCGTGGCGACGCTGCGTCAGGTGCTGTGCGTGAAGGGCTAAGGAGTGTGCGGGGCCGTGGTCGCAGCGGCCCCTGTACTCGGTCGCGCTTGGTCGATCCGGCCGCAGGTGGTCCGTGATGTCGGCGGGGTTCGCGGTGGTTGCCCGTCGAAGGCGCGATCCCCGCGCGGCTGTGCGGTGTCGGCGGGGCTCACTTCCCAGTGGGCGGTAGATCCTCGGCGCGGAAGCGACAGCCCGTCGATCCGACGATGACCGCGGCCTTCAAGGTGCCGAACTTGATCTCGTTACCGTCGTCCGGCGAGTGCAGCACGACGTCGTGGTCACCCGGCCGGTCGATACGCACGGTGAGGGTGGTCATGCCGTTGCGGGCGGCGATGTCGCGCGCGATGCGCAGCACTTCGCCCCACGCGGTTTCGGGAATGGGGGTGTCGGAGACGAAGCGATCGGTGGTCATCGACACACCCGTGGTCTCCAGGTAGGGAGAAGGGCATCCGAGTGTGCTCTGCTCACGATTGCTCCTGGTATACCAGTTCAACTCCGGTGCAATAGTTTTCGCCGCGTCGGTGATCTCGCGCACCACGGCCGCCAATTGTGCTTCACTGTCCACGACCGAAGGCAGCGCGCGCATCCGTTCCTCCGCGTGCGCGATCTCCTCGGCGCTCGGTTTGGTGTTGTACGGATCCTGCACACAGCCTCCACATGCACTCAGGATCGCCGCACCCAGCACTGCGGCCAGCGATCGCGTCATCACGTTCGTCATGTCAGCGCACCACCTGGTCGGGCAGGCCCGCCAGGATCACGGCCATGTTGTAGGTGGCGGTGCGCAATTCACCGTTGCCGCTCGGCCGCGGATATTCGCTGTGACCGTTGGCGTCCTCGCGGTGCACGCCGTCGCTCGTGGTCGCCTCGCGTGTCGAGATCTGCTCGAGACCGGTCGTCACCGGGTCGGGTCCGAAGACGCCGAAGCCGTCGGCCCATGCGATCGGGTCGTCGGGGGCGCGCATGACATAACCATGTCCCTGCGCCAAGCCGAGGTCGGGTTCGTCGTCGGCGTTGACCCCGGGCGAGCCGTAGAAGACCGCGTCGTCGACCGGGCCGTCGGGACCGAGTTGCTGCAATGCCAGTGCTGTCGTGTAGGAACCGTAGGAGTGCCCGAGGGCCGTGATGTGCGGATCGGTCTTGTTCGACGCGGCGTCGAGCCCTTCGTAGAAGCTCGCCAACTTGGGTGCGCCGTCCTCGGCGCGACCGGTACCGGCGGCGGAGGCGAGATCCGGCGGCGGCTCGTACCCGAGCCACGCGATCGTAGAAACCTTCTCGCCACCACGACCGACACGGTCCAATTGCTGCTCTGCCTCCTCCTGAAGTGCTTTGGCCTCCTTCGTCATCCCACTCATGGACTCCACCGTCGTGGACACCCCGGGCGCTGTGACCGAGATGTGGTCGGCGTTGTCGGGATCCCCGACGGCTATCGCGGCCATGCCGTTCTCGCCGGACCTCATATCGAGCATCAGCAGCCGGGCGCCCTTGTCGGGATCGTTCGGATTGAGGGGGTGGTCCTTCAAGATGGACTCGATCGTGTCCAGGTCCTTCAGTTTCGCCTCGACACGGGCGAGTTCGGCTTTGTCGGCCGAATTCGGGTCGGGGGAATTCGGATCGAGGTCGAGCGGGCCGTACTCGTTGTCCGCGAGGCGATCACGCAATTCGGTCTGCTGCCGGGTCAGGCGGGTGCGCTCGTCATCGATGAGATTCACATTGGCTTCGTGGCGGGCGCTGGACGGGATGCCGTCCCGGTTGCCGATCCATTCCGGATGCTGCTCGATGACCTCGTCGCGCTGGCGCTCGCCGAGCGCGTCCCAATATTCCTTGTACTGCTGCGGTGTCGCGTTCTCGGGCGGCGCGAGGACCGTCAAACCGCCCTGGGAGGCGCCCGCGGCGGCGGCCGCCGTGACATCGGTGGCGCCCTTGTCATCGATCGTTCCGTCGGCGGCCCTGTTGAGCACGTCGGCGGCATCGTCGACGATGTCGTCGGCCTGACGCATGACCGCGCGGGCGGCGTCGATCAGCTCCAGCCGGATCGCCTCCACCGAGGCGGGGTCGGGCGCGCCGGGCCGGTCGGCGATGGTGACATGTCCGGCATCCCAGACCTCGAGCCCGTTGGCCTCGGCGGTCCGATCGATGGTCTCCAGGGTCTGTTTGAGGTGTTTGACCGCTGCCCTGGTCTGGGTGGTCAGCTCGCGCACGGCGCCGAGGACCGCGGCCTCGTCGACCAGGCTGTCGGTGGTGACGGTGAAGCCGCGGCGCGCGGCGTCGGCGGCCGCGCCCTGCCACCCCGGGAGGGCGCCGATGTCGGTGAGTTGACGATGCACGTCCTGCACCGTGGTGATGCGCTGGGACAGCGACTGTTCGAGCAGTTCGAGCGCCAGTTCGTTCCACCAGCGTATGTCGGGTAGCAGCACCGTCGGATTCCCCCAATGAACAAGACGCGCTCGGACGGCAGTGGTACTGCGCGTCGCAGTGCACACTGTATCGTACGAGATCATCAGCGCCTGGCTGCTGGAACGGCACGCGAGGCCGACCCCGGGGGGCACCGTGGCAGAGTCTGTTTCCGTCGATCCACAGCAGTTGCGCACGGCCGCCGGTCGCCTCGACATCGTGTTCGAGGAGTCAGGGACGGCGTTGCGGGACACCGATCGAGTCATCGCCGAGTGCGGACCGGCATGGAAGGATCCCGCCGCGACCGCCTTCGGCCGGTTCACCACCTATCTGGAAGGACGCCGCACCCAGTTGCAGCAAAGTGTCGCGGGACTGTCGGAGTCGCTCGCGACCACGGCCACCGGTATGGAGACGCAGGACGGATCGTCGAGTTCGGCACTGTCCCAACTGACCTCGCGGTCCTCGAGCCTCGATCTGTGAGCTCGCCCGACCCGTTCGCGATGTCGCAGTCGCCGTAGTTTCGGCGGATGTCGGTCGGTTCGAGGCGGGCGCCTCGAATCCGCCGCGAAATTCGACCGATTTTGCCCGAAGTTCGGCCGGTGCCACAGCCGCCCCGAAACGTGCGCCATCGAGACCGCTACCCGATGGCGACCGAGAATTCGCCCCCACGACTTTGTCGGTGGGGTAGGGCACCATGGGGGCCATGACTTCGGCGAGTGAGACCTCCGTGATCGATACCGCCGCGCCCGACCTGCGGGAACGGGCGGAACACCTGCTGCGTGAGCTGGCGGGTCCATCGGCGCGGCTGCGCGAGGACCAGTGGGTCGCCATCGAGGCGCTCGTGGTGTCGCGGCGACGGGCGCTGGTGGTGCAGCGCACCGGGTGGGGCAAGTCGGCGGTGTATTTCATCGCCGCGAAACTGCTGCGCGGGGCGGGGCGCGGTCCCACCGTCATCGTGTCTCCGCTGTTGGCGCTGATGCGCAATCAGGTGGCCGCGGCCGACCGCGCGGGCGTCGTCGCGGCCACCATCAACTCCGGCAATGTCACCGAATGGGACGAGATCCACCGGCGGGTGGCCGCGGGTGCGGTGGATGTGCTGCTGGTCAGTCCGGAACGGCTGAACAATCCCGATTTCCGCGATCAGGTGCTGCCACGGCTGGCCGCCGACGCCGGACTCGTGGTGATCGACGAGGCGCACTGCGTCTCGGACTGGGGCCACGATTTCCGCCCCGACTACCGGCGCATCCGCACGCTGATCGCCGACCTCGGCGCCGACGTGCCGGTGCTTGCCACCACCGCGACCGCCAACGACCGGGTGGTCACCGATATCGCGGGCCAGATCGGCACCGACACCCTCGTGCTGCGCGGCACCCTCGACCGGGAATCGCTGCACCTGTCGGTGCTGCGCTTCGACGACGCCGTCGAACGCACCGCCTGGTTGCGCGATCATCTCTCCGACCTGCGCGGTTCCGGGATCATCTACACCCTCACCGTGGCCGCCGCCCACGATCTGGCCGACGTGCTCAACGAATGCGGCCACCACGTCGCCGCCTACACCGGCCAGACCGACCCGACCGAACGCGAGTCGCTCGAGGTGGCGCTGCTCGCCAACGAGGTGAAGGCACTGGTCGCCACCTCGGCGCTCGGCATGGGGTTCGACAAACCCGACCTGGGTTTCGTGGTGCACGTCGGTGCGCCGTCCTCGCCGATCTCCTACTACCAGCAGGTCGGGCGCGCCGGACGCGGCACCGATCGCGCCGAGGTGATCCTGCTGCCCGGCCCCGAGGACACCCGGATCTGGAGCTATTTCGCCTCCGTCGCCTTCCCGCGCGAACATATCGTGCGCACCGTCCTCGACGCGCTCGACTTCGATCGCCCCCTGTCCACCGCGGCGCTCGAGCCGCGCGTCGAGTTGAACCGCTCCCGCCTGGAGATGGTGTTGAAGGTGCTCGACGTCGACGGTGCGGTGCACCGGGTGCGCGGCGGGTGGATCACCACCGGTCAGCAATGGGTCTACGACGGCGAACGCTACGAGCGCTTGTCGGCGGCGCGCGAAGCCGAACAGCAGGCCATGCTCGACTACCAGGGCACCGCCGACTGCCGCATGAATTTCCTGCGCCGCCAACTCGACGACCCCGGCCTGCCCGACACCGAAGCCCCCGGCTGCGGCCGCTGCGACAACTGCACGGGCGTGCGCCCCGACGCGGGCGTCGACGCCGCCTCGCTCGCCGCCACCCGCGCCCGACTCGACCGTCCCGGCCTCGACCTGGCCCCGCGCAAACAGTGGCCCACCGGACTCGGCACTCTCGGAATCCCGCTGTCCGGCAAGATCACCCGTGGCCCGGAAACCGGCCGGGCCCTCGGCCGACTCACCGATCTCGGCTGGGGCCAACGCCTGCGCGCCCTCCTCGACGCCCCCGACGACCCCATCCCCGACCGGGTTTTCGACGCCTGCGTCGCGGTGTTGCGCGAGTGGAACTGGGCGCAGCGCCCGTCGGCCGTCCTCGCCCTGGAATCCCCCACCCACCCGGTCCTCACCGCCACCCTCGCCGCCCGCCTCGCCGAAGTGGGCCGCCTCACCGACCTCGGCACCCTCCCCCGCCGCCCCGACCGCCCGCCGGTCTCGGCCGCCAACTCCGCGCACCGCGTCGCGGCCCTGCACGACAGCTGGGAAATCCCCGACCTCTCCCCCGCCACCGGCCCCATCCTCCTGGTGGACTCCCTCACCGACACCGGTTGGACCTTCACCGTCGCCACCCACACCCTCCGCACCGCGGGCGCACCCCCCATCCTCCCCTTCGCCCTCGCCTCGGTGACCTGATCGTGTCCGGCGGGTGGGGCGGCCGGGAAAGGGATAGGGTCGGTCGGGTGGCAGGCAAGTCCGGGACGCCCGCGGTGGAATTGGATGTCGGGGAGCGTCGGGTGCGGATCTCCAATCCGGATCGGGTCTATTTTCCCGAGTCGGGTGCGACGAAACTCGACCTGGTCGAGTACTACCTGAATGTCGGGGACGGGATCGTCAACGCGTTGCGGGATCGGCCCTGCATGTTGCATCGGTTTCCGAAGGGGTTGGCCGGGGACAAGGTGCATCAGAAGCGGTTGCCCGCGGGGGCGCCCGACTGGGTGCCAACGGTGCGCGTGTTCTTTCCGCGCTACGGGCGGCATGCCGACGAATTGTGCGTCGGTGAATTGGCGGATGTTATTTGGGCGGTGCAGATGTCGACGGTGGAATTCCATCCGTGGAATTCTCGGCGCGCCGATACCGAGCGCCCCGACGAATGGCGTATCGATCTGGATCCGATGCCCGACTGTCCGTGGTCGCGGGTGCGGCGGGTGGCCGGTGTCGTGCACGAGGTGCTGGACGAATTCGGGGCGGTGGGCTGGCCGAAGACCTCGGGCGGCAAGGGGCTGCACGTCTACGTGCGTATCGCGCCGGATCACGGGTTCGCCGAGGTGCGAAGAGCCGCACTGGCTTTCGCGCACGAAGTGGAACGCCGCGCACCGGATGACGTGACCACGACGTGGTGGCGCAAGGACCGCGATCCGAAACTCCTGTTCGTCGACTACAACCAGAACGCGAGGGACCACACCATCGCCGCCGCCTACTCGGTGCGCGGAGTCCCCGCCGCGACGGTGTCCACCCCGGTGCGCTGGGACGAGATCCCGGATATCGATCCGCGCGATTTCACCATCGCCACCGTCCCCGCCCGCTACCGCGAACTCGGCGATCTGCACGCGGGCATCGATGACGCGGTCTTCGACATCACTCCCCTGATCGAACTCGCCGACCGGGAACGCCTCGAGGACCCGCCCGACGACGAGTGAGCACCTCCCCGACCACCCTCGCGGGGAGGCGATCGCGCGCAAGCAGTGCTTCGACAGGATCGCGGGCGCGGCGCCGTCGATCGGATGCGCCGACCGAGGCGACGGTCTCGCGGCCGGGCAGTTCGCGATCTCTGGGCAACCGCGCCGATGGCCGATCGTGCGATCCGAGATGCCTCACCTGGTGCGATCGGGTGTGGAGGGCGAATATCGATCCCCGTGATTCCACCTCCGAGTGCCGCCTGTGACGCATCGCTCACGTGGCCGCTCATATGACACATAAACAGCCTATGAGCTGGACTTATCGTGCTCGGCGGCGACCATTGCCGCATACGTGATGGAGGCGCGGTGAAAGGCGAAGGCGAGGTGGAGCGCCCGGTGCCGGACCTCGCGCCGGAATGGCGTACGGCGCGCGGTGTAAGTTCGCCCGTGACGGGTATCGGCCCGTTCGAGTCGTCGGGTGTGCGCCCGGTCGGCTTCGGTCGGTGTTCGGCGAGGAGGTCCGCGCGATGAGCGATCCAGTCGTACCTGTGGCGATCGGGCCGGACGGGGCCAATACCGTGCTGTTGGAGAAGGCCGTGGTCGAGGGCGGCGCCGTGGTCGGCGCGCGCGAGGAGGCCAAGGGGCTGATCTGGGTCGGCGGGCCGAACGATTTCCCGGCGGAGTTGCCCGCGTCCGTGGAGTGGGTACAGTTGCCGGCGGCCGGTGTCGAGGACTGGTTCGCCGCAGGCGTCGTCGAGCGCTTCCCCCATATCCGATTCACTTCCGCCGCAGGCGCTTTCGCGGCGAGTGTGGCCGAGCACGCGCTCACGCTGCTGTTGGCCGGGGTGCGGTATCTGCCGGAGCATCTGCGCGCGGACCGGTGGCGGCAGCAGGATTTCTTCCCGCACGTCGGTTCGCTGCGCGGCAAGACGGTGACGATCGTCGGCGCGGGCGGTATCGGCCGCGCGCTCATTCCGATGCTGACACCGCTCGGCGCGCACGTGATCGCGGTGAACCGCTCCGGGCGCCCGGTGACGGGCCACGGCATTCCGGACACCGTCGAAACCGTGTCCGCCGACCAACTGGGCAAGGTGTGGTCCCGCACCGATCACGTCGTGGTCGCCGCACCCGCGACGGCCGCGACCCACCACCTGATCGGGGCCGACGCGCTGTCCCGGTTGAAGCCGTCGTCCTGGGTGATCAATGTCGCACGCGGACCGCTCATCGACACCGACGCCCTGGTGGAGGCCCTGCGACGCGGCGCCATCGGCGGCGCGGGACTCGACGTCACCGACCCCGAACCGCTCCCGGACCGCCACCCGCTCTGGTCGCTGCCGAATGCCATTGTCACCCCGCACGATTCGAACCCTCCGCAACTGCGGCTCGCCGCCTTCGCCGACCACGTGGCGGAGAACGTGCGCCGCTTCGTCGCGGGCGAGGAACTGCTCGCCCCGATCGATCCCGCCCGAGGGTACTGACCGGCCGCGTCGGCGGGGCCTGCCGGTTGTCAACCCGGCTGTAACGCGGAGCTCTCGATCACTGTGGCACCCGGCCGACAGAACGGGCGACGCTTGGTCGAAAGAGGTTTCCGCACCGGCGAAATCGCATAGCGCCGGGTTCGGGTGGGCGCTGCTGCCGACAGCAGGCAGCCCCGCCTGATTCATCGACCACGCCGAGCCTTCGAAGGACACCGCGGGACAGATAATGTCGGATACACCGAACACATCGCTCGGCCCACGTCACTTCGACGCGCACGCAGAGATCTACGACCGAGGCCGACCACCGTATCCGCGAGCACTGTGGGCGCGCCTGCGGGAACTCGACCTGCTGCGTCCCGGAGTGCGCGTGATCGAATTGGGCGCGGGCACCGGACTGGCCACCGGCCCCATGCTGGCGGCGGGCGCGGCGGTGACCGCCGTCGAACCGGGCCGTGAGCTCGCCGATCGCCTCCGCGCGCGACACCCGCGAGCGACCCTGCTCCTCGACACCGCCGAGAATGTCCGGCTACCGACGTCGACATTCGATCTGGCCGTCGCCGCGACCTCGGTGCACTGGTTCGATCTGGACACCGTACTGCCCGAACTGCATCGCGCCCTGGTATCCGACGGCTGTTTCGCGGTGTGGCGCAATGCCTTCGGTGATCCGAACGTGCCGGTTACCCCGTTCAGGGAGCAGGTCGAGCGGATCGTCGCGCGCCGGGGTGAACGCGACAACCGGCCGGGACCGGGCGAACTCGACACCGACATGTGGGTGGATCGGCTCACCGACTCCGGTCACTTCGAAGCGACCCACATCGAGCACTTCCGCTGGTCGATCGACCTGGGAACCGACCGGATCCGCGACCTGTTCACCACCTTCAGCGACTGGCGGCCTGCCGAGGTCGATGAGGCCGCGTCGGCGGTGCGCGCTCTGGGCGGCGTGGTGACCGAGCACTACCTCACCCCGTTGATCGTATTGCGTCGCGCCTGAACACCCCTTCCATCAATGTGCCATTGACAACTGGCACATTGATAAATGATCCTTGGCTCATGACACGGTCAACGAAGACCACGGTCGGCGGCCCCTCACCGCGGGCCGTCCTCACCGCCACCGCAGCCGAGTACCTGCTGCGGCCGCTGAACTGCGCGGTTCCGCTCAATCCGCCGGGCGTGTGGTTCGCACGCACCCTCATCGCCGCGCTCATGGCGGCGGGCGGACCGGTGCCGTCGGGCACCTCGGTCACCGCGGTCCGGTCCGGTGCGGTGCGCGGGGAATGGGTGCGGGCGCGCGGCGTGGAATTCGGGCCGCGCGTCGTCTACTACATCCACGGCAGCGCGTACGTGCTCTGCTCGGCGCGCACCCATCGCGCGCTGGCGGCGCGGCTGTCGAAACACACCGGACTTCCGGTCTTCCTCACCGACTATCGGCTCGCGCCCGAACACCGCTTCCCCGCCGCGGCCGACGACGTCGAAGCCGGATACCGGTGGCTGCTCGACCGGGGCGTCGACGCGCGCGACATCGTCGTCGGATGTGATTCGGCGGGTGGACATCTCGCCCTCGACCTACTGATCGAGAACGGCCGCGCCGGACGACCGCAGCCCGCGGCGGTCGCCATGTTCTCTCCGCTGCTCGACCTCACCTTCGCGCTCGCCGCCGAACGGGAACGCCGCCGCCGCGATCCGCTGATCTCCGCGCGCGCCGCGGCACGCATGCCGCGCGAATACACCCGAGGCCTGCCCGCGGACACGCCGCGGCTGCGGCTGCGCGTCCCGGACGGCATCGACCTGCCGCCGATCCTCGTCCAAGCGGGCGGCGCGGAAATGCTGACCGCCGACGCCCGCGCGCTCACCGCCATGGTCAGGGCCGCGGGCGGCGCCTGCGAACTGGAGATCTGGCCCGGTCAAGTACACGTCTTCCAGGCGCTGCCGCTGCTGTCGCCGGAGGCCGATCCGGCACTCGAACGCGCCGCGGACTTCCTGCGCACGGCCATCGCCGCGCGCCCGGCGACAGAGAAGGTGAGCTGAGATGTTCGGACTCGACGCACTACTGCCCAGGGCCCGCCGCACCCACAACGCGCGCGCGGTGGTGACCGGCGCGGGCAGCGGTATCGGCCGCGCCTTCGCGATCCAACTCGCGGCCCGCGGCGGCACGGTGATCTGCGCCGACATCGATCAGGCGCGCGCCGAGCAGACCGTCGCGCTCATCGAGCGCGACCACCCCGGCGCCGCGCACGCCTTCCGCTGCGACGTCTCACGGCGCGAGGACGTGGAACTGCTCGCCCATGTCGCCGAGACCACCTTCGACGGCCCGGTCACCCTGCTCGTGAACAACGCGGGCGTCGGCATCGGCGGCAAACACGTCGGCGATATCGGCTTCGCGGACTGGGAGTGGGCGCTCGGCGTCAACCTGTGGGGTGTGGTGCACGGCTGCGAGATCTTCGCCCCGCAACTGCGCGCGGCCGGACGCGGCGGCATCATCAATGTCGCCTCCGCCGCCGGATTCGCGGCCGCGCCGTCGATGGCGGTCTACAACACCTCGAAGGCCGCGGTGGTCTCGCTGTCGGAGACCATGGCCGCGGAACTCGCAGGCACCGATGTCGCGGTGACCGTGCTGTGCCCGACCTTCGTCAAGACCGAGGTGGTCGGCGACGGTCGCATCACCGCCGGATCGCGGCAACTGGCCGAATTCCTCATGCGCTGGACCGGTTTCACCCCCGAACAGGTCGCCCGCACCACCCTCGACGCGCACGACCGCGGCAGACTCTACGTCCTGCCGCAACTGGACGCGCACGTGATCTGGCGGCTCAAGCGCTGGTTCCCCGCCCAGTACACCTTCGCCCTCGGCCTCCTGGATCGGCTGCTGCCGCAGGAGGATTCCACCACGAACGACCGCTCGGTCACCGACAAGACGGGAGTCTGACATGGCCATCGCCATGGACTTCGAGGACATGCTCCGCAAGATCAAGGATCGGCAGTGGGCGCTGGCCGATATCGACTGGGACGCGCCGGGCGCGGAGACCATCTCCCCCGAACTGCACGCCAAACTCGCGCCGTTCATGGCCGATCTCATGTGGATCGAGAATGTCGGCGCGCGGGGATTCGCGGCCATGGCGAAGAAGGCTCCGACCGAGACGCTGCGCGAGATCTACCGGTATTTCCACGCCGAGGAACAGAAGCACGCGAACGCCGAACTGGCGTTGATGCGGCGCTGGGGCATGCTCGACGGCGACGAGATCCCGCAGCCGAATATCAACGTGAAACTCGTCATCGACTTCCTGGACAAATACTCCGACGACATGTCGCTGTCGTTCCTCGGCACCGTGATCCCCATGCTCGAGGTGGCCTTGGACGGCGCGCTCGTGAAATTCATCATGGACGAGATCGAGGACCCGGTCTGCCAGGAGGTGTTCAAGCGCATCAACGCCGACGAATCCCGGCATCTGGCCGTGGATTTCGCGGTGATGGATGTGCTCGGTCACGCGGAGATGCGCAAATTGCTGATCGAACTGGTCGGCGGGTGGGTCAAGCCGACCTTCCTGATCGGCGTGCTCAGCTATGTGCCGCTGTTGAACAAGATGCGCGACAACATCGTGGCGATGGGCGTCGACGAGGAGAAGCTCTACAGCGCGCTGCGGCGTTACGGCAATGTCGGTGAGCGCAGCGAATTCGCCCGCAGGCTGCCCATGTACCAGATCGTGAAGACCCACGGCGGCTGGGTGATCGACCGAGGACACCCCTATCACCTGTTGGCCGACACGCTGGTGAAGATCACCGCGCGGATGCCGAAAGCGTTGCTGCGCAAGGACCCGACGTGGTCGAAGGCACTCACCTACGAGCCCGCGGCATGAGCGCGCCGGATCGGCCGCTCGACGTCGCGGTGATCGGCGCGGGCTTCGCGGGCATCGGCGCCGCCATTCGACTGAAGCAGCGCGGCATCGAGAATTTCCTGGTCTTCGAACGCGGTGACGCGTTGGGCGGCACCTGGCGCGACAACACCTATCCGGGCGCAGCCTGCGATATTCCCTCGCGCCTGTATTCCTACGGTTTCGCGCCGAATCCGGACTGGTCGCACACCTATTCCGACAGCGGCGAAATACTCGGCTACATCGAATCGATGGTCGAGCGCTTCGGGATCCGACCGCATATCCGCTTCCGCAGCACCGTCACCGGGATCGAATTCGACGAGACCGCCGGACTGTGGGACGTGCGAATCGCGGGAATCGCGGTGCGGGCACGCGCGGTGGTGCTCGCCTCGGGACCGCTGTCGGAGGCGAGCCTGCCGAAGATCCGCGGCATCGAGGACTACGCGGGACATGTGATCCACAGTGCCCGTTGGGATCACGACTACGACTTCACCGGCAAGCGGGTCGCGGTGGTCGGCACGGGTGCGAGCGCGGTGCAGATCATTCCGGAGCTGGTGGAGCGTGCGGCGTCGGTGAAGGTTTTCCAGCGCACACCGGGCTGGGTGCTGCCGCGCGTCAACCGCCGCACCGGCGCGCTCACCAGGCAGATCTACCGCCGGGTGCCTGCCACCCAGACCCTCGCGCGAACCCTGTGGTTCTACGGCCACGAGTCGGTGGCGCTCGGCGTGGTGTGGAATACGCCACTGACCAGGGTGGTCGAGTTGGTCGGCAAGGCGCAGTTGCGCAGGCAGGTGCGCGATCCGTGGTTGCGCCGCCAGCTCACCCCGGATTTCCGCGCCGGCTGCAAACGCCTGTTGATGACCGACGACTACTACCCGGCGTTGCAGAAGGACAACTGCACGCTGATCACCTGGCCGATCGCACGCCTCAGCGAACAGGGCATCCGCACCGCCGAAGGGATCGAGCACCGCGCCGACTGCATCGTGTTCGCCACCGGATTCGACGTCTCCAAGACCGGGACGCCGATTCCGGTGATCGGCCGCGACGGGCGGGTGCTCGCCGAGGAATGGTCGCGCGGCGCGTACGCGTACAAGAGCATCGCGGTGTCGGGCTATCCGAACCTGTTCCTCACCTTCGGCCCGAATTCCGGTCCCGGCCACAATTCGGCGCTGGTGTACATGGAGGCCCAGATCGAATACCTGGTCGACGCGATCGAGACGATCCTGGCCCGCGACCTGCGGGTGCTCGACGTGCGCCGCGACCGTCAGGACCGCCACAACGCCACCATCCAACGCAGGCTCGGCGCGACCACGTGGAATTCCGGCTGCCGCAGCTGGTACCTCACCGAGGACGGATTCAACGCCACCATGTTTCCGGGATTCGCGACCCAATACGTCGAACAACTGCGTACCTTCGACCTCGGGGACTACGAAACCGTGCCGTTCGACGCGAAAGTCGCTCTGGCGCGGTCCTGAACGACGAGCGCCCCCTGTCCTGCGACTACACTCGCCACGATCGAGTCGCCGGGCCGAGGGCGCCCCAGGGGTGAGGAGGTGAACGCGCAGGTGGAGTACCGGATCGATGATCTGGCTCGCGCCGCGGGCACCACCACGCGCAATGTGCGCGCCTATCAGGAACGCGGCCTGCTGCCGCCGCCGGTCGGCAAGGACGGGCGAGCCAGCATCTACGGCCGCGCCCACCTGGAACGTCTGCGCCTGATCGACGCGCTGCTGCAACGCGGATTCACCACCGCGCACATCGCCGACTTCATCACCAGCTGGGAAACCGGCAAGGACCTCACCGAGGTGCTCGGGCTGCAGGACGCCGTCACCGCGCCGTGGGCCGAGGAACAGACCTTCGAGGTGTCGCGCGAGTTGATCGGCACCGTCCTCGGTTCCGAGGACGACGCGCTGCTCGATCGCCTTGCCGAGATGAATCTGGTTCGCCTCGAAGGCGATACGGTCGTGTTCACCGACACCCCGCTGCTCGCCTCCTTCGCCGAACTGCACGAGTACGGCATGGAGTTGCCCACCCTCATCGAGATCTACGGTCAGGTCGCCGACCGCATGCACGATATCGCCGCGCTCATGATCGCGGCCGCGCGCGAACACATCGTCGACGCGCACGGTCCCGGCTGGCTGCCGGAGACGAGCGCCGAGATCGCCGACACCACGGCGATGCTGCACAAGATGCGCGAACTCGCCGTGACCTCGGTGCAGAGCACGCTGACGCGGTCGCTGGACGCCGCGTTGCGCCGCGAACTCGGTGATTACCTCGCCACCGCCGCCGAACGCGAACGCACCCGAGCGGACGCGCCGGAACGCACCGCCTGAATACGCGTCACGGCGTGAACGCGCCTCACCGCACCGCGTGCGGGGTGTTCAGGCGGCCGTCTTCCCGAATCCGGTGCGGCCGAGCAGTTCGTCGCGCCGGGCCAGGTGTTCGGGGCACAGGTACCGGATGCCGGGCCGGATGAAGGCCGGATCCAATCGCTGCGCGAACGTCAGGTTCTGCTCTCGCCAGCAGTCGCCGCACACCAACGTATTCATGGGGCACCTCATTCCGCTCGCATGACGCGTACCAATACTTTCCCAATTCCGCGCTCCCCCATCCACATAACGACTCAACCGTTATCTTTCTCGCGGCTCCCGAGTTTCCGGTCCGGCGTGTCGAGACCGTTCGGACACCGACTTCCGGCCCGCTTCCGCAGCCGGTTCGCGTATTCGTTTCGGGAATACGCAGCGCGATCGAGCTATTCGTTCGCAAGCTCGACTCGGCGACGCACCCCGCGTCGCATACCGACCGGTTACCAGCGAATACGACATGGATCCACCGGTATTGCACCGCATATACGGATTCGCGGCGCGTACTCCTACCCGTTCCCCGTCGCGCGGCTATTGTTCGGCACGGGT
This sequence comes from Nocardia bovistercoris, assembly GCF_015674855.1. Classification (GTDB taxonomy): domain Bacteria; phylum Actinomycetota; class Actinomycetes; order Mycobacteriales; family Mycobacteriaceae; genus Nocardia; species Nocardia bovistercoris. The sequence goes on along the minus strand of NZ_JADMLG010000004.1, from coordinate 387,236 downwards.
CGCCGCAGGCCCGTTCACGACCGCGTTCCGCGCGAGGGAGGCCCGCACCGTGCAGCCGATGAAACAGCCGCCGCTCCCGCTCGTCCGCACGGTCGAATTCCTGCGCGGCGCCCTGGCCGCGCTGCACCGCCGACTCGTGCCGGGACATATCGCGCTCATGGAGATGTTCACCGCGGGCTGGCTCGCCCAAGCCGTCGCCGCGGCCGCCGAGCTCGGCATCGCCGACGCGCTGGCCCGAGGGCCGCGCACCCTCGCCGAACTCGCCGTCGCGGTCGACGCCGACGAGGACGCGCTGCGTCGCCTGCTGTGCCTGCTCACCAGCCACGGCGTGTTCGCCGAGGACGCGAGGGGCCGCTACCGGTCGACCCCCGCCGCGCGGGCGCTGCGCACGGACTCCGAGGTCTCGCTGCGCGATGTCATCCTGTTCTTCGGCACCGACTTCCATCGCGGCCGCTGGACCCGGCTCGTGGACGCGGTCCGCACCGGCGCGCCGATCGGCGGCGCGTCCGCGTTCTTCGACCTCGTCGCCGAGGACCGCGCACTCGGCGCGAGTTTCGACCGCGCCATGACCAGCATCGGCGGACTGTCCACCGAAGCGCTGCTCGACGCCTACGATTTCGCTCGCTACGACACCATCGTCGACATCGGCGGCGGCGAAGGACGGTTCATCGCCGAGATCCTGCGCCGCGCACCCCGATCCCGAGGCATCCTGTTCGACATGCCCGAAGTGGTCGCGGGGGCACCCGAACGACTCGCCGAACTGGGCGTAGCCGACCGCTGTTCCATCGAGAGCGGCTCCTTCTTCGACGCCGTACCCACCGGCGGTGACCTCTACGTGCTCAAACACATCGTGCACGACTGGGATAGCGAACGCATCGCGACGATCCTGCGCGTCCTGCGCACGGCCATGCCGCCCACCGCCCGGCTGCTGCTCGTCGAACTGGTCCTGCCCCACCACAATCGACCGCACCCCGGCAAATACATCGATCTCGAGATGCTGATCAACACCGGAGGCCGGGAACGCGACGCCACCGAATACCGAGACCTGCTCGCCCGCTCCGGTTTCACCCTGCTGCGCCACATCGCCACGGTGGCACCGGACCAGCTACTGGAAGCCGCCCCGAACTGAGTCCGCACGGCGCCCTCGATCACCGCTTCGGTCAGGTGACGTCCAGGGCGCGCCTGCATCGGAGGATGGCGGCGGCGGCGATCTCGATGTCGGTGACGGTGGTGGCGGCGTCGCAGACGCTGACGCGCATGGCGCGATGGCCGTGCCACTCGGTTCCCGCGACCCAGCAGGTGCGATCGGCCTGGACGGCGGCGATGACGGCGTCGGTGGTCTCGTCGTCGTCGAACCGGACGAGGACCTGATTCAGGACGGTCGGAACGAGCACCCGCGCTCCCCCGGCGGCGAGCAGTGCGGCCATGCGCGTGGCGTGCGCGCACAGCGAGTCGACCAGGTCGGCGACCCCGCGGCGTCCGCGACCGGCCAGGATCGCCCAGACCTCGGCCCCGCGGGCCCGCTGCGACATCTGCAGGCCGAGATGAGCGGGTGCGCGTTCGGCGTCGGTGGACAGATACGCGGCGTGCGAGGCCACGGCGCGGCGCAGGTCCTCGGGGTCGCGGCAGATCGCGATCCCGGAATCGTAAGGGGCGTTGAGCCACTTGTGGGCGTCGGTGGCCCACGAGTCGGCCGACTCGACGCCCGCGACGAGATGCCGTTGTGTCTCGGAGGCGGCGGCCCACAGGCCGAACGCGCCGTCGACGTGTACCCAGCCACCCCGATCGCGCACAACGGGAATCAGCTGATCGAAAGGGTCGCTGTGACCGGTGTCGACATTGCCTGCTTGCAGCAGCACCACGGTGCGGTCGTCGACGGCGGGGAACCGGTCGACGAGGACCCGGCCGCGGTCATCGGTGGGCGCGCGCTCGATCTGGTCGGCGCCGAACCCGGCGGCACGCAACGCCTTGACCACCGAGGCGTGGATCTCCGCGGAGGCGACCACCCGCAGCGCGGGAGCCCCGGCCAGGCCGCGCCGCTCGACGCTCCATCCGGCGCGGTGCAACAGTGCGTCGCGGGCGGCCAGTATGCCGGTCAGATTGGCGATCGTCGCACCCGAACAGAACGCGGCGACGGCCGTGTCCGGCAACCCGAGCAGTTGGCAGGACCAGCGTGCGGCCAGTTCGTCCAGATGCGCCGCGACCGGCGACATCACCGGCAACGCGACATTCTGATCCCACGCGCCGACCAGCACCGCCGCGGCAGCCGCGACGGGGTCGGTACCGCCGTTGACGTAACCGAAGTAGCGGCCCGCGGTGGAGACCACCGTGGCCGGTGAACCGACCTCGTCCAGCATCGCCAAGACCTCGTGCGCGGGTACCGGCTCCCGCGCCAAGTCACGCGGGAACCTCGCCAGATCCGATACCGCTTGCCGGGTCGGGAACACACCGCGATCACGACAGCCGTCGATATAGGTCGCGGCTCGCCGCGCGGCATCGAGCACGAGGCGGGACTTCGCTGACTGAGGATCGCCGCCCCGCTGGTCGGTGCTCGGCGCTGGAGAAGACATGCCAACCAGTCTCGGCAGCCGACTCTCACGATCAAAGAGCCACTCGATATCCGCCGGCCTGCAACGCCGAGGTCAGCCGGTGAGCACCAGGGCTTGGGCGATCAGGGTGAGGTAGAGGGTCAGGATGAACAGCACGGCGGGGACGACCGGGTAGTCGGTGTCGGTGGATCGGCGGAAGGTGAGAGCGCAGGTCGCGGGGATCAGCAGCAGTGCCAGTGGTAGCCAGGCGATGAGGTTTCGGGGCGCGGGTTCTTGCCACGGGCGGATCAGGGCCGAGTCTGTGATGACGGCGACGGCCGCGCATACGAGTGCGGCGGCGGTACTCCCGTTCGCGCCAAGGCGGTTCGAGTAGTACATCTCGCCCGGTCGGTCTTCGCGCGAGGTCTTGCGGGCGAATTCGAACTGGAGGAATGAGCCCGCGAAGATCAGGGCGACCACGGCGGCCACCGGGCGGGCGGCGACCTCGCCCGTGTCGATGGCCGACAGCACGATATACGCCGTGACCAGCAGTTGGACCGGGTAGGTGACGGCCAGGTTCAGCAGGATGTCGGTGCGTACCGGCGCCGAAACGCGTTCCAGTGCCCACAGCAGCAGGCCGTAGCCGAGCACCGCGGCGATCGCCACCGCCGACACGGCAGAGAGCGTGCTGCTCGCCGCCACCGACACCACCGCGATCACGGCCATCGCGGCGCGCAGTTCGGTGGCGCTGACCGCACCGGTGACCAGCGGGCGGTCCGGGTTGTGCACGCGGTCGTAGTCGAGGTCCTTCTGCTCGTCCACCATGCGCAGATACAACAGCACGATCGCGACGACGGCGATGCGCATGGCGGTCGCGCCGGACGGCCGCCACGCGGTGTCCGGGGCGGTCACCAGGGCCGCGGTGGCCTCCAATGCCAGCACCCACAGGATTCCGTAGAGCAGGTAGTGCGGTTTGTACATGACCGCGGTGAAGCGCAGGACACGTCGGATCGAGTGCAGTGGACCGGTTTTCGCCGCGGGCGCGGTCACCGGATCCACCCGTCCCAACCGGTCAGGTCGGCGGCGGGTGTCCGGGCGGGCGCGGGCGGCATCGGGCCGGGAGTGAGATGCGCCACCGGGAGCATGGCGACCTGGGTGACCTCGTCGAACGGGATGCCGAGCAGGTCGGCGACCTCGCGCTCGTAGGCGAGATGAGCGGTGGTCATGGTCGAGCCGAGTCCTCGGGTCCGCAACGCCAACATCAGATTCCACACCGCCGGGTAGATCGAGCCGTAGAAGCTCGCGAGCCGCAGTGCTGATGGCTGGTCGGGCGGGCGACCAACCGAGCAGACCAGGATCAGCGCGGGCACCTCGTGCAGGCGCTCGGCGAGATACCGCCCCGAGGCCAGGTCGGCGCGCTGATCAGGACGCGGGGTCCGCGCCGCCAGATACGCCGCGAAACCCTTGCGGTAGTACTCCGCGATCCGCTCTTTGAGTTCGGGATCGATCACGACGACGAACCGCCACGGCTGCCGATTGGTGCCGCTGGGAGCGTGCACCGCGATCTCGAGGCAGTCCGACAGATCCTGCCGGTCCACCGGACGGGTCAGGTCGAGGCGACGCCGGAACGCGCGCGTGGTTGTGAGCAGGTCGGCGTCGGTCATCCAGCCGCTCCGGTGGCTGCGGCGGCGTCGGGCTCGGCGAATTCCAAGTCGATGCGGGCCGCTACCGCGTCCGCTTGGTGGATTTCGCAGCGGACCACCTTGGCGCCGAGGCCGGAATCGGTGATCTCGGCGCGGCATTCGGCGGGCAGATCCAGTTCGACGAAGGCGTCGAAAGTGCTTGCCACGCAGACCAGTCGGGTGGCGACGCCGACGGTCGCGAGTGCGGTCTGCCGCGCGGCCTCGATGAGCAGGCTGCCGGGGACGTGGTCGAGGCGGTGGTCGAACAGGGACGGATGCGACAGGTCGGCGACGACCGCGGCGCGGGTGCCCGCGCCGTCGGACATCGGCGGGCCGATCACGACATTGCGCGGGCTCTCGCGGCCGACTTCGACCGCCGCCGCGCGCGGGCCTGGCGCGGATTCCGCGATGTGGTCGCCGAGCCCGAGGCCGTCGCGGAATCCGGTGCGCAGCGCCGACCATTGCGCGGAGGTCATCCAGGAGAAGGAGCCGTCGACGGTGAGCATGTGGTGCTCGCCCCGGGAGATGTCGAGCACCATGTCCAGTCCGTGCAGTCGGTCGCCGCGGCGGTGTTTGCGCGGGACGGTGACCTTCATCACCAGGTCGGCGGGTAGGTCGCCGACCGTCCACGCGGCGGTTTCGGAGCCGGTGCCGTTGAAGGTGCGCACGATGAAAGCCGATTCGACGGGCACACCGTAGAACTCGTGGGTGAGGGCGATGGCGGCCTGGCGGGCGGCCTCCATCACCAGCAGCGGGTCGTATCGCGCGCCGAGCGGTCCCGCGTGGTCGCCGTAGTAGGCGTGCATCCTCGGCAGTTGCGCGCCGACGAGGAATTCGTCGGCGCCGACGGCGCCCAGCGAGGTGACGAACACCTCCGCGACCGAGCACCGGTGCGCGAGCTCGCGCGCGATTGTGCTCGCGTATGTTGCCGTCACGGCAGCGGTAGATGTCACGGCCGACCCTCCAACCAGTCGTTCACGGTGACGGGGCGCAGGGTTTGCGACTGCGTTCCGGTCCGCATCGGAAGTACATGGGACCCGAGCACGATCGCCGACCACGGGTCGATATCGATGTCTCGCGCCCAAGCGTCGTAGAGCAACCGCGCGCAGTCGTCGTCCGACCACGTACCGCCCGCGGCGCCGGTGTCGGACCGCAGCCGCGCCAACGCGTCCGCACGGTCGAAACCACGTTCCGGCGTACTCGCGTACAGGTCCTTCGCCAGTCGCGCGGCGTGCGCCACCGCGTCGGAACCGTGGTCGGCGGCCAGGATGCCGGTCCTGGTCCGCTCGTCGAAGTAGATGGCGAATTCGCGCAGCACGTCGGCGGGATCGTCGGGTGAGTGCACCAGATTCAGCAGGTAGCTGTGTCGGCCGAGCACGTACCGCAGGTGTTCGGGGCGGCGCTTGCGCGGATCGGTGGGGCCCTTGGCCTCGGTGAGCCGCACCGAGACCGGGATCCGGCCGTCCTCGCCGCGCACCAAAAGCACGAGCGCGTCGGAGATGCCGACCAGCAGATCGGCCAGGCGGCGGCGTTCGGGTGAGGCGATATTCCACGCGAAATACCACAACGCCCGGGCCAGATGCCGGTCGACGGGCACGCGGTACGCGCCGACGACGGGGAACCCATTGGCGCCGAGCCATTCCAGCGTCGGTTCGACCGCTCTGGCGACGATCGCGTCGGGTTTGAGCAGCAGCATCGCATGCCGTCGGGCGAATTCGGTTGCGTCGACGCCTGATTCGCGCAACTGGTCGACGGTTTCCAGCACGTAGGTATCGGTCCGGTACGCCTCGACCTTCGCGGGGGTCGGGGTCAGGCCGGTCAGCAGGGCGGATAGGTCGTCGGTCACGGGTGACCGCCGAGATCGCCTGCCGCGAGCACGTCCTCGATCGAGGGCAGCGGCAGGCCGAGGTAGCCCGACTCCAGGCAGTGGTCGAGCAGCAGGCGCAGGTAGTCCTTGCCGGTGGCGGGCGGCGGGGCGTCGAGCAGAGCGGTCGCCTGCGCGGTGTCGAAGGTCAGGCGGCGCTGGAAATAGCTGGTGTAGAGCGATCCGATGCGGCGATAGTACTCGGCTTCGATCGGCTCCAGATCGGCCTCGTCGAAACCCGCCGCGGGGACGAAGGTCGCGATGCGGAAGGACGGGTATTCGGCGAGCACGTCGGAGACCTCCCGCAGCGACAGGGTGTCGCGGCCGACCGCGTGCAGGGTGCGCCCGCGCGCGGCGGCGGGGTCGAGGACCGCGGCGGTGATCACATCGGCGACGTGATCCACCGGCGCCAACGACAGGGTCGCGTCGTAGCGGCCGGGCAGGGTCCGCAATTTGCCCTCGACCATGAGTTTCACGACGGTGTACAGGTTCTTGTACTCGCGGATCGTTCCGGTGCGCACGTCGCCGGTCACGATGCCGGGGCGCACGATCGTCCAGTCGAGGCCGCGCTCGCCCGCCGCGCGCACCAGCCCCTCGGCGCGAAACTTACTGTGCTCGTACTCGTTTCCGAACGACTGGCCTGCGTCCGCATCGTCCTCGGCGATGACGCCGCCGCGCATGCCGCAGACGTAGGCGGTACTCACGTGCACCAGCGGAACCCGCAACGCCAGCGCGAGTTCGATCGCGTTCGCCGCGCCGCCCACGTTCAGTTCCTCGTAGGCGCTCGGTGTCGCGTCGAAAGCGGTGGTCGCCGCGCAGTGCACGAGGACGCCGACCCGGCCCGCCAAATCCTCGGCATCACTCGCCGACAGGCCGAAACCGGGCAGGCGGATGTCACCGGTGACCGCCGTACCCGCATCGAGCACCGTTCCGTCGTTCCTGACGATGTCCGCGGTGCTGTGCAGGACCGCCGCCACCGGTCGGCCCGCCGCGAGCAGCCGGGCGACGACCTCGGCGCCGACGAGTCCGCTCGCACCGGTCACCAGGACCGTGTCCCGCGCGTTCACGAGCGCGCCCGCTCGGACAGGCTGCCCTCGACCAAGGCGATCACCTCGCCGACCCGCCGCACCCCGATCAACTGCTCCGGGCGGTACCGAGGCAGTCCGAAAGCGCGTTCCAGCGCGACCGTGAGCTCCATCAGGCGCAGCGATTCGAACTCCAGGTCCTCGATCAGGCGGTCGGTGTCGGCGAGAGTGGTCGGCGTCCGCGGAGCCATAGCGGTCACGAGACGACGCACCTTCGCGGCGATCACGTCCTCGGCGGCCACGTTCTCGGCACTCACAGTGCCTCCCCTTCGCGCAGATGCGGTTGCTGTCCTCCGGAGGCGAGCAGGTCGCGGGCTTCGTCCAGTGGCAGTTCGGAATTCAGGTAGCCGGCCAAACGCAGCCAGTCGTAGCCGATGGCCAGGGTGCGCCGCCACTGCTCGCGGGAGTCGAAGGAAGCCGGAAAACCCTGTGTGACATCGGATCCCGAGGCCAGGCGGCGTACGGCGGCGACGAGGTCGTCCAAGGTGGCGAGGCCCGCGGAGGTGTCGCCGCCGTCGGCGAGCAGCGTCGAGAAACGCACGCGACGGGCCGCCTCGAAGCCGGGTAGCACTCGCTCGTGGCAGGACGCGGGCAGCAACCGGGTGATGGTGTCGGTGGCGGCGACATCGGCGGGCAGCGGGTGCACGCCGAACGCCGACAACAGGACACGCACGGCCATGGCGAGCAATCGGTGCGCGGCGATATCGGCCACCGCGCCCTGACCGTCCTTGACCGCGCCCGCCAGATCCTCCCTGGCGTTCTCGAGCACGATATTCGACCACACCAGCGCCATCCCGCACTCGGTGAAACGGTCGGCGGGCAGCGAGGTGAGCGTCACGTCGCGCTCCTCGCGCGCCGCGCCGGTGAGTCCGAGCACCGGGGCGAGCGCGGCGGGCACGGGGGTGTACGGCCGCACCGGTTTGCACATGGCAAGCGCCGGGTCGATCACCGCACCGCCGCGCCTGCGCAGGCCGACGAATCCGAGCCGCACGAATTCGGCCAGATACCCGCCGATCCCGCGCTGCCGAGCGGTCACGTCGCGCACCGAATGCCGGAACACCACCGAACGCCACGCCGCGGCGGCGTCCTCGGACAGCGCGAAGACGTCGCGGTCCGCGCGCAGAACATGCACGCGTCCGCCGATGGACCAGGTGGTGACCTTGTCCCGCCGATCGAACAGCACCCGATGCGGATCGTCCTCGACGTCGATACCGAGTTCGGCGATCAATTCCCACAACTGATTCCAGACCGTCCGTGCGGCGAGCGCGCGAGCCTGGTCCCCGCCCAGTATCCCCGTGCCAGGCGGGGTGGAATCGCGCCCTGATCCGGCAGCGGCAAACGCGGTATCGGAACCATGCGTCGGCACGGTGCCGGACATCGAACCGGTCTCACCCACAACCGCATTGCCGACATCGGCCGAAGCTCTGGCGGCGAGACCGCTCGCGGCCGCAGTGTCGGGACCGCTCGCGGCCGCGGTGTCGGGACCGCTCGCGGCCGCGGTGTCGGCATCGCGTACGGGAGCGACAGGCACGGTGGCGAGCACGACGTCCCAGGTCGCGGGGTCTGCCAGGTCGCGGTAGCGGGGGACGATCGGGTTCGGGGCGGGGCGATCGAGTTGGCTCGGCAGCCATTTGGTTTCGAGGTAGGTTTCGCCCTGGCGGGCGGCCCAGGCTTTCACGGCTTGGGTGAGTCCGTCGCGCGCCCATTCGGCGGCCTCGGCGGTGGCGTCGAATGCCTTCAGCGCCACGGCGTATGTCAGAGCATGGGTGGCGCGTTCGGTCCACCAGTTCGCGATCAGTTCGGCGAAGTCCTCGTGCGGGAGGAGTGCGCGCAGGGATTCGACGTCCACCGTGCCGGGCCGCAGGACGGTCGCCCGCAGGAAGCGTTGACAGCGGTTGAGGAGGTCCTCGTCGGGGGCGGTCGCGACCTGTTCCAGTTGGCGCCGCAGTTGCGCCACCGAGCGGGTGCGCACCTCGACCCTGCGGCCGTCGACGAACAGCACCGTCGGCAGGGTCGGCAGATCGTCCGCGCCGGGCGCGACCGCGAGGAAGTCGATGTCGGAGCCCTCGTTGCCGAAGCCCTCGGCCAGTGAGCCTTCGAACAGCAGCGCCGAGTCGGCGGGGACGGTGACGGCCGCCATGGCTTTGTCCAGCAGGTCGCGCACGCGTTCCGGCGGGAGTCCGCTCGGGGTGTCGCCGTCGGCGCGGTGGGTGAGCGCGCCTTCGAGCGCGCCGTCGCGCAACAGCTGCCACATGTGCCGCCTGCGCGGTTTACCGCTGGAGGTGCGCCGGATGACGCCGCGCGGGCCGGTGACGATCTGCACCGTCTGCGCGGGGCCGAGTTCGCCGCGGATCACTTTGCGGGCCTGCGCGATCCATTCGCCGGGCGGCGCCTCGGCGAACAGCGCGACCCCGCCCGCGCCCGCCTCGGTGATCGCGACGGCGGCGAGTTTGCCCTTGGTCAGCCCGGTTTCCTGCGCCACACGGGATTCGATGTCCTCCATGAAGACCGAACGCCCGCGCACCTTCAGACTCGAACCCATCCGGCCGAGCACGAAGACCTCACCGCGATGAAGGAACCCGGCGTCACCGCTGTACAGCAGCCCGTCCACGATGCGGGTGGAAGAGCCTGCGTCACCGACGCCACCGGAAACACCGGGATCGACGGGAGCACGCGAATCACCTGCCGTGTCAGTGTCACTCGCGATACCGGAGGCACCCGACGCGGCGAGCTCGGGCGCGATGCCGAAATCAGCCGCCGCACCGGAGTCGCCCGCAGTGTCGGAACCACCCGTCGAACCCGCGGCGGCATAGCCCATCGCCACCGAATCACCGACGACGACGAGTTCGCCCAGGGTTCCGTCGGGCAGTTCCACACCGTCCTCGTCGACCACGCGGACCGTCGATTCGGGCGTCGAGAATCCGAGGCCGGTGATCCAGCCCGCACCCTCCACCCGGTGATCGTCATCGAGGATCGCTTCGGCGAGCACCGGAACCGGTTGCCCGAAGCGCAGATTCGGGTTGTCGATGCGCAGGGCGGTAACGGGGCGACCGAGTTCCGACGAAGTGACCATGAGCGTGGCCTCGGCCAGACCGTAGGCGAGGGTGTAGGCCGAGCGCGAGAAGCCGAGCGGCGCGGTGAGTTCGGCGAAGGACTGCAGGTCGGCGACCTCGACCGGTTCGGAGCCGACGGCGAGGGCGCGCCAGCCGGACAGGTCGAGGTCGGCGATGTCCTCGGGGCGCACCCGGTGCGCCACGTAGCCGAGCGCGAACGACGGCGAGGGCGAATGCTGGGCGTGCGACATGGCGCGCAGCCAGCGCGCCGGATCGCGCACGAACTGATCGGGGCGCATGAGGTACAGATCGCCCTGATTGGTGACGGTGGTCAGGAACGCGCCGACCAGGCCCATGTCGTGATAGAGCGGCAGCCAGGAGACCAGCGCCTCACCGTCGCGCCAGTCGATGAGCGCGGAGATCATCGCGATATTGTTGGCCAGATTCCGCCAACTCACCCGCACTCCGCGCGGTGTGCCGGTCGATCCCGACGTGAACTGCAACAGCGCGCACTCGTCCGGCGCGCCGAATTCGCGGGTCGCGGGCGCGGGCGGCAGGGTGCGCGCGTCGATCACCAGCGGTTCGTCGGTGCGGCCCGCACGCACGACGGCGTCGCGCACGAAGGACTCGAATTCCGGCGAGGTCACCACCAGGCGCGGATTCGCCTGTTCGACGATGCCCGCGATATGGGCCACGATCTGCGCGAGGTCGCCGAACATCGGCGGCGCGACGGGGGTGAACACGCCGCCGCAGGCCCACACCGCGTAGAACGCCGCCACGCACGGGAAACCGGTGGGCATGATCACGCACGCGCCGTCGCCGCTGTCGAGTCCGGCGGCGCGCATCACCTCGGCTATCGCCCAGGTCTGGTCGGCGATCTCGCGGTACTCGCGGAATTCCCAGCCGTCGTGCTCGTCGGCCAGGTGGACGCCGACGCCATGCGCCGGGTTCAGCAACCAATCGCGCACTGCCGCAACGTCTTTTGCGGCGAATATTCGGTCAGAATTCATCGTCCCGCCCTTCTTCGGACAGCACAGTAACGGTTCCGGCGGTCCCGTCCACCCGAATTCGCATACCGGTCCGTACTTTCTTCGTGACGTCCTTGATCTGCACCACCGTCGGCACCCCGAGTTCGCGCGCCACGATCGCCACGTGGGTCAGCGGGCTGCCGCGCTCGATGACCAAGGCCGACGCCGACGGCAGCGCGGCCACCCAGCCCGGGTCCGTGCGATAGGCGACGAGCACGCCGCCCGCCACATCGCGCGGTTCGGCAACCACCACCGCCGCGCCCTCGACCACCCCGGCGGCCGACGGCGTGCCCGCCAGCACGGTGCCCGCGGTCGCGGCAGGCGTGTCGGTGACCGGCACCCAGCCCTGCGCGGCCAGCGCGGCGGAGGCGAAGTCGGCGCCGTAGGTGATGAAGCGCGCGGGCGCGACCAGATCGGCGTCCTCGGATCGGCGCCCCTTACGGGCGGTGACCAGCGCACGCAGACCCGAGGTGTCCGCGCCCTCGTAGCAGCCGCGCAATTCGTGGACGGTGAGGGAGAACACGTCATCGAATTCGGCGAGCACCTCGCGCGCCACCAGATCGCGCGCCATTGCCCGGATCATCCGCTTCACCATCCCGAACGCTCTGGTCCGGCAGAACCGCAGCCGCTCCCGGTGCGCCGCGCAGCGCGAGACTTTGCCCCGCAACCGCTCGTAGATCCGGCGGCGCACCCCGCTCAGATGCTCATCGAGATACGCCTGCGCGTCGGCGCCGCCGTGCGCGGGCGCGGTGTCGGCGACCCGCCCGAGCGCGCTGCGCAGCATGACGAACAGGCTCGCCGGATCCTCGCGCAGATCGGGGGTCTCCAGTTTCAGCTCGTCCAAGCTCCGATAACCGTACTTGACGAGATAGTCGTCCACCGCGGCGAGGAATTCGGTACGGCCGGACTCCCGCAGCGCCGCGAGCACGCGTTCGGGCGCGGTGCTGTTGACCAGCGCGGTCAGCTCGGGATCGGCGTGCACCAGGCGGGCCAGTTCGGTCATCGCGCGCGCCGGTTCCGCGGACTCCACATCAGCGCCCGGCCCGACCACCGCGTACAGGAACCATTCGGGCGCCTTCGGCAGGAACAACTTGGTCAGCAGGTACATCAGGCCGGTGCAGGTCAGCAGGATGGCGTCGAGCACCATCAGCGGACCCCAGCGCCGCACCAGATCCCGGTCGACCGTGCGGTAGGCGGCATACGCCTGTTCCCCGGTCAGCGAGTCGTAGTCGAGCGCGTCGTACTCGTCGTAGACACGGTAGAACTCGGCGGCGAACTCCTCGACCATGGCGTCGATGCCGAACAGGCGACGCGCGTAGGTCACGGTGGTGACCGCGCGCGAACGCAACCGCGTCACCGGATCGGGAAAGGTGAACGGGCGCAGCGTCTTCGCCAGGTCGTCGGCCAGCGGCTCGGCCACGCCGAGCGCGGCCTCGAGCACCTTGCGGTTGAGCGGGTAGCCGGGCGCGATGCCGACCATCCGATACCAGTGCAGCAGGTTGTAGTACACGCGACCGTGGAAGTACCCGAGCAGTACCGGCGTCCACGCCTCGGTCTGGCGCACCTGCTCCGGCGGCACCCGCAGCGACCGCGCGTACCCGTGGTAGACGCGGCCGTAGATGTCGGCGGCCGTGGTGTAGGTCAGCGGAGAGGTGATGCCGCTGAAGCTCTCGATGATGTTCGAGTTGTCCCAGACGCGCAGCTCACCGTCCGGGACGGACTCCCCCGCGCCGCGCAGGTCGGCCTCGGGCGTCGGGTCCGGTGCGCAGGCCGCGACGGTGGTGACGGGCCTGCTCTGCAACAGCCAGAACCCGGTGTCGTCCACCGCCCACTCGATGTCCTGTGGCGCGCCGCGCTCGATCTCGACCTTACGGGCCAAGTCGGTGAGTTCCGCGATCTCCTCGGAGGTCAGCACCGCGCGCGCCCGCGCCTGCTCGTCGACCGCGCGGACCTCGCAGCCCTGCTGCCCGGACGGCGCGTAACTGCGGTCCTTGTCGCCGACGACGGTCTCCAGTATCGCGCCGGTCGCCGCGTCCACGACGGTCGAATCGGCGTCGACCGCGCCCGAGACCAGTCCCTCGCCGAGCCCGTACACGGCGCTGATCACGAACTCGCCGCGCCGCCCGGTGACCGGATTCGCCGTGAACACCACCCCGGCGGCGCGCGCGTCGACCAGGCGTTGCAGTACGACGGCGGGGGCGACGGCGCGCGGCAGGTCACGCGCGAAGGCGTAGCCGACGGCGCGGTCGGAGAACGCCGAGGCCCAGCAGTCGCGAATCCGGTCGGGGATCGCGGCGGCGGGCACGTTCAGGAAGGTGTCGAACTGGCCTGCGTAGGAATGATCGGCGCCGTCCTCGCCGCCCACCGACGACCGCACCGCGACCGCGACGTCACCGAGTTCGGCGCGGGCCCGCTCGACCACCTCGCGCACCGCGTCGGGCAGCGCGGCCGCCGCGATCCGCTCGCGCAACGCGGCCGCGGCCACGAGCGCGGCCGCCGGATCGGTGACGGCACGGAATTCGGCGATGGATTCGGCGAGTGCGTTGTCGTCGGCGAAACGGTCGAAGACCTCGACCCCGAGCGCCACCCACTCCGGAACCCGGAACCCGCCTCCGCGCAGCGCGTACAACCCGCGGGCCTTACCGCCCGCCGATGCGTCGATCTCCGCCTGGTCGGACCACGGACCAAGTACCTGCACGCCATCTCCCATCCACCCCGGTCACCACGGTCCCGACAGGGCCGCGCGGCTCGAAGGAGCCGCGCGAGAACCGGGTTTCATTCCGGTATATCCGATTACTCGTCGCGGCGTCGGTCCGCAACACTGCGATGCGGGTTCACAACTCCACATCGCATTCGTGGTGATTCCCGTTATGCTCGTCGCGTCTCGGTGAGCTCGGTGAGGATGTGATTCGGCGTGGGATGGACGTTCACTCCGGACGAATTCGCGCATGTCTGGCGAGAAACCGAAGTGGATCGGCACCCGTACCCGTTGCGTGTCCTCGAGACCCCGCGCACCGAGGACGCCGCCGAGAAGCTCCGCATCACTCTCGCCGAACGACTACCGCGCGGCGGTGACCCGGATCTGACGGCGTGTCTGCGCATACTCGCGCACCCGCACACCCGCATCGTCGCCATCGGCGGCGCGCACACCGCGGGCAGTGAGATCCGGCTGCTGGCCTGCACGGTGTTCGACCGTGCGGTGCTGGCTGTCCAGGAGCCGGGCAACCGCCCGGATTTCGGTGGCACGGTGCGTATTTCGATCGGACACAGCAACAAGCTCGGCGCTCGCGTCGCGGCGCTGCTGCCGAAAGCGCCCGCGGGTCGGTTCCCGGCGCGCGCCGCCGAAGCCGACGCGGTCCGCGACAGCGAGACCGTCGCGCGGATTCCGGCGGCCGCCCCGATCCGGCGACTGCTGCTGAAACCGCATACCGCGGAAGGACATATCCGCATCGAGACCAGGCTCGACCGGTCCGAGCCGACGCCGCCGATCCACTACACCTGGATCGACGTCGCGGGCGACGGCCGCTACCTCATCAAAGCCGGTGAGATGGTGCACGTGGTGCCCGCCTCGCCGGAACAGATCGGGGTGCAATTGCAGAAACGCATTCCGGCACAAGCCCACTGAACACCGCCGCGAGCGGCAGACAGTGATACCGCCGCGTGCGGGAGCCACTGAATACTGTCGCTAGCGGTCGTGCAGACCACTATTGCTTACCGCGGACAGACCTTCGGGATACGCTGAGGCGGACCGACCGATAACGGGGGTGCGCATGACTATCGAGAACAGCCGTGCCGATATCGCGCGGTTCAAGCAGGACGCGCAAACAGGCACCATCAAGTTCGATCCCGAAGCCGCGCGGCGCTGCGCGCAGGTGTACGAGAACCAGGCCGACCGGTTGCTCACCCTGCGCCAGAACCTCGAATCGGTGGCGGAGCTGGAAGGCTTCGGCGGATTCGTCTCCGCCCAGCAGTTGCAGGCCGGTTTCGCGCACAAGGCGCGCGACGCCGCCGCCCTGCTCGACCACTACATCGAAGCCGCCTACCGCATGAAGGAGGCATTCCTGATCAGCGCGGGGCTCTACGACGAGGCCGACGCCGCCAACGCCGCCGCCCTGCGTGCCGTCGAGTCGAGGGTGGTGCGCTCGTGACCGGGAACGATCCGAACTACATCAACGCGATGGAACATTTCGAGTCGATGACGCACGAGGAGATCTACGCCAAGGCCCAGCAGATCGACGCCGCCGCCGTGCTGCGCGCGTCGACGACCTGGCTCGAGGTGGCGGGCACGCTGGCCGCCACCTTCCCGATGGCGCGCGGCAACGCGGACCGGGTGATGAACGGCATGGCGTGGGAGGGCGCGGCGGCCGAGGCCGCGTATGCGAGCACCCGCAGTTTCGCCGCGTCGGTCGACGAGCTGTCTGCGGTACTCGGTCAGGTCGGCGCGCGGCTGGGCGCGGTCGCCGCGGCCGCCGAGGCGACCAAACTGGCGGTCGCGCCGCCCGGCGGTGTCGGGCCGATCGGCGCCATCGCGCAGTTGCTCGAGGCGGCGCACGTGATCGACGCCCAGATGCTGCGGGAGGCGCTGCGTCAGGAGGCGGTCATGGCGATGAACATGATCTACAAGCCCGCCTACACCGCGGCCGGTACGGCGGTGCCCGCGCTGCCCCCGAACCCGCAGTCGCCGACCGACGGCCGGTCCACCGCCACTCCGCAGCCCGGCTACCGGGAGCCGCAGCCGTACACGCCGCCCAGTGGTGATGGAGCACAGGGCATTCCGCGCGACGAACAGCCGCGCGTACCGGAGAACGCCGCACCCGCTCCACGCGCACAGGAGCCCGTCCCCGCGCCACCCACCACGCAAGCGCCACCCACCACGAGCCAGCCGCCGTCGACGACGCAGGCGCCGCCGACCACCCAGGCACCGCCCACTCCGCAGGCGCCGCCGACCACCGAAGCGCCACCCACGACCCAGGCGCCCCCGACCACACAGGCGCCGCCCACCACTCAAGCGCCACCACCACCGCCCCCGCCGACTCAGGAAGCGCCGCCGCCGCCATCCACCCAGGCGCCACCACCGCCTCCACCCGCACCGGCCGCCCAGCAGCCCGCGCCCGGCACACCGCTGCCCGATCCTGGCGGCCAACCCGGCGTCACCGGACCCGTCCCGGACAACCAGAGTCAGTCGGCGCCCGCCGAGTCCACGACGAATCAGCCGGGGGTCATGCCGCCGACCGGACGGTAGGTTCCACACCCGCGCGAAGAACCGCCACCGCGACTCGCGACGGTCGGCGGCACGGCACGGCCGACGTCATGCGCGAGCTGATCCGCGCTGTCGGGCCGCCTCCGCTCCAGCGAGAGCCGGCCCGGACACCGACGCTCGAGCGCGCGCCTTGTTCCGCGTGAACAGGACGGCACGGACGGCACGGACGGCACGGACGGCACGGACGGCACGGACGGCACGGACGGCACGGACGGCGAGCGTATGTGGACCTGCGCACGTCTTCTGGGCATCGTCGGATCGGGATCATCCGTGGCGGCGAGCTCGGTCCGGCGGGGACACGGAGGTGGCCGAATACCCGCGACGACCCGTGGCGGAGGAAACGGGCATTCGCGGTTCGACTCGGTCCCGGCGCCTTCGTCGGACACCATCGCGGCGCGCCGGGAGTCGGGCGGCTCGGCCTTGACCTGGAGCGCACTCCAAGTCATAGCGTGGTGGCACACGGATTCGTCGAAATATGAGGAGAGCACTCCATGGAGCTCGGCATTCACGTTCCGATCTTCGACATCGAGGGTGGCACAGGAGCCATCGCGAGCGAGCTGGCCAGGGTCGGCGCGGCGGCGGAGGCCGCGGGCGCCACGTGGCTGTCGTTCATGGACCACTATTTCCAGATCGAGCCGACCGGACTGCCCGCCGAGGCGAACATGCTCGAGGGGTACACGACGCTCGGGTTCCTGGCCGCGCACACCTCGAGCATCGAACTCGGCCTGCTCGTCACCGGCGTGACCTACCGGCATCCCGGCCTGCTGGCCAAGATCGTCACCACCCTCGACGTGCTCTCGGGCGGACGCGCCGCCCTCGGTATCGGCGCGGCCTGGTTCGAGCGCGAACACCTCGGCATGGGCGTGCCGTATCCGGCGATCTCCGAACGCTTCGAGCGGCTGGAGGAGGCGCTGCGGATCTGCGCGCAGATGTGGGATCCGCGGGACAACGGGCCGTTCGAAGGCAAGCACTACCAGCTGGCCGAGACCCTGTGTTCGCCGCAGCCGCTGCACCGGCCGACGGTAATGATCGGCGGCAGCGGTGAACGCAAGACCCTGCGACTGGTCGCGCAATACGGCGACGCCTGCAACCTGTTCGGCAGTTCCCCCGCCGACGTGGAGCACAAACTCGACGTCCTGCGCCGCCACTGCGACGATCTCGGCCGCGACTACGACACGATCCGCAAGACCATCCTGCCCAACAACCCGAGGCCGACCCCCGAGACCCGCGACGAATTCGTACGCGGCATGGCCGATTACGCGAAACTCGGCATCCACTCCGCCATCATCACCCCCACCACCGGTTCCCCCGCCGCGTGGATCGACGGCATGGCGCCCGCTGTCCCGCTGCTGGCCGAACTCGGCTGAGCCCGCGCGCTACCAGACTCGATAGGGCACGGTGGCGGTGTAGGCGTTGGTCCGATCCACGACCACCGTCAGCCGCAGCCGCCACTGCCCCGCGAGCGGTACCCGCACCGATTCGGCGCTGAAATAGTGGGGCCCGAATTCCACGGGCTCCACCCGCCGGAACGCGATATCGATCGGCCCCGCGTCGGCGTCCGCCCTGGTCAGCTGCCCGCTGACCCGCGCGGCGCCGATGGCGGCGCCGGAACCGTCGCGCAGTCGCACCGTGATCTCTTGATCGCCCGCGCCCGCCCCGTCGACCGAAACGTCGGCGCGGACCGGGCCGAGGTCGGCGACCATGGTGACCGGCGGGTCGTAACTGTCGCGCGCGGGCGTGACGCCGACCAGGATCGCGGTCACCGTGACCACCGCCACTTGCAGCGCCACCTCGACGCGCAGCAGCCGCGTGCCGTCGCCGGATCGCCGCACCGCGGCGCGCACCGCCACCGCGACACCGAGCACAGCGAACACCACCACCAGTTTCAGCAGCAGCAACCGACCCCACGACGTGGTCCACAGGGCCTGCACGGGCGTCACCGAACGCCACGTCTGGTAGGCGCCGGTCACCGCGAGCGCCACGATCGACGCCGCCGCGTACCGCCCGAATCGGGTCAGTATCCCGGCCCGATCCGGATGCCGTCGCAGCAGCAGCGCGACCAGTAGTCCGCCGATCCACACCGCCATCGCCGTCAGGTGAATCACCGTGGACACCACCGCGATCGGACGATCCGCACCCGCTGCGGCGTGCCCGGCGACCGCTGTGCTCACCACCACGACAACACCGCCGACCCCCCAGGACGCACCGCCGCCGACATCCCGCAACCGCTCACCGACGACAGCGATGATGCCCGCCGCGACCGCACGCACCAGCGCCGCCGCCCCAAGCGTCGACCCCGCCGCCTGCCACCACACCTCGGGATCACCCCACCCGGCGGCGCCCGCGAGCCGCGCGGGCACCGCGAGGAACGTGAGCACCGCCGTCACCGCGACCGTGACCGCCCCGACCCGGACCAGCCTGCCGAGCGCCGCCGCACGAATCCCCGCGGGCCACACCGACCGAGCGATCAACGGCGCGCCGACAGCGGCCGCGATCCCGAGATAACTCAACGCCGCCAGCAGGCGGATAACGGTGTCGACGGCGGCACGCAGCGGATCGGGCGGCGGCGCCGCGAGTGTGAGATCGGGCGGCACGCCCACCCCGAAGACGCTGGACCCGCTGACGGTATGCCCGTCGGCCGACAACACCACCCACCCGAGCAGATAGGTACCGCGCGGCAGATCCGGTGGCAGCCGCACAGCGACCGTCCGCCCCCCATCCGCCGTCGACACCTCCCCCGCGTCGACCCGAACCCCATCCCGATCGGTCACGGTCACCGCCCGCTCGGCAGCGGTAACCCCCTCGTCGAACGTCACGGTCACCCGCTCGGGCGCCACATCGACGCTCGCCCCGTACGCGGGCACCGTCCCCACCACCACCGCATGCGCCCCCGCAGGCCCCGCCACCCCCGCGAGAACCACGAAAACCCCCAGCACACACCCCAACACGCGCCTCACGTCGCGCACCCGCGCGATAACCCCCGAAGTCGCCGCCGAACCGAGAAACGCGCGGCCCGTCACCATCCCGCCAACCGCATACGGGTGACGCGTGCTCATCGACTCCGCGTGCCGCGGATCAGGGCCAGGCCCGCCAATACCAGTGCCGCCAATGCGGTGGCGGTGGCGGCGCGAACGCCCCAGTCGGTGCCGACGGATTCCGATCGGGCCGCGAGTCGCGGTTCTGCCGTCTCGTGGGAATGGCCTGAGTCGTTGACCTTTTCGGCTTGGACGCGGACGACGGGGGCCGGTTTTTCGGGGACGGAACCGTCGGTGCTGCGTTCGATCCAGGAGACCACCGTTCCGTCGCTGTAGGTCTGCAACGTCGGGAGCACGAGTTCGCGGGTGTTGGGGAGTGGGCCGAGGAGTAAGCGGAATTCGGCGAATTCACCGGGGGCGACCGCGATTCCGGGCTGGGCGGTGAAGGTCACCGAGGTGACGGTCTCGGCGACCTTGCCGCCGTGCCCGTTGTCGATCGGGGTGGGGAGCGCGATGCGGCGTTGCGCCACATCCCAACCGGGTGTGGTGGCGTTGCGGACCACCGCCAACGGCTGTTCGGCGGGCAGGTTCACTTCGAGTCGCACGGTACCCGCCGTGGCTGATTCGGTGGGCACGCGCAAAGTCACCACCGAGTACGCGCCGGGCGCGGCATCGGGAGCGGAGGCCGTCACATGCGCGGTCGCGGTCCCCCACCCGGTGAGAAACGCCACCGCGACCAAAGTGGTCGCCCACCGAAGTCCCGACCTCACGACTCAACCCCTTCGGCAGACGGCGCACGCCCACTCGCGATTTCCGCCACCACAGACTCGGACTCGGCTTCTCCGGGCTTTGCCGCCTCGGTCCCGACCACCACGACCCCGCGCGCGGCCGCGGGTACCCCGGACTTAGCCTCCGCTGCGCCTTCCCGCCCCTTCGGCGCTCGCCGCCCTGCCTGCGCCGCGTCGGTTCCAACCTCCGACGCACGGGTCCCGGCTTCGGCGTCCTCGGCGTTCGCCCCCGCTTCTCCGCTCGCCACGATCACCTCGCGTTCCCCCACTACGATCCCGGTCCCCGCCTGCACGGTGGAAGGTCCGGTCCGTGCCGCATCGTGCTCGATCTCCGACACCGTGCTTCCGTAGCCCGCGCTGTCGACCTCGGTCACGGTGTCCCGCACCTCGTAGTCCGCAGCCGCGGTGGCGAATCGCGCCGCGTCCAGAGTGTGTACGGCGACTCCGACGCGTGCGACGAGCACCGGACCCACGTGCTCGCCGATTCGGCGCAGCGCGGCTGTCACCGGCTCGGTCACGCCGATCACCGGCAGCGGCTCGTCCATGTGGTCGGTGATGGGATCGGTGTCGGGGGCTTCGGCGAGTGTCGTGGCGCGCACCGAGCCGAGGATTTCGGCGATCACCGCCGCGCCGGATCTGGGCCGCGCCAACCGCACGGGCAGCGTTCGCGCCGACCCGAACAGGGCGCGGGCGGCGGCGACCGAGATGTCCGAGGGTAGAACGAACGGCGCGGCGGCGTCCGGTGTGAGTCCGGGGTAGAGGGCGGGGTCGCGCTGCCCGGTTTCGGCGAGGCCGAGAAGGGCGCCGACGGTGACCGTGCTCGCGGGTGTCACCAGCGGAAAGCCGAGGCGCCCCAACCATTCGTCATCGAAGTACTTCGACAAGTATGACCGTCCCGAGTCCGGGGCGACGACCACGACCACTTGGTCGGCGTCGAGGGTCCGCGCGACCCGCAGCGCGGCGGCGATCGAGGTGCCCGAGGAGCCGCCGAGCAGCAGGCCCTCTTCGCGGGCGAGCCGGTGCAGCAGGGTCAGCGACTCGGTGTCGGGTATGCGCTCGAACCGGTCGACCACCTCGGGGTGGTAGGAGGACGGCCATTCGTCCTCCTCGGTCCGCGGGTGCAGGTAGTGCCCGACGGATTCGACATACCAGGCGCGCCCGTCGCCGCCGCCGTACACCGACGAGTCCGGGTCGGCCGCGATCACCGTGACCGCGCCGCCGGACACCTCTTTCAGGTATTCGCCCGCACCGGAGATGGTGCCGCCGGTGCCGACCCCGGCCACGTAGTGGGTGACCCGCCCGCCGGTCTGCGCCCAGACCTCGGGGCCCGTGGTGCGGTAGTGCGCCGACGGATTCGCCGGATTGTCGTATTGGCTCGCGAACCAGGCGCCCGGCGTCGCCTCGACCAACCGCAGAGCCACGCTGCGCAGATGTTCGGGATGCCCGATCGGACGGCCGCCGGGAGTCACGTGCACCTGCACGCCGTAGGCCCGCAGCAGTGCGATCTTCTCCGCGCTCGACTTGTCCGGCAGCACCACGATCACCCGGTACCCGCGGGCGACGGCGAGTGCGGCCAGCCCGATGCCGGTATTGCCGGAACTCGCCTCGACCACGGTGCCGCCCGCGCGCAGCGAACCGTCGGCCTCGGCCGCGTCAAGCATCGAGCGCGCCGCTCGATCCTTCACGCTGCCACCGGGATTCAGGTATTCCAGTTTCACGTAGACAGTCGCGGCGATGCCGTCGGTGACCCGATTCAATCGGACCAGCGGGGTTTCGCCGACGGCGCCGGCGAGTGAGTCGAAGCTCCCCGCGCGGTGCGGTTCGATGACGGTCATGCGGCAGCCTTTCCGGATTCGCCGAGCAGTCGCAGGATCGCCCGCCGCGACCGCAGATATTCGGGATGGTCGTGATCGCGCGGACGCGGCACGTCCACCGTGAGGTCGCGCAGCACCTTCCCCGGACGCGGGGAGAACACCACTACCCGGTCGGCGAGCCGCAGCGCCTCGTCGACATCGTGGGTGACGAGCACCGCGGTGAAACGGTCGCGCTCCCACAGTCGCGCGATCTCGGTCTGCAGGGTGGCTCGGGTGAGCGCGTCGAGTTTGCCGAGCGGTTCGTCCAGCAGGAACAGCCGAGGCCGATTGACCAGGGCGCGCGCCAACGCGACGCGCTGGGCCATGCCGCCGGACAGTTGCGCCGGATAGGTGTCGCGGAAGCCGTCGAGCCCGACCAGCGTCAACGCCTCCGACACGCGGTCCTCGTCGGCGGCGAGCGTGCCGCGCGCCTGCGGTCCCAGCGCCACATTCCCGTGCACGGTGCGCCACGGGAACAGCGTCGGATCCTGGAACATCAACGCGCGGTGCGGATCCGGGCCGGTGATGGACACCCCGTCGACGCGGATCGCACCGCGTGACGGCCGCTCCAACCCGGAAAGCAACCGCAGCAGCGTCGATTTGCCGCAACCCGAAGGCCCGAGCAGCGCCACGAACTCACCGGGCGCGATCCGCAGCGACACCTCGGTCAGCACCCGGAGGCGACCCAACTCCTGGGCTCGCGTCGGTATCGGCGCCGGTTTGCCGAGCAGTCGCTCCAACACCGTCCGCCCGCGCGCGCCCGCCACCTGGAACTGATGCGACACCCCGTCGATATCGACGGCGCTCCCTGATTCGCTCACCATCGCACGAGATCCTTCTCCCAGATCAGCACCCGGTTGCGGATGCGGAACAGCACGAGCATGAGGGTGCGGCACACCACGACCATCAGCACGATCGCCGCGTACATGCGCGGATAGGCCGCCCAGCCCTTGGTCCACTGGATGTACCAGCCGAGCCCGTTCTTCACCCCGAGCAGTTCCGCGACCGCGAGCGCGCCGAGCGACGCGCCGAGTCCCATGAACAGTCCGGTGAAGATGCTCGGCAACGCGCCGGGCACGGCCACCCGCCAG
This sequence comes from Nocardia bovistercoris, assembly GCF_015674855.1. Classification (GTDB taxonomy): domain Bacteria; phylum Actinomycetota; class Actinomycetes; order Mycobacteriales; family Mycobacteriaceae; genus Nocardia; species Nocardia bovistercoris. Next base: position 364,029 of record NZ_JADMLG010000004.1, on the reverse strand, counting down.
ATCAGGAAGTTGCGTGACGCGCCCAGCGTCTGCGCCACATCGAAGTATCCGCGCCCGACCCCGGCGATTCCCGCCCTGGTGAGCACCGCCACCGGAAACCACACCCCGAACGCGACCATGAAGATACTGCCGCTGTAGGTCGTGGGAAACAGCACGAGAACCACCGGCAGCAGGGTCGCCGCAGGCACCGGACCCGCCGTCTGCAGCACCGGATTACCCCAGTACGAGGCCAGTTTCGACCAACCCATCGCGATGCCGGTGCTCAGACCGGCGACCGCGCCTATGCCGAACCCGATCAGCAGCAGCACCAGCGAATGCCAGGTACTGGACGCGAGGATGCCCGCCTCCTCGTAGAACACCAGCAGCATGTGCTGCGGCGAGGCGAAATGCGGCGGTTCCAGCCAGCCGGTCTTGGCGGTCGTGTACTCCCACACCAGCACCCACGCCCCGGTCACCGCGATCCACGGCGTGTGGTGGCGCAGCCGCAAGGTGACCTCGCGGCGTCGATACCCCCACACCGCCCACCCCGCCAGCGCCACCGTCCACGCGCTGCACAGCAGGCCGACCGCGAGCGGCGCGGCCGCCTGGAGTTCGTCGGGCAGCGCCAAGGTCACCAGGGCGGTCACTGCCCACAGCGCCCACGCCACGGCGAATCCGAGGGTCGGCGGATAGCGACGCGGCGCGGGCGCGACCCGTTCGCCTGCGGGCGCCACATCCGGCACGGTCGCGGTCACGCCGCTCACCAGGTCAGCGCGAGATCGGCGTACACCTTGTCGGCCAGCGCGTTCGGGTCGGTCTTGCGGTCCAGGTAACCGGTCCTGGCGAATTTCGCGATACCGGGGGTGATTTCGTCCTTCAGCCGGATCGCCGACGGGTTGTAGCCGTAGGTGTTGAGAATGGCCTCGACCACGGGCTGTTCGGCGGCGACGTACTTGTGCTCGACCTCGAGCGCGGCGGTCTGCGCGATATTGGCGCCCACCCACCTGCTGCCTTCGGCCCACGCCGTCACCAGCGACCTCGCCACGTCCGGGTCCTCGCGCAGCAGCCGCCCGTTGATCGCGGTGGCGCAGCAGTACAGCTGGCGGTTGGCGCCCTGCTGGTTGTTGGTGAGCTCCCTGGCCTTGCCCTTCAGCGTCGGCAGCAGACCGTTCGGGTCACTCGCCGCGATGGCCGCGACATCACCCCTGGTCAGCGCGTCGGCCAGCTGATCGGCGGGGAAAACCCGCCAGTCCACGTCCTCGCTGGGGTGCAGGCCCGCGTCGAGCAGATCGAGGGAGAAGAACGACATCGCCGAGTCCCCGATGGCACCGACGCCGATCGGCTTGCCGCGCAGTTCGGCGACCGAGGTGAGCGGACTGTCCTTGGTAACCACCAGCCGCAGACATCCTTCGTGCAGACCCGCCGCCAATTTCGCGTCGATGCCCTGTTCGATGGGTTTGAGCCAGGAGAAGAAGATCCCCGGCGCCGCGTCGAGTTTGCCCGCGCCGACAGCGTCCTTGATCTCGTCGCCGCCGGTCTTGATGATCTCGACGTCGAGCCCGTGCTTCTCGAAGATCTTCTGATGGTGCGCCACATACAGCGGGCCCTCGCATACCCCGCCGCCGTAGCCGATCTTCAAGGTGCGGTTAACATTTCCCGCTCCGGGAGTCCGGCGGGCGGTCAGCCAGGCGGCCAGGCCGCCGCCCGCCACCACCGCGGTGGCGATGCCCGCGCCCGCGAACAGCCTGCGCCGCGACAGCGCGGGCGATTCCGGTTCGACCGGGGTCGCGAGGTCCTCCTCGTCGTCGTGACTCGCGACCGCCGCGTTCGTCTCGTCCGCCTCTGGTTGCGGCTCGTCCTGCTGACCGTCTGTGCTCGACATCGGCTCTGCCTTCTCGTACCGGAGAAATGAGGCCGCGCGCCCACGTGAATCTTCTGCCGGTCCCCTCGGCTGCTCCTCGACCGTGGGCGCGCGTGCACCCAGATTCGCAAGCCGAACCCCGGGACGACAGGGTTGCGGTCAGCGCGATCGAATTCGGCGCGCGACTACACGCTGACGAGGTCGTCGGCGTGAATCACGGGCCGCTGCATGGTGTCCGGGAGTTCGGTGGTCGAGCGCCCGAGCATGCCGGACAGTTCGGCGCTGTCGTATTCGACCACCCCGCGCGCCACCACGGTGCCGTCGGGCGCCACCAGGTCCACCACGTCACCGCCGTGGAACCGGCCGCGCACACCGACGATGCCCGCCGCGAGCAGCGACCGGCGGCGGTGTGCGACCGCGCCCACCGCGCCATCGTCGATGAGGATCGCGCCGCGGCTGTCGGCGGCGTGGCGCACCCAGAACTTCCTGGCCGACAATCGAACCGGGCGCGCGGCGAACGCGGTGCCGACGGTGCCCGCGCTCAGTGCCGTCGCGGCGTCGGCGGCGGCCGCGAGCAGTACCGGGACGCCCGCGTCGGCGGCCAGGCGCGCGGCCGACAGTTTGGAGGCCATGCCGCCGGTGCCGAGCGCGCCGCCGCTGCCCGCGATCACCCCGTCGAGGTCGGCGCTGCTGCGCACCTCAGGAATGAAATTCGCCTGCCCCTTGCGTGGATCGCCGTCGTAGAGGCCCGCCACATCCGAGAGCAGGATCAACGCGTCCGCGCCGACCAGGTGCGCCACCAGCGCGGCGAGCCGGTCGTTGTCGCCGAAACGGATCTCCTCGGTGGCGACGGTGTCGTTCTCGTTCACCACCGCGACCGCGCCGAGCGAGCGCAGCCGGTCGAGGGTGCGCTGCGCGTTGCGGTGATGCTCGCGGCGGGAGAAATCGTCGGCACTGAGCAGCACCTGCCCGACCGTGCGCCCGTACCGGGCGAAGGACGTGCCCCACGCGTGCGCGAGCGCCAACTGCCCGACGCTCGCGGCGGCCTGCTTGGTCGCCAGATCCCTTGGCCGCACGGACAATCCGAGCGGCGCGAGCCCCGCGCCGATGGCGCCCGATGACACCACGACGACATCGGAGCCCGCCCGCATCCGCGCCTCGACCGCGTCGGCGAGCCGATCCAGTCGCGCGGTGTCGAGTCCGCCCTTCAGGCTGGTCAGCGCGGACGACCCGATCTTGACGACGACGCTGCGCGCGCCCGCCACCGCGGCACGGGCCGGACCGAGCTCGGCGGAAACCATATTGGTCGATGAATTCACCTGTGTCACAACACAACTCCCTGAACCACAACCGACAGGTAGATCGGGTCGGCAACCGACCCGGCTATTCCTCGTCCGCGCGCACCAGACCTCGGCGCACCCGCGAAGCATGTTTGCGCTCGGCGGCGCCGACCCGCTCGTTCTGCTCGAGCCGGACGTCGGTACCGCGACCGGTGGGCACCTGGTCCACACCGGCGGAGATCTGCGGCTCCCAGTCGAAGGTGACATCGCCGATGGTCACCGGCGCTCCCGGTTCGGCGCCCTGCTTCACCAACTCGGCTTCGACACCGAGGCGAGCCAGACGATCGGCGAGGTAGCCGACAGCCTCGTCGTTGTCGAACTGGGTCTGCCGCACCCACCGCTCCGGGCGGGTGCCGCGCACGATGAAACCACCCGGCTCCTGCGGATCGGCGATCACGCTGAAACCGGTCTCGTCCACCGCGATCGGACGGATCACCGGCCGCTTCGGCGCCTCCGGCGGATGGTCCTCCCGGTACCGCATCACCAGATCGGCCAACGCGAAACTCAACTCGCGCAGGCCCGCCCGGCTCACCGCCGAGATCTCGAACACCGGCCACCCGCGTTCGGCGAACTCCGGCGCGACCATCTCCGCCAGTTCGGCCGCGTCGGGCACATCGGTCTTGTTGAGGATCACCACGCGAGGGCGGTCCGCCAGATCGCCGAGACCGGCGTCACCGCGCAATGCGGGACGGTAGGCCGCGAGTTCGGCCTCGAGCGCGTCCACGTCGGTGACCGGGTCGCGGCCTGGCTCCAGGGTCGCGCAATCCACCACGTGGGCGAGCACCGCGCAGCGCTCCAGATGCCGCAGGAAGTCGAGGCCGAGACCTCGACCCTCGCTGGCGCCCGGAATCAGGCCGGGCACATCCGCGACGGTGAAAGTGGTGTCGCCGCTGAGGACCACGCCCAGATTCGGGACCAGCGTGGTGAACGGGTAGTCCGCGATCTTCGGCTTGGCCGCCGACAACACCGAAACCAGGGAGGACTTGCCCGCCGAGGGGAAGCCGACGAGACCGACATCGGCCACCGACTTCAGCTCGAGGACCAGATCCTTCTCCTCGCCCTCCTCGCCGAGCAGGGCGAATCCCGGAGCTTTGCGCGCTTTGGAGGCCAACGCGGCATTACCGAGTCCGCCGCGGCCACCGTGCGCGGCCGTGTACCGGTTGCCCGCGCCGACCAGATCCACCAGGATCTCGCCGTCCTTGTCGAGGACCACGGTGCCGTCGGGCACCTTCAACACCAGCGGACCGCCTTGTTTGCCGTCGCGGTGACCGCCCTCGCCGGGTTTGCCGCTGCCCGCCTTGGCATGCGGATGGAAGTGGAAGTCGAGCAGGGTGTGCACATTCGAGTCGACCTCGAGAATCACATCCCCGCCGTTGCCGCCGTTGCCGCCGTCGGGTCCGCCCAGCGGCTTGAACTTCTCGCGATGCACCGAGGCGCAGCCGTGGCCGCCCTTACCCGCGCGCACGTGAAGTACGACACGGTCGATGAATTTGGACATACGCCGAATCAACCTCCTTCTCGGTTCTGCGCTCCGCGGGGGGAAACACGAAAACGGGCCAGGGTGTTGCGACCCTGACCCGCTCTACGCTGTCGAAGTGGTGGGGCGGTCAGGCCCCGACCGGCTCCGCGGCGACGATATTGACGGTCTTGCGTCCACGCTTCACGCCGAACTCCACCGCGCCCGCCGCGAGGGCGAACAGGGTGTCGTCGCCACCGCGGCCGACGTTGACGCCGGGGTGGAAGTGGGTGCCGCGCTGACGAACCAGGATCTCACCCGCCTGGACGGCTTGGCCGCCGAAACGCTTGACGCCGAGTCGCTGCGCGTTGGAATCGCGACCGTTCCGCGAGCTGGACGCGCCCTTCTTGTGTGCCATGGCAGTTCTCCTCGGATGCTTACTTGATGCCGGTGACCTTGAGAACCGTCAGCGGCTGACGGTGACCCTGGCGCTTGTGGTAGCCGGTCTTGTTCTTGAACTTGTGGATGCGGATCTTCGGGCCCTTGGTGTGCTCGACGACCTCGGCGGCCACGGAAACCGCGGCCAGCGCGGCGGCATCGGTGGTCAGCTCGGACCCGTTCACGACGAGAACCGGGGCCAGCGCGACGGACGCGCCGGGCTCACCCTCGATCTTCTCGACCTTCACCAGGTCACCGACCGCGACCTTGTACTGCTTTCCGCCGGTCTTGACGATCGCGTACGTTGCCATCGGTCGGCTTCCTCCACTCGATGTCTACTCGTGCTCGTTCGCGCCGCGGGAGTGCGACGCGACCGTGCCGTAGCTGGTTTGCTGTCTTGGCTGGTTGCTGCGACTGGGGGCGTGAGGTGATGCCCATCGCCAGGCAGCGACCAACCGAGGTTACCAGACCCCGACACCACAACCCAATTCGCCCTTCGGCAACCATTCGGCGAACGCGCCGGTCGAGAGCCGATCCGCACCGAACGGTGTCGAATCGGGCATCTCGAACAGAGCGGGCCGAGCCGATTCGAGCCGAGGCGGCCGGACTCGGTCGCACCGAGCAAGCGGACCGGGTCGAGCCCGAGTGGCCCGGTCCGAACCGAGCAGCGCCACGCCTGACCGCACCGAGGTATCGGGCAAGGCCGAGTCGGGCACCGGGCAAGGCCGAGTCGGGCCGGGCGTGCGACCGAGTCGAGCACCGTCGGTCCGAACCGAGCGACGCGCCGGGCGGTCCGGGCCTACCGGACCACCGAGGACGTGTCAGTCGTCGACCGGCGGACCGGCGGGCCTGCCGACCGCGCGCCGCCGTGGCTTGCGCGCGAGCAGTTCCGTCGGCACCGGCTCGTCCGGGTCGAGCACCGGCGCGGACGGCTGGTCGTTGCCCGACACCACGAACACCGCGCCGCCGCTGTCGGCCGCGGGCGCCGCCGCCGACCTGGCCACTCGGCGTCGGCGAGCGGGCCGCCCCGGTTCGGGAGCGCCGTTCGTGCCCGAAGTCGCGGGATGCGTCGCGCCGGACCCGTTCTCCGTGGCCGTCTCCAACCCACGCGCCGTTGTCGTGTCCGAGTCGCGCGCCACCGGCGTCTCCGCGCCGCGTGCCACCGGCGTCTCCGCGCCGCGTGCCACAGCCGTCTCCGCGCCGTGTGCCACAGCCGTCTCCGCGCCGTGTGCCACAGCCGTCTCCGCGCGGCGGGCCACGGCCGTCTCGGCCCTGTCCGCCGCAGCCGACTTCGACCTGCGCGTCTCGGCTGTCTTGCGCCGGTCTCCTCGAGTCGCTTTCGCTGCGCGCCCCACAGGTGTCTCCGCCGCGGTGTCGACCGTGCGCACCTCCGAGACGACCGCGACCGACTGCTCGGCGCCGACCTCGGCGGAGACCCCGTCGCGGACGACGACAGCCTCGGCACCGGCACTCAGCGCATTCGCGGCGAACTCCGCGATCACGGCATCCTCGGCGGCGACGACCGCCTCGGCAACCGTCGTGGAACCTGTCACGACAACCTCGGCATCGCCTGCGGCGGAGCCGGATTCGGCGCCCGACGCCGCGGCGCCGACCTCGGCGTGCGCCGCCTCGGCCTCGCCCGCCTCGGCGATATCCCCTGTGTCCAGGTCGGATTCGTCTACATCGTCGTCGGAATGCTGATGCGCCGCCATCGCCAACGCGACCGGATGCGCGCGCTTGACGGCCGCGTCCTCCTCCGACACCTCCGGCACGGGTGCGGTGGCCACCGCGGGCGGTGTCGGCGCCGCGCCCTTGTCGCGACCGCGCCGCCTGCGCGAACCGGTCTCCTTGCGAGCTCCGCCGTCCTCGGACGCCGACGGCTCGACGGGATAGGTGTGCACGAGGATGCCGCGACCGTGGCAGTGCTCACAGGTGGTGGAGAACGCCTCGACCAGACCGGTGCCGAGCTTCTTGCGGGTCATCTGCACCAGACCCAGCGACGTCACCTCGGAGACCTGGTGCCGGGTGCGATCGCGACCAAGCGCCTCGGTGAGCCGACGCAGCACCAGATCCCGGTTGGACTCGAGCACCATGTCGATGAAGTCGACGACGATCATGCCGCCGATATCGCGCAACCGCATCTGGCGCACGATCTCCTCGGCCGCCTCCAGGTTGTTCCTGGTGACCGTCTCCTCGAGATTGCTGCCGCCGGAACCGGTGAACTTGCCGGTGTTGACGTCGATGACCGTCATGGCCTCGGTGCGGTCGATCACCAGGGTGCCGCCCGAGGGCAGCCAGACCTTGCGGTCGAGCGCCTTGGCCAGCTGCTCGTCGATCCGGTAGGTCTCGAAGACGTCGACCGAACCGGCGTCGTGCCGGGAGACCCGCGCGAGCAGGTCCGGCGCGACCGTGCCGATGTAGCGCTCGACCGTGCTCCACGCGCGCTCACCCTCGATGACCAGGCGCGAGAAGTCCTCGTTGAACAGGTCGCGGATGACCTTGACCAGCAGGTCCGGCTCCTCGTAGAGGGTCTTCGGCGCGCCGTTCTCCTTGGCGGCCTGCTCCTCGATGGTGCGCCAGGTGGCCTGGAGTCGCTCCACGTCGCGGGCCAGCTCGGCCTCGGCCACGCCCTCGGAGGCGGTGCGGATGATCACACCGGCGTCGGCGGGCACGATATCGCGCAGGATCTCCTTGAGACGCTTGCGCTCGGTATCGGGCAGCTTGCGGCTGATGCCGGTGGACGTGCCGCCCGGCACGTACACCAGGAATCGTCCGGCCAGACTGATCTGGGTGGTCAGCCGCGCGCCCTTGTGCCCGACCGGATCCTTGGAGACCTGGACCAGCACCTGGTCGCCCGGCTTGAGCGCCTGCTCGATCTTGCGCTCCCGGCCGCCGAGCCCGGCGGCCTCCCAGTTCACCTCACCGGCGTAGAGCACGCCGTTGCGGCCGCGGCCGATGTCGACGAAGGCCGCCTCCATGCTCGGCAGCACGTTCTGGACCCGGCCCAAGTACACGTTGCCGACCATCGAGGCCGACCCGGTGCTGGTCACGAAGTGCTCGACCAGGATGTTGTCCTCGAGCACCGCGACCTGGGTCGCGGTCGGATGATCCTGGAAGGTCTTCTCGCGCACCACCATCACCCGGTCGACGGACTCGCGCCGGGCGAGGAATTCCGACTCGGTGAGGATCGGCGGGCGACGGCGACCGGCCTCGCGACCGTCGCGGCGGCGCTGACGCTTGGCCTCGAGCCGGGTGGAGCCGGTGATGCCCTGCACCTCGTCGGCGTTGGCGGCGCGTCCTCGGCTCTTGTTCCTCGGCTCGCGCTCGTGCACGACGGTGTTCGGCGGGTCGTCCTCGGCGGCGGTTTCGGCGCCTTCGCCCTCACCGGCGACCTTGCGGCGACGTCGGCGACGGCGACGTCGGCTCGATCCCTCGGGCAGGCCGTCGCCGTCCTCGCCGTCGGTGTCGTCCGCGCCGTCGACGGATTCGGCGGCGACGTCCTCGGAGTCATCGACATCGTCGGCATCCGAGGATTCGGCGGCGTCGGTGTGATCCTCGTCGCCATCGGCGTCGGAATGCTGCTCGCCACGTCCGCGCCCGCGCCCGCGACGACCGCGCCGCCTTCGCCTCGGCTGACCGTCGGCGTCGCCGGATTGATCGGCGCCGCCGTCGTCGGTGTCGTCGTCACCGGTGTCGGACTCGTCCTCCACCTCGACCGGCGGCTCCTCGACGCGTCGCGCCTCCCGCTCGGCCCTGCGCTGTTTGCGGGTCTCCTCGATCGCCGCCGCGTCCGGCGGGAGGAACAGCGGCGCGGACACGGCCGCGGACTCGAACACCACCGGCGCGACCGCGACATCATCGGTGCGCTCGGCATGGGTGAACAGGCGCAACGGCTGCTGCGCCGCGGCGACCGAACCCGTCCCGCCCGGCTGCGCAACCTCGGGGGCGGAGAAGAGCAATCCCGCCCGCGAGCCCGGCGCGTCGGCCCGCGTCTCGACCGCCGATTCGGCGTCGACCGACTCGGTGGTCTCGACGGCGAAAGCATCGGCGCCACGGCGAGCGGCTTCCGTGCCGCCGTGAGCAGCCCCGGCGTCGCCACCGTGCGCGACCTCGGAACCACCGCCGCGAACGGCCTCGGAAGCACCGCTGTGCGCGGCTCCGGTGTCGACCGGGGCGGCCACCTCGGCCGCCCGGGTGGACGCCGAAGCGGCGGCGACATCACCCGCCGCCGGTTCCGCGCCTTCGGCGGTGTCGAGCGCGTCACGGACCGATTCCGCGACGGCACGGTCCACGTTCGACTGCGCGGAGCGCGCGTCGGCGCCCAATTCGGTGAGTTTGGCCAGGATTCGTTTGCTCGTCACTCCCAGCCGCTTGGCAAGCGCGTGAACTCGGATTCGCTCCGGCAATTGTTCGGCATCCTGTGCTGTTGTGTGCTGCGGCTCTTGATCGGCCACGAAGTCTCCTCGGGCCCCCGGGCGCGTCCCTCCCGGTACGGAGTGACGCGGCCAACGCGAGGGCGCTGTCCGTCCACCGCACGCCTGCGCGTGCGGTCCTATGGTCTCGCGCAGCGCGTCCGGTCGATACCCTGTTGTCTCGTCTCTCGGGACCGACCGGTCACGCGGCGCCTGGCTGTTGGCTGAACTCCACGGCCCGAGCGCTCATCCAGCGTGCCGACGCGGGCATCGACACCCGAGAACGGGCATCGACATCCGTGGCAGCGATGATCGGCATCCAACCGCGGTGTCATCCGGTTGCCTCGATCACCGATAGTTCGCGTACCTGCGCGAACAGTCGGAACCGTTGGTAACCAACCCCAGTATCCCACATCGCGCGCGCACGATTCGCCATCGGCGCTCGACCGCGAGGCGAGCGCGCCGGTCGCGGACCGGGAAACGCGGCGGCGCGACGAAGGGCGGCCCCGGTCGGATCGGCGCTGTTCAGGCCCGGCCGTTGGTACCGGAGTCGGCGGCCGATCAGGCCGGGAACTCGGGGAACCAGAGGGTGATCTCGCGCTTGGCGGACTCGGTGGAATCGGACCCGTGAACGAGGTTGTACTGGGTCTCGAGGCCGAAGTCACCGCGGATGCTGCCGGGGACGGCCTTCTCGACCGGATCGGTGCCGCCCGCGATCTGGCGGAAGGCGGCGATCGCGCGCGGCCCCTCGAGGATGGCGGCGACGACGGGACCCGAGGTGATGAACTCGATCAGGGAGCCGTAGAACGGCTTCTCGGCGTGTTCGGCGTAGTGCTCTCCGGCCAGCTGCTCCGACACCTGCTTCAGCTCGAGGGCGACGATCTTCAGCCCCTTGCGCTCGATCCGGGCCAGCACCTCGCCGACCAGGCCACGGGCCACGCCGTCCGGCTTGATGAGTACCAACGTCTGCTCAGTCACGGCGCACAGCCTATCGGGCGTCCCCGCCGGGTACCGAACCAGAGCGGCCGGGTCCGCGCGGACACGCCGCGCGCGCCGCCGCTACTCCGGTCGCGCGCGCTGACTGGGCAACATGCCCGCATCCATCCGCCGCCGCACATCGTGGCGCAGCACCAGGATGAATCCCCAGACCACGGCGAAGACGATGCCGATGATCCCGATCGACAGGTGGATGAACGCGCCGAGGATCACCAGGACCTGGAGTCCGAGGTTGAACGGCAGCGCCCAGGAACGGCGTTGGATGCCGGCGCCGAGCACCATGACCGTCGCCAGCGCCACCAGGTAGGTGCCGGAGAACCAGGTGATCCCGCCGCCCACGTCGGCGACCACCGGCAGGGCCAGCAGTACCACGATGGCCTCGAGGACCAGGGTGCCCGCCATCACACCGCGCAGCCCCTTCCAGGGATCGGGCGCGGCGGGGGCCTGCTCGGACTCGGGCCGTTCGGTCATGCTCGGACTCCTCTCCGCCGCGGCGGCGCTCACGCCGGGTCCTTGCCGAACAAGGCGCGGGCGGCGCCCGCGGTCGCCACCGACCCGGTCACCACGACTCCCGCGCCGGAGACCATCTCACCGCTGTCGCCAACCTCCTCGGCGATCGCGATGGCCGTCTCGATCGCGTCGGCCAAGGTCTGCGCGGTCACCACGCGCTCGTCGCCGAACCGCTGCACCGCCAGATCGGCCAGCGCGTCGACCTCGAGCGCGCGCGGGGCGCCGTTCGTGGTGACGACGATCTCGTCGAACACCGGCTCCAACGCCTCCAGCATGCCCGCCGCGTCCTTGTCGGCGAATACCGACACCACACCGACCAGCTTGCGGAAGTCGAATTCCGCGCTCACCGTCGCGGCCAGCGCTCGCGCGCCCGCCGGATTGTGCGCGGCGTCGATGAAGATCGTCGGCGCGTTGCGCATCCGCTCCATCCGCCCCGGACTCGTGACCGCCGCGAATCCGGCCCGCACGGCATCGATATCGAGCTGCCTCGACGCGCCCGCACCGAAGAACGCCTCCACCGCCGCCAGCGCGAGCACCGCGTTGTGCGCCTGATGCTCGCCGTGCAGCGGCAGGAAGATCTCGTCGTAGACCCCGCCGAGCCCCTGCAACTCCAACTGCTGGCCACCGACCGCGATCCGACGCGCCAGCACCCGGAACTCCGACCCCTCGCGCGCCACCGCCGCGTCGGCCGCCACCGCCCGGCGCAGCAGCACATCCATCGCCTCGGGCTGCTGTTCGGCGATCACGGCCACGGTGTCGCGCGGAATCAAACTCTCCGGCGCACGTTTGACGATCCCCGCCTTCTCCCCCGCGATGGAGGTCAGGTCGTCGCCGAGGTATTCGGTGTGATCGATCCCGACCGGTGTGATGACCGCGACCTGCCCGTCGATCACATTGGTGGCGTCCCATGACCCGCCCATCCCGGTCTCGATCACCGCGACATCGACCGGCGCCTCCGCGAAGGTGGCGTAGGCCATGGCGGTGAGCACCTCGAACTTGCTCATCCTCGGCCCGCCCGCCGCCGTCGACTGCCGGTCGATCATCTCCACGAACGGAAGCAGTTCGCGATAGATCTCGACGTACTTCGCCGGACTCACCGGCCGGTTATCGATGCTGATCCGCTCCGAGGCGAGCTGCAGGTGCGGACTGGAGATCCGGCCGGTGCGCCGGTGCAGCGCGGTCAGCAGCGCGTCGATCATGCGGACCACCGAGGTCTTGCCGTTGGTGCCCGCCACGTGGATCGCCGGATAGCCGTGCTGCGGCGAGCCGAGCAGGTCCATCAGCGCCGACATCCTGGTCAGCGACGGCTCGATCTTCGTCTCCGGCCAGCGCTGGTCGAGTTCGGCCTCGACCAGCGCCATCTCCGCCAGATCCACCGGCGACGGACCGGAACCGAGGCGGGTCGACCCGGTCTCGTCCTGGTACTGACGCTCCGGCTCGTCGTTCATCGGGCCGCCAGTTCCGCCAGCCTGACCCCGATCCGCTCGACCTCGGCCGCGGCCACGTCGCGGCGCGCCTTGATCTTGTCGACCACGTTCTCCGGCGCCTTGGCCAGGAACGCGTCGTTGCCGAGCTTCGCCGCGGTGCCCGCGAGTTCCTTCTCGGCCGCGGCCAGATCCTTCTCCAGGCGGCGGCGTTCGGCCTCCAGGTCGACGGAACCCTCGGTGTTCAGCCCTACCACGACGGTGGCGCCGCTGAGTCGCACCTCCAGCGAGGCGGTGCTCTCCTGGCCGGGCTCGAAATCGGTGAGGCGCGCCAGATTGGTGATCGCCGCGCGCAATTCGCCGAGTCCGGACGCGTCGAGACCGTCGAGGCGGGCACGCACCTTCTGCTTGTCGGCCAGACCCTGATCGCTGCGGAAGCGGCGGATCTCGGTGATCAACTGCTGAGCGTCGACCAGGCGGCGCTCGGAATCGGCGTCGGCGGGCACGCCCGATGGCTGCGGCCAGGTGGCGACGACCACCGACGCACCGCCGGTGAGCGCCTGCCACAGCGCTTCGGTGACGAACGGGATCACCGGGTGCAGCAGCCGCAGCACCGCGTCGAGCACGTTGCCGAGTACCACCCTGGTGGATTCGACCCGCGCGTCGTCGCCCGCGAACTGCACCTTCGCCAATTCCAGATACCAGTCGCACAGCTCGTCCCACGTGAAGTGGTACAGCGCCTCGCACGCCTTGCCGAACTCGTAGGCGTCGAAGGCCGAATCCACTTCGGCCAGAACAACTTCGAACCGGTCCAGGATCCAGCGGTCGGCGTCGGTGAGTGCGGCGCGGGCGGGCAGTTCGCCGGGGCGCGCGCCGTTCATCAGCGCGAACTTGGTCGCGTTGAACAGCTTGGTGACGAAGCTGCGCGAGGCCAGCGCGTGCGGTTCGCCCACGGACAGATCGCCGCCGGGCTGGGCGCCGCGCGCCAGCGTGAACCGCAGGGCGTCGGCGCCGAACTCCTTGATCCAGTCCAGCGGGTCGATGCCGTTGCCGCGCGATTTCGACATCTTCTTGCCGAACTGGTCGCGGATGAGCCCGTGCAGGAACACGTCGTGGAAGGGCACCTGCGGGGCGTCGGCGCGCTTGCCCGCGGTGATGGCGGAGTCCTCGGCCACGAACATGCCGAACATCATCATCCGCGCCACCCAGAAGAACAGGATGTCGTAGCCGGTGACGAGCACGTTCGTCGGATAGAACTTCTCGAGTTCGGTGGAGTTGTCGGGCCAGCCCATGGTGGAGAACGGCCACAGACCCGAGGAGAACCAGGTGTCGAGCACATCCGGGTCCTGCACCCAGCCCTCGGGCGCGGACTCGTCGGGGCCGACGCAGATCACCTCGCCCTCAGGGCCGTACCAGATCGGGATGCGGTGGCCCCACCACAGCTGGCGCGAGATGCACCAGTCGTGCATGTTGTCCACCCATTCGAACCAGCGCGGTTCCTGGCTCGGCGGGTGGATGACCACCTTGCCGTCGCGCACGGCGTCGCCCGCCGCCTTCGCCAGCGACTCCACCTTCACCCACCACTGCATGGACAGGCGCGGCTCGATCGGTTCACCGCTGCGCTCGGAATGTCCGACGCTGTGCACGTAGGGCCGCTTCTCGGCCACGACGCGACCCTCGCGCGCCAGCCGCTCCCGCACCGCGACCCTGGCCTCGAAACGGTCCATGCCGTCGAATTCGGTTCCGGTGCCGACGATTCGGCCGCGCTCGTCCATGATGGACGGCATCGGCAGATTGTGGCGCAGGCCGAGTTCGAAGTCGTTGGGGTCGTGCGCGGGTGTGATCTTCACCGCGCCGGTGCCGAATTCGGGATCGACGTAGTCGTCGGCCACGATCGGGATCTGCCGTCCGGTGATCGGATGCTCGATGGTGCCGCCGATCATCGAGCGGTAGCGGGGATCGTCCGGGTGCACGGCCACGGCGGTGTCGCCGAGCATCGTCTCCACCCGGGTCGTGGCCACGACCACGTGCGGTTGCGCGTCGTCGAGCGAGCCGTAGCGCAGGGAGACGAGTTCGCCGGGGATGTCCTCGAACTTCACCTCGATATCGGAGATCGCGGTGCGCAACACCGGCGACCAGTTCACCAATCGCTCGGCGCGATAGATGAGCCCGGCGTCGTAGAGGCGCTCGAACATGGTCTGCACCGCGCGCGACAGGCCATCGTCCATGGTGAACCGGTCGCGGCTCCAGTCGACGCCGTCGCCGAGCGCGCGCATCTGCCACTGGATGGTGCCGCCGGATTCGCGCTTCCAGTCCCAGACCTTGTCGATGAACAGTTCGCGGCCGAAATCCTCTTTGGTCTTGCCGTCGACGGCGAGCTGCTTCTCCACCACCGTCTGGGTGGCGATACCCGCGTGATCCATACCGGGCAGCCACAGCACCTCGTAACCCTGCAAACGCTTGCGCCGCGAGAGGGTGTCCATCAGGGTGTGATCGAGGGCGTGGCCCATGTGCAGACTGCCGGTGACGTTCGGCGGCGGCAGCACGATCGAGTAGGTGGGCTTGTCGGAGGAGGCGTCGGCCGTGAAGTACCCCGCGGCTACCCAGCGCTCGTACATCTCGGCCTCTACCTCGCCGGGGTTCCAGCTCTTGGGTAGGGCATCGGCACGATTACGCGAGTTGTCAGGGGCTGTGCTGGTCACCCCGGCATTCTAGTTGCGGGCGACCTCGGGCTCCCACGAGGCCCCGGCGCAAAAGGCCCGGCGCAAAAAAAGGCGGAGCCTTCGGTGGATGAGGGACACCGAACACTCCGCCTACACCTGTCAGCTTACCGGTGTTCGCGTGCGCGGCACCGAATCCATAAGCAATTCTCAGTTTCCGGCATGGCACTGCCTATCGTCGCTTCGCGGCGGCGGTGCGGCCGTCACCATGTCGGTCGGACACCCCCGATGCCGGTCCGGCGCGTCGCGCGCGAGTCATCACGGTAACCGACGAGCGCCACCGATGGGCGCCGAACCGCGCACGCGGCGGTTTCTCCCACCCGAAAGTAGTGAACGACGGATTTCCGCTGTGAATTCAGGGTTTTCCCGGTTGCCGAAACAGGCGCGACTCGGGACTCTGGGTAGGATGAGCCCCCCGTTGGACGCCGTACCCCTATATCCCGCCGAACCGCGACTTCCCGTGACCCCGCGCCGAATCCTGCGACCCGACGCCGTGCACGACCTGCGCGGCCGCCCCGTCGACGAACTGCGATACCCACCCACCGCCGCACTGATCTTCGCCGGAATCCCCGGCGCGGGCAAGAGCACCGCGCTGCACAAGTTCTTCGGCGCGAGCCCCGAGGACGAGGCGCCGCCGCGCACACCGCAAGGCGCGCTCGTCCTCGATTCCCACCACGCGCGAAATCGCTGGCGGCACAAGCTGGGCCGACTGCCGTACCCGCTGTGGCGCCCGATCGTGCACGTCGCGCACTACGCGGGCATACGCGAGGCGCTGCGCGAAGCGAGCGGGCCGGTCGTGATCCACGACTGCGCGACCTTCGGCTGGGCACGAACCATGATCGGACGCTGGGCCGAGAAGTACCACCGCGAAATGCACGTGGTCCTGCTCGACGTGCCCGCCGACGACGCGATGGCCGGGCAGCGCGCCCGCGGGCGGCGGGTGAACGGGGTGTCCTTCCGCCTGCACGTGCGCCGCTGGCATCGACTCGTCGGCGCGGTAGCCGTCGAAGCGCTCGCCGCGCGCTGCGCCTCGATCGTGATAGCCGACCGATCGACTGTCAACACCATCGGCGCCGTCACCTTCACCGCTGCGCCACCGGACCACAGCGCAACGGAACCACGTCGGGAACGGACGGTCGTCACAATGGAATCGGTTTCACGGCAGTTGGATTCAACGTCGGATACGGATCCGACGGACGGCGGGGCGAGCGCGCGGGACACCGCGTAACGCGGCGACCGGATCGCCCGCCCGCTCACGATCTCAGCGGTGTATTCAGCGGGCCAGCACGGTCAGCGCGCCGGGCGCCGCGCGCAAAACGGCGGGCAGGACGCCCGCCGGTTCGCCGTCGGCGGTGGCGGGGGCGCCCTCGGCGGTGAGGCGGACCTGTCGGGTGCGGTAGCGGCGGGTGGCCGGGTGGTCGATGCGCTTTCCCGCCGACAGGGCCGGGAGCAGTTTCAGCATCTCCCAGCGTGACACCTTGCCGACCACCGTCACGTCGAGGAAACCGTCGTCCATCTCGGCATCGGGACAGATCAGCATGCCGCCGCCGTAGGTGCGGGAATTGCCCACCGCGACCATGACGGCCTCGGTCTCGATCGCGGTGTCCCGCGCCGGGTTGTCCAGCGCGCCCGGCGCGAGGCCGGTCAGTTCGATCCGGTACGGCACGGCGAGTCCGCTCGCGAGTTCGGCCAGCGCGGCCAGGCTGTAGCGAGACGGGCCCTTCGGCCTGCGCATGGCGTTGGCGCGCAACGTGACCCGGGCGTCGAATCCGGTACCGGTGACGGTGGCGAACCACATCGGCTCGGCGCCGGTGGCTTCGATGCGGCCCAAGTCGACCACGCGGGTGCGGCCCGCGAGCACCAGATCGGTCGCGGCCGCCGGATCGTCGGTTGGCACGTCGAGCGCGCGGGCGAGGTCGTTGCCGGTGCCGCTCGGCACGATGCCCAGCGGCACACCGGTTCCCGCGACCGCCGCGAGCACCACGTTGATCAGGCCGTCGCCACCGACGCACACCACGGCGTCGGGCCGGTTACCCGGATCGGACAGCGAGTCGCGCACCAGCCGAACCGATTCCGCCGCCGACGGCGCGCGGATCTCGGTGACCTCGACACCGCGCTCGGACAGCCTTCCCACCGCGGCGGCGGCGCTGTCGTGACCACGGCCCGCGCCGGAGCGGCGGTTGGTGACCACGAGCGCCGATCGCACGGCGGTCACCGGATCAGCTTTCCGGGATTCATGATGCCGACCGGATCGAGTTCCCGCTTGACCGCGCGCAGCACCCGCACCCCGAGTTCGCCGATCTCGGCGGTCAGCCAGGGTCGGTGATCGGTGCCGACAGCGTGGTGGTGGGTGATGGTGGCGCCCGCCGCGACGATGGCGTCGCCTGCCGCGCGCTTGGCGATCCCCCACTGGGTCAGCGGATCGTCCGTCTGCTTGGCGACGACGGTGAAATACAACGACGCGCCCGTGGGATAGGTGTGCGAGATGTGGCACATCACCACCGGCGGCGTGCCTTGCCCGGACAGCGAATCGGTGAGCGCGGCCGTGACTTTCGCCTTCACCTCGGCGAGCGCGGACCAACTCGTCGCGGTCTCCAACGTCTCGCAGAGCACGCCGAGGTCGAGCAGCGCGTCCCGCAGGTACGGCGCCGCGAATCGTCCGTGCTCCCACTGCTCGGCGGGCGCGGACCCCAGCGCGGCGCCACCGGCCGCGAGCAGTAGCGCCTCCGCCTCGGCGACCCGTCTCTCGATATGCGCCCGCGTCCCTTCGAAGGTGGTGATCGCCAGACAGCCTTGGACCGAACCGCCACCGATATCGCCGGAACGCGCCAGGTTGAGCCCGGTTTCGGCCTCGTCGGACAGGCGGAGCACGGTCGGGGCGGCGCCCGCCTGCACCACCGCGCGCAGCGCCACGGCGCCGGTGGCGAAGTCGGGGAACGACCATGCCTGATGCACAACGGTTTCCGGGCGCGGACGCACGCGCACGGTGACCTCGGTGAGCACACCGAACGCGCCTTCGGAGCCGACGAACAGTTCGCGCAGATCGGGTCCCGCGGCCGAGGCCGGCGCGTGCCCCAGCTCCAGATCGCCACTCGGCGTGGCGATTCGCAGTCGCTGGACCATATCGTCGAACCGGCCGTAGCCCGCCGACGCCTGCCCCGAGGATCGCGTGGCGGCGAACCCGCCGATGCTGGCGAATTCGAAACTCTGCGGGAAGTGGCCGAGCGAGAGTCCGTGCGCGGCAAGCAGTTCCTCGGCACGCGGCCCGGTGACGCCCGCGCCGAAGGTGGCGGTGCCGCTCACCGGGTCGACCGCGTGCAGGCGGTCGAGGCGGCGCAGGTCGAGGGCGATCACGGTGGCGAAACGGCCGCGGTCGGGTTCGACGCCGCCGACCACGCTGGTGCCGCCGCCGAAGGGGACGACCGCGACGGCGTTGTCCGCGCAGTACGCCAGCACCGCGAGTACCTGCTCGTGATCGGCCGGGAACACCACGGCATCGGGCGCGTCCTGAAGGCCGTCCAGTCGGCGACGTAGCAGGTCGGGAGTGCTTTTTCCGCCCGCGCGTACCAGTCGGTCGTGATGGTCGGTCGAGACGTTGCCCACACCGACCACCGCGACCAGACCGTCTCGTTGAGCCGGCGTGAGCGCCGACTCGCGGAGCGGCACGTCGCCCTCATCGCGACGCACCACCGGATCACCGGAGATACCGAAGACCTGAGCGAGCAGACCACGGATCTGCGCCGAAAGTGGCTGGTGTCCAGCCGGAATTCCCCAGGCGTCCCACACCATACTCGCTGCGGGCGGCTGTGCGCCCTGGTTTTCGCGGGCGGGTGTATCGCCGTACCGGGTATCGACCATGCGTTACAGTTTGACATAGAGTGTCAAGAAGTAAGAACAATCTTGGTGAAACCCGGCGAATCGGGGCGCTCGCGTCCCACGCCATCGAGACCCGGCGGTGACCATGTCGAACCCAGCCACGGACGAACCCGACCTCTCGGCCACCGACCTGGCGATCTTCGACGCCGCACGGGCCTGCGTCGCGGAGTTCGGGGTGCGCAGGACCACGCTCACCGAGGTCGCAAGACGAGCCGGGGTGAGCAGGCCGACCGTCTACCGCCGCTGGCCCGACACCGGCGCGCTGATCGCCGAACTCCTGGTCCGCGAGTTGCGCGCGATCCTCGCCGACACCATGCCCGCCACGGGTGACGCGCGCGCCAGACTGGTGCGCGGCATCGTCACCGGAGCCGCGCACATCCGCTCGAACCCACTGTTCGGCAAGATCTTCCGCACCGACACCGACCTCATGCTCACCTACGTCTTCGGCAGACTCGGCCGCAACCAACGCACCCTCGTCGACCTGTTCGCCACCACCATCGCCGCGGGCCACACCGACGGCTCCATCCGCGCGGGCGACCCGACCCGCATGGCGACCATGCTCCTGCTCACCGCCCAGTCGGCGGTCCAATCCGCGGGCACCGTCGCGGACCTGCTCCCCGCCCCCGCCCTCGACATCGAACTCACCCATGCACTCGAGGGCTACCTGCGACCGGATCACCCGTGAACCCGCGGCACCACGAAACCGCAAGTCCTCGTAGCTCCCCCACGATCGGGAGCTGCGTCGACTCGCGTCCGCCACGCACCACCGCACCCGCTGCACCGTCGAGGCCCATCGCCTTCTCTCGTACTGGAAAGGACTTGTGATGAACCCGAACTCGGCGACCGGTGGCGATTCCGCGCCTGACACTTCTCGCAACTCGGCCGCCGATACGGCCCATGATTTAGTTCCCACCGAGGTCAAGCGCGCGACCCCCGCCTCGGCACTCGGCCCCGCACCGACCTCGCACTCCACCTCCGACGCGGCTCGCCATCTCTCTCTCGGCGCGGCCCCGAATTCCGCGGCCGACGCGGCCCATCGCCCAACGCCCGGCGCCACCGCGAACTCCACGCCCGACGCGACCGACCCCTCCGCACTCGACGCGGCCCGGCGCGACCGCGAATTGCGCGCCCTCGGTGACGCACCCGAGGTCGATGTGCTCGTGGTTGGCGGCGGCATCACCGGGGTCGGCGTCGCCCTGGACGCGGCGAGCCGCGGTCTGCGTACCGTGCTGGTCGAGCGACACGATCTGGCGTTCGGCACGAGTCGGTGGAGTTCGAAGCTCGTGCACGGCGGGCTGCGCTATCTGGCGAGCGGACGCGTCGGTATCGCGCACGAGAGCGCGGTGGAGCGCGGCATCATGATCGCGCGCACCGCACCGCATCTGGTGCGCCCACTTCCGCAGGTGGTGCCGCTGCTACCCGGACTCGGGCGCGCCGAACGCACGCTGATCCGCGCCGGATTCCGCGCGGGCGACCTGCTGCGGCGCGGGGCGGGCACCCCGGCGTCGCTGCTGCCGAGGTCGCGTCGGGTGACCGCCGCCGAGGCGCTGCGCCTGACCCCCACCGTGCGCCGCGCCGGGCTGAGTGGCGCCCTGCTGGCCTGGGACGGTCAACTCGTCGACGACGCAAGACTGGTCGTGACCGTGGCGCGCACCGCCGCCGCACACGGCGCGAGCATCCTCACTCGCGTCGAGGCGCTCGAGGTGACGGGCGACGCGGCCGTGCTGCGCGACACCCGCACCGGCGAGACCATGTCGCTGCGCGCGCGGGCGGTGGTGAACGCGACGGGCGTGTGGGCCGACCAGGTCGACCCGAGCATCGAGTTGCGCCCCTCGCGCGGTACGCATCTGGTGTTCGACGCCGCCGCGTTCGGCGCGACGACCGCCGCGTTGACGGTTCCGGTGCCGGGCAGCGTCGGCCGTTTCATCTTCGCCCTGCCCGCCCCGCACGGTCGGATGTACCTCGGCCTCACCGACGAGGACGCGCCTGGCCCGGTCCCCGACGAACCCGCCGCCACCGACACCGAGATCGACTTCCTCCTCGACACCGTCAACACCGTCCTACGAGAACCATTGACCCGCAAGGACATCCGAGGGTCCTTCGCGGGCCTGCGCCCCCTGCTGCGCACCGAGGCGGGCGACACCGCCGACATCTCCCGCGAGCACGCGATCCTGCACGCCCCCACCGGCGTGATCACCGTCGTCGGCGGCAAACTCACCACCTACCGCCGCATGGCCGAGGACGCGGTCGACGCCGCCGTCCGCGCCGCGAACCTCCCCGCCCGCCCGTGCGCCACCCGCCGAATTCCATTGGTAGGCGCGGTCTCCGGGGCAGCCAGGGACCGCGTAGACGCACCGCCGATCCTCATCGAACGCTACGGTTCCCAAGCGGGCGCCATCCACGACGCCACCCGCACCGACCCCACGCTCGCCGAGCCGGTCGCCCCCGGAATCGACGTCACCGCCGCCGAATTCGCCTACGCGATCACCCACGAGGGCGCCCTCGCCCCCGAAGACCTCCTCGACCGCCGCACCCGAATCGGCCTCGTCCCCGCCGACCGCGAAGCCGCCCTCCCCGCCGCCAGAGCGGCCTTCGCCACCGCGAGCGCCATCGACCGTAACTAACCGACCGGGCCGGGCTCGACGCCGCGATTCGAACGCCCCTCCTTCCGAGTACTCGAATCCATCGAACCGCGATCTCATCGGCGCGAACGACAGATGTCGACCGAGACGAATACCCGTTTCACCGAGACGGCGCGAGGATCTTCCCGCCGCGGCGATCGGCCGCGCGCACACCCCGATGCATGGCGCCCCGCGGGAACTCGCGTGTGTACGACGCCGAGTCCCCGGCCTCGACGGTTCCCGATCGGGCGTTGACTACGCACGTTCCGGCATACGAAGCCCGTCGAACGTCATCCGACCGACGGCACTCCCGCTTCCGACGCCACCCGGCTGCGTTCGATGAGCCCCTCCAAATCGCGTTCACCCGCACGGGTCTGCGCTCCCGCGGCGAGCGCCGCTTCCGTGCGGCGCCGGGCGTCGGGGCCGGTGAACAGCGGCAACAGCAGTTCAGCCGTGCGCGCTCCCGCCGATTCGGGTCGCGGTGCGGCGGCGTCGACGGCCGCGCGGGCGGCGGCGACGGCGGACGGAGGCTGGGCGGCGATGCGGTGGGCGAGGTCGTCGACGAACTCGTCGAGTTCGGCGGCCGGGAGCGCGCGGTCGATCCAGCCGTAGCGTTCGGCGGTGGCCGCGTCGTAGCGCCCGCCACCGAGGATGACTTCGAGCGCGCGGGAACGCCCGAGCAGCGGCGGCAGCAGTTCGGTGCCGCCGCTGCCGGGGAAGATGCCGAGACTCACCTCGGGCTGCCCGAACCACGCGTTCTCGAGCGCCGCGTAGCGCAGGTCGAGGTGCAGCAGGAATTCCGCGCCGCCGCCCCTCGACCTTCCGGTGATCTTGGCGATGGTGACCTGCGACAGGTCGCGGTAGCGCTGGAACAGGTCGAGTCCGGGGCCAGCGAGGTATGCCTCGAGCGCGGCCTGTTCGGTGATGAGACGCATATCACCGTGGGCGAGGAAGTATTCGGGGTTCGCGCTCTGGAACACGACCACGCGGGTGTCGGCGTCGGCGACCAGGTCGCCGTGCAGCCGGTCCAGGTCGGCGACGAGGACCTCGTCGACGAGGTTGACGGGCGGGTGGTCGATGGTGACGAAGGCGACGCCGCGTTCGCGGCGAACGGCCAGCGCGGCATACCGGTCCGACATGGGCACACTCCTGAGTTCTGTTGTAGAACTCAGAATCTAGCTGACTTCTACAACAGAACTCAACGGTTAGAATGCGAACCATGGAGTGGACATCGGTCGACCTGGACAATTGCCCCGTGGTCCGGGCACTCGACGTGGTCGGCAGCCGATGGACCCTGCTCGTGCTGCGCGAGATGTTCAACGGCGTGCACCGCTTCGAGGACATCCAGCAACACCTCGGCGTCTCCACATCGGTACTCAGCCGCCGCCTGGCCGAAATGGCCGAGCACGGACTGGTCGACCGGATCCCCTACCGCGACGAAGGCCGCCGCGAACGCAGCGAATACCGGCCGACCCCCATCGCCTGGGAGCTGTACCCGGTGGTCGTCGGCCTCATGCAATGGGGCGACCGCCACCTCACCGGCCCGAACCGCCCCACCGTTCAGCTCGTGCAGACCAGCACCGGCAAACCCGTAGTCGCCGCACTCGTCACCGCCGACGCCACCACCTGCACCCCCGCCGACCTCACCGTCCTCACCTCGGAACCGGACAAATGAGATCAGCCCGCGCGGCCCCCACCGCCACCCGCGTCGCAGTGTCGACGCACCACCCGAACCACCACACCCACCACGAAACCGCACCGATCAGATCAGCCAGCGCGGCCCCCACCGCCACCTGCGGCCCGCAGTGCCGACGCCACCACCTGACCTCCGCCGATCCACCGCGCCCGGAACCGGATCGAATGAGATCAGCCAGCCCGGCCCCACCGCCACCCGCGGCGCGCAGTGTCAACGCCACCACCCGAACCGCCGATCCACCGCGCCCACCCCGCGACCGGACCGATCAGATCGGTCAGCGGCCCGCACCGCCACCCGCGGCCCGCAGTGCCGACGCCATCACCTGCACCCCACCGATCCACCGCGCTCGCCCCGGAACTGGACCGATGAGATCAGCCGGCGCGGCCCGCACCGCCACCCGCAGTGTCGACGCGACCACCCGCAGCCCCGCCGATCCACCACGCTCACCCCGCAACCGGACCGATCAGGTCAGCCAACGCGGCCCGCATCGCAACGCGCGGTGCGCAGTCCAGACCGGCATCGATCTCCGCCGCACGGATCGCCCGCAGCTCCGGAGTCAGCACCGCCACCGGAATCACCCGGAACCCGAGCCGTTCGTAATACGGCCCGTTCCATGGCACCGCGCTGAATGTGGTCAGCGTCATGTCCAGCATCCCGCGCCCGACTGCCCACCGGGCGGCGTATTCGATCAGCCGCACCCCGATCCGCCGCCCGGCGAACGCGCGACGCACCGAAACCTGCTCGACGTGCGCGCTCCCGTCAACGATGCCGAGCACCAGATAACCGACCGGCCGGTCGTCCTCGTCCACCCAGACCCAGGCCCGTCCCGCGTCCGCGAATTCGCGCAACCGGGCCAGCGAGGGCGGTTCGTCCTCGGCGATGTCGAGCATCCCGATCTCGGCGAACAGTTCGCCCGCATCGTTCTCGATGTCCTGGAGTTCCGGCAGATCGGCCTCGACGGCCGCACGGATCGTCATCGCCGCAGTATTGCCCGTTCACCCCGCCGGTGTCGCCACAATTCCGTCGATCAACACCCGCAGCGACCAGCGCGCGCGAGCCGCATCGTCTTCGGACGGCTCGGCGTGGCGCGCGGCGGTGACGGCATCGGTCGCGCCACGATCGGCCACGGCGGCCACGAGATGCAGATACAGCAGGTCGACGGCCCACGCGCCGGTGCGCGAATCCACCCCGGCCTCGGCGAGCAGCGCTCGCATCCGGTCGAGCAGCCGCGACCGCACGGTCTCGGTGGGAGCCGATCCGAGGGCTACCAGCGCCAGACCCTGATGGCGCCCGATCGCGACCATGGCATCTTCGATCAGCGTGACGAGCCGCGCACGCCAGTCCTCGCCATCGGGTTCGGGCACCGCGTCGATCACGTCGTCGAGCATGGCGACCATCAGATCGTCGCGATTGGCGACGTAGACGTATAAAGACGCCGCGCCGGTGTCGAGTTCCTGGGCGACTCGCCGCATGGTCAGCGCCGCCGCGCCGTCGGTGTCGAGAATGCGCAACCCCGTCTCGACGATCACCGCGCGGCTGAGCGGCGCCTTGGCGGGTCTGGTCCTGCGGCTGACCGGCGCGGCGCTCATAGTCGCTCACCGGCTCGGGCCGCGGTGGCATCGGGGCTCGTGGATCGCTCACTGCACAGTGCCATGGCCCGAGAGTACGCAGATGCGAACGTCGTTTGACACGAACCGCGTTCGACGGGTCCGCGCGCTCGCACCCCGGCGACTCACAGGTCGGGCGGTCGACGCCGCACTATGCTGGACGCCGACCATGCGCGGGAAGGAGGCCGAGTGCCAACGAGCCCCTCGACCGTCGGCATCGCGCCGGGTGACGGCCTGATCGCGCGCTTCGGCGCGGTCGTGGTCTATCTCGCGGGCGAAACCGCCTCCACCGAACGCATTCTCGGCGCCATCGAGGCCGTCGCCGACACCGACCATCCCGGCGCGGCGATCGCGCAGCGGCTGGCCGCCGTCGTCTTCGCGGGCGGCTCCGAACCACCGCCGTTCGGCGTGCTCGCCCCCACCTCCGACGGCACCGTCATCCTCCTGCGCGGTCCGGTGATCGCCGAGATCCGCGGCGCGGAGGGCGTCCGCCGAATTTCGGGGGCGCGCGCGTTCACCTGGGTCGACGAGATCGTGCGCGAACCGGTGCGCAGCATCGCCATCGGCGCCGACACCGGCGCCGAACTGACCGTGCACCCACGCACCGACCTGCGCGCGGGCGTGGTCCCCGGCGGCGGATTCGAATACCGGGTGGCGCGCCGGTCGGTGAAGTCGAGCCGCGTGCGCACCGAGGAACCGCAGGCGACGAGCGCGGACCCGCCCGAGTCGACGCAGACCGCACCCGCCGGATTCGAGATGCTCGAGGAGTACGCCGAACCCGCGCCGCGCGCCGCCGAGCACGCTCCCACCGGCCACACTCCCGCCGCGCATCGCGCGACCGCCGAGTTGGAACGCGCGCCGACCGAACGCTCCGGTCCGCCGCGCACCGCCGCCAGACCCGCCCATCCGCGTCGGATCTCCGAGGACGACGCGGTCGGCACCAAGGCCATGTCCCAGCCCTGGTCGTACACCCCCGCCTCCGCGCATTCCATCCCCCTGCACAAGGACGTGCCGCCCGACGAGTCCCGAACCCGCCCGGCCCGCCCGAACACCTCCGGCGACGGTTCCAGCGCACCCGGCGCCCTCGTCCACGAGGACACCGCATACCCCTTGGACCGTCCGTATGTGATCGGGCGCGCGCCTACCGGCGACGAATCGGTCCGCAATGCCGTCGCCACCCCGCTCGAGGTGCCGCGCGACCGCCACGTCTCCCGAATCCACGCCTTCGTCACGGTGGAACGCGGCAAGGTCTACGTCCGCGACGCAGGCACCCCCGCGGGCACCTACATCGCCGCGCCCGGCGCGGATTCCTGGACCCGCATCGGCACCGCGACCACCGAACTCGCGCCGGGCTGGAGCATCCGCATCGGGGAGAAGGTCCTGATCACCTATCGCGGCACGGCCCCGCCCTCGTGACCGCTCACGAACACGTCCCCATGCCCACTCGCGACCGCATCCCACGACCACTCGCGGCCTCGTCCCCATAACCGCTCGCGACACCGTCCTCGTGACCGCTCACGGTCGCGCTCCCATCACCACTCGCGACCGCGTCCCCACGACCACCCGCGACCGCGTCCCCACGACCACCTGCGGCCTCGTCCCCGTCACCACTCGCGACCCCGTCCCATGACCACTCGCAGTCGCGTCCTGTGACACGCGACACCGTCGCCGCCGAGCGCGCGGGCATACGATGCGAGATCACGCGCCGGACTCGCGGTGCGCCCGCCGGGTTGAGAGGACACTGGGGTTATGCATCGCAACGGGCCGACCCGCGACATCGATGAATCCGCGCTGAGCGTCACCGCCCCGAAACAGCGGGCCGCGGGCGTCACCGCGGTGGCCGTCGCGTTGAAGCGCTCCGTCGAGGAGATGGGCGTGGTACGCACCGCGCGCACCATGGCCCGGCTCAACCAGGTGCACGGCTTCGACTGTCCCGGCTGCGCGTGGCCCGAACCCAGCGGCCACCGCCGCCCCGCCGAATTCTGCGAGAACGGAGCGAAGGCGGTCGCCGAAGAGGCGACGCTGCGCACCGTCACCCCCGAATTCTTCGCCGAACACTCGGTGGCGGAGCTGGCGACCCGGTCGGGCTACTGGCTCGGACAGCAGGGCCGCCTCACCCACCCGATGGTGTTGCGGCCCGGCGCCACCCACTACACCCCGATCGCGTGGGACGACGCCTACCGCCTGATCGCCGACGAACTGCGCGGACTCGACACCCCCGATCGCGCGCTCTTCTACACCTCGGGCCGCACCGCCAACGAGACCGCCTTCCTCTACCAGCTGCTCGTGCGTTCCTACGGCACCAACAACCTGCCCGATTGCAGCAATATGTGCCACGAGTCCTCGGGCACCGCGCTCACCGGGTCCATCGGCATCGGCAAGGGTTCGGTGACGATCGACGATTTCGCCGCCGCCGACCTGATCATCGTGGCGGGCCAGAACCCCGGCACCAACCATCCGCGCATGCTCAGCGCGCTGGCCGGCGCCAAGGCCGCGGGCGCGCGCGTCGTCGCGGTGAATCCGCTCCCGGAGACCGGACTGCTCGGTTTCCGCGACCCCCAGACCGTCAAGGGCCTCACCACCGGCGTCGACATCGCCGACGACTTCCTCCAGATCCGCCTCGGCGGCGACATGGCGCTGTTCCGCGGCCTCGGCAAGCTGCTGTTCGAGGCCGAGGACCGCGCCCCCGGCACCGTCGTCGACCGTGACTTCGTCGACAACCACTGCGCGGGCTCGGCCGACTACGAGACGCAGACCCGCGCGGTCGACATGGACACGGTGATCGAGGCGACGGGCCTGTCGCGCACCGAGATCGAACGCACCGCCGACCTGTTCGCCGCCGCCGACCGCATCATCATCTGCTGGGCCATGGGCCTGACCCAGCAGCGGCACGGCGTCGCCACCATCGAAGAGGCCACCAACCTGCTGCTGCTGCGCGGCATGATCGGCAAGCCCGGCGCGGGCGTGTGCCCGGTGCGCGGACATTCGAACGTGCAGGGCGACCGCACCATGGGCATCTGGGAACGGATGCCGGACTCTTTCCTCGACGCCATCGACCGCGAATTCGGCATCTCGAGCCCGCGCACCCACGGCCACGACACCGTGGCGGCCATCCGCGCCATGCGCGACGGCGACGCCTCGGTATTCGTCGGCATGGGCGGCAATTTCGTGTCCGCCACCCCCGACACCGAGGTCACCGAGGCGGCGTTGCGGAGCTGCGCGCTCACCGTGCAGATCTCCACCAAACTCAACCGCAGCCACGTCGTGCACGGGCGAACCGCACTCATTCTGCCGACCCTGGGACGCACCGACAAGGACATCAGAGCCGGTGTGCGCCAACAGGTATCGGTGGAGGACTCGATGTCGATGGTGCATCTGTCCACCGGCCGACTAGACCCGGTGAGCGAGGAGTTGCGCAGCGAGGTCGCGATCGTCTGCGAACTCGCGCTCGCGCTGTTCGGTCCCGACCACCAGGTCCCGTGGGCCCGCTTCCGCGACGACTACGACACCATCCGCGACGCCATCGCCGCCGTGGTCCCCGGCTGCGCCGACTACAACCGGCGGGTGCGCGAACGCAACGGATTCGTGCTGCCGCACCCGCCGCGCGACGCCCGCGAATTCCGAACCGGCACGGGCAAGGCGAATTTCGCACTGAACGAACTGAGCTGGGTGCCGGTGCCGCCGGGTCGGCTGATCCTGCAGAGTCTGCGCAGCCACGACCAGTACAACACCACCATCTACGGCCTCGACGACCGCTACCGCGGCGTGCACGGCGGTCGCCGGGTGATCCTGA
Organism: Nocardia bovistercoris; assembly: GCF_015674855.1. Lineage (GTDB taxonomy): Bacteria > Actinomycetota > Actinomycetes > Mycobacteriales > Mycobacteriaceae > Nocardia > Nocardia bovistercoris. The sequence continues at coordinate 335,300 of NZ_JADMLG010000004.1, read as the reverse complement.
TGAATGTCGCCGACATCGCCGAACTCGGTTACGCCGACGGCGATCTGGTCGACATCGTGTCGGAGTGGACCGACGGGGTGGCGCGCCGGGTCCAGGGTTTCCGCGTGGTCGCCTACCCGACGCCGCGCGGCAACGCCGCCGCCTACTACCCCGAGACCAACCCTCTCGTCCCTCTCGATCACGTTGCCGCACGGTCCAATACACCCGTCTCCAAGGCGGTGACGATCCGCCTGGAACCACATACGCACACCGCGGCCGAGCCACTTGCGAACACAGCGGCCGAACCGCAGGCGCACACCACCGCCGAACCGACCACGACGGCACCGCACACGGACACCACGGACCAACCCGGCACGCACACAACGGTCGAACCGCAGCGGAACACGGCGACCGCACCGGACACGGCGGCGACCTCGTGACCGGGCGAGCACCGCGATGAGCCGGGTGACCGCGCGCCGACCAACCGTGCGCATCTCCGCACACGGCGAGATCAGCCGACCCGACACCCTCGCCGTGGAGGAACCCCTCGAAATCCGGCTGGACGGACGCTCACTCACGGTGACCATGCGCACCCCCGGCGCCGATATCGACCTCGTGCACGGATTCCTGTTGAGCGAGAACATCATCGGCGCCGCCGACGATATCGTCAGCGCCCGGTACTGCGCGGGCGTCGACGCCGAAGGACGCAACACCTACAACGTGCTCGACATCGCCCTGCGGGTCCCCGCCGCGCCGCGCCCGCGCGCCTTCCTGACCACCGGCGCCTGCGGCCTGTGCGGCAAGACCGCACTCGACGAAGTACGCACCAGAACCCGCTACCCGCTCCCCGAGGACGGCCCACGCGTCAGCGCCGCCGCCCTGTCGGGCATGCCCGACACCCTGCGCGCCCGCCAGTCGGTCTTCGACGCCACCGGCGGACTGCACGCCGCGGGCCTGTTCACCCCGGACGGCACGGCGCTCGCGGTACGCGAGGACATCGGCCGACACAACGCCGTGGACAAGGTGATCGGCTGGGCACTGCGCGAAAACCGCATCCCCGCATCCGATCTCGTCCTCATCGTCAGCGGCCGAGCCTCCTTCGAACTGGTCCAGAAGGCCGTGATGGCAGGCATCCCCGCCCTCGGCGCCGTCTCGGCCCCCAGCTCCCTCGCCGTCGATCTCGCACAGGAGGCAGGCGCAACCCTGATCGGCTTCCTACGCGGCGACACCATGAACGTCTACGCGGGCACGCACCGCGTGACCGTCACCGAACCCGCAACCGCCAACCACGGCTGACCACCCGGTTCCGCCCGCGACCGACTGGATTCGCGCCCGCTCTCCGAGCCGCCGCGCTCGCGCCCCCTTCGGCGCACTCCCGACCCCGGAATCCTGATTTCGGCGCGTGCACCGAGCCACCGACCCATTGCACCCGGGTGAATCCGCGCACTACCGTGAACACACCGGTCCATCCATCGGCGCGGGAACGGAGCGAACCATGCGATTGTCGCTGGAAGGCGATTCGGGCGGCGTCCGGGTCCGCATGCGATTGGACCAGCACCGGCGGCGTTGGCTCGCGGTCCGAATCATATTGGGAATTCTGGCGTTCCAGGGCATCGCGATCGGCCTGTGGGCGGTGTTCGCGCCGCATTCCTGGTATACGAGTTTCCCCGGGCTCTTCGGCATGCACTGGGTCGGCCTCGACGGGCCGTTCAACCATCACTTGGCCGCCGATGTCGGCGCGTTCTTCCTCGCGCTGGGCGCGGTATCACTGTTCGCGCTGTTCCAGGGCGGCGGGGCAACGGCGCAAGCCGCGGGTGTCGGCTGGTCGGTGATGGCGCTGCCGCATCTGATCTACCATCTCGGGCATCGTCCCGCCGAGATGGGCACCGCGAGCTTCGTCCTGAGCCTGATCGCGGCGGCCGCACTGCTGGTGCTCGGCATCGCCCTGCTGATAGTCACGCCGCGCGGGCCGCGGGTCGCAGATCCCGACCCCCTCGAGTTCCGCTTCCCGCGCCGCAAGATCTCGCGTTAGGCCGCGAGCGAGGGATTCCAGCTCCATCCGCCGACGGCGGTGAGATGTTCGAGCGCGCGGCGCACGGCGGGGGCGCAGAGTTCCGCGTCGCGCGGCCCGAGCCACGCCATTTCCGCGATCTCCGCGGCGGGACCGGGTGTGCCGCGTCCCGCCGCCCGGAAGCAGTGCATGACCACGAGGGTGCCCGGGCGACCGTGGGCCGGAGCCGTGATGGTCACCTCGGGCGTGATGCCCTCCTCGTCGATGTCGACGCCGACTTCCTCGCGTACCTCGCGCACCAGCGCCGCGGCCAGGGTCTCCCCCGGCTCGGGTTTGCCGCCGGGTAGGTAGAAGGCATCGCGACCCTCGGTGCGGACCGCGAGCACCCTGCCGTTCTCGACACACATCCAAGCCACCGACGTGAGCGTGGGTTGCGCGGTGGCCCGTTGCGAGGTCATGGTCGCAAACGGTACCCGGCCCTCAGGCTTCCAGCGCTTCGAGCAGTGCGGCCCGCTGCCGGGCGCCGAGTCCGCCGATCCGCCGGTCTTCGGGAATCTCCGCCTGATCCATCAGCTTGGCGGCCTTCACGGGGCCGACACCGGGCAGGGCCTTGATGACGGCGGCGACTTTGGTCTTCTTGACCAGATCGTCGGACTCGGCCTTCTTCAGCAGATCCGCCACCGAAACCTTGCCCGCCTTCACCTTGCCGATCAGTTCGGAGCGCGCTTTGCGCACCGCGGCCGCTTTGGCCAACGCCTCGGTGCGTTGTTCGGCGGTCATCGTGGGCAGTGCCATGTCTCCTCCGCTTTCACTCGTCACTCGAACATCTGGTTGACCGGACCGAGTAAACAGCACCGCGCCGACAGCACCCGAACGACACACCGGGTGAAGGTAGCGATGAGTTTTCCGACGCCACGCCGTCATCACGTGAGCAGCGGTCGCCCGGAGCGGGCGAAACGGACGAAAGGCATCGGGCCATGGATTTATCGGTCACCCGTTTCCCACCATAGCCGGTGGCTGCGAAGTAGCCCATGTCCGGCCGATCGGTATTCGGCCCGTAACACGGCGGACCCGAGTTACGACAAGTATCAACAGAACGAGTCCTCCCGCGGGGGCAAGGGGTTCAACGGCGAACCCCGGGGGATCAACGGCGATCCCGCTGCCGGATCCGATTCGGATCCGCGGCCCCCGCGCGGTGGGCGAACCACGCACACCCGACCTGCCACACTGCTACGCTCCGAACTAGAACATGTTTCAATTCGTCAGGAGTTCGCGATGGCAGAGATCCGCGATGTCGTTGAGCAGTACGTCAAGCTGGTCGGAACGGGGCCGACGGAGGACATCGTGGCCCTGTACGCGCCGGACGCCGTCGTCGAGGATCCCATCGGCACCGAGCCGCGCCGCGGCCACGACGCCATCCGCGAGTTCTACGACGTCCTCGCCGACCTCGAACGCGAGACCGAACTGCGGCCCGACAGCGTGCGCATCGCGGGCAGGCACGCCGCGTTCATGTTCGTGCTCGTCACGAAGTTCGGCGATCAGCGCCTCACGATCAGCCCGATCGACGCCATGGAATTCGACGACGACGGCCGCATCACCAGCATGAAGGCGTACTGGGGTCAGGACGACATCGTCAGCGAAACCGCCTGACACAGCGACGTTTTCGACTATCTCGCGCGACTCAGGTGAGCACCGCTGCGGCGAGATCGGGAACCCGCTCGAAACCCGAGCCGACACCGGCGACCTCGAGCACCCGATCCACGCACCGCGGCCCGGTCACCAACCGCAAGGTCCGTCCGGCCTCGCCGAGCAGCGCGCACGCCTGCACCAGCACGTGCAGCCCGGCGACGCCGAAGAACAGCACCCTCGACAGGTCGACGACAACGATCGGCACACCGGAATCCACCGCGCCGAGCAGCGCGCCCCGCAGAATGTCGGCGGTGCAGACGTCGACCTCGCCCGCCACGGCGCACAGCGCCACGGTGTCGCTGGGAGCGGTGACCGAGACGTGAATCCGATCGGCGAGATCCGCGCGTGCGTCCGAATCGGTGAACTGAGTTGAGCTGAGGATCGACATGAGGACCCCGGTCCTGTCGAACGCGGAACCGGTGGACCGTATCCGCGAAGTATGGGGTGTTCCGGCGGTAGACGAATGCGGAACCGGGCTGGTCGCTCAACCCTCACCAATGGTTACCCATTCAAGGGTTCCCGCACACCTACCGATTTCGAGATACTCGTCACTCGGTGCACACGCGGCCCGGTCCGTCCACGAGGGGACGTACCGGGCCGAGAGGGATCGGAGGGCGGATCAGGCCGACTTGTCGCGGCGCTCCGTGCGCTGGGCCTTGCGCGGCACGATGGTCGGCAGCACGTTCTCGGTCACCGTATCGGCGTTCACGACCACCTTGGCGACATCGTCGCGGCTCGGGATGTCGTACATCACCGGAAGCAGGACTTCCTCCATGATGGCACGCAGACCGCGGGCGCCGGTGCCGCGCAGGATCGCCTGATCCGCGATGGCCTCCAGGGCGTCCTGGGTGAACTCGAGTTCGACCGCGTCCATCTCGAAAAGCCTGATGTACTGCTTGACCAGGGCGTTCTTCGGCTCGGACAGAATCTTGACCAGCGATTCCTTGTCCAGATTGGTGACCGAGGCCACCACGGGGAGACGGCCGATGAACTCGGGGATCAGACCGAATTTGATCAGATCCTCCGGCATGACCTCGGCGAAGTGATCGGTGGTGTCGATCTCGGCCTTCGAACGCACCTCAGCGCCGAAGCCGATGCCGCGGTGGCCGGTGCGGTCGGAGATGATCTTCTCCAGGCCCGCGAACGCGCCCGCCACGATGAACAACACGTTCGTGGTGTCGATCTGGATGAATTCCTGGTGCGGATGCTTGCGCCCGCCCTGCGGCGGCACACTCGCCTGGGTGCCCTCCAGGATCTTCAGCAGCGCCTGCTGCACGCCCTCGCCGGACACGTCGCGGGTGATCGAAGGGTTCTCGCTCTTGCGGGCGATCTTGTCGACCTCATCGATGTAGATGATGCCGGTCTCGGCGCGCTTCACGTCGTAGTCCGCAGCTTGGATGAGCTTGAGCAGGATGTTCTCCACATCCTCACCCACATAGCCCGCCTCGGTGAGCGCGGTGGCGTCGGCGATCGCGAACGGGACGTTGAGCATCTTGGCCAGCGTCTGCGCGAGATAGGTCTTGCCGCAGCCGGTGGGGCCGAGCATGAGGATGTTCGACTTGGTCAGTTCGACCGTCTCACCGCGGCTGTCGCGGCCCTTGTCACCGGCCTGGATACGCTTGTAGTGGTTGTAGACGGCCACGGCGAGCGTGCGCTTGGCGGTGTCCTGCCCGATGACGTAGTTCTCCAGGAAGTCGCGGATCTCGGCGGGCTTGGGCAGCTCATCGAGCTTGACCTCGCTCGACTCGGCCAGCTCCTCCTCGATGATCTCGTTGCATAGATCGATGCACTCGTCGCAGATGTACACCCCGGGTCCCGCAATGAGCTTCTTGACCTGCTTCTGGCTCTTTCCACAGAACGAGCACTTGAGCAGATCGCCGCCATCTCCGATGCGCGCCATCTCGTGGGTCCCTACTTCCTTGTCCGCGTGCAACCGTCCATCCAGGCCGCAGGCAATCCGCCGCACCCGGGTGTATTCACGAACACTTCGAGCTTGTCGGGCGGATCGAGCTACGCCGTCAACCGGGAGCAAAGGTTCCTGAGTCGACCGTACCCGGTGTGGTCGATGGAGGTCGACAACTCGAGCATGTTTCTCACCCGCGTTGTGCGAGTTCTCACCACGAAGCAACGTTCCATGGTGAGAGGTTGGTTCGGAAGTCCGGCCTTCGGCGCGTCGTGCGGGCCGCGCGACGTGCTGTCCGGCCGGATCTCCCTGACATCAAGCAATTTAGAAGTTTCCGACGCATTTCGCGAACGGAATCGCTACTTACTTCTGCGCGCTCAGTTTGCGGTAACCGAACACCTGATCGATGATGCCGTATTCCTTGGCCTCCTCGGCCGTCAGAATCTTGTCGCGATCGGTGTCCTTGCGCACGTCGTCGGCGCTCTTGCCGGTGTGGCTGGCCAACGTGCTCTCCATGAGCCTGCGCATGCGCTCGATCTCGGCCGCCTGGATCTCCAGATCCGACACCTGGCCCTGGATACCCGACAACGCGGGCTGGTGGATCAGCACGCGCGCGTTCGGCAGGCAGGCGCGCTTGCCCGGCGCACCGGCGGCCAGCAGGATCGCGGCGGCGGACGCGGCCTGGCCGAGGCAGACCGTGACCACGTCGGCGCGGACGTACTGCATGGTGTCGTAGATCGCCATCAGCGCGGTGAACGAGCCACCGGGCGAGTTGATGTACATGGTGATGTCGCGATCGGGATCCTGCGACTCCAGCACGAGCAGCTGCGCCATGATGTCGTTGGCGGAGATGTCGTCGACCTGGTTGCCGAGGAAGATGATGCGCTCCTCGAACAGCTTGTTGTACGGGTCGGACGTCTTGACGCCGTAGGTGGTCTGCTCGGTGAACTGCGGCAGGATGTAGCGCGAGTGCGGGCCGAGCGGCGCCGCGCCGGCGAGGCCGGCTCCTTGGTCGATCGGATTGACCATCTTCGTCTCCAAAGTCTATGTGGGTGAACGGTTTCGCGCGCGATCGGCGGAACGGGCCGAACCGGCTAGCTACCGGTGCCGTTCGCCTGGTTCGCGTGGCTCACCACGTGGTCGATGAAGCCGTATTCCAGCGCCTGCGGCGCGGTGAACCAGCGGTCGCGATCGGCGTCGGCGGTGACCTGCTCGACGGATTTGCCCGTGTGCAGCGCCTGGAGCTCGTTCAGCTCACGCTTGGTGTGGGCGAACTGCTCGGCCATGATCGCGATGTCGGCCGCCGAACCGCCGATGCCCGCCGATGGCTGGTGCATCATGATCCTGGCGTGCGGCAGCGCGTAACGCTTTCCCTTGGTGCCCGCGGTCAGCAGGAACTGCCCCATCGAGGCCGCCAGACCCATGCCGACGGTGCGGATGTCGCACTCCGCGAACTGCATGGTGTCGTAGATGGCCATGCCCGCGGTCACCGAACCGCCGGGCGAGTTGATGTAGAGCGAGATGTCGCGGGTCGGATCCTCCGCCGTCAGCAACAGGATCTGGGCGCACAGCTTGTTGGCGATGTCGTCGTCGACCTGGGTGCCGAGGAAGATGATGCGCTCACGCAGCAGGCGCTCGTAGACCGAATCACTGAGGTTGAGGCCAGCAGTGGGGGAACTCATGACGACCCCTGCCTTGTTCATTGTCACGGATACCTGCCTTCTCTTCTCACCGGCTCGTCGTTGCAAGCTTCTAGCTCTACAGCATTGAAAGCTACACAGCGGCGACACGCTGTCGGGCGCACCACGGGCGTTCGCCTCACAGCCTGACTCTCGCTGTCACAAACAGTAACGAAGCAGGGCGGCGCCGAACTCCCGGCACCGCCCTTCTTCGCTCACAGCGCAAATTCACTCGAACGCACTCGCGCTGCGTGCGAGGACGCGCTTCGCCGGCCGATCGCCGACGGCGTCCTCGCTGGGAAATCCCTCGAATCCCGCGGCGGCGCGATCACTGCGCGGCGTCGGCCTCGTCGGCTTGCGCCTCGATCACGACGTCGTCGGCGGCCTCGACATCGGCGGACTCGGAATCGTCCTTACCGCCGAACATCTCGGTGGTGTCGACGACCGCACCCGTGGAGTCGGTGACCTTGACCTGCCCGACCACACCGGCCAGCGCCTTGCCGCGGCGCACGTCGGCGAAGATCGCGCCGAGCTGGCCCGCCTGCTGCACCTGCTGGATGAACTGCTCGGGCGCCATCCCGTAGCGCTGCGACTGGAACAGGATGCGCTCGGTCAGTTCCTCCTGCCCGACCTGGGTGTTCTCCGCCTCGGCGACCGCGTCCAGCAGCAGCTGGGTCTTGACCGACTTCTCGGCGGACTCCTTGGTGTCCTTGTCGAACTCCTCGCGGCTGCTGCCCTGCGCCTCGAGCGCCTCGGCGAGCTTGGCCTCGTCGTGGTCGAATCCGTGCACGGCGTCGTGGGTGACGGCGTCGATCTCGGCCTGCACCACGGCCTCGGGCAGCGGCACCTCGACCTGCTCGAGCAGGGTCTCGAGCACCTTGTCGCGGATCGAGCCCGCCTGCTCGACCTTCTTGACCCGCTCGACGCGGCCCTTCAGGTCTTCCTTCAGCTCGTCGAGGGTGTCGAACTCCGAAGCCAGCTGGGCGAATTCGTCGTCGGCCTCGGGCAGCTCGCGCTCTTTGACGTTCTGCACGGTGACCGTGATGACCGCGTCCTTGCCCGCGTGCTCACCGGCCACGAGCTCGGAGGTGAACTCCTTGGACTCACCCGCCGACAGGCCGACCAGCGCCTCGTCCAGACCGGCGATGAGCTGACCCGAACCCACCTCGTGCGACAGGCCAGTGGTGGACGCCTCGCGAACCTCTTCGCCGTCGACGGTCGCGGACAGGTCGATGGAGACGAAGTCGCCGTCCTGCACGGCGCGCTCGACGCCGGTCAGCGTGCCGAAGCGCTGCCGCAGCGACTGGAGCTGGGCGTCGATATCGGAGTCCTCGATGGTGAAGGCGTCGACGGTGACCTCGATGCCGCCGAAGTCCGGCAGCGTGATCTCCGGGCGCACGTCGACCTCGGCGGTGAACGCCAGCTCCTGGCCGTCCTCGATCTTGGTGATCTCGATCTCGGGCTGGCCGATGACCTTCACCTCGGAGGTGGTGACAGCCTCGCTGTAGCGACCGGGCAGCGCGTCGTTGACGACCTGCTCGAGGATCGCGCCGCGGCCGAGACGGGCTTCGAGGAGCCTGGCGGGCGCCTTTCCGGGGCGGAAGCCCGGAATGCGGACCTGCTGCGCGAGCGCCTTGTAGGCGCGGTCGAAGTCCGGCTTCAGTTCCTCGAAGGGCACCTCGACATTGATCCTGACCCTTGTCGGGCTCAGCTGCTCGACGGTGCTCTTCACGGACATGCTCCTTGTTCGTCGTTCGGTTCGGTGTTCGTGCTGGTCATCGGTGTTGTCGCCGATCGCGGGGCGAGGCGAGACGCCGCTACGTGCCGACCGGGCGGCGGGCGCCGTCGCTCACGACCGGCCCGCACACCCTGATGTACGCATCCCGACCAGGGTAGTTGAACGGTTCCGCGGCCCCGCAATCGGACGGGTGCTGACCGCCGTCAGTTCCCGATCGCGACCGTGTCGGTCACGAAGACCAGCGTCTCGTTCGGCTTGATGCCGTTGCCGCCTTTGCCGTAGCCGAGTTCGGGCGGGATGATCAGCAGGCGGCGGGTGCCCTGCTGCACACCATCGAGTCCCTGCTCCCAGCCGGGGATGACCTGTCCGGCGCCGAGGGTCAGCGGGAAGGGCTTGCCGCGATCGAAGGAACTGTCCAGCTTCTTCCCGTCCGACCAGGTGACCAGCGAATAGTTCATGGTCAGCTGCTGTCCGGCCGCCGCGCCCGGCCCGCTTCCCGCGACCAGGTCCTTCGACACGAGCTGCTTGGGCGGATCACAGTTGTCGGGCAACTTGATCTGCGGGTTCGCCCCGAAGCCGCCGGTCACCTTGATGTCATCGGCGGTGCATTCGCGCCCGTGCGTCTTGGTCGGCGCGCCGACACCGGCGCTCGCGCTCGCGGCAGGCTTGGCGCTCGAGCCCGCCGCCGACCCCGAATCGTCGTCCGAACCGCACGCGCCGAGCGTGAACGCGGCCGTGAGAAGGGCGACGACTCCGATGAACCTGCCGAGTTTTCGCATGCGGCGCACCTTAGGCCACCGACACCCGCCGCCCCCAACCCGCCCCGCACCCGCTCGGTTGAAATAGCGGAACACGCTGTCGGCTGCCGAGTCCGCCCACGACGTATGCCGCGACACTGCGCCGCACGGCCGCGGCATACACACGACGATTGCCGAACACGTCGCGGGCGCGATCGAGTCCCGCGCCGGACCGCTCGCCGCTCGGTAGGCTTGGCCCCGCATTCTCCATTCGATGTCGGTCGCGGCCATGGTCGATCGCGATCACACCGTGGCCGCACCGCACGCGCACAGCGATTCGGGCGCGGCGGCGTTCCCAGACATGAAGTTCACGTGCGTGCGGAGTTCCCACGCATGACGATCCGGATTCCCGGGTAGGGCGATCCGGGCGACGGATGTCCCCAGTGTGAGGAGAGTCGGCAGATGACGCGGACAGCGAGCGCCGGGGGCGACACCTCGGCCGACAATATCGACAGCGGCGGCGGGCGCACCGTCGCACCCGAACCCTATGTCCTCGCCGATGTCGAGGGCCCGCTCGACCGGGCGGAACTGACGGCACTGGACGCGTGGTGGCGCGCGGCGAACTATCTGGCGGTCGGCCAGATCTACCTGATGGCGAATCCGCTGGTGCGCGAACCGCTGCGGGCCGAGCACGTGAAACCGCGCCTGCTCGGCCATTTCGGCACCGTGCCCGGCCTGAATCTGGTGTGGGCGCACGCCAATCGCGCGATCCGCCGCCGCGACCTGAACGCCGTCTTCGTCGCGGGTCCCGGCCACGGCGGCCCCGGCCCCAACGCCTGCGCCTGGTTGGAAGGCACCTATTCCGAGCTGTACAGCCATATCCCGCGCGACGGTCTCGGCATGGCGGCCATGTTCGCGCAGTTCTCCTTCCCCGGCGGCGTCCCGAGTCACTGCGCGCCGGAGACGCCCGGCTCCTTCCACGAGGGCGGTGAACTGGGCTATTCGCTCCTGCACGCCTACGGCGCGGCGCTGGACAATCCCGATCTCACCGTCTTCTGCGTGGTCGGCGACGGCGAGGCCGAAACCGGCCCGCTCGCGGGCAGTTGGCACGCCAACAAATTCATCAGCCCCCGCCGCGACGGCGCCGTGCTGCCGATCCTGGCGCTCAACGAGTACAAGATCGCCAATCCGACCCTGCTCGCCCGCATCCCCGAAGCCGACCTGATCTCGCTGCTGCGCGGCTACGGCCACGAGCCGATCGTGGTGGCGGGCGATGATCCGGCTCGCGTCCACCAGGCGATGGCGTCGGCGGTGGACACCTCCCTCGATCGAATCGCCGACATCCAGCGAGCCGCCCGCGCCGGCGACGCGCACGAGCACCCGCGCTGGCCGATGATCGTGCTGCGCACGCCGAAGGGCTGGACCTGTCCGCCCTACGTCGACGGCGTCCGAGTCGAAGGCACCTTCCGCGCGCACCAGGTCCCGCTGCCCGCCGCGCGCGGCGACGACGAGCACCGCGCCGTCCTCGAACAGTGGCTGCGCTCCTACCGCCCCGAGCAGCTGTTCGACGAATCCGGAGCTCCCGTACCGGAATTGATCGACCTGGTGCCCGCGCAGGCCCGGCGGATGAGCGCGAATCCGGTCGCCAACGGCGGCTCGCTCGTGCGCGACCTTCGCCTCCCCGACTGGCGCGACCAAGGCGTCGAGGTCTCCTCCCCCGGAGCGACCGACCACGAGGCGACCCGCGTGCTCGGCCGGTGGCTGCGCGAGGTCACCAGGAACAATCCGGACAACTTCCTCACCTTCGCCCCCGACGAACTCGCCAGCAACCGACTCCAGGACATCCTCGAGGTCACCGGCCGCGACTGGCAGGCCGACATCGACCCGCGCGACGTCGGACTCGACCGGCAGGGCCGCGTCATCGAGGTGCTGTCCGAGCACATGTGCCAGGGCTTGCTGGAGGGCTATCTGCTCACCGGCAGGCACGGCGTGTTCACCTGCTACGAGGCGTTCGTCCACATCGTCGACGCGATGTTCAACCAGCACGCCAAATGGCTCGACGCGAGCGCGAACGTGCCGTGGCGACGGCCGATCCCGAGCCTGAACTACCTGCTGTCCTCGCATGTGTGGCGCCAGGACCACAACGGGTTCACCCATCAGGACCCCGGCTTCCTCGACGTGGTGCTCAACAAGAAGCCCGAGATCGTGCGCGTCTACCTGCCACCGGACGCCAACACCCTGCTCTGCGTCTACGACCACTGCCTGCGGTCGCGGCACTACGTGAACGTGGTGGTCGCGGGCAAACAGCCGCAGCCGGACTGGCTTTCGGTGGACGACGCGCAAGTGCACTGCGCGCGCGGCGTCGGCATCTGGGAGTGGGCGGGCAACAACGACGCGATCGGCACGGCGCCCGACGTGGTACTGGCCTGCGCGGGCGACGTGCCGACGCTGGAAACCCTTGCCGCGGCGGCTATCCTGCGCGACCGCCTGCCCGAGTTGCGGGTGCGCGTGGTCAACGTGGTCGATCTCATGCGGCTCGTGCCGTCCGACGAACATCCGCACGGCCTGCCCGACAGCGAGTTCGACACCCTGTTCACCCGCGAGCGCCCGGTGATCTTCGCCTTCCACGGCTACCCCTGGCTGATCCACCGCCTGACCTATCGGCGCGCCAACCATGCCGAGATGCACGTGCGCGGCTACAAGGAGAAGGGTACGACCACCACGCCTTTCGACATGGTCATGCTCAACGACCTCGACCGCTACCACCTGGTCATGGATGTGGTCGACCGGGTGCCCGGCCTGCGCGAGAAGGCCGCGGGCCTGCGTCAGGAGATGGTGGACGCGCGGTGGAACGCGCGGGCGTGGACCCGCCGCAACGGCGCGGACATCCCGGCCGTCGCCGACTGGCGTTGGCCCGATCCGGCGCGCGGCTGACCACACCGGTGAGCTGCGCCATACGGTATACAACGGTCCGGTAACCCCGCACCGACCGTCGGGTCGCACTGATAAACTGCCGTGCTTCAAGGACTTTGGTGTCTACCGAGATCGAGGGGGCCGAACCCAGTGCGACCCGACGAGGCACGAGGTGCGGAGGCCGGGGTGTACAACGCGGCCGCGGCGGGTGAGTTCGGAATGCCGGAAGGGGCGGCGCGCAGACTGGCGCAAGCCTGCGACACACTCGTCGCGGGCCTGCGGCAGGCACGGGTCGCAGGCGCCGAACTCACCGAGGTGTCCGGCTTCGCCGAATTGCCGTCGGGCAAGGCGCTGGCACGCGGATTCGGCGGCAAGGGCGCGCAATACCGCGAGGCGCTCACCGGATTGCAGGAGGCGGCATTGCGCCTGAAGGCGGGATATCTCGCAGCGGCCGCCCTGTTCGAAGAGGCCGACGCCGCCAATCGCGCGGCCATGCGCCTGGCCGCCGACGAATTGGATGACCGACTATGAAGCCGGACCGGCCCGAGCGCACCGACCCGCCGTACGTGCCCGACCGCGAGGCGTTCGACGCCTACACCCACGCCGAGATCTGGCATTCGGTGCGCGAGGCGCTCGACCCGGCGGCGCTCGGTCGCACCGCCGAGGGCTGGCAGGCGGGCGCGGCGGCGCTCGAGCAGATGTTCGAGACCTTCGCCGCGGCGGTGCGGCAGGAGTTCGCGGAATGGCACGGCCGGGCCGCCGACTCGGCGCGGGAGTCCACCGAGGCGTTCGTGCGCTCGGGCGCCGACGCGCAGCAGGTGTGCACAGCGGTGCACCGGCTGATGGAGGTGAACTCCTCGGCGGCGCAGACCGTCCGCGACGCGATCCCGCCGCCGCCCGCGCCGTACGTCCCCGACCCGGATCCGGTGCGCGAGGCGGTCGACGGCGGACCGCGCAAGATGGCGAGCGACATCGCCGCGGCGAACACGCTCGCCGACGCACAAGACACGCTGACCTTCCTCTACAACTCGACATTGGTGGCCTCCGGCGACGCCGTCCCCGGCTTCGACGTGCGGGCTCGAGGAGAGTTCGCGCCGTGAGATGGGTCATGAGTCCGGACGAGTTCACCTATGCCTGGTCCGTCGAAACCGGACTCGACCGTCGCCCCTACCCGATCAACATGGCCCATCGCGGCACCGTGCGCAGCGCCAACGACTGGGACAAACTCGCGCTCGCCGAACGGTTCCGGCGCAATCGCGATCCCGACCTCACCGGCGCACTCACGCTGTGCGCGCGCGGCGACGTCACCACCATCACCGTCTCGGGTGACCGCTACGCCGCCGACGGCAGACCCGAGGAACCGATCCTCGCCTTCGGCGCCGCGCACCTGGTGTGGGGAACGGTGCTGATCGCCGGTCCGTGCGATGTCACGGTGATCGCCTGTCACGCGCGGCGGGTCCCGCGACATCTGGTGGAGGCCATCGGTTCCGCCCCCGCGGGCAGGCTGTCGGCCATGCGCGAGCCGCGCGAGGCCGTCCTGCGAGGCGATCCGCCGGACTGGGACCGATCCGAGGAGGCCGAGCGCGCCGCGGTCTTCCGCCGCACCCTGCACCGACCGATCGACGCGCGCGGCTTCATCACCGTGACGGTCGCGCCCGACGATCCGATGTCACCGCCGACGCGACACCGCACCTGGCTCGATTTCACCGACGACGGCCGCTATCTGCTGTCCACGAGCACCGATCTGAGCCTGACCCCCGTCACGGACTCCGCCTTCGACGCCCAACTCAAGCGTTTGGCCGCGATCCGATGACGCTCTCGAACAAAATTACCGGTCGGTAGCGGATGTGATCAGTGCGGTCGAATTTCACCGCGGCGCCCACCTCGGGGTCGCGCGGGCGGCGATCATCGGATCTGGTATGCGCATTGCCTATGGCCTGGCGAGAATCGCGCTGAGCAGGTCCGGAACCGCTCGAGCGCATACCAGGCGAACGCTATTCCATGAACAAGTCGTGACCTCGGATCGAACTTGCCGGTGGCGTGTCGTCCGCGCCACGCCGAGATCGGTGCCCCTCGTCGCTATTCCACAGTTTCGCAGGCGGCGGTACATCGACTATGAATGGCATGTGCCGTTCCCACGTGTGATCACTTGCCAAACCTCGAACCTGCCCCGGCGGGAGTCGAGGTGACGATAGAGCATCCCATTGAGGACGATGTCAGTCTGCTGGCGCGGCGGGTCGAGAAGGCCCGAGGCAGGCTGGCCTACCAGTTCGACCCCGCGCTCACCCAGGCGCTGTCCGAAGACGAACTGCACGCCGAACGTGACCTCGCCGAGAAGATCCGCGGACAGGATCGCGCACAGCGCTGGAAACAAGCGCAGGCCGCCGCCGGAGCCGCCGATCGAGCCCGGCAGACCACCGAAGAGATCGAGAAGGCAGACATCAGAGATCTACTTGTCGCGCGGAAAGCGATAGCCGCGCAGCGGCGGGAATCGAGTCCGCACGCCAAACTGGCATCGCTGTATCGGCACCGCTCCTGGTCGCTGCGCGCGCTCGCGGGCGTGGTCGGCGCGGGCATGCTCTGGTCGGCGGTCAACGTCCAGCAGAACATCGCCCCCAGCGGCCCGTCGGATCCGCTGTACTGGTTCAGCTACCTCATCGAGGCGATGATCAGCGTCTGCTTGATCATCATCATGATCGGCACCAACAAGGTCTCGGAATGGGGTGTCAACGACAACCGCGGTCAGGTCGTCGCCGCCGAAATCGCGCTGCTCGCCCTCACCGTCGGCCTGAACACCTACCCGTACGTGCGCGGCGCGGACTGGTTCGACGCGGGCGTGCACGCCGTCGCGCCGGTCATGATCGGCGTTGCGCTGCTCATCCACGACGCGGCGAGCGCCCGATACGGCCTCGCCATCACCCGCGCCACCGATCAGGTGCGCGATCTGCCCGACCCGGCCGAGGTCATCCGCAGCAGACTGCCCGACCTCGCCTCCTACCGTCCGATGGCCGCGGAACTCGGCACTCCGCAAGCCGTCGTGATCGAGGCCGAACCCGAACCCGACTACGAACCCGCGGTCGAGTACGTCGAAGAGGAGATCGAGGACGAAGAGGCCGAAGTCGACGAATCCGAGGCGCTCACCGAGGTTCTGTACGCCGAAGACGAGGAACCCGAGGACGAGGCGCCCCAGCCCGTGGTCAAGGCCCCCAAGCCCGTTGCCCAGGCTCCCAAGCCCGCCGTGGCGCGCTCGACGAACGGCACCGCGGCCAAGGCGGCCGAATCGACTCCGCCCGCCGTCAAGCCCGCGGCCGTCAAGCCCGCCCCGGTGACCAAGCCCGCCGCTGTCGCGAAGCCCGTCACACCGCCCGTCAAGCCCGCGCCGCCCGCCCCCGCCAAGCCCGTGGTCGCCAAGGCCCCCGCGCAGCCCGAACCGACCGCGGCACCGGTCGTCGCGAAGCCCGCGCCGCCCGCCGAGGTCGCCAAGCCCGCTGTCGCGGCCGTCGCCGAACCACAGCCGGTGCAGG
This sequence comes from Nocardia bovistercoris, assembly GCF_015674855.1. Lineage (GTDB taxonomy): Bacteria > Actinomycetota > Actinomycetes > Mycobacteriales > Mycobacteriaceae > Nocardia > Nocardia bovistercoris. The sequence continues at coordinate 319,127 of NZ_JADMLG010000004.1, read as the reverse complement.
CGGTCCCCGCGCCCGCCGAGAAGCCTGCCGCGAAACCGGCCGCCGCCAAGACGGGCATCAGGAAGGTCGTCCCCGGAAAGGGCCGCACCGCCGCCGATTCCCGCCCGGCGGCCAAGAACGGCAAGGAAACCCCGGCCGTTCCCGCGAAGCCGGACCTCCAGGTCGTCCCGGCCCCCGACCCCATCCACGACACCGGCCAGTTCCGCATCGCCGAACTCCTCGAACAGGAACTCGCCGAACTCCAAGCCGAACGCCGCCGCGCCCGTACCAGCAGGCAGCGCTGAACATCCCCCCTCGAAGGGCCCGTACTCACAAGAGCACGGGCCCTTTTCGATGAACTCTGGTCTGTGTGATCCGAGCGGCAATGCGCGGTTCCCGGAGCCCGGCCGAGCGGCGAATCCTCGGTGGTGAGCAACCGGAGTGCGCCGTGTACAGTCCGCGATGTGCGCACGGCCGGAAGATCGCCACCGTGCGCGCGGAAAGCGGCTGAGCCGCCGAACAATTCGGAAGCGGTCCGGGGGGTCTTGTGTTACGTGGCGGGGAAGTCTTCGCGGGTTACACCGTGGAGAGACTGCTCGGCAGGGGCGGCATGGGGGCGGTGTACCTGGCACGGCATCCGCGACTGCCCCGGCTGGTCGCACTCAAGCTGCTCAACCGAGATCTGTACTCCGACAACGAGATCCGAGCTAGATTCGAACGCGAAGCCGACTTGGCCGCGCGACTGGACCACCCGAACATCGTGACGGTCTTCGATCGCGGCGTCGACGACGAACAGCTGTGGATCGCCATGCAGTACATCGACGGCGTTGACGCCTCATCCCTCGACCCGTCCGCGCTACCCCCGCAGCGCGGCGCACAGATCGTAGCGGAGACCGCGACAGCCCTCGACTACGCACACGCCATGGGCGTCCTGCACCGGGACGTGAAGCCCGCCAACATCATGCTCGCCCGCGGCGTAGGCATGGAACGAGTCCTACTCACCGACTTCGGTATCGCCCGCCCACGCGAGGACACCGCACACCTCACTCGAACCGGCACTTTCACCGCCACCCTCACCTACGCCTCCCCCGAACAGCTCACCGGCGCCTACATGGACCACCGCACCGACCAATACTCCCTGGCGTGCACCCTGTTCTGGCTCCTCACCGGCAAATCCCCCTTCGACTCGTCCCACCCGGCCCTCATCATCGACGGACACCTGCGCAAACCACCCCCACCGATCACCGCCTTCCGCCCCGGCCTACCCGCCGAACTCGACGCGATCCTCGCGCGCGCCATGGCCAAACGCAGCGAAGACCGATTCGCCACCTGCGCCGAATTCGCGAACCTGGCGTGGGCGGCGCTGAACGGCCGCCCGACGCCGAGCCTCCCCGTGATCACCCCCTCCTCCCCCACTCTCGTCCAGCCGTTCGCTCCCGCCCCGTCCGCACCGCGCGTCCCGGTCACCCCCGGCCCGCAGCCGAACATGTCGCGCGCGTACCCGCCACCGATGCGCCCCATCCCCGCGCCCCCACGACGCCGTCGACGCATCGTTCCCCTGACCCCGCTGGTGATCGTGCTGGTCGTCCTGGTGGGTTTCGGCGTCTGGGTGTGGCGTGACGATTCCTCGATTCTCGCCGAAGCCACTGGCCGCACCCCGGAACTCCGCGCACTGGCCGCCGTTTCCGCCGCGTTCCCCGACATGCTGCCGACCGACCCTCGCGAGGAGGGGAAAGGGTACCGGAACGCGACCTGCCGACCCCGCACCGAAGACCTGCGCCTCGAAACCAACGCCGAGGCGGCCTTCAATGGCTGGATGGCGCGCTGGTACTGCTTCACCACGGGCAGCAAGGCGCTGAACTACACCTTCTACGTCTACAGATCCCAGAACGACGCCACAACGGCGGTCGGAGAGTTCGCACTACGCGCGAAGTTGTTGGACACGGCCACATTCGGCAATCGCAAAGACCGACGTCTCACGTTCACCAAGGTGGTCAACGGCACCCTCCGGTACCCGAAGATCGTCTCCACCTTCACCGACCCGTCCCGAGCCACATGGGTCATGACCTTCGACTACAACGGCCCCGAACCGATCCAAGACCTGATCGACGAGGTAGCCCGCGCACCACTGACCTGAAGCCCGCTCATCGCGAGCGCGCCTATCCCGAGCTACCAGGGGCGATTTCGACCGAGCTGCCGAAAGGTAGGCGACGCCCTCTGACCTGGGCCGGAGGGGTCGAATTACTGTCGGGGTGACAGGATTTGAACCTGCGACCCTCCGCTCCCAAAGCGGATGCGCTACCAAGCTGCGCTACACCCCGTGCCCTCGCTCGGCGGCGAGGAGAATTCTTGTGTGGAGCGGGTGACGGGAATCGAACCCGCACCATCAGCTTGGAAGGCTGAGGTTCTACCATTGAACTACACCCGCAGGCATACGACACCGATGGGATCGCCACGATGTCGTGTGCGCACCGACTGTACCGAATCAACCGTCGAAAAAGCCAATCGCCGGGAGCGGGCGGGGCTGCGGTGCGGGTCACCGAGGGGTGGTGGGACCGGTTCTCGTCACGTCGGTGTCGGGTCATTCGGCCGAGGGGGGTGCCGTCGCGGCGATGCGCGACTACGATCAGGCCGGTGGAGGACGGATTCGCGCAGGTTCGGGCACACTTCTGGCGTGTCGGCGCGCGACTCTCCAGCGAACCGGAATTGATGTGTAACGCCCGTGCCCCCGGAACGATCACACATCCGATCGCCACTGGACCGGTATCGAAAACTCGTTGTAAAACGTCGTTTTTCAGTGCCGAGTGGCTTGCTAGGATCCTTTTTGCCGGACGGGGGTATCTGGAAAGGGGGCGGTGAACGTGCACCGAGCGTGGTGGACCCAACCGCATAGCAGTAGTGATCGGGGTGATGCCGGCTCTCGCGCGTGCGCGGGGCACCCGGTTACCGACATCGACACCCCGAGGTGAGCGCGATGTCCGCCGACACCGAGCCACCTGTCAGCGCGATGGCGCGCGCCTGGGCGCGTGCGGTCTGCGCGGAACCGGGCTCGCACACGACTCCGCAACAGCTGGAACCGGTCCTCATCGAGATCGTGCAGTCCCTGCTGGAACTCGCCCGGTTCGAACCTTTCCCGGTCACCTCGGCCAAGCAGCTCGGCGCCCGGCTCGCCGAACCGCCGTTCGAACGAACCCGCATGCTGGCGCAGGCCAGCAGATGGCTACTCGGCTTCCCCTCGGGCAGGCCGGGCTCCCTCGTGGCCACCCGCTGGCCGTTCATCGCCAGCCACGCCATCGACAGCTACGCCCAGGCCCTGCAGGAACGCGCGCTCGCCCAGCAGGAGCAGAGCATGACGGCGAAGGTCTCGCTGCGCGTCCAGGAGATCGCCGCGCTGCAGCACCGCCTGCGCCACGAGGCCACCCACGACGCGCTCACCGACCTCGCCAACCGCACGCTGTTGCAGGACCGGGTGCGCCGCATGGCGCTCGACCCGAACTGCCACGTCGGCCTGCTGCTCATCGACCTCGACCGCTTCAAGCAGATCAACGACGGGTTCGGGCACGCCGTCGGCGACGAGGTCCTGGTCGAACTGGCCAACCGGCTGCGCGAGGTCTGCCCGCCCGACACGGTGATCTGCCGCTACGGCGGTGACGAATTCGTGCTCGCGGTGAACCGGGATCAGCATTCGCTGGCCGAGATCTGCCGTCACATCCATCAGGCGCTGCGCGACCCGGTGTGGTCGACGGCTGGTCCGGTGCCGGTGTCGGCGAGCGTCGGCACCGCGCACAATCCGCCTGGCGCGCCGTGCGATTTCACGGATCTGCTGCGGCGCGCGGATCGCGACATGTACTCCATCAAGACCGGCAACCGGTTCGTCTACACCGATTCCGACGGCCCGGAGATCGACGCCGCCGTCGCCGGTTGAAGAGCACGGCGCGGGCCCTCGTCGGGCCCGAGCGCGGCGTCCAGGGGGCAGTACGGCGTCAGCCGGATTGACAGCCGGGGCACCAGAACAGATTCCGCCCCTCCATGACCGCGTGCGCCACCGTCGCGCCGCAGACCCGGCAGGCGGCGCCCTGCCTGCGGTAGACGTAGGTCCGCGGGCGATCCGGCGCGTAGGACGGTTCGCCGTGGTCGTGTTCGGGGCGAACCACGTGCATGCGGCCGGTCGCGACACCGACCGGCATCAGCTCCACCAGATCCGCCCAGATCGCCTGCCACTGTTCGGCGCCGAGCGCGGCGCCTTCCCGGTACGGCGAGATACCGTGCCGGAACAGCACTTCGGCCCGGTACACGTTGCCGACGCCCGCGATCACCGACTGGTCCATCAGCAGCGCGCCGATCGACCTGCGCGAGCGGGCGATTCGGCGCAGCGGGCGGTCGGGGTCGGCGTCGGGGCGCAGCGGGTCGGCGCCGAGGCGTTCGGCGAGCGCGTCCACCTCGGGAGGGGTCAGCACCTCGCAGGCGCTCGGCCCGCGCAGGTCGGTGCCGAAACCCGAACCAGCGCCGACCATTCGCATCCTGACCTGGCCGATCGGCTCCCCCATCGGCAGTTCGGAATCGTAGAACTTGCCGTAGAGGCCGAGGTGGACGTGCACGACCGCCCCCGACTCGTAGTGGTGCAGCAGATGTTTCCCGTGCGCTTCCGAGCGGGTCAGCACCTGTCCGTCGACCAGTGCGGCCCCGTCGGCGAACCGTCCCTGCGGACTCGACACCCGCACCACCGCGCCCGCGAAACGCTCCTGGTGCCGGCGGGCGAGCCGGTGCAGCGTATGCCCTTCGGGCATCTACGCCTGCCTACTTCACGCGGTGGCGGGCGCCACGCCGGTCTTCTCGTACTCGGCGAGGATGTCGATGCGGCGCTGATGGCGCTCCTCGCCGGACCACGCCGTCGCCACGAACGCGTCGACGATGGCGAGCGCTTCCTCGGTGCTGTGCATCCGGCCGCCGATTCCGATGAGCTGAGCGTTGTTGTGTTCGCGCGCGAGACGGGCGGTCTCGACGCTCCAGGCAAGCGCGCAGCGAGCGCCGGGCACCTTGTTGGCGGCGATCTGCTCACCGTTGCCGCTGCCGCCGAACACCAGGCCGAGGCTGCCCGGGTCGGCGACGGTGCGGCGCGCGGCGTCGATGCAGAACGCGGGGTAGTCGTCGAGTGCGTCGTATTCGAGGGCGCCGCAGTCGACGACCTCGTGGCCCGCCTGCTCCAGATGGGCCTTGACGTGATTCTTCAGTTCGAAACCGGCATGGTCGGCACCCAGGTATACGCGCATGGCAGCGATTGTGTCAGGCCCGCCGCGAGCGGCGACGGCGGGGGAATGGACGACGGCGGGCAAATGAATAGAGTTCATGGCATGCAGTCCGACGAACAAGGTCAACCATCGACCTCGCTGACGAAATCCGATGGCGAAGCGAGCGGTTCGACCTCGGTGTCGAACCTCACCGGATGGGATCCGTCGAGCGGACCGCCCGGATGGGTTCCCGGGTATCAGTCACCGGCCACCGCGAACGGACCGCGACCGCCGCGATACGCGATCCAGCAGACGCGCGGGCTCGGACCGTTCGGGATGCCTGCCCGGCACGCGCTCGAGATACCGCTGCTCACCGTGATCGTGGTGCTGACCGCCCTGTTCTTCGTCTTGGGACTGCTGATGACGGTGGTCGGCTGGATTCCGCTGCAACTGTCGGCGCCGCTGCTGCTCGCGCCGCTGATCCTGGTGTTGCAGCGCGGTCTGTTGTACGCGCAGTTGCGCACCGGTGGCATCAAGATCACCCCGACCCAGTTCCCTGACGCGCATCGCATGGTCGTGGAGGCCGCGGCGCGCTTCGGGATGGCCAATACCCCGGACGCCTTCGTGGTGCTCGGCAACGGGGCGATCAACGCGTTCGCCTCGGGGCACGGCTTCCGCCGGTTCGTGGCGGTCAACAGCGATCTGTTCGAAATCGGCGGCGCGGCACGCGATCCCGACGCGCTGGCCTTCATCATCGGCCACGAGGTCGGGCACATCGCCGCCGGGCACACCTCGTACTGGCGGTGGCTCGGCATGTATGTGGTGCCGTACCTGCCGATTCTGGGCGGATCGTTGCAGCGCGCCCAGGAGTACACCGCCGACAACCACGGCTACTGCTACAACCACGAGGGCGCGCCCGGCGCGATGCGCACCCTGGCGGGCGGCAAATATCTGAACACGTTGGTCGGGTTCGACGAGATGGCCGACCGGGCGCCGGTGGAACGCGGATTCTTCGTCTGGCTCTACAACGGCCTGGTCAGCCACCCGGTATTGACCTGGCGGATGTGGGCGCTGCGCGACCGCAGCAAGCACGGCAATCTGCTCTGGCGGCCGAATCCGCGGGTCACGCCGCAACCCGGATTCCCGCCGCCGGGCGGCACCTATCCCCCGTACCAGCCGATCGGTGGATATCCACAGCTCACCGGTGGATATCCACAGCATGCGGGCGGGTACGCGCCACCGGTCGCCGGGCAGTCATCGAGCGGCTATCCACAGCCGAGCGGCGGTTATCCACCACAGTCCGGCGGGTACGCGCAACCGACCGGCCCCTACCCGACCGACGGCTATCCACAGCAACCCACCGAACATCAGGGCTGGGGCAGACCGAACCCGGGCGACACCCACTCGCCCTAACCGCCGTCAGGACCGCAGGACGCCACACCGCCGCCACAACCTCGAGCCGGGGCAGCGCGATGACACCGTCCTCGAGCACCGGACGCTTCGGCCGGGCCGACGGCTGCTTGTCGCCATGTCGCCAAGTACCCACCGCCGCGACCCTGAACAACGCGATGGCGGCCGCACCACACCGGGACGGTCGAGTCGGGCCACTGCCACCCCGTGCACCCATGGCCACATGCCGTCCGCAACCTCGACTCGTGGGCATTATGAGGACCGCCCGCACTGAACCGGGGCGGTGTGGCGACGACCGACGCCACACCGCCCGCGGATTCAGTCGAAGGACGGGTTCTCGGTCCTGGTCCGCTTCAACTCGAAGAAGTGCGGGTACGAGGCGAGCGCGACGACGCCGTCCCATACCGTGCCCGCTTCCTCACCGCGCGGAATCCGCGACAACACCGGACCGAAGAACGCGATCCCGTTGACGTGGATGGTCGGCGTGCCGACGTCCTCGCCCACCTTGTCCATCCCCGCGTGGTGGCTCTCGCGCAGCGCGGCGTCGTATTCGGTGCTGTTCGCGGCCTCGGCCAGTTCGGCCGGGAGTCCGACCTCGGCGAGCGAGTCGGCGATGACCGCGGCCAGCGACGCGGCGCGATCGGGGCGCTCGTATTCGTCCTTGCGGTCGTGGATGCGGGTACCCATGGCGGTGTAGAGCGGCGACAGGATCTTGTCGCCGTGAGCCTGTGCCGCGGCGATGGCGACCCGGACGGGCCCCCAGCCGACGGCCATCAATTCCTGGTATTGCGGCGGCAGGTCGCGGCCCTCGTTGAGGACGGCGAGGCTCATGACGTGGAAGCGGGCGTCGATATCGCGGACCTTCTCGACCTCCAGGATCCAGCGGGAGGTGATCCAGCACCACGGGCACAGCGGGTCGAACCAGAAGTCGGCGACGTTCTTCTCGGCCGTTTCGGTCACGGTTCGTTCCTCTCGATCTTTCGCGAAAGCTGAATTGCGGCGGCGGGTAGCGCGGCCGCTATCGGGAGCAACCACATCGGTCCGGTATTCGTTCCCGATTCGCGGGCGCGAGGATCGGCTGACAGTAGGCTCGGGGCAGGAATCCGTTATCCACCCGAGAAGGAGTCCGCAATGACCTCGCAGCGTCGTTTTGTCATCGTCGGTGGCGGCCTGGCCGCGGCCAAACTCGCGGAAGCTCTGCGGGACAACGATTTCGACGGCACCGTCACCGTGATCGGCGCCGAGGAGCACCTGCCATACGAGCGACCTCCGCTGTCCAAGGAACATCTGCTCGGCAAGAAATCCCTGCCGGAATTCACCGTGCAGCCGGGTCAGTGGTACCGCGATCACCACATCGATCTGCGATTGGGCACCGAGGTGACCGCGATCGATCGCGCCGCCGCCACCGTGACCCTGCCCGACGGCTCCACCCTGGCCTACGACAAGTTGGCGCTGGCCACGGGCTCGAGCCCGAAGCGCCCGCCGCTGCCGGGCGCGGACGCGCCCAACGTGTACACGCTGCGCACCATCGGCGACTCCGACACCATGATCGAGCTGTTCGGGCAGAATCGCAGCCTCGCGGTGATCGGCGCGGGCTGGATCGGTCTCGAGGTCGCCGCGGCGGCGCGGGGGGCCGGATTGCGGGTCACGGTCGTCGAATCCGCCGAGCAGCCGCTGCTCGGCGCGCTCGGACCGGAGATGGGCGCGGTCTTCGCCGACCTGCACCGGGCCAACGATGTCGACCTGCGGCTCGGCGCGCAGGTCGAGGAGATCACCACCCGCGACACCGGCGAGGCGGTGCTCGCGATCGGTCTGCGGCTCGGCGACGGCAGCACGGTGACCGCGGACGCGGTGCTGGTCGCGGTCGGCGCACGGCCGAATGTCGAACTCGCCGAGGCGGCGGGTCTGGAGGTCGATGGCGGTGTGCTGGTCGACGAATCGCTGGCGACGAGCGATCCGGATATCGTCGCCGTCGGCGATATCGCCGCGCAGCGCCATCCGGTTCTCGGCCGCCGCATCCGCGTCGAGCACTGGGCCAATGCCCTCAATCAGCCCGCGGTGGCGGCGGCGACCATGCTCGGCAAGCCCGCGGTCTACGACCGACTGCCCTACTTCTTCACCGATCAGTACGACCTCGGCATGGAGTACACGGGCTACGCGGCGGCAGGCGAGTACGACCGGGTCGTGGTGCGCGGCGATCGCGACGCCCGCGAGTTCGTCGCGTTCTGGCTCGACGCCGACAATCTGGTCATGGCCGGGATGAACGTCAACATCTGGGATGTCACCGACCGGATCAAGGAACTCGTCGCGGCGGGCGAACCGGTGGACCCGGCGAAGTTGGCCGACACCTCGTCCCAACTGTGATGCAGGTCACTCCACGGATACGACAAGTGCGTACGACCGGCTCCGACCTACCCTCGAGAGCGCCACAAGGGCGCGCCGACCGGCAAGGAGCCGAATCATGAAGTACATGCTGTTGAAGACCTACGGTGCGACCGCGGCCTGCGATCTGCCGATCAACGAATGGGCGCCCGAGGACATCGTGGCGCACATCGAATTCCAGAAGGCGCTCGGCGCCCAACTCGCCGCGAGCGGCGAACTCGTCGACGCCCAGGGCCTTGCCGGACCGGAGGAGGCGCGGGTGGTGAGCTCCGACGGACGCTCCGCCCCGGTCGTCACCGACGGCCCCTTCCCCGAGACGAAGGAATTCCTGGCGGGCTACTGGATGATCGACGTCGACAGCCCCGAACGCGCGCTCGAGATCGCCGCGCTCGCCTCGGCCGCCCCCGGTCCCGGCGGCGCACCCATCCGCGAATACATCGAGGTGCGCGCGGTCATGAGCGCGCCCGCCACGTAACAGCGCTCGCAGTGCACGTGACCGAGAGCACCGAGGACCTGCTGCGCACGCTCGCGCCGCAGGTCCTCGGCACGCTGGTGCACCGATTCGGCGATTTCGACACCGCCGAGGACGCGCTCCAGGAGGCCTTGCTCGCCGCCGCGACCCGGTGGCCCGAAGACGGCGTGCCGCAGAATCCGCGCGGCTGGCTGATCCAGGTCGCGCAGCGGCGCATGGCCGACGCGGTGCGCGCCGAGGTCGCCCGGAGGCGACGTGAGCACACGGTCTTCGACCGCGAGGTGTCCGATACCGAGGCCGTCGACCGCGACGACACCCTGTCGCTGTATTTCCTGTGCTGCCATCCGGCGCTGTCGACGGCGAGTTCGGTGGCGCTCACGCTGCGCGCGGTCGGCGGACTGACCACCGCCGAGATCGCGCGCGCCTTCCTGCTGCCGGAAGCGACCATGGCGCAACGCATTGCCCGCGCCAAGAAACGCCTCGGCGCATTGGAACGCCCGTTCGCCGAACCGTCGTCAGGCGAGGAGAACCGGTGGCGGGACCGACTCGACCCGGTACTGCGCGTGCTCTACCTGATCTTCACCGAAGGACACACCAGTTCGACCGGACCGGATCTGCACCGCACCGACCTGTCCGGCGAGGCGATCCGCCTGACCCGCGCCGTGCACCGACTGCTGCCCGACGATCCCGAGGTCGGCGGACTGCTCGCGTTGATGCTGCTCACCGATGCCCGCCGCGCCGCGCGCACCGGAGCGCACGGCGAACTGATCCCGCTCGCCGAACAGGACCGGCGACTGTGGGATCGCGCCCTCATCACCGAGGGCGTTCGACTCGCCACCGCGACCCTCGCGCACGGACTGCACGGCCCCTACCAGGTCCAAGCCGCCATCGCGGCCCTGCACGGCCAGGCAACCCGCGCCGAGGACACCGACTGGCCGTCGATCCTGCGCCTGTACGAGGTACTGGAACGCCTCGCGGGCAGTCCCCTGGTGACCCTCAATCGCGCGGTGGCCGTGGCCATGACGCACGGACCCGACGCCGGTCTCGCCCTCGCCGACACGGTAGCAGCGGATCTCGCCGACAACCACCGACTCGACGCGGTGCGCGGCCACCTGCACGAGATGGCGGGCGACCACACCGCGGCCAGCACCGCCTACACCCGCGCCGCCGCTCGCACCACGAGCACGCCCGAACGCGACTACCTCACCCTGCGCGCCGCGCGACTGCGCGCCGAACACCCCGGCGCGACCGCATGACCCGTCGATCGACACCGCGGCGGCGAAGGGCAGACTGCACACTGTGACAGACAAGACCAGCGCGGGCATCCTGCTGTTCCGCCGTCGGCCGGACGACGGCCTCGAAGTCCTGATCGGGCACATGGGCGGACCGTATTTCGCGAAGAAGGACGACGGCGCGTGGTCGATTCCCAAGGGCGAGTACATCGCCGAGGAAGAGGACGCGCGGGCGGCGGCGAGCCGGGAGTTCACCGAGGAACTCGGCCTGCCGGCGCCCGAGGGGGAATGGCTGCCGCTGGGCGAGGTCACCTACAGCGGCGGCGGAGGCCGCAAGACCGTGATCGTGTGGGCCGTCGAGGGCGAACTCGACCCGGATCAGGTGGTGCCGGGCACCTTCGAGATGGAATGGCCGCCGCGTTCGGGCCGGATGGCCGAATTCCCGGAGATCGACCGCGCCGCCTGGTTCGACCTCGACACCGCGCACGACAAACTCGGCAAGGGTCAGCGGCCGTTCCTGGACCGCCTCGCCGCACAGCTCGTGTCCTGAATCGGTTCGACGCGACCACGACCGTCGGGCACCGTGAGCACGACTCGGCGCGCCGTCGTCAGCTCCACGCCCGCCCGGTGACCAGTTCGTACGCCTCGACATATTTGCCTCGGGTCGCCGCGACGATATCGGCGGGGATCTCCGGTCCCGGCGGTTCCTTGTCCCAACCGGTCCCGGCGGCCCAGTCGCGCACGAACTGCTTGTCGAAGGAAGGCTGCGCGCGGCCTGGCTCCCACCGGTCGGCGGGCCAGAATCGCGAGGAGTCCGAGGTGAGCACCTCGTCGCCGAGGGTGAATACCTCGCCGTCCCAACCGAATTCGACCTTGGTGTCGGCGATGATCACCCCGTTGCGCGCCGCGTGCTCGGCGCCGCGCCGATACAGGTCGAGAGTGGTGTCGCGCAGCAGTTCGGCGACCTCGCGCCCCTCCTGAGCCACCACGTCCTCGAAGGTCATGGGCAGATCGTGACCTCGCGCGGCCTTGGTGGTCGGGGTGAAGATCGGCTCGGGCAGGCGGTCGCCGTCGCGCAGCCCTGGCGGCAGCGCGATTCCCGAGACGGCGCCGGTGTCGCGGTACTCGGTGAGACCGCCGCCCGTCAGGTATCCGCGGGCGATGCATTCGACCTGGATCATCTTCAACGGCTTGACCCGAACTCCGCGTCCCGCGAACTCCTCGGGCACATCGGTGGTGGAGAGCACGTGATTCGGGATGTCGGCGAGGAATTCGAACCACCAGTTGGACAACTGGGTGAGCAGCACACCCTTGTCCGGAATCGGCGTCGGCAGCACCACGTCGTAGACCGACACCCGATCCGAGGCGACGAGTACCAGCGAATCGCCGTCCTCGTACAGATCGCGCACCTTGCCCGCGTGCACATGCTTCAAGATCGAGCCTCCGAATCCGTCGCCGAGAAATATCCGCCGCACGGCAACGATACCGGCGCGACCCGCACGACCTCGCGACAGTGCGGCGCGACCCGAACGCGTCGTAGGGTTGGGCGGAAAAGTCCCGCGCGCGCCGCCACGCGGCGGCAGCCGACGCACAGCCACGTGGCGGCGGCCGACGCACATCGGCACACGCGCCGTTCTTCGACCACGAAGGAGCCTCATGTCCGCACCCAACCTGACTCGCGAACAGGCGATCGAACGCGCCGCGACGGTGCTGGTCGAGAACTACCGCATCGAACTCGACCTGACCGACGGGTCGGGCGAACCGGGTGAACAGACCTTCTTCTCCCGCAGCACGGTCACCTTCACGGCCACGCCGGGAACGAGCACCTTCATCGACATCGTCGCCCGCGGGGTCCGTTCGGCCGTCCTCAACGGCGCCGCGATCGACGTGTCCGACTACGACGAGTCCACCGGGATCACCCTCGCCGACCTCGCCGAACACAACGAGCTCGTCGTCGAGGCCGACTGCGAGTACTCGCACACCGGCGAGGGCCTGCACCGGTTCGTCGACCCCACCGACGACGCGGTCTACCTGTACTCGCAGTTCGAAACCGCCGACGCCAAGCGCATGTTCGCCTGCTTCGACCAGCCCGACCTGAAGGCCACCTTCGATATCGCGGTCACCGCCGCGCCGTCGTGGAAGGTGATCTCCAACGGCGCGACGGTGCAGAACGTGCGCCCCGAACCCGGCCGCCACGTGTTCCGCACCACCCCGCGCATGAGCACCTACCTGGTCGCGCTGATCGCGGGCCCGTACGCGGAATGGACCGACGCCTACACCGACGAGCACGGCGACATCCCGCTCGGCATCTACTGCCGCGCCTCGCTGGCCGGACACATGGACGCCGAACGGCTGTTCACCGAGACCAAGCAGGGCTTCGGCTTCTACCACGAGAAGTTCGGCGTCCCCTACGCCTTCGGCAAGTACGACCAGCTGTTCGTGCCGGAATTCAACGCGGGCGCGATGGAGAACGCGGGCGCGGTGACCTTCCTGGAGGACTACGTCTTCCGTTCCAAGGTCACGCGGGCCTCCTACGAGCGCCGCGCCGAGACCGTGCTGCACGAGATGGCGCACATGTGGTTCGGCGACCTGGTCACCATGAAGTGGTGGGACGACCTGTGGCTCAACGAGTCGTTCGCGACCTTCGCCTCGGTGCTGTGCCAGTCCGAGGCCACCGAATACACCAACGCGTGGACCACCTTCGCGAATGTGGAGAAGTCCTGGGCCTACCGCCAGGACCAGCTGCCATCCACCCATCCCATCGCCGCCGACATCCCGGACCTGGCGGCCGTTGAAGTCAACTTCGACGGCATCACCTACGCCAAGGGCGCCTCGGTGCTCAAGCAGCTGGTCGCCTACGTCGGACTCGAACCGTTCCTCGCGGGCCTGCGCGCGTACTTCACCGACCACGCCTACGGCAACGCGACCTTCGACGACCTGCTCACCGCGCTGGAGAAATCCTCGGGACGCGACCTGTCGACCTGGGGCGCGCAGTGGCTCAAGACCACCGGCCTCAACATCCTTCGACCGGATTTCGAGGTCGACGCGAGCGGCCGGTTCGCCCGCTTCGCCGTGGTGCAGGAAGGCGCGCACCCCGGCGCGGGTGAACACCGCGTGCACCGCCTCGCCATCGGCGTCTACGCCGAACGCGACGGGAAACTGGTACGCACCGAACGGATCGAACTCGATCTCGACGCCGCCGACCGCACCGAGGTGCCCGAGTTGGTCGGCGTCGAGCGCGGCCAGTTCGTGCTGATCAACGACGACGACCTCACCTACTGCTCGGTCCGGCTCGACCCGGATTCGCTCGACGTGGTGCTGCGCCGCATCCACGAGATCGAGGAACCGCTGCCGCGCACCCTGGTGTGGTCGGCGGCCTGGGAGATGACCAGGCAGGCCGAGATGCGGGCCCGCGATTTCGTCGCCCTCGTGCAGCGCGGCATCGGCGCCGAATCCGAGATCGGCGTGGTGCAGCGTCTGCTGATGCAGGCCAACACCGCCATCGGCAGCTACGCCGACCCGACGTGGGCGGCCGAGGTCGGCTGGCCCGAATTCGCCGACCGCCTGCTCGAACTGGCACGCGGGGCCGAAGGCGGATCGGACCATCAGCTCGCCTTCGTCAACGCCCTGACCGGCGCGAAGCTCGCGCCCCGGCACACCGAGGCGCTGCGCGGGCTGCTCGACGGAGAGGGCGTCGGCCTGGACGGACTCGATGTCGACACCGACCTGCGCTGGCGGGTCGTCTCCGCGCTCGCGGCGGCGGGCGAGATCGACGGCGAAACCGTCGACACTCCCGTCATCGACGAGGAACTGGCCAAGGACCCGACCGCAGCGGGCAAGCGGCAGGCGGCCGCCGCCGCGACGGCCCGCCCGCTCGCCGAGGTCAAGGAACAGGCGTGGGCGCGGGTCATGGACGACGACACCGTGCCGAACATCACCGCGCGCTCGATCGTCGGCGGCTTCGCCCCGGCGGGCCAAGGTGAGCTGCTCGGCTCCTACGTCGACCGGTATTTCTCCGATATCCCCGGTGTGTGGGAGCGGCGTTCCAGCGAGGTCGCCCAGACCGTGGTCGTCGGGCTCTACCCGTCGTGGGCCATCACGGACGAGGCGGTCGCCGTGGCCGATCGGTTCCTCGCCGCCGACCATCCGCCCGCACTGCGCAGGCTGGTCAGCGAGGGTAAGTCCGGGATCGAACGGTCACTGCGGGCGCGCGCCTTCGACGCCGAGTGAAGCACGGGTGCGGCGGGCCGAACCCATCGGTCCGCCGCGCCCGGACACGCGAAAGGGGCGGAACGGTCCCACTGGACCGGCCCGCCCCGATGAGCACAGGTGTGCGGGGTGTCAGCGCCCGATCGCGGCGGCCATGACGCGGATCGCGGAAACCAGTCCGTCGATCATCTCGCCCTGGCGGAACGAACTCAGCGCGGCGGTGACACCGAGCTGGCACACCCGGTCGTTGGCGCGATCGGCGACCGCGCTGCCGGAGCGGACCTCGATGGCCTTCTCGTTCGGCGAGACCGCGATGAGCACCGAATGCGCGGCGTCGGGCGTGGCGGGGAAGATCGCGTCCGCGCCCGCCGCCGGGTCGGCGCCGAGGTCGCCGATGTAGACGGTGAAACGCACCTTGGTGGCCCTGGTGGCCTCGATGAGCACGTTGTCCACCGCGAGGCGTTCGTCATCGCTGAACGGCGCCTCCTTGAAGACATCGCCCGCCTCGTGCACACCCGAGACCCGACCGCTGCTGGTGAGCGCGTATCCGTGCGGCAGGTCGGATTCGACCACCGCGGGCCACTTAGAACTTGCCACTTGCCCGGCCTCCGATCAGGTCCGCTTCGATGGCGGCGTGGCCGCCGTGCCCGTCTCCGCCATGGTGACCGTGCCCGATCACCTCGTCGGTGGCACTCCACAGGACCGGCGGCTGTGTCCACTTCTGACCGAGGTCGAAGTGGGTCGGCTTCTCACCGGCGAACGGCTTGCCGAGGTAGGACAATCCGGCGATGGCGCCGTAGACCACCAGCGGGATGCCGCCGAAAATCAGCACTGTCTCGAGAATGCTCACGGACCAACGGTATCCGATGGGCTGTAGTAGATCATCCGCTACCCGCTCAGACCAGCCACGCCGCCGAATCCGGTGGCAGCTGTCCGTCGATCAGGTCCGCGCTGGCCAGCAGCAATTCACCGGGCGGCAGCGGAATCGGCGCGCCGGTGGCGTTGAGCGCGCAGATCAGTCCGCCGGGCCGCCGGAACGCCAGACACCCCTTCGGACTGCCGTACCACTCCACGCTCGCCCCGGAGAACTCGGCGCGGTTGGCGCGCATCTCGATCGCCATCCGGTACAGCGACACCGTCGAGCCGACCTCCTCGAGCTGCGACTCCACCGTCAGCTTCGCCCACTCCGGCGGCGCGGGCAGCCACGAACTCGCGGCCGAGGTGAAACCGAACGGCGGGAGTTCGCCCTCCCACGGCAAGGGCACTCGACAGCCGTCGCGGCCGCGATCGGTGTGCCCCGACCGCTCCCAGACCGGGTCCTGCAGCGCCTCCTCGGGCAGATCGTCCACATTCGGCAGGCCGAGCTCGGCGCCGTTGTAGACGAAAACCGCACCGGGCAGCGCCAATTCGACCATCATCATGGCCTTGGCGCGGGCCACTCCGAGCACGCCGCCGCCGTAGCGGGTGACCTCGCGCTCGATGTCGTGATTGGACAGGGTCCAGGTCGGCGACGCGCCCACCGGGGCCACCGCGGCCAGCGAATTGTCGACGGCGTGCCGCACCGCCTCGGCGTCGAACGCGGTCTCGGCGAGTCGGAAGTTGAAGGCCATGTGCAGTTCGTCGGGCCGGACGTATTCGCCGAAGCGAGTGTTGTCGTCGACCCAGACCTCGCCGATGGACACCGCGTGCGGATACTCGTCGAGCACCTTGCGGAAACGGCGGTGGATCTCGTGCACGCCGGGATTGTTGAAGCGCGGATCGTCGTCGTCGTGCACCAGCATCTTGGTGGAGACGTTCGCCATATCCGGCAGTCCCGGCGGCTTGGCCATGCCGTGCGCCACGTCGATGCGGAACCCGTCGACCCCGCGGTCGAGCCAGAATCGCAGCGTCTGTTCGAAATCCGCGACGACCTCCGGATTCTCCCAGTTCAGGTCCGGTTGTTCGGGCGCGAAGATGTGCAGGTACCACTGCCCCGGCGTGCCGTCGGGTTCGGTGATCCGCGTCCACGCCGGGCCGCCGAAGATGCTCGGCCAGTTGTTGGGCGGTTCGCTGCCGTCGGGTCCTCGGCCGTCGCGGAAGATGTAGCGGGCGCGTTCACCGCTGCCCGGCGCCGCGGCGAGCGCGTCGACGAACCACCGATGACGGTCGCTGGTGTGGTTGGGCACCAGGTCCATGGTGATCTTGATGCCGCGCCGGTGCGCCGCCGCGATCAGCGCGTCCATCGCCGCCATCCCGCCGAACAGCGGATCGATGTCGCGAGGATCGGACACGTCGTAGCCGCCGTCGGCCATCGGGGAGCGCATCACGGGGCAGATCCACAGTGCGTCGATGCCGAGCAACTCCAGGTAGCCCAACTTCTCCTTGATGCCGCCGAGGTCGCCGACGCCGTCGCCGTCGGAATCCGCGAAGGATCGGGGGTAGACCTGGTAGAACACGGCCGAACGCCACCACGGCGGCGCTTGGCCGTCAACCGGCGCCGCATTGTCCTCGGCCGGCGCAGCGCCGTCCGCCGACGCGGCTGATGTTTCCGTCACATCCGCAATAGTGCCAAACATTTTCGCGGACTTCCGCCGTGCAACGCCATGTTAAAAATCCCCCGCAAACCGCGCGAGCGTCCGCGAAGGCCCGAGACACCCGCTCCGACACCGGAGCCCGAGCTCACGAACCGAACCGAACGGTGCGGCAGCGAATTTAGGGCTAATATGTGATCGAGGACTCAGAACGGGGAATTGACCAGGGAATTCGCCGCCATCTCCATGTAGTCGAGCAGCGCCTTGCGATGGTCGTCGTCGAGGACTTCGGGCTCGATCTCGGCGATGCCGAGGCGCATGCACCGCAACCACGCGTCGCGTTCGATCGGACCGACCTTGAACGGCATGTGCCGCATCCGCAGCCGCGGATGTCCGCGCTCGTCGGAGTAGGTGCGCGGACCGCCCCAATACTGTTCGAGGAACATGCGCAGCCGCCGTTCGGCCGGGCCGAGATCCTGCTCGGGGTAGAGCGGGCGCAGCACCTCGTCGGCGGCCACCTCGCGGTAGAACGCGGCGACGATGCGCCGGAAGGTCTCCGCGCCGCCGACCGCCTCGTAGAACGATGTCGCCGTCTGCTCGCCCGTACTCATCTGATCCTCTCGATCGTCCGTGCCCGCCGCCGTGCGTGTGCCCACCCGCCGTCAGTGCTCACCCGCAGTCAGTGCTCACCGCCGTCCATTGTGCTCACGTCCATTGTGCTCACCGCCGTCCATTGTGCCCGCCGCGACCGACACCTCCGCGCCCGCGTATCCTCGGAACTCGGTCCGGTCTTCGCCCCGGTCGCGGCGGCATCGGAGCGACACGTGGCCCCGACGCGGCGCTTCAGCGGCAGTTAACCGAACATTGTGCGAAATCACCGTGCAATCGGGCGGTTTCCATGGTCAACTGGGGAGCAGTCCCAGCGGAGGTACCCATGAAGCAGCGGCATGGCCGATCACACGAGGCCAGGGCACACCGACAACTCCAGCCCGCCGACGTCCACAATCGTGGGTCGGGGGCCATTCCGCTGCATATCTTGTCCGACCATCATCCCGGGGCCCATCGCCCCGGCGAGACCGCCCATCCCGGTCCGCGCCTGACCGCCGTTCCTTCCGAGACCATCAACTGGTTGAAGCGCCGGGTGTTGCTTCTCAACGCCACCTACGAGCCGCTCACCGCACTGTCCGCGCGCCGCGCGATCGTCCTGCTGATCTGCGACAAGGCAGACGCGGTCCATCACAACGACGAAGGCCCGATCGTCCATTCCGCGGCCGCCGAGGTCGCGATTCCTTCGGTCATCCGATTACGCAACTACGTCCACGTCCCCTATCGCGCGCGCGTGCCGATGACCCGCGCCGCCCTCATGCATCGCGATCGCTACCGCTGCGGCTACTGCGGCGGCAAGGCCGAGACCATCGACCACGTCATTCCGCGCAGTCGCGGCGGCGAGCATTCCTGGGAGAACTGCGTCGCCAGCTGCGCACCCTGCAACCATCGCAAAGCCGACAAACTGCTCAGTGAACTGGGCTGGACGCTGCGCGCACCGCTGGTGTCACCGAAAGGTCCGCACTGGCGACTGCTGTCGACCACCGCCGAACTCGACCCGATCTGGCTGCAGTACCTCGGCGAGGGCGCGGCCTGAGCCTCAGGTGTACTCCATCACGAAGGTCGCCCAGGTACCGGCGGCCAGCGCCTCGAACACGTGGGGCGCGTCACCCGGATAGGTGAGGTAGTCCCCCGGCCCGAGTTCCACCGGGGCCTCGCTCGGTCCCGCCAGCGCGCGCCCGGCGGCGAGCAGGACGTGTTCGACCACGCCGGGGCCGTGCGGATCGGATTCGCGGACGCGCCCGGGTTCGGCCACGATCCGGAACACGTCCCGGCGGGTATTCGGCGGTCCGGCCGCGAGCAGGGTTGCGCTGTAGTCGGAGTGTTCGGCCGCGACGACCGGGCCTTCGCCCGCGCGAATGACCCGTACGGCGGGACGCGGCGGTTCGAGCAGTCCGGAAAACGGCATGTCGAGTGCGACGCACAGCGCCCACAGGGTTTCCAGGCTCGGATTCCCGCTGCCCGACTCCAGTTGGGACAGTGTCGATTTCGCGATGCCCGCGCGCTGGGCGACCTCGGTGAGCGACAGCCCGGCCCTGGTGCGTTCGCGACGCAGCGAGGCGGCGATCACCGCCTGCGGCGCCGCGCCCCTCTCCTGCCGATCCATGCTCCGCTCCCGTCGATTTCCGAACCGCTCAACAGGAAACCATATTGACGGATACCGCCGCCCGTGTTCACCATAGACTACATGCGTTCGATATGGCGAACACTCGACCGGTCCACCCGCGCGGGCATCGCGGCGGTACTCGCGGCCGTCACGATGATCGGCATCTCCTACGGCGCCACCGCGATCGGCTACGGATTCCCGCTCTGGCTGCCCGTGGCACTCGGTGTCGTCGTTCTCGCTGGCGGAGCGGAATTCCTGTTCCTCGGCATCCTCGCCGCGGGCGGCAACCCGTTCGCCGCCGTCGCGGCCGGACTGATCGTCAACGCCAGGCACCTGCCCTACGGACTGTCCCTGCCCGCGGTCACCGGCAGCGGGCCACGTCGCCTGCTCGGCACGCACGTGATGAACGACGAGTCCGTCGCCGTCGCCCTCGCCCAACCCGACCTCGCGCGCAAACGAGCCGCCTACTGGTGCTGCGGTATCGGCGTCATGGTCGCGTGGCCGCTCGGCGCCACACTCGGCGCGATCCTCGGCAGCGTGATCCCCGACATCGACGCCTTCGGCCTGGACGCGGTCTTTCCCGCCGTCCTCATCGCCCTGGTGGTCCCGGCGCTGCGCGAACGCGACACCCGAGGACCGGTGGCGCTTGGCGTAGCGATAGCCCTTGTCGGCGCACCCTTCCTACCAGTGGGTTTGCCGGTGCTGTGCGCGTTGGCCGGACTTCTGGTCGCCGCGCGATGGCCGAGTTCGGCGACGCGGCAGAACCCGCGAGAGCCGAGTTCCCGGCCGGAGTCGGCCGCAGCGCAGCCCTCGGCCCCCGAAACACCGGCGGACAGCGACGCACCGGCCCACCGCGACCCACCGCTGGACCCCGAAACGCCCGCAGGCCTCGACGCAGCCGGGCTCGCCCGCACCGCGCCGCTCGGATATGCCGACTCCCGATGCGGGGATCACGGCGCCGCGCGCTGTCGAGCATCGTCGTGATGCTGGCTCTCGCGGTGGCAGCGCTCGGCGCCGGGACCTTCGCCTTCCGATGGGCCGGGCCCGCGCTGCGCAACCGCATCCGCTTTCCCGACCGCGCCGTCCGACTCCTCGAAATCGGGGCGGTGGTCCTGCTCGCCGCACTCGCGGCCGTCACCACGCTGCCGCTGGGCAGCGGACGAATCGGACCCGCGCTACCCGCCGGCGTTCTCGTCGCCGGACTACTCGCCTGGCGGCGGGCGCCCCTACCGATCGTGATCGCCGCCGCGGCGGCGACAACCGCCCTCATCCGGCTGTTCGGCGAGAACTGACGGCGGCGGGCTCACCTCGTGGGCAGCGGATCGCACCGTCGACGGTCGACGTGCGCATCCTCGCCGATGCGGTATCGGCCGGCTTCGGGGGACGATGGAGGTCCCGCTGCGGATTGCCGTCGCTGGAATCGGCGCGCGACACGCCTGTTCCACCGCGAGGTCAGTTCGGAGTGAGTGGGATCGCGCCGCCGCGGCGACGGGCGACCGAACCGTAGCGGGCGTCCAGGCGCAGCCAGGTGTTGGTAGCGCGGACGCGGACGATTTCGGTGGGCGGAATGCGGCGGGCCTCGGTCTTGTCACCGGAGTGCGGGATGAAATCCATCGCGGTCAGGGCGAAGACCACGCGCATGGGCACCTGCACCGAGATCCGATCCGCCGAGGCCGTCAGAACGGTCTGATCCAGCAGGGATGCGGGGGGACCGTGCGAGCTGCCGTGCTCCCTGGCCAGTTCGGCGCCGCGTTCGGCCAACTCGACCAGCGACCGTGCGGGCACGTCATCGATATGGGTGAAACCGTCGGTAGGCGGAAGGGCGCCGCGCCAGGCCGAATCCATCGAATATCCCAGATCGATCGGACTGCCCGAGCTCAGTCCGGCCAACACCGTATCCGCGGCCACGGTCACGTCGTCGACACCGAGTTCGGCCAGCACGGTGCGCACCGCGAGCGCCTCGAATCCCGTGCTCACCCAAGCCGAGACATACCGCTCACCGCGCCTGCGCAGCCGCACCACCGCGGCGACGTCCAAGCGCAGCGCCCGCGTGAGGAAGGTGGCCAGATTCTCGCGTTCGGCCGGGTCGGCGACATGCAACACCCGCTGCCCGGTCACCACGGCGACACCCGCGCCGCGCCCGCCGCCGTTGTCGCCCTCCGCAGACCTACCGAATTCAATGGCCCCGTCATCCCTTTCGCCCCGGCGCCCCTTGCCGAAGCCGACCCGGACATCCTTTTCGCCCCCTGCACCCTCGCGTTCACAGATGGCGACCACTCTCGGCGCGCATGCCGAACCCGGCCGCCTTGTCGACCCTCGGCACTTTCGGCTGCGGTACCCCGCCGGCTTTCCTTGCGAGTTGAACAGGGCGACCGCTCTCCCGTTGAGGCTGCCACGAGTCGGGCCCAGTCAGCCTGGTCGCGGCAGGCTACTTCCATCGAACCGGGCACAGCGGTGTTCCGCACGACGAATCCGTCAGCGTCATCGGCGAATCCGGCTCAATCCATCCACTCCGTGAGGTAATCCCGCTCCGGGCCGGTGAGTCGGCGCAGGCGCTGGGTCGGCATGTCGAAGGCCGCGATCTGGGTGGAGGCGGTCACCGCGGGCGGTGAATCCAGCGCGGCGCCGTTCGCGCGCACCTCGTAGCCGATGGTGAAATCGACCGCGCGCAGCTGCTCGATCCACATCGCGATATCGAGCGGGGTGTCCTCGTGTCGCAACTGGCCGCGGTAGCGCACCCGCAGGTCGGTGAGGACACAGCCCTCACGCAGCGAGGTCGTCGGGCTGCCGTCGAAGAGCCACGGAATCCGCGCCTCCTCGAGCAAGGTCACCATCCTGGCGTGGTTGACGTGCTGGAACACGTCCATATCCGACCACCGGACCTCGACCTTGGCGTGAAAACGCTTGGGCAGCACGACAGCGCTCCCGTTGGCCTTCCCGTTCACAGAGTTCGTCACCGTGGTTCCTCCGATCGGGCGTCGCCCGCTCACCGCCGAGACGACTGCCGCGTCGCAGCCGCACGTTCGGTGAATCGTGACACCGGACTAGATCAACTCCGACCTGTCCCGCCGCGGGTGCGCACCCGGTGGCGGGACCGATCCGCGGCACTCAGTATCGCAATCTCCGAAACACCGACGGTCACGGGGCACGCGGCAGCCGGAATTCGGCGCGTACGAGATACGGCACTGCCCGCGATATCCCTGGAACCGTAACATGATTCGGCCGGACGCGCCGCGCACGCGCCCGGCCGTAACTCACTCAGCGTTCGGACTGCGCCCCGACACCGCTGACCATGCTGCGCACCTGACGCGCCGCCACCGACAGCGTTGCCAGATCGTGGGTGCCGGATTCGAACAGTTCCGACAGCGCCGCACGCGCGCGACCGAGCCTGGACTGGTTCTTGGACTCCCAGTACGCGATCTTCTCGTCGGCGGTCTCCTCGGGATCGCCCGCGGAGAGCACGTCGAGGGTGAGCGAGCGCAGTGAGCTGTACATGTCGTCGCGCAGCGCCAACCTGGCCAGCGCATGCCACCGGTCGCCGCGCTCGAGGTGGGTGACGGCCTCGAGCAGCCAGTCGATCTTGAGGTGGTCGTTGAGCGCGTAGTACAGCGAGCCGACCTCGTCACCGTCGCGGTCGGTGATATCCGCGATATCGAGCACGTCGAGCAGCGAGAACTGATTCAACAGGCCGAAGACCTCGGTGGCCAGATCGGCGGGCGCGCCGCGGGCGATGAGCTCGCCCGCGTGGTCGGTGAGCGTCGAGACGTGGTGCACGCGCAACCAGCCCGGCACCTTCGGCGCCAGTTCGCGCACGCCCCGGCTGTAGCGATTGATCTCCGCGCCCACCGCGATCGGCTGCGGGCGGTTGCTCAACAGCCAGCGTGAGGCGCGGTCGAGGGTGCGCTTGGTCTCGAGTTCCAGCGCGTCGCGGACCGAGGTTGAGGTGTCGGCCGCCCTGATCCTGGTCCAGATGTCGTTCAGGCCGAAGATCTGGCCCGCCGCCGCGAAGGCGCGCACGGCGTCGGTGGTGGTGGCGCCGACCTCCTCGTTCAGCCGGTGCGCGTAGCTGATCCCGCCGTGGTCGACCATCTCGTTGACGATCATCGTGGTGACGATCTCCCGGCGCAGCCGGTGCTTCTTGATCGCCGCGCCGAATCTGGTCCGCATCGCCGCGGGGAAGTACTCGGGAAGCCGGTTGGCGAAATACGAGGTATCGGGCAGTTCCGACGCGAGCAGATCCGCTTTGAGCGACAACTTCACGTGCGCCATCAGGTTGGCGAGTTCCGGTGAGGCCAGGCCGGTGCCCTCTTCCTGTCTGCGCTTGATCTCCGCGTTGGAGGGCAGCGCCTCCAGTTCGCGATCGAGTCCGCGACGCTGCTCCAGATCCTCGATCACCCGCTTGGTGACGCTGAGCATGCGCGGCGCCTCGTAGCGCGAGATGCCCATCAGGAAGTTCTGGGAAACGTTGTCGCGCAGCACCATCTGCGCGACATCGTCGGTCATCGAGGCGAGCAGCGGATTGCGCTCCGGTTCCGGCAGCAGACCGCTCGACACCACGCCGTCGAGCAGCACCTTGATGTTGACCTCGTGGTCGGAGCAGTCCACACCGGCGGAGTTGTCGAGGGCATCGGTGTTCATCTTGCCGCCGCGGCGGCAGAACTCGATGCGTCCCAGCGCCGTCGCGCCGAGGTTGCCGCCCTCGCCGATCACCTTGACCCGCAACTGGTTACCGTCGACCCGCACCGGATCGTTGGATTTGTCGCCGACCTCGGCATTGGTTTCCGTCGACGCCTTGACGTAGGTGCCGATGCCGCCGTTCCAGAGCAGCCCCACCGGGGCGAGCAGGATGGCGCGCACCAGGTCGGGCGGCGAGAGCGACTGCACATCGTCGGCGAGGCCGAGCGCGGCGCGCGCCTGCGGGCTGATCGGCACCGCCTTGACCGTGCGATCCCACACGCCGCCGCCCGCGCTGATCAGCGCGGTGTCGTAGTCGGCCCAGGAGGAGCGCGCCAGCCCGAACATCCGCTGCCGCTCGGCGTAGGAGCGCGCGGCGTCGGGATTCGGGTCGAGGAAGATGTGCCGGTGGTCGAAGGCCGCGACCAGCCGGATGTGCTCGGAGAGCAGCATGCCGTTGCCGAAGACGTCACCGCTCATGTCGCCGACGCCGACCACGGTGAAATCCTGGGTCTGGGTGTCGATGTTCATCTCGGCGAAGTGGCGCTTGACGCTCTCCCACGCGCCCTTGGCGGTGATGCCCATCGCCTTGTGGTCATAGCCCGCCGATCCGCCCGAGGCGAAGGCGTCGCCGAGCCAGAAGCCGTAGCGCTGCGCGACCTCGTTGGCGATGTCGGAGAAGGTGGCGGTGCCCTTGTCGGCGGCGACCACCAGGTAGGTGTCGTCACCGTCGCGGCGCACCACCCGCGCGGGCGGCAGCACGGCACCGGTGACCCTGTCCACATTGTCGGTGAGGTCGAGCAGGCCGGAGATGAACGTGCGGTAGCAGGCCACGCCCTCCGCGCTCAGCGCCTGCCGGTCGGCGCCGGGATCGCCGGTCGCGGCGGGCGGCTGCTTGACCACGAATCCGCCCTTGGCGCCGACCGGGACGATCACCGCGTTCTTGACCGCCTGCGCCTTGACCAGGCCGAGGATCTCGGTGCGGAAATCCTCCAGGCGATCCGACCAGCGCAGGCCGCCGCGGGCCACCGAACCGAAGCGCAGGTGCACGCCCTCCACCCGAGGCGAGTAGACGAAGATCTCGAATTGCGGTCTCGGCTTGCGCAATTCGCTGATCTCGCGGGGTTCCACCTTCATCGAGATGTGCTCGCGCACCGCGCCATCGGCGTCGGTGACGTAGTAGTTGGTGCGCAGGGTCGCCTTGATCAGCCCGAGCATGGCGCGCAGGATGCGGTCGGCGTCGAGGCTGACCACCTCGTCGATGCGCGCGCGCACCTGCGCCTCGAGGTCCTCGGCGTGTTCGGCGGAACAGGTATCCGGATCGAAACGCGCGGTGAACAGGTCGACGAACAGACGTGCCACATCGGGATAGGTGAGCAGGACACGCGCGATATTGGCCTGGCTGTAGGGGAAGTCGGCCTGCTGGAGATATTTCGCATAGGTGCGCAGGATCGCGACCGCGCGCCATGGCAGCCTGGCCCGCAGGACGAGTTCGTTGAGCCCGTCGGCTTCGGCGCGGCCGTGCCACATGGCCTCGAAGGCGTCGGTGAAGCGTTCACGCAGGCCGCGGACCTCGGCTTCCAGCGCGTCCGCGCGGGCCGACGATTCGAGCAGTTCGGCGTCGAGATCGCGGTCGAGCGCGCTGCGCAGCAGTTCGGGACGCGCGAGCAGGCCGAAATCGTAGATCCAGCGCTCGACGGCCGGTTCACCGGAGACCGCGGGTTCGAGCATGATCTGGTATGGCCGCTCGTCGACCACCTCGACGCCGAGGCTCTGCAAGACCGGCAGTACCTGACTCAACGAGATGCCGGTGCCCGCGATGTAGAGGCTGAAGCGCCACGACCCCGGGTCCGAACCGGACTTGCGGTACAGGTTCTGCACGATCGAACCGTCGGAGAGCCGTTCCAGGCGTCTGATGTCGCCCAATGCGCGCGCGGGCGCGAAATCCTGTTTGTAGCCCTCGGGGAAGGCTTCGGCATAACGGTGGACGATCGCGGGCGCGATCGCCGACGCGGTGTTGAGTTGATCGTTGAGGTGGTCGTCCCAGGTATTGCTCGCCTCGGCGAGCAGGCGCTGGATCCTGATGCGGTTGGTCTCGGTGGTGTCGGCGGGCGCAGGCGTCTCCCGCGTGCCGCTGTCGGGCAGCCGCACCGTGAAGTAGACGCTCGCCAGCTCGCTCTCGCTGACCCGCGCCGAGTAGTCGATGGAGACGCCGCCCAGTTCGCGCACCAGGATGTCCTGCATCTCGAGGCGCACCCGCGTGGTGTAGCGATCACGCGGCAGGTAGACCAGGCAGGCGACGAATCTGCCGTAGCCGTCGGCGCGCATGAACAGCTTCACCTGGCGGCGCAGTCCGACATTGAGCACCGCGTTCGCGGTCCGGCGCATGGTCTCGGCGTCGGAGGAGAACAGTTCGGTGCGCGGGAAGGACTGGATGACCTCGAGCATGGCCTGCCCCGAGAAAGATTCCAGGTCGAAGCCGCTCTGCTCGATGGCCGCGTGCACGTGGCGCTCGATCACCGGGATGTCGAGCACGTTCTCGTGCACCGCGGTGACGGTGAACACCCCGATGAACAGGTGGTCGCCGACGACCGCGCCGGATTCGTCGAAGTCGGCGACGCCGATGAAGTACGGGTAGACCGAGCGGTGCACGGTGGCCGGGACCAGGCCCTGGGTGAGCATCAGCAGCGGGCGGTCGCCGTCGTGCACGGGCACGCGGAAGTCGGTGCCGACATCGGGCCGCAGCACCCCGAGGCAGGTGCCGGGCAGCGCGTTGGACGTGGTCTGGTCCCGGTTGCCTTCGAGGCGGTAGCGCGCGTAGCCGAGCACGGTGAAGTTGCCGCTGCCGAGCCAGCGCAGCAGGTCGGCGGTATCGCGCAGGTCGGTCTCGCCGAACGGAGCCGACTCCGATTTCGCGGCCTGCTCGAGGTGGTCGGCGAGGTTTCGCTGCACCGCCCGCATCGCGTCGGTATCGCTGTTGACCTGCCGCACGTCGGTGACCACGATCGGCATCGTCTGCTCGATCCGCGTCAGGAGTTCACCGGTGGTCGATGGATGCAGTTGCAGGTGCATCCAGGACTCGCGCACCCCGGTGACGGCGTTGTTGCCGTCCACCTCGTGCGGCGCCGCGTGCACCAGCCGAGATTCCGCGTCGCGCTCGACCTCGAAGATGGGGTGGATGACCTCGCTGATGCTGACACCCATCCGCGTCAGGGAGGAGGTCACCGATTCGACCAACAGGCCCATATCGTCGGTCACCAGCTGAACAGCCGGACCTAGGCCGGTACCGTCATCGGGCTGATAAACACGCACCAGTGTTCGTCCGACCGGCCGCGCTGTCGCCAGTTCCAGATGCCGCCGGAAGATCTGGGTGATCCCGGTGATCGCGCAGTCCACATCGCCCGCGTCGACGTGGCGGAAATACGCCTCTTCGAGAGTCGCCAGATCGCCGCGCAGTGACTGCGGCAATCCGGCGGCCCACGCCGCACTGGACAATTCGGACGAGACCGTCATTTTTCGCCAACTCCTCGGATTCGGTTCCGTAACAAAGTGACGCCGGTCCGAGAGTAGCTGCGCGTCGGAGACCAAAGGGTGAAATCCCTTTGAATCCCAGGGTGTTCACCACGATTTCGATATTCGCCGCAGGATTGCCGAGTGGCTCGACTCGGCACAGCTCTCGATCGGATCCGGCAACCGTCATGACGGCGCGTCGGAAGTGGGAACCACCCTGTGTTCGGACAGCGCCTGCGCATGCACGTAACCCACCCTATCGAGTACCGACGGGTAGTGAAGGATGTCGAGGCATCCTTCGGCGGCGAGTCCGAGCAACCCCCTCGCGCCGCGGTTCCGCGCGGAACCGCGGCGTTCGGCGGGGCCGACACGCACCCGTGCCGCCCCCGCCGTCCACGCACTCAGTCGCGGGTCAGCTTGCGATGCGTAACCCGGTGCGGGCGAGCCGCTTCCGGCCCGAGCCGCTCGATCTTGTTCGCCTCGTACGCCTCGAAGTTGCCCTCGAACCAGAACCACTTGGCCTCGTTGTCCACATCGCCCTCCCAGGCCAGGATGTGGGTGCAGGTGCGGTCGAGGAACCAGCGGTCGTGGGAGATGACAACGGCGCAGCCAGGGAACTGTTCGAGCGCGTTCTCCAGCGATCCGAGGGTTTCGACATCGAGGTCGTTGGTCGGTTCGTCGAGCAGGATCAGGTTGCCGCCCTGCTTGAGCGTCAACGCCAGATTCAGCCGGTTGCGCTCACCGCCGGAGAGCACGCCCGCGGGCTTCTGCTGGTCGGGGCCCTTGAACCCGAACGCGCTCACGTAGGCGCGCGATGGCATCTCCTGATTGCCGACCTCGATGAAGTCGAGCCCGTCGGAGACCACCTGCCAGACGTTCTTCTTCGGGTCGATGCCTGCGCGATTCTGGTCGACATAGCTCAGCTTGACCGTCTCGCCGACCTTGACCTCGCCGCTGTCGGCCTGCTCGAGCCCGACGATGGTCTTGAACAGCGTGGTCTTGCCGACGCCGTTCGGGCCGATCACACCGACGATGCCGTTGCGCGGCAACGTGAACGACAGATCCTTGATGAGCTGACGATCGCCGAATCCCTTGTCCAGGTTCGAGACCTCGACGACCACATTGCCGAGCCGGGGACCGGCCGGGATCTGGATCTCCTCGAAATCCAACTTCCGGTGCTTCTCGGCCTCGGCCGCCATCTCCTCGTACCGACCGAGACGCGCCTTGTTCTTGGCCTGACGAGCCTTGGCGCCGGAACGCACCCAGGCCAGCTCCTCCTTGAGGCGCTTCTGGAGTTTCTGGTCCTTCTTGCCCTGGACCTCGAGCCGCTCGGCCTTCTTCTCCAGGTAGGTGGAGTAGTTGCCCTCGTAGGGGTAGGCGCGGCCGCGGTCGAGCTCCAGGATCCAGCCCGCGACATTGTCGAGGAAGTACCGGTCGTGGGTGACCGCGAGCACGGCGCCCTGGTACTGCGCGAGATGCTGTTCGAGCCAGTTCACCGACTCGGCGTCGAGATGGTTGGTCGGCTCGTCGAGCAGCAACAGGTCGGGCTTGCTGAGCAGCAGCTTGCACAGCGCGACACGGCGGCGCTCACCACCGGAGAGTTTGGTGACCGGCTCCTCGGGCGGCGGGCAGCGCAGCGCGTCCATGGCCTGCTCGAGCTGGGAGTCGATATCCCAGGCATCGGCGTGGTCCAGATCCTCCTGGAGTTTACCCATCTCGTCCATGAGCTCGTCGGAGTAGTCGGTGGCCATCAGCTCGGCGATCTCGTTGAAGCGATCGAGCTTCACCTTGATCTCGCCGAGGCCTTCCTCGACATTGCCGCGGACCGTCTTCTCCTCGTTCAGCGGCGGCTCCTGCTGCAGGATGCCCACCGTCGCCCCCGGCGCCAGGAATGCCTCACCGTTGTTCGGCTGGTCCAGTCCGGCCATGATCTTCAGCACGCTGGATTTACCCGCGCCGTTCGGGCCGACGACACCGATCTTGGCGCCGGGAAGGAAGTTCAAGGTGACATCGTCGAGCACGACCTTGTCACCGTGCGCCTTGCGAACCTTCTTCATCTGATAAATGAACTCAGCCATAAACGGAAGCCTATCGGTCTGGGGAACGGTGGACTCGGGCAGCGCCACCCGCCGCGCCCGGGTCGATTCCGACCGGGCGCGTGAGTGCCTACGGGCCGTATCGGCCCTGTTCACCGAATGCTTTCGCGGGCGAACTCAGGCGCGTACGGACTCCGGTTCAGCGCTCCGGGTCGATGCGGAAGGCACGGTCGCTGCGGTGTCCCCCAGGCCATGGCCGACGCGCGCATCGTCTTCAGCGCTCGATCCGGCACCAGTATTCCGTATGACGCCGCCCGACTCCGAAGCGGTCTCCGATGCGCGCACGATCCGCGCGGTGCACCGCGTCAGATCCGGGCCGACAGCGCTGGCCCGCATCTCCAGATCGCGGCGCTCCACCCCGTCCTTGGTGCGGTATTCGTGCGAACGCAACTGCCCGTAGACCACAACGGGATCGCCGCGCTTGATCGAGGCGTCGACCCCGATGACCAGCCTGCGCCAGCAGCTCACCGTGAGGAAGAGTGTTCCATTGTCGACCCATTCACCACTGGCCTGGTCGTACCGGCGGGAGTTGCTCGCCACCCGGAAGGTGAGCACCTGTTCGCCGGTGTGCAGATCCCGTTTGGTCGGGTGAGTGACCACAGTGCCGATCACGGTTGCCATCGCTTCGTACATGATTGCGCCCCTTCGCATCCTGACCGGGAATCCCGGCGCTGTCCGCCCCGCTCGGCGAGGCCCTTTCAGCCTGCATCGGCGAACGCGGACGCGGCATGCGCGCAGCGTGAATGTGGAGAACTTCCCCGAATGTGAACAACGGCCGATTCGGTCCAGACCGGCCGCGCCGAACCGGGCACCTCGAATCACAGGGCGGTGACCTCGGTATTGGCGCTGCACAACACGACCACCGGCCGCTCCCCCGGCGGGGGCACATAGGCGCCGCTGTGGATCGCGGCCAGCGCCGTCGCGCCCGTCGGCTCGACCACGATGCGGAACTCTCGCCACAGGTAGTCGCGCGCCACCCCGACCGCGTCGTCGCTGACCAGCAGCGACCGCACACCGTGGTGACGCGCCGTCGCGAGCGTCACCCCGCCGATCCGATCGACCTCGAGCACATCCGGCCGCGGCGCGCCCGCCTGCGGATCGAGCCCGAGCGCGGTGTGCATGGCGGGCAGCCCGACCGGCTCGACCCCGATGACCCGCTGCCGACTCCCCAGCGCGGCCGCCGCACCCGCCACCAGCGCACCGCCGCCCACCGCGATCAGCACCGGTGGCCTGCCGCGTACCTGTTCCTCCAACTCCAGGGCCACCGCACCCGCACCCGCGACGACCGCGGGCAGATCCTCGGCGTGTAACTGCGTCGAACCGCGCTCCACCGCCAATTCGCCCGCGTACCGGTACGCCTCGGTGTAGGTCGCGCCGTGCCACAGCACCTCCGCGCCGTGCGACCACATCGCCGCCACCTTGTGATGCGGCGCCGATTCCGGCACAACCACCGTGCAGCCGATGCCGAGGCGCGCGGTCGCCACGGCCGCGGCGATCCCGGCGTTGCCGCCCGAGGCGATCACGACGCGTTCGGTGACCACGGCCGAGCCGAGCAGCGTGTTGTAGCTGCCGCGCACCTTGAAAGTGCCGCCGTACTGCAGATATTCGAGTTTCAGCGTGACTGGCACCGGGCCGTTCGGCCCCGCCACCGAGGTGTGGAACACCGGGGTCTCGCGCACCCGCCCCGAAACCCGCCTGCGCGCCGCCCGCACATCCGTGCGCGTCACCCGCCCGGTCGCGCCGAATTCGTCGGCACCGGAATCGACCGCGCCGCGTTCACTCACCACGCGACCCGCCCGCTCAAGACGATTCCACGCGGCACACACCGCGTCCGGCGCCACCGCGGCGAGCCGCGACAACATTCCGGCGGCGAACCGCGACAACATTCCCGCGGCGAACCGCGACAACATTCCCGCGGCGAACCGCGACAACATTCCCGCGGCGAATCGCGACAACGGCACCGCGGCGAGCCGCCACAGCCTGCCCGCGGCGAACCGCGACAGCCTCCCCGCGGCAAGCCTCGACAACGGCTCGGTGGACGCCATGGGAACCGCCGCGTTCGGCGCCGGTGCCTGGTTCAGATACAGCCAAAATTCCGCTCACTCACGATCGACCGCACGTCGTATCCGGGTCTCGGCATCCATCGTGCCCGAGGTCGACCCGATCCGCTCAACACCCGACGATCCGGGCGCGCCCACCTGTAGTTTGCCCGCAATTCACTTGCGTACCTCACGATCTCGTTTCGCGAGTTCGGCGTACATGGCGTTGTGCGCCGAGAGTTCGGCGTCGTTGTCGCGGTCGGCGGCCCGGTCGGTGCGCTTGGCCAGTCTGGCGTCGCTGCGCGACCACTGCACCAGCAGCGCGAGCATCACAACGACCAGCGGTATCTCACCGCTTGCCCAGGCGAAGCTGCCGCCGGTGCGCTGGTCGGCGAGCAGGTCGCTGTGCCAATCCAATCCGAGTCCGCGGAAGAACCAGCCGCCCATCACCGTGGTCATACTCATCAGCGCGATGCCGAAGAATGCGTGGAAAGGCAACGAGCCGAAGACCATCGCGAGTTTGGTGAGCGGCTCGACCTGGCGGGGCTTCGGATCGATGCCGATCACCACCCAGTAGAACAGGTAGCCGCTGAGCAGGAAGTGGATGTTCATCAGCAGGTGGGCGGCGTGCGAATCCACGAAGGAGTCGTAGATTCCGCCCATGTACAGCGCGTAGAAGCCGCCGACGAAGATCACCGAGGCGACGATCGGATGGGTCAGCACTCGCGACACCGGATTGTGCACCGCCGCCAGAATCCATTCCCGCGGTCCCGGCGGTGCGTCGCGGCCCGAGGGCGGCAGGGCGCGCAACGCCAGCGTGACCGCGCCGCCGAGGGCGAGCAGGATCGGCGCGAGCATCGACAGCGCCATGTGCTGGCCCATGTGCACGCTGAACATCGCGGGCGAATACCGGCCGATGCCGGATGAGGTCGCGAGCAGCAGCACCGCGCAGCCGGACAGCCACGCCAGGGTTCGGCCGACCGGCCAGCTGTCGCCGCGAGCGCGCAGTCGCCGCACCCCGAGCAGGTACAGCACCGCGAGCACGATCGCGGCGGTGCCGAAGATCAGGTCGAAACGCCAATCGACGAGCAGCCGCGTGGCGGTCGGCGGTCCGGCGAGGTCGTAACCGAGTTCGACCTCGGCCGGTGTCGGAATCGAGCGCGGCGCGGGCGGCGGCGTGCGGCCGAGCCCGACCGCGAGCCCCATGGTGGCCGCGAAGATCAGCGCCTCGACACCGCCGAACCTGATGAGCGCCCCGCGACTGCGCGGGTCGGCGGCCAGCGCGGGCAATGCGGCGCGCCGTTGCAGGAATCCGACGCATCCGAGTATCAGCAGCGCCGCGGCTTTCGCCAGCACCAGACGGCCGTAGGTGGTGTCGAACAACTCGTCCGCGGGCACTCGCACCCACGAATTGATCACACCGCTGACCCCGATCACGACGAACGCGACCGTCGCGACCAGCGAGAATCGGCGCGCCGCGAGTCCGGTGTGCGCACCGCCGCGCATCGCGTAGGCGAGTACCGCGAACAATCCGCCCACCCAGACCGCCGCCGCGACCAGGTGCAGGATCAGGCTGTTGGTGGCGACATCGTGCGAACCGCCCGAGGACGAATGCCCGGTCAGCGCCAGCGGCATCATGGTGACGACGGACGCGCCGAACAGCACCGGCGTCCACCGCCAGCGCAGCGCGATCCGGCATCCGACGGCGACGATCAGCGCGAATACGGCGGTGGTCCGCCACGCCTCGGCCAGGTCGATCTGATCGATCGCCCGCCACAGCTGTTCCGGCCGCAATACATCGCCTACCGGTTGCCCCGTGGTGTCCGACACGGTGAGCGGCACCAGCAGCGCCGCGCAACACGCCCAGGCCACCGCGAAATACGAGGCGCGCCGCACCGCCCGATAGCCGCCGACATCGAGCAGGCCGCCCGGTTGCGGCGGCGCGAGGAAGGCCGCGAACAGCAGCGCGCCGACCGTGAGCGCGGCCGACAGATCGGCGAGCGCGCGCAGCGCGGGCAGGCCGTAGGTGGTCAGCGGCCCCGGATCAGGAATACCGAGCAGACTCAACGCGTGCGCCGCCGACAGCCCGACCACCAGCGCCGCGACCACGGCCGCCACCCCGCCTGCGATGGCCATCAGCACCGCGAAGTTTCCCGCCGCTCCCCGCCGCGCCACCGCCCCTGGATCTCCCGAGTCCGGCTCACCCGCTCCCACGGCTTCCCGGTCTTCCACAGCCTCCCGGTCTTCCACAGCCTCCCGGTTTGGCACGGCTTCCCGGTTTGGCACAGCCTCCCGGTTTTCCACAGTCCCTGAACCGGCCGCATCCGACGTGCGGTTCTCGGTGGACGGGTCCTGCGATGACATACGACTCAGCGTAGTTCCAGCGACGACACGCGGACCCGCCGGGGATATCGCGTGGCCCCGACGGGCGCGGAAGGGTTAATCTGATGCGTGAGCCGACACGCGCGGTCGGCGAGCCCTGACGTTCAACCGAGGTGCCATCACGTTGCTGACGCAGAGAACCTAGCCACCTGGACGGTCGCTATACTCGCCTGTGCTGGACAGCACGGCCGATGTCGGCCAAGGTGGAACGCGTTGCCTCCGTAGCTCAGTTGGATAGAGCAAGGGCCTTCTAATCCCTAGGTCGCAGGTTCGATTCCTGCCGGGGGCGCAACCATTGGATTCGGGACGGACTCCCGGTCATGAGCCGGATTACCCATACCACCACGCTCTCAAACCCCTCGAATACATCAATCTTCGGCGCCCGTGCGCGCGCGGAGTTCGCAACCAGCGACACACCGACACGGAGTCACACTGCGGCAGAACCGACGACATTCATCGGCGGCACCCTCGACCGCGCATCAGCACTCGCGCCATAAGTCTTGGCGGACACCGAGCGGGCAAGATGGTCCCGAGCGACGCGACGGCGGCGGGCAGCGGGCAGCGGGCAGCGAACCAATATTTGAACGCACCGCAATTTCCTAGAGAATCTCCAGAACACCCGGATGAACGATAACTCACCGTCTAGAGCACGACCGATCCCATTACCGCACGTCGCCAATACAATCCCACACACCGAATATCGAGTCGACAAGCGAAGTATCGACCGAATTCGAGGCAGCAGCGATGCAATGCAGGGAACGGAATCCCTTCGAAAATAGACGACGACCGGACCGGGAATCCGCGAAACAGCAGCAGCGATCCACAAACGCACGGAAACCGTAAATCGTTGGCGCACATCCGCGATTCACTGCCCACACCGACGCCCACGCCCGACAGCACAGGCGCGCACGAGAACTCGCACCACTCAACCAGGCCACTGACCAGCAATTTGCAGAGATCCCACGCGAGGAGCGTCGATACCCTCGGCAGAGAACGTAACTCTCCGATCCCCCTGATACGCAACGCTTCACACCGCAAGCACGAGATAGTTCATTCGTCAACTGATCTTGATCGATAGTTATGGAAGTGTCCGAATCGGCGATCCGGGATATCGAAACGGTCACGACCGGACCGGCGCGGGAATCTCCACTCCCACACCGTCGTTGACGGGTACAGAAAGGCCGATCAGGTCGACTTCCGTACCGAAAGTCGGTATATCCGGGGCTCGATGGTTGAAAATCCCCCAATCTGGACGGATTTCCCCCCGATGGGCGGCGAATACTCATACAGTGCGGTAACTCGATCCCAGCAATACCTCAGCGGCACTCGGCGACGGGCGTTCCGTCCGTCGCGCGCGAACGGTCGTGGCGCGCATTCCGGGCACTGATGGCAACGGCTTTTGCGATGCGGAGCAGGCGATGACAGTCACCATCCAGCAAATGGACGAGTCGGAGCGTAGGACCGGATCGGACGGTCACCCTCGGCAGCTCGGCGATCTGCTCAACGCCGCGGCGGCCGGGGATCGGCACGCGTTCACCGAGTTCTACCGTGCGACCAACCACCGGGTGTTCGGGCTCGCGGTGCGGATCGTGCGCAGTCCGTCGATGGCGGAGGAGATCACGCAGGAGGTGTATCTGCAGGCGTGGAGCAATGCCGACCGCTACGACGGTTCGAGGTCGGCGCCGATGACCTGGCTGATGATGCTCACCCACCGGCGCGCGGTGGATCTGGTGCGGTCCGAGCAGGCCAGTTCCGATCGGGACTCCGCGTACGGCACCGCCGATTTCCGACCGGGGCACGACACCGTGACCGAGCAGGTCGACACCCGTTTCGACCATCAGTCGGTGCGAGATCACCTCGGCAGGCTCACCGCGTTGGAGCGCGAATCGATCGCGTTGGCCTTCTACGGCGACCGCACCTATCGCGAGGTCGCCGACCTGCTCGGCATTCCGTTGCCGACGGTGAAGAGTCGCATCCGTTGCGGTCTGAAGCATTTGGAGCACGGACTGCGCAGCGATCTGAATGACTGGTCCAACCAGTTGACCAATTGACCTGAGCGGCGCACACTGATGATGTGGAATTCACCGCCGTCACCAGGACAGCCGTCTCCGATGTCGTCTTCGGCCAGTTGGTCGACGCGATCCTGACCGGCCGCATCGCCCCCGAGGGCGCGCTGCCGGGGGAACGGGAACTGGCCGAGACCTTCGAGGTCAATCGGCACGCCGTGCGCGAGGCCGTCAAGCGACTCCAGCAGAGCGGTCTGGTGCGAGTCAGCCAGGGCGGCAAGACTCGGGTTCTGGACTGGCGGACCAGCGCGGGGTTGGACATCCTGTCCGCGCTGGCGAGGTCGGGCGCCGTACCCGCGCAACGGATTCTGCGCGACATCGCGGTCATGCGCCGCTCCATCGCCTCGGACGCCGCGCGACTGTGCGCCGAGCACGCCGACGCCGCGCAACGCGCCGCCGTCCTGGCCGCGGCCGCCGACTACCCGGAGGCGACCGCGGACTTCGACACGGTGGTCGCGGGCGATATCGCCTACTGGGTGACCATCCTCGACGGCTCCGGCAACCTGGCCTACCGCCTCGGGCTCAACACACTGGTCGCGGGCTATGTGGGCATCGGCATGGAACGGATCGCCGAGCTCGGCCTCGGCAAGGAGTACGTGGATCCCGAGGCGCATCGGCAACTCGCCGAAGCCATCGTCGTCGGCGACGCCGACACGGCCTACGACCTGGCCTGCACCCTGCTGAGCGGGTTGGTCGACGCGCAGACCGAACCGAACGAGTGACCCGATGTTCGACCTGATCGCCCACGCCATCCCCGTGTTCGTGCTGTGCCTGGCATTGGAGGCCGCCTCCTTCCACTTCCTGCCCGACGACGACCGCCTCGGCTACCGGTTCCGCGACGCGCGCACCAGCGTGCTCATGGGACTCGGCAACGTGGTGGTCGATCTCGGCTGGAAACTCGTGCTCGTGGCCGTCTACGCCGCCGCGTACCTGGTCGCGCCCGTGCACCTGCCCGCCGATCAGCCGCTGACCTGGGTCGCGCTGTTCTTCGCCGACGAGATCGCCTTCTACTGGTACCACCGGACCCACCACACCGTGCGGGTGCTGTGGGCCAGTCACGTCGTGCACCATTCGAGCGAGTTCTACAACCTGTCCACCGCACTGCGCCAGCCGTGGACGCCGTTCACCGCGCTGCCCTACTGGCTTCCGCTCGCGCTGCTGGGTTTTCCGCCGTGGATGATCTTGCTCCAGCAGTCGATCAGTCTGCTGTACCAGTTCTTCATCCACACCGAACGGGTCGGGAAGCTTTGGCGGCCTATCGAATTCGTCTTCAACACGCCCTCACATCACCGCGTGCACCACGGGTCGAACACCGAGTATCTCGACACCAACTACGGTGGCATCCTCATTGTCTGGGATCGACTGTTCGGCACGTTCCGGCCGGAAACGACGCCGGTGCGCTACGGGCTCACCAAGAACATCGCCACCTACAACCCGATCCGGGTCGCGACCCACGAATTCGCCGCGATCTGGCGGGATCTGCGCGCCGCGCCGAACTGGCGGGTCATGGCGGGCCATGTGTTGCGCGGACCGGGCTGGACGCCCGACACCGCGCCGCGCTGAGCGGGTCAGGCACGGGCGCGGCGCCGGGTCAGCACGCCGACGGCCCATCCGATCGCGAACATCACCAGCAGGATCAGCCACATGGGGGCGGTGATATCGATCAACAGGATCTCGATGGAGACCTTCGCTCGATTCTCTATGACGAACAACACCGCGAGGATCGTCAGGCCGACGGCGAGCCACTGGGTCGCCGAGACCCGCGCCAGCACGGAGCGCTTCTTCGTGTCGCTCATATCACTCCCTTCGGTGCGGTTGCGCGTTCATCGTCGGTCGCCGTGCGAGGATCGACATCACCCCGTGCGGGTGATCCGCCGATCACGGGCAATCTGACGTACGCTCGCCGGACACCTCCGGTTTGCCTGACGTGTGCCGAGTACGGCATCGTTGCGGAGTTCGCAGAGAGGTTCGCTGGGAAATCTGGTCGGTACATCCGATTCGAGCGCGAGTCGGACGGTTACGGCGGGAGTCACGGGTGCACGCACACACATCACACGCAGGCCCGAAACAAGCGTCGGTGGCGTCGCCGCGCGCCGACACGCACCGCGACGACCTCGACGGGCTGCGCGGCATCGCGATCGCGCTCGTCGTCGGCTTCCACATCTGGATGGGTCGCGTCTCGGGCGGCGTCGACGTCTTCCTCGTGCTGTCGGGATTCTTCTTCACCGGCATGCTGCTGCGCCGGGTCGACGCCACCGACACCGTGGGGGTCGGGCAGACCTTGCGCCGCACCGCGCGCCGACTGCTGCCGACGCTGTTCGTCGTGCTGGCCGCCGTACTCGTGATCACCGCGTTCACCCGCCCCTACACCCAGTGGGGCGACATCTCCGCGCAGACCCTCGCCTCCGCGCTCTACTACCAGAACTGGTACCTGGCCGACGCCGAACTCAGCTACGCCGCCCCCGATCCGTCGGTGAGTCCGCTGCAACACCTCTGGTCGATGGCCATTCAGGGCCAGTTCTACGTGGCGATACTGCTGCTCGTCGCGCTGTGGGCGGTACTGACCCGCAGGCTGCGGCCGTTCCCGCGACGCGCGAGTCTGCTGTTGGCGATCGCGGCGCTCGGCGGCCTGTCGTTCTGGTACGCGGCAGCCGGGTCCGATCGGCACCAGGCGTGGAACTACTACGACAGCGCGGCGCGCGCCTGGGAGTTGCTGGCGGGCGCGGCGCTCGCGGTGATCATCGGAGGGCTTCGACTACCGACGCCGATCCGGTGGGCCCTCGGCGCCTTCGGGTCGGCCGCGGTGCTGTCCTGCGGATTGCTGATCGACGGCGCGAATCTGTTCCCCGGTCCGGCCGCGCTGTTCCCGGTGTCGGCGGCGCTCGCGGTGATCCTCGCGGGAGCGGGCGCGGGCAGGTTGCCGTGGCCGAACCGGCTGCTCGCGAGCCGCGTGTGCACCGAACTCGGCAGCCTGGCCTACGCGCTGTATCTGTGGCATTGGCCTCTGCTCATCTTCTATCTGGCCCAGAACGGCAAGATCGCCCCTGGACTCAGCGGTGGCGTGCTGATCATCGGCTGTTCGCTGGTGCTGGCCGTGCTCACCAGGCAACTGGT
Organism: Nocardia bovistercoris; assembly: GCF_015674855.1. Lineage (GTDB taxonomy): Bacteria > Actinomycetota > Actinomycetes > Mycobacteriales > Mycobacteriaceae > Nocardia > Nocardia bovistercoris. Next base: position 279,612 of record NZ_JADMLG010000004.1, on the reverse strand, counting down.
GGAAGCGCCGCTGCGGTTGCGCCGCGAGGTCGCCGACCTCGGATCGGCGCGGTATCGGCGCGCGGTCGGCGTGGCCGTCGTCGGAGTCGGCGCCGCCGTATTCGTGGCCGCCTTCGGCTGGCAGATGCTGTTGCGGGCAAATCCGCCGCATCCGCCGCGGGAATTGGACGCCGCGCGGTATCCGGGTGCGGCGACGCTGCTCGACGAGGGCATCGCGCAGGTGCAGGCCACCATGCGCCCCACCGTCTTCGAAGCGGCCGCCGACGCGCCCGCGCCCACCTACGACGGGTGCATCACGCCCAATCGCGAGGTCAGGGTCTGCACCTACGGCGACGCCGAGGCCCAACGCGCCGTCGCGGTGGTCGGCGGTTCGCATTCCGAACACTGGCTGCCCGCCTTCGAACTGCTCGCCCGCGAACACGGATTCCGCGTGGTCACCTACCTGAAGGAGGGCTGTCCGATGACGCTGTCGGACCAACCCTCCTACGCCGAGTTCCCGTTCCCGGAATGCCGCGAGTGGACCGAGGAGGTGCTCGACCGGCTCGCCGAGACCAGGCCGGACTGGGTGTTCACCACCGCGACCCGCTATCGCATGCACGCCGACGGCGACGAGGTGCCGCCCGAATTCCTCGACGTGTGGTCGGCGCTGTCGGATCGCGGCCTGCGGGTACTCGCCATCCGCGACACCCCTCGGCTGCGCCGCGACGGCGTGCTCTACCGGGCCGCGGACTGTCTTGCCCATCGCGGGACGGCCTTCACCTGCGGCATGCCGCGCGATGCCGCGCTCGACCCGATCGATCCGGCCGTCGAACCCGCCTCCGCGTACCCGAACGTCTTCCCGTTCGACATGTCCGACGCCATCTGCCGACCCGACCGCTGCCGCGTTGTCGAGGGCAATATCCTCATCTACCGCGACGAACATCACCTCACCGCCAGCTACGCGCGGTCACTGGCGCCCGAATTCGGCAAACGGTTGGGCGCGCTGACCCAATGGTGGTGACACGGGAGCGACGACTTCGCGCGACGGGGGAATGGCCCGGCTCGCGGTGGGTAATGTCGATCGAGTGAGCGTGTGGTTGGGTCGGAACTTCCGCCGAGTGGGTCATATCGACAGGGCGATCAGCGGTGCGGTGGCAGAGCTACCTGCCACCGCCGCCGACGCGGTAATCCTTCGCCTGACCCACACGGCCGACTACGGACTGTTGTGGACCGGCATCGCGGCGGCGCTGGCCACCCGACCCGGATCGACCCGTCGCGCCGCGCTGCGCGGCATGGTCGCGCTCGGCGGGGCGAGTTTCGTGGTCAACGTGATCCTCAAATCGCTGGTGGCGCGGCGCCGACCGGCCGCGGAACTGCTTCCGGTGTACCGGCGGCTGGTGAACCAGCCAACGTCCTCGTCGTTCCCGTCCGGGCACAGCGCGGCCGCGGTGGCCTTCGCGACGGCGGTCGCGCTCGAGACACCGCGCACCGGACTCGTCCTGGCGCCGCTGGCCGCGACCGTCGCCTATTCGCGCGTGCACACCGGGGTGCACTGGGCCTCCGACGTTGCGGTCGGCGCGACGGTGGGCGGCGCCGTCGCGATGGCGACCCGGCGCTGGTGGCCGGTGCGCGAATCCGATGAGGCGAAGGCAAGGATCGTGCGCGAGGTCCCGATGTTGGCGGAGGGCAAAGGGCTTGTGCTGCTGGTGAATCCGGTTTCCGGCGCGCCGGGCTACGACCCGACCGAAGATGTCGCCGCCGCGCTGCCCGCCGCGACCGTGTTGGTCACCGAACCGGGCCGCGACTGCGTGGACCAGTTGGAACAGGCCATCGCCGAACGCACCGACGCACCGGCGGCCGTCGGCGCGGCGGGCGGTGACGGCACCATCGCCGCCGCGGCCGCCGTCGCTCTGCGCAACAACCTGCCGTTGGTGGTCATCCCCACCGGCACGCTCAACCATTTCGCCCGCGACCTCGGCGTCTACGACCTGCTCGAGGTGGTCGACGCCACCGGCGCGGGCGAAGCGGTCGGCGTCGACATCGCCGGTCTCGAGCTGAGCGGCGCGGACGGCGCGCGCACCTACCACTGGATCAATACCGCCAGCCTCGGCGCGTATCCGGACCTGGTGCGGCGGCGGGAGAAGTGGCAGGACCGCTGGGGCAAGTGGCCCGCGTTCGCGGCGGCGCTCGTGGTCACCCTGCGCCGCTCCGAACCGATCCGGGTGCGCCTCAACCAGCAGTGGCACGACGTATGGTTCGTCTTCGTCGGCAACGGGGTCTACCACCCGCACGGCGCGGTGCCCGCGTTCCGCTCCCGCATCGACGACGGCCTGCTGGATGTGCGCTGGCTGCGGGCCGACCTGAAATTCTCCCGGACCAGGGCGGTGGCGGCGCTGCTGCTCGCGGCCTTCGGGCGCAGCAAGGTCTACAGCGAGCAGCAGGTCCACGAATTGATCGTGCAACTGGACGAACCGGAGGCCGTGGCGGCCGACGGCGAGGTGCTCGGCGAGGCAACCAACCTGCGGTTCTCGGTCGCCGGGCAGGTCGCGACCTACCGTCGCGACGAGGAAAATCCGCGCTGGGCGACCCGCGCGCGCCCGCATCACCGCAGGTCGCTCGCCGAGTGGTGGGACCGACGCCGCGGCGCCGACGACCGATCGGTCGGCCTGTAATACCCTGCCGTGGTTCGGTTCCCGAGCCCTACACTTGTCACGTGCGCGTGCTCCGTTCGATCGCCCTGTCCCTGTTCGCCCTGTCGGCGCTGTTCGGCGGCGCGGCCTGCACGGTCGATGGGCCGGGCAGCAAAGCCGACTGCCATATCGACGGGTGCACCATCACCTTCCAGCGCGGAGTCGACGCCAAGGCAGGCGTGCTCGGCATCGAGGCGAAACTGGTGGCGGTGAACGGCAATATCGTCACCCTCGAGGTGGCGGGCAAGCAGGTGAGCGTTCCCGTCGGAGAGACCCAGCCCGCCGACGGGATGAACGTGACCGTCACCGAGGTCACCGAGGACCAGGTCGTGGTACGGATCGCGACCGGCGTAACGACCAACTGACTCGCTCAGTCCTTCTCGGGCCGACCGAGTGTGGTGCGATCGATGCGCGGATCCTCGGGGACTTCGTAGCGACGCAGATACAGGCTCGAGAAGGCTTGCACGGTGGCCGTGACCGGAATCGCGAGCAGCGCGCCGATCGCGCCGAGCAGCGCGCCCCCGCCGAGGACGGCGAGCAGGGCGACCGCCGGATTCACGTCGACGGTGCGCGCGGTGAGTCGCGGTTGCAGGATGTAGTCCTGGAACACCTGGTAGATCACCACGAACAGCAGAATCCACACCGCGTCGATCGGCTGCACGGTGAGCGCCACCAGGATCGGTAGGACGCCCGCCACATAGGTACCGACGGTCGGCACGAACGAGGCGATCACGCCGAACCACACCCCGAGCGCCAGCGCGTCCGGGATGTCGAGGATCGCGAGGAACACGCCGTGGGCGATGGCGGAGATCACCGCGAGCACCGCGCGACTGTAGAGATAGCCGCCGGTCTTCTCGACCGCGAGATCCCATGCGCTCAACACGGCGTCGTGGCTGCGCGGCGGCAGCAGTGCGCAGATCGAGCGGCGCATCCGCGGGCCGTACGCCGTGAAATAGATGCTGAACAAGGCGATCAGCAGGAAACGGAACAGGCCGCCGAGGATCGTGTTCGACAGACCCCACGCATGATCGGCCGCCCGCTCGGCGTAGCCGCTGATCACATCGGAATCCTTCAACAGCCGGTCCCGCAGCTGGGTCACCGTGAAGTCCTGGCCGAAGGTGCGGTTGATCCAGTCCACCGACTCCTCGGTCAGCCGCGGCGTCTCCCCCACCACATTGTCGACGGTCTCCACCAGCAGCGTCCCGAGGGCGGCGCTGAATCCGATCAGACAGCCGAACAGCACGATGAACACGCCCGCCGTGGCGAGGCCGCGGGGCATGCCGCGCGCCGCGAGACTGTCGACCGCCGGTTCCATGGCCAGCGAGACGAAGAACGCCACAAGCACCACCACGAACAACCCGAGCAGCCGGTGCACCGCCCAGCTGCCGAGCTGGTATACCCCCAACAGCGCGAAGGCCAGGATCATGGCTCGCGGCAACCACACGGGCATCAGCCCCACCCGCCCACCGCCGCCCGAATCCGAGCCTTTCGCCGCCTCCCCACCCGTATCCGAGTCCGCCACGAACCCAGTGTCGCCCACCGTTCAGCGAATTCGCGGCTACGACTCACAGCGGGTCAGCCCGCCACGTCGACCCCGTATCCGCGCGCCAACTCCGCCAACCCGGTCGGATAGCCCTGGCCGACCGCGCGCACGCGCCAGGCATCGCCGCGCAGGTAGATCTCGGTCAACAGCAGCGTGCGTTCGTCCGTCGCCGCGTCCAGCGTCGCCCGGATCACCGGGGCGCAGGCACCGCCCGGCGCGATCTCGATCTCGATCGCGCCGACCTCACCGAATGTCGTGTCGTCGCCGTCGAGCGCGGCGGCGATGACGACCCGTCGGCAGTGTTCGGGCAGCCGATCCAGAGACAGTGCCACCGACTGCTCGCTGGGACCCTCGACCGATAAACCCGCTCCCGCTGTCTCCGGCTGGTTGTAGAAGACGAAGTCCGCGTCGCCCGTGACCTTTTCGTCGCCGTCGAGGAGGAAGGCAATCACATCCGCCGTCCGCACACAGTCCTGGCGCCAGGATGCGCGCACGGTCCACACCCCGCCGTGTTCGGCGACCGGTAAATCGATCACCTGCCCTCGCACCAGTACCGACGCCGCCGCGGATTCACTCACCACAGGCGCGAGGTCCACCACAGGCGTGAGGCCCACCGGAGGCGCGACATCCACCACAGGCACGACATCTACTACCTGCGCGACGTCCGCGACCGAGCCCAGCAGTTCCATACCGTGCACGGGCAGTCCGAGTTCGACCGCTATCGCGAGTCGCCGGTCGGAATCGGCGCCGTCGAGGGCAAGTACATCGGTGACACTCGCCGACATGTTCACGGCTACCGCGCCGCCGAGTTCGGCGATTCGCGCTCGCGCGGACGCGGCGTCCGGGTGGGAGCCGCCGAGTACCAGTACCCGGCGGCCCACTAACGGACCTTCGGCGGGGCCGGTGGATCGGGTCCGGGACGGGCGTGCGGCTCTGCGGCGCTGGTCGGTCTTGGGACGACCGGGCTGTATGTCGGCCAACAGGGTGAGGAAGGTCGTCTCGGTGACGACCGGAGTTCCGTGATCGCGGGCTCGCTGCCATTTGGTGCTCGCGCTGTCGGGTTGGTTGCAGACGAGGACGCTGGTCAAGCCGCTGACGGCGCCGGTGACGTCGAGGCCAGCGGATTCGGCGCGGGCCACGAGGTCTTCTCGTTCGGCGACGGTCTCGCCGGTGAAGGCGACCTTCATGCCCTGCGTGAGTCGCCCGCCCGGCTCGTACCGCCCCGGATAGTCGTAGCGGCAGGGCGATTTCGGGCCGCGGCGTTCGACGGGCCACCGGTTTCGGGGGCGCTCGTCCGGCGCGCACCGCAGTGTCGGCAGTGTGATGCCGAGTCGCGCCGCATCCGCTGTTAGCCCGCCTAATACGCCGACCAGGACGCGGGCGTCGTCGAGTGCGTCGTGGGCGCGGGCTTGCGGCACGCCGTAATACGTTGCGAGAGTGCCGAGTTTGCAGTCGGGCGTGGGCGGGGAGACGCGGCGCGCGAGAGCGAGGGTGCACAGACGTCTGCGGACAGGGAGCGCTCCGCCGGACAGGTCGAACTCGCGGGCGAGGAATCCGTAGTCGAATTCGGCGTTGTGCGCGACCATGATTCGATCGGCGAGCAGTTCGGACAGCTGGTCGCGCACCTGGTCGAAGACGGGAGCGCCCCGCAGCACCTCACGGGTCAAGCCGTGAATGTGCACCGGACCCGGATCGCATCCCGGATCGAGCAGGGTGTGGAATTCGCCGACCACCCGCCCGGCGGCATCGAGGGTCAATGCCGCGACCGACAACACCCGGTGTTCGGTGGCCCGCAGCCCGGTCGTTTCCACGTCAACGACGGTGAACGACGCCGCATCGGCGTCGGTGTTCGTCGCATCCACACTCGTATTCCCCAGCACGAGGAACGAATCGTAGACGCAACCGAATTCGTTGCGGCGCAGAAGAGTACAAATCCGCCGAACCAACATCGGAAACCGATCGGTCGGCTTCATTGGGAAGCGGCTGCATCCGCACGCGAATGCTCCCGACGAATTCGACCTGCGTTCGCGTCGTGACACGCGATCAGTCCTGTACGGCCAGAGCCTGCCTTATCGTCAATCTGCCGCCGGTCTGCATGAGCGAGCGGCGGTAGATCTTCTCCCCGACCAGCACGATCCCGTAGGCGGCCGCCGCCATCAACGCGAGCGCGACCAGCGGTTCCCACCACGCGGCGCTGCCTTCGGCGAGCCTGCTTGGCATCGCCACGATGGAGACGACGGGCACGTAGGAGGCCACCACCCGCCCGGTTCCGGTCAGGAAGATGCCCGCGAACAGCACGAGCATGACGATGATCGACAGCGGTGTGGTGGTGGCCTGCAGATCCTCGCTGCGGGTGGCCAGCGATCCGGCCACCGCCCACAGAGCGGCCAGCGCGAGAAAGCCGACGACGAAGAACACGATGAACCACCCACCGGCGCCGCCGATCCTGGCGACCTGATCGCCACGCCCGGTGGCGGCCAATCCGAGCAGGCCCGCGCCGACGAACAGCACCAACTGCGCCAACGCCATCGCCGTATTGCCCGCGATCTTGCCGATCAGCAACTGCCGCAACGGAATCGCACTGGCCAGGATCTCCACGATCCGGTTCTGCTTCTCCTCGACCACGCTCTGCGCGATGGACAACCCGAACAGGATCGAGGACAGGTAGAACAGCAGCGCGAACACGAACGCCACCACCCGCGCGAGGCCCGCGTCGACCGAGTTGTGCTCGAGCACGTCGTAGGTCACGCCGCCGCCGCGACCCAGCTGTTCGAGCGAGACTCCGGCGGCTGCCGCGTTGCGCTCGATCGTGACCTGCCCGGCGGCGGCGCCGAGATAGGTTTCGGCGTGGGTGTTCTCGGAATCCTTGCCGATCAGCCGCCAGCCCGACGGTGCGGACACCAGTCCGACATCGACCTTCTCCTCGCGCACCCACCGCTGGACTTCCGCGGTGTCGGCGGCGGCGCGCGCGGTGAAGGTGACCTTCTCGTCGGCGGCTTCCGCGAGTCGGTTCGCGACGGCGACGACCTGGTCGGCATCGGCGCCCGCCGTCGCGAGGGTGACGGTCTCCGCGCGACCGGTGAGCAATCCGCTGAGCAGCAGGGATGCGACGATCGCGATGATCGTGACCAGGGTGGAGATCAGGAAGTTGCGGTCGCGCAGTTTCACCGCGACCTCACGCTCGGCGACGACGCGCCACACCCCGCGCGGCGCGGACCCCGTGTCGCTCACGCGGTCACCTCACGGTAGATATCGGCGACGGACTGTCGCACTTCGGCGAGTTCGCGCACCGATCCTCGGTCCAGCGCGGCCCGCAGCAGTGCGTCGGGATCGGTGTCGACGAGTTCGAGCAGCGCGGTGTTCTCCCGCGTCTCCAGCACCCGGACACCGGCATGTTCGGCGAGCCAGCCCGCGTCGCCGCCGAGTACCAGCCGATATCGGGTGCGCCCGCTCGCCCGTAGCCGGGCCACCGAACCCGCGCCGACGACCCGGCCCGAGGACAGGATCACCAGGTCGTCGCAGAGCCGTTCGACCAGGTCGAGCTGGTGGGAGGAGAACAGCACGGGCACGCCGCGCTCGGCGTAGTCGCGCAGCAGGTCGGCCATGGCGTCGACGGCGCCGGGGTCGAGTCCGGAGAACGGTTCGTCGAGCACGAGCAGGACCGGTTCGGATATCACGGCGGCGGCGATCTGCACGCGCTGCTGATTGCCCAGCGACAGGGATTCGAGTTTGTCCTTGCCGCGATCGGCGAGGTCGAAGCGGGCGAGCAGTTCCCGCGCGCGTTCGCGGGCGCTCGCAGCGGTGCGGCCGCGCAGTCGCGCGAGGTAGACCAACTGGTCGAGGACAGGCTGCTTGGGATAGAGCCCGCGTTCCTCGGGCATGTAGCCGAAGGCGCGCCGGTCGGCCTCGGTCACCGGGCGTTCGCGCCAATTCACTTGTCCGGCGTGCAGCGCGAGCACGCCCATGATCATGCGCATGGTCGTGGTCTTGCCCGCGCCGTTGCCGCCGACGAATCCGGTGAGCGCGCCGGGCGCCACCGTGAACGACACATCGTCCACGGCCGTGTGCTCCCCGAAGCGGCGCGTCAGATTCGCGACTTCCAGCATCGGCTTCCCCTCTGGTCGGTGCGTCCCCACCCTACCGACGCGGCTGCGGTGCGAGCCGAATCGCGCGGCCGCCGGGGAGATTGTAAGGTAAAGTAATGGTAATGCGGGGTTAAGCGTTAGTCTGTCGGGGTGAACGTAGAGGTGACACCGCTGCCCGGAATCGGTGTACGCAAGGACTTTTCGTTGAAGCAGGAACGTCGTCGTATCGGGGTGGTAGACCACCGCGACGGAACGATCGACCTGATCTTCACCAAGGACTCCGATCCCGATACCACCGTGGCGATCCCGCTGTCGGCGAACGAGGCCAGAGCGCTGGCCAACCTGCTCGGCGCACCGCAGCTGGTGGCGCAATTGCGCGAAGAACACCGGGACATCGAAGGCGTCAACACCAGGACGCTGCCGATCCTGCCCGGCGCACCCTACGACGGACGAACCCTGGGAGACACCGAAATGCGCACCCGAACCAGCGTTTCCATCGTCGCGGTCATGCGCGCCGGACAGGTACACGCCTCCCCCGGACCGGACTTCCTGTTCACCGCGGGCGACCTACTCGTGGTCGTCGGCACCGGAGCGGGCCTCGAGTCGGCCGCCGAACTACTCGGCGACGGCTGAACCCATGGCAGTGGACGGAACCGCCCTGGCGTTGATCCAACTGGGCGGGGTATTTTTCGGCCTCGGCGTCCTCGGCCGCGTCGCGGCCAAGATCGGACTTTCCCCGATCCCGCTGTACCTGATCGGCGGACTCGTCTTCGGCAAGGGCGGCATCGTCGAACTGCACGAGGTGGACGAATTCATCCACCTCGCCAGCGAGATCGGCGTGGTGCTGCTCCTGCTGCTGCTCGGACTCGAATACACCGCGTCCGAACTGGTCACCGGCATGCGAAGATCCTGGCCCGCCGGACTGCTCGACATCGCCCTGAACGCCACACCGGGCGTGATCGTGGCGCTCATGCTCGGTCTCGGATTCACCGGCGCCATCGCGCTCGCTGGCGTCACCTACATCTCCTCCTCGGGCATCGTCGCGAAAGTCCTCAACGACCTCGGCAGGCTCGGCAACCGGGAAACCCCGGTCATCCTGTCCATCCTGGTCTTCGAGGACCTCGCGATGGCCGCGTACCTGCCCACGCTCACCGCGGTGGTCGCGGGCGTCAGCTTCGCCGCCGGACTCACCACCCTGGCCATCGCACTCGTCGCCGTGACCGCCGTCCTGGTGGTGGCGCTGCGCTACGGACGCTACGTCTCCGCCGTGGTCGCCAGCGACGACCGCGAGATCTTCCTGCTCAAACTGCTCGGCGCCGCGCTGCTGGTGGCCGGACTCGCCTCCGCGGTGCAGGTCTCCGCCGCCGTCGGCGCGTTCCTGCTCGGCATCGCCATCTCCGACTCCACCGCGCACAACGCGACCAAGATCCTCGAACCGCTACGCGACCTGTTCGCCGCCATGTTCTTCGTCCTGTTCGGACTGAGCACCGACCCGAAGAGCATCCCGCCCGTCCTCGCGTGGGCGGTCCTGCTCGCGGTGGTCACCACGGCCACCAAGATCGCCACCGGATGGTGGGCGGCCGAACGCGCGGGCGCGAGTCCGCTCGGTCGGGCCAGAGCGGGCACCGCGCTGGTGGCGCGCGGTGAATTCTCGATCGTCATCGCCGGTCTCGCCGTCACCGCGGGCGCGCTGCCCGGTGAATTCGCCGCGCTGGCCACCACCTACGTGCTGCTGATGGCCGTACTCGGGCCGATCGCGGCCCGGGTGGTCGAACCCGTCACGCGGCTGTTCCTCGACCGGACCGCCAAGGCGAAACCGAGCCGCGAACCCGTCTCCGAATGACGGCGCGTGCGGTGTGCGGTAGGTCATAGTCTGCTCGGGCCTGCGCGCGCGATGAATCTCGTGCGCCCGGCCCGTCGACTTCACCGAACCCACCGCCGCACCGGCGGACACCGGACACGAGGAGAAATCCGATGCGCAAGATCACCGCGGGCCTGTTCATCTCGGTCGACGGAGTCATCCAAGACCCGCAGGACTGGCACTTCCCGTACTTCAACGACGAAATGGGAGCGGCGGTCACCGCGCAACTCGGCGCCGCCGACACCCTGCTGCTCGGCCGCGTCACCTACGACAGCTTCGCGGGCGCGTGGCCCGAACGCGAGAACGCGGGCGGACCGGACGCCGCCATGGGCAAAGCGCTCGGCGACGCGCGCAAGATCGTGGTCTCGCACCGGGAACTGGAATTCACCTGGCGCAACTCCGAACAGCTGCGCGGCGACCTGATCGAAGCCACCGTCGCGCTCAAACAAGAACCGGGCGCGACCGATGTCGCCATGAGCGGATCGCCGTCGATCGTGCGGCAACTGCTCGCGGCGGGCGTGCTCGACGAACTGCACCTGCTGGTGCATCCGATCGCCGTCGGCAAAGGCGAACGACTGTTCGACGACACCCTCATCCCGCTGCGCCTGCTCTCCTCGCAGACCTTCACCACCGGCGTGGTGCACCTCGTCTACGGACCCGGCGAACAGCTCAGCGGCGGCTACGACGAGGCCAAAGTCCACATCGCGCGGGACTGACGAGCCTCACCCGGCGGCGATGGTCGTGATCAGCGTGCGATTGGCGCTGGTCACGGTGGTGATCAACTGAGTGAAGGTGGTCGCCTGCGAACCCGGCATCTGCTGGGTCAACTTGACCCGCCACTGTGGCTCGCCTGCCGCCGCCTCCGTGCGCGTGATCTCCACGCAATAGAGGGTGCCCAACGGGATCTGATTGATGCCGCGCTGAATCTGCTCGGCGGGCGGAACCGCGGAATCCTCCGCCACCACCGCCCGCGCCGCGAACCCCGAACGCTGCACGTAATAGGCGCGCTCGAACGCGAGAATCGCCGAAGGACCGTCCGTGGTGCCGCCCGGATCGGTGCCCGACACGATATCCGGCGTGCGCCGCTGCTCACATCCAGGAGTCGCGATGACGGCAGGCTCCCCCGACTTCGACGGCGGCGACTGCACAGACGGCGCCACCCTTGACGGAACCGCGGCCGTCGGCCGTTTCTGATTGTCCGAACCGCTCATCGCGATGATCACCACCGCGACCAGCGCCACCACGATGCCGACACCCACCAGCGCGCCGACCATCCGATTCTGCCCGCCGCCCGAATCCGAGGCGCTCGCGTTGCGCGGCCGACGCAGACCGAGACCGGGATTGCCGCCCGTCCGGTCCACGATCGAAGGCACCCGCACCGGCTCATCGGGAACGTCCTCGTCCTCCTCGACCACCTGCGTCGACCGCAACGGACGCACCTGCGCCTGCACCGGTTCCGGAACGGTCCGCTCCGCGCGAGGGTACTGCTCGAGCCACTGCTCCCAGCGACCCGAATGCTCGCTCTCCCCCGCCGCATCCGACAGCGGCGGATCCAGCATCGGAAACAGTTGCACCGGAGGAAGATCCACCCTCGGTTCCGCTCGGTCGGCGGAGTCATCGGCCGAATCCACGCTCCCGGCTGGCGCGTCACTCGCCGCCCACGCGGCCTGCTTGTCGAAGAAGGAGGCGTCCGAGTCCGTGGACGGCGGAATCGAACCGTCGTCGGACCACCACGGCGAGATCTCGTCCCGGTCCCGCCCCGACCGCTGGTCGTGATCGAATCCTGAACTCGCCGAGGAGTATTCGACGTGCTCCGAATCGTCGGTGTCGGCCGGTCGACCGTTCTCGCTCCACGGCGCGAAGTCGGTCAGCTCGTGCCGGGATTCCGAATCCTCTTGCGACCAAAGCGGTTCGCGTCCCGACGGCTCACCGTCACTGGACGGCCCATGGTCCCACCGCGAGTCCACGTCGTCCGACGGTTCACCGCTCGACCGAGATTCACCGTCACCCGACCCGCCGTTCCACCGCGACTCACCGTTCGACCCCGGCGCACTCGCACCTGCCGCACCGTCCCACCGGGACTCACCATCATCCGGCGTCCCGTCGTCCGATTGCGGCGCACCATCGCCTGAAGACTCACCGGCCCGACGCGACTCACCGTCCTCCGGCGACTCACCGGCCCACTGCGACTCCTTGTCACGCCACCGCTCATCACCGTCGTCCAACGCCACCCGGTCACCTCCGTCACGCCCCCGCACCGACTCCTCGACCGTCCCTATCGGCTCATCGTCATCGCGCGACTCGACTTCCCGCGACGGCACACCGCCGGCGTCGGAGGGCGTCGCCACACTCACGTTGGACAGCGGAACGGACTCGTCGTCGGATATCGATGAACTGTCACCACCACGCCCGGGTTCGCTCTCATGCGACGGCGATCCGTCGTCCGGCGACGATGTCCCCTCCGACACCTGTCGCGACGACGAATCCTCCTCGCCCCGCGATGTCACCGATTCCCCGACGTCCTCGGAACCCGGCAGAACTTGCTCCCCGACGAGTGACGGCGATTCGGCCTCACTCCTCGGCAGTTCAGCTTCTTCCACCTCGACCCCAGCATGCATCGCCGCGGATAGACCCGTTCGCGACACCGGAACCTCGGCCGCGGACCGCGGCAATGCCTCATCGGCGTTCGACAGGGCTACCGACTCGAGCGATGCAACATCGTTCGAGAATGCCGGCGCATCCGTAGGCGGCGACGCATCTGTCTGCGACGCTGCGACATCGGAAGACGAAAGCTCGGTTCCCTCCTCGGCGCCGGACGCTGGCACATCGTCGCTCTCGCTCGCTTCGAACGGCAGATCGCGATCATGAAGATCCCTGCCGTGCGCGTGCCGATCGGAGACCTGACGGCCGTCTTCTGACGGCGGCGTGTTCTCGCTCGCCCGAGACGGAGTGGAGGCGTTCTCGGTCTCCGTATCCGAGTCATCCGGTGGTGGTATCGCCGCGGTCGCGGTTCGTACGGGGGCAGACTCCTCCGGGTCAACGGCGGGCGTTGCCGAGGCGAGGTTCTCCATGTCGCGTGCGGAGATCTTGTCCGCCGGAGCCAGGTCCGAGTCGGCCTGCGAGACGAATTCGGGCGCAGGCTCTGACATCCGCCGCACCTCGAGCGATGGCTTCTCCCCATCGAGATCCGGGGACCGCGACAGTGTGAATCCGTCAGCTGGGGTCATTTCATCGGCCGATGTCACCTCACCGGGCGGTGTTGCTCCACCAAGCACTACCGCTTCATGGGTTGGTTCACTGGTCAGGATCGCTGAATCGTCGTCGGGCCACGCAGATCCCCGCACCGCGTCCGGGTCGACAGGCGAAGCGTCAACGCGCAGTGCCTTCGGCTCAGCGGCGGTCGTCTGTGGGTCGGCGGTCGCATCGAGCGCGGACACCGAAGACGAATCCGAACTACCCGAATCCGAAGGCCGCGCTACCTGTCCCGACACCGTATCCGGGTCGACAGGCAAAACATCGATGCTCGCTGTCGGCGCCCCGTCGACGGTCACCTGAGGGTCGGAAGTTACTTCGAGCGCGGACACCGGAGACGAATCCGGATCACCCGAATCCGAAGGCCGCACTGCCGATCCCGATACCCTGTCCGGGTCGACAGGCAAAGCGTCCGCGCTCGCTGTCGGCACCTCGCCGACGGTCACCTGTCGATCGGAAATCCCATCGAGCGCAGACACCGAAGAGGAATCCGAACTACCCGAATTCGGAGGCTGCACTGCCGATCCCGACACCCTGTCCGGATCGGTAGAAGCGTCGACACTCGGCGTCGACACCCCATCGACGGTCACCTGTCGATCGGAAGCCACATCGAGCGCGGATGGCAGAGGCGAATCCGAACTGCCCGCATCCGGCGACCGCACTGCCGGCCCCGACACCGTGTCCAGGTCGACAGGCAAAACGTCAGTACTCGAAGTCGACACCTCGCCAACGGTCACCTGTCGATCGGAAATCCCATCGAGCGCAGACGCCGGAGACGAATCCGAACTGCCCGCATCCGGCGACCGCACTGCCGGCCCCGACACCGTGTCCAGGTCGACAGGCAGAGTGTCGGTGCTTGCTGTCGGCATCTCGCCGACGGTCACCTGCCGGTCGGAAATCGCATCGAGCGCAGACGCCGGAGACGAATCCGAATTACCCGAATCCGGCGACCGCACTGCCGGTCCCGACACCGTGTCCAGGTCGACAGGCAAAACGTCGGTACCCGGCGGCGACACCTCGCCGACGATCACCTGCCGGTCGGAAGTCCCGTCGAGCTCGGATACCGAACCGTCTCGATCCTGTACTGGCTGAACGGCATTCGGCGGTTCGGAGGTGCCGATGGCGACCTGATCGGACGGTTCGCTCTCCCCGTCGGGTGGCGCATCCGCCCCGGTTCCCACCGAGGGCAGCTCGTTGGACCGCATCCACGACGGCCACAGTTCGCTGCTAGCCGTCGGTCCGATATCGGCGGGCTGCGCCGCTGCCGGGTCCGTTCGCCGCGATGACGGCTCGCGAGCGGCATCCCGCCCGAATTCGGATTCCTCGGCCTCGGGAGATGTCTCGTCCCGCGCATCACACAGCGACTCGCTCGCATCGATCCACGGCGGCAGAACGATATCGCCGGTTGTCGACTGCCGTGATCCGGTGGTGGTCGGCGCCGTGGACGACGCCGCACCGTCGTGCGATCCACCCTGTTCACCGGCGCCTCCCGGCACTCGTTGCCCGGCGTCCGCTTCGGAAGCGTCGGACCACAACGCGGGTACCGGCGTCCACTGACCGTCGTCCGGCGAGGTCGCGCTCCGGTCGGCCCCGCCGCGCGCCGCCGCCCATCCGCCCGCACCGTCGGTGGACAGCTCGAATTCGGCTGCGACGGAACGCCCCCGGTAGTGCCGCGCGCCCGTGGAATCGGTCCAGCCCGTCCCATCGTCGACTTCGTCGACCGCCCGCCACGAGCCGTCGACCATCTCGTCGTCGAAGTAGGCTTCGTCGTCCCACCAGTCGTCCGCATCGATCGCGGCGATGTCCCGATCGGCGGGCGGGTCGTCCGCGCGGAAGGACGATTCACGAACGGACCTGTCGAAATCGGAATCGAACGGCAGTCGTATCGACCCGGTGGAGGATTCGACATCGATCGCGGGAAAGACATCGGTAGGCGGCTCGTCGTCATCGACACCACTCGTCGCGGGCTCGGTGGAATCCGCAGAAGTCCCATCGGAGCGCGCCATCGCGGCGGTGCGAGCCTGCGTGTCACCCCTCCGCATGAAAGCACCACTCGGCCATTCGAACACGTCGGTATCCGCCTCATCCGCCGTCGACCCCGATCCGGCAGTCGCAGCCGTCGGCGAAGGCCGAGCAGTCCCGTGCCGAAGCCCCGAGTCAGGCCAAGCGGCCGAACCGGGCGAAGTGGCGGAGTCAGGTTCGTTTTTCGAGCCGGGCCCGGCAACCGAGCTGGGCCCGGTAACAGAACCGGGTGCAGCAACCGAACCGGACACGGCAACGGAGCCTGGCGAAATCGCTGAGCCAGGCGCGTTATCCGAGCCAGGCCCGGCAATCGAGCCGGATGCGACACCCGAGCCAGGTGCGGCAACCGAGCCGCGCGCCGTCACCGAGCCAGGCGCAGTAACTGAACCAGGTGCAATATCTGGGTCAGGAGCGACAGCAAAACTAGGCCCGGTAACCAAGCCAGACGCAACATCCGAGCCAGACGCGACAGCTGAGCCCGACTCAGCAACCGAACCAGACGCGGCAACCGAACCAGGCGAGGTCGCTACGCCCCGTGCGATATCCGAGCCCGGCGCAGCAACCGAACCAGACGCGACAGCCGAACCAGACGCATTATCCGAGCCAGGCGCATTATCCGAACCAGGTGCGGTAGCCAGCTCGGATGCGGTAGCCGAACCAGACGCGGCAACTGAGCCTGGCGAGGTCGCTGCGCCCGGCGCGATATCCGAGCCCGGCGTGGCAACCGAGCTATACGCGACCTCCGAGCCAGGCGCAGTGGCCGAACCGGGCGCGATATCCGAGCCACGCGTATCGGCAGAGCCTGGTGCGCGGCCCGAACCACGCGAGGTAGCCCTGCCCCACGCGGCTACCGAACCAGGCGGGGCAGCCGAGCCTGACACGACGGCCGACTCAGGCACGACATCCGAACCGGACGCAACATCCGAGCCAGACGCAGTATCCGAGCTGGACACGGTGGCCGAACCACGCGGGACAACCGAATCGGACGCAACATCCGAACCACACGCATCCGCTGAACCCGGTGCCAGACCCGAACCACGCGAAATAGCCCTGCCACGCGCGGCCACCGAACCAGGCGGGGCAGCCGAGCCTGACACGACGGCCGAGTCAGGCACGACATCCGAACCGGACGCAGTATCCGAGCTGGACACGGTGGCCGAACCACGCGGGACAACCGAACTGGACGCAACATCCGAACCACGCGCATCCGCTGAACCCGGTGCCAGACCCGAACCACGCGAAATAGCCCTGCCCCGGGCGGCCATCGAACCGGGTGGGGCAGCCGAGCCTGGCACGATATCCGAACCGGACGTGACATCCGAGCCAGAAGCTGTATCCGAGCTGGACAGGGTTGCTGAACCCGGCGCGACGACCGAATCGGACGCAACATCCGAGCCACGCATATCGGCTGAGCCTGGTGCCAGACCTGAACCACGCGAAATAGCCGTGCCCCCCGCGGCCATCGAACCGGGTGGGGCAGCCGAGTCAGGCGCGACGGCCGGGCCGGGCGCAATGGCCGAGCCGGGCGCGACGGCCGAGCCGGGCGCGACGGCCGAGCTGGAAGCGGTAACCCGGCGCGATGGGGAATCGTCGCCCGAAGGGGTTCGCGATTCGGGACCGCTCGGACCGGACCTCGGCATCCTGGCGTCGGGCCTTGTCGAAGGCATCGGCGTGACCGACTCGTCGGTAGGCGGCAGGTCCCGATCGGGCGGCTCGCCGATCATGAACGGCGTGTCCCGCTCGTCGCCCGACGCACGCACGGGAGCAGTGGTGTCCGATCGCTCTGCGAACGATTGCGATGTAGGCGTATCCCGCTGCACCGCAGAGGTTTTCGATTCCGGCGCACCATCAGTTCGGGCGATCTCCCCCAACGGCGACTCGGGCAGGCTGAAAGGCATATCCACCACGTCGGCACGTGATGCCTGGGCGGCATCGCGCCGAGCTTCCCGCTCGATCTCCTCCGCAACCCCACGTCGCGCCGCCTTCGCGGCTTCCGTATCCGTCTCACGCCGGGCAGCGCTCTCTCCGCCCGCACGCTCCCCGGCGGCGCGCCGATCCACCTCGCGCTGCGTCGCCTTCGCTGACGCCGCGCCCCGATTCACCTCTTCGGTCCCCGCACGTCGGGTTGTCTTCTCCCCCGCCGCGAGTGGACCTGCGTTCGGCTGCCGATCGGGATCGGTGTCGGGGCGTGCGCGTTTGCGTGGTGGAGGCGGCTGGTTCGGATTCGGGGTGCGGGGGGTGCGCAGCGGTGGGGGCGCCACGACCGCGGGGGACGGGCGTGGGATGTCGGCGGTGAACTCGTCGGGGCGCGGTTGGACGCGACGAGGGGAGCTCCGCTTGCGCTTCGGTTTTCGCGCGGGTTGGCGGAGCATGGGCAGGCCCGTGTCGAACGGGTTCTGCTGCCCTTGTTGTCCGGAATCAGACGAAGTCATCGCCGAAATCGCCGATGACCGCCGCGGGTACGGTGACCGGCTCGAGGTCGATGCCCGCGGGCACCGTCACACCGAGCTGGCCGTCACGCGGTTTGTGCTCCTGATCCTGCGCTCCCCCTTGCGGCGGCATCGCGACACCGCCGGTGGCGGGGCCGTGCTGCGTGGGTTCGGGTACGGCGGCGCGCGGCACCGAAGCGCCGCTGCCGCCCGATCCGCCGCCGGTGGACGGCGGGACGCTCGCGCCACCGCTGAAGGGCGGCTGCGGCATCGGCGCCGGTTTCGGGTCGACCGGGGTCGGGTCGTTCTGGGAGGAGGACGGCGAATGGCCGTTGCGGCTGCCGCCGGGCGAGGACTGTCCGGTGCCGCCGAAATCGAACTGCCCGCCACCGGGTTTGGAGCCCGCGCCGTTGGTGTTGCCGTCGCCGGTGGTGCTGCCTGGGTGGATGAGTTCGGGGATCGCCTTGTCGATGACCTTGTCCACGGAGGCCGCGACGGTGTCCATGGCGTGGGTGCCGACCTCGACGAACTTGTCGATGAGGTGGGTGCCGATGTCGACGCCCGCGGTGATCGCCGCGGTGCCGACCTGCACGCCCGCCGAGATCAACTGCTGCTGCAACTGGAATTGCGCGGCGAGCACCGGATCGAGCTGTTGTCCGTTGGCGACGGGCACGCTCGCGCCCGGCGTGTACTGGACGGGTCCGTCGGTCGAGCTCGGGTAGCTCGTTCGGCCGGTGCCGCCGGGGTCGAGGGCGGCAGGCGAGGACACGGTGAGCGGGCCCATCGCGTCGAGGCGCCGGGTGTGGTCGTTCATCTCCGAGCGGGTGGACTCGACGGTGTCGATGGCGTCGCGCAGGGCTTGCGCGCCGCGTTCGATCACCGCGTCGGTGTCCGGCGACGCGGTGGCCACGCCGAGGATGCGGCGGGCGTCGCGGCGGAAGTCGGCGATGATCTCGTCGACCTTCTGCGCGCCGCGCGAGGATGTGGTCTGCGCGTCGGAGAGCACCTCGAGGTAGGCCGGTCCGCGGTCGGAGATCTCGCCGAGTTCGGTCTGCGTGGTGCGCAGCGAGGGCACGGCGAGGTCGGCGGCGTTGGAACTCCACGTCGATTCGAGGGCGTAGAGGCCCTGGCGATGCGGTTCCTCGGTGTCGGCGGCGCGGTTCGAGGCCGCCGACAGCGCGGCGGTGACTGTCTCGTCGGGTGTGCCGACGCCGGTGCCGAGGGAGGCGCGCAGGCTCAGGATCGGTTCGAGCAGCGCGGCCACGATGGGCGGGTCGACATTGGGGTCGAGGGATCGGGCGGAGGTGGCGTCCTGGGAGTTGCCGCTCCTGCGAAGCCTTTTCACAATTGCTCCCCTGTCTTGCCAAGCGCGCCCGCGGTGCCCGCGTCGACGTCCTGGGCGGCGGCGCTGTAATCACGCAGCACCTGCCCGTAGGCCGCGACGAGTTGCCCCGCGGTCGACAGCGCCTGGGAGTGTTCGGCGACGGCGGCGGTGAATCGCGCCGCGAATTCGGCGCCGACCAACCCCAGATCGGTGGCCAGCCGCTCGGTGTGCACGGCTTCGGCCGCGACCGCCGCGGCCGAGGCGAGCTGTTGCGACACGGTATCCGCCGTCGTGGTGTAGGCGGTCATCGCCGCCGGGTCGAGCTTCAGCGCGTCCATTGTTCCCCCTCACGGAAACCCAATAATTCGATGTCGCGGCATGATTCGACACAGCGAGAGTACCCGTGCCGACCCCCATCGCGCTTCCGTTCTCCCGACACCGCTCCGGTTTTCCCAGCTCGACCGGCGCGGTTTCGGCGCGACACGAGTGCGTCACCGTGCGCGCCGACGGTGCGCGGCGGCCGTGCGGTACGGCGGGCGTCGAGGTCAGTCGAGTACGGAGGACGCTCGCGTGAGCGCGGCGAGATATTGCGCACAGCCAGGACCGTGGCCCGCGTGTTCGGACAGCACGAACGAGACCCGTGCGAAATCCATGACCGATGGCTGACTGTCGCAGTCCCGATGCTCGTTCGCCCACTGTTCGTGGGCATTCGACTGGTACACGGCGGTACCTCCCTTCGCGTGCACACCGCCGCCGAGGTCGAGGTGTCGCCGTGCCCGGCGTCGGGGTGTTCTCCGAGTGTGACGGCGCGCACGGCCGGGCAACAGGGCGAAAAGGTGTGGAATAGGCTAAGTGTGGGTAATACAACTGCTTCGCACCGATACGTCACCGTCTTCGTGAGGCGCGGATCTCGTTGTCGCCGACGACTTCTCGCGGCCGACGGCTTCTCGGGGCCGCGAGGTTCTCGGAGCCGCGAGCGATTCCAGCCGTGACCAATTTCTCAGGACCGCGCGCACACCGTTCGCGCCGCGAGGCGATCGGCGAGGGCGGTGAGCGTATCGGAACAACCCGCGTCGACGGTCAGAGCGGCCAGCTCGTCGGCCCGGGTGCGACCGCGATTCACGATCGCGACCGGCTTCCCGTTCCTCGCGCAGTGCCGGGCGAAGCGCAGACCCGACATCACGGTGAGCGACGACCCCGCGACCAGCAACAGATCGGCCGCGTCGACCAGCGCGAAGGCTTCGGCGACCCGTGCGCGCGGCACGTTCTCCCCGAAGTACACGATGTCGGGTTTGAGCAGCCCCCCGCAGGATTCGCAGTCGACCATGCGGAAGTCGGCGGTGTCGTCGACGATCGCGTCGGCGTCCGGAGCGACCTCGACGCCGGTGACCGCGACGCGCGTGCCGAATCCGGGATTGGCGGCCTCGAGCCGGTCGGCCAGCGACATGCGGGATACCAGCGCGGCGCAGTTCAGGCAACGCACCCGCGCGTAACTTCCGTGCAGGTCGAGGACGCGGCGGTGGCCTGCTTTGGTGTGCAACAGGTCGACGTTCTGGGTGATGAGTCCGGTGACGACGCCCATGCGTTCCAGCCGCGCCAGCGCGCGGTGTCCCGGATTGGGTCGCGCGGCGTCCATATGCCGCCAGCCGATGTGGTTGCGCGCCCAGTACCGCTGCCGGAAGACCGGGTCGCCGACGAACTGCTGATAGGTCATCGGGGTGCGCGGCGGCGAGTCGGGGCCTCGATAGTCGGGGATGCCGCTGTCGGTGGACAGGCCGGCGCCGGTGAGCACGGCGACCCGACGCCCGTCGACCAGCGCGAACAGCCGCGCGATATCAGGTTCCGCCATCTCCGACATGGTTTCAGGGTACGGCGCTGAATCACGCGCGCGTGGCGGCGCTCACATCGACCGCACACCTTGCGCAACCATGCCCATTCCAACCGGTACGAATTGAGCATTGTGCGCAACATCAACAGCCAAGGTTGCACACATAGCGCCACGGTAACAGGATGGATGACAAATAGTGCTCAACTAGCCGAGGACCCCACCGGGCCCGAGGCGGATGGGTGGTTTCGCATGACCGAGCTCGCCGATCGCGAACTGATTCGAACCCCCTACGACCTGGCCGACCGCTACCGCGTCGGCTCCGGCCCCGTCGTTCTGACCGGCGTGCAGGCGATCGCGCGCCAACTCGTGGAACAGCATGTGCGCGATCTGCGCGCCGGACACCGCGTCGGCACCTTCGTCTCCGGATACCAGGGCAGTCCACTCGGCGGCGTCGACCGGATGCTGGCCGCGATGCCCGAGGTGCTCTCCGAACACGACATCGCCTTCGTCCCCGGACTCAACGAGGAACTGGCCGCGACCTCGGTGTGGGGCAGCCAAGCCGAACTGCCCGCCGAATCCGCGACCCACGACGGCGTGGTCGGCGTCTGGTACGGCAAGGGCCCAGGACTCGACCGCGCCACCGACGCGCTACGCCACGCCGCCATCTACGGCGTGCATCCGCGCGGCGGCGTACTGCTGCTCGTCGGTGACGATCCCGCCTCGAAGTCGTCGACGGTCCCCGCGGTGAGCGAGCGTTCGCTGGCGGCGATGAACATTCCGGTGCTGTTCCCCCGCAATGCCCGCGAGATCATCACGCTGGGTCTGCACGGGGTGGCGCTGTCACGGGTCAGCGGCTGCCCCGTCGCGCTGAAGATCGTGGCCGATGTGGCCGACGGCGCGTGGACCGTCGACTCCTCGGTATCCGACATCGATATCGTGGTCCCCGAGATCGACTGGGAGGGAAGACCGTTCACGTACCGTCAGCGTCCGATGGCGGCGCCGGTGGACAGCGTGATCGCCGAGGCCGACCTCTACGGCCCGCGCTGGCGCCTCGTCCAGGCATACGGCGAACGCAACGAAGTCGACGTGGTCGAGGTCGACCCGCCGGGCGCGACCATCGGGATCGCCGCCGCGGGAACCACCTTCGACGCCGTCCGCCAAGCCCTGCTCGACCTCGGCGCGGACGACGCCGCACTGCGGCAGGCGGGCGTTCGACTGCTCCGCATCGGCATGCCCTTCCCCCTGACGCCCCGCCGGATCAGGGATTTCGCCGCCGGACTCGAACGGCTGATCGTCGTCGAGGACAAGACGGCATTCATCGAGACGCAGATCCGCGACATCCTCTACGGTGTCGCGTCACCGCCGCGGATCCTCGGCAAATCCGATGCCGAGGGCAGGCCGCTGTTCCCGAAAGCAGGCGAACTCGACACCGGGCGCGTCGTCGGTCCGCTGCGCCGCGCGCTCGGCGACGCGCTGGAGACGAAACGTCCGCTGCCACCGCCGCTGCCGTTGGCCGCGCTGTCGGCCAAGCGCACCGCCTACTTCTGCAGCGGCTGCCCGCACAACCGGTCGACCGCCGTACCGGAGGGTTCGCTCGCGGGGGGCGGCATCGGCTGCCACACCCTGGTCACCATGTCAGGGCGCACCGACAGCGCGGTGCTCGGCCTCACCCAGATGGGCGGGGAAGGCGCGCAGTGGATCGGGCAGGCGCCGTTCACGCGGATACCGCACCTGTTCCAGAACATCGGCGACGGAACGTATTTCCACTCCGGGCAGTTGGCGGTGCAGGCGTGCGTCGCGGCCGGGGTGAACATCACCTTCAAACTCCTGTACAACGACGTCGTCGCGATGACCGGCGCGCAGGACGCCGAAGGCGCGCTCGCGGTGCCCGCGCTCACCCGCAAACTCACCGTCGAGGGCGTCGCGCGGATCGTGGTGTGCGCCGACGACCCGTCGCGCTACCGCAAACGCGACCTGGCCGCGGGCACCGTGCTGTGGCATCGCGACCGACTCGACGAAGCCCAGCGCATGCTGCGCGAGATACCCGGCGTCACCGTGCTGATCTACGACCAGCACTGCGCCGCCGACGCGCGCCGCCGACGCAAGCGCGGCACCCTGCCGGTCCGCCGCACCAGGGTGGTCGTCAACGAGGCCGTCTGCGAGGGCTGCGGCGACTGCGGGGTCAAGAGCAACTGCCTGTCGGTGCAGCCCGTCGACACCGAGTTCGGGCCGAAGACCCGCATCGACCAGACCTCGTGCAACACCGACTACAGCTGCCTGGACGGCGACTGCCCGTCCTTCGTCACCGTCGAACTGCCCGAATCGGGCGCGACGACCCGACGCGCGGCGCCCCGCTCCCCCGCGCCGCCCGTACTGCCCGAACCCGATCGGCCCGCGCCCGCGCGGACGCAGAACGTGTTCCTCGCCGGAATCGGCGGCACCGGCATCGTCACGGTGAATCAGGTGCTCGCCACGGCGGCGCTGCGCGCGGGGTACGAGGTCGCGAGCCTCGACCAGACCGGGCTGAGCCAGAAGGCAGGCCCCGTCGTCTCCCACCTGCGGTTCGCGGCGGGACCGCTGGAACCGACGCACCGGCTGACACCGGGCTCGGCCGACTGCCTGATCGCCTTCGACCTGCTCGTCGCCACCGACAACCGCAACCTCGGCTACGGGTCGGCGCACCGCACCCTCGCGGTCGCCTCGACCAGCCGGACGCCGACCGGTGACATGGTCTACGACCGCGACATCGCCTACCCGGACACCGACGACCTGCTGGCCAGACTCGACGGCGTCGCGCACACCCTGCGCTCCTTCGACGCGCTCGCCGCCGCCGACACCCTGTTCGGCAATACGGCCGCCGCGAATTTCCTACTCGTCGGCGCCGCACTGCAACTCGGCGGTCTGCGGCTGCCCGCCGCCGCGGTCGAGGAGGCCATCGAGATCAACGGCGTCGCGGTGGCCGCCAATATCGCCGCGTTCCGGTGGGGTCGCGCCGCGGTGGCGCGGCCGAAGGAATTCGCCGCGGCGACCACCCGGCCGGGCCGCGGGCACACCGAGATTCCCGTGCCCGCCGACCTGTTCGCCGACTTCGACGCGACCGGCGAAACCCGCCGCAGGGTCGAGGTGCGCGCCCGCGAACTGATCGGCTTCCAAGGGGTGCGAACGGCCCGTGCCTACCTCGACACCGTCGACCGGGTGCACCGCGCCGAACGCGCCGTCACCGACCGCACCGAGTTCAGCGCGGCGGTGGCCTCGGGGCTCTACAAGTTCACCGCCTACAAGGACGAATACGAGGTCGCCCGCCGCTTGGTCGACCCCGATTTCCTCGCCGAGGTGGCCGAGCAGGTGCCCGGCGGCGAACGACTCACCTACCGCCTGCACCCGCCGTTCCTGCGCGCGCTCGGCCTGCGCCACAAGGTCGGCATCACCCCGCGCGGCCATATCGCGCTGCGCATCCTGGCGAAAGGCAAGAAGCTGCGCGGCACCGCCTTCGACCCCTTCGGCCACACCCACGTCCGCCGGGTGGAACGGGCGCTTCTCGCCCACTACACCGGGATGGTGCTCGCGCTCGCCGAGGAACTCGACGCCGAGGGATACGACCGCGCGGTGCGCGCGGCGAACCTGCCCGATGTGGTGCGCGGCTACGAACAGATCAAACTGGCCGCCGTATCCCGCTATTGCGACGATCTCCGCGAGCTCGGGATCGATCCGCCGCCCCTCTGAGCAGGTTCGCCGCACGGACAGCCGCCGGCTCGGCGTCAGCGGCAGATGGCGGCGACGGCGGAGTTCAGCACGGCGAGTCCTCGGGTGAGTTCGTCGTCGGTGATGGTCAGCGGCGGTAGGAGTTTGACGACTTCGTCCTCGGAGCCGGAGGTTTCCACCAGCAGTCCGTTCTCGAAGGCGAGGCGGCAGACCTTGGCGGCGCGCGAGGCGTCCTCGAAGACGAGGCCGCGCACGAGTCCGCGTCCGCGCGTGGAGAGTCCGGCGTGGCCGCTCGCGAGGTCGGCCAGCGCCGCGCGCACCCGCTCCCCCTTGGCCAGGGTCGCGGCCTGCAGCGCGCCGTCGGACCAGTAGTGCTCGAGGGCGACCCGCGCGGTGACGAAGGCGGCGTTGTTGCCGCGGAAGGTGCCGTTGTGTTCGCCGGGCGCCCACTGGTCGAGGTCGGGGCGCAGCAGCACGAGCGCCATCGGGAGGCCGTATCCACTGATCGACTTGGACAGGGTCACGATGTCGGGGGTGATGCCCGCGGTCTCGAAGGAGAAGAACGGCCCGGTCCGGCCGCAGCCCATCTGCACGTCGTCGACGATCAGCAGGATGCCTCGGGTGGCGCACACTTCGGCGAGTTCGCGCAGCCACCGGTCGCGCGCGACATTGACCCCGCCCTCGCCCTGGACGGTCTCGACGATCACCGCCGCGGGTTTGTCCAGGCCGGAGGAGCTGTCGTCGAGCGCGCGGCGCATCCAGCGCAGTTCGCTCTCGTCACCTAGGTAGCCGTCGTAGGGCATGGGCGCGACGTGCGTCAGCGGCACCCCTGCCCCGGCGCGCTTGGCGGCGTTCCCGGTGACCGCCAGCGCGCCGAGCGACATGCCGTGGAAGGCGTTGGTGAAATTGAGCACGATTTGCCTGCCGGTCACCTTGCGCGCGAGTTTCAGGGCCGCTTCGACCGCGTTGGCTCCGGTGGGGCCGGGGAATTGCACCTTGTAGTCGAGTCCGCGCGGGAGCAGGACCAGATCGCGCAGGGTCTCGAGCAGCCTGCGTTTGGCCACGGTCGACATATCGAGTCCGTGCGTGATGCCGTCGCCCGCGAGGTATTCCAGCAGCGCGCGTTTGAGCACCGGATTGTTGTGTCCGTAGTTCAAGGAACCTGCACCGGCGAAGAAATCCAGGTATTCGCGTCCGTGTTCGTCGCGCAGCACGCTGCCGGTGGCGGTGTCGAACACGGTCGGCCAGGATCGGCAGTAGCCGCGAACATTCGATTCGAGTGCTTCGAAAACGCTCGGCTCGACCACGGTCATCGGTATCCTTCCGGTCGCGCGAATGCGACGCTGCCCACTTCGCACGGCGGGATCGACCAATGTGAAGTGATTGCGTTTCTAACACTGTGATGTGGTCCGCGTGGCACTTTTCACCGAATCGACCGGAATCCTCCCGCCGAACTCGGTGCGCCACTAAAGTTGACTCCTTGTGCACGGCAGTGGGGGAGAGGCGAGGCGTCCGAACGCGGCCGCACGGGCATGGCGAACCACCCGCGTCTACCGCCGCCTCGCCATCGCGGGCTTCCGACGCCAGACCCAATACCTGGCCGCCATGCTGGCCGGACTCTTCACCAACTGCGTCTTCGGCCTCGTCCGCGCCGCCGTCATGCTCGCCGCCGTGCGCGCCGCGGGCGACTTCGGCGGCTACGACGAAGGCTCCATCGGCGCCTACGTGTGGCTGTCGCAGGCGCTGCTCGGCGCGACGCAGTTCATGGGACCGCCACTGGAATTGGTGGACCGCGTCAAGAACGGCGACATCGCCATCGACTTCCTGCGCCCGATCGACATCCAACTCGGTTATCTGTCCGCCGATCTCGGCCGCGCCGCCTGCACCCTGATCCCGCGCGGGATACCGAGTGTCGTCTTCGGTTATCTCACCTTCGGACTGGAACTACCGAACACCGCGAGCCCCTATCTTCTCGGGGCGCTCGCGCTGTTACTCGCGGTGGCGCTGTCGTTCCTGTCGTTATTCGCGGTCGGCCTGATCGGGTTCTGGGTGGTGGAAACCCGTGGCATCCGAGTGCTTTACCAGATTTGCGGCACGTTTCTGGCCGGGCTGTTCGTGCCGGTGCATATGTTCCCGGACTGGCTGCGCGCCCTCGCGCACGCCACACCGTTTCCCTCGATCCTGCAGGCCCCGATCGATGTTCTCTCCGGTCGCGTCCTCGGGCTCGACGCGCTGACGATCGTTGCCACACAGGCGATATGGGTCGTGCTGATCGGCATAGCGGGCCGGATGCTGCTGGCGGCGGGGCGCCGCAGGCTGGAGGTACAGGGTGGCTGACCTACCCCTACCCGCGGGGACCTGGCTCACCCCCTACGTCGCGGTGCTGCGTTCGCGGATGCGCGCCCAGCGGGCCTACCGATTATCCTTCGCCAGTGAGGTTTTCAGCGCCTTCCTGATCGGTCTCGTCGAATTCGCCGAAGTCTGGGTCATCTTCCACAAGGTGAAGGTGCTCGGTGGTCTCGACCTCGAGGGCGCCCTGCTGCTGTTCGGGCTGAGCAACACCACCTTCGCCCTCGCGCAGGTGGTGGCGGGCCACCTCGACACCCTGCCGAACATGATCCGCATGGGCACCCTCGACGCCTTCCACCTGCGCCCGCAACCGCTGCTGCTGCAACTGATCACCAGCGACATCTCGCTGCGCCGCTTCGCCCGCGCCGCCGTCGCCATCGCGGTGCTCGGAATCGGCCTCGCCCGCAACGACATCGCGTGGAGCCCGGCCACCTTCGCGCTGCTCACCATCACCCTGATCGGCGGCATCGCACTGTTCACCGGACTGTTCGTCGCCGCAGCGGGCTTGCAGTTCTTCCTGATCGACGGCGCGGAACTGACCAACAGCTTCACCTACGGCGGCTCCTTCGCCGCGATGCAGCCCGCCTCGGTCTTCCCTACGCCGCTGAAAATTCTGTTCGGACTGGCCATTCCGGTCTCGTTCACCGCGTACCTGCCCACCATCGCACTGCTCGGGCTGCCCGGCCCACCGCTGTTGCCGTCCTGGCTGGCCTGGTTGACCCCGGTTGCCACGCTGTGGGTCTGGGCACTCGCACTCTGTCTGTGGCGCACGGGCACTCGGCACTATCAGGGAGGCGGCGGATAAGCGTGGCGGCCAGTGACTTATCGGACGCGATCATCGACATCCACGATCTGACGCGACAATTCACGCTCTACCGAGGCACCGGGAGCCGATGGCGCCGCAAGCGCGACGTCATCACCGCGGTGGACCGGATGACCTTCCGAATCGAACGCGGCGAAGCAGTCGGCTACATCGGCGCCAACGGCGCGGGCAAATCGACCACGATCAAAATGCTCACCGGCATCCTGGTGCCGACCTCGGGGACGGTGCGCACCTGCGGACTCGAACCGGTGCGCCAGCGGCGTCGGCTCGCCTCCCGCATCGGCGTCGTCTTCGGGCAGCGCTCCCAACTGTGGTGGGACCTGCCGTTGCGCGAATCGTTCTCGATCCTGGCGGCGATCCACCGCCTGGAGCCCGACATCACCCGAAAGCGCACCTACGAACTGGTCGAACAACTGGAGATGGCCGAGACCCTGGACACCCCGGTCCGGCAGTTGTCGCTCGGGCAGCGCATGCGCGCCGAGGTCGCCGCCGCGCTGCTGCACTCCCCGGAACTGGTGATCCTCGACGAGCCGACCATCGGACTCGACGTGCTCTCCAAACAGCGGCTGCGCGAATTCCTGCGCGCCGAACGCGTCGACCGCGGCACGACCCTGCTGCTCACCACCCACGACATGGGCGATATCGAACGGCTCTGCGATCGGGTGCTCGTCGTCGACCACGGCCGCCTCGTCTACGACGGTTCCCTGCCCGGCCTCGGCGCGACGGTGGGCGCGCGGCGGGTGCTCGTGGTGGATCTGGCCGAGCCGACCCCCGATCTGACCGATCTGCCGTGCGCCGCGCAATTCCTGGCCAGCGAAGGCGACGGCATGCGGCAGCGATTGGCATTCGACGCCGAACAGACGACCGCAGCGCGACTACTCGCGGCGGTGTCCGACCGCGCCGTCGTGCGCGATCTGTCCATCGAAGAGCCCGAAATCGAGGACGTCGTCCGTCGCATATACGAATCCGCCCGTTGAATTGTTCAACGGGCGGATCGCTGTCCGGGTCGAGCCGATGTCCGGCGGGAGAATTTCAGGGCTCGCGAGGTCCCTGGTCGAGCCGGAAGGGCGGATATTCGTCACGCAGCAGTCCGGCGTACGCCGACACCCGCAGCATCCACCGATTCGCCCCGACGGAGAAATCGAACAGCCCCTTCGGATAAGCGCCGGTGAAAAGTAGCGCGACCACCGCGATGAGCGCGAGCACCGCGAGCAGCGACGGCCACGACACCGCGTAGTCCTCCGACACGTAGTTGTAGCCGCCGACGAACACCATGACCACCAGGTAGTGCGGAATCGCCAACAACCACGACTTGACCAGCACGAGTCCGCGATGCAGCCGCTCCGGGTAGTCGACCTCGAGGTCGGCGGGATAGTCGGGATCGGCCCCGAGTCGGAACGGCGGGTACTTGTCGGTGCCCAGCGGCGACCACGCGTAGAAGCCGACCCGCCAACCCCACCGCAGCACCCCGACCGAATAGTCGAACAGCCCGCGCGGATAGCGGCCCGTGAACAAGATCGCGAAGAACGCGATCACCGTGACCACGATCCATCCGATGTGCAGGAAGAACAGCACGATGTAATGTGGGATGGCCAACAACCATTTCACCAGCCACAGCCACCTGGACAATCCAGGATCCAGGTCTCCGCGGACGCGGATCGGATTCACGGGGGCGGCGGGCTTGTCGAGTTCCATTTCCATGATCGACGCTCCTTTCGAGCTTCGATGCGGCGGCGAGCCGTTTATGCGATACCGAAATTGTCCCGTAACGGGCGAACGCCGCGACCACGATCCGATACCGACACGCCAACGAATTCGTGGTCCGCGCACGGCGAATTCCTCGTCGTGTCATGGAAATGCGGACGGCTCGACTCCCGACCTTTCTCGGTGCACAGCCGTGCGCCGAGCACGACCGCCGATCAGCCCGGCGCGGCGCCGCCCGCCGAATACAAGCTCACCTCGCCGTCCTCGCCGAGGAAGGCGTTGACCAGCATGACCCGGTTCGCCTCCGACTCGGCGAGCTCGGGCGCCTCGGTGGTGACCGAGATCTGCGGGATCGACGCCCAGTTCACCACGTAACGTTCGGGCGGGCCGTCGTCGTCGGACAGCCGCGCCAACCGGAACACCGATACGGTCCTGCGCACGATGAGATTTCGCACCACCTCGGCGATTCGCTCGGGGTCTTCCAGCGCGAAGAGAAAGCCGAACCCGAGTTCCGGCGATGACACGTAAGCAGGCACGAATATCGAGGCTAGTCCATGGACACCGCACCCGCAGCGCGGTCACCCGGCGCGATTGCCGAACGTGTGCGGGAGGATCGATCACCGCGCGCGCCGCGAATTCCGCTCCGCGCGGGCGCGAATCGGGGTGTCAAGCCGCGTTCGGGTGACCGATCCGTAACGGCGGATAACGATTTCCGGAATCTGTCGCTTTTCTTACACCTTATGGTTGCGACCCGTCCACGGTCGCGCTTTCCTGAAGTGGTCCCGTTTCTCGGGCGCCCACTTCAACGCATCGCCGCGGATTTCCCGGTTCCTTCGCCGTGCGTGGTGGACCCGACCGCGGGGGGCGTCCGCGCTTCGGGTCCGCCGGAATCTTCTCCGGCTCATCCACGATCGGGTCGTCAACAGGGAGCGGATATGACTACCGAATACCTCGGCAGCCGTATCGGCATCGGCGCGCTGCCGCCGTGCTCGGCGCTGCTGCGCGCCTTCGGGGAATCCGTCGACCGCCCCGAGCATTCGATTCTCGAGGTGGCCCGCGAGCTCGCCGAATGCCATGAACGTCGGTATCGCGCTGTGCTGGCCGCGCGCGCGCCGGGTGCGTCGAGTGGGGTGATCGCCGCCGGTGCGCGCTTGCTCGACGACATCGACCGGCGGCGGGGGGAACTCGTCGGGCGTATCGATCGGTGGGTCGCGGCCAATATCGCGCATCGTGCTGGTGCTTCGTTGCATACCGAGACGCTGGGGGCGGTGATCGATCGGCTTGCTTCGAAATGGATTGTGGCGCAACGGGCTCTGGGGGCGAAGGCGATGAGTGAGCGGCCGCCGGGGCTGGAGGGGGAGGCGCATCTGCATTGGACTCGGCTGGCGGAACTGGCTGATGGGTATCAGGATCTGATCACCGATGTGATCGAGCATCGGAGGCGGCTGCCGGTTTGGTGAGTTGGGGGTTTTGCCGGTGGTGGGTGGCGTCTAGGTGGTTGGCCTGGGAGCCACCCGACCCGGGCTGGCCTGGGAGCCACCCGACCCGGGCTGGCCTGAGTGCCACCCGACCCGGGTTCGCCTGAGTGCCACCCGACCCGGGTTCGCCTGAGTGCCACCCGACCCGGGTTCGCCTGAGTGCCACCCGACCCGGGCTGGCCTGAGTGCCACCCGACCCGGGTTCGCCTGAGTGCCACCCGACCCGGGCTGGCCTGAGTGCCACCCGACCCGGGCTGGCCTGAGTGCCACCCGACCCGGGCTGGCCTGAGTGCCACCCGACCCGGGCTGGCCTGAGTGCCACCCGACCCGGGCTGGCCTGAGTGCCACCCGACCCGGGTTCGCCTGAGTGCCACCCGACCCGGGCTGGGCTGGAACGTGGGGGACTTTCACAGCGGCTCTTCGCAATGGTGTGCCCGCGCGCTGTGTTTATTGGCGTCGACTTCGTCGCCGCGGGTTCGCGGCCCCTCAGTCGCTCGTCGGGCTCGCTCCCGACGGGGCTGGGTTGGTCGGGATGTTGCGGGTTTGGGTGTACCCGTCGGGGCTGGGTGGGGCTTGGAAGGAGACGCTTGTCGGGATACCGGCTGGCGCGGCTTCGGGTGTGAGGTGGGCCCGAACTGTTGCTCGTCGGGGTCAGGGGCGCTCGTTGGTTTCGGTGTCGACTACCTCGGCGTCGACGTATGGGGGCGCGGTGGGGGTGGCGCCGGGGGTGGCGGGCGCATCCTCGGGGGCGGCGACGTGATCGGGGTCGGGCGCTCGGTCCGCTTGGGCGTCCTGGCGGGCCGCGGCCGCTGCCTCGTTCATTTCTATGGCGTCGGTGATCCACTCGCCGATCTCGCGGGTGACCTCGGCGACGGTTCCGGCGATGATATTCGCAATATTGCCGACATGCCGGGCGCCGGAGGACGTTAATTCCTGAATCAAATCCTTGTTGCTTTCGAATTTTCCGATCATTACACGCCCACTTCGGTCGCCTTCCGCTGTCGCATCACGATAACACCGGGGGCCGGGTCCATCCTGAGCGCAGCGGGCAGGAACGAGGCGAGTCGGGAGCGATGCAGTGCGGGGGGCAAGGCCAGTTTGACGATCTTCGCCCATACCGAGCCGATCTGTTTGCCGAGCGGGCCGGTGTTGTAGGGCAGGCCGTACTCGCGGCACAGTTCTCGCACCTCGGGCGCCATTTCCGGGTACCGGTTGGCGGGTAGGTCGGGGAACAGGTGGTGTTCGATCTGGTGCGACAGGTTGCCGGACATGATGTGGAACAGCCTGCTGCCGGTGATGTTCGCCGAACCGAGCATCTGGCGCACATACCATTCGCCTCGGGTCTCCTCGGCGGTCTCCTCCTCGGTGAACGTCTGTACGCCAGAGGGGAAGTGACCGCAGAAGATGATCGAGTACGCCCAGATATTGCGCACCACGTTCGCGGTGGCGTTCCCGGCCAGCGTGCTCAGGAACAGCGGACCCGACAGCAGCGGGAACACCACGTAGTCCTTGAGCACCTGCCTGCCCGCCTTGCGCCACTGCCCCGCGAGCAACCGCTTCACCTCGGGCCATGACCGCTTGCCGCGCACGATGTTCTCGACTTCGAGGTCATGCAGCATCACGCCCCACTCGAACAGCATCATCAACCCGAAGGCGAACACCGGATTGCCGAGTCGCGCCGGATTCCACTCCTGCGCCTCGTCGATGCGCAGCACGCCGTAACCGATGTCGCGGTCGCGGCCGTGGATGTTGGTGTAGGTGTGGTGCATGTAGTTGTGCGAATGCCGCCACTGATCGGCCGGGCAGACCGTATCCCATTCGAACTCACGGGAATTCAGGTCCGGTTCGCGCATCCAGTCGTACTGGCCGTGCATGACGTTGTGGCCGATCTCCATGTTGTCCAGGATCTTCGACACACTCAGCGCGGCCACCGCGGCCAGCCAGACCGGCGGCAGGAACCCCAGGTACATCAGGCCGCGGCCCGCGATCTCGAAACCGCGCTGCGCCTTGATGATCGAGTAGATGTATTCGCGGTCGCGCTCGCCCAGATCGGCGACGACGCGGTCGCGCAATTCGTCCAGAGCCTTGCCGAGCGCTTCGACCTGGTCCGGGCTCAGGACCAGCGGGCCGTCCGCGGTTTCGGTGAGTATGGTCATCGGTTTCACTCCCCTGTGTCGTTGGGTCGTTTCGGATTGCGGCTAGATGGCGATGTCGACGTCGCCCACGGGTGCGTTCACGCACAGCTGGATGGGCTGGTCGGGATCGCTGTCGGTCTCCCCGGTGCGCAGGTCGCGGGTGCACCCGCTGCGGCGAACCGCGGTGCAGGAGAAGCAGATCCCCATGCGGCAGCCGTGTTCGGGGGTCAGCCCGGCGGATTCGGCCTGGTCGAGCAGACTCGCCCCGGAATTGTCCGCGCTGACACCGCTTTCGGTGAAGCGCACGGTGCCGTGCGCGTCCTCGGCGGTAGTCGGTGCGAGCGCGACGGTGAACTCCTCGGCGTGCAGGCGATCCGACAGACCGTCGGCCTCGAAGATCGCGCGCACCGCCGCCATCAGCGGGGCAGGTCCGCAGACGTAGGTCTGCGCGTCGGCGAAGCGCGGGGCGACGCGCTCGAGTTCTTCGCGGTCGAAGTGCCCGCCGCCGCTGATCTCGGTGCAGGCGCCCGGCGCCGCGGTGGCGTCGACCGCGCGGCGACCGGGGTAGCGCAGTTCCACGCGGAACCCGGGGCGGGTCCGCGCGATGGCATCCAATTCCGCGCGATGCGGCACCAGCACAGGCGATTTCGCGTAGTGCAGGAACACCAGGTCGCCCGGATACCCTTCGGCGGCGAGGGTGCGCATCATCGACAGCACGGGCGTGATGCCGCTGCCCGCGCTGATCAACACGATGCGCTCGGGTCGCGGTTCCGGTAGCCGGAAGACGCCGTCGGCGGGCGCCAGGTCGACCACCATGCCCGCGGTCGCGTGGCGGTGCAGGTACTGCGAGACGAGTCCGCCGCTGTGCGCCTTGACCGTCAACTCGATCCGCCGCGCACGGCCGTTCTCCGGGTTGACCGGCGAATAGCACCTGGTGTGGCGCACGCCGTCGATGACGACGCCGATACGGACGTACTGTCCCGCGGCGTGCCCGCGCCAGTGCCTGGTCGGGCGCAGCGTGAGGGTGACCGAGCCGGGGGTCGAGCGGCCGACGTGAACGATCTCAGCGCGCATCCGCCGCGCGGTCAAGGTGGGGCTGACCAGCTCGAGGTAGCGGTCCAGCGGATGCGGCGTGGTCAGGGTCTGCACCAGGTCGATGAGATCCACCATCAGGTTCTCCGTGCCTCTTGTCGGGCGGCGGCGCGAACATTTCAGTGCACGCCTGTACACTCAACCAGTGTGACCTATGAACGGTGCCCGGTGTCAACCGACATACCGTGTGACCCGACTAACATCCACGGAGAAGGCGAATGGTGAACGAATGTATGCTCACCGTGATGACCGAGCAGGCACAGACGCGAAACGAGCGCAAGGAGCGGACCCGACAGGCTCTCCTCGACGGCACGCTCGCGCTCGCGGCCGACCGCGGCTTCGCCGCGCTCAGCCTGCGTGAGATCGCCCGCTCGGCCGGTATCGTGCCCACCGCCTTCTATCGGCATTTCGCCTCGCTGGAAGACCTCGGCGCCACCCTCGTCGACGACGGCGTCACCGCGCTGCGCCTCGCCCTGCGTGAGGTACGTCGCAATTCCGACGCGGGCCTCGCCGAAACCGTGCGGTTCGTCTTCGGCCAGGTCGCGGAGCGGCGCGAACTGTTCGGCTTCCTCATCCGCGAACGCCACGGCGGCTCGACGGCGCTGCGCGGCGCCATCGCGCTGGAGACACAGCTGATCGTGCGCGAACTCGTCGCCGACCTGTCGCGCCTGCGCGCCCTCGACGCCTGGAGTCCGCGCGATCTGGAAATCGCCGCCGACCTGCTGGTCTCCACCGTCGCCGACGGCATCGCCGCCTACGTCGCCGCCGCGCCCCGCGAAACCATTTCGATCATCGACCGCACGGTCATGCAGATGCGCCTGATCGCACTCGGCATCGGGGCGTGGACCCCGCGGCAACGCTGATATCCGCACCATCGGGCCGCCCGCGAGGCGGCTCGACACGTCAACACCCACGGAGAGGTCCTCGCATGCCGCGTGGCACAGTCACCGAAGTAGTCGAACTGGAGAACGGCGATACCGCCGCATCCCTTGTCGTCGAGTCCGGTGTATTCGGCAACGGCGATCCCGTCGTAGTGCTGCGCGAGGGCGTCCCCGTCGCCGAGACCAGCATCTACCCGGTCGGCGGGCATTCGCGCTACCGCACCTCGCTGAACGAGTCGCACGCCCTGGTGAAAGGCGTCCTCTGCCGAATCGGCGACACCATCGAAGGCGCGCGCTGAAATCCTCGGAACGAACCGGACTGCCGAACGTGGCCTTCTCGACTCGGGCCGCTCGACAGACCTCGCGCCCGGCGGCACGCTCGGATACCACGCCCTCCGGTCGGGCGCAATCCGCTGTCAGCCTGAGGTTTTCGCGCCCGGTCCACGCACCGGCAGCAGTACCGCCAGGCCCGCGCCGAGTACCAGCAGCAGACCGATCAAGCCCGCCCGGTCGGAATCGAAGGCCCACACGAAGAATCCGAACAGCGCGGGCGCGAGGAATGACACCGCGCGGCCGGTGGTGGTGTAGAGGCCGAACAGCTGACCTTCGCGGCCGGGCGGGGCGAGCCGGGCCAGGAAGGACCGCGCGCTGGCCTGCGCGGGCCCCACCGACACGGTCAACAGCAGGCCGATGATCCAGAACATCAAGGGTCCGGACACGAACAGCAGCACCACACCCCAGAACAGCATCGACGCCAGTGACACCACGATCACCGCCTTCGGCCCGACCCGGTCGTCGAAACGGCCCGCGACCAGCGCGCCGATCGCCGCCACCACGTTCGCGGCGATGCCGAACAGCAGGATGTCGGCGTCGGCGATGCCGTACACCCGCACGGCGAGTACCGCGCCGAAGGTGAACACGCCCGCGAGTCCGTCGCGAAAGACCGCGCTGGCCACCAGGAATCCCACCGTGCGACGATCGGCCGCCCACAGTTCCCGCACATCGCGCCACAGCACCCGGTACGAGCCGAGGAATCCGGCGCTCGACGCGCCGGGATCGGCGTCGGTACGTGGTATTTCGGGCACGGCGAACAGGACGGGCAGCGCGAAGGCGGCGAACCAGACCGCGGCGAGCAGGGCAACCAGACGGATGTTCAAGCCGCCTTCGATGGGCACACCGAACAGTCCGCGCTCGTCGCCGTCACCGGCGATGAATCCGAAGTAGCAGAAGAGCAGCAGGAAGATGCCACCGAAATAACCCATGGCCCAACCGAATCCGGAGACCCGACCGACTGTTTCGGGCGTGGAGACCTGCCGCAGCATCGCGTTGTACGGCACGCCCGCGAGTTCGAACACCGCCGACCCGAAGGCAAGCAGCACCAGCCCGAGCCACAGATAGTGGTAATCGTCACGCACGAAGAACAGCCCGCACATGGACGCGACGGTGAGTCCGGTGAGCAACACCAGCGCGCGTTTACGGCGCGCGGCGGCGTCGAAGTACTGCCCCGCGACCGGTGCGGTGAGCGCGACGAGCACGCCCGCGATGGCGATGGCCCACCCGAGCCAGGCGCTCGCGCTGACGCCGCCCGGCAGGTCCTCGCCGACCTTGTCGGTGAGATAGACCGAGAAGACGAAGGTGAGGACGACGGCCTGGAAGGCGGAAGATCCCCAGTCCCACAGTCCCCATGCCACGATCTGGCGGCGCCCGGCGGCCTGTCCGATGGTCGCTTCGGCGTCGTTCACCTCGGTCATGTGGCGCAGCCTAACCGGCGACGGGCCGACGCCGCGCGGGTCGACACGAGGTCGGCGGGCCGCTATGCACCTAGTTGCATAGTACCGCGTGTTATGGATAACCTGTCGCCATGGCACTCGAGCACGCGCTACTGGTATCGCTGAGCGAACGCGCGGGCTCGGGCTACGAACTGGCGCGCCGGTTCGACAAATCCATCGGCTACTTCTGGAGTGCCACCCACCAGCAGATCTACCGCGTCCTCAAACGCATGGACGAGGCGGGCTGGCTCGATCGCGAAACCGTGACCCAGGACGGCAAACCCGACAAGAAGGTCTACTCGGTCAATGCCGAAGGCCGCGCCGAACTCTCGCGCTGGATCGCCGAACCCACCGAGTCCGACATCCCGCGCAGCGACCTCGGCGTCAAGATCCGCGCCGCCGTGCACGGCGACCTCGACGCGCTGCTCACCGAAGTCGCCCACCACCGCGACCAGCACGCTCGACGCCTCGAGGTGTTCCGCCTCATCGAGAAAAACGACTTCCCCGTGCCGGATCAGCTCACCGGCACGGCACTGCACCAGTACCTGGTCCTGCGCGGCGGCATCCGCGTCGAATCCGGATTCGTCGACTGGTGCACGGAAATCCTGCACACACTACGACCGGATGCGACGGCACCGCACCCGGAGTGACGGAGAACCCGGATGAGTTCCTATCCCCGCCTTTTCGAACCGCTCGACCTCGGCTTCACCACCCTGCGCAACCGCGTGGTGATGGGTTCCATGCACACCGGCCTCGAAGACCGCGCCTGGGACACCAACAAACTGGCGGCCTATTTCGCCGAACGCGCCCGCGGCGGTGTAGGACTCGTCATCACCGGTGGCTACGCGCCCAACCGCACCGGCTGGCTGTTGCCCTTCGGCGCCAAACTCACCACCAAGGCCGAGGCGTACCGACATCGCGCCATCACCAGGGCCGTGCACGAGGCAGGCGGGAAGATCGCCATCCAGATCCTGCACGCGGGCCGCTATTCGTATATGCCCGGCAGTGTTTCGGCCTCGGCCATCAAGGCGCCCATCAACCCGTTCCGACCCAGGTCGCTGTCCGCGAAGGGTGTCGAGCGAACCATCGACGACTATGCGCGCTGTGCCGCGCTGGCGAAACTCGCGGGCTACGACGGCTGCGAGATCATGGGCGGCGAAGGCTATTTCATCAACCAGTTCCTCGCGCCGCGCACCAACAAGCGCACCGACGACTGGGGTGGGACACCGGCCAAACGCCGCCGCCTCGCGGTGGAGATCGTGCGGCGGGTCCGAGCCGCGGTCGGCCCCGAGTTCATCATCGTCTTCCGGTTGTCCATGGCCGAACTCGTGGAGAACGGCCAGACCTTCGAGGAAATCCGCACGCTGGCACGCGAACTCGAAGCCGCGGGCGTGCACATCCTCAACACCGATATCGGCTGGCACGAGGCCAGGGTGCCGACCATCGTCACCTCGGTGCCGCGCGCGGCGTTCGTGGAATTCACCGCCGAGATCACCCGCGCGGTCGGCATCCCGGTGTGCGCCTCCAATCGGATCAACATGCCCGAGATCGCCGAGGAGATCCTGACCCGCGGCGACGCCCAATTGATCTCACTGGCCAGGCCGCTGCTCGCCGACCCGGAATGGGTGAACAAGGCCGCCATGGACCGCGTCGACGAGATCAACACCTGCATCGCCTGCAACCAGGCCTGCCTCGATCACGCGTTCGCCCGCAAAACCGTGTCCTGCCTGCTGAATCCGCGCGCCGGGCACGAAACCGAACTGATCCTGTCCCCCACCCGCCGCGCCAAACGGATCGCGGTTGTCGGCGCAGGCCCCGCCGGGCTGTCCGCCGCCGTCAACCTCGCCGAACGCGGCCACCGCGTCGACCTCTTCGAAGCCGACGACAAGATCGGCGGACAGTTCGACATCGCGCGCCGCATCCCCGGCAAGGAGGAATTCGACGAATCCCTGCGCTATTACACTCGCATGCTCGAGATCACCGGCGTCACCGTCCGACTCGGCACGCGAGTCGGCGCGGACGAACTCATCGCGGGCGGCTACGACGAGGTGGTCCTCGCCACCGGCGTGAAACCCCGCGTACCCGACATCCCCGGCATCGACCATCCGATGGTGCTGTCCTACGCCGAACTCGTGCGCGAGGGCCGACCCGTCGGCAAGCGGGTCGCGGTCATCGGCGCGGGCGGAATCGGTTACGACATCAGCGAATTCCTGACCGTGGAAGGCCATCCCACGCTGAAGCCGGACGAGTGGAAACAGGAATGGGGCATCGACGCCGACGACGAGCAGGTCCGCGGCCAACTCGCGGTCCCCCGCCCCGCCCCCGCGGCCCGCGAAGTCGTACTGCTACAACGCAAGTCGACCCCGTTCGGCAAGGACCTCGGCAAGACCACGGGCTGGGTGCATCGTGCCGCCGTCCAGGCCAAGGGCGTCGAACAACTCGGCGGAGTCAACTACGAGCGCATCGACGACCACGGACTGCACATCAGCTTCGGCGCCGCACACGAACGACCACAACTGATCCCGGTCGACAACGTGATCGTCTGCGCGGGCCAGGAATCGGTCCGTGACCTCGAACAACCCCTACGAGCCGCAGGCATGGACCCGCACCTCATCGGCGGCGCCGACCTCGCCGCCGAACTCGACGCCAAACGCGCCATCGACCAGGGCACCCGCCTTGCCGCACGCCTCTGAAACCACGCGGTGCCCACCACGGCACGAGTGCTTCCCGACGTGCGAACAGGACGAGCGGATCGCGGCCGTGCCCGATGCCTCGGCGGCATCGCGTAGCCTCGCAGCGTGAGTTTGCCTGCCCCCACTTCGGACAATCGCGCGGTGGTCACCGGCGCGTCCTCCGGTATCGGAACCGCCCTCGCCGCCGAACTCGCGGCGCGCGGATATTCGCTGATCCTCGTCGCGCGCCGCGGTGAGCTGCTCGCCGACCTGGCGCGGCGGCTCACCGAGCGGCACGGGATCACCGCCGAGGTGCGCGCGGTCGACCTGTCCGACCGCGACCAGCGCCGACCGCTCGCCCAGGAACTGGCCGACCGCGATATCGCGATCCTGTGCAACAACGCGGGCGTGGCGACCTTCGGCGCCGTCGCCGACCTCGACCCCGACTTCGAACGCGCGGTGATGGAACTCAACGCCGTCGCCGTCCACGACCTGAGCCTGGCCGCACTGCCCGGCATGATCGCGCGCGGCGCGGGCGGCATCCTCGTCACCGGCTCGGCGGCGGGCAACATGCCCATCCCCAACAACACCACCTACGCCGCGTCCAAAGCGTTCGCCAACAGCTTCGCCGAATCGCTGCGCGGCGAACTGCGCGGCAAAGGCGTGCACGTCACCCTGCTCGCCCCCGGCCCCGTGCGCACCGACAACCCGGAGCAGACCGAAGCGTTCGTCGCCGACAACAAGGTGCCCGAATTCATCTGGGTCTCCGCCGAACACACCGCGAAACTCTCCCTGGACGCACTCGCGCGCAACAAGATGCGCGTGGTCCCCGGCCTGCTCGGCAAGGGCATGAGCGTCGCGGGCCAATACGCCCCACGCGCCCTGTCCGCACCGATCGCGGGCGCGCTGTACCGACGACTCGGCAACTGAGGCCCCGTCAGGCGCCGGACGCGCGTACGGTCCCGACGACACGGCCCGAATCCCGCGGCTGGTCAGACCCGCACCGCACGGGCCGCGGCCTCGGCGGCGCGCACCGCCTCGAACGCGTCGACCCGACCGTAGCCGTACCACCGACTGTGACCGTCGGCCTCGTACTCGCCGCCCTCGGGATCGATGCGCTCACACACCTCCCTGAGCACCTGCTTCACACGTTCGGAACTCAGCTCGGGACCCACCGACAGCATCAACGCCACCACACCCGCGACACCGGGGCACGCACTGGAGGTGCCGCCGAAACTGTTGGTGAAGTTGCCCGCGAGGTCACCGTCGGCGGCGCGGCCGGTGTTGTAGCCGTCGCGACCGTGCCGGTCCACGGTCCAGATGCCCTTGGTGAGCGGAGCCGGATGGCCGAACGGCGCGTGACCGAGATCATTGCTCGGGAACGCGCACCACACGGCTTTGCCGAAATCGCTGTAGACACTGCGCTTTCCGGTGTCGTTGCAGGCCGCGACCGCGATCACCTTCGGGTAGCTCGCGTACCCGTCGTTGTCGACCGACTCGTTCCCGTTCCCCGCCGCGAACACCACAACGCACCCGCGACCGCCGCGCCCCTTGGTCACCGCGTACTCGATCGCGAGGCGAGTGCTGGCAGGCAAGGCGACCACCCTGGTGTGTGCCGGGTCGTTCGGTCGGAACCAGGCGCCGTCGGTGGGACCCCAACTGCACGAGACCACATCGGCGCCGTGATCGGCCGCCCACCGGAATGCCTGCGCCTCGGCCTGCGATCCGAGCCCCGAGGCCAACCGGATCGGCAGCAGCTTCGCCTCCGGCGCGACCCCCGACGCCCCCACCGCACCGGCGGCGCACGCCACCCCGGCGCATGCGGTGCCGTGATTGTCGCCGTCGTCGGGCCCGGTGCCGAAACTGTCCTTCGGCCGCGGATCATCGGTGCCCGAGGTCACATCACGCGGCGCGACGACCTTGCCCGCGAATTCCGGATGATCGATGTCGACACCGTCGTCCACGATCGCGATCGTGATGCCCCTCCCGCGCGTGACCGCATGCGCCGCTTCGACATTGGCACTCGCATCGATGGCCTTCCCGTCGACCACGGTCCGCTTCAGATGCCACTGCTGATCGAAGATCGCCTTGTGCGAACGCGGCCGGATCAATTCCGGATGGCTGAACCGCACATCCTCGCGCTCCAGCAGCGCGTTCGCGATATCGAACACCCGCTGCCCCGTGCCCTCGGGCGCCGCCGCGAAATACGCGTTCTCCGCGTACTCCACCCGCTCGCGCACCTCGAGCCCCGCCCCGACGAGCACCGCACGACAGTCCGCCGGTTCCGCGTCGTCGATGAACTTCACGAACACGTTCTCGGTGTACAGCACCGGCTCATCCGATCCCGGGTCAACCAGCACATGCCCCGCGAATCGAATCTCCGGCGCCTGTTCGAGCTCCCGCTTCCGCTCGGCCACCGACAGATCCGGCGGCAGCCGATAAACCTCGATCCCCGCCTCCGGATACCCCACCACCAACCGAGCATCCTCGAACTCAGCCCCCAACGGCGTCCGCACCGCCCCCGACCGCCGCGCCACCCCCCGCCCCGAATACGTCCGCACCACAATCAGATCCGAACTGGGCACCAATTCGAACCCCGGCTCATCCACGGTCCCGAACTTCACGGTAGGCACCGCGACTCCCTCCATCCGCCACACCAACGTCCCCAGAATGTAACCACCACCCCACCCACCTCGCACGACGACCCGCAGGCAAGCCGTCTGCCACACGCGCCGATACCTCGCAGGCGCCGCTCACCTCCGACGGCGCGTCCCGAAGAGGCTGCGGCTGATCTCGCGTCCCGCCGCACTCGCCGCCGAGCGCAGGAAACTCTTCACCGCGGGATTCCTCATGATGCGTTCGGCGGCCGAATCCTGTTCCGGCGCAGTGTCCGATCGCCCGGGCGGCGGCGGAGCATGATCGGGCGGCGCGGCGGCTTCGATTTTCGCGGTGAGGATTTCGTAGGCCGATTCGCGATCGATGGTTCGCGCGTACTTTCCCGCGAGCGGGCTGGAGAGTGCGGCCGACTTGATCGCTTCGGTTCCTATGGTGTCCATGAGAGAGCGGGGCGGGCGAATCCTGGTCCACGCTACCGGAGTCGGCGCACCGGTCTCGGACAGTACGGTGACGACGGCCTCACCGGTGCCGAGCGAGGTGAGCGCTTCTTCGAGGTCGTATACCGACGTCTTCGGGAAGGTGCGAACGGTTTTCGTGAGCGCTTTCTGATCGTCGGGGGTGAAGGCGCGCAGCGCGTGCTGAATGCGCGCACCGAGTTGGGACAACACCGGATTCGGTATGTCGGTGGGGAGCTGGGTGCAGAAGAAGACACCGACGCCTTTGGAGCGGATCAGTTTCACGGTCTGCTCGACTTGATCGAGGAACGCTTTGGACGCGTCGGCGAACAGCAGGTGCGCCTCGTCGAAGATGAACACGAGTTTCGGAGTATCGACGTCACCGACCTCGGGCAAGGTCTGGAACAGGTCGGCGAGCACCCACATGAGGAACGTGGAGAACATCACCGGCCGCGCCGCCTGCGCGCCGAGTTCGAACAGCGTGATCACGCCGTGCCCGCCAACGGTGCGCACCAGATCGGCCGGGTCGAGTTCGGGTTCCCCGAAGAAGGTCTCCCCGCCGTCGGCTTCCAGATTGACCAGCGCGCGCAGGATCACCCCCGCCGTCGCCGCCGACACGCCGCCGATCCCTTTCAGATCCGCCTTGCCTTCGGCGCTGG
This sequence comes from Nocardia bovistercoris, assembly GCF_015674855.1. Taxonomy (GTDB): domain Bacteria; phylum Actinomycetota; class Actinomycetes; order Mycobacteriales; family Mycobacteriaceae; genus Nocardia; species Nocardia bovistercoris. Next base: position 236,264 of record NZ_JADMLG010000004.1, on the reverse strand, counting down.
TGAGATGGGTGATGACGGCGCGCAGATCCTTCAGATCCAGCAGGGCGAGTCCGTTGCGATCGGCCCAGTGGAAGATCAGCCCGAGCGTGGATTCCTGAGTCTCGTTGAGTCCGAGCACCTTACCGAGCAGCACCGGACCGAACGCGGTGACTGTGGCACGAATCGGCACCCCGATGCCATCGGTGCCGAGCGAGACGAACTCGGTGGGGAAACCCGACGGCGCCCAGTCCGGCGCACCGGTCTTGGCGGCGCGCGCGGCGATCTCGTCCCCCGCCTCGCCCGCTCGCGCCAGACCCGACAGGTCACCTTTGACATCGGCCAGCACCACGGGCACCCCCGCGTGCGATAGCTGTTCGGCGATGCCCTGCAATGTCTTCGTCTTGCCGGTGCCGGTCGCCCCCGCGACCAATCCGTGGCGGTTCACCGTGCGCAGCGGTATGCGCACCGCCGCGCCCGGGTCCACCTGCCCGTCCACGACCACCGTCCCGAGTTCCAGCGCGGCACCCTGCGCCAGGTAACCCGCGGCGATCTGCCGGGCGACCGATGTATCGACATTGTCGGCGGCGGCTTCGGCCACGGCCTGCTGCTGAGCGGCCACCCCCGCGGCCTCGGCGGTGCGTTCGGCACGAGCCGCGGCGCCGCCCGCCGCCGCGACCGCCGCACCGCCGATACCCGAGGCCGCGGCCGCCTCCTGTGCGAGCAGTTCCCGCTCGGCGGCCTCGGCCGCGGCCTGCGCCCGCGCCGCCACCCGCGCTGCCTCCTCGGCCGCCGCACGAGCCGCCGCGACCCGCTCCCGTGGTGTCTGCGCCGCATCGCTGCGCGAAGGGTCGTTCATCGCACATCCTCCGTCCGGTCTGACTCCCGCGCGCGGGATTTGCCGACGTACCGAAAACGCTGTGCCGAACTCTGCGGAAAGCCTATCCCCGCCGTCGCGCGTTCGACGGTGTACCGGTCCGGTGACGCCCGGCGACAACTGCCACGTGCGGCAAATGACACACAGTAAGGTTGCCGGGGTGTCGGACAAATTTGTGGTGTGGATGGATTGCGAGATGACCGGGCTTCGCCTCGACAGCGACAAACTGATCGAGGTGGCCGCGCTCGTCACCGACAGTGATCTCAATATCCTGGGTGACGGCGTGGATATCGTGATCCACGCCGATGACGAGGCGTTGGCCGCCATGCCCGCGGTGGTCACCGAGATGCACGCGCGCTCCGGACTCACCGAAGAGGTGCGCCGCTCCACGGTCACGCTGGCCGAGGCCGAGGAGCAGGTCCTCGACTACATCCGCCAATTCGCGCCGACGCCGGGAACCGTTCCGTTGGCGGGTAATTCGATCGCCACCGACCGCGGGTTCATCGCCAGGGACATGCCTGCCCTCGACGGTCATCTGCACTACCGCATGATCGATGTGAGTTCGATCAAGGAACTGTGTCGCCGCTGGTATCCGCGCATCTATTTCGGACAGCCGGAAAAGGGGCTGACCCATCGCGCGCTGGCCGATATCAAGGAATCCATCCGCGAACTCGAGTACTACCGACGCACCGCGTTCGTGACGGCGCCGGGCCCGTCTACCACCGAGATCGCCGCCGTGGCGACCGAACTGAGCGGCGCGAACGCGCAGAACAGCGCCGCGCGGAGCGCCGATTAGGGCACGGAGGGGGTGACAGGCTAGTATCGAGCGCGCCGGTGTTGTTGCGGCGATGGTGAGTGTAGTTCAGTTGGTAGAGCACCAGGTTGTGATCCTGGCTGTCGCGGGTTCGAGTCCCGTCACTCACCCTCAGAGGCCCAGGTCGCGGGAGTATCCCGGACCTGGGCCTCACTTGTCGTTCGAACCTTCAGCGAGTTTTCGTGGCGATCGGTAGGGGTCTCATCGCACTTCCCGTGCGCTCCATCTTGTCGACCGTCATCATCCACCCCCAGCCCGACTGTGCTGTGAAACGCATCTTGTCCTGATTGCGGTACAGATGGCCTGGCACCTCGTAGACTGCGATCACCGTGGCGAAGGCGTGTCGCCCGGACCACACCGGTCGAACAGAAAGACATCGAGTTCGTGATGCGTTCCGCGGCCATCGCCGCTTTCGTCGGAGCTTCCCTGCTCACCCCGACCACCGCCCTCGCGGCCACCGCGAGCCCCGTCGTCGACTCCGGCTCGGCAGCGAGCACCGGCTTCTGGACGGGCTCCGCGGGCGGCGCGACCACCACCGGGTCCGGCGAGTCCGGCTCGGCGGGCGGCCTGGAACGGCTCCTGTTCGGCGGGCCGCTGTTGTGCGCGGCGATCGGCAGCGCGTTGAACGCCAACCTCACCTGCCCGGGCACAGCGGGCCCCAACATCCCCTGACCTCGCCGACGACAAAGGCTCCCCGCGTCTTACGCGAGGAGCCTTTCGTCTGTTCGGGTCAGCGAGCGTCCGCGTTGCCCGCCTTCCATTCCGCCCACGGGATATTCCAGTCGCCGAGGCCGTCGACACCGGACAGCGTGCCGCCCACCGTGTTCTTCACGATGGTGATGTCACCGCGCTTGGCGTTCTGGAACACCCACTGCGCGTTCGCCGGACTCAGATTCAGGCAGCCGTGGCTGGTGTTGCTGTACCCCTGCGCCCCCACCGACCACGGGGCCGAATGGAAGAAGATGCCACTGTAGGAGAGGCGCGTCGCGAAATCCACCGGGGTCTTGTAGCCGTCCGGGGAGTTCACCGCCACACCGTAGGTCGAGGAGTCCATGATGATCTTCTCGTGCTTGTCGGCCACGATGTAGATGCCGTTGTCGGTGGGCGTGTTGCTCTTGCCCATCGAGGTCGGCATCGTCTTGATGACCTGACCGTTCTGCTCGACGACCACCTGCTTGGTGTTGTCGTCGGCGGTGAAGATCGTGGCGTCGCCGATCGTGAAGAACGAATGCAGGTTGTCCTGGCCGTAGAGACCGTTGCCGAGATCCTTGCCGTAGACGTTCACATCGATGGTGACCTTGGTGCCCGACTTCCAGAAATTCTCCGGCCGCCACCGCACCTCACGGTTGTTCACCCAGTAGAACGCGCCTTCCACCGGCGGATCGGTGGTGATCTTGATCGCGTCCTGGGCGGCTTTACGGTTGGGGATGTTCTCGTCGAACTGCACCGCGACCGGCTGGCCGATGCCGACCACTTCCCCCTCACCCGGAATCAGGTACGGGTGCGTCTGGTTGCCCGGCGAGCTCGTGGTGAACCGCAGCGCGGTTGAGTTCGCGCCGCCGAGTCCGATCGCGTCGGCGGTCAGGGTGTAGGTCTTGCCGTAACCGAGCAGTTCGGCGGTCTCCCACGTGCGACCGTCCTGCGCCAGCTTCCCCGAAATCGGACGGTTCTCCGCGTTGAGCATCCGCACGTTCGTGAACTGGCCGTCCTCGACCTGGAACGTCATCGGCATACCGGGCGAGACGCCCATATCGCCGTCCTTGACCGGGGACAACAGCTTGGGCTTGATCAATTCGGTGATCGGGTTGCGGTCGATCGGCACGGCCGCCGCGGCGGTACTCTCCGTCGCCGACGAACAGGCCGAAAGCCCGAATGCGAGCACCGCGAGCAGTGCCACCGGTCCGAGAAGCTTGTGCATCGACCGACGATGTCTGCCTCGACCAACGCTCATATTCAACCCCGTTTCAAGTCACGACGCCTCCAACGCGAGACGCCGATGGCTTCGGATCCAACCGAAAATGCGCTCAACCCACCGCGCCGGCGGGACCGGTCGAGACCACGTCCATCATTCTGCCGGCCCTCGAGCACCCGATCCAATGCAAGACCGGCCGCCCACACAGGCTCCATCGGATAGATCACCCCGGTGGCGGCCGGTGTTAACACCCGAGCGGCCCGATGTGAACATCGCCGCACACCCGCGCACCACCGCCCTCATCAGGCGATTTCACTTCTGCACCCTCCGCCTGTTACTGTTTGTCCCGCACCGGAACACGGTGCGACGCGCCATTAGCTCAATTGGCAGAGCAGCTGACTCTTAATCAGCGGGTTCGGGGTTCGAGTCCCTGATGGCGCACTCAAAATACCAGGTCAGAGCCGGTTTCAGGGTTGTATCAACTCGCCTACACCGGACCTTTACCAAAGCTATACCAGGGTTCATCGCCAAGCGTCGCCGCCAACCGCGCGCAATCCTTTCCCAGATCCAGGACCGCCGACAAGTCCGGCATTACCAACGCCTCTGCCTGTGGTCCGAACAACGTTGAGGGGCAACGCTTCCGCTACGCTTGTGCTGATCGCCTGCCCGGGGGCAGGGCGAGGAGGGTCCGTTCGGATGAGTCCGGAAATTCATGACCGCGACGAGCGCAGTCACATCGATCGCGCCGTCGGTGAATCGCGACCAGATGTGGCGGTCGCGGACCTCATCGCGCGGCTTGCCCGCTTTACCGATATCAGCGGCAACGCCGAACGGGTTGAAATCGAAGCGACATTCGGAGAGGACCGCCTCGATGACTGAACCAGGCATCGCGGTCGCCGCCACGCCGGTGTTGCCCACCGAGCCCCCGTTGGAGGTCGAGCACGGTTTCGATGCCCAGCCATTGAGGTCCGCCGCTGTCCGTCGGTCCACCTCAAGCGCCTGACCCGCGGAGCGATACGCGTACGCAGGAGCCCGATAAGCCCGCCTCCTGAGGCAAATGTTTCGCATAGGTCACAGCGACCTTGCAGCTGATCCGATGAGCACGGAACGATCGCACATCCATAACAGGTCGGTGACCTAATGACCCCACCTGTCACAATCCGGACAGCAAATCCGACGCATTCACCCTCGAATCGCTGCTGTCACGGAAAAATTTGTGTGACCTACGCCACAAGATGTTTAGCAGCAAACCTCCTGCATACATCCATGATTTCGCGGACGGCCAGGGCTTTCCAAGATCACCAACACCTCGGGTTCGCAATTCGTTAACCTTGTGTTCATCTTCCGTGACCATTCTGCAATCAGGTCGCGAACAGACCTGAGGTTTGGTTGGACCGAGGAGTTACCTACTCGTACTCGGAAAGACGACCGAAGTCCGCAAGGACGACCACCGGTCGCCGAGTATATCCGGCAAACGGATTCTCGATCTTCCGCCTGACGTCCACCGCACGCGTGGAGGAGTTCCGCATCGAGCGGAACGGATGCGCACAGCGCACGCAGGCACCGCCGTTTCCATCGGCGCGGTGTCCGGGGACCTACCCGTGTCCCCCACAACCACATCCGACAAAAGCACATCTGCTCGCACGGTGTGCGCCCACCCGGCGCCCGCCTCGGATTCGCGCTGCCTCGTAAGCGAATTCGTCCGGAAACTCGAAGAAGGAATACCGCAATGCTAGAACGACGCCTATCCCGCATTCGTCGCACCACCCTGCGCGAAGGGTTCACCTTCGCCGTGGCAGCGGCCGGAATCGTGGCCGTGGCGGCATCGTCGGCCGCGTCGATGGCCGATGACAGCGTCTCCACTCGCATTGCCATCGTCGCCGACGAGCAGCCGGTGGCCGCGCAGGCCGTGGCCGCGCCGCAGGCCGAGGCGCTTCCCGCGCCGCCCGCTCCCGAGCCCGCGCCCGTCGCCGAGCCGGTTCCCGCCCCCATGCCCGCACCGGCCCCGCCCGCCCCGGTCTACGCGGACAACCTCGACGGTTGGATCCGTCAGGCGCTCGACATCATGGCCGACAAGGGCATCCCGGGCACCTATCAGGGCATCCACCGCAACATCATGCGCGAGTCCACCGGTAATCCCCAGGCCATCAACCTCTGGGACTCCAATGCCGCCGCGGGCATCCCGTCCAAGGGCCTGCTCCAGGTGATCGACCCCACTTTCGCCGCATACCATGTCGACGGCACTCCGTTCGACGTCTGGAACCCGGTCTCCAACATCGTGGCCGCGTGCAACTACGCCGCCCACCGCTACGGCTCGATGGACAACGTCAACTCCGCGTACTGAGTCCGACCGCACGAGCCCCCGCGCCATCGACCGATCGGCGACGGGGGCTCGCGGCGTACGATGCCGGACGTGGCCGATTACGCGCACACCGACGCGTCGGTCAGCCGCCGCGCCGAGAAGGCCCGCCGTTTGGCCGCTTACCTGTGGGACCGCGATATCAGCGGCCCGGAACTGCTCGGCTTATCCGCGGCGACTCGGCGCAAACTGGCTCGCGCGGCGGGCGCCAACCCGCCGAGCACCGAAGAGACGTGGTCGGCGGTGGCGGAACTGCTCGCGGCGAAGCTGGCGTGGTCGGCACGCAATCCCGGACATCCGGCCGCGCGCCGTCCGCACGCCGAGGAGAAGATCCTCTGGGTGAAGCCTCCGGTCACACCGTGGACGTCGTGACCTGCTCGGCCTGCGGGATCACCCGGTCGGCGAGGGAGCGCAGCGCGGTCGCCTCCGCTTCGGTCATCGGCTCGATGAACAGCGCGCGCACCAGTTCGACGTGATTGGGCGCGGCGCGTTCGATGGCTTCGCGCCCGGACGGGGTGAGCTGGATCAGCACGCCCCTGGCGTCGTCGACGGCCTGGCTGCGGTCGACGAGGCCGCGAGCGGCCATGCGCGCCAAGTGTTTCGACAGTCTGCTTTTCTCCCAGCAGACCTCGGCGGCGAGGTCCTTGGCGCGCAGGCGGTCCTCGGGCGCGGCCGAAAGCGCCACCAGCAGTTCGTAATCGGCGAGGGACAGGCCGTCGCGCGCCAGTCCGGCGGTGATCGCCGCGTCCATCCGCTGGCGCAGCCGCACGTATGCCTGCCAGGTCCGCTGCTCGTCATCGCTCAACCACTGCACCACGGGAATGATCCTAACCGTCAATTAGTTGACATGGACACCAACACGCTCCCAGGAGGTGCGCATGCCCGCCGTCACCGTCTCCGATACCACGATCCTGCCTCGCCTGCCGCGACCAGCACGCACCGAGGCCGAACGACCGGTCACAAAAGTGGTCACCGCGCACCGGCAACTCGAAGGCGCGGGCTTCGAGGTGCGCAGACCCTTTCCCAGCGCCGACCTGCGCTCGGCCGACCCGTTCATCCTGCTCGACCAGATGGGTCCGGTCGCCTATGAACCGCACGAAGCCAAGGGCGCGCCGTGGCATCCGCACCGCGGCTTCGAAACCGTCACCTACATGCTCGACGGCGCGATGGTCCACCACGACTCGCACGGCGGCGGCGGAACCATCCGCGAGGGCGACACCCAGTGGATGACAGCGGGGTCGGGCATCCTGCACGACGAGGTGCCGCCGGAAGATCTGGTCGTCACCGGCGGGCTGTTCCACGGCATCCAGCTGTGGGTGAACCTGCCGCGCGCGTTGAAGATGGCCGCGCCGCGCTACCAGGATCTGGACGCCTCGCGACTCACCTTGGCGAGTTCGCACGACGGCAGCGCGCTCGTTCGGGTGATCGCGGGCGAGATCGGCGGCCTGCGCGGCCCCGGCTCGACCTACACGCCGATCGCCTACGCGCACGCCTCGATCACTCCGGGCGGCAGGCTGGAAGTGCCGTGGCCGCAACACTTTACAGCAATGGCATACGTTTTATCCGGTGCCGGAACCGCCGGTCCGCAGCACCGTCGGATCGCCGAAGGACAGCTCGCCGTCTTCGGCCACGGGGCCGCTATCAGCCTCACAGCAGACAAGGAGCAACAATCATCGACCGGCGCTATGGAAGTTCTGCTGCTCGGTGGCCAACCCATCCGTGAGCCGGTGGCACAGTACGGTCCCTTCGTGATGAACACCCGCGACGAGATCATCCAGGCCGTGGAAGACTTCCAAGCCGGACGAATGGGCAACATTCCAGCGGAACACCTCGGGGGCACTCCGATCGGTGAATGAGACCCGCGCGCGGGCGAGTCGGTCATTCCGAATCACACTGCGCGCGGTTGACAACGGGCAAACGTGTCACGAAGGTGGATGCGGCGTCGCCCGACAAGACGCCAATTCCACCGCGCAGACATAGAGGATTACATGAACGTTCGACGGCTCACCGTCAGTGCCGCCGCCGCAGGTCTGGCCCTTTTCGCGGCCCCGGTCGCGATGGCCGCACCCACCGGTTCGGCGGGTACCGGCTCCTCGGCGATCGACACCGGCGTGGCCGCCACCGGATCGGCCGGTCTCACCCAGACCGGTTCCGCCGGAGGCGCCTTCAACAACTGTGACGACGCCAGGGCCGCGGGTCGCGCACCCCTGTTCCGCGGCGAGCCCGGGTACGGGCCGCACCTGGATCCCGACGGCGACGGATTCGCCTGCCCGACGGTCTGATACCACCGAAACGAAGGCACCCGGTGCGGCCACTGGCCACACCGGGTGCCTTTTTGCACCAGCACCGCCCGAAACAGCACCGCTCGAACCGGCGCCGTTCGAACCCGCTCAGCGGAAAAGCTTGAGCAACACCAGTCCGACGACCACCGCACCCGCGCCGATCAGGCTGTACTTCACCTTCGGCTCGTTGAGCTTGGCCAGGACCAGGTGTTTGGTGTCGTCCGCGATCCGCTGCGGATCGGCACGTGTCGCGAGCTCGTCGAGTGTGCCCGCGAGGCGGGTACGGGCCTCCTCGATGTCCCGCTCGATCCGCTCGGTATCCCTTGCCACGTAAATGTCCTCCTGTCGGATTGGCGGGCCGCCGGGCGCGGACCGGGCGCTGACCCGCGTCCTCCGCGCACACCGGGGCTCGCGCACGAGTGTATCCGTCCGCGCGATACGCACCGCTCGGGTCGTGGCCAACGCCGAATGTCGGTCGGTTCGATTACCGTGCATGGCGTGACCGACAACCAACGACTCTCCCCCGGAGACACCGCCCCCGCGTTCACACTGCCCGACGCCGACGGCAAGGAGGTCTCGCTCGCCGACTACCGCGGCCGCAAGGTGATCGTGTACTTCTACCCCGCCGCGAGCACCCCCGGCTGCACCAAACAGGCCTGCGACTTCCGCGACAGCCTGGCCGAACTCGACGGCGCGGGCATCGACGTGGTCGGCATCTCCCCCGACAAACCCGCGAAGCTGGCCAAGTTCCGCGACGCCGAACAGCTCACCTTCCCACTGCTGTCGGACCCGGAACGCAAGGTACTCACCGCCTGGGGCGCGTTCGGCGAGAAGACCATGTACGGCAAAACCGTCACCGGCGTCATCCGCTCCACCTTCCTCGTCGACGAACAGGGGAAGATCGAGGTCGCGCAATACAACGTGCGCGCCACCGGTCACGTGGCGAAGCTGCGTCGCGAGCTGTCGGTTTAGTCGCGTCGAGGATCGAGTAGTCGACGATTCGGATCGGGCCTGAGCAGCATCTGTTCACACATATGGTCGCTCGAGAGACTATATGTGCGGATGGGCGAGACGACCGCGGTACCGGCAGCCGAGGTTCTCGAAGCATGCCTCGGTTCGGTTCAGCGGCGGGTGCGGATGAAGTGTTCGTAGCCGTCGAGCAGGCGGTCGAGGCCGAATTCGAAATCGGCTCGGTGCCAATCTATTTCGTCTTCGGAAGGGTGTTCGGTGGCGAAGGCGGCGATCACGTTGGGGTAGCGGGCGGGATCGACGAGTTGGCTCATCACGTCGGCGAAATCGTCGTCGTCGACGGAGTCGGTCAGCATGCCGCGCGCTATTCGCATGCGTCCGATCACGTAGAACGACAGGTTGAGGACCAATTGCAGACGTAGGGGCTGCGCTATCTCGGTGGCGGCGATCCTGCTCAGGCCCGCTTCCAGCCAGGCCATGTTGTTCGGTCCCATGGGTGGGCCGATGAGCGGGATCTCCAGCCACCACGGATGGCGTTCGATGGCGAGGTATTCCGCGACGGCCCACTGGCGCAGGCCCTCTCGCCAAGTGGCGCCGGGCTCGATGTCGGGGGGTTCGCCGATGACCCAGTCCAGGAGTAGATCGATCAAGGTCTGTTTGCTGTCGACGTATCGGTAGAGCGACATGGCGGTGAAACCGAGTTGCCGGGCGACCCGGTTCATCGACAGCGCCTGATATCCCTCGGCGTCGGCCACCTCGACGGCCGCGTCGAGTATCCGAGCCAGGGTGAGTCCGCGTTTGGGGCCGCGCCCGCCCGGCTCCTCGAGCCCCCACAGCAGCGCCAGGGACTTGGGCACCACCGCCCGCTCGGATTCCGCGGGCCTCCCGGCGACCACGGCCTGGACGCTCGCCGCCTGTTCGGACTTCGCCATGGCGTTCCCGACTCCTCTCCGTAGCCCGCGTTCCTCCCATTCTCGCGGGTCGCCCCCGCCGCACCGCATCTCGGCGTCTCCTCTTGCGCCGAGGAACTGTTTATCATATAAACTCAGTTTATAGTCTAAACAGTTTCGAGGAGTGCTCATGCCACCCGAACCGCAGCCCGCCCTCACCACGCGCGGCCTCACCAAATCCTTCGGTGACCAGCCGGTACTCACCGGCATCGACCTGTCGGTGCGCGCGGGCACCGTCTTCGCCCTGCTCGGGCCCAACGGCGCGGGCAAGACCACCCTGGTCCGCATACTCGCCACGCTCAGCAAGCCCGACGGCGGCGAGGTGCGGGTGTTCGGCCACGATCTACGGCGCGAACCGGCCGCGGTGCGCGCTCGTATCGGCGTCACGGGGCAGTATTCGGCCGTCGACGATGTGCTCACCGGCGTCGAGAACCTGCGGCTCACCGGCAGGCTGCTGCATCTGGATCGCGAGGTGATCGCCGCGCGCGGCGCCGAACTGCTCGAGCGCTTCGACCTCGTCGATGTCGCGGACAGACGCGCGGGCACCTACTCCGGCGGGTTGCGCCGCCGCCTCGACCTGGCAATGAGCCTGATGGGCAGCCCGGATCTGATCTTCCTGGACGAACCGACCACCGGACTCGACCCGCGCAGCCGCCGCGACCTGTGGCGGGTGATCCAGCGGCTCACCGCCGACGGGGTCACGGTCTTCCTCACCACCCAATACCTGGAGGAGGCCGATCAGCTCGCCGATCGCGTCGCCCTGCTCGACCACGGCGCCATCGTCGCCGAAGGCACCCCGGAGGAACTCAAACAGCGCGCGCCGGGCGGGCACATCCGGCTGCGATTCGGTGACCAGCGGGTACTCGCCGCCGCCGCGCGAGCGCTCGAAGGACGCGCCGCGGTCACCGATGTCGACCAGCTCACCGTGCAGGTGCCCTCCGACGGGAACGCGGGCGATGTCAAACGCCTGCTCGATCACTTCGAGGACCTCGACATCACCGTGGAACAACTGACGGTGCACATCCCCGACCTCGACGACGTCTTCTTCGCACTCACCGGCCACCCCACCCAGCCCGCGCCGGTCGCCTGACCGCCCGAACGATCGAGAACCCGCGATGACAACCCTGTCCCCCGCCCGCCGGACCGTGCGCGCCGCGCAGGACGCCGCCACCATGCTCGACCGCAATATTCGCCACACGCTGCGCAGCCCGGACACCATGATCATGACGATCGCGCTGCCGGTGATGATCCTGCTGATGTTCGTCTACGTCTTCGGCGGCGCGATGAACGTCGGCCCCGGCGCCTACATCGACTACGTGGTGCCAGGCATCATCCTGCTGTGCGCGGGTTTCGGCGCCGCGACCACGGCGGTGAGCCTGTCCACCGACCTGACCGACGGCATCGTCGACCGGTTCCGCGCCATGGACATCGCCCGCTCGGCGGTGCTCACCGGCCACGTCGTGGAGAGCCTGATCCGCAATATGATCACCACCTGCCTGGTGATCGGCGTCGCGGTCGCGCTCGGATTCCGTCCGACGGCCGATCCGGCGCGCTGGCTCGGCGCGCTCGCGATCATCGCGATCTTCGTGCTCGCGCTGTCCTGGCTCGCGGCGGCGCTCGGGCTGCTGGCCCGAAATCCGGAGGCCGCCAACGGATTCACCTTCGCCTTCATGTTCCTGCCCTATGTCAGCAGCGCTTTCGTGCCGACCGAATCGATGCCGACCTGGCTGCACCGATTCGCCGAGAACCAACCCGTCACACCCGTCATCGAAACCGTGCGCGGTCTGCTGATGGGCACCCCGATCGGTGACAGCGCGATCACCGCGATCATGTGGTGCGCCGGTATAGCGCTCGCCGGCTATCTGGCTGCGGGCGCGCTGTTCGCACGGCGCACCGCGGACTGACCGAACGCGAAAAGTCCGGCCGGACGCAGGTGTCGGGCCGGGCGCGAGAATCGAACCGTGGACCATATCGAATGGATGCATCTCGATCCGGTGGCGCAACCGAGAGTCCGCCTGCACCCAGCGTCGGGCCGCACGCCGGAGTCGGCCATGACGCCCGAGTCCACACGCACGCGAGAGTCCGTCACCATGCACAAGTGGCCAGGACGCGAGAGTCCACACGCACGCAAAGGACCGCACGCACGCGAGAGTCCGGTAGCCGCATGGACTACCGGACTCTCGTGCATCACCTGTTCAGTGGTCTCGACGCGCCCATAATCCGGACACCTCAGCGAATTCGTCCGTGCTTCCCCGGCGCATCCCCGAGCGAATACGACCGATTCGAATCTCCGACAACCACCGGATCCCCGAACTCACACCGCCGCAGCGTGCCGACCCGCGGCGTGGCGACCCGACGCAGTGTGTATGGCGGTGCGCTGTTCGAGCGTCGACTGCTCGGACCGCGCGGGCGCCTGGTCGACCCCTCCGGGCGCGGGCGAGGTCGGAGCAGGCACCGCCGCGTCCGGCGCGGGCGGATCGGTGACCGTCTGATCCGCGGTGAACTGTTCGGACGCCCACTGCATGAGCAGCCGGAAATGGTTGTCCCACCAGTGCTGGGCCTCGGGGGTGAACGCGGCGGGCGGCGGGGTCTCGCCGGGGAACAGCATTGAACCGTCGGGCGCGCCGACCTTGGTCGATTCCGGAACGCCCGCGCCCGGCAGCAGCGCGGCGGGCACTTCCTCGGCGCCGCGGGTCGGCGTCGACTGGTCCAGCGGCAGCGCATGCGCACCGCGCGGTGCGAAACGCGGCGTGGAGACGCCGGTGTCGATGGTGCTCGGCGTGAAATCGCCGAAACGCGGTTCGGGGGTGAGTACGACCGGAGCGCGACCCGCGTCGAATCCAGGCAGCGGCGCGGTGGCCGGCTTGCGTGCCGCGGTGTCCTCGGCGGGGCGGCGCACATCGGTGATCGGATGCGTCTCGACGACGGCGGCGGTGTCGGTGGTGGTCATCGAGTCGATGGTGTAGACGCCGCCCGCGATCATGCCGCAGGCCAGCACACCGGCGGCGGCCAGCAGCGCGGCGGTGCCCCGCCCGTAGCGCATGGGCTCCTCGGACGAATCGATGGTGTCTTCCATGCCGGGCACATCCGACATCGCCGACATGGCGGCGCCCGCGGCGGGCGCGGCGATCGCGATCGGGCACGGCAGCACCGGCGCGCCGAATCCGGCCAGCGCCTCGCGCACCACCTCGCCGTCGGCGGCGGAACCGATCAGGACCACCGCGTCCGGTTTGGCCGCGGCAGCCTCGAGCTGATCCCAGGCCGCCGTCACCGCGATGGCCAGCGAATCCGTGGTCGCGACACCCGATTGCGAGGTCGCGGCGAGCACCCGGCTGCGGTTGCGATCCACCAGCGTGAAGGACTGGTAGCCGGGCACGATCTCGCAGATGAGCAGGTGGTCGTAGCGGTCGAGCCTGCTCATCATGCCCGCGAGGCTCAGGTGCGCGGATTTCGTCGACACCATCGAGGTGGAATGCCACGGCCCCGAGGCCAACCGGGTGACGATGGCGCGGCGTTCGGCGGCGTCGCGGTAGACCACGGCGGTGCCCGCGATCCACTGGCGCGGACCGATTTCGGCGGCGACCTCGTCCATCGCGGCCTCCACCGCGGCGGCGACGTCGGCTTTCGAGTCGCCGCGCGGGCGAGCGACGCGGTGCATGAGCACGCGCTCCGGTAGCTGTTCGCCGGAGTCGGCCAGCACCACCGCGTGTACAGCGCCGCGTTCGGTCGAGACGCCGAGAGTGACCACAGATCGAGCTACCACAGATATGCCTTCCGTGTGCGACGTAGAGGACGCCATCGGTCGGTGTCCTTGCCCAGCTCGAGGACAGGTGAAACCCCGAGACCCTTCGCTTTCGACCCCGCCTGCGCGGGATGCCCCGTGCCACGCGCGCGCGGGATGCGAATCCACGCACGCTCGGTTGTGTGTTCGACACCAGGACGGTTACGGATGGGTCGGGAAATGTGACAGATCCGAACGGGCTTGGCAAGTGCGCGTGTCCTGTGCGTGTCGGTACCGCTAGCCTGAATGGGTGGATGTGCACACGGAGGCCAGGGCGAAGCGGCACCTGGACCCCGCGTTGGAGCTGCAAGACGACCCGCAGGAGCTCATGCCGCGACGCCGCCCGACGCAGGAACGCAGCAAGCGGAAATTCGACGCGCTGCTGCAAGCGTCGCGGGAACTGCTGGTCGAGGTCGGTTTCGAATCGTTCACATGTGAGGAAGTCGCGGCGCGGGCCGAGGTGCCGATCGGCACCCTCTACCAGTTCTTCGCCAACAAGTACGTCATCGTCTGCGAGCTCAATCGCCAGGACCTGGTCGCGGTGTCCCAGGAACTCGCCGACTTCCACGGGGAGATCCCGTCACTGGACTGGCTGCGGCACATGAACCAGTTCGTGGATCACCTGGCCAACCTGTGGTTGACCGACCCGTCGCGGCGCGAGGTCTGGCTCGCCATGCAGTCCACCCCGTCCACCAGGGCCACCGGCGCCATCCACGAGAAGGAATTCGCCGAGGTGGTGTCGCAGATGCTGCGACCGCTCACCCCGCGCACGCCGCGCGCACGCCGCACCATGATGGCCGAAGTGCTTGTCCACGTGGTCTATTCGATGCTGAACTTCTCCGTCCAGGACGATCAGAGCAACGCCGAGGCGGTGTCGGAGCTCAAACGCCTGATGGTCGCCTATCTGCTGGTCGCCGAGAAGGAATCCCGCACCGCCAGCCAGGGCTGAATCGGCGGACGGACCTTTCGGTCCGCCCGCCGTCGATGGATGTCAGCCCGCGCGGCCCTCGATGAGGTCGGCGAGTTCGCCCGGGTCCTCGAGCACAACCATGGCCGCCGCCGTGTCACCGTCGTGGGTCAGCGACAGATGCACCCGCACGCGCGGCAGGAACTCCGCGGCGAGGCCGTGCAATTTGATGCTCGGCCTGCCCCACGCGTCGTTCACCACCTCGATCAGCGGATACGGGTTGTCGCCGATCTGCGGGCTGCGGGCGAACCGGGACGATGCCCAAGCCTTGAGCACCGCCTCCTTCGCCGCCCACCGCGCCGCGTAACTGCGTGCCGGATCGGTGCCCTTGCTCTGACAGTATCGCCGCTCACCGGCGGTGAAACTCTCCCTGAGCATGGTGGTCCCGACACGTTCGAGCTGTTCGGAGAACTCGGAGATGGTCACCAAGTCCAATCCGATACCGAGGATCGTCACAGACCGGCAGCCTACGACGCCGCGGGGCCGACCGGGGCGGAACCATCCACCCCGAGTTGTCCGGCGCCGCACCCGAAACCGTCCGCCCGGTACACACCTTCCCCGGACAACCGCGCCCGCGCCGACAACAGCACATCCGCCTCGAGCTGCCTGCTCGTCGCGGCGGGCGTGCCGTCACCGCCGAGGCGACGGTCGGCGGGACGCTCGTAGAGCGCGGAGCCGCCGCACATGGCCTCGGCGAAGCGCTGCCTGCCCGCGAGCTGCCGCTCCTGCGCCCGACGCTGGTACTCCTCGCGCCGCCCCGGCTCGATGGCCCGCACGAACGCCTCGGGATGCACGATCGCGAGCAGACCCGACACGTGGCCGAAGCCGAGCGAGGTCACCAGACCCGCCTTCAGCGGGAACCGCGCACCGAAGCGCAGCGGTTCGCGCGCCCACACCAGGTGCGGGTAGGCGAGCATCTTGTCGTCCACGCAGTCCAGGCTGCGGTTCGGCGGCACCACGCCCTGTTCGAGCACCTGGCACAGACCGATCATCTGGAACGCCGCCGCGCCGCCCTTCGCGTGTCCGGTGAGGGACTTCTGCGAGACGACGAACAGCGGGGCGCCCTCGGAACGACCGATGGCCGTGGCCAGCCGCTCGTGCAGTTCCGACTCGTTCGGATCATTGGCCGCGGTGGAGGTGTCGTGCTTGGAGACCACCGCGATATCGTCCGGGCCGACCCCGAGTTTGCGCAGTTCGGCGGCGAATCGGGAGTCACGCCCGCCGCGACCCGCACCGAGCGCGCCGAGTCCGGGCGCCGGGATCGAGGTGTGCACGCCGTCGGCGAAGGACTGCGCGTAGGCCACGACACCGAGCACAGGCAAGCCGATCTCGAGCGCGACGTCGCCGCGCGCCAGCAGCACCGTGCCACCGCCCTGCGATTCCACGAAGCCGCCGCGACGACGGTCGTTGGCGCGGGAGAAGTACCGGTCACTGATGCCCTTGGCGCTCATCGCCGCCGAATCCGCGGTCGCCGACATGTCGCCGAAGCCGACGATGCCCTCGATGCCGAGATCGTCGAAGCCGCCCGCGACCACCACGTCGGCCTTGCCGAGGCGGATCTTGTCCACGCCCTCCTCGACCGAGACCGCCGCGGTCGCGCACGCCGCCACCGGATGCACCATGGCGCCGTAGGAGCCGACGTAGGACTGGACCACGTGGGCCAGCGCCACATTCGGCAGCGCCTCCTGCAGGATGTCGTTGGGCCGCGACTCGCCGAGCAGGTTGTCGATGTAGAGCGAGCGCATCGAGGACATGCCGCCCATGCCGGTGCCCTGGGTGTTGGCGACCAGGCTCGGATGCACCCAGCTCATCAGCTCGGCCGGACTGAATCCGGAACTCACGAACGCGTCGACCGTGCAGGCGATGTTCCACAGCGCCACCCGGTCCACCGAGGACGCCATGTCGGCGGAGATGCCCCAGATGGTCGGATCCCAGCCGGTGGGGATCTGCCCGCCGACGGTGCGCGACAGCTTCGCCTTGCGCGGCACCTTGATCTCGGTGCCCGCCTTGCGGGTCACGGTCCAGTCGCCGGAGTCGGCGACCGGGGTGATCACGGTGTGCTCGGGATCGCTGGCGTGGAAGGCGCGCGCCTCGGCCTCGCCGCCGACCGTGAACGACAGGTCCTGATCGAGGAAGACCGAGGTCATCAGCGGCGCGGTGTTGTCGACCATGGCACCGTCGTCGACGTAGCGGCGCACGCCGCAGCGGGTGACCACCGCGTCGTGGTAGCGCTCGACCAGTTCGGATTCGGGGACGTAGTCACCGGATTCGGCGTCGTACCACCCCGGTTTGGGATCGTTCTCCCAGGTCACCATGCCGGTGGTCCACGCGAGTTCCAGCACGCCCGCCGCCGAGAGCCGGTCCTCGACCTCGACCTCGAAACGGGTGCGCGAGGAACCGTACGGGCCGAGTTCGCCCGCGCCGACGATGACGACCATGTCGGACAGGTCGACGCTCACCTCGCCCCATTCCGGAACGGGCAGCGCCGAACTCAGGGTCGGCGGTGCTGGCAGCGCCGCGATGGTCGCCGCGGCGGACTCCGGCGCGACCTCATCGGCCGCTTCCTCGGCGGCCTGCTTGGCCAGCGCGGGCAGGTCGAGCTTGGCCCTGGCGAGTCCGCCGGTCAGATCGATCTGCTGCGGCCCGGACGAGGTGACGAGGCGGGCGCGTTCGGTGCACCACTTCAGCAGTTCGTCGGCCATCTCGACGGTCGACCAGGTCTGCACGCCCGCCTTCTCGACGGCGTTCACCATCGGATCGTTGTGGCCCATCAGACCGGTGCCGCGCACCCAGCCGATCAGCGCGTGCACCAGGGTGACCCGCGCGGACCACGACTTCTCGGCCCGCCACTTGGCGACCACCGCGTCCAGCGCGGCCTTGGACTCGCCGTAGGCGCCGTCACCGCCGAACATGCCGCGGTTGGGCGAACCCGGAAGCACCACATGCAGTTTCGCGTCGACATCGTGGTCGGCGCCGAGCGCGGACAGTCCGCCGATGAGGCGTTCCACCGACCACAGCAGGACCCGCATCTCCATCTCGGCGCGCGCACCGGCGTCGGACAGGTCGCCCGCGACCCGCGGCGCCGCGAACGGCAGCAGCATGGTCGGCGTCATGGCGTCCTTGGTCTTGACCTTCGCGCCCCCCGCGTTGTCGACCTGTTCGGCCCCGACCCACTCGATGAGCGCGTCGATGTCCTGGTAGGACGCCATATTCGCGGGCACGACCCACAGCGCCGCCCCTTGCCTGGCGTGCTCGCGGTACAGCTTGCGGTAGAAACCGAGCCGCTCGTCGTCCAGCCGCGAGGTGGTGACGATCACGGTGGCCCCGCCGCCGAGCAGCCGACCGGTCACCGCGGCCGCGATGGATCCCTTGCTCGCGCCGGTGATCACGGCGATCTCGCCTGCCCACACGCCGGGCGCCTCGGTGCTCGTCGCGACCTCGGCGATGCTCTCGTAGACGCCCGCCAGTACCGACCTGGCCTCGTGCTTGGCCCGCTCGCGCCACCAGTTCGCCTGCGCGGCAACGGCTGCACCCGCACCGACGAATCCGTCGATCGCAGTATCCACGGTGTCCTCGCCGAGCCACAGCCGGGCGAGGTCCTCGCGGGCGGTGGCCCAGCGGTCGTCGATCAGCACCGCTTTGCGCGCGTCGAAGGCCGGGGCGACCAGTCGCGGCCAGTCCGAGCCGAGTTCGGCCGAGACCAGGTCGACCAGCGACTCGTCGGTCTTCTCGCCCGCCGAGACCTGCTCGGCCAGACCGAGTTCGTTCAGGATCACGCGGGCCGCCTTGGCGAGCACGCCATCGCGCCCGGTGATCTGCTCGGTGAACTCGCCGAGCGCCGCGGCGTCGACCGTGCCGCCGCCACCGCCACCGGCGGCGGGCAGGGTCACGGTGACACCGCGCCGCGCCGCGACCGCCTGCACCGCGGCGTCGATGGCCGCGTCGACGCTCGCGGCGTCGGCGAGCGCGCCACCGACGAGTCCGCCGAGGTCGCCGCCGCGCACGCTGGCGCCCTCACGGGTGCCGAGCGACACTTCGGCGGTGACGTGATGTCCCCATCCGTCGCCGAGCTCCCACACCTTCTTGACGCGTTCGGCGATCGCGGCCGGACGCTTGCCCGAGGGGCCGAACACCTTGCGCAGGTGGTCGCCGATGGAGTCCGACAGCACCGAACCGAACGGCTTGTAGGTGCGGGCCAGACGCTCGACGGTGACCGAGAGCGCGCCCATGTCGGCGTCGGCGGCGCCGTCGATCGCACCGAGCGACAGTTCCGCGCCGAGGTCGACCAGCAGCTGGTTGCGGCGCGACGACACGCCGTCGCACAGTCCTTCGATGGTGTCGACCGGGCCGATCTGATCGAGCCGCAGCTTCGTCCACAGCGCGATCAGCACGCGGGTGGCGTCGGCGGCGCTGAACACGATGTCGTCGGGACGCGGACCACCCGAGGCGGCCACGGGGGCCGGGGCGGGAGCTGTGGCTGCCGCGGGAGCGGCGGTGGCGGTGGGCTCGACAGTCTCCTCCGGCTCGTCGGCGGGCGCCGGATCGGTATCGGTGGAGTAGACGACCCCCGCCTCGCGCTCGATATTGAGCACCTCGACGGTGACGGTGCCGAAGCTCGGCAGCTTCAACGTCTGGCTCGCCAGGTTCGCCACGGTCGGGGTGGCGCCGAGACCGATCTCGACGAACCGCTCGACCCCGAGTCCGCCGTGCGCGGCGTCGGTGAACAGCAGGTCCTGGGTCTCGATCCAGCGCACCGGGCTCGCGAACTGCCAGGCGAGCAGCTCGATCAGCACCACGCGGCACAGCTCGGTCGGGCGCGCCGACCAGCTGTCGAAGTCGGCGAGCACCGCCGCGAGCGGCTCCGAGGGCACCAGATCGGCGATCTCCTGCACGAACGCGCGCTCCAGCGAGAACGGCCTCGGCACCAGGTTCGGGATGTAGCGTCCGACCAGGATCTCCGGGTGCAGGTCCTCGGGCAGCAACTGCGCCAGCTTCTGCCGGAATTCCGGCACGCCCTTGCGCAGCACCGTCGAGTGGAACGGCACGTCGATGCCCGGCACCAGGATGAACGCCCGCTTGCCGCCGAATTCCGCACGGCGACGGTCGATCTCGGCTTCCAGCGCCTCCAGGCCGGCGACCGTGCCCGCGATCGCGTACTGCGAGCCGCGCAGGTTCAGGTTCACGACCTCGAGGAATTCACCGGCCGCCGCGCCGACGCCCGCGACGAAGGACACGACGTCCTCGTCCGGCAGGCCGATCTGCGAGGGACGGATCGCGGCCATCCGATAGTCGCTGCGGCCCTTGGCATCACGCGGCACCAGCTGGTGCATCGCGGAACCGCGCTGGAACACCACCTCGAGCACCGCCTCCAGCGGCAGCACGCCCGCCACCGCGGCCAGCGCGTTGTATTCGCCGACCGAATGTCCGGCGAGCATGGCGCCGTCGACCATGGCGCCCGCCTCGCGCAGTTCGGCGACCTGGGCGACGCCCAGGACAGCCATCGCGACCTGGGTGAACTGGGTCAGGTGCAGCACGCCATCGGGGTGCCGGTGCTCGACACCGCGGGCCTTGAGGTAGACGGGGTTGTCGCGGACCACGGCAAGGATCGAGAACCCGAGCGCCTCGCGGGTGTGCTTGTCGGCACGGTCCCACACCGCCTTGGCGGCCTTGGAACGGGAACGCGCGTCCAGACCCATGCCCTTGCGCTGGATGCCCTGGCCGGGGAAGGCGTAGACGGTGCGCGGTGCGGCGGTGCGGCCGGTCGCGGTCATCACCAGGTCGCCGCCGACGCGGCAGGACACCTCGACGATCTCGCTGCCCGCGTCCACCGCGATCCGCTCGACGCGCACGTCGATCCGGTCGCCGAGGCGGACCATGCCGAGGAACCGGGTGGTCCACGCCGTCAGGGTGCGAGCGGGCACCGAACTCTCCGGGTCGACCGCCGATACCGCGTGCTGCGCGGCGGCCGAGAGCCACATGCCGTGCACGATCGGGCTGCCGAGTCCGGCCAGTTTGGCGGCGGATTCGCTGGTGTGGATCGGGTTGTGGTCACCCGAGACCGTGGCGAACGCGTGCATGGCGCGCGGCGCGACGATCGTGACATCGCGACGCCTGCGCCGCGGGGTGTCGGCGGCCTGCTCCGAAAGTGTGCCCGCGGCGCGCGGCGGATCGGACAGTTCACCCGCGCCGGTGCGGCCGCGGATGGCGAAACGCTCGGTGAGGGTCGCCACGGTGGGCATGGAAAGGCCGGTCTCGACCTTGTCCAGCATGCCGGTGATCCGCACCCGAACCTCGACCACGCGACCGAGGTCGGTGTCGACGGTCTCGCCCGCCTCGGCGCGCACCACGAGCACGCTGGTGTCGGCGGGCAGATCGCCTTCCAGGCTGATCCGGTGGTCCAGATGGACCAGGTCGAGCATGCCCTCGATGACGCTCGCGCCCTCGGCGGTGCGGGTGGCGCCGAGCACCGCGAAGACAGCGGGCCAGCAGGCGCCGACGAGCACGTCGGGCACGGTGCGACCGAGAGTGCTCAACGCGGCGGGCAGACCCGAACCGGTGACACCGGCGTGGTCGGCGATCAGATCCGGGGTCCACGCCACGTTCAGGTGCGCGATCCCGCCCTTGACCTCGGGCAGGTCCTGTCCCGCCGCGACCGCGAGCAGCGCCGACATGGCCGCGTCGGCGTCCTCCTCGGTGACCACGGGCGCGCCGCCGTTGTAGGCCGACACCGGGACGGTCAGCCTGATGCGCACGGTGTCGCGGCCGAGCAGCGGCACCGCGAGTTCGACATAGGACTCGTCAGCGGCGGGTCCGGTGGTCTCGACCAGGGTCGCGCCGGTGCGCGGATGCACAGCGCCCTTGCCGTCGACCGTCCATTCGGACACCTCGCCGAGGCGGTGCACCGGGTTGATGGTGGTGCGTCCGGCCCACTGCACGTCGGGCGCGGCCAGCACGGTGCCGATCGACCCGCCGGTCAGCGCCGCGCGTCGCGCGTCGACAACGGCGGGCACGACACCCGCGCGGACCAGGCTGTACGCGGTGTCCTGTTCGAACCGGTCGAGCAGCTCGCCGACGGGCTCGTCGACGCGGGTGATGCCCGCGACCGCGACGGTGCCCGGAATGACGCACACCTGATCGGCGCTGTAGCGGGGATCGTGGGCCTGCCACAGCGAGTCCGAACGCCACCAGCGACGCACGTCGGCGTCGACCACGGGGACGAAGTTCACCGGCTTGCCCGGGATCTTGCACAGGGAGACGAAGAACGGCACATCGGCGGGATGCAACAGGGTCTTCTCGGTGGACGGATACCGCTCGCGCAGACGGCAGATCGCGTCGACCGGCCGCTCGAATTCGGTGTCCGCGGCGAACAGCGACTCGATCTCGCCGTGATCGGCCGCGTTCAGGCGGGATTCGGTGCGCCGCACCATTTCCGCGAACCGGTCGCGCCAGGTGATGTCCAGCCACACCGAACGGGTGGCGTCGATGATGGCGTCGCCGATATCGCTGCCGCAGTCGAAGTCCTTGCGCCGATCCAGGCCGACGGCCAACTCGACATAGCGCTCGAGCCATTCCAGGTAGGTCATGGTCGCGACATCGCCGAAGTACGGCTTGGCGGTGGAGTTCAGCGCGGCGACGATCTCCTCGCGACGCCGCGCGACCGCGTCGGCGTCGCCCGCGACCTCGTCGAGCAGGCGCCCGGTGCGCGAGGCCGCGTTGTCGATCTCGTGGATGTCCGCGCCCAATTGGCTACGGCCCGAAGCCATGCCGCCGACCGCCGTACCGGCGCCGACCCATTCCGGCGTACCGGGCGTATCGACGAGCAGCTGCTTCACCTCGGGGGTGGTGGTCGCCTCGAGGGTCGCCATGGCGGCGGTGCCGACCAGGACGCCGTCCAGCGGCATCACCGGGTAGCCGTGGGCGGCCGACCATTCGCCGGTCAGGTATTCGGTGGCCCGCTCGGGCGTGCCGATGCCGCCGCCGACGCACACCACGACATTGTCGCGAGAGCGCAGCTCGGCGTAGGTCTCGAGCAGCAGGTCGTCGAGGTCCTCCCAGGAGTGGTGGCCGCCCGCCTTGCCGCCTTCGATGTGCATGATCACCGGGTAACCGGGGACCTCGTCGGCGATGCGGAGCACCGCGCGGATCTGCGCGACCGTACCCGGCTTGAACGCGACGTGGCTGATCCCGACCTCGGTGAGCTCGTGGATGAGCGCGACCGCTTCCTCCAGCTCGGGAATGCCCGCCGTGACGATCACGCCGTCGAACGGTGCGCCCGCGCCGCGCGCCTTCTGCACCAGGCGCTTACCGCCGAGCTGCAACTTCCACAGGTACGGGTCGAGGAACAGCGAGTTGAACTGCACCGCCCGCCCCGGATGCAGCAGCGTCTTCAGCTCCGCGACCCGATCGGCGAAGATCTGCTCGGTGACCTGACCGCCGCCCGCCAGCTCCGCCCAGTGCCCCGCGTTCGCGGCCGCCGCGACGATCTTGGCATCCACCGTGGTCGGGGTCATGCCCGCGAGCAGGATCGGCGACCGGCCCGTCAGCTTGGTGAACGAGGTCTCGACCACGATGCGCCCGTTGGGCAGTCGCACCGGACGCGGCGCGAACGCCGACCACGGCGCGGCCACCGTCGGCGCGGCGCCCGGCGTCAGCAGACTCCGCTGCCCCGCGCGCGTCGCCGCCGCGACCACCCCGACACCCGAACCCTTGAGCGACCCGCCGGTCACCCGGCTGAGCAGATCACCCGGTCCGAGGTCGAGAATCCACTGCGCCCCCGAGGCGACGACACCGTCGACGACCTCGACCCAGTCGATCGGATCGACCAGGATCTCCTTGGCCAGCTCCTCGGCCAGTTCCCGATCGAGCCCGCACTGCGCGGCCCAACCGCCGACCAGGTCGACGGTCTCCCCGAGCGCCGGATGGTGGAACGCCACATCCACGG
The DNA here is from genome assembly GCF_015674855.1 of Nocardia bovistercoris. Lineage (GTDB taxonomy): Bacteria > Actinomycetota > Actinomycetes > Mycobacteriales > Mycobacteriaceae > Nocardia > Nocardia bovistercoris. Next base: position 212,436 of record NZ_JADMLG010000004.1, on the reverse strand, counting down.
GCAGGTCCTCGAACACCGGCGCGAACACCGCGCCGCCGAACTGCTTCGCCTCACGCGCGCGACTCTGCTCGTCGTGGATCTCCGCGCAACGCGCACGCACCCGATCGATCTGATTCGGCGTACCCGACAACACGACTCGCCTGCGCCCGTTGCGGATCGAGATCACCGCCGCGGCGTTCGGATCGACGCCCTCGGACACCTCGGCCAGCACCGCGCGCAGCCGCTCAGGATCAACATTGGACACCGCGACCATCGATGAACGCTCGCCCACCGGCATCAGCCCGCGCCGCCGCGCCACCAAACCGCCTGCCGCACCGATCAATTGGGCGAAAGCGAGCAGTTCCGCGTCGCGCGCGCCGCCGGTGGCCACCGCGGTCGCGGCCAGCACACCCTGCGAATGCCCGACCACCGCGACCGGCGCGTGCTCGGCCGGATCGAGCCCCTGCAACCGCAGCGCCCGCAGCGCCGCCAGCTGCGCGAGCAGCACGCCGGGCATCGACACCGCCGCACTGCGCAGCACCGTGTCCGAAGGCGCTCCTGATCCCTCCGCCGCATCGGGGTCGGCGAGCTCCTGCTCCAGCATCCACCCGATGGGGTCGAATCCGACCGGCCGAACCACGAGCAGTTGCCGCGCAACGGGTTCCAGCAGCGCGGCCGCCTCGTTCACCAGCTCGGTCAGCTCCGGCTCGAGCGCGCTGTCACGCCCGATCTCCTCGAGTTCGCCCAACCACTGCGCTCCCTGTCCCCCGAAGGCGAGCGCATACGGCGCGCCGCCCAGAAGACGATCCAACAGCGGCGCCCGCACCCCATCCTGCTGGGCGGTGACCTTGGCGCTCGCTCCGGTCCCGGTCTCGGTGCTCTCGTTGATCGTCAAGGCGCTATCGACTTTCTCTCTCGGCGACCTGCCCCGTCCGGCACGTCGCTCCCTCCGGTTCGCATCCACTTGCGCGACCTTCTAGGTCTGTTATCGGCGAGGATTCCACAAAATCATGAGGAAATCCTCACGTTCTGCCCGTCGGCGAGCCCCCTACCCCCGGTATTCGAGCACGCCCGTACCAGAACCAACAGAAACATGACCCCTCCTCATGTTTGAACCCGCTGGTCCATCCGGTTACCAACGCGTACGAAACATGAGCACCCCTCATATTGACCGTTATCAAACCGTTATAATCCCAGGTCGGGTTACCGACGAGTACGACACTCGCCACATGTTCTTCGCGATCCCGGTCAAGCCCGGTAGAGTTTGCACGGTCGTACCATCAAGCGCGAGTGGCGAAATTGGCAGACGCGCCAGATTTAGGTTCTGGTGTCCACGGACGTAGGGGTTCAAGTCCCCTCTCGCGCACAGCTCCCCGTCATCCACGACGGAGGCGCGCGATCCCCTCTTCGCCACCACGGCCGATCAGAGATTCCACCACCTGACCTGCGCCGATCGGCAACACACCCGCGATTCCACGCCGCCGCCAATGTATGCCGAATGCTTGCTGACGGAAGCGATGAGCGATGATCTCCCCGGTCATCCCGTTATGGCAACAGTTGCAGGAACCTGTTCCAGGACCACAGGTCACGAACCGCGTGGTCCGTCCCCCCGACAGCGAGTTTCGGCTACGGAACCCGCACCGCGGGCACCAACGAGCCGAACCATGACCGACACCATCCTCAAGACGCTGGACTAGCAACCGAACACCCGTCCCGAATTGACATGCCGCGACACCAGTGCTTTGCAAGCCCCCTGCTCCCGGCACCGAGGTCATGGTCACGGAGAGCGAACTTCCTCCAGCACAATCTCGAATACCAGGTCGACGACCGCGAGCGCCCACACCACATCGGCAGGCACGGCCGCGCCCCCGACACCCGGGTATCCACCTTGCGGATCGTCACTCACGAAGTTTCGCTGGAAGCCGGGAGCAGAGGCGCCATCGCGTCCTGTCGAGATCCGCTGTCAGGATATGGATTTCGATACGGATCCCACGGATTCACTCGGACCGACGACCGGTCGACGGCATAATCGATCGGTGGGGGAAGTACACGAACATCAGTCGACGATCGCGATGCTACGAGCACGTCGGATCGACACCGACCCGCACGAGATTCTCAGGGCCGAGGATATCCCGACCAGACGGCACGAGTGGACGGACGCACCGCTGCGGTGCTCGGACTGCGACGCCGTCGTGCAGCCGGTCTACTCCCCGCCCAAGGAACGCCGCCCGCCCGTCCGGCCGTACTTCCGTCGCAAGCCATATCGCGACGGCGGCAACGAGCACGAAGCGGGCTGCATCTTCAACATCGACGAGCGGATCCGCGTGATCAGCGACAGCAGTGCCGACACTCTGGTGCGGGATCGGCCACGTGACGGCCGTCCGCAATACCGGCTCGTGCTACCCGAGGCGTTCGGCCCGTCCGCTCGATACGAGAGCATCGGCGGCGGAAGCCGAACAGTCGCCGACAAACTCACCACCGTTCTCAACACCGCGACGAAGATCGCCGCCCTCATCGAGGACTACGCCGATCGCGATGTCGACCCGAACATCGAATGGGTCGCCGAATGCCGCGGCGAACGGGTGCCATGGCTGCACTTCCTCTACACCCCGCAACGGATCTTCAACCTACGCAGCCGATTACGACCCGACGGCACGGACTTGGCCCATCCCGTCGCCGTCATCTTCCTCGCACAAAAGTCCCCGCGGAACAAGTCGCCACGCCCCCGATCGGACAGCTACCGCGCCGCTTCCTACGCCTTGCTGCCCGAACCCGACGAGCCCCATCAGGAAAGGCTCTACGTCACCGGGAAGAGCGATCTGATCGAGCACGCCTTCGCAGACGGACTGGGCCGGTTCTACATCGCCTACGGTATGTGGCGACGATCCACCCACCAGTTCCTCGACGCACCGCGACTGAGACTGCGGGTGGACCACCTCACCCAGGTCGCCCGCATCCCGGACACCATCGGCAGCGTCGCACCCACACGGTGGAAAGACTGGCGCCGCACCCGAACCTGACCACCCCGGCGCTGAAATGTCTACTTCAGCTTCCCCCGCTCTCACGGAGGGCTCCGATTCGTGGTCCATACGACCGGAACGGAATTTTCAAGGTGGATGAGACCAGTCGGCTGGTACCAGGGGCGCATCGCGCCAGGACCTCGACGACCGGACAGCCTTGGGTATCATTCGTAACACGAAGTGCCGCAATGGAAGCGGAGCAACTGAGTAGCGACTGATCTGTTCCGATCGTCGCGATGAGGGGGATGACGTGGTCGATCCGGGTCTCATAGCCGTGCTGATCCGCGATTCACCCGATGCGCCCTTCCGGGATCGCACCGCGGATGTCTCGGATGCGCACGGGGAAGCGAATGCGATTCGGGTCACATTCAAGGACGGCGGAAGCTTTCGTTATGGCCGACAGCGTGTGCTGATTCTGAGCAATCCCGATGTGATTGCCGCAGGGCCGGAGTTCCGGATCGAGGTCGACGGGCGGCTCGTCGAAGATGCGACCTCGGCCTGCTATTTCAATGGGTGGGGGCAGGGATCGTGGCATGTCTTCTACGGCACGGCAGGCAGATTCAGCGTGCGGGCGCCGGATCAGGTACGTATCGTCCGGGACGGAGGCTTCGATGACGGCCCGGCGGCGATACTCGCCTATTGGAAGGCTATCGCGGTGCGGTTGCCCGAAGGCGGGCGCACTTTGCGTGACATGCACGGCAAAGGGTTGCCGGTGCATCCTGACAGCGCGTTGGCCAGGTATCTCGATGCCGCGCCGATCGAACCTGTCGAGCGCCCCGACTCACCGCCGCTGTACCCGTTTCACACGAACCTGAGTCAGCGCGCGGCCATCGATTGCGCACTGCGACACACGATCTCGGTGATCGATGGGCCGCCCGGTACGGGCAAGACACAAACCATACTGAATCTCATCGCCAATATCATCGTGGACGAGTCCAAGACGGTGGCCGTGGTCTCGTCCAACAATGCGGCGGTGGACAACGTCCACACCAAACTCGTCAAGGCCGGATTCGGTTACGTCACGGCCAATCTCGGGAACCGTGAGAAGAGGATCACCTTCCTGGGGACGCAGGACAGCCGGAATCAGGTGGTCGAGCAGCTGCGGGGATCGCCCGCGCGGGCGGTGCGTCGCGCCGAGGAGATGGCCGCGCTCGACGGCCGCCTACTCGGTCTGCGCGAGCGCGAGCGCGAACTCGCGGAGTTGCGGACCGAACTTGCCGCGTATCGGTTGGAGTACAGCCACTTCAGTGGATACCTGGAACGTCACGAGCTGCCGGATCAGGAGCGACTCCCGGTCCTGCGGTGGCGATCGGCCAAAATCCTCGCATTCATCATCGCCACCGATCCGGACTTGGCGCGCACCAGCGGGATCGCAGGGACGATCCAACGGATCGGGAACTTCTTCCGGTATCGCTCGATGCGGTTCGCGGACGCACGCGACATCGATGTGATCCTGCGCCTGCAGCAGCTCTACTACGAGAAGAAGATGGCCGAGCTCGAACAGCGGATCGACTCGATCCAGAAGTCGTTGGAACACCGAGAGTTCGATCGGCTGGCAGAGGAGCAACGCGAGCAGTCCGAGGAATGGCTGATCGAACAACTACGTCGACGCTACGAGCACAGCCCTACTCGCCGCTACGACTCCCGATACCAGAGGAATTGGCATACTTTCAGCCGCGACTATCCGGTGATCCTGAGCACCTGCCACTCCTTGCAGAACAGCATCGGAGCGGGTCGTCTCGTCGACTACCTGATCGTGGACGAGGCATCGCAGGCCGATTTGCTCTCCGCCGCAGCGGTATTGGCCTGCGGCCGTAATGTGATCGTCGTCGGTGATCTGCGCCAGCTGAAACCCACCATCGATGAGGAGAAGCCCTATCCGCTCGCACCGAACGCCGCCTACGACTACCGAGAACACAGTCTGCTCTCCTCGTTGACAGCCCTGTACGGCGACCGACTGCCGCGGGTGATGTTGCGCGAGCACTACCGATGCGATCCGGCGATCATCGGCTTCTGCAACCAGAAGTTCTACGACGACCGCCTGGTCCCGTTCACCCGTGTTACCGACGGCTACCCGGCGATGATCCTCGCTCGCACCGCCGAAGGTAATCATATGCGACGGGTCCGAGGAAGTGACAAGGTCGAGCGGATCAACCAGCGGGAGATCGACGTCATCGAGCGCGAAGTGCTGCCACGGTTCTGCACGGAATTCTCAGCCGACCAGATCGGAGTGACCACACCGTATCGGAAGCAGGCGAACCGCGTGACCGACGCGCTCATCGCGAGTATCGAATCGGATACCGTGCACAGCTTCCAGGGCAGGGAGAAGGAAGCGATCGTGATGACCACGGTTCTCGACGAAACTCGCAGCGGCCGTCGCGGACTGGAGTTCGCCGACAGACCGGAACTGGTCAATGTGGCGGTTTCGCGAGCGATGAAACGCTTTGTCCTGGTGACGAATTACGACATGCTGCCCACGAGTCGAAATCTACGTGACCTGATCGGCTATATCCGATACCAGAACCCGAACAAGGAGATCTTCGACAGTTCGGTGGTGTCGGTCTTCGATCTGTTCTATCGCGACTACTCTGCCCGCCTGCTACCGATAGCCTCCCGAATCAGGGAAGAGTCGCCGCATCAGACGGAGAACATCATGCGAGCCGTGCTGGAAGAGGTCCTGGAGGACGACCGATTCCAGGGGATCCGCTTCGCCGAACAGGTGATTCTGAAGAATCTGCTGCCGGACACCGAGCGACTCACGACCGAACAGCGTCGATTCGTCGGACATCGAAGTGCATCGGTGGATTTCGACGTATTCAACAGCGTCACCAAGGAACGCGTCTGTGTGATCGAGGTCGACGGCTTCAGTTATCACGAGGCCCGGCCCGAGCAGCTTCGCCGCGATGCGATCAAAGACGCGATCTGTGCCGCGTACGGAATTCCGGTACTTCGGTTTCCCACCACCGGCAGTGCGGAGATCGAACGGCTGCGCCGTGAACTCGCGATCCTGACAACGGCTCGCGCGGGGACAAGCGCCGAGAGGTGACGGTCCCGGTCTGCGATCGTACCCAGGCAGCATCGTTCACCGGCCGAAGCCCGTCGCGTACCTGCTCACGTTGATCGGCCAACGCACCCGCTTGTCCGACGGCGAAATCGCTCACTGCGAACTGCCTCAACTGCGTCATCTGAGCCGCTGCCACCCCCGCGAAAACTGCCCCGCGATCACTTACCGGGGGGAATGACGCAGCGCTTTCAGATTTCGCAATGCCATCGCGGCGTTGTCCGACAACTCTCGCCCCGACGACTCTACGATCTCGACGACCGGCACCTCACCGCCCGCGTCGAGTTCATTCAGCCGGTATGCCATGTAATCGGCGTCGGGATCGTCGCGGCGACGGCCCAGCACTTCGAGGACTGCGAGGATGCCGGTTGCTCCGCCTTTCCTCGCCAGCACCTCCGCCGCATCGACCTCCATCGTGACGATTTCGTCGTCGAGCAGTTCTGTCAACCTGTCGCGCGCCCTGACATCGTCCATGAAATCACCCAACTCGGGGATCGCGTTCACTCGCGTCAAACCATCACCGCTTCGCGACCGCGCGAGAACAGCTTCCAGCCGACTGTTATCCACCGGTAGGTTCATCAGGGGATCTCCTCCGCTGTCGCAGGCCGCACACTGTCACTATTGGTGCGGGCAAATACTTCACCGGTCTTGGGATTCACGTTCTTCTGCACCTACCTACGACACCCACTTCACCCACCTGCTGACAGGTTTCGGCGACCGGCGCTTGGACGAGCCGGACAAGACCGAGTTCGAGGACATGGTCCGCCGCATCCAAGCCGGGGCGCACACCAACCGCGCCTCCCGCGGCGGCAACCAGCGCCGGTGTGCATTTCGTCAGCGCCCTGCGTTGCGTGTACCGGTTCGCCGAGGACTCCGGCTGGATCCGCCCCGCCGACAACCCCGCCCGCCACCTGACCCGCCCGGTCCGCCGCAAATCACACCGGTACGCGATTCCCCGTCCAATCAGTTGACCGAGATCTTCACCGTCGCCGCCACCAGCGGCGACGATGCAGCATTTGCACGAGCACGCCACCGAACGCCGAAATCCGCGCTCGGAACAGTTGCTGCATTACCACACCGGCAAACCCATCACCTCACGGCGTTACGACTACATCTGGAATCACCTCGGCGAAGAATTGCCGTGGAATCGCCAACAATCTGGACCAGGTTCTTTCGGCGGCTCTCGATCGGGTGTCGAGCTGCGACTGCGGTGAGGAGACTTCCTGCTACGGGCGCCTGCGAAGCTTCGGCAACCAGCAGTATCATGACCAGCTCAGCGATACCGACTGCAATCTGCACGAACGGAGAGAGCGTCAGACTGCGCCCGTGTCGGGTCGGGCGAACATCGCGATGTCATCGAGGGCATCTTCTGCACGCCCTGCTGTCTCGGGGTCGTCCAGAAGGCGTTGCAGGGTCGGAACGACGCGCTCGCGGTCGATACCGCGGTGGATTCGGGCGATGTGTCCCAGGGCGGTGGCGGCGCTATTGCGTACGTCGGCGCTCGGGTTGTCGATGAGGGCCAATGCACGTTCGGTGACCCATTCCCCGTCGGGGTCGTGCAACGCGAGACGGAGGATCGTCTCGACGACCACCGGCCCCTCAGCGGACTCGAGGAGCGCAGTCGCTTCGTCGCGCTCGATCGGATCCAGCCGTTGGTAGGTGCTCATATCGGCTTACCCTTCCTGTTCACCACTCCTGCTTTCACCGGGGCGTTCTGCATCTCCTGGTGTCACCGACCGAGGGGACCTTGTCGAAATTCGTCACGACAGCGGCGGCGCCGGTCGCTGCGGCGGCGGCCGCGAGAACCTGCCAGATCTTGATGCTGTCGTACACGGATTTGATGGTTCTGACGGTATTGCCGACCACCACGACCACCCCGCCCGCAGCGGCGACATCACTGAGGCAGGCGGTGAACAGTGACGCCGCGATACCGGTGATGACGATGGCGCCGGCCGCCCACAACGCGTTGCTGATCGCCCTGTGGATACCGTTTCGCTGGTCCTCTCGAAATTGACATGTCGTGCGTGGCCGTCGAATCGAGATCGGGGGTGCAGTCGACTGGTCGGTCAGAGTTCCTCCTCGAGGGAGGCGGGGATTTTGTAGTGGGCTTCGGGGGGATCCTGGCCGGGGACGTGGATGCGGAGGAACAGTCGGAGTTCGTCTATGTGGTCCTGGAGGGCTCGGATGAGGCGGATGGCGTCGCGGAAGCGTCTCTTGTCGTCGACGGCCTGGGCCTCGAGGGATTCCACGCGGGCGCGGAGTTTGTTGACCTCACGGGCTTGCCAAGCGGTGACGGCGCCGATCACCGTGGCCATCGCCATGCCGGATGCCTGGACCAATTCGGGGCTCAACCATGAGGACGTCGTCACCTGCCACCGTCCTGGCGCGTGACCGGTGTCACCGCGGGCCGGATCAGCACGCCCGCGATGATCGGGGTCAGCAGGCCGTAGATGGTCAGTACGCCCTCGATCCACGCGGTGTCGACGGAATGGCCGAGGAAATAGGCGAGTACGCCGGTGACGGCGACGAGCACCGACCGGATCAGGGCCGGTTCGGGCAGACGATCGATGCGCATCAGCGTTTCTCCTCGACGGCGGTCGACAGCAGTCGATCGATCTTCAGTTCCAGTGCCTTCAAGCGCTGTTCGGTGCGGTAGTCGGCGGCGTCGGCGTTGAGCACGTAGCCCGCGACGGTGTCGCGATACTCCGAATCGGATACCCGCGATTGGAATCCGTAGGTCAACTCGAAATGCACCCGGCGCAACTTGTCGAGCAGCTCGCGCTGCTCCTGATCGGAAAGTGCCATCAGCACACCGCCTTTCAAACGCTCCGCGATATCCGCGCGGAATTGGTCCATATCCATGGCGCCGGGATCCCATTTACCTTGTTTGGGTCCGGCCCATTCCTTGTGGCCGATCACGCGATCGGCCCCGTAGTCGAGCTTGCGCAGAATCGCCGCGCAACATCCCACGTAGGCGTCGTATTGCTCCGTCGACCAGCCTTCGGTGCCGTTGTTGGCGGCCTCGATGCCGATCGTGTGGGAATTGGCGTCGTCCTCCGGCAGACCCGGCCACGATCCGCGGCCCGCGTGCCAGGCCACACCTGCGGCGACCACCGTCACCACGCCGTCCCGCGCGAGATGCAGTTGCGACAGTGGCCCTTCCAATGTCGGTAGGCCGTAAGCGATTTCCGACGGAGGTGTGGTGGAGCCGCCGGTGTGGTGCGCGATCACCCCCCAGATGTCGCCGAAATCTCCGTGGCCGCGTTCGCGCCAGCCGGGGAATTCGACGACGCGCAAACCCTCTTCGCGCAACGCGTCGGCCAGCCATACCGGATCACCTGTCCACGACATGAGTTCTCCGCCTTTCTTCCGGGGGTGCTGAAAATCAGGTGACGCGCACGTAACTGGTGGCCGCGAGAGTGACCATGAACGACGTCTGGTCGGTCCATGCCTCGACGGTCACGACCGATCCGCCGCCCACGTCGACGGTCGCCGACGCGGTCAGCGTTCCCGACGTGCCGGTCACCTGGGATCCGGTGGCGACCACGGCGCCGTCCACCAAGATTCGGGCCTGCTGTTTCGCACTTCCGGAGAAGCCGCCCGAGAACGGCAGATTGGCCTGGATGAGCGCCGCCGACTTGTTTCCGGAGATCTGCAACGCGTTGCCGACGACCACCGAGCCGGGATAGCCGGTCGTGTCGGCGGTCCAGGTCGGCACCTGGGTCCAGACGCTGCCGCCGATCAGCTGCCAGGTGCCGTTCTTGTTCATCGAGGTCGCCTCGAACGGGACCGTCCCACCCGCGATCACGAACGGCATCAGGACGTCACCCCTTTGAGGCTCGCCTGCAGCCCCTTCCCGGCCGGGCTGTCGGCCGTGGTGACGTAGACGGTGATCCGGTCGCCCGCGTTGAACACCCACGTTCCGGTGACCGTGGTGTCGGCGGCGTGATTGGCGGCGGCGATGGTCGCCGACGTGCCCGACACCGCGGCGCCGTTCTGGCGCAGTTCCACCACGAGGTTGCCGGTGCCCGCGGTCTCGCCGCGGTAGGTCACCGAACTGACGGTGACCTTGCGTTCCAACCGCAGGCCCTCGGGCATGATGTTCCCGGCGCCGGTGGCGCGATTGCCGCCGTGCGATTTGAGGGCGATGTCGTAGATCTGGCCGGTGAGGGTCGGGGTCCTGGTGTCGGTCAGCCGGGTGTCGGTGCTCGCGATGGTGCCGATGGCGGTGCGGGCGGCCGCGGCGTCGGCGGCGGTCAGCACGGAACGGCCGGTCGCGGTCGAATCGGAGATCTGCGCGGCCGGGTGGGTGTGCGAGACGGGGGTGCGCGCGTTGGTGAGGCGCGGATCGTCGCCCGCGACCGCGGTGGTCGCGGTGGCGCCGATGATCGGGGCGAATGTCGTTGGCTTACCCGAGATGCTCGCCCAGTCGCTCGCGCCGATGGGTCCGCGGATGACGACTCCCTGGCCGTTGGGCAGCCACCCGCCCGCAGCCGCGTGATACACGTAGAGCAGGTTGTCGGCGGCGACCACGTACTGCGCGCCTTCGGCGGGGGTCGCGGGCAAAGCCGAATAGGTGGCGACCCGGCCGTCGATCTTGAGGCCCTCGCCGCGCGGTCCGAGGACCACCGCGTCACCCGCGGAGGCGGGGACGGGCGAGACCAGGGTGAGATCGACCAGGCCGATCGACCCGGTGTCGGGATTCTCGGCATCCGGTCCCGCGACATATTCGGGCACGTGAAAACTGAAGGACTCCAGCGGAACCCGCGCACCGTCGTAGGACAGGTCGAAGGTGACCCGCCAGGTCCAGTCCGAGGGGTTGGTGTCGGCGCTCGGTGCGACCAGCCGCACCCCGCGGCGTCCGCGCCAGGTGAGGTAGCCGAATTCGTCGAGCGAGCATTCGTAGTGCTCGGGCAGCTGGACGTAGGTCGCCGGGGCGGGTTGCGCGGCGGCGACCAGCACCTTCGGCGCTTCGGCGAGGAAGGTCACCGTTCCGCTCAGCGGCGGGAATTCGGGCAGGTCGCCGATGTCGGGGCCGTCGCTGATGTTGGCGAGGAAGCGCCCGACGACCTTTCCGTATTTCAGTGGGGGCAGATCAGCCATGGATCAATGCCTTTCGGACGGCGGGCAGTCGCGCGCGACTGCCCGGTGACTCGGTGGAAGGCGTTCGCCGCTAGACCGTTTCGGCGTAGACGATGAGCTGCGCGCCGGTGGTGACGATGCTGTAGTTCGCGGTGCCGACCCGGCGCACGAGGACGTAGAGCGTGGTCGTCTGGTTCGCGGGGACGACGCCGAGCGTCGAGGTGGGTGCGAGGACGTACTCGAACCGAGGGAGGATCGGCGAGCGGACGATATTGCTTGCGCCGAGGGCGTAGCCGTAGCCGACCAGTTCGCCCTCGGGACTGCCGATGCGCACCTCGATATCGCAGCGCGCGGCGCCGAGGGCGGCGACGTGGGTCTGGACGGTGAGCCCGCCCTCGACGCGCGGTCGCCACGGCACCGGCTGGGCCGGAATGGTCGCGGTGGCGACGGTCCGCACCGCCTCGGAAAGGTTTGTGCCGCCGGTGAACTGGTTGCTTGCGATGGCCCACGGCCCGGCGGGCGCCGGACTCGGCACCGGACGGAACTTGCCGAGCGCGGTGCTCCAGGACAGCACGTAGTCCTGACCGAGCGGATGGTCGTCGTCGATCAGGATATCGCTGGAATCCTGAATGCGGCCAGGGCCGCCGGGTGCGCCCGCGTCGCCGGTCGCACCGCGCGGGAAGGTGATGCGCAGCTGCTGATTCGGTGCGGCGCCGATGATCTCGGCGGCGGCCGCAGATCCGGTCGCGCCCGTGACACCCGACCCGGTGAGCACGTTCGGCGCGCCTTTGCGTCCGGCCGCGCCGAAAGCGTCGGCGAACGCGATGAATTCGAGTCCGGTCCAGTAGTAGACACTGTTCTCGGCGACCACCCGCCACGCCTTGCGCGCGTCGGCGGTGGTCGGCGCGAGGGCGAAAAGAGACGCGGTGTCGGCGATATCGCCCTGCCACAGCCACGGCCACGCCGGGTCGCCGTCCGGTCCGACCTGGCCGGTCGGGCCCTCGCGGATCTCGACCAGGGCCTGACGGTCAACGATCTCCATCGGGTTCACCGTGTAGGGCAGACCGACCGAGTCGGACACCCCGCGCATGGTGATCATGATGTCGTCGTCGAAGACGATGTTCTGGTCGTCGGTCATGATGCCGCCACTGGTTGTGCCCAGCACACGATCTGCGCGCCGGTCCGGTTGTAGGTGTAGTTGGAGCTGCCCTGCCCCCGTCGCAGCACGACGTACAGGGTCACCGCGGTGCCCGCCGTGATCACGCCCACCGACCCGGTCGGATCGGTGATCCTGGCGCCGAAGTAGGGGCGCAAGCGGTTGTAGTTCTCCAGTCCGAAGGGCCAGCCGATGCCGATCCCGACCAGTTGGCCGCTGTTGGATCCGATCCGCACCTCGGCGTCGACGCGCGTGGTGAAGCTGCTCGACGCCTCGGTGGTGCGCACCGCGACACCGCCGGACAGGACCGGTCGCCATGCTGTGTCCTGCGCCGGGATGTTCAGCTGCGCGATGGTGTTGGGCGAGGTCGCGACATTGGTCTGCGAGGCGGCGAAACCCGCGCCGCCGTCCCAGGCCGTGGCCTCGACGAGCGACCACGGGCCGCGCAGACCCGGATACGCGGCGGGCGTCCACTTCTGGGTCACGTCGTTCCACACCGGGACCGCGCGATCGATGTGGGTGCCGTCGGCGTAGTCCGGGGCCTGGCGCAGCGGTCCGGGCGGACCGTCCGCACCCGCGAGGCCCTTGACCCCGCGCGGAACGGTCAGCGAGAGCGTGAGATTCGGCGGGGCGCCGGTGACGGTGACCTGGAGATCACTGCCGACGGGTCCGGTGTCGACGGCCCCGATGGTGATCGAACACGGTTGGCCGTCCGGGCCCATACCGCCGAACGCTTCGGCGAAGGAGTCGAAACTCGTTCCGTTCCAATACATCAGGGTGTTGGTTGAGACCACCCGCCACGCCTTGCCCGCGTGCGCGAGACCGAGTCCGGCCGCGAGCGCGTTGAGTGCGCCCCGGTCCGCGATATCGCCTTCCCAGCGGAACGGATATCCCGCCGGGCCCGCGTCTCCCCCGGGGCCCGCGGTGCCGGTCATGAGCTCCAGCGCACCGTCGCGCGGGGTGCCGTGCATGGCCTGCACCACACCGGGCGTGCCGATCCGCTCGTCGATGCCGCGGATGATCGTCGATTCGAAATATTCACCTACTGTGGACATTTCACCTCCTTGCCTGGGTCGGCACGGCGTAGGCGACCAGCGAGGCGCCCGCGCGCTGATAGCCGATCTCGCCGGTGCTGGTCGTGCTGACATTGATCCGGTCGACCGTGAGGACCAGGTTCATGGGCTGTCCCGCCGGAACCGTGGCGAAGGTCGAACTCGGCGACAGCGATTTCGCCATGTCCTCGTCGCTGTAGGTGGGCGAGAACGGCACCATCAGATAGCCGCTGCCGCTGACGCCGGGCAGCGCCGTCGCCACGATCTGCCCTTCGGAATGCATGAGCCGCACGCTGATCTGCGTGGCCTGCTGGCCGTTGTTCTGGCAGTAGGCGAGCAGGTGGCCGTGGACGACCGGCCGCCACTCGAACGGCTGCGCGGGCATGGTGAAGGTGCCCGCGACGAGTTGGGCCGAGCCACCGGCCTGGTCGGCGGCGAAATCGGTGTCGTACCAGGCCCACGGGCCGCGGGCCAGCGGGGCGGCCAGCGGCCGGAACTTGCGCGAGCTGCGCTGATAGCCGAGGACACCGCCCGCCGACCGACCCGAGGTTCCGTCGTAATCGGCGGCGTCTGCGATGGCGCCGGACGCACCGGGCGGGCCCTTGGGTCCGCGCGGTCCGGCCGGAACGGTGACCGAGAGTTCCTGGGCCGCGGTCGATCCTTCGAAGACCACCGCGGCATTGGTGAGTTTCGCCTCGTGCTTGGTCTGCGTGACGGTGATCACGTTCGCGTCGGCCGCCGGCCCCGTCGCCCCGACCGCGCTCGGCGAATGCTGCCATGCCGTACCGGTCCACACGTCCATACCGGCGTCGTCGAGCCGGTGCCACCATTTGCCTCGATCCTCGGGACCGAGACCGCTCGGGCGGGCGGCCGCGTCGGCGATAGCGCCCATCTTGCGAAAGGTGCTGCGCGGCAGACCGAGTCGCCCGCGCTCCCCCTGCGGCCCGGTCGGCAGCGGCAGGTCGATGGCGTCGCCCGCCACCGCGACATCGGCGGTGATGACTGGCACGCCGTCGGGGTCGGGATCGCTGCGAACGGTGATGTGCGCTGGAAAAGTGATGTCTGCCAATGTTTTCTCCTCACGGCGACAAGGTCAGAAGATGAGCAGGTCGAGGTCGGCGCCGACATCGGTGGCGAGATCCTTGATCGCGGCGGCCACCCGGCCGAGCCGCTGCCACGCCTTGACGACCGAATCCTCCTCGTCCGAGCCGTCACCGACGGTGATCTGCCAGGTCGCGGGAGTCTCGCGATCGTCGACGAAGGTCAACTCGGTCACGTAGTCGGTGAAGACCAGCTGATCGAGGGCGAATCCGATCTGGTCGCCGAGCCCGAAATCCCTGCCGAGCAGGTACGGCGCGTTGTCCTCGACGGTCACCTTGTGGCTGGTGTAGCCGCGGGTCAGGTGCAAGCCCTGGCGGGCGGCGACGAGACCGTCGAGGGTGAAAGCCTTGTCGCTGCCGGTGATGTAGAGCTCACGGAAGGCGTAGGGTCCGGCGCGCCGGACCCGGTCCATGTCCCGGTAGACCATCCAGGCCAGGAACACGTCGTTGAGCTGACCGCGATACAGCCAGCCGAGGCCGATCAGCGACAGCAGACCCTTGATGGCGATCTCGATACCGGCGTTCACCCAGCCGGGCGAACGTCCGCCGACGATGACATCGGTCGCGGTCGGCTTGTGCAGCGCGACCTCCGACGGCCCGATGCCGGAGTACTCGCCCTCGAAATACCAGACCCACGGAAAGTTCTGGACGGTGCCGAGCGGCCCGGTTCGGCCGTAGACCGCCTCGTATTCGGTGGTCGAATCGAGATTCGGGTACCGCTTCGGGGTGGTGCCGTCGTCGAGGAATTCCTCCAGCCAGGAGGTGATGCCGTCGATCAGCGTGCCGGTCGGGCCGGTGATGCCGGATTTGTCGACTGTTTCCAGGACGACGGTCGGCCGGTCGAGGAAGAACCAGTCCGGCGCGGGCTGTTCGTCCTCGCCGGGCAGGAAGAACCGGGCCGTCAGCATGACGCCCGAGTCCTCGAGCATGGGCATGAACAGTTTGTCGGCCATGTCGAAGCGGGCCGAGGCCGCACTCCACCGACTGGTGTCGGTGGACGGATCGACCGGGACCACCGCGATCGGGAACAGGGTGCTGCCGACGCCGTCCCAGTCGGGATCGTCACCGACATCCGTCGGCGCCCAGCCCGGCGCCTGCAACCGCATCAGATTCACGGTGAGATAGGTGGTGACCAGTGTGCGTACCGGGCCGAACTGGATCATGTGCCGCGGGAACTGCGCGAGGATCGGCGCGAACGGGGAGGCCCAGCAGCAGATGGTCGCGATGTGGTTCCAGGCGTGGATGGCTTCGATGTCGACGGTCTCCACACCGTTCTCGTCGCGCACCAGCGAGGCCTTGGTGATGTAGCCGTCCCAGCGGAAACCCTTGGTGTTCACCGTGATCGGGATGGTCGCGTCTTCGCCGTCCTTGTTGTTGAACAGGTGGTCGAAGTGGACCATGTCGCGCGGACAGATCATCTTCAGTCCACCCGCGGCATTGCGCGGATAGGTGAACTCCAACGACAGATAGCTGTGCTCCTCGCCGATCTCGCGCAGGGATTTGTCCCAATAGCGCACCAGCACTTCGTTGTCGCGGGCCTGCGCCTGCTCGGACCGGTAGGCGTCGTCCATCCGCCGCGCCTCGGCGTGCGGATCCCAGGTCTCGCTCATCAGAACGGCCTCGACGATCGCGGCGAAACCGAGACGATCAGACTCGACGCGGTCGTCCCGCCCTCGACCTGCACGGTGATGTCGGTGGCGCTCCACGGCGGCAGCGATGCCAACCAGTGCCGACCGGCCAACTGCGCCCACACATTCCGGCCCGCGGGCGCGTCATCGGTGTAGAGCCGCGCGGTGCGGCGCCGAGGATGGGTGTCGATGCGCAGCGTGTCGTTCGCGCCGAGCAGCGGGGTCTGCACCAAACGGGGCGTGTCGCCGCCGACCGGGTCCAGAATCGACCAGCGACCCGGTCCGTTCATGGTGTATCGGGGCCAGGCGGGCTGATCCGCGGCATTGCGCGCGCGGACCACGCCTTCGCCGAGCCCGGCGGTGTCGGTCCACACCGAGGTCTCCTCGAAGTGGTGCTCGAGTGGGTCCATCGCGGTGGCCGACATCTTGTAGACCGCGAACGCGTTGCGCGCCGGATCGACATCGCCGACGGGTTCGGGCGCCGCGTCCAGCTGCGCCTGCTGGAAGCGCCAGCCCTGATGACGGGTGTAGTAGCCGACGGTCACCGGTTTGTCGGTGGACCAACCGCGGAACCACGCGTCGTGCACCGCGAGGAAATCCCGAACCGGCACGGCCGCGGCGGATTTCGCGGTCGGCGAGATCACGACCAGGAAATCCCATTCCTTCTTCGAACGCACCGAGCGCTGGAAGGTGGCGCCGTCCTGGCGCGCGCCCTCCGAAACCAGCAGCTGCACCGGCGTGAACATGAAGCCGGTCTGTTTGGACAGCCGCACTCCTTCGCGTCCGGCGTTCACCCCGGACAGATGCCACACCCTGCCGTTGACATCCCACACGACGACCTTGGTGTCGTGTGTCTCCAATAGTTGGTGGGTCATCGACCGAGCCCTCCTCCGCGTTGCTGCGCCAGCGTCCGGCGCCGATTGACCCGCTCCACCGCTATGGCGGCGCTCTTGGGGTCCATGCCGTTGAAGTTGTAGATGTCCTGGCGAGCTGTTCGCGCACCCGGACCTTCGGCGAGATCGGTGAGACCGAATCCGGTGCCGATCACCTCTTTCGCGGACTGACCCAGATACTGGATCGGCACCGCGAGCGCCTGCGCAGCGGTGCTGCCGACCATCGATCCGAGCATCTGTCCGATAACAGGCGCCAAAGGCGCGGCGAACCCGAGGGCGGGCGCGACCGCGGTTCCGATCGCCATACCGATCTGACTGCCCGCGGACGCGGCGAGTCCACCGAGTCCGCCGGTTACGGCGCCAACCAGACCGCTCTGTCCCGCACCGGCGAGCGCACCGCTCAGTGCACTGCCCGCGATTCCCGCGATATCGACACCCGGACTCGCGGTCGCACCCGAGGCGTTCGAGCCGAGCGCCGACGCGACAAGCGTCTGGGCTCCCGCGGCAAGGTCTCCCGCCAACTGCATCGGCCCACCGCCCGACGTGACCGCCGGAGCGCCGACACCGAGATACGGCGCCAGATCGGAGAGGCCACCGACGGGTGTCGTGAACGATCCCGCGTCCGAACCGGGCGATGCCGATGTGGCGGGACCGAATGGGAATACGCCGCCGGGGATCACGTCCGTGGGGGCGGACAGCTCCGGTGTCATCATCGGAATCGCCGTGGCGCTCGATGAACCACCCGCCGTGGCGTTCCCGCCCCCGGTGAGCAGTCGGGCGACATCGACCCCACCCGGCATGGACCACGTCGGCGTGGCACTCGATGTCGATCCGCCTGTGGCGCCGCCACCGGCCTTGGTTGTCGACGCGACTGTCCGCGCCGCCGAACCGGTCGACGGCGCCGCTTGGAACCAACTGTCGCCCGTCATCCGGGCGAGGCGGTCACTCGCGTCGCCGATGAATCCACCGACCGAGAGCACCTGGGCCGAGAAGTCCGTGAGCCCGGAGCCGAGCTTCTGAATCGCGTTGTTCGCGTCACCTGCGTACAGATCGGTGGTGGCGAGCCCATCGAGTCGGCCAAGAGCGGCGGCCACCGTGATGTCGGCCGCCGACGAAAGCAATGTATCGCGATCCCCCATCGCCGCCGAGCCCGATGCCGTCTGCCCCGCTCCCGACACGCCGGAGACCATGTCGACCAGATCCGGTATGGCCCCCGGCGACAATTCGTCGACGAGCGCCCTACCGGCAGATCTCCCATCTACCATGATGAATTGAACCCTTCACTTGCCTGGCAAAACCTTCGATAAAGTGAGTGAGAAATGGCCGCGGTGACCTACTACCAGCCGAGGAAGTCGTCCATATCCACGATCGATGCCGCCGTGCCGTAACGTTCAGCGGTCGACTTCAAACCCGGCCGGGGTATGCGCTCGGGCTGGTTGCGGCCGCGCTGCGCATCCTTGGTCTTCGCCCAGACAAGCCAGCGCAGTGAATCCGCCATATCGGCCAGCAGGTGTTGCTCCAACCCCCACTGGTGCTCATCGGGTCGACGCACCCGCGCCAACGCGGAATCAGTTGGCGCGCAGACGATCACCGCTTTCAGATCACGCCAGGTCAATTCTTCGGTGCCGAGCATGCGCAACCGCAGACCGAGCGATATCAAATCGAATTCGATTGCCTCGCTGTGCTCTTCGACGAGCACATCGAGGCCTAGGATTCCCCCAGGTTGACCCCGGAATGTGCACGCCAAGCATCCAGGAACAGCCGGTAGTCGTCCGGATTCATGTCATCGACGGCTGCCAGAGCATCCGAGGGCAGCACCAATTCCAGCAATGTGTACAGGGCGTCGACGTCACCGAGTTTCCGAATCCGTCGAATCAGCCCCGGCCGCAGATAGGACAGCGACGGCAAGCGCACCTCTACGCCGTCGATGTCGCGGACGAAGTCGTATTTCACGGCGGCGGGGTCAGCCGTCCCCGTACGGGTGGTCGCGGACATATGTCGCAGGCCCTTTCTCGATAGGTCGCGCAGGTATGGATCGAAAGGCCCAGCGGCGGCGGCCGGGCCTGCGCGTAGGTTTGTGAACCGCCGCCACTGGGGGTCTGTCAGGCGCTCAGAACGCCGTCGTCGAGGTAGCGGTACGCTTTCACGCCCGCGTCGTCCTTGAACGCCTCGACGGTGATACGGAAGCCCGCGAGTTCGTCCGACACGAAACGGTTCTCGGTGATCTCGGAGATCTTCGCGTTGGGAAGGACGATGCGCAGCTTCTTGGTGTCGTGGAGCATGTCGAAGATCCACGCGCGCTGCGGCAGGACCGAACCGGTCTCCTCCACCTTGACCAGGGTGCCGCTGGTCGGCGTCGCGGCGGTGACGGTCAGATTGTCGGCGCCGAACACCTCACCGAGGACATCCTTGTCCCACACGGCGTAGAGGGTCAGCGCGAAGCGGACCGAGTGCTCGACCTGGAGCTGGGCGATGATATCGGCGTTCCAGTCCTTCACGGACTCGACCTTCCGCTCGCCCTTGGATTCGATGCCGTCCTCGGAGACGTATCCCAGCGCCTTGAACGCGCTGTTGATACTTCCGGACGCCGATGTCGGCAGTGCGGTGGCGATCGGCGCGACCAGGACACCGCCCGTAACGGCGATATTCGGCGTACCGGCCCCGATGAACTTACTGGAGGGCAGTGCCATTGTTTTCTCCCTTGGATCTTTGCGCAGGCCCTCGGGATGAATTATTCAGTTGTCACTCCGCGAATTTCGGGAGTCAGGCGAGGACAGTGCCCCGCACACACAGGTCGGCGGTGATCACCTGCCGAGGTTCCGATGTCGCCGGGTCGATTTCACTCACGACGCCCGCGTCATCGATGAAGTCACACCAAACCGTTCCGATATATCCCGGCGACGCGCCCGCCAGAATCGCGCGCACCAGCGCCGCCAGATCCGCGGCAGCGCCGCCGTCGGCGTAGCACTCGAAGACCACACGGGGACGATCCAGGATCAGCCGCGGTCCGCGGCTGCCCTGATCGTCCTCCCGATCCATTCGCCGCCTGCGATCGTCACGGCGCACCCGAACCCACCTGGCCGGCCGCGGATCCGGTACGACTGTCGTGACCTCCGCACTGTCGGATGCCGCGGCGAGTTCCGTGACGAGATACGCGACCAGCGCTTCTTCTATATCGGGGAACAGGATTCGTTCATTCATCCCATGACTCTTTCCTTCAAACCATTGGTCAAATACCGAAGAACTGGAAACCTCGCCTGCGTCAGCCCGACGAGCCGCGGCGCTCTCTCCTCCGGTCGATCAAGGACTCGACACCCCTTGCCGCGCCACGGAAAAACCTGGTCACCGAATCGATTCGATCGACGCTGCCATCCTCCGCGATCCACCAGACCGGCGGATCCGGCTCCGTCAACCGGGCACCGTCTATCACCGCCGCAGCCGAGCTCTGGTAATCCGCGATCACCAGCATGTGTTCCGAGTCCTCGAATGGGCGACGCTCCACTGGAACCTCGTCCCAGAATTCGAGAACCTGAGATTTCCATTCCGTGTCGAGCGCTCCGAGATAGAAGTCACCGACGATTTGAAAATCCCCCTGCTTGGCGCCGATCGCGCGCATCATCGCACGGACAGCCGCAGGAACCGCAGGAGCGTTCTGCTCCGCCGCCATCGCATCGATCTCGACATCGGTAACTCCACGCAGGCTTTCGGGTTCCATTCCATATGCGACCAGCTGTTCCAGAATCTCATTGATCGCGGCAATAGCCACCATCTCACCCCTGGTGCAATCCATTCCGAGCTTCCTTCGAATTATTCGCCGATCATGTGATCTTCAGAAGTCATCCTCGATCATAGGGATGCAAGGCGACAGATGAGTATCGCGAACGACAGCAGTCACACCTTGCCTCATAACCAGGACTTGAAACTCGTTGCCCAACCCTGAGCGATCTTCATCGTCCCGGATATACATCATCCCGTACGAACCGGGTGCCACAGTTCCGATTCCGCAAAAGGAATCAATAACTTCCTCACCCTCACATCCACGGCGGTTCAGAAACCCGGCCAGGTGTACTTGAGCCACACCATTCACTATTCGAATATCGGCCAATCCTCGCCCCGACATCAGACTGCGGACGATGTCCTCCGCCGCGCGATAAGCTCCTTCAAGTTGAGCGTCACTCTCGTCGCTAGCGGAGTGCTGGACTGTAACCCAGCCGTGGTATTCGAACATTGTATCCCGCCATGGTCAAAAGGGAGTTGCATCATCGGGCGCATCAGTTTCGGTCTGCAAGCTTTGGCCTTCAGTGTCGGCGCAGCGCATCCTGACGTTTCCGTACCAGGTCGATAAGGTCTTGAACGCCTTGGGCTGATTCTCGGAAGAATTCTGTGACGGAGTCGTAGCGAACGATGTCACCATTCTCCCAGATTCCCCACACCGGCGGATCCGGGTCCGTCAGATGCGCGCCGTCGACGACGGCGGCGTACGCACTCTGGGAGTCCATGATCACCAGCATGTGTTCCGTGTCCTCTAGCGGGTACCGGTCCGCGGGCACCTCGTCCAGGAATTCGAGCACCTGAGATTTCCAATCGGAATTCAGCGCACCGAGATAAAAGGCACCGACGATGTGGAACATCCCCGGCTGGATACCGATCGCCCGCATGATGGCGCGAACGGCGGCTGGTACGGCGGACGCGTTCTGCGCCGCCGCCACGGCATCGATCTCGGCGTCGGTGGCGCCCCGTAATTCACCGGGCCCCTCGCCATAGGAGATCAGTCGATCCACTATGGCGCCGATCTCCGCTTCCGCAGTCGCTTCGGCCGCGCTCTCCGCCACGCCGGGACCTCCAAATAATCATCGACATCTTTGGCAGTAGTATCGAATGGACCTTTCAGAAGTTCCGCGTCCTCGACTGTTGACGATCTACCGAATTCTTGATCTCTACCGCACACCCTCGAAAGAAAGAGGTAACCGATTCATATGCGACAATCATTCCGGACTCCGAGACGCCCCACATCGGCGGGTTCGGATGGCTCAGATCAGCACCGTCCACCACAATCGACCACTCTCCCTGATATGACACCGCGACGAAGAGATTACCCGGATCCTTAAGCGGGCTGTCCCCGGCAGGAATTTCCTCGACCGACTCCAGCGCAATACGTTTGGCAGCATCATCAAGGCCTGCCACCGAAAACGAGCCTATAATATTGAACTTATCGGCCCGACAGCCTATTAGACGGTAAACCTCCCTGAGCGAAGCCGGAATTTCGGAAACATTCTGCGAACGGGCCATAGCATCGATATCTGCATCACCGACTCCGCACACAAGCGAGCTATCCATTCCAAACGCGATTAGCTCACGAAAGATCGAACGGATCTCCGAAGAAGCAGCCTCGTCACCGTAGTCCCCTGGCACCGCAATCCTCTCATCTAGGAATATACTCGAAAAGTCGTCTTCCGTACATATCGCGAATGTCGATACTAACACGAGGAAATTCTCTTGTGAACTGCGCCAGAACGCCCTGACACGAGGAGCAGATAATATCCTCACCGAGGTGCATCTTATCCCCACCGGGATAATCGACCACCATTCGAATCCGTCCACCGGAGTCCGGCCTGAGCTTGGTTCGCAAGTCTTCGAGAATCTTCAATTCCGCATCGGCATTTCTGGGGACGCCGTTTACTGTCGACCAGTCGAATCGATCTACGGCTTCGCCCGGTTCTCGTGCCCCCCCTGGCATCTGAACGTTTTTTCTATCGAGAAAGCTGTCTTGTCCACTCGAGGCTCGAGAGGGGATCTTCGTTCCGTCCCCGGACTCGTATACCGCAGAAGCATGTGTCCGCTGCTTCGAAGCCGGGGTATTCGGAATACTGTCAAACGCTTTTTCCAGATCTTCTCGCAGATCATCGAACCCATCCCCGCTGCGTTTCCATACAGGTTTCCGGCGGGGACCATTATTCGGCTTCCATTGATCAGATCTTTCCAGGGCCTCGCGCCACTGCTGCTCCGCGAACTCCTCCTGAGCCCGGCGGGCCGCATCGTCGGCCGACTCCCTACCTCCGGACCGGAATATCCCACCAAGGACTTCTTTGGCTTTGTTGTACGCGTTCCCGATACCGTTCTTTGCGGCCTCGGCGGCTTTGCCGATGCCTGCGCCGATGCCCTCGACCATTCCGGCCAGAGCCTTTCCGATAGCGGCAGGATCTCGCAGCAGGGTTTGGCCGAGTTTCCACAACAGCTTTCCACCGACCGTGAACAGGCTCTTGACCAGGAACAGATCGCTGATCGCGAAGGCGACGTTGATCAGACCCCAGACCCAGCGACCGTTCTTGAAATCGGCGTACGCCTGTAGTGCCGACCCGACGACCGGGACGAGACTGAGCAGGAACCCCGGCCCCTCATACGGCTGCGGCTCCTTCGATTCGGGGTTCTCGGGTTGCGGAGCCTCCTCTGCGGACGGTGCCTGCTGCGGGGCGGACACTGCCGGTTCGGCCCCGTCCGCTCCCGGCGAATCCCCACCATTTTCGGAAGGATCGGTCGTGGACGGTGTTCCGCCGCCGGGGGTCTCGCTTGTCTGCGGTGTCGGCTGCGACTGCGACCCCCCTGACCCTCCCGCCCCCGGCTGGGCGGGCGTGGTCGGCGTCGCCGATTCCGCAGGCGATGGATTCTGCTGGGCCTGTTTGAGGTCTGGCTCGGCGGACAACGACGGATCGGGCAGCGTGTGCTCGGAGGGAACCGGTACCGGATCACCGTGCGGATAGCGCTCATCCCAATTGCCTTCGGGATCCACGTGTGTGTACGGTTTGCCCTGTTCGGTGCCCGGCTGTGTTCCTGGCGGCCCGATATCGGCGCCGTTGTTCGGCCACGGCGGCTTGGTTTGTTCGCGGTTGCCGTTGCCGTTGCCCTTCGAACCGCCCTTGCCCGAACCACCGGCCGCGCCGCCGCCCGCACCGCCCTTGTTGTCGTTCTGATCGGGCGGCGGGGGTGGACCGTCCTCATAGCGATAGGGCAACTTCGTGTTGCCGTTCTCGTCGGGCACCTCCGGCACCCGGTGCGTGCCCGGCGGAATGTTCGGCGGTACTTCGGGCATCTTGTCGCCGGGGAAATCTCCACCGGGTGCGACGATGCCGGGATCGCCGTACCCCGGAGACGCCTTCGAGACGAAACCCGCGTGTTGTTGCGACACCGGCCGGGGCGCGAGCACCGATTCCACCATCGCTCGCCGCGCCTCGATCCGCTCGATCATGCGCGCGGCGGTGGCCGGGGTCATGCCCGGGAAATTGTGGACCTTGCGGCTCGCATCGGGAACGCCTGCGATATCGGGGGTTTCCCGGGCCGAGGCATCCAGAACTATCGATGAGAACCAATTCTCCCGTTCACGAATCCACGTCGGATCCACGGCAGTTCCTCTCTGAGTCAGCAACGAATACACACCCGCCCCGACCGGGTGGACGTGCGGACCGGTGTCGAAAGGCCCGCCGAAGGTCGACATCCGAGGTCAGCCGGGTTGTCGCCGCGCTCGCACCGGTGATCGGAACCGCACTTGCACAGGCGATTCCGCCAACGGCCGAGAGCGCGCCGTGGCGGCCCTCGGTCACCTCCGGGCTGCTCGACGCTTCGCTCCATCGAAGATCCGGCGGACAGGGATACCAGGGCTGCGCAGGTCGACGGCAATATGCGCACAACGCCCTCGGCAAGGATTCGGGCGCACGTCAGGAACGGGACCGAGTCGGGGGTTGAGCCGAAACCGAGCGGCGCGGGCCGGATTCCCGGAGTGCTTCGGCGAGCGGGATCTTCACAGCGAACGCACGACTGTAGGACGTGATCAGTTCACGCCGAAATGCTGTCAATCGCGGCGTGACCGGGCTTGTTCGATACGGACGCGAAGTTGGGCCAGCATGCCCGCGTACGCCTCCGATTTCGTCGGCGCCTCGAAGGCGAGACCGCGGGGATGTACCGCACACCAGGTGCCGTCCTCCACCTGCGTGACGTCGATATCGTCCACGTCGTAGAAGCTGTCCGGGTCGGGCACGGGCCAGTGACCGTTCTCGTCCCGGTGGATGTGCAGTCCGGTGTCGAAGGCGCCCGGCTGCCCTCCGGGGGTCGGCGTCCAGCGGATCTCCTCGAGTTCGGGATGTACCCGAACCCCGCGCCGCACAAGATATTCCGCGACCCGCGCGGCCTGCTTGATCCCGGTCACCGTCGGGTCGGCCGTCGTACCCGCCCCGCGCTGCCACGCGGGCAGGTGGATCACCGACAGTTCCTCCGCCAGCGCCTTCACCTCCGGATCCAGTGCCTCGCTCTCCGGCATCTCCTGCAACCGCCCACTGAGCACATTCTGGATCAGCGCCAGGAACTCCGGCGTAACCAGCTGCCCCCCTTCGGTTTCCGTGTACCGTGGCACCATCTGCGACCCCGCGAACTCGACCGACTCGATGATCTCCCTACCGGACATGACCTAACCTCACCAACCTCGATATGAATGCCGGGCGATTCCCGGAGAAGATATTTCGCGCGGCGCGATCCGCGACCACGCGAAGAACTGTCGGCCCGGAACTGTTCCCAAGGCGGTCAGAGGGCGGCGTAGGCATCGAGGCCGGCTTGGCCGAGTTTGAGTTGGGGGGTGGTGCCGGTGGCCATGTGGTGTTCGTTGGCGGCCACGACGACCTGTTTGGCGCCGTCGTCGGAGGTGAGCCAGAGGCTGTAGTAACCGAGGACGCCGCCGGTGTGCTGCCAGACCGGGCCCGCGGCGGTCTCGGTGCGGAGCACGCCGAGGCCGTAGGAGGCTTTTCCATTCGAATTCGGCACGGGAACTGTGGTTTTAAGTGCTTCCTGCTGAGTGGCAGGCAGGAGTTGGCCGCTGATCAGTGCGCTGGTGAAGACGGACAGGTCGTCGAGGGTGGAGACGATGGCGCCCGCGGCGCCGAAGGCCTGGACCTGGGAGGCGGTGACGAAACGGTAGATGCCCCAGGTGATGGAGTGGCCTTCGAGGTAGTTCCCGTAGAGCTGGGGATCGTCGGTCGGGAAGGAGGTGTCGTCGAGGGCGAAGGGGGTGAGGATGCGGGTGCGGATCTCCGCGGCGGCGGTGTTGCCCGTGACGGCCTCGATGACCATGCCCGCGAGGACGTAGTTGGTGTTGGCGAACGCGAACTTCTGTCCCGGCACGCCGAGCGGCGGCTGTGTGAGGGCGATATTCACCAGATCCTGTGGCGCCCATGGCTGATACGGCTCGAAATTCAGTGTGTAGCTGGTCGTGAACGTCGGGCTCGCGGAGTACTCCGGCAGCCCGGAGGTGTGATTGAGCAACTGGCGCACCGTGATCGCGGCCCCGTCGTTGCCATTGGCGGCGACCGCGCCCGGAAGCCAGTGCTGCACGGTGTCGTCCAGCGACAGTGCGCCTTCGGCCTCGAGTTGCAGCAGCACCGTCGCGGTGTACGCCTCGGTATTGCCGCCGATGCGGAATTGCGCGGACGAGTCCGCGGCGATCTGGGTCTGGTACTTCTTGAAGCCGACCGCCACATACTCCCGGTAGGGATCGTTGCGGACCATGCCGATCACGCCGGGGAAGCCGCCCCCCGCGGCCACCCGGGCGCCCGCGAGCAGGATCTGCGCCGGACTGGCGGCGACGCCGGGAACGGCGGTGGCCGGTGGATTTCCACCCGCCGACACGATGGTCGACGGCAGGGTGAATTCGCTCATGAAAGCTCCTGAAAGAGGTTTGGGCGCAAGACAAGTACGGAAACAACCGCGTCGTCCGAGCGTGCATCCGAGTCGAACGGCGCGAGCGGGTCGCGGTCGAGGGCGGCGAGAAAGACGTCGCAGCGGCTCGGCCGAGGCGATGCGCTCGGCGACATCCGCGCCGACGCGTTCGATGATCGCGTCGATCTCCGCAGCGTCGAAATGGAAGGCGAACGAGAGTATCCGGTGACGTGGACGCTTCCTTCGAGCTGATTCCGACGATCCCCGGCGTCCCTACCCATCGTGTCGATCGCCCCGACAGCCCACGTCAGCGGCCTGCCGGGGACTGCATCAATACTTCCGTCCGGAATTCAGCCGAAGGTCACTGTCGCGGTTCACAGTCCGAACAGCGGCAGGATCACCGGGAGGACCAGCGGCGCGATCCGGCAAACCAGTTCCAGGACGTCGAGGACGAGAGTCAGCATCATTCACCTCCTTCCGCAGTAGGCAGTTCGGTTGCCCCACCCCCGGTTCCGAGCGAACCGGGGGTGGGGCGGGGGCGCCCCGACGCTCACATCGTCTGCGACCGCGGCGGTCTGCCTGCGGGAAACGGAGTGTGGTCGAGGCGAGTTCGGTTGCCCCACCCCCGGCCGAGGGGTGAACCGGGAGTGGGGCACAGCGCCCCGATTCGCCGATGAGTTCGCGACCGCGCCTGCATCGGCGGGAGTCGGCGGAGAATCGAGGCGGGTATGCGGCGAGCTCTGTCCCGCGTGTCAATGGACATCGAAGGGTTTCGGGGGCGTGCCGCACGCTTGGAACGCGAGGACCGATTCGGCCATCACGCTGAGAAACAACTGTGACCTCGAATACCGGCGGTATTCGAGGTCACTGGGATACTGATGCGATATATGGAATGGGGAGCCAGTTTTCGGTTCTAGCGAGATCCGGGCACAGCTCTGGCGCTGCGCCAAGTCTCACCTATCAACACACCGTTTGTCAACACCCACTTCGCCGATGCTTCGAAGATGCTGGTCAACAACTATTTTCGAAGACTATCGCAGCAACATTCATGGCCCACAACGACAATCGCCCCACCTCGTCTGAGAGGCGGGGCGATCCGAGGACGCGCATCGAGTGAATGAAGAGCGTTGTGTCCGATCGGTGGACGGGGCGGCTTCGCTATCGGTCGACCTTGGTTCGGCGCGTTCGACGCGGATGAGCGAGATGACCTTCGAGGACGTCCCCGACGAGGTACTGCTCGGGCCATCCCGGCGCCCAGGGGCCGGGCAGCGGCGTGATCAGGCCCGCGTCTCGCAGTGTCTGCACTCGCCGCACCGTCAGTCCGCGATACTCCCCACCCAATTCTTCGGCCAGAGCGGCTATTCCGGCCGCATTGAGCCGACAGGTAAGAGCCTGTGCCACTGTCGAGTCGTCCAGAACGATCGCCGCGTCGGGCGGGCAGATCACCCGCCAAGCCGCCTGGGTGGCCGCTCGGATTTCGGCGGGTGCGCCCTGCACTCCCTCGGTCATGGCGAAGGCGATGATATTGCGATCGAGCCAGCGCGCCAGTCCCGTCGTCGTCGGCGAATCACGATATTCGAGTCCGCGTTGTTCGCACACCAACCGAACCCAAGACACCAGCACCGCATGCAGCGAGTCGGCGACTCGCAGCGCTCGGGGGTCATACGGCAGCGGTTGGGCGGTCGGTCGACGGTGCGCGCGCACATTTCCGCCCGCGCCGGTTCTCGCCTGATTGGTCGAGGTGATAGTGAGATCCTCGACCAGATCCGGTATCTCGCGGAGCAATTCGACCAACGCGCGCAGGTCGATTCGGTCGAGATAGAGGTGGTCGACATGCTCGTTCACAGTGCGCCCGATGACTCGATGACCATGGGGTTGATCGCCTCGGTGAGCGCGACACGGCCGGGATGCAGCCCCTTGGCCATCACCAGATCTAACTGTTCCATAAGGCACATATTATGGTCCGTTTGGACTATTTGCAAGTCCAAAAAGAGTCACGCCCGCACGGCTGGCACGACATGACGAGGTTGCGGTCGTCCAAGACAGAATCGAACCCGGATCCCAGGATCAGGCAGTTACGGATACAGTTCCGGAAGTCCGATGAGTAGTACATCCGAGTCCTGATCCGCCCGTCGACGGAGTGCGTCACTGAATCCAGCCCCGCTGAAGCAGGCAAGGCGACAATCCGACATGTCCGAACCGCTCGCGGCCAACACTTCTCGTGCGCGAGTCAATCGATCCAGATGGCCGATGCCCATGGTGGCGCCCCACTTCGCCTCGCCGAGCATCGATACGGCAGCTCGGCGCCCGCCATCACCCGAGCGGGTGACCGCCACATCGATCTGTATTTGTTTGCGAGCCGTCGGATCGGTGACGACGCCGGAGCCGATCTCCCCGAACATCGCCTCCGGGCCGAGTAGCTCGACACCGTCGCCGAGCATGTATTCCCGGCATATCGCCTCGAAGTGCGGTCCAACGACCTGGGCCGCGAACCGCTCCTTGGACCGGTCCCACACCTGTCGCCCCTGTCCACTCTCGAGTCGCGCCCACGCCGGTCGCATGACGGCCTCGTAGAAATTGATCAATGGTTCGGTGATCCGATAGACCGACTTCCCGGTCCGGAACACATCCTGCTCACGCGCCAGCAGGTGACAATCCTCCAGGACGGTGAGCGGGTGCGAGATATCCACGGCTTTGCGGCCGATGTAGCCCGCGATCCCACCGCGCGTGGTGTTGCCGTGCGCGACCAGCCCCGAGTGATACAACGCGGTGTCGCGGAGATCTTTACTCGATAACCGCGCGTCGCGAACTCCGTCGCCCGCTCGCCGATACCCGCCGTTGCCGCACCTGCCCGGATCGGGCGGCGGTTTCGGCTCCGGATCTGTTCGGCGTGCGCGTGGCGTCGCCTCGGCCCCGACGGGCCATCCGATCGCTCCCATCAATAGCGGCACCGGGCCGATGGCCAGGACCACCGGCACTGCATCCGTGTCCGTTCGAATACCGCCGACGGCGTCAACGTGCGCGACCGGGGAGAACGGGAGCGTCGTAGACCAAGGTGTATCGCCAGAACAAGCGGCGCCGGATTCGCGCACCGGGTAATTCGAGCGCGGCCGCGGCTCGGATTTCGGCCAAGGTCTCTTCGGGGTCGGCGGTGGGGGCCCTCATGTGCGGTGGCGGCGCGGCGGCGCGGGTCGGATGCTTGATCATTCCCATGATCGGGTTGGCGGCGACGGCGGGCAGGTCGAGGAGCAGGTCGGCGAGCCCGGTCCCGCGATAGCAACCCACCACGACCAGACGTCCACCCGGTGCGAGGCAGGCGCGCAGGTCGCGCAAGGTCGGCACCAGCGGAAGGTGATGCAGGACGGCGACGAGGACGACCGCGTCCCAGCGCCGTCGCGGATCGCGACCGGCGAAGTCCGTATGAATGACTGACACCGCTGGATCGTCGGTGAAACGCCGCATCGCAAGGCGAGCCATCGTGGGATCGGGTTCGAGCGCGGTCACGGTCGCGGAGTGGCAATTCCGCAGGCGAGCGATGAGATTGCCGGTGCCGCAACCGACGTCGAGGACATGCCGGGCTCGCGACTTCGCCACCCGGTCAACGACCCACCGACCGTAATGATCGTTGTGGCTCCAAGGATGCCGCTGGTTGAACCGGTCGAGTCGAGACGTCATCACCGCATCCTCTCGACCGCAACTCGCGAAATCATCAGAACCGAAGCTACATCCGAATTCCCGCAGCCATCCCCGAACACCGCGATGGACATCCGACAAGACAGCAATGACGCCACTCACTGACGGCGACTCGTCGGTAGCGGAAAGGGCATCACACAGAGGAATTCACCAGTCCGGTTGGACGTGAATGGATTCGCGGATCGCTGGGACGCCTGCGGGCGTGGGAATCTCGGGTGGGATAGCGTCGAGGTCGTGAATTCTCTGGATTCGGAAGCGGTGCGGGAAGCGCTGCTGACCGAGACCGATCTGTTCGCCGAAATCTATCGCGACTGCGATCCGAGTCTGCCGGTGCCGAGTTGTCCCGGCTGGACGATGGCCGATCTGCTCGCGCATGTTGGCGGCGACCACCACTGGACCGCGGCACTGGTGCGGCGGCGCAGCACCGTCGAGATCGATGACGCCACCGTTGACATGCGGCCGCCGACTGATCAGCGCGCCGCGGCCGAATGGTTGCGTGCGAGTGCGCGCCGGGTCGTCGCCGTGGTGGACGCGGCAGGTCCCGATGTGCCGGTGTGGACACCTTTCGAAGTGCTGCGGCCCGCGCGATGGTGGATCCGGCGGCGGCTGCACGAAGGGACCGGACATCGGGTCGACGCACTGCTGGCGTTGGACCGCGAGGTGGTCATGGCGCCCGAGATCGCCGCCGACGGCTTGTCCGAACTGTTGGATCTGATCGCGATCGGATCCCGGTGGTTCGCCGAGCCGTTGGCGGACGGGAACACCCTCACTCTGATCGCGACCGACCGCGCCGCGACCTGGTCCGTGGCCGGTCACGGTGACGCTATCGCGTGGACCGGGACACCAGCTCCCGCGTCGGTGACCGTCGCGGGCACGGCGGTTGATCTGTACCTGCTTGCGCTGCGTCGGATATCGGCCGACGACGCGCGAGTGGCGATCTCCGGCGACGCGAAGGTACTCCTCACCTGGCTGGACCGCACCGCCTTCTGACTTACTCCCGCTCGAACCGGTCGCGGGATGCGTCCGGCACGCGAGCCAGACACGGCACTTGGTGCGCGCCGTTCACCGTGAGTTCAAGTAGACAGCGTGCACGACACCGACACGTGGTTGCGGTGGGGAGCGATGTGATGATGTTGATCGGGCTTTCGCCGCGCCCCGACGACCGGTTGGTGCCGCTCACTGTGATCACCACGCTGTCGGAACGCGAGTTGTCCGGCAGGTGAGCGGCCGATTCTTCCCGACGCGAGGCCGCCTCGGCATCGACACGAGCGCTACTTTCTCGGTCGAGTCCGTGTCCGCGGCGCAATCCTCTGGTTCACGTCTCGACGCGGCCGCGTGAGAGGGGAATATCCGGGCGAAGGAAGTTGTCGCGTAGGTCGGCCAACAGGAGGGGCAGGATCGCCTCCTCGTGCAGGTCCTTGCCGTGTTCGGCGTGGAGGTCGGCCGGCCAGGATGCAGTACGCCCCTCGAGTCCGAAATGGCTTGCGTAAGTGGTGGTGTCGAAACGCCACGGACGGGCGGTCGGGACGACCGATCGCACGGTGCGGAGGATGGAGAATCCGGCGGAATCGATGTCCGCCCGCGCTCGGACGGCTGTCCCGGCTTCCGCGGCGCCCGACAGCAGGTCGAGTGCGGCCAGCGTGGGCATGCCGTCGGTGCAGACCAGCGGCGGGCACAGGTCGCCGAGTTCGTCGGCTGCGGCTTCCACTACGGATGGGTTCTCGCAGACGAACAATGTCCGCGGTGGGTGCGTGAAAGACCAGGGCGTCAATAGATCTCGCAGGGTCAGCCACACCGGGGTGCCGCCGCGCAGCCCGGCGGTGAGGTCCAGCGGCACGTTCAGTACCAGCACGCGGGAGGAAACGGTGTCACATCGCACGCCGGCTGAGGCCCAGGCGGCGCGCCATTCTCGGCCGGGTCGAGCGGGCGGTGTGATGCCGCCCGCGATGGCCACCAAGCGCGCGACCGTACGGCCCAGTTCGGTGGAGTGGTCGAGCGCGTGTGCGTCGCCGGTGGATTCGGCCGCGAGTTGCGCGAGTCGCTTGGGCGGGCCGGTCCACGGGAGCAGCGGCCACACGACGGCGGCGCGTTCCGCCAGTTCCAAGGCTCGTCCGGTACCGAGCTTGGGGGCTCGTGCGCCGGAAAGCCAGCGGTCGCAAACCTCGCCCGGCAAACCGGCCGCGCCGAAAAGATCCAGTACCGCGCGACGTTCCCGCTGTTCCGCCTCCTGACGTGTCGCCCGCAGTTCCCGGCCGACCGGGAGCGGGCCACCGTGCAGTAGTTCCGCGAATCGGGCGACGGTGAGTCCGTGTTGGGCGAGCGCCGAACGCAAGGCGGGCAATGTGACCGGCTTGCCGGAGACCTCCCAGTCCACACCGAGCAACCGCCCGACTTCGCGCCGCTGCTCGACTGTCAACGTGACGTTCAGCGGGCCACGCTCCAGCCCGCCGCCGCGGTGCACGCGACGCTGTATCGCGCGGACCACCAACGCGGGGCCCGCCAGGACCGACCAACCGCGCAACCCGGCGGGCAGTTCATCCATCGTCGAGCCCGAACAAGCCGTCCGTCGGCAACGACGCGGGCACCGAACCGAGCCGGTCCACGTCGACCTCGGTCAATGTTCCGCCGCACCACAGGTAGGGGAGCACATCGACGCCGGGCAGGTGCTTCTCCCTGGCGAGTTCGTAGATCGCCACCGCGGGCACCGTCTCGTAGTTGCACCATTCGTCGTGGGCGGTGAGCATGATGTCGAGTTCGAAGTCGACGGTCAGTCCCATGAACGATGCCTTCACCTGGGCGTCGACGCCGGTCATCGCCTCATCGAGCCACACCCAACGCGGCGCGTGCGCGGCAGCCGCGTCGTAGGCGACCACCGCGGCGGCGAACAAGGGCTGCGACAGCAGGACCACTTTCTCGCCGCCGGATTTCGCGCCGTGCTTGGCCGCATCGAACGGCGCCCAGCGGCCCGCGCTGCCGGATCGGTAGTGCAGGCCGATTTTCAGCCAGCCGCGGTAGTCCAGCGCCCGCCCGAGCTGATGCTTCCAGTCCGCCGCACCGTCGGCCGCGGCCTCGGAACGAGCTTCATCGATCTTGCGGGCCAGATACTGGCGCACCATCTCCTGCCGGTCCACCGACAATTCGGCGTATCCCTGCCCCAGCGCGTTCAGAACCGCGGCCGCGTCCGGCTCGGTCGGATCCGCCTCCCACATCACCTTCACCGTGTGTCCCTGCCGGGTCGGGCGGGCCGCCAACTGGTTGTTGATGCGGGTGAAGGTGCGTCGTGTGTAGTCGAGGCGTTCCTTGAGATGTTCGATGAAGGTGGATCCGAGCAGCGTCGCCAGCACGCGTTGCTGTTCGGCGTCGAAACTGTCCCGTTGTTCGCGTACCCGCTCGGCGAGGGTGTCGGCGGCGGCGGGCGGGAGTTGGAATCCCGCGTCGGCGTCGGTGTGGATCTCCACCCTCGGCAGGGTCTCGTCGTCGTCGAGGATGCGGGCGTCCTGTTGCGGCAGCAGGGCCTGGCGCAATTCCTCCAACTTGTTCACGCATGCCCGCCATGCGCGGTCCACGTCGGCGGGCTCGGCCTTCACATCGACTTCCCGCCGCACCGCCGTCGCCAGATCCCTTGCCGCCTGGACGTTTCGACGTTCGGGCAGCGCCATCGCGAGCGACTGGGCCAACCCGTGGTCGAGGGTCTCCCACAGCCGCGCGATCGCCCGATCTCGTGCCTGTTCGGCCTCGGCGCGCTTCTCCTCGTGGTTGGTCAGCACCTCTTCGGCGCGCGCCGCGGCCACGCTGGCTGCGCCGAGTTTCTTGTCGTAGCTGTCGCGCTCGTTCTCGAGATGCGCGATGCGGGTCTCGAGTCCGGTCTTACGGTCGAGTTGCTGCTGCTGATCCGTGTCGAGGGTGGATTCGGCGGTGCGCAGCTTCACTTCGAGTCTGTGCCGCTCCTCGGCTATCACCTCGCGTGCGGACTCGGCGTCGACGCGCCGCTCGACGGCCTCCTCGAGGAAGACTCGCGCGTCGGCGTGAGCGTCCTCGGCCGCGGCGAATTGTCGCAAGGCCATCCGGTAGCGGTCGATATCGCGGCGCACGGCGTTCAGCGCGTCCGCCTGAGCGTCCAACTCGGTCTGCGAGAAGTTGTGCGCCGCGGCATATTCAGCGAGAGCGGCGCGTGCGACATCCAGTTCCGACACCGCGTCGGCATGAATCTTCGCCGCGGCGGCGAGTTCCGTGGCACTCGCGATCGTCGCACGCGTGCGCTCTCCCCACAGCACGACCGCGAGACCGACCTCGCGCTCCTCGGATTCCGGCAGCGCCCGCTCCTCGGCCGCCAACCGATCCAATGCCGTTGCCGCGGCTGCGATGCGGATATCGAGGGCCGAAAGCCTGTCCGTCAGTTCGTCCCGCTCGGCTTCGAGCGCGGCGATGCGCCGCATTCTGGCCGCCGCCCTGGCAGCGACGCCGAGATAGGCAGCGAAACCGACCGTTTCGGCCCGACCGGCGAGCCGACCCACCCGCCAACAGCCGTCCGCTCCCAGCCAATCCCCTTCGGGTTCGGGGTGTCCTTCGGCGCGCCATCCGAATCGGGCGAGTATGCGCCGCACGAGCTCGACGCGCACGCCGCCCGCTTCGACCGGTTGGAGTACCATCAGGAGATTCGGACCCGCCTCGACACCGTCGGTCGGATCGACTGTGCCGATGTCGGCGGCCTCGAAGTCGACAGCGCCGTGCGGGGTGATCCACGCGTCCAACAAACCGGATCCGGCCAAGGCCGCCTCCAGGACCGCGAGTGCCGTATCGTCCACTTCCGGAGCGGGATCGACAAGGCGCCACAGCGGAGCGCCCTCCCCCGCCGAAACCTCGGGCCGACTCCGCCTGCGCCAGGTCGTCGGGAGCGGCGGCGCCGCATCGGTTTCGGCCCGCGCCCGCGCCAACTCCGTGTCGACCTCCTCGAGCCGCCGCGCGATCGGCGCGCGGTCGAGCAGGGCGGACTGCCTGCGGTCCTGCCATTCGGTGCGCCGCGCGGAAATATGGTGGCGCATCTCGGCCGTGACCGACGGGTGGGCCGCTGCCTCGCCGGTGTCGTCGATCACCGTCAGTTGGGGGATCAGATCGCACCAGTCGGCGAGTGTCTCGTCGGTCGGCGCGGCGACCTCGACATCGGCGGCCCAGGCGCGTACCCGCGTTTCGAGGGTCTGCGCGGCTTCACGCACATTCGTCAACGCCGCCGCCTCGGCCTCCCGCGCGGCGACGCTCCTGGTCTCGGCCTTCTCGACCGCATCGCCGGTGCCTTCTACCCGCCGCACCGCCGCACGACGTTTCTCGTCGAGCCCGCGTAGATGACGAAACCGCTCCTCCCGCGACCGATGATCGCCGACCAGCGCGTCCACATCACGAGCGGCCAGGTGCCGCCGCGCCGATTCCGCCAGACCGGCGGGCACGGCGTTCTCGGCCAGCGAATCCTGCACACCGCGCAGTTCCTCGCCCGCCTCGCGCACCCTCGTTGCGGCCGCATCGGCCTTGCGTTCCGCTTTGCTCTCCGAATCGAGTTCCCGTTCAACCGCTTTGCACAGATCCGCGTGCTGACCACGAACCCGGCCGTACTCCCGGCGCAGCGATTCGATGCGCCCGGCCGCGGCGACGGCGTCGCGGTAGGAGTCCGATTCGAGCAGTTCACGCAAGGCCGCCGTCGCATCGCCGACTCCGCGACGGGTTTCGGTCAACCGGGCTTCGGCCGTGTCGCGCGATTCGACCGCTTCGGCGAGCGTGCCCTCGGCGGCCTTCTTGTCGCTGGTTGTCCTGTCCAGGCTGGTCGTGGACGATGCCATCTCGTCGGACCGCAGCCGCAGCACCCGCCGCGCCCACGGCTGCCATCCCGACCGAACGAACTGCGCGATGGCGTGCGCGGACTCCTCGGTGCGCGCCATCGTCATTCGCAACTGCTCCAGATGCTCCCAGCCGTCGGCGAGCTGATCGACCTCGTGACTTGCCAACGGCGGCAGCGCGTCCCGCAATGTCGTGGCCAGACTCGCCGGGTTGAGCCGCTCGCCAAGTTTCGGTTTCCGCAACTGCTTGAGCAGTTCGGTCAGGTTGTCGTAGGACTCGGCGTTCAGTCCGTAGAGTTCTTCGGCCAGCCGCGCCCGATAGGCAGCGGCGCTGCCCGGCAGCACCATGGCGTCGATCTGCTTGAGATCCTTCAATTCCCGCGCTCGACCGGCCTCGAGCAGGGTGAAATCCCGGCCGACCCGTCCCCGGGTGACGAAATGCCAAGTGTTGACCGTGGCGGTGCCGCTGCCCGCCCGAGCCGACGCACCGAGCCCGCAGGTGAAGTAGGCCGTCGCCCCGCTCTCGGTGACACGCCCGAATTCGGCCCAGGCGTATCCGAGTCCGGCGTCGGCGGGTTCGCGCGGATCGTCACCGTCACCGGTCGGCAGCAAGTTGAAACGCATACTGCGATGCTGCGAACCGAACGGGTCGAGTACCGACGGCGCGATCTCACCGCGCAGCAGCATCAGCGTGGTGAGTTCGAGCACTTTGGTCTTGCCCGCGCCGTTGCCGCCGCGCAATACCAATCTGCCATCGGCGAACCAGAATTCGGCGTCGTCGTATTCCCACAGGTTCACGATGCCCACCCGCAGCGGCTGCCAGCGCAACCGTCCCGGCTCGGGAAGTTCGCGACTCTGCGCGGCCCGCAACCACTCCTGTCCGTGGAAGTGGCTGCCGACGAGTTCGACTGTCATCGAATCTCCTCGATGCTTGCGGTTTCGGCGAGAATGCGCGGCGAACGGTAGCGGGCGGCGGCGGGAGTGAGTCGCCACAGTCCGGGACGCGAGCCGGGCCGCAGCAGATCGAGCGCGCGCAACAGTTCGACCGCCCGGTCACGGCGCGCGGCGGGCGTGGCGACCTCGGCCGTGATCGACTTCGGATGCCGCACGGCCACCTCATCCACCGCGGCCAGCAGGTCCGTCTCGGTCACCACATCATCGTCGTCGCGGTCGCGATACAGCTCGCCGAGGATGACCAGGGTCACGAAATCGACTGCGCGCAAACGAGGGAAGGGCAGATCGGTCGCCGATTCCGCACCGGCGATGAGCGCGAGTCCCTCGGCGCGCTGTTCCAGCGTCCACCCCGTCATCTCGGTGCACCAGCCGACCACCCTGCCGCGCTGCCGGATCAGATATGTGCGCTCGGCTTCGGTGAGGTCGCTGTAGAGACATACCGGTAGCTCGATGATCCGCCGCATCACCGCGAACCGCTCCGCCGCGTCGGTGAATACCGCGCCGCGCTGCCGCAGCGCGGCCCCGAGCGCGGCCGGATCCGCCATGCGCAGCAGCATTTCACGCCGCACCTCGAAAGTGCCACCGACCTTGTCGGCCTGCCGGGCCCAACTGTCGCGGCGGTCTACCGCATCCCCGCCGACGGCGGCCAACGCTCCCGCGGAAACCAGCAGGTCGAGGGCGGTGATGAACAGTTTCCGCTCGGGGAACCGGTCGGGTTCGTAGGCGGTGACCGGGCAGTCCTCTCGCGCCGAGAGCACCCGCGCCCGGTCCGACAGATCCTGGGTCGAGGTGATGTCCTCGGCTTCCTCCGCGGCGGCCGCGGCCAACAACGCCAGTATCAGCGCCCGGCGCGCGGGCGGATTCACCCGACGCGGCGCGATCACGCTGTCGCCCAGCGGAAGTCGGAACAGGCGCGCCGCAGTGTCGGTGACCACGAGGCGGTAGCCGAGGCGGGAGGAGAACCAGTTCACCAACTCCGGCCGGTGGCGGGGGCTTCGCACGAGGCCGAACAGTTCACG
Source organism: Nocardia bovistercoris (assembly GCF_015674855.1). Lineage (GTDB taxonomy): Bacteria > Actinomycetota > Actinomycetes > Mycobacteriales > Mycobacteriaceae > Nocardia > Nocardia bovistercoris. Next base: position 174,278 of record NZ_JADMLG010000004.1, on the reverse strand, counting down.
GTGGCGCACGCGGTCGACCACCGGGTTGGCGAGCAACCCCGTGAACGCGCGGCGCCGGTCCACCGCGTCCCGATCGTCATTCAGCACGGCGAGCACCCGCCGGTTCCAACGTGAAAACCCAGTTACGCGTGACGAATCGACCGTGCGGACAGTCCAAGGTTGTGGTGCCCGCGATCGCGGGTTCGGTCAAACCGACTCGCCACTGACCATCCTCGGTCACCCCGGCGCGCTCGGGTTCCCCGCGGCGCGCCCGTGCCGTCGCCAATAGATCGAGCAGCAAACGCAATTCGGGCTCCGAAAGCGCACCCCAATCCGCCAACTCCGTTCCCGAACGCGCCCGCAACGCGGCCTCGGCTTCCCGACGCTGCGCCAGCGCGGCAACCCTGGCGCGCCGTGCCGCGTCGCGCCCCACCGAGTTGTTCATCGCCTTCACCCGGCGTCCGACCGCGGCGCGCTGGCCGTGTTCGCGATAGCGCGCCGAAATCGGTGCGGCGGCGGCGTCGGACCAGGCCACGGTGTGGTTGTCGGCGTCCTCGGCCGCGATCAGCAGGTGCCGCGCCGGGAACACCCCGATCGCCGTATCCCACATGGCCAAGGCGGTTTCGTCGTCGGGCGCTTGTTCGATCGCACCGGCGAGTTCGAGCAACTCCCCGCGGCGGGTCAAGGCGCCGCCGGTGTCTAGGAGTATGTGCATGTTGCGCGCCCACGGTGCGACCAGGTCGCGCAACTGCCTGCGCAACCGCCTGGCCTGCCCGTCCGAGCCACCGAACCAGTGCCCCAACGATTCCCAGACGTGCGTCCACCGCCGCACCTGCGGTTCGACCACCTGCTCGGGGGCGTCGTCGGCGAGCGCGCCGCGCACACAGGCCCGCCACACCGAATCCGTCAGTCGCGGTTCGACTTCCGCCATCAAGCCTGCCACGGCGGGGGTGTGGATATCCACCTGCTCGCCCCACATCCCGACATAGGATTGCAAGGTCCGCCACAGGACTTCCTGCTTGTCCGGGTCGGGTCCGCCCGACAACGCGTGCGCCAGGCTCCGCTGCCACGACCGCGCCGCCACCGCCATTCCGTGATGCAGGGCGATGACCTGCTGGAACTCCGCCGCAGCCGCCGGATAGTCCTGCTCGCGCACCGCCTCGGCGAAACCACGCAAACGATCGTGGATCGCGCGCGGCGCCAAGGTGAGATCCGCCGCGGTGTCCTCGTCGGCGGCCAACTCCACCGTCCAGAACGCGTGCAGCCGAGCCGCGACCGGTGTCAGCTGGAAACGATCGCGCCGCCGCAGGAAATCCTCACCGGTGCGCGCGGGTTCCTGCCACCGGGTCAGCACCGCCCACCGCACCAGACTGGTGAGCCGGGCATCGAGCGCGAAGACGTCCTCGTCCAGCAGCCGATCGGCCACCTGCCACCCGGCGCGCTCCCCCACCCACGCCCGCAACCGCGTCGCGATCTCGTCGAACGACATTCCGGTCAGACTGGTGTCCTGGGCCTCGACCAGCACGTCGACGATCGCCCGATACTGCGCGGCGAACCTCGAAACCAGATAGGCGGGCACCAGTTCCTGCCCGGGAAGGTGGGCGGCCCACGGGTCGACGCCCACGGATTCGACCAGCTCATCCCCGTCACCCATCCGGCCAGGATAGTCCGCCGCACGTCGCCGGACGCAACTCGGCGCCTGTTCGAAGGTGGCGTGCACCCGCCCCGGCGGGGGTGTCGCCGTACCGAGTTCGTGCGGGCCGGTCCGCTCGGGTCGACTGTTCGAAGATCACGTCCACGGTGCGGAGATCGTGCCCGCGTTCCACTGCGCCAGGACGGTGTTGTCCACCAGGCGAACGCCGTTTCGTTCGGCGGTCTGACGAGCTGATTTCGTGAAACGGGACGTGGTGACCAGTACGGCTACGTCGTAGCGGTGCCAGGTTCCGATCCCGCCGACGAACTGCTGCATTTCCCTGTCGCCGACGGGATGGCCGATGTTGTACCGCTTGGCCTGCACGATCATCCGACGACCATCCGGAGTGGTCGCGAACACGTCGGCGCCGCGATCACCCGCGCCGCCGTTGACTTCGACATCCCGACAACCCGCGGACCGGCACAGCGAGGCCAGGGCATGCTCGAATTGTTTGTCGTTCATCGCGTGGAACGGCAGCACCGCGCGCAGATGATCCTGTTCACGCTCGACGCTACGGCGACGATGGCGCCGCCGGGCATACAGACCGGCAGCCACGACGGCCGCCGCCGCGATCACGACGGCGACGATCGCCACGGCATGATCGCGAACGATTCGTACCGCGGGCGCCGCGACGACCAACACCGCGATCCCGCCCATGGCAAGCACACCGATGCTCGGTGTACGACGACGTCCACCCACTCGCACTCCCCCTTGTTCGCGCGAACCCCTGTACCGCCACCATAGCCCGAGCCACCGACACCTTCGATCGAAACCGCCTCGAACACTGTGCATTTGCCCGCCGACAACGGAATCCCCAGCGGCGATATGACGTCGGCGAGCAAGCGATCGGCCGCGCCATTTCTCGATGGCGCGGCCGAGGTCGTCGGTGCGAGCGCGGAGACCTCACGGAGCCGCGAGCAGGTATGGCCTCCCCGCGGCGTCAGTGGTCCGCCTGCTACGAACAGGCGGTGTTCAGGTTGCCGAGCGCGCCGTAGACCGCGCCCGCGGACTCGGGACCGGTGGCGCCCTGGAGGGCGGTGATCAGGGCTTCGATGTCGGCTTGCGCTTCCGGTGAACTGACCTGGCTCTGCTGGGCGCGCAGTTTGGCGATGTAGGCCGCCATGCCCGCGGCGGCCTGATCGGGGGGAAGGGCTTGTAGCGGGCCGAGTGTGCCGACTGTCGCGGGGCCGATCTGGCTCAGGATGGCGCAGTCGCTCGCGGGTAGGTCGACATAGGCCGCAGGCGCGGCGGCGGCGGTGGTCCAACCGGCGCCGATCGCGGTCGCCATGGCGAACGACGCGGCGATGACTGTGGGACGGATCTTCATTGACAGCTCCCGGTAGTGCGGGCTGGAATCGGTGGAGACGAGCGGCTGGAGGCAGCGCTCGGCGGCGACGGTGCGCGCACACGCTTTGTCGCGAGGTGGGTCCGCTCCCCGGTCGGAGTGGACCGCCACCGGTCCCGATACCGGATCGCAGGAGGGAATACCGGCGCCGGGCTGTGGACCGGAGGCCTGAGGCGCCGCAGCGGACAGATTCTGCTGAACACTGACGGTGACCTGCTGAGATGCGACCGGTGGACAGCAGAATACAGATCGATCAGTGCGAGAACAATATTTCCATAGAAGGAAATTAGACTCTTATCGCTGCGTCGTCCTCGGGTCCGCCGAACCGGTCCGCACGCCGATCATCGACGGCGACCACCGAGACGTCCGGCCGGTTTCATCACTGCGACCCCTCGACGCGATAAGTATCAACCGGACGTCCAGTTCGCTGCACGATCTCCGCCGGAGAGATCGATGCGCGAACGGGAACCACTGTCGTCGCCACCTCCGTCCGTGGGTCAAGGCACTACTCCCAGCATCCTTCCGGACACCACGCGGACGGAAGAGGTGGCCCGTTGCCAACACAGGTGACAACCCCGGCTCACCGACGGGCGAGCTGAGTCGCGTCCACCGACTTCCGTATCCGACCAAACCAGAGGCGTAGGCAACGCGAACCCCTTCCGAAGCAGTTCACGACGCGGGCAGGCCGAACTCGGCGCAGGCAGCGTCGACGACCAGGACGGAGAGTTCGTGGTGAAAGCACGGCGATCGTTACGAATCGGTGCGCGTCTCGCGCTCGCGGGCGCGCTTGCCGCGGTCAGCATGGTCGGCGCGGTGAGCGCGACGGTGCGGGCCGAGGCGCCAGGTGTCGTTTCGGCGCGCGACGTCGGCGATCGGCAGCAGGTGGTCGAGGTGTTCTCGGCCGCCATGAACCGGCCGATTCCGGTTCAGGTCATCCGCGCCGAAGCCGCCGGTCCGCGGCCGACCGTGTACCTGCTGAACGGGTCCGGCGGTGGGCCGAACGGCAGCGGCTGGGATGCGCAGACCGATGCCGTCGACTTCCTGCGCGCCAAGAACATCAACGTCGTCACGCCATACGGCGGCGCGAACTCCTACTACACCGACTGGATTCGCGACGACGCCACACTCGGGCACAACAAATGGCAGACCTTTCTCAACGAGGAACTGCCGCCGGTCATCGAAGGATTCCTCGGCGCGAACGACAACCGCGCACTGGTCGGAGTGTCGATGAGCGGCACATCCGTCCTGAACCTGGCGATCGCGAAACCCGGTTTCTGGCACGGCGTCGCCTCCTACAGCGGATGCGCGCAGACCTCCGACCCGATCGGACACGAATTCGTGCGGATCACCGTCGAGAACTGGGGTGGCGGACAGAGCGTGGACAACATGTGGGGACCGGCCGACAGTCCGCTGTGGCGGGCCAACGATCCGCTGCGCAACGCCGATGGCCTGCGCGGCACCGACATCTACCTCAGCACCGGCAGCGGCCTGCCGGGACCACACGACACTCCCGCCGACCCCCGCGTACAAGACGGACGCATCCCCCTGCCCGTGCAATTGGCTTTCGGTGGCCCCATCGAAGCCGCCATCCGATACTGCACGATCAACCTCACCAACCGCCTGCGCGAACTGAATATCCCCGTGACACTGGACGACCGGCCGACCGGCACGCACTCCTGGGGCTACTGGGAAGACGACTTGCGCACCTCGTGGCCATTCCTTGCCCGAACCATCGGCGCCGCGTGAGCGTAGGTCGTTCCGAATATCGAGGTCTATCGGGCTCCGACCGTCCCGGAGCGCCGACTTCGCGCCGCATGGCGCATGTGACGCGCCAGGTCAGCTGATGGACTGATGACCTCGCACCCGGCGGCCCGTGTGGGCGGGCAGGTGTTCGTAACCGTGCAGAGTGTGGAACGGACGGCGGACGGGGGGTTCGGTGAGTCGGAGGTCGGGAAAGGCTTCGAACAAGGCACGCAGGGCATGGGCGGCTTCCAGGCGGGCGAGGACACCGCCGAGGCAGACGTGGATGCCACTGCTGAACGAGAGGTGGGTCTTGGCGTTCTCCCTGGTGATGTCGAAGCGGGAGGGGTCGGGGAAGACCGCGGGGTCGCGGTTGGCGCCCGCGAGGGACAGGACGACGGTGGAGCCTCGGCGGAGGCGCAGGCCGCCGACTTCGACGTCGGTGCGGGTGGTGCGTGCGGTGGCTTGGACGGGCGGGTCGATGCGCAGGATCTCCTCGACCGCGTTGGGCCACAGGTCGGGTTCGGCGCGCAGGCGATCGAGTTGGTCGGGGTGGCGCAGCAGCCAGGTGATGCCCTTGCCGATCAGGTTGACGGTGGTTTCGAAACCGGCGGCCATGAGCAGGGTGGCCGACGCGCACAGTTCGTAGGTGGACAGGTCGCCCGCGGTGACCATGCTGCTGAGGATGTCGTCGCCCGGGTCCGCGCGCAGGCGTTCGACGTGTTCGACGAGGTAGGTGTGCACGCGTTCGGAGGATTCCATCGCGCGCTGGTGGGTCCGCCAGGAGATGCCGAGGTCGAGCAGGGGGCTGATGTCGTCACCCCAGCGCAGGAACATCTCGCGGTCGGCGTCGGGGAAGCCGAGCATGTCGGAGATGATCGCGATGGGGACCTGGGCGGCGTAGCGGGCCACCAGGTCGGTTGGGCCGTTGTCGGGGAGTTCGGCGAGCAGTTCTTCGGTGACAGTTTCGATCCGCTCGCGCAGCCGGGCCACGGCGCGCGGGGTGAAGGCGGCGGTGACCGGTTTGCGCAGTCGGGTGTGTTCGGGCTGGTCGAGTACCAGCATCGAGGGGCGGTCCACCGGATTCGGTGGCAGGGGTCTGCGCTCCAACGCGCGGCGCACGGGACGCGGCATGGTGAGCACGGTTGGCACGCCGACACCGAAGCGGTTGTCGCGCAATATGTCTCGAACCATGTCGTGGTCGAAGGTGATCCACACCGGCAGCGCGCGGTGCAGTCCGCCCGCGCCGCGCATCTCCTCGATCAAGGCGTAGGGGTTGTCGATGCCTTCGCGGCTGCCGTTCAACCGGGAGAACGGGTCGCCGCGCAGTAGCAGTATCTTCTTGAACAGGCGGATCACCCCGTGGTTGTTGACCCACCGGTAGACATACTGCGGTTTCATCGAGCCCCTCCGTCGTCGAACCATCGCCTGCTGGACGTTACGAAAATCCCGGACTATCCACAGCCCTGATCGAACCGGCCGGATCGAGATCGCGAGACCTACCGCGGCAGCGGGCGCGCAGACCTCGGCGCGCCTCGCGTCCGGAGCGGTTGTCCAGGTGGGACCGGCGTTGGGCAAGTCCCGTGACGTGGTCGGTCGTCGCGACGATCTGGTCGGCACGCAGGGCGAAGAGTGCGCCGATACGATAGCAGGTCGGTATCAGTGCGGGCGCTCCCGTCGAGACGGGCGGTACGCGAACGCGGCCGGCTAGGATGGTCGCGTCGCGGACGGGAGCGGTACCGCCCGGCTCGCGGCCGACCGGGTCGGTAGGAGGTCGACATGGCTGACGCGCGAGCGCGGTTCGGGGTGCTCGGGCCGGTGGAGCTCGTGATCGACGGTGAGACCAGGGCGATCGGCGGGCCGAAACAGCGGGCGGTGCTTGCGTATCTGGCGATCAACGCGAACCATCCGGTGTCGGTGGAGACGTTGGCGCACGCGGTGTGGGGGGAGAATCCGCCGGAAGAGGTGCGCTTCAGCCTGCATACGATCGTGTCGAACCTGCGGAAGCCGTTGCGTGCGGCGGGAATCGACTCCAGGGCGGTGCTCGCGCAGGCGGGTGGGGGTTATCGGCTCGCGGTCGCCGAGGGCGGATGCGATGTGCAGCGGTTCCTGGCTCGCAAGGAGGCGGGCGTTCGGGCATTGGCCGCCGGGCGTTTCCGGGAAGCGAGCGAGGCGCTGTCGAGCGCGCTCGGACAGTGGCGCGGGCCGGTGCTGTCGGATCTGCGTGGACTCGCGTTCGCCGACGCCTACGCGGCGGCGCTGGAGGACGACCGCATGGGCGTGGTCGTGGCGCGGGCGGAGGCGGAGACCGCTCAAGGGCGCGCCGCGGCGGTGATTTCGGAGCTGTCGCACCTGGTCGGCACGCACCCGCTGCGGGAACCGTTGTGGGAGCAGCTCATCACCGCGTTGTATGTCGACGGCAGGCAGTCCGACGCGCTCGACGCGGTGCGGCGGCTGCGCGAGACGCTGGCCGATGAACTCGGGATCGATCCCGGTCCGGCGATACGCGAACTGGAGCAACGCATTCTGCGCCAGGAGCCGCTGACCGTCGCCGCGGCGGGCGTCGCGGCGGTGACCAGGGTGACCACGATCATCGACCACGAACCGGGTGATCGTTTCGCGGTGCTGCGCCAGGTGGGCGGCCCGAGTCATCCGGTGCGCGGGGCAGTCACCCGGATCGGGCGGCTGCGCGACAACGACATCGCGCTGGACGACGGGCGGGTCAGCCGCCATCACGCGGCTGTCGTCGACACCGGACTCGCGTATGTGATCAGGGATCTGCTGTCCTCCAACGGGGTGTTCGTCGACGGGACGCGCGTGATCGACAGTGTGGCGCTGCGCGACGGTGCGGTGATCCGCATCGGCGACAGCGAGCTTGTGTTCGCATTGGCATCGAACGAGACACCGACACAAGGGGATTCGACGCAGGGGTGAAGTCGGATACCCGCGGCTGCCGTCCGACGCGATCGTGCGGGCGCCTGCACCCGGCCGGACGCACGCGGATCGCTAGCCGAACCGGTGGTGGAACCAGGTGAGGAGTTCCGGTTCGGTTTTCGGGCCGTTCTCCGGGTTGTCCTCGGCCAGTGTGCAGACTTCGAGCAGGAGTGTGCGCTCGTCGTGCGCTCCCACGAGGCAGGTGCGTGCGGCGTCGGGGTAGCAGAAGAGGCGACCGACCGGCCCCGACGCCGTGCGCCATTCGCTGTCGGCGCCTTCCCCGCCACAGGTCCGGCCCGTCAGTTGGTTGCGTACGGCCTGGTACATGCGGGTGGCGGCGGCGCGGTCCGGGAAGCCGAGGAACTGGACCGAGGGTGAGCCGAGTGGGGAACCGCACGCCACGGTGGCGTTCATGAAGCCGACCGGCGGATCGATGTGGCGGCAGGTGGCGGGGCCGTAAGGCGCGCCCGCGCGGTCGAGCAGTTCGCGGTCGGCGTCGGTGAATTCGTCCGGATCCGTTGCCGCCGAACCGGTTCGGAATTGCAGCAGGCCTGCTTTCGCGGCGTAGTCGCGCAGCGGTGTCTCGTCGGGGCCGGACCAGAAGTAGTACGCGAGCGAGAGTTGAGCCTCGTTCGTGAGGGCAAGGCCCGGTTTGGGGACGGCGGGGTCGTCCACGATATTGCTGAGGCAGGCCCGGCGTCCGACTTCCTTGCCGCCCGACAGCGACGGCGCGTCGCGGGCGGGCGGATCACCCGGACAGCCGGTCGCCTTGAATCCGTCGAGGACGACATCGTTGTAGTACTCGCGCAGGGCGTCGAGATCGCGGAAACGCAGGAAGCGGCCGACGGGGGCGGAGACGGCCGGGTTGGCGTCGCAGAAGACGGCGGCGGTCGTGGTGGCGTCGGGGTCGAGATGCGCGCAGGTGGCGCGGCGATATCCGGCTCCCGGCATCGAGGCGAGCAGTTCGAGGTCGGCGCCGCGAAGTGCCGTACTGTCGGAATCCGGTGTGCTGCCGTCGCGCCCGACGAACGCCAAGACGCCGAGAATCGCCGCGGCGACCAGGATCATGGCGGCGATCAGCGTAAGCACCCTTCGGCGAAGAGGGCCGGTCACACCAGTCGCGATCTCCTCCGATGATTCTGTCCCACTACCGTTCTCGGGCACTTCCGATCCGTCCGGCATCCGCGTCGCGGTGACCGCCTCCTCGGGTCCGGTTCCTTCCGCATCGGATGGCGTTGGCATCGTCCCCGGTCGCGACCCCGAGGAATACCGACCCGGCGGCGCGGCACGCTCGGTCGCCACCGGCGCACTGCCCAGCGTCGGCTGGTCGTTCACCTGCGCGGCGGTCACGGTGCGCAGCGCGGTCTCGGCGGCGTCGGCCAACTCTCCCGCGTCGGGGTAGCGGTCTTCGGGGCTCTTCGCCATGCCGCGCCCGATGACGGTGTCGAAACCGATGGGCACGTCGTGGCGGATCATGCTCGGGCGCGGCGGCGGCTCGCCGAGGTGGGCGCTCATCACCTCGGCGTCGGTGCCGACCGGGAAAGGTCTCGCGCCGGTGAGACATTCGTAGAGTACGCAGGTGAGCGCGTAGACGTCGGCGGCGCCGGTCACGGTGCGGGCGGTGAATCGTTCCGGCGCCATGTAGTGCAGCGTGCCGACCGCCCCGCCGTCGGAAGTGAGTCCGGTGTCGGCGTTGGAATGCGCGATGCCGAAATCGACCAGGTAGGCGAAACCGTCGGCCGTGACCAGGATGTTGTCCGGTTTGACGTCGCGGTGCACGAGGCCGTCGGCGTGCGCGGCGTCGAGGGCCGCCGCGACCTGCCGGACCAGGGCGACCGCGCGCGGCGGCGCGAGCGGCGCCTCGGCCCGCAGCACCGCACGCAGGTCACGGCCATCGACCAGGCGCATATCGATGAACAGGCGACCGTCGATCTCGCCGTAGTCGTGGATCGGGATGACATGCGGTTCCTTCAACCGCGCCGCGGCGTGCGATTCGCGGCGGAACCGCTCCCGATAGGTTGGGTCGTCGGCCAGCCGTTCCGGCAGCACCTTGATCGCGACGACCCGGTCGCGTTCGAGGTCGTAGGCCTCGTAGACCTCGCCCATGCCGCCGCGACCGATCAGGCGATCCAATCGGTACGGGCCGAACCGGGATCCCACCGCGAGCGGCGGGCGCTGGGCTGTCATCCACTCCTCCCGCGCGACAGGAGTCACCCGAACTTGTCGATCAACTGTAGAGCCCGCGCGCCCGCCGCCGCACTACAGGCTCGCGGGAATCTGCCTCAGCATTCCCGGGGCGCGGGCTCGCCGCGCAGGCGACCGTCGATCCACCCGCTGAGTTCCGGGTAGCCGGAGAGGTAGCCGATCAGGTGTTCGCCGCCGACCACGCGGAAGACCGAAGGCACGCCGCGGGCGCACTGTTGGCGGTGTGTGCGTTCGGCGTCGCCGAGCGGGATCCACGGGTCGTGCAGGCCGTGGTAGATGAACAGCGGCGCCGTCGAGGTGCGGTCGGACAGGTCGAGTCGCTGGAACATGGCCTGGGCGAACGGGCCGTCGAGGGTGTTGGCGGTGTCGGCCGCGATGTCGATCGGCAGGCCGACGATGCCGAGCGGGCCTGAGGCGTCGCCGCAGATGTCGCGCAGCGGCGAGGTCGCCAGCCATTGGGCGAGATGGTTTGTGTAGGAGAGCATCTCCGGATGTTCGCGGGCGACCGCGAGTGCGACGGTGAGCAGGATTCCGGAGGAGATGTTGCCGTTGAACTGGTGGGCGACGTTCGCGTTGTTCGTCACGACGCCGCCCGCGGCCACGCCGACGAGCGCGCCCGTGAGATCCGGCGCGTACTCGTCCTGCAGCATGGCGGTGGCGTAGGCGGCGATGCCGCCGCCGGAGTAGCCGATGGCGACGTAGCGGCTGTCGCCGAAGTCGGCGGGCTGGTAGGCGCGGGTGGCGCGGATGGCGTCGAGCATCACGTGCCCGGCGATATTCGGTTCCGCGTAGGCCATCAGCGGGCCTTCGTGGTCGGGCAGCAGGACGGCGTGTCCCTTGTTCAGCGCCAGCCACATCGAGGGCAGGAAGACCGGGAGATCGGTGTTCGGATGGTCGAGCAGGCCGTGCGACATCTGGAAGCCGGGGGTGCAGTGCGCGCCGAGCGAGTTGATCGGCATCGCGTTCACCTCGACCGGTCGCGGATCGGGTCCGGGCCAGGCCGTGGCGGGCACGATCAGGGTCGCCGTGCCGAAGGACGGGGCGCCGGTGGCGGAGGTGGTGCGGAACTTCAGCAGGGTGGCACGGGCGACCGGCGCCGCCATACGCAGCGCGGTCGTCGCTGTCACGTCCCGTGTTTCGATGATCCGGCCGGGCGCAAGGCTTTCCAGGTCGGCGGGCCAGGAATCGAAGATCGGATCGCCGGTCGCCGCGGGAAGTACCCCGCGCCAGAGTGTTTCGTAGTTTCCGTCACCCGGCGCGGGCGGCACGACTCCGTCGATCCACTGCTGCAGCGGGGAGGAACCCGGCGTGCCAGGCATCGGGGGCGCGCCGAGACCATCGGGCGGCGGAGGCGGATCGGCCAGTGCGCGAACGGGTAACCCGCACAACGACGCGCCACCGACGAGCACTGTCACCATTATTGCCAGAAGCGGCTTCACGGACCCTCACCATCGAAATCGAGCGAATTTCGGTGAGTATCGAACGTCGATCCCGAAGTCGGACAATCGTTCGCGAGGTTCTTGGTCGGTCACAGCGAGCCGCGCGGTGAGACTGTGGTTCTCACAACGAGCAACCGGGTTACCTGGGGTTTGCGGACACGTAGGAGCAGAGACCATACTCGAATGCGACGAAGTTTGCTCGAGTCATCTGGCCGGTTTGTCGCGGCCCGATGGCGCACCGTCGGTGCCACGGAAAATCCGATAGAACGTTCGTACTCACACCGACCCGCCGCTCGTCCTGTTTGCGATCGACGACAGGAGGTAGTGAACGACAATGAGACTGTTGTGCCCGCCGGGGGTGTACCGCCCGCAAGCCGACACCCGACTGCTCGCGGACGCCGCCGCCGACGCCGCACTGCCCGCGCGACCGCGGGTGCTCGATCCCTGTACCGGCACCGGCGCCCTCGCGATCAGCGCGGCCAAGCACGGCGCGCGCAGCGTCACCGCGGTCGACGTCTCCCGCCGTGCCGTCGCGGCGGCCTGGGTGAACAGTCGGGCGCGTCGCCTGCCGATCGAACTCGTCCACGGCGATTTCCGCAGGTCACTGCGCGGACGCCAGTTCGATGTCGTGCTCGCCAACCCGCCCTACGTGCCAGGCGGACACCCGTGGACCGCGCGCGGCGCGGCACGGGCTTGGGAGGCGGGTCCGGACGGACGAACGCTGCTCGACGCGCTGTGCGCCATGCTGCCCGCCGTGCTCGCGCCCGACGGGGTGGCGCTGATCGTCCAATCCGCGCTGTGCGGCGAGGACCAGACGCTGGTGGCTATCAGGAACGCGGGACTGAAGGCGGCGACGGTCGCGCGCAGCACCGTCCCGTTCGGCCCGGTGCTGCGAGCCCGGATGCATCTGCTGCGCTCGCAGCAGCTCATCACCGACGACCAATTCACCGAGGAACTGCTGGTCATCCGCGCCGACCGTTCCGTGCCGAGCGACGCGCTGCCCAACCTTTAGCGGTACCTTCTCAGACAGCTCGCAGGATCCCTACAGTCGCGGCGCCTGCGCGAGCAGCGCAGGCGCGCCGTTCGGCTTCGGAAGCTCACCCGGTGGTGGGTCACTCAGGCATCACGCCGGTACGGCTCGCGACCCGCGGGCAGTTTCGGAGCCTTGCGTGATTCGCGCGGCGGCACCTTCAGCACCACCGGATCCGTACCGAGGGTGAACGCCTCGTCGTGATGCCACAACTCCACCTGCGCGCCGGAAAGCAGTCGATAGCGGGTGCTCTCGCCGGTGATCTCCACCTCTACCCTGCTCTCGCGCCACAGGATTCGAAACGACAGCCGCCGCAACGCGGGGGGCAGCCGGGGCCGGAACCGCACCTCGCCGCCGCACACCCGCATACCGCCGAATCCGGCGACGCAGGACAGCCAGGTGCCCGCCAGCGAGGCGATGTGCAGGCCGCTGGTGACATTGTCGTGCAGATCGTGCAGGTCGGTGAGTCCGGCTTCGACGAAATAGTCGTAGGCCCGCTCGTGGTGGCCGACCTCGGCCGCGAGCACCGACTGCGCGCACGCCGACAGCGAGGAGTCGCGCACCGTCAGCTGCTCGTAGTAGTCGATGTTGCGTTCCTTCTGCTCGGCGCTGAACCCGTTGGGGCACAAGTACATCGCGAGCGTGAGATCGGCCTGCTTGACCACCTGCCTTCGATACAGGTCGAAATACGGGTAGTGCAACAGCAGCGGATAGTGATCGGCGGGGGTTGCGTCGAAATCCCAGCGGGCGTGGCGGGTGAAACCCTCGGACTGCTCGTGCACGCCGAGCGCCTCGTTGAACGGCATGGCCATGGCGTCGGCGCTGGCGCACCAGTCCGCGACCTCCGCCTCGTCCACATTCAGCCGCTCGGCGAGATCGGTTCGGCGACGACAGATCTCGGCGGCCTCCCAGAGATTCTGGCGCGCCATCACATTGGTGTAGACATTGTTGTCGGCCAGCGCCGAATACTCGTCGGGACCGGTGACCCCGTCGATGCGGAACAGTCCGTCTCCATTGAAATGTCCGAGACTGGCCCACATCCGCGCCGTCTCGACCAGAAGTTCGGCGCCGCATTCGGTTTCGAATTCGGTGTCGCCGGTCGCGGCGAGATACTGGACGGTGGCGTGCGCGATATCGGCCGACACGTGTACAGCGGCCGTGCCCGCGGGCCAATAGCCGGACCCTTCCTCGCCGTTGATGGACCGCCACGGGAACATCGCGCCCGCTTGGCGGAGTTCGTGCGCGCGACGTTTGGCCAGTTCGAGGGTGGAATGTCGCCAGCGCAGCGCGTCACGCGCGGCCACCGGCATGGTGTGGGTGAGCACCGGGAGCACGAATATCTCGGTGTCCCAGAACGAATGGCCGTCGTAACCGGGACCGGTCAGGCCCTTCGCCGGAATCGCGCGGGTCTCGCCGCGCGCACCCGCCTGCAGCACGTGGAACAGCGCGAATCGCACCGCCTGCTGCATTTCCGGGTCGCCGTCGATCTCGATGTCGGCATTGGACCAGAACGTGTCGAGATACGCGCGCTGCCGTTCGAGCAGTCTGTCCCAGCCGGTTTCCATGCCCGCGGCGAGCGCGGCGTCGACCTGGGCGCGCAGCGCGGGCACCGACCGTTGGCTCGACCAGCCGTAGCCGACGTACTTGGTGAGGCAGATCCGGTCGCCGCGCGCCACGTCGACGGCGATCGTCAGGCGGGCGAGGTCCTCCTCGGCGTGGACGTCGCAGCGCGGTCGCTTCGCGGCCTCGAGTTCGTGGTCCATGCCCGCGGCCATGCGCAGGCCCGAGGCGGCGGTGTGGTGCGCGAGCAGCGCCGAATAGTTGCGTGCGACAGCGAAATCGGCGATCAGCGGGCGGTCGAGCACGGCGGCGATGCGTGGGTCGCCGCCCTGCGAGTCGATCGGCTCGTTGGCGAGCAGGTCGGACTGGATGACCAGATCGAGATCGTCGTCGAGGGCTTCGACCTCGTACCGGATGGCGACCAGCGCGCGTTCGGTGAACGACACCAGCCGTTCGGTGCGGATGCGCACCCGCCGCCCCGTCGGCGAGGTCCACACGGTGTCGCGCCGCAGTGTGCCGGAACGGAAGTCGAGGACGCGTTCGTGCTCGCCGGTGTGCCCGTAGCGCACATCGACCGGCTCGTCCTCGACGAACAGTCGGATGATCTTGCCGTCGGTGACGTTCACCAGGCTCTGGCCGTGCTGCGGATAGCCGTATCCCGGTTCCGCGTAAGGGAAGTCGCGTTTCTCGTAGAACCCGTTGAGGTAGGTGCCCGGAGTGCCGACCGGCTCGCCCTCCTCGAGTCCGCCGCGCAGCCCGATGTGCCCGTTGGACAGGGCGAAGATCGACTCCGTTCGCGGCAGCGCGTTCAGATCGAGTCCGCGCCAGCGCAGTTCCCACGCGTCGATGTCGAATCCGTGCAACCGCTTGGTCATTCCCCGGCTCCCAACTCGGACAGATCCGTGACCACGACATCCGCGCCCGCCCGCGACAACTCCCTCGCGTGCTGCCCGTCCTGAACCCGGTCCACGCCGACCACGTAACCGAATCCGCCCGCGTGCCCGGCCCGCACCCCGGACACCGCGTCCTCGAATACGGCCGCCCGCGCGGGTTCAAGACCGAGTTCGGCCGCGCCCGCCAGGAACGAATCCGGTTCGGGTTTCCCACGCAGATCCCGGTCGGCGATCGTGCGACCGTCGACGCGCGCCTCCACGTATTCGTCCAGCCCCGTCGCCGCCAGCACGGCTTCCGCGTTCGCCGAGGAGGTCACCACCGCCACCCGGAGCCCGTGTTCCCGCGCCCGCCGCACATACGCCGTCGACCCGGGATACGCGCGCACCCCCTCGCGCTCGATCAGCGACAGCAGCAGCTCGTTCTTGCCATTACCCAACCCCCACACCGTGCCCGCGTCCGCACCGTCACCGACATCCCCTTCCCGCACCGTGATCCCCCGCGACCGCAGGAACTCCCGCACACCGTCCTGCCTTGGCCGACCGTCCACGAACTCCAGGTAGTCGCGCTCTTCGAACGGCCGGAACCCGGCACCGTCGCGCGCTTCGAGGAATCGGTCGAACACCTGCTTCCATGCCCGCCGATGCAGCACCGCCGTACTGGTCAGCACCCCGTCGAGATCGAACAGCACCCCCGTCACCGAATCCGGCAGTCCCATCACCGCGTCAGCACCCCCATCGGTAGCGATCTCAGCTGTGCCCATGTCCGCGCGATACCCCGAAACCATAGGCCCCAACCGTCGCGCCACGCCCGCGACGCACCACTATCGCCCGTTCTCCAGGCGGGTCTCGAGGCCCGCGATGATCACGGCGAGGTCGAATTCGAACTGCAGGCCGGTTCGGGTGACGGTGTCGCGGGCGGCGGCCACCCGGCGGATGGTGGGGAAACGGTCGGTGGGGACCTCGGTGAGGGCGCTGACCACATTGTGGGCCTGCGGGTCGAGCAGGCGGCCGGTCACCGTGACGGCCTCGCGCGCCGCGGTGTGGGCGATCTCGGAGAGCATGGTCATGGTGCGGCCCGCGTCGTGCGGGTCGAAGCCCGCCGCGACCAGTGCGGCGAAGACCCGTTCGATGGTGACGAGGGCTTCGGCGCCGCTGACGCCGCCGAAATCGACCGAGGTGATCTGCACTCGGACGCTGATCAGGGCTTCCCGGATGGCGACCGCGATCAGGCGGAGCAGATCGCGCCAGTCGGTGTCGGCGCCGAACTCGACGCGGCCGATCTCGGACTCGAAGGCGTCCATCGCCACGAGTTCGAGCAGGCCGTCGCGGTCGCTGACGTAATAGTTGAGCGCTTTGCGGTCGACGGCGAGCGCGTCGGCGACCGCCTGCATGGTGAGTGAGTCGGGAGCAAGGGCGCGGGCGGCCGCGACGATCCGCTCCCGACTCAGTTTGGCGGGCCTGCCGCGACGTCTCGGAGGTGGTGTCCCCGATAGGTCCCCCACCTCTGCTTCGGCCGAACCTTGCCCGTCACCCACGAACCTCAGCCTACGGCCGTGCCGGTTGCCATCGCGATGCGGGCGGTCCGCGCCGCGCCCGGACGGACCGCCGTGACGTGGGTCACTGGACCTCGCTCATCGATTTGCCGACATCGCCCAGCGTCAGCGGCTTGCCGTAGTCGCGCTGGAAGCGGTACGGCTCGACATCGCAGCGGTACGGCCCGGTGTCGGGGCGGAAATCGGCCGGTTTCCAGCCCGCGGCGGTGGCCTGCTCGATGTTGAAGCAGACCGTGGTGCCGTCGCGGTCGGACAGGTCGATGGGCGCCTGCAGACCGCCCGCGGTCCACGCCTTCTCCGACAGCGCCGCCTCGTAGACGCAGCGCGCGGTGAGCGCGTCACCACACTTGGACGCGGACTCGGCGAACAACAGCCAGGCCGAAATCGACCGCAGCTGCGGGAAACTGAGGTCCTCACCGGGAGCGTAGGCGGCGAACAACGCCCGCACCTGCGCGACCGCGGGAATGGAGTCGGCCTTCTCGAGCGGCGCGACACCGCCGAGGTCGGCGACATTGTTCTGGGCGCCGAGCGAGGATCCGGCTTCACTGAGGAAGGTCGAGGAGTAGTTGTTGTTGGTGGCGTCGATCCAGTCCGGCTTGTAGCCGATCGCGGTCAGCGCGTCCTCCAGTTTCACCAGCTGCCGGGGCTCGCCGTTGAAGATCAGGCCGCGCACCCCCTTCTCCTTGATCGACTGCGCGTACGGAGTCCAGTCCGACACGCCCGCGATCGGATACAGGTCGTCGTAGACGATGCTCGCGCCCTGCGACTCGAAGCCTTCTTTACCCTTGTCGCCCAACACCTTCGAGACCGGCGAGTCGGCGCTGACGAAGCCGATCCTGGCCTTGGACTCCGGATACGCCTCGCTGGTGAGCCAACGCCGGTACCCGGTGTAGATGTCGTGGTAGGGCAGGGTGGTCGGCGACGCGCTCACCTCGAGATCGGCTCCGACGCTACCGACTTGAGCCACCTGCGCGGGGAAACTCGGCAGCAGGCACGAGAGCCGGTCCTTTACGCCGAGCGAGTCCAGACCAGCGCCGCCGCCGACGAGCGCGAAATCGTCGCGGCAGGCGTCGCGCATCCGCTGCCGCACCTCGGTGAGTTTGGTGTCGTGCACGTCGACGACGATCTTGCGCCCGGCGATGCCGCCCTTGTCGTTACACCACGCGGCGAAAATCTCCGAGGCGCGGATGAATTCGGGATTCTTGGTGAAGCCGAGATCACTGAACACCCCGACCTTGACGCTGTCGGCGGTGACGCCGCGCGCCGAGGCCGACTTGGGACTGCCGCCGCCGCAGACCGCGCCGAGGTTACCGAATTCGGCGGGGACATTGGGTTTCGCGCCGCCCTCCTCGGAACCCGCGGTGCCGCTGTCGCGACCGCACCCGCCGAGTAACAGCATGGGGACCGCGAGTAGTGGCACCGCGGCCGCGACGGCGACGGTGCGTAGGAGCGACATCACGCGCCCCTGACGATGCCGCGCGGCGTGGTCAACCCGATGTCGGTGTAGGTGGCGATGCCGGGCGCGGCGGCCACAACGGCGGGCAGCGCGTGGATCGGCGGCATGGCGGTCATGATGTGGCCGAGCACCATGAAGTCGGCGATGGTCTCGGCCTGGAAGTCCGGCGGCGGCAGGAAGCCGACGTTCATGGTCACGGTCGGACGGCCCTCGATGGTGATCTTCCAGCCGTCGTGGTCGAGTTTCCAGTCCGGTTCGAGCGTCTGCCCCTTGCGCCAGCGGACATTCACGTCGATGACGGTCTTGCCCCCGACGCGGCCCTGCCAGCTCGCGGCGACCCCGGCCACGCAGCCCGCCGGGATGGTCCACGATCCGAGGTCGAGATCGGTTGTGGTCGCGGCGTATTCGGCCTCACACACGATGTCGTCGAGTTCGACGCCGAGCGCGTCGGCGAGCAGGCGCACGGACTCGGCGAAGATCGCGGTGCCCTTGGCCGCCATGCCGGGCAGATCGGGGTCGTCGATGGGGACGCCGAAGCCGACCGGGCGCTCGGTGTCGGGCGAGTCGTAGAAGGTGGTGTCGGCGGCTTCGGCGATGACCACCTTGTCGACCTGGTCGCAGACGTTCGCGGTGACGATCGCCAGCAACTGGGTGAAGCCGGGGCTGACGCCGGACCCGAACATCGTCGAATTGCCCTGCGCACAAGCCTTCTCGATGCGGTCGCGGCCTTCGGCGAGGTTGTGGCCGGTGATGAAGGAGGCCGTGCTGACCACGTTGACGCCCGCTTCGAGGATGCGCACCAGCTCGTCGACGTCGATCCACATGGGGTTGTAGACGACACAGTCGGGTTTCAGGCCGAGCAGGGCGTCCACGTCGTTGGTCGCGATGACGCCGATGGGTTCGACGCCGCAGAGTTCGCCCACGTCGAGACCGCTCTTGTCCGGCGACCAGGCGTAGCAACCGATCAGCTCGATTTCGGGGTGGGCGATGAGCGCGCGCGCCGAACTCTTGCCGATATTGCCGGTCGTCCACTGCACGACTCGAAGGGACGACTGTGGGGTCGCTGACATCAGAACCTCGTTCTTACAAATCGACTACGGGCTTACCGCTATTGCCTACACCCACCCGAGTGCGATCGCCATGGTTTCGGCACATTTTTTCCCTATGGGAAAATTGTTGACCGAAAACCTCGACCGGACACACTGTCCCGAAAGTTACCGGCCGGGAAAAACTCTTGACCTGCATGGAAGCGACGTGCTAAGCATGCGCTCAGCACTTCCGCTCGTCCACAGGAAGGACCACCATGGACGACGACGCGACGCTGCGCGAGATCAACGCGATCACCACCCTCAAGGCGAGGTACTGCCGCTACCTCGACACCAAGCACTGGGATGAGTGGCGCGCCCTGTTCACCCACGACTTCGTGAGCGACACCTCGAAGGCGGGCGGCACGATCATCATCGGCGCCGACGAGTTCGTCGGATTCGTGCGCGGTGCGCTCGGCGCGCGACCCACCGTGCACCAGGTGCACGCGCCCGAGATCGAAATCACCTCGGCGGTCTCGGCCACCGGGGTGTGGGCGCTGCACGACATAGTCCGCCTGCGCGCCGGCTTCGACCTGCACGGGTACGGCCACTACCACGAGACCTACAGCAAGGTGGACGGCAACTGGCTGATCAGCGGCTCCACCCTCACCAGGGTCCGCGAGGACATCGTGACCCCGCTGCTCACCGTCCACGTCTCCGCCAGAATGCGCGGGTACGGCGCCGCACTGGCCCGCCGCCTGGGGCACTGATGTCCGCCACACCCGAAGTTCCCGCCACCGCAGCGCCCGCCGACACAGCGTCCACCGCCGAAACCCCCACCACCGCAGCATCCACCACCAGAGCGTCGTCCACGACCGCAGCGCCCGCCGACACAGCGTCCACCGCCGAAGTCCCCACCACCGCAACGCCCACCACCAGAGCGTCGTCCACAACCGCAGCGCACACCGACGCAGCGTCCACCGCCGAAGTCCCCACCACCGCAACGCCCACCACCAGAGCGTCGTCCACAACCGCAGCGCACACCGACGCAGCGTCCACCGCCGAAGTCCCCACCACGGCAGCGCCCACCACCAGAGCGTCCACGACCGCAGCGCACACCGACGCGGCGCACGCCACCGAAATCCCCACCACCGCAGCGCCCACCGTCGAACCGCACAGCGCCGAAATGCGCGCGGCCGAAGCGCACGGCATCGAGAAAGGACCGGCGATGACCGCGAAGACGGTACTGGTGACCGGCGCGTTCGGCCAGATCGGCCGCCGTTGCGTGCGACTGCTGCTCGAGCGCGGTCATACCGTGATCGCCGTCGACCTGCACAACGACGGCACCGACGCCGCGGCCGCCGAACTCGCCGTGACGTCGGGCACCTTGATCGCGGTGTGGATCGACCTGCTCGACCGCCCTTCGGTGACCGCCGTGGTCACCGCGCACCGCCCCGCGGCCATCGTGCATTTCGCGGCGATCCTCGCCCCGTTCTCCTACCGCGACCCGCGCACCGCGCGCGAGGTGAACGTGGTCGGCACCGCCAATCTGGTCGAAGCGGCCGCGGACCTGCCGACCCCGCCGCTGTTCGTCTTCGCCTCCAGCGCGGCGGTTTACGGGTCGCGCAACCCGTATCGGCATCCGGACCGGATCACCGCCCGCACCCCGGTGCACCCGGTCGACCAATACGGCGAGGACAAGGTCCGCGCCGAGGCCGTGATCACCGAAAGCTTGCTGCCGCATGTGATTCTGCGCCTCGGCGGGGTCATCTCGCCCGACGGCGCGGGCCGCATCGACACCGACGCGCTGCTGCTGATGCGAGCGATGCCGCGCGACAACCGCATGCACGCCGTCGACGCGCGCGACGCGGCCCTCGCCTTCGCCAACGCGGTGGACCGCGCCGAGTCCGCGGCGGGCAAGGTGCTGCTCATCGGTGGCAACGAGACCTACGTCCTGCTGCAACGCGACCTCGAGGACGACATGATGGCGGCCGCGGGCATCGGCAGGCTCGGGCCGCGCACCGGCCTGCCCGGCGATCCCGACGACGAACTCGGATGGAGTTTCACCGGCTGGTTCGACACCACCGAATCCCAAGCGCTACTGGACTTCCAGCGCCACGACTGGCCGCAGACCGTCGCCTGGGTCGCCGAGGCGCAGGGTCGGATCCGCCCCCTGTTGCGCGCGCTCGGCCCGCTGTTACGCCCGACGATCCGGCTGCTGCTGCGCGCCGAGCAACGCCGCGACGGACGCGGCGCCTTCGCCGATCCGTGGACGCTGATCGCAGGCAGATACGGCCCCGATGTGCTCGCGCCCACCGACTTCTGACCGCACCGACTTCTGACCGCACCGAACCAAGATCGCACAGCTCGTAGTGAAGGAGGCCGTCATGTCGGTCACCGTGTCCACGCATCAGCGTCCGGCCGTCTGTGGTCGCCCGTCGACGGCCATGCCGCGCGCGGTGTCGACGGCCGCGGACCGGATGGTCGCCTGTTTCATGGACGCACTCGCGGGCGAGGTCACCAGCGAACTCGCGCGCGCGGCCGTACCCGCGGTCACCGAACACTTCCTCGACTGCGCGAACCGGGTCGCGGCCGGGCGCGACCGGCCCGAGGGCTTCCCGCACCTGGAGCGGACGGCCGAGCGCTGGGCGCGCGCGAACGTCGCGCTGGAACTGGTGCTGCACGCCGTGCACGCGGGCTTCAAGACCGGCATCGACCTGCTCTGCCGTCCACCCGACCGGATTTCCGAGCCGGGGGCCATCGACGGTCTCGGCGCGCGGCTGCAGCTGGTCGTCGATCTGCTCGACCGCAGCACGACCGCCGTCACCATGGCCTATGTCCGGAATATGCGCGCCGACGCGCAGCCGCATCACACCGCGGCGCACACCCTGGTCTCGGCGCTGTTGAGCGGGCACGCCACCTCGGCGCAGGCGCGCGAATGCGGTATCACCATGGCGGCGAGCTATACCGTCCTCGCCGTGCACATTCCGCCGCCGCAGTCGAATCCGGGCAATGTCGTGGTGGCCAGGCGCGCGCTGCGCCGCGTGCAGGCCGAACTGGCGACCCGGTATCAGGGCCGCGCGCTGGCGCTGCTGAGCGTGGACGGCGGCACCGTGCTGCTGCCGCGGCCCGAGCACGACGACGACGGTGACGATCTCGACGAACTGATCGCGAAACTGTCGGAGGCGGGCCGTATTCCGGTGCTCGCGGCGACGCTGACCGCCGAGCGCGGCGATATCCCCGAAGCCGCCGAGCACGCTCACCAACTGCTCGACTCGGTGACCCGGCTCGGCTATCCCAGCGGGGTGTACCGGTTCGATCACATGGCGCTCGAGGTGCAGTTGTCGCGGCCCGGCCCGGCGCGCGACAGCCTCGCCGCCCTGCTCGCCCCGCTCGACGGGCATCCCGAGCTGACCGAACTGTTGCGAATCCACCTCGGCAACAACATGAATCGGCAGAGCACGGCCAAACATTTCGAGATACACGCCAATACCGTCGACAACCGCCTCAAGCGGATCACCGAACTCACGGGCTTGGACCCGGTCACCGGCGACGGCGCGTGGATGTTGCGCTCGGCATTGATCGCCCGCGGCCGCGCTCCCGGTCTGCCGCCGCTGCCCGCGTCGACCTAGGTTCGGTCCGTGTTCGGATTGCGCATGCCGCGCAGCGCGGTCGCGATGTAGTTCTCGATGACTTCCTCGCGCACCGACCGCTCCTCGGGAATGGTGATGAGCAGGGCGTAGAGACCGAGCAGGAAGAACACGCCGCTGTAGAACACCTCGTTGGCGGCGGGGATCTCGCCGCGCTCGCGCGCGCGCTCGAATTCGCCGACCACCGCGACGATCACCGGATGGCCGCGCCATTCCTCCTGCGGCGGGCGCGTGGTCGAGAAGTGCAGGGCGAGAAAGTCTTTGAACAGCCTACTGCCGAGCCGCTGCTCGAGTCCGGTGATCACGCGCACGATCTCGGTGAGCGCGGCGGGCAGATCGGGCGAGGTGCGGAAGAAGCGGGACAGCTCGTCGGCCATCCGTTCCTCCTCGCGCCGTTCCAACTCGACCAGCACGTGCTCCTTGGTCGGAAAGTGGAAGAAGAAAGTGCCGTGCGCGACACCGGCCGCCGACACGATCTCGCCGACCTCCGCCTCCACCATCCCCTTGCGCCGGAACTCGCTGATGGCGGCGCCGAGCAACCGCTCACGCGTCTGACGCCGCTTGATCTCCCGCGCCGGGAGGCCGCCTTCGCTAGGCATACTTCCTTCCGATCCGGATCCGCCGTCGCAAACCCGTAGAACGCTATCAATCGTTCGCGTCCCGCCGGACACTCCCCGGCCCATTTCACTGATACAAGTCAATCGTATACGCACTCAAGCGTCGTTGACACGCGCTTTCGACAGCTAAAATTGACTTTTTGCAGGGAGTATTCGGTCTACGTGGATCAACACAGTTGACTAACCATTGACTTGAGTCAGTTATCTGGTTTAGAACTGACCCACCCCCGGATGCCGACCGACGCACCCGGAAGCCGCGCTCGCGGCAACAGACCCTCGGGAGGTTCGACCATGTGGCAGGACATCGTGCGGCTGGTCACCAGCTGGCTCGCCATGGGCGCGGTCATCGGATTCTGGTACTGGGTGATGCGCAATATCGGGACCTTCTGAACGCGCAGGCCCGTCGCCGGGCGTTACCCCGATTCCCCTACACACCAACCTTTTTCGAGGAGGTCCACGTACCCATGAACGAACAGGATCGCAGGCGTCGCCGCGCCCTGATCGCCGTCCAGATCTTCGCCTACGGATTCCTGCTGGCGATGTTCCTCATCCAACTGCACATGTATTCGGTTCGGGACTGGTAGGAGTCACCGTGAAACTGTCGACCTTCACCCTGCGCCGCGGCGCCTCCGACGCGCCGCGCACCGATGCGTACGACGAACACCACGAGCAGAGCAAACGCGCACAGCGCGAAGCGGACTGGTGGCTCACCGCGGGCACCCTGCTCATGGGCACCCTGGTCCTCGGCATCGTCGGGCTGCCGATCTTCCTGCGCGGCGTCTGGCTCCAGCGCAACGCGCAGCGGGCGGGCCTGTCGGTGCGGCCGATCATCGTGACGCTCATCGGATACCTGGTCATCCTCGACGCGGCCCTCAACAGTCTCGGCTGGGCGCTGGACCTGATCGCCAACCACACCCTGATCGCCCGCGTCATCCTCACCGCGTGGGGCAACTTCTTCGACGCGGGCTACTTCTGGCACTACAACGAACTGTGGATCGGCGGCGCGGGCGCACCGGGTGAGAAGAGCTGGGAAGTCGCGCTCATGCTCACCGTGTTCCCCATGCGCATCGCCGCGGCCATCGCCTTCCTCCAGATGAAGCGGTGGGGACACCAGTGGATGATCGTCACCTGCTGGTTCGGCCTGGTCATCTGGGTCGGCTACACGTTCAACATGACGATGTACGCCGACATCCGCTACGACGGCGTCGTGCTGCCCGTCATCGGCTGGTGGCTCTACGACATCTTCTACATCACCCCGTTCCTCGCGATCCCGTACCTGCACACGGTCAATCGCGAGATCTTCTCCGACTGAGCACCGACGATCCGAGGAGCGATCCGATGAGCAATTCCACACTCGCACAAGGACATCAGGACAACCCCGACCTTCCGCTCGGCACCACCCCACCGTTCGCCAGGATGCACCGCTGGCTCAAACGCGCGATCTTCGTCTGCCTGTTCGCCCTGGTCATCGAGGGCGCGTTCACCGTACCCGCGCTCGCCCTGTGGTACGGCTGGCCGACGCTGTCGTTCACCGAGATCTGCAGCGAACTGATGAAAGTCCGCTACTCCGACGACACCGTCGACTGCGAACACCCCTACCCTCTCGGCGGAGCGCCCTTCGGCGGCCCACCCGAGGCGGCCGGTCAGACGACCGCCCGCGACGAATGGGGCATCCAACCCAAACCGGGATGGGAGCGCGTCGGCTTCCGGGAATTGGTACGCAAACACGACGAACGCATCGCCCGCGAGGAAGCCCGACGCGAGGCGACACAACCCCGCTGAACACCGAGGGCGGTCGAGACAGCGGACTCGACCGCCCGTTTCACGGCGGCGGTCAAGCCAGGGCGACGCCGAGTTCGGCGGCGAACACCTTGATCATGTGCTGCACGCCGATCTCGTTGCGGCCGATCAGCATATGGTCGTGCTGCCCCTGCCGCACACCCTCACCGCACTGGGGCAGCATGGCGAAATCCTCGTCGCGGACCGCGGCGTGGACCTGGGCGTAGATGCCGTCGTACGCGGCGCGTTGCTGCTCGTCGGTGGCCGGAATCCTGGCCATCCAACTGTGGCGCACCGTGCACCGAGTAGGTGAGCCCGCCGGGAGCATGTCGAGGATCTCGACGCCGACGGGACTGTTGGCGAGGATGAGATTCGGATAGATCCAGTAGATCACCCCCATGTTCATGATCGGATCCCAGGAGCCGGTCGGATCGGCGTCGAGTCCGGTGATCCACGTGAACGGGAAACCCATGCGGTGGTGGCGGCCGAACATGTCGTGTGTCGAGGTGTTCGCCACGGTGTTCTGGCCGATCACACTCGAACCGTGCACGAACGGGAAGTGATAGCTCTCGGCGAAGGCCTCCAGCGCGCCCTTCCAGCTCACCTCGGATTCGAATTCGCGGTCGTCGTGGTAGCCGTAGGAATCGTAATCCAGTTGGGCCAGTTCGGGTCCCATGGCGCCGAGATGATCGTCGACATCGATGCTCCCCTGCGCCGACAGCACCGCCCAGACGAAACCGTGGCGCTCCTGCGTCGGCAATTCGACCAGCCCGTAGCCGCCGCGGTCCATGCCGTCGAACCCCTCCTTGCCCGGTACGCCGACCAGTTCACCGGTGTTCTTGTAGGTCCACGCGTGATACGGGCAGGTGAAGCGGGCGGCGTTGCCCGAGCCGCAGGCCGGTTTCGCACCGCGATGGCGGCAGTAGTTGAGCAGGACGTGCGCCTGCCCTTGACGATCGCGGGTCACGAGCAGCGAGTCACCGAGCACGGTGCGCACCACATAGTCGTCGGGTTCGCGGATCTGCGCACTCGGCACGATGGCCAACGGGGTGCGGCGCAGGATCTGTGATTCCTCGATCTCGGTGATCTTGGGATCGCGGTAGTAGTGCAGCGGGACACGCAGCGTCGACTCGGCCATCTCGGTGGTGCGGTCGAGGACGAGGCGCAGGGCGCGACGGGTGAGCGAGTCGGTCAGTCCGGGCGAGACTCCGGGGTGCTGAATGGTCATGGACGACTCCTTTCCCCTTAGACCATACATATCAATCCACATGTATGGTCTAAATCGGCGCACACCACCAACCCATCCCCGAGCCGGTAATGTCGATCGACCGATGCGACGAGGAGGGCGATGCGCACGCACGGATGGTCGGGCGCGACACCGGCCGACGACACCGAAGCCGTCGCACGCATCATCGCCGCGGCCAAGACCGCGATCGACCGTTCGGGCGCGGACTTCACCATGGCCGAGATCGCCCGCGACCTCGGCGTCACCCGACAGACCGTGTACCGCTACTTCCCCAACGCCGAAGCGCTGCTGACGGCCACCGCGATCGACGAGACCGCGCATTTCCTCGACGTGCTCGCGCGACATCTCGGCGAATACACCGACCCGGCCCGCGCCGTGGTCGAAGGCATCGCCTACACGCTCGAACGACTCCCCCAGGACAAGTATCTCGGCCTGCTGCTCGGCCCCGGCCGGGCAGGCGCGTTCTCCGTGACCGTCACCTCCGACACCGCGCTCGCGTTCGGCCGAGCCATCCTGGAACGGTTCGCCGTCGACTGGCGCGCGGCGGGCATCGGCGACGAAGACCTCGACGACCTCGTCGAACACATGCTGCGCATCGTGCAGTCCTTCGTCATCGATCCGGGCCGACCACCGCGCCGCGGCGCGGAACTACGCGCATACCTCGACAGCTGGGTGGCTCCCGCCCTTCGACACCGCGGCGCCACAGCCCTCCCCCAGCCACTCGCCGGTCCGTCCCCTCCACGAACCGGCGAGTGATCCGCGCGCGGAGCGAATCCGCGGCGCTATCGGGGATGGTCCATCGGCTACCTCGCGAAGACGGGGATCGCGGAGGCGAGCGCCAGGCAATACCACGCGGTATAGAGCAGATAAGTGTGGTGATCGGCGCGCCGCGAACGCAGCGCGAGCACCCGGAACGCGATCAGCGACAGCACGCACGCGCCGACACCGCCGATCAGCACCGCCGCCGTCGGCGCTCCGTCGTAGAGCAGCACGTACAGCAGCACGGGGTAGACGGCGAAAGCCACCGCGAGCACCAGCCTGGCCTGCGCCTCGCCCAGCACCACGACCATCGTGCGGCGGCCGACCGCGAGATCACCGTCGCGATCACGCAGATCCTGCAGCGAGACCAAACCGGCCAGCGGCACCGCGATCGCGAGAATCCAGGTCCACGCGGTCGCGGTCGGCCCGGTGACGATCTGCCAGGCGGCGGCGAGCTGGGCGATCGTGCCCGCCACCATCGCCAGATTCTTGCCCCACCAGAACTTCGCGCCGCCGAGATGGTTGTGGAACACCCAGGCCGCCACCCACAGCACGGTCCATTCGAACACGCCGAGCGCGGCGCCGAGCGCGAGGAAGGCCACGGTGGTCACAATCAACCGGACTCTGACCTCGGCGGGCGTGACCAGCCCGGTGACCAGCGGCCGGTGCGGTTTGTTGATCCGGTCCTCATCGATGCCGGTCAACTGATTCGACAGGTCGAAGGTGTAGATGTAGAGCCAGAAATACGGCACGCAACGCAGGAGCAAACCCGGCAGCGCGTCCAGGGTGAGGCCCGCCGACATCGCGGCCGCCATCGTGAACACCGTCGCGGGCAACACCGTCGCGCTGAGGTCACCGCGCGTGAACGCCCAGCAGATCCGCAGCTCACGCACGGTGGCGGCGAGCGGGCGAACGCGATCGGTCCGCGCGGGCGGAATCAGGTCGATGGCCATGCGAACACTCCGCTACGTATGCGCGATTCGCGAGGTGTCGACGGCGGTGCGCGCCGACAGCCGCATGGGCAGTGTGCGCGGCGCGGGCAGCTCCCGCAGGGTGATCGCCAGCGGCGCGTCCTGCGCGGACTCCAGCTGCCAGCGAGAGACGATGGTGGCCAATGCGATTCCCGCCTCGACCAGTGCGAACCGGTCACCGATGCAGCGACGGGCGCCCGCGCCGAAGGGCAGGTAGTTCGTGCGGTCCGGCGCCACGCCGATCCAGCGGTCGGGGACGAAATCGTGCGGCCGGTGATAGAGGGCGGGATCGCGGTGCACGGTGTGCGGGCTGACCGCGATCGTGGTGCCCGCGGGCACGACGGCGCCGTCGAGCGTGGTGTCGGCCGACACCACGCGGGTGAGCAGCCAGCCCGGCGGATACAGCCGCAAGGTCTCGGTGAGCACCCGGTTCACCACCGGCAGGTCGTCCAGATCCTCGACCCGCGCGATGCGGCCCGCGAGCACCGCGTCGACCTCGGCGCGCACCGCGTCGGCGGCCTCGGGATGGCGGCCGAGCAGATACAGCGACCAGGTCAGCGCGGAGGCGGTGGTCTCGGCGCCGGCGAGGAAGAAGGTGAAGACCTGATCGACCAGCTCGCGGTCGGACAGTTCCCGTTCGGCCGCCGAACTCTCCACGGTGTTGTCGCGCGCGGTGAGCAGCGCCGACAGCAGGTCGCCGCGATCGGTGGCGGCGGCGCGACGCTCGGCGATCAACTCAGCGGCCCGCCCGCGGATCCGCCGCCGGGCCGCCCAGAACCGGCGGTTGCTCGGCGTCGGGAGGGCGTTCACGGCGGCGGGCAGCACCGTGCGCCGGAACAGGCCCTCCGCGATCACGCCCAGGTCGTCGGAGGCGGAGCGGATGGCGTGCTCGGACAGCGAGGCGGAGAACATCGAGCGCACCGCGATATCGACGCCGAGTTCGACCATCGCGGCGCTCAGGTCGATAACCGCGCCGTCGCTCCAGACCGTCAGCGCGTTCTCGACCGAACTCGACATGGTGTCGGCGTAGCCGGTGATCCGATCCTCGCGAAAGGCGGGTTGACACAGCCGCCGCTGCCTGCGGTGCTGCGAATGCGGGCAGCTGCCGAGCCCGTTGCCGGCGACATCACGGGAACGCTCGTAGAAGGGGCCGCCCTTGTCGAAGGTGCGATCGTCGAGCAGTACGCCCCTGGTCAGCTCGCGATCACCGACAACGACCAACGTGGTCGGGCCGAGCTGGATGCGGCACAGTCTGCCGTAGGCCGCCAGTGAGGCGACGAACCCGATGGGATCGTCCAGGAATGCGGGCGCGTGGCCGACGAACGGCCTGCGCCCCGGCGCGAACGGAATGCTCTCCAGATCCGACACAGCGTGTCGCCCCCTCGCCGCTACCGCTCCGCCACCGGGGGCAGCCCCGGTGTACGGGCATCAAGTACCGACACGCGGGGGCGCGCCGACGCGCCGACGTTCGCCGCGCCGCGCCGGGCAACCCCGAGTCTCCCGGCGCGACGCGGCTCGACGGTAGCCGGCCCGGCCGATTTCCGCAGGTAAACGAGGTACACGGCTGGTCGCCGCTCGGCGATGTTCGAGTTCGGCATGTTGCTCGCCCTGCCTGTCATAAGCGTGACCTCGATCAGCTCTGGATTCGCCACTCGGAACCGCACGGTCCTGGCCGTGGGATGCCGCGCCGGAATCCCACTGAGATGATAACAACATCTGAATGGCTACCGCATCTCGAGTCTGTTTCGAGCATCCCGTTGGCGACCACCGCGCCGAAGCGGGCGAAGGTGCGCGGACCGAATGGCAGCTACCGTGCAAGCACAACCGTCGGATACTGGACGCGGACGTCCGCAGATAGCGAAGGAACGGATGGGACGGCTCAGCAGAGCGCAGCAGCAAGAGGTGACCCGCAGGAAGGTCCTCGACGCGGCCGAAGCGGAATTCGTGCAGCGTGGCTTCCGCGGCGCCACGGTGGACGCTATCGCCGAACGCGCGAACCTGACCCGAGGCGCGGTCTACTCGAACTTCCCCGGCAAACGCGCGCTATACCTCGAGGTCCTGGCGCGCGGGGCCGAACTCGCGCCGCCGCCCGCCCCGCGCGCGCCCGGTCGCACACCGGCCGAAGCCTTCGGCGTATTCGCAAGCACCTGGGCCGAGCAATTACCCAGCACCGACGACTACGACTACGACGCGACCGAACAGCTGAGCTCACCCGCCATCAGCATCGACCTGATCCCGCAGATCCAGACCACGCCGCGACTGCGCCACTCGTTCTCGCAATTGGTGAAACTCGACGCGATCCTGCTCGGGCTCGCCGTCGAAGGCGTCGCCGACGACGGTGGCGCCGCTCGCGCGCGCTGGATCGGCAATGCCGAATCGGTGCTGACCATTCTCTACGGCGCGACCCAACTCTCCTTCGCCGCAGCGGATTTCGTCGACGGCACGCGGGTGATCACACTGTGCGAACAGATCGCGGGGCTCGAACCGGGCCCGCGTGAACCCGGCCGGACGCCCCTCGTCCAGCCCGCGGTGCTGCCCGCCGCGTCGCACTGGTCGCCGCCGCCGAGCATGGACGTCGTGCGCCACGCCCGGGCGCACCTCGACGACGACCGCATGGTGGTCGTCCTCGGCATGCATCGGCTCGCGAGCGTCGAGCGACTGCTCGAGGTGTGGCCGCGCGCGGCCGACCTCACCCTGGTACTGGTCACCGACGACGAATCGGGCGAGTTGATTCCGCTGGCCAGGCTCGCGCTGGCCGACCTGAGCCGGTCGCTGCGCTTCGCCTTTCCCCGCGCCGCGCTCCCGCGCATCGAGATCGTGGTCGACGTCGACGGCGCGCTGGCCGCGGCCTGCGGGGTCGCGGCGCCGAACAACAACACCGAAGTCGCGGTGCTGCTCGGCGCGGGCACGCCGACGCTACGCGCCGACGGACCCGGCGCGGCGCGGACGCTGGCCGAATGCGCGAACGCGCCCGCACCGGTCGACGGTTGAGTCGACCCAGCACGCCGCAGGCAGCACCGGGACGCACGCGAAGGCAGTACGCGACCCTGCCTGGTCGGCGACCCGCTTCAGTTGCCGCTGAGCCAACGCTCCTTGAGCGACCAGTGGTTGTCCCACCACTGGCGCTCGGCCTCGGGATTCGAGCCCGCGGCGGGCGGCGGCGACTCACCGGGGAACAGGCCGCCGCTGCCGGGGGCGCCCACCTTCGACGGGGCGGGCGGGGGCGCGGGAGCGGGCGGCGGTTCCGCCGCGGGCGGCTCTTCGACCGGCGGTTCCTCCGTGGTCGTCGGCGCGGGTGACGGCGTGCGCCGGGGCGCGTGCGCGGGGGCCGTATAGGCCGGTACCACTGGCGGCGCTTCCGGGGCGGCCGCAGGCTCGGGTGGCGGCGGATCGACCGGCGGCGCGGGTTCGGGCGGGGGCGCAGGCGCGATGACCGATTCGGTGGTCGGCGCGACGGTGGTGGTCGACGCCACCGAGGACGCCACCGAACTCGAAACGGTGCTCTCCGTGTTCTCGGGATGGTCGGAGCGGATCTGGGCCATGGCGAAACCGGTCGCGCCGAGCACCGCGGCGACCGCCACCGCCACCGTCGCGATCAGGACCGGGCGGCGCACCCGAATACCGCCCACCGCCACCGCGGCGGGCGCTTCGGACTCCTCGTCGACCTGTCCCCCGGCGATCAGCGCCGCACCCTTGGCCGCCGCGTCCGCCGGGTCGGGAGCGATCACGACCGGGATCCCGAGGCCGTCCTCGAGCGCTGCCGCCACGGCCGCGACCGCGGCCGCGCCGCACAGCAACACCGCCTCCGGAGCGCCCGTCGCGTCGTCCCACCACTCACGCACCCGCGGCAGCGCGGCCCGCGCCGAATCGGCGTCGGCGATGCCGGGGGTCCAGGTGTCGGAGGCCAGCACCCGCGCCCGATCGGGACCGAGCAGCGCATAAGAGGCACGCGTGTCGAGGACCTCGAGGACGAGCACGCTGCCGTACCGCGCGAGCCCCCGCACCTGCCGCGCCGCCGCCGACAGCGCCGAACGCGAGGAGACCAGCGAGGCCGAACGCCAGCCGCCCTCCGACAACTCCCCGACGAACGCCTTGCGTTCCTCGGCGGTGCGATAGACGACGGCCACGTTCTCGATCCGCACATCGGGGCCCGCATCGGCCACGATCGCGTCGAGCGCGCGCGGTACGGCGCCCTCGACCTCGGTGACCTGTTCGGTGAACGTGCGCGGCTCCGCGACAGGCTCACCCTCCTGCGGCCCACACGACACCAGAACCCCGCGCACCACCGACTGTTCCGCGGATATCCCGACAGTTGCCCTCATGAACTACCTCGCTTCGACGAACACACTCATTGGAAGTTCGCGGCGAGCACCCGGAACGATCGGTGGGTAGGCGCGGCGTTCTCACAACGATTCGTGCAACCGGGATTCCCACACGACGGCGACTGTCGCATTCGATCGTCGCCACCGTGCGGAACGTCCCCGGTTCACCGAACCGGATGGGCTTCCGATTCGGCGGTGGCCTGCACGGATGCAGCATATGACCACGGACACGGAAGTTCTATCGCTGCGAAAATAGAAATGATTCACTCCCTCCCAATTCGCCCTTCGAGCGAGTCGGGCGCACGGATGGGCAACGGCCACCGACCCACGACGCCTGTCGTTCCACTCGCGATTCCCGACCCCTGTCACACGGCATCGCCCCGGCAGGCCGACAGTTCGCTGAACCGCTGCCGGGCCGCCGCGTAAACGGGCCTTCCCACCGGCCGTGCGGGTTATCCGCCTCCATCCGCGAACGAGCTCACGATTGTTCCGCACAGAATGTCAAGAGTTGGTGTGGTGCGTTGTCGCAGGCTGGTGGGCGCCGGCGGGCGAGCGTCGGTCACCGAAGGAAAGGCGCCAACATGACCGAGCAGCAGATCGACGAGCGTGAGACGTGGGAGACGTACGCGGCGTCGTGGAAAGCGGCGTCCGAGACGGAGAAGAAAGCGCTCTTCGCCGAGTCCTTGGCCCTCGACTGCGTCTATACCGACCCGATAGCTCGTACCGAGGGGTGGGACGAGTTGACGGCCTACATGGTCGACTTTCATCGGCAGGTACCGGGCGGCCATTTCGTCACCCGAAGCTTCCAGGTCCATCACGGAGTCTGCCTGGCGCAGTGGGACATGGTCGCCGGCGACGGGACAGTACTCGGGGACGGGATCAGCTACGGGCAATTCGGCGACGATGGCAGGCTGATCGCCATGACCGGCTTCTTCGATACCCCCGACCAGTGATCCGGTGAGCTATCTCGACCAACTCCAGCGCGGAGTAGACCATATCGAGGCCAATCTGGACTTCGAGCTGTCGTCGGTCGAGGTCGCTCGGGCGGCGGGGGTGAGCCGGTGGCATTTCCAGCGGATCTTCTCGGCGGTAACCGGGGAGACGCTGAAGACCTACATCCGCTCCCGTCGCCTTGCCCGGTCGCTGGAGCGACTTGCCTGCACCGATATGCGGATCATCGACGTCGCCATCCTGGCCGGGTTCGAGTCACAGGAAAGTTTCACTCGCGCCTTTCGCAAGGCGTTCGATATGACCCCCTACCAGTTTCGCAAGCTGGGCCGCCGCAATCTTTTCCTCCGCAAGGTCCAGTTCGATGCCGAATACCTCGGTCATATCACCACCAATCTCAGCATGAAACCGGAGATCGTCGAGCGGGAGCCGATGATCCTGGTCGGGATGCGCACCCGGTTCTTCAGCGTCGACAGCGAGAAGAACAATATCGCCGACCAGCTCCCGCCCTTGTGGGACGCTTTCCTCCCACGCCTGGACGAAGTGGAGCACCGCGTCTCCACCGTCGGCTACGGCGTGGTCCGCCCGGAGAGCCCCGACAGCGACCACCTCTGCTACGACGCCGCCGTCGAGGTATCCGGGATCGACACACTGCCCGAGCACATGGTCCGACTCGACCTGCCCGCCGCCACCTACGCCCACTTCACCCACCGCGGCCCGGTCACCGACCTGAACCTCACCGTGAACTACATCTACTCCACGTGGCTGACCGGCTCCGACCACCGCCACACCTACGGCCCGGACCTGGAGATCTACGGCGAGGAATTCCACCCCACCAGCCCCGACTCGGTCATCGGCTACGCCATCCCCATCAGTGCGAGACCATGACGAAGCGGTGCGGCAGCCTGTGTGCCGAATGGTCTGTCCTGTATGCCCGAGTGCGGCAACGAGCGCGCAGTCACGCCATACCTACTCGCGCAGCCTGTCTGCCACCATCAACAGCACCGAGGCGAACTCCGCGCTCTCGGCCTGAACGCACAGAACAGCGGCTATCTTCGCTTTCCGGCTGCTCGACAGCCCGTGATGCTTCGCTTTCACCCGAGCGATCTCGCGCAGTTGTGCGGCGATCACAGCCTTACGCGCTGCAACCAGGTGCTCGGCGTTGAGGTTGAGGATCGTCTCGACCACTGTCGTGGCGTGTATCGGAAGCCCACTGCTCGGAATCGCTCGACCGCCACGATCCACCTCGAGCACCTGTTCGTTCCTCCAGTTCTTCGGATTGCGAAAAACGGCGCAGATGTCGGTGGCCTCCTTGGATTTGTCGCACGTGAACACCGATCCTGCCCTCTCGTTGCCATCGCAGCAGAGCAGCAGATTCGTCCATGTGGTCGGCGCGTGAAGATCGTCGGAAGCGCCACTGCACAGCGCACAGTCCTTGGTCCACACTCCCCCTGCCTGTGGGTGGAAGTGCTCGATCCTTGTCCGGTGATCGTCTCGTAAGGGATCTCTAAGTGTTCGCTCGCAGTATGCGCAACGCCCGTTCTGTTCCTGCCACAGCGCTCGACGGATGGTCCGATCCGACGACAGCATGGCATAGGCGGCTTTCGATGCTCGGTGGAGGCTGAAGCTCGACGGGGGTGTGGCGGCGTGGATCCGACGCATCACTCGTCCATGTCGAAGAAGGCGATGCTGGCGTCCGCGTCGGCCAATTGGGGAACATTGACGATGCCCCCCAGCGCGTCGTCCAGTCGTCGACGCAGGCCAACGGCCTCATCGGAACGCCCGAGCCCTCGATCGACCAGATCGAGATAGCGGTCCAGATCCGCATTGATCGCCAGCTTCGGTTCCGGATGCGTGTTCATGACGTGGCCCAGCACCACATCACTACGCAAACCCGCCGAGAATGGAACCATCCGTACGTCGGCGTTATCCAGCACCCTGATGCAGCTCGCCTCCACAGTGGACAGCACCTGTGGACTGTGCGTGGTGACGATGAACTGCACGCGGGGGAAAACATCGGTGAGCAAGGGGATGATTCGCTGTTGCCATCCGGGGTGCAGGTGCAGGTCGACCTCGTCGATCAGGACGATTCCCGGCACCGTGGACAGCAAGCGCTCCGCTCCCAGTGCCGGGTTCGCTCGAGCCATGCGGCTCACCAGGTCGATCACCAGCCCGGCCGTGATCTTGATCCCGCTGGACAGAAAAGACAACGGGAGTTCGCCACGGTCCTTGTGTCGCAGAGTGAGTTCGTTGACGATCGGATTCCAGGTCGGGTTGCGCCAACCGGTGCCCTCGAGAATCCTGTTGCAAGCCAAAGTGATCGCGGTGAGCTGATGACGAGCGGCGAGAGCGTCGTCTCCCCGGACGTCCGCTACGAAGTCGGCCAACGTCAGAGCCTCGATGAACCGCGATAGAGCCGACAGGTCGGACTTCCCGTCGAGTGCGGAATCGTAAGCCCCCGATCGCGATCGTGCGATCGCGCCCGCAGCCTTACGGACCCCGATCAGCCGCTCCACTCCGTACAACGCCAAGACCGGCAGCGTCGACTGAGGCTGATCGACTTCGCCGGGTGGTCGCTCCGAATCTCGCCACATCCGCGCGACAGCGCGTCCCACAGGGCTGTCCTTGTCCCCCCACGAGGTACGTCCCTTCGCGCTCACTCTGTCTCGACGCCATTCAAAGCGCTGACCGGCCACCGTCGCCTCCACTCTGGCCCAAACCGGATACTGCGCTTCCATGCGGGCCACCGAGGACCGGGATTCGAGATCGTAGGCGACTTCGCGGGCGTCCTCGGTCGCGAAGCTGCGGGTACCGGCCTCGAAATGCCGGATGATGGTGGAAAGCATGATGGCCAGCGCGTCCAAGACCGCGGTCTTGCCGGTGCCGTTGACACCGACCAGCACTGTCAGCGACGGATCCAGAGATAGAGCGAAACGCTCGAAGCAGCGGAAGTTCGCGACTTCGAGCCGGTCGATATGCCAGTCGCTCGGTTCGGACATGTTGCTCAGGCTACCCACCAGGCCGCACAGCGGTCCTGACCGAACCACCTGGTTCGTGGGTCTCTGATCACTACGTCTACCAGCTGCGTATCAAGGGGTTCTGGTACCCAGCCGGGTCGCGTGTGGCCGATCACCCACGTCTACGTCTACGTGAACTCCACCACGCCCATCGCCTCTCCGACGACCCCGCCCTCACCGTCCGGACCGAACTACTACTACTGCTCACTCACCTCCGCGCACGAGTTCCGAGCGGTCGTGCGGTGCAGGGCCGTGGACACCCCGTGGTGGCCACGGCCCCATCACTCATGCCCGCGCACCGTCCGTCTCGGCGGCCAGCCGGTCGCGGGCCGGGTCGACCAAATGGTGCGGCGCGTCCGGACCGGCGGCTACCAGGCTCGGATGGGTGGGCGGATCGCTGGGGACGTGTGCGGGACGGCGGTTCTCGAATTCCGTGCGCAGGATCGGGATCACCTCGTGGCCGAGGATCTCGATCTGCTCCAGCACCACGTTCAGGGGCAGGCCCGCGTGGTCCATCAGGAACAGTTGGCGTTGGTAGTCACCGGCGTAGTCGGCGAAACCGAGGGTTCTTTCGATGACCTGTTCCGGGGTGCCGACCGTCAGTGGGGTGAGATCGGAGAACTCCTCCAGGGACGGGCCGTGGCCGTAGACCGGCGCGTTGTCGAAGTAGGGGCGGAAGAATTTCTTGGCTGCCGCCTCGGTCTCGGCCATGAACACCTGTCCGCCGAGGCCGACGATCGCTTGATCCGCGCCGCCGTGTCCGTAGTGCTCGTAGCGCTGCCGGTACAGGCGCACCATCTGCTCGGTGTGCTCCTTGTTCCAGAAGATGTTGTTGTGGAAGAAGCCGTCGCCGTAGTAGGCGGCCTGTTCGGCGATCTCCGGTGAGCGGATCGAGCCGTGCCATACGAACGGCGGCGTCGCGTCCAGCGGGGCGGGTGTGGAGGTGAAACCCTGTAGTGGCGTACGGAATTCGCCTTGCCAGTCCACTCGGCGCTCGCGCCACAGGCGGCGCAGCAGGTGGTAGTTCTCGATGGCGAGCGCGAGTCCGTCGCGGATGTCCTTGCCGAACCATGGGTACACCGGGCCGGTGTTGCCGCGCCCGAGCATGAGATCGGTTCTGCCGTCGGACAGATGCTGCAGCATCGCGAAATCCTCGGCGATCTTGACCGGGTCGTTGGTGGTGATCAGGGTCGTAGCGGTGGACAGCACGAGCCGCTCGGTGCGGGCCGCGAGATAGCCGAGCATGGTGGTCGGCGACGATGGCACGAACGGCGGATTGTGGTGCTCGCCGGTGGCGAAGACGTCGAGTCCGACCTCTTCGGCCTTCTCGCCGATCGCGACCATGGCCTTGATGCGCTCGGCCTCGGTGGGCGTCCGGCCGGTGACCGGGTCCGCGGTGACATCACCGACGGTGAAGATTCCGAACTGCACGTGGCCCTCCTCGGGTCGACATCCACACATTGTTGATATGGCAACCAACCCAACGGCGCACCGGTCACCGATATTCCGCACCGCAGACACCGCAGACACCGCAGACACCGCAGACACCGCAGACACCGCAGACACCGAGGATGGTTACCGCACTCGCAGCGCCGCCAGTCGCCACCCCGCCGAATCGGTGCGGGTGATTCGGGCGGCGAGGGCGAAATGGCGTGTGCCACGGTCGTATCCGGCGCACACCTCGGCCGTGTGGACGTCGACCGGAATTACCGTGACCCGCCCCAATATCGCCACACCGAGTTGCTGCCCCGGAACCAGTCCCGACGTGATCACCGTGCGCACCGCCGCGACCACCCGCGGATCGGCCAGCGCGGTCAATTGCGCCGCGGGCCTGCGGTGGTCGAGGATCTCCAGCACCACCCGCAGCGCTCGCTCGGCGAATTCCCTGGCCGAACCCGCCTCCCGCCCCGCGGCGTCGACCACGGACTCGGCGCGCACCGCGGAGCGCACGCCGCCACAACGAGACCGCCGAGCCGAGGCGCGCGCGGGCGACGCCCCTGACCCACGCCGGTCGATCCGGCACATCCGCAACCCCGGCTCCGACGCGGGTGCGTAGGACAACGCCCGATCCCTCGACGGCCTACCGTCCCCTTCGACCGGAACCCCGTCGGCCGAAACCTTCTCGACCGGTGTCTCGCCGACCGTTGCGCCATCGAACAATGCCAGCCCCCTCGATTTCGGAATTCGTCATGGTTACGCGCTCTGTCGGGACCGATTGTGCCGTGGTGCGGCGTGCGCACACGCGTAGTGCACTACCCGAAGATCGACATCGCCCCGCACCGCCGTGGACCACCCGCTGTCCATCCTTCGTCGGCGCACCGGAACACGGCGCGAAATATGGCGGGCCTCACAGTCTCCACGTCGGATCCGTCCGGGCGAGGGCGGCGTCGCTGCAGGTCCCCGACCCGATCGCACGGTTGCGCCGGTCGAGGGTGCCGTTCGCGACGTCGAGGGTGATGCGGTCGCTGTTACGGACGAAAGCGAGCGGAGGCGAATCCCGAGGAGAACGTTCTCGATCGATGAGCACCACCCTCGACCGGCGCCGCATCGCCGAAGTTCATCCACCGCGCCGACGCCGACCTCGCGGACTTCGACCGGCCGAGCGGAATATCCGCGCGGCGCGTGGCGTCGAGGTGACTGTCGGGCGCTTTGCGGACCGGTCCGACGAGCGGATGAAAGGGATCACCCCATGCGGATCGGAGACCTGGCCAGGCGCGCGCAGACCACGACGCGCACGCTGCGCTACTACGAATCGCGCGGGCTGCTGACCGCGCGCCGCGACGACAGCGGCTACCGGGTCTACGACGAGGCCGACGTGCTGGTGCTGCACCAGATCAAGACGCTGCAGGATTGCGGGTTCGACCTCGAGGACATCAGGCCCTTCGTCGACTGCTTGCGGGCCGGCTATCCGAGCGGCGATTCCTGCCCCGCGTCCTCGGAGGTCTACCGCCGCAAACTGGTCGAGATCGAGGATCGGATGGCGCGTCTGCGCGATGTCCACGACTGGATTCGAACCCGACTGGACGGCACGGATTTTCCCGCGTCGCTCCTCGACGGCACGCGGCGCCCGCCCGCGGACCCGCCGCGCTGCGAACTCGCACCGGATCGATTCCGGCGCAACGGGTGACGCCGCGCGCGACGGCGTCCGCGCGGCAACCGACTGCGGACCGATTTTCCGAACCCCGTGTGCAGCGCCCGGAATCGGACGCGATACCTTTGACGTGTGGTGACGAAGCAATCCGTACCGACGCAGGCGGGAGCACGACGAGCGGTCGACGGGGCGGCGGTGCCGTTCCGGGAGGCCACGGTGGCATGGGCCTTGGCCGCGCACGCGGAACTGGCCGAAACCGCCACCGGTTATGGACATTTCATCACGGTCAACGATCTGGCCGAACGGGTGCAGCAGACCTCGGGCGTCTATACCGACACCCCGACGCGCATGTGGATGGACGCCATCCTGCGCAAGGTCGCCCGGCGCTGCCACAACGCCGGTGAGCCTCCGCTCACGGCACTGTGCGTCCGCCAGAACCACACCGTCGGCGACACCTACCGCTACGTTCTCGAACTGGCGGCACTCCCCATCCCCGACGATCTGGAACTGCACGCCGCCTACGCGCGCTGGCAGTGCTACCAGCATTTCGGCGCGGGCATGCCCGCCGATTTCACCATCCCGCCGCTGACCCCGAAGGTCGCCGCCCGTCGCGGCAAGACCGCGCAGACGCGCCGGTCGGCACCGCAGGCCGAGGCGGCCCCGCGCACCGCGGCGATGGTGACCGAGGCGCAGACCGAACTCGAGGTCGACGCAGAGACCGAGACCGAACCGCAGGTGCGCGAACGCGTCTGCGAGCAGTGTTTCATCCAGCTACCGGCCAGCGGAACCTGCCACTACTGCGGCTGATCGGAACGGGTCGATCCGCCACGCCGAGTCGGTCATTGCTTTAGTGACCGCGATTTCCCAGGCTTGACAACTATGTCCGCCGTGTGTCCG
This sequence comes from Nocardia bovistercoris, assembly GCF_015674855.1. Lineage (GTDB taxonomy): Bacteria > Actinomycetota > Actinomycetes > Mycobacteriales > Mycobacteriaceae > Nocardia > Nocardia bovistercoris. The sequence continues at coordinate 134,129 of NZ_JADMLG010000004.1, read as the reverse complement.
AGCTGCTCCTGGCCATCACCGATGCGTGTGTCGTCCCACGGCTCGGTCCACTATCTGCGCTGTGTGTGCGGTCAGTGGCTCGCCTCCCATCGCGGCGGCGTCAGCCCGGTCTCCGGTGTCGGCGCGTGCCTGCCGCCGCCCGGCGACCATTTGGAGCTGATTCCCCTACCCGAGGAGTGACGGTCACGGCGCGGAGCCGAGACCGTCCGAGGCGGGGTCCGCGCACAGGTCCTCGATGGAATCGAGCACCGGGGACAGCGAACGCAGTGACGTGCGCACGCTGTCGATCATGAGGGTCGCCCTTGTGCGCAGCGCCGCCGCGTCCGAGTCGCCGAGCACCTCGGCCAGATCGCCGAGCAGGGCATCCATGGGGCCGAATGCCGCTGCGCCGCTGTCGAATCCGATGATCGTGCCGGAATGCGGGGTGAGCGCGTCGTACAGTTCGCGCGCCGCGTCGAGCTCCCGCAACGCCAGCGCGGCCCACCCGCGGAAGGCCGCCATCACCGGCCAGTGGAAATACGGTGCGACCACCGGGTTCTCGTGGAAGACCTCGCGCGCCCGCACCGCCGAGCCCGCGTGCAGCAGCGCCACTACGTAGACTTGGGCCACCAGCGCCGGTTCCCGCTCGTACCACAGCGCCAGCCGATCGAGCAGCACCGACAGGTCGCCGCGCGCCCACGCGAGGGTGAGCGCCGCAGTCAGGCGCACGAACTCCTCGTTGGCGACACCCGGTCGGATCGTCCGGGTGACATAGCGCCGATACCGGCGTTCGGCGGCGTCCAGATCGCCGAGCAGCACCGCCGCCACCGCGGGAAAGGCGAGCAGCTGATCCAACGGCTGCCGGAATTCGGCACTGATCGCGCATTCCAGCGCGCGGATGGCGTGCCGACCGGCCGCGGCCAGGTCGACCTCGTGGCAAGCCGCGCGGAAGCGCAGGAAATGCGCGAGGGACTGATAGTCCAGCGACCTGCCGCCGCGCGCGGCCCGCATCAGTTCGTCCGCCACCGGCCGCCAGCCATCCAGCCGCGCCGGACCCGACACCGTGTGAGCGAGTGCGTGCAGTGCCGCGCAGATCAGCGGGAGATCGCCGGTGGGGCTCGCCAATTCCAGTGCGCGCCGCGCGTGGCCGCGGGTGACGTCCGGGTCGGCGTCGAGTTCGGATTCGAAGACCAGGGTCACCAGCAGCCACGCCTGGTCGCGCGGCGAGTGCGCGCCCGCGAGCACGGCTTCCACGGCCGTGCGGACGCGGTCGCCGCGCAGACACCAGTCACGCACGCCGTGCAGGGTCGGCGCGCGCCAGCAGGTGAGCGCGCGCAGCAGTTGTTCTGGTTCGGAAAGCGCCTCGGCGACATCGAGGGCGCGGTCGCGCACCGCCCGCGCCGAGCGCACGCACCCTTCGTTGGCCAGCGCGCCGGTGAACGCGCACAGGGTGTCCAGCAGCATCTCGCGATCCGCGCGCGGCGCCGACGGCACGGTGTGGTCGGCCAATTCGTGCAGTCCGACCGCGGTGCGCCACCAACGAGTGGCATCCGCGCGCATGCCGAGGTTCTCGCAGGTGCGTGCGGCCGCGACGACCCGGCCGAGCGCGTAGGCGGCGGTGGTGCGGGTGGCGCCGCGCGCGGCGTGATGGGCCAGCGCGGTGACCTCGACCAGGTCCGAATCGTGTCCGGTGGCCCGGTGCTGGATGAATTCCACGGTGTTCCAGTGCATCCGGCTGCGCCGCAGCGGCGCGATGCTGTTGTACACGGCGTCCTGGATCAGCGGGTGGTCCGGCACCATGCGACCGCGCGCGTCGAAGACGAGTAGATCCGCGGCCACCGCGGTATCGACCAGATCGACCAATTCCTCCTCGCCGACCCCCGACAGCTCGGCGAGTGTGTCCAAGTCGATCGCCTTGCCCCACACGGCGATATGTTGCAGCACCGCGAGCACACCGGTGGGCAACCGCTCGATCCGCTCGATCAGCACCGCACGGATACTTTCCGGCAAACCCTTCGGATCACCGCCCGCCACCAGCAGTTTCGACAGTTCCCTGATGAAGAGCGGATTGCCGCCGGTGCGCCGGTGCAGCGCGCGCAGGCTGTCCTCGTCGAGGTCGGTGAGTCCGATCTGTTCGGCGACCTCGCGGGTGCCCGCCAGATCGAGTCCGGCCAGCTGCACCCGCGCGGTCGCGCGGTCGACCAGGGCCGCCTCGGTGGCCCGCAGGGCCGGTGTCGGTTCACCGCCGCGCACCGTGAGCACCACGAGGATGGGTTCGCGGTGCAGCCAGGTCGCGAGCTGCCGCAGTACTTGCAGGGTGGCCGCGTCCGCCCGGTGCGCGTCCTCGACGAAGATCGCCAGCGGCATACGCGCGGTGATCTCGCGACCACGCGCCGTCACCGCTTGCACGATGGTGAACGGATCGAGCGGCGCGGGACGCGAATCCGGTACCGCGGCGAGCCGCGAATCCGGTACCGCGGCAAGCCGCGAATCCAGTACCGCGCCTTCGAGTTCGGCCAATATCTCGGTCCACACCCAGGCGGGCGGCGCACCGTCGACCTCGGGGCAGCGCCCGAACGCGGTGGCCCAGCCGTCCTCGGCAAGTCCGATCGCGATCCCGGACACCAGAGCCGTTTTCCCGGTGCCGGATTCACCCATCAGCCAGATCACCCGCAAACCGTCGGCGCACGCCTCGGCGGCGGTGGCGTTGATCATTCGCCGCTGCGCCGGATAGAACCTCGGCGAGGTGGCAACGCTCGCCCGGCCCGGCCGTTCGTCCCGGCTGATCGGAATGCGCGGCCGCACCGGTTCCTCGGGGATGACCGGCACACATTCGCGCCCCTCGTCCACGGTCTGGTTGAGAATGGCCGATTCGAGTTCGCACAATCGCTGCCCCGGATCGATCCCGAATTCCGACCGCAGATAGTCGCGGGTGCGGCGAACCGTGGCGAGGGCCTCGATCTGCTGGCCGAGCCGGTGTTGGGCCAAAGCCAGCAACCGCGCGCTCTCCTCCCGTCCCGGATATTCCTCCACCTGCTGCCGCAATACCGCCACCACTTCCCCGACACGGCCGAGCTCCAAAGCGGCTTCGGCGCGCATCTCGGTGGCGGTAATCCGCAGATCGGTCAGGCGGGCCACCTCGGCGGTGGCCCATGACGCGCTCGCGAAGGATTCGAACGCGGTGCCGCGCCAGCAATGCAGCGCCTCGTCGAGCATCCGATACCGCTCGCCCGCGTCGGGGCGTGCGGCGGCGTGCGCCTTCTGCTCGTATTGGCGCAGCAACTGTTCGAATCGCCACGCGTCCACATTCGTGGCGTCGAGTCGCAGCGCGTAACCGCCCGCCTCCGACACCAATATTCGCGCGGGTGTCCTAGGTCTTCGATGCGGTTCCAGAACCCTGCGCAGATTGTGCACCTGCACTTGGAGCACCGAGGACGCGTGCGGCGGCGGTGCGCCTTCCCACACGTCCTCGGCCAGTCGATCGGCCGCGATCGTCTTTCCACCGGCGAGAACCAATCGCCCGAGTACGGCCTGTTGCCTGCCCGCACCGATGCGAGCCGCGTGACCGTCCAGTGAGACTTGTAGCGGGCCGAATACTCGAACCTGTAGCTGTGTCATGGCACGACGCCCCTCCAGCCGCCCGATCATTAAAAAACTACCGTTTAGTCTGCAAGATCTCCGTCAAATTACCGCCGCGTACCCGAATTGACAAACGGTGCTCCTCCGGATGTGTCGGCAACCACGTTGTTACACAACAACATCTGCCTGTCACCCAATCCGGGCAAATCCCGACGGCAACACCTACCGGGCCCGGATCGGCGGCCGATACTTGACACATCGACTTTCTGGATTCGCCGCCCGGCGTACCCCGTATAGCCGATACTGTATTCAGACGATCCGGGTCCGAGGGCCCCGTGGATAATCACGAAACGTTATCGAACCACGGTGGAAGTCGTGCGGAACCGATGCGAAAGCGATTCGAAAGACGGCTCGAAAATAATCGCCGCATCGCATTTCCTTCGACATAGGAGCACCCATGACGGATTCATCCGCCGCGCACACCGCCCCCGTTTCCGGCGACTCGGATCGCGCCACCATCCTGGCAGGCCTGCTCGGATTGGCCGAGCAGACCGTCGCACTCACCGACCGCCTGCTGGCTTGCGCTCCCTTGATCGAATCACGCACCGGCACAACATCTTCCGAAGATTCCACGGAGACGGTCGAGCCCGCGCGTCCCGGCATCTACCGTGACCGCGACGGCGACATCTGGCACAAGACGAGCGCGGGCTGGCGGCTGTGCCTACAGCACGGGGTCGACGTCGACAGCACCTCGGTGTGGGAGTGGCTCGACGGCCACGTGCGCGACTACGCGCCGTTCATCCGCCTGGCCCACGCCTGACCGCGTGCCTCGTTTCCGCGCGGAAATCGCACGGAACCGAGGCGAAAGCGCCCTGCTCGACACTGATTCGGCGGGATCGGCGACCCGCCGATCTCCCGATTCGACGCCGAAGGGGCGCACATGTCACACGCATCGGATCCCCGGCCGACACCGACCTTCTCACTGCGGCAGCGCGTCGCGGAGGGAACCTCCCTCGCGGTGGCGGTCCTGCTGTTCACCGTGGCGGTCCTGTCGGCCTTCGAAGGGCTGTCCGCCCTGTTCTCCGACGAGATCTACGTCACGGGCACCCGCTACACCTACCGATTCGACACGACCGCATGGGGCTGGATCCACATCGTCCTCGGACTGGTCCTCGCCCTGTGTGCGGTCGGGTTGCTGATCGGCACGATGTGGGGACGCTACGCGGCGATCTGCCTGGCGGCGCTGTCTATCGTGATGAATTTCCTGTCGCTGCCCTACTATCCGGCCTGGTCGATCCTGGTCATCGGGATGAACACCGTGGTCATCTGGGCCATCGCGACCTGGCGGCCCGATCGCGACCTGGCGGACTGCCGCGCGGCGCACGAGTCGCAGTAGCGGCGAATCTCAGGCGTGCACCGCGACTTCGGCGTAGAAACGCAGGTGGGCCGCGGCGGCGCGGTCCCAGTCGTATCCCCGTGCCAGCGCCCGCCCCTGCGCCGCACGCACCGGATCGGGGCGCAGGGCTTGCGCCAACCGCTCGGCCATCTCCGCGTGCGTGACGGCGTAAGTCACGGCGTCGCCGAATACTTCGCGTAGCACCGGCAGATCTCTGGCGACCACAGGCACGCCCGCGGCCAGCGCCTCCATGGCCGCGAGCCCGAAACCTTCCTTGGTCGAGAAGAACGGGACCACAGCCGCGCCTGCCACCACCCCGGGCAACTCCTGGTGCGGCACCGCGCCGAGTACGGTCGCCTCGATGCCGAGTTCGTCGGCGCGCGCGTCGAATCGGGCGCGGTAGTCGCGGTAGTCGAACAGGGTCTCGCCGCCCGCGAAGATCAACCGCAGGTCGGGCCGGTCGAGCAGCGCGAAGGCCTCGAGCAGGTCGATACTGCCCTTGCGCGGTTCGATGCCGCCCACCGCGAGGACGTACCGGCCCGCCGCGGGCCTGGCCGTGGCGAACCGCTGGTATTCGACACCGTTGGGAATCACGGTCGGCTCGAAACCCCAACGGGCGCGCACTTCTTCGGCCACGGCGCGCGAGACGCAGATCCTGGCGTATGGATCGACGATCGCGCGTTCGTGACAACGCGCGAGTTCGGGGGTGGTGAAATCATCGAGGTGGTGGATCGTGCGGACGCAGTCGCCGACGGCATTGGCGCTGATGCAGTCCTGCGCGTGCACCACGTCGTAGCTCTCCGATCGGAAGCCCTCTCGTAATGTGCTGATGGATCTCAGGATTCGCGCACCGACCGTCTCGTCGGGGTCGGCCGCGAAAGGCACGATCTCCACCCGCACCGACGGGTCGACCGGCCGGAAGAACGCGGTGTCCCCGCCGCGGCCGAGGGTGACCACCGTGACCTGCGCACCCGCCCGCGCCAGCGCCTCGGCCAGATTCAGCGTGTGCACCACGCCGCCGCGCGGTTTGGTGGAGTAGGTCAGCAGCGCTATGCGCATCATCGGTTCGCCCTGTCGCGCAATAGGTTGTGATAGGTGTCGGTGCGGCGTTCGTCCAAGTGCCGCAGTACCCGGCGGGCGCGGTCCACCTCGGCGTCGATATCGATGTCGGCCACCGCCAGACCGCCTTTGGACCAGGTCTTGGCGAGGATGTCACCACCGGGGCCGACCACCTTGGCCTGGCCGAGGAATCGCAGCGACCCGGTGACCCCGGTCTGGTTGGAAGAGGCGAGCACCACCTGGTTCTCGGCGGCGCGCGCCTGGTCGTAGAGGTCGAACAGGCGCGACTGCCGGTCGTTGGGCATGCGCGAGGCCCGATCGGTGACGCTGGCGGGCCAGGCCGACAGCGCCGCGATGGTGCGCGCACCGTCCAGTGCGAGGGTGCGCGCCGACTCGGGGAAGGTCTTGTCGTAGTCGATCAGCATGCCGAGGCGGCCCACCGGCGAATCGAAGGCCGCGAACCGGTCTCCCGCCGCGTAGGCCAGGTGTTCGCCCGCGGGCTGGTGCACCTTGCGGTGGCGGCCGAGCACGCCGTCGCCGGTGAGGCACACCGCGGCGTTGTATCGCCGCCCGCCCGCGGCGGCCTCCGCGTAGCCGACGCAGACCGTCATGTCCCCCGCCATCCGGCACAGCATCCTGATCTCCGGCCCGTCCGGGTCGATGGCCTCCGGCCAGCTCGCCGGATCGGGATTGCGCAGGTCACCGAGGTAGCCGCCGAGCGTGGCATCCGGCAGGACGAGCAGATCGACGCCGTCGGCGGCCAGTCGCTCCACGATGCCCGCGAGCTTGTCCAGCGCGCGACCGATATCCGCGCCGAAATGTCCGGCGACAGCCGCGATTCGAGTAGTGCCCATCGGAATCCGTTCAGGCCGCCGCGATATCCATGGCGCCGAGCGCGATGCGTTCGCCCAGGTATTCGGCATCCCTGGCGATGGCCGCGAAACGCCCTGAGCCCCAGGTATGCAGCCACGGGAGCCCGAGGAAGTAGAGCCCGGCGACGCCGGTGACCCCGCGGTTGTGGCAGGGATGACCCGCCCCGTCGAAGACGCCGACCCGCAGCCAGCGGTAATCGGTGCGGAAGCCCACCGACCAGATCACCGCCGATATGCCCGCCGCGGCCAGGTCGAGGGAGGTCGGTTCGCGCTCGGGCCGCCACACCGGGCGGTACCGCGCCTCCGTCGGCGCGGTGATGCCCGCACGGTCGATATAGGCGTCGATGCTGTTCTTGATGCCCTCGGCGACGGCATCGGCGGCGTCGAGTGAACGTTCCAGCGTCGGATCGAAAATCGCGGCGCCGCCGTCTACGTCGACCATGCGTCCGTAGAGATGCATGCCCTCCGACGCGAAGCGGCGCAGGTCGATATCGCGGCCGCCGCCGCGCCCGGTGACGTAGTGGTTGGTGTTCTCGCGTTTGCCGAGCCCGCCGGGCTGCTGCTGAATGGGAATGTCGTAATGGCCCATATCGTGCAGCCACGCCACGCAGTCCCGGCCGCGGTAGAACCGTGCGACCCTCGGCGCGTTCCCCGTGGCCAGATGGACCGTGCGACCTTCGAGGTGCAGATCCTCGGCGATCTGCGCACCGGACTGCCCGGTCCCGACCACGAGCACAGCGCCGTCGGGAAGCGCGGCCGCACTGCGGTATTCGGCCGAATGCAGCGCGACGATATCGGGCGGCAACTTCTCGGCGAAGCGCGGAATCGTCGGGATGTGATAACCGCCGACCGCGACCACGACCTGATCGCAGCGCAGCGGCCCGGCGGTGGTCTCGATGTCGAATCCACCGCCCGGCGCCTGCGTGACCGCGCTGACCTCGACGTGTTCACGCACCGGAGGATCGAAGGTGTCGGCGTAGCCGCGCACCCAGTCGTAGACCTCGGCGCGGGTCATGAAACCGTCGGGATCACCGCCCGCGTAGGAGTAGCCGGGGAGCGCGCACTGCCAGTTCGGGGTCACCAGCGTGAAATTGTCCCAGCGCCCGTCACGCCATTCGTGGGCGACGGTATCGCGTTCGAGGACAACGTGATCGATGCCGCGCGCGGTGAGATGCCAGCTCACCGACAGTCCCGCCTGACCGCCGCCGATCACGACGACCTCGCGATGTTCCACGGCCGCCGAAGAATTCGCGCTCACGGCAGCACTCCCGCGGACACCAGATCCGGCGCGTCCGGGCGCCCGACCACCCCGTGCCGCTGCACCACCCGGTGGTACAGCTCGGGTCGCCGGTCGCGCAGGTTGTACATGCCGCCGCCGCGCGCCTGTTCCAGAGCCGCAGCGACATCGACGGCAGCCGTGGCCAATCCGGGTTCGACACCGGTGTCGGCCAGTACCTCGCCGCCCGGTCCGACCACTTTCGCGCTGCACACGAAACGCAGCGACCCGAAGGTGCCCGCCTGATTCGAGGCGACCCACACGACCTGGTTCTCCACCGCGCGGGCCCGGTCGTAGATGTCGAAACGCTGCTTCCAGCGGTCCTCCTCCATCCGTTCGACGGTCGCCGTGCGCGCGGTCGGCCACGCCGAGAGCGAGGTGATGATCTCGGCGCCGTCGAGCGCCAGGCTGCGCGCGGCCTCCGGGAACGCCTTGTCGTAGCAGATCTGCATGCCGAGCCTGCCGACCGGAGTGTCGAAGGCCCGATACTCCGAACCGGCCGCGTAGCAGAGGTTTTCGCCGAGCGGCTGGTGCACCTTGCGGTAGGAGCCGAGGATGCCGTCACCGCTGAGGGTCACCGCCGCGTTGTAGCGGGTCTCCCCGTCGGCCTCGCAGAAACCGAGGGTGACGACCAGATCACCCGCCATGGCGATGACGCGGCGCAGTTCGGGTCCGTCCAGTTCGAGGGCGGGCGGCAGACTGCGCAATCTGCGCTGTTTGGCCTCCTCGGTCTCCGCGCCGCCGCCGAGGCTCGGCAGGTAGCCGCCGAGGCATGCCTCGGGCAGGACGAGCAGACCGCTGCCGCGCGCCCGCGCCTGTTCCATCAGCGCACCGATGGTGCGATAGCACGCGTCCATGTCGCGGCCGAATTCGGCGGCGGCGACGGATATCGTGAGCTCGCTCATGATTGCCCCAATCCGGTGACGGCGCCGGGCACCGCGACCGTTGTCGTCCCGTCGGGCCAGCGCAAGCCGACCCCCGGTGTCGAGGTGAGTACTCCGCAGAGCGCGGAAGTGGCGGGTCCGGCCTGCGCGACGGACGCGCCGGGCCGGTCGGCGGTGATCATGGCGAAACCCGGAAAGCAGGTGATCCATTCCGCCACGGTGGTATTCGACGGTCGCGGAATACGCGCGACCTCCAGTTCGGCGCCTACGCCGCTCGCCTCGGCGAGCATGCCGATGGTGCCCGCCAGGCCCGCCATGCTGACGTCCTTGGCCGCGTGCGGCGCGGTGCGCGCCACGAACCGGCCCATCGCGCGCAATTCCGCGCCGTCCCGATGCGAGGACGAATCCCATTGCCGCCCCGTGTATCCCGGACGCCAGCCGCCGCTGAGGTCGGCGGTCAGTCGGATCTCGTCGCCGAGCCGACCACCGCCGCCCGGCACCGGCCGCTCGGTGCGGCCGAGGGCGGTCACCGACAGCGCCGCGGGCACGCCGAGTTGGGTGTGTCCACCGAGTACCGGCACGTCCCAGGTGCGCGCCGCGCGGGCCAGACCACGCAACACCCTGGTCAGCAGCGACTTGGTCGGCGCGCCGACAGCGTCGAGCATGCCGACCGGATGCGCGCCCATAGCGGACAGATCGTTGAGATTGACCAGCGCCGCGCACCATCCGGCCCATTCCGGATCGCGTTCGACCATGGACGGGATGATGGCGTCGCAGGCCGCGATCAGGTCGCTGCCCGGCACCGGTGCACCGTCATCGCCGCGAAATCCGTTGCCGCCCAGCGTCATGGCGTGGCCATCCAAGGGCGCGAGCGCCTCGGACAGAACGGACTTGGTGGCTTCGACCAGCCGACGCACCCGGTCGATGGGCCAACGCATACTCCGGTGTTCGACACCGCCGACTTCGCACCTGCCCAGATCGGTCCAGCCGAGGCGCGTGAACAGGGGCGCGTACCGGCTCTGCACCGTCGCCTCGAAACGCAGCACATGCTCGGTCTCGGCGCACGCGCAGGCCGCGCGGACCAGCGCCTGCCCGACGCCGCGAGTGCGCAGGCGACCGTCGACGACCAGCCTGCTGCCGGTCCACCAGCCGATATCGGTCTCGGTAGCGGGCGCGAGCCGCACCCCGCCGAGCAATTCACCCTCGGGGGTGAGAGCGACCAGTACGCGGGCGCGCGGGTCGTCATCGATGTCGTCGGCATCGGAACCGGTGAACAGACCCTGCTGGACCACGAAGTTCTCCCGACGCAGCGCCCGGTAGGCCGCAAGCAACGGCCGGTCGGCCACGCGTATCAGGAACGGCGGACTCGGCGCGCGGCCGGAAAGGACGCAGTCGGCCGCCGATGAGACCGGTTGCGCGGCAAGATGATCTGTCCAAGCGCCCGATTCCGCGCCGCTGCGCGCCGGGAACTCCGCGCGAAGCACTCCCGTGCGGGCCGCCTCTGTGCGAGCCATGGTCAGCCTCCCGCCGCGCCGAGAACACTGCAAGCGCCACAGGCCGCGCAGCCCGCCTTCTGCTCCGCGCCGAGCATGCCCGCGCGCCGCAGCGCCGCGCCCACCCTGCGACTGACCTGTTCGAGCAGCGCCGCCGGTGGCGCGACCGCGCCGTCGACGTCGACCGCCAGCGTCCCCGCCAACGGCCGGAACGGCACAACGAACGGGTACACGCCCATGTCGATGAGTTCGATCGCGCCCGCGACGAGTTCGTCCGGATCCTCGCCGAGACCGACCAACAGATACGTGGAAACCTGGTTGCGGCCGAAGATCCGAACCGCCTCCGTCCACGCCGTGCGGTATTCGCTCAGCGGCACCGTCGCCTTGCCAGGCAGCCAGCGCCCGCGCACCTCGTCGTCCAGTGACTCGACGTGAATTCCGATGGAATCGGCTCCGGCCGAACGTAATTCGGACAGTGTCGCCAGATCGCGTGGCGGCTCGCACTGCACCTGGATCGGTAGGTCGGGCACCGCGGCCCGCACCGCACGCACACAGCGCGCCAGATGCCGCGCCCCGCGATCGGCCGCAGCGGAGGTTCCGGTGGTCATGACCATCTGCCCGACCCCGTCGAGTTCCACCGCCGCCGCGGCCACCTCGGCCAGTTGGTCGGGACGTTTGACGGCGATGGTGCTGCCCGCCCGCAGCGATGCCTCGATCGAGCAGAATCGGCAGCGCTGGTCCTCGCCGTAGCGGATGCAGGTCTGCACCACGGTGGTGGCGAGCACGTCGGCGCCGTGTAGTTTGGCGATCTTCTCGTAGGCGATGCCGTCGGCGGTGCGCAGGTCGTAGAAGCGAGGGCGGCGCACCGGCTCGATCGCGACGCCGAGGTCGGCGCCGTCGAGAAGCAGTCGGTCGGAACGGATCTCGTACGGGCTGTCGGAGCGGATGGGGATGGCAGCGCCCGCACCCCCGATCAGGACGTGACCGTCATCGCTCGGCCCGGCCCCGGATCGGCGCTGCACCGGTACCTCGACGCGAATTCCGAGCAGTGCGAGATCTACTCGTGTGGACAGGTCGGTCATGGTTGGCGCCTAGAGTTGGTAGGTCGAGTTGATGATCGCGCCCTTGCGCGCGTAGTGGATCAGCGCGTCCTGCACGTCCAGCGGATGCGCCGGTATCACGCCTTCGATCAGGTCCTCTTCCCGCGCGCCGTGCAACGCGAGGCCGAAGCGGCAGGCGAAGACCTTGCCGCCCTCGCCGATGAAGGTGGACAGCGCCTGGTTGATGTTCTGTTCGCCGGGGAAGCCGCTGTCGCCGGTGGTCGGGAAGCCGCGGGTGGCAACACAATTGATGGCGCCGGGGCCGTAGAAGTAGATCGCCGAGTCGAAGCCCTTGCGCAGCGCGCGAGTGGCCTGCAGGATCGCGACGAAGCTGACCGAGGACTCGTGCGCGATGCCGTGCACGAGGGTGAAATAGGTTTCGCCCGCCTCGGCCTGGTAGTCGGGGAAGATCTTGGTCGAGCCGTAGATGTTGGTGCCCTTGGGCAGTGCCGGATGCGGGATCTCGGCGAGGGATTTGGCGATGTTCTCCTCGATCTGCTTGTCGATCTCCGCCGTCGATGTGGTCGGTGCGGCCATGGGTGCTCCTGATGTCCTCGAATGCCGCGCGTGGGAACCGATGCCGTGCGCGGCGCTGAATGCGGTGGAAAGGTATGGCTGCGTCCGTGTCCGGTACGAGCCGATGCCTATGAGTTCACGCCTGCGGCATTGCCGTTTGGTCACATCGGGACGAATTGGGCATTACCGGACGCTCACCACGCCGATCCACCCCGACAACACGGAAAGATGCTGTCCAGCAGCATAATTGGATCAGAACAAGTACGCCCGCACACGTCCCGCGACACGCACGAGTCGCTACCGGTTAACCATTCTCCTGGGAGTTCGCGGACCCGTGTTAACACCGTGCGCACACATTAGGCCGCGACAGTTACCCAGCCGAAACACCCTGGAATTCGTCAGAACCCCTCCGGCGCGGGCAGACACAGCGCCGCGCCATCCCCGAGATCGAACCAGCGACCCGACGGCGTGGCGGTGAGCCGCAGCACGATCGCCGAACAGGACGCGCACCGCACCACCGCGCCCGGACCGTTGAGATACACCATGGCCCGCGCCAGCGGCTCGGTCGCGCCGCAGGCGCCGCACCGGCACGCGCACACCGTCACATCGCCGACGAAGACCTCCGACAGCGGACCCGCCAGCGCATTGCCGTCGACGTGGATATCGTCCGCATAGTGCCGTGCCGACTGTTCGCGCATGACTATCTCCCACTCGGTCCGAAACGCTCGGTTCTGACCCGCGCCGGATCGTGGCCAACGGAAACCAGTGCGGCGGCGACGGATTCGACGAATCCCGTGGGCCCGCACACATAGCAGGTCACCCCGGGCGCGGGCGCGAGTCCGTGCTCGAGCAATTCCGCGGTCGACAGTCGCCCCGGCGAGCGCGGGTCACCGGGCGGCGCCAGACGCGAATAGGCGAGGAACAGATCGGGATCGGTGACCAGTTCCTCGCGGTAGTACAACTGCCCCGGATCACGCAGCGCGTAGACGGTCCTGACCCGCGCGTCCGCCGCCGAGAGCCGCCGCGCCCGCAGCATCGCCATGATCGGCACGATGCCCGAACCACCCGCGACCAGCAGCGCCGAGCCGCCGTCGGCGGGATCCCACACGAACCAGCCGCCGACCGGCCCCCTGATCTCGATGCTCTCCCCCACCTCGAGCCCGTCCACCAGATATCCCGACACCTCGCCGTCGGGCACCCGCTGCACGGTCAGCTCGATCAGGTCGTCCTCGGCGGGCGCGGCGATCGAGTAGCTGCGCTCGGCACGGTAGCCGTCGGGTGCGGTGAGCCGCACGTCCACGTGCTGACCGGGCAGATGGCCCGGCCAGCGGTCGACGCGCAGGGTGAGGGTGCGCGCCGCGGCGGTCTCGAATCGCGCGGCGACCAGTTCGGCCGCGCGCCACCCGGTCAGTCGCCCTGATACCGCTGCTCGCGCCACGGGTCTCCGTACTCGTGATATCCGGCGTTCTCCCAGAATCCGGCCTCGTCCTCGTCGAGCAGGCGGATCTCGGTGACCCATTTGGCCGACTTCCAGAAATACAGGTGCGGAACCAGCAGCCGCGCCGGGCCGCCGTGTTCCGGTGCGAGGTCGCGTCCGTCGAAGCGGTGCACGATCCACGCCTTGCCGTCGGTGAGGTCCTCGAGCGGCATATTCGTGGTGTAGCCGCCGTAGCTCACGGCCAGCGCGTAGTCGGCCTGGGTCGGCACCCGGTCCAGCAGGGTGTCCAGGGAGACGCCGACCCAGTCGGTGTCGAGTTTGGACCAGCGGGTCACGCAGTGGATATCGACGTGCGGACTGCTCTGCGGCAGGTCGAGGAATTCCGGCCAGGTCCAGCGGTGCCTGCCGCCGGTCTCGTCGACGATGGTGAACGTCCAGGTGTCGAGGTCGACGCGCGGTGTCGGGCCTGCCGAAAGGACCGGGAAGTCCTCGGTGCGGTATTGCCCAGGCGGCAGTCGGTCGTCGGCCGGGCGGGCGTGGCCGCGGAATCCCGGGGAGAAGACGCTCATGCCCCGCTCCTTCCGATCCTCCGGCACGGGACCGACCCGCGCCATGATCGACATCCTATGCCCGCTCCAACCGGGGCGCGCGGTTTGCCGAATAAGGACTGGACCGTAGCTACTGCCCGGAATCGCCGCATTTTCCGTACGACACGCCGGTGTCGCCTCCGACAACTGTCAGATAACTCCTGTTTTGCTCGGATATGGACATTCCGCGAAAGGAGCGTTCTCCGATGAAGCGTTTCCTGCTCGCCGCGATCACCGCCTGCGCGGGCGCGTTCTGCGTCGCCTGGCTCACGTCCGTGCCCGCCTCGGCCGCGCCATCGCCTACCCAGGCGCCGGGCGTCCTGGAGGACATTCCCCTCGCCGAGGCCGACATACCGGCCACCGACCTCCCCCGCACCGACTACCCCGTCGACGATCTCCCCACCGTCGAATCCGAACTGCCCGTCGAGGAGACCGACGGCGGAAAGACCACCGAATCCGCGGGCTTCCTGCTCCGCAACAGTCTGCGCGGGCTGGCGCTGACCGTGGTGCCACTGCCCCAATTCCCGGCCTTCGACGCCGTCATCACCAGGGAGAGCGGCTGGAACGTCTTCGCCATCAACCCGAGCAGCGGGGCATACGGCCTCGGCCAGGCGCTGCCCGCGTTCAAGATGTCCACCCACGGCTGGGACTGGCCGTTCAACCCGCTCACCCAGATCCGCTGGACCTACGACTACATGGTGCAGCGCTACGGCGGCCCCGATCAGGCGTGGGAATTCTGGCAGCGCAACCACTGGTACTGACCGGCGATTCCGCCGACAGCGTAACCGGCCGCCGCCCACCGACCCCGGCCATAGGATCGAGACATGACCGAGCATCCGCGACTGCACGCGATTCCCGGAGGACGCGAGGAAGACCGCCGGGACGCGCGGGAACCGTTGTGGCGCGAGGTCCTCGGTGCGCGGCTGCGCGAACTGCGCAGACTGCGCGCCGAGACGCTCGCGGAAACCGGTGGGCGAGCGGGGATCTCACCGCAGTACCTGTCCGAGGTCGAGCGCGGGCGCAAGGAGCCGTCGAGCGAGATGATCGCCGCGCTCGCGGGCGCGTTCGGCGTCAGCCTCGGCGAACTCACCGAACTGGTCGCCGACGACCTGCGAACCCGACGGCCCTCGGCCGTGCCCCGCGCGAACCTCGCCGCGAACCCCGTACTGCTCGCGGCCTGAAACCCTCTGTCAGCTCCGCGGTTCCATCACATAATCGGCCAATCCGTACGCCACCGCCGCCTCCGCCGTGAACACCCGGTCCCGATCGGTGTCGTGGCGCAGCCGCTCGACCGTCTGACCGGTGTGCCTGGCCAGCACCGACTCGATCTCCGCGCGCATCCGCACCAATTCGTCGGCCTGGATGATCAGGTCGGGAATCGCGCCGTGACCGCGCGCGGCGGGCTGGTGCAACACCACCCTGGCGTGCGGGAGCAACGCGCGCTTGCCCGCCGCGCCGCCCGCGAGCAGCACCGCGCCCACCGCGATGGCCTGCCCGACGCACGTGGTCTGCACCGGCGACGAGATGTGCTGAATCGTGTCGTACACCGCGAGCATCGAGGACAGGTCGCCGCCCTCGCAGTTGATGTAGAACTGGATGTCCTGCTCGGGACTCTCCGACTCCAGGTGCAGCAGCTGGGCGATCAGCGCGTTCGCGACACCCGAATCGATCGGGGTGCCGAGATAGACGATGCGCTCGGCCAGCAAGTGCGAGTAGATGTCGGTGATGCGCTCGCCGCCGCGCGGATGCTGGGCGATGACATTGGGAATCGTGTAGCTGCTCATGAGATTCCGATCCGGTGTCGCGGGGGCACGATCTGGGCGAAACTGTCCACGATGTGGTCGATG
Organism: Nocardia bovistercoris; assembly: GCF_015674855.1. Taxonomy (GTDB): domain Bacteria; phylum Actinomycetota; class Actinomycetes; order Mycobacteriales; family Mycobacteriaceae; genus Nocardia; species Nocardia bovistercoris. The sequence goes on along the minus strand of NZ_JADMLG010000004.1, from coordinate 118,103 downwards.
AAGCCGTATTCCGCGGCCTCGGCGGCGGTGAACCAGCGGTCGTGCAGCGAATCGTCGTAGACGCGGTCGAACGGTTGGCCGGTGTCGTCGGCGATGATGCGCAGCAAGGTGTCCACGGTGTAGCGCAGATCCTCGGCCTGCACCTCGACATCGACGGTGCTGCCGCCGATCCCGGCCGAACCCTGGTGCATGAGGATGCGCGCGTGCGGCAGCGCGAACCGCCTGCCCTTGTCTCCCGAGGACAGCAGGAACTGTCCGGCGCTACAAGCCAATCCGAGTGCGAGCGTGGACACCTCGCACGGGATCAGCCGCATCACGTCGCGGATGGCGAGCATCGCGGGCACCGAACCGCCCGGCGAATGTATCCACAGCGCGATACCGGCGTCCGGATCCTCGGCGGCGAGGGTGAGCAGTTGAGTCATCAGCAGGGTGCCGTTGTCGTCGTCGAGCGGACCGTCGAGCACCAGGATCCGGCGGCCGAGCAGTTGCTCTCGGGCGCGCCAACCGAACAGCGGGGTCTTGTCGTCGTGAGCCATGTCTCCACCGTGCCCGCTCACACCCCCGCCGCGGGTGCAACGCTGCTGTGAGCGGATCTGCTGTGAGCAGCGCGGATTCGCCGCTCAGCCGCAGACCGCGCCCACCGAGGCCGAACCGACCAGCTTGGTGTACTTGGCGAGTACGCCGCGGGTGTAGCGCGGCGGCAGCGGTTCCCAGTCGGTGCGGCGGGCGACGAGTTCTTCGGCGCCGACCTCCAGGTCGAGGGTGCCGTTCGCGACATCGAGGGTGATGCGGTCGCCGTCACGGACGAAAGCGACCGGTCCGCCGTCGACCGCCTCGGGCGCGATGTGCCCCACGCACAGTCCGGTGGTGCCGCCGGAGAATCGGCCGTCGGTCAGCAACAGCACTTCTTTGCCCAAGCCCGCACCTTTGATCGCGGCCGTGATGGCCAGCATCTCCCGCATCCCCGGCCCGCCCTTCGGCCCCTCGTACCGGATGACCACCACGTCGCCGCCGGTGATGGTGCCGTTCTCCAGCGCGTCCAACGCGGCCCGCTCGCGTTCGAAAACCCTCGCGGTGCCGGTGAACACGCTCGAATCGAAACCCGCCGACTTGACCACCGCGCCGCCGGGAGCCAGCGACCCGCGCAGGATCGTGATACCGCCCGTCGGATGGATGGGTGAAGTGATGGCGCGCAACACTTTTCCATCCGGATCCGGCGGGGCGATCGCGGACAGGTTCTCCGCCACCGTCTTCCCGGTGACGGTGAGGCAGTCACCGTGCAGCAGGCCCGCGTCCAGCAATGCCTTCATGGCCACCGGCACGCCGCCGATCCGATCCACATCGGTCATCACATAGCTGCCGAACGGTTTCACATCGGCCAGATGCGGCACGCGCGCACCGACTTTCGCGAAGTCGTCCAGGCTCAAAGGCACTTCGGCCTCGTGCGCGATGGCGAGCAGATGCAGCACCGCGTTGGTCGAACCACCGAAGGCCATCACCACCGCGATCGCGTTCTCGAACGCCTCGCGGGTCAGGATGTCGCGGGCGGTGATCCCGCGCCGCAGCAACTCCACCACCGCGAGGCCGCTGCGCCGCGCATACCCGTCGCGCCTGCGGTCGGTGGCGGGCGGCGCCGCGCTCCCCGGCAGCGACATGCCGAGCGCCTCGGCCGCGCTCGCCATCGTGTTGGCGGTGTACATGCCGCCGCACGCGCCCTCACCCGGGCAGATCGCACGCTCGATGGCATCGACATCCTCCCGCGACATCAACCCGCGCGCGCACGCGCCGACCGCCTCGAAAGCGTCGATGATCGTGACCTCGCGCTCGGTGCCGTCCGACAGTTTCGCGATACCGGGCAGAATCGAACCCGCGTACAGGAACACACTGGCCAGATCCAGTCGCGCCGCCGCCATCAACATCCCGGGCAGCGACTTGTCGCACCCCGCGAGCAGCACCGAACCGTCCAGGCGTTCGGCCTGCATCACCGTCTCCACGCTGTCGGCGATCACCTCCCGCGACACCAGCGAGAAATGCATGCCCTCGTGCCCCATGGAAATACCGTCCGACACCGAGATGGTCCCGAACTCCAGCGGATAACCGCCGCCCTCGAACACCCCGTCCTTGCACGCCTTCGCCAACCGGTCCAGCGACAGATTGCACGGCGTGATCTCGTTCCACGACGACGCCACCCCGATCTGCGATTTCGCGAAATCCGCGTCCCCCATCCCGACCGCCCGCAGCATCCCGCGCGCCGCCGTCTTCTCCAATCCATCGGTGACATCGCGACTGCGCGGCTTGATGTCGGCGCCGGGCCGGTTCGAGGTCGTCATGTTCGCAACCTACTCCCGCCGCACCCGCGCGGCGACGCCTTCGACGCGGGGTGTCGACACCGATACCGTCGCACCTATGGCGACACCCGATTTCATCCACACCATCCGCGCGAGCGCGGGACAGCAACTGCTGTGGCTGCCCGGCGTCTCCAGTGTGGTCTTCGACGACACCGGGCGCATCCTGCTCGGCCGCCGCGCCGACACCGGACGCTGGGCGGTTCTGGCGGGCATGCCGGAACCCGGCGAACAACCCGCCGCCTGCGCGGTGCGCGAGGTCTACGAGGAAACCGCCGTCCGCTGCGTGGTCGAACGCGTGGTACTCGTACGCGCCCTGCCCGCCCACACCTATCCCAACGGCGACATCTGCCAGTTCATGGACATCACGCTCGCGTGTCGCGCGGTCGGAGGGGAAGCCAAGGTCAACGACGACGAATCGCTCGAAGTGGGGTGGTTCCGCCCCGACGAGCTGCCCGAACTGCGTGAACACGACCGGTTCCGTGTCGAACGGGCGCTCGCCGACGAACCGACGTGGTTCGAGTCGGCGGGCTGACAGCCGAGCGCGGCGCACGCGGGCGCTGTCGGGGCGCCCGACTCAGCGCCGGATCAGGCGATGCCACCGGCGCGCTCGTCCGCAGGCACGAGACCTACGACAGGCGCGCCGATCGGTTCGAGACGTCGGAGCCGGATCCGCGGTCGGTCCCGACTCACCCGCGCGCCGCGACCCGCGCCTGCACCTCCGGCCTGCGCAACGGCGGCACCGTCTTCGGCGGCGCCTTCCGCTCGGGCAACCTGTCGAGCAGCCGATGCGTGGCAGCCGCGATCTCGGCCACCGCTTCCTCGACCACTACCCGATTCGAATCCGACACACTCGACAACCCGCCGACCTTGCGCACGTACTGCAACGCCGCCGCCTCGATCTCCGCCGAGGTAGCCGCAGGTTCGAGCCCACGTAGAGGTGTGATGTTCCGACACATACCCCGAGGCTAGCGCGCACCCCCGACACCCGCCCCCACCTCGCCCGATCCCCCGCCCCTCGGTCCGAGCCGACCGCCGAAGGTGGATGGGGTACGGCGCCGGATCAGGCCGGTTCCTCCGCGGTCGGTCGGCCTTGTGCGAGGATCCACTCGACCTGGAAGTCGGTCGAGGTGATTCTTTCCATTACGGCACCGGGGTACAGCCTCGCGTAGTCGGGGAGTTCGGCGGTGTCCGTGGAGGTCGGCTCGGCGGTGCCCACAGGGCCCGCTGCGGAATGTTCCACTCGGCGGCATTCGTAGCCGCCTGCGTCGAGTTCGACGAAGATGCGCAGCGGGCCGGTGGGTTCGGCGCGGGTGGTGATCTTGCGGTAGCGCATGCCTGGTTCGTCCGGTTCGAAATCCTGGGCGGCGGCGATCGCGGCGGCGCGGGTGATAGTGGGCTCACCGCGACCGCGAGCGTATTCGGAACCGTTCGTGCCGCCGGTCGAGCTGTCCGTACCTGACGGGACGGCGTCGGGGGGCGGCAGCTGGAGTTCCATGGGCCGCAATGTACTACGTGCCGCCGACAGGTTCTCGAAGCGAGGGCGGAGCGGGGCGAACAGGTCGGGGAACAAACGGGCAGCGTTGCGTGTTGTCGAGGATGGCGCTACCGTAGAGGCGTCTTCATTTCGCGGATGTAGGTGACTACTTCCCACCCGCGAGAGTTCACATTCGCCACGGCGGTCTCACGGTTCGTGCAATTCGGCGAGGTATCCGGCTCCGACGAGTCCGTACCGCCGCTATCGGCACGAGCGTCGAGCGCCATTCCCGGCGGCATTCATGGCGGCCGCTCACACTCTCATCAGGAGAAAAATCATGCGTAACAACACTGTTCATACCGAGGAATACCTGCTCGCGGAGAATCCCGCGGCCGCAGTCACCGAGATACTCGATATCGTCGACAATCGCGCGACCTTGCGGGTCGAGGGGTATCTGCCCGGTCCCGACGATGTCCACGTTCCACCGCGCCTGATCCGCGAATACGGATTGCGGCGCGGCGATATCGTGACCGGTACCGCCGGAGCCAAACGCGACACCGCGAAGTTCGCGCCGCTGGTCGGCGTCATCGAAATCAACGGGCTACCGCCCGGAAATGCCTCGCGGCGGGCGCATTTCGCCGATCTGACGCCCATATACCCGAGGGACCGCCTGCGGCTGGAGACCGAACCGCACGAGCTGACCACCCGTGCCGTCGACCTCGTCATGCCGGTCGGCAAAGGACAGCGCGCCTTGGTCGTCGCACCGCCGAAAGCGGGCAAAACCTCTGTCCTGCAAGCGATCGCGCACGGCATCGCCAAGAACCACCCGGAATGCCTGTTGATGCTGGTCCTGATCGGGGAACGGCCCGAAGAGGTGACCGACCTGTCCCGCGCGGTGCCCGCCGAGGTCGCCGCAGCGACCTTCGACCAGCCCGCCCACGAACACATCGCCCTGGCGGAACTCGCCATCGAACGCGCGAAACGCCTGGTCGAAGCCGGTAAGGACGTGGTCGTGCTACTCGACTCGCTGACCCGCCTCGCCCGCGCCTACAACCTCGCCTCCTCCGGGTCCGGCCGCATCCTCACCGGCGGGGTCGACGCAGGCGCGCTCGCCCCGCCGAAGAAATTCCTCGGCGCGGCCCGCAATATCGAGAACGGCGGCTCGCTGACCATCATCGCCTCCGCGCTCGTCGAAACCGGTTCGGTCGCCGACACCGTGATCTTCGAGGAATACAAGGGCACGGGTAATGCCGAACTCAAACTCGACCGCCATATCGCCGACCGCCGCCTGTTCCCCGCTGTCGACGTCGATCGTTCCAGCACCCGCAAAGAAGAACTGCTGCTGTCCCCCGACGAACTCACCGCAACCCGCACCCTGCGCAAAACCCTCGCGGGCCGCGATCCGCAGCAGGCGCTCGAACTACTGCTCACCGGTCTCCGCCAAACCGAGACGAATTCCGAATTCCTCACCCAGATCCGCACGGCGAGCTGAGAAGTCACGCGTACCACCGCCCATCCTCCGAACGACGCACCCACCTGCCGCGGCGTTGTCCATCGAACAGACGACCTCGAATCACGCCGTAGGATCTATAGTGGGTGCTCGAATCCGCTGATGTGAGAGGCAGACCACAGTGGTAGGGGAGGTCAGGATCTCGGTCGTGTCCGCGACCGGTCACAACGACCTGGACGGTATCGAAAATCTCGCGGCATGGCTGCGCGGTGAACACGAACTGGCGGGCCGCGTGCGGCTGTCGCGCGCCGCGCCGCGCCCCGGCGAAATGGGCACGCTCACCGACGCGTTGATCGTCTCGGTCGGTGCGGGCGGCGCGCTGACGACGCTCGCCTGGTCGCTACGGGCATGGTTCGCGCAACCACACCGTGCGAATGTGTTCGTGAAAGTCACCGGCGCGGACAACCGTGTCGTCGAAATCGACGCAGAAAGCGCGCGCACCAAGGACGTCCAGAAACTACTGGCGACCGCTCTGGAGGCGGGCCACGCGCCACGCCCGGCGAATGGTCTCGAAGCGCCGACAACACCGAACGCCGTGGAGCCGACCACGTGAAACTCCCCGACGGACACCGATCCCGCGGTGTTTTGATCGGTACGAGCCAGTATTCCGACGACCGGTTGCCGCCCCTGCACGCGGTGACCGCGACCGTCGACGCCCTGCGCGCCGCGCTGACCGATCCCGACTACGGCATTCTGCCGCCGGAGAATTGCACGGTGCTCGCCGACGAGGGTGATCTGCGGCAGGTCGGGATCGCGCTGCGCACCGCGGCGCGCCAAGCCGAGGATCTGCTGCTGATCTTCTACTCGGGCCACGGATTGACCAGCGGCCTGCGCCACGACCTGTATCTGGCGTTGCGCGACAGCGATTTCGCCGAACCCGAGTTCAACGCCCTCGAGTACGACAAACTGCGCGGCGCGGTGCTCGACAGCCCGGCCAAGACGAAGGTGATCATTCTCGACTGCTGTTTCGCGGGCCGCGCGGTCAGCCAGACCATGGCCGCCGCGGACGCCGCGTTCACGCAGCAGACCGAGGTCGGCGGCACGTATGTGCTCACGGCCGCGCCGCGCGACAAGGTGGCGCTGGTTCTCGACGGTGAGGAGCACACCGCGTTCACAGGTCGATTGCTGCGTTTGCTTACCGACGGCGTGCCCGAGGCGTCGGAACTGCTCTCCATCGATGACCTCTACCGCCATCTGTACCGGACCATGCAGGCCGAGGGCCTGCCGATCCCGCAGAAGCACGGCACCCTGAACGCCGATGAACTCGCTCTCACGCGCAATCGCGCGTTCGCCGCGACGGCCGCACCCGAATTGCAGGCGCGGCGTTCGGAAATCCGGAAACGCGCGTTCGAAGGCGAATGGAGCGCCTCGATCGCCGAGTTGCGCGATATTCACACGCGACAAGCCCGGATACTCGGAGCCGAACATCAGGACACACTTCTGACGCTGCAACTCATCGGGCGGTGCGAAAGCGCGTCGGGCAATCCGGAACAAGGGATTGTGACACTATCCGAATTGCTCCGAGTCGAGAGCGCCACGCTCGGTTCCGAGCATCCGCAGACTTTGACGACCCGTCAGATCCTCGCCGTCGCCACCGGAGAGTCAGGGGCGCGTGGCGAGGCCGTCGATATGCTCCGGATTCTGCTGCCGGTCCGTCGTCGGGTACTGGGTCCCGACGATGACCATGCGTGCCGCACCGCGCACATGTTGGCACGCAACCTGATCGCCATCGGTGAGCTCGCCGAGGCCGAGGCGATACTTTGCGAGGTCGTGGCCGTTCGGGAGCGGATTCTCGGTACCGAGCACCCGCACACCGTCCGCACCCGCCGCGATCTCGACTCGTTGGTCGCAGCGGGTGTCTCGGATCACGAACGCGGATGAGCCGGCTGGATACCCGAGGGAGAGTCGACAGTGTTCGAGAGATTCAATGACGAAGCGCGGCACGCCATTATCCTGGCTCAGGAAGAAGCCCAGGCGCTCGACCACCACTACATCGGCACAGAACACCTCCTGCTCGGTCTGATCTTCGACCCCGGGTGCATGGCGGCCAAGTCGCTGGAATCTCTCGGAATCTCGCTGATCGAGGTGCGCAGCCAGGTCGAGGACATCATCGGCCGAGGTCAGCAGCCCCCCTCCGGCCACATTCCGTTCGCCACGAGCGCCAAGAAAGTACTCGAACTCAGCCTGCGCGAAGCGCTGGCGTTCGGCCACAACTACATCGGCACCGAACACCTCCTGTTGGGAGTGATTAGACAGAACGACGGCGTCGGGGCATCGGTGCTGACCGAACTAGGAATCAGGCTCTCCGTCGCGCGCGAGACGGTCGTCGGTTTGCTGGCTGGACACACGAAGACGACCTCCACGAAATTCGAGGAAGAACCAGCCGAAGCCTCCCGACCTGCGACCGAGGCCCCACGCCGCGCGGCGACTACCCGGCCTTCACTGTTGCTCGACGAGTTCAGCCGTGATCTCACGCAGGCGGCCCGCGACGACGAACTGGACCTGGTCATCGGCCGCTCGCGAGAGATCGAGCGAGTCATGCAGGTACTCGGTCGCCGAACCAAGAACAATCCCGTGCTGATCGGCGAGCCCGGCGCGGGCAAGACGGCTGTGATCGAAGGACTGGCCCGCGCCATCGCGCGCGGCGAGGTGCCCTCGACTCTCGAGGACAAGCGAATCCAGGTTCTCGATATCCCCGCACTGTTCAGTGGCACAAGCGATCACCGAGCGGCCGAGGAACGGTTGGGCATGGCGCTAGCCGAGGCCGACGCGAAGGGGGAGTTCATCGTCGTCATCGACGAGTTGCACAGCGTGCCGCACGCGCGAGGCGCCCACCGTATCGGTGAGAGCGCACCGCTACTCGCACTCACGATGCGCTACAACAATATTCGTCTAATCGGCACCGCCACAGCGGAGTTCTACCGTGAGCACGTGGAAACCGATGTCGTGCTTGCCCGCGCACTGCAAACGATTCCGATCGCCGAGGCGTCGGTGGCCGAGACGGTCACGATCCTCCACACGGTGCGGCAGCGCTACGAAGCGTATCACGGGGTCGCCATCACCGAGGGCGCGCTCGCGGCTGCGGCGAGACTTGCCGAGCGGGACACCGCCGGACGGGTCCGGCCGGGCAGCGCGGTCGCCTTGATCGATGAGGCGGGATCGCGAATTCGTGTCCGCCACAGGATCGAGGCGCCGGAAACGCAAGCCCTGGACGCGCGGATCGCGGAGAGGCGGCGTGCGAAGGAAGCGGCCATCGATGACAGGAACTTCGAGGAAGCCGCGCGCCTGCGTGACAAGGAGAAGGAACTCGTCGCCGAGCGCGCCGAACAACTCGAGCAATGGCGCCAGACCAAACAGTCCTCGCCCTTGAACGTCGACGCCACCCTCATCGAGGAAGTGCACGCCGAATCGCTGCCCGCATCGATGAACCGGCGCGGTCGGCGCGCGCAGGCGAGCCTGCCCGCCGATATCGCCGCGACACTGATCGACGCCGACGCCGAGATCTGGTCCATGGTGTAGCCCCGAACCCTTGCCTTGACCTCGACGTCAAGGTCTACCTTCGGTTTCGAGGAGGCGAATCCTCCTCGGAATCGAGTTCGGGAGGCACGCATGACGCAGACGAAGACCGTGGGAACCGTGACGGACGCGACATTCGCCGAGGAGGTCATCGAGGCGGACCGTCCGGTGCTGGTGGAGTTCACCGCGTCCTGGTGCCCGCCGTGCAAGATGATCGCGCCGGTGTTGGCGGAGATCGCGCAAGAGCAGGCCGACCGGTTGACCGTGGTGGCATTGGATGTGGACGAGAATCCGGAGACGACGGCGGCCTACCGGGTGTTGTCGATGCCCACGTTGATGGTGTTCCGCGCGGGCGAGCCGGTGCTCACGGTGGTGGGGGCGCGGCCGAAGCGGCGGTTGACGGCCGAACTCGCCGAGGTGCTCTGAGCCGCTCCGAAAACCGAACGGTCAGTCTTTTCGGGCCACGCCGCCGTAAGCGCCGGATTCCCACGGGTTCTCCGGGATGTCGTCCGGGTTGTCGGGGCGCCACAGGGGCAGGTGCACGAGGCCAGGGTCGACGAGGGACCATCCGTCGAAGTAGGACTCGACCTGGTTACGGGTGCGCAGCACGATCTCGGTGGCGGTGCGGCCGGAGAGTTTCTGGGCTTCCAGCACTTCGGCGGGTTGTCCGTCGGAGGTGGCGTGGGTGATGGCGAGGTAGCTGCCGGGGGCGACGGCGTCGCGCAGGCGGGCCACGCAGCCCGCCGGGTCGGCGGCGTCGGGCACGAAATGTAGGACGCCGAGCAGCAATACGGCGATCGGACGCTGGAAGTCGAGCAGGTCGGTCACCCTCGGGTGCGCCAGAATGCTCGCGGGATCGGCGGCGTCGGCCTGGATGACGGTGGTGTTCGGATCGCCGTCGAGGATGGCGGCGCTGTGCGCGACGGCGACCGGATCGATGTCGACGTAGGCGACCCGCGCGCCGGGATTGCCCGCCTGGGCGACCTCGTGCACGTTGCCGACGGTGGGGATGCCGGAGCCGATGTCGAGGAACTGGTCGATCCCGGCCGCGACGAGGTAACGCACGCAGCGGCGCAACAGTTCTCGGTTGGCGCGCATGGTCTCGGCGATATTGGGCGTGAAGGCCGCGATCTGCTCGGCGAGCTGCCGGTCGATCTCGAAATTGTGCATGCCGCCGACGAAGTAGTCGTAGACCCGCGACGCGCTCGGGCGGTCGACGTCGACGCCGGAAGGCGCCCAACTCGGTCTCGTCATGGATCGCCGAATCCTTTCGCACCGCCCCGGTTTCGCCGACTCCGCGCCGGCCAGAGCATCCTATCCCAGCGGGTGTCGCGAATCTCCCCGGAACGCGTTCCCACGAGACGGAAAGTGTCCACTAGTATGTTTCCCCATGGGATGGGATGCCGGGCCCGCACCACATCCTGTCGGCCCGCACGCCGACCTCGCAGGCCGCTGGTCGGCAGCACTGCGAGAAGGGGCTCGTGATCACATCGTGCCGATGAGTGCGGCCGAAGCGCACGCGCTGCTCACCGAGCTCGCGGGCGAACTGGGTGCTGCGGCGGGCCGTTCACCGATACCGGCCGACCGGGTCGCGGCCGCGGGCGCACGGTTGGCGCAGGCGCATTTCGTCGGCAGCGAGGTCCTCGGCCGCAGTATCGCCGTGCTCGCGGAGTACTTCGGGTCGGGGCACGCAGATCTGCTCGCGGCCTTCGCCACCGGCTACCTGCGCGCGTTCCGCGGGTGGCTGCTGCACGAGCAGGAGAGCGTGCGCACCGCCGAGATCACGGCGCGGCGCACCGCCGAGGAACAGTTGCGCGCCAGCGAGGCTCGCCTGCGCGCGGTGTTCTCCCAGGCCGGGATCGGCACCGGGTTGTCGAATATGTCGGGCCGCATCATCGAGGTCAACATGGCGTTCGCGCGCATGCTCGGGTATCGGCCCGAGGAGATGTGCGCGATGTCGGTCACCGACCTGACCCATCCCGACGACGCGCCAGGCATGTGGGAGCTCTATTCGGCGCTGCTGCGCGGCGAGATCGACAACGTGCAAGTAGAGAAGGCGTACGCGCATCGCGACGGGCACGCGGTATGGACGAATCTGAACGTCTCGCTGATCCGCGACTCGAGCGGCAAACCGCACTACACGCTGGTGCTGGTCGAGGACATCTCGGAGCGGCGCGCGCTGCGCGAGCGGCTCGACTACCGCGCCAACCACGATCAGCTCACCGGGCTGCCGAATCGGTCCTGCTTCTTCGACGCGCTGCGCGGCGCCTTCGCCGATCCGTCGGCGGGGGTCGGGCTGTGCTACGTCGACCTCGACCATTTCAAGAGCGTCAACGACACCTTCGGGCACGCGGCGGGCGACGAACTTCTTGTCCAGACGGCAGCCCGCCTCACCGCCTGCGCCGCGCTGCCGGGGCAGCTGGTGGCCAGGATGGGCGGTGACGAATTCGTCATCCTGGTGCCGCGTCCGCGTGTCGCGGGCGAAGTGTCGGCGCTGGCGCGGACCGTGCTCGACGCGCTGGCCAGGCCGTTCGATGTGCAGGGCAGACATCTGACGGTGACGGCCAGCATCGGCGTGGTCGAGGATCGCGGCGAGCACGCGACCGCCGACGACCTGCTCAAATCCGCCGATACCACCATGTACTGGGCCAAGGCCGCCGGACGTGACCGCTACTCGGTCTTCGATCCCGATCGCGGCAGGCGCGAGCACACAAGGGCCGAATTATCGGCGGCCATGCCCGCATCCTTCACGCGCGGCGAGTTCTTCCTCGACTACCAGCCGATCGTGGCGCTACCGGATCGCAGCCTGGTCGCGGTGGAGGCGCTGGTGCGGTGGCGACATCCCGAACTGGGGGTGTTACCGCCGGGCCGGTTCGTCGACCTGGCCGAGGACAACGGGCATATCGATGCCCTCGGCGCGCTGGTACTGCAACTGGCCTGCCACGACAGCAGACGCTGGTACGACCGCTTCCCCGAGCACACCCCGACCGTCAGCGTGAACGTCTCGGCCGCCGAGGTCTCCGATCCGACCTGGTTGGAGCGGGTGCAGCGGATCATCGCGGAGACGGGGATACCGCCGGACCGGCTGCAGCTCGAACTGACCGAACGCACATTCATGGAAACCACCGGACGTCCGCTGGAAGCGCTGCGCACCCTCGCCGAGGGCGGCGTGCGCATCGCGATCGACGATTTCGGCACCGGATACTCGAATCTCGCCTACCTTGGCCAACTTCCGCTGCACGTGGTGAAACTCGCAGGCCCGTTCGTCCAACGCATCCGCACGCCGGAGACGGTGAACCGCACCGACCTGCTGGTGTTGGAGACGATCATCGGGCTCACCCACGCGCTCGGGCTCACCGTCACCGCCGAATGCGTTGAGACCGGATATCAGGCCGAGCGGCTGCACGCCCTCGGCTGCGATTCCGCGCAGGGCTGGCATTTCCACCGCCCGATGCCCGCGCAGCGGATCACCGACCTGCTCGCCGAGCCCGCGGTGGAGAACATTCGCTGAGCGCGGCCCGCGCCGGAAATACGCCGGGCGCGAAAGCCCGGACGCCGGCATGCTGACGAGGTGGACACCGGGGAGATCACCGTCGACTTCGCGACCGAGTTGGAGCTGTTCCTCGGCGCCGCGCGGCGTGGCGCGCCGATCTCGATCCGGGTCGACGGGATGTCGACGCTCGGCCACCTGGTCGAGTCGCTCGGGGTGCCGCTGACCGAGGTCGGCGAACTGCTGGTCGACGGACGCGGCAAGGCGCCTTCGCACATCCCCGCCGCGGGGGAATCGATAGCGGTGCGCGCGGTGTCGCGGCCGCAGCAACGCAGCGAACCGGTGCGCTTCCTGCTCGACATCCATCTCGGCACACTGGCGCGACGCCTGCGTCTGCTCGGGGTGGACGCCGCCTACGAGAATCCCGATATCGGCGACGCGGCGTTGGCCGCGCGGTCGGTGGTGGAGCGGCGGGTGCTGCTGTCTCGCGACCGCGGGCTGTTGCGACGGCGCGAGATCTTCGCGGGCGCCTACGTCTACAGCCACCGTCCCGCCGATCAGCTCGACGACGTGCTGTCTCGGTTCGCGCCTCGGCTGGCGCCGTGGACGCGCTGCACGGCATGCAACGGCGCGCTGCGGGTGGCCGACAAGGAGTCGATGCGAGGTCAGTTGCGCGGCAACACCGAACAGACCTACGACACCTTCGCCCAGTGCGTCGAATGCGGGCAGGTGTATTGGAAGGGCGCGCATCACGCGCGGTTGGACGAGATCGTCGCGCGGGCGCTGGCGAAGTACGGAGTCTGATTCCGCCACAGCGATTCCCGGACATTCCGATGTCTTCGATCCATCCGCCGCACGGTCTCGAATACCTGACTGACCGCCATCGGCGGTCGCGTATTCGGCGCCGAGGAAGGGTGAAACACCGCCATGGCACAGGAATTGATCGTCTCCCTCATCGCCGCGACGCTCGCGCTCGGCGCGCTCGTCATCGGTGATCGGCTGCGCCCTCGATCTTGGCGGCAGGCCGACGACGAGTCCTCGGGCACACTGGTTCTCGACCTGATCAAGACGTTCTTCACCGCGGTGGTCGCGTTCGTCGTCGTCATCAGTTGGCAGCAGTATCAGAACGCGCGCGGTCACACCATCGCCGAATCCAAGGCCCTGGTCGACGCCTACTGGGCGGCCGAGGCCATGCCCGAACCGGAGCAGGTTCTGATCCAGAGCGGGATAAGGGATTACACCGACGAGGTGATGAATGCCGAATGGGCGGTGATGAATCGGGAGAGCGGGCTCAGCGGCGACACCCAGCGCACCTTCGACAACCTGCGCGCGACGGTGACGGCGATGGCGCCGAGCGACACCGAGTCTCGTGATCGTCGCGACGAGACCGCCGAGGCGTTGAAGCGGGTCGCGCTGGCCCGCCAGGACCGCGCGATCGACGCCAGGGAGGGACTGCCCGGTTTCCTCTATGCCGCACTGATATTCGGAACCGCCCTGTTGTTGCTCAGCCCGATACTCTCGGGGGTGCGGATCAGCAGGCGCAGTGTCGTGATGACGGGGCTGCTCGGCATCGTGGTCGGTTCGGCGCTGTTGCAGGTCCACAATCTCGACCATCCGTTCTCCGGTGGCAACCTCGTCTCCCGCGAGGCTTTCGAGCTCGCGGTGACGCGATATCAGCAGATCGAGGTTGCCCGTTATCGGTTGGCGAACTAGTCGGGTGGGGGCGATGAACACACGGACCGCTTGCGTGCTCGCCGGCGAATTCGCGATAGCTGCACTGTTGCCAATCTCCGTGCCTGCGCAGGCGCAGGCGCCGATCTCGCTCGGCGACATCGTCTCCGGCAGCGCGGGGGGCGAGGGTGTCTCGACGGGAAGTTCAGCTTCCGGAGACGAACTCGCGCTCGCGCCGTCGTCGCAGTTCACGATGGGTGGGGCGCTCGCACCGACCGCGCCTTCGGCACCGCGGACAACGCCGGGCGACGAGCTCGAGTCGCCCGCGGTTCCGGAGCGGAGCACGATGGTCGAGGAGCAGGCCCCCTCGCCGTCGAGTTCAGCCGAAACGCTCGGACTCGACGGCGGCAGCGTCGCGGCGGCGTGCACCGGCAGCGCCCTGGTCGGCGGCGGTGCCATCCTGCTCGGCTCGGCCACCGGGAGCGGATCGGCCGGACCGTGGCCGATCGGGCCGGGATCGGTCGCGCCGAGCCTGATCGGGCCGGTGCTGGTCGCGCCCGGCTCCAGCGGTTCCGGGCCGGGTTCCAGCGGCTCAGGACTGGGCAGCGCCGCGGTCGGCAGCGCGGTCACGGGCAGCGCGGTCACCGGCAGTGCCCTGCTCACCTGCTTGTTATCGATTCCGGTGCAGGCGCCGCAGCCCGGCATACCGCTGCGGCTCGACCCGCTGCCGCCGCCGCGACCCGCGACAGCACCGCCCACGTTGCCCGCGCCGCCCCTCCCGTTACCGACGGATACCACGGCCGCCGCACCGGAACCGCCCGCGCCACGCGCCGTCGACACCGCGGCCCGACGCGAGCGCCTGCCGCTCGCGGTCGATCCGGTGGACGACCCGGTCGCGTGGAACGTTCTCGAATTGGTGACGGTACTGCTCGTCACAGTTGTCGCGGCGTTCAGGATGCGCACCGCGCCGCGGGCGAACAGCATGGTCGGGCCATCCCCCGACCGGGTCTGAACTACCGAACGGAAGAGATTCACCGCCCGGTGCAACCCCGCCCGCCGATGGCGTCGGGAGCCGTTGCGTTGTAGCATCGGGCCGCTCAGCAGTTCGTACTAGGCGGGACAAAACGTGACCAGTGGTGTGCAGCGGGCCGCGTCGTCGCGCCGGACCCGACCGCGGCGCCGCACGGAAGTGCAAGTACCGACCCTCGCGGCATTGCTCGGGGCCGCGGCGGAGGCCAATCCCGATGGGATCGCGGTCCGCGACGGCGACCGCACGCTCACCTATCGCGCGCTCGACGTCCGCTCAGCGCAATTAGCCAGAGTTTTGCTGAAGCTCGGCGCCCGCCCCGAGACCACCGTCGCCATCGCCATGTCCCGGTCCTTGGAATCGATCGTCGCGGTGTGGGCGGTGGCGAGGACCGGTGCGGCCTTCGTCCCCATCGATCCCGGATTCCCGCGTTCGCGCATCGAATACCAGGTCCGTGACTGCGGGGCCGAACTCGGGCTGACCGTCCTCACACATCGGGACACGCTGCCCGCCGGAGTCGACTGGCTGAGTCTGGACGATCCCGACCTCGCGGCCCGCTGCGCCGACGAGCCGACCAACCCGCCGTCGTACCTGGACCAGATCGCGCCCGCACGGGTGTCGAATCCGGCGTATGTGATCTACACCTCGGGCTCCACCGGGAATCCGAAGGGTGTCGCGGTCACGCACGCGGGCATCGCCGCCCTGTGCGCCGAGCAGATCGCCCGGTACGGCGTCACCGAGGGCGACCGCGTCCTGCATTTCGCCTCCCCCAGCTTCGACGCCTCGATCCTGGAGATGCTGCTGGCCTTCGGGCCGTCGGGCACGCTGGTCGTGGCGCCGCCGACGGTGTACGGCGGCGCGGAGTTGGTGGCGCTGCTGGCCGAGCGCGAGGTCACCCACGCCTTCCTGACCCCGTCGGCGCTGGCCTCCATCGAACCGGCGGAGCTCACGGCGCTTCGGGTGGTGATCGTCGGCGGCGAACCCTGCCCGCCCGCCCTGGTGCGGCGCTGGGCCTTCGGCGCACGCCGATTCCACAACGCCTACGGACCCACCGAGACCACCATCGCCGCCACCCTCAGCGCGCCGCTGAGCGCGGGCATGCCGGTGACCATCGGTACGGCGGTGCCCGGTGTGCGCCTGCGGGTGCTCGACGCCAGGCTGCGACTCGTCGGCGTCGGGGTTGCGGGCGAGCTGTATGTTTCGGGTCCGGCCGTGGCGCGCGGATATCGCGGGCGCCATGACCTCACCGCGCAGCGCTTCGTCGCCGATCCGCACGGCGGTCACGGCGAGCGCATGTACCGCACCGGAGACCTGGTGCGCTGGACCTCGCAGGGCGAACTGGAATACCTGGGTCGCGGCGACGACCAGGTGAAGATCCGCGGGTTCCGCATCGAACTAGGCGAGATCGACGCGGCGCTGGCGGCGCTGCCCGGCGTGCGGTCGGCGGTGACCGTCGACCGCAGGACCGCCGCCGGTGAGACCGAACTCGCCTCCTTCGTCGAACCCGACTCCGCGACCCGCCCCGATCCCGCCGAACTCGCGGCCGAGCTGGCAGGCAGGCTGCCCCGCTTCATGCTGCCCGCCGCGATTACCGTCGTCGATCGAATCCCGTTGACCCCCACCGGGAAGACCGATCGGGCCGCGCTGCGCGCCACGGTCGGCGAACAGCGCGCCGCGCGCCGCCTTTCCGGACTGGGCGAAGAACTGGTCGCCGCGGTGTTCGCGCACGTGCTCGGCCACGAACTCGTCGACGCCGACGCGGATTTCTTCACCGCGGGCGGCAATTCGATCCTCGCGACCCAGGTGGCGGCCAGGCTCAGCGACACCTGCCGACTCCAGATCCCGGCACGACTGGTGTTCGACCACCCGAGCGTGGCCGCGCTCGCCAAGGCCATCCAGTCACAGCGCTTCGACACCGCGCGGCCCGCGCTGCTGGCTCGCCAACGGCCGGAACGGATTCCGCTCTCGCCCGCGCAGTTGCGGTTCTGGCTGCGCAATCAATTCGACACAGCCTCCTCGGTGGACAATATCGGGTTCGCCATGCGGGTCGCGCGCGAACAGGTCGACGTGGCAGCGCTGCGGGCCGCGTTCGCCGACACCATCACTCGGCACGAGGCGCTGCGCACCCGCTACCCGGCCGACGAGCACGGACCGCGCCAAGAGGTGCTCGACACCGCGCACGTACTCGGCGAATTCGCGGTGGAGGAACTGCGCGCCGACGCGGTCGAGGACCGGGTGCGCGACATCCTCGGGCGCGGTTTCGATGTCGCCGCCGAGGTGCCGCTGCGCATCGGGCTGCTGCGCACCGAGGACGGCTATGTGCTGGTGTTCACCGTGCACCACATCTGCGCCGACGGTTCCTCGCTCGCGCCACTCGCCCGCGATATCGCGACCGCCTATGCCGCACGATGCGCGGGCGCCGTGCCCGCCTGGCGTCCGCTGGAGGTGCAGTACGCCGATTACGCACTGTGGCAGCGCGAGGTGCTCGGCGAGCGCGAGGATCCGGAGTCGGCGTTGGCGCGCCAACTCGACTACTGGACAACCGAACTCGCCGGTCTCCCCGACGAGTTGGATCTGCCCACCGACCGGCCGCGGCCGCCGGTCGCCTCGCTGCGCGGTGCGGCGGTGCAGAATTCGACCACGGCGGACCTGCACCGGGGACTGCTCACGGTCGCGCGATCCCAGCGGGCGACCCTGTTCATGGTGATGCGCACCGCGCTCGCGGTGCTGCTGGCGCGGCTGTCGGGCACCTCCGACATCGCGATCGGCGTGCCGATGACCAATCGCGCCGAACCCGCGCTGGACCGGATCGTCGGCATGTTCGTCAACACCACGGTGTCGCGGACCACGGTGACGGCGCAGGAGAGTTTCACCGAACTGCTGACCCGCACCCGCGACCGCGACCTGTCGAATTTCGCGCACGCCGAGGCGCCGTTCGAGCACATCGTCGACGCGGTCGACCCGGTGCGCTCCCCCGGTCGACACCCGCTCTACCAGGTGGGATTCGCGTTCCAGAATTTCGCGCAGGCCAGTCTGGAACTGCCGGGCCTCAGCTTCTCGTTCGTGGATGTGGACGCGACGACCGCCAAGACCGATCTGCACATCGTGGTGGTCGACACCGTCGGCGTCGACGGCGGGCCCGGGCCCATCATCATCCGGTTCTGTTATGCGACGGACCTTTTCGATGAGCCCACGGTTCAGCGGTTCCTGGACGGGTACGTGCGGGTGCTGCACGAGGTCGCGGCCGCGCCCGAGGCGGCCGTCGGCGATCTCGACATCATCGCGCCCGAGGAACGGCGGCGGCTGATCGACTGGTCGCGCGGTGAAAGCCGCGCGGTCGCACCGGAATTCCTGCATTCCGAACCCGAACGGCACGCTGCGGCGACTCCCGATTCGACGGCGCTGGTGCACGACGGACGGTCGCTGACCTACGCGGAGCTGTTCGCCCGGGTGAACAGACTGGCCCGCAAGCTGATTCGCGACGGTGTCGGCCCGGAGACGGTGGTCGCCATCGCCATGCGGCGCTCCGTCGAGCAGGTCGTCGCCATGTACGCGGTGGTGGCGGCGGGCGGCTGCTGGGTGCCGATCGACCCCGACCATCCGGCCGACCGGGTGCGCTACGTCCTCGAAGCCGCCGCGCCGCGCCTGGTCCTCAGCACGGTCGCCGACGAGTTCACGGTGGCCGAGACGACGCTGTCGGACACCCTCGACCTGTCCGCGTTCGACCAAACGCCGGTGCGCGCGCACGAGCGGGTCGCGCGACTGCGCGGGGACCATCCGGCCTACGTCATCTACACCTCGGGGTCGACCGGCCGCCCCAAGGGCGTCGTGGTGACGCACGACGCGATCGTCAACCAGATGACCTGGATGCGCGAGACCTACGATGTGCGGGCGAGCGACCGCTACCTGCACAAGACGCCCGCCACCTTCGACGTCTCCCTGTGGGGCTACTTCCTGCCGCTGTGGGCGGGCGCGACCCTGGTACTCGCGGGTCGCGACGACCATCGCGATCCCGCCGCGCTGAGCCGCGCGGTCGCCGAACACCGGATCACGCTCACCGATTTCGTACCGTCCATGCTCACGGTGTTCGCCGCGCACGCCACCGCCGCCGAATTGGCATGCCTGCGCGCGGTATTCGTGATCGGCGAGGCGCTCCCGCCGGAGACCGCGCTTGCCCTCGACGCGATCTGCGCCGCCGAGATCCACAACCTGTACGGTCCGACCGAGGCCGCGGTGAGCATCACCGAGCATCGGTTGCGGCCCGCCGACCTGACCGCCGCGTCGGTGCCGATCGGTGTGCCGCAGTGGAATTCGCGCTGCCACGTGCTCGACGAACGCCTGCGGCCGGTGCCGGTTGGCGCGGTGGGCGAGTTGTATCTCGCGGGTGTCCAGCTGGCGCGCGGGTACCACGCGGCGCCCGCGCTCACCGCGGGGCGGTTCGTCGCGAATCCGTTCGACGGCGAACGGATGTACCGCACCGGCGACCTGGTGCGCTGGACGCCGACCGGTGTGCTGGAATACCTGGGGCGCACCGATTTCCAGGTGAAGGTACGCGGGCATCGCATCGAGCTCGGTGAGATCGAGTCGGCCCTGCTCGCCGATCCGACCGTTGGTCAGGCGGCGGTGACGGTGCGGCCGTCGGAGACCGGCGACCGGCTCGTCGGCTACGTGGTGCCCGCGGCGGGCGCGACGGTGGACACCGACGACCTGCGCCGCGCGGTGTCGCGCACGCTGCCGGGCTACATGGTGCCCGCGGCGGTGCTGACGCTGCCCGAATTCCCGGTCAACACCAGCGGCAAGCTCGACCGCGCGGCGCTGCCCGACCCGGTCTTCGCCGCACGCGCGGGCACGCCGCCCCGCACGGAACTCGAACACGCTGTGGCGGAGGTCTTCTCGGAGGTGCTCGGCGTGGCGCCGATCGGGGTCGAGGACGACTTCTTCCAACTCGGCGGGTCCTCGCTGCTCGCCTTCACCCTGCACCAGCGGCTCTCGGCCCGGCTCGGTACCGATGTGTCGATGTCGGCGCTGCTGACCTACTCCACGGTGGGAGCGCTGGCCGGCCACCTCGACGGCGCGACGCCGCTGCGGTCCGCGCCGACGCCCGCCGAGGACGCCGTCCTCGAAACCGACATCACCGCCGACGGACGCACTGATCTTCCGACCGGTGACCCGCGCGCGGTGCTGCTCACCGGCGCCACCGGATTCCTCGGCGCGTACCTGCTGCGCGAACTGCTCGACCGCACCGAGGCGCGGGTATGGTGCCTGGTGCGCGCCGACGACGCGGAGACCGCCGCGCACCGGATCCGCCGGGCGCTGACCCGATTCCGGCTGTGGGATCCCGCCTTCGCCGACCGCGTGATCGCCGTGCCCGGCGACCTGGCCGCGCCGAATCTCGGTCTGAGCCAGGAAGACTACGAGCGGCTCGGTTCGACGGTGGATGCGATCTACCACAACGGCGCGCGAGTCAATCACATCGATCCGTACGACCGGCTGCGCGCCGACAATGTCGAGAGCACGCGCGCTGTGCTGCGGCTGGCGACGACACACCGGCTCAAAGCGGTGCATTTCGTGTCGACCATCGGCGCGACGGTCGGCCTCGCGCCGGTCGCGGGCGCGATCGCGGAGACGACCCGGCTGCGCGCCGACGACCTGCCCGACAACGGGTACGCCCGAACCAAGTGGGCCGCCGAGGAATTGGTGCGGCAGGCGGGTGCGCGCGGCGTCCCGGTCGCGATCTATCGCCCCGGCACCATCTGCGGCGACCCGCACGCCGGGCTGAACAGTGCGGACGACTCGTTCTGGAACCTGGTCCACGCCGCCGCCGTGCTCGGGATGGCTCCCGACGTTGGCGCGGCGAGCGTGTCGCTGGTCCCGGTGACCTACGTGGCCGCCGCCATCGTGGCGATCTCCCGCCGCGACCGCGCGGACACCGTCTACCACCTGGTCAATCGCGTCCCGGTGCCGGTGCGGGAGATCTTCGCCTGTCTGCGCGAACACGGGATGCCGGTGGCGACAGCCGATCTCGCGACCGTGCACGCGGCGCTGGAACACGAGTCCCGGCTGCGCAACGCCGCGGGCGACGACTCACTGGTGCGTGCCGCGCTCACCACCGGCAACTACGCCGGATTCGCCGCCCAGCACACCTGGGACGACGAGCACAGCACGCGCGCTCTGCGCGACAGCGGCGTGGTGTGCCCGCCGGTGGATCGCGCGGCGATCGACGCCTACGTTCGCGAGTTCGTGGTCTCGGGGTTCCTACCGCAACGCTGAGCGCGGGCCGAGCACACCGCCGAACGGCCACCGGTCCGCGCCTACCCGATGAACGCCGAACCACCGGGCCCGAGCCGCACCCGGCGCCCCGGTGACGCCCGCGGCGGCGGCGGACTCGACGCGAGCAGCCACGGCGGATCCAACACCCGGTTTCGGGGCGGCCGCGCCGGCGGGAGCGGGGTCTGCGGCGGAGGCGGCGGTGGATGCGGTGACGGTGGCGGTGGCTGAGCCGGGAACGGACACCGCCGGAGACCCGCCGCACTCCGACGAGAACAGCACCCGCCGGACCCGGCGCCACGGCCACCGCACCGGGAGCAGGCGAGCTCAGCGTCGGGCGCTCGAGTGGACCCCGGAGTCGAGCGAGCAGCAGGGCCGTGTTCTCCAGCCAACCGGGCGCGATCCAGGGTGACGGGCCGGGCGCGCGGCGAGGGCGCGCTCACAGCAATCGGTATCCACTGGTCGGCACCACATCGATATCGCGGTCCGCGCCGAAACTCGCGACGCTGCGCATCATGGTCTCGATGCGGCGGGACAGTTCCCCGGCGTCGCCGCCGCTGCCGTAGAACGCGTGCGGGTCGGTGAGCGCCTCGATCGGGAAGTGCTCCTCGACTATCGCGGCGATCTCGGGGGCGTCGGGAGTCACGGGTTCGATCACCTGGTTCTGGATGTAGCCGAAGGTTGCCTGGGTTTCGATGGCGACCGGGGTGTGGCGGACCAGCCAGTTCTCCAGCCATCGCTGGTACGACAGGGTCGCGGGGCGACGCAGGAAGGCGATGTTCACCAGGCCGGGCGTGCGTTCGCCGAGGGCGACTGCCGGTGGTTCGATCGGACGGCGTTCGCGCACCAGCCAACCCGCGCACTCGGGCGCGGCTGCCGCGACGGCCGCCGTGATCGCGTCCCGGTCGCCGTCGGGGGCGGTCTCGACGGCGACCACCGCGTCGACGGGTGCGGGGAAGCTGGTCAGGCGCAGCATGGCCGTGGCCACGACGGCGTCGGAGATGTTCAGGTGCACCGCACGCGCGCCCGCCGCCGCGCAGCGGGCGACGAGGTCGGGCGCGAGCCGGTCGGACACGCCCCACAGTGCGAATATCAACTTCGTCGCGCCCATCGGACCACCCACATTCTGCAACAGGTTTCAGTTCGCTCGCGCAGCGTAGGACGCGGCATACCCGGCGGTCAACGGCATCCGCTTGGACACGGACGCCGGTCGATGACATGCGGCGGACGACCATGCGGGCGCACCGGTCGACGGCTCGCGAGGGCTGAAGGAGGAACAGGCTCAACGGCATGCGGCGGCAGCCCGGACGGGGTGCACGACGCGCGGCGGGTGACGTTCGGGCGGTGGGTGACGATGCGCGCTCGCGGATTCGAGTAGCCCCCTCCGACAACTCGAATCCGCGAATCGGACGTCTCGCTCGGCGCAACACCGAGCCGAGCGAGACCGCACGCGGCGCCGATCCCGACCTGTTCCGATGCGGCGGTATTCGACTCCGCCGCACAGTGATTCGGATGCACCGCCCGGGCGATCGGGCCGCGCGCTCTACGCTAACATGAACATGACTCAGGTTCATATACAGAATTCGGAGGAAGATACCGGCTGTGGCATTCGAGGAACCGACGCGTAGACGCGATCCCGTCCAGCGCCGCAGCCGCGCGCGGGTCGAACAGATCCTGACGGCGGCGCGCGATCTACTGGACGAAGGCGGCCCGGCCGCGGTGACGACACGCGCGCTCGCGGCCCGCGCCGAAGTGCCGATCGGGACCCTGTACCAGTACTTCGCCAACCGCGAGGCCGTGCTGCGCGAACTCGCCCTGCGCATCATCGACCGCGCCGACGACGAACTCGCCACCCGGTTGGCCGCCATCGAGGCGAGCGATCTCGACGACGCGGTGCGGCGCGTCCTCGTGCTGCACCAGTCCCTCTACCGCGCCCACCCGGAACTGGTGACCGACTACTACACTCGGCGCGACGCGGCGCTCGTTCCCGACGGCTACCAGCACCGGATGCGCATGGCGGGCGCGATCCACGAGTTCTTCCTCGCGCGCGGACTGCTTCGCCCCGATACCGACCGTCTCGTCACCGAAATCGCGGTGGAGATCGGCGACCGCGTGCTCGAACTGGCCTATCACCGTTCCCCGGAAGGAGATCCACGAGTACTCGCCGAAGTTCAGCGCGCGATGTCGAGCTATTTGAAGACCTACGCCTCTTGACGCGAACCCGTCGCGGTCGCCTCGGGAGGTACCCGACCGGTGTTGCCTCCGACGGCGTACAGCTAGTGTCGTCCACGACGTAGCGGACGCGGGCCGGATCGACCGGCGTCCGAGGGGTGTGGCGTTGGGCGCGCGATACCTCCTGCGGCCAAAACTGTTGACCGAGAAGGCTATCGATAGGTGACCGAAGATGACCGCGGAGGCGAGAACGCCCGAGCAGTGGGCCCGACTGTATGTCTCGTGCGGACTGCGCGGAACACATTCCACAGCACCGGGATTCGTCATACTTCCGCTCACGGGCGAAGTGACCGCCGTCAACACCCCTGGCGCACTGGGTGATCGGATAGTCGGGCTGATGCCCGCCGCGCGCATGTACGGCCCGGTGCTCGCTCGCACGAAACCCGCGCGCTGCACCTTCCTGACCAGATTCGACCAATCGCCGGAACCGGAGACCGTGGCCAGGCTGGTACGCCACAGCGTCGACGTCGGACCGCACCGCGCCAATGTCATCCTACCCACCGGATTCGGCCCGGTCACCCGCGAGGACCGCTACTGGCTGTGCTCACCGCGCCAGGGCGAACCGCTACCGGTGCTCTCGGCACTGCTCGACATGATCGCCGACCACCTCGACAACCCCGCCTGACCTGCGCGCCCACCTACCGGTACGGCCCGACAGACCGCGCCGCGTTGGAAGCGTACGCGCACGTCCGGACCCCGCCCTGCGACAGCCGACCGAGTCACATCCATCCGCGCCGGAGGTACGCCTGAACGCCGGGCCACCGCGCGACGATGGGTGACGCGGTCGTCGGCGTCAACCGCGGAGCCCGAGCAGCCGCGTGAGGAGCACGCGCAGAGCCGCGTCGATCCCGGCTCGCGCGCGCAGGCGGGGTATGAGCGCGACGTCGTTGGCTATCGTCTGGGCGGCTTGCACACGGACGCGCGCCGTCACCGGATCCCACTCGGGGTGCACCCGCGTGGCCAGGTGCATCCATTCGGCGATGTAGCTGTGTTGGGTGGATCTGGCGCGCTTGCGGTCGCTTTCGGGCAGGTGCGCGGTCTCGGAGAGCAGCAGTTGGATGAGGTCGGGTTGTTCGAGGACGAACCGGACGTAGCTGTCGACGAGTCTGCGCAGCCCGTCCTCGGCATCGGTGGCGGCGGCGAAGACCCGATTCATATCCATCCACAGCCATTCGTCGCCCCGGTACATCACGGCGGACAAGATCTCGGTCTTGGCGGCGAAGTGGTTGTAGAGGCTCGGACCCGCGATTCCGACGCTCGCGCCGATATCGTCCATGCTCACACCGGCGAAACCGCGCCGGGCGAACAGTCGAGTGGCTTCGGCGAGGACGGCCTCCCGCCGTGAGCGGGTCGCCAGCGCGCGCACCCGGTTCGGGTTCGCGGCGGCGGGCAGAGCTATCGGAGCGTCGATGGTCTCGGTGACCAACTCGGTCAGCAGTGCGGTGAAGCCCGGTTCCGGCGGAGCGAGGCGGTGAAAGGACACGCTGGTGGTGACCGCGAGCGCGCACCAGGCCAGCAGCGCGGCCTCGTCGGCGGTGAGTTCGGGACGGCGGCGGGCAAGGAGTTCGGCCAAGCGCGCCCCGATCCTCTCGGTAGCCGCGCGCAGTTCGGCGAGCCGGTCGGCGTCGAGATGGCGTGCCTCGCGTTGCCACAACACCCCGACGTGGCGGTGCTCGAGTCCGAGCACGGCAAGCCTGCGAGCGATGTCGTCAGGCGCGGCGACGGCGAGCTCGTCGGTCATGACACCCATGGCCTCACCGACCACAGTGCCCAGCAGATCCTGTTTGCCGCGAAAGTGCCGGTACAGAGCGGATGGCCCGATACCAACCGCCTCCGCCACCTCCCCCATACCCACCTTGGCATAACCCCGGCGGTAGAAGAGGTCGGCGGCGGCGAGCACAACGAGCTGCCTGCGATTGGCAGGCCGCGTTCCGCGCGCGGGCGCGCACGTCGATTCGGCCCGCCCCTCAGTCATCGACATCTCCTCGCTCCACCCGAACCTTCCATCGATCATTCTAACTAATCCAAATTCACTTATTTTAGCCATAAGAACACTCAAACCACGTTCAATGGCCCGACTGTTACACTATCTACGCTTCACATAAGCGGGCTAAGACCCACATCCCCCACCCCGCCGCACGACCACAAAGGAAGTACACCGATGTACCTCACCCAGGGCCTGCACCGCGCGGTGCAGCACGATCCCAACGGCATCATGACCATCTGCGGTGAGCGAACCAGGACCTACCGCGAAACAGCCGACCGGGTAGCCAAGCTCGCAGGCGGGTTGCGCGAGCTCGGGGTGAACTCCGGCGACCGAGTGGCGATCCTCGCACTCAACTCCGACCGCTACAGCGAATACCTACTCGCGGTCCCATGGGCGGACGCGGTGCTGAATCCGGTCAACATCCGTTGGAGCCCCACCGAGATCATCTACAGCTTCCAGGATTCCGGCACCACCGTACTGTTCGTCGACGACGCCTTCGCGCCGATGCTGCCCGCCATCCGCGCCGCCTACGACGGCCTGATCGCGGTGGTCCACTGCGGCGACGGCCCGACGCCGGACGGCACGCTCTCCTACGAGACCCTGGTCACCGAATCCGCGCCAGTCCCCGACGCCCGACGCGGCGGCGACCAGCTCGCCGGCCTGTTCTACACCGGCGGAACCACCGGATTCCCCAAGGGCGTCATGCTCAGCCACGCGAATCTGTACGCGTCCTCGCTGGGCTCGGTGGCCAGCGGCTACCTCTACGGCGCGGGCGGGGTCTACCTGCACGCCGCGCCCATGTTCCATCTCGCCGACCTGGCGGGCTGGATCGCCAGGGTCGCGCTCGGCGGCACGCACGTCACAATTCCGGCCTTCGACCCGGTGGCGACCATGAGGGCGATCGCAGCACACCAGGTGACCGACACCCTGCTCGTGCCGGTGATGATCCAGATGCTCGTCGACCATCCCGAGGTCGGCGACCACGACCTGACCAGCGTGCGCCGGGTCGTCTACGGCGCTTCGCCGATCGCGCGGTCGGTGCTGGAGAAGGCTATGAAGGTGTTCCCGAACGCGGGCTTCGTCCAGGCATACGGTATGACCGAGCTCGGTCCGGTCGCGACGCTGCTCGGACCCGACGATCATCACGGCGAACTGCTGCGCTCGGCCGGACGTTCCGCGCCGCACGCGGAGGTGCGCATCGTCGACCCGGCGGGCGCGGAGGCGCCGCGCGGCACGGTCGGCGAGATCGCGGTGCGCGGCGACCACGTGATGCTCGGCTACTGGAATCGGCCCGAGGAGACCGCCGCGGCGGTGCGCGAAGGCTGGATGCACACCGGCGACGGCGGCTACATGGACGACAACGGCTATGTCTACGTGGTCGACCGGATCAAGGACATGATCGTCAGCGGCGGCGAGAACGTGTACTCGGCCGAAGTGGAGAACGCCGTGTCGTCGCATCCCGCGGTCGCGGCCTGCGCGGTGATCGGCGTCCCCGACCCGGAGTGGGGCGAACGGGTGCACGCGGTGATCGTGTGCGTGCCGGGCGCGAGCGTCACCGCCGAGGAGATCCGCGAGCACAGCAAGGCGTCGATCGCCGGATACAAGGCGCCGCGGTCCGTCGAACTGGTCGAGACGCTACCGGTCTCGGGCGCGGGCAAGGTCCTCAAACGCGAACTGCGCGAACAGTACTGGGGTGACACCGAGCGCCAGGTGCACTGAGCGCTCAGAACAGTGTCATGGGTTCGGTCTCGACCGGGCTCGGCAGCGGCTCCAGTTCGGGCAGCCGCTCGCGGACCGCGTCGTGGAAGCGGCGGGCGAGCGGCAGGGCGCTCGCGTTGTCGGGGGTGTGCACGAACACCGTTGGCGAGCGACCCTCGCGCAGCCATTCGGTCACCACGTCGAGCCACGGCGTCCAGCCCGCGACGGTGCGCTCGACATCGTCGCGCCCGTGGTAGCGCACGACCGGGAATTCGGTCAGCGCACGCGTGCGCCGCGGCAGCCCCGGCTTCTTGGACCGCGCCTCCTGTTCGGCCGCGCTGGTTGGCGGGCCGTCGAAAAGCACCGTCGTGTCGAAGCTCACCCATTCCGCGTCCGCCCGCGCGAGCACCCGCTCGAGTTGGACCGCAGCCCGCTCGTCGGCGAAGAACGCGGGATGGCGCACTTCGACGGCCGCGCGACAGGTGGCGGGCAGGCGCCGCAGGAAACCGTTGAGCGCGCCGAGGTCGGTGGGGCCGAAGGAGGCGGGCAGCTGCGCCCACCAGGCGTGCACGCGGGGTCCGAGCGGTTCCATCGCCGTCAGGAACGCGCGCAGTTCCGCGTCGATGTCGACGAGGCGCCGTTCGTGGGTGATCGGCTTGGGCAGTTTCAGCACGAACCGGAAATCCGGATTCGACTGCGCCGCCCAAGAACTCACCGTCTTGGTCGACGGCGTGGCGTAGAAGGTGGTGTTGCCCTCGACCGCCGTGCAGGACCGCGCGTAGACGCGCAACGCCTCGCCCGCCGCGAGCTGACCCTCCTGCCAGGCGGCGTGTCGCCACATCGCGCATCCCACATGAAGCCGCATGGTTCCGACGCTAGCGCACCACCGACCGGTGCGCGGAAGACGCCGTGCCCTCGGTCAATTCGCGGCGCGACCCGAGAACAGCGCGGTGACCTTCGCCGTCATGACCTTGGCCGACAGGTCGGGCCACGGCGGGCGGCGCAGCAGCGCGAGGGTGGCGATGACGCCGGTCACCAGGCCGATGAGTTCGCCGAACAGCGCCGCGCGCGAGGTGGTGTCGGCGGCCTTCCAGGTGACCTCGCCGCCGCGAATCACGAAGATGCCCAAGGGGACCACGCTGTATCCGCAGTCGCCCGCGAGGTCGTGCACGCTCGACGCGGTGATGACGGTCGAGCCGTCGGCGGTCTCGTAGGGTTCGCCGAAGATCCGCGCTGTGCCGTCCGCGCGCGTCCGATCACCGAATGCCATGGTCGTCCCTGCCTTTCGAGGTCGGCCCCCGATATCGCGGGAGCGCTTCGATCCTCGCACGCGATCTTCGCGCCCGCGACGAAGTCACCGTCGTCGAAGGCGGACAGCGGCCTGCCCCTCGACTGCCGCATCCGCTCCGATCCCGAGATTCTCCCCGCGGCCGTCTCGATTCGCGGCGCGCTATTTCGTGACCAACGAGAGCTCCGCCGGTTCAGGTTCGACTACGGGGCGGCGGCGCAGGATCAGCAGGTTCGCCATACAACCTGCGGCGATCGCCAGCGCGGTCAGGCCGGGCGTGGCGTTGTTCAGGGCCAGCTCGGGATCGGTGGTGAACATCCGTCCCTTCATCGCGACCACCACGCCGGGTACGAACAGCAGCGCGACGCCGAGCATGACGCTCGAACTGTGCTTCGGCAGCGCCGCGGAGAAGCAGTATCCGGTGATGAACGCCAAGACTATGGTGCCCGCGATCGCCGCGCCCGGCACCGGATCGGTGGGCGAGGTCGCCGCCACGCCGAACACGGCGAGCGCCATGAGCATGAGCATCGCCGCGACCGGTGAACCGCGCCACAGTCCGGCCAGCAGGCCGAGCAGGTTACCGAGGATCGAGAACGGGATGATCCACAGCGGCAGCGGAATGGGCACGATCACGATGCCGACCGTGCCGAGGGTGATGCTGAGCTGGAACAGCATGCCGTCGCGCCCGGGCAGCAGCCTGCCCGCGACCAGCGCCGCGAGCACGGTCAGGATGGTGGCGAACACGATGTCGCCGGTCTCCGTGCCGTTGCGCACCATCCACTCCGATCCGAGCACCGGAATGTTCACGCCGATCACGGCGGCCAGGATCGGGCTCAGCGGCAGATCGACAGAGATGGTCGCGTAGCGTTTGCCGTGCCGATATCGCATCGTGCACCACGCCATCGCCACGGCCGTCGGCCAGATCAGCCACAGCGGCGGCGAGTCGACGAACCAGGAGGCGATGCCGTGCGCGGCCATGCTGCCGTAGCCGGACACCGCGCTGATCTGTCCGACGGAGACGCTGATGATCGAGCCGAGCAGGAAGGCGATCGTCAGCACCAGCCGCACCGATACCGCCGCGACGAGCCCGCCGAGCAGTATGCCGCCCGCCAGCGAGTCGATGTAGTTCAACGTGGTCAGCGGTGCGATCGAGGACAGACTTCGTCCGAGCAGGTGATTGAGCAGCAGCAGGCCCATACCGCTGAGCGCGCACACCCACGGCACGATCAGTGATTCGGCGATACTGGCGAACACCGCGACCACCACGCCCGCGATGCAGCCGATCGCGGCAGCTCTCGGCATATTCGTCGCGAGCAGTTCGATCTGCACCGTGGCTGTGCTGCCGCGCGCCCAGGCCAACGAGACCGGGGTCGACAACGCCAGACCTCCGACCACGGCCGATACCAGCGCCGTGATCATTTCGATCACACGGGTGCAGCGGTGCACTCGATCAACCTACCCAACTCGAGATCGTTTCCTCCCGCGTTTGCACGAGAGAACGGACTGTTCTGTTCGTTTCGAGACCCGTCCGCGACCTACGAGCGGATCGGCTCCGGTACCGCGCACGTCATATCGTCGGCGGCGGGCGCGGGCGTTTCGCGGCCGGAATGCCCTGCGCCACCGGGACGGCGGGCGCGGGCGCGATCCGGCGGACAATCCCACCCGACCCGCGCGACGGCGGGATACACTCACTTTCAAGGTTAGTTCTCCTATCAAATGCTCGAGGGGATCCGCCGGCAGCCGCGACAGCCGCCTCCGGTACCATTCTCTCGAATAACACTGGGGGACAAGGTGATCCACCGGAAGCAGCATCGACCGGAAGCAGCCGGGGCACCGGACCACCACGGAGGTACAGGATGGGCGAGGGTTCACAATCGGCCGAATCAGGCGATTCGACCGAACCTCACCCTCGTGCGCATCCCGCGGGCCCGACCGTCCGCTCCCCCGCCAACCACATGTGGACCGTCTCCGCGGTAGTCATCGAAGGCGACGACCTCGAACCGCGCCACGGCGTGGTCTCCGCCGCCGACCTCGGCGACGCCGCCGAACAACTCTGCGAATACCTGCCCGAGACCGACCCCGACGACGGCGACTACTACCTGGTCGCCAGGGAGGTCCCGCTGCTCGCGGGCGGACGGCGCGGCGGGGGGCAGCATCCGCGCCGCACCTGGGTCAGCCCCATCCGTCGCGACGACGACACCGGCCGCACCACCTACGGCGGGTGGACCGTCGCCGACGATCATCCCCGCTTCCACGGCACCGGCTACCTGAACTGACCGGGCCCGAACAGGCGCCTCAGATCAGATCGCGTCGCATCCGCCGCCGACCGCCGCGCGACTTGTTGCGGTACATGGCCGAGTCGACCGAATGCATGAGCGCGTCCACCTCGGGCAGCCGCTCCGCCACGAAGACCGTCCCGATGCTCGCCCCGACCACGACCGGGAAACCCGCCACCTCGATCGGCGCCGCGAGCGTGTCGTGCAGGCGGTCGGTGATGGCCGACAACTGGTCCGCGCCGTCGCACTGCTCGATGAGCGCGATGAATTCGTCGCCGCCGATCCTGGCCACGAGACCGCCGCTCGGCTCGATCGCGGTGCGCAGCCGCTTGGCCACATCGCGCAGCACCCGGTCGCCGAAGGTGTGCCCCCATTCGTCGTTGACCGCCTTGAAGCCGTCGAGATCCAGGTAGCAGAGCCCGAGCGGCGGTGTCGCGCCCGCGAGCCGGGCGAAGAACAGGACCCGATTCGGCAGGCCGGTGAGATTGTCGTGATTGGCGTCGTGCCAGAGCCGGTCGGACAGTTGCCGCCGCTCGGTCACGTCGACCGCGACCCCGATCAGGAATTGGATGGCGCCGCTCGCGTCGCGCACCGCCGACATGGACAGGTCGATATAGGCGAGTCCGCCGTCGGGCCGCACGTGCTCGGTCTCGAGCCGGAACCGGTCCGTCTCGCCGACCAGCATGCGCTGGAGTTGGGCGAAGGCTTGGCCGATATTGACCGGACCGAGCAGTTCGGCCACCGAACGCCCCGGCATCACCTCGGCCGGGATGCCGAGCATCTCCCCGAAGGCGGAATTGACGTCGAGCACCTCACCTCGAGTGTTGAGGATGCCGATACCGACCGACGCGCCCGCGAACACCGCCTGGAATCCGGCTTCGGAGAGCTGGCGGCGGACCTCGGATTCCTGGGCGGCCTCCAGCACCGCCATCAACGTGGTCTCCTGCTCCCCCAGCGCCGCCGAGCGCAGCGCGCCGGTGAATCCGGCGGCGAATTCCGAGGCGACCACCAGCGAACGATCACGCACCGCGCGATAGTCGGGGTCGGAAGGGTCGGGGCAGACGGCGTCGACCATGTCGTGACAGATCACCAGCATCGAGCGACTCACCGCGCTCGGATCCCGGTAGTTGGCCGCGACCAGCGCGGCCGCGGCCTCGTGCGCCACCGCGGGATCGGCGACCCCGCGCACCGCGCTGATCAGATCGGCTCCGAGTTCGGCCAGCAGATCCTCGATCTGCGTGCGTGTGAGCACGGGTGCGACGACGCCGTCGAGCGCATCGGCCCACCGCTCGGTTACCTCACGCACACCCACTCGGCAACTCCCTGCCGCCGCCCGCGCGAGCCGCCGCCGCTGCCCCCGTCATCCCTTGCGGCCGACACCCGCGAGGCCGAGCGAGCGCCCCGGAGTCTCGTGCTGATCGCGCTCGGATTCGGGCCGCCACAACGGCAACTCGACCACCCCCGGCTCGACCAGCTCCCATCCTTCGAACATAGCCTCGATCCCGGCGCGCGGCCGGAAATGGATGCCGACCCGGCTGCTGCCCGCCGCGCTCGCACCGAGTCGGTCCGCGTCCTCCGGGCGCAGTTCCGAGGTCAGGTGCGAGATCGCGACGTGGCTGCCCGCGACCACGGCCTCCCGCAGGACCGCGACCCGCTCGACCGGCCGGTCCTCGTCGGCGAGCAGGTGCAGGACGGCGACGAGCAGCAGGCCGACGGGTCGCTCGAAGTCGATCAGCCCGGTCTCGCGCACCTTCGCCAGCAACTCGTCGGGTCTGCGCAGATCGGCCTCGATGGCGCCCGCGCGGTCGTTGCCCGCGAGAATCGCACCGGCGTGCGCGACCGCGACCGGGTCGATGTCCACGTAGAGCACGGTGACGGCCGGATCGATGTCCTGGGCGATCTCGTGCACATTGCCCGCGGTCGGGATGCCGGAACCGATGTCGAGCAACTGGGTGATGCCCGCATCGACGAGGTGACGCACGGCGCGCCGCAGGAAGGCGCGATTGCTCAACGCCAGGCGCGGCAGGTCGGGAACCAGCTGTTTGCCCATGGCGGCGGCTTGCCGGTCGACCTCGAAATTGTGGGAACCGCCCAGTAGGGCGTCGTACATCCGTGCGGGGCTCGCCCGGTGCACATCCACGCCTTCGGGCGCCCACGCCGGCCTGTCCATTCGAAACCCTTCTTGCCGCGACGTTCATCGGGTCGCCCCGGACCGGTGCGACCGCCACCGTTCCGGGGAGGTCGTACCGACCACCCGGATCGTGCTGTCCGAATAGTAATCGCGCCGGTGAGGCCGGTGTATCGCACTTGATCACGTTTGAGCGGCGGTCCTGAGCGAGCCAGAGAGATGCAGACATGCGCATGTCTGCACTATCGGTTAGGCTGTGCTCTGGTAGTCCGACGACGAGAGGCATGGATCCATGGGAGAGCAGTGCGTGTCGCCCGACCGGTCCGTCACGAGGACCGCCGACCGCGGTCCGCTGACCGGATCGAGCCACGGCTGTACCCACGATCACCCATCCGCACCCGATCACGGTAGAGCCATCGGTCACGGCGAAGGCCACCATCCCGGCAAAGACGCGCACGGGCACGGCCACGATCACGGCGTCTCCGCCGACTCCGATCCGCGCTGGCTGTCCATCGCGCTCGCGCTGATCGTCGTGTTCATGGCCGCCGAGGTGACCGTCGGCCTCGTCGCGCAGTCGCTGGCACTGATCACCGACGCCGCGCACATGCTCACCGACGCCGCGTCCATCGTGCTCGCGCTCATCGCCATCCGGCTGTCGAAGCGACCGGCGAGCGGGCAGTACACCTACGGATACAAGCGCGCCGAGATCCTTTCCGCGCAGGCCAACGGCATCACCTTGCTGCTGCTGGCCGCGTGGTTCGTCTACGAGGGCATCGCCAGGCTGATCGACCCGCCCGATGTCGAAGGTCCGCTCGTGCTCATCACGGCGCTCGTCGGCATCGCGGTCAATATCGCCGCGGCGTGGAGCATCAGCCGCGCCAACCGGACCAGCCTCAATGTCGAAGGCGCGTTCCAGCACATCGTCAACGACCTCTACGCCTTCATCGGCACCGCCGTCGCGGGCACCGTGGTGTGGCTGGCGGGCTATCCGCGCGCCGACGCCATCGCCGCGCTGGTGGTCGCCGCGCTCATGCTGAAGGCGGGCTGGTCGCTGGTGCGCGAATCCGGGCGGATCTTCCTCGAAGCCGCGCCCGCGCACCTCGACCCCGACGAGATCGGAGCGGGCATCGTCGGCATCGGCGGCGTCGCCGAGGTGCACGACCTGCACGTCTGGCTGATCACCTCCGGTGAGCCATCGCTGTCGGCGCACGTGCTGGTCGACGACGGCGCGGACTGTCACGCGCTGCGATCCGCGGTCGAGCGCCTGCTGACCTCGGACTTCGGGATCGCGCACACCACGTTGCAGGTCGACCACGTCGGCGAGGTCGAGCACCCGCCAACGGACCGCTGCGCCGAGACGCACAATCATGGCAGCGCCGAGGCGCACATTCCACACTGCGCCGAGGCGCATATTCCACACTGCGCCGAGGCGCACGGTCCCGTGCATCGGGCATGATTTCGCGCATGGGCTTGACCTTCCAGTTACCTGATGGCGCATGCTGGACGGGTGACTGACAGCGAGTCCGACGACCTCATCACGATCGGCGCGGTGGCGCGGGCCAGCGGCCTGACCGCCAGCGCGCTGCGGTTCTACGACGACAGCGGCCTACTCGCGCCCGCGCACGTCGACGCCGCGACCGG
Organism: Nocardia bovistercoris; assembly: GCF_015674855.1. Classification (GTDB taxonomy): domain Bacteria; phylum Actinomycetota; class Actinomycetes; order Mycobacteriales; family Mycobacteriaceae; genus Nocardia; species Nocardia bovistercoris. The sequence goes on along the minus strand of NZ_JADMLG010000004.1, from coordinate 83,550 downwards.
ATACCGCTACTACGCGCCCGAACAGTGTGAACGCGCCACCCTAATCCGTCAGCTGCGCGAGATCGCGATCCCGCTCGGCGCGGTCGCCGAGATACTGTCCGGCGACCCGAACGCGGCGGGCCGGATCCTCGACGACCACGTCCGCACCCTCACCCGCCGTGCCGAGCAGGCCGCGCTGGTCGCATCGGCGGTCAAGCTGGCCATCGGCGCGACCACGGTGACAGTCGCCGGATCGTTGCTGGCCGAGGCCATCGGCCAGGTGGTCGGCGCGGCCGCCCGAGACGACGCCATCGCGATCCTGGCCTGCGTCTACCTCGAGGTCCACCCCGACTCGGTGACCCTCACCGCCACCGACCGCTACCGTCTCGCCACCCGCACCCTGGTCCCCGACATCGCGGCGGCCGCACCGTGGCGGCGGATCGTGCGCGCCCGCGAACTCGCCGAGCTGTGCAGTCCGCTCGGCCGCGAGGGTGCGGTGGCGGTGTCCCGCACCGAACACGGGATAGCGCTGCGCGGTCCGGATTTCGAAGCCGAATGCCCGGCCGTCGACGGCGAATACCCGGACTACCGCACGATGCTCGCCGACCTCACCCCCGTCGCGACCCGAATCGTGGTCGACCGCGCCGCGCTGCTCGAAGCCCTCGAGACACCCGCCGACCTCGTGCTCTGCACCGCCGAACCCGACGCACTGGCCCTGTCCTCGATGGTCCCGACCGGGCCGACCGAATCCCTCGCGGCGTCGACGCGCACGCACCCGACCGAGCAGGTGGGCACAACCACCTCACCCACGCAGCCGGTGACACACACCCGCGACGCCGAGGACGCGGATCCGGTCCAACCGACGGCGTACCGCCCGCACCCGGCGGGGCACACTCGCATGTCCGAGGACATCGGGCGTCACAGATCAGTTTCAACCGTGTCCGCACGGGCGCAGGCCGTCGCTCCGGAAGCGATCGCTTCGACACCCGCGTGCCACGGGCCGGTCGCGGACACCGAGTCGGTGCGCGAGGTGTCGTGGTGGTCACGACCGCGGATTCGACGTATTCCGGCAATGGGCAGCGGGCCGCGCGTCGACCTCGCCTTCGCTCCGGAAACCCTGCGGCCCGCGATCGCGGCGGCCCTCGGGCCCGACATCATGCTCGACATCGCCGGACCGGATCAGCCGGTCGTGGTCCGGTCCGCGACCGACGGGGACCTGACCAGTCTGGTGATGCCGAGAGCTCTTCCCGCACAGATCGACACGAAGGAAATCGCATGACCGAGGATTCGACCATGACGGCCATCAACGACGCCGTCACCCTTGGGCGCTCAGGAGACCACATCGCCGCGCGCATCACACTCGACGCCATCTGGCATTCGATAGGACCGCTCGGCGACCCGCTGCACCGCTGCACCCTCGCGCACTACATGGCCGACCTCCAGGAGGACCCCGCCCAGGCCCTGGCCTGGGACATCCGCGCCATCGACGCGGCCGACGGACTCACCGACGAACGCACCAGGCGGCACGACCGCGACCTCGACGTACGCGGCTTCTATCCCTCTCTGCACCTGAATCTGGCCGACAACTACCGCAGACTCGCATCCTTCGACGCCGCCCGGCGCGAGATCCGCAACGCTCGCGACCGCCTGACCCATCTGCCCGAAGACGACTACGGCACCCTGATCCGCACCGTTCTCGACGAGATCGAGGCATCGATCGCGGCGGGCGACACCACCGCGAGACCGTCGGCGCCGCACTGAATTCGCCGCTCGGCGCGCCTGCGCGGTTCTCGCACCGCGGACGAACCGAGCAGGCGCACACGGTCACGTGACGACACCGGACACTACCTCCTGTATTACGGGAGGTACGCGCGCGAAGCCCCGCAGGCGCGGCCGAGTCCACCGACGCGAGTCGGCGCGGATCCACCGGAAACTCACAGGGAACCAACAAGCGGGCGCGGCAGGATGGTCGCGTGCGAGTTCTGGTGGTCGAGGACGAGAAATTGCTGGCCGATGCCATCGCGGCCGGATTGCGCAGGCACGCGGTGGCCGTCGATGTGGTCTACGACGGTGACGCGGCACTGGAACGCGCCACCGTCAACGACTACGACGTGGTCGTGCTCGACCGCGACCTGCCTCGCGTGCACGGCGACACGGTGTGCGCCACCCTGGTCGCATCGGGAACCGACACCAGAATCCTGATGCTGACCGCGGCGAGCGCGGTCGCCGAACGCGTCGCCGGACTCGGTCTCGGCGCCGACGACTACCTCGTCAAACCGTTCGCCTTCGCCGAATTGGTCGCGCGCGTCCAGGCATTGGGCAGGCGTTCGCGGCCCGCGCCGCCACCGGTGCTGGAACGCGCGGGCATCCGCCTCGACCAGCACCGGCGCGTAGTCACCCGCGACGGCGCCCCGATCACCTTGTCGCGCAAGGAATTCGCGGTATTGGACGAACTGCTGCGGGCGAGCGGCGGCGTGGTCTCGGCGGAACGCCTGCTGGAGAAGGCGTGGGACGAGCACACCGACCCGTTCACCGGCGTGGTGCGCTACACGATCATGATGCTGCGTCGGAAATTGGGCGATCCGCCGGTGATCGACACCGAAGCGGGCGTCGGATACTGCATCCGATGAGCGCCCGCGATCCGGAAAGCAGGCGTGATCAAGTGCGGCGCAGTCCCGGGCAGCACGAACCCGAAATTCAGCGCATCTCCGACACGCGAAACGCCCTCGAAACACATCACACGCCCGACAGGCAGCGCACTTCCGAAACACAGCGCACTTCCGAAACACAGCACGCCTCCGATAGGCAGCACCACTCCGATAGGCAGCACGCCTCCGGCGAACGGCGCACCTCCGAGGGACAGCGCACCTCCGAGGGACAGCGCACCTCCGAAGGACAGCGCACCTCCGAAGGACAGCGCTCCACCATCCGCCTGCGGCTCACCCTCCTATACGCGGGCGCGTTCTTCCTCGCGGGCGCGGTGCTCATCGGGCTCATGTACTTCTACCTCGACCAATCCCTGGATCGCCGCACCGGTCTCGGCTCCCAACGGCTGATCCGGGAATTCCTGTCCAGGCCCGCGCGCAGCCGACAGGAACTGCTCGAGGTGGTCGCCGCTCAGAACGAGCAGTACCGGCGCGAAACGCTGGAAGCCGCGTTGATCTGGTCGCTGGTGGCGCTCGGCGCGGTCGGGGTCGCGGCGGGCGGACTCGGTTGGGCGCTGGCCGGGCGCGCGCTGGCGCCGTTGCAGCGCATCACCGCGACCGCGCGCCGGGTGGCCGACCGCAGCCTGCACGAACGGATCGCGCTGCGCGGCCCCGACGACGAGATCAAGGATCTGGCGGACACCTTCGACGCCATGTTGGAGCGGCTCGACCACGCTTTCGACGGGCAACGCCGTTTCGTCGCCAACGCCTCCCACGAACTGCGCACCCCGCTGACCATCAACCGCACTCTCATCGAGGTCGCGCTCGATGATCCCGACGCCACGGAGCACCTGCGCGCTCTCGGCGCGACCCTGCTCGAGGTCAATCGCCGACACGAACGGCTGATCGACGGACTGCTTGTGCTCGCGGGCAGCGAACAGCGGCTGACCACGACCGTCCGGGTCGACCTCGCGGGCACGGCGCGCCAGGCCATCGCGATCTCGGGCGACGACGCCGCGCGCGGCCGCATCGAGATCCGCGCCGAGATCGCGGCCGCCGAGGTGCGGGGCGACCCGCTGCTGCTGGAACGGCTGGCGCAGAACCTGATCGACAACGCGGTGCGCTACAACCGCACCGACGGGTGGGTCACGGTGCGGGTCGGCGTCGACGGCGACCGCGCGACGCTGAGCGTGGAGAACACCGGCCCGCTCGTTCCCGCGTTCGAGGTGGACGGACTGTTCGAGCCGTTCCGCAGGCTGGCGACCGCCGAACGGCTCGCCGAAACCTCAGCGCGCGGCGCCGGACTCGGACTGTCGATCGTGCGCTCGGTCGCGCACGCGCACGGCGGCGCGGTGCGCGCGCGGGCCCGCCCCGAGGGCGGGCTGATCGTGACCGTCGACCTGCCGCGCCTGGACGGCTAGGTCGACGGTCACGAAGGATCAGTAGTTGTGGCAGGTGTTCGCGACGACGCCCAACTTCTCGCGCAAGGCCTGCCCTTCGGGCGAGTCCTTGCGTTCCTGGATCCGCTCGCGCGCGCCGGGATGCTCGGCGAGCCCCTGCTGCACGCGAGCGCGACGCTGATCGACCGGCAGCGCCAGGAATTCCTGGATCTTCGCTTTGCGGTCGGGGTGCGCGTCCAAGCGCGCCGCCAATTCGGGGGCGCTCGCGTGCATGGCGGCGTCCACCTGCGCGAAGGTGCAGGTCGTCTCGATCAGCGCGCCGCCGACACCCGGTTGCGCGAGAGCCGTGCCCGGCGCGAGCAGTGCGGCGGCCGCGGCGGCGGCGCCGACCGCGAGCGCGGCGCGGGTGATGCGGATATGTGCCATGAGAGTTGCCCTTTCGTGGACGGGATCCGGGTTCGATCGACCCGCGACCAAGTCCACCAGCCGAGCCGTTGGGTCCGCGCTAGGTCGAGTCGGGCCTCGACACACGCCCGCCGCCCGCGTCCGTGGCGCGGACGCGGGCGGCGGGTCGGCCGAATTTATCGGACGGTGTCCGGATTCCAGGTGGAGACCGCCCAGATCACCACGATGCTGAGCGCGATGACGAGGATCGACCACCACGGGTAGTACGGCAGCCACAGGAAGTTGGCGATGATGGTGAGCGCCGCGATGACGATGGCGCCGACCTTGCCCCAGGTGCTTCCGGTCATCAGGCCGATGGCGCAGATGATGAGGATCGCGCCGAGCACGATGTGGACCCATCCCCAGGCGGTGGTGTCGAACTGGTAGATGTACTCGGGTCCGACGACGATGAGGTCGTCATTGGCGACCGCCGAAATCCCTTCGAGGATCGACAGCACGCCGACGGTGAGCAGCAGTATCGCGGCGCCGACGGATGTGCCCGCCGCGATCCCCTGACGGACCGGGTGCGCGGTCTCCGGTTTCTGAGTCGTCATTGTCATCCCTTCCGCGATAGAAGAATCTGATTCGATCTCAGTCCACGGACGACGCGGGTTCCTCACCCGCTACGGGTGATCCGGGTACAGGTTCCGGATCGTGCGCTTTGGCGCTGATCAATGTGTTCACCCACCGGGTGGTCGGGTCGATGTCCAGCAGCAGCGCCTTGACGAGCAGGGTCAGCGGGACCGCGAGTATCGCGCCGAGCGCGCCGATCACCCAGGACCAGAAGACCAGCGACAGGAACGTCATGGTCACGCTGAGCCCGACCGCGTCGCCCACGAATTTCGGCTGGATGATCGACTGGATGACGAAGTTGATGACGCTGTAGAGCACGATCACCCACAGCATCAGCCACGGTCCGCCGTCGAGCAGCGCGAGCAACGCGGGCGGCAACAGGCCGATCACGAAGCCGATGTTGGGGATGTAGTTGGTGATGAAGGACAGCAGCGCCCACAGCAGCGGCAGCGGCACACCGAGCAGCCACAGCGCCGCACCGTCGAAGACCGCGACGATCAGGCCGAAGACGGTGGACACGATGAGGTATTTACGGGTGCCGTCGGCGAAGGCGTTCAGCGCGTAGGCGATCTCGGGTCGTTCGCGGGCGATGATGTCGAGTTTGCGCCCGATGCTCATGCCGTCGAAGGCCAGGAACAGCAGCAGCGCGAGCACGAAGAAGAGGTTGGAGAAGATGCCGAGCAGGCCGCGCAGGGCGTCCTGGATCACGCCGACGAGTTTGCCGATGTCGATCTCGCTGAGCAGGTTCTGGATCTGGGTCTGGTCGACGCCGAGCTCGGCCAGTCGGTCGCGGGCGACGGCGAGCAGGTCGTCGACGCGGTCGGTGTACTGCGGCAGTTCGGTGGCCAGTTGGGCGGCGGAGACGACCAGCATCCCGATCATGCCGATCACGATGGCCAGCGCCGCGATCAAGGCCAGTGCCATGCCGACCCATGCCGGTTTGCCGCGCCGCTGCACGATGGTCTGGATCGGCTGCACCGCGATGGTGAGCATGAGGGCGAGGAACAGCGGGCCGAGCAGACCCGATGACACCTTCATACCGCCGATCGCGACCACACCGCCCGCCGCGGCGAGCAGGACGATCAGGCCGCGCGGTATCGCCCATGCGGTCGGGGTGAGGCCGGGCGCGAGGGCGCGCGGCTGTCCAGGCGTTGACATCGGCCCCTCTTCTCTCGCCAGGATGCACGGCCCGGCGCATCCGAGGGTAGGGCCGGCCGCCGCGCCGGACGTCATCCATATCGGATGAGTCGCGGAATGTTTGCTGCAAACCAAAAAGGCTGTTCGGTCGGTATGCTCGGATTTCCGAAAGCAGACGGCGAGAGATGAGGCAGTACCGTCCCAGGAGGCTAGGGTGCACTCTTCGCGGCGACTCCACGTGGTACCTGATCCGGCGACGACCGCCGCCGACGACATGGCGGGCGGAATACCGTCGCCACTGTTCACCCCGCTCGTCCTTCGCGACACCCATATACGCCTCGACCAGGCCGTCGCCCCTTCCGCGGGGCGCACCGTGCTGATGTGCTCGCCCGCGGGCAGCGGCAAGACCGTGCTCGCCGCCGAATGGCTGCGGCGGCATCTACACGCACACCCCGGCGTGCGGTACCACTGGATCACCGTCACCGAGACCCTCGACAACGCGACCCGGCTGTGGGCGGAGATCCGCGCCGGACTGGAGTTGCCCGCCGAACGCGGGCGCGAGTCCCCCGACCCCATCGGCGCGGCCGCCGACCTGGTCCATGACATCGGCGACACCCCAGCGGTACTCGTCCTCGACGACGCCCACCTGCTCACCGACCCGCTCGCCCTGGCCGGACTCGAACACTTCCTCGACTACGCGCCCGCGCCGCTGCTGACCATCGTGACCGGCCGCTACGAGCCGCCGCTGCGCTGGCACATCCTCGACATGGCAGGTCGGCTGGTGCGGCTCGGCGCGGCCGATCTCGCCTTCGCCGACGAACACATCGCCTCGGTCTTCGTCGAACACGGCTGCCCGCTGGAACCCGAGGAGATCGGCTCCATTCAGCAACTCACCCGAGGGTGGGCGGCACTGGTCAGGATCGCCGCGCTCTACACCGCCATGCACGGCTCCGAACGCGCCTGCGCGCTGGCCATGCTCGCGCACGCGCCGCATCCGATATCGGATTTCCTGGTGGGCGAACTCATCGAGGTACTCGATGACGACGTGCGCGAATTCCTGCTCGCCACTTGCGTTCCCGACTCCTTCACCGACGCGCTCGCCGAGGAACTGGCCGGGCCGCGCGCGCCACGCATGCTGGACGACCTGGCGCGCATCAACTTCCCGGTCCAGCACACCGCCTACGACAACGCGCTGTGGTACTCCTACCACCCGATGCTGCGCGCCTACCTGCTCGCCGAACTGCAACGCGCCGCGCCGCAACGGATTACGGAGCTGCACCGAAGATCCGGGCGCTGGTACCTTTCGGCGGGTGAACCCATCGCCGCGCTCTCGCACCTGCTCGCCGAGACCGGACAACCCCAATTGCCGGGATTCCTGAGAGAATACGGCCTGCGCATCGTGCTCGACGGCGCGGGGCCGATCCTGTTCCAGAAGCTCGACGCGGCGAGCGCGCGCGTACTCGACGATCCCGTAGTCGCACTGCTGCGTGTCATCGACGCCGTGGAACGCGGCGACACCGCCTCCGCGTCCGCCTATCTCGACCAGATCGACGCGCGCGACCCCACCGGCTCGATGATCGTGCCGACCTCGTGGCTGGCGGCGATGCGTCTCGCGGCCACCGCGGCCGTCGCCGTGGCCGTCGGCGCGAGCACACCGGAAGACGTCGCGCCGCTTCCGCTCTCGACCGATCCGCCGACCACCGGACAACCCGAACTCGACTGCTACCTCGCGATCGCGCTCGGCAGCGCCCGTGTGCTCGCCGACGCGATCATCACCGGCGAACAAGCACTGCACCGCGCGCTCGCGCTCGCCGAACAACTCGGCAACCACCGGCTGCAACTGCGAGCGGTGACCCGGCTCGCGGCCGCCGCCGCGGTCACCGGCCCGGTGCCGCTCATGCGCGACCGCGCGGCGCGGGCCGTCGACCTCGGCGTCACGCACGGGCTCACCACCTCGCCCGACCACGTGCACGCGGTGGCGCTCGGCGCGCTCGCCACCCACCTGCAAGGCGAACCCGTCGCCGCGGCGGACCTGGTGACCCTCGCGCAGACCCGGCGCGGACTCGACGGCGCCGCCGAACCCGTCGCGGGCAGACACGCCTACCTCGTCGGACAGCTCATCGGCTTCGAGACCGCCGCCGACAAACACGCCGCGGCCATGGCCATGCACGGCCAGACCCAGCGGCTGCTCACCGAGACGCCGCACCCGAATGTGGCGGGGCGACTACTCGTCCCGGTGGTGTCGATCCTGCTGCGGCTGCACGAACGCGATATGGCCCAGCACCTCGCCACCGCCGGGCACCGCGCACTGCACGGCGCGCCCGACGCGGTCCTCGCGACCGCAACCGTCGCCGAGGCGGCCAACAAACCGCTCGACACCATCGACATGGTGAGCCCACTGCTCGAACGCGCCGCCGCGCTGCCCGCCTGCACCGCGGTCACCGCCTGGCTGCTCTACGCCTGCGCGTCACACCGTCTCGACCGGCCGGTGAAGTCCTACGAGGGTTTCGCCGAAGCGGTGCGACTGGCCGCACCCGACCGGCTGGTCCGCCCCTTCTTCGACATCACCGCCGCACTTCCGCTGCTGCACGACCACGCGGGGCGATTCGGGCCGGGCAACGCGTTCGTCGAGGCGGTGCGCGAGCACTGCGAGGCGCGCCGGGAACCGATGACGCCCGCGCTCACCGACGCCGAACTGACGGTGCTCAAACAGTTGCCGAGCGGGCGGACCGCGCTCCAGATCGCCCACGACCTCGGCGTGTCCATCAACACCGTCAAGACCCACCTGCGCGCGATCTACGCCAAACTCGGCGCGAACTCGCGGGCCGACGCCATGCTGCGCGCGCGCCGCATCGGACTGCTCTGAGCAGGTCAGCGCATCTCATCCGCCTCGGGTGAGGACATCGATACCCCGGTCGGAGCAGGCTCGACGGATAGGCCGACGAGTTCAGCGCCGAGCCACGCCCGCCGCGAGAGGAGCGTTCATGCCGGTGCGATACCAGTTCATCATCGACGGCACGCTCTCCGAACGCGCGCTGGCCGCGTTCCCCGAACTCACCGCATCCGACCGGGCGCCCGGCGATGTGACCACCCTTTACGGGCCGGTCGGCGATCCGGTCGCGATGCGCAGCATCATGGCGCGGATCGATTCGCTCGGACTCACGCTGCTGGAGATGCGCCAGATGCCCGACTGACGCCCGGTCACATGACGGCGCTCAGCGCACGGCGACATCACGGCGCTCAGCGCACGGCCACCGGATTGAGTACCGCCGCACGCGGAGTGGGCTCGAGGGTCTTGGACAGGTCCGTGCGCAGCGTGGTCACGGAATCGAGGACGTAGTTCTGCCTGACCTTCCACGGATGGCGATCACCCTGGCGCGGGAAGTCGGCGATGGAGCGCTGGACATAGCCCGCGGCGAGGTCGATCAGCGGGCGTTCGCCCAGTGGGCCGCGCGGGCGTGGCACCACAGCCGCGTAGTCGTGGCGGTCCATGTGCCGCAGCACCCGGCACACCAGCCGTGAGCTGAGGTCGGAGCGCAGGGTCCATGATGCGTTGGTGTAGCCGACGCAGACCGCGAAGTTCGGGACGCCGGTGAGCATCGCGCCCTGCCACACGTACTGGTCGGCCAGCCGCACCGGCGCGCCGTCGACCCGAGGGACGATGCCGCCGAAGGCCAGCAGCTGCAGGCCGGTCGCGGTGATCACCACGTCGGCGGGCAGCACCCGTCCGGACTTCAGCCGAATGCCTTCCGGCACAAAGGTTTCGATATGGTCGGTGACGACCTCGGCCTTGCCCTTCTTCATCGCCTTGAAGAAGTCGGCGTTGGGCACCGCGCACAGACGCTGATCCCACGGGTCGTAGGTCGGGGTGAAATGTTCGGCGACGAGCTTCTCGTCTCCGAGGATGCGGGTGGTGAGTCCGGTGAGCAGTTTGCGCGCGGCTTGGGGCCTGCGACGGCAGTACTGGTAGAAACCGATGCCGAACAGGATGTTCTTGATGCGGATGATCCGGTGCGCCAGTTTCGGCGGCAGCAGTTCGCGAATCCGGTCGGCGCGCTTGTCGCGTGCGGGCACCGCGCTGATCCAGGTCGGCGTGCGCTGCAACATGGTGATCATCTCGGTCTGCTGAGCCATCGCGGGCACCAGCGTGACGGCGGTCGCGCCGCTGCCGATCACGACGACGCGCTTGCCCGTGTAATCGAGGTCCTCCGGCCAGAACTGCGGGTGCACGACCCGACCGGCGAAGTCGCCGATACCGGGGAATTCCGGTTCGTAACCGTGGTCGTAGTTGTAGTAACCGGCGCAGATGTAGAGGAAGTTGCAGGTCAGCGTGATCTCTTCGGTCGCTCCCGCGCCGTCGGAGCGCGCGATGGTGAGCGTCCACCGAGCTTGCGCGCTCGACCAGTCCGCCGAGGTCACCTTCATCCCGTACCGGATGTGCCGGTCGATGCCGAACTCCGTCGCCGTCTCGGTGACGTAGCGCAGGATCGACGGGCCGTCGGCGATGGACTTGGCGTCGCGCCATGGCTTGAACGGATAGCCGAGGGTGAACATATCCGAGTCGGAGCGAATTCCGGGGTACCGGAACAGATCCCAGGTGCCACCGAGGGCGTCGCGCGCCTCGAGGATCGCGTAGGACTTTCCCGGGCATTCGGTCTGCAACCGGTAGGCCGCCCCGATACCCGAAAGCCCCGCGCCAACGATCACGACGTCAAGGTGCTCGGTGACAATATCCGTCTCGGTCATACTCCCAGTCTCCAGGGCGAACGCCCACATCGCTTGTCTTCACACGACAAGTATTTGATTCCATACGACACAGTCGATCGTACCCGCCGAGATGGACGCCGCGAGATCCGCGCCGGGCGGGCTTCGGGACACGATGCGGGTTCCAATCGGAACCACACTCGGTTCCATTCGAGTGCGCAGCGAATAGTTTTGCGGCAGTTGTCTTTTCGGCCCGATGATGACGTAGAGTGAGATCACCTCCTGCCGAGGGGCGATGGATCTTGGTCCAGACATCGCGCCCAGGGAGGAGGTGGTGGGGATGGCGAAACATCGCCGTAAGAAGAGCGAGACCCCGGTCGACTACGGCATCCTGCTGATAGCGGGTGCCGTGATCGCCGGGGTACTCGTCTCGGTCCGTCGAGTGCGGGCTAGGTAACTCCACCAGGTAGGGGCGGCGTATGGAGCGCCGCTCTTACCGCTCGACATCACTTGCGTGACAGTCACATGGTAGCAGGCCGACGGCACTCGGTCGATCTTTCGAACAGCATTACCCGGCAGCGGACCCGGAATGAGTTCGCCTGCGCGCGAAACACTCTCGGCTACTTCGAACCTTCGGCGCCACCCGAGGCGTTCTGGGCGAGCCATTCGGTGAGGGAACGCCCGGCCTCGAGGACGTGATGTTCGGCCGTCGCGCGGGCTCGCGCGGCGTCGCGCACTCGCAGCGCGTCGAGTAGTTCGTCGTGTTCGCGCAGGGAGTGTTCCTCGTGTTCGGGGAACAAGCGCAGGAAGTTCGACGGGACGACGCGGGCGGCCTGGCGGATCTGGGTGAGCAGTCTCGTGGAGTGCGAAGCGCGGTGGATCTCCTGGTGGAGGCGCCAGTTGGCCTCGGCTATCGCGTCGTCGCCGGATCGCGAGGCGACCTCGGCGGCGAGCGCGCGCAGCGTCCGCAATTCCTCGGAGGTGGCGCGTTCGGCGGCCCAGGCCGCGGCCTGACCGGTGAGCACGCCGAGGATGGTGAAGCTGTCCATGATGTCGGCGGGGCTGATGCCGATGACGGTGATGCCGCTGCGGGGCGCCACCTCGACCAAGCCCTCGTAGGACAGTTCCAACAGCGCCTCGCGCACGGGGGTGCGGCTGGTCGCGAATTCCTCGGTGATGGCATCGAGGTCGATGCGCGTGCCCGCGGGCATGGCCCCGGTGAGGATGCGGTCACGCAGTTCGCGAGCCGCCCGTTCGCGGACCGTCCCCGCGATATCGACCGAGCGCGTTGCCATCGGCGCAGTCTAGCAGCGCCTCGATGCCAGATTTGACATCTGATACCTCACCTTGCCCGACCTCCGACGCTTGACTTCGAGCGACCGATATTTGATCCTAGGCGACATGTCGGTGATACGTTCCGCGGGACTGCGCGGATTCCGCGCGACCGTGGCCGAATTGGGCGGTGACGCCGAGGTATTCGCACAGGCCGTCGGCCTGCCGCGCGCCGCGCTCGACGCCGACGACCTGCTGGTCGACGACAAGAAGGTCGCCGCGGTGCTGGAACTGGCCGCGCACCGACTCCAGCGGCCCGACCTCGGACTCCGCATCGCCTACCGGCAGGACCTCGACATGCTCGGCCCGCTCGCGCTGGCCATCCGCAACTCCCCCACCCTCGCCGACGTGCTGGAATGCACGGAACGCTACCTGTTCGTGCACGCCCGCGCGCTGCGCCTGACCATGGAACCCGACCCGTACGGCGACCGCGGCGTGGTCGGCCTGCGTTACGGCGTCGACGCCGGAGTGCCGAGTCCGGTCCAGGGCACCGATCTCGGCCTCGGCTTCGTGCACCGGGCCATCCAGCGGCTCGTCGAGGACCGGTACGGACTGCGTTCGGTGGAACTGCCGTACCGACCGCCCGCGCCCGTCGCCGAATACGAACGATTCTTCGGGGCGCCCGTGCGCGTCGACCGGCCATCGGCCATGCTGCGGATCCCGAGCAGCCTCGGCGCGAGGCCACTGTCCGGCGGCGACGAGAATCTGCACCGCCTGGCCATGGCCTTCCTCGCCGAGCAGACCGACGCCGCCGACGCCTCGCTGATACCGCAGATCCGCGCCACCGTGCAACGCCTGCTCGGCACGACCCCGCCCGAGATCGGCGTGGTGGCGGCGCTGCTCGCCATGCATCCGCGCACCGTGCAGCGCAGGCTGGCCGCCGAGGGCACGACCTTCGCCGCGATCCTCGACGACGTGCGCAAACACGAGGCGCGCCGCTACCTGACCACCACCGACATGCCGATGAGCCAGATCGCGTCGCTGATCGGACTGTCCGAACAGGCCACCTTCACCCGCTGCGCGCGCCGCTGGTGGGGATCGACCCCGACGGCCGTGCGCCGCGCCGCCGCACGTTAGGCGGCCTTGCGAACCTTATCGACCGCGTCGGTGAAGACTCCCGTGAACGCGGCCTCGTCCACCGTGTCGCGCAGGCTGCTCACGCGTACCGCGACCGTGGCGCCGCGCACCACGGCGATGCCCATGTACGCGGTGGTGGTCAGCGGCTTGCCCGAACCGACCGTCGACACCGAGGTGGAGCGGTAGACGATGGCGTCGACGCCCTTCAACCCGGCGGGGGCCGAAAGGTTCTCGACCTTGGAGACCGTGGAGATGGCGCGGCCCTCGACGGTGGTGGTGAGGCTCACCTCGGGGCAGGTCTTGTTGCCTTCGGTGATGCGGGCGAGTTCTCCGGTGCGGCCCGCGACGAATTCGGTGTACATCACGCCGGACTGTTGATCGGCGGCGCCGATGATCGCGGACTGCGCGAGCAGATCCTTGGTGGCGTCGCTCAGTTGCTGCTGGGTCGCGGCGCATTCCGGCGGGGTGAAGGTCGCGTTCTGCTGCACGCCGGCGAGGTCGGCGGTCGCGGCCTGCAAACGGTCCTGCGGCACGTCGATCTTCTTGACGCCCGCCGGGAATTCGGCCTCGGTGAGCAGCAGTTGTTCCCTCGGCGTGCTCGGCGGCGCCGAACTCGACCCGCCCGCGTCGTCGTTCGCACCGCATCCGGCGACGAGCGCCCCGCCCGCCGCCACCGCCATCGCACAGCGTGCGACCCTGCCCCGCAGATCGATCATGCCGCCCAGCATGCCGGCCGTGGTCGCGCCCGCCGAATCCGCACCGGGCGAGCGCCGTTGGATCGCACGCTCCGCGTTTGCGGGATGGCGTCCCGACCGGTCGGGCCCGTTCGACACCGGACCCGACGGCGCGATCGCGACCCGATCGCCTCTAGGAACGCCCGCGACGGCGTCATAGACTTCACGACCGGTTGTATCGGGAAGGGATCGCATGGACACGGTCAGAGAGGTTGCCGAGGAGGGCAAGCGGCTGATCGACCGGGCCTGGCTCGGCGAATTGACCCGCGAGGAGGCCGTGCACCGTTTCGTCCAGGTCGGCGACGGCCTGGTGTGCGCGGTGACGGCGGGCGAGATCATCGATGACGGCGTGCGCTGGCTCGACACCAACGCCGCGCGTCTGCGGGTCCTTGCCTGGTGCGCGGTCCTGGAGATCCCGTTGTTCGGCGGATTCGCGGTGCTCGCCTACATCCTCGACGATTACTCGACCTGCGCACTGTCGGTCGGCCTGCTGCTTGCCCTGCAGGTGCTGCACCGCAAACTGCTGCCGCACCCGGTGCCGCGGCGGCGGTGGTGAGGACCAGCGAAGGCGACGGCAAGCGTCGTCCTGACGCCGAGACCTGCGGCTTCGACGGGTGTCGGCGCCGAAAAGTGATATCGGCGACGATGGCGGATGGCGCGCGGTGACGGCGGATAGGGTTCGGCACATGGTGGATTCGAGCAGCCCGACCCAGCAGTCCCATCCGCACGAAGCACACGCGGGCGGATTGGCGACCCGGCTCAATTGGCTGCGCGCCGGGGTGCTCGGCGCCAACGACGGCATCGTCTCCACCGCGGGCCTCGTCGTCGGTGTGGCGGCGGCCACCACCGGCACCGACGAGATATTCACCGCGGGCATAGCCGGATTGACAGCGGGCGCCATATCGATGGCGGTCGGCGAATACGTCTCGGTCAGCACCCAGCGCGACGCCGAGCGGTCACTGCTGGCCAAGGAACGCAGGGAATTACGCGACGATCCCGACTGCGAACTGAACGAACTGGCCGACATCTACGAGGCCAAAGGGCTGACCAGGGAGACCGCGCGCAAGGTGGCCGAGGAGCTCACCGCGCACGACGCGTTCACCGCCCACGCCGAGGCCGAACTCGGCCTCGACCCGTGCGAATTGACCAACCCGTGGCAAGCCGCGGCCTCTTCGGCGGTCGCGTTCACCCTCGGCGCGCTGCTGCCGCTGGTGGCGATCCTGCTGCCGCCGGTGAGCGCGCGTATCCCGGTGACCTTCGGGGCGGTGCTCGTCGCTCTCGCGCTCACCGGTTCGGTGAGCGCGCGCCTCGGCGGCAGTCGTCGCGGGCGCGCCGTGGTTCGGGTCGTGATCGGCGGCGCGCTGGCCATGGGGGTCACCTACGGCATCGGTCAACTCGCGGGCGTGGCCGGAATCTGAGGTCCGCGCGGTCGCATGTTCACCTGCGACTCTGCTATTCGGGCGGTCGGGGGCGTAAAGTACGAGTCCTCGACGGGTCCCGATGGTGTGGCTCCGATTCACCGCGGTACTCGAGCGAGGAGGACCGACATGCCTTTCCATGATCGCCGCGATGCCGGTCGCCGTTTGATCGGGCGATTGCGCGGATTCCGATTCCAGGACGACGATGTCGTTGTGCTCGGCATCACTCGGGGCGGCATGCCGGTCGCCTACGAGGTGGCCGTCGCGCTGCGCGCGCCGCTGGATGTCGCTGTGGTGCGTAAACTTCCGGTGCCGTTCCAGCCGCGCTTGGCATTCGGCGCGATCGGCGAGAACGGCGTCAGGGTCATCGATGACGATATCGCCTGCCGCGCGTTCGTATCCGGCTCCGAACGCGTCAGGGTGGAGACCGAGGCGCGCCGCGACATGTCGCGAAGCGCCCTGCGCTATCGCGCCACGCACGCGCCGATTCCGCTGGCCGGGGTCACGGTGATCGTCGTCGACGACGGCGTCGCCACCGGCGCTTCGGCGCGTGCGGCCTGCGCGGTGGCGCGGGCGCAGGGGGCGAGGCGGGTACTGCTCGCCGTTCCGGTCGGCTCGCCGCGCGCCATCCGCGTACTCGCCGCGCACGTGGACCATATCGTCTGCCTGGAAACGCCGGAATTCTTCCATTCGATCGCGCAGTGGTATCAGGAATACGACGAGGTGAGCGATCGAGAAATCATCGACCTGCTCGACCGCGCCGCGAACTGCCGTACCGATTCCGGACTGGCCGCGCCCCCGGTCGGATAATTCCGACCGGGGGCGCGGGCCACCTGTTTTCGAGTGTCAGTAATAGTGTCTGCGTCCGGCGACCGGGCGGCCGACCGAGCCCGCGATCCAGAGCACCGCGCCGACGAGCAGGACGACGATGCCCGCGGTGGTGAGCAAGGGGATTCCGACGAGCCAGCCGACGAGCAGCAGAACGAGTCCGAGAACGATCATGATTCCATCCTTTGTGTGACGATCGACGGTCGATCGTTATTTCGCGGACGCGTCGGCCGTGGGGCGACGCGAGCTCTGTGTGGTGTCCGATCCGGCCTTCGGCAGGAACCGATTGAGGCTCCACACCGGTTTCTGTTCGGTGGTCGCGGTGGCCGGAATCGGCTGCTTCGGCGGCTGTTTCGGCTGTTCGGGCGACTTCGGCGGTGTGGCGTCGCGGACCGCGGCGTCGTCCGCGCGGCGTGCCTGCGCCGCCTCCTTGCGCGTGCGGCGCAGTTCCCGGCGGGTCTCGCTGTTGCGGCGCGAGGACTTCCAGAGTCCGGCCAGCAGCAGGGCGAGGCCGAGCATTCCGATGGCGCCGACCGCCATGCCGTAGAGGAACAATTCACCGGCCGATGCCGTGAAGTGGTAGTCGAAGACCCCGAAATCGCTGGTGTCGGTGCGGACTTCGCCGGTGTTCGCCGCGACACCGGCGACCCCGACGACCACCGCCGCGATCAGAACCAAAAGCCCCAAGATTATGATCATGGTCAATCCCGTGCGCTGAAGTGTGTAGTGACATCGACCGCAATTCCCCGCCCCGAGGAACCCAAACAACGGGAGTCGAAAATACTTCCGAGATATTCGGGCGTTCGGCGGCCGGGGCGGGGCGGGCGCCGATTGCATACCGATCGGTCCGCGTACCGCGCGGCGAGCGCGTTCGGCTCCGGGTAGGTTGGTGCGCACGGAACGACACCGAGACTCATTGCCGGACAATGCGAATGGGGGTCAGGCGTGCTCGAGGTCTTCGATGCGGGATTCGCGGCGAATCCGTGGCCGGTACTCGACCGGTTGCGCCGCCGAGGCGGCGTCCACCGGGTCAGAACCCCCGACGGACCACCAGCGTGGCTGATCACCCGCTACGCGGATGTGCGTGCGGGACTGGCCGATACGCGCCTCACCACCGACGTCGGCGCGGCGGGGGCGCGCGACTATCGCGGCGCGAGCGAGCCCGCACCCGCCGTCCCGCGCGAGCGCGGCCACTGGCGCGAACTCTTCGGCGCTGAGTTCACCGCGACGCGGCTGGCCGAACTCGCCCGAGGCGTGCCCGATCTCATCGACACCCTGTCCAAGAACCCGGACGCCGACGGCACCGCCGACCTGGTCGAACGCCTCGCGGTGCCGCTGCCCGCGGCGATACTCGGTGAACTGCTCGGACTGCGCGGCCCAGAACGCGAAGCGCTGCTCGACTGGGCGGGCGCCACCCTGCTCCCTGCCGCCGACCGCGCGAACACCGACGAGATGCGCACGGCGCTCGTCGAGGCGGTCATCGAACGTCCCGAGTCCTCGGACACCATGATCGCCCGGCTGGCCCGGCGCGACCCCGACGCACTCGCCGACCTGCTGCGCTACCTGATGTTCGCCTGGTACGAGGTACTGACCGACCTGCTCGCGGGCGCGATCCTGACCCTGCTGACCCGCCCGGACCAGATCCGGGTGCTGCGGCGCGGCCGGAACAAGTCGCCGATGGTCGACGAACTGCTGCGCTACATCTCCCCGCAGGTGCTGGCCGGTCCGCGTTTCGCCACCGAGGATCTGCGCGTCGGCCGCTACGACATCAGGGCGGGCGACACCGTGCTGCTGTGCCTGGCCTCGGCCAATCGCGATCCCGACCATTTCGACGGCCCAGGCAAGCTGGATCTGGCGCGGACCCGCAATCGCCAGCTCGGCCTCGGCTACGGCAAGCACGCCTGCGTCGGCGCGGCACTGGTGCGCGCGGTGACGCTGAGCGCGCTCGACCACGTCTTCACCAGGTGGCCCGCCACGACCTTGACGGTGTCCGAGCGCGATATCGGATGGCGCTGCGGGTTCCGACATCGCGGCCCGCTCACCCTGCCGGTTCATCTGGCCTGAGGCGCTCCACCGGAACTTTCCCCGCGGGAGAGCTCACTCACAAATACTTCATGCACTAACTATTAACACGCTATCGTTAGGTGCGACCGCGACCCGAGGAGACCGTGTGGACACCGAGGACGACCCGCTGCGCCTGGACAGGCAGGTGTGTTTCGCACTCGCCGTCGCCAACCGGGCGGTACTCGCGGTCTACCGACCGCTGCTGGAACCGCTCGGGCTCACCCACCCGCAATACCTGGTCATGCTGGCGCTGTGGGGCGAGGCGCCGATGTCGGTGAAGGCCATCGCCGAGGCGATCCAACTCGACTCCCCCACCCTGTCCCCGCTGCTGAAACGCCTGGAGGCGGCCGGGCTGCTGACTCGTGACCGCGATCCCGACGACGAACGCACCCTCGTGGTGAACCTGACCCCCGAGGGCGCCGCGCTGCGCGCCGAGGCGGAGAAGATCCCACCCGCCGTGGTGGAAAGACTCGGCGTGCGCCTCGCCGATCTCGAACAGCTGCGCGACGTGCTGACCAACGTCAACAAGGCGGCCCGGCACGCAATGCTCAACGAGAACCCCTCCGACACAACCGGAGTCACCGCATGAAACGCCGACGCCCCACCCCGTGGCAGTGGATCGGCTACGCCTTCGGCCGCCGCCTGCCCGACTCCCTGCGCGACTGGGTCCGCGAAGACCTCACCGGCCGATACGCCACCGCCCGCCACATCGTGCGCGGCCTCGTCCCCTTCACCCCGCTGTTCGCCGCGTTCCTGCTGTTCCCGGGCGAACTCTGGCTACGCGGCTCGATGATCCTGCTCGCCGTACTGCTCGCACTGTTCTACACCGCGGCGTTCCTGCCCATGAACCGCGCGCACCGTCTCACCGCCCACGGCCTGCCCGCCGACCTGGAGAATCCAGCACGAGCTCGACGTCGAGCCGACGAACGCGCCCGCTACGCCGCCCGCTATCCACACTGATTCGTAGGGCGATTTCGCTCAAGAGAGGCGGCGATACGGGCGCTTGCCGTTGGATCGTCCGGGCGGTCGGGTCACCGTCGTGCACGAACGGCGACGATCCCGCCACGGAACATGTGCCGGTCGCGCGATGTGTCGATCCCGCCGTCGCCACCACACGCGCTCAGCCCACCACCCTTGTGCTCGGCGCCCACGGCGCGACGACCTGCGCCGCCGACCGGCGCCACGAGGTCAGGATGGTGCGAGTCGGTCGCAGGCGACTCGTGTACTCGGCGACCGGGTCGGGCAGGCCCGCGACCCACGCGCGCGCCTGCTCCCCCGCACCGCGTGCCAACCGCTCGGCGAAGAACTCCGGAACATCGATCACCTTTCGAGCATCGCAGCCGCGTCCACCGATTTTCCGGTGCTCCTTCCCGAACCCCGCTGGATCACGGCGTTGGCGACCGTTCGCACATCGGCTGCGTCATGCCGGAGCGTGCGGACGGATCGACGCCTTTCACGAACGCGGCGAGAACAACCACGGCACTCCAGGCTCGGATGCCGTCGCCGCCTGGCGCGCGGCACGAAGACGCTCGTCCACCGCGCCTCGTCGTCACGACTCGGCGATCCGCGACCTGCGGCGCAGCACGGCAGGCTCACCGCGGGGGTTGGGGCATCCAGGGCAGCGGCGGCAGTTGCGGGAGCCACGGCACCGGTGGCGGGGCGGGTGCGGGGACCGGGGCGGGTGCCGGGGCTGGGGCAGGCGGCTCGTAGGTGGGCTCGTATGCCTCGGCGGGCGGCGCCACCCACGTTTCCTGCTGGACCGGGGGCACGTACGAGGGCTCGGGCTGCGGGGCGGGTGCGGGCTGTGGCGCGGGTTCCGGTTCGGGTAGCGGACCCGGCTCGGGGGGCGGTGGCGCCTGCACAGTTGCGGCGGGTATGCAGGTCCAGCGGCCTTCGGGGAACTGCCAGTTCGCGGCGATGCCGTCGTGGGAGCAGTCGTCGCCGACGCGGTGCGCGGTCGGGATGCGGTCGCGGGCGACGCAATTCAGTTGTCCGTCGCGCAGATCCCACTGGGCCGAGATGCCGCCCGCCGAACAGTCGCCGCCGACCTGATAGATCGGTGCGGGAGCGCCCGCGCTGGGGGTCGCCGCCACCGGGCGCGGGGGTGGTGCGTCCAGATTCGTGCGCAGCGTCAAACCGATCGCCACCACCAGTCCGAGCAGCGTGCACGCGCCCATCGCGACGGCAAGGACTCGGCTGCCGAGCGCGTTGTCGTCATCGATCGTCGTCCTACCGGTTTCCATGGCACCGCCTTCGATGGTCGGTCAGGAACTCTCGGAAGTCGGCGCCTCCCTTCGGAAACAGCGCCCTTCGGAAGTCAGCGTTCTCCCAGGGGAGGCGCGGTGCTCGGGACGACCGGGACGCACACCCAGCCGCGGCCCGTCACCACATCCCATCGGCCGGTCACGTTGCCGATATCGCAGCCGTCACCGACCCGATGCGCCGGTTGGGTCGGCATCGGAGAGGTGTTGGGCGCCGAGAACACGGGGTTTCGCGACACGGTCACCGTCGGAGCGAGTGCGGGGGTGTTCGTCGTCGTCGGCGCGGGTGCGTCGGCGGTGTCGTCGTCGGTGCTCAGCACCAGACCTATCGCGACCGCGAACGCCGCCACCGCGGCGATCGCGGCCACCACGGCGAGAATCCGGGTGCCGTTGTCCGATTCGCCGTTCGCCGATTCGCCGTTCGCCGATTCGCCGTTGTCCGGCTCGCCGTTGGGATCCGCCATCGCACACCGCCTTCTTCACGCCGGCAGGGACGCTGTCACGAGAGTCGATCTTTTCGGAGGCTACCCGAATCGGACACCTCACAAGGTCACCATTCGCCAACGATCCGTACCGCGACCCGACCGGACGGTGCGGCATTCCAGCAGGTCAAGGGATGGAATCTCGACAGATCCAAGGCCAGGAGTTCGGAGACCGCAGGCTGTGGACTCGGAGGCTAGAGACTCGGAGGCTAGGGACTCGCGGCCAAGAAGACGAAGGCCGAGAACAGCGCCAGATGCACCCCGCCTTGCAGCAGGGTCGCGCGACCCGGCACGACGGTGAGCGCGCCGACCACGACCGTGATCGCCAGCAGCACCATCTGCGTCGCACCGAGACCGAGCACCAGCGGACCGTCCAACCAGATCCCGGCCACCGCGATGGCCGGAATCGTGAGACCGATACTCGCCATCGCCGAACCCAGCGCCAGATTCAGGCTGATCTGGACCTGATCGCGGCGCGCGGCCCGCACCGCGGCGAGGGTTTCGGGCGCGAGCACGAGCAGGGCGATCACCACGCCGACCGCCGCGTGCGGCAGTCCCGCCGACGCCACCCCCGACTCGATGGCCGGTGAGACCACCTTCGCCAGCCCGACCACACACACCAGCGCGATCGACAGCATCGCCAGCGCGAGCAGCGCCGCGCGCGGCGTCGGCCGGTCACCGCCATGCTCCTTCGCCGCGGCCGCGTCTTCGGCCACCCTGACGACCTCCACCGGCATGAAGTCGTCGCGGTGGCGCACGGTCTGCACCATCACGAACAGCCCGTACAGCGCCAGGGACGCCACCGCGGCGAAAGCCAGTTGCGCGGGCGAGAATTCGGGGCCGGGCTTACTCGAGGTGAAGGTCGGCAGCACCAGGCTCAAGGTGGCCAGCGTCGCCACCGTCGCCAGCGCCGCGCCGGTGCCTTCGGCGTTGAACACCGCTATCCGCCTGCGTAACGCGCCGACCAGCAGCGAAAGCCCGAAGATGCCGTTGCAGGTGATCATGACCGCGGCGAAGACGGTGTCGCGGGCCAGCGTCGCGCTCTTCTCGCCGCCGGAGATCATCAAGGTCACGATCAGGGCGACCTCGATCACGGTCACCGCGACCGCGAGCACCAGCGACCCGAACGGCTCGCCCACCCGGTGCGCGACCACCTCCGCGTGGTGCACGGCCGCGAGCACCGCCCCGACCAGCGCGGATGCCGCGATCACCACACCGAGCCACGGCAGTGTCCGACCCCAGGTGCAGGCGAGTACGACGACCGCGAGTAGGGGCAGGGCGACGGTCCAGCGAGACAGGAGCGCACGGATCATGCCTCCATGGTCCCGCAAAAATCGGACATCAAGATCGATTCTCGGCCTTGGGTATGATCGCGCGCGTGCATCCGCGACTCCCTTCGGCCGTTCTCGCGGGGACAGCCCTGCTCGCCCTCACCGGATGCGGCGACGGCGGTGACGGCGAGCCATCGGTCGCGCCCGCACCGGAGAACGCGGCGATGACCTTCCCCGTCGAGGTCGCGCCGGACACCATGACCTGCACCGGCGTCGCCACGAAACAGTGTCTGCAGATCCGTCGTTCGCCCAACGGCGCGTGGGAACTGTTCTACGACACCATCGAAGGCTTCGACTTCCAGCCCGGCTACCGTTATCACCTGAAGGTGCAACAGATTCCGGTGCGGAATCCGCCCGCCGACGCCGCGCCGGTCAAGTGGAAGCTGCTCACCGTGGTCGACAAGCAGCCGCGGAACTGAAACCGTCAGTCGTCGAGATCTATTCGGATGGTGAGCAGGTCGGTGCCGACCGCCGCGACCACCGAACTGTTGCCTCTCGGCAGGGTCGCCAGTCGCGCCTTCGGGTCGTCGTCGGGCAGCGGATGCGCGGTGCCGGTATGCCAGTGGCCGTGTAGACGCAACCGAACCCGATTATTCGCCTTGATGTTTCGCACGTACTGTGAGCGCTCGCCGAATTCGGAGACCAGCCAGAAGTGCGGGCCGTCGCGCCGCCCGCCGATCGGGGTGACGCGCGGCTGTCCGCTCACCCGCCCGATCGTCTCCAGCAACTGCTGACCGGGCAGACGGCGCAGCAGCGGATTGCCGATCCGACGTTGGAACGCGGTGATCAAACGGTGCTGGACATCGTTCTTGGAGGCCACGGCCCGACCGTAACACCGGGGTGCGCGCTTCGGCACCGTTGCGCGCACGCCGATCATGAGCGTTCAGCCCATGGTGATCGACGCCGATCCGTCGTCCAGCGGGAGCGGACCGTCGACGAAGGCGTTGACCCACAGGGTGTGCACGTAGATCTCGCCGCCGTGGTTGTCGAGGAAGGCGGTGTCGGAGGCGTCGCGACCGGTCGCGATGCGGACCAGGCTCGAGCGCGGTGCGAGGCCGGTCGGGTCGAACACCCGCCAGCCGCCGTCCACCCAGACCTCGACGACGGCGTGGAAGTCCATCGGGTAGCAGCCGGGCGCATACACAGCGACCACCCGCGCGGGCACCTTCATCGCGCGCAGCATCGCGACGGTGAGGTGGGTGAAGTCCCGGCACACGCCCGCACCGGTCAGCATGGTGTCCACGGCTCCGTCGGTATGGTCGCTGACACCCGCGGCATAGCGCAGCCGCCGCGCCACCCACGCCGACACCAGCGCCGCGCGTTCGCCGTCCGATATCGCGGCGCCGAATTCGGCGGCGGCGAAGGCGTGGAACCGGTCCGACTCGGCGTAGCGGCTCGGGCGCCGATACAGCGCGAGGTCGTAGTCGGAGGCGATATCCGGCTCGGCGACACCGAACACCGTCGCGCGGTAATCGACGCGAAGGGCGCCGGGGCTCACGTCGAACCGATGGATTCTGGTGCCGTGCGGACCGGCGATCTCCCAGGGCTGAATCCGCCGGCCGTCCACTTCGAAGACCAGCGACTCGTCCAGCTCGATTCCGGGCCGCCGGGCGACGGCTATCTGGAACTCGAGGGTGGTCGGTGCGGAGATCGCCACCTCGAGGTGAGCCGAGACATCACGCTTCACACCGTAGATCCTGCCCGAATACCGCCCAACCGTCCTGCCGTCGCAGTCGGGCCGAGATTACTGTTCTCGTCCGAGACTCCATAGGAGAGAATTTGCGGGTGCGAACCCAGTTCACTCACGAGCTCATCGCGTTGACGAACGACCTGACGCTGATGTGCCGAATCGCCCACGACGCCGGAGAACGCGTGGTCGATGCCCTCGTCGACGCCGATCTCAGGGCAACCTACGAGGTATTCGCGCTCGATGAACAACTACAGAAGATGTTCGGCGCGTGCGAGGCGCGCGGGGTGGTACTGCTAGCCCTGCAGGCGCCGGTCGCCCGTGATCTTCGTCACGTGGTGACCGCGATTCAGATCGCGAGCGAACTCTCCCGCATCGGAACACTGTCGAGCCGAGTGGCCGACCAGATCTACCGCAACCATCCCCGACACGTCGGACCGCAACCCATCGTGGACGTACTCGCGGAGATGGGCAGGCTGGCGGCCCACCGCACCACCCTCGCGGGCAGTGCCGTCGCCACCGGATCCGACATCGTCGACCTCGAACCCGCCGCGAAACCCATGGCGGCGCTACAACGTCGGTTACGCGCCGAACTCACCGCCGCCGACCCCGCCCACTCCACCGACACCGCGATCGATCTCGCGATGCTCGGCGACCACCTGCGACGCTGCGTCGAACACACCGACCACATCGATCGGCTCATCCGTTTCTTGGACACCGGAGTGCCGCCGACCGCGCAGGAACGCGAGGAGCCCGTGCGCGAGGACTGATCACCCTCGCGGGCAGCGAGGTTCGGATCACCGCGGCGCGCACGAGCGACAAGGCGAACGGGCCGGGGCGTTCGAGGCGGTAACGCGGACAGGCGCGAAGCGCTCGAACCACCGTGACGAGTCGGAGTTCTCCGGCGGAAACACGGGCAACGGCTCGAGCCGGAACGAGACACGCGAGTGGCCTCGGTAGGTAGCGGCGCTCCAGCAGCCGACTCGTGCCGCATGTCCGGGTCAGGTCGACGCGCTGGAGTCGCCCGGCGCGAGGCGGTCGAGCAGCCAACGCGGGCCGACCGTCTCGGCGCCGAGCGCCTCGACCCGCGTCCGCAGTTCACGATCAGCGGTCACCACCGTAATCGGCGCCGCGCCACGACGCATCGCGGCATCGACCACCTCGACGATGGCGTCGTCGCCGGAACCGCGTGCGGTCACCACCCGCAGACCCGCGCGATCCGGCGCGCCATCGGCCGCGGCATTGGCCGCGCCTTCGAGCACGACGATCACCTCGGCGGGCAGGTGTGCGCGGTGCAAGCCGTCGAGCAGTCGCCGTGCCGCGCCCGCGCGGTCGCGCCACCAGCCGTCCGGGCGCGAGCCGACGACATTCGCCGCGTCCACCACGAGGAGTTCTCCCGTATCCGTCCCCATCACACCAGTGTGCTATCCGGCGCCGCGGTTTCGAGCGGAATCATCCGCGCGCGCCTGCCCCGCGCACGGTGGCGCGGGGCAGGCGGGCGCGTGGCCTGCTACACCGTGCGCGGCGGCGCGGGTTGGCCCTGGACCACGGCCGTGACCAGATCGGACCACTGGGCGGCCAGGTAACCGACCCGCGACCACGCGTGGTGCAGTTCGTCGCGGGTGTGTTCGGCGTTGAGGACCGATTCGGCGTGTACGTAGGCCGCGGCCAACTGGTCGACGGCGACTCCGGGCCGGATGTCGGGTGCGCAGGCGCGCGGCGGCGCGGGCACGTGGGTGCGGATCCAGTGGTCGACGGCGTCCACGAGTTCCGTGCGACGCTCGTCGACACGATCGGATTCCGCGCGCACCAACCGTATTCGATGCAGGCGCGCCAGCACCCGCGCGCAGCGCAGCACATAGTGCACGACCTGCCGGTCGGAATCGTCCGCGCGGAACGCGGCGAGCACCGCGTAGCAGTCGGGCAGCGAGCCACTGCGCGTCGCCGGATAGTGCGAAACACACTGTTCCATCACGACTCCCGTTCGCGCGCCACCCGACGTTCGATCTCCTGGACGGTCGGCCCGCTGCGCCGCGCGGGCCACACCGCCGACGCGATGACGACCAGAAGCCCGAATGCCGCCGCCCCCGCCGCGATCCACACGAAAACCATCGCCATCACCCCCGCTCGTCGGCGCCACGGCGTTCGACCGTCTCGAATTCCCGGCCAATTCGGCTCCGGGCGGGTCCGCTACCCCTGTCCAACGACAACATCGATCTCCCCTGCCTCATTCGGATGCACCGTCGGCGCCGGAGCCGCCCGGACCCGAACGCGCCGAACCGACGCATCCGAGCCCCGACCCGAGCGGCCCGACCCTCATCCCGAGGTGCACTATCGAGCGTGCGCCACCGGCACCCCCACATACCAGCCCTCAACCCGGACATAAAGGGCTAAGAGTAAGTAATTTGCCTCTTCCGCAACGGTTTCGGAGAGAGGGGTCGGTTTCACTTGGGCTGGGCTTTGGCGCCGTTGGGGGCCACGGCGAACCAGGTGCCGCCCACGCCCTGGCCGAGGAGGTCGCCGGGCTTCTGGTCCTTGGAGAAGTAGTAGACGGGCCAGCCGCCGATGGTGATCTGGCAGGAGCCGTCGGCGCGTTCGATGAAGCCGACGGACTGGGGATCGACGCCTGCGGCGTAGACGACCTGGTCGCGGTTGACGGTGAGCGGGGGCCAGGTGACGGCGCACTGGCCCGCGCAGTTGGAGACGGAGGGCTGGGCGGTGTCCTTGTCGAAGCGGTAGAGAGAGCGGCCCGCGCCGTCCGAAACGTACTGGCCGACAGCGGGACTGTCGGTGGCGGTCAACTGGACGGCGTTCACGCCCGCGGGGGCGGTGCCCGCGTAGATCTTCAGCCAGCCCTGGGTTTTCGCCACGGTGGGAGCCTGGCCCGCGACCGGAGCCCCGGCCGAAGCGCTCGCGGCCGCCGTCGCCGAAGCGTTCGCCGCCGCCGTCGCCGGTGCGCTCGCCGTGGCCTGCGCGGCGGGACGGGCGTCGCCGTTCTCCTGTGCGCCGCACGCACCGACCAGGCCGACCAACGCGACAGCCGCGACGACCGGACCGAGGGTGCGCCGAAATCGCTTGCTTGTGAACATTTTTCGTCCTCCCGAGGATCGGTGCGGCGCCGTGCCGCACCTTGTCACCCAATCCACGAGCCGAACGAGCCCCCGGTTCAGCCACGCGCTGAGAGGAGTCTCACAGCCGATCCGGCGAACACGTCGACGCCACGCCGCGATCCGCCCGCGACGCGGGGGCAGGCTCCCATCGCCCGTGCCGAACCCACTTTCTCCGTCCTGTCCATCCGGTCACGGCGGCTACCATGTCTGTCGCAACGGATTCGGGGAGGGGCGCGGATGTCGGCGGTGCCGGGAAACAGTGGTTCGACCGCGGGCGAGCGGTCGAGCGGGGTCACGGCGATCTGCGCGGGGATACTCGCGATCCTCGGCGCGCTCGGCAATCTGTACTCGTATGCGCTGCTGTGGTCGATTCCGGAGGACAGCCCCGAATACGCGGCCATGACGACGGTCCCGCACGACGAAGCGGTGGGGGCGGTCCTGTTCTGCACCGATATCGCCGTCACCAGCGCGCTACTGGTCGGCGGCATCCTGCTGCTCCGCCGCCGCGTCGCGGGGCGAGCGCTCGTGACGACGGGCGCGGCACTGACCGTGCCGCTGTTCGTCGCGGCGGCCGTCCCCGCGATCACCAGCCCCACCGTCCCGGTGACCGATCTGTGGGTTCTGCTCTTCCCGGTGATCACCCTGGTGCTGGCGGCGGCGCCGGAAACGGCACGCTGGCTCGGGGACGGCGGGGCGAGCTAGACGTGGCGATCTAGGCTGCGCGTCATGGCTCTCAGCGCGACAGTGCACACATTCACCGTCCAGGTCGCCGACGTGGATCGCGGCGTCTACGCGGATCTGTCGCTGCGGTTGGCGCGACACCCGTCCGAGACCGCCGAATTCATGGTGACCCGGCTGCTCGCCTACTGCCTGGAATACCGCGACGGGATCGCGTTCAGCGACGGCGGTGTCTCCTCCACCGACGAGCCCGCGGTGCTGGTGCGGGATTCGACCGGTCGGATCACCGGGTGGATCGAGGTGGGCGCGCCGGATGCCGAGCGGGTGCACCGCGGCAGCAAACTCGCGGAGTACACCGCCATCTACACCCATCGCGATCCGGCCAAGGTGCTCGCGCAGCTGACCGGCAAGCGGATCCATCGCGCCGAGGACATCCCGTTGTTCGGGTTCGACCGCGAGATGGTCGCCGCGGCGGCCGCCGCCATCGACCGCCGTAATACGGCCACGCTCTCGGTCACCGAACGCCAGGTCTTCCTCGAGTTCAACGGCGCGAATCTCACCACGCCGGTGCTGGAATTCCGACTCGGCTGATGCCGGCGACAGCCGCTGCGCGCCAGCGCTTTTCGACACCCTCCGACCGAACACCCGCGCGCGGCGACGGTAGCCTCACGCGCGAGAGGAGGACCAACGCTCACCGGGCCCGATGCCGAACCGCTGCGGCCGGTGGCGCTGTCCGCGGTCGTGCACGACGTGGTGGTCGGCGCGCGGGAGGACGACGATATCGAGCTGATCGCGCTGTGGCACGCGCGCGGCGCCGACGCGCTGCTGGCGGAGGCCGCCACCGAGGATTCCGCGAAGGTCCGGTCCGTGCGGGCCGTCCGGGAGATCGCGGTCGACACCGGCGCGGTGACCTACGAGCTCTACGACGGGATTCGTCCGCCGCCGGATTTCTGCGGATACGGCGGCGAACTGGGTGCGTGGTGGGCGGGCGAGGACGGCCACGACGATGTGCTCCCCAAGCCGTGATAGCCACCGGATGTGATGCTCACCACCCCGCGGTGCAGTCATCGGGACCTCGGCGGCCGAGCGTCACGACCGAAAGCCCTGCGTGACCACTATTTACGTAGTGCACTAGTAAAGGCTTCAAACATCCTGCCCAATTTAATATGAATGTCGCGCGCGGGTAATCTAGTTGCCATCACGGAGTCACTTATCTACTATCTAACTACGTAGTCAAACGAGAACTTCACGGGCGGGAACCCCTCCGACGCGCTGCGTCACCACGGGACGTACCCTCATCAGCCCCGTGGTGGCGCGCGTCGCGGCTCGGCCTGGACAACCGGCCTCGACGCTCGCGTCCGACGGCGTGTCTCGTTCGTGATCCACCGCCCCCGAGTCGGCGCCGGCACGGCGACTCGGGGGCGGTCAGGAATTTCCAGGACTTTCGGTCCGAGTCGCCTTGCCGCACAATTGTGGTCGCCGCAATTGTGCCGAATCTCATACCCGGTGCGACCTTTCCACAAGGTCGCGTCCAGGTAGCTTGACGCCCGATTCGGTTTTGATCGAGTGCAGTTCTTTTCGACGCAGCGTGGCGTGCGCGGCATGGTTGCGGTCCCGTTCGATGGAGTGTCGTAGTGAAGTGGTTTACCTCCCGCACCGCCCGTAGGGTTTTCGCGGTGACGGCCCCGATCTGCCTGGCGGCGGCGGTGTCAGCGGCGTGTTCCTCGGTCGATGAGCCCGGCGCGGCGGTCAACGGCAAAGGTCCGGCGTCGGCGAATACGACGCAGTCGGCCGCGGATATCAGAGCGCAGGTGGAGAAGCTGGTCGAAGCGCCCGAGGCGTCGATGTCCGGGTACAGCAGGGAGAAGTTCCCGCACTGGGACACCAACAAGCCCGAACACGGATTCGGCGCGGAGTTCGCCCAGTACGGCAAGTGCACCAGCCGCGAGGTGATGATGCTGCGCGACGCCACCGGACCGGTCACCCTCGACCCGAAGACCTGCGATCTGAAGGTCGGCAACGGCGGCGGCTGGCAGGATCAGTACGGTTTCCTCGACTCGAAAACCGGCCAGCTCAAGCCGTACAAGTTCATCACCGACCCGGCGGGCGTCGACGCCGAACACATTGTCGCGCTTGCCGAGGCGTGGCGTTCGGGGGCGAGCAAACTCGATGAGGACACCCGACGCCGCATCGCCAACGACTCGCTGAACCTGGAGGCCTCGGACCCGTCGGCCAACCGCTCGAAGGGTGACCAGGACGTCGCCAACTATTTGCCGCCGGGTAAGTTCCGGTGTGTCTATGTCGAACGCTACGTTACAGTCAAAGTAAAGTACGCGTTGAATGTCGATCCCGCGGAGCGCAATGCTCTGCGCGCCGCGGTCGAAGACTGCGCAGGACGAGGAGAATTCAGATAAACGACATCGTCGAGCTCACCGTGAAGACGTCGATCCTTACCGAAGAGGAAGGAACGATGTCGGGTGAGCTCGACGTCACCCTCGACGACTCCGGCAAGGGCATGGTCCGCTACCGCGAGACCGAGGACTGGTACACCATCGGCAATTTCGACGCCGAACCCCCGCGCACCTGGAGCGCGGTCGCCGAACTCGTCGCCGCGGTCGAGGCCGCGGCGGGCGCGAGGGACGCGGCGGGCAATACGATCCCGTTCGAAGCGCCGCCCGCCGGAAGCGTTTCCGACACCGCGACGGATGCGCCCTCCCCGGCTCCGGACGCCGGTGCGGCAGAATCGGTACCGCAGAACGCATCCACCGCGCCCACGCAGCCGGGTCCATCCGAATCCACGCGAACAGACGAAGCTCCGAAGGCAGCAGGCTCCTCGGAGGCGAGCGCACCCCCGCAAGCGACCGAGCCTGCGCAAGCCATCCGAGCCGCGGAATCGGCGGCGTCACAGTCGACCGAAACCGCCGAGCCTGCCGAATCTGCACAGGTCACTTCGGGTTCGCAGCCGTCTCCGGATGTTCCGCAGGCAGCCGGTTCCTCGGACGCGACCGCGCCATCACAGGCCCCGCGGTCAGCCGCGCCCGCCCAATCCGCCGAGCCATCACAGGCGGCCGAATCTTCACAGCCGATTCCGGGTTCGCGGCAATCTCCGCCCGCTCCGTAGCGCGAACCGCCGCCCTCCGCGGGAACCGGAACCCCCACCTTTCGCCGCGCACCAGAAGCTACGCACATCCGGGAATCGGCCGGACCGCCGACCGATTCCCGGACCTGACACCCCTCAGCGGCGACTCGCCCTGCGGTATCCGATCACCGCGGGCACCGCGAACACCACGATCGCGCCCGCCGACCACAGCGCGGTCATCCGCAGCGGATGCGCGAGCGGGCCACCCAGCGACAGCGCCTTCATGGCGTCGACCGCCACCGAAAGCGGCTGGTTGCGCACCACGGGTTGGATCCATTCCGGATAGGCGGCCAGCGGGACGAATCCGGTGCTGAAGAACATCAGCAGCGAACTCAGGATCATCACGCCTTCCACCAGTGTGGCTTTCGCCGAGAACACCGCGATGGCGGTCACCATGGTCGCGAACGCGAGTCCGAAGAAGACCGGGATCGCGATGAACAGCACGGCCGCGGCGAAACCCTGTTGGAAGCGGAATCCGAGCAGGTAGCCGACGAATACGACGGCGAGGGTGCCGAGCAGGATGCGGAAGCCCTCGGCGAGGATGCGCGAGAGCAGGCCGGAAGCCCGGTGCACGGGCAGCACCCAGAATCGGGCGAGCAGGCCCGCGTCGCGTTCGCGGCCGAGCATGACCCCGCCCGCGACCGCGCCCGACAGCGCGCCGATGATCGCCACCATCGGCACCGAGCCGTAGAGGGCGTTGCTGCCGACGAACTTCTCGATCTGGCTGCCGATCACGATGTCGAGCATGAACAGCAGCAGGCACGGGATGATCAGGGTTTCCAGCAGCGCCACCGGATTGCGCGACCAGCGCAGCAGCAGGCGCTGGGTCTGCACGGCGGTGTGCCGTACGAGCGCGACGGGCGCGGATTCGGAGTACGCGGCGCGCACGGGGGTCGCGGAAGTGTTCGACAGTACCGTCATCATGCCTTCCTAGAGCTCAGCCGCACCGCCAGCGGCGCGCAGACCAGCAGAATTCCGAACGCCCACAGCAGCGGCGGACCCATGAGCGACCAACTCACCTCACCCGCATTGCCTTTGGTGTCCCCCGCCAGCGCGCGCAACGCGATCACCCATTGGGAGATGGGCTGGTTGCGGACGAAAGGTTGGACCCACTCCGGGAATTGGCTCGCGGGCGCGAGTCCGGTGGACAGCATGCCGAAGATGAGCGGCGGCAGCACCAGGGCTTGGGTGGTCGCCTCGGGACTCTTGGACACCGTGCCGATGACATCGGCGCCGAGGGTCAGCGTGATGCCGATGAGCATGCTGAACGCCAGGAATCCGATGGTGTGCGCGGTGTCGAGGCAGAAGCGGAATCCGATGATGTGCCCGCAGATCAGCGCCGCCGTCATGGCGATGGCGAGGCGGAACACATTGCCGGACATGCGCGCGACCACCGGAACCAGCGACCCGATCGGCATGGAACCGAAGCGGCGGTCGAGTCCGGCGACCGCGTCGGTGGCCGAGCGGAACGCGGCGCCGATGGCGGTGAACGCGGCCGCCTGCATGATCACGATGGGCATCATGTACTGCGCGTAGCTACTGAATCCGTTGCCGGAGAACATCATCACGGTCTTGAGCGGGATGTAGAAGCTGGCCGTGAAGGCGGCGGGCGCGAAGACCGAGGTCAGCACCTCACCGGATTTGACCGCGGGCGTCACCAGCCGCGAGGTCAGCACCCACCACTGCTGGGCGCGGACCGGGGCGGCGCGGACCTCGGCGAGCCAGGCGCCGGTACTCATGCGACCTCCTCTTCGGCGTTCGGGGATTCGGCGAGATGTCCGGTCAACTGGAGGAATACGTCGTCCAGGGAGGGGCGGCGCAGGGCGATGTCCACCAATTCCAGGCCCGCCGCGTCGAGTCGGCGCAGCACCTCGGCGAGGGTTTTGGCGCCATCGGGGGCCGGAATGGCGATGCGATCGGAGTCGGGGGTGAGCGCGGCCTTGTTGTCCTCGGGCAGCAGCGTGCCGAGCGCGGTGACGATGGCGGGCAGCTCCTCGAGGCGCACCGGCACGACTTCGCAGTAGCTGCCGCCGGTGCGCGCCTTCAGTTCGTCGGCGGTGCCCTCGGCGATCACGACGCCGTGGTCGATGACGATGATCCGATCGCACAGTGCGTCGGCTT
Organism: Nocardia bovistercoris; assembly: GCF_015674855.1. Lineage (GTDB taxonomy): Bacteria > Actinomycetota > Actinomycetes > Mycobacteriales > Mycobacteriaceae > Nocardia > Nocardia bovistercoris. The sequence continues at coordinate 50,406 of NZ_JADMLG010000004.1, read as the reverse complement.
CCTCGAGGTACTGCGTGGTCAGCAGGGTGGTGATGCCGTGTTTGCGGAAGCCGGAGACCAGGTCCCAGACGCCCTGCCTGCTGCGCGGGTCGAGTCCGGTTGTCGGTTCGTCCAGGAACACGACATCGGGACGGACCACGAGTCCGCAGGCGATGTCGATGCGCCTGCGCATGCCGCCGGAGTAGGTGCCGACCCGGCGGCCCGCGGCGCGGGTCAGGTCGAATTCGGCGAGCAGTTCGTCGGCGCGCGCACGGGCGGCGCGCTTGCGCAACCCCATCAGCCTGCCGAACATCACCAGATTCTCGAAGCCGGTGAGCATGTCGTCGAGGGCGGCGAACTGTCCGGTCAACATGATCGCGCGGCGCACCGCGGCCGGATCGGCGACCACGTCGTGGCCCGCGACCACGGCCCGGCCCTTGTCCGGCGGGATCAGGGTGGACAGAATGTTCACGGTGGTGGTCTTGCCCGCGCCGTTGGGGCCGAGAATGCCGAGCACCTCCCCCTGCGCGGCGACGAAATTCACCCCGCGCAAGGCGTGGACGTCGCCGAAGGATTTCTCGACACCCTCCACCACTACTCCGGTCTCAGCGCTCACTGCTTTGCCTCCTGTGTCGGGCGGTCGCTCCGCGCCGTCAAATGGTCGTCAACCGCACGCGCGATGATCGGCAGTACGTGCGGTGCGGTCAGTTCGTCGTGGGTGACCTCGACGTCGACATTGGTGATCTCCCCGGTGACGTAGGGTCGCCAGCCCCGCGGTCCGAAGATGTCCGAACTGTCCACGGTGGCACTGACATACAGCACGTCACCGTGGTACACGGGCCGTACGTACCCGGTTCTGGTACGCGCGGAGGCGTTGTAGGAGCCCGCCATCCGCTCCAGGGTGTCCGCGTCGACCAGCGCCGCGCCCATCCGCTCGGCGATCAGATCGGCGGCCTCCTGCGCGGTGGCCTCGGCTGGTACGTCCTCGATGCCGAATACCGCGCCGAAGGTGCTGATGAAGGCGCCCGCGGTGAGTTTCTCGATGCTTTCGCCGTCGATGTCGGCGGTGTCGGCGTCGAGCAGGGCAAGCAGGCCGACCTCGTGTCCCGCCTCCGTGAGCCGGGTCGCGACGGCGTGTGCGATGAGACCGCCGAAGGACCAGCCGAGCAGGTGGTACGGCCCGTCCGGCTGGACGGCGAGGATTTCGCGCACGTAGCGGTCGGCGAATTCCTCGATGCTGCGCGCCGAGGGTTCGCGTCCGCTCAGGTCGGGCGCCTGGAGACCGTAGATCGGTCGTCCCGGCGCCAGCGACTCCGCCAATCCAAGGTAGGTCCAGGACATTCCGGAGGACGGGTGCACGCAGAACAGCGCGGGCTCGGCGCCGTCGGCGCGGATCGGCAGCAGCACGTCGAGCCCGAGTCCGCCAGCGGCAGAGCCGGTTTCGGCCGCGCGGACCGCGAGCGCCTCGGCCATCGCGCGTTCCTCCTCGGCGGCCGCCGCGGCGGCTTCCGGCGAATCGGCGAAAGCAGTAGCAGCGGTGAGTGTTTCGACCCACAACCGGGCCAGTTCCGCGACATCGGCGCGGTCGAACAGGGTTTCGGGGTAGCCGAAACTCGCCTCCAACCGGTCGCCGACGACCACCGCGTTCACGTCGATCTCGACTTGGACCGGCACGTCCGGGTATTCGGTGGCGGGCAGGTCGCCGAGTTCGTCGGTCGGCAGCCAGCCGAGACCTTCGAGTCCGGCGGGGATGTCGCCCGTCGAATAGCGGCCGAGGTAGTTGAACGCGATCCGGCCGGGCAGCCCCGGCGGCAGCGACCGTGCGCTGTCCTCGTTCAAGTAGCGCAGCAGTCCGAAGCCGATGCCCTTGTCCGGCACCGCGAGCAGGGCGTGCTTGGCCGCCCGGATCGCGTCGCCGAAGCCGTCGCCGTGCGGGACTCGCACCGGGTAGATGCTGGTGAACCAGCCGACGGTGCGGGAGAGGTCGGCGCCGGGCACGATCTCCTGTTGACGGCCGTGGCCTTCCATCCTGACGAGCAGGTCACCGGTGCGCGCGGGTCGCCAAGTGCGCACCGCCCGCGCCAGGCAGGCCAGCAGGGTGTCCTCGACGCCGCCGTGGAACAGGGCGGGCAGGGTGGTGAGCAGCGCGGAGGTGACCTCGCTCGGCACCTCGACCTCGACCTGGCGGACCGTGCCGGACAGGTCGATGGCCGGATCGAGTTCCCTCGTGCCGAAACCGGGATCGGGTTCGGCGACGACCTCGCGCCAATGGTCGAGTTCGGCGACCCGCGCGCTCGCGTGCGCCGCCTCGGCCAGCGCGTGCGACCAGCGCCGCACCGAGGTGCCGACCTCGGCCAGCACCGGCGTCGCCCCCGTGGACACCTGCGCCCACGCGGCCATCAGGTCGGGCACCAGGATGCGCCAGGACACGCCGTCGACAACCAGGTGGTGCGCGACCACGATCAGGCGACCCGCGCGACTGCGGGATCCGGCGTCACCGACCGGGTCGAGCCAGATGAAGCGCAGCACGAACCCCTGGGACGGACGCAACTGGTTCATCGCCGCGTCCAGTTCGGTGATGGCGAATTCGCGCAGGTCGACGGAGTCGGCGTCGGCCGCGAACTCGACCCTGCGGATCAGCCGCGACACCTCGACCGAGCCCGGCGCACCGACCTCGAGTCGGTACTCGCCGTCGGCGTCGCGATGCAAACGCGAGCGCAGCATGTCGTGGCGGTCGACCACGGCGGCGATGGTGGCGACGAGTTGGTCGCGGTCGATGCCGATCGGCAGTTCCAACACGGCGGTCTGCGCGAAACGGTCGTAGTCGCCGCCGCGTTCGAGCATGTACCGCACGATCGGCGGCAGCGGCATCGTGCCGACCCCGCCGCCGGGCAGTTCCTCCAGAACCAGCGCCGCACCCGCGGTGTCGGCGGCCTCGGCCAGCGCCGCGACCGTGCGGTGTTCGAACACCTGCAACGGGGTGATCGTGACACCCGCCGACTTCGCCCGCGAAACGAGCTGGATCGCCAGGATGCTGTCGCCGCCGAGCGCGAAGAAGGAATCGCGGGCGCCGACCCGGTCGCGCCCGAGCAGTTCGGCGAAGGCGTCGGCGAGTGCGCGTTCGGTGGCGGTCGCCGGCGCGACGTATTCGGTCTCCTCGTCGGCGAACACCGGCTCCGGCAACGCTTTTCGGTCGAGTTTGCCGACTGCGGTGAGCGGGATCGAGTCCATGACCGTGATCGCGGCGGGCACCATGTACCCGGGCAACTGCTCGGCGGCGTGCGCGCGCAGCGCGGCGACATCGAGGTCGACGCCGGGTTCGCGCACCACGTAGGCGGCCAGCGCCGTCGAGCCCGCAGGCCCGCGAACGCCGAGGGTCACCGCGAATTCCACGCCGTCCGCGCGGCCGAGCACGGCGTCGATCTCGCCGAGTTCGATGCGCTGACCGCGCACCTTGACCTGGAAGTCGGTGCGGCCGATGTATTCGATACGCATCTCGGCGACGCTGCCGCCGCGCACCCAACGCACCAGGTCGCCGGTGCGGTACATCCGCTCCCCCGGCTTGCCGTAGGGGTCGGCGACGAAACGGGTGGCGTTCAGGTCGGGACGCGCGTGGTAGCCGCGCGCCAGCGCCGGACCGCACAGATACAGTTCCCCCGCGACCCCGACCGGCACCGGACGCAGCCGCTCGTCGAGTACCAGCACCGCCGCGCCGCGAATCGGATTGCCGATGGTCACCGGCTCGTTCGCCCGCAGCGGCGCCGAACCCGTTGCCCAGATGGTGAATTCGGTGGGTCCGTACAGGTTGACCATGGTCCGCCCGACGGACCAGCGCTGCACCAGTTCCGCGCCGACCGCCTCGCCCGCCACGGCAAGCACCCGCACACTCGACACCCGGTCGGGGTCGACGGTGGCCAGCGCAGACGGCGTGATGACCATGTGCGTCACCCGCTCGGTCGCGAGAAGTTCGGCCAGCGCGTCGCCGCCGAAGACCTCCGGCGGCGCAACGACGGCCGCGCCACCGGAACCGAAGGCCATGATCGCCTCGAAGATCGAGGCGTCGAAACTCGGTGAGGCGACCTGGAGTACCCGCGACTCGTGATCCAGCCGCAGCGACTCCTGTTGCGCCGCGACCAGATCGGCCAGACCGCGATGGGTGACCGATACGCCCTTCGGCGTTCCGGTGGATCCGGAGGTGTAGATCATCCAGGCCGGGTGGTCGGGCCGGATGGGGGCGCGCAGGTCGGTCGAGCACACCGGGCGCGGGTCGACGGTCCGCAGGTCCTCGACGAATTCGGGATCGTCGAGGACGATCCAGCGCGTGTCGTCGGGCAGCGCCGCGCGGTGCGTGGACACCGTGAGCCCGAGTGCCGCACCGGAATCCGAGAGCATGTGCTCGATGCGGTCGATCGGGTACTTCGGATCGACGGGCAGGAAGGCCGCACCTGCCTTGGCCGCCGCCCAGACGCCGGACAGCAGCGCCGCACCGCGCGTGAGGCCGAGCGCGACCACGGTCTCCGGACCCGCGCCCGCCGCGATCAGCACGCGGGCAAGGCGATTGGACCAGCCGTCGAGTTCGCGGTAGGTCGTGGTGATGCCGTCGACCACCATGGCGGGGCGATCGGGATGGGCCGTCGCCGATTCCGCGAGCAGCCACGGCAGCGGCACCGTCCCGATGCCGCGCGGGCCGCGCACCGGCACCAGCGACGCGCGTTCGGCCCGGTCGAGGATGTCGATATCGGCGATGGTCACGTCGGGATCGGCGACCACCGCGGCGAGCACGCGCTGCCAGCGCTGGGCCAGCACGGCGACGGTGTCGGCGTCGAACAGGTCGGTGGCATAGGTGAGGACGCCCTCGATGCCGTCCTGCCCGGATTCGGAGATCCGTTCGCGCAGGTCGAGCGACAGGTCGAACTGCGCGGCGTCGCGGTCGAGGTCATGCACCTCGATACGCAGGCCGGGCAGTTCGAGCACCGGTTCGACGAAGTTCTGCAACGACAGCGACACCTGGAACACCGGGTGGTGCGCGGTCGAGCGGGCCGGATTCAGCACCTGGACCAGGCGCTCGAACGGCACGTCGGCGTTGGCGAACGCGTCGAGGTCGCTCGCGCGCACCCGGCCGAGGAAGTCGCGGAAGCCGAGATTCGGGTCGACCGGCGTGCGCAGGGCAAGCGTGTTCACGAACATGCCGACCATGCCGTCGAGCGCGGACTCGCCGCGACCCGCCACCGCCGTGCCGACCACCACGTCGTCGGTGCCGCCGAGCCGGGCCAGCAGCACCGCGAGCGCGGCGTGCACGACCATGAACAGGCTGACTTCGGCGCCCGCGGCCAGTTCGGTGACGCCGCGATGCAAGGCCGGGTCGACAGTGAACGCCAGGTCGGCGCTGCGCAGGGACTGCACGGCCGGGCGCGGCCGGTCGGTGGGCAGTTCGAGCAGGTCGGGTGCGCCGGTCAGGGAGCCGGTCCAGAACTCGATCTGGTGCGCGGCCAACGACTCCGGATCGGATTCGTCGCCGAGCAGTTCGCGGTGCCACAGCGCGAAGTCCGCGTATTGCACCGGCAGCGGCACGAATTCGGCCGCGACGCCGTTGGCGCGGGCCGCGTAGGCCGTCATGAGGTCGGTGGCCAGTGGGGCCATCGACGCGCCGTCGGCGCTGATGTGGTGCACCACGAGCAACACCACGTGCACCGGAGGAGCGCCGTCGGCTGCGCCGTGCCAGTGACCGGCGCCGCGCCCATCATGCGCGCCACGGGTATGCAGCCGGAACAGCCCGACCCGCAACGGGGATTCGGTGCCGAGGTCGAAACCGACACCGGCCGATTCGGCGATGCGTTCGCGCAACTCGGCGGCGTCGGCGACCTCGACGGGCAGCAGCCGCGGCGCGGCGATCTCGGCCGCGACCACCACCTGACGCGGGCCTTCCGCGTCGGCGGGGTACATGGTGCGCAGGCTCTCGTGCCGGTCGACCACGTCGGCAAGCGCCAGGCGCATGGCCTCGGCGTCGAGGTCGCCGGTCAACCGCAGCGCGACCGCGATGTTGTAGGCGGGCGAGAGCGGTTCGAGCTGGTTGAGCACCCACATGCGCTGCTGCGCGGGCGAGAGCGGCACCCGGTCCGGGCGGATGCGCCTGGCCAATTCGAAGCGGGCGCGCTGCCCTTCGCCCGCGGGCACGATGCGGCTCGCCAGCTGCGCCACGGTCGGCGCGTCGAACAGGTCGCGCAATGCGATGGTTGAGCCGAGGGCCGCGTTGATCCTGGCCACCACCTTGGTCGCGCTCAGCGAGTTGCCGCCGAGTTCGAAGAAGGAGTGGTCGATGCTGACCCGCTCGCTGTCGAGCACCTCGGCGAACACCTCGGCCACCGCGGCTTCCACCGGGGTGCGCGGAGCGAGATACCGCCGTTGGAATTGCTCGAAGTCCGGGATCGGCAACGCTTTACGGTCGAGTTTGCCGACCGGGGTGAGCGGGACGTCGTCCAGCGCGATCAGGTACGCGGGCACCATGTAGCCGGGCAGAGCGCCCGCGATCCGCACCCGCAGCCGTTCGGTGTCGAATTCGGCGGCAGCGCGCGCGGTCGTGTCGGTGCCGGCGCCCGCAGCCGCGTCAGTATCAGCGCTCGCAGCCGTGCCGCTACCAGCGCCCACGATCGCGTCAGCATCGACGCTCGCGGTCGCGTCGGAACCGGCACTCACAGTCGCGTCGATAGCCGCGCTCCCGGTCGCGTGGTTACCGGCGCTCGCAGCAGCGCCAGTATCAGCACCCGCAGCCGCGTCGTAACCGGCGCTCGTGGCGGCGCGCCACTTCTGGGTCGGCACCACATAGGAGACCAGGACGGTCTCTCCAGCCGGTCCGGGGCATCCGATGGTCGCCGCGTACTCGACGTCCTCGTCGGCGCCGAGCACCGCGTCGATCTCGCCGAGTTCGATGCGCAGACCGCGGATCTTGACCTGGAAATCGCTGCGCCCCAGGTACTCCAGTTCGAGGACGCCGTCGGTGTAGACCCAGCGGACCATATCGCCGGTCCGGTACATGCGCTCGCCGGGCGCGCCGAACGGGTCGGCGACGAAACGCGAAGCGGTCATGCCGAATCGGTTGAAGTAGCCGCGCGCGATCGCGGGACCGGCCAGATACAGTTCGCCTTCGACACCGACCGGAACCGGCCGCAGCCAGCCGTCGAGCACCGTGACCGCCGCGCCGCGGATGGGTCCGCCCATGGTGATCGGCGCCCCGGGGCGCAGCTCGCCGGGCCCGGTGGCCCAGATGCTGAATTCGGTGGGCCCGTAAAGGTTCGCCATGCGGCGGCCCACCGCCCACTGCGCGGTCAGCTCCGGCGTCGCCGCCTCGCCCGCCACCGAAAGCACCCGCAGGTCGGGCAGATTCGTCGGATCCATGGTGGCCAGCACCGACGGGGTGATGACGGCGTGGGTGACCTGCTGTTCGCGCAGCAGCGCTTCGAGTTCGGCGCCGCCGTAGACCTGCGCGGGCGACAGCACGAGGTGCGCGCCCTGGGCGTGCGCGGTGAGCAGTTCGAAGACCGAGGCGTCGAAACTCGGGGAAGCCACCTGCAACGCACGTGCCGAGGGGTCGATGTCGAGCGTTTCCCGTTGTGCGGTCACCAGATTCGCGATGCCACGATGGCTGAGCAGCACGGCCTTCGGCTTGCCGGTGGAACCGGAGGTGTAGATGAGGTAGGCGGTCTGGTCCATCCTGATCGCGCCACCGCGTTCGGCGTCGGTGACAGGCGCGTCGGAGACGGTCATCACGCGGCGGATGGTGTTGAGGTCGTCGAGCAGCAGCCAGTCGATGGTGCCGGGCAGGGTCTCGCCGGTCGCCCGGACCGTCACGCCGATCGGCGCCTTGGAGTCGGTGAGGATGTGCTCGATGCGCTCCACCGGGTAGTTCGGGTCCAGCGGGGCGAAGGCCGCGCCGGTCTTGGCCAGCGCCCACACCGCGACCACCGATTCCACCGACCGGGTCAGGGCAAGTACGACGAACACCTCGGCGCCGATGCCGCGGCGCAGCAGCACCCGCGCGAACCGGTTCGACCAGGCGTCGAGTTCGCCGTAGGTCATACTGGCGTCGCCCGCGCTGACCGCGATGGCGGACGGGTCGATGGCCGCGCCCGCGCTGAGCACCTCGGGCAGGGTGCGCTGTCCGACCGATTCGACGCCGCGCACCGGCAGCAGCAGCGCCTGTTCGACGGGATCGCAGTGCTGCAACCGGGCGACGAGCGCGTCGGGCTGTTCGGCGATCTGGGTCAACAGCAGCACGAACCGCTCGAGCAGCCGTCCGGCCTCGGCCTCGTCCAAGTGATCGCTGAGGAATTTGATGGTGATCCGCAGCGTGTCACCTGCGCCGGGCAGCCCGTGCAGCGGAATCACCATGAGGTTCAACGGATACGGCGTCGCGTCGGTGCCTTCGACGTCGATGATGCGCATGCCCGCGATGTCCATGGACTGCGACAGCGCCTCGCGGTCGATCGGGTACGACTCGAAAACCGTGAGGGTGTCGAACAATTCGGCGAGCCCGACGGCCTCGTGGATCGCCGCGAGCCCGACGTGCTGATGGTCGAGCAGCCGCGCCTGCTCGGATTGCACGCGCGCCAACAGATCCCGCACCCGTTCGGCGGGCTCCAGGCGCACCCGCACCGGCAGCGTGTTGATGAAGAGGCCGACCATGTCCTCGACGCCCGCCAACTGCGGCGGCCTGCCGGAGACCGTACCGCCGAACACCACGTCGGGGCGGCCGGTGAGCATGGCGAGCAGCAGCGCCCAGGCGGACTGGACGGCGGTGTTCACCGTCGCGCCCGCCGCGCGGGTCGTGGCCTCGAGTCGGGCGATCAGATCGGCGGACAGGTCGACCGAGACCATGCCGGATTCGGAGGAGGTGATGTCGGCCAGACTCGGGATCGCCCTGGTCGGGGTGTCGATGCCCGCCAACGCCTCCCGCCACACGGCGATGCCCGCCTCGCGATCCTGTTCGGCCAACCAGGCCAGGAACGCGGCGTAGGAGGGTGCGGGCGCGAGCACGTCGGAGACGGCGGCCCCCGCGCCGGTCGCGATGTAGACGGTCAGCAGTTCCCGGACCAGCAGCGGGGTCGACCAGCCGTCCAGGATCAGGTGGTGGTTGGTCATCAGCAGGGTGCAGGTCTGCTCGCCGGTACGCAGCAGCAGGAAACGCAGCAGCGGCGGGCGGGTCAGGTCGAACCGCGTGCTCGCGTCGACGGCGATGCGGCGAGCGAGTTCGGCCGCGCGCTCCTTCGGGTCCGCGATGCGGGTCAGATCCAGTTCCTGCCAACGGACTTCGGCCGTGCCGAGTACCAGCTGGCGCGGACCGTCCTCGGTCTCGACGAAGGCGGCGCGCAGATTGGCGTGCCGGTCGACCAGGGTCTGGGCGGCGCGGCGCAGCCGTTCGGCGTCGACACGGCCCGCGAGGTCGAGCCGGGTCTGCACGGTGTAGCCGTCTGCGGTGTCGGTGTCGTACCAGGCGTGGAACAGCAGGCCGTACTGCAGCGGCGAGAGCGGCCACACCTGCGACAGTTCCGGATAGGTGCGCTCCCACGCGTCGATCCGCTCCTGGGTCACCTTGGTCAGCGGGAAATCCGACGGGGTGTGACCGCCCGCGTCCGGTGACGCCACGTGCGTGGCGATGGCCGCGAGCGCCTCGCCCCACGCCCGCGCCAGCTCGCCGACCTGGTCGGCGTCCACGATCCGGGAGGCGTAGGCCCAGGTGATATCGAGTCCGTCCGCGCCCATGATGGCGTTGACGTCGATCACCGCGGGCAGCGGGGCGCGATCGTCCTGCGTCGAGGCGAAACGGCGCGGCATCCACGGCTGTTCCGCGCCGCCCTGCGCGCGCCCCAGGTAGTTGAAGCTGATCTGCGGCGTCGGCCCGGCGCCGAGCGCGGCCATGCCCTCCTCGTCCAGATAGCGCAGCATGCCGTAGCCGACACCGCGATCCGGAATCGCCCGCAGCTGTTCCTTGGCGGCGCGCACCGCGGCGCCCGCGGCGGGACCGCCTTCGAACGCGTCGACCAGATCGACGCCGGTCAGGTCGATGGCGACGGGGTACACGCTGGTGAACCAGCCGACCGTGCGCGCGATATCGGCGCCGGGCAGGATCGACTCCTCGCGGCCGTGCCCTTCCAGCGTGAACAGCGCGCGCTCGCGGCCACGCCACCGGCCGACGGCCATGGTCAGCGCGGCGAGCAGGACATCGTCGGCGCCGCAATGGAATCGGGCGGGCGCGGTGTCGAGGACGGCGGTCGCGACATCGGCGGGAACGGTCGTCGTGACCTGCGCCATGGTCGCGACCACGTCGCGGGCCGGGTCGGCGAGGCGTGCGCCGAGTGCCGGGTCGGGGGTCTCGAACATCCGCTGCCACACAGGCAGTTCCGCGCGCCGCGACGGGGCCTGCTCGATGATCGCGTGCGCCCAGCGACGCACCGAGGTGCCGACCGGATCGAGGGCGCCGCCGAACCAGGCGGTCGCCAGATCGGGCAGCAGGATGCGCCAGGATACGCCGTCGGTGACCAGGTGGTGCAGGACCGCCCACAGCAGGGTCGGGGCGTCCTCGTCCCGCGGGCGGATCAGCACGAACCGCGCGAGCACGCCCGCGCCTGGATCGAGTGCGTCGGCCGCCCTCTGCAATTGCGTCTCGACGAACTCCTCGGCATCGCCGGTCGCGGTGACCACCTCGACAAGCGACCCGGCGTCCACCGAATCTGCCTCTCCGACAACCCATTCCCACCCGGACTCGCCCGCGCGCAACACACCGCGCAGGATGTCGTGCCGTTCCAGCAGCGCCGCGACGGCGCCGGTCAGCGACGCGGCGTCCACCTCGGCGGGCACCGTGATCAGCACCGCTTGGCTGTAGCGCCGCCAGGTGTCGCCGCCCTCGAGCATGGCGTGCACGATCGGGGTCAACGGCACCGGACCGACACCGCCACCGGGCAATTCGACCACGGCGGTCTCGGCGGCGTCGGTGGCCGCGACCGCGAGCGCCGCGACGGTCTTGCGCTCGAAGACATCGCGGGCGGTGAAGTGCAGACCCGCCGCGCGGGCGCGCGAGACCAGCTGGATCGAGATGATGCTGTCACCGCCGAGGGTGAAGAAGTTCTCGTCGACGCCGACCCCGTCCAGGCCGAGCACTTCGGCGAAGATCGCGGCGAGTATCTCCTCGCGCGGGGTCGACGGCGCGCGCCGATCGGTCACGCGCGCGGTGAAATCCGGTGCGGGCAGCGCACGCCGGTCCACCTTGCCGACCGGGGTCAGCGGCAGATGGTCGAGCACCATCACCACCGATGGCACCATGTAGGACGGAAGATGTTCGGCCAGAGCCGCTTTCACCTGCTCGGGGACGAGTTCCGCGCCGGGCGCCGGGAGCAGGTACGCCACAAGCGCGGTCGCGCCCGCGGGCGTCGTCGCGCCGATCGTGAGGGCGAAATCCACGCCGGGCTGCCGTTGCAGCGCCGCGTCGATCTCGCCCAGTTCGATGCGGTAGCCGCGCACCTTGACCTGGAAATCGCCGCGACCGGCGTACTCCAGTTCCAGCCCGTGCTCGGTGTGCCGCCAGCGCACCAGGTCGCCGGTGCGGTAGAGCCGCTCGCCGGGCGCGTACGGGTCGGCCACGAAGCGGCTCGCGGTCAGGCCGTTGCGGCGGTGGTAGCCGCGCGCGACGGCGGGACCGCCCAGATACAGTTCACCGGCCGCGCCGGGGGCGACCGGGCGCAGCCACGGGTCGAGTACCACCGCGCGCACGCCGCGGGTGATGCCGCCGATGGTGACCGGCGCGTCGGGGGTCAGCGGCGCGCTCAACGTCACCGTGATCGTGGTCTCGGTGGGACCGTAGCCGTTGAGCAGCCTGCGGCCCGCCCATTTGGTCACCAGTTCCGGCGGGCACGCGTCGCCGCCGACGACCACGGTGCGCAGCTGCGGCAGCGTCGCGGGATCCAGCGAATTCACCACCGCCGGTGTGACATTCAGATGCGTGACGCCGTGCTCGCGCAGCACCGCCGCCAATTCCTCGCCCGCGTAGGCCGACGGCGGCACGACCGCGACCGTCGCGCCCGCGTCGAAGGCGACGAGCAGTTCCTCGATGGAGATGTCGAAGCTCGGCGAAACTGCGTGCGCCACTACGGATTCGGTGTCGACACCGAATCCGGCGCCGGAATTGGCGACCAGATTCGCCAGCCCCCGATGCGAGACCATGACGCCCTTGGGCAGCCCGGTCGAACCCGAGGTGTAGATCAGATACGCGGTGTGGTCGGGACGCAGCGGCGAGATCCGGTCCGCATCGGTGACCGGGACAGCGGGGCGCGCGACCACCGCGGCGGTGGTCTCATCGTCGTCGAGAACCGTCCAAGCTACCGAATCCGGCAGCGCCGCAAGCGCGTTCGCCACCGTCATGCCCGCGACCACCGCGCTGTCGCGGATCATGTACTCGATGCGATCGGCGGGATAGCCTGGATCGATGGGCACGAAGGCCGCGCCCGTCTTGGCGACCGCCCACATGGCGAGCACCGATTCGACCGAACGGGGAATCGAGATCGCCACCGCGCGTTCGGGTCCCGCGCCGCCCTCGATGAGCAACCGGGCCAGCCGGTCGGTGTACTCCTCGACCTCGCGGTAGGTCATGGCGCGCTCGCCCGCCCTGATGGCGACCGCGTCGGGCGCTTTCGCCGCACCGTCGGCGAGAATGGCGGGCAGGGTGCGCACCGGCAGGTCGGGCAGGCCGCGCGCGGGCGCGAGCAGCTCGGTCTCGTCCTCGAACAACACCGAGATCTCGGCCAGCGCCGCCGCGGCGCCCCCGGCGAGGAAGCGGTGCAGGAAGTTCAGGAAACGCCGGTGCTGGCCCGCGAGTTCGGCGTCGGTGTAGAGGTTCGGGTTGGCCTGGAAATCGACGTGGGTGCTTTCGCCGCCCACCCCCGGATACAGGTTGAGGAACAGGTCCTCGATCAGTCCCGAGGTGAGCACGTGCATGCGCCCCACCACCGGACCCAGCGCGATCCTGGTGTCCACCATCATCAGGTTGACGGTCGGGCCGAAGGAGGCCGCCTCGTCCACGGCCCAACCGAGGTCGCGGACGATGTCCTCCTGCCGGTAGCGCTGCCTGCGCAGCGCCGAGGTCAGTTCGCCCTGCGCGGCGCGGATCAGCGACCCGACGGTGGCGCCGGGGTCGAGGGTCAATCGCAGCGGCACCACATTGGCCACCATGCCGCCGGAGCGGCGCAGCGAGGCCGTGGTGCGCCCGGACACCGGCAGGCTCAGCGTGACCTCCGACGCGCCGGTCATCGCGGACAGGTACGCGCCGAACGCCGCGACCACGACCGGCGCGACACTCGAATTCTCGGCCGCCGCAAGTTCTTCGAGCAGCCGCCCGGTGTCGCGCGCCAGTTCGCCCGCGACCAGGCTCGGATGGGCGTCGACGCCCGCCGCGCGACCGGCCAGACTCACCGGTTCGGCCATCCCGGCCAGATGCTCGCGCCAGTGCCGCCCGTCGGCGGCGAAGCGCTCGGACTCGCGGTAGGCGGCGTCGGCGGCCACGATGGCGCGCAGGTCGTCGGCCTTGGCGGGCGGTTCGGGCAGCCCTTCCAGTTCGGCGTTGTAGAGCTCGGCGATGCGCTGCAACAAGGTCATCGCGCCGAAGCCGTCGAGCACGATGTGGTGGATGCGCTGATACCAGAACCAGCGCTGCTCGCCCAAGCGCAGCATCGTCACCGCGGCCAGGCGGTCGCGCAGCAGATCCAGCGGCGCGGAGTACTCCGCGCGCATCCAGGCGTGCGCCGCGGCCTCGGGATCGGGTTCGGCGCGCAGGTCGATGACGGTGAGCGAATCGTCGAGCGTCGGGTCGACCACCTGGAACGGGAATCCGTCGACCTCGACCAAACGCAGATATCCGGTGCCGAATTCCCGGCCCGCCCGGCGCGAGGCCGAGGCAAGCAGCTCCAGGTCTACGGGACCGTCCAATTCGGTGTACTGCGCGATGGACACCGGGGTCGCGCCCGCGAAATGCTGGGCGAACCAGATGCCGCGCTGGGCGGCGGACAGGGGGAAGGCATCGGCGGGCGCGAGGCTGTCCGACGCAACCGGCGAGGCAGATCGCTGTGGCATAGATGATTCCTGCGGGCTCGGGCGGGGCAGAGAGGACAAGACGGAACGCGCGCCGCACCCAGACGGGGCAGGCGCGCTGTCGGCCGCGGGAAACGACTCGATCGAGGGGAACGAGTCTTCGGCGGTGATTCGACCAGCGTGCGCATGTTTCTTCCCGTCGAGAAGTCTATCCCGGGGTGGCGCGTCGCTCTCTGCGATTCAGGTGGTGGCGGGTGTATCCCGCCGGGGGGCACATCACGACCGGAAATTCCGCCGAAAACCGGGAATCGACGGACGAATTTCGTCTGCCGATTCCCGGTCGGTGGGTCGGTCGCCGCACTCGGGGAAGCGCAGCGCTCAGGAAGCCTGGCGGGCGGGCATCCGGTCGGCGTCGGTGATCGGCGCGTCCGAACCGGTCATGTAGCGAACCAGGGTCGAGCGGTCGTCGAGCACCAGCCAGCGCACCGAATCGGAGAGCGCGGCGCGGCGCGCCTCGGTGGTGACGCCGAGGTCGACGCCGAAGGGAGCCAGATCGCCGTCGACCTCGACCGCGCCGGTCTTGGCGATGGCCATCCGGGTCACGGCCGCCTCGATGGCGGGATCGACGGCGACGGCGATACGGACGCCGGGGCCCGCGCCGAGTTCGAGCAGCACCCGCGCCAGCCGGTTCGACCACGCGTCGAGCTCACGGTAGGTGAGGTCGCAGTCGACGGTGGAGACCGCGACGGCGGCCGGATCGATGGTCTCGACCAGCGCGAGGGCGGTGGTGCGGATGGTGGATTCGGCCGTCGTGTTCATGTGGTGCTCCCTCTGGAAAATCGTCCTTCGGTTTTCGGTATGCATTTACTTTCCCTCTCGGGAGCCTCGCCCGACAGCACCCCCAGTGCTGCCCACCCACCCTCCGAGGGTGCAGGAATCCCCACCTTGGGCACCCTGTCGACCTGCGGAAATGCCGAGAGGTAGCGGAAACGAGGGGGTGGTGCACCACCGCCACCCCCTCCGGCCGCGCCCTTGCCTAGGCCGCCATCGACGGCCGCGCGACCCGCGCGTCCCAGTCGATCCGGTAGCGCTGTTCCTGTCCGATCGTCTTCTCCGGATCGAGCACCGTGCGCGACATCAGCGGCATCATCAGCCCCATCACCCGGCGCAACACCGGCCCCGGCGTCTTACTCCGGTTGATGCGCGCCGCGCGGGCCGCGACACCCTCCACCCGCGCCCGGCGCAGCCCCTCGTAAGCGGCGAAGGCCGCCGCGGGTTCGAGGTCGCGCAGGCACCGCGCGACCTCGACGGCGCTCTCGATCGCCAGCGAAGCGCCCTGTCCCGAACTGTTGGACGGTGCGTGCACCGAATCGCCGACCAGCGCCATGCGCCCGCGATGCCAGTGCCGCACCGGCGGCATGATGTGCAGCGCACCGGTCACCTCCAACTGTTCGGCGGTGGTGCGCCTGGCGAGTTCCCCGCCGGGATCGTCCTCGCCGTAGACCTCGCGAATGGTGCGCAACCAGTGCTCGGCCGGGATCGCGCGCGCCTCGGTGAGCGAGAGATACCGCTTGTGCGGCAGGTTGACACCCCAGGCGATCCGGCCGTCGTCGTGTCGCCAGTACAGGTAGTAGGCGCGTTTGCCGAACGCGAAGGTCATGGTGGACGGTTCGACATCGATATCGCATTCGGTGAGCGCGCCGAAGCCGAGCATCCCGGTGTAGTCCGGGCCCTTCGCGGCCGGATCGATCAGTCCGCGCACGGTCGAACGGATGCCGTCGGCGCCGATCAGCGCGTCCGCGGTGGCCACGCCGCCATCCGCGAAGCGCGCGGTGACACCCGACTCGTGTTCCTCGACGTCGACCAGTCGTTTGCCGTACTCGAACTCGACACCCGCCGCGACGGCGTGTCGGTGCAGGGTCCGATGCAACTCACCTCGGTCCACCACCTGCAAGGGCGGCATATCCGGCAGGCCGGGCACCGGCAGCGTGCGGTGGCCGAGCGACATGCGCATACTCGCGACCGGTATCGCGATGTCGCGGACCGGATCGCCCGCGCCGATGATGTCGAGCGCGGCCAGGCCGTTCGGCGCGAGCGCGAGACCGCTGCCGATGGTGTCGGACGAACTCGGGTACGCCTCGTACACGCGGGCGTCGATGCCCGCTTTCAGCAGGGCGGTGGCCGCGACCGGACCGGCGATGCCGCCGCCGACGACGAGTGCGCTTCGAATGATTTCGGGCATGGGGTAACTCCCAAGGGTTCGATGAATTCCCCGAACCGCCCTCGACGCCACCCGGTTATCCTGTGGTTGCCAAACCTCGTGGCCGGGTGCGCGTACGCGGGCGCGGTTCGAGACGGTGGAAATCGGGCCCGACGGCGGTGTTGCCGCACCACCGTCGGGCCTGTCTCGTGATCAGTCGGCCGATGGCCGCTTCGATTCGGATTCGGGTGCGCTCCCCCCTTCGAACATCTCGAAAACCTCGGCGGGATCGACGCCGTCGGCGTGGAATCGTCGCCAGAGTTCCAGGTCGGGGAAGGTGCCGTCGATCAGTTCGGCGCGCCAGGAGCGCGCCCAGTCGAGTTCGGCGCCGAGGCGGGCCATCCCGTATTCGGTCTCGATGAGGAACAGGCGGGGCAGACCGGTACTCCTGATCGCCGCGAATTCCGCGTTCCCCGCGGCCACGGTCGCCTCCAGCGCGGCGATGCGGACGCCGAGCGCGTCGATCACCTCGTCGGGCGGCAGTGCGCCGACCACCGAGAGCCCGGCGGTGAAGCGGTCCAGCTCGGGTTCCGGCGTGGCGATCAATTCCCTTGTCCAGTCCGAGAATTCGGCGCGGCCCTCGGGGGTGATCCGATAGATCACGCGTTCGGGGCGTGTACCGTCGCGCTCGCTGCCGATGATCTCGAGGAAGCCCGCCTTCTCCATGTTCCGCACGACGGTGTACAGCGAACCCCATTTGATGGCCATGTCGCGGTCCTTGCCGCGACCGCGCAGCTTGGCGGCGATCTCGTAGCGGTGCATCGGACCCTCGACCATCACCGAGAGCACCGCGAGGGCGAGCAGATTGTCGACCTTGCGCTTCTTCGCCACGAACACCTCCTTACTCGCCTACGAATATACGTACGCGAGTAAGAGGTCACAAGGACTAGGCTTGCGAAGTGTGCGGAGGCAGGTGGAGTCTGCCTCCGCACACCCCTGTCACCCGTGCGATACGCGGCTCACGCCGCGCGCGTCACGCGGCGGCCAGACTCACTCGATGCCGCTCGTCGTCGATCGCGAGGATCCGCACCGACATGGCGGCGCCGACCTCGGGATCGAGCGCATCTTCGCGCCATTCACTGCGGTGCCACAGACCGTGCACGCCGGGAGCGACCTCGAGGAACGCGCCGAATGGCACGATCTCGACGATGGTCGCGTCCAGTACGCCGCCGACAGCGTGCGCGCCGACGAAACGACGCCACGATTCGATGGAGAATTCCGTGTGGGACATCTTCACCTCCCTTCACTGTCCCGGAAAACCTTGCGGTATCAGGAAATTCAGCGTGGGAGGGGCGGGGCTCTCGCCCGCCGCGGGGTCACCGGGCGGCCGGGGAACCCGTCTGTGCGCGGCGCAAGGCCGACCCGGCAGTCACAGCGACAACAGTAGGCAAGTTCCGCGAATCGGGCAAGATCAAGGGGTTTCGACCAAGGCGATCGCGACCGGAACCAGCAACTCGACCAGCGCCTCCACGGGCGGACGCGGCCGCGCGAGCAACCATTCCTGGGTGAGCCCGTTGATAGCGCCGATGAGCGCGCTCGCGGCCATACCGGGCAGACCGCGCACGCGACCGCCCGGCGAAACCATCGGCACCACGGTGGTCTCGATGACCGCGCCCCACGCGTGCCGCCGCGCCCTGCGATGCCGCTCCATCCGTTCGCTCACGCCGACGACCTCGATGAAGGCGAGTTTGGCGCGATAGGGGTCGCTGCCAATGGACCCGACGTAGGCGGTGACGATCGCGCGCAGGGCGCTGTCGAGATCGAGGCGCGGGTCGAGTTCGCCGAGTGCGGCGACCACGGCGGCGACGGCCTCGTCCTGGACCCGGTCGTAGGCCGCGACCAGCACGTCTTCCCTGGTTTCGAACTCCTCGTAGAACTGCCGCTTGGACAGTCCGGCCGCGGCGCAGACTTCGGCGAGCGAGCATTCGGTGTAGCCGCGTTCGGCGAACAGCCGGGTGGCGGCCTCGAGGAAACGGGACCTGCGCTCGGCTTTGCGTTCGACGACGGCACGTCCGCCGTACTGCCTGCCCACGATCGTCACATGTTCACGGTATCCGAGTGCGACGACCGGCGTCGGCCCGCAAGACTCGAATCGTGCGAGATGATTCCGGCGCTGCGCCTTCCCAGCGAACTTACCGCGAAGTAAGGTTGCCCCCATGGCGTGGAAACCTGCAGAGATCCCGGACCAGACCGGGCGCACCTTCGTGATCACCGGGGCGAACGGCGGCATCGGCGCCGAGACCACCAAGGTACTGGCCGCCAAGGGCGCCACCGTGAT
This sequence comes from Nocardia bovistercoris, assembly GCF_015674855.1. GTDB lineage: Bacteria > Actinomycetota > Actinomycetes > Mycobacteriales > Mycobacteriaceae > Nocardia > Nocardia bovistercoris. Next base: position 31,819 of record NZ_JADMLG010000004.1, on the reverse strand, counting down.
CATGGCCTGTCGCAACGCGGCCAAGGCCAAGGAGGTCGCCGCCACCATCCCCGGTGACGTCCGCACCGCCGCGCTCGACCTCGCCGACCTCGCCTCGATCCGCCGATTCGCCGAGGACACCGCCGAATTCGACGTGCTCGTCAACAACGCGGGCCTGATGAACATTCCGTTCTCCCGCACCAAGGACGGCTTCGAGACCCAGTTCGGCGTCAACCACCTCGGGCACTACGCGCTCACCGGACTGCTGCTCGACCGCGTCCGCGACCGGGTGGTCACCGTGTCCAGCATCGCCCACAAGCAGACCCCGAAGCTGTGGATCGATGACCTGAACTACGAGAACCGCCGCTACCAGCGCAACCTCGCCTACGCGCAGGCGAAGCTGGCCAACCTCATGTTCGCCAGGGAGCTGCAGCGCAGGCTCGCCGAAGCCGGATCCGCCACCCGCTCCTACGGCGTGCACCCCGGCGTCTCGGCCACCGACCTGTTCGCCCGCACCGAAACCCCGCTCGACCGGATCAGCAAACCGTTCATCCGGCTGATCGGCCACGCCCCCGCCAAGGCCGCGCACTCCTCCCTGTTCGCCGCCACCGTCACCGACGCCGACCCCGAGACCTACTGGGGCCCGACCCGGCTGATGCAGAGCCAGGGACCGGTGCAGGCGTCCCCGTCGACCGGCCTGTCGCGCGACACCGAACTGTGGCGCAGGCTGTGGGAGGAATCCGAGCGCCTGACCGGGGTCGCCTACGCGTTCTGAGGCGGCCACCTGCTACTACGGCCGCCGTAGTAGACGGGTACCGTGGTAGTCGTGTCCGCATCCCCCCGCCGCCCGGCACACAATCGACCGGCGCTGATCGCCCTGGTCGCGGTGGCCGCGATCGCCTGCCTCGGCCTCGGCTGGTGGCAGTGGGAGCGCTTCGAATCGGCGAGCGGAACCGGGCAGAATCTGGGGTACGCGCTGCAATGGCCGCTGTTCGCCGGATTCGCGATCTTCGCCTACTTCCGCTTCGTGCGGCTGGAGCGGGAACAGGAATCCGACCCCGCGACCGCACGCGGGCCGGTGCACGGCGCGGCGCCGCGTGAGATCCCCGCAGGCATCCTGCCGCAACGGCCGAAAGCGGCACGCGACACCGATCCGGCCATGGACGAATACAACAGATACCTGGCGGCGCTGCACGCGGACGATATCGACGACCAGATCCGACGGGCGAGCCACAGCACTCGCGACACCGAGAGGAGCGGCGGTTGAGCGCCGACAACCCGACCGAGACCGCGGTCTCCCCAGCCCCGGCCGCCACCCAGTCCGGCGCTCCCGCCAAGATCGCGGGCGCCCTGCTGCGCTATCGCGCGCTCGCCTGGTTCACCGGCCTGTGGCTGCTGCTGCTGACCGGCGAGATGATCGCCAAATACGGCTTCGACGCGCACACTCCGAGCTGGATCGCCGTCGTGCACGGCTGGGTGTATTTCGCCTACCTGCTGGTCACCGCCGACCTCGCCGTCAAGGTCCGCTGGCCGATCGGCCGCACCATCGGCACCCTGATCGCGGGCACCGTGCCGCTGCTGTCCTTCTTCGTCGAACACGTCAACGCGAAGCAGGTCAAGCAGCGGTACGCGCTCTGAGTCAGCCGCCGAGCGCGGCCAGTTCCGCAAGCAGCAGTGCCAGCGCGCGACCCCGGTGCGAGACGGCATCCTTCTCGGCCGGGGTCAACTCGGCCGCGGTGCCCGTACCGCCCTCGGGCACGAACAGCGGGTCGTAGCCGAAACCGCCGTCGCCCACCGGTTCCCGGTTCACCGTTCCCGGCCATTCGCCGCGCACCACCGTCTCCGATCCGCCTGGCGTCACCAGCGCGCAGGTGGAAACGAAGCGCGCGCCGCGGCGCTCGTCGGGAACGTCGCCGAGTTGGGCGAGCAGCAGCGCGTTGTTGGCGCCGTCGTCGCCGTGGCGACCCGACCAGCGCGCCGAGAGCACACCGGGCATCCCGTTGAGGGCGTCCACCTCGAGGCCGGAATCGTCGGCGACACACGGCAATCCGGTGGCCGCCGCGCCGTCGCGCGCCTTGGCCAGCGCGTTCTCCTCGAAGGTGGCGCCGGTCTCGGGGGCCTCCTCGTAGGGCGGCACATCATCGAGACCCACGATCTCCACACCCGCCACCCCGGCGTCATCGAGAATGCGGCGCAACTCCTTCAACTTCTTGGCATTGCGGCTCGCGAGCAGAATCCGGGTCATCACTTCTTCTTCGGAGAGTCGCCGGGCTCGGGCAGCACACCCGGATACGGCAGGGCCAGCGCTTCCTTCTGCACCGCGAACAGTTGCTCACAACCGGCCAGCGCGGAATCCAGGAGCTTGTCCAACGTCGAGCGCGGGAAGGTGGCGCCCTCGCCGGTGCCCTGCACCTCGACCAGGGTGCCGGTATCGGTGGCGACCACGTTCATGTCGACCTCGGCGCGCGAATCCTCCTCGTAGGGCAGATCCAGGCGCACCCGCCCGTCGACCACCCCGACGCTGACCGCGGCGATGGCGCACGAGATCGGCTGCGGATCGGCGAGTCCGCCCGCGGCGGCCAGATAGGTCACCGCGTCGACAAGCGCGACATAAGCTCCCGTGATCGCGGCGGTGCGGGTGCCGCCATCGGCCTGCAGCACATCGCAGTCGATCGCGATGGTGTTGTCGCCGACGGCCGCCAGGTCGATGCACGCGCGCAGCGACCGGCCGATCAGTCTGCTGATCTCCTGGGTGCGCCCGCCCACCTTGCCCTTGACCGATTCCCGGCCGGAACGGGTGTGGGTGGCCGCGGGCAACATCGCGTATTCGGCGGTGAGCCAGCCGAGTCCGGATTCGCGGCGCCACGGCGGCACGCCGTCGGTGACGCTCGCGGTGCACATCACCCGCGTCCCGCCGAACTCGACCAGCACCGAACCGGCTGGATGCGTGGTGAATCCACGGGTGATCCGTACCTCGCGGAGCTCATCGTCCGCCCTGCCATCGGCTCGTCTCGACACGCGCCAATGGTACTGGGTGCTCAGATGTCGAACGTCTCGCCCGGCGCCACGGCGTGTACCGGCCCCGAGAACTCCGCCTTGGCCTCGGCGATCACGTCCTCGCGCGAAGTCCACGGCGGGATGTGGGTGAGCAGCAGTTCCTTGACGCCCGCCTCGGTCGCGATGCGGCCCGCCTCGGTGCCCGAAAGGTGGATGCCGGGAGGGCGATTGGCCGGATCGTGGGTCCAGGACGCCTCCGCCATGAGGAGGTCGGCGCCCTGCGCCAACTCCCGGACCGAATCGCACACGGCGGTGTCGCCGGTGTAGACGAACACGCGTCCGGTGTTGGTGACGATCCGCAGGCCGTAGGACTCCGGCGGGTGGTACATCCGCCGCGCGAGCACGGTGTGGCCCGGCCCGAATTCTACGGTCTCCCCCTCGGCCCACGGTTGGTGGTCGATCACGTCGGACCAGTCGTCGCATTCGCCGCCGACCTCGGCAGAGGCATTGCCGATCCGTACCGGGGCGTCGGAAGGTCCGCGCACGATGGCGCGGCCGACCGGGGGCTGCGGGTGGTAGCGGCGCCACACCAGCAGGCCGGGCAGGTCGAGGCAGTGATCGGCGTGCAGATGGGTCAGGAAGATGTCGACCTCACCGGGATCGGCGTAGCGCTGCAACGCGCCGAGTACGCCGGGTCCGAAATCGATGACGACCGGATTCATCTCCGGACCGGACAACAGGTATCCCGACGCTGGGGAGTCCGGGCCGGACACACTGCCCGAGCACCCGAGGACGGTAAGGCGCATTCCCCAATGCTGCCACGACGAATTCTCGGTCACGAACCGATCCCCCAAAATCCCGGGCGGGTCACATTCTCACCGTGGCGACGCAACTTCTCCGACCTCGTCCCCTCGGCGTTTCCGGCGTGCATCTCCAGAGAGTACCCATCCCGCGAGCACTCCACCCATAGCCCCGAAAAGGTGTCCCTGCCAAGATATTCCGGGTTGGCCAGGCAATACGCCCCACAGCAGCGACCCGTAAACCGCTCCGACGACGAGCCCGATCAGGATCTGGCCGACATTGCGAGCGAACCACCCGCGACAGATCAGATAGGTCAGCCAGCCGAACACCAGCGACGACGCGCCGATGTGCACCGTGCCCGACGCTCCGGTCAACCAGGTGCCGAGACCCGCGACCACCCAGATGACCGCGGTCGCGGCCAGCCCGCGCAGGATCCCCGACAGCAGCACGAGGAAGCCCAGGATGAGCAGCGGCAGCGTGTTGCTCATCAGGTGATCCCAGCCCTGATGCAGGACCGGCGCCCACACGATGCCGGAGAGTCCGTCGAGCTCGTGCGGTTTGATGCCCGCCTGGTCGAGGCGCCGGTCGTCGATCTGGTCGACGCCCTCGATGAGATAGAGCGACCCGACGAAACCGAGGATCACCGCACCCGCGCGCGGCCAGATCTGCCGGAATCCGGCGACCGCGTCCGGCCCCGTCGGCGCGACCACGGGTGGCGCACCACCCGGGTTCCCGAAGCGGGCACGCAGTGCCGCGATCCGATCGGGGTCGAAGGACGCACCCGGTCCCGCACCACCGGTCATGGTGAACCTCCTCGTCCGCGGGCTGCTCCGCTGACACCGAGGGTACCCACCCGTGACCGGGCAGGCGGCGCGACAACGCCGCCCCGACCCCGACTCCGATCGCGCGTCAGGCCCAGAGTTGACCGTCGAGACGCTCCTCGGCCTCTTCCAGGGTGCCGTCGTAGGCGCCGGTCGACAGGTACTTCCAGCCGCCGTCGGCGACCACGAACGCGATATCGGCCCGCCTGCCCGCCTGCAGCGCCTTACGGCCGACGCCGAGCGCGGCGTGCAGGATCGCACCCGTCGAGATGCCGGCGAAGATGCCCTCCTCCAGCACCAGTTCACGGGTCCGCTTGACCGCGTCGAAGGGACCGACCGAGAAACGGGTCGTCAACACCGACTCGTCGTACAGCTCGGGAATGAAACCCTCATCGATATTGCGCAGGCCGTAGACGAGTTCCCCGTACCGCGGCTCGGCCGCGACGATCTCGATATCGGCCACCTTCTCGCGCAGGAAACGCCCGGTGCCCATGAGCGTGCCAGTGGTGCCGAGACCCGCCACGAAATGCGTGATCTCCGGCAGATCGGCCAGGATCTCCGGACCGGTGGTCTCGTAGTGGGCGAGCGCGTTGGCGGGATTGCCGTACTGGTAGAGCATCACCCAGTCCGGATGCTCGGCCGCGATCTGCTTGGCCAGCGCCACCGCCTGATTCGACCCGCCCGCCGCGGGCGAATCGATGATGCTCGCGCCGAACATGGTGAGCAGTTGCCGTCGCTCCACCGAGGTGTTCTCCGGCATCACGCAGACCAGACTGTAACCCTTGAGTTTGGCGGCCATGGCCAGCGAGATACCGGTGTTCCCGCTGGTCGGTTCCAGGATCGTGCAGCCGGGCGTGAGCAGGCCGTCGGCTTCGGCCTGCTCGATCATCCGCAAGGCGGGCCGGTCCTTGACCGACCCCGTCGGATTGCGATCCTCGAGTTTGGCCCACAGCCGCACATGGTCGTCGCCGTCCCAGCGCGGGGACAGCGTGCGCAACCCGACCAGCGGGGTGTCGCCGAGGGTCGCGATCAGCGATTCGTAACGCGCCACGGCGTGGATCAGCCTCCGGCTACGGCGGGCAGGATGGTCACCGACGCGCCCTCGGGCACCTCGGCCTCGAGACCACCGGCGAAACGCACGTCCTCGTCGTCGACATAGATGTTGACGAAGCGGTTCAGCTTGCCGTCCTTGAGCAGGCGCTCGGCCAGTCCGGGATGGTTGGCGTCCAGATTCTGGATCAGCGCCGACAGCGTCGCGCCGTCGGCCTGCACGCGCTTCTCGCCTCCGGTGAGTCCGCGCATGATCGTCGGGATGGACACGGTTACCGACATGGGTGCTACTCCTCGATTTCGACCGTCTGTGAGTGTCGACCGGCCCGGCCGACGGATGGAAAACAGCTAGGCGGACTCGGACGCGTCGTAGGTGTCGACGATCCGCACCGGCTCCTCGGTGACCTCCCCGTCCACGATCCGATAGCTGCGCAGCTCGTGCACCTCGGGATCGCGGGTGGAGATCAGGACGTAGTGCGCATAGGGCTCGGCGGCGTAGGAGATGTCGGTGCGGCTCGGGTACGCCTCGGTGGCGGTGTGCGAGTGGTAGACGACCACCGGTGTCTCGTCGGCGTCATCCATCGCGCGCCAGACCTTCAGCTGCTCACCGGAGTCGAAGCGGTAGAAGGTGGGCGAACGTTCCGCGTTCATCATGGCGACGAAGCGCTCGGGACGGTCGGAACCCTCGGGACCGGCGATGATGCCGCACGCCTCGTCAGGGTGATCGGCACGGGCGTGCCGAACCATCGCATCGACGAGGTCGGATCTGATCACCAGCACGAGCACAACCCTTCCACGAACCACCACGGCCGACGCCTCGTGGTCGACAACCTCACAGAATATTCGGCTATTCCCCCGGGTCCGACTCAGGGCCTGCGCGGACCGGGCGGGAACAGGTCGGTGTAAGTCGGGATGTCCGCGACGGTGGTCGCCGACAGGATCGCGTCGACCACGGCGCGCTCCACGCACACCGCGGCGGCCGTGCAGATCGCGTCCAACGCGAGCAGATCGGGCGGGAAGGCGGGCGGCAGCGGCTGGTCCTCGGTCGGCGCGGTGCCGGTGGCCAGCGCGAACAGGGTGTCGCCGTCCAGCGGGGAATGCGCGGGACGGATGGCGCGGGCGAGTCCGTCGTGGCCGGTGGTCGCCATCCGCCGACAGCCCGCGGTGTCCAGTTCGGCGTCGGTGGCGACCACGCCGACGGTGGTGTTGAGCACCGTCCCCTTCACCGGCAGCGCGACCGCCCGCGCCACCTGCTCGGCCGTCGGCGTGCCGAGACCGAAGAACTCCGGGCCGTCGGTGCCCGCGCCCCACGGCAGACCGGTGCGCGGATCGAAGACCGAACCCACCGGATTCGCGACGATCAGCGCCGCGACCGTGACACCCGCCGCGGGCCCGCCGCCGAGCACCACGCTCGCGCTGCCGACGCCGCCCTTGATCGACCCGGCCCGCGCGCCGACGCCCGCGCCCACCGAACCGCGCGCGAAATCCGCCGCAGCGGCCGACGACGCGAGATAGCCGAAATCGGCGTCCGGCCGGATATCCCACGCGCCGACCGGAAGATCGAAGATCACCGCGCCCGGCACGATCGGCACCACCCGGCCCGCGTCGCTCGGGTCCATCGCGATGCCCTCGCCGTGTTCCTCCAGCCAGCGCATCACCCCGTCGGCGGCCGCGAGTCCGAAGGCGCTGCCGCCGGTCAGCAGGATCGAATTCGCCCGGCGCACAGTGTTGCTCGGATCGAGCAGGTCGGTCTCCCGGGTGCCGGGTCCGCCGCCGCGCACATCCACCGCCGCGGTCGCTCCGCCCGGTACCCGTACGACCGTGCATCCGGTGGCCGCGCCGGCGCCGATCCGCGCGTCGGGGTCGAGGAGGTGATGGTGGCCGACCAGCAGGCCCGCCACATCGGTCAGCGCATCGCGTGCTCCTGGTGTCGCGTTCATCGGGTCACCTCTGTTCGCGCGGCGGGTTTCGGGTCAGGGAGCCAGTGCCTGCAACAGCGAATCCTGCATCCAGGTCAGCCAGTGATAGACGTCGAGATGCGGGCCGCGCGGATCGTCGGGGTCGAGATGGTCGGGGGTGTCGGCGTCGACGCCGAGCACGGTGCCAAGCGCAAGACGGACATCGGTGAGCGCGGCCAGCCAGGCGTCGGCCTGTTCGGGGGTGAGCACGATCTTGCCGCCGTCGGTGGGCAGGGTGTCCAGCACCACCGAACCCGCGGCGAGTTTGCTGTCGATGATCTCCGGCTCGTGCAGGCCGCGCAGCGCGCTGTTCAGACCTGCGCGGTCGGCGTCGGGCGAACCGGGTTCGCTGCGATGGAAATCGGGCAGCAGCCTGCGCAGTCTCGGATCCTCCGGCGGTTCGGCATTGCCGGTGCGCATACCGGTGAGCGCGGCCAGTTCGTCGTCGGGCGCGGACTGGGCGCGTTCGTTCAGCAACCCGGTCACCGCGCCGATCAGCGAGCGCAGCACACCGGCCTCACGCGCGTCCATCTCGGTCCGCAGCTTGAGGCCGCCCAGGGAATTCTTTCGGCTCCACTTACGCACGGCGCAGGCTCCAGTTCGGCACGGCCTCGAGGGTAGTCCTACCGCCTAGTCGTCCCGCTGCATGGTGGCCCACAGTCCCGCGGCGTGCAGCCTTCGCACGTCCTGCTCCATCTTGTCGCGGGAGCCGGAGGACACCACGGCCTTGCCCTCGTTGTGCACCTGAAGCATCAACTCGGTGGCCTTCGCCTTGGTGTAGCCGAAAAGCTTCTGGAAGATGTAGGTGACGTAGTGCATGAGGTTGACGGGATCGTCCCAGACCACGGTGACCCACGGGCGGTCCTCCGCCTCGAGGATCTCGGTGTGCTCGACCGTCTCCGGGGTCGCCTGTGCCGCCGACAGCGTCATCCCTGTTTCGCACAAGCCCATGCCGTCAAGGGTACGACTCGACCGCACGAGAACAACACCCCGCACCCCGCTCGCGGCCGCCGCGAGCAGGTCGGACCGTGGGAAGTCCCGAGCGGCCGAATCGCCGGCTACAGTGACTCGCGTGGACACCAGGGACGGCCGCGCCAGCACCGCGTTACTGACCGATCAGTACGAACTGACCATGCTGGCCGCCGCGCTCGCGGACGGCTCGGCGCACCGCCGATGCACCTTCGAGGTATTCGCCAGGAGATTGCCCAACGGCCGCCGCTACGGCGTGGTCGCGGGCACCGGCCGCCTGCTCGACGCATTGCGCCGATTCACCTTCGGCGAATCCGAGCTCGCGGTAATCGCGCCGTTCCTCGACCCTTCCACCGTCGACTGGCTGCGCGAATTCCGCTTCACCGGCGATATCGACGGCTACCGGGAAGGTGAGCTGTACTTCCCCGGCTCCCCCATCCTCTCGGTGCGTGGCAGCTTCGCCGAATGCGTCGTGCTGGAGACCCTCATCCTTTCCGTCCTCAACCACGACAGCGCCATCGCCGCGGCGGCCGCCAGGATGGTCAGCGCGGCGGCCGGTCGCCGCATGATCGAGATGGGCTCGCGGCGCACCCACGAACTGGCCGCGCCCGCCTGCTCCCGCGCCGCCTACCTGGCGGGCTTCGACGCCACCTCCAACCTGGCCGCGGTGCGCGAATTCGGCATCCCCGGCGCGGGCACCAGCGCGCACGCCTTCACCCTGTTGCACAGCGGCGCGGACGGGGAGCACGAGGCCGAGGCGTTCCGCAGCCAGGTGCGCGCGCTCGGCGTCGGCACCACGCTGCTGGTCGACACCTTCGACATCACCCGCGGCGTCGCGACCGCCGTCGAGGTCGCGGGCGCCGAACTCGGCGGAGTCCGCATCGACTCCGGCGACCTCGGCGTGCTCGCCCGTCAGGTCCGCGACCAACTCGACGCGCTCGGCGCCACCCGCACCCGCATCGTGGTCTCCGGCGACCTCGACGAATACGCGATCGCGGCACTGCGCGCCGAACCGGTCGACGTGTACGGCGTCGGCACCTCGCTGGTCATCGGGTCCGGCGCGCCGACCGCGGGCATGGTCTACAAGCTGGTCGAGGTCGACGGCATACCGGTCGCCAAGCGCAGCAGTCACAAGGAATCAAGGGGCGGCACCAAGAAGGCCGTTCGGCTCGCGCGCGACACCGGCACGATCGTCGAGGAGATCGTCTACCCCGCGGCTGGTCCGGCGCCCGACGCGGGTGTGTTCGAGGCGCGCGAACTGCTGATCCCGCTGGTGCGGGCGGGGGCGGTCATCGATGACGCGCCGAGTCTGGCGAGCGGCCGCGACCTGGTCGCGCACGGATTGGTGAGCCTGCCGTGGGAGGGGCTGAAACTGTCCGCGGGCGAACCCGCGATCCCGACCACCTTCGCGAGCTGAACGCGCCGAGGACCGCGAGCACGGACGCGACGAATATCGCGCCCGTGCCGAAGTACACGATCGACAGCGACAGCACCGCGAAAGCCGCCCAGTAGAGCGCGAATCCGGCGGCGACGCGGCCGGTCGTCATCGTCATCGTTCCGACGTCTCCTGGGCCGCCTTCGACCGTTTGCGCCGATTCAGCCATTCCACGGTGCCCGCGGCGAGTGCGATCACCCACAGGCTCTTGATGCCCGCCGAAAGCCATTCCCCCGCGGTGTCGGGCCTGCCGCCGAGCAGCAGGCCCACCCCCGCGTAGACGCCGAAGCCGATCAATACGGCCAGTCCGAGCCTGAAGACGCTGTTGCTCATCGATTTCCTCCGTTCCACGCCCGCGATCGCGGCGGCATAGGGTTATCACCGAAGGGACCGTCCGGCGTTTACGTCCGCGGGGTCCGGATCCGGGCGAAAGGTCGAGCCGCATGAACCGGGCGTTGATCGTGGTCGATGTACAGAACGATTTCTGCGAGGGCGGATCGCTGGCCGTCGCGGGCGGCGCGGCGGTGGCGGCGAGTATCAGCGCCTACCTCGCCGACGCGCGATACGCGGCCGTGGTCGCCACCCGCGACCACCACATCGATCCCGGCGCGCACTTCTCCGACACTCCCGACTACGTCGACAGCTGGCCGCCGCACTGCCGCGTCGGCACCGACGGTGCGCTCTTCCATCCGAACCTGGATCTCACCCCGGTCACCGCGATCTTCTCCAAAGGCGAATACAGCGCCGCCTATTCGGGATTCGAAGGCGCCACCGACGACGGCACCGGCCTTGCCGACTGGCTGCGCGCGCACGACATCGCCGCCGTCGACGTGGTCGGGATCGCCACCGACCACTGCGTGCGCGCCACCGCGCTCGACGCGTCCGCCGCCGGATTCGACACCACCGTGCTGCTCGACCTCACCGCCGGCGTCGCCCCCGACAGCACCGCCGCCGCACTCGACCTACTCCGCAAGGCGGGCGTGACGCTGTCCGGCACGCACGGCTAGCTCCTCCCGTATCCAGCCGGCGCACGCGGCCGTCGGGACGCCGCCGGGCACGCACAGCCAGCTCCTCCCACAACCAGCCAGCGCACACGGCCGCCGCGACGTCGCCGGGCACGCACAGCCGGCTCCTCCCGTAACCAGCCGGCGCACACGGCGGGCGTGACGCTGTCGGGCACGCAACGGCTAGCTCGCCGCGAGAAGTGTGTCGGTGCCGCGCAGTAGGCTGCTCACGTGCCCGAACTGCCGTCTGCCCATGAGCTGTTGTCCACCGCCGTCACCGCGCTCGGCGGCAAGGAGCGCACCGGGCAGATCACCATGGCGGCCGCGGTCGACCACGCCATCGACACCAAGGAACACCTCGCGGTGCAGGCGGGCACCGGCACCGGGAAGTCGCTGGCCTACCTCGTGCCGAGCGTGCGGCACGCGGTACGCACGGGTCGCACGGTAGTGGTGTCCACCGCCACCATCGCCCTGCAGCGCCAACTCGTCGATCGCGACTTGCCACGCCTTGCCGAGGCACTGCGCGCACCGCTGGGCCGTGCGGCGAAGTTCGCGATCCTCAAGGGCCGCAACAACTATCTGTGCCTGAACAAGATCAACAGCGCCATTCCGGACGAACCGGCCGAAGCCGAACTGTTCGACGCGTTCGCCATCTCCCGACTCGGCCGCGAAGTGCAGCGGCTCAACGAATGGGCTTCCGACACCGAAACCGGCGACCGTGATGAACTCGCGCCAGGGGTCACCGACCGGGCCTGGCGCCAGGTCAGCGTGTCCTCGCGGGAATGCCTCGGCAAGTCGCGCTGCCAGTTCGGGCAGGACTGCTTCGCCGAGCGGGCGCGCACCGAATCCGCGCAGGCCGACATCGTTGTCACCAATCACGCACTGCTCGCCATCGACGCCATCAGCGGCGTGCAGGTGCTGCCCGAACACGATGTGGTCGTCATCGACGAGGCACACGAACTGGTCGACCGCGTCACCGGCGTCGCCACCGCGGAACTCGCGCCAACCGCCATCAGCGCGGCCGCGCGCCGCTGCGCCAAACTCGTCGACGAACAGGAACTCGACCGCCTCGATGGCGCCGCCGAGGCTTGGCACGAAGTCCTCGACAATCTGCCCGCCACCCGCTGGGACAGCATGCCCGACGGCGTCGCGCCGGTGCTCGCGCTGGTCCGCGACGCGGCCTGGAACACCCGCACCGCACTGAATCCGCCGGGCAGCACCAACGCCCAGGGCGATCCCGAGGGCGCCGCCGCCCGCACCATGGCGCTGGCCGCCGTGGACGAGGTGCACGACACCGCGGTGCGGGTGCTCACCGCCTTCGAAGAATCCGATCCGGCCACCCGCCGCGACGTCATCTGGTTGTCCGCCGAGGAGATTCGCGGAGTCGCGCGCAAAACCCTGCGGATGGCCCCGCTCTCGGTCGGCGGTCTGCTGCGCAATCGCCTGTTCGGCGCGTCCACGGTGGTGCTCACCTCGGCCACCCTCCAGATCGGCGGCTCCTTCGACGGTCTCGCGATCACCTGGGGACTGCCCGCGCAGACGCCGAACCGCCCCGACACCGGCACCGCCAACGGATCCCAGGCCCCCGCCGACGCCGAAACCATCCGGTGGAGTTCGCTGGATGTCGGATCGCCGTTCGACCACGCCAAATCGGGCATCCTCTACGTCGCCAAACACCTGCCCGCGCCGGGCCGCGACGGCCTCGCTCCCGCCTACCTCGACGAGATCGAACGGCTCATCGAGGCGGCGGGCGGGCGCACCCTCGGCCTGTTCTCCTCGATGCGCGCCGCCAAGGCGGCCACCGAGGCACTGCGCGACCGCCTGAAGACCCCCATCCTGTGCCAGGGCGACGACGCGACGAACGCCCTGGTGCGCAAATTCGCCGAGGATCCGGCGACGTCGCTGTTCGGCACCCTGTCGCTGTGGCAGGGCGTCGACGTCCCCGGCCCGTCGCTGAGTCTGGTGATCCTCGACCGCATTCCGTTCCCGCGCCCCGACGATCCGCTGCTCGCCGCGCGGCAGCGCGCGGTGGAATCGCGCGGCGGCAACGGATTCCTCACGGTGGCGGCCAATCACGCCGCGCTCCTGCTCGCGCAGGGCACCGGAAGGCTGCTGCGCAGCGTGGACGATCGCGGCGTCGTGGCGATCCTCGATTCCCGGCTCGCCACCGCACGATACGGCGGATACCTGCGGGCCTCCTTGCCTCCGTACTGGGAAACCGCCGATCCCGAAGTCGTCACAAAAGCATTGCGCCGCCTGGTCTCCAACTAATTGTGACACCGCTCACAAATGCTGGATTCAATTCCAGATGGAAGTAGATTGCTTTTCAGGGCGCGGCCGGTGTCAACCCAATTCCCACACCGGCCGCACCCGCATTCCCCGCACCGAGTCCCGGTCCCGCGCCGGAGCCCTTCGCGCATCGGCTCTCGCACATCGACTTTCGCAGTCGGGCGACTCGTGAGAACGTGTGCGGATGACGCACCCGACCGATACCGACGTACTCGGCGAATTCCTGATCAGCGCAAGATCTTCGGCGGAGTATCGCGCTATCTTCGCGCTCACCGACACCGATCTGCGAGACCGCAGCATTCTCGACTGCCCGGGCGGCGCAGCGAGTTTCACCGCCGAAGCCAGTGAACTCGGAGCACATGTCACCGCCGTCGACCCCATCTACCACCGCACCCCCGCCGAACTCCGCACACTCGCGCGCGTCGAATCCGATCGCGCGAATACGTGGGCGAGAACACATTCCGACCGATACCGGTGGGACTGGTACGGCTCCCCCGACGAACACCACCGACTACGAAGAATCGCGGCCACCCGATTCGGCGAAGACGTCACCGCCAACCCCCACCGCTACATCCCCGCCGCCCTGCCCTCACTCCCCTTCCCCGACAACACTTTCGACCTGGTCCTCAGCTCCCACCTGCTGTTCTCCTACGCCGACCGACTCGACGCGGAATTCCACCTCATGGCACTGGTGGAACTGTCCCGCGTATCCCGCGCCCAAACCCGGCTCTATCCCCTCCTCGACCACATCGGCCGACCGCGGCACGAGTTGATCGCGGGCCTGCGCACCGAATTGCACGACAAGGGAATTCGCACCGAGATCCGCGAAGTCGACTACGAATTCCACCACGGCGCCAACACGATGCTCGTCCTGCACGCTCCCGGCACGGACTGATCGGGGACCGCGCCACGTACCGGTCCGATCCGCACGCGTTCAGGCCGACTACCGGGCTCGGACACCGGCCGTCTCGCGGTGGGTGGTTTCGATGAGTTCGTACAGTCTGCGCGTGATGTCCTCGTTCGACGCGGGCGTCAACGTGAACTCGTCGCTGTCGTGGTTGTGCAACAGATAGCGGCCGTCCACCGGCAGGTAATCCATCCAATGGAAGCCACGCCCGTCACCGGTTGGCCTGCTGTCGATGGCGCCACCGCGGAACACATTGATCTCCCCGAGTCCCGAACGGGGCCTGCGCACGATCCGGTCGATCTCCTCCAAATACGGATCGCGGCTGTAGGCGGCCCGATCCATATCCGAACGCCGACCCGTGACCGGTTCGATCCGACCGGCCGCACACCCCGGCAGCGCCGCGACGATCCGCGCCGCCGCCTCCCGGCCCGTCGTCCTCGTCAGGATCACATCACGCCCGTACGCCTGCGTCGGCCCGGGAAGCTGCACCGCCACCGTCGCCGACTGCCCGACGATACCGGCGTGCACCCGCACGACTTTGCCGAAATCGCGCCCGAAGAACCCGTGCACCTCCACCCGCACCCTCGGCTCCAACAGCACCGTCAACGCGTCGAACAGCTCCCGATTCGCGAACCCCGCCAGCTCCCGCACGGTCCGATCCCGCAACCGCTGATAATCCTCCGCGGTCTCCACCCCCTGATCATCGGCGATATACCGAATCGGATAAGGCAACCGATCCCGCCCGAACCCCTCCACCGCGATCTGGAACATCAATCCGCTGACATGCCACCGAAAATCACTCATGCGCGCCCGCCCACCACACTCCGTCTCTCATCCACAGCCGTCGCCGACCGCGTCATCCACCGATCACACCCCCCGGCGGCAACGCGGGCGGCTGCGTCCCGAGCAGTTCATCCCCCCGGTCGTACACAAGATAATCCGGCGTCGAATGCTCATCGTCATCATCACCCTTCCCACGCCCACCCCCCATCCCACCCATCCCCGGCGTACCCGACCGCCCACTGGTCCCCGACCGCCCCGACGACGACCCCTTTCCCGCAGCCCCCGAATTCGTCCCCCCTCCGCTCCCGGCGACACTCTTCCCCGCCCCCGGTGACGTCCCCGAAGACCCCGGCACACCCGAACCCCCCAAACCGGGCGACCCAGACGACGGCACACCCGACCCCGGCGTACTCGGACTCGTCGGAGTACTGGGCGAGGTAGGCGACGCCGACTGCGGAGTCGTAGGCGACCCGGTACCCGCCGAACTCGGATTCGTATCCGTATTCTGCGGATTCGACGACTTCGGATTGCTACTCTCCGACGACTTCGACGTCGGATCCTCCCCCTTAGGATCCGACGACTGCGGAGAACTCCCCGAAGGATTGGCCGACTGCGGATTGGTAGGCGACCCGGACTTCGAAGGATCCCCACTACCACCGGGCACCTTCGGATTCGACCCCGCATCATCGCTCGTCTGACTCTTCGGCTCCGCGAACGTCGGAGTCTGCCCGTCTACTTCGCGCACTTTCGGCTTGTAGTAATCGTTCATCACGCGCT
Source organism: Nocardia bovistercoris (assembly GCF_015674855.1). GTDB lineage: Bacteria > Actinomycetota > Actinomycetes > Mycobacteriales > Mycobacteriaceae > Nocardia > Nocardia bovistercoris. The sequence goes on along the minus strand of NZ_JADMLG010000004.1, from coordinate 16,049 downwards.
TGGCGTCCCCCTCCGCCTCTTGCGCACGATAAGTCGGCCCTTTTACAAGGTTCTGCAACGGCAAGGCATCAATGACCTTGTCGCCGAACGTGTAATTATCCGGTTTCCCGACCGATGCCTTGGCTTGCGCCAGATACCCTTCCATCATGTCGAGCCCGTGGCCCACGAGTTGGAATCCCGCAGCGAGACTCGTGAACGAAGTCGCGAAAGCGCGCGTCGCCTCTATCGCCTTCGAGCCCGACTGACCATTCCAGTTTTCGCTGATGGATTGCTCCACACCGGTCGAGAATTCGTTCACCGCAGCACGCGACTTCGCCGCGAGATCTCGCCAACCATTCGCCGCGAAGTTGACCATATTGGAGTCGACGCCGGACAGCGCATCGTATATCTGCTGATGCGTCATGGTGTCGAAATCGTCGTCGGCGGTTATCGCCCTCGGATCCATACCCGCGCCGGATTCCGACACCAGGCTGTCGAACTCACCACTGAGTATACGGCGGTCATTACTCCAGATCTGGTCCTGCTGCTCCTCGACCTGCTTATCGGTATTGCTGTTTTCGTCGGCGGCTCTGCGCGACTCAGCAATCGCAGACGATATGTTCGTCGGTGTCATAAGAATATTCGACCATTGCATGAAAGACACCATCGCTACTTGCCCCCCAATTCAACGTTGGCCAGCTTCTGCGAATTCGCCTGATCAGTATCCTCGATCGTACGAACAGCCTTCTCATAGGTCTCGGCCATCAAGGTCAGCACTTCGACACTCTGGAGCAGCCGTTGCACTGCGGAACCGTCACCGGCGACAGCCTTGTTCTCGAACTTCTGCTGCATCGTTGTAGCGGTTTGCAGGGCGCCGAATCCACTCAGCGCACCCAACTGCCTCGCTGCAACCAGCATGTCATCCAGTTTGGTTTTCATCTGTTCGGCCTGCGCTTTCAACGCATTTCCGACCGCGGGGTCCAACCTCAGATCTCCAGATTCGGCCTGAGTGTTCAGGTTGCGCCACTGCGCGACAAGACTCTGCATCTGCTCGCTCACCCGGTATTTCCCTCCCTAGCGACAATCAACGCCGACCGGCCGGGCAGATCAGCGACCCTCTTCGGACCTGGAACGACCGACTCCATGCGACTTACTTCGGGAGATACGGTTCGAGATCCTCGGCATGAACAACCGCCAAGCCACAGGGCGGAGCTTCTTTCATTTTGGCGCGTTCGCTGGTGCGCCAACCAACCGAGATCTCATACGAACCCTCAGGAGAAGGGATGTTCACGTAGCACAAGATCTTGGTGTCATCGGACGGATCGTAGTGAACGAAACCGGGCCTCGGCCCGATCCGCGCCTCTCGCACCACAGTCAGGTTGGTGTTCTGGCGCGCCTCGTCCTGTGTATAGACGGTCGCGGCCACACCGACCAGATACGGCCCTTCGGTGGAGGTCCAGTTGCAGAGCCGGGCGGAGGTCGCGCCGGTCGGCGCGTCACTGACTACGGATCTCGTAGCAGGGTCGACCCGCGTCGCGCGCAACGCCGCGTCCGAGAGCTGCGTACACGGATTCCATACCACGTTCCGATCCCCCCTCGGCACCGTCGGACCCGCCGTTTGTGCGGCACCATCGACGGTGGTGCCGCACCCCGCCACCACCCCGACGGTCGCGATACCCACCACGAGCGCGGCCATCGAAGCACGCCTCCTCGACACCACCACGGCCGTCTGCCCCTCTCCTGTTCGCGAGGTAACCCGTCACAAGACTTGGACGCACCGGATCCCCCATCGGTTCCCATTGGAACGCAACCCAGCCTAACCGACCGGTAGCCCCATGCGCGCCCCCGCGTCCTACCGGTCAGCGCCTACTCGGCGAGAAATAAGAAGTAGCACAGGAATACGACCGTGAGGCCCCACATGGCCGGATGTACCTGTCAGGCACGCCCCTTTGCCACCATGACCACCGGGTAGAAGAGCAGGACATGGCGAGGGGATGAAGTATTCGAAGTGGTTCCAGTCTATTTCGCCCAGGGCGCGGGACATGAGTATGCCGACGACGATGAGGACGGGAGCGGTCACCTCAGGGGATGCGGCGATGGTGGCGAAGATCGGGGAGCGGAACAGCGCGACGGTGAACCAGCCCGCCCAGTGCGCCCTGATCGCCGAGGACCGCGGGATTCACCGCGGATCAGGCGCTCGGCGCGACCACCAACCCGAGTTCGGCGTCGGTGTCGAGCAGTTCGTTGTGCGGTAGTACCCGCACCGTGTATCCGACCGCGCCCGACAGCGGCACCGGGGTGCGCACCTCGAACATCTCCGCACCGGATTCGGTTCCGGTGTGATTCATGGGCACCACGGTGGTGTCGGACAGCTCGTCGGCGGTGGAGACGCGTCCGAGTACGGCTTGCACCGCGACGTCGGACACGCTCAACCCGCCGAGGTCGATCCGTGCCGTCAGTGACAGTTCGGCTCCGATGACGGGAGTATCGGGCAGACCGGCGCTGTCGACTTGCAGCACCTGCACCGAGGACCACGCCGATTCCACCCGCCGCCGGTATTCGGCGACCGCACGCGCACCGGCGAATTCGTCCGCGACCACCTTCCGATAGGCCGCCGCGGCGGGCGCGTAGTACTGCAGCGCGTAGTCGCGCACCATGCGGGAGGCGAGCACCTTCGGGCCGAGGGTCTGCAGGGTGTGGCGCACCATCTCGACCCAGCGCACCGGCATTCCAGCGGCATCGCGATCGTAGAAGCGCGGGGCGACGGTGCGTTCGAACAGCTCGTACAGTGCCGCGGCCTCGAGGTCGTCGCGGCGGTGTTCGTCGGAGACGCCGTCGGCGGTCGGGATCGACCATCCGTTCTCGCCGTCGTACATCTCGTCCCACCAGCCGTCGCGGATGGAGAGGTTCAGTCCGCCGTTCAGCGCGGATTTCATACCGGAGGTGCCGCAGGCTTCGAGGGGGCGCAGCGGATTGTTCAGCCACACATCGCATCCCCAGTACAGGTACCGCGCCATCGACATGTCGTAGTCGGGCAGGAAGACGATGCGGTGGCGGACCTCGGAATCGTCGGCGAATCGGACCACCTGCTGGATGAGCGATTTGCCGCCGTCGTCGGCCGGGTGGCTCTTACCCGCTACCACCAATTGCATCGGGCGTAGCGGGTCGAGCAGCAGGGAGCGCAGACGTTCCGGGTCGCGCAGCATGAGCGTGAGGCGCTTGTAGGTGGGCACCCGCCGCGCGAATCCGACGGTCAGCACGGTGGGGTCGAAAACCTCGTCGACCCAGCCGAGTTCGGCTTCGGCCGCGCCGCGTTCCTGCCAGGACGCGCGCACCCGACGGCGAACTTCGGCGACCAGGCCCGCGCGCAAGGTGTTGCGGGTGGACCACAGCTCGCCGAGCGGCACGTCACGCAGTTTCTCCCAGCCGCGCGCCTCCTCGACCAGTTCGGCGCCGATGTGCTCGCGCGCCTTGTCGATCCATTCGCGCGCCGCCCAGGTGGGGGCGTGCACCCCGTTGGTGACCGACCCGATCGGCACCTCGGCGGCGTCGAACCCCGACCACAGCGGCGCGAACATCGACCGGCTCACCTCACCGTGCAGGCGGGATACACCGTTGGCGCGCTGCGCCAGTCGCAGACCCATATGTGCCATATTGAAGACCGCCGGATCGGCCTCGCGACCGAGCGCGAGTATGCGATCCACCGAAAGCCCTTGCAGCAGAGTTGATTCCGATTCACCATTGGCGCCGCCGAAGTAGCGGCGCACCAGCGGCATCGGGAAGCGGTCGATGCCCGCGGGCACCGGCGTATGCGTGGTGAACACGGTGCCCGCGCGCACGGCGGCCAGACCGGTCTCGAAATCCGCTCCCGCCGCGATGTATTCGCGAATCCGTTCGACGCCGAGGAAACCCGCGTGACCCTCGTTCATATGGAACACGTCGGGGTCGGGCAGCCCCTCGGCCGCGGTGTAGGCGCGCACCGCACGGACGCCGCCGACACCGGCGAGGATCTCCTGTTTGATGCGATGGTCCTGGTCGCCGCCGTAGAGCCGGTCGGTGACCGCGCGCAGTTCCGGATCGTTCTCCGCGATATCGGAATCCAGCAGCAGCAACGGCACCCGCCCGACCTGTGCGATCCACACCCTGGCACGCAACACCCGCTGATCGGGCATCGCGACGTGCACCAGCACCGGCGACCCGTCGACGGTGAGCAGCCGCAGCGGCAACCCTTGCGGGTCGAGCGCCGGATAGTGCTCGAGCTGCCACCCGTCCGCGGACAGCGACTGCCGGAAATACCCGGACCGGTACAGCAATCCGACGGCGATGAGCGGCAGCCCGAGATCCGAGGCGGCCTTGAGATGGTCGCCTGCGAGAATCCCGAGTCCGCCCGAATAGTTCGGCAGCACTTCGGTGACGCCGAACTCCATCGAGAAGTAGGCGATACCGCCGACGCCGGGCTCGGCCCGCTGGAACCATCCCGGCGCGTCGAGATAGGCGCGCAGGTCGGCGGCGGCCGCGTCGACCCGGCGCACGTAGTCGGCGTCGGCGGCGAGCTCGTCCAACCGGCTCGCGGGCACCTCGCCCAGCATCCGCACCGGATCGTGCCCGACCTCGCGCCACAATCCCGTGTCGAGATCGCGGAACAGATCCTGCGTCGGCCAATGCCATGACCAGCGCAGATTCGTGGAGAGCTCACCCAGGGCCGCGAGTCGCTCGGGCAGATGGGCGCGGACGGTGAAACGACGGAGGGCCTTCACCCGGCGAACCATACCGAATTCCGGCCCGGCTATCGCCGCGGGCGACGCAGGTCACTTCGACGCCATCGAGTGGCCGAAGTCCCGCACCCGTGACAGCATCTGCTGATGCCGCTCCGGTTCGACCTTCTCCCCGAATATTCCCTGCTCTACCTGCTGCTCGCGGCTCTAGCCGGTCCTGTTACGACCCTGTTCCTTTTATGTTCCGAACACGGGTCGGCCGCGCCCGCGCGGCACGGATCCGTCGGGCGGACCCTCGGCATCGACCGCGCGACCGATGCGCACTGAGCGGCGAGCGAGCGTGGTCGGACTGTCGATCACCTCGCCGCGTCGCGGTGCCGGTAGGTTGGTCCCCGTGACCGGCCGCATCGCCATCGACGACACCGCCCCGTCGACCGGACCGGGGCACTACCCGGCCAAGGCCGCGATCGGCGAGGTGTTCCCGGTGCGCGCGGTGGTGTGGCGCGAAGGACACGACGCCGTCGCGGCCACCCTCGCGGTGCGCGCGCCCGGCGCGTCGCGCATCACCCGGATCCCGATGGCGCCCGACGCCGAACCCGACGTGTTCAACGCTGTCTTCACCCCGCACACGGCAGGCACGTGGACCTTCCGCGTCGAGGGGTGGAGCGATCCGATCGCCACCTGGCGGCACGCGGTCGAGGCCAAACTCGCCGTCGGGCAGAGCGCCGCCGATCTGGCCAACGACCTGGAATCGGGCGCGCGCCTGTTCGAACGCGCCGCGCAGGCGGTGCCGAAGAAGCAGTTCGAGCGATTGCGCGCGGTGGCCGCGGCCCTGCGCGGCGACGAGCAGCTACCCGCCCGCGTCGCACCCGCGTTCACCGAGGAGGTGGCCGAGATCCTGCGGGCGACCCCGCTGCGCGATCTGGTCACCCGTGGACCGCAGCATTCGGTGTACGTGGAGCGCCGCCGCGCCCTCTACAGCTCCTGGTACGAATTCTTCCCCCGCTCCACCGGCGGCCGCGACGCCGACGGCGCGCCGATCCACGGCACCTTCGCCACCGCCACCAAGGATCTGGCGCGCATCGCCGCCATGGGTTTCGACGTGGTTTATCTGCCGCCGATCCACCCGATCGGCGCGGTGAACCGCAAGGGACGCAACAATTCGCTGACCGCCGAACCAGGTGACGTGGGTTCCCCGTGGGCCATCGGTTCCGCCGAGGGCGGCCACGACGCCATTCACCCCGCCCTCGGCACCGAAGCGGATTTCGTGGATTTCGTCGCCGCCGCACAACGCGCAGGTATGGAAGTGGCGCTCGATCTGGCGTTGCAGTGCGCACCCGATCATCCGTGGGTGCGCGCGCATCCGGAATGGTTCACCACGCTGCCCGACGGCACCATCGCCTACGCGGAGAATCCCCCGAAGAAGTATCAGGACATCTACCCGGTCAATTTCGACAACGACCCGGACGGCCTGTACGCCGAGGTGTTGCGCGTGGTCAGGCATTGGATCGGGTTGGGAGTGAAGATCTTCCGGGTCGACAATCCGCACACCAAACCCGCCGACTTCTGGGAGTGGCTGATCGCGGCCGTGCGCCGCACCGATCCCGATGTGCTGTTCCTGTCCGAGGCGTTCACCCGCCCGGCGCGGCTGTACGGGCTGGCGCGGCGCGGATTCAGTCAGTCCTACACCTATTTCACTTGGCGGGTCGCCAAATGGGAGCTGACCGAATTCGGCAACGAGTTGGCCGCGAAGGCCGATGAAGCGAGGCCGAATCTGTTCGTCAACACCCCGGATATCCTGCACGAAAGCCTGCAGCACGGCGGTCCGGGCATGTTCGCCGTCCGCGCGGTGCTCGCGGCGACCCTGTCCCCGACCTGGGGCGTGTACTCCGGATTCGAGCTCTTCGAACATCAATCGGTCCGGCCGGGCAGCGAGGAATACCTCGATTCGGAGAAGTACGAACTGCGCCCGCGTCCCTTCGCCGAGGCGAATGCCAAAGGCGAATCCCTGGAACCGTGGCTGACCAGGCTCAACGAGATCCGGCGCAACCATCCGGCGCTGCAACAGTTGCGCTGCCTGCATTTCCATCACGTCGACAACGACGCGATCATCGCCTATTCCAAATTCGACCCGATCAGCGGCGACGCGGTGCTGGTGGTGGTCAACCTGAATCCGTTCGGCGCCGAGCAGGGTCTCGTCTCGATCGACCTGCCCGCGATCGGCCGGGAATGGCACGACCATCCGGTGGTGGTCGACGAGGTGAGCGGGGAGGAATACCACTGGGCCCAGACGAACTACGTGCGCCTGGAACCCAGCCGCGCCGTCGCGCACATCCTGGCGCTACCCGCGGTGCCACAGCGGGCGCGCACCGAACTGGCGTACCGGAAGTCGTTCACGTGAGCGCGGCGGTCACCATCGATCGCCGCGACCTCATGCTGCTGGCGGCGGGCACCCACGCCGATCCGCACACGGTCCTCGGCGCGCACCCGCACCCCGACGGCACGGTGGTTCGGGTGCTGCGCCCGCACGCCGAGACGGTGTCGATCCGGGTCGGCGGCGTCGACCACCCGCTCGACTCGGTGGGCCACGGCGTATTCGCCGCGGCGGTCCCCTATCCGGAACTCATGGACTATCGGGTGGTCACCACATATCCGGGAGGTCAGCGCATCATCGCCGCGGACGGTTACCGTTTCCTGCCCACGGTCGGCGACCTCGACCTACACCTGATCGGCGAGGGCCGCCACGAACGTCTGTGGGATGTGCTCGGCGCGCACCCGAGGCGCTACACCACCCTCGACGGCGAGGTGGCGGGCGTCTCGTTCGCGGTGTGGGCGCCCAATGCCCGCGGGGTCAGCGTGATCGGCGACTTCGACGGCTGGAGCGGTAATTCCGCGCCCATGCGCGCGCTCGGCTCGTCCGGGATCTGGGAGGTGTTCGTCCCCGACATCGGTGTCGGCGCGAAATACAAATACCGGGTGCACGGCGCCGACGGCCGCACTGTCGACCACGCCGACCCGCTCGCCTTCGCCACCGAGGTGCCGCCCGCGACCGCGTCGGTGGTCGCCGAGAGCACCCACCGCTGGCGGGATCGCGAGTGGATCGAACGCCGGGAGAGCATCGACCCCACCCGCGCGCCGATGAGCGTGTACGAGGTGCACCTCGGCTCGTGGCGGCCGGGACTGTGCTATCGCGAATTGGCCGATCAGCTCGCCGATTACGTCACCGACGCGGGCTACACCCACATCGAACTGCTGCCGGTGGCCGAACATCCCTTCGGCGGTTCGTGGGGCTACCAGGTCACCTCGTATTTCGCGCCGACCGCCCGTTTCGGCTCCCCGGACGATTTCCGCGCCTTCGTCGACCACATGCACGCCGCTGGCATCGGCGTCCTGCTGGACTGGGTGCCCGCGCATTTCCCGCGCGACGAATGGGCGCTGGCGCGTTTCGACGGCACCCCGCTCTACGAACACCCCGATCCGCGGCGCGGCGAGCAACTGGACTGGGGCACCTACATCTTCGATTTCGGCAGGCGCGAGGTCCGCAATTTCCTGATCGCGAACGCGCGGTACTGGATCGAGGAATTCCACATCGACGGACTCCGCGTCGACGCGGTCGCTTCCATGCTGTACCTGGACTATTCGCGCGGCGAGGGCGACTGGGAACCGAATGTGCACGGCGGCCGCGAGAATCTGGAAGCCGTCGCCTTCCTGCGCGACCTGAACGACACCGTGCACCGCCACCATCCCGGCGTCGTCACCGTTGCCGAGGAATCGACCACGTGGCCCGGCGTCACCAGCGGCACCGATGTCGGCGGACTCGGTTTCTCCATGAAATGGAATATGGGCTGGATGCACGACACGCTCGGCTTCCTGCGCCGCGATCCCATTCACCGCGCCTGGCACCACAACGAGATCACCTTCTCGCTGGTGTACGCGTGGAGCGAGAACTACGTGCTGCCGATCAGCCACGACGAAGTGGTGCACGGCAAAGGCACACTGTGGACGCGCATGCCCGGCGACGATTTCGCCAAGGCGGCGGGCGTACGCGCGCTGCTCGCCTACATGTGGGGCCATCCCGGCAAGCAATTGTTGTTCATGGGGCAGGATTTCGGCCAGTTCCGCGAGTGGTCACACGATCGGGGACTCGACTGGTCCGAACTCGACAACCCGCTGCACCGCGGCATCACCGACGCGGTGCGCGCCATGAACCGGGTCTATCGCGCGCATCCGGCGCTGTGGAGTCAGGACACCACGCCCGGCGGTCACTCCTGGATCGAGGCCGACGACCGCGACAACAACGTGCTGGCGTTCCTGCGCTACGGCACCGACGGCTCGGTGGTGGCCTGCGTCCACAACTTCTCGGGGTCGACGCACGGCGAGTACCGGGTCGGACTGCCGGTGGCGGGCGAGTGGAGCGAGATCCTCAACACCGATGCCGCCGACTACGGGGGTTCCGGCGTCGGGAACATGGGCGCGGTGCACACCTCGTCGACGCCGTGGCACGGGCGACCGGTGTCGGCGACCGTGGCGTTGGCGCCCAACAGCGCGATCTGGCTGGCCGGTCCCGTCTCGTGACGTATCGGTCCGGTCGTCCGAGGACGACCGGACCTCGGCTCAGTACAGTGCGGTGGCGAGTTTGCGACGGGCGGCCACCACGAACGGTTCCGCCGGATCGAACAGCTCGAACAGTTCGAGCAGACGCGTGCGCGCCTTGGTGCGGTCGTCGCCCGCGGTCTTCTTCACGGTGGCGATGAGCCGGTCGAAGGCGGCTTCCGGCTGCTGGTTGAGCAGTTCCAGATCCGCTGCGTCCAGGGCGAGGTCGACATTGGACAGGTCGGCGTCGGACTCGGCGACGACCGACTCCGAAAGTCCCTGCGCGCGAGCCAGGAACCGCAGCTGCCGGAGCGCGCCTGCGGCCTGCTCGTTGCCGGGCTCGGCGGCGAGGATGGCCTCGTAGGCGGCCTCGGCCCCGGCCATGTCACCGCGTTCGAGCGCGTCCTCGGCCGCGGTGAACCGGGGGTCCTCGGGCGGCTCCGCGCTGTCGGCGGCGCCTTCGAGCTTGCCCGCGACCGCGTCGACGACCGCCGTCAGCCACTGCCGCACCTGCGGTTCCGGTTGGGCGCCTTCGAAATCGGCCAGCGGCTGACCGCCCGCGATGGCGACGACCGTTGGAATGCCCTGCACCCGCAGCGCCTGGGCGATCTGCATATTATTCTCGGCCTCGACGGTGGCCAGTTCCCAGGCGCCGCCGCCGTCGGCGTGCAGCCGCTCGAAGGTGCGCACCAGTTCGACGCTACCGGGGCTGCGTTGCGAGTACAGCACCACCACGACCGGAATCTGCATCGAGCGGCGCAGCACCTTGGTCTCGAAATCCGCGACCGACACCGAGTGGTCGGCGCCGGGAGCGCCCGCGGGCGGCTGTTTGAGACCGGACAGATCGACGGCGCCGGACATGGCTGCGGCGACGGCGGGTGAAGGACGGCGTGCGGCTGGTCGAGTCACAGGTTCCAGTTTGTCACGAGGCAGCGCGAGCGGCTTCCGCGGTATCGCCGGACGCGGTCGCCGCGGTATCGCCGGACGCGGTCGCCGCGGTATCGCCGGACGCGGTGTCGAGCTTCCCGGTGCGCGCCGCCCAGATCTCGAAGACCACGGTGCAGAACGGCGGAATGCTCGACCCGAGCGCCAGCACGGTCGTCTTCCAGTCCCAGTTCAGTTCGCGCGCGGCCAGCAGCGCGCTGAGCAGGAAGAGGATGAAGATGCCGCCGTGCACGGGCCCGAAGATCTTCACGCCGATCTCGTTGCCCGGGTCGGGGATGTACTTGAACGCCATACCGGTCAGCAGTCCGAGCCAGGACAGCGCTTCGAGCACCGCGAAGATTCGGAACCTGCCCGCGACGGTGCGCAGATCATAGAAACCCATGGCCACCATTGTGCCGCACCACTACGACACCACGTAGTTGAACCGGTCACATACGGACGAAACGGACAGCGTCGCCGGAATGCCTCGGCGACGCTGTCCGCACGGGGAGAACTACGCCGGAACCCGCACGATCAGCGCGTCACCTTGACCGCCGCCGCCGCACAGTGCCGCCGCGCCGACACCGCCGCCGCGCCGCTTCAACTCCAACGCCAGATGCAGCACGATGCGCGCACCCGACATCCCGAGCGGATGACCGACGGCGATGGCGCCGCCGTTGACATTCACCTTCGCCGGATCGATGCCGAGCTTGCGCGTCGACGCGATGCCGACCGCGGCGAATGCCTCGTTGATCTCCACCAGATCCAGATCGGCGGGCGAGATCCCCTCGCGCGCGCACGCCTTCGCGATGGCATTGGCGGGCTGGTCCTGAAGGGTGGAATCCGGGCCCGCCACCACACCGGCGGCGCCGATCTCGGCGATCCAACTCAGTCCGAGCTCTTCGGCCTTGGCCTTGCTCATCACCACGACGGCGGCCGCGCCGTCGGAGATCTGCGAGGCGCTGCCCGCGGTGATGGTGCCGTCCTTGCTGAACGCGGGACGCAGCGCGCCGAGCGATTCCGCGGTGGTGTCGGCCCTGATGCCCTCGTCGGTGCTCACCAACACCGGATCGCCCTTGCGCTGCGGCACCGCGACGGGCACCACCTCGTCGTCGAAGACGCCGTTCTTCCACGCGGCGGCGGCGCGCTGATGGGAGGCGGCGGCGAAGGCGTCCTGATCGGCGCGGCTCACGGGTTCCAAGCCGTTGCGCTGCTCGGTCAACGCGCCCATGGCCTGATCGGTGAAGATGTCGTGCAGACCGTCGAAGGCCATGTGATCGCGCAACGTGACGTCGCCGTACTTGAAGCCCTCGCGACTCTTCTCCAGCATGTGCGGCGCCTGGCTCATCGACTCCTGACCGCCCGCGACCACGATCTCGTACTCGCCCGCGCGGATCAACTGATCGGCGAGCGCGATGGCGTTGATGCCGGACAGACAGACCTTGTTGAGTGTGAGAGCGGGCACATCCATCGGGATGCCGCCCGCGACCGCGGCCTGCCTGGCCGGGATCTGCCCCGCACCCGCGGTGAGCACCTGGCCCATGATCACGTAGTCGACCTGCTCGGGCGCGACCCCGCCCTTATCGAGCGCCGAGGCGATGGCGAATCCGCCCAGGTCGGAGCCACTGAAGCCCTTCAACCCGCCGAGCAGCCGCCCGATCGGGGTACGCGCACCGGAGACGATCACGGTAGTGGTCACGACGAGCCTCACATTCGATAGTCCACGCATGGTCCACGCCGCCGCTCGCCGGTCGGACGGACCTCCGACCTGCCACGTCGAGCGTTTCGTACTCAACGGTAGCTTGTCCGCCCCCGTAGGCCCGCGCCGAGGTGCGCGCTACCGTCGAGTAGTGAGCACCACAGAGACTTCCGCATTCATTCCCGGTGACTACGTCGTAGCCGTGGACCATGTCGGCATCGCGGTTCCCGACCTCGACACCGCGATCGCCTGGTACGCCGAGCATCTCGGCATGGTGGAAACCCACCGCGAGATCAACGAAAGCCAGGGCGTGCACGAGGCCATGCTCTCACTGCCCGGTGCACCGGACGGCGCGACTGCCGTACAGTTGCTGGCACCCCTGGACGCCGATTCCACGATCGCCAAGTTCATCGACCGCAGCGGGCCGGGACTGCAACAACTCGCCTATCGGGTCACCGATATCGAGGCCGTGTCGACATACCTGCGCGACCGCGGGATCCGTTTGCTGTACGAGGCTCCGCGCCGCGGAACCGCCGATTCCCGCATCAATTTCATTCACCCCAAGGATGCTGGAGGTGTGCTGGTCGAGTTGGTTGAGCCGAACTCGAGCGCGACGCACTAGTATCAAGATCGGACCAGGAAAACTGATGCGAATCACATTCCCGGTCGACTCACCATCATCTGGTCATAGGCTGTAGTTTGTGTGCCATGTCGTCACCTGAGTCCGATCGCAATCGCTTCGTTGCACTGCCCTTCACCGTTGTGCGCAAGGGTTATGCGCAAGACGAGGTACGCAACTACTTCGACCGCTTCGACGCGGAGCTGAGGGTCACCGCCACCGACCGCGACGCCGCTGCCGCGCAAGCACGTAACCTCGCGAGCCAACTGGAGGACGCGCGGGACGAGATCGACGAACTCCGCAAGGAGGTCGACCGACTCTCGGTCCCGCCGACCACCGCGGAAGGCATGTCCGACCGCATCTCCCGCATGCTCCGCCTCGCCTCCGACGAGGCGTCCGAGGTCCGCGCCCTCGCGCAGGCCGAGGCCGCCGAGATGGTCTCCATCGCGGAACAGCAGGCCACCGAGATGCGCGGCAAGTACGAGTCGCTGCTCGCGGAGACGAAGGAGAAGCGCGAGGCGCTCGAGATCGAGTTCGAGCAGACCCTCGCGAACGCGCGTACCGAGTCCGCCAAGATCATCGAGGCCGCCCAGGCCGAGGCCGATCGCCTCGGCAAGGAAGCCGATGCCAAGCGCAAGGCCACCCAGCAGGACTTCGAGGCCACCATGGCGGAGCGGCGCACCAAGCTCACCCGCGCGATGGAGGAGCTCGAAGCCACCAGCCGCGCCGAGGCCGCGCAGCGCATCAAGGACGCCACCGACGAGGCCAACCGCCTCATCACCTCGGCCACCCAGACCTCCGATCGCAAGATCGCGCACGCCAAGGAACTCGCCGAGGAAATGCGCGTGCTGCGCGGGCGCGTGCTCGCCCAGCTGCTCGGCATCCGCGGCCAGCTCGACTCGGTGCCCGCGATGCTCGCCGCCGTCAACCGGGAGAGCGAACTGCTCGACGGTGTTCCCGACCAGCGCAAGTCGATCGGCGGCGGCACCAAGTCGGTCACCGGCGCGCGCGCCAAGGCGATCCACGAGGTCGCCCACGACGACGATGACATCGACGCAGAGGAGCGTGAGAACGCCGAAATCGCCAACTGACGTCCGAACGCATCAGGCGACGACGCTCCACCGCTCCGAGTTCATCCGAAGGCCGCTCCCGACACGGGGGCGGCCTTCCCTGGTTTTTCGGAGCCGTCCACCGATTCGAGCGCCGCCTTTGCGAATTCGTTACCATTCCTCGGCCGAATCGAAAGCTACCGTGAAGTGCGATTGCCGGACAATAACTGCACCATAAGTCGGCGTCGGAAATCAGGACCAGCGACGCGTGATCCGGCGCGTTTTACGACCGTTCCAGCAGCCGCTGTGCCAATGTCTGCGATCGTCTCCGCCACCGTCGAACGCCCACGCCACGATATGCGCGACGCCCGGCGCGATTTCGTGGTCGCAGCCGGGGCACCGATATATCTTGACCGCGCGATTGCCGGGAACCGTTCGGACGATATAGCTCTCGTCGTCGGGTCCCGATTCGGTACGGCCGAAGACATCACCGAGCGGCGTGGATCCCGACCGAGAATTCCGGTCGCGGGGTCGCGGTTTCCGACGGGGCATCCGTCAAGGGTAGAGGCGTGCTCAGGCGGTGATACGAGAGAGGCGCGCCCGCACCGGGTTGTGGTCGGAGAGCCCGTCCGCGGAATCGACGACGGCCTCGCGCACCACGGCGTCGCGCACCACCACGTGATCGATGAACTGGCTCTTGGTCCCCGAGGACCTCGGTCGCGTCGGCGGACCGTCCTGCGACAACTCGTAGACGCCGAACCCCGGGCCGAGCTGCTCGGCGACGCTGTCCCGACCGATATTGAAATCACCGAGCAGCACCACCGGACCCGGTTGCGCTGCGGCCAGCGCACGCAGCCGCTCCAGCTGCTCCCAGCGCCGCGAATCACCCGTCACATGGGTGGCGACCACCGTCAGCTCGTCGGTCCCGATCACCAGCGCGCCCTTGCCGCCGTCACGCTCGAAGGACTCGGCCGCGATCTCCCGCGCCTGCCCGTCGACGACGAGCACCAGATACTCGGTGCGGTCGGTGAGCACGGTCGGGTGGTGCCGCGGACGTGGAATGCGCGGGTAACGGAGAACGTGGAACTCCCGGCCGGGCAGGGCATCACGCAGGGCCGCCAACTGGTCTCCGCTGACCTCCTGCAGGGCGATCACCCGCGCGGGCAGTTTCGCCACCCGCGCCGTGATCGCGGAGATACGCTCGGCTTCGTCGGGCCACCGGGTGGCGACGTCCTCGTACCAGTTCTCGGCGTGCACGCGATGCAGCACATTCCAGGTGGCGACCGTGATCATGAAATATCGCTCGTTTATCAGAAGAGACGGAACTCGTTGCTCTCGGTGCCGCGCAGGGCATCGTAATCGAGAGTGAGACAACGGATGCCGCGGTCCTCGGCGAGGGTGCGGGCTTGCGGCTTGATCTGCTGCGCGGCGAAGACACCAGCGACGGGCGCGAGCAGCGGATCGCGATTGAGCAGCTCCAGGTAGCGGGTGAGCTGTTCGACGCCGTCGATCTCGCCGCGCCGCTTGATCTCAACGGCGACCGTGGCGCCGTCGGCGTCGCGGCACAGCAGGTCCACCGGCCCGATCGCCGTCATGTACTCGCGGCGGATCAGCGTGTACCCCGGCCCCAACGTCTGCACGTGCTCGGCGAGCAACTCCTGAAGGTGCGCCTCGACACCGTCTTTCACCAATCCCGGATCGATGCCGAGATCGTGTGCGGAGTCGTGCTCGATCTCCTCGATGGTGATGCGCAGTTCCTCGGCGGCCTTGTTGGTGACCACCCAGAACGCCTTCGCCCCCTCGGGCGCCTCATCGGGCCGCTCCTCGAGCCAACAGGGCGGACTCATCCAATTCAACGGCTTGTACGAACCGCCGTCGGAATGCACCAGTACCGAACCATCGGCCTTGATCATCAACAGCCTGCGGGCCATCGGAAGATGGGCGGTCAGACGACCGACATAGTCGACCTGGCAACGAGCAATCACTAGGCGCACCCGGTCGAGTGTAGGCCCTCACCACCCGCTGTCCCGAATCGCTCGGGCGAACAGTCGACTACTCCTGAAGGCGGAATAGCCATGAAGGCGGAAATGGTCTTGAAATGGGTGTGGCCCCCGACCAGAAGGTCGGGGGCCACACTCGAATGATGTTCCGGCGGTGTCCTACTCTCCCACACCCTGTCGAGTGCAGTACCATCGGCGCTGGCAGGCTTAGCTTCCGGGTTCGGAATGGGACCGGGCGTTTCCCTACCGCTATAGCCGCCGTAACACTGTGAAACCAACCACCACCCCACCACGACACCGGGTCGACACGAATCCTCGGATCCGTGCACCCCCGGCCGGGGGGATGATCGTGTGTTGTTTCAGATACCACACAGTGGACGCACATTCTTTGTCTTGGTAAGCCCTCGGCCTATTAGTACCAGTCACCTACACCCGTTACCGGACTTCCAGTTCTGGCCTATCAACCCCATC
>NZ_JADMLG010000039.1 GCF_015674855.1 Nocardia bovistercoris | reverse complement strand
GGTGAACCGTCCTGGATCCGGTAGAGACTCGGATTCAGGCCGCCTCGGTCGAGATGGTCTGTTGATGGTAGAGGTGTTCGTATTCGGTTGGTGGCAGGTACCCGATCGCCGAGTGCAGGCGCTCGGTGTTGTACCAGTGCACCCATTCGGCGGTTTCTCGTTCGAGTTCGGCGCGGCCGGTGAAGGCCGGAGACCGGTCGATCAGCTCGGTCTTGTAGAGCCCGATCGCCGATTCCATCAGGGCGTTATCGAGAGCATCGCCGACACTGCCTATCGATCCGGCGATGCCGGACGCCCGCAGTGTCTCGGTGAAGGCCAGCGAGGTGTATTGCGATCCGGCGTCGCTGTGATGAACCAAACCTGTTGCGGTGAAACGGAAATCAGATCTTCGGCGCGTGAACAGCGCTTGCTCCAGCACCGAGGAGACCAAAGGGGTCGACTTCGAGGTCATCACCCGCCACCCCAGAATCCGCCGCGAGTACACGTCGACGCAGAACGCGGTGTAGCAGAACCCCGAAAGGGTCCAGCAATAGGTGAAATCGGCGACCCACCACTGATCCGGACGCGTCGGTCGCGACCATGCTCGTCCGATCAGATCCGGGTGCCGTGCGGGCCGGTCGCGGTCGCGTTCGGTGGTGATCGTGGTGCGCCGCCCGCGCACCACGCCGTCGATGCCGGTCAGCCGCATCAGGCGCGCTACCTGGTCGCGCCCGAGGATATGGCCGGCTCGGCGTGCGGCGAGCCAGAGTTTCCGCACGCCGTAGACACCCCGGTTGGTCTTCCACAGGTCGAACAAGGCGTTCGCGGTGTACGCGTCGGCCAGGATCGCGGCGCTGATACCGCGCTTGCGTGCGGCGTAGTAGGTGGACGGGGCGATCGCGACACCGTGCTCGGTGAGCACACGGGCGATCGGGTCGACCCCGAACCGGTCCTTGTGAGCGTCGATGTAGTCGACGATCACCGCAGTCGGCGGTCGACCTCCGCCGCCGCGAAAAACGCGCTCGCGGTACGCAGAATATCGTTGGCCCTTCGCAATTCGGCGACCTCACGACGCAACGCCTTCAACTCCTCGGACTCCGACACCGACCCCGGCGCCCGATCGACGGCCGGTCGTTCGGACTTCTCGACCCAGTTGCGCAACGTCGCCGGTTTGATATCCAGCAACGCACCCACATGCCGTCGCGCCGCGGCCATCGACTCACCGTGCTCGCGGATCCGGTCCTCATACATCCGAACCGCCCGAGCACGGGTCTCCTCGTCGAACTTCCGTGGTGCACCCATGAATGCAGTCTCCCTTGCTGAAACGAGAGTCTCCAACCAATCCAGGACGGTTCA
>NZ_JADMLG010000038.1 GCF_015674855.1 Nocardia bovistercoris | reverse complement strand
CCCGAGTTAGGACAGGTTAGTGTGCAAGTCCGCCGGGTTTGGCCCGGCGGATCCGTGGATTTTGGTGAGTGCTTCGGCGAGGTCGGTCGGTAGCGGGTCGGCGGCGGTGAGGGTCTTGTTGCCGGCGCGGATCTGAACGGTTCGGTAGCGGCGGGCGGTCTGCACGAATTTCTTGATGCTCCATCCGGTCCGGGTCTCGATCCAGTGCGAGACGGCCAGCGCGGCGAACACGATGGTCAGGTGGGCGTCGATGGATTCGCGTTTGTGGTGGTAGATGGGTCTGGCCTGTAGGTCGTGTTTGGACATGCGGAACGCTTTCTCGATCCGCCAGAGATGGTGGTAGGCGCTGATCACGTACTCGGCGTTCTCGCTGGTCAGGTTCGTGGTGTAGCCTTTCAGTCCGGCAAGAGCCCGGGTTTTGGCTTCCAGGGTCCGGTCCACGGTTTTGGTGGCGCCGGTCAGTTTGACGAACCGGTTCTTCTTCACCGGCACTTTCCCGTCCACCGCTTTCTGCGCTTTGGCGATCTGCTCGTCGATCCCGCGCAGGGTGCGCCGTGCCCGGTCGGCCCGGTACTGGTAGTAGATGACGGTGTCGGGAACCCCACGAGTCTTTTCCCGGTCGGTCGCCGCCCAGGGTTGGGTGAACACATGCCCGTCGGGAATCTCTCTGCCGGGGTTGCGGTTTCGCCATTCGGTGACTGTTTGGGGTTCACGGGGGATGCGGGTACCGAGAATGAACGACAGCCCAGCCGCGGCGATGGCGATCTGGTTGGCTTCGCTGATCATGCCGGCATCGGCGACCACGGTGACATCGGTGAGGCGGTGTGCTTGCTTGAACGCCTCGATCACGGGAAGTATCGTCGCGGTCTCGGCCTTGTTGCCCTCGAACGCGGCCACCGACAGCGGGAACCCGTTCGCGTCGGTCAGCAGACCGATCGTGATCTGCGGCTCCAGGCGGCGCTCCTTGGAGAAGCCGGGCTCGCGGAACCCGTCGCCGGTATCGGTTTCGAAGTAGAGCGTGGACACGTCGTAGAGCACCAGCGACGCCGGACCGAGCCCGGCATGCGCTGCACAAGCAGCCGAAAGTGCTTGACGGAATTGGTCTTTGGCGTAGTCGGGTAGCCGTCGGGTCACCGTCCGGTACGACACTGTGTCGATACCGGCCTCGGCGAGCACGCGGGCGGAGTCGGCTTTGCTGGTCGGCTCGATGATCCTGGCCAACACCAGATCGTGGAACACCTGATCCTCGCTGACACCCGCGAACCCCAGCATCCGGTAGGCGGCATCGAGCGCATCCCACAGATGCGCGGCCCGTGAACTGGTGATTTCCAAAGTTCCCGAGGGGATTTCGGCCGTGCCACCCTCACCGGCCGGACCAGCGACACCGAGGTCGAGTTCGCCCTGGCCGGCGGCGAGGCGCTGGTTCGCCGCCGCGCGCAACGCTTCCAGCTCGGCATCATCGTGGGCCGAGCCGACGTGCTCGATGTCGCGGGCGCCGCGACGCGTGGACCACACGATCTGCACCGCGGTCGCTCCCGAGGCGGTCTTCACCGTCCGCACGTAGGCCACCCGGCCCACCCTACGAAGATCGAGTTAGTGCGCAAACTCAGGCCCCCGGCGACAGCGAACCCGCTGATCACCCGGCCGCGAACACTCCCAAGATCAACATCTGTCCGAAGTCAGG
>NZ_JADMLG010000037.1 GCF_015674855.1 Nocardia bovistercoris | reverse complement strand
TCCGCCGTGCAGGCGGCTTCCGTCGCGGGTAATCCCGAGGTGCGTCCGGCGCATCTGCTGGTCGCGTTACTGGACCAGACCGATGGTGTGGCGGGTCCGTTGCTCGAGGCTGTCGGCACCGACCCGGTCACGGTGCGCCGCGAAGCGCAGGACATGGTTGACCGGTTGCCGCGTGCCAGCGGCGCCACCACCACGCCGCAACTCGGGCGCGAGGCGCTGGCGGCGATGGGCGTCGCGCAGCGCCTTGCCGGTGAGCTCGGCGACGAATACGTTTCCACCGAGCATGTGCTCGTCGGCCTCGCGGACGGCGATTCCGATGTGACGATGCTGCTGGGCAAGTACGGCGCGACCGTGCAGGCTTTGCGCGAGGCGTTCACCACGGTGCGCGGCAGCGCGCGGGTCACCAGCCCGGATCCCGAAGGCAGCTATCAGGCGTTGGAGAAGTACTCCACCGATCTCACCGCCGCGGCTCGCGAGGGCAAACTCGATCCCGTGATCGGGCGTGACACCGAGATCCGTCGGGTGGTGCAGGTGCTGAGCAGGCGCACGAAGAACAATCCGGTGTTGATCGGGGAGCCCGGTGTCGGCAAGACCGCCATCGTGGAGGGGCTCGCGCAGCGCATTATCGCCGGTGACGTGCCCGAATCGCTGCGCGGCAAGTCCGTGGTCTCGCTGGATCTGGGCGCGATGGTCGCGGGGGCGAAGTATCGCGGCGAGTTCGAGGAACGGTTGAAGGCCGTGCTCGAGGAGATCAAGGCCAGCGCGGGGGAGATCATCACCTTCATCGACGAGTTGCACACCATCGTCGGCGCGGGCGCGACCGGTGAGTCGGCGATGGACGCGGGCAACATGATCAAGCCGATGCTCGCGCGCGGTGAACTGCGGCTGGTCGGGGCGACCACGCTGGAGGAGTACCGCAAGTACGTGGAGAAGGACGCGGCGTTGGAGCGGCGTTTCCAGCAGGTGCTGGTGGGTGAGCCGTCGGTGGCCGACACCGTGGGCATCCTGCGTGGCATCAAGGAGCGCTACGAGGTCCATCACGGTGTGCGCATCACCGATTCCGCGTTGGTCGCGGCGGCGGCGCTGTCGGATCGCTACATCACCTCGCGGTTCCTTCCCGACAAGGCCATCGACCTGGTGGACGAGTCGGCTTCGCGGCTGCGCATGGAGATCGACTCGCGGCCGGTGGAGATCGACGAGGTCGAACGCGCGGTGCGCAGGCTCGAGATCGAAGAGGTCGCCTTGAGCAAGGAGACCGACGAGGCGTCGGCGCAGCGACTGGAGAAGTTGCGCCACGAACTGGCCGATGATCGCGAGAAGCTCGCTCAGCTCACCACCAGGTGGCGCAACGAGAAGTCCGCGATCGACCAGATCCGGGTGCGCAAGGAGGAGTTGGAGGCTCTGCGCGGGGCCTCCGAACGCGCGGAACGCGACGGTGACCTCGGTAAGGCCGCCGAGCTGCGCTACGGCCGGATCCCGGCGCTGGAGAAGCAGCTCGCCGAGGCCGAGAAGTTGTCCAAGTCGGCGTCGGACGGCGCGGTCATGCTCAAGGAGGAGGTCGGCCCCGACGATATCGCCGAGGTGGTCTCGGCGTGGACCGGCATCCCGGTCGGGCGGTTGATGGAGGGCGAGACCCAGAAGCTGTTGCGCATGGAGGACGAACTCGGCAAGCGCGTGGTCGGTCAGCGCGAGGCCGTCGCGGCGGTGTCGGACGCGGTGCGCCGGGCGCGCGCCGGGGTCGCGGACCCGAACCGGCCCACCGGTTCGTTCCTGTTCGTCGGCCCGACCGGCGTCGGTAAGACCGAACTGGCCAAAGCGTTGGCGGACTTCCTGTTCGACGACGAACGCGCCATGGTCCGCATCGACATGAGCGAGTACAGCGAGAAACACGCGGTGGCCCGACTGGTCGGCGCCCCACCCGGATACGTCGGCTACGACCAGGGCGGTCAGCTCACCGAGGCGGTGCGACGGCGCCCGTACACGGTGGTGCTGTTCGACGAGATCGAGAAGGCGCACCCGGACGTGTTCGACATCCTGCTCGCGGTCCTCGACGAGGGGCGCCTCACCGACGGCCAGGGCCGCACCGTCGATTTCCGCAACACCATCCTCATCCTCACCTCCAACCTCGGGGCCGGTGGTGACCAGGAGTACGTGATGAACGCCGTGCGCTCGGCGTTCAAACCCGAATTCCTGAACCGGCTCGACGACGTGGTCATGTTCGGCGCGCTCGATGAGAACCAGCTGGCCTCGATCGTCGACATCCAACTCGACCAACTCCAGAAACGGCTCTCCCAACGCAGACTGAAGTTGGACGTCAGCGACTCGGCGCGGTTCTGGCTCGCGGTACGCGGCTACGACCCGGTCTACGGCGCGCGTCCGCTGCGCAGACTGATCCAACAGTCCATCGGCGACACCCTCGCCAAACAACT
>NZ_JADMLG010000036.1 GCF_015674855.1 Nocardia bovistercoris | reverse complement strand
TGATCGTGTGTTGTTTCAGATACCACACAGTGGACGCACATTCTTTGTCTTGGTAAGCCCTCGGCCTATTAGTACCAGTCACCTACACCCGTTACCGGACTTCCAGTTCTGGCCTATCAACCCCATCATCTGTAGGGGGCCTTACCCACTCGAAGGTGGAAAGAAACCTCATCTTGGAACAGGCTTCCCGCTTAGATGCTTTCAGCGGTTATCCCTTCCGAACGTAGCAAACCAGCCATGCCCCTGGCGGAACAACTGGCACACCAGAGGTTCGTCCGTCCCGGTCCTCTCGTACTAGGGACAGCCTTCCTCAAGTTTCTGACGCGCGCGGCGGATAGAGACCGAACTGTCTCACGACGTTCTAAACCCAGCTCGCGTGCCGCTTTAATGGGCGAACAGCCCAACCCTTGGGACCTACTCCAGCCCCAGGATGCGACGAGCCGACATCGAGGTGCCAAACCATCCCGTCGATATGGACTCTTGGGGAAGATCAGCCTGTTATCCCCGGGGTACCTTTTATCCGTTGAGCGACACCGCTTCCACTTGCCGGTGCCGGATCACTAGTCCCGACTTTCGTCCCTGCTCGAGCTGTCACTCTCACAGTCAAGCTCCCTTGTGCACTTGCACTCGACACCTGATTGCCAACCAGGCTGAGGGAACCTTTGGGCGCCTCCGTTACATTTTGGGAGGCAACCGCCCCAGTTAAACTACCCACCAGGCACTGTCCCTGAACCAGATCATGGCCCGAGGTTAGAAGCCCAATACGACCAGAGTGGTATTTCAACGACGACTCCACGAACACTGGCGTGCCCGCTTCACAGTCTCCCACCTATCCTACACAAACCGTACCGAACACCAATACCAAGCTATAGTGAAGGTCCCGGGGTCTTTTCGTCCTGCCGCGCGTAACGAGCATCTTTACTCGTAATGCAATTTCGCCGAGTCTGTGGTCGAGACAGCAGAGAAGTCGTTACGCCATTCGTGCAGGTCGGAACTTACCCGACAAGGAATTTCGCTACCTTAGGATGGTTATAGTTACCACCGCCGTTTACCGGGGCTTAAATTCTCAGCTTCGCGCCGAAGCGCTAACCGGTCCTCTTAACCTTCCGGCACCGGGCAGGCGTCAGTCCGTATACATCGTCTTACGACTTCGCACGGACCTGTGTTTTTAGTAAACAGTCGCTTCTCTCTGGTCTCTGCGACCCAACCCCGCTCCCACCGCAAGGGTGTTCACCGGATCGGGTCCCCCTTCTCCCGAAGTTACGGGGGCATTTTGCCGAGTTCCTTGACCACAGTTCTCTCGATCGCCTCGGTATTCTCTACCTGACCACCTGTGTCGGTTTGGGGTACGGGCCGTGTACCAACTCACTAGAGGCTTTTCTCGGCAGCATAGGATCACTGAATTCACCTCAATCGGCTACGCATCACCTCTCAGGCTGTTGCCGTGCGGATTTGCCTACACGACGCCCTACAGGCTTACACCAGTACAACCACTCACTGGCCCAGCTACCTTCCTGCGTCACCCCATCGCTTGACTACTACAACCAGGATCCCACGCAGCCACTTCGAGTCTCCCGAAGGAGATCCCTCCATATTTGGGTGGTTAGCACAATTGATTCGCCATTGGGCGCGGATACACGGGTACGGGAATATCAACCCGTTGTCCATCGACTACGCCTGTCGGCCTCGCCTTAGGTCCCGACTCACCCTGGGCGGATTAACCTGGCCCAGGAACCCTTGGTCATTCGGCGGACGAGTTTCCCACTCGTCTTTCGCTACTCATGCCTGCATTCTCACTCGCACAGCCTCCACAACTAGCTCACGCCGCTGCTTCCCTGGCTGCACGACGCTCCCCTACCCACCCGGTCTCCTGGCTCGAAAGCAAGATAATAACCGAGTGCCGCGGCTTCGGCGGTGTACTTGAGCCCCGCTACATTGTCGGCGCAGGATCACTTGACCAGTGAGCTATTACGCACTCTTTCAAGGGTGGCTGCTTCTAAGCCAACCTCCTGGTTGTCTTCGCGACCCCACATCCTTTTCCACTTAGTACACGCTTAGGGGCCTTAGCCGGCGATCTGGGCTGTTTCCCTCTCGACTACGAAGCTTATCCCCCGCAGTCTCACTGCCACGCTCTCACACACCGGCATTCGGAGTTTGGCTGACTTCGGTAAGCTGGTAGGCCCCCTAGGCCATCCAGTAGCTCTACCTCCGGCGTGAAACACGTGACGCTGCACCTAAATGCATTTCGGGGAGAACCAGCTATCACGGAGTTTGATTGGCCTTTCACCCCTACCCACAACTCATCCCCTCAGTTTTCAACCTAAGTGGGTTCGGGCCTCCACAACATCTTACTGCTGCTTCACCCTGGCCATGGGTAGATCACTCCGCTTCGGGTCTAGAACACACGACTCAACGCCCTATTCGGACTCGCTTTCGCTACGGCTACCCCACACGGGTTAACCTCGCCACATGCCACTAACTCGCAGGCTCATTCTTCAAAAGGCACGCCATCACCCCGAAAGGCTCTGACGGATTGTAAGCGCACGGTTTCAGGTACTATTTCACTCCCCTCCCGGGGTACTTTTCACCTTTCCCTCACGGTACTAGTCCGCTATCGGTCACCAGGGAGTATTCAGGCTTACCGGGTGGTCCCGGCAGATTCACAGCAGATTTCACGGGCCCGCTGCTACTCGGGCACCCATCACAACAGAGACCATGTTTTCACCTACGGGACTCTCACCCTCTACGGTCGGCCATCCCAGACCACTTCGACTAACACGACCTTTTCTGACTGCTGCTCCTCACGGCAGTGAGAAGAAGATGGACCCCACAACCCCACACGGACAACCCCTGCCGGGTATCACATCCGCATGGTTTAGCCTCATCCGCTTTCGCTCGCCACTACTCACGGAATCACTGTTGTTTTCTCTTCCTGTGGGTACTGAGATGTTTCACTTCCCCACGTTCCCTCCACACACCCTATACATTCAGATGCGGGTGACACGACATCACTCGTGCCGGGTTTCCCCATTCGGAAATCCTCGGATCTCAGCTCGGTTGACAGCTCCCCGAGGCATATCGCAGCCTCCCACGTCCTTCATCGGCTCCTGGTGCCAAGGCATCCACCGTACGCTCTTACACACTTACAAAAACAAAGATGCTCGCGTCCACTGTGCAGTTCTCAAACAACACACCCGAAAAAACCACACCCCGGACCAGCCGACCCCACAAGGAGACCGCGGTATCACGAGAGGAAATCCCGGATCGTCATATCTTGCCTGGAAAGAACGCCTGTTCTTTCAGGACCCAACAGTGTGCCGATATATCCCCTCCCACGAACCACTCGGGATCCGCGGTAATCGAGAAGAGCCTGCCAGTGTTCCACCCAATGAGCACCGCAGTTCCACATTCGAGAACTGAACGGCTCTGCCCACGACCACGTCCACCTGTGTGAACGAACCGATGGGAGATGCTCCTTAGAAAGGAGGTGATCCAGCCGCACCTTCCGGTACGGCTACCTTGTTACGACTTCGTCCCAATCGCCAATCCCACCTTCGACGGCTCCCTCCCACAAGGGGTTAGGCCACCGGCTTCGGGTGTTACCGACTTTCATGACGTGACGGGCGGTGTGTACAAGGCCCGGGAACGTATTCACCGCAGCGTTGCTGATCTGCGATTACTAGCGACTCCAACTTCACGGGGTCGAGTTGCAGACCCCGATCCGAACTGAGACCGGCTTTAAGGGATTCGCTCCACCTCACGGTATCGCAGCCCTCTGTACCGGCCATTGTAGCATGTGTGAAGCCCTGGACATAAGGGGCATGATGACTTGACGTCGTCCCCACCTTCCTCCGAGTTGACCCCGGCAGTCTCCTGCAAGTCCCCGGCATAACCCGCTGGCAATACAGGACAAGGGTTGCGCTCGTTGCGGGACTTAACCCAACATCTCACGACACGAGCTGACGACAGCCATGCACCACCTGTACACCGACCACAAGGGGGCCTACATCTCTGCAGGTTTCCGGTGTATGTCAAACCCAGGTAAGGTTCTTCGCGTTGCATCGAATTAATCCACATGCTCCGCCGCTTGTGCGGGCCCCCGTCAATTCCTTTGAGTTTTAGCCTTGCGGCCGTACTCCCCAGGCGGGGTACTTAATGCGTTAGCTACGGCACGGATCCCGTGGAAGGAAACCCACACCTAGTACCCACCGTTTACGGCGTGGACTACCAGGGTATCTAATCCTGTTCGCTACCCACGCTTTCGCTTCTCAGCGTCAGTTACTTCCCAGAGACCCGCCTTCGCCACCGGTGTTCCTCCTGATATCTGCGCATTTCACCGCTACACCAGGAATTCCAGTCTCCCCTGAAGTACTCTAGCCTGCCCGTATCCCCTGCAAGCTCACAGTTGAGCTGTAAGATTTCACAGAAGACGCGACAAACCGCCTACAAGCTCTTTACGCCCAGTAATTCCGGACAACGCTCGCACCCTACGTATTACCGCGGCTGCTGGCACGTAGTTGGCCGGTGCTTCTTCTACAGGTACCGTCACTCACGCTTCGTCCCTGTCGAAAGAGGTTTACAACCCGAAGGCCGTCATCCCTCACGCGGCGTCGCTGCATCAGGCTTCCGCCCATTGTGCAATATTCCCCACTGCTGCCTCCCGTAGGAGTCTGGGCCGTGTCTCAGTCCCAGTGTGGCCGATCACCCTCTCAGGTCGGCTACCCGTCGTCGCCTTGGTAGGCCATTACCCCACCAACAAGCTGATAGGCCGCGGGCCCATCTCGCACCGATAAATCTTTCCACCACAAGACATGCACCCTGTGGTCATATCCGGTATTAGACCCAGTTTCCCAGGCTTATCCCAGAGTACGAGGCAGATCACCCACGTGTTACTCACCCGTTCGCCGCTCGTGTACCCCGAAGGGCCCTACCGCTCGACTTGCATGTGTTAAGCACGCCGCCAGCGTTCGTCCTGAGCCAGGATCAAACTCTCCGTTGAAGACTCACAACCACACCCCGAAGGGCGCAATCAAAAGAATCGAACTCGAGTCCGAAAACCCAACCAATAAACGCCAGCCAGAAAATTAGCTGACAAAATAAACCCTGCCACCCACACGGGGGTACGAGCAGCAGGAACCAAAAACATTTGGCACTGACATTCATCGACACACTATTGAGTTCTCAAAGAACACACGCACACAC
>NZ_JADMLG010000035.1 GCF_015674855.1 Nocardia bovistercoris | reverse complement strand
CGTCCTGACCCGCTCACGCGCCGCCCTCGACCCCACCGAACAGGAGGACACCACCCCAGCACTGACCGCCTGACCGAACAGGGTCACGCGGCGATCACCCCGCTACACCACACATTTGGACTTGACCGATTTGCGGCCCGCTGGACTCAGATCTCCCGTCCAGCGGTGGACGTAGTCCTCTGCGCTCAGCAGCATTTTGGGGTACCACCGTTGAAGCGGCGGGCAGCGAAAGTAGGCGAGGTAGAGGTTGGCTCGCACCTTCCAACCATGGTCGGCCAAGTCGAGCAGTCCCTCAACCGCTGCCGTGTTCGAGTAGAAGGCGCTGTACCGCTTTTTGAGTTCACCGATCCACGAGCCCAGTATCACGGTGTCGTCCTCGACCCACATGCTCATTCGTTGCGCGGCGATGACGCCATGGACGAAGTGGATCGTCGCATAGCGGTCGTGCTCCTTGCCGTCGATACCTGTGGCTCGCTCGAGGATCGATCGCAACTCGCTTCTGTCAGCGACAACACGCATCCGAACAGCCCAGTGCCTTGTCGCGCAGACGGGTTCTGGTCAACGCGCAATTCGATCGGTCTACGGTCAGCCCCGGGTGTCACTGCGTCGGTGCCGGATCCCGGCCGGTCACTACTCATGATCACGTCGCGAGTTGGGCGCGCAGGGTGTCGAGGCCCGTGCCGCCCACATACCGCGGGCAGCAGCACCGTGCGTTCCAGCGGCACAGCGTCGAGGCGGACGTGAGGCACAGGTCCCGGTCGCCCAGGTAGTTGCTAGGCGCCCGGGACGCCGGTGGGTGCGGTCGTGGATGAGCCGGGGGCAGCAGTCGGGCAGTGCCAGCGTCCCAGTACGCCTCCTCCAGCACGTACTCGTGGTGGGCGACGTCCCGCGGCCGCGTGCGGGGTTTGGGGTCCCACAGGGTTTCGAGCGCGGCACCGACCTCGTCGTCGGTGACCGCGTCCAGGGCGCGGCTGGCGCCGTTCAGCCCGTCCTCGCCCCGGCGTCGACGGTCTTGACGATGGCGATGCCGTAGTTGCCGCACCGAGGTGGCGTAGCGGATGGCGGTGTGCCTTCGTGCGCACCACTGGCCTTGCGCGCGGACTTCCCGAGGTTGCCCGCTGGGCGCTTGTCGGAGGGATGTTCT
Source organism: Nocardia bovistercoris (assembly GCF_015674855.1). Lineage (GTDB taxonomy): Bacteria > Actinomycetota > Actinomycetes > Mycobacteriales > Mycobacteriaceae > Nocardia > Nocardia bovistercoris. The sequence continues at coordinate 10,953 of NZ_JADMLG010000035.1, read as the reverse complement.
CGGTGCCGGAACCGATCGGCGACGTGCAGTACCGGATCCAATTACAGGTCTGGCCAGGGTGAGCCATAGCGATTCCCGAAACCCGGCGCAGCGATTTCCGCTTCACACTGTGAGAATGAGTGATGCCGGGCGTGACGGGAGCAGCAACAAGCGTTCTCGGCTCGCTATACGTTTGGGTATCGACCGACGCGCGGATTGACAGTTGCGACACCGCCCCGCAGCGACCTACTCGGCGTTCGATCGTGTCCTGCACGCACGCAAAATCGGCCGAAGTCGACACAGTTGGGTGCGAGTTGACAATCTTCGGGCGGAAGGCGAGAGTGATTTGGCGTGAGCCGTAGTGGTCGCTCTAGGGGATAGGGGTTCCAGATGCCAGTTCACCGGACGTCCAGGCTGCCACAACCTCGTGCCGAGCGTCGTCAGAGGGTGCGCGTGTGACAGCAGGAGGGTTCTACAACCACTACGACGATCCTGACGAATTCTGGGATGAAGAGCCTCTGACCCAACCGTCGCGAACCAGACCCCGGACCACGCACCCCTGTGGACCTATGAGTTCGTCCCCAGAAGCCCAAACTCTTCCTCGGTCAGGTCGACGCTCCGACCGCAATCCATCACAATCGTCGTCTAACCCGCCCAGCGGTCCGCCCTCGGTCCCTCAGCGAGGCGGCGAGGGATGGCCCTCTCACGTACAGTCGAGCGCCGATGATGCCGGGTCGACGACAGAACTCGATCACCTGATCAGCACGTGGAACTTGCAAGGATCGTCATTCATCTCGATGCGGGTCGACCGGGGACTGATTCCGATCAGCATCGATGTGGACAGTCAGTGGAGTCGGACCGCTCGACCCCACGAGTACGAGACGGAATTTCTCAAGGCGTACGACCTGGCCTCGCTACAGGAATATCAGCAGATTCTGTCGACGAGGCGGCTCCTGCCGGACGGTGGCTTCGACTTGGACTGCGGCGCACCCGACCGACGGACTCAACTCTCGGTTCTTCTGGAGACATCCGGGTGGAGCGAATACCAATACAAGCTCGAAACAATGATCGCCAATCCTGGATACGGTGTCAGTAGCCGAATAATGCATGGGAGCGGACCGGCAGTGTCGATGACCGCAGACCGTAGCCGGGTCACCTCGATAGCCGTCGCGGCGACCTGGACAGAAGCCGTGAACCCTCCCACTATCGTCGAGGAGATCCTCGGGTGCGCTGATCAGATCCGAGCGCTGAGGCCTCGGTTCACGGTATGGGGAGACTACTCGCGGTATTCCCTCCAAGACCTCGAGTTCCAGCACGATCGACACGTCAAATTCTTGCAAGAACAGGCGAGTTACATCGTATGACAGACAATTTCAGTGCGTCGACCGATCGCATGAGATATGCCGCCACAGCATGGGATCAGGCAGCCTACTGGCTCGGCGAAGCGCGGGGGATGACCAGCGGGGTCGAGATGACTTCCACCGAGGCCGGGGTGTTCGCCTTGTCGCTGAAAAAGTACGAACCGGCACCCGGGTACGTCAATGATCGACTGGCAGAGGCGGTCAAGGCATGCCAGGATATCGCTGGCATCCTGCTGCACGCAGCGAACACCTACGACGAAGAGGACGCAGCCCGCGCTCAGCAGTTGAACAGCTCCGGTTAGGACCAGAACGATGGCACCAGAACTGGATGCACGCGAGGATCTGGACCGCCAGATCGATGCCATGCGCGTGATTGCCAAGGATCTTGAACTACTCCCATCGGGATACGAGAACGATGTCACCAAGCTGATCAACCTGCTACGAACTGGGGAAATCACCCTCACGGTGAGCACACTGGGACTTGGCATGCTGGCAAGCGAATACGTCATCGATAAGATCGAAGATCACGAGCGCGCCATCGAGCAGACCATTACCTCCGTCTTCAACAAGCTGAACGAGTTCCAGACCGGTGTCAAAACCCCGATCACTTTCATCGATAAAGCCGATGACTGGCGAAAAATACGCAACAAGATCACGGATGCGGGTAGCGTAGCCAAGACGACCAATCTTCGAAGCGAATGGGAGGGGGTCGCCTCGGAACGCTACTTCATAGTCTATGGACTGCAGAACGAAGCGTTCGTCTCAATAGCCGGCCTATGTGAAAAGATTGCAGTACAGCTCGAAACGCTAGCCAAAGCGATACTGGATCTGTACAAGAAGCTGGTTACCGCCCTGCTGGAGTTCAAGAACGAAATCGCCGGAAAAATGGCAGGGATCTGGATAAAAGGTCCCGCAGCAGTTTTAGTTCTCGACGATCTCGTGAAGTCCGTCGGGACGATGCAGACGAAAATATTTAATACTTTCGGCGAGTGTGCGACGATGGCTCAGAACAACATGATCGCGGGAAATACCATCGCAGCAGAAGTCGCCACGCAATCAGGACTGCCGTTCAACAAATGGCCATCCATCCACGTCGAAGCGACCGGGGTCGATAGCGAAGGAAAACCCCACAAGTACGACCTCGACTACGCGGACGCCAGCGTGCTGGACGGCGACGGATCGGACTGGAAAGCCAGGTCGACCTCGTGAACAAGAAGCGGCTGAGCGCAACCATTTTCGTGCTGGCAGCCGCGTTGTCGACAGCGTGCACAGACCTCACGCAAGCCCCCGTCACTGCGACACCCACATCTGCTGTTTTTGCCGTGGCCACCGTTCAAGACATGTGCGACGCCCTGTCAAATTTCTTCACCGGTACCCTCGCCGTGCAAGATGTGGACATCCGACCAGCGGACGACCCCAAATCTGCGATATACGGCTCCGGCGCGTGCTCCTTGGAAACAGGCCCGGACATGGTGGCACGCGGTTCCATCTCGCTGGTGGACGATTCCGGTGCGAATTGGACCCCCGGACCGACCACGAAAGCGATGAACGGTACCTCGCAACCGGCGTGGCTCTTCGATGGCAGACCGTACGGACTAATCGAGATCACCGTCCGCGACGCGGATCGGCAAGGCATCCTCCAGATACACCAAGAACACGCACGAACCGCCGACGGACCTCTCGCCCTGACCGACACTCAGCTACACGAAGTAGCCGAGTTTTGCATCCGGATGACACGGTACCTCACACGATAGAATCGGCATACGGTCATGTCGAGCGCCCTGGTGGCCAGCGTGGTCGATCGTCTTCCGAACGGTCTGACCGTCACAAAGGTCGGACCGTACGCCGGACATCTCACCAACTCCACGGCGTTCGGCGGCTTCCTGCGAATTGTCTGCGGTTCCGACCGCAGGGAGCGTGGAAGCGGCACCGTTCACCGGAGCGAACAACGGAAACTCGTTGGGGTCATCGAAAGGAAGAGTCATGATTCCGGGGTTCCCAGAATTTCCCGCCCCGCACACCATCGCACGAAATCGTTGCCGGAATCAGCCTCACCACACCACATCACGCCGCCCCACCGGACTGTCGGCGTGCTGATGCCTGTGAGACCCGTGGCGCTGACCGGTGGGACATTTCGACGCCTCAATTGTAGATCGGCCGGGTTCGCCGGTTCGAGCCGTCCGTCCTCGTGCATGTGCCGACTGTAAAGCTTCGTAGGGCCGGGATCGGCCGTGGCACAGTGCTGGATCGTGGTTCGCGCCCGCTCGCGCGGCTGACTTCTCGACCTGGAGCCGTTGAGCTCTGATGTGAGATCGGAGTCCGGTCCCGGCCAGCAGTGACGTTGGGCTGTGCGGTGGAGAGTCGGGGTATTCGCCGATCCCGCCGCGTGTCCCGACTCGGCGGCGCGGGTTGCCGCAGGCGAGCGGATCGACTTCGGTCCTCTCCGGGTGACCTCAAATGGTGATCCGCCGGTACTCGGCAGCGGAACAGGTCTTCCTCGAGCGTGATACGGAGATCGACTCACCACGAATTCGGGTTCGTGTCGTGAATCGAAGCCCGATCCCGCGCACGCGACCGCGATTGCCGCCAAGGCACGGCAAGTCGGTCGGTCATCGTCGCCAGACCATCGCCGGTCAGTTGGTGCACAAGTGCGACACGTCCGGTGATCAGCAGCAGTAGCGCCATGACCGGACCTCGGATCTCTTGTCCCGCACCGAAGTCCCACTCGACGTCGGTAGCACGCAAGCGGACGCCGTCGAGGCGATGGGCGTTCCAGACCGGCCACCCGATGCCCGCGGCCCGCGTGGCGGCAGCCGCCGCTGCCTGCGGGTCGACGGCGAGCGAGCGGCGCAGGGGCACCGCGATGTCCTGGCCGTGCACGATGACGTCGAAAAGGATATTGCGGTAGTTGGTCGGGGCGGGCAGTCGCCGCGAGGAAGCGTGCTCGCGAATCTGCTCGGCCAAGTCGACATCAGGGCGGTTCGCGTGGGCGACGGTCAGTTGGTGGACCATGCGGTTGTAGTCGCCGCGAGCCCGCACCCCCGCGACCAGCAGACGGCGCACGGGCATCACCTGCGGTGTGAGAGCGACGTGGGCGGCGACGTCGCGGACTCGCCATCCCGCGCACAGCGACGGCGTCTCCCATTCCTCGGGCGTCAACCCCGCCAGTAGATCGGCGATCAGCAGGCGCTGCCGCTCGATGGCCTCCCAGCTGGTTTCGCGGTCCACCGTAGGCCCCCTTCCAGTCGATTTAGTCAGATTATCTGACTAATTTTGGTCAGCTAATCTGACTACTGTCAAGTGTGCGAAGGAGGCCGGATGTCCGAGGACGAGATGAACGTGGGGCTGTCGATGTTCATCGCTCACCGCTCGATGGAGCAACGGATCTACGCCGCCCTGGCCGAAGCGGGCTACGACGACATCACCGTCGCCCAGGGACGGGTAGCGTCCCGGATCGCCCCGCCGGGCAGCCGACTGACCGAACTCGCCGAACAAGCGCAAGTCACCAAACAGACCGCGGGATTCCTCGTCGACCAACTCACCCGCGCGGGCTACGTGCGACGCGTGCCGGATCCCGACGACGCGCGAGCCCGACTGGTGCGCCTCACCGACCGCGGCCTCGAACTGGCCGCCTACGCCAACACTGTCGCCGCCGCCATCGAAAACGAATGGACCGACCATCTCGGCAAGGCGCGGATGCGGCAGTTACGCGACACGATGGCGCGGCTACGCCAACTCACCGACCCCTACATCTGATGTTCAGCGACGCTGTCGCGACCCATCGAGGTAGCACCCGATCCGGATCGGGCCGGCCGTCATCGAGCAAGTCCCCGTCCCGCGTGGCCACTTACGGCTCGTCATCGGAATGTCAGCGATCGCTCGTCACGGCCGATGTCGGTACGCGCGTTCGGCAGAATGTGTCCGACACCCGGTTCGTCCGCGGCGGTGTCCGAACGGGCTCGCGGCCGCCGTCCTGCGGTCACAGCACGGCCAGGTAGTAACGCAGGCGAACCGTCAAGTACTCCTGAAAGTTTCGCCTGACCAGCAGCGTTAGGCGATTGTGATCTACAGCCGAGGTAGGCGACGAAAACCCGCTGCTGCCATGGACGCTCCTGAGCCGCCGATTCGAAGATCGGCCGTACCGGCCGCGGCCGAGCCCCTCGCTATCCCTCCCGCAGTGCTGCGATCGTTCGTACCGACACCACATGAGAATTCGGGACGTAAGGATCGGCGTACACGTTCAGCTCCAACTAGGAGCCGAGCGATCCTCCCATCCGCTCGTCGGCGCGCAGATGGCACACATTCGACCGCGTCGCTGCTATTGAACGGCGGACGTCGAGCCCTGGGAGGCTGCTCGCGGCGCTGCTAGTTTGGTGACTGTGCGGCCTGTACTCGCCCGAACGCTGATGCGTTCGCTGCTGCTGGTCATCGTGGTGATGGCTGTCGCGGGCATGCATCATTTGTCGGGCTCCGCCCCCCGATCTCATCCTCCTTCTCATCACGAACATGTCGAAGCGATCGCGCCGTCGCCAGTCGCGGGCGTCTCGGATGTCGGCGCTGCGCCGGTGATGCGGTGCTGCACCACGATGGTGTCGCCCGAGGAGGACGGGCTCGGCCACGGAGGCCACGGTCCGGCACATACGTTGCTGCACTTGTGTCTGGCCGTATTGTTCGCGGCTGTCGGACTAGGGCTGATCTGGCTTGCACTCGGTGAGCACCGGTGGTCTCAACTGGGCGCGGGCGTCGAAGCGGAAGCCGGGGTGGTGGCGGTGGCTCGGCCACCGCCGGTTGCGACGTCGAGGCGTTTGGCCTCGCTGTGTGTGTTGCGGGTGTGATCGACGCCCGCCGGATCCGCCTGTCTGTCGGCGGGTCGCGGCGCTGTCTGCTTTCGCCCCCCTTCACCACATCGAGTTTCCAGGAGTTTTGATGATCACCGTGAAAACAACGGCCGCCGCGACGCTGGCGGTACTGGCCACCGCCGCGGTACTGACCGGCTGTAGCGACGATTCCAGCGGGCAGGACACGTCGTCGATGACGACCGGCGCCGCGGCGACGAGTTCGTCGGTATCGCCGAGCGGGTCAGCGGTCGCGGGTGCGCACAACGACGCGGATGTGCGGTTCGCCCAGGAGATGATTCCTCATCACAGCCAAGCCGTGGAGATGGCGCAAATGGTTCCCGGCCGGAGCACCGATCAGCAATTGGTCGATCTCGCTGCGCGTATCCAGCAGGCACAGGGACCGGAGATCGCGACCATGACCGGATGGTTGCGGGCGTGGGGTGTCGCGGTGTCGACGACATCTACCCCGGCGATGCCGGGAATGGACCATGGGTCGAGGCCGATGCCGGGAATGGATCAGTCGGCCATGCCGGGGATGATGACCTCGCGGCAGATGGCGCAGTTGCAGGGGGCCGGCGGGGCGGAGTTCGATCGCATGTGGCTGACGATGATGATCGAACACCACCGGGGTGCGATCGAGATGGCGCGCACCGAGGTGGCGCAGGGGTCCAACGCCGACGCCAAGGCACTGGCCCAGAAGATCGCCGATGATCAGCAGGCCGAGATCACGCAGATGCAGGCGATGCTCGCCACACGCTGACCCGAACGGGTGTGCGCCGAGCCGGGGTTCGGCGCACACCCGTTCGGCCACACGCGGGCCGAGACCGGCGTGGGCACTCGCAGCCGTCGCGTCCGGACCTGGATATCGACACCCGGTCTACTCGGGCATGCGCGAGTTCAGGGTCGGAGGGAGACACAATCCCTCCTACGGACCTGGACGGCAGTAGCACTTATCAATACATTCTGTATCGAGCGCAACGATCTGTATTGCATGAGGTCGAGGCACGCGTCATCGCAACTCGAGTTGCGCGATAGACCGCCGATGACCTCGCCCGGAGCGTGCTCTCCCGCGGCACGGCTAGGGTGGCTCCTGTCGTCGAGCACGACCACCGCCCTCCAGGTCGTAACCCGCGCCGTCGTCGGGGTCCTCCACGACCAACGGCGCATACAACCCACGGTCGAGTTGCACCCCCACATGCGGATGGAACCAATACGTGCCCGCGTGCGCCGCGGTGAATTCGTAGGTGAAACCGCTACCGGGCGCCACGGGCATCTGCGTCGACCCCGGCACCCCGTCCATGTCGGCCCGCAAAGCCGGCCCGTGCCAGTGCACACTCGACGGCGCGGACAGCCGGTTGTCGAATCGCGCCCGCACCACCTCACCCCGCTTCACCCGGATCTCCGCACCCGGAATACGGCCGCCGAACGTCCAGGTCGGCACCGCGACACCGCCGATATCCACGACAGCGGCAACCGCGGCCAGGTCCACCTCCCGCACCGTCGCCGACTCCGACCGGCGCCGTGCCTCGGCCGCGCGTACCGGCTCCGCATCCACCCCCACCGGCCGCGAAGCGCCGCCATCACCACACCCGGCCACTGTCGTGAGACCCGCCGCGACGGCGCTGGAGAGGAAACCACGTCGCGACCACATCACCGGGCCACCATCACGGTGAGGCACCCGCGCAGACCGGAGAAAGTCCCGCTCACGCCACCGACCACGACATACACGACGCCCACCGCCGGACCGACCACACGGGCCACGGCGGCCATGGCGATCACGTAGCGCAGTTCCGCCGCCTGTTCTGGGTGATGCTGGCGCTGGCGGTGCCCGTGGTAGCGGCGAACATGATGTTCGCCGATCTGATCGGCTACACCGTGTCCGAGAACCTGTCCTGGGTCTCGCCTCTGGGCGGCACCGTGATGTTCTTCTGGGGTGGTCGCCCGTTCCTGACCGGCGCGGTGGACGAGATCCGCGCGCGCCAGCCGGGAATGATGCTGTTGATCACCCTCGCGATCACCGTCGCCTTCGGCGCCTCGTGGGGCGCCACAACGGGTGTGCTCGCCCACGATCTGGACTTCTGGTGGGAGTTGGCGCTGCTGATCGTGATCATGCTGCTCGGACACTGGATCGAGATGCGGTCCCTCGGACAGGCATCCAGTGCCCTGGAATCGCTGGCCGCGCTGCTGCCCGACGAAGCCGAACGCCTCGCCGAGGACGGTACGACCGTCACCATCGCCGTCACCGAACTTCGCAGCGGTGACCTGGTCGTGGTGCGCCCCGGCGGGCGGGTGCCCGCGGACGGTGTCGTCGAGTCCGGGACCGCCGACGTCGACGAGTCCATGATCACCAGCGAATCGCGCCCGGTGCTCCGCGACGTCGGCGACCGGGTGGTGGCCGGAACCGTGACCACCGACTCCGCGCTGCGGGTCCGCGTGACCGCCGTCGGCGAGGACACCGCGCTGGCCGGTATCCGCCGTCTGGTCAGCGAGGCCCAGAACTCCACCTCCCGCGCGCAGGTTCTCGCCGACCGCGCCGCCGGGTGGCTGTTCTGGTTCGCGTCGGTCGCCGCGATCCTCACCGCGACGACGTGGCTGCTGCTGGGTGCACCGGAATCCGCGATCACCCGCACCATCACCGTGCTGGTCATCGCCTGCCCGCACGCGCTCGGCCTGGCGATTCCTCTGGTCGTCTCCATCGCCACCGAACGTGCCGCGAAAGCCGGTGTCCTGATCACCGACCGTCGCGCGCTCGAGGCGATGCGGACCGTCGACGCGGTGCTGTTCGACAAGACCGGCACGCTGACCCGCGGTGAACCGACCGTGACCGGGGTGACCGCCGACGCGATCAGCGACGACGAAGTCCTCGCGCTCGCGGCGGCCGCCGAAGCCGACAGTGAGCACCCCCTGGGTCGAGCCATCGTCACCGCCGCCGCCGACCGCGGCCTGACCGTGCCCGTCGCGACCGGTTTCACCGCCCGCAACGGCATCGGTGTCACCGCTACCATCGACGGCGCCGAGATCAGTGTCGGCGGACCCGGCATGCTCGCCGACCACGGACTCGACCCGCTACCGGCATCGATCGAATGGGCCGATGAGGGCTCCACGGTCCTGCATGTGCTGCGCGCCGGTGAACTCGTGGGCGCGCTCGCGCTCGCCGACGAGATCCGTCCCGAATCGGCGCAGGCGATCCACGCCTTGCACGCACGGGGAATCCACGTCGCCATGATCACCGGCGACGCGGAACCCGTCGCCCGCACCGTCGCCGCCCGCCTGGGCATCGACGAGGTCTTCGCCGGCGTCCTACCTCGGGACAAGGGCGAGAAGGTCCGAGCCCTCCAGGACGCGGGCCACACGGTGGCCATGGTCGGCGACGGCGTCAACGACGCGCCGGCCCTGGCCCGTGCCGAGACCTTCGCGCAGCCTCTGGAACGCATCGAGGACCTGCATCCCAGCATCGACGTCGAATCCGGCCGGCATCTCGGTGAACTGTGCGGTCGAGAAGTTCGTATCGCGACGACACGACGGCCACCGACAGCGCGTCACCGACGCTGCGTTGTGTCGCTGCAGGCAGCTCGGCAGACAACTGCTCTCCGTCGGAGATCCATACTGCCGCAGATAGCGGCCGGGGGTGTCGGTGGCGATACGGGCCTCGATGATCGGCATTCTCTTCGCGTCCTCACTGTCGGGGTGAGCATCGCCTCACGGCTCGCTCGCCCATCCGTCCCCGGTACCGCGCGATGCGAAAGTCTGCGCGCACACCGGGCGTTGTCGACCTCACGCAGCCGGTACCGCCACGCGCCTGCGACGCTGTTGCGGCGTGCCGTAGCGGTATCCGTAGCGCGTCATTCCCTTCGGCTTGTACACCGACAGCACGGCCGCGGCGAGCAGGATCACCAGTCCGCCGACCGAATGCACGAGATGGGTCGGGTTGCGCAGTTGTTCCACCGAATCGGAGTCGGCGGCGGACTGCGCCAGATCCGCGTAGTGATCGATCGAGTCGGTGTAGAGGACCAGGACGGTGAATCCGAGAAGATTCAAGACGATCTTGAAGATCACCCAGTAGTGGCGCACGAGTCCCCAGACCGTGCCGAGGCCGATGACCAGACCGGTCACCAACGACAGTGCCGCGAAGGGAATGATCACGTACCAGACCGCGATCCGCATCGAGGTCAACGCCCCGCGCACCACCGACGGTTCCGGATTCGCGATCACCACGACGGCCAGAGCGATATAGAGCGCGACCGCGCCGATCCATCCGATCGAGGACACGATGTGCGACAACAGCGTAGGCCGTCGCCAGCGTTGGGTGAGAATCATCCGAGTCTGCCTTTGCATCGACGATGATCAAGAGTGAACATTTCGTTCTATTCATGACGAATTGCGTGACGCGCTCCTGGACGCGACCGCGCGGCTGGTCGCCGAGCACGGGATCTCCTCGGTGACGATGACGCAGGTCGCGGAGGCCACCGGCATCGGACGTGCCACGCTCTACAAGTACTTCCCCGACGTCGAATCGATCGTCCACGCATGGCACGAGCGACGGATCGGCGGTCATCTCCACCAGTTGCGCGCCGTCGCAGGCGGTGACGGAGACATCACGCGACGGCTGAGCAAGGTGCTGTCGACCTACGCGATGATCGACTTCTCCCACCATGGCGGGGATCTGGCGCCCGTGCTGCACCAGGGTGGTCATGCCGTGCACGCGCAACGCCATCTTCTCGAACTCGTGCGCGAGTTGATGGTCGAGGGCGTGGACGCCGGTATCGTCCGCGGTG
>NZ_JADMLG010000034.1 GCF_015674855.1 Nocardia bovistercoris | reverse complement strand
CACGTAGGCCACCCGGCCCACCCTACGAAGATCGAGTTAGTGCGCAAACTCAGGCCCCCGGCGACAGCGAACCCGCTGATCACCCGGCCGCGAACACTCCCAAGATCAACATCTGTCCGAAGTCAGGTCACACCACTGCCTGCCAGGCCGAACGCGCCGCACGGCACTTCGCCGGACTCCTCCTTGTTCCCTCCGTAGCACTCGCTGACGCCTGGACTACTGGAATACGCGACATCACCACTTTGGCAACACTGTTCGCGGTCGACGCCACCGTCGTGACCGCCCGCCTAGCGCAAATCGGAGTAGAAGCACCGAGACGCGAGGGCCGGGCGATCGACCCAGTTCCCTATTCCGCGCGCAAGGAATGCCGATACTGCCCAGCCCGCACCAGCCTCGCCCGCGGTCGCCGAGCATCATGGATCTCACCGAACCGCAGCGCGATAGCGGAGAGGCAATCATAAGTCACCGTATAGACCACAATCCAGACGCCACCTTCATCACTGCGGTGTTATTCCTTTCAATGGCCCATGCACCAAACAACACCAGTGAGGTTCAAGCCGAACCGATGGCAATCAAGCGGCAACGCGAATACGGCCTCCTAACCGCCAGTGCCCTTGGCGTCGGAATCATCAAGGAGTTCATAGAAATCGGCGTACCCGCCACCGCCCTGCACTACCGGCCACAACTCCGCAAGATGCTCGACTACATACGAAAGCACCCAGACATTCGCTATGCGATCTTCCCCCGCCAAGAACGTTTCGCACGCCACCCCACTCATCATGTCAATCTGCATGAACACTTTGAGCGTCTCGGGGTTAAAGTCAGCTTCTACGAGGCCGTATCTAGACCTATTTTGCATCGACCAACCGATGATCAGAACAACTAAATCCCCAACTCGTACAGGAAGGGACTCGGCGTAACAGGGTACGGCTTTCCGCGTTTCGAAATCCGTACATCAGTGTATACAATATACACACGTTCCCGTGCTCGCGTTATTGTTACGTAGAATTTTCTCCTCGCTTCCGCGATCTCGTCATCAGAAGGATCGAACCCAGGCAAACCGCCATTATCCGCGCCCGCCAATACAACGCAGTCAAACTCAAGTCCTTTCGCGGCGTGGACGGTCGATACATATACATGGCCGGGCGTACGTGCTCTGGCCCCCAAGCCTGCGCGTGTCATATGGGCGGCAGTACCCCCTGAAGATAGCGCAATCCTCATTCTTTGCAGCTCTCGCGCATCCTCGGTGTCAGGTTGTGTGGACACGTTACCAAGAGTGATTTCACAAAATCGGTTGACAAACTCGGAAGCGGACGAAGACCTGGGATATTCCAGCATAAGTTGCACGACGTCGCGGCGTATCGAATGGTCGCTCCGACCTCGCAAGACTGAATCTAGTTCACGTAGTCTCGACGCAACTTCATTGGCGTCCGAATCTACCGACCAAGCAGCCATACTTTCAAGCAGAATGGTGACCGGAGCAGGCTTCCAGTCATCGTCAGAGCGCGAAAATGCGGGAATTCCCTTACTTCGCAAGTGCTTGACAATTTCGTCTCGATCTGCGCCCCAAGGGCTAAGAACAGCTATCTGGTCGTATGCAGTCCCTCTGCTGGCCTCATCTTCAACCAGCTTCATTACATTTCGAGTTTGAGCCACCACTCCACCAGGGGCCGGATGAATCTCAACACTTCCACCGGGTTTATCGGAGATCACCGACCTCGTCTCGCCCAGCGCTTTGAGCGCCGTCGCGATTATTCCGGTTCCACTCCTATAGTTACGCTCCAACTGAATCGAATTGATCTCAATCGCCAGATGACGCAAAAGCTCGGGGCGAGCACCCGAAAAACCATATATCGCCTGATCGGGATCACCCACAGCAAAAAGGGTAGATTTCGTCTCTGGCCCCAGAGTGATTCCGCGAACAATCCGGTCTAGGCCAGGAGCTAGATCTTGATACTCGTCCACGAATATCCTTGAATATGATGCCGATAGCACTCTGCGAACCCAGTCATAATCCTCAACCAAGTTGACTGCATGTCGGATGACATCGCTATATTCGTATAGGCATCGTTCGTCCAAAATACGGTCTATTTCCAAAGCAAGCTGCGCAATTCGCGGACCGCCCAACCGTATATCGCCAGAATAGTCGAGCCGTTGACGCACTTTGTTTGCAGTCGTACGCACAGTAGTGCGCTCATATGGAAGAAAGGTGCTTCGACCAAACGCTTCCTCAAAGACCTCATCTGATTCAGAAGCTGTTGCGAATCGACTCTCCGCGAGATGGCTATTTCCAGCCGCTTTAGCGAATGGCCGAATTATTCTTCCTAACGCAAAGGAATGCACTGTTCCAATAAATATAGTAGCCTGCGAATGAACCCCTAGCCCTGCCAGCCGCCTTCGGAGTTCGAACGCGGCATCGTTGGTCATCGTGATACAAGCTACTCCCTGTGGCGAGCGTATGTCGCCGCTGAGAAGATGGCGGGCCAATTTGGTAGTCAACAGTTTCGTCTTGCCGCTCCCAGGGGGAGCAAGTACCGCACAATGCCCATTCGACTCAAACGCTTCCCACTGCTTGTTATTTTTGGCAAGCTCCGCGACTGCTTTCTCATACGCGCTCACGGTATAAGGTGACTCAATGCTCGGGTAACATATTCGGGTGCATCAAGTCTCGGACATTGCGCCGTGAGCCGTTGAGCAAATCTACCCTTCATCTTTTTTACGTATCCGACAAAGTCTGAACCGCGCAGGTTGCCACTATCACGACTGTCTCTGAATCCTTTGGCCTTGGCAGCGCTCCACTTAAATGAGAGCAATGCATCCATCATTGCAGTAGCGTTGTTGTCACTGGTGTCATACAAATCGGCTTCGAGTGTCTCAACTCCATAGAAGACGCCAAAACTCTCGGGAAGATTTGGGTCTTCTCCGAGCGCAACCGCGATTTTACGAGCGCGGTCAGCACCTGTCTTTCCAGTCCCGGCCGACGGGTCCCCGTCAGTAATCACCGCATATGGGGTCCCAATCGCTCGCAAGAACTTTATGTAGGAGAGGAAATGGGTTCCATGGATAGCGCACACTGTTACACCATGCTCGTCAAAGTTGATATTTGCGTCCGCAAGGCTTGCAGCCAATACCTGCTCCGCGAATCCCTCGACGAGTAGAACTCGACGCGCGAAAACCAGTTCGGACCTAGTGGCATCCAGGTAGCGACCCAAATCGTCCCACTCAGTCTTCGAAAGATCAGCAGTCGCAGCAGCGAAGGCTTCGGTCTCAATGTTAGCATTCCGAAGAATTACCAAACTTTTTGGATTCACTACTGAAACGATATGCGGACTATGTGTCGTAACGATAGTGCTCCGTTTATCGCTATCACTCCGCAAAAGGCCCTCAAACGTACGTCGTTGCAGGTGAACATGCAGGTGCGCTTCCGGTTCTTCTATCGTAATCAGTGCATGTTCAATTTCACGATTATCCAGCAGTCTCTCAATCTTCAGCTGAAGCAGAGCCAGATACAAGACATTGAGTGAACCAAGACTTGCACTCCCCAATGAGCGCTGAGAAGCGCCGTCTATGAACAGTTGCAATGAACGGAGGGTGCGCGCCGGATCAGCTGGAGTAATATCCAACGTAGGATCAAGGCTGTGTATCGGGCCGACAAGCAGTTGACTATGCCCAGCAATGTCAACTCCCGCGTCCTTCACCCCTGGCAAATTGCGTATTGCGGAATTCGCATCTTCCAGAGCAATCTTCACGCGATCCAAATCGGTGGCAGTCGCCGTACGTGAAATTTCTTCCAGAACCGGGCGAAGCGGAGAGCGTCGCCAAGATGCTAGATCGCTCCGCACATCTCGGAGCGCGTGCATATGCTCGTGATAAAGATAGTTACGAAGTTCTCCACCGATTCTCTGGTTCTCGTCATCGCCGCCGTAGATTATCCATTCATATACTGGCGCGCTCTGAGAGTTGGTATTCTGCCGAGGACGGAACTGGTACGTGAGCCTAGCCTTCATAGGACTTCCAGATATCAACGCATCCCTGAGAGTCGCGAGTAGACCAGCATCAGTATCGAAGTGATCAATTTCGACAGAAATCGAGATGATATGACCGTTTGCCATTGGTTCACTCCCCAGGGATTCTGAGAAGTCTTCGTTCGTCAATGTCCGCTGCTGTCCCGACATGCCAGGATCAAGAACGAGTCTGAGCGCATATAGCAAATTACTCTTGCCGCTGCTATTCTCCCCGACTACGACCGCGCCACCATCCAACGTGATGTCCAGTGTGCGGAGGTTGCGAAAGTTCGACACAGTGAATCGGCTCAGCCTCATGCCGGGGTATCTTAGCTTGTAACTGACCAGTAACAGCTGAGCAATCGTAAGAAGTACTGACGAGATCCGCTGTAGTGAACTTTGTACTAGCGACCAGTTCGTCTACGTCGACCGCCTCCGCTAGGCCGCATCGCTACACCGCGCTCGTTCAGCACCCGGCGAACCGTAGTGGCCGTGCTGCCAACCTGCTTTGCGACGGTGGCGAGAGAGTCACCGGCTTGGTACTGCTCGACGGCCTTGTCGATCTGGGATTCGGTGAGGTGCTGTTGCTGGCGCATCGGGACGCCTTGATCTGCCAGGAGCTTGAGAACGGTTCCCTTGCCGAGGTGGTAGCGCTTTTGGAGTTCGAGGGTGGATGTGCCCCGGCGATAGGCTTCGACCAGTTCGGCAATGGTGTCTGCCGACAGGCGACGTGTGACCTTGAATGTGGGCGTGACCTGGGGTTTCTTGCCGGGCTTGCGTCGGTTGGCCTTGGCCTGCTCAACGGCTTGACTGAACCGGGTTAGGGTGTCCTGGTTTGAGTATTTTCTTATGAGGCCCACCATAAGTGCCGTACTCGAATCATTGACCGACAAAACGTCGGCAAGAGATGGTTCGGGCGCGACACCGGAAGAAAACAAATTGGCTATTCCCATGTTCGGCAGGGCCTCCGCATCGCGGGGGCTCTTGTCGTGTCTGGTCCTGGTGCGGCTGTCGTGGCTGTGTGTGCCCTGTTCGGTGCCGGGATCGGTGTACTGGCCGTGTGTGCTGGCCGTGGTGCCCGTTCCTGCTGTGGTTGTGCGGTGTTGGTGGATGCGGTTGGCTTCATGGAGTTCGGCGAACAGTGGGGTCTTCTGGTCGTCGGGGACGGTTGACGGCGCTCGCTGATTTTGGCTCTGTCACACGTTAGGTGACGGGTAGGGGGCGATTGTGTTGGAGCAGTGGAGATTCCGGTAGAACCTCAGCGTGGTCGGTGATGGTGCGGTAGAGGCGTTGCGGTCGTTATGTGGTGGCGAGGACTCGTCGGCGTAGGAGGTCGAATCCGGCTCGGCCGTACATGGCTCGCTTGATCGTTTTGAGCCGATTGACATTTCCCTCGGTAGGGCCATTGCTGTAGGACAGAGACAATCCGGCGACCACCGCGTCCCAGTCCCGACGCAGCGTGATCGCGAACGCGCTGATCTCACGAACACCGCAGGCTTCGGCGCGTTGTGCCCAGTCGGAGAGTTCGTCTCCTCGTAGCTGCCGCAGAATCATAGCGAACTCGGCCGCGAGCTGGGTGGTGACGGCGATCTCCTCGCAGCGTTCGGTGATCGCGCGCAGTCGATCGCGTTCGTCGTCGTCGAGTTCGTCGGGTCGACCCATGATCCAACCGGCCACCTTGCGCGGGGTGATCACAACGGGCGCCTCGACAGGCACACCAGCGACCCGCCAGTGCTGGAGTTGGCGGCGCACCGTCTGGACACTGCCACCGAACCCCAGCGCCACGATCTCGGAGTACAGGACCGTAGCGTTGTCACAGCCCTCGCCCCACCTGCGTCGCAGGTGCGAGACGAACGGGTCGATCAAGCTCGCGCGACGCACCCCGGAGCGCAAGAGATCGTCGAGGTCGGTGCGCGCGTAGCGGCGCACGGTCTTGCGGTCCAGGTGCAATTCCCGCGCGATCGCGCTGATCGTTCGCCCTTGCTCCAGCATGTGTCGGATCTGTGGGTGTTGTCGGGTGATCCGTAGCGCCAAGGTTCCATGAAAGAAGGCGTCCGGCGGATCGACGGGTGGCTGCGGCGCCGCGTCGACCCGGTCCGGTTCCTTGTCCTTCAGGCAGGATCTTTTGCGGCCCAGTACTCGCTCCCCCGCAGCGGTCAGATTGGCGAGTAGATGCCACCTGTCGGCGACGTTGGTCGCCTCGGGCGCGCCGCGGCGAGCGCCCTCGGCGAAGTAACCGGCGCGGTCGCGGCAGATCACCTCGGTACCCGGATGCTCGACCAGCCACGCCGCCAACGCCTCGGCACTGGCTTCGGGCAACAGGTCCACCGGCCTGCGGGTGGCCATGTCGACCAGGATCGTGCCGTACCTGCGGCCTTTGCGGAACGCGAACTCGTCGACACCGATCACGGTCAGCGCACCGACATCCGGCATGGGGAGCGCGCGGATGATCCGCAGCAGCGTCATCCTGCTCACCACACCCACGATCCCCGCACACAACCGCGCCGCGGTTCTGCCGCCCAACGCCAGCGCGCACCGTCGCAGGACCTCACCCAACGCGATACTGCGACGCTGGTAGCGCGCGGTCAGCCCGGGTACCTGCTCGGCGAAGATCCGCCGTCCACACCCGGCGTTGTCGCAGAACAACTTCCGGCCCCGCAACCGCAATTCCGCCGACCGACCCGCGACGGTCAGGTCAGCGACCACACGACGATAGCGACTGTGAACCCGGACCGAGACCACACCACACACCGGACACGGCCGCGGATCCTCCTCGGTCACCGCGTCCACCAGGACCTTCGACCCGACCCCGTCCACACCGACCACCCGCACACCCACCAAGTGCGGCAACAACACCTGCCGCAACGCCTCCACCGCACCATCACCGACCACGCTGAGGTTCTACCGGAATCTCCACTGCTCCAACACAATCGCCCCCTGCCCGTCACCTAATGTGTGACAGAGCCCTATCGGGCACATCGTGCTCAACGTGGCCTCATTCGTCCATCGGTGGTGAGCACTGGTTCGTCTGCCAGGTATGGCAGGTAGTGGCGGATGAAGACTTCTTCGACGAGGTTGCGTCGGCTGTTGACGCCGGTGCGTTCGAAGATGTTCTTGAGGTGGTCTTGTATGGTGGCGGCAGTGATCTGGAGTGTATCTCGGATCTCTTTGGTGGAGCGGCCTCGCAGGATGAGTTGAGTGATCTCGCGTTCACGTGGAGTCAGTCCGTAGGCGTCGAGAACGATGCCGATGAGTTCTCCCGGCTGGCTGAGCCCGATGGAGACATGGGTCTCCGAGGCTCCGTCGTCGGCGTGGTGTGGTGGGGAGGCATGGACGGTGAGCCAGTGTCCGCCTTGACTGCGGACGCGGGCTCGGATCGGGGCACCCGAGGTGGTGGTTGTGCGTGCGTGAGCGGCGATCGCCTGCACGGTGAGCGGGCCGTGGTTGGCGGTGAGAGCCCCGTGTTCCTGTATCAGAGCGAGCCAGTGTCGGGCGGTCGGTGAGCACCGGGTCAACTGGCCATCCGCGTCGATGACCATCCAGCCTGGAGCGTCGGGGACGTCGTTGTTGTCGATGCCGCCGACCAGTAGCGCACGGCGGAGTTCTTGTGCGGCGGGGGTACTCAGCTTCTCGGCGAGGTGCAGTTCCTCAGGGGTGAACGGCGATTGCCGGGTCATCACGAGCAAGCCCCAGCAGCGCCCCCGGTCTCGTACGAGGACGCGCATCTCGTCTGCTTGGCCGAGTGGACGCAGGATGTCGTTGTAGTAGACGTCCTCACTGTCGCCGCTCGCGATCACCGAACTCAGCAGGCTGGCTTGGTTTTTGCCACGTGCCAGATTGCGCAGGTTCGTGGCACCGATCTGCTGGGCGTGTTCGATCTCGAACAGCCGCGGCATCACGTGCTGCGGGAACCCGTGTTCGTGCTGGCCGCCGGTGTCGAGCAGAGTCGTCGGATCCAGCAGCACCGCACACCAGATATCGGCCGGAACGGCACGTACCAACGACTCGGCAGCGACAGTCAGCACATCCAGCGCCACATGGGGTGACGGTGATGAAGTGGACTGGCGGACTTGGTCGTTGAAGTGGTGCAGCAGCGTTTGCGTGCGACGACGAGCGGCTGCTGAGCGCGCCTCCCCTATGGGCCTACTCATGGGCTGATCGTACGCGGGCATCCCAACTTGTTGGGATGGTTCCCGTAACCGATCGGTCCTACGTTGGGATCAGGACTCCGCAGCGTCGGTCCTGTAGCGAGAGGACGCCACATAGCCTGGGGGGGCTGGGGTTTTGGCAGCGTACTCACAACGCATCGAGCCACCGGACAAAGGCTCACGCCACAGGGTTCCAGAACGGACCCTGGGCAGTAGACGATCGGTCGCTGGAGGGGAGCAACCAGTCATCCAACAGAGCCGAGGTTCCAACTATTGGCAACATTGCGAGATTTCGAGGAACAGCCGTGGAGATGAAGTACAAGCTCGCCATCGGCGCCGTGGCAGTGCTGGTCGCGTTGTGGCTGATCACGAAGGCCACCGAACCCGAACCCGACCAACCACACCCGGTGACACCCACCTATCACCAGAATGCACCGCAAGGCGGCGGACTGAAATTCGGTGACAACGGGGGCTACCACGCGGATTATGGCGACTACAAGAACTGCTGGTACAGCAATGACGGGTACGTGTGGTGCGACGGCAAAGCCGTCGGTACGCATTAGACATAGCGCCCTCGACAAGTCTCCTATCATTCGTCGTATTTACTTGACTACCCGGAACCGCATATCAAAGGCGCTGCACCCAGCCCCTTCCCTGGAGTAAGACATGCAATGCTTGAAATGTAAGAAAGATACACCCTTGTCCGATTGGAAACTGGGGGCAACTGCTATCCGGTCGGTGTTTCTCCTCGCTCCACGGTTCGTTCTCGTCGGAGGACCGGCATTGGCGTGGAATTCCACCAAGTCCGCCTACTCCAACCTGACCGGGCGCAAGTCACGGAAGGCAGGGGTTTGTCCGCGTTGCAACGCGATTCACATCATGTGCCCAGACTGCGAAGAGCGAAAGTATGTCCGGGCCAGTGAACTCGGATCGAAGATGCGCTGCAAGACCTGTGGGTGCGATTTCTACTTCGTACCCACAGGAGCATGATCCGCCACGTAAGCTATGCACGAAATATCCACTGGGCCGATTAGCCGCGTCCTATCTCACAGGGTTGCGGCGTCTTCGGTAGCGGAATGGCAATCGAGATCTATTTTGACTAGCGGGAAGCTCTATGAGTAAAGGTGATCTTTATTATTCACAGTCGAAGGACATAAGCCTTTTCGACGCATTTACTGATGAGGGGGTGTATGGCATCGAGAACGCTAATGGCCTTGTCATCGCGATGCGGCGCGTCGACCGACACCTGGTCGTCGAGAAGGTTTCCCTATCGAGCCTGAAGACTTCCAATCGCGTCGAGGTCTACCGCCGCGACTACTTGCGAGGAGCTTTGTCCGCAGATGACGTCGTGGCGAACGCTGAGAAATTGTATGACCGCTACCGATCGGGTGAGCGGTTGCCCTGCTCCAGGTTCGTCAACATGAACGCGGCGGCGTGGGCAATTCTCTGCAAGACCGGACGCTGGAAACGTGAGAACGTCAAACGGCTGAGGTTCGTCAGCGGGCATCCTGTGGGTATGGTACTCAAACTCGCGTACAACGCTATCAACCCAGAATTCAAGACCGTACAGGTGCTATAGCGACTCGGGTGCGCTGTCGCGTTCGACAACTGGTCGAGTAGTCCAACCACGCCAGTGGGATTGAACGGCTGGCCATCAGACTGAAATCTTCGTATACCAGTAGAAACAATACGATGAGGGGATCGATTCCATGGATGCTTCAATCGGGGCCACTGTTCCTAAGTCGGTGATAAAGCGGCTTCTCAACACCGATGTGGGAAAAACGACTCGCGGGTACTGCCCACGGTGCCGGAAACTTACCGAACATGTTCGAGTCAGCAATGCCATACACAACGATAATGAGCTCATGAAACTGTTCTTGAGGGTGGCGGCAGACTGGAACCCCGTGTACAACCTCATCGGTGGACAACCCGCCGCCTGCACTGCGTGCCGCAGGATCAACGACTTGTAGAAGGTCTGGTTCAGCGCGGCGCTGCGTATTCCAACCCGGTGCCTAGAACTACCACCTGTTCCATCCTGATCAATGACTTATCGGCCGAGGGGATGATGATACTTCGCGCAGTAAGCGTGCCGACCGAACAATATCCACCATGCCCCGCGCTCTCCCCGCACCGAACCGAACAGCACGAGCAAGTCTTCATTTTCATACGGACCGTTCGGTCGTTGCGCGGCAACGGATTTGTTACACATCTCGATCAACATCCCGGTAGCGCACATCCCCAGCAATCTCTACACTGGAACCCGGGTACCGAGCGATCATGGATTCGGCACTCACCTCGCAAGGAGGCGCATATGCACGGTCTAACACCGGATTCCGTTCGCAATGCCTTGCCGTCGCAGTACCGCGTTCTGCGTCGTGCCTCCTCATCCTGACGTCGATCAACAATGCGGGATAAGCCTCGCGCTATTCCACCACATTCTCGTCAACTCTAGCCACGGCCGGAAAGGCATAGTAGTCATTGCCGTGCCTCCGCCGTATGTGGCTTGCGCGTGTCGATATGTTTTTCGCGGAAGGGATTTTTCAGCGAGGGTTCGTTTTCTCTGAAAGGAACAGGACAATGGTCGAACCGATCACCACTGCAATTTTCTTCGCGCTCAAGGCCTTGGCGGGGTCGGCTGCTCACGGGGCGGCGACGGCGACGGCGTCGCATGCCGCCACCACAGTCGCAGCCAGTGTCGGCAAGGGACTCTATGTCGCCGCACACTCACCGGGCGTGGCCCACACGATCGCCACCCACGCCGTGAGTGCCTACCAGGCCGGTGGCGCTCTCCAGGCCGCCGAGGTCGTCGGCGGGCTGACCGCCGGAACCGGTGTCGTCTACGGTGTGGCCCAGAAGGCGGACAAGATGCTGAACGGAGCCAGAACCGGCGACTACGGCACAGCCGCCCGCAACGGCCGAAGCATCGCCAAGACGGCGGGGCGGTATCTCGCCTACTGATACGAGTCTCGCGGTGACTGAACGGCGATACTGACACGAGGCCAACTACACACAGCCCCTTCGGGGATCCACCGAGGGGGCTGTGTGTTGTGTAGGCTCTTGTTCGGGGAGAGGGCAGCGTCATGGCGCGCCCATCTATTCAGGTGCGTGACTCAGACCCGAGAGCTTCCCCACCCTCTCGGCCACCCCATCGCCCCCACCTACAAACCCCCATCCACCTTGCTGGATGCCGACTTGCGGAAGCCGAATGATGGTGCCCTTACGGGCACCACAGCACTCTGCGCCCGTGAGCGAATCCGGTGCGCCCTCAGCGTCGTGATGGAGGATGCTCGCCATGGCGAATGCCACGGGATCGAAATGCCGGAGTCCGTTGGACAGGTGGCCCTGCCGCTGCCGCGTCCACCAAGAAGAGATGCGGGATACCCACATCAGTCGTTGCACGAACACGGTCGGATGCTGGTTGTGACCAGGGCGAAGGGTGAAGCGGAAGACAACGTGAAACGGCGGGCGAAGCGGCGCTTCTGGAAAGCCGATGCTACTGCCCGTTGTTCCTAATTCGCTGCCAGATACTCCGCCCGTGCCCCCAGGAACTCCCGCACCTCCGGCACCTTGGCATGCGGTGTAACCTGCCTTGCCAGCATGGTCAGTTTGTTGTGGAGCCGGGTTGACGCCACCCCGTGGATTTGAGCGAGGTTGGTGCTCAGCAGTGTGCAGCCCTTGGCGACATCGCCTGCCCTGATCTGATTCTGGGCTTCGAGGAGGTACCACTCAGCGCGTTCGCGTGGCCAGGCTGCCGATCCGTCGATGGCGGTCTGGAAGCTCTGGGAGGCTGCCTTGCTGTCGCCGAGCGATGTCTGGATGATGCCCACCAGGCCCTCGAACTCCGGACGGGGCAGATAGACCCAATCCGGATCGTGGCCTCGCCCGGATTCGTAGGCGCGGTGGGCACGGCTCAGCGCATTGGATGCGGCAGCGTGGTCACCGAGAGTTCCCTGAGCATCGGCCTCGCGAATGGCCATGAGTGCCCGTAGTCTTGGGCCGCCGCGACGTTGGGTGAACCGTCCTGGATTGGTTGGAGACTCTCGTTTCAGCAAGGGAGACTGCATTCATGGGTGCACCACGGAAGTTCGACGAGGAGACCCGTGCTCGGGCGGTTCGGATGTATGAGGACCGGATCCGCG
>NZ_JADMLG010000033.1 GCF_015674855.1 Nocardia bovistercoris | reverse complement strand
TTTCGGTAAGGGTATTCACTTCTGCTTGGGTGCGCCTCTTGCGCGGCTCGAGGTGCGGATCGCGATGGAGATTCTGATCGAGCGCTACAGCGATATCCGCGTCCGCGACGACGTACCGGTCAACCTGTGGAACCCGTGGGCGATGATCGGCGCCAACCGGCTGCCCATCGAGGTGCGTCGTGCGTGATGGAATCCCCGCTCGGACCCGGCGCGGCAAGGGAATTCGGATCTCGGCGACCGGTCGCCGCGACTCGGGCGCCGGGCCTGCGGTCAACTGAAGTCCGCGATGTGGTCCTCGACCCACTGTCGGAACGAACGGGCCGGTGTGCCGGTCACCTCCTCGACGGTGGACGTCACGACGCACGGCGCGTTCATTCGCTCGGTCATGGTCCTGACGAAGGGCGCCGGGAGGTTCCCGACATCCTCCGGCGACATCTCCGCCACGTCCACCGACCGACCGGTCACCGCCGCGATCGTCTCCGCGTGCTCGCGCTGTGTCATGGCCTGCGGCCCGGTCAGCCAGTACCCTTTCCCCGCGTGCCCGTCGCCGGTCAGGGCACGGACCGCCACGTCGGCGATATCGCGTTCGTGGATCGCCGCGGTCTCCATCCGCAGGAACGGAATCCGCAACTCTTCTCCGGATCGGATCGCCTGCGCCCAGTGCAGTCTCGTGGTGGCGAAGGTGGTCGGGCGCAGGAAGGTCCACGCGATCCCCGACTCCCGCACGGCCTGTTCCACCGCCGAGTGGATCTGTGCGGCCCTGGTGCGTTGAGCGACGGGTTCGACCACGGCGCACGACGACAGCAGCACGACGTGTTCCACACCGGCCGCCTGTGCCGCGCCGACGAATTCGGCGATGTGCTCCGGAACGGAGTAGAGGAAGACCTTGTCGATGCCGTCCAGCGCGGCGGGCAGCGTCTCGGGCTCGTCGAGATCGAGGCGGACCATTTCCAGGCCCGGCGACTCGGTGGTCTCCGGCTTCCGGCTGGATCCACGAATCGGGATTCCGGCGGACCGGAGGCCGGCCGCGACTCGGCTGCCGACGGTGCCGTACGCGCCGATCACAAGAATGGACATGGTTCCTCCCAAGGGGATTCGTCGGACCGACGTCGGAGTGAATCTCCGGCGATCTCGGGGATGTCGGCACGGCGAGCGAACAGCAACATTTCCACGACACCCCTTCGCTCGTCGAACCGGATCGGCAACATTCAAATGGCTTGGTACGGCCTCTGGACATCCCCTACGTTGGTAAAGCTTCGATGTACACGCCGAAGTCACTGTCAACATCGGGGATGGTGTCCGCCGTCGACCGGACGTTAGTGTCCGAGGTCGGTCGAGCACGTAGGGACGGTTCGAAATTGGAGGGGCCAAAATAAGCGAGAACGAGTCGGTTCCGATGCAGGTCTACCAGCGATTCCGCGCAACGGGACCGGGACCGGGCCGGGGCGACCGCCTCGGCGACCCGGATGGGATGCGCGTGCGCTCGGGGAGGAGATTGCCCTGAACGCACAGCCTTTCACATCGGGCCTGAACGAGAACCCGGTGACGATCACGCGGGTCGCGGACGGGCAGTGGCACGCGTTGGACGACACCCTGGGGAGGGTGGTCGGTCGCACGCATGCGGAGCGTCGCCCCGACGGGCGCATGTTCGTCAGTATCGATGCCTGGCAGGACGCCACGTTCGACCTACTCGCCGCGGCGATGCTGGCGGAACTGCCCGCACCGCTGTTCACGGTGGTCGACGAAGACGACGCCGACCTGACGGCCTGCTGGCAGCGGGCCGGTTTCACGGTCCGGCGCCGAGAGTGGGAATACCTCGTGCCGACCGACCCGGCGGTTACCGGACTCGGGGGAGCGCTGCCGCCTCCGGGTGTGACGATTGTGCCCGCCGGTGCGGTGGACGAGAGCCTGTTGCGCGCGTTGGACCGAGCGATCCGTGACGAAGTCGAGGCGACCCTGGGGTGGCTGTCGATGCCAGCGGAGGTGCTCGCTCGCCCCGACGGCGACACCGTCGGTGACGTGTCGACGTACGCGGTGGCCGCGACGGCGGACCGGTACCTGGGGCTGATTCGGGTCGAGACGGTGAACCAGCCGCGTATCGGGCTGGTTGCGGTGCTCGCCGGTGCGCAGCGCCGCGGAATCGCGCGGGCGCTGTTGGCCCACGCGCTCGGGGTGTTGCGGCACTCCGAGGTCACACAGGTGTGGGCCGAAGTCCAGGAGTCGAATCAACCGGCGTCGGCGCTGTTCGACGGCCTGGGAGTCCGGCCGGTGAGCAGCAACCTGGAGCTGGTGCGATGGCGAGGATGAAGCGGGGTATCGAGCTCGATGGCAAGGTCATCGAGTGTCTGCGCAGTACCACGTTCACCGTGGAGCTCGAGAACGGGCACAAGGTACTCGCGCACATCAGCGGCAAGATCCGCAAGAACTACATCAAGATCTACCTGGGAGACAAGGTGGTCGTGGAGCTCACGCCCTACGACCTGACGCGCGGGCGGATCGTGTTCCGGTACCCCGTCCGCTAGCCGATCGCGGGAACTGCCGCTCACAACCGGAAACAGGTGATCGGCGTCCGGTTCGAGGCCGGACGCCGATCACCTGTTCCCGCAGGCTGTGTACGCGGACTTCCACTATTCATGTGGGGGATGGTGTCGGGCGGTCAGGACGGTTCGGTGTCCGGCGCGTGCCGGACCTCGGCGTACGGATACGCCTGCGGTCGATGACATCGGAACGGTTGCCGCGCATGAGCTTTGAGCGGCGAGGCGCGGCGCAAGGGTGCCCGCCGACGCGCAGTCGAGGTGGGGGATGTGAACCAGGATATGCCCTGGTTATTCTTGCCGTCGCGCGACAAGAAGGCGGGGTACGGGAATGAAGATCATTTTCTCGAGTCTTTCCGGCTATGCCCATGTCTATCCGTTGCTGCCGTTGGCTCTCGCCGCCCGCGAAGTCGGCCACGACGTCATCTACGCCACCGGCGAGAGATTCCATTCGATGTTGGAGGGGTTGGGATTTCCCATCGCGCCGGTGGGGATTCCGATCCGGGATGCCTTCGGCATGGTCGCCGCGGAAATGGGCGCGGGGACCGGCGGACCGCCGCCGGGGGACGGGCTGGAGCCCGCGGCTCGGGCACTGCACGAGATACTGCCTCGCAGGTTCGCCGCCGACCTGTTGCCCGTGCTCCGGGCGGAACGACCCGACCTGGTGGTGTACGAAGCGCTCAACCCGGGCGCGGGACTCGCGGCGCACCGCGCGGGCATTCCCGCCGTGTGCCACGCCAACACCCGCGCGGAGGCGCTCGACCGTTCGCGGCAGCGGGGCATGGAACTCCTGCGCGCGGTCGCCGCCGAGATCGGCGTGGAATCGACCGAGGACGGCTACCTCCTCGGCGACCGATACCTCGACATATTTCCGCCCTCGCTGCAGGAACCGTCGTTCCTGGCTCGTGCCGAACGAACGCCGTTGCGCCCGGTGGCATTCGGCGAAGCGGGCGAACTGCCGGAGATCGTCCTGGCCGAGCGGAAACGACCGCTGGTCTACCTGACGTTGGGAACCGTCGTCGGCACCGCCCCCGTCCTGCGCGCTGCCATCGACGGGCTGTCGGCCCTTGATGTCGATGTGGTGGTCGCCGCCGCCGGGCCGAAGATCTGGGGGGCCGAGTTCGGTGCGCTTGCCTCGAACGTGCACTTCGGAACCTGGGTGCCGCAAGCGGATCTGCTGCCGCTGGTCGATCTCGTCGTCCACCACGGTGGCTCCGGCACCACCCTCGGCGCGGCGGGTGTCGGGGTGCCGCAGCTGTTCCTGCCCGCCGCGGTCGACGGATTCCACAACGCGGGCGCGGTATCCGCCGCGGGCGCCGGGATCCGTTTGCTGCCAGGAAGATTCGAACAGGTCGACGACCGCGGCCGACCGCCCGAGGGATTCGGGCAGGGCGAAGTACCGCTGCCTGCCGATGTCGTCTCCGCCGAGGTCGTCGCCGAGGCGGCCGACCGACTGCTGACCGATCCCGAGACCGGACAGGCGGCAAAGACCCTGGCCGAGGAGATCGCCGCGATGCCGAGCCCCGCGGAAGTCGCGACCCGGCTTCCCGAATTCCGCTGATTTTCGACCACCGTGACAGCGGGTTTTCTACCAGTGCGGGGGATCTGACCCTCGCACATCTATCCGTAATTTCGATGTGGCCACAACATCAATTGTCACCGTGCGGGCATATCGGGCCGGAGACGACAACTGATCGGGATCGCCATGGACGTCGCTGTTATCGGAGCCGGTCCGACCGGTCTCACCGCCGCGCTACTGCTGGCACGTCGTGGCCACCACGTCTCGGTGATCGAATCCGACCCCGGCCCCGACGAATCGGGGGGATGGGCGAGATCCGGGGTCTACCAGTTCCACCAACCGCATCTGATGCGCGCCCCGACCGTGACCCGGCTCGAGCGACTGCTCCCGGATGTCCTGGCGCAGCTGCTCGAGGCCGGGGCACAGAAGGTATGCGGCCGAGGGGATCCCGGCTACGTCGTCGGCATGCGGATTCGGCGCGTCACCTTCGACAGGGTGCTGTACGCGGCGGCGTCGGTCGAGCCCGGCGTGCGGCATATCTCCGGCCGCGCCCTCGGCGTCGAGATCGACGGCGCCGACGTGCGCGGCGTCCGGTTGCGCGACCGGGTGCTGCCCGCCGATCTCGTCGTCGACGCCACCGGACGTTCCGGCCTCACCACGGCATTGCGTGCGCAGGCCGGTGACAGCAGCTGCGGCTTCTCCTATGTCTCCCGCGCCTACCGACTGCGCGACGGGGCCGATCCGGGACCGATCAACGTTCCGCCCGGCTTCGCGGTCTTCCAGGACGGCTACTTCAGCATCGTCTTCCTCCAGGAGAACGGCTGGTTCCAAGTCCAGATCGTGCGCGCCACCACCGACAACGCTCTCGCCGAATTGCGCCACGAAACAGTCTGGGACGCCGTCGTCCCCGAAATCCCCGCCGTGGCCGAGTGGATCGACCCGGCGCGCTCGGCGGCGATGGGGCCGCCCAATGCGGGCAACGCGGGCCGCAACACCTACCGCCACCAGGCGGTGGCGGTGACGGGTCTGCTCGCGATCGGGGACGCGGTCTGCACCACCAATCCCATGGGCGCCCGCGGTATCTCCCTCGGCATCTCCGGTGCGGCCGCGCTCGCCGATATCGTGGCCGAGCACGATCGGCCGCGCTGGACCTCGGAGCTGGAACGGTGGTGCGAGAGCGATGTTCGGCCCTGGTTCGAGGACCAGGTCGAATCCGACGCGGCCATGCTGCGCCGCTGGGCCGGTGAGCCGATCGACCCCACGGGCAGACTGCCCGTCGACCTGGTCGCCGCGACGGCGCAAGCCGACCCGAGGATCATGCGGGTCGTCGGGCCCTACAACCTGATGGCGACCACATCGGCCGCCCTCGACCCCGTCCGGGAACGAGCCCGCGAAATCTTCGCGGGCGGCTGGCGTCAGACCGTTCCGGAGTCGCCCACCCACGGCGCGCTCGTCCGATACGTGACCGCGGCCACGCAGGCTGCGGTGTCCGCGATGGACTGAGGGTTCGCACCACCCCGTCCCGCTCGGCTCCGGCGCTCGAAACCAGGCGCTCAGCTGCCGGAGCCGAGCGCTCGTTCGATCAGACTGTCGACATCCATGGCGTCGATGAGATCGTCGTCGGCCCCCTCGACTGATCCGGTGCTCTCCTGCGCGGGCCGATCCGCCGCCTCCTCGACCAGGCCGAGCAACGTCTCGAGGACGCCTGCCTGCTTGAACCGGTCGAACGGCACCGAGGCCAGGATCCGCCGCACCTCGTCCTCGCGGGCATCCGCCTCGTCCTCGGGGCCGAGCAGTTCCGAGCGTAGGTATTCGACGACAGCCTGCGGGGTCGGGTAGTCGAAGACCAGTGTGGCGGGCAGCCGCAGTCCGGTGGCGGTGATCAGGCCGTTGCGGAAGTTGACCGCCGCCAGCGAGTCGAAACCGACTTCCTGGAACGCCTGCGCCGGACCGATTCCGTCCGCGCCGCTGTGACCGAGGACCGTGGCGGCCTGGTTTCGCACCATCCTGAGCAGGATCCGCTCCTGCTCGGTTGCCCCGGCCGCGCGCAGCGATGTGATCAGCGCCGACATACCTTCGGTGGAATCGGCGGGCTGCGCCGCCTCGATCGCCGCGGCGGCCTCCGGCAGGTCGTCGAAGAGCGGGCTCGGGCGGGCCGAGGTGAACGGCACGATGAAGGCGCTCCAGTCCATATCGGCGACGACCACCGATTCCGTGGGCTCCTGGATAACCTGTTCCAGTGCGGCCATCGCCGTCTCCGACGACATCGGGACGACGCCGCGTCGACGGAGCTGGGCCAGCGTCTGCTCGTCCATGCCGGCGCCGATCGTGCTCAGCGCACCCCAGGCGATCGACTGCGCCGCGACACCGTCCGCTCGCAGGCGCCGTACCAGCGCGTCGAGGACCGCGTTCGCCGCGCCCGCGGCCGCTTGACCGCCGCCGCCCCAGACACCGGCGATCGAGGAGAAGAGCACGAACGCGTCGAGTGGAAGGTCCGCGGTCAGCTCGCTCAGCCGGATCGCGGTGTCCACCTTGGCTCGGAAGACGGCGGCGACCTCCACGTCACCGGTCTGGTCGATCGGCTTGTTCGACGACATGTCGGCAGCGTGGAAGACCGCGGTCAACCGACGGTCCCGGTCGTGCACGAGGTCGGCGAGCGCCTGCGGGTCGCCGCCCTCGCACGACTCGATGACGGCGCCGCCCCCCAGCTCCGCCAGCTCGTCGCGCAGCGACTCGACCAGCGGGCCGGACTCGGCGCCCGCGGTCGTGACCACCACTCGCTCGGCGCCCGACCGGGCCAGCCACAACGAGACGTGCCGTCCGAGGCCCTCCGCACCGCCGGTGACCAGGACTGTCCCGCGCGGCCGCCCGCGCCGTTCGCCACCGGTCCCGCCCGGATCGGCGGCGTGCCGCAGCCGACGGACGTGGACGCCGGACCGTCGAATGGCCACTTGGTCCTCACCGGAGACCCCGGTCAACACGCCGAGCAGGTGTCGGACGGTCCGGCCGTCCGGCTCGGCGGGCAGATCGATCAATCCGCCCCAGCGGTCGAGGCGTTCGAGTGCGGCCGCCCGCCCGAGGCCCCACACCGCGGCCTGGGCGACCTGGTCCAGGTCCGCGGCGGCATCGCGGACGCCGACGCCGACCGCGCCCTCGGTCAGACACCACAGCGGCGCGGTGATACCGGCTGTGGCGAGCGCCCGGATCAGGGTCAGTGTCGAGACGGTCAGCGCCATCGGGTCGGGCCTATCGGTTCCGGTGCGGTCCGGGAGTGCGAGCAGAGACAGGACTCCGGCCACCTCGCCGTCGGCCATGGCCGCGCCGAGTCGGCGGGCGAGTTCGTCTCCGGACAGGCCGGTCGCCACCGGGCAGACCGCCACGTCCAGTCCGTTGGCCCGCAGCTGGTCGAGCAGACCGGCGCGCGAGCGGTCCGCGGCGGAGGTGAGTACCAGCCAGCGACCCTCGGGCACACCGAGGGCTTCGCGCCGGGGCGGGACCCAGTCGGCCGTGTACCGCAGCCGCGCCGAGGCCGACCGACTCGCACTCGCCTGCCGCCAATCGACGATGGCGGGCAATACCGCCGCCAAGGCGTCGCGTTGGTCGGCGGACAGCTCGAGCATGGCGGCCAGTGCCGCCGGATCGGCGTCGTCGATCGCGTTCCAGAAGCCGGTGTCGGTCGCGTTCCCGGCCGTCCCGGGGTTGTCCGAGGCGGCCTCGGTCAGCCAGAAGTGTCTGCGATCGAAGGCGTAGGTGGGCAGTTCGACCGGATACCGGGATCCTCGCGCGGGCAGGGTCGCGCCCCAGTCGAGCGGTACGCCGCCGACGAACAGTCGCGCGGCCGCGGCGAGGAAGGATGCCGGGCCGTCGGCGTCGCGGCGCAGCGTGCCGCAGACGATCGGGCGCCCTGAGCCCTCGGGTCGGGCGGGCGAGTCCGGGTCGTCGACGACGTCGGTCATCGCCTGCACCAGGACCGGATGCGCGCTGACCTCAACGAATACTCCGAAACCCTGGGTCAGCAGGTCCGCCGCGGCGGGGCCGAAACCGACCGGGCGTCGCAGGTTCTGGTACCAGTAGTCCGCGCCGAGTGCGTCGCCGTCCCCGACCCAGCCGCCGGTCACCGTCGAGTAGAACGGAATGCGCGGTGGTCGGGCGTCGATCCCGCGCAACGTCGTCGCGAGGACGTCCTCGATGCGTTCGACCTGCCGGGTGTGGGAGGCATAGTCCACCGGCACCGCGCGGGTCCGCACGCCCGCGCGCGCGAGCGACTCCAGCGCCTCGGCCAGCGCCCGTTCGTCACCGGCGATGACCACCGAGGACGGACTGTTCACCACGGCCACCTCCAACCGGCCCGACCAGGCGGCCAGCCGGTCGTGCACCGCGTCGGCGCCGAGCAGCACCGAGGCCATGGCGCCGCGACCGGACAAACTGGTCGCGATCGCCCGGCTGCGCACCGCGACGACGCGTGCCGCGTCGCCCAGCGACAAGGCGCCCGCGACGCACGCCGCCGCGATCTCCCCCTGGGAATGGCCGATCACCGCGTCGGGCCGCACCCCGACCGATTCCCAGAGCGCGGCCAGGCCGACCATCATCGCGAAACTCGCGGGTTGGACGACGTCCACGCGTTCGAGTGTCTGTTCGTCCGCCTCGCCGCGCAGCACATCGGTCAACGACCAGTCCACCCAGGGGGCGAGCGCCCGTGCGCACTCATCGATCCGCGCTCGGAAGACCGGTGAACCGTCCAGCAGGGCCCGCCCCATGCCCAGCCATTGCGATCCCTGACCCGGGAAGACGAGAACCAGCCGCCCGGGCGCTCCCGAGCCGATCACGCTGCCCGTGGTCAGGTTGGGCGCGGCCTCGCCGCGGGCCAACGCGGCCAGGCCCGTCAGCGCCTCGTCCCGCGAGCTCGCCAGCACGACGGCCCGCTCCGGCAGCGTCGCCCGGCCGCGCACGAGGGTGTCGGCTATCGCGGAGAGCGCCGTTTCGGCGGTGGGAACGGGGCTGTCGACGAATGCCCGCAGTCGCGCGGCCTGCGCGCCGAGTGACAGGACACTCCTGGCGGACACCACCAGCGGCACGACGTCGGTCGCGAGTCGCGGCGACGGCGTCGGACCCGGCGGGGCGGTGGCGGCCTCCTCTGCGGGGGCCTGTTCCAGGATCAGGTGCGCGTTGGTTCCGCTGGCGCCGAACGCGGAGATGCCGACTCGTCGGGGTCTGTCGCTCGACGGCCACCGCCGCGGCTCGGTCAGCAGCGCGAGGGTGCCCGTCGACCAGTCCACCTGCGCGGTCGGTTCCTCGACGTTGATGGTGGGCGGCAGCACACCGTGCCGCAACGCCTCGACCATCTTGATCACGCCTGCCACGCCTGCCGCCGCCTGGGTGTGCCCGATATTGGATTTCAACGAGCCGAGCCACAGCGGACGGCGCGCATCCCGGGCCCTCCCGTACGTGGCGAGCAATGCCCTCGCCTCGATCGGGTCGCCGAGCACCGTGCCGGTTCCGTGCGCCTCCACGGCGTCGACATCGGCCGGATCCAGGCCCGCCGAGGCGAGCGCCTGCCGGATCACCCGCTGTTGGGCCGCCCCGTTCGGCGCGGTCAGACCGTTGGACATGCCGTCGGAGTTCACCGCCGACCCGCGCAGTGTGGCCAGGACGCGGTGACCGCGGCGCCGCGCCACCGAGAGCCGTTCCAGCAGTACGACGCCGACGCCCTCGGACCAGCCGGTGCCGTCCGCGGTGGACGAGAACGACTTGCACCGGCCGTCGGCGGAGAGCCCGCGCTGGGTGGCGAACTCGACGAATGCCTCCGGGCTGGCCATCACCGTCGCCCCGCCCGCCAGCGCCATCGTGCACTCCCCGCGCCGGAGCGCATGCGCCGCCTGGTGGATCGCGACCAGGGAGGACGAGCAAGCGGTGTCCAGGGTCACCGCGGGTCCCTCGAAACCGAAGACGTAGGCGATCCGGCCCGACGCGACGCTGGGTGAGGTCCCGGTCATGACGTATCCCCGGACTTCCTCGGGAATCCGGTTCAACCTGCTCGCGTAGTCGTGGTGCACGATGCCGGTGAACACGCCGATCGCTTCGCCTCGGGCGGACATCGGGTCGATGCCGGCCCGCTCCATGGCCTCCCATGATGTCTCGAGGAGCAGCCGCTGCTGCGGGTCCATGGCCAGCGCTTCGCGCGGGGAGATCCCGAACAGGGTGGCGTCGAACCGGGGGGCGTCGTAGAGGAAGCCGCCCGCGCGGGTGTACGTGGTACCGGGGTGCGCTGGATCGGGATGGTAGAGCCGGTCGATGTCCCAGCCTCGGTCGGCGGGGAATTCGGCGATGGCGTCGCGTCGCTCGATGAGCAACCGCCACAGGTCATCGGGACTCTCCACGCCGCCGGGCAGTCGCAGACCCGTGCCGATGATCGCGATGGGCTCGTCGGGGTCGGCCGATGGCGCCGGAATCCGATCGGTCGTCGCGGCGACCTCGTCCGCCGCGTGTCCGTTCAGCAGACTCGCCGCGAGAACCTTCGGCGTCGGATAGTCGAAGACCGCTGTCGCGGGCAGGTCGACGCCCGTGAGGTCGTAGAGCCTGTTACGCAGCCGCACCCCGCCGAGCGAATCGAAGCCGAGGCTGTTGAACGACTGGTCTTCGTCCATCGCGGCGAGATCGGCGGGCTGATAGCCGAGTACGACCGCCACCGACTCCCGGATCACCTCGAGTGCGATCCGCTCGCGTTCGCTGCGGGACCTGCCCGCCCACGGGGTGGCGCCGAGGTCATGGACCTCGTCCCGGTCGTCGGCCTGCTCGCCGGTGACGGCGTCGGCCGCGTCGCCGGTCGGCGCTCGGTCGAGCCAGTACCGCCTGCTCTGGAACGCGTAGGTCGGCAGCTCGGTGGCCAGTGCCCGCGCCGATCCGGGGCGCCCGCCGGTGACCGCTGCCCAGTCCAGGGGCACGCCGCGCACGTGCAGTGCGCCGAATGCCCCCAGCACGTCGGCGACCTCGGCGCCGTCCGCGCGCAGCGTCGCGACGCAGGAAACGGCCGAGGTGTCGAGGCTCTCCGCGGCCATCGTGGTGAGCGCGCCCCCCGGCCCGAGCTCGAGGAAGGTCCGCACCCCCTGATCGCGCAGCGCGGTCACCGCATCCGCGAACCGAACCGTCGCGCAGACCTGTTCGACCCAGTAGCCCGCCGTCGCGAACCGCTGTCCGGCATCCGGCAGGCCGGTGACCGTCGACACGATGGGCACTTGCGTCGGCCGGTAGGTCAGCGACTCGGCGACCTCACGGAATTCGGCGAGCATCGGCCGCATCAACGGTGAGTGGAAGGCATGACTGACGGGCAACCGCCGGATCTTGTGACCGAATTGGGCGAGTTGGCTCGTCACCCACCGCACGGCGACCTCGTCGCCGGACAGCACCAGCGACCGGGCGCTGTTGATCGCCGCGACGGCGACCAGGCCGGGCGCCTCCACCAGCAACGGCGCGACCTCGGCCTCTCTCGCCTGGACGGCGACCATGGTTCCGCCCGCGGGCAGCGCCTGCATGGACCTGGCTCGCGCGGCGACGAGTTTTCCCGCGTCGGCCAGGTCGAGCACTCCGCCTACGTGGGCGGCGGTGATCTCACCGACGGAGTGGCCCGCGAGCAGGTCCGGGCGCAGTCCCCACGACTCGTAGAGCCGATACAACGCGGTTTCCAGGGCGAACAGACCTGCCTGGGTATACATCGTCTGATCGATCAGTCGATCGCCGGTCGCGCCGGCGGCGGTGAGGACGACGTCGGACAGCGGTGTCGTGACATGACCGGCCCAGTGTTGCTCGACGGCCCGGCAGGCGTCGGTGAACGCTCGGCCGAACACCGGGAAGCAGGCCGCGAGGTCCCGACCCATACCGGGCCACTGACCGCCCTGTCCGGTGAACAGGACGGCCAGTTTGCCGTCGACCGGCGCACCACCGACGGCGGGCGCCGACCCCGCGGCCAGACTGCGCAATTCGTCGACCAACCCGTCACGGTGCCGGACCACGAGGACCGCGCGCCGATCGAGCTGTGCTCGGCCGCAGGCCAGCGCGAGTGCGAGATCGGCGGGCTCGAGTTCCGGCCGGGACGCCACGAAGTCCGCCAACCGGCCTGCCTGGTCCCGCAGGGCCGCGGCGGTGTGGCCGGAGACCGGGACCGGCACCTGGAACTCGCCCGAGGGCCGATCCGGGGCGGCCGCCTCGGTCGTCTCGTCGGTGTCGTGCTCGCCGGGCTCTTCGAGGATGACGTGGGCATTGGTTCCGCCGATGCCGAACGAGGACACCCCGGCGCGGCGCGGCCGCCCGGCGCGCGGCCAGTCGCGGCGTTCGGTGAGCAGCCGGACCGCGCCCGCCGTCCAGTCCACATGGGTCGACGGTCGGTCGACGTGCAATGTCCTCGGCAGTACCGCGTTGCGCATCGCCATGATCATCTTGATGATGCCCGCGACGCCCGCCGCGGCCTGGGTGTGGCCGATGTTCGACTTCACCGACCCGAGCCACAGTGGTTGCCCGGCCGACCTGTCACGGCCGTAGGTCTCCAGCAGCGCCCGCGCCTCGATCGGGTCACCGAGCGTGGTCCCGGTGCCGTGCCCCTCGACCGCGTCCACCTCTTCGCCCCGCAATCCCGCCGCGGCGAGCGCCTTGCGGATCACGCGCTGCTGCGACGGACCGTTCGGTGCGGTGAGGCCGTTGGAGGCGCCGTCGGAGTTGACTGCGGTCCCTCGGGCCAGGGCGAGTACCCGGTGGCCTCGGGCACGGGCCAGCGACAGCGGCTCGACCAGGAGGAATCCGACCCCCTCCGACCAGCCGGTGCCGTCGGCCGCGTCGGCGAACGCCTTGCAGCGGCCGTCCGGGGCGAGCCCCCGCTGTCGCGAGAACTCGACGAAGGTCTCCACGGTGCTCATCACCATCACCCCGCCCGCCAGTGCCATCGAGCACTCGCCGTCGCGGATGGCCTGCGCGGCCAAGTGCAACGCCACCAGTGAGGACGAGCAGGCGGTGTCCACGGTGATCGCGGGCCCCTCCAGCCCGAGGTGGTAGGCGACCCGTCCGGACAGGACACTGCCGGAGCCGCCGGTCAGGCGGAAACCCTCCACGTCGGCCGCGTGATGGGTGCGCACGGACCAGTCGTGACTGTTGACCCCGACGAAGACGCCGACGTCCTGACCGGCGAGGCCGCGCGGGTCGATGCCGCCACGTTCGAGCAGCTCCCATGACGTCTCCATGACCAGCCGCTGCTGCGGATCCATCGCCAGCGCCTCTTTCGGCGAGATGCCGAAGAAGGCGGCGTCGAACGCGCCGGGTTCGTCGAGGAAGTTGCCGTGTCGAACGTAGGTGGTGCCGAGGTGGTCGGGATCGGGATCGAAGAGCCGGTCGATATCCCAGCCGCGGTCGGCGGGAAATTCGGCGACCGCGTCGGACTCCGCGGCGAGCAGCCGCCACAGGTCTTCGGGGCTGCGCACCCCGCCGGGGAACCGGCAGGCCATCGCGACGATGGCGATCGGCTCTCCGGTCGCCGTCGTGGGTTCCTCGACGGCGGGGGAGGCCTGCGTGTCATCGAGGAGTTCGGCCTGCAGGCGGGCAGCGAGCAGCCGCGGCCGCGGATAGTCGAAGATCATCCCGGGGGACAGCGCCAGCCCGGTCGCCGCGGCGAGCCGATTGCGCAATTCGAGCGCGGTGAGCGAGTCGAAGCCCGAGTCCTTGAAGGTGCGGTCGAGCCGGATCTCGTCGGTGTTCGCGTGGCCGAGGACCAGGGAACTCTGGAGGCGGATCAGCTCGACCAAGGCGTCGAACTGCGCTGCGGCGGGCAGCGCGCCGATCCGGTCGGACAGGGCCGCCGACGCCTGCCGCCCGGCCGCACCTGCCCGGTCGACCTGCCGCCCGGACGCCGCCCGCCCGCGCGGCACGAACGGCGCCTGCCCGCCGTCGGCCCGCCGGAACGCGGCTGGATCGAGTCCGGCCGCGACCACGGCGCCGCCCGCGCTGTCGCCCTCGCGCAGCGCCCTGTCGAACAACGCCGTGCCGTCGCCGTCGGAGAGGCCGATCATGCCGATGTCCCGATTCCTCCGGTGGTCGGCGTCGCCGAGATGGCGGGTCAGGCCACTGGCACGTTCCCAGTAGCCCCACGCGATCGAGACCGCGGCCCGACCGGCGCGCCGCCGGTCCCGCGCCAGGGCGTCCAGCGCGGCGTTGGCCGCGGCATAGTTCGCCTGCCCGGGGGTGCCGAGCACGCCCGCGGCCGAGGAGTAGAGAACGAAGGCGGCGAGGTCGAGATCACGGGTGAGGTCGTCGAGGTGGCGGGCCGCATCCACCTTCGCGCCGAATACGGCGTCGACGCGTCGCGGGTCGAGATCGGTGATCACCGCGTCGTCCAACACCCCGGCGGTGTGCACGACCGCGGTCAAAGGGTGCTGTGTCGGGACGACGTCCAGCAGCGCCGCCACCTGCGCGCGGTCCGCGACATCGGTGGCCACCAGCCGAACGGTCGCGCCGAGTTCGACCAGTTCGTCGTGCAGCGCCGCGGCGCCGTCGGCCGCGGGGCCGCGACGGCCCGCGAGGATCAGGTGCCGGATACCGTGCTCGGCGACCAGATGCCGCGCGGTGACCGCCGCGAGCGTTCCCGTGCCGCCGGTGATCAGCACCGTGCCGCCGGGATCGAGCGGTCGCGCCGCGGGCGCCGAGGTGACCGGCCGTAGCCGCGTCAGTCGTGGCGCCCGCATCCGGCCGTCTCGCAGCCTGAGCTGCGGTTCGCCGCTGTGCGCGGCGGCGACGACGGAGGCTGTGGCGCGGGCCGCCGGATCCGCGGTCACCAGCACGAGCCTGCCGGGGTGTTCGGACTGCGCGGATCGGACGAGCCCCCCGATCGCGCCCGCGGCGACCCCGTCGTCGTCCGGGGTGACGATCACGAGCCGGGCGTCGTCCGCACCGGGGTGGGCGAGGAACGTCTGGATCAGTTCGAGTACCGCGACGACCGCGGCGCGAGGGTCGCCGGAGGAGACGTCGGCCTCGTGGATCAGCAGTGTCGCGGTGGCGCGGGTGAGGTCCGCGACATCGGTGACGTGCTGCGCGGCCGGTCCGGCCGCCGAGGCGTTCCGTGGCATAGGTAGGTCGACCCAGTCCAGGTGGAACAGGTCCGCGGCGGACTCGTGCCGCCCGGTGACCAGTTCGGACACCTCCAACACCGGCTGCCCGGCCGGATCGGCGAGGTCGACGCGGAAGCCGCGCCGGTCGCCTATCGGTACGGATCGGACGTCCACTGTGTCGGCGCCTGCGGCCACGAGTCGGACGCCGCGCCAGGTCTTCGGCCGTTGACCGGGAGGCAGGACCGCCCGCACGGCCGCGTCGAGCAGTGCCGGGTGGATGCCGTAACGGTGGGCGTCGAACCGCTCGGCGTCCCCGAGTGCGGCCTCGACCGCGTTGCCGCCCGCGGGCTCGGTGGGAGACCCGGCTGCCTGTGCCACGGTGCCCGCGGCGTGCGGCGTCCATTCTTCGGGGACGCCCGAACCCGAGTAGATCGTCAGCGATCGGCGGTGGGCGGCGTCGGGCGGTCCGACGACGAGCCGCACGTCGAGGCCACCGTGGCGTGGCAGCTCGAGGGGCCGGTCGATGGTCATCTCCTCGACGACCGGGGCGCCGACCAGGTCACCGGCCCACAGCGCGAGTTCGACGAAGGTGGCCTCGGGCGTCTGCTCACCCGGCGACCAGGGCAGGCTCGACGCCGACCAGCGACCGGTCGCGACCAGGCCGCCGGATCCGGGCAGCCGGACCAGCGCGCCGAGCAGCGGATGCCCGGTGTCGTCCATGCCGAGGCCGGACGCGTCGGCCTGCACCGGATTCCGCCAGTATCGCCGCCGCTCGAACGGGTAGGTCGGCAGATCGATCCATGTGGCGCACTCCGCCGACGGCAGCAAGCCGCGCCAATCGACGTGGACTCCGCGAACGAACAGTTCGGCCATCGATCGCAGCAGGCGGTCGATCCCGCCGTCGTCGCGGCGCAACGAACCGGCGACGACCACGTCGACGCTGGCCTCGTGTGCGGTCTCGGCGACCGACTGCACGAGTACCGGGTGCGGACCGACCTCGACGAAGGCGCCGAAGCCCTGGTCGAGCAGGCGCTCGATCGTCGGTCCGAAGCGGACCTGTTGCCGCAGGTTGCGGTACCAATAGTCGCCGTCGAGCCGACCGTCGGCCCGACTCGCGGTCACGGTCGAGTGGAAGGGCACCGACGGCTCGGTGCTCGGCAGATCGGCCAGCGCGACCGCGAGGCGCTCCCGGACCGCCTCGACATGATCGCTGTGCGATGCGTAGTCGACGTTCACCCGCCGGACCTCGACCCCGGCTTCGGCGAGTTCGTCCAACGCCTCGGTCAGCGCCTCCGAGCCGCCCGCGACGACCACCGAGGACGGGCCGTTCACCGCGGCGATCTGGATCCGGCCGCCCCATTTCGCCAGCCGCGCCGTCAGGTCGGCGGCGGCGAGACGTACCGACGCCATGCCTCCTCGGCCGGACAGGACCTCCGCGATCGTCCGGCTCCGTACCGCGACGACCCGCACGGCGTCGCGCAAGGACAGCGCGCCTGCGACGTAGGCCGCGGCGATCTCGCCCTGCGAATGGCCGACCACCGCGTCGGGCCGCACTCCCGCCGATCTCCACAGCGCGGACAAGCCGACCGTCATCGCGAAACTCGCCACCTGGACGACGTCGACGCGCTCGAGCAGTTCGCGGTCGGCCGTACCGCGCAATACGTCGATCAGCGACCAGTCCGTCCATTCGCTCGCCAGCCGAGCGCATTCGCCGACGACCTCGGCGAAGGTGGGGGAGGTGTCCAGCAGTTCGCGGCCCATGCCGACCCACTGCGCGCCCTGCCCGGGAAAGATCAGCACGACGCCGGAGCGGGACGGGTCCGCGCCCGCGCTCGCGCGCTGTACGAAGGGACTCTCCTCGTCGCGAGCCAGTGCGCGCAGGCCCGCGAGCGCCTCGTCCCGGGAGCGGGCCAGCACGACCGCGCGTTCGTCCATGGTCGTGCGTCGGGTCGCCAGCGCCACGGCCACGTCGACCCACGACGACTCGTCGGCGTCCCGCACGAGCGGGATGAGCCGGTTCGCGAGCCTGCCGAGCGCGTGCGTGCCGCGAGCCGACAGGATCAGCGGCACGATTGCCCGCGCGGGTGAGCGCCGCGGCGGGACAGCAGGCTGCGGTGGCGCTTCCTCCAGGATCACGTGGGCGTTCGTTCCGCTCAGCCCGAAACTCGAGACTCCCGCCCGGCGCGGACGACCACGGTGCGGCCACGGCCTGTTCTCGGTCAGCAGCGCGACACCGCCCGCCGACCAGTCCGCGCGCGGTGTCGGCTCGTCCACGTGCAGTGTCGACGGCAGTACGCCGTGCCGAAGCGCCTGGACCATCTTGATCACGCCCGCGACGCCCGCTGCCGCCTGGGTGTGGCCGATATTCGACTTGAGCGAGCCCAGCCAGAGGCGTTGGTCGGCGTCCCGGTCCCGGCCGTAGGTGGCCAGCAGCGCCTCGGCCTCGATGGGGTCACCGAGCACGGTTCCGGTCCCGTGCCCTTCCACCGCGTCGATATCGGTGAACTCGAGCCCCGCCGATGCGAGCGCCTGCCGGATGACCCGCTGTTGCGCGGCGCCACTCGGCGCGGTGAGGCCGTTGGACGCGCCGTCGGAGTTCACCGAGGAGCCGCGCAGCACCGCGAGGATCCGGTGCCCGTTGCGGCGGGCGTCGCCGAGCCGTTCCAGCACCAGCATGCCCGCACCTTCGGCCCACGCGGTGCCGTCGGCGGCCGAGGCGTAGGACTTGCACCGGCCGTCCGCCGCCAACGCCCGTTGCCGGGAGAACTCGACGAACGACCGGGGGGTGGCCATGACCGTCGCGCCGCCCGCCAAGGCCAACGAGCATTCGCCCCGGCGCAGCGCGTTGGCGGCCAGATGCAGCGCGACCAGTGCGGACGAGCACGCCGTGTCCACGGTGATCGCCGGTCCACGCAAGCCGAGTAGGTAGGAGATCCGGCCCGACGCGACACTGGCCGCGGTTCCGGTCGTCTGAAAGGCTTCGAGTTCCTCGGGCACCGGGCCGCCCGCGCCGTAGCCCTGCTCCATCAGACCGACGAAAACCCCGGCGTCCGCGCCCCGCATCGTGGACGCGTCGATGCCGGTGTGCTCCAACGCTTCCCACGCGATCTCCAACAGCACTCGCTGTTGCGGATCCATGGCGAGCGCCTCACGCGGGGAGATCCCGAAGAAGTCGGCGTCGAATTCCGCCGCGTCATCGAGGAACCCGCCGCGGTCGACATAGGAGGTCCCGGCGCGGTCCGGGTCGGCGTCGAACAGTCGGTGCAGGTCCCAGCCGCGGTCGGTCGGAAACGGCCCCGACGCCTCCCGGCCCTCGCTGACCAGATCCCACAGGTCGTCCGGCCCGGTGATCCCGCCCGGCAACCGGCAGGCCATACCGACGATGACCACCGGCTCATCCGTTCCGGCGGTGGTGGCGATGCCGGTGTCGGTGACCGTGTCACCGACCAGTTCGGCGTGCAGGAACGCGGCCAGTGCGCGCGGCGTCGGATGGTCGAACGCCGCTCCGGTCGGCAGCTTCAGACCGGTTCCCGCCATCAGCCGCGTGCGCAGTTCCACGATCGCGACCGAGGTGAACCCGAGATCCCGGAACGTGCGGTCCGCGGGGACATCGAAGGTCGGGGGCCGATTCAGCGTCGCCGCGGTCGCGTCTCGGACCACGGCCCGAACGAGCGCGTGTTGCGCGTGTCGGTCCAGTACAGCCAGCTTCGCGCGGAGGGCGGACGCGGTGTCGTCGAGTTCGTCACGGGCGAACCGTTGCGTGACGGTATCGC
This sequence comes from Nocardia bovistercoris, assembly GCF_015674855.1. Taxonomy (GTDB): domain Bacteria; phylum Actinomycetota; class Actinomycetes; order Mycobacteriales; family Mycobacteriaceae; genus Nocardia; species Nocardia bovistercoris. Next base: position 5,063 of record NZ_JADMLG010000033.1, on the reverse strand, counting down.
CGGGCAGCACGAGACCGGCCGACGGTGTCCGCGCGTCCGCGACGAACAGCGGTGTGGAGTCCGAGGTGGCGAGGAGCGTATCGACCGCGAACAGGCCGTCCCGAATGCCCGCCGGATCGGGAGCGCCGCCCACCGGTTCGCTCCAGGTCAGTACCGATCCCGCCAGGCCGCGCCTGCGGCGTTCGTCGGCCACGGCTCGCACCGCGGCCGCCGAGACCGCCCGTTCGGGGTCCGCGTCGGTGGCGTCGTGGAAGTCGGCGATCACGATGAACGGGGTCCGGTCGGAATCCGCCGCGACGCTCAGCGTCTCGGCGAGCTCAGGGTCGCCGTCGGTCAGGATCACCGCGGCGATCCGACCCGAGGCGATGGTGGACTCCCAGTCCGCGTCGGCGGCGTTCCCGCCCGCGAGGAGCAGTCGCCGGTCCGGGTGCACGGCGGCCATGTGGCGGGCCACCGCGGCGCCGCGCACGGTGTCCGTGCCGGTCAGCACGACGATGCCGTCCTCGCTCGCCCACGAATCCCGCGTCGAACGGTCCAGGACCGCCTGGCGGGTCAGCCGGGCCACCGAGAACTCGCCGGATCGCGCCGCCCAGCGGGGTTCGTCGGGCGCAATCGCGTGGGGCACTGCCTCGATCGGTGTTTCGTCGTCCAGGTCGACCAGGACGACCCGCTCGCCGAGCACCCGGACCGTCGCGGCCGCAAGCATCGCCTGGCCCGGCTCGGCGGGCTCGTCCCGGTCCGATACCGCGACCGCGCGCCGGGTCACCAGGACGAGCCGCCCCGATCCGACCCGGGCCGCCCATGCCGTCACCTCATCGATCAGTTCCCGGGTCCTGGCGCGTTGCTGTGCCCGGTCGCCCGGCGTCGCGGGCGCGCGCACCACTGTCAGGTCGGCGGCCTCGGCCGCGGCCAGATCGGCGTAGTGAGGGGACCGACCGGCGACCTCGGCAAGGTCCGAGCCGACGAACGCCCAGGTCGGCGGCGCGGCGTCGGGTGACGGTGCGGCGTTGGGTGACGGTGCGGCGTTGGGTGACGGTGCGGGCACCCATTCCAGGCGCAGGACGCCGTCGTGTAGTCCGCTCGCGGTGTACCGGAGCACGGCGGGCTGCTCGGCCAGCCTGCGGCGCTGGATCTTCCCCGACGCGGTCCGCGGAACGCCGCGGATCTCGTTGACCTCGACGGGAACCTTGAACGCCGAAAGCTCTCGGCGGCACGCTTCGATCACGGTGTCGACCTCGAAGCCCGCCGGGTCCGCGACCACGTAGGCGACGGGCATTTCACCCAGCACCCGGTGCGGCCTGCCCGCCACACCCACGTCCGCGATCCCCGGCGCACCGCGCAGAACCGCCTCGATCTCCTCGGGATGGACGTTCTCACCGCCCCTGATGATCAGATCGCTGATCCGGCCGCAGAGGGTGAAGTAGCCCGCGGAGTCCCGGCGGGCCAGGTCACCCGTGCGGTACCAGCCGTCCCGGAACGCCTTCTCGGTCGCCTCCGGCTTGTCGTGGTAGCCGGAGGTGACGTTCGGTCCGCGTACCCACACCTCGCCCTCGTCGCCCACAGGCATGTCGCGGCCCGTCTCGGGGTCGACGATGCGCACGTCGACGCCAGGCACCGGAAGTCCGCACGAACCGTCGACCCGGTCGCCGTCCGGCGGGTTCATGGTGATCGCCCCGCACGTCTCGGTACTGCCGTACGCGTCGACCAGCGGCGCCTCGAAGACCTCGCGGAAAGCGCGGCACAGTTCGGGACCGGTGACCGCGCCCCCGACCAGTCCGATCCGCAGGTCCGGCAAGGCGATCCGGTGCTGCTCGCACGCCTCGAGGAGGTAGTGATAGGTGGTCGGCGCGCCCGCCACGAAGGTCGCCCCGGTCTCGCGGGCGGCTTCCAGGAATTCGTTCCCGGACGGGCTGTCCATGATCCGGGCGGTGGCGCCGACCACGGTCACGGCCAGTACGCACACGATGTGGGAGAGGCTGTGGAACAACGGCAGCGGCCACAGCACCCGGTCCTGCGCCGAAAGTCCCGGTATCGGAACGTAACTCGCGGCCACCGAGAACAGGCAGTTGCGCTGGCTGGACAGCACGCCCTTCGGCCGTCCGGTGGTCCCCGAGGTGTAGAACGTCCACGCCACCTCGTCGAGTCCGAGGTCGTCCCTGGCGGGTTGCGCGGGCTCGGTCCGCGCGAGTTCCCGGTAGGCGTGAACCGAAGGGTGCGCGGGCGCGTCGCCGATCACGAGCAGGGGGGCGCCGGGAGACCGGGACGGCGAACGCAGGAAGCCCGCGACGTGCACGGGGTCGGTGACGATCACGTTCGCCCCGCTGTCGGCCAGGAGATACTCCAGTTCCGAGTCCGTCGACGCGGGGTCGACCGGCACCCCGACCGCGCAGGCGCGAACGATCGCGAGGTAGGTCTCCAACATTTCCACGCTGTTGCGCAGACAGATCAGCACTCGGTCGCCGCGCTGTACGCCGAGGTCCGCCAGATGCCCCGCCAGCCGCCGGGTCCGCACCTCCAACTCGCCGTAGGTGACCGCCCGCTTGTCGTCCTCGAAGGCGACCTTGTCGCCGAAATCGCCCGCGTGCTCCCGCAGTACCCGGGGGAGGGCTCTGATCAGTTCGGCGCGCACGGGCCCCACGTCCTCTCCTCGAGCGGACCGGTCCGGCGCCGGATGGGCGCGACCCTGCGGCCCGCGTTAGGAGACTAGAAGCGGCCGTGCCGACCTCGGATCCCTCAGCCTGGTAGACGCCGCGCGGGCCGCCTGCCTGCACCGCGGGCGCCGTGGGAAGCGGCGCCCTTCCGTCAGGTTGACAGTCTTGTCCGTGATGGCGGGACTTGCATGGCCCGCCCGTGTTCGGCTGTCTAGCGTGAAAACCGTGACAACGCATACGGTTCGGTCCACCACGGCCACGGTCCGGCCTGGAGTCCTGGATTCCGCCGCGGCGACCGCAGCCGTGATCGAACCCGGCGACGAAGTTCTCTACCCGGACACCTGGACCAACTGGCAGAACCAGCTGCGCTACGGCATGTCCGCGGCGGACCGTGCTCGACTGCGCAAGGAATATCCCGGCTGCCCGTTCCAGATCATCGGCCCGGTCGAGGTGAGCGGCGCCGAACCGGGTGACGTGGTCGAGTGTCGGCTGATGGAACTGCGGCTCGGAGCCTGGGGCGGCAACGCTTTCCCCACCAGGGCGGGCGCGCTGCCCTACGACTTCGACGAGCCGTACTTTCACGACTTCCGGTTCGACGAGACCCGCACCCGAGCCGACTATGTGCACGGGATCTCGCTGCCGCTCGACCCGTTCGCGGGCATCATCGCGGTCGAACCGCCGGGCGCGGAACCGGTGAGCGCGCTCATCGGCGGCGACCACGGCGGTAACCTGGCACTTCCCGAACTCACGGTGGGCTCCTCGCTGTTCCTGCCCGTGGCCAAGCCCGGCGCCCGGATCTGGATCGGCGACATCCATGCCCTCCAGGGCGACGGCCTGGTCGACCAGACCGCGCTGAAGTCAACGGCCGAACGGCTGCGGATGCGCTACGACCTCCACAAGAACGTCGGCCTGACCCGCCCCCTCGCCGAGACCGAAACGCATTGGGTCGGTATCGGACTGGCCGACAGCCTGCACGACGCGCTGACCGACTGTCTGCGCGGATTGATCGGCTGGTTCAGCGCGGCATCCGGCCTCAGCCGCGCCGAGGCGCACGCACTGTGCAGTATGGCGGCGAGTTTCCGGATCACCCAGTACGCGGACCAGACCGAGATCCATCACGTCGATGTCCCCCTGCCGCCCAAGGGTGTGCACGGTCTGTTGCGAAAAGACGTCTTCCCGGTCGACGTGCGCGCCCGCGTCGACCGATGGCTGCGGCCCGCGGCCTGACCATTTCCGGTCTTTCCGTGGAAAATGCCGGGCCGGGAAATTCGCGACAGCACGCGCAGTCAATGTGAGGGATGGGGGCCCGGGTACCCGCCGATTAGCCTGCGTTTATCCCCATTCGACCACTGGTCATCGCATTTTCCTGTCCAGAAAGGAACCGGGTGATGAGTACCACGCATGTGCATTATGTCCAGCAATTGTTGACCCATTTCGACGCGGATCCCGATCGTGTCGCGGTGGTCAGTGGCGGTGTCGCGGTGTCGGCGGGTGAGTTGGCCGAGGCGACGCGTCGGGCCGCGGCGGTGATGGGTCGCCACGGTATCGGTCGTTCGGATGTGGTGGCCGTGCTGACCGAGCCCAATACCGCCGCCACGCTGATCCTACGGTGGGCGGCCAATCTGGCCGGGGCCACCGCCGCGCACGTACGCGGCATGAACGCCGTCGTCCCCGACGACGAGTTGCGGGTCGAGTTGCAGCGCGCGCTCGTCTCGGATTTCGGTGCGCGGATATTGGCGGTGGATCCGGCCAATGCCGCGCGTGCCCGTAAGTTGTTGCCGGAAGCGGGGGTTCGGCCGGTGCTGGCCGTTCTGGGTTCCGGTGGTCCCGATACCGTGGATCTGAGCGCCGGTTCCGGGGACGGGGTGGGCGCGTGTGCCGATGTCGTCGACAGCGATATCGCCGTCATCACCCAGACCAGCGGGTCGAGCGGCCTGCCGAAGGGCGTCTGCTGGCCCTTCGGGGTGAAGAACGAGATGGCCACCTCGGCGGTCGGCCGCAGCGGCCGGACGAACCTGCTGATCACCGCGCCGCTCACCCATTCCAGCGGCTTCGGTGCGGACGATACGCTCATCACCGGTGGAATGGTCGTGCTGCACCACGGTTTCGACGCGGCGGCGGTACTGCGCGCGGTCGCCGAGCATCGGATCGGCCGCCTCATCCTCGGCACCCCGCAGGTCTACGCGCTCGGCGAGCATCCCGACCGGCCCGGCACCGACCTGTCCAGCTTGACCGAGCTGATCTACACCGGCAGTCCGGCCGCGCCGCTGCGGCTCGGCGAGGCCAGGGAGGTTTTCGGTCCGGTGCTCATCCAGGTCTACGGCACCACCGAAACCGGCGTACTCACCATGCTCGCACCCCACGACCACGACCGAGCACACACCCGAACCACCGTCGGACGACCACTGGACC
>NZ_JADMLG010000032.1 GCF_015674855.1 Nocardia bovistercoris | reverse complement strand
GCAACAACCCGATCATCCAGCGAGGCAACTTTTCCAGCTTAGCCCAACCATTCACCCGAAACCAAATCCAGGCAAACCAACCGAACCAGTGTGACCGCCAGGCGCTCCCCGTACAACCTCGTGTCCCAGGCCCCGCCAAACCTTCAGGTTGTTAACCTTCAGGCTCTGCGTGTCGGCTCCGAGTCGGTGTCCGTGTCGCTCTGACTTGAACAAAGTTACGTAGCCATATGCACGATGTCAAATCGCCTGGTAGATCGGCATAATTCGCGCTTCGTGCGACGGGACGCGATCCAACCGCGCCGAAATGAACCATCCCGGCGCCGCGGCGGTGAACCGCTCGCGTTCCCATTCTCCCGCACCGGAGGGAATCGTGCCGACCAGATCGACGCCGGTGACGCGGGACAAATCGTCGCGATTGCATTCGGAAGCCAGATCGGGCGTGTCGGGCCAGGCACCGATCACCAGTCCGGCGCACGGCACCTCGGCGGCGGCCAGAGCGCGCGTCGTGAGCTCGCTGTGGTTCAGGGTGCCGAGTCCGGCCGCCGCCACGACGAGAACGGGGGCGCCGAGGTCGCGAGCGAGATCGACCAGGGTGAATTCGCCGAGGCGGACCAGCAGTCCACCCGCGCCCTCGACCAGAACGAGGTCGGCGGTGCGCAATTCGTCTATGCCCGCGAGGGTTTCGGCCAGCGTGAGCTGCGGCGCGCCGCAGCGGCGCGCGGCGGTGTCCGGCGCGAGCGGATCCGGATATCTGGCCAGTTCCAGGGTGCGGACCGGGCCCGCGAGTCGCTCGATTTCCGCCAGATCGCCCGGCTCGCCGGGTTCGACCCCGGTCTGGGCGGGTTTGCACACCGCGACCGAACGGCCGTCGGCCATGGCGGCGGCCGCGAGGGCGGCCGTGACCACGGTCTTGCCGACGCCGGTGGAAGTTCCGGTGACCAGCAGCACACTCATGCGGGCACCGCGTCCACGCCGCGCGCCTTCGCCAGCACGTCGCCGAGCACGTCGGCGATGGTGTCCAGTTCCGCGGGGGTGAGATCGGCGCGCGCGGTGAGCCGCAGGCGCGAGGTGCCTTCGGGAACCGACGGCGGACGGAAGCAGCCGACCTCGAGGCCGCGCGCCCGGCATTCCCGCGCCGCGGCGTCGGCGACCGCGGCCGCGCCGAGCACCACCGAGACCACCGCCGAATCCGGTTGTCCGACATCGGCGATGCGCGCGATCTCGGCGGCGCGCGCCAGCACGCGACCCGCCATGTCCGGGTGTGCGCGCAGCACGCGCAGGGCGGCTCGGGCCGCGCCGACCGCGGCGGGGGCGAGTCCGGTGTCGAAGATGAAGGTGCGCGCGGTGTCGATGAGGTGCGCGCGGACGCGTTCGTCGCCGAGTACGGCGCCGCCCTGGGCCGCGAAGGCTTTCGACAGGGTCGCGGTGATGATCAGGTCCGGTTCTCCGGCGAGTCCGACCTCGTGGACGAGACCGCGCCCGCCCGTCCCGCGCACGCCGATGCCGTGTGCCTCGTCGACGAGCAGGAGCGCGCCGTTGGCCCTGGTGACCCGGTGCAGTTCGGCCAGAGGCGCGAGATCGCCGTCGGCGCTGAACACCGAGTCGGTCAGGACGAGCGCGCGCTCTTCGGTGCGCGCGGCCAGTATCCGGTCCACCGCCTCGACATCGCGGTGCGGCGCGATCTCGACGCGCGCGCGGGACAGCCTGCAGGCATCGACGAGAGAGGCGTGGCTGCCCGCGTCGGAGACGACGAGACTGCCGCGCCCCGACAGGGCCGTCACCGCACCGAGATTGGCCGCGTATCCGGAAGCGAAGACCAGACCCGAACGCGCACCGACGAATTCGGCGAGTTCGACTTCGAGTTCCGCGTGTTCGGCGGTGGTTCCGGTGACCAGACGCGATCCGGTCGACCCGGTACCCCAGCGCCGCAGGGAATCGGCCGCGCCCGCCACCACCTCGGGGTGACGGGACAGACCGAGATAGTCGTTGGAGGCCAGGTCGATCGACGCGGACAGCGCGGCCCTCGGACGCAGATCGCGATGCAAGCCTGCGTCCACACGCTCGGCCGCCCGCTCGTCCAACCAACTCAGCGGATCGGTATTCACAGCTCCGCAGCCTACTTGAACACCGTTCAGGTGGAAACCCGCCGATCCCGAGGTAGCGCGGGCCCGAACACGCGGAAGCGGGCCCGAACGGCGTACGTCCGCTACGACCCGAACCAGTGGGGTGTGTCGAAGCGGAACAGATCGCCTGGGGTCACCGCGCGCAGGTCCGCCTCCAGCGCCGCGAGCCGTGCGGTGCCGAGACGTTCGGCCCAACGTCGGTGGATGCGATCGAAGGATCGCTCGGATTCGGCGAGTACGTCTACGGCCCGTTCGGTGAGGGTGTAGACCTTGCGTCGCGCGTCGCCGGGATCGTGCCCTCGACGCAGGTAGCCGAGGCGTTCGAGGGCGTCGACATGCTTGCCCGCGGCCTGTTTGGAGACGCCGAGCGCGCGGCCGAGGTCGGCGGCGGTGCAGCCGTGCGGACCGCCGATCCGGCCGATGGCCTGGAAGACGAAGCCGTGCATGGGCCGCAGCTCGGGATGTCCCCGTTCGGCCAGGTCCGCGTGTACCTCGTCGACGATGACGCGGAAGCCGAGCAGCAGTCGCAGCGGCAGTTCGTAGCCGCCCCCGTCACTTGACATGATGGACAACCTCGTTAACTATATAGACAATGTAGTTGTCTATCTTAGGAGATCTCATCCCATGCCCGTCATCCGCCACACCGAAACCCGCCGCACCGAGACACCCAACGCCGTCATGACCACCCTCGCCTCCCCCACCCAAGGCGCGGCCACACTGGCGATGTGGCGCGTCGAGGTCGACCCAGGAGCCGCGGGCCCGCTGCACACGATCGACACCGACCAGATCTGGACCGTGGTCGACGGCACGATCACCGTCGACCTGGACGGCACGGAACTCACCGCGAGCGTCGGCGATACAGTCGTGATGCCCGCCGATCTGTGGCGTCGGATCTCCGGTGGCGACACCGGATTCACCGCCGTCGTCTCGGCAGCGGCGGGGGCGCTTGCCCGCACCGAAACCGGTGCCGAGCCGATCCTCCCGCCTTGGATCGCCTGATCCACGACGACACTCGCACCGCTGCGTCAACACCTGGCGCCCACCGCGACAACAGCACTCGGCACCGCCGCGACAACGATATTCGCCCGCCTCGACGGCAGCATTCGGCACAGGTTCGGCAGCCACATTCGCCGCACGGCCGCGAGGGCCTCTACCCCGCGGCCGCGGCGGCGCACATGGCCCTGGTCACCGTCGCGATGTCCGCGCTGTCACTGATGAAAGGGGGCATGCAGTAGATCAGGTTCCGGAAGGGACGCAGCCACGCGCCCGCGGCGACCGCGGCATCGGTGGTACGCCGCATGTCCACCGGGCCGTCGCATTCGATGACGCCGATCGCGCCGAGTACCCGCACGTCGAGCACGCCGGGTAGTTCGCGGGCCGGTGCGAGTCCTTCGAGCAGGTCGGCTTCGATGCGGCGGATCGAGGTGCGCCAGTCGGCGGACAGCAGCAGTTCGATCGAGGCGACCGCGACCGCGCAGGCCAGCGGGTTGCCCATGAAGGTGGGGCCGTGCATGAGGCCGCCGTGCGCGGCGCTGAGGGTTTCGGCGACGCGCGCGGTGGTGAGTGTGGCGGCCAGGGTCAGGTATCCGCCGGTCATGGCCTTGCCGACGCACATCACGTCCGGTGCGACGCCCGCGTGGTCGGCGGCGAACATGGCGCCGGTGCGGCCGAAGCCGGTGGCGATCTCGTCGAAGATCAGTAGGACGCCGTGCCGGTCGCACAGGGTGCGCAGGTCGGTGAGGTAGCGCGGGTCGTGCCAGCGCATGCCGCCCGCGCCCTGCACCACCGGTTCGACGATCACGGCGGCGAGTTCGTGCGCGTGGTCGGCGATGAGGTGTTCGAGTTCGCGGACGTAGTCGGGGCGGTAGTCGCGAGGCGGGGCGGGGGCGAAGATCTGGGCGGCGAGCACGTCGGTCCACAGCGCGTGCATGCCGCCTTCCGGATCGCACACGCTCATCGGGGTGAAGGTGTCGCCGTGGTAGCCGCCGCGCCAGGTCAGCAGGCGGTGTTTCGCCGGTTTGCCCAGTGCGCGCCAGTATTGCAGGCACATCTTCACCGCGACCTCGACCGACACCGAGCCGGAATCGCACAGGAAGACCTTGTCGAGTCCGGCGGGAGTGTGCTCGACCAGCAGTCGGGCCAAGCGGGCGGCGGGTTCGTGGGTGAGGCCGCCGAACATGATGTGGCTCATGCGCCGCGACTGTTCGAGCAGCGCGGCGTCGAGCACCGGGTGACGGTAGCCGTGCACGGCCGCCCACCACGAACTCATGCCGTCGACCAGAACCCGACCGTCGGCCAGGGTCAGCCTGGTTCCTTCGGCCTCGGCGACGATCAGCGGTTCGGTGCTCGCGGGGAATCCGCCGTAGGGATGCCAGACGTGAGCCGCGTCGATCGCGGTGATCTCACCCGGGGTGAGCGCCGCGCGGGTCGGTGTCGCCGGGGTCGGTGTCGCGGGGGTCGGTGTCGCGGGGGTCGGTGTCGCGGGGGTCGGTGTCACAAATGTCCTCGCCGAATCGAGCGCGCCGGGTGCCCGGCCTGACTTGAACAGCGTTCAAGTTACCACCGGAGTTCGGTCCTCGGCCCTCGACACCGCGGTTCCGCCCCTAGCCGTTCGCGCATCGATCGCGCGGCGACCTCGGGATACGCGTTCGCGCGCGCCCGCCCGCGAGAGCGATCGCCCCGCTGCCGCTACTGTCATTCCTATGCCTGAGCCCGACGCAGCGCCCGGTGACCTGACACCACTCGGTGTGTGGCCGGGCACCCCGTACCCACTGGGCGCGACCTATGACGGCGCCGGGACGAATTTCTCGGTGTTCTCCGAAGTCGCCGAAGCGGTGGACCTGTGCCTGATCGGGCGCGACGGCGTCGAGACGCGAATCGCGCTCGAGGAGGTCGACACCCACGTCTGGCACGCCTATCTGCCGACCATCGGCCCGGGGCAGCGCTACGGCTTCCGGGTGCACGGTCCCTACGATCCCGATCGCGGATTGCGTTGCGATCCAAGCAAATTGCTGCTCGACCCGTACGGCAAGGCATTCGACGGCGAATTCGACGACGATCCCTCGCTCTACACCCACGGCCTGGACTCGCTGGGCCACACCATGACCGGCGTCGTCATCAACCCGTTCTTCGACTGGGGCGCCGACCGGCGGCCGAACCGGCCCTACCACGAGACGGTGATCTACGAGGCGCATGTCAAGGGCATGACGATGACGCATCCGGACATCCCGGAGGAACTGCGCGGCACCTACGCGGCCATCTCGCATCCCGCGATCATCGACCACCTGCGCGGGCTCGGCATCACCGCGATCGAGCTGATGCCGGTGCACCAGTTCCTGCACGACCACGTGCTGCTCGACCAGGGTCTGCGGAACTACTGGGGCTACAACAGCTTCGGCTATCTCGCCCCGCACAACGGCTACACGGCCAGCCCGCGCGGCGGCGCGGCGGTCACCGAATTCAAGGCCATGGTGCGCGCGCTGCACGCCGAGGGCATCGAGGTGATCCTCGACGTGGTCTACAACCACACCGCCGAGGGCAACCACCTCGGGCCGACCATCGCCTTCCGCGGCATCGACAACGCCGCCTACTACCGACTGCTCGACAAGGATCCTTCGCGCTACATGGATTACACCGGCACCGGCAACAGCCTCAACGTCCGGCATCCGCACACCTTGCAGCTCATCATGGATTCGCTGCGCTACTGGATCCTCGAAATGCACGTCGACGGTTTCCGTTTCGACCTCGCCGCCACGCTGGCGCGGGAATTACACGACGTCGACAAACTGTCCACCTTCTTCGATCTGGTGCAGCAGGATCCGGTGGTCAGCCAGGTCAAATTGATCGCCGAGCCGTGGGATGTCGGCGAGGGCGGATATCAGGTCGGCAATTTCCCCGGCCAGTGGACCGAGTGGAACGGCAAATTCCGCGACACCGTGCGCGACTACTGGCGCGGCGAGCCCGCGACGCTCGGCGAATTCGCCTCCCGCCTCACCGGATCCTCCGATCTCTACGAGGCCACCGGGCGGCGGCCGAGCGCGAGCATCAACTTCGTCACCGCGCACGACGGGTTCACGCTGCGGGATCTGGTGTCCTACAACGAGAAACACAACGAGGCCAACGGCGAGGACAACCGCGACGGGGAGAGCCACAATCGGTCGTGGAACTGCGGCGCGGAGGGACCTACCGACGATCCGGACATTCTCGCGTTGCGCGCCAAGCAGACTCGCAATCTCATGGCCACCCTGGTGCTTTCGCAGGGCACGCCCATGCTCGCGCACGGCGACGAGATCGGCCGCACCCAGCACGGCAACAACAACGTGTACTGCCAGGACTCCGAACTGGCCTGGATGGACTGGTCGGCGGCGCACGAGAACGCCGACATGCTCGAATTCACCCGCAATGTCATCGCGCTGCGCACCGCGCACCCGGTCTTCCGACGCCGCCGCTTCTTCGAGGGCGGGCCGGTGCGCTCCAAGGAGCACGCCAGGGATATCGCGTGGCTGACCCCGGCGGGCGAGGAGATGACCCCGGGCGACTGGGACAGCGGCTTCGGCAAATCGCTGACCGTGTACCTGAACGGACTCGGCATCCCCGAACCGGGACCGCGTGGGGAACGCATCACCGACGACTCGTTCCTGCTGTGCTTCAACGCCCACGACGAAGCCATCGACTTCGTGCTGCCCGACGCCGAATTCGGTGAGCGGTGGGAGGTCGCGCTCGACTGCTCGAGCCCCGACGGTCGATCCGAGTCCACCCATGCCGCCTCGGCCACCCTCCCGGTGCCAGGCCGCTGCCTGCTCGTCCTGCGCTGTCCAGCTCGGCCGCCACGCGCATGAACACATCGAATCCGACGGCGCGCGGCGCCGACCCGTCCGCCCACACCCGCATCAAGTCGCGCCCGACTCCGGTGCGCAGCACCTACCGACTCCAGCTGCGCCCCGACGCGCTGACCTTCGCCGAAGCCGCGACCATCGCGGAATACCTACAGCAGCTCGGCATCTCGCATCTGTACCTGTCGCCGATCCTGACGCCGATGCACGGATCGTCGCACGGCTACGACGTCGCCGACCCGACCACGGTGTCGGCGGCCCTCGGCGGGCCCGCGGGCTTCAAGGCGCTGTCCGACGAAGTGCGCAGTCGCGGTATGGGTTTGATCGTCGACCTGGTCCCCAACCATGTCGGCGTCGCCGATCCGCGGCAGAACCCGTGGTGGTGGGATGTGCTGCGCAACGGGCGGGAATCGGCCTACCAGCACTATTTCGACATCGACTGGAGTTCGGCCAACGGCGCGGGCGGGCGGCTAGCGCTGCCGGTCCTGCACGGCGACAACGATCCCGCCGCGCTGACCGTCGACCGGACCGGCCCGGAACCGATGCTGGCGCTGCACGATCTACGTTTCCCGATCGCGCCGGGCACCGACGGCGACAACGCGCTGCGCATCCACGACAAACAGCACTACCGGCTGGTGAGCTGGAAAGCGGGGGTGTGCACCTACCGCCGGTTCTTCGCGGTGAGCAGTCTGGCCGCGGTGCGCCAGGAGGATCCCGAGGTCTTCGAGATCACCCATCGCGAACTCGCGGCGTGGTGCGAACACGACCTCATCGACGGCGTGCGGGTCGACCATCCCGACGGGCTCTCCTATCCCACCGAGTACCTGACCAGGCTGCGCAGGCTGATCGGCCCGCAGCGGCTGCTGCTGGTCGAGAAGATCCTCGCCAACCGCGAACCGCTCGACGCCACCCTCCCGGTGGACGGCACCACCGGCTACGACGCGCTGGCCGGTCTGAGCGGCGTGCTGATCGACCCCGAGGGCGAACAGGCGCTCACCGACCTCTCGCGGCGCTTCACCGGGCACGGCAGCGACCGCGCGTGGGTCGGGGAGACCGAGCACCGCATCAAACGCGCTGTGGCGGAGACGATTCTGGCCCCCGAGGTACGGCGCTTGGTCGCCGCGATCAAGCGGGACGCGGCGGCGGAGAGTTTCGACACCCTCGCGTTGACCAACGCCGCCATCGAGGTGCTCGCCTTCATGCCGGTGTACCGGGCCGACTACGCGCCGCTGGCGGGGATGACCGGTGCGGTGATCGCCGAGGTCGAGAAGCGCAACAGCGAACTCACCGCGCCGCTGTCGGTGCTGGTGGCGGCGCTGGCCGTGGACGGCGAGGCGGCCGTGCGATTCGGCCAGGTCGGCGGCGCGATCACCGCGAAAGCGGTCGAGGACACCATGTTCTACCAGGCCGCGCGGCTTGTCTCGCTGCAGGAGGTCGGCGGCAATCCGGCGCGATTCGGACACTCGCTCAACGAATTCCATCTCGCCAACACCGAACGGGCGCAGCGCTGGCCCGCCGCCATGACCACGCTGTCCACCCACGACGCCAAACGCGGCGAGGACGTGCGCGCCCGCATCGGGGTGCTGTCCCAGGCCGCGAGCATCTGGGCGGGCGCGGTGGAATCCTGGCTGGAGCAGACCCCGCCGCCCGACGGCGCGACGGCATTGTTCCTGTTGCAGAACATGTTCGGGGTGTGGCCGGCCGACGGGCGGCCCGCGTCGTCAATACCGGGACTGCGGGAACGCCTGCACCTGTTCGCCGAGAAGTCGATTCGCGAGGCGGGCACCCGAACCTCGTGGGAGGAACCGGATTCCGAATTCGAGAAGGCCGTGCACGGCTGGATCGACGCGGTGATCGACGGACCCATCGGCGCCGAACTCAACGATCTGGTGCACGATCTCGCACCGCACGCCTGGTCGGATTCGCTGGCGCAGAAACTGCTGCAACTGTGCGGTCCCGGTATTCCCGACATCTACCAGGGCTGCGAGGTGTGGGAGGACTCGCTCGTCGACCCGGACAATCGCCGACCGGTGGATTTCGCGACGCGCACCGGCATGCTGCAATCGCTGACCGGGATTCCCTCGCTGGACACCACGGGCGCGGCGAAGATGTGGATCGTCGCCTACGCGCTGTGGCTGCGCCGGGAGCGGCCGGACTGTTTCGTCGGCGGCTGCTATCTGCCGCTGTTCGCGACCGGCGAGCAGGCGAACAGGCTGGTCGCCTTCGCGCGCGGCCGTGCGGGTTCGGGGCCGGAGATCATCGTCGCGGCCACCCGGCACAGTGTCGGGCTGGTCGAAGCCGGCTGGGGCGACAGCGTGCTCGACCTGCCCGCGGGCGATTGGACCGATCGGCTGACCGGTCAGGTCTTCCAGGGACGGGCGGCGCTGTCGAACCTGTTCGCCCGGCTCCCCGTGGCGCTGCTGGTGCGCTGAGCGTCGTCAGGTTGACGGCCACCCGTGACCCGGCGGCGCAATGTCAGCGCGCGGAGAGGATTCGTTCGCGCGGGCGCACGGATTCGCCGCGGCGGGCGGCGACGGCCCCCACTACCCAGCGGGCAGCGGCGACGGCCGCGCCGACGAGCACGCCGACCTGCGCGGAACCGAGGATCATGGCCAGGATCAGGCCGATCACCACGCCCGCGGCCAGCGCCTCGAGTTTGAACACCGGCCACGCGGAACCCGCGATATCTATCGAAGAGGGGTGAACCGTAGCCATGTCATCAGGATATACCGCACCCTGAAGTTCGGTCCACCGAACTTTCCGGCCGAGGGAACACCCGAGCGGCAGCAGGCGTTGCGCGCTGTATGCCACTGACTGGAGAGTACGCACCGAGCACATCCGACTGGGCACGCAAGCAGGCCGAGTCCTACGAGCAGTCCGGCGGTACCGACGCGACGTCGCTGCAGGGCAAGCCGATCATCCTGCTGACCACGCGCGGCGCGAAGACCGGCAAGCTGCGCAAGACCCCGCTCATGCGGGTCGAGCACGGCGGCGAGTACGCCGTGGTCGCCTCACTCGGCGGCGCGCCGAAGCATCCCGTCTGGTACTTCAACATCAAGGCCGAATCGCACGTGGAACTCCGCGACGGCACGGAGAACAAGGACTACGTGGCGCGCGAGGTGTTCGGCGAGGAGAAGGCCGTGTGGTGGGAACGCGCCGTCGAAGCATGGCCGGATTACGCGAATTACCAGACCAAGACCACCCGCGAGATCCCGGTTTTCGTGCTCAGTCCGCTCTGAGCGTCCCCGCCGTCCCGACCACCCGCCGCGTCGCGACCCCGCGGCGGGTGGCAGCATATTTCGAATGTCCAATCCGCTCGAGGTACTCGACGACCTGTCCACATCCCGTCCCGCGCTCACCGCGGACGAGATCGACGCCGCCGCGAAGCGTATTTCGGACATTATCGATCCCACCCCGCTCCAGTTCAGCCCCCGGCTGTCGAAGCTGACGGGCGCGCGGGTCTACCTCAAGCGCGAGGATCTCTCCGCGGTGCGCTCCTACAAGCTGCGCGGCGCCTACAACCTGATCGTCCAGCTCACTCCCGACGAGCGCGCGGCGGGGGTGGTCGCGGCCAGCGCGGGCAACCACGCCCAGGGCGTCGCGTTCGCCTGTCACGCCATGGGCATCACCGGCCGCATCTACGTGCCGACCACGACGCCGCGCCAGAAACGCGACCGGATCCGCGTGCACGGCGGCGAATTCGTCGAACTCATCGCGATCGGGGAAACCTACGACGCCGCTGCGGCCGCTGCGGCCGCCGACGTCGAACGCACCGGCGCCACCATGGTCCCGCCCTTCGACGACGCCCGCACCGCCGCCGGTCAGGGCACCATCGCCGCGGAGATCCTCGCCCAGCTCGGCGGCGCGCCCGACCTGGTCGTCATCCCGGTGGGCGGCGGCGGCTGCCTGGCCGGTATCGGCACCTACCTGCGCGAACGCGCGCCGGGGACGGGGATCCTCGGCGTGGAACCGACCGGGGCCGCGTCCATGACGGCCGCGCTGGTGGCGGGCGGCCCGGTGACGCTGCCGAGTATCGACCCATTCGTCGACGGCGCGGCGGTGCGCCGCATCGGCGAGGTGCCCTACCGCGCGGCGGCCGGATTCGGCGGGCGCGTGGTCTCGCACGCCTCGCTGCCGCTGCTGACCGCCACCGAATCACCCGAGGGCGCGGGCTCGTTCCGGATGATGCACGTCGACGAGGGCGCCATCTGCACCACCATGCTCGACCTCTACCAGAGCGAGGGCATCATCGCCGAACCAGCGGGCGCGCTCGCGGTCACCGCGCTGTGCGAGATCGAGGTCGAACCGGAATCGACCGTGGTGTGCCTGGTATCGGGGGGCAACAACGACGTGTCACGCTACGGCGAGATCATCGAACGCTCGCTCGTGCACCGGGGGCTCAAGCACTATTTCCTGGTGGACTTCCCGCAGGAACCGGGTGCGCTGCGCAGATTCCTGGACGAAGTGCTCGGGCCCGACGACGACGTCACCCTGTTCGAGTACGTCAAACGCAACAACCGGGAGACCGGCGCCGCGCTGGTCGGTATCGAACTCGGCGCCCGCGACGGGCTCGGACCGCTGCTGGACCGGATGACCGCGTCACCGATCCGGTGCGAACGCCTCGACCCCGGCTCCCCCGCCTACCGCTATCTGACCTGACCCGACCGGGATCAGGCGGCCGCCTTCGTGACGATCTCGGGAGCGACCCGCCTGGTCCCGCGCAGGCAGCTCATTACCAACGGCAGCAGCCAGAACGCCGCCATCTGGTCGACGCTCATCTGCGGCACAGACATGCGGTTGTGCACGAATCCCACCGAGAGGCCGAGGCGCGGTTCGGCCCAGCCGAAGGATCCGGCGAGCCCGATGTGGCCGAGTCCCTCGTGCGCGTACGGCATGGGCATCGAGTGGTAGCCGAGATGCCAGAGCATCGGGAAGTAGAACAGCGCGTGATCGAGGCGGTAACTGCGGATCCGGCGCAGTTCGGCGACGGTGCGCCCGGACAGATAGCGCCGTCCGTCCACGACGCCGCCGTTGGCCAGCGCCCCGTACATGGCGGCCAGTCCGCGCGCGGTGCACACGCCGTTGCCCGCGCCGAGTTCGGTGGCGAGGATCGGCGGCGCGTGCCCCTCGAGGATGGCGTCCATGCCAGGCATGAGCAGTGCGCGGGCGGCGGCGCCGGGCGCTCCGGGGAAACCGAAGGTGCGACCGATCAGGTAGGCGCCGACCGGTCCGGCGAGGATGCGCAGCTGGTTGCCCGCCAGCGGCGCGAAATCGATTCCGGAATCCGGCGGCGGGGTGCCGAGGTGGATGCCGTCGATGCCGAGTGGTTCGGACACCTCGGTGCGGAACAGTTCGGCCATGCCGCGACCGGTGATCGCGCGCGCCAGACCGGCCAGCAGCCAGCCGTAGGTGATCGCGTGATAGGTGGGCACGCCGAGCAGTCGATCCGGCGCGGCGGCGGCCAGACGTTCCTCCATGAGCCGGTGGTCGAGCAGTTCGGTGATCTCACCGCCGAGCCCGGCGAGTCCGGACAGCCCGGCACGGTGGGTCATCACCTCGGCGACCGTGATGGCGGCCTTGCCGTTGGCGCCGAATTCCGGCCAGTACTCGGCGACCGGCGCGTCGTAGTCGAGCAGGCCGCGATCGGCCAGGCGGTGGATCACGGTGGCGGTGATGCCCTTGGTGGCGGAGAAGACGATCGAACCGGTCTGCTCCGTCCACGGCTTGGAGCCGCTGTGCCTGCCGGTCCAGATGTCGACCAGCGGTTCGCCGTGCAGATGGACGGCCAACGCGGCCCCGGCCCCTTTGCGGCGACCGTACGCCCGCGCGAATGCCCGCACCAATGGACCGAATTCGGCGGCGGCGCTACCGCCGACACCCGAGGGCAGCGACACGGGATCCCCGGACGAAGCAACGTTGCTCATTACACAACGGTAATGGCAAGGTCATAGCTCGGCAATCACCGTACCGGCTGGTGAGGCCACGATCGGGTCTCGGAGCACACCCTCGGAGCTCACGATGACGAACGAGTGAGCGGTGAGGTCGATAACCCCGTCGACCGGATCGGCGACGCCGCCCTCCCAGGACAGCACCACCGTCCCGTCCGCCGCGACGGTCACCGGATCGGCGGACAGGTTGCACAGCAGGCGCAGCGGGCCGCGCCGGACCGCGATCCAGCGCAGTCGCTCGTCGTAGTCGACCTCGACCCGGTCCAGTCGCGGATCGGTGATCTCCGCACGGCCGCGGCGCAGTGTGATCAGTGCGCGGTAGCAGGCCAGCAGACGCGCGTGACCAGCGCGTTCGGGTTCTTTCCAGTCGAGTTTGGAGCGCAGGAAGGTGGCCGGATCCTGCGGGTCGGGCACATCCTCGCTCGCCCAGCCGTGTTCGGCGAATTCGGCCTTGCGTCCGGTCGCGGTGGCCGCGCCGATCACCGGGTCGGTGTGCGAGGTGAAGAACTGGAACGGCGTGCGCGCACCCCACTCCTCGCCCATGAACAACATCGGCGTGTACGCCGAGAACAGGACGAGCGCCGCCTTGATCGCCAGTTGTCCGTGGTCGAGGTAGGCGCTCGGCCGGTCGCCGATGGCCCGATTGCCGATCTGGTCGTGGGTGCAGGTGTAGGCGAGCAGCGCGCTGCCCGGGATCAGGCTCCGGTCGAGCGGGCGGCCGTGCACGCGGCCGCGGAAACTGGAATAGGTGCCCGCGTGGAAGAACCCGCGGGTGAGGGTGTGCGCGAGACAGGCCATCGAGCCGAAGTCGGCGTAGTAGCCCTGCCGTTCGCCGGAGACCGCGGTGTGCACGGCGTGGTGCAGGTCGTCGTTCCACTGTCCGTCCAGGCCGTAGCCGCCCGCCGCGCGCGGGGTGATCAGGCGCGGATCGTTGAGGTCGCTCTCCGCGACGAGGGTCAGCGGCCTGCGTACGTGCGCCTCGAGCGCGCGTGTCTCGGCGGCGAGATCGGCCAGCAGATGCGAGGCGGTGCGGTCGACGAGGGCGTGCACGGCGTCCAGGCGCAGTGCGTCGATGTGGAAGTCGCGCAGCCAGCGCAGCGCGTTGTCGATGATGTGGCGGCGCACCGGACCGGAATCGGGCCCGTCCAGGTTCAGGCTCTGCCCCCAGGTGTTGCGGCCGTCGGTGAGGTAGGGGCCGAAGCGCGGCAGATAGTTGCCCGATGGGCCGAGATGGTTGTGGACCACGTCGAGGGCCACCGCCAAACCCCTTGCGTGACAGGCGTTCACGAAACGCTGCAAACCGTCCGGGCCGCCGTAGGGTTCGTGCACCGCGTACCACAGGACGCCGTCGTAACCCCAGTTGTTGGCACCGTCGAAGGCGTTGACCGGCATCACCTCCACCACCGTGACACCGAGGTCGACCAGGTGGTCGAGTCGTTCGATCGCCGAGTCGAAGGTGCCTTCGGGGGTGAACGCGCCGATGTGCAGTTCGTAGAAGATCGCGCCCGCGAGCGGGCGACCGGTCCACGCCGCGTCGGTCCACACCGCCGGGTCGAGTTCGTGCACCGCCGACCGCCCGTGCACGCCGTCGGGCTGACGCGGCGAGCGCGGGTCGGGTAACACCGTGGGGTCGTCGTCCAACAGGTAGCCGTAGCGAGCGCCGGACTCCACGTCGACATCGGCGCGCCACCACCCCCGCCCCGACCGCGTCATGGGATGCACCCAACCGTCGAGATCCAATCGCACCGACTCCGCCCGCGGAGCCCACACCTCGAATGCGGTCACCCGGCCAGCATGGCACGGACCACCCGATCCGTCCCGCCGGCCGCGAAGCCCTTCGGCTCGACATGTCTGTGGCCGAGCTCGACACATTTGCCAGCGCATAGTGGAATGCGCATATCCGAGTACCGCGATGCATGACCGCACTCGGCGACGAGCGATCCGGAGACAGCGGCACAGCTCAGACGGTGCGCTCGGTCACGACCAGCAGGCTCCGACAACGCCTGCGCCCTGCCCCTCAGTGGCGCCCTTCCGCTCGAGTGGCACCGCCGCTTCCCTGGGACCCGACTATGGATCAGACGGCGAGGCAGCCTGGACCGAGCAGAGCTTTCAGGTCGCCCATGAGGGCCGAGGACGGGGAGACGCGCAGGCTGTCGTCCAGTTTGAGCAGGGTGGTCTTCTCGCGGGCGCCGACGTGGCGCACGTGGACGTCGGCGGTGCCCGGGTGCCTGGACAGCACGCGCTTGAGTTCGCCGATCTTGTCGGGGGTGCACATGCGGGTGGTGACCGTGACCGCGAGGGGTTTGGCCACGCCGATGGTCGACAGGTCGGGCACCACCAGATCGTTGGCGATCAGTGAGATGCGGTCGTCGCGGACCGACACCCGCGCCTTCACCAGCACCACCGCGTCCTCGACCACATCCATGCCGTAGACCTGGTAGGACTGCGGGAAGAACAGCACCTCGACGCCGCCGGTGAGATCCTCGAGCTGCGCCGAGGCCCAGGCCAGGCCGTTCTTGTTGATGCGCCGGTTCACCGAGGCAAGGATGCCGCCGACGGTGACCTGCGCGCCGTCCTTGACGTCGCCTTCCAGGATCGCCGGGATCTGAGTGTCGACCTGCGCGGCCAGCACGTGTTCGACGCCGTTGAGCGGATGCCCCGAGACGTAGAGGCCGAGCATCTCGCGTTCCAGGGCGAGTTTGTGCTTGCTCTCCCACTCCTCGTCGGGCACAGCGACATTGAACACCGAGGTGACCGATTCGTCGGCGTCCATGCCGCCGAACAGGTCGAACTGGCCGATGGCCTCGGCCTTCTTGGTGGTCATCACCGCGTCGATGGCGTCGGAGTGGATGAGCAGCAGACCCTTGCGCGGGTGGCTCAGCGAATCGAAGGCGCCCGCCTTGATGAGGGATTCGGTGACCTTCTTGGTGCAGGCGATGGCGTCGATCTTGTTCAGGTAGTCGGAGAAGTCGGTGAACTTCGACTTCTCCTTGCGCGCCGCGATGATCGAGGCGACCACGTTCGCGCCGACATTGCGCACCGCGCCGAGCCCGAAGCGCACGTCCTTGCCGACCGAGGCGAAGTTGAGCTCGGATTCGTTGACGTCGGGGGGCATGACGATGACGCCGAGGCGGCGGCAGTCGGCGAGGTAGACCGCGGCCTTGTCCTTGTCGTCACCGACGCTGGTGAGCAGGGCGGCCATGTACTCGGCCGGATAGTTCGCCTTGAAGTAGGCGGTCCAGTAGGAGACCAGGCCGTAGGCGGCGGCGTGCGACTTGTTGAAGGCGTATCCGGCGAAGGGCAGGATCGTGTCCCACAGCGCCTTGATGGCCTCCTTGGAGTAGCCGTTGGCCTGCATGCCCTGTTCGAAGCCTTCGAACTCGGCGGCCAGCACCTCGGCCTTCTTCTTGCCCATGGCGCGGCGCAGGATGTCGGCTCGTCCGAGCGAGTATCCGGCTACCTTCTGGGCGACGTGCATGATCTGTTCCTGGTAGACGATCAGACCGTAGGTCTCGCCGAGGATCTCCTTCAACGGCTCGGCCAGTTCCGGATGGATCGGCTTGACCTCTTGGCGGTTGTTCTTGCGGTCGGCGTAGTCGTTGTGCGCGTTCATGCCCATCGGACCGGGGCGGTACAGCGCGCCGACGGCGACGATGTCCTCGAAGGCGGTGGGCTGCATGCGGCGCAGCAGATCCCGCATCGGCCCGCCGTCGAGCTGGAACACCCCGAGCGTGTCGCCGCGGGCGAGCAGTTTGTAGGTGGCCGGATCGTCGAGCGGCAGGGCGTCGAGATCGACGTCGACGCCGCGATTCAGTTTGGCGTTGTCGATGGCGTCGCCGAGGACCGTCAGGTTGCGCAACCCGAGGAAGTCCATCTTCAGCAGGCCGATGTCCTCACAGGACGGGTAGTCCCAGCCCGTGATGATCGCGCCGTCCTGTGCCCGCTTCCACACCGGGATGGCGTCGGTGAGCGGTTCGGAGGACATGATCACCGCGCAGGCGTGCACACCGGCGTTGCGGATCAGGCCCTCGAGGCCGCGGGCCGTCTCGTAGATCTTCGAGATGTCGGGGTTGGTGTTGATCAGCTCGCGGACCTCGGCGGCTTCCTTGTACCGCTCGTGATCCGGGTCGGTGATGCCGGAGACCGAGATGTCCTTGGCCATGATCGGCGGCGGCAGCGCCTTGGTGATCTGGTCGGCGATGGCGAATCCTGGCTGGCCGAACAGGACTCGGGCCGAGTCCTTGATGGCGGCCTTGGTCTTGATGGTGCCGAAAGTGATGACCTGGGCGACCTTGTCGGTGCCCCACTGCTCGGTGGCGTAGCGCACCATCTCGCCGCGACGGCGATCGTCGAAGTCGATATCGATATCGGGCATCGAGACGCGTTCGGGGTTGAGGAAGCGCTCGAACAGCAGACCGTGCGGAATCGGGTCGATATTGGTGATGTTGAGGGCATAGGCGACCAGCGAACCGGCCGCCGAACCACGGCCGGGGCCGACGCGGATGCCGACCTCGCGCGCGTGTTTGATGAGGTCGCCGACGACGAGGAAGTAGGCGGGGAAGCCCATCTCCAGGATGACGCCGATCTCGTATTCGGCTCGGTCGGCGTATTCGCGGGGGACGCCGGAGGGGAAACGTCTGTCGAGTCCGCGCTCCACCTCCTTGCGCAGCCAGCTCGCCTCGGTCTCGCCCTCGGGCACCGGGAAGACCGGCATGCGGTCGCGGTGGGTCCAGATCTCGTCGTAGGGCTGCACCCGCTCGCCGATGCCGACGGTGTTGTCACACGCGCCCGGCACCTCCGAATCCCAGATGGCGCGCATCTCGTCGGCGGATTTCAGGTAGTAGCCGTCACCGTCGAATTTGAACCGGGTGGGGTCGCTGAGCGTCTTGCCGGTCTGAATGCACAGCAGCGCTTCGTGATTGGTCGACTGGTCCTTGGTGACGTAGTGGCAGTCGTTGGTGGCGATCGGCGGGATGCCGAGTTTGTTGCTGATGTCGATGAGGCCCTCGCGGACCCGGCGCTCGATGGAAAGACCGTGGTCCATCACCTCGAGGAAGAAATTGTCGGGGCCGAAGATCTCCTGCCATTTGGCCGCCGCCTCCAGCGCCTCGCGCTCGTGACCGAGGCGCAGCCTGGTCTGCACCTCGCCCGATGGGCAGCCGGTGGTGGCGATGATGCCCTCGGCGTATTGGGCGATGATCTCCTCGTCCATGCGCGACCACTTGCCGAGTTGACCCTCGATGGAGGCCAGGCTCGACAGCTTGAACAGGTTGCGCAGGCCGGTGGCGGTCTCGGCCACCATCGTCATGTGGGTGTAGGCGCCGGAGCCGGAGACGTCGTCGCCCTTCTGGCTCGGATCGCCCCACTGCACGCGCTTGGTGTCGAACCGGGAACCCGGCGCGATGTAGGCCTCGATGCCGATGATCGGCTTGATGCCCGCCTTCTTCGCCGACCTGTAGAACTCCGCGGCCCCGAACATGTTGCCGTGGTCGGTCATCCCGACCGCGTCCATTCCCAGCCGATTCGCCTCGGCGAACAAGGGCGAGATCTTCGCCGCACCGTCGAGCATCGAGTATTCGGTGTGGTTGTGCAGGTGAACGAACGATCCGGACGAGGCCAAGACGGTCCTTCCTCCCAAGTTTCAGGCGGGGGTTGGCCTAGCGATTCTAGGCACGACCCACCGACAACTCGGCACCGGCTCGCGCGCCGCCGCCGGACGGCCCAGGAGACCCGGCGTGTCGGTGTCGAAGATCACCGGCGCGTCGGGTGCGCGTGCGTCCGACCCCGAGGCGGCGCGGACGCGTCGGCGCCTACGGGTCGCCGCGCCGAGATCGACAGCGGGCACCGCGCGGCAGGGCAATGCGCAGCAGGGCGGCGGACATGGTGCGACGGATAATCGTCGGATGAGTTCGCGAGGAGACCTCCGGTGACGGCGACCGCAGTCGCCGTGGTCGTCGGCGCCGCGCTGATCGCCGGTGCGCTGGTGCTGTGGCCGCGCACGCGCCGATCGGTGACCACACCGGCCGAGCGCGCGGTGCACACGGCGCTGCACACCGCGTCGCTCGCGGCGAAACCGCTGCGGGGCGGGCTCACCGACGGATCCGCGCTCGCGGCCGCACCGCATCTGCGGGCGCTCACCGGCGCGGACGCGCTCGGGATCGCCGACGCGGAGGCCGCGCTGCTCGCCTGGGACGGGCCGTACGCGGAACTGGCCGACCGGTTCACCGACGCGGCGGCGCGCGCGGTCGCCACCGGGCGGCCGGTTTTGGTCGCGGTGCCCGCACGCGCCGATCAGACGGCCCGCACCCTGATCGCCCAGCCGCTGCTGATCGAGGATGCCCCGGTCGCGGGCGCGCTCGGGGTGGTGACCACGGGACCGGTCGGCCCCGGCGCGCTCGGCGCGATCGCCGAAGTCGCCAGATATGTCTGCGGCCAACTGGAATTGGCCGAACTCGACGCCTCCCGCGCCCGACTGGACCGCGCCGAGGTGCGTGCGCTGCGCGCCCAGATCAGTCCGCATTTCATCTACAACGCGCTCAACACGATCGCCTCGTTCGTGCGCACCGATCCCGACCGGGCCCGCGAATTGATCCTGGAATTCGCCGATTTCACCCGCTATTCGTTCCGCACCGCGGGCGAGTTCACGGTGCTCGCCGACGAATTGCGCAATATCGAGCGCTATCTCGCGCTGGAACGCGCCCGCTTCGGCGCGGGTCTCGAGGTGCGGTTGCAGATCGCGCCCGAGGTGCTCGGCGTCGTCCTGCCGTTCCTGGCGCTGCAACCGCTGGTGGAGAACGCGGTGCGGCACGGGCTCGGCGCGACCCGGCGCGGGGTGATCACCGTGGCCGCCGAGGACGCGGGCACCGACTGCGTCATCAGCGTCGAGGACGACGGCATCGGCATGGATCCGGAACTGCTGAGTTCGGGTGCGCTGGACGCGGTGGCCGAAACGGCAGGGCCCGCCGAATCCGCGCACGTCGGACTGGCGAATGTGGACGACCGGCTGCGCGCCGCGTTCGGCAACGATTACGGCCTCGTCGTCGAGACCGCGCCGGGCGCCGGAACGAAGGTGAGTCTGCGCGTCCCGAAATTCCGCGCGGGAATTCGGGCGTGAAGGTCGCATCGGGAGACCACCGGAATCGGCCCGCCTTTACGATTGGCGGATTGTGATACGCACCACCGACACCACGCCCACCGGCCTCCGGGTACTCGCCGTGGACGACGAAGCACCGGCGCTGGACGAACTGGTGTATCTGCTGCGCGCGCAATCCGAGGTCGGCGAGATCCATCGCGCGAGCGACGCGACCGAGGCGCTGCGAGTGCTGCGCGGCCACCCGGTGGACGCGGTCTTCCTCGACATCAACATGCCGGGACTCGACGGCATGGAACTCGCGGGCATCCTCACCGAATTCGCCAACCCGCCCTCGGTGGCGTTCGTGACCGCGCACGACGATCGCGCGGTGGCCGCCTTCGACCTCGGCGCGGTCGACTACCTGCTCAAACCGCTGCGCGAGGCGCGGTTGGCCGAGGCGGTGCGCCGGATCGTCGGCGCCCGCGGCGCGCCCGAACCCGAACCGGCGCGTTCGGACGCCAACGAGGTCATCCCCGTGGAACTCGGCGGGGTGACCACGCTGGTGCACCGGTCGAGCGTGAGCTGGGTCGAGGCGGACGGCGACTACGCGCGCCTGCACACCAGCGCCGGATCGCACCTGGTGCGCATCCCGCTCTCCGCCCTCGAATCCCGATGGGAGAACGCCGGTTTCCTGCGCGTGCACCGGTCCTATCTGGTGGCGTTGCGGCTGGTGACCGGACTGCGCCAGAGCGGATCGGCCACGGTGGTCTGCCTGCGCGCCGACGGCCGCGCCGCCGCGGTGGAACTGCCGGTGAGCCGCCGCCAGGTCCGCGAACTCAAACAGCGCCTCGTGCACGGCCCCCGCCAGACCTGGACGCATCGGTGACCGGCCCGCAGCCGCAGGCGCGGGTCAGGGTGGTGCTGGCCGAGCGACGCGGGGCGCGGCGGGTGCGCACCAGGGTCGAGGTGGCCGAACAGACCGAGATCGGCGAGGCGCTGGTGGCCGGGTTGATCCGCGCCCAACTCGGGCTGGCGCTGCGCTTCGCGCTCGTCTCGGCGCTCACGCTGTGCGCGCTGCCGCTGCTGTTCCGCGTCGAAGCGGTCTCCACGCTGGTGGTGTTCGGCATCCGGTTGCCGTGGCTGCTGCTCGGCGTCGCGGTGTATCCGGCCCTGTACGCGGTGGGTCGGCTCTATCTGCGGCTGGCCGAGCGCAACGACCAGGACTTCCTCGATCTGGCCGAGGAGTAGCGCCGCCGTGGACCCGGTGACCTCGCCCGCGCCGACCGTCGCGGCCCTGCTGCTCGCCGCGCTGGCCACCGTGGCCATCGGCGCGTACGGCGTGCGGCTCGCGCGCACCACCTCCGACTTCCTCGTGGCCTCGCGCAGTGTCGGTCCGCGCTGGAACGCCGCCGCGATCTCCGGGGAATATCTCTCCGCGGCGTCGTTCCTCGGCGTCGCGGGGCTGATCGCCAAATACGGCGCCGACGCGCTCTGGTATCCGGTCGGATTCACCGCGGGCTATCTGGGCCTGCTGCTGTTCGTGGCCGCGCCGCTGCGCCGCTCGGGCGCCTACACCGTGCCCGACTTCGCCGAGTTCCGCCTCGGTTCGGTGCGGCTGCGCAGGCTCGCGGCCCTGGTCGTGGTGCTGATCTGCGGCGTGTATCTGATTCCGCAGTTCCAAGGGGCGGGCCTGACCCTGCGCATCCTGCTCGGCGTGCCGAGTTGGGTGGGTGCGCTCGCGGTCGGCGCCATCGTGATCGCGAACGTGGCGGGTGGCGGGATGCGCTCGATCACGCTGGTGCAGGCGTTCCAGTACTGGCTGAAGTTGACGGCGGTGGCCTTGCCCGCCCTGGTGCTGCTCGGGCATTTCCTCGCCAACGACCGGGAGTGGGGCAGCCCGGCGCCGCCGGTGGTCACCGAGCGCACGACCGTCGAGGTCAGCACCGACGTGCGGGTCAGGGTGACCGAACCGCAGCGGGTCTCGATCACCGGCACCCTGGACGGCGCCCCGGTGGACGCCGTGCTCGCGCTGACCACAGGCACCCACGACTTGGCCGCGGGCACGGTGTTGATCCTGGAGCCGGGCGCATCGGTGCCCGTGGTCGCGGGCGCGCCCGCCGACGGCGCGGGCTGGCTCGAACCCGGCGGCGGATTCGGCGGCAGACATCCCACCTACCAGGTGTATTCGCTCATCCTCGCGACCTTCCTCGGCACTATGGGCCTGCCGCACGTGCTGGTGCGCTTCTACACCAATCCGGACGGGCGGGCGGCGCGGGTCACGGCGCTCACGGTGATCGGGCTGGTCGGGCTGTTCTACCTGTTCCCGATCCTGCTCGGCGCGTTCGCCCGCCTCTACGTCCCCGAACTGCTCATCACCGGCACCTCCGACGCCGCCGTGGTGCTGTTGCCGGGCGCGGTGCTCAGCAGCCTGCCCGGTCAACTGCTCGCGGCGCTGGCCGCCGCAGGGGCGATCGCGGCCTTCCTCTCCACTTCCTCGGGTCTGCTGGTGAGCATCGCGGGCGTGCTGAGCACCGACGCGCTGCGCGGGCGGATCCGGGACTTCCGGGTGGCGGCGCTGGTCGCGGGCGCGGCGCCGCTCGGGTTGTCGCTGGCGGTGAACTCGCTCGACCTGTCGAGGACGGTGGCGCTGGCGTTCTCGGTCGCGGCCTCGACCCTGTGCCCGCTGCTCGTCCTCGGCATCTGGTGGCGCGGGCTGACCGCCGCGGGCGCGGCCGCCGGTCTGATCATGGGCGGGTCGGCCGCGGGCGCGGCGACGGTGATCTCGGTGTCGGGCGGCATCGCCGACGATGTGGGCGGCGGCTGGCCCGCGGCGCTGCTCGGCTATCCGGCGGCGATCAGCGTGCCGCTGGCGTTCGCGGCGATGGTCGTCGTCAGCCTGCTGACACGCGGGCAGGACAGCAGGACGGTCGGGCGGATCTTCGTCCGCATGCACGCGCCGGAACGCCTCGGCATGGGCGCCGATCGCGAGCGGCGGCTGCGCGCCGAGTGATTCGCGGGTTCCGGACAGACTTTTCGGTCTGAAATGTCGGGGTCGCGCGTAGACCGTTCGTCGCAACCGGGCTACCGCTCACCGCACAGATCGACGCCTCCACGGAGTGACCGGCGCCACAGCATTATCGCGGGCCGATCCGGTCGTTACCGTCAGCGCGGTAAGCCACGTCACATGCTAGGAAGCCTTCGGATGACCAGTATCGACCTCGACAAGGGCGACGCCGCGCGGCGCACGCCCACCCCCGAGGAATTCGCCGCCGCGTACGCCAGTCCACAATTCCAGGAACTGCGCACCCGCTTGCGCCGCTTCGTCTTCCCGATGGCCGCGGCATTCCTGATCTGGTACCTGAGCTACGTGCTGCTCGGCGCCTACGCCCACGACTTCATGGCCACCGAGGTATTCGGCCACGTCAACGCCGGACTGCTGCTCGGCCTCGGGCAATTCGTCACCACCTTCGCCATCACCGCGGCCTACGTCCGCTTCGCCAACCGGCAACTGGACCCGCGCGCCGCCGCCATCCGGTCCACCCTCGAGGAGGACCTGGCATGAGCACGAGCTATCTGGCGGCCGAGACCGTCGGCGAACCCGTGGCGAATATCGCGATCTTCGCGCTGTTCGTCGTCGTGACCATGGTCGTGGTGATCCGCGCGAGCCGCAACAACTCCTCCGCCTCGGACTACTTCACCGGCGGACGCGGCTTCTCCGGCCCGCAGAACGGCATCGCCATCGCGGGCGACTACCTCTCGGCCGCGAGCTTCCTCGGCATCGCGGGCGCCATCGCGGTCTACGGCTACGACGGCTTCCTCTACTCCATCGGCTTCCTGGTCGCGTGGCTCGTCGCCCTGCTGCTTGTCGCCGAAATGCTGCGCAACACCGGCAAATTCACCATGGCCGACGTGTTGAGCTTCCGACTGCGGGAACGCCCGGTGCGCACCGCGGCGGCGCTGTCGACGCTGACCGTTTCGCTGTTCTACCTGCTCGCGCAGATGGCGGGCGCGGGCGGCCTGGTCGCGCTGCTGCTCGACATCGAGACCAAGGCAGGCCAATCGGTGGTGATCGCCGTGGTCGGCGTGCTGATGATCGTCTACGTGCTGGTCGGCGGCATGAAGGGCACCACGTGGGTGCAGATCATCAAGGCGGTGCTGCTCATCACCGGCGCGGCGCTCATGACGGTGATGGTGCTGGCCAAGTTCGGGTTCAACTTCTCCGACATCCTCGGCTCGGCGCAGGAAGCGGTCTCCGGATCGGCGAGCAAGGCGGTCGCGGGCCGCGATGTGCTCGCGCCCGGCGCGCAGTACGGCGCCAACGAGACCTCCAAACTCAACTTCGTATCCCTCGGCCTCGCACTGGTTCTCGGCACGGCGGGTCTGCCGCACGTGCTGATGCGCTTCTACACGGTGCCGACGGCCAAGGAAGCGCGGCGCTCGGTGGTGTGGGCCATCGGCCTGATCGGCGCGTTCTACCTGTTCACCCTGGTCCTCGGCTACGGCGCCGCCGCGATCGTCGGACCGGACCGCATCCTGGCCGCGGCGGGCGGACAGAACTCGGCCGCACCGCTGCTCGCCTTCGAACTCGGCGGCGTGATCCTGCTCGGCGTGATCTCGGCGGTGGCCTTCGCGACCATCCTCGCGGTGGTCGCCGGACTCACCATCACCGCGTCGGCCTCCTTCGCCCACGACATCTACGCCAGCGTGCTCAAACGCGGCAACGCGGACGAGGCCGCGCAGGTGCGGGTCTCGCGGATCACCGCGGTGGTGATCGGCGCGCTCGCCATCGGACTCGGCATCCTCGCCAACGGCCAGAACATCGCCTTCCTCGTGGCGCTCGCCTTCGCGGTCGCGGCGGCGGCGAACCTGCCGACCATCCTGTACTCGCTGTTCTGGCGGCGGTTCAACACCACCGGCGCGCTGTGGAGCATGTACGGCGGACTGATCTCCACCATCGTGCTCATCGTGTTCTCCCCGGCGGTATCCGGCGCGAAGACCTCGATGCTGCCGCATTCGGACTTCGACTGGTTCCCGCTGTCCAATCCCGGCATCGTCTCGATTCCGCTGGCCTTCGCGCTCGGCGTGGTCGGCACCCTGGTCGGTGGCCGCAAACCGGAGGATCCGGAGAAGGCGATCGAGATGCAGGTTCGTTCGCTCACGGGTGTCGGTGCGGAGAAGGCGATCTCGCACTGAACGCCGAGGCGCGGTCGTCGGTTCCGGCGGCCGCGCCGATGCGTCCCACCCCACCGATTTCGACAGGAGACTCCCATGAGCAGCGCGACGACCGACCGCGAGACCACCTACACCCCCTCGGCCGAATTCGCCGCGCAAGCGAATGCCGACCGCTCCTGGTACGAAAGGGCCGAGACCGACCGCGAGGGCTTCTGGGCCGAACAGGCCCGACGCCTGCACTGGCACACCCCATTCAGCACCGTGCTCGACTGGTCCGAAGCGCCTGTCGCGCAATGGTTTCCCGACGGCGAACTCAATGTCGCCTACAACTGCGTCGACCGCCACGTGCTCGACGGCCACGGCGACCAGACCGCCATCCATTTCGTCGGCGAACCCGGCGACACCCGCGCCATGACCTACCGCGACCTGCTCGCCGAGGTCTCCCGCGCCGCCAACTACCTCACCGAACTCGGTCTGGTGGCCGGTGACCGGGTCGCGATCTACATGCCGATGATCCCCGAGGCCGTCGTCGCCATCCTGGCCTGCGCCC
>NZ_JADMLG010000031.1 GCF_015674855.1 Nocardia bovistercoris | reverse complement strand
CAGCGTTCGAGACTTGCTCCTGCGTCGCGTTGTCTCGAACGCTGGGACGCGAGACGGCCGCGAACCTTGTCGGTGTACCGGGGGTGGTCTGTTGGGGGGTGGTCTGTTGGGGGTGGTCTGTTGGGGGTGGGGTGGGGCTTGGATGGGGAGGAAGTATCTGCTGAGGGGTTGCGACCGGCGGAGGTCGGCGCGGCGGTGCAGCGGGACTTACCTAGACTGATGCGTATGAGTGCACCCACGGTCGAGTTGATGGACTACGTCGATGTGATCGCCCGGTACGCGCCGGTGCTCGGCATGGAGGTCCACGTCGAGCTGTCCACGGCGACCAAGATGTTCTGCGGTTGCCCGACCGAATTCGGCGCCGACCCGAATACCCAGGTGTGCCCGGTCTGCCTCGGCCTGCCCGGTTCGCTGCCGGTGGTGAACGCGAAGGCCGTCGAATCGGCGATTCGCATCGGCCTCGCGCTCAACTGCTCGATCACGCCGTGGGGCCGTTTCGCCCGCAAGAACTACTTCTACCCGGACCAGCCGAAGAACTACCAGATCAGCCAGTACGACGAGCCGATCGCCACCGAAGGCCACCTCGACGTGGTCCTCGACGACGGCAGCACCTTCCGCGTCGACATCGAGCGCGCGCACATGGAGGAGGACACCGGCAAGTCGCTGCACGTTGGCGGCGCCACCGGGCGCATCCACGGCGCGAGCCACTCCCTGCTCGACTACAACCGCGCGGGCGTGCCGCTCATCGAGATCGTCACCAAGCCGATCACCGGCGCGGGCGAGCGCGCGCCGGAGGTGGCCCGCGCCTACGTCACCGCGTTGCGCGAGGTGCTGCGTTCCCTCGCGGTGTCCGACGTGAAGATGGAGCAGGGTTCGCTGCGCTGCGACGCCAACGTGTCGCTGATGCCGGTGGGCGCGAGCGTCTTCGGCACCCGCACCGAGACAAAGAACGTGAACTCGCTCAAGAGCGTCGAGGTCGCGGTGCGCTACGAGATGCGCAGGCAGGCCGCGATTCTCGCGAGCGGCGGCACGATCATCCAGGAGACGAGGCACTTCAACGAGGCCGACGGCTCCACCTCGCCCGGCCGCCGCAAGGAGACCGCCGAGGACTACCGCTACTTCCCCGAACCCGACCTGGAGCCGGTCGCGCCGTCCGCCGACTTGGTCGAGCGGCTGCGCGCCACCATCCCCGAATACCCGTGGCTGCGGCGCGGTCGCATCCAGTCCGAGTGGGAACTGTCCGACGAGGTCATGCGCGACCTGGTGAACGCGGGCGCCCTCGACCTCATCATCGCCACCGTCGACGCGGGCGCCCCCGCCAACGAGGCCCGCTCCTGGTGGGTCGCCTACCTCACCGAGAAGGCCAAGGAACACGAGGTCGCCCTCGAAGAACTGCCGATCACCCCCGCGCAGGTCGCCGAGGTGATCGCCCTGGTGGAAGCAAAAACCGTCAACAACAAGGTCGCCAAGCAGGTCGTCGACCACGTCCTGGCAGGCGAGGGCGACCCGAAGGCGATCGTCGAGTCCAAGGGCCTCGGCATGGTCAGCGACGAAGGCGCGCTGCGCACCGAGGTCGACAAGGCACTGGCCGCCAACCCCGACATCGCCGAGAAGATCCGCGCGGGCAAAGTCCAAGCCGCGGGCAAGATCGTCGGCGACGTCATGAAAGCCACCCGAGGCCAAGCCGACGCCGCCCGAGTCCGCGAACTCGTCCTCGCCGCCTGCGAATAACCCTGCACCGAATCCGGGAACGCCGCTCCCGAGGCGTACCCGTTCGTGCCGACACGACCGGAATCGCCTGCGGGGTCGATGTTCTTGGAGTTTCCGTAGCGCCGCTCAGTGGTGTCCGGGCTGGTGAACAGGAGAACTGGGCGGCGGTCCGGCTGAGGTGGTGCGGGGTCGCCGCCGGTACGCACCGATGGCGACCCGCTGTGCCGACTAGTCCGGGCCGCCTCCGCCGCCGGCTTGGGGCAAGGGGATTCGGACTACTCGGTCGTCGTTGGGGCCGGGTTGGCCGTCGGTCTTGTTGACGGTGCCCACCCAGAAGCTGCCGTCGGGGCCGAGGGTGGCGCCGCCGAGTTTGCCGTATTTGTCCTGGGACAACATGCTCGGGGCGGTGGTGATCATGTGGGTGTTCGGGTCGGCGGTGGCCAAGGCGAGGGCCTTGCCTTCGGTGAGGGAGACGGCGACGCCGTCGACGGCGGCCGCGCAGCCCGCGACGCCGGGGCGGTCCGGCCAGGTCCAGCCGACGGTGACCACGCCCTGCGGGTCGATGCGTTGCAGGCGGTCCTCAAGGGGGGTGCGGTCGGTGAACCAGAGGCTGTCTTTGCCGTCGAAGCACAGGTCGCCCGCTACGCCGATGCCGGATACCGCGACCTCGGGGGTCGCGCCGGGGGCGGGGGCTTCTACTCGCAGCAGTTTGCCCGCCAGTGAGGAAGGGGTCGAGGCGAGGCCGGGATTGCCCGCGTCACCGGTGAGCACCATCAGCCGGTTCGGGGCGGTCCATTCGATCGCGCCGTGATTGCCGGTGGCGCCCTTGGGGATTCCGGTGAGGATGGCTTTGGGGGAGCCGCCTTCGGCGAGCCGCACCACCCGGTTGTCGGTGGCGGTGGTGACGTAGGCGTAGAGCAGTCCGTCCTCGCCGAAGGTGGGGGACAGCGCGATGTCGCTGAGTCCGCCGTCGGGCGAGCTGCCGTCGACCTCGATCCTGGCTACCTCGACGGGCGGGGTGTCGGGGTCGACGACGCGCAGGATGCGGCCGGTGCGGCGTTCGGCGACCAGCGCGCCGTTGCCCGCGGTGATGATGCCGCCGGTGGTGTCGAGGCAGGTGGCGACGACGGCGGGATCGGGGTCGATGCACGGTCCGCTGGGGCGGGTGGTGGACGGCGGGGTGGTCTGCGGTCGTTTCGGCTCGGCCGGATTGAAGCTCGGTTCCGGCGTGAACGGGCTCGACGCCGTATCGTCGAACCGGGCGCAGCCCGCTACCAGCATCGCGCCGAGCGCCAGACACATCGCGACGCGACCCACGACAACCACACTCATAGCTCAGACGTTACGGAAATACCGTCGACCGCGCCGCTTCCGGGTGGGGTGTCGACACACCGACCTGGTTTGTCACCGAGGGTTGACACGCCGCATCGTTTGGCTGCCCGACCGCACACCTCGTCATAGGGTATGCCCGTGAGTGACAAGCCGAAGGACACATCGGGATCCGACGCGCCCGCGGTCGACGAGAAGGCCGGGGGCAAACAGACGGCGGGCAAGCAGGCGTCGGTGGCGACGGGGCAGGGCGTCGGAAGCCCCTACGATTCCCCCACCGGGCAGCTACCGCGCGTCGAGATGTCCAAAGCGCCCGGCTCGGATGTGCCGCGCACCGAGGAGGAACTCGGTCTCGATCCCGAGGTGCCGACGGTCGGGCATTCGGCTCCGCACGCGCACACTCCCGAAGCGGCGCACACCTCCGATGCGGCGCCGACGCCCGATCCGCCGCCCGCCGACTCGGCGACCACACCGTATTCGTACGCGAGCATTCCGCCCGCCACGAATCCGCCGGGCGAGCCGAGCCGGACGATGCGGCGGCGCGCCGTCGAGAACCGGCGCGGCACCCTCGATCTCGGTCTGTTCCTGCTCCGGCTGGTCGTCGGCGGCACCTTCGTCTACCACGGTCTGCAGAAGCTCACCGGCTGGTTCAACGGCCCCGGGCTCGACGGCACCCGCGACATGATGGCGGCGGGCGGCTGGGATCACCCGACGGTGTGCGCGATCCTGCTCACCGTCGGTGAGGTGGGCGGCGGCGCACTGCTCGTGCTCGGCTTGGTCACGCCGTTGGCGGCCGGCGCGGTGCTCGCGGTGATCCTGGACGCCTGGCTGTGGAAGCAGGGCATGATCGACGGTTTCCAGTATCGGGGGAGTGTGCCGAGCGGCGTGGAACTCGAAAGCATCCTCGCCGGTGCGGCGGCCGTGCTCATCCTCACCGGTCCGGGCCGCTGGTCGCTGGATCGCAATCGTGGTTGGGCGATCCGCCCCTCCTACGGTTCATTCGCGGTCCTGCTGCTCGCGGTGGCCGCGGCTATCGGCGCCTACTGGTACCTGCACGGCGGCAATCCGCTCACCGGCATCGGTCCCTTCGACTGAGCCCGTCGCCGACCGGCTCCACAGCCGACTGGACTGGGGACTGGTGCCGGGTGCGCCGATGACCGGGTCCGTAGCTGACTGGACTGGGGACTGGTGCCGGGTGCGCCGATCACCGTGTCCACCGCCGACCGGCCCCAAGGCGGGCGCGGCTACACCGGTGACCGGCCCGCCGATGACCGCGTCGACCGCCCACGGGGTCCGCTGGCGACCGGGTCCGCCGCCGACCGGGTTCCCGGCTGGCCGGGTGTACCGCTGGCCGGGCTCACTGGCGACCGGGTACACCGACGGCTGGTCCAGCGACGGCCAAGTCCATCGACCGGGCCTATCGATGCCGCCTATCGATGACGATGCCCCCGGACCGGCATCCGGGGGCATCGTTCGTTCGAAACCAGATCAGGGCACGCGCCGGACCGCACCCTTGTCGGCAGAGGTCGCGAGCGCGGCGTAGGCGCGCAGCGCGGTAGCGTGGGGACAGTACGGGGCGGCGATCGTGCCCATCGATGCGGATGCCCCCGGACTCGCGCATCCGGGGGCATCGGCGCTTCGAACGAGGATCAGGGCACGCGCCGGACCGCGCCCTTGTCGGCGGAGGTCGCGAGCGCGGCGTAGGCGCGCAGCGCGGTGGTGACGGAGCGTTCCCGGTCGACGGGTTGCCACGGCCGCTCCGACGCTTCCATTTTCGCGCGGCGCTCGGCCAGCACCGCGTCGTCGACCATGACCTCGAGTGTGCGGGTGGCGACATCGATGCGGATCTGGTCGCCGTCGTGCACGAGTCCGATGACGCCGCCGCTGGCCGCCTCGGGGGAGATGTGGCCGATCGACAGTCCCGAGGTGCCGCCGGAGAAGCGGCCGTCGGTGATGAGCGCGCACTGTTTGCCGAGGCCCGCGCCTTTGAGGAAGGCGGTAGGGTGCAGCATTTCCTGCATGCCGGGCCCGCCCGCGGGACCCTCGTAGCGCACCACGATCACATCGCCGGGCTTGATGGTTTTCCCGAGGATCGCCGAGACCGCCGCCTCCTGCGATTCGACCACGACGGCCGGGCCCTGGAAGCTGAACAGTTCCTCATCGATGCCCGCGGTCTTGAGGATGGCGCCGTCGGGTGCGATGTTGCCGCGCAACACGACAAGGCCGCCTTCGACGGTGTAGGCGTGCTCCTTGTCGCGGATGCAGCCGCCCTCGGCGTCGGTGTCCAGGCTCGACCAGCGGTTCTCGGTGGAGAACGGTTCGGTGGTGCGCACCCCGCCGGGCGCGGCGTGGAACAGTTCGAGCGCTTCGGCGGATGCCTTGCCCGAGCGGATGTCCCAGGTGTCGAGCCATTCGTCGAAGCCGCGGGTGTGCACGGTGGTGACGTCGGTTTCGAGCAGTCCGGCGCGGCGCAGTTCGCCGAGGATCGCGGGAATGCCGCCCGCGCGGTGCACATCCTCCATGTGGTAGTCCGAATTCGGCGACACCTTGGACAGACACGGCACGCGGCGGCTGATCTCATCGATGGTGGTCAGGTCGAAGTCGACCTCGCCTTCCTGTGCGGCGGCCAGGGTGTGCAGCACGGTGTTGGTCGAGCCGCCCATCGCGACGTCGAGCGCCATGGCGTTGCGGAACGCCCGCTCGTCGGCCACGTTGCGGGGCAGCACCGAGGCGTCGTCCTCGCGGTACCAGCGGTTGGCGATATCGACCACGACCGTGCCCGCGCGCTCGAACAAGGCGCGGCGCGCGGCGTGGGTGGCCAACGTGGAACCGTTGCCGGGCAACGCGAGTCCGAGCGCTTCGGTGAGGCAGTTCATGGAGTTGGCGGTGAACATGCCCGAGCAGGACCCGCAGGTCGGGCAGGCGCTGCGCTCGACCTCGGCCAGTCCGTCCTCGGACACCGTCGGATTCGCGCTCGCCGCGATCGCGGTGATCAGGTCGGTCGGCGCCTGGGCGATCCCGCCGACCACGACGGCCTTGCCCGCCTCCATCGGCCCGCCGGAGACGAAGACCGTCGGGATGTTCAGGCGCATGGCCGCGTTCAGCATGCCGGGGGTGATCTTGTCGCAGTTGGAGATGCAGACCAGCGCGTCGGCGGTGTGCGCGTTGACCATGTATTCGACCGAGTCGGCGATGATCTCGCGCGAGGGCAGCGAGTACAGCATGCCGCCGTGTCCCATGGCGATGCCGTCATCCACGGCGATGGTGTGGAATTCGCGCGGCACCCCGCCCGCGGCGCGCACCGAGGCCGCGACGATCTCGCCGACATCCTTGAGATGCACGTGGCCCGGCACGAACTGGGTGTAGGAGTTCGCGATCGCGACGATCGGCTTGCCGAAGTCGGAGTCGGTCATACCGGTGGCGCGCCAGAGCGCGCGGGCGCCCGCGGCATTGCGGCCGATGGTGGTGGTGCGTGAACGAAGCGGTGGCATGGGTCCTCGATGGGGTCGCTGGGGGCTGAGGTGCGACTACGCGGAATCGGCCGCGGCCATCCCACGGTACTCCCGGTGTTCTCGGGCGTGCGGACGGCGGGTGGATCGCGCGACGGCTCTGGTTTCGTCGCCGGGAAGGGCGCGGTGTCGCCGCGATGGTGTCGGCGCACGCGGTGTCGTCGGGCGGAGGTCGGCGCCCGAACCTTCTCGGCGGCGCGCTGTCCCGGAGTGTCGCACCGGGTTCGCGCACCTGTCCGCGGAGCTGTGTCGAGTCTAACGCCGACCGCGAGTGTGCTCGTCACCACCGGTGTGTTCCATCACATGTCGGCGCGCGGTCCGTCCTGGCGGGCGCGTATCGCCGGGTAGGAGCGGTCGGGCTCCATCCGACTCGGTCGTGCGGAAGGCGGATATCCCGCAGGAGTGCCGCGCGGCAGGTCAGGAGTCGGGCTCGGAGTCTTCGGGCTTCGCGTCCGTCCTCTTCTCCGCCGTCGTGCTGTGGTCATCGGAGTGGTGGTCATCGGAGTCGTGATCTTCGGCACCCGCGACGGCGTACGGGTCGGGGATCCGCCCGTCGGAGGCATCGATCAGGTCGCGCAGGCGCTCGTAGCCGACGGCGGGCAGACGAACCTCGGAATCGTCGTCGAGGTGCAGGCGCACGAAGCCGCGCTTGGGTATGCGCAGGCCCTTGACCTGCGACCAGTCCACGTGCCGTGAGCCGAAGACGGTTCGCAGGTCGAGTCCGGATTCCGATACCTGCGTCCGGGTTCGCAACACCCAGGCCGCCACCGCGATCGGCAGCACGAGCAGCCAGCCGAGGAGCAGGGGCGCGCCGACGACGAAGAAGAACACCCCGAGCAGCAGTACGACCACGCCGAGCAGGGCGAGGCGCGGAACGCGGATGGTGGTCGTCGCGCTACCCGTATCCGATCCCTCGGGCGCGGTGTGGGACGATTCAACCGGTGGCACGGACTGATGCGGTGATGACACACCACCATCCTCGCATCCTGGTGAATGGACACAAGCGCCGCACTGTCCCACATAATGGGACGCACTGAGTCAGCTGTTTGACTCATCGGTTCACTTCCGCTTAACGTCGTGCGCGTGAATCGAAACGAGTTGTTCGTACTCGGCCGGCGCGTCCAGCGTTGAGCCTGACTACCTGAGTCGAATACGTCAGCTCGCGTTGCGACGCGCCACCCTCGATCAGCCATGCGCTGACGGGGGCTTTTTTGTGTTCGGGCGAAAGTTCGAACGGGTTGCGCCGCACCACGTTTCACCCATAACACGCACACAGAAAATGCAACGCCGAGAACATGTCGCATCCGAAGTGTTGTCCGGGGTCAAGTACGCACAGTTAGGAACGAAGACGGTGAGTGCACCAACCGCACGACCGGGGCCATCGGCCCGCAGGTCTGCGCCTTCGACGAGTCAGCAGGCGGGCGTTTCGGCGAACCAGCCCGCGGGTACGGCGGTCAACCGTCGTCAGGTCCCGCCCGAGCGGGTCACCGGCGCGCAGTCGGTGGTCCGGTCGCTCGAGGAGCTCGGCGTCGACACCGTATTCGGCATTCCCGGCGGCGCCGTCCTTCCGGTCTACGATCCGCTCTTCGACTCGCGCAAGGTGCGGCACGTGCTGGTGCGCCACGAACAGGGCGCGGGCCACGCCGCCACCGGATACGCCCAGGCCACCGGCCGGGTCGGCGTCTGCATGGCCACCTCGGGTCCCGGCGCGACCAACCTGGTGACCCCGATCGCCGACGCCCAGATGGACTCGGTGCCGATCGTGGCGATCACCGGCCAGGTCGGACGCAGCCTGATCGGCACCGACGCCTTCCAGGAAGCCGACATCTCCGGCATCACCATGCCGGTCACCAAGCACAACTTCCTCATCACCGAGGGCGTCGACATCCCGCGCATCCTCGCCGAGGCGTTCTACCTGGCCGCCTCGGGCCGTCCCGGCGCGGTGCTCGTCGACATCCCCAAGGACGTGCTGCAAGGTCAGACCACCTTCAGCTGGCCGCCGGAGATGCGGCTGCCCGGCTACCGTCCGGTCACCAAACCGCACGGCAAGCAGGTGCGCGAGGCCGCGCGGATGATCCTCGAGGCCAAGCGCCCGGTGCTCTACGTCGGCGGCGGCGTCATCAAGGCCGACGCCTCGCCCGAACTGCTGCGCCTGGCCGAGCTCACCGGCATTCCGGTGGTCACCACGCTGATGGCGCGCGGCGCGTTCCCCGACAGTCATCAGCTCAACATGGGCATGCCGGGTATGCACGGCACCGTCGGCGCGGTCGCGGCCTTGCAGAAATCCGACCTGCTGATCACCCTCGGCGCCCGCTTCGACGACCGGGTGACGGGCCAACTGGATTCCTTCGCCCCCGACGCCAAGGTCATCCACGCCGATATCGACCCCGCCGAGATCGGCAAGAACCGCCACGCCGACGTGCCGATCGTCGGCGACTGCCGCGAGGTCATCGCCGAACTGATCGACACACTCGAGGCCGATCCGGCAGGCGCGCCGAAGCTCGACCTGGCCGCCTGGTGGCGCTACCTCGACGACATCCGGCAGAGCTACCCGCTGGGCTGGACCGCCCCGAGCGACGGTTCGCTGTCCCCGGAATACGTCATCGACGCGCTCGGCAGGCTCGCCGGTCCCGACGCCATCTACTGCGCGGGCGTCGGCCAGCACCAGATGTGGGCCGCCCAGTTCATCAAGTACGAGAAGCCGCGCACCTGGCTCAACTCCGGCGGCCTCGGCACCATGGGCTACGCCGTGCCCGCCGCCATGGGCGCCAAGATGGGCGCTCCCGACCGTGAGGTGTGGGCGGTCGACGGCGACGGCTGCTTCCAGATGACCAACCAGGAGCTGGCCACCTGCGCCGTGGAGGGCGTGCCGATCAAGGTCGCGCTGATCAACAACGGCAACCTCGGCATGGTCAGGCAGTGGCAGACCCTGTTCTACCAGGAGCGCTACTCCAACACCGACCTCGGCACGCACACCCTGCGCATCCCCGACTTCGTCAAACTCGCCGAGGCGCTCGGCTGCCACGGCATCAGGGTGGAGAAGGAGGAGGAGGTCGAGGCCGCGATCCGCGAGGCGCAGTCGATCAACGACCGTCCCGTGGTGATCGATTTCATCGTCGGCAAGGACGCCCAGGTCTGGCCGATGGTCGCGGCGGGCACCTCCAACGACGAGATCATGGCCGCGCGCGGCATCCGCCCGCTGTTCGACGAGGACGAGCAGGCCGCCGAACCCGCCATCATCCACGAAGCCCTGTCCCATGGCATGGCCAAGGCGGAAGAACAGCCGGGCGATCGGAACACCGAACAGAACCGGGGGAGTGAATGAGTACCACCCACACGCTGAGTGTCCTCGTCGAGGACAAGCCGGGCGTGCTGGCGCGGGTCGCGAGCCTGTTCTCGCGGCGCGGATTCAATATCGAATCGCTGGCGGTCGGTGGCACCGAACTGCCGGACATCTCCCGGATGACCATCGTGGTCACCGTCGAGGACCTGCCGCTCGAGCAGGTCACCAAACAACTCAACAAGCTGGTCAACGTCATCAAGATCGTGGAGCAGGACGCCGACGCGTCGGTGGCCCGCGAACTGATCCTGGTGAAGGTGCGCGCCGACGCGAGCGTGCGCACCCAGGTGATCGAGGCCGTCACGCTGTTCAGGGCCAAGGTCATCGACGTGTCCCCGGACGCGCTCACCGTCGAGGCCACCGGAACCCGGTCCAAACTCGACGCGCTGCTGCGGATGCTCGAACCGTACGGGATCCGCGAGATAGTGCAGTCCGGCGTGGTCGCGGTCGGGCGCGGACCGAAGTCCATCACCGCCACCCGATGACCTGACGGCGGCACGCTAACCTTTGGTGCGATCGACACCTCGGCGTGCCGCCCCCGCTCCCGCGGGACCGATCTTCCCCCGTGTACGCGCGGGGTTGTACAGCCCCGTGCCCCACGGGGCCGGACCAAGAGCACCGAATTCGGTGCGCCCCGCCCGCGAGCGGGGATGACCTCCCGGAAGGAACCACTGTGGCAGTCGAGATGTTCTACGACGACAATGCCGACCTGTCGATCATCCAGGGCCGCAAGGTCGCGGTCATCGGCTACGGCAGCCAGGGACACGCGCATTCGCTGAGCCTGCGTGACTCGGGCGTCGAGGTGCGGGTCGGTCTGGCCGAGGGTTCGAAGTCGCGTCCGAAGGCCGAGGAGGCGGGCCTGACCGTCGGCACCCCGGCCGAGGTCTCGGAATGGGCCGACCTGATCATGGTGCTCGCCCCCGACACCGCGCAGGCGTCGATCTTCACCAACGACATCGAGCCGAATCTGAAGGACGGCGACGCGCTGTTCTTCGGCCACGGCCTCAACATCCACTTCGGCCTGATCAAGCCGCCCGCGAACGTCACCATCGGCATGGTCGCGCCGAAGGGCCCCGGCCACCTGGTGCGCCGCCAGTTCGTCGACGGCAAGGGCGTGCCCGCGCTGATCGCGATCGATCAGGACCCCACCGGCCAGGGCCAGGCGCTCGCGCTGTCCTACGCCAAGGGCATCGGCGGCACCCGCGCGGGCGTCATCAAGACCACCTTCAAGGAGGAGACCGAGACCGATCTCTTCGGTGAGCAGGCCGTGCTCTGCGGCGGCACCGAAGAACTGGTCAAGACCGGTTTCGAGGTCATGGTCGAGGCGGGTTACGCGCCGGAGATGGCCTACTTCGAGGTGCTGCACGAGCTGAAGCTCATCGTCGACCTCATGTACGAGGGCGGCATCGCGCGCATGAACTACTCGGTGTCCGACACCGCCGAATTCGGTGGTTACCTGTCGGGTCCCCGTGTCATCGACGCCGACACCAAGAAGCGGATGCAGGACATCCTCAAGGACATCCAGGACGGCAGCTTCGTCAAGCGGCTGGTCGCCAATGTCGAGGGCGGCAACAAGGAGCTCGAGGGTCTGCGCAAGCAGAACGCCGAGCACCCGATCGAGGTCACCGGCGCCAAGCTGCGCGGCCTGATGAGCTGGGTCGATCGCCCGATCACCGAAACCGCCTGATCCACGGCGTACTACGCGCGATGGCCCGCCCCCGGATAGGGAGCGGGCCATCGGCCGTTCGGGGGTGCGGGTCAGCTGCTGCCGAACAGTCCGTGCGGGCGGTGGTCGCGCCACGGGTCGTGCGGCGGGTGGTGGCGCGGGGAGTGCCGGTCTCCCGGGTCGCAGTAGCCGTGTGGGCCGTGGCGGTTGTCGAGCAGATCGCTCCATGGGTTGTCGAGGAAGTTCTCCCATGGATCGTCGCGGTCGCAGCCGCGGCCGATCTCGGTCGCCTCGTCGGGGCCGGTGGCCGAGGCGGGCGCCGCGACGGTCAGCGGGATCGCGGTGACCGCGCCCGCCACGGCGAGCGCCGCGAGCAGGCGGCGCGGGGTTTTCGTCGGGAACAACGTGAATCCTTTCAGCACTTCGATATTCGGCGACACCGTCCGGGTGGGTGCGGGCGAATTCGACCGGCATTCCACGCGGCCTTTCCGCCCCGACGGCGTTCGCACGACCTACACTGTGCCGCACCCGGTTCGAATGGGCACCGGATTCGGGCCGGTCAGGGTGACATTTCATCCTTCGGTAGGAGTCGGCTCCGGTGAAACCCCGAAAGGGATCTGCTGTTTCGCGTGATCCATAGTTCTTGATGGCAAATCTGTGGCAAATAGTTAGTTCGTGCTGAATGTCCAGCAGGAGGCGCGGTCGGTCTCATTCGTCGCACGGTGCTTGCGGTGCAGCATTCCGCGAGCAAGACTGA
Organism: Nocardia bovistercoris; assembly: GCF_015674855.1. Taxonomy (GTDB): domain Bacteria; phylum Actinomycetota; class Actinomycetes; order Mycobacteriales; family Mycobacteriaceae; genus Nocardia; species Nocardia bovistercoris. The sequence goes on along the minus strand of NZ_JADMLG010000031.1, from coordinate 21,231 downwards.
GAAAATGACGGATACGCTCGCGGCCACGAACGGTGTCACGGGGATCGAAGGGGGCAGGAAGGCCCGTAAGCGGGTATCGCGTTCGGCGCTCGGCAAGTGGGAGGCCGGAGCCGACCGGGTCGATCCGGTAACCATTCTGGAGCGGCAGGCGCGCACCCGGCTGCCCGAACTCGTGCCCATCCGCTACGCCAGGATGCTCGCCTCGCCGTTCCCGTTCCTGCGCGGCGCGCCCGCGGTGATGGCCGCCGACTTGGCGGCCGGTCCCGACTCGGGATTGACCGTGCAACTGTGCGGCGACGCGCACCTGTCGAATTTCGGGCTCTTCGCCTCGCCCGAGCGCGCACTGCTGTTCGATCTCAACGATTTCGACGAAACCCTGCCCGGCCCGTTCGAGTGGGATGTGAAACGCCTGGTAGCCAGCGTCGCCGTCGCCGCCCGCGCCAACGGGTACACCGACGTGCAGGCCGAGGCCGCCGCGTCGGAGGCGGCGCGCGGCTATCGCAGCTGCATGCTGCATCTGGCCGAACTCGACGCCATGGACGTGTGGTACCTGCGGGTCGACGCGGACGCGGTGCTGGAGTTGGTTCGTAAACCCAAGCGCCGCAAGGGAGTCGAGCGGGCGCTTGCCACGGCGCGCGCCAACACCAGTCTGCGGGCGCTGTCCAAACTCACCGAACCCGGAGAGGACGGCATGCCGCGCATCCGGCATCGGCCGCCGCTGCTGGTGCGCATCGATGAACCCGAGGCGCTCGACCTCTCGACCGTCTTCGCCGCCTACCGCCGCAGTCTCCCCGAGGAGCGCCGGGTGCTGCTGGACCGGCATCGGCTGGTCGACCTGGCGCTCAAGGTGGTGGGGGTCGGCAGCGTCGGCACTCGCTGCTTCGTCGCCCTCCTCGTCGACGTCGACACCGGCGCGCCGCTGTTCCTCCAGGTGAAGGAGGCGGAGAACTCGGTGCTCACACCGCATCTGCCGCAAAGCAAATTCAAGCACCAAGGCCACCGGGTGGTGCACGGGCAGCGTTTGACCCAAGCCGCCGCCGACATATTCCTCGGCTGGGCCACGGGTCCGAACGGCCGCTATTTCTACTGGCGACAACTGCGCGACATGAAAGGGTCGGCGGTCCTGGAAAACCTGTCACCGGGCGCCCTCGCGAAATACGCCACCCTGTGCGGATTCACCCTGGCCCGCGCGCACGCCCGCTCCGGCGACCGCGTCGCCATCGCGGCCTACCTCGGTTCCAGCGACGTATTCGACCGAGCGATGGTCGATTTCGCCCTCGCCTACGCCGACCAAACCCTCATCGACCACCGCGCGCTGGTGGAGGCGGCGGATTCGGGTCGGATAACAGCGGCCGCGCCGGGGGCCTGAACGCGCGTCCGTGGCTTCGGCCTCGTTCGGCGAGCGCTATGATCTGCGACCATGTCGTCGGATGCGGGGGCGGCGCCATCGGCCCGGATGATCGATCTGTTCGCGGGGCCCGGCGGGCTGGATGTCGCGGCGCACTGGCTCGGGATATCGGTGACCGGCGTCGAATGGGACGTCGACGCGGTTGCGACACGTGACGCCGCGGGGCTTGTCACCCGTTCGGCGGATGTGCGTGATCTCGGGCCCGAGTTGTTCGAAGGCGCGACCGTGCTCGCGGGAGGCCCGCCGTGTCAGACGTTCTCGGTGGCCGGGTCCGGGGCCGGGCGCGGGGCCCTCGACGACGTGCTGCGTTTCGTCGAGCGCATGGGGGACGGTGACCCGACGGTCGGTGTCGATCTGAAGAAGCTCGCCGACGAGCGGACCGGGCTCGTGCTCGAACCGTTGCGGTGGGCGCTGGCCGCGATGGACGACCACCGCCGACCCTACGAGGTGATCGTGCTCGAACAGGTGCCTGCGGTGCTGCCCGTGTGGCGGCGAATGGGGGCCGTACTCGCCTCGCGCGGTTACGAATTCGTCGCCGACATCCTACGCGCCGAGGAATTCGGGGTGCCGCAGACTCGGCGCAGGGCGATCCTGATCGCGCACCTGCACCGCCGCCCGCACCTGCCGCGCCCGACGCACCGACCGTTCCGTCGCGAAACCGGCTCGGCACGTGGTGATCTCGCGCCGTGGCTGCCGATGGGTCCGGTGCTCGCGCCCGGTGCGGAATTCGTGGTGGTGTCGAACTACGGCACCGGCGGTGACCCCAAGGCGCGCGGGCGGCGTCGCCACGACGAACCCGCGTACACCGTCACCGGCAAGGTCTCGCGCAACAAGATGGTGACCATGGGCGGCGACTACATCCGCAACCTCGACCACCGAGACGCGGGCCGTCTCCAGACCTTCCCGCACGACTATCCCTGGGCAGGCCGCGATGTCGCCCAGCAGATCGGCAACGCCATACCGCCCCGACTGGCCGTCCACGTGCTCGCCGCCGCATTGTTCGACCACGCGCCCGACGAGAACGCCCTGAACACCGTGGTCGCGGGTGACTGGGGCGAATACCGCGAGGGTTACCGCGCCGCGCTGCTCGGCGAGAGCGCGCTGTCCGCCTAGACCGACCTGCGCGGTGGCGCGGTGCGCTTGGCCTGTCGCACGCATGGACCAGCGCGATCGGCGGGTGCGGGGCGTTCGGATGGCGGTGGGAGAGCTGGTTCGCTCGGAGGTGAGCATGCGACCCGAGTTCATGGGGTCGTCGTCGCCTTCTGGATCCGGATGCCGCGGCGACTGTGTCGTTCTCGAGCGGTGTAAGTGGCAGTCGGACACCATTGGGATCAGGTGGTGCCGGGCGAGGGGTGCGCATGGTTGGTTCAGCTCGGTGTGGTGCGGTGCGGTGCGGTGCGCCAGTTGTGCGGCGTTGGTGAGGAGTCGTTTCACGGTTCGGGCGGTCGATCGGCGGTGCGCTAGTGATTCGGGAGCCATGCGCTCGAGGTGGAGCGGTCCGGCGGCGCGTACGGGATTTCGGTGAGGTCGACGGGGCGACGCTCGTGTCGTGACAGTTCGCAGGCTTCGGCGATGCGCAAGGCGGTGAGGGCCGCTTCGGGGGGACAGGGGCTGGGCAGGTCGTCGGCGGCTACGGCGACGAAAGTGTCGAGTTCTTCGATGTAGGCGCGGTGGAAGCGTTCGAGGAATCCGGGGTAGGCGAGTGCGCCCGTGTGGTGATCGCCCGGTTCCGCGGAGCGCAGCGGCGTGCGGTCGTCTAGTCCGACCACGAGGTTGGTCCGTTCGCCCAGCAGTTCCAGGCGCACGTCGTAGCCCGCGCCGTTGCGCCGCGTCAGTGACACCGTGACCAGGGTGTCGTCGTCGAGGGTCAGCAGTACGGCGGCGGTGCCGACGTCGCCGCACACGGTGAACGCGGCCTCGCCGCGGTCGGTGCCGTGCGCGTAGACCCGCACGACCTCGCGGCCTGTGACCCAGCCGACGATGTCGAAATCGTGGACCCCGCAATCGCGGAAGATGCCGCCGCTGCGCCGCAGGTAGTCGGCAGGCGGCGGCGCCGGGTCGAGGGTATTGGCGCGCACGGTGTGCAGTCTGCCGAGTTCGCCGGACCGCACGGCGTCCCGCGCCGCGCGGTAGCCCGCGTCGAAACGGCGCTGGAACCCGACCTGCACGGGGACGGGCGCGTCGCGCAGGCGCGCCACCACGGCCGCGGTGCCCGCGAGGTCGGCGGCGACGGGTTTCTCGCAGAACACCGGGATGCCGCGTTCGACCGCGCGCACGATGAGTTCGGGATGGGAGTCGGTGGGAGTCGCCACGACCAGGCCGTCGAGGTCGGCGTCGAGCAGTGCGTCGATGTCCGGGACCGATTCGACGCCGAGTTCCCCGGCGACGGCGCTCGCCCGGTCGGCATCGACGTCGGTGAGCAGCAGACGTTCCACACGCGGCGACCGAGCCAGGATCTCCGCGTGGCGGGTTCCGATGCGCCCGGTACCCGCCAAGCCGATGCCGACCCTGCGTTCCGCGATCATCGTCCATCCCCTTGTCGGTAGCGTCCTGCGGTTGTTACGAGTTCGGTGATGCGGGAGGTCGGGACGGGTCCGGTGGCGTAGCCGATCGATCCGAGCTCGGTGGCGTCGTGGGGTGGCGTGAAGGCGGTGGTGTCGCGAGTCGGTTCGACTTCGATGGCCTCGCCGGTCGATCCGAGTTCGGTGATCGCGCGGGATCTTTCGAGTGCCGTGGCGTGGTGGGCTGATCCGGGTCAGGTGGTTTCGTGGGACGCTTCGAGTTCGGCGGTATCGGGCGAAGATCCGAGCGCCGTGGCATCGCGGGTCGACCCCAGCCGGGTGGTGTCGCGGGATTGTCTGGAATCGGTGATTCGGAGGAGCTTCGGGAACCGGTTGTCGTATACGACTTTTCGGGGTTGGCGCGTATCGCTCCGCGGTTCGGGGACCTGGGTGCGGCGGAGGTGGCGCGCACGACCAAGGACGGTTCGACGCGGTGGTGCGTCGCGGTGGTGCGTCCTTCGCGCAGCCGCTCGGTGAGCGCTCGAATCGCCAATCGACCCATGCTATTTCGGGGTTGGTCGACGGTGGTGAGGGCGGGGTGCGGCATGGCCGCGATCGAGGTGTTGTCGTAGCCGACGACGGATACGTCGTCGGGTACCCGCAATCCGGCCTCGCGTAGCGCGGCGATCGCGCCGAGTGCGTTGAAATCGTTGCCGCAGACCAGGGCCGTGGGAAAGTCGATGCGCGAGAACAGGTTGAGCAGGGCTTGTACGGCGGACGCGCCCGCGGCGTCGGTGTGCTCGCTCGGTACCACCATCGGGGCGAGTCCGTGTCGCGACATCGCCTCGCGGTAACCGCGGCGGCGCGCGGCGCTGGTGGCCGCGGCGCCACCGTCGAGGTGCACGATGCGCCGGTGGCCGAGTGCGGCGAGGTGGTCGACGGCGAGTCCGGCGCCGGTGACACCGTCGTCGTTGACCGTGTCGACGCCGGGTGCGGTGGAACCGCGCGAGACCAGCACCACCGGACCGTGCTGCGCGGCCGCGCGGATCGCGGCGGCGGGCAGGACCGGGGAGAGCAGGATGACTCCGCCGGGGCGGAAGGCGAGCAGGCTGTCCAGCGCGGCCTGTTCCCGGACCGCGCTGCGGCGGCCGGTGTTGAGGACCAGGTGCAGGCCCGCCTCCTGCGCGGCGTCGTCCATACCCTCGACGACCTCGGCGAAGAACGGGTTGCGCAGGTCCGACACCATCACGCCGACGATGTCGGACACGCCGCTGGCCAGTGACCGGGCCATGGCGTGCGGGCGATAGCCGAGGTCTTCGGCGGCCGCGAGCACGGCGCGGCGGCGGTGCGCGCTGACCTTGGGCGAGTCGCGCATCACGAGGGATACCAGGGCGCGTGAGACGCCCGCGCGTGCGGCGACGTCGGCCATGGTCGGTCGCGCCATCTCGCCTCCCTCGCGCGGTGCTGCACGGGACGAGTCCGGTGCGCGACCGCGCCCCGCCGCCCTCGGGGCGGTGATGCTCGCCGTGACGGAGGTTACAACCCTGCGCCCACACCCGGCAATAGAGCGCTCTACTACCCGAAAACAACCGCCTCCGACCGGCGCAATCGCATCGTCTTCGCAGGTGAGCGCCTTTGTCCGGTCCCTTGACAGACTGTGGCGCGCATTACATAGTTGGAGCGCTCCACAACGGCGCACACCGTTGGCAGCGTTTGTACTCGGAGGCCGGGAGAGACCGATGAGCGAACCGCACGTTCCGCCGCGCATCGCGGCGGCGCCCATCTCGTGGGGAGTGTGCGAGGTCCCCGGCTGGGGCCGGGTGCTCGACGCCGCGACCGTGCTCACCGAGATGGCCGAACTCGGCATCACCGCCACCGAATACGGTCCGCCCGGATATCTCCCCGAGCACCCCGCCGCCCTGCTCGGCCGCCACGGCCTGAAGGGAATCGGCGGCTTCCTCGCCCTGGTCATGCACCGCGACCGAGAGCAGGCCATGGCGACCGCGCGTACCACCGTCGCCCGATTCGCCGAAGCGGGCGCCGAGGTGCTCGTGCTCGCCGCCGCCACCGGACTCGACGGCTACGACGCCAGGCCGCCCCTGTCGGACGCCGAATGGCGCACGCTGACCGCCACCGCCGAAGCCATAGGCGAACTCGCCGCCGCACGCGGCCTCCGCATCGTCCTGCACCCGCACGTCGGCACCCACGTCGAAACCGAATACGAGGTCGAGCGCTTCCTCGCCGACACCGCCGTCGACCTGTGCCTCGACACCGGCCACCTGCTCATCGGCGGCGCCGACCCGGTCTCGCTGGCCCGCCGCCACCGCGACCGCATCGGCCACATCCACCTCAAGGACGTGCGCGCCACTGTCCTCGAACGGATCGCCGCGGGCCGCCTCGAGTACGCCGAAGCGGTGCGCGAAGGGTTGTACGCACCACTGGGCGACGGCGACATCGATATCGCCGCCCTGGTCGCGCACATGCACGGGGGTGGCTATCGCGGCTGGTACGTCCTCGAACAGGACACCGCGCTCGGCCCCGACGACGCACCGGACACACCGCGCCGCGACATGCGCCGCAGTCTCACCGCCCTGACGCGCATCTTCACCGACCCCGCGCGGCGCCCGTCGAGAGGTTCCGCGCGCGCCGAACCGGAATCGGAAATGCTTGCGGCGGGCTCGACCGACCTGCCTGCGCCGCTGCCCGACATGCCGACGGCGTCGGCGTCGGATGCGGAGCTGTCCGATGCGCCGGGCGGTCTCGTTCCCGAGCCGGCGGGGGCGCTCGTGCCGGAGATGGCGAAAGTGGTTGCGCCGGAGGTTTTGACGGTGGGGCGGGTCGGGGTTGACCTGTATCCGCGGCAGAGCGGGGTACCGCTGGCCGAGGTCGAGAGTTTCGCGAAATCGTTGGGCGGCACCGCGACCAATGTCGCGGTGGCGGCGGCTCGGCTCGGCAGGCGCAGTGCGGTGCTGACCAAGGTCGGGCCCGACGGGTTCGGCGACTATGTGCGGTCGGCGCTGGAAAGTTTCGGCGTCACAGCGCGTTACGTGGCGACCGCGCCGAATCTGCTGACCCCCGTTGTGTTCTGCGAGCTCACCCCGCCCAGCGATCCGCCGCTGCTGTTCTACCGCGCGCCGATCGCCCCCGATCTCACCCTCGGCCGCGAGGACGTGCCGTGGGATCTGGTCGATTCGGTTCCGCTGCTGTGGGTGACCGGCACGGGTGTCAGCGCGGAACCGGCGCGTTCGACCCAGCGCGAGATCCTGCGCCGCCGCGCCGGACGCGCGCACACCGTCCTCGACCTGGACTACCGGCCGATGTTCTGGCCGGACGAGGCCACCGCCCGCACCGAGATCGGCGCGCTGCTCGATCGGGTGAGCGTCGTGGTCGGCAACCGTGAGGAGACGCGGATAGCGGTCGGCTCGGCGGATCCCGATACCGCCGCCGACCGGCTCCTCGAGCGCGGCGCGCGGCTTGCGGTCGTCAAGTGTGGCGCCGACGGCGTGCTGATCGCGTCGCCGAGCGAGCGGTGGACGGTGCCCCCGCATCCGGTGCGGGTGGTGTGCGGTCTCGGCGCGGGCGACGGATTCGGCGGCGCGCTCATCCACGGCCTGCTCGCGGGCTGGGAGCCGCGGCGACTGGCCGACTACGCCAATGCCGCGGGCGCGCTGGTGGCGGGCCGCCTCGCCTGCGCCGACGCCATGCCGACCGATGCGGAGATCCGCGACCTGCTGCGGCACGCGCGCGAGACCGTCGCGCATGCGGGCACCGCGGGGGAGTCGCGGTGAGGCTGCATCACCCGTCGGGTTCGTTGCGCGCCGATTCCGATCCGGTGGCGTTGACACCGCGCGACGCGGGGTGGCGGTATGCGGGCCTGCGCGTCCTCGACATCCCCGCCGGTTCGATACGGACACTGCGCACCGGAGAGTTCGAGATGTTCGTGCTCCCGCTCGCGGGTTCGGGCGTGCTCGCGGTCGACGGCGAGCGCTTCGAATTGCACGGCCGTGATTCGGTTTTCGCCAGGGTCACCGATTTCGCGTATGTCCCGCGCGCCGCCGAACTCACCGTGACCACCCGCGACGGCCTGCTCGCCGCGCTGCCGATGGCGCGGTGCACGCGCAGGCTCGCCCCGAAATACGGTCCGGCCGAGGAGGTTCCGGTGGAGGTGCGGGGCGCGGGTCGGGCGACGCGGCAGGTCAACAACTTCGGCGTGCCCGGTGTATGGGAGCACGCCGATCGGCTGATGGCGTGCGAACTGATCACCCCGGACGGCAACTGGTCCTCCTATCCGCCGCACAAGCACGACGAATTCGGCGAGCACGAGGTCGCCAACGAGGAGATCTACTACTTCCGCGTCGCGGGCGCGGACGGGATCACCCCGGCGCCGGGCGGTTTCGGCGTGCACCGCACCTACACCCAGGACGGCGCGATCGACGAGACGGTCACCGTGCGCGACGGCGACGTGTTCCTGATTCCGCGCGGCTATCACGGTCCGTGCGTCGCCTCGCCCGGCTACCCCATGTACTACCTCAATGTGCTCGCGGGACCGGGCGCCGACAGGTCGATGGCGTTCTGTGACGATCCCGCCCACGCGTGGGTGCGCGACGCATGGGCGAGCGAGACCACCGACCCGCGCTGTCCGGTCACCGATCACCGGGGGCGGGTGGCGGCGGGAGTTCCACCATGGAACTGACCACGGCGCGCGCACTGGTCGCGTGGCTGATCGCGCAGCGGTCCGAATCCGTCGACGGCCGCGAGGTTCCGCTGTTCCCGGTGGTGTTCGCCATCTTCGGGCACGGCAATGTGCTCGGTCTCGGCACCGCGCTGCACGAGCGGCGCGCCGAACTCCCGGTCTGGCGCGGCCAGACCGAACAGGGCATGGCGCTGGCCGCCGTCGGCTACGCCAAGGCCACCGAGCGCAGGCAGGTCGGCGTCGCGACCTCGTCGATCGGGCCCGGTGCGACGAATATGGTGACCGCGGCCGCCGTCGCGCACGCCAATCGACTGCCGCTGCTCCTGCTGCCCGGTGACACGTTCACCGCACGGGCGTCGGACCCGGTGTTGCAACAGCTGGAGAGTTTCGGCGACGCGACCGTCACCGCCAACGACGTCTTCCGACCGGTGAGCCGGTACTTCGACCGGATCACCCGTCCCGAACAGCTGATCGCCACCCTGCCGCAGGTGGCGCGGGTGCTGACCGATCCGGCGACCACCGGCCCGGTGACCCTCGCCTTGCCCCAGGACGTCCAGGCCGAGACCTTCGACTTCCCGCCCGAATTGTTCGCCCCGGTCCGGCACCGGATTCCGCGCCCGCGCCCGGATGCGGGCGAGGTGGCGGCCGCGCTCGACGTGCTGAGCCGTTCGCGCAGGCCGCTGCTCGTGCTAGGCGGCGGCGTCCGCTATTCCGGTGCGGGCGCGGTCGCGCTGTCGTTCGCCGAACAGCACGGGATTCCGATCGCCGAGACCACCGCGGGGCGCACCCTGGTCTCGCACGAGCACCGGCTCTACGTGGGGCCGCTCGGCATCACCGGTTCGGAATCGGCGAACGCGCTGGCCGCGGAGGCGGATGTGGTGCTTGCGGTCGGTACCCGCCTGCAGGACTTCACCACGGCTTCCTGGTCGATCTTCGCCCACGATGTGCGGTTCATCACCGTGAACACCGCGCGCTTCGACGCGGTGAAGCACGGCGCCGTCGCCGTGGTCGGGGACGCCGCGGTGACCATGCCCGAACTCGCACCGCAGGCGTGGCGGGTCGACCCGAAGTGGACGGCCCGCGCCGCGCGCCTGCGGACCCGCTGGGACGCGCGGATCGATGAGCTGCGCGCGGCGCCGGGTCCGCCGACCTACGCCCAGATCGTCGGGGTGGTCAACGAGGTGAGCGGCCCCCGCGACTACGTGCTGACGGCCTCCGGCGGACTGCCCGGTGAACTGGTCGGCGGCTGGCGGGCTACCGGCGGGCGTCCGACCATGGACGTCGAATACGGCTTCTCGTGCATGGGCTACGAGCTGTCGGGCGCCTGGGGTGCGGCGATGGCGCTGCCGGACGGGCTGGTGACCGCGCTGCTCGGTGACGGTTCGTACCTGATGCTGAACTCCGAGCTGTACTCGGCGGCCTTCGCAGGCCACCCCTTCGTGGCCGTGGTGTGCGACAACGACGGCTACGCGGTGATAGCGAGATTGCAACAGAGTCAGGGTGGTGCGCCTTTCAACAATTCCTATCGGGACTGTCGTACCCGCCATGTCGATCCGCCACACGTGGATTTTCCGGCCCACGCCCGCGCATTGGGCTGCGCGGCCGTCGCGGTTTCCGGGATCGATGAATTCCGGGACGGCTATTCATGGGCGCGCTCGGTCGCGGTCGCCGAGGCCCGCCCGGCCGTTGTGGTGGTCCGCACCGCGCCGACCGGCTGGACCGAATCCGGGGCCTGGTGGGAAGTCGGTGTGCCGCAACATCTTTCCGGACGGCACGACTACGAGGCAGGCAAGGCGAGGCAACTGCGGCACCTGCGTGGGCGATAGCGCGGGCGGTGGCGGCGGAAATCCGCGACAGCGGCGGGCGCGCGGTGGGAGTTCGCACGCACAATCCCCGGTCGGGAGAGGGATAGCTCACAGTATCCGGTATCGGATGTGGAGGAATTCGGCGAATCGTGGCATCGTTGATCTACGAGACCAGGACATCCCGTTGTCAGAATCTGGCTCGTCTACAGAAAGTATGAAATGGCTCAAGGCATTGTGAAGTGGTTCAACAGCGAGAAGGGCTTCGGCTTCATCGCGCAGGACGGCGGAGGTCCCGACGTCTTCGTGCACTACTCGGCTGTTAGCGGCTCCGGTTTCCGGTCCCTCGATGAGGGGCAGCGCGTGGAGTTCGAGATCGGCCAGGGTCAGAAGGGACCGCAGGCCCAGGATGTTCGCGTCCTCTGATCTGATCGGCCGCGTTCTCTAGATCGCGACTGAACTTCGACGGCCCCCGCACCGATCGGTGCGGGGGCCGTCTCCGTCTTCGAGGGGTGCGCGCTCGCCCCGCCGTCATGTCGGCGTCCACATTCCGGCTGACGCGCGCGTCCGTGGGCCGCGCGTGCCACCATTGTCCGAAGGGCGGGTTTCGCAGTAGGCGACCGCGTCGGGCACGGAGGAAACGCGACGCATGGTCCACGGCACGGTCAAGTGGTTCGACACGGAGAAGGGCTTCGGATTCATCGCGCGTGACGGCGAGGAGCCCGACGTGTTCGTCGACTACCTGGAATTGGAAGGCTCCGGATTCCGGGCACTGACCGCCGGGCAGCGGGTGCAGTTCGAACTGCGCCAAGCCAAGGCGGGGCCCGAGGCCGTCCGCGTCCGGGTCATCGGCTGATCCTGCGTCGCCCCGCCGCGCGGTGCGTGGGTTCCGCACGCCCTGGACCGATCGGACTATCACGGTTCCATCACCGTAGCATTACAGCGCTCCGTGCCCCCGATTTCCGGGGCGTCCGCGCCGTGCGCGCGTATGTCCATTAATCGCCGATAAGGGCGCTTGATATTTCGACTACCAGCATGTTCAGGTCCGTTCGTCATACCTTCTTAGTATTCTCTCAATATTCGCAGGATATTCGCGCTGGCGATAATGAAATAGCATAACCGCAGCTAGAGGCACGTTTAGGCAGTTATTGTGCCCCTAATTTCGGTGGCATGGATCGACTGTGGAGTGGAAATGTGTTCTGTGTCACGATTACCGGAAATTCTGTAACCGGCTCGATTACATTGCCGATGTGCCGTGTGTCGACCAGAATGGTCTGGTCGATTTATATACGAAAGGTAATTACATGATCCCCGTTATCATCGACACCGGTTCCGCCGCGCTGAGTGGCCTCACCCACACCCTCGGCGCCGCCCTCTACGGCCTGGTCGACACCCTCTGGACGGGCTCGTTCGGTCGCTGATCCGGTTCTCGGTCCCGACACGTGACCGACTCCCATATTTCGACGGCCCCGCACCCGCAGGTGCGGGGCCGTCCTGCGTCCGAGCGCCGGTGGCCGCCTACCGGGGGGTAAAGGCGCGCCGATGTGCGCCGACTAAGCTGGGCCACGGTAATTGCCGCCCTCTTCCCAGGAGTAACCCACAGTGAGCCAAGCAGGCCGTCCTGTAGTTCTGATCGCCGACAAGCTCGCCCAGTCGACCGTCGACGCGCTCGGTGACGGAGTCGAGGTTCGGTGGGTCGACGGGCCCGACCGCCCGGCCCTGCTCGCCGCCGTCCCCGAAGCCGACGCGCTGCTGGTGCGCTCCGCCACCACGGTGGACGCCGAGGTACTGGAAGCCGGAAAGAACCTGAAGATCGTGGCCCGCGCCGGCGTCGGCCTCGACAATGTCGACGTGCCTGCGGCCACCGAACGCGGCGTCATGGTCGTCAACGCCCCCACCTCGAACATCCACACCGCCGCCGAGCACGCCGTGACGTTGCTGCTCGCCGCCGCCCGCCAGATCCCCGCCGCCGACGCCACCCTGCGCGAGCGCACCTGGGCAAGGAGCAAGTTCAACGGCGTCGAGATCTTCGGCAAGACCGTCGGCGTCGTCGGGCTCGGTCGCATCGGTCAGCTGTTCGCGGCGCGGCTCGCGGCCTTCGAGACCAAGATCGTCGCCTACGACCCCTACGTGTCACCGGCGCGCGCGGCCCAGCTCGGCATCGAACTGCTCAGCCTGGACGAACTGCTCGAGCGCGCCGACCTCATCTCCGTCCACCTGCCGAAGACGCCCGAGACCAAGGGCCTCATCGGCAAGGACGCGCTCGCCAAGACCAAGCCGGGCGTCATCATCGTCAACGCCGCGCGCGGCGGGCTCGTCGACGAGTCGGCGCTGGCCGACGCCATCCGCGCCGGACATGTGCGCGCCGCCGGTCTCGACGTCTACGAGACCGAGCCGTGCACCGACAGCCCGCTGTTCGACCTGCCGCAGGTCGTGGTCACCCCGCACCTCGGCGCGTCAACCACCGAGGCGCAGGACCGCGCGGGCACCGATGTCGCCAAGTCGGTGCTGCTCGCGCTGTCCGGCGAGTTCGTGCCGGGCGCGGTGAACGTCACCGGCGGCACCGTGAGCGACGACGTCGCGCCGTGGCTCGACATCGTCCGCAAGCAGGGCGCGCTGCTCGGTGCGCTCTCCGACGAGCTGCCGGTCTCGGTCGAGGTGCAGGTGCGCGGCGAGCTCGCCGCCCAGGATGTCGCCGTGCTGGAACTGGCCGCGCTGCGCGGGGTGTTCTCGGCGCTGGTCGAGGCCGACGTGAACGGGCAGGGGCCCGCGGTCACCTTCGTCAACGCGCCGACGCTGGCCAAGGAGCGCGGCATCGCGGTGCAGGTCACCACCGCCACCGAGAGCCCGAGCCACCGCAGCCTCGTCGACCTGCGCGCGGTCTTCGGCGACGGCCGCACCCTGAACGTCGCGGGCGCGCTCACCGAGCCGAGGCAGGTGCAGAAGATCGTCAACATCAACGGCCGCAACTACGACATGCGCGCCGAAGGGTTGAACCTCGCCGTCCTGAACTACGCGGACAAGCCGGGCGCGCTCGGCAAGATCGGCACCGAACTCGGCGCCGCCGAGATCGACATTCTCGCCGCGCAGCTGAGCCAGGACATCGGCACCGACGGTGGCGCGACCGTGGTGCTGCGCGTCAACCGCGAGGTGCCCGCCGAGGTGCGCTCCGCGATCGCCGAGGCCGTCGGCGCCGCCAAGGTCGTCCTGGTCGACCTGGTCTGATCAACCGCCCGAACGGAGCATTGTCATGAAACTCGCCGTCATCGCGGGCGACGGGATCGGTCCCGAGGTCATCGCCGAAGCGCTGAAGGTCCTCGACGTCGTCTCGCCCGGTGCCGAGAAGACCGAATACGACCTCGGCGCCAAGCGCTATCACGCCACCGGCGAGGTGCTGCCGGATTCGGTGCTGCCGGAACTGAAACAGCACGACGCGATCCTGCTCGGGGCGATCGGCGACCCGTCGGTGCCAAGCGGCGTGCTCGAACGCGGACTGCTGCTGCGCACCCGCTTCGCGCTCGACCACCACGTGAACCTGCGGCCGTCGAAGCTGTATCCGGGTGTCACCAGTCCGCTCGCGGGCGATCCCGACATCGATTTCGTCGTGGTCCGCGAAGGCACCGAGGGCCCGTACACCGGCACCGGCGGCGCGATTCGCGTCGAGACCCCGCACGAGGTCGCCACCGAGGTCAGCACCAACACCCGCTTCGGCATCGAACGCGTGGTGCGCTACGCCTTCGCCAAGGCGCAGGCCCGCCGCAAGCATCTGACCCTGGTGCACAAGAACAACGTGCTCACCTTCGCCGGATCGCTGTGGCAGCGCACCGTGGACGCGGTCGCCGCCGAATTCCCCGACGTGCGCACCGCGTACCAGCACATCGACGCCGCGACCATCCACATGGTCAACGACCCCGGCCGCTTCGACGTGATCGTCACCGACAACCTCTTCGGCGACATCATCACCGACCTCGCGGCTGCGGTCAGCGGTGGCATCGGCCTCGCCGCCAGCGGCAACATCGATGCCTCCGGCGTCAACCCGAGCATGTTCGAACCGGTCCACGGCAGCGCCCCCGACATCGCGGGCCAGTCCAAGGCCGATCCGACGGCCGCGATCCTTTCGGTGTCGCTGCTGCTGAACCACCTCGGCGACATCGACGGCGCCGCACGTATCGAGGCGGCCGTAGCCAAGGACCTCGCCTCGCGCACCGAGGCCGCGTCCACCGCCGCGATCGGTGACCGTATCGCCGCCGCGGTCTGACCTGCCCGAACGTTCCGCGCATCGCCGCGACACCGGGTTTTCGAACAAACGCGAAGGCTCCGTACCGAATTCGGTACGGAGCCTTGTGCGTGTGTATGCCGTTCCCGGTACCTCGAGCGCCCGTGCCCGATGGCCGCCGCGGGGGTTTCGCCCCCGGCGCCGAGGCACGGGCAGGGCGATGTCTCGTCCGTCCATTCGTCCGAAGCCGCTGCGCCGCTGTGCATGTCCAGGTGCAACGGGGACACGTCGGCGCTGGAGGCGCCCGTAGGTGTCGGCGACGGTCGAAGGCGGTGTCCGTTCGTGGGACGCGGTGCTCCGCCCGAGCGGCTGTCGCGGGTGTGGCACTGTTCCTGCGAGCGTGGGTGTGTTGGCCGTTGTGGTGACTACCGGAGCCTGCCGGTCGGCGGTGCGGCTCTATGGGAATCGCCTCGGCGCGTCACGGTTTCGGCAGTGCTGGCGGGGGCGTGGGTGGTGTGCTGGTCGGGAAGTGTTGGGCGGGTGGGGTTCCCGGTGTTGGTGGTATCTGGGGTTGTGGGATGCCGGGTGGTGTCGGTGGGATCATCGGTGTCGCCGAGGGATTCGCGCATTCGCCCGGTGTGGTGGGGTGGTGGGCCGCGTGCTGTGCGCCGGGTGGTGGGAAGTTCGGCGGTCCGGGCGGGTGGTGTCTGTGTCGGGTGTCCGGTGCACTGTGGGTGTCCGGTGCGCCGTGGGGATGTGGTGGTCCGGGCGGAATCGGTGGGAAGGGCGGGGGTGGGGGGAAGGGGCCGCTCGGCGGCATCGGGCCGCTGAAGCGCTGGTAGGCGGCCTGGCGGGAGGTGCCGAGGAGGTCGCCGAGTTCGGCCCAGGTGTGGCCTTCCTGTCTGGCCTGGCGGGCGAGGGTGTGCAGGATGTCGTCGACGAGATGTCCCAGATTGCGGGTGGCGGTGATGGCGGCGAGTACCGGGACCGGGGGTGTGCCGGGCTCGGGGCGCAGGACGCCGACGACGAGTTCGGCGTTGGCGGACAACAGGTTTCCCAGGGTCGCCCGCTCGTCGCCATTGGACTGTGCGGATTCATCGGTCATATGTAAAGGCTGCCTTTACATCGAAGTCGTGTCAAGGCAATCTTTACATCGAGTCGCGGTCGTTGCGTAGGGCTAGGTCGAGGCCGTATCCAAGGGGTAGCGGTTCGCGAGGGCGGAACGATCGCCACGGAAGAACTGCGCGACCAGATCGTCGGCGACTCGGAGCAGCACATCCCGGCCCTCGACCGCTTCCGCCCACTCGCGGGGCAGCGCGGAATGACCGTGTATCGCGCCGATGAGATTGCCCGCGACCGCCCCGGTCGAATCCGAATCGCCGGAGTGGTTCACCGAAAGCAGCAGCGCGCCCGCGATATCGCCGTTCTCGGCGCGCAGTGCGCAGTGCACGGCGATGGCGAGGCATTCCTCCGCGACCCAGCCCGCGCCGACGCGTTCGACCACCTCGGGCGTGGCGGGTTCGGTATCGGCCAGATGCGCGGCTCGTACCAGCGCGTCGGCGGTCTGTGTGCCGTGCGCGTACTCGCGGACCTGAACGATGGTTTCTCGCAGTGCCTCTCGCAGCTCCGTGCCCGCGAGTGCTCGATCGATCAGCGCGGCGAAGGCGCCTGCGGACAGATATCCGGTGGGGTGGCCGTGGGTCAGCTGCGCGCACAGGGCGGCGGCGTGGAACGCGGCTTCAGGGCCGAGTCCGGCCAAACCGAAGGGGGCCGAACGCATCACGGTTCCGCAGCCCTTCGATTCGGGATTGACCTTGCCCGCGCGCCCGATCGAGACGGGCGCCACGTAGCCGCGCCGCTGTTGGCGCAGACCGCTCATACAGGCGTTGCCCGGCGCGCGGACCGCGTAGAGGAAACGCTGATCGAGCAGCCAACCGTCGGGCCTGCCGCCGGGACCGTTCGTGGACTGGGTGTCGAGCCAGCGCAGGTACGCGCCGCGCAGCACCTTCGCGAGATCGGCTCCCGGCGCGCGGCGCAGCAGCCCTTCGGCGCTGAACAGCGTCATCTGGGTGTCGTCGGTAACCGCCTGCGGCGGGCCGTATTCGGGGAGGAATCCGGTGACGCCCCGTGCGCCGTGCCGGTCGCGGATACCCGCCAGATCGTAGAACTCGATGGGCCATCCCAGCGCGTCGCCGATCGCACCGCCGATCAGCGAACCCCGAACCCGCTCTTCGATTGTCACGGCTCCACCTTAGGAACAGCGGTGCCGCGCCGCCAGATCCGCCACGGTCCGGTCTCGCCCCGCTCCCTCGGCACCAGCGGGACGGCGGCGGCCGCGAGCACGGCGGCGGCGAGGTAGGCCGACGGGAACCCGCCGACTTCGATCAGCGCGCCGAATACCGGTGGTATGGCGGCCATCGCGAGATTCTGGCCGGTGTTCTGCACGCCGAGTCCGCGCCCGCTCCAGTACGGACCGGCGATCTCGGCGACCGCGGTGAACGCGAGACCGTTGTCGGACACCGTGATCACCGACGCGGCGACCAACAGCGGGATCGCCACCCACCACCAACCTGTCCACGCCGTGAGCGCGAGCGCGGCCATCGACAGCACCGCCGCGATCGCGACGACGCGCAGCGGACCGAGCCTGCTGCCGACGCGGTCCGACCACGCGCCCGCGCCGATTCTGCCGAGCGCGCCGAGCAATTGGGTGCCGGTGATCAGCGCGCCCGCGGCGGCCAGCGACCAGCCGATATCGCGGTGCACCCACAGCAGCGCGAAGGTCCACACCACGCCCTGCGGTACGCACAGCAGCACCGAGACGCCGTGGATACGCCACAGCGTCGAGTCGCCGCGATACGGATTGACGCGGTCCGCGGATCCGATGGCGGGTCGCGGCGGGTCGATGATGCCCAGATAGCAGCCGAGCGCGGCGACACCCGCCATGAGCGCGGGCACCAGGACGGCCGCGGCGACTCCGTGCGCGGACGCGACGGCGGGGATGGCGAGCGCGCCGAGTCCGACGCCGAGCGGCTGGGCGGTCTGCCTGATGCCCATGGCGAGTCCGCGCCGGTGCGGCGGGAACCAGCCGACAATGACCCGCCCGCTCGCGCCGTTGGTGCTCGCGCCGCCGACGCCGCCGAGGAACAGCAGTGCACCGAAGGCGATGTCGTTGGTCGTGGTCGCGGCGGCGACGCCCGCGACCAGCATGACCAGCGGCCCGCCGACCAGTACGGTGCGTTCGCCGATGCGGTCGACGACATAGCCCCACGCGATCAGCGTGCACACCAGCCCGACGGTTGGCATGGCGACGAGCAGCCCCGCGGTGGGCAGCGACATGCCGCGGTCGGTGAGCGCGGGCAGCAGGAACGGCACCCCGTGGATGAAGACGGCGCTGGAGGCCTGCGCGAAGACGCCGAGGCCGAGCATGGACCACCGCCGGATGTCGCGCACCTGCGTCACGGTCGTCATCGCACACCTCGGTCCCGCCGGATGCGTCGAAGCGCCCGCATCCGGCCATCTTGCCTGTGTCTCACTATATGAAACACAAATCTCATTGAATGAACATCGGGGACAACGCTACACCCTGCGCTCGAGTAGCTTTCGGGCCGTCGATGTCGAACTGGTCACATCTGGCGGTTATCGGGCACCGGCGTTCCGGTGCGACCCCGCGCGGCGGCACGTGGTGCGGCGGTCGGACCCCCGAGTCCGCGCGCGGGTCCTGCCGGGTGGGCCGACCGGGCGGTCGGGTGTGTTCGGGCAGGTGGCGACCGGTCGTTAGACTGCCGGGCATGCGTCTAGGTCGAGTTGCCAGTCCCGATGGGGTCGCGTTCGTGAGCATCGAGGGAGAGGAAAACGGCGCCGCGGGCGGAAGCGGTGGCGGGTTCACCGCGAGAGAGATCGCCGAGCATCCGTTCGGAACGCCGACCTTCACCGGCCGGAGTTGGCCGCTGGCCGATGTGCGGCTGCTCGCCCCGATCCTGGCCAGCAAGGTGATCTGCGTTGGCAAGAACTACGCGGCGCACGCGGCCGAAATGGGCGGGACCGCACCGGAGAACCCCGTCATCTTCATGAAGCCGAGCACCGCCATCGTCGGCCCCAACGCCTCGATCCTGCTGCCGCCCAGCTCATCACAGGTCGATTACGAAGGCGAGCTGGCCGTCGTGATCGGCAGGCCGTGCAAGGACGTGCCCGCCGCCCGCGCCCGCGACGTCGTACTCGGCTACACCGTCGCCAACGACGTCACCGCCCGCGATCAGCAGCGCGCCGACGGCCAGTGGACACGGGCCAAGAGCTACGACACCTTCTGCCCGCTCGGGCCGTGGATCGAAACCTCGTCGGACCCATCGGATCTCGAGATCGTCACCGAACTCGACGGCGAGGTGCGCCAGCGCAGTCGCACATCGCTTCTGCTGCACGATATTCCGTCGATCATCGAGTGGGTGAGCGCGGTGATGACGCTGCTGCCCGGCGACGTCATCCTGACCGGAACCCCCGAGGGTGTCGGCCCGATGAGCGCGGGCCAACAGGTGTCGGTCACCGTCGAAGGTATCGGCACCCTGACCAATTCCGTTGCGACCAAACAGCGCTGACCGGTCGCCAGACGAGTCCGAAAGAGAGCCATGACCGAAGTACGGGTCCGTTTCTGCCCGTCGCCGACCGGCACACCGCATGTCGGCCTGATCCGCACCGCCCTGTTCAACTGGGCCTACGCGCGCCACACCGGCGGCACGTTCGTCTTCCGCATCGAAGACACCGACGCCGCACGCGATTCCGAGGAATCCTACCGCGCGCTGCTCGACGCGCTGCGCTGGCTCGGACTGACCTGGGACGAGGGGCCCGAGGTCGGCGGCCCGCACGGCCCGTACCGGCAGTCGCAGCGGCGCGAGCTGCATCTCGACGTCGTCGCGCGACTGCTCGCGGCGGGCGAGGCGTACGAATCCTTCTCCACCCCCGAGGAAGTCGAGCAGCGCCACCGCGCCGCGGGCCGCGACCCCAAGCTCGGTTACGACAACCACGACCGCGATCTCACCCCCGAGCAGATCCGGGCGTACCGGGACGAGGGCCGCCCGCCCGTGCTCCGGTTGCGCATGCCCGACACCGATCTGAGTTGGCACGACCTGGTGCGCGGCGAGACCACGTTCAAGGCGGGCACGGTCCCCGATTTCGCGCTGACCCGCGGCAACGGCGACCCGCTCTACACACTGGTCAATCCGGTCGACGACGCGCTGATGCGGATCACCCACGTGCTGCGCGGCGAGGATCTGCTGTCCTCGACGCCGCGCCAACTCGCGCTCTATGCCGCGCTGCGGCGAATCGGAGTCGCCGAGTTCACCCCCGAGTTCGGCCACCTGCCGTTCGTCATGGGCGCGGGCAACAAGAAGTTGTCCAAGCGTGACCCGGAATCCAATCTGTTCGCGCATCGCGACCGCGGATTCATTCCCGAAGGTTTGCTGAATTACCTCGCACTACTCGGGTGGGGTATCTCCGACGATCACGACGTCTTCTCCATGACTGAGATGGTGACGGCATTTGAAATTGCGAAGGTGAATTCCAATCCGGCGCGTTTCGATCAGAAGAAGGCCGACGCGCTGAACGCCGAGCACATCCGAATGCTCGAATCGGGAGATTTCGCCCAGCGCCTCCGCGAGTTCCTCACCGAACACGGACATATCGGCGCCGAAATCGACGACAAGCTCTTCGCCGCGGCCGCCGAACTGGTCCAGACGCGCATTGTCGTGCTTTCCGACGCCTGGGATCTGCTGCGATTCCTGTTCGCCCCCGACGCCGACTTCGCCGTCGACCCAGCGGCGGGCGCCAAGAATCTCGGCCCCGACGCCGACCCGGTACTCGACGCCGCCATCGCCGCGCTGGAGCCGCTCACCGCGTGGACCACCGCCGGTATCGAGGAGGCGCTGAAAACCGCGCTGATCGATGATCTGGGCCTCAAACCGCGCAAGGCGTTCGCGCCCGTGCGGGTCGCGGTCACCGGATCGCACATCAGCCCGCCGCTCTACGAATCCCTGGAACTGCTCGGCCGCGAGACCGCCATGGACCGGCTGCGCTCGGCGCGCGGATGGACGCCGGGCGCAGGCTGACCATCGGGCGGGTCCGGCTGGTCACCGGCGGTCGAAAAATGGCGATGACCAGCCGATTTGTGGTTTACCGGAGGGGGTTTGGTACTCTTCTTCTCGGCCGGAACGAGGCCCCGAGACCGCGAGGTCTCCGGGGTCGAGGTCCTGGTCATTGGGGTATGGTGTAATTGGCAACACAGCTGATTCTGGTTCAGCCATTCTAGGTTCGAGTCCTGGTACCCCAGCGGAGACTGTTGGTTCATCTCTCGGTTCGCGACCGAAAGTGGTTCAGCATCCGGCGATTTGGTCGCCGAGCTTCGGTCAGCTAAGCTAGCCGAGCTTCCAGAGATCGAAAGATCACACCGGTTGATCACCGCGGCATCGCGGGAGATCAGTCCTGGCCCCGTCGTCTAGCGGCCTAGGACGCCGCCCTCTCAAGGCGGTAGCGCGGGTTCGAATCCCGTCGGGGCTACACAAGTGCAAGGCCCATGCCCATAGGGTGTGGGCCTTGCTTGTTTCGCATTGTTTTGTGGGGGGGGC
>NZ_JADMLG010000030.1 GCF_015674855.1 Nocardia bovistercoris | reverse complement strand
TCCTGGACTTGGCACGACTACGCCGCCACATCGCCGACACACTCTCCGACAACCACGTACCCACCACCATCGACATCCGAGCGGAGCTACCGGTGGTCGGTCCGGGTAAACCCGATCGGGTCCGGCTGCGGGCCGACGTCCGTGCCGCGTCGTCGACGCCCGCGGCCAAGGTCTAGGGGGACCGGATGGATCTCCGTCAGGCGCAGTCCACGAAGAGCCTCGTCGACCCTGCTTCGACCCGATACCGCGATCACGTCTCGACCGATCTGCGCCGTGCCTGGGCCCGCGAGGGTCACTATCCGGGCCGGGATCTGTACTCCCTGTTCCGCGGCCACGTCCAGCGGGCGCCGCAGGCGCCCGCCGTGCTGGATGCCGAGGGGTCGGTGAGCTATGCGGAACTGGACCGCGCGGCCCGGCGCCTCGCCGCGGGTCTGGCGCAACTCGGCATCGGCCCCGGCGACGTCGTGGCGGTCCAGTTGCCCAACGCCCGTCTCGCGTGCGTCGTCGACCTCGCCGTCGCCGCGGTGGGCGCCATCGTGTTGCCGTTTCCGCTCGGCCGGGGCGACCGCGACGCGGTGAGCCTGCTGAGCCGCTCCGAGGCGGTCGTGGTGATCACCGTGGCCGATCATCACGGCTATCCCTGCGCCGAGCGCATCCGCAAACACGCCGCCGACCTTCCGATGCTGCGCGCCGTGGTCGTCGCGGGCGACGGCGCCGCCGCCACCCCGGGCTGTGTGCCGATCGAAGCTCTGTTCGCCGCGGGCGCGGCCGAATTCGCGCCCCGGGAGATCGATCCCGACGCGCCCGCGCGGATCCTGGTCACCTCCGGTTCCGAAGCGGAACCGAAAATGGTCCTGTATTCGCACAATGCGCTGGCAGGCGGGCGCGGCGCCATGATGACCAGCCTGCACCGAGGGTCGACGACCACGATGCGCAACTTCTTTCTCGTCCCGTTGGCGTCGGCTTTCGGCTCCAGCGGTACGCCGGTCACGCTCGCGACCCTGGGCGCGACACTCGTGCTGAGGCCCGCCTTCGATGCCGCCGCGACGCTGCGCTCCATCGTCGAGACCCGCCCCACCCACCTGCTCGGGGTGCCGACGATGATGCGGATGTTGCTGGACTGTCCACAGATCCGGGACACCGACCTAGGCTCTCTGCAAGCCGTCGTCCTCGGCGGGGCGGCGCTCGACCTGGACACGGCGCGGCGCGCGGAGGAACTCCTCGGCTGCACGGTCGTCTCGCTGTACGGCTCCGCCGACGGAGTCTCGTGCAACAGCGGTCTCGGTCGTTACGACGGCACGGTCGGCCGTCCCGACCCCGCGGTCGCCGACATTCGCATCGTCGGCCCGGACGGGCAGGAACTCGCGACCGGGGTGACCGGCGAGGTCGTCGCTCGCGGGCCGATGTCGCCGATGAGCTACGTCAATTCACCCGAACTCGATACCGCGCTGCGCACCCCGGACGGCTGGACCATGACCGGAGATCTCGGGTTGATCGATGACCGAGGTCGACTTCGACTCGTCGGGCGCCGCAAGGATGTGGTGATCCGCGGCGGACTCAACATCAGCCCGGCGGAGGTCGAGTCGGTGTTGATCACCCATCCCGCGATCCGTGACGTCGCCTGCGTGCCGGTAGCGGACCCGCTCTACGGCGAACGCGTCTGCGCGTGCGTGGCCACCTCGGCCGAGCTGGGGCTCGCCGATGTCACCGCGCATCTCGCCGCGGCCGGGATGGAGCCGCGCAAGTTCCCGGAACATCTCTTGCTGCTCGCCGCCCTGCCGCTGAGCGCCGCGGGAAAGGTGGATCGGCAAGCGCTGCGCAAGCAGGCCGCGAATCAGGGATTCGGCACGACTCGATCCGGAACAGAGGATGTCACCGCATGACTGAGGAAATCTCGGCGCCGATCTCGTACCTCGAGCACTGGGATCGCACCGCGCCGTTCGATCCGCCGACCGTGCTCGGTGAGCTGGTCCGTACCCGACCGCTCGTCCGGATGGTGTATCCGGACGGTCACTTGGGTTGGCTGGCGACCAGCCACGACCTCGCCCGTGAGGTGCTCAGCAGCCAGGCGTTCAGTCACCGGTTCCACACCACCCACGCCCCTGTCACGAAGAAGGGTGAGCTCTTCCCTTCCGTGCCCATCGTGCCCGGCGGGTTCATCCATATGGATCCGCCCGCGCACACCCGTTACCGGAGCCTGCTCAGCGGCGAGTTCAGTGCCCGCGCCACGCAGGCCTACGCCCCGCGAGTAGCCGAACTGGCCGCCGAGCAACTCGCCCGGGTGCGCGAGCACGGCTCGCCGGTCGACCTGCTGCCGACCTTCATCCGGCCGCTCTCGCTGCGGGTGTTGTGCGAGGTGCTGGGAGTTCCGTCCGCGGGCAGCTCGGTGTTGTCGGACCTGAGTGACAGCGCCACCGATGACGAGGTCGGCCTCGACGCGGAACGGGAGGCC
The DNA here is from genome assembly GCF_015674855.1 of Nocardia bovistercoris. GTDB lineage: Bacteria > Actinomycetota > Actinomycetes > Mycobacteriales > Mycobacteriaceae > Nocardia > Nocardia bovistercoris. Next base: position 31,670 of record NZ_JADMLG010000030.1, on the reverse strand, counting down.
GGGACGCGCGCGTACCACCACCTGCTCGACCTCGTCGGCAAGGCCAGGGTCGAGCGTGGCCCCGACGTCATCGGGCGGCTGGCCGCCGATCCCGAGCTGACCGACCGCGAGATCACCAATATGCTGCTGATCGTCTTCGCGGCGGGTTTCGCCAGCTGCGAGGGCGCGCTCGCGTCGGCGTTGCTGGCGCTGCTGCATCACGACGACCAGCTCGACGCATTGCGTTCGGCCGTCCGCGACGGCGGTGCGAGCGGTATCGACGGCATGGTCGAGGAACTGCTGCGATACACCTCGGTCAACCAGTTCCAGATCTTCCGGACCGCACTGTCGGACGTGGAACTCGCCGGGACGCTGATCCGCGAGGGGGAGACCGTCACGGTCGCCCTGCCCGCGGCCAATCGGGATCCGGCCAAATTCGGTTGTCCCGACGGGCTCGACCTCGGTCAGGACGCGTCGGCCCATCTGGCCTTCGGGTACGGGGTACACGCCTGCGTCGGGCAGCGGCTGGCGCGGCTCGTCCTGGCCCAGGCACTGACGGCGCTGGTGTCGGGTCTGCCCGGACTCGCGTTGGATGTGCCATTGGCGCAGGTGCCGGTCCGGCTGAAGACCCCGGTACTGAGCGTGCTTCGACTGCCCGTTCGCTACTGATCTCGGCTCTCCCGAACGGCCCGCTGCTCGCAGCGGGCCGTTCGGGTCGTGCTATCGCATTCGCGTCGTCACGGTCTTGCTGTCACACCGGCGCCCGATCGGCGCACGCCAGCAGCGAATCGCGGACGTGATCGTGGATCGAGTCCATTTGCTCGGTGGTGAAACACTGTGTGCTGTAGGGCATCTCGATGCTGAAACGGCCGTATATCGTCGTCGGCGACGCGAGCAACGGACCCGCGCCGCGTTCCGGATCCCACCGACTGGACAGCGGGAACTTGGTCATGTCGACGATCTCGAGTCCCTTCGGCGACGGCGGCCCTTCGATCCTTCCGATATTGGTGAGTACGAGGCTGGTCGGCCAGAGCTGAGCGTGCGGGAGCAGCAGATCCAGCGCCTGCATCTCCATCGCCGCCTCGCCACGTTCGACACCGGCGCGCAACCCGGTGGTGAAGCGCTTGCCGAGCTCGACCAGATCGACCGCGTCGGGTACCTCGAGCAGGTCGCGATACCAGGAGACCATCGGCACCATCGCCGCGTGGCTCAGGTCCGGCGCGACCTGGTCGCGCAGGTCGACTGTGCAGAAGCTGGACAATCGATGGTCATCGAGTCCCTCGGGCAGACCGGCGCGCACGGCCGCCAACAGTGCCGCGGCGACCAGCCCGTTCACCGACACCTTCGCGCCCCGCGCGAAGGCCATCAGACTGATCGTCTCCCCTTCGGTCAGCCGAAGCCGCCGCGAGGTCATCAGGCTCTCGGCGGGCACAGCGGGGACGGACCCGGCCGCACGGAACGGCAGCGAGGCGACCGGCGCGCCCTCGGCCCGCTCCAGCCGCGCCCGGAGATAGGCGTCGAGCTCGGCCTCGCTGCGCGCGGGCAGTAGATCGTCGAGCGGCGCGGGCCACTGCTGCTGCGGCTGCTGCTGCTCGCCGGGGGAGTAGTTGCCGGATTGAATGTCGATGTAGCGCTGCCAGATCCGGCGGCAGAACTCGGTCGCGCTGCGGCCGTCGCAGATCGCGTGGTCGACGCCGAACATCACGACATCCTCGTCGGAGCCGGTCAGCAGGACGGCCCGGGCGAGCGGGCCGCCGAAGTACAACGGCTTGTTGTACTCCTCGAGTCGAGCGCCCGGCTCGTTGGGCCGGACGTGCAAGCGCGGCAACTCATTCGACTCGAGCAGCGTGAGGTAGTACTCGTCACCGTCCTTCTCCAGACGGCTGCGCGGACCCGGCGCCTCGGTGAGAACGGCGGTGAACGCCTCGTCCAACAGTTGCGCGTCCACCCCGCCGCGCACCACGCAGATCTGTAACGCCTGCGTCCTGATCTCGCTGACGTACATCCGTTCCGACCGGGCAATTCGTCGGCGCATGACTTCCTCCTCTTCGTCGAAATTCGGGGTTGTCGAAATTCAGCCGGCGTCCCCGGCCAGGATCGCGCTGCGATGCGCGTGCCATTCACCGTCGTCGATGACGGTGCGGATCTTCTCGATGCCCGCTCGGACAGTCAGGTAACGGCGACCTTTCAACACCACTTGGCCGTCGCTGACCACTCGGCTGTACAGTTCGCCGCCGCCGTCCGCCGCGAGCGCGGCGTTGATCGCCTCTTCCGCCTCGGCCCATTCGGTCCGGTCGCGGACCTTGGCGGTGAAGTCGTAGACCGTGCTCCAGTGGCCGAGCCGCGCGCGGCGTCGCAGCGATATTCCGCCACCGTCGGGGACGAGCCGATAGCGGCAGCCGTACTGCCGTTGCTCGCCGAGGTCTCCGTCCAAGCGCAACGGCTCGATGAAAGACGGCCCGGCGTAACCGATGTCGGCCAGCCAGGATCCGCCGTCCACCCGGACCACGATGAGCATGTGCTCGACCTCGACGCCGTAGGACCGACGGCCCTCCGCCGTCGTGCCCGCGATCAGGTCGGCCTCGAATCCGAGGTCGCGCAGCAGTCGCAGGAACAGCCGCGTCATCTGGACGCAGCCGCCGCCGCGGCCGTTGGCGACCACCGAGTCGAATGTCGCGTCCTCGTCGAAATCGACCAGATCGACGAGCCGTCCGCTGCGCGGCGGCACGGCGAGCGAACCCGCGCTGTTGAACGGAATGGTCCGCATGTGCCGCTTGTGCAGATCGACGAGGGCCGCCGGATCGGCGGCGGGCCGACCGGCGACCGGGTCGTACCCCAACCGCCGCAGATATGTGTCGCAGTCGTACATCGTCTGCCTCTCCGGGCCCGGACGCGGACAGGCGACAGACCGGAAGGCCTGCCGCCTGCTGATCCGATCGTCGACCGCTTATTCGGCGTTGTTCTCGAGCGAGGACACCAACGGCCGCAGCGGGGTGAAGTCGTGCCAGGGGTCCTGGATGATCTGACGCCAGGTCGCGTCGTGCCCGCGAACCTTCAGCCGGAAGTAGACCGTGCGCCGGACCGAGTCGGAGGTGTTGCTGCCTACGTTGTGGCCGACCATGTAGTGCTTGAGCAGCAGGTCCCCCGCCCGTGCGCGCACCTGCTCCCGTTCGGGCAGTTCGATATCCGGATAGGAGGTGAACGCGTCGGGCCCGTGCGCACGGAAGTACTCGGCGTGCTGTCGGTGCGTTCCTGGCCAGACGTAGAGGTTTCCGGTGTCGTCGCCGTCCTGGTCGGTGAGGAAGAAGCCCGCGAGCATCGTGAAGGTCCGAGGGGGCTCGTCGGCCTTGCGCCGCATGCCGCCGTCGATATGCGGCATGCCGCGGTCGTCGGTGTAGGGCGGGTAGGTCATCGCGATCTGGGTCTGCCACGGGTATTCCATGGCGCCGTCACCGGTGAGTTCTTCGGCGAGAGTGAATGCCTCGGTGTCGCGCAGCAGCGCCGCGAGATCGGGCTCCTCCTCCCACAGCGGGAACATGAAATGCGGTCCGGCGTGCCCTTCCTCCGGGGAGTGCGTGCGCAGTTGGTTGTCCACCGCCTTGTTGGCGGCGGCCAGGACGTCGGGAGGCACGACATCCGGGATCACGATGTAGCCGCGTTCGGCGAACTGCAACAGCTGTTCGCGGGTCAGCTTCCGCTGCACGCTCAGTGTCTGCGAGTCGATGCTGCCCGGCTTGGCCGCGATGGGAGGGGCGGGCGCGGCGCGCCTGGCCGATTCCAGGATCGCTCGTTCTATCGCCACCGTCGCGGACGCGCCGCCACGGGTGAGGGCGGCAATCGCTTTCTCGATCCGGTCGTCAACGCGAATGGTGATCGTGTTGTTCTCAGCCACGAACTCGCCACCCTTCCTGTCGCATCTGATATCTGGGACGTGTAGCCGATGCTATTTCGGATACGGAGGGATCCGTATCCCTCGATCTGACAGCGCTCGGCGGATATTTCATCGGCGAATTCGACACTCCCCGAGTCGTTTCGCCGCCGGCGTGATCGATGCGGCGCGGCATATCGCCACCGGTCGACGCCGTGCTCGGCGAATCGTGCACGGCGACCGGATGACTAGCAGCGTGAGGGATCCCAGTGTCGTGTGGCCCGGACCTACCGTTTCGGTGAGCATCGCGCGACCGAGCCGGACGAAAGAAGTGAGCTTATGGGTGTGACCCGGGGATCGGAGTCGGTGGACCGCGTTGTCGGTGCGGCGCGCACTCGTGAGGGAGGGCAGCGGTGACGATCCGGGTGTGGGACTATCTGCCGGAGTATCACGACGAACGCGAAGAAGTGCTCGCCGCGGTGGCGAAGGTGTTCGAGTCCGGCCAATTGATATTGGGTCCGAGCGTGGCGGGGTTCGAGGCGGAATTCGCTGCATACCACGGCATCACCCACTGCGCGGGCGTCGACAACGGCACCAACGCGATCAAACTGGCGTTGCAGGCGCTCGGCATCGGCCATGGCGACGAGGTGATCACGGTCGCCAACACCGCCGCGCCGACCGTTGTCGCCATCGACGGGGCGGGCGCGACGCCGGTCTTCGTCGATGTGCGCGAGGACGACTTCCTCATCGACACCGACCTGGTCGAGGCCGCGATCGGCCCGCGCACCCGGGCGTTGGTTCCCGTGCACCTCTACGGTCAGTGCGTCGACATGGCCCCGCTGAGCCGGTTGGCCGCCCGGCACGGCCTTGCCGTCCTCGAGGACTGCGCACAATCCCACGGCGCGCGCCACCACGGACGGCAGGCGGGCGCGATGGGCGACGCCGCCGCGTTCTCCTTCTATCCCACAAAGGTTCTCGGCGCATACGGCGACGGCGGCGCCGTGCTCACCGGCGACGAGTTCATCGACCAGAACGTTCGGCGCCTGCGCTACTACGGCATGGAGGACCGCTACTACGTGGAGCGGACCCCCGGGCACAACAGCCGCCTCGACGAGCTGCAGGCCGAGATCCTACGGGGCAAGTTGCGCCGTCTGGACGCCTACATCGCCGCGCGACGCTCGGTCGCACGGCGCTACACCGAGGCATTGGCCGATCTCGCCGAGCCGGGCGGGCTCGTACTGCCCACGGTGTCGCCCGGGAACGAGCACGTGTACTACCTGTACGTGGTTCGCCACCCCAGGCGGGACGACATCATCGAGCGGCTGCGCGCCTACGACATCGCGCTCAACATCAGCTACCCGTGGCCGGTGCACACGATGACCGGATTCGCGCACCTCGGGTACGCCAAGGGCGCGCTGCCGGTCACCGAGAAGCTGGCGGGCGAGGTGTTCTCGCTGCCGATGTATCCGTCGCTGCCGCTCGAAAGGCAGCAGGCGGTGATCCGGGCCCTTCGCGAGGTGCTGGCCGGACTCTGAGACAACCCATCCGGTACGAAGGGAACATTCCCATGCCACAAGAACTGGCGATCGCCACCTGCGGAGTATGCGACGGGACTGTCGAAGAGTTCCTCGACCTCGGCCGTCAGCCGCTGTCCGACGCGTTCCGTGAGCCGGACAGCGACGCCGATGAATTCTTCTTCCGGCTCGCCGTCGGACAATGCGAGTCGTGCACGATGGTGCAGCTCATCGAGTCGGTGCCGCGGGAGAAGATGTTCCACGAGGACTACCCGTACCACTCGTCCGGGTCGGCGGTGATGCGCGCGCACTTCGCGAGCGTCGCCCGGCGGTTCCTCGACACCGAACTGACCGGGCCCGACCCGCTGATCGTCGAGATGGGCTGCAACGACGGGGTCATGCTGAGCGAGATCCACCGGGCGGGCGTACGCCATCTGGGTTTCGAACCCTCCGGGGGAGTGGCGGAGGCGGCCCGCGCGAAGGGAATTCGGGTGCGTACCGCATTCTTCGAGGACTCGACGGCGGCGCAGGTCCGTGCGGAGGAAGGACCGGCCCAGGTCGTCTTCGCCGCGAACACCATGTGCCACATCCCGTACCCGGATTCGATCTTCCGCGGCGTCGATGCGCTGCTGGCCTCGGACGGCGTCTTCGTATTCGAGGATCCCTACCTCGGTGACGTGGTGGCCAAGACGTCCTTCGACCAGATCTACGACGAGCATTTCTTCCTGTTCAGCGCCCATTCGGTGCGGGCGATGGCTCGTCGCCACGGATTCGAGTTGGTCGACGTGGAGAGGCTGCCCGTGCACGGCGGCGAAGTCCGGTACACCCTCGCCCGCGCGGGCAGGCGCGCCCCCGGTGCCGCGGTCGCCGCATTGCTCGCCGAGGAGGACGCCCGCGGACTGTCCGATATCGACACCCTGCGTGGCTTCGCCGACAAGGTGATACGCGTGCGCGACGACCTGGTGGAGCTGCTGCGACGGTTGCGCACCGACGGATCCCGGGTGGTCGCCTACGGCGCCACGGCGAAGAGCGCCACGGTCACCAACTTCTGCGATATCGGGCCCGAGCTCGTCTCCTACGTCTGTGACAGCACGCCCGCCAAACAGCATCGGCTGACACCGGGCAAGCACATCCCGGTGCGCCCGCCGACCGCGTTCCGGGATCCGTACCCGGACTACGCGTTGCTGTTCGCGTGGAACCACGCCGAGGAAATCATGGCGAACGAGCAGGAATTCCGTCGCTCCGGCGGGCGATGGATCAGCTACGTGCCGAACGTCCGGGTGCTCTGAGGGATCGAAGAGGATATGCAGGAACACGACTCCGCGTCATCGCGCCCGGTCGGCACCGCGCTGATGGGGACCGAACGGCACCCGCCGCGACCGACGGCGCCACCGGGTGACCTCACCACCGCGGTCACCGACCCGGGGCGCGAATTGCTGACCGTCCTGGCTCGGCACCTGCCCCGGATACGGGCCGCGGCCGGGCCGAACGACCGTGACGGCACGTTCCCCGCCGAGACGTTCCACGACTTCGGGCGCCAAGGCGTGCTCGGCGCGACCGTGCCCGCCGAACTGGGTGGGATGGGTGTCAGCGGACTGCACGATGTGGCGGTCGCGTTGCTGCGGGTCGCCGAGGCCGACGCCTCCACCGCGCTGGCGCTGCACGCCCAGTTCAGTCGAGGCATCACCCTGACATACGAGTGGCGCCACGGCCCACCGCCTACCCGGGAGCTCGCCGAGCGCCTGCTGCGCGCGATGGCCAGGGGCGAGGCGGTGATATGCGGCGCGGTGAAGGATCACGGGCGTGAGGTCACCAGGTTGCGCCCCGACGGCTCCGGCGGCTGGCTGCTCTCGGGCCGCAAGACACTGGTGACGATGGCGCCGATCGCCACGCATTTCGTCGTCTCCGCCCAAGCGCCGGTCGACGGCGGGCCGACGCTGCTGTACGCCCCGATCGTGGCCAGGGACACCCCGGGATTGTCGGTCATCCACGGGTGGAGCGGTCTTGGTATGCGCGCCTCCGGCACGCTCGACCTGGCGTTCGACAACTGCCCGGTGCCCGCGGGCGACGTGCTGGAGCGCGGGAGCGTCGGCGCGGTCAGTGATGCGAGCCTCGCGGGCCAGGCGATCAGCTCGGTGGCGATGCTCGGCATCTACGCGGGCGTCGCCCAGGCCGCGCGTGACCTCGCGGTGGATACGATCACCAGGCGCTCGGCATCCCCGCCCTCGGCCGCACGCACGCTGATCGCCGAGATCGAGGCCCGGCTGTACACGCTGCGCGCGGCCGCGTCGGGGGCGCTGGTCGCCATCGATGAACTGTCCCCGCGCTACGACATGGATCCGGATGAGCGCGGCGTGCGCATGATGACCCCGTTCCAGTGCGCCAAGCTCATGGTCAACGAGCTGGCGGCCGCGGTGGTCGACGACTGTCTCACCGTGGTGGGCGGGGCGACCTACGCCGCGGAGCATCCGCTGGCGCGGCTGTCCCGAGATGTGCGCGCGGGCCGGTTCATGCAGCCCTACACCTACGCCGATGGCGTCGACTATCTGAGTGCGCAGGTGCTCGGTCTGGAACGGGACAACAACTACGTGAGCATTCGGGCCACCCGTCCGCCGGACAGCCGGTGACGGCCGACCCACGGGTACCGGAGCGGGGTCCGAGTGACCGGACCCCGCTTCAGCCGATGCCGCGGTCGAAGCGGAAGAATCCGTCGGGATCGTAGGTGTGCTTGACACTCACCAGTCGGGAGTAGTTCTCGGCGTAATAGGAGTTCTTCCAGTCCTCGAGCGCCGGGTCCATGTAGTTCTGGTAGCTCTCGCGCAGGGAATGCCGGTCGAGTACCGCGAAGCCGTCCGCGAGCCATTTCTCGCACAGCGCCGTGTCCTCGTCGGTGTAGGTGAGGTCGGGTAGTTGTGCGGTGAGGCCGACCACGAACTTGGTGGTCCGGTGCACATATGCGGTGTCGGTGCGCGCCCGTTGGTTGGCCGCGCCCCCGAGCGCCTCGAAATACAGCTTGCGGGAGTGCTTGTCGCGGTAGTGCGTCGGATCGGCCATGACCGCCAGTAGGTCCGCGACGTCCGCGGCGGGTACCGCCGAGTCGAACATTCTGCACCGGGTGCGGTAGTACTGGTAACGGGCGACCTGTGTATCGGGCGCGGTGCCCGCACGATGGCACTGCTCGGTGGTGAGATTCCCGCAGCCGTAGATGCGCATCATGGCGTCGCGAACCGTCGCCGGTTCAGCGGCCCGCCGCGACGGCGCCGCACCGATCGCCGCGACCAGGGCGTCGATGCGGCGGTCGAGGTCCTCCTTCGTTCCGTACCACGTGCCCGCGATCAGCGCCATCGTCTCGGGCGCGGGCGGGTTCTGGATGCCGCACAGCAGGACCGAGGAGAGGTCGTCGGGCGCCTCGAGCATCCACCGCTGCCAGTTCTCGATCACCGCGGCCGTATCGCTGCCCAGCCACATCAGCATGTAGCCGACCAGGGTGTCGCGCTGTATCGGCTCGAGTGTGTAGCCGGTGACGACGCCGTAGTTGCCGCCGCCGTTGCCGCGCAGCGCCCAGTACAGATCGGGATTCTCCTTGGCCGAGGCCCGCACGATGCGCCCGTCCGCGAGCACCACGTCGGCCGAGACCAGCCGGTCGCAGGCCATGCCGTATTTGCGGGTCTGATAACCGATACCGCCGCCCTGGATGAAGCCGCCCGCGCCCACCGTCGGGCAGAGGCCACTGGCAAGGGCCAACCCGTGCGGGGTGAGCGCGGCCAGCGCGTCGACCTGCTGGGTGCCCGCGCCGATCGTGACATGCGGTCCGTCGACGGTGATCCGATTCAGTCGGGACACGTCCAGGATCATGCCCGTCGTCGTCGAATAGCCGCCGAAGCTGTGCCCCCCGCTGCGGGGAACGGCGTGCACGGCGTTGTCCTTGGCGAACGCGATGGCGGTTTGCACGTCCTTCGCGGTCGCGCAGTAGGCGACGGCCATCGGGTGGGTGTTGTCGAACATGGCGAGCGACTGCTGGGCGGCCTGCCCGTAGCGCGGATCCGACGGCAGTACGACCTCGCCGTCGAAGTGACTGCTCAGCGAGCCCCAGTCGATCGTGCCGTCGCCGCCGGGGCCTTCGGTGTGTCCGGTCGATGTGCAGGCGCTCGTCGCCGCACCGACCGCGACGCCGACCGCGGCCGCGGCGCCGAGGCCGAAGAAAGAACGGCGAGTGAAGTTTCCGGTCACGGCGATTCCCCTATACGCGTAGGACGCCGCGCCGCGGCGGATCCGTCTGCCTCGTTGCGCGTAGCGACAGCGACCGGAAGGTCGGCGGCCTTCTCCACCCGCTTCGTACGCCCATCGGGTCTGCCCGTTCCGCCCGCAGCACGGGTCGCGAACCCGCGGAGTTCTGACCTCGCGAGATGCCGCCAACGGTAATCAGAGGACGTGGTGGCGTGTATCCCTCACATTGACGGTGCGCGCTCGGAACCAGCGCTCGATGGGTGCGCAGGACTACTCATTCGACCGGCTGCCGATCACGCGGCGGTGCGTGTAGAAAAAGTAGCGACCAGGCCTGCCCCGGCCGGTGGTAGCGGGTGGTGCGGCCGATTGTTCCCACCCTTGGACGCGCGGGAGGCGTAGTCATGACTGAGCAGGTGTCGCCGGTACATCGACGGTACGGGCCGAGTGCGCAGTGGTTGCACATCAACGAGGCGCACATCACGCCCGAAGCCGTGGCCGATCTGGCCGGATTCAAGTCGAACGGCGTCAATTTCAAGTTGGCGCTGTGGAATCCGCACCCCAACGGGGTCCGATATCTGAAGGCGCTGACCTTCACGTTGGGGATGGGCTTGAGTCCGGCGAACCGGGACAGGCTGCGCCGCACGCGGCACCGCGAGGTCGGTGACCCGTATTCGGTGCGCTGCCAAGGTGATTCGGTGTGCCTGGACTATCTGCAGGCGGTTCACGAGGTCGAGTTCATGGCGGCGAATCTGCCGCTCGACGGCGCCGAGGTGGTCGAGATCGGCGCCGGGTACGGGCGGACCTGTCACACCCTGCTGTCCAATCACGAGGTCGCCGGGTACACGATCGTGGATCTGCCGAACACCCTCGAGCTCTCGCGTCGGTATCTGCGCGCGGTGCTCGAGCCCGAGCATTTCGCGAAGATCTCTTTCGTCGGCATCGATGATTTGGACGAGCGGTTGCGTGGCGCCCGATTCGACGTCTGCGTCAATGTCGACTCGTTCGCCGAGATGGATCCAGAAACCGTGCGGGACTACCTGGCGCTCATCGACGCGACCTGCGCGCATTTCTATGTCAACAATCCGGTCGGCAAGTATCTGGACAAGACGTTGGACGGCCACTCGCAGGGCGCGGCGGTGGTGGAACTGGCACTGAGCAGCGGGCTGCTGCGTGAGGTCATCGATATCCACGACAGCGAGGCGGTGCTCGAGCAGGTGCCCGCGTTCCTGTCCGCGTATCGGCCCGGTCCGCGATGGCAGTGCGTGGCCGACGACCGGGCGGTGTCGTGGAGCTACTACTGGCAAGCTCTCTACCGCGCCGACTCGACGGCCCGGTGAACGTGACGGGCGCCGGTAACGCCGCGGGCGGCGATCGGCCGTTGGTCGTGGTGCTGGGAGGTTCGGGATTCATCGGCGCCGCCGTCGTGGAAGCCCTTGCGCGGCAGCCGATCCGGTTGCGCACGGTCGGGCGGCGGCCGCCGTCGGTGCCGTCCGGCGCGGTGGCCGAGGTACAGGCCCTGTGTACCGACCTGACCACGGGCGCGGGCTTGCGGGCCGCGGTGGAAGGCGCGGACGCGGTGGTGCATCTGTTGATGCACACGGGAGGTTGGCGCGAGGCCGAAGGCGACCCGGCCGCCGAGCGGGTGAACGTCGGGGTGATGCGCGATCTGGTCGGGTTGCTCGGGCATGGTCCGCATCCGCCCGTGGTCGTGTTCGCCGGAACCACCTCGCAGGCCGGGCTGCCCGAGCGGATGCCGCTGGACGGCAGCGAACCCGACCTGCCCGCGACCGCTTACGACCGGCACAAGCACGCCGCCGAGCAGGTGCTCAAGGCGGCGACCGCGGACGGGCTGGTTCGCGGGGTGTCCCTGCGGCTGCCCACCGTCTACGGTGACAGCCCGCGTGGGCGGCTGACCGGCCGTGGCGTGGTATCCACCATGGTGCGCAAGGCTTTCGCGGGCCAGGAGCTCACCCTGTGGCACGATGGCACCGTCGAACGCGACCTCGTGTACGTGCACGACGTCGCGGACGCCTTCCTGGCCGGGATCGAGCACGCGGACGGGCTTGTCGGCAGGCACTGGCTGCTCGGCACCGGGGAGGGTGTGCCGCTGGGCCGGGTACTGCGCATGATCGCCGACCTGGTCGCCGACCATCTCGGACGCACCCCGGTACCCGTGGTCTGCGTGCCGCCACCCGATCTGGCCGCGGCCACCGACATGCACAGCGTCGTGATCGACTCTTCGGGATTCCGGGCGGCCACCGGTTGGCGCCCGCGAATTCCGCTGCACACCGCCCTGCGGCGGTGTGTCGAGGCATACGCGGGCGAGACCCGATAGGCGGGTCCACGTGCCGGGTTCCCGTGCTACAGGGGGCCGTTCAGCAGGCCGACGATCGCGAGCAGGGTACGGGTCTGCATGTTGAGGTAGTGCCCGTGCCGGGCCAGCGAATTGAGCTGTCCCGGTGTCACCCAGGCGAATCCGGCCGGGGGTTCGGCGCCCGCCTCGGTCTCACCGGCTTCCACGAGCAGGTAGCGGCTCACCGCGTTGAAGAAACGGCCACCCTCGTCGGAATGCAGTGCGGCGTAACGGATCCGGTGGGCTCCCGCATGACGCACCGTATCCAGGAACCGCGGCTGCTCGGCCGCGGGCAGATGGGCGTAGTTGTCCGGGATGCACTGTACCGTCGGCCCGAGCTCCACGGTGTCGAGCAAGCCGCCTTCGGCCCTGGCGCTGACCAGCAGGTGCGGAACCCCACTGAAACGGCGGATCAGGAACGCGCACAACCCGATTCCCACCGGCTCGAACAGGGGCTGCATCCACGAGGTCACCTCACGACTGCCCGCCTCCACACGTACACCGCCGACTCGGAAATATCGATCCCCGACGTGGCGGATGTCCTGATCGGTTCGCACCCAGTCGTTCACCTCGGCCAATGGAATACGCCGAACCCGCACATCGTGGCGTGCCCGCTCATTGGTGAACCACGACAACATATCCGTGTCCGAATGCACCGCGGCCGCTTCCGTCGGCGCCGTGGGGGCACAGGCGAGCACACTGCGCGCGTCCATGTTCACCACATTGTCGCGGTGCATCAACCTGCCGATCTGCCCCAGTGTCAGCCAGCAGAAATCCGCGCCCGCGGCCACCTCGTCGAAGGTCTCGATGATCATGTTGCGGTTGGTTTTGCAGAGGAACCAGGAACCGTGCTCGGACTGGAGCACGTCGGCCAAGACCCGGCCTCGGCCCGATTCGATGAAATGTTCCAGATACCGCACCTCGGCGCCCCGGTGCACACCGGTGTAATTGCTGTAGGTGGCCTGCACCGTCGGGGAGAGCTGCAACATACCGGGATTCCCCGGCTCCATCTTGGCCTGCATCAAGAAATGCAGCACACCGTCGAACTCCTTGGCCAGGATTCCGAGAATCCCCACCTCGGGTTGCACGATGATCGGCTGCTGCCACTCGAATCCGTCGATCACCGCATGCAGCCCCTCCACACTGAAGAAGCGCCCGCTGCGGTGCACCAGGTTGCCGCTGTCCCGCTCGAACGACCAACCCTCGATCTTCGTCAGCGGTACCCGATCCACCACGAAGCGATGCGCCCGGCGCCGTCCGGCCAACCACGCGTCGAAGTCCTGGGTTCGCATCCCCACATCGGCGGCGCCGGAAACCGCCGCCCGCCGCGAACGCGCCATCCGTATCGGCAATCGAGTATCGTCCCGTGCCGCCAACCGTGCTGCGACCGTCATCCTGGATCCCTTCGAGACAAGATCGGAACACCGAACGGAGCCGGTGATGTCGGTGATGGCGTCCTCGCCGACCGCACGAACTCGCGCGCACAGAACCGGTCGTCAGCGCGAAGCCGTCCATGCCGCACAGCGTGGCCGACACGGGGCGGGGCACACCATCCCGCAGGCTGACAGTGCGGCAGGCGGTGTACCCGCGGCGGAGGCGAACCGGTTGTCAGCGTGTGGGATGCCGGGGCCCGCGGGCCGGATCTACCGTGTTTCCGTGAATCGCGGTACCGAACCGTGTCGAGGAAGTGAGCTTTCGATGGGTGTGGGTCGAACCGAACGACTTCTGTCCAATTTCCTGGCCGATCTGGCGGAGTTGCGCAAGCGCGGGGACGTGCATTTCGACGAGAAGAGCCAGGCCTGGCACGTGTTCGGGTATCACGACACCCAGGAAGTGCAGAACGCCCCGGCGATCTTCTCCTCCGATGTCGCCGCACTGCGGCCGAGACAGCAGGATTTCGAACTGTCCAACAAGGGCAACTTCGTCCGCGCGGACGATCCGCTGCATCGCAGGCTGCGCGGCACGGTCGGCAAGGCGTTCACCGCGAAGATGATCGCCGACTTGGAGCCGCGCATCGCCGAGATGACAACGCAGCTGCTCGATGCCGCCGACGCGGGCGGTGACCGGTGGGATTTCGTGGAACAGCTGGCATATCCGTTGCCGTTCCTGGTCATCGCCGAGATGCTCGGCCTGTCCGACGCCGACCGCGCGGTCTTTCGCAGGTTGTCCGACACCTTCGTCGAGTTACAGAACTACGACCCGCAGCAGCCGCGGGACGAGCAGAGCAGGAAGGCGGTGAACAACGTCGCGCCGGTGTTGCGTGAGTTGAACCGATACCTGTTGGAGTTCCTGCGCGCCCGGCGCGAGAATCCCACCGATGACCTCGCCGGCAGGCTCATGGTGGTCGAGGTCGACGGGGTGCGGCTGGACGAAGAGGAAGTCCTCGGCTTTCTCAATCTGCTGATCGCGGGCCACCACACAACGACATCGGCGCTGGGCAATACCGTTCTGGCACTGGAGGAGAACCCGCACCTGTGGGACGAGCTGCGGCAGGACTCGACACTGATCCCGGGCGCGATCGAGGAGTCGGTGCGCTTTCGGCCGCCGTTCCCGCGCTCGGCCCGGCAGACGACCCAGGATACCGAGATCGGCGGACAGAAGATCCCGGCGGGCGCGCTCGTGCTGGTGTGGCTGACCACCGCGAATCGTGACCCTCGCGTATTCGCCGACCCGGACCGGTTCGATATCCACCGTTCACCCAACCCGCACCTGTCGTTCGGCAGGGGCATCCACTTCTGTCTGGGCGCGTCGTTGGCCCGGCTGGAGGCGAAGATCGTGATACGCCTGATGGCGCAGCGCTACCGGGAGATTCGGGTGCGGGACGACGCCCCGGTCGACCTGCGCAATCCGTGGACGATGATCGGTGTGAACAAGCTGCCCATCGAGGTTCGCGGGAATTGAATCGGTCGCGCGGGCGGGGTGGTCGCGGCGCTCGGACATCCGCAGTGTTGACAGATCGTCGCCGTTTCCGTTGCCGACCCGCGCGGGCGGCGGATACGTTCCCGACATGAAGGCGATCGTGTATTCGTCCACCGGGGGTAGTGATGTGCTGGAATTCGTCGATCGGCCGGTGCCGCAACCGGGTCCCGGTGCGGTCCGGGTCCGCGTCGAGGTGTCAGGGGTGAACCATTCCGACTGGAAGGCAAGGGAGTTCGGTCACCGGGGCGGCGCCCTGATGTACCCCGAGGTGGTGCCGCATCACGACGGCGGCGGTGTGATCGATGCCGTTGGGGACGGTGTCGACCCGAGCAGGGTCGGGCAGCGGGTGTGGGTCTGGGAGGCGGCGTACAAGCGCCCGCACGGCACGGCCGCGGAATACACCATCGTCCCGTCGGGCAACGCGGTGCCGTTGCCCGACGGCCTGTCCTTCGATGTCGGCGCAAGTCTGGGTCTGCGGGCGGTGGCCGCGCATCGCTGTCTGCTCGCGGGCCAGAACGGTCCGAGCAGACTGGGGCCGGGTGCGCTGGCGGGGTGCACCGTACTCGTCGCGGGCGGCGCCGGCGGGGTGGGGCAGGCCGCGATTCAGCTCGCGACCTGGTCCGGGGCATTCGTGATCGCGACGGTCAGCAGTGCGGAGAAGGCGAAGTTGGCCCTCGCCGCCGGTGCGGCGCACACCGTCGACTATCGTTCCGACACTGTGGTTTCCGATATCCGTGCGCTCGCTCCGGGCGGGGTGGACTTGATCGTCGAGGCGGCCTCGACCGTGAACATCGACATCGACATGGAGATCCTCGCCCCCCTCGGCACCGTCGCCTCGTACGGTACCGAGGGCACGAATGAGCTGACCTTTCCGACGCGGCTGGCGATCGGGCGCAACTTGCGCTTCCAGTTCGTGATGGTGATGACGATGCCGACGGCCGACAAGGACCTCGCATCGGCCGATATCACCGCAGCCGCGGCCGCGGGAGCGATCACCGTGGGGGAGCAGGCCGGGCTGCCGCTGCACCGTTTCCCGCTGCATCGGACCGGCGAGGCACATGACGCCGTACAGGCCGGTATTGTCGGCAAGGTTCTCGTCGACATCGGCGCGTCGACGCCCTGAATCGGGCGATCCCGGCCATCGGACCGATAGACCGTGACGAAATGAAGGCGAGTGTGGTGAGGTGCGGATTCTCGGTGTTTCGGGATCGCTTCGTAAGGAGTCGTTGAACACCCGGCTCCTGGCGGCCGTTCGGCCGCTGGCGCCACGGGGCATGGTGATCGACGTCTTCGACGGGCTCGGCGATCTTCCGTTGTACAACGGCGATCTCGATACTCGCGAAGGCGTCCCGGCTCCGGTAGATCGGTGGCGCGAGGCCGTCCGCGAGGCGGATGGCCTGATCATCGTCACACCGGAGTACAACGGATCGATTCCCGGCGTGGTCAAGAATGCGATCGACTGGGCCTCACGGCCCATCACGAATGCCGCGCTGCACGGCAAGTGCGTGGTGACCATGGTGGCCACGCCCGGGCGCGGCCTCGGCCGTAACGCGCTGACGGATCTGGGGCGGGTGCTGCACGATTGCCACGCGCATGTGATCGGCGGGCCGTGGGTGGTGCTCACCGAAGCGCAGCACAAGCTCGTCGACGCGGAGACGTTCGCCCCCGCCATTTCCGACCCGGCCACCACGCGCCTGGCCACGGTCCAGCTGAACGCATTGGCCGCCGCGATCGACGCGGGCGTAGGCGAACATACCGCGGCCCCGTTGCACGCCTACTTCGCCGCGGGCCGGAGCGTCTAACCCGATATAGATTCGTCAAGTGACAATACTTGGCCGCCCCGCTCTATCCCGTCGAGCAAGCAGGGGGAGCGGGGCGGTGGCCATCACTGGGGTGACCGAATTCCTACGTGGAGGGTGTGCGGCCGTCGAATCGCGCACGTCCCGCGGCCTCGGTCAGGGTGATCAGCTCCGCGCACCGGCTCGCCGCCGCGAGCGTGTCCCGGTCCCCGGTGCGAGTGAAGGAGTCGACAGCGGCGTCGGCGAACTTGATGACGTGTTCGTCCCCCTGGTCGACCGCCAAGGCCATGGCGTCCTGCGCATTCGATATGCCGTCGATGTGGACCGCGAGGTCGGCGCGACCCGCGGAGTCCGCGGGTGTGCACGCGGCGGTCAAGGCGGCCGTCGTCTGCCATACGGCGTCCAAACTCGGCACCCACAGTTCACGCGGCAGGGCGGGCAGCGTACGGAGAACCGCGGTCGGCGCCGTCGAGGCGTGGACCAGCATGACCGCGTGGCCGTGGCCGTAGTTCAGATACCAGAGCACCGAGGCGTCGATCAGCTGGGACAACAGAGCGGGCACCTGCTCGGGATCCGCTACCGCGCGCAGTGAACCGAGCGCCGTTTGCCAGCCTTCGGTGGTCGGCAGCTGGGAGAGCCGGTAGGGGACGCCTTTCTGCTGGTCGGCGACGGTCGGAATGGCGGCCAAGGCATCGGCGGGTCGCAGGGATCCCGGCCTGCGCGAGGGATCACCGGCCACCGGCGTCCAGCAGGCGGCCCAGTAGCCCAGGGCGTCGGCGAGTTCGACGACGTAGGGGTTGACGGTTTCGAGCTCAGCGCCCGCATCCGCCTCGGCCGTCAGCAGCGCGTGAACCACGTGCCCCACCCGGATCGCGGCGTGCGCCGTGCCGCCGACGATGCCCGCCACCAGCCGCGGCCACCATATCGCCAGGACCTCCCGCCAGGGACGTTCGGTGATTTCGTGCTGGAACAGGGTCGTCCAGTCAGCCACCCGCTTCAAGTCGCCGAGGGCTTCCTGCCACTCGTTCTCGGTGACCGCGGCGAACCCGCGCGGCTGGTCCTCCAGTCGCTTCGTGTAGTTGTCGATCCAGCGATGCACCGAATCGGCATGGCCGTGCCGGATCATGGCTTCGACGGCCATCGGGCCGTGGTTGCTGAGGTGATGGCCGCCCCATTCCGGTCCGGTCTCGTGAAACCGCTGGTAGGCCTCCATCAGGACCGATTTGTTGTCACTCATTCGGACTCTCCAAGCTGGATGCATGACTATGTGTTCGACCCTTTTCGAACACTAGGTCCGGCGTCCGCCGGACACTATCCCCGATATTGGTAGTGGCAATCGGTGCACACATCGCCCGCTACGACACCTGGGTCAGCGGCTCGCCGCCCGCTACGTCCAGACCTTCTCGGGCGACGAGCTGCTTCCACATGACCGCGAGCTCGATGCGCGACTTGGCGCCCACCTTCTGGAAAATCTTGCGGAGATGGAACGCGACGGTGTGCCGGGACAGAAACATCTTGCCCGCGACCTCGGCGTTCGTGAGCCCTCCCGCCACCAGTTCGGCCACCGCGTATTCGGTATCGGTCAGCACGGGGATTCGGCTGTTGGGCCAGAACCTCGCCGCGGCCATGGACGTATTGTGCGGGCGCAGCTTGCTGCGGACCCGGGACGAGTCGCGCGGGGAGCCCGCCTCGGCGTAGGAACGCATGGCCGTCTCGTAGTGCGCGCACGCCTGCCGGAACTCTCTGGAGTCCTCGGCCAGCAGATCGCCGATGTCCTCGTTCATCAAGGCGAGAGTCCACGCGTCGCAGTCGGAGGTCGCGGTCTGCTTGAGCAGGCCGACGTCCTTCTCGAGCAGACCCTCCAGGTGCAGAGAGGCGGCCGAGAGTACGTGGAACTCCGGGTTCTGCTCGGCCAGCACCGCCGCGCAGTGCCGAGCCCGCTGGGCGGGTTCCCGCTCGTCGGCCCGCAGCAGGATCCGCACGAGAAAGGATGCCGCAGTCGGCTCGGACAGCAGTAGTCGTCGGGTCGACGACTCGGAATCGAGGAGCCTGCGCGCGAGCGGTACGGCGACCTCCCAGCCCTTCTCCGCCTCGATGATCTGGACGACGAGCCAGGCCGGCGAGTTCCAGGGAAAGGTATCCCGGCCGAAGATCACGTCCTCTTTGAGTTGGTCGGCGTACCGAATCATGGTGGCCACCGCCCCGCGCCGCATGGCGGTGAGCGCGCGGACCATGTTCCCGATCGGCGCCCACGACGCGAGACGCGGGTCGGCCGTCGCGCCCATTCCCGTGTCGCACAGATCGTCGGCCTCGTCGAAGCTGCCTTCGCAGAGCGCGATCTTGGCTCTGACCAGCGCCGTCACCGAGGTGATCGCGGGATCGTCGATTGTCGCGGCGGCTTGGCGCACCGCGCGCCGGGCCTCATCTGTACATCGGAGGTTGGTCAGCAGCAGCGCGAGCTGCAGACTCGCCAACGCCGTGCAGCACTCGCTGCCACGTCGGCATCGGGCCGTTGCCGCGGCCTCGGCCAGCGCGATGGTGGAGACGGCGTCGCCCTCCAGCCAGGCCGCACCGGCGGTGCGCAGAATTTTGAGGTTGATGCAACTGTGTGTGGAGAGATGTGACGTTCTTAGGCCGATAATGTCCAATCAAAACCCCCAGCAGTGCGCAAGTGTATTAATACATTCTGCGTAGTCTGTAGCTCGATTTTTAATCCTGACAGGCTTCCGAGTTCATTACGCCTGGATTGCTCGAAATTGAGCGAGCCTTCCCCCTTCCCCGAATGAAAGTACCGTTGCATCGGCCACGGGTCAAGTCGATTCGGAGGTGTATTGCGGAGGCTGAATTCTATCAAGTCTGACGGGTGATCCGTCCGGCCGTCGCGCGCTACGGCCCAGGTAGACCGGGTTGTCGGCGGTAATCCACAGCGGCGCCGGGGGCAGCTTCGATTGCGGTGAAATAGCGGCTTCTCGCGCCGAGGAGATGTTACCCGGAATTCCGGATAGCGGTTCGTCGATGTGCTCAGAGCGGTGATATCCGATCGGTTTCAGTGGCCTTCGTGCGGGCGGAATTCACCGAGTGGAGCCGAATATCTCGCCGGCGCGTCATATCTGTCCAATGGGTCCTTCGGATTTCGTTCGGTGCATCCTCCGATTTCCGCTTTGATTTGTTCCGGTGTCGTGACCAGGCTCCGTACCGCTCGGCGCACGGTATTCGATTCCGACGTTCGGCCGAATGCGGCCGCACCGCAGCTCGGTGCTGTCGGCGATTCTTCTCAGTATCTTCACGTATCGCCTGATCGAGCATTCCGCACCCGTACGTTCGACCATCGCGAATCCGGACGTTTCCTCCGAGCAACAGTCCAGCGAAGTCGATGAATACGGCCGATTTCCCAGGTTCGGAGGTATGTACCCGGCCCGAGGCCGCTCGGTCGGCGGACCGGCTCGCCCCGCCGACGCGGGCGCCACGGGTGTGGTCGAGATCACGAGAAATCCGACCATCGGCATATAGCGACCATCTCGTGTCAACTTGCATCGTCCGCGATGAAGTCGTGCCGAAAACATGCCGACATCTCCCCGCAAAGCATTTTTCATGAACACTCAACTGTTTGCGAAGCTAATGGTTCTGTAGAGGCAACTCCCGTAACGCCCGCTCGCCCGCCAGCCGAAAGTCCGCGCCTTCGACACGCGCCGTCACGCAATTCCGTGTGATCTGCCCGATCGTCCTTGATGGCGGGCGGATCGGCTGCCGATCGTGACTTCCGCGCTGCCGTACGAAGCCGTGGTGTCTCGAAACTCCGACGGTCGAATCATACGAATTCCGCTCTGTATCGAACGGCTCCGTCCGGTCGCGCAATGCGCAATGCGCGACGTTTTCCCGAATTGTTCGGGCGCATCGTGACAAGAGGGATGACTGCAATCGGATGCCGTCGGACGAGTGGTTGTCGTTGTAGCCAAGTGATTGCGGCCGGCGTGCACCGGGAGGCAT
The DNA here is from genome assembly GCF_015674855.1 of Nocardia bovistercoris. Lineage (GTDB taxonomy): Bacteria > Actinomycetota > Actinomycetes > Mycobacteriales > Mycobacteriaceae > Nocardia > Nocardia bovistercoris. The sequence continues at coordinate 11,024 of NZ_JADMLG010000030.1, read as the reverse complement.
GTCCAAATCGGTGGTGGGGGAAAGGTAGTCACCGCCGATCCGGTTTCGGGTAGGGCGGTCGGCGCCGTGTCGGTGATTTTCTCCTGTTGGTCCGTTTTCTTCCGATTGGTCCGAGTTTGTCCCTTTAGTCCGATTTTCCCGCCGATCCGGTCCGGTTCGATGCAAGCAAAGCGGGTTCGGACCGGGATTCGAGTACCGAGGTGGAGGCGGCTTTCGTGCCGGTCGTGCCGGTCGTCCGTGACGGCGTCGGCGGACGGAAGACGGGGTGCGGTCGGGACAGATGCCGACCGTCGGTGCGGCGGCGGATTCTGCGGACGCGAGGAGTGTCGATGCCCGGCAGCTTCCGAACGGGCATCGAGCATCCGATCATGATGGGCAGCAACCGATTCGGCGTCGAATCGGTCGAATCGAGGGGCGACGGCGTGCGGGCCCGTGGCCGGAATCGTGGCGGCCGGGCGTCTGTCAAGCTGAGGGATGCCGGAGTCCGGACGACCCCTTCTAACCTGCTGAAGGCGGGCCGAAGGTTTCGTTTGGGCCGATGTATCGGCCGATGGGGTCCGCTCTACGAAAGGACAGGGTGTCGCCCCATGACCGACAAGTCGTTCAAGTTCGCCGTGATAGCCGAACCGAAGGATCAGAAGCAATGGCTCGGCATCGCCCGGCAAGCAGAAGACCTGGGGTATACGAGTCTGCTCAGTGCTGATGTGCTGACGGCGGCATCGCCGTTTCCGGCGTTGGCGCTCGCCGCGGGCGCGACAACGACGCTGCGATTCGGGACATGGGTGATCGCGGCGCCCCTGCGCGGTCCGAGGATGACGGCCTGGGATGCCCATACGCTGTCGATGCTCAGCGGCGGCCGGTTCGACCTCGGTATCGGAACGGGTCGGCCATTCGTCCTCGAGGACGCGGCGAAGCTCATCGGTCTCGAACCGGGCTCGGCCGCGCAGCGGTTGGCGCAGGTGGAGCAGACGATCGACGAGTTGCGCGCCCTCGACGGAGAGGACTACACCCCGGTGCTGATCGCCGCGGGTGGGCCCAAGGCTCGCGCGCTGGCCGCGGCCAAGGCCGACCGGATCACGGTCGCCTCCAGCGCGTTCGCGACCCGGGAGGAGATCGCCGCGCTGGTGACACAGATTCGCGAGCAGGCCGGGGACCGGGGCGAGGACATGGAGTTCGTCGCCCCCATCTATGTCATCGGCGATCAGGCTCCGCCTTGGGTCTCGCGTCTGCTGAGGACCGATATGGCCACGCTCATCGAGCGTGACTCACTGGGCATCCTGCGTGGGAGCCCGCAGGATATGGCCGAGGAATTGCGTCGTCGTCGTGAAACTCTCGGTGTCTGTTCCTTCACGATCAACGCGGTATTCGCCGAGCAGTTCGCCCCGGTACTCGACCTTCTCGACACCTCCCGCGAATCGCCGAAACGACCGCTCTCGGCGCCGGTGCCGTCCCCGCGGTTCACCTCCGACTCGTCGCACAACACCGGCCCGAGGTGAACGGCGGCGGCATGTGTGCTCTGCGATTCACCGCCGAGTCCTCCTCGTACGGCTTGGTCGAGCGTGACTTCATCGTCGGTGGGGTTCCCGGAGTGCTGTGGTCGCCGACCCGCGGCGTCGATCGTGCGCCCCTGGTGCTGATGTGTCATGCCGGGGGCAACCACAAGAAGCATCCGGCGATGGCGGGCCGGGCGCAGCGCTTCGTGACCGACGGCGGCTTTCACGTCGCCGTCATCGATGCGCCCGGTCACGGCGACCGGCCGCGCACGGCGCACGACGAGCGGGAACTCGCCGCACTGCAGGCGGCCAAGGCCGCCGGGGAACCGGAAGGTCCGAGCGCCCGCCGCTACAGCGCGTATCTGGCGGAGCTGGCCGTGCCCGAGTGGCGCGCCACCCTGGATGCCCTTCAGGAACTCCCGGAGATCGGGGTCGATGGTCCGGTGGGCTACTTCGGCATCAACCTCGGCACCGCGGTCGGTGTGTCGCTCCTGGTGGTCGAGCCGAGGATCACCGCCGCCGTCCTCGGCCTGCACTGGCCGGACACACTGGCCGAGAAGGCGAAGCGGATCACCATCCCGATCCAGTTCGACCTGCAATGGGACGACGAGGACATCTCACGCGAGGCAGGTCTCGCGCTGTTCGACGCTTTCGCGTCCGAGGAGAAGACCCTGCATGCCAATGCGGGCACGCACCACGAACTGCCTCGATTCGAGACCGACAGCGCCACCGGATTCTTCATCCGGCATCTGAGCCGCGCGAACCACACCCCGGCCGAAACGAACCGGCGCTGAGGCGAGAGGGACAACATTGCTCGACAAATCCTGGCAATACGACGTCATAGTCATCGGCGGCGGCCCGGGCGGCGCCATGACCGCCACACTTCTCGCTGATTACGGCAAGAAGGTACTCGTGTTGGAGTCCGCGCGATTCCCGCGTTATCACATCGGCGAGTCGCTCATCGCGGGGACGGTCGACCTGTTGAGACGTATCGGTGTCCTCGACCGCATGGAAGAAGCGGGTTTCGTCAAGAAGTACGGCGTCCAGTGGGTGTGGGGTGAGAACAGGGAACCGTGGACGGTCTACTTCAAAGATGCGCTGACAATGGTCTACGGCTACACCTACCAGGTCGAGCGCGGGCGGTTCGACAAAATGCTGCTCGACAATGCCGCCGAACACGGGGCCGACGTTCGCGAAGAGCACAAGGTCGTCGACTTCGACTTGGCCGCGGACGGCGGATCCACGGTCGATTTCGTCGACTCGACCGGGACGCGGCGACAAGCCCGCGCGCGCTGGATCGTGGATGCTTCCGGCCAGGGCGGCGTTGTGTCCAACCGGCTGCACAAGCGGGAATGGGACCCGTTCCTGAAGAAGAACATGGCGGTCTGGAGCTACTGGAAGAACGCGGAACGCCCCGCCGGGCGTGACGCGGGCAATACCTTCCTGCCGTCGTTCGAGGACGGTTGGTGGTGGTTCATACCCCTGAGCGACGAGGTGACCAGCGTCGGCATGGTCGTTGACACCGGTGCACTCCAGGAGTACCGCGACTCGGGCATGGATGCCTACTACGCCAAGTGTCTGGCTGCAACGCCCGAGCTCGCCGCCCGCCTGCGCGATGCGGAACAGGTGGAGGACGTCCACGTCGCGCGCGACTGGTCTTATGCGTTCGAGCGTTTTTCCGGCGATGGATATATCGCCGTCGGCGACGCCGCGTGTTTCATCGATCCGCTCTTCTCGACGGGTGTCCACCTCGCGTTGCTCAGCGGATTTCTCGGCGCGGTGACGATAAACACCATCCTGGACAAGACCGAGATCGACCGCCACAAGGTGCTGGACTTCTACGAGCGAACCTATCGCGCGGAGTTCACCCGACTCCGAGATCAGGTGTATGTCCTGTACAGCGGGCAGGGAGGTGGGAAGGAGTCCTATTTCTGGCATGCCAGGAACAAGTTCGAGGTCCCCGGCATCGCTCCCGAGAAGGCGTTCATCTCTCTCATCGCGGGTGCTTTCGCGCACCGCCCCTGGTACGGCAGATACCTGGACCAGCTCGATATTCCGTCGACTCTGCGCGACGCGATCGAAGATATCTTCTCCGGCAATTCGACCGGTATCGGGGTCGACCCGGGCGATCCGGTCTGTAAATATCGGGAAATCGTCGTGAACGACGACTTCGCGATCGACGGAAAATATCTGCGCGCGTCGCAGTCCGTCGTGGGATCGGTCGGTGTTCCGTTGGCGCTCACGCCCGCCATGGAGTCGGTGCTCGCGATGGCCGACGGCTCGACGAGCAGCGCTGATCTGGTCGACAGGCTGATCGAAACCGGAGACCACCAGCCCGACCCGGCTCGGCGCATCGTGCACGAGGCGCTCAGCTACGGCCTCATCGTCCCGCGAACATGACATCGGGAGCCGAGCTCGACGGCGTCTCGAACGGGTCGAGCACCAGGAACCCGTGGCGCTTTCCGGGTGCGGCGCCCCAGGTCTGGCGACGAGTCGACTGGCAATCGACTTCCGACTGTCGGGCGTGCGGGTGATGGCGCCGATACCCACCCTGATCCGGCGGTTGTCGCCGACCGAGTCGATATTCGCCGAAGGCGGCCGCTACATCGGCTATTCGACCCGGCTCACCGGTCCGCTGGATCCGGCGGCCTGGCGGGAAGCATTCGCGATCCTGCGTAGCGCCCACCCCGTACTGGCCGCGCGGATCGTATTCGGTGCTACGGGCGAGGCGGTGCTCGAAACCGATGACACGTCGCCCGGGATCATCAACACCCCCGAGGTCGTCTCCGCGGATCCGCTGTTCGGTCTTCCCGAGCTCGCGGGCCGGACCTCGGCGCTGTCGGTGGTCCGACACGATCTCGCCACCTCCTCGGTGACACTGGTGACCCACCACGCGATCGCCGACGGTCATCATTCGCTGTACCTGCTCGCGGACCTGTGGACCTACTACACCGGCGTCGTCGAAGGCCGACGGCAGCAGCCGGTGTTCCATCCCTATCCCGAGTCGGCTGAAACCCTGCTGTCGGAGCGCGGTCTCGTGCCCGCGGCCGTGCCGGAGGCCGCGGAGTCGGCACCCACGCCGCGACCTCTCCGCCCGCAGATCACCCAGCCGTCCCGGACTCAGGTTCGATTCACCCGGGAGGAGACCGAGGCCCTCCTCGAGACGACGCGGCGACTGCGGACCACGATCAATGGATTGATCTCGGCGATATTGTTGCAGACGACCGCCCGAGCCCGGGGCATCGATATTTCCGATCTGAACTATCGCTATGCCGTCGACCTGCGTCAGCGGGTGCACCCCCCGATCGGCGTCACCGAGGTGACCAGCCTCTTCGCCATGGCCGGGTTCGTCGCCGGTCCCGCCGTCGACACCGGCGACGCGGGCACGGCCGCACTCGCGCGCGCGATCGTCGAGCGACTGTCGGACGATGTTTGCACCGGCCGTATCCAGCGAGCGGCGCTCGCCGTGCCGGTCAACCCCGCGACGCCTGCCGCCTCGCCGGTGCACGTCGTATCGACCAACTGGGGAGTTGTGCCCGACCTCGTGACACCGGCGGGCGTCACGATCACCGACTTCCGTGCCACCGTACCGGCGGGACACGCGAAGCCGCGGATCACACCCTTGTCGGCCACCGTCATCACCACTTTCGACCGTCGACTCTCGCTCGATTCCACGGCTTCGCCCGCCGAGATGGCCACGATCGCGCAACGCGTCCGCCGACTCCTGTGAACTCGGTGAACCGATCCCGCCGGTAACCCAACCGGCGGGATCGGTCGCACCCGGAGATCCGAATGCCGGACTCCGCAGCCCACGCACAGTTGTCCGTGCGCATCGCGCCGCGACCCGCGCGATGCGATGCGCACTCCGGTGGATTCAGTCGCGCGTCATCTCGCCTGTGGCGTTCGGGTGCGGGTGATCGTGGCCAGCCAGGCGGGCACCCCGTCGGCGTGTCTGGTGTTCGTCAGCGTCGCGGGTTCGATGGAGTCGACGTGCCAGCCGTCGGCGAAGGTGTCTCGGATCTCGTTCTGACTCACTCGTCGTGGTCCGATGCCGGGTGGATGGCGGTCGCTGAAGCTGAGCAGAAACAGCCGTGCGCCCGCGGACATCACGGTGGCCAGGCTTTCGGTATATCGGATCCGCTCGTCGTCGCTGAACGCGTGGAACAGGCCGCAGTCGAGCACGGTGTCGAACTGCTCGCCCAGCTGACCGAGTTCGAGCGCGTCGCCGACCGAGAAGGATACCTCCAGCTCACGCTCTCGTGCTTTGCGTCGCGCTATCTCGATCGCCGTCGTCGCGGTGTCGATGCCGACCGTCGGCAGGCCGAGCGCCGCCACCATGAGCGTTTGCTCGCCGGTGCCGCACCCGACCTCGAGCACCCGGCCGCGGAAGGCGCCCGCCTCGGCGAGGCTGCGCAAGGCCGGTTGCGGTTGGCCGGTGTCCCACGGCGGCGGTCCGGCGTAATGCGTGCCTGCGTAATACGTTTCGAAGTGTCCCGTCGAGAAGGTGACCGTCAGTCGGCGCGCCAGTTCCTCCAGTCCGCTGACCATCTCCTCGATTTGGGCGGGGTCGAGGATTCCGGCCGCCCCGGCGAGCCGCTCATCGATCCGCGGGGCGGCGGCGCGCGCGACGTCGAGGCCGCCGGAGGTAGCGACGGAGGCCGCCACGAGGTTCGCCGGGGAGTCGTCGCGGTCGGTGCCCGAGGTGTGGGGGAGTTCGATCACGTCGGTCGTGGCGGCGCCGATGCCCGGGGACAGATGTCGCGGGCCCGTGGGATCCGCGATGGCGTCTTCGCCTATCTGCATCAGTTTGCGCGCCAGCTCGTACAGTTCGTAGCCGTCCATGTCGGAAGCCTGACCGACGCGGGTATGCCCATGCCATCCCACAGATTGACAGTGTGCTGCGCGTTTACCGCGCTGGTCGGGCGACTAGCAATGTGAAGGATGGATGTCCCTGCTGCGCAACGAGATCCGGGTGGCACAACGTCGGGGGCGGGTTCGAAACAGCGATCCCCACCCCCTCGGACACGGGGGTGGGGATCGCTGTGGTCGGTCATCGACAGGGGTGAGGGCCCGCCGCCGCCGGTGTCAGGTGGTGCGGAGTCGTGCACATGCGACAGGGTTCCGGCGGCAACCAGTGATTGCGCAACGCATCCAGCCATCTATCCGCCGTCCGCCACCATTCCGGCGCATAGGTCCCCCCGAATTCCTGCTGCCCGCCGCTCATTCGGGCTTCCAGCCGTGGCGCTCGGTCCAGGATCGGGCCCATGGCGTGTTCACAGCCGAGAGGTTCGCCCGAGGCGGGAGAATCCGTGACGAAGGCATGGGTATTCGGCGCGGGCGTCAGGCCGAGCGGGTCGGGGGAGAGGTAGGCGCCGGTCTCGGGATCGTAGTAGCGGCGACCGTCGTAGTGCAGACCGGTTTCCCGGTCGTGGTACTGACCGGGGAACCGCAACGGGGTGGTCGCCGCATCGCGTTGCCAGGATGCCCGCCCCCATATTGTGTGCCGCTGATTGCCGACGAGGACTCCGTCGGCGGAGACCAGTTCGGTCGGCGTACCACCCAGGTCTGTGACCAGGGAATAGAACTCTTCGCCGATCGTCCGCGCGTCGGAGTCGGCGCCGACAACGGTTCGCGAGGTCTGGGTCAGCGGGATACCCGAATCGTTGCGGTGACTCCACGTGATGGTGACACGCACGTCGCCGCGACGGTCCTCCTGCTCGACGAGCAGCTCTCCGTCCCACGAGAACCGCGTCTGCTCCAGCAATTCGCCGTCAGGGGAATGGTGACGTTTGCCGATGCGGCGGTCGAGAGGATCGTATTGATAGGACCATTTGCTCCCGTCGGGCAGGGTGACGGCGTGGAGCCTGCTGTCGGCATCCCATACATAGCGCCAGGTTTCGGGATCGCCGGACTTCGGGGTGCGGATCCGCGTCGCGACGCGCCCGGTGGCGTCGTAGCGATAGTTCATGGTGCCTGCCCGGGTGGTGCAGGTTCCGACTGTCTCGCGAGATCCCTGCGCCGACATCTCCGGGGTCTCGGCGCCGGGATCGGCGGCCGAGGACTGCTGGACGGCGTTGGTGATATTGCCCGCGGGGTCGTAGTCGTACTGCTCCAGCGGCAGGTCGCCGCCGTCGGTTACGGCGGTGACGCGCCCGGCGGAATCGAGCTGGAACGCTCGATCGCCCGCGAGGAGGTCCTCGACCTCGGTCACCAGCCCGTCCGGGCCGTAGGTGTACGCGCGCCGCTGGAGCAGCGGCACCGAGGGGCCATCGGAACCGGAGGAAACCGCTGGGCCGGTGAGGGACTGGATCGCGAGGCGGCCGAGTCGGTCCCATTCCTGCGCCAAGTGGGCCGCTCCGGGCAGATCTCGTCGGATTTCCCGTCCGGCCGGGTCGTAGCCGAACCGGAGTTCTCTGCCCGCGGTGACGAGCGCCGCGGGATTTCCTCCGGCGTCGTACTCCCAGGTGGTCTCGACCCCGGACGGTGTGACGCGGCTCGTGGTCCTCCCTGCCGCGTCATAGGTCCTGGCGACCTCGTGACCGTTGCAGTTCTCGCTGACCACCCGACCGTGCGAGTCCCGGACCAGGACCAGGTCGACGTCGTCGTTCTTCGCACGGACGAGACGGCCCGCCGGGTCGTAGTCGAACGTCGTCACCGTGCCGTCCGCGTTGTGCGAGGACGACAGTTTGCCGAGCGGGTTGTAGGAGTAGGACGCTTCGTGACCGCTCGCGTTCACCCGGTGCACGAGATGTCCTGCGGCGTCGTACCAGTATTGGGTGGTGGCGCCGTTGTAGTCGGTCTGCGCGCTCAGCCGTCCCGCGGAATCGTTCTCGTATTGCCACTCCAGCCCGCCGTGGGTCACCGACGTGAGCCGACAGTTGTGGTCGTACTCGAACTCGGTGCCCGCGCCGCCCGGCCACGCGATCGACACGAGGCGATCGAACGCCCCGTAGGTGTAGGCCGTCACCGCTTTCGTGGCCGAGATCCGTTGCAGCAGATTCTCTTCGCTGTCCCAGACCCAGGATTGGGTCGACGAGTCCGGCAGGGTCAGCGAGATCGGCAGGCCATCGGTCGTCCAGGTATGCGTCGTCGTCCCGCCGTCCGAGCCGACGACTCGCACGACTCGTCCCAGCTGGTCGCGTTCGTACCGGATCGTTTCGCCGCTGGGTTCGGTGACTTTCACGGGCATTCCGGCGGAATCGCATTCCATCGTGGTGACCGCGCCGTCGGCGCCGGTGATCCGGGCGAGATGCCCGCGACTGTCGTAGTCGTACCGGACCACCGAGCCGTCGGGCGCGGTCAGTTCGGTGAGATTGCCGTTCCGATCGAAAGATCGCAGCCAGACACTGCCCTCCGGCCCGGTGATCCGTGCCGGGAGACAGGCATCGTCGGGTTCGACGCGGGATTCGCCACCGTCGGGGTCGGTGATCGAGACCAGATTGCCGCGGTCGTCGTAGGTATGTCGTGTGACCATGCCGAGCGGGTCGACCCGGACTGTGACTCGGCCGCGTTCGTCGTACTCCGTCCGCGCGGTTTTCCCGATCGGGTCGGTTATCGCGGCAATTCGGGCGGACTCGGTGATCGCGAAGCTGGTGACATCTCCGTTGGTATTGGTCCAACAGGTGCGGCCGGGCTCGTAGGTGAAGACGCCGGACAGGTCACCGTTGGGGCCGTCACCGCTGACGCACCGGCCTTCGGAATCGAAGGTGTAGTGGTAGGAGTAGCCGTTGCGGTCGATCCAGGCTGTGATCCGACCTGCGTCGTCGTAGTCGAAGCGCCGCGGCAGTTCGGAGGAGTTGACGACGCCGGACAGGTTGCCGGAATCGTCGTATTCGAAACGGCGCAAAGCGATATCGTCTCCACCGTCGCGACCGGCGAGAGTCAGCGCGGTGACGCGATCGTCGGCGAGTGTGACGACGATGTGGTAGCCGCAGGAGTGCACGATGTCGCGCGGGCGGCCCGCCGTGTCGTGGCCGAAGGTGATCTCGTGACCGACGCGGTCGGTGATCGAGGTCAAAGGCAGTTCGTCGTTCTCGTATCCGGCCCGGCGTTCGTACTTCCAGGTGTGGCCGCGCTGCGGATCGCTGACCGCGTAGGAGCCGTCCGGGTTCTGCCGCAACGGCCATGCGGGGCCGGTCGTCGGGATCGCCGGGAGATCATCGGCGCCGGGGACGATCCAGCTCAGGAGCTCCCCGCCCGCGAATCGCGCCTCGATCCGTCCGGCGGTGATCCGCAATCGCTGGTCGAGGGTCGACATCCAGGACCGTCCGAACCATCGGCCGGTGCGGAACGACGACCGGTGGGTGCGCTCGAACACGAGGGGCAGTACGCCGGGTAGCGTCACATCGGTCTCGGCCAGAACGACGTCCCCGGTCGCCACGTCCACCAGATCGTTGACGTCAGGCACAACTGTCTCCCTGTCGACCGGATTCGCCGAGCGGCGCCGCCAACCCGCGCAGCGCCGCGAAATCGTGCCAGGGATCCTGTAGGGCCTGCTCCCACTTCGCCTCGTGCTCCCGGTGCCGGAGCCGGAAATAGACTGTGCGCCGGACGGAATCACCGGTGTTGTTGCCGCCGTTGTGACCGAGTAGATAATGTTTGAGCAACATATCGCCAGGACGACCGCGCACCATATCCACCGCGGGCAGATCGACGGTGGGGTAGGTCGTGAACGCTTCCGGTCCGCGCGCACGGAACAGTTCCGCGTGCGCGCGGTGTGTTCCCGGCCAGACGAAGAGATTTCCGGTGTCGTCGGTCGACTGGTCGGTCAGAAAGAACCCGGCGAGCATGGAGAATGTCCACGGGGGATCGCCGGGTTTCCGTCCTTTGCCGCCGTCGATATGCGGCTTGTGTCGGGCATCCCGGAAAGGCGGGTAGGTCAATGCCGTTTGCACCGTGTCGGGGAAGTCCAATTCGCCTTCCCCCATGAGACTTTCGGCGAGCGAAAAGGCAGAAGTGTCGCGCAACAATGCCGCGAGCACCGGCGAATCCTCCAGCTCTTGGAATCTGTAGACGACCCCGACGTGTCCATCCACCGGCGGTCGTGCGCTGATCTGCTCGTCCACCACCGCGTTCGCGGCGGCAATCAGGTCTGGCGGCACGACATCCGGGACCACGATATAGCCGCGCTCGGCGAATTCTTTCCGTTGTTCACGAGTCAGCACGCGTTTCGTGTCCGACGCTGCCTGCCGGTCAGCATTGTTCGGCATCGTTTCGGTCGAATCTGCCACGAAATCTGCCACCACCTTCTGTCACCGCTCCACCTGGGATATTCAGCTGATAGTAGGTCGGTGCGAAGGGGGTTCGTATCGCTCGGCCTGACAGTTGCACGCGGCCGATCGACGGGTTCGGTTGGTCAGGTCTGGGCGGCGGCGCGGGTCGACAGCGCACGGGCATCGGCCTGCAGTTGTGCCCGATCGGGTTTACCCCAGCCGGTCACCGGTAGCTCCGCTCGGATGTCGATGGTGGTGGGTACGTGGTTGTCGGAGAGTGTGTCGGCGATGTGGCGGCGTAGTCGTGCCAAGTCCAGGA
>NZ_JADMLG010000003.1:375916-665933 GCF_015674855.1 Nocardia bovistercoris | reverse complement strand
GGATCCTTCATCCATTATGGGGAATCCTGCCCTCCCTTGTGGATGTTGTGCTGGGGATTCGCTCGAAAATGTTGTGAGATTCACCAACAGCGTTGCCGTGCCCATCCCGCAGTGGTGTGCTGGAAGTGTGCCCGGAGCCGAGCAGAGCGGTCCCCCTCCCCCCTGCGAAAACTCCGGGCACACACAGTATTCGATGGCGACTCCCCGCGGGGCGTCACGCACACCCTCGGGAATCGCACGCAGGAACGAGGAGTCATGGCTGTACATGTCATAGCGTCGTCGTTGATGACCAGCGATCTGACCCCGCACCGCGCGCGCAGCGTCGGACACGAGAACTGGGTGGTCTCTTTTCTACCCGGGCGCACACTCACGTGCGCACAGGCAGTCGCCGCCCTCAAGGTCGCCGAAGTCGTACCCGGCCTGCTCGACACCGTGGGTGAATTCGCGGAGGAGGTCGGACTCACCGCGCGCGAGGCGGTCGGCATGGCGATTCACCACGCTCCCTGGGACGACCGGCTACGCAGACACACCACACACCGGTCGAACAGGTTCACCACCGAGGCAGGGTTCACCGCCGAAGCTGTATTTTCCGCTGAAGCTGTATTTTCCGCCGACGCGGAGGTGGCCTGATGCAACTCCCCTATCCGAACATGCGCGTCGCCTCCCTGCTGAACTGCGCCTGCGATCCCGGCGTCCTCACCGACGAACAGGCCCACACCGCAATGCAATTGCACCTCGACTGCACCGTCGACCGCTGCCTGGTGCGCCGCCGGGCCCGCACGACACTGGTCGAAGCGGGCAAATGCGTCCTCGACGGTCGGGCACTGCAACCGTGATCCGCGAGTAGTGCTCCGATCACTTTCCGTGTCCGCGGGGATGAGCCCCCGACCCGCTCGCGAGGGCCGTGCAGGTTGCGCGGCCCACGGGTCGTCTGCGAGCGCCACACCTCCCTGAGTGGTAGTCAATAGACCTAGAACGACCGACCAGTCCGAAAACCGTTCAGTGCCAGGTGTGATCGGTCAGCGGGGTCCGAGGGCCGAATTTCGGTTTGTGCGCGTGACCGCTGATCTCCAACAGCCGGACCGCCCGATACCGATGCGGACGTAGCGGTTCGAGATATTCGACCATGGCGTCGTCATCGATGGGACGGCCGAGCAGCGTCCATCCGATGATCGCCGCGAGATGGTAATCACCCACCGAGAGCGCGTCGGCGTCACCGTGGACGCGCTGCGCGATCTCCGCGGCAGTCCACACCCCAATTCCGGGAACCGTGCGCAAACGTCGCGCCGCCTCGGCCGCATCGATCACCGCGGTCCGCTCCAGCGACTCCGCGACGCGGGCGGCGTGCACGATGGTCCGCGCGCGCTCGGGGCCGACATTGGCGCGGTGATAGGTCCACGATGGAATGCGCCGCCAGGCGTCCGCATCCGGCGCGAGCAGCAGACCCGACGGCGCGGGCCCCGGCGCGGGAGTCCCGAATTTCCGCACCAGCGCACGCCAGGAAGCCCGGGCCGATACGGTGTGCACCTTCTGCTCGAGCACCGCTGGAACGAGCGATTCGAATACTAGGCCGGTGCGCAGCATCCGCAGGCCGGGGAAACGGCGATGGGCATCGATGACTTTGGGGTGGCCGGGCATGAATCCCGTCAGATCCTCGTCGAGGCAGAGCATATGCGGGAGGCCGTCGAGGAATTCGGCCGCGCCGGGTCCCCAGGCGCGCGCGTCGACCGCGTGCGCACCCGCTTGGGTGAGGCGGTAGGTGACCGGGCCCGTCGCGAGTCGCGAGGCTCGCCAATGCGCGCCGTCCGGGGTCACCCGATAGCAGGGGTCGGCGGCGCCTCTACGCAGTGGGGCGAGGGTGGGGGCGAGATCGATCGGGCGGTCCGAGGTGACCGTGCGGGACAGTCCCGCGTCCTGGATCGTCGAGTCGCGCACCCGACCATTGTGCGCGACGGTCGCGGTGGCGAGGCGTCAGGGCTCGAACCCGTCTCACGAAACCGCTGACCAGGAGTTTTCCTGTGCGGAAACGGGTTCCTCGGACACCGACGGAACGTCCCGATACAGAGCGGTACCGCATCGTGTTCTCAGCCGGTGTAACACGTGAAATTCTCGTAGCGATATCAGATCGACTATTCCTTGAATCAGTAAATTATTGGCAATCTCCACGACGGAGGCACTATATGATCACCAATCTGCTGAATCTTCTGCTCAGTGTCTGGGGCGGCGTATTCGCGGGCAGCTCTGGGTATCAGATTCCGCCCGGCACCCTCCCTTCCGGCAGCTGAGATACTCTCACCACCGCCGCGGCGAACGCGGCAGGTATGTCGCGCTCGCGATTTCCGGACGAATCATGGTCATTCCCTGAGGAACTGAGCCAGATGGTAAGCGTCTCTGTGCGCGAGTTGTCGCACCTGAGTGCGGCACGAGAATCCGTCGGCCAGCACCAAAGCCGTCGGGTCCGTATCGCGAATACGGGCCAGAATTCCGTTTTCAGCGATGGCGACAGAAATATCGAAGTGTCCGGCCTGCATTCCGAAGTTACCTGCCAATCCGCAACACCCAGTGACTTCAATAACTTTTACTTGCATTCTGGCTAATATATGGCGATCGGCTTTCGAGTCGAGAACCGCGTGCTGGTGACAGTGCGGCTGCCACACCACCGATACCCCGGGACGCACCGGCGGCCGCCAGTCGGGTTCGGCGAGCAGGAACTCCGCGAGGGTCCGCACCGCCGCCGCGACCGGCGCGGACCGGGGATCCTCCGGAAGCAGTTCGGGCAGATCCGCGCGCAGCGCCGCCGTACACGATGGTTCGAGTCCGATCACCGTGCCGCCCGCGCCGACATGCGCGTCGAGCGCGTCGAGGGTCGCGCGCAGGCGGGCGCGCGCGCCGTCGAGTTGACCGGTGCTGATCCAGGTCAGACCGCAGCACACCCGATCCGGCGCGAACACCACGCGGTAGCCGAGCGATTCGAGGAGATCCACGGCGGCCGCGGCGATATCGGGATCGAAGGCGTCGGTGAAGGTGTCGACCCACAACATCACCGACTTACCGGAGGATCGCCCGCCCGTCCGCGCGCGACGGCGGAACGAACGCTCGGCGAGAACCGGAACCGCGCGGCGCGTATCCATGCCCGCGGCACGCAGTCCGAATCGGCGCAGCACCTCGACGCGGGCCAGCGCGTTGACCAGGCGCGGCATCCTGGTCGCGACCGCCAGCCAACGCGGCAGCCATCCGAGGGTGTAGTGGTCGATCGGCCGGAGCTTGCCGAGGTAGCGGCGGTAGAGCGTCTCCGACTTGTAGGTCGCCATATCCACGCCCGCCGGACAGTCCGAGCGACACGCCTTACAGGAAAGACACAGGTCGAGCGATTCCGCCACCGCGGGCGACGACCAGTCGACGGCCCCGCGCACCACCTCCTGCAGCACCCGCGCCCGACCTCGGGTGCTGTCCTTCTCGTCGGCGGTCGCGAGATAGGACGGGCACATGAAACCGCCCGTGGCACGACATTTCCCCACACCGACGCAACGGTGCACCGCGGTCGCGACATCGCCGTCGTCGTGCGGAAAAGCGAAGCCCGCGAGGGGGATCCGCGGCAAACCGGCCACACGCAGATCCGCGTCGATCGGACGCGGATCGACCAGCACGCCGGGGTTCAGAACATTGCCGGGATCGAACAGCGCCTTGTAACCCGCGAACGCGGCACGCGCTCGGGCGGAATACATGACCGCGAGCAGTTCCGACCGCGCGCGCCCGTCACCGTGTTCACCCGAGAGCGAACCACCATGGCGCACAACGAGTTCGGCGGCATCGAACAGAAAGGCGCGAAACCGGCGCGGCGCGTCGAGGATCGGGAGGTCGAGTCGCACGTGGATGCAGCCGTCACCGATGTGGCCGTACAGCAGCCCATCCACCCCGTGCTCGGCGGTGAGGTCGCCGAAGTCACGCAGGTAGTCGCCGAGATTCTCCGGCGGCACCGCCGCGTCCTCCCACCCTGGCCAAGCCGGGCTGCCATCGGGGGTGCGCCCCGCGAGCCCCGCGCCGTCGGCCCTGATCCGCCACAGCGCGGCTGCCTGCGCGGGGTCGGTCACGATACGCGAGTCCAGCGCACCGGCAGCACGGCAGAGCGCACGCGCCGACGCCTCCGCCTCGGCCGCACTCTCCCCCGCCGTCTCCACGAACAACCACCCCGCGCCGCGCGGTAGGTCGGGCACGGCGCCGCGCCGGTCACGCACCACATCGACCAGCCGCGCGTCGATCCCTTCCACCGCGATCGGCGCGCAGCCGAGTGCCGCGGCGACATCGTCGGCGGCCTCCGCCATGCCCGGATAGCCGAGCACCGTGAGCACCGTCGCCGCGGGCAACTCCGCCAGCCGCACCGTCGCCTCCAGCAGCACACCGCAAGTTCCCTCGCTGCCGACGAAGGATTTCGCCACCGCCGAACCACGCTCGGGCAGCAGATGTTCCAATCCGTAGCCGCTGGCCTGCCGGTCGAATCTCCCCAGTTCCGTACGCAGTACAGCGAGGTTGGCCCCGGTGAAATCGGCCAGGCCAGGCACCGAGCCGAGATCGTCGGCGAGGATCCGTTCGGCGCCGGTGCCGTCGAGTACGCGCAGCGACACCGTGTTGTCGGAGGTCCGCCCCCACGCCACCGCATGCGGTCCGCAGGCATTGTTGCCGATCATCCCGCCCAGAGTGCAGCGATTCTGGGTCGACGGATCGGGGCCGAACCGCAGCCCGTGCGCAGCCGCGACACCTTGCAGGCGCGACAACACCACCCCCGGCTGCACCCGCGCGATCCGACGCTCCGGATCGATATCGAGCACACGACGCAGATACCTACTGAAATCGAGCACGATGCCGGAACCGATGGCATTACCCGCCACCGAAGTGCCCGCACCACGCGCGGTAACGCCGAGTCCGTGTTCGCGCGCGAAGTCGAGGACCGCCGCGACATCGGCATCGGCACGCGGAAAGACGACGGCAGCCGGAAGCACCCGGTAATTCGAGGCATCCGAGGAATACTCCGCAAGCCGCCGCACGGACAGGTCGACCTCACCGTCGAGCCGCCCGCGCAACGCCGATACCAACCGGTCGTCGATCACCCTGCCAGCGTAAACGCGATCCCGCAGCACCAGGCCCAGCAGGCACGTCCCGCGGAGCTGAAGGCGACGCCAATAGACTCAACCCATGGATTTCTGGGCGATGGTGGCACACGAATCGGACAGCGGGATCGTCTTGACCAAGGAACGGGTGTCGGAGGATTTCCTCCCTCCCGCCGCGGTGACGATCAAAGTGCACTACTCGAGCGCGAACTACAAGGACGCCCTGGCGATCACCCCGGGCGGCGGTGTGGTCCGCAAGTACCCGATAGTTCCCGGTATCGACATAACCGGCGAGGTGGTCACCTCCGAGGACGACGATTTCACCCCCGGCGACCTGGTCGTAGCGCACGGCTACGACATCGGCGTCGCCCAGCACGGCGGTTTCGCCGAGTACGCGCGGGTCCCCGCCGAGTGGGTGGTGAAACTCGACGGCCTCAGCACCCGCGACGCCGCGATCATCGGCACCGCCGGTTTCACGGCCGCCCTGAGCGTGCAGACCTTGCTCGACCGGGAACTGACCCCGGAGACCGGCGCGATCCTGGTGACGGGAGCGACCGGCGGCGTCGGCAGCGTGGCCATCGATATCCTGTCCGGTCTCGGTTTCGAGGTGGTGGCCTCCACCGGCAAGTCCGACGCCGCCGACCGTCTCGCCGATATCGGCGCGAACGAGGTCATCGGCCGCCTACCGGAGGATCCGGACGCCAAGCCGCGCCCGCTGGGCCGCACCAGGTGGGCGGGCGCGGTGGACAGCGTCGGCGGCGCCTCCCTGGCCCACGTCCTGAGCGTGATCGGCTACGGCGGAACCGTGGCGGCCGGCGGCTTGACCGGCGGCACGGCCTTGCCGACCACGGTCATGCCCTTCATCCTGCGCGGCGTCGCCCTGATCGGCATCGATTCGGTGGCCCTCCCCATCGAGAAGCGCCGCGCTCTCTGGACCCGCCTCGCGAACGAATTCCGCCCGAGCCACCTGTCGACCCTCGAGAACTTCGCCCCCATCACCGAGGCCGAACCGGTCCTCCGCAGCCTCCAGAACGGAACCCATTCCGGCCGAACCATCTTCGGCGTGGCCGGCGAATTCTGACCCGAAAAGCGCGGCCTCGATCCGGCCGCGCTTTCCCGGATGTCACGCGGCGGCGGGTTCCGAAGCGTCGGCGAATTGGGTGCGGTAGAGCTCGGCGTAGCGGCCGTTGGCGGCGAGCAGGTCCGGGTGGGTGCCGCGTTCTATTATTCGGCCCTCTTCCATGACCAGGATCTGGTCGGCGGCGCGGACGGTGGAGAGGCGGTGGGCGATGACGAGTGCGGTGCGGCCGGACAGCGCCTCGGTGAGCGCTTCCTGCACGGCGGCTTCGGAGGTGGAGTCGAGGGACGCGGTCGCTTCGTCGAGGATGACCACTCTCGGCTGTTTCAGCAGGAGGCGGGCGATGGTGAGGCGTTGACGTTCACCGCCGGACAGCCGATAACCGCGTTCGCCGACCACGGTGTCGAGCCCGTCCTGCAGGGATTCGACGAGATCGCGTAAACGGGCGCGCAGCAACGCGTCCCACAGTTCCGGCTCGGTGGCTTCGGGGCGGGCGAGCAGCAGGTTGGCGCGGATGGTGTCGTGGAACAGGTGCCCGTCCTGGGTGACCAGGCCCACCGCGGCGCGCAGCGAAGGCGTGCTCAGTTCGCGCACGTCGACGCCGCTGAGGCGGACCGCGCCGGAGTCGACATCGTAGAGTCGCGAAACCAATTGGGCCACGGTGGATTTACCGGCACCGGAGGAACCGACGAGCGCGATCAGCTGACCCGGCTCGGCCCGCAACGACACCCCGTGCAGCACCTCGACCCCGCCGCGCGTATCCAGTGTCGACACATCCTCGAGCGAGGCCAGCGACACCTTGTCCGCGGACGGATACCCGAAACTCACCGCGTCCAATTCCACCGAGACCGGGCCTTCGGGCACCGCCACCGCGTCGGGCGCGTCCTCGATCAGCGGTTTCAGGTCGAGGATTTCGAAGACCCGCTCGAAACTCACCAGCGCCGACATGATTTCCATGCGCGCGCTCGCCAACGCCGTCAGCGGAGCGTAGAGCCTGGTCAGCAGTAGTGACAGCGCGACAACCGCACCCGCGTCCAACTGTCCGCGCAGCGCGTACCAGCCGCCGAGCCCGTAGACCAGCGCCACCGCGAGCGCCGAGACCAGGGTGAGCGAGGTGACGAACACGGTCTGCAACATGGCGGTGCGCACCCCGATATCGCGCACTCGTCGCGCCCGCGTGGCGAATTCGTCGGACTCCTGCGCGGGCCTGCCGAACAGTTTGACCAAAGTGGCCCCGGGCGCGGAGAACCGTTCGGTCATCTGGTTTCCCATGGCGGCGTTCAGACCGGCGGCTTCGCGCTGGATATCGGCCAGTCGGCGCCCCATCCGTCGCGCGGGAATCACGAAGACCGGCAACAGGATCAGGGCGAGCAAGGTGATCTGCCAGGAGATGGTGACCATCACCGCGAGCGTCAGCGCGAGGGTGACGAGATTGGCGACCACTCCGGACAAGGTGTCGCTGAAGGCTCGTTGCGCGCCGATCACATCGTTGTTGAGGCGGCTGACGAGCGCGCCGGTTCGGGTGCGGGTGAAGAAGGCGACCGGCATGCGCTGCACGTGGTCGAAGACCGCGGTGCGCAGGTCGAGGATCAGTCCTTCACCGATACGGGTTGACATCCACCGGATTGCCAGGCCGAGTCCGGCGTCTACCACGGCCAGGGCGCCGATAAGGGCGGCGAGGGTGACGACGACGCGCGGGGCGGAGCCGTCGACGATGTCGTTGACTACTCGGCCCGCGAGGACCGGTGTGGCCACCGCCAGCAGTGCCGACAGGACGCTGAACAGGAGGAACGAACCGATCCTCCGTCGGTGTGGGCCTGCGAAGCTCAGGATTCGGCGTGCGATGGCCAGGCGGAACGGGCGCTGTTCGCGCGGTGCGTTCGCTTGGCGATACATCTGGTTCCACGCCACGGATTCGATACTCACGTCCTGGTCCTCTCGCTCCCCGTCATTCAACCCCCGGACACCGACACTAAAACCTCAACCTAGGTCCAGGGCAAGTTGTATTCATCGGCGGGTTATTCGGGTAGTAGTTCGAGGCGTACGCCTAGTAGGCGTACTGGGCGGTCCAGGGGGAAGCGGGCTGTTACCGCGAGGGCGG
The DNA here is from genome assembly GCF_015674855.1 of Nocardia bovistercoris. GTDB lineage: Bacteria > Actinomycetota > Actinomycetes > Mycobacteriales > Mycobacteriaceae > Nocardia > Nocardia bovistercoris. Next base: position 657,649 of record NZ_JADMLG010000003.1, on the reverse strand, counting down.
TGTCGGCGATTTGGTCTACGTCGGTGGTCGGGGTGGGGAGTTTGCGTTGTTTGGTGCGGGTGAAGAAGGTGTTGGTGCGGACGGTTACCGAGACTCTGGTGCTGATGCGGCCTTCGGCGGCCATCTCTTCGGCGACCTCGCGGGCCAGGCGTGCTACCTGCGCGTCTATCTCGGTGCGGTCGGTCAGGTCTTTCGGGAAAGTTTCGGATTTGCTGCGGCCCACGGGGGTTCTCGGTTCGGTGGTTACTTCGGTGTCACCTTTGCCGTGGCCGAGGACCCGCAGGTAGGGGCCGGTATTCGGGCCGAATTCGGTGGCCAGACGCCCGCGGTCGGCGGTCATGAGGTCGGCTACGGTGTCGATGCCGAGTGTTGCCAGTCTGGCGGCGATGCGGGGGCCGATTCCCCAGAGAGCGCTGGTGGGGCGGTGGGCCATTACTTCGGTCCAGTTGGCGGCCGTCAGTCGGAACATGCCCGCAGTGGCCGCGACGGGGTCGGCGGGCGGTGCGGCGGATTTGCTCGCGGATTTGGCGAAGCCGGTGGCCAGTTTGGCGGTGAGTTTGTTGTCGCCTATGCCGATGGCGCAGGTCAGGTTCAATTCGGCGATGGCGGTGCGGATTTCGGTGGCGAGTTGTTCGGGGGCCGCGGTGTCGGCGGCCAGGAAGGCCTCGTCCCAACCCCAGACTTCGACTCGGCCGGGGAAGGTGCGCAACAGGGCCATGACTTCCTCGGATGCCTCCTCGTAGGTGGTCATGTCCAGCGGGAGGAATATGCCTTCGGGGCATTTGCGGTGTGCTGAACGCAGTGCCATTCCGGCGCGCACGCCGAAGGCGCGTGCGGGGTAGGACGCGCAGGTGACGACCTTGCGGGGCTCGGTGGGGTCGCCGTTGCCGCCGACGATCACGGGGAGGCCGCGCAGTTCGGGGTGGCGGCGGTACTCGACGGCGGCCTGGAACTGGTCGAGATCGATATGCAGCAGCCAGCGGGCGGCGGCGCCGTCCGGTTCGGGCGAAATCTCGGCCATCGGGGCACCTCCGCGCGCCACGTGTCGTGTTGCCCACACCCTCGCGCCCCATCGTAGGGATACGGGGAAGTCTTGCGTGCGACACCAGAACAGAACTAGATTCTGTTTGTGAAGATTCGAGATCGGTTGCTGCTCGCGGCGGAACGGCAGTTCGCCGAGCACGGCGCTCTCGACGCGACATTGACCCAGATCAGGGCGGCGGCGGGGGCCAGCGTCGGTGCGCTCTATCACCACTTTCCCGACAAATCCGATCTGTATCGGCAGGTGTGGGCGCATGCGCTCACCGACTATCAACAGCATTTCTGGGTGGTGGTCGGGCACAGCGCCTGCGCGCGCGAAGGCGTCACCGCGGGGGTGCGCGAACATCTGCGCTGGGTGGGGGAGAACCAGTACCGGGCGCGGATACTGCTCTCGGCGCGTCCGCCCGGAGTCCGCGACAGCGAAAGCAACCGGGCCTTCCTCGCCGACGTCTGGCGCTGGTGGCGCACCCACGCGAACTACGGCGCGGTGCGCGAGCTGCCCTTCGACCTGGTCTACGCGCTGTGGCTCGGACCGGCCCAGGAATACAGCAGGCAATGGCTCGCGGGCGACATGCGCGCCGCCCCGACCTCCGTCGCCGGAGAACTCGCCGAAGCCGCCTGGCTCACCCTCGGCGTCGCCACCGGAACACCAGGCACGAAAGGCACGTGATGACGACCACGACCATGGACATCGACTCCGCGCGGCAAGTGCTCGCCGCCCAGCCGTTCGCGCGTCTGGTCGGCACCGAGATCACCGAATTCGGCGGCGGCCGAGCTACTCTGGTGATCCCGGTGCGCGACGAACTGCGGCAGCAATTCGGTTTCGTGCACGGGGGTGTGCTGTCCTACGCCGCCGACAACGCCCTCACCTTCGCGGCGGGCACCGTACTCGGGCCCAATGTGCTGACCGGAGGGTTCACCGTCACCTATCTGCGGCCCGCGGCGGGCGATCGGCTGCGCGCCGAAGCCGTCGTCGCCGGGTCGACCCGCAGGCAGGCGGTGGTGAACTGCGAGATCTACGCGGAGAGTTCGGATGCGGAGCCGGTGCTGTGCGCGGTCGCCCAAGGGACCACGCGCGTCGTGGAGCGGGCGCTGTAGCCGAACCGTGCACGCACGAGGCCCGCGCTTCGTACCCGGACGCCGAACACCGTCGAGAGCGGTCACGGACGCCGACGGCGATACCGCGAGCGTGGTCGGCGGAACACCTGTTGTCGACCGGCATCTTGTTGTGCGCCCGAGTGACAGGACCCGAGAGGCCGGGCACGAAAGAATCCGTGCCGGCCTCTGGTTTCGGCCGATCAGACCGAAGCTCGCTCAGGCCGATTACGCCGAGGCCGCGAAAGCCCGACGATCCAGCGACGCCTCCGTCATCGGCTCGATGGCGTAGGCGAGGATGTCGGCCACGTCGGCGACGGGACGGACATCGAGGGCGGCCAGCACCTCGGCGGGGACCTCGTCCAGATCCGGTTCGTTGCGCGCCGGAATGAACACGGTCTTCAACCCGGCCCGCTGCGCGGCGAGCAGCTTCTGCTTCACGCCGCCGATCGGCAGCACCCGGCCGTTCAGCGTGACCTCACCGGTCATGCCGACATCGCCGCGCACCTGCCTGCCCAACGCCAGCGACACCAGCGCCGTAACCATCGTCACACCCGCGGAAGGGCCGTCCTTCGGGACCGCGCCCGCCGGGAAATGGATGTGGATGCCTCGGTCGAGCACCGACGGTTCGATGCCGATCTCTTCCAGGTGCGAGCGCACGTAGGTCAGCGCGATCTGCGCGGACTCCTTCATGACGTCGCCGAGTTGGCCGGTGAGGGTCAACGAGCGTTCGCCCTCGGCGGCGTTGGCCTCGATGTAGAGGACGTCGCCGCCTGCGCCCGTCACCGCGAGTCCGGTCGCGACGCCGGGCACCGAGGTGCGTTCCATCGAATCGGGGGTGAAGCGGGGTCGGCCGAGGTAGTCGGTCAGGTCGCCGAGTCCGATCGTCAGTGCGGTCGACGTGCCGATCTCCTCGACGCCGCCGTTGTAGCCGAGTTCGGTGTCGTAGCCGAGCGAGTCGGGTTCGGACAGTTTCGTCGCGGCCTTGCGCAGCGCCTTCGCGATCAGCCGTTCCATCTGCCGCACGCCCGCCTCGCGGGTGTAGTTCGCGGCGATCTCGCGCAGCGCCTCCTCGGTGATCGACACCTCGTCGGCGGTCAACGCGTTGCGGTCCAGCTGCCGTGGCACCAGGAAGTCGCGTGCGATGGCCACCTTGTCGGCCTCGGTGTAGCCGTCGACGGTGATGAGTTCCATCCGGTCGAGCAGCGGGCCGGGGATGGTTTCCATCACATTGGCGGTCGCGATGAAGAGCACGTCGGACAGGTCGAGATCCAGGTCGAGGTAGTGGTCGCGGAAGGTGTGGTTCTGCGCGGGATCCAGCACCTCGAGCAGGGCCGCCGCCGGGTCGCCGCGGAAATCGGAGCCGACCTTGTCGATCTCGTCGAGCAGGACGACCGGATTCATCGAACCCGCCTCCTTCATCGCGCGCACGATCCGACCCGGCAACGCGCCGACATACGTGCGGCGGTGCCCTCGGATCTCGGCCTCGTCGCGCACACCGCCGAGGGCGACGCGCACGAACTTCCGGCCGAGCGCACGCGCCACGGATTCACCGAGCGAGGTCTTGCCGACACCGGGCGGGCCGACCAACACAAGCACCGCGCCGGAACCGCGTCCGCCGACCACCTCCAACCCGCGCCGCGCGCGACGGGCACGCACGGCCAGGTACTCGACCATGCGGTCCTTGACCTCGTCCAGACCGTGATGATCCGCGTCGAGTACCGCGCGCGCCGCCGAGATATCGGTGCTGTCAGCGGTTTTCACCGTCCACGGCAGTTCGAGGACGGTGTCGAGCCAGGTGCGGATCCACCCCGATTCCGGGCTCTGATCGCTGGCGCGCTCCAACCTGCCGACCTCGCGCAACGCGGCCTCGCGCACGGTGTCGGGCAGGTCAGCGTCGGTCACGCGGGTCCGGTAGTCGTCGGCGCCGTCGGGCTCGTCCTCGCCGAGTTCCTTGCGAATCGCGTTGAGCTGCTGGCGCAGCAGGTATTCGCGCTGACTCTTCTCGAGTCCTTCGCGCACGTCGTCACTGATCTTCTCGGTGATCTCGGCTTCGGCGATATGCGCCTTCGTCCACTCGATGAGCGTGGTCAAACGCTGTGTGACATCCGGGGTTTCGAGCAGTTCACGTTTCTGGTCGGCGGTCAGGTACGGCGCGTAGCCCGCCGTGTCGGCGATGGCCGACGGATCGGTGAGCTGGTTGACCGCATCGATGACCTGCCACGCCTCGCGCCGTTGCAGCACCGAGACGACGAGTTTCTTGTATTCGGCGGCGAGTTCCCTGGTCCGGCCGTCGGGTTCGGGCGTCGCCACCACCTCGGCCTCAACCCACAGCGCGGCGCCGGGCCCGGTGACCCCGTGCCCGATCCGCGCCCGCCGCTCGGCTTTCAACACGGCCGCGGGCGCGCCACCGCGCATCCGACCGACTTGTTCGATGGTGGCGACGACGCCGTAGGCGGCATACCCTTCCGACAGCCGCGGCGCGAGCAGCACCGCCTCGGTCTTCGCGGCCCGCGCGGCGTCGATCGCCGCCTGCGCGGATTCATCCAGTTCGATGGGCACGACCATGCCCGGCAGCACGATCGGATCGGTCAGGAACAGCACCGGCAGATTCTGAGCTGTAGTCACGTTTCGACCCTTCCAAAACTTGAGCGATACCCACTCAACCCCCACCCCACCCCCGTTGTTCCCCCACCAACCCCACTTCGCTCACAGCGGAACCAACAAGGTCCGCAACAGCGCGAACCTGCTACCGGACGGCAGTCTCGCGCGGAGATCAAGGACAGAAGCGCTGTTGATCCAATCCCCGATCGAGCGCTGACAGAGTCGGATTTTGGTATCTTTTGGACGAAAACACCCATTTGAATGTAGTGAGGTGGCGCGATGCTCATCCGGTTCGAAGTGGAGAACTTCCGCTCGATCGTCGAGCCGGCGGAGTTGTCGATGGTCGCGGTGGACGACAGACCGGAGGTACGGATCCATCCGAAGTTCGGCGCTTCCCTGGTACCGGTCGCAGGCATCTTCGGTCCCAACGCCTCCGGGAAATCGAATGTGCTGGCGGCACTGGCCTGGCTGCGGTCAGCGGTGCGACATTCGTTGCGTGGATGGGACGACGAGATCCCGGTCGAACCATTCGCCTTCGGCGACCGGAAAAGCCAAGACTCTTCGTTCGCATTGGAGCTGGAGATCGGCGGGATCCGCTTCGAGTATCTCCTGGATGTCGGAAGGCATCGAGTCAGCTACGAGGCACTCTTCCACTATCCGGAAGGACGCAAGCGAAGGGTTTTCGAGCGCGAGGCGAACGAGCTCGTGCTCCAGCGCGGCCTCGGTGAGCTCGCGGGCACCCGAACGCTCCTCACCGACCGGTCACTCGCGCTGTCCATCATGCGACGCTTCGACGAGCCGACCACCTCGGCTTTCGCTCGAACCCTCCTTCGCATCACCGCGATGGGGCAACCTCTCAGCGGCCTGCGACGCAGTCCCGCCCGGACAATGCACTCGACGCTGCGCCTGTTCGATCCACCACGAGAGGGAGATTTCGACGACGCGCTGCCGGGTGAAACAGAGTTCGACGAGCAAGAATGGCAATCGACTCGCCGACACGCGATCGCATTGCTCCAGCTCGCCGATCTCGGCGTGGCAGATGTCGAAATCGAGGAAACCCGAATCGAATCCGAGCGAAGCGGTACCGTCACGCGACGAGTACCGCAACTTGTCCACGTCGCCGACAAAGAACGATTGCCGTTCGAGTATCAGCACGAGTCGGCCGGAACTCAAGCTTGGTTCGAACTGATCGGACCGGTGCTCATGGCACTGCGAAGCGGCGCGGTCATACTCTTCGATGAACTCGATGCCAGTTTGCACCCGACACTTACGGCTCGCCTCGTCGAACTATTCAAAGGCCACAAGTCCAACCCGCACGGCGCTCAACTCGTGTTCACCTCGCACGACACCAACCTCTTGAATCACCTCAACCGCGACGAGGTATGGCTGACTCAGAAGGAGTCGAACGGCTCGACACGCTTCGCCGCTCTCTCCGATTTCGCGGGCGAGCGAGTTCGCCGATCGGCGAACCTGGAGAGTGGCTATCTGAGCGGGCGCTTCGGTGCGCTGCCTGACGTGTCCCGCCTTGATGTCCTGCAAGATCTGGGACTGATCGGATGAGCGCGAAGGACCGGGGCAAGAAGGGGAAGCCCCTGAAGCGCAGAACCGAAACCAAACCGGTGCGAACCACCTTTCCGGTCTACGCGGAAGGAAAGTCGACCGAACCCGAGTACATCGACGCACTGAAACGGCTACCCGAGTTCACCGAAGCTGTGTCCGTGGATGTGTCGATCGAGGAAGCCGGGGCCACACCGATGCGCCTCGTGGAAAGCGCCTGCGCCGACAAGCGCCGCGCCGACCTCGACATCGATTTCTATTGGTGTGTATTCGATGTGGAATTCCCACAAAATCATCCCCACCTCGATCGGGCAAGGCAAATGGCGACGGACAATGGCGTCCGTTTGGCGATCAGCAACCCGTGCTTCGAGATCTGGCTGATCCTTCACCACTGTCGCCACGCAGGTCATATCTCGACCGATGGGGCAATACAGCTCCGACGTGAACTCGACGGATCAGATGGCAAACATCTCGACGGTCCCCTCTACATGAAACTCGCGGACGACGCTGTCCGCCACGCGCAGTCTCTCCGGGAGAAACACCGTAGGGATGGCACAGAGTTCCCGGACGACAACCCCTCATCCTCCGTGGACCTGTTCGTGACCCACCTTCGCCAGGAAGTACGGTCCGCGATGGAAAACCTGCGGACCGCCACACACCCGTAGGACGGCCATTCGACTACGAGAGTGTCGCTCACCGCACAGACCTGCACGGATACTTCGCTCACAGCGGATTTCGAACGATGTGAGTCGGGGGGTTCTCGCAAAATTTCGGTAACTAAGTTACTGTCTGGTAGTCGTTTGGTGACCCGTGTCATGTCTCGGGTCGCGGTGCGGCGTTGGACACACCGGCGATGGCGCCGGGGATCTCATGGGAGTTGCAGATGTACGGACAGCGCGGTCGGGGCCGATCGCTATGGGGACGTTGTGCCGCTTCATTCGCGGTCGCGGTGGCGGCGGCGTGCTTCACCGCGGCGGGCGGGGTCGGCGTCGGCGTGCCGGAGGCGGCGGCCGCGCCGGTCAGCAGCTTCTACACGCCGCCCGCGCAGATCCCATCGGCGCCGGGCTCGATCGTCAAGACCCAGCCGATGCCGCTGTACATCACGGCGCCGACATCGGCGGGTTGGCCGGGCAAGGCGCAGCTGGTCATGTACACGAGTCGACTACAGGACGGGTCGCCGGTCGCGGTCAGCGGCACGTTCATCGACGCGGCGGTGCCGTGGTCCGGTCCCGGTCCTCGGCCGACCGTCGTGATCGCCCCCGGTACCTCGGGCCAGGGTGACCAGTGCGCGATGTCGGTGGCGTTCTCCACGGGCCTCGCGCTGCTCACCGACCCGTCGCTCGGAATTTCGGCGAACCAGGAACTGCCCGCGTCGGCGGTGTGGAGCGCGCTCGGCGCGCGGGTCCTCGTCACCGACTACATCGGCCTCGGCACCCCCGGTATCCACACCTACGGCAACCGGATCGAATCCGGCCAAGCCGTGCTCGACGGCGTACGCGCCGCCAACGCGCTCGCCGGGGTCGGATCGGACACCCCGACGGTGCTGTGGGGCTACTCACAGGGCGGCGGCGCGACCGCGGCGGCCGTGGAGATGGCCCCCGACTACGCGCCCGAACTCAACCTCAAGGGCACCTGGGCCGGTGGGCCGACCGCCGATCTCGGCGCGATCACGCCGCGCATCGACGGCTCCCTCATCAGCGGCGCCATCGGCTTCGCCATCAACGCGCTGGCCGCTCGCTACCCCGCGATCAACGACTCCATCAGGAAGATCTCGAGCCCGTCCGGTATCGGGCTGCTGAACGAGTTGAGCACTTCGTGCATCGCCGACGTGATCATGAAACACCCGTTCATGCGCACGAATTCGATGACCATAGACGGCCGTTCGCTGAGCGAGCACATCGCGGAACTGCCCGAGGCCGTGGCCGCGCTGGACGAGATGAAGATCGGCAATCTGACCCCCGCGTCGCCGGTGCTCATCACCAGCGGTCGCAACGACGACGCGGTGCCGTACGGCCAAGCCCGTCAGCTCGCCTCCGACTGGTGCGCGAAGGGCGCGACGGTCACCTTCCGTACCAACGAACTGCCACCGATCCTGCCGGGCAGCGTGCTTCCCGGCCACTTCGGGCCGGAACTGATCGACGGGTTCGGTCCCGACAACGCCGTCACCTACTTGCTCGATCGCCTCGGTGACAAGCCCCTCACCGGCTGCACCATCGACTGATCGACGCACACGCGTGGCGGGCCGCACCGAAAGGTGTCGGCCCGCCATCGTCGTATCCGGGACGACCTTCTCCGAAGCCTCGCCGCTCCCGGAGCATCGCCCCTTCGGCGTGGCGATGCTCCGGGACAACGGCTGTCTCCCGCTCGGCCGCGGAAAATCTAGCGGGCGAGGTCGTGCAGCGCCGCGGCGGTTTCGAGGTCGGCGTAGGCGGCCGAGTAGCGGCGTGCGAGGGCGATAGCGATATCGGGACGCTGCCAGAGTTCGCCCGCACTCGCGGTGCACAGCCACAGCGTGAGGCCGTGCGCGACGGAAGCCCGGTAACCCTGGCGGATCTCCGCCCGCGTCGGTTTCTCCCCGGCGGGGAGTTCGAGGGCGTCGCGATAGTCGTCGAGGATGCGGTCTTCGGCGGCGCGACGGTCCTCGATCGTGAGCGCGCCCTGGAGGAAGTAGCCGAGATCGAGCGACCAGTGTCCGCGCCGAACCACCTGCCAGTCCAGGAATCCGACGTGGGTGTCGTCGATGAGGTAGGTGTTGCCGATATGAGCGTCGCCGTGCAGTAGGGTCTGCGGACCCGCGGTGAGGCTGCGAATGTAGGGCTTCCAGATGTCCTCGATCAGTTCGCCGATGGTGAGCGCGGTCACGGCGGGTGGCGCGTCCGGGCCGAGAGCCGCGATCGCCGCGGGTAAGGGGGCGATCTCCATCCCGTCCCATGGCCGGAACGGTTCGAGCCATTCGAGATCAGGCCGCTCGCGCAGGCGCGATCCCCAGAATCGGCTGTGCAGTCGCGCCAGCGCGCGCACGCCGTTCGCGGCCTGGTCGACGGTGAGCGGCCGGGTGGCGTCGCGCGGGTCGGCGTCGCGCAGCGTGAGGTCTTCCATGACCAGGAGGAAGTCCTCGGCGTCTTCGTCGATGAGCGCGGCGAACACGGCCGGGTGTTCGACGGGCAGTGGCACGCCGCTGCCGAAGAGTCGCGGTTCGTGGAACATGCCGCTGGTGAGTTTGATCAGTTCCTTGTGCGCGGGGTCGGCGGCCTTGACGAAGACCGACTCCGGACCCGGCGTCCCGTCGTAGGTGAGGGCGAGACGGGCGCGGCGGTTGGTGCCGTCGTCACGCAACGCGACCTCGATCGACGTCACTCGGACGCCGGGATGACGGTCTCCGAGGACGGTGGTCATCCATTCCGGAGTGATCTGGTCCCAGTCCGCTGGGATCGGCGAATGTTCGACAGCCACCGCGATTCCTTCGTTCGAATTCGGCTTCTCCAGATTTGAGAAGCAGATTCTCAACTTACTCGCGTAAGTGGTCGCCGTCCAGAGTGCGACACAGCCGTGGCGGCGCGCGCGGTCGGCCGTGCGATGATGCTGGTCGGGACGTAGCAGGGGCCGGTTCGGAGGCGGTGAGTTGGCGTGAAACGGTCGGCAAGACCGACGCGGGCCGATGTCGCCAGACTGGCGAAGGTATCGACGGCGACGGTTAGCTACGTGCTCAACAACGTCGCCGGACAACGGATCTCGCCGCAGACCCAGCGAGCCGTGCGGGAGGCGGCGGCCGCGCTCGGCTACCGGCCGAACCTCGCCGCCCGGAACCTGGTGATCGGCGGCAGCGGCCTGGTGCTCTACATCGTGCCGCAGATGGCGCTCGGCGCACTCGCCATGGAGGTCGGCAGCCGCCTGACCACGGCATTGGCCCGCCACGGCATCGTGATGTCGCTGCAATTCGAAACCGAGGACGGCGCGAACATCGCCGAGGCCATCGCCGGACTCGATCCCATCGCCGTCGCGGGCGTCTTCCCGCTCACCGGCGCGGCACTCGACCTGGCAGGCGCCGCGGGCCTACCCCAGATCCATTTGGGCAGCGCCAATCTGCACACCCTGGCGGCACTGCACCTCGAAGTCGGGCGGCTGCGGGTGCGCCACCTGCTCGCCCACGGACACCGCAGACTCGGATTCGCCTACTCCGACGACCCCAAACTCCGACTGTTCGGCGACTACTGGCTGGAGGGCCTGCGCGTCGCCGCCCGCGACCACGAACTGCCCGACCCCGTCGTCGGTGAAGTCGGCGCCGACGGCGCGAACGCCGCCGAGATCGTGAGGTCCTGGACCGAACGCGGCGTGACCGCCGTCTGCGCGCAGAGCGACGAGACCGCCTTCGTCGTCCTGCACGGCATCCGCCGGGCCGGGCTGCGCTGCCCCCAGGACCTGGCGGTCATGGGAGTCGACGCCATCGGTCTCGGCATCGTCAGCGACCCGCCGCTGACCACGGTCGGCTTCCGCGCCGCCGCCATCGTCGACACCGCGGTCGATTCGATGATGAGCGCACTCGGCCTCCCCCACGAGCCCGCCGAGGAGCACGGCGAATTCGCGATACTCATCGACCGCGACTCGGTATAGCCGCGAGCGCGCAGGCCGCGTTGACACCCGGGACGAGCTGATGAGACGGTGAGTCCCACCAACTCGGACAAGGCCGGATCAGGGGGCTTCCACGATGACGACACTCGCCTCGGGCGTGTTCATCGATTGGGAGGAATTGACCGGACAGTCGAAATTCGTGGTCGATCTGATCACCTTCCCGATCTTCAGCGCGCTCGCGGGCTGGCTGACGAACTGGACCGGCGTGCTGATGTTGTTCTGGCCGGACCGATTCCGCGGCGTGCGCGTCCCCGGTTTGGCCGTGCTCTACCCGTATTTCCCGAGACGAGTCCAGGTGCTGCCCACCTTCTCCGGTGACGGCCGCCGTTTCGGATTCCAGGGATTCATTCCGGCGCGGGCCGAGAAGATGGCGAGCATCTGCGTCGACAAGGCGCTGCTCCGCATCGGAAGTCCACGCGATTTCATTCACGAGCTAGACCTCGAGGGCATCGCCGACTACATCGCCGAAAACGCCCGCTCGCAGGTCAGATCGATCGTCGACGACATCATGTACCGGGAGAATCCGGACCTGTGGCGCACGGTCCCCAAGCAGATGAAACAGGTCGTCTACCAGCGAGTCGACCGGGAGCTGCCGCGTTTGACCAGACGCGCGTTCGAATCGCTCGGCGACAATATCGACCATCTGATCGATATCAAGAGTTTCGTGATCCGCTACCTACAGGGAAATCCGACCATCCTCAAGGACCTGACCACCACGATCGCCGCACCGGAATTGCGATTCATGGTCAGGATCGGTCTGCTCGGCGCACCGTTCGGCCTGCTCATGGCGTTGTACCTGCACGTCCACCACAACATTCCGGTAATCGGCTGGCTGCCCACGTGGGTGATCGTGCTCGCAGGCGCCGCCGCCATCGGCGTGATCGTGAACGTGATCGCCGTGAAGATGGTCTTCGAACCCGGCGATCCACAGCCCCGCTACAAATACCTGTGGAAGCAGGCCCTACTGGCCAAACGCCAGCCACAAGCGGCAACCGACCTCGCACATATCCTCGCCTACCAGGTGTTGACGCTCCCGAACCTGTCACACGAACTCCTCGACGGCCCGAACGGCGACAAGACACGGCAGCTGATCGAGCGCCTGGTCTCCGACGAGATCCACCGCCAACTCGGCCCAACCACCCCGATGGTGCGCGCGGCATTCGGCAAACGACAGTTCGACAATCTGAAAGTCGGCGCGGCAGGCGCAGCGGTCGGCCTGGCGCCGAGCGTGATGCAAGACGAGGAATTCGCCCTGGAGCAGGCACAAAAGATCGATGAATTCGCGGCACGCAAGCTGCAATTACTGAGCCCAGGCGAGTTCATGGAGATGTTCTACGCCTCGGTAGAACAAGACGCCTGGCTCCTCTACCTACACGGAGCCCTACTAGGCCTAGGCGTCGGCCTGACCCACCTACTCCTCTTCGGCTGGTAACCCCAAAAACAAGCGATCATGCTTGCATCTTTCCTACCCCCGATGCATGCTGAAAACCCCAAACCCGCAACCCCCAACCCCACCAGGAGCCAGCCCGCCAACCACCGTTCACGCCCCACCTCAACCCAACCACCACCACTCGCCCGATACCGCTCGCCCGATACCGCTCGCCCGATACCCCCCCGACCACCACCGCTCGCCCCCGATACCGCCAACCACCACCACTGGCGGTACCCCCCAAGCGTCTCCTTCCAAGCCCCACCCCAGCCCACTCGGGAGCGAGCCCGACGAGCGACGGTTCGCGGCCGTCTCGCGTCCCAGCGTTCGAGACAATGCGACGCAGGAGCAAGTATCGAACGCTGGGACGCGAGACCCCCAGGGCCGCGAACCCGCGGCGCCGCAGGCGCCGCCAAATAAACAGAGCTAAGCTGCCGCGATGGGTGTTCTCGACATCGTGCTCCTGGTGGCCGCCATCGTCGTGGTCGTGCTCACCGTCGTCGTGATCGTCGCGCGTGTGGCGCTCGGGAAGGCGCGTCGGTCCGCGCAGGAGACCATCGCCGCCACCTTCGCGCCAGGGGAGGCGCTACGCACCGACCCGATGGCCAACTTCTTCGGGCTGGCGTCCAAAGCCGGACTCCAGATCCGCGGCAACGGCCCCCTCGTGCTGACCGGAACACGCCTGTGGTTCCAGCGCATCGGTTCGGATGCGCCACTGGAGATCTCGCTCGCCTCGGTCACCGATGTCGACCTCGTTCGCTCGCACGCGGGCAAGACGGTGAGTCGCGATCTGCTGCGCGTCACCTTCGACGGCGACAGCGCCGCATGGTATGTCCGCGAACCCGCTGCCTGGCGCGACCGAATCCTCACCGGGCGACCCGAATTCCACTAGCCGGACCGGGTTTTCACGATGTCGAGCAGGTCCACACGGTAGGCGTATCTGTCGGATCGCCGTAACCATGGACCGAATGACTGCACGGTGCGGCGAAGTTGAGCACCGAATCCTCGATGTCGGAGTTGCCGCGATAGATGATCAGGCAGGTGCCCGCGGCGAACAGGGCGCCGACGAATATCCCGTGCACCGAGGTGTAGAACGAGGCGCTGATCGAGGTCGACACGTCGCCGTCGGCCAGCCATTCGGCGAACTGCGCGACCGCGATGAGTCCGACCACGAGGACGATGCCGAACCGGAGTGCGCGGTAGGTGTCGATCGCGTCCGGCGGATGCGCGATGACCAGTGGTTTCGGGTCCGCGGCGTGCATTTTCGTCCTCCTCGGCGAAGACAGCGGGATGTGGCGAGGGGAGGAGAATTGTCCTCGCTCGCACGGTAGTCGGGGCGGGATCGGTCCCGTATCGTTCGAACGTTCGGAAATCCTTGCGTTGTCGTGATGTTCGCAACTCGGATCGGCCGTGCGGGGTGAGGTCGCACGCGGCGCGGCGCGACCGGCTACTGTCTGGTGCGCCCGTATGCACACGTGACCCGAGGGGGATCCGTTATGCCGTTGTCTCGCCGGAGCTTCCTCGCGGCGCCCATGGTCGGCGCCGCCGCGACCGCTCTCGGTGCGGGGGCCGCGAACGCCGCGGACGTGAAGGTGGTGCGGGCGGGTGAGGCCGAGTACGCGGCGTTGACCACGCGCGGCTACAACCGGCGGTTCACCGCGCGCCCGAGGCAGATCTTCGTGCCCGCGAACGCGGAGGAGGTGCGGGTCGCGGTCGAACGGTCGGTGGGCGATGGGCTGCCGTTGGCGGTGCGGTCCGGCGGGCACGGATTCGACGATTTCGTGGACAACGACCGGACCGGGGCGATCGTGGACCTGCAGCGTCTGGCCGGGGTGTCCTGGGACGAGTCGCAGCGCGCGTTCGCCGTCGAACCCGGCGCCGATCTGGGCTCGGTCTACGAACGGCTGCTCGGCGGTTGGGGTGTCACGGTGCCCGCGGGCATCTGCAAGGGGGTCGGTGCAGGCGGTCACGTGAGCGGCGGCGGGTACGGTCCGCTGTCGCGGCGGTTCGGCCTGGTGGCCGACCATTTGTACGGAGTCGAGGTGGTGACCGTCGACGCGCGCGGATCCGCGACGACGGTGCTGGCGACCAAAGACGGCCCGCACGCGGATCTGTGGTGGGCCCACACCGGCGGCGGTGGCGGCAATTTCGGTGTCGTGACCAAATATCTGCTGCGTTCGCCCGAGGCCGACGGCGCGGATCCGGCGCGCGCCCTGCCGAAGCCGCCGGGCAGCATGCTGAATACCCGGCTGGTGCTGCCGTTGGCCACCGAGGAATCGTTCATCCGTTTCGTCGGCAATTATCTCGCTTTCTTCGAACAGCACAGCGCACCCGACGATCCGTTCGCGGGCCTGTACGCGCCGCTGCACATCCGGCCCGGTATCGCGGGGCCCTCCGACGTGCTGATCCTGCTCGACGCCGACCGGCCCGACGCGGGCGCGCTGTTCGACGAATTCGTCGCGGCGGTGTCGCGGGATGTCGTTCCCGGTCCGGTGGTGCTGCCACCGACCACGGCCTCCTACGCCGACACCCTCGCGAATGTCTATTACGCGAAGGGTATGCCGGGATTCCGGGTCAAGGTGAAATCCGCGTACCTGCGCACCTCGTATTCGACGGACCAATTGCGCACCCTGTACCGCTATCTCACCGATATTCGTTTCCTCGGCGAATCCCAGCTGGAATTCATGCCGTTCGGTGGCCGGACCAATGCCGTCGCCCCCGACGCCACCGCCGTGTCCGCGCGCGATTCGTTCATGAAGATGCTCGTCCACGCGGCTTGGCGGGTGCCCGGCGACGACGAGCGCTATGTGGCGTGGGCGCGCGAGATGTTCCGCGACGTCTACGCGGGCACCGGCGGCGTGCCCGCGCCGAACGCGGCCAACGGCGGCAGCTACATCAACTACCCCGATCCCGACATGGCCGATCCGCGCTGGAACACTTCGGGCGTGCCGTGGCACACCCTTTACTACGGCGCCAACTATCCCCGCCTCACCCGCGTCAAGGCGCAGTACGATCCGGCGAATCTGTTCCAGCACAAACTGTCCGTCGGCCGACCCGACTGGTGAACGACGCCGTTACCGTCTCGGGGGCCGACTTTCCGGCCCCGGAGTCGGTCTCGATCGGGTCACGGTCGCGCCGGACCGAATGACGTTCCAGCCCTTCGTTGTCGGGGCCGTTGATGTGAAACCGTCTATGTAACAGGACGACTACTCGAATGCGGGGTGAATATCCGTGTCCGGTGGTGGTCGAATTCGTCGTGAACAGACCGTCCCGTTCGTCGGATGTTGTGATGGCTAACCTTCTGCTCACCGCAGTAGTGTCGACGAAATATCCAGTGCGGCAAGGATTCGCGGTGTCATGTGGCACCATGGAGGCAAGCCTCCACTTCCTCCGGCAACGAATGCGAAAACGGACAAAACCGGATCAGAGATTCGTTGCCAGACACCGCCGCAAGGGTGTTAATGGAAGTACCGGGGCGGTTCGAGAACTGGACGACCCGGGTCGGGGAGTTCACATTCATCGCAACAAGAGGAGGCAGAGCCATGCCTACCATCACTTCTCTCGCGCCGACTTCCGGCCCGTCGACCGGTGGCACGAGCGTGGTCATCACCGGTACCGGGTTCGGTGGCGCCACCACGGTTCTATTCGACTCCACCGCAACCACTTTCACGCTCGATTCGGATACGCGGATCACCGCGATCGCGCCCGGCGGAGCGGTCGGCGCCGCGCAGGTCACCGTCACCGACGCGAACGGCGTCAGCAATGCCGTGACCTACGACTACCTCGCGGTGCCCGCGCTCACCGACATCACGCCGAGTCAGGGCGCCACCGCGGGTGGAACCACCGTGGTACTCACAGGCGCCGGTCTCACCGACGTGACCGCGGTCGACTTCGGCGGCACACCCGCGACCTCGTTCACGGTCGACTCCGACACCCAGATCACCGCTGTCACACCGGCGGGCACCGGGATCGCGGCGGTCACGGTCACCGCGCCCGGCGGCGTGAGCGGCGCGGTGACCTACGTGTACGTGGTGGTGCCGAACGTCACGGCGGTCTCGCCCGCATCGGGTGCGGAGGCGGGCGGCACCGCCGTCACGATCACCGGCACCGATTTCAGCGGTCCGTTGACGGTGCGGTTCGGCGGCACGGCGACCTCGTTCACCATCGATTCCGACACCCAGATCACGGCCGTCGCGCCACCCGGAACGGGCACGGTGCAGGTCACGGTCGCCGGAACCGGTGGTGCGGGCACAGGTGTCGTGTACACCTACATCTGAGGCGAAGCGCATCCAGCGCCGTCGGTGACGACCGAGGCGCGGGGCGCTCGACGGTGGAACGACGCGTGCGCGCACGCGCAGGGGCGAGGGGGTTCGCGGTGCCGACCGTGTTGAAAATGCTGCTGGCGGAGCGTCATCTGACGAGTCATCCGGATTTTCTCTCCGTCTACGATCGATGCGCCGCGCAACTCGACCCGCCGGTGCCGCCGGGGCACGGGCCGGCGAAAGCGCAGTACTACCAATGGTTGTCGGGCCGCATGGTCGGGCTGCCGCGCGACTACCACCGCAAGGTGCTCCAGCGCATGTTCCCCGGCTGGACCGTGGAGAGACTGTTCCAGATGGCAGACATCATTCCCTCGGGCGCGCGCGGGCACCGGCCGTCCACACCGGTCGACAGCGAGCTCGAGGCGTTCCTCGGCGCCGATATGGTCGAGCACGGCGCGACTCTGGTCTATCCCGCTCGCGGCGGCTCGGCGGTGATGGTGCCCGAGGGCGATCTGCGCGGGCTGCTGTATGTGTCGGCGCTGTTGCAGCGCAATACCGGTCTGCGCGTGGATTTCCGCAACGATCGCGAGGTCGCCGTGCGCGGTGACCGCCAGTACATCACCTTCGGCGCCGCGGGCGCCGCCCGGTATTCGCTGATGGCCGAGCATCCGCTGTTCACGCTGGGGGTCGGGCGCGGCGAGACGATCGACCACGTGGAGTTGAGCGACGGCGCCCGTTTCGACGCGGGCGGCGATCGCCACATCGGTCTCGTCGCCCGCGTGCGGCCGAGTCCGCGGCTGTATCCCGGTCGGTACTGGTTCCATTGCGCGGGGCCGGGTACGCGTGGCGCGGCGGGTGCGGGCTGGTTCCTGGCGAATCAGTGGAATGCGCTGCACGAGCAGGTCGGCGATCGGGAGTTCGTCGCGGTCGTCGGCGTCCGCGCGCACTCCGACCAGACCTCGGGCTTGGTGACGTTGCTCGTGGCGCCACCCCGCGAACCCTGAACCGCGCGCGCCGAAGTGAAATTCGGCGCGCCGGTGGTTTGGAATGCGGGGCCCGTGGGTAATAAGTCGAATTGGGGATTTCCGTGTGCCGCTTCGTATATCCGGAAATCGCGGAATTCAGAATAGATTCGGCCCGCGACAGGCCATCCTTTACCGCTCCGGTGCCGAATACGAGATGGTTGTGCCGCTCCGGCAGGAAATCTCGCGCATGCCGTGCCGGTGCGGTGCGATCACGGAAAGTCCGGACGTTCGTCCGGGCGTGACATCGAAATTCGACGAAAGAGGCGAGAAGAATGGGTCTGCTCAGTGGTCTGCTCGGCGTGGTCGGCAATGTCGTGACGAGCCTGGTCGGTGTGATCACCGGCCTCGGGGGCGCGCTGTTCTGACCCCTCGCACCGGCGGAGATCTCGCGTCGCGCTCGATCGCGCGAGAATCTCCGCCGCGCCGTGTGAAGCGGCTCGGATGCCCGCCTCGGACACGCTCGACGTGCCGAACGAGGTGGGCATTCCGGTGTGGTACGCCCGTTTGTCGCGGGCGCCGCGCACGCGTGGCGCCCGGTGGTGAGAGGACACGGAATGCTGTTGAGCGTGCTCGGCCAATTGGTCGGCGCCGTACTGGATCTGGTGATCGGACTGCTGGTTCCCTAGCGGGCCCGCCGCATCGTCGTCCGCCGCTCACCCGCCACCGCTGTCGTGAAATCGGAGGTACGGATGAAGTGTGCCCGTCGTGCGGTGCGGCGTTCGATCCGCGTGCTCGTCGTCGCGGTGGCCGTGCAGGCCGCGGCGGCGGCGGTCACCGTCGCCGATGACAGCGTCCTGGATTCCGGCGCCTGTCCCGGCCTCGTCGTGCTCGGTGTGCAGGGGACCGGCCAGTCCTCGCCGGACTCCGCCGTCGGCGAGGATTCCGGCATGCTGGCGTTGGTGCTCGGTCCGTTGCACGGCGTCGGCGACGGTCGTGTGGTCGCGCGCGCGTACGTGCCTTACGCGGCGGGCTTCGGTGGCGCGGTGCCGGGTGCGCGGATACCGTATTCCGCCT
Source organism: Nocardia bovistercoris (assembly GCF_015674855.1). Taxonomy (GTDB): domain Bacteria; phylum Actinomycetota; class Actinomycetes; order Mycobacteriales; family Mycobacteriaceae; genus Nocardia; species Nocardia bovistercoris. Next base: position 638,993 of record NZ_JADMLG010000003.1, on the reverse strand, counting down.
CGGCGAGTGCGGGTTTGGCGCGGCTGCGGGAGATGGCAGGCGAGATCGCGGCTCGCTGTCCGCGATCCCAACTCGGATTGATCGGGTATTCCCAAGGGGCACATGTTGTTTCGATGTTCGCGCGGGAAGTGGGGCGCGGTGCGGGTGTGGTCGCGCCCGACCGGGTCGCCTCGGTCGCGCTGCTCGCCGACCCGACGCGCACGCCCGGCGCGCCGACCTTCCCCGGACTCCCCGGCCGCGAGCGACCCGATCCCGCGCCGGGAACCACCGGCGCGCAGGTGGATACCGTCCCCGAATTCGCGCCCGAGGGCCCGTCCGGCGGCGGCATCGGCCCGCTGAGCGATATCGCGGACGATTTCGGGGCGCTGACCGGTCGTGTGGCGTCCCTGTGCCTGCCGGGTGACCTCGCCTGCGACGCGCCCGCAGGCGCGCCGCTACTGCACATGGTCGTCAATATTCTCGGCCAAGCCGATCTGGTCGCCTCGGACCCGCTCGGTTCGCTCACTTCCATCTCCGACGCGGTGGGGGAGACGGTCGGGCGCACCGCGGCCGCGGTCGTCAATCACGATCTGCGCGGCTATTCCCTCGGCACGCTGTCGCTGCGGCCGGAGAAGCCGCTGAGCGTCCGCCTCGCCGAAGCGGCCGACCCGCGCGTCGAGGCCGACGCCGAAATGCGCGCCGCCGCACTGAAACTCGGTACCAGCGCACTCAACACCCTGCTGGCGATCGTCGGTATGGCGTTCACCCCGGACGAGGTCGCGGCCATCGCGACGGCCACCGATCCGCTCGGCGGCATCGAGCGCGTGGTGACCACGATCATCGCCGCCGCGCGTCGCCCGCTGCCGCGGCGCACCGTCTTCGATCTGGTCACCAAGACCTTCGACGCCTTGGGGTATCTGGGCGCCGACGCGAGCGAACTGCTCGATCCGGTGCTGTGGGCGCGCTACACCGACGCGGTGCGCCGCCACCGGGACTATCCGAACGCGGGTTTCGCGGCAGACGGGGAGTCGGCGACGGGGCTGGTGCTGAACTGGTTCACGGCGGTCGCCGAGGATCTCGCCGTGCACCGGATTCCGCCGACACCGCCGTCCATCGTCCCCGACTCCGCTTCGAACGATCCGGCTCCCGACACCACCCCGCTCGTGCCGATCGAGGAATCCGCGCCGGCCGAGCGGTACGCGCCGCCGAGCGGTGCGAGTGTGCCGGTGAATTCGGAGCATCGGGTGCGCCCGGTGTCGGACACCACCTCGCGGCCCCAGAACGGGCAGCGCACGTATCTGCACGCGCTGCTGTTGCTGATGGGCATGGTCGTGTGCGCGGTCTCGGCGAGCTACTACGCGCGCCGCGTGCGGCCGGAATACCTGCTGCGTCCCGTGCCTCGCACGCGAGGCATCGGGTTCCTCCGCTCGGGCCGCACCACCGTAACCGCGCCGCCGCGCCCGCGACGGGGCGCACCGCGGAGCGGGGTGGGCGGATCCGAAGCCGACTCACGTGTGCGAGACGACTCGTGAGCGGGTGCGCCCGCCAACGCGTGTGAGGCGAGTCTCGATGGGGTGCGGCCGGATCGCGGGTATGGGGGCGCGTGTGGGACGACCCTGATGTGTGAAGCTGATCGCGTGGGCGGCCCGAGTTCATGAGGCGCGAACTCGGGCCACCGCGGGTGGTTCCGCTCGATGCGACGGGATGGCTCGGATGGAATGGCTCGTGAACTGCCGATGACGTGCGGTGTGGCTCATTCAGGAAACCGGCGGTCAACGGACCGGTGCGGCTCAACCGGTGTTCACGGACCGTAACGATCGGGTCGATACGCTCGTCGCCGTCGATAGACCTACCTCAGGGGTTGCGATGGGCCGTTACGAGCCTTCCCGCAGGACCGTCCTCACCGCTCTGACCGCCGTCGCCGCATTTCCGGTGGGCGGACTCACTGTGCTCGCGTCCACTTCCGAGGCGGTGATGGCCCGCGACCTCGAGGTGCTCACGGTGAGCGACCAGTCCGTCGCGGTGAGCTGGACGACCGCCGTGGCCGACCCGCTCGGGCGGTGGCGTCCGGTCGAGGCGGATACCGAACTCGCCCTCGGCCCCGCGGATTCGCGCAGGCCGCCGCCTGTGGTGTATTTCGATCCGACGCCGACCGCTTTCCACTATGTCGAGATCAGCGGACTGGAGCCGGGACGGCGGTACTGGTTCGAGGCGCGGTCGAACGGGGTGCGCGCGGTGTCGGGGGTGACGCTGCGCTGGTGGAACGACGAGCAGCGGCACGAGTTCCGCACGCTCACACCGCCGCCGGGGCGACTGCTGCGCACCCTCGCGCTGGCCAACGACCTGCACTACGGCGAGGAGGTGAGCGGACAGATCCTGGCGGTGCTGCCGACCGGCGTGCGTCAGGAACCGGGGATGCCGCCGTATCCGGCGGTCATGCTGGACGCGCTGTTGGCCGACGTGCGCGCACCCGATCGCGCGGCGGACCATCTGATCCTGGCGGGCGACCTCACCAGCGACGGCCGCCCGACCGAATCGCGCGCGCTGCGAGACCGGCTCGACGCCTTCGGCGAATTCGGCCGGGACCTGTTGGTGTGCCGCGGCAATCACGACCGGCCGCGCGTCGGTGCGCACTGGCAGTCGGGCGTCCGGCTGTCCGGTACCGAACACCACGACTGCTGGGGGCCGTATTTCCTGCCGAGGCAGCGGCTCTACGACTACGACCTCGACGGGCTGCGGGTGATCGGACTCGACACCACCGACCTCGACGGCGCGGGCGGCGGCATCGACGCCGACCAGATGTCGCGGCTGCGCACCCTGCTGCGCGCGGAACCCGACCGTCCCACCCTGGTTTTCGGACATCACCCGGTGACGCGCGAGTCCGGTATGAGCAATCTCGGCGGCCCCGGCTTCGTGTTGAACCGACGCGACGGCGCGACGCTGCACCAGCTCTACGAGCGCGCGCCGGGGGTGTTCCTGCACCACAGCGGTCACACGCACCGCAACCGGCGCACCCGCCCCGACACCGCCGTCCCGGTGGAATTCCTCGAAGTGGCCTCGATCAAGGAATACCCGACCGGCTACGCGCTGCTGCGGCTCTACGAGGGCGGGTACATGGTCACCTTCCAGACCACTCGGACGGCCGCCGCGCGGCGCTGGAGCGCACGCACCCGCACCCAGCTGTTCGGGCTGCAGCAGCGCTACAGTCTCGGGTCGCTCGCCGACCGCAATCACGTGGTGCGCCGCGACATGTCGGGGATCAGGCGGGCCCGCAAGTCGAACGCGCCCGCGCTGCGGACCCGACATCGCGGCGTGCCAACCGTTGCCCATCGCTGAACTCGGAAGTCATTCGCCCACAGTCGCTTTCATCCAGTCGAGGACGGCCTCGCGGTAGCCGGCGGTATTGCGGGCGAGGTTCACCGAGTGTCCGCTGTCGGGCAGAACGTAGGTGCGCAGCCGGGCGGCGGGGGAGAAGTAGGGCGCCTCGGCGGCATACAGGGCGGCGCTGTCCCGGCAGACGGAATAGGCCGGGCCGCAGGACAATCGGTCCAGGCTGCCATTCACCAGGAGTACCGGGACGTCGATGCGGGCGGACATGCCCGGCAGCGTCGAGGTGAGGCCGTCGGGGTATTCGGTGAGCGAGAAGGTCTCCTTGCTCGCCTCGTCGAGCGCGAGCACACGCGGGTCGACATTGCCCGCGCCGAAGAAGTTCTGTTCGCGTGTACCGGGTCTGGTGACGAGGTAGCCGGAATCCAGGTCGCGCCCGGCGAATACCGGGTCATCGGCGGCGGGGTGGTAGGTGCCGATGACGCCGAGCACTTCGGGGATGTTCAGTGCGTGGGAATAGCCGGTCAGCAGTACGCCGTCGACGTCGCGATAGGCGGTGGCCTCCATCACCGAGGTGCCCGAACTCAGCGAATGCCCCGCGGTGACGACCTTGCCGAACGGCGCTGCGCCCGCGACTCCGCCGCGCAGCGCACCAACGATGCCGTGCAAGGCGTCGGCGGTGGCGGTGGCGGTGAGCGACAGGCTCGGCGGTCGGCTGCTCGCGCCGTTGCCGAGGCGATCGGCCACCAGGGTCGCGTATCCGGCGGCGTTCATGGCGCGTCGGAAGTTGTAGGTCTGCGGTTCGTAGGGGAAATCCCAGTAGGTGTGGTTGTAGTTGGAGCCTGCCATCAGCACCATCACGGTGTCGGTCGGGCGGTCGGGCAGGCACAGGGTGGCGGCCAGCGTGCCCTGCGGTACGGGGAAGCCGATGTCGCGGCAATTATCTTGTGGCGCAGTGGGTTCGGCTTCGGCAACGGCGGGCGTGAGACACAGCAGTGCCGCCACGGCGGCCGCGGCCGCGGCTCGGATCGAGCTTCGCAAGTGCTGCACTCCCTGCGGTATCGGCGTGTGACATGCCTCTTCCGGTGACGGAGGCTAGCGGGCGATCCGTGCGGTGCGCAAGAGCTCGCGCAGGGCGAACCGATCGCGGGTGCGGGTGGAATCGCCGGTGCGCAGCGCGTTCTCGGCTCAGCTATCGCGCGGCAAGGGTTTGTGCCATGCTCCCGTCATATGTGCGTGCATCTGTGCGCACGGTCGACCACGGCGGTCGGCGGGAGTTCTGGAGAGGTTCGATCTGCCATGTACGACTCGGGCGCGCGGGTGGCGCATTTCGTCGGCAGTTTCCCGGCGGGGAGTACCGAGGAGGCGATGCGGGCGATACTCGACGGCGCGGGTTCGCGTCTGTTCAGCTTGCCCACGGGGGAGACCGGTCGGTACGAGTGGTACATCACGCCGATCATCGAGGATCTCGTCGCCCAAGGGGTGCTCGAGGTCAAGCGGCACGGCACGGCTCGGTCGAGTCGTGAGCGGACGATCCATCGCGTTCCGGATGGTGTCGAACTGACAGGCGAGGCAATGGAACTCGGCTACCGGCGCGAGGCCGAGGAGGCTTTGCCGCTGTTCCGGCGGTTCCGCGCGGAACGCGACCTGCCCGGCCTTGCCCTCCAGATCGGCATGCCTACCGATTTCACCCTGGCCTTCATCGCGTTGGGACCCGGCGGTATCCGCGCGCACCGCGCCGCCTTTCGCGATGCGACGGTCCGCGATATCGCCGCGATCCGAGCGGCGGCCGGTGACGATGTCGTCGTGCAGCTGGAGGCGACCGCCGAGATGATCTCCATGGTGAAAGCCCGGCCGCTGCACCGGATCGCGGACGCGGCCGTCGGACTCGGAAAGAACATCGCGGCACTGGCCGCGGCCGCGCCCTCGGGTACCCGATTCGGCGTGCACCTGTGCCTCGGCAGTATGAACAACCGGTCTCGCGCGATACCGCGAGACGCCCGCCCACTCGTCGACCTGGCGAATTCCGTTGTGCGTCAGTGGCCTTCGGGGCGACCGCTGGAGTACCTACACGGCCCGCTCGCGGCGGGCGCCGTCCCGCCCGCCACCGACGCGAGGTTCTACGCGCCACTACGCGAGCTGGACCTACCGCCCGGAACCCGGTTCATCGCCGGATGCGTACACGAAACACCCTCGTGGACAGCGCAGCTCGATACCCTGCGGATGATCGAGGACGCACTGGGTCGCCCGGTGGACGGCGTCGCGAGCGCGTGCGGACTCGGTCGTCGTCCGCGCACCGTCGCGGACGCGATGGTGGCCCGCGCCGCCGCGTTGTGCGTTGCGCCTTGAGTATTCGAGCGGTGCGGCCGACGCCGAGGACGACGGGTTTCGGTGGTTCACGCCGCCGTGTTGTGCGTTGCGCCTCGAGTATTCGATGCGGTGCGGCCACCGCGGAGCACGGCGAGTTGGGTGGCCCGCGCCGCCGCGCCCTGAACGTTCAGACGGTGCGGCCGATGCCGCCGAGGACGACGAGTTTGGTGGCGGGCAGGTCGTCGTCGAGCCAGTCCTGCACGGTGACCACGCCGGGTTCGAGCACGTCGAAGCCCTCGAGCAGGGCCGCCACCTCGTCACGGGTGCGGTAGCGGGGCTGCGCCGAACTGCCCGCCGTCGAACTCGACGAGCGGTCGATGAAGTCGGCGTGGGTGTCGACGGTGGCGTGGGTGAAAGCCAGATAGCTGCCCGGCGCGACGGCATCGCGCAAGGTGGCGATGATGCCCGCCGGGTCCTCGTCGTCCATGATGTAGTGCAGGACGCCGACGATCAGGATCGCGACCGGTTGGTCGAAGTCGATGAGCCTTTCGGCGCGCAACTGTTCGAGAATGGCCGCGGGACGGCGGATGTCGCCCAGTACGGCGGTCACCCCGGCCGTGCTGCCGAGCAGGGCGTTGCTGTGCACATGCACGACCGGATCGTAGTCGACGGCGACCACGCGCGCCGACGGCTCGATCTTCTGGGCGATCTCGTGCACGTTCGGCGAGATCGGGATGCCCGCGCCGATATCGATGAACTGCCGCACGCCCGCTTCGGCCGCGAATTCGACCGCGTGCAAAAGGAATCGGCGGCTGAACCAGGCGGTTGTCCTGGTATCGGGCGCCACGGACAGCATCTGGTGCGCGAGGATCTGGTCGACCTCGTAGTTGTCCTTGCCGCCCAACATGTAGTTGTAGACGCGCGCCGCGTTCGGCTTGGTGGGATCGGCGCCGACGGGCACCCGTTGGGTCCGCGGCGTCGCGCCGTCTTCGGTATCCCGGCTCATTGCCGTCACATTACTGTCCGCGCGCGAGCCCGCCGGGCGTGACCGACATCTTCGCCGCCGGATTGCGCATTTCGGTCACCGTCGACGGGTGTCCGCGTCGGAGTCGCGACACCTGAAACCTCCCTGTGCGGCGGATCTTTCGCAAATGCGACCAATCGGCGATTGCGGTAGTATTGCGGTCAAGGGGGATCGGTGGCGGTAACCGGTGCATTCATCAATCGGAGCGCATATGTGGTCAACCGTAAAATTGGCCTCTACCTGCATAGATTGTGATAGCTGAAATGTATCGTCCCATAGTTTGAGTTCTGCGCAACGTAGTCGGTCATGTCCGTAGCCGGGTGGTTGCTATCGGCTCGCGCTGCGTCGGGAATCGCAGCGGAGTGAGCGGCACGGTCACGGCCGGATCGGACAGATGCGAAATATGGTGCAGCGCTACACCTTCCCGCAACGCCCACGGACTGACCTCGAGCTGGTCGATGCCGAATTCGGTCATGGTGGCCTCGGCGATCATCGCCCCGGCGAGCAGTTGTCGGGCGCGCGAGGGCGCGACCCCGCGTAATCGGGTGCGTTCGCGCGCCGACAGACACGCCAGTCTGCCGACCGTGGCACGCACGCTGTCGCGGCTGAGCGGGCGCTGCGCCCACGGCCGATGCCGCTGCGGACCCGCGCCCGCGATGCGCGCGAGCTGCTTGAAGGTCTTCGAACTGCCGATCACCCGGCGCGGACCGCCCTCGCGCAGCAGCGGATCGCGGACTTCGGCCAGACAGGCGCGGATATGGCGGCGCAATCCCGCGCGCTCCGGCAGCGAGGGCGGGTCGCCGATCAGGAAACCGCGCGTGAGCAGGCGCGTGCCCAACGGCAGCGACAGGGTCAAGCTCGGTTCGGCGTCGCTGCCGAACGCCAATTCGGTACTGCCGCCGCCGATGTCGAGGCTCAGCAGCGGCCCGGCCTGCCGTCCGCTCCAACTCCGCACGGCCAGATACGTCAGGTGCGCCTCCTGGGCGCCGGACAGGAACTGCGGCCGGATCCCGACCGCGCCGTCGATGCGGTCGAGCACATCGTCGCGGTTGGGCGCGTCCCGGATCGCGGCGGTGACGAAGGCGTAGAAGCCGTCGATATCGCAGCGACGCGCTTCCGCGAGCACCCGGGTGACACCATTCACCGTGCGGCGCACGCCCGCGCCGCCGATCGTGCCGTCGCACTCGATATATCCCTCGAGCCGCAACGGGCGCTTGATCGCCCGGACCGGACGCAGCGGTCCGCGGGCGGACCCCTCCACGACGACTAGTTGCGCCGCATGCGAACCGATGTCCAGGATTGCGAGTCTCATGGACGCGTTCTACCCGCATTCACCCGCTTATACCGAAATTTTTACCTATCTGTCACCGGTCGGGAACCTCGCGTCGACAACCTGGCGCGGGCGCGGAAACCGTTCCGCGGTAAGGAATCAGGTGATCAGCGGGTCGCGGGGCATGCCGAGGATGCGTTCGGCGATCTGGTTGCGGGTGATCTCGGAGGTGCCGCCCGCGATGGACATGGCGCGCGCGCCGAGGGTCATCATGCCGACCACGGCGGACTGCCCTTCGGCCAGCGCCAGTTCGGGTCCGGTGATCGCGGACATGATCGCGGTCTGCTCACTCCAGTGTTGGGCCTGTTTGAGTTTGGTGATGTTGCCCTCGGGGCCGGGACCCGCGCCTTCGATACTGCGCACGGCCCTGCGCAATTCGAGCAGCCGGACGGCGTGTTCGTCGGCGAGGAACTGTCCGATCCGCACCTCGGCGCCCGCGAGTCGGTGTGCGTGCTCGCGCGCCATCGGCATCAGCATGTCCTCGGCGAAGGAACCCGCCGCCGAGCCGCCGCCGATGCTCACGCGTTCGTTGCCGAGCGTCGCGCGGGCCACGCGCCACCCGGCGTTCGGCGTGCCGACCACGTCCTCGTCGGGCACGAACACGTCCTGGAAGAAGACCTCGTTGAATTCCGAGGTGCCGAGCAGGGTGCGCAGCGGCCGCACCAGCACGCCCTCGGCCCGCATATCGATGATCATCGCGGTGATACCCGCGTGCTTGGGCGCGTCGGGGTCGGTGCGCACGGTCGCCAGGCCGCGGCTAGCCACGTGCGCGCCGCTGGTCCACACCTTCTGACCGGTGACCCGCCAGCCGCCGTCCACCCGGATCGCCCGCGTCTTGACCGCCGCCGCGTCCGAGCCCGCCTCGGGTTCGGAGAACAGCTGGCACCACACCTCCTCGCGCAGCAGCGCCTTCTCCACGTATCTGTCGATCTGGTCGTCGGTGCCGTGCTGGATCAGGGTGAGGATCACCCAGCCCGTGATCGAGTAGTCGGGGCGTTTCACTCCCGCCAGCGCCATCTCTTCGTCGATGACCAGCTGTTCGACCGCGCTCGCGGACCGGCCCCACGGCTTCGGCCAGTGCGGCATGAGGTATCCGGTGGCGATCAGTTCGCGATGCCGGTCCGATTCGTCGAGCGCCGCGATTCGCTCGGTGTCCGAACGGATTCCGGTGCGCAGCACCTCGGCTTCGGCGGGCAGGTCGAGGCTGTTGCGCCGGACCGTGCCCGCCGCTGTGAGCGCGTACACCTGCGCGGCGGGCGCGTCGCCGCCGAACAGCGCGCGCAGGGCGAGCGCGCGGCGCAGGTGCAGGTGCGCGTCGTGTTCCCAGGTGAAGCCGATGCCGCCGTGGATCTGGATGTTCAGTTCGGCGTCGCGCACGTAGGCGGGGAAGGCGAGGGCAGCGGTGGCCGCGGCGATCAGCTGGAATTGCGCCGCCTCCGGAGTTCGGGCCGCAGCCTTGGACCGCGCCACGGCCTGAGTCTCGGCCGCAGCCTTGGACCGCGCGTCGTCCGCGGCGCGTGCCGCGTCCCACACGGTGGCGACCGCGGACTCGGCGGCCACGAACATGTCGGCGCAATGATGTTTGACCGCTTGGAAAGTCGCGATGGTCCGACCGAATTGCGTACGCGTCTTCGCGTATTCGACGGCGTCGGTGACACAGTCGCTCGCGCCGCCGACCGCCTCGGCCGCGAACAGCGTGCGCGCGATGGCCGTCGCGGTATCGCGAGCGCCGGGCAGCACGGCGAGCGGTCGCACCTCGGACAATGTCACGTGACCTGAACGCCGCGTCGGATCGAGATTCGGCGGCGCCGACACCGTGACACCGTCCGCCGTGCGCTCGACCACGAGCACATCCGGTCCCGCGCCGAGCAGCAACAGATCCGCGGTGGGCGCGCCGAGCACGACTCCGGCATCGCCGCGCGCGCGGCCGTCGGCGGTGATCTCCAGATCGCCTGCCGGTCCGACGCCCGCGGTCACCGAGCCGTCGATCAAACCGGGTAGGAGACGCTCGCGCTGTGCGGCGGTTCCGCACGCGGCCACCGTCGCCGAGGCGACCACGGTCGGTACGAACGGGCCGGGCGCGACCGCGCGGCCGAACTCCTCGACCACCACCACCAGTTCGGCCAGGCCGTATCCGCTTCCCCCGTATTCGGCGTGGATGTGCAGGCCAAGCCAGCCGAGTTCGGCTATTTCCGGCCAGAACGAGGGCAAGCTGTCCTCGGCGGCCTCCAGCATCGCTCGCGCGGCCGCGCGAGCCTCTCGTCGTTCGAGCAGTGCGCGCACCACCTCGCCGAGTTCGCGATGGTCGTCGGTCAATCCGATACCCATGGGGTCCTCCACGGTGGGGTCGCACGGTCAGGCGTTACGAACGTTAGCGACCGGAAGGGAATCCGCGTGGGCGAACGGGGCAGCCCCGTTGCTGCGCGGTGGGCAACAGGTGGTCGAATCGCGTGTGGGTCCGGGCGCCCGCGCCGCCGAATTCGCTCGGCGCTTCGACCAGCCGCTGCGCCGAGAGCCGGATCTCGACACAAGTCTCCTGTGGAAAGCGCAGGTCAGGCGGTTCGTACGGCGGACCGCGGCGTTCGCGCCGCCGACCTCGGGCAGGCGACCGTGGTAGCGTCGGTATTTCTCGGCAAGGACTGTTCGGGACCGCCGTCGGTGGTCCGATTCGCCCGGTGACCGCGCGGTTCGTGGCGGGTGCGACGCTCCGGCTCAAGTGTCGCGGCGAGCACGCCAACGACGGAGGACGGTCGAAGGAACGGTCACGGTATGCGCAATCTCCTGTTCGACAGCTATGATCTCGGAGCGACCGAGGACTTCCTCGTCGACGCCTACACCTCGATGAGTATCACCGACGACAGTGCGCGCGGGGTGCGGACCCGAGTGCGCCGTGACATGCTCGGCCCGGTGAGTCTGGACCGGCTCCGGTTCGGATTCGACATGAGCTACGACGCCGACGCGCTGCACAAGGTGTGCCTGTGCACGATGCATTCCGGGTCGATCGAGGAAACCGTCCGCGATACCGGCGTCGGCGCGTTCGTACCCGGAGAGATCGGCATGCTGACCCCGCCGGAACTGCCCTATTCGGGGGTGGTCCGCTCGGCCGACTACAGCGTCACCATGTTCGATACCGCCCTGCTCGACCGCGCCGCCGCCGACGCGCGGACCCCGGTGCGGATCACCGGCCCCCGCCCGGTGTCCGCCGCGGCTGGGCGACTGCTGTCGGAGGTGGTCGAGCATCTGCGACGGCTCGCCGCCGACCCCGACGCCTGTTCCGACCTGGTGTCCGCGACCGCGGTCGACTATCTGACGGCCACCGTCCTGCACACCATGCCGACCACCGCCGTGGTCGAACCGACCACCCTCGACCGCCGCGACGCCCGCCCCGACACCGTGCGCCGCGCCGTCGCTTACATCGAATCCCATCTGGGCGAAAGCATTTCGGTGGTCGATATCGCCGCCGCCGCGTGCGTCACGGTGCGCGCCCTGCAACTGGCGTTCCGCCGCCACCTCGACACCACCCCCGCGCGATACCTGCGCCGCCTGCGCCTGGCCGCCGCCCACGAACACCTGATCGCCGCCGACCCCGCCGACGGCGCCACCGTCACCTCGGTCGCCTACGAGTGGGGTTTCGCCCACCCCGGCCGCTTCGCCATCGCCTACCGCCGCGCCTACGGCTGCGCCCCGGTCACCACCCTGCGCTCCTGAGTGGCGCATCGCACGCCAGGATGTTGGTGCGCGCGCCGATTCGTGGGTAGTGCGAGGACGAGGCGACCGCACCGTCGACCGCCCCCCTCCAAGCAGCCGTTCGCGGCCCACGGACTCTCGCACCAGGAGATGATCACGTGAACGTCCACACCACGACGCCTCGAACCGAAACCCCGAATCGGAGCGCTACGCCGCGCCGCGAGGAGGTCGCGGAATGCTTCGGCACCGCACGCTCCGGCCGCGGCATCCTGATCGCCTGGATAGTCCTCGTCATCGCCGCGAGCCTGCTTGTCGTCCTGCTCTGATCCCCCGGCTGCTCAGGCCCGTCACCCGGCCGGGTAGAAGAGGAACAGGACGCAGCCGCTCGAGGTCGAGGGAATGTGCCACGACCCGGCGGGCGCGTGCAGGAACGTGCCTGCCGGGTAGTCGCGCGCGCCGTCGTTGAACACGCCTGCCACGACGTAGACCTCCTCCGGACCCGGCTCGTGGATATCGCGACGCGGCCACGAGGCGCCGGGATCCATTTCCAACACGGCCGCGTGCGCGCCACCGGGGTCCTTCCAGAGCGGGCGCACGCGGACGCCCGGAAAGGGCTCCCGGACAATCGATTCCGATATGTGGGTGGAGAAATAGCCGGGCTGGTCGAGAATTTCGGGATGCATGGTGTCCACAATGCCCGTAGGTGAACCCAATTGGCCTTCCTCGCTGGAACTTCCGAATGCGGCACGTTGCTGATCCATCACGCCTCCTGAGCGGTCGTCGGTGCGTACCGGTCACTCGGGACCGCTGTACCCGCGAACCGCCGCTCGAACCATCCGGCGACCACTTCGCGGTGGGGTACCGGATTCCGTCGCCTCCCCCTGGGGGCTCGGGCGCCTACCGGATCGGTCGACCCGCCGGTAGTCCGAGGTCGTAGCCCTGCTGAGCGGCCGACGTACCGCGTTGGGTACCGGCGATTCTCGGACAGTCGATCATGGCCGGGGCGCCACCGTCGTATAGTCCAAGACACCTGACTCGACACTAGTCCACCGGGCGCTCCCGGTGCGGCGTCGGGCCGGGCGACTCGCACCACACGACGAAGGCGGCCTCGAGATGCTTGACACCAGTCGGACCCTGCACGGCCGGGTGGCCCTGGTCACGGGAGCCGCGCGCGGCCAGGGGCGGGCACACGCGGTGCGGCTGGCGCGCGAGGGCGCCGACATCGTTGCCATCGATATCTGTGGCTCCGTCTCCGACACCGTCACCTACCCGCCCGCCACCGGCGAGGACCTCGCCGAGACCGCGCGCGCGATCGAGGCCGAGGGCGGCAAGGCGCTCGCCCGCGCGGTCGACATCCGGGACTTGAGCGCACTGCAGGCGGTCGTCGCCGACGCGGTCGCGCGATTCGGCCGCCTCGACATCCTCGTGGCGAACGCGGGCGTGCTCAGCTGGGGCAGGCTGTTCGAACTGTCGGAAGAGCAGTGGGACACCGTCATCGACGTGAACCTCAACGGCACCTGGCGCACGGTTCGCGCCGCCGTGCCCGCCATGATCGAGGCGGGCAACGGCGGGTCGATCGTGATCGTCAGCTCCTCGGCCGGTCTGAAGGCCACGCCGGGCAACGGCCACTACGCGGCCTCCAAACACGGACTCGTCGGCCTCACCAACTCGCTCGCGCTCGAAGTGGGGGAGTACGGCATCCGGGTCAACTCCATCCACCCGTACTCGGTCGACACCCCCATGATCGATCCCGACGCGATGATGAAACTCTTCGCCGAATACCCGTCGTTCCTGCACAGCTTCCCGCCGGTGCCCTACCGTCCCGCCACGTCGGACGGCGCCGACGGCCGCGGCGGTTTCATGCCGCCCGAAGAGGTCGCCGACATCGTGGCGTGGCTCGCGGGCCCGGGTTCGGGGTCGACCACCGGCAATCAGATCGCCGTCGATTCGGGCGCCCTCAAGTACTGAGCCGGGCTACCGGGATGGCAGGCCGAGCACGTGTTCGGCCAGGTGGTTGAGCGCGAATTCGTTGCTGACCGGCCCCGACCTGGACAGGCGCGTGTCGAGGTAGAGGTCGAGCCAGCCCTCGCGCTCGTCCCAGGCGTCCGCGCCGAAGACCCGCATGGCGTGGTCGGCGGCGTCGAAGGAGAGTTCCGAGGCGAGGAGTTTGACGGCGTTCGCTTCGGCGGCGATCGCCTGCGGTGAGCCGTCGGCGTCGACGGTCGCCGCGGCACGGTGCAGTAGCAGTCGGACGGCGCACGCGCGGGCGTGCAGGTGGGCGAGCGGGTGGGAGATCGCCTGGTTCGCGCTGATCGGCTTGCTCCGGGAGATGACGCGCTCCTTGGCGCGCGCCACACCGCGGTCGATGCAGTAGGTGGCGGTGCCCGTGCAGATCGCGGCCGTGAGCACGCGTTCCACGCCCGCGAACGGCCACAGCGTGAACAGTCCAGCGCCTTCCGCGCCGACGAGGTCGGTGCCCGGCACCGCCACATCGTCGAATTCCAGCTGGAACTGCCGGACGCCCTCGCGGTAGCCCATGGGGATCTCGGTGATGGTGGCGCCCGGTGCGCGCGGGTCGACGAGCAGCGTGGTGAAGCCGGCGGCGGGTCCGTCGCCCGGGGTGCGTCCGAGCACGAGGACGCGTTCGGCGACATCGAGTCCCGAGGTGATCCGCTTGAGTCCGTTCACCACGAAATCCGCACCGACGCGGCGGATTTCGGTGCCGGTGCCGAAGACGTTGTGTCCGGTGTCCGGTTCGGTGGCCGCCATGGCGAGGTGGCTCGCGCCCGCGGCGATCCTGGGCAGCCAGTGCTCGCGGGCCCGGTCGGGGCCGACGCGGTCGATCGCGTACGCGACGGCGGTGGACAGCACCGGCATCCACAGCACGATGCCGCGCTCGGCGAAGGCTTCGAGCACCAGCGCGGCGCCGAGCAAGCCGCCTTCGGCTCCGCCGTGTTCGCTCGGGATCAGCAGACCCGCCCAGCCGTTGGCGCGAAACCGCTCCCACAGCCCGGGATGCATTTCGCCGTGGTCGATCAGGTGGCCGCGGATCTCGGCGGCGCGCGGGGCGAATTCGGCCGCGAGGTCGCGGGCCGCAGCCTGGATGGCGCGGTGTTCGGCGGACAGCTCGAACGGGGTGGTCGCGGTGATCATCGGAACTCCTGGAAGCCGGGCTTCGGGTGACCTCGGCAGAGTAACACTCCGGAGTTTTAGTCGGTAGGCCGATTCAGTGCCCGTACAGGGGCGTGACGGCCTCGCCATCGGCGAGCACCGCGCCTGCCTCGTCGAGCAGTTGGATGCGGACGCGACCGCTGACCGGCCGCGCGGGCGTCGACCTGCGCGGGCCCGGGTCGACGGCGACGGCCGCGACGGCGGCGTCCACCAGTTCGTCCAGATAGGCCGTCGCCGACCCCGGAATCTGACCGGCCAGCCACTGCTGCGCCACGGCGTGCGCGGGCCCGGTGATCACGGCGACCAGCACCGTCATGGGCAGTTCGCGGACCGTACCGCGTTCGACGAACGGCGTCAGAAACTCCCGGTACGCCCCGCCCACCTCGGTGTTCATCGCCCGCAACTCGTCGCCCGCGGCGGTTGACCAGTCGAGTCGGCCCTGCGCGTAGAGGAAACGGGCGCGCGCGGGATTGCGCTCGACCCACGAAAGATGCTGCTCGATGACGCCCCCGATGGCCTCGCGCGGCGTACTCGGCCCGCGCTCGAGCACGCGCCGATAGCCGTCCTGGATCGACCGGATGGACTCCACGTAGAGCGCGCCCGCGATCGCCTCCTTGGTGGGGAAGTGGTGGAACAGCGCGCCGTTGGACACGCCGCTGCGCTCCCGGATCCTGGCTATCGTCGTGCGCTCGTAGCCCTCGGTGGTGAAGCAGTCGAGTGCGGCGCGTAAGACTTCGTCACGAACTCCCATGCGCTGACAGAGTAATGCTCCGGAGCGGCCGTGGATATCGCGACATCGCGACGCGACGGAGGTTCGGATAGAACGTCTGTTCGATTGCGGGTATGGTCTCGGTTCATGTCCGACCCCGACCGCATCGACTTCGCCAGAGCGCAGGTGGAGGATGTGCGCCGCGCGCTGCTCGACGCCGCGGCCTTCGGCAAGACCTTGCGGCCCGCCCCGCTGGAAGGTCTCGCGGGCAAGCTCGCGGCGGCGCTGCGCATCTACCGCGAGGTCGGCGAACAGGGTGAGTGAGCCCCGCCGGATCTCGCGGGCGGGCACGCGGATCACCCGCGCTGGATTACCGAGGTGCTCCGACATCGAGGATCCGCGCCGCGGATTCGATCGACGACACCGCTCGGTGCCGCTTCGGCGGGCCGTCCCGATCCAACGGAAACACTGTGGTCGGATCGACGGTGTCGATCGGCGGTGAATGGGCATCCGTGCCGCATGACGACACATGCTCGCCGTCCCGCAGCGACGGGTCGGCCGTTCTCCCCTTCGCCCCGCACTGCCGCGCCACTGTTCGCGCGCGCCGACGACCCGGATTCGCGAGTCCACCGTGGTCGCGAAGCGCTCGTTGTGCTCGGTATCGCTTGGGCCGCACTGGCGTTGCCGGTCGCGGTGTGGCCGGGCCGGTCGGTAGCGACCCTCGAGCTGCTGTTCGGACTCGTACTCGCCCTCGGTGCGGGCGCGCAGATATTCCTCGCCGCAGGCGCGCGTTTCGCGACGCCGCTGCGGGTGCTGCTCGTGGTGTGCGGCCTGATCTCGGCAGGCTTCGCGCTCATGTGCGTGAGCGGCGGCAATTCGGTGCCGATGCTCTCGATGTGGCTCGGGATCGGTTGGGCGACAACGGGTATCGGCCTGGCCAATGTCGCGGTGTGGGACGACGAACTGGCCCGTCCGCTGCGACACGAACTGGTCGGGCTCGCCGTGCTGTTCGCCGGGGTCCTGCTGCTGTTGCTGCCGTTGGACTCGGTGACGGCACTGGCCATGGTCGCCGCGGCCGCCATGATCCTGCTCGGCGCGGCGCACGTGCTGCTGGCGGGCGTCGGACG
The DNA here is from genome assembly GCF_015674855.1 of Nocardia bovistercoris. Taxonomy (GTDB): domain Bacteria; phylum Actinomycetota; class Actinomycetes; order Mycobacteriales; family Mycobacteriaceae; genus Nocardia; species Nocardia bovistercoris. Next base: position 622,329 of record NZ_JADMLG010000003.1, on the reverse strand, counting down.
CGGCGAAGTCGTCCCGGCCTGGACGCGACGAATCCGCAGGCCCGCCCGCCCCGTCGCGCACCGGCCCGCCGCGCACTTCCCCAACCCTTTCCAGGGTCCGCGACCTGCTTCGAGCCGATAGAACGGGTAGCGCCCGCTGGTTTCGATCGCGGGATCGGGGTACCTGCCGACCAGAGGAGGTGATCGACATGCCGAAGGAATGGACGGACAAACAGGAACGGCAGTACGAGCACATCAGGGATTCCGCCGAGGATCGCGGCACCTCGGAAAAGCGGGCGAAGGAGATCGCCGCGCGGACGGTGAACAAGAACCGCGCGCAGGCCGGTCAGACCCGGACGGCGAGCCGCACCTCGGTCGAGGACAAGTCGCCGCAGCAGCGCGGCGGTCAGCGTTCGGGCACGCGTAGGCCGAAGGGGCCGACCCGCGACCAGCTGTACAACGAGGCCAAGAAGCGCGATATCGACGGCCGCTCCAAGATGTCGAAGTCCGAGCTCGCCCACGCGCTCGGGCGGGACTGAGCCCGCGGCCCGCTCGTTTCGGGCCCCTACCCGCGGTAGCTTCGGCGCGCTACCGCCGACCGCCCCGTATCTCGCCCGCGTGCGGGAACTGGGTGGTCCACGCGATGGTCTCGCGCGCGATCACCTCGTTGACCCGGTGCGAGAACTCCCTGAGAAGTCCCATGCGGCGGTCGATTTCGCCGTTGGAGTTGGCCGAGGCCCGTGACACCGACGCCCATTCGAGCTGGAAATCGCACATCATCGCGTTGATCGACTGAACGCAGCGCGTATCGCGCGTCCACGCGGTGGAGACACCGAAGAACCGGTCGATCGCCGCGCACCCGACGGCGCAGGCCAGCAGGACATACCCCCAGCTCGGGTTGAGGGTGTCGAGGCCTGCGGTGGTTGCGAGCGGCACCAGGATTCCGACGAGACCGAGCACGATCATGGTCGCGGTGAGCGCTAGGCTGGTGCGCTGCTTGACGCGTTTGTCCTTCGCGTACCAGTCGCGCGCGTCCATCGCGTACGCCTCGACGCGGTGGAAAAGCCAGGCGAGTGTCTCATCGGAACTCGACCAGTCGGCGGAGCGCAGATCCAGCGAAGAGGGTACTCCGAAGTCCTGCGAGCGCTCCCCGCCGATGGGCAATCGGTGCTCGGTCACCGCCGTACTGTATCGCCCGCGCCGATGCCACGCGCGCCCGCCTTCCGACTGCGCGACGCGAGCGCGGCTACGGTCGCGCGATTCTTCGGCAACCCGTGCTACTCGGTGCCGCAACAAGTCTCGGACCTGCGACGATATCCGCTCCGGCCGCTTTCGGGTACGGTTGTGCCGGTTTCCGGCATGCGGTGCGCGGCGCCCCGACCGGCCGCTCGGTGTTGTCTCGCACCGCGCCAACGCTTTCCGTACGACGCGCGCGCGGGCGACGGCTGCGATGCTGCCGGGCAAAGGATTCGGGCGCGGCCGGTGAACAGCGGGTGAACCGTGCGCTCAGAACGCCGCGCCGACGATCCGGAATCCGATGTGGCCGCTCGAGGTGTCCGCGCTCGCGCCCGAGCGCGCCGAGGTGCGGTAGCGGCGGCAGTAACTTTCGTGACACATATGCGATCCGCCGCGAATCACGCCGCGCCGGTCGCCGCGGCGCGGATCGAATTCCCCGGTGGTCCATTCCCAGACATTGCCGGTGGTGTGGAACAGCCCGAAACCGTTGGGGGCGTAGTCGTGCACGGGCGCGGTGAAGGTGGCGCCTGCGGGCGTACTCGACGAACCGGGGAATTCGCCGCGCCAGATGTTCATCATGGCCGCGCCGCCTGGATCGCGCTGCGAGCCCCACGGATAGGGCTGCCCGCTCAGCCCGCCCCGGCACGCGAACTCCCACTGCGCCTCGGTGGGTATCGCCGTGCCGCTCCACGCGCAGTACTCCCGCGCGTCCGCGAGCGAGACGTGCACTACCGGATGGTCGGCGAGATCGCGCCGCGCGTCGATCTCGGCGCGCGGACCCGCCGGATGCCGCCAGTCCGCGCCGCCGACCACCGCCCACCACGGCGTATCCGCGATACGCGGATGCTCGCGATCGTGCTCGGGCAGCGCTGCCTCGAATACCAGCGAGTCGCCGAAGCGTTCGGCGTCGGTGACGTAGCCGGTGGCGGCGACGAAGGCGTCGAACTGCGCGACGGTCACCGTGGTCGCGGCGATCGCGAACGGCGCCACCGTCTCGCGCCGCACCGGCCCCTCGCCGTCGAGCGGGTAGATATCCGGGTCCGCGCTGCCCATGAGAAATTCGCCGCCCGCCAGTGACACCATTTCCGGCGATATCGAATCCGGCGCGGCGTTCGTCGCGGCGGCCGCCGTGCGTTTCACTTCCGATTCCGGCCGTGTAACTTGACTGGGGGTGCAGCAGTTATTGCGCATACCCGATTATGGCGCGCGGTTCGACCGTGATCACGCGCGATCCACGAACAACATGGGCTGGGAGTATCGATGACCGAACGTTCCGCGGAAAACGTCGTTATCGTCCATTGGCACGACCTCGGTCGGCATCTCGGAGTCTACGGTCACGATTCGGTGCGCAGTCCGCGCGCCGACGCGCTGGCCGCCGAGGGCGTGCTGTGCACCCGCGCACACGCAACGGCCCCGCTGTGCTCGCCGTCGCGCGGGTCGCTGTTCACCGGCCGGTACCCGCACAGCAACGGCCTCGTCGGGCTGGCCCACCACGGCTGGGAGTATCGGCCGGAGGTTTCGACGCTGCCGGCAATCCTCTCGCGAACAGGCTGGCACACCGCGCTGTTCGGCATGCAGCACGAGTCCTCGTTCCCGCGGCGGCTCGGTTTCGACGAGTACGACGTCACCAACTCCTACTGCGAGTACGTCGTGGACAGGGTGCGCACCTGGCTCTCGGACGCGCCAGCGAAACCGTTCCTGCTCACCGCCGGATTCTTCGAGACCCACCGCCCCTATCCGGCCGATCGGTACCGGCCCGCCGACGCGGCGTCCATCGAGGTGCCCGACTACCTGCCCGATACCCCGGAAGTCCGCGCGGACCTGGCGGAATTCCACGGCTCGATCGAGGTCGCCGACGCCGCGCTCGGCGAGATCCTTGACGCGCTCGCCGACAACGGGCTCGACGAGAGCACGTGGGTGGTGTTCCTCACCGATCACGGGCCCGCCTTCCCGCGCGCCAAATCCACACTCTACGAACCCGGCACCGGCATCACCGTGATCATCCGTCCGCCCACCGGCCTCGGCGTCGCGCCGCTGGTCTACGACGAGCTGTTCAGCGGCGTCGACCTGGTGCCGACCCTGCTCGAACTGCTCGGCGTCGAGGTGCCCGAGGATGTGCAGGGCATCTCGCACGCCGCCCAACTGGTCACCGACCGCGCCGCCGACCCCGCCCGCACGGAGGTGTTCACCGAGAAGACCTATCACGACGCCTTCGACCCCATCCGGGCCATCAGGACCAAGGAGTTCAGCTACATCGAGAACTACGCGCGGCGCCCGATCCTGGAGCTGCCATGGGACATCGAGGACAGTCCGTCCGGTCGCGCGGTGGCCGATCAGGTGTCTGGCGAACGTCCGGCATCCGAACTGTACGACCTGGTCCGCGATCCAGGGGAGACGCACAACCTACACGGCGACCCCCGGTATCTCGAGGTCGCCGAGGGGTTGGCGCTGCGCCTGCACGAGTGGCGCGAACGCACCGGCGACGTGATCCCGTCGGAGTTCGTCGGTACCAGGATCTCCGAGCGATACACCCAGACCTACGCCTTGATCAAGGGCCTGGAATTGCCGTCGCGCAAGGCGTTGAGCGAACATCGCGGCGTCGCGGACAGCTCGTCGTGATATTCGAAGAATGGCGGATCACGGAAAAGTCAATATTTTTCGTCACCGTGATTCGAATTCGCTGAAAAGTGCGCGGCCGCGAATCCTGTTATTCTTCGGCCATGTCCGATCGGCCGCGCTCCTATCTCGTCCTCGCTTCCCAACGCAGTGGCAGCACACTTCTGGTCGAGTCGCTGCGCGCGACCGGAATCGCGGGCGAACCGCACGAATTCTTCCAATACCTGCCGGAGACGAGTCTGGCGCCGCAGCCGCGGCAGTGGTTCGCGGGCGTCGAGGACGAGTCGGTCCTCGAACTGCTCGCGCCGCTGCGCGCGGGGGAGCCGAGTACCGAGACCGCCGAGCAGTGGCGCGACCGGATCCGGCGAGAAGGCCGCAGCTCCAACGGGATCTGGGGCGGCAAACTCATGTGGAACCAGACACCGCTGCTGCTCGACCGCGCCGCGGGTCTGCCCGAACGCAGCGGCACGGGCCTGCGCGCGGCGATCGTCGACGTACTCGGTGAGGAACCGCTGTTCGTCCACGTGCACCGCCCGGACAAGGTCCACCAGGCCGTCTCGTTCTGGCGGGCGGTGCAGACCAGGGTCTGGCGCGCGCCCGCGGCCCGCGGCTCCGGTGACACCGCCCGCTACCACGTGCTCGGTATCGCGCATCTGCTGCGCATCCTGAAGGAACAGGACGCGCGCTGGCGCGAATGGTTCGCGGCCGAGTCCATCACGCCGCTCGAGGTGAATTACCGCGACCTGGCAGCGGATTCGACCGCGGCGGTCGGCAAGGTGCTGCTCGAACTCGGACTCGATCCATCGGTCGCGCCCGCGCCGGTCCTCGAACGCCAGGCCGACGTGCGCTCCAACACCTGGGTCGAGCGATTCCTCATCGACGCGGCGGAACAGGGGATCCCACTGTGACAACGACACTGGAAACCAGACGCGACCACGCGCGGGTCGACGAACTGCGCATCCTGGAAGCCGAATCGGTGCACATCATCCGGGAAGTCGTGTCCGAGCTGGAACGGCCGGTGCTGCTGTTCTCCGCTGGCAAGGACTCGATCGTGCTGCTTCGCCTGGCGGAGAAAGCGTTTCGGCCGGCGCCGCTGCCGTTCCCGGTGCTGCACGTCGACACCGGACACAACTTCGACGAGGTCATCGCCTTCCGCGACCGCCGGATCGAGCGGGCCGGGCATCGGCTCGTCGTCGCATCGGTCCAGGAATCCATCGACCGTGGTCGCGTCAAGGAAGTGGGCGGCCCCAACGGTTCTCGCAACCGGCTCCAGATCCGCACCCTGCTCGACGCGCTGGAGGACGGCGGATTCGACGCGGCCTTCGGCGGCGCGCGCCGCGACGAGGAACGCGCGCGGGCCAAGGAACGGGTGCTGAGCTTCCGCGACGAATTCGGCCAGTGGGACCCGCGCGCACAACGCCCGGAACCGTGGTCGCTGTACAACGGCCGGATCCGGCCCGGCGAGCAGGTGCGGGTGTTCCCGCTCAGCAACTGGACCGAACTCGACATCTGGCGCTACATCCAGTTGGAGGGCCTCGAGCTCCCGCCGATCTACTTCGCGCACGAGCGCGAGGTCTTCGAACGCGACGGATTGCTTTTGGCCACTTCGCGATTCACCACGCCGGGCGCGGGCGAGCCGGTCTCGGTGCAGCGGGTCCGCTACCGCACCGTCGGCGACCTCACGATCACCGGCGCGGTGCGTTCCGAGGCCGCCGACATCGCCGCCGTGATCGCCGAGATCGGCGCGTCGACGGTCTCCGAGCGCGGCGAGACCCGCGCCGACGATCGCACCTCCGCCGCCGCGATGGAGGACCGCAAGCGGGAGGGGTACTTCTGATGACCGAATACGCACCGAGACAACTGCTTCGGCTCGCCACCGCCGGATCGGTGGACGACGGGAAGAGCACGCTCATCGGCAGGCTGCTCTACGACACCGACAGTCTGCCGACCGACCATCTGGAAGCGGTGGTCGGCCCGGACGGCGTCCCCGATCTGGCCGCGCTCTCGGACGGGCTGCGCGCCGAACGCGAACAGGGCATCACCATCGATGTCGCCTACCGGTTCTTCTCCACCGACACCCGCAGCTACATCCTCGCCGACACGCCGGGACACGAGCACTACACCCGCAACATGTTCACCGGTGCGTCCACCGCGCACGTCGCGGTGCTGGTCGTCGACGCCACCGCGGGTGTGCTGCGCCAGACCCGTCGCCACGCCCGCATCGCGTCACTGCTCGGCATCAAACACCTGGTGGCTGCGGTCAACAAGATCGACCTCACCGGCTACGACCACGACCGCTACGCCGAGGTCAGCGAACAGATCCACCGGGTCACCGACCGGCTCGACGCCGCCGAGGTGCGGGTCATCCCGATCGCCGCCAAGGACGGCGACAACGTGGTGCACCGCTCGCCGAACACCCCCTGGTACACCGGGCCGACCTTGCTCGAATACCTCGAATCGATCGAACTCGTCGCCCCGCACGCCGATCACCGCCAGCTCCGGCTGCCCGTGCAGTGGGTCTCGCGCCCCGCGCAGGGGGAGCGCCGCCGCTACACCGGCAGGCTCTCCGCGGGCACCGTCGCCGTTGGGGACAGCGTCACCGTGCTGCCCTCGGGCGCGCAGACCGTGGTGACCGCGGTGGACACCCTCGACGACAACCGAACCGTCGCGGTCGCACCGCTTTCGGTGTCGCTGGAACTCGCCGACAATATCGACGTCGGCCGCGGTGCGGTGCTGATCAGCGGCGATCCCGATGCGCCGCAACCGGTTCGGGCCCGCGAACTCGACGCGATCGTGTGCTGGCTCGGTTCGACCCCGTTGCGCGCGGGCAGCAGGCTCTCGCTCAAACACACCACCTCCACCGTGCGCGCCACCGTGCAGGCGCTGCACACCCGGCTCGACCCGGAGACCCTCGACGAGCACGACAGCCCGACGGAGTTGGCGCTCAACGACATCGGCTCGGTCACGTTGCGCACCAGTTCGGTGGTGATCGCCGACCGGTACTCCGAGAACAAGGACGCGGGCGCGTTCGTCCTCATCGACGAGAGCTCCAACGACACGGTCGCCGCGGGCACGATCATCGAAGCGCGAGAGGTCCAGCCGGGCAACCCGATTCGCCGCAATGTCAAGTGGCATCGGTCCTCGCTGGAACGCAACCATCGCTGGGCGGTCACCGGACAGCGCGGCGCCACACTGTGGTTCACCGGTCTGCCCGCCTCCGGGAAGTCGACCGTTGCGGTCGCGCTGGAGCGCGTGCTCGTCGAATCGGGGCAGTCGGCCTACCTGCTCGACGGCGACAATATCCGGCACGGCCTGTCCGACGATCTCGGTTTCTCGCCGGGCGACCGGGCCGAGAACATCCGGCGGGTCGGTCATCTCGCCCGCCTGTTCGCCGACGCGGGCGTAATCTCGATCGCATCGCTGGTCTCTCCGCTGGAATCCGACCGCGCCATCGCCCGCGAACTCCACGCCGCCGCCGACCTGCTCTTCCTCGAGGTCTACGTCGCCACCCCGCTGGCCGAATGCGAACGCCGAGATCCCAAGGGGCTCTACGCGAGAGCGCGCGCGGGCGAACTGAAGGGCATGACCGGCATCGACGCACCCTACGAACCGCCGGTCGCCCCCGACCTGATCATCGACACCACCGGCGCCGACATCGATGACCTGGTCGAACAAACCCTGAAACTCCTGCGCGCCCGTCAAGGCGTCGCGCCGGTCGGCGCGGGTCTCGCCGCGGAAACGTAGACGGACCGCGCCGCCGACCGGACTTTCGGGTTGCCGCGAGAACCCCTATCCGGCTGGGTCATTCGTCGAGGAAGTTCGACCTGTGGCAGGCGCCGTCGGTCGAGAACCTCGAATGGCTCGACGCCGCTCAGAGACGCCGATGCTCGACACGGCCCCGAGGCGACGGGGCACCGTCGCGGCGCGAGAACCGCAACTGCACCGCGAGATCGAATCCGAAGGCGAGTGCCGTCAACCAGAGCACCGCCGATATCTTCCCGATCGCGAGCAGCGCGACCGCCCCCACGGCCAGCGCCGTGAAGTCGACCCACAGCACCATCTCGGCGACACGAGTCGCGACCCTGCCCGCACGCCCGCGAAACAGCAGCACGCCGACGCCGAGGAAGATCAGCGCGGAGACGACGGGAACCCATATCGCCGCGGCGTCGGCGGCGGTGGGTGAATCGGCCTCGCGCAGCAACAGAGCGAGACCAAATGAAATCGCCAACATGAGCAGCGAACACGCCGTCGCCGCCCCGATCCTGATCCGAGTGAGACGGCGCACCGCCGCCGCATCACCACGCGAGTCAGCAGTCATCAGGCCGTCTTCACCGACCAGTCCGCGTCTGCGTCAGTAACAGTCGCATCGCTGTAACCCCCCGAATTCGATGTGGGCCAATGGCCGGAAGGGAATCCCTGAGGATTGTCCAACTCGACCTGAAGAGCCTGCGCCTGAGTAATTTCCGAATTGAGGATCGCGACCATTCCGGTGATGGCGGTGACCACCATTGTCGCGAACTTCGCGGTGGTGACCAGGCCTGCGACACCTGCCGGAATCGCACCGATTCCGGATCCCGCCGCGGCGACCTCCATCGTCGCCTCGATGACGAGGGACAGCACCACTCCCAACAACGACGCATAGAATGCGACTCCGGCGCCACCGATGGTGAGCATCGCGGTCCGGCATGCGTTCGCGACCGTGCCGATTCGTGCTACGGCGGTCTTCTGTGGGGTAATGGCATCGGCATATGCCTTCGCCGCAGCGCCCTGCCAGTATCCGTCGACCTTCACGGCTGTGTCTTCCAGCCCGCCGGCCATCTTGTTCGCTTGTCCAGCGACATCGAGCCAGTCGTAAGAGGTACTGATGAAGAACGCGGGCGCCGCGATGCCCTTCAAGGACTCGACGAACTTGTTCCACAACTCGCGCACGGCGTTCGCGAACTTCTTGCCCAGCTCCATTATTTCGTCGTCGATACGCAGAACGTAGCGCACGTAGGGCATTTTTGCCGCGTCGTTGAATGCGACCTGAATCTTGTCCGGCATTCCCGACAGTTCCCCGACCTTGTCGACGAGATCCTCGGCTATTTGTTGCATCTGTGCGACGGATAGTTCCATGGAATTTCCTTCGAGTCAGTACAGGTTGCGGATCTCGTGTTCCCGAGCGAGATCCTCCTGCTCGTAGACCTGGGCGACCGTATTCAGGGTTCCCGCTATCTCGCCCATCGCCGTCGCCCCCTCCTTCAGTCGGCTCTGCAGCAGGTCTATGATCTGGTCGTACTCGTCTATGAAGCCGCGGAAGAGCCCGGCCTCTCGCTCGGTGTATCTGTAGTCCGATACCTCGGTCGCCAACTTGCCCGTCTCTGTGGACCTGTCCGCCCAACCCGTGGCCTGTGACCGCAGGGCGCCGAGTGCCACTGATATCTGCTGCGCTGTCGGCGCCATCAACGCCCCCTCATCCGATTTTTGTCCTGAAGCAATCCGACCAACTGCTCGGTGGCTGCCAACAGATCGCTGGTCCTCGGTTTCGTTCTGCTCTCCGCAGCGAAGCGATCTCTGTCTGCGATCAACCGGTTGTTGATATTCGTCGTGATCTGACTCGCCGGATGCCGTAGTGCCCAGCTCTGATCGATTCCGCAAGCCGAGAGTCCGTAGTCGGAGAATTCGAACCATACGAATGCGTCGTGACCCGATGCCACGCCCGAATCGGTCGAACCAGCCGGCACGGCAGCGGCCGATGTCATCGAAAGTATGTCCTCGATCAGATCACCCACATCTCGCCCGGGGAGCGCAGCGGTGCCTATTTCACTCGTCGTGGCGGGAACTCGGCGCCGCTCACCGCGCTGCACAGCATTCTTCACCTCTTCGGTGGCCTTGCGCCAGCCGTCCGCGAAAGCGATCCCGACCGCCTCCATGATGGCGGCATCGAGGCGACGTTCGCCCAGTCGCGCCTGCCAATCACGCGCGACCACGAATTTCGTCGGAAAGTTGCGCCGATCCAGAGCGGTGTGCACCGCGCCGCTCGGGTCTTGTCCCACACGTTCCATCGAGCGGCTGATCTCATCGATCCACTCGTATTCGGCGGCCTGATCGAGGATTCGGTGTTGCAGTGTGGTCAGGTCGCCCATGAGGCTGTCGAAAATCGTCGTCCCGTTCGGCGATTCGATCGACGCCGATGGTCGTGGCGCGGCAGATCCCCGGTTGGGAGGCGCGGAACTCGGTGCAAGTGGCTCCGATAGGCCGAACGAGCCAGGACGGGCGACCGGCGAGGGAGCCTGCGCAGGCAGGTGATGACGAGGCGCGGCGGGGGAGGCTTTCGGTAGCGGCCGAAGAGGTTCCTCGTCCCAGTACTCGTCCGGGTCGTCGTAATGGTTGTAGAACCCGCCCGCCGTCACCGTACCTCGCGATGGTCGCCGATCGCCGATGCGCACCGCACCGGTCGATCCGGAATAGGCATGATCGATGAACCCCCCCGTTCGTGCAGTAACCGCCGATCGGCGGACGCGACCACCTTGTCTCGCGAAGGTGCGGTTTGTCAATCGGCTCGGTGCCCGGTGGGAGGGGTGCTACAGGTCCCAGTACTCGAACTCGCTGTAGTCGGGTAGATGTGTCCGTGACGGATCCGGCACCGCTCTGGTTGCTGCGAGAACACTTACCCGGCTGGGTTATTCGTCCAAGAAGGTCGTCGCGGTGCGGCGGGTTCGGTCGACGGTGACGGAGAAGACGTCGGGGCGGGAGTAGTGGCCGGTGGGGTCGAAGTTCTGGCGCTGCCCGGCGACCACGGCCGGGTCGATGTCGGCGATGACGAGTCGTTCCTCGCCGACGACGGGCTCGACGATCCACGTGCCGTCGGGGGCCGCGATGGCGGAGCCGCCGTCGTAGCCGCTGGGTTTGCCGACCGCGAGCAGGGCGTCACGCAGTGGAAGTCGGCGGGTAGGTCGGCGTAGTCGAGGACGGCGCCGACGGCCAGTGCGTAGAGGCGACCTTCCATCGCGATGAACCGGGTGATGTCGCGGGTGTTGCGGACCGAGCCGGGCCAGGTCGAGACGTGCAGGGTGGCGCCGTCGGCGTAGAGGGCGTGGCGGGCCTGCGGCATCCAGTTCTCCCAGCACGAGAGCCCGCTCGCGCGGAATTCGCCCACCGGGTGGGTGCGCAGGCCGTTGCCGTCGCCCATGCCCCACACCAGTCGCTCCTCGTGGGTCGGCACCAGTTTGCGGTGCGCGCCGACCAGGCCGCGCGTCGGGTCGATGGCGACGAGCGTGCAGTACACGGTGCCGCGCACGCGTTCGGTGATGCCGAGATAGCAGAAGACGCCAAGGTCGGCGACGGCCGCGCGGATGGTGGCCAGGTGTGGTCCGTCGAGGGTGACGGCGGCGTCGAGGTAGTAGGCGTAGGCGGCCTTCTGGTCCGGGTTGTCGAAGCGCGCGCCGCCGGTGCGGGCCAACCAGACGGGATAGCCGGACAGGAAGGTCTCGGGGAACGCGACCAGGTCGACGTCGGCCGCGGCGGCCCGGGTGAGCCAGTCCACGACGGTCGCGGTCCCCGCGGTCGGGTCGAGCCAGACCGGGCGGGCTTGTGCGGCGGCGATTCTCATTCTTCGATGCTAGGCAGGCTTGACTAGAAAGATCGTTCTAGCGAGACTTGGCGATATGAAGCGACTCATGCTCAACGGTCCCGGCTCCCTCGAATGGGACAAGGTCGACGAACCAACGCTCACCGGCCCCGACCAAGCTCTGGTGCGGCCGGTCGCGCTCGCCACCTGCGATATCGACCCCGCCGTGCTGCGCGGAGCGTTCCCGCTGGCCGGTCCGTACCCGTTCGGTCACGAAGGCGTGGTCGAGGTCGTGTCCATCGGGGAGCAGGTGCGCACCGTCGCGGTCGGCGACCTGGTTGTGGTGCCGTTCCAGATCTCGTGCGGGGAATGCGCGCCGTGTCGTCAAGGACGCACCGGGAACTGCGCGAGCCACCCGATGATGTCCACCTTCGGACTCGGCCCGATGGGCGGACTCCACTGGGGTGGGCTGTGGGCCGATCTGGCGCTGATCCCGCACGCCGACGCCATGCTCGTGCCGCTGCCCGCCGGTGTCGCGCCTGCGGCGGTCGCCAGCGCCAGTGACAATATTCCGGATGCCTATCGTGCGGTCGGTCCGCAGCTCGCCGCGCGGCCCGGCGCCGAGGTACTGGTCGTCGGCGGTTCCGGTGCGCGATCCATCGGACTGTACGCGGCCGGTCTCGCCGTCGCGCTCGGCTCGGATCGGGTTGTCTACCTGGATGATTCGCCGGAACGGCTGGGTATCGCCGCCGCCATGGGCGCCGAGGCGATCGAAGGCGAAGCGAACGCTCGGGTCGGACGGTTCCCGATCACCGTCGAGGCGGACGGCGGCGCCAAGGCCCTGCGCGCGGCCATCGAGGCCACCGCCGTGGACGGCTGGTGCACGAGTGTCAGCGTGCAACTCAACGATGTCGCGTTGCCCCTGTTGGGCATGTACACCCGGTGCTGCACCTTCCACACCGGTCGCGCCCACGTCCGGCCCGCCATTCCCCTCGTGCTCGAGCTCGTCGCGGCGGGCCGCTTCGACCCCTCGCTCGTCACCACCGCCACGGTGCCGTGGGAAGACGCCATCGACGCGTTGCTGGAAGGCCCGATCAAACTCGTAGCGGTGCGCTGACCGGTCGGGTGGCTTGCGTTGCAGGCAGATCTTGTCGAGTCCGTCGCGGTGCGCTGCTCGGGAGCTGCGCGGATCGTGTACCGGCGTGGTACGTGGTCTGTGTCGGCCTCCTTCGACGCGCCGGGGGAGGGGCCGATCGAGTTCGTCGCGGCTGGTCGGTCGAAGACCTGGTGCTGTCCGCAGGTAGGTCAATCGACGCGCGGTGCGCTGATCGGGATCTAGGCGGGCCGGGGGTCGGCGCGGTCCGCGTCCGCATCGGCCTCCCGCAACGCGGACCGGATGAAGTTCTCCATGCTGTCGGCGACCGTGCGCAGCGGGGCCTCCGACTGCCGGACGCGGGCGAGCAGCGTCGCGCCCTCGTAGGCGGCGACGACCGTGGTGGCGAGGTCGCGCGCCCGCGCTTCGGTGACCCCGAGTTCGGTCAGCAAACCGGCGTAGGCCCCTTCCATCTGTTCGAAGGCGGCGGCACACGCCAGGCGGACCGTCTCCGCGTCGGAACCGCCGTCGAGGGCGGGCGTGCCGATCGGGCACCCCTCGCTCCACTCCGAATTCGTGAGCTTGTGCGACATGAACTCGAACATGCCCGCGGTCGTGGCCAGGACATCACCCCGCGCGGCCGCGATCGTCCGGCACGCGAGCACGCCGGTCCCGGTGATCGCGGCCACCGCGATCTCCTCCTTGCCGCCGGGGAAGTGATGGTAGATCGATCCGTAGGGCAAACCCGCCGCCTCGCTCAACCGCTTCAACCCGAATCCGTGGAATCCGTGCCGGGCCAGCAACCCCGCAGCCGCCACCTCGATCCTGCGCCGCGATTCCGAAACCATGCCCCCATTCTCCGCTACCCCCGCGCGACCCCGACTCGGCGGGCGCGCGGAGGTGCGGATCACCGTGGTCCGGTGCCGTGTGCCGGTTCGGCGTGGCCGTCGAGTCGGTCGGCGAGGCGGCGCAGCGAGTCGATGGTGTCGCGCGGCGGCAGGGCGGCGACGCTGAGTCTGCTCCACAGGGCGGCATACACTTCGACGTCGCGCGCGGTATCCATGTAGAGGGTGCTGGTGAGATCCTCGATGCGCACCAGGTCGGGCCGTCGCACGCGCTGGGAGCCGAAACGCAGGAGTGTGAACGGGATCGAGTAGTTGCGCGCCGCCACCCGACTCGGCGCGAGTTGCAGGGTGACATTGCGTTTGCGCGCCATCAGGATCAGGTGTTCGACCTGTTCGCGCCGCAGGTCGGGGGTTCCGGGCAGCCGGTGCAGGATGGTTTCGTCGATGATGGCCCACAGCCGGGTCGGCTGCGCGCGGAACAGGATGTGTTGGCGTTCCAGGCGCGCGCGGACCCCGCGGTCGACGTCGCCGTCGCGCGACATCCGCAGCACCGCCCGCGCGTAGCTCTCGGTCTGCAGAAGCTCAGGGACGGAAGCGGATTCGAAGACACGCACGGTGTCGGCGGCGCGTTCGTGATCGAGGTAGCCCCGAAACCACGGCGGCAGCGCGGTGTTGTTGCGCGTCCACCAACCCGACTGCCCCGCCTCGCCCGCGAGCCGCACGCATTCCTCGACGACATCGGGATTCCGCACGCCGTAGACGTGCAGCAGCCTGCGCAGCAGGTGTTCGTCGAAGGCCGCGCGCCCGGCTTCGAGCCCGGACAGGAACTCCGGCGGACAGTCGAGCAGACGATCGACCGTCGCATGGTCCATCCCGTGCTGTTCTCGCCGATGTCGCAGATACTCGCCGAGCGCCATCCGCAGCACGGTCGGATCCGATCGACGGAACGGCTCACCCGTACCCCGCCGATCGAACCGCCCGGCGTCCGCTGCGGCGCGGTCGTCGGTGTCGCGTCGAGTGGTGTCGCGTCGAGTGGTGTCGCCGGTGGTGTGGTGCGCGGCGTCGTGCTGAGCGGTGGTATCGCGTGGAGCGGCGCCTGTGGTGTCCCGGGCGGCGGTGTCACGATATGTGAGGTCATCGGCTGTGTTTCGAGTGGCGCCGCGTTCGGTGGTGCTGTCGGTGTCGCGCCGAGCGGTGTGGTCGCGGGCGGCTGGAATCAGCGTTCTGCCTATGGTGCCGAGGATTTCGGCGAGGCGCGCACCGTGGTCCGCCGAGCCCGCGTCGGCGAGCGCGGTGGCGAGTTCGAATCCTTCGCCGAGCGCACGCAACGCCGGACCGTTGGCGCGCTCGTCGGCGAGGGGGAGCGGCGCGATGACCGCTTGCGCGCCGAGTGCGGGCGCCCCGCCGGTGAGCGTGCGACGCGCACTGCCCGGCGTCCAGCCCAGCGCTTGCTCGAGGATCGCGAGGGTGCCGTCGGAGACCGGGCGCGCGCCGTGTTCGACGATGCCGAGCAGCCGGTAGCTCAATCCGCTGGCGCGGGCCAGATGCGTGCGGGTGGACATCCCGAGTTCCTTGCGCCTGCCGATCACCGCCTCGGCAAGGCGGTGCCACCCGCCGGTCGCCACTGTAGGCATGTCGTGCCACCTCCGATCCGATCGCTCCACAATAGCTGCCATCGGCCGCGAAAACCGCTCGGGTACAAGGATTCCACGGTGTGGACGCCGGTTCCGGTTCCAAATGGCATATTGTGCCTATCTGTGACTACCATTGCGCCATGGCACTGCACGACGTAAGCACGAGCGGCGCACTGTTCCAGCCGATCGGTGGCGCATCCGGCATCGGCCGCGGTGCGCGAATCACGGCCACCCGCATCCGCCGAGCCGCATCCGCCGCCTGGCGCGGCTGTCCGTAGGGCCTTCGCGCGCCGCATCGTCGCCGCCGCGAGATCGAGCCGCCGCCATCGAGGCCGTCGGTCCGCCTGCTCCCTGCCCCTCGGGTTCCGCATCCCACCCGCGATGCTTCCCCCTGCCCGCGTGCGCTATCCGCGCACGGACGAAAGCATGGTCATGGAACTACGAAAAACATTGCTTCCCACCGCATCTCACGAACAGCGCTACGACTCGGCGGTGCTGTCGCTGAGTCTCGCGGTCGTGGTCCAACTCGCCACCATCGCCGCGCTGGTCACCTCCATCCTCGCCACGGTCGCCGAATCCTCGGTGGCGGCCACGATCGTGGTCACCGGTGGCGGCTATGTCCTCGCGCTGATGGTCGGCCTGGTGTTCCTGCGCGGCGATCTCCGGCGTCGCCACCGCGGGCGCCTTCGGGGGTAGCGGGTCCACCGCCGAAACGGTCGCGAAGCAGGTCGACCGGAGTCCCCGCGGCGGAATGTACATGTGTCTAGACTGATGGCCGAAACGCTGTCCATGTACTTGTTCCGAAAGGGGTCGACCGCGTGCGGTGTGTGGTGACGGGAGCCTCGGGCTTCGTCGGAGTCAACTTGGTCCGCGCCCTGGTGGCCGCCGGACACGATGTCGTCGCGATCGACCGCGTGCGGCGCGGACCCGACGCGGACACGGTGACGTGGAGCGAGGTCGACATCCTCGACGCGGCGGCGATGGCGCCGGTATTCGACGGCGCGGAGGTCGTCTACCACCTGGCGGCGGTGATCGCGCTGTCCAAGCGACAGGAGCAGGCGGCCTTCGCGGTGAACGTCACCGGCGCGCGCGCCGTGGCCGAGGCCGCCAGGGTCGCGGGCGTGCGACGCCTGGTGCAGTGCAGTTCGCTGGCCGCGTTCGACCCGAGACAGGGCGGCGTGCCCGACGAGCGGCGCCCCCGCTCCCTCGCCCCGGAACTGCCCGCCTACCACCGCACCAAGGCATTGGGCGAACTCGAGGTGCTCGCCGAAGTCGAGCGCGGCCTCGACGCGGTGATCTGCAACCCGACCGGCATCTTCGGCCCCGAGGACTACGGGCCGTCGCGACTGAACAACATGCTGCTCTCGGCCGCGCGCGGACGGCTGCCGGTCGGCGTGCGCTCCGACTTCGACATGGTCGACGTGCGCGATATCGCACTCGGCCTGATCGCGGCGGGCGAACACGGCCGCAGCGGCGAGAACTACCTGCTGAGCGGGCACACCACCGATTTCGTGCACGTCCTGTCACTGGCCGCCCGCCTGTGCGGCAGGCGCCCACCGCTCATGAGCTTCCCGGTCGGTGTCCTGTCCGGGGTGACCCGCGTCCTCGAACCCGTCGGCGACCTGCTCGGCCGCGACGAACTGTCACGTGGCGCGACAGAGGCGCTGCGGCTGCCGCCGGTGGTCGACGGGTCGAAGGCGCGCCGGGAACTCGGCTACGCGCCCCGTCCGACCGACGACACCGTGCGCGATCTCATCGTGCACTTCATCGACACCGACCGCCTGCGCCCGCGCGCGAAGAACCTACTTGCCGCCGATCGCGTTCTGTAGGCCGCCGACGTCGCTGATCTGCCAGTTCGCATTGCGGTCGATGGTCAGCGAATAGGTGACGGTGGTCTGGCCGCCCGCCGGGTTCTGCGCGCTCGTCGAGTTCACGTTCAGGTAGGCGTTCACCTTGTAGACCCCGCCCGACTCGGACAGCACCTGCGCCGAGAGCGGCGTGGCCGTCGAGTTCCATTGCAGGGGCAGCAGGATCTGCTCCAGCTGCGGGCCGGTCGCGTCGAACTTGGCCGAGAGCTGCGGTGTCGTACCGGTTTTCAGCCGCCCGAGCCACGCGTTGACGTCGCGGTAGTCGATGGTCGACGCGCCGAGGGCGTAGCTGGAGGCGATCTCCTCGGCGTGCTTGTCGTCGGCCGCGACCTGGTCGCGGTCGGACAGCGTGGACTCGGCCGAGAAGTACAGGACGGCGAAGACGACGGTGGAGATCACCAGCGCCGCGATCACCACACCGGTCACCACCGTCGACAGCCGTATCGACACGGTGCGCGCGCCCGGGGGCGGGGACGCCTCCCGCGCCGCATCGTCGGTGTCCGTCGTCTCCGAGGTGGTCTTCTCGTCGGTCGCGGTGCCCATGGTGTCCGTTCCTTCCGCCGGGATGTGCCGGTCTTTCGTGGTTATTTGACGCCGACGCGGAAATGTAGCGTGCCGTCGGGGTCGACGCCGCCGAGCGCCTGTTCGATCAGCGTACTGACATCGAGCGCGGGGCCGCCGCGGGTGACCTCGGCGACGACCGGTCCGAGCGCCGGAGCGATCTTGCTCAGGCTCGGCCCGATCTTGTTCAGCAGCGCCTCCACCTCGCCGAGGAACGGGACGAGCCCGTCGCCGGTGAAGTAGGAGGGCACCGGCCGTGCCTCGACCAGCGCCGAACTCGACTGGACGATATCGCTGAGGGTGACGCCGAATTCGCCGAACAGCGGGCCCGCGTCGGCCAGCGAGGGGCCCATCCAGCTGATGTCGCCGCCGAGCGCCTGCAGGTCGTCGAACAGCTGCCGGATCCGGTCGGTGCGGCTGAGCAGGGTGGCGGCCAGCAGTGTGGTCGAGCGTTCCAGCGTCTGCATGGTGGTGTCGGTGCCCGACAGCGCCTGGTCGAAGGTGCCGATCAGACTCGTCATGACCTCGGGCTTCACCTGCTTCAACAGTTCCACCAGGCGGGTCGACAATGCCGTGATGGTCATCGGCATGTGGACTCGATCGGTGGAAACGGTCTGACCGTTCTCCAAGTAGGGCCCGCCGGGTCGGTCGGGCCGGAAGCTGATGTAGGGCTCGCCCAGCGCCGACAGCTGTTCGATCCTGATGTCGCCCGCGACCGGGATGCGGTACCGGTCGTCGATCTCGAGTTCCACCGCGACGCCGCCCGCCTGCTTGCGCACCTCGCGGGTCTTGCCGACCTGCACGCCGCTGAGCAGCACGGGCGCGCCGGGACCGAGTCCGCCGGAGTTCTCCAGGTACATCCGCACCGAGATGTGGGAGCGACGCGGATCCAGGTGCAGCACCCCGAGACCCATGTAGGCGACGCCGATGACCAGTACCGCGGCGATGGCCGCCAGCGAGGTGATCGCGCGGACGTTCATCGGACGACTCCGATCATGCGCAGGGTGTCGACGATGCGGGTGGTCTGTTCCGAGGGCGGCATCGCCGCGCCCGCCACGGCCACCTCGGTGACGTCGAGTCGCGGTCCGCGCTCGGTGAAGGGAATGATCTTGTTCTGCAGCAGGTCGACGAGCGTCTTCAGATTCGACGGCGACGAGGTGTCGAAGGGCTGACTCCCGAACAGCAGCGGGACGATGGCCACGACCGTGCGGTCCAGCGACCCGACCAGCGGGGCCAGCCAGGCGGCCGCGGGCGCGACCGGCCCGAGCGCGGCCAGCACCCGGATGACACCGATCTGGGCGTTGATCGCGTCGGTGGTGTGCTGCACGCCGTAGGGCGTCAGCAGCGCGTCCAGGATCGGCCCGTTGTCGAGCACGCCGTGCTGCACCGTCGAGCCGAGTCCGTCGAGGACCGAGTCGACCGAGTCCAGGTTGCGCGACAGGTCGGTGAGGTCGGCGCCGAGCGTGCCCGCGATGCGCGCGGTGTCGCGCGGATCCTTCGGCATGACGGCGTTCATCTTGCGCACGATCTCCTGGATGTCGGTGATCGCGCCGCTGCCGACGAACACCGAGAGGGAGGCGAGGATGTCCTCGAGCACCGGCGACTGCGCGGTGTCGGCCAACGGGATGGTCCCGCCCGCGTCCAGGTCGCCCGAGGTCGCCGAGGTCGGCTCGACCAGGGCGATGTGGATGTCGCCGAGCGGGGTCTCCTGCTGGAGTTCGGCCGTGGTCCCGCGCGGCAGGCGCACCGACTTCAGGATCGCGACATCGGCGACCACGTAGCCCGCGCGCCCCGGCGCCGGATCGACGACGGTCACATCGGTCAGCTGTCCCACCGGGACGCCGCCCGCGATGACCTTGGCTCCGGTCGGCAGGTTGAGCACGTTCGCGAATTCGATGCGCAGCGGATAGGTCGGGCCGCCCGGACCCGAACCAGGCACCGTGATGTCGGCGGGTTGGAAACCGCATCCGGCGACCGAGACGGCGAGGGCCACCAGCAGTGCCGCGCCGAGTCTGCGCAACCGGGAGGACTGTGCGGCGCTCATCGCGCGCTCACCGCCCCGAGCAGCACGGGCAGCGCGGGCACGGCGACCGCGCCGCCCGCCGCGGCCGGGCACGGCTGCCCGGTGATGGTCTGCAGGGCCGCGCACACCTGGCTCGCCTGCTGTTCGGGCACCGCGAGCGCGGGCGGCGCGTACGCGACGGTCGCCTTCCCGGTCGCGGGATCGACGGCACTGGCGAATCCGCCCGCGATGGCGGGCGTCCGGCCGAGCAGTTCGGTGAGCGAGCCGACGCCCGCGGCCAGCAGTTGGGGCAGGTTCTCGATGGAGCCGACGGCGCGCACGGCAGGGGTGCCGAGCATCGTGACGACATCGTTGAGCTGCGGCAGCACATCGGACAGGTCGCCGACCAGCTTCACGATCGGCGGGAAGGCGATGGTGACGATGTCGTAGAAGGTCTGCGGAAGTTCGGTGACGATGGTCTCCACCTTTCCCCAGCCGCCGCGCGCGCGGTGCGCGAGTTCGGCGATGGCGTCGATCAGCGCGCCGACATGGCCGATCGCGGCGTTCGGCGACGCGAGCGCGCGCCCGAGCTGCTCGATCAATGCGTTGAGCTGCGCGCCGGATCCCGCGGTCGCCTTGTCCAGGGATTCCAGGCCCGAGCCGAGCGCGTCGCGCTGGGCGGGATCCTGCGCGCCGTTGATCTGGTCGGTCAACTGGGCGAGGGCGTTGAAGGTGCGGGAGAAGCTCAGCGGCGTCAGGGTTTTGGTGATGCACTGGGCCGGATCCCAGCCGGGGCCGTCGGCGGGTTCGGCGCCGACGAGTTCGAGTTCGCGGTCGGCGATGATGGTGTCGCTCACCGTCACGGCCCCGACGTCCAGTGGCAGCGCGCGATCCTCGCGCACGGTGAAACGCACACGGGCCGAACTGCCCTCGGGCGCGATCTCGGTGACCTTGCCGACCTCGATGCCGAGCACCGTGACGGCGCTGCCCTTGTACAGGCCGATGCTGTCCGGCATGTCCGCGCAGTACGTGCGGGTGTCGGGTTCGGGTCTGGCCAAGGTGAATCCGATCACCGCGACGAGCGCGAAGACCACGATCACCGCGGCGGACATGAGTCCGCGCGATCCGAGGATACGGGTCAGCATCAACAACCTCCGCCGGGGATCGGCACGCAGATACGGGTGACCGGGACGCGCGCCGCGGACTGGTCGACGGCGAATCCGTTGCCGCCCTTGGTCAGCGGCAGCAGTTTGTCGCTCATCGCGCGCAGCGAGTCGAACAGCGTGTCCAGGTATCCGCCGAGTTCCTCGAGTTTCGGGATCGCGTCGGCGAGCGGTCGCGCTTGCTCGTGCAACGATCTGTCCCAGGCGCGGCCGAGCGGGGCAAGACCGTGCACGACGGCGGTGACGTCAACGAGCGCTTCGGCGATGACGGTCTTGTCGTTGCGCACGATGCCCTCCAGCACGTGCAGTTGGTCGAGCAGTTTCACCAGCACGTCCGAACTCGCGTTCAGCGCCGTCAGGTATTCGTCGGCGAAATTGAGCGCGCGGGAGATGTCGGAGTTCTGCTTGTCCATGATCGTGACGATGTCGCGGGCGGCGCGCCCGGCGGCGCGCAGCGCGTCCGGACTGCCGTCGATCGAGGAGGCGAGGACCGCGAGGTTCTGGCGCAGCGTGTCGCCGTCGACATTCTCGACCGGGCGCACCGCGTCCTGGAAAGCCTGGGACAGGTTGTAGGGCAACACGACTCGGCTCTGCGGGATCACCTCCGACCCGAGTTCGCTGGTCCCGGCGGGGTCGAGGGCGATGTAGTAGCCGCCGACCACGGTCAGCATCCGCACCGACAGCGAGGTCTGGTCGCCGACGAAGACGTCGTCGGACACGGTGAACTTCATGCGCACCCGGTCGCGCATCAGGTCGAGTTTCTTCACCTTCCCGACCGGGATGCCCGCGAGCCGCACGTCGTCGCCTTCGCGGACCGACCCGGCGCGGGCCAGGTCGGCGGTGTACTCCCGCTCCGGTGTCGTCCCGTTCACGTAGATCACGCCGATGGCGACCAGCAGCACGACGGCGACCGCGATGCCGCCGAGCGCCCAGCGCAGGTCGACCGGCCGCGAGTCGACGCTGTCGACGGGTCGCGGTCGTTTGACGCGGGGCGGTCGTTTCGAACCGGGCAATAGTTCCGTCAGGCGCGACACAGTGTGATCCTCTGGCCGGTGATCAAGATCTGGAGGGGGGCCGGCGCTTCGGCGGCGCCCTGCGAGCAGGTCAGGCCCGCCTGCGGGCCGGTGGCCGGTACGGCCGAGGCCATGGCCTGGATGAGGCCGGGCAGCCGCCCGAACACCTCGACGGCCTGTCTCGGTTCCGGGAACGCCTGCTGCAGCGCGGCATCGAGATCCCGGCCTTTCTCGCCGGTGATGCCCGCGACCTCGAGCATGTGGCGCACCGGCTTGATGATCGGCGGGATCGCGACCGCGAAGTCCGTCAGGCCGGGCAGTTCCTTGGCGATGACCTCGAACAGATTGGTCAGGTTGGTCAGCATCTGCACGGTGTCGGTCGACCGTCCGCGTAGCTGGTCGGCCACCCGCCCGAGGTTGCCGACCAGTGTCGAGATCACCGCCTGGCGATCGGAGGCGTAGCGGGCCAGCCCGTTGATCGCGTCGAGCGCCGGACCGATGCCGGTGCCGTCGCCCTGCAGCACCGCGAGCAGGCTGTTGGTGAACCGGTTGAGTTCGTCGCCGGTGAGCTCGGCCAGTACCGGCTGGAGTCCGTTGAACAGGGTGGTGATGTCGAAGGCGGGCACCGTCTCCGAGGTGCCGAAGACCTTCTCCGGATCGCGACGACCCCGCGGATTCTCCGGTTGCGCGATATCCAGATAGCGGAACCCGGTGAGGTTCTGATACCGGATCGCCAGGGTGCTCTCGGCGAAGACGGGATGATCGCGCGAGACGGTGAACCGCACGCGGGCGAGTACACCGTCGAGTTCGACCGAACCCACCTTGCCGACCTGCACGCCGTACACCCGGACGTCGTCACCGCTGCGCAGGCCGTTGGCGTCGCTGAACAGCGCGGTGAAGGTGTCGGTCTCACCCTGCACCGGACGCTCGATCAACCGGAAGACCCCGACCAGCGCGAACGCGAGCACCACGGCGACGACGCCGACCCGAATCGAGAGCGAACGAACCGACATCAGCGTCCCTCCGTCGGCGCCGCGCCGCCGAGCACCGCCGCCAGCGGCGCCGCGAGACCCGGCACCGTGTCCAGTTCCACCCGCGCGCGCAGCGCGGGCCCGTCGAAGGCGACGCCGAGTCGGGCGAGCAATTCGGTGAGCTGTTCGGCCGAGCGCGCGGGCGCGCTGACCGAGCCCGACACCTCGTCGAGCAGCATGGCGATGATCGGCATCAGGCCCGCGACATGGGTTTCGGCCGTGCGCAGCGTGCTCGTCGCCGAGGGCAGCAGCTTCAGTCGCACATTGGTCCACATCTGATCGACCTTCTCGATGTGCTTCGGGTCGGACAGATATTCGTTGGTGTTGGCGGCGTTGAGCACCTTCAACCCGCCGGTGAACATCGGCGGCAGACCCGCCAGCGCCGAACCGTACTGGTCCAGCAGGAACGACGGCTCGAGGGCGCGGGTCTCGGTGTAGGCGCGCGCCATCGCGCCGATGGCCTGGAACAGCGGAGTGAACGCCTCGACGTCACGCGAGACCTGGCTCAGCAGTTCGGTGAGCTTCGGGGTGAGCACGCCGTCGGTGAGCGTGCCGGTGGATTTCAGCAGCGCGGCCAGCGTCGCGTCGGTGACCCGGTCGGTGTGCGCGGTCAGGTCCACGGTGGAGCCGTCGACCAACTTCTGCCCGCCGGAATTCGAATTCAGTTGCAGCGTGCTGATTCCGAAGAGGTTGCCTGGCGCGTATTCGACCGAGAGCGTGTCGGTCAGTCCGAACAGCTGCTCGCGATCCAGGTGCAGCGAAATGCTCTTGCGGCCCTGGCCCGCGGTGGTGATCGAGGATACCGATCCCACCCGGACGCCGTCGAGGCGCACATCGGTGCCGGGCTCGACGCCCGCTCCGATGGTCTCGGCGAGCAGTTCCACGCGGATCTCGCTATCGGGACGCGATTCCGGATATACGCGCCAGACGACGCAGGCGGCGACGGTCAGCAGGACCGCGCACGCGCCGATCACGCGCGCGCGCCGTGGTCCGACCTCGGCGCCGGACAGTGTGTAAGCAGGCATCTCTCACCCGGTGAACGTGATGGGGGACTGGAAACCCCACAGGAGGATGGTGGCGAACATGTCGAGGGTGATGATCGCGACGAGGCTGGCCCGGATCGCGCGCCCGGAACCGATGCCGACGCCCTCGGGACCGCCGGTGGCGAAAAATCCCTGGTAGCTGTGGATCAGCACGACCGCGATCGCGAAGATGGTGACCTTGATCGTCGAGGCGAGGACATCCCAACTCAGCACGAACTGGTCGAAATAGTGGTCGTAGGTGCCGGTCGGCGTGCCGTGAATGGTCGTCACGATCACCTCGCACGACATGTAACTCAGGATCAGCGCGACCACGAATGCCGGTGCGACGGCGACGATTCCCGCGATCACGCGGGTGGTCACCACGAAGGGCACCGAACGGATGCCAAGCGATTCCAGCGCGTCGATCTCCTCGGAGATGCGCATGGACCCGATCTCCGCGGTCATGCGACATCCGGCCTGCGCGGCGAATCCGACGCCCGCAGCGATCGGCGCCAGTTCGCGGGTGATGCCGAATGCCGAGATGAGACCGGTGAGCTGGCCGAGGGACAGCAGGTTCAGCGCGCTGTACGCCTCGATGCCGATGGAGGCGCCCATCGCCGCGCCGAGCAGCAACATCAGCGGCACGACGCCGCCGCCGATGATGATCGAGCCGCGACCCCAGGTCATATCGGTGATGACCATGATCGTCTGGCGACGGTAGCGGGCGAGCGTGTATGGGATCGAAGACAGTACCTGCCAACAGAATCCGAGGACGAACCCGATGGAGTCGACGGGGCCGAGGGGACGCGCCCCGCGTCCCCAGCGCGTCAGCCTGCGTAGACCCGCCGGGACGTACGGCGCCGCGGTCACGCCATCCTCACCGGGAAGAACATGGTGACCACCTGTGTGATAACGGTATTCAGGACGACGACCGCGGCGATGGACATGACGACCGCGGCGTTGACGCCGTCGGCGACGCCGCGCGGTCCGCCCTTGGCCTCCATGCCGCGCTGGCAGGCGATCACCACAACGAGCATCCCGAAGATCATCGATTTGATCAGCGATACCCAGATGTCGAGGCTGGTGGTGAAGGAGCCGAACGATTCCCAGTAGCTGCCCGGCGTCACGTCGAGCGCGGTCACCGCCACCGCGAATCCGGCCGCGATGCCGACCACGATGATCAGGATGTTGAGCAGCGGCGCGACCAGCATCATCGCCGCGATTCGCGGAACCACAAGGCGCTGAATCGGATCCACGCCCATTACGCGCATCGCGTCGACTTCCTCCCGGATCGTGCGTGCGCCGAGGTCGGCGGCGATCGCGGCGGCTCCCGCGCCACCGAGCAGCATCGCGGCCACCATCGGCGCACCCTGTTTGATCACCCCGAGTCCGCCCGCGGCGCCGATCATCGTATCCGCGCCGAGCTGGGTCACGATATTTCCGACCTGCGCGGACAGGATGATTCCGAAAGGAATGGCCATCAGAATTCCGGGCACCGCCGTGACTTTGATGAGAAACCAGGCCTGGGTGAGACTTTCATGTATCTGGAAGCGCAATGTCAGCGCATCGACGGCGCCGATGCGCAGCGCGCGGGCGCCGATGCGCAGCGCCCTTCCCAGTGTGGCGAGGCTGGACAGCACGGTATCGGAGAAATTCCGTCCGAGCGCCGCCGCGGGTGTCACCCCAGTTGCCACATCGACCTCCCTGTCGAATCTCGGCCGACCACGCTCGTCATTCGACGG
Organism: Nocardia bovistercoris; assembly: GCF_015674855.1. GTDB lineage: Bacteria > Actinomycetota > Actinomycetes > Mycobacteriales > Mycobacteriaceae > Nocardia > Nocardia bovistercoris. The sequence continues at coordinate 596,975 of NZ_JADMLG010000003.1, read as the reverse complement.
ACCGGACATGCGTCCCCGATCGTCGGCGGGCGACCCGGCCCCGCCGAGTACGGCGTGCGGAACATTTCGGTGTCGACGGTTGGTAGCCGTCTGCTATAGGTGTGCGGCGTGTCCTTACGCCACCGCATGGCCGAGGTCGGTCGCGGCATCGAGAAATCGGACCGAGGTGAAATCCTCGGCCTGGCGCCTCGCGGGCGCTCGGCGTATCCGCCTGAGCAAGACCATAGTCGTATCCGAACTCATCCGTGATTTGTATCCCAGACAATAGCCTGGACAGATGTCTGGACCGTACTACAGCCGTCTGCCCGGCGCAAGCATACGTGAGTGGTCGGTCACGTTCGCGAAGTTCGACCGATTCGGGAACGGCATTATTGGCGGCAAATAAATTGGAGAATTATTCGGTGAATGCGTGAAATTCGCCGATGTCCCGAAACCGCTGTCGCATCGCCTGGTCGGAGGGGTTGTTCGGTGTTCGCGGATTGGGTGGCCGATCGGGTGGGTACCGCTTTCATGCGGGCGGCCGCCGAGGCGTGCGCGATGGATCCGAGGCCGTATCCGGCACGCGGTGGTTCGTGATACCTTGCGTAACACGTAAAGCCGTTCGCGATGGAGGTCTCCGGTGCTCGACGACGTGCACGACAACTGGCTCGCCGCCGCGGGCGACGCGGGCGGTGGCGCGGCGCTGGACCAGGTCGCCGTGATGACCGGCGGCGCCACCTTGATCGCCGCGGTGTTGCTGTGGGTCGGATACCGGCACCGGACCCGGCGCATCACCTGGCTCGGGCGCCTCGCCGACCGCCTCGGCCGCGTCGTGAATCGGCCCGGCTGGGTGGCGCTGCCGCTGGCGATGTTCCTCGCGACCATCCTGACCGCGCTGCTCGGCTTCATCTGGGATGTCAGCCTGCACATCGGCAACGGGCGCGACTCCGGCCCGCTGGCGAACCCGGCGCACTACTTCATCCTCATCGGACTGTTCTTCCTGTTCACCGCTGGGATGTCGGCGATCGTACTGCCTCTCGACGAGAAACCGGGCGCCGCCGCCGTGCGCATCACTCGCACCTGGTACGCACCGGTCGGCGGCATCCTGATCGCGGGCGCCGGGCTGTACGCGCTGATCGGATTCCCGCTCGACGACATCTGGCATCGGATATTCGGACAGGACGTCACCCTCTGGGGACCGACGCACCTCATGCTCATCGGCGGCGCCGGACTGTCGCTGGTCGGGGTCCTGCTGCTGGAATTCGAAGGCAGGCGCAATCGGCCGGAACCCGAACGTCGCGACGGCAGGCTCATGTGGCTGATCCGCGCCTTCGGCTTCGGCGGCCTGCTCATCGGGCTGTCGGTGTTCCAGGTCGAATTCGACTTCGGCGTCGAACAATTCCGGCTCGTGCTGCAGCCGATGCTGATGGTGGCCGCGGCGGCGGTCACCCTGGTCGCCGCCCGGCTCACCCTCGGCGCGGGTAGCACGCTGGTCGTCTTCGCCTTCGCGGCGGTGGTGCGCACCGTGGTCGCGGTGCTCGTCGGCGGGCCGATCATCGACGCGCCGCGCAATGTCTTCCCCCTGTATCTGGGTGCGGCCGTCGTCGTGGAACTGCTGGCCCTGCTGCCGATCGTCCGTAATCGGCTGTGGTGGGGCGCGCTGTGCGGTGTCGGCGTCGCGACGGTCGGCTTGTGGCTCGAATCGCTGTGGGTCGACGCGATGTTCGTCGACCCGTGGCCCGCGGCGATGTGGCCGGAACTGCTCGCCATGGCGATACCGGTCGCGGTGGCGGGCGGCGTCGTCGGCGCGCTGCTCGCCACGGTACTGCTCGGCGAGCCGCTGCCGCGTCCGGCGGTGCGGCGCGCGCTGGTGGTCGGCGCGGTGGTGATCGTGGCCGCCGCCACCGCCAACGGATTGGCGAGCCGGGTTCCGGAGAACGCGACGGCCACCGTCACGCTCACCGACGCGGCGCCGAGCGCGGGCGGGCGCATGGTGCTCGCCGACATCAGGGTCACCCCCGACGACCTGGTCGGCAGCGACCCCGAATGGATCCAGATCCTGTCCTGGCAGGGCGGCGTCGGCGGCGACAGTCCCGGCCGCGGACTCGTCGTCGACCACCTGCGTCGCGTCGGCGCGGGGCATTACGTCTCCACCGAACCCGTTCCGGCGCACGGGACGTGGAAGACCGTGCTGCGCGCGCAGGACGGCCGGGTCCAGACCGCGCTGCCCATCTACATGGCCGCCGATCCCGGCATCGGCGCCGCGGAAGTGCCCGCGTCGTCCTCGTTCACGCGGCCGTTCGTCGCCGAGATCACCGTGCTGCAACGGGAAAGGTCCTTCGACCATCCGGCCTGGCTGTTCGGCGCGGCCTCGCTGGTGGTGCTCGCGTGCAGTCTCGCCCTCGTCTGGGCGCTGTCGTGGGGTGCGGCGCGGATAGACCAGCGTTACCGTCGCGTCGACGCGGCGGCGGAACCGGTCGCCGCGCCATGACATCCGACGAGGTCGACGTCCTCGCCGATCATTCGATCCTGCTGGCGATTCCGGCGTTCCTGCCCGCGCTGCTCGTCGTCGGAGTCGTCGTGTTCCTCGCCGTGCGCGACCGTCGCACCGATGACGAGCAGACCTCCGACACCGACGAGGACCGCCGATGAGCAGATTCGCGGCCGTGTTGCTGACCGGTCTGCTCGCGACGGGCTGCGCCGCCGCCGATCCGGGGCGCCCGGCGTCGACCACGGCATCCGGCGATGCCGCGGCGATCGTGATCGAGGTGCGCATCGCCGACGGTTCGGTGCGTCCCGTCGATGCCCGCCGCGACGCGCGGGTCGGTGAGCCCGTGGAACTCGTCGTGGACAGCGACACCGAGGACGAGATACACGTGCACGGCACTCCCGAGCACACCTTTCGCGTCGCGGCCGCACCCGCGCAACGTTTTCAATTCACCGTGGCGGTGCCGGGGCGGGTCGAGGTCGAACTGCATCGCGCCGACCGCACCGTGGTGACACTGCTCGTGCGCGCATGACCGTTCTGGCGCACGGCATCGGCGGCGCGAGCGACCTGCCGATCCCGCTGTCGTACGCGCTGGTCGGCGCGGCGTGGGCGCTCACCTTCTCCTTCGCGGTCCTGCTGTTCGTCTGGCGTGAACCCCGACTGGACCCGGACGCACCGGGTATCGCACTCCCGTCGCCGCTGCGGACCGTCGTCGACGCACCGGTCGTGCGCCGGATCCTGGCGACGGCGGGTGTCGCCGCCACGGCCTTCGTGCTCGCGATCGCCTTCCTCGGCGCCGACGATTCGGCGCGCAATCCCGGGCCCGGCGTGCTCTACATCTACGTCTGGGTCGGCGTCATGATCGCCTCCCTGCTCGTGGGCCCGGTCTGGAAAATCGTGTCCCCGCCGCGCGCACTGCACCGTGCCGTCTGCGCGCTGTCGGGTCGCCGGGTGACCGAAAGCCTGTTCGCCTACCCACCCGGGCTCGGCCGGTGGCCCGCGGTGGTCGGCCTGTTCTCTTTCGTATGGCTCGAACTCGTCTACCCGGAGCCGGGTTCGGTCGCGGCGGTGACCACCTGGATCGTGGGATACCTCGTCGTCACCACGGCGGGCCTGATCGTGTTCGGCGTCGCCTGGGGCGAGAACGGCGATCCGCTCGAGGTATACAGCAGCCTGCTCGCGCGCCTGAGCCCCGTCGGCCGCCGCGACACCGGCGAACCCGTACTGCGCGCCCCGCTGGACAACCTCGCGGGCACACCGGCTGTCGCCGGTTCGGTGGCCGTCGCCGCCACCCTGCTCGGCTCGACCGCCTTCGACAGCTTCTCGACGTTCCCCGCCTGGCGCGCACTCCAAGCCGATCTCGCGGATCCCTTCCCCGTACTCCTGCGCACGGCGGGCCTGCTCGGCTTCATCGTCGTGGTGGGCGGCGCGTTCACCCTCGCGTCCCGCGCCACCGGCGGCGTCACCGCGTCCGAACGCGCCCGACTCCCGGTGCTGCTGGCACCCAGCCTCACCCCCATCGTGGCAGGCTACCTCGTCGCCCACTACCTCACATTCCTGCTGGAGAAGGGCCAGGCCACCGCTGTCCTGTTCGCCGACCCGTTCCACCGCGGCTGGAACCTCGCGGGCCTCGCCGACCGCGAAGTCTCCTACCTGCTGTCCACCCACCCCGCCGCACTCGGCACGGTGAAGGTGGCGGCGGTACTGCTCGGCCACATTCTCGGCGTGGCCGCCGCCCACGACCGCTGCCTGCGCCTACTTCCCCCCGCCCACCGCCGCACCGGCCAGCTCGCCCTGATGCTCACCATGGTCGCCTTCACCTTCACCGGCCTCTACCTGCTCTTCGAGTCCTGAACACGAACAGGTTGGGCAAGAACAGGTTCTGTTCGAACTAGCGGTGCGCCCCGCATTCGTTGGGCGCGGGTTCGCCGCGCAGGCGGGCGTCGAGCCAGGCGATCGAACCGGGGAATCCGGTGGCCAGGCCGATGATGTGCTCGCCGGGTTCACTGCGGAACACCGCCGTGGCGCCGCTCGCGCATTGGCGTCGGTACAGGTCCTGACTGCCTTCGAAGGGAATCCACAGATCGTGGGCCGCGTGATAGATGTACATCGGCACCGAGGACCTGCGGTCGCCGAGGTCGGTGCGCGCGAGGATCTCCTCAGCGATATCGCTGGTGAGCGGGGCGGAGATGTTGGCGGCGATGTCGAGCGGCAATCCGACCACGCCGAGCGGACCGTCCACCTCGCCGCACGCGTCCTTGATGGGCGAGGACGCCACCCACAGCGCGAGATTATTGGCGTATCCGAGGATTTCGGGATGCTCACGCGCCATCGCGAGCACCACGACCAGCAGGACGCCGGAGGCGAAATTGCCGTTGAACCGGTTCGCGACGACCCGGTTGTTCTCGATGAGCCCCCCGGTGCTCGCGCCGACCAGTACGTCCGCGAGTTCGGGCGCGTACTCGTCGAGCAGCATGGCCGTGGCGTAGGAGGCGATGGCGCCGCCGGAGTAGCCGCCGACCGCGAACCGGCTCTCCCCGAATTCCGCTGCGGGCAGCGACCTTACGGCGCGGATGCCGTCGAGGATCACGTGACCGGCCACATTCGGTTCGGCGTAGGACATGAACGGGCCTTCGTGATCCGGGATCAGCACCGCGTAACCCTGGCTCAGCGCCCACGCCGTGGTCGGCGGCAGTACGTCGGTGATGTTGCTCCGCGACAGGATCCCGTGCGCCAGTGCGTAACTGGGCGTGCACCGCAGGCCGAGGGAGTTGATCGGCAGTGCGTCGATCAGCACCGGACGAGTTCCCGCGCCGGTCCACGGATTCGGCGGGACCACCAATGTCGATGTGCCGTAGGAAGGTTCGCCGTTCGCGGACGTCGACCGGTACTTCAGCAGCCGCGCGTGACCGACCAGGGTCGGAAGCGATTGGGCCGCCGTCGCGGTCACGTCCCGCTGTTCGACGATGTCGCCGGGGGCGAACTCGTCCAACCGTTGCGGCCACGTGTCGAAGATCGGATCACCGGTGGGCGACGGCTGGACCGCACGCCACAACCCGGACAGTTCCGGCGACAGATCCGCCGCCGTCGGCGGCGCGGGCGCCGCGGGGGCGGGCAGTGCGGGGATCACATCGTCTATCCACTGTTGCAGATCCGACGGCGGTGACGGATCCGCCGCGGCGTGCGGCATGCCCGTCAGTAGCAGGCAGCCTGCCGCCGTGGTGACCATCAACCTGCGCAGCGACCGCGCGCGACCGATCCGCGCGTGTCGTTCCTTCATTCCGCATTCCTCCGGTGATCGATGAACAGTCCTCGTGGCCCAGAAACTCCCCCGAAACTGTCTCGTCACTGAATGCGTTGGGGCACCGCATGTTCCGAGCGGCCGACGCCACACTAGTGCGCGTCGGCGCGATAGGCGTCCCCACAGTTGATCTTTATGGACATTCACGGACGATCGCGCGGGCGCTGTGGTTTGACACAACCTTCGTTCACACCGCGTGTCGCGGATGCGCGCCCCGTGGCGCCGATGCGCCGGTCGGAAGCGGCTCGTTTGCGGATGCCACCGTCTGAGAAGGTGGCGGCGTCGCGATCGGGCGTGCGGTCGATCCGCGCCGGATTCTGCTCGCGGCGAAGGTCGCGCCCGAGCCGGGTATCGCGGAATCCGCTGCGGCCGCGAGCTCACGACGCTCCGGAGGAGGCGCGCCGTAGCGCGTCTGCGACGGCCGGAGCTCGGGACGCCGGACAGGCCGTCGTGAACGTCGGGCGGGCGTCACGGACGCGGTGGCGTCACGAATGCGGGCCGGTCCTTACGAATACGGGACGGGCGTTGCGAATGTGGGCCCGGCGTCGTGAATGTCGGCGGGACATCACGGACGCGGGGCGGGCATCGCGAATGCTGAGTGTGCGACGTCGATTACCATCGGTGTCTTGGAAAACCAACTGTTCCGTAGTGGATTTGGAACTGGCTAGCGGATCGGAGCCGGATGCCGGTGCGCCCATGGGCGAGCCTGTTCCAACTGCGCGGCGAGTCGAAGGAGATCGCCTTCGGCCCCGAGCCGCCCGACGAACTGCACGCCCAGTGGCAACCCGGCCTCGGTCCAGTGCAGCGGCACACTGATCGCGGGTCTGCCGGTCAGATTGGCGAGTTGGGTGTAAGGCACCCAGCCGAGGCTGTCGGCGATGAGCTGTTCGAGTATTCCGCTGGCCGCCAGCACTTTTCCGCCGCGCAGTCGGCTGACGATCCGGGACGCGACGCGCAGGTGCCCCGCGGTGGCGGTGGCGCCGACCGGCAGCGGCGGGGTGGCGAGCGTTGGAGTGAGGAAATAGTCGTAACTCTCGTGGAAGGTCGCCAGCGACTGGATGTAGTCGTTGACGTTCCCGAGCGAGGTGAGCAGCGCCCCGACTCCGGCGGCCCGCCCGAGTTCGGCGACCGCGAGGGTGTCGGCCTCGAAGTCGCTGTCGCGCGCACCCGTCCGTCGTTTGATCGCGACGGTGTCGCCGTAGAGGCTCGCGAACCAGATCGTCAGGAAGTCGCGCGCCAACGCCTCGTCGTCGTAGGGCGGTCGGACCTCGTCGACGTGGTGACCGAGTTCGGTGAGCAGCGCCGCGGCGCTCTCGACCGCTGCTATCGCCTCCCGGTCCGGGCGCGCGTTGATCGCCGACGCGTAGGAGTAGCCGATCCGCGCGCGGCCGGGAGCGTCGGTGATCTGCTCGGCGAACGGCCGCGACGGCAGTGCGGCCCGGTAGGCCGCGCGCGGGTTCTCGCCGATGATCGCGTCGTAGAGCGCCGCGCTGTCGCGAACGGTCCGCGACACCACGCCCTGGGTCACCATGCCGAACATCGGTTCGCCGATCTGCGGCCCGTACGGTGTGAGCCCGCGCCCGGCCTTCAGTCCGACCAGCCCGTTGCAGGCGGCCGGTATGCGGATGGACCCGCCACCGTCGTTGGCCCCGGCGGCGGGCACGATGCCCGCGGCCACCGCGGCCCCCGACCCGCCGGACGACCCGCCCGGCGTGTGCGCGATATTCCACGGATTGCGCGTCGGCCCCCAGAAGTCCGGTTCGGTGACGCCCTTCCCGCCGAATTCGGGCGTATTGGTCTTCCCGAAGATCACCAGCCCCGCGTCGAGGAAGCGCCGCACCAGCAGACTGTGCTCGGCGGCGATCTCCCCGGCCAGCGACCGCGACCCCGAGGTGGTCGGGAAGCCCGCGTACTCCTGCTGCAGGTCCTTGATGAGGAACGGAACCCCGGCGAACGGCCCGGCCAGGTCGTCGCGGGCGACCTGCGCGTCGGCGGCCTCGTCGAGCCTGCGCACGATCGCGTTGAGCGTCGGGTCGACGGCATCGGCCCGCCGCCGCGCCAGCGCGAGCAACTCGGCGGGCTTCACTTCGCCCCGCGCCACCGATTCGGCCATGGCGGTGGCGTCCAGCGACATGTACTCGTCGAGCTCCATCGCCGGATCCTATTCCGTACCGCACCTCGAAACGAGCATCTTCGACGCTCGGCGGCGTCGTGATCCGACCTTCGGCTCGACGAATGGCGCGAACGTGTCGTCGGCACATGGTGCGGGCCGCTCCGATTTCGCGGGCACATGCCGGATTCCGTCGAGATATCGCCGCGGCGGGTGTCCGGTGCGGCAGGGTGTCCCACGGTGATTACGTGGTGCGTAGCGACCGCGTCGTCGACCTCGATCCTGGAATCCGAGGTGGGCCGCGGCGCCGATCGAGAAGGGCGTGGGAGCGGATGGATTCTGCGGTTCGGCCGGGAGTCGCGTTGGCGGTGCTGTGTGTCGTCATGGTGGCGGGTGCGGCGCTGCTGTATCGAGTGGCGGGCCTGGGTGCGGCATCGGTGGCGCCGAAGGCGGCGATCAGAGGAGCCGTGCAGCTCGGGCTCGTCGCGTTGGTACTCGCCGCCGCGCTGACGCGGCTGTGGTCGTCCTTGCTCGTACTCGCGGTCATGTTCGTCGCGGCGGTGCTGACTTCGGCGCGGCGGGCGTCGGCCGGATGGTCCTCGGGGTGGTTGGCGATGGCCATCGGCGCCGGTGTCGGTGTGGTGTTGCCGCTGATGTTGTTCAGCGCGGTGGTGCCGCCGACGGGGGTCGCGGTGGTGCCGGTCGGCGGGATCGTGCTCGGCGGGACGATGACGGCGACCTCGTTGGCGGCGCGGCGCGGGCTCGACGCGGTGGAGCAGCGGTGGGGTGAGGTCGAGGCGGCGCTGAGTCTGGGGTTCACCGATCGGGAGGCGCGTCTCGAGGTCGTGCGGCCGACCGCGGGTGACGCGTTGTTGCCCGGTGTCGATCAGACGCGCACGGTCGGTGTGGTGGCATTGCCAGGAGCGTTCGTCGGCGTGTTGCTCGCCAGTGGATCGGCGGCTGAGGCGGCTGCCGTGCAGATGCTGGTATTGATCGGGTTGCTGCTGTCGCAGGCGTGCGCGGTCGCGGTCACCGTCGAGTTGATCGCGCGGTCGATGGTGCACCGGGGCAGGTGATCTCGCCGAGCCGCCGCTTCGGTTTGTGGAACAGTGATACATTATCGATTATTCGTTCCATTCGTGTCGTGGACGCGATGGAACCCGGAGGATGGAGCGCCGCGATGGCCAAGCGGATGTGTGCCGTACCCGAAGGATCAGGACTGAAGCCGATCTACGGCACCGGCGCGCCCGGATTCGTCGACATGGCGATCAGCGCGATCGACCGCAAGGCCGCCACCCGGCGTCGCCGCGAGCGCTTCGGCGACATCACCTACCAGAACTTCTTCGGCCGTACCTGCGTGCTGCCCATGACGCCGGACACCGCGGAACCGGCGATCATGAACCGGGACAAGATCTTCGCGAACGAACCCGCCTGGGACTTCATGATCGGCGTCGCCTTCAAACGCGGCCTGCTGCTCATGGACGGCGAACCGCACCGCAGGCATCGGTTGCTGTTCCAGCAGGCGTTCAGCGCCAACAACCTCAAGGGCTACCTGCAGCGAATGCAGCCGATGGTCGAACGCCGCGTCGAGAACCTGCCCACCGGCGAACTGCGCCTGGCCGACGAATTCAAGGCGATCATTCTCGACCTCGCCCTCGAGGTATTCCTCGGGGTCCGACTGTCGCGCGCCGAGGCCGACCGCGTCAACGCGGCATTCCTGGACTGCCTCGCGGGCACCACCGCGCTGGTCAGGCGCAACCTGCCCGGCGGCGCGTACCGCAGAGCCGCGAAGGGGCGGGCGGTGCTCGAAGCCTTCTTCCGCGAACATCTGCCTGCCAAACGCGGCCGCGAGACCCCCGACCTGTTCTCGATCCTGTGCCATGCCAGCGCCGAGGACGGCGACCGATTCACCGACGAGCAGATCATCGACCACATGATCTTCCTGCTGTTCGCCGCCCACGACACCTCGGCCACCGCGCTGTCGACCATGGCCTACCACCTGGCCAAGAATCCCGAATGGCAGCGCCGCGCGCGAGCCGAATCCCTTTCGCTGTCCGCCGAACTCGGCTACGACACGCTCTCCGAACTGCGCTGCCTCGACCGCGTGCTCAAGGAATCGCTGCGGTTGAACGCGCCGGTGCCGGTACTGTCGCGCGCGGCGCTCGAAGACACCGATCTGGCGGGCTATTACGTGCCGAAAGGGACGCTGATCCTCATCGCCCCCGACGCCGTGCACGAGAACCCCGCGGTCTGGCATGACCCGACGCGCTTCGATCCCGACCGCTTCACCGAGGACCGCGCCGAGGACCGCGCCCACCGATTCGCCTGGTTCCCGTTCGGCGGGGGAGTGCACAAATGCATCGGACTCCACTTCGCGCAGTTGGAGATCAAGACGATGATGCACCACCTGCTGCGCCACAACGAGTGGACGGTGCCGAGCGACTACGAATGGAAGGTCGACCCGCGAACCCTCGGCGACCCCAAACGCGGACTGCCCGCCCGTTTCACCCCGCTGTGACGCCCGATCCGCACCCGCCCCGTGTGCGTTCCGTAGGATTCGGCTGATGGCAGGCACTCGCATGCGCACCGACGCCACCCCCTCGGAACAGGAGCGAGTCCTCGTCGACGCCGCCGCACACGAATTCGCCGATGTCGGCATCCGGCGCGCGAACATGGACCTGGTCGCGCGCCGCGCGGGGGTCAGCCGCAGCACGCTCTACCGCCGTTTCCCCAACAAGGAGGAGCTGCTGACCGCGGTGCTGCGCCAGACCTCCACCTCGATCGGGCGCCGGATCGTCGCGCGCATCGACGGCATGCCACCGACGGACGCGATCGTCGAGGCGTTCCGCGTCGCGGTCGCCGAGGTCGACGCAAGTCCGCTGCTGCGCCGCATCATGACCAGCGATACCGATCTCGCGGGCAGCATCTTCGGATTCCTCGGCCCCGATATGGCGGTGGTCCTCGACACCATCTCGACCGGTGTCGCCGACGCCTTGCGCGCGGCGGGCGCCACCATGCCCGACGGCGACCTGCGCGTCGCCGCCGAACTGCTGGTGCGCCTGTGCACCTCGCTGATCCAGGCGCCCTCGCCGGTCATCGATTTCGCCGACGAGCGAGCCGTGACCGAATTCGGCGAGAAGTTCCTCGCGAAACTGGTCTGGTAGCTGAGTATCTCGCACTGAAACGTTGACACACTATTGTGTATCTGTTTCATCGACTCGTATACTTCGGAGCGACAGCGCATCGAGAAGGGTCGTGGCCATGTCGATCGAGCGAGAGCACGCCGTACCGCCCCCGCAGGCTCGCGATGGCGACGCCAGTCTCGCTGCGCGACAACGAATTCAGCGCCCGGTGCCTCCGGATTCGTTGACCTGGAAGTACTTCGGCGACAGGCGGTCGCTCCTGCTGATCGGCCGCGCCGGAACCACCGAGAACATGTATCCGCAACTCGGCCAAGCGGTTTCGGACCACTCGGTGATCTTCACCGATCTGTTCGCGCGAGTGCGGCGATCTGTTCCGCGCATCATGCGCGTGGTCTACGGCGACGACGGCGCCACTACCGGCGTGCAGATCCGCAATTTCCACAAACCGTTGCGCGGCACCATGGCCGACGGTTCGAAATTCGACGGCCAACCGTACAGCGGACTCGATCCCGAAACCTTCTACTGGGCGCACGCGACCTTTCTCGACGTCCTCTTCCTCACCTGCGAACGATTCATCCGCCCGCTCTCCGACGACGAGAAGGAACAACTGTTCCAGGAATCGCGGGACTGGTACAGCCTCTACGGCATGGACGCCACCGGCACGCCCGCCACCTATCGCGAGTTCGAGGAATACTGGCGGCGGGTGGTCGCCGAGGATCTGGTCGGGCACACGAAGGTCGCGCGCTACACCGTCGGCTACATCACCAAGGGCATCAGCCGTGCCGTACCCCGCCCCCGCGCCGTCCCGAAACCCCTCTGGACGAAAATCTTCGCCCCCGCCCTCGACACCGTCGCCGCATTCCTCGGCGCGGGCGGACTCGACCCCGCCCTGCGCGACCGACTCGGCATCCCGTGGACCGACCGCAAGGACCGCCGCTACCGCCGATTCTGCGCCGCCGTCCGCGCGATCGGCCCCGCCTGGGAACGACTGGCCCCCCTCACCTGGCGCTACGACCCGGCCGCGGTGGCCGGATTCCAGCGCGAGGGCGTCGACCCGCGTCGGATCCGACCGAGGAAAGCGCTCCCGACGACATAGGCGAACCGGACGCCGCCCGGCGCGTCGCCGCGTGACAGGGCCGACAGTCACCGAATCCCGAGACATTCGCATCGATGGCGAGGTCTTTTTTCCGCCGATCGTATGTCAGACTAGGTTTGCCTTACCGAAGCTGGTGTAGGCGTAGTCGGCTCGGGAGTGGATGTGACTGATCGTGTGTTCGCCTCCGATGCGCCGTCGGTGGCCGCCCAGTTGTTCGGCAGCGGCCTGATCGGCGTGCGGGAGGGCCTCGAAACCGGGATCGTGGTGATGATCCTGGTCGCCTTCCTGGTGAAATCGCAGCGTCAGGACGCGTTGAAGTGGGTCGCGGCGGGGGTCGGCGGCGCGCTGGCAATGGTGGCCGCGGTCTTCGTCGCCATTCACTACGGCACCTCGACGGTCACCGGAGTGGCGGCGGAATTGATCGCGGGCCTGGCCTCGCTGGCAGCCGTGGTGATCGTCACGTGGATGGTGCTGTGGATGCGCGCGGCCGCGCGGTCGATCTCGGGGGAGTTGCGAGCAGGCTTGACCCACGCGCTCAGCGTCGGCCCGGCGGCGGTGGTGACGCTGGCATTCCTGGCGGTCGGTCGCGAAGGGGTCGAGACCGCGCTGCTGATGGTGGGTTACGCGGAGAACGCCTCGGGCAGTCAATGGCCGCTGGTCGGCCTGCTGGTCGGGATCGCGGTGGCGGCCGTGCTGACGGTGGCGATGTATTTCGGTGCGGTGCGCGTCGATCTCGCGGTCTTCTTCCGGTACACCGGCATCCTGTTGATCGTGGTCGCGGCGGGCATCCTCGCCTACGGCGTGCGCGCCTTGCAGACCGCGGACTGGTTGCCGGGGCTGTCGCGGCACGCGTTCGACATCTCGTCGTGGTTCTCGATGTCGAGCTGGTACGGCACCGTCGCGCAGGGCATCTTCAATTTTCGGGCGGACCCCACGATTCTCCAGGTGATCGCGTGGACGGTCTATCTCGTGGCGGTGCTCGCATTGTTCCTGCGACCGACGCCTGCCGTGACCCGAGGCGGGGGACAAGCTCCGACAACGACCGCGGCCTCGCCGTCGTGAACGAAAGGTTCGATCTTCGTGCGTTTTTCCATACTTCCCGTCGCGGTGGCGGTGACGGTGCCTTTGGCGCTCGTGGCGTGTACGAGCAAATCCGATTCGGCGGCCGGTGAGATCGCGGTGACCACCGACGATTCCCAGTGCGTGGTGGCGAACACGTCGGCCGAAACCGGGACGGTGACATTCTCGATCACCAACAACGGCACGAAGGTCACCGAGTTCTACGTCTACGGCGCCGGCGACCGGGTGATCGGTGAGGTGGAGAACATCGGTCCCGGTCTCACCCGCAAGCTGATCGTGTCGGTTTCCGATCCGGGCACGTACCAGACCGCGTGCAAACCGGGCATGGTCGGCGACGGCATCCGCCACGATTTCACCGTCACCGGTCAGGCGGTGGCGCGCGACCAGTCGGGCAAGCTGGCCGAGGCGGCCACCGGATACCGGCGCTATATCGTCAGCCAGGTCGCGGCATTGCAGGAGACCGCGAAATCGTTCGTCGCGGCGATCGAGTCCGGAGACGTGGAGTCCGCGAAGAAGCAGTATCCGCTGACCCGCACCTATTACGAACGCATCGAGCCGGTGGCCGAGAGCTTCCCCGACGATCTCGATCCGCGCTTGGACCTGCGCGAAGCCGATCTCGCCCCCGGTGACCGGTGGACGGGATTCCATCGGTTGGAAAAGGATCTGTGGGCACAGGGTCTACAACCCGACACCAACCGCATCGCCGATCAATTGCTCGCCGACATCGCGGAATTGGCGGCGGGCGTCGGCGCGGCGGACTACGAGGTGGACCCGGTCCAGGTCGCGGGCGGCGCGCAGACGCTGCTCGACGAGATCGCGCGCACGAAGATCACCGGCGAAGAAGACACCTTCTCGCACACCGACCTGTGGGATTTCCAGGCCAATGTCGACGGTTCGCAGGCCGCGATCGCCAGCGTGCGCCCGATCGTGGACGAACGTCGCGCCGAACTCGGCGCCCAGATCGATCGCCGATTCGCCGAACTCGACGGTGAACTCGCGAAGTACCGGCAGGGTGACGGCCACATCGGGTACGACAAGGTCACCGAGGAGCAGCGGGGTGCGCTGTCGCGTCGAATCGACGCGCTCTCGGCCGTAGTGAGTCAGGTGCAGGGCGTTGTCGCGGGATCGTAGCGAGGATGACCGTTCGGTCCTCGGCGGGATCTCCCGGCGCGGACTGATCGGCTCGGCCGGGGTCGGCGTCGTCGCCGCGGGCGCGGGCGTGCTGGCCGGTCGGGTCACCGCGCACGCGGCATCGGCGCAGCCGGAGACCGTGCCCTTCCGCGGCGCCCACCAGGCGGGCATCACGACCGCGGTGCAGGACCGGCTGCATTTCGCGGCGTTCGACGTGCACACCGACTCTCGCGCCGAACTGGTCGACCTGCTGCGGACCTGGACGCTGATGGCGGAGCGGATGACCACCGGCGGCGAGGCCGTCGCCGACGGCGCGGTGGGCGCGGGCGCCTACAACCCGCCCACCGATACCGGTGAGGCGCTCGACCTTTCGCCGTCGCGCTTGACGCTGACCATCGGATTCGGCCCTTCGCTGTTCACCACAGCCGACGGGCGCGACCGGTTCGGCATCGCCGCCCGCAGACCCGCGGCGTTGGCCGACCTGCCGAAGTTCACCGGCGACGCCCTCGACCCCGCGCGCGGCGGCGGCGACATCGCCATCCAGGCGTGCGCCGACGATCCGCAGGTCGCGGTGCACGCGGTCCGCAATCTCGCGCGGGTCGGGTTCGGCGCGGTGTCGGTGCGGTGGTCCCAGCTCGGATTCGGGCGCACCTCGTCGACCTCGACGAGTCAGGTGACACCGCGCAATCTGCTCGGCTTCAAGGACGGCACCCGCAATATCAAGGCCGAGGACCACGCGGCGGTCGAGAAATTCGTGTGGGCCGATCCGGCCGACGGCCAGGCGTGGATGGGCGGCGGTTCCTATCTGGTGACCCGCCGCATCCGCATGTTGGTCGAACCGTGGGACCGCACGAGCCTGCACGAGCAGCAACGCGTCATCGGCCGCGCCAAGGGCAGCGGCGCTCCTTTGGGTGGCGCCGACGAATTCGACGACCTCGACCTGCAATCGGCCGGACCTTCGGGTCCGCTGGTCGACCGCGACGCGCATGTGCGGCTCGCCTCGCGCGAGGAGTTGGGCGGCATCCAGATCCTGCGGCGCGGCTACAACTTCACCGACGGCTCCGACGGGTTCGGACACCTCGACGCCGGATTGTTCTTCATCGCCTATTGCCGCGACCCGCGCGCCCAATTCGTGCCGATGCAGGACGCTCTGGCGCGCAACGACGCGCTCAACGAATACATCAAACACGTCGGCTCCGCGGTCTTCGCCTGCCCGCCGGGACTCGGCGCCGACGACTACTGGGGATCGGGGCTGTTCGCCGAATAATTCCGTGCGGCGCGGAAAAGCCGCACAGCGCCGTTCCGGCAAGCGGCTTTTTCTCGTGCGCGCATTTGTATCCAGCAACGCGTTTGCCTACCGACGGTGTGATTGTTCCCGAATGGTCCCCGAAGTCGTCGACCTACGACGCCGGGTGACACATAGTCCTCAGCATGAAAGATCCGAGAAAGACACGGGTGCGGCGGTCGGGAGTGGCGGCGTTGGCCGTCGCGGCCGCGCTGGTTCAAGGAGGGATGTCGGCGACAGCGCAAGCCGATCCGGCGCCCGCGACTCCTTTGCCCGTGCCGCAGAACTTCATCATCGACGCCGTCCTCGGCGCGCTGCAGGGCGGCGGCGCGAGCCCGCCCGGCACGAACAACTGGGGATGCCGTCCTTCGGCCGAGCATCCCGAGCCGGTGGTGTTGGTGCACGGCCTGATGGCCAACCGGGTCGACAACTGGCAGACCTACGGCCCGCTGCTGGCCAACAACGGCTACTGCGTGTTCGCGCTCACCTACGGCAGCGCCGACGGCGACCCGAACGGGAACATCGGCGGTCTCACCTCGATGCAGACCAGTTCGAAGACCCTCGACGCGTTCGTGGACCGGGTTCGCCAGGCGACGGGCGCGCCGAAGGTCGCCATCGTCGGCCACTCCGAGGGCGCGACCATGCCCTACTGGTATCTCAAGCGCGACGGCGGGGCGAGCAAGGTCTCGAAGATGATCGGGCTCTCGCCCGCGGTGCACGGCATCGGCGGCGAAGAGCTGGCCAACACCGGGTCGAGCACCGGTTCCGCGGACGTGCCCGCACCGTTCCAGTTCTCCGCCACCTCGGACTTCATCCGCCAACTCAACGAGGGCGGCATCACCGTTCCCGGTGTCGCCTACACCCAGATCGTCACCCGCTACGACGAGGTGATCGTTCCTTACACCTCGGGCATCGTCAACGAGCCCGGCGCGGTCAACCATGTGGTCCAGGACTACTGCCCGCAGGACTACGCCGACCACCTCTCCATCAATTCCGATCCCGGCGCCGCGAGCCTGGTCCTCAACGCACTCGACCCGGCGCACGCCGAGCCGGTGCAGTGCGCCCTCGTCCTGCCCGCGATCGGCGTCGTCGGCGGTTCGGGTTCAGCCTCCGGCTCGGGCGGTTCGGGCTCCGCTTCCGGGTCGGCGGGCACCGGATCCGGCGGATAGCCGTTTCGGTGGTGCTCCGGCGGCCCGCCCGCTTTCCGCTCCGGGAAGGTGGGCGGGCCGCTCGCGTGTCAGCGGCCCGCGGTCACCGGGTCGGCGACGCTCTCGCTCGGCGCGTCCAGGCGACGCGCCAGTCCACTGCCCTCGATATCGAAGGGCGGCACGAGAGCGCCGAGTCGCTTCGGCAGGAACCACATGCGTTCGCCGACGATCAGCATGAGCGCCGGGACGATGAGCATGCGGACGAGGAAAGCGTCGGCGAGTACGCCGACGGCGAGGGCGAAACCGATGGTCTTCAAGATGACGTCGTCGGTGAGGGCGAATCCGGCGAAGACGCCGACCATGATGATCGCGGCCGCAACGACCACGCGGGCGCTGTGCGTGAACCCGTCGAGCACGGCACGGCGCGCGGGAGTGCCGTGCGCATACGCCTCCCGCATCCGGCTCACCAGGAAAACCTCGTAGTCCATGGCGAGTCCGAACAGGATGCCGGTGAGCAGGATCGGCAGGATGAACAGCACCGGACTCGTCGTGTCGAGGCCGAGAAGCTGCTGCGCCCAACCCCATTGGAAGACCGCGACGGTGGCGCCGAGGGAAACGCCGACCGAGAGCAGGAAGCCGAGGGCGGCCTTGATCGGCACCCAGATCGAGCGGAACACCCCGACCAGCAGGAAGATCGCGAGTCCGACCACGACCGCGAGGTAGAGCGGGAACACCTGCGCGAGCTTGGTCGAGATGTCGACGCCGACGGCGGTCTGCCCGGTGACCATGGCGTGCGCCCCGGTGCGGGCGGGCAGGTCGGCGGCGGTGGCGCGGATCTCGGCGACGAGATCCTTGGTCGCCTGATCCGAAGGGCCGGAGCCGGGGATCACGGTGATGGTGGCGAAACGCACGGCCGCGAGCTGCTGGGCGAGGCCCTGCCTGGCTTGCGGGCTGTCGTTCGCGGCCGCGGGCAGCACGGCGGCGATATCGGAACCCGGTCGGGCGGCGAGGTTTCGCAGATCGGCGGTGACCGTGTCGACGGCGGCGACGGGATCGGCGGACCCCGCGGTGTCGACCACGACGACGAGCGGACCGTTGGCGCCCGCGCCGAAGTTCTCGGCGATCATCTCGTAGGCGACGCGCGCATCGCTGCCCGCGGGTTTGCTCGCATCGTCGGGCAGCGCGAGCTGCATGGACGCGATCGGGATCGAGGCGACGGCCGCGACGAGAACGCCCGCGACCAGAGCGACCCACCGGTGCCGCGACACGAATTCGATCCAACGGCGGCCGTGGGTGCGCACCCCGGCGCCCGGCTGTCCCGACGTGGCGCGAGTGCGGCCACGCACGACCTTCTCGCCCGCGAAGCCGAGTAGTGCGGGCAGCAGGGTGAGCGAGATCAGCACGGCGATGCCGACGGTGAACGCGCCGCCGAGGCCCATCTGCGTGAGGAATCCGATGCCGCAGATGGCGAGTCCGATCAGCGCGATGATCACGGTGAGGCCGGCGAACACCACCGCCGAGCCCGCGGTGCCGACCGCGCGACCCGCCGCCTCCTCCAGCGTGCGGCCCGCGCGGACCTCGGCGCGGTAGCGCGACATGATGAACAGCGCGTAGTCGATGCCGACGGCCAAACCGAGCATGGTGCCCAATGCCGGTGTGACGGAACTGAGTTCGACGAAACCGGTGAGGGTGGTGATGGAGACCAGCCCGATGCCGACCCCGACGATGGCGGTCAGCAGCGGCATGCCCGCCGCGAGCAGGGATCCGAAGGTGAAGGCCAGCACGATCAAGGCGATGCCGATGCCGAACACCTCGGCGATCGGGGTCTCGGTCTCGGTCAGCGCGTCGCCGCCGATGGCGACGTTCACGCCCGCGGCTTCGGCGGCGTGCGCGGCGTCCTCCAGCGCGCCGCGGTCCGCGTCGGTCAGTTCGTTGGCGACCTCGCGGTAGGTGATGGTCGCGTAGCCGACGTGCCCGTCCGGCGACAGGGCGCCCGCGGTGTACGGATCGGCGACCGTCTGGATGTTGTCGGTCCGCAGTCGGTTCAGCGCGGCGGTGACGGTGTCGCGGTAGCCGGGCTCGGTCAGCGAACGGCCCTCGGGGGCTTCGAACACCACCCTCGCGGTCGCGCCGTCGGGGGATGCCTGCGGGGCGCGCTGTTCGATCAGCGCGAAAGCCCGGGTGGACTCGATGCCGGACAGTTCGAACTTGTCGCTCGTCTTACCCGACAGCGTGGCCGCGCCGAGCCCCGCAACGGCGAGTACGAGCAGCCAGCAGGCCGCGACCGCCCTGCGGTGGACGAACGACCATCGGCCGAGCCGGAACAGCTGCCATGCCATAGTTCTTCCTCCCGAAGGTGCGGATAAGCGGACCCGACAGTCCGGATATTCGCGAGTGTAGGGTCGGGTGCGCCGATAAGCCCTCTTCAGAAGGCGATTGGTGAACGAACTCACGATCGGGGGGTCGATGAGACGGCACTCACACCCCGTCTCGGTATGTGACCTGTATCAATGGCTTCGGACACGGCACGATGGTCACCATGGCGACATCGGATACGGAGTCTGACCTAGCGACGCGGGCCGCCGCGGGCGCGCAGCCGCGCAGAGCCGACGCGCGACAGAACCTGGAACGCGTCCTGGCGGCGGCCGTCGAGGTGTTCACCGAACGCGGTCTGGAGGCGACGATTCCGGAGATCGCCGCGCGCGCGGGTGTCGGCAAGGGGACCGTCTACCGCAGCTTTCCCACCAAGGCGGATCTGGTGCGGGCACTGGCCCGCCCGCACCTGGACTGGTTCCACGAACTCGGCGCCGTCGCGGTGCGCGCGGCGAGCGCCGACGCCTACGGCGCGCTCGAGGACCTGCTCGAGCAGATCGCCGCCCGCCTCGCCCAGGACCGCTTGATGGTCGACGTGCTCAGCGGCTTCGACGATATCGGCGACGAACGCCTCGCCGCCCACCTGGAAAGCATTCTCGCGCTCGGCCGCTCCCAAGGCACGCTGCGTCCCGACGCGACCGGCCTCGACCTCGACATCCTGGTCTCCGGAGTCGCACGAGCCCTGATCGGTCACGACATCCGCGACCCCGACGTGTGGCGCCGCTACGCCAGACTCGCGCTCGGCGCACTGCGACCTGACCCCGAACCGAGATCGCCGTGAAGTTCGACGCGCTACCCGCCCAACGCCGTCGGTGCGCGATTCGTTGCCCGGTCTCGCGCGTAGACGAGGATGTCGCGGGCGAACTCCGAGGCCCGCCCGTCGGCGACGCCGCGCCGGAGGCGGTTCACGGCGTCGTCGAGTCGCGGTCCCGGTCCGTGATCGGTGAGCAGGACGACGGCCACCTCCCATACGCGCGCATCGGGTTCGGGATGGGCGAGCACCTCGTCCAGGTACTCGTCGGGCTCGAGCAGTCGCAGCGCTCTGCGGGCGTAGGCGTGCAGGCGCGCGGGGAGTTCGGCGCGGATGGCGTCGAGGTCGGCCTGCAGCGCGTGGCCCGGCCGGTCCGGATCGGTGCGCAGCGTCCACGGAATGGTGAGTGGCTTGGGTAGCCGGTGCGCGTCGATGAGATCGGGGCCCGCGGCTTCGTCCTCGGGCACGGGCGGGAGACCGTTTCGCGCGTTCCGCCAGTCGCGGAACTCCCGCCACGCACCCGGCGTCGCGCTCAGCGTGAGACCGAAGCTGATGACCTGCTGACCATCGGTCCACGTGCGCGTGATCCTGGTGCGGCCGATACGGGCGAGACCACCGGGCCTCGGGTGCGTCCAGACCGGCTCGGCGCCGTGGAATCCGTACGGCTCGAGCAGTTTCCCGGTGTCGCGGAACAGGCGGCGCAGTGCCGTATCGGAGCTGACCATTCGGGCAGAATAGCCGCGCCGTCCGACACGGTCGTTCGGCGCCGCGTCCCCACCGCGGACCGGGGAGGCAGGCCTACGGTGTGTCGATCGGTGTGCGCTCCTCGCTGGTTTCGGCGGACAACTTCGGATGGCTCGTCGCTCGGATGAAGTCGGTCAGCGCCCTGGTCGTCAAACCCGACGGCAGCAGCGCGGCGGGCTTCAACGTGGCCTCGCCGTGCGAGACCTGGCGCGCGGTGACCCAGGACACGGCGGCCACCTTGCGCCTGCGGATCTTCTCGTATCGCCGCAGCGCGTCGGGGACGGAATGCGCCGACGCCAGGCTGCGGCGCAGCACCATCGTGTCGAGGAGCGCTTGATTGGTGCCCTGGGCGAGGGTCGGCGGCATGGTGTGCGCGGCGTCGCCGAGCAGGGTGAGTCTGCCGTGACCCCACGCGCGCGGTATCGGGTGTCGGAAGTGCGGGAACGGCGACATGCGTAGGTCGTCGTCGGTCAACTTCGCCAGGACGCGGTCGACTCCGGGGGACCAGCCGGTGAAATGGGCTCGCAGGGTGTCGACGGGGGAGTCCGGCCGCACGAAGTCCGGCGACCACGGCAGGTCGAACCACCATTGCAGGCGGCCCGCACCCGCGGGCCACAACCCGAGGTTGCCCCCTTCGCCGATGATGATCACCGCGATATCGCTGTCGGCGAGGTCGGGCAGTTCGATCAGCCCCTGCCAACTGCACCAGCCGGTGTGCGTCGCCTCCGGAATGCGCGCCGCCGCGCGGACGGTCGAATGCCGACCGTCCGCGCCGATCAGGAGATCCCCCTCGGCCGAGGCGCCGTCCGCGAAATCGACGCGCACGCCGTCGGAGGTGTTCCGCACGCCGACCACACGCGCGTCGCAACGGACCCGCTCGCGCGGAAAGCCGTCCATGAGCCGTTCCAACAGGATTCGACGCGGAACCATCCGGGTCGGCTTCCCCAGCGTGGCGCTCAAGGCCGCCAGATCGATCTCGGCGACGCGGCGTCCGGTCGCGGTCGAGACCCGCACCTCGGACAGAACCTGACCGGCTCCGTCCATGTCGACGCCGAGCTGCCCGAGCACCTTCGCGCCGTTGGGCCAGATCGTCACCGCGCCGCCCTTGGCCCGCACCGCGGCCGCCCGCTCGAACACCGTCACATCGTGGCCGTCGCGTAGCAGCCCTCTGGCGGCGGAGATGCCGCCGACACCCGCGCCGACGATCAGCACCCGCAGGCCCGATGATGTTGGAGCTGAGCTGTTTCGAGGTCCGTTCGACTTCCACATGTATCGAGAGACGTGCGGACGGCCCGATCGGTTCATTCGAATCGGATACTCGTCCCGGCTAGGGCAGGGCCGCGCAGTTCACGGGCGCGGGCAGATTCGCGAGCCGGTCGGTCATCCACGGTTGCGTGGTCGCCACGGACGGGAAGAAGCTCAGGTCGTGGGTGCCGACGAATCCCGCGAGGGGCGGCACCGTGGCGTCGGCGTCGAGTTGGACGGTGGCGCCGCCGCCGCACCAGCTCGCGGCCATCGCGCGCACCGCGGGATACGGGGCGCCCTCGTCGTTGCGGGCCGCGTAGACGCGCACCGGCGCCGCCGGGCGGACTCCGCCGAGTCGCTGCTCGTCGAACACCCGCTTCAATTCCGGGGAATTGTCGATGACGACCGCGAGCGGCAGCCCGCTGGTGGTCCATTGGGTCGTGCTCTGCGGTTGCACGAAGATTCCGGAGAGCCCACCGCCGCATTTTCCGACCGCGTCGCGCATGATCGCCTTACCGGTGTCGTTGAGCGCGGCATCGAGTTCCGGCAGGGTCTCGGGATAGTCGGCGGCGATGCCGTTGAGTATCCAGGCGATGGCGGGCGCGACACCGGGACGGCCGTCGCTGCGCGCGATGTATTCCTGCGGACCGACCAGCGGCCCGCCCACATAAGCGCCGCGCACATTCAGTTCGGGCGCGTACTCCGCCTGCAACTCGGCCGCGGCCGCGGACGCCATCGCGCCCTGGGAATAGCCGTAGAGAATGACCGGCGAATCGGGACCGAGCCCAGGCAATCGCACCGCAGCCCGCGCGGAATCCAATACCGCATAGCCCTGCGTCCTGCGGTTCAGGAAGTCGTGGACGCCCGGGACGCCGAAATCGTGATAGTCGGTCATCACCACCGCCATACCGGCGGACAGCAGTTGGTAGATCGCGATGAGGTCGTATTCGAAGACGATATCGGCGGGCGGCTGGAATCGGACCACCTGCGCCAGCATCGCCGAGGGCGCGCATTCGGGCCCTTGCCCCTGGGTGCCGCCCGCGTAGGCCACCAGCGGGCGCGGGCCGGGACCGGTCCACGGCAGCGTCGGCTCCAGATACGTGGCGACCGCCGTGGTCGGCGCGCCGTGGGTATCGGTGCTCGCGTAGACGACGCGCGTGGATTTCGCGGGTACCGGACCGGCCTGCCCCGGCACCGTCACCGCCAGATGAGCGCCATCGGCACGCAGGATTTCACCACCGGCGGCTGCCATCGGCGGTTGCGTCCATACGGGCGGTGCGGTGCATACTCCGGCCGCGACGATGGTGAGGATTCCCGTCAAAGCCGCTATCCATGCGCGTTTCTCGCTTGTCATATCGAAGATCCTTCGTGCGAAGTGAGTTCGTCCATACCGATCCGGAATCGAACGCCGCGAACGCGAATGGAACTTCCGATCATCGGGTCGCGGCGGAAAGCTTGACGTGCGATTCAATTCGAATACAGCGAGCATCTGAAGTTCGTGCGCGAAACCAGGTACCTCGAGGTGTAGAGCCCCCACCCTAAGCCCTACGACCGACAATGTTCCGCAGGTACGGCCTTCCGATGCGCCGACATCGAACACCGCACGGTGGCATGACGAACGAGTATCGATACCACTTGCACACAATTTTCGCGACAGAACCCGGAAGATTCCTCGAGATTTCGGATTCGACTGAACCGCCGCTCCGGCCAATTCCGCTGCGAAAGAACGCAATTGGCCGGGATCGCCTGCGGATCCGCTAGTCGGTTTCGGCGGCTGCCTCGGCGTCGAGCCAGGCCGCGACCATACGGGCCGTCATATCGATCGCTCGGTCCCGGTCCTCGACGTCGACTTCCACCGCGGACACCCGGAGCACAGCCGCGAAGCTGGTGTTCAGAATGACGAAGGTCATGAGATCGTACCGGTGATCGTCGCCGGGGCCGAGGATCTGGATCAGGACCACCTTGATCAACAGATGTAGGCGCGGTTCGAATTCGGGCAGACCGCTGCTGTAGAACTGCACCCCCGCGACCATGGCGCGCACCAGACGCGCGTTGGCGACGAGTTCATCGCTGATGACGCGCAGGATGTCGGCGAACAGGGCGTGCACCGTGCGATCGGCGACATCGAAGATCTGCTCGGTCAACCTGCGTTCGGTGTTCTGCAACATCCGCTCGAGCAGTTCGTCGACGATGACCGCGCGGTCGGCGAAATACCGGTACAGCGTGCCGACGCTCACCCCGGCTTCGGTGGCGATCCGATTGGTCGAGGTGTTCGCGATGCCGCGTTCTCCGAACAGGCGGGCCGCGGTGTCGAGTATGTGCTCCCGCGTCGCTTTGGCCCGTTCCTGTGTCGGGCGGCGGCGTCGGCCCGCGACGTTGGCGCGCATCGCCCTCTCCCTGGTGAATCGACGGATGAAACCTGCTCATCCTAGTGCTCTGCCCGTCGTTCGATGCCGATTCGCCCGTTTAGAGCGGTTTCGGGCCTCGAACGGTTCGGATTCCGGGTTGTTTCGGGGCTGCGGATGGTTTCAGGCGGCGGTCGATATCAGGTGCACGTCGGCTTCGGACGACGGGTGTGGTACCTGCCCGGGTCACTCGCGTCGTCGCGCCCGCCAGGCTGCGATCTCGCGCCCGAGGTCGGTGACGGGTTCGTCGCGATAGAGCCATTCGCGCGCGATCCGGTGCCAGTTGTTGCTCGCCCGCAGCTGGCCGATGGTGGCGAAGGTGAACAGGTCGGCGCGACGGGAGAACACGTGCTCCGGCGGCAACGATTGCCGACGCATGCCCTGGAACCGGGAAACGCTCGGATCGACGACGAGTACGACCGCGGCGGTGGCGATTTCCGGGGTGACGGTGAGCGGCTCGTCCACGAGGTGCCAGCCAACGGTCGCGCGCACATAGTCCAGGCATTCTTCGGCGTCGACACCGGATTCCGGGTCGATGATGCCGCGCTCGACCCAGGCGCGGTAGAGGTCGTCGGCGCGGCCCTCGCCCGCGGCGCGCAGACAGCTGCGCTCGAACTCCACGTGCACGGGGTCCATGTGGTTGTAGAGGCCGAAGTCGACGAACGCGATCCGACCGTCGGCGGCGAGCAGGACATTGCCGGGATGTGGGTCGCCACAGAACTCGTAGTCGGTGAACAGCGAGGTGATGTAGAAGCGGTAGATCAGCTCGCCGACCCGGTCCCGGTCCGCGTCCGGCAGCGTGCGGATGTGTTCGAACGACTTCCCGTCGACGAATTCGGTGACCAGCACGCGCTCGGTGCAGTACTCGGGCACGGTGTCGGGCACGGTGACGAACGGGTGGCCGCGATATCGGGCGGCGAGACTGTGCTGTGTACGGGCCTCGGCCGGATAGTCGAGTTCACGGGCGAGGTTGCGGGCGATCTCACCGAGTACCGCGTCGTCGGCCGCGCTCGGTACCGCGGCTTTCCACAGCGAACTGAACATCCGCAGGTTTCGCAGATCCGCGTCGATGGCGTCCTCGACGCCTGGGTACTGGACCTTCACCGCGACCCAGCGCCCGTCACGCAGCCGCGCGCGATACACCTGCCCGATCGAGGCCGCCGCGATCGGCGTCTCGTCGAAGTCCGCGAACACCTGCGTCAGCGGCCCCAATTCGTCCTCGATCACCGCGCGCATGGTGGTGAACGGTGCGGCGGGGGCACGATCGCGGAGTTCGGCCAGTTTCGTACGGAACAACTCCCGGTGCGACTGCGGGGCCAGGTCGAGGTCGAGGACCGAGAGCATCTGCCCGACCTTCATCGCCGCGCCTTTCAACCCGCCGAGCACGGTGACGATCTGCTGCGCGGTCTGCAGGGTCGACCGTTCGGCGAGATATTCCCGTGCCCGACCGGGCGCCGTCAGCATCGACAGCCGCACCCCGACGCCGCGGACCGTCTGTTCGGCGGTCAACAACCCGATGCGACTGCCGCGCGCGACGCGGCCGGTGGGAATTCGATCGGCCACTGCCTCACCTTTCATGGTCGCGGATCATCATCCGCACCGGAGGGTGACGATACCGCCTCCGCCGCGCGTCGCCCGCCGTTTTCCGCGGCCCCGCAACGGCAGGTGCGAGCGGATGCCGGCGTGGCCTCGCGCACGATCATCGCCGAACGCAGATACCACAGACTGGTGGGATCACCGGGGTCGAGCCCGGTCACCTCGCCGATGCGCCGCAACCGGTAGTCGACCGTATTCGGGTGCACATTCAGCTGTTTCGCGGTCGCCTTGCGCTGCCCGTCGGTGGTCAGGTGC
Source organism: Nocardia bovistercoris (assembly GCF_015674855.1). Lineage (GTDB taxonomy): Bacteria > Actinomycetota > Actinomycetes > Mycobacteriales > Mycobacteriaceae > Nocardia > Nocardia bovistercoris. The sequence continues at coordinate 570,845 of NZ_JADMLG010000003.1, read as the reverse complement.
ACGCGCAGCGTCTCGAGCAGGTCGGGATGATCGTCGAGGGCCGCCAGCTGCCCGGCGAGCTGGTCGCGCGTCGATCCGGGACGGGTCAGCTGATAGTGCGCCGCCAACTCCGCGAACCGGTACACCCCCGGCGCCCGCCCCAGCCGTTGCGCCAGATCGAGCAGTTCGTGCGCGTGCCGCACCAGCTGCGGTATCTCGGCGGTCGCCGCGACGACGGTGGCCACGGTCAGCGGCACCCGCGCCGCCGCCGACAGCAGCGCCACCAATTCCTCGACCGGCATCCCGACGCCGTCGACATCGGGCAGCAGCAGGGTGCCGCCGTCCACCGACAGCAGCGCCAGCGGAGTCGTCTCCGTATGCGTGGCCAATGCCGCCTGCACCCGCCGCAATTTGCGCCGGGCAACGATCTGGCCGTTCAAGTTCGCGTTCGCCTCGTCGGGATGCGGCGGTATCGCGACGGCGAGTACGTGGTATCGCTGCGCGACCGGCACGCCGAACGCGTCCGCCGTGGCGGCGGGATGCCCGCTGAGCAGCGCCGAGGTCAACGTGTGCGTCGCCACCCGATTCTCGACCGCGGCGCCACGACATTCGCGCACATACGAAACTCCGACACTCGCGGTCACCAGTTTCGACAGATCGAGAAGCGTGGTGGTCAAGGTACGCACCCCGGCGATATCGGCGGTCCGCGGATCCGCGAACATCATGTCCATACCGAACTTGAAACCCGCGTTGACCCCGCGCAACACCACCTCGATATCGACGCCGTCACCGGCCAACGCCGCCAACGCCGCCTGCAACCGATCGGTCGACTCCGGCACCGCGACCCCGCGCAAGCGGCGAAGCGTCCAATCCAAGCAGAGCCGAACCACCACCGTCAGCTCCCGCCGCGGCACCCCCGCCGGAGTGAACCGCAACTCCGGCGCCCGTACCCCGACATGGTCGACGATCGCCCGCGACATCTTGTCGAATCGGTACGGCGTAATGACGTACCCGTGCGTGTGCGACCCGAAATCGGCCCGATACCTCGGCCCGGCCGTCCGGTCCAGATTCTTGGTGATCACCGATGACCTCCTGTCCGCGCCCGGAGCGCCGACGGTCAAGGTGACGAGGCCGAATCCTGTTCCACGCCATACACGTCGACCACAGCTCTCCGACGTAGCAAGAACCCTAAGCCGAGCGGTAACTCGACTACTACTCCGCTTTCAGATCCGAATAACCGACCCATCGCAGCGCTGTGACCTGCAACTATTCAGAACTCTGTCGGCAGATTCACACCGAGTTCCCAGAAAATGTCACAAGCGCTCACTTTTCCGCTCACTCGTGACGAGCGCCGCGACACCACCCCTTCGCGACAACAATTCGATCCCCGTCATCGTCGCCCCCGGACGACGCCGCTGTCATCGTAGACGAGCAAATGCGAAGTCCCCGCGACGGTCATGGAACGAGCGTTTCAATACCGTTCGGCTCGCGACGAAGCGGCGGCGGGCTCGGTTGATCGACGCGAGGTCGATGCGACGCGGTTCGAACGGGAGGGCTTCGTCGGCCGGGTCGCTCTTCGCTGTGTCGCGCGCGGCGTGTCGACAAATTTCGCTTGACCGACACTCAAGCCAATGGTTGAGTGTCAGTCAAATGAAAACGACACGTAGTTACACCCAGTCCGGCCGGGCCGAGAATACGATCGCCACGCGGGCCCGAATCCTGGCCGCCGCGCAGGAACTGTTCCTGGACAAGGCTTTCGAGGACGTGACCCTCGCGGCCGTGGCGAAGGCCTCCGGGGTGTCGCATCAGACCGTGCTCAACCACTTCGAATCCAAGGCCGGGGTGGTTCTCGGGGTCGCGGAGGCGCTGGCGGCGCAGGGCGACAGCGCGCGCAACGCGGCGCGCCCGGGTGATATCGAGGGCGCGATCGCCGCCCTCGTCGGCGACTACGAGCGGATCGGCGATGCCAACGTGCGCTGGGCGATGTCGGCGGACCGTTTCCCCGAGTTGGCCGCCCAGATGGACGTGGCGCGGGCAGGACATCGGAAGTGGCTGGTGGCGATGTTCGGCGACGGGTTGCCCACCGAGCCCGGCGATCGTGAGCACTACCTGGACGTCTTGCACGCCGCCACCGACGTCTACGTGTGGAAGCTGCTCCGCCGAGACCTTCGACGCGACCGCGCCGAAACCGAGAAGACCATGGCCGACCTCGTCGCGGGTGTCCTGAGAGGAATCACGAAATGAACGCTCGTACATACCTGTTCGCTCTCGTCGACGGGGGAGGCACCGTGCCTCCCGAACTCGGCATGGTGCGCCGCCTCGTCCAGCGTGGTCATCGCGTGACGGTGCTCGCCGACGAGTCGATGGCCGCGGAGGTGCGCGACACGGGTGCCACCTACCTGGAATGGACCGCGGCCCCGAGCAGCGCCTCGCGTCGACCGGAGGACGCCCGATACCGGGATTGGGAATGCGGCAATCCGTTCGAGCTGTTCCGCATGCTCCTCGATGAGCAGTTCGCCGGTCCCGCCCCGGGATACGCGAAGGATATGGCCGCCGCCTTGGACGCGGTGCACCCCGATCTGGCGGTCTGTTCGTTCTTCGCCATCGGCGCGATGGTGGCGGCGCAAGCGCGCGGTGTCCCGTTCGACGTGCCGTTCCCGAACACCTACCTGCTCCCGGTACCGGGAATGCCGCCTTCGGGACTCGGGTTGCGGCCCGCTCGTGGACCGGTCGGCAGGTTGCGTGATCTGGCCGTACGGACGATGACGCTCGGGCAGTGGAACAAAGGGGTGCCCGCGCTGAACTCGCTGCGCGCGTCATACGGCCTGCCGCCGGTCGAGGAGTTCTTCGATCAGGTGCACCTCGCCCGAAAGCACCTCGTCCTCACCTCGGCGGAGTTCGACTCCCAGCGCGGATGCCCGCGCACGTCCGCTACGTCGGCGCTGTCCTCGATGATCCCGCGTGGACGACCGGCGCGTCGTGGACGCCCCCGGCGGGGGATGAGCCGCTGGTCCTGGTGGCTTTGTCGTCGACATTCCAGGACCAGACGAGTTGCCTGCAGCGCGTCATCGACGCTCTCGCGGCACTGCCGGTGCGCGGGTACGTCACCACCGGACCCGCCATCGATCCCGCGGCTCTGACGGCGCCGGGCAATGTCGAAATCGTCGCGACCGCACCGCATTCGCACGTCCTCGCGCACGCGAACGCGGTCATCACCCACGCCGGGCACGGCACGGTCGTCCGCGCCCTCGCCGCGGGCGTCCCCATCCTGGCGCTGCCACACGGCCGGGATCAGGCCGACAACGCGGTCAGGGTCAGCACGCGCGGCGCCGGAATCACGTTGTCCAGGAAGGCATCCCCGCGCAAGATCGCAACGGCGACGCAGCGTTTGTTGACGAATGTCGGCTACCGGGAAGCCGCCGCGCGACTCGGTGTCACCATCCGGCGTGACGCGCAGGCGGGTGACCTGATCGCCGAACTCGAGGAAGCGGGATCCGCGAGAACCGAAGCTGTCGGCACCACGCGGTGCATGGGTGCGGTACCGGCGGCGCGGTTGGGGTAGGCGGCTACTTCAGCCGGTCGGCCGAGCCGGGCCGAGACTGGTTTCAGGGCCGGTCCCGGTCCACACCGTCCGTGGTGGCAGGGCCTTGATCCTGCGCTACCGAGCATGGACGGTGGGAAAGGTCGTGGTTGGGCATGAGCGAGGACGAGCGGGATCGGTGGGCGATCGATCGGCTGCCGTTCCCTTACGCGGAGGCACTGCGGCTCCGCGCCGCAGGGGTGGATGATGAGGTTATCGCGCAGGTCCTGGCCCTGGACGTGGCGGCGGTGGGGTCGGTACTGACGATGGCCGAGGTGAAGCCGGCCGCGATCCGCGATCGTGGGCGGCGATGACAATGGGCATCGGCCACTTCGCCCCACCGTCGGCTACCAGCGATTATTCTGAGGCCATGGTGGCCCCGTGGCCGCTGATCGGGCGGACCGAGGAACTGGACCGGCTGCGGGAATCCACTGCTCCCGCAGCCCGCGGTTCGGTCCTTTCGGGTCCGGCCGGTGTCGGCAAAACGCGTCTCGCCCGGGAAGTTTTCGCATACTGGCAGGGCCGAGGGCGGCGGTGCCGTTGGTTCGTTGGCACCCGATCCGCGCAGTCGGTGCCATTAGCCGCCCACCGAGCCGGGGTGATCGTCCTCGACACCGACGCGGCGCCCGCGGTAGCGCGGCTGGCGCACCCGCTGCTCGGGGAAGTACGCCGCGCACGCAGCCTTCCCACCCGGTTACAGGAGCTGCGCAGCAAGGTCGCACGCGAGTTGGAAGTCCACGACAACGCTCCCGCGCCGATCATGCTGGTCCGGCGAGCTGTGCTCATGTGTGGATCCGATCTCGCACCCGACAGCGACCTGCTGATCGACGCCGCCCGCGCCGCGCTGCGACTGTCGGATCCGATCACCGCCGAACGCCTCGCGCGACACGCCGTCGCGGCAGGGGGCGGGTATCGGGCCCACTGGGCGCACGTCGGTGGGTTGATCGACACGCAACGCTTCCGCGAGGCATACGAGATGACCACCATGCCGGCGGCATCGGCCAAGTCACCGCGAGAACGAGTGGCCATGGCGGTGCTCGCTGCCGTGATCAAGGACATGATGGTGGGACCGCCCGGCGAAAATCGCCTGGCCGCGCTGGAAAACGAGGCCGCCGAAACAGCTCGCGGGCAATGCTTCTTCGCCCACGAAGTGCTGTGCCGCCAAACCGCGGCCCAGTTCGGCGACCACAACCAAGCGCAACGCCTCACCGAACTCGCGGCGATCGTCGAAGGACCACGGGTCGCGGCGGCCACGCTGCACGCCACCAGTTCGAAGAACGGCGACTGCGACGGTCTGTGCGAGGCCGCCGGTCGCTATGAGCAGTTCGGTGACCGGATCGCCGCGGCCGACACCTTCGCGCAAGCATCGAACCTGTTGCGAGACCGTGGTCTTCGCGGCGCCGCGCTGACCGCGGCGGCGTCGGCCGAACGACTCTCCGCATCGACCGGAGCCGCCACACCCGCACTACGCGCGCTGCGATGTCCCTGCCCGCTGACCGCGCGGCAACGCGAAGTGATCGCCCTGGTCGCCGCGGGACTGACCAACCGCCAGATCGCCGAACAACTCGTCACCTCGATCCGAACCGTGGAGGGACATCTGTTCCGGGCTTCGCAACGCACCGGAATCAGCAGTCGTGCGGGGCTCGCCGCGCTGGTGGACCACAGCCCATGACACTTCGTGACCCGCTCTCGCAAGAAGTCACAGACCGGACAGGCTCGAAGCATGGCTGCTCGGAGCAGCGTCGAACTTCGACAGTCGAGCGTGCCGGAGCGTCTGCTGAGCCGGTGCCTCGGACGCCTCAGGGGGTAATCGGTGATCGGAAGTCACGAACCACGCGCAGAATCCAAATAGGGCTACAGCAGCTGACGCACAATGACGCGACCATCATGACAGGGGATTGCACTGCCCAGTTTGTCCGCGCCGTCGATCCCGACCATGAGGAAGCCGAGACTGACCGCGGCAACGGCGATTCCAGTGCAGATCAAAATGAATCGGTCGAGGCGCACAGACAGCATCATGCTGTGTGCCAATAGGATTCGCAACATATGTGACCCGGTGTGCGAAAAACGGCTGGCCGCTGCGTACGCCAAACCGTCTGCCGGTCGGCTCGGTGGCGACAAACCGGTGTGGAGAGGTGTCAGATGTCCCCGTAGGTGGCCAGATACATTCTGAAGTCCGCGAATACTTTGTCTCTCAACGGAATAAGAGCAAGATACTCGGGCTCGAAGAAGATGCGTTCCGCGATCTCGGTGGACGGGAGGTCGATGATCATGACGAGATCGATCGCAGTTGTCCCGTATAGAGACTTCTCGACGCGTTGTCGTCGGATCACCAGCGCGCCGTGACGGTCGAGGTACCCGCGTACCCTGCGGGAGTACTCGGCGAAATGTTCCTCGTATCCGTCTCGGAAGACGCCCTCGACGACAATCGTTGCTTGTCTCACAAAAACCTCCAAGCCCTCTGCTGCGTCCCGACGGGCAAGGCCACCGCGGCGCGATGGTGAACGTCGGTGTCGCTCGACCGTATCGAGACCGAATGGTAACGGCGATGTCGTACTTGTCATCGTTCGGCGAAAAGGGCGGTCTGGGCGCCGCGGTGGAGCGGCAGCGCTCAGCAACGACTTCCCCGAGAGCCGCGATCCGCGGTGGCCTCCGCGCAAGCGAGGCTCACCTCGCGTGGGAGCGGTAGTGGTCAGGCAGCGGCGGAGACCTGTCGATCATCCGGGCCGCGCGCGCTGACTGAACTCACCCGCCGATATCGGGCCGACCCTTCCCGGTCTGCCTCGGATCTCGAGACCATTCCCCCCTCCTGTTGTTCGGGCTTTTCAAACCACTCATTTTTTTCTATTATAGATTAACCAATGTCGCTCAGGAGGGATGGTCCATGCCACCTCGTCGAACACCCGTGACTGCCGTGCAGGACCAGATTCCGCAGAGCGCGGATGTCGTTGTGGTCGGTTCCGGCCACAACGGTCTCGTCGCCGCCGCGTACCTCGCCCAGGCGGGGCTCGACGTCGTTGTCGTCGAAGCGTCGCCGACCGCGGGCGGAATGACCTCGACGAACTCGTTCGCTCCCGAGGCGCCGGAGTACACGATCAACGAGGCGTCGATCCAGGCGTCGCTGTTCCGGACGACCACGATCAACGACGACCTCGGGCTGGCACGTAGGTTCGGGCTCAAGCAGACGGTCATCGATCCGGCGCATTTCCAGCTGGCCGCGGACGGTTCGTCGCTGGGGCTGTGGCGGGATCCGAGGAAGACGGCGGACGAACTGCGGCGTTTCTCCCAGCGGGACGCGACCGCGCTGCTCGAGCTGTACGAGGTCATCGATGCCGCGGTCGCGATCGGGCTGCCGATGATGCAGACGAATGTCACGCGCCCCGAGCTGACGAAGGTGTTCAAGGCGCTGAAGGCGACCGCGAAGAATTACCGGCAGTTGGTGAACATCGGTCGCTGGATGGCCAGTTCGCAGGCCGAGGCGATCGAGGAGAGCTTCGAACACGACATGATTCGTGCTCCGCTGCTCACCTCCCTGCCCTTCATGCCCTTCGACGCCGATCTGTCGGGATGGTCGCTGATCTACCTCGGTGTGCTTTCGCGCTACGGCGTGGCGATGTTCCACGGCGGGACGGGGTCGCTGCCGAAGGCGCTCATCGCCAGTATCGAATCGAACGGTGGCCGGGTGTTCACCAGCAGTCCGGTCGAGCAGCTCGTGATGACCGGGGAGCGCTGCACCGGCGTCCGGCTGGCGGGCGGTCGCGAAATCGTCGCGCGGCGCGGCGTGCTGACGGCCATGAGCCCGCGCACCACGCTGACCCGGCTGCTGCCCGCAGGCGTGCTGACCCGCAAACAGCAGAACGCCGCCGACCACATTCCGACCAAGAAGCGGGGTATCGCGGACTACAAACTCAACGTCGCCCTCTCGGGTCGCATCGACATGTCCAAGCACGAGAAGTGGCGCGGCGACGGCATCGATCTGCGACTCGCCTGCAACTGCTACCACACCTTCGATCAGGCCATGGAAGCCGCGCGATCGTGTGTGCGCGGCCAGGTGCCGGACGCGATTCCGGGGTTGGCTCAGGTGACGAATGCCTTCGATCCGTCGATGTCGCCCGATGGCAAGGATTTGTGGTGGTTCTGGACCGGCCTGACACCCTCGATTCCCGAGGAAGGCTGGGATGCCGCCCGTAAGAAGATCACCGACAGCGTGCTCAGGGATGCCGAGCAGTACTACAAGGGCGTGGAGTCGCTCGAGGTCGCCCGACGCCCGCTGGCCCTGCCCGACATCGAGGAACGCTTCTGGGCGATCGACGGGAGCGTCTATCACGTCGACCCCACGATCAGCCGGTTCGGGCCGAACAAGCCGGTGGTGGGTTTCGCGGGCTACAAGACGCCGGTTCCCGGGCTCTTCCTCACCGGTTCCGGCACTCACCCGGTGGCGGGCATCAGCGGTATGCCGGGGCAGAACGCCGCGCGGACGATGCTCAGGGAATTCAAGCTCGAGGACAAAGGCGGCAGGCTGGGGAAGGTGCGGGCGCGGCTCGCCCGCGAGCGGGATCTGAAGAAGAATCCGTTCACCAGCGGGCAGAACGACCCGTGGCCCGCGGGCGTGGACTGATCTGTGCCCGAATTCGTTGCGCACCTACGGCGGCCGCCTCGCGGCCGCCGCGGAGGCCGTCGTTCACGGGCCGTCTCGCTGGGACGCGGCTGCGCGGTTGCCTGTGTGTGAGTCTCCGGACCTGCGAGGTTCTTGTCAGGGAATGCATATGGCCCCCGCCACGTGGCGGGGGCCATATGCGTCACATGCGTGCTGTGGCCGGTTTCGGAGAGACTTCGGCTATCCCGAGAACTCGCGTCCGATGATCTCCTTCATGATTTCGGTGGTCCCCCCGTAGATCGTCTGGATCCGGGTGTCGACGTAGGCGCGGGCGACGGGGTACTCCACCATGTACCCGTATCCGCCGTGCAGTTGTAGGCAGCGGTCGATAACGCGTTTCTGTAGTTCGCTGAGGTACCACTTGCCTTTGGCGGCGTCGACGGGGCTGAGTTTTCCCGCGTTGTAGGCGAGCACCGACCGGTCGACGTAGGCCTGCGCGATGTCCAGCTCGGTGTCCATCTCGGCGAGTTCGAAGCGGACGTGCTGGTTGTCGCCGATCGGGCGGCCGAAGGCGTGGCGTTCGAAGCAGTAGCGCCGGGTCTCGTCGAAGATCGCGCGCGACACCGCGATCGCGCCCGCGCTGACCCCGAGGCGTTCGCGGGGGAGGTGGCTCATGAGATGGCGGAGTCCGCGGCCCACCTCGCCGAGTACGTTCTTCGCCGGAATCCGGACGTCGTCGAAGAACAGCTCGGCCGTGTCCTGCCCTGGCAACCCGATCTTCTCCAGCTTGCGGCCGCGGCGGAAGCCCGGCATGTCGGCTTCGACGACGAAGAGGGTCAGTCCGGCATCGCCGTCCTGTGCGCGGGTGCGGGCGGCGACGATGACGAGGTCCGCCATGATCCCGCTGGAGATGAAAGTCTTCTGCCCGTTCAGGATCCAGTCGTCCCCGTCGGGGCGCGCCTCGGTGCGGATGCCACGCAGATCGCTGCCCGCACCCGGTTCGGTCATCGCCAGTGCACCGATGATCTCGCCGGTGGCGAAGCCGGGTAGCCAGCGTCCGCGCTGTTCATCGGTGGTCAGGTCGAGCAGGTAGTGCAGGACCAGGTCGTCTTGTAGGGCGATCGTCACGGCGAAGGACAGGGCGTGGGAGCGAGCGAGCTCCTCGCAGACGATCATGCGATACCGATAGTCGGATTCTCCTGAGCCGCCGTACGCCTCGGGGATCTGGAGCCCGTAGATGCCCGCCTTGGCGGCCGCGACGAACGCATCGCGATCGACCCATCGGTTCGCGTCCCATCGCTCCCGATGGGGGACCACGACCCGTGCGGCGAACTCGCGCACGGTTTCCCGGTACATCTCGTGGTCGTCGGTGTAGAGGTTTCGGTCCATCGCGCAGAGTCCGTTCGCCGGTGACATACTGATTGATTAATCTAACATGTGTTCAAAAATGCCGTGAAACCCGAGCTCAACCCACTCCTAGGTTGACCGGTGATCCAATCAAATTTATATTAGATTCAAAGAATGACGAGGTAGGGTCGGTTCACCTGCGGGGTGGCCGTACCTTCTGAGCGAGGGGATCGGACACGCTCGATGACCGATGACACGACAGTGCGGGACGTGGTGCGCCGCGACGACGTCGGGGCGGTTCGCGTCCTCACGCTCAACCGTCCGCGGCGTCGCAATGCCATCGACATGCCGCTGCGGCTGCGGTTGGGTGACCTCATCGAAACGGCCATGGCGGACAACGATGTTCGGGTGATCGTGCTCACCGGCGCGGGCGAGACCTTCTGCTCCGGCGGTGACATATCGACCATGCGGCGGCAGAGCGCGGAGCAGACCCGGCCGCGCGCGGAAGCCGCGCAGCGGGTCGTGCGCGCGATCTGGACGGGCGGCAAACCGGTGATCGCGGCGGTCGAGGGGTCGGCCTTCGGTGCGGGCGTCGCGCTGGCGCTGGCCTGCGATCGTGTGATCGCGGCGAAGGACGCGGTGTTCAGCACGGCGTTCACCGGTGTCGGGCTGGCCGGTGACATGGGCATCTTCGCCACGCTTCCGGCGCGGGTCGGACCGGCGCGGGCCAAGCAACTGATGCTGCTGCCGCGCAAGCTCTCCGGGTTCGAAGCGCTGGAAATGGGGCTGGTGGACGCGGTTGTCGAGCCGGGGCGGGCACTGACCGAAGCGCTCGCCGACGCCGCCCGCATGGCCGCGGGTCCACCGCTGGCGATCCGGGAGATGAAGACACTGCTGTGCCGTTGGCCGTCGGACCCGCTCGGGATCCTGGCCGACGAGGTCGAGGCCCAGGCGCGGCTGTTCGACACCGAAGATTTCGCCGAGGGCGTCACGGCTTTTCACGAGCGACGGGCTCCTCGCTTCGCCGGGCGCTGACCGCGTGGGAAGCGTTCCGGGTCCGAGAATGGGAGCAGAAATGAACACCGAGAAACGGTCGGCGCCCCGTGTCGACTACACCCGATTGATCGAAGCCGATCGGGTGCACGGGTCGGTCTATACCGATCCGGAGGTATTCGCCGACGAGCTGGAGCGAATCTGGTACGGCGGTTGGGTATTCGTCGGCCATGCCAGTGAAGTCGCGCAGCCCAACGACTACGTCCGCAAGAAGATCGGCCCCCAGGACGTCGTGATGACCCGCGACGCTGCGGGCGATGTCCACCTGTTGACGAACCGGTGCCCGCATCGCGGCAATCTCGTCTGCGACGCCCCGAGCGGCAACTCCAGTTCTTTCCGGTGCCCGTATCACGGGTGGACCTTCCGCAACACCGGCGAGCTGCTCGGCTATCCCTACAACAAGGGTTACGGCGGCAAAGGCAAGCTCGACGTGGGCATGGGCGTCGTGCCGAGGGTGGACGAGTACCACGGCTTCGTCTTCGGCAGCTTCGATCCCGACGTGCCGCCCCTGCTCGAACACCTCGGCGCCGCGGCCGGTGAGATCGACCGGCTCGCGCGGCTCTCGCCGCGGGGGCGGGTGCGACTGGACGCGGGCTGGCTCCGGCATCGGACGCGGGCGAATTGGAAACTGCTGGCCGAGAACGAAACCGACGGATATCACCCGCAGTTCGTGCACGGCTCGATCTTCTCGGTCACCGGTTCGACGATCGGTCCGCTCTACAGCGACTCGTCCACCGCGGTCACCCGTGCCCTCGGGAACGGGCACAGCGAGAACGATCTGCGCCCGGAGTTCCGCAAGTTCGGCGAGCCGATGCGCTGGTTCGGCACGACCGAGGCGAAGGTGCCCGGGTATGCCGCCGCGATGCGGAATCGCTACGGCGTCGAGGCGGAGCAGATCCTCATCGAAGGCGGCCCCCACGTGATGGTCTTCCCGAACCTGTTCATCGCCGAGATCCAGGTCTTCAACATCCAGCCGATCTCGGCGACGGAATGCGTCCAGTACTCCACCGCCGTGCAATTGGACGGTGCGCCGGAGCTGAACCGCAGACTGCTGTCGCAATGCGTCGGCTCGGTCGGGCCCGCGGGCATGCTCCTCGCCGACGATACCGAGATGTACGAGCGCAACCAGGTCGGCGTCGGCCAGCTCCGTCCCGAATGGTTGACGCTGAAGCGCGGCCTGGGGCGCGAGCGCACCGACGAGAACGGGTATCTGGTCGGCGGCGCCACCGACGAGACCGGCATGCGGGCGTTCTGGCGTCACTACGAAAAGATCATGGAGGCGAAATGACGGTCGCTCACGAAGCATCGACCGAGCCGGGTGACGTGGCCGTCGACGTCCACCTCGGACGCGAGATCGAGCAGTTCCTCTTCCGCGAAGCCCGACTCGCGGACGAGCACCGCTACGACGACTGGGAGGCGCTGTGGACCGACGACGCGAAATACTGGGTGCCGACGGCCGAGTCACTCGCGGATCCGGACCGGTTCATGTCGGTGATCTTCGACAACCGCCGCCGCATCCACACTCGCCTCGAGCAACTGCGCACCGGTAAACGGTACGCGCAGGCGCCGCCGTCGAGCCTGCGCAGGCTGCTCAGCAATATCGAGGTGCTCGGCCGCGCGGGCGAGGACTTCGTGGTCGGGGCGAACTTCGTCGTCTTCGAGTCCAAGCCGCGCGGGATCGAAACCTGGGCGGGGCGCGTTCGGTATCGCGTGCGTCGCGTCGCCGCGGAACTGCGCCTGGTGGAGAAGACGGTCGTGCTGGTGAACAACGCGGAACCGATCCCGACACTCGGGTTCTTGATCTAGGCGTGCGAGCGGACATGGAACTGGGCATTGTCGCCGGAGAATTCGCGCAGGTCGCAGTGGCCGTCGATGCCACGGCCAGAGGCCCGAGGCTGCGCCTGACCGACCTGCGCACCGGCCGGGTCCGCTATCTGGACCCGCTGGAGCTGGAAACGATCATCTGGCTGCGCGACAGCCACTTTCGACAACTGCTCGACCCGTCGGCCGACCGCTGGCGGGACGACGTGACGGAATCGGCCGGCGCGGTCGTGCCCACATTCTCGGAGGAGGAGAAATGAAGATCACCTTGGATCGCGCGAAGTGCACGGGACTCGGCATCTGTGAATCGTTGGCGCCGTGCCACTTCGAAGTCGACGACGGCGGTGTGTTGCTCGTCCTGAAGGAGACGGTGAGCGAATCGGAGCGCGGCGAGGTCGAGGAGGCCGTCGCGGGTTGCCCGACCGAGGCTCTGCGCCTGGCGGATTGACGCTCGGGGTGTGTTCCCCGGACCAGCCCTCGCGGCATGGCCGGGGAACAGTCGTGTCGGCGGGCGGAGGCAAGCCGTTCTCACCGACCGATTCTCGCGCCGGGTGAGTAGGACGCCACGGCGCACCCACCGCACATGCGGTGGGTGCGCCGTCCACGGTGTGTCAGCACACCGACATCAGCCGAGGCGCTCGATGATCGTCACGTTCGCCATCCCGCCGCCCTCGCACATCGTCTGCAGCCCGTAGCGGCCGCCGGTGCGCTCGAGTTCGTGCAGCAAGGTGATCATGATGCGTGCCCCCGAAGCGCCGAGCGGATGCCCGAGCGCGATGGCGCCGCCGTTGACATTGGTCTTGTCCGGGTCGGCGCCGGTGTGCTGGAGCCAGGCCAGCACCACGCTGGCGAACGCCTCGTTCACCTCGAAGAGATCGATGTCCTCGACGCCGAGGCCGGTCTTGGACAGGGCGCGCGCGGTCGCGGGCAGCGGTGCGGTGAGCAGGTTGACCGGATCCGATCCGAGCACCGACATGTGGTGTATCCGGGCGCGCGGGGTGAATCCGTGTTCCCGCACTGCCTGTTCGGAGGCGATCAGCACGGCCGCGGAGGCATCGGAGATCTGACTCGACACCGCGGCGGTGAGTCTGCCGCCCGGGGTGAGCGTCTTCAGCGTCGCCATCTTCTCGAGTGAGGTGTCCGCCCGAGGGCCCTCGTCGTGTTCGATGTCGCGCAGCGGTGCGATCTCGGCGGCGAAACGGCCTTCCCGCTGGGCCGCCAGCGCGCGCTGATGACTGCGGAAAGCGAACTCCTCCATCGCCGTTCGCTCGAGACCGTAGTCGGAGGCGATCTGTTCGGCCGAACGGAACTGCGAGATCTCCTGGGCGCCATAGCGATCGAACCATCCTTCGGAACCGGTCCACGGATCGGTGCTCCCGTATTTCTCGCCCGCGGTGAACGACGACAGGATCGGGAACCGGCTCATGTTCTGCACGCCGCCCGCGACGACCAGATCCGAGGTGCCGCTCAGCACGGCTTGGGCGGCGAAATGCACAGCCTGCTGCGAGGATCCGCACTGGCGGTCGACGGTGACGCCGGGCACGGACTCCGGCAATCCGGCGGCCAGCGCGGCGGTGCGCGCGATGTCGCCCGCCTGGGAGCCGATGGCGTCGATGCAGCCGAAGACCACATCCTCGACGGCGCCCGGATCGAAATCGTTGCGGCCGACGATGGTTCGGATGCTGTGCGCGGCCAGATCGGCCGGGTGCAGCTCGGCGAATCCGCCGCCGCGCCTGCCGACGGGGGACCGGACGGCATCGACGATATACGCCTCAGGCATGGTTTTCTCCTTCTGTTGTCGGCGAAGCGTCGGGCTCTGGTTGCCCTGCTCCGGGAAGTCCGAGGCCGTGCCGGACGAGGCACTGCGCGGTCACCACGAGGGTGGTGAGGGGACCGACTCGCGGGTTCCACCACTCCGGGGTCCAGTTCAAGGCGCCCATCAGAAGCATTCGGGCGGCCGCGAGGTCGAGGTCGGGCCGAACGACGCCCGCCGCTCGGGCCGCATCCAGCAGATCGCGCCAGAGTGCGTTGTACGCACCGCTTTCCGCGCGCAGCCGGTCGCGGATGTCGTCGGGCAACTGCCCGAGATTGCGGGTGACCGCGGTCGCGAAGTCCGACAGGTGCAACTCCACGCCGAGGTGGGCTTCGATGGCGGCGCAGATCCGGTCCATCGGGCCGGTTTCGGCGGGCAACGCGGCCAGCGCGGATTCGACATGGCTGCGTAGCCGATGCTGTCCCACCGCCATGACCTCGGCGATGAGTTCGTCGCGGGAGGCGAAGTAGTAGTAGACCGCGGGCGCGCGTAGTTCGGCGAGCACCGCGATGTCGGCCAGTCGTGTCTCCGAATAGCCTTTCGTGCTGAGCACTTTCGCGGCGGCGGCGAGTATTCGTGCTCTGGTGTCCGGCCCGGAATCGGCGCCGTCGCGGCGTTGTCCGGCCATCAGGGCATCGAGTAGCCGCCGCTGACCGAGAACACCTGACCGGTCACTTGGCGAGCCCCGCGCTCGGAGGAGATCCAGACGACCGCGTTCGCGACGTCCTGCGCGGTCGTCAGCCTGCGCAGCGGGATACCCTTGCGCAGCGCGTCGATCTGCTTGTCGTCGAACACCGTATCGCGTCCGGCCGCCCACAGACTCGCGGCGCCGACGGCGTCCGCGCTCTCCGGAACGACCAGCCCGGGGCAGACCACGTTCGAGCGGATCCCGTGCCGTCCGTGCTCCTTCGCGACGGTGCGGGCCAAGGCGAGCAACGCGGCCTTCGTCGCGCCGTAGACGCCTTGGCGGATCTCGCCGAAGGCGGCGTCGCTCGCGATGAACACGATGGCTCCTGCGCCCGCCTCGCGCATCCGGGCGACGGCTGCCTGAGTGCACGCGATCGAAGCGAACAGATTGACCTCGACCAAGCGTTGCCAGCGCGAGCGATCGGTGTCGTCGGCAAGGAAATTGGGCACGCTCCAGCCCGCGTTGTTGACGAGCACGTCGAGGCCGCCCCACCACCGCACGGCGCGGTCAACGGCCTCGGTCGCGGCCTGCGGCTCGGTGAGATCCACGGCGACGATCTCGGCGGCGGCCGCGCCGAGATCGAGTGCTTCCGCGCGGACTCGCACGGCCTGATCGGCGTCGATGTCGCAGATCGCGACGTGCGCGCCTTCGGCAGCGAACCCGTGCACGATGCCGCGGCCGATGTTGGAAGCGCCGCCGGTGACCAGTACCCGAGCCTGTGCCAATCCGAGATCCATCCGTGCTCCTTCGATGCGTTCCTCGGTGGTTGACGGCCCATGTTATCTAATTTATCTTCAATTTGAAAAGATGGAACGTGAGGAGCGCGATGAAGATCTTCGACGGGATCGCCGAGCTGAGCGCCGCGGCCGGGCAGGAACTCGGCAGCAGCGAGTGGACGGTGATCGAGCAGCCGAAGGTCGACACCTTCGCCGATGCGACCGGTGATCATCAGTGGATTCACTGCGATCCGGCGCGCGCGGCCGAAGGGCCCTTCGGGGGCACCATCGCGCACGGGCTGCTCACTCTCGCACTGCTACCCGTGCTGCAACACCAGATCTATCGGGTGGACAACGTGGGCATGGCGATCAACTACGGCCTGAACAAAGTGCGGTTCCCGGCTCCTGTCCGAGTCGGCGCCAGAGTGCGCGCGAGTTCGACGTTACTCGAGGTCACACCGCTGGAAGGCGCGGCGCAGGCGGTGCTGTCCACCGTGATCGAGATCGAAGGTGGCGGCAAACCGGCTTGCGTGGCCGAGTCGATCGTGCGGTACGTGGCGTGACCGGGCTGATCGAGGGCCGGACGGCGGTGGTCACCGGCGCGGCGCGGGGGATAGGAGAAGCCATCGCCCGGTTGTTGGCCGAGCACGGCGCGAATGTCGTCGTCGCCGATCTCGATGCCGAGCGTGCGCGAGCGACCGCGGACGATCTGCCCGCGGCTCTCGGCGTGGGTTGCGACGTCACCGACGAGCAGGCGGTGGACGCCCTCGTGCACAGGGCGAGAGCGGAATTCGGGTCACTGGACATCTTCGTGAACAACGCGGGCATCACCAGGGACGCGTCGCTGCGCAAGATGCGGGTCGAGGATTTCGAAGCCGTCGTCGATGTGCACCTGAAGGGAACCTGGCTCGGGGTGCGGGCGGCGTCGGCACTCATGCGCGAGGCCGGAAGCGGCTCGATCGTGAACATCTCGTCGCTGTCGGGGAAATCGGGCAATCCCGGACAGACCAATTACAGCGCCGCCAAAGCGGGCATCGTCGGTCTGACCAAGGCCGCCGCGAAAGAGCTCGCACACCACGACATCCGGGTCAACGCGGTGCAACCGGGGCTGATCCGCACCGCGATGACCGAGGCGATGCCGCCGGAGGTTTTCGCCGAACGCGAAGCCGCCATCCCGATGCAGCGCGCGGGCGAGCCCGTCGAAGTGGCCGGAGCGGTGTTGTTCCTGGCTTCGGACCTGTCGAGCTATATGACCGGCGGCGTGCTCGAGGTCGGCGGAGGTCGATTGATGTGACCGAGGTGAGGTCAGCGCCGGTGACCGTGCGCACCGAAGGCACGGTGGGCCACATCGTGTTGAACCGCCCGCGCGCGCTCAATGCCATCACCACCGAGCTCGGCCGCGCACTGCACGACGCACTGGTCGATCTCGCGAGCCGAACTCGCGTCGTGGTCATCCGCGGCGCCGAAGGCAATTTCTCGGTCGGCGGCGATTTCCGCGAACTGGAAAGGCTGCGCGCGCAGGGGCCCGACGCGGTGCGCCCGCTGTTCGAGAACTTCGCGCGCGCCTGCGCGGTCATCCCGGATCTGCCGATTCCGGTCGTGGCGGCCGTGGAGGGCTACGCGATGGCGGGCGGCTTCGAGCTGATGCAGGCCTGCGACATCGCTGTCGTCCGGTCCGACGCCGAGCTGGCGGACAACCACGTCAACTTCGGCCAGATTCCCGGCGGCGGCGGATCGCAGCGGCTGCCCCGGCTGGCGGGTCGCCAGCGCGCGCTCGGTCACCTCCTCGGCGGCGAGCCGTTGTCAGGTGACGAGGCGGCGGCATGGGGCCTCGCCTACCGCAGCCTGCCGCCGGAGACCTTCGAAGCCGGGGTCCAGGCGCTGGCCGAGCGCATCGCCGGGCACGACCCCGCCGCCGTGTCCGGAATAAAGAACCTGGTGCACAACGGATTCGAGCTTCCGCTGCCGGACGCGCTCGCGGTCGAACTCGATGCCGTCGTCGCGCACGTGACCGGAGACGCCGCGGCGCGCGGCATCGCGGCTTTCCACCGCACGACAGCGAAGGAGTGATCATGGGCGAGAGTCTGATCGCGGAAGGACCCGTGCTGCTCGACCTCGACGACAGCGGTGTCGCCGCGTTGACCCTGAACCGGCCCGAGGCCGCGAACGGCATGGACGTACCGCTGCTACAGGCCATGCACGCGGCCATCCTGCGTTGCCACGGTGACGCGCGGGTCCGCGTGGTCACCCTGTCCGGCGCGGGCAAGAACTTCTGCGCCGGTGGCGATGTGCGCACCTTCGCGGCCAAGGGCGCCGCACTGCCCGACTACCTGCGGGAGGCCACCGCCTGGCTTCAGCTCGCGGTCTCCGCGCTGGTGCAGCTGCGTGCCCCGGTCCTCGCCGCCGTGCATGGCTTCGCGGCGGGCGGCGGCGGGTTCGGCCTCGTCTGCGCCGCCGATCTGGTGATCGCGACGGAATCGGCGAAATTCATGTCGGGAGCGGTCCGGGTCGGTATGGCGCCCGACGCCGGAGTGACCGTCACGCTGCCCCGACTCGTCGGGTTCCGCAAGGCGATGGAGATCCTGCTGACCAATCCGACCATCACGGCCGACGAGGCGCTGCGGATCGGTCTGGTGTCGCGCGTCGTGCCCGACGAGCGACTGCGGGAAGAAGTCGAGACCCTCGCGCGCTCGCTCGCCGCGGGCGCGCCGCAGTCGCTCGCGGCCACCAAGCGGCTGCTGTGGAATTCGATCGGAGCGGGGCTCGAGACGCAGCTGCCGCACGAGGCAAGGACCGTTGCCGAGCTGTCGGGCACCGCGGACGCGCGCGAAGGACTGGCCGCCGTGCTCGAACGCCGCGCCCCGGAATTCACGGGCCACTGATGCCGGGCGAGGTTCATAACGCGGGTGAACTCGAGCAGGCCCGGTGGATACGGCCGGGGAACCTGGTGGCGTGGGGGCAGGCATGCGCCGAACCACTCGCCATGACCACCGAGTCGCCGCGCCGCCGCGCCGAGATCGGCAACGGGGCGCGGGCGGCCGAGACCACCACGCGGAGAGAGAGTTTCGTATGAGAAGAGCAGCGCTCGTCGCGCCGCTTCGTACCCCGGTCGGCGCCTTCGGCGGTGCCCTGCGATCGGTGCGGGCCCACGATCTGGCCGCCGCCGTCATCCGCGCGGTCGTGGCGCGATCCGGGCTGGATCCGGCCCGGATCGATGATGTCGCCTTCGCCCAGTCCTACGCGAATTCCGAGGCTCCGTGCATCGGCCGGTGGGCCGCGTTGCACGCGGACCTGCCGATCGAGGTGCCGGGGTTCCAGACCGACCGCCGCTGTGGCGGCGGCCTGCAGGCCGTGGTCACCGCGGCGATGATGGTCCAGACCGGCGCCGCGGACGTGGTCGTCGCGGGCGGCGTCGAGAGCATGAGCAATATCGAGCACTACACCACCGCGGCGCGCTGGGGCAGCGGATCCGGCAACCTGGCCCTGTACGACCGACTCGATCGCGGCCGGGAACGGTCGCAACCGGAATGGCGCTTCGGGCCGATCAGCGGAATGATCGAGACCGCCGAGAACGTGGCGCGCCGGTACGGGATCACTCGCGAGGCGGCCGACGCCTTCGCCGTGCGCAGCCATCGGCGCGCCGCGCGGGCGCGGTCGGAAGGCCGATTCGCCGAAGAGATCGTTTCCGTCCCGGCGCCGCGGCGGCGCGGTGATCCGGTGGTCGTCGACGCCGACGAGGGGATCAGGGCCGACTCGACTCCGGAAATCCTCGCGCGGTTGCGGGCGATTCTGCCCGACGGCACGGTGACAGCGGGCAATTCGTCCCAGCAGAACGACGCGGCGGCGGCCTGTCTGGTCGTCGCCGAGGACCGGCTCGACGAACTCGGCCTCGAACCGATCGGGTTCCTGCGCGGCTGGGCGGCTGCGGGCTGCGATCCGGCGACCATGGGCCTCGGTCCGGTTCCCGCCGTGGCGAAATTGTTCGCCCGCACCGGAATCGGCTTCGACGACCTCGACCTGATCGAGGTGAACGAAGCGTTCGCCTGTCAGGTTCTCGGTGTGCTCGCGGGGTGGGGGCTGACCGAGGCCGAGGTGTCCGACCGCCTCAACGTCAACGGGTCGGCGATCTCGCTCGGACATCCGATCGGCGCCACCGGTGTACGCATCCTCGTCACCGCGCTGCACGAATTGCGCAGACGAGCAGGGAAACTCGCCCTCGCGACCATGTGCATCGGGGGCGGCCAGGGCATGGCGGCACTGATCGAAGCAGCCTGAGGAACGCGAGGACGACGATGGATACTCCCTTTTCTCTGGTCGGGTATGCGAGCTATCTGCCCCGGCACCGGTTGTCGCGGGCCGAGATATCGGCCGCGCTCGGCAGTGGGCCGGGCCGAGGAGCGCGCGTGGTCGCCGGATTCGACGAAGACAGCACGACCATGGGATTCGAAGCGATCCGGGCCGCGCTGCGGGCGACGGGTGCGGACGCCACATCCGCCATCTACTTCGCCACGACCTCGCCCGCCTACCTCGACAAGACAAACGCCTGCGCGGTGCACGCCGCGCTCGGACTTCCCGCGTCGGTCTTCGCGGCCGACGTCGGCGGCGCCGCTCGATCGGCGGTCGCCGCATGGCGGGCCGCCGCGGCATGCGGCGGTTCGGTCGTGCTGGCCGACGTCCGCGGCGGCAGGCCCGGTTCGGCCGACGAGCGCGGCGGCGGTGACGGCGCCGCGGCGTTCCTGTTCGGCGACGCCGATGCCGCGATCGCCGACGTCCTCGCGCAGGCGTCGCGCTCCCTGGAGATCCTGGATCGCTGGCGCGACCCCGCTTCGGCGTCAGGTGATCTGTGGGAAGAGCGCTTCGGCCTCGAGGAGTACCTTCCCGTTGCCGGGCAATGCGTCCGCGAGGTGCTGGCCGAGGCCGGCCTCGACGGGGTCGACCACGCACTCGTGGTGTCGCCGAACCCGGCGGTGCAGAAGAACGCCGCCGAGTTCGGCGCCGGTGCGCGGACCCACATTTCGCCGATCGGACACAGCGGATGCGCCGACCTCGGTGTCGGTCTCGCCGATGTGCTCGATCAGGCGGCGCCGGGGGAGACGATCCTGGTGATCTCGGTCGCCGACGGATGCGACGCCCTGCTCCTGCGCACCACCGCGCGGCTGGCCGAGCGCAGGCAGGCGATTCCGGTGCGCGACCAACTCGCGGCAGGCGCCGACATCGGCTACTTCACCTACCTGAGCTGGCGCGGTCACCTCGATCGCGAGCCGCCGCGGCGCCCCGAACCCGATCGCCCGGCGGCGCCGCCGAGCGCGCGGGCCAGGGACTGGAAATTCACGTTCACCGCAAGCCGTTGTCTGGCTTGCGGATTCGTGCAGCTGCCGCCCGCGCGGGTGTGCAAGAAGTGCGGGTCGGTCGACGAGACCGAGCCGATTCCGATGGCCGACGCGAGCGGTGTCGTTGCCACCTACACCGTGGACCGTCTCGCATTCTCCCCATCGCCGCCGCTGGTCGACGCGGTGGTCGATTTCGACGGCGGCGGCCGGTACACCCTCGAGGTCGCCGACGCCAGGCCCGACGATCTGGCGATCGGTGTCCGCGCGGATCTCGTCTTCCGGCGCCTCTACACCGCCGCCGGGGTGCACAACTACTTCTGGAAAGCCAGGTTGCGGCCCGCACCCGACGTCGAATCCGCCGCGACCGTCGAGAAAGCGGGAGTATCGGCGTGAGCAGCAACGGAATTCGTGATCGGGTCGCCGTCGTCGGCATGGGATGCACGCGATTCGGCGAGCACTGGCACTCCTCGGTCGACGACATGGTGATCGACGCGGCGACCGAAGCCTTCGCGTGCGCGCGCGGGCTGGACCGCGCCGACATCGACGCGTACTGGTTCGGCACGCTCGCCTCGGGACAGTCCGGGATGACGCTGAGCCGTGCGCTCGCGGTCGCGTACAAGCCGGTCACCAGGGTCGAGAACTACTGCGCGACCGGGTCTGAGGCGTTCCGAAACGCTTGTTACGCAGTCGCGTCCGGCGCCTACGACCGGGTCATGGCGATCGGAGCCGAGAAGCTCAAGGACTCCGGGTACTCCGGCTTGCTGCGCGCCGACCCGCCCGGCGACGGCACGGCCGCCGAGTCGATCCTGACCGCACCCGCCGCCTTCTCCCTGCTCGATCCGGCCTACAGCGGCAGATACGGCCTCGACCCGGGCGAGATGCGCGCGGCGATGACCCACGTGGCATGGAAGAACCACGCCAACGGCGCGCGTAATCCCAAGGCGCAGTTCCGGTCCGGGGTATCCAAGGAGAAGATCGAGGCGGCGCCGAAGGTCGCAGGCCGCCTCGGAGTGTTCGACTGCTCGGGGGTGTCGGACGGCGCGGCCGCGGCGCTGATCGTGCGTGCCGAGGACGCCCACCACTACACAGACCGTCCGATGTACGTCAAAGGGCTGTCGCTGGCCGCGGGTCCCGCACTCGGCGCGACGGATCCGAGCTACGACTACACCACGTTCCCGGAGGTGGTGCACAGCGCGCGCGACGCCTATGCGCAGGCGGGCATCGAAGACCCGCGCCGCGACATCTCGCTGGCCGAGGTCCACGACTGCTTCACCCCGACCGAGCTCGTATTGATGGAGGATCTCGGCTTCGCCGAGCGCGGTACGGCATGGAAGGAGATCCTCGACGGAGCCTTCGACCTCGACGGCGGACTGCCGGTGAATCCCGACGGCGGGCTCAAGTCCTTCGGACACCCGGTCGGCGCGAGCGGTCTGCGCATGCTGTACGAGTGCTGGCTGCAGTTCCGCGGCGAGGCCGGACAGCGACAGCTGCGCGACCCGAGGATCGGGCTGACCCACAATCTCGGCGGCAGGCCGGGCAGTTGTGTGTCCTTCGTGTCGATCGTCGGCGCCGAACTCGGTTGAGCGAGAACCGGCGTTGACCTCAGGCGCACTCTTTTTTATATTAGATTAAAGAATGGAGGCCGAGATGGCTGGAGTCGAGGATCGCGTCGTCGTCGTCACGGGTGCGGGCAACGGGCTCGGGCGTGAATACGCGCTGCTGCTGGCACGCGGCGGGGCCAAGGTCGTGGTCAACGATCTGGGCGGAGCCCGCGACGGATCGGGAAGCGACAGCGCGGTGGCCGACATCGTGGTCGAGGAGATCCGGGAAGCGGGCGGGCAGGCCGTCGCCAACTACGACACCGTGGCCACGGAGGAGGGCGCGGCCGCGATCATCGAAACGGCGCTCACCGCCTTCGGCGCCGTGCACGGTGTGGTCAACAACGCGGGAATCCTGCGGGACAAGGCATTTCACAAACTGGACGCAGCCGAGTGGGATCTCGTCACGCGGGTCCACCTGGCGGGCGGCTTCCACGTCACCAGGCAGGCGTGGCCGCACCTGCGCGAGCAGGGCTTCGGCCGGATCGTCGTGGCGACCTCGACCAGCGGTCTCTACGGCAACTTCGGCCAGGCGAACTACGGCGCCGCCAAATCCGGACTCGTCGGCCTGGTCAACACTCTCGCGATCGAGGGTGCGCGGCACGGCATCCTGGCCAACGCCGTCGCGCCGATAGCCGCGACGCGCATGACCCAGGACGTCGCGACCGCCGAGGTGCTGGCCGAGCTGCCCGCGGCGCACGTGGCTCCGGTGGTCGGCTACTTGATGTCGGAGGAATGCTCCGACAGCGGCACGGTCGTGGTCGCGGGCGGCGGTCAGGTGCACCGCGTGCAGTACTTCCAGTCCAAGGGCTTCTCCTTCACCGAAACCCCGTCCATAGACGAGATCGCGGCCAACTGGAGTCGGATCACGGACATGGACGCGGCGGTCCCCGGCGTCAACCCGGTGGGCTGAGGCCAACGGCGAGTTCGTGAGCGGCGAAGAGAGGCGAAGGCGATGACGATCGACGACATGGTGGTGGTCGGGGCGGGCTTGGCCGGGCTGCGGGCCGCCGAGGCCGCGCGGAAGACAGGCTTCGCCGGTTCGATCACCATGATCGGCGCCGAACCCCACCTGCCCTACGATCGGCCTCCGCTGTCGAAGGCGTACCTCGATCCGCTCGAGTCCGGACAACAGCCCGCGTCGACCACATTCCGTCCCGCGCGGACTTTGCGCGAGGAATTGGGTGTCGACCTCGCCCTCGGTACCGCGGTGACCGGACTGGACACCGGTGCCAAACAGGTACACCTCGGCGAGCGGGCGATCGGCTACGACGCGCTCGTCATCGCGACCGGCGCGGACGCCCGTTCACTGCCCGGCTCGGCGGGACTGGCCGGGGTCCACGCACTGCGCACTCTCGACGACGCGATCGCGGTGCGCGCCGCGCTGGACGCGGGGGCGCGCACGGTGGTGATCGGCGCGGGATTCATCGGGTCGGAGGTGGCTTCGGGAGCGCGCAAACGCGGACTGGAGGTCACGGTGCTCGAATCCATGCCGACCCCGCTCGTGCGGGCGATCGGCGAGCTCATGGGTCCCCGGTGCGCGTCGCTGCACGAGAAGAACGGCGCCGACCTGCGTTGCGGGGTCACGGTGACCGGACTGCTCGGCCAGGGCAAGGTCGAAGCGGTGCGACTCTCGGACGGCTCCGCGATCCCCGCGGACCTGGTTGTGGTCGGCATCGGCGCCGTCCCCGCCACCGGGTGGCTGACAGGTTCGGGTCTCACGATCGACAACGGCGTCGTCTGTGACTCGACCCTGTGGGCAGGCGTCGATGGTGTGTACGCGGCGGGCGATGTCGCGCGGTGGCACAACGACCTGTTCGACCGGTCGATGCGGCTCGAGCACTGGACCAGTGCGGCCGAGCAGGGCACGATCGCTGCCCGCAACGCTCTGAATCCCGCTGCGGCGCAAGCCTATCGGACGGTTCCGTACTTCTGGTCCGACTGGTACGACAGCCGCATCCAGTTCGTCGGAGTACCCACCGCCGACGAGGTGACGGTCGTCGACGGCGACTTCGACCGCGACGGCCGCTGCGTGGCGCTGTATCGCGAAGGCGACCGCCTCGCCGGGGTGCTCACGGTCAACGGGCAATCGGTGATCATGAAGTACCGCGGCCTGCTCATGCGACGAGCCGGCTGGGCGGACGCGTTGGCGTTCGCGGAAACCAGACGCGCCGCCAGGACCGGTTAGGCCGATCGGGTATCGGTGGTGACGCCGGTCTGTTTTCGTGCCGTCGCGCGCGCGGTCCTGCGGGTTCGGGAGCGTGGGGGGACCGTCGGCACCTGATCCGGGTCGGGGCTGAGTCCGTGGCGGACGATGGTTTTCGCGGTGCTGATGGTCTTCTCCAGCGAACCGCGGCGCGGGTTCCACCATTCCGCCGCCCAGTTGAGCGCGCCGAGCACCAGCATCCGTGCGGCGCCCGCGTCCAGTTCGGGGCGGAGGTAGCCCTCTTCCAGCGCATCCTGGAACAGTTTGCGCCAGATGTCGCCATAGCGGGTGGCTTCCTGGTCGTAGCGGGCGCGGATCTGCTCGGGGATCTGGCCCGCGTTGCGGATCGCGGCCGCGGTGTAGTCCGACACCGACAACTCGAAGCGCAGGTGGGCCTCGACCGCCGACTCGATACGTTCCAGTGCGGTCGTCTCGGCCGGTATCTCGTCCAGTGTCTGCTCGAGGTGATCGGCCATGTGCGCCAGCCCGGTCCACATGACCTCCTCGATGAGTTCTTCGCGCGAGGAGTAGTAGTAATAGATGGCGGGGGCTTGGAGTTCGGCCTCGTCGGCGACATCGGCCAACCGCGTGCCCGCGTAACCCTTGCGGCTCAGCACGCGAGCCGCGGCGTCGAGGACGCGTTGGCGGGTGCGCTCGGACTTCGGGCCGCCGTTGTTCCCCGCGGTCTCGTCGGGTGTCGATTTTTTAGGCACGAATCAATAATACGGTTCGAACCGGGGACGGGTGACCCGCGCGTCCGCCGCGGGCCACCCGTCGCGGATCAGCGATCCAGACCGCCGCGCTCGATCAGCTGCCCGATGATGACGTTGCGCTGGATCTCGTTCGTCCCTTCGCCCACGATCATCAACGGGGCGTCCCGGAAATACCGCTCCACGTCGTATTCGGTGGAATAGCCGTAGCCGCCGTGGATTCGCACGGCGCTCAACGCGATCTCCATGGCCGTCTCGGAGGCGTACAGCTTCGCCATCCCGGCCTCCATATCGCAGCGCTGCCCGTTGTCGAATCGCCGCGCGGCATCGAGGACGAGCAGGCGCGCGGCGGTCAGCTTGGTGGCCATATCGGCCAGATAGTGGCCGATGGCCTGGTGTTGCCAGATCGGCTTGCCGAAACTCTCGCGCTGCTTGGCGTATTCGAACGCGTCGTCGAACGCGGCCCTTGCGACGCCGAGCGCGCGCGAGGCGACCTGGATCCGGCCCGTCTCGAGACCTTTCATCATCTGGGCGAAGCCCCGTCCCTCCACCCCGCCGAGGACCGCCTCGGCGGGGGCGCGGTAGTTCTCGAAGGACAACTCGCAACTTTCGACACCCTTGTAGCCGAGTTTGGGCAGATCGCGCGAGACCGTGAACCCCGGGCCGGGTTCGATCAGCAGAATGCTGATGCCGCGGTGTCGCGGCGTGGCTTTCGGGTCGGTCTTGCACAGCAGCGCGACGAGCTGGGAACGCCGGGCATTGCTGATCCAGGTCTTGGCGCCGTTGATCACATAGCCGTCGCCGTCGCGGCGCGCGGTGGTGGTCATCGCCTGTAGATCCGATCCGCCGCCGGGTTCGGTGAGCGCCATGGTCGCGCGGACTTCCCCGGTGGCCATCCTGGGCAGGTAGCGTTGCTTCTGCTCCGGAGTTCCGAAGGCCGCCAGCAACTTCGAGACCACCGTGTGCCCACCCATGGCGCCCGCGAGGCTCATCCAGCCGCGGGCGAGTTCCTCCGTGACCGCCACGTAGCACGGCGTGGAGACCGGCGCCTCGCCGTAGGGCTCGGGCACGGCGAGACCGAAGATCCCCATGTGCTTCATCTGTTCGATCAGCTTGTCGGGGTACTCGTTGGCATGTTCCAGTTCACGGGCGACCGGTCGCACCTCCCGGTCCACCCACTCCCGGACCGTGTCGACGACGGACTGCTCTTCGGCGGAAAGGGTGGTCACTGCGTCGCTCCTTCATTGCGCTGTGCGTGATAGATCCTTTGTAGTTTAAGCTAGATTAAATAACAAGGAGCCTCCCGCAGGCGATCCCGCCGCGCGGCGGGTGTCCCCGCGCTTCGGTATCGTCGAGGAACTCGAACGGCGGATCGCGGCCGTCCAGCGGGACGCGGTTGCCGATGGTCCTCGTCGGCGGTTTCGCGCGAAATCTTGTCATCGAGAGGAACTTTCATGGATGCAGGCGCCCGTCGACGTCGGGGCGGGTCCGATGCTGACAGTGCTGTCAATTAGACTGGTCGGGAAGTCCTGAACCGGTCGGGTGTGGCCACCGCGGAGGTCGGGACCGACAAGTACGTGCGGGCCGGTCGAGGAGAGGTGGCGATTGTGGCCGAGGTGGCAGCGGGTCACCGCAGGGGGCGAGGGCGTCCTGCGGGTTCGGACGGCGCCGACACCCGGGATCGCATACTGCACGCGGCGCGTGAGATTTTCAGTGAAGTCGGCTACGACGGAGCGACTTTCAAGGACATCGCGGCGCGAGCCGGGGTGAGTCGCACCAACGTCAATCACCACTTCCACAGCAAGGAAGAGCTGTACCGGATGTTGTTCCAGGCGACGCGCGACAGTGTGATCGCGGTGGGCATCACCGATGCGGCATCCCAGCCGACGCTGGTGGACCGCATGTCGGCGTTCCTGCGTACGGCGGTGCAGATCGATTCGGCGGATCGCACCTACGCGCGCTTCATCGCCTCGTCGCTGTTCGACTCGTTCCGCAATCCCGAGTTCGACGCGAGATCGCGGGATCAGCTCGACGACGTGCGGACCTTCATCAAGGATTCGCTGGAAGACGCCGTCGAGTGCGGCGCCGTCCGCCCGGATATCGACGTCGTGGCGATCACCGAGATGCTGATCGCGGTGATGTGGGGGATGAGTATGTACGCGGGTTTCGTCGGTACGCACGACCAGCTCGAATCGGTGGTGGATCAGTTCGTACGGCTGTTGGAGGGCAGCCTGTGGTGACGAAACTACGCCCGCCCCGTCGAGCCGGGGCGGGCGCGTGTGTGCCGAGGGCGGAGGGTTACGCGTCGGCGGGTACCCGTTCCGGTTCGGGTAGCGCGGGCGGTGCGGCCGAGGATGTCGAGCGCCAGTTGTTGAGCGGCCAGGTCGGCAGCTTCGGCTCGTAGGTCTCGTCCCAGCCGATGCCGCGGATGTATTGCTCGCGCCGTTTCGGCGTCATGAATCGAGACTTGAACAGGCCCCAGAACGTCCATTCGACCGACTTCTCCGTGGCGACCAGTTCCGCGAGCACCCGGATCCACAGCAGCGACAGCGGGACCGTCAGGCATCCGATGGCCCACTGCAGCCAGGTCGGGATATCGGCGTTGATGGCGAGGAAGACCGGGAAGCCCGAGCCGAATTCGCCCATGGTGGTGCCGATGATCCCCAGCGGGATGATCCACAGTTGCTGCCTGCCGTTGTCCTTGACCAGCGGCCACACGTAGTGGACGAGGACCGCGATGGTGCAGATCGCGACTCCGTTGGTGAACGACCAGTAGAACGGGAACTTGTAGAACTCGAGCGGCTGCGTGCCGTAGTACTCGTACACGCCCATGATGACGCCGGGATGTTCCATGACGGCGTCGCTGATGCCCACCGCGGCGAACATCAGGAAGAATCGTTTGACGTCGATGCCGCGCTGGATGATCATCCAGATCCAGTAGGCCTCCAAGCCCATGAACAGCATGTAGCAGGGCGGGATCAAGACCGGTACCGGTATGCCGAAGTTGACGAAGGCCGGGCCGAGCAAGTTCTCCGACCAGCGCAGGTGCCCGACGAGGTCGAGCATCGGCTCACCGAGCGAGGTGCCGAGACCCGCGCCGAGCATCAGGATGGGCAGGGTGTCGCGGAACTGGACGAGGCGCCTGATCGCCCAGGGCAATGCCAACACGACGACCAGCAGACCCGCCCAGAACAGGAAGAACCACGCGGAGAAGTCGCTGGCGACGATCGGTGACGGATGCGGTAGTAGCTCGCCGTATCCCGGCGATGGCGTGTAGCCCGGTTCGTTCATCTCGATTTCCTTTCCCGGAACAGCGACCCGATTCGCTTCGCGCCGGGCGGTGATCCGCCGCGCGAGCACGAGGCGTGCGGCGGGGGTGAGGGGGATGCGGGTGAGTACCCGACGAAGTGATGCTAGACACTTATTGACCTATGTGTCAATATTGTGGCGATGGTCGGTCGCGGCGCCGAATCGGGGTCGCCTACGACATCGACTCTATTTTAGAATAAAAAATGGTGCGGACGCGGTAGCGAAGCCGCCGTATGGATGAGCCGGAAACCGCTGCCGCGGGGAAGATCTCGTTCCCGGTCCGCCCGCGCGAGCCCTGCGCCCTCGGCGCGCGGGTGAACCGAATATCAAGGAGTTCGATCATGGTTGTGCGAGAGAAGCACTCGGCGGGCCCCGCGGTGGCCGCCCCTGCCTCGCGACGCGGCGCGGCGACCGTGTGGGCGGTGGTCGGCGCGGTATGGGTGGTGCTGGCGACGCAGGCGATCCTGCGCTGGGTGCTGTCGGGGGAGCAGTTCGAACCTGCGCCGATCCTCGGACCGGACGAGTATCCGGTGTGGCGCGAATTCGCCCTGCGTGCACTCGAAGTCGCCAGTCTCGCGGTGCTGACGGGCTTCGTTTGGCGCTGTGTGCTCGTGCCGTGGCGTCGCGACGGCAGGCTGTCGCTGGACGGGAAGTTCGTCATCGGCGGGTTGTTCGGGGTGGTGGCCGACGGCTTCCTGAACATCCACCACTATCTGTTCGCTTGGAACGCCCATTCGGTGAACCGCGGCGTGTGGACGGCCTTCCTGCCCTTTCACGACCCGGCGGCGTCCACCCGCTACGCCGAGGGCCTCGCCTGGGGTATTCCGATGTACATCTACTTCTGCACCGGCGCGGCGATCGTCGGCTGTGCCACCGTGCGGTCGCTGCGTCGCCGGTATCCCGCCATCAGCGATGTCAGCGCGTACTCGATCGTTTTCGCCATGGAGTTCACCGGCGGTTTCCTGCTGGAGAACACCATCATCAGGGTCACCCAGGCGTACGGCTACGCGCAGACCACCGCCGCGTTGACGCTGTTCGACGGGTCGCAGTACCAGTTCCCGCTCTACGAGAGCCTGTGCACGGCCGCGCTGGGAGTGGCGTTCACCTATGTCCGACTCTCCGCGCTGGAGAGTGCCGACGGCGTCTCGTGTGTGGAATTCGGATATCGACGGTGGCCGCGTCGCCTGCATGAGCCGGTGCGACTGTTGTCGGTCGTTGGGTTCAGTGCGGCGGCTCTGCTGATGCTCTACCACCTGCCGTTCAACTGGTTCGGCGTTGCCGGACGCTGCATCGCCGATATGCCGAGTTACATGTTGCCGGGGTGAGACAGCCCTCATGAAAGTGACCCTGGACACTAAATGACGCATGTGTCAATATAGGCGGGTCGCCCATGGCGAGCATGCGGGACGGGTCCGCGATGCGCATCTGTTTCGAATCAACCACTATCCTCGCGGGCCGCTCCGACCTTGTCGGCAACCGCGAATACCGCTGACCGAGAACGGAGTTCGAGATGAGTCAAGGGGTGCGCAGACTCTGCGCCTGGTGCGGCCCCGCTTTCGTGGCCGTGTTCTTCCTCGGGGTGGTCCTGACCGGACTGCTGCCGCCGCCATCGCCCGCCGACTCCGCGGCCGAGGTCGCGCACTTCTGGAGCACGCACACCGACGTGCGCCGCATCGGCATCGTGCTGATGATGTTCGCCGCCACCTTGCAGGCGCCGTTCGGCGCGATCATGGCGGTGCGGATCAAGAGCATCGAAGGCAGGGCCGCTCCGTTGGCCTACACCATGATCGTGGGCACCGCGCTGGCGGTCATGGCCATCATCCTGCCGGTCTTCATGTTCGCCGCCGCCTCCTACCGGCCGGAACGGTCACCGGAGATCACCCAGGCGCTCAACGACCTGGCCTGGCTGCCGTTCGTCATGAATCTGCCCGCGGCGCTGTTGCAATGTCTCGCGTTGGCGCTGTCGGTGCTGGGGGACCGGCGCGCGACACCGCTGTGGCCGCGCTGGGTCGGCTATTACAACCTGTGGACGGCATTCCTGTTCTGCGGCGGCGGATTCGCGGTCTTCTTCAAATCCGGCGCGTTCGCCTGGAACGGCGTGCTCGCCTTCTGGATGCCCGCGGTGGTCTTCGGGTCGTGGTTCCTGATCATGTGCTATCTGCTGCTGCGGGTGGATGATCAGGTCGTGCCGGAGCTCGCGCCCGAACCGGAGCTCGCGCCGCGATGACACTGATTCGCGAACGGGTCGCGCGGGCCGAGCCCGCGAAGCGATTGCCGGGCGAGGAGGGAATCTGGGTCTTCGTCCTCGGCGATATGTGTGTCTTCGCACTGTTCTTCGGGATCTTCGTCTTCGAACGCACGCGCGCGCCCGAGGCGTACGAAGCCGGCAGGCAACTGCTCGACACGACCTCGGGAGCGATCAATACGCTGCTGCTGCTCACCAGCTCGCTGCTGGTGGTACGCGCGGTGGCGGCAGGCGACGCCCGGCGCGCCCCGCGCCTTTTCCTGGCCGCGCTGCTGTGCGGAGTCGGATTCGTGATCGTCAAGGCCGTCGAGTGGGCGCGGCTGCTCTCGGCAGGGATGACCCCTTCGGGCGGCGGCTTCTTCGGCTACTACTTCATGTTCACCGGAACTCACCTCGCCCACGTCGTGATCGGCGTTCTCGTACTCGCCCGGCTCGTGCGGCTGAGCAGGAAACCGCGGCCGACCGAACGCACGCGCGTGCTCATCGAGAGCGGCGCCATCTTCTGGCACATGGTCGATCTGCTGTGGGTGGTGCTGTTCCCGCTCTTCTACCTGATGCAGTGAGGCGGACAGTGACGACATCGACCCGAATGACCGCGGTGTGGACCGTGCTGGTCGCCGCGACCTGCGTGTCCTGGGTATTGGGCGCGACTCACCGGGCGGGCGCGGTGTCCGCGATCGCGCTGTTGGCCGTCGCCTTCGTCAAGGTCAGGCTGATCGGCCTGCATTTCATGGAGATTCGCGGCGCGCCGATGGCGCTGCGCGTGGTTTTCGAGATCTACGTCGTCGCGGTGCCGACCGCGCTCTCCGTCCTGGTCCTCACGGCATGAACGCCGCGATCGAACACCGAACCCACCGAACCGCCCGGGCGCGCGAGGAAGTCGCGACCCGCTACGAAATCAGGCAGTCATGAACAAATCCCGAATCACCCGTACGCTCTCCGGCAAGGTCGTCGCCGTCACCGGCGCGGCGCGCGGCATAGGACTGGCCACGGCCACGGCGTCGCACCGGTACGGTGCGCGCGTGGTCCTCGGCGATATCGATGAGGCCGAGGTCAAGGCGTCCGGCGCGCGACTCGGCGGTGACGTCGAAGCCGTCCGGCTCGACGTCACCGACGAGGACTCGTTCGCCGCGTTCCTACGGCAGGCCGAATCCCGTTTCGGCGCGGTGGACGTCCTGATCAACAACGCGGGCATCATGCCGATCGGCCCGTTCCTCGATGAGCCGAACGCGCTGTCCAAGCGCGCGCTGGACATCAATGTCGCGGGGGCGGTCATCGGCATGCGCGCCGTGCTGCCCGCCATGATCGCGCGCGGGAGCGGTCATATCGTGAACGTCGCCTCGATCGCGGGTAAATCGCCGGTGCCCGGTGGACTGATCTACGCCGCGAGCAAGGCGGCCGTCATCTCCGCGACCGAGACCGCACGCGTCGAATTCGCCGGTACCGGAGTGTCTTTCACCTGCGTGCTGCCCTCCTTCACCAATACCGACCTGATCTCGGGAACCACGGGCACCAAGTTCATCGCCAACCTGGAGCCCGAACAAGTCGCCGAGGCCATCGTCGGGGCGGTCGTCGCCAGGAAACCCGACCTCTATCTGCCCGCCGCGGTCGGCGTGATCGCCCGTACGCAACCCCTGCTCGGCCGCCGCCTGCGGGATCGGCTGAACCATCTCATCGGCGCCGACCGCACTTTCCTCGTCGTCGACCACGAGGCGCGCGGCGCCTACGATGCCAGGATCGGCGTCACGGCCCCGCCCGACTGAGTGCGACGAAGGTCGACAACGCTCCGCATTCGAAAATCGCACGGCGATCCCACCACGCGCATCCTGCTCACGGTGCGTTCGGTGTGCATGACTCGGTCTGTATCCGTGCTCAGATTTTCTAATGCAGAGTTTATTTTACTCTTGTGTGTAACTCGACTTATGCTACGCTGAGAGAGTGATCCAGAACACGATCTGCGCGTGAAAACTGCTCTTGTAGAGCAAATATATGCGCGGGATGCGATTTCCGTCGGAGCTGCGCAAAGTCTACGTCGTCGCTACCCATAGCGATAACTATCTAATCCAAGATCGAAATTCTTCGCGCATCGGCAGGTGCGCTCGGAGGCCGATCGGTTGCGCCGATCCAGCGTCAAGGGCAGGGAACAACTATGAAACACCCATCCGCGCAGCGGAATCGGCACGAAGGCAGCCGGATTCGATGAGCGCCACCCTGCTCCGTCCGCTCGCCTCGATCGACGCGGAACCATCCAAGCCGCCTCCCGGGGCTGCTTCACCCGCGCGCCGATTCGGCGCGCATCTGCGGCAGGCCCCTGTTCGGTCACTGGCCACCCTCGGTCGCGCGGCGCGTCTGGCTGCCGCGGTCGTGCGCTACGCCGTCCTCGACTCGGTGCGTTTGCGGTTGCC
This sequence comes from Nocardia bovistercoris, assembly GCF_015674855.1. Classification (GTDB taxonomy): domain Bacteria; phylum Actinomycetota; class Actinomycetes; order Mycobacteriales; family Mycobacteriaceae; genus Nocardia; species Nocardia bovistercoris. The sequence goes on along the minus strand of NZ_JADMLG010000003.1, from coordinate 537,448 downwards.
CGTGTCCGAGGTGGTCGACCAGATGTGGTTGCTGCTCAAGGTCACCGCGTTGCCCGCGCTGCTGATGGCGGTGCCCATCGGGGCGGAGGTCTCGGTGCAGGTCGGCGGCATCATGAATCAGGTCGGCGCGAATTCGCTGGCGGGTGCGGCCAGCGGACTCGGCGTGGTCGGCCAAGGCGCGCCGATGGCGGCGGGCCTGCTCATGAGCGGCGCCGCGGCCTCGGCGATCGCCTCCGATCTCGGCGCGCGCGCCATTCGCGAGGAGATCGACGCCATGCGGGTGATGGGCGTCGACCCGGTCGAGCGCCTGGTCATGCCGCGCTTCCTGGCCATGATCGCGATCTCGCCGATGCTGTGCGTCCTCATCATCGCCGCGGGAGTCGCCGCCGGGCTGATCATCTCGGCGAACGTGAACGACGTTGTGCCCGGCAGCTTCTGGCAGTCCTTCGGCGCCTTCGCGACACCGACCGATCTGCTGTTCTCCGTGCTGAAGGCGCTCGTTTTCGCCACCATCGTGGTGTTCGTCGCGAGCTTGCGCGGGCTGGAGGCCAAGGGCGGGCCCAAGGGCGTGGCGAACGCGGTCAACGCGTCGGTGGTGCTGAGCGTGTTCTGCATCTTCCTGTCGAATCTGCTCATCAGCCAGCTCCAGATGATGTTCTTCCCGGCCCGATTGGCGTAATATGGCAACTCTCGTACCCCGCCCGTTGCGCACCCTCGGTCGCGGCGTCCTCGACATCGGCGAAGAGATCGGCCAGGTGACGATCTTCGTCGCCAAGACCCTCTACCTGCTGCCGACGACGGTGCGCCACTACCGCCGCCAGACGCTGCAGACCATGAACGACATGGCTTGGGGCAGTGGCTCGTTGATCGTGGACGGCGGGGTGGTGAGCCTGATGTTCTTCCTCGGCGTCGCCGTCGGCGCGGTCGTCGCCATCGAGGCGTTCATGGCGTTGAACCTGCTCGGCTTCGGCGCGCTGAGCGGAATCATCGGCTCGTTCGGCAATATCCGCGTGATCGCCCCGATCATCACCGGCATCGGATTCGCGGCGCAGGCGGGCTGCCGGATGACCGCCGAGATCGGCGCGATGCGCATCTCCGACGAGATCGACGCCACCGAGGCGATGGGGCTGCGCGCGATTCCATTCGTGGTCGGCACCAGGCTCATCGGCGGCATGCTCGTGGTGCTGCCCGGATATCTCATGGCGCTGGTCGTGAGCTTCCTGACCGGCGGTGTGATCGTGAAGGTCCTGCACCGACAACCCGCGGGCACCTACGACCACTACTTCGCCCAATTCCTCACCATGGACGATCTGATCGCTTCGGTGTGCAAAGCGGTGCTGTTCTGCGCTGTCGTCACCGTGATCCACTGCTACTACGGCTATTTCGCCTCCGGTGGACCGGCGGGCGTCGGCGCGGCCTCCGGTCGCGCCATCCGGGCCAGTCTGGTGGCGATCGTGGTGATGAACTTCGCTCTGACGGTGGCGATCTGGGGTCTGAGTCCGCTGCTGGTGTTCAAGGGGTAGGCGGATGGCACAGTCGAGGAATCAGGACTTTCTGCGCGGCAGCGACCGCGCGCAGCGGGTGACGGTACTGCTCGCGGCGGGCGCCGTGATCGCGGTCGCGGTGGTCGCCGTGCTCGCGTTCGGGTGGATACGGCCGCGCTACGCCCAGCCCGACGGGCTGCCGGTGTCGATCGAGGTCCCCTATGTCGGACCGGGCGTCACCGAGGGCACGGCCGTGATCTCGCGCGGAGCGCGGATCGGTGCGGTCGTTTCGGTGGACGCCACCGGCCGTCACACACTGCGTCTGCGGATCGAATTGAGCCGGGACCGCGTCAACGGCCTGACCGACTCCTTCGACCTCGACTACCGGCCGCAGAACTACTTCGGCATCACCGCCGTGAATCTGGTGAGCAGGCCAGGGGGAGCACCGCTGACCGGGCCGCGGTCGCTGACCCGAATGCCCGCCGGTGATTTCACCATGTCGACCATGCTGGAACAGGGTTCGCTCGTCATCGACGGCACGCTGACCGACTCGATGATCGCCACGCTGAACAAGGTCATCCGCTACACCGACGGTCTCACCCCGCTGCTCGAGACCGGTGTCCTCGTCGCCGACCGAGTGGCCGTCACCCAGCGCGCGCTGCCCAGCGACCTGCTCGCGGCGGCCGACGATGTTCTGGCGGTGCTGCCCGGTTTCAGCACCCAGACGATCCAGGCGCTCTACAACATGTTCGACACCGAGTTCAACAGCACTGCCGACGGCGGATACCGCGTCGACGACGAAGCGATGGACCAGGCCGACGCGGGCCTGTATCTCGCGGCCAACAATCTCTTCGGGTCGTTGGGCAGGCTGCTCGCTTCGCACCGGCACGAGCTGGAGCCTACGGCCGGACTCGTCGCGACCGTGGCGAACACCGTCCCGCACTTGCTGGACGACGGCGCCGCGCTCGATGAACTCTCGGTATTGGTCGACCGGTACGACGCCGCCTTCACCGGTACGGGCGAGCAGCGACGGCTGCGCGTGCGGCTCGTCCTCGACGACCTGCCCGCACTCGCCACGCCACTGGCCCGGCTCGGCCTGCCCGCCGAATCGGAGGCGCCGCGATGAGCAGCCGCACTCGCACACTGCTGACACTGACGAAAGTGCTGGCGGCCGCGGTCGTGTCCGCCCTGCTCTTCGTCGTCGTGCTGAACGCCATCAAGAATCCGGTCGACGGCGAAACCGAGACGTACGTCGCCGATTTCACCGATGCGTCGGGCCTGCATGTGAACGGCGACGTGCGCAGCAGGGGAGTGCGAATCGGGAAGGTCGTCTCGGTCCGACTCGTGCGCGGCGGCGGGGAAAGTCTCGCGCGCGTCGAATTCTCCCTGGAACACCCCTATCGGCTGACCGATGCGACCGAGCTGGCGATCAAATACCAAAACCTCACCGGCGTGCGCTATATCGACTTCCGGCAGCCGACCCGACCTGGCGCGCCGGTGGACCGACTCGCGGCCGCGAGCACCAAGCCGTCGTTCGACATCACCCGACTGTTCAACGGCTTGCAGCCGGTGCTGACCACGATGAGCACCGACGAGATCAACACCTTCACCGCCAACGCCATCGCGCTGCTCGAGGGTGACGGCGGCGGACTCGCACCGATGCTCGACAGCGTCCAGCGACTCGCCGATCTGGCCCGCGACCGCGAACAGGTCGTCTCCACCCTGGTCGCCAATCTGTGGCGGATCTCCGACGGCATGGGCGGACGTTCCCCGCAGGTAATGGAATTCCTCCGGGCACTGAGTATTCCGGTGGACCAGGCGCTGACGGTGCTCGCCGAGTTCGAGAAGACCTCGGTATTCGGCCCCGAGTTCATGAGCCCGGTACACCGCATCGTCACCGAACTGGGATTGACCAACGACATGGACATCGACGCGCTGCTCGCGCGAAACTTCGCCTCCACCACCGAGGCCGCGCGTGCCGTTCGGCTGTTGCCCGCCGCCATCGCCGGACTCCAGATACCCGGCGGCGCGGGCGCCGTGACGTGTGCGAACGGCGTCGCGACGCTGCCGACCGAAATCGAGGTACTGCTCAACGGGAGCGAGGTCGTGATATGCCACGCGAAATGAGTCCGCGCGCGGTGATCAGCCGATTCGCGGGCAGCGATGTGCTGCTCGGCGGCGCGGTGGTCGCGGTGGCGGCGATCGTGCTCGCGGGCGCGGTCCTGCTGTATGTCCGTCCGCCCGGTCGGGTCGGCGTCGTCTTCGAGACCACCGACGCGGCCTCGATCGGAGTGGGTGCGGAGGTGCGGGTCGCGGGCATCACGGTCGGCAGGGTGAGCGAGTTGTCCCTCGGGGCGCGTGCGGTGCGGGTGCGGGCCGACATCGATGAGGCCACCTTCGTCGGCGACCGGTCGCGGGTCGAGGTGCGCATGCTCACCCCGGTGGGCGGATACGCGGTCACGCTCGTCTCGCTCGGGGACCGGCCGCTGGGAACCGAGGTGATTCCGGCGGACCGAGTCGTGGTTCCCTATTCCATCGGGGATGTCCTACAAGCCGCGCCGACGGTGACCGACAAGGTGGACGGCGCGACGGTCGAGCGGAACATCGACCAGATCGCGACCGCGCTGCGGCACAACCCGGAATCGGTCGGTTCGATGATCGACGGAATGCGTTCCGTCGCCGCCGTTCTGGACCGCCAGCGCACGCAGGTCGCCACCGTGGCCGGTTTGGCGGCGGAGTATCTGCGGACCTTCGATGGCAGCCGCGACTTCGTCTTCGACCTGGTCCGCCGCGTCGATATCATGCTGTCGACCTACAACACGGTGCACGCGGGATTCAACGAGGCGTACCGGCTACTCGGCGACGTGCTCCACCGCATCGAACCACTGGAACGCTTCTACCTCGGCCACAAGGCGGAAGTGGTGGCCGCTGCCACCGAATTACGTTCCGCGCTGGCACAATTCGACAGTGAACTGGGGCCGGTCGTTGACCGGTTGCAGGAGATGCGCGGCATCTTCGCGCAGTGGCTGACCCCGCGGGGACTGGCCGAGATCGGCGCGGGCGCCCTGTCGGTTCCGGAGCTGTGCGTTCCGGTACCCGGACGGACGTGCTGAGATGTCGCGTAGATATGGACGAATGCTGCGTGCGGGCGCCGCGGGCACGGCCGCCTTGGCGGTGACCGTAGCGGGGTACTGGGTCAGCGGGGACATCACGCCCGACCACCGCGCCGGATACTGCGCCGAATTGCCCGACGCGGCGGGTCTGTACGCCGGGAATCCGGTGACGCAGATGGGGTACCGGGTCGGTGAGATCGAGCGGGTCGAGCCGAAAGGCGAACGAGTTCTCGTATCGTTCGTGCTCGACGGCGGGCGGCGGTATCCGCTCGACGTCAAGGCGGTGACCCGCTCGAAATCGCTGCTGGCCGACCGCAGTCTGGAGCTGGTCGGCAACTACGATACCGGTCCGGAACTGGTTGCGGGACAATGTATTCCACTCGCGCACAGCTTCACACCGAAGAGCATCGCCGAGATCGCGGGCTCCGCGGCCGATTTCATCGACGCCCTGGCCCCCGAGGACAGCGAAGGACTGCGCGCGGCCGTCATCGGGCTCGACGACGCGCTGCGCGGCAACGGCGACAACGCGCGGGCGATGCTGCTGCACGCCTCGGCCGCGGCGAGTGACCCGGACCGGCTTGTGGCCGACATCGGCGCGAGTATCGAGAACATGGCGCCGTTGACCGAGGACGCACTGCGGCACTGGGCGACGATCCGCTCGATCATGGACCAACTCCCCACGGTGGCCGCGGTCGGAATAGATCTGTGGCCGAGCGTCGAACAGGTCGCGCGCGGCGTCGGGTGGCTGACGGCGGTGCTGTACGACATCCAGCGCAATTACGGCGCGGAAATCTGGCCGTTCGCGAAAGGGACGGTCGCCGACGTGGTCCATCTCGCCGCGACCAGGTCCGGGGATCTGGCCGAGCTGCTCGACACGTTGCCCGCCGCGGCCGCCGTCCTGCGTCAGCAGAGCGCCGACGCGGCGCTCACCCTCGAGTACGACGGGCGGACGGGGACAGCGCTCGGATTGTTCGACCTGATCATCGCGGAGGCCAACCGATGAGGCGAACCGCTCGGATGCGCGACGCTGTGGGTGCGGCGCTGATCTGCTGCGCGGTTCTCGGTGCCGGAGGATGCTCCCTCGGGCCCGAGGATCTGCCCTCGGTTCGCGCAGGCATCGATGACGGCTACGAGATCACCATTCGTTTCGACGGAGTCATGAACCTGCCCTCGGGCGCCGAGGTGACCCTGGACGGCTACCAGGTCGGCGTGGTGCGCTCGGTCGAGGTGACCGACACCGCGGCCGTGGTGACCGTGCGGGTGCGAGCGGGCACGGACGTGCCGGTCGAGGTGCGTGCGGTGATCCGGCAGAACACCCTGCTCGGCGACACCTACATCGCCCTGCTCCGGGACGGGAACGATACGCGGACAGCGTATCTGGGGCCGGGCGGTGTAGTCCCGGTGGAGCGGACCACCGCGCCGCCGCAGCTCGAGGACACCATGGCGGTGCTCGCTTATTTCGTCAACGGCGGCAGCATCCGGAAGGTCCAGGACACCATGGGCACGGTCGACTCCGTCCTGCCCGCCCTGCCGCAAGTGCGGAATCTGGCGGCCGTGGTAGCGACCGACCTCGATGACCTGGCCCGCGACACCGACGAGATCGACCGGTTGCTGACAGGGGCGAACGCCACCGCCGTCGCGGTGGGCGACCGGTCCGATGTGCTGGCCCTGATGTTCGCCCCTGCCGACTCCCACACCGGTGCGTACTACTGGCAGCGCTGGGCGGTGAGCATCGTCTCCTACGTCAGTCTGGTGCTGCCCTCCATCGGCAGCATCTTCGAAGGCGGGCTGTGGTTGGTGCCGATGCTCGACGCGCTGGCCGACACCGGTGCGGTCATTCGCGGGGTGTGGGATCAGGCCCCGTCGACGTCGGCGAAGCTGGCGCACTTCCTGCGCATGAACGTACTGCCGTTCCTGGCCCGCCCCGGCGTCGACATCACCTCGGTGGAATCCGCCGACGGCGTGCGACTCGTCGCCGATATGGAGCGGGTGCTGCGCATGCTGGGAGCGGTGAAATGATGCTTCGGACCGGGCTTTCGATTCTCGGCATGCTGGCCGTCGCGGCGACCTCGATCGTCTGCGTCGACCGGCTCGGCCTGGAGACGGGGGCGTTCGACCACGTCCGTACGGCCGAGATGGCCTTGCCCGACACCAACGGACTCGTGGTCGGCTCGAAGGTGCTGTTGCGCGGCGTGCCCATCGGATATGTCACCGACATCTCGCCCTACCCGGACCGCGTCGACGTGTCGTGGAGCTATGACCGCGACTACGACATACCGGTGCGCAGCCGCTATCGCGTGGACAATCTCTCCGCGCTGGGCGAGACCTATCTCTCGGTGCTGCCCGCGACATCCTCGGGACCGTATCTGAGCGACGGCGCCACCGTCGATCCCGCGCTGGTGGTCGTCCCGACCACGTTGCAGGAACTGTCCGCGCGGCTGACCCGGCTGCTGCGTCAGGTCGAACCGGATCGGATCCGCGACATCTTCGCCGTGCTGAATGTCGCGCTGCCGGAGGAGGTCCGGGTACTGGGCGATCTGGAACGGGCGGGGCAGCTGCTCGCGCACGCGGTGACGGCGCAATCGGGCAACCTGACCACGCTGCTGCGCACCATGCAGCCGCTGCTGCTCGACAGCGCCTGGCTGCCTGGCGATCTGGCGGGCGCGGGCCCGAATCTCGCCCCGTTCGCACGTGGGTTCTCCGACATGATCGACGGAATGCATTTCGCGGTCGAATTCGGCCCGCTGCGCGACGGGATCAAGTACGGGGCGGGCCCTTTCCTGGACGAGGTGCAGGCGTTCCTCGACCTGACGGCCGACGACCTCGGAATCATCGGCGCGCGACTGCTGCCGGGTACGCGAGCGGGCGCGGCCGCGCTGCGCGGCGTCGATATCGGCCGATTCCTGGACAACGCGCTGGCGGCCACCGCCTCCGGGGACGCGATGACCATCCATATCCGTTCGCCGCGTAGATGATTCGGCGACAAGTGAGGAAGTACTGATGACCGAGAAGACAGCGGTGCGAGCCGATACGGTCGACGCCGAACCGGACACCGCGGCCGAGCCGGAACACGTGCGGGCGGTGACGGGCCGAAGCAGACGGATCGCGAGTTCGTCGATCCAGGTCAGGACCCTGTTGACGGCCTGCATGATACTCGCGCTCGTCGCGGCCGTCGCGGTGCTCGGCTACCAGGTCAACGCCAAGAACGGCGACCTGGCCGCCGAGCGATCCGCGGCCGCGGACGCCGCTCGCGCCGAGCAGGTCGCCACCGCGTACGCCCTCGGCGCGGCCGAGATGGATTTCCACGACCTGGCGGCGTGGCGCGGCAGGCTCACCGCCGGAACCGCACCCGAGCTGACCGACCGGCTCACCCGTGCCGCGACCTCCATGGAACAGATCATCACGCCGCTGCAATGGATCTCCACGTCGAAACCCATCGCGGCGAAGGTGCGTTCACGGCACGAGGGGATCTATTCGGTGGATTGCTTCGTCAGCGTGCTGACCAAGAACAGCCAGGCGCCGGACGGCATCGAATCGACCGCCGCCTACCAGCTCACCATCGACAGCCGCGATCAATGGGCGATCACCGAGATAGGCGGTTCCGATGTGGGTCTCACTCCCGGCGCTTCGCCTCGGTAGCGGCGGCGGGCGCAGCCGTCCTCCCGGTCGTGCGCTGCCGCTCACGCCGCCGCGCGAATTCGTCGAGCAGTCGGGCCAGCGCCCATTCCAGCGGTGCGGTGTCGCCTTCGCCCGCGTCGAGTTGCTGATATCCGACGAGCAGGTAGGTGCCCCACTGCGCATGGCGCAGCGCCTCCTCGTCGTCAGCGAAGACCTGGCGTGCGGCGGCGAGCACGACCTGGCGGCGTTGCTCGTCCACCGCCCGCTGGATCGCGGCGACCTCGGCATCGACGGTGCTCCACACCCGGATGGCGGCCTCGGCGCGGTGCGGCAGCGAGACCGCGAAATGCAGCAGGGCGTCGAGCTGGTCGATCGGGCTGTCGAGTCGCTGGACGAACTCGACCAGCTGCGTCGTGCTCCTGGCCAGCCAGTGGTCGAGGAACTGCGCGGTGAAGTCGCGCCAGTTTTTGAAATAGTGATAGAAAGACCCCGTCGTGACGCCGAGGTGTTCGCAGACCGGTGCGAGCTTCAACGCGCCGTACCCCCGGCTGGACAACAGGGCGAACGCCGCTTCGAAATAGTTCTCCCTTGTGGCGATGGCTGCCATGATCCTCCGTGGTAGACGGTCCGCACCTTGTGGCATAAGTCGACTTATGTCTACGATACCCCTACTCCACTCGGCGCCGGAACCGCGCCATCGCAACCGCGCCCGCGTCGCATTACCCGTGCCCTGCCGCGAAGGCGGAGTGGAAATTAATCGAATCTATATTTCAGCGCGGGCTCTGTCCCGCGCCGCAAAGGAGCCGGAGATGAGCTTCAAGGACGCGGACGAGATCCGCAAATACATCGGCGGAATCTTCGAGGCCGCGTTCGAAGATCCCGAGATCGGGCCGAAGCTGGTCGCCACCGGTGTGGTACTGGCCTTCGAATTCTCCGGTCCCGACGCGGTTCTGGTGATCGACGCACCGGCCCGCGCGGTGCGCCTCGGCGCCGAGCACCTGGCCGGTTCCACCGCCAACATGCGCATGGACGCCGACACCGGCAATGCCTACTGGCAGGGCAAGGTCAACCTGCCCTTCGCCATGGCGCGCGGTCGGATCAAGGTCTCCGGCAATGTCGCGAGCATGCTCAAGCTCGCCCCGCTCGGGTCGCGGCTCTACCCCGTCTACGTCGAACAACTCCGCCGCGACGGCCGCGCGGACCTGCTGGTCTGACCCGCGTCGCGACCGAAATACCGAAGAAGAGGTACCGATCCCATGTTTCCTGGCGTACACGCGCAGACGACACCGGACAAGCCCGCCGTGGTGCTGGCCGGGTCCGGGCGCACCATCACCTACCGCGAACTGGACGAGAACTCCGCGCGCTTGGCGCGCGCTCTGCACGACCTGGGCCTACGGCCGGGCGACGTGCTGGCCATGCTGTCGGACAACGCCCCGGAATGCTTCGAAATCTACTGGGCGGCACTGCGTTCCGGCCTCTACATCACCGCCGTGAACTCGCATCTGACCGCCGCCGAGGTCGCCTACATCATCGACGACAGCGACGCCAAGGCCGTCATCGCCTCCTCGGGTGTCGCCGATCTCGCGCGCGGAGTGCGGACACTGGCGCCCCGGGTCGAGCACTGGTTGGCCTTCGGCGGCCCCGTCGCGGGATACGACCCCTATACCGAGGCGCTCGCGGGCGCGGGGGAGCGGTTGACCGAGCAACCGCGCGGGATCGACATGCTCTACTCCTCGGGGACCACCGGCAGGCCCAAGGGCATCAAACCCCCGCTGCCCACGTTCGCCGTCGACCAGCCGGGCGACCCGCTCACCGCGGTGGTCGGCAAACTCTTCTCCCTCGGTCCCGACGACGTGTACTTGTCGCCTGCCCCGATCTATCACGCCGCGCCGCTGCGCTGGTGCGGGGTGATTCACGCCTACGGGGGCACCGTCGTCCTGCTCGAGAAGTTCACCGCGACGGACGCGCTGGAGGCGATCGAGCGGTTCGGGGCGACCATCACCCAGATGGTGCCGACCATGTTCGTGCGCATGCTGCAACTGCCCGAGCACACCCGCGCCGGCTACGACGTGTCGAGCCTGCGGCTCGTCGTGCACGCCGCGGCCCCGTGCCCGCCGGAGGTGAAGCGGGCCGTCATCGCGTGGTGGGGACCGATCGTGGCCGAATACTACGGATCGACCGAGGGCAACGGTCTGAGCGTGATCACCACCCAGGAGTGGGAGGCCAAACCGGGCTCGGTCGGGCGCAGCATGCTCGGACCGGTCCACATCTGTGACGACGAAGGCGCGGAACTGCCCTCGGGCGAAGTCGGCACGGTGTATTTCGAACGCGAGACGCTGCCGTTCGCCTATCACAAGGATCCCGAAAAGACCGCTACCGCACAGCATCCCGATCATCCGACCTGGACAGCGGTGGGCGATCTCGGCTACGTCGACGCGGACGGCTACCTGTTCCTCACCGACCGCAAATCCTTCGTCATCATCTCCGGCGGCGTCAACATCTACCCCCAGGAGATCGAGAACCTGCTCGCCCTGCACCCGGCGATCTTCGACGTCGCCGTCATCGGCGTTCCCGATCCCGAGATGGGCCAGCAGGTCAAGGCCGTCGTGCAACTGCGTCCCGAGGTCGCGGCCACCGAAGAACTCGCGACCGAGATCATCGACCACGTCCGGGACCGGATCGCCCACTACAAGGCGCCCAAGAGCGTGGACTTCGTGGACCGGCTGCCGCGCACCGCGACCGGGAAGCTCGTCAAACGAGAACTGGAACAGCGGTACGTGCCCGCGCGGTGACCGCCCCATCACTCGATCCCACCGGAGGACTCTCATGACCGCTACCGCGGAACCGACCGTACGTACTTACGATCCGCTCAGCATCTCGCCGTTGGCCTTCTGGTCCGCGACGGCCGAGGAACGCGACGAAACCTTCCGGGTGCTGCGCGCCGAACGTCCGGTGAGCTGGCATCCGCCGATCGAGGGCGCGCTCATGCCGCCGGAGAACGCCGGGGTGTGGGCGGTCACCAGCCACCGGCTGATCGCCGAGGTCAGCAAGAAGCCCGAGATCTTCTGCTCCGGCCTCGGCATCCAACTCGAAGAGGTCCCCGCCGACATCCTCGAAGCCGCCTCGTCGTTCCTGGCGATGGACGCCCCGCGCCACCCCGCACTGCGCCGATTGGTGAGTTCGGCCTTCACGCCGAAACAGATAGCAAAGATCCACGACCAGATCCGTGATCAGGCGCGCGTCATCGTCGACGACCTGCTCGACGCCGGGGACTGCGATTTCGTCACCCAGGTCTCCAAACGCCTGCCCATGTGGACCATCTACGAAATGATCGGATTGCCCGCTTCGCTGCGCGAAGAGGGCGCGCGCATGGCCGATTCGATGGTGGCGTGGGCCGACGAGGAGGTCACCGGAGGCCGTGCGCCGGTCGAGGCGCTCAACGACGCGCTGGTCGGGCTGCTGATGATGGGTATCGACCTGGCCCAGCACCGACGGAACAAACCCGGCTCGGATCTGATGACGAATCTGGTGCAAGCCGAGGTCGACGGCGCGCGGCTGACCGACGAGGAGATCGCGTCGTTCTTCGTGCTGCTTTCGGTGGCGGGCAACGACACCACCCGCAACACCATCACCCTGGGAGCCAAAGCGCTCGCCGACTTCCCGGACCAGCGCACGCTGCTCGCCCAGGATTTCGAAGGACGAATCGGTCCCGCGATCGAGGAGTTCGTCCGCTGGGTGACACCGGTGATGACGTTCCGGCGCACCGCGACTCGCGACACCGTACTCGGCGGCCAGGAGATCGCCGCGGGCGAATGGGTGGCCACCATCTTCTCCTCCGGCAACCGTGACGAGTCCGTCTTCGCCGATCCGCACGTCTTCGACATCACCCGTTCGCCCAACCCGCACCTCGGATTCGGCGGTGGCGGTCCGCATTACTGCATGGGCACTGTCGTGGCCAAGATCCAATTGCGCGAGATATTCGACCAACTGGTGCGCCGCGTGCCGAATCTCCAAGTGGGCGAACCGGATTACATGGTCGGGAACTTCGTCCGCGCCGTCAAACACATGCCGGTCACGCTCCGATGAGCAGCGCTGTCCGACCCCGACCCCGCCGCCTCGCGGCAGGCGGATCACTCATGGAGGTGAGATGTCCACATCGACGACAGGGCCGTCGGTAGCGCCCGCCGAAATCCTCGCCCGTGCCAGGCGCGGCTTCGCCGACGGCCGGACCCGCGACCGGAAATGGCGTATCACCCAGTTGCGCAATATCGTTCGGATGCTGGACGAGCGAGAGGGGCAGATCGCGGCGGCACTGGCCGCCGACCTCGGTCGCGGTCCCGCCGAGGCGTGGCTGGGAGATATCGCCTCCACTCGCGGCGAAGCCTGCTACGCGATCAAACATCTGCGCGGCTGGATGCGCAAACGGCGTCAACCGCTCTCGCTCAACCAGTATCCCGGTTCGGCCTGGATACAGTACGAACCACTGGGGGTCGTGCTGATCATCGGACCGTGGAATTATCCGGTGTATCTGACTCTCGCCCCGCTCGTCGCGGCACTCGCCGCGGGCAACTGCGCGGTCCTCAAACCTTCGGAGCTCGCGCCCGCCACCGCCGCGCTGTTGACCCGCCTCGTGCCCGAATATCTCGATTCGGAAGCGGTATTCGTGATCGAGGGTGACGGTGCGGTGACCCAGGATCTGCTCGCCTGCGGCTTCGATCACGCCCTGTTCACCGGCGGCACCGAAATCGGACGCAAGATCATGGCGGGCGCGGCGCCCCAGCTGACCCCGGTGACCCTTGAACTCGGCGGCAAGAGCCCGGTGGTGGTCACCGCCGACGCCGACCTCGACGTCGCCGCCCGCCGGATCGCCTGGGTGAAACTGCTGAACTCGGGACAGACCTGTATCGCGCCGGACTACGTGCTTGCCGACCGACGGATCCGGGACACGCTGGTGGACAAGATCGTCGCCACCGTGCGCGAATTCACCCGCGAAGACGAAGCGGGCGGACGGCGCATCGTCAACGACCGGCAGTGGGAGCGGCTCACCGGATATCTCGCCGCGACCACCGCGAAGGTGGTCCTCGGCGGCGGCTCGACGAAGGCGACGTCGATGATCGAGCCCACCGTCCTTGTCGATCCCGACCCCGCCGAACCGGTGATGACGGACGAGATCTTCGGCCCGATCCTGCCGGTGCTGTCCTACGACACCATCGAAGAGGCGATCGCCTTCGTCAACGCCAGGCCCAAGCCGCTTGCCGCCTACTACTTCGCCAAATCGTCGCGAACGCAACGACGACTGGTCGACTCGATCGCCTCCGGCGGCGCGGTACTCAACCACGTGGCGATGCACTGCCTGGCGCCGCAGCTGCCGTTCGGCGGCGTCGGCGCCAGCGGCATGGGCGCCTATCACGGACGGTGGGGATTCGAGACGCTGAGTCACCGTAAATCGGTGTTGCGCAAGACCTTCACCCCGGACCTGCGGCTGGTCTACCCGCCCTACAGCGACCGGGACCTGCGGATCATGCGCAAGGTGTTCTGACCGTGTCGCGGGCGCGCGAAGCGTGTCGCGGCGCGATCGGCCGATTCGGACCGGCTCGTCGACGACGCGAACCGGCGCTCCTCGGGGAAGGACCAGCCGGTTTTCGAGATCGTCGCCTACATGCGCGTAACCCCGCTCTGAGGGTGTGAGACCGCGGGTGTCGTCGCCCTGTCACCGGCGCCGGGAACGGATGCTGTCGAGTCGCCGATCCACACCTCGCGGGTCGACGGCACCCGGTCCGAGAAGATGACCATCGGCGGTAGCGCAACGGGTCGGGCCGATCGCCGCGGAGTCGTCGGAAGTTCATCGGGGCTGATGGCGCGGCGTTATGGTGGGTGCGGCGGCGGGGTGGTCGGAGTGGATCGCCCGGATGGCCGTACGAGGATCGGAATGGATGAACTCGCGCGCTCGCGATTGCTGTCACGCTGGACCCGCGCACTCGATGCGACGGCTGTCGCATCGATGCCTGCGGCGTCCGTCGGTGCCGTGCTAGACGATTTGGTCGACTCGGTGGAGCGGTGGCTGAACGTCGAGTCCTTCGACGTCGAGATCGGGGTGCGTATCGGGGCCACGTTGGCCTCGCTTGGCTTCGTCGACGCCGAAGTGCCGCTGATCTCGACGCGGGTGCTCTACGAGCTGGCCGAGCGTGGTGAGCGGGCGGACGGGGGATTGCGCATGGCGATGTTGGCCGCGGCGATCGGTCGAGGGCACGGCATCGAGCCCCTCCGAGCGTCGCTGTCGAAGCCGAGGCGTTCGCTCGCGGATCGGGCCGCGGTGGCGCGCGACGAGGAATTGTTCCACATGGTCTTCGACAATGTCGCGGTGGCGATCGGGATCGCGGACATCGAGGGCACGCTCGTCGAGGTGAACGGTTGTCTGGCCGATTCGGTCGGTCGGTCCGTCGAGGACGTGCGTGGGATGTCGATCTTCGATTTCGCGCACCCGGAGGAGGTCGCCGGAATCCGTCGGTTGGTATCCGAGCGGCTCGTCGCGGAGCGCCAAGGAACCGTGCGGACCGAAAGCCGGGTGCAGCACGCCGACGGTCACTTCAGCTGGCTGGCCTGCTCCATCACCTACGTGCGCGGCAAGAACGGCGACGCCGACTTTCTGCTGGCGGTCGGCCAGGACATCACCAAGCGACACCGCTTGCAGGAGGAACTGCACTGGCAAGCCCGACACGATGTGCTCACCGGCCTACCGAACCGCCGCTACCTGCTCGAGCGAATCGACCGACTGTGTCTGGACGCGGCGACCACGGACCGGGTGGGACTGTGTTACGTCGATATCGATGAATTCAAGGCGATCAACGACCGCTACGGTCACGGTGTCGGTGATCGCGTCCTGTCCGCGGTGGCCACCAGGCTGCGGGAATGCTGCGCCGCCGACGAATACCTGATCGCCCGTCTCGGCGGAGACGAGTTCGTGGTCTTGGTGACGCGGGCCGACGACCGCCGTATCGCCGCGGTCGCCGACACGGTGCTGACCGGCTTCACCCGCCCCATCGTGGTCGATCGCAGGAAGATCCCGGTATCGGCGAGCATCGGCGCGGTGGTGGCCGCCATCTGGGGAACACGGTCGGAGACTCTGCTGGATGCCGCGGACCGCGAACTCTACCGAGCCAAGCGTGACGGCAAGGACCGATGGGCGCTGTGCGTACTCGACGGAAAGAGCCTGTCCGTCGAGCCGACGCGTTGACTCGGTGCAAGATCCCGAACGCCGTCCACACCCAGTCGACGTATCGATCGAAGCCTGCGCCGAATGCCGCGTCGGCGGTCGGTGACCGGGATGCGTCGCCCGCCAGTGCCGCGACCGGACAACCGTCGTCTATGTCGTTGTGTGTAGTCACAGGCGATGACAAGGGCCTGTCAGATGGAACCGTGGGTCCGAGCTGCTTGCGTGTAGGCGGTGCGGAGTGAGCTTCTGGTGGAGAGAGTGTGGGGGTTGTGGGGGCCAAGGACACGTTGTTGTGCGGCAAGAGTTGGTTCGAGGATGTCGATGGCATTGGTGTACCGCTCTGCCTGATGGAAGGCAGCGCCGAGTTCGCTTCTGGTGTAAAGAGTGTCGGGGTGTTCGGTTCCGAGGACGCGCTGTTGTAGGGCAAGGGTCGATTGAAGGATGTCGATCGCGTCGGAATCTCGGTTCGCCAGCCGGTAAGAGGTGCCGAGGCTGACGCTGGTGAACAAGATCTCGGGGTGTTCGGGTCCGACGAGTCGTTGTTGTGCGGCAAGGGTCGATTGGAGGAGGTCGATGGCGTCGGTGTACCGCTCTGCCTGCATGTAGGCGGTGCCGAGGTTGCTGCCGGTGAACAGCGTGTCGAGGCGTTCGGTTCCGAGGACGCGTTGTTGTGTGGCAAAGGTTGTTTCGAGGAGGTCGATGGCGTCGGAGACACGATCCGCTAGCCGGTAGGCGACGCCGAGGCTGCTGGTGGTGTACAGGGTACTGGGGTGTTCGGTTCCGAGGAGGTGTTGTTGTGTGGCGAGAGTTGGCTCGAGGATGTCGATGGAGTTGGCGACCTGGCCCGTTAGCTGATAGGTGATGCCGAGTTCGCTTCTGGTGGAGAGAGTCTCGGGGTGTTCGGTTCCGAGGACGCGTTGTTGTGTGGCAAGGGTTGTTTCGAGGAGGTCGATGGCGTCGGAGACACGGTCCGCTAGCTGATAGGTGATGCCGAGTTCGCTTCTGGTGGAGAGAGTCTCGGGGTGTTCGGTTCCGAGGACGCGTTGTCGTGTGGCAAGAGTTGCTTCGAAGACGTCGATAGCGTCGGCGAACCTGCCTGCCAACCGGCAACTGATGCCGAGTTCGTGGTTGGCGGTCAGAGTGTCGGGGTGGTCGGGGCCGAAGACGATAGTTCGGGCAGTGGGAATCTGTTCGGCTTTCTCGCCAGCCGGTGGGGTGGGGCTCGGGCGGTTGAACAGGATGGTTTGGCCTGCCGTATCCACCGCTCTGCGTTGAGGTCGGGGGTATCCGTGGCGGTGAAGACGTTGTTGGGTATGGGTGTAGAGGTCGTCGAGGATGAGTCCGGGAGTGTCGGTTCCGGCGGCCAGGAGGGCGGCGGTGAAGGCCGTGTTGCGTTGTCCTGGTGGTGCATAAGAGGTTTCGTTGCGGGCGGACGAGGTGATGGTATAGGTACCTGCGATGTCGGCTTGACCGAGGATCGCGTCGGGGCCGTCGGTGAGGGCGTCGAAAGCGCGGCCGGAGAAGCAGCAGTCCAGGATGAGGATTCGGATGGCGGCGGGGCTGTCGAGGATGGTCTCGCGCAGAGTGGCGAACGGTAGGGCGGTGTAGTTGGTGAGGTCGGGGTAAGTGCCGGTCAAGGCCAGGTGGAGTCGGCCGCGGCGGTCGAGGAGACCGTGGCCGGTGTAGTAGACGAGCAGGGTGTCGCCGGCTTGTTCGGCAGCGTGTTCGAGGATTTCGCCGATGTGGGAGCTGCTGGAGGGGTCGGCGACGGTTCGACAGTTGACGGTGTCGAGGGTGCCGCTGGAGCTGGTCAGCAGGCTGTGCAGGTCGGCGAGGTTATTGGCGGCTGCGGGGATATGGGGTAGCCGGTCGTTGTGGTCGTAGGTGCCGACGCCGATCAGTACCGCGCGGGACTGGTCGCGGTCGGGGTAGCGTGCCGTCACTGTGGTGTGTCGGGTGGACCGGCCAGTACTCGGAGTTGGTACGACATTCCGGTGGCGTCGAATCCGATCGTGTCGCCGTTGGGGCGGGTACCGGTGAGGGTGATGTCGGAGCGGCGGGTGGTCAGTGACCCAGCCGGCGCAGCGGCGATGATACCCGCTGTTTCGGAAGCGAGTGCGATGGTCATGATTTCGCTGGGGGCGCCCATGTCGCCTTCGAGGACCATGTTGTGCTGGAGCTGGGCTCGCTCCCGCAGGCTCGCGTCCTCTCGTAGCCAGTCCGACAGCCGCGGGGCGGTATCTGCGCCGCCGCCGGCGCGGATCAGCAGCTGTCGGTCCACATTCGACATGCGTGAGACCCTCCCTGTGTCGTCATCGCGTAGGAAAGAAGCGTAGCGCCACGTCTGGCACCGCACATCACGCGATCGAACTCTGCTCGAGCGCGATGAACGTCGTCCCGGAACTCCTGCGGGTAGGCATGGGCGGTCAATGCTGTGGCGGTGGTTTCCTCCAGCGACAAACGCAGCCCGCACCCGTGAACAGGCGCTCGACGAGCGAGTCGAGTGGTTGCCGGGGGTGATGGCGATGCTCTCACCCGGGCGGATACTCGATGGCGATCACCCTCACCTTGCGATGTGCCGAGACAACCTCGCCGATGTGCAGGAGCATCTCCGCAGGGAGGTCGAGTCCGTGCACGCGGGGCATTCCAGCCGACGATGATTTCCAGTGATCGGGCCGGTCGGTATGGTTGACAACTGGTCCAATAGATCGAGCGCATCCTTGCGCGGATTGTGGCGTCGCGCCGGGGCGCGGTCCCATGCGTGGTAGTAGTTCCAGGTTTCGCCGTTGGCCGGCATCGACTGCGGCCTCGAGTGCGGTGACCTCGTCGCGCCCTGAACCGACTCGGGTGGTTTGCGCGGCTCCGGCTCACCGGAGGAAATTCGTCCGCCGGCGGCCTGCAACGATGCCTCGGCCGACCAGCGGCACTTCGGGTCGCCTCACCGGTCCTGAGCTCGAATCTCAGCTTGTCGGCTCGCCGTGCAACTCGTCGGCGATGTCGGCGATCATCTGTCTGGTCCGATGTTTGGATGTGATCAACGAATCGCGGTCGTCGCCGATGGGTAGCAGGCGCACCGAGATGTCGGTGGCGCCCGCGTCGGCGTATCTACGCAGTCCGGCGGCGATAGCCTCCTCGTCGCCTGCCAGGCACATGTCGCCGATGGTGTCGGAATTCCCGTGTCGCAACAGCCGCCGATAGTTGGGAAAGTTCTCGTCTCGGCCCAGGATTCGGTTGGTGCGGGCTTTGGCCTCATCGACTTCCGAGGGGCGGCACAGGCACACGGGAAGTCCCGCGACGATTCGTGGCGTTCGGCGACCGGCGTCTCTGGCTGCCTCGGTGATCCGCGGTGCGATGTGCTCGGAGATGGCGCGCTCGTCGGCCATCCAGAGTATGGTGCCGTCGGCCTGTTCTCCTGCGAGTCGCAGCATCGTCGGTGCGAGCGCGGAGACCATCACGCTCACCGGGGCGACCGGCGTGAGGTCCAAGGGGTGGTGAACGGTGAAGGTGGAGTTGTGGATGTCCACCTGTCTGGCCCCGTGTAGCGCGGGGTTGAGTACGTCGAGACAGTCGCGTGTATAAGCGGCCGGTTTGTCGTAGGACAGGCCGAGCATGTCGTGCACGATGAGATGGTGTGAGGGGCCGACGCCGAGCGTGAGTCGGCCGGCGGTCGCCGCGTGAGCGGACAACGCTTGTCGCGCGAGAGTGATCGGATGCTGTGCGTGTAACGGAACCACGGCCGTGCCCAATTCGATCCGGCTTGTTCTGGTCCCCATCAATGCGATGGTCATCAATGCGTCGAAGTCGGTGGGTACCTGGGGAATCCAGGCGGTGTCCAGGCCCGCGGATTCGGCCCATTCGACGTCGTCCAACATCCGGGCCACCTTGCGCGCGGTGTCACCGCGCTCGGGCCCGATCATCACTCCGATACGCATGCTCTCTCCAGACTCTCGGTCGTGCACAGGCGCGGTCGTGGGATCGAATGATCGGCGACCGATCCCTAGGGCTGCTGCCCCTTGCCATCTTCACAATACGTACGGATTGCGTACTTTTCTAGAGGTGATGCGCGATCGTCGCGACGCGCGTGTGCAGTTTGGTCAAGCGGCCGCAGTGCGATGCGATAGCTGACAGACTGCCAATGAAGCACCTGAAGTTGATGTGTCAGTCAGGGTTATGTCCGGGAGCCTCGCTGAAGTCGTTCGCTGCCTGCCCGGGTGGCTGGCGGCGAGCCGGCCCGTCGGACACGACATGATTCGTTCGATTGACGTACGTAATACGGCCTGGCAGCGACGGAGGTTGCATGGGCCGGGTCGAAAGACCCGGGCATTCGAGCTCTCTCCGACCGCGGATTCGCTGGCGGCCGGGCGGCTGCGGGACTTCGCCAGGGCCACCGGAGGATGATCTCGGTATGGAAAGGTCATCTGCCGCCGCGCATCGGCCCGTCGGACGCAAGCGCGACCCACGCATCGAAGCGTTGGCTCTGGTCGCCGCGATCGAGGTGTACGCGCTCGACGGATGGCACGGTTTCACCTTCGAAGCGGTCGCGCGCGTCTCCGGTGTCGGCAAACCGGCGATCTACCGGCGATGGTCGACTCGTGAAGCCTTACTCATCGCCGCTTTCGATCGCACCAATATACCGACAGCCCGCGATCTGGGTGGTCTGGAAGCCGATGTGCACGACTACGTGAGCCAATGGGTGCGCTGGTATGTCACGCCGTTCCTCGCTCAAGCCGCCAATCGCCTACTGGTCGACTGTGTCAGCAACGCGGAACTCGACCGCTTGTATCAGAAGGTGATCTTCACCCCGCTCGGAAAGTCGGCGAGACAGGTGACCAATCGAGCGGTCGCGCGCGAAGAGCTTCCTCCGGGAACACCACCCACCATCCTGCCCGACCTGATACTCGGTGGCATGTTGATGCACTGGATGTTTGCTCCCTACCGCGACGATCGGCACGCCGCGGAGTTGTTTCGAGCCGACTGCGAACGCCTCGTCGACGTGATCCTGAGGGGACTGCGCGCCACACCGCAAGGCGGCGAGGGCTGAGGCGCCGAGATGGCGAGCGAAAAGTGCAGTCGGCCTCGACGCAGCTGAGTAGGCTGGTCGAGGCCGGCTCGTTTCGGGTGCGGTCACTTTCGTCGGCGAAGCGCGTTGGTCGCCCACGCGCTGTGCGGTCGTGGAACGCGTGAGCGACTCCGTGGGAATGGCCCGGCATGTCTATCCGTCGACGCGCCGCCGACCTTCGATATTGTCAAATATTTGGCAATCAACTCGGGTGGGTCATCCTCCGAGTGTTGCGCGTCGGCGTGAAACGAATCCGCTGTGCCATTTGCACTGGCGGAATTCGGGCCTGCACAGTGCGTTACGAACTGCGTTATGGCTCTCACGCTGAGAGGTTAAGGTGCTGACCTGCTCTTATCGGCCGAGACCTGTTTGGACGTGGCCTCGTTCTGCAGCCAGGGGCCGATGTTCTGGGGCTGGTGTGCCGACTTCCTCAGCGTTGGCACAGCGGTCGATAAGTACGGTCTGCGGCTGTGACGGAGACGACGAATCCCGGCGGAGCGACCGGCCGCATGTTGAGCAAGGTGCCTGAAGTCACGCTGTGGTTCTGGGTCATCAAGATTCTGTGCACCACGGTGGGCGAGAGTTTCGCCGATTGGATGGCCACGACCCTCGGGTTGGGGCTGGATGTGACCGCGACGCTGTTCACCGGTGTCCTGGTGGCTGTGTTGGGCCGGCAGCTGCGGATGAATCGGTATGTGCCGGTTGTGTATTGGTCGACAGTGGTTGTGCTGAGCGTGAGCGGCACACTGTATACCGATATCCTCACCGATGATCTTTCGGTTCCGCTGGCGGTGAGCACGAGTGTGTTCGCCGTGGTGTTGGCGGGTGTGTTCGGTATCTGGTATGCCCGAGAACGGACGTTGTCGATCCACAGCATCGTGACCACCCCGCGCGAGGTGTTCTATTGGGTCGCGGTCCTGGTCACCTTCGCGTTGGGAACCGCGGTGGGAGATTGGGTGTTGCAACTCACCGGGTGGGGACCTGGGGTGTCGGTACTGCTGCCGGCGGGGCTGATCGCAGCGGTTGTGCTCGGGTGGCGGTGCGGCGCGAACGCAGTCCTGTCGTTCTGGTCGGCTTACATCCTGACTCGCCCGCTAGGGGCGAATCTCGGGGACTGGTTCGCTTCACCGACGGCTGATCACGGACTCGGAGTGGGTACGGCTGTCACCAGTGTGGTGTTCCTCGTCGCGATCGCTGCGGTCATGGTGTATCTGACCCGCACTCGGCGTGACGTCATCGATGCCGATGCCGATGCCGTGCGGACCGAATCGGCTGTTTCGTCCGGGCGTGAGCGCCTCATGGTCGGTTATTTCGCGGTCGTCGCCTTGGTCGCGGTATCGCTGGTCGGATGGGCCTCGACACAGCCACACGAGTCTGTCGGTGGTGACGACGAGGCCGGCGCGCAGGTGAGTATGTCGGTAGCTCCGGGGACGGCGAGTGCGCATTTCCCGCCGGAAGAGGTCGCGAAGTTCCGCACCATCGCCCAGGACACACTGTCCAAGGTGCGGGCCGGACAGCAGAGTGAGGCCAAGATGCGGGTGAAGGACCTCGAAACTGTATGGGACAAAGACGAATCGACGCTTCGGTCGATCGATCGGGCCGCGTGGACGACTCTCGATGGACAGATCGACGCGGTCCTCGAAGCGATCCGAGCGCGTAAACCGGATCCGAGCGCCGAAATCGGTGCCCTATCTTCACTGCTCACCTCGCTCGGATGAGTCCGGACTTGCTCGTGCAGGGGATCGGTGAGTTGTTCCCGGTGTCGAGTCTGGGACACAGCATCCTGTTGCCGGCTTGGATCGGTGGGCAGTGGGCGAAGGACCTGGACATGTCGGCGCCGGATTCACCGTATCTGGCACTGTTGGTCGCCTTGCACGTCGCCACAGCACTGGCGCTGCTGGTCTACTACCGTCGGGAGTGGACACGAATCATCGTCGGACTCCGGCACGCGACCCGCATTCGTGAGATCCGCACTCCGGAAGCCAGATTGGGAGTTTTGCTGATCCTGGCGACCATCCCGGTCGGTGTGGCGGGGTTGCTGTTGGAGAAGGCCGTACGCAACTACCTCGGCGCCCTGCTGGAGAAGGTCTGCCCGGGTTCGGTTGGTACGCACCGCCACTCGATCCTGGTGTGGATCGGTGGCGCGTTCAGGTCGCCTGGGTGTCAGAGCGCTCGGGCTCGAGGTTCGATCGTAGATAGGGGATGTCCGGTCGGTGGTTACGTCGCGAGGTGTGCAGCTCCTCGATGAGCTTCGGGGTATCAGAAGCCGTAGCGAACTGTGTAATCGTCGGCGCGCGCGCGGCAGACCGCGTGTCGGACTGCGGCGATGATGTCGGCGAAGTCAGGATGATCGAGACATATTTGGCGGCCTCGGCGATCGATTGTGTTGCGCGACCATCGCGGAAACTGGTACGGCAATGCTCCAGCGGTGTGCAGCAGACCGATCAAGGCCAGGGTTCGGGTATCCGGGGTGTGCGCGTCGAGGACGGCGGAGTGCAGGCTGTGGCGGAGCTCGGCTTTGCCTGCGGGGTCACTGGTCGGCCAGGTGGTGCGAGGAATGAACCTGAAGCTACGACGTGTTCGCCGGTCGACGCGGTGGTCGGCGCACAGCCGGTCGAGAAGTGGCCCGCGCACGCCGGTCGCGAGGTCATCGACGGCCCGGTCGAGCACGATGCGTCGATGGCCCGCGACCACGGTGGCGAGCAACGGATCGCGCGGCGGAACGGCACCGTCGTGTGATCGCAGCTCCGCGAGCACCGCTCCCGCCAACACGCGGTGCAGGGTGATCGAATCGACAGTGGTGTTGCCGGCGAAGTCGTCCAGCAGCAGCCACAGCAGGTCCTCGGCGATGGTCGTGATCCTCGCGTGTGCACCGACCGCGGAATGTGCGTGGGTCATAGGTTCGACGGTGCCGTACAGGCGCTGAGAAAATGCAGAACCGCAGGCTCTGGCGGCATGGACGGCGTATCCCCACCCGTGCCTCCGGCGGGGTCCGGGTGGGGATGTCGTCGAGATCGATGTCGACCGAATACACCGGCGGACTGGTGTCGGTCTCCGCGAGTCGGTGTCGACGTGTCTGTCTGAGCATCGAAGGGGTGACTGCGGGGCCCCGATGTATGCGTTGACATCGGTGGACACCTCGTCCTAGCCGAGTTCATCGGGTGTATCGCCGGGCTCGGGGAGGTCGGAGTCGGGTGTGTCGCCCGGTTCAGGGGTGTCCACGACCGATGAGCCCGGCGAGTTCGCGTACTCTCTGTCGCCGGCATGTGTCGAAGCGATTCCGGCCACGATGCCCGCGGCGATCAAGGTAGCGGCCGGCGCGGCCAGTGTGGTGCGGGTGCGAATCATGATGTCGTTCCTGTCCTTCGGCCGATCGAACGGTGGTGGTGGCGGCTGCTCCTGGCGCGACGGGCAATCGTCAAGTCAGCGCCGGTTCACAGGCGCGTAGCGCTGGGCATCCATTCCGGAATCGGGTCGTGGGCATCGAAGTCGGGTCTCGCCGTGTCATTCCGATGCGGGTAGTTCGATGACGACCAAGGCGCCGCCGGCGGAAGATCGTTCGATGTGAACGCTGCCGTGATGGGCGGTCACGATCTCGGCGACGATGGCCAGACCGAGTCCGGTTCCGCCGGTGTGGCGACTGCGGTCGTGCTGGATCCGGTAGAAGCGGTCGAAGACTCGTTCGCGTTCATCGTCGGGTATTCCCGGGCCGTCGTCGCCGATCTCGAGGCGTGCGGTGCCGTCGTCGCGGGCGAGTCTCACCTCGACAGTACTGTCGGCGTATCGAGCAGCGTTGTCGAGAAGGTTGAGTACGACTCTCTGGATCTGATCGGGGTCGCCGCTGATACGCACCGGCTGGACCGCGGTGGTGACCGTAAGTGTGGTGTGCCCGCGTAGCCGTCGGATTTCGGTGGTGAGGATATCGTCGAGGTCGGTGTCGACCGGGTGTATTCGCAGGTCGTGCTCGTCGGCGCGGGCCAACAACAGTAGGTCCTGGGTGAGTCGGCGCATGCGTTCGGCTTCGGGGAGCAGCGTTTCGGCGATGAGGTCGGCGTCGAGTAGTTCGGGTCGGGCGTGGCCGAGTTCGAGAGCGGCGGTGATCGTGGTCAGCGGGGACCGCAATTCGTGCGAGGCGTCGCCGACGAAGCGTCTCTGGGCATCGTGACCGTTCTGGATGCGGGTGAGCATGTCGTTCATGGTGTGCGCCAGGGCGGCGATCTCATCGCGTTGTCGCGGTACCGGCACTCGATCGGTGAGGTCGGCGATCGATATGGCCGCTACTCGGGTTCGAATGCGTTCGACCGAGCCCAGTGACCGGCTGACCAGGGCGTAGGTCGATGCGGCGGCAAGAGCGACTATGAACGGCGCCCCGATGCCGACGAGGACCGCGACGAGTTCGATCGTGTTCTCGAGTTCTTCCTGGTCGAGCGCGACGACAACGGTATGGGTTCCCGACAGGGGACTGGTGGTGGTGAGGGTGGAGATCCGGACGTCATCGATGCAGCCGACTTCGGGCCGTAGGCCGTGTCGCACCGAGTCGGGCGCCGGGAGTTCGGTGACCATCGGCCGTGCCGGGCTACCGGGCGATGAAGCCACCACCGCTGCGTTGGCGTCCAAGATCTGGATCGCGGTGATCTGGCTGTCCGGCACGAGTCCACCGTTGTCGAGGTCGTCGGGGGCATCGAGCTGGAGTTGGTAGGCGATCTGGCGCAGCCGCGCGGTCGCCAGGTCGTCGGAGGCCGATACCAGCGACCTGTACAGCACGAGGGTCAACGCAAGGGTGGCCGCTCCGAGCGCGATGGTCAGGATCACCACAACCAGCAGCGCCGATCGGACACGAAGACCCCATTGCGACGGCGCGGGCGGCAACCACTTCCTCGACACACGAGACCTTTCCGGGCAGGGATGTGATGGTGTGCACGGACATCACGGCCGACTGGGCGCTTTCCAGGCTAATGGGCACGTCGCCTACATAGTGGTCACGGTCATGAACCGAGTCGGGTATCACCCGGCACGAGAGGATCGGATTCCCACTGGGTGGCATATATACACAGGCAACTGTCGTCGAGTCGCGGCTCGTCGGGAGGGTCCTGGCCTGGTGCGCCGGGCATAGGCTGATGCGGCCGGAATGGGTCTCGTCGACACCGCCTCGGCATCACTCCCATGGTTTGCTACGGAGATCGGAGTCGGCGGGGGAGTACCTGTCAGTCGCGCTCGTGTGGAAGTGGACCAGCAGAGTGGCACCATTGCCGCGCAGACCACCGTGACGCCGAGGATGACGCCACCGACGACATCGGTGAGCCAGTGAACTCCCAGGTAGAGGCGAGTCGCCCCGACCGTCGTCACCACGGTGACCGCGAGAGTGACAGCTACCGCGATCCGCGCCCGCGTCGGCCGTCCGAGCGCATAGACCAGCAGCAGAGCGCCGGCCAGCGCGGTGATAGCGGTAACGTGGCCGGAAGGGAACGAATAGTTGTCCTCCGGGACCAGTCGCGCGACCTGTGGTGGGCGCTCACGGGCCACGGCCAGCTTGGTCAGGCTGCTCGCGGTGAACGCCACTGTGACAATGCCGAGGACAGCCGAAGCCGCGACGAAACCACGGCGTCGCCACCCGAGCACGAGCGCCGCCAGCGCTGTCACTGCCGAGACGCCGAGCGGCCCGCCGACGGTCGTCAACCCCTTGGCCGCGACTGTCAGCGTCGGATCACGATGGGTGAGAAACCAGTCGTAGGTGGCGACATCCGCGCCGGTCAGCCATCCCGATGCCGAGACCTGCACACCGAGTATCACCAGCGCGGCGGCCATCGCCGCGACACGAACGCTCGACCACCGCAGGCGCACCGAATCGTCGTCGCGCCACTGGCGCGCCCGTGGGATCAGGACCGAGCCAACCACCAGCGCGGCGGACACGCCCAGGGTCCACAACGCGATCTCCGCGGTGGCGACTTCGGTGTGCACCTCGGTGATCACCTCGACGATGGTTTCCCACGAATGCGACACGACCGTGAGTGTGGTGGCGACGCGCTGTGAGAACGCTGAGGAGGTTGCCTACTACCGGTGAACAGACGGGTAGGAATGAGATCCGATGACGTCGTTGTCGACGAAAGGGCAGGCCGATGCGGGTACTGGTGGTCGATGACGAGGTGCGTTTGGCCGAAACGTTGCGACGTGGGTTGGTCGCCGAAGGATTCGTCGTGGAGGTCGCCAACGACGGTGACGAAGGCTTCCACCTCGCCGTCACCGGCCACTACGACGTAATCGTGCTCGACATCATGCTGCCGGGCAAACACGGCTATCAGATCGTGCGCGAACTGCGTGCGGCCCGCGTGTGGACGCCGGTACTGATGCTCTCGGCGAAGGACGGCGAGTACGACCAAGCCGACGCGTTCGATCTCGGAGCCGACGACTACCTGACCAAACCGTTCTCTTTCGTGATCCTGGTCGCCCGCTTGCGCGCTCTGCTCCGGCGCGGGGCGCCGGAACGCCCGGTCGTTCTCGCTGCCGGGGACTTGTCCTTGGATCCGGCGCGGCGCCGGGTCACCCGCGCCGAGCGACAACTGGAATTGACACCTCGCGAGTACGGACTGCTGGAGTTCCTGATGCGACACAAAGGAGATGTCGTCACCAAAGCCGAGATTCTGCGGGCGGTGTGGGACAGCAACTACGAGGGCGACGACAACATCGTCGAGGTCTACGTCGGTTACCTGCGCCGCAAGATCGACATACCCTTCGACGCCGCGAGCATAGAAACCGTTCGCGGCGTCGGCTACCGACTGCGAGACGGCAGGTGAGCGGGCTCGGTGACACACCCGGACCGATATCGGTGCGCCGCAGCGGCCCGTCGCGGATTGAGTGGGGGTGAACGCGGCGCTGGTCCTGGCCGGTGTCGCGGTCGCGATCACGCTGACGGCCCCGCTGGCGGCGCGTCACGTCGGTACCGGCACCTCAGTGGAACTCGCCGCCGTTCGCGCAGCACGCGCGGTGGGCTCGGCCGCTGTGTTCCTGGCAGTGGGTGTCGCGGCACGAACAATACCTTCGGTAGCACGACTCGACACCGCCGCCAGTAGCTGGTTTGTCACTCATCGGTCGCCGGACGCGTCGAGGGCGGTGTCGGTGATAACAACCTGCGCCGATCCCGCCGGGTTGGCGGTGATCAGCCTTGCCGTCGCCACCTTGCTGTCGTGGCGTCGGCTCAGTCTCGTGCCGTTGGTGCTGCTTCCGACCGCCGTCGCGGTCGCATCTATCGGAATCCCTTGTATCAAACAGGCTTTCGGTGTCGCGCGCCCGCCGTTGGAGATGCGTATGGCTGTGGTGGGTGACGCGTCCTACCCGTCCGGACACGTGACCGGGACCACGGCGGTCGCCGTGCTCGTCATGCTGTTGTCCTCGGGGTGGCGAACGTCGTGCGCTCGACGCGCATATGCCACCGTTATCACCGTCGCGGTGGTCGCCTCGGTAGGGGGAAGTCGTCTGTATCTGGGCTTGCACTGGCTGACCGACATCGTCGGCGGCGCGCTGTTCGGGGGTTCGATCGCGATGACGGTCGGTGCTGCCGCGGCCCTGACCGATGCGCATTCGAGCGCAATTCTCAGCAGCCATTCAGCGGCCGGCATGCATCGTTGACGCTGCCGACCACGGGTGTGTGAGTCCGCGTCACCTCTGCTGTCCGGCCTCACTGTCCCACCGAGACGGGAAGTACTCACCGAATGCAACAGTTGATCCTCTACGACAACCGTATGGTCCTGGTCGAGGCGATCACTGCGGAACTGACCATCACCCAGCCACGGGAGATTGCCCAGTACGGCCGGGTGTTCGAGAGTTTGTCGCGGCAGGCAGTGGTCGGCAATGCTTCGTGCTGTTCGTCGCGCCAGGGAAACGGTCGCTGGCAGCAGCAGGGCTGGCGGTGAGGGATGCGGCTGTTCCTGGTCCGAGGGCAGTTGCTTGAAGAACTGACGTCGCTTCACATCTGCCTCCTCATCCGAGTCCACCACCAGTATGGCAAGTGGAACCTGAAGGGCACGAGCGCCGGGCTCGGTCAGTGCCGGGGGGTGAAGGTGATCGGCAGTCGGGTGCAGCCTCGAACCTGACTGAAATGCATGACCGGCGGGTCGGCTTCGACCAAGCTGTAGTCCGGTATGCGTCGGTGCAGTTCCTCGAGTGCGATTTTGAGTTCGATGCGTGCGAGGTGTGACCCGATGCAGCGGTGTGCGCCCGCGCCGAAGGAGAGGTGGCGGTTGGGCAGTCGGTAGAGATCGAGTTCGCTCGGGTTCTCGAATTCCGCCGGGTCACGGTTCGCCGCACACAGCAGCAGGATCAGCTGATCGCCCTCCGCGATCCGCACACCACCGAGTTCCGTTGCCCGCGTTGCCCTTCGGCCGGGTACGACGGCGGCTTCGATGCGCAGGATCTCTTCGACGGCAGTGGGGATCACACTGTCGTCGGCGATGATCTCCTGGCGCCGATCGGGGTTGTTCGCCAGATGGACGACACTC
Source organism: Nocardia bovistercoris (assembly GCF_015674855.1). Lineage (GTDB taxonomy): Bacteria > Actinomycetota > Actinomycetes > Mycobacteriales > Mycobacteriaceae > Nocardia > Nocardia bovistercoris. The sequence goes on along the minus strand of NZ_JADMLG010000003.1, from coordinate 508,469 downwards.
CAGGCCAATGAACCCTGCACCGTGTGCAGACCGGCGATGAGCAACAGGAAGAACATGCGGTTGAGTTCGTCGTCGGACAGTGTGCGCGCACCACCGTCGAGTTGGTACTCGGCGTGGATGAGTTGCGAGGTGATGTCGGTGCCGGGGTTCTGCCGCCGCGCATTGATCATGTTCTGGAAGTAGCCGAGCATCTTCACCGCGGCCTCGCCACGGGCTCGGTCGGATTCCTCGGCACTGGCTCCGGGAATACCGGTGAGTACGATATCGGTCGCGTCGGTGAACAGGGGCGCGTCTTCGATCGGCCAGTCCATCAGGGCCAGGAATACGCGGGTGGGAAGTTCGTGGGCGAATTCGGCGATGAACTCCGCCTCGCCTTTTTCCGCGAATCCGTCGATGAGTTCGTCGACGACCTTTCGGATGTCGTCCTCGAGTGCTTTCATGCGGGTCGGGTTGAACAGCGGTTGCAGTGCGAGCCGATAACCGGTGTGCTCCGGCGGATCGAGCTCGATCGGAATGAACTTACCGAAACCCGCCGTGGTGGTCACCAGATTGTTCGGATAGCTGGAGAAGGTTTCGTGGTCGCGCAGGACCTCGTGGACTTCCTGGTATCCGGTCACGATCCAGTGGCCGCCGTGCGCGGTGGAGTAGACGACCGGACCCTTGGCGGCGAGTTCGGCGGCGTGCTGCTGAACGTTGTCGATCGGGAATGCCATCGAGCTGTCGTAGACATCGAAGTCGACGACGAGTTCGGGCGGTACTTCGGCTGCGGTGGTCATCGCGATGATTCCTCGGGGTCGATGGATGATGAAGCAGGTACGAGTGACAGTGCGCGCTCGGGGCAGACGGAGACCGCGGTATGGGCGTCGTCCCATTGCGCCGGGGAGATGGGGTCGATGAGTACGACCGGGTCGCCTTGTTCGTCGGGTTCGACGAGGGACGGGGCGATTCCGTAACACATTCCGTGGCCCGCGCACGCGGCGCGGTCGACCACTAGACGAACGGGGACGTCGGTCATGTTCTCGGGTCAATGCCCTCGGCTCGGTGCCGGTACCACGCCGACGGTTGTCATGATGTGCTCGATCAGATGGATCAGGACATGTTTGGCGGATTCGCGATCTCGTACGTCACAGAGTCTGATCGAGACGCCGTCCGAAAGGTCGAGCGCGCCGCGGATCTCGTGTTCGTCGTATATGTCGGCGTCGTCGAAGCAATTGACCGCGACGATGAAAGGTATTCCGCGTGACTCGAAATAGTCGATCGCGGGAAAGCTGTCGTCCAGGCGCCTGGTGTCGGCGATGACGATCGCGCCGAGCGCGCCGATGGACAGCTCTTTCCACATGAACCAGAACCGGTCCTGCCCCGGTGTGCCGAACAAGTAGAGGACCAGCTGCGGACTCAGTGTGATGCGACCGAAATCGAGAGCCACCGTCGTCGTGGTCTTGGTCTCGACACCGGTGGTGTCATCGATCGCCGTCCCGAGTGCTGACAGGCGTTCCTCGGTGCGCAGGGGAGTTATCTCACTGACCGTGGTGACGAGAGTGGTTTTGCCGACTCCGAATCCACCCGCGATCAAGAGTTTCACGGCGTTGACCGCGCCGAGCCGAGATCTGCCGGCGAGGTCAGATTCTGCGAATACCATCGAGTACCGCCTGGAGGAGTGCCGGTTCGGCGCTGCCGGTGGGCAGCGTCGGAGACCGGAAGATGACATGACCGGAGCGAATGAGGTCGCTCACGAGGACTTTGACCGCCGCGAGCAGGAGATTGAGATGGGCGGCCAGCTCGGCGATCGACAGCGGCCTGCCTTGGCACAGCCGGACGATCTCGGTGTATTCCCGGTCGAGCGTGGCCGCCTCGTGTTCGGTTCGAACCGCGACGACAAGGGTGAGGATGTCGAGTTTGTGCAGATCGTGGCCCGCCCGGCCGCGGGTGACCGCGAACGGGCGGACCAGTGGACCCGGGTCGTCGCTGACCTCCCAGCCGTGCTCCCGGTGGATGCTCACGGCTTCAGTGGGACGCGCAGCGCACCCGACGGCGTGCGAGGCACGGCGGTGAGTTGATCGCGGACTTGGCCGACCATCACGTTCATCTCGTAGGCGATGAGGCCGAGGTCGGCGTCGATGGTCGCGAGCAGCGCCAGGCAGGTGCCTTGCCCGGCTTCGGTGACCACGAGGTAGCCGTCATCGAGTTCGATGACGATCTGCCGGGTGATGCCCTTGCCGAACCTGTGACCCACCCCGCGGGCCAGACTGTGCACGGCGGAGGCCATGGCGGACAGATGTTCGGCGTCCTCGCGCAGCAGCGACCGCGAGCGGGCCAGGGGCAAGCCGTCCGCGGACAGGATCACCGCGTGCTCGGACCGTGGGGTGCGTTCGATCAGACTGTCGACGAGCCAATCGAGAGTGTCGCGGACCGGGTTTGCTGCTTCATCGTTCATGCGTCGTGGCCGTCCATCGATGGTTGGTTGGGATCGGGAGGTGAGGTGCGTGCCCGGCGGGTGCCCATCTGGAAGGACCGCATCGACCGCTGGACCTCGGCCGCGGGCCTGCGCTGGTCAGGAGGCTCCCATTCGAGCGTCGACGGCCCGTCCTCGTCGCGCAGCTCGGGTGCGAGATGAGTCAGCTTGTTCCGGCGGGGGAGCGGCGCGCGCTGCCCCTGCCGCGGTCCGGCCGCGATCTGCGCGGACAGCGGCGGCGCCGTGCCGTCGGTGCCCGCGTGCTCGTCGGCGGGCCATTGCGGTAGTTCCGGCGGGATGCGTCCGGATAGGTGGGGCGTCTGTTCGGGCGGTCTCGGCATCGTCGGTTCGAGCGCACCGCGCGTTCGAACCCGCGGCGCCGCATCCCAATCGTCTTGCGGGCCAACGGAGCCCACCGCCAGCTGGGCCGACGGGATCAACACCACCGCCTTGGTGCCGCCGTAGGCGGATTCCTGGAGGTTGACCGAGATGGCATGTTGACGGGCGAGCCTGCTGACCACGAACAGTCCGAGGTGGCGTCGTCCGGCCAGTGCCAGCTCCTGGAACTCCTGCGGCTCCCGCAGGAGTTCGTTGAGGCGCTCGCGTTCCTCGAATCGGATGCCGAGACCTTGATCCTCGACCTCGACCACAACGCCGCGGCCGACCACACTGCCGTAGATGGAGACCAAGGACTGCGGCGGCGAGAACAGTACGGCGTTGTCGATCAGTTCGGCGAGCAGGTGGATGAGGTCGGCCACGACGGCGCCGAGTACCTCGGCGTGCGGTAGGCGGATGGCGCTCACCCTCGACAGGTCGTGGGTTTCCGACACCGCGCTGCGGACGACCTGTTCTAGTGCGACCGGGTCACGCCATCGACGTCCGGGTTGGCCACCGCCGAGGATGAGCAGGTTCTCCGCGTTGCGGCGGGCACGGGTGGCCAGGTGATCCAGTTGGAACAGCAATTCGAGGTGCTCCGGGTTGTCCTGTTGGGCTTCGGCGACGTCGAGGATGTCCAGTTGTCGTCGAACGACGACCTGGCTGCGGTGCGCGATGTCGAGGAAGACCTTGTTGAAGCCTTCACGTGTGCGGGCCTCGGACGCGGCGGCGGTCATCGCGGTTCGCTGGGCCGTGCTGAACGCCGCGGCGACCTCGCCGATCTCGTCGTCGGTGCTGTCGAGGATCGCGGTCTCAGCGACGACGTCGACCACCTGTCCGTCGTGTAGGCGTTCGATGATCGACGGCAATGTCTCGTTGGCCAGTTCCAGCGTTCTGGCGCGCAATGATCGAAGACGGCCGACGAGGCGGTTGGCCAGCAATAGCGCCAGCACGAATGCGCCGATAGCGGTGACAGCGACGCCGATACCCGCCCAGATCGTACGTTCGAGGGAACGCTCGGCGGCCGCGGTGGCCATGGTGTTCGCGTAGAGCGCGTGGTCACGGAAGAGGCCGATCAGCTCGTTGTCGACCGCACGTTCGGCGGCGAGCCATTCGGCGTTGGGGACGGAAATGACCCCGCGTTCGGCCAGCGTGTCTTCCGCGGTCGTCGCGGTGTGCCAGTTGGCGCTTCGCGTGAGGCGATCCAGTCGCGCGCGCCCGTCGTCGGTCAGACGCACGCGCACCGCGGCCAGTTGATGTCGGTACGCTCCGACGAGTTCGATGATGACTCGCCGCTCATCGGGGCGTAGTGGTGTGCCCGCCATGGTCGCGGCCGCCGCGGTGGCGGCGGCTCTGGCGTGCAGTTCGGCGACTTCCACCATGGCTGCCGCTGTCATCTCCTCGGCGGCGGTGGGTGCGTCGGGTGTGAAGCGCGCCAGATCCTCGAGGCCGGGGCCGACTGTTCCGGCGAGCGTCCGATAGAAATCGTCGACCGCTTGGGGGTCGGCCTGGCCGATGTCGACGGATCGCCGGATGACCGGCGTCTTGGCCGCCAGTTGGACGAACTCGGGGGTGGATCGTGCGACGGCCTGTGGGTTGAGTTCCAGCATCGCCACGCCCATCGCGCCGAGCGCGGCCAGCGACGCGTCGGTCGCCGCGCGCTGGGCATCCAAGCCCGCGATCGCCTGCTGGTCGCCGTTCATGGCGAACAGACTGTTCAGTCGCTCTTGCTGGACGGCCGTCACGAATGTCGCGAGTGGGTCGACCTGTTTGTCGAGGTACACCGACCAACCATGGGTCGCTCGAGCCTCGTTGGTGAGGATCCACACCGTGATCGCGCCGGAGCCGAGCATCGCGGCGCAGGGCACCAACGCGATGGCGAGCACTCGTGTCCTGACGCTTCTGGCACGCGGCGTGCGCCATCGCCGCACGGCTCGCGCGTCCTTGCCGACTACCCGGGACAGCACGATTCGGCCCTGTTCTCCTGCTTCATCGGACGAAGGGACGTACCGCGTCGCGTGCTGTGCCTCGGCGATGGCGCGAATCGTATGGAACGCCCGGGGTGGACGGCGGGCGGTGTGGAGGAGTGGGTCACCGATTCCGTCGGTGAATGTCGACTCAAGGAGTATCCTGGCAATCGGCCTGTACTGATATCACATTGCTGCGCAATGCGTTAACTGGCAGGTTGTGGGCTGTAATGGTAAAGGTCGGTCGTAAAGGTCGGTCGCAATTTTCGCTTCAGCTGAAATCTCTGGGAGGCACCGTATTTGGGTCGCTCTGCGCTGTCAATACGTGGGACTGCTTTCGCTGTTGCCCGCGTCGAGTAGCCGGCCGGGGGTTCCGGTGAAAGTTGTTGTGGCACTGCGGTGGCCGATGATCCGCCGGATCCGGTGATGTCACCTCGGGGGGCGGCGGACCCGCCTCGACGCCTGGACAGGTGACGTAACCTATTGTGAGGCAGTCATTTTGATAGTAGTTACGGTGGGAACGCGCCATGTGTGCATATGGCCATCCGGCCACAGACGCACATGTCCGATGCGACAACAACGGCGCGTCCGCTCCGCCGACGGTCTCGGACTGCGGTCGTTCAAGGCTCGGGTGCGCTGGACCGAGCCGGGTACCAAGAAACGCCCCTCGGTGTCGGAGCCGTTCGAGACTCGTGAAGAGGCCGAGGTGTGGATAGCGCGGTTGCAGCGCAAGGCGGCTCGAGGGATCAACCCGAAGACGGCCATGATGCGGCTGTCGGAGTACGGCGCCGCGAATATGGACCTGGCGTTGCGCGGTCTGGAGAAGAAGACGCTTGATCCGTACAAGGCCGGTTGGCGCAAGCGGGTCGTGCCGTCGCTGGGGCATCTGCCGGTATCCATGGTCACCAACGGTGCTGTGAAGCCCCTGTGGACACTACCCGCCGCGATGCCTGCGGTGTCTGTAGCGCCGCGACCCGAACGCCGAGTGAACCAGCAATTGGTGGTGCAGATCTCGGTGCCGCGCCCACCCGATCTCGGCGCGTCCGAACACGAGAACCGGGTGGCCGCCGGATATGCGGCCAGTTGGCGCTGACGGTGCTGTGCCCCACTGCGGCCGCTTCGACAGCAGACTGCGACTGCGTGGGCAGCCGTCACGACCAACTCACGAGGAAAGTAGCGTTCGTTACGTGCAGGTCGATATTCAAGGCGCGGTCCGGATCGCACGTCTGGCCGTGGACCCGGGTTGGGACTGGAGCGTCGGTGCGCTCGACCAGTTCTGTGCATCTGCGGGCTGGGAGATCATCGACCGATCCGATCGGGGGGCCGCGACCCTTCGAACGAACTCGAGAGTCGGCCGACCCGAGTCCGATGTGTACGGCAATCCACGCAGAACCAACCTGATCTCCACCTACGTCAGCGATGTGGGCGATACCGATATGCCAGGTGTCCACGATCCGCTGCGAGTTCGAGACACCGCCTTGGGAGGATTCCCGGCGCGGCGGGCGGCGGCACACCGCGGGCACGGACACGTCCGGCCGGGCTCGTGCACGAACGCGGGCCTTCTGCTCCTGTCCCGCGATTCCTGGGCACTATGACCCACCGCGTGCAAGACCTTGATCGGGCGGTCGACGATCCCGGCGGCGCGGGATTCCGCGACCAGCATCGTGATCACCCGCCGCGCCGGGGAGCGCTTGAAATCGCTTGTGCTTCTCTGCGCCAATCGAGTCGGCGCGCGGACGTGCGGTTCCATAAATCGGCCGAAATTGGCCGATTGGCCTTGTCCTCGGTTTGCACGAAGCGACGCGGACTGGCGGTACCTCGGCGCGTTGACTGTAACTACGGTGGTTGGTGCGAAGCAGGACTCGCTTCGGAGTCCTGCTTGGGTTCCCGCCGACTCGGTGGGGCGGCGTCACCGGTAGTGGTGGCGAGGTAGGTGTTGATGCGGTTGAGAAGGGTGAACAGTTGCGCGCGTTCGTCGTGGTCGAGCGGCGCCATGATGTGGTGGTTGACCTCGTCGAGGACATGGTCGAGTTCGGTGAGGCGGTGGCGGCCGGAGTCTGTGATCGTGATGACGTTGCGTCGTCCGTCGGAGGGATCGGGTGCTCGGCATACCCATCCGCCCTCTTCGAGGTCGTTGAGGACCGATACCAGGTCGCTTTTGTAGACGCTGGTTCGGTCGGACAGGGCTGCCTGGCTGGCGGGGCCGAGCTCGGCAAGCGCGGTCAACACGACGAAGTGGTCCCGGCGGGCGCCGACTGCTCGTAGGGCGTCGCGGGAAACGCGTCCCATCTGGGCGGCGGTCATCGTGGTGAGGCGGGAGAGTTGCTTCTTGAGTCGCGTCGGGGTCCGCTCGCCGCAGTCGAATCGCAGGTCCTCGCCGGTTTCCATAGCCGAAGAGTACCGCGCTTGCGTTGGTGTCACTAACGATCTAAATTGTTAGTAACTCTAACGTTAGAGTCGCTAACCGATTGGGGAGATTGATATGACCGGAATCGAATCCCGAATGCGCGACCTCGCCGACCGTGCCGAACTGGCCGAGTTGGTCGCCCGCCATAGCCTGTGGATCGACGAGGGTTTCGCCGATACCGACCGGCTTTTCACCGACGATGTCGTGGTCACCTCCCTACGCGGGCACGCGCAAGGGATCGACGCGCTCGTGGCGCTTGCACGCAAAGGGCACGACGCCTACGAGCGCACTCTGCACAGCAAGTCCAACATCGTCATCGAGATCGACGGTGATCGTGCGACGGTACGCGCGCACGATGTCGCGGTGTTCGTCATCGATGCCGAGTCCGAGGCCGTCGCGGCCGGAATACATCGATATCAGGCGCGTCGTACCGCCGAGGGCTGGCGTTTCGAGCGCCTCGACATCACCCCGGTCGCGCTGACCCAAGCGTTGGCTCGGGCTCTTTAGCCGATCGCGGTGTCATTGTGCACCGCGCGCTGAATCGTCTCCGAACTATTCGAGACCGAATCACGCCGATCATCTGCCACATCAACTCTTTTGTATCGGAGGCCTTGGTGCAGTCAACTATGCACCAACGTTTTCGGGGAGATGGCCACATTCGGCGTTCGGTGACGCGTTCGAGCAGATCGCCGCCGGTTCGGGCTACCACCTCGTGGCGCAGCCCGTAGTGCTCGGCGTGTTCTCGCGCGAGCCGATGTTTCGGGTCAGTCGACGCGGCCCATGTCGGCGTGGACGGTGGTGACCCGGTCCAGCAGGCCGAGGTGGTGGAACTGCTCGACCAGGACGTCTGCCATCGCTTGGCTGTCCTTACCGCTCGACAGCGACAGGAGGTAGTGGTCGTAGCCGGGCGGGTCCGGGCCTGCCGCGAGCGAGAAATCCACCGCACCAAGCGAAATGAGCGAGCGGCGGGCGCGGCGGGTGCCATGCGGTACGGCGGGGCCGGCAATGATGGACATGGGCACGGAACGGATCACCTTTCTCGGTCGATGTCGCCCGCCGGGGCGAGGCGGAGGCGGGGAGGCACGAGCGCCCGGTACGGGAGTCGATCGGGTCGGGTGGGTGCTCGGGTGCTCGGGTGGTGGTCTGTGACTGGGCGGTGCCGGTGAGGTCGCCCCGGCTGCGGTGAGGCTTGAGTGGATCGCTGGTGCGGTGGCGTGACAGCGCGCCCGGGGCCGGTCGCGGGTCGGCGGACAGCGCAGTGGTTCAGTCGGTGCTGGTGTGGTCGATGGTGACGCCGAGGTCGGTCGCGGCGGCGGCACCGAAACGCACGTTGATGTCCAGTGAACCGGCCAGCAGAGGGTTGTCGAGGGCTGCGTAGATCAGCCGTGCGGTGATTTCGCCGGGGTCGGCGTGCAGCGCGACCGATGTCGCGACCGAGGTCAGTTCGCTGTCACCGCGCAGGAACGCGCTGTAGGCCAGCAACATCACCGGGGTCGCGCGCAGCGGCCCGTCCAGGCAGCGACCCCGGTGATGTTGTTGGCCTACAGGGCTTCGGCGGCGTCGGCGTATTCGCTCGCGGCGGTGGCGTGCAGGCATTGGGAGACCGCGGGAACCGACAGGGCGGCAGCGACGCGCGCGAGTCGCCGCGCGGTCGGGGTGGCGTCGTGGTCGATATCGGCGATCGCCTCGAGGACCAGTTCCAGGTCGCGGCGGTCGAGATCGCGCACGTGCTCGTCGTGGTCGGCCCAGAGGCGGCGCGCGCGTGCGTCGAGCGCGGCTGGCGCGCCGAATACGACCGCGCGCTACTCGCGGCCGGACCGCCGGGCCTGCTGGTTTCACGTGAAATTGTTGCTACACAACAGAATTCGACCATTCCGGAAGCGGCGTAGGTGGTGGTGATCATGGATGCGCGTCTGGTGGACGGCAAGCTGTATTCCACGGCGGAGTTGGCGTTGCTGTTGGGTATCGATCCGTCGAGCCTGCGGCGGTGGCGTACGGCTAACCCGCCGACTGGTCCGGCTTTCGTTCGGGTGTCGCCTCGGGTGGTGAAGTACGCGGCGGAGGACATCGAGAGGTGGCTTCGTGAGTCGCGCACTGATCCGGGTCGTCTGGTGGCGTGATGCAGATGGACCCGAATATTCCTGTGGGCCTGCGCCTTTCGGTGGACATGGAGGAGCGCGCGGATTACGGTCGTCGGCCGTTCAAGGCTCGGGTGCGCTGGACCGAACCGGGCACCAAGAAACGCCCCTCGGTGTCGGAGCCGTTCGAGACTCGTGAAGAGGCCGAAGCGTGGATCGCGCGGTTGCGGCGCAAGGCGGCTCGAGGAATCGACCCGAAGACGGCCATGATGCGGCTGTCGGAGTACGGCGACGCGAACATGGACCTGGCGCTGCGGGGCTTGGAGAAGAAGACGCTCGACCCGTACAAGGCCGGTTGGCGAAAGCGGGTCGTGCCGTCGCTGGGGCATCTGCCCGTGGCCATGGTCACCAACGGTGCCGTGGACCGGGCGGTGGTCGGCTGGATCGGCGGAGGTGCGGGCAAGTCCACGGTGAAGAACAGTCTCGCGGTGCTGGTCCGGGTGATGGAACAGGCTGTGCGCGACGAGATCCGGGAGAACAACCCGGCGCAGGTTCGAGGCTGGCAGAAGCTCTATCGACAGGTCGAAGACGAACTGGACGATCCACGGTCGCTGGCGTTACCGAATTGGACGGCGTTGGTGACCTTGGCCGATGCGCTGGTGGATCGTTCTGCAGGTCGCTACAAGGGCTGGGGTGACGTGGTGATCTTCGCCGCGTGTACGGCGTGCCGTATCGGTGAGGTGTCCGGCTGTCGTGTCAAGGACATCGACACCGAGTCGTGGACATGGAAGGTGCGGCGCCAGACCACGCCTTCACCGGGCGGCATGGAGGACAAGGGCACCAAAGGCAACCGGGCGCGTGAGGTTCCGTTGATCGAAGAAGTTCGGCAGTTGGTCTCCGATCGCCTCGCGGTGCTCGGACGTGATCCTGAGGCGCGACTGTTCACCGGACCCCGGGGTGGGCGTATCGCGACCGGTGTCCTGCGGGACGCGACGTACTGGGATGAGGTCGTGGCGAAACTCGGGTACGAGCATCTGCGGCGTCACGATCTGCGCCACACCGGGCTCACCTGGATGGCCGATGCCGGGGGTCAGTCTGCACGTGCTCCAGAAGATCGCCGGACACGCCGAGAGTCGCACTACCGAGCGGTACCTACACCCGGATCGTTCGGAGATCACCGGGGCCGGTGACAAGCTGTCGGGGCATCTGCGGTCCCGTTCTGGTCCCGCTCTGCGGGTGGTCGGTGAATGAAGAAACCCCTTCCCGTGCTGGTGGGAAGGGGTTTCTGTCTGTCGGGCTGACAGGATTTGAACCTGCGACCACTTGACCCCCAGCGTTCCCGAGAAGCCAATTGCGCACGTCACACTCGGTCTACTTCTTCTCCGCGAGTTGCCTAATGCGCTGGTCGTTCAGGCTGGTTCATGACGTGTGGCCCCAAATTGGCCCCAATCCAGAAAGGGCTGGATGGTTACTCCTCCGAAGCGCTCAGGCTCTCGGTCGTCGTCGGATCGAGCCAAGACACCCGCACTATTTCATTGCCAAGTGCAGGCTCGAAAGTGAGCACTTTATCTCCGTCTGAGTCTATCTCGGTGCGGACCAAATTCGCCGACTCGAGGATTATTCGTTGTGCGCCCAGATCTACTTGATGATCTCCAATCTCTAGTGTCAACGGCTCTGACATGATAACGGGGCTGCCAGGCTCCTCGAAGTCGGGTGCATCAGCAGATACGACGATTGTGAACTCTGCCCATTTGGACTGGAGAGTATCTCCCTTCAAAAGTTGCGCAACCTGAAGTGTTTTCTCGATATTGAAATCATCAATAGATTCTGGAATTCTAATCTCGATATCTGAATGTTTCTGCACTACAAGCAAAGCTCGAACATACCGAAGCAAGATCTCACTTAGCCCTGACTGCTGCTCATCGAGGAGGTCGCATGGAATTTCCTGAATGTCAACGGTGTTCGGGCCGCGTACCTTACCCATTCTCAGCCTATTACCACCTCGGAGGGCACCGATTACGGCGAGCGCTGGCTCGACTTCATCAGGAAACTTGCCCTCGATACATCCACAATGAAACCGCAACGACATCGGCGTGAGAGGTTCGAGTACGGTCAGGGTTTCCAGTTCGAACGCGCCACTTCTGTCCGTACCGCGATTAGAGACCCCATTGCCATCACTGCTCTTCAGTGGCGGATACATTTTTAACTCAATTGATGCAATCACTTCATCATCTGGTGAGAGCACTTCGAGGCGCCGTTCAAATACTTCAGCCTCCATATCGGGCTCAAGTATACGAATCTTCCCTTCAGCGCTTTCTCTTCCCAATCCGCCAGGCATGTCGACCTCCATGTCTCTGACAGTTATCAGGCCCCGTGGAACTCGCCCGAATTTTATGTATTCTTTCAATTCCCTTTCGTTTTCGCTTCCGGACTCTACAATGAGTGTCATTCGCGCTGTGATCGGTCTTTCGTTTAGTGATTCCGCGCAGCGAGCATGAACATCGAATGTTACGTAGCTCTCGCCGACCTGCTGGACGGCCCGCACCGCCAGGGTGGCGGGAAGTGAACTAGGATAATTCATTGGCAAAGAACCGGTTACAGCGAAGTCATATAGATAGTGCGGGTCTCGACTGTTCAAAGTCTCGCGCAGTTGAGTAATTCCGTTTAGAACGTCGGAGGGTGTCAAATTGGCATAATTCCCAACATTAACGGGAGAGTTCTCTGACATCGGTACGCCCGAAATTGCAGTGAACCTAGCCAGATCTTCATTTAGACGCGCCTTGCCGCTTTCGAAATAGTAATCCACAATTTCCGGGAATTGTGCAGCCCAGCCATCAACGTGCGACAAGCCCCGCCACTCACACGGAAATGTGCCGGATTTCGCTATCGCCGCGAGCCAGGTCAAATTCTCTGTCGTAGGATCGAGAGGCAGTGTCAGATACCAGTTATCGATGACCCATCCTCTGCCCGCAGCGTATTTCGCTATCCGCTTGTGTGAACCTTCCGCTTGCTTCTTCTGCGAGCTTGTCAAATTAGAAGAAAATTTCTTCACCTGATATATATCGAAATGATTGGGCGCAGTCGGGACGCAAACATCAATTCCGCCATCGCCTCTCGATGCACGTACTCGAAACGCGCTAGGATAGAGGCGGCAAATAAACATCGAAACAGCTTCTTCAATTTCGTCAGGACCCCTTCGGGTCCACTCGATTCGGCTCATGTCCATCATCTTGCCGCCTTTCGCGTGCACCAGGGCATGTACTTCGTGGATAGATCGGACCAATCCTGATCTCGCCTAAAGCAGACCAATTCCCCGTTTATGCCCCCAATGGATAGCTGGGCCGCTGAAGCTGAGCCCTAGCGTGGCGGGGTATCCACGATTGCAGATCGACGCAATCGCGCCGCCTCGGCGGTGTGGGCCGAGCAGCTACGGAAACCGCAGGGGTGATTCCGGTTGGAGGACTACGTGTTCGCGGTCTGGCGGTGGTTCTAGTCTTTTCCCCGACTGTTCCCCTGGCCGTTCCTCCGAAGGCTTCTAGAGCGCGGAGCGGCGGTTGCTCAAGGGTTGCCGCAGGCTATCGGCGCAGCCGACGCGACGCAGGAGCGCCCTTGAACAAGCGTCGATCTGGGCTCAGGCTATCCGCCGAGGAAGGGCCTCCCCTCGTGTTCACGAGGTCCGGCCAGCGGTGGTCGAATGTCGGTTTCGGGCGGTTCGTGTTGTGTCAAAACCCCGGCACAACCCTTGTCATCTTCCCGGCAATCGACGGTACAAGCGCGGACGCTTGTTTGCCGGGGTTTTGTCACAGCCGAGATCATCGGAAACCGGTGATGAACTGGGGATTTAAGGGCGGGATTTCTGCTCACCCCCACCCCCTCCCACTACGACATCTCAACACACACTGCGTGAAACGTGTGCTGAGATGTCGTAGTGGGAGGGGGTGGGGGCAATCAGAAATCAAAAGATGAGGGGTGGTCGAGTTGGAGAGTGGTTGAGTGAAAGAGATAAAAGACATGGGTTGCGTCGGATGGGTATCGGTGGGTTTGCGGGCGTGGTGCGTTGGCATACGAGAGTGGGGGTGACGTCAGGTGGTGCGGCTGCGGTTCAGGGCCGCGGCTTGCGTACTCTGGTGGGTTTAGTTGGAGCGGTGTCGGTTCTGGGGGTGCGCGTGTGGTGGGTCGGAATTGATGCCGATGCGCCGAACCGTCGCCAGGACTGATGCTTATGCATCAAGGAGTTTGATGCATAAGCATCGACGCGGATTGACGCCTATGCATCAAAAGCGTTTGATGCATAGGCGTCAATGTCGAGGTTGGTCGCGGGCGCGGGCACCCGCGTGCACGGCCTGCGGCCGTGGTTTCTGGTGTGGGTCGCCTGCATTGTGTTCCCGCGTCCCTCACGCCTCAAGGGCGCCTGCGGCGTCGGCTGCGCCGATGGCCTGCGGCCACCCTTGACCCGTGAGCCTCTACGCGGAAAGGTGCAGGCTTAGCGGGCAGGCCAGGGGCCTGCCCGAAGGGGCGCACGCGCCCCACACCAGAAACAGCCGCTGGTCGCCGGAAAGTGTCAGCGGCGGTTTCGGTCTCGTTCCAGCCATGCAGAGCACCGCGTGATGTAGCTGGGCAGTTCGTTCCGCTCGAATTCGTTCAGCAGCCAATCGGCGTCTTCGAAGTCATTCGGCCAGGCGTATGCCCATGCGTCGGTTCTGTCGGCGGTCGTTACGCGTTCGAGGCTGTAGATGGTGTCCTCGAATCTGTCGAGTAGTGACCATTCCTCGTTGGTGAGGTCGGTCAAGAGCAATCCGGGTGCTGCGTGTGAGGTATCGCGAACTAGGCCGGGATAAGGCTTTCCGTGGAGTCGAACCGCTCGCCATCCAGGCAGATTTGTGGGCGTGGTCGGTGGGATGCGCCCGATCAAAGTTTCGAGTACTGCCGCGATTTGAAGCGTGCCGTATGCGAACAGGATTGGCGGAATGCCGTCGTCGGTGGCAATCTCGGCGCGAGGGATCAGACGGCCGTCGGGGGAAGTACTCACTCGTTTTCCTTTTCGGTGTCGTACTGCGCGTGATTCCGTTCGATGTGTTCGACATCCCACCGAAGGGTTACGGACTGTCCAGGCCGTAGGTAGTCGCGTGTCAGGGTCACTGATACGTCGTCGCCGTCGTTGTCCCAGAAGAGGTTTTCAGAGACCGACTTTTCTGCGCCGTTCACCTGTTCTTCCTGTGCTGAGTAGGAGAGTAGTCGGCCGACCGCTTGATGGTGCAGTGTGATCGTCAGGTGCCGTGTGTACCGTGCAGCGCCCTGCCGCCAATAGTGGTCGCTGATGAACTGGCCGCCGGTGCACTCGTAGCTGACGGTTCCTGTTTCGCCAGGTTGGATCGCGGGGGCGATCTGGCAGGCGAATTTAGCCAGGCCCGGTGTGTCGTGGATTCGCTGGATCAGCGCTCGGTGAGTGCCGACTGAAATCGGGGTGATGGTGAGCGGTTTCGGCGTGTGCTCGAACCAGACTTCGCGGGGTATCCGGCTGACAGGATCGTTGCTCATGTTGAAGAGTTCGTGACGGTAGGTGACTCGGCCGAGGCCGTCGCGGTCGATGGAGATCTCGACATGCATCTCGAGTTCGACCACCTGACCTGCGAGGCTGGCAATACGCGCTGTCTCGGTGTCATCGAGTCGAAGGACTCGCGCGAGAGAGATGAGCCGTTTTGCGATTCGCCGTTTGGAGTCTGGGATGTCCTGGCCGGAAGCAGATATCGCACCGTCGAGCAGGATGGCGCCGTCTCCTCTGGACTCGCCCGGCGCCCATCCGGCGCGGCTCGCGTCCGGGGTGTGCATGGCGCTGCTGACCGCACGGACGAGTTCGTCTACGCCGAAGGTGTCGCTCGGGATGGCCAGCCCGTCGTCGGTGACCTCGAAGAGGCGATCGGCCGACCAGCCCGGAAACATGCCCTCGAGCACACGGCAGTGGTCAGGGTATGGGAGTCCTTTGAGTTCGCCGGACAGCCAACGGTGCAGCTGCCCGCGGCTCGGGGCAGTGCCGATCAGGTCGGTGTCGATCAGCGCCGCAACGCGGTCGTACTCGCGGCAGAAAGTCGCGTACTTCTGCCAGTGACGTTCGCGTAGTAGCGCTTTAAGGCGGACGGCGGTTATCGGCAACGGCTCCCCCTGGATATCGGCTTGTGATCGAGCGTAGTCGCAAGACGGCACACAGAGGGAACAGCGTCGACACGAGACCGCACAGCGAAGCATGAGACGTGACGCGCGCGGCGTCGCGACGGAACATGTTGTCGGTGTTTGCTCGTAGACATGAACATCAGACAAGTTGATTCGCCGCGAGGACCACCGACAAACGTGTCAATGTTGTTGTCAGTCAGATGCTTTGCGAGGTTCGCTCTCCAGCAGTGACAGCCTGTTTTCTATGCTGTCCAACCTGTTCAGCACCTCATCGAGTCGGGCGACAACTTGGCCGATGTCGTTCGCCGGATCGGCAGGCGCGCGGTCGGCAGCGTAGAAGACGCCTCGGCCGGGTGATGACGTGACGAGTTCGTCGGTCCGAAGCACGTCGATCGCGGCGCGGATCGTTTCGCGGGCTACACCCCACTCCTCCGCGAGTTTCGGAGTGGAGGGGAGCTGACCGCCCGGTGTGTAGCGCTGACGAAGTGCGTCCGCGATCCGGAGATACACCGGACGAGCGTTGTCGGCATCTGTCAGTTCCTCGGCCACGGGACCAGCTTATATGCGAGGTCCGACGACCATTTCCCGGCGTCAAACCTTGACCGTACTAGTACGGTCTAGTAAAGTTGTAGATGTTGGGGACAACAGAAAGGGCTCCCTCGCCGTTCGAGCGACGAGAGAGCCCGGTGCCGAAGGCGGGTTCCAGCCCGCTTCGGTCTTCGCCTCTTTTGGATAGGAGTCCAAGAAGCATGTCCAGTGTAAGGACGAATCTCAGGTTGCGTGAAGCGGTGCTGAAGGCGGGTTTCACCCCCGAACGTGTCGCAGAGAAGTTGCAGGTCGATCCGAAGACCGTTGAGCGGTGGATTCAGACCGGCCGTACTCCGTACCCGCGTCACCGGTATGCGGTGGCCGCGTTGGTGGGGGTGTCGGTGGCCGAGTTGTTCCCGCAGTCGGCACCGCAGCTGCGCCCGTCGCGGACAAGTTTCGCTGGGGTGTGCATCTGGTGCGAGCACACCGAGTGTGAGAACGCCGATTGCATCGTGACTCACGAGTCGGCGGAGTGGGAGGTCTGCGAGGTCTGCGGCGGTGCGCCCTGGATGGCCAGTGTGACCGGGTGCGGCTGCGTGTTCGGGTTGGTGCAGAAGTCGGCGAAGTTCGCCGCCGCTGGGGCGGTGGCGTGATGGCACGCAACATGGGGCAGGGCACGGTGTTGAAATCGCTTCTGCGCGAGCAGCATTTGCAAAGCCATTCCGAGTTCAAGCGCGCCTACGATCGTGTCGCTGCCGTGTCGGAGCCTGAGCTGGTCGGCACAGCTCCGAGTAAGGCGATGTTCTATAAGTGGCTGTCCGGAGACCTCCAAGGCTTGCCGCGTGGGCATTCGTGCCGGGTGCTGGAGGCCATGTTTCCCGAGCACAAGGCCGAGGAACTGTTCGAACCGGCCGGGGCTGCGCTCGGCCAAGGCGGGGAGTTCGACCCGTTCGCGGGAGCCGAAGACATCGGGGGGCCGCGCCGTGAAGCCGCGGGCTCGGTCGAACGGAAGTGGTTGGCCGCGCACCCCGACAAGGCCGAGCGCATCCAGGCGCGCCGCGATGCCGACGCGATATACCTGGCCTACAGCCGGGAACTCGACGCGGCGATGGCCGCGCGGGAAGTCGAGTGCCCGCAGAACAACGGTCAGGTGCGGGCCAGCGAGGGAATCGATATCGAGCGGGCCGTGCAGGAACCCGCGCGCGTGCCTGCGGCGACGGAAGCGGGCGATCAGGGTTGGTGGGGCGCGGACCAGGACCGAAGCGGCCCGGAGTCGCGGATGCGGGAATTGATGAGCTGGGTGCCTTCCTCGGAGTCGCGGTCAGCGCTGGGGGATCACTGGTACAGCAATGCCTTGGCGGTTGTCCGTGATGAGGGGTTGGAGCGGTGAGCGTTCGTCTGACTCCTCGGGACTTCACGGCGTTGGCGGTGCTGTCCGAGCATTACGGGGCGCCGCTGGATTTGGTGGCCGAGATGCATGGGGTGAGTAGGCGTTCGGCGTATCGGATGGCTCAGCGGTGGCGTGAAGCGGTGATGATCGGGCCGTTGTTGCAGCCGGTGCCCGGTCCGGCGTGGGTGGTCCCGACCGCCACGACCGCCGAGGGGTTCCTCGGGTTCACCGCTCGGCATTGGGTGCCTACGCCGAAGATGCTCGATCACGTGACCACGGTGTTGCGGGTTCGGTTGGCGCTTGTCGGGTTGGATTCCGAGCGATGGATTTCGGAGCGGACGCTACGTCACGAAGTCGGCCCGACCAAGCTCGGGACCGCGCGTCCGCACATCCACGACGGCCGCTATATCGACGCGGAGGGCCGCTGGTGGGCGGTGGAAGTCGAGTTGTCTCCGAAGACCGCGCACGCCACGGCAAGGGCGTCGGTCGCGGCGGCCCACCGCGCGGCCTCGGTCGCCGGGTGTCACGGGCTGGTCTACTACTGCCGAGGCGAGCGGGTGAAAGACATCATCCGGGAAGCCGCCAAGGGGCTGGACCTGTCCGGTACGGTCGCCCGTCTCGATGATCTGGACAGACTGCTGGCGAACCCGCTCGTTGGTCCGCAGGCGCAGCCACCGCTACGGCTGGTCGTCGGCGGACCCCCGGCAGCAAACCAGCGGACCGCGCGGAAAAACGACCGTGGACAGCCGCGCGACAAGCCCTAGACAGCTGTGCGCCCGACTGGACAGCACCGTCCAGCGGCCTGCCGATCGGGCGCCCACCGGAGTCCTATCCGGGCATCGGATTCACCGCCTGGCGACAGCGCGGCCACACCGCCGAACCGCTCGGGCGACAGCAGGCGACACCACGGTGGACACCAGCGACAGCGCGGTAGACACCAGGCGACAAGCCTGGACACCGCGCCTGAACAGGCGAAATGAATTTCTCTGTGACGGGTATCGCGTCTTATACGCCGTCGCCGCAGCAAAGTCTAGAAGGCGACACCGACTAGACACCTGGCGACAGGACTAGACGCCGGGGTGGACACCAGGCGACAGGACTAGACACCCCCTGTCGCCTGGCGACGGTCACCCAGCGACACCCTGCGACACCCTGTCGCCCTCTCTTGTATCGATCGCGCCGACTCCGCGGCGCATACTTCACTAGAACCGAGGACTGTTAACGATGAGCAATACCGAGAATTTCTTGCAAGCCGCCGACCTGGAGCAGCTGACGGGCATCCCCGCCGCGACGTGGCGGTACTGGGCGCACAAGGGCACCGGTCCGGCGAGCTTCAAGCTCGGGCGCCGACGCGTCTACCGTGAGAGCGTCATTCACGCCTGGATCGCCGAGCAGGAGGCCCAGAGCGGCAAGGCGGGCCAGCTGTGAGCGCCGAGGAGTTCGTTCCGGAATTCGAGCCGTCGCGGTGGTACACCACCGAGGAAGTAGCCGCGGCTTTGAAGGTCGACGCGTCGAGCCTGCGTCGATGGCGGACCGCGCGCCCGCCCCAGGGACCGGCGTTCGTGTCCTTCTCCGAACGCTGCATCCGCTACAGCGGCGCCGACGTGCTCGCGTTCATCGCCAGCCGCCGAATAGATCCGGCCGCGTGATGAACGAACGCGTGGACCTGATCCCACTCGGCGCCAAGGTCACCGGCTATGTCGAGCAGCGCGGGAAAGCGGGCCAGTACCGTGCTCGGGTGCGTTGGACCGATCCGGCGACCAAAGAGCGCGAGTCGAAATCGGAGTCCTTCGCCAGCGAGGAGGAAGCGCGAGACTGGATCGACCGCATCCGGAAAGCTGCGGAACGCGGCGTCGACCCGAAAACCGCTTCCGCAACACTCGCCGAATACGGTGCAGCACATTGGGATTCCGCGATGCGTGGTGTGGAGCCGAAAACACTGGACCCGTATCGGGCCGGGTGGAGGCTGCGCGTGGTGCCGACGTTGGGCCACCTGCCGGTCACGATGCTGACCACCGGTCTCGCCGACCGCGCGGTGACGAAGTGGATCACGCAGGGGTGCGGACCCTCGACCATCAAGAACACCTTGGCCGTTCTCGCGCGGGTGCTCGAGCAGGCGGTACGAGACGAGGTGATCGACCGCAATCGGGTCAAGGTGAAAGGCTGGCAGCGGGAGTTCGGCCGAGACGAGGACGGGATAGACGACCCGCGCGCGTTGGCGCTGCCGGACTGGGCCACCCTCGAAACGCTCGCCGCGGAACTGGTCGCCGCGTCGGCCGGGGAGTATCAGGGTTGGGGTGACGCGGTGATGTTCGAAGCCTGCACCGCGACCCGCATCGGTGAAGTGTCGGGATGCCGCGTCCGCGACATCGACACCGACCTGTGGCTGTGGACGCTGCGGCGCCAGACCACGCCAGGGCCGGGAGGGATGCTCGATAAACGCACGAAAGGCAAACGGGCACGGACTGTTCCGCTCATCGCCGAAATCCGGCCGATCGTCCTCGGGCGGATCAACGCCGCGCGCGCCCGCGTCAACCGCGCGATGCCCGACGTCACGGCCGAGGAGCGCGAACAGGCGTTGCAGGACGCACGGCTGTTCGTTGGCCCGCGCGGCGGACGACTCGCTTCCGGAGTCCTGCGCGACGCGACGCACTGGGACGACGTAGTCGCCCGGTTGGGGTACGAGCATCTGCGCCGTCACGATCTACGCCACACCGGACTCACCTGGTTCGCCGACGCGGGCGTTCCGCTGCATCGCCTCCAGCAGATCGCCGGACACACCGATCCGCGGATCACCCAGCGGTATCTACACCCCGACATCAAGGGCCTGCAGAACGATGGACAGCTGCTGTCGCGGTTCCTCGCGGCACCGAACAGCGGGCCGCAGATCCCCGAAGAACTGGCCCGCATCGGACCGGACCAACGACCGAAAACCGCCAGTGGCCCCAGATTGGCCCCAAAACTCCGGGTGGTCGAATAACACGAATCCCCTCCGACGCTGGTCGGAGGGGATTTCTGTCTGTCGGGCTGACAGGATTTGAACCTGCGACCACTTGACCCCCAGTCAAGTGCGCTACCAAACTGCGCCACAGCCCGTTTGCGGCCCGCTCGGCGGGTGCTTGACGAGATTACCCCACGACCCCCCTCTGGAACCAAATCGGGAGTTCCGGTTCGTTGGCCGATCGGTCGTGATGCGTCCGTTTCGTCTCACGAGGTCCGATCGATCGTCGGCTGTTGGATCGCGTCCGAGCATCGCTGGGTGATTGGGGACCAGTTGTCGAACTGCTTCGATTGGTGGACCTTCCGCGTCCGGCTGTCTTGGCGCACTTGCCTTCCGTGTAGTACGGCGAAGGTGTGGTCGGCGGCGAAATCTCCAGGTTCACGGCTCGATATCGATGTCCTCGGCGTGGCAGCCGGACATCCCCTGCGGTCGTTCGACCGCTGGTATCGGACGGGTAGACGCTCTTGCTTTCTGTTCGGAAAGGAAGTTATTGTCAAGCATCCCGTATTGCTTACAGTTCGCCTGTTCAGGCTCGTGCTGGTCCTGCCAGGATCAAGGAGGATCCCATGTCCCACTCGGTGTGTGAGTCCGCGTCGTCGCAACCGCCGGTGCCGGGGTTCACGCTGGTCGAGGCTGCTGCGGCCACCGCGTCGGCGGTCCCGGACCGGGAGTTGATCATCCAGGGTGACCGGCGGGTGACCTACGCGCAGATCGCGGATCGGTCCCGGCGACTGGCCGCGTACCTGCGCACGCGGGGGCTCGGCGCCCATGTCGAGCGCTCGGAGTTGGCGGGGCACGAGGTCGGGCAGGATCTGCTCGGTATCTATGCCTACAACGGCAACGAGTACCTCGAGGGCATACTCGGCGGCCTCGCGGCGCGTGTGGCGCCGTTCAACATCAACTATCGCTATGTCGAGAACGAATTGCGGTACCTGTTGGCCGACGCGGGCGCGACCGCTCTGCTCTACCATTCGGCGTTCGCGCCGCGGGTGGCGCGGGTGTCGCGCGAGTTGCCGCAGCTGCGGGTGTTGATCCAGATCGCGGACGATTCGGGTAACGAATTGCTGCCGGGCGCGGTCGATTACGAGGATGCCATCGCCTCGGTGTCCGGGGCGGAGGATCTGCCCGAGCCGTCGGCGGACGACCTGCTCGTGCTCTATACCGGCGGAACCACCGGTATGCCCAAAGCCGTGTTGTGGCGTCAGCACGATGTTTTCATGGCGGCCTGCGGTGGACGCAACGCGATCAGCGGGCAGGAGGTGGCGCTGTCCTATGAATCTCTCGGGGCGCGGTCGGCGTCGTATCCGGGTGTGAAGATCATGATTCTGCCGCCGCTCATCCACGGCGCGGCGCAGTGGGCGACGCTGTCGGCGTTGAGTTTGGGGCAGACGGTCGTGTTCTCCGGGGTCATCGATCACCTCGACGCCGACGATGTGGTGCGCACCATCGAGCGCGAGCGGGTGGCGGTGTTGGTGGTCGTCGGTGACGCGATGGCGCGTCCGCTGCTGGACGCGATCGCCGCAACGAGGGCGGACGTGTCGTCGTTGGTGACTCTCGCGTCCGGTGGGGCGACGATGAGTCCGCAGGTCAAACAGCGGTGGATCGAGGCGGTGCCGGGGCTGATCGTGCTCGACGCCGTCGCGTCCTCGGAGACCGGGGTGGTGTTGAATCACATGTCGACAGCGGCGGCGGTGTCGACCGGAACGTTCACCGCGGGGCCGACGACCGCGGTCGTGGCGGAAGATCTCGGGGGCGTGCTCGCCGCGGGGCACGACGGGATCGGTTGGCTCGCGGTGCGCGGCAACACGCCGCTGGGCTACAAGGGGGACGCGGCCAAGACCGCGGCGACGTTCCCGGTGATCGACGGCACGCGGTACGCGGTGCCCGGTGATCGCGCGCGCCTGCTCGCCGACGGTACCGTCGAGTTGCTGGGGCGGGACGCGGTCACCATCAACTCCGGTGGGGAGAAGATCTTCGCCGAGGAGGTCGAACTCGCCATCTCGTCCCATCCGGCGGTGTCGGATGTCCTTGTGGTCGGTCGTCCGAGCGATCGGTGGGGGCAGGAGGTCGTCGCGATCGTCGAGCTCGTGGAACCGGATGCGGTTCGTGCCGCCGATCTGCTCGCACACGCGGCGGAATCGATTGCCGGATACAAACTTCCGAAAGCGGTGGTGATCTGCTCCGAGATCGTGCGCAGCCCGGCGGGTAAGGCCGACTACCGCTGGGCGCGTGCACAGGCCGTCGCGGACTCTCGAACCGAACTGCGATGACGGGGGAAGTGGGGGGCAGGTCGAATCGAACAGCAGGAGAAGGCAACACAGATGACAGTCCAGATCAGCGATACCGGCAAGATCCGCACGCTGGCGCTCAATCGCCCGGAAAGGCTGAACGCCTTCGATATTCGACTCGTCGCCGATCTCGGCGTGGCACTTCGAAATTCGGCCGAGGATGCGGATGTCTCCGTCGTCGTGCTCACGGGGACAGGGCGGGCGTTCAGTTCCGGGGCCGACCTGAAGGAGGTCGCCGAGCGCGTCGCCCATCCGGTGTCACCTCGCGAGGCGAAGAGTGCGGCATTCGTCGAACTCATCGACACGCTGGCCGAATTCCCGAAGCCGCTGATCATGGCGGTCAACGGCCTCGGTGTCGGATTCGGCATGACGATTCTCGGTTTCGCCGACCTGGTGTTCATGTCGAGCGAAGCCCGTTTGAAGTGCCCTTTCACCGCCATCGGGGCGCCGCCGGAAGCCGCGTCCAGCTATCTGCTCCCCATGCTGCTCGGGAGGCAGAACGCGGCTTGGGCGTTGTTGTCCTCGGAATGGATCTCCGCCGCGGAGGCACGCGAGATCGGCCTGGTCTGGAAGGTCTGCGAACCGGCCGACCTGCTCGCGACAGCCCACAGGCACGCCGAGATCCTGGCCGACAAACCTCAGCAGATCCTCGGCACCGTCAAACGCCTGTTGAACGCACCCCATCGCGAGCAGATCGCCGCGGCCGCCGCCCGCGAGAACCAAGCCATGGCCGAGCTGCTCGGGACCGGCGCCAATGCCGAAGCTCTGACAGCCTTCCTGCGGCGTTGAGCCGAGCAGACCGATGAAACAGACAACTCCGCGGCGGTCTCAGCGGGAACGTCGAGCCGAGAGCGAGCAGAAGCTCCTGGCGGCCACCGCGCAGTTGATCGTCGAACGCGGCATGTCGGAGTTGTCGCTGACGGCGATCGGACAGCGCGCGGGTTGCAGCCATGCTCTGGTCAACCATCTGTTCGGCACCAAAGCGGCGATGATCGAACGGCTCAACGACACCGTCGACGAGATGTACAGAGCTCACATACCGGCCGCGATCGAAGGCAAGGTCGGGGTCGACGCGATCGTCGCGCTCGCCGAGGCGTATCTCACCCTGGTGACGAGTGACGATCCGATGGCCCGCGTCCACGTCGTATTGTGGGCGCAGGCGGTTGCCGGGGCGGCCGATATCCGCGATTCCCGCATCGAATGGGACCGGCATTTCCGGCAAGGAATGAGCGAGGTCATCGCGCGCGCGACGGGCAGGTCGAGCGTCGACAGCTACTGTCGGTCGAGCGCGCTGGTGATCGTCGGCCTACTTCGCGGCGTCGCCATGCAGCACCTTCTAGACCCCGATATCGGCTCGCCCGCAACGGCTTTCGATCGCGTTCGGGACGCGATCCGGGGAATAGTGGGGTGACACCGCGCCTGCTCGGATCCACGGCCTGCGCTCGGGTCGACCCGACGATACCGGGTAGGGCGATGTGCCGCGCGCGCCGTCGGCGAGCGGTGATTCCGCGATCGCTCGCCCGATTCCGCCTGCGGCGCAGGTGACCACCGCCACGCGCCCCGACTCCGATCGGTCACCGGAACTCGCACGCGCGGAGACGGTTCCGCTGTTCGTCGTCACCGCTGCCTGATGAACAGGCGTTGGACCACCTGCGCGGTCGTCACGAGATGGGTTTGCAGGCAGTCGGATACCGCCGCGGCTTTCATCGGCTCCGGCTGTTCTCGACCGTGACGACGACTTTGCCGATCGCGCGTCGCTCGTGGACGACGCGCATCGCGTCCGCGGTTCGCTCCAACGGGAATCGAGCGCCGACCAGGGGACGCACGGAACCTTCCTCGTACCACCGGGACAACTGCGCGAAGTCCGCGGCGCCCGCTTCGGGATCCTTGATCACCGAAGCCCCGAAGGCGACGCCGATCAACGAAATGCTCTTGAGAATCGTCTGATTGAGTCGGACGACCGGGATGCCGCCACCGGCGAAGCCGATCACCAGATAGCGTCCGTCCCACGCCAGACAGCGCAGCGGTTCCCGGATGTCCTCGCCGCCGACGGGGTCGAACACCAGGTCCACGCCGCGTCCGCCGGTCGCGTCCCGCACCGATTCCGACAGCGAACTCGTCGTCCGGTGGTCGATGACGACATCGGCGCCGAGTTCGCGCGCCGCGGCGCATTTCGCCTCGCCGCCCGCGACCGCGACGACCGTCGCCCCCGCGGCCTTCGCGATCTGCACCGCCGCCGAACCGCAACCGCCGGTCGCGCCGAGCACCAGCACCGATTCGCCTGCGCGCAGTCCGCCGCGGCGCACCAGTCCGTGATAAGAGGTGCCGTAGGTCATCAGGAATGCCGAGCCCTCGTCGAACGACATGGCTTCGGGGATGCGATATACGGGCATCGCGTTCGAGACGACGACATCGGAGGCGAACGCGCCGAAACCGTTGAGCGCCAGGACTCGATCGCCGCCCCGGAAGCCGGTCACCGCCGCGCCGATCTCGGTCACGATCCCGGCGGACTCGCTGCCGGGCACGAACGGGAGATCGGGGCGGAAGTGATACTGGCCGCGCACCATCAGACAGTCGGGAAAGTTCACCGACGCGGCGCGCACCGAGATCCGGATATCGCGGTCGCCGACCGGCGGCACCGGCCAGTCGGCGATCTCGATGCCGTCCTCTCCGGTGAGCTCGACACATACCGCCGCCCGAGTCGTGCGGTCCGCACCGAGCTCCTCGGCTCGGTGCGCGCTGTCGATACCTGCCACGTCGGCGACCTTAACACGCAACTTGGACAGTCATATGTACATTTGTCCAAACAATTGTTCATAGCGTGCGGGTGTTGCCGGATATCGTTCTCTCCGCTACTTTCCGGTCCACCGCGCTCGACGTTTCTCGAAAAACGCGGCGATGCCTTCGATGAGATCCTGTGAACGCAGCAGGGCGGCGTGTATGTCATCGGATAAACGCCAGAGCTGGGTCTCGTCGGCGGTGATCGCCGCGTTGGCGACCCGCAGTGATCCGCGTACGGCCAGCGGGGCGTTCTCGCAGATCTTCTCGGCGAGATCGATCGCGGCGGTGAGCGCTTCTCCCGGTTCTGTGAGTCGGTTCACCAAGCCGAGGCGTTCGGCGCGCGGCGCATCGAGTTCACCCGCCGTCAGCAACATCTCACGTGCCACATTGGGCGGCAGGTGGCGAGTGATCCGGAAGGCGCCGCCGAAGTCGGCCATGAGACCGCGCTTGGGCTCGGGCAGTCCGAAGCGGGCATCGGTGGCGGCGACCACCAGATCACAGCACAGCACCAGCTCCATGCCGCCGCCGAGGGCCAAGCCTTCCACGGCGGCGATGAGCGGCTTGTTGCGGGCGCGGGTGATGATGCCCGCGATGCCGCCGCGCGGAGTGGGCAGACCGGGCCCCGCGGCCAGGTCCGCGCCCGCGCTGAAGCATCGGGTGCCGCCGGTGAGAATCGCGCACCACTGCTCGGGGTCGTCTTCGAAGTCGTTGAGCGCCCGGTCGAGCCCGTCGGTGATCGTCGCATCGATGGCATTGCGCTTGGCCTCGCGGCGCAGGGTGATGACGGTGACCCTGCCGCGCTTGTCGACCTCGACGGCCTCGGTCATCGGCCGACGAACTCGGCCGTCGTGCCGGTGAGCGGCATCGGATCCCATCCGAGCTTGCGGTGATCCCAGGAACGGGTGCGCGTCGGGTCGATGCGCACCACGATACGTTTGTTCATCATGTACTCGACCGCCGGGCGCATCTCCTCGGTGTAGGGCGCCTGGTAGCGCTCGAAGACGCTGATCGCGGCCTGCCAGTACTCGGGATCGTCGAGGTCGTCGATGATGGTCGCGGTGCCTTCGATGGACACGCCGCGCAGCTGGTCGTAGGTGAGTCCGGCCTCGACGGAGCAGGTGACGCGCGGATCGCGGCGCAGATTGACCGCCTTCTGCGATTTGGCCTTGGTCTCGAAGTAGATCTTGCCGTCGATGAGGCCGTACCACATGGCGACCAGATGCGGTGTGCCGTCGGCGCCGATGGTCGCCAGGGTGGCGGTGCGCTCGTGGCGTAGGAACTCGTCGACTTCGCCGTCGGACATGACGATCGTCGCGCGTTGATTCGCGGCCATGGGTGTGCCTTTCTTTCCGGTGCCTGTGTCACGCGGGAGTGGCACAGTCGTGATCGAGAGTCTGGCAGATCGCGGATCCGTATCAGCTCCGAGTCGGGATCTTCGGAGGTCGGCGGAGCGCACGGCATCACGATTCTCGATTGTCGTTGTAACGCTGCGGTTGTGCGGGGAGATACGCGGGTGGGGGAGGTCGAGATCCTTCGGCGTCGGGGCCCGACAGTGGAATGAACCACAAACTTTCAGGGGGGACGATATGCCTGGACGGGGCGGTATTCTGAATTCGGGGGGCGAGGTGTCAGGTGTTCTCGGGGGAGCTCATCGGCGTCGTAGAGGAGCCTTTTCGGTGGTCCTTGCAGATCGTGGGAATATGGCCCGTGCGGCCGTGAACGATTCCCGCGTGCCGCTGAATGATGGGGTGTTTCCCTTCTATCACTGATTCTGTGTGCCGACATATTCGAGAGTGGTCGGCGTAATCGCATCGCCGCTCGGCTCGTCGTGTGAATGAACCCGTTATGCGCGGGGAGATTCATCTGCACGGCGCAACCGTCGGTCTGTGCTGTCACGGAATCCAGTTACCACATGTCAAGCGCTCGGGTTCACCGCGAACCCGGGGATTTCTTCGTGGATAGGAAAGGGGCCGAACCATGCCCAAAATCAAGAACTTGAATCCTTCGGTGATCGGGCGGATCGGTGGCAGCGACCTCGCTGTTCCGTTCCGGATGCCCGACGGCCGGATCGGCTACCTCTGGGGCGACACCTTCGACGGAACCGTTGCTGCGGTGGGCAGCGGGACGGATTGGCGCTCGCCGGTCCTCACCATCGCCGACGACACCCCGGTCGGCACGCCGATCGTCTTCGTGTCCTCGCCCGGCAACGGGAAGCAGCTCTGGAGTTACCCGCACGACAACGGCGAGTTCACCACGATCCTGCCCACCGACGCCGTCAGTGTGGGCAACCGCATCTATCTCTGGGTCATGGTGACCAACGGCCTCGGCAACGAGATCCGTTGCGAGATGTGGTATTCCGATGATCTGGGGCAGCACTGGTATATCGCGCTCGGCACGCACCAACTACCCGACGGATCGCCGCGCTGGTCCACCGGCTACTCCGGTGGTCGCCGCACGATGGTCACCTGGGAACGGGGAGGTGACGGCTACATCTACATCATCGGCACCGGCGGACTGGCACGTGACAAGAACGCCTCGATGTGGCGCGTCGCCGAAACCACCACCGCGATCGAGGATCCGTACGCCTGGGACGCCTGGCAGTTCCGCGACGGCTCGTGGCGGTGGGGCAAGGGCGACGCCGACGAGATCCTGCCCGCCGGCACGCGATTGGGTGAGATCTGCCTGCGGCGTATCCAGAACCACTGGGTCTTCTCCGGATTCGACGCAGGCGCGTATCAGGCGTTCGTTCGGGTCGGCTACGGTCCGATCGAATACATCGACTGGCATACCGCGCCGCAGACCAACCCGGTGCGCGGCGCGGAACAGGGGTCAGGGACCTACGACATCCAGGAGCGTTTGTACGGCTGCTACGTACATCCGTCTTCGAGATTCGAGAACGCCGACGGGTCGACGGGCACGTTCGCGATGATCGTGTCCACTTGGGCGCTGTCGGGTAATCCGTACCGTGCCATGCAGTATCGAATCCCGACGCCCGCGGCCCTCGGTCCGGTGTCGACACCGGGAGCGGCTGTCCGCAAGGCCGTGAATCCGCTCGCCACGGCCAAGTCGCGCGCCTCCGCGCCCGCGACGACAGCAATCCGCGGCGGGGCCCACGGTGCTGTGCGCCGCGTTCGACCGGACGGTTCGCGACCGGACTGATCGGGAGTCGGCGATCAGGACCGGCCGCATGCCGCCGGTCCTGATCGGGACGCGCCCGCGAATACCGCGCACCGGATGGAATTCATCCGGTGCGCCGTGTCGAGCGATCTGCTGGGATCGCCCGCGGTGTTCAGAGCACGGCGTCGGCGAAGCGGTCGACCTGATCGGGGTCGGCGCCGTAGCAGTACAGGATGACCTCGTCTGCGCCGAGGTTCTCGAATTGCTCGATGGCGGAGCGGATCTGGTCGGCTGTGGTGAGCATGCCCGCGGCCATCTGATCGGCGCGGCCGCTGAACTCGTAGTAGTCGAGGATGGCGGTGCGGGCCTGGTCGATCAGTGGGCGGGGGCCGAGAGCGGCGTTGAGTTGGGCGACGATGCGTGGTGCGCCGGGCCTGCCGTGGTCGGTCCAGGAGCGTCGGGCGAGGTCGAAGAGGGGTTCCGCCCAGGAGGGTGCGGCGGCGGCGAGGAAACCGCCGCCCCAGCGCCCGACGCGGTCGATGGCGGCGGGTCGGAATCCGCCGAAAAGCAGTGCGGGACCGTTGGTTTCGATGCAGGTGGGGCCGATGGGGCCACAGGTCTCGCTGAACGGTTCGCCCGCCCACAGACGCCGCATGAGGGTGAGCTGTTCATCGAGGCGGCGGCCGCGGGTGCGGATGTCGGTGCGGGCGGCCTCGTGGTCGTCGTCGCGACCGCCGACGCCGAGGCCGAGGGTGAAGCGCCCGCCGGACATGCGGTCGAGGGTGGCGGCTTGTTTGGCGAGTAGCGCCGGATCACGCAGGGGTGCGATCAGCACCTCGGTCTGCAAGCGGATGCGGCTGGTCGTCCCGGCGAGCACGGCGAGGGTGACCAGCGGTTCGGGGTTGTCGTAGACGAGGCGGTCGAGCAGGCCGAGTGTCGAGAACCCGGCGCTTTCGGCGCGACGGGCCCACTCGGGCAGTGTGGCGGGATCGGCGATGGGAAGTCCGAGGCCGATATGCATGGCATCCTCCGGTGGCGATGGGCGTGTTTCATCGAGCCGCCCACTCCTCACCTCGTCGAATGAGGCGGGGCTCCCACACTGCGGCAGTACTTCCGGGGAGCGCCGATCGGATCGCCACCACTATAGGCGTGTCCCGTTCGAGGTGGTATGTCACCCCGCTGCTGTCGCACCCGACAGGCGTACCCGCGCAATCCGAGTCGGACCTCGGGTCGCATCGCTGCTGACGGTGACCTCGGCGCCGAGAAACGTCCACGACTCGCGGAACTGCCGGGTCGTCAGGTGTCGGGAATCTCGCGTGGCCTTAGCCCCGCGAAGGTATTGGCTATCGCGCGGTAGCGGCGGGGCATGTCCCAGCTGTAGTGCTCGGCGGCGGCGCTCAAACCGTAGAGGGCCATCAGGAGGTCCGACAGCTCGATGTCCGCTCGTACGGCGCCGCGCGCTTGCTCGGCCGCCAGCAGCTGGGAAAGCACCGCTCGTAGATCTGCGGCGAGGGCTTCCAGTGCCGCGGGCTTATCCGCGTCCGGTGCGGCGTCTGTCGCTCCGAGGTGCTTCTTCACGGTGGCCTCGGCCACGATCCAGTCCACGACCTGGAACAGGGCATCCGGTGCATCGGTATGGACGGCAAGGGTTCGCGCCCTTTCGATCAACCGTCGCATGCGTTCGGCGACGATCGCATCGACGAGATCGTTCTTGGTCGGGAAATGCCGGTACACGGTGCCGACCCCGACGCCCGCGGCGCGCGCCACCTCCTCGATGGGCGCATCGACACCGTGCGCCGTGAAAACCGATTCGGCCACCTCCAGTACTCGGGCGCGGTTGCGCCTGGCATCGGCGCGCAGCGCTCGCTCGCCCGTCACGAGGACGATCCGTTGACAAACGGAATCCACATTCCGTATTTTCTAAGCGGAACCATGATTCCGATTCTAGCGGGGAAGGTGCCATGCACTACACGACACTGGGCGAATCCGGACTGAAGGTCTCACCTATCAGCCTGGGCGCCATGAACTTCGGAGACTCGGCCTACTTCGCCTGCTGCGACCGGACCGAAGCCGGGCGCATCATCGATCGATTCCTGGCCGCCGGACACAACCTGATCGACACCGCCGACGCCTATACCGGCGGCGAGTCCGAGCAGATCATCGGCGCCGCCCTGCGCGGCCGCCGTGACCGGGTGGTGGTGTCGACGAAAGCGTTTCTGCCACAAGGAGACGGCCCGAATCAGCGGGGTTTGTCGCGGGCGCATCTGACCCACGCGCTCGAGGCGAGTCTGCGCCGGTTGGACACCGACTACATCGACATCTACTACTGCCACCAATGGGATCCGGACACCCCGATCGAGGAGACCATGGCGACCCTGGACGGTTTCGTCCGATCGGGAAAGGTTCGCTACCTTGGCTGCTCCAACTTCACCGCCGCGCAGATCATCGAATCGCAATGGGCCGCACACCGTGTCGCAGGCGCCGCGTTCACCGCGCTGCAGGCGCAGTACTCGCTGGTCGCGCGCACGATCGAAGCCGAGATACTCCCGACCTGCCGCCGTCACGGTGTGGGTGTCACGGCGTGGAGCCCGCTGGGGTCGGGCGTGCTCACCGGCCGCTACCGTGGCACGGGCGTGGACGGCGCGAGCCGACTCGGTCGGTTGCTGGCCTCGCCCGCGCCGATGGCCCAACGCTGGGCCTGCGATCTGCTCAGCGACCGCAACCTCGCCATCGCCGCCGAAGTGGCCGGTGTCGCGGCCGAATTGAATACCACCGCCGTCGCCGTCGCATTGGCGTGGGTAGCCGGTCGGCCGGAGATCACCTCGACCCTGATCGGTCCTCGCACCATCGAGCAACTCGACGAGAATCTCGCCGGGATCCAGTTGCCGCCGGAAATCGCCGAGCGTCTCGATGTGCTGTCCGCGCCCACCAACGAACCGGTCAACGGAATGTTCACCGGAGCGGCGTGATCGGTGCGCAGTGCCCGTGGCGGGCCGGGCTCAGTTCAGGACGAGGCGGGGTTCGTAGAGGTCGAGCCAGGTGTGCAGGTCGATCACGAGGTCGAGTCCGAAGCGGGTGTGCGCCTGCATGGTTGTCGGGTCCTCGTTCACGACCTGTTGCATCCAGGAGCGGTCCAGTAGTGCCCACAGCTGCGAATCATGTTCGGCCAGAATCTCTTTGCCGAGCTGCTGGAGATCGGCGGCGTATCCAGGGTCCTGGGTGGACGGGTACGGGCTCTTCACCCGCTGCGCCACCGACCGGGGCAGCACGTGTGCGGCGGCGTGGCGCAGCAGGCTCTTCTCCCGACCGTCGAAGGTCTTGAGCGACCATGGCGTGTTGTAGACGTATTCCACCAACCGGTGATCGCAGAACGGCACCCTGACCTCGAGGCCGACGGCCATGGACATGCGGTCCTTGCGGTCGAGCAGATTTCGCACGAATCGGGTGAGGTGCAGGTGGCAGACCGTGCGCATGCGGTGTTCGACCTCGGACTCGTCGTCGAGGTGGTCCACCTCGGCGCATGCCGTGGCGTACTGATCGGCGATGTAGGCGGGCAGGTCGAGGGCGTCCCGCAGGCCGGGTTCGATGACCTGCCAACGGTTCTCGCTCGTCAACGCGAAGTTCGACGCCAGCCACGGGAAGGTGTGTTCCCGCAGTGCGACCTCGTCGTGGAACCAGCGGTATCCGCCGAACACCTCGTCGGCGGACTCACCCGACAGCGCGACGGTCGACTGCTCGCGTATCGCTTTGAACAGCAGATACAGCGAGGTGTCCATATCGCCGAGACCCGCGGGGATATCGCGAGAGGCCACCACGGCGCGGCGCGCCGAGAGATCGGACAGGTCGGCCGGATTCAGCACGACATCGCTGTGCGCGCTGCCCACATGCGCTGCGACATCGCGCACGAACGGGGAATCCGGGGTGTCGCGCATCTCGTCGGGGACGAAATTCTGTTCCTGGTCGACGAAATCGACCGAGAACGTGCGCACCCGTTCGCCCTGCTCGCGCAGCCGCGCCGCCGCAAGACCGGTGATGGCGCTGGAATCCAGTCCGCCCGAGAGCAATACGCAGCGCGGTACATCGGAGATCAACTGCCGGTCGACGATGTCGGTGAGCAGGTCGCGGACCTTCGCGACGGTGACATCGCGGCTGTCGGTGTGCTCGACCGCCTCCAGTCGCCAGTAGGTGCGCTCCCGGATCCCGTCGCGGTCCACCGTGACCAGGGTGCCGGGCAGTACCTCGCTCATCCCCTTCCACAGCGACCAGTGCGGCGCCTTCGTCGTCGCGAAAAGCTCACGCAGGCTGTCGGTTTCGACGGTTCGGTCGGCCAGGGGATTGGCCAGTATCGCCTTCGGTTCCGACCCGAAGAGCACGCCGTCGCGGGTGGGGTAGTAGTACAACGGTTTGATCCCCATCCGGTCGCGGATGAGCACCAACTTCTCATCGCGTTGATCCCAGATGGCCAGCGCGTACATGCCGTTGAGATGGTCGACGACACCCTCGCCCCATTGCAGATAGCCGTGCAACACCACCTCGGTATCGCTGTCGGTGCGGAAGGTGTGGCCGCGCGCCTCCAGTTGGGCGCGTAGTTCCTGGAAGTTGTAGGTCTCGCCGGAATAGACCAGACCGATGTCGCCGTTGGGCGTGGCGAAGCTCATCGGCTGGGCGCCGCCGGGAAGGTCGATGATGGCGAGCCGCCGGTGTCCGAGGCCCGCGTGGCCGCGCACGAAGGTGCCGACCCCGTCGGGTCCGCGACAGGCCATGGTGTCGGTCATCGCGTCGAGAACTGTTTGCTGTCGGGTCATTTCGGTGTCGAAGGACACCCAGCCCGTGATACCGCACATCTC
Organism: Nocardia bovistercoris; assembly: GCF_015674855.1. GTDB lineage: Bacteria > Actinomycetota > Actinomycetes > Mycobacteriales > Mycobacteriaceae > Nocardia > Nocardia bovistercoris. The sequence continues at coordinate 475,070 of NZ_JADMLG010000003.1, read as the reverse complement.
AGGCTCCGATTGTTAGTTAGCGAACGTAATATAACGTATTTCCGTTGTAACACAGGTTCGGCGAGCGACGCCAGCGCGCCGCCGGATTCGCGGATTCCGTGAACGGTCGGGTCGGGCGGCCGTTCGCGTGGATCGCGGCGAGACCGGTATGCGGATCATCGATCGCGGGTTGCGGGAGCGCGGTCTGCGGGGGTGCTGTCGGCGTAGGGTGTGAGTGGAGCGTCGTCGTCCGGCGGGCTTTCGACGTGGCTTCCTCGTCGGTCGGAATGTGGCGGCTTGCGTCAGACCTTCCCTACTGGCCGGTAGCATCCTCCATGCTACCGGCTGGAAATAGAGTTGCCTGCTGTTTCCGTGAACTGTTCCCGGTGCGTTGTGCGTCGGATTGCGCGGGTGGTCGAGTGCCGCGGGGGTCGTAGGTCGCCGCCGAAGTCGGGTCGACGGTCGCGGCCGAGAGGCTCGCGATGGAGTCCGGTGTCGAACGCGGTGGCCGCCGTCTCAGCGGTGGCGATTGGGGTCGATGACGGTTGCGCCGTGGTCCCCCAGCAGCGACCGGCGCAGTCGGGCCATGTGGTTGTTCCAGTGGTTCTGGGCGCCGTCGCCGTCTCCGGCGGCTATGAGTTCCACGAGGCGTTCGTGGGAGCGGATCGTGCGTCGGCGGGCGGTGGCCGGTTCGTCGCTGGTGCGGGTGAGTACGTCGGCGATGGTTCGCGCGATCACTTCGTTGAGCATTTCGCACACGAGGATCAGGGTCTGATTGCCCGCGAGGAGAATGAGTTCGCTGTGGAAGCGGATCATGGCGTTGGTGCAGGCTGTCGGGTCCTCGATGGTGCGTTTCTGTTCGAGGATGATGTCGCGGAGCTGATTGGCCGCTCGCTGGTGCCCGCGTGAGGTGGCGACCATGCGGGCCGCGGCGGGTTCGATGACGGCGCTGGCTTCGAAGACGTCGGCCAGTGCGACGCTGCGCGACTGTAGTACCAGCGCCGCGGCGCGTGCGGTGGTGCGTTGGCCCGGTCTGCGGACGATCACTCCGCCGAGAGCGCCGCGCACGATGGAGACCAGGCCGTCGGCCTCGAGGATGCGCAGGGCCTCGCGCATCGACGGGCGGGACACGTCGAAGCGTTCGCGCAGGCCCGCCTCGGTGCCGAGGAGATCGCCCTCGTTCAGGTCTCCGGTGACGATGAGCGCTCTGAGCTGCTGGGCGACCTGCATCGGTTTGCCGGTCGAGGGCGCTTCGGTGGCGAGCGGGCCGTCGGCCGGTGGGTGCTTGTCCACGTTTCTCCCTCTGTCGATCGAATCCGGCGCGGCCGGTTCCGGTGGCGGACCCGATTGGCGGACGGTCGCCGCGTGAATGCCGCGGTGGCCGCCGCAATGATCTGATCATTGCAGCGGTCATCGCCCGGTCACCGTTCGGGTTCGCTCTGGAAGAGGGCGCAAGCCCGTTGTTCGCCGCCGCGTGGGCGGGCTCAGCTCATGGAGTAGCGAATCGGCAGATGCTTCAGACCGCCGACGAAGGTCGTCTCGATCAGTTCGGGCGTGCCGTCGAAGTCGATGGTCCGCAGGCGGGGCAGCAGTTCGGTGAAGAAGGTGCTGATCTCCATGCGGGCCAGCGCGGCGCCGAGGCAGAAATGGACTCCGAAGCCGAAGGCGACGTGTTTGTTCGGCTCGCGGCGGACGTCGAAGCGGAAGGGGTTCTCGAAGACTTCCTCGTCACGGTTGGCCGAGACGTAGGACAGCAGGACCGCCTCGCCTTCCGCGATGGGAATTCCCCTGATCGAGGTGTCCTGGCTCGCGGTGCGCATGAAGGCTTTGACCGGGGTGACCCAGCGGATGATTTCCTCGGTGGCGCGCGGCATGAGGTCGGGTTCGGCTCGCAGCGCGCGGAGTTGATCGGGATTCTCGATCAGTGCTCGCAGGCCGCCGGAGATGGTGCTGCTCGTGGTGTCGTGCCCGGCGGTGGCAATGATCAGGTAGTACGACATGGTGTCGACGTCGGAGAGTGGTTCGCCGTCGATCCTCGCGTTGGCGATCGCCGACGCGAGGTCGTCGGTGGGGTTTTCGCGTCGGGCGGCCGTGAGGCGTTGGAAGTAGGCGAACATCTCCAGCAGCGAATTCGTTTTCTCCTCCGGCGTGACGCCGCGCTGGTATTCGCTGTCGTCGCCGCCGAGAAGTTCCTGGGTAAGGCTCAGCATCATCGGATAATCGCTTTCCGGTATGCCGAGCAGCGACATGATCACATACAGCGGGTAGTGCACCGCGATCTCGGAGACGAAATCGCAGGCGCCGCCCGCCGCCCGCATGTCGTCGACATAGCGTGTCGCCAGTCCGCGCACCCGGATTCCGAGTGCGCGCAGCGCTTTGGGGCTGAACCAGTCCGCGGCGATCGCTCGAACCAGGCGGTGCTGTGGGTCGTCCATGTGGATCAGGGTCCGCACGTCGGCGGCGCCGGGGGAGTCGTCGTCGGGGATGAGAACGGGCCTCGGCCAGTTGGTGAACAAGCGATTGGCGCGTTCGACCGCGAGTACGTCGGTGTGTTTGGTGACGGCCCAGAACGGCCGATACGGGGGATGGTCGACGAAGGAGACGGGGGCGTCGGCGCGCAGCCGGGTCAGGGCGGTGTGCAGGCTGTCCTCGTCGGTGTAGGAGGACGGTCTGGCTAGCGCTCTCGCGGCATCGTCGATGATGGGACCGCTCATGAACGTACCTTCTTGCGATTCAAAGAGCTATAGATATCGGTGCGATCGTACGCGCGGAGCGACGTTCACGAACTCGTTTCCGAAGGTCTGGACGTGGGTGTGCCGCTGAGGTACCTTCCTCGTTGGCTCTCAATTGTCAGATGTTTCCGGCCCGGTACCGCATGGTCGGAAGCTGATCCGTTCGAAGACGGTGCGATGTCCGAGATCACCACGTGCGTAGGAGGTGCGGCATGGTCGAGGTGACGCCCGCCCGGATCGGGCTGCTGATCGACTATCTCGACGCCGACGGCGGATACGACGAGAACGTCCTGCCGACCTTGCAGCTGGTCGCCGACGACTTCCTCGCCCAGGGCGTGCTCGAACGTCCGGTGGAGTTCGTGGTCCGCGCGGTGCAGGGCCTGCCGAACGGATCGTTCCGGCCGGTGCGCGACGCCTTCCACGAACTGGTCGCCGAGGACGCCCTGGTGATCTTCGGGCCGTGGGTCTCGGAGAACGGTGTGGCGCTGCGCCGGTATGTCGAGGACGCGGCGCAGGTGCCGATCATCACGATGGCCGCCTCCGAATCCATGCTTGGGCAGTGGGTGTTCGGGCTGCCCGCGGGGTCGATGGAGGAGGAACCGCTCATCATGGCGACCGTGGCGGCGCTGGACGGCTGCCGCACGGCGGGACTGGTCTACGAGGACTCGCTCATCGGACACGAGTACCTGCGCACCACGCGCGTCGCCTGCCAGGTCGCGGGTCTGTCCATCACCGCGGAGATTCCCATTCCCCAGGTCGAGGCCGACAAGCGGGCCGCGATCGCGACGCTGGCCGCAGACCGGCCCGACGCGCTCGTGCACGTCGGATTCGGACTCGGCATACCGGGCATGAACGCCGCGCTCGACGCCGTTGGGTGGAATCCGCGCCGCTACACCACGACGGCCTTCGAATTCGCGGCCACCAGCGACTGGTGGCGTGCGCAGTTCGCAGGCTGGGTGGGGCTCGACCAGTACGACGAGCGCAACACGGTCGGGCAGCACTTCCTCGACCGGTTCGAACAGCGCCACGGACGCAGGCCCGCCTATTTCTTCCCGCTGTACTGCTACGACGTCGCCCGACTGATGATGACCGCGTTGGCGACGGCGCGTCCGTTGACCGGCGTCGGGGTCAAGGAGTCGCTGGAGCGGATCAAGATGCTTCCGGCGGCCAGCGGTGCGCCGGGAACGCGGATGCGGTTCGGGAAGTTCATTCGCCACGGCTGGGTCGGCAGCGAATTCCTGGTGGCGCGCCGCGTCCTGCCCGACGGCAGTCGCTCCGTGCTGCACGCGACGATCGAGGGGCTGATCCCCGAACAGGCCACATCATGACCACCCGTGTCGTCCAATGGGCGACCGGTCCCGTCGGCGGCGCCGCGCTGCGCGAGATCATCGACCGCCCTGAACTCGAGCTGGTCGGCGTATTCGCCTACAGCGCGGCCAAATTCGGTGTCGACGCGGGCGCCTTGGTCGACCGTCCCGCCACCGGGGTTTCGGTCACCGGGGATCGGTCCGAAATCCTGGATCTGGCAGCGGATGTCGTCGTGCACGCGGCGAGCAAAGCCTACGGCGACGGCAATACCGACGATATCGTGGCACTGCTCGAATCCGGCAAGTCGGTGATCACGACGACTTCCTACAACCATCTGCCCACCTTCGGACCGCAGGCGTGTGCACGGATCACCCGTGCCTGCCGTGCCGCGGGCGTGCGATTCCACGCCGCGGGTGAACATCCCGGATTCGTCTTCGAACGTCTGGCGGCGAGCCTGACCACGTTGTCGCAGCGGGTCGATCGCATCACCGTGCAGGAGTTCGTCGACTGCTCCGGCATCTCCGAACGCCGAATGCTCGTGGATCTCATGGGAATGGGCAAGCATCCCGACGAGATCACGGTCGAGTCGCCGATGTTCCGTGCGGTGTCGGCGCAGTACGAACAGGCGCTGGCCGCCACCGCCGACGTACTCGGCCTGACTGTCGACGCGGTCGTCCCGAGTATCGAGACCGAGACCCGGGCCGAGGATGTGAGTGTGGCGTGCGGCAGACTGCCCGCGGGCACCGTGGTAGGCCAGAAGCTGACGTGGACGGCGTTGCGTCGCGGCGAACCGGTGCTGGTGGCGGAAGAGTTCTGGTCGGCGACCGGACCCGGGCCCGACTGGCCCGCCGCGCGGCCGGGCGAGTTCCTGGTGCGCGTGCGGGTCGACGGAGCGCCGCGCCTGAATCTGGACTTGAGCATCGGCAACGAACCCGTCGCGGGCCTGAGCTGTTCGGCCGGGCAGATGGCGGTCGCCATGACCGCGGTACGGGCGATACCCGATGTCCTGCGAGCGCCGCCCGGCGTGGTGGTGGCGCCCGTGTTCGGAGCCTATCGATGGCGCGATTAGAAGGTGGCGGTTCATGACCATTCGACAACCGGAGGAATTGTTCGACCTGACCGGACGGGTCGCCGTTGTCACCGGCTCGACCCGGGGATTGGGGCGGGCCATGGTCGACGGCTTCTCGCGCGCGGGCGCGTCCGTGGTCGTCTGCGGCCGCACCAAGGAGCCGTGTGATGCCGTGGCCGCCGAAATACGCGCTGCCGGAGGCAAAGCCGTCGGGATCGCGTGCCATGTCGGTGACTGGGACGCGGTTCCCGGATTCGTCGACGCCGTTGTGCAGGAATACGGCCGGGTCGACGTGCTGGTGAACAACGCGGGCATCAATCCGATGGTGCTCGGCCTCAACGATGTCACGTTGCCGTTGTGGCGAAAGATCCTGAGCGTCAATGTCGAAGGGGCGCTGCGCATGAGCCAGTGCCTGGCGCCGGTGATGCGGGACGGCGGCGGTGGCAGCATCGTCAATATCGGCTCCATGGAGGGCTATTTCTCCTCCAACCCCATGTCGGCGGTCTACAGCGCGTCGAAGGCGGCGCTGCGCAGTCTCACCGTGTCGATGGCGAATCTGTGGGCGCCGTGGTCGGTCCGGGTCAATATGCTCAGCCCGGGGCCGTTCGCGACCGAGATGCTGGTCGCCGCGGAGCGAAATTATCCGGGTTCGGTGGCGATGCTGGCCGCGCAGAACCCGCAGAACCGGGTCGCCGATCTGTCCGAAATCGTAGGGCCCACACTGTATCTGGCGAGCGACGCGTCCTCGTTCGTCACCGGCGACGACATCACCGTCGGCGGCGGAATGCGCAAGTAGCGACCGGTCCGGCCGCCTTCCGCGCCGGAGACGACCCGGTCCGCGCCCGAACCGGTGATCAACCAATTCCTTTGTGAGGCGACGACAGTGCGAGAATCAGTGGACGCGGACGTGTACTACGACCCGTACGACACCGCCATCGACGACGATCCCTATCCGGTGTGGAAGCGGCTGCGCGACGAGGCGCCGCTGTACTACAACGAGAAACACGACTTCTACGCGCTGAGCCGCTTCGACGACGTCGTCGCGGGCATCCAGGACTGGAACACCTTCCGGTCCGGGCGCGGAACAATCATGGAGGTCATCACCAGCGGGATGGAGATTCCGTCCGGACTCGTCCTCTTCGAGGATCCGCCGGTGCACGACATGCACCGCAAGATCATGTCGCGGGTGTTCACCCCGCGCCGGATCGCCGCGATCGAGCCGCTGGCCCGGAAATTCACCGTCGAGGCGCTGGACCCGCTGATCGGTTCGGGCGGATTCGACGTCGTGGCCGATCTCGGGGCGTGGATGCCGATGCGCACCATCGGCGCCCTGCTCGGCATTCCCGAACAGGATCAGGCGACCATCCGCGACAGCACCGACAAGGCATTGGCCGTGCGTGACGGCGCCCGCCGCGAGCGCACCGGAAAAGCCTACGTGCCACCGCATCTGGGGATGATCGCCGACTACGTGGACTGGCGCGCCGAGAATCCGTCCGACGACCTGATGAGCGATCTGATCAACGCCGAGGTGGTCGAACCGGACGGGACCCGACGCAGGCTCGACCGGGGCGAGATCTTGACCTACATCAACACCATCATGGGCGCGGGCAGCGAGACGACCACGAGGCTCATCGGATTCACCGGTCAACTGCTGTCGGATCATCCGGAACAACGGCGCGAGATCGTCGCGGACCTGTCGCTCGTTCCGGCCGCGATCGAGGAAGTGCTGCGCTACGAGGCGCCATCGCCGGTGCAGGCGAGATACGTCGCGGCCGATACGCGCCACCACGGGCGGACGGTCCCCGAGGGCGCGGTGCTGCTGCTGATCAATGGTTCGGCCAATCGCGACGAGCGCCGCTACCCCGATCCCGATCGTTTCGACATCCATCGCCGCGACACCCACCTGAGTTTCGGTTTCGGCCTGCACTTCTGCCTCGGCGCCGCACTGGCGAGGCTGGAGGGCAGGGTCGCGCTCGAGGAGATCCTGCGGCGCTGGCCGGACTGGGAAGTCGACTACGCCAAGGCCGTTCGCGGACATACGAGCAGCGTGCGCGGCTGGGCGAAACTCCCGGTCACGACGTAGCGGCAGGCCGGGGGAGAGGCGGCTCGGAGTGTGCTGCCGCCCTATGGTTTCGATCACGGTTCCCGGCCGCCGGTGATGCTGAGCGAGTGCTCAGCATCACCGCTGTTTGCTCGTCCTCGTTGCCGACGGCCGCGCAGTCGGCTACATTGCTTACTGTAAGTCCAACTGTAGTTATCAGGGTCAAGCCTTGGCATGCGGCGGCGGGCGGGATGTCGGGGGCATCGTGGTCGGTGCGCACCAGCCGTGTGCGTTCGGAAATCTACTGTTCACAAGTGTATTTCGGTATCGGTAGAGGTCGTGTGATCGAAACGGGATCCGTGCCCGGTGAAGCGGGTGCGGTGGCGGAGGGTCTGATGCCGTGAGTGGTGAGCGTCGGTCGAGCGAGGAGCCTCGAGCATGAACGATGCCCTTGCTGTGCCGTTGCGCGCGGTCGGAGGGTTCTTCGAACTCTGCGCGGATGTCGCTCGTTCGTCGTTGCGGCGGCCGTTCCAGTGGCAGGAGTTCGTCGAGCAGTCCTGGTTCATCGCGCGGGTGTCGATCACGCCGACGCTGCTGGTCGCGATCCCGTTCACGGTCCTGGTCAGCTTCACCCTGAACATCCTGTTGCGGGAACTCGGCGCGGCCGACCTGAGCGGGGCGGGCGCCGCTTTCGGCGCGATCACGCAGGTCGGTCCGATCGTCACGGTGCTGGTCGTGGCGGGCGCGGGGGCGACGGCGATCTGCGCGGACCTCGGTGCGCGCACCATCCGCGAGGAGATCGACGCCATGCGCGTGCTCGGCATCGACCCGGTGCAGCGGTTGGTGGTGCCGAGGGTGCTCGCGTCGATGTTCGTGGCCTCGATGTTGAACGGGCTGGTCTGCACCATCGGCATCGTCGGCGGATTCCTGTTCTCGGTGTACGTGCAGGACGTGAATCCCGGTGCGTTCGTCAACGGGATCACGTTGCTCACCCACCTGCCCGAGGTGGTCATCTCCGAGGTGAAAGCCGCGATGTTCGGGCTCATCGCCGGTCTGGTCGCCTGCTATCTGGGCCTGAACGTCAGGGGCGGTCCCAAAAGTGTCGGGGATGCGGTCAATCAGACCGTCGTGTTCGCGTTCATGGCGCTGTTCGTGGTGAACGTGGTGGTCACCGCGGTCGGCATCGGGTTCACGGTGAAGTGACATGGCCTACACCATCGAGTCCAGGTTCCCGCGCACCGTGCGCCGCGCGCGCCGCGCGACGTCCACGTTCGACGCTCTCGGCCGCCAGGCCGTCTTCTACGCGCAGGCTCTCGCGTCGTTGCCGCGCGCGCTGCTGCACTATCGCCGGGAGACCGTTCGGCTGATCGCCGAGATCAGCATGGGCACAGGGGCGTTGGCGCTGATCGGCGGCACCGTCGTGATCGTCGGATTCCTCACCCTGTTCACCGGCGGCACCATCGCGGTGCAGGGATACACCTCGCTGGGCAATATCGGCATCGAGGCGCTGACCGGATTCTTCGCCGCCTTCATCAATGTCCGCATCGCCGCGCCGGTGATCTCCGGAATCGGACTCGCGGCCACGATCGGGGCCGGTTCGACCGCGCAGCTCGGGGCGATGCGGGTGGCCGAGGAGATCGACGCGCTGGAATCCATGGGTATCCGCCCACTGCCGTATCTGGTCGGAACCAGGGTGCTGGCCGGGATGATCACGATCGTTCCGCTCTACGCGCTCGCGGTCATCGCGTCGTTCCTGGCCAGCCGGTTCGCCACCGTGGTGATCTTCGGGCAGTCGGCGGGCGTCTACGACCACTATTTCGACACCTTCCTCATCCCGACCGACCTGCTCTGGTCCTTCGCGCAGGCGCTGGTGATGGCCGCCGCGGTCATGCTGATCCACACCTACTACGGCTTCTACGCCGCGGGCGGTCCGGTGGGAGTGGGGGTCGCGGTCGGCAATGCCGTGCGGGCCTCCCTGGTCGCCGTGGTTTCGGTGACACTGCTGATCTCGCTGGCCGTCTACGGCACCTCCGGCAACTTCCACCTCTCCGGGTAAGTGACAATGATGCGATTCAGACGATCGGGCGGGATGGCGAGCAGCGGGCTCGGGCTGAGGTTGGCCGGTCTCGGCTTGGTCATCGTGCTGGCCGCGGTGGTGACGATCGCGTTGACGATGTTCGCGGGCGGGTTCACCAGGTCCGAGACCGTCCTGGTCGAGTCGCCGCGCAGCGGCCTCGTGCTCGACCCGGACGCGAAGGTGCGGTTCCGCGGCGTCGAGATCGGCCGGGTCGCCGAGGTGATCCAGCGCTCCGGCGGTGCGACGCTGCGCCTCGAGATCGATCCCGACGAACTGCGGTTCGTCTCGGCCGATGCGCGCGTCGATATCCGCTCCACCACGGTGTTCGGCGCCAAGTACGTCAATTTCGTAGCGCCGGCGGGACTTCCGGCGCGCGCGCTGCGCCCGGACGCGCGGATCACCGCCGACCGGGTGACCGTCGAGTTCAACACCCTGTTCCAGCGTCTGAGCGATCTGCTCGCGATCATCGAACCGGAGAAGTTGAACGCGATCCTGTCCGCGCTCGGGACCGCTGTCGACGGGCGCGGCGAGAAGATCGGCGGCCTGCTCACCGGCGCGGATTCCTTTCTGCGCGAGATCAACCCGTCGCTTCCGGCCCTGCGCGCCGATCTCGACAAGTCCGCTCGGGTCGCGGAGTTGTACGCCGACACCGCCGGGGACCTGATGGCGACGGTGTCCAATGTGACGGCGACCGGGCGGACGGTGGTCGAGGAGCGTTCGAGTCTCGATGAATTGCTGGTGAATGTGATAGGTGTGGCCGATACCACCTCTACGGTGTTGCGGGACAACGAGAATCAACTGGTGACGGCGCTGGAACTGCTGCGGCCGACAACGGGTCTGCTGGCCGATTACGCCCCGGTTCTGTACTGCCTGATCACCGGGATCGGTAATTCCATGCCCGCGGCCGAGGCAGTCTTCGGCGGCGGACAGGAAGCGGTGGCGCTCAGCGCCAGCTTCATGCCGGGAACCGAGCGCTACACCGCGCCCAACGACCTGCCCAAGGTGAACGCCACCGGCGGCCCGCACTGCGGCGGGATCCTGGAACGCGTGCCGGGCAGCAACGCCGACTATCTCGTGGTCGACACCAGCGAGGGCACACCGTATGTTCCGTCGACGACGTTGACCTTCAACGCTCCGCCGGTGTTCAAGATCCTCTTCGCCGGACTGCCGGGGGTGGGATAGCCGTGCGCGTCGCGACATCGGTAAAACTGGCGGTCTTCGCCGTGGTGATGGCGTTGATCTTCGCCGGTCTCGTCGTGGTTTTCGGTCAGGTGCGTTTCTCGGCCGAGAACGGTTACAAGGCGGTGTTCACCAGTTCGTCGGGAATGCTGCCCGGTGCGAAGGTGCGCATCGCGGGCGTTCCGGTCGGGTCGGTCACCTCCGTCGAGGTCGGCGCCGACTACCTCGCCCACGTCGAATTCCAGGTCGACCGCGAATACCCGCTGTTCACCAGCACCCGGGCCGCGATCCGCTACGAGAACCTCGTCGGTGACCGGTATCTGGAGTTGCTCGAGGGTCCCGGCGAGGCGAAGACACTGCCCGACGGCGGCGCCATCGCCGAGGAGCAGACCGCTCCCGCGTTGGATCTGGATATGCTGCTCGGCGGGTTCAAACCCCTGCTGCGCGGCCTCGATCCCGGTCAGGTGAACGACCTGACCGAGGCGTTGGTGCGAATCTTCCAAGGTCAAGGCGGGAATCTGGTGTCGCTGTTGGACAGCGGCGGTTCTTTCGCGCAGACCCTGGCCGATCGAGACGCGTTGATCGGCAGTGTGATCGACAACCTGAACTCGGCGCTGGCCGTCATCGACGAGCGCGGCGATCAGTTCACCACGACCATCACCGAATTGCGCAGGCTGGTATCGGGATTGGCGGCCGACCGCGACCCGATCGGTGCGGCGATACCGCGGATCGCGGGCGCCACCGGCGATCTCACCGCTCTGCTGGCGCAGTCCAGACCGGATCTGCGCGCCACGATCGAGCAGACCGACCGAGTCGGCGGCCTGTTGACCGAGGGCAGCGACACGGTGCAGTGGGTATTGGACCGACTGCCCGCGACCTATCGCAACCTGATCAGGATCGGTTCCTACGGTTCCTTCCTGAACATGTACATCTGCTCGGTGGTGTTCCTGGTCGACGGGCCGAACGGGGTGCCGACCGAGATCGCGATTCCCGGCACCCAGACGACGGGAAGGTGCGCGCCCACCCATGAGTGAGAAACGATCCTCCGCGATGACCATCGGCGTCGTCGGCATCGTCCTCGCGGTGACGGTGTCGTTGTCGGCGCTGCAACTGGACCGGTTGCCGTTCCTGCGCTCGGGAGCGAGTTTCACCGCCTACTTCGGCGACGCGGGCGGGTTGGTGCCCGGCGACGCCGTCCAGGTCGCCGGGGTGCGCTCGGGGCGGGTCGAGTCCGTCGAGCTCTCGGGCGCGAAGGTGCTCGTGCGGTTCACCTTGAAGGAATCGATCGTGTTGGGCGACAAGACTTCCGCCGCGATCAAGACCAATACGGTGCTCGGGCGCAAGTCGGTCGAGGTGTATCCGTCGGGGTCGGGCGCGCTGCGGCGCGACGACCCGATTCCGTTGGAGCGCACCAACTCTCCGTACTCGCTCAATCAGGCGTTGAGCGATCTCGGCGGCACCATCCAAGGTCTCGACACCGACCGACTCGACCAGACCCTGGACGAACTGTCGGCGACCTTCGCCGACACCTCGCCCGCGGTGCGCACCGCGTTGGACGGGGTCACGGCGCTCTCGCGCACCGTCAACATCCGCGACGAAGCGCTGCTCCAACTGTTGACACGGGCGCGCAACGTCACCGGGATCCTCGCCGAGCAGTCCTCCCAGATCACCGCGCTGCTCTCGGACGGAAACGAACTGCTCGGCGAACTCGAGTCGCGGCGGGCGGCGCTGGGGCAGATGATCGTGAACCTGAACGCATTGGCCCAGCAGTTGTCGGGGGTGATAGCCGACAACGAGGCGCAGCTGGCTCCCGCCTTGGAGAAGCTCAATTCCGTTCTCGCGCAACTGGAACGTAACCGGAACAACATCACCGAGGCGCTGGCCGGACTCGGCCCGTATGCCGCCGCGCTCGGCGAACAGGTCGGCAGCGGGCCCTATTTCCAGGCGTACGTGTCCAACGCGAACAGTCCGCTGCTGCACGTCCTGGTCGACGCCCTCGCCTGGCCGCAGAACCTCCCGGAATCCCTGCGCGCCTACTTCACGCCACCTCCCTCCATCGGTCCGGGTGTTCAGGAGCCGCCACGATGAAGCTGTCGAACGCTGTGCGCAGACCACCGCGCTGGGTCCTGGTGCTGGCGGGGGTCGTGATCGTCGCCGCTGTGGCGGTTCCGGTCTGGAACCGGGTGTCCACCCTCGGCGCGACCACCATCGCCGCCGAGTTCCCCGCCACCACCGCGCTGTATCCCGGCGACGAGGTCCGGGTACTCGGTGTCCGGGTCGGGCGGATCGACGCGATCGAACCCGGCGTCGATCGGGTCAGGGTCGCGATGACCATCGACCGCGGCGTCGACATCCCCGCCGACGCCCGCGCGGTGATCGTCGCGCCATCGCTGGTTGCGGCCCGGTTCATCCAGCTCGCCCCCGCGTACACCGGCGGGCCGAGGATGCGCGACGGCGCCACGATCGGGCTCGACCGCACCGCCATCCCGGTCGAATGGGACGACATCAAGGCCGAATTGGCCAAATTGTCCACCGCGCTCGGTCCGGTGGGCCAGGACAGCCAGGGCTCGTTCGCTCGTTTCGTCGACACCGTCTCCGACAACCTCGACGGCAACGGCGAGCGACTGCGCGAAACCATCCGCGCGCTTTCGGCCACCCTGACGACCGTGTCCGACGGGCGCGCCGACCTGTTCGGCACCATCCGCAACCTCCAGCAGTTCGTCGAGGTGCTGTCCAGCAGCAACGAACAGATCGTCCAGTTCGGCGGACGACTCGCCTCGGTCTCCTCGGTGTTGGCGGGCGTGCGATCCGATCTCGGCGCGGGACTGGACAATCTCGACAGCGCGATCACCGATGTGCAGCGCTTCCTGGACAGCAGCGATACCCAGCTCACCGAAGGCGTGCAGCGGCTCGCGCAGGTCACCCAGATCGTGGCCGACAACCGCACCGCCCTCGAACGCGTACTGCACGCGGCCCCGACCGGCCTCGCCAACTTCTACACGATCTACAAACCCGCGCAGGGCAGTCTGGCGGGCGCGGTGGTGCTGAACAACACGGCGAACCCGTTCGCGTTCCTGTGCGGATCGGTCCAAGCGGTGCAGACCGCCAACTCCGACCGCAGCGCCGATCTGTGCAGGCAGTATCTGGCTCCGGTGGTCGATTCGCTGGCGATGAACTACCTGCCGATCATGACGAATCCGGCCAGCGGCGTGCAGGCGTTGCCAAGTCAGCTGGAATTCAGTCCGCCGTCCCTCGCCGACCGGGTACCCGCCGCCCCGGTCACCGCGAGCGGCATCCCCGATGGGCTCGTCGGGCTGGCTGTGCCGGGAGGTGTGCGATGAGCGGAATCTTCGGTCGGCGGCCGCGCGGGTTGGCCGCTGTGGCGCTCGGCTGTGTCCTGCTGACGGGAGTGTCGGGATGCGAGTGGGACGGATTGAACTCGTTGCCGATGCCGGGCACCGAGGGCACCGGCGACGGCGCGTGGCAGGTGCGCATCCAGATGCCGAATGTGACCACGCTGACCAGGAATTCGCCGGTCCGGGTGGATGACGTCGCGGTGGGCACGGTCTCCGACATCGAAGTCGAAGGCTGGCACGCGCTGGTCACCGTCTCGCTGAATCCGGGGGTCGAGCTGCCCGCGAACGCGGTCGCCCGGATCGGGCAGACGAGTCTGCTCGGCAGCAACCATGTCGAACTTGCCGCACCCACCGATGCCACGGCGGCGGGGCGGCTGCGCGACGGTGACCTCATACCGCTGGCCCGCGCCGGGGTGTATCCGACCACCGAACAGGTCCTGTCCTCGCTCTCGGTCGTGCTGACCGGAGGCGGCATCACCCAGCTCGAGGACATCACCCGGGAATTGAGTGCCGCGCTGAGCGGCAACGAGGACCAGATCCGCGATCTGCTGCCGCGACTGAACGAGCTTCTGGTCACCCTGCGAGACCAGACCGGCAGCATCATCGCGGCGATGAACGGCATCGACAGACTCGGCGCGCAGATCGCGGACCGACGCCAGATCCTGGCCGACGCGCTCGACGAACTGCCCGAGGCGCTGACGCTACTGGCCGATCGCCGCGAGACGATCACCACCGCGATCACCGCTCTCGGCAGTCTCGGCGAGGTCGTCGAACGGATCGTCGCCAACGGCGGGGACAACCTGAAAGCCAACCTGCGCAGCCTGGTTCCCGTACTCAGGAACCTCGGCGACACCGGCGGCAACCTCACCGAATCGATGAAGATGCTGCTCACCTTCCCCTTCCCGATGAAGAACCTGGACCATGCCGTCAAAGGCGACTACATGAATCTGGCGGTCAACGTCGACCTCACCGGCAAGCGGCTCGACACCAACTTCCTCACCGGCACCCCGCTGGGCGGACGTTTCGGCGGAATCGAAGGCGTCCTCGGCACTTTCGCGCCCGACACCGCGGGGCAGGGCGGCAATCCGGCAACCGGCCCGCTGCAACCTCCCGGCACGCCGTCACCGACCGTTCCCGGCCTGCCGTCCATCCCGGGCCTGCCCGCGATTCCCGGCCTGACCGTGCCGTTGCCCGGCCGGAACCCCACCGCGCCGCAGGATGGGGCGCCGCGATGAAACTCACCCGATTCGTCCGCATCCAGCTCACCATCTTCGCCATCCTGACCGTGATCGGTCTGGTCGTCATGGGCGGCACCTACATGAAGGTGCCCGCCATGTTCGGCATCGGCCGCTACGACATCACCGTCCACCTCGCCGCGACCGGAGGGCTCTACGAGACCGCGAACGTCGCCTATCGCGGCACCAATATCGGTGTGGTGAAACAGGTTCGACTCACCGGCGAAGGCGTCGAGGCGTTGGCCTCCATCGACAGCGACTATCGGGTCCCGGCGGATTCGCACGCCTGGGTGCGCAGCGTCTCCGCGGTCGGCGAACAGTATCTCGACCTGGTGCCCCCCGAGAACAGCAGCGGCAAACCCCTGCGCGACGGCGACGTGATCCCGATGCAGCGCACCGGGCTGCCCCAGGACGTCGGCGCACTGCTCGACCAAGCCGACCTGCTGCTCGCCGACATCGCCGACGCCCGACTGCGACAGGTGCTCGACGAGGCATTCCGGGCGTTCAACGGATCCGGTCTGGAACTGCAACAGCTCATCGATTCCGCGGCGCTGCTGGTCCAGGAGGCCAACGCGGGCGCGGCACCGACGAAGAAGCTGTTGGATCAGCTGGGTCCGCTGCTCGACACCCAGACCCGATCCGACGCCGCCATCCGCTCCTGGACCCGCGACCTCGCCGCCACGACCGCGGAACTGCGCGCCCACGATCCCGCGCTGCGCGGCATACTGCACCACGGTCCGGCCACGATGCAGCAGGTGAGCGCGCTGTTCGCCGAACTGCAGCCGACGCTGCCGATCCTGCTGCGCAACCTGGTCAGCGTCGGGCAGGTCGCCCTCACCTACCACGCGGGCATCGAACAGGTTCTGGTGCTGTATCCGCCGCTGGTGGCAGCCCTGATGACCGTCATCCGTGGGCCGCTGAAATACGGCGCCGCCGTCGACTTCGTGGCGACCTTCGGCGATCCGCCCGCGTGCACGACCGGGTTCCTGCCGCCGAGCCAATGGCGTGACCCCAGCGACCTCGGACCGGTCGACACGCCGGACGGGCTGTACTGCAAGATCCCGCAGGAAGCGCCCGAAGCGGTGCGCGGCATCCGCAACACCCCCTGTATGGAAGTGCCGGGAGTGCGCGCGCCGACACCGGAGATGTGTCGCACCGGATACGTTCCGATCGGCCCGAACACCCCACCCGTCGGGCGGACCCAGCCCGCCGGATCCGATTCGCAACAGACGCCCGCGGCGCCCGCGAGCTACGGCGTCGGGCCCGCCGCCGCCCGCGCCTACGATCCGGCCACCGGCACGTACACCGGTCCGGACGGGCGCGCCTACCGATTGGCCGACATCGCCCCCGGCGGTTCGGGAACCGTGCCAGCCACATGGCAAGCAATGCTCCAGGAGCAGCAACGATGACAACCAGCACCGGAAAAGTCCGTTCCTCGCGTCGACGTGTGGTTCGATCACCCGGCCCGCCGACGCGCGCGGGTGCGACCGAGCGGGTCGGCGGTGGGCCGAACAACCACGGTGATCGAGGGGCTGCGGTCGAGAAGGACCACGTCGACGCGACTTCGGGTCCGGAGGTGGAATCCCTGATCTCCGGGGGTGAGCAGGCGACCTCGACGGACGATGCCGCGCACAGCGAGCACGTCGCGCGCATCGAACAGGCCGAGCACGTCGAGGAGGCCGCGCGCACCAGTGAGGCCGCGCGCACCAGTGAGGCCGCGCGCAGCGGTGAGTCCGCGCGCACCGAGCACGCCGCGCGCACCGAACAGGCTGAGCAGGCCGTGCGCACGGAAAAGGGCGTGCGAACCGAACAGAGCGCAGTTGTGACCGAGACCGCCGCGGACGCGGATGTCTACGAGGGCGGCGCGAGTCCTCGGCGGCGCTGGACCGTCGCCCGCATCGTGGCCGCGACACTGTTGCTCGCGCTGGTCGTAGCCGCGATCGCGTCCACGGTCGCGTTGCATTCGATATCCGAGGGCAATGACGCACGCGAACAGCGGCGCACCGAATACCTCCAGACCGCGCGTCAAGCCGTGCTCAATCTGACCACGATCCGTGCGGACTCCGCCCAGGCCGACATCGACCGAATCCTCGCGGGCGCCTCCGGAGAATTCCGAAGCGAGTTCGACGGGCGTATCGATCCCTTCCGCGAGGTCGTCCGACAGGCGCGCGTCGTCTCCACCGGCGAGGTCATCGAAGCCGCGCTCGAAGACGACGACGACCGAACGGCCCACGTGCTCGTCGCGGCGAAACAGACCGTCACCAACGCGGGCCAACAGGAACCGCAGCAACGCTACTACCGTTTCCGCGTCACCGTGACCGGCGGCGAGCACGGCCCGACCGTTTCGAAAGTGGAGTTCGTGGCATGACACGTACACGCACGCGTATCGTCGCGGCTATCGCCATCGCGGTGGCGCTCGTCGCCGTGGCGGTCACGGCGGTCAACGGGTACCGCTACTTCGAGCAGCGCGCAGACGAGCGCACCCGCGCCGACGCGGTGAGCACGGCCGAACGCACCGTCACCGCCATGTTCAGTTACGACCACACCACCGTGGACACCGAATTGCCCAGAGCCGCGGATCAACTCACCGGAGACTTCCGTGCGGACTACCTCCGACTCATCCGCGAGGCGATCGTTCCGGGGGCCAAGGAGAAGAAGCTGACGGTCAGGGCCACCGTAGAAGCGGGTGGCATCGTCTCCGACGAGAACTCACACGCGGTGGTGCTGCTCTTCCTCAACCAGGTGACCACCAGCGGCGACAACGCGCAGGGCGCCACCACCGGAAGTCGGGTCAGAGTCGGTCTGGACCGCAACGACGACCGCTGGTTGGTGTCCGGGGTGACACCGATCTGAGGTTTCGCTTCGAAGGGGGGCAGGCTAGAGCGTTGTCGGGTCCATACGCGGCGGCGGGGCGGAGTCGGCGTGCGGGTCGGTCAACAGGTCCGCGATGGTGATCGCCTCGGGCAGGGTCCATGTCGCTGCTTCGTCGGCCAGTAGTTGTTCCCACGAGGGCGCCCCGGCCCGTGCGCGTGCGGCGGCATCGGAGCGGGCTTTCAGCGCGAGCATTCCGGTCCGCATGAGTACGGGCACGTCGAGATGCCTGGCGGCGACCACGGTTTCACCGGCGATGGCGGCCGCGGCGGTCTTCGACAGGCTGATCGCTCCGGCCGCGGCGTGGGCGGCGAGCAGCATCTCGGTGCGTTTGGCCGTCGTGGCGGTCGACAGGCGCGGGGTGCCGGTGGAGCGGTAGGCGTCGAGGTGGGTGTGGGTTCGGATGACGATTTCGGTGGCGAGCATGCCGAGACCGGGAGTCAGTACTCCGGAGCGCAGATTCAGTCCGTCGCCGGAGTTCGTTCCGGCGTAGGCGTCGTGGGCGAACTTTCGCAAGTCGGCGTTCGGCATCTCGTAGAGAAGTGTCCAGCCCGGCAGCGGAAGGCTCATCGGGGTGACGAAGTCGGCGGCCCAGTGCTTCAGCAGCAGCGCGACCGCGAGATGGGGCTCGCGGACTTGCGCGAACGGCAGGCCGGAGCGAGTCCGGGTCACCTGTTCGATCACCTGTCGTCCGTCTTCCCACCATGTGCCTTCGAAGGTGCCCGTGCGAATCTGTTTCAGGGCGGCGAAGAATCGACCGATATCGTGGCCAGCGGACCGGACACGATGTGCCGGACCGCCGAATTTCGGGCCGGTGTAGTCGATCGGGAGTCGGGCGGTCTGCTTCTCCCACCGGCGCAGCAGATCGCTGTTCTTCAACAAGGACAGGCCGCCGAGCACCGCGGCGTCCACGTGGTTGTCGTAGAGGTTGCCGAGTGCGCCGATGAGGCCGGAGACGCCGACGACCACCAGGTCGCCACGTTCCCATGGAAGCCGTTGGGTCGCACGCCATTCATCGAGCCGCGCCAGTGCGATCGGGTCGAGGATGTCGGCCCATTCTGGCTCGCCCCAACCCAGGTCCTCGCGAAGCCGCCGATGGTGCGCGGTGAGTTCGGCATGGGTGAGCTCCGTCGGAGTGCTCGTTATGCGCTGTGCTGCGGCATGATCGATCGGTGTGTCCGAAAGCGCTGCCGCGGTGATGGATTCGATGGCGTCCAGGTCGCGCGTAAGTGCGTCCAGATTGCCGATGTGGTCGTCGCCGATCCCGGTGCTCACGCCGCGTCCTCGAGATCGTCGGCGAGGACGGCGACGCCCTGGGCGACGGTCTCGACGGTCTTCTTCTCGGTTTCGAGCTCATCCAGCTCGGCGAGCAATGCCTGCAGTTCATCGTTTTCGGGTCCCGTGACGCGCTCCTTGAGCCGGTCGGCGACGCCGCGGAAGCGTGCGACGCGATCCTCGGCCGCGAGCCGCCGACCTCGCTCGGCATCCACCTCCGCCTGCTTGGTCTCCAGCTGCGCCCGAAGGTTCTCGATTCGCTCCGCGAGAGTCACCACCGTCTTGCCGAGGTTCGTGACCCGCTCGCGAAGACCGACGATGACGGCCTTCGCCGCCTCCTCGTTGCCGTCGACATCGCGAAGCACGAGTTGGGTCACGACGTGCAGACGGATGGCGTCGGCCGCGATGCGAGCCGCCGTGAACCCGGAAGCCTTGCCCGCGAGCGTGAAAGCCCCCGCACCCGCCGCGCCGCCCAACCCGGTGATGATCGCGGCGCCACCGGCCATCCCGAGGCCGCCCGCGGCGATGGAACCGCCGCCGATCGCGGCGAGACCCGCGGAAGTGGCGACCGCGCCCGAATAGCCGAGAACCAGTGCACCGTACGCGCCCGCGATCGCCGGTGCGGCGAGACCGCCGGTCAGTACCCCGAGTCCGAGGCCCGCACCGGCCAGGAGCGCGTATTTGGTCCAGTTACTCGCCTTCGACAGCTTCTTGATCGCGTCCTTGTACGCGGCTTCCACGGCATGCAGGTCTTCGGGGTGCAGCTGGTCCATCGAAGCATGAGCGGCGACAAGAGCTTCGGCGCGCACAGCCTTCTCCCATTTGCCCGCTACCCACGGCTCGAAGCCGTACAGGTCGATGAGCAGAAGCAGCGCCCGTGACCGTCTCGTCACGACCGAGGAGATCTGCGGCACAGCGGATTCGAGCGCTTCGAGATTCGGGGACTCGCCATCGGCGGCGATCCGCTGAACCACCTCGGCGACGGCGGGGGACCAGTCGCCTCGATCTCGCTGCCCGATGGCCGCAACCGCGTTGACGCGGAAGGTGTTACGCATCTCCCGCTTGGACGCGAGATATTTGCCCTTCGACGCGGCGATGTCGCGCTGCATCATCCGGTACTGCCACGCCGTGAGAACGAAGTCCTCATCGGGAGAGAGTTCGAGCTTCTTCTGCACTTGCACCGCGTCCATGTGCGTGACATTAGCGACAAGTCCCGACAGGAGATGGTGATTCGCGGCGAAGGGGTCAACGACGGATCGAGTCGGGGTCGCTGTGCGCACTCGGCGTACGGGCAGCGCTCACCTCGCCCGCAGCGCTGCGCTCTACGTTCGTCCTCTGCGAATATTGTTGCACCGCAATCGAAATAGTCCTAAATTCCGGTGGCGGTGGACTGTATGGCTCGCCCGTACACGGCGATCACGCAGGAGTGGTCGTAGTCGCGGAGCGTCTCGTCGGAGATGCTGAGCGCTTGTAGGAGACCGCCGATCTGCGCGGCGATCAGGCGGGCGCGCAGCACCGGATCGGGGCCGGGCAGGCGGTCTTTCAGTTGGTCGATGAACGACTGCTCGACGACCTCGTTGAGCTTGGATCGCACGGCGGCGCTGTCCGACGCGCGAACCAATGCGGTGTGCATTCCGAGCATCTCGTCGGAAGCGTGGCTCAGCAGGAACTCCACCAGGCGTG
The DNA here is from genome assembly GCF_015674855.1 of Nocardia bovistercoris. Taxonomy (GTDB): domain Bacteria; phylum Actinomycetota; class Actinomycetes; order Mycobacteriales; family Mycobacteriaceae; genus Nocardia; species Nocardia bovistercoris. Next base: position 454,265 of record NZ_JADMLG010000003.1, on the reverse strand, counting down.
TGCCGAGGGTTGCCAGTGGACCGGCCAGGACGTCGTTCCAGAACCCTCGGTTGGGGACGGTTCGGAGGAAGAGTTCTTCCTTTGAGCCGAAGTGGCGGATCACCAGCGCCGGATCGACGCCCGCGTCGTTGGCGATGGCGCGCACCGAGGTCGGCGTGTAGCCGTGTCGGCGGAATCGTTCGGTCGCGCAACGCAGGATCGTGTCGGCGGTCGACGACGGACGCGGCGAGCGCGCGCGGGCGGGAACCGCGCCGTCCTGTGATCGGGGCATCGTCCACTCTCATCGCGATCGAACCGGGGGCAACGCCACGATAGCCGGAGTCGGTCAACGCTGTTGACTTCTGGGTGTCAACGCTGTTGACTTCTGTGCGGAGCCGACCGACGGAAGGACGCCCATGACCGCAGGGGAGACCGCCGCCGGGGCTCGGCTGCATCACATCGTGTTCGCGGTGCACCCGCTCGCGCTGGCGGAGGCGGCCCGGATGTTCACCGAATTGGGTTTCGTATTCAGCGATTTCGAGTTGGACGATCTCGGCCTGCGGGTGCTGCTCGACTGGGATCGCGGCATCGAACTGGTGAGTCCGATGCCCGGCGAAACCGGCGACGGCAGCGCGGTCGCCGAATTCCTCGCAAGTCGGGGCCCAGGCGTGTTCTCGGTGGTGATCCGCGTACCCGACGCCCCCGATGCCGAAGAACTCGCGAAACGGTACGGCGCGGAGATTCGATACCGTCAGCACCGCGAAGGCGAGGGCTACGCTCTCGACGAGGTCGAACTTTCGGTGCGGGGACTACCGCTGACCTTTCTGTCCACCGACCTGCCCTGACGCGCGGGGGTGACCCGGCCGATCCGGCCGAGCTACACCGATCGGTGATTCGGAGTTCAGGTCGTGTGGGGACCTATGTGTCGTTCGGGGCGAGGAGTGCGGCGAGTTCTTCGCGGGTGCTGCTCGGCGGACGAGGCTGTACCGGTCTATTCGCGGTCTTGATCGTGGCGGTGCTGCGCCTGCACCACGTCGGGGACGTGCCGGTAGATCCAATCCAGGAATGGATGCAGTGATTCGGTGAGGCCGTGGCCGAGTTCGGTGAGGTCGTAGCTGACTCGGGGCGGGGTCGTCGGCTCGACGGTGCGTGCGACCAGACCGTCTCGCACGAGCATGCGCAAGGTCTGCGACAGCATCTTCTCGCTGATTCCGTCGATCAGTCTGTGCAACTCGGCGAAGCGCAATGGTCCTCGGGTCAGCGCGGTCAGGATGAGCATGGCCCAGCGGCTGGTGATGTGGTCGAGTACTTCGCGCACGGGGCAATCGCTGTTGAATGTGTCACTTGCATCCTGCCAGACGCGGTGCTTGGCCTGGGAGCTTGCTGTCATGTCCGGAGCTTACCCGGGGGTATGTCCATACCGGTGGTAAGTCCGTGCCTCTACGGTGTTCGGCATGACGACGGTTGTTTTCGGAGCGAGTGGAAATGTCGGAAAATATGTTGCGGCGGGGTTGGATTCGGCGGGTGTGCGGGTCCGTAGGACGAGTCGGGATCCCGGTGCGGCGGGGTTCCCGTCCGGCGTCGAGGTAGTGGCCGCGGATCTGGAACGGCCCGAGACTGTTTCGGCCGCGCTCGAGGGTGCGCGCCGAGTGTTCCTCTACGCCAAGCCCGATGGGATCGAAGGGTTCGTCGCGGCGGCCGAGTCGGCGGGGGTGCGGCAGGTGGTGTTGCTCTCGTCCGCGGCCGTCGTGATGGGCGATGCCGCGCTGAGCCCGATCGGGGTCGCGCATGCCGTCGTCGAGTCCGCCATCCAGAAGTCCGGTATGGACTGGACATTCATTCGGCCTGGCATGTTCGCGACGAACGCGCTGTGGTGGTGGCAGAAGTCGATCCGGGAGGAAGGCGTCGTCCGGTTGCCGTATCCCGATGCGCTGACCACGCCGGTCCACGAGAAGGATCTGGCGGCGCTCGCGGTCGCCGCGCTGACCGAGCCGGGGCACGAAGGACGTGCGTATTCGGTCACCGGCCCCGAGGCGTTGACCCTGCGGCAGCAGGTGCGTCATATCGGCGAGGCCGTCGACCGCGATATCGCGGTCGATTCGACCACCGTCGACCAGGCCCGCGCGGAACTCCTGAAAACCTTGCCGCCCTTCGCTGTCGACGGCATCCTGGCGGGCTGGAAAGCCGGTATCGGCGTACCGGCGCCGGTACCGACCGGTGTCGCCGAGATCATCGGAAGGCCCGCGCACACGTTCGCGCAGTGGGCCATTGATCACGCTTCCGACTTCCGTTGATCTGCGACAAGTTCGGATACGCGACCGCGCTGCCGGTCGCGACGGGCGCGTCGAAGCGATCGCCGTTGCAGCCGCGTCCAGCGGTCCGGTCGTGAATCGGGACCGGTCTTTATTATTTCGACCAACATCGAGTACGGCACGGTGAAATACACGATTTGCAGTGTTCCGCTCGGGTGAGTTCGACTACAACGACCGGCATCGCGCATTCATCTCGGAGTTGGAAGAATTCTCTCGCAGTGCGGACTCCGGTTGCGGATCTCGCGCCGAATAGTGGTAGGTACCGGATTTCCGGTAAAGCGCGGTGTGGAGCACTCTACGGTGACATTCGTGTCGTTCGAGTGGTGTGCGAAAGAGATCAAAAGGTCTGGACGCGGGTGGCGTCGAACTCTAATATTGGTGCGGCTGTGGACGATATCCGAGTTCGGCGTTCCACCGACATCCGCGGGGGGAGCGCGTAATGGCAATGGTTCGGATATCGGCGGTATTCATGGATGCGGCCGATCTGCGGACACTCGGAGACCAGGCCGTCGAATGCGGCGACCACGTCTTCGACTCCGAGGACACCGTGGACTCCGAACCAGCCGACCTCGGCTCACCACTCCGCCCACAACCCTGAAAGGGATGCGATGTCACGCTACGGCGCCCCCGGGAACATCGATGATTTCGCGCACGGCGCCGATCCCGCCGCGCTCGCCGACGGTTGGCACAAGACGGTCAGCGGGTGGGTAGGCGCCAGGGCCGCCGATTCGGCCGCGTTCTTCGACGCGCTCGACAGCGCGGGTGACGTGGTGCCGATCGCGTGGGACGGATTCCCGCTCGCGCTGCGATCGTGGTTCGCCACCGCCCCCGATCCGGAACTGGCTCGGCAGCGATCGGCGGAGACCCTCGCCGAATGGCGGCCGGGGGGACGCGCCCCTCGGGCGGTGCGCGGGGGCATGCTCGGCGAACCGCTCACGCTGTTCCGGCGCCAGCAGGACGAGTACTGCGAATGGTTCACCCACCGCGACGACGCGGGCAGGATCACCCGCGTCGATTTCTCCTGTGAGGGGCCCGAGTACTGGACCCACATCGCCACCGACCCCGAGTTGTGTCTGCGGCTGTATCGCGAACACGTCGACGCGAATGTGGAACTGTCCGAACTGTTCTGGGACCACGACGTCGCGATCAGCATCGACGGGCGGTGGCGTATCTGGGCCCGTGCCGGGGACTACAACGTCCTCAATCGCTGGACGACGACAGACGGCATCATGCACCTGACCCACTCGGCCAACACCCTCGAGGCCGAGATCAACCTCGCCGCCGACGCCACGGTACTGCGCGCGGTCGACGGCGTGATCGTCGACGATCCGGGCACGCTGATCTGCTGTTCGGGTTTCGGCGGCGCCTCCCGATCCAGCGATCCGCTGATCGGGTTCGCGGTCAACCGCGCGGTGTCGGCGGGCAAACGGGTCGGCCTGGCCGATCCGGTCGGCCTGTATATCTCCGCACTCAACACCGGAGCGTTCACCGACGGTGACGGCGATCCTGTCGACGCGTGGCGAGTCGTGCGCGGCGACGCGAGCGAGCAGCGCATCCTGCGAGCCACGTTCACCCCGCCTCCCGGCTCGGAAGTGCTGGTGGGCGGTGTCCCACTCGAGTTCGGCGGTCATATCACCGACCATATCCAGATGGCGCTCTACGGTGTGGTCGAAACCAATCCGGCGGGTGTCCCGGAGGCCGCCGGATGCGTCGCCGCGTGCTGCGCCGATCCCGACCGGCCCGCGTTCCGAATCGTCGTCGGCCCGAAGGATTCCTGCTCGGCCATCGACTGGGAACTGCTCGGCCCGGTCAGCCCCTCCGACGCGCGCGGCCCTGGTCTCGCCGCGGCGGAGATCGATATCGTCGACACCACTCCCGTGACCGAATCCGCGATCATTTCCCGACACCGCTGATATGACGACTCCGCTGTTCGAACCGGACTCCGATCTGGTGACCGGGCCGTCGGTGCCTGGCGCGCCCACCGAGCCGGTCCTCGACGTCGACGATATCCAGGGCGCTGTGCTGCCCGGATTCGGAACCACCTGCCAACATGTCGTGGCACTGCGGTTTCCGGACGCGGACACCCTGCGGAAGTGGCTACGGGCTCCGCACGTGCGAGTCTCGACTCTGGCGGAGGTGCTGGCGCAGCGCAACAAGCGCCGCTGCGCCGCACGGGCGGGGGAGCAGCGGCCGCCGACTCCGGTCATGCGATGCCTCGCGCTGTCCATCGACGGGCTGCGGATGCTGAGCGCGGAAGCCGATCGGGTGACGGATCCGGCCTTCAAGGCGGGCATGGCATTTCGCTCGACCCTGCTCGGCGACCCGCAGGACGAGCACACCGACGGGCACCGCTCGACGTGGCGTTTCGGCGGAACACCGGCGACCACACCGCATGTCGTCGCCGTTCTCGCCGCCGAACGGGACCTCGACCTCGACGAGGCGGTCGGGAAACTCCTCGACGCTTCGGGCTCCGCGACCGTGCTGTTCCAGCAGCGCGGTCGGGTATTGCCCGGTGAGACCGAACATTTCGGCTTTCGGGACGGGGTTTCGCAGGTCGGGGTCAGGGGCAGGCTGTCCGATGCCGAGCGGCACTACCTGACTCGGCGTTGGCTGGATCCGGCGCTGCCGCCGGCGCGTACGCACGCGCGTCCCGGGCAGCCGCTGGTGTGGCCGGGGCAGTTCGTGTTCGGATATCCGGGGTCGCATCCGCACGATCCACTCGTGCCGGGTCCGGTCGTGTCCGGGGGACCGGCGTGGACGAAGAACGGGTCACTTCTGGCCTTTCGGCGACTCCGTCAGGACGTGGAGACTTTTCGTGCCTTCCTGACCGCGGAGTCCGCGGCCTTGCGCGCCCAGCCCGGATTCGCCGACGTCGATACCGAGCGGCTCGCCGCCGCACTGGTCGGTCGATGGCCCGACGGCAGCGCGCTGGTGCGCAACCCGCAGCGGGCGGACCCGGTGGACGCGACGGATATGTTGTGCACCAACGCATTCGGATTCGCACGTGCGACGCCGGAGGCGCGGGTGTGCGCGGACCCGATGGTCGCGCGCGAACCGTTGGCGCTGGCACCCGCGGGGGAACTGCGCACCGTCCGGGGCGCTCCGGCCGACGCCGACGGACTCGCCTGCCCCGCGTTCGCCCACATCCGCAAGGTGAATCCTCGCGACCTCGGCACCGACAAGGGCGGTGCGGCGGAGACATTGGCGATGCAGATGCTGCGCCGCGGCATCACCTGGGGCGAGGCCCATGTCGAAGGGGAAGCGCCGCAGGCGCGGGATCGTGGGTTGCTGTTCATGTCCTATCAGACCTCGCTGGTGCGGCAGTTCGAGTTGATGTCGACCACGTGGATGAACAAACGCAATGCCCCCGAGGGCAATTCGGGCCATGACCTGCTGCTCGGACAGACCGGCGACGGACAGCCCCGGGTGGCCGAATTGACCAGAGGCGACCACAGTCGGACGATCACGGTCGCCGATCGGTGGGTGATCCCGACCGGCGGCGGCTACTTCTTCGCACCATCCAGATCCGCGCTCGAGCAGTTCGCTTCGGGATAGGCCGCGGTGGCGGAGGTGTGCGAGATCAGTCGGTGGGTCCCATCGCCTTGGCGGCGAGTTTGGTGGTGAGCCGTACCAAGGCGTTGCGCGGTATGGGGTAGAGCACGCGCAAGCCGCGCCGCATTCTCTTGTGCGCCAGGCGGGTCGGTCCCTTGGTCAGGTGGGCGAAGGCTTCGGCGACGACCTCGTCTACGGTGGCGGCTCCCGGCGCCGGGTCGTCCGGGCCCGCGAGACCGCGCTCGTGGCGGAGTCTGCGCAGGGCGGGAGTGTCGGTCTCGCCGAGGATCAGTCCGAGAACGTCGACGCCGTGCGGTTTCAGCTCGGTCCACAGCGATTCGGCGAACACCATGTCGAATGCCTTCGACGCGGTGTAGACCGCCATATTCGGCGCTCCCACGAATCCGGCGCCGGAGCCGAACAGCACGATCGCCCCGCGGCCGCGCTCGACCATGGGCTCGGCGAGTCGGTGGCACAACCGCATCGGCACCGCGCAGTTGCGATCCAGCATCGCCTCGGCTGTCGCCAACGACGATTTCAGGAAGGGTTCGTAGTTGGGGTCCGCGCCCGCGCAGTAGACCAGGAAGCCGATCTCGAGCCCCTCGACCGCCGCCGTGATCGTCGTGGCGGCATCGGGAGTGGCGAGATCAATTGCCAGGGTTCGTGTCCGCACACCGTGACGCCGCTGGATGTCGGCGGCTACTCGTTCCAGAACCTCGTGTCGGCGAGCCAGCAGGACGACGTTCAGTCCCCGTTCGGCGAGCGCTTCGGCGAACCGCGAACCCACCCCTTCCGATGCTCCGGCGACCAACGCCCACGGACCGTACCGTTCGACGAAACTCATCGTGCCCCGCCGACGACGAGTTGCTTCCGCTTGCGGGTCGAAGCCATCGAAAACCTCGTTCTCTACTTTGCGAACAGGATTACTGATTCTTGACTACACCTTCGGGTGCGCGGTGCGGGATACTTTCGCCCAAATTTTCCCGACAGGGAACAAATGGCCGAAAATCTCTGTCCCCGGAATCGGGTAGTGGGCTACGCGCGATTTCCCGCCGCATCGGGGGCAGTCTCGGATGATCCCGGTTCCGTCCGCACGGGCGTCCGTTCTGGGCAGGGAGAGGAGCATGTCCGCACATGTCGAGGCACCGAAGTCAACGGGGCGGGGACAGCGCGGGCCGTTCGAATACGACGCCTTCCTCTCCTATTCCCACGCCGACCGTCCGGTCGCGGCGGGCATACAGAAGGGGCTGCATCGCATCGGCCGCCGCGTCGGGCGCTTGCACGCGCTGCGCGTGTTCCGCGATGCCACCGACCTGACCGCGAGTCCGGATCTGTGGGGCAGGGTCACCGCGGCGATGGACCGCGCCAGGTACATGATCGTCGTGCTGTCCCCGCGGTCGGTCGGGTCCGAATGGGTCGACCGGGAGGTCGCCTACTGGCTGGAGCGCCGCGGCGCGGGCATGCTGCTGTTCGTGGTCGCGGGCGGGCGGCTGCGATGGGACGAGGCATCGGCCCGGTTCGACCCCGAACTGTCCGATGTGGCGCTGCCCGCGTTGACGAGGCCGGGCGCCCTGCCCACCGAGCCGTTCTATGTCGATGTCCGAGACGACGCGCCGTGGGACCCGGCGGCGGCGCTGTTCCGGGAGAAGGTCACCGATCTGGCCGCGCCGATCCACGGCAAGGACAAGTACACGCTCGCGAGCGAGGACATGCGCGAACTGCGCCGGTTCCGGCGGCTGCGGCGCGCGGCCGTCGCCGGTCTGGTCGTGCTCACGATCGTGGCGCTCGCCGCCGCCGGGGTCGCGCTGGTGCAACGACGCGAGGCGATCCATCAGCGCGACACCGCGGTGGCTCATCGATTGGCCGCCGAGTCCGAGGCCATGCTGAGCGGGGCGAGAGCGCGTGACGACGAGCGGGCGATCCTGGAGGCGCTCGCGTCGCAGCGGTTGGCGCGTGCCGATTCCGGGGTGCTGATCCGGACGCTGGGAAAGCTGGCCCAGACGACCAGGATCATCCGGGTGGGCGAACCGTCCATCTCCGGCTTGACGATCCGGTCCGAGGGCGGGATCGATATCCGGAAATTCGCCGCGGCCTGGAGTGTGGCGATCAGCCCGGACGGTCGTCGTCTCGTGACGGGTGGCGCTCAGCTCAGGATGTGGGACGCCGACACGGGGCGGCCGATCGGGGAACCGTTCCGCACCTCGCTTCCCGCGACGGCCGTGGCGTTCAGTCCCGACGGACGCCGCATCCTCACCGGCGGACCGGTGATGCGGCTGTGGGATACGCAGTCGCACAATATGATCGGCGAGTTCACCGGGTACGAGGGCATCGTCTACGGCGTGGCGTTCAGCGTGGACGGCGCGACCGTCGTTTCCGGCGGTTCGGACGGGACGGTGCGGCTCTGGGACACCGCGACCGGGCGGCAGCTCGGCGCGCCGATGACCGGACACGCCTCGGCGGTCGAAACGGTGGCGTTCGGCCCGGACGGCCGTCGCGTCGTATCGGGCGGAAGCGACAAATCGGTGCGCATGTGGGATGTCGTAGAGCACGCCCCGATCGGCCCGCCCGTCGACATCGGCGAGGCGGTGGCCTCGGTGGCGTTCGGTGTGGACAATCGGCACGTCGCGATCGCCGACCAGAGCGGCCGTGTCCGGCTGCTCGACGCGGATTCCGGGGTGGCCGGGGATCCGTTGTTCGACGGTGGCGAGCACACGGGACATGTGGTCGCGTTCAGTCCCGACGGGCGTCGGCTCGCCGCCGCGGGCATCGATGCCACCATCCGGCTGTGGGATACGGAATCGGGTGCGCCGATCGGGTCGCTGGCCGGTCACACCGGCTGGGTGCGTGGCCTCGCGTTCGGCCGCGACGGCCGACTGGTCTCCAGCAGCCTCGACGGGACCGTCCGGGTCTGGCAGGTCGAAGGGAGTCCCACAGGCGGACAACGGATCACCGGACCCGCCGAGACCGACGGCGCGCCGATTCCGCGCAGCGTGGCGTTCCTGCCCGACAGCCACCGAATGGTCGCGGGCTATCGCGATGGCACGCTTCGCATGTTCGAGACCGACACCGGGCGGCCGATCGGCGGGCCGATGCTCGGCCACACGGGTCCGGTCCCGGTCGCGGTCGTCAGCGCCGACGGGCGCCGGATCGCGTCCGGCGGCGACGACCGGACCGTCATCGTCCGTGACACGGAATCCGGTGCGCCGATCCGCACGCTCACCGGGCACGGTTCGGGGATTCGCGAGCTCGTCTTCAGCCCGGACGGGCGCCGGATCGTTTCCGAGAGCGCAGACGACGAGATCCGGCTGTGGGACACCGAAAGCGGCGCCGCGATCGGCGCGCCGCTGCGCGGGTTCCATGGCGAGATCTGGAAACTGGCGTTCAGCCCCGACGGCGGTGTTCTCGCGGGCGGCGGCTCCGACGCGATCGTCCACCTGTGGGATACCACGACCGGCGCGCACATCGCAGGCCTGAGCGGGCACGAATCGCGCGTGGGTTCGGTCGCGTTCAGCCCGGACGGTGGTCACATCATTTCGATGAGCTCCTACTCGCTGCGCATATGGGATGCGGCGACCCACGAGCTCGTGAGCGCTCCGACCACCGGACCCGACGTTTCGGGCAGTCTCGCGGTGAGCGGCCGAGGGGACTCCGTGGTGGTCGGCGGCGCGAACGCGCTGCGCCGCTGGACGGTGCCAACGGGCGAGCCGATCGGTGCGCCGATGCTCGGGCACCGGGGCGTCATCGGCGGTGTCGCGCTGAGCGCCGACGACCGGATCCTGATCTCCGGCAGCATGGATCGCACCCTGCGATTCTGGGACGCGTCGATCGGCGCACCGATCGGCGACCCGCTCGGCAACGGCCACGACGACGTCGCCCGTGTCGCGCTCAGCGCCGACGACCGACGGATTCTGTCGCTCGACATCGGGGCGGACGACACCGTCAGCGCCTGGTTGTGGCCTGGCCCGTCGTCCTGGCGAGACGATCTGTGCGCGAAGGTGTCGCGGAATATGAGCCACCGGGAGTGGCGTGAATGGATCTCGCCGGACATCGGCTACGTCGCGGTCTGCCCACAACTGCCGGTACCACCCGATAGCTCGAGTCCATAGACGAGTCGAGGAATCATCATGGTCGAAAGGAACTCGACAGGTCGAGCCCGCCTCGGCGTCGCGTCGGTGATCGTCGCGGTCGCCATCGGCGGCTGCGGCGGCGATCCGCCCGCGGTCGGCCTCGACGAATACGTCAGGGCCGAATGCGAGATCTCGATGCGATACCAGGGGCGAATGCAGGATCTGACCCGCCGGATGCTGGAGACGACCGGTCCCGCCGCGCAGACCGGCCTCGCCGACATCGCCTCGGACATGTCGGCGCTGTTCTACGGACTGGCCGACGAGACCGAAGCGCTCGGCAATGCGCCCAACGGTGAGAATGCGCTCGATTCGCGGGAATCCCTGACCGAAACTCGCCGGACGGCACAGGAACTGGCCGACAGCGCGACGCGGATCCGTGCGGCAGGCTCGGAGGGGGAGCAGACCGCGGCATTCGAGAACTTCCAGCAGGTACTCGTCACAGCGGGCAGGCGCGGGGCGGAAATGCAGGCGAAATCGGCCCCGACCCCGGAGCTGGATCGGGCTCGCCGGGCCGTACCCGGCTGTGCCGACGCGATGAACACCCCGACGCTATGAGACGAGGAGGTGGACGGTGAGCGGGAACGACACATCGACCGAGCTGAGCATCCGGCTGTGGAACGACGCACCGAAAGAGCCTGGGGCCGAATGCCATACCGTCGGCTATGAGCACGCCGTTCTCGAACAGTATCGTCTGTGCGTCGAGATGGCCGATCGGGTGAGCGCGCGCCGCGGTCTGGCGAATTCCTTCTTCCTGACGCTGAATACCGGAATCATCACCGTCGTGGTCGCTCTCGGCAGGACCCCGCCGCCCGCCACCACGCAATGGTTGGCGATCCCGCTGGTGGCGCTGCTCGGCCAGTGTTTCGCCTGGTACTACCTGGTGCGCAGCTATCGGCTGCTGAACTGCGCGAAATACCAGGTCGTCGGCGCACTCGAAGAACGACTGCCAGCCTCCCCGTTCTGGCGAGCCGAATGGTGGGCGCTGGGGGAGGGCAAGGACCGCAAACGCTACTGGCCGCTGTCCCACATCGAGCAGTGGACGCCCGTCTTGTTCGCGCTCGCCTACATCGCGGGATTCCTCGCGACGATCGTCACGACCCCGTAGCAATGAGCTACAGCCGCCGCACAAAGTGTTCATCGGAGGCCGCGCAGGTCTCGGCGCCTCGAGTTGGGCCACGCTGTCACGCAATGAATTCAGAATCGAGGAGAGTCGAGGTAGCGAAGCGGGCGACCGAACGTGCCGACCGCGGTTCTCCATGAACGCGTTCAGGGGCGGGATGGAATGCGAGACCTCTTGACGTCGGTTCATGACGATAAAAGGTTCAGATGTCGCAGGTTTCATCGATGCAACTTGTCGGTCACCACTGCCGATGAGTTGAAAGTTGTTGTCGGTGCCGGGGGCGTGGCGTTGCGATGGATGCGCTGTTCGGTGCTGTCGAATCGGAAAACCATCGATCTCTGTCGCAGGCTCGCGTCCGGGTATACGATTGTCGTGCGACGGCGGAGTGTAGTTGCGCCACAGAACAAGTCGCGCCATCCGATGAAGACAGGGGGGTAGCGTCGTGGATGAATCGCCGGACGCCCCGGAATCGGCCGAAGAGTTCTCACTCGTTGTTCCGCCGAACGGATACGATCTGGATCTCGATTCGATCGAAGGCTTGGCGGATACCGCGCTGGGGATGGTTCTGGAGGAGCTGTACTGGACCGGTCGCGACATCACCGCGAACGGATCCACCCTTGGGCAGATCTTCAGTAGTTTCAGCAGCTTCAGTAGTTTCAGTTCACACAGCAGGCACAGTTCGTTCAGCTCCTTCAGTTCGCACAGTTCCTGGTCGAGATAAATTGCTGCCCGCGTACTCTTCCGCCGCGCAATCCTCGACCAGCACACCGTTCCGTTCTTTCATCTGCAAAATCGCTTCTCGATGCAATCTGGATTGCGATTACTGCTACGTGTACAACCATGCCGACCAGAGTTGGCGGAATCAGCCGCAGCGGATGTCGCTCCGTACGGCGGCTCAGCTCGGCCGCAGGATGAACGAGCACGCCCTCGCCCACGGCCTGCGCGAGGTGGACTTCGTGATGCACGGCGGCGAGCCGCTGCTCATGGGGGTCGACTACCTGCGGCGGCTCTGCGACGTGGTCATCGAGAACACGCCGGATGTCACGGTGCGATGGAACGGCCAAACCAACGGAACCCTGTATACCGACGAGGTATTCGAATTCTGCCGTGAATACGATCTCGTCTTCGGTCTGAGTATCGATGGCTTCGGGAGCGCGAACGATCGTCACCGTCTCGACCATGCGGGACGCTCTTCCCATCGCGCCGCCGAGCGCGCGCTCGAGCTACTCAGCAGCGACGAGGGCAGGGCGCTGTGGGGTGGAATTCTCGCGGTCATCGACCTGGACAACGACCCGCTCGAACTGTACGACTACTTCGCCGCGTATCAGCCGTCCTCCATAGACTTCCTCTTTCCCCTCGCGCACCACGACCTCCGCCCACCGGGAAAGCGCGACACCCTGACGACCACCCCGTACGCCGACTGGTTGCTCCGCGTCTTCGATCGCTGGTATCACCAACGCCCCCAACGTATCCGAATTCGCAGATTTCGCGATATCATCGCGCTGTACCTCGGCGCGATCAACTCCTCCGAGGAGTGGGGCCTGCAGCCCGTGGACTTCATCGTGGTCGAGACCAATGGCGAAATCCAGGCCGTCGACACGCTGAAGATCACCTATCACGGCGCGTGCCAACTGGGTCTGGACATCTTCGCCAACAGCTTCGACGATGCGCTCGCCTCGCCGAAAGTCGCGGCCAGGCAGGAGAGCTGGCGGCAACTCGGTGCAACCTGTCGGAAATGCCCGGTCGTCGGCGTCTGCGGGGGCGGGTACTTTCCGCAGCGCTACTCGCGCGCCAACGGCTTCGGGAATACCTCCGTCTATTGCGCCGACCTCGCGAAGTTGATCACCGAGATCACCGCCGCCGTTGCCGCGGACCTCCGTCCGCGCCTGCCTGACACCGGAGTGTGACGGCCATGCCATCTTCGATCCGTTTCGATGCCGGGACGGTCGCGGATCTCGCCCTCCCGGTCGCTCCGGACCGCGACTGCGTCGAAGCGCTGTTCACCGCGAGCTATCACCGTAACCTGTTGGGACTGCGTCGGTTACGGGACTTCCTCGTGGTCGAGGCGGCGCCGTGGGTGGCGAAGTCCGATTTCGACACCGCGTTCGAGGTGCTTCGGCGGCAGCCCGCGGCGATTCAACGCACCGTCCTCGCCCATCCCAGCGCGTGCTTCTGGACCGATGTGGCCTACGGGCTGATCGCCAGGGGCGCACACGAGCGTTTCCCGGATATGCATTTCACCGAACACCTCGCGGCGTTCGCCCGCTTCGCCGCCGCGGCGGTGCTGTTGTCCGGTCGCGGCACCGTGACCTGCACGGCGCGCACCGATGTGCGGGGGCGGGTCAGCCTGCCGGGGGCGGGTGTGGTGGTCGAGGTCGCCGGGGCGGTCCCGTGCGGTCGGGTCGAGTTGATCGTGCGGGACGGCGTGATCTCGGCGGGTTCGGGCGTAGCGGTCCGCGTCCTCTCGGTCGCGCGGCTGCCCAATGGCGTCGAACTCAACAGTCTCGACCACGATCTGCGGCTCGGCGGGCGCATCGACTACCTCTTCGAGGATCTGACCGAGGCCGCCACTCGTCGGTGGACCGACATCTTGGCCGGATGCTGGAGCAGGATCACCGCGCTGTCACCCGCGCTCGGTTCGGAGATGACGCTCGGAATCCGGGCGCTCGTCCCGGTCACCTCGCCGGATCGGCGTCTGCATCTGAGCGGCAGTTTCCACGAGGCACCCGGAATGGTGACCATATCGTTGGGGACCGAGTGGCAGATCACGGAGGCCCTGGTCCACGAACACGGCCACCAGAAGCTCAACGCCCTCATGAATCTGGATCCGCTGGTGGTCGGTCCGACGACCGAGGCCATGTACTACTCGCCCTGGCGAGACGACGCCCGCCCGCTCACGGGCGTACTGCACGCCGTATATACCTTCACGGCCGTCCTCGGCTTCTACCAGTTGATGCCCGATGATCTGAACGGCGAGGACGGCCCAGGACTCGGCCGCGCCTACCGCATCGGCCGTCAAGTGGAAGCCGGAATCGCCGAACTGCGGGACAACGCCACATTGTCGCCGTTCGGCAGTGCGCTCGTCGATGCTCTCGAACGGCAATGCGAACATCATCGCGCGGCGATACCCGCGCCGCCGTCGAGCGTCAAGACGCACGAGGACGACGTGCTGCGCGAGCATCGCGAGCGCTGGCGCGATTCGCACCCGTATCTCGGCTCACCCGGACCGGGAACGGCCACGGCTGCGCGCAACGGCGACGGGACCGATCAGACCATCTTGTTCGCGCTCGGCCTGCCGGGTGACTGGTCTCCGGATCCGCTACTCACCGACTGGTATCCGGGCGACGTGATACTCGACCGCGTCCGCCTTTTCGAGAGCGAGCGGCGACTGGAGGAATTGTCGAAAGTACTCGCCGCACGCGACACCCTGACCTTGGTCGGCGCACTCGCGGCCGGGCATTCGGCCTACGTGGTCGGCGACTACACCGAAGCCGCGTCGCGGTATGCCGAATGCGTGCGGCACGCGCCCACGAGCCCGTACCTCTGGCAGTGTTTCGCCTTCGCTCTGCGCCACCGAGGACATTACGACGACGCCCTCTATCTGCTCACCCATATCGACGACTTCATCCGACACCGGAATGCCCCGGACGACCTGCGCGGTGCGATCGAACGTGAGCGGCGGTCGCGATCGTGGGCGTTGCGACCGCGTCCTTCCGCGGCGGCCGCCGATCCGGCTCCGCTCTGCCTGCCCCGCGGCATGACCGCCGCCGCCACCGCGCAGGTACTCGCGAGCAAGTACCGCCACTTCGTCGCGGCGACTCAGGGCGGTGCGCAACTGCCCGCACTCATCGCGGTCGCCGCCGGACTGAAACCGGCCATGGACGTGTGGATTCCCTACGAGGGTTGGCCCGCCTTCGAGAAGATGATCGAGGATCTGCCGCTCGAATACTACGTGGACGCGTACTTCGACCGTGATTCCGACGAATTGCGCAAGGTGCCGCCGGAACAGCTCACCACCACGAGGGCGGGCTTCTCCGCGATACAGCGGCCGGGAACCGAAGCGCACGTCTTCCTGGCGCGGGACTCGATCCGCCTCGACGAGGTCGTCGGCACCGGGTGGTATCCGCTCGCCGTCAACGGGCACATCGTGAACAAGCACCGCGCCGATCACGACAAGTTCGGCGACACACTCGGATATCCCCGCTGCTGTCAGGAGTTCTTCCGACAACGCAACAACTGGCACAACGACAACACCTACTTCGCCGCGCTGCGCAATACCGGCGGGCGGCCGTCGGTCCTGTGCAACCCGTTTCTCCGGCACACCCTTTTCGGCCTGATCTCCTATATGCCCTGCTCCTACGACTGCGCGCGGACCGCCGGATACGCCGAAACGCTGCTGCGACTGGTCACCGATGAGCTTCCGGAGTATGCGCGGGCGATGACCGCAGTCCTGTCCCAGCCGATCCTCTGCGTGTCCGAATTGAAGATGTACCGGTTCGACAACGCCGAGGCGGACCGAAACGGCCTGTGCTACACGGGCGTCGAAACCCTCTATCCCATCGAGGCCGTTGACCCGTTGCTGCGCATGCTGGAACAAGGTAATCGCTGCGAGCTCGACGGCACCGTCGTGCGGATCGATGAGGTCGGCTGTTATCCGACTCGCGGCGACAAGCACGGACCGGAGTATCCCTTCCTGATCGGGTTCGCCGAACAGCCCTGATATCCGGCCCGTTGTGCGGTCGGGAACGCCCTGCTTGGACAATCTGACATTCTGTGCAAAGATTGTCAGCATGTCGGAAGAGGGGAGGATCGAGCAGATCCTGGACGCGGCCTACGTGTGCTTCACCCGGCACGGGGTGCGGCGCACGACGATGGACGACATCGCGCGGGAGGCGGGGATGTCCCGTCCGGCGGTCTACCAGTACGTGCGGGGCAAGGATGATGCCTATCGCCGCCTCGGCGCCCGGCTGTTGGACGCCTCGTCGGCGCGCGCCCGCGCCGCGGCGGTCGTCCCGGGCGGTATGGCCGAGCGGTTGGTCGGCATCCTCGACGCGAAACTCGAGATGGTTCTCGGGCTGTGGCGCGACAGCCCCGCGCACGCGGCCGAACTGCTCGGGCCCGATGCCCGCCTGCTGGCCGACCTGATCGGCGACTACGACGTCGCGATGCGAAACCTGCTCGCGGCCACGGTGACCGCGGCTCGTCCCGAGGCGGACGGGCCGGAGCTGGCCGAACTCCTGTTGGCTTTCGCGCGCGGTCTGGAAGCCGACCTGTCCGATCCCGATGTGCCCCGGCGGCTGCTGCGCCGCGGTGTCGCGCTGCTCATCGCGGGAGCCGATCGGGACGGTCCCGAGCGGTCGTCCTGATCGCGCAGGCCGAACTCACGACAACCTCATCATTCACCGAAGGCGGGAGCCGCGCGCTCCTGTCCGCGCTCGAAGGACTCTCGATGAACAACACGACCGACCGATGGCCTCCGGGGCTCACACCGCCCGAATGTGCTGTCCACGCCCGCAACGAGATCTTCACGACCGTGGCCGCCGAGGAGCTGTGGCCGGTGCTCGTCGCGGCGACCGCTTGGCCCACTTGGTATTCCAACTCCCGCGCCGTCGTCGTTCCCGGCGGCCGGGATCTTTCCGACGGTGTGACATTCCGGTGGACGACCTTCGGGCTCAGGGTGTCCAGCACGGTGCGGGAATTCGTGCCCGCGCGTCGGTTGGCTTGGGATGGAGCGGCTTTGGGGTCGACGGGTTACCACCGTTGGGAGCTCACGCCGACCGAGGACGGCGGTTGTCACGTCGTGACCGAAGAGGTCCAGCGCGGGACGGCGGCGCGGCTGTTGGCGCCCGCCATGCGGCGCGGCCTGCATCGGCAGCATCAGCGTTGGCTCGAAGCTCTGGTGGAGACGGCTGTGCGGAGGTCGGCGTGACCACGGCGCTGATCTACGGGGCCACCGGATACATCGGTCGGCTGTGCGCGGACGAGGCGGTCTCGGCTGGGCTGAGTCCCGTCCTGGCCGGACGCGACGCGCGCGAGGTCGCCGCCATGGGCGAGCGAATGTCGTTGCCGAGTCGGGTTTTCGGCCTGGATGATCCCGCCGCCGTCGAAGCGGGTCTCGCCGATGTCGACGTGGTGCTGAACTGTGCCGGTCCCTTTCACGCGACCGCGCCGCGTTTGATTCGTGCCTGCCTGGCGACCGGGACCCACTACCTGGATCTGGCCGGGGAGGTCCCCGAGTTCCAGCAGTGCGAGACCTATCACGAGCAGGCCGTGCGGGCGGGCGTCATGCTGTTGCCCGGCGCGGGATTCGGCGTCGTGCCCACCGACTGCCTCGCCGTGCACGTACACCGCGGCCTGCCCGACGCGACGCACCTCGAACTCGCGTTCCACACGGTCGGCGGACTGTCGCGCGGGACCGCGGCGACCCTGCTCCGCGATCTCGCCCACGAAGGTGTGCGCCGCGCGGGTGGTGAGCTGATTCCCCAACGCGCCGCCGCCCGCAGGCTCACCGTCGATTTCGGGCAGGGACCGAAAACCGCGGTCACCAACCCGTGGCGCGCCGATCTGTGCACCGCGGGCCACTCGACCGGCATCCCCGACATCGACACCTACGCGGTACTTCCCGGCCCGGTGGCCACCCTCATGCGCCTCGCGCCCCGCCTGCCCTTCGTGTTCGACTCCGCGGCCTGGCACGCCACCATGAACGCGCTCATCCGCAGACTGCCCGCCGGCCCAACCCCCGAGCAACTTGCCGAAGGATCCAGCTACGCGTGGGCGCGTGCGAGCACCCCCGACGGCCGGACCGCCACGGCCACTCTGAGCGGACCGGAAGCCTACGACTTCACCGCGCGCGCCGCCCGCTTGCTCCTGCAACGCGTCTCGAATGGGCAGGCCACCCCCGGATTCCAGACGCCTGCCACGGCATACGGCCCCGACCTCGTCCTCGACATCGCCGACGTCCGACGAACCGACATCGACCAGTCGACCACCGCGTGAACGTTCGGCGGTCATGAGGGTGCGTAATCATTTTCAGAGGACTGAAAGAATCTGGTAAGTGCTGTGCCGCAGGCTATTTCAAGCACCGGCATCGGTTACCACCCAGAACAACGGAGGCATCATGTCCGCCCTTCTGCACACCCTTCGCAAAGCGGCCTTCGCCATGGCGGCGATCGCGGCGGCCTTCTTCGTCGTCACCGCGGGCGCGGGCGCGGCGAACGCCAGCGGGGTCTACGCCGAGATCAAGTTCGCGCCCGGCACCGACCACGGCACCGTCGGCGGCTACATCAACCGCGGCTACACCGACGTCTGGGTGCTCGATGCCCGCGCGGGGCAACTGATGACCGTCGAGGTCATCTCGCACTACACCGCCGCACCGGGCACCGCGCTCGTCGAGATGACCGATCCGTACGGCAGGCCGTATCCCACCGACACCCCCGTGAGCCAGTTCCAGCTTCCGGCCACGGGCACCTACCACCTGACTGTCATGTCGAAGTGGAACGACGCCTCGTACACGATGAACGTCCGAATCGTCTGATCCTCACGGTAGTGAACCGCGTCGAGGGGCTCGGTCCCTCGACGCGGACCGCTGTCTTCGTCCGTCAGAGGTCGCCCGAGTAGTCCTGGGAGATCCAGCGGTCGGGGCGGATGGTGAACAGTACGGAGGTATTGCCGTCCATGCCCTCGGCGAAGGCGCGACCTCCATCCGGGCCGAGGTAGCGGGTGGCGATGCTCACCCGTGCGTCCAGGGGAGCGGGTGTCGCGGCATCGACGACGGTGCCCTCGACGATCACGTACTGGTACGGCAGTTCTTCGCGCTGCACCGTGACGGTCACCGCCCCGGCCTCCCTGATGAGCCGCGCCTTGCGGCGCGCGCTACCGGTATTGATCCTGATGTCGCCGCCCGGGGTGTAGTCGTACCAGATCGGCACGGCCACCGGCGGGCGACCGTCGTTCGCGGCCACGGACAACACGGCGACGTGTGTGCCCGCGAGAAATTCCTGACGCTCGGCCTCTGTGAAGGGTTTCGGCATGCGCCTTCGAACGCCACGGCCGACGGTGCTATTCCCGACGGGGCACCACGTCGACGCTCGCGCACGCCGCGCACGCCGCGCACGCCGCGCACGCACCGCTCGACCGCACGGCGGCCGAAACCGGTTGACCGTCACCATGCCTCGGCGATGGAGATGTTGACTTCCTCCAGGTCGAGCAGTTGCATGTTGTCGCGGCGGACCGGTGCGTTCCGCCAGTCCGGCACACCGCCTCGGTAGAGGTAGCCCGCCTCCGTGCAACGCTTGCGGTGCAATTCGGCGTCGGTGCGGATCTCGGTGGTGAACAGTACCCAGTGCTGGGGTGTCTGCCCGGACTCGCGGGCCTTGCCGCCGAAGCGGTGTCCGAGAGTGCGGATCTCCGGGGCCGCCCCGGACTCCCATCCGGGCAGGTCGGTGTTGATGACGGGGCTGATGGCGGCGAAGTCGTCGTGGCGCGGCCAGTCGATCTCCACGGCGACCTCGAGCACCCGCTTGCCCGCTTCGAGCAGGTACACGCCCACCTTCTCGATCCACCGCCGTGCCACCACGTCGAGGACTTTCGTCCGGTCGGCTTCGGGTAGTCCGGCGTACTGCAGGAAGATGTCGAACTGGTCGACGACGGCTTCGGTTCGGGTGCGGGTCGCGGCGTAGGCGTAGGTTCTCATTCGATCACCTGACTGAGAGTCGGAGTTGGAGCGAGGTAGGTCGGGGTGAGGTAGGCGCGGTTGGCGGCCTGGTGCTGCTCGTGCAGCGTGGCGGCGGCCTGTTCGACGGCGATGGGGTCGAGTCCGCGCCGCATCGCCGCCTGTAGGTGCCCGCGGAAGCGGTCGCCCTCCCCGGAGATCAGGGCGAGGTCATCGGCCAGCCGTTGGATGACGGTCGCCGCGCCGGAGCGGACCAGCGTGGAGCGCAGCTCGGCGAAGAACGAAACCGGGTGCAGCGGATAACTGGCCAGCAGACTCCCGACGATATTCGGCTCGACGAGTCCGACCAGGATCGCGGCGACCACCGATCGGCGCTCCTCACCGGTGGGTGACCAGTGCAGCACCGTCATGCGACCCGGCCGCCGCAGCGGCGGATACAGTTTGCCGAAATCGTTGCCGGTCACGAAGATCGGCACGCGCTCGATCCGCCCGACCCGTTCGATGTCGCAGGGCCGATCGGCCAGGTGCATCAGCTGCGCGAGTACCTGCTGGTGATTCACCGTGCCGGTGTTGTTCTCCCATTCGCCGACGGTGGTGTCGATATCGTCGATGACGAGGCAGGTCGGCCGTTTGGCGCGGATCTCCCTCGCGGCGTCGACGTATGCGGCGAGCAGGTCCTTGCCCGGTGCGCCCGCCCGCTCGCTCTCGAAGTCCGCCGCGCTGATCGACACCGTCCGCACCGCGAGACCGTCGAGGATCTTGCGCAGCTGGAAGGTCTTCCCCTCACCGGGTGGCCCGAAGATGCCCATGACCACCGGGTGTACCGACAGATTCACCAGGCTCAGCACCAGGTGTTCGCGGACCGCCGCGGCGAAACGCTCGGAAACCACGGTCATCGCCCGGTCTCCCTGCCGCTGCGCAGGTTCGCGATCTCCTCGTCGAGCTGGTAGAAGATGCTCGCCCGCGCGTCCGAGCGGATATGCGCCTGGGCGACCGGAGGGTGTATTTCTGCCTCGAGTCTGCTGATCTCGAGTTCCAGGTTCAGCAGGGCGGCGTGCACGTCCGGGGTGTTCGGCGTCGGCACGAAGCAGATCTCGCGGCGGCTGATCTCGAGCCCGTCGGTCCGCGCCAGGACCCGCGCCGTCAAATGCCGCAGCTCGACGAGTGTCGCCCGGTCCTGGGCCTGCAACTCCTTGATCTCGGCCAAGTCGGTCAGCACCGAACGGATCGACGCCGAGGTGTCGCCCCGATTGAGGAAGCGGTCGGTGAGGACGGTCGACACGCCCTGCACCGCCACGATCGCAAGCTCGGCCAGCACGGTATCCCCTTTCGCGCGGCGCTCCACGGGCGAATCCGGCGGAGCTTCGCGGTGAGCTTCGACCGAACCGGTCGAATGAATTGAAATGGGATGCCGCGCAATCCTTTCGATTCCCGTCGATCGCTCACCACGAATGTGGTTGTCGGATTGCGCGACAACGAGAAAGAACTTACGACGTGACCGAAAATCCGTCTGTCTCTCGAATGATCGACATCGTAGAAGACGACCGGTGGTTTCGCGCCGCTGCCTGTTTCTCGGGACCGGGGGTGTGCGGTGGTCGGCGAGAAGTTGGCGCGTCCTGCGAGCGGAGTGGCGCGTCGCGCTAGTGATCGGGCGGGTCGACGTTCGTAATGTGGTGGTCGCCGGTTCGGGAGCGACTTCCGCCCGACCGCGGCCCAGTTCTTCCGATGCGACATCGAGCGCGAATGGTGTTCGGGCGCAACCGATCAGACAGGAAATGTGACTATGTCGACGATCAGAGTGGCTTTGGTGACCGGCGCTTCCTCCGGTATCGGTGAATCCACCGCCATAGCGCTGCGGGAGGCGGGATTCACCGTCTATGCCGCCGCCCGGCGCGTCGAGCGGATGGCGCCGCTGGCCGAGTCCGGCATACGCCCGATTTCGATGGATGTCACCGTCGACGCGTCCATGCGGGAGGGTGTCGAGAAGATTCTCGCGGAGACCGGAAGGATCGATGTCCTGGTCAACAATGCGGGCTACGGTTCATACGGTGCACTCGAGGACGTGCCGATGGATGAGGCGCGCGCGCAGTTCGACGTCAATGTCTTCGGTGCGGCGCGCCTGACGCAATTGGTGCTGCCCGCCATGCGTGCGCAGCGGTTCGGGAAAATCGTCAATGTCACCTCGATGGGCGGCAAGATCGCGACGCCGCTCGGTGCGTGGTATCACGCCACCAAATTCGCGCTGGAGGCGCTCAGTGATTGTCTGCGGATGGAGGTCGCGCGGTTCGGTATCGACGTGATCGTCATCGAACCGGGCGGCATCCGCACCGAATGGCCGCGGATCGCCGCCGACAAGGTGCGCGCGGTCTCCGGCACAGGGCCCTACGCGCCGCAGGGCAACGCGATCGCGGATTGGTTGACCGCGGAGTCGACCGACAAGCGTTCCTCCCCGCCGGAATTGATCGGCAAGACCATCGGGAAGGCCGTCACCGCCCGACGCCCGCGCACCCGGTACGCGGTCGGGTACGGCGCCAAACCGCTGATCTTCCTGCACGGCGCCCTACCCGACCGCACCTTCGACGCGGTGATCCAGCGCGCCGCCGGAATTCCCAAGGGCTGAAAGCGATTTTCGGTGTGACTCGCGGAGGCGTCGCGAGCGGGCGCCGCCCGAATAGAATCACGCTGACCCGTACGAACCCATTCGAGAGGATCGCGGCATGACCGGTGAGCGATTCTCCGTCGACCCGGCGGTGAAGGCTTTCATCCACGATCTGCGGCTTTCACCGGCCACGGTGCTGCGAAGGGCGCGCCTGCCCGAGGGAATGTTCGGCAGCGCCCCCGTCGCGCTGACCCCGGCGGAGTACTACCGGCTGTGGTCGGCCCTTGAAGCCGAGGCCGGTGACCGCAACCTCGCCGTCGAGGTCGGCAAGGCGCTGTCGGTCGAGATATTCAGCCCACCGATCCTGGCCGCGCTGTGCAGCCCGGATCTAGCTCTCGCGGCGCGCCGTATCGCCGAGTTCAAACCCCTGATCGGCCCGCTGCGTATCGGCGTGGCGAGCGACGCGGCGGGGCTCACCGTCACCTGCCACTGGCCCGACGGGCCGCGTCCGCCCGATGTGCTGACCATGTCCGAACTGGTCTTCTGGGTTGCGCTGGCCCGCATCGGCACCCGCAGGCACATCCGCCCCACCGGCGTGGTGGTTCCCGTGCCGCCCATCGACCGACACGAACTCGAACACTATTTCGGCGCGCCCGTCATCGCCGGGAACACCTACGCCGTCCGGTTCTCCCGCGCCGACGCCGACCGCGTCTTCCTCACCGAGAATGAACAGATGTGGCGTTTCTTCGCCCCGGAACTGCGCCGCAGGCTGTCCGACCTCGAGGCGAGCGCCTCGGTGACCGACCGGGTGCGCGCCGCGCTCACCGAAATGCTGCCCGCGGGAGACAGTTCCATGACAACGGTCACCAACCGGCTCGCCGTCAGCCAACGAACCCTGCAACGACAACTGCGCGACGAAGGGACCACCTACAAGGACGTCCTCGCCGACACCCGCCGCACCCTCGCCACCCACTACCTCGACCGCGCCGATCTCAGCCCCGCCGAAATCGCCTACCTGCTCGGATACGACGACACCAACTCCTTCTACCGCGCGTTCCGCACCTGGACCGGCACCACGCCCCGAACCATGCGCACTTCCGTAGGCACGGCCGATGTCGTCGCAGGCGGCGATCCGCCATGAACCGCTTTCGACACCTACGCGACGTCGACCTTCTCGGCCAGCCAGCGGTCACCGACCTTGCGCATCGTGATCGCCAGCCTGCTGCGGTCGGTCCCGGGTTCGGGCGCGGAGGTGTTGCTGATCTCGGCGTCGACGAACAGCAGGACGACCACGCGATCCTCGGACGCGGACCGGACGCCGCTGTCGACGACGTGGCCGACGCTCTTGGAGCGGGCTTGCAGCAGCAGCGGTTTCAGCTGGTCGGAGGACCGGGTGTACATGTCGGCGAATTCGCCGGTTGCGCCGTCGCGGATGGCCGCGAAGCTCTCGTCGATGCGGTCCGCGTCGATCGTGGTGAGGGCGACGGCGTAGTGCCGCGCGGCGGCCGCCGCTTCGGTGGTGGCGCGGTCGACTTCGTTGTGGTTGCGGTCTTTCCAGCCGAATACGACCGCGGCCACGGTGGTGAGGATCAGCAGGGCCGCAGGCAGGACACGGGTCAGGGCGAGACGAAGCAGTAACCCGCGTCGGTCGGGCGCCGGTGTGGAAGGCGAACCGGTTGCGATGGAGTCGGATTCGTTCTCGGTGGTCGTGTCCGCGTCATCCGAGGGTACGTTTTTCGGTGCGTCGGTCTCCGAAATCGTTTCCGGCTCGGTCTTCTCGGTCGTGGTCGGCGTCGACTGCGTCATGGCGGTCCCTCGGTCGGCGAACGGTGGGGTGTCAGTTGAATTTCGGGGTTTCCAAGGTGGCGTGGACACCGCCGTAGGGGGTGGGAATGGTGTAGGGGCCGGTCGGGGTCGGGTCCGCGGTGGCGAGCGGGTCGGCGCCGGGCGGCGGGGTCGCGGTGTTGTCGCCGGGCGGGCGCGGTGCGTTGGCGGCGCCGCGAATCAGCACGGACGGATCGGGATTCGCGCAGTGGGCGTTGAGGTACGGCTCCGGGAAGTCGGGGATGATGCCGGGCTGCCTCGGCAGGTTGTAGTCGCAGGAGTACTTCGGGTAGATGCTCGCCAGCGCCCAGATGCCGCCGTCGTGGAAGGTCGAGGTGATGGCGTCGAGGGTGGAGCCGCCGCGCTGCTGCGGCCAGAAGAATTCCTGGAGCGCCGGAATATGCAGGTAGAGCATCTGTGAGGTGGTGGTGAGGTTGCCGAGCAGTTGGACCATCGTGGGGGAGTTCTGCGCGATGATGGCGTCCATGGTGGTGAGCGCGCCGGGGGCGAGGTCGACCATCTGCTCGAAGCCGCCGGTCTTCGCGTTCACCCCGCGCATGGTGGCAGCCAGGTCACCCGCGGTGTCGTGTAGCGCTTGTCCGTTCTCGCCGATCAGGCCGAGCAGCACCTTGCTGTTGTGCAGTAGCGAAACAGTCTGCGGGAGTACGGAATCGAGCGTCGAGATCAGGAAGGTGCCGCCGTCCACTATCGCGGCGAGCTTTTCCGGTCCGTCCGAGCTGACCCCGAGTTCTCGTTCCACGGCGCGGATCTTGTCCGGATCGACCTGGGCCAAGGTGCCGCTCAGATCGCCGAGCATGGTGGCGAGGGTCGTCGGGGTCGAGGTTCGGTCGAGGGGGACCACCGAACCGTCCGCGAGGTAGGGGCCGTCGTCGGTGGTCGGCGCGAAGTCGAGGTATTGCTCCCCGGCGGCGGACAGTGACGCGACCCGCACCGGTCCCGACCCCGGAATGCTGGTGCGCTCATCGATGTTCGCGACCGCGACGACGGTGTTGTCGACGATGTCGAGGGCGGCTACCGTCCCGATCTTGACCCCGTGCAGGGTGACGTCCTGTCCGGGCAGCAGCCCGCCGGACTGGGCGAGTTCGACTCGCACGGTGTATTTCCCTCGAAGCGGGTTGACGTCGAGGGTGCCGAGCAGAAGATAGCTCGTACCGGAGAGGAATATCACCAGCAGGCCGACGAAGGACGCGACCACCCGGTGCGCGCGGACGGCGCCGATGCCGTCGACCAGCAGGCGCGCGGGTCGTTCGAGGAAAGCGCGGCCCCTCATCGGGCGGGTCCGTCGTTCGGAACCGGCGCTGGGGCAACGGGTACCGGACCGGGAGCGGTGAGCCGTTGGCGTAGGCGGTCGAGGTTGTATTGCAGCGAGCCGACGAAATTCACCCAGTCGATCGCCTCGGGAAGGCGGGCGCCCGCGTCGCCGGGGTAGCCGGGTTGGGGCGCGGGGCCGAGCACGATCCGGGCGATGTCGGCGTCGAGGTGCGGTGAGGACGCGTCGGTGATCTTCAGCAGGGCGGGCAGCTGACCGAGTAGCCCGTCGAGGTTGGCTTCCGGATTGATCGCGGCGGCGTTGAGGTTCGCGGCCATCATGTTGATCGAGGCGCTGAGGCTGTGGTCGTTGGTGCCCTGGACGGACGGGAATCGGCTCAGTTGCCGGGTGATGGCGTCGATGCGGGCGACCAGGTCGATGACCGTCGGGGTGTTGTCGCCCAAGACCGCGAGTGCGGGCGCGGCGGCGTCGATCGCTTCGGTTATCGAGGTCTGCCGTTCGGCGACTGTCGCGCTCAGGTCGGCGGCCGCGGCGAGTACGCCCTGGATCCGGTCGGAGCGGTCCGCGAGGTCGGCCAGCAGTTGCCTGGTCTGCTCGATCAGGGTGGCCAGGCGGTCGCCGCGACCGCCGACGTCCTCGCCGACCGCGTTGACCAGGGTGGTGAGGTTCTTCAACGCGCCACCGCTGACCAGCAGCGCGGCCCGGCTGAGCACCTGTTCCACGGTGGCCGCCGCGGAGGTCGACTCCAGCGGGATGGCATCACCGTCGCGCAGGCTCCCCGCCGCGGGATCGGGGTGCGCGGGTGGGGCGACCGCGACGAAGACGTCGCCCATCGGTGTCGCCGACCGGAGTTCGGCGGTGGTTCCGCCGGGCAGCGCCACTTCGGAGCGGATGCGCAGGGTGACGACGGCGGTGTAGTCGCGGGTGGTCATGTCCTCGACCTGACCGACGTCGGCGCCGTTGAGTTTCACCTTCGCCTTGGCGGGGAGGTTCAACGCGTTGGCGAAGGTGGCGGTCACGGTGTAGCTGTCGCCGTCGATGCCGGGGGCGGGCAGGGGAAGGCTCTCGAGTGTGGTCGCGCAGGCCGTCAGCGGGACGGTGGTCGCGGCGACCAGGACGAACCTACGCCAGTTCCGGAACGATGTCGTGCGCGTGGTCATTTGTCCATCTCCGCCATGATCTCGAGCATTCGGACGATGCCGAAGTCGGGTCCGAGGTCGCGCATGGTGCCGGTGGCGCATCCGAGTTCCTTCAAGCCGAGCAGGTTGCAGACCTCCTTGACCATCTGGCCGTCCAGCAGCATCCGGTTCAGGTCGACCGACGCCCGGATCGCGCCGATGTCCCGGTCGATGGCGTTGTAGACGTTGTCGGCCGCCAAGGGGAACACGTCGAAGAATTCGGCGAGATTGTCGTTGTAGTCGGCCATGGTCGTGGTCAGGGTGCCCGCGTTGGCGGTCAGAGCCGCGATCCTGTCCTTGTTGCGCGCCATGAGGTCGGCGGTGGCGACCAGGATGTCGCGGAGTTTCGCGCCGGTGTCGCCGGTGCCGAGGTTCTGGTCGGCGAGCAGGTCGGTGAGTCGATGGACCCCGGAGGCGAAGTCGCGCAACGTCTGTTCGTTGTCCGCGGCCACGGTGGTGAGCGCGTCGAGGTCGGTGACGACCCCGGTGACGGCGTCGCGGGTGGCCGCG
The DNA here is from genome assembly GCF_015674855.1 of Nocardia bovistercoris. Lineage (GTDB taxonomy): Bacteria > Actinomycetota > Actinomycetes > Mycobacteriales > Mycobacteriaceae > Nocardia > Nocardia bovistercoris. Next base: position 427,102 of record NZ_JADMLG010000003.1, on the reverse strand, counting down.
CCGTCGTCGCCGCCGACGCGCAGGGCCTGCGACAGCTTGTCGAGGGCCTCGCGCATCAGATCGCCGTTGCCCTCGGTGGCCGCGGCGCCGATATCCATCAGGTTCGCGATCGGACCGCCGCCCGCGCCGTCGCCGGACAGCGATATCGCCAGTCGGTCCGACATGGCGAGCAGGCTGTCGAATTCGACCGGGTTCTTGGTGTGGGCGCGGTCGAGGACGGCGTTGTCGGGCAGGGTCGGGCCGCCACGATAGACCGGCGCCAGTTCGATGTGGCGGTCGGTGAGCACCGAATTCGAGATCAGCACCGCTTGGACGTCGGCGGGCAGCCGCACCGGAGCATCCACCCGCAGCACCACTTCGACGCCGGAACCGCGCGGTGTGATGCGGGCGACCTTGCCGACGTGCATGCCGAGCACCGCCACCGCATTGCCCTCGTAGAGACCGTTGGCGTTCTCGAACTGCGCGGTGATGGTGCGCCCGCCCGACAGCCCGCCGCCCGAGCAGCCCGCGAGCGCCACCGCCGTCACGGTGACGAAGGCCAGTTTCGTGAGGCGTTCCGCGCGGCGGCGCATGCTCGTCATTCGCAGTCCTTCAGGTACGGGGGTCGGTCGAGTTGCTCGGCGCGGCCGCTGAGCGCGCACATGAAACTGTCGAGGAACAGCCCGTCGGGGAGATTGGCGACCATTTCCTGTCCGGTGCCGGTGGCGTTGGCGAACAGCCGCCACGGCACGGGCAGGATCTGCAGGGTGTTGCGCATCAGATCGTCGTTGTGGGCGATCATCGTGGTCATGGTCTCCAGGTCGGTCAGCAGTTTCGCGATATCGTCCTGGTCGCCGACGGCGATCGGCTCGAGTTGTCGGACCAGGCTGGTGGTGGCGGCCAGCATGCGTTCGATCGCGGCGCGATTGGCGCTGATCTGTTGCAGCACGGATCGGCCGCGGTCGACCAGGACGCCGAGATCGGCCTGCTGGTCGCGGATCACGGTGGTCACCTGGGAGGTGGCCGTGAGCAGTTGGCCGATCTGGTCGCGCCGGGACGCGATGACCGTCGACAGGTTTCGCACATTGGCCAGCAGGTCGGGCACCAGGGTGGGCGAACCCCGCAACTGCTGGGACAGCGTGTCCATGGACCGGGCGATCTTGTCGGCGTCGACCTGCCCGAACGTCGTGGTGGCCTGTTGCAGCGCGGTTTCGAGGTCGTAGGGAACTTCGGTGCGCGACAGCGGTATTCGTCCGCCGTCCAGGCGTCCGGTCCCGGCGGGCCGCAGTTCGACGTAGCGGGAGCCGAGCAGGGTGGTCAATTTGATGGCGGCTCCGGTCCGTTCGCCCAGCGGCACCGAATCATCGATCTTCATGGTGACCGCGACGTGATCGCCGTCGAGTTCGGTGGCGGTGACGGTGCCGACCGGTATGCCGGCGAGGGTGACCGGATCACCGGGCCCGAGCCCGGCCACTTGAGCGAAATCGGCGGTGTACGTGGCTTTCCCGAGGTGCAGCGAGTGGATGAACACCGCGCCGCCGACCAGCGTCGCCAGCACGGTCACCGCCGCGACGCCGATGCGCAGCGTGCGATCGATACCGGTGAGCGCACGCGGAACACGGACCGAGGAACGATTCGGCATGAAAGACCTCACCTGCAGATCGCGGAGTTCTCGGGTGCGCCGCCCGGCGTCGCCGCGCCGACCAGCTGCTCGAGCAGCGAATCACCGCCGGGGATGACACTGGCCTCGACATTGCAGGCGTAGGCGTTGACGTAGGCGCCGTCGTCGGCGATCCTCGCCATGCCCTTGAGCAGCAGCGGGACATTGAAGCCCAGGTAGGCGAATTTGCCCTTGTTGTCCAGGAAGTGCTGGACGAAGCCGGGTCGGCGGGTGATGAACGCGCTCAGTTCGGGCGCCGAGCCGCGCACCACCTGAGCCGCTCGGTCCAGCACCGTCGAGATGTCGCCGACCTGCCGCAGCACGATATCGCGCTGCTGGTCGAGACCTTCGAAGATCTTGCGGGTCTGGGCGATGGTGGTCTGGAGATTGTCGCCTTGGCGCGCCAGATCCGCGACGACCTTGCCGAGATTGTCGATCACGGCGCCGAGGACCTCGTCCGGCCCCGCGAATGATTCGGCGAGCGCGGAGGTCTGGGCGATCAACGCGGTGATCGAGCCGTTGTCGCCTTGCAGGCCGCGGATGAGCGCTTCGGTCACATTGTCGACCTGCTCGGGTTCGAGCAAGCCGAACAGCGGCTCGAATCCGTTGAGCAGATTCGACAGGTCGAACGACGGCTCGGTGTGCTCGAGCGGGATCAGCGATCCGGGGCGCAGCACGGACGGGTCGTGGAACTCGCCGAGCGACAGGCCGAGATAGCGCTGCCCGATGACGTTCTGGTAGACGATCGAGGCGACGGTGTTGCCGTAGATCCGCTGTTCGTCGCGTACCGCGAAGGTCACCTTCGCGCGGGTCCCGGCCAATTCGATGTCGTCGACCCGGCCCACCCTGACCCCGGCGACCCGCACGTCGTCACCGGTCTGTAGTCCGGACACATCGGTGAACACCGCCGAATACCGGTCAACGTCGCCGCGCACGCCGCGCTCCAGCGTCACGAACACCGTCCACGTGGTCAGTATCGAGACGACCAGGAAGGCGATCAGGCCGAGTAGGGATCGTCGGTAACTCATCGGCTCGCTTCCCGATCCGTCGCGCCGTCGCGGACCAGCGGCCCGATCAGCAAGTCGGACAATGTATTCGACTGCCCGCCGAGCAGTTCGGTGATTCGTTGCCGCTGCTCGGGTCCGCCCGCGATGTCGGCGGCGGGCCGGGCGAGCACACTCGGACCGTCGATCGGCGCGGTGCGGCAGCTCGGGCCTTCCAGCGTCCCGTACCTCGGGCAGTCCGCGCGGGTGTATTCCTTGTGCGGGGTGAGTTCGAGGATGACCCGCGCCAGCGAGTTCTGTGTTCGCGTGTCGAAGGATTCGCCGAATTTGTCGGTCATATGCGTCTGCGAGGTACCGATCTGCACGGCGCTCGCGGTGCCGTGGGCGAGTACGTCCAGCGTCGGGCCGAGCTTGGACGTGATGTCGAGCATGGTGTCGCCGCGCCGTTCCAGCGCGCCGCCGAGGGTGGTCGTGGTGTGCACGCCGCCGGTGAGCAGTGCTGTGAGCTGTTCGCGTTTCTCGGCGACCGCGCGCATCGGGACCACCGCGCTGTGCAGTCCGTCGAGCAGGTCGGGGGCCGATGACTGGAGTTCGGTGATCGCGGTGGCCAGGGTGTCGAGGGTGGATGCGGTGCCGTCGGGGGTGGTGGCGGCGTGCAGTTCGGTGACGATCCGGCGCAATTGGCCCGCCGCGCGCATCGCGGCGTCGCCGCGGCCGCTGGTGGCCTGTTCCACGGTGGTCAGGATGCCGACGGTGGGATCGGAGCCGGGGCGTCCCGCGGCCGCGGCGATCTGTTCGAGTGCGTCGAGGGAGGTCTGTAGCCGAACGGTGGCCAGGCTGCGGTCTTCCGGTATCCGGGCGCCTGCGCGCAATGCCGGGCCCGGTCCGTTGTCGACCAGTTGCACCGAAGGGACGGCGAAGACATTGCTCGGGACCACCCGCGCGGTCACCGTCCCCGGGATCGCGTCGACGAATTCTTTTCGCAGCGCGAGCCGGACGCGGTTCGGGGACTGCGCGGCGGCCGCAGCCACGCCCGTGACCCGGCCGACCAGGATGCCGTGATATTTGACATCGGAGTTGTCCGGCAGGCCGTCGCCGACGTTCACCAGTTCCGCGGTGACCTCGACGGGACGGTCGAAGTGGCCCTGCGCCCGTGCGAGCAGCGCCGCGACCACCGCCGTGACGACGACGAGGAAGACCAGCCCGCGGGCGAGCAGTCGGGCGTCGGAGACGTGTTTCCCGTCGGATTCGAAGGCGATCGGCATCGCGTCACCCACTGATTCTCGAGGTGGACGCCACACCCCACAGCGCCATGGTCAGCAACAGGTTCACGCAGATCATCACGGTGATGGCGGCGCGCATCGCCCGGCCCGCCGCGATGCCGACACCTTGGGGGCCGCCGGTGGCGTAGTAGCCGTAGTAGCACTGGATGGTGGTCGTGATGACAACGAACACAACGGCTTTCAGCAGCGAGTAGACAATGTCGGCACTGTTCAGCACCAGCGCGAAATAGTGTTCGTAGGTGCCGAACGCCTGCCCGCCCGCGATGCCGACGAACAATTCGATGGCCAGGTAGTCCACCGCGAGGCCCGCCAGATAGAGCGGGATCATCGCGACCACCGAGGCCAGCAGGCGGGTGGTGACCAGGTACGGGATCGGCCGGATGGCGATCGAATCGAGTGCGTCGATCTCCTCCGATATCCGCATCGACCCCAGTTGGGCGGTGAACCGGCAACCGGCTTGGGCCGCGAAGGCGATGGACGCCATGATCGGGGCGAGTTCGCGGGTGGCGGCGGTGGCGGCGACCATGCCGGTCGCGGGCGCCATGCCGAGCACCTTCAGTGCGCTGTAGCCCTCGATCCCGACGATGCCGCCCGCGGCCGCACCGAGTACCAGGATGACGCCCGCCGTGCCGCCCCCGACGACCAATGACCCGTTGCCCCAAGTGATATCGGAAAGAATCCGGAAGCATTCGCGGCTGTGGTGCCGCAGCGCGACTGGCACGGACGTCGCGGCGCGGACGAAGAAGCTGACCATGTGGCCGAGCCGGGCGACGACGCCCGCGGGCGCGGTGACCACGACCGCGAGCGGCTCCACCGCGCGCACCGGCAACGGTCGGTATCTGGTCGCCATCAGAGCGTCGTCCTGGGGAAGAGGATGGTGTACATCTCGGTGAAGCCGACATCGACGAGCATCAGCAGGATGATCGAGGCGACCACCGCGGCGTTGACCGCGTTCGCGACGCCGCCGGGACCGCCGCGTGCGCTGAGCCCCTTCTCGCAGGCGACGACCGCGACGATGGTCCCGAACACCGCGGACTTGACCATCGCCAGGTACAGGTCGCCGGTCGTGGCGAAGGACGAGAAGGTCGCGAGAAAGCTTCCCGGCGTGCCGTTCTGGACGTAGACGTTGAACAGGTAGCCCGCCAGGAAGCCGATGAAGCAGCTCAGTCCGGTCAATCCCATCGCCACCAGGACGCAGGCGGCCAGGCGCGGCACGACCAGTCGGCGCAGCGCCGAGACGCCCATCACCTCCATGGCGTCGATCTCCTCGCGTATGGTTCGGGCGCCGAGGTCCGAGCACACGGCCGAGCCAACCGCCGCGGCGAGCAACATGGCGGTGACCAGCGGCGCGGACTGGCGGATCACCGCGAGTCCGCTCGCCGCGCCCGCCAGCGACGTCGCGCCCACCTGTCCGGCCAGCAGCCCGAACTGGATCGACAGCGTGGCACTGATCGGCAGCGCGACGGCGACCGTCGGCACATAGGAGGTCTTGACCATGAAACTCGCCTGCCGGACGAACTCGCCGACCGGGAATCGTCCGGTGGCGACATCGGTGCACAGATACCGGATCGCCGCGCCGCCGAGCACCACTTGACCACCGACGGTGCGCAGCGACGCCACCGGGTGGCGGCGCAGGTAACCCTTTGTCCAGTCGGTGATTTCGTCGACGGCGGTGGATTCGCGGCCCGCGGGCTCGGTGGTCATACGGGCCTGCTCCGGTGTCACTCGTCGGCCGCGGGGGTGTAGCGCAGGTGCAGGTCGGACAGGCCGCGCAGGATATAGGTGGGTTCGTAGGTGTAGCGGCGCATGCCGCGCGGGCCGTGGTGTTGTTCGTCGGCGGTGATGTCGAGCATCCTGGTGAGGATTCGTTCCAGGGATATCCGGGCTTCCACGCGGGCCAGCGGTGCGCCGGGGCAGGAGTGCACGCCGCGGGAGAACGCGATCTGGTCGCGGACGTTCTCGCGGTCCACACGGAATTCGTGCGGATCGGTGAAACGCTTCGGGTCGCGATTGATGGCGCCGGGCGAGACCATGACGATGGTGCCGGCGGGTAGGTCGACTCCGCCGAGGGAGGTCGATCTGCGGACCAGCCGGAAGCTCGCCTTGACCGGGCTCTCGGTGCGCAGCGTCTCCTCGATGAAGGTCGGGATGAGGCTGCGGTCCTCGCGCAGCCGCGGCTGGAGTTCGGGATTGTCGACGAGGATCTGCAGGGCCGAGGAGAGCAGTTTCGCGGTGGTCTCCTGGCCCGCGCCGAACAGGAACGTCGCGGTGCGCACCACCTCGGTGACCTCGGGGGTGGCGCCGTCGGGGAATTTCGCGCTCGCGAGTTCGGTGAGCACGTCCTCGCGCGGTTCGCGCCTGCGCGCCTCGATGTAGGAGCTGAATTTCTCGTCCAGGAAGGCCAGCGGATTGATGGCCGCGCCCTGACCCTCGATATTGCCCATCAGGTGCGGTTTCGCGAGCACTTCGCGGAATTCGTCGTGGTCGTCGCGGGGGACGCCGAGCAGATCGGCGATCGCCAACAGGGAGAACGGTTTCGCGTAGGCGCCGAGGAATTCGCACTGCCCGTTCGCCAGGAATTCGTCGAGCTGACGATCGGCGAGCTGCCACAGGAAGTCCTGGTTCTCCTTGAGCCGCTTGGCCGTCAGCAGGCGGGTCAGCAGTGACCGCGAGCGGGTGTGGCGCGGCGGGTCCTGCACCACCATGTGCTCGTGCAGGGGCATCCGGGTGCGGTGCGCGTCGAGCTGGGCGTCGATGTCGTCGCCGGTCGGGGTGAACGGCAGCGGTGGGAACGGTCCGCCCGCGGCGATGCAGCTGGAATAGGTGTCGGTGTCCCGGAAGACTTCCTGCGCTTCGGCATAAGCGGTCACCGCCATGACCCCGTGGTGCGGTTCGCGCACGACCGGGCCCTTGGCCCGCAGGTGATCGAAGTACGGGTAGGGGTCGGGGACGAACGACGGGTCGGTGAAGAAGTCGAGGTCATCGAAGCTGGTCAAGGTGGCGCCTTATTCGTCGTGGGGAGAGGGGTTTTCGCCTATTTCAGGCAGCTGCCGCCGTCGACCGGCAGCGGAACGCCGGTCATATAGCGGGACTCGTCGGAGGCGAGGAACAGGACGGCGTTGCTGATGTCCTCGGCCTCGACCCACGGGATCGGCAGCACGTGGAACATGCGGCAGATGGGTTCGAGGTCGGCGGGGCCGGGGTTTTCCAGGTCGGGTCGGAAGGTGGTGTAGGTCGACTCGTTCATCAGCATCGGGGTGTTCACGTGGGTGGGATGTATGGAGTTCACGCGGATGCTGTGCGGCCCGAGTTCGACCGCGAGGGTGCGCATGAGCCCGACCACGCCGTGTTTGGCGCTGACGTAGTGCCCGACCCGCTGATAGGCCTTCAGCCCGCCCACCGAACTGGTCAGCACGATCGAGCCGCCGCGTTCGCCCGCCTTGATGTGGCCGATGCCCGCTTTGACGGTCTTCCAGACGCCGGTCAGGTTGACGTCGATGGTGTCCTGCCAGCGTTGTTCGTCCATCTCGTCGAGCGGTGCGCCGGGGGTGCCGATGCCCGCGTTGGCGACGATGATGTCGAGTCGCCCGAGCTGCTCGACGCCGCCGTCCACCGCGGCGGCGAGGCTCGCGTAGTCGCGCACGTCGACCTGCGCGGTGACGACCCGGCGGCCGAAGCCTTTGATCATCTCGGCCGTCTCGGCGAGGTCGTCGGGGGTCGATGTCGGTTCGGGCATGCCGTCGATCGGCGCGCAGATGTCGATCGCGATGATGTCGGCGCCCTCGCGCGCCAGGTGCACCGCGTGACTGCGGCCTTGACCGCGGGCCGCGCCGGTCACGAACGCGACTTTGTCTGCTACTCGGCCTGACATGACTGTTCCTCTTTTCGGTGTCGGGACGGCGCCGCTCGGAGACGTCTGTCCCAGGGGGACAACGGCTTCCGTGGTCGATGGGCGGTGCCGTCCGGCCTGCCGGAGTGGGCGGGCGACCGAGCGGCGCTACGGCCGCCGGGCGCGACTCCGGGCGATACTCCCGGGGGAGAACGGCGATTCGAATATTGAAGAGTGACACTATCGCTATTCGTAGAATCTGACTATGGTTCTGGGTGATTTCCTGATCCGAGGAGGTATGTGTTGGACGGCGAGGCGTTCGACGGCCTGCGCGTGGTCGAACTGGCGCAGTGGGTCTTCGTGCCGGTGGCCGGTGCGTTGTTGGCGGACTGGGGCGCGGACGTGATCCGCGTCGAACGTCCCGACGGCGATCCGTATCGCGCCCTGGCCACCCAGGGCATCGGTACGGACAGTTCGGGAGTGAATCTGTCGGTGGCCATGGCGAATCGGGGCAAGCGGTCGGTCGCGATCGATCTCGGCACCGAGCGGGGGCGGGGACTGCTCGAGGAGTTGCTGCGGACCGCGGACGTGTTCCTGACGAACTTCAGGCCGGGGGCGCTGCGTCGACTCGGCCTCGACGCGGACGAACTGACGCGGCGTTTCCCGGCGCTGATCTACGCGCGCGGACACGGCTACGGTGTGCGCGGACCCGATGCCGACAGCCCCGGTTACGACTCGTCGGCATTTTTCGCGCGCGGCGGCGTCGCGCATGTGCTCACCCCGCCGGAACGGGACTACCCGATCGCCCAGCGCGGCGCGATGGGCGATCGCAACGGCGCGATGGCGCTGGCGTTCGGCATCGCGGCGGCTCTGCTGCGTCGCGAGCGCACCGGCGTCGGCGGCGTCGTCGATGTCTCACTGCTCGCGGGCGCGATGTGGATGCTGACCTCGGATGTGCTCGCGGCGCTCGCGGGCGGCACGCCGCGGGCGGCATCGGGGCGCGGCGGGGCGGTCAATCCGCTCGTCGGCGCCTACCGGACCAAGGACGGCCGCCACATTCAGCTGGTCTTCCTGCAGCCCGACCGCTACTGGTCGCCGTTCTGTCGCCTGCTCGGGCGCGAGGATCTGCTCGCGAATCCGCGCTTCGCGGATATGGCCGCCCGTCGCGAGAACCTCTCCGCCTGCGTGGCGGAACTGGAGAAGGAATTCGCCGGGCGAACTTTCGAGGAATGGAAGGCGCTGCTGAGCCATCTCGACGCGCCGTGGGCGCCGGTGCAGGCGGTGGAGGAATTGCTCGACGACCCCCAGGTGCTCGCCAACGACTACATCGGCGCGGTCGGCTCCGAGGGTGGCGCGTCGTATTCGCTGCCGACCGGACCCGTGCAATTGGACGAGCGCCCACCCACCTTGCGGCGGGCGCCCGAACACGGTGAACACACCGAGGACGTGCTGCTCCAGCTCGGGTATTCGTGGGACGAGATCGCCGACCTGAAGGACAGCGGGGTGGTGCCGTGAACGAGGTCGATTCGTCTGTGCGGCAAGATGATTCGTGGCCGCTCGGGTACGGTTGTCGGGCCGGGTCCGCTGTCGATCCGGTGCGATCGTGACGCGGCGTCCCGGTGTGGGCGGGCGGGTCGCGATCGTCGGATACGCGCACAGCGTCGCCACCCGGCGCGCCGATCGTCCGCTGGGCGCGGTGGCCGTCGACGTCGCGCGGGCGGCCATCGCGGACGCGGGACTGACCGCCGCCGATATCGACGGATTCGTCACCTCGGCGCTGTTCCCGACGGCGGGGGCGCACGCCGTGCGCGACGGTGTGAGCACGGTATCGGCGGCTTGGCTGGCCCAGCGGGTCGCGACCGCGCCGCGCTATGTCGCCGGATTCCAGGGCATCGGCCAGCTTCCCGGCGCGGTCGCGTTGGCGGCGAACGCGATCGCCGCGGGCGCGGCGGATTACGTGCTGGTGCACCGCGCGCTGCACAATCCGGTCGGCGGCTATCACGACAACCCGGCGAACACCGTGTCGGGGGAGCAGCAGTGGACCGTCCCGCAGGGGTTCGGTGGACCGCTGCCGATGATCGCGCTGCCCTACAACGAATACCTCCAGCGCTACCAGGCCGACCCGGACACGATGGCGAGCGTCGTGGTCGAGGCGCGCAAGAACGGCGCGCGCAACCCGTGGTCGTACTGGCACGACCGACCGTTGACCCGCGCCGAGTACCTGGCCGCGCCGATGGTGAGCGATCCGGTGCGCAGACTGGACTGCGACATTCCGGTCGACGGCGTCGCGGCGTTCGTGTTCACCTCCGCCGAGCGCGCCCGCGACCTGCCGCATCCTCCGGTGTACGTGGCGGGCTACGCGGGCAGCGGACCCGTGCCCGCGCGGCTTCCGCTGCACTGGCCACTGGACGACATCATGGCGGGCGGCCTCGACCTGGCCGAGCGGTTGTGGGAGTCGGCGGGGGTGCGCGGACCGGGCGAGATAGATCTGGCGCAGGTTTACGACGGATTCTCGCCGTTCGTCTACTTCTGGCTCGAGGCGCTCGGCTTCTGCCCGGTCGGCGAGGCGCACCGGCTGGTCGCCGACGGCGGCATCGACAGCGACGTGCCGGGCGCCATGGCGGTGCTGTCCGGCGGCGGAGCCCTCGGCAACGGGCGCATGCACGGCATCCCGCAGATGCTGGAGTGCTATCTGCGACTGTCCGGGCGGGCGGGGGCGCGCGGGGGGAGCGCGTCGGTCGCGCTGGCCTGCCACTCCTCGCCGCACTACGGCGGCGCGGTCGTCTACAGCAGCGAAAAGTATTGAACGAGAACAAGGTATGACATCCGACGAGACAGGCCGCGACGCGACCGGAAGGCAGGGGCGAATGCCGACGATGATCGATGAGCGCCGATCGTATGTGGCGGGCGACTGGGTGGACGGCGAGGAGATCCTCGCCGTGGAGAACCCCGCCGACGAATCGCGAGTGGCCGAGATCGCGGCGACGCCGCTCGCGGAGATCGAACGCGCGATCCGACAAGCGCGGCGCTGCTTCGATTCCGGGGTGTGGGCCGATGCGCCGCCGTCCGAGCGGATCGTGGCGATCCACGCCTTCCTCGATCACATCGAGGCCGCGCGCGCGGCGCTGGTCGCGACCATGGTGGCCGAGGCCGGGCAGCCGACGATGTTCGCCGAACGCTCGCAATTCCTCGGCGGACTGGCCATCGCGCGCGCGACGATCGACCTGTATTCCTCGATGCCGCACGAGGAATACAACCCGGTCCCGCTGGACGAGGCGACCAGGGGTCGGGTCGCGGTGAGCATCCGCCGGTTCGAGCCCGTCGGCGTGGTGTCGGCGATCACGCCGTACAACGCGGCGCTGATCATGGCGCTGCAGAAGATCGTGCCCGCGCTGCTCGCGGGTAATTCCGTGGTGCTGCGGCCGAGTCCGTCGACGCCGATCTCCTCGCTGCTGCTCGGCGCCGCCGCCGAGGCCGCCGGACTGCCGCGCGGCGTGTTCAGCGTCGTGGTCGAGGCCGGGGCGGCGGGCGCGGAACTGCTCACCACCCACCCCGAGGTGGATATGGTCTCGTTCACCGGTTCGACCGGCGTCGGGGCGCGGATCCTGGCGCAGGCGGCGCCGACGGTGAAGCGGGTGGCGCTGGAACTCGGCGGCAAATCGGCGCAGATCTATCTCGACGACGCCGTCACCCATGTCGCGGCGGGCGCCGCGGCCGTCATCGCGGGCACCGCGGGACAGGCGTGCGTCGCGGCGACCAGGATGCTGGTGCCGAACGAGCGCAAAGACGAAGTGCTGGAGATGGTTTCGAAGACCTACGCGGCCATGCGGGTCGGCGCTCCCACCGAACCCGGCACCACGATCGGGCCGGTGATCAGTGCCGACGCGCGAGCGCGGTGCGAACGGTTCGTCGCGCTGGCCGTCGACGAGGGCGCGGTCGTGGTGCGGGGCGGCGGACGGCCCGTCGGATTCGACCGCGGCTACTACTTCGAACCGACCGTGCTCGATGCGCCCGACAACGCGAATCCGGCCGCGCGAGAGGAGATCTTCGGCCCGGTGCTGACCGTCCTCGGCTACCGGGACATCGATGACGCGGTCGCCATCGCCAACGACAGCCGATACGGGCTCTCGGCGCAGGTGTACAGTGCCGATCCCGCCGCGGGCACGGCGATCGCCCGGCGGCTTCGCACCGGCGCGGTCAACGTGAACACCGCGTTGTTCAGCGCGTACGCGCCCAGCGGCGGCTACAAGCACAGCGGGATCGGACGCGAGCGCGGGACCGACGGGATCCGCGCCTTCCAGGAAGTCAAACATCTGGTCGTCGGCGAACTCCGATGACCGCTCCCCGAAAGAAGGAGAGCCGACCATGCCGTCCGCCCCGAACGGTGGTGAGCCCGCGGGCTATCGGCCACCCGACCTCACACTCCGCGGCGCCGAACACGTCCGGCGGTATCTCGAAACCGACGGCGAGGTCGGATACGAGTGGAACGGCGTGCCCATCCTGTTGCTCACCAGCACAGGTCGCAAGACGGCACGGCCGAGGACCTCGGCGCTGATCTACGGCACCGACGGCTCGGATTACCTGGTCGTGGCCTCGGCGGGCGGCGCCGACCGGCATCCGGCGTGGTACCTGAACCTGCTGGCGAATCCCGTGGCGGTCGTGCAGGTCAAGGCGCGGCGCATTCCGGTGACCGCGCACACGGCCGCGCCGGAGGAGCGAGAGCGGTTGTGGCGCATCGTCAACGACTACTGGCCCAACTACGAGGTCTACCAGTCGCGCACCGATCGCCCGATCCCGGTCGTCGCGCTGCGCCCGGAGTGAGGGCCGGTGCTCTCGCGCCGCGCGAGAGCTTCGCCGCACTCGGGTGTGAACTTCGAAACCTCATGAGATCCGGACCGACGCACAGAAAAGGACGACCGTGCCGCATTCACGACTCGAAGACCTCCCCGCGGGCGGCGGTGGCCGCTGGCCCGCCTCCGCGAGCGGCTTCCGTTCCGCCCACTGGGGCGATATGGAAATCGGCTACACCACCACGGCGGGACCGCGCGACTGCACCGAACTCTACAAGGTGGCGGGCCTGCCCGGCGGCGTCTGCCCGTGCCCGCACTACGGCTACATCTTCTCCGGCACCATCCGCGCCACCTACCCGGGCGCCGACATGCCGGACGAATCCGCCGTCGCGGGCGAGGCGTACTTCTTCCCCGCCGGACACATCCTCATCTACGAGGAGGCCACCGCGGCACTGGAACTCAACCCGGCCTTCGCCCTGACCCAGTGCATGGACGCGATCGAGCGCGTCGCCCGAAAGCTGGGGGCCGAACCGGGGCGGTGACTTCAGAAGATGTTCGTGTCGCGGTGGGATTGTCGTAGCCGGGCGAGTTCGCGGCGGACGGTGTCGCGGTCGCCGTCCTGGGCGTAGGAGATCGCCAGGTCGGCCAGGCTGTCACGGGAGGTCATGAATCCCCGCCATTTCTGTAGCGGCTTCAGCCAGGTGTCGAAGGCGGCGAGGATCGCCACGAGTACCGAAAGCAGCGGGACCCAACGCAATATCCATTCGCCCGCGCCGCCGTGCAGATTGTTGCCCGCCGCGACCGTCGCGCTCGCCACGATCAGCACGGTTCTGGACACGTAGTAGGTGACGCCGTAGTTGAAGGTGCCGATCTTCCAGCGGCGCAACTCCCGCGTGATCTCACGGTCGAGCAGTTGATCGGCGGTTTCGGGGCTCGGTGTGTTCATCGGCGCTGCCCGTGGTCCGAATCCGGGGCACGGTTCGACAGTCGGCGGATCACGATGTCGATCGCCAGTCCGGCGGCGGTGAGCAGCAGGTAGGTTCGGGCTCCGCCGCGCATTCCGCGTTGGAAGTCGGCGACCTGCTCGCTCATCGACTCGCCCGTCTTGCACATGGTCGCGAAATGTTCGCAGTTGTGGGCGAACAGGTTGTAGCGGGGATAGGCGCCGCGCTGCTTCCCGTCGCGGTCGAAGAATTCCAGTAGCGCCTCCGCTCGCCGACAGGTCTCCTCGGCCGGGAGCACGGGGGTGTCGTAGCGGACGGTGATCAGCGAAGATCGTCCGCGCACCTGATCCAGCGCGACGCGGCGGATCATCTTGCCGAGCGCGCGGCCCGAACGGAATTCGATGACGGTGCCGTCGCCCATGTCGATCGCGTGGTGTTCGACGCCGAGCAGGCGATGGAATTTGATGTGGTCACCCTTGGTCACTGTGCGATGCTTTCGGTTGTCGCGTGATCGATCCCGGTGTCGTGTCCCGCGCTCGGTTCGATCGATTCGCCCCCGAAATTAGTGTCCGCGGCTAGCTCCGACCTTGCCGCGACCTTGCGATGCGACCCGGCGACTGCGCGGAATCCGCAGCTATGCCGTGGGCAGTTCGAGGATGGTGTCGCGGCGGCGGGGGCGGGGATGGCGGATGCGGGCGGTGAGTACGCGGATGAGGTCCTCGGCGCCCGCGACGTCGAGCGAGTCGATCGTGTAGTGGTCGGCGGACAGCGGCTGTAGGAATACGGGGATCTCGGCGATCGAGTGGCCGGGCAGCACGACCGGCAGCAGTCGTGTCGTCCATTCGCGGCGGTCGGTGTGCAGCAGTTCCTTGACGATCGCTATCTCCGACTGCAATCCGCGGTTGCGGTGACTGTCGATCTTTCCGTCGCCGACTTCGCGGCACAGTGGCGAGGCGATGACGATGACGAAGTCGGCGCTGGTCAACTCCCCGATCGCCCAGTTGTACCAGTCGCGGCGTCGGTCGACGTCCCAGCGGTCGAGGTGCACGTCGAGTCCGACGTCGCGCACCAGGAACTCCGCGAAGCGCAGGACGGCCTCGAGGTGGTCGGAGTCGTCCCAGGCGTAGGAGATGAAGATGCGCGGGTCGTGGGGTTTCGTCGCGGGAGCGACCGCGCTCGGTGGCGCCGAGGGTGTGTCGGGCGCGGGTTCGGGCAGTGGCACGGTGAGCTGCACGGGCTTTCGGCCGGGCTGGTAGAACAGCGCCTCCTCGACCGGGACGTCGAAGCGGGCCGACACCTCGACGCGCAACGGTGTGCGCCGCCGGGGGACCACGAGGGTGAGCCACGCGGTGTACGCGCCGGGGCTCACGCCGTCGGGCAGCCGCGAGGAGTGCCGCCAACGCACCTCGGCGCCGCCGACGCCGAACAGGTGCACCGAGGGATGGGTCGCCGGCAGGTGTATGGCCTGACCGGCGACGAGGTCGAGATGGTCGTCGAGGTCGAAGGATCTCGGCTGCTCGGCCGTCGTCACCAGCCGGGGAATCGCGTCGACCACCGTGATCGGCGCGTCCTCGAACTCGAAGCCGATCTCGAACCAGGACAGCGGCACCGCGTCCGGTTCCAGCACGAGTTCGTAGTTGATCTTCACCAGGAACGCGGCGGAGTCCTCGCCGGTGGTGTGGCCGCGCACCGGATGCATCTTCCAGTTGCGCAGCCGCACGCAGCCGACGCCGACGCCGCCGGTGTCCGCATCGGCGCCTCGGTGGCCGCCGTCGTCGACGTACAGCGATACTTCGGCGGGGTTTTCGATCTCGATCGGTTCTTCGATGGTCGGCATGCTGTGTCTTTCTGCGGCGCCTTCGGCGCCGCGGGTTCGCGGCCCTTGATGTCTCGCGTCCCAGCGGTCGATACTTGCTCCTTCGTCGCATTGTCTCGACCGCTGGGACGCGAGACGGCCGCGAACCGTCGCTCGTCGGGCTCGCTCCCGGCGGGGCTGGGTGGGTGGGATGTTGCGGGGTTGGTTTGACGGCTGGGGCGTGGGGCGGTCGTGAAGCGTCGTTCGTCGGGCTCGTTCTCGGCGGGGCTGGGTGGGTGGGATGTTGCGGGGTTGGTTTGACGGCTGGGGCGTGGGGCGGTCGTGAAGCGTCGTTCGTCGGGCTCGCTCCCGGCGGGCTGGGTAGGTGGGGATGTTGCGGGATTGGTTTGACGGCTGGGGCCGTGGGACGGCCGTGAACCGTGCTTGGTTGCGTTGGCCGCGAACCGTGCTTGTTGCGTCGGCCGTGAACCTTGCATTTGCGTTGGCCGTGAAGCGGTGCTGGTGTACTAGGTATCGGTGGGGGTGGAGGGGGGTCCGTGGTGTTGGTGTGCGGCCCACCACAGTGGGCGGGTCCGCGACCGGTCGCGTAGCCATCGGGTGGCGGCGTCCAGTGCGGTCGCGGCGCGCGTCGGGTCGGGGGCGCGGGATCCGCCGTCGGTGAGCTCGCGGTAGAAGCGCGTGGCGATGTGGTGCGCCGAACTGTCCTGGATCGGCCACAGGGTGCCGACCACCCGGCGGTAGCCCGCTTCGGTGAGCGCGGCGGCCAGATGCACGCATTCGTCGGCGAGGGCGGCGCTGGTCCGGGTGGTGCTGCACGCGGACAGGTAGGCCAGTTCCGCGCCGGACAGTTCGAGCGCGCGCACCGCCGAGACCGTCAGGAGCCCGGATTCGTGGTCGGACAACGCGAATCCGCTCGCCGACGGGTCGTCGAGGCGGGTCAGGGCGTGGCAGGCGAAATGGGCGACGGCGTGGCCGGGCAGTCGGTCCGCGACCCCGTCGCGGGTGGCCTCGTCGTCCTCGACCAGATCGAGCGCGGGGAGCAGGCGCGCGAGTTCGTCGCATTCCCGCCGCGCCGACGGAAGTTCGCGCAGGCCGGTGGCTTTCGGCATCGCGACGGCGACGGCCGAGGTGGTGTCGGCGGAGCGCCTGCGGCAGGCGAGGGCGTGGGTGCGCAGACTCGCGGTGTAGGAAGACACCGCGCGGTCGAGCACGGTCGCGTCGGTCTCGTGGTAACCGGCGGCGTGCAGCGGCAGCGAGGTGAGCGCGCCCACCGGACACCACACGATGCGCCGATCTCGGCGATCGGGGGCAGCGGTCGCGAAGCCGAGCGCGCGCAGCACGGGTTCGGCGGCACTGTCCCACAGCCACTCCAGCAGTTCGGTCGCGCGGCGCTGGCCGAGCGCGCGCTCGGCGAGGGCACCGGATTCCTGGGCGCGCACCGCCCACCCGAGATCGTCGACGCGGGCGCGTACAGTGGCGTCGTCGAGGCCGGGTAACGCGAGGAAGCGCACCGGCGTGGTCGCCCCGGGTGTGACGAGCAGCGCGCCGCCGCCGTCGCGGTGGCAGTACGGCATGACGATCGGGTCGCCCGGGCAGCCCGCGAGCAGGTCGTCGATGGCGGGTGGGCGCAGGAATCGCTCGAATCCTGGGAGTGCGCGGATCTCGGCGAGGGTTTCCGCCCACTGCCGGTCGACGGCGCGGCGCGCCTGCCCGATGCCGCCGGGGCCGTAGTGCGGGCCGTCGGCACGGTCGAGGGCGGCGCGGTGTCGCCGGATCGTCGTCAGGCGGTCGGCCAGAGCGGGTGCGGCCGTGTGCAATTCGTCGAAGCTTCGGTCCTCGAGCGATTCGGCGAGCAGCAGCCCTCGGGTCTGTTCGAGGAGTTCGACGGCGCGCGCGGGGCGACCCGCGGCGACCGCGGCGGCGGCGACCTCGGCCGCCAGTCCCGCGTACCGGCTCAATCCGTGTTCCCGGTCCCGGCGTTCGAAGGTGCGCGGCGCGGTGCGTGGGAGCAGGTCGACGGCCGCAGTCAAAGCCGTCAGCGCGGCGTCCGGGCTTGCCGCCCATCGTGATTCGACCGCCGCCAAGCGACGAAGGGCGATTACGCGCTCGGGTATGGCGGCCGACTCCGACCCTCCCACTTCGGTCGAGATCGCGCGCAATTCGGGGAGGACCGAGGAGTCCTCGGGCAGTCGCGATTCGAGCGCCATGGCGAGTTGGTTCAGGTATTCCGCGCGGTCGGAGTGATCGCGTGGTCTCGCGTGGGCGGCGAGTCGATGCAGCCGCAACGCTTCGTCGCCGTCGCCGTCGCCGTCGCCGTCGCCGTCGCCGTCGCCGTCGCCGTCGCCGTCGCGGTCACGGACTCGGTCGCGGTCGTGGTGGCGGTCGCGGTCGTGGTCGTGGTCGTGGTGGCGGTCGCGGTCGGGGTCGTTGTCGTGGTGGCCGTCGCGGTCGGGGTCGTTGTCGTGGTGGCCGTCGCCGTCGCGGTCGTTGTCGTGGTGGCCGTTGCGGTCGTGGTGGCTGTCGGGGTCGTGGTCGACGGCGGGGTGGCCGTCGCGGTCGACGTGGTCGCGGTCGGCGTCGACGGTGGCACGGGTCAGGCACTCGAGCGCGCGGGCGAGGTGGGACTGATGCCGGGGATGATCCGGGCTGTCCTCGGGCGCGGCGGCGAGGGCGGCCCGACCGACAGCGATCGCCTCGCGCAGGGCTTCGAGGTCTCCGGTCAGCTCGAAGGACAGGCGCAGCGCGATGCCGAGATCACCGGCGCACCTGGCGAAGCCGAGATTGTCGACGGGCATCGCGGCCACGGCCGCCCGGCACGCGGCGATCCCATCGGCGAGGAGTTCGGGATCGGCGCCGGTTTCGAACAGCTCGCACAGGGTGGTGCCGAGCGATCGCCACAGCTCGGCGCCGGGGTCGGCGGGCATCGCCGCGACGGCGCCGCGCGCGGCCGCGACGGCCTCGCGCAGGAGTGTGCGTTCACCGGTGTACCGGTGCGCGGTGATGAGCAGATCGGCGAGCAGCGACAGCGATCCCGGCCGCTGCCACGCCGATTCGGGCAATCCGTAGGCGGAACTCCGGGCGAATTCGAGCGCCTCGTCGAGGATTTCCGGCCGCCCGTTGACCATGAACTGACCCTGCAAGGCCATGCACAGCGCTTCGACGTCGATCAGCCACGGCTCGGAGCCGATGTCGCCGAGCTCGACCGCCGCGCGGCAGGTGGGCACGGCCTCCTCGATCATGGCCGTGTCGCCGGTCCGGACGAAGGACACGAGCAGGATCAGTCCGAGCGCGGACAGCGTGGTGCGCCGGTCCGCGCTGCCCACCGGAGCTTCGGCCACCGCCGCGCGGGCGGCCGCGAGCATCGTCTCGGTGTCCGGACCCGCGATGTCCACCGCGACGCCGTGCCGCCGCGACCACCACACCAGCGCGTTCATCGCCAGTGCCAGGCCGGTCAGGTAGTCCCCCTTGCGGACGTCGCGCGGCCCGAGTCGGGCCACCGCCCGCTCGGCCACCGTCACCGATTCGCGCAGCGCCGCGATCTCGCCCGTCGCGTGGAATATCAGGTTCAGCGAGACGCCGAGCGAGTTGAGGTAGGCGGGCAGATACGGGTCGTCCTCGGCGAGCGCCGCGCAGGCCGCGCGGTTCACCTCGGCGGATTCGCGCAGCGCGGCGGTGTCGTTGGTGCACTCGAACCATTGGCGCAGCAACAGCGCGAGCTGTCCGAGCGCGACCGAGCGCAGCGGGTGGTCGTCGGGGGTGGTCGCGACGGCTTCGCGCGCGTCCCGGATCAGCGGTGGGAGAGTGGTCATGCGGTCCACGGTGTCGGCCTCGTTCGGATGTGGCGCGGTGATTCGAGCGCAGCTGGGCCGCGGGCGCCCGCCTCGGAGACGGCGAGCGCCCGCGAGATGCCGTCAGCTGCAGGACAACTCGGCGGTGCCGCCGTACAGTGCGCTGGCGGTCGCGCCGAACTTCTGGTTGTTGACCACGGCGCCGTATCCGGCGCCGCTGGCGACATAGGATTGCGCCTTCGCAGGCTTCGCGCCGAGATCGATCTTGCCCTCCAGTTCCACGAAGCTGCTGCTCGCGCCGATCACCGACGAGCCGTGCGCCGAGAAGCGGAGGGTGTCGCCGCTGACGGTGTACTTCCCGTGCAGCGGATAGATGTCGTCGCGGACATCGGTGGTGGTGTAGGAGAAGGTGCCGTCACTGTCGAAGGACCAGCGTCCGTTGGCGAAGCGATTGCGGTTGCCGCTCTCCCACTGCGGCTTTCCCTCCTTCTGCTCGAATTCCACGACCTTGGTGACGTGGCAGCTCTTCGGCGCTTCCGCGTGGCTCGGCGCGGCGGTGGTCACCAGCGCCGCGATCAGAGAAACGCCGAGGAGAACCTTCGGCAGTACCGTCGTCGTCATATTCCTTCTCCTTCGTGTGGCCGCCCGGTCGGCCGGGCGGGGTGAGCACCCGGCCACGGAATGCGGCGCAGGTAGGTTTCGATGGGTTCGCCGGTGCGCAGGTGGGTTTCGTAGGCTTCCAACCAGATCCGACCCTTGAGGGCGACCAGGTACAGGGTGTTGCTCGGCACCCAGCGGGCCGGGTGGCAGTGTGATATCCGGGTCGCGTCGTCGAGCGCGGCCAGCGTGTGCATGGTCCGGTCGGGTTCGGTCAGCGGCCTGCCGTCGTGGTCGCGCAGCGGCGCCGGTCGCGGCACCACCATGGCGGGGCAGGTGGCCGGATAGGTCGCCGGAATATCGAGGCGCAGTGCGTAACTGGCGCCCGAGTTGGCCGCGATCTCGCCTTGCACGTGGGTGCGGTCCGGATCGGTCGGGTCGTGCCATTCCAGCTGGGGGAAGTAGCGCGCGAGGATGGTTCGTTCGGTGTCGAGCCGGATCTGCTGCGCCGCACTCCAGTTCATCGTGCTTCCCCCTCGTCGTCGGTTCGTTCGTGGCGCGCCGACCGGCGCCCCATGAGCGTCGACAGGCTGTCGAAGATCGCGGCGGGATCCTCGCCCCCGGCCTCGACTTGTTCGACGCGGTGGTCCTCGCGCCAGAGGATCCTGGCCGGTGAATGCGGGAAGTCCGAGGGGAATACGAGGCTCGCGCGGGCGCGGTCGGCGCGGACGCGGTAGGTGAGTTCGCCGGTGTCGGTGTCGAGGACCATCGTGCAGCCGTCGAATGCGGCGCGGCACGCGGTGTCGATGGCACGCAGGAATGCCTGCCCGCGGGCGGTCGCGTACCAGCCGCTGCCCGCGGGCAGGGGGGTCGGACCCGCTTCGGCCCGTGCCGCGCGCGGGACGTGCCAGCGCCGCAGCGGCCGGTGCGCGCCGCAGATCAGGCGACTGCGCCGCGCGGCGGTCGCGGTCGGCGACTCGCCGGGCAGCACCGCCCACCGGCCGGTCCGGTAGTCGGCCGCGCCGCGTTCGAACAGGAAGGCGCCGACTCGCACGGTGCTGTCCTGTGTTCGCCCGTGGGCGACCGGCACGGCGTCGCCTTCGTCGTGGGTGGTCGCGATCAGCAGCAGGAATCGCGTGAAACCGGTGTGCTCGAACACGTTTCGTGCGGTGCGCGCGTCACCGTCGCTCGGGGCGCCAGGGCCGAGCGCGTGATGGGAATGCCAGTCGCCGATGTGTTGCAGCCCGTAGCGTCGGCCGACGAAATGGCCGCGCTCGAGCACGAATGTCCGGTCCTGGAAGAAGGCGGTGGTCTCGCGGCGCGCGCCCGGCCCTGGGCCGAGCACCAGGTGCGCGGCGGGCGACCCGCTGTGGGTCCAGAATCCGAAGAGTGTCCCGCCGGTTTCGGTGGCGGGGGATTCGAGCACCCACCCGGCGAGATGGTCCAGCTCGCGCTGGTGGATGAGCACCGTGAAGTCGCGGTCGGATCGAGTCATCGTGCGCCGCCGAAGAATCCGGTGGTGCGCGCGGAACTCGCCCCGCAGGCAGCGCAGTCGTGGCGGCGCTCGAGTTCGGCTCCGTACCAGCGCAGAATCGACGGCTTGTCGTAGGAGAATCCCATCCTTTGCCAGCCTTCGTACATGCCTTCCCTCCGATTGGCCCAGACGTAGAAGTCCGAGAGCAGGTCCTCGTCGAGCGCTTCCAGATGCCCGCCACCGCCGCGCGACAGTTCGAGGAGTGCGAGTTTGGTGATCAGCTGCGCGATCGGCGCGATGTCGGAGGCCAGCCCGACCTGCACGCACGCGCGGTCGGCGTCGGTCGCGTAGGCGGGCGAGACTTCCGCTGCCTCGGCGGAATTCGAGTATTCGCGAGGCCGGGACACGAGGAATCGCTCGGTGTAG
The DNA here is from genome assembly GCF_015674855.1 of Nocardia bovistercoris. Classification (GTDB taxonomy): domain Bacteria; phylum Actinomycetota; class Actinomycetes; order Mycobacteriales; family Mycobacteriaceae; genus Nocardia; species Nocardia bovistercoris. Next base: position 405,512 of record NZ_JADMLG010000003.1, on the reverse strand, counting down.
ACGCAGGCAAGGCACGGGCCGACGCCGGGCCGCACCCGGACGACGTCCCCGCCGACCGCCGCGGTGAGCACCCTGCCGTAGAGGGCGGTGATCGACAGGTCGAGGCCGACCTGATTCACCACGAATCGGCTCGCGTCGCTGTCGGTGGCGCCGATGACGAGGTCGACGCCTTCCAGCGCCCGGCTCAGCGCCGCGGAGTCGCGCACGACATCGATATCGTGGACCGCGACGTCGACGGCGGGATTCTTGCCGCGCAGCAGGTCGGCGACGGCCGCGCCCTTGCGCCTGCCGAGGTCGCCGAATCCGCAGGCGTGGCGGGAGATGTTGCCGATCTCGAGCCGGTCGCGGTCGACGAGTACGAGTCGCCCGACACCGGCCTGGGCCAGTGCGACGGCGATCGTCGACCCGCCGCTGCCGATCCCGACCACCGCCGCCGATTTCGCGGCCAGGACCGTGGATTCGAGCAGCCCGGACGATCGCGCGGCGGACTCGCCGCGCATCGGGACCGGTGTCACGTCGGCGGGAATCCAGTTGTCGCCCTGCGCGATATAGGCTTTCGCGATCGGCTCGGAGTCCCGCTCCCGCAGGACGACCAGGATGTCGGTGTCCGCGCGCAGGTCCTGATCGCCGCCCGCGGTGTCGATCAGGCCGCGCACGACGATGGTCGCGCGCCGCGGCGAACCGGCGGAGTGGATGTTCGGGCCGTCGGCGGCGGATACGTGGAACACCTCGCCGCCGTCGAGTTCCCGAGCGGCGGCGGGCACGCGGATCTCCGCCTCGCGGCCCCGCGCCCGCAGCAGCTCCTCGATCTGTTCGCGGTAGACGAACACCCTGGGGCGCGCGCTCACCGCGGCCTCGGCGTCGTGAAATAGCCGTCCTCGGCGGTCTGATCGGCGATGATCGCGTCGGCGCCGGGATGTTCCGCGGCGATGAGCCTGCCGGTCGCCGGGTCGAAGAACAGGTGCCGGTCCGCCGCCCGGTGTCCGCGCGCCTGGTCGCTCAGGAACCGTTCCACCTCGGCGTCACTCATCGCGGTCTCCCGTGTTCGCGACGGAGCGGTTGCCTGCGTCCATCACATCCACCTCGCTTCCCTGCGTCGGCGTCGTGCCGACACGGGGAACTAGACCACCCGGTGGTCCGCTGCCGCGGCGTCGCTGGAATTTTCTGGAAACACCGGGAGCCAGGCGATTCGGAGCGCGGGCGAGCCCGAAATCAGGGGGCGCCGTCCAGCCTGCGCAGCACGCGCGCGCGGTCGTCGTCGCGGCGCACCCTGGTGAATCCGATCAGGGCCAGCTGCCAGTGATGCCGCGCCAGCGCGTGATCGCCGCCCGCGTACGCGGTCTCGCCGAGGCCATCGTTCGCGCGGGCCTGCTCGTAGACGCTGCCCGCGTGCCGCGCCGCGGCGGCGGCCGCGGTGAATGCCGTTCGCGCACCGTCGATATCGCCGAGGCGCAGGCGGGCGGTGCCGGTGTAGAGGTGCGCGGTCGCGGTGTCGACGGTGAGTTCGAGCATCGCGAACATGTGCAGCGCCTCCTCGAGTTTCGGTATCGCGTCCGCGTAGCGGTGCAGCGCGATCTCGAGGCGCGCGGTGTCACGCAGCAGGATCGCGTGGTGGCGCGGCGAATCGCCGTCGGCGATGAAGCGCAGGGCGGCGGTGCTGTCGCGCAGCGCGCGCTCCAGGTCGCCGCGCTGCTCGTGGACCCAGGCGCGGTGCGCCACGGTGATGTGTTCGCCGTGGCGGTCGCCGGTGGCGCGGTAGATCGCGAGCGCCTGCCGATACATCCCCTCGGCCGCGTCGATATCGCCGGACACCAGCAGCGCGAGTCCGAGATTGTTGCGGGTGACCGCCTCGGCACGCGAAACCCGCGCCCGCAGTGTGGATGCCAGCGCGAGCCGGTGGGTGTGCAGCCACGGGTCGAGCGCGTCGACGATGAAGCAGAACTCGCGCAGGGCGAAGGCGAGTTGCCAGCAGCGCTCGTCGAGGCCGGACTCGTGCGCGCGGCGCAGCACGGCGACCATGTTGTCGAGTTCGGCCGACATGCGCGCCATCGCCTCGTCGTAGGTGAGCTTGCGCTGGGCGCCCGTCCGTTCGGGGTGCATCCCCACGCGATGCCGGTACGGGGTCAGTGCGCGATCCACGGCGTCGGCGAGGCCGAGATGGTGGTCGACCGAGCGCAGGATCGCCGCGTCGCGACGCTCGGCGTCCACCGTTCGCGCGGCCAGCCCCCTGGCGAATTCGCCGACGAGGTCGTGGAACCGGTAGCGGCCCGCGACCTGGGTCTGCTCGATCAGATGCGCGTCGGCCAGCGCGCGCAGCGCGGTCCGCGCGGCGTGCCGGTCGGACGCGGTGAGCGCCGCGACCGTCTCGTGGTCGAAATCGGGGCCGTCGTGCAGTCCGAGCATGGTGAAACTCGACGCGGCGGGTTCGGTGAGGTGGCGCACGGACGCGGCGAACACCGAGGCGAGATTCCGTTCGTGGTCGTCGAATACGGCGAGGTCGGCGCGTTCGCCCGCGCCGAGCAGTTCGTGCGGCGCCGCCGGATCCTCGCGCAACCGCGATGCCGCGATCCGCAGCGCCAACGGCAGGCCGCCGCAGCGGTGGGCGAGCGCGGTGAGCTCGGATTCGTCGATTCCTGTTGTGCCCGCCATCAATTCGCGCAGCAGCGCCACGGAGGTGTCGGACGGCAGCGGACGGACGCGGACCCGGACGGCGTCCTCGAGGCCGCTGAGCGTGCTGCGGCTGGTGACCACCACCCGGCATGCCCCCGCGCCGGGCAGCAGCGACAGCACATGGGCGGTGTCGGCGGCGTTGTCGAGTACCAGCAGCATGTGCCGTTCGCGCAGCACCTCCCGCAGCAGACCGGACCGGTCGTCGGAGTGCGCCGGAATCGCGGAGGACGGCACCCCGAGCCGGTGCAGCAGGCGGGTGAGCGCCTCGGCGGTGGTGACCGGCTTCGCCGCGAAGCCGTGCAGGTCGAAATAGAGCGCCCCGTCGGGGAATTCCGGCCCGAGGCGGTACGCGCTGCGAATCGCCAACGCGGTCTTGCCGACTCCGCCGGGGCCGCACACTACGCAGACGCCGCGCGCCGGATCGCGCAACGCCGTCGCCACGGCCTCGAGTTCGGCCTCGCGTCCCAGCAGGACCGCGGTGTCCCTGGGAAGGTCGCTGACCGGTCGGCCGCCGTTGGCCGAGGGGATCGGCGTCGCGGCCGTGTCGGCCTGCTTGGCGATGTCGACCGCGTCGCGCAGATCGTGTAGCCGGCCCATGGTCCTGCCCTCGATGCCGAGTTCGAACATCATCCGGTCGAAGACCTCGGTGCGCGGCAGGGTGGTGCCCTTGAGGTAGGCGTACAGGCTCGCGGTGGAGATGCCGAGGCGGCGCGCCAGTTCGGTGCGCTTGGGGCTGTTGCCCGTTCGGCGCTCGGCCGCGGCGATGGCCTGGCGCAGCGTGCGGACGAATTCCGCGCGCAGCATCTCGGCCTTGTCGCCGTCGCGACCCACGCCGGGCCGCCCGCGTCGGCCGTTGTCCTCGGGCGCGTCCTCGGCGGCGTCGGGTCGCTTCGGGTCGGCGGTGTCGACGAGGTCGATCGCCGCGATCAGCGCCACGAAGCCGTGCTCTTCGGCTGTGGCGCGCGCTTGCTGCAACAGGCGCCTCGGATGTCCGTCCGGTGCGTCGCCTGCGGCGAGCAGCACGCGGGCGTGTTGATAGCGGTGCCACGCCAATTGCGCGGGCTCGCGGCCGACCACGCGCGCGCTGTCGGCCAGGTGCCGCAACGCCGCGTCATTGTCGCCGGTGATCAACGCCAGCCAGGTGCGGGCGCGCCCGACCGGTCCGAGCAGGACGGTCGGCCAGCCGCTGAGCACGACTTCGCTCGCGTGCGGCGCCAGCGCCGCATCGGTCAGGCGGGCGAGTTCGAGCAGGTCGGCGGTGTCGACCGCACCGCGGTGCAGGGTGGCGAGGGTCTCGGCGATCAACATGAGCACCGTGACCGACCAGCCGTGCGGTGGCAGTGCGGCGAGCCCGTCGGTGCGGGTGGTGAGGACGCGCAGGGCGTCCATGGCCGCCGCGGTCCGGCCGGTCTCCGCGCTCGCCAGCGCGCCCGCGGCCACCCAGATCGGGAAGAATTCGCGATCGGCGAGCATCTCGCCGACGCCCTCGTCGGCGAGCCGGTGCATCGCGCCCTGTTCGCGGCGCAGCCAGAACAGCTGCCCGAGCCGGGTCTGGCGCAGTGAATCCAGCGGTGCGCGGCCGTTGGCGCGGGTCAGGAAGTCCGCCGCGTCGCCGAGCAGTCGCCGCTCGGCCTTGTCGAGCCGACCCGACCACAAGTCGGCCATGGTGTCCAGGGTCATGACCAGCCACGGCATGATCCCGTGCGGATGCGCCTCGACGTGTTCGCGGAATCGGGTGTGGGTGATCGCGGCGTGCGTGAGCTCGCCGACGCGCAGTTGATCGATGACGGTCGCGATCAGCGCCTCGCCGCGGAAATGCTGGGACTCGCCGCGCTCGGCCGCCGCGCTCAGCCTGCGGCTCAGCGCGCGGATCTCGTCGGGCGACGCGAAATCGTAGAGTGCCCACCGGCATTCGGTGAGAACGTCGCACACCGCTTCGGCGGGGTCGTCGGGGCGCAGCATCTCGATGAGCGAACGGGCCAGGCGAATACCGCCGCTGTGGTCGGCGGCATCCGGCGACAGCGCCATCGATGATTTGTGCGCAATATGCGCGTTGACCTGCATCCAGAGCAGACGGTGCGCGGGGTCGCGGGTGATGGTCGGTTGCAGCGCGTGCTTGGCGAGGTCGAGTCGGCGCAGCAACTGATCGTCGGTGCGGCCCGGATTCGACCAGCGCCGCGCCGACCGGATCGTGGCTGTCGCGATCCTGGTCACCGAGGTGCCCGCCTCGATCACCGCCTGCTCGTAGGCGGCCGCCGCCGCGGTCATGTCCGCGCGGTCGTGGGCGACGTCGCCGCGCACCAGCGTCAGTTCGAATCGGCGGACCTCGTCGCGGGTGAGGCCGAGAGCCTGGTCGACCCAGTTCAGTGCGGTCTCGCCGTCGCCGGTGGCGCGGGCGTCGCGGGCGGCCACGAGTAGCGCCTCGGCGATGGTCTCGTCGGGCAGTTCGTTTCGCGCGGCGGCCGCGTGCTCGGCGAGGCGGCGCGGCGTGGCGGCGGGGTGGCCCGGAGTGTCCGAGAGCCGGTGGAAGGCGCGCCGGTGCAGCCGCCGGGCGAGGTCCGGGGTCGTCGCCAGCTCGGCCACCGCCTTGTCGATGTGCTCGCCGGAGACGAATCGTGGTGCGCCGTTGCGGTTCTCGATCACGCTCGCGCGGATCGCGGCCGCCTGCGCGGTGTCGGCGTCGGCGGCGGCGAGGTCGGCCACGGCGGCGACCACCGCCGGATCGACGCGCCCCTCGACCGCGGTGATGGCGGCGGCCGCGAGCCAGTGCCGCGCCGCCGGGGTCGACTTCGGCGCGCCCGCCCCCGGCGTCGCGGGCGCCGAGGTGGCGGATACGGCGCGCGTGACGGGGAACGCACCGAGGATCACGACGCCGACCGGCCGGTTCTGCAACCGCTCGGCGAACCGGTCCAGCAACCCGCGCAACACCGCACCCGGCGGCGTCGACGTCTCGATGACGATCAACACCGGTCCGCGCACCGCGACCGCCGTCGCGACCGTGGCGCTGTCGCGCGCACGGGCACGCACCCGCTCGGCGACATCCCCCGCACGGTCCTCGGTCGAATCGAGTAGCGCGTTCGCGGCGTCGCGGATGGTGTCCGAGTGCAGCGACGTGATGTGGTCGCGCAGGGCGGCCACGACGAGGTCGGTCGACAGCACGCGCCAGGTCTCGAAGTCGTTCTCGGCATCGGCGCGCACGACCAGGCAGCGGATGCCCGCCTTCGTCGCGGCGTCGCGCACCGCGGCGACGTCGTACTCGTCGGGGCGAAGGACGGTGAAACTCGCGCTCGACGACGGCAGTGCCGCGATCCCTTCGATGCCGGGGGCCGCCGACTCGGCGGGTGCGCGGGCCGCGCGCAGCTGGTAGGCGCCGCCCGCCTCGTGTGCCTGGATCAGCATGTCGGCGCCGACGGTGAACGGGTCGTAGCCTCGAGATGCCCTGCGCCGCTCCACCATCGCGGTGGCTTCGGCGCGGTGCCCGGTGCTCAGCGCGCCGAGCACCCGCGACAGCCAGATGCTGTCGATGTGCTCGGCCTCGGCGCGCGGCGCGGACTCGGTGTCGAGCCACTGCAACGGGTCGGCGGCGCCGGTCAGCAGCGCGCAGGTGCCCCACAGGTCGAGCAGGTCACGCAGATCCTGCCGCATTTCGTCGGCGGTGGCCGCGCAGATGTCGGGCGGGGTCCACCGGCCGACGCCGAACGGGTCGCCGCGCCACAGCGGGGCGGTCGCGCCGAGCAGGTCGGCCGCGGCGAAGACCTGGTGCGAGCGCAGCAGCCACCCGGCCGAGCGGACCGCCGTGCGGAACTGGAAACGGTCGACGACCGAGGCGATTTCGAGCTGCTCGCCGCGGCTCGGGGACGAATCGGCCGGGGCGAGTACGTAACCGGACCCGTGCCGCTGCGCGATGGTGAGCCCGCCCGGTGCGAGCCGCTCGCGCAGCTTCGAGATGACCGCGTACAGATTCGGTTTGGATTCCGGCGCCCGATTCCGGTGCGGCCACAACGCCTCGACGAGAGTCTCGGTGTCGACGGGATGTCCCGGCGCGACAGCGGTCAGCACCGCGAGGGTCTGCGCCTGCTGCGGACGCAGGTCGACCGGCTTGCCGTGGATCAGCAACCGGACAGGACCGAGGACGAGTATCTGTGTCGCGGTCATCGCAATAGTCGTGCTCCCCCGTGCAATTCGATGTCGATCCGGTCTGCGACCCCGCCGCGCCGAGCGGTGCCGCAAGCGACTAGCTCACGCCAAGGCCGAGGCTAGCTACCGATCGTAACTTCTGAAGCGGATCGATAGAACCGACGCGAAGCTGGAAGAAGAACAAATGGAATTCTTGGTACGCGGTGCACTCGCCACCGGCGGTCGGCCGCCGTCGCCTCGGCGCGTTGTGCTCGCCGAATCACGGTACCGGCCCGAGTATTCGGGAGCCCGACATGTCTGATCGCGGCGAGATCGGCAAGCGGATCGACGCCGCGCTGCTCGGCCGTCGTTCGCGGCGTTCGCAGGTGGTGGCGCTGTGCGATTCGATCGATGATCTCGAACGTCGCTTCGCCGACCTGGCGGACGCGGTCGACCGGATCGTCGGCGCGACCGTCGACGGCGATATCGCCGCGGCCTCGCGCGAGGGGATACGGCAGTTGTTCTTCGACGGGGAATTCGGCAGGGGGTACGTGCGCGCGGTATCCGCCGATCTCGCGGAACTGCGGCGCCGGGCCGAGGTGATCCGCCGCCGGGTGGAGCGCGAGACGGTGAACCTCGGCGTGGTCGGCATGACCAAGGCGGGCAAGAGCACCCTGCTGCGCGCCGTCACCGGACTCGACACCTCGGTCATCCCTTCCTCGAAGGATCTCCCGACCACGGCCGCGCTGAGCCGCATCGTGCACGGGTCGGGCGCGCCGGAAGCGGTGCTGCGCCTGCACACCTGGGAGTCCTTCCGCGACGGCTACCTCCAGCCGCTGCACGATTCCGCGAAGCTCGGGAACGCGCCGCGCACCGTCGAGGAGTTCGCCGCCCGCCGGTATCCGGCGCCGGAGAGCCTCACCGACGCCGAGATCGATACCCAGAGCTATCTCTGGAAGGTGCACGAGGCGCAGGAATCGCTGCCGAGCTATCGCGACCTGCTCACCCACCGGGGTGAGATGACCGTCCTGATCCGGGAACTGCTGCCCTACGTCGCCTATCCGACAACCGCGGACGCACACCGCAACCGCCCCTACCACGCGGTGCGCGAGGTGGTGATCACCACCAAGTTCCCCGAGATCAACGACGCCAGAATCGGTTTGGTCGACCTGCCCGGCGCGGGCGAGGCCGGCCTCGACGTGGCCCGGCATTTCGTCGCCAGACTGCACAACGACGTCGATCTGATGCTGATGGTCAAATTCCCGGACGACAACAGCAGTTTCATGACCACCGACGACCACAAGGTGGTGAATCTCGCCGAGGGGGCCCGCAGCGGCGTCGCTCTCGCCGACTTCTTCGCCGTGGTGCTCAATCGCAAGCACCACCCGCAGGACCGGGATGCCGCCGATCGGGACCGGCAGCAGGACGAGGCGTATGCCGGTCTGCGTAAGGCGCTGGAGCATCGTAATATTCGAATCTTCCGGGTGAACGCGCAGGATCCCGCCCAGGTGCGTGCCGAGCTGGTGCTCCCGCTGCTCGACCACCTCGCCGCCGACCTGGCGGCCATGGATCACGCGGCCATGGGCGCGGTGCTCGCCTTCGCGCGCGAGGTCGCGGGCCGGATCGAGCGTTACGCCGCGGCGCTGACCGAGCGGGCGCGGGACGCGGGCCGCCTGCTCGACACCGAACGCTTCCAGATCGTCGAGGCGGTCGACGAATTGCGCATCGACCTCGGCAACGACCTGCTCGCCCTGGTGCAGCGCTACGAGGCCGAAGTGCAACGCGGCGAACCCGATCCGGTGATGCGCGCCGCCATCGCGGACGGGGTGCGCCAGGTCAAGGAGTGGCTGCCGGGTTGGCTGGCCAACGAGGCCGCCAGGGGCAAGGAGGTCGACCCGCTGAGCAATCCCGAGCGCGACTACCGCACCGCCCGGCACCGGATCAGCGAAGCGTTCCATCCCGTCGGCGCCTCACTGCGGCTCTCGACGGCGCCGCTGTACCGCGACATCGCCGCCCGGTTGCGGACGCACCTGTCCGAACACCTCGTCGGCGATCCCGACACGCCGGACACCCTGGCGAATCTCGAACGGGTGGCCGCCGACAACGGTGCGCCGAAGCTGGCGGCCGCGCTCGCGGAACTGCGCACCCTCGACACCGGCTACGGCAATGTCGTGCTGCGGGTCGGCAGGCCGATCATCCGCGGCATCGGATTCGACGCGGAGTCGCCCGAGGAGGACGACGCCCGAAGCGAGGCGGAAAGCCGAGAGGAGTTGGCCCGCAGAATGTTCACACCCGACGCCGCGCCCGCCGCACCGGTCGCGGGCCGGTCGGCGCCGCGGGCGCGCACGATCCCCGGCGACGCCACGCAACTGCGCGAGCAACTGCGCGCGAGCATCGAATATGCGCTCACCACACTGGAGAAGCGGCTGACCGAGGAGGCGCGCGGTCTCCGTTCGGTGCTGTATCACGCTGCGGATCTGTTCGTGGACAAGGTGATCCGAACCAACCGGATCGAGGCCGAATACCGGGAACTGTGCACGCCGCACCGGGTGGCCATCTGGCCCGAACTGTTCGGCGGCGGCGCCGTGCGGCTGGAGGAGACGCTGGCGCGCATCCGCGACGACGCCGAAGCGCTGCGGCGCGACGCGATCCGGCTCACCACGGAGGCGGCGCTGTGAACGGCGGACGTGATATCCCCAAGCTCACCGTCACCATGCTCGGCACCGGCGGGTCGGGCAAGACGAGCTTCCTGATGGGCATGTACGGGGCGATGGCCAACGGGGTCGACGGCTACTTCGTGCACACCCCCGTGCGCGCCGACCACATCGATCTGCTCGGCGCCTGGCGCAAGCTGCTCGACTCGGGCAGCTACCCGCTGCCCAACGACATGAAGGGACTCAAATTCTACGAATTCGTCCTCGACCTGGGGTTCAGCGGGACGATCATGGAGGTCGACTGGCTCGACTACCGCGGCGGCGCGCTCAGTGACCGGAACCAGGCCGCCGACACCGCCGCACTCGAGGAGCGGCTCGCCCAGTCCGACAGCATCTACATCGTGCTCGACGGGGCCAAACTCGGCGCCTGGATGTCGGCCAAGATGGACGGTGACGCCGACCGGCCCGCCGCGCTGCAGGAAGATCTCGGCACCGGCACCATCAACGGCTACATCATGCGGGCCGTGCACGCCCGGCGACAGCTCGGCAGGCCGCTCCCGTCGCTGGTCGTGCTGATCACCAAGGAGGATCTGCTCGTCGCGGCCACGCGACTCTCGCGCGCGGGCGCCTTGCAGGCGGTGGAGGCGCAACTGCGCACGCTGCTTCGGGTCGCGTTCGCGCCGGATACGAGAGCGCTGGTGAATCCGACCACCCTGGACGCGGTGGGTGGTCAGGACGGCATGGACCGCAGCTTCAAAGCGCCGTTCATCTTCACCTTCACCGAGTACCTGCGCAGCGCGATCGCCGCCGAACACCAGTTCCTCGAGGCGGCGACCGCGCAGCGGCAGCGCAACGCGGACGAGATCCGGCTGTTGGAGACGCGCCTGCGCGGGCTCTTCCGTCCGGGGCGCAAGGGCGAACTCTCCGCCGAACAGCGCCAGATCGTCGCGAAAGCCGAACTTCACAAGGCGAATCTGGAAGCCATGCGTACGCAGGCGGCCACCTTGGAGGCCGAACTCGCAGGCCTGCGGATCTACGACAGCGGTGAGCCACGTGGCGCCTGGTGAGCAGGCCGGGTGGCTGCCCGTGGTGTGGGGCAGAACCCGGCGCGCCGACACCTGGTGGCGGGTGCTGCCCGCCGCGCTCGACAGCGAGGGCTGGATCGGCGAGGCGGTCTACGCGGTCTTCGCGGGCGGGCGCGATCTCGAACGGCCCCGGTTCACGCTGTGCCGCTCGCGCGGCTGGTGGCTTACCGGAGTCGCCTGCGCGGCAGCCGATCTCGATTCCGAGATGCACACCGACGAGAACGGCAGGCCCCTGTTCACATTCGTCGGCTGGCTGCACACCCTCGATCAGCCCGCGGCGCTGCCGACCCTCGACCAGTGGGAGCGCCATCGCGTCGAGTGGGCACGCGGCACCTACGCCCGGTGGTGCGGGATGGATTGGGAAGCATTGCCTTCCGATGTGAGCTTGCCGCACGAGTCGGTCGCGGAGCCGGTCGGCTGGTCGTCGAACGCGCCCGCGCTCGACGGCGCGGTGCTGCGCTACCGGCCCGGTCGCGCCGAACTTCGCCCGGACTCCGAGCGATACACGCTGTGGCAGGCGGGAACCCGCTCGCGCGAACCGTTCCTGCTCGTCGTCGGCTGGTCGGCACGGCAGTCGCTGAAGGCTCCGCACTGCACGCACGCCACCGTCGCGGATCTGAGCGCGACGGTGATCGTGCAAGCGCAAGTCGACGGTCTGGATCTCGATGCGGACGACCGGCCTTCGGCCGACACCGCCGCCGTGGTCCCGTTCCGCCCGCCCGCGCCGTCCCCGCCCGCACCCGCTTCGTCCACACCTGTGCCGACCCCGCCCGCACCGGCGTCGACCGCGAGGCAGCGCAACCGGTGGCTCGGTCTGATCCCCGGCACGGCATCGGCCCGCGACCTGGAACAGCTGGAACAGGAACTGACGGAACTGCGCGAGCAGTACGCGGACTGCCGACGGGAGATAGCGATGCTGCGCGACCGGCTCGAACGCGGCGAGCGCGACCTCGCCGCGCTGCGGGCGCGGGTGGACGGCGCCGACCCGGATCCCACGTCCGGCGGTACCGGATGATGACGATCGAAATGGCTGCGGCGCCGCATATCTGGGATCCGCCGGTAGCGGCCGCGATGCTCGGGCCGCGCGGGTCGGGGAAGACCACCTTCCTCGTGGCGGCGCAGGCGGCGTTCGGGGCGCGCGGCGGCGGGCCGACGCTGCGCGCCGAGCGGCCCGCCGACCACGCCCGGCTCCGATCGGCCTGGGCGGAACTCGGTCGTGCCGCCACCTATCCGCCGCCCGATACCGCCCCGTCGGATCACTCGATACTGCTCGGCCTCCCCGACGGGACCGACATTCCCGCCCGCGTCGACGACCACCGTGGCGCCCTGCTGGACGAGCCGGGGGAGTCGATGCAGGCCGAGATCCTCACCGCCTGCCTAGCGCAGGCCGAGATCGTGCTGGTGACGGTGGACGGTGCGGTACTCGCCGCGTGGTCCCCGGCGGCGGGCGCCGCGCGGATCGTGGGCGATCTGCGCCTGAGTGTCATCACCGGACTGGTGCTGCGCGCCACGGCGATGCGCCGCGCGCAGGGCCTGCGTCCGCCGCTGCTCGCGCTGATCGTGACCAAGGCCGATTCGGTGGCGGGCAGCGCGCACACGCCGATGGCATCGATGCCACGGCTCGCGCCCATCGCCTTCGGCGCTGACGTGACCACGCTGGTGTGTCGGGTCTCGGCCGTGCCCGCTCCCGGCGGCGCGCTCGTGGCCGGAACCCACCTCGCTCCGTTCGCGTTCGCCGCGCTGGTCCGGTTGGGCAGGCGGCGAACCGAACTCGCGGCCCGGCTCGGCCGGGCATTGCAACCGGGGACCGCGCGGCCCGGGTCCGCCGCCGTGACCATAGCCATGCAGCGCGAACTCGTCGAGATCCGCGGCGCCGTCGGACAACTCGTCGGACTGCTCGACGACTGCGGCGTCTATCGCGACGGAAAGCCGATCGCGGCCGCGGATCTCGCGGGCGGCCGCGAGATCGAAAGGAGAATCCCATGACCGGACAGCAGGCCGTCACGCGGTGCCGCGACGCGACCGGCAACCTGCGCGAGTACTCGTTCGTGACGGGGGACGAGGTCTCGTCGGGGGCGCTGGCCGCGCGGCTGCTCTTCGACGAGCACCGCCGCGTGTACCTGGGCAAGTACGTCCCGAGCCTGCACCGCAGCCCCGAACTGCTCGCTCTGTTGGACAACGAGATCCGCGCGCTCACCCGGTTCGCCCTCGTGTTCGGGGCGCAGCGGTACCCGCGGTGGCTGCCGCGCCTGGTCGGATACGACGTCAGCGTGCCGGAACCGTTCGTGATCCTCACCGCGCCGCCCGGCGAGGCCGCCGCCGCGATGGTGCGCGAACTGGACAGCGGAGCGCGGCAACGGATGTGGACCGGCATGCTGCGCGCCGTGCAGTGCACGGCCGCCGCGGGGGTGGTGCACAACAATGTGGGGCTGTCCAGCCTGTGGTGGGACGGCGATTGCGCGACGCTGTGCGATTTCGAGTATTCGCACCTGTCCCGCGTCGGCGACACCGGTGGCGACATCCGTGCCGCCGGGCTGGTCATCGCGGCGTCGGCGGGCGTCGACTCGGCCACACCTGAAGTACGGAAACTGCTGTGGCACAGTGAAACCGGAGGCGAGCACCGCCGTACCGCCACCGACATGCTCGCCGACCTCGGTGTGCACGGCGATATCGCCCATCGCGACCCCGAACTCGACCTGCTGCCCGGTCGGGAACTGTTCGACAGGATTCGCGTGGACAAGCACCGCGGCGCGAAGGTCGACGCGAAAGCCGATCGCCGCGCCCGGATCCGGTCCATTCTGCGATCCGGCCGGGCCGACGGTTCGGGCACGCCCGCGACGCCGACGGTCACCTGTCCGTACTGCTGGGACACCGTGCTCTGGGAGGACGACGGCCAGGTCTGGCTGTTCCGCGACGACCAGCGCGACCCGGCGCAGATCGACGTGACCGCGCTGGCGCCCGCCAAGCAGGCCGATCTGCGCAGGCGCGGATTCCGCCCGTGCCCCAACCCCTCCGACGATGTCGGCGCGCACTTCCTGCCCGCCACCTACGGCTCCTACGCCGACCCGCTGCCGATCGCCATGATCGGCGCACCGGAATCCGGCAAGACCCATCTGCTCGCGGCCATGGTGCAGGCCGTGCACGCGGGCGGCCTCGCGCCCTACGGGCTGAGCGTGCAGAGCCTCGACCTGCGTCGCCACACCAGATTTCGCGGACAGCAGATCGAGCGGCTGGAATCCGGCGCGGCGCTGGACAGTACCGACCCCGGCGCGCGCGGCTATGTGGAGATGCTGGTGCTGCGCCGGATTCACGACGGCGCGGCCAGGGTCGTCACCCTGTTCGACATCGCGGGGGAGGACCTGCGCAACGCCGACGACCGAGGCAGCGGCCCGAGCCGCTTCCTGATCGGCGGCCCCGCCCTGCTTTTCACCCACGCCGTCGAAGATCCGCCCGCGACCGGCGGATTCGCGACCGAGAGCGAGAACCGGGCCTTCCAGGTCGCGCTCGCCAAGATCAGGGCGGTGTCGCGGTCCAAGGACCTGCCCGCGGCGCTGGCGCTGACCAAGGCCGACCGGCTGCGCTACGTCCCGCCGGTGGACCGCTGGCTGAACCGGCCGCCGAGCGGGCGTACCGACGCCGAGGCGATGCTGGCCGAGAGCCGCGACATCTACGCCTACCTGCACGCGCGCGGCGCGACCGCCGCGCTCACGCCCGTCCAGGAGTTCACCAGGTTCACGCTGCACGCGGTCTCCGCCAGCGGCGGGGACGCGAATGTCGATGCCGCCCGCCGGATCCAGGTCTTCCCGCGCGGATTCCAGCCGATGCGGGTATTGGAACCGCTGGTCGCCATCCTGGCGATGGCGGGCGTCATCGACGGTCCCGAAGCGGCGAAAGTGGGCAGACCGTGAGCATCCTGCATCAGATCGGCTTCGGCCCGCGCCCCGGCCGCGGCGTCGGGGTGCTCGCCGACTCGCTCGGCGACCCGGTGGCCGTCGCCCGGTACGAGGCGGCGCTCGAACGACACCTTCGGCTCAAGCAGTACGGCACCACCGCGCCGCCGCCGACCGCGCTGTCCTTCTTCCGGTTCGGTCCTGGCGAGTCCGCGGTGTTGCACCGCAGCACCGCGTCGGGCGCGATGGGGCGCAACCACTCCCACGCGCTGATCGGCGATCTTCCGGTGTCCATCGCGGTGGGCATCGGCGCCGGTCCGTGGTCGTTCCATACGCCCACGTACCTGCCCCTCGCGGACGCCGACGAGGTGCTGCGCGCCGCCGCCGACCGACTCCCCGATGTGCGACGAGCCGCCATCGCCGAACTCGGCCTCTGCGCCGAAGTCCTGGCCGCCCTGCTGTCGGACCCCGCCGCGCCGCTCAGCGTCGTCGGCTGCCCGGAACCGGTGAAACTGCCCGTGCTCTTGGCACTGCACGAAGCCGCGGGCTCCTACCTCGCGGACAACGGCGTCGAACGCGCCTGGACCTTCTCCACCTACGAGATCGAGCACAGCGGTCGGGCACCGCACACCCCGGAGATCATCTTCCTGCCCGGTCCGCCGGAGGGCGATCCGATGGTGGCCGCCAGGACGATCGTCGACCTGCGGGAGACGGGACGGGCCGATGCGCACCACGCCAGGACGGCTCGGCAACTGCTCGACGAGTGGGCCGGGGGAGGTGTGTCGCACCGACCGGAGCCCCCCTCCCCGCGGGTGACCGTGGCGCCGCCGCCGACTCCCGTGCCGCCGACTCCCGTGCCGCCGACTCCCGCGCCGGTGCTCCCGACCCGGAAGCCATCGGCCCCGCTGCCCACCCGCTCACGATCGAATACTCCTTCGCCGGTGGGGAATACGCGGTCCCAGCGCCTGTTGATCGGTGCGGCGGCAGGTCTCGCCCTGATCGTCGTCGCCGCCGTCGTGGTGCTGCGTTCCGCGCCCGAACCACGACCGCCGACCTCGGCCACGTCCCCGGTGGCCACGACTGCTGCCACGTCCTCGGCCGACACGACCGCCGACGCGGACGAATTCGTCTTCGATGTCGGCTCCATCGCACCGCGCGGTGCTCTGATCGTGCCGCTGCACCCCGCGAACGGCACAGGTATCCACCGACGCTTGGAAGGCTGCGGCCACGACCGGGACAAGGTGGTGTGGCACTGTTCGCTGCCGCCTGGAGCGTCCGCTCTCGTCGGGGTATTGCTCGAGGGTGTCGACCCGGAACAGCAGGAGTTCGCCGCGGGGGATTTCAGCGTCCTACTCCAGGTGGAGCGGAAGTGAATGCCGCCACCGGGGCGGTCGGGTATGTCCCGCCTCCGACGACGTCGTCGGAGGCGGAGTCCGGACCGGGATCCGGTACCGAAGGCCCGGGGCGGTCGGCCGGGATGGTCGCGGACAGCGCCGCGCCGAGAGCCGCCACCGCGCAGCCGAGGAGCAGACCGATGCGGAATCCGTTCTCGGTGGGCACGAGATGCCCGTTGGCGGTGACGCTCAGCTGGGCGAGCACCGCGCCGACCACGGCGGCCGAGATGGAGGTGCCGACCGCACGCATCAAGGTGTTGAAGCTGTTGGCGGCGGCGGTTTCGGAGTGCGGGACGGCGCCCATGATGAGGGCGGGCATGGCGCCGTAGGCGAAACCGACGCCGATGTTGATGAGGACGGTCACGGCGAGCAGCCCCCAGGTGCTGCCCATGAGCGGCATCGAGGACGCGTAGCCCGCGGCGATGACGACGCAGCCGACGCCGAGGGTCACCTTGGGGCCGCGCGCGGCGGACAGTCGGGCGCCGAAGGGAGATATCACCATCATGGTGAGTCCGGCGGGCGCCATCCACAGGCCCATGGCGAGCATGGACTGGCCGAGTCCGTAGCCGGTGGACTTCGGCAGCTGGAGCAGTTGCGGGATGATCAGCGACTGCGCGTACATGGCCATGGCAACGACCACGGAGGTGGCGTTGGTCAGCAGGACCCTGGGGCGTGCGGTGACGCGCAGGTCGACCAGCGGGTGGGTGCGGCGCAGTTCCCAGCGGCCCCAGACCAGGGCGGTGGCCACGGCGGCGGCGAAGAGCCCGAGGATGGTCGCGCTGGTCCAGCCCCAGGTCGCGCCCTTGGAGACGGCGAGCAGCAGGCAGACCAGTGCGACGCCGAGTCCGAGGGCGCCGAGCGCGTCGAAGCGGCCCGCCGGTCCGTCGGCGGGGACGACGGGCAGTGTCAGGTACATGAGGACGCCCACGGCGGCGGCCAGGACCGCGGAACCCCAGAACAGCACGCGCCAGTCGCTGTTCTCGACGACGGCGGCGGCGATGGGCAGGCCGAGCGCGCCGCCGATGCCGAGTGAGGCGCTGATGAGCGCGATGGCCGAGCCGAGTCTTTCCGGCGGGACCAGGTCGCGAATCGCGCTGATGCCCAAGGGAATGATGCCGACGCCCATGCCTTGCAGGCCGCGTCCGATGATCATCGGCAGTACCGAGCTCGCGAGGGCGCAGACGACGGAGCCGAGCACCAGCGGCACGATCGAGGCGAGCAGGATCGGCCGCTTGCCGTACATGTCGCCGAGGCGGCCCGCGACGGGGGTGACGACGGCGCCGACGAGCAGGGTCGCGGTGACCACCCAGGTGGTGGTGGAGGCGGTGCTGTGCAAGAGGTCGGGCAATTGACCGAGCAGGGGCACGACCAGTGTCTGCATCAGCGCGGCGACGATGCCCGCCGATGCCAGCACGGCGAGTACCACATTTGGCCGAACGGTGGGGCTTTGGCTGCGCACGAACCTCTCCTCGCGACGGTGACCGACAATGTGCACCCTACATGCGATATGCATTATGCACACAATATGTGTGATGCATACTGCATGTCGACGCGGCGCGTATCGACGCTGCACAGCGCGTGGTATATGTGGTGGCGAGCAGCCGTGCGCGAGGGCTTGCGACGCGGTGGAAGGGACCGAAATGGACAAGGCCGTCGACTCGATCGAGTTCGAGACCATGCTGTTCGGCCGATACAGCCTGGCCACGCGCAAGCGCACCGAACGCGTTCTCGACCGCAGCGTCTACATCCTGCTGTCCCGACTGCACATGGAAGGGCCGATGACCATCGCCCAACTCGGCGAAGCGCTCGGACTCGACGATTCCACGGTCAACCGGCAGACGGCGGCCACGGTCCGAAGCGGTCTGCTGAAACGGATTCCGGACCCGCACGGCGGCATGGCGCGAAAGTTCCGGGTCACCGCGGAGGGTGAGCGACAGTTGGAAAGCCAACGCGCGCAGAACGTCGGGCACCTCGACGGCATCCTGACCGAATGGGACCCGGAGGACGTCGCCGTGTTCGCGGCCTATCTCGCGCGGTTCAACACCGACATCGAGCGATACCACGGCAGGCCGTGGCCGCGCCCCGCCGAATCGCAGGCCGCCGCCAGGATCGGACGCGCCGAGTCGAGGTGAGGCGGCGGCGCCTCAGCGCGGGGCGTCGGCGGGCACGCGCTGGGTCAGCAGCAGGCCGAGCAGCCCGGCCTCGCGGGTCTGGGTGTCGAACATGTCCCGCGCCGCCTGCTTCACGATGCCGCTCGCGAGCAGGCGATCGGCGGTCTGCGCCATCTGGATTCCGCCCGCGTGGTGCCGGTGCATCAACCGGAGGAACCTGACCTCCGCGTCCACGCCGCGTGCGGCCGCCAGCGCGTCGAGTTCGTCCATGGTCGCCATGCCGGGCATGGTCGCGGCCGCAGTCGGCGCGGCGGTGGCCGTTGTCGCGCCGGAGTGCTCGTGGGCGTGCGGTCGCTCCTCGTGCATCCACGCCATCGGCTGCGGATTGATGGTGACCGCGTGCGCCATTCGCAGCCAGCCGAGCATCATGCCGAGTTCGGTGCGCTGGGAGTCGGCGATCTGCTGGGCCAGCGCGCGCACCGTCGGGTCCGCCGCGCCGTCCAGGCGCTGCGCCATCAGCAGCGCCTGACCGTGGTGGGCGACCATGTCCTGGGTGAACCCGATCTCGAGTTCGCTCATGAGCGCGGGCTCGGGATGCTCCTCGGCGATCACCAGCGGCCGCATGGCCGCGCCGATCACCAGCAGCAGGACCGCGAGCCCGGCGAACGCGGCGTACCTGATCCAGTGCGCGCGGGTCATGAGCCGATCGTCGAGTGCTGGTCGGCGGGCGGGGTGTAGACCGAGGGCGAGAGACGAAGGGCGAGGAATCCGTTGTCGGCGCAGGTGGTCCACAATTCGTTGCCGCGCCAGTCCGGCGCCGAGAAGCACCAGTCGGTGGACATGTCGCCGCCCGCGAGCATTCCGGTCCGCGGGCTCAGCGCCTGCGAGAAGTCGAACTGTCCCTGCAGCATGGTCTGGATCAGGGTCGGCGCGGCCAGGACGGGCGGGCCGATGAGCGAGGCGAGTGCGTGCGGGGAGTTGGTGAGCGAGAAGTTCTCCCCGGTGCGCGCGGGCGGGTTGAAGTAGGCGATCTCGCGGATGGAGCGAGGATCGGAGACATCGAAGACGCGGATGCCCGATGAGGTCCAGCCACAGGCCAGCGCGGTGGGATCGACGGGACGGTCGGCGGCGCAGTAGTGGGCGTCGTAGCCGAACAGCGAGCCGCCCGATGCCGAGGCCAGTGCGACGTCCTGGTTGTCGGGCAGGTTGATCTCGAGTTTGATCGTGTTGGTCAGACGCGGGTGGGCGCCGTCGGTGACGTCGAAGATCTTCACTCCGCCCGCGCCCGCCTCCTGCACGGAGAACACGTAGGGCACGCCGTCGTAGGTGACCGGGATCTGGTGCTGGGTGGCCCAGCCGTCGAGCCACGTGGTGTGTGAGAGTTCGCGCACCTGCGGATTCGGGTCGCGGCGCTGCACGGCGGAGATGTCGAGGACCACCATGCCGCCGAAGTTGTTGGCCAGGTACATGGTGTTGCCGTCGGGGGATATGCCGAATCCGTGCATGGACAGTCCGGGCAGGCCGTACCAGATCACTCTGGGGGCGGTCGGATCGGTGAGGTCGACCGCGCTGACGAGTCCGGGGGAGGTGCCCGAACTCCAGTAGGTGTTGCCGTCGGGGGAGAACCCGCCTTCGTGCGCGGTGATGGGCAGCGGCATGGCGAGATTCGTGCCGGGTCCGGGATTGAGCAGGCGCGGGTGCGCGCAGTCGGAGATGTCGTAGACCGAGAGCAGGCCCGCGCCGGTCAGCAGCGGCGCGCCCGCGCCGACGAGCAGGCGTCGTTTCTCGTTGACCTTCAAGCTCTCCCAGGTGCCCGCGAGCATGGCGGGTTCGTTCAGCACCGCCGTGCGGACCGGGGCGGTGGGGTCGGAGACGTCGAGGACCTGCACGCCTTGGGCCTCGCCGAGCAGATTGCCGGGGAAGAAGGTGCCGACGTAGGCGCAGTGGTCGAAGGTGGTCGAGGTGATCCCGCCGCCGAGTCCGGGGTAGTTGCCGAGCATCCGCATATTGCAGCTGTAGCCCTGCGCGCTGCGGCGGCTGTCCCGATCGGCGGCCGGAACGTCGCCCTGCAGGCCGGTTTCGGGGCCGGCGGCCGGATCGGAGTCGGGTCCGCAGGCCGCGCGTCCGACGGCGACCGAACTCAGCGCGGTGATCTCACGGACGACGCCAGGATCGGGCTGGGCGGACAGGATCCCGGTCGGCAGGAGTAGAGCGGCGGCCGCGACGAGTACCGCGAGGCGCCCGGTGCGGGAGAAATGCAGAGATCTCATGGATGCCCCTCGACGGTGAGGGCGCGCCTTTCGGGTCGGAGATACCAGTCGCTGTGTCTATTTGCGGCGACTTCGTCGCCGCGGGTTCGCGGCCCTTTGGGTCTCGCGTCCCAGCGGTCGATACTTGCTCCTTCGTCGCATTGTCTCGACCGCTGGGACGCGAGACGGCCGCGAACCGTTGTTGTTGCGGCGTTCGGGGATGCTTTGGCCTTTGATGCCGTGCGTGCATCTGGAATCCGCGCCGATGCAGGGGGCGCCACCGGGTCGCGGCAGCGGACCGCCATTTACCGGACTGTTATGTCCGGTAGTGGGGGTTAGTGTGCTCCAGGACACACCGATCGTCAAGGGCGATGTGCGCGATGGTGTTGACGCACAGGGCGGGACACCGTGTCTTGTGACCGGACCCAAATGCGGTAACGTCGTTCTCGTGACAGCTTCAGGCCGAGCGAATCGCGGTCCCAAAGCCGCGGCGGGCAATCGCGCCGCGCTCATTCGCGCGGCGCGGGAAGTGTTCGCCGAGAACGGGTTCGAGGTGGCGCTGAGCTCCATCGCGCGCGCCGCGGGCGTCGGCCAGGGTGTGCTCTACCGGCATTTCCCGACCAGGGAGAGCTTGGCGCTAGCGGTCTTCGAGGAGAACATCGTCGAGGTCGAGACGGTGGCCGGGGATACCGGAAGTACCGTTGACGACGTGCTGGCGGTGATCGTCGACCAGCTCACCACGTCGGCGGCGTTCATCGCGATGTTCGATCCCACCGGCACCGACGATCCGCGCCTGCTCGAGGTGTCGCTGCGGCTGATCACCCTGCTCGGGCGCAAACTCGAGGATCCGAGGCAGCGCGGCGCCATCCGTCCCGATGTCACCGCCTCCGACGTGCTCATCGCCGTGGCGATGCTGGCCGCGGTCATGGTCAAGACGGACGTGCAGTCCAAACGGCGGGTCGCCGCGCAGGCGTGGGCGCTGTTGGAGCGCGGGCTCACCTGTAGCTGAGGTGGCGAGCGCGTGGTTCAGAGACGGGCGTCGGCGGGCGCGCTCGGGGCGGGGATGTCGACGCGCATGCGCTGCTGGGTGCTGACCTGTACGGCGCCGTGCCAGCCGCACGGCAGTCCGCAGGACGGGTGGACGGCGGTCTCGACGCGGCCGTTGTCGAAGCGGCGCACCGTCGCGGTGGCCTGCGCGGGATAGCCGCACTGGGGGCATTTCTCGAAGTAGTCGAGTACGTCGCTGACGCTGACGCTGGCGGATTCATCCGCCCGGTGCGGCTGTGCCTGCGGTGTCGTGCGACGTGCGGAATCGTCTGTGCGCGTGAGCATCCGGGGCGTCCATCCGGAGACGTGGGCGCGCGCGGGCGGCGGCGGGAAGCGGTTGGCGTCGGTGTGATCGGGCATGGCGGTTCTGCCTCGCTGCATCGCGGATTCGACTCGGAAAAGTCCTTACTGACTCATGATAAGCGCATTCTCCGTATTGGCGAATGAGATTCTCATGAGAATCCGGCATTCCGCACATGCCTCGAGGGAGGCTCGTCACGCGCGGAATCCCCCTACCGGATAAGAATGTCCGGTCAATAGACATTTTGCGCCGCGACGGCCGGTCCGTCAAGGCGAAACGCCGTCGCGGTCAACGTTTTCTACTGCTTCTGCTTGCCTGCGAATCCCAGTGAGCAGAAGTCCCAGACCTCGTCGGCGGTGATCGGATTCGGCGTCTCGTCGTCCTCGGCGCCGGTGGACTGGGCGGTGAACATGACGGTCTGCATCACCATCGCGGCCATCCGGCGCGTATTGATGTTGGGACGCAGTTTGCCGTCGGCCTCGGTCTCGACGAGCAGCTCGGTGAGCAGGGCGAGCAGCGGCGCGTGCGCGATCTTCACCTGGGCCGGGTGCGTGACGAGCAGCTGCGGCGCGAAGTCGGTGAACAGCGGGCGCTGCGCGGTGGGATCGGGGCGGCACAGTTCGAACAGCAGGCGGACCGCGACCTCGAGCCGGTCGAAGGGGTCGTTCTGGCCCGCGGCGGCGGCGCGGATCTGTTCGGCCGCGCGACTGAGCGCGTCTTCGAACAGGGCGAGCAGCAGTTCGTGCTTGCCGTCGAATTGCAGGTAGAAGCTGCGCAGCGACTGCTTGGACCGGTCGACCACCTCTTGGACGGTGAAGTCGGTCGTGCCCTTCTCGGTGATGATCGCCTGAGCGGCATCGAGGAACCGCTGAACCCGTTGCTCGGCGCGGAGTTTCGCCGTTCTGATGGACCTCTCGACCGCGCGCTGCTTCCAGGCTGGTTCTTCACTGGCGCTGGTCACGAGGCTACCGACCCGCCGTCGCGTGACCCGCTGTCATGTGGAGAGAACATGATTGTACTGTACCGGAGAACACCCCATCTCCCGCGCCCCGGCGGCGCGGAGTGTTGCCGTTCCGGAGATTCCTGCTTTCTCATTCTGAGAACTATATTCTCAATCCGGCTCACGATGGGCGGAAGCGCAATAAACCCTCCTGCGCGAACGAGGCGACCAGGGTGCCGTCCTCGGTCAACACATCGCCGCGCGCGAAGCATCGGCCGTGCGCCAGCAGCGGGCTGTGGTGGCGCAGCAGCAGCCATTCGTCGGTGCGCAGCGCGCGGTGGAACCACAGCGAATGGCTGGTGGTGGCCGCGGTGAAAGCCGCCGGGTTGTCGTTCTGGCTGATGCCCTCCACCGGCCGCAGCGCCGTGCCGATCGGACTCAGGTCGCTCGCGTAGGCGACCAGTGCGGCATGTACGTCGGCCTCGGGTTCCGGTGTGCGCATCCATAATTCGTAATCCGGCGGACTCGCCTGCGTGGCGTCGAGATCCTCGGTCGAGCGGGTCTCCCACGGCATCAGCGCGATCGGCCTACGGAATTCCGGGCCGGGCAACTCGGGCATCGCGACCGGCGCCTGGAGTTCGCGTCCCGGTTCAGGAGCGTGCATCGAGACCGTGGCCGTGGCGATCACGTCGCGCTTCTGGCGCGCGGTGATGGTCAGCGCCGCGTAGGTGCGACCCTCCTGCTGGCGCTGGGCGATGTAGTAGACCGGCGTGTCGCTCTTGCCCTCGTTGGCGAACAGGACGTGCAGGGATTTCACCACCTTGCCCGGGCAGGCGCGGCCCGCGGCCATCACGAACTGGCCGAGCAGTTGCCCGCCGAAGAGCCGGTAGTGTTCGATCCGCTGATTCGGCGCCTCGAAGACGGTCATGGTGCTGCGCCGGGTGGTTTGTTGCTTCCCGGCCTGCGGCCCGCCCGTGGCGGGGCTCGTCGGCCGCAGGCGCAGGTCGAGGCAGCTGAGCAGATCGCTCCAGAGATCGGGCATGACTAAGTGTAGGCTAACTTCGCTTGCGGATCGTCACACCGGATCGAAGGCCGAGATCCGCCAGTCCCCGTCCACATCGGTCAGCGTCACCCGCACGCTGCTCGCCGTCACCGCCGGATCGGGCTTGTCCTTGCTCACCGTGGTCTGGTTGATGAACACCAGCACGATCGCCGAATCCTCGCGCAGATCCGCCACCGCCGCGCGCACCACGGCCGCGGTCGTCCGCACCGACTTCTCCTTCGCCGCGGGCGCCACGATCTGCTGGGTGAACTGCGAATAGTAGGCGAGGAAATCGCCGGTGAGGCGTTCCTTCGCTGAGGTGAAATCACGGTCGAGGGTGTCGGGCGCATAGGACAGCAGCGCGACGGTGCCATCGGTGGCGGCCGACACCGCCGCACGCGACGCCGCGTCGTCGAGCGCCCGGTCAGGCTGATACTGCCGGACGAACACGGTCGCCGCACCGGCCACCGCGACCGCGGTGACCAGCGCGAGTACCACCAGACCTGGATGCGCCCGCAGGCGACGGAGCAGTTGTGCGATCACGGGACGAACTCCACCTTCGACATCTTGATCTGGTCGCCGACGCGCGTCACGGTCACGCTCAGCCGCCAGGCGCGCGGTTCCTGTTTGGCCCCGGCCGAATTGGTGACCTGCGAGGTCGCCGCGACGAGCACCACGGCGCTGTCGTCGGTCATCGACTCGATCCCCGCGACGTTGACCGTGCCCTCGGTCGCCACCTGCGACTGCTTGATCACATTCGTGAAATCCTGGGCGCGGCCGTTGAAATCCTCGCGGAAGGATCCGGTGGAGTTGTCGAGGACGCGCTGCACGTCCTCGGGCGCGCGATTGAAGTCCAGCGTCGTCAGCGCCACCACGCCCTGGCGCGCCGCGGCGGTGAATTCGGCCGCCCTGCGATCCTTCTCGGCGAGCTGATGGTGGTTCAACGCCGAATACGCGCAGAATCCGGCGCAGGCGAGGATGACGACGACGGCGGTCAGGACCGCGATCGCGCGCGCCCTGCCGGTGCGGCGGATGCTCGCGACGAGGCGGGCGCGCCGGGACGCGGGGGATTCGGCCTCGTCGGCGTCGGACTCGGGCGCGTCCTTCACGAGGACCACCGTTCCGTCCCGCGATTCGTCGTCCCCGCTCGGCGCGGTGTCTGTGGCGTCGGATGACGGGTCGGCGGTATCCGGCGTCACCGCGGATGCCGTCGTCTTCGCGCCCGCTGTGTTCTTCGCGCCCGCTGTGTTCTTCGCGCCCGCTGTGTTCTTCGCGCCCGCGGCGGTCTTCGCGCCGGTCGTGGCGTCGGAGCCGGTTTCGCTCGCCGAACCGGACGAGCCGTTGTCGGAACCGGTCGCCGCCGTGTCGGCGCCCGCGCCTTCGGCGATCGCCCCTGCGGCAGCATCGGCGGTCGTGTCCGCGACAGTAGCGGACCTGCCCGCCGCGTCGCCGGTCGTGTTCTCGGCGTCGGCGGCCGTATCCGCGACGGTGGCGGTCGTGCTCGCGTCGGCGGCGGTGTTCGCACCTGCGGCGTTCGTGCTCGCGGCACGTCTGCGTAATCGGGCGGCGCGGGCTCGGGCGCGGGCCGCCGCGGCCTCCGCTTCGGCGGCGGCCGCTTCGGCTTCGGCCTCCTCCAACGCGAGAGTCAGTGTGGCCGAATCGGATTCGGCCGGTGGTGCTCCCGAAGGGTCGAGAGCGTCATCGGTGAGATGCTTCATCGTCGAGTCCCTCGACGTCGTGACGGATCGCGGAGTCCGGTCTCTGTGTTCGCACGGGTCCGCGGCTGGGTCCGTCGTGTCGGCATTGACGAGAATCACATTATCATAGAGCGCGAACGCCGTTTTTGTGAGCCGTCGAAATCTCCGCTCGAAAAGCATCTCTGCCAGCGAGAATGCTATTTGCGGCACTCCCTCGGAGTATTCCGAGTCTAACCGGGATCAATGGGTCTGGTCGAGAAGATCCGACATTCACTTCGCGGACATGGTGTCCGAGATCGGATGTCCGGAACGAGAATTCGACGGGTTCACGCGCCGATCTCGTCGACCAGCCCCCATGCCAGCGCGGTCGTGGCGGTGACGGTGCGTCCGCTCATGATCAGGAAGGCGGTGCGCCACCGGCCCATCCGCCGGGTGACGCTCACCGTGCCGCCCGCGCCGGGAATGAGGCCGAGGCCGAGTTCGGGCAGGGCGAAGGCGGTGTCCGGGTGCGCGCGCACCCAGCCGAAGAACGCGGCCATCTCCAGCCCGCTGCCGAGCACCCGGCCGTGCACCTGGGCGCGGCAGTCGCGGCCGAGGCGGCGGGTCATGGCGTCGATCGCCAGCGCCGGGCTGTACCGGGTGCGCGCCAGGTGCGAATGCGCGGGATCGGTGAACCCGCCGAATTCGGCCAGGTCGCCGCCGCTGCAGAAGGAGCCGCCCGCGCCCGAGAGCCGGATGGCGCGCACTGTCGGGTCGAGGCGCGCCACGGTCAGCGCCTCGAGCAGCGCCACACGGGTGCGGTTGTCGAAGGCGTTGTGCCGGTGCGGGCGGTTGAACCGCAGCTCGAGGGTGTCCTCGACGCGGGAGAGCAGCACCGCGTCCCCGGACTCCGCCGCGATCGAGACCGGGCCGCGTTCGGCGAGCCAACGCGCGAACTCCGGCCCTGCCTGCAGGGTCGAATACGCCAGCGACTCGGTGACCAGCCCCGCGCGGGTGGCGGCGTGGGCGGCGTTCGCGCGCAGCACGTCGTCGCAGACGGCGGCGGAGATCGGGGAGTGGCCGCACACCCGTTCCAGGTCGGCGATCGCGGCGTCGACGGAATCGACGGTCACTACGCGGCGGTCGGCGGATTCGGCCTCCGACAAGGTCAGCGTGGCGTGTTCGAGCCAGTGCGCCGCGCGCTGGTCGGCGAGTTCGGCCGCGGTGGCGACGGCGATCACCGGTCCTGGCGCCGTGGTTTCGATATCGCCCTCGGCGAGGCCGCCGTCGTGCGGTGACGCCGTCACCTCGAGTATTCGAATCACGCGCCGTCCGGCCCTTTCCGCGGGGTGATCCGAAGGGGTTCGCACCTCGCTGTACTGGCACGATATCGAATCCGCAGCGGCGTCGGTCAGCCGGTCTCAGCGAGTGCATATGTTATTCTCCGGAGAAGAGAATGCCAATATCATCGAATCGGCGTCGCCGGGCGGTCCGACCCGGCGACGGCGAAGTGCGCGTTGAGAGGCGAGTGCATGAGCATTTCGTTGTTGCTTGACATGGCGGCGTCGAGCGCCCCCGACCGCGTCGCGGTCGTCTCCGACGACGTGCGGTGGACCGCGGGGGAACTGAACACACTGACCGAGGGCGGTGCGGGCGTCATCCAGGCATCCGGCGCGCGCACGGTCGCCTACGTCGGCACCGGCGGCGCGCTGCTGC
The DNA here is from genome assembly GCF_015674855.1 of Nocardia bovistercoris. Classification (GTDB taxonomy): domain Bacteria; phylum Actinomycetota; class Actinomycetes; order Mycobacteriales; family Mycobacteriaceae; genus Nocardia; species Nocardia bovistercoris. The sequence continues at coordinate 378,621 of NZ_JADMLG010000003.1, read as the reverse complement.
CGCTGCTGATCTTCTCGGCGGCGCGCGCGGGCGTGCCGTTCGCCCCGCTGAACTACCGCCTCAGCGGGCCCAAACTGCGCGAGCTGATCGACCGCCTCGAGGATCCGCTGCTGATCTGCGACGCCGACTACGTGGACAGCACCGGCGGATTCGACGGCAAGCTGCTGCGTTCGGAGGATTTCGTCGCCGCCGCCGCGACGGCCGACCCGGTGTCGCTGATGCCGGATCCGGAGGAGGTGGCCATCCTGCTGTTCACCTCGGGAACCACCTCGGCGCCCAAGGCCGTCGAACTCTCGCACAACAACCTGGTCAGCTACATCACCGGCACGGTCGACTTCGAATCCGCCGCGCCCGACGACGTCGCGCTGATCTGCGTGCCGCCCTACCACGTGGCGGGCGTCGGCGCCGCCCTGTCGAATCTGTACGCGGGCCGCAAGATGGTGTACCTGCGCAATTTCGACGCCGCGCGGTGGATCCGGCTGGTCGCGCAGGAGCGCGTGACCACCGCGACGGTGGTGCCGACCATGCTCGACCGCATCGTCACCGAACTGCGCGACACCGGAACCACGCTGCCGACCCTGCGCAACCTGGCCTACGGCGGATCCAAGGTGCCGCTGCCGCTGGTGCGCACCGCGCTCGACCTGCTGCCCGAGGTCGGCTTCGTGAACGCCTACGGCCTCACCGAAACCAGTTCCACCATCGCGGTGCTCGGCCCCGATGACCATCGCGCCGCGCGCGCCTCCGCCGATCCGGCCGTGGTCCGGCGGCTCGGTTCGGTCGGGCGGCCGGTACCGGGCATCGAGGTGCAGATCCGCGACGAACAGGGCCGGGAGGTGGAACCCGACGAGCCGGGTGAGCTGTTCGTGCGCGGCGCGCAGGTCTCGGGCAAGTACTCCGGTATCGGCTCGGTGCTCGACGCCGACGGGTGGTTCCCCACCCGCGACGTCGCGGTGCTCGACGCGGAGGGCTACCTGTTCATCGGCGGCCGCTCCGACGACACCATCATCCGCGGCGGCGAGAACATCGCCCCCGCCGAGATCGAGGACGTCCTCGTCGAGCATCCCGCGGTGCGCGAGGTCGCGGTGGTCGGCGTCGAGGATCCGAGCTGGGGGCAGATCATCGTCGCGGTGGTGGTGCCCGAGCCCGGCGTCGAACCCGATGTCGAGGCGCTGCGCGCGCACGTGCGCGGCAGCCTGCGCGGTTCGCGGACGCCGGACCGCGTGGTGTTCCGCGCGGAACTGCCGGTCACGCCGACCGGAAAAGTGTTGCGGCGCGTACTCGTCGACGAACTCGCCCTCGATGCCGCCGTCGGCGGCGCGGCGGGCCAGTAGCCGCCGTCCCAGGAAAGGAAGATCATGATCAAGAACGGTTCCCGGATGCGCAGCCAGGTCTGCGACACCGAGGTCATCGTCGTGAAGGCCACCGAGAGCCTGGACGACCTGCGCGCGGGCGGTGTCCCCATGGTGCCGATCGACGCGCAGAAGTCCGGTGGCGCTCCGGAATCCGATTTCGCCGAAGGCAATGTCATGGGCAAGCGCTACGTCGACGACAGCGGCGCCGAGGTGCTGGTCACCAAGGCCGGTGCGGGCACGCTGAGCGTCGGCGCCACGAAACTGGCGCTCAAGGAGGCCAAGCCGCTGCCCGCGAGCGACTGATCCGCTCCGCGAAGGGGATTCGCGCACATCGGGTCCGGCCGCCGAACGCGGCCGGACCCGACTTGTGCGAGCGGGGATTTCAGGACGGGAAGCGCACGAGCGCTTCCTGCGCGAACGAGGCGACGAGTTCGCCTTCCTCGGTGAGCATGTCGCCGCGCCCGAACGCGCGACCGTGCGCGAGGATCGGGCTGTGCTGGCGCATCAGCAGCCAGTGGTCGGTGCGGATCGGCCGGTGGAACCACAGGGTGTGCGAGGTGACGGCCGACAGGAACGCTTTGCCGTTGTCGACGTGGCTCACCCCGGCCAGCGGCCGCAGCGCGGTGCCGATGAGGGTGAGGTCGGTGGCGTAGGCGGCCACCGACGGCGCGAGGTTCTCCGCCACCTCGGGCGTGCGCATCCAGAAGGAGTACTCGGGCGGCCCCGCGTCGTAGCTGTCGAGGTCGGCTTCGGCGCGGACCTCCCAGGGCAGCAGACCGAATTCGCGGGCCGTGGCCTGCGCGGGGGAGTCGGCGATCTTCTCCACGCTCTGCCGGTCCTCGCCCGCTTCGGGGGCGTGGGTGGAGGCCACCGCGGCGGCGACGGTGTTGGCGCCCTGTGTCGCGGTGATGGCGAGGGTGGCGAAGGACCGGCCCTCGTGGCGGCGCACGACCTCGTAGCGGACCGGCTGATCGGAACGGCCTTCCTTGGGGAAGACGGTGTGCAGCGATTTGATCGCCTTGTCCGGGCAGGCGAGGCGGGCGGCGACGAGAAGCTGCCCCAGAATCTGTCCGCCGAAGATACGGTGGTACTCGAGCTTCTGATTGAGCCCCTCGTAGACCAGGGTGTCTTCGGGTCGGTTGTCGCCCTCGTCGGTGATTTCACGCAGGTCGAGGCAGGCGAGTAGGTCGCTCCACATATCGGACATGAACTCAGTGTAAGTCAAACTCTCTGTAAAAGAGAGTGTCATTCTCGTCGGCCGTGTGACGCGTGCGACCCTCGGGACGCGAAGACCGCTGCGGCGCGACCCGCTTTACCGGCGAGCCGCAGCCGGCGGGGGTGGTGGGCAGTGTA
>NZ_JADMLG010000003.1:0-375906 GCF_015674855.1 Nocardia bovistercoris | reverse complement strand
GTCCCCCGGGGCGCCCGCCTCCGGGGGGCGCTGCCGCGGTTTTGGCGGCGCCCCCCCCAGCGGTCGGTCTTGGTGGCCTGTCTATCAGGAGGGGATAACGACGGGGCCCGGGTGCTCGGTGACCGAGGCGGCCACGCCCTGCTCGTCGATGACCTTCTGCAGGATCTCGAGGGTTTCGTCGAGTCCGGGGCCGAGGCGCTTGCCGGGGGTGAAGGTGGCGGGGAGCTTGCGCATGCCCTGGATGACGCCGATCGTGTCGTAGTGCACCGAGCCTTCCGGGTCGCAGCGGAAGTCCGGCATCCGGTCCATGACGGCGGTGACCATCGACTTGAAGACCGTCCGCGCGACATTGGACCCGATGCAGCGGTGGATGCCGAGGCCGAAGCTGAAGTGCCGGTTGCCCTTACGGTCGAGGACGAGGTCGTTCGGGTCGTGGAATACCTGCGGGTCGCGGTTGGCCATCGCCCACGACAGCCACAGTCGCTCGCCTTCCTTGAAACTCGTGCCCTCCACCGTGATGTCCTCGGAGATGGTGCGCCCGTCGCCCGCCGCCGGGGTGTAGTAGCGCAGGAACTCCTCGGTGGCCGAGTCGAGCAGGGTCTCGCGCTCACGGCTGAGCACTTCGCGCTGTTCCGGATTCTCCGACAGCCATTCCAGGGCGTGCGCGGTGAGCGCGGTGGTGGTGTCGAAGCCGCCGCCGATGATGAGGCCGAGCATGCCGAGCACTTCGAGGTCGGGCGCGGGCTCGCCGTCGATGCGCATCTCGTTGAGCGCGTTGATCAGTCCGGGACGCGGGTTCTGCTTGATCTCGTTGAGGTTGGTCAGGAGATCGATGCCCATCGCCCGGTGCATCTCCGCGACACGCGCCACGTCGGGGGAGTCCTCGGGGGTGTAGACCGCGGCGTGCACGGGCTCGCTGTACATCGACCATTGCGCGATCGGGATGCCGAGCATGGCGAGGGTAAGCACGGCGGGCACCACATTGGCGAGGTCGTCGACGAAATCGATGCTGCCGGACTCGATCTTCTCGTCCAGGCTCGCGCGCACCACTTCGTCGATGAACGGCTGCCAGCGCTTCACCGCCGCGGGCGAGAGGAACGGATTGAGGATCTGCCGGTAGATGCGGTGCTCGGGATCGTCCATCTCCAGGATGCCGCCGCGCACGACGGAGACGCGCTTGGCGTAGGGGATGGAGATGCCCTTGTAGCCGCGGCGCTCGTTGCGCAGGTCGTGGTCGTTGGAGACGGCGGGGCAGCGCGCGAGTTCGAACACCGCGCTGCTGCCCGCGGCCACCCAGTGGCCGTCGTAGGTGTCGGTCCAGGCCACCGGGCATTTCGCCTGCATCTCTTCGGTGATCTGCTGGAACTGGTGTCGATATTCCGGGGTGTGCCGGTCGAAGTGGTACCGATTCGTCTTGCGGTCGAGATCGGCGGCGTCGTCAATGGTCACGATGATGTCCTCTGTTGGTCACGGCGCCCCACGTGAACCGGGAGCCCGCCGCTGAATCCGTCTGGCTCGCGCCGACGCGCCGCGCCGATGACCGGCACGGCGCACGGCGGGTGATCAGATGTGGTTGTCGTACCACTTCAGGTAGCCGCCGCCGTCGACGCGGTGCTGCAGGCCGGTGACGTAGCGAGCTTCGTCGGAGGCCAGGTAGACGATGGCGTTGCTGATGTCCTCGGGCTCGATGTAAGGAATCCGCATGGCCTGCTGCACGCCGAAGGCGGGCTCCGCGTCGGCGCGGGTCGGCTGCTCGAGGTCGGGGCGGAAGGAGCGGTACATGGGTTCGCTCTGCAGCATCGGGGTGTTGCAGTTCGTCGGGTGCACGACGTTGGCGCGGATGCCGCGCGGCGCGAGGTGGGTGGCGAGGTCGTAGACGTAGTTGGACAGCGCGCGCTTGGAGTGCACGTAGGCCATGCCGCCGAGGTCCTTGCCCGGCTGGTCGACCTTGGCGACGTCCATGAGGGCGGCGGTGGAGCCGGTGGCGATGATGGAGGCGCCCGCGTCGAGATGCGGCAGCGCCACCTGGATGGCGTTGATGGTGCCGATGAGGTTGGTGTCGATGACGTCGCACCAGGCCTGGATCTGCGGCTCGCCCTTCATACCCGCGATGCCCGCCTGTGCGACCACGATGTCGAGGCGGCCCAGCTCGGCGACGGCGCTGTCGAGGACGGTGCGCAGCTGCTTGACGTCACGGACGTCGGCCTTGGCGGTGACGACGCGCCGCCCGGTCTTCTTGACCAGCGCCGCGGTCTCCTCGAGGTCCTCCGGCGTCGCCAGCGCGTAGCCGATCGTGTCGATGTTCTCGCACAGGTCTACGGCGATGATGTCGGCGCCTTCTTCGGCGAGTCGCAGCGCATGGCTGCGCCCTTGACCGCGCGCGGCGCCCGTGATGAATGCGACTTTGCCCGCAACACGTCCCACAACGAATCCTCTCGGTTCACGAGTCACCCCACGGAAGAATTTTACTTCCGCTATATGAGAACGCTACTCTACCGAAAGATTGCCTGCAAGGCTCCGCTTTCCTGCCGCGCATGGGTCTGCGATCGGTGATGTACGCCCGCTCTCGATGCCTCGTCGTCTCACTCGATGGTATCCGTGTTCTTGCGATGGAGAATGGTATTTCCGTCGGCGAACGACCTTTCCACGACGAATCGACGTCTCGGTATCGGTGGTTTTCGGAGGGTCTCGCTCCCGCCGCGAAACAGACCGATTAGTATTCGAAATTATGTTCGAGTACTGGAACGACGGCTTTTCCTCGTCGCTCCGGCGGGTCGTCGACCCGCCGCTGCCGGTGCTCGTCGACCTCGGCATGGCCATCCCCACGCACGGCGCGAGTTTCCGTGCCGAGGCCGTCACCATGCGCGTCAAGGCGGGCGGGCTGCATGTGGCAGGCAGCGTGCCCGGCCTGCTCTACGCGTGGGCGCGCACCACCGACGGCAGCTGGCTCGGACTGGTCGGCTTCGCCATCGGAACGGGAAACCGCAAGGGGCGTGTCGAGGTCAGGCAGTGGTGCGCGGCACAGGCGCTGTCACGGTCGGACGGGCGGCGCCACCGAGGGCGCTGAAGCGCGCTGCGCGGGCTGCTGGTAGCTGCGGGCGATGATGGCGGCGCGCAGATACCACAGGCCCGATGCCTCGGAGGGGTCGAAACCGGTGAGCTGGCCGATGCGCTTGAGCCGGTAGTCGACGGTGTTGGTGTGCACGTGCAGGGCGCGGGCGGTGCGCTGCCGGTTGAGGTTGTTGCTGATGTGCCGCTGCAGGGTCTCGAACAGCTCGGGGTGCTCGTCGAGCGGTCCCAGGATCGTGCGCAGGCGTTCCAGGCCGGGGCCGGGGCGGGTGAGCTGGTATTCCAGGGCGAGGTCGTCGAAACGGTAGAGCCCGCGCACACAGTTCAGCCGCTGCACCATGTCCAGCAGTTCGTGGGCCTGGTCGGCGGCGTCGGGGATCTGCGCGGTCGGCGTGTCGACCATGGTGGCCGCGATCGGCACCTGTCCGGCGCGCGACAACTGCTCGATCAGGTGGTCCAGCGCCTCGGAACTCAACAGGCCAGAGGGCAAAAGGATGGTGCCGCCGTCGACGCTGAGCAGGGTGAGCACGCTGTCACCGCAGCGCTTGACGAGTTCGGCCTGGATCCGGCGCAGTTTGCGGCGCGCGACCACCTTGCCGTCGAGGCGCGCGTCGCGTTCCTCGGGATGCGGCGGAACGGCAACGGCGAGTACGCAATACGCCTGCGCGATCTCGATGCCGCATTCGCGGGCCATGGTGGAGGTGGCGTGCCCGCCGAGCAGCGCGGAGGTGAGCGTGTGCGCGGCGGTGTGGTGTTCGCCCGCCACCGTGCGTAACTCGCGGACATAGGCGTAGGACACGGTCGAGGTGATGATGTCGAGGATCTCGAGCAGTCGGCGGCCGACCACCTTGATGCTCTCGAAATCGTCGGGACCCGCGTCGGCGAGGATGAGGTCGAAGCCGAGTTTGAAGCCCTCGTGCACCGCGTGGTGGATGGTGTCGATCGGGATGCCTTCGCGGGCCCAGCCTTCCGCGCCGTTGCGCAACTGCTGGGTCTTCTCGGGGATGTCGGCGCCCTCGAGCATGCTGACCGCGATTTCCAGGCAGGTGCGCGTGATGGCCGTGACATCGCCGTCGAGCGCCTCGCCGGGTAGGGTTCGGCAGGGTACGACGTTCTCCAGGAAGTGTCCCACCATCTTTCGGGACACGGCTCGCACGTCCTTCAACGACGAGCTGACAGGTTGACCCGACACGATGAGGTCGGAGGAGGCCGAGCCGCCGGTGGTCATTCTGTACTCCTTCCGCCTCCGCGTATGGCGAAGCACATCACGGTAACGCGCGGCTGTGACCGGCATCTCGCGCCGTAGGGCGGTTCTGGGTTTTGGTCAACCGTCCGCGAAATCGAATGTGATGGATCACAGTTCCGGTTCGGGCGGTTGTCGCAGGGAGTTCGCGACCTGGCCGGGAGTGCGCCCCGGGGTGGGGACGAGTTCGACCGCGTGCGCCGCGTCGACCAGGACCAGCGCCAATCCGAGGGCGGCGCCGAGCACCGAATCCGGGTCCCGATACCGGTCGCGCATGGAACCCGCCGCCGCGTCGCCGTCGCGGGGGATACCGGCGCTACCCCGAGTGTCGCCACCCCGAGTGTCGTCGTCGTGCTGATCGTCGTGCTGCGGCCACATACGCGACGGCCTCCCTGTCCTTCGCTCGGCGTCTGCACGGACGACCGTACGTCGCATATGTCGCCCACATCGACGAGTTGTCGGGTTTCGTGATCACACCGAAACCCGACGCCGCCGCGCTTGTGAACCCTCCCAGCCCGTCCCGGACCGCACCCTTGCCCGCGATTTGCCACGCGTGTCGCCCTGGCCCGGACCGTTCGACTGTGCGATCCGCGAATGCGGCAATATGCTGTCGATCATGTCGAATCTGCGGATCAGCGAAGCCGCCGCGTTGCTCGGTGTCAGCGACGACACGGTGCGTCGGTGGATCGATCAAGGGCGCTTGGCCGCCGTGCAGCTCGACAGCGGGCGCAAGGGGATCAGCGGTCGCGAGCTCGCCCAATTCCTGCGCGACAACGCGGACGCGCCGGAGCCCGGCGTCACGATCGCGGCCTCGGCGCGCAACCGCATGCGCGGCATCGTCACCAGGGTGGTCAAGGACACCGTCATGGCCCAGGTGGAGATGCAGGCCGGGCCGTTCCGCCTGGTGTCGCTGCTGAGCCGGGAATCGGTCGACGAGCTCGGCCTGGAAGTCGGCAGCGTCGCTGTCGCGTCGGTGAAGTCCACGCACGTCGTGGTGGAGATACCGGAAAGTTGATGAGGATGAGAATGATTCGCGCATCGAAGGCGGCCGCGGCCGTGCTCGCCGCCGCGGCCGTGACAGCGGCCTGCGGTTCCGACGACAAGACCGATCCCGCGCCCGCCGACACCGCCGCGGTGAGCGGCACCGTGACGGTATTCGCGGCGGCGTCGCTGACCGAGACGTTCACCGAGTTGGGCAAGCAGTTCGAGGCCGCGCATCCGGGGGCGAAGGTCGTGTTCAGCTTCGGTGCGAGTTCGGCGCTGGCCGAGCAGATCAATCAGGGCGCGCCCGCCGACGTGTTCGCCTCGGCGGCCCCGAAGAACATGACCCAGGTCAAGGACAAGGGCGAGGTGACCGTCGCGCCGGTGACGTTCGTGCGCAACCGGCTCGAGATCGCGGTGCCGAAGGGCAATCCCGGCAAGATCACCGGGCTGGCCGATTTCGGCAAGTCGGAACCGAAGATCGCGCTGTGCGCCGAGCAGGTGCCGTGCGGCGCGGCGGCGAAGACGGTGTTCGAGACGGCGGGGATCACACCGCAGCCCGACACCCGCGAGCAGGACGTGAAGGCGGTGCTGACGAAGGTCACCCTCGGTGAGGTGGACGCGGCGCTGGTGTATCGCACCGATGTGAAGGCGGCGGGCGACAAGGTCGACGGCATCGAGTTCCCCGAGTCGGCCAAGGCCGTCAACGACTATCCGATCGCGCCGCTCGCGCACGCCCCGAACGCGGCGGCAGCGGCGGCGTTCGTGGCGTTCGTTGCCTCCGACAAGGCCGACGCGGTGTTCTCGGCGGCGGGATTCGACATCCCGTGAACCGGCTCGCACGACGGCGGGCGGTGCGCGGGCGCAGGCCGCTCGCACTGATGCTGCCCGCCGTCTGCGGGCTCGCCTTCCTGCTCGTACCGCTGCTCGGACTGCTGGTCCGGGCGCCGTGGGCGAGTCTGCCCGAGCGTATGCTGAGCGCGGAAGTCGGGGCCGCGCTGCGGCTTTCGCTTGTGTGTGCGAGTGTGGCCACGGTGCTGTGCCTGGTGTTGGGCATCCCGCTCGCCTGGCTGCTCGCTCGCGCCGAACTGCCGGGCACCGGGCTGATCCGCGCGCTGGTGACCGTGCCGCTCGTACTGCCCCCGGTGGTCGGCGGCGTGGCGCTGCTGCTCGTGCTCGGCAGGCGCGGACTCGTCGGCCGCTACCTCTACGAATGGTTCGGCGTCTCGCTGCCGTTCACCACCGCCGGTGTGATCGTGGCCGAGGCGTTCGTGGCCATGCCGTTCCTGGTGATCTCGGTCGAGGGGGCGCTGCGCTCGTCGGATCCGCGCTTCGAGGAGGCGGCGGCGACCCTCGGCGCCGGACGCTGGTACACCTTCCGCCGGGTGACGCTGCCCTCGGTGCTGCCAGGCGTGGTCGCGGGCGGTGTGCTGTGCTGGGCGCGCGCCCTCGGCGAATTCGGCGCGACCATCACCTTCGCGGGAAATTTTCCCGGTCGGACCACCACCATGCCGCTCGCGGTCTATCTCGCGTTGGAAACCGATCCGCAGGACGCGATCGTGCTCAGCCTGGTCTTGCTCGCGGTGTCGGTGGCGGTGCTGATCGCGTTGCGGGAGCGCTGGATTCGAGGGGCGATGTGACGCTCACGGCCGAATTGCGGTTCCGCCGCGACTCTTTCGCCCTCGACGCCGAGTTGACCGTCGAACCCGGCGAGGTGGTCGCGCTGCTCGGGCCCAACGGCGCGGGCAAGTCCACCGCCCTGCGCGCCGTCGCGGGGCTGCTCGCGTTGACCGACGGCAGGCTCCGCGTCGAGGAAACCGTATGGGACGCACCGCCTTCGGTGTTCGTGCCCGCCGAACGCCGCGAGGTCGGCGTGGTGTTCCAGGACTATCTGCTGTTCGGTCACCTGTCCGCGCTCGAGAACGTCGCGTTCGGGTTGCGAGCGCGCGGCCTGCCTCGCGCGGCGGCGCGCGAGCGGGCGGCGCGGTGGCTGGAACGGGTTGGGCTGCCCGACTGCGCGCGGCGCAGGCCGAGGGCGCTGTCGGGCGGACAGGCGCAGCGGGTCGCCTTGGCGCGCGCGCTGGTGACCGAGCCGAAGGTGCTGTTGCTGGACGAACCGCTGGCGGCGCTGGACGCGGGCACCCGGCTGCAGGTGCGCTCGGATCTGTCCGTGCATCTCGCGGATTTCCCCGGCTACACGATCCTGGTCACCCACGATCCGCTCGACGCCATGGTGCTCGCGGACCGCCTGGTGATCCTCGAACGCGGCGCGATCGTGCAGCAGGGGCCGCCCGCCGAGATCGCGGCGCGCCCGCGTTCGGACTACGTGGCCGACCTGATGGGGCTCAACCTCTATCGCGGCCGGGCCAACGCCACCACCGTCGACCTGGACGTCGGCGGCGCCCTGACGGTCGCCGAACCGGCGCACGGCGGCGTCTACGTGGCTTTCGCGCCGCACGCTGTCGGACTGTTCGAATCCCGGCCCGAAGGCAGCCCGCGCAACACCTGGCCGGTCACCGTGACCGGCATCGAACAGCACGCGCACACCACCCGGGTGCGGTTGGACGGCGCGCCGGGCGTGCTCGCCGATGTCACTCCGGCCACCGTCGCCGACCTGCGGCTGCGGCCGGGGCAGCGCCTGTGGGCGGCGGTGAAGGCCACCGAGATCAGGTCCTATCCGGCGTGAGCCCGCTCGTCGCCGCGCCGGGATCCGGTGCGCGCGATCAACGCCGAATGCAGCCGCCACAGGTCGGCGGGCACCAGTGGCTCGAGGCCGGTGAGCCGGGCGATGTCGCCGAGGTGCGCGGTGACCGACACGTGCGGGAGGTTCATCGCCCGCGCGGTCGCGACGGCGTCGCCGTTGTGGCGCAGGTACTGGTCGAGGGTCGCGGTCAGTTCCGGGCGCAGCGGCGCGATGGACGCGGTGAGCCGGTCGCGGGCCCAGCCGGGGCGGGTCAGCTGGTATTCGAGGGCGAGGTCGTCGAACCGGTAGGTGCCCGCGTCGCGTCCGAGGGCATCGGCCAGTTCGAGCAGTTCGTTCGCGTGCTTGTCGGCGGTGCGCAGGTCGGCGAGATCGGCGCGCACGGCGGCCGCGAGCACCGCGAGTCCCGTCGCGCGGCCCGCGGCGGCCACCGCGGCGTCGAGGTCGGCGTCGCCGAGGCCGGTCGCGGGGACGAGCACCGTGCCCGCGCCGAGCGCGAGGTCACCGACGATGCCCGCGCCGCAACGGTTTCGGAGTTCGTCCAGCAGCAGCACGGTCGGGCGGTCGCCGACTGCGCCGGTCTCGGCCGAGTTCGCCGCGTGCCGTGCGCGCAGAGCCAGGACGTGATAGGTATCGGAGGCGACCGTCGCGGCGGTCGCCGCCGGCCTCGGCCGGTCGGGCGCCGCGACGGTGATCGTCGGCTCCGGCCGGACGGCGTCTGATTCCGCAGGCCGGTGGAATTCTGCGGGCCCGTGGAATTCCGGGCACACGTGCTCGGAATCGGGTTCGTGCGAGGGCAATTCGAGGAGTCCCGCCGCCGCGTCGGCGGCGTGTCGCGGGTCGCGCACCGGCGCGGACCGTTCGGACACCATGGGCGACGTCCCTTCTTCTGGCCGGAGTTCACACCTGCGAAAGTTCAGGGGAAAACTTAGTCACATCATTGGCTGTATCGCCAGGCAAACGTGATTACTCCAATGGAACACCCCCTCACTTAGTGATGCTACACAGGGAACCGACCGGTGTGACCGATCCGACGGCCCGGACGGTGTCGGCCGAGGATTCGTACACTCGTCTCATGACCCCGCGGACGAATACGACTGTTCTGCCGCCGAGTCTGGTCGAGATGGCCACCCGGCATGTGCGTTCGGAGGTGCTGAGCGGGGCGCTCGAACCGGGGGAGCGCATCGTGGAGGAGACGCTGTGCGCCCGACTCGGGATCAGCAGGGCTCCCGTGCGCGAGGCCCTGCGGCTGCTGGCGCAGGAAGGCTTGGTCGAACATCTGCCGCGGCGCGGGTTCCGGGTGCTGGTCTGGTCGGCCACCGACATCCTGCAACTGTTCGAGCTGCGGCGGGTGCTGGAACGGCATGCGATCGAGAGCGCCCTTCCGCTGCCCGCCGGAGGTGATCCGTTCGCGGCGGTGCGCGCCGCGCTCGAGGAGATGCGCGCCGCCGACGCCGAGGGGTGGACGCTGGAACGCGACGACGCCCACCGCAGATTCCACGCCGAGATCGTGGCGCTGGCGGGCAATCGGCAACTCGACCTCGCCTACGCCCCGATCCTGCTGAAACTGCAGCTGCCCATGGCCCGCAACCTCCGTGAGGAGGCGCGAGTGGCCGACCGTCGGGATGGTGTGCGCCGCCACACCGAACTCCTCGAGGCCCTGGAAACCAACGATCCCGCCGTCGCCTGCGCCGCGCTGCGCCGCCACGGCGAACTCGCCTATCTCGCCCTCGACATCTGCTGACCGCGCCATCTGCTAACACAGCGGATACATTCGGTAAGCACCGGCTTCACACATTCTGTCGACAATCGACAGATGCTGAACCCAGGGCCGACCGTCGCGGAGATCCTCGCCTCCCACGAAAGCGGCAGCGGCGCACCGACGAGCACCGCGGCGCGCGTCGCCGACGCCATCGCCGCGCGCGGCGCGGACGGCACGTGGATCACCCCGGTGCCGCGTGAGCGGCTGATCGCCGCCGCCGCCGAGATCGAACGCAGACCGGGCGCGCGCACCCTACCGCTCTACGGTGTCCCGTTCGGCGTCAAAGACAGCATCGACGTGGCAGGCTGGCCGACCACACTGGCCTGCCCGGACTACGCCTACACCGCGACCGACACCGCGCCCGCCGTGCGCCGCCTGCTCGACGCGGGCGCGCTGTTCGTCGGCAAGACCAATCTCGACCAGTTCGCCACCGGCCTCAACGGCACCCGCACGCCGTACCCCGTGCCGCGCAGTGTCTTCGGCGGCGACCTCATCAGCGGCGGCTCGAGCTCGGGTTCGGCGCTCGCGGTGGCGCTGGGCCAGGTGCCGTTCTGCGTCGCGACCGACACCGCGGGCTCGGGCCGGGTGCCCGCCGCGCTCAACGGCATCGTCGGCTGGAAGCCCTCGCGCGGGCTCATCAGCACGGTCGGACTCGTCCCCGCGTGCCGGTCCCTGGACTGTCTTACCCTGATGGCCTCTCGGATCGAGGACCTGGACCGGGTGTTCGAGGTCATCGCCGCCCCCGACCCGGACGACCCGTGGAGCCGGGCGCGCGGACCGCGCTACGACGGCGCGCGCCTGCGGATCGGCCTGCCGCCGGAATCCGATCTGGAATTCTTCGGCGACGAGGTCTACCGCCGCGCGCACCTGGCGATCCGCGCGCGCCTCGGTGGTGTCGGCGCCGACCGCGTCCCGGTCTCGCTGCGCCCGTTCCTGGACGCGGGCGAACTGCTGTACCAGGGTCCGTGGGTGGCCGAACGGCTGGTCGAATTCGGCGACTTCCTCGCCGAACGCCCCGACTCCATCCTGCCCGTCATCCGCGAGATCCTCACCGGCGGTTACCGATTCGACGCGGTCGCGGTGTTCCGGGCGCAGCAGCGGCTGCAGGAGCTGCGCGCGATCGTGGCCAGGGTGTGGTCGGAGGTCGACGTCGTCGTCGTCCCGACCATCGGCACCACCTTCACCGTCGACCAGGTGCTCGCCGACCCGATCGCCACCAACACCGTGCTCGGGCACTACACCCATTTCGGCAATCTGCTCGATCTCACCGCGGTGGCGGTGCCCATGGGCGTGGCCGCGGACGGCCGCCCGGTCTCGGCGATGGTCTTCGGACCGGCGCTCGCCGACGACACGGTGCTCGCTGCGGCCGCCCGCCTCCTCGACGAGCCGCGCCCGACCGGGGCGCGGACCGATGTCCGGCTCGTACAGAAAGAACAGCGATGACCGAAGCGCAGCGTATCCCGGCACTGCCCGCCCCCTTCTCCTTCGATCCCGGCGCCACCGCCCTGCTGGTGATCGACATGCAGCGCGATTTCCTGCTACCGGGCGGCTTCGGTGAAAGTCTCGGCAACGACGTCGCACTGCTGCGCACGGTCATCGAACCGCTGGCGGCGCTGATCGCGGCGACCCGCGCGGCGGGCATGCCGGTGATCCACACCCGCGAAGGACATCTGCCCGACCTGTCGGATTGCCCGCCCGCGAAACTCGAACGCGGCAACCCGTCGCAGCGCATCGGCGATCCCGGACGTTTCGGACGCATCCTCGTGCGCGGCGAATACGGCCACGACATCGTCGACGAACTCGCCCCGATCGAGGGCGAGGTGGTGATCGACAAACCGGGCAAGGGCGCCTTCTACGCCACCGAACTGGCCGAGGTGCTGGCCGAGCGCGGCATCCGGTCGCTGATCGTCACCGGGGTCACCACCGAGGTGTGCGTGCACACCACGGTCAGGGAGGCCAACGACCGCGGCTACGAATGCCTCGTCGTCTCCGACTGCGTCGGCTCGTACTTCCCGGAATTCCAGCGCGTCGGACTGGAGATGATCGCCGCGCAGGGCGGGATCTTCGGCTGGGTCGCCGACTCGGCCGCGATCCTCGACGCGCTCACCGCCGGACTCGCGGGCTCCGCGACCTCCGCCACCGGATCGGCATAAGGAAAGACCATGTCCGTGCACACCACCGCCGCCCCCGCTCCCGACAAGCCGACGCTGTCCCTGCCGTGGTGGACCCGCGGCGACACCAACGCCTTCTTCGGCCTGTCGTTCAACATCCTCGTCAACGTCCTGACCCTGACCACCCTGTCCATCGCGGTGGTGAAGATCCCCAGCGGCGACGTGCTCGGCACCGTGCTGCCCGCGCTCGGCATCGCCCTTGTGCTCGGCAATCTGTACTACATGGTGTTGGCCCGCAGGCTCGCCAGGCGCGAGGACCGGGCCACGGTCACCGCGCTGCCGTACGGGCCGAGCGTGCCGCACATGTTCATCGTCGTGTTCGTGGTGATGCTGCCGATCTACCTCAAGACCGGTGATCCGCTGCAAGCCTGGTCGGCGGGCCTGGCGTGGGCGTTCATGATCGGCGTCATCGTGATGATCGGCGCGTTCGTCGGACCGTTCATCCGCCGGATCACCCCGCGCGCGGCCATGCTCGGCACGCTCGCGGGTATCTCCATCACCTTCATCGCCATGCGCCCGGCGGCGCAGATGTGGGAGGTCGCCTGGATCGGGCTGCCGGTGCTGGCGATCATCCTCATCGGCTTCTTCACCGACGCCAAACTGCCGGGCAATATCCCGGTCGGGCTGGTCGCGCTGCTGGTCGGCACCGCGATCGGCTGGATCGGCGGGTACATGTCGGCGCCCGACGTGTCCGAGGCCGTCTCCGACATCGCCCTCGGTCTGCCCGATCTGCGCCTCGACCTGCTCTTCGACGGCCTGGGAAATCTCGCCCCGCTGCTGGCGACGGCCATCCCGCTCGGCGTCTACAACTTCACCGAGGCCATGAGCAATGTCGAGAGCGCCGCGGCGGCGGGCGACAACTACAACCTGCGCAGCGTGCTGCTCGCCGACGGCCTCGGCGCGATCATCGGCTCCGGATTCGGCTCCCCGTTCCCGCCCGCGGTCTACATCGGCCACCCCGGCTGGAAGGACGCGGGCGGCCGCAGCGGATACTCGCTGGCCAGCGGCGTCGTCATCGGATTGATGTGCCTGCTCGGGCTTTTCGGAGTACTGGCCACCATCCTGCCCATCCCCGCGATCGTGCCGATCCTGCTCTACATCGGTCTGTTGATCGGCGCCCAGGCATTCCAGGCGGTGCCGCGACTGCACGCGGTGGCCGTGGTCGCCGCGCTGCTGCCGAATCTCGCGGAATGGGCCGTCGGGCAGATCGACAACGCGCTGAGTGCGGCGGGCACCTCGGCGGAGAAGGTCGGCGCGGAGGCGCTCGGGCAGGCCGGTGTCGTCTACGACGGGTTGAAGACGCTCGGCTCGGGGGCGGTGCTCGCCGGACTCGTACTCGGCGCGATCGTCACCTTCGTGCTGGACAAGCGATTCCTGGCGGCCGCGATCGCGTCGGGGGTCGGCGCGACGCTGAGCTGGATCGGGCTGATCCACGCGGCCGAAGTGGACTGGGCGGCCGCGCCGGAGGTCGCGCTCGGGTACCTGTTCTTCGGACTGGTCTGTCTCGGGTACGGACTGCTGCCGAAGGCGAAGGAGCCCGCCGGGGGAGCGGAGCCGGACGAGACGCCGACGCCCGACGAGGTGCAGCAGGTCGACGGGTCGGCGCCGCCCGAGAAGGCGGCCTCCGACGACGCTCGAGCCGAGAACGCGGAGATCGAAGGCGCCGAACCCGCGAAGGCGGCGCTCGGCGAGGCCGAATCGAAACGCGAAGGCGACCCGGCCCCAGCGTGATTCGCGCGCGACGGCCGGATCGTCCCGCACCTTTCGGGCGATCCGGCCGCCGCCGTGTTCTCAGCCGCCGTGTACTCGGCCCCCGTGTTCTGGTCGGTTCCGTTCCGAGCCGTCGTGATTCGAGCCTTCGTGATCGGAACAAGTGCGGTCGATATCGCGGCCGATGCGGGTGTGCGCGTCGTTGAGCGCGTCACCGAGTGCGGTGGCGTACTTCTGGGCGTCGCGGAACCGGTGCGCGGTCCACACCGCGTCGATCCCGCCGAGGGTGCCCTCGGTGGCGCACTCCTGCGCCCACCGGCCGAGCAGCCAGTACAGCCGTCGTTGTTCGTAGGCCATATCGGTGAGGGCGCAGACGAATTCGAAACGCCGATCCAGATCGGCCGAATCCAACTGTCCCGAATGTTCCACGGCGTCGGTGAGGTAGCGGCCGAGTACGGAGATCAGTTCGACCGCCATCCCGACCCGCGCGGGCGGATACGACCAGCCCTGGTCGGTGAAATACCGCATCGCCTCGCGTGTCGCGGCCGCACACGCGGGATCGTCGGCCGCCGATCGTCCCACGAGGTCACCGGTCGCGCCGAAACCGTGGGCCGGTTGCGTCGGCGGTGCGGATTCGCCGGGAGTCGTGAATTCGGATCCGTTCTCGCCGTGCTCATCGCGGTCGTGCTCGCCCATGATTCAGCTCGCTTGTTTGCGCGGGACATCCCAGAAGTCGGTCACCGCGGGTAGTTCCACCGTATCGGCCATCGGGTCGACGCGCAGTCGGGCGATGAATTCATCGATCGACTCGTATCCGGCGCGGGCGATATTCGCCAGCAGTCTCTCCGCCGGTGTCCATACCTCGATACCGCTCATGGTGGTCCTTCGATCGGAAGCGTCGGCACAACTGATGTGTGCGGGCCAGGTGGGACCTGGGTCCGGAGCCTGAAGCCATGAGCCCGAACCTGGAGCCCACCTGACCCGCTCAGCGATGACGGGTGCGTCGGGGGCTACGCGACCCATCCTGCAACCTCGGGGTTAACGAGGTGGTCCTACCGTATGCCAATCAATTGCTCCGTGCGGCGGTTCCGGCGAAGTACACATTCTCGTGATCTGCCCCGCGCCGAACCGCGCGGACGTTTTCCTTTCTGTCACCCGACTCTCGGGTTTGCGGCGGCACAGATCTCGGCTCGGACGCGACGGCGCGCGGTGGATGCCGGTGCGGCCGAAGGCGCTCGCGGTGCTGTTATGGTCCTCGATTGTCGAAGGCGGCAGTTATCGCACGGCATCCGATTCGAGGCGTAGTGGGCGATCATTCGCTCCCGTGGCACGACGGAGGTTTCGAATGAACGGTTGGCGAATGAGCACGGCCGACATGATCTTCACCGGCGGCCCCGTCATCACCGTCGACCCCGACCACCCCGCCCCGGGGGCCGTCGCGGTGACCGGCGGCCGCATCACCGCGGTGGGCGGCCGGGAGGTACTCGACCTGCGCGGCCCGCGCACCGAGATCATCGACCTCGAAGGCCGTTGCCTGATGCCGGGATTCGTCGAGGCACACACCCACCCCACCCAGGAGCAGACCCTCTACTCCGACGCCGTCGTCGACATCCGCCCCGTCACGACCTGTCCCACCGCGCAGCGCGTATACGAGACGATCCGCACCGCCCTCGACGCCGCACCCGAAGGCGCCCCGATCATCTTCTACGGCCTGGACCTGTTGTTGCAGAAAGGCTTTCCGGAGCCCACCCGCGCTAGCCTGGACGAACTGGGCCGAGGTCGAGCGATCATCGTCTGGCAGAATTCCGGACACCTCGCCTGGGCGAATTCGGCCGCGCTCGCCGCCGCGGGCTTGAACGGCAACACCCCCGATCCGATGGGCGGCACTTTCGAACGCGACACCCACGGAATACTGACCGGTCGCGTTTATGAAGCGCCAGCCGTGCTGGCGGTGGTGGCTCCGATCCTGGCCGCTGAACTCGAAGGCCCCGACCTGCTGGCCCGCCAGCACGCCGACCTCGCCTCCCGCGGGGTGACCCTGTGCAGCGACATGGCCTTCTCGGACCGAATGCGCCCCATCACCGCATCCCTGTACCAGCAGGGCCGCGCGAAGGTCCGAATGCGCGTCTACGAGATGTCCACCCCCGACGGCGTGACATATTGCCCCATAAACAACGGCGACGACATGTTCCGCCAGATCGGCATCAAACTGTGGGTGGACGGCTCCCCTTGGATAGGCAACATAGACACCTCCTTCCCCTATCTCGACACCGCGGCGACCGCCGCTCTCGGCCTTGGTCACAACCACCGAGGCCACGCCAATTACACGGCAGAACAACTACATTCGATAGTCCTGGCCTACTTCCCGCACGGCTGGCAGATGGCCTGCCACGTACACGGCGACCGCGGCGTCGACACCATCCTCGACGCCTACGAACAGATCCTGACCACGTATCCGCGCCCCGACCACCGCCTACGCCTGGAACATTGCGGCGCCATGACCCCGGAACAGTTCCGTCGCGCATCCGAACTGGGCGTCACCTGCAGCCTGTTCATAGACCACCTGTACTACTGGGGCGACGTCCTGGTAGACGACCTCTTCGGCCCCGACCACGGCGCCCACTGGGTCCGCACGAAATCCGCACTGGACGCGAACATGCGAATCTCGTTCCACAACGACGCCCCGGTAACCGAGGAAGAGCCGCTACGCAACATCTCCGCCGCGATAACCCGCAAATCACGCACAGGCCGAGTACTCGCCCCCGAGGAACGCATCACCCTCACCCAAGCCCTCCGCGCCCAAACCATAGACGCCGCCTACCAGTTGTTCGCCGACGACATCACCGGCTCCATCACCCCCGGCAAATACGCCGACCTGGTTGTCCTGGAACAAGACCCACGCGCCACCCCACCGGAAGACCTCCCCCAAATCGGCATCAACACAACCTTCCTGTCCGGCACCCCAACCTTCACCACCTGACACCGCCACCCCACAACAACCGCACCCACCCACCCCTGGCCAACCCAAACCCGCAGCATTCCCCACCCACCCCCGTCCTCTCGGTTCACTCCAATCCGCAGCATCCGCACCCACCCCCATCCCTTCGGTTCACTCCAATCCGCAGCATTCCCACCCCCGTCCCCTTCGGTTTACTCCAATCCGCAACATCCCCACCCGACCCAGCCCCGCCGGGAGCGAGCCCGACGAGCGACGGTTCGCGGCCGTCTCGCGTCCCAGCGTTCGAGACGATGCGACGCAGGAGCAAGTATCGAACGCTGGGACGCGAGACTCCCAGGGCCGCGAACCCGCGGCGCCGAAGGCGACGCCAATAAACACAGTGGGTAAAACCATTGCGAAGAGCCGCGCCCAAAAGCCACAAACCGAAAGACAACCCATGACAGACACCCCACCCACCCCAGGCCCCGCCCAATGGTACGAAAACTGGTCCCACACAACCCCTTCCCCCTGGACCAACCGCCCCACCCCACCCTCCACCCACACCTACCCCACCCTCACCTACGAGGTAGACGACAGAATCGCCCGAATAACCTTCAACCGCCCGGCCCACGGCAACTCCATAACCATGGACACCCCGAACGACCTGGCCCACGCCGTAGAACGAGCCGACCTGGACCCCCGAGTCCACGTAATAGTCGTCTCCGGCCGAGGCAAAGGCTTCTGCGGCGGCTACGACCTGACCATCTTCGCCGAGAACCCCCAATCACCCCCCGACCGCCGAGACGAGACCACCGGCACCGCGATAGACCCGATAGCCCAGGCCCGCAACCACGACCCGGCCACCACCTGGGACCCCATGCTCGACTACGCCATGATGAGCCGTTTCAACCGAGGCTTCGCCAGCCTCTTGCACGCGAACAAACCGACCGTGGCCAAACTGCACGGCTTCGCCGTGGCGGGCGGCACCGACATCGCCCTGTTCGCCGACCAGATAATCTGCGCCGACGACACCAAGATCGGCTATCCGCCCACCAGGGTCTGGGGAATCCCGGCCTCGGGCATGTGGGCCCACCGCCTCGGCGACCAGCGAGCCAAACGCCTCCTCTTCACCGGCGACTGCCTGACCGGCAAGCAGGCCGAGGAGTGGGGCCTGGCCGTCGAATCCTGCCCACCCGAAGAACTCGACGCCCGCACCGAAGCCCTCCTCGCCAGAATCGCGAGGATGCCGGTCAACCAACTCATGATGGCCAAACTCGCCCTCAACTCGGCCCTCTTCGGTCAGGGCGTACTGAATTCCGGCATGATCAGCACGGTCTTCGACGGCGTCGCCCGCCACAGCCCGGAGGGCTACGCCTTCCAGATGCGCGCCGCCACGGTCGGTTTCCGCGAGGCCGTCCGCGAACGCGACGAACCTTTCGGCGACCACAAGCGGCAGCGCCCGACCTCGACGTGAGCGCCGCGCACGACAGGACACGCGCCGCCGGAAACGGTGATGCAGATCACGTCGAATCTGTAACCTGTTCCCACCCCCGGCGCGTCGCGCCCGAATCGCGGTGGATGCGATCACGCGATGCCGTGGCAGAAAGGCATCTCGACCATGACATCGACGTCGCTCTCCGAACCCGCGCCGACCCTGCTCACCGGCCTGTGGCGCCGCAAACTCCCGCACTATCCGGATACCCCCGCCCGCTCGTGGTACCTGGCGGTGGTGGTGATCGCCTCGATCGCGCTGTACTACCAGCTGTTCGTCACCGGTGCGGTCGGCAACGAACTGATCGACTACTTCGATCTGTCCTTCGCCTATTTCGTGTGGATCTTCATCATCGGCGCGGCCTTCGGATCGGCCGCCTCGGTGCTGGCGGGCATCCTCGACCGCTGGGGCAGGGCCAATATCGTCGCCTACGGCGTGGTGATCTGCTCCCTGTTGACCTTGTTCGCGGTACCGGCGGCCACCACCAAGGAGGTCTACCTCGCGGTCTACATCCTGATCAGCGTGGTCGAGGGTGCGGTGCTGGTCGCGACGCCCGCGCTCATCCGCGACTTCTCCCCGCAGCTCGGGCGGGCCTCGGCGATGGGATTCTGGACCCTCGGGCCGGTCATCGGCGCACTGGTGACCACCGCCATATCCACCAGAACCCTTGATACACATCAGGATTGGCAGTTCCACTACCGACTGTGCGGCATCATCTGCATGGTCATCGCCGTGGTCGCAGTGCTCGGCCTGCGCGAGCTGAGTCCGCGGTTGCGCGACCAGATCATGGTCTCGCTGCGCGACCGGGCGCTCGTGGAGGCGCGGGCGCGCGGCCTCGACGTGAAGGCGCTCGAGCGCGACCAGTGGAAGCAGATGCTGCACCTCGACGTCGTCGGATCGGCGCTCGGCATCAGCCTGTTCCTGGCGTTCTTCTACACGATCGTGTCGTTCCTGCCGGTGTACATGGCGACCAACTTCGGTTTCAGCCCGGCCAAGGCCAACGCGCTCGGCAATTGGTACTGGGGAGTCAACGCGGCGGCGCTGGTGCTGGCGGGCATCGCCTCGGACTATCTGAAGGTGCGCAAACCGTTCATGATCGTCGGCGCGCTGATCAGCATCGTCGGCCTGTTCGTGTTCATCGGCTTCACCGACGAACCCGATACCGGCTACTACACCTTCGCCGGTGTGTTCGTGGTGATCGCCATCGGCACCGGCATCGCCTACTCGACCTGGATGGCGAGCTTCACCGAGACCGTCGAAGCCCGCAATCCCGCGGCGACCGCGGTCGGGCTCGCGGTGTGGGGCGGCATGCTGCGCGCCGTGGTGACCCTGGTGCTGTTCGGACTGCTGATCGTGGTGAACGCGGCGGGTCCGCTGGTGAACTACGGTCCGCGCCTCGGCGAGATCCAGCAGGAGCACGGCGCCGAGATCGCCACCATCCAGACCGTCGGCGCGGACACCCTCACCGCGTTGCGGGACAACCCGGCCGACCAGGCCGCGCAACTGCGCGCGTTGACCGCGTTGACCGGCGCCACCCCCGAGCAGATTCAGGCGACCATCGCGCTGAACGCGAGATATCCGCAGGAATTGCAGACCCTCCAGGCCATAGAACCGCAGACCCAGGCCGCGCTGGCGGCGAATCCGGCCGACGCGACCGCCGGTCTCGCCGCGGTCGGACAGGTGTCGAAGGCCCTCGGCATTCCGGTCGCTCAGGCCATCGAGCGACTCACCGCGACCCAGCAGGTACCGCGCGAGGATCTCACCGTGGCCGCGACGGTCGGGCCGAAACTCGCCGACGCCTCGGCGCGCCTGCAAGCCGTCGGCGGCATCCCCGCCGCCGACGCGGCCTATCTCGCCGACCACGGCGCGCAGGTGCAGCAAGCGCGCGAGGATTCGCCGAAGCAGTGGGAGCGCTGGTGGTGGATCTGCCTGATCGCCCAGATCGCGTTCCTGCCGTTCGTGTTCGTCATGTCCGGGCACTGGAGTCCGCGCAAGGCCGCCGCCGCGGCGAAACAGCACGATGACGTCGTCGACCGGGAACTGGGGGGGTTGTCTATTTCACCTGCTCGGGGTGGGGGGTGCCCTGCGCGCCCCCCCCCCCCCCCACGGCTCGGACCAGGCGCTGGTTCTTTTGCTCGGAAAGTGCCACTCTTAAGCGGTGACACTTCCTCCGGATAATTCGTCGGGCGGCGACCCGACGACCGACAAGCTGGACGCGCGGGTCTTCAGGATCGCGGGCGTGGTGGTACTCGGCGCGATCATGTCGATTCTCGACATCACCGTGGTGACCGTCGCCATCCCGACCTTCCAGGTCGAATTCGACACCAGCTACGCCATCGCGGCGTGGTCGATGACCGGTTACACCCTCGCGCTCGCGACCGTCATCCCGCTCACCGGATGGGCGGCCGACCGGTTCGGCACCAAACGCCTCTACATCATGGCGTTGACCTTCTTCGTCCTCGGCTCGCTACTGTGCAGCACCGCGTGGAGCATCGAGGCGCTCATCGCCTTCCGCGTGTTGCAGGGGCTCGGCGGCGGCATGCTGATGCCGCTCGGCATGACGATCATGACGCACGCGGCCGGTCCGCAGCGCGTCGGGCGGGTCATGGCGGTGCTCGGCGTGCCGATGCTGCTCGGCCCGATCGCGGGCCCGATCCTGGGCGGCTGGCTCATCGATTCGTTCAGCTGGCACTGGATCTTCCTGATCAACCTGCCCATCGGCGTGCTCGCGCTGGTGTTCGCCGTGCTGGTACTGCCCTCGGACCGGCCGGAACCCTCGCAGTCCTTCGACTTCGTCGGCATGCTGCTCGCCTCGCCCGGATTGGCGCTGTTCCTGTTCGGCGTCTCCTCGATTCCCGAGCAGGGCACCGCGCTGTCGGGCCGGGTGCTGATCCCGGCCGCGATCGGGCTGGTGCTTGTCGCGCTGTTCGTCCTGCACGCGTTGCGCACCGAACACCCGCTGATCGACCTGCACCTGTTCCGCGACCGGGCGCTGACCTTCTCGGTGCTCACCCTCGTCCTGTTCGCCGTCGCGTTCTTCGGCGCCGGACTGCTGCTGCCGAGCTACCTCCAGCAGGTGCGCGGCGAGAGCGCGCTCGCCGCCGGGTTGCTGATCGCGCCGCAGGGCCTCGGCGCCATGATCACGATGCCGATCGCGGGCAGGCTGGTCGACAAGATCGGGCCGGGCCGGATCGTGATGACCGGTGTCGGCCTGCTCACCCTCGGCATGGTCGGCTTCACCCAGCTCGGCGCCGACACGCCGTACCCGATCCTGATGGCGTGCCTGCTCGTGCAGGGCTTCGGCATGGGATGCACGATGATGCCGACGATGACCGCGGCCATCCAGACACTGACGCACGCGCAGGTCGCGCGCGGTACCACGCTGATGAACATCGTCAACCAGACCGCCGGGTCGATCGGCACCGCGACCATGTCGGTGGTACTGACCAACCTGCTGAAGAACGAGCCGCTGGCCGGTCCGGCGATCGCGTCCAACGTCGACCCGACGGTGGCCGACAAGCTGCCGCCCGGCAGCATCGAAACCGGTCTCGAGCAGGCGGCTTCGGCCTTCGGCAACACCTATATCGTCGCGGTGGTGCTGATCGCGCTGACCTTCGTGCCCGCCTTCTTCCTGCCGCGCGGCAAACCGAAGAATCCCGAGCTCGCCGTCGACGCTCCGGCGGCGCTCGCGCACTGAGCATCGGAAGAAACGAATTCACCTTCCACAATGTCACGCGCCCGATCTCGCGGAAAGTCGAAATTCCTCGACGTGAATCCGGGGGGACGGGCAACGGGCCGGTTGCCGGATTCGAAGCGCGGACCGTGGTGAGCCGCTGCGACTTCGGCGTCGACACCGATATGCCGCCGCCCGACGGCGGCAGTGTCGCGGTGCGGGACAAGATCATCCCCGCCCTCGAGATCGAGGCGGGTTCGCGGAGCTGACCACGGGTTTCCATGAATCGGCCGGGGCCCCCCCCCCACGGGGGGCCCCCCGCGCCTTTAGCGCACGGCCGTCGCGCACCGAAAGCGGTGCGCGACGGCCGATTTTCGCGACGGCCGAGCGCCGTGACGCGGGTGCCGGTACCGGCGTGCGAGATTCGCGATGCACGAGTTCGCTGCGAACCGTCAGTTGCATCGAATAATTCCCGGACTTACTGCTAGGGTAGCCGGGTCGTCGGGTTCCAGGCGGTGCGGACGAGTTCCGTCCGGATCGGTGATCGAAAGTATGATCGCCTGTCCCACAGGCTCTGTGCGCTCCCCGGAAGCAGTCGACGACACTTGCGCCGCCGGTTGCCGCCCATCGCGGTTCCGGCACCCTGGCTATCGCGAGGTGAGTCGACCGAGGCGGTGTGCGCAGGTCGGAAAATGCTCGAAACGTGTTCGGAAGGTGAGACGAAGTTCGGTGGCAGCAGGCTATGGGTTTCGACGCGGACCATAGACACTCCGTTCTCAGAGCAGATCGAAGCTGGTGACAACGAGAGAACTGATGAATGTGGATATCACCGTAATACTGCCGTGGATCGTCGCTTCCGTACTCGTCCTTGCCGCGGTGGGATATTCGGTGGCCGTCGGCAAGCGGCAGCGCGCGCATATCGATGAGCTCACCGCGCGGCAGCGCGCCTACGAGGATGCACTCGAGGCGTTCGCCGTCACCACCCTACCCGCGCTCGCGGATGCGGTGCGGCGTTTCGAAGCGGCTCCGCCCGCAGCGGAAATGCCCGCGCCGGTTCGTGATTCGCGATTCGGTCAGGCGCTGCGCTGGATCGGGGAGAGATACAACGACGATCTTCGGCTGATCCAGGTCGAGACCCGCGAGATGACCGCACGCGACGCCGAGGCGCAGGCGCGGCTGGTCGTCGAGCACACCGAGAACTCGGTGCGGGCCGAGGTCAGCAGCGGCGCCCGCGAGGCGACCAGTGGCGCGGTGCGTTCCTTCGGCACCTCGGTGGTCAGCCTCGGCGCCGACGTGAGCCAGGTGGTGAGCGCGGCGCTGCGCGAACATCGCGACCACGAGGTGTACGCGACGCTGACCCGCATCGACCACACCGTGCAGCAGATGATCCGCCAGGCCCAGTCCTACGTGATCGTCTGCGGCGGCCTGCCGGGACGCCGCTGGCCCGCGCAGACGCTGACCGACGTGGTCGGCGGCGCCACCGGCCGCGTGCGTGACTACCTGCGGGTGCGGCCGACCCAGCTCGACCGGGTCGTCATCAGCCGCGCGGTGGAACCGCTGGTGCACACGCTGGCCACCCTGCTCGACAACGCGCTGCGCTATTCGCCGCCGACCTCCTTCGTCGACGTCAGCTTCCAGAGCGGTCATCACGGCGTCACGGTCATCGTCGACGACGCGGGCGTGCGGATGAACGCCGAGCAGATGGAGGAGGCCAGGCAGATCCTGGCCAACGAGCGTTCCACCGACATCCACCAGCTCGGGCCCGCCCCGAAGGTCGGATTCCCCGGTATCGCCGCGCTGGCGCGCCGCTACGGCTTCACCGTCTACATCGACGGGCCGAACGCCTACGGCGGCATGCGCGCCATGGTCTACATCCCCGAGGCACTGCTTGCCGCCCCCGCACCCGTCGCCGAACCCGCCGCAGCACCCGTGGAGGTCGCGGTACCCGAGCCCGCCCTCGTTCCCGCCGCGCCCCAACCGGCCAGTGAGGAGAGCGAATTCGCCGTGCACGACATCACCAGCGGTGGACTGCCCAAGCGTCGCAGGCGGGTGATCGCGCCCGCCTCCTCGGCGCGCCCGCGCACCGTGCGCTCCGAGGCGTCCACGAATTCGGCGCCCGCGCGCCCCGACATCGCCGCCGCATGGCAGAACGGCTCCAAGAGCGGCCGCGCCGCCGCCGCGGACAGTTCGCCGGATGTCTTGAACACCACCGCCGAACCCACGGAAGGGACGACAACATCGTCATGAGCACACCGAACACGGCCGTGACCGACAGCAGTAACAAGTTGGGGTGGCTAATCGAGGATCTGAACGTTCCCGGCGTCCGGTTCGCGGTGCTGCTGTCCGACGACGGATTACGGATCGCGCACTCCTCCGGGATCACGCGCGACGACGCCGAACGATTCTCCGCGGCCGCCTCGGGACTGCGTTCGCTCGGCAAGGCGCTCGGTGAGTTCTGCGGTGGGCTCGAGACCGGACTACGCCAGAACATGACCGAATACGACGACGGGATGATCTTCATCACCGCGGCGGGCGAGGGCGCGCTGCTCGGGGTGTCGACCACCGCCGAGATCGACGTCAGCCTCATCGCGCACCGGATGAACGAGCTGGCCGCGCGCGTCGGTCACGAACTAGGCAGTATGTCGCACAAGAGAGCCGATAGCGACCGGCGATGAGCAGGCCACGCCGCGATCCCGACCTGGTGCGCGCCTACGTGCGCACCGGCGGTCGTTCGCGCGCCTCGCGCGAACTGGATTTGGTCACGCTCGTCGTCGCCAACGCCGATCCGGCGCCGGGCGCCGCGCCGGACGTGGCGCGGGTGATGAGCCTGTGCAGCAGGCGCGGCGCGCTGTCGGTCGCCGAGATCTCCGCCTACCTCGATCTGCCGCCTTCGGTGGTGATGATCCTGGTCGCGGATCTGCTGGACAGCGAGCATCTCATCACCCCGACCCCGGCCGAGAACCTGCCGGAGATCACCTTGTTGGAGGAGGTACTCAATGGGCTCCGTGCTCTCCCAGCCTGAGCGGGTCGAGCCTGGAGGCGGTATCGAAGCGTCACCGCGCAGGGCCGTCGAGTACGTGCCGGAGACGGTTACCCGTTCGGTGAAGTTGCTGGTCGCCGGTAACTTCGGTGTGGGTAAGACGACCTTCGTCAGCAGCGTGTCCGAGATCAAGCCGCTGCGCACCGAGGAGACGATCACCGAGGCCAGCATCGGCATCGACGACATGGTCGGACTGCCCGGCAAATCCCACACCACCGTCGCCATGGACTTCGGGCGGATCACCCTGAATCCGCAACTGGCGCTGTACCTTTTCGGCACGCCGGGCCAGCAGCGGTTCGTGCCGCTGTGGGAGGAACTGGCCCGCGGCGCGCTCGGCGCGCTGGTGCTGGTCGACACCAGGCGCATCGACAAGGCCGACGAGGTGCTCTCGGTGCTCGAGGAGCGCGGCGTGCCGTACTCGGTGGGCGTCAACCAGTTCGACGGCGCGCAGTCCTTCCCGCTCGACGAGATCAGGGACGCGCTCGACCTCACCCCCGACACCCCGCTGACGTCCTTGGACGCCCGCCACCGCGGCACCTGTCTGCAATCGTTGATCACCCTCGTCGAGTACCTGTTCCGCCGGGTGGAGGCGCGTCAGTAGGAGTCGGCGCCGCGGTCGTGCCGTGTCGACCGGGTGCGGTGTCGATTGCGAACGTCGATCGCGCCAATCGAATGCCCTGCGGGTGCGGCGTGGAGTGCGGGTCATGGGTCAGCGTTGAGGTGCCGGTGCGGTTGCGCGGCGAACTCGGCAGTGATCAGCAGGGAGGCAGACTTCATGACCAGCACCAAGACCAACGGCGTCGCCGAAATCCATACCGGGAGTGGTGGTGTCGGCGCGGAACTCACCGGCGCCGTGGCGAAGCGGGTGGCGGAGCTGACCGAGGTGTTCGAGCGCGGACTCCGCGAGAACCTCGGTGTCGGCGCCTCGCTCGGCATCCGCCTGGAGAGCGCGGGCGACGGGCACACCCGCTACTACCTCGACCCGAATCCGGCCACCATCAACGCCATGTTCACCGTGCACGGCGGCGTGCTCGCGACCCTGATGGACACCGCGATGGGCAGCGCGGTCTTCACCCGCCTCGGTGACGGAATCGCCTACACCACACTGGAATTGAAGCTGAACTTCATTCGCCCGGTGACCCTCGACGGCAGCAGGCTCACCTGCGCGGCCACCGTCGTGCACCTGGGCCGCCGCACCGCCACCGCCGAAGGCCGGATCACCGACGCCACAGGCAAACTCATCGCGCACGGGTCGACCACCATCATGGTCATGCGCCCCGGCTCCTGAACCGCCCGGCGTGGTCCGCCGCCGGGCGCGGACCACGCCGCGCCGAGGTCCGGACGGCGCCGGACATCGCGGTGGTCTGGTGAATTCGCGAGAAGCGCACAGAGTTCGGTCAACGCGAACGGTCCGCACCGACACCTGATCGGCGCGGACCCTCGTGCGCGCTGTGGTCAGGCCACTTTTCGGCACTGGTCGATGAAGCGGACCAGTTCGTCGACGCGGTCGGTGCGGGTGTCGACGGCGCGGTCGATGACCTTCACCAGGTGTTCGTAGGCTTCGGTGTGGTCGTAGTCGGCGACGTCGGCGATCTTCAGCGCCCAGCGCCAGTAGCCGCGCATGGTGTCGGCCAGCGGCATGCGGAAGTGGGCGACGACGTCGCGGATGGGGTCGACCACCGCGTCGCCGTGGGTTCGCAGGTAGCGGCCGACGACATCGGCCATGAAACTGAAGTGGCGGGCCTCGTCGCGCGCCAGGTGCGAGAGCACCGCGCCGAGCACCGGATCGCCCGAGACGTCGCGCAGATGCTGGTAGTACATCTGGGTGGCCTTCTCCTGCACCAGTGCGTAGGCGAAGAACTGCACCGGATGGTCGTAGGGCAGGTCGAACGGACGCTGCCCCTCCACCGCCAATTCGGTGCGCAGCGCGCCACGTTCGGCCATGCCCGCGGCCTCCTGGTAGCGCGCCAGCGCGCGGGCGTGGGTGTCCTCCTCGAGCGCCCACCGCACGGTGAAGTGGTACAGCTCGCGGTTGTGCACGAAGGTCGAGGGGTCGACGGTGTCGTCCACCGGGAAATAGCGGTGGTAGACATCGAAATAGCCGGGCAGGTGATCTTCGATGAGGGTGATGAACTGTACCGCCGAGCGCTGCCCTTCGGTGAGCAGGCCCGCGTCGGCGCGGCCCCACTCGAAGGCGGTCTCCACATCCCACGCCCGCGCGGCGGGGGAGGCGGCCAGGAATCCGTCCACCGCCCCGACCACCTCGTCGACGGGCAGGAGTGCGCAGGCGGTGTCGGTGATGCCCATGGTGGTTGTCCTCCGGTGCTGTTCGGGAATCGCGGCTCGCTAGCGGGAATTGCGGCAGACCAGCGCGTAGTGCTTGGTGGTGTAGCCCCAGCCCGCGTTGGCGATCTCCAGGTAGTGCCGCAGCTGGGCGGCCATCCCGGCGCCGTGCGCGTCGATCGCGGCGGCATTGGCTTCCACGTTCGCGATCCAGTCCTCGATGGTGCGGTGGTAGTCGGCGGTGAGGTCGTCGAGGGAGACGAGCGAGAAGCCCGCGCCCTCGGCGGCGGTGACCAGATCCGACAGCGGGCGCAGATCGCCCCAGCCGAAGATGTCGTCGCGCACGAAATCGGTGCCCGCGCGGTCGGCGAAGCGTTCGTGGGTCGCGGCGTTGCGGAAGCAGCTCTCCGAGACGTAGAGCGTGCCGCCGCGGCGCAGTACGGCGCGCGCCCGCCGGAACACCTCGTCGAGATCGGGCATGTGGATGATCGACCCGAGCATGGTGACCGCGTCGAATCCGCGCGCGGGCAACTCCATTCGCTCGAAATGCCCGACCTCGGTGCGGACCAGCTCGGCCACGCCGCGCGCCCGCGCCTGCTCGGCGATGTACTCGTGCTGCCGCGGTGCCGGGCTGACTCCCAGTGTGTGGCAACCCAGTTCGCTCGCCATATAGAGGATCAGCGAACCCCATCCGCAGCCGATGTCGAGCAGCCGCTCGCCGCCGGTGAGGCCGAGGCGGTCGGCGACGAAACGCAGCTTGTTGCGCTGGGCCTGCTCGAGGGTGTCGGCCTCGGACTTGTACAGCGCCGAGCTGTATTTGCGCAGCGGATCGAGGAACTGGCCGAAGATCTCGGGATCGAGGTCGTAGTGCTGGTTGGTGTCGGCGACCGCGGTCGCCGCACCGCCCGCGCCGGTCACGCCGCGGCCCGCAGTGCCTGGTCGACCACGGCGACGACATCGTCGAGGCTGGCCATGTCGAACACCTGCTCGTCCTCGAGTTCGATGTCGTAGGCGCGCTCGATCTTGGCGACCATGCGCAGCACCCGCACCGAGTCGACGCCCGCGAGGCCGCGCAGGTCGACGTCGGGGCGCAGTTCGGTCTCGGCGATTCCGGTTTCGGCGACGGCGATGGCGGTGATGGTCCGCAGGATCTCGTCGCGGGAGGTGGCGGTCATGAGGTGACTCCGTTCGGGGTGGGTTCGGGATCGAGCAGGGCACGGGAGAGCAGGGCGACCTCGTCGTCGTCGAGCGTGATCTGGTGGCGCACGTCGCGGAAGTCGAAGGGCTGGTAGGTGGCCGAGGATCCCGCGCACAAAGCGCCGTCGGCGTCGGAGATTTCGGCGCTCGCCTGGATCAGCGCGCCCGAGTCGTTGGCGGAAAGCTCTGCGACGCACACGTATTCGTGGTCGACGAGCAGCGGTGTGACGAACCGGGTGCGCTGGGAGACGGTGAAAGCGGGGCGGCGGCGGGCGATGACGATCAGGTTGCCCATCACCTCGTCGCAGATCACGCCGGTCAGTCCGCCGTGCACCACCCCCGGATACGATTCGAAGCCGCGGCCGAGTCGGAAGCGGGCCTGCAGGCCGCGCGGGTGGGCGGTGAAACGCAACCGCAGCCCGCCCGGATTGTGCGGTGAGCAACCGAAGCAGCGGTAGTCGGGGATGACCGACCATGGCACGGCGATCGTTTCGGTCTCCATCTCAGACCAGGACGTCGGCGAGCGCGCGGCGGACCCTGGCGTTGCTGGACAGGTCGAGCCCGGTCATGTTCCCGAAGGTCTTGCGCACCTTGTCGTGCAGCACTTCGAGTTCGCCGTCGGCGGCCACCTTCTCCAGGAACAGGTCGAATCCGGTGTCGATGGTCTCGTGGTCGCCGAGTTCGGCGATACCGGCCTTGAAGGTGCTCACCGGATGCTTGATCTTGGCTTCGGAGCTGTAGACGTAGAGCGTCTCGAGTACCGAGGGCAATTCCTCGGGGCGCTGCTTCAGCCGCTCGCCCGCGTAGTGGATGAATTCCCGCGCGTGCCCGGCCTCGTCGCGACTCGCGTTGAGCAGCAACGTCTTCAGCACCGGCTCCTGAACCCAGGCCGACACCGCGCGGTAGATGTGGTTGACGGTGAGCTCGGAGATGATGTTGGTGGCCAGCGTCGCCGACGGCGTCGTGCCCGGCGCGTAGGGCTCGCGCATGGAGTCGACGGCCTTCTCGTCCACCGCCTCGCCCACCGCGCCGAGCCAGGCGCGAAACGCGTAGTGGTGCTGCACTTCCTGGTATCCCCATACCACCGCGAAGGTGGAGAAGTCGTAGTCGTCGACGAATTCGTTCATGAATCCGTGCACGGCGGCGATCACATTGGATTCGCCCATGGTCGCGCTCTTGGCCAGGGTCACGTACTCGGGCTGGACCAGACTGCGGTCGATCGAGTCGAGATCGAGGTCCTCCAGGCTCCAGTGCAGCCGCTCGTAGTGGCGGAACACGTCGTAACTGTGCATCGTGGCTCCCAATCTGGTGCTGCGAATGTCGGGGTGCTGCGAATGTCGTGGTGCGGCGAGCCGCCGTGGTGCGGCGCTATCGGGGGGTGGCGAGCGGGGTGCGGTCGGTGAGCAGGTCGCGGGCGGCAAGGCGCTGGAGCTTGCCGCTGCTGGTGCGCGGGATGCTGCGCGGGGCCACGATGTGCACGTCGACGGCCGCGAGTCCGAGGTCGGCGGCGACCCGGTCGCGGATGCGGCGGGCCAGGTGTCGCGCGTCGGCCCCGGTCCGCTCGGATTCGGCGATCACCGCGATCACGTCGGCGCCGCCGGGATCGGCGGCGGCGGTGCAGCGGCCCTTGTAGATGCCGTCCACGTCGCGGACCGCGGCCTCGACGTCCTGGGCGTAGTAGTTGGCGCCGCGCACGGTGATCATGTCCTTGCGGCGTCCGGTGACGTACAGTTCGCCCGCGCGCAGATAGCCGAGGTCGCCGGTGTTGAGCCAGCCGTCCGCGGTGATCAGGCCGTCGACGGCGGCGGGGTCGGCGGTGAGGTAACCGCCGGTCACCGATGCGCCGCGGATCTGGATCTCCCCGACCGCGCCGTCGGGCAGTTCGGCGCCGGATTCCGGCCCGACCACGCGCAGCGTGAGCCCGGTGACCGCGGCGCCGACGCAGGCCACCGGACGCGCCGACGGATCTTGCGAAGCAACGATTTTCGCTTCGCTGTCATCGGAGAGCGCGGCCCGGTCGACCCATTCGAAGACCGGTTCGCGACCCAGCGGCGGGAAGGCGACCGCGAGGGTCGCCTCGGCCATGCCGTAGACGCCGAACATCGTGGCGGGCGCGAATCCGGCGGGGGCGAAGCGCTCCAGGAACGCGGCGACCACCTCGTGGGAGATCGGTTCGGCGCCGTTGAACGCGATACGCCAGCGACGCAGGTCGTAGTCGGTGACCGAGTCGGGCTCGACGGCGGCGAGCAGCGACTCGTAGCCGAAGTTCGGCATGGCGGTGATGGTGGAGCCGCTGGCCGCGAACTCCGAGAGCCAGCGCGCCGGATCCTTCACGAACGCGACCGGTGACCAGACGTGGGCGGGGATGCCGCGCAGGATCGCCGACAGCGTGCCGAACAGGCCCATGTCGTGGAACAGGGGCAGCCAGAACCCGCCCTGGTCGGCGAGGCCGAGGTCGATGCCGGTGCGGATGGCGGACAGTCCGTGCAGCACGTTGCGATGGGTCAGGCGAACGCCTTTGGGCGTCGCGGTGCTGCCCGAGGTGAACTGCACGATGGCCGCGTCGTCGGCGCCGAGTTCGGGCAGCGCTTCGCCGGTGGCCTCGACCTCGGTGGAAAAGGTTCCGGTGTCCAGCATTTCGGCGTCGACGGTGTCGATGAGCAGGGCGGTCAGGTCGGCGTAGCGGTGCGAGACGAGCACGGTCCGCATGGCGGCGGCCTCGGTGATGGCGGCCAGTTTCGCCGGGTACGAGCCCGCTTGTCTGGCGCCCGCGGGCAGTGGCAGCGGGGTCGCCGCGCCACCGGCGGCGCTGATCGCGAAGAGGCTGACGAGGAATTCCGGTGCGTTGGGGCAGAGGATGCCGATCGGCTCGCCGCGGCGGACGCCGCGCCGGACCAGCTCCGAGGCCATCGCGCGGGCCGCCCGGTCGAGTTCGCGATAGCTCAGCGACTCCGACACCGACCAGAACCGCGCGTGCACAAGGGGATGGTCCGCGGCGACCCGTGCCAGCAGGCCGTGCAGTGTTTCGGCCGAATCCGCAGAATTCATGATTTCCACGACAACAGTGAATTGTGACGGTCTTTTGAACGGATCGTGAATTGACCGGTGCGATATATATCCGCGATCACGCCATTGTTCCGGGTGATCGAAGTCATCGGCTATGGCGCGATCGAAGAGGTTTATTGTCACGGCACCTCCGCTGGTAGATGGCACGATTGGGGCTCGGGGCGGGTGAATTCCGTCCATTCTCTGTTCGAGGAGTTGCCGTGATTTCCGACCATTCCGTGGCCGCGGCGCCGTCGCCCGTGCAAATCGCGGTTCTGGAGAGCGTCGCGCCGCATATGCGGCACAACCCGTACGGCAGCTACGAGACGCTGCGCGTCGCAGGTCCCTTCGTGCCCGGCCCGCACGACACGCACCTGGTGACCCGGCACAGCGAGGCGCAGGCGATCATGCAGGATCCCCGGTGGAGTCACGCCGAGGAACCGGATCTGCTGCACGGTGACAGCGATGTCGAACTACCGGGGTCGTTCCTGTGGATGGAGCCGCCGGAGCACACCCGTCTGCGCGGGCTGGTGAGCAAGGCGTTCACCGCGCGCACCGTGTCGGGCATGCGCGACTACGCCGAACGCCTCGTGGGGGAGTTGCTCGACAAGGCGCTCGCCCAGGGCGAGGTCGACCTGCTCGACGCGCTGGCGTATCCGTTGCCGCTCAGCATGATCTGCGATCTGCTCGGTGTGCCCGCCGAGGCGCACGAACACGTCAGGAGCATGTCCACCGGCATCGCCCGCGGACTCGACCCCGACGTGCTGCTGTCGCCGGAGGAGCTGGCGGCACGCACCACCGCCGTCAACGACTTCCTCGAGTTCTTCGGCGATCTGGTCGACCAGCGCCGCAAGGCGCCGCGCCCCGACCTGATCACCGCGCTGGTGCAGGCCGAGGACGCGGGCGCGCGCCTGACCCGCACCGAACTGCTCGGCACCCTGCTGATCCTGGTGGTGGCCGGGCACGAGACCACGGTCAACCTGATCGGCAACGGCGTACTCGCCCTGATCCGCAATCCCGAGGAGTTCGCGCGGCTCGGCGCCTTCCCCGAACTGAGCGAACCCGCCGTGGACGAGGTGCTGCGCTACGACGCGCCCGTACATCTGACCACCCGCACCGCCCACGCGGACATCACCGTCTCAGGGCGGACCTTCGCCGAGGGCGAGGCGGTCATCGTGCTGCTCGCCTCGGCCAATCGCGATCCGCTCGCCTTCCCCGACGCGGACCGCTTCGACATCGCCCGCTACGCGCGCGGCAGCCGCGCCGAACGCCACCTGTCGTTCGGGCTCGGCCTGCACTACTGCCTCGGCGCTCCGCTGGCGCGGTTGGAGATGTCGGCCGCGCTGCGCGCCATCGCGGGCCGCGTGCGGTCGATGACCCTGCTCGAGGAACCGCCGTACCGGCCGAACGTGGTCGTGCGCGGCATGTCGCAACTTCGTGTCCGATTGGAGCCCCGATGAGCACAGCAGTACCGACCGGCGTGAGTTTCGACGCCTTCGACCCGGCCTACCGCGCCGATCCGTATCCGGCCTACCGCAGGGTGCGCGACGCGGCGGCGCTGTTCCCCTACGAATTCGGCGACGTGCCGGTCACTCTGGTGACCCGCTACGAGGAATGCGCGCAGGTGCTCACCGGTTCGGACTGGGGCCACGGCTATGCGGCGGGCATCAGCCCGTTCCGCGACACCACCGCCGCCATTCCCGGTTCGTTCGTGCGCATGGACCCGCCCGAGCACGGCCGCTACCGCAAGTACGTGGCGAAGGCGTTCACGCCGAAGGTGATGAGCTCGCTGGCGCCGACCGCGCAAGCGGTGGTGCGCGACCTGGTCGACCACGCCCTCGAACGCGGCGAACTCGACATCCTGAACGATCTGGCGGTTCCGCTTGCGGTGGCGATGGTTCCGGTGCGGCTGCTCGGCGCCGATCCCGCCGACGGCGCGCACTTCCGGCGCTGGCAGTTGGCCATCGCGCGCGGCAGCGACCCGGACTGGCTGCTCGACGAGGCGGCCACCACCGCGCGCACCGGCGCGGCCATGGAATGCATGGGCTACTTCGCGCGGCTGATCGGGATCAAGAAGGAGAACCCGACGCAGGACCTGCTCGGTGATCTGCTTGCCGCGGCGCGCGAGCCGGGCGGGCTCACCGAACCCGAGGTCATCGGAATCACGCTGCTGACCCTGGTCGCGGGCATGGAGACCTCGATCAACCTGATCGGCAACGGCATGCTCGCGCTGTTGCGCAATCCGGATCAGCTCGCCCTGCTGCGTGAGAACCCGGACCTGATCGCGCCCGCGCTGGACGAGATGCTGCGCTACGACGCGCCGACGCAGTTCACCATCCGCGTCGCGCTGGCCGACACGGTGGTGGGTGAGCGCGAATTTCGCCGGGGCGACGGCGTCGTGGTGCTGACCGCCTCGGGTAGCCGCGACGACCGGGTCTTCACCGACGCCGACTCCTTCGATGTCACCCGCTACGCCGGAAACCGTCCCGCGCGTAAACATCTCGGCTTCAGCCTCGGCGTCCACTACTGCGTCGGCGCGCCGCTGGCCAGGATCGAGGCCGACTCGGCGATCCGCGCCCTGCTCGCCCGCACCTCCGAGCTGCGCTTGGCGCACGAGGACATCGAATACCAGCCGAGCCTCATCCATCGCGGCATCACCGCACTTCCGGTGGCACTGCGCTCATGAGCGCGGGCGAGACCGCGGCTACGGGCGGCGGCGAGGGTGCTGCGGTCGGGAGCGCTGGTAGTGCTGCGGCTGCGAGCGCTGGTGGCGCGGAGGTTACGAGTGCCGGTGGCGCAGCGGCGATGAGTGCCCGCGACGTGGCGGCCACGGGTGCCGGTCGCGCTGTGGTCACGAGTGTCGTGGCGGTGCGTTCATGAGCGCGGGCGGGACCGGGCACGCGATTGTGCTCGGCGCGGGCATCGCCGGAATGCTCAGCGCCCGTGTGCTTTCCGAGTACTTCGAGCGGGTGACGGTGATCGAGCGCGACACCTTCGACGCGGACGGACCGCGCCGGGGCGTGCCGCAGGCCAGGCATCTGCACGGCCTGCTCGATCGCGGCCGCACCATCATCGAGGAACTGCACCCCGGATTCACCGAGGAGGCGGCGGCACTCGGCGCGCCCACCGCCGAGGCGCTGATCGGGACCCGCTGGTATCTGAGCGGTCTGCGGGTCACACCCACCGAGACCGGACTCACCTCGCTGATGGCGACCCGCCCGCTGCTGGAATCGGTGCTGCGCCGTCGCACCCTGGCCGCCCCCGGTGTGGAACTGCGCACGGCCGCCGCGGCGCGCGCGCTGATCGGTGACGCGCGGCGGATCACTGGTGTGGTGATCGCCCGCGAGGAAGTCGAACAGGCCGTCGCGGCGGATCTGGTGGTGGACGCCACCGGCAAGGCGTCGCGGTCGCCGGATTGGCTGCGCGCGCTGGGCGCGGCGACACCCCGCGAGGAACGCGTCGACGTCGATCTCGGCTATGCGTCGCGGTTCTACCGGCGCACGCCGGAGGATCTGGACGGACAGTCCTCGGTGATCATCTCCACCGGCCCGAACGGTCGTGGCGGCGGCGCGATCCGGGTGGAGGACGACCGATGGCATGTCACGCTGGCGGGGATGCTCGGCGACCATCCTCCCGTCGACCCGGCGGGTTTCGCAGACTTCGCCGCCACGATCGCCGCACCTGACATCCACCGGATCGTCACCTCGGCCGAACCTCTGGACGACGGTGTGCCGCACCGGTTCCGGCACGCCGTGCGCCGCCGTTTCGAGCGTTCGCACGCGCCGGAGGGTTTCCTCGCCGTCGGTGACGCGGTGTGCAGTTTCAACCCGCTCTACGCGCAGGGCATGGCGGTGGCGGCGCAGCAGGTGCGCGTGCTGCGCGACTGCCTGGCCGTCGGAACGGTCGATCTGCCCGCGCGGTTCTACGCCGCGGCCGCGCGCGTGGTCGATGTCGCGTGGCAGATGTCGACCGGGTCGGATCTGCGCTATCCCGGCGTGGTCGGCCACCGCACGGCCCGCGTCAGGCTGACCAATGCCTATGTCGGCGCGGCCCATCGCGCCGCGCACACCGATCCGCGCATCGCCAGGACCTTCCTGCGCGTCGCCAACCTCGTCGAACCGCCCGCCGCGCTGCTGCGCCCGGCGATCGCGAGCCGAATCCTGCTGCCCGGCAGACGAAACCGATGACCCCGCAAGTCGAACAGGAGGCAACACCAGGTATGACCGCCGAAACACCGGTCGTCGCGGACTCCGGTACCGCGATCCAGGACGCCATCGCGAAATTGTTCGGTCCGGACGGCCGGGCCGACCCCTACACCCCGGCGCGCGTGCTGCGCGAAGCGGGCCGCGTACACGAGACCCCGCTCGGCCACAAGGTGCTGACCCGCTACGAGGACTGCTCGGCGGTGCTGTCGACCACCGCGTGGAGCCACGCCGAGGAGGCCGGGATGATGCATCCCACCGTCTCCCCGGAGGACGCGCCCGAGGAACTGCCGACCTCGTTCCTGTGGATGGAGCCGCCGGACCACACCCGGCTGCGCAACCTCGTCACCAAGGGGTTCACCCCGCGCATGGTGACCAGGCTGCGTCCGCGCATCGAACAGCTCACCGAACAACTGGTCGACAACGCGCTAGAGGCCGGGGAATTCGACCTCGTCGAGATGATCGCCTACCCGCTGCCGCTCATCATCGCCTGCGAGCTGATCGGCGTGCCGGAGGAGGCATACGGCCAGGTGCACCAGTGGTCGCAGGATCTGGCGCGCGGCTTCGACCACGACTACACCCTGCCCGAGGAGTCGCTGCGGGCACGCAGCACGGCCTCGCGCGGTTTCATGGCCTACTTCCGCGAATTGCTGAACGAGCGTCGGGTGCGGCCGGCCGACGACCTGCTCAGCGCGCTGTCGCAGGTCGAGGACCGCGGCGACGTGCTCACCGAACAGGAACTACTTGCCACCTGCATCACCACCTTCGTCGCTGGCCACGAGACCACCGCGAATCTGATCGGCACCGGAATGCTGCGGCTGCTGCGCAATCCGGATCAGATCGAGGCCATGCGCGCGCGTCCCGGCCTGACCGAATACGCCCCCGACGAACTGCTGCGGCTTGAGCCGTCGGTGCAGATCACCACGCGCGCCGCGACCCGGCCGATCACCGTGGCAGGCCACGATTTCGAACCGGGCGAGGGCGTGGTGATCCTGATCAACTCGGCCAACCGCGACGACGCGGCGTTCACCGATCCCGACCGCACCGACGTCTCCCGCTACGCCGACCGCATGAAGCCGCCCAACAAGCATCTCGGCTTCAGCCTCGGCATCCACTACTGCCTCGGCGCACCGCTGGCATTGCTCGAGATGGAAGTATTGCTCGACGTGCTGCTGCGCAAGGTGCGCACCCTCGAACTGCGCTCCGAGGAGCCGCCGTTCAAGCCCAATGTCGTCATTCGCGGCCTGGAAGCGCTGCCTGCCGCGTTCAAGGCCTGATGCGCACGCCTTGCGGGGCGGTCGAACCGAGTCCGTACCACAGTGCACCTACCCGTCGGTCGCGGTTCACCGAGCCGCAACGCAGTGGGCAGGTGTTGTGCGGGCTCGGTTCATGCTCGGTTACTTGGCGAAGCTAGCGTGGCGGGTACCCGGAAGGAGTCGGCATGGAGTTCCGACATCTGGTCTCGTTCATAGCGATCGCCGAAGAGCTGCACTTCGGCCGCGCAGCGCAGCGCTTGCATCTTACGCAGCCCAGCCTCAGCACACAGTTGCAGAAGTTGGAGAAATCGCTCGGGGTACAGCTGGTTTCACGCAATTCGCATGAGGTCAAGCTCACTCCGGCGGGGTACGAGTTCGAGAGTCAAGCGCGTCTGATCGTGGCCCAGATGGATCGTGCCGCGAAGTTGGCCAAGGCGACCGCCGCGGGCCGGGCGGGCGCGCTGAACATCGGGTACAACCTTCCGGCCAGCAGACATGTGCTGCCAGACGCGCTGGAACGGATGACTCGCAGGCACCCCGACATCGTGGTGTCGCTGTGGGAGAAGCGCACCGGGCCGCAGCTGGCCGGACTGTCCGACGGCTCACTGGACATCGCGCTGGTCTACGGGCATCCCGGCACCACCGAATACCGCTATCGCCGTCTGCTGCACCGGGTTCCGTTGGTCGCGGTGGTCGGGCGCAGACACCGCTGGGCGGACCGGCCCGGCGTGCCGTTCTCGGAACTGGACGCCCAGGAGTGCGTGCTGTTCGCACGCGAGCAGTGTCCGGCCATGTACGACACGATCTTCCAGGCCGCGGCCGACAAGCGCATCTCGCTGCAGGTGGTGCAGACCGCCGACGATCCGGGGGCGACCGCGCACATGGTGTCGGTGCGGCCGCTGGTCGGATTCGCCTCGCTGCCGCGCGCGGTGTCGATGGGCATGGGCGCCCCCGACAGCAGCACGGTCGCGGTGAAACTGTTCGACCCGGTGCCGACGCTGGATCTCTACGCGGTGTGGACCGCGGTGGAGACGAATCCGGCGGTGTCATTGTTTCTGGCGTGCATAGAATCGGCCGAACCCCCTCGGCTCAATATTGCGCGAGTGGCAAGCGCGTGACCACTTCGATAGAAATCGCCATTCGCGTGGTTGCCAAGGAACCATAGCCGGGCCGTTATCCGCGGTCGCCGAGAACAATTGGTAATCGTGAAAACTGTCTCGACCACCGATAACGGTGCGAATTTGGCGGACGACACCGGTTTGTACTCGGTGATATCCGAGGCGGCCGCGCGGCATCCGGAACGGAATTCCCTCTGCGCCGCGGGAAACGAAGTTTCCCCGCTCACCTGTGCCGAGGTCGACGCGTCCGTGCGGGCGCTGGCCTCGGCGCTGCTGTCTCGCGGCGTAGCGGCGGGCGACCGGGTTGCGGTACTCGGGCGGACCACGCTGGAGTGGGCACTGCTCGACTGCGCGGTGCTCGCCGTCGGCGCCGTGCTCGTACCGATCTACCCGACCTCGTCGGCGGTGCAGATCAAGCACATACTCACCGACAGCGGCAGCGCCCACTTCGCCGCCGAGCTCGCCGACGACGTCGAGCGACTTGAAGCGGCGGGCGCGACGGGGGTCTGGACCTTCGGCGAGATCGCGACCTGGACCGGCACGCCGGAAGCGGCCGATCTCGCGGACCGCATCGACGCGGTCCGCGCCGACGACCTGGCCATGATCGTGTACACCAGCGGCACCACCGGAGTTGCCAAGGGCTGCATGATCACCCACCGCAACATGTACGTGTCCTCGGCCAACACCGTGCGCCAGACCGGTGACACCTTCGACGGGACAACGGTGCTCGCACTGCCGCTGGCGCACGTGTTCGGGCAGACGATCCTGTTCGCCTGCCTGGCCGGCGGCGCGCGCACGCACCTGCTGCCCGGCATCCCCGACCTGGTCCCCGCGCTGCCGCGGCTGCGCCCGACCTTCCTGGCGATGATCCCGTACGGGCTGGAGAAGATCCGCAAGTTCTGCCGCACGGTGATCGACGAATCCGCCGAACGGGAAGCCGTCGCGCGCGGCCTCGACCTGCTCGGCGCCCGCGTCGCGCCGCAACTCACCGACAACCCGGTCGCCGCCGCGCTCGGCGGGCGGCTCGCGCACGTCATCTGCGGCGGCGCGTCGCTCGACGATTCGACGGCGGGCTTCTACGCGGGCTTCGGCGTCGCGATCCTGAACTGCTACGGCCTCACCGAGGCGGCCACCGCGGTCACCGTCAACGCGCCGGCGACCAACCGGCTCGCCACCACCGGCAGGCCCATTCCCGGCACCTCGGTCGCCATCGCCGAGGACGGCGAGGTGCTCGTCGGGGGGCCGCACGTCAGCCCCGGATACTGGGGCGCGGCCGCGGACCAGAAGGTGGTCGACGACGAAGGTTGGCTGCACACCGGCGATCTCGGCGAGATCGACGAGGACGGCTACTTGATCATCACCGGGCGCAAGAAGGAGATCCTGGTGACCTCGGGCGGCAAGAACGTCGCGCCGACCCCGCTCGAGGACCGGATCCGCCTGCATCCGCTGGTCAGCAACTGCATCGTGATCGGCGACGCCCGCCCGTTCGTGACCGCGCTGGTCACCCTCGACCCGCCGCAGGTGCGACGCTGGCGCGAGAGCAATCCCGACGGTGATCTCGCGGCCGCCCTCCAACCCGCCGTCGACGAGGCGAATTCATTGGTATCGCGCGCGGAATCGATTCGGGCATTTCGGATAGTCGACGGCGATTTCACCGTGGACAACGGACTCGTCACCGGATCGCGGAAGTTGCGCAGGGCCGCGATCGCAGGCGCTTATTCGGAAGATATCGATCA
Source organism: Nocardia bovistercoris (assembly GCF_015674855.1). Lineage (GTDB taxonomy): Bacteria > Actinomycetota > Actinomycetes > Mycobacteriales > Mycobacteriaceae > Nocardia > Nocardia bovistercoris. The sequence goes on along the minus strand of NZ_JADMLG010000003.1, from coordinate 336,289 downwards.
GCTCTACGTTGCCCGCGAGTGAATTGCGGGGAAATCCTGCGCTTGATAGCCGAGACCGATCGTCCGATGAATTAGCGCCGCCGCGACTGGTTGATGCCGACCGGCGGCGACAGACTCGACAAGTAATTCGACTACCGAAAGTGATGCCACATGTACGACGTCATTGTTGTCGGAACTCGCGTTGCGGGCGCGCCGCTGGCCATGCTGCTCGCGCGGCGCGGCTACCGGGTGCTCGCCGTCGATCGGGCGAGCTTCCCGAGCGACACGCCGTCCACCCATTTCATCCACCAGGCGGGTCTGAGTCTGCTGAACTCCTGGGGTCTGCTCGACACGGTCGTCGCCACCGGCTGCCCGCCCATCCGCCACCTGAACTTCACCTACGCCGACATCGAGATCCGCGGCATGGCCGACCCGTCGGCCGACGGCATCGACGCGGTGTACTGCCCGCGCCGCACCGTGCTCGACAAGATCCTGGTCGACGCCGCCGGTGACGCGGGCGTCGAGTTGATCGAAGGCTTCGCGGTCAGCGACCTGATCTTCGACGGCGACAAGGTGGTCGGCATCCGCGGGCGCGTCGGTGAGGGCGCGGAGCGCGAGTTCCGGGCGCGGCTCGTGGTCGGCGCCGACGGTTCGAATTCGACGGTCGCCAAACTGGTCGGCGCGCAGGAGTACGACGCCTACCCGGCGGCGGGCTTCGTCTACTACTCCTACTACACCGGCGTCGACTGGGGCATGCAACACCGCACCGGCTTCGGCGACCAGCAGTTCGCGGCCTGGCCGACCAACGACGACCAGTACCTGGTCGCGATCATCCGCGAGCGCAGCCGCTTCCGCGACTTCCGCGACGACCCCGACGCGAAGATGCAGGAGATCATCGACGCCATCGACCCCGAGATCGGCGCCCGCTTCCGCGACACCGCGCAACGCGTCGAGCCGTTCCGGCCGATGCTCTACCCGCACAACTACCGTCGTCGCTCCTACGGCGACGGCTGGGCGCTCGTCGGCGACGCGGGCTACCACAAGGACCCGTTCACCGGCTGGGGCATCACCGACGCGTTCAAGTACGGTCAACTGCTGGCCGACCTCGCCCACCAGGGTCTGTCGGGCGAGCGTCCGATGGCCGAGGCGCTGGCCGAGTACGAGCGTGAGCGCGACGCCCAGAGCCTGAGCACCTACGACCTGACGCGCAGCATCTCCGAACTGACCTTCACCCCGTTCTACGATTCGGTGTTCCGCGCCACCAGCCGCAGCGAGCACTACACCACGAAGTTCTTCGGCCTGATCGCCGGACTGTACCCGCCGGACAAGTTCTTCGGCGAGCAGCAGCTCACCGACCTCTACGAGGAAGTCGACTTCCCGGTCGCCGACCGCCACGTGGTCAACCCCGAGGAACGGCGGCCAAGCGACATCGAGCAGCGCACCGAAACGGTGACCGCGTGACCGCGCCCGGCCTGACGGCCCTCGGCGACAGCTTCGTCGAGGGCCGGGGCGACCCGGCCACCGGCGGCGGCTACCGCGGCTGGGTCGCCCGCCTCGGCGGACAACTCGGCCTGCGCTCGGCCGCGGTGCGCAACTACGGCGTGCACGGCGCAACCACCACGGCGGTGGTGCGTGATCAGCTGCCCGCCGCCGCCTCGGCGCGCGCGCACGTCTACGGCGTCGTCGTCGGCGTCAACGATCTGGTCAGCGACTTCGACCCGGATCGCTTCGCCGAGAACCTGACCACCATCTTCGGCACCCTCACCGATTCCGGCGCAACGGTTTTCACCGCCAGCTATCCGGATATCCCGGCCCGGCTCCCGGTTCCGGACAACTTCCGCGGCCTGCTGCGCGACCGGTTCGACTACGCCAACGAAACCCTGTCCCGCGTCACCGCCGACACCGGGACCGAACTACTCGACATCGCGGCCCGCCCCGACTGGGAGCGCGCCGAGGTCTGGACCGAGGACGGGCTGCACCCGAGCCCGCTCGGACACCGACTATTCGCCGCGGGCGCGGCGGACCTCATCGCCTCGGTGACGGCGACCACGGTCGCCGCCTGACCCCATCTCGCCACTCGAGAGGAACTTCCTGTGACGGACGACAGACGACTGGCTCACAACCCGATCGCCATCGTCGGGATGTCGGGCCTGCTGCCCAAGGCCCGCAATCATCGCGAGTACTGGCAGAACATCGTCGACGGCGTGGACTGCACCGAAGAGGTGCCCGCGTCGCGATGGAGCCTGGACGACTATTACGACCCGGATCCGACGGCCGCCGACAAGACCTACTCCCGGCGTGGCGCGTTCCTGCCCGACATCGATTTCGACCCGCTGGAATTCGGCCTCCCGCCGAATCAGCTCGAGGTCACGAGCACCATGCAGACACTGAGCCTCGGTGTCGCGCGCGATCTGCTCGTCGACGCGGGCGCGGTGGATTCGAACTGGTACGACCCGAGCCGGACCGGTGTGGTGATCGGCACCACCGGACCCGTCCCCCTCATGCATCCGCTGGCGGCGCGACTGTCCACGCCGGTGCTCGAGGAGGCAGCGCGCTCGGTCGGGCTCTCCGACGACGACGCGCGCGCGATCGCGACGAAATTCGTGGCCGCGTTCGCGCCGTGGGAGGAGAACTCCTTCCCCGGTCTGCTCGCCAACGTCGTCGCGGGCCGGGTCGCCAACCGACTCGGCCTCGGCGGCATCAACTGCACCGTCGACGCGGCATGCGCGGCGTCGATGGCCGCGATCCGCACCGCCATCGCCGAACTGCTCGACGGGCGCGCCGACATGGTGCTCACCGGCGGCGTCGACACCGAGAACACCATCTTCATCTACATGTGCTTCAGCAAGGTCGGCGCGCTCTCGCCGACCGGCCGGATCAGCCCGTTCTCCGACGGCGCCAACGGAACTCTGCTCGGCGAGGGCATCACCATGCTCGCGCTGCGCCGCCTCGAAGACGCCCGCCGCGACGGCAACCGCGTGTACGCGGTCATCCGCGGCCTCGGCTCATCCAGCGACGGCCGCGCCAAGAGCATCTACGCCCCGCGCGCGGAAGGCCAGGTGCTCGCGCTGCGCCGCGCCTACGCCGACGCCGACTGCTCACCGGCCGACATCGAACTGTTCGAGGCGCACGCCACCGGCACCGCCGTCGGCGACAAGACCGAACTCACCGCGCTCGAGGGCGTGCTGAGCGAGGCGTCGCCGGAACGCGCCTTCGCCGCGCTCGGCACCGTGAAGTCCCAGATCGGGCACACCAAGGGCGCCGCGGGCACCGCGAGCGTCATGAAACTCGCACTGGCACTGCACGAGAAGGTGCTGCCCGGCACCATCAACGTGGACGCGCCCAATGCCCTGATCGCGGCCGAGGACGCGCCCTTCTACGTGAACACGCGCACCCGCCCGTGGATCCTGGATCCGCGGCGGCCGGTGCGCCGGGCCGCCGCCTCCGCGATGGGCTTCGGCGGCACCAACTTCCACCTCGTCCTCGAGGAATCCGATCAGCGGCGCGCGGGTGTCGTGCTGCACCGCACGCCGCGCGCGCACATCTGGCACGCGCCCGACGTGTCGGGACTGATCGACGCGGTGCGCAGCGTCGCGTCCGGTGACGGCGGCGACATCCCGGACGACCACGCGCGCGTCGGCTTCGTCTCGGTCGACGCCGAGAGCGCGGATCACCTGCGCGAGTTGGCCGTCGACGAGTTGATCCGCGATCCGCTGGCGCGGCACTGGGATCACCCCGAGGGCGTGTTCTTCCGCGCCGCGGCGCTGCCCGAACGTCGGATCGGCGCGCTGTTCGCGGGCCAGGGCAGTCAGTACGTCGACATGGGAGCCGCTGCCGCACTGGACAATCCGCCCGTCGGCGCGGCCTTCGACGCCGCCAACGCCGCCTTCGCGGGCGCGCCGCGCAGGCTGTCCTCGGTGCTGTTCCCCGCGCCCGCCTTCGACGAGCAGACCCGCTCCGAACAGGAACTGACGTTGCGCCGCACCGAATTCGCGCAGCCCGCGATCGGCGCCCTGTCCGCGGGCCAGTTCCGGGTGCTTACCGAATTCGGCCTGCGCGCCGACGGATACCTCGGCCACAGCTTCGGCGAACTCACCGCGCTGTGGGCCGCGGGCGCGCTCGCCGACGAGGACTTCCACCGCCTCGCACGGGCGCGCGGCGTCGCCATGACCCCCGAGGACGGCGTCGACGCCGGAACCATGATGGCCGTCGGAGCGACCCGCGACATCGCCGAAGAACTCGTCGCCGCGGTCGAGGACGTGTGGATCTGCAACCACAACGCCCCCGACCAGGTCGTGCTCGGCGGCGGCGCGGACGGCATCGCCGAGGTCGCGCGGGTATGCGCGGAACGCGGCATCGTGACTCGTGAACTGCCGGTCTCCGGCGCGTTCCACACCCCCTACGTCGGCCACGCGGTCAGCGCCTTCGGCGCGGCCGTCGCCTCGGTGCGCATCGGCGAGCCCGACGCGCCCGTCTACGCCGACACCCCCGGCGTGATCTACGGCGCCGACGCCGACGCCAATCGCGCCGTCCTCACCGAACAGCTCAGCAAGCCGGTCGAATTCGCGGCCGCGCTGACCGCGATGCGCGACGCGGGCTGCACGGTCTTCGTGGAGTTCGGCCCCAAACAGGTCCTCACCTCGCTGGTGCGCCGCACCCTCGGCGACGACGTGATCGCGATCGCCACCGACTCCGGCCCCGTCGGCGACGGCAGCCTCGCACTCGCCCGCGCCGCCGTCCGGCTCGCCGTCCTCGGCTTCGACCTGCGCGGTCTCAATCGTTACGGCGCGCCGCAGCCCGTCGCCGCGTCCGCCGGATCCGGCATGACGGTGTCGCTGTCGGCGCCCGAATACGTGCCGCAGAGCCGCCGCGCCGCCTACTCCGCGGCTCTCTCCGACGGTTACCGCGTGAGCGTTGGCGGATCCGGAAGCGCCGGTTCGGGCGTGTTCGGAGGTGTCGGCGTAGCCGCACCCGAGCGCGTCGGTGTGGTTGCACCGGGAAGTGTGGGCGCGGCCGTGTCCGGAACTGCTGGTGTGGCTGCGCCCGGAGGTGTCGGTGTGGCTGGGCCCGGAGGTGTCGGTGTGGCCGTGTCCGGAACTGCTGGTGTGGCCGTGCCCGGAAGTGTTGGCGTCGCCGCACCCGAGCGCGTCGGTGTGGCCGTGTCAGAGGGTGTCGGCGCGGCCGTGTCCGCACCGGTCGCCGTCGGTGCCGCCGCGCCCGTGGCAAACCATTCCCGAGTCGTAGAGAGGTCGAACGTGCAGGCAACGTCCAACGACGCGACGCATCCCGGCGCGTCGCAGGTGCCAGGAGTCGCGCCGTCGCAGTCGGCGGGCTCGGCGCTGTCGCGGGCGGCCGAGTTCGCGCCGTCGCGGTCGGTCGATTCCGGTCCGGTCGCGCACGCCGCAGCCGAGGCGGTCGCGGCCCGATCGGAGTCCGCTCACGCGTCCGCGAGCTTTGGCGGATTCGGTTCCGATACTGTCGATTCCGCGCTGGTGCAGCACATGCAGACGCACCGCCAGTACCTCGACGGCCAGCTCGACCTGGCGCGCGGTCTGGCGGGCCTGCTGAACGGCGGCACACTGGACGAATACACCGTGCGCGCCATAGAGGCGGTCAAGGACCACGGGGTGACCATCAGCGAGAGCCACGCGCACGCGGGCGAGGTGCTGGTGCAGCTGGCCGAACTCGAGAGCGGCGCCGCACCCGCGGTCCGCGCCCCCGCCCACCGAGTCGCACCCACAGCCCCGGCCCCCGCGCTGGAGCGCCGGGCCGCCACCGCCCCCGAACCCGCGCCCGCCAACGGTCACCACGCCGTCGCACCCGCCGCGCCGTCACCCGAAACCAACGGCGCCGCAGAGACTTACATCCCCGCCCCGAGTGCGGACCCCGCGCACATCCCGGTTGCGCCTCCCGTTCCGACCACCCCGGTCGCGCCACCCGCGTCGCACACTTCGGTAGCTCCCGCACCCGCGCGGAACGATTCGGCCTCGGCCGAGGAGTTGCGTCGCGCACTGCAGGAAGTGGTGGCCGAGAAGACCGGCTATCCGGTCGAGATGGTCGATCCCACACGCGATCTGGAGGCAGATCTCGGTGTGGATTCGATCAAGCGTGTGCAGGTGATCGGCGCTCTCCAGGAGCGGTTCCCGCAGTTGCCGGATCTGGGTCCCGAGCAGTTGGGCACGTTGCGCACGCTGGATCAGATCGTGGATCTGCTGGGCGATTCCGCCGCGCAGGCTCCCGCTGCGCAGGGTGCTCCCGCTGCGTCGGCGGGTATCGGCAGTGGCCCGTCCGACGAGGAGTTGCGGCGGGCGTTGCAGGAGGTCGTGGCCGAGAAGACCGGTTATCCGGTCGAGATGGTCGATCCGACGCGTGATCTGGAGGCGGACCTCGGTGTGGATTCGATCAAGCGTGTGCAGGTGATCGGCGCTCTCCAGGAGCGGTTCCCGCAGTTGCCGGATCTGGGTCCCGAGCAGTTGGGCACGTTGCGCACGCTGGATCAGATCGTGGATCTGCTGGGCGATTCCGCCGCGCAGGCTCCCGCCGCGCAGGTTTCGGCTGGGCAGGTTTCGGCTGGGCAGGTCCCCGCTACGCAAACCTCGGCGGGGGAGTCCTCCTCCGCGCCCGTCAGTGCCGGTGGAGGTGGTTCTTCCGACGAGGAGTTGCGTAAGGCGTTGCAGGAGGTGGTGGCCGAGAAGACCGGCTACCCGGTGGAGATGGTCGACCCCACGCGCGATCTGGAAGCGGATCTCGGTGTGGATTCGATCAAGCGTGTGCAGGTGATCGGCGCTCTGCAGGAACGGTTTCCGCATCTGCCGAGCCTGGGTCCTGAGCAACTCGGCACGCTTCGCACGCTGGATCAGATCGTCGCCGAGTTCGCGGCGGCGACAGGCGGTGATGTCCACCCAAAAGCTGAGGCCGCGGCATCGACGCCGCGGCACCTGGTCGAGTCCGTCGAGCTGGCCCCGGTGGACGCGGCCGTCGAGACCTACCGCGCGGGGGCGAGCGTGCTGCTCGTCGACCTCGCCGGAGAGTCCGAATCCGACCGCGCCGCACTGGAATCCGCCTGCACCCGACGCGGATGGCGGGTGCGTACGGTGCGGACGGTCACCGAAGCCGACGGCGACGACATCGACCTGTGCGTGGTGGTGGTCGGCGGCGCCGCGGACCGCGCCGAGGCGCAGCGCAGGCTCACCGAGGTGATCCTCACGGCGGGTCGGTCGATCCCGCGTCTGCTCGGCGCCGCCGGGCGCGCGGGTTTCGTGACCGTCACCCGCCTCGACGGCGAACTCGGTTACCGCGGCGGCGCCGACCCGGTCTCCGCGTTGCTCGGCGGCGCGGGCGGGGCGGTGAAAACACTGTCCGCCGAACAGCCTTCGCTGTTCTGCCGGGCTGTCGACATCGACCCGTCGGTCACCGGCGACCGCTTCGCCGCGCTGCTGCTCGACGAACTGACCGACAGCGCCAGAGACACCATCGAGGTCGGCATCGACGCCACCGGTGCGCGCCGTACCCTGGCGCCGAGCCGACACGCGGACGCGCGGACCGTGATCGAGGTGCGCCCTCTCGATGCGCAGCCCGAGAGCGTACTCACCGCCGAGGACGTGCTGGTGGTCACCGGCGGCGCACGCGGCGTGACCGCCCTGTGCGTGCTCGCCCTCGCCCGTCGCAGTCCGGCGCGGTTCGTACTGTTCGGCCGCTCGGAGCCGAAGCCGGAGCCGCGATGGGCGCTCGGCGTGGCCGATTCGGATCTCAAACAGGCGGCGCTGCGCGCGCTGGCAGGCACCGGCGTGACCCCGCGCGATATCGAACGCGAATGCGCGAGCATCCGCGGCGTGCGCGAGATCCGCGCCACCCTGGACGAGTTGGGCGACAGGGCACAGTATTTCGCGGTCGACGCCACCGACGAGGCGGCGGTGCGCGCCGCGCTCGAACCGGTGCGCGAATCGATCACCGGCGTCGTGCACGGCGCGGGCGTCCTGGCGGATTCGATGATCACGGCGAAGACCGAGGAATCCATAGCGCGGGTGCTCGAACCGAAGATCGGCGGACTGATCGCCGTCCTCGCCGCGCTCGGCGACCTGCGCCACCTCATCCTGTTCACCTCGGTGGCCGGCCTTTTCGGCAACGCGGGTCAGGCCGACTACGCCGCCGCCAACGAGGCGCTGTGCCGCTTCGCGGTGAGTTACCGGGCAGCCGCCCCGGACTGCCACGTGACCGCGATCGACTGGGGCGCCTGGGACGGCGGCATGGTGACCCCCGAACTGCGGGAGTACTTCAACGCCAGGCAGATTCCGCTGCTGCCCCCGGAATCCGGCGCTGCCGCGTTCACCGAACAGTTCACCGCCGAACGCGCGACGGACACCGTGGTACTGGTCGGCGCCGCCACCGCGCTGTCGGGTCCCGACACGGGCGCTCCGCCCGCGGTACGAGCCCGGCGCACGATCGGCTCGCTCACCGAGCACCCGGCGATCGCCGCGCACAAGGTCGGCACACACATCGTGCTCCCCGCGACCTTCGGCCTCGGCGCGATGATCAACCTCGCCGAACGTCGAGCGCCGGGCCGTTCGGTGATCGGCGTCCGCGAGTTCGAGGTGCTCAAGGGAATCGTGTTCGATCACCCGATCGCCGAACTCGACATCGAACTCGTGCCGGGCGACGAGCACGGCGCCCTCGTCCGCGCCGCAGTGTACGCCGAGGGCGCGGTCCGCTTCCGCGCCGAACTGGTCCTCGGCGACTCGGTCGCTGCGGGCCAACCATCCGGCCAGGACGTGGGTCTGCTGTCCGCACCGACCGGGGATCCCACCGACGCGGTGGTGATCTACCGCGACGGCGTGCAGTTCCACGCACCCGCGCTGCAGGGGATGCGCACCATCCGCGCCGCCTCCGACACCGCGATCGTGCTGGAATGTGTCCTGCCTCCTGCCACCGTGGCCAACGGTGCCTACGCCGGACGACTGCACGACCCGGTGCAGGCCGACTTGATCCTCCAGGGCCCGCCGGTACTCGGCCACCGCCTGCTCGGCGCGGCCTGCCTGCCGCTCGGCGTCGGCCGGATCGACTACCAGGGGCCGCTGCCTGCGGGCGAGCCGTTCCTGCTCATAGTGGACAACCCGCGCGCGGGCCGGGTCGACGCCCGCATCGACGCCACCGCGACCCTACTGGACGGCACAGTGCTGCAACGTTTCTCGGATGTCACCGTGGTGACGACACCGGATCTGACGGAGAAGTTTCGCACCTCGGTGAGGCAGTGGATGTCATGACAGTTCTCGACTTCGACGGAATCCCCTTCGACGCGCTCGCCGCGACCCGCACTCCCGAACCGGCGCCCCTCGCCCCGGCGAGTCCGGCCCCGGCAGCGCACCCGGACACCGCACCCGCGGTGCCCACCCACTCGTCACCTGCCCGGACTGCCCACACCGCACCCGAGGCGGGCGACCCCCGAGTCCGCGCGGCGATCGGCGAGATCCGAGCAGGCGTGGTAGCCGCGCACCGTGCGACCCTGGCCGCCCAGGTCGCCATCCAACGCGCCATCCTGCGCCGCGCGGCCCTCGCCCCGGCCGAGCCGCCCCTCCCCGTCGTCTCGGAGGCGCTCGCCACCTTTGCCGGGACCGTGAGATCGGAGAGCACGGCGGTCTTCGAGCCGACAGCGTCTTCGCGTGCGGGTAGCGGCCGAGAGGTGACCAATGGTCGAGGTGCGGCCGAGCGGTCCGCGGCCTCGACCACCGCGGCGGTTCGGCCTGCGACCTCGAGTGTCACGCCCACGGCCGGACTTGTCACTCCCGCACCGGAACCCGCGTTCAAACCGCTCGCACGAACCTCGGTGACCCGCCTCGATTCCGAGGCGCTGCACCGCCTCGCGGACGGCGATATCGCGGGCGTCTTCGGCCCGAGTCACCGTCGCGGCACCGAACCCGGCGTGGCACGCCTCGCGAGCACGGAACCGCTGACGCTCACCGACGTCGAGTCGATCGAACTGCGCGGCGGCGATGGCAAGGGCAGGTTGGTCGCCGGATTCGACGGCGACCCGCGTGCGGCGGCCGTGCAGGCCGCCGAGGTGTTCGCGCTGTTCACCGGCATGCATCTGGGTCTGTCACGCGGCGACCTGGTCGCGGCGGCGAGCTCGGATCCGACGACCGAGCCGAGCGTCGGATCCGGCGTCCTCGAATTGCTCGTCGGCCGAATCGATCTCGTGCCGCGCCCGCACGTCACCGGTGTCGTCCGGGTGGCGGGCACGGCGACCGCACTCGAGGTGTCGGTGGCGGTGGTGGAGCGCGACGGGACCTCCGTGGGACCGGGCGAGGCCGCGAACGGCCTGCTGCTCAACGAATTCCACATGGTCCACCTCTCGCGCGGAGATCAGACCATCGCCATGGGCCCGGAATTCGCCGAGTACACCGGCGTGCGCGCGACCCGACTGCCCACCGGCGGACTGCTGCTCGTCGACCGTGTGCTCGATTTCGACGGCGCGCGTGGCCGATTGGACTCGGCCGCCTACACCTCGGAATACGATTCGCCCGCCGACTCGTGGTACTACGCCGACACCGCCAATGACTCCATGCCGCATTTCGTCTACATGGAGACCTCCCTACAGGCGGCGCTGCTCATGGGCTACTACGCGGGGCCGACGCTCACCCAGCCCGGCACCACGCTGAGCCTGCGCAACCTGGGCGGCAAGGCGACCGTGCTGCGGCAGATCGATCTGCGCGACAAGACGATCGAACAGTCCTCGCGACTGCTGTCCACCACGATCCTGCCCGGCTCCTCACTCCAGACCTTCGACTACACCCTGAGCGTGGACGGCGAACCGTTCTACGTCGGCGAGACCATGTTCGGCTACTTCAGCGATCAGGCCCTGGCCAACCAGACCGGCCTGGACGCGGGCCGGACGAAACCGAGCTGGCTGGCCGAGCATTCGGGCGCCGCGGTGCGCGAGATCGACGTGGCCGCCCGCCGGGCCGACCCGTCCGCACCGCTGTGCGCGCGCCGGAACCTGACCCTGATCGACCGGGTCACGGTGGTCGACGGCGGCGGCGAACACGGCGCGGGCTACCTGCATTCGCTGCGCACCATCGACCCGTCGGACTGGTATTTCGCCCGCCACTTCCACCTCGACCCGGTGATTCCCGGCTCGCTCGGCGTCGAGTCGGTGATCCACGCCGTACAGGAGTGGATGATCGACGCCGGTTTCGCCGACACCATGGCCGATCCGGTGTTCCGCATCCCGCGCGACATCGCGTTCAGCTGGCGCTACCGCGGCCAGTTCCTGCCCTCCGACGGCACCGTGGAACTCGAGGCGCACGTCAAGTCGGTGCGCCGCGAGCCGCACGGCGTCGTCGTCACCGTGGACGGTTCGCTGTGGAAGCCTGGCCTGCGCATCTACGAACTCATCGACCTCGCCATCGAACTCGTCGACCGGAAGGCTTCGCGATGACCACCTCGCAGACCATCGCGATCGCCGAGACGGCTGCGGAAATCGCTGCGCTGCTTCGTGATACGAATAGTCCGTGCTGGATCATCCGGCACGACGGTCGCGTCGCCGCCACCGCCGACGACACGGTGGCGGCGCGCGCGCAGGTCCTGGCCGCGGTCGGCCCGCTCCCGCCGGAGCGTCTGGGCGACAGCGGTTTCCGCGCCGCGCACGGGGTGCGCGCCGCCTACGCCGCGGGCGCCATGGCCAACGGCATCGCCTCGACGGCGCTGGTGTCGGCGATGTCGCGGGCGGGCTACCTCGCCTCCTACGGCGCGGCTGGTGTCACTCCCGCGATCGTTGACTCCGCGCTGGCGGGCCTGGCTCGCGACCTCGGCGACCGCCCGTTCGCGTGCAACCTGATCCACAGCCCGTCGGAGTCGGCGCTGGAGCGCGCGATCGTCGATTCCTGCCTGCGCCACGGTATTCGCTGTGTCGAGGCGTCGGCGTTCATGTCCTTGACTCCCGAGGTGGTCCGCTACCGCGCCGCCGGCCTCACCGCGGCCCCGGACGGGGGAGTGCGGGTGGGTCACCGGGTGATCGCCAAGGTGTCGCGCGTCGAGGTGGCCGAGGTGTTCCTGCGGCCCGCGCCCGCGCCCCTGCTGCGCGCGTTGGTCGAGGCGGGCGATATCACCGCCGAACAGGCGCGCCTGGCCGAGCGGGTGCCCATGGCCGACGATCTGACCGCCGAGGCCGACTCCGGCGGCCACACCGACCGGCGTCCGCTGACCGTGCTGCTCCCCGAACTCGTCGCCGCCCGCGACCGGGTCGCCGTGACCGTGCCCGCCGCCGCGGCGGTCCGGGTCGGCGCGGCGGGCGGCATCGGCACCCCCGCGGCCGCGGCCGCGGCCTTCGCCCTCGGCGCGGCCTACGTGGTCACCGGTTCGGTGAATCAGGCCGCGCGCGAGGCCGATCAGTCCGAGACCACCAAGAAACTCTTGGCGACCGCGGATTTCGCGGACTGCGCGATGGCGCCGTCCTCGGACATGTTCGAACTCGGCGTGCAGGTGCAGGTGTTGCGGCGCGGCACCATGTTCGCCGCCCGCGCGCACCGGCTCTACGACACCTACCGCGAATTCGACGGTCTGCACGCGCTGCCCGACGCCCTGCGCTCCGATCTGGAGTCGACGGTCTTCCGCCGCCCGACCGAGGATGTCTGGCAGGACTGCGTCGCCTTCTTCACCGAACGCGATCCGGCCCAATTGATCGGCGCCGCCGAGGATCCCAAGCGCAAGATGGCGTTGATCTTCCGCTGGTATCTCGGCCTGTCGTCGGGGTGGAGCATTCGCGGCGTCGCCGAACGCGCCGCCGACTACCAGATCTGGTGCGGCCCGGCGATGGGCGCGTTCAACAGCTGGGCGGCGGGCACCTATCTGGCCGAGCCGCGCCATCGCACGGTCGCCGATATCGCCGACCAGTTGATGTCGGGCGCCGCCTATCTCACCCGCGTGGCGCAACTGCGCACCGCGGGCGTGCGGCTACCCGCCGTGATCGCCCGTTTCGAGCCACGACCCAGCGAGGAACGATGACCACACTCGAATCCGGCGCGGCGACCGGGACCGCGTGGCTGCTGTGCGCCGCCTGCGGCGCGATCGTCTACGCCAAGCGCTACGAGCGCGCGGGCCGGATCTGCCCCGAATGCGACGGTCACGGCGCGCTCACCGCCGAGCAGCGCATCGCGGCGCTGCTCGACCCGGACTCCGTCGAGATCCTGACGGTCGCCGAAACCGTCGCCGACCCACTGGAATTCACAGATTCCCGCCCCTACCCGGAGCGGCTCGCGCAGGCCCGCGCCCAGACCGGGATGGTGGACGGCTTCCGGTGCGCGCGCGGCGCCATCGACGGTGCGGGGGTTGTCGTGGCCGCCATGGATTTTCGCTTTCTCGGCGGCAGTCTCGGCGCCGCGGTCGGCGAGGCCGTCACCACCGCGGCCGAGGCGGCGCTGGCCGACCGGACGCCGCTGGTGATCGTGTCGGCCTCCGGCGGCGCGCGCATGCAGGAGGGCATCATCGCGCTCATGCAGATGGCCAAGACCAGTCAGGCCCTGCGCGCGCTCGACGACGCGGGCATCCTGACGATCTCGGTGATCACCGACCCCACCTACGGCGGCGTCGCGGCCTCCTATGCGACGAGCACCGACATCATCATCGCCGAACCGAAGGCCAGGCTGGGTTTCGCCGGTCCGCGCGTCATCAGCCAGACCATCGGCCAGACCCTGCCGCCCGGCTTCCAGACCGCGGAATTCCTGGTCGAGCACGGCATCGTCGACATGATCTGCCACCGTTCCGCGCTGCGCGAACGCCTGGCGCGGCTGCTGGCCATGGCCGCCGATCGCGGCAGGCGCATCCCGAGATCCGACGCCCGCCCGCCGCTGCTCGACGACCCGGCCGAGCGTGATCCGTGGCGATCGGTGCGCACGGCAAGGGAATTGGGTCGTCCGACCACCCTGGACTACCTGAACACCGCCTTCGAGGAATTCGTCGAACTGCACGGGGACCGGATGTCGGCGGACTGCCCGGCCATGATCACCGGACTCGCGCGCCTCGACGGCGTCCCGGTGGTGGTGGTCGGCACCCAGAAGGGCCACAGCGCCGAGGAACTGCGTCGCCGCAACTTCGGCATGCCGAGTCCGGCGGGCTACCGCAAATCCGCGCGCCTGCTGCGGCTCGCGGCGAAGCTCGGCCTGCCGGTCATCGCGCTGGTGGACACCGCGGGCGCCTATCCAGGCATCGAGGCCGAGGAGCAGGGCCAGGCGGTCGCCATCGCCGAGAACCTGAAACTGCTGGCGGGACTGCCGGTTCCGGTGATCACGGTGGTCACTGGGGAGGGCGGCAGCGGCGGCGCGCTCGCGCTGTCGGTGGCCGACACGGTGCTGGTGCTGGAGAACGCCTGGTATTCGGTCATCAGCCCCGAAGGGTGCGCGTCCATCCTGTGGAAGGACGCCGCGTCCGCACCGCGCGCCGCCGCGGCCCTGCGCGTCGACTCGACCTCGCTGCTGCGGCTGCGCGTCGCCGACGGCGTGATCGGCGAACCCGAGGGCGGCGCACACCGCGACCCGTCCGCCGCGGCGGCGAACCTCCGAGAAGTGCTGCGGCACAGTCTCCTCGGATTCGAACCGCTGGCCGCACCCGAACTGCTCGCGCGGCGTCACCACAGATTCCGCGCCTTCGGCACGAACCGACCGACACAGGAGTTTCAATGAGCGAGTCCGTGGCCACCGAACCGGTCGGCCGTGCCCTGAACCCGTCCGACGCCGATGCGGCGCTCACCATTCTGTCCAGGCACGCGCTGACGGTGCGCGACGCCACCGCGCCCAGTTCGGTGACCCTCGTCAACGGCCCGGTCTCGCTGCGAATCAGCTGGAACGGCAACGGCGCCGCGAGCGTCGCCACCTCGGAACAACTCGACGACGCCGCGAAGAACGGCACCAACGGCAACGGTAACGGCAACGGCCACAGCCGGAGCAACGGCGCGGCGCCCGCCGAACCAGCCGAATCCGTCTCCGACGCCGATACTTTCGTCGTCACCGCCGAGACCGTCGGCGTCTTCTACCGGCTGCCCGAACCCGGCGCGGCCCCGTTCGTCACCGAAGGCGACCCGGTGCGCACCGGTCAGCAGGTCGGCATCGTCGAGGCGATGAAACTCATGATCCCGGTGACCGCGTCCGCCGCGGGCCGGGTGCTGGAATTCCTCGTCGAGAACGGCGAAGCCGTGGAATACGGCGCGCCGCTGCTGCGGCTCGAGGCGGTCCGGTGAGCATCGGGGGAATCCGCACGGTGCTCGTCGCCAATCGCGGCGAGATCGCCGTGCGGATCATCCGCACCTGCGCCGAACTCGGGATCGCCACCGTCGCGGTGTATTCCGAGGCCGACGCCGAGTCGGCGGCGGTGCGCATGGCCGATCGCGCCTACCGCATCGGACCCGGCCCCGCCAAGCGCAGCTATCTGCACATTCCCGCGATCGTCGAGGCGGCCCGCGCGACCGGCGCCGACGCCATCCACCCCGGATACGGATTCCTTTCGGAGAACCCGGATTTCGCCGAGGTGTGCGAGGCCGAGGGGTTCGTGTTCATCGGCGCCCCAGCCGCCGTGATGGCCGATCTCGGCGACAAATCCACCGCGCGCACCCTGATGTCGGCGGCGGGGCTGCCGCTGTTGCCCGGCAGCCGCGAACCCCTGGACTCGGCCGAGGAGGCCAATGCGCTGGCCGACGAGATCGGCTACCCGGTGATCATCAAGGCCGTGGCGGGCGGCGGCGGTCGCGGGATGCGCGTGGTGCGCGACTCCGGTGACTTCGCGCAGGCCTGGCGCGACACCCGCGCCAACGCGAGCGCGGTCTTCGGCGACGGACGTCTCTACGTGGAGCGCTATCTCGATTCCGCGCGGCACGTCGAGGTGCAGATCCTGGCCGATCACCACGGCACGGTGCTGCACCTGGGCGCACGCGACTGCTCGCTGCAACGCCGCCACCAGAAGCTGGTCGAGGAATCGCCCGCACCGGGACTGTCCGACGAACTCCTCGCGCGGATCGGCGAGACGGCGGTGCGCGGCGCGGCCTCGGTCGGCTACGTCGGCGCGGGCACCTTCGAATTCCTGCTCGACCCGCAGGGCCGCTTCTACTTCATGGAAGTGAATTGCCGCCTCCAGGTGGAACATCCGGTCACCGAGATGGTCACCGGCATCGACCTGGTCGCCCAGCAGCTGCGGATCGCGGCCGGACTTCCGTTGGATCTGCCCGACGACATCGCCGTGCCGCGCGGGGTCGCCATCGAATGCCGGATCAACGCCGAGGACCCGGCGCGCGAATTCGCACCGGCGCCGGGCACACTCACCGAATGCGTGCTGCCCGGCGGCCCGTTCGTGCGGGTCGACACCCACGTCGAATCCGGTTATACGATTCCGCCGCACTACGATTCGCTGCTGGCGAAGGTGATCGTCTGGGGTGAGGACCGGTCCGCGGCGATCACGCGGATGCGTCGAGCGCTGGCCGAGACCAGGATCGACGGCGCGGGCGTGGCCACCACCGCGCGTTTCCTGCACGATGTCCTCGACCATCCGCGCTTCGTCACGGCCGAGCACGACACCGCGCTGATCGGCGCCCTCACCGAGCCCGTGTCCGTGGGTTCCTGAGCGCCGGACGACGAAGAAGGCGGTCGAGATATCTCGACCGCCTTCTTTCTTTCTCGGAAGCGTTCTCACGCAGGAAGTTCGCCCGCGGTGATCCAAGCGCCGAGCACGCGCGCGATGGCCGCGGAATCCTTGGTCCACAGGAAATGGTCGCGATTGGCGATCTCGGAGTTCTCGTCGATATGCCAGCGCGACACCCGCGCCTTCGGCATCCGCGAGACCAGGAAGTCCACATTCGACTTCGGCCCGAGCACATCATCGGACAGCGAGATCGGCAGCACCGGCAACGTCATCCGCGACAGCAGCGCGTTGTAGCGGCGCTTGCTGCCCCTCGGCCGGTAGTAGCTGGTCAGCGAGTGCACCGACCAGTCGATCATCACCCCGCCCGGCATCGGCGCCGGAATCAGCACGCCGCCCGGCCAGTGGCCCTTCACGCGCGCGACCATGCCGATCCACTGGATCTGGCTGATGGCCTCGAACCAGCGGCGCGGCCCGAACGCGTACCAGAACACGGTGCCGGTGCCGATGGTGATCACCCCGGCGACCCGCTCGGGTTCGGCGGCCGCGAACAGCAGCGCGAGCTGCCCGCCCAGGCTGTGCCCGAACAGGTACAGCGGCGCCGACGGGAAGCGTTCGCGCACCGCGCCGACGAGCGCGGGCATATCGATCTCGAGCATCTCGCGATACCCGAAGTCGGTGTGCTCGCCCAGGGCGGGCGCGGCCTCGCCGTGCGCGCGCAGATCGCAGGTCGCCACCGAAAGGCCCTGTGCGTGTAACGCTTTGGCCAGCGCCAGATAGTTGCGCGCCTTCATCGCCATGGCCGGGATGATCAGCACCACCGGTGCGTCCGGTGTTTCGGCGGGCAGGAAGCGCACGGTGAACACGACCTCGTCGGAGGTCCGCACGCGCACCGATTCCAGCGACCCGAACTCCGATTTCGCGTCGGGCGTCTTCGTGGTCATGCCCGCTCCTCGACGATGGCCACATCGCACACGTAGTCGAAGGTGAACTTCGCGACCACGACCTCGTTGTCGTCGAGCAACGCGACCTTGCCGGACAGCTCGAAGCGACCCGAGGCCGTCGCGCCGAGCACCTCGGCCAGTTCGCGCAGGTCGACGGTCGCGATCGCGCGGATACGGCCGACGGCAGGCTTGCGGTAGGAGGCGGTGCCCGCCTTCAGCACCAGCCGTTCCACGGTGTACAGCCGGGTCGCGGCGGCGCCGACGAAGGCGGCCGCGCCCGCGATGTCGGCGGCGGTGAACAGCGCGCCCGCGTGCACGGTGCCCATGTGGTTGCGGACCGATTCCAGCGCGGGGATCTCCACGACGGCGCGGTCGGCGCTGATCTCGGTGACGACGGTGCCGACACGCTCGGCGAAGGGCACCATCGCCTGCGAGACGGCCCGCAGGTATTCGTAATCGACGGCGGCGTAATTCAATTCGGGATAGGCCGCCGCGAATCCGGCGATTTCACGAGTAGTCATGACGATTCCTCACTTCTGCACGCGCAGCGCGCGGCGGGCGATGGACCAGCGCAGGACCTCGGAAGGGCCCTCGTAGATGCGAAAAGCCCGCGCCTCCACCAGGAAACGGGCGACAAGATGATCCTCGCAGACCCCGAGCCCGCCGTGCAGCTGCACCGCACGGTCGAGCACCCGCCATACCGCCTCGGCGACGAAGGTCTTGGCGATGGAGGTCTCGTGCTTGGCCTGCGAGGAGGACGGACCCTGCTCGTCGATGGTGGTCGCGGCCTGCTTGATCAGTCCGCGCGCGGCGGCGATGTCGATCTCGTTGTCGGCGATCATGCCCTGGGCAAGACCGTGTTCGGCGATCGGCGCGCCGAAGCCGGTGCGCTCGGTGATGTGGGCGACGGCGAGCCGGTGCCCGCGCACCGCGAGCCCGAGCCAGTTCATGCAGAACACCAGCCGCGACGGCGCCAGCCGGACCTGCGCGAGCGTCAGACCCTGGCCGACCGCGCCGAGCACCGCGTCGTCGGACACCTCGCAGTCGGTGAACAGCACCTCGCAGTGCCCGCCCGGCGCGCTGGTGTGGTCGAGCGTCGGCATCCGCCGCCCGACCGTCATGCCGGGATTGTCGGCGTCGACCAGGAACATCGTCGGGCCGTCGGAAGTGCGCGCCACGCAGATGGTGAACGCCGCGCCCTGCGCGCCGGTGGTGAAATGCTTGGCGCCGTTGATGACCCAGCCGCTGTCGGTCTCCTCGGCGTAGGTGCGCAGCATGGTCGGGTCCGAACCGGCGCCGGGCGCGGGTTCGGTCATCGCGATGGCCGAACGGACCTCGCCGGAGGCCAGCGGCGCGAGGTAGCGCTGTCGCTGCTCGGGATTCGCGACGTGGGCGAGCAGATGGATATTGCCGTCGTCGGGCGCCCATGCGTTGATCGCGAGCGGCCCGATCAGGCTCGCGCCCGCGGCCTCGAGCACCTGCGCCTGCGCGCGGGTGTCGAGGCCGAGTCCGCCGAAAGCCGGATCCGACAGCGGGCCGAACACGCCCGCCTCCTTGGCCTTCTTCTGCAACTCCAGACGCAGGGCGTCATCCATCACCCTGCCGTCGGCGACGATCTCGCGTTCGACGGGAAAGACGTGGTCACGGACGAATTCGGTGGTCTTCTCTACCAAGTGCGCCACTGAGGTCATGGGGTCAGTGTCGGTGCGCGGCGCGAGCGCGGCGACGGGCGATAGTCAACGTCGATTGCGCGAATCGACTGCGCGAACCTCGTGGCCGCCGCAACGCCCGCCGGGCGACAGTGGCTCCATGACCGACTTGCCGGTACGCATCACCGCCCGCAGCGACGAGGCCACCGGAGTCTTCGCACTCGAACTCGCCGCGCTCGACGGCGCCGAGCTGCCGCCATGGTCACCGGGCGCGCATATCGACGTGGCCGTCGGGCAGGCCGGGGTCAGACAGTACTCGCTGTGCGGAGAGCCCGGCGACCGGACCCGCTGGCGCATCGCCGTGCTGCACGAACCCGACGGTCGCGGCGGTTCCGATCTGCTGTTCCGCACCGCGCACGCGGGCGCCGAACTCGCGGTTTCGCCGCCGCGCAACAACTTCGAGCTGGAGTCCCGCGAGCGCTACGTCTTCATCGCGGGCGGCATCGGTATCACGCCCATCCTGCCGATGATGGCGGCGGCGCGGGCCTCTGGCGCGTCCTGGCGGCTCTACTACGGCGGCCGGACCCGCGAGCACATGGCCTTCGCCGAACACATCACCGCCCGCTACCCCGAGGCGCGACTGCTGCCGCAGGACGCGCACGGACTGCTGCCGCTGGCCGAGATCATGGACGAGAACGGCGACGCCGCCGTGTACTGCTGCGGTCCCGAACCGCTGCTGACCGCCGTGGAATCCGAAGGCGCGCGGCGCGGTGTCGCGGTGCGCACCGAACGATTCGTCCCGCGACTCGTCGACAGCGCCGAGGACCTGGCCTTCGAGGTGAAACTCGCCGACGGCCGCACGCTGCGCGTCGGCGCGCGCCAGTCGATCGTGGACGTCCTCGAATCCGCGGGCGTCCCGGTCGTCACCTCATGCCGTGAGGGCACCTGCGGGAGCTGCGAGACACCGGTTCTCGGCGGTGCGATCGAGCATCGGGATTCGATTCTGAGCGCGGAGGAACGCGAGCGCGGCGACACCATGATGCTGTGCGTGTCAAGGGCGCGCGGCGACCTGCTCGTGCTCGATATCTGAAGCAGGTTCGGACCTGGCCGCCGTGGCAAGCGGCGCCGCACTACTCGCGACGAGGACGCCATGATCGACACCGACGCCGAGGATCGGATCATCACGCTCGACGGTGATTTCTTCGCCGACCCACACGCGCACTACCGGCGCTGGCGCGCGAACGGTGCCGTGCATCCGGTGCGCTTCCCCGACGGGGTGGTGCGGTGGGTGGTCATCGGATACGCCGAGGCGCGGGCGGCGTTGGCCGATCCGCGACTGCGCAAGAACATGTCGCATATCGATGCCCTGCTCAGCGCTCGCCGCGAGGCGCCGCCGACGAATCCGCAGTGGCTGGCGCTGACCTCGCACATGCTGCACAGCGACCCGCCGGAGCACACCAGATTGCGGAAACTGGTCAACAAGTCCTTCACCGCGCGTGCCGTCGCCGAACTGCGCCCGCGGGTCGAGCGGATTGCCGACGATCTGCTGGACGCGATGGCCGCCGCGGCCGAGACGGACCTGATGGAAGCGTTCGCGGTGCCGTTGCCGGTGACCGTGATCTGTGAACTGCTCGGCGTGCCCTACGGCGATCGGGCGGATTTCACGAGGTGGACGCGGGATCTCATCGGCATCGCCGGTCGCGAGGCGGAGCGGGGGCGCGCTGCCATGGCGATGGTCGGCTATCTGGGTGAACTGGTCGCCACCAAACAGCGCGAACCTGCCGACGACCTGCTGTCCGCGCTTGCCGCCGCCCATGAGGACGGCGACCGGCTCAGTTCGGCCGAGCTGGTGTCGATGGCGTTTCTGCTGCTGGTCGCCGGGCACGAGACCACGGTCAACCTGATCGGGAACGGGGTCTACGCGCTGCTGCGCGATCCGGTTCAGCTCGCGGCCCTGCGTGCGGATCCGTCGATGATCCCGGGCGCGGTCGAGGAATTGCTGCGCTTCGACGGGCCTGTCGACATGGCGACCGTGCGCTACACCGCCGAACCGGTGTCGCTGGGCGGAGTCGAGATTCCCGAAGGGGAGCTGGTCTACGTGGCTGTCACCGCCGCGAACCGTGATCCCGATCGCTTCCGGGATCCGGACACCCTCGATATCGCGGGCGACAGCTCTCACCTGTCGTTCGGTCATGGCATTCACTTCTGCGTCGGGGCGCCGCTGGCTCGTATGGAGGCCACTGTCGCGTTCGCCGGGCTGCTGCGGCGGTTCCCGGATTTGGCGTTGCTCGACGGGGCGTCGGAGCCCCAGTGGCAGCCGAGCACGATGATTCGGGGGATGCTCGGGCTGCCGGTGCGGTTGCGGGGGTGACGGGTTTGCCTGGGCAATGGTTGTGTGGCTGAGTTACTGCCTCGGCGCTCGGACTGCCTGCGGACGCGAGTGATGGCATGATCATGGCCGCGGCCTGGCCTGGGAATGCGTGCACCGTGCGCATGTCCGAGATCTGAATCCGACCGGCGGCTGTGCGCGGGGCAACCGGAGTGTGGGGCACGACCTGTGCGTGGATCGCGTCGCGTGGCGATCGGAGAAGTTGGTTTGTCATGGCGACCTTCACCATCGATGGCACCCTCATCGCCTATACCGATACCGGTGTGCCCGCCGGTGTCCCGGATGCCGCTACCGTCGTCTTCGCCCACGGACTTCTGTTCGGCGGTTGGGTGTTTCGCAGGCAGATCGCCGTGCTGCGTGGTCAGTACCGCTGTGTGACGTTCGACTGGCGTGGTCAAGGCGAGACGCCGCCCACCGCCGACGGCTACGACATGGACACACTCACCCGCGACGCGATCGGGGTGATCCGCGCGCTCGGCGTCGGACCGGTGCACTGGGTGGGGCTGTCCATGGGCGGATTCGTCGGGCAGCGCTTGGCCGCGCGCCACGGCACCCTGCTGCGTTCGCTGACCCTGCTCGGCGCGGACGCCGAAGCCGAGGATCCCGCCAGGGTCGGTGCATACAGACGGCTGGCGTTCGCCTGGCGATGGTTCGGCGGCGCGCTGCTCGTCGGCCGGGTCGCGGTGCACATGTTCGGTCCGGTGTTCCGCGCCGATCCCGCCAACGGACCCGTCATCGACGAGTGGGCGCGCAGGCTGTGCCGCGGCGACCGGGTCGCGGTGCGGCGCGCGGTACTCGGCGTTATCGAGCGCGCGCCGGTGGCCGACGAGATCACCGGCGTGACCATGCCCACGCTGGTGGTGGTCGGCGTCGACGACGCCGTGACCCCGCCCGAACACTCCCGCCGCATGGCCGCACGCATCGCGGGGGCGCGGCTGCATGTGCTGCCCGACTGCGGGCACACCAGCGTGCTCGAACAGCCTGCGGCGATCACCGCTCTGCTCAACGAATTCCTGGCCAGTGTCGACCATCCGTGACGCCGCATACCAGACATCCGTCCGGCGCCGTTCGCGCGCTCGATTCCGCTATCGAGTAATTGATGTCGCGCCGAGACGGTTTCTCCGATCCGATGGGTGCGCGACAGTGTGCGTGACGTTCACGCAGCTGGAGGGCACATGTGTTCCGCCGTTCTCGACATCTCCACGGCACCGGTCGATCCCGACGAATACATCCGGGAACTGATGACATGGCATTTCAGCGAGGAGACCGGTAGTCCGTACTGGCTGCGCCGCGCGCGCACCCTGGACTTCGACCCGCGCGCCGACATCCGCACCTTCGCCGACCTCACCCGATTCCCCAACGTGGTCAACGAGTTCCGCGACATCACGATCGAGGACCTGATCCCGCGCGGACTCGAGGGCCCCGACCGCGAAATAGCGGGCATCTTCGAAAGCGGCGGCACCACCGGACTGCCGAAACGTTTCGTGATGTTCGACCGCTGGATGGAATTCGCCCTCGGCTGGGACGAATTCCACTACGCCGAACTCGGCACCGTGAACACACTGGCGATCGCGCCGAGCGGCCCCCATATGTTCGGCGAATTCGCGACCCGCCGCGCACGCAGGCACCACGGCGTGAAATTCACCATCGACCTCGACCCGCGCTGGATCAAACACCTCATCGCACAAGGCGACACCGAATCGGCCGACCGCTACGCCGAACACCTCGTCGACCAGGTCGCCCACATCCTCACCACCCAATCGGTCGGCATCCTCATCACCACCCCGCCGCTGCTCGAACGCCTCGCCCGCCGCCCCGAACTGGTCGAAGCGATCCGCAAACAGGTCAAATTCATCTGCTGGAGCGGTGCGCACATGGACGCCGACACCCGTGACATCTTCCGCCGCGAAATCTTCCCCGACATCCCCCTCAAGGGCCTCTACGGCAGCACCACCATCCTCGGCATGTCCCGCGAACGCGACGAGGAACGCCCCGACGGCCTCCCCGTCTTCGACACCCCGAGCCCCTACATCGCCTTCCGCGTGGTCGACCCCGAAACCGGCGCCGACCTCGACTACGGCCAACGCGGCCAGGTCGTCATGAACCACCTCACCAAATACGCCCTCCTGCCCAACAACCTGGAACGCGACATGGCCACCAAGGTCGAGCCCCTCCCGGGCGCCATCGGCTGCGCTGTCGCCGACGTGGGCCCGGTCAAAACCTTCGACGACCGCTCCGTAATCGAAGGCGTGTACTGATACGCCGATCCGGCGTGCCGTTTCGACGTTCCTCCTCCCGCGATTCTTGTCACGAGGTGTGTTTCCGATGGACATCCAGATCGATGCGCTCGGCCCGTCCGGCGCCTATCGCTCCCGTGAGCGCCTGCCCTTGACCGCGTTGTCGGGGGAGGGGATCGGCGAGATCAGCCAGGTGCCGCCGCTGTTTGTGCGACGCACGCTCACCGCGATGCGCGCGGCGCCCGTGCTGCCGGTGCGGGAGCGGTTGGCCGCGCTCGACAAGGCTGCGGAGTTGTTCCTGCACGGCACGGTCGGCGGGCTCGATCCCGATGGCTACGCCGAGCTCGTCTCGACCGCTTCGGGTGTGCCGCTCGCGGTGGTGCGGCAGTCGGTGGAGTGGGTCACCGATGTGCTGCGTTCACAGCGCGTCACCAGGGAACTGGCGATGCCGCGCGGTGCGGTCGAGGAATGGGCGGCCGAGCAGACGCTCGGGGGGTCGGCGGTGTGGACCCGCAAGGGTGACCTGTTCGCGGTGCACGCGGCGGGTAATACTCCTGCCGTGCACGGGCTTTGGCCGGAGGCGCTGGCGATGGGCTACAAGGTCGCCGTTCGGCCGTCGACCCGCGAGCCGTACACGGCGTTCCGCCTGGTCGCCGCGCTGCGCGAATCCGGTTTCCCGCCCGAGATCGTCGCATTGCTGCCGACCGACTACGCCGCGGCGGACGTGATCATCGCCGAATCCGATTTCGCCATCGTGTACGGCGGACAGGATGTGGTCGACAAGTACTCCGCCGACCCGCGCGTGCTCACCCAGGGGCCGGGTCGGTCGAAGGTTCTGGTGACCACCGACGTCGACTGGCGCGACAAAGTCGAGTTGCTCGCGGGTTCGGTGAGCCATCTCGGCGGCACCGCCTGCACCTGCGCCACCGCGATCCTGGTCGAAGGCGATCCGGAACCGGTCGCGGCGGCGGTGGCCGAGGCGCTGGCCGCGATCCCCAGCCTGCCCGCCGACCACCCCGACGCGATCCTCACCGTCCAGCCCACCGAGTCGGCGCGTCAGGTGGACCGCTACCTGCACGAGGTCGCGGGCACGGCGCGCCCGATGCTCGGCGGCGACACCATAGTGGACGAATTGCCTTCCGGCGGTGCGGTATTGCGCCCGGCCGTGCACCTGGTGGACAGTGCGACGGCCCCGCAGCTCAATGTCGAACTCGGATTCCCGTGCGTGTGGGTCGGGCCGTGGCGCGCCGAGGACGGCATCGCCCCGCTGCGCGACTCCCTCGTCCTCACCGCCATGACCTCGCGTTCCGAGCTGATCGACGCACTGCTCGACGAGCCGTCCATCACCAACCTGTACCTCGGAGACAACGCGACCACCTGGCTGCGCCCGGGCGTGCCGCACGACGGCTACCTGGCCGAACATCTCATGCGCACCAAGGGCATGATCCGCTCGGCCGTCTGACCGGCCGTCGCCGGACTACGGCCGAACTCACAGTTGGGTCAGCGCCGCCAGCAGCGTCAGGGCGGGGATCGTGCCCTGCGACGCGGCGGCCTTGACCATGCGCCGGTCGGTGGCCACCAGTACGGCGGCGGCCGCGAGCATCGATCCGCAGCCCATGATGATCAGCGCCCACCCCGCTGCGGGTTCGGGCCGCACGAGGATCGCGCCGACGAAGGCACCGATACCGAGGAACAGGTTGTAGAACCCTTGGTTGAAGGCCCACGGCCGCACCGCTTCCACATCGGTGTCGGCCACGCCGAATATTCCGCGATGCACCGCGGCGGCGCGGAACCGAATGCTTTCCAGGGTGAAGATGTAGACGTGGACGATCGCGGCGAGTATCGCCAGGATCTGCACGATCGCGAGCACAGGTTCTCCTCGGTGGTGCGGACGCTTGCCGGGACCGTATCGCGCTCGACTTCCACACTCCGCGCGCCGCGCCGCTGCCCGTGTCGGTCGACAGCGGCTACTTCTCGACGTCGCGATCGTAGTGGCGTGGATCGTTCGCCCGCTGCGGGCCGCGTTTGTCGCCCGAGAACTCAGTTCGCGTCGGTCGGTCCGATGCCCGCGACCCGCGCCGCTTCGGCGAGCACCTGTTCGAGCATGGCGGGGGTGAGCCTGCCGGTGAAGGTGTTCTGCTGGCTCACGTGATAGCACCCGAACAGATGCAGCGGTTCGCGATCGGATCGGGCCGGTTCCAGGAGTACGTGTGCGCCGTGACCGAATCGCGGCCGCGGTCGCGGCACCACCCAACCCGCTTCGGCGAGCGCGGGCAGCAACGCCTGCCAGCCGAAGCCCCCGAGCACGACGACGGCGCGCACGGTCGGCGCCAGCAATCCCAGTTCGATATCGAGCCAATTCCGGCAGCGGTCGCGTTCGTCCACGGTGGGTTTGTTGTCCGGCGGCGCGCAGTGCACGGGCGCGGTCACTCGCGTGCCGAGCAGTCGCAGCCCGTCGTCGCGGTGCGTGGCGTGCGGCTGATTCGCCAGTCCGACCGCGTGCATGGCGGCGAAGAGCACATCGCCGCTGCGGTCGCCGGTGAACATGCGTCCGGTGCGGTTGCCGCCGTGCGCGGCGGGTGCGAGACCGACGAGCAGTAGGCGCGCGTCGTCCGGTCCGAGTCCGGGAACCGGCCTGCCCCAATAGGTTTCGTCGCGGTAGGCGGCGCGCTTGGTGTGCGCGACCTGTTCGCGCCAGGCGACGAGGCGCGGGCAGGCGCGGCAGTCGGATACGGCGGCGTCGAGGTCGCCGATCGTGCGCGGGGTCGCGGCCCGCCCGTCCGGTCGTTGCGGCGGCGCACCGGAGGTCATGATCGCAGCGTAGGCGCTGCGCGCGCGGCGGCGGTAACGAACCTGTCACGTCGGGCGGCATGGTGATCAAGATCGAACCGACCGGTTGCCATGGCCCAGTCGGCGGCGGTAGGTTGCGTCGAGGAGGCGGCCCGTGCAGGCCGCGAACATCGAGCAACCACGATGACCAGGACCGTGCGCGCCGAGAACCCCGTGGGCGAGCACGCGGCGATCCGGATCCCCGACGGGCTCCGGGCGATGGAGCGAGGTGGATATGAGCGACCCGTGGCCCCCTTCGATGAATTCCTTCGACGACATCTTCCAGCGCTTCTTCGGATCCGGACTGGCCGCGCAGCCGCCGGTGCAGCGCATCGACCTCGGTCGCCTCATGACCGACAACGCCAAACTGCTCGTGAGCACCGCGCGCGAAGCCGCCCTGGACTGGGGCAATCCGGAAGTCACCCCGGAACACCTGCTCTATGCCGCGACCGAATCCGAGCCGGGACGCAGCATCCTCGCCGAACTCGGACAGGACCCGGACAAGGTCGCCGCCCAGATGCGCACCATCTCCGACACCGGCCGCGCCAATGAACCCGCCGACGAACCGCTGACCCTCAGTCCTACGGCGAAATCGGCGTTGCGCGCCGCCCAGCGCGCCGCGGCCGAGGCGGGCAGCAGCTATATCGGCCCCGAGCACGTCCTGCTCGGCGTCGCCGCGACCCCGGACAGCCCGGCCGCGCAGGTCCTGCTGTCGGGCGGGCGCACCAGGACTGCCGCGGGTCGCACTGAGAGCGCCACCCCGACCCTGGACCGATACGGCCGCGACCTGACCGCCGAAGCGCGCGCGGGCAAGGTCGATCCCGTGGTCGGCCGCGCCGAGGAGATCGAGCAGACCGTCGAGGTCCTGTCGCGGCGGCGCAAGAACAACCCGGTGCTGATCGGCGATCCCGGCGTCGGCAAGACCGCGATCGTGGAAGGGCTGGCCCAGCGTGTCGTCAACGGCGATGTGCCGAGCACATTGGCCGAGCGCCGGGTGATCGCCCTCGACGTCGGTTCGCTGGTCGCGGGCAGCAAGTATCGCGGCGAATTCGAGGAACGACTCACCAAGATCCTCGACGAGGTGCGCGCGCACTCCGACGAACTGGTCATCTTCATCGACGAACTGCACACCATCGTCGGCGCGGGCGCCGGGTCCGAGGGCGCGATGGACGCGGGCAACCTGCTCAAACCCGCGCTCGCCCGCGGCGAACTGCACGTGGTCGGCGCGACAACCATCGACGAGTACCGCGCGCACATCGAGAAGGACGCCGCGCTGGAACGCCGATTCCAGCCGGTCATGGTGTCGGAGCCGACGGTGGCCGACACCATCGAGATCCTGCGCGGCCTCGTCGACGTCTACGAGGAACACCACCAGGTGCACTACGCCGACGACGCGCTGATCGCCGCCGCCGAACTCTCCGACCGCTACGTCACCGACCGCTTCATGCCGGACAAGGCCATCGACCTGATGGATCAGGCGGGCGCGCGGGTGCGGTTGCGCAGCGGGACGCCGGGACCCGACCTGCGCTCCAAGGAGGAGCGGCTGGCGCGACTGCGGCGCGAGAAGGACGCGGCGGTGGCCGCCGAGGACTACGAGAAGGCCACCGAACTCAAGGCCGAGATCGCCGCCGCCGAATCCGGCATCGCCGAGAGCGAGGAGGAGCGGGAGCCGAGGGTGACGGTCGCCGACATCGCCGAGGTGGTCTCGCGCCACACCGGCATCCCGGTCGCCGACCTCACCGTCGAGGAACGCCAACGCCTGCTTCGCCTCGAACAGGCACTGCACGAGCGGGTCGTCGGCCAGGACGAGGCGATCGTCGCGGTGGCCGAGGCGGTGCGCAGGGCGCGGGCCGGTATGAAGGACCCGAATCGGCCGGTCGGCTCGTTCCTGTTCCTGGGCCCCACCGGCGTCGGGAAGACCGAACTGGCGAAGGCGTTGGCGGAGGCCGTCTTCGGCGACGAGGACCGGCTCATCCGCTTCGACATGAGCGAATTCCAGGAGAAGCACACGGTGTCGCGACTGGTCGGCGCGCCACCCGGATACATCGGCTACGACGACGCCGCGCAGTTGACCGACAAGGTGCGCAGGCAGCCGTATTCGGTGATCCTGTTCGACGAGATCGAGAAGGCACACCCCGACGTGTTCAACGTGCTGCTGCAACTGCTCGACGACGGGCGGGTCACCGACTCGCGCGGTCGCACGGTGGATTTCAAGAACACGATCGTGATCATGACCAGCAATATCGGGTCCGACCTGATCCTGTCCGCGCCGCCCGACGATTCGAAAGCCGTGGAGGAACGGCTGTTGGGACGGCTGCGCGAACACTTCCGGCCGGAGTTCCTGAACCGGATCGACGACACCATCGTCTTCCACCGGCTCGACAGCCGCCAGATCCACTCCATCGTCGGACTGGTCCTCGACGGCACCCGTCGGTTGCTGCGCGCCCAGGACATCGACCTCGACGTCACCGAACCCGCGGTGGACTGGCTCGCCGACCACGGCTACCAACCCGAATACGGCGCGCGCCCGCTGCGCCGCACCGTGCAGAAGGAACTCGACAACAAGTTGTCCCGCCTGCTGCTCGACGGCGCGCTCGGCGCGGGTGACACGGTGCGCGTCGACGCCGACGACACCGGACTCGAACTCGCCGCGCTGCACCACGACAACGGGCACGTCGCGGAAACCTCACTCGGGTCGTGAGCGGCCCCCGATCCGGGGTACTCCCGATCCGGGCGGGCGGATACCGGACATGTGCGGTGTGTGCGTCCGCGCGTTGTCCCCGAACTGCGCTACCATCGCGTTGCCATCGTGGGACAACTCGCCGATACGGCGGAATCTGCTGGGAGAGTTGTGCATTGGGTATGTTTCAGACTGGTCGCAGGGGCGGGGACGGTGGGTGGCGATGAATCCGCGCGAAGAGTTGCTGCGTCGTGTCCGCGACGCGTTGGTTGTCATGCCGGAGGACGAACGGCTGGTCACCATGCCGCATACGCGGCACGGCCGACCGGACGAGCCGACCACGGGTGACCGCACGGCGCTGGCCGACCTGTTCGCCGAACGACTGCGACATCACGGCGCCCAGGTCCGCAACATCATCGAACAGGACATCGCCGACACCATCGGTCAGGTGCTCGCCGCGCACGGCGCGAAGTCGGTGGTGGCGCCGCAGGGGCTGCCCGACACCTGGCTGGCGACCTGGCGCGCCGACGAGCGCAATCAGGTCATCGACGACAGCCCGTTCCTGCCGACCGGTCAGCTGGCCGCGGCCGACGCGGTGGTCACGAGTTGCGCGGCCGCGGTCGCCGACGCGGGCATCATCGTGCTCGACGGCGGCATGGGGCAGGGACGGCGCGCGCCAACGCTGGCGCCCGCCTGTCACGTGTGCGTCGTGCGGGTCGACCAGATCGGCGCGACCATGCCCGAGGTGATCGATCGCCTCGACCACCGGCGCACCATCACCTGGTTCGGCGGTCCTTCCGCGAGCGCGGAATCCGAGATCGACCAGCCGCCGGGCATCCGCACGGCCCGCCAGTTGATAGTGGTGATCGTGGACTGAGATACACGCGACGGCCTGTGCGGTGCGCGATGGTGGTCGAACGGCGTGAATCGGCTCAGCGACCGACGCATTCGAACGCCCGCACCCGGCAGCCTCGTGAACCGAGGAATCGAGCGGCCGCCCCCTGCGCGCTCAAGCCAAGGGGGCGGACCAGCGCAGCACCGTCCCGCCTTCGGGACCGGGTTCGATCGCGAAACCGCCTCCTTGCCGTTCGGCGCGCGCCGCGAGATTCGCCAGACCGCTGCGCCGCGACAGTTCCGGCGCGATCCCGACACCGTCGTCGACCACCTCGACGGTGACATCGTCGCGGATCGTGAGCGTGACCGCGACGGTGGTCGCCGACGCGTGCCGGATCACATTGCTCACCGCCTCGCGCAGCACCGCCTCCACGTCCTCCGACAGCGGCGGCGTGAGCACCGACACCGGACCCGCGAGCCGGATGGTGGTGCGCAGGCCGCTGTCCGCGGTCATGCCGGTGACCGCGTCGTAGAGGCGTTTGCGCAGCTTCGGCGCCTCGGCGCCGGTGCTGGAATGCAGGTCGAAGATGGAATGGCGGATGTCCTGGACGATCGCCTGGATATCGTTCACGGTGTCGACCAGGCGTTCGCGGACCTCGGGCGCGTCGGTGCGCCCGACCGTGCCGCGCAGCGAAAGGCCGACCGCGAACAGGCGCTGGATCACGTGGTCGTGCAGGTCGCGGGCGATCCGGTCGCGTTCGGAGAGCACGTCGAGGTCGCGCATCCT
The DNA here is from genome assembly GCF_015674855.1 of Nocardia bovistercoris. Classification (GTDB taxonomy): domain Bacteria; phylum Actinomycetota; class Actinomycetes; order Mycobacteriales; family Mycobacteriaceae; genus Nocardia; species Nocardia bovistercoris. The sequence continues at coordinate 305,350 of NZ_JADMLG010000003.1, read as the reverse complement.
GCGCTGGGTGTGGGCGAGTTGCAGCGCCAGCGCGGCCTGTCCGGCGAAGGCCGCGAGCATCGATTGCCCGGCCGGGTCCAGCGGCGGCACCTCAGCGGGACGCACCGTGGTGAGCACGCCGATCACGGCTTCGCCCGCGCGCAGCGGCAGGATCAGGGCGGGGCCGTCCATGCCGACCGCGTCGGGCGGCACATACTCCAACTCGTCGACCGCGTGCACCCGCCCGTCGCGGAACGCCGCGCCCGAATGCGAGGCCGCCACCGGGATGCGCTGTCCGACAATACCTTCGGAATCGGCGCCGGAGGCGGCGACGACCACGAGTTCGGTGACCTCCTCGGGCGGGGTCTGCGGATCGGCGGGCAGGGCGACGAAGGCGTGTCCGGCGCGCGTCACCGACACCGCGCGCTCGGCGACCAGTTCGAGCACCTCGCCCGGTTCACCGCCCGCGAGCAGCTGGGTCGCCACGTCGAGGGTGGCCTCGAGCCACTGCTGGCGGATCCGGGACTGTTCGTAGAGCCGCGCGTTGGCGATGGCGATGCCCGCGGCCGCCGCGAGCGCCTGGACCAGCACCTCGTCCTGTTCGGTGAACTCCTGGCCGTCGGCCTTCTCGGTGAGATAGAGATTGCCGAACACCTCGTCGCGCACCTGCACGGGGACGCCGAGGAAACTGCGCATCGGCGGATGGTGCGGCGGGAAACCGACCGAGGAGCGGTGTGTCGACAGATCGGCGAGCCGGATGGGTTTGGGTTCGTGCAGCAGTAGGCCGAGCACGCCGTGCCCGGTCGGCAGCGCGCCGATGCGGATGCGGGCGCGATCGTCGATGCCCTCGTAGACGAATTCGGCCAGCTGTTCGCGGGTGGTGTCGGTGGCGCGCACGCCGAGCGCGCCGTATTTCGCGTCGACCAGCTCGATGGCGGTGTGCACGATGGAGCGCAGGGTGTTGTCGAGGTCGAGGCCCGCGGTGACGACGAGCATGGCCTCGATGAGCCGGTCCATCTGATCGCGGACGCCGACGATCTCGGCCATGCGGTCCTGGATCTGGCCGAGCAGTTCCCGCAGCCGGGACTGCGCCACGCCCGGTTCCGGGATGCGCGGCAGATTCATCCGCGCTCGCCGGGCGCGCCGAGTTTGGTCGCCAGCACCGCGGCCTGGGTGCGGCGCTCGACGCCGAGTTTGGTGAGCAGCCGCGAGACGTAGTTCTTGACGGTCTTCTCCGCCAGGAACATTCGGCCCGCGATCTGGCGGTTGGTGAGCCCCTCGCCGAGCAGGCCGAGCAGGACGCGTTCCTGTTCGGTGAGCGCGGCAAGCGGACCGGTGCGCCCCTCGGCCTCCGAGCGCAGTTTCGCCATGAGCGCGGCGGCGGCGCGATTGTCGAGCAGCGATTTGCCCGCGCCCACCGAGCGGATGGCGTCGACCAGCTCCAGCGTGCCGATGTCCTTGACGACGTACCCGCTGGCCCCGGCCAGGATGGCGTCGAGCATGGCCTGTTCGTCGGTGAACGAGGTGAGGATCAGACAGTGCAGTTCGCGGTGACGCGAGAGCAGTTCGCGGCACAGTTCGATGCCGTTGCCGTCGGGTAGCCGCACGTCGAGCACGATCACGTCCGGCCGCGCGGCCGGGATGCGGGCCATGGCCTCGGTGACGGTGCCCGCCTCGCCGACCACTTCCATATCGGGCTCGAGGCCGATCAGGTCGCCGACGCCGCGGCGGACGATCTCGTGATCGTCGACGAGGAAGACGGTGATCATCGGCGCACTCCTTTCGGCGGTCGGCTCCGCCGGTTCAGCGTACGGAACCGGCATGCCGGAGAAACGCGGTGTTGGACCCGTAATAGGTGACCGAAGTCCCTTGACATCGACCCTGCCGATCCGAGGTCCGCAGGACCCTCGCACGTGCTGCACATGGTCCCGCGCGCCGATGACGTTCGGCCCTGCTCCGCGTGCGCGGTGGCTGATGGCATGGGATCCCACCGACAGATCCCATCGACAGATGAGGAAGGACATGTTGTGCCACGAGATCTGACCCAGGGTGAGGTCCTGCGCGAACTGGAGCCGGTCGCCGAGACCTGCGTCAACCGCCACCTGGCCATGGCCAAGGACTGGAACCCGCACGACTACGTGCCGTGGGACCGGGGCCGCAATTTCGCCATGCTCGGTGGAATCGACTGGGATCCGGGCCAATCCACGCTCAGCGCGGTCGGCAAGGCGGCCATGATCACCAACCTGCTCACCGAGGACAACCTGCCTTCCTACCACCGCGAGATCGCACAGAACTTCTCCCGCGACGGCGCGTGGGGCACCTGGGTCGGGCGCTGGACCGCCGAGGAGATGCGCCACAGCACCGTGATCCGCGACTACCTCGTGGTCACGAGAGGGGTGGACCCGGTCGCCCTCGAACAGGCCAGGATGGTCCACATGACCGGCGGCTTCTCCTCCGGCGTCGACGCGGCGGGCGTCGCGGACGGCGCCGGATTCCTGCATTCGGTGGCGTATGTGTCCTTCCAGGAACTGGCCACGAGGGTCTCCCATCGCAACACCAGCAGGGTCTGCGAAGACCCGATCGCGGACCGGATGCTGCAACGCATCGCCGCCGACGAGAACCTGCACATGATCTTCTACCGCACGGTCTGCGGCGCGGCACTCGACCTCGCGCCCGATCAGGCGATCGAGGCCATCGACACCATCGTCGAGAATTTCCGGATGCCGGGTGCGGGCATGCCCGACTTCCGCCGCAACGGGGTGCTGATGGCCAAATACGGCGTCTACGATCTGCGCCAGCATCTCGAGGACGTGCTGTGGCCGGTGCTGCGGCAGTGGAACATCTTCGAGCGCACCGACTTCGGCGCTCGCGGCGAGGCGGTGCGGGAGCGGCTCGCCGCGTTCCTCGAGGACATGGAGCGGGTCAAGGTGCCGCGCTTCGAGGAACAGCGTGACCGGGCGCTGGTCAGGGATGCGGCGCGGATCTGAGTCCGGTCAGTCCAGCGGGGTCACCCCGAGTAGTACCGCGAGCACTTGGCGCAGGCGGTCGACGTCGCCGTGGATCCCCGCGGCGCGGTCGTTGTAGAGGAACGCCTCGCCGAGGCGGACCAGGGCGTAGGCCAGCAGCGCGCGGTCCAGCGGCGGCTCGTAGCCGTCCTCGCGTTCCACTCGGGCGATCAGTTCCTCCACGGCGGCGACCACTTTCGGCTGCACAGGTCCGTCGCCCGCGGTGATGATGCGCAGGCCGGAGATGGGTTCGAGTTCGAAGTAGCGGCGGAACGGCTCGTTCGCCGACTCCCAGCGCGCCACCCGGTCGAATACCTCGAGGATGCGCGCCGCGCCGTGCGTTTGCCTGCGCGCGTCGGCGTGGTCCAGCATCCGCTGGTGCTCGCGGGCGAGCATGGTGCCGAGGAGGCCGTCGCGGGAGCCGAACCAGCGGTAGATCGAGGCGCGGCTGAGGCCGAGTTCGGCCGCGATGGCTTGGACGTCGACGCGTTCGCCCGCCAGGAAGGCGCGTCTGGTGAGTTCGAGCACCTGCTCTCTGGTCGCGGAGGCGGGCCGACCGGGTGAACGAGGGACGGGCTGGCCGGGTGAACGAGGGACGGGCTGGCCGGGTGAACGAGGGGCGGGCTGGCCGGGTGAACGAGGGGCGGGCTGGCCTGGTGAACGAGGGGCGGGCTGGCCTGGTGAACGAGGGGCGGGTTGTTCGGGTGAACGAGCGGCGGGTTGTCCTGATGACGGGGGTGCAGGCCGTCCCGGTGACTCCGACGAGGGGCGCCGCGTGGAGGTGCTCATTACGGAAATAGTACACCGGTCGGTTCATGTATCTAACTTGAGTCGGCGAATCCGGGACGGGAACGGGCTCCTCATTGAGACGTGGATTCGAAGATGTACCTTATCGACGTCGATTCGATCACCCGACCCAGGGAGCTTTCCATGAGTGAGACCCGCACCGCCATCGTCACCGGAGCCGCCCGCGGAATCGGCGCGGCCACCGCCCGCAAACTCGCCGAGAACGGACTCGCGGTGGCCGTGCTCGACCTCGAGGAATCCGCGGGCGCGCCCGTGGTCGCCGACATCGAGGCCGCGGGCGGCCGGGCGCTGGCCGTCGGGGTCGACGTATCCGACGAGGCGTCCGTCGACGCGGCCGTGCAGCGGGTCGCCGACGAACTCGGCGCGCCGACCGTGCTCGTGAACAACGCGGGCATCACCCGCGACAACCTGCTGTTCAAGATGACGGTGACCGACTGGGACGCGGTGATGGGCGTGCACCTGCGCGGCTCGTTCCTGATGAGCCGCGCCGCGCAGAAGTACATGACCGAGGCGAAATGGGGCCGCATCGTCAACCTGTCGAGCACCTCGGCGCTCGGCAACCGCGGCCAGGCCAACTACTCCGCCGCCAAAGCCGGGCTACAGGGCTTCACCAAGACCCTCGCCATCGAACTCGGCCGCTTCGGAGTGACCGTCAACGCGATCGCCCCCGGTTTCATCGAAACCGAGATGACCCGCGCCACCGCCGAACGCCTCGGCATCTCCTTCGAACAGTTCGCCGACGGCCTGGCGAAAGAGATCCCCGTCGGCCGCGTCGGACAGCCCGCCGACATCGCCGAGACGGTCGCCTTCCTGGTCGGCGACGGCGCGGGCTTCATCTCCGGACAGGTGCTCTACGTCGCGGGCGGACCGACCGACTGAATGTCGTAGGCCGAACGGCCGCCGTGCCCGCGTTCGATCGTGCGGGCGCTTCGGATGCGGCGTTCGGTGGATTCGGAAAGCGATATGGGGCGGCCGATCGAGCGTCACCGAGGCGGCCGAGCGTCGCCCACCGGCCATCTGCCGCGCGGTCCGATCGCGCGGGGCTCGGCGGTCGACTCGGGTTGCGGTGTCGGTCGATCCCGATAACGGCATGGATTCGACCGGGCGGATAAGTGTCGGCCGTCGGGTGGCCGGGCCTACGATCTGGTCCGGGACGGTGGGTCCCGGACGGATTGCCGGAGGTCCAGGTGCCTCGGGCACGGCAGGCGTCGCCCGATCCGACGCGGGATGAGGGCCGGATGACTATTCGCAGCACCACCCCGATGCGGCGCGCTCGCCGGTGCGGCGCGGTGGCATTCGCGGTCGCCGTGTGCGCGGGACTCGCGATGGCTCAGCCGCCTTCGGCGGGCGCCACCGTCACCAGGGTCGGCGTGTACTACGACACCAACTACGGCCCGCTGACCAACTTCGGCACCGCGTGCACCTACACCGTCGAAGCGCGGTTGAGCAGCGCCGTCGGCCCGGTGTCCATGTACGACAACGGAATTCTCTTCGCCACCGTGCAACCCACCGGCGGCGTCGCCATCGCGCAATGGTCACCCGCCACGCGCGGTACCCACACCATCAGCGCCGCCCAGTCCACGGACAGCGCCACGGCAGGCGTCGATGTCTTCGTCGGCGCGGGCATCCCGATCGGCTACTCCTGCCTGGTCATCTGAGCCGAAACGCTCGCCGTGCCCGCTCGGGAGTGGTGCCTCGCCTGCCATCGACCGAGCCGGGTCGGGTGTCCGGTCGGCGCAGGACGAGCGCGCGAGGATCAGTCGCGCACCCCGTCCGCGCGGCAGTGGCGCCAGGCTCGGCCACCGTCGGATGAGTCGGGCTATTCGGTGGCGGGGTGCTCGGTCGGTGTGTGACCGGCTTCAGGCTGGTTGCTCGCGGCGGGTGCGCGGCGGTGTGGTGCTCGGCTCTGCCGCCGTCGGTTGAACCGGGCTATTCGGTGGCGGGGTGCTCTGATGGTGCGTGGCCGGCTCCAGGTCAGTCGCTCGCGGCGGTGTGGTGCCCGGCTCGGTCGCCGTCGGTTGAGTCGGGCTATTCGGTGGTGGGTGCTCGGGTCGGTGTGTGACCGGCTTCAGGTCAGTCGCTCGCGGCGGGTGGGTGGTAGTGGAGCTCGATTCGGTCGGGCATCGGCGAACCGGTTCACCGGGCGGGCGGTGGGAGGTCTGGTCGGCGTGGGGCCAGTTCGAAGATCAGTTCGGTGTCGCCGATGCGCAGCACCGCGCCGTCGCCGAGGGCCATGCTGTCGATGACCCGCTGGTCGTCGACGTAGACGCCGTTGGAGGACATCAGGTCCTTCACGACGTAGGCGAGGCCGGTGTCGACGACGACGGCGTGGTGGCGGCTGACTCTGCCGTCGTCGAGGGTGATGTCGTTGTCGCGCAATCGCCCGATCCTGGTGAACCGTCCGCGCACCGGGTGGCGGTGGCCTGCGCTGTCGCGCAGGGTGGCGAGGTGGTCGCCGCCGCTCTGGTCGATGATCGTGGTCATCCTGGTCGCCGAGGCGGCGCCGGCGGCGTTCGCGGTCAGCGGTTCCTGGCGCAGGATCCTTGCTTCGAGGTCGCGCAGCGGCGGTCCCGGATCGATGCCGAGTTCTTCGGCGAGGGTCGCGCGCAGGCGGCGCGCCGCGTCGAGTGCGTCGGATTGGCGGCCGTCGACGTAGAGGGCGGTGATCAGCTGCTGCCACAGCGGTTCGCGCAGCGGGTGTTCCGCCACCAGGTGCGACAGCTCCGAGACCACCGCGCCCGCGCGGCCCTGCGCGATATCGGCCTCGGCGCGCGCCTCGACCACCGTCATCCGGTCGTCGTCGAGGACCGTCGCGTACGCCTCGGCGAAGGCGAGTCCGCGCAGGTCCGCGAGCACCGGGCCGCGCCACTGGGCGAGCGCGTCGGAGAGCATCTCGCTCGCCGCGCGGAAGCGGCCCGCGGCCAGCGCGCGCAGCCCGGATTCCTTGCGTGCGCCGAATCGTTGGACGTCACTGCCGTTCTCCGCGACGGTGATCCGATAGCCCGCGCCGACCTGAGCGAGGGTGGCGCGCGCGTCGATGCCCGCCTCGCGCAGGGGTTTGCGCAGATTCGAGACGATGGTGTGCAGACTGACCCGCACATCCGGCGGCGGATTCTCCTCCCACACCGCCTGCGCCAGCGAATCCACCGACACCGGCCGGTTGGCGTTGATGACCAGATAGGCGAGCACCGCGCGCTGTTTGGGTCCGCCGAGCGGGCGCGCCGAACCGTCGACGGTCAGTTCCACCGGACCGAGTACGCCGAACCACGCCCGCCCCTCTGCCATGCCGAACTCCCTCACGACGCGGGCCACGAAGGCCATGGCAGGAATCGGTGCCGGATCCGGGCGCACCCGGCGGCGCATCAATCGTATACGGGTCGGGCGCCTGCGCTACCGCTTGTGAGCTCTGATATCGGTCTCGACCTCGGCCGAGCGACCGGCGACGGAGCGGGAACCCGCGGGGAGCGCGGCCCAGCCGCAGCGGACCGAAGCTCCCCTGCCTTCCGACAGGGGAGGACGTCAACGGACGGCGAAATCCGGACCGAACAAGATCGCGAGCCCGGCCGTGGTGTGCGGGTGGTTCTCCAGCAGCGTGGCGACCGCATTGCCGACGGCGCCCGGCGCGGGTTCGGACCACGGGTTGTCGTGGCCGAACAGTGTCGCGATGGCGTTGCAACCACTCCGATGAGTGCGCAGCAACTCGGCGACCGGACCACCCGACGGCACGGCCGCCACCGGAGGCGGCGATTCCTCGCGCTCCCACGGCGGGACGAAGGCGGCGATACCGGCGCGGTCGCCGGGGAAGGTGCGGCCCGCCTCGCGGGTCAGCGCGGGCACGAGCTCACCCGCCTGCGTGCGCAAGGTGGTGATCAGTGTCGGCAGCCACGGCAGCAGGACCGCGTCGGGCAGTCTGCCGAATGCCTTGGACAGCATCTCGACCACGAACGGCTTCACCGTCGGCACCGGATCGACGGCCTGCACGAATCCGCTCAGGTATTGCGGAAAGGCCGGGACGATCAGTGGATTGGCCAACATCTCGTCGCAGCGCGTGCGCAGCTCGGCTCGCGTCAGCAGACCCAGTTGCATCCGGGTCGCCCACAGCAGCGCCACTTTGGCGGGCGCCTCGGGATGCGATTGCCGCACCGCGAGTTCCAGCTGGGTGTGATCGCAGCCGAGTGACAGAGCCAGGTTCTCCATGCCGAACAGGAAGCCGAGCATCGCCGCGACCGGCCGCACCCCGGTGTCGTCGTCGGTGAAGGCGGTCGGGAGCAGCGTGCAGTAGTGGGCGTAGCCCGCGGTGACGAAGCGCCCGCACCACGACGGCAGTCCCGCATCGGTGGACCGGAAGTAGTTGAGCAGCAGTCGAATACGGCGCAAACCCGCGGGCGCCCCCCCCCGCGGGCGGGCGCCCCCCCCCCGTCCGCCCGCCCCCGCGCCGAGTTCGTCGGCGAGCCGAGCCGAGCCGAGATACAGCAGCGCGTCCTCGACGGCGGCCAGCGCGATCGCCGCGGTGGCGTCGGGGTCGTTGACCGCACGCCGCAGCCGCTGCTCGAGCACCTGTTCGAGGGTGACGCCCTCGTACCCGAGTTGGACGAGGTCGCGCTGGTATTTGCCGATCGCCACATCCCAGCTCTCCTGGATGGCGCGTTCGCCCAGCGCGCGTGCTCCCATCACGGGTCGCACGGCCCGGTCCGGCAGCAGGCGCCGCAGCATCCACAGCAGATCCGAGCACGGCCGCAGGTGCGGGTCGGCGTCGAGATCGAGCAGGGTGCGCTTTACCGTGCGGCCCGCGGGATCGATGCCGAGCGGTTGTAGACGGTCGTAGACGTCTCGGGCCAGCGGCGGCAGCGCCGCGTATCCGACCCGCCCGATCCGGTCGCCGCCGAGCAGGATCTCGCACAGTCGGCGCACGTCGCGCCGCCCCGGTACGTGATCCTTCTCGATGCAGGTGATCGCCGCGTCCTGGAAGTCGTAGGGCGTCGGCCTGGCCCGATTGCGCATGCCTGCCAACAGGATCGCGGTCTCGTAGACGGCGATGGCGTCGGCGGTGCTCGCCAGGTATCCGTTGCGGCGGGCGAGCCGCACGATGTCGACCGACCAGTCGAGCAGTTCGGTCTCGTCGAGCCGATCCGGACTCGGCGGCTTCGACAGGTACCCCGACAGCTGGTCGGCGACCTCGGCGGTCGCGACCGCGGGCGCGGCGACCGCCTTCGATTTCCCCTTCGCCGGTGTGCTCGCGAGGTCGAACGGCCGAATCCGGCCGCGCTTCAACCCTTTCGCCCACGTGGCTCCCGCGATCGACACCGATCCCGGCGCCAACCCGAACTGCTCCTCGATGGCGGAATGGCTCGACGGTATGAGCCCGTACTGCCAGACCGTCGCGGTGCGCGGGCCGATCTCGTAATGCGCCTGCGAGGCCAGCCCGAACTGTTCGACCCGGCTCGCGGCGTGGAACGCGCCGCACACGTACAGGCAGTGCGCGGGATCGGCCCCGGTGGCGGCGAGGTGTTCGCGCATCCTGGTCCACATGTACCGCTCGCGGTCCTCGTCGCGGTCGTCGCGGTCGCGGCGCAGGCGACGGAACAGGCTGCCGATCATCACCATGACCTGGCGGTAGGTGTCGTAGTCGGCGCCCGACAGCGGCTGTTCGACGTATTGGTCCCACCATTCCGACCAGTGCCGCACCTTGCCGTGGTGCAGCAGGTACTCCTCTAGTTCGGCGAAGCGCGGTCGCAGATCGCCGATTTCGATGCCGACCGCGTCGCCGTGCAGCGCCGCACCGCTCGCGGTAGCGTCCGCGACGGACTCCTCGGCGGCCGATTCCTCCGACGGCGACCACTGGAAGACGTGGTCGGTTGACCGGTCGACCAGGACCAGTTCCACGCCGGGGGTGTTCAGCGCGTAGGCGATCACCTGGTACTCGGCGGACGCCTCGGTGATCGGTGCGACCACCGACAGCGGCGCCAACGCGGCCGGGAACCCGTCGGTCTCACCTGCCCACGCCTGCAGCGCCACCGGCAGGGTGCAGTTGCGCAGTTCCTCCAGGATCGGCCGCAGGTCCTCGCACAACTCCAGATAGACGACCGACGGCCGCTTCTCGTGCAGCCGCCGCACCATCGCGAGCGCGGAGGCGGGGGAGTGGTGGCAGACCGGGAAGATCTCGAGTTGTTCGCCGAGCGCGCGATCGACATCGTCGACGATGCCGGACAGGATGTCGGTGAAGACTTCCGATCCGGCGCTGAAACGCTCGGCGGCGGTGCTGAGCTGCTCGCGCAGCGGGGCGAAGGTGCTCACGAAAGCCTCGCGATGGCGTCGCGGCCGCCTTCGAGGAAAGGCGTCCAGTCGCCGCCGGTCTCCTTGCTGCGCGGTTCGATCACCCCGTGCCAGAACTTGTTCAGGATGGCCAGATCCTCCGGCGCGCGCCGCACCAGCGATCCGACCAGCGAGCCCGCCAGGGTCTGGGCGCGCAGGGTGGCGTCGCCGAAGAACTGCGAGTGCAGGATCGCGTCCTCGAGTACGCCGATCTGCTCGGCGGTGGACAGCGCCGACTCCAACTTCTCGTCGTCGCTGCCCGCCGCGGCGGCCGCGGCGCGCAGGTCGGCGAAACTGTCCAACAGGATGTCGAGCAGGGTCGGCGGCAGTTCCAGTTCGATGCTGTGGCGGCGCAGCAGTTCAGCGGTGCGGAAACGCACGATCTCGGCCTCGCTGCGCTTGTTGGTGACCACCGGGATGCGCACGAAGTTGAAGCGGCGCTTCAACGCCGAGGACAGGTCGTTCACGCCGCGGTCGCGGCTGTTGGCCGTGGCGATGATGGAGAAGCCGGGTTTGGCGAACACCACGTTGTCGTCGTCGAGTTCTGGGATGGACACATACTTCTCGGACAGGATCGAGATCAGCGCGTCCTGCACGTCGCTGGTGGAGCGGGTGAGTTCCTCGAAGCGGCCGATGACGCCCTGTTCCATCGCGGTCATGATGGGCGAGGGGATCATCGATTCCCGCGACTGCCCCTTGGCGATGACCATGGAGATGTTCCAGGAGTACTTGATGTGGTCCTCGGTGGTGCCCGCGGTGCCCTGGACCACGAGGGTGGAATTGCGGCTGATCGCCGCCGACAGCAGTTCGGCCAGCCAACTCTTGCCGGTGCCGGGATCACCGATGAGCAGCAGGCCGCGGTCGGAGGCGAGGGTGACGATGCTGCGTTCGACGAAGCCGCGGTCGCCGAACCATTTCTGGTCGACGGTGCGGTCGAGTCCGTCGGCGCGTTCGGAGCCGAGGACGAACAGCCGCACCATTTTCGGGCTCAGTCGCCACGCGAAGGGCTTCGGGCCGTCGTCGATGGATTCCAGCCAGTCGAGTTCCTCGGCGTATTTGACTTCGGCGGGGGCGCGCAGCGTGGTTTCGGTCATGGTAGGCGTCTCCTAGTCGAGGAAGTTCTTGAGTTCGTTGACGAGTTTCTGGATGCGGCCCGACAGCACCGGGGTGCCCATGGCCTTGAAGCGTTCGCGGAACCAGGGGTTCACGCTCTGCTGCCCGGAGCTGTTCACCGAGCCGACCGGAATGAATTTCACGCCGTTGCGGTGCACGGCCTGCATGCTCTCGAACAGGGGTTGGCATTCCCATTCGTAGAAGTCCGAGATCCACACCAGCACGGTGTTCTTCGGGTCGGCGATCTTCGGCTGCGCCAGCGCCATCGCGACCCTGCCGTCGGTGCCGCCGCCGAGGTCGGTGCGCAACAGCACCTCGAACGGGTCGTGCACCCACGGGGTGAGGTCGAGTGCGTTCGTGTCGTAGGCGACCAGGTGCACGTCGACCTTCGGCAGTCCCGCGAAGATCGAGGCGAGGATGGTGCAGTTGACCATCGCGTCGACCATGGAACCGGACTGGTCGACCACCACGATCATCCTGGCGGGCACGGTCCTGGTCGCGGTGCGCCGATAGAACAGCCGGTCGACGTAGAGCCGTTCGTCCTCCGGATTCCAGTTGGTGAGGTTCTTCCAGATCGTGCGGTCCACGTCGAGGTTGCGCAGGATCCGCTTCGGCGCCACCGTGCGGTCGATCGTGCCCGCGGTGGCCTGGCGCACCTGCGTGCGCAGCACCTCGGCGACCTGGTCGACGAAGCGACGGATCAGGGCCTTGGCGTTGGCCAGCGCGACACCGGACAGATTCGCCTTGTCCCGCAGCAACTGTTCGATGAGCGACATGCTCGGCGTGAGCTGCGCGGCCAGCTGCGGATCGGCAAGCACCTCGCGCAGCCGCATCCGCGCCACCAGATCGCCTTCGAGTTCGGCCAGTACGGGCCGCAGTTCGCCGTCGCCGAGCGTCGCGCGCAACCACCCCGCGTCGCGCTGCCATGCCGCGAGCATTCCCGCGTCTACCGCCCCCGATCCGGTGGCGAACACATTGAGCAGCAGTTTCGACATCAGCGCCGCCGTGCGCACCTCGCCCGCGCCCACCTCGCCCGCGGCGGACGCGGCCTCCGCGCGGCCTTCCCCGGCGTCGAGTTCGGTACGCAGCGCGGCGAATTCGCGGTCGAGTTCGGGGAAGCGCTGCACGACGGTGTCGACCGCGGTGCCCGGTTCCAGGAGTGCGGGCGGCAGCGCGAGATCGTCGAGGATCGTGACGCTCGCCGATTCCAGCGCGGGCTGTGCCTCGCTGTCGAAGATGCGGGACAGCAAGCGCCAGTACAGGATCTGACGTCGGGTCGCGTCGGTCGCCGGTTCGTTCGCAGTGCTCATTTCCGCAGCAACCGTCCCGCTCGTTCGCGTAGCACCGCCACCGAATCACCGGATTTGGCGAGGGCTTTCGCGATCTTGGCATCGGTCGGGCCTTGCGCCCAGTCGCCGTTGTGGACCTGGACCGTCGCGCCCTTGACGGTGCGCTGGATCGCCAGCGGCCGCAGCGACCAGCCGCCGACGTCCCAGCGCAGCAGGCCGATGCAGGCCGTGGAATCGGCGACGAGCGCCGGCGTGAGCGGTCCGCAGTCGGGGAGCCGGTCGGTCTCGATCGGTACGCGGCCGCCGTCGAGTTCCAGGACGCCGTCGACGATCCGATAACCCTCGAGCAGGACCGGTTCGGCAAGGTGCACCGGGTCGCGATCCAGCGGCGCGACCGCGGGCGACACCGCGTCGGCTAGTCGCACACGGGCGGTGGTGAACGGGTCGGCCTCCGTGCCGAGGGTCGCGTTCGCATCGCACCACAGCAGATCGCCGCTCGGGGTGATCGCGGTGTCGGCGATCGTCAGCACGCGGTGTTCGGCCAAAGCCTGGAGCAGGCGGGGATGTTCGCCGAGCACCTGCCACACCGCCGGGCCGACGATGGTGTCGACCTTGGCCGCGCTCACGCTGACCCGCACCCGGCGGGCGGGACCTGCGCCGACCTCGAGCAACGCGTGCACCTGCGCCTGCACGGCGGTGCCGTGCTCGTGCACGTCAACCCCGAGGATCAGCAGCCGCCCCGAGACCGTCTCCGGCGCGGGCGGGGACTCCGCACGCCAGGTCAGCAGCAGCGCGCGGCTCCACAGATCGGCCCAGCGCCGCGCGGGCACCCGGTCCAGGCTCGCGATCGGCGACGCCGCGTGCAGTTCCGCGGCGAATCCGTCCAGCAGCACCGCGAGCCGACGCAGCTCCGGCTGATCCCACAGCGCCTCGACGGTGCGATCGGCCGCGGCGACCAGTTCGTGGTCGACCCCGCGCCACCCGGTGATCGCCAACTCCTGCAACCACGCCCGGCACCCCGCCGCGAGCGTGCTCGCCCCCTGACTCGGGTCCGGTCCCGCCCACTCCGCGCGGACCCGGCCCAACGCCGTATCGAACCGCAGCGCCAACGCGTCGTGCACCGCGCCGAGTACCGCCGCGCGCGCCCCCGCCAGCGCGCCGAGCGCCTCGGGGCCGATCGCGCCCGCGGCCACCCTCGCCACCGCGTCGGCCACCGGTGCGCCCAGCGGCGAGCCCGCGACCGCGCCCGCCAAGGCGGACAGCGCCGCCGTGCCCGCGTCGCCGAGGCGGCCGACGCCGTCGACCAGCGCGGCATCGAACGCGGCGACCATCTCGACGGCGTCCCGCACGCCCTCGGGCGTCTCGGCCAGTTCGGCCCAGTGGATTCCGAGCATCAGCGCGCCACCCCCGCGGCCGGGAACCACTGCAATTCCGGAATGGGCGACGCCGCGCCGGGCCGTTCCAGATACGCGAGATGCCGAAGGAAGCGGCTGAACACGACCGCCGCGGGCGCGGGCTCGTGAGTGACAAGCAGCGCGCTCAACAGATTCCCGCCCTCTGGCGCCGCTACCCGCAGATACCGCGCGACCCGCTCCATGCCGTATTGCAGCACCGCCTCCGCCGCCAGCGCGTCGATGTGCTTGCACGGATACGCCCCGCGCAACCCGCCGCACGGGCGATTGTTGTTCGTACTGCAACTCAATCCGTGATCGCGCACCGAAATCGACGAGACATAGACCCGCGCGATATCCGAGCCGCTGGACACCACACCCTGTAAGCGCCCGTCGGCCATTTCCACGAAGGGCACCTTCGCGAGTTTGCGCGGCGCGACGGCGGGCAGCACGCGCACCACCGAAGCCCGTTCCCGATCGCTGTCACCGGAGTCCATCCGATCGCCTCCCGTTCTCGTCATGGACACGAACCTAGTCGAGGCCACCGACAGGTTTCGGCGGGCGGGCATCGTTGCCGGACAGTGGCTTTCGCCATGTCCGGCGCATGTCGGCGGCTACTGCTACGCTCTGCACGGTGTTCGTGCAGTACTACTTCGCACTGGGCGAATCCGATGCCTCCGCGGTGCACCGGGTGCGTGAGACAGTGCGCTTCTTCCTGGGTTGCCGGGAAGTCGACACCGTGGAATCGGAGCACGGATCCACGGTCGTTCCGGGTCATCCGGTCGATCACCGCGCGCTCGGGGAATTGATGTCCGAGGCGCTGCGCAATCTGGACCGAGCCACCGAGGTGCCCGACCGTCATCTCGTCACCCCCATGCTCGGCTTCGATTTCGCGTGCGCCTGGAACTACGCGGTCGACCCGTGGTGCCCGCGCTGTCGCACCCCGCTCGAGGGCTGGGACGGCGAGGCGTGGATGCACGGCGCCGAGCCGTTCGAAACCTGCTCGGCCTGCGAATTCACCGGCCTGATCGGCGACTGGGACCTGACCAACGCGGCCTTCGCGAAAACCAATTGCGGTGTGGCGCTGCTGGATTGGCCGAATCTGTGGGAATGCGCCGTCGAGGTGCACCGGCACGCGCTCGGACTGATCGGGCGGCGCTCGCGCTACCTGTGCGGCGGCGTGTGAGCACCGGCCGGTCACGCGGTGGCGCGTCGGGACACCTGTCCGGCGCGCCGCGTGATATCGAGGAGCGATGACCTCGACGCGAAGTTCCTATGATGCGGTGGTGGTCGGCGCAGGCCACAACGGCTTGGTCGCCGCGGCCTATCTCGCCCGCGCCGGACGCTCGGTGCTGGTGCTGGAACGCCGGGACCACGTCGGCGGCGCCGCGGTCTCCGCGCGGGTCTTCCCCGGCGTCGATGTCCGGCTCTCGCGCTACTCCTACCTCGTCAGCCTCCTGCCGCGCCGGATCGTGACCGACCTCGGACTGTCCTTCCTGACCCGGCGCCGCCGCATCTCCTCCTACACCCCGGTCGGAACCGGCGGACTGCTC
This sequence comes from Nocardia bovistercoris, assembly GCF_015674855.1. GTDB lineage: Bacteria > Actinomycetota > Actinomycetes > Mycobacteriales > Mycobacteriaceae > Nocardia > Nocardia bovistercoris. Next base: position 289,901 of record NZ_JADMLG010000003.1, on the reverse strand, counting down.
ATCGACACCGCCTCCGAAGCGCGCACCAGGGACAGCTTCCGCGCCACCACCGGCTCCGACCGCGATTTCGACGCCTGGCGCGAGTTCTACGCCGCCACCGCACGCTTGGCCGCCCGCGTGTTCCCCACGCTGACCCAGCCGTTGCCGACCCGCGCGCAGCTACGGCGACTGGTCGACGATCCGCGCCTGTGGGAGGAGGTGTTCGAACGCCCGCTCGGCGAGACCGTGGAGGCCCGCTTCGCCGACGACGTCGTGCGCGGAGTCGTCATGACCGACGCGCTCATCGGCACCTTCACCCACGCGCACGATCCGACTCTGCTGCAGAACCGCTGTTTCCTCTATCACGTGATCGGCGGCGGCACCGGCGACTGGGACGTGCCGATCGGCGGCATGGGCGCGTTCACCGACGCCTTGGCCGACGCGGCCAGGTCGGCGGGCGCCGAGATCGTGACCGGATGCGAGGTCACCGGCATCGACACCGACGGCGTCACCGCCGAGGTGCGCCACAGCGACGGCCTGGCGCACGCCTCCCGCGTCCTGGTCAACGCCTCGCCCTACGACCTGTCCCGGCTGCTCGGCGAGCCCGCGCCGCCGAAACCGCGAGGATCGCAACTCAAGATCAACATGGTGCTGGACCGCTTGCCACGCCTGCGCGACCCCTCGGTCGACCCGGCGCTCGCCTTCGCGGGCACTTTCCACGTCGCCGAATCCTACGAACAACTCGAACGCGCCTACCGCGAGGCCGCGAGCGGAACCAGACCCGCCGCGCCCCCGTCGGAGATCTACTGCCACACCCTGACCGACCCGTCGATCCTGTCCGACCGGGCCGCCGCGCGCGGCCTGCACACCCTCACCCTGTTCGGCCTGCACACCCCGGCCGACCTGTTCGCCGCGACGCCGGAACAGACCCGCAGCGATCTGGTGGTCGCCACGCTGGCGCAACTGGATTCGGTGCTCGCCGAACCGATCGCGGGCTGTCTGGCCGTTGACGCCGACGGCATGCCGTGCCTGGAAGCCAGGTCGCCGGTCGACCTGGAGCGCGAGATCGGCCTGCCGGGCGGCCACATCTTCCACCGCGACCTGTCCTTCCCCTACGCGGAGCAGGAGTCGACCGATCCGGCCGAGCGCTGGGGCGTCGCGACCGGTCGGCCGACGGTGCTGCTGTGCGGCGCGGGCGCGGTGCGCGGCGGCGGAGTCAGCGGAATTCCCGGCCACAACGCGGCGATGGCGGTGCTGGAAACGTGACCGCGTTCGCCGCCGGATCTACGGACTCGACCTGACGGCTCGGTGGCCGTGGTTCGGTCGTGCACCGAGAGGACGAGCAATGTGGGTGCCCGCCGCGGCATAGGCGTCGCGATCGACCGGGCGCAGTCCCGTCGAAATGGTTCTCCACGGGATCTCCACACTCGCGTCGCCGCCCGCGCACATTCGGTTCCTACTGTTGCCGATATGGACAGTGTGCGACTCGAACAGCGCCGACACCTCGCCGGATTCGCCCGGTGGCGGGAAGAATTCGCGGCGAAGGCGGTCGCGCGCGCTGCGGTCGGCGACCCGGACTGGGAGCGCGGCGCGCGACTCGACGCTTCGGTGATCCGCAGCATTCAGCGATTCCAAGTCGGCGAGAGCGGCGACGGCGCGAACCTGATCGCCAAGGCCGAGGCCGCGGGTGACCCCGAATACACCGCCGCGGTGCGGATGTTCGTGGCCGAGGAGGCCAATCACGCGCGGCTGCTCGAGCGGCTGCTCACCGCCGCGCAGGCGCCGATCATCTCCGGGCACTGGAGCGACGCGGTATTCGTCCGACTGCGGCGCGCGCTCGGCTTACGCACCGAACTGATGGTGCTGATGGTCGCCGAGGTGGTGGCGCTGCGGTACTACAGCCTGCTCGGTCGAGGCGTCGACGATCCGCTGACGCGTCGGGTGGCGGCGCTGATCTTCGAGGACGAGAAACGCCACGTCCCGTTCCACTGTCAGCGCCTGCGCGCGGAATTCACTCGCGCGCACCCGATCACCCGCGCGGTGGCGGTGGCGCTGTGGTGGGTGGTGCTCATCGGGGCAACCGTGGTCGTGGCCATCGACCACGGCCCTGCACTACGCCGGTTCGGTTGTCGCCGTCACCAATTCGTGCGATCCGGCATCGCGCTGTTCGGCGCGATCCTGCCCGGTGCGCTGCCCCCGCGCCGAAATCGACGCGTCGGATAGCGCTGTCACAGCCCGCCGAGTCGAGTGAGCACCTCGAGCGCGGCGTCGACGGCACGCCACGTCAGATCGATCTCCTGCGCGGCGGCGGGCGCGAGCGCCGGATCCTGGAGTGCGAGACCGTTGGCGAAGATGAACACATTGGCCCCTGAGTCGGCGAACCGCAGCAGCGCCACGCTGCCGACGCCTTCGCCCAGCACCGCGTCCAGCCCCTCGCCGACGAAGTAGAAACGCCACAGCGGACCGAGGTCGCCGCCGTAGACCTCCTTGGTTCGGGAGACGATCAACCCGCCGTGCCCGGCGATGGCGTCCACGATGCGGAAGTTGTCGGGCGCGTTGTCCGGCGTGGCGCGGCTGTCGGCCAGCGCGTAGGACAGGTCGACGCTGAGGTGCGCGTTGTATCCGGCCATCGCGACCCGCGCGGCCGAGAGTTCGCACCGCTGGGCGAGCGCGAAGTAGTGCGCCCACTGCGGCGGCACCGGCGCGCCGGTGAATTCGGCGTGCACGGCGTCGAGGAAGCGGGCCAGCAGCAGCAAGCTGATCCGGTGCGCCCATTCGGGGTCGCGGAAGGCGGCCGGGTCGCGCTGCATCGGCATCACCGCCGCCTGTTCGACCGCGTCCAGGCCCAGCGGCAGCAGCCCGCGGCGGTCGCGGTGGCGCACCAGGATTTCGGTGAGCCCGGCGTGCCGGTCGACGGCCTGTTCCAGCCGCTGCATGGTCGATCCGGTGAGCACCGAGGTATCGGAGAGTTCGGTGATCTGCCGCATCTCGGCCTCGCTCAGCGGCGACCCGCACGCCTGCGCGGCCACCGCGCCCGCCGGGGTCGGAACGACGGCGGTGAGCGCGGCCGACAGCACCACGAGCAGTCCGGCGACACCGATTCGTCGCGCGGTCGTGCGGGATGCGGTGCGGGAGTTGGTCATCACGGCTCCGTATTCGCTGATCGATGCTGCGGAGTCGACCGGCCTGCACCGGTCGCGGGGATGGTCCGGACGTCTCGGAGCCTAGCGAACGCGGGTCGGGTCCGCATGCGCCGGTATCGCTACGAGGTCTTGCGCAGCGTTCCGCTGATGGTGCCGCCGAGCAGGCCGGGTGTGCTGTAGCTGAGGGTTCCGTCGTTGCGCAGGGTGACGCTGGACTCCTTGCCGTCGTCCACGCAGTCCGCGCCGCTGTTCGCGGTATCGAGCGCGGCGGTGAAATGCAGGGTGTCCTCGGCCACCGAGGTCACCGTCTCCAGCCGCGAGCATTTCGTGCCGACCAGCTTGCCGGTGTTGGACGAGGTCGCGGCCTGGTCGCCGACCGTGCCGCCGTGGATGGTGAGTTCGATGTCGAAGCCGAGCAGCCCGTCGTTGGCGGTGCCGCGCCAACTGCCGAGGAACGCGTCGGGGATCGGCGATCCCGACTCCGCCGCGCTGGTCTCGGTCGCCGACGGCTCGGTCGTTTCGGGGTCGGTGGTCTCCGCGTAACTGGGCTCGGTGCTCGACGCCGAATCGACCGAGTCATTGCGCAGCTGGTTGCCGACCACGAACGCCCCGACCGCGACGACCACGGCGATCACGACCAGACTCACGATCAGGCCGATCCGCGTGCGGTCGCGTTTCGGTGCCTGCGCGACCTGCGGCATCATGTGCGGCGGCGGGTGCTGACCGCCCACCGGGTTCTGCTGCCATCCCGGCTGCGGAGTCTGCCATCCCTGCGGGGCGGAACCCCGGGTGTCGCCGGACACCCACGTCGGCGTCGAGGCCGGATAGCGCGGACCCGAGGCCTGCCCGGTCGGCGCTGCGGCGGGCGGCTGCGTATAGCCCGCCTGGCCGTGCGGGGTCTGCAACTGCTCGGGGATGTCGTAGGGTCCGGAATCGAGGTCGAGCAGCTGGACGGCCCGCCTGCTGACCTCGTGCAATACCGGATTCGGCAGCCAGCCGCCGTCCGCGGGCACGCCGATGCGGGCGAGTTCGTCGAGCAACTGGCGCGGGGTCGGCCGTGCGCCTGCGTTCTTGTTCAGGCAGGACGCGATGAGCGGGCGCAACCGGTCCGGCACGGCGTCCAGGCGCGGCTCCTCGTAGACCACGCGCCACAGCATCTGCACGGTGTCGCCGGTGCCGAACGGGCCGTGTCCGGTGGCCGCGAACACCAGCACGCCGCCGAGGGCGAAGATATCGCTGGCGGGCACGACCGGTTCGCCGGTGACCTGTTCCGGGCACATGAATCCCGGCGATCCGATCACCTTGCCGGTGGTGGTGAGCGCGGTGTCCTCGACGGCGCGGGCGATGCCGAAATCGATCACCTTCGGACCGTCGAGCGCCAACAGCACATTGGAGGGTTTCAGGTCGCGGTGCACGACCCCCGCGCCGTGGATGGCCGACATCGCCTCGGCGAGTCCGCGGGCGAGGACCAGGATCGCGTCCTCGGTGAAGGTGCCGAACTGCTCCACCGCCTCGGCCAGCGAGAATCCCGCGACGTAGCCGGTGGCCAGCCACGGCGGGTTCGCGTCGACGTCGGCGTCGAGCACCGGGGCGGTGAACGCGCCGCCGACCCGGCGCGCCGCGGTGACCTCGCGGCGGAACCGCATCCGGAACTCGCCGTCGCCGATGAGGTCGGGCCGGATCACCTTCACCGCGACCGTGCGCCCACCGGCATTGCGTCCCAGGTACACCCGCCCCATGCCCCCGGCGCCGAGTACGCCGAGGAGGCGGTAGTCCCCGATCCGTCGCGGATCGTCCATGCCTAGCGGTTGCATCGCGAGCCTTTGTTCCCTTCGGGTGAATCGAGCTAGGCGAAAGGCTACCGACAACGCCGACATCCACCCAGACCTACTGCGCGATCACAGCCGCGACTGCACCTGAGCCGCGATCAGTTCGAGGTGGTCGAGGTCGTGCGGATCGAGGATCTGGAGGTAGACGCGACCGGTCCCGATCTCGGCGTACCTGCCGATCTTGTCGACCACCTCGGCGGGCGAACCGGCCAGACCATTGCGTTTCAGCTCGTCCACGTCGCGCCCGATGGCCTCGGCGCGCCGGGCCACCTCGGCGTCGGTGGCGCCGACGCAAGCCACGAGGGCGTTGGAGTAGATCAGGTCCTCGGGTCTGCGCCCGCGCGCCTGCGCCGCCGCCCGCACCCGGTCGAACTGGCGCGCGGAATCCTCGACCGAGGAGAACGGCATATTGAATTCGGTCGCGTACTCGGCGGCCAGCCTCGGGGTCCGGGTGGCGCCCTGGCCGCCGATCAGCAGCGGCACCGGATCCTGCACCGGTTTCGGCAGCGCGGGGGAGTCGACCAGGCGGTAGTGCTCGCCCTCGAAGTCGAAGGTGTCGCCGACCTTGGTCGACCACAGTCCGGTGACCACGGCCAGCTGTTCCTCCAACCGGGCGAATTTGTCGGTCGGGAACGGAATGCCGTATGCGGTGTGCTCCGCGGCGAACCATCCGCTGCCGAGCCCGAGTTCGACTCGGCCACCGGACATGCGGTCCACCTGCGCGACCTGGATGGCCAGCGGTCCCGGCAACCGGAAGGTCGCGGCGGTGACGAGGGTGCCGAGTCGGATACGCGAGGTCTCTCTGGCGAGTCCGGCGAGGGTGATCCAGGCATCGGTGGGGCCGGGCAGTCCGTCGGCGCCGCCCATCGCCAGGTAGTGATCGGAGCGGAAGAACGCGTCGAACTCCAATTCTTCGGCGGTCTTCGCGACGGTCAGCAGCGTGTCGTAGTCGGCGCCCTGCTGCGGTTCGGTGAAGATGCGCAATTTCATGGGACCTATCGTGCACGATGGATTCGCCGCGCCGATGGCCGCCCGACCGGAGCGCGAGATACGGTGTCCCGCGATGAAACCCCAGCGCGAACGGACCATCGTGGTCATGGGAGTCAGCGGAAGCGGGAAATCGACCGTCGGCGCCCTGCTCGCGCAAGCGCTGGACGTGCCGTTCGCCGAGGGTGACGCGCTGCACCCGGCAGCGAACATCGCGAAGATGAGCGCGGGCGTCGCGCTGACCGATGCGGACCGAGCGCCGTGGCTGGACCGGGTCGCGACTTGGCTGGGGCAGCACCTCGACGGCGGCGTGATCACCTGCTCTGCCCTGAAACGCGCCTACCGCGACCGCCTGCGCGTCGCCGCACCCTCCGTTTTGTTCGCGCACCCGCAGACCGACCGCGTGGAGTTGGCGCGCCGAACAGCCGCGCGCCGCGACCATTTCATGCCGCCTGCCCTATTGGACTCCCAACTCGCCACCCTCGAGCCGCTCGCCACCGATGAACACGGCGTCACCGTGGACGCGACCGCGGCGCCCGAGCGGATCGTCGAACAACTGCTCGCGGCGATGGGATTCGCCTAGGGTCGCCGACCGGCGGTGAGCCGAACCCGAACAGAGCGCGGCGCCGGGTGTTTTCGAGCGATGCTCGCCTGCCTTATCCCGGCGCCGGGCACGACTGCCCCGACACCACCGGAATGCACACCCCCGTCGCGTCCGACAACAGCAGACCGCCGCCGACGACCAGTGCCGCCACCGCGATCACACCGAAGAACAGCACCCACACGATGCCGGGGACGCGGGTCAGCCGAGCCAACTGATCGGCGTCGGAATCGACATTGCCCGGAGTGTTGCGCAGCCTGCGGACCCGCCCGCGCTGGAGTTCGAGCACCGGACGCGCGCCCGCCAACAGCAGGAACCAGGCCCCGAGAAACGCGAAACCGGCCTGCACCGTGTCGGTGCCGAACCACGACACCGCGAACACGAGCCCGCCGAGCCCGACCACCGTGCACACGCCGTACACATTGCGCACCTTGACCAACACCGCGGCCAACAACGCGATCGCCGTCCACAGCATGAGCGTGATCCGTTCCGCGCCGAGCAGCGCCGCGAACCCGAGCCCGAGCAGCGGGGGCGCCGGATAACCCGCCATCGCGGTCAGGATCATGCCGAGCCCATACGGTTTCCCGCTCGACACCGTCAACCCCGAGGTATCCGAATGCAAGGTGATGCTGTTCAACCTGCGCCCCGTGAGCAGCGCGAACAGCGCGTGCCCGCCCTCGTGCGCGATCGTCACCACATTCCGCGTGAGCCGCCACAACGGCCGATAGCTCACCAACACCAACGCCGCCACCCCGGTCGCCACCACCAACCACCACGGCGGCGGCGCCTGCGTGGTCGTGAGTCGATCGATGATGGAACTCCCGCGATCGACCAGTTCCGCTCTGTCCACCCGCCGCACCCTATCCCCTCACACGCCGGTGTGAGACACCTCAGTGTGCGTCAACCCCGCCCCGAACACGCCGAAACCCGACCGATCCGAGCGCATCACGCCAGGTTGCGCAAGCCCGCGCGCCCCGGTCGGTCGATTACGCTTCGCAAGCGTCCGCGTACTTCACGGCGAACCAGGCTCGGTCGGAATTCGCTTCGCGAGGTGATGCGAGCGACAGACCGGTCCGAGCCGCCTCGGTTCCTCACAGGATCAAATCCACGAGCGGAATTCCGCCCTCGGTGCTCCACATACAAGCGTCGGCTTCTCTTGTGAATTCTGTTCTGTCACAGTCGGATCGTCTGCCGATCTGCGGCGGATCGGCGGGCGGCCGCGAGGATGTCGGTGGTGGCGACGGCGTCTTCCGGGGTGACCGGTACCGGCGCGTCGTCCAGGACGGCCGCGGCCATCGCGGTGTAGAAGGCGGGGTAGTCGCCCGCGCGGAGGGGGTGGGGGCTGGTCTGGTTCTCGGTCCCCAGCGTGCCGTGGCGGACGGACTCGCCTGTGCCCCAACCGGGCTCGCCGGGTGCGCGGCCCGCGCGCAGTGCGTTCTCCTGCGGATCGAGTCCGTGGCAGACGAATCCGGCCTCCGAGCCGAGTACGCGGAATCGGGGGCCGAGCAGTGGGGTCACCGCGCTCGCCCAGAGGTGGGATCGCACGCCGTTGGTGTGGGTGAGCGCGACGAACGCGTCGTCATCGGTGCGTACCTCGGCGCGGCGGCGGTCGAGTTCGCAGTAGACCGAGTCCACAGGGCCGAACAGTGCGTACGCCTGGTCGACCAGATGCGGTCCGAGGTCGAACAGCACGCCCGCACCCTCTTCGGCCGCGCCGATCTCGCGCCAACTGCCTTTCGAGACGGGTCGCCACCGTTCGAATCGGGACTCGAATCGGCGCACCGAACCGAGTCGTCCCGAATCGAGAAGGTCGCGTACGGTCAGGAAGTCGTTGTCCCAGCGGCGATTCTGGAACACCGACAGCGGCACACCGGTCTCGCGCGCGGCCGCCGCCATGGTGCGCGCCTCCTTCGCGGACAGCGCGAACGGCTTGTCGACCACCGTGGCGATCCCCGCGCGCACGGCTCGCAGCGCCAGCGGGGCGTGCGTGCGGTTCGGTGACGCGATGACGACGAGATCGATGCCGCCCGGGTCGGCGAACAGTGCGTCGGTATCGGGAACGATCCGCACCCCGGGGTACGCGCGGCGCGCCGACTCGGCGCGTTCGGCGGATCCCGTGACCACCGCCGCCACCCGCATACGCGGTTGCGCCGCGATGAGCGGTGCGTGGAACACCGACCCGGCGAGCCCGAACCCGATGACGGCGACCTCGACGCTGCGCATGATCCAGACGCTACCGCCTGCCACACCCGGGCCGACCGGCACCCTATTTACCGAAGAGGTCAATTATCGAGCGATACGATCAAGTCGCCTTTCTCGGCATGGGGTGAAATCTCACCGGAGAATACGATCGAGTACCGGTCCGGCCCTGATCGATGGAAGTCCAGCGCCTTGACCGCTCCCGTGAATCGGCTACCGTCGGACTTCCTCAGTTCTACGGCTTCGCCGACGTTCATTTCACCCTTGATATGGCCGACAATAAATGGTTCCGGCATAAAACTGACGGGGAATATATCGATAATGGTGAACTCGGCCACTACTTGCCTCGCTTTGCCACAACCGAATGAGCACCTATGGCGGACCGTACACCACTGTGTAGCCATCAGCCTTCCACGCCGACAGCGACACCGACACCTACGTCCAGCAGTAGAGGGGTCCCGCCGAAATATCCGGGTGACTTCAGTTCTCGAGTGCGTGGAGGGCGTGGAGCGCGGCTTCGGTCGATGCCTCGGACGCGGGGAGCAGGGGGAGTCGCACGGTCGGGCTGGGGATATGGCCTTCGCGGGTGAGGACGGTTTTCAGCACGGTCGGGTTGGGTTCGGCGAACAGGGCCGATGACAGCGGTGTCAGTTGGTGGGCGGTCCGGCGGGCTTCGGTGAGTCGTCCCGAATGCCAATGGGCGAGCATGCCGGCGTATTGCGCCGGTGCGATGTTGGCGGCGGCGAGGATCGCGCCCGTCGCGCCGAGTGCGAGGAGGGCGGGGGCGAGTACGTCGTCGCCCGCGAGGATGGCGGTGCGGTGCGCGTGGGTGGCGAGGAACGCGGCGGTGGTGTCGTCGACGACGCCCGCGGAGTGTTTGAAGCCGATGACATTCGGGATCTCGGCCACCTCGCGCAGGGTCTCGGTGTCGAGTGTGCGGCCGGTCCGGTAGGGGATGTTGTAGACGACCAGCGGCAGCGGGCTCGCGGCGGCCAGTGCGCGGAAGTGGGCGACCACGCCCGGCTGCGACGGGCGCGTGTAGTAGGGGACAACGGTCAGCGCTGCGCTCACCCGAGGGTCGAGTGCCGCGAGCGCGCGCACCGAGTCCGCGGTGCAGTTGGTTCCGGCGCCCGCGAGCAGCGGAACCGAGCGTTCGGCGCACACGCTCGCGCACACGTCGAGTACCCGCGCGCGTTCCTCGGGGGAGAGGGTCGCGGGTTCGCCGGTGGTGCCGAGTGCGACGAGTCCCGCCGCGCCCGCGTCGAGGACGCGATGGGCGAGTCCCGCGAGCGCGTCGGCGGCGAGTTCGCCGCCGGTGGTGAAGGGGGTGATGAGCGGTACGAACAGACCGGTGAGCGACATACCGTCAGCTTGCGCCCGCATTTGCTTCAGGTCTATTTCACCTTTCCGATCCTGACCTTAAGCTGAGCTGATGCTCGATGTCCGCAGACTCCGACTGCTCCGGGAACTGGCCAACCGCGAGACGATCACCGCCGTCGCCGAGGCGCTGTCCTATACGCCGTCGGCCGTCTCCCAGCAGCTCACCGCCCTCGAACGCGAGGCCGGGGTGCCGCTGCTCGTCCGGACCGGACGCCGGGTGACGCTGACCCCGACCGGCGCGTGGCTGGTCCGCAAATCCGAGGTCGTCTTCACCGCGCTCGCCGAGGTCGACGCCGAACTCGCGCGCATCGCGGGCCAACTCACCGGCACGCTGCGCATCGGAGTCTTCCCGACCGCCGTGCGCGCCATGCTCACCCCGGCCCTGGTCGCGCTCAGCCGCGACCACCCCGACCTCGAACTGCGTGTCACCGAACTCGACCCGGCCACCGCGCCCGACGCCCTGCGCGCCGAAACCCTCGACATCGCCCTCGTCCAGGACTACGACCACGTGCCTGCGTCCCCCGATCCGGCCCTGGACACCGACCCCCTGCTCCGCGAGACCATCTACCTCGCCGCGACGGCGGAAGGCGCCCTCGACGACCACCGCGACCAACCGTGGATCCTCGCGACACCGGGCACCCTCTGCCACGCGATGACCGTACGCGCCTGCGAGGCAGCCGGATTCACCCCGCGCGCACGACACATCGCCGACGACTTCGGCACCGTCCTCGCGCTCGTCGCCGCATGCCAGGGCGTGGCGCTGGTTCCGGAACTCGGTGCGGGACAACCCCCGGACGGCGTGGTCCTCACACCCCTGCCCCTCGCGCGGGTGACCCGCCTGGCCTACCGCCGCGGCACCGGTGACCATCCCGTGGTGGCAGCCGGACGCTCGGCGCTGCGCACGGCCGCGGCCCTCGTGACACGCGGATGAGCGCCCGGCGATTCCGCGCGGGCTTCGCCGAGCGGGAGCCGTCGGAACCGCTCGCGAAATCCACCGTCGGGAATGGTCCGCTGGTTCGGGTGGCCGACATACACTCCGGAGTGATGGCCCGATCTGTGGGGTAGGTGTCCTTGTGGACCTGAGAACGGGTGACCAGACTGGGGATATGGAAACGAGGACCCGCGGCGAGGTGGTGGTGGCGGTGGCCGACGGGGTGCTTATGCTCGACGTCGCGGGCCCGGCGCAGGTCTGGCACTGGGCGGGCAGGCGAGTACGGTTCGCCTCACCGGACGGCCGGCCGGCGCGCACCGACATCGGCGCACCACTCGGTGTCGATTGCGCGCTCGCGGAGGTGGATTCGAAGATCGACACCCTTGTCGTGCCGGGATACCCACCGGAGGAAATGGTTTCGCCGCCGCTCGTGCGCGCGGTCCGTGAACTGGCCCGAAACGCACGGCGTATCGCCTCGGTGTGCACGGGGGCGTTCGTCCTGGCCGAGGCCGGACTTCTGGACGGTCGGCGTGCGACCACGCATTGGATGGCGTGCGCCGAACTGGCGCAACGGTTTCCGAGCGTCTCGGTGGAACCCGACGCGATCTACGTTCGGGACGGCGACGTCATCACCTCGGCGGGTGTGACCGCGGGCATCGATATGGCCCTCGCGCTCGTCGAAGCGGACGACGGCCAGGAAGCGGCACTCGACATCGCGCGCCATCTCGTGGTTTTCCTGCGCCGACCCGGCGGCCAGTCGCAGTTCAGCGTGCGGGAGAGCGTGCGCACCGCCCGCACCGGCGTCGTGCGCACCGTGCTGGACGCGGTGGCCGCCGATCCGAGCGCCGACCACAGCCTCGCGGCCATGGCCGAACGCGGCAGTGTCAGCGGTCGTCATCTCACTCGACTGTTCCGGCGGCAGACCGGGCTGTCCCCGGCGCGCTATGTCGAACAGATCCGGGTCGAGGCGGCGAAGGCATTGCTGGTGTCGGGCGACGACGGTGTCGCGACGGTCGCCCGCCGATGCGGATTCGGATCCGAGGAAAGTATGCGCCGCAGTTTCGTCAAGCTCCTCGGCGTCGCCCCCACCGAATATCGTGGCCGATTCCGCGCGAACGCTGGCTGACCTCCATCCGGACGAACCCCGAAGACACGCTTCCTCGTTCGCGGTGACACCGCACCGATGCTCACTCGATCGAACAGTTCACGCTCACAAGGAGATTCGCCATGCCCGAAATCGCCGCCAAGCACACGGACGATCAACTCGACCTGCCCGCGACCACACTGGCCCGTGACGTCACGAACCTGATCACCGAATCGCTGGAACCGCACCTACGCAACCACAGCATCCGCGGCTACTTTTTCGGACGCGCGCTCGCCGAGTCGCAGGGGCTCGAGCCCGACACCGACTACGACACCGAAACCCTGTACCTGATCTGCGCTCTGCACGATATCGGCCTGTCCGACATCGCCTGCGGAACCCAGCGATTCGAGGTGGACGGCGCCGACTACGCCGCGCGATGGCTCGAGTCCAGAGGCGTCGCGGACCCGATCATCGATGCGGTGTGGGACGCCATCGCTGCCCACACCAGCAGATTCTCCGACTCGCCCGTCTACCGTCGCCGCCGCGCCCCCGAAATCTGGATCGCCGTCGCAGGCATCGGCACGGATGTGGCGGGCGGCCCCGCCGATCTGCCGCCCGGATATGCCGACCGCGTGCACGCGGCCTACCCGCGTCTCGGCGGAACCCCCGCGCTCACCCGCGCCATCGAAGAGCAAGCGCTCGCCCATCCCGAGAAGGCGCCGCCGACCACGCTCGCGGGTGAGCTCGTACGGCAGCGACACCCTGACCTGCCCTACACCACTTGGGACATGATCGTCGCCACGCGCGGCTGGAGCGACTGATCCGGCGTGCTCAACCCGCGGCGGGCGCGGATTCGGTGGCCTTCAACTCGGCCTTCCACTCGCGGAACCCCTCTTCGGTGCGACCGCGCCGCCAGTACCCGGAGATGGAGTTGGCCCATTCGGCGGACACCTCGCGCTCGCGGCGGATGTAGCGGCGCAGGTCGTGCATGACGGCGTGCGCTTCACCGTGGATGAAGACCTGCACCTGCCCGTCGGACCACGGCGCCGCGCGCACCGTCTCGGCCAGCAGTTCGCCCGGTCCTCGGGCGCCACGGTGCAGCCAGGTGAATTCGACGCCGTCGGGCTTGTCGATGGGCAGTTCGTCGTCGGGACCGGCGACCTCGACGAACGCCTGACCTTTCGCCTCGCCGCCCATGGCGGCGAGCGCGGCGGAGATGGCGGGCAGCGCGGCTTCGTCACCGGCCAGCAGATGCCAGTCGGCGTCGGCGCGGGGCGAATACGCGCCGCCCGGCCCGTAGCAGTCGATGGACGCGCCGGGTTTCACCTCGGCGGCCCACGGTCCGGCGATGCCCTCGGCGCCGTGGTAGACGAAGTCCGCGGCGATCTCACCGGCTTCGCGGTCGACCGAGCGCACCGTGTAGGTCCGCAGCACTTCGATCCCGTCGTGGTCGAAGATGAATTTGACGTAGGAGTCGGTGAATTCGCTCGCGCGGAACGCCTCGAATCCGGGCCCGCCGAGGTGGACGCGGATCAGGTGCGGGGTGAGCCATTCGGTGCGCTGGACGATGAAGGTCGTGCGGGGTCGTGCCAAGATTGCCTCCGGATCGAGTGGACTAATTAGGCATGCCTTACCCAACGGTACTCGCCCGCGCCGTTATTCCGGCTCACCCGCCGACGCGCCCGATTCGATTCAGCGTGACCCATACCGCAGACGCCGCCCGCGCGACCGGCGAGCATTGTCGTTCATGACACAGACCGTGCCGACCCCCGCCAACGCCGTCCAGCAGCGCTACCGCGACGCCGAACCGACGGAACCGGCCGACTGGAACCCGGTGCTCCAGGTCGTGCACGAGCACCGCTCGGTGCGCCGCTACCTGCCCGATCCGGTGTCCGAGGCCACCCTGCGACTGCTGATCTCGGCCGCCCAGTCCGCCCCGACCTCCTCGAACCTCCAGGTGTGGAGTGTGGTCGCGGTGCGTGACGCGAAACGCCGGGCGCGGCTGGCCGACCTCGCGGGCAACCAGGACCACATCCGGCAGGCGCCGGTGCTGCTGGTGTGGACCGCCGATTTCGCCCGGCTACGCCAGCTGGCCGAGGACAACGACGCACCTCTGGAAGGTGCCGACTACCTGGAATCCAGCTACGTCGGTTTCATCGACGCCGCGTTGGCCGCGCAGAACGCCGTGGTCGCGGCGGAGTCGCTGGGACTGGGCACCGTCTACATCGGCGCGCTGCGCAACAAACCGGAGGAGGTGGCGGCGGAACTGGGGTTGCCCGACTCCGTATTCGCGGTGTTCGGCCTGGTCGTCGGGCATCCCGATCCCAGCGAGGGCGCGCGGGTGAAGCCGCGCCTGCCCCAAGCTGCGGTCCTGCATCACGAGACCTATGACCTCGAGGCGCAACGCGACCATGTCACCGCCTACGAGACCAGGATCGCCGAGTTCTACGCCGAACAGGACCTCGCGCATTCCTGGCGGGAACGGGTACTGGCCCGCCTCGCCTCGGCGGCAAGCCTGAACGGCCGCGACCGGTTGCGCGAATCCCTGCTCGGCCGCGGCTTCGGCCTGCGCTGACTCAGGCCGCGACCTTCTCGGCGAGCAGTTCGAACGAGCGGATCCGCGCCTCGACGTCGTAGACCAGGGTATTGACCATGAGCTCGTCGGCGCGGGTTCGCTCGAGCAGCGCGGTGAGCTGGGTGCGCACCGTGTCCGGCGAACCCTGCGCCTGACCTTCACGCCGGGCCAGCACGAACTGTCGTTCCCGATCACTCATCGGATAACGAGCCGCCTCCTCGGGCGTCGGGAGCGCCTGCGGCCGCCCGCCCGCCAGATGTAGGAAGGCCAGATCGCGCGGCAGCGAAAGTTCTTCGGCGCGTTCGTCGGTCTCGGCGCACACGACGGCGACGGCGACCATCGCGTACGGCTTGTCCAGATGTTCGGAGGGCCGGAAATTCTCCCGATAGAGCGCGAGCGCGGGTTCGGTATTGGCCGCGGAGAAATGGTGGGCGAACGCGAACGGCAACCCGAGCATCCCCGCCACCTGAGCGCTGAACCCGCTGGAACCGAGCAGCCAGATATCGGGCCGTTCCCCGCGCCCCGGCGTCGCCGTGATGCCTGCGGGATCGGTGCCGTGGAAGTAGCGCAACAGCGCGGCCAGTTCCTGCGGGAAGGAATCCGCGTTGAGACCTTCCCGCGTGCGGCGCAGAGCCAGCGCGGTCGCCTGATCGGTGCCGGGAGCGCGCCCGATACCCAGGTCGACCCGTCCCGGATGCAGTGCGTTGAGCGTCCCGAACTGCTCGGCGACCACCAGCGGCGCGTGATTGGGCAGCATCACGCCGCCGGAACCGAGGCGAATCGTCGAGGTCGCCGCACCCACATGCGCCAGCAGCACACTCGGCGCCGAACTCGCGATACCGGGCATGTTGTGATGTTCAGCGACCCAGAAGCGCCGGTATCCCAGCGCCTCCGTGCGTCGCGCCACCTCTGTCGTCGCCGCGAGCGCGGCACCCGCGCTGCGGCCTGCCTCCACCGGCGCGAGATCCAGAACTGACAGCGGGACGTCAAGCAATGCGGGCTCCTCTGATGGTCGACATCAAGAGCCAACGCCGCCCGACCCGACCGTTATTTCACGAGCCCGCGGGCGACACGAACTCCGGCTGATCGAGCAACCGGAGCCAACTCCCGTCGGCCTGGCGCCGCGCCACCTGAGCGCGAGCACCCGCACCGTCCCTCGGCGGTGTGGAGGTGAGCGCGATATCACCGCTGACCAGCGTCGGCAACGGCGGCTCCTGCTCGAAGCGCGGACGATTCGCCAACACCTTCTCCCACAGCACGCGGATCGCCTCCCGCCCGACCGTCTCCCCACCCGGCGGATACGCCAACACCGCGTCCTCCTCGTACAGCGCCGCGACCCCCGCCGCGTCACCGGCATTGGACCGCTCGACGAACAAGCGGGTGAGATCCTCTGGGCG
The DNA here is from genome assembly GCF_015674855.1 of Nocardia bovistercoris. Taxonomy (GTDB): domain Bacteria; phylum Actinomycetota; class Actinomycetes; order Mycobacteriales; family Mycobacteriaceae; genus Nocardia; species Nocardia bovistercoris. Next base: position 273,796 of record NZ_JADMLG010000003.1, on the reverse strand, counting down.
CATGGCCTTTTCGTACTCCGACATGATGTCCTCCTGAGGTTCGACTGCTTCCGTACCTCCACTCTGGCCCAGGCGTTGCCAGTAGTCCAACAGATAGATCTGCTGGGAACTAGAATCCATAGTCATGGAACTCAGGCAGTTGGAATACTTCGTCGCCGTCGCCGAAGAACAGAACTTCACCCGTGCCGCCGAACGCGTGCACATCAGCCAGTCCGGGGTCAGCGCCCAGATCCGGCAACTGGAATCCGAACTCGGCGCCGAACTGTTCGACCGCTCCGCCCGCGTGACCACCCTCACCCCCGCCGGGAAAGCCGCCATCGAGCCCGCCCGCGCTGCCCTCGCCGCCGCCGAGTCGGTCGGCCGCGCCGTGGACGAGGTAACCTGCCTCGTCCGAGGCGCCCTCACCGTTGGCATGGTCACCGGCTGCACCATCACCCCACTGTTCGACGCCCTCGCCACCTTCCACCGCGCCCACCCCGGCGTGGAAATCACACTGCTGGAGGACAACTCCGACAAACTCACCGCGGGCGTCGACACCGGCGCCATCGACACAGCCCTCATCGGCGCCGCCGCCACCCCGAACGCCTTGCACTCCCACACCATCATCAGCGAACAGCTCGTCGCGACCTTCCCGCCCGACCACCCCCTCGCGAAGAAACGCCGACTCACCCTCGCCGATCTGCAACCTCATCCGATCGCCTGCATGCCCCCCGGCACCGGCCTACGCACCGTCTTCGATCAAGCCTGCGCGTCCCGAAATATCCACCCCCCGATCACCTTCCAAGCCACCGCCCCCGACGCCATAGCCGACCTCGCCACCCGAGGACTGGCCGTGGCCATCCTCAGCGAATCCATGGCCACCCACTACCGAGACCGCCTCACCCACCGCCCCCTCGCCGACATCGAAACCCCCGCCCTACTCTCTTTGATCTGGAAGACCCCGAACACCCCCGCACTCCGCGAATTCCTCACCCACGCTCGCCGTGCCTTCGGAAACTCTTGATAGTAAATCGTTTTCGGCCTTGTCGAAGGCGTGCTTCCGCAGGCGGGATCTACTCGGCGGAGTCGATGGGCCAACAATCGACGCCGGAATCAGGCTGCCGCGAAACCGCTTTCGGGCGCGGTGGGCAAGCGCATCAACTAGCGCTGGGTCCCAACGCGGAGGGGGCGGGGGTCGGGGCAGGCTCCTTGAGTTCGATGAACAGGGCGTGGGAGTCGGTGTCGCCGATGTTCTCGCCCGCGTGTTCCTGGGCGGAGACCCAACGGATCTGTCCCGCGGTCAATTCGACCTCGACCTGCTGTCCGCCCGAGGAGATGCGGCGGCGGAACGAGCCGAGCGGGTAGAGAACGCTGTCGGGATGGGTGTGCGGGCGGGTGCGGTCGCCGGGCTTGTCCCGGTATTCCAGGACGCGTACGCGATCGTTCTCGAAGATCACTCGGTAGAGATCGGGGTTGACGTCGATCGGATCAATGCACATGGCTGCCTCCGGCGCTCGATATGGGATCACAGTACCATGATGGGTATGTCGGTACCATATGAGCAGACGGGGCGGCGCAATCAGAAGACCAGAACTCGCGAGGCGCTGGTCGCCGCCACCCGTACCCTGTTGGAAGCCGGAGGCATGCCGACCGTCGAAGAGGCGGCCGCGGCCGCGGCCATCTCCAGGACGACGGCCTACCGATATTTCCCCAACCAGCGCGCCCTACTGGCCGCCGTCCACCCCGAAATCGACGAGATATCCCTGCTCACCGAACCCGCCCCCACCGATCCGTTCCAACGCCTCGAGCTGGTCATGCGCGAATGCGTCCGCATCACCACCGAATGGGAACCCGAACTACGCACCTCACTGCGCCTGTCCCTGGAACCCGACCCCACCGCCCCGACCCCGCTGCGCCGAGGGCGAGCAATCGACTGGATCGAACAAGCGCTGACCCCCCTGCGCGACACCCACCCGCACCTGGACATCCGCCGCCTCGCCATCGACATCCGCTCCGCGACCGGCATCGAATCCTACATCTGGCTCACCGACGTAGCTCGACTCCCGGCCTCCGAGTCCATCGAAACCCTCTGCCGCACAGCACAAGCCATCCTCGCCTACGCGCTGGCAGCGCCACACCCGCGCGATACCGACCACTGAAGGCGCCTGGAAGCCACCTATCCGAAGGCGGTACGCCGCACCTCGACCTCACCCGCGATCGGCGGATACGACGAGTGCGTCGAATATCCAGTCGTGCGCCTGTCCCACGGTCACGCGAGTCCCGAGGAACCGCGCCGTGAGAGCCCAATAGCGATGGATCCGACGGTCGGAATCGGTGGCGTCGACCAGCATCAGCTCGCGGAAGTGCGGGGAGTCGCGCTGTCCTCGGGCCTCGGCATGGGCGTGGACGAACCTGTCGAGTTCGCCGCCGACACGTGGGCGCACACCTTTCGACAAGAGTCCCACCACCTCCGCCATGACGCTTCCTATCTCGGCGTACAGCTCACCGGGATCGCGGATCAGCTCTGGATCGTGGCGCCAGAATTGTTTCCGCACCGTGCGTTTCATGTCCGGATCGGCGGCGAGTGCGACCAGTTCCGCATAAGCCAGTATTTCGTCCGGGGACGGCTCGTCGGGTGGCTGGGGAATATTCCAATGGATCCAGCCGTCGACGTCGCCTCGAGGTATTCGCGCGAGAACGCGCCGCCAGAACCGCACGAGCGCATCGTGAGCCGCGACCGCGTCCTGTGCGGCGGCCAGTAGCGCGAGCCGCCGCGCTCGCTGTGCCGGTGCGGCTGCCCCGATCGCCCGCAGCGCCGCCCGCCGCCATGCCAGTGACCTGAATTCGACATCCAGTCGCACGCTTTCGGCGGCTACGGCTTCGGCTATCGACTGCTGTCCACGCACCACCTCGCCGATCGAGTCGAGTCCGAGGCCGAGCGAGCGCAATCGCCGGATCAGCAGAAGTCGTTCGACGGCGCGGTCGGCCTCGAACATCCGATGCCCACCCGCGCTGCGCCGGGATTCGAGAATGCCCTCGTCGCAGTAGAAGCGAATCGTTCGCACCGTGAGACCGGTGCTGCGCGCCAACTCCCCGATGCCGATCAGCGAACTCGACTGTGTGGCGTCCATCACAAGGTATTGCACCTCCAGTCCGGTGGAGGTTTTAGCGTACCGGCATCGCTACTCGCACAACGCGCTACTTCAACCGAGGAGAACTGTTCATGGTCGCCACCCAGGACGAAATCGTCGCAGGCATCGCGCAGATCATCGAGGAGGTGACCGGTATCGATGCCGCCGAGGTCGTACCCGAGAAATCCTTCATCGAAGATCTGGAGATCGACTCGCTGTCCCTGGTCGAGATCGCGGTGCAACTCGAAGACAAATACGAGGTCAGGATTCCCGACGAGGATCTGTCGAGCCTGCGAACCGTCGGTGACGCCGTGGCCTATGTCCAGAAGATGGCCGCCGAGGAACCGCACTTCGCCGCCGAAATGGAGGCGAAGTTCAAGGAAGGTCACGGAAAGTGAATCCGCCGACCCGCCCCGCGTCGCCCCGGGGCGTCGATGATCGCTGATCCGCAGTTGAACCCCGCGGCGGTCGAACTCGGCACCTTCTTCCAGCAGCCACCCGACACCGTGTGGCGCGCATTGACCGAGCCGGACCTACTGGCGCGGTGGCTCCTACGCCCCTCCGGATTCGCGGCCGTAGTGGGCACCAACTTCCGATTCACCACCCCGGACTCCCCGGCCGACGAGATCGCCTGCGAAGTACTGGCCGTCGAGCCGTGCACACAATTGACCTATAGCTGGGTGTATTCGAGAGCCGAGCACCCGGCCGAATGGATCGTGGAATGGACGATCCGCGCACAGGGTCGAGGCACCCGACTTCTGCTCACTCAAACGGGTTTCGACATCTCCGACCGCCGCCAGAAGATGGTCCGCAACGCTGTCGAACGAAGCTGGAAGCGCCGCGTTCTGCCAAAACTCGGCGCGGTCGTCCATCGCTGACGAAGCCCCTCGATGACGTACGAGGAAGTCGGCGTGACGATCGATGTGGCAGATGTCGAATTCGTGCACGGCGTGCACGAACTCCTCGTCGGGCGGGTGCGTCCCTCGAACGGTGTCGAGATCGGCCGGACGTCGATCGGTCCGCGCGCATCGGGCGACAACACGAACGCTCGACCGACAGTGGTCCCGGCCGGGTAGACTCTGCTGTGTCGAAGTCGGTGCGCACACACGAAGATTCGCGCCCGCGATCGTTCGATGTCGCGTGGTCTCGAATCCGAACCGGTCTGTGGGGAACTCGGATGGATGTCACGATTTCAGTTGCGGGAGTGGCCGATCGCGGAGACAGCCTGCGTGCCCTACGCACGTGGTTGGTGGGCGAAGATCTGCTGCGGGGGCGCGCGAGAGCGGTCACGAGCCCACCTCCGGAGGGCGCGTTGGGCTCGACGGTGGAAACGCTCGCGATCGCGCTGGCGCCCGGAGGTGCGGCCACGGTGCTCGCGAGTGCGCTCGTCACCTGGATTCGGCGGCAACGAGGTGACATCACCCTCAAAGTGGTCCGGCCGGACGGTGCATCGGTGGAGTTCAGCGGTGCGAACGCACGATTGCAGGACGACAACACCCGTCAGTTGATCACCGATCTGCTGGAACACGCGGATTCCGACGGTGATGTCGAGGACGTTCGGTAGGCGTGCACCGATATGGCCGATGAACGGGCAACCGCACTTGGCAGCGCGGGTTCGCGCGCGCTGGTCGTCGGCACCGGCAGGCACGGCGCGTCCTCCCGACTGCCGGACGTTGCCGCCGTCGACAACACCGTGGCAGAACTCGGCCGTTGCCTGACCGAACGCTGTGGGATGCCTCGAGCCGAGGTATGCGTCGATCCCGCGGGACCGAAGGATTTCCTGCGGGCATTGATCGAAACGGCCGCGCAGGCAAGCGATGTCTTCCTGTTCTATTACGTCGGGCACGGGCTCATCGGGCCCGGCGGCGAGCTGTATCTGGCGACAGCGGCGACCGAGGACGAAGGCATCGGATTGGCGGTGGACGCGCTGGCGTACTCCACGGTTCGCGAGGCGCTCACCGAATGCCCCGCGCGTTCGATCATCGTCGTGCTCGACTGCTGCTTCTCCGGTCGTGCCCACGGTTCGTTCGGCACCGCGGTCGCCGATGCGTTCGAACTGAGCTATGTGCGGGGCAGTTTCCTGCTCAGTTCGGCGTCGGCGACCGAGCAGGCGCTGGCTCCTCCGGGTGAGCCGTTCACCGCGTTCAGTGGCGAGTTGATCCGGTTTCTCGATCACGGTGAGAGGTCTGTCGGTCGTTTTCTGACGGCCGACGACGCCTATCGTCATCTGGCCAGGGCGTTGCCGAGCCGCGGATTGCCCGCGCCGCACCGCAGGGCGGGCGATCGAGCGGGGGAGATCGTGCTCGCCGTCAATCCCGCCGCGCCCGTGACCGTCGTCTCTCGCCACGGGCCACCCGAGCCCGTCGATCGGGGCGGTGTGAGCGAGCCACGTTGTCCTTACCGGGGACTCGAGGCGTTCACCGCGGTGGACACCGGCTACTTCTTCGGGCGCGACGACATGGTCGCCGCGGTCTTGCAGCGGCTGGTCGATCGACAAGACGAGGGTCCGGTCGCCGTGATCGGCCGATCCGGATCGGGAAAGTCCTCGCTGTTGCAAGCCGGAGTTCTACCGGCGATCCACGCCGGGGGATTGAACATTCGAGGTTCTCGCAACTGGCCGCAGCTCATCATGCGGCCGGGCACGGACCCCGTGCGCGCGTTGGCGAGTCGGCTGACGCGCCTGTGCGGGCTCCCCGAGGACGAGATAGCGGCCAGGGTGTGCGCGGACGAAACGGGGTTGGCCGACATCGTCCGCGCCGCGTCGAACGCGGGCAGACTCCGGGGCGGTCGCCTCGTACTCGTCGTCGATCAATTCGAAGAACTGTTCGTCGACGGTGACGAGGGGCAGCGGCACGCATTCGTGCGAGCGATCTGCGTGGCCGGGCGTTCGGCGAATCGGACGACTGCCGCTCCGCTGATGGTGATTCTGTGTGTCCGCGCGGATTTCTACAGTTACTGCACCGAATACCCGGACCTGGTGGAGATCCTGCGTGACGCCCAGATCCCGGTGCCGCCGATGAACTCCGAGCAGCTACGGGAGGTCATCGAGAAGCCCGCCCGCGCAGTCGGTCTCACCCTGGAGGACGGCTTGATTCCTCGGCTGCTTCTCGACCTGCGCAGCGGCCACGACCTGACTGCCGAGTCCGGCGGGACGCTGCCGCTGCTTTCCTATGCCCTCATGATGACCTGGCAGCATCGAGAAGGCGCGGCATTGACATTGGCCGGTTACCAGGACAGCGGAGGAATCTGGGAAGCCGTCTCGCGGCAGGCCGAACAGACCTACCAGGCGCTGGCCCCGGACCGGCGGCGAGCCGCGCGTCACATGTTGCTGAAGATGGTCCGCCTCGGTGAGGGAACCGAGGACACGCGCAGGCGTCTTGCCTTGACGGAGCCGGCGGCCGGGGCGTCCACCGAGCAGGCGTCGTTCGCTCGCGAAGTGTTGGCCGCGTTCGTGGCGTCCCGGTTGGTTACGGTCGCCGACGGCACCGCCGAGATCACCCACGAGGGTCTGCTGCGAGTGTGGCAGCGATTGCGCGACTGGATCGCCGAGGACCGCGCCGCGCTTATCGTCGACCAGCAGTTCGGAGATGCCGCCCGAGCCTGGGATCACGCGGATCGCGATGCGACTCAACTGTATTCGGGAAACCGACTGGCGCGCGCCCGCGAGCGCTACGCCGAGGAGTCCGCGCGGACCGCGCTCAGTTCGCTGGAACGAGACTTTCTGGACGCGGGCTCCGAGGCCGCCCGCCGTCGCGAACGGCGCCGCCGCCTGCGACTCGCGGCGGTGGTCCTCGCGGCGGTGTTGATCGTCACCGGCGGCGCCGTCGCGGTGCAGCGCACCGTGCGTGCGGCGTGGGAGCATCGGGCGGCGTTGGACAGTCAGGCGGTGCGATCGTCACAGGAACTGGCCGCGGCCGCGGACGCGCTGCGCGTGAGCGATCCCGCTGCCGCCCTGCGACTGAGCCTGACCGCGTACAACTCCGCCCGAACCCCGCAGGCCCGAAGCAGCCTGTACCGCGCCTATGTGACGCCGTATCCGACCACCGTCGTCCGGCACGACGCCCCCTCGCTCAGCGTGGCCCACGCTGCCGATGGCCGCGTCGTCGCGAGCAGTGGGCAGGACCACACGGTGCGATTGTCCGATATCGGCGACCCGTTCCACCCGAAGCCGACCGCGACGCTGCCCACGGACAGCGTCGCGATGCTCGTCTTCAGTCCGGACAGTCGGCTGCTCGCCGCACGCACCCAGCGGCAGATGTTCCTCTGGGACGTGCGCGATCCCTTCCGTCCTGAACAGCTGGCCGCGATCCCCATGGCCAACTCGACGGTCCACGCCGAAGACGGCGACTCATCGATACATCCGGCGATCGCGTTCTCCGCGGACGGCGCCGTCCTGGCAACGACCGGCACCGAGGACGGTGCCGTGCAGCTGTGGGACGTCCGCGATCCGCGTCGCCTCGCACGCGATGCCGAAATATCGGCTGACAACCGCAAAATCAACGATCTGTCCTTCGGACCCGATGGTCTGCTCGCCGTCGCGGGTGCGGCCGGATCCGATGGCGGCATCGTGCGTTTGTGGGATACCCGTGTCCGGCCGACACCGACCATGGTGGCGACTCTTCCGGTGCATTCGGCTTTCTCGTTGGCGTTGAGCCGTTCCGGCCGGGAATTGGCAGCGGCGGGCGGGCTGGGTGACCTGCACGTCTGGGATCTCACCGATCCCGCGGCCCCGCGCGAGATGGAGTTCTCGTACCGGACCGGCCGTTCAAATTATTTGGATATCGCCTACAGCCCGGACGGGCGAGGCTTTCTCACCACCAGCTCCGACGGCGCAGCGACGTTCTGGACCAAATCGAATTCGGATACCGGATACAGTGCGCAGAGTTCGCTGCGCGACCCCTCGGGAATTCTCGCGGCCGATTTCGGTCCGGACGACCGTCATGTACTGACCGCCCAAGGTGACGGCACTGTCGGACTGTGGAGCGTGCCCGCATCGAGCATTCCGGGCATCGTGGAGCAAGGCCCAGTCGGTAGTTCTGCTTTCAACAGTGACGGAACGTTGCTGGTCACCGCGCAGACCGGCATGCGAGGCACCCAATTGTGGCAGGTCGATGATTTGCTCCGGCCACGTCTGGCGGCAACGCTGCCTGATATCTACACCGGCGCCGCCTTCATCGCGGATGGTCGTATCCTGCTGACACGGGGCAGCGACCGACAGGCGGTACGTCTGTGGGATGTCTCCGACGCTCGTCATCCATCGGCGGGGGCGTCCGTACCCACTCCACGGATTCCGGCCGCTCGTCGTGAACTCCTCGCCACCGTCTCCGTCGATGACAGGCTCGAACTGCGTACCGTCACCGATGTTCTGCATCCGGTTCTGCATGCGAGCGTCACGCTGAACAGTCCCGTGGAGCAGACCGGCGCTTTCCGCGGGTTGTGGTTTCTCGATGACGGTTTGCTCGGAGTGTCCTACGAAAAAGAGTTGCATCTGTGGGACGTACGCGACCCCGCGCACCCTGTTCGCCGCGGCGCGGTCGCATCCGCCGATGCCATATACGGGTACTTCCCTTCTCGTCACCTGCTCGCATCCGGTCCGACCTACGTACCGGATGTCACCTATCTGTGGGATCTCACCGATCCGGATCACCCGGTATCGATCACCGAAAAGCTGAGCGGTCGATCGAATTGGATAAACGCCTCGACGGCAACCTTGGACGAGATCGGCCACGGGTTCGTCGTCGGCATCGACAACAGCAGCAAACTGTTAAAGGTATGGGATCTGACCGACCCCGCCACACCGGCTACCGTCGGCAATACCGCCCCCAGTGGGTCGCCGCACAATTTGACGTCGAGCCCGACGGGAAATGTCCTGGTCGGCACGAGCTCGGACGACAGCGCGCAAATATGGAAGATAACAAGCGGATCCGGGCGACCACAGCTCGAAGACCTGATCACTCGCTTGCCGTCGGATCGGCAGATAGTCTTCCGCCCCGATGGCAATGCCATCGCGACGACGCTGCCCACCTATACCGGTAACCTCGGGCTGTTCTATCCCGCACCGGTATATCGCTCCATCATCTGGCCGCTCGACGCGGAAAGCCTCTATCGGCAGCTGTGCACCGACATCGATGATGTCGCGGTTACCGACGACTGGAAGAATTACCTACCGCGCCGATTCCACAGACCGGCCTGCACTTGAGTACCGGGCCGACCCGGTGACTTCCCGGCGGCCTACGGATTGTCTACGCTGATCAGGGCTTTGCGCCCCGGCATCATGGCCGACGCGACGACCATGATCACGGCCATTCCCGCCAGGGCGAGGAAGACCAGGTGCAGCGCGGTGGAGAGTTCGGTGGGGGACGGGTGGTCGGGGGATTCGAGGCGGGAGTTCACGAGGGCTCCGAAGACCGCGACGCCGACCGCGCTGCCGATGGCGCGGGCGAACATGTTGGCGGAGGTCACCACTCCGCGTTCGGACCATTCGGCGGCGGTTTGGGCGGCGATGAGGGTGGGGGTGGCTACGAGGCCCATGCCGGTGCCTACCAGGAAGCAGGAGGCGGCGATCTGCAGGAGGGGGGAGTGTTCGGTGATGAGGATGGTGCTTGCGGTGCCGAGGGTGGCCAGGGTGCTGCCGATGAGGGCGGTGCGGCGGAAACCTATGCGTAGGTAGACTTTTCCGGCTTGGGAGGCGGCCAGCGGCCAGCCGAGGGTGAGGGCGCCCACGGTCAGGCCCGCGAGGAGGGCGCCGGTGCCGAGTACGCCTTGGGTGAAGGTGGGGATGTAGGAGGTGAGACCGAGGATGACGGCGCCGACGAGGACCGAGACGAGGCTGCTCGCGATCACTACGCGCCGGGTGAAGATGCGCAAGGGGAGAACGGGGTCGTCGACTTTGAGTTCGACGACGGCGAAGACGGCGAGGAGCAGGGCGCCGACGGTGAAGATGGTGATGCTGGTGGGGGAGGTCCATGCCCAGGCTTGGCCGCCTTCGAGCAGGCCGAGGATGAGTGCGCCCGCGCCGAGGGTGAGCAGGATCGCGCCCGCGTAGTCGATGCGGGTGTCGCGGCGCGGGGCGGTTTCGTGGAAGCCGCGTAGCAGGAGCCTGCCCGCGAGGGCGCACAGGGGCAGGTTGATCAGGAAGATCCAACGCCAGCTGAGGTATTCGGCGAAGACGCCGCCGAGGAGGGGGCCGAGGACGGCGGAGACGGCCCAGACGCTCGCCAGATAGCCCTGGACTTTGGCGCGTTCGGCGAGGGTGTAGAGGTCACCCGCGATGACCATGGTCATGGGTTGGATGGCGCCTGCGCCGATGCCTTGGACAGCCCGGAAGACGATGAGCGCGACCATGCTCGTCGCGAGTCCGCAGAGCAGGGAGCCGAGGGCGAAGATCGCGATGCCGAGCAGGATCACCGGCTTGCGGCCGATGGTGTCGGCGAGTTTGCCGTAGATCGGCACGGTGACGGCTTGGGCGAGCAGGTAGACCGAGAACAGCCAGGGGAACTGGGAGAAGCCGCCGAGGCTGTCGGTGATGGTGAGCACCGCGGTGGCGATGATGGTGGAGTCGAGGGCCACCAGGCCGGTCGACAGCATCAGGGCGGCGAGTATCGGCCCGCGTTCCGATCGCAGTCCGACCGCCGATTCCGCTGCTTCCACGGCCACGGCGACCCCTCTCGTTCGTTCCGCTAACCACTGGAACGAACGTATCGGTCGCGGGACACTATTCCCACATCGTCAGGGCCGCCAGGTTATGCGGCCGCCCTGGAAGTCCTGCGCCTTGCCGCCCTGATAGTCGTATTCGTCGCTGGTCGGGTAGCCGTAGCGGCCGCCCTCGGCGCCCGCGCGCGCCCATTCGTCGCGCAGCGCGCCCCAGACGATGTGGGCGCCGCTGTTGGCGGTGTAGTAGATCGCGCCGCCGGTGAAGAGGCTGTAGCGGCCGTTGTTCCTGGCGGCGGACTCGTCGGTGAGCGGGTAGCCCAGCGGCCCGCCCTCCCAGCCTGCGGCGGCCCATTTGTCCCGGATCGGGCCGCCGATCTGGTGCGCCGCGGTGCCGAGCGACCAGTAGATGGAGCCGCGTTCGAAGTGGCTGAAGCGACCTCCGCCGACCGTGGACACTTGCTCGGCGGTAACCGGATAGCCGAGCGAGCCGGATTCCGAGCCCAGTTCGCGCCACTTCTGCCGGATCGCGCCACCCACCGGCTGTGCTCCGGTGGCTGGCTGCCAGTAGAACGAGACGTCGCGCTGGAAGGTCTGGAACTTCCCGCCGCGCGCCGCGTCGGATTCCGGGGAGGTGGGGTCGCCGAAGGCGGCAGGTCCGCCCTGCTGGTCGTAGGCCACCTCGATGGCGCCGCCGACCTCGAACGGGCCGATCGGGCGCGCCTGCGCGACACCGGCGCCGAGTAGGGCGCCCGCGGTGACGACGACGAGGGCCGAGGTCGCGCGGCGCGCGGAACCGGATGTGCGATGGGGGCGAGATCTCCGTGCCAATGGAACTCCCTGGACAGATGGAATCAGATTGCCGGTCGATAGCGGTGGCCGACTGTCGTGTGTCTGGCCGACGGTGCCGACCCGAAACTACCAGCTCACTTTCGGGCCTCGGCATCCGGCGTCGACTTCGCGTCGCTGCTCACATGGGGTAGAGGCTGTGTTTGCGCGGGTTGGGGGCGTAGTCCTGCTTGTCGCGCAGCAGGCGCAGCGCGCGCCGGAGTTCGAGACGGGTGCGCGAGGGTTCGATCACCGCGTCGATGTAGCCACGCTCGGCGGCCACCCACGGTGTGGCGACGGTCTCGTTGTACTGGGCGATCATCGCCTCGCGCACCGCGGGGCGCTGTTCGGGCGGCACCTGCTCGAGTTGACGCCTGCCGACCAGGTCGACCGCGCTCTCCGCGCCGATCACGGCGATGCGGGCGGTCGGCCACGCCAGGCTGATGTCGGCGCCGAGCTGCTTGCACGCCATGAACCCGTACGCGCCGCCGTAGGACTTGCGGACCACGAGGTTGATGATCGGCACCGACCCGGGTTGGACACCGCCACGACGGGATGCTCAGGGCTTGCGCAGTATCCCGCCGTACTCGTAGACCTCGGTGCGCGTCTTCGTGGTGCCGACGTAGGAGAGCAGCTGCTCGGGCACCGGTTCGAGCGGAGGCTGATCCGGGTCGGGCCGCCAGTCGATGAGGTTGGTGAAGCCGGGCTCGATCGGCTCCAGGCCGTCGAAGAGCGCGTCGACCTCGGCGGGAATCCGGTTCTGCCAGGGGATTCCGGCGCCGTCGAGTTGGGCGGCGAAGCGCGCGCCGATCTCCGGGTCGTCGCTGACGACCTGCGAGAACGCGATATGGCTTCCGGGGGCCGCGACCGTGTCGATGATGTGGCGCAGCGCGTGTCGCGCACCCGCGCCGACGGTGTCGACGTCCTTGAGATGGTGTCCGACCGAGAGGAACAGCACCGCAACCGGTTCGGAGAAATCGATGAGGCGCACCACGTCGGGATCGGTGAGCAGGGGCTCGGGATCGCGCATGTCGGCGGTGATGACGGTGGTGCTCTGCTGGTCGGCGAGCAGCGCGCGTCCGTGCGCGAGCACGATGGGATCGATGTCGACGTAGACCACGCGGGCGTCGGGATCGAACTGCTGCGCCACCTGGTGCACGTTGTTGTCGGTCGGCAGGCCGCAGCCGAGGTCGAGGAATTGGCGGATGCCCGCTTCCTGAACGAGATAGCGGACGGCGCGGTAGAGGAATTGGCGGTTCTGACGCGCGATGTCGACGCACTCGGGGAACCCCTCGAGCACATGTAGGATGATCTCGCGGTCGATGGCGTAGTTGTCCTTGCCGCCGAGCATCCATCCGTAGGCGCGCGCCGACGTTGGCCGGTCGAGCGGTATGGAGGTCTCGATCGTCTCGTCGGAAGTCATTGTGCTGCTCCGCCCCTCTCGCCCGGTGAGCGGTTTCGCTCGGTGGGCAGTGTCGTTCTGTGGAACCGATGCCGTGTCCCTCGGGTCACGCCGTCGACAAGTCTGACTGCTCGCGACTGCTCTAGCAAGGCAGCTCGATTCGTTCATGCTCGTGTGAATTACATTGTAAAAACCACGATTTGGGGATAGCTTATCGATACGTTCACGTGGCAGACTCGGCGCATGGGCGCGCGGGACATGCCGGAATCGAGTCGGTACGCGGACCGGGAGGCGATCGCCGAGGCCGCGCGCCGGGTGGTGGGCGCGGGCTGGTGGCAGCGCGACGCCGATTGGCTGCCGCCCGGATTCGACACCTATCTGCATCTCGAACAGGCCGCGCGGCTGTTGCGTTGCTACGAGTGCCGGGTGGTGCCGGAACTGCTGCAGACCCCCGACTATGCCCGGGCGCTGCTCACCCTCGCCCACCCCGAGGATTCCGAGGCCATGCGGGAACGCCGGGTGGCGCTGCGCATGCGCCGCGCCGAGATCCTGACGCGCCGCGAACCGGTCCAGCTCTGGGCCATCATCGAGGAATCCGCGCTGCGCCGCCCGGTCGGCGGTTCCGCGGTCTGGCGCGCGCAACTCGAACATCTGAGCCACGCCGCGGCACAGTACCCGAATGTCGCGGTGCAGGTGCTGGCCGATCCGGTGGGCGGTCCCGCCGTTGCCGAGGGTTCGTTCTCGGTGCTGCGCTTCGCCGAGGGCGACCTGCCGGATCTGGTGTATCTGCAACAACTCACCCGGCGGGTGTTCCTCGACGCGAGCGCCGACATCGAGGCGTATATGGGCGTCGCCGACATCCTTTCCGTGCACGCCATGGCGCCCGAGCACACACCCGCGCTGATCGAGGCCATGTGCTCGAGCCAGCCGCGCACCGTGGACGAGCCGAACCCGCGCTGACACAGGCTCCGGTAACGGGTTCCGAAAGATGTTGACACATCTCCGGTATGCCGGGACCGGGGCTGCTACCGTGGGCGGGTCGTCGGGTTCGGGCGGCTGGCGGAACAGGTTCATCTCGGTCGCGGAAACGCGAAAACCCCTGCTCCGCAGGCATTGCCTGCGGTGCGAACGGATGCGCTGCCGTCGGTTTCCGGTCCGCGGCTGGACCTGATCAACGGGTCGCCGAGGTGGAAACGGACTGAGGAAGGCTGAACGGAAGCGTTGAGGGCAGGTTGGCGGTGGGGTCCGAGCCCCGTGACGCGACCCGACGCGAGTTCGGTACTCCTCGACCGCCACGGCGCTACCCGGTTCCACCCCCTGGAGTCGAATCATTGAGCACGCCACCCTCTGCCTTACCGTCCCACGCTGTCTGCCCCGTCACGCACGGATCGCCCATCGATACCGACGGGCCACGCATGCCGCTGCATACCCCTGAATTCGCCGCCGACCCGCATCGCGCCTATCGCGAGGCGCGCGCCAGGTACGGCTCAATGGCCCCGATCGAATTGGCGCCCTCGGTGCCCGCCACGCTGGTTCTCGACTACCAGACGGCGCTGCGCATCCTCAACGATCCCGACCACTTCCCGGCCGATCCCAGGGCCTGGCAGGACAGCGTGCCCGCCGATTCACCGGTCAAGCCGATGATGGAGTGGTACCCGAACGCCCTGCGCAACAGCGGTCGGGCGCACGCGCGCTACCGGCAGGCCTACGTCGCGGCCATCGACGGCATCGACCTGCACGCGCTGCACACCACCGTCGAGCGGATCGCGGTACCGCTGATCAACACCTTTTGCGAGGCAGGCTCGGTGGATCTGGTCACCCAGTACGCGTTTCCGCTGGTCTTCGAGGTGCTGAACAGCATGGTCGGCTGCTCGGCGGAACTGGGCGCCCGGGTCGCCACCGGTATGGCGATGCTGTTCGACACCGTGGAAGCGGCGCGCGGCATGGAGATGCTGAGCACCGCCCTGCTCGAGCTGGTCGCCCTGCGTCGCGCCGAACCCGGCGACGACGTGACCTCGCGGCTGGCCCATCACCCGGCCGAACTCGACGACACCGAGATGCTGAGCCAGCTCATCAGCTTCTACGGCGCCGGCATCGAACCGCAGCAGAACCTGATCGCCAACACCCTGCTGCTGATGGTCACCGACCGGCGTTTCGGCGGCAATGTCCTCGGCGGCAGCCTGTCCACCCGCGACGCGCTCGACGAAGTGCTGTTCAACGACCCGCCGATGGCCAACTTCTGCACCACCTACCCGCGTCAGCCCATCCTGATCGACAACACCTGGCTGCCCGCGCACCAGCCGGTGCTGATCAGCCTGGCGGCCTGCAACAACGATCCGGCGATCCGCGGCGGCGACCGTACCGGCAACCGCTCGCACCTGGCGTGGAGCGCGGGACCGCACGCCTGCCCGGCGAAGTCGGTCGCCTACCTGATCGTGCAGGACGCCATCGATCAGTTGCTCGACGCCGTGCCGGAACTGAACCTCGCGGTGCCCGTCGAGCGGTTGACCTGGCGTCCCGGTCCCTTCCACCGCGCGCTGGCCGCGCTTCCGGTGGTCTTTCCGCCGTCCCCGCGGATGAATCCGATGTGAGCAGCGTGCCTCGCGGCTGATGTGGCGCTGCCCGCCCGGTTTCCGAATATGATTCCGGCCGTTGCGGTTTCATTGTTGTGGTCGGTGAATCGGTCTCGACCGGCGCTGCCGGTGCGATTCGGGCCGATGATGCGCGTCGGGGCGCCGTCGGGCGTCCCGACGCGGGTCAGCGATCGTGGATCGCGGACTCGTCGATCGGGCAGCTGACGGTGCGCGGAACCTCGATGCGGAAGTGTCCCGACCGCGATGCCATGGTGTCGCCGCCGACGCTCGCGATCTGCACGGTGTCGGTCGGCACGGATTTGTCCCCCAGAATGTCGAGCGCTCCGGCTCCGGCGAGGATGATGCCTACGGTGGCGAAAATTAGCTTCGATCGTTTCATGACCTGCTCCCGCTGATCGGCGAGTTCTGATGCTGAGCTCGGTCCATCCCGCTGAATGTTCCGCACCCCGTGTGGTCGCTGGCGATTTGCTTATGGGAACCGTAATTCTTTATTCGGGGGGTGAGCAAGACACAGAAGGGTCACGAAAGGGGTAGTTGAGAGTGTCACTACCTGGGTATACGCCCTTGACCGGGTAGATGGCGCATCGGCATCGACCGATGCGCTCCGGATGATGAAGTCATCTCGTCACATTTGCTGGTATTTCATAGATGTGATTATCGGCGCCCGATTCCGATTCGATAACTTTCGCGGAGACGTGCGGATATTTCGCGGGAAGGGCTGTCGGTCGTCGGTTCCGAGGGTGCGTCCGCCGCGGCGAGGTGGGCGAGCGCGGCGGAGACGGCCGCGCCCGTGGGTAGTCGACGGGCGCCGAGGCGTGGCTCGCACGCCCATCGCCATCCGAAGCCGTGATCGGACATCGGCAGCATCACCCGCCGTCCGTCCGCGCGCACACTCGCGCCGTGTGCGGACAGGATACGGGCGTGCTCGGTGTTCGTCGGCGCGGGTGGGGTCACCAGGAAGGTCCATCGGCGTCCGCGCGGGTCGGCCACCACCGGGCCGATGTGTCTGTCGTTCAGCACGCCGAGCACCAGGGAACCCAGCGTGGCGGGCATGTCGACGGCGTCGAGGCGCGGACCGCACACCACCGTGGGCCGCGCCGCGGTGAGTTCGACCGGGAGGCCGTACCTGTGGCGCAGCAGATGGGCGACATCGTATGGGGTGTAACAGGTTTCGAACACGGTACCTCTCGGGGGCGGCGCCTCGCGACGGGTGGTCGGGCTCGGCGCTGGGCCCGCGAATCGATGCGTAGATGAGAGCACCCGCGCGTTGCTTCGGCGTTTCCCCGGCATTGCTGCCCCATTGCCTTCCGCGCGCGGCTGCCGGGAGCATCGGCCGTCGCCGCTGATCGCGCCGACCGTGTGACTTTCGATTCTCTTCATTCGGTCGGAAAGTCGTGCGGGAATATGGAACTCGCTGCGATGGGATTCTTTCGCCGAGGTCCGGCGCCACGAACTGGTCGGGCTGTATTTTCATTCGGCGTGCGACTCGCCGAGTGGACTCGCCAGTTGGCGGTCAAGGGACGATAACGGCGGGTCGTGGGGGGTACATGTTGGCGCGCAGCGCATTACGATGGCTGTCGTTCGACGGTCGACAGCAAGGGGGTCGAGTGAATGCTGAGACGAACAGTGGGGGGCGGGAAGCCACGGAGCGGGCCGGTGAATTCTCGCTATTTCGGCGGCGGGCGGCGCGGGAAAACCGGAGTCGGCGAAAAATTCTCGGCGGCAATCTTTTTTGTCGTGCTATTGCTCATGGCCTTCGCGACGCTGTCCACGACCGCGGGACCGGTATTCGCCGTCCCGACCGCGAACGATTCACCCGCGCAGGAGCCGACCGCCGCGCAGGAACCGAAACAGCAACCGCAGGCGCCGAAACCGCAAGCGCCTGCGCCGCAGCCGCAACCTGCGCCACAGCAGGCGCCGCAACCTGCGCCCCAGCCGCAACCGGAGCCGGTAGCGCCGAAACCACAGGTGCAGCAACCGCAACCCGAGCCGGTGGCGCCGGAGCCGCAACTGACACAGCCGCAGCCGGAGGTACCCAAGCCTCAGGCGCCGCAGCCGGTGCCGGAGGTACCGAAACCGCAGGCATCGCAGCCGCAGCCCGAGGTGGCGCAGCCGGTACCCGAGAAGCCGAAACCAGAGGTTCCGCAGCCGGAAATTCCTCAACCACAATTAGAGCCGAAGCCTGCGGACTCGTCGAAGCCTGCGGATCCGTCGAAGCCTGCGGACTCGTCGAAGCCTGCGGATCCGTCGAAGCCTGCGGACTCGTCGAAGCCTGCGGATCCGTCGAAGCCTGCGGACTCGTCGAAGCCTGCGGATCCGTCGAAGCCTGCGGACTCGTCGAAGCCTGCGGATCCGTCGAAGCCTGCGGACTCGTCGAAGCCTGCGGATCCGTCGAAGCCTGCGGACTCGTCGAAGCCTGCGGACTCGTCGAAATCTGCTGAGCCGCGGTTGCAGGACACGTCGCAGTCCGGCGGGTCGCGGACGCCGGTCGGGGCGTGTGCGGACATCGTGTGTGACAGCGACGGCGAGAACGATGACGGTTTTCTACGGCCCGGCCGGAGCGATCCCGCGGATCCGTACCACGATTGGATCTGCAAGCCCGAGGACGGCAGGTTGCTCTGTGGCAATGCCTCGTGTGATCGGTCCAAGACGCCGAAGGAATGCGACTACACCGTCTGTAGCAGCAGTTCCGATTTCCTCGGATCCGAGTGCACCACAACGTGCATGGCAGGGATCGAGCAGCGGACCTGCCCACCGCGGCCGTGTGCGGCGGGTCTGTCGGTGCCGCTGTGTCCGTCGGACGGCACGCAGACGTGCGCGAAACCGTATCCGTCCCCGGTGTGCCCGGCGGTGTGGTGCGCAGGCGTCGATCCGAGCAAATGGTGTCCGTCGGGGTGTTCCCGCATCGATCTGTCCTGGTTGTGTTCGCTCATCACGTGCGCGGTCGGCAGTAAGTCTCCGAAGTGCGTGCACACCGATCCCGATGGGTCGAAGACGTGCGAACCGGGAAATACTCCGTGTGTCGACACCGGTACGCATACCGAAAACCCGGGAGGCACGAATACGCATGGGGGAGTGACGAACCCGGGGGCGGGCGTGACGAATCCGCGTGGTTCCGAGGTCACTGATCCGGGACCGGCGATCATCCCGATCCCGGAGACGAATTCGGTGACTCCGCCGCCCAGCACGCCGCCGCCGAGCACGCCCACACCCACACCCGCGGACCCGACCGCGCCTGCGACACTGACTCCTGATACGCCGACGTCACCGCCGGCTGCTCCCGAGACACGGTCGGCCGGACTCGAAATGAGCCCGAGGGCGATAGCTCCCGGCGGCGCGGTGGTCGCGGCGGGCGAGGGCTGCGATGCCGGATCGCCGGTCCTGCTGATGATCGGCGACACCCCGGTGGGCAGTTCCGTCGCGCGCGCCGACGGTTCGTTCCGTACCGCACTGTCGTTGTCGGCCATCGATGTCGGCCGGTACGAGGTGCGGGCGTGGTGCGGCCGCGCCCTGGCCGCGCCGTTGGACGTGGTGCTGGTGAGCCGCGTGAGCGGCGGCGCGGCGACGGTCGCGATTCTGCTGTTCTTCCTACTCCTCGGTGGCTGGTTCTACGGGCACCGACTCGTTTCTCATCAAACCGTCAGGAGGAGAGGATGAAGCGCATTCCCGCGATTCCCAGCGGAAGCGTGTGGACACCTCGTGTGGTCCGAATCATGTTGTGCCCCATGGTCGTCGTCACGGTGCTGGCCGGGGCGATGTTCGGCGCGGGTCCGGCCGCCGCGGCCTCCGACGGCATCCGTGTGGCGGCGACCGTCGATGATCGCGACATCGGCCCCGCGTCCTCCCGCGCCCCGCTTCGCCTCGTCCCCGACAGCACCGTGCGCGTGGCGGTCACGGTTACGAACAACACCCGTGCGCAGCTCGAGCTCCGCCGTGTCGATCTGACCGGGCGGGTGCTCGGGCTGAACTTCTTCTCCTATTCGACGGCGGTCGGGTTGAAGATCGCGCCGGGCAGCACCGAGACATTGCGCTACCAACTGGATCTGGCCGGCTTGCGGGGGCAGGCGACCGGTTTGATCGGCGGACGACTCGGGGTGATCGGTCTCGACGGCAAAGAGGTGGCCGGGGTCGACACGGTCACCGATGTCCGAGGTTCGATCTGGTCGGTATTCGGCCTGTTCGGTATCGCGCTGGCCGTGCTCACCGCACTCGCGACGCTCGACGCGACGCTCGGCATCGCGCGACATCGCTTGTCCGCCAATCGGTGGCAGCGCGGCGTGCGCCTGCTCGCGCCCGGTGTCGGCATCGGGTTGATCTTCGGATTCACCGCGTCGGTGCTGCGCTGGTGGGTGCCGTCGACGGGGATGTGGCTGACGGTCGCGGCCTGCGCGGCGGCCGTCGGCTTCCTGCTCGGATATCTCTCGCCGACACCGGAATCGGAGTCCGACGGCGACCCGGCCGATGAACTTCTCGACCTCTCGGACGCCGATGTGGTCGACACCGTGCGTCTCGTACCGAGAGGGCCGGACGCATGAGCGGCAGGGCGAGGGCGCGGACCGATATCGCTCGCGTGCGTGCGGCACTGCCCGCCTACGACGTCGACGACGTGATCGGGGAGGGCGGCTGCGGGGTCGTCCTCGCGGGTACGCACAGCAGGCTCGGCAGGCGGGTCGCGATCAAGCAGATGATCCCGCCCCAGTTCGGCGAGGATCCGGTGGTCCGGCGGCGCTTCATCGATGAGGCGCGAGTGATGGCGGCGATCGACCATCCGCATGTGGTGCAGGTCTTCGACTATGTCGAATACGAGGAATTATGCCTGCTGGTCATGGAATTCATGCCCGGCGGGACGGTGGGGGACCGGTTCAGCGAGGACGGACTCGACGCCGCGGCGGCCGTGGCCATCGCCTTGTCGTGCGCGGCCGGACTCGATGCCGCGCACCGGCACGGCATCCTGCATCGCGATGTGAAGCCCGCGAATCTGATGTTCGGTGGCGGTGGCGGGGTCAAACTCACCGACTTCGGCATCGCCAAGATCGTCGGCGGCGATGAGACGCTGGTGACCCAGGAGGGCTACATCGTCGGCACGTTGCACTACATGTCACCGGAACAGATACGGGGAGAACAGCTCTCGCCCGCAGCCGACGTGTACTCGTTGGCGACCATGCTCTATCAGCTGTTGTCGGGGAAGCTGCCGATTCCGCCGACGGAAAGCCGTGTCGGCACGATACTCGCGCACGCGCGCGGAGTCACCGTGCCGTTGACGAAGGTGAAGCCGAGCGTGCCCGAGCCCATCGCCGACGTGGTGATGCGCGGCCTGGCAAGCGATTCGGCACGACGGTTCCAGACCGCGGAGGAGTTCGCCGTCGCCTTGGGCGAACCGGCGGTGAGCTGCTGGGGCGAGGATTGGCTGACCTCGGTCGGCATCCCGGTGGTCGGGGCGGACACCATCGTCGCCGCGGCCACCGGGAGCGGCAGGCGTGGCAGCGGAGCTCATCGACGGCCGACATCCGAATCTCGCAGCGGTGAAACGACGTTCGAATCGACGCGGCCGTCCGCGGCATCCGAGGAAGGGCAGTCGTCGATGCCGACGACGGAGGGCGCGCCCGCTGGGAACGGATCGCCGCCGACCCTCGAGGATGTCGCCGCCGCGCGGCCACGGTCGACCGCGAGGCTGCCCCGGGTGCGACCCGACGGTGCGGTCGCCGATCACGGCCTCCGGTTGATCGACATCGATCGTGACGACCTGGTCCCCATCCAGGAAGTCGTGTCGTTCGACTCGCCGCGCGTGCCGCTGGGGGCGGCCGCGGTGCTGGCGGCCGCGGCCTGCGCTGTCGCCCTGCTCGGATTCGGCGGACCGACGGCGGGCGGGAGTCTGGCTCCCGGCGTCGTCGCGCTCGCCGGAGCCGATCCGGTCACCGCCGCTCCCGTCGAACTCGATCTGTCCGCTCCCATCCCGCTGCGGGTCGACGGACTCGACGCCGACGCGGCGCGACTGTCCTTGGACGTGCTCGGTGCGCGAGTGGGCGGCGACACCACGCCGATCACCCCCGGCGTCGCGACATCCGTTCCGGCGCCGGTGAATCCGTACGTGCTGCCCGGAACAGGGACGGGCGAGCTGACGCTGATCCGTGACGGCGTCGAAATCGCGGTCCAGCGTGTGGAATTCAGCACGGCGCAGCGTTCGACCACCACGGCGGTCGCGGTCGGCGTGGTGTTGCTCGCACTGTTCGGAATCGCCTATCTGGAATCCAATTTCCGTGTCCTGCGCCGCGGTCGCGGGGGAGTGGGCAATTACGCCGGGCTCTGCGCCGCCGCGGCGGTGACGGCCGTGGCGGTGGTCGGCGCGGCCTGGGTGCTGATCGGCACGTCGCCGACGGTGCCGACGCTCGTCGTCGCGGCGACGGTCGCGATCGGCGCGGGCGCCGCGGCGGCGGTTGGCGCGCGTCGAATGGGGAAGCGGTATCGCCATCAGCGCGGCGGTCGTCGTCGCACGGTGGCGGTGGTGAGAGGCTGACGCCAGGGTTCGGCGTGGGAGCCCCGGCGGTTCGGCGCGAGATGTCCGCGCGGTTCAGCGCGAGATGTCGCGGCGGCTCACAGCCCGCGCATGGCGGAGTTCGAACCAGTAGGCGGCCGTGACGGTGGCGTAGGAAGCTACTACCGCCGTCGCGACGAGAGCGACGATGAGCAGGAACAGGACGGCGATGTGGTCCACGAGACCCTCCCCGGAAAGATGGTGCGGCTACGTTGTCGACGGTGACTCGGCGCGACATCGCACCGTCTCGAAATGAAGCTGTTGCACACCTCGAATCGTAGAGCGATGTACGGCGCGTGGCATCCGCTGGAGGGTGTGAGACCTGTCATGCGAATTCGGTGTGTCCGGCCCCGCGCCCGAGCTCGATGAGGTTCAATTGAGGACGGTCTACGAGTACCGTTCGTGCGCTCGATCCTCTGAATTCCCGATTCAAGCATCACCTCGTCATCCGTAAAGGAGCATGAAGTGAGCATGATCCTGTGCGCGTTACACGACACCGTCCTCGCGCAGGTCGGCAATCCGACACCGGAAGCCCCGCCGCTGGCGGACAAATTCATGCAGATGGGTCGTTACTTCACCTGGCTCGTGCAACTGTCCGGACTCACCGCCATCACCTACGGCGGCGGCCGGTTCGCCTGGGAGAAGTGGAACGGCGGCGCTCTGCAATCGCCGAAGATGATCGCGGGCGCGATGGCCGGTGGCGCCGTCGCGACCAGCGCGGGCACGATCATGAACTCGGTGATCTGACACCCTGTTCACTCGACGAACGCTCGATCGCCGCCCGGAGGGGACTCTCGGTCGGATCAGGCGCTGCCTCGTAACGGCGTTTCGAGCAATTCGTGTAGGTGGCGGTTGAAGTCTTCGGCGCCTTCGTACATCGACCAGTGTCCGGCGCCGGGGACGATCCGAAGTTCGGCGGCGGGCTGAACGGTCCGAATCGCCGCGATGTTGACCGCCGGATCGGGGTGGGGGCGGTCGTGTTCGCCCCAGATGGCGTCGACTTGCGCCGGTACCTGTCGCAGGATGTGCAGCAACCGGTCGGGAATGACCTGGTGGTGGACGCGGCTGCGGGGGTGCCCGGCGTTCTCGTCGATCCACATCGCCGTGCCGTCGATTCGGTTCGGATCGTGAATCATCATCGTGTGGAGGTTGTGACGTCGTGCTCTGGAACGTTCTTCGCCGCTGAGCCCTCGCAACGGTTTCAACGCGAGGTGCGCCTGAGGCATCGGTGTGTCCAACCCGCCCGCGTCGACGATGATGAGGCGTCGGGCCAGGTGCGGCATCGACACCGCCAAGTGGGCGCCGATGAAGGCTCCCAAGGAGAACCCGACGATGTCGAGCGACTGTCCAGGCGTCAACAGCGCGGACAGGCCTTCGGCGAGTGCGCTCGCGTGCGATTGCGGACTGTCGAGGTCTCGGGGCGGCGCGGATTCGCCGTAGCCGGGTAGGTCGGGTACCAAGACCCGGCGATTCGATTCGAGTGCGGCGATATTGCGCACCCAGTGGGCCCAGCATCCGTGCGATCCGTGCAGCAACAGCACCGGAGGTCCGTTGCCCCACGAACGCCACACCACCACACCGTTTTCGCGCTCATGTTCATACCGTCGACCCCGCTGCTCCAGGACGCGCATGTCCTCAGGCGTATCAACCGACTTCGCACTTCCCCGGGGCGCGTCGCTACTCATCCAGTTCCTCCGAATCGAGTTGTACGACAGACCGGGTCAGGCTGTACCGCGTGCGCCCTGCCCGCGCGCCGCGCCGGTCACGAACATCGTCGATGATCCGCTGATCGAACTACCGATCAGCGAGGCACCTCGATACCGCTCAGCGCGCCGCCGGTCTGTACGACAGTCCGGGTCAGGTGCAGCGACGAGATCCGCCAGGCGCCTTCGACTTTGACGTAGGTCTCGTGATAGTGCCCGGCGCCCCGCAGCTCGTTGCCGTCGGGGAAGAGCAGCCAGTCCGCCATCGCCCAGATTCCGGTCGCCGTGGTGGGGGAGGTGAGGGTGATCTCCGGAGTGTGACAGTGATGCACCGTGGCGACCTCGGCGAGGGCGCCGAGGACGCCGTCGACGAAGGCGTCGACGCCGTCGAGTTCGAAACTGCCCGCGGGCTCCTCGGACGTCGCGACGGTGAGGTCGGTGCGGACCTGCACGTCCGCGGTGAAGACCGTACGCCAGCCCTGCTCGTCCTTGGTGTCGAGGAACCGGCAGTACCGTGCCTTCAACTCCCTGATCGCTTCTCGCTCCAGGACAGCGGCCAGGTCCGCTGCCGACTCCGGATGCTGCGACATCAACCCTGCTTTCTCGACACCGATGTTCGGCGTGTTCTTTCGGCGATTCGGTCGTCACGGCGCTGTCTCATGCAGACTTGTCGTGCCAACAGTATTACCGACTGTAGCGCTTTGTGCGGATATTCGATCATCATTCGAATACGCGAACTATTCGCGCGGTACTGCCGGATTCGGGAAAGCACCGTTCATGGTCTCGCCGTCCCAGCGGCTCGACATCGTCGGGTCCGAGTGCGATGAAAGGGTGCAGGCAGATGTTGCCCGCGACGCGACCGTGTCGATCGAAGCTCCGCGAATATTCGATGCACCTTTGACTATTCGTTCCGAGTACTCGTGGGCGTGTATGCCTCGACATCGTGGTCGACACCACCGGCCCGCTCGGCGCGCGAGCCTCCGGCCTGGACGAGTTCCAGTGAGCGGCCGAGACGCGAGCCGGGCCGTCTGCGACCTTGTCCGGGCGAGGTTCGGCGCACGGTGTCGTGCGATAGGTTTTGACGCATGTCAACTATTGCTGTCGTGAGTGAACGCTTCGTCGGGCGCACCGCCATCGTGACCGGCGGTGGCTCGGGTATCGGCGCGGCGCTGACCGGTGCGCTTGTCGCCGCGGGCGCGCGGGTGTGGTGTGCGGACATCGATCCGGCCGCCGCGGAGCGGGTCGCCGCGGCAGCGCGCGGGCCGGGGACCGTGACCGCCGTACTGCTCGATGTCACCGACGCGGAGGCCGTGCGGAGTCTGGTCGACGGGGTCGTGGCGGATGCGGGTCGCATCGATCTGATGTTCAACAACGCCGGGATCGTCCTCGGCGGACAAACCCATCTGCTGACGTTGGAACAGTGGAACCGCATCATCGATATCAACGTGCGCGGCGTCGTGCACGGAGTCCACGCGGCGTATCCGCACATGATCGCGGCAGGCAGTGGTCACATCGTCAACACCGCGTCCGCGGCGGGACTGATGGCGTCCGGTCTGCTGACGAGCTATTCGACCACCAAGTTCGCGGTCGTCGGGTTGTCCGACGCGTTGCGTTCCGAGGCCGGGGTGCACGGTGTCGGGGTCACGGTGGTGTGTCCGTCGGCGGTCGAGACGCCGATCCTCGACAAGGGCGGCGTCGGCGACTTCCGCGGCAGGGCCTTCCTGCTCGGAGCCGAGAAGACCAAACATGCGTACTCGCCGCAACGCCTGGCCGAGGACGTGCTGGTGGCGGTCGCCCGCGATCGCGCGCGGGTGGTGGTCCCGCGCCGAACGCGGATCGGATGGCTGCTCAGCCGAATCGCTCCCGGATTCATCGAGCGCCGGATGGCCGACTATGTACGGCAGGAGTTGCGGGCCATGGACGAACACTGAGGCGTCGGACTCCGAAGCCGCTCGGCGCACCCTTTGTCGAAATATTTACAGTTGTAGAGACTGTAGATATGTCTATACCGCCTCGCGGCCGACCGCGACCGGCTACGGTGCATGCGTGGAGATCGGGGGACGAGGGAGTCTGCTGTAGCCATGTCGAGTCCGAACGTGTGGACCCTGTCGTCGGAGGACGAAGGTGTCCATCCGGCTGTCGCGCAACCGTTGTGGAGCGAGAGTTGGTATGCCGACTTCGTGGATCCCGGCCGAGGTATCGGAGGCTGGGTCCGACTCGGTCGGATGCCGACCGAGCGTGCGACCTGGGTGCAGATCTACCTCTGCGGCCCGGACATGCCGACCGTCGTGATCTCGGAAATGCTCGCCGAGGTGGCCGAGGATCCGTGGGCCGTGCGCACCCCCGACCTCGAATTCACGCACACCGTGCCGACGCCGTGGCACCGCTACCGAGTGACCGCGCGCGGTCGGGCGCGTGTATACGACGATCCCGCGGCAATTTTCGAGTCCCGGGGCACCGCGACCGCCGCGCTCGACATCGATCTGGAATGGTCGACAGACGGGGATCTCTACCCCTACCGGATCACCCCGCGCTACGAGATCCCGTGCCGAGTGTCGGGCACGGTGAGCATCGACGGGCGCGCGGTCACGCTGCACGGCGTGCTCGGCCAGCGCGACCATTCGTGGGGTCCGCGCGACTGGTGGTCGATGGACTGGACGTGGAGCGCGCTACATCTCGAGGACGGCAGCCACTCGCACGCGGTGCACATCCGGCTGCCGGGAATCGAGGTGCCCGGGGTCGGCTACCTCCAGACGCCGGGACGGCCTCTGGTCGAATTGACCGATATCCGCGCTGTCGAGACCTTCACCGCGGACGGCCTGGTCGCGCGGACGACGCTGACCGCCACTCCCGACCTGCACCTCGTCGTCGAGACCGCAGGACACGCACCGGTGCCCGTTGTCGCGGCGGACGGTCGCGTCAGCAGGTTCCTGCGCGGCTGGGGGACCGTCACCGCCTCCGACGGACGCAGGGGATACGGCTGGGTCGAATGCAATCTGTCGCCCGCCCCGCCCGCGGGCGGCGCCCCCTGATCGCGGCTCGCGGAACAATGTCTCGCGGTGCCCCATGGGCATCGGCGACGCTGCCGAGCGGACAGCGGTCGTCCCCCTTCATGATTCAGCGGCTCAGGAGTTCGCGTAGGGCGGCGGTGATTTCGGTGGGGTTGTCTTCGGGTAGGAGGTGGCCGCCGGGAACGATGGTGGTGCGCAGGTCGGTGGCCCATGTCCGCCAGAGGGGTTCGGGGTCGAAGGGCCAGGTGGGTGTCCACAGGGCCGTGGTCGGCATGGTGAGTTGTCGTGCGGCGGTGCGGTCGCCTGCGTCGTGGGCGATGTCGGTGGTGGCGCCCGCGCGGTAGTCGGCGCAGATCGCGGTGATCGCTTCGGGGGTCGAGCAGGCGTCCAGATAGGCGTGTCGGAATTGGTCGGGGATGGCGGCGGGGTCGGTGGTCCATTGGTCGAGGAAGTGGCCGAGGTAGGTGTGAGCCGCCGCGGTGATGAGGGTTTCGGGGAGCGGTGCGGGGTGGGCCATGAAGTAGAGGTGGAACAGCGCTACGCCGGTGGGACCGGTGAGCAGGGGCCAGATGTCGAGGCTGGGTACGACATCGAGGAATGCGGCGTGGGTGATGGTGTCGGGGTGGTCGAGTCCGGCGCGGAAGGCGACGCCCGCGCCGCGGTCGTGGCCTGCGACGGCGAAGCGGTGGTGGCCGAGGTGGGCGAGTAGTTCCACGAGGTCGGTGGCCATTGTGCGTTTGGAGTACACGGTGTGGTCGCGGTCGTCGGCGGGTTTGTCGCTGGCGCCGTAGCCGCGCAGGTCCGGGCAGATCACGCGGTGGTCGGCGGCGAGGGCGGTGGCGACGTGTCGCCACGCGAGGTGGGTTTGGGGGAAGCCGTGCAACAGGACTACCGGTGTGCCGTCGCCGCCGATCGCGACGTTGAGGCCGACGCCGTCGCCGACGGTGATGCGCTGGTAGTCGAAATCGGGAATGGTGAGTGCCATGGATGCCAGCGTCGCCGCGCCGAGTTCGGCGAACAATGGCCGGTTGCGAGGTGATCGTGTACTACCGCTTGACGATTCGGAGGGTCACCATGGGTGCGGCGGGCGAGATCGCGGTGGATTCGCGGGAGATCGAAGTGTTTCTGACTCTTGCGCGGGAGTTGCATTTCGGTCGGACCGCCGAGGTGTTGACGGTGTCGACCGCGTGGGTCAGCCAATCCATCCGCCGCTTCGAACGCCGTATCGGCGCACCGCTTTTCGAACGCACCAGTCGACGTGTGGCGCTGACCGCGCTCGGAGCCCAATTGTTCGACGACCTGGTGCCTGCTTACGGTGCGGTCACCGACGCGCTCACCCGCGCGGCCGCCACCGCAGCAGACACCGTCGGTCGCCTCGCCGTGGGGTTCCTCGGGCCTACCGCGGGGGATTTCGTGGCCGCCACCACCAAGGCCCTGCGGGTGCGCCACCCCGACTGTGTCGTGACGATGCGGGAGGCCGACCTCGGTGATCCGCTGTCCGGTATACGCAGCGGTGCGGTCGATCTCGTGTTCACCAAGCTTCCGGTTCGGGACACGGGTCTACGGACGGGGCCGGTGTTGTTGCGCACGCCGCGACTGCTTGCCGTCTCCAGGCGCTCACCTCTGGCCCGCCTCCGCCGCGTCACTCCCGAGGTGATCGCAGGACTGCCGTTCGTCGACCTCACCGCCTCGGTACCCGCCTACTGGCGGGAGGCGTTGCTGCCGCGCCAGGTGGGCGGAACACCGATCCGTCGAGGCCCGACGGTGCGGACACTGCCCGAAGCGCTGCTCGTCGTGGCGGACGGAGACGCCGTGTGCTCGGTCGACGCCGGGGTGGTGCGCAATCTCGGCCGCCCCGACATCACCTACCTCCCACTCCCGTGCTGGCCCTCGTTCGAGTTCGCGCTGGTGTCGTCCACCGCCCGCGACACCCCGCTGATGCGCGCCTTCACCGCGGCCGCCACCCGAACCTCCCGACGTATCCGGCAAACGAAGTGACATGACGACTCGGATTACGCGTTGTCCGCTTCCGTCTGGACCGCCGACGTCGACCGGGGAATGCGCGGTTGGGAACGTCTCGCGGGTGGTGTCCGTCGTTCCCGACTCGGTGGATGGCGCGACGAGCAGGTGATTTCGGATACCACGTGGTGTGGTTTCAGAAATTCGAACTTGTAAGTTCGGGCACCCGAACTTAGCATCTCGAAGTATGAAGGTGTGGCTCCAACGGGTCGGCGCTGTCGTGTCGCGCGGATCCGTCGCGGTGATAGCGTCCTGTTCGCTCGCGGTCGGGCTCGTGGCTTGCGGCGCCGCGACCGACGGTGACGAGCGTCCGGTGGTGCTCACCACTTTCACCGTGCTGGCCGATATCGCGAGCAATGTCGCGGGACCGCACCTGGCGGTCGAATCGATCACCAAGGTCGGCGCCGAGATCCACGGCTACGAACCGACGCCGGGTGATATCAAGAAGGCCGCGCGCGCGGATCTGATCCTGGACAACGGGATGAACCTCGAAGCCTGGTTCGCGCAGTTCGTCGCCGACGTGCGGGTCAGACACGTCGTGGTCAGCGAAGGGGTGCAGCCCATCGCCATCGGCGAGGACGCCTACCGGGGTAAGCCGAATCCGCACGCCTGGATGTCGCCGCTCAATGTCGCGATCTACGTGGACAACATGGTTCGCGCCTTCGCCGAACTCGCCCCCGACCACGCCGCCGACTTCCGCGCCAACGGCGACCGGTACAAGGCCGCGTTGACCACCGTCCATCAGGATCTCGTACGCACCCTCGACACGCTGCCCGCCGATCAGCGCGCGCTGGTGACCTGCGAGGGCGCGTTCTCCTATCTGGCCAGAGACGCGGGGCTCACCGAGAAATACATCTGGGCGGTGAACGCCGAACAGCAGGCAACGCCACAGCAGATCGCCTCGGCGATCGATTTCGTGCGTGCCAAGCGGGTTCCCGCCGTGTTCTGCGAGTCGACGGTGTCCGACGCGCCGATGCGCCGGGTCGTCGAGGCGACCGGGTCGAGCTTCGGCGGTGTGCTGTATGTGGATTCGCTGTCGGAGGCCGATGGTCCGGTGCCCGACTATCTCGCGCTGATCCGTCACGACGCGCAGACCATCGGCGCGGCTCTCACCGGGAGGCAACGATGACCGAGGCGGCGACCGGGACGACCGGAGCTGCGAGGGCCGAGGCGGTGTCGACTGCGGAGGCGTCGATCGAAGCGGCTGCGCACGAGTCGGTTCCGCTTGAATCGGCATCGGTTGGAGCGGTGTCGACAGGAGCGGTGAGGGCCGAAGCGTCATCGACCGGAACGGTTCCGGTCGGGGCAGGGACGGTCGGAGCGGAATCGACCGCGAACGCCGTGGTGCGGGAGGCGGATTCATCGATCGCCATCGAGGTCGAGTCGGTCACTGTGCGCTACGGCGAGGTGCTCGCCGTCGACGGGGTCGACCTGCGGGTTTCGCACGGTCGGATCTGCGGCTTGGTCGGTATGAACGGGTCGGGGAAGTCGACCGTGTTCAAGACCGTGATGGGCCTGGTCACCCCCGATCGCGGGACGGTGCGGATCGACGGCGGCACACCGGCGGCGGCTCGGCGTGCGGGTGTGCTCGGGTATGTCCCGCAGAGCGAGGATGTGGACTGGGATTTCCCGCTGTCGGTGCGCGATGTGGTGATGTCGGGGCGGTACGGGCGGATGGGGTGGACGCGTCGGCCGCGCCGTGCCGACCGTGCCGCGGTGGCCGAGGCGTTGGCTCGGGTGGAGCTGACGGAGCTGGCCGAGCGGCAGATCGGGAAGCTGTCGGGCGGGCAGCGCAAACGCGCGTTCGTGGCGCGCGCCATCGCGCAGGGAGCGACGGTGCTGCTGCTCGACGAACCGTTCGCCGGTGTCGACAAACGCTCCGAAGCCGCGATCACCGCGTTGTTGCGCGAACTCGCCGACGACGGGGTGGCGGTACTGATTTCCACGCACGACCTGCACGCGCTCCCCGCCCTCGCCGACGAAGCCGTGCTGTTGATGCGCTCGGTGCTCGCGCACGGTGACCCGGAGTCGGTGCTGCGCCCGGAGAACCTGGCCGCGGCATTCGGCCTCGACGTGCTCGGCCGCGGTCGCGACGCGGACGGCGGGAAGGAATCATGATGAGCCTCACCGAGATCCTGGTCGATCCGCTGCGCTACGAATTCATGGTGCGCGCCCTCGCCACCACCGTGACGGCCGCGGTGGTCTGCGCGGTGCTGTCCTGCTGGCTGGTGCTCATCGGCTGGTCGCTGATGGGCGACGCGGTCTCGCATGCCGTACTGCCCGGCGTGGTGCTCGCCTATATCGTCGGCGCGCCGTTCGCGGTGGGTGCGATCATCTTCGGGTTCCTGGCCGTGGCGCTGATCGGGGTGGTGCGCGAGACCAGCAGGATCAAGGAGGACGCGGCCATCGGCATCGTGTTCACCACGCTGTTCGCGTTCGGACTCGTCCTGGTGTCGGTGACCCCGAGCCAGACCGACCTGAACCACATCGTCTTCGGCAACCTGCTCGGCGTGAGCACCGCCGAACTCGTCCAGATCGTGATCCTGGCCGCGATCACGCTGACCGCGCTGATCCTCAAACGTCGCGATTTCACCCTCTACGCCTTCGACCGGACCCACGCGCACGCCATCGGCCTGAACCCGCGCCTGCTCGGCATCGCGTTGCTCGGGCTGCTCGCGCTGACCGCCGTGGTCGCCTTGCAGGCGGTGGGGGTGGTGCTGGTGGTGGCGATGCTCATCATTCCCGGTGCCACCGCCTCGCTGCTCACCGACCGATTCGGCCGCATGCTCCTCATCGCGCCCGCGGTGTCGGTGGCGGCCGCGGTCACCGGCCTGTATCTGAGCTACCACCTCGACACCGCCTCCGGCGCGATGGTCGTGGTCGTGCAGGGGGTGACCTTCACCGCCGCCTACCTGTTCGCGCCGCGTCAAGGCGTGATCGGGCGGCGGATCGCCGCGGCACGCCGCCGTGCCGCCGCCGTCTGAACCGGTGGCGAACCGCCACGACGCGAATCCGCGCCGAGCCTGCCTCGGTCGCCGGTGGACGGCCGCGCGAGACCGAATCCGAGCCGTCGCCCGCGACCGGGCGGTCCTGTCCTGATCTGCGGCGCGATCACCGCGTCGCCGTCGGCGCGGTCGCGGCTCGCGGTGCTCGATCTGCCGCACGGCCGACGGCGACAGCGTTCGACGTGATCAGCCATCGGCGCGGCGTGCTCGAGCGGATGGCCGATACCGTTGTGGCACTGGACCATGCGGTCGTCCCGACAGGTCCGGTCACCCTCGGCGAGCGGACCCGCGCCCGGTGACCGACGGCGCGGGTTATCACCTGTCGACACCATTTCCGGCATATCTGTGCGTACAGTGCAGATATGCCCGAAGCGCATCCCACATCAGTGGTGCGTGACGAAGCGGACGCCACCGATACCGACCTGCTCTCGCTCGCCGCACAGCTGTGCTTTGCCCTGTACTCCACCTCGCGCGCCATGACGGCGGCCTACCGGCCGTATCTGGAGGCGATGGAGGTGACGTATCCGCAGTACCTCGCGTTGCTCGCGCTCTGGGAGCAACCGGGGATGACCATGAAGGAGTTGGGTGAACGGCTGCGCCTGGACTACGGCACGGTCTCGCCGCTGATCCAGCGGTTGCAGGCGCACGGCTTGGTGGAGTCGGTGCGCAGCGCCTCCGATCGGCGCGCGGTCGAACTGCGCGCCACCGACGCGAGCCGCGAACTCCAGGATCGCGCGCGGGGGATGATCGGATCCGTGCTCGCCGCGCTGGACTGGCCGCTGGACAACGTGGTCGCGCTGCGCGATCAGGTGAACGCGCTCGGCGCTCGGCTCGAGGCCATCGCGACAGTGGGCTCCGACACAGTCTCCCAATCGGATTCGATGCGTTAGCCCCGTCGCTCGGTGGTACTCCCCTGGGGACACCGAGCGCCGACGACGGGAGGGCTTTCGCCTATGGGAGCGGGCCGAACCGACGCGCTCACAGTGTTGCCGTCCAAGGATCAGCTGCTCGCGGCCTTGCGGGGCCACTATCTGCTCGGGCCGCTGTGCACGCAGGCGTTCGGATTGGCCGAACTGCATCGCCAACGTCGCGACCAGCCCGAGCGCGCGGCCCGGATCGATTCCCGCCGCGCGGAACTCGTCGGCGAGATCGATGACTGGGCCGATGCGGCGCTGCCCGCCCCGCGTGCCGACGCGCGCACGGCGACCGAACCGCTCGGCGTGACCATCGATCGGATGGCGTCGGCGTCGGCGCTGGCTTTCCACCTGTTGATGACCGGTGATCCGGCGGGCGACGAGATGCACGCCGCGTGGACGCGTTTGGCCGAACTCGAGATCGCCTACGGCGAACTGTCGGCCGCCCTGCTCGCGGGCTACCGGCGTTTGCCGGTGCGTGACGGCGCCGATCGCTGAGGGTTCGCACGGTCGTAGGGTTGGACCGTGCGGATATTCCTGGCCGGTGCGACCGGTGTGATCGGAAGTCGTCTGGTGCCGCTGCTGGTGCGGGCGGGCCACGAGGTCGCGGGGATGACGAGGTCGCCGGAGAAGGCGGGGCAGGTGGCGCGCGCGGGCGCGACGCCGGTCGTCTGCGATGTCTACGATCGTGACGCGCTCGTCGCCGCGGTGCGGGAGTTCCGGCCGGATCTGGTGATGCACCAGCTCACCGATCTGCCCGACGATGTCGCGCGCCTGCCCGAACTGGCCGCGGCGAACGCGCGCATCCGCACCGAGGGCACCGCGAATCTGCTCGCCGCCGCGTCGGCCGCGGGCGCGAAACGCTTTCTGGCGCAGAGCATCGCGTGGGAGCCGCCCGCCGGGCGCGGCGATGCGGTGGCGGCCCACGATGCGGCGGTGCTCGAGGCGGGCGCCGTGGTGGTAAAGTACGGTCAATTCTACGGTCCCGGAACGTATTACGTCTCCGAGCCGCCGCCGCATCCTCGGGTGCGCGTGGACGAGGCAGTCGCGGCGACGATTTCGCTGCTCGAGGCGCCCGGCGGGTCCGTGGCGGTCGTGGCCGAGGCGCACTGATCCGTCCGGAATCGAGCCACCCCATTCGCGACACAGAGCGGGTAACGTATCAAATACGTTCCGGGTCCGCGACCCGGATCCGATTTGTCGCGAGAGGATTGTCCGTGCGTTCCCAGTTGATCTCCCGCCGGGATCTGGAGTTCCTGCTGTACGAGTGGTTGCGGGTCGAGGAGCTCATCGCGCTGCCGCGTTTCGGCGACCATTCGCGCGAGACCTTCGACGGATTCCTCGACCTGTGCGAAGAGTTGGCCACCCGGCATTTCGCACCGCACAACAAGCGCAACGACAGCATGGAGCCGACCTTCGACGGCACGCGCGTGACGGTGATTCCCGAGGTCAAGGCCGCCATCGAGGCGTTCGCCAAGGCAAATCTGATCGGCGCGGCGATGGACGAGCGCCACGGCGGCATCCAGTTGCCCTCGGTGGTGGACGCCGCGGGCCTGTGCTGGTTCCAGGCCGCCAACGCGGGCACGATGGCCTACCTGTTCCTCACCATCGGCAACGCGAACCTGCTGAGCGCGCACGGCACCCCCGAGCAGATCGAGCGATTCGTCGTACCCATGGTCGAGGGGCGGGCCACCGGGACCATGTGCCTGTCGGAGCCGCAGGCCGGATCCTCGCTCGCCGACATCACCACCAGGGCCGAGCCCGCCGACGACGGCTCCTTCCGGTTGTTCGGCTCGAAGATGTGGATCTCCGGCGGCGACCACGAACTCACCGAGAACATCGTGCACCTGGTACTGGCCAGGATTCCGGGCGCACCCGCGGGCGTCAAGGGCATCTCCCTGTTCATCGTGCCCAAATATCTTGTCGCCGAAGATGGTTCGGTGGGCGAGCGTAACGACGTCGTGCTCGCCGGGCTCAACCACAAGATGGGCTATCGCGGAACCACCAATGCCGTACTGAATTTCGGCGAAGGCGCGCACACTCCGCAGGACGCGCCGGGAGCGATCGGGTACCTCATCGGTGAACCGAATCGCGGTCTGTCCTACATGTTCCACATGATGAACGAGGCGCGCCTCGGCGTCGGACTCGGCGCCACCGCGCTCGGGTACACCGGATACCTGAAATCGCTGGAATACGCGCGCGAGCGCAGGCAGGGCCGGGCGATCACCGCTAAAGACCCGGCCACACAGCAGATCCCGATCATCGAGCACGCCGACGTGCGGCGCATGCTGCTGGCGCAGAAGTCCTATGTCGAGGGCGCGCTCGGGCTGCTGCTGTACTGCAACCGGCTGACCGACCTCGAACGCGCCGACCCCGATCCCGAGGCCGGGCGCCGCCACCGCCTGCTGCTCGAAATCCTGACCGGAGTGGCAAAGAGCTGGCCGTCGCAGTGGTGCCTCGAGGCCAACAGCCTGGCCATCCAGGTGCATGGCGGCTACGGCTACACCCGCGAATACGATGTCGAACAGCATTACCGCGACAATCGCCTCAACCCGATCCACGAGGGCACCCACGGCATCCAGGGCATGGATCTGTT
The DNA here is from genome assembly GCF_015674855.1 of Nocardia bovistercoris. GTDB lineage: Bacteria > Actinomycetota > Actinomycetes > Mycobacteriales > Mycobacteriaceae > Nocardia > Nocardia bovistercoris. The sequence continues at coordinate 238,432 of NZ_JADMLG010000003.1, read as the reverse complement.
GGGGCGCAAGGTGATCCAGCACGACGGCGCGAGCCTCGGCTTGCTCACCGAAGTCGTCACCGCCACCGTCGCCGCGGCACGCGACGCGGGTGGCGCCGCGGCCGAATTCGGCGCCGAACTCGACGCGTCCTGGCAACGGCTGCTCACGGTGACAGGATCGATGTTCGCCGCGGGCGATCCGGTGGCGGCGATGGCCAACTCGACGATCTACCTCGAGGCCTTCGGCCATCTCGTGATCTCCTGGATCTGGCTGGAACAGCTGGTCGCGGTCGGTGACCGGGAGGGCGACTTCTACGACGGCAAACGCGCGGCGGCCCGATACTTCTTCCGCTACGAACTGCCGAAGACCGGTCCGCAACTGGACCTGCTCGAATCGCTGGATCGCACCACCCTCGACGTGCGCGCCGACTGGTTCTGACCGCCGCACCCGCCCGCCCGCCGCATTCGGATCGACGTGATCCTAATTCGGCGGGCGCGCCGCCGGTGGCGTTAATCGCCGCCTCGCCCGCATCCGCCCTGGTAGCGCCCGCCGGTGACCGGCGCAATGACATCGCGTGATGCGCGGCCGCCCCGCGCCGGGGTAAAGGCGCTCCCGCTCCCGATATCGTCGCTGTTCATGCAGGTCAGCGCGGGACAGGTGGGAGATATGACGGCGGAATCGGCCCCGGTGCGGCCTCTGCGCGCCGATCAGGCGCGCCGGGTCGCCGACATCCTGCGCCACCAGATCCACTCGGGCGCCTTCGACGCCGGGATCCCCGGCGAACAGCAGCTCGCCACCGAATACTCGGCCTCGCGCAACACCGTACGGGAAGCGCTGGCGCTGCTCAGGGACGAAGGTCTGATCGACCGCGTCCCCAAGGTCGGCACCAGGGTCGCCACCCGCAAATACGACCATGGTCTCGACGCGCTGCTCGGACTCCAGGAAACCCTCAAGGGGCACGGGACCGTCCGCAACGAGGTGCGCGCGGCCATGCACATCGCCGCGCCGCCGGCCGTCGCGCGCCGTCTCGGCCTCGAGCCGGGGGAGCGCGTGGTCTACCTGGAGCGGTTGCGCTACGCCGCCGAACTGCCGCTGAGCCTCGACCTGACCTATCTGGCCCCCGACATCGGCACCGAAGTGCTCGGCCACGACCTGGAGAACACCGACATCTTCGTGCTGCTGGAACAGATCAGCGGGCAGTCGCTCGGCTCGGCGGATCTCGCGCTCGAGGCGGTGCCCGCCGACCCGCACACCGCGACCACCCTCGACGTCCCCGGCGGCGCGCCGCTGCTGATGCTGGAGCGGCTCACCCGACTCGAGGACGGCAGACCCGTTGATCTGGAGTACATCCGGATGCGCGGGGACCGAATCACCATGCGCGGCAGCCTGACCCGCAGCGCACCGGAATGGAAGGTCCTGTAGATGAGCCTGGCCGAACACCGAGCCGACATCCCCGTCACCATCGACGAATCGCTGTGTATCCAGGGCTGCACGCTGTGCGTGGAGATCTGCCCGCTCGATTCGCTGGCGATCAACCCCGAGAACGGCAAAGCCTTCATGCACGTCGACGAATGTTGGTACTGCGGCCCGTGCGCAGCGCGCTGCCCCACCGGCGCCGTCACCGTCAATATGCCCTATCTGCTCCGCTGAAATCCTGGAAGAACCATGAAACACCTTGTGCCCCTTGTCCTCGCCGCCGTCCTCGCTGCGGCGGGTTGCTCGCTGGACTCCGCGAACGACACCCCCGAGGGAACCGTGAAGGTGGTGGTCGGCTACCAGTCCAAGACCATCAACACCGTCACCGCGGGCACCCTGCTACGCGCCCAGGGCTACCTCGAGCAGCGATTGCGGCGACTGACCGATGCCGGTGGCTCGAAATACCAAGTGGAATGGCAGGATTACGACACCGGGGCGCCGATCACCGCGCAGATGGTGGCGGAGAAGATCGACATCGGGTCGATGGGCGACTATCCGTTGCTCATCAACGGTTCACGCACCCAGGCCAACGAGCGCGCGAAGACAGCGCTGGTGTCGGTCACCGGCTACAACCCCAAGGGCGCGCTCAATATGGTTGTCGTGCCACCCGATTCGTCGGTGGCGGGACTCGACGGGCTCGCCGGGCAGAAGATCTCGGCCAGCGTCGGGTCGGCCGGGCACGGCACCCTCGTGCAGGCGCTGACGCGGGCGGGCATCGACCCCGCCAAGGGCGTCGAGGTGCTGAATCAGCAGCCGCAGGTCGGCGCGTCGGCGTTGGAATCGCACCAGGTGGGCGCGCTGTCGCAGTTCGTGGCGTGGCCGGGTCTGCTGGTGTTCCAGAACAAGGCGAAACTGCTCTACGACGGCGCCGAACTGAATGTGCCCACCTTCCACGGCGTGGTCGCGCGCCGCTCCTACAGCGCCGAACACCCGGAAGTGCTCGAAGCGTTCCTCGCCGCACAACTCGACGCGACGACTTTCCTGCGCGACAAGCCTTTCGAGGCCGCCAAGATCGTCGCCGACGGATCCGGCCTGCCGCAGGAGGTCGTCTACCTCTACAACGGCCCCGCCGGCACCTCCTTCGACGTCACGCTCAAACCGAGTCTGATCCAGGCACTGAAAGGTGATGTACCGTACCTGAAGTCGATCGGTGACTTCGCCGAGCTGAATATCGACGGCTTCGTCGACGACGGGCCGCTGCGCACCGTCTACGCGCAGTACGGTGCGGGTAACTACGACACAGCGCTCGCCTCGACCGTCAATCCGAGCCGAATCGGCGGCACGGACCCGGTGTGTGGTCGCCCTGTCGGCGAATCGGCGGGCGAGGTGTGGATCGAAGGGGCCGAGCGTCCGCAGCCCGCCGCCGACGCCACCTGCCTGCTGCGTGCGGTGCAGCAGGCGAAGTCGCAGGGCAAGGTGGTGCGCGCCGCCTACATTCCCGACGCCGAACTCGGCACCCGCTGGTTCGCCGACAAGTCGATCTGGCTGCGCGATGGCGACGCCTACCTGCCCTTCACGACCCCGGCGGCCGCGCAGCGCTACCGCCAGAGCCATCCCGGTGCTGTCACTGTCGGCTATGACCAAGCCGTGACGGAAGTCCGCGGATGAGCACCGTGACCGTACCGGGCCGGACACGTGCGCGCCGCCCCGCCCGGCGGCCACGCGCGCTGCGCGTCCGAGTGATCCAGGTACTGTCGGTGATCAGCGCGATTCTGTTGTGGCAGTTGCTCACCGCCAACGATGTCCGGCTGTGGGTGCGCTTCGACACCCTGCCGACCGTCACCGACATCATCGCCGAATTCGGTGCGCACCTCGGTCGCGGCGAGTACTACGTCGATGTCGCGCAGTCGCTGATCCGCATCCTCACCGGATTCGGCATGGCGGCGGTGGTCGGGGTGTTCGCGGGCATCGGTCTCGGACGTTCGGAACTGCTGGCGGCGGTTTTCGGGCCGCTCACGGAACTGGTCCGTCCGATACCGGCCATCGCGCTGGTGCCGGTGGCGATCCTGCTGTTCCCCAGCGACGAATCCGGCATCGTATTCATCACCTTCACCGCGTCGCTGTTCCCGGTGTTGGTCTCCACCAGGCACACGGTGCGCGCACTGCCGACGATCTGGGAGGACGCGCTGCGCACCCTGGGCGCGACCCGCACCGATGTCCTGGTGCGCGTGGTGTTCCCTGGCATCCTGCCCGGCGTGTTCAGCGGATTGTCGGTCGGTATCGGCGTCGGCTGGATCTGCCTCATCTCGGCGGAGATGATCTCGGGCCGCCTCGGCATCGGATACCGCACCTGGCAGGCGTACACCATCGTCGACTATCCGGCGGTCTTCGTCGGCATGATCACCATCGGCGTCCTCGGCTTCGGCACCTCGGCCCTGGTCGAACTGCTCGGACGCCGCCTCACCCGCTGGCTGCCCCGAGAGGTGTCCCGATGACCGCCACCGCGACCACCGCGGCGCCGACCGCGACCGGAATGCGCCTGCGGCTGCACGACATTCGCATCGACTACGGTGGCGGCGCGGTCATCGACGGGCTCGACCTCGAGATCGCCGCCGGTGAGATCCTGGTGCTGGTCGGCAAATCCGGCTGCGGTAAGTCGACCCTGTTGCGCGCCATCGCCGGACTGCGCGCGCCGAGCGCGGGACGGATTCTGGCCGACGACGCGCCGGTCGCCGGTCCGTCCGCGGATCGCGCCCTGGTCTTCCAGGACGACGCGCTGCTGCCGTGGCGCACCGCGCGCCGCAATATCGAACTCGCGCTGAGCCTGCGCGGAATCGCGCGGGCGCAACGCCGCGCGACCGCGCTGCGGTGGGTCCGCGAGATCGGGCTGGAAGGGTTCGCCGACTACCTGCCGCGCGACCTGTCCGGCGGTATGCGCCAGCGAGTCCAGTTGGCGCGCAGCCTCGCCGGGTCGCCGCGCGCGGTGCTCATGGACGAACCGTTCGGCGCGCTCGACACCCAGACCCGCGCCACCATGCAGCGCCTGCTCATCGACACCTGGCGCGCCCATCCGACCACGATCGTCTTCGTGACCCACGACCTTGACGAGGCTCTGCTGCTCGGCGACCGTATCGCGGTCATCGGCGGCGGCGCGGTTCGCGACCTGGTCGAGGTGCCCGCGCCGCGCACCCCGTTGGACCGCGCCGCGTTGAAAGCCGAACTACTGGAGAAGCTATGAGAATCCCGGAGCTCGACGAACGCGTCCGACTCGACTGCGATGTGCTGGTGATCGGCGGCGGCACGGCGGGTACCATGGCCGCGCTGACCGCCGCCGAACAGGGCGCGAACGTGCTGCTGCTGGAGAAGGCGCACGTGCGGCATTCGGGTGCGCTCGCCATGGGCATGGACGGCGTCAACAACGCCGTCATCCCGGGCAAGGCCGAACCGGAGGACTACGTCGCCGAGATCACCCGCGCCAACGACGGAATCGTGAACCAGCGCACCGTGTATCAGACCGCGACGCGCGGCTTCGCGATGGTGCAGCGGTTGGAGCGCTACGGCGTGAAGTTCGAGAAGGACGAGTACGGCGAATACGCGGTGCGCCGCGTGCATCGGTCCGGCTCCTACGTCTTGCCGATGCCCGAGGGCAAGGACGTCAAGAAGGCCCTGTATCGCGTTCTGCGGCAACGGAAGATGCGTGAACGAATCCGCATCGAGAACCGGTTGATGCCGGTGCGGGTGCTCACCGACGGTGGCCGGGCGGTCGGCGCGGCCGCATTGCACACGCGCACCGGGGAATTCGTCGCGGTCGGCGCCAAGGCGGTGATCCTGGCGACCGGGCCGTGCGGTCGGCTCGGTCTACCCGCGTCCGGGTACCTGTACGGCACCTACGAGAATCCGACCAACGCGGGCGACGGCTATTCGATGGCCTACCACGCGGGCGCCGAACTCAGCGGCATCGAATGCTTCCAGATCAACCCGCTCATCAAGGATTACAACGGACCCGCCTGCGCCTACGTCGCCAATCCGTTCGGCGGCTACCAGGTGAACGCACACGGTGAACGGTTCGTCGACTCCGACTACTGGTCGGGACAGATGATGACCGAGGTCAAGCGCGAGATCGAATCCGCGCGCGGCCCCATCTACCTCAAGGTGTCGCACCTGCCCGAGGAGACGCTGAGCACCCTCGAGGGCATCCTGCACACCACCGAACGCCCCACCCGAGGCACCTTCCACGCCAACCGCGGCCACGACTACCGCACGCACGACATCGAAATGCACATCTCCGAAATCGGTTTGTGCAGTGGACATTCCGCCTCCGGAGTATGGGTGGACGAACACGCCCGCACGACGGTTCCCGGTCTCTACGCGGCAGGTGACCTGGCCTGTGTCCCGCACAACTACATGATCGGCGCGTTCGTCTTCGGCGATCTGGCAGGCGCGCACGCCGCGGGCGCCCTGGCCGAGGTCGACGCGCCCACCGAGCTGCCCGAGGACCAACTCGCCGCCGCGCACGCGTTGATCTACCGACCGCTGCGCCACCCCGACGGCCCGCCGCAACCGCAGGTCGAATACAAACTGCGTCGCTTCGTCAACGACTATGTGGCGCCGCCGAAGACGGCCGCGAAGCTGTCCATCGCGGTCGAGACCTTCGAACGCATGCGCGGCGACATCGAGTCCATGGGCGCGCGCACGCCGCACGAACTGATGCGCGCGGTGGAAGTGTCGTTTATCCGCGACTGCGCCGAAATGGCCTCCCGCAGTTCGCTGACCCGCACCGAATCCCGGTGGGGTCTCTACCACGAACGCGCCGACCTGCCCGAGCGTGACGACGTGGACTGGCGTTACCACCTCAACCTGCGCAAGAACGCCGCGGGCGAGATGGAATTCCTCAAACGCCCGGTCGCGCCGTATCTGGTTCCGGTCCCCGGATTGGACGACCTGCCCTCCGAAGGCCCCGAAATCCCGGTGCGCCAGCCGGTCCCGAGCGCGGGACGAGCGCCGCGCCCGGAGACGGCGGCCGAACCACCCCGCGTCCCCGCCGCCCCGCCCTCACCCCGCATCGTCACCCTGCTCGCCCTCGACGCGCCCACCGTCGAAGACCTCGACACCTACCTGCGCGACCCCGACCCGGTCGTGCGCGTAGCGGCGCTCTCGGTCCTCACCGAACACACCCCCGACGGTTTCGCGACGGCCCTGGTCGGCTCGCTGGACGACGCGACCGCCACCGTCCGCCGCGCCGCCGCCGAAAGCCTGCGCGAACTGGTGGAGGTCCTGCCCGCCGCAACCGGCCTGGCCGAACGCCTGACCTCCCGCGATCCCGTGGTCCGCGCCTGCGTGGTCGACCTGCTGCGCGCCATGAAGGCGGGCTCCGCCGCCGACTTCACCCGCGCCCTGACCGACTCCGACCACCGGGTCCGCATCGAAGCGGTCCGCGCGCTGGTCTCCCTCGACGACTGGAGCGCGGTCACCACCGCCGCCGCCGACGACAACCGCGAGGTGCGCGTCGCGGTCGCCCACGGCATAGCGGCCGTCGGCGACGGCGGACTCGACACCGTGCGAACCCTGTCCGCCGACCCCGACCCGCTGGTCCGCGCCGCCGCGCTGGCCGCCTTCGCCCACCTCGGCGCCACCACCGACGACCTCACGGAACTGTCCGCCGCCCTCCGCAGTTCGGCCTGGCAGGTCCGCGTTGGCGCGGCCCGAGGACTGTCCGGCGCCCCCGCCGACACCGCCGTCACCCCCCTCACCACCGCCCTGCTCGACCCCCACCTCGACGTCCGCAAAGCCGCCGTCCTCGCCCTGTCCACCTGGCCCGCCGACACCTCCGCCCGCGACGCCCTGCGCACCGCCGTGGACGACACCGACGCCGACGTGCGCGCCTACGCCAGAAGAGCTTTGGCGGCGGTCTGAGGAACCGAACCTAGCGAACCGTTTCGATCCGGTAGCGTCCGTCGATCTCACGCAACACGAGATCGGCGCGCACCGAGGTCGCCGCGATCAGTCGAGCATTCGGCATGTCGCTGTCGGCGACCTTCGCGCGAACCCGCGCGGCACTCTTGCCGCCGCGCAGGTGCCGCTCGGTCAGCCTCGGCACGATGACCTGATCGGCGGCGTCGAGATACCAGACCTCGTCCAGATATCCGGCCACCTCCCGCCAGCCCGGTTTCTCGAGCAGCAGGTAGTTCCCCTCCACGATCGCCACCTTCTCATCGGAGAACCGAAGAGCATCCGGTGTGGGATCGTCGATCCCACGATCGAAGATCGGCCAGTGCACGACCTCGCCGAAAGCCGACTCGCGCAACGACTTCAGGTGTGCGAGGAAGCCCGCCACGTCGAAGGTGTCGGGTTCGCCCTTGCGATCCAGCGCCCCGGCCGCCGAGAGTTCCGCGTTCGTGCGGTGAAATCCGTCCATCGGGGCGATCTGTGCGGGGACCCGGCATCCGACGCTCAGCGCGACGGCCAGATTCGCCGACAATGTCGACTTGCCCGCCGCCGGGGGACCGGCGATGCCGAGGACGAAACGGCGACCCGAGGGAATTCTCGACGCCGACCACGCGGCCAAGTCCGCGACGCAGACGTGCTGTCCTTCGATCATGCGAATCCACTGTAGGTGAACTCGACGAGCGTTGGTCGCGGGCTATTCGGCGACGAACTCCGCCTCGCGTTCCACCGCCTCGATCGTCTCCTGCGGTACGCCGATCGCTCCCGGAGAGTAGATGATGGCGCGGAGGTCGCCGGTGTACCGGAAGGGGCCACGGCGTTCGCGGAGGTCCCACGACACCGGTCCTCGGGCGTCTACACCGACCGAGATTCCCGTCCACGGTGACATGCCGACCAGTTGAACCGTGTCGGTGAGTTCGGCGACCCGCACGCCGTCGACCTCGACGGTGAAATCCTGGCGCAGTCGCGGGCGAACAGCGGCGCGCAGGCTGATCAGTTCCGCGCCTTCTGGCAGCGGACCCGACGTCACCGAACGGTAGTTCCCGTAGCTGTTGACGCCCAGCGTCACGTGTCCGTCCTCGATGTAGAGCAGGTAGCCGCCGAGCGGGTCGCCGTGAGCCACCAGCACTCCTTCCGCGGGCGCGCGATACCCGCCGAGTTCCGCGGTGATGGTGAAATCGCGGTAGGCGATCAGACGTTGGGAGCGGTAGCGTTCCAGGGTCGGGGTGCCGGGGAGCAGGCGCAGCGGTGCGGCCAGACGGGACTCCTCCGGGCGTCTGCGGGCCAGGTCGGCGCGGGTGAGCAGCGGGAAAACCGTATTGGCCCAGGCTGATTCGTCCCAGGCCGCAGCCAGTTCCTCAACTTTTTCCGGGAAGTCGCGCGACAGATCGTGTAGTTCCGTTGGATCGGCGCGCACGTCGAACAGTTGCCAGTTCGGGGCGTCCACGTCGGCGCCCGGCTCATACAGTGACAACAGTTTCCAGCCGTCGCGGTAGAAGCCGCGATGTCCGGTCATCTCCGAATACTGCTCGGTGTGCGGGGTCGGCGCCGTGGGGTCGCGCAGGACCTGTGCCACCGAGACGCCGTCGAATTCCTTGGCGGGCAGCCCGTTACGCACCTGCGAGCGCTGGATTCCGACCAGTTCGAGCAGGGTCGGCGCCAGGTCGGTGACGTAGGCGTACTCGTCGCGAATCCCGTTGTCCTGTATCGCGCGCGGCAGTCCCGCGGGCCACGACACGATCAACGGAACCCGGACGCCGCCCGCGAAGGTCTGACCCTTGTAGAAGCGGAAAGGGGTGTTCGACGCCTGACCCCAGCCGCGCGGATAGTGCACACCCAGTTTCGCGGTGCCGATGAGTTCCTCGTCGTGCGGAACATCGCCGACCCAGTCGGGATCCTCGATGTGCGCGAATTCGGCGAAGTAGCTGCGTGTGCCCTCCGGGCCGCCTTCGGCGGTGCCTCCGTTGTCGGAGGTGAAGACCACAATGGTGTTGTCGAGCTCGCCGAACCGCTCGACCACGTCGAGCAGGCGACCGAGACTCTGATCGATGCTGTCGACCATGCCCGCGTACACCTCCATGTACCGGGCGAAACGGCGCTGCTCGTCCGCGCTCAGCGAATCCCATTCGGCCGCTTCGTAACCGGGCTCGGTATTGCGCGGCTTCTGCTGGGTGCCCGCGGGGAACAGCCCGGCCCCGAGCTGGGCGGCGAATCGGCTGCGGCGCAGGTCGTCCCAGCCGCGCGCGTACCGTCCGCGATACTTCGCGAGGTCGGCGGGTTTGGCCTGCAACGGTCCGTGCATGGCGACGTGCGCGAAGTATAGGAAGAACGGTTTGGTCGCGTCGTGGGCGCGCAGATCCTTCAGGTAGCCGACGGCCTTGTCGGTGAGATCGTCGGTGAGGTAGTAGTCGCTCGGATACTCCTCGATATCGACCACCGAGGAGTCCGAGACCAGCTGATTCGGATAGTAGAAGGAGTTCAGTCCCTCGAGCGAACCGTAGTAGCGGTCGAACCCCCGCTGCGTCGGCCACGAACCACGGTGCGCCGCCGGATTCATCGTCGCGTCACGCACCAGATGCCATTTGCCGACAGCATAGGTGGCATAGCCGTTGTCGCGCAGTATCTCCGGCAACGTGAGCACATCGTCGGCCAGTTCCAGCCGCAGGCCGGGATAGCCCGGATCGGCGTTCGCGACGAACCCGAAACCCGCACGGTGCGAATTGATCCCGGTCAGCAGCGCGGCGCGCGACGGCGAGCACAGCGGCGTCGTGTGATAGTTGGTGAGCCGCACACCGTCGGCGGCCAGGCGATCCAGAGTCGGCGTCTCGATCTCCGAACCGAACGGCCCGATATCGCTGTAACCCATATCGTCCACCAGCACCACGATGATGTTCGGCGCGCCCTCCGGCGCGGTCGGCGGATAGCTCCACTCGGGACTGGAGTCGACGGCGGTGCGGCCGACAGATCCACCGAACGATTCGTAACCGCGAGCACGGGACGGAACAGACATTCGCCCAGTCAAGGGAGTCGTCCGCGCGACGACCAGTGTTGGACGCACCGTGAGCGCAATCGGGGCGGGTCGCCGCCTTCCCGGACGTCCCGGTCCTGGCGGATCGTTCGGAAGCGACGCCGTCGACGCGGCGAGCGCTTTCAGCGTCCGCAGGTCACCGAACGAGCCATCGTCGGTCGGCGGCCAGAAGCCGTTCCAGCGTCGCGTAACCCGCGGGCTCCCAGGTCGGTTTGCCGCCCGGCAGGCCGAGCTTGCCGTTGTGCCCGATCCGGATCAGGCCGAGTGCGCGCAGGACCGCCCAGCCACGGGCGCGGGTGACCGTCGCTTCGTCGGCCCGGCCGTACGCGTCGAAGAACCGGTCCGCCGGCTCTACCTGAAGCCTGGCGTCGAGCCGATCACCATCGAGCAGAACCGAGGCACCGGGACGAACTGGACCTGCTGACCCCCTCCACGGACGTCGCCGCTGAACCAACGATGGACAGGCACGGCCCCGAGACCGGAGAGCGCCGTGATCGGAATGGCATGACCGCGATCGGTCGGAACCGTGTGGTGGACCCGATGTTCCGGGCGTCGAAGATGGCCGGAATCGGCCATGACGCGGTGCCTCCTCGGATTGCACACTTCTCGGCGTGAGCACCGCGACCCTTGGTATGCGGTATGGCCAGTGCGAGGGAGAGAGCCGGTCGGATGCGTCCGGTTCGGTGAGGAGAACTGAGCGTGAAGATCGGCAATCTGGTGGTGCTTGTCGGGTGTCTCGTGGTCGCCGCGTGTGGGACCGATGATCCGGCCGACAATTCCTCCGGCACCGCGACCACGGCGGCAGCGAGCGGGGATTGCGCCTATCGCGGCAAGAGCGGGTTCTGCTTCTCGCCGCCTGCGGGCGCCACCGTGACCGAATCGGGCGACAAGGTTGTCTTCGTGCGTGGTGGTGAACCGAAAGCTGCGCAGGACATCGTGATTCGCACCGAGATGTTTCCCGCATCACCGGAGTTCGTTGCCGGCCGTCGTGCGTTCGCGCGCGAAGGTGCGGGCGGTCCGGACACCGTGGTGGTCGAGGATGTCGATATCGCCGGTGGGAAGGGGTTCTACGTGTCGACGCGTTCGGCGTCGAACGTGGTGGCGACCGCGCTGGTCGCGGACGGCGACAAGTTCCATCAATGCACGGTCATCGTCTACAACGCCGACGCGGATGCGCTCGCGGGCGAAATCCAGGCGTGCAAGTCGCTGAAGTCGGCGCGCTGATCGCTTCGGTTCGCACCTGTCGCTGTGCTGTCCTCGTACCCGATATCCCTCGGTGTCGTGTGGGTGCCGCGCCCGTGGGCGGCGGGCGCGGTTCGGTACCCGTGGAATACCGGCCCGCGTCCGTCGGAGATTCCGATCGCAGGACTCCGGGAGCACACTCGATCGCGGTAATCTGTTGTTACAGGGGGTGATTGGCGACGAGGGTCGGGGTAGGGGCGTAGTGGTCGCGGATGCGGCACAGGTGTGCCCAGTCTTCGCCGTCGTAGAAGCGGCCGGTGTCCACTCGGTGTTCGGTGAAGGTGGGGATCAGGTTGGGGCGCGACCAGGGGGAGAGGGCGCGGACCACGGCGAAGGCTGCGGCTTTGCCCGCGACGGCGGCTTGGGGGGTGGGGGCGACGGCGAGGCAGAACAGGCCGTATTCGCCGGGGATGTGGGAGAGTGCGCCGCCGGATTCGGCGGGGCGGGTGAAGGCGCCGCCGAGGTGGCGCAGTTCGGCGAACATGAGGCCGGAGGTGGTGCCGTCGCCGACCATGGCGAGGAAGGCGGCGACGGCGGCGGCGTCGAGGTCACCGAGGACGCTGTGGTCGGCGACCGTCGGAGTCGGGGTCGGCGGGTCCATGTGGACGGCGAGCAGGCCCGGTGCGGGGATGCGGGCGAAGGTGTCCAGTTCCGGGGCCAGCGCGCGCAGCGGGGTCAGGAGTTCGGCGGCGGTGGCGTCGTCCTCGAGGATCGCGCCGTCGATGATGACCAGGTCGCGGCCGGACAGGAACGGCGGCAGTTCGGGCAGCGGCGGGAAACTCATGATCCGCAGCGAGGTGGTCGCGGATTCCGGTGCGGTGCGCGACCATTCGACCCAGGCGGGCACCACGTCGGCGGCGCGGGCGCGGTCCCACAGCAGCATGCCCGCGAAGATGTCGGAGTAGGGGAGCAGGTCGATCTCGAAGGACACCACGATGCCGAGGTTGGCGCCGCCGCCGCGGATCGCCCAGAACAGGTCGGGGTGCTCCTGGGCGGTGGCGCGCACCAGCGAGCCGTCGCCGAGGACGACTTCGAGCGCGCGAATCGCGTTCGCCGCCACGCCGTGTCGTCTGCCGTAGAACGAAAGACCGCCGCCGAGCAGGTATCCGGCGACCGCGACATCCGGCGCGCTGCCGTGCGCGGCGGTGAGGCCGTGCGCGGCGGCGGCGGTGACCACCTCGTGCCACCGGGTGCCGCCCGCGACGGTCGCGGTGCGGGCGACCGGGTCGACGGTGACGCCGGTGAATTCCGACAGGCGAAGCAGCACCACGTCGTCGAAGGTGTGCTCGCCGAGCGCGCCCGCGCCGTGCCCGGTGTTCTGCGGGGCGACGCGCAACCCCTCGGCGACCGCGGCGCGCACCAGCGCGGCGACCTCGGCGGCGGTGCGCGGCACCGCGACGGCGGCCGGGCGCTGGTCGACGGCGACGTTCCAGGGGGTGCGGGCGGCGTCGTAGCCGTCGTCGCCCGGCAGGTGCAGTTCGCAGTGGGCGCGCAGGTCGGCGAGGGCGCGGGAGGTGGTCATGGAGGTGGCCTTTCCGGTGGTGCCGCGTGGTGTCGCGGTTCTGGGTTCGCCGTCGACTCTGCCGCCAGGCATCGGCGCGGCGACATCCCCGAGAGCGGGGGAATCGTGTCCCGTCGGCTCTGGTGGGCGAGCGTACCCAGACTTCTGGGATGGCGTCCGGCGAATTCTCGGCGCACACTCGTCGCATGACGGCAGGACTGACGGCGGCACGCGTGCGACAGGATATGGATGTCGTGTCCCGCGCCGGGCTCGACCTCGACACCTTTCTCGAGGAAGCCGTCACCTCGGTGGCGCGGGCGATCCCGTGGGTGAGCGCCTGCGTCGCCACCCACGATCCGCTCACGCACATGCTGACCAGCGCCCGCAAATACGGTGACCTGCGGCAACGCAACAGCCACGATCACGAGTTCGGGCTCATCGAGTACGGCACCGTCGAGCCGACGGCTTTCACCGAACTCGCGCGCGCCGAGGTGCCCGCGGCGGGCGTGCACCTGGCGACCGGCGGCGAGGTCGAGCGGTCCAGCCGGATGAGCATGTTCATGAAGCCCCGGTTCGAGTACGCCGACGAGGCGCGCCTCGCGTTCCGCGACGGCCGCGAGCTGTGGGGCGCGATGGCGCTGTTCCGCGGCGACGAGGACCCGCCGTTCGATGCCGCCGAGATCGATTTCCTGGCCTCGCTGGCGGTGCCGTTCGCACACGGGGTGCGCGCGGGCATGTTGGCGCGGCTGGTCGACGCGCCGCCGCCGGTCGCGGTGACCGGCCCGGCCGTGGTGATCGTGGCCGCCGACGACGAGATCGTGCAGATGAGTCTCGGCGCCGAACAGCGGCTGGCCGACCTGCACCTCGGCCCCGCGAGCGGCGACCCGTTGGCCCCGGTCGCGGCCCTGGTCGGCGCGGCCCGCCGTTTCGGCCGCGGTGAGACGACCGTGCCCCCGCGCTGCCGGTTGCGCACCGCGGGCGGGATGTGGCTGGTGCTGCACGCCGGACCGCTCACCTCGCGGGGCGACCGGCACGGCGACGTGGTGGTGACGATCGAGGAGGCCCGCCCGCCGGAGATCGTCGCGCTCGTGGTGGCCGCCTATGGACTCTCCCCGCGCGAACGCGATGTCGTGCAGTTGGTGTTGCAGGGCGTGGACACCAAGGAGATCGCGGCGACCCTGCACCTGTCGACCTACACCGTGCAGGACCACCTGAAGTCGGTGTTCGACAAGGCGCACGTCCGTTCCCGGCGTGAGCTGATCTCGCGCGTGTACTTCGACCAGTACGTGCCGCGCATGGGCAGCGAACTCACGCCCGCCGGGTGGTTCGTCGAATCCGAGACCCGACCGTAGTCGCTCGGCTCGGTGCCGTAGCTGTTCGGCTCGGTGTCGTGACCGCTCGGTCCGATGCCGCCCGGCCCGGTCCGGTGTCGTCGGGGCGCGCTCGGTGTCGTGGCGGATCGGCTCAGTCGAGGTCGGACAGCAGTCCGAGCACGACCGCGGCCATGGCGGCCGGATCGCCGTGTTCGGGCCGCAACACCAGGTCGGGTTCGACCGGCGCCTCGTACGGCGCGTCGATTCCGGTGAATCCGCGGATCTCCCCGGCGCGCGCCTTGGCGTACATCCCCTTGGGGTCGCGTTCCTCGCACACCGCGAGCGGGGTGTCGACGAAGACCTCGACGAACGGTATGCCCGCCGCCACGTGCGCGGCCCTGACCCGATCGCGGTCGGCGGCGAACGGGCTGATGAGCGAAACCACGGCGACCACACCGGCTTCGGCGAACAGCTTGGCGACTTCGCCGACGCGCCTGATGTTCTCGCCCCGGTCGGCGTCGGAGAATCCGAGGTCGGAGTTGAGTCCGTGGCGCAGATTGTCGCCGTCGAGCAGGAAGGCCGGACGCCCGCTCGCCACCAGTCGCCGCTCCAATTCCACGGCGACGGTGGACTTCCCGGATCCGGACAGCCCGGTCAACCACACCGTGAGACCGCGGGTCGCGCGTTCGTCGCGGCCGACGGCGGTCGCGTGCCACACCACCCGCGCCGAGGGCAGGGTCGGGCCGAGGATCATGCCCGCGGCGACGGTGTTGTCGGTGGCGTCGTCGACGAGGATGAAACTTCCCGTGGTGCGGTTGCGCCGGTACGGATCGAAGAGCAGCGGTGTGCGGGTGCGCAATTGGACGCGCCCGATCTCGTTGAGCGTCAGAGCTTCCGCGTGTTCGTCGCGGTGCAGGGTGTTGACGTCGAGACGGTAGTCGAGGCTGCGGATCTCGGCGGTGGCGGTGCGAGTGGTGTGCCGGACGGTGTAGGTGGCGCCCGCGGCGAGACGGGAGTCCTCGGCGAACCAGCAGACCATGGCGTCAAGATCGCGCCCCACTTGCGGGCGGTTGGCGGGGCGGCAGAGCAGGTCGCCGCGCGAGATGTCGAGTTCGTCGGCGAGTTGGACGGTGACCGCCTGCGGCGGGAACGCCTCGGCAACCGGCACGCCGCCGGGACCCCAGATCGCGGTGACCTCGGTGGTGAGTCCCGAAGGCAGCACGAGCACTTCGTCACCGGGTTTGAAGACGCCGCCCGCGATGGTGCCGGCGTAGCCGCGGAAATCCTCGACGTGCCTTCGGGTCACGTACTGCACGGGCAAGCGGGCGTCGATGAGGTTGCGGTCGGAGGCGATGTGCACCTGTTCGAGGTGGTGCAGCAACGGCGTGCCCTCGTACCACGGCATGCTCGCTCCCCGGTGCACGATATTGTCGCCGTGCAGCGCCGAGACCGGGATGAACGCCAGGTCGGACACGTCGAGTTTGCTGGCGAAACCGGTGAATTCCCGACGGATCTCCTCGAAGCGTTCCTGCGACCAGCCGACCAGGTCCATCTTGTTCACGCACAGCACCAGGTGCGGTATGCCGAGCAGACTCGCGAGAAAGGCGTGGCGCCTGGTCTGCTCGACCACGCCCTTGCGCGCGTCGACCAGGATCAGCGCGACGTCGGCGGTGGACGCGCCGGTCACCATGTTGCGGGTGTACTGGATGTGGCCGGGGGTGTCGGCGACGATGAATTTGCGTCGCGGCGTGGCGAAATAGCGGTGCGCGACGTCGATGGTGATGCCCTGTTCGCGTTCGGCGCGCAGGCCGTCGGTGAGCAGCGCGAGATCCGGGTAGTCGTCGCCGCGTTCGCGGCTGGCGCGTTCCACGGCGGCGAGTTGATCGGTGAAGATCGTCTTGGAGTCGTAGAGCAGGCGGCCGATGAGCGTCGACTTGCCGTCGTCGACGCTGCCCGCAGTGGCCAGGCGCAGCAGGGTGCCCATCAGAAGTACCCCTCCCTCTTGCGATCTTCCATGCCCGCCTCGGAGATCCGGTCGTCGGCGCGGGTGGCGCCGCGTTCGGTGACGCGCGCGCCCGCGACCTCGGCGACGACCTCTTGCGGTGTGGCCGCGCTGGATTCGACGCAACCGGTGCAGGTGGCATCGCCGACGGTGCGGAAGCGCACGGTGGCCTCGTAGGGCTGTTCGCCGTCGAGGAGTCGCAGGAATCGAGTGTGCGCCAACAGCATTCCGTCGCGCTGCACCACCGGGCGGCGGTGCGCGTAGTACAGCGGCGGCAGGTCGACGTCTTCGGCGGCGATGTAGTTCCAGATGTCGAGTTCGGTCCAGTTCGACAGCGGGAACACCCGGATGTGTTCGCCGGGGCGGTGTCTGCCGTTGTAGAGGTTCCACAGTTCGGGTCGCTGGTTGCGCGGCTCCCACTGACCGTATTCGTCGCGGAAGCTGAACACCCGTTCCTTGGCGCGCGCCTTCTCCTCGTCGCGACGCGCGCCGCCGAAGACCGCGTCGAAGCGGCCCTCGCGGATGGCGCGCAGCAGGGTGGCGGTCTGCAGGCGGTTGCGCGAGGAGCGCGGGCCGGTGTCCTCGACCACCCGGCCCGCGTCGATGTCGTCCTGGACCCGGCCGACGAGCAGGCGCAGGCCGAATCGCTCGACGGTGGCGTCGCGGTAGGCGATGATCTCGTCGAAATTGTGCCCGGTGTCTATGTGCAGCACCGGGAACGGCGGCGGCGCGGGCCAGAACGCCTTGGCCGCGAGGTGCAGCATGACCACCGAGTCCTTCCCGCCGGAGAACAGCAGGACGGGACGTTCGAAAGTGGCCGCCACTTCCCGGAATATGTGTGCCGACTCGGCCTCGAGCGCGCCGAGATGCGTCAGCTCGTAGGTGTTCGCCGTCGACTTCGCGTACTGGCTCACCTCATAAAACTAGAACACGTTCAGGTCATTGGTCAACGGGGTGACGCCCACCCGATGCCGCGGTGACGGCGTCCGCCGCCGCGGCCAGCGCCCGGCCGCGGCGCTCGATCTCGGCCCCGGTGATGGAGCGGCCGACATACATGGTGAGCACCATGTTCTGCCTGCCGTCGGCATCGTAGGTCGGTGCGGCGAGCAGGCTCACCGGATGTTCCTTGCGTGGCCGCAGGTCGCTGCCGAGGTAGACCCGCTCACCCAGGCTCGACACCAGTTCGCCGACGAGTTCGCGCAGCTCGTCGGGGATGTCGCGGGCCGCGACGCCGGCGAGAACGGCGTAGAGGCGCCTGCCCGCCGCGGTCAGGCTCTCCACCAGATAGCCGCGCTCACGGCAGTCGGCGACGATGCGGCGCAGGCGCGTCTCGTCCTGGTTCAGCGGGACCGTCGGCGGGGTCGCCAGCCAGGCGTCGAAGGCCGCGTCGGTGTCCCAGAGCACGTACATCAGCCCGACCGGCGGCGCGAAGGTGTAGGAGGCGCCGACCTTCACCATGCCGGGGCCGGTGCTCTCCAGGACCGCGATCCGCTCGCCGAGCAGCGCCGACGCGGTGCAGGTGGTCCGATAACGCTCGCTGAGCCGCTCGAGTTCGACCCGCGCGATCGCGGAGATCGCGACGCTGTCCTGCGCGACCCGGCCCGCGGCGATGAGCGCGGGGCCGAGTCCGTAGGTGAGGTTGGCCGGATCGCGGATCAGGTAGCCCGCCGCCGTGAGTTCGGTGAGTATGCCCAGGCAGGTCGGCTTGGCGAGGTCGAGTTCGCGGGCCAGTTCCGACAGCCCGAACCGCTTGCCGCGCTGTTCGACCAGGAAGTCCAGTATCTGCACCACACGCGCGGTCGGCGCGGATCTGCGCGCGACGCCCGAAGTCGCCGCCGTGGTGACTGTCATTGACCACTCCTAGAACAAGTTCTAATATTTCTCGCATCGTAATGTACCAGATCGGTACATATATGGACCATCGGGAGAGTCTTTTGCTTACCGAACCGTTCGCCGAGGCGATCGCCGCCGCGGAGCAGATCATCGCCGAGGCGCCGCATGTCGAGACCGAACAGGATCTGACCGAGGGCTACGACTACCTCGCGGGCAGCATTCGCGCGTCGATCCAGATGGCGTGGGCCTACGAGCGCGACTTCCCGTTCTTCGTCCAGTCCACCGGTCCGTACACCAAGATGGGCCTCGACAATCCGGACACCCTGTACTTCCACTCCTACCTGCGCCCCGACGCCGAATACGTGGTCACCGGCAGGCGCGGCAGTACTCGCGACCTCAGCTTCCAGGTGCTCAACGGCGACTACTCCCCGGTCGACGTGCCCGACAGCCTCACCGCCTTCGACGACCGCGCCCTCGATATCGCCGCCGACGGCAGCTACGAGATCCGCTTCGGCCCCGAACGCGCCCGCCCCGGCTACGTCCAGCTCGGCGCCGACGCCGCGATGCTGGTGGTGCGGGAAGTGCACAGCGACTGGTCCACCGAGAAGGCGGGCATGATCCGCATCCAGCGGGTCGACAGCATCGGCGATGCCCCGCCGCCGCTGACCAAGGACCTGATGGCCAAGCGCTACGCGGTCGCGGCCCGCATGCTCACCTCACGCCTGAACACCTTCCTGGCCTTTCCGAAGTGGTTCTACCTGAATCTGCCGGTCAACACCCTCACCGAGCCGCGCCGGACCCCCGGCGGACTGTCCACCCAGTACTCCTCGGTCGGCCACTACGACCTCGCCGACGACCAGGCCATGATCATCACCGTGCCCGAATCCGACGCGCCCTACCAGGGCTTCCAGCTCGGCAGCATGTGGTATGTCTCGCTGGACTACATCAACCACCAGACCAGCCTGACCGCCGATCAGGCGCGGGTGGACGAGGACGGCATGATCCGGCTGGTCGTCAGCGAACGCGATCCGGGACTCGCCAACTGGATCGAGCGCACCGGGCACGACCGCGGCTACCTCCAGTTCCGCTGGCAGCGGCTCTCGCGCGAGATGGGACCGAAGGACGGGCCGACCGTCGAGATCGTCGCGGTCGACGAACTGCCCGACCGCCTGCCGTTCTACGAGCAGGCGCGGGTGTCGCCGAAGGAGTGGCAGGCGCGCATCGCCGCCAGGCAGGTTGCCGTCGCGGAAAGGATGCTCGGCTGATGTTGTTGTCGGACAAGGTCGTCGTGGTCTCGGGCGTAGGACCGGGACTCGGTCGCGCCATAGCGGTGCGCAGCGCGGAGGCGGGCGCGGATCTGGTGTTGGCCGCGCGCACCGAATCGCGGCTGCTCGAAGTCGCCGAGGAGATCGAGAAACTCGGGAGGCGCGCGGTGGTGGTGCCCACCGATATCGATGACGAAGCGGCGGTGCGGAATCTGGTCGCCACCGCGACCGAGGCCTTCGGGCGCGTGGACACGCTGGTGAACAATGCCTTCGCGATTCCGCCGATCACCGATCTCGCCGAGGTCGAACTGGATCAGGTGCGGGCCGGATTCGAAACCAATGTCCTTGCCGCCCTGCGCCTCACGCGCCTGTTCGTGCCCGCGCTGACCGAGACCGCCGGATCGGTGGTGATGATCAACTCGGCGGTGCTGCGGCATTCGCGGCGCACCTTCGGGCCCTACAAGATGGCCAAATCCGGTCTGCTCGCCCTCGCGCAGAGCCTCGCCACCGAATTGGGTCCCAAAGGCATCCGCGTCAATTCCGTTGCTCCCGGCTATATCTGGGCCGACAACTTGAAGTGGTACTTCAACTTCCTGGCCGAGCAGCGCGGCGTCACCTCCGAGCAGGTGTACGCGGAGACCGCTTCGACCATAGACCTGCGCAGGCTGCCCGAACCCGACGAGATCGCCGACGCCGTAGTGTTTTTCGCCTCCGCCATGGCGCGGGCGATCACCGGCGCCTGCCTCGACGTCAACTGCGGCGAATACCACCATTGAGCACGGGAGAGATGTCGGACATGATCGGAAGAGACGACGTCGGCACGGTCGACGACCTGCACGCCTCGGCCACCAAGGTGGTCGGCCTCGACGATTTCGGCGATCCCGGATACCGCGAAGGACTCGGAGTCCTGCTCGATTCCTACGCCGAGGACGCGGCGCTGACGCCGTTCGGGAACAAGGTCAACCGCGCCTTCCTGCGCGGCGCGCTGGTCGCGCGGCTGCTCAGCGAAGCGGCGTGGCGCGCGAATCCGGAATACGCGCAGGTCGCGATCGAGCGGCCGGTATTCGTGACCGGGCTGCCGCGCTCGGGCACCACGGCCGTGCACCGGCTGCTCAACGCCGACCCGGCGCACCAAGGTCTCGAGATGTGGCTCACCGAGATGCCGCAGCCGCGTCCGCCGCGCGAGACCTGGGCGGCGAATCCCGTCTACCAGCGGATCGAGGCCGCCTTCGCCAAACACCACGTCGAGAATCCGGAATTCATGGGGGTGCACCATATTTCGGCGGATCAGGTCGAGGAGTGCTGGCAGTTGCTGCGGCAGTCGGCCATGTCGGTGTCCTACGAATGCCTGGCCTACGTGCCCGGCTATTCGAAATGGCTGCGCGAACAGGACTGGACCGACGCCTACCGCAGGCATCGCCGCAACCTCCAGCTGATCGGCCTTCCCGACGCGGGGCGGCGCTGGGTGCTCAAGAACCCGAGCCACCTGTTCGCCCTCGACGCGATCTTCGAGGTGTATCCGGACGCGCTGATCATCCAGATGCACCGCGACCCGCGCACCATCATCGCCTCGGTGTGCAGCCTGAACGAGAAGGCGTCGCAGGGCTGGTCGGAGAAGTTCCGCGGCGCGACCCTCGGCGCCGAACAATTGGACCTGTGGGCGCGGGGAGCCGAGCGGTTCCTCGCCGACCGACAGCGCCACGATCCGTCCCGCTTCCGCGACGTGTACTACGACGATTTCGTCGCCGACCCGATCGGCACCGTGGAAGGCATCTACCGCGACTTCGACATGCCCTTCGACGAACGGGCGCGCGCGGCGATGACCGCCATGCATTCCGAGAGCACCACGGGAGCCGCGCGGCCCGCGCACAAGTACACCCTCGACGATTTCGGGCTCACCGCCGACCGGGTCGACGCGCGTTTCGGCGCTTACCGGGACGTGCACTTCCCCGGCAGCTGACCTGCTACTGCTGGCCGACCTTCAGCACGATGAACAGCCCGTTGGCCTCGGCGCACAGGGTTTCGCCGTCGTGCAGGGTGGCGCGCACGAAGACCTTGCGGCCCTCCTGCCGCTCGGCCCACGAACGCAGGGCCAGCGGCTTGTCCAGCGGCGTAATGGCCCGGTAGTCGACGGTCAGCGACGCCGTCCTGGTGACCGCGCCCGCACGCACCGCCGCCGCCATGCCCATGAGGTCGTCGAAGGCGAGCGCGATGTGCCCGCCGTGCGCCGCGGCATTGCCGCCGAGGTGGAAGGTGCGGAAGGTCACCGAACTCAGCACGCCGTCGCGGTGCACCTTCTCGAGGGTGTAGGGCGGTAGCGTGACATTGCCACGTGCGGGCAGATCGTGCCTGCTCCAGGCAGGCGCCGCCCATTCCTCGACAACGCCCTCGGTGAGCCGGTCATTGAGCTTCTCCAGCGCCGCGATGGCTTCGAGAGCCAGATCGTCGGAGGGTGACAGCAGCCGGGCTCGGTCCATGAGCGTACGGATCTGCTCGACCAGCGGCCCCAGATGCGGCCCGCCGCGCGAGGTGTCGGCCGAGCGTTGTGCCTCCACGATATCGGTCAGAGTCGGCCGAAAGCCGCCCTCGTGATGCTCCTCGCTGGGTAGCGCGGCGCCGCTCTGCTCTTCACTCATATGAAACAAGTTATCGGTAGCCGGTCGAATGCCCCAGCGCGGTACCCGTCGTACCGGTCACACCGTGCGTGCGCCGTGACCTACGCTGGATATCCGTCGCGCCACCAGAGTGTGCGAACCTCCCCCGCGGCGTCGGTGCGACAGCCGGCCCGCATCGGACGCCGCGCGAGCCCGCGGCCTGCGAAAGGCGTTGTACCGATGCGTATCACGGCGGTCGTCTTCGATATGGACGGTGTGCTGATCGATTCCGAGCCCGTGTGGGAGCAGGTGCGTCGCGACTATGTGGCGGAGAAGGGCGGGCGGTGGCTGCCGGATACGCAGAAGCGGCTGATGGGTATGAGTACGGGGGAGTGGTCGCGGTATCTCAGTGCGGACCGTGACGCCGATGGGCTCGGTGTCGGCGGGTCCGCGGAGCAGGTGGCGCGTGAGGTGATCGAGCGGATGGCCGCGCATTACGACCGTGCGGTGCCGTTGCTGGCGGGGGCGGTGGACGCCGTGCAGCGGATGAGCCAGAATTGGCCGCTCGGGCTGGCCAGTTCGTCGCCGCGCGCGCTCATCGACACTGTGCTCGGCCGCACCGGCCTCATCGAATTCTTCGATGTGACGTTGTCCACCGAGCAGGTCGAGCGCGGCAAACCCGCGCCCGACGTGTACCTCACGGTCGCGCGAGCGCTGCGTAGGAACGCTGCCGATTGCGCCGCGGTGGAGGATTCCAGCAACGGACTTCGCGCCGCGCACGCGGCCGGTATGCGGGTGATCGCGGCGCCGCGCCCGGAATATCCGCTCGACCCGGAAGCTCGCACGCTGGCCACCCACGTCATCGATGGCCTCGACGAGTTGACCCCCGCTCTTGTGGTGGCCGATAGCTGAGCGGCAGGATTCGAGCCGGGTGCGGGCGGCGGCGAGCCGGTCGGGCAGCGTCGGCGGACCCGATGAACTGCCTCCGCCCTGGTGGTGGCCGATAGGTCAGCGGCGGCAGGATTCGAGCAGGGTGCGGGCGGCGGTGGCGAGGTCGGCGTCGAGCCAGTCGGGTAGTGCGGCGGCGTGCCTGCGCAGCGCCGCGTACGGGAGGTCGATGACGGCTCGGCTCACGGCCTCGAGTTCGCGTTCGCCCGCTCGCCCGCACAGGTCGGCGGTGACGCGGCGCAGTTGGTCGTAGAGCGGCTCGTTCATGCGGGCGCGGGTGCGTTCCAGTTCGCTGTCGGAGCCCGCGTCGATCAGGTCGCGCGGACGCAGGTCGAGCAGGAGTCGGGCGTCGTCGGGGGTGCGGCGGCCGAATTCGATGCTCGCGCATGCCATCGCGACGCCCGCTTCGAGCGCGTCGTCGTTAGCGGTGGCGGCTGCCATGGCGAGGGTTTGGAAGCGTTCGAGCGCGCGTAGCCAGACCGCGGTGAGCACGCCGTCGCGATTGCCGAAGCGGTGGTAGAGGGTGCCGACGGGGGCGCCGCTGGCGGCGGCGATGGCGGCGACGCTCGCGGCGCGCGGTCCCGCTTCGAGGACTAGGGTGCGTGCCGCGTCGAGGATCGCGTCGGTGTCGTGCTTGCGGGGAGGCGCCATGTACTAGTACGTTCCTTCTATATGGAGCGGTTGCCCTATATCGATGAGCATGCCAGGTCTGTCGCCGTCGACCGGGAGCGGGTCTGGGCGGCACTGCTGCGGGTCGTGTGTCGCGACCCGGCTGATCCGCGCACCGTTCCCGCCGGATTCGTCCTCGACGTCGCCGAACCGCCGCGTCGACTCGCCCTGCGTGGCGGTCACCTGTTCGCCCGATTCCTGCTGGAATTCGAACTCGACGCGGTGGACTCGAATACCACTCGCCTGCGGGCTGTGTTTATTGGCGTCGCCTTCGGCGCCGCGGGTTCGCGGCCCTGGGGGTCTCGCGTCCCAGCGGTCGATACTTGCTCCTGCGTCGCATCGTCTCGACCGCTGGGGCGTGGGACGGGCGTGAACCGTCGCTCGTCGGGCTCGCTCCCGACGGGGCTGGGTTGGTGGGGATGTTGCGGGTTTTGGGTGTGCCCGTCGGGGATGGGTGGGGGCTTGGAAGGAGACTTGCTGGGTACCGCTGGTGGTGTTTGGGTTTGAGGTGGCTGCGAATTGTTGCTCGTCGGACTCGCTCCCTTGGGGTGGGGTGGGGCTTGGGAGGAGGCGCATTGCTGGATACCGGGCGGTGGAGGTTGCGGGTGCACCGAGATGAGGCGGGTGGGCGTTCAGCCTTGGAGTGGGAAGACCTTGGCTTGGCCTGCGACGACGATGTCGGCTCGGTCGACCAGCGCGACCCGGATCTGTACCAGAGCGCCAGCGGCCAACGGCGCCTCGCCGGGGGCGGCGGTGAGGGTGATGGTTGCGGTCTTCTCGGTGCCGTCGCAGGTGATGGGGTCGCCGACGCCGAGTGCTGCCGCGTGGTCGGCGGACGGATCACCGGCCATGGCCTTGATCGCGACGGCGCCCGCGGCGGCGTCGCAGGTGTAGGCGGCGGCGACCGCGGTCAGGGTCGCGCCGATGATGTCGACGGTGTCGGCGGCGGCCGCGGGGCCTGCGGTGCACACGAGGGCGGCGGCGGAGCCGGTCAGTGCGGCGGCCAAGCGAGTGCGAGCGAGCATCTTCGTTCCTTCCGTACGGTGGGACGGAGCGGTCACGAACTCGGACGGCGCGCGTGCGCCACTGCGGCCCATCATCCAGCCCATCGCCGGAGTTCGTGGCGAAACCGCGGGTAGATCCCCGGTTCGGGGCGCTCAGCGACCGGTGACGCCGTCGATGCGTTCGCGCAGCAGATCGGCGTGGCCGTTGTGGCGCGCGTACTCCTCGATCATGTGCAGATAGACCCAGCGCACGGTGTAGGAGCGGTCGGCGAAGACGAAGATGTGATCGAGTGCCAGTCCTTCCATCGCGCGATCGGCGGCGGCGATCTCCTCGCGATAGCGCGTGAGATCCGCCTCCGGTTCGGCGGCGTCGACATTGTCGAAGTCGGCGTCCGGATCCGCTTCCGAACAGTAGACATAGTCCAGCCGCACACCCGCCGCGGCGATGCGGAACCAGCCGCGCTCGCATTCGGCGAGGTGGCGGACCAACCCCAGCAGGCTCAATCGCGAAGGTGGCACCGGACGCGACCGCAGCTGGTCGGCGTCGAGCCCGGCGCATTTCGACAGCAACGTCGCCCGATGGTGATCGAGCCAGCCGCGCAGCAGGGTGCGTTCGTCGCCGAGCGTGGGCGCCGGACCTCGCTCGACCCGCGGAGCCGTCCAGGTCACCGTTGTGAGGGTAGTCGGACGCCGCGTCGAACTCCTCCGAATTTCCCGGCGGCCGGGGCGGATTCAGGCCTCCCTGGTGAACCGCCACGCCGCCGCGCCGCGCAGGTGACCGGGCGGCAGGCGGCGACCGCAGAGCACGAGCAGCAGATCCTGAGCGCGACCCGTCAGCGGCGCCCCGGAGCCGTAGGTCCAGTCGATGTCGTCGGCCCGCAATTCGACGCCGCGCAGATCGACGCCGAAGTATCGGACACTGCGCGCGGAATTCGCGTCGAGAACGTGGCGCATTCGTTCGGGCGGCACCACCCGGTCGATGCCGAGGGCGACGGTGATGTCGAGCCCGTGGATGACATCGTGACTCAGCGCGCCCGCGAAACCGCCGCCCGGCGGTTTCCACGGATGGTCGGCGTTCTCGCGCAGGCATGCCAGCAGTTCGGCGTCGGTGCGGGTCGAGGTGTCGCGGCGGGCCGCGCGATCGGCCATGCGGTCGAAATTGCCGCGCGCGGTGATCATGTCGAGTACGAAACGTGGTGTGGACAGCCGGAACGGCATGGTCATGTGGGCGAGCACCTCCCTGACCCGCCAGCCCTCGCACAGGCTCGGCGCCGCCCAATCCCGCGCGTCGAGCTCGTCGAGCAGATCGGCCAGTTCACCGCGTTGCGCCGCGATCTGCTCGCGGATCTCGGTTTCGGTCACAGTTGTCCTCTCGTCGTGGTCCCCACCCGATCGGACGGTATTCGGAGCCGCCATTCATCGGTCGCCGCGCAGGCGGTGTGGTCGATGCGGCACACTGGTCGCGGTGAGCGAGGAATCCGGTATCCGGATCCGCACCGAGGACGGATCCGAACTGCCCGCGCTGACCGAACCGGTACTGGACGAGTTGTTCGACGGCGCGGCACGGCGCGAGCCGCATCTCGAGGTGGCGCGCGGTCCGGACGAGTGGATCACGGCGCGCCTACTGCCCGGCGAGATGTTCCGGCTCACCCACCGCTGCGGCCCCGACGCCGACGAATTCGAGCTCTACACCGGTGACGCGATCATGCTGCGCGACATCCTCTTCGCCTGGATCGATCGCGACCCGTGGTGGTGCGAGCGGGTGGTCTGGTCACGGGTCGATCCCGCCGTTGCCGAACTGGAAGCCGTGCGCGGCGAACTCGCCGATCTGCTGGACGGATTCGATGTGGTTGAACTCATGACGGGCGCGCTCGACGATGCGCTCACCCGTGCCGACGCGCTGCTCGCGGATGCCGAGACACCGAGCGTGACGGAGTTCGCCGACTCGGGAAGGTCCGCCGAGTTGGGCGAGATCGAGCGATCCACACCCACCGGAATGCTCCCGACCGGTCGACACGAGCGGTCCGGTTCGGACGCTGCCATGCTCGACAACGCCGCATGCGACACCTCGGACCCCTTCGCGCGCTTGGACGCGCTGCTTGCCGTTGATCCCGCTGCCTTCGAATCGAGCGGTGCGGAGACGGTGGAGTCGAGCGCGCTGGAGCCCGATGTGCGGCGTATCGCGGCCGAGCGGGCCGGGTCGACCGACTGGGAATCGGCCGATTTCGACGCAGGTGATCCCTTCGCGCGCCTGGACGCGCTGCTTGCCCTCGATCCCGAAACCTACGAGTCCGTCGGCCGCGAGTACGACGATCGCGAATCCGCAGGCCGTGGATCCGCCGATCGTGAGTCCGACGACCGCGAAGGGTGAGCGCGCCTCACAAACCCGGCCAGCCGTAGGTGACCGGTCCGGTCGCAGGCCCCGCGAGTACGCGTGCGGCCGGTACCGCCGCCGTCGCCGCATCGATATGCGCGGGGACCGAGTCCCGCGCGCCCGAGTCGGACTGTTCGGCGGCGGCGCGCACGGCGTCCATGTCGAGCCAGCGGATGTGCTGTACGACCTCCTCCAAGGCGGCGGCGTGCAGGAATCCCGGCTGGGAGAAGACGATGATGCCCTCGCGGAACGCCATCAGGGTGGGGAAGCGGTCGACCTGGGCCATGGCCGTCAGTTCCGGTTCGGCCTCGGTGTCGACTTTGCCGTACACGATCTCGGGGTGCTCGTTCGAGGACGCCTCGTAAACCGGCGCGAACTGACGGCACGGTCCGCACCAGCCCGCCCACCAGTCGACGAGCACGATCGCGTTGCGGTTGACGATCTCTGCGAAGTTGTCGCTGGTCAGCGTGAGTGTCGACATCGGTTCCCTCCGTGGGCGTCCGGTTCGCGCCGTGTCTCGACGCTCGAACAACCCCGAATCTTCGCACGCGACCACGATTTCGGGAAGGCGAGGATTCGCGTCAAACCCGCGGTTCGCCGAGCAGTGTCGCGGTGAGCGCGTCCAGTCTGCTCGCGGACTCGGGGTCGAAGTTCCTGCCGGTC
The DNA here is from genome assembly GCF_015674855.1 of Nocardia bovistercoris. Taxonomy (GTDB): domain Bacteria; phylum Actinomycetota; class Actinomycetes; order Mycobacteriales; family Mycobacteriaceae; genus Nocardia; species Nocardia bovistercoris. The sequence goes on along the minus strand of NZ_JADMLG010000003.1, from coordinate 210,657 downwards.
AACGGGATCGGCGTGCGTCGGCGGAAGGCGCTGACGGCTTCGGCAGGCGGCTCGTCCACGAGTCGGAGAATGGGCACGACGGCCTCGGACACCGGCTGGGCGAAGAGGGTCGCGGCGGCCTTGCTGATCAGGCGCGGCACGGTCGGCAGCGGATCGGCCATCGCGGTGCGGGTGAACAGCGGGTTGTAGAGCACATAGCGGGTGCGTGCGCCGGGGTGGCGGTGCGGGAACCGCACGCCGAGCAGGTCGATGCAGCGTGAAGCCTGCATGGCCGCCCGCATACCGCGATAGCCGGACCGCAGTTGCGGGTCGTCCCAGAAGATGGTGCCGGGCAGGCCGCCGGAACCGGCGACACTCATGATCACCGGCGCCGCGGCCCGCTCCAGCGCGGGGACGAACGCGTGTCCGAGGACGTAGCGGCTCAAATAGCCGAGCGCGAAGGTGAATTCGAAGCCGTCGACGGTTTCCTCGCGGCGCGGACGGAAGCGTTGAGCGCCGAAGACGAGTCCGTCCACGGTGTCGCTGTGTTCGCCGACCCGCTGCGGGACCGCCCGCATGCCTGCGAGGGTGCTCAGGTCCGCGCGCAGGAAGTGCGCGCGTTCCCCGGCGTCGATCGCCTCGGCATCGCGCAGGAAGGCCGCGCCCTTCTCGGCGCCGCTCGCGACGGCGAAGACCCGGTCGCCGCGGGCGAGCAGGCGCAGGCCGAGGCCCTTGCCGATGCCGTCGGTGCCGCCGGTGATCACGTAGGTGCGCATGGTGAATCGCCTCTCCTGGAACGCTTCCGGAATGTCGCCGCGGGCTGCGCGGCCGGATGGGGGAGACGTTAGGAACGCCGCGCACGACAAGTCAACAACTGATGACTTAGGGTGACAGGATGACCGACGCCCCACCGCGCCGCCGCGACCGGGTCGCGACCCGCGCCGCACTGCTCGATGCCGCGCGCATCCGATTCGCCCGCAACGGATTCGAGGCCACCAAGGTGCGCGATATCGCCGCCGACGTCGGCGTCGACCCGGCGCTGCTGTTCCGCTACTTCGGCGCGAAGGAAAAGCTCTACGCCGAGGCCATGCGGGTGGAGATCCCGCGCGCCGCGCACGCCGACCCGCACCGCCCCGTCGTGCACATCGCCGACGAACTGCTGCGCGAAGTGGTCTTCGACGAATGGCCCGAATTCGGCGGCGAACATCCGTTGTTGGCGATGTTGCGCTCCTCGGGCCTGCAATCCGTCCGCGACCAGCTGCGCAGCCGACTGTGCGAGGACTACCTGCGGGAATTCGCCGAACGCCTCGGTGGATCCGACGCCGCTCTGCGCGCGGAAATGGTCGGCGCGCTGCTGCTCGGACTCGGGGTGATGCGGGTCGTGGTCGCCGCCCCCGCGCTGGGTGCGGCCGATGTGGAACAGACCAGGGGGCTGGTCGCGGACATGGTGCGCGCGATCACTCGCCCGGCGTCGCCCGAGACCGACCGAGTGCGCCCGCGGTAAGCGAGCAGGCGCCCCGCGTCCTCGGGATCGCGCGGATCGACGCGGTGTGCGAGTGGGTCGGATCCCGGGGGTTAGTGCGAGATCCTCGACGGTGAGCTGTCGCCGCGAGGCCCACATCGCGCGGATACCCGATGTGGTGACCGGAGATGTCACCGACTACGCACTCCCCGGCCTCGTGGGTAGTCGCGATCTGTTTGTACTGGAACGGTTTTCGGTGGTTCGGCGCGTTACTACCCGTTGTCGCTCCACGGTTTCCGTCGCCGTATACAAGCGTGGCGACTTTCGCGTATTCGCCGTGTGGGTTGCCCGGCGGTCCCCGTGGCGGCGCGGACGTCGGGATGAGACACTGGTTGCTTCCGTGTTCGCGGGCGTCGCGCCGCCGGCGCCGAATGGTACGAACCGGGCGGATTCTCGCGGAGCGATTGTCAAGCCCCCTGGACCGTAATTCTTCACGGCACGACGCGCCGATCGCCACGCCGTTCCGGTCGTGACGCGCGATATCCGTAGCAATATCGAATTCGACGTCGAAGGCTGGATTTCGCCAGGTCACCGGGTTCGCGAGGGCTGTCCGCACCTGTTCCCGCAGTCCGAACGTACGTGCAGATGCACCGCTCATCCGATGAATTCCGTTGGGCGATAGTGATATACGACTATGTCACGAAAACGGTGCCGGTGTGCGCCGCGGGGTACGGTGTGCCCGTGGCGGAGTGGATCAGCGTGTACTGCGAAAGTCGCATCGAACTCGATGTGAAGGATATGCGCGAGGAATTGGCGGCCGTGGATCTGCGGCCCCTCGCGGAAGCGGTCTTCGACACCGACGAAGAGGCCGCGCGCGCCCTGGAGACGGCGACCCCCAATCTTCGGATCGAGCGCCACGGCGCCGAGATCGAAGTGCGGTGGAAGCCTGCCGGGCCGCATCTACAGATCAGGGCGGTGACCGGCGCGGCGGCGGAGAACGACATCGCCGAGGTGCTCTCGGACCGGCTGCCCGCGGCCATCGGGCCGGGTCCCGACCGGGTGCGTGCCCGGCTGGCCCGCGCCACGCAAGTCGTCTACCTCGAGATGGGCAAGACCGACGCGCGTGGACTCGGTGCGGTCTTCGGTGAGGCGCTCGCCTTCCGGATGGCCGCCGCGGGCGATGGCATGGTCTGGCTGTTCGACCGGCGCTGGGCGGTGCCGGAGGAACGCGCCGTGCCTATTTGGAGTCATACCTGAGAGTTACGCCTGGGCGGTGCCCGATATCCCTGCGGCCGTGAGGGATTCGGCTGCCGCGCGGGTCGCTGCGATGAAGCCGTCGCGTTCGGATCTGGTCGTCGAGCTGCGCAACGGACCGAGTTGCACCTCGTAGGCGGCCGATCCGCTCGCGTCGAAAACCGGTGCGGCGAGATAGCTCAGCGGCAGTACTTCGTCGGAATCGAGTTCGGCGGCGGTGTAAGGGCGCGCGGTGAGTTCCGCCAGTTGCAGCAGCGCTCGATTCCGCAGATTCGATTGCAGCAGTTCGGTTCCCGCCGACCCGAGCAGATCCACGAGTAGATCGACCATGCCGGTGTCGTCGGCGCGCGGACGGAACACCGCCACACCCCGTGCTCGGACCAGATTCAACAAGGCGCCCGCCCCGCGCCGATCGGATTCCGCGGCCGCGGCCAGCCAGGCGTTCTGTTCGGCGGCCACCCGCCACGGCATGACACCTGCCCCCGCCGGGAAGCGCAGCGGAATGCGGTGGCCGACCGGGATGCCGGGCACCACGCGATCGGGTCCGTGGCGGACTTCGAGCACGGTGAGCCGATCCGGTGCGATGCGGCTCAGGGTCGCGCCGCAGCCGGTGCGGGTGGTGAGCGCGGTCAGGATGTCGCCGACGCTCGCGGGCAGCGGCGTTCCGGTCAGCCCGGTGAGTGCGCTGCGGAGTCGGTAGCCGCGACGGGGGACGCGCACCACCCAGCCCGCCGAGTCGAGTTCCGCCAGGATCGCCGTCGCGGTCGCGCGCGCGATGTCGAGGCGGTCGGCGACGCTCGCGACCGAGAGCGGTTCGGTCGCAGTGGCCAGCAGTTGCACGATCTCCACGACCCGCCGGGTCGGTGGCGAAGGGGAGCGGTCGACCTCGGCCGTGTCCGTGCGGCCACGCGCTGTAGTCCCGAGACCGCTTCGACCGTGACCAGCCTGGCCCCGATCCGTCCAGCTGTGGTCGGTCTCGGCGTGGTCGGTTCGGCTGTGCTCCAGCTGATCACGGTCGGCTCGGCCGTGATCTGCTCGACCGTCATCTATCCGATCGTCATCTATCCGATCGTCATCTAATCGGCGGTAATCGGCTCGACCGTGATCGACCCGGTCGTGGTCCGGTCGATCGTGGTCGGTTCGGCTGTGCTCGACCCGGTCGTAGTTCGGTCGGCCGGGCTCTATCCGACCGTGAACGCCTCGACCATCGTCGGACCGCTCGTGATCCGATCGGCCGTCCTTCGAGTCGGTGTCGCCCGTGCGACTGTGTCCCGTCGTGCTGTGGCCCATTGGCTGCGACCCCTTGTGCTTGCTCGGTGCGCACTCCTACGATGCCGAATATACGACATGCGGTGTCGAATATTCGTCGCCGGGATGGGTGGAGCGCATGATCCTGGACAGATTTCGTATCGACGACAAAGTAGCCGTCGTCACCGGCGCGGGTCGCGGTCTGGGCCGCGCCATCGCCGTCGCCTTCGCCGAAGCGGGCGCCGACGTGGTGATCGCGGCTCGCACCGCCGCCCAGCTCGACGAGGTCGCCGCACAAGTGGCCGCTGTCGGCCGCACCGCCCACACGGTCGCCGCCGACCTCGGCGATGTCGACACCGTCGCGAGTCTGGCCGACGTCGCCGTCGAACGGTTCGGCAGGCTCGACATCGTGGTCAACAATGTCGGCGGCGCCATGCCGTGCCCGCTGCTCGACACCACCCCGAAAGCCATGGCCGACGCCTTCGACTTCAATGTCGGCACCGCGCACGCGCTGGTGCGCGCGGCGGTCCCGCACATCCTCGCCACCGCTGGCGGCGGTTCGATCGTGAACATCACCTCCACCATGGGTCGCCTGCCCGGTCGAGCGTTCGCCGCCTACGGCACCGCGAAAGCAGCGCTCGCGCACTACACCCGGCTCGCCGCCCTCGACCTGAATCCACGCATCCGGGTCAACGCCATCGCCCCCGGCTCGATTCGCACTTCGGCGCTCGAGATCGTCGCGAGCAACGACGCGATGCGCACCGAACTCGAATCCAAGACTCCGCTCGGCGCGCTCGGCGAACCCGAGGACATCGCGGCCGCCGCCCTCTATCTCGTCTCGCCCGCGGGCAAGTACCTCACGGGCAAGGTGCTCGAACCCGACGGCGGACTCGTCGCCCCCAACCTCGACCTCCCGATCGGAGACCTGGCATGACTCTTCGCGTGGTGCAGTGGGGCACCGGCAATGTCGGCAAGCACGCGCTCGCGGGGGTGATCGCGCATCCCGAGCTGGAACTGGCGGGCGTGTGGGTGTCCGGTCCGGCCAAGGCGGGCCGCGACGCCGGTGAACTGGCCGGTGTCGATCCGGTCGGCGTCGTCGCCACCGAGGACGCGGACGCGATCCTGGCCGCGCGGCCGGACTGCGTCGTGTACTGCTCGATGACCGACAACCGGCTCATGGAGGCGATCGAGGACCTGAAGCGTCTGCTGAGCGCGGGCATCAATGTGGTGGCGTGCGCGCCGGTCTTCTTCCAATACCCGTTCGGCGTGCTGCCGGAGGACCTGCTCGGGCCGGTGCGCGCGGCCGCCGAGGCGGGTGGCGCGTCGCTGTGGGTCAACGGCATCGATCCCGGATTCGCCAACGACCTGCTGCCGCTCGCGCTGACGGGCACCTGCCTGCGCGTCGACCAGGTGCGCTGCCTGGAGATCGTCGACTACGCCAGCTACGACAACCGCGCCGTCATGTTCGACATCATGGGATTCGGCGGCCCGCTGGACGAGGTGCCGATGCTGTTGCAGCCGGGTGTGCTTTCGCTGGCCTGGGGCGGTGCGGTGCGCCAGCTCGCGGCCGGGATCGGGGTCACCCTCGACCAGGTCACCGAGGTCTACGAACGAGTGCCCGCCCCCGAATCCTTCGACATCGCGACCGGCCGCATCGCCGAAGGCACCGCCGCCGCACTGCGATTCGAGGTGCGCGGCATGGTCGGCGACCGGGTGGTCACCGCGGTCGAGCACATCACCCGCCTGCGCCCCGACCTGTGCCCCGAATGGCCGCAACCCGCCCACCCCGAGGGCTCCTACCGCGTGGAGATCACCGGCGACCCCGGCTACGCCCTCGACCTGGTCACCTCCAGCCCACGCGGCGACCACAACGTCGCCACCCTGGTCGCCACCGGCATGCGCATCGTCAACGCCATCCCCGCCGTGGTCGCCGCCCGCCCCGGCATCCTCACGGCCCTCGACATCCCCCTCATCACCGCCCCCGCCCAACGCGGTGTCGGCTAGATCCGCGAGTCCAGCACCCCCGGCGCGGTATCGGTGACACCCGCGCCCCGAGCACCCGAAGTGCGCGGTCGACGTCGTCGGCGCTGTTGTAGAGGTGGAAGGCGAAACGCAGTGCGCCGCCGCGGGCGGCTGCGACGATATCCGCTGCCCGCAGTCGCTCCTCGGCCTCGATAGTGCCCGGTACCGACACGATCGCCGAATCGCCCGGCACCGGTGTGTGTCCGAGGTCGGTCAGGCCGGTGCGGAAACGCTCGGCCAGTGCGAGATCGTGCGCGTGGATCGCGTCGACGGTCAGGTCTTCGATCAGGCGCAGACCCGATCTCGCCGTGACCACTCCCGACCAGTCCGGGGTGGTGTCGAATCGGCGGGCCGAATCTGCCAGTGCCCCGGGATGATACAGCTGCGACCACCGATCCTCGGTCGCGTACCAACCCGGCGACACTGGCCGGATCCGGTGGGCGCGTTCGGGTGACACCGCGAAGAAGGCGACGCTGCGTGCGCCGATCAACCATTTGAAGGTCGCGCACACCCAGTAGTCGGCGTCGGCGAAACGCAGCGGCAACCACCCCGCGGCCTGGGTGGCGTCGACCAGAAGCTCGGCGTCGGCGGCGCGGGTCGCGGCCCGCAGCGCCGACAGATCGGTGACCCGCCCGTCGGCCGACTGCACCACGCTGAGCGCCACCAGTGCCGTCTCCGGCCGCACCTCTTCGGCCAGCTGGTGCAGCGGCGCGAAACGTACCGTCAGATCTCCTCGGTGCACGAAAGGCAGTGACACCGAGGTGAACTCGCCCTCCGGAATCAGCACCTCGGCCCCCGGTGGCAGCGCCGCCACCACCGGCCCGAGCATCCCCGCCGCCGTATTCCCGATCCCGATATCGTCGGCCGACGCACCGACGATCAACCGCGCGAACGCTTCCCGCAACGGTTCGACGTGCTCGTCGGCCATCGTCGCCCCGCCTCGCCCCGCCGCCCACCGCGCAGTGGCGGCATCGAGCTCGACCAATGTGCTCGCGGCGGGCAGGCCGAACGACGCGGTGTTCAGATACGTGGTCTCGGTGACGAATTCACTCGGCGCGAGCGAGGACAGCGCACGGGTGGATGATGTGGAGAAGCCCATGAATCCAGCATGGAAGTCGACAGCGGCCATCGTCCAGCGCCTGCGCCGAGGAACTGGCCCTTTTGTGCCAGGTCACGTGGTCGCGCACGGGTATCCGACGCCGTCGCGGCGAGCCCGATCCGGCAGGAGGGAAAACCGCTACTGCCGCAGTGGGTGCGGCACGTATGGTGTGGCGGTGACCGGCGTTCGCGTGCAGCGGCGGCTCGTGGAGATGAAGGAGCGAACGTTTGCCAGGCGCTGAACTGCGAGGGGTGACCATGGACTGTGCCGACCCGCGAACACTTGCGGGCTTCTACGGTGCGCTGACCGGGATGCGCGAGCTCTTCGGCACGGACGAGTTCGTCGCTCTGACGAACGGTTCCGGCTGTGATCTGGGATTCCAGCGGGTCGACGGATACCGGGCTCCGCGGTGGCCGGGTCAGGACGTGCCGCAACAGTTCCATCTGGATTTCCGAGCCGACGACCTCGATGCGATGGAGGCGCTGGCACTGGAACTCGGAGCGATCAAACCGGACCATCAGCCGGGCGACGGACGCTGGCGGGTACTCCTGGATCCGGCAGGCCACCCCTTCTGTCTGACCTCTGCCTGAGATCCTCCGGCGTGCGGCGTGGGAACTAGCGCGGGTAAGCGCCGAATCCGGGGCCGGTTCCGGTGCCGATCGGTGCGCCCGCGGGGGTGAAATCGGTGGCGGAGAAGGGGATCAGGGCGCCGGGGCGGGATTGCGACTGGAGGAAGGCGGGCAGGACCGTGCTGTCGAAACCCTTGGCCGCGATGGGGGCGAGGATGCCCGGTTGCTGTCCGAGGCTGCCGACGTACATCTTCGCGCCGTCGGCGGTGAAACCGACCGAGACCGGAGCGTCGACGGGGACCTTGCCGACGATCGCGTTGGTGGTCATGTCGATGACCTGCACGGCGTTCGCGCCGAGGGTCGCGACCACGAGTTTGTCGCCGTCGGGGCTGACCGTGCCCGCCACGGGCGCGCTGCCCGCGCCGAAGGAGATCGCGCCGGTGCGGCGCCAGGCGACGGTGTCGATCACCGAGACGTTGTCGCCGAGCGCGTTCACCGAGTACAGGGTGTGCCCGTCGGGGGAGACGGCGGCGGCGTAGGGCAGTGAGCCGTCGATCTGGATGCGACCGCCGAGCTGGAATCCGGATTCCGGGTCGAAGGCGGCGGCGGTGGAGTCGGCGAAGATCGCGTACAGCTTGCTGCCGTCGGGGGCGATGGCGGCCGCGAACGGGATGGACGGCAACGGCATCGAACGCAGCAGGGTGTCGGTGCGGGTGCTCACCACGTCGATGGAAGGGCGGGCGGTGAGGATGTAGATCTGGTCGCGCACCGGATCGGTGATCGGCTGGGCCGGTCCGTCGGTGCCGGTGATCGGGACGCGCGCGCTGACCGTGTCGGTGGCGCGGTCGATGACGGCGATGTCGTCTTCGCCGATGAGCGGCGGATTGAACGCTTGCACATAGAGTTTCGAACCGTCGCGGGATGGGGTGACCGCCGAGGAGTACCTGCCGACGCCGTCGATGCGCTGCACGACGCGGTCGGCCGCGGTGTCGACCACGAGGACCGTTCCGTCGCTCACCACCGGGATGTAGGCGCGGGGAGCGGCGAGTTCGGCCGAGGCGTTCGGCGCGAGAACTGTGAGCCCGACCGCGGCCAGGGTGACCGCGATAGACCTGAGTACCATTCCTCGACCCTTCCGTGTACGGCGCAAGAGGTCACTATTGCGTGTAATCGTCACGGCCGCAACAGGTCGATAAGGGTATGACAAATATCGCACCGCGGGGCAGTGTCGTTTCACAATTCTCGTCGGCGTGTCACGGCGTGTTGGTCACCCGCATGTTGCTCGGCGCTCCGCCCACATGTTGCTCAGCGCGCTGCCCACATGTTGCTCAGCAAGGTGTGACTCGGCGTATCCGAGAGTGCCTGTGAGGATTCGTAGATACGGCGGTAGCCGGTTTCGGCGATGCGCCACCGCCCGTCCGCGTCGCGGCGATAGCGGTCGGTGTAGTAGCCCGCGCCCCGGATCAGCACACCGTATTCGGTGGCGATGACGGTGTCCTCGAAAGCCCATGAGCCCGTAGCGTTGTCGCCGTGCACCTCGATCTCGGGGTGGTTGGCGATGTGCACGGTCACGACGGACGGGCCGAGGTTGTCGCGCATGAAGGCGGTGATCGCGGCTCTGCCGTCGAAGATCAGGGGTTCGCCCATGGCGTGGGTGCCGTATCGACCCGAGGCGTCCTCGGTCAAGGTCTGTCCGAATTCGTCCCAGAGTTTGAGGTCCAAGGTTCGGAAATATCGATACTTCAATCGGCGGATGGCTTCCACGGCGGCGAGGTCCATCCGCACAGAATCGCATGCGGTTCGGGGCCGCACAAGAACGTGTTCTAGTCTTGTCCTGGTGTGTGGTCGCCCGGGTGAGCGGTGGCGAAGTGGGTATCCGGTGAGCGGGTGCGGGACCGACCCGCACCGCCGACGAGCAACCATCCGGCACGTTCGAGGAGATATCGTGACCGACAGCCCGGTCGATTCCGACCGACAGTATTCCGACCTGACCCTGGACCAGCAGCTCGCCCTGCGCGCGGCGGCGGACCGCCTCACCGAGGAGTTCGCGGGCGTGGCTCGCGAGAACGTCGTCAACGACTTACTACATGCCGCCTACGACCACATCGCCGACCACGCCAACTTCGACAACTTCGTGCCGTTGCTGGCCGAACGCTATACGCGTGAGCTATTGCATGCCGCCGATGAGCAGCGGACAGGCGGACGCTCGACCACCGACGCCTGACCAGCGCGCGTCGCCGGTGTGACTCCGCGCACTCAGTGCGGGATGGCGTCGATCAACGCCCGCGCGCCCTGGCGCAACAGATCGGCGCCGACGAAGAAGCCGAGGGCCTGCGGATCCTCCGGAACACCCCAGTGCTGGGCATCGAGCCACCGGGTGCCGTCCAGATCGAACACCTTGCCGTGCAGGGTGAGGCGCCCGGTGGCATCGGTGGTCGCGTAGCCCGCGATGGGGGAGTTGCAGTGCCCTTGCAGGGCGTGCAGCATGGCCCGTTCCGCGTCGGCGGTGCGGTGGGTGGCCGGGTCGTCCATCCGCGCGCCGAGCTCGAGCAGTTCGGCGTCGTCCTTGCGGCATTCGAGCACGATGACGCCCGCGCCGATGGGCGGCAGCATGACGTCCAGATCCAAGGTCTCGGTGATCCGGTGCTGCTGGCCGACCCGGTGCAGCCCGGAGACCGCCGCGATCAGCACGTCGACGTAGCCCTCTTCGAGCCGGGCCAGACGCGTGTTGACGTTGCCGCGCAACGGTTTCACCGACAGGTGCGGATGATGCAGGCGCAACTGGGCGGCGCGGCGCACCGAACTGGTGCCAACGGTGGTGCCGGGCGGCAATTCCCGCAGCGGCGCGCCCGTTCGGGTGATGATCGCGTCGTGGACGTCGTCGCGCGGCAGGTATCCGGAGAAGGCGAGGCCCTCCGGCACCGGGATATCGCCCGGGATGTCCTTGAGGCAGTGCACCGCGAGGTCGGCCTCGTCGGCGAGCAGGGCGCGGTCGAGTTCCTTGACGAAGGCGCCCTTGCCGCCGAGCTGCGACAGATCACCCATCCAGCGGTCACCGGCGGTGGTCACCTTGACGAGTTCGCTGTCCACGCCGAATCCGGCGAGCAGCGAGGCGACGTGTTCGGCCTGTGCCACCGCCATCGGGCTAGACCGAGTGGCGATGCGAATGATGCGCGTGCGCGACATCATTCGGACTCTACTCCCCGGCCGCGAACGCACGCGGCCGGGTCGGATCGGGAGCGAACGGGCCGGTCGCTACGAACTCAGGCGCGCCGCGAGCGCACGGCCCGCCGCACGGCCGGAGAAGATGCAGCCGCCGAGGAAGGTGCCCTCCAGCGCGTTGTAGCCGTGCACGCCGCCGCCGCCGAAGCCCGCCACCTCGCCCGCCGCGTACAAGCCGGGGAATCGGCTGCCGTCGGGACGCACCACCTGCGAGTCCAGATCGGTCTGGAGTCCGCCCAGCGTCTTGCGGGTGAGGATGTTGAGCCGCACCGCGATCAGCGGGCCGTGCGCGGGATCGAGCAGGCGATGCGGTGTGGCGACCCGGCCCGCCTTGTCGCCGAAGTAGCGGCGCGCGTTGGTGATCGCCATGAGCTGGCTGTCCTTGCTGTACTTGTTGCCGATCTCCCGGTCCCTGGCGATGATCTGGCGTTCGACCGTTCCGTAGTCCAGTTCCGGCCCGCGCGCGATCTTGTTCATGCCGTCGACCAGCTCCCGCAGCGAGTCCGCGACCACGAAATCGACGCCGTGCCGCTTGAACGCCTCCACCGGTCCCGGCGCGCCCTTCGCGACCCGGCTGCGCAGGGTGAGCCCGAGATCCTTGCCGGTGATGTCGGGATTCTGCTCCGAACCCGACAGCGCGAACTCCTTCTCGATGATCGACTGGGTGAGGACGAACCACGAATAGTCGTATCCGGTGGCCAGGATCGCCTTCATGGTGGTGTTGGTGTCGAAACCGGGGAAGCACGGCGCGGGCATGCGCAGGCCGTTCGCGTCCAGCCACAGCGAGGACGGGCCGGGAATGATGCGGATCGCGTGGTCGGGCCAGATCGGGTTCCAGTTGTTGATGCCCTCGGTGTAGTGCCACATCCGGTCGCGGTTCACGATCGCCCCGCCCGCCCGCTCCGCGATGCCGAGCATGCGGCCGTCCACGTGGGCGGGCACGCCGCTGATGAGCGTCCGCGGGCACGGGCCGAGCCGGTCGGTCGGCCAGTTGCGGCGGATCAGCTCGTGATTGTGACCGATGCCACCCGAGGTGACCACGACCGCCCGCGCCCGCAACCGGAACTCCCCGACCACGGTGCGCGAGGTGGCGACACCGCGTTCGGCGTCGGTGTCCTCGAGCACACTGCCCGCGACGCCGACGACCGCGCCGTCCTCGACGATCAGATCGTCCACCCGGTGCCGGAACGAGAAGCGCGCGAGGCCGCGGCGTTCGGCGTCGAGCACCGGCTCGGCGAACACCCTGACCACCTCGGGGCCGGTGCCCCAGGTGAGATGGAAACGCGGCACCGAATTGCCGTGCCCGTCGGCCAGGCCGCCGCCGCGCTCGGCCCAACCGACCAGCGGCGTGACGCGTAGGCCGAGGGCGCGTAGATAATCCCGCTTCTCGGCGGTGGCGAAGCGGACGTAGGCGGTGGCCCACTGCCGCGCCCAGTGGTCCTCGTCGTCGCGATCGAAGCCCGCCGACCCGAACCAGTCCTGAATCGCCAGATCGTACGAATCCTTGATGCCGAGACGACGCTGTTCGGGGCTGTCGACCATGAACAGGCCGCCCAGCGACCAGAACGCCTGGCCGCCGAGGTTGGCGCGGTTCTCCTGGTCGAGCAGGTGGACCGTACGGCCTGCCTTGGTGAGCTCGTAGGCCGCGACGAGGCCCGCCAGCCCGGCCCCGATCACGATGACATCGGCGGTGTCGGCGTCGGCGTCGGTAATAGCGGCTGCGGCCACCGCGGCCTCGGGGATGGTCTCGGTGGTGGCGGCGTCGGGGGCGGATGCGGGGGCGGCGTCGGACCCGGCGGCGGCGACCTCGGTCTCGGCGGCGGCGGTCTCGGCGGCGGCGGTCTCGGCGGCGGCGACGTCGGCAGTGGGTTCGGTCCCGGTGGTGGCCTCGGCGGCGGTGTCGGCCTCGATCACCTCGAGCTTGTCGCCCGCGGCGGCCCGTGTCGCGGACTCGGAGGTGGGATCGGTCATGGTCGTCCTTCGCGGTCGGTGGTCGGGTCCGTGGCGGCGGTGCTCTCGGTCAGCACGATATTGGTCGGCGCGTCGATACGGCGGCGGCGCACCGCCGATTGTCCGGTTCCGTCATCACTTCCGTGCGTAGTCGAACTCCCAGCGGAAGTGGCGCCGCAATCGCTCGACGCTCTCGTCCCAGGTCGGAGCCTCGCACGCGGCGACGGTGCGTTCGAGCCAACTCCACAGCGTGTCGTAGTCGAACCGTCGTATCACCAGCAGCGGAGACTGCGCGATCAGTTCGGGTTCGCCGCTCGCCGCGAGACCCGCGGGCGTGGCGACGCGCAGCGTGAAGCCGTCGCCGCCCTTGCCGGGTTTGCGGCCGATCAGCACCTGCACGAAGTCGTCGAACACCTCGGGATCGTCCGGGATGTGCGTCCGCAGGTTCGGATACTTGCCGCTTTCGACGCCGTGTAAGACCAATCGCATGACCGCCTCGCCTCCTCGGTGTTCAGGCGCACGGTCGAGGTTCGCTGACGTTCGAACCAGTCGTCGCCCCGGTTCCCGCGCCGATGGTAGTCGGCTTCGCTCTCCCTCGGGATCGTGCTCCCGGATGTCGGCCGGGTTCGCGGACCGCGCGTTCGCCCGCTGCGGAAATGTCGCGGATCCCACTGCTGCCGGGTTGCCGTGCGTGATGTCGTGGTCGATGGTTTCGTGGATCGTCCGTTGCATCGGGGAGTCGCTCGAGGACGCGGGTCATGTCCCCGGTGCGGCAATTCGCTCGGCGATACCGCATGACCCGACCGGGTAGCGAATCCTTCCCGGCGCGACGAACTTTCGGAGTGATGTCCGCGCACAACGATTGCGCCATGGGCCGGTTTCGCTTCGGTCGCGTTGCTTGACGGCGCTTCTCGGTGTTCTTACCTTCGCGGATATAGCCGGGTGACGCTCGTCGTGGCGAGCGCCATCCGGCGTCTCACAACGGCGTGAGTGGGTGATCACCATGACAATTCGGCAGAGATGGCGTCCGGTAAGGACATTCGCGGTACTGGTCTTGATCGCGGGTGTGACGAGTGTCGGTGCGACGGCGTGGGCCGGGGCGTGCGCCACGGTGGACGTGGCGGTGGCGCGCGGCACCGAGGAACCGGGGGCGCTCGGCGCGGTCGTCGGTGACCGGCTCTATGATGCTCTGGCACAAGGGATTCCGGTCGACTCTACGGTCTACGCGGTGCGCTATCCGGCGAGTACGGACTTCCCGTCCTCGGTGAGCGCCGGTATCGCCGATCTCGCGGGGCACCTCGAGGCGCAGGCGGCGGCCTGCCCGGAGCAGCGGTTCGTCCTCGTCGGCTATTCGCAGGGCGCGGTGGTGGTGCACGGTGCGCTCGGCACCCCGTTGTTGACCGCTGCGCCCGGAATCCACCCGCTGCCACCGTATCTCGCGGATCGGATCGCCGCGGTACTGCTGTTCGGTGATCCGCTGCGCGCGGTGGGGCAGGGGGTGGCCGGACCGTATGCCGGGCGAACGGGCAACTATTGCACCGGTGGCGACGCGATCTGCGGCGGCGGGTTCGTGCCCGAGGCACACGTGATCTACGGGTGGTCCATCGGTCCGGCGGTGTCGTTCGCGGCGGCGCTGCTCTGAGCGAGTGTCTGTGCCGACGGATCGAGGCGCTCGGTCGATCCGTCGGCACATTGCCGGAACATACACTCGGCCAGACTGATTCGGCGACGAACCGACCGTGCCCGCAACTCGGCCGCGTGGGCGGTGCGAGCCGCCCGGAGCCGGTTCACCGCCTGCGGTCGAAGAATCGATCGCGCATCGACAGGTCGCGCATCGATGAGTCGCGGACCGGCCGGTACGAGCGCGCGAGCGTCGACCCGGCGGCGTTCGCGGACATGGACCCGATCGACACCCGGTGACCTACTTCTTCTCGACGCGCGGCTGCGGCGCCTGGACCGGGGGACGGGCGTTCAGGAAGGATTCGAAGGCGTCGAGATCCATCGGCCCGACCGTTTTGTCGGTGCCTTCGGCGAACACCGAGAATCCGTCGCCGCCTGAGGCCAGGAAACTGTTGGTGGTGATGCGATAGGTCGCCACCGGATTCAACGGCTGCCCGCCGATGCGCACGCTGTCGGCGACGATCTTGCGATCCTTCGGCGCGGATTCGGTGTAGCTGTAGCTGATTCCGGCGGGGGAGAGCACCGTGGGTTTGCTCGCGTTGTCCCACTGCTGTTCCAGCAGTCGCATGATCTGCTGACCGGTGAGGGTGACCGTCACCACCTGATTGCCGAAGGGCTGCACCGTGAAGATGTCGCCGAAGGTGATCGCGCCGGGTTTCAGGTCGGAGCGGACTCCGCCCGGATTCATGAACGCCGCGACCGCCGACGCGGGCTGCGCGGTGACGGTCAACATCGCGTCGGCGATCACATTGCCCAGCGGCGACTCACCGGAGGGCAGCGGAGTCTGCGGCAGGGTGGCCTCGGCCGCGCCGACCACCCGGCCCGCGCGCGGCGCTGCCTGGGTGGTGAAGAAGTCGATGAGGGCGGCGGTCGGCGCGTCCGGGGTGACCTCGCGGGTCACGACTCGGTTCACCGCCGAGGCTTTGACGCCGTCCGCGCCGAAACGCAGTGTGATGTCGGTGATGAGCCTGCCGTAGGAGGCGGCCTGGGTGACCACCTTGCCGTCGATCGAGCACACGTAGGGCTGGTGGGTGTGCCCGGTGACGATCGCGCGGACCGCGGGATCGGTGCGTCCCGCCAGGTCGGTGACCTCGCGGCTGATGTTCTCGCAGCCGTTGTAGTCGGGGGTGGCCGCGCGCTGCGAGCCGCCGTCGTGTACCAGCGCCACGATCGCCTGCGCGCCCGCCGCCTTCATCTCCGGCACGTAGGCGTTGACGGCGGCCACGTCGTCGCCGAAACTGTAGCCGCGAATGCCTTCGGGGAACACGATGTTCACGGTGTCCGGCGTCACCGTGCCGACCACGCCGATCTTGCGTCCCCCGACCTCGAGCATGGTCCAGGCCCGCAACCCCGGGGGCTGTTTGCCCGCCGCGTCGGTGACATTGGCGGCCAGGTACGGGAAGGCCGCGCCGGTGAACGGCGCGCCGGGCGAGCAGCCCTCGAACGAACATCCGCCCTGCTGCATGCGGGTCAATTCGATGACGCCGTCGTCGAATTCGTGATTGCCGACGGCCGAGGCCGCGACGCCGAGCGAGTTCATGAACGTGACGGTTGGTTCGTCGTGGAACAGGCCCGATACCAGCGGGCTTGCCCCGATGTT
The DNA here is from genome assembly GCF_015674855.1 of Nocardia bovistercoris. Classification (GTDB taxonomy): domain Bacteria; phylum Actinomycetota; class Actinomycetes; order Mycobacteriales; family Mycobacteriaceae; genus Nocardia; species Nocardia bovistercoris. Next base: position 194,572 of record NZ_JADMLG010000003.1, on the reverse strand, counting down.
GTCGCCCGCGGCCAGGACCGCGCTCGCCGGGTATGCGGCCTTCAACCTGGCCATGTGGGTGGCCAGGTACACCGCTCCGCCCGCGTCGTGTCCGGCGATCTTGCCGGTCGACCCCTGCGGCGGTTGCAGATTGCCGTGCAGGTCGTTGAATCCGAACAGGTGTATCTCGTCCGGATTCGCCCCGGTGAGATCGTTGGTCGACACCAGCGGGACCGGGCCGGGGGGCGAAACGGGCGCCGAGCCGGAATCGTCGTCGCGGCCGGAGCAGGAGGTGGTGAGGAGGGCGAGGGTCAGGAGTCCGATGATGACGCCGGTGATACGGCTGCGCTCGCTCATAGGCCGACTTTCCCATGCGCGCCGCGTTCGCGCACCCACCATATCCTGAACAACGGCCGTACACTTACCGTGTTGATCTCGGTCTTCGACACGACGGTGGTTCCCATGTCGTCGACAACCTATCGACAGTCGCCGTCGGCGCTGCTCGATACCTGGCTGTGTCTGGCCGCGGGCTTCCTGTTCGGCGGCGCCGGTGTCGCGGTGGTGGTGTCGGCGCTGCTCTCGGTCGGCAGCGAGGTGTCGCGCGCGGACCGTTCCGGCGTCGAATTCGGCGTGGTGCTCGGCCTGATGTGGTGCGCCGTCGGCGCGGTCGGGCTGTGGGCGGCGCGGGAGATCTGGCGCACCACGCCGCGCCTGGTGATCACCCCCGAGGGGCTCACCCACTGGCACGGCGGGCTGGTGACCGCGTTCGACTGGTCGGAGATCGAGTTGATCCACATCGCGGGCGGCCGGTACGGCAGGCTCACCGTCGTCGCGCGTCGCTTCGATCCCTATCGCATCGACACCGCCGATCTGCGGGCCTCCGCCGACGCCATCGCACACACCATCCGGGAGTACCAGCCCTCGGCGCTCATCGTCCGATGACTCGAAAAGGGTTGCTGCCGTCCGGATCCGCTGCGGTGGATCCGGACGGCCACGTGCGGCGACCTCAGATGGTCCAGGGTTTGCCGTAGGTGATCACGGTGTCACCGCCCGCGCTGACGATGCGGACGAACGGGCGGATATTGGTCGCGCCGAGCACGCCGGTGACCGAACCGTGGAAGCCCGCGAGGCGAATGAACCCCTCCGGACCCGAGATATCGCCCGCCGCGCATTCGAAGGTCTGGATGCCGGGCCCGAAGCCGACGTCGAGTTCCACGCCGGCCTTGGGGATCAGGCTGTCGATCTTCAGCAGTCCGCCGTTGGAGCCGCCGAGTTCGACCCCGAGTCCCGGCGTCGAGTACTCGAAGCGGATGCGTCCGCCGACGGTGGCCGGATAGCCGACCTGATAGCCGATGGTGACGCGCCCGCGCCAGTTCTCGGCGTCGGGTCCGGTGACCTTGTAGGCCGCGGTGCCGTCGTGGAACCATTCCCGGGACAGCGGATTCCCGTCCAGCGGCGGCACGAAATCGATCCTGGTGTCGGCCTGGACGGCCTCGACCGCGCGACCTGTGCTGTCGACCACGCTGTTGCTGCTGTCCACCGCCGCGCTCGCCGGTCCGCCGCCGAGCGCGAGGCTCGCGGCGAGGATCGAGGAGATGGCGAGGATTCGTGCGCCGCGCGCGCTCCGCGTCAGGAGCCCGTGGGTAGCCCTCATCAGATGTTCTTTCTACTTCGGCACATTCCGCCGATATCCCGGTGCGGGTGACGGAATGTGATGGTGATCGGAAAAACGCAGTGCATGTTCCTATCAACCGCGTGGTGCTGACCCGATTACCGCAATGTTGCGGTGCGGCGAATTCGGGTCGCCCATTCGGACTCGCGGTGGCAGGGCCTGGAAGATCAGGGCAGGGGCGCGACCTCCGTTCCCCGGCACGGGCGCGGATCGGATTCGAGCGCGGAATCCGTGCGTGGCGGCGGTGCTGCCGTCATGACAGGATGTCGCGGTGCGTATCGAGCAGACCGAGCTCGCCGATGTTCTCGAGCTGATTCCTCGGCCTTTCCATGACGACCGCGGACTGTTCACCAGGACCTTCGACGCGGAGATATTCGACGAGCGGCTCGGCGTGCCCGGCGCGAGCGCGTCCTTCGTCCAGGATTCCCAGTCCCGTTCCGCGCGCGGGGTGATCCGCGGCATGCACGGCCGTTCCGGACGCGGCGAGGCGAAGCTGGTGCGTTGCGCCAACGGCGCGGTGCACGATGTCCTCGTCGACATCAGGCCCGGATCGCCGACCTTCGGCCGCACGCAGGCGTTCCGGCTCGACGACATCGAATTCCGGCACCTGTACGTGCCGCCCGGATTCCTGCACGGCTTCCAGGCGCTGACCGCGACCGCGGACGTGTGCTACCGGATCGACCGCCCGCACGATCCCGCCGAGGATATCGCGGTGGCGCACGACGACGCCGATCTCGGCATCGAATGGCCGCTGCCACTGACCGCGATCTCGCCGCGCGACGCGGCGGCGGGGAGCTGGGAGCACCTGCTGCGCATTGTCTGGCAGGGCCGTCGCGGCTGAGCCCGCGCGGCGAACGAGCGAATGCGGGCCGGACATCGGCGCGGATCGCGGGCGCATGTCGTCGGTTCTGTCGCGCGGGCGCCCGCGGTAGGGCGATACGACCTTCATCGGTTGCCGTCTCTCGTGTCGATCAGCGGGGGAGGAATCGCCCGTCGGCCGTTGCGGATCCGGCTTGGCCTTGACGTCGAGCGGACCCGCGCCCGCGTTACATCTTAGTATCCGACGCACCCGGTGAAATCGGGTGCGCGCTGGCTGTTTTCGGACACGCGGGCGTGGGGTGGGGCATTCGGCATTCGATCGGCTATCTCGCCTGTCGGTGAGATGTGCGGTATGGGAGCCGGTTCCGGTCATGAGATGTCCCATTTGCGCCATCGCACCCGCGATGTAATGTGCTATGGCTATGGCACACCACGCGTTTCGGCGAATCTTCGGCTACCGACGCGGGTGGTGGATGACACCGAACGACGGATATGTGGGTCATCTCGTGGTCTGTAACAATCTCCCTGCGGACGCCGATCGACCGATCATCCGTGGCGACCACCACATGTGCCTCGGGTGACCGGTCGACGCGGATCGGGGGCGACAGATTCTCTCCAGGGGGAAGCAGGTGTTCATGAGCTACGAGCTCTCCGACGGCGAGGAGCCGGAGGCCGCCGCACAGGCGCCCGACGAGCCGCGTTCGCCACGCGAACGCTGGCAGGCCGACTACGTCAAACGGCTCGAGGTCACCGATTTCGCGGTGATCACCGTCGCGGTGTTCTCGGCGCAGATCATCCGCTTCGGCGGCCCGGCCGCGCCGCCGCTGGCCTGGTCGATGTCCTACGAGGTCGGCTACGCCGTCGTCTCCGGCCTGCTGATCGGGGCATGGATGACCTTGCTCGTCGTCGGCAGCACCCGCTCGCCCCAGGTGGTCGGCACCGGCAGCGAGGAATACCGGCGGCTGGTATCGGCGACGCTGCGGCTGTTCGGGGTGCTCGCCATCGTCGCGCTGATCTTCCAGATCGAGTTCGCCAGGGGGTATCTGGCCATCGCCCTGCCGCTCGGACTGCTGGGGCTGATGCTCAGCAGGCTGTGCTGGCGGCTGCACGCGCGCGGCCGCCGACACGAACGCGGCGAATTCCTCACGGCGGTCCTCGTGGTCGGCGCGCCCGAGGCGGCGCAGGCCATGGCGACCGCGTTCTCCCGCGATCCGAAATCCGGCTACCGGGTGGTCGGCGTCTGCGTCCCGGACGGCATTCCGGGCAGCGTCGGCCACGGCGTGCAGGCGTCGGGGCGCACGATCTCGGTGGTCGGCGACGACCGCTCGGTGGTCGAGGCGGTGCGCCGCAGCGGCGCCGACACCGTGGCCGTCACCACCACCGACAACCTCGGCCCCGCCGAATTGCGCCGCATGGCATGGGAACTCGACCCGCTCGGCGTCGACCTCATCGTCGCCCCCGGCGTGGTCGACATCTCTGGCGCCAGGCTCACCAACCGGCTGGTGGCGGGCATGCCGATGCTGCACATCGCCAAACCGCAATACGACCGCGCCAAATCCACCGGCAAGGCGGTCTTCGACATCTGTTTCTCGCTGACGGTGCTGCTCGCGATCCTGCCCGCGCTGCTCGTCATCGCGGTGGCGGTCAAGGTCACCAGTCCTGGGCCGGTGTTCTACCTGTCCGAACGCATCGGCCGCGGCGGCAAACCCTTCCGCATGATCAAGTTCCGCAGCATGTACACCGACGCGGACCGTCACGTGGCGGCCCTCATCGAACGCAACGGCGGCAACCCGGTGTTCTTCAAGATGAAGGACGATCCGCGCGTCACCCCGGTCGGGCGGATCATCCGCAAGTTCAGCCTCGACGAACTGCCGCAGTTCCTGAACGTGGTGCGCGGGGAGATGAGCGTGGTCGGGCCGCGCCCGCAGGTGCAGCGCGAGGTCGACTCCTACGACGGCGAGATGCGCCGCCGTCTGCTCGTGAAGCCGGGAGTCACCGGATTGTGGCAGGTCAGCGGGCGTTCCGATCTGTCGCTGGAGGATTCGGTCCGGCTCGACCTGTCCTACGTCGAGAACTGGTCGATGGTGCTCGACCTGTTGCTCATCGCCAAGACCATCGGCGCTGTCGCCCGCGGCGAGGGCGCGTACTGAACCGGTGGCGGCGGGCAGGCGAGGGCCGCGACAGGTTCAGCGGGGCACGCTCTCCCGCTGTTCCTCGACCACGGTCGCGAGTTCGTCCTCGGTGGCGGTCGGCCCGCCCTCGGTTTCCGGGGTGCCGTGGCGTTCGTAGACGCTCGCGTCGTCCAGCAGCGCCGCGCGCAGCATGGATTCGGGTACGCCCATGGCCTCAACCAGGGTGAGCGCGTGCGGGCGCAGCCGGTCGACCAGTTCGTTCACCCCGCGGCGGACCGCCTTGGCCCGTTCCACCGAGATGAACCGGTGCATGATGAACCAGGCCGAGTTCTCCTCTAGCAGGGTGTAGACGAACAGGTCGCACACGTCGCTCGCCAGCGCGCGGGCCTCGGGATCCTCGATATCGCCGATGCCGTCGATGAACGCCTCGAGCACCAGCCGGTCGATATGCGCGGTGCCCGCGGCCAGGATGTGGTCCTGCGCGTTGTTGAACGCCTCGAACGGGCCGGTCTCCTCGGCGCGCGCCCGCAGCCGGTGCGCGGCGGTGCGGACCAGGTAGTCCTCCCGGTCGGCGAACAACTGCAGCTGCACCGAACGGCGGGACAGGTCGGCCTCGTCGACGGATTCGTCGTTGCGGTCGCGCATGGTCTGGATCATCTGGCGCACGCCGGAGCGCTTGCGCACCACATCGCCCGCCATGGTCGCGGCGAAACGCACCCAGCCGAGTGCGTCGAGGTCGCGGATCTCGTCGGCGTAGGAGGTCAGCAACTCCTTGGCGACCAACTGGGTGAGTACCACGTTGTCGCCTTCGAAGGTGGTGAACACGTCGGTGTCGGCCTTCAGGGTGACCAGGCGGTTCTCGGTGAGGTAGCCCGCGCCGCCGCACGCCTCGCGGCATTCCTGGATGGCGCGGGTGGCGTGCCGCGTCTGGGCCACCTTCAGGCCCGCGGCCCGCTTCTCCAGCGCCCGCTGCGCCTCGGGATCGAGGTTCTGGCCGGTCTGGATCAGATGCATGCGGCGCACCAGGTCGTTCTGCGCGAAGGCCAGCGCGTAGGAGCGCGCGAGCAGGGGCAGCAGCCTGCGCTGGTGGCTGCGGTAGTCCAGGAGCACGGTTTCGGCGCCGGTGTCGGGATCGGAGAACTGGCGCCGCTTCAGCGCGTAGCGGACCGCGATGCTGAGCGCGACACGCGCGCCCGCCGCCGCCGCGCCGCCCACGCTGACCCGGCCGCGCACCAGCGTGCCGAGGGTGGTGAAGAAGCGGCGACTCGGATTCTCGATCTCGGAGCTGTAGGTGCCGTCGGGCGCCACGTCGGCGTAGCGGTTGAGCAGGTTCTCGCGCGGGACACGCACGTGGTCGAACACGATGCGCCCGTTGTCGACGCCGGGCAGCCCGCCCTTGAGTCCGTCGTCGGAGGTGGTGACACCCGGTAGATCCGCGCCGTGCTCGTCGCGGATCGGCACGAGCAGACAGTGCACCCCTCGGTTCTCGCCGCCGGTGATCAGCTGGGCGAAGACCGCGGCCATCCTGGCGTGCTCGGCCGCGCCGCCGATGTAGTCCTTGCGCGCAGACGGCGTCGGGGAGTGGATCACGAACTCCTCGGTGGCCGAATCGTAGGTGGCGGTGGTCTCGACGCTGGCGACATCGCTGCCGTGCCCGGATTCGGTCATCGCGAAGCAGCCGAGCAGGTCCAGTGACATCAGGTCGCGGATGTGGTCGCGGTGGCGTTCGGTGCCGAGGTTCTCCACCGCCCCGCCGAACAGGCCCCACTGCACGCCCGCCTTCACCCACAGCGAAAGGTCGGCGTAGGCGAGCATCTCCAGTCCGGTCACCGCGGCGCCGGGTTCGCCGGTACCGCCGTTCTCCCGCCGGAAGCCGCGTTCGGCGATGCCCATGCTCGCGATGGCGCGCATCTGGTCGAGTACGCGGGTGCGCGCCGCGCGGTAGTCCAGGGTCGGATCGCCGGCGAACTCCGGGCCCGCGAGTTGGGTGCGCGCCTGTTCCCGCACCTCGCGCCAGGGGCCGTCGAGTGCCGCACGAAGCTGATCCGCCGTCGATGAGCTGCCGGTATCCATACCCCGACGATAGCCCGCACGGCGTGGGGCAAACCGGTGGCGCGGTAAGTGTGATCCATCCCTTGCGGAGAGGTTAAACAAGTGTTTAGCATGTTGAACATGCGTTTAATCGATTCGCGTAGACCGGCCTCGCTCACGTCGCGGTCATGAGCACGGCGGACCTCACGACCACCGCCCGCATCCGCGACGCGGCGATCGACGTTTTCGGCGAAAACGGATTTCAGGTCGGGGTCCGCGCCATCGCCACGGCGGCGGGCGTCTCTCCGGGCTTGGTGAACCATCACTTCGGATCGAAGGAGGGACTGCGGGCCGCCTGTGACGAGCGGGTGCTCGAGATCATCCGGGTGGAGAAATCCAAGGCCATCGACGCGCCGGGGCCGACCGGCATGATCAACGCGCTCGCCGAGATCGAGGTGTACGCGCCGGTGGTCGCCTATATGCTGCGCAGCTTCCAAGCGGGCGGCGCGCTGGCCGAATCGCTGCTCGAGCACATGATCGACGACGCCGAGAAATACACCCAGCACGCCGTGGCGACCGGGCGGATCAAACCCAGCCGCGATCCGGCCGCCCGCGCCCGATACCTGGTGCTCTGCAATGTCGGAGCGATGAACCTCTATATCCAAATGCGTCAACAGCGCGAGGGAAAACTCAACTACCGCAAGGTGATTCGAGATCTCGCCGAGGAGACCACCTTCCCGGCGCTGGAACTCTACACCCAGGGAATGTTGACCGACCCCACAATGCTCGACGCCTTCCTCGAGGAGCGAAAATGGCCGACCGAGCCACCGAACCGGTAATCGAAATCGCCGACCTCCGAAAACGATTCGGCCATGTCGCCGCGTTGGACGGACTCGACCTCGAAGTCGCCGACGGGGAGATCCACGGATTCCTCGGCCCCAACGGCGCCGGGAAGTCCACCACCCTGCGGATACTTCTGGGCATCCTGCGCGCCACCGAAGGACGCGTGCGGATGTTCGGCCGTGACCCGTGGACCGACGCGGTCGCCCTGCACCGCGAAATAGCCTATGTGCCAGGCGATGTCACGCTGTGGCCGTCGCTGTCGGGCGGTGAGACCATCGACCTGCTCGCCCGGATGCGCGGCGGCATCGACACCGCCCGGCGCGCCGAACTGATCGAGCGATTCGACCTCGATCCCCGCAAGAAGGCGCGCACGTACTCGAAGGGCAACCGGCAGAAGGTCGCGCTGGTATCGGCCTTCGCCTCCGACGTGCGCCTGCTGCTGCTCGATGAGCCGACCTCGGGCCTGGATCCGTTGATGGAGCAGGTCTTTCGCGAATGCACCGAGGAGGCGCGCGATCGCGGGACCACGGTGCTGCTGTCCAGCCACATCCTGTCCGAGGTCGAGGCGCTGTGCGACCGGGTCACCATCATCAGGGCGGGGCGCACGGTGGAGAGCGGGTCGCTGTCGGGGATGCGGCACCTGTCGCGTACCGCCATCACCGCCGAATTGCTCGGCGACCCCGGCGATCTCACTCGCATCCCCGGCGTCGGCGACATCCAACGCGATGGCGCGACACTGCGCTGCCAGGTGGACGGCGAACATCTCGGTCAGTTGATCCGGGTGCTCGGCGACACCGGTGTGCGCAGCCTCACCAGCGCGCCGCCGACCCTCGAGGAACTGTTCCTGCGCCACTACCACGTCGAGTCGGGGGAGAAGGTGCGCGCATGAGTACCGCCACCATCGATGATCGCTGGGCCGTGCCGCCTGCGCGGGTGTCCGCCGATTTCGCGGGCACCGGCCAGTTGTTGCGGCTGTACTTGCGTCGCGACCGGATCGTCGCACCGCTGTGGGTGCTCGCCTTCGGGCTGCTCCCGACCTTCTACGTGGCCAGCACCACCGGGGTCTACGACACCCCGGCGAAGCTGGCGGACTACGCGAAGTCCATCACCGACTCGCCCGCGCTGGTCGCCATGTACGGCCCGGTGTTCGGTGTGGAATCCGGCTCGATCGGCCTGTGGAAGGCCGGACCGTTCTACGCGCTGATCGCCATCGCGACCGTGCTCACCGTCATCCGGCACACCAGGGTCGAGGAGGAGACCGGCCGCGCCGAACTCGTCGGCGCGACCAGCATCGGCCGCTATGCCGGACTCACCGCCGTCCTCACCATGACCGGTGTGGGCTGCGCGTTGGTCGCGATCGTGGCCGCCGCCGCTCTCCACGCCGACGGCCTGCCCGCGGCGGGTTCGATCGCCTACGGCCTGACCCTCGGCGGCTCCGGCCTGGCGTGGGCCGCCGTCGCCGCGGTGACCGCGCAGGTGAGCGCGGGTGCGCGGGTCGCGCGCGGTGTCGCCTTCGGCGCACTGGGGGCGGCGTTCGCGGTGCGCGCGGTCGGCGACGCGGGCAACGGCGTGCTGTCCTGGTTCTCGCCGCTGGGCTGGTGTATCAATATGCGGCCCTTCGCCGACGAGCGCTGGTGGGTGCTGATCCCGCTGTACGGGCTGGCCGCCGTCGCGATCGTGGCCGCCTACCTGCTGCTGAACAGGCGCGATATCGGATCCGGGCTGCTCGCCGAGCGTCCGGGGCCTGCCGCCGCCGGGCGCGGACTGTCCGGCGCGAACGGTCTGGCGTGGCGATTGCAGCGTGGTGCGCTACTGGCCTGGTCGATCGGATTCCTGCTCTACGGACTGCTGGTCGGCGGTGCCATCGACAGCGTCGGGCAGATGCTGGAAGACAGTCAGGGCATCGCGGACGCGGTGACCAGGATGGGCGGGTCGGATGTGCTGCAGGACTCGTTCATCACCTTCGCCCTGTCCTTCCTCGCCATCGCCGCGGCCGCGTACTCGATCTCGGCGGTGCTGCGCCTGCACGAGGAGGAGAGCACCGGCCGCGCCGAGACGGTGCTGGCGAGTTCGGTGAGCCGCACCCGCTACGCGGCGGGTCACCTCGCGGTCGCGCTGCTCGGGTCGGCGGTGCTGCTGCTGATCTCCGGCGCCGCCATCGGCCTGGTCTACGGCGCGATGGACGGCGACATCGCCGCCGCGCTCGGCGACAGCCTCGCCGCCGCCCTGGTCCAGGTCCCCGCGGTATGGGTGCTGACCGGCATCGCCACCCTGTTCCACGGAGTGCTGCCGCGCTACGCCCCGGTCGCATGGGGCGTGCTCAGCGCCATGGTGGTCGTCTTCTTCCTCGGCGCGCTCGACGGCCTGCCCCAGTGGCTGGTCGACGCGGTGCCGTTCGTACACCCGCCGAAGTTGCCGGGCGCCCCACTCGAATGGCCGCCGATCCTGTGGCTGCTCGGCGTCGCCGCGGCGCTGCTCGCCGCTGGTGTCGCTGGTTTGCGCCGCCGTGATCTGCGCTGATCTGTCGGTGTCCGTGGCTGTATCGCCGTGATTCGCTTTGGTGCGCCCGCTGATGTTGCCGGGCGCCCCACTCGAATGGCCGCCGATCCTGCGGCTGCTCCTGGTCGCTGCGGTGCTGCTCGCCGTTGGTGTCGTTGGTTTGCGCCGCCGTGATCTGCGCTGATCTGTCGGTGTCCGTGGCTGTATCGCCGTGATTCGCTTTGGTGCGCCCGCTGATGTTGCCGGGCGCCCCACTCGAATGGCCGCCGATCCTGCGGCTGCTCCTGGTCGCTGCGGTGCTGCTCGCCGTTGGTGTCGTTGGTTTGCGCCGCCGTGATCTGCGCTGATCTGTCGGTGTCCGTGGCTGTATCGCCGTGATTCGCTTTGGTGCGCCCGCTGATGTTGCCGGGCGCCCCACTCGAATGGCCGCCGATCCTGCGGCTGCTCGTGGTCGCTGCGGTGCTGCTCGTCGCTGGTGTCGTTGGTTTGCGTCGCTGTGATCCGTGCTGATCCGTTGGTGTCTGTGGCTTGTATCGCCGTGATTCGTTTCGTGCGCCCGTCGAAGCTGCCGGGTGCCGTGTTCGAATGGCGGCCGATTCTGCGGCTGCTCGAGTCGCCGCAGTTCCGCTCGCCGTTGATGTCGCGGGATTACGCCGCCCGTGATCCGGGCTGCGGCGCCGGTCGAGGGGAGAGTTGCGGGTGCGACGCCTTCCTTTGTGAAACAGCCTGTGACACGGACCGTTTCGGCGGCGCGCGCACGGGTATCGCCTCGGGTGCGCATTGTCGCGCAGCCCCACCGCCGCACCGACGACATCCCCCGCGGATGCGTGAGCACGGAAGAGGTGACTACGTTCGCGATCATGGGTCATGACGTACTCTCGATAACCGACGAGAATGTTTCGCGGGCCGACCACGGGAGTCGGCGACGATTCCGGCAGCGCAAGCCCATGCAGGTTCCGGGGGTCACCCAGGCCGTCGGCATGTTGGTCGCCGATCGGCAGGCCACCGCCGACAGCATCGTGGCCGCGCCGACGCCCCTGCAACCCATCGACCTCACCGACGACGCGCGCGTCGCCGAGGTCCTCGATCTCGCCGTCCGGGTCGGCGAGGTCGTGCTCGCGTCGGGAACCGGCGTGATCGACACCACAACCCAGGTCAGATTCATCGCCGCCACCTACGGCCTGGCCCGCTGCGATATCGACGTCACCTACGACGCCATCCGCATCTGGGCCGACCGAGGACCGCGACTACCGCCCGCCAGCACCATGCGCGTCGTGCAGTACCGGTCCATGGACTTCACCCGCCTGGCCGCCGTCGACCGCCTGACCCGGCGCATCCGCACGCAGGTGGTGTCGCCGGAGGACGCGCGCGCCGCGCTCGACGCCGTCGTCGAGGCGCCGCACCCCTACCACCGCTGGACGGCGACCTTCGCCTGGTCGCTGCTCGCCGCCGCCATCGGCGCGCTGCTCGGCGGCGGCTGGCTGGTCGCGGTGGTGAGTTTCGGCGCGACCGCACTCATCGACCGGGTGAACCGGATGCTCAACCGGCACGGTCTGCCGTTCTTCTTCCAGCACATGGCGGGCGGCGTGATCGCGGCCAGTCCGGCGATCGCGCTGTCCACGCTGGCCGGTCCGCTCGGGCTCGAGGTCGATCCGACGCTCATCATCGCGGCCGGGATCACCGTGCTGCTCAGTGGGTTGCAACTGGTCGGCGCGGTGCAGGACGCCATCACCGGCGCGCCGATCACGGCGTCGGCGCGCCTGCTCGAGGTCGTGATGATGACCGGCGGCATCGTCGCGGGCATCGTGCTCGCGCTGCGCTTGGCGCAGGTGGTCGGCGCGACGGTGCCCTCGATCTCGATGACGGCCGGACCCGATATCGCCGACCTGCCGGTGAAGATCGTGTCGGCGGCGGTCGCGGCCGTGGCCTTCTCACTGGCCTGTTACGCGGAGAAACGGGCGCTCGCGGCGGCCGCGCTCGGCGGTGCGGCGGGCCTGATCTGCGACATGCTGGTCCAGTGGGTGGGTTTCGGCCCGGTGGTGTCCTCGGGCGTCGCGGCCACGGTGGTCGGTCTCGGCGGTGGTCTGATGGCCCGGCGCGCCCTGACGCCGCCGCTGGTCGTCGCGGTCGCGGGCATCACGCCGCTGCTGCCGGGCCTGAAGGTGTATCGCGGGCTCTACGCCGTACTCAGCGACGAGGTGCTGCTCGGGTTGAACCAGCTCCTCGCCGCCTTCGGCGTCGGCTGCGCGCTGGCCGCGGGCGTCACCCTCGGCGAATGGTTCGACCGCACCCAGTTGCGCCCGCGCATCCTGCGCCGCTTCGGTTCGCTGCGCAAGCCGATCGTGCGCAAGAGCAAGCGGGTGGTGTCGCTGGTCAAGATCCGGCCGCGCCCCGGCAGCCGCGCCGCGTCGGGCGCTCGACCTGAGTCCAGGAAGCACGACGGTCGCGGCGACCGTGGAAGGGCGGAGCGCGGCGGAGCGGAGCGCGGCAGGTCGGAACGTGACCGGCACGTCGGCGGGCAGCGCGGGGTGCGCTCGAGCGAGGAACGGCGACCGTGAATCGGGCGCGGAGCGGCCGCGGAGCCAACAAACCGACCACTGCGTAACCAGCCGGAAACCGGTATCGTCGGGGCGGCTGGTCAGGCGGGCGAATCGGTGGTCGCCCGCGCGCGATGGTGAGGTGAACGGGACGTGTCGGATACAGCGGTGCCTTTTTCGACGCGGATCCGGTCGGCCACCGAACAACAGCACGCCGAGGCGGAGAACTCCTCGTTCATCACCGATATGCTCGGCGGCGGCCTCGGCATCGCGTCCTATCGGCGGTACACGACGCAGTTGTGGTTCATCTACCGCGCGCTCGAATCACGCTGGGACGCACTCGCGAACGATCCGGTCGCCGCGCCGTTCATCCGTCCGGAACTGGCGAGGACCGCCGCGCTGGAACGCGACCTCGCCCACCTGCTCGGCCCGCGGTGGCGTGCCGATATCGCGGCCCTGCCCGCCACCGCCGCCTACGCCGCGCGCATCGAGGAATGCGCCCGGGACTGGCCTGCGGGCTATATCGCTCACCACTACACCCGCTATCTCGGCGACCTGTCCGGCGGCCAGGTCATCCGAGGCGCCGCCGAGAAACTGTGGGACCTGCCGCGCCGCGGTGACGGGGTGCGGTTCTACGTCTTCGAGGACATCGCCAACCCGGCGGCATTCAAACGCGAATACCGTGCGCTGCTCGACGAATTGACGGTCGACGAACTCGAGCTGCGGCGGGTGCTGGACGAAGGACGGCGTGCCTTCGCCCTGAACACGGCCGTATTCGCCGAACTCGCCGCCGAATTCCCGGCCCGCCGCCCTTCCTGAATCCGCCCGTGTCGAATCCCGTTATCCGGGACCGTAGGTGAGCAGCGCGGTGATCAGGAACCACAGCACCCACGCGAAACCGATGACCATGCCGATCATCAGCGCCACCCGCATGCCGCCGCGCCGCATGCTCACCTCGCCCGCCCGCCGCGGGTACAGCTTCCACGGGCTGTACCAGGGCGCTTCGATGAGCGGCCCCCGCGCCTCCCGTTCGGCCCGCGCCTGCTCTTCGGCGTAGGCCTCGGCCTGCGCCTGCTGCGGTCCGCCGTGCCAGAGCACGACGTTGACCGGACCGAGGAATCCCTCGTCGATCAGATCCTGCGGGGCGGGCAGATACGCCAGGATGTCGAGTTTGCGGAAGGCGACCGCCACGTCGTTCGCCGTCCACAGATGCTTCTCCGACTGGGCGAGCATCTCGAAGTAGTGCCGCAGCCTGCCGGGATCGTTGCCCAGGATGACATCGAAGCTCGGGTCGGTCCACGCCTGCTGGATCTTCACCTCGGTGCCGCGGAACGGCACGATCAGCGCGACGCCGTGCACGGCGCGCTGGCCGAGGCCGTTGGCCGCCAGCCAGTTCTGCAACGCGAAGGTGTGCTCGCGTGACTTGTCCAGCGGCGGACGCTTGTCCTTGCCCTCGAAGGCGGCGGGTTCACCGTCGATGGTCCACGCCCCGTTGAGCGGGACGTCGAGCACACCGCCCTGCGGCGCCCCGATGGTCTCGGCCTCGATCACCACGCAGCTGGTCGGCGTCCACACCACCGCGTCGAAATGATGCAGCGTGTTCTCATAGGACAGACCGCAATTGAGGGTGGCCACCCCGTGCGGACTGCCGGGATCCTTCCACGCGCTCAACCAATCGATCAGCGCCCGTTCGGCATTCGTGCCTGTCGGGTTCTGCACCTGCACGAGCATTCGCGACCGCCCTTCACGTCGTCACTCGACAGAGGACAGGATACGAGCAATCGGGCGCCCCGCGCCCGTGGACACGCGTCACTGCGGTAGTTCGGCCGCCAGCTTCCCGGCCTTCACCGCGGCCGCCAGCTCGGCGTGATCGGCTTCGGTGCGGTCGGCGTAGCGCACCGCGAACGCGGTCACCGCGTCGTCGAACGCCTCGTCGCCGCCGAGATAGGCCGAGGTCAGCCGGGGATCGAGGGAACGCGAATGCGCCCGTGCGAGAAGCGCGCCCGCGAGTCTGCCGTAGTCGTCGAGGTCCTCGGCCTCGAGCGCCGCCGGATCGATGGAACCCTTCAGATTGCGGAACTGGCGCACGATGAACGGCAGTTCCCGTTCGCCGAGGCGCACCGAGGTCCAGCCGAGCAGGATGTCGGTCTCGGCCTGAACGTGTCTGGCGCCCCGCACGATACGTTCGCCCTCGTGCACCGCGGGCTGCGGCGGCAGGTACGGCGCGAGCGCCGAGGGTATGGACTGCTTGAGCTGAAGTACCAGTGCCTCGCCTTCGTTGCCGTGCATCAGCGCGACATAGCTGTGCAGGCCGACGCTGCCGGTGCCGACAATGCGGAACGCGATGTCGGACACCGCGAATCGCGTGATCAGCGGGCGCCGCGATTCACGCAGGGTGTCGACGTAGCCCTCGAGGCCGTCGATCACGGCATCGGCCACCGAATCCGCGACGGCGGTCAGAACCGGTGGGTCGCTGACGAATCGGTGCCGCCGCACGCCGGTCACGTGGTCGTCGATGTGCTCGGTCCACTTGGCGGCCACCTTGGCGCTGGTGTTCTTGCGCGCCTTCTTCGCCGCCTTCTTGAAATCGTCGACCAGATCCTCGGCGGCGGCCAGGCTCAGCACCGACTCGTCCGGCAGCGCCGACCAGGAACTCAGGAAGGGCATGTCGGCGAGTTTCTCGGTGGCGAGCCGGTAGGAGGTGGCGGCGTCGCGTGCGGCGCGCGCGCACGCGTCCTCGTCGACGCCGGATTCGCGACCGGCGAGCACGAGACTCGCGGCCAGCCGCCGCACATCCCACTCCCACGGCCCGACCACGGTCTCGTCGAAGTCGTTGATGTCCATGACGATATCGCCGCTCTGCGTGCCGTACAGGCCGAAATTCGCGGCGTGCGCGTCACCGCAGATCTGCGCGTCGAGCCCGCTCACCGGCGCGTGCGCCAGATCGGCCGCCATCAGTCCGGCGGCGCCGCGATAGAAGGTGAACGGTCCCGACATCATCCGCCCGACCCGCAGCGGCACCAGATGCGCCAGCCGGTCGGCGTGCGCGGCGGCGAGGAATTCCAGCACCCCTGGCCGATCCGGCGCGGTGACCTCGCCCGCGCTAGCCCCGACCGGAACCCGCTCCCGCAACGCCCGCCCGCGCTCCCTGACCGCCTCGGCGGAAACGTAGGTCCGTAGGTCGATACCACTGTCTGACACGCGTCGAGTCTATTTGCCGTGACTGCACCGCGTGCGGCTCGCCCGCTATCCGGAGGCGGGTGTCGGATTCGAGCGGTCCGCGCGCAGGGCGGGATCGACGGGGGTGATGGGCAGCCGCAGCGCGCCGGGCGCGGTGTCCGGGACGGTCGGTCGGCTCGGCGGCACCGGGTCGATGCGGGTGTAGGCGGCGCCGAGCGGCGGGCGCGGGTCGGCCTCGTTCTTGTTGGGCCAGAACGACATCGCGCGTTCGGACTGCGCGGTGATGGTCAGCGACGGATTGACGCCGAGATTGGCGGTGACCGCCGAGCCGTCGGCCACGTGCAGGCCGGGATGGCCGTAGACGCGCTGATACGGGTCGACCACTCCGGTGTCCGGACTGTCGCCGATGACACAGCCGCCGATGTAGTGCGCGGTCGCCGGGATGTCGAACACGTCCATGATCAGCCCGTGAGTGTCGCCGTCGACCTTCGCGCCGAATCGGCGGCCGATGTCGTGGGCCAGCGGGATCCAGCTCGGATTGGGTTCGCCGGTGCCCGCCCTGGTCTTCAGCAGGCCGCGGCGGCTCGGATAGGAGGTCAGCGAGTTGTCCAGCGACTGCATGATCAGCAGGATCACCGACCGCTCCGAGGCCCGCCGCGCGTCGAGGCTGCGCAGGAACACCAGGGGATGCAGCAGTATCGCCAGCAGGAATCGCAGGAAGCGGAACGCGCCGCCGTCCACGATCGGCACCGACATGGGGAACAGCGCGTTCTGTCCCTTCCCGTAGTGGCACACCTCGACGTGGGTGTTCGGCTCGGGATGGATCGATGAGGTGATCGCGATGCCCTCGGCGAAATCGGTGCGGGTGCGACTCACCACATTGAGGATGGCCTCGGAATTGCTCCTCGTCAGTTCGCCGAGGCGCGGGGACAGATTCGGCAACATCGCCTTCTCGCGCATCGCGTGCAGCAGTTTCTGGGTGCCGAGCGCGGCGCCCGCGAAGACCACCTGCTCGGCCGTGACGCTCGCGCGCCCTGGGCGCAGCGGGCGGTCCGAGCGCACCGTGTCGACCGCGTACCCGCCGTCGGGCAGCGGCCGCACCGCGACCGCGGTGGTGAGCGGCAGCACCCGCGCGCCTGCCTGTTCGGCCAGGTACAGGTAGTTGGTCGGGGTGGTGTTCTTGGCGTTGTGCGGGCAGCCGGTGAAACACTGCGCGCAGTGCACGCAGCCGCTGCGGCGCGGACCGGCGCCGCCGAAGTACGGATCGTCC
The DNA here is from genome assembly GCF_015674855.1 of Nocardia bovistercoris. Classification (GTDB taxonomy): domain Bacteria; phylum Actinomycetota; class Actinomycetes; order Mycobacteriales; family Mycobacteriaceae; genus Nocardia; species Nocardia bovistercoris. The sequence goes on along the minus strand of NZ_JADMLG010000003.1, from coordinate 177,610 downwards.
ACCTCGACGCCCGGATTCGCCTCGTCGAAGAAGACGCCGACCTCGGTGGCGTGGAAGGTGTCCCCGACGCCGAGATCGTCGGCGATCTCGGCGATGATCCGGTCCGCGGGCGTGCTGCGCGGGTTCGTCGTCACCCCGAGCATGCGTTTGGCCTGGTCGTAGAACGGGGCGAGTTCGGCGCACCAGTCGGTGATGTGCGCCCACTGCCGGTCGGCGTAGAAATCGGGCAGCGGCTCGTAGAGGGTGTTGCCGTAGATCAGCGATCCGCCGCCGACGCCCGCGCCGGAGAACACCGCGCACTTGCCGAGCAGGCTGATGCGCTGGGTTCCGGTGAGCCCGAGGCGTGGCGCCCAGATGGATTTGCGCACATTCCAATTGGTGCGCGGCAGATCCTCCGCGCGCCAGCGCCTGCCCGCCTCGAGGACACCGACCCGGTAGCCCTTCTCGGTCAGGCGCAGCGCGCTCACGCTCCCGCCGAATCCGGAACCGATCACCAGCACGTCGTAGTCGAATACGGGCATGACTTCCTCTCGAGTTCCGTACCCCGCCGGATGAGATGGTTTCATACTCATTCTTTCAGTGGGCTCGATGTGACATAACCCGTCCGGCCTCCGGCGTGCCCGGATGGCGGCGCGCGGGTGCGGTGCGGTATCACGGGGGCTGTGACAAGCGAACCCGGGACGACGGACCCGAGCCGACGATCCGACTCGGACGCCGCGGGCGGTCTGCGCGCGGTCCTCGCCGACCGGATCCTGACCGTCCCGAACGCGCTGAGCGTGATCCGGCTGCTCGGCGTTCCGCTGTTCCTGTGGCTGCTGCTGGTGGAGCACGCCGACGGGTGGGCCTTCGCGCTGCTGATCGCCAGCGGCGTCACCGACTTCCTCGACGGCAAGCTGGCCAGGCTGCTCGATCAGTCCTCGCGCCTGGGCGCGCTGCTCGACCCCTTCGTCGACCGGCTCTACCTGGTCACCACACTGCTCGCCTTCGTGGTGCGCGGGCTCATTCCGTGGTGGGTCGCGCTGATACTGATCGGTCGAGATCTCGTGCTCACCGCGACCCTCGGCGTCTACCGGCGCCGCGAGCTCGACCCGCCCGAGGTGATCTACCTCGGCAAGGCCGCGACCTTCGCGCTCATGTCGGCGCTGCCGTGGTTGCTGGCGGGGCAGATGGATTGGCCGCTCGACGGATTCGGTCGGGCCTTCGGCGGGGCGTTCCTGGTCTGGGGAACCGCGGTCTACGTCTGGACCGGCCTGCTCTACCTGGGGCGAGCCGTCGCGGTGGCGCGCGCGATACCGACTGTGCCACACCGACGCCCGTAGCGGAGACGTCGGGTCGGACCCGCCGGGGAGTCTCGCATAGAGTTGCGGGCAACGTCGATGAGAAAGGACGGCCTCGTGACCCAGATCCCCGAGGACTTGCGCTACACCGAGGAGCACGAATGGGTGCGGCGCATCGGCCCGACGAAGGTCCTCGTCGGCATCACCGACTACGCCCAGTCACAGCTCGGTGACGTCGTGTTCGTCCAACTGCCGGAACTCGACATCGAGGTCGACTCCGGTCAGAGCATCGCCGAGGTGGAATCGACCAAGAGCGTCTCCGACATCTACGCCCCGTTCGCCGCGAAAGTCGTTGCGGTGAACGAGGTATTGAACGATACGCCGGAGACGCTGAACGAGGATCCCTACGGTGACGGCTGGCTGTTCGAGCTCGAGGTCGGCGACGCCGCCGGACTCGAATCCACACTCGCGCAACTGCTGGATGGCGCAGGTTATCAAGGAGTTATCGGGGGCTGAGCAAGCCTTCCCGGTTCTACCTGCACGGGCACGGCCCGGCAGGGTACGGTCAATGCCAACAGACGTCCGGCGGTGGATGCCGGTGTTCGCCTCGACACGTCAGCTCGTGTCGGTGAAGGCATCACCTGCCTGCATGGATAATCAGGTTCGAGGAGGAGAGAAACGGTGAGCGAGAACAAAGACCCGGGTTACCAGGAGACCGCGGCCGAGACGACGTCGGTCTTCCGCGCGGATTTCCTGAACGAGGTCGACGCGTCGCGCTCCGTAGAGCAGACCGGCGAACAGCCGGTCCAAGGGGTCGAGGGCCTGCCTGTCGGCGCGGCCCTCCTGGTCGTCAAGCGCGGGCCGAACGCGGGCTCGCGATTCCTGTTGGATCAGCCGACCACATCCGCGGGGCGCCACCCCGACAGTGACATCTTTCTCGACGACGTCACCGTCAGCCGTCGCCACGCCGAGTTCCGGCAGGACGACGACACCTTCCAGGTGGTCGACGTGGGCAGCTTGAACGGCACCTACGTCAATCGCGAGCCGGTGGACTCCTCGGAGCTGCAGAACGGCGACGAGGTGCAGATCGGGAAGTTCCGTCTGGTCTTCCTCACCGGACCGCGTGCCCAGGTCAGCGAGCCGACGGCGGGTGCGGGCAGCCTATGAGAACGGCGGCGCCGGCGATCATGAAGGATTCGGCGCTGTGACGGGCGCGGCGCAGTGGGCGCGCGGAGGCATGTCGATCGGCTCCGTACTCGACCTGCTGCGCCCCGACTTCCCGGACGTCACCATCTCCAAGATCAGGTTCCTCGAGGCCGAAGGTCTGATCCGCCCGGAGCGCACACCCTCCGGATACCGCAGATTCTCCGTCGCCGACTGCGAGCGGCTCCGTTTCGTGCTCACCGCGCAGCGGGACCAGTACCTCCCGCTGAAGGTCATCAAGGAGCAGCTCGAGGCGATCGACAGCGGCGCGGCGACGCTCGGGGTGCGCGAGGCGCGCGCCCGCGCGGTGTCCGGCAGGCGTGTCGACGCTGCGCCCTCGGTCGAGTCCGGCGCGTCCGCCGAACCGGCGGGGCGTCCCGCTCGGGTTGCGGGCGCGGCAGCGCCACGTAGGCTCGGAGTCGTGCCCGGTGAGATCTCACCCGACGAACTGCGGTTCGATCACGAAATCCGGCTCACCCGTGCGGATCTGCTCCAGCAGGCCGAGATCGACGAGAAGTTCCTCAACGATCTGATCCGGGCGAATCTGATCACGCCGGGTGCGGCGGGCTTCTTCGACGCGGAATCGGTCACCCTGGCCAGAACCGCAAGGGCGATGGCCGAATTCGGTCTGGAGGCGCGGCATCTGCGCGCGTTCAAGCTGGCCGCGGACCGGGAGGCGGCGCTGGTCGCCCAGATCGCGGCGCCGATCGCCAAGAGCCGCGACGCGGACGCGCGGGCGCGGGCGGAGGAGACGGTGCGCGAGTTGGCGGCGCTGTCGCTCACCCTGCACACCTGCCTGGTCAAGGCTTCGGTGCGCAGTTCGCTCGGCAGCTGAGGCGTCGCGCGGTCCGCTGTCACCTTCACGCGGGATTCCACCGATACATCACGCGGGATTCCGCTGAAAGATCACGCGGGATTCCGCTGAAACATCACGCGGGATTCAGCTGAAACATCACGCGGGATTCCGCGGCGACAACACACAGGTTTCGGCTGCGCGCACCGATCGCAGCACCCCCGCCGGTTCGCTTAGACTCGTGTTACGGCGAGCTCCGCAGCGGTCATGCCGGGCGGCCGGCGAGTATGGGAGGCAGTGCGATGAGTGAGATGCGCGTGATCGGCATTCGAGTCGAGCAGCCGCAGAATCAGCCCGTGCTCTTGCTGCGCGAAGTGTCAGGAGACCGGTACCTGCCGATATGGATCGGGCAGGCGGAGGCCACGGCGATCGTGCTCGAGCAGGAGGGGGTGACCCCGATCCGCCCGTTGACCCACGATCTGATCAAGATCCTGATCGCCGAACTCGGGCACACCCTGAAGGAGGTCCGCATCGTCGATCTCCAGGAGGGCACCTTCTACGCGGATCTGGTGTTCGACAACGAACTGACGATCTCGGCCAGGCCCTCGGATTCGGTGGCCATCGCGCTGCGCGTCGGGTGCCCGATCTACGCCGAGGAGGCCGTTCTCGACGAGGCGGGCCTGGTGATGCCGGACGAGCGCGAGGACGAGGTGGAGAAGTTCAAGGAGTTCCTCGAGTCCGTTTCGCCCGACGATTTCAAGGCCACCGATAGCTGACAGCTATCTCAGGTTTCTCGCCCTGAACTATAGGTCGAGACTTTTACCGCGCGTCGCGTTTGGATCGATGCCGCTGCTCACCGGAGAATCAAGGGAGTAACCTCGATAGTTGGGCCGGGCGCACACGGCGGCGGAAACGCCACCCGCGGTGAACGGTCGTCACGGAGCCGGGTCATCGCGCACGGTCGCGAACGACAGGCGTCGGCGAAGCAAGGGAGTGGTCAGTGGCAGAGCAATCGCAGGATGTGGTACAGCCTGGCCTGTTCCCGGATGATTCGGTGCCCGACGATCTAGTGGGCTATCGCGTCCCCAGCGCATGTCAGGTGGCCGGGATCACCTACCGCCAACTCGACTACTGGGCGCGCACCGGACTGGTCGTGCCGTCCATTCGCGGGGCGGCGGGCTCGGGAAGTCAGCGGCTGTACTCGTTCAAGGACATCCTGGTCCTCAAGATCGTCAAACGCCTGCTCGACGCGGGAATCTCGTTGCAGAACATCAGGATCGCCGTCGACCATCTGCGCAGTCGCGGCGTCCAGGATCTCGCCGGGATCACGCTGTTCTCCGACGGCACCTCGGTCTACGAGTGCGCCTCGCCCGAGGAGGTCGTCGATTTACTGCAAGGCGGCCAAGGCGTCTTCGGCATCGCGGTCAGCGGCGCCATGCGTGAGCTGACGGGCGCGATCGCCAACTTCCCCGCCGAGCGGGCCTCCGCCGCCACCGAGCGCCCCGAGGACGAACTCGCCTACCGCCGCAAGGCGCGGATGAACGCCAAGACCGGTTGAGTTAGCTGGGTTTATCGGCGGCGACTTCGTCGGCCGCGAACCGTCGCTCGTCGGGCTCGCTCCCTTGTGGTGGGGTGGGCTTGAAGGTGATGGTTTTTGTTTGCCTGTCTGTGGTTTTTGTCGTGCCGCCATGTGGGGTGTGCCGGTGAGTGATGAGCGCTACATGGGCTTGATGACATGGTTGGTTGGGTGTTCGGCATAAACTGACGGTGCGTCGCCGCCGTGCGGGAGAGTTCCGGTCTCGAAACGAGTCCGGGCGCCGAAGGAGCAGCACCTCCCCGTCAATCTCTCAGGCAACCGGGACCGTACGGGCTTCGACGTCTCTGGAAAGCGGTGGCCGCGGGCCGCCCGCCCATGGGGAAAGGGATGACGCGTCCCGAATCTCTCAGGCTCCACGACAGAGGGGGAGGGCCGCTACCGTCGACCGCGCCGGTCGACCCGCCCGACCTTGGAGCTGCCGTGACCCGATCCTTCGCCGACCGCCACATCGGACCGGACCGCGAGGAACTCGCCCGCATACTGCCCGTCGTCGGCGTGGGATCGCTGCGCGAACTGGCCGAGGCCGCGCTGCCGACGAGCATCCTCGACGATTCCGACGCTGCCCTCGCCGGATTGCCGCCCGCGGCGACCGAACACGAGGTGCTGGCCGAACTGGCCGCCATCGCGAACGCGAACACCGTGGCCACGTCCATGATCGGCCTCGGCTACTACGACACCCTCACCCCGCCGGTGCTGGTGCGCAACCTGCTCGAGAATCCGGCCTGGTACACCGCCTACACCCCGTACCAGCCCGAGATCAGTCAGGGGCGGCTGGAGGCGCTGCTCAACTTCCAGACCATGGTGTCGGATCTGACCGGCATGGAGGTCGCCAACGCGTCCATGCTCGACGAGGCGACGGCGGCGGCCGAGGCGATGACGCTGCTGCGTCGCGCGGGCCGCTCGCGCTCGTCGCGCCTGCTGGTCGACGCCGACCTGTTCCCGCAGACCAGGACGGTGCTGAACACGCGCGCCGAACCGCTCGGCATCGAGATCGTGACGGCGGATCTGGCCGGGGGCGAGCTGCCCGACGGTGACTTCTTCGGCGTGCTGGTCCAGACCCCGGGCGCCTCCGGTCGCATCGTGGACTGGACCGGGGTGATCGCGGCGGCCCACGAGCGCGGCGCACCGGTGGCAGTGGGCGCCGACCTGCTCGCGGCGACTCTGCTGAGCACGCCCGGTGAACAGGGCGCCGACGTCTGCTTCGGCACCACCCAGCGCTTCGGGGTGCCGCTCGGCTTCGGCGGTCCGCACGCGGGGTATCTCGCGGTGCGGCAGGCCTACGCGCGTCAGCTGCCGGGGCGACTGGTCGGCGTCTCGGTGGACGCCGACGGAAATACCGCCTACCGGCTGGCGTTGCAGACCCGCGAACAGCACATCCGCCGGGAGAAGGCCACCTCCAACATCTGCACCGCGCAGGTGCTGCTTGCCATCGTCGCCGCCATGTACGCGAGTTATCACGGCGCCGACGGTCTGCGTGATATCGCGCGGCGAGTGCACGGGCACGCGGCGGCGATCGCGGCCGGGCTCGACGGCGCCGTCGTGCACCGCGCCTTCTTCGACACGGTGCTCGCGCACGTGCCCGGCGGTGCGGAAGCCGTTGTGGCGAAGGCGAAGTCGCGCGGAATCAACCTGCGGCTGGTGGACGCCGACCACGTCGGCATCGCCTGCGACGAGGCGACCACCGGCGAGCACGTCGCCGCCGTGGTCGAATCCTTCGGCACCGCAAGCTCGGTCGAGGCCGCCGCTGTCGGGGACGACAATGGTTCGGCGGCAATCGAAACCAGGACCTCGGAGTTCCTCACCCATCCGGCGTTCACCGCGTACCACACCGAGACCGCCATGCTCCGGTACCTGCGCCGCCTCGCGGACAAGGATATCGCCTTGGACCGCAGCATGATTCCGCTCGGCTCGTGCACCATGAAGCTGAACGCCACCGCCGAGATGGAGCCGATCACCTGGCCCGGCTTCGCGCGCATGCACCCCTACGCGCCGGTCGAGGACTCGCCCGGACTGCGGAAAGTGGTTGCGGACCTGGAGAACTGGCTGTGTGAGATCACCGGATACGACGCGGTCAGCCTACAGCCGAACGCGGGCAGTCAGGGCGAGTACGCGGGCCTGCTCGCCATCCGCCGCTACCACCTCGACCGCGGCGACGCCCACCGCGACACCTGCCTGATCCCGTCGAGCGCGCACGGCACCAACGCGGCATCGGCCGCCATGGTCGGCATGCGGGTCGAGGTGGTGCGCTGCCGCGACAACGGCGACGTGGATCTCGACGACCTGCGCGCCAAGATCGCCGACCACGCCGAGCGCCTGGCCTGCATCATGATCACCTACCCGTCCACGCACGGCGTCTACGAACACGAGGTCGCCGAACTGTGCGCGCTGGTGCACGAGGCGGGCGGGCAGGTCTACGTGGACGGCGCGAACCTGAACGCGCTGGTCGGGCTGGCGCGGCCGGGGCATTTCGGCGGTGACGTCAGCCACCTGAACCTGCACAAGACCTTCTGCATCCCGCACGGCGGCGGCGGACCCGGCGTCGGCCCGGTGGCGGTGCGCGCCCATCTGAGCCGCTACCTGCCCGGCGACCCGCTCGCGGCGGATTCGCACGCGGTGTCGGCGGCCGCCTACGGTTCGGCGTCCATCCTGCCGATCACCTGGGCCTACATCCGGATGATGGGCGCCGACGGCCTGCGCCGCGCGACGCTGACCGCGATCGCCTCGGCCAACTACCTCGCGCGCCGTCTGGACGAGTACTTCCCTGTCCTCTACACCGGCGACAACGGCATGGTCGCCCACGAATGCATCCTCGACCTGCGCGAGATCACCAAACGCACCGGCGTCACCGTCGACGATGTCGCCAAGCGGCTCGCCGACTACGGATTCCACGCCCCCACCATGAGTTTCCCGGTGGCGGGCACGCTGATGGTCGAGCCGACCGAGAGCGAGAATCTCGCGGAACTCGACGACTTCGTCGAGGCCATGATCGCCATCCGCGCCGAGATCGACCGCGTCGGCGCGGGCGAGTGGCCGGTGGAGGACAACCCGCTGCGCGGCGCCCCGCACACCGCGGCCTGTCTGGTGGGGGAGTGGGAGCACCCCTACGGCCGGGAGATCGCCGTCTACCCGCGCGGGATCGCGCACGCGCGGGCGAAGGTGTGGCCGCCGGTGCGGCGCATCGACGGCGCCTACGGCGACCGGAACCTGGTGTGCTCGTGCCCGCCGCTCGAGGCTTACGCCGACTGAGTGCGTACTTTCGTGCGGGGCGCTACATCCGGCTGACGATCTGTTGTGCGGCCGATCGACATGTGCCCGATCTCGGCCCGGATCCGAGGTCGGGGCGCCTTGTGCCCTCAGCTGTGGCCGCTACAGGTGGCGAATGTGCCCGACGAACAGGTAGCGGGCCACCAACCGGCTCTCATCGGTCACAGGGCGTTCCCGAGCACGGCGTGATCGGGGGTGCGGCGTGATCGGGGTGCGGCGTGGCGCTGGATCACGGCGTGGTGAGCGCCTGCACCATGGCCTGCGCGAAGGCCAGGTTGTCGGTGCCGTCGACCTTGGTGTAGGTGCCGCCGGTCTGCTTCGCGAGGTCCTGGAGGGTCTGGGTACCCGCGCCGCTGAGCACGACCACGTCGACGCGCACCGGGCGGGCCTTGTCGGTGGCGGCGGCGATGTCGGCGAGCAATTTCGCGCCGGTGACCGTCGAGTCGTCGTCGGGGCCGTCGGTGACGAGCAGGATCGAATTCGTGCGGCTCTCGGCGTAGTCCGATGCCGCGGCCTTGTAGGCGGCGACCAGGGTGGGGTATGCCTGGTCGGTCTTGGTTTCGGTGGCGCGCACCGTGCCGAGCGCGGTCTGCACGGCGGTGCGCTGGTTGTCGGTGAGCGGCGCGGTCGCGGCGAGTACCTTGTACGGTTTCGTGCCGTCGAGGTTCTTGCCGAAGGTCCACACGCCGAGTCCGAATTCCGGCGGCATCACGTTCATGGTCGAGCGCAGGGCGCCGAGGCTGTTGGACAACCGGGTGCCCGAGCCGTCGGTGGTCGACATGGACGCGGACACGTCGAGCAGGACCGTGGACTGCACGCCGAGCACCGGGTGCGCGAGCGTGCCCGCGATCTTCACCAGCGCGTCGCGTGCCGCGCCGGGCGCGGCGGCGGGCGCGGCGGGGGCGAATCCGGCGCGCGCGAAGACGGCGGCGCTCTCGGGCGTGCGCAGGTAGTCGGCGAAGACGCCCGCGATGAGGTTCTGGGTCTGGTCGACCCATGGGCCGGACATGGTGGCCGCCGGGTGGTCGGCGATCGGGGTCGAGCCTGTCGGGCGGTAGGCGACCACGCCCATGTGCGCGTTCAGTTGCTGTTCAGTAGCGGCGACCGCATGTATGGTCGCGCCCGCAGGTTGCGGTGCGGTCGCGATGGTGTCGAGCGCGGCGCCTGCGCTCTCGACGTCCGGCGCTGCGGCGGCGAGTCCCGACACGGCGGCGATCACCTGGCCCGAACCTGCGGCCTGAGCGGTCAGCGGGTCGGCGCCCGAGAGCGTCGCCCCGACCGCGGTGGCCGCCGCCAGCGTCGAGTCGTCGGCGGGCACGGCCATGCGCAGCCCGCCCCAGCCGGACAGACCGAGTTCGTTCAGCGACCCCTGTTGCAGGCCGGGCAGATCGCTCCAGCTGGTCTGCGCCGCTTCCAATGCCTTGCGCAGTGGCTCGGCGACGCCGAGGACGACGGGGCTGGTGGCGACGGAGGCGGGCTCGCCTTCGATGAGGCCAGGCACCCGCGCGGCCTCGATGGCGCGCGACGAGGCCGGGATCCATAGCGCGGGCTGCGGGCCGAGGGTGCTGTCCCACGCTCCGCCGGTAGCGAAGCCCGCGACCATCGCGTTCGACGCTTTCGCGGTGACGGTCACCTTCGCGCAGTGGTCGCGCACGCTCGGCGCGCTCGCGTTGTACCGGTCGGCGATCTCGCGGGTCGCGGCCTCGATATCGGGGTCGACGGTTACATACAGCGTCGAATCGCCCTCGACGCACTTCGAGGCCGCCGCGTTGTCCCGCACGGAGGCGCGGTCGGAGAACTGGAACCACGCGAATACTCCCGCCGCCAGCAGGACGAGTACCACCACAGCGATAACCGGCCCTTTGCTGACGCCTCGGGATCTGGCTCCGCTGCGATGTGTGCCCACGACGGCAAGTGTATGGTCACCCCGGATTCGCCCGCGCGCCGAGGTCGAGGTGCGAACATGTCGCCCATCGACCCTGGCGCGGCGCGCCCGTAGACCCCGCCGCGGCGGGTCCCCCTCACTCGCGGATCAGTCGTCCCCGGTCGAATTCGTGCCCGCCCCAGACTCCCGACTGCCCGGTGCCGGAAGCGAATTCGCCGCAGGCGGTGCGGATGGGGCAGCCCGCGCAGATCTGTCGCGCGTAGTCGAAATCCTGTGACGGGTACGGGAACCAGGCTTCGTGGTTCGGGTCGCCTCGGCAGGCGGCCCGATGCCACCCGTTGCTGTCCGACAGCGGAAGCAACTCGACGAGTGTCGGCTCGGCGTCGGCCAGTTCGGTGCGGGACAGTTCGGCATCGACGGTCATGGATAACTCCTCTCGCGGTATCGGTCGCGCATGTCAGGTCGTGGCCAGCTGTCGCCAGATCCGGCGCTGCCGCTTGGCCATCGGGTCGGGGGCCTTGGGCTGCCAGAGCAGGCGCATGCCCGCCTCCTCCGGCGTGCGGTCGGCCTTGGCGGTATTGCACGGGGCGCAGCAAGCGATGAGGTTGCCCCAGGTGTTGGGCCCGCCGCGGCTGCGGGGACGGATGTGGTCGACGGTGCGCGCCCAGCTCGCGCAGTACCCGCACCGGTGCTTGTCGCGGCGCAGCACACCCGTCAGCGTCGCCCGGCTCTCCTCGTGCACCGGATTCACGTGCTCGACGAAGACGTAGCGCAGCAGCCGGATGGTCTCGGGCAGCGCGATCTCGAGCTGCTTGGACCGGATCGGGAAATACGGCTCGCGGTCGGCGACCGATTCGGCGACGCCGCTGGTCAGCAGCACGACGGCCCGGTCGGCGCCGATCTCGTCGAGCGCCTCGTAGGAGGCGTTCAACACCAGCACGCTCGTGTGTATCCAATTGTCCGAGGTGGGCGCCACCCGATCGGTGGCATGACGAGACAGCATGGGGCTCACCATGTTTCGTGGAAGAGGACGGGAGTGCGGAGGCGGGTCAGCGACCGGCGACGAGGCGACCGGCTTCGGCGCCGGTATCGACCACGGCCGTCGAGACGATTGCCGTCTGGCTCGGGTAGGTCCGCATCGGATTGCGCGAATGCACGTGTCACCTCCTCCGTCGAGTGCTCTCGGATCTCCCGCCGATCGGGTGATCACCGTCGAATGACATGGTGGCACACCGACACTGCCGTTGTCGGCCCATTTATTTCCGGCGCTCCTGCCCGCGGCGATGTTTTCGGACAGAAATGGTTCGGTCGAGTCGGAACAGTCCGACTCGACCGGGGAACGCGGATCGGGTGGTGTCAGGCCAGGGGGCCGTAACCGAGCGCGACGCGTCCGCTGAACAGGATCTGCTTGGCGCGCGGCAGCGGGTGGAACAGGCTGCCGTGCACGTCGCGGTAGCGCATCTCGAGTTCGCAGGTGCGCGAATACCCGAGTCCGCCAACGGTTTCGATGGCGAGGCGGACGGCGTCGATGAGGTTCTGCGCCGCCACGGTCTTGCGGCTGAGCGTGCGTGCGGCGTACTCGTCGGTGTTGGCGAAGTTCAGGTCGTCCGAACCGCGGAACATGGCCTCGACCAGGTCATCGGCCGTGGTGTGCGCATTGCCCATCTCACCGACGAGCTGGAACAGGTGCGCGTCGGTGCGGCCCGCGACCAGGGCGGTGGCCAGCCCGACCGCCTCGTCGGCGATGCCGAGGTAGGCCGCCATCACCAGCGGCATGGCCGCGCCGATCACGACGTTCAGCAGCGGCGGCCACAGGTCGGCGGGCCGGGCCAGCGAGACCGCCGCCTCCGGGACGAACACGTCGTCGAGCACCACCGTGTGCGAGCCACTGGCCCGCAATCCCAGTGTGTCCCAAGTCTTCTCGATGCGAACGCCGGGGGCCGACATCGGCACGGCGCAGTGCAGCACCTGCGGTCCGCCGGGTGCCTCGTCCCAACGGATGCTGGTGACAAGCACATTGCCGATCTCGCAGCCGCTGGCCGGTGACTTGCGCGCGTGCACCCGGTAACCGCCATCGACCTGTTCGGCGCGGCCGCTCGAGGTCACCCAGTCCGAGGCGCCGGTGCTGACCAGGATCGCCCCGCCGACCACCTTCTCGAACACCCCGCGCGCGTCGGCGCCGTGCTTGTGCCGCCACACCTGGGTGGCGACCAGGTGGGTGTGCATGGCGAAGGCGACGGCGGTGGACGGGTCGTGCTTGCCGAGTTCGCGCAGCACCTCGCCCATCTCCCGGTGGCTCGCACCGCCGCCGCCGAATTCGGCGGGCACGATGGCCGCGGACAGGCCGCTCGCGCGCAACCGGTCGAAGGCGGCGGCATCGATCTCGCCGGTGCGGTCGCGTTCGGCGACGCTCGCGCGCAGGCTCTCGCCGATGCGGCGGGCCTCGCCGACGCGGTCGATGGTGGTTTCGGTGATCGAGGTAGTGGTCATGTTTCGAAGCTACGAACGGCAGCGATAACCGGATAGTCCAGAAAGTGGACCGACCCGGTTCGAGAAGTGGACCCCGCCCCCGGAGGTGATCGTGTCGGAGACGACTCAGAGCTACGGCCAGTACTGCCCCATCTCGCGCGCGCTCGACGTGCTCGGCGACCGCTGGTCGCTGCTCATCCTGCGCGACCTGTTCGTCGGCACCACCCGGTTCAACGATCTGGCGCGCGGCCTGCCAGGACTCTCGCGCAGCCTGCTCACCAAACGGCTGCGCCACTTCGAGCGCGCGGGCCTGGTGGAGAAGATCTACGGCGACTACCTGCTCACCGACGCGGGCCGCGACCTGGAGACCATCCTGTTCGGCCTCGGCGCGTGGGGCGCGCGCTGGACCTTCGGCGAACCCGATCCCGAGGAACTGGACGCCGACCTGCTGGTCTGGTGGATGCACACCCGCCTGGACACCTCCTCCTTCCCCGGCCGCCGCCAGGTGCTCGCGGTCCGCTTCACCGACGACATCCGCCGCTACTGGATCGTGATCGAATCCGGCGATAGCTCGGTGTGCACCACCGATCCCGGCTATCCGGTCGACGTCACCATCACCGCCGATGTCGCATCGCTCTACCAGGTCTGGCTGGGCCGCGTCCCGCTCGCCCACGCCCAGCGCACCGGTCGGGTGGGTTTCGCGGGCCTGCCCGCGCTGACCCGCCGGATGTCGTCGGTGCTGCGGCTGAGTCCGGTCGCGGCGTTGACCGAGGTGGCCACAGTGACCGAGGTGGCCGTCGAGGAACCGGAGCGGATCAGCGCGTAGTCGCCGTGCCGCTCGATCGCGGTTCCGCGACGCGCCGCACGCGGTAGTGACCTCGCTCGTTCCGTGCGCGGCGGGCTTGTCGCTCGTTCTACTCGCCTCAGGTATCCGACACGTTCCGTTCGGCGGAGCCCCGCTCGTACCGTTCGGCGCAGCCCCCGCTCGTTCCCCGCGGCGTAGGACCTCCGCGTTCCCCGCAGGCGGGGTCCTCGCTGGTTCCGCGCGTCGCGGGGGTCGCCCGTTCTGCGCGCTGCGGGGGCATCGTCCATTGGCACTCAGAGGTTGCCGACGATGTGCTCCAACCGTTGCGCCACGAGTTCGCGTGCCTGTTCCCGCAACGCGGGACGGTAGCCGCTGGGATAGACCGGGTCGCCGGGCGCGTAGTTCTTGAGCACCTCCTTGGCGAGGGTGATCTTGTGCACCTCGGTGGGGCCGTCGGCCAACCCCATCACCTCCGAGTAGTTCATCATGTCGACGAAGGGCAGGTCCTGGCTGACGCCGATGGCGCCGTGCAGGTGCAGCGCGCGCTGGGCCACATCGTGCATTACCTTGGGCATGGCGACCTTGATCGCGGCGATGTCCTTGCGGACCGCGAGGTAGTCCTGTTCCTTGTCGATGCGCCAAGCGGTGCGCAGCACGAGCAGGCGGAACTGCTCCATCTCGATCCAGCTGTCGGCGATCTTCTCCTGCGTCATCTGGAGTCCGCCGAGGGTGCCCTTGCGCATCGGCCGCGAGACCGCGCGCTCGCACATCATGTCGAAGGCGCGCCGCACCAGCGCGACGGTGCGCATGGCGTGGTGCACGCGCCCGCCGCCGAGTCGGGTCTGCGCGACCAGGAAGCCCATGCCCTCCGCGCCGAGCAGGTGATCGGCGGGCACCCTGACATCGGTGAAGCGCAGATGGCCTTCGGCGTCGCTGAATCCGGCGACCTTGAAGTTCTTGACGATCTCGAGGCCGGGCGTTTCGGCGGGCACGATGAACATCGACATGCCGCGATACGGGCTGACCTCGGGATCGGTGACCACCATCACGATGTGGAAGCTCGCGAACCGCGCGTTGGAGTTGAACCACTTCTCGCCGTTGATGACCCAGTGGTCGCCGTCGCGCACCGCGCGGGTCTTGAACAGCGTCGGATCCGAACCGCCGGTGGGTTCGGTCATGACATAACAGGAGCCGATGTCGCCGTCCAGCAGCGGTTGCAGGTATTTCGCCTTCTGCTCGTCGGTGCCGTAATGCGCGAGGATCTCGGCGTTGCCGGAATCCGGTGCCTGACAACCGAATACCGACGGCGCCCAGACCGAGGTGCCGAGCACTTCGTTGAGCAGGCCGAGCTTGAGTTGACCGTAGCCGGGGCCGCCGAGTTCGGGACCGAGATGGCACGCCCACAGCCCCTGTTCCTTGACGCGAGCCTTGAGCGGGCCCATCAGCGCCATGGCCTCTTTGTCGGTGCGGTCGTAGGGATTCGGATAGATCAGGTCGAGCGGTTCGACCTCGGTGCGGACGAATTCCGCGGCCCAGTCGAGCTTCTCCTGAAATTCCGGGTCGGTTTCGAAATCCCAAGCCATGGTCAGCCTCTCTCGTCGGTTGTGGTCGGCGCGGCGGTTGCGGTCGGTGCGGCAGGGGTGGTGAGCAGTCCGTCGAGGACGGTGGCGGCGATGATGGCGGCGATCTCGCCGGGGGAGCGGTCGCCGTGCGGCCGGTACCAGAACGACACCGCGTTCAGCATGGCGAGCAGGCTGTTGGTGACGACGTGGTCGGCGGTGCGCAGCAGACCGGCCGCGTGGCCCGCGTCGAGCATTCGCTGCCAGCAGTTCTGGATGCGGTCGCGCAGGTGTTGGAGTTCGGCGGCGCGTTCGCCGGTGAGCGCCGTCACGTCGCGCAACTGGATCGCGACCTCGCGGCGGTGTTCGATGATCAACCGCACGTGACTGTCGATCAGCAGGCGCAGCGCGTCGACCGGGTCGCCGGAGCCGTCGGTGATGGCTTCGGCCTCCGCCAGCATCACCTGGATGTAGTCGCGCAGGATCTGCCAGAGCAGTTCCTCTTTCGAGCCGATGTGGTAGTAGAGCGCGCCGCGCTGGACGTCGGCGCGGTCGCCGATCTCGGCCACTCCGGTGCCGTGGAAACCCTTCTCCGCGAACAGTTCCACCGCCGCCGCCACGATGCGGTCCCCGGTGTCGCCCGCGGACGACCCGGCGGGCGGGCGGCCGCGGCGACGCGCGGGGGCGGCGCCCGTCATCGCCGGATCTTCGCGATCTCGCCGGTGCGCGATACCTGCACTCCGTCTCCGTCCGCCGCTTAATGTTCCGATCAGTACATTAATTGCGGAACCCCGTAGGATCAAGGCGCGGATCGACCGACCGTCGACAACCGTGCGACTCGCCGCTGCGCGGATACCCCCGGAGGCAGGCGCGGCGCCGAGAATGTGCAGGCAGCTCGAACACCCGTCGCGCGAGGCTGTAACTACCGACGGGTAACATTGATCCCGTCTTTTTCACACCGGCTTTCTCAAAAGTGAGGCAGTAGATGACTGAGCGGATTCAGGTCGGCGGGCTCCAGGTGGCACGCGTTCTCCACGAGTTCATCGAGAACGAGGCGCTTCCCGGTACCGGCGTAGATTCCGCCGCGTTCTGGGCGGGCGCCGAATCCGTCATCAGCGATCTCGCGCCGCGTAACCGCGCCCTGCTGGCCGAACGCGACGAGATCCAGGGCAAACTCGACGCCTGGCACGCCGAACACCCCGGCGCGAACTACGACAAGGCCGCCTACAAGACCTACCTGACCGAGATCGGCTACCTACGTCCCGAACCCGCCGAGTTCCGCATCGGCACCGCGAACGTGGACGAGGAGATCGCCGCCACCGCGGGCCCGCAGCTGGTGGTTCCGGTCATGAACGCGCGGTTCGCGATCAACGCCGCCAACGCGCGCTGGGGTTCGCTCTACGACGCGCTCTACGGCACCGACGCCATCCCGGAGACCGGCGGCGCCGAGAAGGGGCGCGGCTACAACAGGGTGCGCGGCGACAAGGTCATCGAATGGGCGCGCAACTTCCTCGACGACTCGGTCACCCTCATCACCGGCTCGCACATCGGCTCCACCTCGTACACCATTGTCGACGGCGAACTGGAGGTCGGCCTCGAGGACGGCACGAGCATCGGCCTGGCCGACGCCTCCCAGCTGGTCGGCTACCTCGGCGAGCCCGAGGCGCCCACCTCGGTCCTGCTGAAGCACAACGGCCTGCACATCGAGATCCAGATCGACCCCGACTCGCCGATCGGCGCCACCGACACCGCGGGCGTCAAGGACGTGGTGCTGGAATCGGCGGTCACCACCATCATGGACTTCGAGGATTCGGTGGCCGCCGTGGACGCCGAGGACAAGGTGCTCTGCTACCACAACTGGCTCGGCCTCATGAAGGGCGACCTGGCCGAGCAGGTCACCAAGGGCGAGCAGACCTTCACCCGCACCATGAACCCGGACCGCGTCTACACCGCGCTCGACGGCGGCGAACTCGTGCTGCACGGTCGTTCGCTGCTGTTCGTGCGCAATGTCGGCCACCTCATGACCTCCGACGCGATCCTCGACGCCGAGGGCGACGAGGTCCCCGAAGGCATCCTCGACGGGCTGATCACCTCGCTCGTCGCGATGCACTCCCTCAAGGACGAGACCGCGCTGAAGAACAGCCGCACCGGCTCGGTCTACATCGTGAAGCCCAAGATGCACGGCCCCGACGAGGTCGCGTTCGCCGACGAGTTGTTCGGCCGCGTCGAAGGCGTGCTCGGCCTGCCGCGCAACACCCTCAAGGTCGGGATCATGGACGAGGAACGCCGCACCACGGTGAACCTCGCCGCTTGCATCGCCGCCGCCGCCGAGCGCGTCGTGTTCATCAACACCGGCTTCCTCGACCGCACCGGCGACGAGATCCACACCTCCATGGAGGCCGGGCCGATGGTCCGCAAGGCCGCCATGAAGTCCCAGCAGTGGATCCTGTCCTACGAGGACTGGAACGTCGACAACGGCTTGGCCGCGGGCCTGCCCGGCAAGGCGCAGATCGGCAAGGGCATGTGGGCCATGCCGGATCTGATGGCCGACATGCTCGCCCAGAAGATCGGCCACCCCAAGTCGGGCGCGAACACCGCGTGGGTGCCGTCGCCCACCGCCGCCACCCTGCACGCCACCCACTACCACCTGGTCGACGTGTTCGAGCGACAGCGCGAGATCGCCAAGGGCGGGCGGCGCGCCGACGTCGACCGGATCCTCGAGATCCCGTTGGCCGCCGAGCCGAACTGGAGCGCCGAGGAGAAGCAGCAGGAACTCGACAACAACTCCCAGAGCATCCTCGGCTACGTGGTGCGCTGGATCGACCAGGGCGTCGGCTGCTCCAAGGTGCCCGACATCAACGACGTCGGCCTCATGGAAGACCGTGCGACCCTTCGCATCTCGAGCCAGCTCATGGCGAACTGGCTGCGCCACGGCGTGGTCACCCCCGAGCAGGTGCAGGCCAGCCTGGAGCGGATGGCGCCGGTGGTCGACAAGCAGAACGACGGCGACCCGAACTACCGTCCGCTCGCGGCCGATTTCGCGGGCAGCGTCGCCTTCCAGGCGGCGCGCGAGCTGATCTTCGAAGGCACCGCCCAGCCCAACGGTTACACCGAGCCGATTCTGCACCGGCGGCGTCGGGAGGCCAAGGCTACGTGGAAGTGAGTAATTTTCGGTGATCGAAAAGTAGCTTCCGACAGCTCTTTTCGACTTGAGGCCCGCATCTGGAACACAAGGTGCGGGGCCTCTGTCATCACTGGAGATCAGCTCGGATACCGGACCGTCACGCTCAAAGCGGTCACAAAAACGGTCACACGCTGGAAGGTAGTCGGCGTCAGAAAAGCGATGCTCCTAGCAGCGCCGATGGCTGCCGCCATCCTTGATGAGTACGGTCGTGGCATGCGGACCCAAAGGATGGCCGATGGTGCGTCGCTCAGGTGCAGTTGATCGGCCAACGGCAGTCGACCACCGGCATGACGTCCCAGCATCAACCGTTTCCGCGACCGGCGCGGCCGCGCCGGGCGCCGAACATGCTCTTCCGGCGTGTCGGCCCGCCGGCACGCCGACAATTTTCGGCGATAGCTAATTCTTGGCAATTGACGCGGTTGGGGTGGTGCCTGGTTTCTCAGGACTGTGGAGCGGTCTTGGCCGACAGTGCGCCAAGACCGCGGCGCACAGGCGAGGACCGCCTGCATGACATGTCTCGGTGGGGGGCAAGACGGGAGGAGGACTCGACCACTACGCCCACATTCTTCATCAGCATGGAATTCCCGCCCGACTCGGCGATGGCCCACCCGGATTTCGACTTCGGACAAGCCATCGGGGAGCAGATGCAAAACGTGCCCGGATTCGTCGAGACCTTCGACCCCGCCAACCCTGGCATGCACGAAACCCAGACCATCGACTACGCCATCGTCGTCAAAGGCGAATCTGGCTGGAGGTCGACGACGGCTCCCAGACGCTGCTCGAAGCCGGAGACACAGTCGTCCAGCAGCACACCCGCCACGCCTGGCGATATCTCGGCGACGAACCGGCTCGCCTCGCCTTTGTCATGATCGGAACCCCGACCAGCCCATAGACCTACCCGAACGACTCCTGCCAGTCGCTGGTGGGCCCCGGCCGGGCGAACCAGCGCTCAGAGCCCGACCCGCCCCGTGTCATCGAGGTGGTAAGCCACAACCAGCCTGTCCGGCCCGCGGTCCAATCGGAGTTCGGCGATATCCGCGGGAATCAACGCTCGATCGTAGAGGACACGATGGCCGTCCTCGGTGATGCTGCACCGTCGACTGACCATCACCGGACTCGAGATCGGACGCTCGAGTACAGCCGCCTGCTCCTGCTCGAGCACGCTCACCGTGATCGATTCCTCTGCCGACCCCACCGCGAGCCCACGCCGCGCCAGGACCTCGTACAACGACGCACCGTGCAAATCCTGCGCCGAAACTCCCACGTCCCACCGAAGATACGACAATTGCAACACCGACGGACGGGCATCGATCCGACGCAACCGACGCACCCCCAATACCTGTTCACCCGACCTCAGGTGCAATGCGCGCGCGACATCGGTGGGCGCGACCACGCGTTCGGAGCCGAGAACCTCGGTATCGACCCGCGCTCCTTGCGCGATGAGATCCTCCGCGAATCCCGATAGGTGCATCAGGTCGTAGTGGTAACGCCGACTCGCGGGGAACATGCCCGCTCCGTGACGTGTCTCGATCAGACCCTCGTTCTCCAACAATTGCACCGCACGCCGCAGCGTCATGATGGTGACGCCATAGGAAGCCGCCAATTCGCGCTGAGCGGGCAAAGCTTCCTCGGGCGCCCACTCACCCGCCTGAATCCGCGCTCGAATATCGTCGTGAACCGCCAGATACTTCGGCAGTCGAGCCCTGTCGTTCATGCCGCGGAATCGATACGCCGTCGAAACTCTGCCACCGTGCCCGCGATCGTCGCGGCACTCGCACCGTCGAGGACCCGCTGCATCAACGCCGAGGCGACGACGACACCGTCACTGTGCCGCACCGCACGTGCCGCGCGCTCGGGCGAATCGATTCCGAACCCGACGACCACCGGCACGTCCACACGCGAACGTAACCTCTGCGCGGCCTGCCGGCCTGCATCGCCGCCCGCCCCCTCCGAGCCGGTCGGTGCCATCGCCGACATCGAGTAGACGAACCCCTCACTCGCACCGGCGATCTGGACAGCCGCTTCCAACGGAGTCGACGGAGCCACCATCAGAACCGGCGCCACATCCGAGTCACGAGCCACACTCAGATACTCCGCGGATTCGGCGAACGGCAGATCGGCCACCAGCGAACCGCATACCCCCGACCTCGACAGTGCGCGCATGTAGGTTGAGAAACCGCGCGAGACAAGCTGATTGGTATAGGTCATCGCCACCACAGGTGCCGCCACCTCGGGCAGGTCATCGAGAATCCGCTCCAGACTTACACCCCGCCCCAAGGCCGAACGACAGGCGCGTTGAATGACCGGGCCGTCCAACATCGGATCCGAGAACGGCACGCCGATCTCGATGACATCGGCGCCTCCATCGACCATCGCCCGCATCAGATCGGTCCAATCGGCACGGACACCGCCCATGACATAGCCGATCAGGCACCGGCGCCCACCGTCACGAACCTCACGCAACGTCGTTTCGAGCACCCTCACGCTCCAGCCTCCTCACCTGTTCGGCGTCCTTGTCGCCACGTCCCGACACCGTGACGAGCACAGTCGAATCCTGAGCCAGACGCGCCTCGCGCGCACTGTCGATCACCCATGCCAACGCGTGCGCGGACTCCAGCGCAGGAAAGATCCCTTCCAGTCGCGCCGACAAACGCGCGGCATCGAGTACCTGCCGGTCGCTGACGGTGACGTACTCGGCGCGTCCCAGTTCAGCGAGATGCGCATGTTCGGGCCCCAATCCCGGATAGTCCAAGCCCGCCGACACCGAATGTGCCTCGAGCACCTGGCCTGCGTCGTCTTGCAGATACAGCGACATCCCACCGTGTAGGACACCCAAGCGGCCGTGGGTGGCGCCCGCGGCTCCTTCTCCCTCGACTCCGACCAACCGCGCCTGGGACGAGGCGAACCCGGCGAAGGTCCCCGCCGCGTTGGAGCCACCCCCGACACAAGCCACCACAACATCGGGAATCCCGCCATCGAGCAAGTTCGCGCACTGCGTCGCGGCTTCGATCCCGATCACCGACTGGAACTCACGCACCATCCACGGGTACGGATGCGGCCCCAGCACAGAGCCTAGACAGTAATGCCCGGTGTCCGCCCTGGTCACCCAGTAACGAAACGCCTCACTGGTCGCGTCCTTCAACGTCGCCGAGCCTGAACGCACTGCCACCACCCGCGCCCCCAGTGTCTCCATCCGGAAGACGTTGAGCTCCTGTCTGGACATGTCGACCTCGCCCATGAAAACGGTGCATTTCATGCCCAGCAGCGCCGCCGCTGTCGCTGTCGCGACACCGTGCTGGCCTGCGCCGGTCTCCGCGATCAACTCCGTGCGACCCATCCGCCGCGCCAAGAGAGCCTGACCCAACGCATTGTTCAACTTGTGGCTACCAGTGTGGTTGAGATCCTCTCGCTTGAGCAGGATCCGAACACCCAACTCGCCCGACAGACGCCACGCTCTGGTCACCGGCGTCGGCCGCCCACAGTACTCGGCCAACAACCCACTCAACTGTGCCCGGAACGCCGAATCACCCCACGCTTCACGAAACCCGGCCTCGACTTCCAGACAAGCCGGGATCAACGCCTCCGGGACGAAGCGCCCCCCGAACCGGCCGAACCGGCCACTTCGCGGTTCGCTCGACAAGAAATCGGTCATCAGCACCACCATAGTTATAGAGTTCTATAACTCTATCACGAATGGTCCATCCCCATCGGCGGAATCGCGGCGCGCCCATTTGCCTATGGTGAACGTCGAAGCCCGACTGCGGGCCGCTCGATCGTGGTGGCGGGATCGGTCCTCGAAACGACGCCGGGAGCGGAAGATGAAGTGGGTGGACGCCCTCTGTGACCGAGTTCGGTTGATTACCTACGGTATTCGGTCGTCTCCGTATTCCGTGCGTGGAGGAGGGGTGGATCGGTCGCGTCGTTGGGTTCGGCGAACCGGCGCAACAAGGCGGGTAGGTCGACGAAGGCGAATCTGATGGCGGAGTCGCTGCAACCGTATGGGATCACAAGGGTGTCGTGGTGGATCAGCGCGCCGCACGAGTAGGCGACGTTGGGTACGTATCCGTCGCGTTCGGCTTCGTTCGGGGTGAGAAGTGGTTCGCGGAGCGTGCCGATGAGTCGTGTCGGGTCGTCGAGGTCGAGCAGGATCGCGCTGATTCCATATGTGCGCATCGGACCGACTCCGTGGGTCAGGACCAGCCATCCGTCGGCTGTTTCGATCGGCGGGCCGCAGTTGCCGAGCTGGATCAGTTCCCACGGCAGGGTCGGTCGGTACACGGTGACCGGGTCGCGCCATACGTGCGCGTCGGACGAGCTGACCACGCTGATGCTTTCCCGGTCCCATCGCGACAGCATCAGGTAGCGGTCGCGCACGCGACGGGGAAACAGTGCCATTCCCTTGTCCTCGGCGCCGGACCCGACGAGCCGGGTGCTGACGAATGTGGCGAAATCGGTGGTGCGCAACAGTCGTGGCGCGACGTGGGCGCCGTCGAAGGCGGTGTAGGTGGCGTAGTAGGTCACCGTCGCGTCCGGTTCGGTGAACCGGGTCAGGCGCGCGTCCTCGATGCCGTGGCTCTCCTCGGGGTTCGTGGGAAAGACCACCCGCTCCGATATCGGAGTGTCGGCGGGGTAGGTGACGGTGTAGCTCCCCGGCGCCGAGGCCGTGACCCTGCCCTGGTCGAGGAAGGGTGATCCGTCCTCGAAGCGGATCGAATCATGTTGTGCGAGTACACCGGTCCGGAACTCGATACTCGAAGTGTGCCCTTCGCCGAGGGCGCGTGCGCTCATGACGAAGCGTAGTTCGCCGGTGGCCAGACCGGATTGGTCCGGGTGCGCGACCATCGAGGGATTGAACAGGGCCGCGGCTTCGATCGCGTACTCCTGGGTGAAACACGCGCCGATGAGCTGTCTGCGTTCGGGCGTCGAGGTCGCCGTCGGTGGCAGTAGGTGTTCGACGAGCGCCGCGTGCGCGGCGAAGGTGGCCTCGATATCGCGGTGGCGTTCACCGAATCGAGTGCGCACGGTGGCGAGGGTGGCGAGGGTGTCGGTGTCGGACAGGCCGATCACTCGGTCGATGATCGCCTCGGCGCGTGAGATGCCCTGCGGGAGAATCTCTTGGCCGGGCAGGAAGAGTCTGGCCAGGACGCGGCGTGGGTCCGGCGACAGCACCACCTCGCTGCGGCGCACGAGATCGGCGGAGGTGGTGGCGCCCGGATCGTCCACTACGGCGCCAGTGCGAGCCGGCGGGCCTGCTGTTGTGTGGAGAGCAGCGCGAGTGTCGATTCCGCGCCTTGGTTCTCGTTGCGGCCGGTGGGTTCGAGTCCGTCGCAGCAGCCACCGCTGACGGGGTCGATCAGCGGGGTGCCGACGTCGTTCGTGCCGCGGAACCACGCTTCGCACAGCAGCACCGCGTCCCGCCATGTGGGGTCCCCGGTGTCGTCGTAGGCGCGTGCGCAGGCATCGGCCAAGGCAGCGGCTTCGATGGGCTGTTGATCGAACCCCGGCCGGGGCTCTCCGGTCGCCCAGCCATCGACTGGGGTGACCGACAGGTGGTCGCCGAAGGTTTCGATGTCGAGCAACCAACGCAGCATCGCCAGTCCGTCGGCCTGTGTGCGGGGGTGGCCGGGCAGGAGCGCACCGGCTGCGAGGAGCGCTTCGGCCAGCACCGCGTTGGCGTAGTGCAATCGTGGTTCGGGCCAGCGCCAATCGAGTCGGCGGGTCGGCGCTCCGATCAGTGCGGCGGCGTCGGCCAGGAGTTCGCGTGCGGTGAGCTGTGCGGGGTTTGTGCGCAGTACCTCGGCGGCGCCGAGTGCGGCGAATGCCATCGCGCGGGGAAACGGGGATCGTTGCCGTGCGCCGATGGTGAACTGCGCCAGCGCAGCATCCGCGTGCTCGGGTTCGCGGGCCGCGACAGAGCCCAGCGCCCACAGCGCGCGGCCCCAATGATCGTCGAGACCGGGATCGTCCTGCCAGGCCAGGTCCGTTCCCCGACGATTGTGGCACGTGCCGTCGGGAGTGAATGCCGCGACGATGAAGTTCAGATACACCAGGGTGAGGTCCGCCAATTGTCGCGTCGGCTCGGGTTCGCGGACGGTCACGACGAGAGCTCGCGCGACATCGTCGACGCAATAGCCGTTCTCGACGCGGGGCTCGGTGAGCTTCGCGTGTTCGAAGATTCCGCATGCGTCGCTGAGTCGGAACAGGTGCGTGTAGGAGATGGTGATGGTGTTCACGCCGTGGCCAGCTTCGTCTCGGTGCGCAGCGTTTCGTCCGCGAGTTCGCGGTATTTCCGACTCACCGAAGTCCACAGCAGATCCGGCGCGAGGCGTTTCGCTTCCGCGCCCATCCGCGTCGCGAGTCCGGGCTCGGTGAGTACCCGGCGCAGCGCGGCCGCGATCTCGATCGGGGAATTTCGATCGACCAGCAGCCCCGCACCGCTGGACAACAGTTCCCTGGCATGGGGAAAGGCGGTCGATATCACCGGTTTGCCTGCGGCGACGGCTTCGATCAGCACTCCGGAGGTCACCTGCTCTCGCGAATCGTACGGTAGCAGCACCACGTCGGCTTGTCGGATCAGCCGGTGCAGTTCGACATTCGACAGATAGCGGGCATCGAAATGCACGGCGTCGGCGACCCCGCGTCGGTGGGCGCGGTCGACGAGGCCGGTGCGGTAGGACTCACCGTGTCGCGCCAGCACTTTCGGATGGGTCTGCCCGACCACACGATACTGGGCTGTCGGACGCAGGTCGGCGATGTGAGCCATCGCGTCGATACCCCATTCGATGCCTTTGCCTTCGCCGAGTAGCCCCCAGGTCAGGATCACCGGTGTCCGGGATGTCGGTTGGTGCTGGTCACCGGGCTGCCATGATCGATTGTCGGTGGCGCCGTGCGGAATGACGCGGATCCGGTCCGGGTCGACCGCGTAGTGGTCGACGAGCCGTTCGCGGGCGGTGGTCGTCATGGTGACGACAGCGGCGCAGAGGCGGGTGAGCTGCTCGAGAATCATCCGTTGCCGCGCGGTCGGGGTGATCAGCACGGTGTGCAGGACGACGATCGCCGGGACTCTGAGGGCGCGAACGGTTTCGAGGACATCGACGCCGTCGCGCCCGCTGTAGATTCCGTATTCGTGCTGGATGATCGCGATATCGAAGCGGTTGAGCGCGGTGGCCGCCGCCGAGGCGCCGCCACGGGCACCGCGCTCCCATTGATGCGCTACCTCGGGCGGGGGTGTCGGATCGAGGCCGTCGACAACGGCGACGACGCCCACCCTGCCGACCGCGGAGTCGAAATCGACCGGTACCAGCCCGATTTCGACAGGCCGGGTCAATGCTTCGACGAGCGCGCCGGTGAAGGTCGCCAGCCCGCATTGGGTCGGTGAATAGGTGCTCAGAACGCCGTAGGACCGAACTGACACTGGGTCAGCCTTTCTGCTTCGAGTCAGTGCCGTCGGTGCCACTGTCTACAGCCACTCAATTGGCTATCGTGTTGCGCTGAAGCGCTTGAGAATCCACTCCGGATCGAACACGGACGGATCGGCCACCAGAAAACGAGCATAACACGACGTTTGCCGACGATAGGTGTGATAGTGTCGTCCACATTGTGCCCGCCTGTTCCGGAGGGCTATCGGCGGGAAGTCGCCAGTAATCGAGGACTCTATGAGAATCGGCGTTATCGCGTCGGTCGCCCACCGTTCGCCTCCGTACAACTATGGCCCGTGGGAACAGATCGCTTCGACGCTGGCGGAGGGGTTCGTCGCGCGCGGTCATGATGTCACGCTGTTCGCGACGGGCGACTCCGAGACGTCGGCGCAGCTGGTCGCGGCTGTCCCGTCGGGGTATGAGGAGACGCCGGGCGCGGATGCCAAGGTGTTCGAAGCGCTGCACAATTCGACAGCCTTCGCGCATGCGAGTGAATTCGACGTGTTCTCCAATCATTTCGACTTCATGCCCCTGACCTACAGTCGTCTGGTGTCGACTCCGGTCGTCACCACGGTGCACGGATTTTCGTCACCGGAAATAGTTCCGGTCTATCGACAATTCGGTGACATAGCCCACTACATCGCGATCAGCGACGCCGATCGGCACCCGGATCTGCGCTATGCCGACACGATTCACCACGGTATCGATGTCACCCGGTTCACATTCCGTCCGGAGCCCGGCGAGTATCTACTCTTCCTGGGGCGAATTCACCCGGACAAGGGGACACACCTGGCGATCGAAGTCGCACGCCGGGCCGGGCTGCCATTGATCATCGCGGGCGTGATCCAGGACAGCGAATATTTCCGTACCATGGTCGAACCGCAGACAACCGGTACCGACGTCGACTACGTCGGCGCGGTCGATCCGGCGCAGCGCGACATACTGCTCGGTGGCGCCCGCGCCCTGCTGCACTTGATCGGATTCGCCGAGCCGTTCGGTCTGTCGGTGATCGAATCCATGGCCACCGGAACACCTGTGATCGCAACACCATTGGGTTCGATGCCCGAGATCCTCCGTCATGGCGTCACCGGCTACCTCGTCCCCGATGTCGAGGCCGCGGTCGAGGCGGTAGCGAAAGTCGGCCGCCTGGACCGCTCCGCTTGCCGCGCCGACGTCGACGAACACTTCACCGCCGACCGAATGACCGACGCGTATCTGACCGTGTTCGAACGCATCGCCAACTCGCAGGCACGATCCACCGGCGCCACGACCACGGCGCCACAGCCCCGGTCCATCGGTTCGCCTGGGCTGTTCTCACACGCGGGGATGTAGAACTCGGCACTCTGGGACACCTCCGAACGGCTCCGATTCAGTGGCCATCGATGATGCTCTCGCTCGTCCGGAATTCAGTCGACCCCGAGTTCCAGTGGCCCAGATCCGGCGGGGACGGAACCTCACCGGCCGGTTCGATCGACACGGTATGCGCCATTGGGTAGGGGTGTCGAAGGGCTGCTCGCCTCGGATGCCTGCGTGGGGTCGGCCAGGACGTGGTGAATTGTCGGTCATGGCGAAACTCTCTCGCGGGTGGGTGGTTTCGCGGTGGGTTGCGGATCGGTGTAGCGGTCTTTCGGTGCGCCGCGGCCGCCCTCGTCGTCCCATCGACCCAGCGCGGCAGCGTTGTGGCGGCGGTCCTGTGCGTCGGCGGCCATCAGTTCGTCGGCGGTGCGCTCCCTCGGATCGGCGGCCGCGGACAACAGCAATTGGGCGGAGTCGGTGTCGGTGTCGGCGGGGACGACGAGTAGCAGGAGGCGGGTTCGATCGTGCCCGAGTAGGCACAGCGTGTGTGCGCGTCGATATCGGTACCCGTCCAGCCGCCGCTATGCCCTGATTCTTTACTCGACCGCCCTGGCGGGTGCAACAAACTTTCGAAGAAATCTGCGAGAAATCGGCAACCTCTACACAAAGCCGACTGCGGACAGTACTGTCCGCTTGGATATGGACGCTGCTGGCGATCGACCCGTGAGCCACGTCGATGCTGCCGCGCAGGCGTGCGGGCGTCGATGTTTCGTCGGGTCGAAACCCGCGGCGTCCGGATTTCAAATGGAACGGAACTCGATGATGAGCCTGCTCGCCCGACACGGCCGGAGAACCCGGTTACGTACCCGCCCCGCGCATCTACCACTGGTCGCCGCGATACTGACCGCGGTGACCGTCACCGCGGCGCCCACCGCGGGAGCGGACGAGACCAACTGCGGTGGAACGCATTTTGTTGCTTCTTGGGCCGCGAGCCCGACCGATGCGCTCGCGCCGGTCGACGCGGCGGGGGCGCCGGTGCCGCTGGCGGTCGCTGATCAGACTTTCCGCATGATCATCACTCCGCACCTGGGCGGCACACAGCTGAGGGTGCGGCTGACCAATCGATACGGTCTGGGCCCGGTCACCTTCGCCCGCGTCTCGGTCGGCAATCAGGTGGCGGGCGCGGCGGTCGACGCGCTCACGCCGGTGTCCTTCGACGGCGGTGCGTCGGTCACCGTGGCCGCGGGCGCGGAGATCCTCAGCGATCCGGTGCCGTTCGCGGTGGCCGCGTTCCGGCCGGTCGCGGTCAGTATTCATGTCGCCGGGGTCGCGGGGCCGCCGACCAAACATTGGAACGCCAACGCGACCTCCTATTACGCGGGCCCGAACAGTGGTGATCTGACCGGGCAGCCCGGTCCCGAACAGTTCGCCTCCACCACCGGGTCCTGGTTGTACGTGTCGGCTCTCGATGTCCGAGCGCAGGCCGCCACTCGTTCGGTGGTGGCTTTCGGGGACTCCATCACCGACGGTTTCGTCGGTACCAGCGCGATCCCGGTTCCGGTCGATCGCGCCGTGGCCGACGTCAACGGCCGCTACCCCGACGCCCTGCAACGGCGTCTGGACGCGGCGGGCATCCCGATTTCGGTGGTCAACGCCGGGATCGGCAGCAATCGGGTGCTGACCAGCGGCGAGCCTCTCATGCCGGGGGCGAGCGGGCTGGCGCGGTTCGAACGCGACGCGCTCGAGCAGTCCGGGGTCGCCGGCGTGCTGGTTCAGGAGGGCATCAACGATCTCGGGCTCCCGCCCGCCGCCGACGCCGCGGGCATGATCGCGGGCTACCAGCAGCTCATCGCCATGGCACATGGGCACGGCAAGAAGATCTGGCTCGGTACGTTGCTGCCCGCGTCGGATGCTCTGGTCGACGGCGTGGCGCTCGCGCCGCGAAGTGAGTCCGACCGCCAGCAGATCAACGCGTGGATTCGTGGCCAGCGGATCGCCGATGGCGTGGTCGACTTCGACGTCGCGTTGCGTGATCCCGACAATCCGTCGGTGCTGCGCGACGACTACTCCGGCCCCGACCGTCTGCATCCCAACCTCGCGGGGTATCGGGCGATGGCCGATGTGATCGACCTCGGCATGCTGTCGACCGCCGGTTCGCCTCGCTGCTGAGTTTCCGACGGCGGGCCGGTTCTGTCCGCGAGGCGCGACCGGTCCGCCCGAGGGGACCGTCGAATACAGCGAGGTGCACGCGGATCCTTAGTCGGCCCCGCGCGACTACAGACCGGCGGCGTCGCCACAGGCAGGCGCTTCGGCCGTAGCCTGCCCTGTCGATCGGCTAGTGTGGTCGGCATGTCCGCAGATGGCCCTCCGACCCGCCCGTTCAGTGGTATCTCGTGGACCCCGGCGCAGCGTCGGACGATGGTTGCCGCGCTGGATCTGATCGGGACCAACGGGGTCAGTGGGACATCGTTGCAGATGATCGCGGATGCGGTCGGCGTCACGAAGGCTGCGGTCTACTTCCAGTTCAAGACCAAGAACGAGATCGTGATAGCGGTGACGGCGAACGAACTCGCCGTCCTGGAGGACGCGTTGATTGCGGCCGAGGCGTTGCGGGACGGCCCGCAGGCTCGGAAAGTGTTGTTGAACCGTGTGATCGATCTTGCGGTCACACGTCGTCGCTGGGTGAGTACGTTGACCAACGATCCGGTGATCGTTCGGCTCTTGGGTGAGCATGAACCGTTCAGGGTCTTCATCAGCAGGCTCTATGCGGTGCTGCTGGCCGACCGCAGCGATGACGACGTGGTGGCGCGTGTCTCGGCCGCTGTGCTGTCGGCGGCGATCGCGGGTGCGGTGGTGAATCCGCTGGTGAGCGATCTCGACGACGATACGCTGCGAGCCACCCTGATCCAGCTCACGCAGCGGATGCTGGACCTGCCGCAATGACGAGGGGCGAGCGTCGAGCGCCCGCCTGATCGTTCACCACAGGTAGATGGCCAGTATCGCGCCGCACAAGGCGAACAACCACCCGTTGGTTGCCAGGCTCAGCCATCGCGGTGCGGTACGTATCTCCATGAAATGCCTGATGATCATGCGGGCTTTGATCGCGGTGAGAACGACGACGACAACGGTGATGGTCGTGCTGGGATGGGTCGGATAGCCGGAATGGCCGGGCGCCAGCCACCACGACAGCAGGGTGATCGCGGACAGGACGAGCCAGACCGCGGTGATCGATCGGAAGATCATGGGGGACAACGTCTTCACCTCATCACGTAGAGCAGTCCGAAGATGACGATCCACAGCAGATCGACCATGTGCCAATAGATCGCGCCCGATTCCACCGTGGCCATCGCGCGACGTCGAGGATCGCGCAGTTCCCGCACCACGATGGCGAGGATCAACAGTCCGAGCGCGACGTGGAACAGGTGGACACCGGTGAATACGTAGTAGAAGGAGAAGAATTCGTCGCCGGGCAGGGTATGGCCGGCCCGGAGTTCGGTGCTCCATTCGAGGGCTTTGATCGCGATGAACACCACACCGAGCGCGCCCGCCGCCGTGGTGAATCGGATGGCGCTGTCGTAACGCAGGGTTCGCGCGGCCCGCACGCCGCGCGCGACGAGCCAGGAACTGGTCAGCAATACGAGGGTGTTGAGAGTACCCAGGTTCAGGTCGAGGTGTTGCTGCGCTTCGAGGAATCGTTGCGGTTCCATCGAACGGTGGACCATGAAGATCACGAAATAGGCGCCGAATATCAGCAGATCGCCGAGCACCATGACCCACATGTGCCGGTCGCCGGGCACGGCGGGTACAGAGCCGGGTGCGTTCTCGGCGGTGACGACGGGTTCGAGGTCGGTCGCCTCGTGGTCGATGCCGGTCATCGCGGGATCCTCGTGGTCGTTGTCGCGGCAAGGGGGGTGGGCGTCGTCACGGCAGCGCCTGTTCGTCGGCGGGTTGGAGTGCGGTCGCTCTGCGCAGGAAGGTGATGACGCACATCAGCCAGGTGCCGAAGACGACGGTGCCCATCCAGAACGAGATCGATCCGTTCCATGCGAATGGTCCTGAGCGTACGACGAATACCGGGGTGGCCAGGATCTCGGTGACGATCTGCCAGATGGTCACGTAGGCGAGCCATTTGGGAAAGATCTCGTTGCGGTCGAAGAAGATCGCGATCGCGAATCCGAAGTACGCGGCGGTGAAACAACCCAGCGAGCCCACGTAGGACAGCAGTCCCAGGTCGTAGAGCAGCGCCAAGAGTTCGGGGTCGCGGTCCGGGCGGTAAACGGCGGCCAGGAAGCAGAAGGCGACCAATAAACAGCCCGGCAGTGCGCCGACGGCCATTCCGGCCATGTAGATATAGGCGCAGATCGAGCCGGTCGACATGCGTTTCATGTGAAAGACGACGATGCCGTTGGACACGCCCGCACCGCCGACGATCAAGAGCAGCAGCGCGAATCCGATGCGAATGGTGACGGCGTGGTCGGTGAAGAAGTGCGTGATCTGCTCGGCGCCGGTATCGGCCCTCGGTGGGGGCATGACTCGGGTGAACAGAACGAAGATCAGCCCGAACGCGGTGTAGAACACCGGCACGATCCAGTAGCAGATCCAGACGTCACGTTTGCCCGCGGTGCCTGTGGTCACACGGGCGGATTCGGTATTCGTGGTCGGTCGTGTCACGCTGGCGCTCCCGCCGCGGCTTGGCGGCGCAGCGCGCCGCGCAGTACCGGGAACATGATCACCAAGAACGTGACGAGAGCGGCGTTGCGCAGCCAGAACGCGATCGCGCCGTTCCAGGCCAGTGGCCCTTCGGTGAAGACCGCCGCGCCCACCGCGGGCGCCATGGCCACCGCGGTGACCGCCGCAAAGTGACCGACCCAGCGGGGGAAGACCGCTTCGGGGCCGTTGTCGAAGTAGATCGCCGCGGCGAGTAGGAGATTCTGTGCCACGAGCATCCCGACGGGTGCGATGAAGGTTATCCAGGCCAAGTCGTTGAGAAGCATGATCAACTCGGGGGCGCGTTCCGGGCGGAATGCCGCGACCAGGAAGAAGATGTCGGCGAGTGCGAAGATCGTCGCGCCGCTGACCGTGGCGGTCAGGTAGCAGTAGGCGAAGATGTGTGTTTGATTCGCCATGCGTTTCATCTGTACGACGATCACCGCGAAGTAGGGGACCAGCATGATTCCGCACAGGTTCAAGGTGATCATGCTGAATCGGATCAGCGTCTGGTTGCGGCTGTAGAACTCCGCGACCTGCTCGGCCGTGTCGGCCGGGGACATCGGAGGGTAGAAGCCCGGGAAGGCGAGGAACGCGAGCAGCAGGACACCGCCGACCACTGGCCCGGTCCAGAGGCTGATCGACTGGAGTTCGAGTTCGGTGGCGTCGGAGGTCTCGGTCTCGGCGGTCACTTTCATTCGAACCTCGAATCGTGGAGAGGAAACGGTGTCGACGGACTCGAGAGGTGAGAAGGTCACCCGCGCCGGATCGTTCGGGAAGGTGCGCTTCCCCGATCCGACTCTAGCCGATCGGCTAGTCGAACTATAGACTCGACGTGCCGGGAAAGTCGATGCCTCCGGATGGGGTTCGTTCGAACGCCCGCGGTGATCGTCGGGGCGGGGGAACCTGTCGAGGGGTGTTTCGCGGTCCGGAGGGGTTGGTCGTGAGCGTCCCCGGCTCGCGACTCCGGGGCGGTGGGGGATGCGCAGCATCCTAGCCGAACGGCTAGCGCGGGGGGTAGTCGATCGGCTACTCTCCGATCCAGTTGCTTTCGAGGGCGATTCGGCTTCGATTCGATATGCACCCTCCGGCGGCAATGCCTGCTCACCGAGCATCGCGAGTGCAAGAGGAGTTCCCGGATGTACAGAACGACCGCGCGCGTGCACGGTGTATCGCGTGGTGTCCGGCTACGCTCGTCCGGCGCCGCCCCCGAGAGGCGGGCGCGGCCGAGCCTGGACCGCCTCGGGCGCGGCGCAGTCCGGTCACCTGAACGGCGCCGGTCATGACCCCCGAGCCGGTAGTGACCGGCCGCGAAGAGGTGTCGGCGGTCACCGAGGTCGTCGACCGTGGTCGCGAATATGTGCGCAGGCACCCTCGTGCGGCTCTGGAAACCGTTGGGCGACAGGTGATCATGGGTGGTCAGGCGATCCGGCACTTGATCGCCGATATCGTTTCGGGTCGGTTCCCGTTCGGCGAGTTCGTCCATCAGGCGGCCTTCATGGTGAAGACTTCGTATGTGCCGACGGTGGCGGTGGCGCTTCCAGTCAGCGCGACGCTGTCGATCCAGTTCGGGCTGCTGGCAGGACAAGTCGGCGCGACCTCGCTCGCCGGTGCGGCGAGTGGACTCGCGGTGATCCGTCAATCCGCGCCGCTGGTCACCGCCCTGCTGTTGGCGGCGGCGGTGGGTTCGGCGATCTGCGCGGACCTGGGCTCACGCGCCATCCGCGAGGAGATCGACGCCTTGGAGGTCATGGGTGTCTCGGCGCTGCGCCGCTTGGTCGTGCCGCGGTTGGCCGCCGGAATACTGGTGGCGATGGCGCTGACCGGGTTCAGTTGTTTCATCGGCTTCCTCGCCGGATATCTGTTCAACGTCTATGTGCAGGACGGGACTCCGGGCAGTTTCATGGCGACGTTCTCCTCGTTCGCCACCGAAGGGGATCTATATCTGGCGATGGTGAAGGCGGCCGTGTTCGGCACGATCGTGACCGTAGTCGCGTGCGAGAAGGGACTGAACGCCAAAGGCGGGCCCGCGGGAGTGGCCAACGCGGTCAATGCGACGGTGGTCGCCTCGATCATCCTGCTGATGGTGGTGAATGTCGGGTTCACCGAGATGTACACGATCCTGTTCCCGAGGACGACGTTGTAATGGCGGCGACCTACCATCCACCTGTCATTCGCCCGCTGGTGTATCTCGTGCGCGGGCCGCGCGACATCCTGGCGCGCCTCGGGCACATGATCACCTTCTTCGTCCGGGCGGTTACCTCGATTCCGCTCGCGCTGCGTCACTACAGCCGGGAATCGGCCAAGATCCTCTCCGATGTCACCTGGGGCAACGGATCGCTGGTCGTCGGCGGCGGGACCGCGGGGGTGATCATCGTGCTCGGCGCCTCGGCGGGTGCGATCGTGGGCATCGAGGGTTACAGCGCGCTGAAACTGCTCGGCATGGAGCCCGCGACCGGCATGATCGCCGCGACCGCCGCGACCAGGGAACTGGCGCCGATCATGGCCTCGATCGCGTTCGCCGCGCAGGCCGGATGCAGGTTCACCGCTCAGCTGGGGGCGATGCGGATCTCCGAGGAGATCGACGCGTTGGACGCGATCGCGATCCGACCGCTGCCCTATCTCGTCTCGACCCGGTTGCTGGCGTCGATGGTGGCGGTGGTGCCGTTGTACCTGGCGGCGCTGGCCGCGGACTATCTGGCGGTCGAGGCGTTCGTGTGGGTCGCGGGCGGAGATTCCTTCGGTACCTACGAACACTATTTCGATCTGGTCCTGGCGGGTACCGACATCGTGTATTCGTTGTCGAAAGCCCTGGTGTTCGTTGTCATCACCACGACGATCCAATGCTATTACGGCTATTACGCCACCGGTGGCCCCCAGGGCGTGGGGGTCGCGGCGGGCCGTGCTATGCGTGCGAGCATCACGGTGATGATCTCGGTGAATCTGCTGATGACGTTGGCGCTGTGGGGTTTCGACTCCGGTTCGAGATTGAGCGGATAATCCATGGCGATCGTGTTCGAATCCGACGGTCGCGGCCTGACTACTACCAAGCTGGTCGTCAGGGGCGTGGCGTTCCTGGTGGTCGCGGCCGCGCTCGTCGCGGCGGGCTTCGCTCGCTCACAAGGCGCCTTCGAACCGCGGGTGCGCGTGACGGCGATCATGGCCGACGTCGGAGACGGGCTGCCCACGAAATCGGATGTGAAGTATCGAGGTGTGCTCGTCGGTACCGTCGTCGAGGTCGAGCCATCCACCGGCGGCGGACCGAACCGGGTCCGCATCGACCTGGAACCCGATGACGCGTCGGGTATTCCGGCCACGGTCACCGCTCGGGTGGTGCCGAGCAACGTCTTCGCCGTCCCGTCGATCCAATTGGTCGACAACGGAGCCGGTCCGCCTTTGGCGGCGGGCGCGGAAATCGCGGAGGACCGCAGCCTCGCCACGGTGCAATTGCAGACCTCGCTGACCGCGCTGAGCCGGATTGCCGCGGCAGCGGGTCGATCTGCCGGCGACCCGACGGTCGGAATCCTGGAAACCGTGCAACGCGCCACCAGCGGACGCGGACCCGAAGCCGTGCGGGCCGGTGCGCAACTCGAACGGATCGTGCGGGCTTTCAGCGAGCTCACGACACCGGACGGCACCGATTCCACACTCGCCGAGCTGTCGGGAGCGCTGGAGGGCTTGCGTGCCTCCGCACCCGACCTGTTGGCCGCGGTCAACCACGCCGTCGTGCCCATGCAGTCGATGGCGGCGCAACGCGCGCGATTCGCCGAGCTTGTCAGCGGCGGGTTGGTGACCACCACGACCGTCGGCACCGCGCTGACCAACCGCACCGACACCATCCTGGACATGACCTCCAAGATGGCGCCGGTCTTGGATGTGCTCGCCGCGGGAAGCCAGAACTTCGTCCAGATGACGACCTCGCAACGCAACATCTCCGAGAAGTTCTCCGCGGAGTTCTGGCGGGCCGACACCCAGAGCGCCACCGGCAAGATCATCATCGAACTCACGCCACACAAGCAGTACAGCCGCGCCGACTGCCCTCGCTACGGGCAACTCGCGGCGCCCAGTTGCGTGACGGGACCGGAAGGCCCCGCGGTACTCGGTACGGCGGACGGCCCGACGACCGTGCCTGCCGCCGATGTCGACGAACCGATCGGCGGCGCGACCGAGCGCGTCCGGATCGGCGAAATCCTCGGCCGTGCGCCTGACGCGTTGTCGACCGTGCTGCTGAGTCCCCTGGTGCGGGGCAACGATGTCCGGATCACGCCGACCCCGGACGGAGCGCCGACCGGGGGAGAACAAGGCGTAGGAGAACCGCGATGAGTTACCGTCGGCCGCTGATCGGATTGACCGTGTTCCTGGTCGTCGCGATCCTTCTGACCGGGATGGTCCACGCGACGCTGCGCCGCGGTGTGCCCGGTGCGACGCAGAGCTATTCGGCGATGTTCACCGATGTCTCCGGTCTGCGCGTCGGCGACGACGTGCGCATGGCGGGAGTGCAGGTCGGGCGGGTAGAGGCCGTCGAGATCAATGGCACGCTGGCCGAGGTCACCTTCGAGGTGCAGCGTGAGCAGAAGGTGTACGATAACACGATCGCGTCGGTGACCTACCAGAACCTGATCGGTCAACGCTACCTTGGTTTGTCGCTGATGGATTCCGCCGCCTCGGCGGTACTTCCACCCGGTACCCGGATACCGGTGGAGCGCACCGAACCTTCGTTCGACCTGTCCGGGCTGCTCAACGGATTCCAGCCGTTGTTCGGTCTGCTCGATCCCGACGATGTCGACAACATCACCTCGGCTCTCATCCGAGCGTTGCAAGGCGAGGACAGTGCAATTCCCACCCTTATCGCCGAAACTGCTTCCTTGGCACAGTCTTTCGCCGGACCCGATCAAGTCCTCGGTTCGATCATCGACAATCTGAGCCGGGTGGTCGGTGATCTGGCGAAACAGAGCGGACAACTCCAGACCACGATCACCCAGACCCGCAAGATCTTCGACGGCCTCTACGAACAACGCGACACCCTGATGAACCAGACCACCGACATCGCCGCCGTCGTGGACCGCGCCGCACGGGTGGTGCAGGGTTCGGCGCCCGCGCTGACTCGATTCACCGAACGGCAGCCCGGCTTCTCCTCGCACTTCGTGGACAACAAGGAGGAATTCGCCTACCTGGGCTTCAATATTCCGCTGCTGATGAAATCGCTGGCGCGCATCGTCGATCACGGCTCGTTCCTCAACGCCTACATCTGCGATATCGACGTCAGTCTCGTGCCGGGGTTGAGCCCGGTGATCGCGCAGATCCTCGGCGTCGCGTCCCCGAGCGGCCGCCCCGAACACTCACCGATCTGCAGGTAATACGATGAAATCGCCGACACCGAACCGATTGCGGAAGAGTTTCACCGATGAACGGACCGGTGCGCTCGATCCACTCCGAGTGGGAATGGCCTCGGTCGTCGTTCTCGTGACCGTTCTGCTGATCACCGTGTTCGTCAATTCGCTGCATCTCGGGAAAGCCACCTATCGGGCCCAGTTCGCCCAAGCCGCGGGCATTTCCGCGGGGGACGCGGTCACCTATGTCGGCATCCCTGTCGGCATCGTCACCGACACCAGGCTCGCGGGCGACCGCGTGGTCGTGACGATGAAACTCGATCGCGACACCCCACTGGGCGCCGACACCCACGCCTCGATCAAACTCACCACACTGCTGGGATCACGCTACGTCGAACTCCGCTCCGACGGTGCAGGTCGATTGCACGACAACATTATTCCCTTGACACAGACCGATGTCCCCTACGACCTGCAAACCGCGCTGCAGGACGCGACCAAGACCTTCGCCGCCGTCGACGCCGAGCAGATCGCAACGTCGATGACCACCTTGTCCGAGCAACTGCGCGGACTACCACCCCTGGTCCCCGAAGTCCTGCGCGACGTTCAGGCACTGTCGTCGGTGATAGCCCAGCGCCGCGATCAGATCGGCACGCTGCTGACCAGCACCGAACAGGTCACCACCGTCATCCGCGACCAACAAGCCGACCTGGCCTCGTTGGTGAGCCGAGGACGCACGGTGCTCCAGGAGATCAACGCCCGCCAGGACGCCCTGCGCCGCCTACTGGCCGCGACCACCACACTCGTCCATCAACTCGAACCCGTCGTCGTCGACGACCGTGCGCAGATGCAGACCCTGCTCGACGACCTCGGCGCCATGACCTCCATGATCGCCGCCAACGACGCCTTGCTGCGCAATATCCTCCAGATTCTCCCGGTCCCTTGGCGCCTGTTCGCCAACGCCACCGGCACCGGCATGGAACTGTCGGCCAACGCGCCGGACGGCGCGTTCATCGACTCGTTCATGTGCGCGCTGAGCAAACGCGCCGTCGAGGTAGGCAAAGCTCCCTACCAGAAGGACTGCCAATGAAAACTGTTGTCCCCCTTCTGAAATTGGCTGCGGTAATCGTCCTGGGCGCCGGCCTCGCCGGATGCTCGAGCGGTCTCGACCTGATGTCGCACGACACCGTGATCACCGCGACCTTCGACAACGCCAACGGTGTCTACGCGGGTAACGCGGTCTCGGTATTGGGCATACGCGTCGGTGAGGTCACCGATATCCAACCGCGCGGCTCCGGTGTCGAACTGACACTCAGAGTCGACGGTGACATCAGGCTGCCCGCGGACGTGCGCGCGGTGACGATCTCGGACTCGGTGCTCACCGATCGACACGTGGAACTCACCCCCGCCTACCGGGAAGGGCCGCAACTGCCCAGAAACGCCGTCCTCGGCCCGGATCGCACGAACACACCCATCGAGTTCGACAGCCTCCTGGAGATGGTGCAGAAACTCACCACAGCCCTCGGCGGAGACGGCGCGGGCAACGGCCCGGTCGCCGACCTGCTCGATCTGGGCACGGCGACCACCACCGGCAACGGCGACCAGATGCGCGCCGCGCTCGGCGAACTGTCGCGAGCGATGCGACTCGGTGGCGACAACGGCGCCGCCACCCGCGACGCACTGACCCGGGTGATCACCAACCTCGACGCACTGACCGAACTCGCCGCCCGCAACGACCACACACTGCGCGAGTTCGGCTCCGGCATCCACCAACTCAGCGACCTGCTCGCCGACCAGAACCTCGGCTCGGGCACCACCGGCGCCACCCTCAACCGAATTCTGGTCACGGTCACCGAACTGATGCAAAAGAATCAGGACACCATCGCGAACCTCACCACCAACTCGAACACCATCTTCACCTCCGTCGCCGACTACAACAACAACGTCGCCGAATTCCTCGATGTCTTCCCACTGGTCGTCGACAACACCTACAACGCGATAGACCAGAACATCGGAGCACTGCGCGCGCACGTCGACATCAACCGATTCCTCCTGGACGGGCAGATGGTCAAGGAGATCTGCAACCTCCTCGACCTGACCAGCCTCGGCTGCAACACCGGAACCATGCGCGATATGGGCCCCGACTTCGGCATCACCGCGATCCTGCAAGCGCTGGCGGCGGCGAAATGAACAAGCCTGGCCGCGCCGCGCTCACCGCGATTCTGGCCGCGCTCGGCGTCGCGGCAGCCGGTTGCTCGGTGAGTCTGGACCGATTACCGCTGCCCGCCCCCGGACTCGGCTCCGGCTCCTACGCGTTGACCGCCACGTTCACCAACGCCCTGAACCTCCCGATGAAAGCCAAGGTCAAGCTGAACGGCGCGGATATCGGCCAGGTCGAATCCATGACCGCACGTGACTACACCGCGGTCGTCACCATGCGCATCCGCGAAGAGGTCACCCTCCCGGTCGGCACCACCGCCCAACTGCGCTCGGCCACCCCGATGGGGGACGTCTTCGTCGCGGTCGACCCGCCGAAAACCCCTGTCCCCGGCGGCGACACTCTCCACGACGGCGCCACCATTCCGGTCGGTGACACCTCGGCGGCGGCGACCATCGAGGAGGTGCTCAGCCGAGCCTCGTTGCTGGTCAGCGGCGGCGCCATCGAGAACCTCACCCACGTGGTCACCGCGCTCGGCGAATACGCCGACGGCCGCGGTGAACGCCTGGCGAACCTGATCCAGCAGACCCGACAACTGCTCGCGAACCTAGCCTCCCGCACCGGCCATATCAACGAAGTGCTCACCGTCGCAGCCGATCTCAGCGATACCGTAGCGGCCCAACAGTCCTCGATTTCCGCCGCGGTCGGGGCCGCCGGACCCGCCATGGAAGTCCTCGGCGACAACACCGACGGCCTCATCGATCTCGTCGGCCGCATCAACACCATCACCGAGCAACTGGCGAGATTCCCCTCCATCCAGGGCACCAACAACGGCAGCATGAGCGAGGACATCGACCTGCTGTCCAAGGGGCTCAACGATGCCGCCACCAACCCGGAGGCCGACCTCACCGCCCTCAACAGCATCCTCGCGACCGTCATCAAGGTCACCAGCGCATCCTCGGCCCATGTCGGCGTCGATGTGGTGAAACTGGCCGTCGGAGCGGTCCCCGACCCCGGATTCCCGGGCCAACCCGGCGCTCGACTGCCCGACACCACCGACTGGACCGCATTCGTCGGCTCCCTGCAATACATGCTCGGACGACTGAACGGACGACTGAACGGAACACCGCGATGAACCGGACAGTGTGGGAGCGACCGGCACGGGCACTGCTCGGCGGCGGGCAGCGGCTCGGCAGGCATCGAACGGCTGCCTCATTATTCGGGCTGGCACTGATCCTGGTGCTGGCCGCCGGCTACCTGACGGTCGGAACCCTCGACTACAACCCGCTGACGCGGCAGTACCGAGTCCGAGTCGAGCTCGACCAATCCGGTGGCCTGCTACCCGGTCAGGACGTCACCCTGCACGGTGTCAAGATCGGACGCGTCGCCTCGGTCGAGGTGACCGGGAAGAAGGTGATCGCGACAGCCGCGATCGACACGAGATTCAAGATCCCTGCCAACGGCGCCGTCCGCACCGCTGCGTTGTCCGCGGCAGGCGAACAATTCCTCGATTTCGATCCCGACAACGACCTCGGTCCGTACCTGAGCGACGGATCGGTGGTGACTGCTGAGCGCACTTCCAGCCCCGTGCCCCTCTCCAGCATGCTCGAATCGCTCAGCGCCACACTCGCACAGGTCGATCCGCGACAACTACGAGCAGTGATGGACGAACTGGGCGTCAGCGCCTCGGGACCGGACAAACTCGCGAGCATCATCGACGGCGGCCTGTTCCTGGTCTCCACCCTCGACACCGTGTTGCCCCAAACGGTCAGCCTGCTGCGCAACAGCAAAGTCGTGTTGAACACCCTCGGTGCGGCTGGGCCGGGACTACGCGACATCGGCGCCGACCTGTCCACCACACTGAGCGGAATCGCGCGCATGACCGGTGGGTACGAACAACTCCTTGCTCGCGCCCCCGAAACTTTGACCACCATCGACGCCATCATCGCCCAGAACTCACCCACCATGGTCCAACTGCTCGGCAACCTCGTCACCGTCGGACAGATGACCTACCTGCGGGTGCCCGCATTCCAGGAGTTCTTCTTCCCGACCCAGCGCGCGGGATCGGCACTCGATGCCATCGCCTCGGCCTTCCACGACGGCGGAGTCTGGGCTATGGCCAACATCTATCCCCGCTACCAATGCGACTACGACGTCCCACGCCGCCCCGGAACCCTCCCGAACTACCCCGAACCCTACCTCTACACCGACTGCGCGAACCCCGACCCCACGCTGCTACAGCGCGGAGCGCGCAACGCCCCCCGACCACCAGGCTGGAACGTCCCCATCCTGCCACCCGGCGCCGACCCACTCACCACAGCGGACCCGACCCCGACCGGACCCCTGACCATCCCCACACCCTTCGGCGGTGCCCATCCTCCGTTGCAGGTGCCGACCAAGTGAGCAAGCCGATGACGACGAACCTCTCGGACACTCCCCACGAACTCGCCGATACGCCTACCTATTTCGACGACACAGGCGAGTCCGAGCCATCGTCGCGCGGCCGGGTCGCCACCACGATTCTCGCGGTCGCGCTGGCCGCGACCACGATGACAGCGGCAATCCTAGGATGGCACGCGAAACAGCAATCGGACCTCGATCGAGCATCGGCGGAGGCACTCGCCGCGGCCCAGCAATACGCCGTCGCGCTCACCAGCATCGACGCGGGCCGGATCGACCAAGACCTCGCCACCATCCGAGCCGGGGCCACCGGCGAGTTCGAACAACTCTCCGCCCAGTCCGCAGCCCAGCTCAAACCCCTACTCGTACAAGCCCAATCAGTAAGCAAAGGACGTGTCACCAGCAGCGGCCTCCAATCGGCCTCGACCGACACCGTGGTCGCCATGCTGT
Organism: Nocardia bovistercoris; assembly: GCF_015674855.1. Lineage (GTDB taxonomy): Bacteria > Actinomycetota > Actinomycetes > Mycobacteriales > Mycobacteriaceae > Nocardia > Nocardia bovistercoris. Next base: position 135,818 of record NZ_JADMLG010000003.1, on the reverse strand, counting down.
TCGTCGACGCCGAGATCACCAACACGACCATCCCGCAGGCGAGGATCGACCGCAGCCGCATGCTCATCACCATGAAGCGCGTCGACGGACATTGGCTCGCAAGCAAAGTCGAGATCGTTTGACACGGTCGCGGCGCGGCATCGGCGTCGGCGACGCGGTCGGCCTGCGGCGAAACCTGTGACCTCAGCTCAGTACACATGAGTCCGGGGGACATAGGTGGGAGGAGGGGATCCATCTGGGTGGGTCTGTCGAGATGGATTCGAAGTAGGCAAGCCCGGACTGATAGCAGCGGAAAGGGGCCTCGTACCTCGATTCGTTTTCCTGAATGGCATCTGTACTCTGTGATCGAAACGTGCTGCCGCTCAATGGCGGTACAACTCGTCGCCATATCGGCATCGCCGGTCACCGGCCGATGATCAACCCGCCACCCCGACCGCAGGGTTTCAGCATCAAACTTTCGGGACGCGGCACTGGCCGGATGAGACCGATGGGTGCGTTCGGGCTGCGGTCGTGTCGGTTCCTGGGTGTTGTCCTCGGCTGGCTGGTTGATCCAGACGGTGTCGGGGAGAGTGAGGATCTTCGGCGCTGTGGTGGTGGCGAATCGGTGGGGTGGCGTGTGCGGACCCGGTGCGGGACCTCGGGTCGGCCGGTGGCTTTGTTCGCGGCGAGTCCGTAGTGGACGTCGGCGGGCCGTGCGCCCGTTGTGTCTGCCTGCCGCCCAGGTTTGCCTGGCCGGACTCGATCGGGTTGAGGCCTGACGGTCTCAGCGACTTCTGTCCCGCGGTCAAGGCGATGTCGGTTGGCAGAGCTGTGGCATCAGGCGCTTGACGGCTGCGGACGACCTGCCTATTGTCACGTATGCAGGACAATATGTCTGACAGGCGGGACGATTTGCGGCCCTTTGGGTTGGCACTCCGGTCACTTTCGTGGACTCTTGATGATGGAGGCTCTGACATGAATGCTCATTTAGATGTAACCGAGGCGCTGCGGCCTCTGAAGGGAGATCCCAAAGCAACCACTGCCGATGCTTACGCGGCCGCCCTGGGTAGTTGCCCCGTGAGTCGGGTGGCGATCGATGGATCCGAGGTCAACTGGTGGGGAGCGCTCGGGCACTCTGAACTCCAGGCGGCCCTTCGCGACTTCAAGTCGCTGAGCAGCACGGTGGCGACAGAGGCCGACGGTGCCACGCCGGCGATTTTCCCCTTGTTCGCTGACCCACCCCTGCATACCGGCTACCGGAAGTTGCTCAACCCGAACTTTCCTCCCGAGGTTGTCGGTCGCCTCGAGGTCGGCAACCGGGCAATCGCCGTCGAGATGATCACCGATTTGATCGGCAGGGGCAAAGCCGATTTTGCCAAGGAATACACCTATCCATTCCCCACCCGGGTACTTTGCCGCTTCCTCGGCGTTCCGGATGAGGACTGGCCTGTCCACCACGAGTTCGTGATGGCCACTGGCGAGCAGGTCGGCTTTGCGGTCAGCGGCCAGGACGATGAGCAGTCGTTCGTCGATGCCATGTTCAAGGTTCTGCCTTACGTCCAGAAGGTCATCGACGACCACCGCGCGAACCCTCGGGAGGATATCGTCAGCAGCTTCATCTCGGGACACGTCAAAGATCGCTCGCTCACGGATATGGAGATCAGCAAGCTCATAATCGCCATGATGCTGGCCGGCCATGGCACCACCACCGCGGCCCTGTCCAACACAGTGCTGCGGCTGGCGCTCGATCAGGACCTCCAGGATCGGCTGCGCGCCGAGCCACACCGCATCCCCGACGCCCTCGAAGAGAGTTTGCGCCTCGACACACCTCAGCAGGCGCTGAGTCGCAAGTGCATCAAGGACACTGTCATCGGCGGGCAGGCTATCGCGGCGGGTGAGTATGTGCTGACGAGTTACGGGTCCGCGAACGTTGACCCGAGGAAGTTTCCCGACCCGGGACGGTTTGATCTCGACCGAGAAGACAAGGGCCACCTGTCGTTCGGGTTCGGGCTGCATGCATGTCTCGGTCAGCACTTCGCTCGCATGAACATGCGACTTACGCTCGAGGAGTTGCTTGCTCGGACGTCTTCCTTCTCGGTTGCGGGTGACGTGATTCGCCGCAGCTTTCCAGTTCTCTCGGTCGACGAGATGCCGCTGGAGTTTCATCCGGCGATAAATAAAACGCTCTGAGTCTTCGCGCGTCCGCACCAGTCGACGTGCCGTCTTGCGGATTGCTCAGGATTGTCGCCGACACCGCAGTATCGCAGACCTTCCGGCGCCGGCACGGCGACTCTTGGTTGCACAGCCAGCGAATCGGCATCAGCAGCGATCCACACCTGTCGGGCATGACGCGACCCTGCGGCTTGGTCCACCCGGACCGAACCAACGGGGTCAGGTCATGTGGACCGATCCGTGGGGTCCGGTCGCGGTCGTATGTAACTTTCCCGCCAGTACATGGGTAATGCTTGGCCTCTTCGCGCCTGCCCGACGCGATGCCACAGGATCGTCGCGAAGGGACAGACAGGTGGCGGCGCAGAGTGTGATCGATGATCAGACGACGAACGATACCGTCGACGACGAATTGTACAGCGCGGATACCGAAGCCGGAAACGCCGCGTACAGAGACGATGAGGCGAAGCTGACACGGCACCCGGATCAGTTGGCTGCATCAGTCGACTCAGTCCGCGACTACCTCGAACAAATCGGCAAGGTCGCCCTGCTCACTGCCGATGAGGAGGTCGACCTCTCGATCCGGATCGAGGTCGGGCTCTACGCCGCCCACAAAATTGAGCAGGCAGCTGGACGCGGCCGATCCATGGACACTCCAACCCGTAGAGACCTACCTTTGATCGCACGTGCGGGCACGCGTGCGAAGAATGCCTTCATCCGTGCGAACCTGCGGCTGGTCGTTGCCATCGCCAAGCACTACACCGGGCGAGGCCTGACCATTCCTGATGACGAGGCCTCGGAATACAATCCATGATGGTTGTCCAGATTCAATATTGATCCCACGGGGTGATGGTTGTGGGCGCAGGCTGCGGCGTACTCGGCCGGAGTCGGGTAGCCCAGATCCAACGCTCGCAACATCTTCGGCGCGTCGACATCGATCCGCGCCATCGACGAGACACCGGCGCGCTCACGCGGATGATGCCCGCGCCCTTGCAACCCTTTTCACGCCAGAGGCGATGCACTCGTTTCGGATTCACCTGATGGCTTTTGTCGAACCGCAGCGCCGAGCGCGCACGCCGATCCGGTGGCACGGGACTTCCTGCGTACGAACGCAACCAGCCACCGGGAGCCCCACCGATTGACTACGCGGATACGACGACCGAGACCGAGCAACCCGGATTGGCTGCCATCGGACCTGGCCGATCGCCTCGCAGGCTCCGAACACGCTGTCGTGCTCGCCGCCGACGGCTTGGTCATGGCGCGGTCGAAGGGGACGACCAGAGAAGACGCCGAGCATCTGGCGGCGTCGGCGTCGGCATTGCATAGCCTGGCGCGTAGTTTCGGCACGTCGGTCGCCCCGACAAGTGCTTGGGACTTGCTCGGCGGACTCGGCGCGCCGCCCGCCGCCGGCGTGAGGACGTGTTCTGTGCCCGGCGGTCAACCCTCGAGGTGCTCATGCACCAGCTTGCGCGCGGCCGCGTTTTCCACGAGGCTCAAATGCCTTGTATGCGGCAGGATTTCAAGTCGGGAATCGACTATCCCCGAGTGCAGGGCTCGAGCCATGCTCGGCGGAGTGGCGTAATCCTCGTCACCGACCAGGATGAGGGTGCGAGCGCGAATCTCGTTGAGCCTGCGGCTGTCGTCGTAGTCGCCCAGTGCACGGCAGGCCGCGGCATGCGCGGCGGAATCGGTGCGTAGGAAGATCTCACAGATTCGCGCGACCTCCTCCGGGTCGCCGTTGCGGAAGTCGGTGGAGAACCACCGTTCCAGCTGAAAGCTCAGTTGGCGGTCCCGCGGGACACTCACGGCTTTCTCGGCGCGTTCGCCCCAGGCGTCGGCCTTGTGGGGCCCGTAGTCTGCGGTTGTGTCGGCCAGGACGAGGTTGTGCACGAGATCCGGTCGACGGATGGCGAATGCTACCGCTGTGCAGCCGCCCATCGACAGGCCAACGACGTCGGCCGGGCCTGCGTCGAGGTTTTCGATCAGTGCCTCGATGTCCGCGGCCAGGTCGATGACCGAGAACTGTTCACCGTCCCACGTCGAGCGGCCGTGTCCGCGGGCGTCGGGTGCCAGGACCCGGCGGTACGGCGAGAAGTCATCGATCAGTCGTCGCCACAGTGCGCTCGCGGCGGCGAGGGGGTGCAGTAGCACCACCGGCCTGCCCGCCCCTTCGTCGAGAAAGTTCAGTGTCCCCCATGGGCGTTGGATGGTCATGTGTTGCTCCTGGTCGCGGCCAGCCGAACGGCCTCGAGTATTTCGGGATAGGTGGCGCATCGGCAGATGTTGCCTTCCAGATGCGCGGTGATCTCGTCGTCGCTGGGTGCGGGGTTCTCCGACAGCAGTTCCTTGGTCATCATCACGAAACCCGGTATGCAGTAACCGCATTGCATCGCGTTGCTGTCGACGAATGACGACACGACGGGGTCGTTTTCATCGAGCCCGTCCGCGGTGGTGATGTCGGTGTCGTCGTATCGGGTGGCCACGGCCAGGCACGCGGAGACGCTGCGTCCGCCGCAGAGCACCGTGCATGCTCCGCAAACTCCGACACCGCAGCCTTCGCGTGCGGAGGTGACGCCGACGTCGTCGCGCAGCGCGTCCAGTAGCAGGGTGTCCTCGGCGACGCCGACCCGGTGTGTGGTGCCGTTGACGCGAAGGGTGATGTGGTTCATCCCTTGGCCTTTCGCTGATCGAGGTGGGCGAGCACTCGTTCGCCGGTCAGCGGAAGGGTGGTGATGCGGATGCCGCAGGCGTCGCGCACGGCGTTGGCGTAGGCCGGGGCGATGGGCAGGATCGTGGTTTCGCCGACGCCTTTGGCGCCGAACGGGCCGTCTCTGTGCGGGTCCTCGATGATGATCGGTGTCAGCTTGGTGGGCATGTCCTTGATCGAGGGCAGTTGGTAGTCCAGCAATGTCGCGTTGACGAATTGCCCTTGGTCGAAGACCAGTTCGTCGAACAAGGTGTGTCCGAGACCCATCAGCGCGGCGCCGGTCAGCTGTTGTTCCACCAAGGTGGGGTTGATGGCCCGTCCGACGTCGCCTGCGATCGCGAGGTGGTCGGTGCGGATTCGTCCGGTGTAGGTGTCCACCGCGATGCGCACGGCGGCGGCGCCGGCGAACCAGTGTTCGGTCACCTTCTCCGAGAGTCCGGTGTCGTGGTCGTAGGGCACCCAGGTGCTGGTGAAGTTCTCCGCCGTGGTGACCGTCGCGCCCCGGGCCCCGTACTTCGCTCGCACGAGATCGGAAAGCGCGATGGTGTTCCCGGTGCGGTCGTGATGCACGCCTCGGGCGTCGAGGACCAGCTCGGTGACCGGTACATCGAGCTGGTCGGCGGCGAACCCGCAGAGTGTGGCGCGCATCGACTCCGCGACCAGTCGCACCGCGTTGCCGGTGTGATAGGTCGAGCGGCTTCCCGCGGTGATGGTGTCGTAGGGCGTGGCGTCGGTGTCGGCGCGCACGACGTGGACACGGTGACTGTCGATGCGCAGCACTTCCCCGACGATCTGGGACATGATCGTGTCGCTGCCCTGGCCCATGTCCACGGTGCTGATGAGCAGCGTGGCCGACCCGTCCTGGTTGAAGTTCAGGGTCGCGTTGGCGATCGTGGGTGTCAGCACGGCTTTCATCCCGACCGCGACACCCTTGCCGTGGACCCAGCGGCCGTCACCGTCCGGGCAGGGCTGGTCCCAGTCGATCGCGGCGGTGACCGCGTCCAGACAGGACAGGAAGTCCGCGCTGTGCATCGGCGTGCCGACCGCGGCGATATCGCCCTCTCGCAACAGGTGCTCGCGACGGTAGCGGTACGGGTCGCGTCCCAGAGATCGAGCGAGTTCGTCGACGGCGCTCTCGTGGAACCAGGTGACCTGCGGTACCCCGAATCCTCGGAAGGGTCCGGCCGAGACCTTGTTGGTGTAGATGCACCGTGACCGGACATCGACCGCGCCGACCCGGTACGGTCCTGCGGCGACGAGCCCGGACTTGGCCGCGATGCGGGGGCCGACGTCGGCGAACGCTCCGGTGTCGTAGCGGACATCGGCGCTGACCGCGACGATGTTGCCCTGGGCGTCGGCCGACATCGAGCCGATGACCTCGGCCCCGTGACGGGTGGTGAGCAGGAACGCTTCTTCACGGGTGGCGTTCAGGCGCACTCGGCGGCCGCTCACCCAGGCCAGTGCCGCGGCCAGTGGTTCGAGCCGGTCATACATTTTGCAGCCGAAGCTGCCGCCCAGTGGCCGCGTCATGATCCGCACGCGCGACAGTTCGATGCCGAGCAGGTCCGAGACCGTCTGCCGGACGTAGGAGGGGGTCTGGGTGGTGGACAACATCTCGAGTCGCCCGCTGTCGACCCAGGCGGTCGTCGACGGGAGTTCGATCGGGACGTGATGGGTCGGCGGCGCCCAAGTCCGCACGCGCGCAGTCGCCGCGGCGCGGTTGTGTTCGCCCTCGGCGTCGCCGCTGCGCTGCAGGTACTCGTAGGCGACATTGGTTCCCTGAACTCCGCGCAAGTGCGCCAGGTCGGCGAAGACCGAACTCGGTCGCAGTTCGTCGTGGACGAAGGCGGTGTTGTTCAGCGCCGCCTCGATGTCGAAGACCGGCTCGAGGTCGTCGTACTCGACCACGATCTCGACGGCCGCGGCCTGCGCCGTGGCCGGGTCCCGGGCCAGGACCGCGGCCACGGCTTCGCCGACGAAACGTGTCTTGTCCACGGCCAGACAGGGCTGATCGGCGAACGCGGGCCCGGTGTAGAGGCGATCGCCGAAGATGTCGTGCAGATCGCGTCCGGTATAGACGGCGAAGACACCGTCGAGGTCGCGTGCCGCCGCTGTGTCGACCGAGACGATTCGGGCGTGGGGCACGGTGCTGCGATGCACGGCCACGAACGCGGTGCCCGCGGCGACGGCTTCGTCCCCGGTATAGCGAATCGTTCCGCGCACGCGCCCCAACGCGTCGAACCGTTTGCGTCGATCTCCGACACCGGTCGGGTGCACCGCGGTCGAGTCGGACGTCCTCGATAGTGCGGTGTCGGTCGGCGCCGGTATCAGGTCAGTCACGATCGAGCTCCTCGAGGCATCGACGGATGGATTCCTCCACGGCCACACGTCCCATGCGAGCCTTGTAGTTCGCGCTTCCACGGACATCGGGCAGGGGCTCCATGACCGAGTCCGCGATCTCGATCGCGACATCGACGGCCTGCCGAGCATTCATGTCCGATGTGAGGTCGAAGGCTACGTAGACGGTGGTGGGGGCGACGGCGCCCAGTCCGATCCTGACGTCGACGAAATCGTCTTCGGGGACCATGAGTACTGCGGCCGAGGCGCAGGGCCAGTCGTTCTGGCTCAGGCTGCGCATCTTGGTGAAGGCGCCGACCGTGCCGACGGCAGGACGAGGAACCAGGATGGCGGTGACCAACTCGTCGTGCTGCACCGCCGTCTGCTGGAAGTCGGTGAAGAACTCCCGGATCGACACCTCACGCACGCCGTGTGTCGAGGCGATCTCCACGACGGCGTCCAAGGCCATCAGCGCGGCCGGCGGATCGAGGCGGTAGTCACCGTGCGCGATATTGCCGCCGGCGCTGGCGGTGTTGCGTACCCTCGGGTTGGCCACGTGGCCGTAGGTCTCGGCGGCCAGCGGCAGGGCGCGGCGCACGTGCGGATCGCGTTCCACTTCCCGCAACCGCACCATGGCCCCGATCCGCACCCGCTCGCCGACGTGGGTGAGTTCGCTCAACCCCGGCACGTGCAGCAGGTCGACGTAGTCGGGTGCGCTGATCAGGCCCTGCTTGAGCAGGATCTGGATCGCGGTGCCACCGCCGTAGACGATCGCCTCATCGAGTTGCGCGACCAGGGCGGTGGCTTCCTCGAGGGATCGAGGATGATGGACGCGGGTCACGGCCGCACGCTCCTGCGGCCGCCGAAGATCACACCGTAGGCGAACGCCGCGGCCACGGCGAGCACCAGGACGAGCCATTGGTCCCTGGAACGTGTCTCGACGACGCGCGGCGCCGTGGCGCCCGCCGTCGTAAGCGCCGACAACGTTTCGCCCTGCTGCGCCGCATCGGGCGTCGAGTGTCCTGTCAACGCCCGAACCATCGCCGGTTTCCGGGATTCGGGCACGGGAACCGGCTGCCCGGTGGATACGGCGGTCAGTGCCTCGGCGAACTGCTTTTCCACCTCCGTGGCGCGTCGCCGAATGACGGCTTCACCGAGTCGGCCCAGCTTGCCGAGAATGGCGAGTTCGAATTCGTAGGCCACCTCGCAACGGTCGGCTTCGGCGCCCGAGGACAGCGGAGTGATCGTCAAGGTCGCGGTGACCTTCATCGTGCTGCCCAGCCGACGGTCCTCACCGCGCACCACCGCTCTCACCACAGCAGGCTCGGAGGTGTCCGCCGAGGCCGTGGTTGAGGTGATCTCGGCGTTGAAGCGCGCCCGGAACTTCACATGCGCCACTTCGTTCACCAGAACACCCTGATAGTGGGTTTCGTCGCTCTGGGTCAGCTCCTCACAGCCGGGGACGCACGCCTGCATCGTCGCCGGATCCAGGAAGAGAGTGAGGACTTTATCGGCTGCGGCGGGGACTGTGAACGATGATGCGATCTTCATATACTGTCCACTCTATAGGATGAAACGTATCGTATAGAGGACGATACGGAGGCGGTTCGCGGGCGTCAAGGTGATCGCGGCAGCACCGTTACGGAAAAACGGGGCAATGCGACAGACCGAGGAGCCGCACGATCTTCACCTCGTCGATCCGCGCTGCCGCGGAGGAGTCCTGTGGCGTCGTCCGGAATGTCGGCGGCGCACCGACGAGGTGCTACCGGGCGGAACAAGACGATGTCGTACCGTCGAGAGGGTCGCTCTCGGCGTCGGTGCACCGATCGTCCACCGACGTGGTGGCGAACGTCCGCGCATCGGGTACGACCACCCGATAGCCCGATAGCCCGATAGCCCGATAGCCCGATAGCCCGATAGCCCGATAGCCCGATAGTTCGATACGAGAGAGAGGTCCGGCAGTGGAGGATCGCAATCACGACGCGTCGAGCCCTGTTCGCGGGCCACGTCGCGGACGTCCGCGCGCCGACGAGGCCGGCCAGAAGGAGACCCGCATTCTGGATGCCGCGACGGCGATCTTCTACGAGCAGGGTTACGGCCGAACGACCTTCGATCTGGTGGCCGAGTCCGCACGCACAAGCAAGACCACCCTGTACTCTCGCTTCCCGACCAAGAGGGACCTCTTCTCCGCGGTGGTGCGACGCAGCGTTGTCGCCTTGACGGCACAGATCGCTGCGATCTCCTCCGACGGCAGTGTTCTCGATCGAGTGGTCGCCACAGGAATCGCGGTGGCAGACGCGACCCTCACCCCCGACAGCATCGCCCTGATGCGGCTGACCGCGGCCAACGCGGATGAATTCCCCGATGTGGCGCAGGATGGCTTTCGTATCGGCTTCGGCGAATGCGTTCGCTGCGTCGCCGAAGCGCTCGCGGGCGGCCCGCAACAGGTGACCGCCCAGGTCACTGCCACCGCGGAACGTTTCGTCGAGATGGCGCTGCACCCCCTCTATATGCACGCCTTCTTCGGCGCCGATCTCGGTCGCTTGCGCGAGCGGGCGCGGGTCGATGTTCCCGGCGTCGTCCGGATAATCCTGGAAGGAGCCGACGCGCACTGAACTCGCCTGCGAACATCTCGTCGCACGGAGAGGACAGAGTTGCGATTACGTCCTGTCAGCGAGACAATTGCAGCCGCAGGTTGGACAGCGGTGCAACCTTGTGGCTTGAAGGCCCTCCTGCCGGGCCGAAACGAAAGGGTCGTAGTCCTTGACGAACGAAGTTCCCGCCGTCAGCGCGGCGATCCGTATCCTCGAGGCGCTCGCCGCCGCCTCCCCGCGCGCGGTGTCACCGGGTGCGCTGGCCGGCGAGCTGGGTCTGAACCGGTCGACCTGTTACAACATCCTGGCTACCCTCCAGCGCTCGGGATGGGTGAACAACCTGGGGCCACGCAGCGGCTGCACCCTGGGCCCATCGCTGCTCTCGCTGGCAACCTCGATCGGTAGCGTCGAAACGACTGTCGCCGTCGCACAGGAGGAGATCGACAGCTTGAGCCGTCAACTCGGCTACGTCGTGTTCGCCGCACGTCAGGAAAGCTCCGGCGAGTATTCCGTGGTGGCCGTGTCCGATCCGGGACGCGGCATTCGCGTCACCGTCGATGTCGGTGACCGCTTTCCCTTCTCGGCGCCTGCGCTGATGCAGGCGTTCTACGCTCACCGACCGTTCGCGGATTTCCTTGCGATGACCCGAACCCGAACGATCGAGCAGTTCACCGAGCAGACGGTCACCGACGTCGCCGAGCTCGACAAGGTGTTCGCGGTGGTCCGTGATCAGGGCTACAGCACCAGCGTCCAGCAGTTCGACCTGTCCCAGGGCGCCGTGGCGAGTCCGGTCTTCGATCGCACCGGCCGACCCTCGCTCGCGCTCGGCACCCTGGCCTTTGCCAGCGACCTCGATGCAACCAAGGTGCACGAAGTGGGCCCGTTGCTTCGAGCGACAGCGAACACCGTCACCGCCAGGAGCGGCGGTCTGGTCTCCGCGTCCACCGACGCGGTGCACCAAGCCTCGTGAGCCCAGACAACCGGGTCCCGCGGTCGACAGACCACACGCGCGAGTAGCCCGTCACACCGATCGACAGAACGCAGCAGGGGAGACTCGTCACAGCGAAAGGTGTCTGTCGGCCTGGCGCGTTTCGGCGCTGGACGAGTGTGGCAGATGCTGACAGGTGTGGCCGCGATACAGCGGCCACACCCATCGTTTTCTGGTGCTTGCCTAGAGGTCGAGTACGAGCCTCGACCCCAGGCACCGGGACACGCACACCATCATCCGATCGCCCGCAGCACGTTCGGCGTCGGTGAGCACGGAGTCGCGATGGTCGGGTCGACCGGCGAGCACGATCGTCTCGCAGCTACCGCAGGTGCCTTCGGCGCAGGAGCTGACGACGTCTGCGTCCACCTCCTCGAGCACCGACAGCACCGTGCGGTCGGCCGGGACCTGCACCACCGTGCCGCTGCGCGACAACTCCACTTCGAACGCATGATCGCTTTCCACCGCGACCGCGGTGTCGCTGCGGGCGCTGAAGCGCTCGACGTGCAGCGAACCGGCGGGCCAATGCCCGGTCTTCTGCTCGACCGCCTCGAGCAGTGCCTCCGGTCCGCAGCAGTAGACCAGCGTGTCCCGCGACGGAGTAGCCAAGAGGCGATCGAGATCGAGTTTCCCGGTCTCGTTGTGTGGATAGAAGACGACTCGCTCGCCGAAGCACTCCAATTCCGTCAGGAATGCCATGCTCGAAGAACTCCTGCCACCATAGGCGAGGCGCCATTCGGCGCCCGCCGCCTCGGCTGCGGCGATCATAGGCAGCAGTGGCGTCACGCCGATGCCTCCGCCGATGAACAGATATCGCGGTGCTGGTTCGAGGCGAAAATGGTTGCGGGGTCCGCGAACCCGCAGACTGTCCCCTTCCCGCACCGTGTCGTGCACCCATCGCGAACCACCACGACCCGATTCTTCGCGCAGCACGGCGATGCGCCAGCTGTCGTGCCTGGTCGGGTCTCCGCACAGCGAATACTGCCGGGTGGTTCCGTCCCCGACGACGACATCGATGTGAGAGCCGGCATCCCAGCCCGGTAGCGACTCCGTGTCGAGGGCCTGCAGGGTCAACGAGACCACGCCGTCGGCCTCTTGTCGGCGCTGCGCCACTCGCAACGTCAGTTCCACCCCGACTCGGGAGAGCCGTTCCATTGATGACTCCATCGTGGTCATTCCGGTCACAGATCCCGTGCGTGGAGTCGGACCGGCATGCTCGTCGGTGCCAGGACCGGGTAGGTGCGCCGTTTCACCGGCCCGGCGAGAGTGATCGATGACGTGCGCGCCAGCAGTTCCTCGACGGCGATCCGCATGTCCAACCGCGCCAGATGCTGGCCCAGGCACTGATGCAGGCCGTGGCCGAAGGCCAGGTGCCCTTTACCCGCTCGATCGATGTCGAACTTCTCCGGGTCGCTCCAATGTTTCGGGTCGACGTTGGCCGAGCCGTAGTTGGTCAGCACGAAATCGCCTGCGGGGATGGTGACACCGCCGATCTCGGTATCGGCCAGACACTTTCGGGTCAGCGCCTGCTGCGGTGTGTCGATGCGCAGCGACTCCTCGATCGCGTCGGCGATGCGCTCGGGATTCGACCGCAGGTAGCTCTGCAGCTCTTGGTCCTGCGCGAGCCGCAGCACCGCGTTGTTCAACGCCGCGGTGGTGGTGGCGTGTCCGGCCAGCATCATCGCGATGATCAGCTGTACGATTTCGAACTCCTCGAGCGCCCTGTCCCCGATCCGGCCGTCGATGAAGCTGCTCACGATGTCCTGGCGAGGATTCGCGCGATGGTCTTCGATGACACGCTGGATGTAGGGCGTGATATCGGCGAAGATCTCGGCCGGCAGGCCCTCGGTGGGCAGGTTGAGTCCGGTGCCGGTGGCGACGTCGACCGCCAGGTTGAACCGGTGATGGACCGGCCAGTCCTCGTCGGGTACTCCGAGAAACAGGCACAGCACCCTGGTCGGGAACTGCGTGGCGAAGGTCTGGGCGAAGTCGACTTCGCCCAGTTCGACCAGTTCCTCGACCATCTGCTGTGCCATCGTTCGGATGGTTTCGGCAAGGCGGCCCACGACCTCGGGCGGGAAGTTCGGGTTGAGCAGTTTGCGGTAACCCGAGTGCGTCGGCGGGTCCGCGAACAGCGGCACGATCGCGGGGAATCCGTTCTCGTCGGCCGCGACCGTGCTGCTCATGACGCGGAAGTTCCGCATCACCGAGATCAGCTCATCGTAGGCGAAGGCCCCCCAGTAGGAGACAGTCGAATTCGGGACCTCCACCTTGGAGACGGGGCATTGCGACAGCAGCCCACGGTAGACCTCCGCGGTCCCGGCTGCCGGATCGTCCTCGAGTCGGCGCAGTTCCTCGTCGGGGTTGAAGGTCGCGGTCATGCCCGCACCCCCGTCCCGGCCACGAGGTCCATGCGTCGGGAGCCCGCGTTCGCGGGGCGAGTGGGGATGGCCACGGTAGACACCGATTCCTCCTCGTCTGACATCTCAGACATGTCGTGCTGGTGAGAAATGAAAGTCGAGCGGCACCACGTCCAAGCCGAAGTCACCGCCTAAATGTCTCTTATGCGAGACATTTTGTCCCCCATATAGAACATAGACAGTGGCGTGGCTCACGTCAAGGCCGGAATCCGGTGACCGGTACGGACGCCGGTTCTCGCGCTTACGCGAGTGCCGCAGGGACGTACGTCGCCCAAGCTCGGCGCCGAACACTGACCCCCGAGGGTCAGTCGAGAGCGGAGAACAGCGGTGCCATGTCGACGTAGACGCGCAGCGACCGGATCAGTCCGGTCTCTGGAACGCGTTGCAGCACCGAGAAGCCCGGCAGCGCGATCGTGGAACCTCCCGTGGTCGTGTAGTGCACGATCGCCTCCACCAGGGCGGTGTTGCCGTCGTCGACGAGCCAGGCTTCTCGACGTTCATGGCGCATTCCCGACAGGATGGCGAACAGTCCACCGACCGCCGCCGCGATCTCCTCCCGCCCGTTCGCGGGCGGACTGTTGCCGAACACGACGCTGGCATCGAGGCTGTGCCGTTCGACATAGTTGTCCAACTGAAGCGAGTCGGCGCACGCGTAGTAGTCGCCGAGCCAATCGGTCATGAGATCTCTTCCTTTCGCGATCCGGCCTGCCGCACAGCGACTTACCGCCACCGGTTCCAGCGGTTTCGCATCGGTTGCACACCCTTCGGTGCCAACTGATCAGTAGGGACGTGACGCGGGTTCCGTACATCGACCGACAGCCGCGTGACGCGCCCTTGTCCGGTCGTCGACAACCCGACCGCGGCATCCTGGCTGCCACGGCGTCGACGACCCGTCGAGCCTCGGTCGTCGCCGGCTGCCCGACAGCTCGACACCCTTCCGGCCACGAGCCTTCACGGGCGCCGCGTCGGCGACGCCGCGCCATCCTCGGACCCTTGATCATCCCCTGGTTACAGATTAGCAATAAATGTACGATCTCGTATTATTTTTCTGAAATTCTGTTCGCCGACCCCGCGAAGGAGGTGTGACGGTGTGCCGACTACTGCGAGGTTCGGCGGTCACACTGCGGCAGTGAACGGCGGTGCAGGCTCGTGAGGAGCGTGGTGGCTGTGTATTGCTGTCGAGCCTGCTCTCAGGTGTCGGCCGGAGCGGCCTTCTCGCACGCTGATGATCTCCGCCGCGATCGAGATCGCGGTTTCCGCGGGTGTCCGGCCTCCGATGTCGAGGCCGATCGGTGCGTGCAGGCGTTCGAGTTCGATCTCGGTCAGTCCACGGCGGCGCAGTTCGGCCTCACGCCGACCGGTCGTGCGGCGCGAGCCCATCGCACCGATGTAGGCGACGGGAAGCCGCAGCGCCGTTTCCAGCAGCGGGATGTCGAATTTGGGGTCGTGGGTCAGAACGCACACAACGGTGCGCTCGTCCACGACTACCGAGTCGAGGTAGCGGTGTGGCCAGTCGATGACGAGGTCGTCGGCCTCGGGAAAGCGGGCGCGTGTCGCGAACGTGGGGCGCGCGTCGCACAGGGTCACCGAATAGCCGAGGATCTTTCCGATCTGGATGAGCGGACGCGCGAAATCGACGGCGCCGAAGACGATCATGCGCGGAGGTGACGCGAAGGTGCGCACGAACAGCGTCACCTCGTCATGGCAGTCCGGGGCGTGGCCGCCGAACCGGACGACCGCATCCGTACCGCTGCGGACAGCACCCACGAGATGACTGCGCACGGCACGGTCCAGGTCCTCGGATCCGAGGCTTCCCGAGAACATGTCATCGGTCAGCAACAGGTGTCGCCCCAGCGCTACGCTCCCGACGATCACGGTCGCCAGCGCTGCCGGTGCGTGAGCGGCTATCGAGGTGCGCAGCACGTTCAGGTATGCGCCCAACTCGGGTGAGCATCGCTCGATGAACACATCGATGGTTCCGCCGCAGGTCAGTCCGATGGCGAAGGCGTCGTCGTCGGAGACGCCGAAGCGTCGGTGCAGCGGCGTGCCGGTGCGCAACACTTCTTCGGCCGCCTCGACGACGGCGGCCTCGACACAACCGCCGGAGATGCTGCCGACGACATCGCCCCGGTCCGAGACCGCCATCGCCGCGCCCGCGGACCGTGGCGCGCTCGAGAAGGTCCGTACCACGGTGGCCAGAGCGAAGGGGATGTCGTCGTCGTGCCAGGCGGTCAGCTGGTCGACGATCTCGCGCATGTGAGGCTCCTGACGTGGGGGCGTAGACGCGAGGCCGGGTGCGGCCACCCGCGCGGGTTTTCAGGTCAGGTTCGCTCCGGCGCGAACGGGGAAGACGAGGGGCCGCATGGGTGAGGCGGTGGCGCCGCGCAACCGCAAGCCCGCGCCGACCATCACGAATTCCCAGAGTCGCGCTTGCGCGATCTCCTCGAGGTAGGCGTTTTCCATGATCGGGATACCGCACTCGCCCAACAGGTAGGTGTGCACGGGATGCCAGTTGGTCGGATCGACGCTGGGCATCACTTCGAGCGCGACATTGTCGGCGCCGATGATCATGGCGCCCGCTTCGGCGAGCAGCGCGGCTGCTTCGCGGTCCAACCCGGCTTCGTTGTGCAGATAGCGGGCCCCGTCGTGCCAGAGCCGCATGCGCCCGGTGCGGATGAGCACGACGTCTCCCAGCCGCACTTGCGTGCCTTGGCGCCGCATCACCGAGGTCAGTTCCTCGGCGGTGATCCGGTGGGAGTCGGGCAGCACGTCTACGCCCGCGGCCGCGGCGACATCGAGCAAGACGCCACGCGCGATCACGGGCGGTAATTGTTCGGCGCCGTTCTTGAGCCAGTGCCTGCTGCCGAGATCGCGGTCGGCTCGGACCTCGTTCCACACCATCCCGTCCAGGCCGAAGTGGTTGAGTGCGTCGAGGTGGGTACCGGTGTGGGTGTACATGGTGATGCAGTCGCCGGAGTAGGTGACGTGGCGGTTGTGTGTTTCACCGACGCCCAGGACGTTCTCGTTGACGCTGCCCTGTGGCGTGTGTGACATCCAGATCTGATAGGTCGGGTCACCGAGGCCGGCCCATGAAGGCATCCCCACGTGGTAGTCGACGGAGATGTCGTACATCGTGGTGGGGTCGACAACCGCCCACGCCGCCGCCCTCGTCTCGGCGGTCATCACATTGAGCATCCCGATCTGATCGTCGGGCCCGAACGGGCTCCGACTGACCTTGCCGGGTGTCACGGCGCGCGCTGCGATCTTGTCCGCCGACTCTTGTCTCTGCACGATTGTCTCCTGTTCTGCGATGGGCGCCATGGCGTCCACGGACTACAACTTCTCCAGCCGCGGTGGCGCCGACGCGTAGCGCACGGGCGTGCCGGCCATGCGCAGCGGGTTTCGGGGTAGCGCGGTGCCGCCGATGTTCACGATCGGCTCCAGTCCCAGCGACTGCGCGTATTCGAAGGCAGCGGCCAGATCGTTGACCGGTCCGGCCGGCACTCCCGCGTCGTTGAGCCTGCGCGCCCATGTCGCGGCGTCGCCGCCTGACAGTCGCTTCACCAGTTCGGTTCGCAGGGCGTCACGGTGGCCGACTCGGCTGGTGTTGGACACGAAACGTGTATCCCCGACCAGCTCTGGGGCGTCGAGCACGGCGCACATCGCGGTGAACTGCTTGTCGTTGCCGACCGCGACAGCCAGGACTCCGTCACCGGTCGGCAATGTCTCGTAGGGCGCGATCGAGGGGTGCTGGTTACCCATCCGCTGCGGGATCACTCCGCCGGCGGTGTATCCCGCCGCCTGGTTGGTCAGCGCGGCCAAGACGCAGCTCAACAGGTCGACTTCGATGCGCTGTCCCTCTCCCGTGCGCTCGCGATGTCGCACCGCGGCAACGATGCCCAGCGCCGCGAACAGTCCGGTGACGACGTCGACCAAGGCGACACCGACCTTCTGCGGTTCGCCGTCAGGGGTTCCGGTGATGCTCATCAACCCGCCCACCGCTTGAACGATCAGGTCGTAGCCCGGCAGCGCAGCGCCGTCGCCAGATCCGAACGCGCTGATCGAGCAGTAGATCAGGTCGGGGCGGCGTTCGGCGAGGACTTCGTATCCGAGTCCGAGGCGGTCCATTACACCGGGACGGAAGTTCTCCACGACGATGCCGCATTCGACGGCCAGGTCCTGGGCACGCCGGCGACCGATCTGGGTGCTCAGGTCCAAGACCTGGCTCTGCTTGTTGCGGTTGACGCTCAGGAAGTAGGTGGCAGTGCCGTCCTCGGCGTAGGGCGGTCCCCAGGAGCGGGTGTCGTCGCCCCCGCCGGGCCGTTCGACCTTGACGACGTCGGCACCGAGGTCACCCAGCAGCATCGTCGCCAACGGACCCGCGAGGATCCGGGAGAAGTCGGCTATGCGTAGTCCCTGCAGAGCGGTCATCGGCCCGTGAACTGCCCTGTCCGCATCTCGGCGAAAGCCCGATACGCCTCCACCGAGTCCGCGGTCGTGCGAACGACGCCCATATGTGAGGAGATCAGATCCAAACTGGTGCGGAAGTCGAGCTTCTGCGACTGGTAGGTCGCCCGTTTGATCATCCGCAACGCGACCGGCGGGCGGGATGTCAGGCGGGCGGCGAGTTCGTAGGTCTGCACGAGCAGATCGTCGGAGTCGTGGACCGCGTTGAGCATTCCCAGCTCGAGAGCGCGCTCCGCAGTGATCATGTCACCGGTCCACAACAGCTCGAGCGCACGTGGCAAGCCAACGAGCCTCGGCAGCAACCAGCATCCGCCATCGCCGGGCACCAGGCCGACTTTGATGTAGGACATCGCCAGCCGCGCGCTGGTGGAGGCCAAGCGCAAGTCGCACATGAGGGCCATGTCCAGTCCGGCTCCGACCGCGTCGCCGTTGATGGCTGCGATGACCGGCTTGTCCACTGATTCCAGGGCCAGCGGCACGCGATGGATGTGCTCGGTCAGATCCTGCTTGAACTCGAGTGAGCTGCGATCGTGGTCCTCGATCCACGACAGATCGACGCCGGAGCAGAATCCCTGTCCCGCACCGGTGATCACGATGACCCGCACCTGCGGGTCCGCCTGAGCTTCGAGCAACCGGTCGGCCCACGCGTCGACCATCGGCAGAGTGAACGCGTTTCGTTTCTCGGGGCGATTGAGCTGGATGGTGGCCACGTAGTCGGTGACGTTGTACTCGAGGTCGCTCATGGCGGGTGCAGACTCCTTGTCGGGGTGTGTAGAGGCCTTCGGGTGCGCGCCGGCAGCCGGGCGTGACGGGCCCGTCCGGACCTTCGATGCCGGTGTCCCCACCGGACAGCCGTCCAAGGTCCGGGACCGCGCCGGGCGCAGGGTCGGCTCACTTCGGCCGACTGACGTCTCGGCCGGTGGTGATCTAAGGGCTAACTGTTGGCGAACCGCAGGCGCGTCGGCAGCGAGTTCAGTTCCTCGCATCCGCTGTCGGTCACGATGGCATTGCCGCCGATGTTCACCTGGTGGCGTCCGAAGACCGCGTCCGGTTCGAGCTGCATGGTCATTCCTGGTTCGAGAACGACATCGAGGTCGGTGCCGGGCAACTCGTCGACCTTTTCGAACCAGTCCTTGAGAGACTTGTCGGTGCCTTCGGTCACCGGCCCGACCATCGTCAGCGGGGTGAGGCTGTGGATGAGCGGGGTCAGGTGCCATGCTCCGGCTCGTTCGAGCGGTTCTGCCATGGCGTCGGCGACCTCGCCGAACCGCACGCCGGGACGCAGCGCCTCGAGTCCGCGTTCGTAGGATTCGCGCGCGACCTCGGCGGCACGGTGGAAGGGCTCGGCGACCTCACCGACCGCGACGCACATCTGGGCCTGGGCTTCCAGACCGCCGACCGCGGGCATCATCTCCGCCAGGACCATGTCGCCGTTCTGCACGATGCGCGGCGGTTGCGTCCGATACAGCCACCGCGGTGCGTCCCAGCTGAGGTTGTCCGGTCCGGAGTGCAGGAAGAGGTCGTGGGCCATGCCGGCGCCGTTGCGATGGAACTCGTGCAGCACGGCCGAGTAGATGTCGACTTCGCTGACCCCCGCCCTGGTGACCTCGAGCATCACTTCGCAAGCCCGTTCGGCCAGGTCGGAGGCGTGGCGGAACAGGACGAGTTCTTCTTCGCTCTTGACCACCCAGATGTGGGTGAACTCGTCGAGCAGGTCGACGAAGGTGGCCTCGGGCAGCTGCTCGTGGATGTAGGACCACATCGGCTGCGGTGTCCACCCGTAGGGCAGCAGGTTCGGCCCGCTGAGTACGCCGATCGTACCGATCCGAGCGTGCGCAAGCCCCCGTTCCTTCAGCACCTCGACCATCGTCGGCGCGCGCGGGCCGAATCGCATGTCCTCGATCCAGGTCGCCTCGCCCCACTCCTGTGCCTGCATCCACGACCCGGCCACCGAGGCGCCGCGCTGGATCGCCACCGGCTCACCCTCCAGAGGAAGGATCACCGCCGATCCGGGCAGGTCGTTGGTGAAATAGGTGTCGGCCGGATACCGCAACGGGGCCGGCGGCACCAACAGGCACTCGACATCGTTGCGCTGCATCATCTCTCGCAGCAGACGCCAACGTCGGTCCCGTTCCGACAGGGACAGGGTGGGTGGGTGTGACCTGGCGGTCGAGTCGATCACGAAGGGCTGCCTTTCGGGCTGGCGATGAAAACGATCGGCAACCGTGTTGCCTGTCGTCGGCTGGTACGGGCCGTGGTTCAGTGCCACATCTCGTAGTTCACGTTCTTCAGGTAGTCGGCCTGCATTTCCGCGGTGAGCACCTCGACGTGCAGCCGGTCCTCGACCCAGAACTCGATGACATCGAAGAGCTCACCGCGCGGGGACCGCACGACCCTCCAGCCTTCCCGCTCACCGATCGCGACGACTTCCTCCTGCGTCTTGTTCGTCGCGGTGGCGAAGTGGAAAGCCACGTACTTCGACGGCGATTCGTCGAGCAGCGGCCCGACCGCCCCGTCGGGGCCCTCACCGGGCGCCATGGTCTGCGACCGCGGATACACCTCACAGGTCGTGCTGCGGTCGTCGCCGGCCATCGCGATCCACGCACCGGGCCACGGCGGGAACGGGAACGCCTTCCCACCCCAGATCTCCGCGATCACCTTCGCGACACGCTCAGTGTCGTCCGCGGGAATCGAAACGTGAAAGATCATCGCCAAGCCTCCGTTGCCTGAGAAGATTAATGACCTCGATAGAAGACATAATGTCTTGTATCGAAGATAATGATCGATGAGGGTTACGTCAAGAGCCACCCTCGCCGACCAGTCGACCCGCGCCCGAACGCCACCCTCGCGCCGGTTACTCGAGTGACCCGATCGACCGACCCGCGCAGTGCCGCATCAATGGCGCGACCAGCTCACCCCAACCCTGCGATTCTTCCGTCACAGTGACGGCGGCGGCTGGCGGTTCGGGTAGAGGGATCCGATCAACCGCCGGACCATCGTCGGCGCCGGACGAGAGTGCAGTAAGCGAACCCCGCGTGACTGAAACTCGGGACCCGTGGCGCGCCCTCACACCGACCAGCGAGGAAGCATCCAGCCGTCCACGCTCGCGCGGGTCGGTCGGGTCGACGATCACGGTCCGGAGAACAAGCGCTCACACGGTAGCCGCGGGAGCTTCCCGCGCACCGGGCGGTCCGTCGAGACGACCTCTATCGCGCACCAGCGCTTGCGCTTCCAGTCCAGCAGGAGGTTGTGTAGGACGACTGCGGTGGTCACGTAGTCGAATGGCGTGCCCTCCAGCCAGATTCGCACGTGCAATTCTTTGTCGGCGACGTGGGGATCGCTCATCGTTTCACCTCGCCAGAGGCGCCCAGGCCTCTGATATCGGAATTCGGCGATCGTCGGTGTCGCCGTGACGTGGAGACGACACAGTCTTCCCGACCATGCGTGAGATCACCCGTCGACGACTACCCTCTGCTACGCGGGACAAGTGGGCCTCGACTGTCGGTACGACTATCCAGATCGGCCCGCCCGGTGCGCGTTTGACGCTGTCGGACCGCGCGTGTCGTGTCACCCCCACTCCGGGGCGACTGCGCTACCCGAGCCTCATGGGCATCGCGTGCCGCTAGCATCAGTTTCGCGTGGTGTACGAAGCGGTCGCAACGACCTGCGAGCGAACCGCGGTGCTTTCCGCTGATCCACCAGGCGGCGAGGGTCAGCATGATCACACCTTGTCCGACGGCCAAGGCCGTGAACGCGGTCACAACGGCACCAGCTTCAGGGCGGGTTCGTGCGACGACGTGCCGTGATGCGCAGTGGAGAACATCGATGGTTTCCTCTCGAATCAGCCTGGGCTGAAAGGGGGCTCGTGCCGTATCGGCAGCCCGTTGTGACGCTCTCGCCGACGGGCTGCAAGTTCGGCAGTCGTGAGGCGTGAATCGGTTCCGAGCCGAAGGGTGATCGACAACGGCGCTGCGCCCAACGGGCGACGGGTGGCCGTAGCGGACAGGGCGGGTCCGTCGGTGGGCCGCAGCGGTTCGACTCACTACGGCCACCTCCGGAGACCACCACCCCCGCGTGCCGAGGGCTACGTCGACCTCGGCAGAGGCGGTGCCGCCGCTCGGTACGACCACATCGGTTCCCCGATGTCGCCGCGGCCGCTTCGGCGGCGAGGCTGCCCCGCACGACAACGTTGGCGAGCGGGCATCGGTCCTTCCGGCCGGGGAAGTCGACGAGCGAACCTCGACAGGCACGACCGACAAGACGGTGACTGTCCTCCCGAGAGTCGGCACTCGCCGGATCTCGGCGGCAGGACTGTCGCATCCGGGACGTCGAGGAAGCTGGATCCGAGCGACTCCATCAACACCCTGGCAACAGGATAGCAAAATAAGACGATGTCGTACTATTTTTCTGCCGACTTTTTCGATCTCGGCGCAGTCGCCGCGGTCGGCCATCCTCGCCTGCGCCGCACCGACCCTCTTTGCGGCCGGTACGCGGGGCCATGTCCATCTCCGCCGCCCGCACGGCGGCCATGCGGGCGGGTTGCCACTCGCGAGGTGCCGACAACGAGCGGCGGGGTGCCCTGCGCTCCCGCGATCGGCGACGCGGACCGCGGGATGGGCGTCTCGGACACCGCGGGGCTCGGAAAGGAAACAGCCACCACCTCGACTGGTCGCGGCGACAAGGAGCCCGACCGGCGGTGAGGGTCGCCAGCACACGGTGGTCGCTGTCACGGCCGTAATATTTGTCGGCGACGTCGTCGGTTCTGGCCCGTGGTGATCGTCGGCTTTCGGACCGGCCCGGGTCGCGCGTTCCGGCCAGGAAGCCGCGCGCCAGACCGCTCCACGGCACGAGAGCCACGCCTTGGTCACGGCACAGCGGGATCATTTCGCGTTCCTCTTCCCGATAGGCCAGGTTGTAGTGGTGTTGCATGCTGACGAACTCCGCGGAGACTCGCCAGGTTGTTGATCTCGCTGATGCTCGGTGATGTGCGGGTGGGTTGGCGCTGCCCTCCCAAAACGGCCACAAAACGGTCACTGACGATTCCAGTCTGTGTTGACCCGCAGGTCGCGAGAAAACGGAGTCACGAGGCTACACCGAGCCGATTCTGCACCGGCGGCGTCGCGAGGCCAAGGAGACGTGGAAGTGAGTGCTGTCCGGTGATCGAAAAGTAGCCTCTGACAGCTCTTTTCGAACTGGGGCCCCGCACCTGGAGCATCAGGTGCGGGGCCTCTGTCATCACTGGAGTGGGCGGGTTACGGCCGCGGGTCGGTTGGGTGTGACGGGGTGGTCGCGAAGTGTAGCCAGGTGTCGTGTAGCCACCGCTGGTAGGTGGCGGGGTCCCAGTCGAGGGTGCGGGTGAGCAGGATGTAGGTTTCGGCTTGTCCGAGTGTGCCGAGGGTGGCGATGATCCAGTCCAGGTCGGCGTCGGGGTGTAGTAGGCCGTCGGTGTGCAGCTGCCGCCAGATTCCGGCGATGTTTTCCATGGTGGCGGTTCGTCCGGCCTGGGCGGCTTGCGCGATCATCGGTTCGCCTGCTTCGGCTTGGACGGCGACCGCGATGAGGGGGGCGACGCGTTCCATCAGGGCTCGGTTGCCCGGTGCGTAGGCGGCGATGCGTTCGTGCAGTGTGGGAGCGGTCGCGGCGCGCAGGTACCAGTCGCGGTGGGCGAGATCGATGGGTTCGGCGTCGCCGACGATCGCCACGTCGATGGCGCGTTTGAGCAGCTCCGCTTTGGAGCCGAAGCGCAGGTAGACCGTGCGTGTTCCCACCTTGGCGGCGTCGGCCACCGCCGCGAGGGAGGTCGTGGCGTAGCCGTCGGCGATGAAAAGCCGGGTGGCCGCCTCGATGATCTTCTGTTCGGTCTCGGCTTTGCGCGCGTCCCACAACGGCGAGGTCTTCTTGCTCGCCGGACCCTTGACACCCTCACTCATCTACTGCATCCTTACTGCATCACTACAGTGACACTGCACCAATACATTACCTCTGCAAAGGATAGCAGCGATGATTCCCGCGCTCGCTGGGGTGCATCACCTCAAACTTCCCGTCTCGGATCTGCGGCGTTCCATCGATTGGTACCGCACCCGGCTCGGCTATGACGTCGGCATCGAATTCCACGAGAAGGGCATTCTGATGGGCGTGGCTATGCACCACCCCGACGGTGGTCCGATGATCGCCCTGCGACTCGACCCCGAAAAGGCAATCGCGGCAGCCGGATTCGACTACTTCTCCATCGGCGTGCCGGACCGGACGGCATTGGAAGCGCTCGCGGCGCACTTGGCGGATCTCGGCGAATCCCACGCCGGAGTGCATTTCGCCACGATCGGCTGGATCCTGCCCGAGCTCCACGATCCCGACGGGCACGAAATCCGCTTCTACACCATCGAATCCCACACCGAACTCGGCGACCAGCGTCTGGTCGTCGCCGACCCCCGCGAAACCGCCCGAGAAGGCGATCCCGCGGCAGCCGTTCGCGCTGCGGCGGCCGAAACACCGCGGACGAAGCCATGATCCGGTCGACTCGCAGGACGGTCGCCCGCGTCGACAGAGCCGGGGTCCGCGAGCCCGTCGTCGACTTCGCGGGCAGTGACGACGGCGGCACACCCAACGGCGACAAGGGGTAGCGAAATGTTCGGACGACGGGCGCGTCGAGCCCGATTCGCCGTGCCCGCGCTGCTGGCGCTGGCGCTGGCCCCGCTGCCGAGTCCGGCGCTGGCGGCCACGCCCCCGCCGGACGTCAAGATAGAGATCGTCGGGCTGGACCCGAACGACAACAGCAAGGTCCTGCTCCGGGCGACCAATGTCGGCCCCTCGTGGTCCCAGAACACCTCGGTGCAGCTCGAGACGATCCCACCGCAGGCAGGCGCGACGGTGACGCTGCCGGTCGACAACCTCAACGTGCCCGGGAGTCCGGACTACAACAAGAACGACCGGTACTACGACGAGGTCGATGACATCGTCTACAGCCTGAAGGCCCCCTGCCTGCCCGGGGTCAAGGTCCGTGCGACACTCGCGACCGCGAAGGCGTACGACGGAACGCCCGAGACGAACCTTGCCGACAACACCGCCGAACGCGAGCCATGCCCGGCCGCGGGCAATGCCGACGCGGGCATGGCGCCGCTCGAGGCAAAGCCCGGCGCGCCGGCCGATCGACCCCGGCCGGTCCCGAATCTCGCACCCTTCTCGGTCCCGATCACACTGCCAACGACGGGGCAGGCGCCGACCCCCGCCGCCCCGGACTCCACGTCACCGGGACAGCACACTCTCACATTGGGCGTGCGCATGTCCCGCTTCGCCGCGCAGAGCAACATATTCAGTGACTTCTGGGGAGGCTGCGGCAGATACGGGCCATTCCCCGGGCCCTTGCGCGGCCAGGTCGGGTTCGCGAATACCGAGCTGCCCGACGGCTCGCGCTGCGGCGCCGTCAACCTCCAAGTGGCTCTGAGTTTCGACGACGGCCCGCTACGGCAGATCACCAGCCTCAGGATCGACACGGCCACACTGACCTACGATGAATCGCCGGGCGCGTCGTGCCCGCTGGTGACCGGTCAGGTCACGCCATGTTGGAGCGGTGGCAGCGGCCGACCGGAGCACAAGCCGAACGGCTGCGTCGAGATCGAACTCCCGACGGTGGACTGGATCAACAGCCCACCGCCCGGCCTGATCTCGTACTCGACCAATCCGAAACCGACAACGAAACGCCTCGACCCGCGCACCTGGGACGTGACCGAACCGTTCAGTTGGCAGCTCAACCCACGCAACCGGCCGCTCACGCCACCCGGGGCGCCGGACGCCCCGAGCGGCTTCGGGTTCCTGATGGCAGGCGCGATCCACATCGACCAGCTCGACGGCAACGACAACACCGTCTGCATCTCACAGGTGTCCAACGCCCGCCTGCACATCACCTACACCGTGTTCCCCGACGGCCGCCCTCCGGTCGTCAAGTAGCACTCGGCAGACCGCAGTGCGTGTTCTACCGTCGGGTTCCCACGGCGCCGACTCCGCAGCCCGCCTCGTGCACCCGGTGGGTCCGACACTGCCCTCGGGCCGTTGACGCTCGCGGTGTCGATCACTAGCGTGCTCTACGGAACGAATATTAGGTATGGCCGTGTGTCGTTCGGCGAATGGTGACGACCGCAGGCTCGGCCCCGATATCGAGGGTGGTTCCCATGGATTTTTCACTGCCCCCACAGGTGCGGGAGTTCCGCGACGAGCTGCGAACATGGCTGGCCCGGAATCTGACCGAGGACATCGTCTCGGCGGGACGGCGCGCTTCCAGTGATCCCACCGCGTTCGAGATCGTGCGGACATGGAGCCGAACCATGGCCGCGGACGCATGGGCGGCTGTGTCGTGGCCGGTCGAGTACGGCGGTCGCGACGCGACGCTGCTGATGAATTCGGTGGCGTCGCCGGAACCATGGTCGACGCGGGCGTTGTTCTCACCGAATTGGGGCGGGCGTTGGATTGCGGGCCGTGGATGTCGTCGGCCGTCGCGGCGCCGCGCGTCCTCATGCGACTCGGGCGCACCGAGGAA
This sequence comes from Nocardia bovistercoris, assembly GCF_015674855.1. Lineage (GTDB taxonomy): Bacteria > Actinomycetota > Actinomycetes > Mycobacteriales > Mycobacteriaceae > Nocardia > Nocardia bovistercoris. The sequence goes on along the minus strand of NZ_JADMLG010000003.1, from coordinate 109,630 downwards.
GCGTCGGAAATCCTTTCGGGAATTGCCGACAGCTCCATCGTGGCCACCATCAGCTTGTGCCGAGCTCACGATCCCGATGTCGTCGCCACCCGGCACGGCGCGGCGTTCACGCTGAGCGGGTGCACCGCCGAGGTGCCCGACGCTTCGGTCGCGAACGTTCTGCTGGTGCCCGCCCGAAATGGCGGTCACGTCGGGCTGTTCGCCGTCGATATCGCCGCACCGGGTGTCTCGGTCCGCCCTACGCCGTCCGCCGACCGGGCGCGCTGCCGATCCAGCGTCACCTACGTCGATGCGCGGGCGCGCTTACTCGGCGAGTTGCCGAGTCGGTTGCTGGACGCGGCGATCGATGATGTGCAGATTGCCTGCGCGGCGGAAGCGGTGGGCGCTGCCGACCGACTGCTCGAGCTCACTGTCGCCCACGCCAAGGTACGCAGGTAATTCGGCAAACCGATCGGCGCCTTCCAAGCGGTCCAACATCTGTGCGTCGACATGTTGGAGACCGTGGAACTGGCACGCGGCGGCGCCATGTACGGATTATGGGCCGCCGACGCCGGGTCCGACGAGCAACGCCATCTGGCGGCCACGCGGGTCAAGGCGTTTTCCGGCAGACTGGCGACCGTGGGTGATACCGCCATCCAGATTTTCGGTGGGATCGGTTACACCTGGGAGCATCCTGCTCATCTCTATCTCGGGCGGCTCCTCCAGTGGAGTACTTTCCTCGGCGGACCCGATCGTTACCTACGCGAATTCGGATCCCATGTGGTCCGTTCCGCGCGCGCACGCCGCGCAATGGATTTCGATGGCTGAGCGCGGCATACGACGGCGTCGAGGACCGTGAACGCGAAAGTCCGACGTCCCGTACTCGGGCAGTTCAGCGAGCCACTACCCCGCGCAGAGAGGTATCGCGTGCCAATTGCAGAGCGCGACGGGTCCCCACCTGTCGCAGAATGTTTTCCGGGATCCACTGCACGCCGATGAAGCATCGCGCGAGCATCTCGGTGGAGCGGCTGTCGACCGTGATGTCTCCGGACCGGATGCCCGCGGTGAGCATCGACTTCATCTGCCGTACTCGCGCGGTGAACGACCAGCCCGGATTGGGTGTGTCGGGCGGGGATTGGCGCATCCACGCGAGTTGGATCCGGAACTCGTCCGGGAACCTCTCCAGTGCCATGACGTTGATCCAGCTCAGCGCATCCAGCTTCTCGATCACTGTGGAATCCGAGCGCAGCGCGACTTCCCAGCCCGCGCCGACCTTCTCGCCGAACTCCCGCATGATCGACACGAGCAGTTCGTCTTTCGACCCGATCAGCCGGTAGACGGTACCGGTCGCCATGCCCGCCGCCGCGGCGATGTCACGAGCCGTCGTGGCCTCGTAGCCGCGGCGCCCGAAGACGGTTCGCGCCGCCGCTCGGACATGGCGCGCCTTGTCGCTGGCGTCCACGTCGACTTCGGGCCATGAGTCGATGACCCCCGACACCGCGGCGAAGGCCGCGGATCCATCGAGGTCGGCATCGGAAGCGGGGACGGATGCTATGCCCTCCAACAGGATCCGGCACAACAGCGACGCGACGCGACCCGATGTCGCGTTGTGCCTGATGACATCGAGGCCGACATGCAGCATCGATTGGCAGATGCGGTCCGCCAGTACGGGGAGGTCGACGTCGGATCGGATGTAGCCGCTCCACTTGCCCGCACGCAGGGTCTGGAGCATCGCGTCGTTGAGCTTGTCGGGACGCCGTTGGGTGAGCGCGGTGAGTTCCGGGTTGGCGCTCGGGCCTTCGAAGAACGACATCTGCAGAGCGGCTCGATTTCGTACCGCGCACTCGGCGATGGCCGAACCGAATTCGACGATCTTGTCCGAGGCCGAGCGTGCATCCGGCCGATCGAGTCCTTCGACGGCGGCGTCGGCCACTCGGTCGAGGTCGGCGTGATAGCGCCGCATCAACTCGACGAGGATGGCCTCCTTGGATTCGAAGTGATGGTAGAGACTACCGGGCAGGATGCCGCAGGCATCGGCTATCTCCTGCAGCGAGGTGCGCAGGCCCGATGTGGCGAGCACCGACTCCGCGGCGATGAGGATCTCGGTTCGTCGTGTTCCGTCTTCGTGTGGTTCGGCGTCGCGGGCCCTCGCCGTGGCGCCGGTGCGCTTGGCGGTCACCGCCGTTCTCCATGGGTGGTCGATCGGGTTCGGTACCGACCATTCGCTGTTTTCGACAGGGCACGACGGGAGAGAGCCGTCGGACGTGACGTCGTCATGGCCGACTCGATACGGAATGTCCCTGTTCACCGCTGCGCATCGTGCTCCCATCGTCTCTCATCGATTTTCACGATACCTCGCTGGGACAGATATCTGTGCACGGCGCCCGAGGCGGGAGCGGGAGCGTTGTGGTGTGGAACAAGGCCGATCGGCGATCGGCGTCCACGGTGGGAGTGGGAGCGGTCTCGCGACGCGATCGGAGGCATCGATGCAGGTCCATGGTGTGCATGACAGATGGATACGTCCTCGAAGCGGTGGGATGTGGTCGGCGACCACGTCCGAGAAGTCGAATCCGGCGCCCGAAAGGAGTTGTCGCGACCCGCTCCGGGTGATTGACGGGAAGTCGCGGCGAACCTACTTTTGGAGCAGAAATTTGGTCTATCGCTAGGCGGTCGATGTGTCGGACGACAACACGGTGGGGGCGAGGATGAACGTGGTGATCGAGCGTGGACGGCGAGGTCGCCCGTTCTACGCGTCCGTCTCGACGGAGGAAGCGGTTTTCAAGGCCGCGTACCGGCAGGGATTGTCGATCGCGCTCAAGGGGCCGACGGGATGCGGCAAGACTCGTTTCGTCGAGGCGATGGCGCATGACCTCGACCGCCCGTTGATCACCGTGGCCTGCCATGACGACCTGACCGCGGCCGACCTGGTCGGCAGGTACCTGCTGCGTGGCGGTGCGACCGAATGGGTCGACGGACCGCTGACCCGGGCGGTGCGCGAGGGTGCGATCTGCTACCTGGACGAAGTGGTCGAGGCGCGCCAGGACACGACGGTCGTGCTCCATCCGCTCGCCGATCACAGGCGTTCGCTGCCGATCGAACGCCTCGGCATCACGGTCGACGCGGCGCCGGGGTTCGGCCTCGTCGTCTCCTACAACCCCGGTTACCAGAGCGTATTGAAGGATCTGAAGGACTCGACGCGCCAGCGCATGGTCGCGATCGAGTTCGAATACCCCGCGCCGGACGTCGAGGGGGCCATCATCGTGGCGGAAGCGGGGGTACCGGAGTCGTGCGCGGCCGAACTCGTGCGGCTCGGGCAGGCGATTCGAAGACTGGAGACGGGCGGCTTGCGCGAGGTCGCCTCGACGAGGGTGCTGATCGCGGCGGCGCGATTGATGGTCGATGGCGTGGCTCCGCGGATCGCCGCCCGCGCCGCCATCGTGGGGCCGCTGACCGACGATCCGGCGGTTTCGCGCGGCCTGGTCGGGATGATCGAGGTCTACCTCTCCGAAACGACTCCGCCTGAGAACGATTGACGCCGACGGCAGCCCCGACTAGAGTCTGAACAAATCTTAGGTCTGCTCGGCGAGTGCGAGATGCGGGCAGGAATCATCGGAGTTCTCATGCCTCATGGAAGAGCGGCGGTACCGGCCGAGCCCGGTCGCCGAATGAATCTCTGTTGCGCCGATGTGCGGCCGCCGAAACGTCTCGGGGATGTCCCCGGGGATATCGCTGCCTCCGATCGCTTCGGACCGGAGCGATGATGTCCACGAAAGATGCGGCAGCGATGGATGATTCGGTCGCGTCGACGCGGCTCGGGTACTCGAGGTGGGGTGTGGTCGCCCTCGCTGTGCTCCTCGTGGGTGTGGTCGCCGTGAACGCTCGGCGCGGGGCGGTCTCGGACCGGATCCGCGATCCGGAGGTCACCGGCGCTCCTCGCCCCGTCGAACCATTGTTCGGATTCGATCACTGGATCGATGTCATCCACATCGGGACGCTGATCGCGGTCTTGGTCGTGATCGCGATTTGGGTGCGCATGTTCCGCCGCAATCCCCGTGATCCGGTACTGATCATGGGCTTCATGACGACGATGATCGTCTGGCAGGACCCCATCATGAACTGGGCGCCCTTCGCCGTGTACAACCCGCAACTATGGCACTGGCCGGAGGACTGGCCGCTGGTCTCGCTCTCACCCACGGTCGAACCGTTCGTCGTCATCGGCTACGTGATGTTCTACCTCGGCCCGTATTTTCCCGCGATCGCCATTCTTCGCAGACTTCAAGCCCGCCGCGGACCCGACGCGTTCGTCTGGCGGCATCCGCTGATCAGCCTCGCGTTGTTGATCCTTCCCATCGGATTCGTCTTCGACATGATCCTGGAAGTGTCGCTCGTGCGTACCGGCATGTACATCTATTCGCAGGTGATTCCGTTCGGATCGCTGTTCGCGGGCGAAACATATCAATTTCCTTTGTTGTGGGAATCGCTGTCGGTGACGTTCGTCATGATTCCGGCCGGTGTGTTGATATTCCGTGACGACACCGGACGGACCGTAGCGGAGAAACTCGCTCAGCGTGCCCGGATATTCGTCGGCCGTCCGTTCCTCGGCATGGTGGTCGTGATGGTCGTGATCATGAATGTCTCCTACTTCGCCTACGGCGGTTGGTTCGCGGTCATCAAGTGGACCCGCGCGGCCACCTCGGTGGCTTGCCCATGGCCGTATCCGGAGGCCAAGGTGTACGACCCGCAGGGCTTCTACGAGCAGAACGGTGTCGATGGCCCGTATTCGGTCGGTATCTGGTCGGAATGGATGAGTGCACAGCCGGACGGCAGACCGGATGTCGAGCCGCCCCTGGACGGCGGACGGTGTGGGGCAGCCGAATAGGCGAGTCCGGTACCGCCGCGATACCAGTAGCCGAGGTCGAACCTTCGCCACTCGGCCATGTGAAGGAGTACCCATGCAGTTGTTCGACGATCTCGAGGACTTCGGGTCCTTCGATGACGTGGTGTCGGGGAATGTGCGCGATCCTTACACCGAACTCGCGCGTCTGCGCCGCGAAGAGCCGGTGCAGCGCATCGAGATGTCCGCGATGCCGGGAGACGAGACCAAACCGCTGTTCATCGCCTACCGCTTCGAGGATGTCCAGCAGATGCTGCGGGACAACCGGACCTTCTCGTCGGCGATCATCATCCAGGCATTCGGTGACGTGCTCGGCCGCCATGTGATGCTCGGCATGGACGAACCCGAGCACGGACGGCACCGTGCGCTGGTGTCGAAAGCGTTCGCGCAGAAGGCGCTCGCCAAATGGGAGGACACACTCGTCGGCGCTGTCGGCGACGAACTCGTCGACCGGTTCGCGGCCCGAGGCAGCGCCGATCTCGTCAAGGAATTCACCTTTCCGTTCCCGACGCAGATCATCGCGGGTCTTCTCGGGCTGCCGCGCGAGGACTACCCGCGATTCCAGCGCTGGTCGATCTCGCTGCTGAGTTTCACGATCAACCCGGAGCGAGGCAAAGCCGCTTCTGTGGCCCTCGAGCAGTACTTCACCCCGATTCTGGCGGCCCGACGCGCCGAACCGCGCGACGATCTGATCAGCGGACTCGCCGTGGCCGAGATCGACGGGGAACGGCTCACCGACGAGGAGATCTTCTCCTTCCTGCGCTTGTTGCTGCCCGCGGGAGTGGAGACCACCTATCGTGCCCTGGGCAATCTGTTGTTCGGACTGTTCAGCCACCCCGATCAGCTCGAAGCGATCCGGGCCGATCGGTCGCTGATCCCGCAGGCCATCGAAGAGGCCGTACGTTGGGAGCCGCCGCTGCTCACGATCACCCGCATCGCCACCGAGGACACCGAGTTGGGCGGTGTGGCCATTCCGGCGGGGGCGTCGGTGATGCCGATGCTCGGCGCGGCCAACCGCCAGGAGGACCGTTTCGAGGACCCCGACGACTTCGACATCTTCCGCCCGTCACGTTCCAGCGTCGCGTGGGGGTACGGAACCCACGTCTGTCTCGGCATGCACCTGGCGCGGCTGGAAATGCGGGTCGCGATCGAGCTGCTGCTGGACAGGCTGCCGAATCTGCGGCTCGATCCCGATGCCGATGATCCGCACATTCGCGGCCAGGTGTTCCGTTCTCCGACATCGCTTCCGGTGCTGTTCGATGTGGCGGAGGAGGCGGACGAATGACCGCGGAACTTCGCTTCGACGAGCGCGTCGCGATCGTCACGGGCGCCGGACGCGGGGTCGGCGCCAGTCACGCGCGATTGCTGGCCGCCCGCGGCGCCAAGGTCGTCGTCGCCGACTACGGCGTCGATCTGGATGGCAGTGGCAGCTCCGGCGAGCCGGCCGAGACCATAGCCGCGGAAATCCGCGAGTCGGGTGGTCGGGCGGTCGCGGTGTGCGCGTCGGTCGCGCAGGAAGACGAGGCGGGCTCGGTCATCGATGCCGCACTCGACACCTTCGGCCGGGTCGACATCGTGGTCAACAACGCGGGTATCTCCGATCCCGGCGGCTTCGACCAGTTGACCGTCCCGCAGTTCCGGGCAATGCTCGAAGTGCATTACCTCGGAACGCTATTCATCACCAGGGCGGCGTGGCCGCACTTGCGTGCCGCAGGCTACGGGCGGGTGGTGAACACCGTCTCGGAGGCGATGCTCGGGAATATTCACGAGATGACCAGCTACGCCGCGGCCAAGGGCGCGGTCTGGGGACTCACCCGCAGCTTGGCTACCGAAGCCGCGGGCACCGGCATTCGCGTGAACGCCGTCGCGCCGCGGGCATTCACTCGGATGTCGGAAGCACAGTCGTCCAAGGTGGCCGCCGATCACGGTTTCACCCCGGAAGTCATGGCGCAGATCAACGCGGCCATGCCTCCCGACATGGTCGCACCGGCGGCCGCCTATCTCGCCCACGAGACCTGCGCGCTCAACGGCGAAGTACTGCGCGCCGGACTGGGAGGCGTCGCCAGGATCGCGATCGTGGCGTCACAAGGCATCCATAAATCGCCCCTGACGGCCGAAGACATCGCCGACCACCTCGGCGAGATCCTGGACATCCGCGAGAGCCCCGCCGTCGAAATCCCCTGATTCGTTCGTTTCATCTGCAAGGAGCCTCCGTGTCCGACTTCGATTCCGTCGACTACTTCACCGACCAGAGTCTGATACCCGACCCCTACCCCTACTTCGACTACCTGCGCGATCAGTGCCCGGTTCTCCCCGGCGGCCCGGCGGGGGTAATCGCGATCACCGGCCATCAGGAGGCACTCACGGTCTACCGCGATGCGGCCATGTCCTCGGCCAACGCTGTCGTCGGTCCGTTCGCGCCGCTGCCCTTCACACCGGAGGGCGACGACATCACCGAACTCCTCGATGAGCACCGTGGCGCCATCCCGATGGCCGAACACGTGGTCACGATGGATGCCGAACAGCATTGGCGAACTCGCGGACTGCTCGGCACCCTGTTGACCCCGAAGCGGCTGAGCGAGAACGAAGAGTTCATGTGGAAGCTCGCCGACCAGCAACTCGACACGTTCCTCGCGGACGGTCGGGTGGAATTCATGTCCGGCTACGCGAAACCGTTCTCGACCCTGGTGATCGCGGACCTGCTCGGCGTCCCCGTCGACGATCACGAGGACTTCCGCCGCGCACTCGGCGGACAGATCGTGGGCGAACTCGACGGCACACTGGCCCACAACCCCCTGGAATGGCTCGAGCAGCGATTCACCGACTATGTCGCCGAACGCCGTGCGAGCCCGGGCTCCGATGTGCTCACCCAGCTGGCGCTGGCACGCTATCCCGACGGGTCGACGCCGAAGGTCGAGGAAGTGGTCAAACTCGCGACCTTCTTGTTCGCCGCCGGACAGGACACCACAACCAAACTTCTCAGCGCGGGCGTCCGCAACCTGGCGGAACGCCCCGAACTCCAGGCCGAGCTGCGCGGCGATCGGAAACTGATCCCGCTGTTCCTCGAGGAGACCTTGAGATTGGAAAGCCCGGTCAAGAGCCACTTCCGACTGGCGAGGACGACAACGACTATCGGGGAATGCCCCGTGGCCGCGGGCGCGACCGTCATGCTGCTACCGGGCGCGAGCAACCGTGATCCGCGAAAGTTCGATAATCCGAACGAATTCCAGCTCGACCGGCGCAACTCCCGAGAACACGTGGCGTTCGGCCGAGGCGCACATTCCTGCCCTGGCGCACCGCTCGCACGCACCGAGGGGCGCATCTCGATGAATCGCATACTCGACCGCATGGCGGATATCAGAATCGACGAATCAGTGCACGGGACGACCGGGAAGCGCAGCTACCGGTACGAGCCCACCTTCATCATGCGCGGTTTGTCCGAACTGCATATCGAATTCGGTTCCGCTACATAGCCGACGTCCATTGCACGCGACGACGGGATCCGACAGCGAGTCCTGCGGGGACACGACCGGACTGGCGATGCTCGCGTCGGCCATCGCGGGTCGCCCGCTGAAGGTGGCGAGACTGGAACCGGGGGAACCGGCCTGGACGGACGGAGCCACCATCCATCTCGACATCGATTCCGGCCACGCCCTCGTCTCGCTCTCGGTGCAGGCGTCGTTGCTCGCAGGCGGTGGTCTCGATCCCGGGATCGTAGGTGGGCTCGGCAGGCATCCGCGGGTGGCGGCCAGGTATCTCGCCATCGAAGGCCGTCGCTCGTTGCTGGCCAACGCGGTGGTGCCGACCTCTGTCGCCGCAACGGTGGGTCGCGCTGAGCTATCGGTCGACTCACCGCGCGAGGCGCTGGCGTTGGCGCGCGGACGCGAGCCGGTGGCCCTCGCTCCGGAAAGTTTCGGTGTCATCCGGCCACGGGCACTACTCGAAGCCGCCGACCGTGCGCGGGCCGCCGCCGCGTCGGGCGCCCATTCACCGCGCCGAATATCCGACCGCGAAAGTGTCGATCCGCTCGACGAATCCGTCGGCGACGAGCAGCCGGACATCTTCTCCAGCCCTGTCGGAGGCGGAGGTGCGTTGGGAAAACTGTTGCGGCGCATGCTGAGTGCCGCACGAGGCGCAGGCGGCAACGGTCCACCGGGAGCGGACTCGGTCACCCACCGGATGCGCGGCGGTGTCGTGGGCGCGGGCACGGTCGTCTCGTCGGCGAGTGACGAAGACAGTGATCAGCGCCGCGACGCGCAGACCACGGGAACGACGTACCCGGAGTGGGATACGCATCGACAGCGCTACCGTCCGGCTTGGTGCACCGTGCAGGAGGTCGAGCCGCCCACCGGAGCAGCAGGCGCGATGGCCGCTTCGTCGGGTAGACAGCTGCGAGACGTGCTGTCCCGGCTGGCGCTCGGCCTCGGCCGCTACCACCGTCAGGCCAACGGCGATGACCTGGATCTGGACGCTGTCGTGGCGGCGCGCGTCGACGCGGCCGCCGGGGCGACCGCGGACGATCGCCTCTACCTCGACAGTCTGAGACGCCGCCGCGACCTCTGTGTCCTCGTGTTACTCGATATCTCCGGCTCCGTCGCGCAGCCGGCGTCGAACGGGCACACGATTCACGAGCAACAGCGGACAGCGGCTATCGCATTGGTGACCGCGCTATACCAGCTCGGTGATCGAGTGGCGCTGTACGCGTTTCGCTCCCAGGGCCGATCGATGGTACAAGTCCTGCCGGTCAAACGCTTCGATGAGCCATTCGACACTACGACGATGCACCGAGCGAGCGGCCTGGTCCCCGGCGCCTATTCGAGGCTCGGCGCAGCGATCCGGCACGCGGGCTCGGTGCTGCGGGCCAAGGGCGGCACCCCCAGGAAGCTACTGGTCGTCGTATCCGATGGATTGGCCTACGACCACGGCTACGAACGCGCCTACGGCAGCGCGGACGCGCGCCGAGCGCTCGCCGAAGCACGGCGAGCGGGTATCGGCGCGGTGTGCGTCACCGTGGGGGCGCCGACAGCCGACGACGAACTGCGACGGGTCTTCGGTAGCGCGGCACACGCGCGAATCCAGACGCCCGATCACCTGGGCCGGATCATCGGGTCGTTGTTCCGTGCCGCGCTCCATCATACGAACAGGTGATTCAGTTGAGATCCGCCATGGACTTGCCGACGTCGGCGAGTGTCATCGGCCCACCGTAATTCCCTGTGAAACGGTAACGTTCGACGTCGCAGCGATAAAGTCCGGCATCGGGGCGAAAGTCGGCGGGCACCCATCCCGCAGGTGTCGCTCGTTCGACGTTGAAGCATCGAATGGGTACCTCGCGGTCGGTCAAGTTCACGGGTGCGTGCAGACCGCCGCCGGTCCACGACTTCATCGAACTCGCGGCATCGTAGACGCAGCGGCGGGTCAGATCGTCGCCGCATCGCGTCGCCGCCTCCACGAACAGTAGCCAGGACGAGATCGCGCGCAGTTGCGGAAACGTCGCCTTCGCGTCCGGCGCGTACCGGGCGAACATGGCCTCGACCTGACGCAACGCGGGGACCGTGCTCGTCTTCTCGAAGGGGGCCACACCGCTGAGATCGACGACGTTGTTCTGAAACTCGAGAGATCGCCCCAGAGCCTTCAGGAATGCGGGGGTGTAGTTGTTGTTGGTGGCGTCGATCCAGTCCGGGCTGTAGCCGATCTCGGTCAGGGCTTCCTCGAGTTTGGGCAGCTGCGCGGGTTCTCCGTTGAAGACCAACCCGCGCACCTGCTTCTCTTTGATGGTCTGGGCGTAGGGGGCCCAGCTCGCGACACCCGCGATCGGATACAGATCGTGGTAGACGACCGTCGCCCCCTGTGCGCGCAGGCTCTCCTCGGTCTTGTCGCCGAGGGTCTTGGTGATCGGCGAGTCCGCGTCGATGATCCCGACCTTGTCGATCGACTGCGGATAGCCTTCTTTGACCAGCCACTGCCGGAAGCCGGTGTACACATCGTGGCGCGGCAGCGACGACGGCGACGCGCTGATCTCGAGATCGGCCGCCACGCTCCCGGGTTGGGAAACCTGGGCGGGAAAGCTCGGCAGCAGGCAACTCAACCGGTCCTTGACACCCAGTGCATCCAATCCGGTGCCACCGCCGACCAGGACGAAGTCGTCACGGCACGCCTCGCGCATACGCTGGCGCACCTCGGTCAGTTTGGTGTCGAGGATACTGATCTCGATACGGCGCCCGGCGATGCCGCCGTGATCGTTGCACCACGAAGTGAAAACCTGTGCCGCGTCGATGAACTCGGAATTCTTGGAGAAGCCGAAGTCGGTGAACACACCGACGGTGACCGTTTCCGCGGTGACGCCCTGGGCTGCGGCTTTGGTCGGTGAGCCGTCACCACAGACAGCTCCGAGATCACCGAACTCCTTCGATACCGAAGTGGCAGGGTCACTTCCCGCTTCGTCCTCTCGCTGACCGGTGCCGTCACGTCCGCAGCCCGAGACCAGCGAAGCGACCGCCAGAACGGCGATCAAAGGCCGGATGATTTTCATGGTGTTTCCTTCACACGTGGTACGCGTTGTTGTTTCAGCGGCCGTGCCATACCGGCGCGCGTTTCTCGATGAATGCGTGGGCGCTTCCTTCGCGTCCTCGCAGGCGAAAACGGCGCTTCGATGAAGGTCGACCGTGGGAAGGGTGCGGGTGTTGGAGGACGAAGGGGGTGAACGCCTATCGTTTGTTGAGCTGGCCCGCGTCGACGGGGATCACGGTGCCGGTGACGTAGCGGGCGGCATCGGAGACCAGCCAGAGCACGGCCTCGGAGACATCCTCGGGTTCCACCAGGTCGACCGGCATCGCATTGGACAGTGCCCGTCCGAGGTCGGGGTTGCGTGCCATGATGGCGCCGAGGTTCCCGTCGGCGGCCATCGGTGTGCGTACTGCGGTGGGGGCGACACTGTTGACTCGGATACTGTGCGGGGCAAGGAAGTTGGCCCACGAGCGCATCAGTCCGATGACCCCGTGTTTGGCCGCGGTGTAGCCGAGGAAACCCGCGGTCGGGATCCCGACGCCGATGAGGCCTCCGGTCGAGCTGGTCAGCACGATCGCTCCACCCTTGCCACGCTGGATCATCGACGGGATCGCCACCCGGCCGGTGTTCCACACGCCCTTCAGATTGACGGCGAGAACCTCATCCCACTCCTGGTCCTCGCCGACTGTCGCACCTCCCGCGCCGATTCCGGCGTTGGCGAGCACGATATCGACCGCGCCCAATTCCGCGGCGCCGGTCTCGAACGCCTGGCGTAGTGCCGAGATGTCGCGGACGTCGGCTCGGGTGGCGACGATACGACGGCCGAGACTCTCGACCTCCTTGACAGTTTGTGCCAGTTCCGCAGCGGTCCCCATGGGGTATCGGACAGACTCCAGTTGGTCACAGATGTCCACGGCGATGATGTCGGCGCCTTCTCGCGCCAGTCGGATCGCGTGACTTCGTCCCTGCCCACGTGCGGCTCCGGTGATGAAGGCGACTTTGCCGTCGAGCTGTCCCATGTGTTCTCCTTGTTGTCGTCTATTTCCTCGGGGGTGAATTGGCGTACGGTCGCACGGCGGGCCGGGATGAAGTGGCTCACAGTATTTCGACGGCGGAGGCAAGCCACCGACCGTCGACGTTTTCCATGGTCATGAGAACGCGGCTGCGATCCATTCGCGGTTGCGGGGTTGTGGCATTGGTGATTTCGGCGTCGACGAACATCATCAGCACGACTCGTCGCCGTGCGGCCGATTGCACGCTCGCGCTGAGTACGCGTCCCTTGCTCACCGACTGTGCCTGCACCAGTAGCGGCCGTATCCGGGGGGCGGACGCCGCGTAGGTCTGCTTGAACGAGCCGGTGGCCCCGTCATCGATGGCGGCGAAGTCTCGGTCGATATGGCCGAAGTCGATACTGGTCAAAATGACTGCGTACTGTTGGCCGGTAGCGAGCGCTTCGCGCGCGGCGCCGTCGACCCGACTGTCGTCGTATTGTTTCCAGCCGGTCCACCCGATCGTCGTCACCGCGATCAGGAGAAGCGTCGCCGGCACCACGATCGAGACGCTGGTGGTCGGTCGGAATCGCCGTGGGGTGCCTGTGATGTCGCCGGACTCGAGCGCCTCGGCGTCGCCGTCGGCGGACTCCTCGTCGGGTATGCACGTAGTCGTGTCGGATTTCGTCACCGCGATGCACCTCAGTTGGGAGGTATGTAGTTCGGCGCGTCCGCGCCACCGAATGGTGTGGGAATGCTGTACTTCCCCGTCGGGGGCGGATCCGCGGTGGCGTGCGGATCCGCGCCGGGGGGCAGTACCGAAGCGTTCCATCCCGGCGGCCGCGGAGCGTTGCGGGCGCCACGGGGGAGCAGTGTCGGGTCGGGGTCGGTGCAGTCGGAATACAGATACGGCGCGGGAAAATTCGGTACCGAGCCCGGTCGTCGCGGCACGTCGTAGTCGCACTGGTAGCGGGGATAGATGCTGACCAGTGCCCACACGCCGTCGTCGTGGATCGCCGAGGTGATCGCGTCGATCGTGGAGCCCGCGCGCTGTTGGGGAAAGAAGAACTCGCGGAAAGCTGGAACTCGCAGCCGTGTCATCTGCCCGACGGTCGTCAGGTTGCCGAGGAGTTGCACCATTGTCGGTGAGTTCTGAGCGATGATGGCGTCCATGGTGGTGAAGGTCTCGGGGGCGCGGTTCACCAGTTGCTCGAACCCGCCACTCATCTGTGTGACACCACCGAGGGTGGCCGACAGGTCTTCCGCGGTTCGGCGGAGCGCGGGCGCACCGTCGTCGAGCGTGCCGAGCACGACTTTGCTGTTGCGTATCAGGCTGACCGTCTGCGGCAGCACCCCGTCCAGGGTGGAGATCATGAATATGCCGCCGTTGACGATGTCGGCCAATTTGTCCGGACCTTCGGCGCTGACACCGAGTTCGGTGGAGATGTCGTGCAATTTCCGGGGGTCAACCTGGACGAGAGTGCCGCTGAGCTTTTCGAGCATGCGAGCCATCGGTATCGGAGCGGAGGTGCGGTCGGGGTGCACGGTCGCGCCGTCGGTCAGGAACGGCCCGCTGTCGGTCTCGGGAAGAAAATCCAGGTACTGTTCACCCGCCGCGGACAGCGCGGCGGCGCGGACTTCGCCGTTGTCGGGGATCCGAACGTGTGAGTCGATGGCCGCGACCGCGGTCACCGTATCGCCGTCCACCTCGACCGAAGCGACCCGACCGACGCGCACGCCCCGCAGGGTGACGTCTTGGCCGGGCAGTAGTCCGCCTGATTGGTCGAGTTCGACTCGTACGCGGTAGGGCGAGTCGAACGGGTCGAAATCCAGGGCGCCGATCGTGAGATAGCCGCTGCCCGCGGCCAGGATCGCCACCAAGCCGATGACGGAGGCGGCCAAACGGTGCGCACGGACCCGACGTACGCTGCCGACGACGGCGACGGCGAGGTGTTCGGAGAGATCGAGGCGTCGTCTTGTCATCGTGGCGCTCCGTCGAGTCGTCCGCCCAGGCGTTCGAGCATGTATTGGAGTGAACCGACGAAGGTGGTCCAGTCGGTGGTATCGGGCAGGCGAGCCCCCGGTGTCCCTGGGAAGCCGGGGTCCGGCACCGCTCCTGCGGCAAGTTTGTTCACGTCCACCACGACGTGCGCTGAGGACGACGAGGTCAGTTTCATGACGACGGCGATGATCGAGTTGAGCGCGTCGAGTTCGGCGTCGGGATGTCCGGCGGCGTCGGCGAGTCCCTTGGCGAGCAGGTCGATGTCTTCGGCCATGCTGCCGTTGTTGGTGCCCTGAATCGTGGGGAATCGCGCCAGTTGGTCGGTGATGGCGTGGATGCGGTCGACCAGGTCGAGCAGTCCGTCGGTGTTCTCGGCTACCACTTCGAGTGCGGGGCCCGCGGCGGCCACCGCGTCGTTTATGGAATTCTGTTGCGCGGCCACGGTATTACTCAGTTCGGCGGCGCCGGCGACGGCGTGATTGATCTGATCGGAGCGAGTGGCCAGCGTGTCGAGCATGGATCGGGTGTGTGTGATCAACGCGGCGAGTCGGTCCCCTCGTCCGCCGACGTATTCGCCGAGAGCGGTGACGACGTGGGTGAGGTTTTCCAGGGTGCTGCCGCTGACGAGCAGTGAGGCGCGGCTGAGAGCTTCCTCGATCGTCGAGGCCGCGGAGGTGTTCTCGATCGGGATGGTGGCGCCGTCGTGCAGAACGGCTCCGTCCGGGGCGGGGGTTTTCGGTGGGCTCACCGCGACGAAGACATCTCCCATGGGTGTGGCCGACCGCAGCTCGGCTGTGGTACCGACCGGCAGTTCGACGCCGGATCGGATGCGCAGGGTGACCTCGGCGACGTAGTTGCGCGCCACCATCGACTCGACCTCGCCGATATCGGCGCCGTTGAGTCTCACTTTCGCCTTCGTGGGCAGATTCAACGCGTTGTCGAAGGTCGCGGTGAGTGAGTACGCGGCGGAGTCCAGGCCGGGGGAGGGCAGCGGCAGCTGATCCAGGCTCGCCGAACAGCCTGTGACTCCCGAGGCCAGGACCGCGGCGGCGATCACGAGCGGTACGGCGTGGGTGCGACGGTTCATCGTGCCGCCGCCAATCCCTGCAGTATCGCGGTGATTCCGAAGTCGGGGCCCATGTCGCGCATATCGCCGGTGTTGCAACCGAGGTTCGTTAGATTCAGTAGGTTGCAGACTTCCTTGACCATCTGCCCGTCCAAGAGGAGGCGATTGACGTCGATATTGGCTCGCAGGGCGCCGACGTTCTGATCGATCGCGTTGTAGGTGTTGTCGGCGACCAGCGGGAAGACATCCAGAAATTCCGCGACGTTGTACTGGTAGTCGGCCACAGAGGCGAACACGGTATTCGAGTTCGAGGCCAATTCGGCGATGGTCTGCTGATTGTCGATCAGTAGTTCGGTGACGGTGGCCAGGATACGGTTGAGAGTTGCACCGGTCGTGCCCGCGCCGATGTTCTGGTCCGCCAGCAGGTCACTCAATTGCTGTATACCGGAACCGAATTCACGGACCGTGTGGTCGTTGCGGGCGGCGAGTTCGGTGAGTGCGTCCAGGTTGGTCACCACATCGGTGATGGCGTTGCGCATCCCGGCGCCGTCGTCGGCCCCGAGTCTCATGGCCTTGGACAGTTCGCTCAACGCGGCACGCATGTCGTCGCCGTTGCCCGCGGTCGCCGCGGTGCCCAGGCTCATCAGGTCGGCGACCGGTCCTTTGCCGAAGCCGTCGCCGCCGAGGGCTCCGGTGAGTTTCTCGACCATCTCCATCAGGCTGTCGAACTCGATCGGGGTGTCGGTGCGGTCGGGGCCGAGGACGGCGTTCTTCGTCAACCGGGGTCCACCTCGATACACAGGTGTCAGCTCGACATGCCGGTCGGTGAGGACGGAGTCCGATACCGTCACCGCCTCGACCTCGGCCGGTAGTTCGATATCCCCGTTCACACGCAGTTCGACCTCGACCCCGGTGCCGTGCGGTTGCACACGGACCACTTCGCCGACTTTCATCCCCAGGACCGCAACGACATTGCCGGGATAGATACCGTTGGCGTTGGAGAAGGTCGCGATGATGGTCGTGTCGTCGGCCATCGGGTTCAGCGTCGAAGAGCATCCTGCCAATACGGCGCCGAGTGCGATGACCGCGGACAGCTTCGCCGGCCCCGGTGTTCTGCTCATTTGCAATCCTCGTGGTAAGGGGCCCTGCCCAATTCGATCGCACGCTTGCTCAGCGCGCACATGAACGAGTCGACGAATGCCCCGTCCGGTGCGGCCGCGGAGAGCTCCATCCCGGTTCCGGTGGCGTTGGCGAACAACCGCCAGGGCACCGGCAGAATCTGCAATATGCTGCGCAGCAGGGCGTCGTTGCCTGCGATCATGGCGGTCATCGAATGCAGATCATCGAGCAGCTGCTGAATTCGAGACCTGTCTCCGACAGCGATCGGCTCGATCTGATGGATGAGCGTGGTGGTCGCGGCGAGCAGCCGCCGCAGGGCGTCCTGGCGTGAGTTGATCTCCTGCAGCACCGTGCGGCCCCGGCTCACCAGTGCCGCGAGATCGGCTTGCTGATCACGGATCACAGTCGTCACCTGGGCGGTACTGGTCACCAGAGTGGCGATCTGGTCGCGACGCTGAGCGATTACCGCCGACAGCGAGTACACGTTGCCCAGCACCTCCGGAACCACCTGAGGTAGGTCGCGTAGCTGCGTGGACAATGCGGTCATGGAAGTCGCGATCTGGTCGGCGTCGAGCTGCCCGAAGGTTCTCGTGGCGTCCTGTAACGCGGTCTCGAGGTTGTAGGGAACCTCGGTCTGCGCGAGGGGGATACGCTTGTCGGGTAGTCGGCCGATACCGTTGGAGCGCAGTTCGACATAGCGCGAGCCGAGCAGAGTCGTGAGTTTGACGGCCGCGTGGGTGTCGGCGCCGAGCGGCAGGTCACGGTCGATCTTCATGGTGACGGTCACATGGTCGCCTGTCAGGCGGGTATTGGTGACGGTGCCGACCGGGACTCCGACATAGGTGACGGCGTCGCCGGGTGCGATCCCCGCGGCCTGGGCGAATTGCGCCTGATACGTCGCCTTGCCCAGATGTAGTGAATTGATGCCGACGGTCACCAGTAGCACCGACAGCAGCACGGCGACCGCGACGATGCCGATGCGTAGCGGATCGGGTTCGGTGGGAGCCCCGGCTCGGCGTCGCCGGAGCGCGGGCAATCGGAGTCTTCGCATCGCGGTCACCTACAGACTGGGGAGTGTTCGGGTTTGCCGCTGGGACTGGCGATTCCGAGGATCGCCGCGATGAGCGGGTCGATGCCGGGGATCATGCTGAGGCCGATATCGCAGATGTAGGCGGTAAGATAGGCGCCTTGGTCGACGATGCGCGACATCCCGTGCATGAGCGGCGCAAGGTTGAAGCCGAGATAGGCGAACGACTCCCGGTTCTCGACGAAATGTCGAGAGAAACCGTTGTCACGTTCGAGGAATCGGTTCAGCGCGGGAGCGGCCCCTTGAACCACTTGCGCGGCTCGACCGACCACTGCCGCGATATCTGTGGTCTGATCCAGCAGAGCGTCGCGTCGTTCGTGGAGACCGTCGAATATCTTTCGTGTCTGCGCGATCGTCGTCTGCAACTGACCGCCCTGCCGTGACAGGTTGCCGACGACCTGGCTGAGATTGTCGATCATCGAACCGAGGATCTGGTCGGGGGCCGCGAAGGACTCGACAAGAGTGGCGGTTCGGGCGATCAGAGCTGGAATCGCGCTGTCTTCGCCTTGTAACGCGCGGATCAGCGCGGCGGTGATGTCGTCGACATCCGCGGGATCGAGGAGACCGAACAGCGGCTGGAATCCGTTCAACAGCATGGAGAGGTCGAACGATGGCTCGGTGCGCTCCAGCGGGATCTGCGCGCCGGGTGGCAGGGGCTGCGGTGAATCGAGTTCGGCCAACGACAGGCCGAGATAGCGTTGGCCGATCAGGTTCTGGTAGGTGATCGCGGCGCGCGTGTTGCCGTACAGGGTCTGATTCCGCTGCACTTCGAAGGTGACACGTGCCGCGGTTCCCTCGATGTCGATGCCATCCACACGTCCCACTTGGACACCGGCCATGCGCACGTCGTCGCCGACGCGCAATCCGGACACGTCGGTGAACAGTGCCGAATAGCTGTGGGTTCTGCCGGGTACGCCGCGTTGCAACGTCGTGCCGACCATCCATGTGAGAACGACGGCGACGACGAGAAAGAGGGCAAGGCCGACAGCGGAGCGCCAGTAGCTCATCGCGGTTCCTCCGCTGTCGCAGCGCTGTTCGTGCCTTCCGCTACGTGGATATCGTTGCCGCGCAGGAGTGGGACGAGAAGTGCGGTCGACAGAGCGTCCGGTGGGCCGCCGAGTATTTCGGCGAGTTGTGTCAGATCGTGTGGACTGCCCCAGGGTTGGCGCTCATCGATATCGGAGGCGGGTGTGGCCGGGTGGGTCTCGGCGGTCCCGATGACCCCGGGGCCCGGCGGGCCGGTGAGACAGCTCGGTCCCGCGAGTTCGCCGTAGCGGGGGCAGTCTTCGCGCGTGTACTGCTTGTGGGGGGTGAGTTCGACGATGATCTTCGGGACGCCGCTCTGGGTGTCCGCTCGCCAGAGGACGGTTCGGACTTTGTCGGAGAGGACGCGTTCCGAGACCGCCATCTGTGCGAAGTTCTTGCTTCCCGTGCCGAGGATGTCGAGCACAGGCGCCATATCGGAGGTGATGCCGAGGATCGTGCCTGTGTTGTTTTCCATGGCGTCGGCGACGGTGCCCGTGGTGATCAGCCCGGCGCTGATCATTTCGGCGAACCGTGTTCGCTGTGCTGCCATCGTCCGCAGCGGGACGACGGATTGATGCACCGCCGCGAGCAGGTCGGGAGAGGAGGACCGCAACCCGTCGATCGCGCGGGAGAGCGTATCGAGAGTGGACCGAGTGCCGTCCGGGGTGGTCACTTCGCCCATCGCGAGCACGATTCGCTCCAACTGGGCGCCGGCGCGAAGCGCTTCGGCGCCGCTGCCGTTGGTGGCGCGCTGGACGGTCTCGAGGATCCCGACCGTCGGATCGGTGCGTGATCGGCCCGCCGCGGCGGCGATGCGGCTCAGAGCCGTCAGCGACGTCTGGAGCTGCACGGTTGCGAGGCTTCGATCTTCCTCGATCCTCGCCCCGGCTTCCAAGGGAGCGCCTGCGCCGTTGTCGAGCAACTGGATCGATGGGACCGCGAAGACGTTGCTCGGCACGACGCGTGCGGTGACGGTGTTCGGTATTCCGGCTACATGCTCGGGTTTCATATCCAGCCGGACGCGGGTCGGTTCACCTTCGGTGGCGGGCAGTACTTCCGAAACCATCCCGATGAGGACGCCGCGATATTTGACATCGGATTTCGGCGGCAACCCGTCTCCGACATCGGACATCAGGGCGGTAACGGCTATCGATTCCTCGAAACCGCCCTGTGAGCGGATGATTCCCGCGACCACCACCGCGGTCGCGACGACGGCGAAGGCGGCGCCGCGTAGCAGGAGTTTCGGCCCGGTCAGGTCTCGATCGTCGGATTCGAACAATATCGGCATGCGTCATCCGCTCAGTCTCGATCCGGAGTCGAATCCCCAGATCGCCAGTGTCATCAGCAAATTCACCGAAATCATCACGGTGATACCGGCGCGCATCGCGCGTCCCGCGGCTACGCCGACGCCCTGTGGTCCGCCGGTGGCGTAGAAGCCGTAGTAGCACTGGATCGTCGTGGTGATGACAACGAAGACCAGTCCTTTCAGCAGCGAATAGAGAATATCCGCGCCGGTGAGCACGAGATTGAAGTAGTGCTCGTAGGTACCGAAGGAATCGCCGCCCGCGACCCACACGAATGCCTCTACGGCGAGATAGTCCGCGGCCAGCGCGGCCAGGAACAGCGGCACGAAAGCGACCATCGACGCCAGCAATCGGGTCGACACCAGGTACGGGATCGGGCGGATCGCGACGGCATGGAGGGCATCGATCTCCTCGGCTATCCGCATGGATCCCAGTTGGGCGGTGAATCTGCATCCGGCTTGGGAGGCGAAGGCGATCGAGGCCATGATCGGGGCCAACTCGCGTGTGGCCGCGGTTGCCGCGATCATGCCGGTGGCCGGTTCCATACCGAGCAGTTTCAGTGCGCTGTATCCCTCGATGCCGACGATCGCGCCCGCCGACGCGCCGAGCACGATGATCACACCGGCTGTGCCGCCGCCGACGACCAGTGAACCGTTGCCCCAGGTGACATCCGAGAGAAGTTTGACCGATTCCCGCCCGTAGTACCGGACGGCGAGAGGGATCGAGGTGATGGCCCGAACGAAAAAGGTGATCATGTGCCCGAGGCGGGCGAAAATCTCGATCGGCCCGCTGGTGACCCGCAGGACTGCTCGAACGCCCGGTGGAAGATAGGTGGCCGCCATTACAAAGTCGTCCTCGGGAACAACACCGTGTACATCTCGGTGAATCCGACATTCACCACCATGAGCAGAATCATCGAGGCCACCACCGTCGCGTTGACCGAATTGGCCACCCCGCCGGGGCCGCCCTTGGCGTGCAGGCCCTTCTCGCAGGCGACGATGGTGACGATGACGCCGAACACCGCGGCTTTCACCATCGCCAGGAACAGATCTCCGATAGTGGCGAACGAGGAGAAGGTCGCCATGAAGCTGCCGGGCGTACCGCCCTGCACGTAGACGTTGAACAGATAGCCTGCGAGGAATCCGATGAAGCAACTGAACCCGGTGAGCGCCATGGCCACCAGAATTCCAGCGGCCAGACGTGGCACAACCAGCCTTCGCAGCGCGGAGACGCCCATGACCTCGAGCGCGTCGATCTCTTCGCGGATCGTGCGTGCGCCCAGGTCCGAGCAGATCGCCGATCCCACCGCCGCCGCCAGCAGGATCGCGGTCACCAGTGGCGCCGATTGGCGGATCACCGCCAGCCCACTGGCGGCGCCTGCCAGGGAGGTCGCGCCGACCTGACCTGCCAGGAGGCCGAACTGGATGGACAGGGTCGCGCTCACCGGCAGCGCTACGGCCACCGTCGGCACGTAGGAGGTCTTCACCATGAAGGCGGCCTGCTCGACGAATTCCCCGAACGGGAACTTGCCGGAGGCGACGTCGGTCACCAGATACCGGATCGCTCGTCCTCCCATGAGCACCTGCCTGCCGACGGTCTCCAGGGACGCGCGGGGGTGCCGCCGGACATACCCCTTACCCCATTCGGCGACTTCCGCGCTCGCGCGGCGTCTGTGGTCATCGGCCGCCACCGAATCGCCGCTAGACACGAGCCGGGGTTCCTGATGCCTGCGGCGAGACATCGACCGCGGCGGGGAATGCCGTCGCGGTCGCTGTCCGCGTCCACGTGTTCGGGTACGAGCCACTGGTCAGGAGATGGACGAGCACATTCACGTGGCCTCCTCGACTTGGGGACCGAATATTCGTTCGGGGCAGACTTAACCATGCCGTGACGGGCGCGTCAACACTTGAAAATGATCGTGCGAGA
Source organism: Nocardia bovistercoris (assembly GCF_015674855.1). Lineage (GTDB taxonomy): Bacteria > Actinomycetota > Actinomycetes > Mycobacteriales > Mycobacteriaceae > Nocardia > Nocardia bovistercoris. Next base: position 87,734 of record NZ_JADMLG010000003.1, on the reverse strand, counting down.
GTGGTTTTCGTCGACGAAACAGTCAATGGGCCAGCGCGAACGCGGAGCGGGTTGTCGCAGGCGGATGGTGCCGAACACTTGTGAACCGAATATTCGTTTCGTAAGGTAGGGTACCCGCCGAAGCGTAGGCCGAAGCGAAAACGTCGAAGCTTCCTTGCGATTGCCCCGGACGGAGTGCGGGGGCGGATCGGTTCACGACAACGATCGGATTCCGGCGGTGCGTCGGTCGCGGCCGAACGGTCGAACCCAGCGAAAGGTATGAAGAAGATGGGGCGTGTGTCAGGAAAGGTCGCTTTCATCACCGGAGCGGCGCGGGGACAAGGCCGCAGCCACGCGGTGCGCTTGGCCGAGGAAGGGGCCGACATCATCGCTGTCGACCTGTGTCGCGATGTCGAGAGTCTCGGCTACTCTCTCGCAACGCCCGATGATCTGGCGGAGACCGCTCGACTGGTCCGGAAGGCAGGGCAACAGGTGTTGACCAGACAGGCCGATGTCCGTGACGCCGCGGCGTTGGAGGAAGCGGTTCTGGCGGGTATCGCGGAATTCGGTGGACTGGATATCGTGGTCGCCCAAGCCGGTATCGCGGGTATGGCCGGTGAACCGAAGCGTCAGGCGTGGTGTGACACGATCTCCACCAACCTCGTCGGCACGATCAACGCGATCCAGGTCTCTCTTCCCCATTTGCAGGAAGGCGCTTCGATCATCGCTACCGGATCGACCGCGGGTCTGATGAACACCAAGCAACTCGACAATCCGGGCACCGATCCGGGCGGTATCGCCTATGCGTTGTCCAAGCGGATGCTGTCGCAGTATGTCCACGAGTTGGCTGCCCAATTCGGACCGAGCAAGATCCGCGCCAATGTGATCCATCCGACCAACTGCAACACGCCGATGTTGCACAGCGAGCCGATGTACAAGGCGTTCCGGCCGGATCTGGAGAATCCGACCAGGGAAGAGGTGGAGGTGGCTTTCCCTGTGCAGCAGGTGATGCCGATTCCCTACGTGGAGCCCGAGGACATCAGCGAGGTCGTGGTCTTCCTGGCGTCGGACGAATCTCGATATGTGACCGGGATGCAGATGCGCGTCGACGCCGGCGGCTACCTGCGGTGGTACGACTTCCACCTCTGATCACGCGGAAAACTGCTACGTCCTCGGAGGGCTCGCGCCGCACCGAGGCCAGGTTCGCCCCCGATGTCGATGCGGGACATCGGGGAGCGTCCGCGCCAGGCGTCGGCACACCTGCGGCTGACGGCGGAACGGTCGAACGGGCCGACAACCAGCCTGGTCACCGCCGGGCATCTCGCTCCTCTCGACCGAAGTCCTATTCGTCAGCGGTGACCGTCACGGGCTCTATGTCAGGTCTGATCGCCTGCGGGAGCCCGTACGAAGTGGACGTTCATGTGGTGGGCAGTTCGGCCGCGAGGTCGAGTACGGTCACGGTCTCGGTTCCGGTTTTTCGGAGGCGTTCGGACGAGCGGTATCCGAGATCCACGTTCTTGGCGAGGGCGCGTAGTGCGCCAACTGTCGCGTGTTCCTTCGGGATGTGGGTGAAGGGATCGAAGGAGAACAGGCGCAGTGCGTTCTGGTGGGTGATCCGGTTGATGTCGTGGTCGGAAACGCCTTGGAAATGCCGGTCGAGCGTTTCCGGGGCGACCGGCCACGTGGAGTCGGAGTGCGGATAATCGCATTCCCAGGTGACCATGTCGAGGTTGAGTTTGTCTCGGCATTCGATGCCGAATCCGTCATCGATGAAGCAGGTGACGATGCGGTCGAGGAATACCTCGCTGGGGAGCTTGCCTTTGAAGTCCTGGTGAGTCCAGGCGCGGTGCATGGTGTAGACGCGGTCGATGCGTTCGAGGAAATAGGGGATCCAGCCGATGCCGCCTTCGCTGAGGGCGAAGGTGAGGTCGGGGAATCTGCGCAGCACCGGCGACCACACGAGATCGGCCGCGGCTTGCACGATGCTCATCGGTTGCAGGGTGATCATGGTGTCCACCGGCGCGTCGAGCGAGGTGATCACGACCGACGAGGACGAGCCGATGTGCAGGCAGACGACGGTGTCGGTGTCGCTGCATGCTTGCCAGAAGGGGTCCCAGTGCGGGTCGTGCAGCGAGGGATAGTCGAGTTTGGTCGGGTTCTCGGAGAAGGTCACCGAGTGGCAGCCTTTCGCGGCGACCCGTCGGACTTCCTCGGCCATCAGGTTCGGGTCCCAGATCGGGGGGAGGGAGATGGGGATCATGCGTCCGGGGTAGGTGCCCGCCCACTCATCGATATGCCAGTCGTTGTAGGCACGCAGAACCGCGAGGCCGAGATCCTTGTCCTTGGCGCGGGCGAAATACTGGCCGCAGAACTGCGGATAGGAGGGGAAGTTCATCGCGGCGAGCACGCCGTTGGCGTTCATGTCGCGAATTCGCTCGTGGATGTCGTAGCAGCCTTCGCGGATCTCGGCCAGCTTCGTCGGTTCGGCGCCGTACTCGTCCGGCGGCCGTCCGGCGACCGCGTTCAGGCCGACATTGGTGGCCTCCTGACCCTCGAACACCCACGCGTCCGTTCCATCGACGCGCTGGATCAACTTGGGCACGTCGTCCTTGTATTTGGCGGGGATGTGATCGGCGAACATGTCCGGGGGTTCGACGAGATGGTCGTCGACCGAGACCAGGATGAAATCGTTCATGTCCATGCGGCGCTCCTAGGCGCGGGAGACCGAAACTCGTTGATCAGCGCAAGAAAACGCGATTCGTCTCCGGCGATTGACTTGGTGTCCGGGCATACCATACTTTGGAGCAGAAATTTGGTCAAACATGTGTGTGGCGGTTGCGGTCGGATGTGCTGTGCCCGGCGGCGCCCGCGGCGATCGGCGTACTCGCTCGCTCGAGGCCGGTTGGTGGCGTGTCCTCGACGCTGATCGACGCGGGGTCGGTTCACGGTTCGGCTCGACCTCGCCGCTCGGAGTCGACGTATGGCGGTGATTCGGCACTGAATAGCGGTGTTACCTCGGAATATCTCTGGGCCGCTGATCGCGACGAGACAAGGATCGCGCGCGTGTCCTGCTTCGTGTCGAGGCTGTGCCGCGGAGGTTCCGGCTTCGGCGCGTTGTCGCGCGACAGGTGCGGTCGAGTCGGGTGGGGATGACGAAGTGATTGACTATGACGCGCGGCAGTCTATACATTTGTGAACAAAAATTCGGTTTGCTCGTGGGAACCGCTGCGAGTAGGGAGTCGTCAGAAGGTGTCATGTCCTACGAAAGCACTGCACATCCGATAAAAGTCGGCTATCTCATGGATTTCCGGTTGCCCGAGGGATACCCGAAGGAGATGCTGGACGACCTGTCGCGCCCGTTCGAGCTGGTGTTCGAGGAAGGGCGGCAAGCGGGGGTCATCGACCGGCCGGTGGAGATCGTGTACAAGGAGGTCGAGGGGCTGCCCAAGGGTTCGGTGAAGGCGGTGATCGACGCCTTCGGCGAGTTGGTCGACGAGGGCTGTCTGCTGGTCTTCGGTCCCAACATCACCGACAATTGCGTCGCGACGAAAGAGGCTGTCGAGCAGCGCTTCCAGGTTCCCGCGATCTCGGTCACCGGCACGGACGACTGGCTGGGGGAGTGGACCTTCTCCTTTCCCCAGGGCTCGATGACCGATGAGCCCATCTTCTGGGCGGATCTGCTCGCCGAAGCCGGGCACACGACGGTCGGAGTTCTCGTCGAGCGGTCGCTGATCGGCGAGAGCTACCTTCGGAACTTCCATCGCGCGTGCGCGGCGAAAGGTATCCGAATCGTGGCCGAGGCGGCGATCGCCCAGACCGCGCAGGACATCGGCGAAGCCGTCGAGACCTTGCACCGCGCCGCGCCGGAGGCGATCGTGCACTGTGGTTTCGGATTCGGCATCGTCTTCATCAATCCCGCTCTACAAGAATTGGATTGGGATCCGCCACGGTACACCAGCACCGCCTTCCAGAATGCCTGGATCAATCCCGTCATGTGGAAGGCGTTCACCGGCTGGATCGGCATCGATCAGTACGACGAAGCGAATACGGTCGGGCAGGCGTATCTCGATCGCTACGAGAAGCGATACGGTCGCCGACCGGAATACTGCGTCCCGATGGTGAACCACGACGTCGCTCAAACGCTGCTGCGGGCATTCGCCGACGCGCATCCGCTGAGTCCGCGTGGCGTCAAGGAAGCGCTCGAGCGCATCAAGATGATGCCCGCGGCCTCGGGCGCACCGGGTACACGTGTGTCGTTGGGCAAGTGGACGAGACGGGCATGGATGGGTGCGGGATACCTGGTGGCGCGCTCACTCGATCCCGACGGTGTGAATTCTCACCTGGTCGATCGCTTCGGAGAGGACCGGGCATGAAATCACAGAGGCTGATCGTGCCCGAAGTCGCCGCAGGAGGGACGAACGACAGCGCTGTTCCGATGAGGCGGAGCTGCATCGGTCACCCCGACAACCAACTCGCGGGAGCGATGCGATGAGCGAAACCAGAAGCGTCCTCATCACCGGAGCATCCCGCGGACTAGGCCTGGCAGCGGCGACGTATCTGTACGCACGCGGTTGGCAGGTGATCGCGGCCATGCGTGCACCGGACAAGGGGATGGCCACACTGCGTGAGGCCACGGGCGCCGCGGCGGACGACCCTCGCTTGCTCGGAGTAGAACTTGACCTCTGCGATCCGGAATCGGTTGCCGCGGCGGCCGCTACGGTGATCCGCCTGATCGGCGCTCCATACGCGGTGGTGCACAACGCCGGTATCGCGGCCGCGGGTGCGGTCGAGGAGACGCCGATGGCGCTGTGGCAGCAGATGTTCGCCACGCACCTGTTCGGTCCGGTCGCCTTGACGAAGGATCTGTTGCCGGGGATGCGCGCGGCGGGACGGGGGCGGATCGTGCTCATCTCCAGCGCGGGCGGCGTACGTGGAATGCCCTCCATTTCAGCGTATTCCGCGGCGAAGGCCGCGTTGGAACGATGGGGTGAGTCGTTGGCGGGCGAGATCGCCCCGTACGGTCTCGGGGTCCAGGTGATCGTCGCCGGAGTCTTCGACACCGAGATCATCACGGACGAAGGAACCTCGACCTTCCGCGACTTCGACGGCCCCTACGGACGCCATCACCGCAGTATCGACCACCGGGGCCGCGCCGCGATGACGATCGCGCGGCCGCCCGAGAAGTTCGCGGCGCTGCTCGCACGCGCGTTGGAGCGGAACACGCCGTACTCGCGGCGATCGGCCGGATTCGACGCCGCGGCATTGGTGGCGGCGAACAAGATCCTGCCGACCACGACGATGCATCAAGTGGTCCGGGTCGCGATGGGACTTCCGAAATTCCGGTCCATGAGCCCCGACGCCACGCACACGAGCCGGACGGTGCGAGCCGTGACGGTCATCGCGAAAGCGCTGCCGCAACCTGTGCTGCGGCGACTCGGTCTGTGGTCGACGAAGATTCGTCCGCCGAAACAGCCGAGCCCGCTCACGGATCCGGTCGCCTCGACGTCCGGTGATCCGACCGATTCCGTCGCCGAGGACGCTGTCCGCCGCAAAGAGAGTTCGATCCATGACTGACGACACCGACGCTCCGTTCGAGTCGAGGATGCTCATCGACGGCAGGCTCGTCGAGGGGCGAGCCGGAACCTTCGCGAATATCAATCCCGCGACCGAACAAGTCATCGGCGAGGTGAGCGATGCTTCCCTCGATGACATGCGCGATGCCGTGGATGCGGCGCGCCGCGCCTTCGATCACACCTCGTGGGCCAACGACCACGATTTCCGGCGCCGATGCCTGCTACAGCTGCACGACGCCGTGGAGTCCGAGAAGGAGCAACTGCGCGAAGAGTTGATTCGAGAGGTCGGCTGCCCCCGCGCCATCACCTACGGACCACAGCTCGACGCGCCACTGGCCGAGGGCTTCAAGTATCCGGCTCGACTCATCGGCGAATACGCATGGGAGACCGATCTCGGCGACACGTTCGTGGCGTTGACAGGCGTGCGGACGACCCGCAAGGTCCTGCGCGAACCGGTCGGCGTCGTCGGCGCGATCACCCCGTGGAACTTTCCCTTCGAGATCGCCATCAACAAACTCGGGCAAGCTCTCGCGACGGGGAACACGGTCGTGCTCAAGCCCGCACCCGATACCCCGTTCAACGCCACTCGTCTCGGACGCCTGATCGCCGAAAAGACCGACATTCCCGCAGGCGTGGTCAATGTCGTGACAGCCTCGGATCACCTGGTCGGCGAAGAACTGACCCTGTCACCGAAAGTGGATCTGATCTCGTTCACCGGGTCGACCGCGGTCGGGCGTCGCATCATGGAGAAGGGTGCGGCAACCATGAAGCGCCTGTTCCTCGAACTCGGAGGGAAGTCCGCGACGATCGTCTGTGACGACGCGGATCTGAATCTCGCGTGCGCCATCGGTATCGCCCCGTGCATGCACGCCGGTCAGGGCTGCGCCAATCCGACACGCATGCTGCTTCCCCGCTCTCGATACGACGAAGGGGTCGCGCTCCTCGAAGCCATGTACAACAGCGTCGCCCCCGGCGACCCCCAGAATCCGGGCACCCTGTGCGGCCCGGTCATCTCGGCCGGGCAACGTGACCGTGTACTCGGATATATCCAGACCGGCATCGATGAAGGCGCCACACTGTTGTGTGGAGGCAAGGAACAACCGGATGGTTTCGACCGCGGATTCTGGGTCAAACCAACCCTGTTCGTCGACGTCGAGAATTCCATGACGATCGCACAAGAGGAGATCTTCGGACCGGTGCTCTCGGTCATTCCCTACGATGATGACGACGACGCTGTGCGCATCGCGAACGACAGCCGATACGGACTGGCGGGCAACGTGATGTCGGCATCCCTGGACCGCGCGTTGGCCATCGGGCGACGGCTTCGCGCCGGATTCATCGGCCTCAACGGCACGGTCGGATACGGCGCCGACGTACCGTTCGGCGGATACAAGTCCAGCGGAATCGGCCGACAGAACGGTATCGCGGGATTCGACCAATACACCGAGATCAAGTCCGTCGCCTACCCGGCCTTGCAATGACGGACGTGGCAGTCCTCTATCTGCCCGCGCGTACCACCGACCTGCGCCGTGGTCATCCGTGTCGATGCAGGAAGCCGTGCAGAACCGCCTGAGTCAGCTCATCGATGATCGCTTCTCGCGGCGGTGGCTCGGTTCCGAAGTACGTGTTCTGCAGGGCGGCCATCCCGACGATCATCGCCACCGTGGAGTGTGCCGCGAGATCGGGATGGGTCGACTGCATTCCCCGCAGATCCATGCCTTCGGCGCTGATCCCCGCGAGCACCGCCAGCGCTTGTCGGATATCGGCGATGCCTGCCTCCGCCATCTCTTCCTCGTTCAGTGTCTCGGAGGACAGCAGAGTGGCGACCAGACCGCGGTGTTCGATGAACACGGCGTAGAGCTGCCCGACGAAGTGGTGGGCCAGCTCCTCCTCGTCGGTGTTCTCGGGGACCACCGCCTGCCATGTCCGGCTGAACTCGTCGACGAAGCTCGTGAAGGGAAGGACGAGAGCTTCGCGGAACAGTGCGGCCTTCGAGCCGAAGTGCCGGAAGAGCAGCGCCTCGGTGACTCCTGCGGCGTCGGCGATCTCACGTGTGGTGGTGCTGCGGTAGTCCTGCCTGCCGAAGAGGGCGCGGGCCGCCTCGAGCAGCAGTGCTCGCACTGCGCCGCGGGGCCGGCGGGTGGAATGCGGCATCTTCGCCTCTGTTCGATCGGTGGGGAAGTGGGTATCGGTGGTCCGCTTTCGTGAGCACCCCTTGGCGCTCACCGATTTTCAAGATAGTCTCCACTATCTGAGCGATAAGATAGTCGCCACTACCCAAAAGTCCGCAACTCGGATCGGAAGGGGCACAGGCATGGGGGCATTCATCATGCTGGCTACGCTATTCGGATTGATCGGCATCATCTTCTACTTGGTGCTGCGCTACGACCCCGAGGTGGGTCGCGGTCGAGACCGAGAGTACGGTCGATGAACGGCGAGTTGACGCCGCTGCTCCGAGCGGCCATAGCCTTCGCTTACGTCGGAGGATTCGCGTTCGTCGCGATCGGCATCTACCTCAGTTACCGGCGCCGTCGTCTGCATCCGCTACTGCTCGTGTGCATCTCGGCGATCTCGTTCTCGTGGATCGAGGCGCCCTACGACTGGGCGGTCTATGCGCAGTTCGCGCCCGCCATCCCCCGGATGCCATCGTGGTGGCCGTTGAACATGACCTGGTACGGACTGCCGTCCTCGGTGCCGCCCGGGTACATCGCCTACTTCGTTCTACCTGCCGTCCTCGGTGCCGCGCTCGGGCGACTGCTGATCTCGAAATTCGAGTGGCCCAGGCCCACAACTCTTCTCGTGGTGGGGCTCGTCGTCGGCTTCATCTGGGCGTTCCTTTTCAATGCGATACTGGGGGCCCGGCTCGGCGTCTTCTACTACGGTCGCGTGATCCCCGGGCTCGCGCTCTGGGAAGGCACGAAGAACCAGTATCCGCTCTACGACGCACTCGCCATGGGCCTGCAGATGATGGTCTTCACCTACCTTCTCGGGCGCACGGATCCCGAAGGCCGCACCATCATCGACGTATGGGCCGACGCGAAGTCGACCACGAGGCTCCGCTCGTCGTTGTTGTCGATCGTTGGGGTCGTGCTCGTGGGGCATGTGCTCTACGGCGCCGTGTTCGCGCCGCACCTCGCTACCAAACTCGGTGGCTGGGTGACCGCGGGTCCCACTGCCCCCTTGTTCACCGGCGTACCGAATCAGCCCCCGTAGCAAGCATGTCGAGCGTGCTCGAGTCGGTTCGACGGGCCCCGCGATGGTACGTCGGCCGCGTGGCCACGCCGACTCTCGATTCTGGGAGTCATCGGCATACGTACGCCTATTTTGAAACAAAATTTCGGTTCTCCGTGGCTGTGGCTCACGGTGCGTGAAGGGAAGCAGGCAGGTGGCCGACACCAAAGCAGTCGATCTCTATTACGATCCATACGATTTCGACATCGACTCGAATCCCTACCCGGTGTGGAAGAGGCTGCGTGCAGAAGCGCCGCTGTACTACAACGACAGGCACAACTTCTATGCGGTGAGCCGCTACGACGATGTAGCCGCCGCCCTCGCCGACTGGGAGACGTTCCGCTCGGGGCGGGGGACCGTCGCCGATGTGATCTTCTCCGGCGCCGAGATACCTCCCGGTATCATCTTGTGGGAAGATCCGCCGATCCACGATGTCCATCGCAAGTTGTTGGCGAAGGTCTTCAGCCCACGGCGGATGCTGGGGATCGAATCTCAGGTGCGGAATTTCTGTGTCAAGGCGCTGGATCCCTTGGTCGGTACCTCTGAATTCGATGTGATCGCCGATTTCGGCGCGTTGATGCCGATGCGCACCATCGGGTATCTCCTTGGCATCCCGGAAGCGGATCAGGCCGCCATCCGTGACAGTACCGACGAAGTGATCACGCTCAAGGACGGTGAAAGTTCCGCGCGGTTCGACGCGAGTACCTTCGAGCAGAGCGCGCAAGTATTCGCCGAATACATCGAGTGGCGCGCCGAGCATCCCTCCGACGATCTCATGACCGAACTCCTCGACGCCGAAGTCGAAGAGGACGGCGTCCGCAGAAAGCTGACTCGACTCGAGGTCCTCACCTACACCAGCACCGTCGCGGGCGCGGGCAACGAGACCACCACGCGGCTGATCGGATTCATGGCGCAGCTGCTCGCCGAGAACCCCGAGCAGCGCGCGCAATTGGTCGCCGAACCAGGCCTGATTCCCCGCGCTGTGGAGGAAACCCTACGCTTCGAGCCGCCTTCACCGGTCCAGGCCCGCTATGTCGCCCGCGACGCGCGATTCCACGACCAGACCGTGCCGGAAGGGTCGGTGATCCTGCTCCTCAACGGGTCGGCCAACCGCGACGAGCGGCGATTCTCCGATCCCGATCGGTTCGACATCCACCGCGACGCATCGCATCTCGGCTTCGGTTACGGCTTGCACTTCTGCCTCGGCGCCGCACTCGCCCGACTGGAGGGTCGCATCGCGCTGGAAGAACTCCTCCGTCGCTGGCCGAAATGGGACATAGATTACGACAATGCCGCGCGAGCACACACTTCCAGCGTTCGCGGATGGGGCAAATTGCCGTTGATCGTGTCGTCCGGCGGCTGACAGACGGGGTCGAGGGTGCGGAGCAATTTTCAGTCCCGTGCGGTAGGGGAGTAGCCGGTCGAACATGGAGCTGATTGCCACCGTCGCCCATGGCGGGCCGGTAGGCCTGGCGTCCAGGGCGCGGCGGCGACGCGCCGACGTCCGAGTGCCGCGGGTGACCGGGTACGCCGGGCAGTGGTGTGGCGTCGTGCGCGTACGCGGTCTCGAGGTACGGTCGGCCGGTTCAGGTAGTCGACTACTCGTGAGGTTGCGCGCGAGCCCGGGCACACTCGTGCGGGTTCGCGAGAGTCCCGCCGACTGTGAGACGAGGTGCGCTGTGGCGTCGGATCCCGGCCCGTTCGATCATGTACTCACGACCGACGGCTTTCGCGCGCCGTTCTATACCCTGCGTTTCGATGCCGCCGGGCGATCCACCAGCCCGCTGACGCAGGAGCATCTGGTGGACGCGTTGCGCTCGAACATCTTCACCGATGTCTACCTCTTCAGTCACGGCTGGAACAACGACTGGAACGCGGCGTTGGCGAACTACCGCGCGTTCATCGCGGCCTACCAGAGTCTGGTGCGCGACAAGGGCCTCGAGCTCGGACGCGACCAACGGCCGCTGCTGGTCGGGATCTTCTGGCCCGCGGCGGCCATGGAGTTGCCGTGGGAGCATGGCCCCGATATCGCGGGCGCCGGTGATGACATCGGTGAACGCGACGTCGCGCTGGAGGCGGCGTTCGCCACGGAGGTCGCGCCCGCCGACCGCGCGGAGTTCTACCGTTTGGTCGAACCACCGGCCGTCGATGAGATCGCAGGCCGACGCCTGCTCGACCTGCTCGGCGCGGTGTATGCGGGCGGTGACGCCGATCTGCCGAAGGACGACCGCCGCCGACCCGATGACGTACTGGCAGCGTGGGCGATGCTCGAGAGTGCGCTGACCGGTCGCCCGGACCTGCCGGACTCCCCGGACGACTTCGGTGTCGCGGCGGGGGAACGGGCGGGTGCTCCCGACGCCGCTGGGCTCCTGTCGAAGCTGGACCCGCGCAATCTGTTCCGGATGCTGACCGTGTACCGAATGAAGGACCGCGCGGGCGCCGTCGGCGCCGACGGGGTCGGTCCCGTCCTGCGCGAAATGCTCGAAGCGACCACGGCGGCAACGCGGTTCCACCTGGTCGGGCACTCCTACGGTGCGCGGGTCCTGCTGAACGCGGTGTCGCGGCCGACCGGGGCGCCGCTACCGAGGCAAGTCGATTCGCTGTTGCTGTTGCAGCCCGCGGTGAACCATTTGTGCTTCTCCGCCGCGCGACCCGAAGGCGGCTACCGCGCGGCGGCCGAGCTCGTTCGGCATCCGATCATGACGACCTACAGCGTCCACGATTTCCCGCTGCGCACCGTGTTCCATCTGGCGCTGCGACGCGGGAAAGACCTGGGCGACATCGGCATCGCGGGTGACGAGCCGCCGAATGAATACGCCGCGCTCGGCGGGTACGGGCCGCGCGGTGAGCTGTCGTTCGCCGAGGTGACGATCAAGGATCCGGGCGATCCGTACGACCTCACGGCGGCCGAGGTGCTTGCGGTCGACGGGTCTCGCACGATCGGCGGGCACAGCGATATCTCGGGTCCGTCGACAGCGTGGATGCTGTTCTCTCTGGTGAAGGGATAGCCACTGTGGCGATGCTGCTCCAACAGGAGCATTGGCTGCCGGTCGTGGCGGTGCGCCTGACGATGGAGCAGCGCACGCCCAGCGTGGAGCTGCGGTTGATCGTGAACGTGGATGGCGTGCAACAGGTCCACGGGACGCGTCGGATCGATCTGTCCGAATTCGGGTACGGGGCGGTGGAGGGGCCGAGTAGATCAGAACTCGCGGTTCCCGGTGCTGTCGCGGAATGGGTCGGGGCATGGGCGCGCGCGGAACTGGTCGAGGCCGATCCGCTGTGGCTGCACCTGGTCAAGCCCTACGGTGCGCTCGGCGCGGTGCCGTGGGAACGCGATCTGCAACCGGCGGTGGCTCGTCCGCTGTTGCGCCTGCCGGACGTTTTGCCGAATCCGGTACGAACGACCTCGACCTACGATCTGGTACTCCTCGTGGCCTGCCCGTGGGAGCGGCCCGACACGGCAACTCCGGAGATCCTGCGCGCCGTGGCCGGTGTCCCCGACGTGCGTGTGCACGTATTCTGCGATGCCCGAACGCGAGATCGTCTGCGTGCGGCCGTCCCCGCTGCCGGTGATGTGACGCTCCATACCTACTTGCCGGAGTTGGTCGACAAATCCGACGACGGCGACTACGCCAGTGATATTCGCAATCGATGGTTCCGGTGGATCAAACTGTCGTTGGCGGGACAGAGCGTGGACGCGGTGCACATGGTCGCGCACGGCGCGCAACTGGGTCCGCAGGGCGCGATCCTGTTGCCGGACCTGCCCGATGACGGGGGCTCGATGTTGACATTGATGCAGGCGGGCGAGTTGGCCGCCGCCCTCACCCGGTTGGGCGCGCTCACGGCGGGCTTCACCCGGCCACAGCACAACAACTCCGACTACGGTCTGCGCCGTGTGGTGGACGACCTGGGTTCGACCCGGGCGGGCCCGGTGCTGCTGCACGAGCCCGAGGGACCGGCCCCGGGAGCCGACCTGACCGCGTGCTACCGCTTCCTCAGAGAATTCCGCCCCGCCGCGGCGCCTGCGAGCCCTGATGTTCTGCTCTATGCCCAGCCCGACCACGTCCGACGACCAGCTGAGGCCATGCCCGACTTCCCATCGGTCATCCCGCGTCCGACCGCGACACCCTCGGTGTCCCGTCATTTCGACCGTGAGGCGACGCCGGCGTGGCTAGGCGCCGCGCAACGTTATATCGAGCAGAAGGAGGGCGAACTGCGCCGATTCCGGGGATCGCCCAACAGCTCCGAGAGTGCGTACTACGCGGGGGTCGCGTCCGCGCTGGAGAAGGCGCGTGCGGTAGTCGAACGTCATGCGGAGCGTGAACTGTGAAGCGCATCGTGGTCAACCTGCAACCGTCGTTGGACGGCGATCTTCCCGTCTACTTCGTCGAGGCCGACGGCGTCGATCGGGCGACGAAGAAGATCGACCTGTCCGAAATCGCACTGCTGGAAGGGTTGCGCGACGTCGGCAAGATCGGTGCGGCCATCGCCGCCCGGCTCTCCGAGCACGACCGGGTCAAGAACGCGCTCGCCGTGGCGTTGACCCGCCGGATCGAGGATCCCAGCCTGCCGATCTATTTCTTCATCGGCGTCGATACCGCGGTGTCGTTGTCGTGGGAAGCGTTGCGAGAAGCACAGAAGTACCTCGCCCTCGACCCCAGGTGGCCGATCGCGCGTTTCCCGAGGGGCGGCGATACGGAGTCCGCGACCGAGCGGGCGTTCGCATCACCGCTGAAGGTGGTCTCGGTCATCTCGGCGGTCGGTGTCGACGGAAGCGCCGAATGGAACAGTATCTTCGGCGCGACCCGGGCCGCGCCCGCGGGCCTCGACATCGAATTGACGGTGATCACCGGCGACGAACACGTCGCCGACGCAGCCCGCCGAGACCTCGCCGCCGAGCGGGTGATCATGATGCCCGGCGCGGCGGATCCGGAGTCGCTGGTGCCTCGGATCGCCGCGCTCGCACCGCATATCCTGCATGTCTTCTGCCACGGCGCGGTGCGCGACGAGCAAGCGGTGCTGGAGCTGGCGACAGTATCGGATTTCGACCGCGGCACGAGTTCGGTGATCGTGCCCGCGATCGAACTCGCCCACGCTGCCGCTCGGACCGGCACCTGGCTGGCGCATCTGAACACGTGCCGCAGCGCGCAGGCGACAGGCGAACAGCTCACCCACGCGGAGGAATTCGTCAACACCGGAGTGCCGGTCGCCATCGGGATGAAGCGCCAGATCAACGATACCGACGCGGTCGCGTTCTCGGCGATGTTCTACCGCAGCGTCTACACCCGGATCGCCGCGATCCTCGCCCGGGGCGCGGGTCGGCACGAGATGGCCTGGGCCGACACGATGGTTGAGGCCAGGCAGAAACTGCGCGACATGCACGTCGACGATGTCGCCGAAGCCGACGCCTGGACAGTGCCCGTCATGTACACCCGCCGCGGAACGTTCACCCTCGACATCGCCGCGCCCGGTCAGAGCGAGAACGATCTGCAACGGGCCATCAGCGAGACCACCGTCATCGACGGATTGGCGGACCTACTCGCGATCGACGCGCCCGAGGTCGCGGCCGACCTGCGAGCGGCGGCCCGGCGATGACCACACCGCTGCCCGCGACCATCACCCTCAACGCCTTCACCGGAGACGACGAAGTCTCCAGCGTGACCGCGCCCGAGGCGTCGCGATGGGGCGCCAAGACGAAGATGTTGACGCGACCGAATCTGCTGGCGCCGCCGGTCGTGAATCCCGACGACTGGCGCGACCCCGAGATCGGGTGGGGTGTGATCCTTCCTGAGGTCTCCGACCTCACTGCCGCCGACAAGGCCGCGGGCGTCGACGCGCCCGAACCCGTCCGCAGGTTGATCAGCGCCCGCGGTAACGCACCCGTGCTGCGCTGCGTGCCAGGCGATACCGAATTCCTCACCCGCTACTACAGCGACGGCACCGCACAGCGCCTCGTCATCGGCAACTCCGAATTCGGTACCGGCAGAGGCCGAATGCCGCTGTACCTGTTGATCGTCGGGTCGCCGACCGTAGTCCCGTGGGATGTGCAGTTCTCACTCAACCGCCGCCAACACGTCGGAAGGCTCGACCTACCCGACGCCGAACTCGGCAACTACATCGACGCGCTGCTCACCGACTGGGCGGGTATGTCGGTCGCACCGACCACACCGCTGGTCTGGAGCACCGCTGTCGACACGATCACCACCGCCATGCAACGACTGGTCGGCGACTTCCTCACCACCCGGATGAGCGGCGACCCCGAACTTGCGGTCACCCGCCGCTCCGGCGCCGCGGCTACCTGCGCGGCGCTCATCACCGCACTCGCCGCCACCACACCGGCCGTGGTGGTCACCTCGAGCCACGGCAAGACCGGCCCACTCGCCGACCCCGCCGCCATGCGCGCGACGCTCGGCTCACCCGTGGACGCCGATCACTCGACACTCGACGTCGACGAACTGCTCGGCGCATGGACGCCGTCGGGCGCGGTGTGGTACTCGCAAGCATGCTGTTCCGCGGGCAGCAACAACGGCACCTCCTACGGCGGTCTGCTGCAAACAGATTCGACCGCGTTCAAGGTCGTCGACGGGGTCGCGGGCCTCGGCGCCGCGGTCGCGCCGCTTCCGACCCGGCTGCTCGGCGCCGACAAGCCACTGCGCGCGTTCATCGGACATGTCGAACCGACCTTCGATTGGACACTGATCGAACCGAGCAACGGTCAGCCACTCACCATGCCACTGATCGAGGCGATATACCCGAATCTGTATCGGCGACAGCCGATCGGCCGCGCACTGCAATCGCACTACCTCGGCGTCGGCGAACTCTACGCACGGCTCGCGAGAGCCCGCGACGGCATCGACACGCAAGAGCCCGGCGCCCGCGAACGCGCCACCTACACCAAACTGACCGCCATCGACCGACAAAGCCTGGTCATCCTCGGCGACCCGACATCGATGATCCCCGCACTACCGAGCACACGATAGCCACGGCGCCGACTGGGCCCCGAGGACAGTACGCCGAGCAGCGGACATCCTGATCGGGTCGGTCACACGCTCGGGTCGAACCGGGGTCGTTCGTAGGAATTCGCCCGAGCGCCGCGGCCTCGGGCCGGGAGTCGCGCTGACCGCCTACGGCTACGGCATATCGCCTGCGACCGGGGCGAGCAGGATCAGCGGTATCCGGCGGGTGGTCCGCTTCTGATAGGTCTCGTATCCCGGATACGCCGCGACGACCTCCGGCCACCGCCGGTCGCGTTCGGCCGGGTCGAGTACGCGGGCGGTCATGGCTCGCGTGGCGCCGTGCTGGAAGGACACCCGCACGGACGGGTCGGCGCACAGATTGTGGAACCAGTCGGGGGAGACGTGGTCGCCCGCGCGGGAGGCCACGATCAGGTAGGTCGAATCCGTCACGACGGGAACTGTGAGAATCACGGTGCGCGGCAGGCCGGTTCGTCGTCCGGTGGTGGTGAGTGCCAGTGTCGGCATCCTCTTGAAACGGGTGCCGAGCCGTCCGCCGCTGAGGTCGAGCACGGCCCGGTGCGCGGAGGTCGTGGTCTTCAAGAACAGGTCGGTGGCGGCGCGGAAGCGTCGGGTGGATGGCATCGGTACTCCTCGGTCGATGGGATCGTCGGGAGTGATGGTCCGGGCCGCACTTGTGAACGACCAGTGATCAGCTCTCGAGGCGGCGCGTGGCCTGTGCGCTCCACGTCGGGTTCCCGCAGCGCCGCGCCATCCGCAGTGCGGCCAGGTAGTGTTCGGCGGCGAGCGCGCGATCGCCGCCGCGGGCCGCCAGATCGCCGAGGACGGTGTCGACCGGGCCGACGGCATAGGAACCGGTGTCGGCGCCGCCGAGTCGGTCGCGCCAGGGGAGCAGTTCCCGGTAGAGGGTCGCCGCCTCCGCACGCGTGCCGAGTTCCGCCACGACCATGCCGCGCATCGTCAGGAACAGCGAGCGGAACAGGTCGTCGCGGATCGGTCGGCCGCGCTGCCGCGCGCGTGCCGCCTCGTCCCGGTCGCCCGCCGCCAGCAGGGCGAGCACCTGGAAATCCACCACGGTGTCGGCGGTCTCGGCGGCGGCGCTTTCGGCGTACGCGCGGGCCATCTCGGCGAGTTCACCAAGGCGACCTTGGTGCATACGCACCACGAACAGCGCCATGGCCAGGATCCCGCCGGGGTTCAGAATGCCCGCGCGGGTGGTGAGTTCGCCCGCCGCGAGATAGTGCCGCTCGGCCGCCTCCGGGTCGCCGGACGCGAGCGCCGCCAGCCCGGCCGTCATCGTGTTCGCCACCTGCGCCTGCCGCCACTGGTAGCGGTCGGCGAGCGCCGTCGTGACGCTCAGGTGTTCGCGAACGGCCGCGATATCGCCCTCGGACGCGGCGGCCTGGATCGATACCGTGTGGCCGAGCAGCAGGTAGTCCTTGCGATCCCGGCGACGCCCGAGTTCGATCAACTCGGCGCCGAGCGGGCCGCGGTCCGGGCAGGCGTAGAGGGAGGCGCGCGCTTGCAGCGCGGGCGCGAGCAGGTCGTCGTCGCCGAGTGCGCGCGCCAGGACTTCGGCCTCTGCGGCGGCCGCCGCGGCGCGTTCCTCCGCAACGCCGCCGATCTCGTCGGCGAAGGTGACCAGCAGCCTGCACCGGTCGGCGGCGGTCAGATCCGGGAAACGCAGTGCGTCGGTGATCCAGTCGACCACTTCGTGCTCGGCCACGCCGTACATCCGGTTCACCCACGGGGTGGGGGAGTCCCAGGCGGTGAACACCCGCACCAGCAGATCGACCCGGCCCGCGTCATCGGCGAGCGCGGCCGCGCGGCGCCGGGCCGAGCGTGCGGGTTGTCCGGCGCCGCCGGCCAGGTGCGCCCGACTCGCCAGGCACAGCAGGTCGACACGCTCGGTGACGGTGTCGGCGACGACGTCGCGCTCGAGCGCGGCCACGGCGCGTTCGTAATTCGACGCGGCGACGTCGTGGGCGTAGCGGCGTTCGGCGCGCTCGGCGGCGGCCACGGCGTAGTCGGCGGCCCGGCGCGCGGTGTCCGCGGTGACCGATTCGCCGTAGTGGTGGGCCAGCGCGGCGACATCGCCGGGCGCGAGTTCCTCGAGCGCCCTCGCGATCCGTCGGTGCCAGCGGTCGCGGCGAATCCGGGACAGGTCGCCCAGCAGGGTGTCGCGCACCATGACGTGCGTGAAACGCGCTCGGCCGCCGCCTGGTTCGTCGAGCAGTCCCGCCAGCACTCCGGCCTCCACCGCGTCGAGCACGTCGTCCTCGGACACCTCGGCCGCGCGCACCAGCACCGCGACCTCGAACTCCCGCCCGATCACCGCCGCGAGCCGCAGCAACGCGACCGCGGTCTCCGGAAGTCGGGACAGTCTGCGACGCAGCACATCCCGCACGCCCTGCGGGACGTCGGAGGCCGCCACCACCTCGCCTTCGCTGCGCAGCAGCCGCGCGACCTCGACCAGGTAGAACGGATTGCCGCCGGTGCGTTCGTGCAGCGTCCTGACCACGGTGGTCGTCGGCGCGTCGCCCGTCAGCGCGCCGATCAGGCGGGCGCTGTCCTCGACGGCGAGGCCGCGCAAGCGGATTCGGGCACGGACGGTGGTGGCCAGTGCCGCGAGTGCGTCGGCCAGCGGCGGCGGAGCCTCGTCGGGTCGGTAGCCGATCAGCACGAGTGCGGGTACCCGACCCGCGACGGCGGTGAGCAGCGCCGCCGTCTCGGCGTCGGCGCGGTGCAGGTCGTCGAGCAGCACAGCGAGCGGCGCGCGGTCGGCGACCTCGGCGAGATAGTCGCAGACCGCCCGGTGCATCAGGAAACGGCCGTGGGCGCGGTCGGCGTCCGGTGCGCCGACACCGTCGGTGAGCAGCGGGGCCAGGGCCGCACCGAATGCGCCTGGATCGTGTTCGCGGGCCAGGACGCGCAGGATCTCCACCCACGGCCACGCCGACGGAGCTGCGTCGTCCTCCGGGCAGCGCCCGATCACCACCCGGTAGCCACCCGAGCGCAATTCGGCCGCGAAATGGTGCAGCAGCGTGGATTTTCCGCTACCCGCCTCGCCCGCCACGGTTGCCGACCGGGGACCGGAACCCGAGGCCGCCACCCGCAGCGAATCGAGTTCCGCTGTGCGGCCGAAGAATTCGGGTTCCCCTTCGGCGGGCGGCGCGACGGCAGCCTGCGGACGGCGAATCACCTTTTCCGGCAGCGGTATTCGCTGAGCGAGAATATCCGCTTCCAGACGGGTCAAGGCCGGGCCTGGATCGATGCCGAGTTCGTCGGCGAGTACGGCGCGGGCGCGGCGCAGGGCGGCGAGCGCGTCGGCTTGACGGCCTGCTCGGTACTGAGCCAGGGCCGTGAGCCGCCACGCCTCCTCCCGCAGCGGGTGTTCGGTGCTCAACACCTCGGCCTCGGCGGCGGCGAGCGCCGGTTCGTCCAGTTCGAGCAGCGCGGCCGCGAGCTGTTCCCGGGCGCCGAGCCGAAGTTCCTCCAGGCGCGCCGCTTCGGCGGTGGCCCACGGTTCGGCGGAGAAGGCGGCATAGGCGGGGCCGTGCCAGCGGGCCAGCGCGCGTTCCAGCGTGCGCCGCCGCTCGCGTGGATCCTCCTGCCCGGCAGCGGCTTCCACCTCGGCGACGAACCGCCAGGCATCGACGTCCGCGACGGTCGGACACACCGCATACCCTGGCGTTCGGCTGATCAGCACCGTGGCGGGAGTGCGCGGCGCGCGGGCGGGCTCGAGCAGCCGCCGCAGATTCGACACATAGGCTTGGAGCGCGCCGAGCGCCCGCGGCGGCGGCTCCCCGCGCCACAGGTCGTCGATCAGGCGGTCGACCGGTACCACCTCGCCCCGCGCGACCAGCAGTCGCGCCAGCACGCCTCGTTGCCGCGGGCCGCCGAGATCGAGTTCGCCCCGCTCGTCCGCCGCGGTGAGCGCGCCGAGTACACCGATCCGAACCATGACCCGCCAAGTGTAGGACGGCGCACTCCTAGTGGTTCGCAAGTGCCGCACCGCACAGTCGCCGTGATCCCCGACAGCGACAGGAGCCAGACATGAACGCCACCGCCACCGCGACCGCCCGTCCCGACACCTATGACATGGTGCTGCTGCACAATGCCTTCCGCCGCCACCTGCGCGCCATGCCCGGCCTGGTGGCGGCGGTGGCGCCCGAGGACGCCGCGCGCGCCCGGCGCTTGGTCGACTTCCTGGACGAGCTGCGCACCGGCCTGCACCACCATCACACCGGCGAGGACGAACTCCTGTGGCCGATCCTGCTCGAGCGCGCACCCGCCGATGCCGCCCCGATCCTGCGCATGGAGGAACAGCACGAGCGGATCACCGAGCTCACCGAACGCGCCGCGCGCGAGGGCGCCGAATTCGCCGTCGCCGCCGACCCCTCGGTGCGGGACCGCTTCGCGGGCACGCTCTCGACGCTCGCGGACATCGTGGACGCGCACATGGCCGACGAGGAACGCTGCGTCCTGCCGGTGGTCGAGAACGTGCTGACCGTGCCCGAATGGCGGGCGCTGGGGGAGCGCGGGCGCGAGCACATGCCGAAGGACCGGCAGTTGATCTTCCTCGGGTTCGTCCTCCAGGGCGCCGCGGCCGCCGACCGCCGCAAGATGCTCGCCGAGATGCCGCTGCTCGCCCGCGTCGCCTGGCGGCTGCTCGGCCGCCGCGCCTTCGCCGAGGAGTACCGGGAGATCTACCGCACCGAGCCCGACTGGTGAAATGCCCCCGGGTCGAATCGCCATTCGGCGGTGATCGCCGTGAGTTCGAGGATTTCCTGTCGATCGGCGCTGGTGAGGAAACCGGCTGCGATCGTCCGGTCCAGCGCGGTGGTGAATTCGGTGAGGTATTCGGTGCGGCCGCCGGGATACCGGCGGTGCAGGTGGGCGGTGTCGAACAGTTCGCCGGACCCGAACAGCTTCGACATGCGGTCGCTCTCGGTGTTGAGGCCCGAGGTGGCGGCGAGCGGGGTGTCGACCCACGGGGTGCGCACGCCATCGCGTGCGATGCCGTGGCTGTCGGTGGCGATCGTCGGGGACTCGTCGTCGGTCAACGCGATGCGCGCCGCCGCGGGCGCGGGGCGGCCGGTGCGGACCCAGTCGTCGAGTCGGGCGATCGCGGCGTGGAGCACGTAGTGGTGCTGGGGGGCGAAGTTGAGGAAACGGTCGAGTCGGCGACCCATGAGTGTGTCGGTGGGGCGGAAGGCTTGGGCGAGGTCTTCGATGGGTGCGCGTCCGCTGTCGAGGAACGCGCCTTGGATGGTGTAGTTGTCGGCGTGCGCGGCGCCGGGAATCTCCCAGACGCGCAGGAACTTCTCGTCCGGTTGTCCGGCGGTGCAGTAGCCGGGCAGTACCCCGCCGACGAGGTCGGTTTCGGTGATCACGGCCAGCACCGGGGTTCGGAGGTCGTCGCGGAATCGCGGACAGGGCAGGGAAGCGACGGTGTCGGGGTCGAGGATCGATCGTCCGTCCAGCGGCGCGGCGGGGCCGAACCGTGAGTGCACCAGGTAGCCGTCGTAGATCTCGGCGAGGGGTGCGACCGCGTTGAGGTAGGTGGTCAGGAACATGGCCGACTGGGACTCGCCGACCGCCAGGATCCGTTCGGGGCGCAGATCGCCGAGTAGTTCGTCGCCGCGGTGCCGAACTACTGCTCCGAGTTGGCTGAACAGGTCGAAGGCGAAGGCGTCGCCGGGGTGGGTCAGGGGTGCGTAGCGCTGGGGGTCCAGTGTCTTGAGGGAGAGATCGCCGACGAGAGCGGCGCCGCCCTCGATGCCGACTCGCTGAGCGGACACGCCGACGTAGGCGTAGCCCGCGCGCAGCAGTTCGCGATGCGCCATCAGCCAGACCGCGGGAGCGTCGAGGCCGCCGCTGACGTTGAGCCACTCGACGACGACCGTGCCGTTGAATCGGGCGCCGTCGGCCGGGACGACGGTGACCGCTCGGGTGAGGTAGTCGGCTCGCTCGGCCGGGACGACGTCCCAGTGACCGTCGACGCCGAGTTCGCCGACAGGACGGTAGGACACCGCCGTCCCCGCGACGAAATATTCGTCGACCGTGTATCCGAGCGCGGTCAGGTCGTAATTGCCGAGCAGCAGATTCGGCGTTCCCCGAACGTGGCTGAGTACAGGATCTTTCACGGCTGATACCTCATGTCGTCGCTCGATCTCGTTCCCGCCACGCGAACCGGTGGGAGTTCACCCTACGAGTGTGCGACGGCGGCACACAAGGACTGCCGGAGTACCTCGTGGTCGGTGCAGGCCCTCCCGAAACGGCCGAGCCATCCTGCACCGGCGGTATCGGGAGGCTGTGGCCCTGCACGGCGCCCGAGTTCGAATTCCTCCGTGTGCGTACCGGTTCGAACGGGTGAGGGACGTTCGAACGGGTAAGGGATAGGGGCCCACGTCGGATCGGCGGGGGCCACCGCCGTTGCGCCGGGTCGGTGACCGATCCGTTACCCTGGTCGCGGCATTGGACTTAATTGGAGGTCAGGAATAAGTATGGGAAGCGTTGTGCTCGATATTGTCGCTTTGGTCACCAACCGTGCCGCGGCGTTCTGGAATTGGCTGGCGACCGGTTCGGCGGGTTTCCCTCCGCTCTGAACCGTAGTGGATCGATGGGCCCCCGACCGCGGGAATCCGAGGAGCGCGGCGGGGGTTCGTCGTTTTCGTCGGCCTTCCGAATCCCTTGTCCGCGTGGCGAACCCGGATGACGGCGTGCGTTCGGGCGACATCGCGGTTATCTTCTCCGCATGAGTGTCGCCGATCGGGCGCGGACCCCGTTCTGGTTCGTGTGGTGGATGACCCTGCTCATCGGCTTGACGGTGCTGCTGTGCCTCGGCCTCGGCTGGGTGCTCGTGTCACAGGGCAGCGACACGACGCGCGCGGTGTTGCTGGCCTGCCTCGGCGTGGTCGGGGTGCTCGCGGCGCTGTTCGGCCTGCTCGGCCTGTTCCGCTACCGCGCCGTCCGACTGACGCTCACCGCGCCGCTGCTCATCGGTGCACTGGCCGTGCTGGTCTGGTACGACGTGCCAGAACGCGCGGGCTGGGCGGTGTCGCGCGGGATACTCGAGGATCAATCCGTGGACTGCGTGAACCCGGGACACCGCACCCGGCTCGGCGTTTACAGCATCCGCTACGTCGACCGCAAGGACGGCGGCTGCCTGTTCTATTTCGAAGGCGACGAGAAGAACTCCGAGGGGCTCGGCTACTTCCCCGACACCCCGCCGCCCTATATCGGAGCGCCCGCCGACCGCGGCGTGGCCTACGAGCCCTACCACATTCCCTGGTATCGTTTCGTCGACAATTCCTAGTTCGGGTCGCCGGCGCCGGAGGTCGAGCGCGGGACGATCCAGAGGGCTTCGGCCAGGGCGCAGGGGGAGCCGTCGGCGGTGGTGACCGCGACGCCGACGGTGAATTTGCGGCCGTGCGCGCCGATCGGCCAGGCATAGGAGAGGTAGTCCTCGCCCGCGCGGATCGGTGCGAAACGGGTCGCGGTGAGCGCGGCGGTGACCGCGCCGGTGCGTGGCATGCCGAGCAGTTCGATACCGGCCCAGCCGCCTGGACAGTCGAGCGCGGCCCACACGTTCTCGGGGGACAGGGTGCCGTCGGGGCGGGCGAGTTCGGCGTCGGGGGTCCACGCGGCCACGATCCGGTCGTCGAGGACGGACGGATACAGGCGCAGGCCCTTGCCGGGGGCGCAGTAGGAGCCGCAGCCGTAGCAGTCGGTGGGGCGTCGGGTGGGCAGCGCGGCTTCGGTGTGCGTGCTCGCGCGTTCCCAGGTGGGTGCGGGCGGGAGGTCGATCGTGACCGCGGACCCGCGTGCTTCGACCAGGACCGTGCCGTCGCGATCGGTGAGCGCGTACCCGCCGGATTCGGCGGCCGTCACCAGCAGCGGCGTGCCGACCGGGACCCGACGGCGGAAGTCGACGCGCAGGTGGGCATCATCGGCGACGCGCGAAGCGAGCAGACCCGCGACATATCCGCCGAACGCGACATCCGGATAGCCGTAGACGTGCTCCGGAATGGTGACCTCGTCCACTGCGAGCATGATCGGCACCCCTTACTCCCCGGCGCACGCGGCCGACGAGATCGACCATACCGAGGGGCGCCGACAGCCCGATGACCGCCCGGCCGAGCTCACCTGCGTGCGATCGGCCCCGTCGGCAACAGCAGTCCGCACGCCAGCGTCACCGCCTTGTACCCCGCCCCGAGATGCGCCAGATCCGGGGTGATGATGACCCCGGCACGCGACTCCGCCGCCGCGCCGACCACGAAAACCGTCGGCATGTAGGTGCTGTCGTCCAGGGTGACGATCCGCACCAACTCGTGCCCGTGCTTGCGAGCCAGCCGCTCGATCGTCGAATGATCCCGCAGTATCTCGACGCTGATTCCGAGGTGCAGCACGCCGATAGCTCTGTCGGGCAACGAATTCACTCTTTCTCACGGACACCGGGGCTTTCGGGGGTTTACCGGCGATCCGCCCGGATTTTCCGGAAGACGCTCGGCGCGGCCCCTACGACCATTTCTGAACAGACCGGTCGGGACCGCTCGGTTCAGGCGTTTCAAGTCCCCCTACGCATTTCTCACCCGAATGGGCAGACGTGCGCGCCGACAGTGAATACTGTTGGTGCGTAACGCCGAACGGCGTTTCGCACAGAACACAGCAAGGGGGCCGGACAATGATATCGGATCATCCGAACGCCACATGGTTCAAGAGCAGCCACAGCCAACCCACCGGAGAGTGCGTTGAAGTGGCACACCTCCCGACCGGCGCCGTCGGCGTCCGCGACTCGAAGCACCCCACCGCCCCGACTCTCACCTTCACCGCCCCCGAATGGGACGCATTCCTGCGCGACACCCGAAGCGGTTCCCTCAGCTGATCACGGTGTGCCGAGAGAATTCGGCTCGTTGAAATTCGGATTACCGGGACCGGCCTGCGGGAGATCACGGGCCGGTGCCCAGTTCGCTGTCGTGCGCCGATCCGCTCGACCCGCGCCGATCCGCACTTCGCCGCCGATGTCGTCGCGGCTCGTGCGCGCGGTGCTTCGGTCGGGTCGATCGATCGCGATCTGTTGGTGGCGGGCGAGCCGCGGCGGCGGTTACCGAGCAGAGTCGGTGATCGAGGCACTGCTCGCCGCGTGAGCCGGTCACCCCAGGCGCCATCGGACGGTGGGTCACCGCGGTGCTCCCGGAATGTGAGCAATGTCGTCGCCGGGGTCATGAATCGACTTGTTCGTCCTGCTCGGGCTGGGTTTTTCGGAGTCGGATCGCGGGTGCGTACGCGAGTTGTCGGACGCTCGGCGGTGACGTTGGCTCGGGGTATGGAATTCGTGAGATATGCGGCGTTTCTGCCGGAGGAGTATCGGGGTGCGCTCGAGCCGGAGCGGTCGTGGTGGGAGTGGCGGGGGATGCGGGTGCATATCGCTCGGGCGGCGCGGCCGGAGGCGGGGGTGCGGGTGTTGGCGTTGCACGGGGCTGGTGGGCACGCGGGGTTGATGTGGCCGTTCGCGGCCATGGCGGTGCGGGAGGGGGCCGAGGTGATCGTGCCGGATCTGCCGTTGTACGGGGATACGATGGTGCCGGATCGGCGGGGGATCAGGTATTCGGCGTGGGTGGATCTGGTGTGCGAGTTGGTGGAGCGGGAGACCGCTGCCGATTCGCGGCCGTTGATTCTGTTCGGGGCGAGTATCGGTGGGATGCTCGCGTACGAGGCGGCGGCGCGGACGGGGCGGGCGGCGCACGTGGTGGCGACCTGTCTGTTGGATCCGGGTGATCCGCGTTCGCTCACGGTGGCGGCGCGGTTCCCGGTGCCCGGGCGGGTCGGATCGGCGGTGCTGCGGGGCGCCGCGTCGGTCGCGGGGCGGGTGCTCGTGCCGGTTCGCTGGTGCGCGGATCTCGGGAAGATGAGTCGGGATCCGGCGTTGTCGCGGCTGTGTGCGTCCGATCCGCGCGGAGGCGGGTCGGCATTGCCGATCGGATTTCTCGCCGATTTCTTCGCTTTCCGGCATACCGCGCCGGAGGCATTCGATGCCGCGCCGGTGACATTGGTGCAACCCGCCGCGGATACCTGGACGCCGCCCGAGTCCAGTATCCGATTCCTCGACCGGATCGCCGCGCCCACCGAATTGGTGATGCTCGACAATTGCGGGCATTTCCCGATCGAGGAGCCGGGAATCGGCACACTGGCCGACACGCTGCGCGCCGTGCGCGATGGGCCGGCCGCGTCGGCGGCCGATTAGGGTTCGGCGATCAGACGCTCGACCAGTTCCCGCAGGGTGTCGACGCTCATCTCGTCGCGGACCATGACGCGATGCAGGTGCGCGTCGACGGCGTGCACTACGGTCCTGGCGAGGCGCTCGGTATCGTCACCGCCGCGTTCGCAGCGTCGCAGGTGGAAGGCGATCTCAGCGGCGACGCGGTCCTCGAACTCGTCGATCGCGTCCAGTTCGGTGACCGAGCGCGGGGCGAGCCGGTGCATCAGGCGATGCAGTCCCGGACGCCCACGATGCGCCTCGACGACCAGTTCGAGCACCTCCCGCGTCGTCTGCTCGAAGGGCGGGCATTCCGCGCGCAGGCGTGCGAACAGCACCCGCAACCGGGCGTCCGTTTCCCGAATATGGCGCTCGGCCAGCGCGTGCAGCACCGCCTGTTTGTCGGGAAAGTACTGGTAGAGCGACCCGATCGAGACACCGGCGCGCTCGGCCACCCGGTTGGTCGTCGCCCGCAGACCCTCGCGGTCGAACACCTGCGCCGCGGCCTCCAAGATCACGTCCACGGTTTCCCGCGCCCGCGCCTGAACCGGCTGCCTGCGACGATCGACCTTACCCACCTCCACATATTGTCAGGTCGAACCGAGGTGCGGCGCCCCTTCGCCGACCGCGGCGCAGGCGATTCCCGTCCGTCGACCACACGTCGGTCGAACCGAGCCTCGGACGTCGCCGTCGAAACGGGACGCAGGCGCTCATGTGCCGAACGATGCGGCGGCGGATGATCGGCGTCGGTCGTAGCCGACCGCCCGGCGTCGCGGGCGAACCGAGAGGGCGGCGCCGACGCGTCGAGCGGCCCGGTGGCCGACGATCACGGCGCTGCGACGGGCACATCGAGTAGCGTGCGGCAGGCATCGAGGAACCGGGTCCGCAGTTGCGACCCGCGCTCGGCGATCTCGGACTGCTGACGCACGTATTCGGCCCGCCCGGAAGGGGTTTCGATCCGTACCGGCTCGTAGTCGAGGTCCGACAGGTCGTACGGACTGGCCCGCATGTCGAGTTCCCGCGCCGCGAAGGCGAGCTCGAAACATTCGAGCAGCAGGTCCGAGGAGATCAGGGGCACCAGTTTGAAACCCCATTTGTACAGGTCCATGGTGGCGTGCAGGCAGCCGGGTTGTTCGTGGGCGAGCTGATCGGTGCGGGCCAGGGGAATCATATTGCGGCCCACCGCGTCCGGGGTGAAGAAGCGGTAGGCGTCGAAGTGGGTGCAGCGTAGTGACATCGATTCGACCACGGCGTCGGTCTCCGCTCGGGACAACCGCAGCGGAACCTTCCCGTGCCGCAGATCGTCGGTGCGGTACACCATCGCCCACTCGTGCAGTCCGAAACAGGACAGCTGGGCCGGCCGGGATGCGGTGGCGCGCAACAGGTCCGCGACGAATGCGATGGTATCGCGGCGGCGGGCCAGGTGTTCGGGATCGGCGGTGTAGGCGAGTTCGTCGGTGCGGGCGCGGATGTAGCCGCGCGCGCCCTCGTATTCGCGCGCGTCGGCGAGCGCGATCCCGAAACCCGGATGCCAGCGGCGCAATTGGGCGGGCTTGTTGCCGTAGTAGGTGAACAGGAAGTCGATCACCGGGTGCGCGGCGCCCGCGGCGCGGCGCCGCAGGTACGGCCCGACGAGGCCGTCGACCCGGTCGGCGTTGGCTTTCGCCCGCGCCCGCCACCGGGTCGACGGCATCACCTCCATGCTGCGCACCTCGCCGATCGGCTCAATCCGCGTTCCGGTGCGTGAAATCCCGGACGGTGCCGACGAATTCCTCCACCAGATCCTCGAGCGCGACGATGCCGGTGGTGTTGCCTCGGCTGTCGACGACCCGGCCGAGATGGCTGCTGGTGCGCCGCAGCCGGGCCAGCGCCTCGTAGAGGGTCGCGCCCGCGCTCACCGTCGGCAGCGGACGGATATCGGTGCGGGGGATGGGCGTACCTGGTCCTGCGCTGTCGTCGGCGACCTTGTCCAGCACGTCCTTGACGTGCAGGTACCCCACCAGCGACCCGTCGGCGGCCTGCACGGGGAAGCGCGAGTACCCGGTCTCGGCGACCGCCGACTCGATATCGCCGAGAGTGGTTCCGCCGCCGCGCAACGGCACCGAGCGGGTGGCCTCCAGCGGCACCATGACATCGGCGACGATGCGGTCGGAGCTGCCGAGCGCCTGGGTCAGGCGGCGGTGCTCCTCCTCGTCGAGCAGGCCCTCGGAACGGGATTCGCCGATCATCTCCGCCAATTCCACACTCGACACCGTCGCCTCGAGTTCGTCCTTGGGTTCGATGCGCAGCATCCGCAGCGACAGGTTCGCGGCCAGGTTGTAGACCGCGATGAGCGGGCGGGCCAGCCGCAGCCACAGCAGGTGGATCGGAACCAGCAGCAGCGCACTGCGTTCCGGCCCGGCCAGCGCGATGTTCTTCGGGATCATCTCGCCGAGCAGGATGTGCAGGATCACCACGATGGTCAACGCGACCGCGAACGCCACCGGGTGCAGCAGTTGTTCGGGCACGCCGAGCAGGTCGAACGGCCCTTCCAGCAGGTGCGCGACGGCGGGTTCGCCCACCCGGCCGAGCAGGATCGAGCAGATCGTGATGCCCAATTGCGCGGCCGCCAGCATCATCGACAGGTTCTCACCGGCTTTGATGACCGTCATGGCATTGCGTTTGCCTTGCGCCACAAGGGCTTCGAGGCGGTCGCGGCGCGCGGAGATCAGCGCGAACTCCGCCGCGACGAAGAACGCGTTGCTCGCGAGCAGGACGACGGTGAGCAGCACCGCGAACAGGTCACCCATGGCTGTGCTCCGTCCGCTCGACGTTCTCCGACACCAGCGGCGCGACCTCGTCCCGCGCTGCGGGCTCCGCGGGTGTGGTGCGCGCGTGCAAGGTCTCGGCGTCGACCGGGATCAGGCGCACCCGGTCGATCCGCCTGCCGTCCATGCGCTCCACGCGGGCGATCCAGCCGCCCCGGTCGGCGTCGTAGGGTTCGTGCTGATGCGCCGAATCGGGCAGCACCACCTCGTCGCCGGTCTCGGGAATGCGGCCGAGCCTGGTCAGCACCAGGCCGCCGAGGGTTTCGTATTCGCCCTCGGGCGCGTCGTAGCCGGTGGCGCGCGAGACCTCGTCGATGCGAAGCAGACCCGAACAGTCCCAGCCGTCGCCGACCCGGCGGACCTCGCGCTCCTCCTCGTCGTGCTCGTCGCGGACGTCGCCGAGGATCTCCTCGATCAGATCCTCCATGGTCACGATGCCCGCGGTGCCGCCGTATTCGTCGACGACCAGCGCGATCTGCATGCCGTCGGCGCGCACCCGTTCCAGCACTTCGTCGCCGTCGAGGCTGGCGGGCACGATCGGCACCGGACGCGCGAGCAGGTAGAGCGGGATGGTGCGGCGCTCGGCCGCCGGATGCGTGAACGCCTGCTTGACGTGCACAACGCCGAGGGTGTTGTCCAGGTCGCCGTCGATCACCGGGAACCGCGAGAAGCCGGTGCTGCTCGCGGCGGCGATGAGATCGGCGATGGTGTCGGACTTGTCCAGCGATTCGATCTTCACCCTCGGGGTCATCAGTTCCTCGGCGCTGCGTTCACCGAACTGCAGCGAGCGGTCCATGACCAGCGCGGTGCGCTGATCCAGCGACCCGCGCAGCGCGGACGTGCGCACCAGCGAACCCAACTCCTGCGGGGAACGCGCCGAACGCAACTCCTCCGCGGGTTCGACGCCGAAGCGGCGCACCACCCAATTGGCGGTGCTGTTCAGGAATTGGATCATCCACTTGAACACCACGGAGAACGCGATCATCGGGCCCGCGGTGACGCGGGCCGTGGCCAGCGGTTGCGCGATGGCGATGTTCTTGGGCACGAGTTCGCCGTAGATCATCGACAGCGAGGTGGCCAGCACCAGCGCCAACGCCAGCGAGATGCCCGCCGAGGCGCTCTCGCTCAGGCCGGTCGCGCCGAGCAGTGGCGACAGCAGCCGCGCGAGCACCGGTTCGGCGATGTAACCGGTGATGAGGGTGGTGATGGTGATGCCGAGCTGGGCGCCCGACAGCTGGAACGACAGCGTCCGGTGCGCACGACGGACCATGCGGGCGGGCGCGTCACCGTCGCGGGCATGTGCCTCGACGGTGCTGCGTTCCAGGGCGGTGAGGGAGAATTCGGCGGCGACGAACAATGCGGTGCCCGCGGTCAGCGCGACGAACCCGATGAGACTGAGCACGGTGAGCACGACGGACACTGTCAACACCACCTGCCGAGCGCGGTCGGGGACGACACGCGAGAACGGGCAGGGCCGGACGGGACTACTTGGACTGCTGCGGGATGGAGAGCGCCGGGTTTGTCACCCGGCTCGGTAGAGGAGCCCTCCTGTGCGGCGCCCTCGGACGCGGGTGACAACTTGTTCCTTTCGGCATGCGGAAGTTCCGGTGCCGGTCGATACCGGCAACCCCCATGCTACCGGCCGAGGCGAGGGCGCGCCTCGGCCGGTACGGGGTTCGACGGGTGTGTCGCGCGGGCCGATCCGCGTCGCCGGTCGGTGCGCAGGGGCGTCGACCGCCCGGCGCGGGGTCGTCCACCGTCGTGAGGCGGGGTCACCGATCGGCGGGCGGCCTGTTCCGACCCTCGGGGATGACGCCGACGGCCGAGTGAGTCCTGCTTCCGCCGCGCGGTGCCATCGGCGGCCCGGCGGCACGTGGTGGAGTTCGCGATCGTCGGTGTGTGGTGTCACCAACCGCCGGGCAGTGGCCGTCCTTCGGCGAAGCCTGCCGCCGACTGCACACCGAGCACCGCCTTGTCGTGGAATTCGGCCAGTGTGCGCGCGCCCGCGTAGGTGCATGCGCTGCGGACCCCCGAGCAGATGTGGTCGATGAGATCTTCGACACCGGGACGTTCCGGATCCAAGCGCATCCGGGAACTGGAGATGCCTTCCTCGAACAACGCTTTGCGCGCACGGTCGAAACCGCTGTCGGCGCTGGTGCGCGCGGCCACCGCGCGCTTGGAGGCCATGCCGAAGCTCTCCTTGTACGCGTTGCCGTCGCGGTCGACGCGCAGGTCGCCGGGTGATTCGTAAGTGCCCGCGAACCAGGAGCCGATCATCACGTTGGACGCGCCCGCCGCCAGCGCGAGCGCCACGTCGCGCGGATGCCGCACGCCGCCGTCGGCCCAGATGCCGACGCCGAGTTCCGCTGCCGCGGAAGCGCACTCGGCGACCGCCGAGAACTGGGGGCGGCCGACGCCGGTCATCATGCGGGTCGTGCACATGGCGCCGGGGCCGACGCCGACCTTGACGATGGTCGCGCCCGCCTCGGCCAGATCGCGCGTGCCCTGCGCCGAGACCACGTTGCCCGCCGCCAGCGGCACACCGAGACCGAGGTCGGCGACCGCGCGCAGCGCCTCGAGCATCTTGGCCTGGTGGCCGTGCGCGGTGTCGATGACGAGCAGGTCAGCGCCCGCGTCGACCAGCGCCTTGGATTTGGCCGCCACATCGCCGTTGATGCCGACCGCGGCCGCGATCCGCAACTGCCGCCGGTCGTCGACATTGGGCTGGTAGATGCCCGCACGGATGGCACCGGTGCGGGTCATCACACCGGCGAGGGCGCCGTCGTCGGCGGTCAGCACCGCGAGGTGGGCGTGCGCGGATTCCAGGAGGTCGAAGAGGTCGCGGGGGGATGTGGTGACCGGGGCCTGCACGAAACCGGTGACCGCGACATCGCTGAGCCGGGCGAAACGATCCACGTCGGCGCACGCCGATTCGGTGACGACGCCGACGGCCCGCCCCGCCTCGGTGACGATCACCGCGCCGTGCGCGCGCTTGTGCATCAGCGCGACGGCCTCCGACACCGAATGCTCCGGCTCGAGGGTGACCGGTGTGTCCGCGGTGAGCGAGCGGCTCTTCACGAAACCGATGGTCTCGGCCGCCGCGCTGATCGGAAGATCTTGCGGCAGAACGACTATGCCGCCGCGTCGCGCCACCGTCTCGGCCATGCGCCTGCCCGCGACCGCAGTCATGTTCGCGACGACGATCGGGATGGTCGTGCCCGAGCCGTCGGCGGTGGAAAGGTCGACGTCGAACCGGGACGCGACATCCGTGCGATTGGGCACGAGGAAGAGGTCGTCGTAGGTCAGGTCGTACGGCGGCTGATGTCCCGGAAGAAAGTGCACTCGACCGATAGTAGCCGGCCGTGCGCGCCGTCGCGCGCTACTTCGGCGATCCGAACGGCGGTCGACGCGCACCCGTGACCGAACGGCTCAGCTCCGTGCCTGCCCGCGGGAGAGCCGTATGGTGGTGGCGCACATCACGATCACCGACACCGCGACCACCGCGAGGCCGAGCGGGCCGGTGCGCAGCCGCTCGTCGAGCACCGTCGTGCCGATCAATGCCGCCGCCAGCGGTTCCGCGATGGTCACCGCGGGCAGCGACGCGGTCAACGGGCCGACCTGATACGCGCGCTGTTGCAGATAGAGGCCCGCCACCCCGGACGCGACCAGCGCCCACAGCTGCCAACTGCCCAGCGCCGCGCCGACCCCGCGTCCGAACAGGTCGGTGACACCGGTGGTGAGCGCGGCCGCGAGCCCGAACAGCGACCCGCCCGCCACCCCGAACAGCAACGCGCGCCGCGTCGGATCGGCCGAGCGCGCCCCCACCGCGACCACCGCCGCCAGCCCGGCGAGCAACGCGCCCAGCGGCACGGCCCATTCGGCGAACGGCGCCGTCGCGACCCCCTCGGACGGATCGCCGACGATCAGGAACACCGCGAGCGCGACCGTCAACGCCCCCGCCGTCGCCCACGTGCCCGCATCGATCCGCCGCCCGTTGAGCCGCGCCGAGAGCGGCAGCGCGAAGATCAGCGCACTCACCAGCAACGGCTGCACCAGCAACACCGACCCCAACGCCAACGCCGCGACCTGCATGGCGTAACCGCCCACATCCCCGGCGATCCCCGCCAACCACCGCGGATCCCGCACCAGCGCCCCGACGAATCCGACCCCCTCCGGCACCGTCGCCGCCGCCCGGTGCTGCGCCACCGCGGCCACCGCGAACAATGCCGCGGCCAGCAGCGCGCACACCACGGCGGCGATCGGATGCGAGGACACGCGCCCCAGTCTGCCCCGACGCCGCGACCGCGCCCGCGACCGCACCCGCCGTGTCGGCTCGCCTTCTCGGAGGACCAGCCCGCTTCGGTTCGCGCACCATCCCAGCGAGGATTGGTATGTCGGCGCGCTCGTGGTCACCCGACGAGCGCGGATGGCGATTGTGTCGGTACCCGTCGCAACCGCAGCCGCGTCTCGTCCTGCGTGGGATCATCACACCCGCGCGCCCGTAGACCGACCCGATCCGGCAACAGCCTGCGGGGCGCGGCAGCCGCTGCCTCCCAGCGGTATTCGTGCGATGCCGCGATGTTGCCGGGCGGTGTCGATCCGCCGACCCGTTCGATGGCTCGCGCTAGTTCGCTCGGCGGTTGCCGGTATTCGGAGAGCCTTGGGGGCGTCCGGCGCGGCGGCGGGATTGCCCCGGCGTGTCGGCGCGTGTCGGACGGCCTGACACGGGGGATCCCTTGCCGCGCGCGCCCGTTTGGGGAGCGCGTCCCGTGGGTGCGGCGGAACCGTCGGTGCGCACGGACGGTGTGGCGGCGGCCGAGCGGGGACGTGTGGTGCGGGACTGGGCGCGGTCCGAGGCGTGGTCGCGGGTTCCCGCCCGCGAAGCAGTACCCGACGACTGGGCCGACGACCGCGTGGGTGCGGTCGACGACTGCGCGGACGCGGGCGAGGATCGTGCGGACGCGGCGGGCCTGCGCGACGATGTCGTGGACGAGCGCGTCGAGGTTCCCGACGACCGTGCGGAACCGTCCGCACCGCGCCGGGACGGCCTGTCGTGACGTCCGCTCGCTTCGCCCGCGCCGGACGCCGGGCGACGCCGCCGTCCACCACGCGACGGACCTTCGCCCGCGTCGCCGGTCGCCCGTCGAGCCCCGCTTCGCGGCTCGCCCGCCGCGCGCGCGTCCGCCGCACCACCGGTTTCGACCTTCGCCGACGGTCCGGGTGGCCGCCGCGCACCGGTGATCTCGTTCAGCCTGCGATCCCCGGGACCCACCTCGATCCCGACCACGTCGACCCCGGCCTTGCGGGTCATCTTCTCGACGTCGGCGCGTTCCTCACCGGTGACCAGGGTCACCACAACCCCGTCCTCCCCGGCGCGCGCGGTCCGACCCGCACGATGCAGGTACGCCTTGGATTCGGCGGGCGGGTCGACGTGCACGACCAGCGAGATGCCGTCGACGTGAATGCCGCGCGCGGCGACGTCGGTGGTGACCAGCACCGGGGTGGCGCGTTCGGCGAAGGCCGCGAGGGTGCGGGTGCGGTTGTTCTGCGCTTTGCCGCCGTGCAGCGCGCCCGCCGCGATGCCGACTCCGCGCAGCTGCTTGGCGAGGCGGTCGGCGCCGTGTTTGGTGCGCACGAACATGATGGTCAGCCCGTCGCGCGCGGCGATCTCGGCGACCACGGCGCGTTTGACGAGCTTGTCGGAGACGAAGAGCAGGTGGTGCGACATGGTCGCGACCGAAGCGGAGGGCGGCGCGGTGGAATGGGTGACGGGAGAGCGCAGGTACCGCTTGACCAGTTTGTCGACCTCACCGTCGAGAGTGGCCGAGAACAGTAGTCGCTGACCGTCCTTGGGGGTGCGGTCGAGCAGTTTGACGACCTGGGGCAGGAAGCCCATGTCGGCCATGTGGTCGGCCTCGTCCAGCGCGGTGATCCGTACCTCGGACAGGTTCGCCGAACCCTGCGCGATGAGGTCTTCGAGCCTGCCCGGGGTGGCGATGAGCAGGTCGACGCCGCGCGCGAGGCGGTCGGCTTGGCGTTTGATCGGCGCGCCGCCGACCACCGAGGCGATGCGAAGGCCGAGGGCGAGCGCGGGCTCGTCGAGCGCGCGTTCGATCTGGGCGGCGAGTTCGCGGGTCGGAACGAGCACGAGGCCGCGCGGGCGTCCAGGGCGCGCGGCGGCGCCGACGAGTCCGGCCAGCATCGGAAGTCCGAAGGCCAGGGTCTTGCCCGATCCGGTGGGACCGCGGCCGAGCACGTCCTTGCCCGCCAGCGCGTCCGGGACGGTCGCGGCCTGGATCGGGAACGGAGCCTCGATGCCGTCGCGGCGCAACGCCTGCGTGAGCGCGACGGGTAGGCCCAGATCCGCGAAGGTCACGGCGGCAGGGGGCGAGGAGGTCAACGGGTGCCTTTCTGGTGCGGCGCGCGGGTCGGCGCCGAGCGTTTTCGTGGGGACCCGCCGCACGGTACGCGGGCGTGATCGGGACGGTCGGCCAGGAGAGCCGGTGTCGTCGGACCGCGGGTCGCCGAGATCAGCCGTTGAACAGCCGGCTGAGTTCGACCAGCCAGGGTACCGCGAACGCCAGCGTCGGGACCACCAGGATGGCCACGGACCCCAGATAGGCCGCCGAGGCGACCCGCATATCCCCGATACGCTCGTTGAGGCGCTGGATCCGGATCAGGGTGGTCGGCCCGCCCGCGGCGAGCGCGCCCTGCGGCGCGGTGGACTTCGCGCACGCCACCAACGCGCGGGCCAGCGGCGCGGGCCCGGTGACCTTCACCGCCGAATCGTCGGCGAGCAGTTCGATGAGCAGTTTCACCGATCCGAGCGCGGCCCTGCTGCGCACCACCCGCGGGAATGCCTCGTGCACGGCGGTGAACGCCTCGAGCACCAGGTCGTGCCTGGCTCGCAGGTGTGAGCGTTCGTGGCTGACGATCGCGGTGACCTCGGCGTCGTCGAGGCTGGTGAGCGTGCCTTCGCTGATCACCACGCGCTGGCGCAGGCCGGGCAGGCAGTAGGCGATGGGTTCGGTGGCGGCCAGCACCCTGATGTCGGCGGCGCGGCGCCGCGGCCCGCTCTGGTCGAGCAGGTCGACCAGCATGCGGTGGCGGGCGCGGCGGCGTCGGGTGTGCACGCCGACGCGCACGATCGAGAACATCAGTCGCGCGCCGACCAGCAGGGTGAGCGCGAAGACGAAGATGTAGGCGAGCCACAGCGGTAGACCGAGCGCGTCGATCTCACGGGTGGGTGAGGTGGTCGGGCGGCCGTCGGGGCCGGGGACCAACAGTTCCGCCGCGATCGCCAGGCCGGAGCCGAAGGCGCTGAGCACGGCGGCGAGCGCGATGGCCTGCCACAGGACCAACGCCGCGCGTGGTGTCCGGTGTGGCCACTTCGCTCGGCTCAACAGCGCTGGAGCAGGCCCCGCGAGAAGCAAAGCGAGACCGGCGAATACCGGCGCGGTTGCGTTCATCGACTCAGCTCACTGCGTTGTGGGGCCAGAACGCTCACGGCGTTGTGAGCGTCGCGCCGAAGGTATCAGGAACCTTCGGATGATTCGAGCTTAGCGAGTGCCTCACGCAGTGCGTCGGCCTCGTCGGGGCCGACCTGTTCGACGAAGTGCACGAGCGCGGCGGCGCGACTGCCCGCCTCCTCGGCCTGCTGCAACGCGTCCACCATGAGACTCGCGACCAATTCGTCGCGGGTGTGCACGGGCGCGTACCTATGGGCGCGATCGTCGCGCCGCTGTACCACCAGATTCTTCTTCGCGAGTCGTTGTAGCACCGTCATCACCGTGGTGTACGCGAGCTCACGACGTGCGGCCAATGCCTCGTGCACCTGCCGGACCGTCTGCGGTTCAGCACTGGACCACAGCTGGTCCATGACCGCCTTCTCGAGTTCACCAAGTCCTGCCATCCCACAAGTTTAGAGAACCAACGACGCGAACGCGTACTACACCTTGTCGTAACTGTTCGGTAGCTGTGTGGTATTGGTCATAGTCGGCGCGTCTTAGGGCCGAACGGACTCCAGCACTTGCCGCGCGCCGATCGGCACGATCATCGGTCGCCCCGACACCGGATCCTCGAGCACCTTCGCCCGCAGCCCGAAGACCTCGAGCAACAACTCCGCATCGATGATGTCGCCCGGTGCGCCCTGCGCGACGATGCGACCGGCGTGCATCACGATCAGCCGGTCGCTGTAGCGGATCGCCATGTTCAGGTCGTGCAGCACCATCACCACCGTGCGGCCCATCTCGGCGCGCAATTGGTCGACCAGGTCGAGGACCTCGAGCGAATGGGCCAGATCGAGATAGGTGGTGGGCTCGTCGAGCAGCAGGATGTCGGTGCCCTGGGCCAGCGCCATCGAGATCCAGGCCCGCTGGCGCTGACCGCCGGACAACTCGTCGAGGGAACGATCGGCCAGATCGGCGATGCCGGTCTGCGCCAGCGCCGCCATCACCTCGGCCTCGTCGGTGGCCGACCACTGCCGAATCCAGGACTGGTGCGGATGGCGTCCGCGCGCGACCAGATCGGCCACCGTCAGCCCCTCCGGCGCGACCGGGGTCTGCGGCAGCATGCCGACCACGCGGGCCACGTCCTTGGTCTTCATCGACGAGATCGCCTTGCCGTCCAGCACCACCCGGCCCTTGCTCGGGCGGAGCAGCCGCCCCAGCGAGCGCAGCAGAGTCGACTTGCCGCAGCCGTTCGGGCCGATCACGGTGGTCACGATGCCGGAGGCGATCTCGAGGGTGAGGCCGTCGATGATGACGCGCTCGCCGTAGCCGAGGGTGATGTCCTGCGCGACGAGCCGATGGGCGTCGGCCCCGGATGCGGTGGTCATGACAGGGTCGCCTTCCGATTCATACGAACGAGCAGATACAGCAGGAACGGTCCGCCGAAGGCCGCGGTCACGATGCCGACCGGCAGGTCGACCGGGAAGATCGTGCGCGAGGCCACATCCGCGCCGACCACGAGCACACCACCGCACAGCGCCGATCCGACGAGCGGTTCACCGGGCGTGCGGAACAGCATGCGCGCGATCTGCGGCGCGGCCAGCGCCACGAATCCCACCGGGCCGACCGCCGCGGTCGCCACCGAGGCCACCGTCACCGCCGTGCCGAGCAGTATCGCCTGCTGGGTCTGCACCCGCACGCCGAGCACCCGGACGCTCTCCGGACCGAGGCGCAGCGCCGCGAGCGTGCGCGCGGAGGCGACCGCGACCAGCAGCGCCGCGCCGAGGGTGAGCGCGGCGGGCACGAGGGTGGAGTTGTCGGCGGCGTTGAGCGAGCCGTTGATCCACAGTTGCGCGCGGGCCGCGGTCTCGAGCGAGCTGCGGGTCAGCGTCCAGCTGATGCCCGCGACCAGCACCGCGTTGACGCCGATGCCGATCAGTACGAGGCGCATGCCGGTGGCGCCGACCTCGCCGGTGGCGCTGCGGCCCCAGGCGAGCGAATAGATGGCGAGCGCGGTGAGCAGTCCGCCGAGCGTCGCGGCCAGCGGCGCGCCGACCGACGCCGCGGCGCCGGTGTTGCCGATGCCGGTCAGCACGAGGATCGCGCCGAGGCCCGCGCCGGAGGTGATGCCGAGCATGTCGGGGCTGGCCAGCGGATTGTGCAGGATCGACTGGGTGATCGCGCCCGCGAGGCCGAGGGCGGCGCCGACCACGACGGCGGTGAGCGCGCGCGGCATCCTCGACTCCCAGATGATGAATCGCTGGGCGCGCGTGCCGCCCCCGGACAGCACGTCGAGGACCCGGTCCAGCGGGATGTGCGTCTCGCCGGTCGCGATGTCGAGACAGAACAGGGCGAACAGCGCGGCCGCCAGCAGCAGCGCGAGCACCGCCATGCGCGGGCGCAGCACCAGCGACACCGGTCCGACGCGCAGGGCGGGCCGTAGTTCGCGCAGGGTCGCTGGGGCTTTCACGGTGGCGCTCACGCGGTCCCTACCTTGCGTTTGGTCGGACGGGGCGGCCGGATCACAGGCTGACCAACTTCCTGCGGCGGACGAACGCGATGAAGAACGGCGCGCCGATGACGGCGAGCATGACCCCGACCTGGAGTTCGTCGGGACGCGCCACCACCCGGCCCGCCACGTCGGCCGCGGTCAACAGCAGCGCGCCGAACAGGCCGGAATACGGGATGAGCCACCGGTAGTCGGGGCCGGTGAAGAAGCGCGCGATATGCGGCGCGACGAGTCCGAGGAAGGCGACGGGGCCGATGGCGGCCGTTGCGGCGCCGCACAGCAGCACCACGGCGGCCAGTCCGACCGCGCGGCTGCGTCCGACGTTCACGCCGAGTCCGCGCGCCACGTCGTCGCCGAGGCTGAGCAGGTTGAGTCCGGGCGCGGCGGCGACGGCCATCACGAGTCCGAGGCCGAGGAAGGGCAGCACCTGCCAGAACACCTCGGCGTCGCGTCCGGCGACGGTGCCGACCACCCAGAAGCGGTAGGTGTCCAGCGCGGACACGTCGAGGGTGACCACCGCGTTGGTCATGGCCTGCAGGAAGACGGTGACCGCCGCGCCCGCGAGCACCAGGCTCAGCGGACTCGCCTTGCCGCCGCCGATGGCGGCCGCGCCGAAGACCACGAGGCCCGCGAGCAGCGCGCCGAGGAAGGCGAACCAGATGTACTGCTCCGGTGCGGTGAGCCCGAACAGGTACATGCCGAGTGCGGCGAGGAAGGCCGCGCCCGCGTTCAGCCCGAGCAGTCCGGCGTCGGAGAGCGGGTTGCGGGTGTAGCCCTGGATGAGCGCGCCGGTCATGCCGAGTGCGATTCCGCACACCAGCGCCAATGCGGTGCGCGGCAGGCGGAGTCCGCGCACGATCTCGTCGGCGACCGATTCCGCCGGGCACTCGAACGGTCCGCCGGGGCAGGTGAGCGCGGTGTGCAGGGAATCGAGAACGGTGGCGGGAGAAAGGGACCGGGTGCCGATCGCGATACTCGCGACCACCGCGACGGCCAGCAGGGCGGCCAGGGTGAGAAGTCCGGTCAGGCGGCGTCGCCGTACGGAACCGAGGGGTGTCACGGCGAAGAACTTACTCCTGCCTAAAGGTGGTGCTGAGGTTGCTAGGTCTGGTAAGCCTAACCTATCTTCCGCATTCGACTCTACGACGGAGCCGACCCCGAGGAGGTTCGATGCTCGAGCCCGTGACAACCTGCACCGCCCGTCTCACCCCGGCGGTGTTCGGCCATTCCTGTAACCGGTTGCGCGCGCTGCAACCGGAGCATCCGCGCGTCTATGCCGTCGCCGCGATGTCCGATCAGGGAAAACGTCGGTGGTGGAAGCTCTCCGAAGGGTTGCGCGATGGCCGTATCGAACTCATGTACCGGCGCCACGCCGCGGAGATGATCAGCGCCGACACCGCCGCCGAAGTGGTCGCCACCGCGCTCATTCACGCCGTCATCGGGCGCGTCGCGGCGCTGCTGGTCGCCGAGGGCGCGGCCTGGGATCCGGGCCTGGAGAACCTGTGGGTGCACAACGACAACGACGGCGGCATCGACTGGGCAGGCCTGTCCGACACCACGATCCGGGTGCTCGCGGGCGACCGGCGCGCGGGCGATCCCGGCGTCGTCGTGTTGCCGTGCGCGCGGGCGATGTACGTGTGGCTCGCGCATCGGTGCTGCGCCTCGCTGTCGCTGATCCAGCACGGACTCGGGCGCTGCGCCGGACTCGGTCCGCGTCGATTCTGGTCGCTGGTGGGCGAATCCATCGTCGGCGCGGCCACCTACGTTCCCGATCTCGCGCGCACCGACGCGCTGGTCGGGGCGCGGCACGGTCAGGGCCTGTTGCTCGCGCTCGAGGAGCGCGGCCTGCCGGTGCGTCGAAGTGCTTGCTTAGTTAGGTAAGGCTGACCTATACTGAGCGCGGCGTTCGGATCGAGCGTGAGTCCCGAGGGCTGCGGCGACCCCCGATCCACTGCCGCGGCGGGCCTTCATTCCGGTGGAGGCCCGCCGCTTCGTCCTCCGGTGCGGCACCCTGCGCGGGCGTCGGGTCGCCGGGATGTCAAGGTGAACCCATGACACAACAGGAGCCATCGACACGGTCCTTGGCGGGCGTCACCCCCGAACAGTTGACGACCGCGAGCCAGGGCAGCTTCGCCGACCTGGTCGGGCTGCGCTACACCGAGATCACGCCGGATCGCGTGCGCGGCGAACTGATCGTGAAACCGCATCTGTTCCAGCCCATGGGCATCGTGAACGGCGGCGTCTACTGCACGGTCATCGAGACGATGGCCAGCATCGCGGCGGCGGTCTGGCTCGGCGACGGCGGCACCGTCGTCGGCGTCAACAACAACACCGACTTCCTGCGTGCGGTGCGCGAGGGCACCCTGTCGGCCGAGGCAACGCCGGTGCACCGCGGTCGCACCCAGCAACTGTGGCTGGTCGTGCTGACCGACGAACAGCAGCGTGTGGTGGCACGCGGTCAGGTGCGGTTGCAGAATCTGGTGAAGTCCGACTGAGGCTCGCCCCGCATCCGCGAAACGCGCGTGCCAGAATAGCCGTCACCCCTGTGACCGAACCGGTGAGGAGCCCGCATGCGACTGTCGCCGCACGAGCAGGAACGGTTGCTGCTGAGTTACGCGGCCGAACTGGCCCGCCGCAGGCAGGCGCGCG
Source organism: Nocardia bovistercoris (assembly GCF_015674855.1). Lineage (GTDB taxonomy): Bacteria > Actinomycetota > Actinomycetes > Mycobacteriales > Mycobacteriaceae > Nocardia > Nocardia bovistercoris. The sequence goes on along the minus strand of NZ_JADMLG010000003.1, from coordinate 46,303 downwards.
GACTCGCGCTCAACCATCCCGAGGCGGTTGCGATCATCACCGATCACGTGCTCGAGGGCGCCCGCGACGGCCGCTCGGTCGCCGAGTTGATGTCATCGGGGCGCACCGTGCTCACCCGCGCCGACGTGCTGGACGGCGTGCCGGAGATGATTCACGACGTGCAGGTCGAGGCCACCTTTCCGGACGGTACCAAACTCGTCACCGTGCACCACCCGATCGGCTAGGGGCGGGCCGTGATTCCGGGTGAATACCTCTGTGCCGAAGGCGTCATCGAGCTGAACGTGGGCGCGCCGCGCGTGGAACTCGACGTCGTCAACACCGGCGACCGGCCGGTGCAGATCGGCAGCCACGTGCACTTCCCGCAGGCCAACGCCGCACTCGACTTCGACCGCGCCGCCGCGCACGGGCACCGGCTCGACATCCCCGCGGGCACCGCCGTGCGCTTCGAACCCGGTCTGGCCCAGCGGGTCTCGCTGGTGCCGCTGGGCGGTTCGCGCGAGGTCCACGGCATCAGCCGCACCCCACCCGGCAGGCTCGATGCCTAGCTTCGTACGCGACAGCGTCCACCGTCGCGCACGCGACACTGACCAACTTCGCGCGCCCGCCGGTGCGCCGCACGGTATTTCGGGAGGTAGCCGATGAGCGAGTTGAGCCGGGCCCGTTACGCGGAACTGTTCGGGCCGACCACCGGTGATCGAATCCGGTTGGCCGACACCGATCTGCTGATCGAGATCACCGAGGACCGCTGCGGCGGACCGGGTCTCGCGGGTGAGGAGGCCGTCTTCGGTGGCGGCAAGGTGCTGCGCGAATCCATGGGCCAGTCCCGCGCCACCCGCGCCGAGGGCACACCCGACACCGTGATCACCGGCGTCGTGATCCTCGACCACTGGGGAATCATCAAGGCCGACCTCGGCATTCGCGACGGCCGCATCTGCGGCATCGGCAAAGCGGGCAATCCCGAGACCATGTCCGGCGTGCACCCGGATCTGGTGGTCGGGCCGTCCACCGAGATCATCGCGGGCAACGGGCGCATCGTCACCGCGGGCGCCATCGACTGCCACGTGCACTTCATCTGCCCGCAGCTCATGGACGAGGCGCTCGGCGGCGGCATCACCACCCTCATCGGCGGCGGCACCGGACCCGCCGAAGGCTCCAAGGCCACCACGGTGACCCCGGGCGCGTGGCATCTGGCCCGCATGCTCGAGGCCACCGACCACTGGCCGCTGAACATCGTGCTGCTCGGCAAGGGCAACACGGTCGGCGAAGAGGCCATGTGGGAGCAGTTGCGCGCGGGCGCTTCGGGTTTCAAACTCCACGAGGACTGGGGTTCGACGCCCGCCGCGATCGACGCCTGCCTGCGGGTGGCCGATGCCGCGGGCGTGCAGGTGGCCTTGCATTCCGACACCCTCAACGAGGCCGGATTCGTCGAGGACACCCTGGCCGCGATCGCGGGCCGCGGCATCCACGCCTATCACACCGAGGGCGCGGGCGGCGGGCACGCACCCGACATCATCACCGTCGCGGCATACCCCCACGTGCTGCCGAGTTCCACCAATCCGACGCGCCCGCACACCGTCAACACCCTCGACGAGCATCTGGACATGCTCATGGTGTGCCACCACCTGAGCGCGTCCATCCCGGAGGATCTGGCCTTCGCCGAGAGCCGCATCCGACCGTCGACCATCGCGGCCGAGGATCTGCTGCACGATCTGGGCGCGATCTCCATGATCGGCAGCGACTCCCAGGCCATGGGCCGCATCGGCGAGGTCGTGATGCGCACCTGGCAGACCGCGCACGTGATGAAGCGCCGCCGCGGCGCGCTGCCTGGCGACGGCGCGGCCGACAACCTCAGGGCGCGTCGCTACGTCGCGAAATACACCATCTGCCCGGCCGTCGCGCACGGACTCGACCACGAGATCGGCTCGGTCGAGGTCGGCAAACTCGCCGACCTCGTCCTGTGGGAGCCCGCGTTCTTCGGGGTGCGCCCGCACGCGGTGCTCAAGGGCGGCATGATCGCCTGGGCCGCCATGGGCGACGCCAACGCCTCGATCCCCACACCGCAGCCGGTGCTGCCGCGCCCGATGTTCGGCGCCGCCGCACCCGCGGCCGCCGCCACCGCACTGCACTTCGTCTCCGAGCAGGCGATCGAGGACGGACTCGCGAACCGACTGAACGTGCGCCGAAAACTGGTGCCCGTCAAGAACGTTCGCAAGGTCACCAAGTCCGACATGCCGGGCAACGACGCGATGCCGCGCATCGAGGTGGACCCGGACACCTTCACGGTACGAGTCGACGGCGAGGTATGGACCGAACAGCCCGCCACCGAACTGCCCATGGCCCAGCGCTATTTCCTGTTCTGACCTGTACCTCAGGGTCGCGTGGTGCCAGACAACCTCACCCTTATCGCCTATCCGAGCCGAGGCGCGATGTCGGCGGTGATCGGCGGCAGGTCGGCGTAGGTGACGATGCCGGGCCGAGCGGCGACCACCGCCGGAATGGCGTTGACGGCGGGCGCCGCGGTCAAGGTGGTGCCCATGGCGATCAGGTCATCGAAGGTGGCCGTCTCCATGTTGTCAGGCAGGAAGTCGACCCGCACGATCACCTTCGGGTCGGCGTTCACCTCGATCAGGTAACCCATGTTCGTCGTCCACGGCGGATCGATGGCGGTGCCGAGCGTCCACACCGCGTTCAGTTCGATGACGTCGGCGCCGTCCGCCACGCCGAACCAGCTGATGTCGATACCGGCAACGGTGCCCTCGTTCACCGTCCGACCCGCCACCTTCAGATCCTTGGTGGCGTGCGCGAAGCGGACTTCGTAGCGGATGTCGTCCAGGGTCAGGCCGAGCACGGTGGCCATCATCTCCGCGGCGTCGCGGAATTCGCCGACGCCCTCGGCGACGTCGTCGGCGTGCCCGGGATCGCCCGCGGGGCGTCCCCAGCCGAAATCGTCCTGGTTGCCGTCGGCCGACAGGATCGTCAGGTCGAACGATTCGGCGATCTTGACCGACTTCAGGTTCCTGGCCACACCCGAGGCGACCGCGCCGAGGTATTCGATCCAGCCGGGATTGACCCCGCTGCCGAAGATACTCGAATCGCCCTTCACCGCAGCCTCTTCCAGACGTCGGCGGGCATCGGCGCCGACGGCCGCGCCGGTGATGAACTCCGAGGTGGTGACGACGTTGATGCCCGCGGCCAGCAGCCGGGTCAGGTCGTCGACATCGGGGAACAGCGGCATGTAGGAGACGCAGTCGGGCCGAAGCGCGAGGATCGCGTCGATGTCGTCGGTGGCGGTGACGCCGACCTGCCTGTCGAGCCCGGCCAGTTCACCCGCGTCGCGGCCGACCTTGTCCGGACCGTGCGCGTAGACGCCGACCAGTTCCAGGTCTGCGCGTTCGATGATCGATTTCAGTGCCGCCCGCCCGACATTGCCGGTGGTCCATTGCACGATCCGCAGTGTCACGAGTACTCCCTTTCCGAATTCACCCGTTCATAGATACTGTAACGTCTACAGTAGTAAATATGGCAGACAATGTTGAACAATCTCGATATCGTGTGGTCCAGTGGACCACCGGTAATGTCGGCAAACAATCGGTATCGGCTGTCGTGGCCCATCCGGAACTGGAACTGGTGGGTTGCTACGCCTGGTCTCCGGACAAGGTCGGCCGCGATGCCGGTGAATTGAGCGATATCGAACCGGTCGGCGTGCTCGCCACCGACGATGTGGCCGCGCTGCTGGCTCTGAAGCCGGATTGCGTGGTCTACAACCCGATGTGGATCGACGTCGACGAATTGGTGCGCATTCTGGAATCCGGCGTGAACGTGGTGACCACGGCGGCCTTCGTCACCGGGCATTCCCTCGGCGCGGACAAGCGGGCGCGCATCGTCGACGCGTGCGAGCGCGGCGGCTCGACGATCTTCGGCTCCGGCATCAATCCCGGATTCGTGGATCTGCTCGCCATCGTCGCGGCAGGCGCCGTCGACCGGATCGACAAGATCACGGTCGTCGAAGAGGCCGACATCAGCGGCTACGACTCACCTGCCACCGAGCTACCGGTCGGCTTCGCCCGCCCGATCGACGATCCCGAACTCCCCGCGATGACCGCATCGGCCACCGAGGTGTTCATCGACGCGGTGCACCTGATCGGCGCCGCGATCGGCGTCGAATTCGACGAGGTCGTCTGCGAACCCGAGTACGCGCGAACCACCCACGACGTGGATCTGGGTTCGTGGCGCATCGACGCGGGCTGCGTGGCAGGCATCAGGACGAGCTGGCACGGAAAAGTCGACGGGCGCAGTGTCGTGGAATTGCGCACGGTGTGGAGAAAAGGCCAGACATTGGAGCCGGATTGGCCGATCGACACCGGCCACCGCGTCATTGTCGATGGTTGCCCGAATATCACTCTGCGCATGGACGTCACCCCGCCGCCGGATTTTGTCGGCACCACGCTCAGTGATTTCATGCGGCTCCCGATGATTCTCACCGCGATGCCCGCGATCACCGCGATTCCCAATGTGGTCGCCGCCGCGCCGGGAATTCTCACCTACGCGGATACGCTACCGCTGCCCAAGGCGCGAATTACCCGCTGACCGGTCGAGCCGGTGCGCATTCTCGTGCGCACCGGCTCCGCTTCACCGGTCCGCGTCGGTGAAACAGATCACGCCGCGGATATTGCGTCCTTCCAGCATGTCGCGATAGCCGTCGTTGACCTGGTCGAGTCGGTAGCGGCGCGTCACCATGGCGTCGAGGTCGAGTCTGCCCGCCCGATACAGCGCCAGCAGCCGCGGAATGTCGGCCTGCGGATTGCCCGCCCCGAAGATCGTGCCCTGAAGGTTCTTCTGGAACAGGGTGAGCATCGAAAGGTTCAGTGTCACTTCGGTGTCCAGCACTCCGCCCATGGCGGTGACCACACAGGTGCCCGCCTTGGCCGTCAACGCCAGATACTGGTCGATGTCGCGCCCGTCCATCCGGCCGACGGTGACGATCACCTTCGTCGCCATCGCGCCGAATGTCACCTCGGGCACCTCGGCGAATGCGGCCGCGAGATCGGGATAGACGTGCGTCGCGCCGAAACGCAACGCCTGCTCCCGTTTCCACGGCACCGGATCGATGGCGAACACGTGCCGCGCGCCCGCGAGCACCGCGCCCTGCAACGCCGCAACGCCGACGCCGCCGATCCCGACGACCGCGACGTCGTCACCCGGTTCGACCCGCGCCGACCTAGTCGCCGAGCCGAATCCGGTGGTGACGCCGCAACTCAGCAGGCACGCCACCTCGAACGGAATGTCCTGGTCGATCTTGACCACCGAACTGCGGTGCACCACCAGATACGGCGCGAAGGTGCCGAGCAACGACATCGGATACACCTCGCGCCCGCGCGCCGTGACCCGGAACGACCCGTCCGACACCGACGCGCCCGCCAGCAGCCCGGCGCCGAGGTCGCAGAGGTTCGTGCGACCGGCCCGACACGACGGGCACCGTCCGCACGCGGGGATGAACGAGACCGCGACGTGGTCGCCCACCGCGATGTCGTCCACCCCATCGCCGACCTCGATCACCACGCCCGCGCCCTCGTGTCCGCCGAGGATCGGGAACGACGCCATGGGGATGTCGCCGGTGACCAGGTGGTGGTCGGAATGGCACAGCCCCGCGGCCTCCATCCTGACCTTGACCTCGCCCCGGCGCGGGTCGCCGATCTCGATCTCCTCGACGACCCACGGCTGGTGGAAGTCCCAGATCAGCGCGCCTTTGGTCCGCATCGACCACCTCCTGTCACGCGGGCCGTCCGCTGTTCGTACGCGGCGCGGCCGATGCTCGTGGCCGGGTGGCCACCGGGTACGGCACAGCTGCCGTCGCCGGACCGATGGTATTACGGTTGGGGTTTCAGTAAAGTATTTTCGAGAAGATTTCTCGAAACTGCGCCCACCGGCTGTCGGGCACGGGCCGGAACGCCGGAAACCGCCGAGGCGATCTCGGCGGTTTCCGGACGGCGGGACCCGGCGCTAGTTGCGCTTGCCCCCGTTCTCGTCGGCGTCGGTCGCGTAGGCGCCGTTCGAGTACGGGTTGAACTCGTTGGTGAACAGTCGCTTCACGTCGATGCCGGGTTCGAGGAGTCCGAGCCGGACACCCTCGTCGGTCCACAGCACGAACTCCTGCTCGGCGATGACGCCGCCGGGGATCGGGATCCCGGTGCTCTTGAAGTGCCGCACGAAATCGGTGTTGCCCGCGCGACCGCGCCGCTCGATGATCTCGGTGAACTTCGCCACCACCTCCTCGCGGCTGTGCAGTTGCGCCCAGCGCAGCGCTCGCGCCGTGCCCTGTACGAAGTCGGCGACCGCCTCGCGGTTCTTCGCGATGAAATCGTCGCGCAGCACTGTGGTGCCGATGGCGAGGTCGCCGATCAGGCCGGTGTCGCGGAAGATCTCGTGCAGGCCGCCGTTGAGCAGCGCCGCGTCCTTGATGATGGTGCCGAGATTGCCGACATCGATCTGCTTCTCCCGCAGCGCCCGCTCGGTGTTGATGGGCGGCACCACCACGAATTCGATGCTGCCGATCTCCTGGTCGGTGAGCCCCTTGCGGTGCAGCCACTCCTTGATCGTGTACTCGTGGTATGCCCCGAGGGTGTTGATCCCGACCTTCTTGCCGATCAGATGGCGCGGCTCGGTGATGCCGCTGCCCTCCAGCGAGTAGTAGCCGTGGAAGGTCTGCTCGTCCGAGCCGTACACCGAGATCACCGAGGTGATCGGCGCTCCCGCGGCCCGCAGTTTGGCCACCGAGCCGTTGAACGCCGAACCGAAATCGGCCTGGTTCGTGGCGACGGACTGGATGTCCTGCGGGCCGGAGGTGGTGTCGCCGATCCACTGCAGGCGTACCTTCTCGAAATAGCCGAGCCCCTCGGCGAGTTCGGGCCACAGCACCTGACTCGGCGAGCCCTGATAGCGCAGTACGACGCGCCCGTCGGCATCGGTGGTCGCCGATTCACCGCAGCCCGCCAGCACGGGCAGCGCCAGTATCGAGAGCAGCAGCGCCAGCAGGCGCGCCGTCCCACGTCCGATCGTCATGTCCTTCGTTCCCCTGGTGTCGTGGTCGAGGTTGCGCCGTGCCCCGGTGAGCGCGGCGAACCGCCCACCCGCCGAGTACGGCGGGTGGGCGGTCGAAGCGGCCCGTGCAGTCGCCTGCGCCGGGCCGAGGACACCAGGTCGAGACGCCGCCCACCGGCCGGACAGGTGCCGGTGGCGCGTCGGTCTCGAAACGGGGGAGTGCGCTCACCTCAGGGTCGGTTCGCGAGCGTCTCGTCGGAATAGAACGGCTCGCCGGAGACCGGGCGCGACGGCTTCCCGTCGACGCCGACCGGGATCTCGCCCTCGACGGTGGTGCGGTGCAGCACCCGCACCACGTCGAGATGGTCGAGGTCGGTCGGGGCGAGATGGGCGACCGCGCGGTTGTCCCAGATACCGAGAGAGTCAGGCGTCCAACGGATTCGGACGGTGTAGGCCGGGTTGGTGATCTCCTCGAAAAGCAGATCGAGCACCCGGTCGCTCTGGCGCGGCGACAGGCCGACTATGCGGCTGGTGAAGCCCGGATTCACGTGCAGGATGCGCTCGCCCGTGATCGGATGTAGCCGCACCACAGGGTGTTCGGAGATGATCGGCGTCTGCTTGACGAGTCCGTCGGACTCCGACCCCTCCGCCCACTTCGGCGCCCGTCCGCCGAAACGGTTCTCCGCGTACAGCCCGTCGAGGAACGCCTTCAGCGATTCCGGCAGGTTGGCGTAGGCGGCGACCAGATCGGTCCAGGTGGTGTCGCCCCCGACCGCCGGGACGATTTCCGCGCGCAGCGCCGTCACCGCGGGCGGATTGATCAGCGCCGTCACATCCTGATGCCAGAACGAGGCATAACTGTACTGCGGCGTACCGAAACGCTTCGCATAGATCCGGCTGTCGACCTCGAGGATTTCCGGGAACCCTTCCGGGGATTTATCGGTGTACCGGTGCGGATGTGCCGGAGTCACCGGGCCGAATATCCGGGTGAAAGCGATCTGCTGGGCGTGGTCGATCGGCTGGTCGCGGAAGAACAGCACCCGGAACCGGTAGAGGGCGGACCGAAGCCGCTCGGCCGTCTCCGCCGAAATACCCTCGCGCAGATCGATTCCCGACACCTCCGCACCCAGGTACCCCGCGATCGGCGCGATGGACAGTTCGTGCGTCTTCGCTACTTCGACAGTGGTCATCGCAATTCTCTTCATCCGTGGAACAAGGATAGTCGGACCGTAAGGCAGACGACTCGGGAATGATTCCCCGTCGGCCAGAGTATGGGACCGGTTTACGTTGAGCAACGGCGGTTTTCACAATGTGGAAAAACATTGTGCGGCCAGCGCTTAAATATAATCGCGCCGATTCGATCGACGTGCGCGCAATTATTGTGCCGATGCGTCGAACGAGTACTGCTCGGAGGACGCGGCGACGACCGAGGTGAGGATTCGGCATGTCGAACGTGCCGTGCCGGTGGACCGTACCGCAACCGCGGGGCGGTGTCCGCGACCACTCCGGCATCGAGCAGCTACCATGCGGGTGAAAGACGCTGCCCGGCCTGGCATTTGCCCTCCGGAAGGGTGAACGCCGCGTGTCCGTGTCCGAAACATTACTTCTCGCAACATATTCGGCGATAGCAGGTTAGTATTGTCCTCCGGTGCTCGGGATCCGATGAATACAGCTCTGTGATTGAGGACGACGAATGGGCGATTTCGCTCAGCTTCTGCAACTACTCCGCGCTCTGATCGTTCCCGGGTGGCAACCTCGGTTCCTGCGAATATTGTTCCGCAGAGTGCGGCAACCATCCCTGCCCATGCTGTGCTTGGTCGGACCCGCGGGGGCGAGCGAGGTCCGCGACGGAATCTTCGTGTGGTTGGATCATCCGGTCGGTCGCCTCAAGATACCCCGTGCGCACGTGGTGATTCCGCCCGCGAATCCGGCGCCGGACGCGGACTCGCCGATCGGCGCGATTCTGGAGCAGATGCGCGCCGGGTTGACGATGAACAAGAGTGTGCTCGGCACTATCGGCTTCCCCCGCTTCCGCGCCGCCTACTTGCTGTCCGAAGCGCGGGTGAGCGACGAGAACGATCTGCGTGATCGGCTGCCGGAACTACTCAGGACGCGCCACCGGTTCGATCGCGCCGCCGGACAACAGTTCTTGAGTCCGCTCAACTGGTTGGTGCAATGGATCGGGATATTGGTCATGCAGCTGGGGCCGATCCTGCGGGTCTGGGTATGGCTCGGAGGTCTTCCCGGCGTGGGACGCGAGGCGAAGTGGTTCATGGATCAGCCCTTCTTGTCCGAGGGCTCGGAGAACTTCGCCAAGTTCGCCTTCAGGTTGACTCGAACCGCGAACGGACACCGCAGGGCGCCCGAGGGCGAAGTAGAACACCTGTTGGTCAACGCCTTCCTGTCCGATCTGCGGGAAGCCTACCGATACCGGCTGTGGCTCCCGAAGACTCTGCGGCACACCGCCTTTCCTACGGTGATTCTCGACGGCGAACCGGATTCGAGCGTGGTCGCGAAACTGCTCGAGCGGATCAATACCGTGCGCAATACGGTTCGTGACGCCGATCCCCTGCTCGTGGTCGCGGTCGTCCACACGGACCCGCGACCCGGATCGCCGACCCTTCCCGTATTGGGGGGCGCCGACCTGGTGCAGAATTGGCGCGACACTCTCGGGCGCACGAGGCGTCTCGCTGATCCATTCGCGTGGTACCTGTTCGTGCCCACCGTCCCGCCGCCGGGCAATCAGGCGGCGGCCTCGACGGCGGCGCGCGCTCCTGCCCCGTTCTTCTTCTTCGCTCGTCGCTGGGTGATTCCGGTGTCCGCGACCATCATGAGCGGCGTGCTGCTCGCGGGTCTGCTCGTCTGGTACGTGCTGCCGCACATGGAGGCGGACTGTGAGCTGTCGCCACTGGCATCGGGTATCGGCGTATCCGTGCGGGACGGGCAGTGCGTCGGCTACTCCGACAATGCCGGGCAAATGTTCTCCAGCGATCCCGCATTGCGGGATGCGCAGCGAGAAATTTTCGCGCAGAACGAGATCGCCCAGACCGCGCACGATAAGAACCCGAATCGGGCGATGGTCACTCTCGTCTACTTCTCCGGTTTGACTTGGCGCACCGACAATCTGGCGTATCCGAGGGCACATGTGGATGAACTCGTCGGCCTACTCCTCCACCAGCGGCGTGCCAACAAACAGAAGCCGGATGCGGAACCACTGCTGCGTGTCGTCGTCGCCAATGGGGGCGAGAACATGGAGTACGCGGAGTGGGTGGTGAACAATCCGCTCGCGGACCTGGTGCGTAAGGACGCGAGCGTGCTCGGCGTCATCGGACTCGACCGTAGCAACGAGTTCACCGAGAAGGCGATCACCGCTCTCGGCAACCGAGGTGTGCCGACCTTCGCGACCTCCTTGTCGGCGAACGACCTGGAGAAGCGCTCGCCGCTGTACTTCCAAGCGATACCGAGCAACGCCACGCAGGCCACCCTCATCGCGGATTACGCGCGCGGGGCCGTGTCGCACGCGAACCCTGATGTGACGCTGTACGACAGCGTCGAGATCTTTCACCCGAAAGCGCAGGACATCTATGTGAAGTCCTTGGTCGACTCGCTGGAGAAGGAATTCACGGGCGGGTCGATGCACGCGTCGACCGTCTCGTGGAGCACCCAGCAGGAACTCGACAACATCAAGGCTCCTTGTGCCGGTTCGGACTCCTACGAGCGGAAATTGTTGGTCTACGCCGGTCGCGGTCAAGACTTCAGCACCTTCCTCCGCGTCGCGTTCAAGAACTGCGACGACGACCGGCAACCGCCCGTGCTCGCCAACGATGCCTCGATGCGATTCGTGACCGACCTGTCCAACCAGCCCTTGGTGCCAAGGAACAGGCGGATCCACTTCATCGCATCGGGTGTTCCGGTGATCCTGGCGGGAGAGCAGTGCGTCTCGGGCGGAGGACGCTACGAGCCCTGGGTGAGCAGCCGCCTCGGTGAGATGTGCGACGACCTCACCGGATTGATCAAGGACTCGCTGAAGTCGTACCAGCCCGGTGTGCCCGGTGATCGAACCGGCCTCGCGTACGACGTGGCGGCGATGTTTCTCGATGCCGCACGCGGAATAGGGACGCCGAGTCGTGCGGCGGTGGCGGTGCGACTTCGGGCTTATGGAGGCGATGGGGTCACCGGCCGGTTCGACTTCATCGAGCAGAGCCGGATCGGCGAGGACAAGGTCGCCAAGGGTCGGATCGCCGAAGGGGCCACCGCAGGCATCGTGGTCACCGAAGGCGACGGCGACACCGCCGGACGTGGCGGCGCAGGCGCGGAACCCCCTCGACTGCGTTGCGTGCTGATGTACAGCGGGCTCGGCGTCAACCGTCAGAAGTCCTGCCCCGCCGGGACGACAAGTCGAATCGAGCAGTGGCGAGAACCGCGCTGAGGTCCCCGCGCGGACACCCGACCGGTCAGGATCACCTTCCGATCGCGGTGTTCGCGCGGGTCCGGTCACCGTCGTAGTGCGCGAGCACGCGGTGGTCCATCACCCGACGCCACAGCGGCGGGAGCGCGGCCAGCACGATCATGGTCGCGTATCCGGCCGGTAGTTGCGGGGATTCGGGTGTGGTGCGCAGGGTCTGGTAGCGGCGGCCGGGGTTGGCATGGTGGTCGCTGTGGCGTTGCAGGTGGAACAGCAGGATGTTGGTGACGAGTCGGTCGCTGTTCCAGCTGTCGCGGGGGGAGCACCGGGCCCAGCGGCCGTCGGGTCGGCGTTCGCGCAACAGTCCGTAGTGTTCGATGTAGTTGACCGTTTCCAGCAGCAGTACGCCGATCACGGCTTGCAGCAGCAGCCACGGCACGATGGCGAGTCCGAAGACGGCGGTGAGTGTTCCGAACAGGGCGGCGGTCATCGCCCATGCCTGGAGCAAGTGGTTGTGCGGGCTCGACCACGGCAGCCGCCTTCTGGCCAGACGGTCGCGTTCGAGTCGGACGGCGGAGGCGAATCCGCCTGCGACACTGCGGGGTAGGAATGCGTAGAGGGTTTCGCCGAGTCGCGCGCTCGCGGGGTCGAGCGGTGTGGCGACGCGGACGTGGTGGCCGCGGTTGTGTTCGACGAAGAAGTGTCCGTAGCCGGATTGGGCGAGGGCGATCTTGGCCAACCACCGCTCCATGTGTTCGACGCGGTGCCCGAGTTCGTGCGCGGCGTTGATGCCGATGCCGCTGACGACGCCGAGGGTGCTCGCGAGCCCGAATTTGTCCAGCGCGCTCAACTCGTCACCGGCCCAGAGGTAGCAGGCGATGATCAGGCCGATCAGCTGGATCGGCAGGAAAAGGTATGTGCACCAACGGTAATAGCGGTCCGCGGACAGTCGGTCGTAGTCCTGTTCTCGCGGATTTCGGCCGTCCTCGCCGACCATCCAGTCCAGTGCGGGCACCACGATCAGCACGATGATCGGCGCGATCCACCAGAACACCTCGGCTCCGGTCCACAGCACCAGCTGCGACGGCAGCAGCGCGCAGCTCGGCGCGATGAGGCCGAGAACCCACAGATACCGCTTCGGATCGCGTTCGGAACTCGCCTCGCGTGCCGCTCGCACGGAATCCCCTCCTCAGCAACAGGCGCGCACCATCCCTGTGCGCGCAATCGGTCTCGATCGACTGTGATGCGCACAGCCGCAGTGGAATTCGGCGTGCTGCCGTTGTTGGTCACTCCGGCAGCGGCGGGGGTTGGGCCGGGTCGGTGGCGCCAACGCCGCTCGATTGCGGTGCGGGGACTCGCGCCCAGGCCGCGATCGCGCTCGCCGCCCTGACCATCGCGTCCACCGGGAGTGCGCCGATGCCCGCGGCCGAGGGGATGTCGTCGGAGGATCTGCGCCGGGGCAATGTCGGGCGGGCGACGGCGTCGCCGGGTTCGATGCCAAGAGCATGGTTGTAGTGCATGGCGCGACCTCGGTGCTGGATGGATGGTGTCGACGGTCGAATGTCGACCGGGGTGGGGGAGTGGTCCGGAAGGTGCGCGCACCGCCGTTGGTATCGACCGACCGGACCGCCGCCGACGATAGACCAACCGCGTCCTGCCTGGGCGGTTGACCAGTTAACCAATTCGCCGGGAGCGTTCGCTGAACCTCAAGCGTGTCAAGAGATTTGGAGATGACCCTCACATTGTGGAGTGCGGGTTGTGGAATAACATGTGCATGCGGCAGGGTGGTCATGTCCGGATGGAATCAATTCCTCGGCATCTGGAGTGGCGAAGATCACTGCTGTGCGCGGTGAAATTCCGTAACGGATGGTGGTTCGAAGCCGATAGATAGCGCTTGTTTTCACTCCGCGATCCGGACGGGAGCGTCCGCCGGAATCGACCGATCGGTCGGTCGGATCGTTCACTCCGAGTGGCACGAATTCGAAGCGAAGTCGTGCCAGAATGTCGGGCAATGTGACGGACGTGGGATCGATGGGATTGGACGTGGTGAGCCGAGCGAGAACCGTGCCGCCGGTGATCGGCGTATGAGCGCGCGGGAGTGGGAGTTCTCCCCACTGGCGTTCAAGGTGTTGTGGCGCGCCGCCGAGCGGGACACGCTGCCGTACCCGCTCCAGTACCGATCGACCTTCGCGACGGTGAGCGAATACGAAGCGGCGTGGAAGGCCGAGGCCGACGATCTGCACCGGATCTTCGACGAAGAGCTGTACGGAGCCATGCGGGTGCTGGCCGAGCCGGAGGCGCGGATCGAGGTCGCGGGCGAGGTGGGCGGCGACCGCCTGCGCGCGCACGCCGCGGTGCACAACCGGCACGCGGTCCTGCTGGTGCAGGAACCGACGGGGTCGCCGTATCGCGGCGGCGCCGTGCGCATGACGATGTTCGACGCCGAATACCTGCCGCGCAGACTCGTCACCGTGTTTCCGGACGCGCCGCGGGGGAGCGGGGCCGGGCTGCGGGTCTCGCGGCGCGAGGTGGAGATCGCGGAGGCGAACGGCGCGAGCGCGACCAACCAACTCGGCGCGGTCTCCGGCAACGGCAACGGCGACGGCGGACGATCTGCGCACGCGCTCGCGGCGCAGTTCTTCGACCGTCCGCGTGACCTGGTCGTGCACGTCGCCGTCTATCCGGGGCCGTCCTGGGATCAGCGGCCCGCGCCCGCGCGCGGGTTCCACGTCATGGACTACCCCGACGGGCGCTATCTGGTGCGCTCCGACGGTGACCTGCTGGAAGCGGAGCCGGTGGACCGTTCGGGACTCGGTTTCGACTTGGAGCGCGTGATCCGGTTCGCGGTCGCGGGCCATCGCGAGGAACACGACCCCAGCTATCACTGACCTTCCGGGGTGGCATGGTCGCCCTGCACGCGACTTCGCTTGTCGATATGTAGATATATGCAGTAACGCATGTAATGGAGCATGGATCGACCACCTTGAATCGGTGGCCGACGGATTACTACGGCTTTCAGGCCAAGGCGATCCCTTCGAGGATCGCATTCCTCGAAGGGCGACGACCGCGAGAACCCATCGGCGCAGCGTGACGCGAATCGCTGGGCGCCCGGAAAATCCGACGGAGACCGCCGTATCGGGGGTTTGGGCAGTCACCGGGCGACGAACGCGCGGCCGGATGGGTCGGAGGCGGTGGCAGACTGCGACTATGACAACACCTGACTGGGCGGATGTGGACGAGTACATCGTGAACAGCGTCGCGCGCGACCCGGAGGCGGAGTCGGCGCTGCGGGCGAACGCGGCGGCCGGGCTGCCCGCCATCGACGTATCGGCGGCGCAGGGCAAGTTCCTGCATCTGCTGGCGCGGTCGATCGGCGCGAAGCGGGTGCTCGAGATCGGGACGCTCGGCGGGTTCAGCACGATCTGGCTGGCGAAGGCGGTCGGCCCGGACGGCCGGGTGCTCACCTTGGAGTTCGAGCGTAAGCACGCCACGGTGGCGCGGTCGAACCTGGACGCGGCCGGGGTGGGCGAGCGGGTGGAGATCCGGGTCGGCGCGGCGCTGGAGAGTCTGGACGCGGTGGCGCAAGAGCGCCCGGAGCCCTTCGACCTGGTCTTCATCGACGCCGACAAGGTGAACAACACCGAATACGTGCGCTGGGCGCTGCGACTGACCCGGCCGGGTTCGGTGATCATCGTCGACAATGTGGTGCGCCACGGCAAGGTGCTCGAGCGGGATTCCGACGACGCCGCGGTGCGCGCGAGTCGCGAACTCCTCGAATTCCTGTCCACCGAGAAGCGATTGGACGCCACGGTCTTGCAGACGGTCGGAGCGAAGGGCTGGGATGGATTCGTCTACGCGGTGGTGGCGCAGGAGTAGCGCGGGTCAGGTCGGCAGGTCCGATTCCAGTAGTGGTGTGCGGGAGCGGATTCGGGCTTCGATGCCATCGCAGAGGGTGGCCAGGCCCGCGTAGAGGAGTTCCTCGGAGGTGAGCTCGCTCACGCCCGCGCCGACCAGGTCGGTGAGTGCGGGGGGTGGGGTCCACATCGGTTCGCCGACCAGTAGGGCGCGCAGGCCGTTGGTGGCGTCGGCCTCGATGCTCTTACGGGTGACGAGCGCCGAACTGATCTGCGGCAGCGTCGCGCCGGAGATGTAGTTCCACACCGAGAACGACATCTGCATGGCCTCGCGCGGGGTGAGGTCGAGTTCGCGGAACCCTTCGACCAGCCAGGCCAGGCACGCGAGTCCGGCGGGGCCGAAGCTGTAGCGGGGGGTGGCGAAGGCCAGGATGACCCAGGGATGTCGCTGGTAGAGGGCCCAGTCGATTTCGGCGGCGATGCGCACCCGGTCGCGCCAGGTCCACGAGGTTCCCGCGGCGTCGGGGTAGGGGTTGCGTCGGGAGACCTCGTCGGTCATGGCGGCGAGCAGTTCGTCCTTGTTGCCCACGTGCCGGTACAGCGACATCGCCCCGACGCCGAGGCGTTCGGCGATGCGGCGCATGGACAGCGCGTCGAGGCCCGCCTCGTCGGCGAGGTCGATGGCGGTGTCGATGATCGTCGCGCGGGTCAGCTTGTGTTCAGGCATCGCGCGACCGCCCGCGTGCGGTCCTGCGACAACCCGCTTCCGTTATGTCGTCCAGCATGCGTACACTGTACCCGAGAGCTGCGTACGGTGTACGCGAGATCGAGAGGATCCGGTGATGACACAGGTCGAGGCGGTACGGTCGGAGGCGGTCGGGCCCATCGGCGCGGGCCGCGCCCGGCTCGGTCTCGCGGTACTGCTGCTGCCGGTGCTGCTGGTCTCGATGGACATCTCGGTGCTGTTCCTCGCGATGCCGACGCTCACCGCCGACCTCGACCCGTCCGCCGCCCAGCAACTGTGGATCCTCGACATCTACGGCTTCCTCATCGCCGGCCTGCTCATCACCATGGGCAACCTCGGCGACCGCATCGGCAGGCGCAACATCCTGCTCGCGGGCGCGAGCGTCTTCGGCATCGCCTCGGTGATCGCGGCCTTCGCACCCAGCGCCGGTGTGCTCATCGCGGCGCGCGCCCTCATGGGCATCGGCGGCGCCACCCTGCTGCCGTCGAGCCTGTCGCTGATCTCCGGCCTGTTCCCCGACGCCCGCGCGCGGGCCACGGCCATCGGCGTGTGGACGGCCTTCTTCGCGGGCGGTTCGGCGGTCGGGCCCATCATCGGCGGGCTGCTGCTGCACCACTTCTGGTGGGGTGCGGTGTTCCTGATCAACATCCCGGTACTGCTGATCCTGCTCGCGGTCGGCCCGTTCGTGCTGCCAGAGCACCGCTCGGACCTGCTCGGCCCGCTCGACCTACCCAGCGTCGCACTCTCGATCGGTGGCATCCTGCCGGTGGTCTACGCCGTCAAACACGCCGCCGCCGAGGGTGTCGACGCGCCGAGCGCGGTGATCCTGATCGTCGGCGTCACCGTGCTCACCCTGTTCGTCCGCCGCCAGCGGCACCTCGAAGAACCGCTGCTCGACCTGCGGCTGTTCGGTCGCGCGCAGTTCTCGGTCGCCATCGGGTCGAGTCTGGTCGGCATGATGTCACTGGCCGCGCTGAGCTATCTGACCAGCGTGTATCTCCAGTCGGTCACCGGCCGCGATCCGTTGGACGCGGCGCTGCTCGGCATTCCGATGGCCGCGGCGGTGTTCGTGTTCTCGATGGGCGGCGCGCGCGTGGGGCAGCGCATCGGCGTGCGCGCGAGCTTCGTGCTCGCCCTGTTCGCCTCCGGCGTCGGGAATCTGCTGCTGCTCGGCATCGGCGTCGACGGCGGGTTGGCCTGGTACATAGCGGGTTCCACCATCGCGGGCGTCGGCTACGGTCTCGCCTTCCCCCTGGTCTCGGATGTCGCGGTGTCCTCGGTGCCGCCCGAACGCGCGGGCTCGGCGGTCGGCATCTCCGAGACCAGCTTCGAACTCGGCAACGCGCTCGGCCTGGCCCTACTCGGATCCGTCGCCGCGCTGGTCTTCCGTTCGGGTGGCGACTACGCCTCGACCCTCGGCGAGACCATCGAGCGTCACGCCGACGATCCGGCGTTGCTGGAGCGGGCGAGCGAATCGTTCGTGACGGGTCTGCACGTCGCGACTTCGGTGGGGGCGGTCTTACTGCTTGGCATGGCGGTAATCGCGCTGGTCGCCACCCGGCGGCCCAACGCCACCACATCGGACTGACCGGCTCATCGTCCGAACACGCCGGTGACGATCTCGGAAGCCCATCGGTTCATCGGCGTCACGACGTGCACGTAGGTCCAGCGAACCGGGCGCGCGACGAGGACGTTCCACACGACGGCCAGCGCCGCGAACACGGGTGCGAGCACTCGGCGGTAGACGAACACGCACGGCGTCACGATCAGCACGCCGACCAGAACCGTCGCGACCCGCCACCCGAACCGCAACGTGACGCGCAGCGCCCGCCACAGCGGCCGCAACACCCACCGCCACAGCGCCCGCACCGGCCGAACCAGCAACCAATCGACCGCGAGCACGCACACCCCGAGCACGATCTTGCCGAGCGGCCGCAGCACCCACCGCCACAGCCACGCCGCCATCGGCCGCACCACGCGCCGCCACAGCCACGCGCCCGCGGGAACCAGAATCCGCCGCCACAGCCAGTCCTCGACGGCGCGGCGCAACGGCCGCAAGACGAAGTCGAGGAGGAAAGCGAGCACGGGGGTGAGCACCAGCCCCCACAACACCTGCTGGAGCAGCCAACCCCAGAGCCCGTCCTTCAACAGATGCCAGGCAGGTTTGATCACCCAGTTCCACACGATCACGCACAGCGGAACCAGCAGATGTTCCAGGAAGTACGTCACGACCGCGATGCTCACGCGGACGGACAGTTTGACGCCCTCCCAGAGCAGACGCACCGGCACGAGGATCAGCACGGCGACGGCCCGCGCGATCCACTGCCCGACAGTAGCGGGGCCCGAGGATTCCCCCTGATTCGACATCGGACCATCCTCACCCGAACCGCGTCGCGCCGCGAGTGCCTTTCTACGTGCGTGGCCGCGTAGAAGTACTCGGTCGGCGGCCTCGGCTTAGGATCGTCGGATGCGGGAAAGCGACGCCGGTCCTCGGGCGATACTCATGGCCCTGGCCGACTCGCGCCTGCCGATCGGCGGGCACGTGCATTCCGGCGGCGTCGAGGAGGCGGTCGCCTCGGGTCTGGTGCGCGACATCGCGACGGTCGAGCAGTACCTGCGCAGGCGAATCGGCACCTCCGGGCTGGTGGCGGCGTCGCTGGCCGCTGCCGTGTGCGCGGGGGAGCTCGGGATCGCCCGCGCCGAGGCGGAGGCCGATGCCCGCACACCGTCGCCCGCGGCGCGCGCGGCCTCGCGGGCGCAGGGACGCGGGCTGTTGCGACTGGCCAAACAGCTATGGCCGCAACGGGATTGGCGCGATATGGGGACGCGGCCGCACCTGTCGACGGTATTCGGCGCGGTGGGCGCGGCCGCGCGGGTCACGCCGGTCGAGATCGCGGGCGTGGTCGTCTACACCACCCTGACCGGCGCGGCGACGGCCGCGCAGCGCCTGCTCGCCCTCGACCCCGCCGCCATCGCCGCGTGCACACTGCGGATGTCGGAGCTGTGCGACCGGATCGCGGTCGAGGCCGCCGCCGAGCTCGCCGCGCTGTCCGATCCGCTGCAGGACGAACTCGCCGAACGGCATCGCCATCGCGAGATGCCGCTGTTCGCCAGCTGACGCCCCACCGAAACGACCGAGGGAGAACACCATGCCGCCGCATTTCATCGATGGTGCACCGCACGATCATTCGCACGACCGCCCCCGCCGCGAGCGCACACCGGGGGAGGCGCTGCGCATCGGGATCGGCGGCCCGGTCGGCTCGGGCAAGACCGCGCTGGTGGCGGCGCTGTGCAGGCAGTTGCGCGCGGAACTGTCGCTGGCGGTGCTGACCAACGACATCTACACCACCGAGGACGCCGACTTCCTGCGCAGGCACGCGGTGCTGCCGGACGAGCGGATCACCGCCGTGCAGACCGGCGGCTGCCCGCACACCGCCATCCGCGACGACATCACCGCCAACCTCGACGCCATCGACGACCTGATCGCGGCGAATCCACCGCTGGATCTGATCCTGGTGGAATCCGGCGGCGACAATCTGACCGCGACCTTCTCTTCGGGCCTGATCGACGTGCAGATCTTCGTCATCGACGTGGCGGGCGGCGACAAGGTGCCGCGCAAGGGCGGTCCAGGCGTGACGTTCTCGGATCTGTTGGTGGTGAACAAGACCGACCTCGCCCCGCTGGTCGGCGCCGACCTCGCGGTCATGGAACGAGATGCCGCCAAGGTGCGCGACGGCAGGCCGACCGCGCTGATCTCGCTGACCGACGACCCGGCCGCGACCCCGGTGCTCGCCTGGGTGCGCGAGCAGTTGCGCCGGGTCGATGACACCGCGGATTCCGCTGTTGCGCACTGAGTTACGGATTTCCGTGCGGGCGGGCGAGTCGGCCCGCGTGCACGCGAGCGGCGGGCTGGCGGCTCGGCGGACCGGTCCCGACGCCGTGCACCTGATCGGCACCGCGGCGACCCCGCTCGGCGGCGACGAACTCGACATCACGGTCGAGGTCGGGCCGGGTGCTCGGCTGGTGTTGCGGTCGGTGGCCGCGTCGATCGCGCTGCCCGGCGCCGCGACGGTGTCGTCCTCGGCGCGTTGGCATTTCGAGGTCGGCGCGGGCGGTTTCCTCGATGTCGACCTCGAGCCGATGGTTGTGGCGGGCGGTGCGCGGCACCGGGTCCGCAGCACGGTGGCGTTCGCGGGCGACGCCGCGATCCGGCTGCGCGAGCGGGTGCAGATCGGGCGCGCCGGGGAGCGTGACGGCGGCTGGCGCGGTGACCTGATCGCCGATGTCGACGGCGTGCCGCTGCTGCGGCACCGGCTGGAACTCGGGGCGGGCGGCGTCACCGACGACGCGCTCGCGAGCGCGCGGGCATTGGACAGCGAACTGGTGTATCCGGACGATCGCCCCGCCGCGGTCCTCGGGGCGGGTGCGGTCCGGGTTCCGTTGGCGGCCGGTGGTTCGCTGTTCACCGGCGTCGCGGGCGCGCTCCCGGTACCGGGTCGGGCGGGGACGTGGTCGGGCGCCGGGCGTTCGACGGCGGTGTCGGTGGGTTGAGGCGCGAACTCGCTGTTACCGCGCTTGTCCGTTCCCTTGAATTCCCGGCGGTCTCGGGCGGGTGTGGCGCGGGGGCGCAGCATCGGGCGTGGCTTCTCGAACAAGAGGTCGCACTATTGCGAATGCACTTTTACATAGATGTCTCTATGGTCGGTGATTGATCGTTCGATAAATTTGCGGAATATGAATCAAGACCTGGTCGTGAAACTTATTCCAGCGATGCGGCATATTTCGTTCAGATAAAGCCGATTCGATAATGGGGGTTGTTTCACGCGGTTGTTCCCATGGCTGATATGCGCTGGACAGGGGCTCGCGGATGTGGTGTGCGCCACTGCGGCATGAATGTTCGCGCCGGTGTCCGTCGAGTTTCGGTCGATGCGATCGGACGTCGATTCGAAGGGGCGGGACGGCGGAAGCCCGCTGTTCGCGCTCGGGTGCCGCCGTGGCGTCTTTCGGGTCGGCGTCGCGGTGCGCGGAGGCCGGGCGCCGTGGTCGCTCGGGCGCTTTCCTCGAATTATGTTGTGCTGTACTGAATGCCTTTGTCGCGGTCGGGTGCGTGATGTCTGGATCGTTGCTCGTCGCGGCGCTCGCGCGTCGCCCCCGGTGGACGCCGGAGGGTGGCGGTGGGCCGGTTGTCGGGGGTCGGGTCGGTCTTCGGGTCGCGGAGCGGGCGGTGTGCCGGTCGGGTCGGGGCGGGGTGGGTGTGCCTGACGATCGTTTGGTGCGCACTTCATAGACCGAAAGGTTTTGTTACCGGCTGGTATTCGAACCTGTGGTCGCCTCGGGTGGCGAAAACAATTGATACCGAGAGGTATTCTTCGGCCATTTGCTGGGAAAATGCTTCGGGGGCCGACAATTCTCTGTGGATTCCTTTACACGGCTCGCGGGCACTGTGTAGCGTCTCGAACCCTGAAACCCTTACAGAACAAGGGCGGGGCGTGGTGATCGGTATAGACGGCTGCCTGCAACGCATCATGGAGATTCCCGGTGCGCGCAGTGTCACGTTGGTCGACGGCGCGAGCGGTCTTGCGATCGCCGCGGCGGGTAGGCACGAGCTGGTGGACGAACACGAGGACGCGGCGGCCACCACCGACGTGATCCGCGCGGTGGTCGGCTGTCCGGCATTGACCACCGCGCGCGAAGGCGACGACATCACCGAGCTGATCGTCTGCGGAACCCTCGGCTACCACCTGCTCAATCCGGTGCCGGGCGATTTCGACGGCAGGCTGTTCGTGCACGTGGTCTTCGACGGCGACACCGGCAATCTCGCTATGGCGCGATTCCGCTTGCGCGGCATACTCGCCGAGTTCGCCGAGGTCGGACATGGGCGCTGAACTGGCCGTCGAACTGAGACGGCTGGAACAGGAAGGACGGACCGGAATGTTGTGCGCGGGCGACGGCGCGTTCCACCTCGCGGGCGGCGCCATCGCCTCCGTGGAATGCCGCCGCACCGCTGGACTCGACCGGCTCGCGGTGGAGGCGGGCGTCGTCTCGGCGCGCGAATGGGACCTCGCAGGCGGCGGCGACGCGGGCAGCCTGCTCGGCCGTCCTCGACTGGAGGCGCTGGCCATGCTGTCGGTCTACGACGCGGGCTACTTCCTGCTCGCCTCCGCGGCGGTCGCCGAATTCCTTCCCGCACCGGCACATTGGCTCGCCCCGGTCTGTCGGGTGCCACCGCGGGCGCTGGTGCGCGAATGCGAGCGGCGCGGCGGCGGCGAAACCGGGCCGTGGACCGCGGATCTGGTCGATCGCGCGGCGGTCGTCCCGATCCGCGGCAGACATCGGCGGCGCCCGCCGCTACCCGGCGGTCAGGCCGAAGTGCTCGCCGCCGCCGACTCCGAACGCACGGTCGCCGCGATCGCGCGCGATCTCGGTCGCACCACCTACGGCTGCCTGGTCGCGGTGCGCGACCTGACCGAGGCGGGTCTGATCGAGCACCCGCGCATCGTGCGGCGGGTACGTCGGTCGTCGTCACCGTCGTTGCCGCCGTCATCGCCTTCGCTGCCGTCGTCGGACGCGCCGATGTCGGCGACGACGCCTTCGCTGCCGTTGCCGCGGCGCAATCGTGATGCGGTGGAGCGGATCCCGGACCGATGGGAGCCCGTCGACCGGGGAATGCTCGTGCGCGTTCTCGCGGCCTTGGAGGAACTGCGGTGACCGCGCGGAGAAAACTGCTCGGCGAATGGATGGGAAGGTTGACCAAGGTGGCGGTGGTGTCGGACCCCGACCCGAACGCGGTCGTGCTGGCCGAACTGAAGGCACTACGCGACCGGGTGCCCCAAATGACCGGTGCGCTGGTGGCTTCGAGCGACGGGCTGCTCATCGCCCACGACCTGCCCGCTCACATCGAACCCAACGGCATGGCCGCGCTGTCGGCCTCGCAGCTCTCGTTGTCCTACCGACTGGCGACCACCGCGCACGGCGGTGGATTCCACGAGGTCGTGGTGCGCGGCACCGAAGGGCACGTCGTCGTCTACGCGGCGGGCTGGACCTCGCTGACGGTGCTCGCCGGACCCGAGGCGAATGTGGGCAGGCTGCACCTGGAGTCACGTCCGGTGGCGCGCACCATCGCCGAACACCTGTCGGCGGTGGCCGACGGCAAAGACCAGATATCCGACACCGATGGATAGAAAGGAACCGGCATGTCCAATATGGATCTGTCTCTGAAGAACATGATGGTGATCGACGGGGCGCTCGGCGCGGCGGTCGTCGACTACAACAGCGGTATGGCGCTGGGGACCCTCGGCAGCTCGAAGGCCCTCGATCTCCAGGTGGCCAGCGCGGGCAATACCGAGGTGGTGCGCGCGAAGATGCGCACCATCGAACAACTCGGCCTCAACGAGGACATCGAGGACATGCTCATCACGCTGTCCGCCCAGTACCACATCATCCGGCCGATGACCGGCCGCAAGTCCAAGGGCCTTTTCCTGTATCTGGCGCTGGACCGCAGCCGGGCCAACCTCGCCCTGGCCCGCCACCGCCTCAAGGGCATCGAGGAGGAGCTCGAGGTCTGATCCGCGCGCTCCACGGACACGCGGGGCGACGGTGGTGCGCGAAGAGCACAGGGTGGGGACCGCTGCGGACCCCACCCTGTCACGCGGGTGACCTGGCACTACCTCATCCGGCGCGACGATCGGCCGCGGCGGCCTTCTCGGCGGCGGTGCGTCCGTTGTCGGCGGGCGGCGCGCCGAGGGCGGCGGCGAGCTCGTCGGCCTCTTCCTGGTCCGCCTGAACCGCTTCGACCGCGAGCCGGGCGAAGATCCACTGCTCGGTGGCGGCCATCTGCCCGCGGCTGCGGCCGAGGAAGGTGACGAACCATTGGATGACCGTCACGATACGGCTGCGATAGCCGACCAGGTAGTACAGGTGCAGGGCCAGCCAGGCCAGCCAGGCGATGAATCCGCCGAACTCCAGCTTGCCGACCTGGCAGACCGCGCTGAACCGCGACACCGTGGCCATACTGCCCTTGTTGAAGTAGGCGAACGGCTTACGATCCTGTGGCGCTTGGCCTTTCAGGCCGGCTTTGATCTGCTTCGCGGCGTAGGTCGCGCCCTGGATGGCGCCTTGGGCCTGCCCGGGCACATTCGGCACCGACATCAGGTCGCCGACCACGAAGACGTTCGGGTGCCCCTTGATCGTCAGATCCGGTTCGACGACGACCCGGCCCGCGCGATCGGTCTCGGTGCCATCGGACCGCTCGGCCAGCATCTTGCCCAGCGGGCTGCCCTGCACGCCCGCCGACCACACCTTGCACGAGGACTCGATGCGCCGGACGGTGCCGTCGGCGTCCTTCACCGTGACGCCTTGCGCGTCGATATCGGTGACCATGGCGTTGAGCTGGATCTCCACGCCCATCTTCTCCAGCCTGCGCTGCGCCTTGCCACCGAGTTTGGGTCCCATCGGCCCGAGCACCGCGCCCGCGCCCTCGAGCAGGATCACTCGCGCGTCGCGCGGATCGATGTTGTGGAAGGTGCCGTCGAGGGTGCGGTCGGACAACTCGGCGATCTGGCCCGCCAACTCGACGCCGGTCGGGCCTGCGCCGATCACGATGAAGGTCAGCAACCGGTCGCGGGCCTCCTGGGTGGTGGCCAGTTCGGCGCCCTCGAACGCGCCGAGGATGCGCGCCCGCAACTCCAGCGCGTCATCGATGGTCTTCATGCCGGGGGCGTAGGTGGCGAAGCGGTCGTTGCCGAAATACGACTGCTGGGCGCCGGTGGCCACGATGAGACTGTCGAATTCGGTGACGGTGTTCTGGTTGAGCAGCCGTGAGGTGACGGTCTTGGACTCCAGGTCGATATCGATGACCTCGCCGAGCAGGACCTTCGCGTTCTTCTGTTTGCGCAGCACCAGCCTGGTCGCGGGCGCGATCTCGCCGACCGAGAGGATACCGGTCGCGACCTGGTAGAGCAGCGGCTGGAACAGGTGGGTCGAAGTCTTGGAGATGAGGGTGACGTCGACATCGGCGCGCTTGAGGTGCTTGGTGCCGAACAAGCCACCGAAGCCCGAGCCGATCACCACCACCCGGTGGCGATTGGTCTCGACATCCTGAGTGCTCATCGTCGTGCTCCTCGACAGGCAGGGTTGCTTGTGACCCGACCAACGGTAGTCGGCGCACGACCCAGCGTCGCGGCGAGACCCCGGTTCGTGATCTTCGCCCGCCGCGGCGACTCACCGCGGCGGGGCGAATACGGTGAACCGGGTCAGCGACCCGCCAGCAGCATCTCGGCGACCTTGGTGTCGGTGTCGGCGCCCTCGGTGTAGCCGCCTTCGGCGCCGAGCGTGGTCATGATCGCCAGGGTGTAGCGCTCGCCGGGGCCCGCGAAGCCGACCGAGTTCACGACCCAGCCGCCCTGCTCGGCCGACCAGCCGTTCTTGAGGCCGGGACGCATCCGCGAACCGGCGCCCCACACGCCCCAGTGCTGGTTGAAATCGACGGCCCGCATCCGGTCGACCAGGTAGTTGCGGTCGTCGGGGTGCATCCGGTTCAAGGCGAAGTCCATCAGCCGGTCCAGGTCGGCGGCGGTGCACTTCTGGAACGACCAGTCCGGGAACAGGGCGGTGTTGGTCGGCTGCGGGACCAGGCCCGACATGCCGTTGGCGCGGAAGGCGTTGTTGTAGGCCATCCGGTCGAGGCCCGCGTACTTGTTCCACAGCAGGTCGGCGGCCTGGTCGTTCGAGGTGGCCAGCATCGATTCCATGAGCCCGCGATCCTCGGGACCGAGGGTGATCGCGCCGACCCTGGCGCGGTTGAGCAGGTCGACCGCGATGGCGAGTTTGATCGTGGAGGCGGTCCAGATGGGCAGTTCGGCGTTCTCGTTGGCGTACACGCCGCCGCCGACCCGGTCGCGCAGCACGTAGCCGGTGACGCCGGGGCGGCCGCGCAGGTAGCTGTCGACGGCTTCGACGCGCTGGCTCATGTCGCAGTCCAAGCCGGGCAGGCAGCCGCGCACCGGCGCGGCGGAGGCGGCGGGTAAGCCGCCCGGCACCAGCGTGGGCGCGCTCGACAGCAGGATCGCCGCGGTAGCGAGGACACAGGCGGATGTGGCCACGCGGGAAGAAGTCCGGGTGGCAGCCGAGGGGTAACGCACGAGGGTTGACAATGGCACACCGGAGCGCGCGACGCACGTCTTGAGGTCACGGCCGCACTGTGTTATCGGCGCCGTCGCACGGCGAAATCCGTTGCGTACCTGTAATGAATGGTAGGTCAGCGGAAGGCGGCGCGCAGTTCCTCGACGGTGCGTCCGTTGAGGCGATAGCAATGCGCGAAGGCTTCGGAGTGCCGTTCGCGCGGCCAGGCGTGTAGGACCACGCCGCGGCCGTAGAAGGTCGAGTTGACCAACTCCCAGCGCTCGCCGATCCGTCGAACCGTGAATCCGCCCTTCGGTACCAGGGGAATCACCGAAGCGTTCATGAACGCGAAACCAGCCTTTCGATCCAGCTCACCGTTCCTCCCCCGGAGGCAGCACTGTCGCACACACCCCGCGCCCGGCTCGCGTGACACACCCACAGCCGCGCCGGTGCTGTGGTCCAATTCACTCCCGGTGCGCGCCGGCGGGGGTGGGGGCGGATCGTTTGCGCCGCGGTCGCCGGCGTATAAACGTCCAATGCCGCTGCACATCCACCGGGCCGAGCGCGCCGACGCCCTGGCGGACGGACTGGCGGCGCTGCTGGCGACTCCGCTCGCCGATCCGTTCGCCGCCGAGGTGGTCGCGGTGCCCGCCAGGGGCGTGGAACGCTGGCTGACGCAACGTCTTTCGGGTGCCTTGGGCGCGAGTAGAACCGACCGGTCGGTGCGAAATGATGGCATTGCCGCGAATATCGCCTTCCCGTCGCCGTCCGCGCTGGTCGCGACGACGCTGTCGGCGGCATGCGGACTCACGCCCGGTGAGGACCCGTGGGCGCGCGAACGCATGGTCTGGTCCATGCTCCGGGTGATCGACACCGCCCTCGACCAACCGTGGGCCGCGATGCTGGCCCGCCACCTCGGGTCCGGCCGCGACGACCACCGCCTTGGTCGCCGCTACGCGACCGCGGCGCACCTGTGCGAACTGTTCGACAGCTACGCGACCCAGCGGCCCGCGCTGATCACCGCGTGGGCCGCCCGCGCGGACGGCGGCCACCGGGCCCGCGACATCTCGGGCGGTGATCACGCGCATGGTGCCGACTCGGATCGTCGGGGTCGCCGTGGCGCGGATCGCGATGCGCCGAATCGCGGTGGCGCGGAGCGCGATGCCCCGAATCGCGGTGGTGCGGAGCGCGATGTCGCGCATCGTGGTGGCGCGGAATACGGTGCCGCGCATCGTGATGGCACGGATTACGGTGCCGCGCATCGTGATGGCGCGAACGGTGACGCGCCGGACCTCGACGGTGCCCGCGTCGGCGGACCCGGCCGCGACGGCACGAGCGATGGCGGCCAGGACGGTGACGGTGTCGGCGGCGCGATTCCGGAGGATCTGGCCTGGCAGCCGCGACTGTGGCGACTCCTGCGCGCCGAGATCGGAACGCCGAGCCCGGCGGAACGCCTCGAAATCGGTTGCGCCGCACTGCGCGACCGCCCCGACCTGGTCGACCTGCCCGCACGGCTCTCGTTGTTCGGCGTGCACCGGCTGCCCGCCGACCAACTCGCCGTCCTCACCGCCCTCGGCGCGTCCCGCGAGATACACCTCTGGTTGACGCACCCGAGTCCGGCGATGTGGTCGGCGCTCTCGGACATACCGGCCTCCACCCGCCGCGCCACTGATCGCACCGCCCACACCGTCGCCCACCCGCTCCTGACCGGCCTCGCCCGCGACGCACGCGAACTGCAACAACGACTCACGAGCGCAGCCGCGTCCGACGAACGCCTCGGTCCTGTCGCATCGGGGCGAGCAGCCGAATTCACCTCGGGGGTAACGACGAGATCCGCGCCGGGAGCAGCGTCCGAGCAGGCGCTGTCGGTAGGGGCCGAGTTCGCGCCCGCGGCGGCCGAGCGTGCGTCGGGCGTGACTACGCCCGCGTCGGGGGATACGACCGGGCTCGGTTCAGCGGCGGGAGCTGACCTCGCACCGAGGCGGACGACTGTGCCGGGGCCGACGACCGAGCCCGTGCGTGGTCTACCCACGACGACGTCCGAGTCGGAGCGTACGACCGGGCTCGTGTCGGAGACGGAGCGGACGACGCTGCTCGGTGCGATGGTCGCCGGTATCCGGGACGATCGGTGGCCGCCTCGGGAGCGGGTGCGGGCCGACGGCAGTGTGCGGGTGCACGCCTGTCATGGTGCGGCGCGGCAGGTCGAGGTGTTGCGCGATGCGCTCTTGGGGTTGTTCGCGCGGGATCCGACGCTCGAACCGCGCGATGTGGTGATCATGTGCCCCGAGGTCGAGGCGTACGCGCCGCTGATCCTGGCCGCTTTCGGGGTGCGGACGGTCGGTGAGCCGGTCGAGGCGGGGGCGCATCCGGCTCGGCAGTTGCGGGTGCGGCTCGCCGATCGCGGGCGCGCGACGACCAATCCGTTGCTCGCGGTCGTGGCGACGCTGCTCGAGCTGGCCGACGGGCGCGTCACCGTTACCCAGGTGCTGGATCTGGCTGCCGCCGAAACCGTGCGCAGGCGTTGCGGATTCGATGACGACGCGATCGAGCGGCTGCGCGAGTGGGCCGCGGAATCGGGCGCGCGGTGGGGGATCGGGCAGCGGCAGCGGCAGGCGTTCGGGCTCGCCGACTTCGGGCAGAACACGCTGAACGGAGCGGTGGACCGCATCCTGCTCGGCGTGGCTGCCGACGACACCGCCCGCGACTGGCTCGACCTCGCGCTGCCGCTCGACGATGTGGACAGCAACGACGTCGACCTGGCTGGTCGGTTCGCGGAATTCATCGACCGGCTCGCGGTGTGCCTGCGCGATCTGCGCGGTCCCGCGCCCGCTCGCGAGTGGGCCGCGGTGCTGGCCCGCGCGCTCGACCTGCTCACCGATGTGCCCGAAGCGCAGGCGTGGGTGCGCGCGGAAGCCAAGCGCGAGCTGGCGGCGGCGTTGGATCACGCGGGTGATACCGCGCTGCGCCTCGCCGATGTCGACGTGCTGCTGGCCGGTCGGCTCGCGGCCGCGCCGCCGCGCGCCAACTTCCGCACCGGGGAGCTGACCGTGTGCGCCCTGGCGCCGATGCGTTCGGTGCCGCACCGCGTGGTCGTGCTGCTCGGTCTCGACGACGAGGTCTTCCCACGCCCGGGCGGCGCGGACGGCGACGATGTGCTCGCCCGCGACCCGCTGCCGGGCGAACGCGATCCGCGCGCCGAGGACCGGCAGATCCTGCTGGACTGCGTGCTCGCCGCGCGCGAGCGGCTGCTGGTGTTCTACTCCGGCGCCGACCCGGTGAGCGGCGCCGAGCGTCCGCCCGCGATCCCGGTGGCCGAATTGCTCGACGTGGTGCGCGGTTACGTCGGCGACGACCTGACCGGAGTGTTGGTGCGGCACCCGCTGCAGAGTTTCGACGGCAGGAACTTCCGCGCCGACGACCCGTTCAGCTTCGACACCGTCGCGCTCGCGGGCGCGGTGGCCGCCGCCGCACCCGCCTGTCCGCGACCGGCGTTCCTGCGCGGTCCGCTGCCGACCCCCGACCTGGGCGATGTGGCGCTCGCGGATCTGCTGTCGTTCGTGGAACATCCGGTGCGCGCGTTCCTGTGGCAGCGACTCGGCCTGCGAGTGCCCGAATACGACGACGATATCGCCGACCGGATTCCCATCGAACTCGACGGGCTCGCCAAATGGGAACTGGGCGAACGCATGTTGACCGCGCGGCTCACCGGCGCCGACGGCGCGGAGTTGCGCGCCGCGGAATGGCGGCGCGGCACGCTGCCGCCGTTCGGGCTCGGCGCCGCGGTGCTCGACGAGATCGAGTACACCGTCGATACTCTCGTGCGCGCCTGCGAAGGCCACTACCGCGTGCAGGCTCGCGCGGTGGACATCGCGATCGATCTCGGCAACGGCCGCAGGCTCACCGGCACCGTGCCCGAGGTGCGCGGCGAGCAGTTGGTGCGTACCACCTATTCGAAGCTCGCGCCCAAACACCGTCTCGCCGCGTGGGTTTCGGTGCTCGCGCTGTCCGCCACCGAGGACCGCGGCTGGCAGGCGGTCACCACAGGCCGCGGCCAGTTCCGGCGGCCCGCTTGGCGTTCGGAGCTCACCGCCCCCGCCGCGCCCGAGGCCGTGACGATCCTGCGCGAACTGGTCAAGCTGCGCGACGCCGGACTGGCCGAACCCCTGCCGATCGCCCCGACCGCGACCGCCGCCTACGCCGAGCGCCGATTCCGCGGCGGCAGCGCCGACGAGGCGTTCGCCGCCGCCGAGCGCGAATTCGACGGCGGGCCGAACGGACCCGGCAAGTACGGCGACCACACCGACCGGCACCTGCGCTACATCTGGGGCGCGGCCCCGCGCCTGGACGACCTCACCGCCGTCGCCGCGCAGGCGGGCGAGCGCGGGGAGAACACCCGTTTCGGCGCCATCGCCCGCAGGCTCTGGGCGCCGCTGCTGGCCGCCGAGACACAGGGGCAGCCGTGACCGGTCCCGGCGACGCGCGCACGAGGTCCCCGATTCGGCGCACCGGCCGCAGTAGGCTGTTCGCCACCGCGAGGCGGGGACCGGTATACGGAAGTCGAGGTCCGGCATGATGATTCAGGACGCGGACCTGTCGGTTCCGGCACTCCGGTCGGCCGACCCCTTCGATCCGTTCGGGCCGCTGCCGCGCGGCACCACGGTGCTCGAGGCCAGCGCGGGCACCGGGAAGACGCACGCGATCGTCGGGCTCGCGGTCCGGTACGTGGCCGAGGCGGGCATCGACATCTCGCAGTTGCTGCTGGTGACCTTCAGCCGCGCCGCCACGCGGGAACTGCGCGAACGCGCCCGCGACCGCTTCGTGGCGGTGGCTGCGGCACTGGCCGAGCCCGATTCGGCGCGCCACCCCGACGAGTTGGTCCGCCACCTCGCGCGCGGCGACGCCGAACACGTGAGCCGCGCCCGCGCCAGGCTGCTCGCGGCGCTGTCGGATTTCGACGCGGGCACCATCGTCACCACGCACAGCTTCTGTCAGCGCATGCTCGACGAACTCGGGCTCGCCGGTGAACACGATCCCGGCGTGCGGCTGGTCGAATCCGTGGACGAACTCGTCCGCACCGTCGCCGACGACCTGTATCTGCACCGCTACGCCAAGTCCGGGCCGCCCTTCGACCTCAGAGCGGCTCACGCCCTCGCGCTGGCCGCCGTGGCCGACCCGCACGCGCGGCTCGTGCCAGCAGGTGATGGACCGGAGGGCGAGCGGGTCGCGTTCGCGGCGGCGGCGCGCGCGGAGACGTTGCGGCGCAAGCGGTTGGCGGGTCTGCGCGATTTCGACGACCTGCTGGTCCTGTTGCACGACGTGCTCGCGGATCCGGTGCACGGCGAAGCCGCCTGCGCGCGGATCAGGGACCGATACCGGGTCGCGCTGGTCGACGAGTTCCAGGACACCGACCCGCTGCAATGGGACATCCTGCGCCGCGCCTTCCACGGCCACACCACCACGGTGCTGGTCGGCGACCCGAAGCAGGCCGTCTACGCATTTCGCGGCGCCGAAGTACTCAGCTACCTCGATGCCGTCGCCCATTCCGACAGCCGCCGCGAGCTCACCGACAACTGGCGCAGCGACGCCGGACTGCTCGCCGCGCTCGACCATCTTCAGGGCGGCGCGGCGCTCGGCCACCCCGACATCGTGGTGCACCCGGTGACGGCGACCCGCCCGTGGAGCAGGCTGTCCGGTCCCGAGGAGCTGATCACGCCGCTGCGACTGCGATGCCTCGGTCGCACCGGCGCCGGGCCGCTCAACCGGTCCGGCTTTCCCACGGTGGGGCGCTTGCGGGCGAAAGTGGCCGAAGACCTCGCCGCCGATATCGCCGCGCTGCTCGAGTCCGGCGCCCGCATCGACTCCGCCGACGAGCCGCGTCCGATCGGGCCGGGGGATATCGCCGTGCTGGTCCGGCGGCGGTCCCAGATCGATGTGGTGCGTGCGGCATTGGACCGGGTCGGCGTGCCTTCGGTGCTCGCGGGCGGCACCAGCGTCTTCGAGACCGACAGCGCCACCGACTGGCTGTGGGTGTTGCGCGCGCTGGAACAGCCGCACCGCTCCGACCGGGTCCGGCTGGCCGCGAGCACGCCCGTACTCGGCGTCGGCGCGGCCGAACTCGACAGCGGCGGAGCGGATCTGGTCGGTCGGGTCAGCGCGCAGCTGCGCGAGGCGGCCCGCCTGTTCGCCCGCGCCGGATTCGCGGCCGTGTTCGAGAAGCTCAGCGCGGAAACCGATCTCGCGGGACGACTGCTCACCGTCGAGAACGGTGAACGGCAGCTCACCGACGTGCGCCATATCGCGCAACTGCTCGATCACGCCGCGCTGGTCGAGGGTTTCGGGCTCACCGCGCTCACCCGGTGGCTGGCGGACCGGATCCGCGAACCCGCCTCCGGCAGCGTCGCCGACCGCAGCCGACGCCTCGACCGCGACGCCGCGGCCGTCCAGATCGCGACCGTGCACGCCAGCAAGGGACTCGAATTCCCGGTCGTCTACCTGCCTTTCGCGTGGGACAACGCCAAACCCGAACCGAGCACGCTGCTGTTCCACGACGAGGACGGCGCGCGGGTGCTCGACGTGGGCGGCCAGGAGGCCAGGGGTTTCGCCGAACGCAGGACACGCGCCGAGGCCGAGGAGGCCGGTGAGGAACTGCGGCTGCTGTATGTCGCGTTGACCAGGGCGAAATGCCAGATCGTCGCCTGGTGGGCGCCCGCGTTCACCACCGCGACCGCGCCGCTGCACCGGCTTATCCTCGGTCGGAACGGCGGTGGGCCGCAGGTGCCCGCGCGCGCGTCGGTGCCCGCGGACGCCGTCGCGGTCGCGAACCTCACGGCGTGGGCGGCCGGGCATCCGCGCGCGATCTCGGTGACCGCGGTGCGAGACACCGAGACCGCCGCGATCCGCCGCCCGCGCGCCGAGAACGGTTCCGGCGCACCGGCCGCCGCCCGCTTCACCCGCGTCGTCGACCAATACTGGCGCCGCACTTCCTATTCGGCGCTGACCGCGGACGCGCACGAGTACGTCACCGACGCCGAACCCGAGGACCAGCGCGACCTCGGCGACGAGCCCTCCGACACACCCGCCTCGCCGGACGAACCGACCGAGGGCGCGCCCTCGCCGATGAACGGCCTGCCCTACGGAGCGGAATTCGGTACCCTCGTGCACGGCATCCTCGAACGGGTGGACCGCGAGTCCGCCGACCTCGCCGAAGAACTACGCGACCGCTGCGCCGAGGCGGTCGCGGAGGCTCTCGCAGACATCGACGTCGAGCATCTGGCGCGCGCGCTGCTCGCGGTGCTGTACACCCCGCTCGGCTTCGGCCGCCTCGCCGACATCCGGATGCGCGACCAGCTCAACGAATTGGAATTCGAACTGCCACTCGCGGGCGGTGACGCGCCGACCGAGGCATCGGCCACGCTGCGCGCCGTCGCCGAACTACTGCACACCCACCTCGACCCCGACGACCCTTTCCGCGACTACGCCGACCAGGTCGCCGCACTCGGTGAAACCCCGCTGCGCGGCTACCTCACCGGCAGCATCGACGCCGTGCTGCGGATCACCGACTCCGACACCGGCACACCATGTTTCGTGATCGTGGACTACAAGACCAACCGCCTCGGCGTCGGCGACCTGACCGTGGCCCACTACACCCCCGACCGCATGACCGCGGAGATGACCCGCTCGCACTACCCGCTCCAGGCGCTACTGTATTCCGTTGCCCTGCACCGCTACCTACGCTGGCGGATGCCCGACTACGATCCCCGCCTGCACCTCGGCGGCTGCGCATACCTGTTCGTGCGCGGCATGATCGGCGCGGAGACACCGCCCGGCTGCGGTGTGTTCCGTTGGCAGCCGCCGCATACGCTGATCACCGCGATCTCGGATCTGCTGGCTGGGGAGACTCGATGACCTCGGTCCGCTACGGTCCGTGCTTGCGCCTCGGTGGCTGCGCGTGCCTGTTCGTGCGCGGCATGATCGCCGCGGGCACGCCGTCGGTATGTGGTGTGTCGCGATGGCGGGCGCTGGACACGCTGATGGCTGCGGATCTACCCGAAGGGGCGGCACGGTGACTTCGATCCAACTGGCGCAGCGTGCCACCGGTGCGTTGCGGATATTCAACGAGGCGGGTGTGCTGTCCGCCGCCGACGTGCACGTCGCGTTGCGTCTGGGCCGACTCGGCGGGGAGGACAGCCAGGAGGTGCTGTTCGCGGCGGCGCTGGCGGTGCGCGCGGTGCGGTCGGGGTCGGTGTGTCTCGAGGTGGCTCGGCTGCGTGAGATCGGCGTGGACGCCGACGAAGGTCGCGAGGACGGGATCGGCGTCGACCCCGCGACCCTGCCGTGGCCCGATATCGACGCCGTCGTCGCGGCGCTGCGGGTGAGTCCGCTGGTGCGCGGCGGCAAGGCCGGTCCGCTGACGCCGCTGCGGCTGGTGGAGGCCGAGCCGGGGACCGACGGCGGACCGCTGCTGTACCTGGACCGGTATTTCCGGCAGGAACAGACGATTCGGCGGGTGCTCACCGAACGCGCGGCCCACCACCCGGTGGTCGTCCCCGCGGTGGTGCGCCGCGAACTCGACCGCCTCTTCGACACCGACGCGCACGGCGCCATGGCGGATCGCCAGCGGGTCGCCGCCGCACTGGCCGCCACCCACTGGACCACCGTGGTCGCGGGCGGACCCGGCACCGGGAAAACCCACACCATCGCCCGCATCCTGGCGCTGCTCGAAGCGCACCGCAA
Organism: Nocardia bovistercoris; assembly: GCF_015674855.1. Classification (GTDB taxonomy): domain Bacteria; phylum Actinomycetota; class Actinomycetes; order Mycobacteriales; family Mycobacteriaceae; genus Nocardia; species Nocardia bovistercoris. Next base: position 11,409 of record NZ_JADMLG010000003.1, on the reverse strand, counting down.
GGCCGACCCGAAGGCGCAAGCGCTGCGGATCGCGCTGGCCGCGCCGACCGGCAAGGCCGCGGCCCGACTCCAGGAGGCGGTCCGCGAACAGGCGGCAGCCCTCGGCCTCCCCGAACTGACCGCGGCCACCCTGCACCGTCTACTCGGCTGGCAGCGCGGCCGCGGCACCCGTTTCCGCTATCACGAGTTCAACCGCCTGCCCTACGACGTGATCGTGGTCGACGAAACCTCCATGGTGTCGCTGACCATGATGAGCAGCCTCCTGGAAGCCCTCCGTCCCGACACCCGCCTGGTACTCGCAGGCGACCCGGACCAACTGGCCTCGGTGGACGCGGGCGCGGTCCTCGCCGACCTGGTCGCTGGCCCGGTAGCGGGCGCGCCGAACCCAGCTCTGTACGAAATCCTCGGCAGTGCAACACTTTCCGTCGCGACGCCGATAGCGGGCGCGACTCCGACGGCAGGCCCGACGTCGATACCAGGTGCACCGCCGTCTGACGGCGTGGCTCGGTCTGACGGCGTGGCTCGGTCCGACGATGTGGCTCGGTCCGACGATGTGGCTCGGTCCGACGATGTGGCTTCGTCTGACGGCGTGGCTTCGTCTGACGGCGTGGCTTCGTCTGACGGTGCGGCTGTGCCCGGCGGTGCGACTTCGCCGGGAAGTGCGGTTCCGATCGTGGGCACGACCTCGACCGGCGGCACGACACCGGTTGCGGGCTCACCTCCGATCGATGGCTCGACACAGTCGGAAGTCGTCGGTGTCGAGGAGTTCTCGGAGCTGGAACGCGCGAGGATGCGCGGCGGTATCGTGCGGCTGACCCGCGGTCGCCGCTTCGGCGGCAAAATCGCCGAACTCGCGGTCGCGGTGCGCGCGGGCGATGCCGACACCGCCGTCGCACTGCTGCGCGAAGGCGGGACCGAACTGTCGTTGTTCCCGCCGGACCGGACCGCCGCGGTGCGTGCGGACGTCGTCGCGGCGGCGCTCGCGGTCACCGCCGCCGCGCTCGACGGCGACGCCGCGGGCGCGCTCACCGCCCTCGAATCGCACCGTCTGCTGTGCGCGCACCGGCAGGGCCCCTTCGGCGTGGAACGCTGGGACCGCATGGCCGCCGAATGGGCCGCCGCTGGTGGCGCGGGCCCCGAATCACCGCACGCGCCATGGTATCCGGGCCAGCCGCTGCTGGTGACCGCCAACGACCACGAGGCCCGCATCTACAACGGTGACACCGGTGTGATCGTGCGCCGCCCCGACGGCTCACTGCGCGCGGCCCTGCAACGCGGCAGCGCACCCTACCTGGTGCATCCCACCCAGTTCCCGGCCGTGGCGACGGTTTTCGCGATGACCATCCACCGCAGTCAGGGCAGCCAGTACGACACCGTGTCGGTGGTGCTGCCCGAACCCGAATCGACCCTGCTCACCCGAGAACTGCTCTACACCGCGATCACCAGGGCCCGGCGCAACGTGCGGATCATCGGCGGCGAGGACGCCATTCGCGCCGCCATCGCCCGCCGGGTGCTCCGCGCGAGCGGGTTGTCTCGCCGTGCGCAGGGCTGAATCCAGAACTCGATACCGGACATTCGCGGTCCCATCGGCCCCGGTGCAGCGTGCCTACGGGCGGTCTCGCCGTGCGTGGACGCTGAAACCAGGTATTGCTACCGAGCTTCGCGCGGTCGTCGGTTGTCGGGCAGCTGCGTCCCGGCGGGCCGCTTCGCCGCGTGCAGGGCTGAATCCAGAATTCGATACCGAGCGTTCGCGCCGTCATCGGCAGCCGGATGCTGCGTCCCGGCGGGCTGTGTCGCCGCGCGTGGGAGTTGAAACCAAGTGTCGATACCAAATATTCGCGCTGTCGTCGGTTGTCGGGTGGCGCCAAGCGAGTTGTCCCGCCGCGCACAGACGCTGAAACTAGGTGTCGATAGCGAACATTCGCGCGGCATTGCCGTAGCAGACGCCGCGCAGCCATTCCGTGCCCAGCTCGAGCCGTTCCAGTGCGAACAGTGAATGTCCGTACGGGTAGGGGATGTTCGGGAAGTCGCTGCCGAACAGGATGCGGTCGCCGAGGTCGAGCAGGCGTGGTCGTTCGTTCGGGGGGTAAGGCGCGTCGGCTTCGGTGAAATCGGTCCACACCATGGTGGTGTCGAGGTGTACGCCGTCGTATTCCGTCGCGAGATCGAGGAATTCGGAGTATTCGGGGGTGCCCATGTGCGCGATGATCAGCCGCAGGCGCGGATGGCGGCGCAGCAGTTCGGTGATCGGCTCGGGACCGGTGTGGTTGCCCGGTATCGGACCTGAACCGCAGTGCACGAGGGCGGGCACGCCGCTGTCCTCGAGTAGCCCCCACACCGGGCGCAGGTGCGGGGCGCGCGGGTCGAAATCACCGACTTGGATGTGCACCTTGAAGATTCGCGCGCCCGCCGCGATCGCCTCGGCCACGTAGGTCTCGGCGCCCGGTTCGGGATAGAAGGTTGCGGTGTGCAGGCAGTCGGGGGTGTTCGCGGCGAATTCGGCGGTCCACGTGTTGAGCCAGGCCGCCATCTCGGGCTTGTGCGGGTACACCAACGAGGTGAAAGCGCGAACGCCGAAGTCGCGCAGGATCTTCAACCGCACCGGTTCGTCCTCGCGATAGGTGATCGGCCACGGCCGACCGGCCATCTCACCGGCCGCGTCGAAGTACGCCCACACCTTGCGTAACACGCTGTGCGGCATGAAATGGGTGTGCATGTCGATGATGCCCGGTAGGTCCAGACGCTCGCACAGCCGCGCGATGTAGTCGGCGTCGTTCACGAGATCTCCTGTGGCACCAGCGGATGCACCGCACGCGCGAAGTCGCCGACGCGTGCGATCAGCCGGTCGAAGAAGGCGGCGGGATCGGTGGCGACCACGATGTCGGCATTGGGTTCGCGCCCCCACATCCCCGACCAGTCCGCGACCGTGGTCGCCCTGGTGATGGTCCCGGCCAACTCCACGTCCACCGTCGCGGGCCGCAGGATCGCCAGACTCGGGTCGAGCGCGACGGCGGCGGCGAACGGGTCGTGCATGTGCGCGAGATAGCCCTGATCGTAGCGGCGATGGAATTCGAAGTAGAACCGCACCGCGTCCTCGACGTGGCGCACCACCGGGTTGGGCGCTGACGAGCGGGTGCCTTCGGGGTCGGATTCGCGCGCCGGATCGCGTGGCGGGCATCCGGCGCGTTCGGCGAGCCTGCGCAGATGCTCGGGGTGCATCTCGATGGTTTCGGTGATGTCGAGGGCGCAGACGATGGGACGGCGATCGGCGGGCGCCGCGGCGAAGGCGTCGAAGACCTCCTTGGCGGCTTCGGGGTCGACGTGGATGTTCCACTCGTTGGTCGGCGTGGTGTTGCCGGGGTGGTTGAACGCCCCGCCCATGATCACCAGCCGCCGCAGCAGTCGCGGCAGTTCGGGTTCAAGGCGCAGCGCCAGCGCCAGGTTGGTCAGCGGCCCGGTGCACAGCCCGACGACCTCGCCGGGGCGTTCCCGCACGGTCTCCACCCACATCCGCGCCGCCGAGCGCCGCGACAGGTGCCGGGTTGGCGCGGGGAGTTCGGCGTAGCCGATGCCCTGCGGACCGTGGGTGTCCTCGGTGGTGCGCAGCGGCACCGCGAGCGGTTCGGCGGCGCCGAGCGCGACCTCGATCGCGGGCGCGCGGCACACGTCGAGCCAGGCCAGGTTGTTCACCGCGACCTGCGCGGCGGCGACATTGCCCGCGGTCGCGGCGATTCCGACGATCTCGGCCTCGGGGGAGGCGAGCAGGTAGAGCAGGGCCAGTGAATCGTCGATGCCGGTATCGACGTCCATGATGATCGGCTGCGGCACGCTACGAGCCTAGCGACCACGTGGCATACCACGATCGCCGGTGCTGGTACAGATGTCTGGCACGTATGTCTCAGACACTGTTGTAGGCTGGCCGGATGGGAAACCGGGAAGACCTGCTGGCGGGTGCGCGCAAGGTCATCATGGAGCGCGGGGTCGCCAAGGCCACCGCCCGCGATATCGCCGCCGCGGCCGGGGTGAGCCTGGCCGCCATCGGTTACCACTTCGGCTCCAAGGAACGCCTCGTCGCCGAGGCGCTCACCGAAGCGCTCGGCACCGGCATCGGCGACGGAATGGACGCGCTGGTGCGCGGCACCGACGGCATGCCGCTGGCGCAGGCATTCGCCACGATGATCGACGGACTGCCCGCCCTGTTCGCCGCCAACCGCGAGAGCATGCTCGCCAGCGTGGAGAACATGCTGCGCGCCGCACGCGCCGACCAGCCCGTCACCTACCTCGCCGACGGACTCGCCGGCGCCTACGCCGATCTGGCGACCGCACTGCGCGATACCCACCCCGTCCTCACCGCCGACGCGGCCCTGGCCATAGCCGAACTGTATTTCGGCTTGACCCAAGGACTTTCGGTGCTGTGGCTGATCGCCCCGGACACCGGCGTCCCGGACGGACAGCGCTTTGCAGCAGCTTGCCTCGCCGTGGCAGGCGCGGGCTGATCGTGACCGGCGCCGACTGATGTGCCGGACGTGTACCGACCGTGGCGGACGCGGACCGACCGTGGCGGGTGCGGGCTGATCGTGACCGGCGCCGACTGATTGCGCCGGACATGTACCGACCGGAGCGAACGCGGCCCGACCGTCAGCGCGTGCGCACCGGCCACGCCGGATAGTTACTGCCGTAACCGGGCGCGGGCCACGCGTAGTCCGGGTATTCGGCCAGCGCTGGCGCGGCCGTCACCAGGGACCCGTGTGCCACGGCGGCATCGGGATGCGGCGGCGTCGCCTGCGGGTGCCCGACCGTGCGTCCGGGCGCGGCCAGCAGCCAGGACGCGGTGCGCGCCAACGACACTCGCACATCGCGGCCGACGCCGTCGTAGGTGCGCGCCGCCAGCGCGTCGATGACACCCGCGGCCAGCAGGTACCCCGAGGCGTGGTCGAGCGCCTGCGCGGGCAGCGCCCCGGGCACCGACGGCGCGCCCTCGACGATCGAGATGCCGGTCGCGGCCTGGACGATGCTGTCGAAGCCGCGGCGCGCGCCCCACGGCCCGCTCTCGCCCCACGCGCTCACCCGCCCGTGCACCAGACCGGGACGGCGCGCGACGTCGAGTCCGGCGTATTCCAAGCAACCGGGCCGATAGCCGGTGACGAGGACGTCCGCCGAGGTCAGCAGTTCGTCGAAGGCGGGTTCCCGCAGATCGACCCGCGTGGAGAACTTGCCCTGGCAGGTGTCGAGATACTGCCAGGAGATCTCGGGCAGGAACGGCGGATCCACCCGGAGCACCTCCGCACCGAGCAGCGCGAGCGTGCGGGTCGCCACCGGACCTGCGATCACCCGCGTCAGATCGAGCACCCGTACGCCGCGTAACGGCTGGAACGGCGTGGCGTCGGAGCGGAACTGGCTGCTCGCGCGATCCGCACGCGCCTCGACCGCGACGAGCGGACCCGACGCCGCGGCCACCGCCTCCGGAGTTCCGAGCCATTCCTCCTCGCTGCGCACCCGCACCGCGATCGCGCCGTAGGCCGCAGCGGCTTCTTCCACGTCACAGGCCCGGCTCATCGCCAACTGCGCGACCGCCAGATCCATGGGCGCGTTCTCCGACAGTCCGAGGCAGGCCAGCAATCGCGCGCGGTGGTGCGGATAGTTGGCGTGGGTGCGCACCCAGCCGTCGAAGGTCGGGAAGAAGCCCGACAGATCCGCGAAGATGGCGGGCGGGCGACCCTCGGACCGGAGTAGTCGCTCGCTGGAGAACGACGCGGCGATCCGCTGCGGATCGATGCGATGCGTCACCGGCGCCAGTCCGTGCGCGTCGCGCATCCGGTTGGCCGCCGCCGCCAACGCCGCGATCGATCCGGCCGCCAACGCCCAGACAGGCAGTGTGGCAGCGAGATTCCCGCCGGGGTCGGGGACGCGATCGATGGCCGAGAGCGGAGCTCCGATGCCGAATTCGTAATCGTGGACCAGCCGTGCGTGATCGTTCACCCGAACGACAGTAATAGTTCCGTGCGAGGCATGTTGTACCGAAGTCACAGGGCGCTGGCCGGCAACCCCGGTGCAATGTGCTCGGCTCCTGCGGGGCGCGCCGCACCGGCGCAACCGCTCACGAGGCCGCCGGACTCCGGTCGCGTCCGGCGCGACGGCGCAGCAGCGCGAACCCGACCCATGACGCCACCACGCACACCGCGACCAGCGCCCGGACCAGCCCGAGCGCGCTCTCCGGATAGATCACCCCGGTCAGATAGTGGTCGATGAATCCGCTCGACGGCAGCCCGGCCTCGCCGGCGCGGCGCCGCGCCCAGTCCTCGAGGTGGGTCAGCGGGCAGTCGTAGCCGGCGACGATGGTGCCGAATCCCCATCCGACGGCGACCAGATGCGCCCAGATGGTGCGCGGCCACCGCCAGGCGAGAAAACCGCCGACCACCACGTAGGCGATGAAGGCGAAGTGCGCGGCGGCCGTGAGGTCGGCCGCGAGCCGGAACAGCACACATCCAGCATAGGCATTATCCGGCTTGACCGCGGCCGCCGGAATCGGCTGTGCTCGGCGCTCACCACGGCGACGGGCGATAGTCCTTGAGGAAGCAGCCGTAGACGTCGTCGCCCCGCTCGCCGCGCACGATCGGGTCGTAGACGCGAGCCGCGCCGTCGACCAGGTCCAGCGGGGCGTGGAAACCCTCGTCCGCCAGGCGCATCTTCGTGTAGTGCGGGCGTTCGTCGGTGATCCAGCCGGTGTCGACGGCGGTCATCAGGATCGAGTCCTGTTCGAACATCTCACCGGCGCTGGTGCGGGTCAACATGTTCAGCGCGGCCTTGGCCATATTGGTGTGCGGATGCCCCGGACCTTTGTAGGCGCGGGAGAACTGACCTTCCATGGCCGAGACGTTCACGATGTACTTGCGCCGCGCGGACGCCGCGGCCATGGCGGGGCGCAGCCGCGAGATCAGGATGAACGGGGCCACCGAATTGCACAGCTGCACTTCGAGCAGTTCGGTCGGATCCACCTCGGCGACGGTCTGCACCCAGCTGTTGGTGTGCGCGAGATCGGGGACGAGGCCGCCCGCATCGATCGCGATGCCGCGCGAGATGCGTTCGGGCGTAGCCGATCCCGCGACCAACGCGAGTTCGGCGACCTCGGCCGCGGTCAGTGTCGGCGCCAGCGACGCGGTGAGCGCGGTGGGATGGGCCTGCATGGTCTTGCCGAAGGTCACCACATCCGGCAGGGCGCCCGCGGGCAGCGGCGCGGATTCGGCGTCGACGAGCGCGCTGTAGGCGCCGGGGGAGCGGCGCACGGTCTGGGCGGCGTTGTTGACGAGGATGTCGAGCGGGCCGCGCGCGGCCACGTCGTCGGCGAGGGCGACCACCTGGGCCGGATCGCGCAGGTCGATGCCGACCACGCGCAGCCGGTGCAGCCAGTCGGCGCTGTCGTCCATGGCGGCGAAGCGGCGGATGGCGTCGTTGGGGAACCGGGTGGTGATGGTGGTGTGCGCGCCGTCGCGCAGCAGCCGCAGCGCGATGTACATGCCGATCTTGGCGCGGCCGCCGGTGAGCAGCGCCCGGCGGCCGCGCAGGTCGGCGCGGGCGTCGCGGCGGGCGTGGCTGTCGGCGGCGCAGTCGGGGCACAGTTGGTGGTAGAACGCGTCCACCCTGGTGTAGCGCTGTTTGCAGATGTAGCACGGGCGTGGGCGCAGCAGCGTGCCCGCGCTGGCGCCTTCGGTCGCGGAACTGATCGGGATGCCCGCGGTCTCGTCGTCGATGCGGTTCGGCGAGCCGGTGGCCGTGGCCGCCACCACCGCGCGGTCGGCATCGGACACCGCGGCCCTCGCCTCGCGCCGCTTGCGCTGCTTGAGCTTCTTGAACATGTGGCCGACGGCCCGCTGCACCGCGATCGAATCCGGGTGGTCCTTGTCCAAGCCGCCCGCCCGGTCCAGTACCCGAAGGCATACGGCCAGGTCATCGGGGTCGATGGCTGGGTCGGTCATGGTCGGCGACGGAATGTGAGCGGCCATCGGAATGCGGGGCGATCCTTCGTGAACGGGGGCGGGTGTGCCAGGCCATTGTCGCATTCGGTCGACGCGTCCCGGCTCGAGGGCTCGTCGGGCCGACGGTTCTGTTGACAGCTCGCCAATAGTGCGGGAATCTGATGGCGCGGGCCGGTCGGGCCGCGCGCGGACGAAACCAGGTAGTGAGACGAGGATCGGCGATGGCACGTGCGGCGTGGAGTGACGACGAGGTGGAGGCGGTGCGCGAACTCGCGCGCGGCTTCTTCGTGAAGGAGGTCGTCCCGCACGAAGAGAAGTACGTGAAACAGGGCCACCCGGATCGCCACCTCTACAACCGGGCGGGCGAACTGGGCCTGCTGTGCCCGTCGGCGCCCGCCGAATACGGCGGTGGCGGCGGCCACTTCGCCCACGAGGCCGCGATCATCGAGGAGCAGGCGCGGGCGGGCGACGGCTCGATGGGCCTGCCCGTGCACAGCACGATCGTCGCGCCCTACCTGCAGCACTTCGGCTCCGACGACCTCAAACGGCGGGTGCTGCCCAAGGCGGCGAGCGGCGAGATCGTGCTCTCCATCGGAATGACGGAACCCGGCACCGGATCCGACCTGCAGAACATCAAGACCAGGGCGGTGCGCGAGGGTGACGAATACGTCATCACCGGGTCGAAGATCTTCATCACCAACGGCTGGCTGTGCGACGGCATCATCATCGCCGCCAAGACCGATCCAAGCAAAGGCGCCGCGGGCGTCTCGCTCATCTTCGCCGAGGTCTCCGACGACACCCCCGGCTTCAAACGTGGCCGCATCCTCGACAAGATCGGCGGCAAGGCCCAGGACACCGCCGAACTGTTCTTCGACGGACTGCGGGTGCCCGCGGGCAATCTGCTCGGCGAGGCCGAGGGCCAGGGCTTCTACCAGATGATGCAGATGCTGGCGCAGGAGCGACTGGTCACCGCCATCATCGCGGTCGCCATGATGGAGAAGGCGGTCGCGCTGACCGTCGAGTACACCAAGGGCCGCGAGGCGTTCGGCAAACCGCTGTACGCGATGCAGAACACCAAATTCGAATTGGCCGAATGCGCGACCATCGCGAAGGTGAGCCGGACCTTCCTCGACGACTGTATCGGCAAGCATGTGCGCGGCGAACTGGACATCCCCACCGCCGCCATGTCCAAGTACTGGCTCACCGACCAGCTCGGTATCGTTGTCGATCGCTGCCTGCAACTGTTCGGCGGCTACGGCTATATGACGGAGTATCCGATTTCCCAGCTCTACACCGGCGCCCGCGTGCTGCGCATCCTCGCGGGCAGCAACGAGGTGATGAAGGATCTCATTGCCCGGTCTCTCTGAACCCGAGTCCGGCTCGTCCGAATACGCCGCGTCGGCGGCCGATGCCGCCGCCGACGATTCACCGCGGCGGCGCAGGCTGGAACCCGACGAGCGGCGCGCCCAGATCCTGGCCTGCGCCATCGACATGTTCGGCGAGCGGCCCTACGCGGCCGTCTCGACCGCCGAACTCGCGCAGCGCGCCGGGGTGGCGCGCGGGCTGATCAACCACTACTTCGGCAACAAGCGCGACCTCTACCTCGCGGTCGTGCGCCGCATGGTGACCCTGCCGCGCATCGACGACATGGTGGTTCCCGAGGGCGACCACCGCGCGCGGGTACACGCCAGCGTGGACTGGTTGCTCGACACGATCGTCGAACACGGCAACACCTGGGTGAAGGTGACCAGCCTCGAGGGCGTCGGCGACGATCCAGAAGTGCAGCAGATTCTCGACCAGGCCGACGACGCGGCCGCCGAACGCATGTTGCTGATGGTCGGCATGGCCGATTCCACGCACGGTGTGCAATTGCGCGCACTGGTGCGCGCGTACGGCGGATTGGTGAAGGTCGCGGGCCGGGAATGGATCGTGCGCGGTACATTGCGCCGCGAACAGGTCCACACGCTGCTGGTCGACATGCTGACCACGCTGGTCACCGAGACGATGCCCAAGATCGACCTCGGACGATGAAGCGCGGTTCGGCATCGAATGCATCGACGCGTCCGATGCCGAACCACGGGAGCTGCGGCGATGCGGTTCTCCCGAGGCGGATCCGCCGCTCCCGCCCGCCGGGAAATCGCGCTGGAAGAATTGTTTGCCGGTTCGTTACGGCACCGCGAATTCATGCGCTGACGGTGGGAATCGAATGGCAAGTCCGGGAGCAGGTGGGTGACCGATCGAACATTCCAGCCATATGTTTGCTTTCTGCCCCTATTCTGTGTCGTTATCGGGGGCGGATTCGGGCAGTACGAGGTTCCTGCGCGAATGGTGTTACGCGAGAGGGACTGTGAATGGCACGTATGCAACAGTGGGAGGAACGCGAGCGCTGGCAGGAGCCGGAGGAGGAGCGCTGGCCGGAAGCTCGCGGTGAACAGCGCTGGCCGCAGCGCGCCGACGATCGCGACGGCGGTGACGACCTGCTCCCGATCGTGAACCCCTACGCGGTGGTCGCCCTCGTCGCGGCGCTGCTGCTGCTGTTCCCGGTCGCGCTGGTCTTCGGACTCATCTCCTTCGGCTACCCGCGCGGGCGCGCCATCGCGACCTTCGCCCTGCTGCTCGGCGCCGCCGAAGCCACCGCCGTCGTGGCCTTCTTCGTCCTCGACCCCGGCTCGCTCACCGACAACTTCTCGCGCGCCGAGACCTCCGTCGCGGCCCAGACCGTGGCGCCCACCCCGATACCGACCATCGCGACCATCCCGCCAACCACCGCGGCGCCGACCGTCTCGGCGAGCCCGACCACGGCCGCCGCGACCACCCTGCTCACCGCGCGCAAGGGCGCCTCGTGCACCGAGGCGCAGCTCGGCGCGATCGGCCAGGGCTCCGACGGCGGCACCCTGCTGTGCCTGGGGATCAACGGCGCGAGCGGCGGCTACCTGTGGTCGGGTCCGTACAACGTCGGCACCGGCGAGTACGAGAGCGGCGCGAAATGCGACCCGACCATCTCCAAGTCCGGCCGCACCGCCGACGGGCGCGCCCTGGTGTGCGAGGGCAGCGGACGCACCGGCGCCTGGGTGCGCTGGACGACCGAGTAGTCACTCACCCTTCTTGGCTCGGCTCGGCTGCACGCGCGGCGGTTCGTTGGGCATCTTCGGATATTGCGGCGGCCATGGCGCGTCCATCAGTCCCGAGGCCATGTCGCGTTCCGACATCGCGAGCAGCGGCTCGATCGACTGCGGCGCGCGATCGGCCCACGGATCGCCGCGCTCGGCCAGCAGCGCGGGCACGGTCGCGATGGTCAGCTCGTCGGGGCCTGACTTCGGACAGATGTTGATCTTGGGAGTGTTCGCGGCCGGGTGATCAGCGGGTTCGCTGTCGCCGGGGGCCTGAGTTTGCGCACTAACTCGATCTTCGTAGGGTGGGCCGGGTGGCCTACGTG
>NZ_JADMLG010000029.1 GCF_015674855.1 Nocardia bovistercoris | reverse complement strand
TCGCGTCCCAGCGTTCGATACTTGCTCCTGCGTCGCATTGTCTCGAACGCTGGGACGCGAGACGGCCGCGAACCGTCGCTCGTCGGGCTCGCTCCCGGCGGGGCTGGGTTGGGGGGGGATGTTGCGGGGTTGGGTGGGTGGGTGGGGATGTTGCGGGGGTGGGTTTGACCGCTGTGGTGCGGGACGGTCGTGAACCGTCGCTCGTCGGGCTCGCTCCCTTGTGGTGGGGGTGGGGCTTGGACGGGGACGCTTCTCGGGTTGCCGACTTCTTGTCGGTCTCGATGATCGGCGGCTACCGTGCGGGTTCGAGCAAGGTGTCGACGAGTCGGCGGCGAGTGGCGTCTTCCAATCCGGCGCGGGTCGCCCACGCGGCGGGGCCGCCGAATTCCTTCGACAGGTGCGCCAGGAGGCCGCGCATGGTCGCGGCGTCGGCGGCGAAGACCCACGCGGGTATTTCGGCGATGTCGATGCCCGCGGCGCGCGCGGTGGCGGCTCGTCGCGCCCGCGCCAACAGCGCCTCGACATTCGGTCCGGTGGCGGCGTAGTCGGCCACGATGTCGTCCTCGCGGACGCCGAGCACGCCGAGCAGGATCGCGACGACCACCCCGGTGCGGTCCTTGCCCGCTGCGCAGTGCACCAGCGCGGGCAGATTGTCGGCGCTCGCCAGCAGGTCGAGGGCGGCGACGATATTGTGCGCGCTGTGCTCCAGGTAACCGATATACCGGTCGAGGAGTCCGCCGGTGGGAGCGACGCGGGCCAGGTCGAGTCGGATGCGGTCCGCGCCGAAGATGTGGGTGTTCTGGTAGAGCGCGACGCGGTCGGCCAACCCGCCGCGTCCGTCGGTGTCGATCTCGCCCGGCGCGCGCAGGTCGAGGACCATCCGCAGCAGGCAGTGCTCGAGCAGATACGTCACATCGTCGCCGTCGAGTTCGTTCGGGCCGTCCGAACGCAGCACCCGCATGGCGCGCACCCGGCGCCCGTCCTCGGTGCGCAACCCGCCCAGATCGCGGGCGTTCACGGCGCCCCGCAGCGGTAGCGCGCGGTCGGCGAGCGCCATCCCGTCCTCGGCCATGAATCCGTCCCCCGATCTCGTGCGACCCGCGCGACACGGGCGGATCCGCTGTCGATGATAACCACCTTGGTGGCGGTCGCCTTCCCCCTCGGTGCCGCGAACCAAGCACTCGGGGACCTGATGCGCGCGCCCGCGACAGCGCAGAGTGGAGAACACCCACCACACGGAACCGGAGCAGACCATGTCGATCCACCGCACGACCGCCCAACCGGCGCCGCGACGTGCCGCGATCGTCACCGGCGACGGCGTCGCGCTGACCGTGCGCGAATACGGCCCGCGCGACGCCGAGCTCACCGTGGTCCTGCTGCACGGCCACTGCCTGCGCTCGGAATCCTGGACCTCCGTGCGCGACGAACTCCTGCGCCGCTACCCTGGCGCACGTGTGGTCGGCTACGACCACCGCGGCCACGGCTCCTCCGGCCGGTCGACCCGCCACACCTACACCCTCGACCAACTCGCCGACGACCTCCGCGACGTCCTCGACGCGGTCGCGCCCACCGGCCCCGTTGTCCTGGTCGGCCATTCGATGGGCGGCATGACCGCACTCACCTACGCCGCACGCAACCCACACGAGATCGGCGCCCGCATCGTCGGCGTCGCCCTGGTCGCCACCGCGGCGAACGGACTCGCCGACGCCGGGTTCGGCAGGCTGCTCCGCAACCCGGTGGTGTCGGCCTTCCAAGCCGCCGTCCGTTTCGCCCCCGGCCTCATGCAGCGAGCCAAACTCGTCGCGAGCAAAGTCTTCGCGCCCATCATCCGCACCGCGGAATTCGGTGACCGCCGCGTCAACCCCCGGGTGCTCACGCTGGCGAACGCCATGCACAACGAAACCCCGATCGTGACGATGGCGAGCTTCCTCAGCGAATTCATGACCTACGACCGCACCGACGCCCTCACCCTCCTGTCCCGCATCCCGACCGTCATCCTCTGCGGTTCCGCCGACCTGATGACCCCGCCCGCGCATTCGGTCGCCATGGCCGCCTCCATCGACTACGCCGACCTGGTGCTTGTCGATGGCGCGGGCCACTCGGTGATCATGGAACAGCCCGGCCCGGTCGCCGAAGCCCTCACCCGCCTGCTGGTGCGCTCACGCCGAACCGCAGGCGTGCGAACCCCCGCGGACCTCGCACTGGTCGCCTGATCACGCGGGACCAAAGGCCCTTCCAGCCGGGCGGATGGACCGTAGCCATCGGTCACCCCGGAGGCGGAGAATCAGGGTATGACCATTGGCGATGTTTCCACTGTGCCCGATCGGTCGACGGTGTGCGCGGTGTTGCGCGCGGCGAGCCGGGCCCCTTCGGTGCACAACACACAACCGTGGCGGTGGGTGTCGGACGGGCGGACCCTGCGGCTCTATCGCGACGATTCGCGGCAACTCGAGGTGGCCGATCCGTCCGGTCGGCAGCTGGTCATCAGTTGCGGTGCGATGCTGCATCACGTCCGCACCGCGTTCGGGGCGGCCGGCTGGCACACCGATGTCATCCGCATGCCCGATCCGGCGCGCCCGGAGTGGCTGGCGACCGTCGAATTCCGTCCGTGGCCGGATCCGCCCTCGGGTGTGCTCGCCCGCGCCGAAGCCATGAGCCGCCGCTACACCGCCCGGCTGCCGATGCGCGAACCGGAGGGCTGGCCGGATCTGGCGCATCGGTTGCGTCTGCTGGTGTCCCCGCACGAAGTCGAGTTGGACGTGCTGGACGAGACCGCGCGGCCGCGCGTGGTCACCGCCTCCGAGCACACCGCGGCCGCGCAGCGCTACGACATGCAGTACCAAGCCGAATTACATTGGTGGACGGGTCATTTCCGTCCCGCCGAGGGTGTGCCCCCGGAGGCGCTGACTTCCCGGTCCGAGGCCGATCGGGCCCCGATCGGGCGTGCGTTCCCCACCGTGGACCATCCGCCGCGCGATCAGGGCGCCGAGGATCACGCGCGGGTCGTCGTCCTCGGCACCGACGGCGACACGCCCGAGCACTGGTTGCGCGCGGGCGAGGCGCTCTCGGCGGTCCTGCTCGAATGCACCGCCGCCGGGCAGGCGAGCTGCGCGCTGACCCACCTCACCGAGCTGCCCGCGGCACGCCGCGTGATGTCGGGACTGGCCCCGCACCCCGGCGTTCCGCAGGTGGTGATCCGCATCGGCGCCGACAGCGGCCACCGGATTCACCCGGCCACTCCGCGCCGGTCGGTTTCGGACTTCTTGACCGTCGAATGACGCGAGCCCCCGCGCGGCTCACCGGCGGTGCGGGGACCGAGTGCACCACAGCGCCCACAGCACCAGCAACGGTTGAAAGAACAAGCGGATGAACCGTTTCCGATCGGTGTCGAGTCCGAAACCGTCGCGGCGCTGCCGATACTGGGCCAGATTGCCGGGGAACACCGCGACAAAGAAGGCGGCGAGCAGCTGCCCGGTGCGGTCGCGCGGCGCGAAGGCCAGGTTCACCCCGAGCGCCAATTCCACACCGCCGGAAGCCATTACGACCCCGTCGGTATCCAGCGGCACCCAGTCCGGCACCTGGGCTCGGAACTCCTCCCGCCCCCAGAACAGGTGACTCAGGCCCGCGAAGATCATGCCGCCCGCCAGCACCCACCGCGCGAGGTCACGCACACGTGATCCGCGCGGTTCGACGGCCGCGGGTTCCGTCGCCGTTTCGTTGTCGTCACCGATGAGCTCGACCATGGTCCTCCGATCGCCGCCGATTTGGTTCTTCGGGCGCGTACCCGACCCGCACGGATCGAATCGGTCAATGTCGGCGGTCACGCAGCACGTCACGCAGCCGGTCGAGCACGGCGAGCGGGAGCCCGAGCACCCGGTTCGGCAGTGCGGACACGCCGGTACCCGGATGCGGGCGAGTCGGCGCGAGCGCTTCGGCCCGACGCACCGACCGACCCATGTTCCGCAGTTCACGCGCCGAGTACTGGCGGCGCAGCAGCTCGAACTCCTCGGCTTCCTCGTGCTCGGCGTGCGTGAGGACGGCGTCGCGGAACGCCGCGAGCTTCGCCGGGAACTCCGGATGACCCACACCGAGTTCGCGCAGCTCCGACAGCGCTTTCTTCGCGGCGCTCTCCTCCGCCAGCCGCGGCTCGACGATCCGTTCGGCGCCGAAGCGGGCCCGCCCGGCCAGCGGGTGCACGACCTCCTCCTCGGCGGTCTCGTGCACGGTCAGCAGACGCACCAGATCGTCGAAGACCTGCTCGGTGTCGCGGTCGTCGAGGCGCAGCCGATCGAGCAGCGCTCTGATCTGGCGATGCTGTGCGGTCAGGATGTCGACCACATCGAGTTCGCGTGTTCCGGTCATCGTGACCCCTTCCAGTGTCCACCTGGGCCTACCCCCGGACCAGATCGCCAATCAGCGCCGGATTCGGCCGCTCCGGATTGGGCTCCACATGACCGGGTAGGCGAATGAAGACACCCAACCGTCACACGAAAGGAAGATGACGTGAGCACATTGGCCGCGACCGTCGATGTCGAGGTGCCGGTACGGACCGCCTACAACCAGTGGACACAGTTCGAATCCTTCCCACACTTCATGGAAGGCGTCGAAGTCGTGCGGCAACTCGACGACCGACACACGCACTGGCGTATCCACGTCGGCCCGGCGACGCGCGAATTCGACGCGACCATCACCGAACAACACCCCGACGAACGGGTCGCCTGGAAATCCGACAGCGGTCCGCGCCACGCGGGCGTGATCACCTTCCACCGCCTCGACGACACCCACACCCGCGTCACCGCGCAGATGGACGTCGATCCGGAAGGTTTCGTGGAGAACGCCGCCGACAAACTCGGCGTGCTGAAGCACCGCGTCAACGGGGATATGAAGCGGTTCAAGGAATTCATCGAGGACCAGCGCCACGAAACCGGCGCCTGGCGCGGCGACGTCCCGCGCCCGGACGCCTGATCGAAACCGCGCACGCCGTGGACCCCACATCACCCGGGGTTCACGGCGTCGCCGTTTCCGGGAACGCACCGTCTCCGGCACACCCCGAGCGCATCTACCGCTCGACCGCGTCTCCGAACAACAGCGGTAGTTCTCTTGGTACCTGACCTCACGCAGTGTTCGCCGAGAAGGTCGTGGTCGATTCTCCACGGATCACATCCGAATCAGCGCACCCGGCACCGAAGCTCGCCACGCTGATCGCGGGAATGTCCGCGGGCGCGGACAACATCGACGATCTCGGCCTCACCAACGCCACCGGACCACGCACCCGAAGCCCACAGACCATCGACAGCCCCGTCCACGGATCGAGGCTTAGAGCGTGTCTCACGTCGCTGGTTTCGCTTTGGCGAGTTTCTTGTAGCCGGTCAGGGCTGCGGCGAGGGTGAGGAAGCCGAGGAAGTGTGTGGCTTTGCGGTCGTAGCGGATGTTGAGCCGGTGGTAGCCGGTCATATGCCTTGTCGGCGTGCAACTTCGCCGGTCGACGTCTGCGGGGACCACGTCGGGATCGCACCGCCGGGATCGCTCGAACCAGCGGCCGCAGCGCCTCGGCGTCGTTGGTATCGGCCGCCGAAATCGCTACGGCCAGCGGATTCCGGCGCGATCGGACAGCACGTGCGGTTTCGAACCGGATTTGCCGCGGTCGACCGGACTCGGACCGGTCATGGCGTCCCCTTCTTTCGCTCGTATCGACGCCGCATCCGTGAACCGGCGGTGCGCTGTCGGGACGGTCACCCGGAACGAGGGCGGCAGCATCCGCCACGCACAGCCGCTGGTCAGCACGAATACCACCGCGGTGAAGACCACACGCTCATCGACCGGCGCGGTCCCGCCGCCCTGGGCACGAGACTCGAACTTCGCCGACAACGGCTCGGCCGGCACCCACAACCCATCCGGTACCAAACGCTGCGACAGAACATCGACCACGACCAGACATAATGCAGCACAGACGCTTACGACTCACACCGAACAAGTTTCGACGATACGAGACACGCTCTCGACTGGGAGGCAGTGATCAATCACGTGCACGGGAAACGGGTGCCGTTCGATCTGACGGAGTACGAAGAACGGGTGCGATCGGGGTCCTGCTTCATCTGTGATCTGGTCGCCGGGGCGCCGGGGTCCGAACATGAGGTCCTGCTCGACGACGGAGCGCACATCGCGTTCCTCGGCAGGTATCCGACGATGTACGGGCATGTTCTGGTAGCACCGAAGCCGCACCTCGAGCATGTGGTGCGCGACTTCGAGCAGGATGGGTATCTGCGGCTGCAGGCGGTCGTTCACAGGGTTGCTCGCGCTGTCGAAGCCGTTGTGCCGTCGGAGCGAACCTATCTGCTGTCGCTCGGTAGCCAACAGGGCAATGCTCATGTCCACTGGCATATCTCGCCCCTGCCTCCGGGCACTCCGTATGAAAGTCAGCAGTTCCATGCGTTGATGGCGGAGAACGGCGTCATTCCGTGGTCGCCTGCGCAAGCAGCGGAACTGGCCGCACAGTTGCGGGCCGAACTCGGTTCGTGAACGCCGCAGCGATGCAGCGGCTTTGACCAGCTAAAGGAAACTCGCGAAGGCCCGGTCGCTACGACGTGAGACACGCTCTGAGATCGGCTGCTCATCTCCGCAGGTCGCTGCGTGTGGTCGGCGAACGCATCCTCCTCTCGTGTGACGCCCCTTGAGACACCTGACGTCGCTGCACACGACTTCTACGGCACAGGAACGTCGACCATGGAAGGCGTTCGGCCGCCCTGGATCGTCCAGCACGAGCAGCATGTCGCCACCCGCGTCGTGTAGTGTGATCGACACGTCGAGATGCTGACGGAATGCGGCGACTTCGAAGGGGAGAGCCGTGCAGCAGTTGATTCGGTCAATCGATATCGTCCGTACTCTGTGCATGGCTTCGGGTCGATGGTTCGTGGGGGGCCGACGGTGACAGGGAAGCACGGTGAGTCTCTGTCGATCGTCCCGGACGAAGTGCGCGCACTGGGCAACTATGTGTACAGCATCGCTGATGCGTTGCGGGCGGCGCTCGACTCGGCCGGGCGAGATGTCTCCGCGCTCACTTCGAGCGGATGGATCGGTTCGGCAGCGAACGGCTTCAACCAGGGCTGGAGTGAGGTCGAGTCGGGTGGGCAGCAGATCTTTACGGCCTTGACAACCATGGCCGAAAAGCTCGGCGTCACCGCCCAGACCTATGAACAGCGCGATCAATCCGGCGCAGGCAATTTGGCCGGGCTCGATCTTCCCTAGCCACCATGACAGATTCATTTTCTGTTGATCTCGATCGGGTTGAGCAGATCGTCGCGAGACTGACCGCCCTCGCCGGATTCGTCGCAGAGCATATCGACCAGATCGACGATAGAGCAGCAGCTATTTTGACAGGCACAGGCTGGGAAGGTGTAGCTGCTCAGGCATACGAAAGCCTGCAGCAACAGTGGTCGGTGAGCGCCCGTGAATTCGTGGACGGTATCCATGACATGAGTGCGGCCGCCGAGGCCGCGCACAGTTCGTATACCGATGCAGGTGCTGTGAACACCAGACTCTTCCGCGGTAAATAGGGAGCAGGATTGTCTCCGATCACCGTCGACCCCGAGCTGTATTACGCTGCCGCGAAAGCTGTTTTCAACGAGTACGGCAGGGTCATAGAATCGGTCCGTGGCAGCCTGAATCCAGGCCTCGCCGCGAGCAATGGCATGGCGGGAAACTATCCGGCTGTCGCAGCGTGGGTCACCAAGTACTCGTCGGTCGCCGCAGATCTCGAAGGTGTGCTCGTCGCCTACGGCAACGCGCTTCTCACCATGGGCGACATGCTCAACCTCGCTGGTTACACCTGGGCGAAAGCGAACTACGATGCGAACCCGAGTACCAACAAGGGTGTCGAGCCCGCCATGCCACCCCCGCGTATAGGCCCGGCCTGGGACGACAAGAGCATCGACATTCCCGATCCGCTGCCCGCCGCATACACGACCTCAGATCGCGGTCTGCTGACGACTCCGAACACATTGCGTGACAACCTCACCACTGCTCTGCGACAGAACAACGCACCGGTACCGACCGGCGACAGCGATGCTCTGAACGCAGCGAACTCTGGATGGAAGGCGTTCAGTGAACATGACGCGTGGACAGGCGGACATGGACGTGTCGAGTCGGTCATCGCTTCCTTCGATACCGTGGCGGCGCCGGAGAAGAGCGACGTCGTCGATATGTTGAATGTCCTCGGTAGTGCATCCACGTCGACCGCTGAGGCAGCCAAGGGATTTGCCGCAGCGACCGCCGCGCATGCCACAGAGCTCGCCGACTTGCGTGCCACCCTGGTATCGACCGCCGCCTCGGCCTTTTCCGACAGCGGAGCATCTGCGTCGAGCTCGAGCACCGCTGTCACCCTCACCTTCACCGAAGAACCTGACGAATCGAGCCTGACCTCCGGCGCCGTGATAATTGCCTCCACACTCTCTACTCACCCGCTCTACGCACTGCTCGCAAAGGCCGAATTCAGTGGTGCTGATGCTCTTCCGCAGCTGAAGGCGAAGCTGCAAGAGATCGCGTGCTCGCCCGTCAACGAACTCGTGAACCGGGCTACCTGGAAGTCCTCGGCGCTGAAATGTGAGCTCAATCCGGAAGGCCGACGTGACTACAGCGGGTCCAACGACATCGTCAAAGGCTGGATCGATGACGCCGTCAAGTACGGCAACGCCGCGGGCGTCGACCCCAAGCTCGTATTGGCGATCGTGTACAACGAAGGCGGAAACAGGGCAGATACCACGCTCTAACAAGCCGGAAGCGGATTCTGGGACGCCACGAGAGAAATTCTCAACCCGGTGCGTGAGGCCACCAGCTCGACCGGCGCGGGGATGTCACTCGGGCTGACCAACATCAAAGAAGACACCTAAAAGAGATTGCAGTCAGCCTACCCGAATGAATTCGGTTCGACCCCCTGGGAGCGAGTGCAGTACGACGACTCGGTAGCAATCAAGGCCGCCGCATACAGTCTGAGTCGTATCCAGGAACAGTACGGGCCGTCCGTCCCGGACAGTATGAAGGAAAAGTACAGCGCCAACGAGTTCATGGCTGCCGGATATAACTCCGAAGGTGCCATGAATACCTATCTAGCCCAAGCAGACCTAGGGCCTCACGTAAAGAACTATCTCAAGATGAACGAAGGCTCCTACGCCAAAGCTGCCGAATTGATAGATGGAGCTTACACATGCCGCTAGACCGTCAGAGTAGGAAATTTCGAGGATTCGCTGGATTCGGAATCGCCGCCGCCGTCGCCGCCGTGCCGGTGGTCTTCATCGGTCTGATCATCTGGGGCAAGATCCATACGAAGTTGGACCCGCTACCGGCGATGCGACATGCCATGGCGACTGAAGCGAACGGATTCGAAGCCATCTCGACCAGCGAGGAGAATCTCGATCGCCTGGTCGTCACGAAGGTCTTCCTGGGCCCAGCGGTCGACCGGCCACAGGATCACATCATCGCTCCCGGCGCGGGGTTTCAGGTAATGGGCAGGCCACATGGCCAGACTGGTGCCGAGTGGCTCGTCTTCGGCAAATACTCAGACGGATGTTCCATCAGCGTCGATCGCGTGGTGGGCGGCGACGCGCTGCGCAATGTCTCCAAACTGTCGGACGGTCAGCGCGACGAAGTCTCGCGCGGCGAAAAACTCGTGTTGGTAATGCAATTCGCCTGCGGCGAAGGGTGACGTCTGATTTCGCTATTCGATCGCTTGTTGTCTGAGTCAGTCCGGTTTCCACGTCGCAATATAACGAAGTCGGCTGACACGAGCGGCGCCGATACTGTGGATGAGTAAATCGAAAAACTCTCCGCGAGCCGCCGGTACGCGTACCCGCGTTCGACTGTAGAGATGTGCCCGGACGGGGCGCAAACCTGTGGTAGCAGGACGAGAACGGTCACGACATCCTATCTGCCGATGACCAGCAGTTTTCGGTGTCGTAACAGGTTGGCGTATTGGTCGATCCCCCCTTCGGACACATACCGGTTCGGAAGCGCAACTCCGGGACAACGCGTTTCGGGCGCGGGTCTGCGGGAATCGCGGTGAGAACAGGGAAGGGAGAGTGGCGTGCTGGAGGCGAGCGAGAAGACTCGGGTGGTGATCGTCGGCGGCGGATTCGCTGGGTTCGCGTGTGCGAAGAAGCTAGCGCGATTGTTCGAGGTCAGGGAGCGCGACATCGAGATCGTGCTGATCGACAAGCAGGACTACATGCTCTACACGCCGCTGCTGCCCGATGTGGCGGGTGGGGCGATCGACCCGCGGTTCGTCACGGTGTCGCTGGCCGACGCGCTGCCTTCGGTGCGGTTGATCGTCGGCCGGGTCGATGCTGTCGATCCTGAAGCGCGCACCGTCACCGTCGCGCGGGAGAATCATGAACCGCTCGAACTCGGCTGGGACAAACTCGTGCTGACGCCCGGTTCGGTGACGCGATTGTTCGACGTGCCGGGGCTGCACGAGCACGCGCGCGGACTCAAAACCGTCGCCGAGGCGCTGTACCTGCGTGAACAACTCCTGCATCAGCTCGAGTCCGCCGAACACGAAGCCGATCCGGTGGTGCGTCGGGCGCGCCGCACGGTGGTCGTGGTCGGGGCTTCCTACGCGGGCACCGAACTCGTCGCCCAGTTGCGCGCGTTGGCCGACGCCTACGCGGACCGCCGCGGGATCGAACGCGATGAGATCAGGTTTCTGCTGCTCGACACCGCGAAGCAGGTCATGCCGGAAGTCGGCGAACGGCTCGGCGAGAAGGCGCTCGAGGTGCTGCGCGGGCGGGGCATCGATATCCGGCTGGAGACTTCGTTGCGTTCGGTCGCCGACGATCACGTGGTGCTCACCGACGGCGCGAGGGTCGGAACCCATACGGTGGCCTGGGTGACCGGTGTGACCGGTGCGCCGCTGCTCGACGACCTCGGATTCGATCTCGAACGCGGTCGTCTTGTGGTCGACGAATACCTGCGGGCGCCGGGCCACCCCGATATCCTGGCGGGCGGTGACGCGGCCGCTGTACCCGATCTGGTGCGCGGCGACGGCGCGATCACCCCGCCCACCGCCCAGCACGCGAGCAGGCAGGGAAAGACGTTGGCGCGCAATGTCGCCGCCGATTTCGGGATCGGACGGGCCGCGCCGTACCGGCACCGCGACATGGGTCTCGTGGTCGATCTCGGTCCCGGTTTCGCGGTGGCCAACCCGCTGGGCAAACACCTGTCCGGGCTGCCCGCCAAGGCCGTGACCCGCGCCTACCACACCTACGCGTTGCCGCGCGGAGTCAATCGGTGGGCGGTCACGCTCGGGTATCTGACCACCGCTTTCGTTCCCCGTCCGCTGACCCGCCTCGGCCTGGTGAGCGCGCGTGAGGCCGGATTCGCCGACAGTGAGGGCATCCAGGAACCGGCGCACGCGAGTGATTGAGCGGGGGCTGCGCGGGTAGGCGTTCGGCGTGACCGCGACCATCGATGATCTGTTGCACGCGCTCACGCGGGCGGTCAACGCGCTGGCGGATTCGGATATCCGCTTCGCGGTGGCGGGCGGCTGCGCGGTGTACGCGCGCGGCGGGCCCGCCTCGCAGCACGATGTCGATCTGCTGGTCAAGCCGGACGACTGTGATCGGGCGGTGCGCACGCTGGCCCGGGCCGGTCTGCGGGTGTGCGATCCGCCGGAGAACTGGCTGCGCAAGGTTTATGCGGGCGACGTGCTGATCGATGTCATCCATCGCCCGAACGACCGCCCGGTGACCGACGAACTGCTGGATCGGGCCACCGTCATGCGCATCGGCCCGGCGAAGGCGCCGGTGGTGAGCGGCACCGATCTGATGGTGGACAAGATGCTCGTCTTCGACCCGCACCGGCTCGACTTCGCGCCGCTGCTGCATATCGCGCGTGATCTGCGCGAGCAGGTGGATTGGGCCTCGGTCCGCACGCAGACCGACCGGTCGCCCTACGCGCGGGCCTTCTTCGGCCTGCTCGTCGATCTCGGGATCGTCACCGCACCGCCGCACGAGAAAGGGAGTGAGCACGATGGAGCCTCCGCAGTACGCGGTCGCGCACCTGCGCAGGGCGCTGGCCGAGGATCCGCGCACCTGTGAACTCGGAATCCACGTCACGATCCGGGGCGCGACCGTCATCATCGATGGAGAAGTCGAATCCGACCATCGTCGACGAATGCTCGAAACCGTGGTGCGGGAACTGCTTCCGCGGCTCGAGATCCACAACGAGGTACGGATCGGACGTTTCACCGCGCCCGATCCCGAGGACATCTCCGTCCTGCGGGGCGGGCACGATCGCGACAGGAGTTGAGCACCCATGCGCATCGCGGCGGTAGGCGATATCCATCTGGGACAGGACTGCGGCGGCCGCTGGCGCGAGGCGCTTGCCGCGTTGCCGGGGCTGGCCGACGTGCTGCTGCTCGCCGGTGACCTCACCCGGCACGGCACGGCGGTCGAAGCTGCCGTCGTCGCGGCCGAATTCGGCGACTGCGGGGTGCCCGTGGTCGCCGTGCTCGGTAATCACGACTATCACAGCGACGTCGCGGCCGAGGTCACCGCGCTGCTCACCGAGGCGGGCATCATCGTGCTCGAAGGCAGTTCGGTGCGTCTCGACATCGACGGCGTCAGCCTCGGGATCGCGGGCACCAAAGGGTTCGGCGGCGGATTCGCGGGCAAATGCGCGAGCGCGTTCGGCGAGCCTCTGATGCGCGAATTCGCGCGCCACAGCGCCGAACTCGCGGCGTCGCTGGACTGCGCGCTCGCCGAACTCGAGACCGATTTCACGGTCGCGCTGACCCACTACTCCCCCGTCAGCGACACCTTGCACGGTGAGCCGCCGGAGATCTATCCCTTCCTCGGCAGCTACCTACTCGGCGAAGCCGTCGACAACCATCGCGTCGACCTCGCGGTGCACGGCCACGCGCACGCGGGCACCGAACACGGCACCACGCCCGGCGGCACCCGAGTCCGGAACGTCGCCCACCCGGTGCTGCGCGCCGCCTACGCGGTCTACGAACTCGCCGCGCAGGCCGAAACTTCCGAACCGCAGGCGCGCGATCACTCTCTGGTCACGTAATCGAGGCGCAACCTGGCGCGCGGCGTGAACTACGCAGGGTCTCGATAGGGATCGCCGTGTCGGTGCACCGCTCTCCACTCGCCTTGTTCGCGGCGGAAGACCGTGGTCGAGCGCAGCGCGTAGGAGGTGGGTGTGCCGTTCGCCGTCGCTGTGATCCGTTCGACGGCAACGAGATAGGCGAGGTCACCGCTCACGCCTGCCGCGACGACTTCGTAGTCGATGGATTCGCAGTCGGTGAAACGGGTCGCGAGCCATTCGAAGGTCGACTCCAATTCCGCACGGCCGCTGCGATTGACCTCCGCGCCGAACAGGGTGACGGGCTCGCTGTTCGACCACAACCGTTGGCGGGGAACCGGATCGCCGCGATGCAGTGCCGTCTCGGCGGCATGCAGGCGGGGCAGCACATCGGCCAGGAAATCGTCGACCTCGGACACGGGCCCGAGTCTGGCACAACCGCGTGATTCTCGCGCGTTCCGCTCTGTCCACTAGCTTGCTAGCATGCTAGCATCGCACGGTGGGCGACGAGGAAGTGAAGCAGTTCAACGTCTATCTGCCGATCGGGTTGATCAAGCAGGTCAAATACCGGGCGATCGAGTCGGGGACGTCGCTGTCGGCGCTGGTCGCCGCGGCGCTGCGCGCCTACCTCGCCGACACCGATCCACCGGAGAAGGAGTGAGATGACAAGCCAAGGCATCGAAGCGGTATTCCTGGAGACGCGCAACTGGGGCGCCACCGGCCGGTTCCTGCGGGAACTCGGCTTCACCGTCGACTTCGAAACCGACCACAACTCAGGGCAATTCAGCAACGGCGCGGGCCCCTACGTCTTCGTGGTCGAAGTGCCGCCCGATCACGAACCCCGCACGCGGCTGGTGCTGAAGGTGCAGGACACCGCGCGGCGCCCCGGTGACGGCGTCGACATCGTCAGTGAATTCGAACAGACCCACTACGGCACGCAGGAGATGACCGTCAACGATCCGGACGGGCGGCCGTGGATCCTGCAAGCCCCCGGAAAGGAGTGAACGCCGTGCGCACCGCCGCTCCCGAAGACATCGCCCCGGAGGACACCGCCGCCAGGGTGGCGTTGTGGCGCGCCCTGCACCTGCGGGCCGACGCGACGCCGCCCGTCTTCACCGACGAGATCGGCGTCCAGCTGCTTGACCCCGAAGACGATCGCTGGCAGCGCCCCGACATGGACCCGAACCTCACGCGACCGATGCGCGCGGGCATCGTCGCCCGCGCCCGCGCCATCGAGGATCTGCTCGTGGAACACCTGGCCCTCGGTGTCGACCAGTACGTGATCCTCGGGGCGGGTCTCGACACCTTCGCCCAGCGCCGCCCCGATCTCGCCGCGACGCTGACGATCTACGAGGTCGACCGCCCCGGACCGCAGGAATGGAAACGCCGCCGACTCGACGAGCTCGAATTCGACGCCGCGCCCCGAGCGCGGTCGGTGCCGGTCGACTTCGAGCACGACTCGTGGTGGGACCGGCTCGTCGCCGCCGGGTTCGACCCCGAACGCCCCGCCTTCGTCGCCTCCGCGGGCGTCACCATGTACCTGACCGAGGATGCCAACACCGCGACTCTGCGCCGACTCGCCACCTTGGCGCCCGGCTCCGCCCTGGTCACCACCTTCATGCTGCCGCTGGAACTCGTCGGCCCCGACGAACAGCGCCTGCGCCGCTTCGCCGAAGACGGTGCTCGCACCACGGGCACCCCGTTCATCACCTTCTACACCCCCGAAACGATCGTGGCCGCGGCCGAAGCGGCGGGCTTCCCCACCGCACGCCATCTCTCGGCACGCGAACTCACCGCACGCTACTTCGCCGACCGCACCGACGGACTCGAACCCGCCGAGTCCGAACAGATCCTGGTGGCGAGCACCTGAATGCCGACGCGGCGCCGCGCCGGGTGCACGGCCTCCCGAACCAGCGCCGGGAGGCCGTGTGGATTCAGGCACGCGCCCACCGGCGCAATCCGCCCGGCCTGCGCAGCATCAGCACGCCGATCGCCGCGACCGCGATGCCGCGCGGGGCTTCGTA
This sequence comes from Nocardia bovistercoris, assembly GCF_015674855.1. Lineage (GTDB taxonomy): Bacteria > Actinomycetota > Actinomycetes > Mycobacteriales > Mycobacteriaceae > Nocardia > Nocardia bovistercoris. The sequence continues at coordinate 25,732 of NZ_JADMLG010000029.1, read as the reverse complement.
GATGAACCCGGAGATGCCCGCCGTCGCGGGGATCGGGAGGAAGAACCCGACCATGCCGAACAGGGTGAGCAGTGCGATCCAGCGCGGCACGGTGGCGTTGCGCAGCATGCTCGCGCCGAGTAGGCCCATACCGGCCAGCATCACCACGCCGCCGATCGCGTTGAACAGGGCGAAGGCGGTGGTGTCGATCATGTTGTCGTTGTCGGCGATCAGGTGGGCGGTGGCCGGGTCGTTCGCGAAGGGGTAGGCGACGAAGAGTTCGACGGTGAGATGCCCGGCCGCGGTGACGATATTGCCGACCAGATAGGTGATCACCCCCAGGAATCCGATCGACCCGAGCCGCGTGCGCATCCACGCGTACATGCCGGGCAGGCCGAGTACCAGGGCGACGGTGCCGAGTCCGAGCAGAGTCTGCGCGATCGGGGTGCCCGCGCTGGTGAGCGCTTCGACGGAATGGCCTTTGCCCGCGACGATGGGGTGCAGGGTGCCGCCCGCTATGCACAGGGCGCCGCCGACCGCCAGCGCCGCGCCGCACAGGCGAAGTACATTGTCGCGGGAAGGACTGCCGGTCCGTTTCGCGGCGGTCGGCGGGAGGGTTGTCGGCAGGAGGGCTTCGGTGTTGGTCATGAGCCAAGGGTCGGCGAGGGCGCTGGTGTGACGCTGGTGTCCGACTGGTCCGCCGACGACCGGCCCGCGATCGCGGTGCTCGGGCCGTTGGAGGTGCGCGGGCCGGACGGCGTCCGCATCGAGATCGCGGCGCGCAAACACGCCGAACTGCTGGTCGTTCTCGCCGCCGAGCGATCCGCGCGCAGTGCGGGCTACCTGTGCGAACTGTTGTGGCGCGGTGCGCCGCCCGACAGCGCGCTGGTCACCTTGCAGGGTTACGTCTCGCGTCTGCGCAGAATTCTGAAACCGCTGCCCGACCTGCGCATCGACACCGTCGCGAACGGATACGTGCTGCGCTGCGCCGGATCGGGCACCGACCTCGACCTGCTCGACGAGTTGTCGCGCGACGCGCGGGCCGCGCACGCCGACGGCGATCTCGAACGCGCCGTCGACCTGCTCGACCGCGCGTTGCGGCTGTGGCGGGGCGAACCGCTGGCCGAGGTCGCCGACATCACCGAACTCGCTCCCGAACGCACCCGCCTCGACGAACTGCGTTCGGATCTGGTGGAACTGTGCGCGGAGGGGCTACTCGTGCTCGGTCGCGCGCGTCCCGCGGTGACGCTGCTGACCGAGGAGTACGAACGTCACCCGCTCCGGGAATCCACCGCCCGGCTGCTCGCGCTCGCCTTGCGCGACGGTGGCCGGGTCTCGGAGGCGCTGGATGTGCTGGTCCGGCTGCGGCGCGACCTGCGCGAGGAATTCGGGCTCGACCCGACCGCCGACACCGTCCGGGTGGAGAACGAGATCCGCGACCCGCCCGAAGCGCCCGCACCCGTCGCGGGTCCTGACCTGATCGGCCGCGACGAGGTCGCCGCGACCCTCGACCACGCGTGGCGCCGGTCGCTGCGCGGACTCACCGTGGTGACCGTGCGCGGCGCGGCGGGCATCGGCAAGACAGCGGTCGTCGAGGACGCGGTGCGCCGACACAACGCCGACGCCTACTTCACGGCGGGCGTCAACGGCGTCGGAGCGGCCATGGCGACGCTGACGCCGTGGCTCGACAAAGCAGCGCTCGACGGCCGCGCGGCGCCGCATCCGCCGACCGCGCGCGCCCTCGCCGCGCTGTTCGCCGACGTGGCCCGCGAAACCGGACACGTCGTCGCCGTGCTCGATGACGCGCAGTGGGCCGATATCGATTCGATGCGGATGATCTCGGCGGCCATGCGGGTGCTGCGCGCGCACCCGGTGCTGCTGCTGATCACCGTGCGACCCGAACCGCCCGAACCCGAGATGGACGCGGTGCTGCGGGTGCTGCGCGCGGCGGGCACGCCCGTTTTCCTCGATCTGGCGCCGCTGTCGGAGGCCGCGATCAGCGCGCTGGTCGCGGCCGAACTCGGGGCGGGCGATCCTCGGGTGCGCGCGGCGATCGTCGCGCGCAGCGCGGGCAGTCCGTTCCTGGCGACGCAGCTGTGTGATCTGGCGCGCGCGGGTCGCCCGGTGTCGGGCGCCGCGAGTGAGATCACCGCCGCGAAGCTGGCCGCGGTATCCCCCGCAGCACGGGAGTCGGCCGAACTGCTCGCCGTAATCGGCGCGCGCACTTCGATCGGCCTGCTCGCGGCGGCCGATACCGCACCCGGATTCGACACGCGGATAAGCGAACTCGCCGCCGCGCAGGTCATCACGGTCGAGAGCGACCGAACCCGGTCCGGCGAAACGTTCGATCGGCGATGCGCTCGAGACCGGTATCCCCGCACCACGCTCGGCTTCACCCACGACCTGGTGCGCGCCGCTGTCCTGGAAGGCATCGGCGTGGTGCGAAAATCTTTGCTGCACAGTCGAATAGCCGACGCCCTCGCCGAACACCGACCCGACGCCGTCACCGAGCGAGCGCGGCACCTCAGCGAAGCCGCACTCGACGCCCGTGACAACGCCGCCGCGCACGCTTGCCTCGCCGCCGCACGAGATGCCGCACGGCGCGGCGCGGCCACCGAATGCGCCGAATTCGCGGAACGTGGACTGCGCCATGCCGATCCGGGTGACACGGCCGCCGTGATCGAACTCGAACAACTCGCAGGCCAGGCCCATCACCGCCTCGGACACTACGAAGCGGCCACCGCCCACTTCGACCGCGCGGGCCTGCTGTGCGACGCGCGCGGCGACCGTGCCGGGCTCGCGCGAACCGCACTACTCGCCGCACCGCGCGGCGTCGCCGGATATTTCTCCGGATACGGTGTGGTGCAGACGGGTTCGTCCGGGTTGCGCGCTCGGGCGCTGGCCAACCGCCTCGAGCTCGACACCGACCTGGTCGCCGAGATCGAGGCGATGGAAGCCGTCGACCGCGCCGTCCACGGACTCGCGGGCGATCTGGACGCGCTGGCCGAGGCGCGTTCGCGCAGCGCACCCGGCTCCTCGTCCTGGCCGCAGGTGCTGCTCGCCGAATTCGTGTGCACCTGGGATCCGACGACCGTCGCCGCGCGCCACAAGATCGCCGAAGAGCTCGAGGAGCTCGCCGGTCACGACCGCGAGGCCAGGGCCGCCGCGGTGCACCTACGCCGGGTGTGCGCGCTCGAGTCGGGCGACCTGCGCCTGGTGCGCAGGCTGTCCGCCGAATTCGCGCGCCTGGCCGTCGACGGCGGCACCGACCTCGCGGCCACCCAACTGTGGTGGCAGGTGATGCTCGCGGTGCTGCGCGGCGACTACGCGGGCTCGCACGCGCTGATGACCCGCTTCGCCGAAGATCTCGGCGCGGTCGACGGACCCGCCCGGCTGCTCGCCGACGCCTCCCTGCTCACCAGCGGCTCCATCGAACTGTGGCACGACGGACGCCTCGGCGAGGCGCTGGCCGAAGCCGACCGCATGGCCGAGGACTTCGACGAGGACTTCGGCATCGTGGTCGCCATGGCCGCCGCCGAAACCGGCGACCACGAACGCGCGCTGCACCTCATCGAAACCGTCGTCGCGCTGCCAGGGCGCCTGCACGGTCCCCGCGTCGTCGTGCGCGTCCCCCTCCTCATCGAGGCGCTGCTCACCGTCGGACAGCACGCCCCGCACCATCGCGCCCTGGTCACCGAACTCACCGCCGCCCTGGAACCGCTCACCGAAGGCTGGGGCGAAACCCTGATCGTGCAGTGGCCCGGCCTGGTCTGCCTCGGCCCTTCCGGCCTCTACCGCGGCACAGCCCGGGGCATCCTCGGCCTCCCCGACGCCGAACCGCTCGTCACGGCCGCCGTCCGGCGCGCCCGCCTCCTCGGCGCCCGCCCCTACGAAGCCCGCGCCCGAGATCGCCTGACCCGCTGGCCTTTCGCCTGACTTCGTGCCCCGGCCCGACGCGCGCACATTACCGATTCATTACGCAATAGCGGCGAATTGGACATTCGGGTGTGAAAGATCTGAACCGTGAGTCCCCTCGGGCCCGCCGCCGAGGCGGGGCGCCCACCGCTCGTCGCGACGCGAGTCGTCGCGGCGCGTGCGGTGGCGCTGCTGTGCCTCGCGCTCGTCGCGTTCAATTGCGCGGTCAATATCCTTCCCGAACAACCGATCTTCTGGATCGTGACACCGACGCGGCTGACCGTCCTCATCGGCATCGTCGCCGCGCTCGCCACCGGGGAATCGCGGTGGCGCACCGACCTCGACATACCGCTGGCGACCCTGCTGCTGTGCGCCGCGGTCGCGAACCATCTCGCGGGACAGCAGTGGGCGACCTGGCGCGGGCTGGTCACCGTGATCGCGATCTACTACCTGGCGGTCGCGGTGAGCCGGGTGATACCCGACCCGTGGCCCGCGATCGTGCTGCTCGCGATCGTGTGCGTGAGTATCGCGGCGGGCGTCGCCGTCCAGCAGGTCGTGGAAGGCACACCCACCGGATTCTGTCGCGGCGCGCTCGACGGCTCCGACGACGTGTGCGGCGCGGGCGCCATGATCCGCGCCACCGGAACCTTCTCCAACCCCAATCTGCTCGCCGCTTTCCTGGTGCTGCTGCTTCCGGTCGCGGCGGCGGGCGTCGCGGTGACCGTCGACGTGTCGGCGCGGCTGCTCGGCGGCGGGCTCATCGTGATGGGATATGTCGCGGTGTTTCTCAGCGGTTCGCGCGCGGGCGTCATCGCGGCCGTCGCGGGCCTGGTCGTGCACGCCGGATTCCACCGGTTGAAATCCGGTCGGGCGCTCACCGTGAATCGGGTGTATTCGGCGCTCGGCATCGGGTTGGCGGTGGTCATGGCGGTGGCGCTGTTCGTGCTGGCGACCAGGGGCAAGGTCGGTGTGCGCGCGGACGTGTGGGTCGCGGGCGTCCGCATCGCCGGAGAACACCCGCTCGGCGTCGGCCCCGGCCGTTCCGGCGCTCACCTCAACGAGCAGACGACCGGTTCGGAAACCTATCAGCACGCCCACAATCTCTGGCTGAACTACGCCATCGAAGCGGGCGTCGTCGGCATGTGCGCGGTCGTCGCGATCACCGTCATCGGCATCTGGAGCGCCTTCGACGCGAGCCGCGCCAATTCCCCCACCGCTCCCGCCACCGCCGCGGGTCTCGCCGGATTCGTCGTCATGAACCTCGTGGACAGCCCGGCGAGCAACCACCGCATCGCCTTCGCCACCGCCATCGTCCTCGCGGTCCTCATCGTCGGACGCGAACGCCCCCGCCCCACCCCGCCCCCCGAACTCCGCACCGCCTCCATGTTCGACGTGACCATGCCCCTGCCCCGCAGCGCCGCCTTCACGCCACCCGTCGCCCCGAAACGCCGCCTCCCCACCTTCCGCTCCCGCAACCGCACCACCCCCGCGACGAATCCGCCCTCGCCGGTTCGCTGTTGACTGCGCCACCGCCGAAATACCTTGCCGGTCAGATGGATCGGAGTTCTCCGTGCAGCCGGATGTCATCGAATGGCGCACGAACCGAAGGGGTGCGCCACAGCGTTCAGGCGGCGGCTCGGAAAGCGGTGGGGCTCATGCCTCGGTGGCGTTTGAAGGCGGCGCTGAAGCCGAAAGCGTCCGCGTAGCCGACGGTTCTGGCTATGTGGGCGATGGTGAGGTCGGTGTCGGTGAGGAGGGCTGCGGCTTCGTCCATGCGGATCTCGGTGAGGTAGGTCAGGGGTGGGCGGCCCATGACAGCGGTGAAGCGTTTGGCGAACAGGGCTCGTGAGACGCCCGCGCGTTCGGCGAGGGTGGCGACGGTCCAGGTGCGGGTGGCGTGGCTGTGGATGGCCTCCAGCGCGGGGGCGACCACGGGATCGGACAGGCCCTGGAACCAAGCGGGTGCGTCGGTGCCCGCACGCGTGAACCAGGTGCGCAGCGTGCACACCAGGCCCCAGTCGAGCAGGCGATCCAGGAGCGCTTGGGAACCTGCGCTCGGGTCGCCCGCTTCCATCGCCGCGGCCCCCATCCACGCGCACGCCTCGTCGTCTTCGCTGACCACCGCGAGCGCGGGCAGTGCGCGCAGCAGTCGCTCGTGGCGGTGGCCGGAGGCTCGGTAGGCGCCGACGATGAGGGTGGTGGCGGCCACCGGGCCGTCGTGGCGGCCGATGGCGTTGGATTCGGTTTCGGCGCACTCGGATTCGTCGAGGAAACACGCGATCTCGTATTCCTCGGACGGGTGGACTCGCGAATCGGGACGGTCGGTCAGGCGGAAGGGGGTCGGGCCGCGCACGATCGCGGTGTCGCCTGCGCGCACCGCGCGTTCGACGCCGCCGTCCAGTACCAGTGTGCCGCCGCCGCGCAGCACGGTGACCATGGTCAGCGGTGCGCGGTCGACGAAGCGGATCGCCCACGGGGCTCGCAGCACCGCCTGCCCGATCATCGAGCCCTCCGCGCGGATTCCGCTGAGGACGTAACTCAAAGGGTCCACTCCCCCACAGTAGACGAACTCCTATGCATCGGAGCTTTTCTGCCATGGATCGTCCACGTCGTGCGGACTGTACTCGAAGTACCAGATCACCGAGCTCAGGAGATACCAGTGCAGTACGGCAGCAACGCATCGCGCACCGCGCTCGTCGTCGTCGCGCATCACCGCGCGGATTCGCTCACCGCCCATATCGGCAGGCGAACCGTCGCGCAGATGGCGGCTGCGGGGTACACGGTCGACGTCCTCGACCTGAACGACGAGGGTTTCGATCCGCGCATGACGGTCGCGGATCAGCCGGATTGGAACGATCGGGAGAAGGTCTACTCCACCGAGGTCGGCGCGCACATGCATCGGCTGCTCGCCGCCGAACGCGTGGTCGTGGTCTTCCCGGTGTATTGGGCGAGCCTGCCCGCGCTGCTCAAGGGCTGGATCGACCGGGTGTGGAACTACGGATTCGCCTACGGTCGCAGCACACCGCGCCTCGCGGGCAAGCGCATCCTGTGGCTCGGCCTGGCGGGCGCGACCGCGGACGATCCGGCGATCGAGGCCATGCAGGCGATGCTGGACAACCAGCTCAACGACTCCATCGCCTTCTACTGCGGCTTCAGCTCCTCGACGGTCGGCCTGCTGCCCGACGCCGAGGAGCGACCGCAGAGCGTCACCCCGGAAGGCGAACTGCTCGTCGGCGAGGCGATATCCGGCGCCAAACGCGACGCGCACTACACCGGGTTCGAAGGTGTGGCAGCCGATTTCGTGACCGCATTCCTCACCTCGGAACCCGCGCCCGTCGCCGCATTGCCCTGACGACGGGCACGGCTCCGACAAATGCGAGACCTCCTGACGCGCACCGCACGTCAGGAGGTCTCGGTCGGAACTGTCAGCTCTTGACCAACTCCACGGCGGTGTCGGCCTTCGGGTCGAGGGTCTCGGCGTCGACCGAGTCCTCGGTCTCTTGCGGCGCGTCGGCCCGGCTCGGCAGCAGGATCGCCAGCACGATCACGACCAGCGCCATAGCGGCGGAGACCAGGAAGGCCAGTTTGGTGCCGTCGAGGTGGGCGGTGACGGCATCGACGCCGTCGTCGATCAGGGCGGTGCTGCGGGTCGACATCACGGTGACCACCAGCGCGGTGCCGAATGCGGCGGCCACCTGCTGGAGGGTGCCGAGCATGGAGCTGCCGTGGGAGTACAGGTGCTGGGGCAGCGCGCCGAGGCCGAGGGTGAAGACCGGGGTGAAGGTGGCGGCCAGCGACACCATCAGCACGACGTGCAGGACCAGCAGCTGCCAGTACGGCATGTCCATCGAGATCAGGGCGAATCCGCCGAGGGCGAGGGCGATGCCGACCGAGCCGGGGATCACCAGCCAGCGGCCGCCGAACCGGTCGAACAGGCGACCGATACTCGGGCCGAGCAGACCCATCGCCAGACCGCCGGGCATGACGAGCAGTCCGGTCGCCAGCGGGCTCAGGCCGCGCAGGTTCTGCAGATAGAGCGGCAGCAGGATCATCGAGCCGAGCATCGCCATGAACGCGACCGACATCAGGACCAGCGATTTGGTGTAGACGCCCGCCAGCAGGACCCGCATGTCGAGCAGCGGGGTGCCGCTGCGCTGCAGCTGGATCTGGCGCAGCACGAAGGCGGCGATCAGGGCCGCGCCGAGGGCCGCCGTGAGCGCCGGACCGGCGACATTGCCCGCTTCGAAGCGACTGAGCCCGAACACGAGGCTGCCGAAGCCGACCGCCGCCAGCGCCACGCTGAGCACGTCGATCGCGCTCGGCTGCGGTTCGCCGATGTTCTCCAGCCTGCGCAGGCCGAACCAGGTGACCGCGCCCGCGATGGGCAGGACCAGCACGAACAGCCAGCGCCACGAACCGACCTGGAGTACCACGCCGGAGATGACCGGACCCATGGCGGGCGCGACGGAGATGGCGAGGGTGACATTGCCCATGACGCGACCGCGGTCGTGTTCGGGGACGACCGTCATCAGCGTGGTCATCAGCAGCGGCATCATGACCGCGGTGCCGCCCGCCTGGATGATGCGCCCGACCAGCAGCACCGCGAAGGAGGGGGCGACCGCGGAGAGCGCGGTGCCGAACAGGAACACGCTCATCGCGACGGCGTAGGCGGTTCTGGTGGAGACCCGTTGCAGGAACCAGCCGGTGGTCGGGATGACCGCAGCCATGGTGAGCATGAAGGCGGTGGAGACCCACTGCGCGGCCCGTTCGGTGACCTCGAGATCTTCCATCAGGCGCGGGATGGCGTTGAGCATGATGGTCTCGTTCAGGATCACCACGAACGTCGCCAACACCAGCAGTCTGATGACGGTCGGCGTCCGTCCGCCCGAGACGGGTGGGGACGAGGGGACGGACATCGGTTTACCTCCGGGGCGGTCGGACTTGGCTGTGGTTGCGGGGCTGTGCGTTCGGGGCGAGCGGTGCGAGATGCGGGTCGCCGCTCGCGCCACAGTGATCGAGACGGAGTCGGTTACTCGAACTCATCGGGCGCCGGTGAGTATTCCGCCCGCCACCGACACGAATCGAGCTATTTTCCGGCCCGCGTGCCATGGCACAGGTCGGAACTCGCAGGTAGCGAGCCCAGATGGGCCGAAACCGGTCCGAAGAGTGATCCCGGTCACCCAACGATGGGCGCTACCTTTCCCGCGCTTCCCCCCGAGCCGCGCGAGGCAGTTCCGGTCGCGCGAAACATACGGAGCGCGACCATAGTTCGCGCGTGCCCGCCCGCCGTTCGTCCACCCGACCCCACACCGCCGGAATCGGACAAACATGGCTATGGTGAAGTAGGAAAGCCTAACCTCATAGTTTGGATCTCGAGGACGTGTTATGACTGCGAACCCCACCGCGAAATGGCCACTGACCTCGGCACAGCGCGAAATATGGTTCGCACAGCAGTACCGCGCGGACATCCCGATGACCATCACCCAATACCTGGATGTGACCGGACCGCTGGATCGCACGGTGTACGCCGAAGCCGCCCGACACACCGCCCGCGAACTCGGCGCCTACCTCGCCTTCGACCGCGACGACGAGGGAACACCGTGGCAACGCCTCGAATTCGATCAGTACGACGAAGTCGACTTCCTCGATCTGAGCTCCGAGCCCGATCCGCACGCCGCCGCGCACGCGTGGATGCGCGCCGATCGGGGCAAACCGGTGGACGTCCTGCACGACCCGCCGATGTGGTCGACGATCCTGCGCGTCGGACCGCACCGGCACCTGATCTACACCCGCGCCCACCACCTGCTGCTCGACGGCTACGGCGCCATGAACGTGGCCCGAAGACACGCGGAGATCTACGCGCGCATGCTGGCGGGCGATCCGCCGCCCGCTCCCCTCACCGCCACCCCGCAAGCCCTACTCGACGCCGCCCGCGCCTACCGCGAGTCGACCCGCTTCGAATCCGATCGCGCGTACTGGGCCGATCGCGTCGCCGGACTCCCCGAACCGGTCTCGCTGTCCACCCGTCCCGGCGACCCCGCCGCCCACTCGGTCGTCGCGGGCGCCGACCTCGATACCGCGGTCACGCGCTCCCTGGAATCCGCGTCCGACGGCGCGGGGACGGCCGCCGCACTGGTCGCGATATTCGGCGCCTACCTCGCCAGCGTCAACGGCACGCCCGAGGTGACCGTCGGCCTTCCGGTCGCCGCGCGCACCACCGCCGTGCTGCGCCGCGCGGCGGGATCGGTGAGCAATGTGGTGCCGCTGCGCCTGCGCGCACCCGAATCGGCCCGCCTCGCGGAGTTGGTCGACGCCGCGCGCGCGGAACTGAGCGGTGCGCTGCGACATCAACGTTTCCGGGGCGAGGACATGATCCGACTGCTGCGTGACGGACAGGGACGCGACGGCGGCGCGAACTTCGGTCCGGCCGTCAACATCATGAACTTCCAGTCCGCGATGGCGCTCGGACCGGCGCGCGGCACCCTGCATCTGCTCGGCACCGGCCCCGTGCCCGATCTCACGCTCAATGTCTATCCCGGTTCCGAGGCCGGACTCCGCGTCGAATTCGAAGGCAACCCGCACCGCTACACCCGCGACGAACTCACCGCCCACCACGCCCGCTTCCTGCGTCTGCTCACCCACCTCACCGGCGACCCGGACGCCCGCGTCGCCGACTTCGACCCGCTCACGACGGCGGAACGCACCGTGCTCGCACCGTGGCGCGGACCCGAATCCGGTCCCGTGATCCCGCTGGCCGCGATCATCGCCGACGCGGTCCGTCGCGCACCGGAGTCCGTCGCGGTGGTGTGCGGGCAACGCCGGTGGAGCTACCGCGAATTCGACGAGCGGACCGACGCGCTGGCCAGGGCGCTGATCGCGGCGGGCGCGGGACCGGAGACACTGGTGGTGACCCTGCTGGAACGCTCGGCGGAATCGGTGGCCGCGGTGTGGGCGGTCGCGAAAGCGGGAGCGGCGTTCGTGCCGGTCGACCAGAGCAGCCCCGATGAACGCATCGAATACATCCTGTCCGACTGCGGCGCCCGCCACGCCATCACCACCGCCGAATTCGCACACCGACTGCCCGTGGACACGGCGGCGATCCAGGTCGATGGCCTGCTGTCCAACGGCCCACGATCACACGGCATGTGGGTCGACGGTTCGTGGGACAACCCGGGGCACGACTCGGCCCCCGACGACACACGATCACACGGCCTCGCGAACGGCGTCCATCGGGAGCGTGGCCCGATCACCGATGCCGAACGCCGCGCACCGCTGGCAGCCGAGCATCCGGCCTACCTCATCTACACCTCCGGCTCGACCGGCCGACCCAAGGGCGTCGTGGTCACGCACGGCGGTCTGGCGAATTTGGCCGCCGAGCGCCGCGACCGCTACGAACTGCGGCCTGGCGCGGTCACGCTGCACCACGCCTCACCGGGTTTCGACATGGCGGTCGGCGAAATGCTCTGCGCTCTTGCGGGTTCGGCGACGCTGGTGGTGGCGCCGCGTTTCGCGGTCGCGGGAGCGGACCTGGCGGCGTTGATGCGCCGGGAACGGGTCACCAACGCGATCATCACCCCGGCGGTGCTGGCGACCCTCGATCCGGCGGAACTGCCGGACCTGCGGGTGCTCGGCGTCGGCGGCGAGGCGATCCGCGCCGATCTGGTCGACGCGTGGGCGCCGGGACGGCTCATGCGCAACGGCTACGGTCCCACCGAGGCCACCGATATCGCCACCATCGGCGAACTCGTCGCGGGCAGGCCGGTGACGATCGGCGCGCCGCTGCGCGGTTTCCGCGCGGTGGTGCTCGATTCCGCGCTGCGTGCGGCGCCGCCCGGCGTGCTCGGCGAGCTGTATATCGGGGGTCCCGCGTTGGCGCGCGGCTATCACAGGCGCGCGGGGCTGACCGCGGGCCGGTTCGTCGCCGACCCGTACGGCCCGCCGGGCGGACGGCTCTACCGCACCGGCGACCTGGTGACCGTCACCGTCGGCGACGCGCCCGCGCTGCTGTATCACGGACGCGGCGATCTCCAGATCAAGGTGCGCGGCCATCGGATCGAACCGGGTGAGATCGAGACGGTGCTCACCTCGTTGACCGGTATCGCGCGCGCGGCGGTCACCGCGCATACCGACGAGCGCACCGGAACCCATCTGGTGGCGTACCTGGTGCCGGAACCGGGCGCGCGGGTCGACCGCGGCGCGGTGCGTGCGGCGCTGGCTCGTCGGCTGCCCTCCTATCTGCGCCCGGCCGCCTACGAGATCCTCGCCACGCTGCCGCTGACCACCAACGGGAAGCTCGACACCCGCCTGCTACCCGTGCCGGTCTTCGGCCGCACCGAATTCCGCGCGCCGGACGGGCCCGCCGAACTACGGGTCGCCGAGGTGCTGACCGAAGTGCTCGCACCCGCGTCACCGATCGGCGCCGACGACGATTTCTTCGCGCTCGGCGGCACGTCGCTGTCGGCGACCAGGGTCGCGGCCCGGCTCGGGGTGCCGGTCCGCGCGGTCTTCGACGCGCCGACCGTGGCCGAACTCGCCGCGGCCCTCGCCGATCACGCCGCCGAAGCCCGACCCGCCTTGGTCGCGGGCGAACTGCCCGATCGGGTGCCGCCCGCACCGGCCCAACTGCGACTGTGGCTGCTCAACCAACTGCTGCCCGATTCGGCCGCCTACCATCTGCCGATCGCGGTGCGCCTGACCGGCGACCTGGACCCGGCCGCGCTCGACGGCGCGCTGTCGGCGGTGCTGACCCGGCACGAGGCGCTGCGCACCGTCTACCCGGAGGCCGGGAATTCCGCGCGGCAGCGGGTGCTGACCATCGAGCAGGCCCGCGCGGCGCTCGACCTGGAACCGCGCGCGGTCGCGGGCGAATTGAACGCCGCGCTGCGACGTTTCGCGAACCGATCCTTCGACGTCGCGGTGGATCCGCCGGTGCGCGCGCGACTGCTGCACACCGGCGACGACGAATACGTGCTGGTCTTCGTGGTGCACCACATCGCCGCCGACGGCTGGTCGGTCGGGCCGTTGATCGCCGATCTGAGCACCGCCTACCTGGCGGCGCGCGCGGGTCGGGAACCGGAGTGGGAACCGCTGCCGGTGCGCTACCGCGACTACGCGCTGTGGCAGCACGCCCTGCTCGGCGACGCGCACGCGGCCGGTTCGGTGGCCGCCGCGCAGTCGGCGTATTGGCGCGCGACGCTGGCGGACGCGCCGGACCGCCTGCCGCTGCCCGCGCACCCCGAACGGCCCGGCGAACGCGGTACGCACGCCGCCACGATCGGCGTAGATCTGCCCGCTCCGATCAGCGGTTCCGGCACCGCGTTCATGGTCGCCTTCGCGGCGTACGCGGTGCTGTTGCGTCGACTCGGCGGCCGCTCGGACATGGTGATCGGGACGCCGGTGGCCGGGCGCGGCCATCCGGCGCTGGACCGGATGGTCGGCATGTTCGTCAACACGGTGCCGCTGCGGGTACGGGTCGAAAACGACCGCACCTTCGGCGAACTCGTCGCCGCGGTGCGCGCCGTCGCGCTCGATGCCTTCGACAACGCGGAGTTGCCGTTCGACCGCATCGTCGAAGCGGCCGACGCGCCGCGCGTCGAAGGCGGACATCCCTTGCTGCGCACCGTGTTCTCCTACGAGAACCTGCCCGCCGCCGGGCTGCCGGATCTGGACGGACTCGCGATCGAAATACTCGATCTGCCCCGCGACACCGCACAGTTCGACCTCGCGCTGACCGTGCGCGAGAATCCGCCGCGCGCGATATTCCGTTACGACACAGCGGTATTCGGCGTCGACGACATCCGAGAGTTCGCCGCGGGATATCGCGCCGTGCTCGCCGCCGCACTCGCCGATCCCGAGCGCGAGGTGGGTACGCTCGGCGAACTCGCCGCCGCCGATCCCGTGGACGAATTCCGCAGCGTTGAACCGACATTCGCGGTGGAGATCACCCGAACCCCGCCGCCGGTCGCCGCCACCGCGCGCGAACACGCCATCGGCGCGGTCTTCGCGGAGGTACTCGGTGTGGACGCGGTCGGTCCCGAGGACGACTTCTTCGCACTCGGCGGCACCTCGCTGATGGTGTTCACCCTGCGCACCGCGCTGGCCGAGCGGCTGGGTCTGCACGTTGAGCCGCGCGCGCTGTTCGCGGCATCGACGGTGCGCGCCCTCGCCTCGGCCGAATTCGACTCCGATCCGATCGGATTCGCCGAACAGTTGAGCGCCGACGCGGCGCCCGTCGATGACCTGCGCGTGCCGGACGAGCCCGCGAATCCCGCAGGGCCGATCCTCGTGACCGGCGCGACCGGATTCCTCGGCGCGCATCTACTGCGCGAACTGCTCGACCGGACCGCCCGGCCGGTGCACTGCCTGGTCCGGGCAGCCGATCCGGCAGCCGGTCTGGCCCGACTACGCGCCGCCATGGCCTGCTTCGACCTGCCCTCCGACGACCTGCCGGACCGGGTGACGGTCGTGCCCGGCGACCTCGCCGAACCGCGCCTCGGGATGACGCAGGAGACCTTCGACGAACTGGCTCGCACCCTGTCGGCGATCGTGCACAACGGCGCGGCGGTGAACCATCTCGCTTCCTACGGCCACTTGCGCGCGGCCAATGTGGGCGGCGCCCGCGAGGTATTGCGCCTCGCGACGGCGGTGCGGGCGATTCCGGTGCATCTGGTGTCGACGTTGGACGCGGTACTCGGCGTCGACCGCGCCGGTCACGTGGACGAGCGGACGGTGATCACCGCCGAACGGGTGAATCGGCACGGGTATGTGGCGAGCAAGTGGGTCGCCGAACAGCTGGTGCTCGCCGCCGGGGAACGCGGACTGCCGATCGCGGTGTACCGGCCTGGCCTGATCGGCGGCTCGGCGCACACCGGTGCGATCCCCGCCGACGATTCGCTGTGGACGATGGTGCGCGCCGCCGCGCTGCTCGGCATCGCGCCCGAGGTCGGCGACGCGACGGTGTCGCTGGCGCCGGTGGACTACGTCGCGAGCGCACTCGCGGCCCTGATCTGCCGCGACGTCCCGCATGGCGAGCGATACCACCTGATAGCCCCCTCCCCGACGCCGATCTCCGCACTGCTCGACGGGCTGGTGCGGCAGGGATATCCGCTGCGCACCGTCACCCCCGAACAGGCGCAGCGGGTCCTCGCCGAACGACTGGTGGACGGCGCCGCCGAACCCGGCGACGACCTCACCCGCGCGGCCCTGCTCGTCGGCAACTACGCCGACCCGAATGCACCGGGCGTCGGCGCCCTGGTACTCGATGACAGCCGCACCCGAGAGGCATTGCGCGGCACGGGCATCACATGTGCGGCGGTCGACGGTGCGGTAGTCGACCGCTACCTGCGTAGATTCCGAGACAAGGGGCTGTTGCCGCCGGTGCGCTCGACGGTGTGATCGCGCCCCGACCCACGTCGCCGTGTCGGACCCGATGTGACTGTGCGTCGGTCGCCCACAGATCCGTAGGGCGGTGCTATGTCACACAGGTTCGACTGCGAGGCGGGTTACGGCTGCACGGCCACGTGGCAGATTTCGGTGGCGCGACGCGGGTTCGGTGGCACGGCGCGGCACGGGTTCGGTGGCGCGGCGCGGCATGGGTTCGGTGGCGCGGCGCGGCACGGGTTCGGTGGCGCGGCGCGGCACGGGTTCGGTGGCGCGGCGCGGCACGGGTTCGGTGGCGCGGCGCGGCACGGGTTCGGTGGCGCGGCACGGCACGGGTTCGGTGGCGCGGCACGGCACGGGTTCGGTGGCGGAATGAAGGGCCTGCGGCGCGGTAGCTCGCGGGTCGGTGGATCGATCTCGTCTCGGCCTCGCGGATCGATCGGTGCGCGCCCGGTTTCGCGGATACCATCGCAGCGCGGGCTCCGGCGCACTTCCACCGGTAATCGAAGGATTCACATTGCACCTCTCGCTCGACTCGGCGCACGGCGAACTCGACGACTTTCTGGCGGATCGGGTCCCGAACCGCTACGTGCGGCTCCGACTGCGGGACGAGCACACGATCTCCCCCATGGACGACGGCGTCGCCGCGTCCTTCGACGACCTGCTCGACGACCTGCCCGAGGCCGAAGCGTGCTGGGTGCTGGTCCACTTCGGCTATGCCGACAGCGACGGTGACCGGATCATCGAACCGGTGATCCTGTCCTGGGCCCCGCCCGCGATGCGCGGCTCCGCGGGAGCGCAACTGGTGCTCGGCGCCCGCGATATCGCCTTACGCCTTACCGAGCCGGTGCCGCAGATCCTGCTGACCCGGCGAATGTCGCACCAGGACGTCGCCCAGTTCCTGCGCTCGCGCCACTGATCGCGGCGGCCCGGTAGAAACCCGCTGACGGGCGCGGTGCACGATCCGTGCACCACGCCCGCGCGGTTCGCGTCAGGCGACCGGGACCAGATCCGCCGCGACGGGCGGGAACATCGACAGGCCGGTGCGGAAGATCTCACTGCGTCCGACCGGCCGATCGGGCGCGGCGGCGGCCGTGAGCGCCTGCGCCTTGAATGCCTGCGCCGCGACGCTCAGACGGTGCACAACGGGATCGACCTGGTGTTCCGGCGGCGACATCCAGCTCTCGCCCCACACCACCACTTCGACGTTCCCGTCGCCGAGCGCCCTCAGCAGTCCGGCGTGGGCGCGTGAATTCCGTTCGCACACGTCGGCGGCGATGGCGACCGCGTGCGGACGGCGACCCTGGCCGCGCGCGGCGAGCACGGTTTCCAGATCGAGGACTTCGGCGCCGAGGATGCGCAGCGGGCGCGGGTCGGGCCTGCCGGTGACCAGGACCGTGACCTCCCAGCCCGCGACGGCGCGGTCGAAGATCCATCCGCCCGCGTGTTCGACCACATCGATGACACTGTGCGCGACGACGTCGAGCTGATACCGCATCGCCTCCCCCGACGCGTGCGGCGCGGTCCGTTCGACTTCGTGCGGGTCGAGCGTGCGAGCGGCCATGAGGTCTCCATTTCCGTTCAAACCTAGTGAACACACAGTAGGTCGGTTAGAAACGTGTGACAAGGGTCTCACGAAAACCGTCCGAATCCAGCCGACCGCGCCGCCCGAACCCGAAGGGAACGGCATGGGCAAATGCCCGATTCCGAGCACGATACGAGCCACGAGGAGAACGAAACCCGCACGCGTTTCCACATAGCGGAAACATCATTCTCGCTGATAATCGGGGTATTTGCGCAGCAAATTCGACACAGTCTGTAACTATGACTCTCCACACGTGGTAATGTCATTCCCGTGTCAGAGGCGGCAACACCGAGTGCGCCGCCGCGGCACGGGTAGGAACCGGCGCCCCGCGCAGGCCGTCCCGGCGGCCGAGCGCACCGACCAGCCGCGGCGGACGGGCGCGCCGGGGCGGACTCGTGCCGCGCTGACGTGACGCACAGTCCCAACCGCAGATCCATGGAGGGTCACAATGTCGGTCCCGACCAGCAGCACTTCGTTGTACCCGCCCGGCGGCTTCGCGCCGCCCAAGGACCGGCGCGGACAAGCGGAAGGCACACTCGGCCTGCCCGCGGGCACCGAAGTGTTCTCCGCCGACAACCACATCTCCCTCGCGGAGGACATCTTCTTCGAGCGCTTCCCCGAGGACCTCAAGGACAAGGCGCCACGGGTGTGGTACGAGGAAGGCGCCTTCCAGATGGGCCGCAAGGGAAAGTCCTTCCTGCCCGGCGATTTCAGCCACGTCCTGATGCAGTACGACCCGCTGGAGGGATCGGGCAGCAACAATCTCGCGGCCCGCACCGCCGACCTGCGCGCCGACGGCATCGCCAAGGAACTCGCCTTCCCCAACGCACTGCTCGCCCTGCTCTTCTACCCGGACAAGGCGATTCGCGAACTCTGCTTCCGCACCTACAACGCCTACATCGCCGAATTGCAGGCGCAGTCCGACGGCGCGTTCTACGGCGTCGGACTCATCAACTGGTGGGACGGCGACGGCGCGCGGCGCACCCTCACCGAACTGAAATCCCTCGGCCTCAAGACCTTCCTGCTGCCGCTGTCGGCGGGCAAGGACGACGACGGCAACGTCATCGACTACGGCAGTGCCGCGATGATCCCGGTCTGGGAAGCCATCGAGGAGTCGGGTATCCCGGTCTCGCACCACATCGGCGAATCGCCGCTGTCGGCGCCGTGCGAATTCAACAGCGTCATCGTCGGCATGATGCACAATGTCGCGCCGTTCCGAGAAGTGTTCTCCAAGTACATCTTCAGCGGGATCCTCGACCGCCACCCCGGCCTGCAGATCGGCTGGTTCGAAGGCGGCATCAACTGGGTCCCGGCCGCCATCCAGGACGCCGAGCACCTGCTCGCATCCTTCCAGCACATGCTCAACCGCCCCGTCGAGCACGACGTCCGCTACTACTGGGACAACCACATGCGCGCCTCGTTCATGGTCGACCCGCTCGGGCTGTCGCTGATCGACCAGATCGGGCGCGACCGCGTCATGTGGTCCTCGGACTACCCGCACAACGAGAGCACCTTCGGCTACTCGGAGAAGTCGCTGGCCACCGTCGTCGAGGCCGTCGGGCCCGTCGACGCCGCCAAGATCGTGAGCGGCAACATCAAGGACTTCCTCGGCGTCTGACCGTGCCGTATCCGAAGAAGGAGACAGCGTTTCGATGACTTCCACAGCACCCTCGGGTACGTCGGTCCTCGACATCCCCGAGGTCCCGGACCGCGCCCGCATGCGGCGCGAGACCGGGGCGCGCCTGCGGGCGGCCATGGCCGCCCAAGGTGTCGACGCCCTGGTCCTGCTGAACAACAGCAACGTCGCCTACGCGACCGGAGCCAGCTGGCCCCTCAACGACGCCGGGCTCTCCCACGTCGAGCGGCCGGTCGCGGTCGTGGTCGCCGGTGATCCGTGGCCACACCTGTTCATGCCGTTCCGCGAGGGCGCATCCACCGAATCGGATCTGCCCGCCGACCACCTGCACGGCCCCGTCTACCTCGAATTCGACGAGGGCGTCCGGGATTTCACGCGCAAGCTGGCCGAACTGATCCCGGCGGGATCGACCGTCGCGGTGGACGAGAGCACCGGCGCCATGCTGCGCGCGGCCTCGGCGCTGTTCCCCGCGGGCGCGCCCACCGACGCCGCGGCCGTGGTCGGCCCGGCGAAGCTGGTCAAGACCCCCGACGAGATCGCGTGCATGCGCATCGCCAACCGCATCACCGAACAGGCCGTGCGCGACGTGCAAGCCGGTCTGCGGCCCGGCGGCAGGCAGATCGACCTGTCCGCGAGCTTCGTGCGGCGGGCCTTCGAACTGGGCGCGACCGCCAATATGCTCGACGCGATCTGGCAGGTCATGCCGTCCACCAAGGCCGAGGGCGTGTGGACGACACACGGCGACCTCGCCCTGCCGCTGCTCACCACCGAGCGCGAGCTCGAAACCGGTGACGTGCTCTGGACCGACGTGAGCATCACCTACGGCGGCTACTGCTCGGACTTCGGCCGCACCTGGATCGTCGGCGACAAGCCGAATGCCAGGCAGCAGTACCAGTTCCAGCAGTGGCGCGAAATCATCACCGCCGTACTGGATGTCGCGAAGGCGGGCGCCACCGCCGCGGACCTCACCCGCGCCGCGATCCGGGCCAACGGCGGCGCGAAGCCGTGGCTGCCGCACTTCTACCTCGGTCACGGCATCGGCGTCAGCGCGGCCGAAATGCCCATGATCGGAACCGATCTCGGCGACGAGTACGACGAGAACTTCGTCTTCGAACCCGGCATGGTGCTGGTTCTCGAGCCGGTCGTCTGGGAGGACGGCACCGGCGGATATCGCAGCGAGGAGATTATCGTGATCAACGAGGGGGGCTGGACTGCCCTCACCGACTACCCCTATGCGCCCTATGGGAACTGAGATCCTGCCTGACGATCGCGCCCTGCGGCATGGGCGGCGCGATCGCGCACTGGCACAGATGCAAGCCCATGATCTGGACATCCTGGTCCTCGGCCGCCAGGCCAACGCCCGCTACGTCGCGGGCGCGCCGCAGCTGTGGGTGGCGGGCACCCGCCCGTTCGGGCCCGTCGCCACGGTGGTGCGCGAGAGCGGGTCGGTGCACCTGCTCAGCACCTGGGACGAGGGTGTGCCGGAAGACATTCCGCACGACAACCTCTACGGGATCGCGTGGAATCCGATGAACACCATCGCCGCGCTCCAGTCCATCGCGGGCGCGAGCACCGCGCGGCGGGTCGGCACCGACGCGCTGTCGCCGACCTTCGCGAAACTGCTGCCGCTGGCGTTCCCGAACGCCGAATTCGTCGACGGCGAACTCGCGATGCGCGCCGCCCGCCGGATCAAGACGGCGGAAGAGGTGTCGACGCTGCGCGGTGCGCTCGGCATCGCCGAGGCCGGTGTCGCGGCCGCGGTGGCGCGACTGGCTCCGGGCGTGCCCGAACAGACGCTGATCGGGATCCTGCTCGAGGCGATGGCCGCGGGCGGGGTGAGCACGCCCGCGTCGCAGGACTCGGTGTGGGTGACCTCGAGGACGCATCCGTGGCGGCGCGCGGGCGAGGATCGGCGCGCGCAGTCCGGTGATCTGGTCGCCTTCTCCGCGGGTGTGCTCGGCGACGGATACATCGGCGAGGTCGGACGCACCTGGCAGGTCGGCGAAGGCACCGACGCCGCGCGCGCGGTGTACCGCCGCCGCGACGAACTGTGGTCGCGACTGGTCGACGCGTGCAAGCCGGGTGCGGCGACTTCGGATCTGCTTGCCGCCTACGAGAATTCCGGTGTGGCGCTGCCGCCGATGCCGGTCGCTCGCGGCCTCGGCATGGGCTTCGACCCGCCGGTCGTGTCCCCGCTGCTGCCGGAAACCGCGGCGGCGGAACGACTCGAGCCCGGCATGGTGCTCGGCGTCACCGCCTACGTGTGGGAAGAGGGCGTCGGCGCGGTGTTCAGCCGTGACGCGGTCCTGATCACCGACGACGGACACGAAGTCCTCACCTCGGCGCCGCACTGGCCGCACTGACGAATCGGGCGCGGACACAACGACTCTCGCTGTGTCCGCGCCCCTTTCTCATCTCCCGCACCGGACCGGACGGCGCCGCGCCGTCGCACCATCGCACAACTGGCCAAGGAGCCCGCCCCATGTCCGGAACCGAACAGCCATCGGCCGAGGAGATCATCCTCTACGAGAAGAACCGCGAAACCCGGATCGCCACGATCACCTTCAACCGGCCCGAATTCCTGAACGCCCCCACGATCGCCGCGCGCCTGCGCTACGCAGACCTACTGCACCGCGCGAGCGTCGATGACGACGTCAAAGTGCTCGTGGTGCGCGGCGCGGGCAGCGATTTCGGCAGCGGCGCGGACCTGCCCGAATTCATGGAGGTCCAGAATTCGCCGTCGCAAGGGCCGCGGCTGGCCGAATACAAGATCGGCGAGGACGAAGTCACCTACCCGCCGAAGGATTCCTTCCGGCACGGCGCCACCATCAGCCAGTGGTATGCCAACGCGCAAGCGGGCTGCCGCAGCCTGCAGGAATTCAAGAAGATCAGCATCGTCGAGACCAAAGGCTACTGCTACGGCTGGCATTTCTACCAGGCCGCCGACGCCGACCTGGTGATCTCCTCCACCGACGCCCTTTTCGGCCACCCGTCCTTCCGCTACTACGGCTGGGGACCACGCATGTGGACCTGGGCGCAGACCATGGGCATGCGGCGCTTCCAGGAAATGGTCTTCACCGGTAGGGCTTTCACCGCCGACGAAATGTTCCAGTGCAACTTCCTGAACAAGGTGGTCCCGCGCGAGGATCTCGAGGCCGAGACCCAGAAATACGCCGAGGCGTGCGCGCGCAACCGGCCCACCGACACCGTGTTCATGCAGAAGATCTTCTTCGAGGTCATGAAACAGCACCAGGGCGAATATATGGGCAGCCTGCTCAGCGGATTCTTCGAATCCATGGGCGGTCGCATCCACGTCGACGACGACGAACTCACCCTGGGGAACGCTTTCGACAACGGCCTGAACAACGCCGTGAAAGACAACGACGCGAAATTCCCGCCCGATTTCCGGTTGAGCAAGTCCGGTCGCCGGAAGCAGAGCTGACAGCGGACGAACGGGGACGAGATGGTATCGGGAAAACCGCGCGCGGGATCGCAGGCCGCGCTGCCGCTGCACGGCTGCACGGTGATCGACCTGTCCTCCGGGATCGCCGGAGGCTACTGCACGAAGATGCTCGCCGACGGCGGCGCGGAAGTCGTGAAAGTCGAAGCGCCGGAAGGTGATCCGCTGCGGCGCTGGACGGCCTCCGGCGCCGGGCTCGCCCCCGACGCCGACGGCGCGCTGTTCGCCTTCCTGGCCTGCTCGAAGCAGAGCGTCGTCGTCGATCCCGCCGACGCGGCCGACGCCGACCTGCTCGACACGCTGCTCGCGGCCGCCGATATCGCCGTGTGGTCGCCGGATTCGCGACTCAGCGAAGACCCGCGCTACCGCCCCGACGCGTTGCGCCGCACCCACCCCCATCTTGTGGTCACCGCGATCACACCATTCGGCCTCGAAGGCCCGTGGGCTGGACGCGCCGCCACCGAATTCACCCTGCAAGCCTGGTCCGGCGGCATCGTCGGCCTCGGCCGCGGCGCCCCCGACCGCGCGCCCGTGCACATCGGCGGCCGGATCGGCGAATGGTTCGCGGGCGCCTACGCCAGCGCCGCCACCCTCACCTCACGACTGCGCACCGCGGGAAGCGGCGCGGGCGAACTGGTGGACCTGGCGATCCTGGAAACCCAAATCCTCGGGCTCACCTACTATCCCGTGTCCTTCTTCGAGGGGCTCGGCCGGCCTTTCCGCACCGAACGGCGGCTCAGCGTGCCCGGCGTCGCCACCGCGGCCGACGGCATGGTCGCGCTCGGCTGCGGCACCGCGCAACAGTGGTTCGACCTGTGCGCGATGGTGGGGCACGCGGAATGGATCGACGAAGGCATCGCGCCATCGATCACGCAGCGCGCCACCGACAAAGCCCCGGAAATCTTCGCCTGGCTGGCCGACCAACCGGTCGACGTGATCCGCGACATCGCCTCCGCCTTCCGCATCCCGAACGGCCCGGTGGTGAACGGCGCCAACGCCACCACCATGGACCATTTCATCGACCGCGACTTCTTCACCACCAACCCGCGCGACGGATTCGTCCAGCCCGGCGCCCCCTTCCGCACCGAACCACCGCTGCTGCGCGCCCCCGAACCCGCCCCGCGACTCGGCGAACACACCGAGACACTGCGCGCCGCACCGCCTTCCGCTACGCCGCGCTCTGAATCCGGTGTTCCGGACCCACTTCCGTTCCGCGGCATACGCGTACTCGACATGACGACATTCTGGGCCGGACCGTCGTGCACCCACTACCTCGCCATGCTCGGCGCGGAAGTCATCCACGTCGAATCCGCGGGCAGACCCGACGGCACCCGCCTCATCGCGGGCGTGCCCGCCTCCGAAGACCAATGGTGGGAGAAATCCCCGATCTTCTCCGGACTCAACACCAACAAGAAGAGCATCACCGTCGACTTCCGCGACGAACGCGGCCGCGACCTGCTGCACAAACTCGTCGCCACCTGCGACGTGGTGGTCGAGAACTACACCCCGCGCGTCCTCGAACAAATCGGCCTGAGCCATTCCGAAGTCGAAGCCATCCGCCCCGACGCGATCATGGTCCGCATGCCAGGATTCGGCCTCAACGGCCCGTGGCGCGACAACCCCGCCTTCGCCTACGTCATCGAAGACACCTCCGGCCTGACCTGGCTCACCGGCCACACCGACCGGAACCCCATCGAGCCCTACTCCATCGGCGACCCCAACGCGGGCGTACACGCCCTCAACGCCCTACTCCTCGCCCTGGAACACCGCCGCAAAACCGGCCGCGGCGTACTGATCGAAGCGGCGATGGTCGAAGCCGCCCTCAACGTCACCGCCGAACAAGTCATCGAATACTCCGCCTACGGCGCCCAACTCGAACGCGACGGCAACCGAGGCCCCACCGCCGCCCCCCAAAACCTCTACCGCGCAGCCGGTCTGGATGAATTCGGGCGCCCCGACCGCTGGGTGGCCATAGCCGTCGCCACCGACGACCAATGGACCGCCCTCCGCGCCGCCCTCGGCGACCCGAATTGGGCCCACGACCCCGATCTAGCCGACGCCGCGGGCCGACGCCGCCGCCACGACGACATCGACACCGAACTCGCCGCCTGGTGCGCCGACCGCACCCCCGCCGACATCATCCGAACCCTCTGGGACGCAGGCGTCCCCGTAGCCGAGGTCCTACAGCCCCACCATCAGGTCGACCTCCCCCAACTCCGATCCAGAGGCTTCTTCGAACCCCTCTCCCACCCGGCCTTCGACACCGCCCACCACAGCACCGTCCCCGCCCGCTTCTCCACCAGACCGGAGCAATACCACCGCACCCACGCTCCCCTCCTGGGCCAACACAACACCGAAGTGCTCACCGCACTGGGATACACCGCCGACGAGATCGCCGAACTCGACCGTGACGGAGTGATCGGCGGTCTACCAGCAGTGGTCCGCCCCACGGTGAAATCCCAGTGACGTCAGCCTCTCTCGCACTCGCCCCGTTTGGACGACATCGCGACCGCGAGGCTCCCGCGCAGACGTAGAGCCGCAGACGTAGAGCGCAGCTGCGACACATACGCCAGACATGTCGCCAACGCGGATCCATCCCGGTGGAGTGCTCACGCGAGGCGGCGGTTCAGTTCTGCGCTGGGGTCGAGGGGCTCATTCTCGCAGGCACGGCGGACGGACAAGATGGTACACATGGTAGTACATGTGTTAACATTGGTACATGTCGCTTCAACGGACCAACGTCTACGCCGACCCCGCCGATTTGGCTTTGATCAAGGAAGCAGCGGCCAAGCGAGGCGTCTCCGAAGCGGAGATCATTCGACACGGCATTCATCTCGCGGCGATGAGTACCCGCGTCTGGGCCGATGACATGGAGTTCCCGACCTTCGACGAGACCGACGCCCCGGTCGCCGACGAGGTGACGCGTGCGGTCGCGGAAGGAACTCGCTACCGGTGATAGTGATCGGTGACACGTCGGGGATCATCGAGGCGTTCGCCAAAGGCGCGGAATCGGAAGCCTGCCGCTCCGTGCTCAGCGACGCCAGCCTCGTGGTGGTCTCGCCATTGGTGCTCGCCGAGGTCGATCACCTCGCCAAAGCACGCTTCGGACCAAGGGCTCGAGATACAGTGCTGGCGTTTATTTTCGACCAGGTCGACCGGATACGATTCACGCTCGCCGATGTCATGCCTCATATCAAGGCAGCCCGCCATGTCAAAGATGGCTACCGGGGTTTGGATCTCGACATGGCCGATGCGTTCAACGTGTGCTTGGCCGCCGAGTATCAGACCGAGATAATCCTGACATTGGATCGCCGCGACTTCCGAGCCATTCACCCACTTACTCGCGAACACACCCACTTCCGCCTGCTGCCCGACGACTTGAAATGAATCGGAGGATCAGGGCAAGGGCATCCGGCTCGGGCAGCATCCCATCGCGAGCTGTACACGCGACGAATACCGGGTAGCGAGTGATCCGGCAACCTGCGTGCGACGAGGTGCGGATAGCTGCCGTAGCGGCCGCAAGACTCTCCGTGGGCCTACCCGAGGTCGACAAGGTCTGACCTCGGGCGCGATCGTTTTCTATTGTCTACGTGGTCGACGAGTGTGTGCTCGAGCGTACTTCCACGGCATGAATCAATTCTTGGCGGATTGTTGTTCTCGTTGGATTTCGAGGGCGATGTCGACCAGTTGATCTTCCTGACCACCGATCAACTTCCGCTGACCCGCACGATGCAACAACAAATGCGCGGGCACACCGTAACGCTCCGACTGACGCACC
>NZ_JADMLG010000028.1 GCF_015674855.1 Nocardia bovistercoris | reverse complement strand
TGAAGTTGGACGTCAGCGACTCGGCGCGGTTCTGGCTCGCGGTACGCGGCTACGACCCGGTCTACGGCGCGCGTCCGCTGCGCAGACTGATCCAACAGTCCATCGGCGACACCCTCGCCAAACAACTGCTCGCCGGTGAAGTCACCGACGGCGACCTGGTCCAGGTGAGCGTCGGCGAGGACGAGGAACACCTCATCGTCTCCGCCTGAATCCGCTGTGACGCGGCATGGCGGGTACCGCCGACATCGATCCGCTCGAAGTACCCGCCTTCGCGGGGTCTCTGCGCGCACTCATGGCCGGTTCTCCCGCGCATTCGCGGTGCTGCCGGAGGCCGTCGTCACCGTTCCTCGCGCCGAATTCCCGGCCGGAGCTCATGTTCCTGAGGGGCGATGAGGGGCCATTTTCTGGATCGGAAGGCCGCCGAGTCCGACAAGCGATTCGGGTCGACGCGGGAAATTCGGCGACTACCGACCGATAGGGCCTGTAGTAAGGACCGCCCGCCCTCGTCGCCGAGGACTTCAGCCCTCACCACAACGCCCCGAAGCCCCTACACCGTCTTCTTTCATCGGAGTGGAATTACGAGAGTAAACGCATAGTCGACACGAGGAGAATTTCATGAGTCTGCTCCCTGTTCATCGTTCCCACGGATCGCTGCTGCCGGATTTCACCGACCTGTGGAACGCGTTCACTCCCGTCGGCACGCTGACGCCGATGTTCAACTTCCATACGATCCGGTTGGAGGACGCCCTCGATGACGGCCACTACACCGTGCGCGCCGAAATTCCCGGAATCGATCCGGCCGAGGATCTCGAGGTCACCGTCGCCGACGGGCATCTGACCATCCGGGCCGAGCGCAGCGTGCAGAAAGAGGAGAACGGCCGCTCCGAGTTCGGTTACGGCTCCTTCGTGCGTACCGTCGCCCTCCCCCCGGGCGCCGTGGAAGACGGTGTCGACGCCGAATACGCCAAAGGCATTCTTACCGTCACGGTACCGATGACGGAAGCGAAGCCGACCGCGAAGAAGATCGAGGTCAAAGCGGGCGAATGAGCCCGCGAGGATGATCGGCGCCCAGTCCCTCGACGATCGAACGCCGAGGGACTCCGGGCCTGCGACATTCGTACCACCTGCATACTCCCCCGACACCCCACGACGGTTGTCACGGGAAACCGCGGAGGCCGATATGACCGATACGAACGCTCGAACCACCCCGTTCGAGCCGTTGATATGGGAAACGATCGAGAAGTCGCCATCGGAGCGCGCTCGCAGCGCCATGACCGACTACGACTTCACGTGTAGCGGATTCGACTGGGAAGCAGCGCGATCGGCATTGTCGGGGCTGCCGGGAGGCGCGGTGAACATCGCCCACGAGGCGGTCGACCGGCATCTGGATACCTCGACGGCCCACACCACGGCGTTGCGCTGGCTCAGCGCGACGGGCGACGGAATCGAACTCACCTACGCCGACCTCGCCGCCCTGAGCAACAGGTTCGCGGGAGTACTCCGGTCGCTGGGTGTGCGGCGCGGCGAGCGGATCTGCCTGCTGCTGGGCCGAACCCCGCAGCTGTACGTCGCGGCGCTCGGCGCGTGGAAAGCCGGTTGCGTGGTATCGCCGCTCTTCTCGGCGTTCGGTCCCGAACCGGTCCGCCAACGCCTCGAGATCTCCGGGGCAACGACCCTGGTGACCACCACCGAGTTCTACCGCCGCAAAGTGGCGCCGCATCGCGACGCGGTGCCCGAGTTGCGCAATGTCCTCGTCACCGACGACCTCGGACCCGAACGCGGCGGCGGCCTGATCGACCTGTCGCAGGCGATGGCGTCGATGTCGGAAACCTTCCCCGTCGAGCACACCGACGCCGACGAGCCTGCGCTGTTGCATTTCACGAGCGGCACGACGGGTAGGCCGAAAGGCGCCGTCCATGTGCACGGCGCGGTGCTCGCGCACCGGGTCAGCGCCCGATACGCGCTCGATCTGCGTGCGGGCGACCGCTTCTGGTGTACCGCGGATCCGGGGTGGGTCACCGGAATGTCCTACGGCGTGATCGCCCCGCTGTGCCTCGGCGCCACCGTGATCAGCGACGAAGCCGAGTTCAGCGCCCAGCGCTGGTACGACATCCTGACCGCCGAACGAGTCTCGGTCTGGTACACCTCCCCGACGGCCTTGCGCATGCTGATGCGCGGAGATGATCGACTTCCCCCGCACACCGATTTGTCGAACCTGCGGTTCGTGGCCGGAGTCGGCGAACCACTCAACCCCGAGATCGTGGTGTGGGGCGAACGCGTGCTCGGCAGGCCGGTGCACGACAACTGGTGGCAGACCGAAACCGGCGCGATCATGATCGCCAATTTCGCCGCCGAGCAGGTGCGACCGGGTTCGATGGGCAGGCCACTGCCGGGAATCGAGGCCACCGTGCTGCGACGCGGCGCCAATGGAAAGGTTGCCGTCGACGGCGATGGAGCCGTTCGGCCCGCGGACACCGACGAAGTCGGCGAGCTGGCGATACGCGCGGGCTGGCCGTCGATGTTCCGTGACTACTGGAACGACCACGAGCGATACGAACGCGCGTTCGCCCACGGCTGGTACCTCTCCGGCGATCTCGCCCGACGCGACGCGGACGGCTATTACTGGTTCGTCGGCCGCGCCGACGACGTGATCGAATCCGCCGGGCACCTCATCGGCCCCTTCGAAGTCGAAAGTGCGCTCATGGCACATCCGGCGGTTGCCGAGGCGGGCGCGATCGGCACCCCCGATCCGGTGGCAGGCGAGGTGGTCAAGGCGTTCGTCACGCTGCTTCCGGGATACCGGCCGACCGAGGAGTTGCGGACGGAGTTGCTCGCTTTCGGCCGTCGATCACTCGGGTCGGTCGCGCCCAGACAGATAACCTTCGCCGACAGTCTGCCGCACACCCGAAGCGGCAAAGTCATGCGCCGCTTGCTGAAAGCGCGCGAGCTGGGTCTGCCCGAAGGCGACGTGTCCGCCCTCGAAGGCGGTGCGTCGTGAGTGTGACCGATGCGGAACGGATCGCATTGTTGCGCCAGATGATGCGCATCCGTGGGTTCGAGGAACGGTGCGTCCGGCTCTACAGCGCGGAGAAGATCCGCGGTTTCCTGCATCTCTACATCGGTGAGGAGGCCGTGGCCGCGGGCCTGTTCCACGAGATCGGCCCCGAGGATTCGGTCGTCTCGACCTATCGAGAGCACGGGCACGCCTTGGCGCGCGGTATCCCGACCGCAGCGCTGATGGCGGAGATGTACGGGCGCACCAACGGATGCAGCGGTGGACGAGGCGGATCGATGCATCTGTTCGACGCGCAGCGTCGCTTCTACGGGGGAAACGCCATCGTGGGCGGCGGTCTGCCCCTTGCCGTCGGTTTGGCCCTGGCGGACGCACTGCGCCGATCCTCGGCGGTGACGGTCTGTCTCTTCGGTGACGGCGCCGTCGCCGAGGGCGAATTCCACGAATGCCTCAACCTCGCCGCACTGTGGCATCTGCCGATCCTGTTCGCCTGCGAGAACAATCGTTACGCCATGGGCACCGCCCTGGCGCGCGAGCACGCGGCCACCGACTTGGCATTGCGCGCCGCGAGTTACGGCCTGGCCGCCTGGCCCGTGGACGGTATGGACGCGGAAGCGGTGGCCTCGGCCACCCGGCGAGCGGTGCAGTCCATCCGCGGCGGCGGCGGACCGTGTCTGCTCGAGATGCGGACCTACCGTTTCCGCGCGCACTCCCTCTACGACGCCGATCGATACCGGGACAAGGCCGAGATCGAGCGGTGGCGAGCGCGCGACCCCATCCCGATACTCACCCGGGCCCTCCTCGACTCCGGCGCATGCACCGAGACCGATTGTCACGACTGGAGAACCGCGATCGAGACCGAACTCGACGAGGCCGTCACCTCGGCCGAGAACGGACCGCTCGAACCCGTCGCCGACCTGACTCGACACCTCTACGCGGAAACATCATGACCAGCTATCGAGAGGCCGTCCGAGAAGCGTTGCGCGAGGCGCTGCTCCGCGACGAACGCGCCTTCCTCATGGGCGAGGACGTCGGCGCCTACGGCGGCTGCTTCGGTGTGAGTCGCGGCCTGCTCGAGGAATTCGGACCGGAGCGTATCCGTGACACACCGCTGAGCGAATCGGCGTTCGTCGGCGCGGGTATCGGAGCCGCGCTCGGTGGGTTACGCCCGATCGTCGAGGTCATGACCGTCAATTTCAGCCTGCTTGCTCTCGATCAGATCCTGAACAACGCGGCGACGCTACGCCACATGTCCGCCGGTCAGCTCGCGGTGCCGCTGGTCATTCGCATGGCGACCGGTGCGGGCAGACAGCTGGCGGCACAGCATTCCCACAGCCTGGAGAATTTCTATGCCCACATTCCGGGCCTTCGCGTGGTGTCGGCGGCGACCGTCGCCGACGCGCGCGGGATGCTGTGGACCGCCTTGCAGAGCCCGGACCCGGTGGTCTTGTTCGAGCCCATCGCCCTGTACGGCGCCGAGGCCGAACTGCCGCCGGACGCGGGCCCCGTCGATATCGACCATGCTGTCGTGCGCAGGCCGGGCACCGATGTCACCGTGGTCGCCTACGGCGGGTCACTACCTGTGGCCACCGCGGCGGCCGAGCGACTGGACGACGATCACATCTCGGCGGAGATCATCGACCTGCGGTGTCTACGCCCGTTGGACGAACGCACCGTGCTCGAGTCGATCGCAAGGACCCACCGCCTCGTCATCGTCGACGAAGGATGGCGCAGCGTGGGAATCGCCGCCGAAATCGCCGCGCGCGCCGCCGAACACGCCTACTTCGACCTCGACGCGCCGATCGCGCGGGTCTGCGCCGCGGAGGTCCCCGTTCCGTACGCCAAGCAACTCGAGGACGCCGCTTTGCCGGGGCCCGACGATGTCATCGATGCGATTCGACGGACGGTGAGCTGACATGGTCGAGTTCCGCATGCCCTCGCTGGGCGCCGACATGACCGAGGGCACGGTGTTGCGATGGTTGGTCCAGCCCGGCGACACGGTGCACAGCGGAGACATCCTCGCCGAGGTGGACACCACGAAAGCGGCCATCGAGATCGAAAGCTTCGATGACGGCGTCATCGGCTCACTGCTGGTTCCCGAAGGCGCGACCGTGCCTGTGGGCACTCCCCTGGCGACGATCGACGCGGGCGTGGACGCACCGCATCCGACCCGCGCGCCGAAGTCCGCGATACGCGCTACCCCGCTGATCCGACGCCTGGCCGAGGAAGCGGGTCTGGATCTAGCCCGGGTGCACGGATCCGGACCGGAAGGGCGGATCGTGCGCGCCGATATCGCCCGTGCGGTCGGTGCGCGGTCATCGCCGGACCGGCCGAACGCCGAAGTCGTCGCCGCGGTCGGCGAACCATCCACCGGTCGAGACTCCGGTGCTCACGACTCCCGCGAGCGGCGCGTCCGATCGACGGAGTTCACGCGGGCTTCCGGTTACGCGCGGCGACTGGCCGCCGATTCCGGAATCGACCTCGCGGAGCTCACCGCGACACACCCGGACGCGGCGCTCAGAGCGCGCGACCTCCGCCCCGCGGACAGCGAGCCGACCGTCCGGACACGGCCCGACCAGCATCGCCCGTCACGGGACAGCGCACCGCCGACCGACACCGCGCGGACACATCGGCACGATCCCGGCGCCGTACGCACAGCCATCGCGACGGCCATGGCTCGTTCGAAACAGTCCGTTCCGCACTACTACCTGTCGAGCACAATCGATCTGGACGCCGCGGTGCGCCTACTCCGCGAAAGGAATCGACAGGTCCCGGTGCCCGAACGCGTGCTCACTTCCGCACTGCTGTTGTGCGCCGCGGCCCGCGCCGCGAAACGAGTTCCGGAATCCAACGGGCACTGGGTCGACGACGCATTCCGGCCCGCGACGGCTGTGCACCTGGGGGTCGTGGTGTCCACCCGCGAGGGCATCGTGCTGCCGACCATTCCCGACGCCGACACCTTGGACCCGGCTGCCATGATGCGCGCACTGCGCGAGGTCGTCACCCGTGCCCGCGCGGCGCGGCTACGCTCCGCCGACACCGTCCCGGCCACGATCACCGTCACCAACCTCGGTGATCTCGGTGTCGATTCGGTCTTCGGTGTCATCGCCGTACCGCAGGTCGCCATCGTCGGATTCGGCGCGGTGACCGAGCGTCCCTGCGCGGTCGACGGCATGCTCGGCATCCGTCCTCAGGTGTGCGCGACGCTGTCGGCCGACCACCGCGCCAGCGACGGCGCCACCGGCGCCCGCTACCTCAACACCATCTCCGACCTGCTCCAACGTCCCGAGGAGTTGTGAATCATGACCAGTAGAGCCACCTCACGCGCGGCCGCGGAGGACATCGTGCGCGCCGCACTGCGCGGATTCGCCCCGCAGGCCGAGATCGAGACCCTCGGCGTCGACGTCGCTTTGCGCAGCACGCTGGAACTCGACTCCATCGACTTTCTGACCTTCGTCGAACGCCTCTCGGCCGCGAGTCGTCGGATCGAGGAGAGCGAATACCCGCGGCTGGCCACCATTCGATCCTGTGTCGACTTCATCACCGACGACGCGGAGCGCACCGTCACCGATCGCGTCGGAGATACCTGACGTGGCCGCGGGCCACCCCGAAATTCGCCGATCAGTATGCGATCGGGCGGATCGTCACCGTGTCGATGGGCGACCGAGCCGCACGAGTTCGGCCAACACGGTGTCGATCGCCTCGGGTATCGCGCGCGACACCGGTTCGGAGAGGCCGACGCCGTAGTCCAGTCGCTCCGCCTCGACCGCGACGACGACGAGGTCTCGCGGCAGCCGCCCGAGGACACGTCCCAGCGACACCGCCTCCGCTATGCCGATCGCATGGGAATTGCCGGTGTGGCCACGACCGGGCAGACCGCCTGCCTGGGTGCGCCACACACGTCCGGGACTCGACGGGGCACAGACCACGGCGTCGATGAGGACAGCCGCGTCGGTGCCGGACCACATGTCGAGCAACGCGGTGGGCTCCCCGTCACATCGGCTCACCCGCACCTCCGGTGCGGCGAGTTCCGCCACGCGTGCGGCGACCACCGGCCCGACCCCGTCGTCTCGACGGAACTCGTTGCCGACACCGATCACGACGATGCGCGCGCCGATCATCGGCCGACCACCTCCAGGTCGAGGAAATGCGCCGAGCAGGAGATGCACGGGTCGTAGTTGCGGATCGTGCGTTCGCACAGTGTGGTGAGCGCGGCATCGTCCAAATGGAGGTGCTCGGCGACCACTCGACGGAGGTCTTCTTCGATCGCGGGCTGGTTCTGCGCGGTGGGCGCGACGATGTCGGCGGCGCGGACGATGCCGTCGGCGTCGAGTTCGTAGCGGTGATACAGCAGCCCTCGCGGCGCCTCGCTGATTCCGTGCCCGATGCCCGCCCGCGGGGATACCGGCACCGAGGCTCGCGCGGGCGGCTCGTATTCCTCGATGAGCCGCAGCGCCTCCTCGACCGCGTACACGACTTCCACCGCACGCACGAGAATGCTGCGGTACGGATTGCGGCAGCGCACGCCGAGACCGACCCGTGCGGCCACCTCGCGAGCGAACGGGGACAGCGAGTGGGAATTCAGCGAGTAGCGGGCCAGCGGGCCGGTGAGGTAGCGCTCGCCGTCGAGTCGGGCGTGCAACGCGGTCGAGTGCGGAACCTGGTGTTCGGTCACGTGCTCGCCGAATGCCGACGGCGGGAATGCTTTTCCGGTGCTGGTGCACAGATCGCCGTCCTCGATCGCGTATCGGTCCGGTGTGACCGCGGCGAGCAGATCGTGATCGAACTCCACGTCCGGGAACTCGAACTCGCCGACCCGAAGCGCGGTGTCCACGGCGTGATCCTGGGCCCGGCGCAGTGCTTCGGCGACGATCCGGAGCGCGGCGCGGGTCGGCGTCGAATAGAAGCCGCCGACCCGAATGTTGATCGGATGGATCGACCTGCCGCCGACGACCTCGAGCAGTGTGTTGCCTGCCTTCTTCAGCGCCAGGCCGCGCTCGACGAGTTCGCGGTGATCGGCCGACATCGAGATGGCGTCCGGATAACCGAGGAAGTCGGGAATGTGCAGCAAGTGCATGTGCAGGGTGTGGCTGGCTATCCATTCACCGCAATACAGCAGACGCCGCAAGGCGCGCAGCGGCGGATCGAGTTCGATGCCGCACACCTGTTCCACGGCGTTGCAGGCGCTGGTCTGGTAGGCGACGGGACAGATACCGCAGATTCGTGCCGTGATGTCCGGCGGTTCGGTGTAGTCACGGCCGCGCAGGAATGCCTCGAAGAAGCGCGGCGGCTCGTAGATGTGCAACTCCGCGCGGTCGACGCGTCCGTCACCGACCGTCACCCGCAGACCGCCTTCGCCTTCCACTCTCGCCAACGAGCTCACCGTCAATTGTCTGATCCGACTGCTCATCTCGGCTCCGATCGGCGAATTCGGGCGCGGCCGCGGCGTAGGTGCCGAACACGCGGTCGACGGCGTCGGTCGACATGCCGTTGACGCGCAGGATAGGCAGCAGCGCACCGATGTTCGGGTTCTTCATCGGTCCGAAACAGCCGTAGCAGCCGCGCTGGTAGGTCGGGCACAGCGCACCACAGCCCGCGTGGGTGACCGGCCCCAGACAGGGGGTGCCGTTGGCGACGGTCACGCAGGTGTTCCCACGCCGCTTGCATTCGGTGCACACGCTGGTGTCCGGGAGATCGGGCGCTCGTCCGTCCAGCAGCGCGCACAGCGTGCGCACCAGTTGTCCGCGATCGATCGGGCACCCGCGCAGCTCGAGATCCACCCGCACATGCGCGCTGATCGGCGTCGCGGTCGACAGCGTCGCGATGTGCTGCGGGCTCGCGTATACGACAGAGGCGAATTCCGCGACATCGGCGAAGTTCCGCAACGCCTGGATGCCGCCGTGCGTGGCGCAGGCGCCGATCGCGACCAGGACCCGCGACTGCGCGCGGATGTCGACGATCCGCCGCTGTTCGTCCGGGGTGGTGATCGAGCCCTCCACGAGCGACACATCGAAGGGTCCCGGCGCGTCCACGCTGGTGGCCTCGGCGAAGTGGGTGATGCGCACCCGGCCCGCGAGGGTGAGCAACTCGTCCTCGCAGTCGAGCAGCGTGAGCTGACAACCGTCACAGGAGGTGAATTTCCAGACCGCGAGCGTTGGCGTGCCCATCACAGCTCCGCCACCGACAGCAGGGGTTCGGCCACGCGGTAGTCCACGACCGGGCCGTCCCGGCACAGGAGCAGCGGCCCGAGTTGACAGTGCCCGCATCGAGCGACGCCGCACTGCATATTGCGTTCCAACGAGACCCGGATGTCGGTGGCCGCGACTCCCCTGCGCAGCAGCGTCCGCGCGCAGAATCGCATCATCGGCTCCGGGCCGCACAGGAACGCGGTGGTGCGGGACGCGTCGAGAGCGAGTCGCGCGAGCGGCTCGGTGACGAATCCGACCGAGCCGTTCCATCCGGGAGCCGGGTGGTCGACCGTCGGGTACACCTCGACCGCGCCCGATGCGCGCCACCGATCCTGATCGCTCCGGAACAGGATGTCGGCGGGCGTGCGAGCCCCCGCGATCACCACCAGTCTGCGGTAGTCCTCGCGACATGCCAACGCGCCCAACACCACCGGACGCAGCGGCGCGAGTCCCACCCCGCCACCGACCACGACCAGATCGCGCCCGCGCGCGGACTCGATATCCCACCCGATACCGAACGGTCCTCTCACCCCGATAGCTCCACCGACACCGGTGTCGCACACCGCACGGCTGACCGCGCCGACGCCGCGGACCGTGTGCTCGACGACATCTCCTGGCGCGTAGGGATTTCCGCTGATCGAGATCGCGATCTCACCTATGCCGTAGCGATACAGCATCATGAACTGCCCGGCCCGGAATCGCGGCGCGGCGGCGACGATCGGCCGCAACCGCAACGTGACGGTATCCGCGGTCTGCGCAGTTCTGGCGACGACTCGGTAGGGACGCATGACCTCACCGGCGCGGTTCATCGACCCGCCCGCACGTGCGGCTCGACGGGATCGGCGTAGAGGTCCAGCAGGCGTGCCCTGGTGGCCTGCAACCGATCCAGCACAGCCGTCAGCATCATACGGGTCAGGGCGTGGCCGAATTCCGGGTCGGTTTCGGCGAATCGGGTCAGCGTCGCGGCGTCGAACTCGATCGCGCGCACCGGCCCGACCGCCCGTGCTCCGAAATGCCAACGGTACGGGGGCGCCAGCCAGGACCAACCCAGCAGATCACCTGCTCCGAGCGTCTGCACCACGACCTCGCCGCGTCCCGGCACCCGCGCGTCGATCACCACCTGTCCCTGTGCGATCAACAGGCATCGTTCGGCGCGCCCGCCTTCCACCAGGAGACGTTGCCCATCGGTGTACGCCGCTTCGCTGCCCACCTCCGCCAATCTCGCCAGATGGGCCTCGTCGAGTACGGACAGCGGAGCGAACGGGGCCAGCTCCGCCACGGTGATCACGGCGGGTTCCCGACGTCGGCGGCGAAACGCGCGACCTCGACGGTCAAATCGATGCTCGCGGGACACCAGGCGATACACCGTCCGCATCCCACGCAACCCGATGTGCCGAACTGGTCGTACCACGTGCTCAACTTGTGGCTCAGCCACTGCCGGTACCGTGCGGCGCCGGATCGTCGAACGCTGCCGCCGTGCAGGTAGGAGAAATCCAGTTCGAAGCAGGACGCCCAGCGCTCCCAGCGTTCGGCGTGGTCGCCGGTGAGATCGGTGAGATCCTCGGTGCTGGTGCAGAAGCAGGTGGGACATACCATCGTGCAGTTGGCGCAGGTAAGGCAGCGCGACGCGATCTCGTCCCAGCGCGGTGACTCACGGGATTCGGCGATGACCGCGCGCACGTCGACATCGGGCATGGCGCGGCCCATCCGGTCGGCGGCGGCCGTGACGGCCGCCCGCGCGTCGGCCAGCTCGGCGGGTGGGGCGCTTCGGGTGACGAGTGCGGACAGTATCGCCTCGCCCGCGGCGCTGCCCACCTCCACCAGGAAACGGTGCCCGGACTCGTCGATGCGTTCGGTCAGCGCCAGATCGTAGCCCGCGCCTGCGGCGGGCCCGGTACCCATCGACGCGCAGAAGCACACTCCACCGGGTTCGGTGCAGTTCACCGCGATCACGAACAGCCCTCGCCGCGCGGCGGCGGACGCAGGCCCCTGACCCTCGGCTCCGTCGAGTACACGACACAGCACGGCGATCGCCGCGAGATCGCATCCGCGAACGCCGAGCAACGCCAGCGGCTCGCGTGGTTCGTCAGGCGTTTGCAGGCTCAGGTCGGGACCTGTCTGCCACACCTTGCGCCGCGGCGGATGCAGAAACTGCTTCCACGATCCGGGACCGGCCGAATGGGCGAAAACCGCCTCGTCCGCACGGCGGAACACCCGATATCGACCGGGCGAGCTTTCGATCCCCCATCCGACCGGCAATTCCTGCCCGGATTCGAGGTCGTCCAGAACGATCGCGCCATCGCGAAGCCGGGGGCCGATCACGCGAAATCCGCGGGCGCGCAGCACCTCGATCAAATCGTCGAGACCGGCGCGCTCGATGATGGCGGTGTCACCGATACTCATGCCGACACTCCTGTCGCTGAATATTCGCTAGCTTCGATTGTCATCGAGTCGAACGGCGCGGCACAGGGCCGAAGGTCCCTTCGGAAACCGCCCGATACACCGCCGTGGCCAATAGTTGGCGAATGGTGTGTCCGGTGCGCCGGGCGGCGCTTCGGCGAGAACCGTGGCGATCAGCGCCGCGACGGGGACTCCGGTCGACCGCGGCGAGGCCGGGGAGCTGACCCGCGGGTCTTTGCGACTCGGGTTCGAGGTCGTCCGGCCCTGCACACGCCGCCGTTTTCGAGCGATGGTGGAAGCAAACCCTCTCACCACAGCGGAAAGGTGGACGTGATGGACGCGATGTCCCCGATGATGCAGGTCATGCACACGATCATGATGTGGATGCGGGACCTGGGTCTGTGCCCGCCGATGACGATGCCGATGTGAATTCGATGGGGTGTCGACGATGATGATGTGGTACGGCCCCGGGATGGGTGGATGGGGACTCGGACTGATGGTCGTGGGCACGATCGTGGTCTGGATGCTGGTGATCGCCTGCGTCGTCGCGGTTGTCCGCTACACGGGCGGCGCGGCGCCGGGCGGTCCAGTGCCCCGATACCGGTCGACCCCTCAGCAGATCCTCGCCGAGCGATTCGCCCGCGGTGAGATCGATGATGAGGAATTCCGCCGTCGCAGCGCCACTCTCACCGACAACGCGACCGGCGACAGCTGAACCACTTCGTGCCGCTCGGCAGGCGGTGCGCATCACCGCCGGAGTCGGTGGGCGGTGAGCGGTGTGACCTCCAGGTGCATCGCGGTGGCACCTGACAGGGGCGAGCGCGCGAAGACGACACGCACGCTGCCGAGGCCGAATTCGGTCAGATCCATGCGGAAGACCTCCGGGTCGTCCGGGTCGTCGGGCCGCAGGGGTATGCCCCGGCGCAGCGCGGGCACCGGTCCGAGTACGCGCAGCACGAGCTGCCCTCGACGGACCTCGACGCGCAGGCCCGCACCGACCATCGCCTTGGCGCGAACATCGGTGATCC
This sequence comes from Nocardia bovistercoris, assembly GCF_015674855.1. GTDB lineage: Bacteria > Actinomycetota > Actinomycetes > Mycobacteriales > Mycobacteriaceae > Nocardia > Nocardia bovistercoris. The sequence continues at coordinate 58,473 of NZ_JADMLG010000028.1, read as the reverse complement.
TTCCCGGGACCCGGTAGTTCCCACACAGCTCGCTCCAGATGGCAGGCTGCTGAGCCACGTCGTCGCGAACGCGGTCGGCGGCGACGCCGAGCAGTGTTCGCATCAGGTCGGAGGTCTCGGCGGGCAGCCAGAGCATCGCGCGGTGGGCGCCGTTGGTGAACGCCATCACCCCGAGCCCGGCGTCGGGAGCCACCCAGATCTGGGAGTCGAACCCGGTCAGGATCCCCTGGTGCTCGACTAGGCGCCGCCCGCCGAATTCGGCGCGGAAGAATCCAAGTCCCATGCCCGGTATTCGGGAATCGGGTCGGTAGTGCGGCTCGAACATCGTCCCCATGGTGTCCGCGGGCAGCACCGCACCGAACTCGTTCGCACCGCCGCCCGTCAACGCCGCGAGGTAACGCCCCATGTCACGCGCGGTCGAAAATGCCGATGCCGCACCCGCGGTCACCATTTCCCGCAACGGAACCGGCCGCGGCCCACTACGGCCGAACGTGTAGCCGGTCGCCAGGCGCGCACGCGGGTACCCTGCGGGAGACAGCGTGGTCTCGTGCATACCGAGCGGTTCGAAGACGTGTTCCCGCAGGTACGCGGCCAGCGGCACACCGCTGACATCCTCGACGATCTGTCCGAGGGTGGCGAAGCCGTGATTGGAATAGGTCCATCTCGTTCCCGGTTCGGCGTGGGTCGTCAGTTCGCCGCGGTAATAGTCGGCCAGGGACCCGACAGGATGCCCCGGCGCGACACTCTCCCCGAAATCGGGCAGCAGCAGCCTGCCGGGGCGCGCGGTCTCGCCGAGACCCGCGGTGTGGGTCAGCAGATGCCGCAGCGTCGGGTGCGGATACTCCGGCCTGCCCGGCACCAGGCGATAGGCCCGCAGGTACCGCTGCGCGGGCGCGTCGAGGTCGACGAGGCCGCGTTCCCACAATTGCATGATCGCGATGGCGGTGAAGGTCTTGGTGATCGACGCGACACGGAACACCGTGTCCTCGGTGACCGGTCGGCGCGTGCCGATATCCGAGCAGCCGTGCGCCGCCAGGGATTCCAGGCGTCCGTCGCGAACGACGCCGATCACCGCGCCCACCATCGCGTGACGGGCGAAGATCCCCGCCGTCGCGCTGTCCACCTCGCGCGCGACGGCATCCGAGGTGGTCGTTCTGGATACGCTCATTCCGTTTCCTCGCGTCTCGGCCGATCTCGCGGCACGGGCGGTCATGGCACTGCTCCGCTCGGCGGAGTTGCCTGTGCGACCCGACCACTTCGATTCGATCAAGCCTCGCCTCCGCCGACCAGGGACTGCGGTCCCGTCTCCGCGGGACGTTCGTCGCCCTCCGGAGATGGCGAAAGTAGGCGCACCAGGAACCATCCGGTGATCGCGGCCATCACCGCCGCCATCAGCACGCCGCCGACGACACCGATCAGCACGACCACCGCGTACGGCTGTCCCGGCTGCCACAACGGCGTCGTGAACGCGGTGAAGGCGGCCAATCCGCCCGCCCACGCCAACGCGGTCGCCAGGATCCACCGCGCTGCTCCCGACACGTATCGCCTGAGGACGGCCCACTGAGCCACGCCGATCGACAGCAACAGCACCGCGCCGCCGAGCACCACCGCGGGCACGACCACGAAGACGGACAGATCGGCGAACCCGTCGGTCAGCATCGGCACGACCCCCAGAGACCACGCCACCAACGCACCCGACACCGTTGCCACGATCCACTCGGCCGAATGGAATCCCGCGATCACCGAGCGCAGCACACGTGCCTGGAACCAGCCGAGTACACCGCCCTCGATCGCCCCCGCGATCAGCATGACCGTCGCTGTGATCGGCATCGCCGCATCCGAGGTCGCCGCGCCCATCGCCGCGGGCACGACGAATCCGAGGAACTCCCCCGTCGTCGCCGCGGCGAACCAGCGCCACCACAGCTCCCGCGACCGTTCTCGGCCGAGCGACGCGTCATATGTCCCGGAGCTACGCCGAGACGGCGGATCAGGCAGCCCTTCGACCGTCCCGTCTTCGACCGACGAACCTTTACCGACCTTCGCGGGTCGCGCGGTGTGCCACATGGATCCAGCCTGGCCGCCATCGCGCGACGCGGGCAGAGCACAAGGCCCTGTCGACGGGTTCTTCGGTCACCCGGGCTGGGGTAGTACTGCCCTTTTCGCCACTCCCCTGATCGGACAGGCTCGAGGTATGACGACCCCGGCACACCACCCGCCCGGCACGGATCCCGCCGCGCCGCTGGGTATGCCCGCGATCGCCCTCGCGGTGGTCACGCTGTGCATACCGCTGCTCGCGATCGACGCGGTCTCCGGATGGATCGCGGACTACGGATCGCTGACGTACGCGGCGCTCGCCTTGTACGTCGCCTGCGCCTTGCATCTGCTGCGCTGGGGTGTGTCCATTCGCCGCACCGCCCTCTCCGTAAAGGTCTCGCCATGAACACCCGAAACGACAGTCATGTTCCGAAGCTCGCCGCGCCGGTGGTCGTCGGCGTCAACAGTTCCGCGGGCAGTCGTCAGGCGCTGCGCTGGGCGGCCGAGGCCGCCGCGACATCGCATCGTCCGCTACGCATCGTCTTCGGTCTCGACCTGTTCCGGTTGAGCGCGACCGTCGAAAGCCGCGAGGCGATCACGCCGGCGATCATCGATTCGATGCGCGGCAACGCGCACACCGTCCTCGTCGATGCCGCCGAACTCGCCCGACAGATCGCCCCCACGATCGACATCGATGTCGAAATCTGCGACGAATCTCCCGCCAAGGCCCTCATCGAACGGTCCGAATCGGCGCATATGGTCGTGCTCGGCGCCACCGGTGACGTAGGCACCTTCGGTCACCTCGGTTCCACACTGCTCAACGTGACCAGCCACGGACACGGATCGATCGTCGTCGTCCGGGGCGGGGAGCGACCGCCCGAGGGGCCGGTGGTGGTCGGCATCGACGGCAGCCCCGTCAGCGAATCCGCGATCGCCGCGGGCTTCGCCGAAGCGTCCGCGCGCGGCGCGCGCCTGGTCGCCGTGCACTCCTGGAGCGACTGGGGCACCGGGGATTTCGCGGGAAAGCACCCCGTCGTCATCGACGCGAACCAACTGGAGACCGCCGAGCAGGCGATCCTCGCGGAACGGCTGGCGGGCTGGCAGGAGAAGTACCCGGATGTGGAGGTGATCCGCAAGGTGTACTTGGCAGGTCCGACCCAGACGCTGATGCAGTGGTCGGCGCGCGCTCGATTGCTCGTGGTCGGCAGTCGAGGTCGCGGTGGATTCACCGGCCTGCTGCTCGGCTCCACGAGCAACTACCTCGTCCAACACGCCGACTGCCCGGTACTCGTCGCGCACTCCGCGTGAATACGACATCTCAGCCAACGAAGGGGCAAGCGGTGCCCGAACACGAATCACCGACCGTTATCACGGTGACCATCAATCCCACCGTCGACATGACGATGACGACACCGCGGTTGACCAGTGGCGGCAAGAATCGCGCCGACGGGCCGACTGTCCAGGCGGGCGGAGGCGGCATCAACGTCGCCCGCGGCATCCGAAGACTCGGCGGCTCGGCTCTGGCGGTGCACACCCGGGGCCGCGAGATCGGGCACTATCTCGATCGCCTCCTCGATGAGGAGGGGATCCCGCATCGAGGCGTCGATATCGACCGCGAGACCAGAACCGCCTTCGTGGTGGCCGAGGAATGGACGGGCCACAGCTACCACATCGTGCCACCCGGCCCCGAACTCACCGAGACCGATGAGCGCCGCCTACTCGAGACCATTTGCCGGGAGGCTGCGGGCTGCCGCTATCTCGTACTCACCGGCAGCCCGACCCCGCGGCTGCGTGAGGACTTCTGCGCCGAGATCATTCGCTCGCTCGCCGATACGGACACTCGAATACTGTTGGACGTGACCGCGCCCCAGCTACGGAAAGCCCTCACGAACGAGGTATTCCTCATCCGCTTGGACCGCGCTACCGCCGAAGATCTCACCGGTACACCGATCGAGACGTTCGAGGACGCCCGCGCCGCCAACGAGCACCTTCTGGACATCGGCGCCACCGCCAACGCCGTCACCACGGTCGGGGCGCTCGGAGCCGTCTACTCCACCCCGCGAGCTCATCACGAACTGCCCGCACCCGCGCTCGTCGACGGCCCGCGCAGCGATGCCTGTGCGGGTGACAGCCTCGTGGCAGCGCTCACCCACCACCTCACCCTCGGGACCCGCCTCGAGGAAGCCGCGGCGTTCGCAGTGGCGGCCGCCGCCGCGACCGTGGCACTACGGGGGACCCAGATGTTCACCCGCGCCGAGGTCGAGCGGCTGCGCGCGGCCATGCCCGCAGGCAGGCGCGTAGCGCGCTGACCGTGCGCGCCGCGAGAAACCGGGGGCGCCGCCGCGGAACACGGTGGCGCTTCCGGCGCGGGACTCGCCGCAGATCGCGCGGCGATCAGATGGTCATCGCCCCCGCAGCCGCTGCGCGAGGGTCGCCCCGACGACCACGGCCACGACAGTGACCCACCCGAGCACCGCCACCGCACGATTGACATCCAGCGCGGGCTGCCATCGCAGCCGCCCCTCGCGGATCACGTAAGCGCCGATCGGCCTACCACCCATTCCGAATCCGACACCGCGACCGCCATTTTCGGCTCCCCCTGCATCTCCACCGCCACCGCCCCCCGACACCGCGGCCGCGGGAATCACGATGATCCCGTCCTTCTCGACCGGCTCGCCGTACACGCGTTCGACGGTCATCGATTTCCCCGCCATCGCCAAGATCTCGTCGACTTTCAGCATCGTCTTCTCCTCGCACAAGGTCGTCGGGCGACCATCCGGTATCTGGTCGAAATCCATTCTCGGACCACCGAAACGTGGATCTCAGAGTCGATCGACCTCGAACTCGCGACATGCTCCCCCTTTGCGGCGGGCCATCGGACCCGGGGCCGCGGGTGCTCACGGGCACCTGCCCTTCGTCCTCGCCTCGAGGGCACTGCGCCTCTCCCGCGCGCGACACGTTCACGGCCACACTGTTGGCAGAGCTCACCGCCACCACCCATCGCATCGCATCGCATCGACGCGATCATGTCGACACCGCCACGACGGCGAACCGTACGGGCGCTGCCCGGACACCGGTCTGCATCGCGGCCTTCGCACCGGAAAGGAAAGTAACGTGAACTGGCCCCTAGCGGCGGTGATCATCGCCATCGTCTTCGCCTTGATGATCGTCATCACCACCTATCTGTCGACCAAACGGCAATGAAGCCCGCGCGTCGACGTTCGCGAATCGAAGAATCCTCCGCTCGAGCGACGCCACCGGGATGCGCCGGGGAAAAGGAGACGTGATGGACGCCGCCGTATTCGATGACACCGCACCCGACGACGCCACGGTCCGCGCGGTGCTGGAGCGCGCCGATCGCGCGCCCTCACTGCACAACAGCCAGCCGTGGCGCTGGCACTGGAACGGCGTCCGGCTCGCGCTGCACGTCGATCCCGACCGGCTGCTGCCCTCCACCGACGCGTTCAACCGCCAGGGCATCATCGGCTGCGGAATCGCATTGCACCACGCCGCGACAGCATGCGCCGCGGCGGGCTGGCAGCCACGAATCCGGCGATTTCCAAAGCCGACGGACCGGACATGTCTGGCCACACTCGAATTCGACGGCCGCGGCGACGTTCTCGATACCGATTCCGAACTCGCCGCGGCGATCGACCACCGCTACACCGACCGCGCGCCCTACACACCGGCGCCGCACTGGCCAGATCTCGTACCCGTTCTCGACGAACTCTGCCGCCGACACGACACGCGACTGCTCACCATCGATGCGGCGTCCCGCGCGACCCTGGCCGAGATCTCCTGGACCGCCGCGACGACGCGACGCCACGATCCCCACTACCGAACCGAACTCATGTGGTGGCTGGGCGGCGCGGGTCCCGACGCGGGCGTACCCGCCTCGGCGATACCCGCGCGCGAGGACATCGAGCGGGTACCCACGAACCGCGTATTCCTCCCCGGCACCGCCGATCCCGGACCCGAACAGCAGGATCATGCCCACATCGTGGCGCTCACGAGCCCAGACGACACGATCGAATCACTGCTCGCCTGCGGCGAGGCGCTCTCGGCGGTCCTGCTCGAATGCACAGTCCACGAACTGGCCACCTGCGTGATGAGCCATCTCACCGAACTACCCGCGACCCGAGCACGCGTCGCCACCGCCATCGGAGACCCGCACCCGCAGATCTTCCTCAGGATCGGAAGCGCCACCGCCCCCATGCCGCCGCGCACACCCCGCCGCCCCGTCGAGGACGTACTCGAGGCAGGCTGACCCGCGAGTGGCGCCTCGGCTACCGAGCCTGGCCTGCGGGCGAGCACTCGCGCCCCCAGCCGCAGGCGGCGCGCCGCCGGATTCCGCTGCCGGTCATCGAGGCGACCGTGATCACGCCGCCGACGAGGCGTTGGTCGCGGATCGTGACCGGATCACCGGCAGGTCGCGCCCGCGCAGGTCGTCAATTCCTCGAGGCGCCGGTCGAGATCGGCGACGAGGTCCGCGTGCGCCGCCCGGCCTTCGGCGGTCTTGACGAGATTGGTCAGCTGGTAGGGGTCGGAGACCAGGTCGTAGAGCTCGTATTCTCGTTCGGCCAGCGGACGTTCACGCTCGTACCAGCGGACATACAGATACCGGCTGGTGCGGACCGCGCTCCATGAAGGCATGTCGAGGGCGTAGATCCGGGGCGTGTCGGTGCCGGGCACCTGTTCCTGCGCGATCCCGTCCCGGCCGCCGGCGCCAGGGCCTCCGTATTCGGCGGCGAAATCGCTACGCCACGAACCGGTTTCGCCGCGCAGCACCGGCGCCAGCGACCGGCCGTCGACGGGACCGGGCGCCGCGACGCCCGCCCAGTCCAGCACGGTGGGCGCGAGATCGATGGACAAGGCCATGGCGTCGCTGCGTCCAGGGGCGATCCCCGGCCCCGCGACGACCAGCGGCACGCGCATCGACTCCTCATAGGGCGCCATCTTCTGGGTGAGGCGGTGCGCGCCGAGGCTGTAACCGTTGTCGGAGGTGAACAGCAGGTAGGTGTTGTCGAGTTCGCCGGTGCGGGCGAGGGTTTCCACGATGCCCGCCACCATCTCGTCCAGCGACTTCAGCGCGCCGAGGCGGTTGGTGTAGTCGAGATCGTTGGTCGCGGCGATCGTCGCCGCGCGCGGGCCCGCCGTATCGATGAGCCAGCTCGGCTTGTCGGAGACGTCGGCCTCCTGATAGTTCGGCGAGCGGGGCGCGGCGGTTGGCCGGGTGTCGGGTAGGTGGCGCGGCGCGGGCGGAAGGGGGAAGTGCGGCGAGGTGGAGGCCGCGTACCAGAAGAACGGCTGCCCGGATGCGGCGGACTCGGTGATGAACCTGCTCGACTTCTCCGCGATCACGTCGGTCTCGTAATCTCTCGGCGCCACACCGTATTTCACCAGCCGACCGTTCTCGTTGAGGGTGTAGTTGTAGCCGCCGTAGAGAAAGTTGTCGACACCGGCGTTCCAGTCGTCCCAACCGGGCGGAATATGACCGGGATCGTCCTCGAGGCCGTTGAGGTATTTGCCCGCCATGCCGGTCCGGTAACCCGCGCCGTGCAACGCCGTCACGAAGGTGCGTGACTCGTTGCCATTGGCCCGGAACGCCTCGAAACCACCGACCGGACCGGCGTTGGTCAGCACTCCGGTGTTGTGGCCGTAGTTCCCGGTCAATATCGAGGAGCGGGCGGCACAGCAGATCGGCATCGGCGCGAATCCGTTGGTGAATTCCACGCCTCGATCTCGCAGGAGTTCGGCGGTGCGCGGCATCGCCTGCCAGACCGGCGTCGAGGTGATATCGAGATCGTCGGCGAGGATCATCACGATATTGGGGCGTGGGTCATCGGCGGCGGAGGCGGCGGACACCGAAGCTGTCCACGCCAAAGCCCCCGTCATCACGACGGTCAACGCGCGGCGCAGCGAACGACCGGAAACCATCGGTACTCCTCGGATCGAAATATGCGGCGTCCGTGCCGGACGACACGGGAACGGAATCGACATTAGGCATCGAAGGTCGATGAACAGAGACCCCGGCGACGATCCTCACCGTTTTCTCACGGGTCGACCGATCCGCACGGCGCCGCTTGCCACCGCCCTCGAAATACGTTGTGGTGCAGGCTTTCAGGTGAGATCTGGATGAGAAGGATTAGCACTCGATGAGATTCGCCGCGCGACGGTTGTCACGGGATTCCACGCACCCATACGGTGAATTCAGTCCTTCGCGGTCCGATCACCACCGATCGCACGACCCAATTCGCGGAGGATATTCGAGAAAGGAATTCCCATGGATATGAATCGAATTCGGCGCCTCGTGGTCCAGGTCGCCACGGCGGGCGCCTTGGCCGCGATTCCGGTGGCGGCACTGGCGGGCACCGCCGCCGCGGTCGATCCCGGTCCCGGCATCGGCGTGGACGGACCCGGCGTATTCGTCCCGCGCCCGGAGGGCGCTTCGGACCCCGGCCCCGGCATCGGCGTCGACGGGCCGGGCGTGTTCGTGCCACGCCCCGAGGGCGCCTCCGATCCGGGTCCGGGCATCGGCGTCGACGGACCCGGCGTATTCGTGCCGCGGGCGGCGCCCGTCGTCGATCCCGGTCCCGGCATCGGTGTTCCCGGCCCGGGGGTGTTCGTCCCGCGCACGGGTTCGGCGGACCTCGGCGCACCGGGCCTCGGTCTGCTGCCCGGACTCGGCTGGGGGCTGCCCGGTCTGCCGGGACACCCGTTCCTGCGCTGACGACCGACCGATCGCCGCGCGGGCAGCCGAGCCCGCGCGGCGATCACCCAGCGGGCGACGGCCGCCGGTGATCAGCAACGGTCGAATCGCTCGCAGGGGCGAACTCTGCTCGGACGCTGCACCGTGATCTCGAGGTGCAGGCCGCTCGGTGGCGGGGTTGGCGCCACGGTCACCGTCTCACTCGGCGGCGCCTGTGGCTGGGCAGTGGTGAGCGCGACCGCGGCGCGACCGCGGTCCAGTTCCTCCTGGCGGCGCGCGCACGCACCGATCGGGCCGGTTCCCGACGCCCACGCCGTGGTCTCCGCCTCGGCCAGCGCCGGGAAGTAGTCGCGATCGGGCACGGGCAGTGTCGCGGCGCGCGCGGCGACCTGATCCTCGAGCGGCACGGCGGCGGTCGCCGCGCGCTCGAGCGGACTCCGCAAACCCGCTCGACCCGTGCGCAACAACTCCTCGTTCACGCTCGCGCCCACTGGAGCCGCCGCATCGGCGGCCAGGTCGGCGTCGGTGTGCACGAAAGCGGTGAGATCGTGTCCGGCACCGGCCGAGCCGTTGGCGCGGACCAGAATCACGGCCCGACCGACCGGGGCGAGCGCACCCAACCCCTCGGCGAACGCGGCCGCACCGTCCGCGTCGCAGTTGGTCACCGTCACCTGCGCCAAGGCCACCGTCACGGGGCGCGCGGTACCGATGTCGATCACCAGATCGTCGTCGCCGACCGCGGTGACGACACCTGCCAACCGCGCGGCATCCGGTATGTGGACGGCCGTGACCGGTGGCCGGTCGATGGATTCCGGTGCGCAACCGGCGAATCCTGTTACCGCGGTCGCGATCACCAGCACGCGACCGTATCGGCTGACGGGCACCATCGGACTCCTCCGTAGTCTCGGCACGGCGAGGCTATCCGGTCGCGCCGCGGCGGAGTCACCCGTGCGTTCGGACTCTCACCGTTTCCTCATCGTCACGGTCGCCGCCGCGGGCGGGCGTGCGGGCAGACTGTTACCGTGCCGCGGGTCCCGACCGTCCGCGGTGGCGCGAAAGGAGTTCCCGGTGTCACCCAAGGACGATCCCGATCGACATCGGGTGCTCGTCGTCGACGACGACCGCAATGTGCGCGAGTCCCTGCAGCGCGGCCTGGAACTCAACGGGTTCGCGGTGCTCGTCGCGGCCGACGGAGCCCAGGCCATTCGGGTCTGCACCGACGCCGATCCCGACGCGATCGTGCTCGACATGCAGATGCCGCGGCTCAACGGCCTCGGCGTCATCACCGCGCTGCGCGCCGCGGGCAACCTCGTTCCGATCTGCGTCCTCAGCGCCTACAGCGCGCCCGAGGACCGAATCTCCGGTCTGGAAACCGGAGCCGACGACTACCTTGTCAAACCCTTCGTCTTCGACGAACTCACCGCACGACTGCGTGCGTTGCTGCGCCGGTACCGCGCCGACCGCCCCGACAATCCACGCGGCGAGCCGATTTCGGTGGGCGAGCTCCACATCGATCGCGGTGGTCACCGGGTGCGGCTCGGCGAGCACGAGGTCGGACTGACCCGTCGGGAGTACGAACTGCTCCTCGCCTTGGCCGTCCGTCACGACGAGGTGCGATCCCGCGAGCAACTGCTCGACACCGTCTGGGGCTACAACTTCGACACCGACACCAACGTCGTCGATGTCTTCGTCGGCTATCTGCGGCGCAAGCTCGAGGCGACCGGCCACCCCAGGATGATCCATACCGTGCGCGGCGTCGGCTACGTGCTGCGCGCCGACTGACCGCGAGACCGCCGATGCTGTCGCTACGAACGCGCGTGGCACTCGCCGCAGGGCTCGGCGCGTCCATCATCGTCGCCGCCCTGGCGGTATTCCTCTCGGTGATGATCGCGCGCACCAATTTGAATCATCTCGACGATCAGCTCGACACCGCGGCCGAGTTGGTCGAACTCAACGCCGATACCGCCCAGTTGCTCCTCGGCCGCATCGGCGACGCGGGAGCGTTCGCCGTCACCTTGCGTGTGCACGGCGCTGTCACCGCCGCGACGACCACACAACTGCCCGAGTTGCCCGACGGCCGGTCGACCCGCACCGTCGACGGCGTCGAATACCGCGTCCGCACCCTGACCCTGCGCCGCGACACGCCGAATCCGATGACGGTGTCGGTCGCCGCGCCCACCGTACGAGCCCAGACCGTCACCCGAACCCAGCAGCGGCGGGTGCTGCTCACCGGCGCCGCTGCCGTTCTCGCCGCGACCGGGCTCGGCTGGATCTTCGGCGGCCGTGCCGTGCGGCCGCTGGTCGACCTCACCCGCCGCATCGGTACCGACTCGCTGTCCCCCGATCTGACCGGCACCGGGCGCGGCGTGCGCGAGGCCGCGCAGCTCTCGGCGGCGGTCGGGGCGATGCTGGCGCGTATCAGCGAGGCCAGAGGACAGACCCAAGCCGCACTCGACACCGCGCGGACGTTCGCCTCGACCGCCGCTCACGAACTACGCACCCCACTGACCGCCATGCGCACCGACCTGGAGGTGATGCGCGGCCTCGACCTGCCTCGCGAACAGCGCACCGACATCATCGACGACGTTCTGCGCAAACAAGGCGGCATCGAATCGACCCTGACCGCCCTCGAACAACTCGCCTCCGGTGAACTCGCCGCCGACCGCCACGGACACACCACGCTCGATCTCGTCGAACTCGCCGACGAGGCCGCCCACGACGCGCGGCGCCATCACCCCCAGACCGATATCGCCGTGCTCACCGACCCGCCGCTGCCCGTGATCGGGCACCGAGGTGGCCTACGTTCGATCCTGGACAACGCGATCACCAACGCGGTCAAGCACGGACGCGCCACTCGAGTCCACATCACCGCCCACCGCGGTCGCGACCACGTCCTGCTGCTGGTCGACGACGACGGCACCGGGGTACCGCCGGAGGAACGCGACGCGGTCTTCACCAGATTCCATCGCGGCGCCAACGCCCACCGCGACGGCTCCGGCCTCGGTTTGGCGTTGGTCGCCCAACAAGCCGAACTCCACCACGGGCGCGCCTACATCGATGACAGTCCACTCGGCGGCGCCCGACTCGTCGTCGAGATCGCCTGATCACAGCCAACGACCGCGTTCGGCGACGACCGGCTCGGGTGGCTACCCGTCGCGAACCACACACCGGAACCCGAGATGGCAGGTGGCGGTGTCTTCGGTCTGGCCTTGGCGGGCCGAGGGACGGTAGCGCAGACAGTAGTTGGCGGCGCACAGATAGGAACCGCCCTTCACGACGCGGCGCGGGAAACGCTCGTCGGTGTCCGGCTCCGGGGCGTCCACCCGAGGATTGCGGGGCGAACAGCAACTCGACGCCGGGTGTTCGGGACGGTAGTGATCGACCGTCCACTCCCACACGTTGCCGGTCATGTCGGTCAGACCGTAGCCGTTGGGCGGGTAGGACCCGACCACCGTGGTGCCGGGGTTGCGCCCCTGCCCGCGTCCGGGCTGGAACGACCACGGGAACTCCCCGACCCAGATGTTGGCCATGCGTCGTCCGGTGGGTTCGGGCTCATTTCCCCAGGCGTAGGCCGCCGAATCCAATCCGCCACGGGCGGCGAATTCCCATTCCGCTTCCGTCGGCAGCTCCTTGCCCGCCCAGTGCGCGTACGCGGCGGCGTCGGCGTAGGCGATCTGGGTGACCGGATGGCGGTCGAGTCCGTCGAGCGTGCTGCCCGGGCCGTGCGGACGACGCCAGCTCGCCCCGGGAACGTAGCGCCACCAGCGGCGCCACCGGTCCAGCGGCACCGGCCCTGCGGTGGGTCGGAACACCAAGGCGCCCGCGACCAGATCCTCCGGTTCGGCTTCGGGATAGTCCTCGGCCCGCGGTGTCCGCTCGGCGACGGTGACATAGCCGGTCTGTTTGACGAAACGCCTGAACGCGGCATTGGTCACCGGATGCGCATCGATCCGAAACGGATCCACCCACACCCGGCGCACGGGTCGTTCCTCGGGAAAGAAGTCAGCGGATCCCATCGCGAATTCGCCACCGGGAACCCGGACCGTGCCCCGCAACTGCTCCGCACCGCGCGCGGCGTCCGTCCGGCCGGGGGTCAATCGCGCGAGAACGCCGCGGCGGCGACCATTTCCAGGTCTTCGTACGGTGTGCCGCTGACGTCCTCGATGACCTGACGCATGACACCGCCGGTGAACGGGAACGGCCCTCGATAGCGCGCGCTGACCGAGTGGCCGCCGTCGCGTCCGACCCGAACCCCCTCCCCCACACCGGAGAACACCGTGGGCTGGATTCGCATGTCCGCGTAGACGCCCACCGGGTCGGCATCGATGTAGAGCACCGCCTCTCCGCTGGGTGTGAAGTCGTCGACGCGGGTACCCCGCCGCTGGTAGCGGACCCCGAGAATGTGGTCACCGGTGGGCACCGCCCGATCGGAGACGATCAGTTGTTCCTCTTCGCCGAGGAAGTTGTAGACATAGCACAGTCGCCCGTCCTGGAGGTACAAGGCGTGACCGCCCAGGCGTCCGCCGTGGGCGAAGAGCACCCCCCGCGCCGCGGGATCGGTGATCGTCGTTTCGGCGAGCAAGGCGAAGGAACGTCCGCGAATCTCGAGCGCCGCTCCCGGTCCCACTTCGGCGCTGTCCGGGTAGTAGACGACTCGATCGCGAGTCTTGTTGTAACCCGGACGATCTCGCGTGATCGTCGCGATGATGTCGAGATCGTTGAGCGGCAACCCGTTGTACTTCTCCGCCTCGGAGAACCACAGCGCCTTCAATTCCTCCAGCTTCTCGGGGTACCGGTCCGCGAGGTCCCGAACCTGACTGCGGTCGGCGTCGAGATGGAACAGCTCCCACCGGTCGGCGTCGAAATGCCCCCAACCGGAAGGACATGCCGCGTGGACGGTGTCGGCGAACCACCCCCGATGCCAGATACCCCGGGTACCCAGCATCGAATAGAACTGCGTGTGCTTGCCGATATCGGCGTCCGCGTCATCGAGCAGCGCCCGGAAACTCACACCTTCGAGAGGACGCTGCGGCACATTGCGAACCGTGTCCGGGGGTGTGATGCCGAGCAGTTCGTACACGGTGGGAGTGATATCGCAGACGTTGAGGTACTGATGGCGCAACTCGCCCCGAGCCGCGATCCGCGCGGGCCAGGCCATCAGACACGGGTCCGCGATACCGCCCTCGTGCGAGGCGTATCGCTTGTACAGCTTGTGGGGGGTGTTGAACGCCATCGCCCAACCCAGGCTGTAGTGGTTGTAGGTGGCGGGCGAACCGAGCTCGTCCAATTTGGCCAAGCCGTCATCTATGGTGTCGATGTAGCCGTTGAAGAACTTCATCTCGTTCGCCGAACCGTTCGGGCCGCCCTCGCCGCTGGCGCCGTTGTCCGAAATGGCGACGATGATGGTGTTCTCGAGTTGGCCGCTCTCCTCGAGGTAGTCCAGCAACCGCCCGATCTGCGCGTCGGTGTAGGACAGGAAGCCCGCGAAGACCTCCGCCTGCCGCCGGAACAGGCGTTTCTCGTCCTCCGACAGCGAATCCCACGGCCGCACGGTGTCCTGGGCGGGCCACGGCTTACCGTCCGCACTGGTCGCCGTCGAGTACGGATTCATCGCCGACAACTCGGTGTCCTCCGGCACCAGGCCCATGCGAATCTGGTTGGCCAGCACGATCTCGCGATATTTCTCGTAGCCCATGTCGAACCGCCCGCGATACTTGTCCGCCCATTCACGCGCCACATGATGCGGCGCGTGACCGCAGCCGGGACACAGATAGAGGAACCACGGCTTCTCGGGGGCGATCACCTTCGCGTCGCGGATGAACTCGATGGATCTGTCGGCCAGGTCCCGCGACAGGTGATAGCCATCCTCCGGGGTGTACGGGGGCGCAACGGGGTGATTGTCGTAGACGAGATTCGGATACCACTGATCGGCCTCGCCGCCGAGGAATCCGTAGAAGCGCTCGAAACCGCGGCCGAGTGGCCAGTGCCGCTTCGAGGCCGCCAGATTCTCCTCCTCCAACGGCGTCATATGCCATTTGCCCACCGCGTAGGTGTTCCAGCCACGCTCCCCGAGCACCTCCGAGCACAACGCCGTCTCGGCCGGAATTCGACCACACATGCTGGGGAATCCATCGGTGAACTCCTCGATGGTCGCCATCCCCACCGACGTCGCGTTCCTTCCGGTCAGCAGGGACGCGCGACTGGGCGAACACAGCGCGGTGGTGTGGAACTGAGTGAACTGCACCCCCGAATCGGCGATGCGGCGCATATTCGGCATCTCGACCAGGCCGCCGTAACAGTCCCAGGTCCCGATCCCGATGTCGTCCCACACCAGATACAGCACATTGGGTGCGCCGTCGGGCGCGGCGGGCTCGGTATACGGCGCCCAGTCGGCGACCGAATCGCGGATGTCGAGCGCGATGCGCCCACGGAATTCTCGAGCCATCATCCACCTCCGGGACGGGAACCATGAGGTTCACCGGTCATCGTTCGTTGGGCGCCTGGCGAGCACGGCACATCCGAATTTCCATCGTGGCCCCCTGCGCGACCACCGCGGGGACGATGCCGTGCGGTAGATCGAGCAGCCTTCCTGCACGCTATCGACCCGCCCGATATTTCGACCGTGAGTCGGACGGGACGATATACGAGGTCTGCCGAATCGTGATCCGAACCCGGACGCGCGCCCCCGACAGTCATGCCGTGACGCAGGTGAACGGATCGCCTCACAACGTGTTCGTCCCCGTCGTGCTCGGCCCCATGGATGACGATGATTACCGGCGCCTGTCGACCGAACGTCGTCTCGCCCGAATCGCGAGGATGGCAAAGTATCGGCAAACCTCAATATGTCCACGGTGAACCCGGAGCTGAGTAGGATGAAAGCATGGCGTTCCTCCGAGAATCCGAGGAACATACCGATCTCGACGGGATCGAGAAGCGGGCAACCTCGGTCGCACAGCTATTGCTGGACCGGGTCGCCGCGACTCCGAATGGGGAGGCATTCCGGTTCCGGAAGGACACCGGCTGGGACAGCGTTTCGTGGCAACGTTTCGGCGACCGCGTCGAGGCGTTGGCCGCCGGACTCGTCGCACTCGGGATCGAGGCCGAGGAACGCGTCGCGTTGTTGTCGGCCACGAGATACGAGTGGGTGCTCGCCGATTTCGCCGTGCTCTACGCGGGCGCGGCTACCACCACCGTCTACCCCACCACCAACGCCCGCGGCGTGGCGTTCATCGTCGCCGACTCGGGAAGTCGCGTCGTGATCGCCGAGGACGACGGCCAAGTCGACAAACTCGTCGAGCACCGGGCCGAATTGCCCGACCTGCGGCACGTGGTGATCATCGATGGTGCGGGCGACGACGACTGGGTGATCGGCCTCGACGACCTCGAACGGCGCGGCCGCGAGCTCCTCGCCGAATCCGCGGATGTCGTGACCGAGCGAGTGCGTGGCATCCGGCCCGAGCATCTGGGCAGCATCATGTACACCTCCGGGACGACCGGCACTCCCAAAGGCGTTCGACTACCGCATTCCGCATGGACCTACAGCGCCGCGGCTATCGACGCTCTGCATGTCCTCGGCCCCGACGACCTGAACTTCCTGTGGCTGCCGCTGTCGCACGCGTTCGGAAAGGTGATGCTGGCGCTGGCGCCACTGATCGGCTTCCGCACCGCCATCGACGGCAAGGTGGAAAGGATCGCCGACAACCTGGTCGAATTACGACCAACCATCGTGGCGGCGGCCCCGCGCATCTTCGAGAAGGCACATGCCCGCATCGAGACCGCGATGGCCGAGAAGGGCGGGATCGAGAAGAGGCTTTTCGACTGGGCCGTCGGCGTCGGCTTGAAGGTCTCACGCGCCGAACAGGCCGGACAACAGCCCTCGCGGCTGCTGAGGATAGAGCACGCGGTGGCCGACAGGCTGGTGCTCTCCAAAATCCGCGAGCGCTTCGGTGGTCGACTGCGGTATTTCGTCTCGGCGGCGGCGCCCCTCGATCGCGATGTCGCACAGTGGTTCGACGCCATCGGCGTAACAGTACTCGAGGGCTACGGTCTGACCGAGACCGCCGCCGCTTCGTTCATCAATCGCCCGGGTGAATACCGGTTCGGTACCGTGGGCCGCCCATTCCCCGGCACCGAAGTCCGCATCGCCGAAGACGGCGAGATCCTGCTCAGAAGTCCCGGGGTCATGACCGGCTATCACAACCGTCCCGAGGCCACCGCCGCGGCCTTGGACGAGTACGGCTGGTTCCGCACCGGCGACATCGGCCGAATCGATGACGGCGGCTTCCTGCTCATCACCGACCGCAAGAAGGATCTCTACAAGACCTCGCAGGGCAAATACGTCGCACCCTCGGCCATCGCCGCCACCTTCAAAGGGCTGTGCCCGTACGCGGCCGAACTCATCGTCTACGGCGAGACACGCCCCTACAGTGTCGCCTTGGTAGCCCTCGACGCGCAGACCATCACCGAGTGGGCGGATCAACACGGCCTCGCGCGCAGCTCGCTGGCCGACATCGCGCACGACGAGCGGACCCGCGCCGTGATCGCGGGCTATGTCGACCGCCTGAACACCCAACTCGACCGTTGGGAACAGATCAAGAAGTTCGACATCATCGACCACGAATTGTCCGTGGAATCGGGCGATCTCACGCCGAGTATGAAATTGCGCCGCAAAGCGGTCCTGGAAAGCTTCGCCGACGACATCGACGCGCTCTACCACTGAGCGAACCGTCGGACAGGACAATCGACCAGGTCGGACATCGCCCCGGGGCGCTGCTGGACAGGCCCGGGTACGAGGCCGACCTGTTGTGTGCCGTCAGCGGCTCACCGATTCCTCGCTGAGGTCTCCCGCGTTCTGCCCCTCGGTTTCCTCGGTGCGTCCGATCCCCATCACGCTGTCCCACCACGCGGTCAAAGGACCCGATTCGGGCCAAATGATCGGCGCGTCGTCGGGGGACGGCCCGTCGTCCCGTCTGCGACGCGATTTGCCTTTCATGGGCACTCTCCTGCTTTCGGTCCGACCGCGCACGGCGGGCTGAGCGGCGATGTGCTCAGCGGGAGGCGCCGGGCGAGTGCCCTGCTCACCGTGTGCCACTGCGGTGTTCGACCGATCTGCCCGACGGTCGGGGCCTCAGCCCGAGGGCCGTGCGCTGACACGTCGTGGTGAGGTCCGTCGAGGTCATCATCCCGGTCAATCGGCCGTCCGGGCCGATCGCGGCGAGGAGATCCAGATTCGGACGCAGCACCGCACGCGAGACCACATCGCGCAGCAAGACATCTTCGCCGACAAGCGATCCCGACGGCAGCGGGCGCGCGATCGCACGCACGGACGCCGGGCCACCGGAGACCTCGGGCATACGCAGCACATCCGACCACGACAGGACCGCGACCGGCCGACCATCCGCATCGACCACCGGGAACACCTGGTGGGCGGAATCGGCTGCGGGAGAACTCAGGAACTCCACCACCGACCAAGTGGCGGACACCGTGACCGGGTCGACGGTCATGACGTCACGGACGCGGAGCTCACCGAGTCGGTGCCGCAGTCCCGCCAGTGTCAGTTCGGCATTCGCGGCCGTGAACAGGAACCAGCCCAACAGAATCAGCCACAACCCACCCGCGTTGCCGATCACCAGCAGTTCGGCCGCGCCCAGCGCCAGCAGACCGCCTCCGCACCAACGCCCGCCGCGAGCCGCGACGGTCTCCGCCCGCAACCGGTCACCGGTTGCCCGCCACACGAGCGCGCGCAGGACCCTCCCACCGTCCAGCGGCGCCGCGGGGATCGAATTGAACAGCGCCAGAACGATGTTCATCGCCGTCAACCAGAGCAGAGTGGAGCCGAGCAGATCACCACCCGCCACCGCGGCCACCACCGCGCCGCCGAGACAGACCGCGGCCAAGCCCACACTCACCAGCGGTCCGGCCGCCGCGATCCGCAGGTCGGCGCCGGGATTCGGTGCCTCGTCACGCAATTCGGAGACTCCGCCGAGCAGCCACAACACGATCCCCTCGACCTGCACACCGTTACGGCGGGCAATCACCGAATGCGCGAGTTCGTGCGCCAACAAGGAGCCGAACAGCGCCGAGGCCCCCGCGACCGCGACCGTCCAAGTCCCGACCGACCCGCCGTACTCGTCGGCGAGCGCACCCCCCAACATCCAGGTGAACAACCCGACCGTGATCAGCGCCGACCAGTGCACTCCGATACGGACACCCGCGATACGACCCAACGGGATCGTTGCCTTCACCATGGAACGCTCCTTTCGGCAACGCACCGGCACGCGAACCGGCGACACCTCAAGGGTGATCCGTACCGTCGCTCGCCCGTAGGGGCGAAAGTCCAAGGTCGCGAGGTCACTCGTCCCGTGACCGAACTGAAGACCATGGTCGCCGCGGGTGCGGGCCGAAGTGCCCTTCAGCGCTGCGTCGCTTCCGAGGAAGGTTGTCCGCATGAAGAAGACCACAGCCTTCGCGGTCGGATTCGCGACCTACCTCGCGGGCCTCGCGGTGGGTTATCGGACCCTCGTGCGCAACCGCTGTCTCAACTGGGGCGCGACCCCCGAGGAAGCCGTCGGCGCGATGGCCGGTGACGAACTGCAGGCCAGGCCCGATATCGTGTCGACCAGAGCGGTCACCATCCACGCCGAACCCGCCGCCATCTGGCCCTGGCTGGTCCAGATGGGCCCCGGTCGTGGCGGCGCCTACACCTACGACTGGATCGAGAACCTGCTCGGTCTGGATATGCACAGTGCCCAGGAGATCCTGCCCCAGTTCCAGAATCTCCGCGTCGATGACGAATTCACACTCGGCGCCGGAGGTCCGACCATGCGTGTGGCCGTCCTCGACCCCGAACACGCACTCGTGTTCGGCTCGACCGACGGGAACTGGGTGTGGGCATTCGAACTCCGCGCCGGAGCCGACGGCACCCGGTTGCTGAGTCGCAATCGGATCACACTGCCGTCGACCTTCCCTCCGTTCCGGCTGCCCTACCAACTGATCATGGAGCCGGGTAGCTGGGTCATGGAACGAAAGATGCTGTTGGGCATCAAAGAACGCGCGGAACGACCCGCCGTGACCGCCCCCGTCGACACGGTCGTTCAGGTCTGAGCAGCCGCGTCCTCCCGTCGGACAGCTATCGGTGTGCATTTCCTGGAACGCCACCGTCGCTGTCCAACGGCCTCTTACCGACACCTGACGGGGGAACCGTGAAGACCATGCATACGAAAGCGTTCACGGTAGCGACGAAGGCTTACCGCGACCCGGCAATCAATCGCACCCGATTCCCATGAACGCGACATTGCTACACTTCTCGATCGTCGTCGCGGTGGTGTTTCTGGTGAACCTGATGCCCGCCTTCGGTCCACCCAATTCGCTTGTCCTCGTGATGTTCCGGCTGAACTGGCAGCTGGACCCCATCGCCCTGGTCGTGGCCGGCGCCCTGACCTCGGGCGCAGGTCGCTACGTACTCGCCGCGGCGACCCGTCGCCTCCGCGGCCATCTCGGCACGCGCAGACAAGCCGGCTTGCAAGCCGCCAACGACTATCTCACCGGCCATCGCGGCCGCTCACTCGCCGGACTCGGCCTGTTCCTGGTATCACCCCTGCCGTCCGCGCAAATGTTCGAGGCAGCCGGTCTGATGGGCATCCCCCTGGTCCCCGTGACGGTCGCCCATGTCCTCGGCAGGCTGGTCAGCTTCACCCTGTACATGAGCGCGACCGGTGTCGCCGAACGAAATCTCGACGCCGAGCTGATCTCCACACTGACCTCACCGCTCGGAATCACACTGCAGATCGTGCTGCTCATCGGTGTCGTCCTACTCGCCCGAATCGACTGGACCAAGTACCTGCCGACCGCGAACACGAATCCGCAGACGACACCCGAGAATGCTGTGGCGCACGGTAAAAAGTTGCGCTGCAACGGTTTCAACCGAAGGCCAGGTCGGTGTCGCGAGACTCACTCTCCCGGGTAGTCGCACCGGCGCCCCCGTTCGATCCCACTCCCGCCGTCATCAGTACCGTGACATTCCCCACCGAACGGAATACCGGGCAATCCGACGGCTGCACGCGCACTCTGCACCGGTTCGAGGCGCTCGCCTACGACGCCGCCGAAGTGCTGATCACAGCCGCCGAATACGTGCGACTCGCTCCCGGGAATATCCCTTTGACCCCGACCACGATATGGCGCCACATCCCCGCCATACACACACCGCCGTATCCCACCGACAGCTACCGGAAGTGCGCTCGAAGGAGTCACCGGAACGATCGACTACGGAGGCGACCTCGTGGTACCGAGTGTCCCCGCCGACAAACCCATGTCAATACTCCGAATCGATGACAGAGAGTACGATCCGACTTTCCGAAACTGTGTGGCGCCGGAGTCTCGAAACCCGAAGCCTGGTGCCCCGGCATCCGTTGACACCACAGCGACCGCCGTGTCTACGGGCCGGCAGAGCGGGCGGTCCTTCCTGACCGATCTCAGGTTTGCTGCCGTTTCCGATCTCGCAGAAGGCGACGACGATGAAGGAGGACGTTCTACTCGGCGCGCCAATCATGATTTACGGTGCATCCCTTGGAGTTCGGAGACTCGACACAACCCGCAACCCCTCGATCCTCGCCGGGCGGAGATCGAGTTCGTGGAGTATGCGTCACGGCGTGGCAGGCTCGAAGACGAGGTAGTGGCGGTCGAGGTAGCCGGGAACCCGACGGGTGTTGAAAGCCGCTTGGACGAGCGCGGCCAGTGTCCCGCCGAGAGCAGCCGCGCCCGATCCGAGGGCGCCGCCGGGCGACCCCGCGACGACGCCGGTCAGTGCTCCGGTGACGAACAGCCACGGGTTGACCGCGTTGAGCAACCGGGTACGACGTGCCTCCTCGTGCAGACGTCCGCGTGCCTCGGCCACCAGGTCGCGCACCGCTTCGTTGACGACCGCGGCGCTCTGCTGCTCGGCGCGTAGACGGTGAGCGGAACCGAGGGCATGCGACAACTGATCACGCCACAAGGCGAAGGCGTCGCTCGTCCGGCGAATCCGGACGGCGTCGCCGACCAGCAGTTGTCCTATCCCCGGCACGTCGACCCGACCGAGTTCGTGCAGACGCATTTGGTCCGCGGGCTCCGGAGCGCCGAGGAACAGAAGCTTCGCGAAGAAGGCCGACGGACAGAGCAGGTCGTAGAATCCGCCGAGTTGCTCGACGGTCGCGACCGCGGCGGCAACATTGTCGACGGCGTCATCGAGCACGGCGCGGCCGTTCAACGTCGGCACGATGTCCAGGAATGCCTCGACGACCGCGCCGTCACCGTCCTCGACCGCTTGGGCGACCAGTTCCAGGGGTGGGCGGCGGTTGCCTTCCCGAATATGTCGCCACAACTGCTGGAACGAGGGCGACAGTCCTCCGCTGACGACCTGGGATTCGAAACTGTCCCACAACTCGTCGATGGGGTATTCGATTCCCGCCGATATCACCCGTGTACCCAGAGCCGCGCTCAGCTCGCGTACCGGTGTCAACCGGGCGGTCGCCGTGAAGTAGGTGTCGATGATGTCCTGGTCGAGCAACGGTGCGATCTCCACCGTCGAGGCGACGGCGGCGGCCAACGCCAATCGACCGAGGGATCGGGCTTCGGCGGCGGTGCCCTGGTACATTTCCGCCGCGGCAGCGAGGGGATCCTCGATCACCAACCCATGGCAGTAGAGCAGCGCACGCAGTACTCCGTTGGAGAACTTGCCCGTACCGGCGAACCGGGGACTCATCGCCGCATTGAGGTTCAGTCCCGCGGGGCCGCTCGCGGGACGGTAGATGTCACCAACCCCGAAGGTGCTCGCGCGCAGCGATACCACCGGCCACACCTCGTGCAACGGCGGCGCGACCCGCGTTCGTTGTTCCATCCGTGCCAGAACCGACTCGGCCAGTTCATCGATCCGCGCGGACGGCATGGCCTCCACGGCAACGATCAGGTCCGGCGACGCGTCCACCCCTGTGATGTCGCGGATCGCATCCAGTGAGCTGCTGGTAATCCTTCGACCCCTCTCACTCGAACATTCCGACCTCGGAAGCTATCGGCAGGTGCCGAGAGTACGCGATCCGCGAGCCGGACCGGCGACCGTCGACGCGTGCGGGTGCCGCATTGCTCGGGGTCCCCGATCGTTGGCGCGCTCGGTCAGTGTCCAGCGGTTCGTGGCGCGTGTCGGCGCACTGCGGGTCCGGGAGAGATCGACCGCATTCGGCAATATCGGGGCAACCCTGAACAAGGTGGCCAACACCTACGACGAGGAGGACCGGTTGTACGCGGAGCAACTGAAGAACATCTGGTAACGGCCGCACGAGAAGGGGGAACGTGACGTGGATTTCAGCGTCGCCGAGTTCGAGGAAGTAATCCGCAATATCGAGGAGAGGCTGGACGGCCTCGACAGCCAGGCGCAATTCGCCTACCGCGCTGCCGCGACGGCGCACAATGCCGCCGCCACCAGGACGCCGAGGATGACCGCGTAGAAGGTCGATCCCGCACCCGCCGAGACGATCAGGGTGGTGGCCGCGTCCTTGGAGATATCGCTGATCCGCTTCCGGGGCACTCGGGCGAGGCCGAGGTTGGCGTCCTCGTTCCCGGCGCCGTCGATGGTCGAGTGGGCACGATGCGCTTCAGGGGTTCGCGGCGCGCAACGATTCGATGGCCTTCGCCACGCGTCGCTGCTTGGTCTCGGCGGTTCTGGCATCGCTGATCGGCAGCGTGAGCTGCTTCTTCCGGCTAGCGGACAACCCCTCGAACACCTTTCGGGTTTCGGCGCCCATCGCGGCGTCCAGCTCCGGCGGGATAACCACCTCTCGCGGCGAGGTGTCGAGTTCGAGTGTCACCTCGAGGGTGTCACCCGCGGCCACGCCCGCGTCGGCGCGTACCTGCGCGCTGACCGAGACCATATAGGTCCCGTTCATGACCGCGACGGTGTTGGAGTAGGTGTATCCGTTGACGGTGACTCGGACCGGCGGTCGTTTACCGCGGCCGAGGCTTTCGACCACCTCTGCCGGTACTTCGATTCCGGTGGTGGTGCCTTTGCCGGGTTTGAGTGTGGTGTGGAATGTGGCCATGCCGAGGTCCTTCCGATGTTGGTGTCGACTCCCGTATCGACGGTTGTTCGTCGGGTAATTCATCGGTCGGAGCCGAAAATCACTGTGCGCACTGCTCGCTCGCGGCGAATGAACGCGCTCCGTCCCTGTCCCGGACTATCGTGAGGCGCGCAGGGCGCGGGAGCGGTCGATGATGTCGCGCAGGACACGGTGTGCGGTTTGCAGGTCGGTAGGGTTCATCTCGCCGAAGACCTGTGTCGCTATGGGAGCGGCACGGGCGGCGAGGGCGGCATCGAGGTCGACGCCCTCGGGGGTCAGAGTCAGGGCGGTGGCCTCGGGGTCGACTCCGGTGACCAGGCCGCGGTCTTCCAGCCCGCGAACGGTGTCGACGGCCGTGCTCGCATCGAGCTTCAACTGCCGCTGTCCGACCAGATAATCGTAGAAGTCACGTGCGGGCCGCGGGCTCTGCCGGCCGAGGGTACGCAGGACCAGGTACTCCCTGATGGTGACGCCGGTATCCGCGAGTGCGTCTTCGAGCAGCGCGTCGAGTGCTCCGTTGGCTTCCCCGATGTCCTGCCCGGTGAGGGTCGGCGCCGTCGGCTCCGATGGGTTCGCGGCGGTGTTGCCGCCGGTGTCCGAGGTGGTCGCGCACGCGGTGGCGACAGTGATGGCGATCACCGCGAGTGCGACGACAGTGTTGATCTTCTTCATGATTCGGGCGCCCCTTCCGTAGGCGGCCTGCCGGTGGCGGATGTCCGCCAATAATAGACAGGCACCTGACTAAGGTAGCGCATTGGACAGGCGGCTGTCCATGCGGTGTGGATCGGAGCCCGTTCGGTCACGGCGCGGGATCGGCGAGGCCGTCCACCAATTCGACAAGGGTCGCGCGCAATTCCTCGAGGCGGCGCTCCCCGACGAGCCGCGCCCATTCCCGCTCCACTTCACGTCCCGCGGTCACGCCCACCGGCCGCACCGAAGCGCCACGGGCGGTGAGGAACACCAAGCGGCCTCGCCGATCACTCGGATCGGGCCGTCGCTCGACGTATCCGGCTCGCTCCAACTGCTCCACCGCCTGAGCCATCGACTGTTTGCGCACGCGCGCGCATTCGGCGAGGTCGCTGACCTGAATCCCCTCGACCGGAACGAAGGGGAAGACATTCGCGTGGGGAGGGCGCAGATCGCCGAATCCGGCGCGCACCAGAGCGGCATCGACCTCACGCGCCCAGTTCTGGTTCAGCAGCCGCAAGAGCAGCCCGAGTAATGGACCGCCATCCTGTTCGGGCAGGTCACCGTCTGATATGCGATTGTCGTCAGGCACCTGACCATAGTAATTCACTGAAGTACGCGGGCGTTCGTCGGCGCACCCGGCACATTCGATATGCGGCAGCCACACGAAATTCAGCGCCACATGAACGAACTGATCTCCCCCGGTCGGCGATCAACCGGCCCGCATTCGCGCGCGCCATGATCGCGAATGCACCGCGAAACTTCCTTCGCGCCGGGACTGTGGAACGGTGCTGCGCGCGGGAAGGGTTGACCTGCCGCGGTTGCTTGGGTGATACTTTGGCTGGCGCCACACGTATGCGCGCAACACTCTGGGCCGATCTCCCGGTCCGACAATCCCATTCGCACGCGGCCGAACGCCGCGCGTTTCGTGCTGCGCCTACGGACGGTGACGCGGCGCTGTCGAGTAGTGACGCCGATGATCCCGTCGTGCGTTCCACGCTGACCGCGTCGACACGACGCGGAGCCCGTCGCCTGCTTCGTGAAGTTCGCTCGCCGACAAGACTTCCCCCGTTCATCGACGCGAGTCCGAACCCACGCTGTCCGGTCCGACACAGTCGGCCACGGCGTATCCCCGAGACCACACGTGCCGCTTCCGATCTCCGAATCGGAAGCGGCACGCGCTTTTTCCGACCGCCGCCGTTCCGATTCGGACGGCTCCCACCGATTTCGAGGTATCCCGTGCCGAAGGACAAGGAACAAGCAAGAAATCAGAAGATCGAGAAGGCAGGAAACCCGAACACCTCGGTCACGCCGAACACCTCGACATCAGCGAAGCCACCCCTCACCGATGAGGAGAGGCGCAGGTGGGCGGCATTGGGGATATCGACCGGTCCCCTACCGTCGCAGCAACAACAGGAACCTCCGAAGGGTGGCCTGGGGCCGCTCGACATTCTGGTCATCACCGAGAATGGTCCCCTCGAACCCGGCGAGACCCTGACACTGCCCAGCGGCACGACCCTCCAGAACAAGCCGGTTCCGTTGGGGAACGGTCTCGGTGGCGTCGAGACGACGATGACCATGCCGGGGTACGACCCGCTGGTGTGGAAGGCCGAGGCAGGTTACGCGCCCAACGAACTGGCGGGTCTGTACTCCACGACCCCCTCCTACACCGCGGCACAACGTGACAACGACCTCGCGGTGGTCAACGGCACCGCTGCCGGACCGTATACCGACGCCATGCGCGCGTACGCGGCCGCGCGTCTGAACGCCCATTGGAATCCGGCGGCGGCGCCAAGGCTCGTCGACGGAAGCGTCGTGATGCCGCGTCCCGGGTACAGTGCCACCCAGTTGTCCAACGACCTCGGCTGGGCGAGCACGACCGGGCCCTTGGACGAACCGAGCGAGCGGCGGCGGCGTGAAGCGGCGGAACGACTCGCCAACTACGCCTACACCGTGCGGCAGCAGGACGACGACCAGATCTATATCCAGCTGGGGAATTTCGCGCCGAACCACCCCGCCTACCGTGAGGAGCTCCGGCGGCTCATCGCGTCCGGTGTTCCGGGCAAGCAGGCCGAGAGCGTGCTGGTCGACAGGATCGCCGCGGCCAGGAATCGACTCGAAACCGCGGGCATTCCGCAACTGAGTCCCGAAGCGGCGGAACAGCTTCGCAACGCCCCACGCAGCTATTCCTACGACCCGCGTATCCCGTTCATCCCGGACGAATCGCCGTATGTCCCGACCCACGACCCCGGTCTCTACCCGAATCTGTACCGCCCCGGACTGATGAACGAATCCGAGTTCCGGCACGGCCTGGGCGAATTGACCGGACTCGCGGATCTGACCGAAGGTCTGGAGAACGGCGACTACGGACAGGCTGCGTTCGGCGCCGGATTGGCGGCCCTGACCTTTGTTCCCGGCCTGGACATGCTGATTCTGGGCAAGATCGGCAAGGGCCTCGAGCGGTTCGGCACGATCCCCGGCGAGGCGGCGGGCACGGGAGCATTCGGCGGCGGGGCCAGAGTCGGCAGCGAGGGACTCGGTCCGATGTACCACCCGTGGGATACCCGACCCGGTACCTCCCTTGTTCTCCCCGAGGGAGCGGGCGTACGGCCTACTGTTCCCGGTCCCCGTGGCTTCGAACACCCCGGCGTGCCGTCGAATCCTGGCGCGGGAACGCACCTTTCCACCGAAGTCCCACCGGGAGCGGCAATTCCGGATCGACCCGGCGGCGGTTACGGCGCGCGGCCCCCGTGGAGTAGAACCGACCCGGCGGGCATCGACGGCCCCGATATCAACGACCCGCGCGCCGATCCTTTCGGACCCCGCACGCGGCCGGGCACGGACATTCCGCGCCGATTCCCCGGTGAGCACGGCGGTTTCGGTCCGAATCCCGGCGTGGGTGCGCGGCCGGCACTGCCGGAGGGTAGGGAGTTGCCACCGGGCATCACCCGTGAAGGAGAACCGGGAAAACCGACCTCGTGGCGAAATCAGCAGGGACGGTACACCAAGAAGGAACCCTGGGACGCGTCCCCGTCCGACTCGGCGCTACCGGGAAAACTACTCGACGACCCCATCGCGCAGATTCCGATCGACTCGTTGCCCGCTCGGGAGCGATGGATGCTCGGCGAAGTGGACGCCGCGCAGAACGCGAGCAAGGCGGTCCGCGACCAGAACATAGCCGAGATCGAGGCAATGCTCGACAGCAGGCAGACCAAGCTCATGGTGTCCGATGGAAAGGGCGGTCTCCGAGAGGCGACGGTCAAGGACTTCTCCGGCGAGAGATTCGACAGGACCCTCGACTCGCTCGACGAATCCCACCAACTCAAACTCACTGATCCCGAATCCATACGCCTGGCGGAGTTGGCCAAGAGTTTGCGCGAGCAGCGGGCGGCGGTCAGCCGCCTGCCCGAGGTCCGTGGTGAGATCGGCGGCGACTACTACGCCAGAAAAGCGCGAATCGATGTCATCCACGAGGGTTCGGGAAACTACACGGCCGACCGGCTCGGGGTGGTGACACTCCCGGACGGCACCCGTCGGGTCGTGTTGCTGGAATACAAGGGCGGTGACTCGGCGACACAGTTCGGCTCCCGCCAGATCGATGTGGGCCTGGACAAACCAGTGCCGTTCGAACAGGGCACCCTGCCCTACGCGCAGGACGAGTTCCTGCGGCCGGACTCGGAGTCGCTCGCGGCGTTGCGCGCCTACGACGAGAAGAACGGCACCGATCTGGCCGAACAGTTGCTGTCGGGACGACAGGACTTCGATTACGTGCTCGTACACACCGATCCGAATACGGGAACCATCACCGCCTACAACGTGGATCCACAGACGGCGAAGAACTTCACCCTCGGCCAACCCGGTGGCCCGCCGCCCCCGAGCGCGACACCGATCGCCGCGACCACCGGGGGGATCGACGGCGCCCCGTCGAACTGGCTCGGCGGTCTCGCCCTACCGGATCTGCACAACCTCGCCGGATGGACGGCGCCCGTGCTGCCGGTGATCGCGCCGTTCCTGCCGCGACAAGACAGGGCCGGGGCCGATCAATCCCTCGTGATCGACATCAGCATGCCCGCGATGGATCAGCGCCGTGTACTCGACCGCGAGTCCGCAGCAGTCCTCACCCACGGCGCCCACATTCGGTAACACGACTCTCGACCATTCGATCGATCCGACAGGAAGTAGCCTGCACTCATGCACACCGACATCGAAGGTGCGACCCGTATCGCCGGGATCGCCAGGGAATTCGACTGGAAGTGGCCCCTCGACGACCCCACCCCGTTCTGCGACGCCGCGGGGTGGGAACTCCTCCGAGAGAACGGCGTCATGTGGTTGCGTACCGACCTCGCGGTGAACAGACCGGAATGTTACGTCCGTCTGGAGAACGGGCACATCATCCGCTTCGCAACGCCGGTCACCGATGTCGCCGATTTCCGGGCACCCACCGAAGAGCGAATGCCCCCCATCCTCCGAGGTTTCGAGGACCTGGCGGACGCTTTCGTCGATGCCCTCGGCCCGCCCGCGCGCTACGAACCAGGTATGGAAGCGATGATCAGATGGGACTACCCGCGGATTATCGTGCGACTCGACGCGGGCGTCGTGGCAGTCACCCTCAGCCTCGTCCGCCCCGAGTATCAGGCCGACATCGACGAATACGCGGAGCGGGAAAGACTCGGTTTGATCGAGGACATCTGAGCGGCATCGCCCATCGGCATGGCCGGAGTAGGCAGGCACAGGCACAGGTGGCGGAGTAAGTAGCAGCTCGCGCCCATCTGAAGTTCCGAGTGATCGGGCGCCTCGTGCCGCCGACAACGGGAAAGGGGTGGTCTTTCCCGGGTGGTCCTCGAGGAACACGAGCAAGTTCTCGGCCTGCCGCCGACTACTGTCGCGGCCGTCGTGCGGCAGTGAGCGTTCCCGGCGACTGCGCACCCTCCCGCTGTCGCCGGTTACACCGCGGCGCGCCCGCCGTCGACGGGCAGTATCGCACCGTGAACGAAGCCTGCCCGTTCACCGATCAGGAACTCGATCGTCTCGGCGATCTCGTCCGCCTCGGCCACCCGCCGCGCGGGCGCCCGAGCACCCAGCGCCTCCAGTCGCGCCGTCCCGTAGTGGTCGACGGTGCCTTCGGTGCGGGTCGGGCCGGGAGCGACGGCGTTGACCCGCACCCCGTGCGGGCCGTACTCGGCGGCCCACGACTTGGTCAGCAGTTCCAGCGCCGCCTTGCTCGACGCGTACACCGCCGAGCCCGGTGTCCCGAATCCCGCGACCATGGTGCTGACGTTGACGATCCTGCCGTACCCACGTGCCGCCATCCCCGGCGCGATCGCCGCGACCAGGAAGAACGGCACCTTCACATTGATCGCGTAGCACGCGTCGAAATCGGACTCCTCGATGACGGCCGTGGCACCGAACACCGCGATCGCCGCGTTGTTGACCAGGATATCGACCGGCCCCGCGACGTTCTCGGCCGCACGCGCCAATGACCGAGCGTCGGCGGCGGTCCTCAGTTCCGCGCACACGAGATCGGCGCTGCCACCGCCCGCGCGAATTTCCTCCACCACATCGGTACCGCGCGCGACATCGCGCCCCGACACCACCACCCGCGCTCCACGCGCAGCCAGCAATCGCGCTGTCGCACGGCCTATTCCGCTTGTCGCACCGGTGACCACCGCCACCTTCCCGCTCAACGACACCGGGCCATTGTAGAGGCGCTCGTATGTACGGTGCGGCGAAACTGGACAGCCCTCATCCGGTGCTGCACTCGGCTGGGAAAACGGTCCCCAACCGTGATCGCCCATCCTGCCCCCACCCGAGGACCCCGAATGGTCCCGACAACACCGCACAACACACGCCGCCCACGACTTTGCCCCGATTTCGCGATCGGTTACGCGGTTCCGGGCAGCTTCCATAGTCGAACGGTTGAGTCGGTACTGCCCGTGGCCAGTATTCGGCCGTCGGGACTGAACGCCACCGACCACACTACGGAGTTGTGGCCGCTCAGCACATCGATATGCCTGAGGCCGGCTATATCCCACAACCGAATTGACGCGTCCTCGCTCCCGGCGGCCAATGTTCGGCCGTCGGGACTGAATGCCACCGATCGCACCGCACCGCCGTTTCCTGACAGGTCGCCGATCTTCTGGCGGCTACCGGTATCCCACAACCGAACCGACTTATAGCCATCGCCGCTTGCCAGTGTTCGGCCGTCGGAACTGAAAGCCACCGAATAGACCGCAACGCCGTTCCCCGGCAGGTCGGCGATTACCTCGAAATTACCGACATCCCACAACCGAAACATCGCGGCTTGACTGCCGGTGGCGAGTGTTCGGCCGCCGGGGCTGAACGCCATCGAATTCACCGGGGAGATGTGACCGCGCAGGTCTGCGATCTTCTGATGGGTGCCCACATCCCACAACCGAACCGCGGTATGCGCACCGCCGGTGGCCAGTATGCGGCCGTCAGGGCTGAACACCACCGAATGCACCGCACCGGTGTCCGCGGAAAGCTCGCCGGTCTGCCGCTGAGTCTGCACATCCCACAACCGAACGGTGGAGTCGAAACCGCCGGTGGCCAGTGTGCGACCGTCGGGGCTGAACACCACCGAATTCACCAGGTCGGTGTGCCCGGCCATGTTGCCGATCCGCTGGTGGGTGCCCACATCCCACAGTCGAACCATCTTGTCCAAACCGCCGGTGGCCAGTGTCCGGCCGTCCGGACTGAACGCCACCGAGAACACCGCGTCGTCATGGGCGAGAACGTCGGCAACGGGGGCGGTCGGCGCGGACACATCGGGATCAGCATGGTCGGTGTCGCGGAGCAGGGTGATCGCGGTCCCGGCCGCGACGGTGCAGAGGGCACCCCCGATCAGCAACCGGCGCCGAGTGATCGGCCGCGGCGAGTGTGGCGGTTCGGACTGTCGGGATACCTGTGCGGGGAAGGCATTCTCGTGGACGCGCGTTGGGGCCGGTGCGACAGGAGCGATCGCCGGTGCGGGGCGCTTCGGTGTAGGGAATCTCGGCGGGGTGATCCGGGCAGATCGGGCAGCTTCGGCGAACGCGAGGCAGCTGGGATATCGGTCGGCGGGATCCTTGGCCAGGGCGGTCGCGATGACGGCGTCCATCGCGGTGGGCAGATCCGACCGCGACAAGCGCAGGTTCGGCGGTGGGTCGTTGAGGTGCGCCGCGATGACTTCGACCGCGCCGCCGCCGCGAAAGGGCACCGTTCCGGTGAGCAGGTGGTACAGGGTGCAGCCCAGGGAATAGATATCGGCGCGGTGATCGACGGGTCGACGGGTGAAACGTTCAGGTGCGGCGTAGGCCAGGGTCGCCGCGACTTCGGCCAGAGTTACGGTGTCGTCGAGCGTGCGGGCGATACCGAAATCGGTGAGCAGTGCCCGCTGTCCGTGCCGGGGGTCGGGCTCGATCAGCAAGTTCGCCGGTTTCACATCACGATGCAGCACATCCTGGGAATGCGCGTAGTCCAGAGCGGCAGCGGCATCGGCGATCACAGCCACCGCCACCTCCGCCGGTAACCCCGAAGGGGCCGCGTTCAAGAGCACACCGACGTCTCCGCCCGGTATGTGACGCATCGACAACCACAACATCGGATCCTCGGGCCCGCTGCGGTCGTAGACGGTGACGATATTGGGATGTTCCAAACGAGCGGCCAGTGCCGCTTCACGTTCGAACGCTGCCCGAGCACGCCGATCACCGGCCAACGAATCGTGCAGCACCTTCAACGCCACACGGCGTTCCAGGCGCGGATGGCGGGCCACATACACCGCACCCATTCCTCCGGCGCCGAGGACGCCTTCGATGACGAACCCGGCGACGACTTCCCCCGCCCGCAGCACCACCCTGATTCCCCGATCTCCGAGACGACACCGCACCGCAGAACCGGGCAGTCTCAGAACAGGAATGTAGCTCACCGAACGAAATGGCGGCAGCACACGACCGCTCACAGCCTCGCCGCGTTCCCCGTTGGCCTCGGCGCACAAGTCGGCCAGGCGCCGACGTCTCCGCCGACATCCCGACGCGCTCGGGCAGATCCAGTCACGCCCGAAATGTGGGACCGCTAGCATCGCTGCGGAGTGTCGGGCGCGTGCGGCGGTGGGAGCCGTACCAGCTACTTCACCGGTGAAACACGCTGACGGCACCACGCTGCCACCGATGCGCCTGCGCTGAACCAGCTACGCCGCCACCTGGGAATTCGCCATATACCTCCCCGGCCCCGACAGCTACGAGAACTCCATCGGCACACCCGCGAGACCCTCGACTGCGCACGCGATCTCGACCTCAACGCCCCCGCCCGGCGACCTACGCGCCGAAGAGAACTATTCGGCGCCGCGACTGGTGAAGTCGAAGGATCCACCGTCGATGCCCCAGGAGATGATCCGTTCGGGGTGAATTCGGATGACCGCGCGTTCCTGTGGCGGGAACGGTGGCTCCTCGTCATCGAGCGCCTCGGCCGTGCCGCGCACCTCGATGCCGCGAATCACATAGGGGTCCGAGGAAACCTGTTGGTCGATGACGAACGACACCCGGCTCCCGACCTCGACGTTGCGGCACTTGCGGCTGGCACGCATTCGCATGCCCCCGATGTCGATCGTGCCGTCGGCGTTCACCCGGTAGCTGGTCGGGTTGTTCTGTACGACGCCGTCGGGTGACACCGTGGCCAGCCTGCCGATCCCGGCCTCGGCGAGGAACTGCTGTTCGTTGATGGTGAAGGTCATTTCGGATACTCCTGGAGTGAATTCGATAGCAGGTGCGCCCCCGGCGGTCAGCCGGATGGTGTTCAGAAAAGTGTCAGGGTGGTGACGAGGGCGGCCAGGGCGGCCAGTTGTAAGGCCACGCGAGCGTGGATGATGCTGTCCCAGCGGGTTTGGAGAGCGCGGGCGTTCGGCGGCGTGCTGCCCGACCGGGCGGCGGCGGTTTGGGCGGTGTTGATGGGCTTGGCGATTCGGATGTAGAGGGCCAGCCAGGCCACGAGTGCGAGCAGAGCGAGTCCCGCGGCGGCGGCGGCGCCGGGGTGACCGCTGATGGCCGCGACGATCACGGCGATGGCGGTGGTGATCATGCCGCCTACACCGATCGGGGGCATCCGGCGGTCGCCGTAGTAGTGACCCCAGCCCGCGGACGCGGTGACGGTGGCGTCGTCCAGGCGAGCGTAGACCGCGCGGGTGATGAGGGCGTAGCAGGCGTCGGTGCCGTAGATCACTCCGTTGGCGAGAATGGCGGCGCCCGTGAGGATTTGTCCGAGTGTGACGAGCATGGCGAGACTTCCTTGCTGGTTGCGGGTCGGTGGATCAGTGGCTGCGCGCACCGATGGAGAGGATGAACAGCGCCCGAGTAGCGAGAGGACGGGGGTGAGGCAGCGAGTGGTCATCGCAGGGCTCGCAATCTAGCACCGCTAACATCACGAGCAAAGATAGCATCGTATCGGTCGGATTGTCTAGCGATGCTAGGATTCCGACATGAGTGCCACCACGCGCCGTGAACGGGAACGCTCCGCGCGCCGTCGTCTGATCATCGACACCGCCCGCGAAATGGCAGAGGACCAAGGCTGGGACGCGGTGACGGTGCGCAAGCTGGCGGACCAGATCGAGTACAGCCAGCCGGTGCTCTACAGCCACTTCGCGGGAAAATCGGCGATCGTGTCCGCCGTCGCGGAAGAGGGTTGCGCGGAGCTGGCCGCCATCACCCGCCGTGCACGGGAGGAGGCAGGCGACCCGGTGCTGGCGGTCGCGGCGGTGGCCGCCGCCTATCTCGCGTTCGCGACCGAACGGCCCGCCATCTACGACGCCATCTTCGGGATGGAGGTGACCTTGGAATTCGGGCCTGCGGCACCACAGCCGTTGAAAGACGCCTTCGCGGAACTGGAACGAACCTTCGCACCCTTCACGGGCTCCGACGCGGAAACCTTCACCGAGGTCGCGTGGAGTTCACTGCACGGCCTGGCCGCCCTGGATCGGGGCAAGCGGCTACGTCCCAGCCACCGTGACGCACGGTTGAAAATATTTGTCGCGCAATGGACGAAGGGGCGCTCCCGGTAAGTCGGATGCCGGTCCCGACACCGAACCCCTGGCCGGACGCGTACGCACGCAGGCGGGGCTCATGCGATTTCGGCTGATCACAACTCGTCCGGTACCGAGAGAAGCGAGCATCGCGTGGACATCGAACCTGAAATCCGCACCACGGCCGGAGTTGTGCGCGGCAGATGGGAAGACCCTATCGCGGTCTTCCGGGGCATCCGCTACGCCGAACCGCCGGTCGGCGCACGACGGTTCGCCGCCCCGGTCCCCGCACAGCGGTGGGACGGCGTCCGCGACGCACGGCAGTTCGGTCCACCGGTTCCCCAACCCGGCAACACCGGTTCGGTGATGTCGTCGGTGTCCGGCAGCACCGAGGACGGATCCGAGGACTGCTTGACCCTCAATGTCTGGTCACCCGACCTCGGTGCCGCGAAACTGCCGGTGATGGTGTGGATCCAGGGCGGCACCTATCTGGAGAACAACACCGCCAACCCGCACCTGGACGCCGCGACACTCGCCGGGGCGGGCGTGGTGGTGGTCAGCATGAACTATCGCGTCGGCGTCGACGGCTTCGCCCGCATCACCGGCGCTCCTGACAACCGCGGCATCCTCGACCAGATCGCTGCATTGGGCTGGGTCCAGGACAATATCGCCCCGTTCGGCGGCGACCCCTGCAACGTCACCGTGTTCGGCCAATCCGCAGGCGGGGCATCCATCGCCGCCCTGCTTGTCATGCCGAGGGCGGCCGGACTGTTCCGACGCGCGATCAGCCAATCCATGCCAGGCACCTACTTCACCCCACAACTCGCCGCCGCGATCTCGGCGACGATCGCCACCGAGGCAGGCGTCCAAGCCACGGTCTCCGACTTCCGCCGGCTGCCACCGCGTGCTCTGACCGCCGCGACCACCGCGGTGATCGCGAAGATGCCCGAGTTCGTCGATATCTGGGGTCCGATGACGTTCACGCCGACCCCGTTCTCGCCCGTCGTCGACGGCGACGTTCTGCCGAGCGCACCGTGGAGCATGGTCGCCGACGGCGCCGCGAGTGGGGTCGACTTGCTCATCGGCCACACCCGAGACGAGTTCCGGCTCTACTCATCCCGGCCCGCCAGCGAACCGACCCCAGCGCACATGACCGCGGCATTCCACCACCTCGCCCCCACCGCGGACGGCGACAGGCTCTATCGCACCGCCTACCCCGACGCCACCCCCGGCCTGCGCCTCGAAGTACTCAGCACCGACTGGCTGTTCCGGATGCCGAGCCTGCATCTGGCCGACGCCGCGCACGCAGGCGGCGGACCCGTGTGGCTCTACGAACTCACCTGGAGCTTCAATTCCGAACAGGGCGCCTCGCACTGCCTGGACTTCCTGCTCCTGTTCGGCACCCTCGGCCCCGACGAGGTCCGCGCCCATCGGGCCGCCCATCCGAACGCCGCGAACGAAATCAACCAGGTCGGCCAGTACATGCGTGCCGACTGGGTGCAGTTCGCCGCCACCGGCAAGCCCGGTTGGGCACCCTACGATCCGCGGACACGAACCACCCGCGTCTACGACGCCGAACCGATCACCCAACCCTACCCCGAAGACGCCTCGCGGCGAATCTGGTCAGCCCACCGATTCGACACCCTGGACCTCACTGTCTGAACAACCAGCAAGGCAACGAATTCCAACCTGTGCGGTCATCCTCTCCGCCGAGCAGCCGGGTCGCTGTCGGCCTGCAAGCGGCGCAGCCCCTTGTCGGGAGCTCGCGCGTATTTCGCGCAGGCTGCGCACCGAGGTGTGCCGGACAGCTTCATCGGCGCCGGCGTCGACGCGCCCTCTTCCGCGGCGTGAGTCAGGCGGGAACGGCGCAGCCGGCGCAGCGTGTGGGGGCCGCCGTCGAAGGCGGCGGTGTGCCCCGCGAAAGCTCGGCCGCCCGCCGATACGACAACCGAGCCCGCGCGGTCGTCGGGTCGATGTCGTTGACCACCGACGGTCACGCCTTGCGGTCGGTCAGCAACAGCGGCCGGACTTGCAGCTGGTCAGCAGCCGGGCGGTGCCGGTCTGCCACGCGATAACCTCGCGGGCCCCACCTTTGCAGGTCACCACCGCGGTTGGCGGTGTCGAGATCGGCGACGTCGAGCATCAGCACTTCTTCGGTGCGCGGAGGATTCGTAGAGCAGATGCCACAGCACCTGTTCGCGCAACGGCGCATCTACCGCGACCGCCTCGGCCGACAACCCCGACCCGACCAGCACGCAGACCCGCCCTCTACCAGCGGATTACGCCATATCCGCCCGAAATTCGGCCGATACAGTCGAGACCCCGATACGGTGCGGCGAGGTGGCGATGATGGTCAGAGGTCGAACCGCACAGCGAGCACCATTTTGATGAAGTCGAGCATCTCGGTGTTCACCGTCCCGTCGTAGGTTCCGGCTTGCAGCACCGTTCGTAGGCAGGGAATGAATCGGTGTACGGCGAGCACGCGGCCCTCGTCCCAACCCACCGAGAAGATCCGCAGGTCCCACGGCATCTCCCGCGCATCGACCACCGGTACCGCCAACGCCACGTCACGATGACGCAGCAGTGTCTGCCCGTCTACGATCACCACGGTCAGGAAGCCGTCACCGGCGGCGATGGTGTAGATATCGCCCTGACGCAGTTCTGTCACAGAGGCATACCCATGCCGATGCGCAGCAAGTCGGCATCGCTGTACTTCGGCGGGTTCTGCTGTTCGTGCGCGGCGATGCGGCGCAACTCCTTGTCCGCGAGCCGCTGCAGTACGGCCCGGTTGATCTCGGCGCTGACGTTGCCGCCTTCGGCGTTCTCGCGCAGCGCCTGGGCCGTCGCGTCCGGGAGGCTGATGTTCAGTTTCGCCATACCACCACGGTAAAGCGTGACGCTTTACCGTGGCAAGCCCCGCTGTTCGTCACCGACCCCGACGGCGAACAATTCTTCCCCTACCGACCGAGCCGACCGGGCTCGCGGCACCGGCCCCCGGGGCGACGCTGCCCAGGTTCACCGATGACGCCGATGGCGCGCGAACTCACCGAGCAACGCATGTCCGACCGGCTCGACGACCACCCCCACCCCTGACGGACGCGGCCGGACCTGCGCTGCGGACCGCGACACCGGTGTCCACCGAAGCGGTATCGCGTGCGTCGAATCCGATACCTTCCGCCGACCCGCCGCTGATCCGGTCGTCGGAGAGTTCTCGAGCGGATCGGCCGTCCGATCACGCGGATTCCCGATTCTCCAAGGTCTGTGCAGCGGCTTCGAACAAGATCCTGGCGGCATTGTCGGTTCCGGCCGTGGTGTCGAGTTCGTCGAAAGCGACACTCGCGGCGACGAGCACCACGACCGGATCGACGAGTACGTCGCCGACCGTGGCCGCGCGATCGCATCGGAGCAACCATCCTGTGGGTAGCAGCCGCGCGAGCGGTACTTTCCGGTCCGCGCCACGATCGGTTTCGGCGATACGCGCCACCCATTGGGCTACGACCGACTCCACCACCGCGGCCCGACCGCCGGGTTCGTCGGACGCCGAGGATGCCGCGTCGAGTACCCGCGCCGCCAATCGTGTCGCGACCTGCCCCGCGATGGCTCGGGCCCACCGGTCGGGCACAGGCGCGCCATATCGGGACCGGTCCTTCGTGGAGACCCGGCGGTCCGGCAGCGGACGCGGCGCTCGCGCGGGATCGTTGGGCACCCATACCAGTCGCGGTTCCAACGCGGCCCACTCGTGCGGCCACCACCGCTCGACTCGGGTCATGCCGCGCTGCTGTCGCCGCAGCAGTTGATCGAACTCGGTCAGTATCTCCTCCGTACTCGCACGCAACGTTCCGCGATCCTCTCGACGCTCGGACAACTTCCGGTGTCCCGCCCCGCGGTGCACGGTGCCGCGCTCGTCACGCTTGGCGCGCGAGTAGCCCACTACTCGTTCTTCCTGAACCGACGGTGGTTACCACCTCGGGCCACGGTTAGGCGCTGTCCGAGCTGGACGCGTACGGTTCAGTCGGGGCGGATTCCGTTGGTCAGGACGGACATCGCGAGCGTGGATTGGTGCGGGCGGTGCTCGATGGCGAGTGCGACGGCGTTGGCGAGATTGAGCAGTGCGTTGATCTCGAGGTCGGTGCGGACGCGGCCTGCTTTCTGGGCGGCGGTGAGCAGTTCGGCCCCGGCCGCGCGCATCCGGTGACAGGAGTGGCCTGTCAGTTGATGGTCATCATCGGCGCGACGATCGTGAACGTGGCACTGTCGCGCATCGAGCGGGATCTGGAGTTCGGTGCCGCGAACCTGGCCTGGGTGCAGAGCGCCTACTCCCTGGCCTTCGGCGGCCTGCTGTTGCTGGGCGGCCGGTCGGGGGATGTCTTCGGCAGGCGGCGACTGTTCGTGGCCGGACTCGCGGTGTTCACCCTGGCTTCGTTGCTGGCGGGAGCGGCGACCTCGCCGGGGTTGCTGATCGCGGCGCGTGTGGTGCAGGGCGCCGGGGCGGCCTTCGCCGCTCCGGCGTCGCTGTCGTTGCTCGCGGCGACTTTCCCGGACGGGCCGCGGCGCCACCGCGCACTTGGCGTGTTCTCGATGATCGCCGGATTGGGTCTGACCCTGGGGTTGATACTGGGCGGCGCGCTGACCACGCTGTCGTGGCGGTGGGTGTTCCTGGTCAACATCCCGGTCGGTGTCGCGGCGATCACCCTGGCCCGGGTGTATCTGCCCGAGACGCCCCGCCACCGTGCCCGTTTCGATGTCGCGGGCGCGGTGAGCTCGGCGTTGGGAGTCGCGGTGCTGGTGTACGGATTCCTGCGTGCCGCAGCGCACGGATGGTCGGACCCGATCACGATCGGATGTTTCGTCGCCGGTGTCGCGATGCTGGTGTTGTTCGTGACGGTGCAGATGCGGGCCGCGCAGCCGGTGATGCCGCCGCGGTTGTTCGCGCAGCGGGCCCGTGCCTGCGCCTACGCCGACATGCTGCTGCTGGCGGCGGCGATGGGCTCGATCATGTTCTTCCTGTCCCTCTACGTCCAGGTCGTGCTCGGCTACGGCCCGCTGCGCGCCGGACTGGCCTTCCTGCCGATGGCGCTGGCGCAGTTCGTCTGCGCCCGTTCGGCGCCGCGCCTGGTGCCCCGCCTCGGCGCCGCGCCACTGACGATCACCGGTTGCCTGGTGACCCTCGCCGCAGGAGGGTGGCTCACCCGGCTTGGCCACGTCCAGGGCTACCCGGGCGCGGTCCTCGGCCCGCTGATCCTCCTCGGTGTCGGTGTGGGATTCGCCTTCATGCCACTGAACATGGTGATCCTGGCCGGTCTGCCCGCTTCCGACACCGGCTCGGCCTCCGGGGTGCTGCAATGCGCCCAGCAACTCGGCCTCGCCCTTGGCATCGCCGTCGCCACCACCGTGTACGGCGGCGCGCTCGACCACCACGGCCGCGACCACGCCATCGCCACCGCGATGATCGCGGTCACCGCCATGCTCGCGGCCGCCACCCTGGTCGCTGTCTCGACCCTGCGCACCCGCACCTCCACTCCCGCACGCTGACCCCGTCTACCGCGACCCCTCATCGGGAGACCGTCGCCATGTCACTACCGCAATATCAGCACTCGCGCACCGGGCCGGGCCTGCTCGATCCCGACAACGAATTCTCGGCCGCAGACGGGGTCGGCTGCGGTGGATCGGGCCGACGAAACCGGAAGCGGGATGTCGTCGAGACGATGGTGTCGACGGCGAATCGCGGTCGTGAGCTGGCCGACCACGTTGTCCGGGCGCGGCATTAGCCTGAGTTCATGGCGCACCTCGAACCCTGGTGTCACCGGCCGGGACCGCCTCTGGGCGATCATGTCGAATTCTTCGCCTACTGGCGCAATGCCGCGGATCGGGCGTATACGGAGCGCGCGCCGGCGCGCGGCGCGGTAGCGGTGATCATCGATGTCGGGGCGCGGCAACGCTTGGATGTGTTCCAGGCCGACGGTAGGACGCCGGTGCCGGTGCCACCCGCCTTCGTCGCCGGTCCACATTCCGGCTCCTATGTTTCGCGGATCGCCGCCGATTCCGAGACGGTGGCCGTTCATTTCCTGCCGGGCGGGGCGCGCCCGTTCATGCCGATTCCGTTGCGCGAGTTGCGAGGTGCGTGCGTCGGGTTGGATCGAGTGTGGGGCCGCGACGGCCTCGGACTGCATCGGCGACTGATCGCAGCGGGCTCGGTCGCCGAACGCCTCACGATCCTCGAACGTTTTCTGACCGAGCGGATGGGCGTCGTGGACCGGCACCCCGAAGTCCTCGCGGTTGAGTCCAGCAGGATGGTGTACGACCGGACGCCAGCAAATGTCTGAGCGTGTCGTAGCCGAGTAGAGGATGGTCACCGCGTGATCCTCAGCAGACCGACCAAAGTCTTCGAGGAGAAAGTTCACGCGATGACCGCTGTCCAGCGTATCGACCCGAATACCCCTTTCGCCGAGCAACTCGCCGTCGCCAGCCCTGACCTGCTGCGTGAGATGGTGTCCTCGTTCGTCGCGACATTGATGAGCGCCGAGGCCGACGCGATGTGCGGCGCCGACTACGGCGAACGCAGCCCGCAACGCACCAACTCCCGCAACGGCTACCGCCACCGCGATTTCGACACCCGAGTCGGCACGATCGACGTCGCGATCCCGAAATTGCGGTCGGGTAGCTATTTCCCGGACTGGCTGCTCGAGCGTCGTAAACGCGCCGAACGAGCCCTGACCAGCGTGGTCGCGACCTGCTACCTGCTCGGGGTATCGACGCGGCGGATGGAGAAGCTCGTCGAGTCCCTCGGGATCACCAGCCTGTCGAAATCGCAGGTCTCGATGATGGCCCGCGATCTCGACGCCCAGGTCGAAGCCTTCCGCACTCGGCCACTGGATCAGAGCCCCTACACCTTCGTCGCCGCCGACGCGCTGGTGCTGAAAGTGCGCGAGAACGGGCGCGTGGTCAACGTCCACGCCTTGGTGGCCACCGGTGTCAACGCCGAGGGGTACCGCGAAATCCTCGGCCTCCAGGTGACTTCCGGTGAAGACGGCGCGGGATGGCTGGCGTTCTTCCGCGACCTGGTCGCCCGCGGCCTGGCGGGCGTGCAGCTGGTCACCAGCGACGCGCACGCCGGGCTGGTCGCCGCGATCGGCGCGACCCTGCCCGGCGCGTCCTGGCAACGCTGCCGCACCCACTACACCGTGAACCTGATGTCGGTATGCCCGAAGAGTTCCTGGCCCTGGGTCCGCACCCTGCTGCACTCGGTGTTCGACCAAGCCGACCCGCAATCGGTTGCCGCCCAATACGATCGGATGCTCGACGCTCTCACAGAGAAACTGCCGAAAGTCGCCGCGCACCTCGACGGCGCCCGCGCGGATCTGCTGGCGTTCACCGCGTTCCCGAAACAGATCTGGCGTCAGATCTGGTCGAACAATCCACAGGAACGGTTGAACAAAGAGATCCGCCGCCGCACCGACGTCGTGGGCATCTTCCCCGACCGCCAAGCCATCATCCGCCTCGTCGGCGCCGTCCTGGCCGAGCAACACGATGAATGGATCGAGGGCCGTCGCTACCTCGGACTCGACGTCCTGACCCGATCCCGCACCACCACCACCACCGAACCGGACCAACAGGAGGAAACCACCACCACAGCACTGACCGCCTGACCCGAAACCGGATCAGCGGTGACCATCCCAACTACACCACCCGTTTGGACTTGACCGTCCTCGCCGCGATCGGGGCGATAGAGACACGTCCTGGGATGCGGATAGGGGATCTGAGTGTGACCCTCGGTCTGTCACCCAAGCGTTTGACCGCGCTGTTCGACGACGAAGTCGGTCTGAGTCCGAAGGCTTACGCTCGAATCCGGCGCCTACATTTCGCATTGCGGGAATTGCGTACCGGTCGTCTGCCTGCCGCGGTGGTCGCGGCCGAGGCCGGGTACTTCGATCAGGCGCACCTGCATCGGGACCTGCGCGCTTTCACCGCACTGACGCCTGCGCAGTATCGGCTGCGCCGCATCCGACTGCCCCACCATGTCCCGATCGACGAATAGCAACCCGCGCGAGGCGGAAATATCCAATACCGGCAGCCGCGGCCCCCGCCACGCTGGAGGCATGTACGAAACGAATCATGCGGTAGCACATACCGGTCTGCTGGTCGCGGCGATACGCGCCGCGGAATCGCGACGTGAGGACGCGTTGTTCACCGATCCGTTCGCGACGGCGCTCGCGGGTACGCGGGGACGGAATCTGCACGCGGAATACGACGCGGCCCTCGGCCCGGCCGCGGCCCCGATCATCGAGGTCCGCACCCGGTTCTGGGACGAGGTCCTGACGCGGTCGCACGAGGGTGGCGCCACCCGATTCGTGCTCCTGGCCGCAGGCCGCGACGCGCGAGCGTTCCGGCTGACGTGGCGGCCCGACACAGTCGTTTACGAACTCGATCAACCCGAGGTGATCGCGAACAAGGACGCGGTGCTCGCCGGGACGCCGACCACGTGCGTGCGGGTGCCGATAGGTATCGACCTGGCCGATGACTGGCCCGAAGCTCTTCTCGCAGCGGGCTTCTCGACCGACATCCCGACAGTGTGGCTCGTCGAAGGACTGTTGCAGTATTTGGACGAGGCAGCGGTGGGCCTGCTGTTCGAACGCATCGACGCGCTCTCGGCCACGGGTTCGGCGCTGTGCTACGACGTCGTCGGACAGACCCTGCTGGCGGCCCCGTTCCTGGAACCGGTCCGCCGGTTCATGTCGGAGCTGGGTGCGCCGTGGATCTTCGCCAGCGACGAACCCGCCGACCTCGCCGCCCGCTTCGGCTGGACGACGACCGTGACCGATTCGGCCGAAGCGGGCAACCGGTGGCAGCGCTGGCCCGCGCCTGCGGTGCCGCTGAATGTTCCGGGCGTCGCACGCGGATACTTCGTGGAAGCGACGAAGAACTGACTTCAGTCCGGTATGTCAACGGGACGCCAAACTGCGTTCTGTCCCGCATCAGATGAAAGGGTTGGGGGCGATTGTGTTGGACACGGAGGGGGCTGCGACTATCGGCGCAAGGCAAAGGCTTTGATAAAACCATCGTATTGCCCGGCATGAAAGCCGCCGGGCAGACCGGTGTCCCTGCGTTTCTGGAACCTCGGATGAGCGCAACCTACGGTTCTATCGACGGCTCGGCTTCGAAGTGACTGTCGAGGTGGCCGCGACGCATGGGCACCTGACCTTGCACCGCGTGCGCGTCTGTGGTCGTGAAGCCCCAACCTTCGGGGAAGTAGCCGGGTTCGAGAAGAGTCGGCGGAATATGGAAGCGCTCGTGATTGTGGAAGCGGCTGTGGTCATGAATGCAACCGAGATCACTGACGCGCAACCCGTTACGCACGCGTGTCTTCTCATCGATGCAAAAGCCGTCATCCCGAGCCAGCGGCGCCTCGGCAGTCGCCGTCACCGC
The DNA here is from genome assembly GCF_015674855.1 of Nocardia bovistercoris. Classification (GTDB taxonomy): domain Bacteria; phylum Actinomycetota; class Actinomycetes; order Mycobacteriales; family Mycobacteriaceae; genus Nocardia; species Nocardia bovistercoris. The sequence goes on along the minus strand of NZ_JADMLG010000028.1, from coordinate 14,525 downwards.
GCTCGGCGCCCCGATCGCCACGGCAATCAGCGCTACAACCAGGGTGCGGCGTACCGGCACGGCAGTCGCGGGAATTGTTCGCCCCATCGGGTTCCTTCCGTTGCGGGATCTCACACCGTTCTATCAACGCACGCAGCAAGGCGACACCCGCCGATTCCAGGGGCGACTCGACGATCATCGACCGCGACCCCTTCGAACTCCATGCTGGTCCTCACCGAGGAACCTTCGGCCACAAGGTATCCGAAGGATTCGCGCGGGCCTGCGCCGACCTCGCTCGCGCCGCCGGAGCCGATGTGCTCGGGGTGAGCGTCGAGCAGGACGGCGATGGCGAGCGATTCGCGGGCGCGACAACGCTGCCGGATCTCCGAATCGGCGGTGACGGCTTCATCGAAGCGTTGTTCGCCGCTCTCACGTCGACAATGCACCCGAGGGCCGACGACCGCCGCGACGTGCGCGAGATCCTGGTCGAACTCTCGGTACTCGGCCCGCATGTCGGCAGGGCCCTGGCTGGGTCCTCGCCTGCGTGAAGCCGCGGCATCGGGATACGAGCGCGGCGGGTCGGTGGCGGTGCAGTCCGTAGGACGGTTCCACGCACGTCCGCCCCGAGGTCTCCGGGTTTCCGGAGGGCTCGACATCGCGTCGAAACCGGACGAAACCGGACTTCGGATCTCTTGTCGAAGTGCCGGCGGAACAGGCTTACTGGATAGGTAGCGGTTGTCGTGATAGGTCGATATCCGTTGCGAAAGAGTCTATTTCACTCTATTCGGCTGGGAGTTGAACCATGGCGGCTGCACTCACTTCCCTCACACCCGATTCCGGCCCGGCGACGAGTTTCACCACTGTGGTGATCGCCGGCTCCGGGTTCGCCGATGTCGGTCCGCTGACGGTGCGTTTCGGCACGCAGGCGACCACGTTCACCATCGACTCCGACACCCAGATCACGGCGGTCGCCCCGACTGGAACAGGGACGGTGGACGTCACCGTCGCGGTGGAGTCGAACGGTGTCAGCAACGCGCTGCCCTTCACCTACGTCTGAGCGGGCGTGAGCTTGCCGTCGGTGGGCGACCGGCCCGCCGACGACGAGCACGCGTGCCGGAGTCGAATTCGGGGTCGTCGCAAGGTGTTCGAGACACGTGTCAGAGAAAACCCAGGGCGAGGGCGGACGTTGTCCAGGCTCAGGTCGGTCCCGATCCTCTCGATCGGGTCAGATGTCATGGAGTTTCCAGGGAACGCAGGTGACAGACGCTCGTATTCTGGCATGGCCCGGCCGACCGTCGCGAGTGAGCGCGATGATGGGTTGTTCGGCGTGCGTGTGTCAGGCGTCGTGCAGTGATGATGTCCGTCAGCGCGCGAGGGTGCTGTCCGTCGTGCCTGCCTCCGGTGTCATCAGCCCGGCGATCACGGGCACAGTCGTCGACCTGCCCGCACCGTCGGGTCCGGGCGAATGAGCGATCGAGCCGGTGCCCGACCTAGGACCGCTATACTATTTGCTAAACTTCGCAATCAGTAAGTCTGGTGACCCCGTCGCCGGAACCGGTCGTCGTCGGAAGGGAGTGGGCCGACCCATGCCGGGATCGAGCAGGCCGCTCTACCAAATGAAGGCCGACTTCTTCAAAACGCTCGGTCACCCGGTGCGTATCCGCGTCCTGGAACTACTCAGCGAGCGTGAGCGCGCGGTGTCGGAGATGTTGATCGAGATCGGCGTGGAGGCGGCGCACTTGTCGCAGCAGTTGTCCATCCTGCGCCGTGCCGGTTTGGTGACCGCCCGCCGTGAGGGTCTGTCGGTGACTTATGAGCTCGCCAGCCCCGAGGTCGCCGAGTTGCTCGCCACGGCACGGGTGATCCTCACCGGCGTCGTCGCCGGGCAGGTCGAGGCCCTCGAGCACTCGGCGTAACCCGGTCGGGCGTCCTCGAGGAGTGTGCACCTGGCCATAGATTGCAGTTTTTCTAAACTAATTACTTACATATTTATGAAGGAGAGATTCGTTGCCCGAGCAGCTGCGCGAACAGCTCGCGGTGTTGAAGACACGTCTGGCAGCTGCTCGGTGACCGTCCGCGCTCTCCTGCCGTCGTGGTCGGACTGGAGTCCGGCGGTCCGGGCACCGGGCGCGGACCTGCTGTCGGGGCTGATGGTCGCGTTGGTGGCGCTGCCGCTGGCGCTCGGGTTCGGTATCAGCTCCGGGCTGGGTGCGGCCGCCGGTCTGGCGACCGCGGTCGTCGCCGGTGCGGTCGCGGCGGTCTTCGGCGGGTCCCGGTTCCAGGTGTCGGGGCCGACCGGGGCGATGACCGTGGTCCTGGTGCCGATCTTCGCCCGCCACGGCGCAGGCGGGGTCCTGACCGTGGGTGTGATGGCCGGCCTCGTGCTGGTGGCGCTCGCGATCGCCGGGGTCGGCCGGGCCGTGCGGTACATGCCCGCACCGGTGATCGAGGGCTTCACCGCCGGTATCGCCGTCGTCATCGCCCTGCAACAGTTCCCTCTCGCCCTCGGCATCGCCGACGCCGAGGGCAAGAAGGTGTGGCAGTCGGCCCTCGACGCCGTACGGCAATACACCGCACACCCCAACCATGTGTCGCTGTCGACCGCACTGCTGGTCGCGGCGGCAGTCCTGGCCGCGGGACGGTATCTGCCGAAGCTGCCACTGGCGCTGATCGCGGTGGCTCTCGCCACCGTCGTCGCGCAAACGTTGAACCTGGACCTCACCCCGATCGGGGAGATCCCCAGCGGACTACCCGCCCCCACATTCGGATTCGTGCACCTCGAGCAACTCGGCTCCCTGATCGGTCCCGCGTTCGCGGTGGCCGCGCTGGCCGCGCTGGAGTCGCTGCTGTCGGCGACCGCGGCGGACTCGATGGCCGTTGGCACCCGCCACGATCCCGATCGGGAACTGTTCGGGCAAGGGCTGGCCAATCTCGCCGCCCCACTGTTCGGCGGCGTCCCGGCCACCGGCGCGATCGCCCGCACCGCGGTCAACCTCCGCGCCGGTGCCCGCACCCGCCTCGCCGCTCTCACCCACACCCTCGTGCTGGCCGCGATCATCTACCTGGGCGCGGGCCTCGTGGCCGACATCCCCCTCGCGGCGTTGGCGGGCGTGCTTCTCGCCACCACAGTGCGGATGGTCGAGACCGCCTCACTGGCCGCGATCGCCCGCGCCTCCAAACCCGACGCCGCGATCATGATCATCACCTTCGCGGTCACCGTCGCCACCGACCTGGTCACCGCCGTCGCGATCGGCGTCGGCATCGCCGTCGTGCTCGCCCTGCGCGCCGTCGCCAAAGAAGCCAAGCTGCAGCAGATCCCGCTCGAGCGCCCCACCGAGGACACCACTCACCTGGTCGAGGAACACCGACTACTGCACGATCATATCGTCGCCTACCGCATCGATGGGCCCCTGTTCTTCGCCGCGGCCCACCGCTTCCTCCTCGAACTGGCCGAGGTGTCCGACGTCCATGTCGTCGTTCTGCGCATGTCCCACATCACCGCCCTCGACACCACCGGCGCCCTCGTGCTCAAAGACGCCATCGCCAAACTCGAACACCGCCACATCACCGTGCTCATGTCCGGTCTGCGCGCCGATCACCACCAGCGCTTGGCCGCGATCGGCGCCCTCCCGCCGGGCGGCGCCCCCCGGCTGTTCGAACACACCCCCGACGCCATCGCCCACGCCCGCGATCTGCTGCTCGGCGCCACGAAAGACCGTTGACGACCGTCGCGCCGACGCACTCGGCCACCGAACACCCCACCGGATGTACTCGCGCCCGAACACCCCGGGCCCCGCGGTCCGGCCAGGGGCGACGCCGTTGTGGTGTAGTTCGCTCCGACCCGCGGCACCGCGATCTCTCGTGCACTCGGGCGATGGCGGCGGTGTCCTGGAATCCGGTGTCGCGCATCGATACGGTGTTGCCGTTGGCGAACGTCTCGTTGCCGCGCGCGGTCAACGCGACCGGCCCGGTGTCGGGTCCTGCGGCGGCGTGAGCGGCGGCCGAGGCCGAGCACGTCCACCGACCGGACGACACCTCGATTACCGTGCGGTCCCAGCGACGATCATCTCGGCGAGCGGTCGGGCGGCAAGGGCGGGATCGGAGGCGGGTCGCGTCACGGCCAGCGCGAGGACGCCGTCGATGAGCACGACGAGCTGGGTGGCGCCGAGTACCGCGTCCGGGTGGCCGAGCCGGGTGAGCTCGGTTTCGAACACCTCGTGCAGTTCTCGCTTGTAGTCGCGCACGACAACGTGCACCGGGTGGTCGGCGGCGGGCAGTGCCAGTTCCGCTGCCGTGTAGCGGCAGCCTCGGAACGAGGGATCGGCGGTCATGGTCCGCAGGTCGTCGAAGGCAGCCAATACCCGGGCCGCGGGATCGTCACCCGCGGCCGCCATCACCGCACGCAGCCGGGTCAGCGTTTCGGTCGTGTCCAGCGCCTCCGCGACGAGCCGGTCCTTGCCGCCGAAATGCTGATATACCGATCGGCGCGCGACCTGCGCGGCACGCAGGATCGCGTCCAGGCCCACGTGCGCCCCTTGCGAGTACGTCAGTTCGCGAGTGGCCGACAGAAGCCGTTCGCGCGGTCCGGGTTTGGCCTGCATGCCCACCAGAATGCCACGCTCTTGACAGTAGATCAACCGGTCTATCTACTTGAGCCATGAGTACACCGATTGGTCTACCGACTCGGGCGGCGACTCGCCGCATGCCGCACCGACAGCTGCTGTGCCTGGCGTTGGCGACCTTCGCCGTCGGCACCGACGGATTCGTCATCGCGGGTGTTCTGCCGCAGCTCGCGACGGACCTCGACGTCCGTGTGTCGACGGCCGGACAACTCGTCACCACCTTCGCGCTCGCCTTCGCGATCTCGGCGCCGACCTTCGGCGCGCTCACCAGCAGATGGGACCGGCGTACCGCCCTGCTGGTCGGGCTCGCCGTTTTCGTCCTCGGCAACGCCGCCACCGCAGCCGGCCCGAACTACGAGATCGTCCTCGGCGCCCGCGTCGTGACCGCTGTCGGCGGCGGACTCATCGGCGCGGCCGCGTTCAGCGCCGCGGCCGCGGTCGCTCCCGAAGGCCGACAAGGACGTTCACTCGCCTTCGTCATGGGTGGACTGACCCTCGCCATCGCGATCGGCCTGCCCGCGGGCACACTCATCGGCAGTCTGGACTGGCGATGGACACTCTGGGCGGTCGCCGGGGTCGGCGCGCTCGCCGCACTGGGAAACTGGCTCTGGTTGCCGAAGATCACCCAACCCGCCGACAGCTTCACCGCCAGATTGGCGCCTCTTCGAGATCCCCGCACCGTCGCACTGCTCGCGGTCACCGTGCTCGCCCTGTGCGGCACCCACACGCTCTACACCTACATCAGCCCCGCACTCGCCGACGCGACGGGCGGTTCGCTCCCGGCGCTGACCATCCTGCTGCTGATCTGGGGTATCGGCAACATGGTCGGCAACACCCTCGCGGGCCGACTCGCCGATGCCTACCCACCGCGGCGAGTCGTCGCGGGCGGTCTCGCCGCGGCGACCGTCGCGCTCGCGCTCACCCCCCTCGCGGACGGCACCATGGCCACCGCGGCCGTATGGATGTTGTTCTGGGGCATCTGTGTCTCGCTGCCCGTCGTCCCCCAACAGAGCCGCCTCGTCACCCACGCCCCCACCGCGGCCGCGGTACTCCTCGGCTTGAACTCCTCGGCAATCTACCTCGGAATATCGCTGGGCGGCGCCGTCGGCGGCCTCATCGACCACGACACCACCACATCGTGGCTCGGACCCGCCGCCGCGGCGATCAGCATGACGGGCCTGCTACTCACCCTTGCCCTCGGGCGACAGAGAAGGGCTCCGTAGGCGGTCATCGGCATGGCGAACGAGCGGGCGTAGCCGTCTCGAGATCCCGTTCTGGTGGGCTCATGTATCACCTCGGTACAGGGCCTACAAGAATCTTCATGTACCTGGTGACACGATCCTTACCGACACGACTTCCGTGGGTTCAGCCGGATCGAAGCCATTTCGGCGGGAACTCACGGTGTTTCAGCGTCGCTGACGCGAAAAGGCCGTGGGTTTGTGCTGGGTCGCACAGATGAGGTAATCGGCCCCAGATGCGGTGACGAGCACGGCGAGAATGCGCGCAGCGGAGATGCTTCGGGCTCGCGGAGGGTCATGCCGGGAGACTCCTTACCGGTGCGAAGGAGGCGGCCGTAGGCTTGCCGGTCACGGTTTCGCGACTGCCGCAGAGCCCGATAACTGGGCGTTCATGCCGCGCCCGCCCAGGTCGTAGGCCTCCTTGTCTCGTTGGTTACTTGGCTGGGTGGCTGCGCAGGGCCCGGGCGAACCAGGTGAAGACCGGTTCCAGGTCCGCCATCGGCGGCCAGCTGTTGATGATCGCCACCAATTGCCAATAACGCGTCACCCGAGCGTCGTCGGCGACTTCCAACCGCTCGAGCACCCAACGCCGCAGATCGGAGTCATCGGGTCTGCCGAAGGTCTCGGCGTAGCTCGCGGTCAGAGTGTCGACGACATCTGCGGCTTCGGAGGTGTCCGGGGCTATGCCCGCGGCGAGCGCTCGGCCGACTTCGTCGCGCACGGTCTCGGTCAGGTCGTGATGCAGCCCGGTGTCGTCCCCGTCGGCTCGTTGTCTCTCCTGGTATTCAGCCATGCGCCGCACTACTGTCCGGAAGTCGTTGTCCTGCACCAGCTGCACGAGTTCCATCCACGCCTGGACCTGCGAGGCGCAGGGATCCTCGGGAAGGTCGGGCATGCTCGAGCGCAGCAACTCCACTATGGCCGGATTGGCATCGACGCCGCCGAAGGTGTCATCGATGAAGTCGTGGATATAACGGTGCCGTTCGGCCTGGGTCAGGTTCACCAGTTTGTGCATCAGGTCCATCTCCTCTGGATTCGATTCCCGGTTCGCCACCGCCCGCAACACCGCGCGCCGTAGCCGCAAAACCCGAATCTGCGCATCGAGAGCGGCCGCGTGTGCTGCGGCGACGGCGGCCAACGAGGCCTCACGGGCCAGGATGCGCCGCACCGTGGGCAGGTCGATTTCCAGTTCGCGCAGTGTCCTGACCAGTTCCAGACGCACCAGAGCGTCGATGTCGTAGAGGCGGTAGCCTGCCGGGCTGTGACAGGTCGGCGGGATGATCCCCTTGTCGGAGTAGAACCGAATCGTCTTGACCGTCACACCGGTCCGCTCAGCCAGGACCCCGATCGTGAAGAGCATTTCGTCGTCCATGCCCCAAGCTTGATGTCTCCACCTGATGGAGACTCAAGTCGACACCCCGCCCCGGGGCACCAGGGCCGCGAACATCCGCTTCTGCCGCCTGTCATGCGTTCGCCGCAGGCTGTCGTGTGCGGTCCGCTCGCGGAACCCAGGGCGCGTGTCTCCACGCATCGGGCTCTCCACGGAGTCTGCTCTCAGGCGTGGTCGGCCACGGCGTAGGGGTTGGGAATCGTGTCGCCGCGATACCGGTATCGGGTGATCGATACCTTGGCGAGGTCGAACAATTCGGTTCCACTTCGGTCATACGCGGGAAGAAGCCGACGTACTCTCGGCCCAGCGGGTCTTCTGTCACTGGTGAGTAGTAGCCGCGCTTGAACCGAATCGAACGGCTCCAGGCTGCCTGTGCCGTCGGTGCGCAGCGGGCTTTGCCGCGACGACAGCGTCGTCGCCTTGCCGATTTTGTCGAGCGAACCGGTGCGTAGGGCGAAACACTGGTGTAGCCCGACAACGTCTCCGGCACGTCGCCGACCGAGCCAGGGACGAAATAGCTGGTGGCAGTGTCCAATCCGGGAACTCCGCGATGCAGCCGACACCCGCGAAGCCTCGGCAGCTGGTCCATATCAGGCTCGGCACCGGATATGGGGGGGCGCGAACCGGCGCCGAAATTCCAACGAAGTTCGATGTTCGAGCGGATCGGTAGGTCTACCTACAGCGTCCCGAACAGCCGGACACCGCGAGGGTTTCCGTGGGCGTCCAGCGGTTCCACGACCGGCTCGTCACCATCCCAGACCACCGTGCACGTGATGTCGTTGCCCCACCCTCGCCAGCCGTGCATGCCGGAGTCGAAGTATCCGGACAGTTCCACGGCCTTGATCAGGCTGGGTAGCCCGTCGTCGGTGGCCTCGACGATGTCGAGCACCGGGTAGGCGCCGAGCACGGCGAAGCCGGGACGCACGACATGGGGTGTGCCAGCGGCCGGTGACGTGGTAGATGAGGTACGGGGCTTCGCCCGTCTCGGCTTTCCAGGTGAATATCGAGCTCGCCTGGCCGGTGTAGGACGGACGGTTCTCGACGAGGGTCACCGGCACCGGTGGAACCCGCGTCGGGTCATGGCCGGGGTTGGCGGGCGGCGGCTCGTCTCGGCGGTCGGAGCGAGACCGCTTCCGCTCGACCTGGCGGGTGAAGGCTTCCACGATGAGAGCGCTGACGTGCTCGCCTATGTGCCGCCTGGCATCTGCCACCTTCACCGCCGCCATGTGTCGACGATAGCTCGCGACGAACAACGGCCCATGTCGATGCCGCCGAGCCTCGACATCGAGCGCACCCGCTTGTCGGCTCACCCCTGACGACGACCCGCTCACCCTGCGACCGGCGTTGCTCGAAGCACGGATCAGCCCCGCCACGTTCGCGACCGCCGCCGAATACCGCCGCTGCACAACACCGTTGGCCTCCGGTTCCGAAGCCGCCGACCACGGCGGAACCGACCTCGACGCCACCGCGCCGACGCCGCGCATGTCATCGCGAAGATCGAACGCACACCACACCGACCAGCCCTGCCCCGTTCGAGGGGCGGCACCGACCTCGCGCCCTGCGCCGTGCGACAGGACGGGCCCCCGGTCCGAGATCGGTCGACCCCGGCTCGCCCCACCCGCCGGGGATCAACCGCGCCAGAGGGTCCGACCTCCGGGGATACGACCACGACAGCGCGGCCGCTGACCGTCTCCGGCATCACCTGAACGGTCTGGTCGCGTTCGCAAATGCGGAGTCGGAGTTGGCGGCGTGGGTCACCGATCAGGCGGATCACCGGTGACGGGCCGAAGGCGACCTTCGATGGTGCGGTGGCCGTGGCACCGGGCCCGGCGGGTACTGTTCTCGTCGGAGTGCGGCGGGTCTCCGGCGGTGTCCGTTCCCGGCTCAGCCACCGCCACCGCCACCTCCCCCACATCCACCGCCGCCTCCGCCGCAGACCCCGCTCCCGCCGGCGCGACCGCCCCCGAAACCGGCGTTGAATCCGCTGCCGCTGCGGGCGTCACCGGGTCGCCGGGTGCGGCTCGGGTAGTGGTTCCAGAAGTCCTCATCGCAGGGGTTGGGGCGTTGGGTGCGGACCGCGATCTCAGCGATTAGTTGGCAACAGGGCCGGTGTCGGCGGGGGCTCAGGGTCTCGTCGCGTTCGCAGAAGGCGCGAAGTTTCGTCCCGTCGGGGTCGAGTTCGTCGTAGCGGGTCCATTGCTCGGTGAGGAACAAGAATGCCGCGCTGCGCTGTTCTCCTGACCAGGTGTAGCCGGTGGCGAGGACGATCTCGCGTGCGTGGCGTGTGTGGCGGGCGAACTCGTCGACGGCGATGTCGCACAGCGCTTCGCGGGCTTCGCCGCCCTCGAGGGTGCGTAACACTTGTTCGCAGCGAGCGGTTATTTCCGGTGGCGCTCCCAGTTGTGCGCCGTCGAGTAGATCCCGGACCCATCCCGCTGGGCCGTGTTGGTGCCGGTGGGCGCGCACCAGGTCCGACCGGTTGTGCACGATTGCCTCCAGAACGTGGCCGCGGGCGGCGTAACGCCATGCCTCGGGCCGGGGTCCGAGGTGTCGCGGCAGGAAGGGATTGTCCAGCAGGATCCGGGTGAACGGTGTCGGTCGCCCCTGCGGTGTCCACAATCGGCGCAGAGCGTCGGGAATGGGTGGGGTGGGGTGCCCGTGTGGTCGCCCGCCGTGTTTCTCGGCGATGGCTTCGGTGACGAGGTGGTCGAACCTGGCTTCGAGTGCCTCGAGCAGCGCGGGGTGATCGGTGCTGCTGAGAAATCCCGCCACGCCGCGACGCGCGGGATCCTCGGTGATGTCGGTTCCGTCGGAGACGACGGCCGCCAGCCATGCGGTGAGCGCCCGAGTGTCCCGGTTCGACGAGAGGTACTCCACCAGGCGCACCTTCGGCATAGAGGGGAATCGTTGCGGTTTCGGTGCGGGCGCGAGAAGAAACGACACCGCCGCCGGTGTCAGGCCGCAACCGTGCTGCCGTGCCCGAGAAGATCTGTCGTCCTCGCCGGTGACCACACAGTCGAGCACCCCCGCGAGGACCTCCGGATCGAGGCACAACTGCTCGAGAACGCCCCGGGCTCGATCCGAGGCCGAGCCGTCCGGTCCGCGGGCCATGATGCCCGTGAGCGCCGACAGCGCCCGCGGTGTGTTCCGACGTCTGAATTCCCGGCGCAGCCCCCTGACATTTTCCTCGGCGAACCACCGCTCGACCCGACGCTGTCTCGCCTCGTCGCAGAACCAGAACATCAATTCGACACCGCCTCCATCAGGGTCAAACCCATGCCCGGATTCTCACCGCTGCGGGGACGCACCGGCAAGGCACACACGCACTGTCGATGCGTGCGCCCGTGAATATGGCTGAGCGCGTGTGAGTCTCGTGTGTCCGGCGGTGTGGGCCCTTGGGGGGCAGTCGCCTCCGCCGCAGCCGCCACCGCAACCGCCTCCCCCTGCGCCGCAGCCGCCTTCGCCGTTGAGGTCGTCGTGGTCGTCTCGGGGTTTCGGGGGTGGCGGCGGGTAGGGGTCGGGGCGGTGGGTGCGGTGGGCGATCTGCTGGATCGCCGACCGATAGGAGTCGACGTAGTCGGCGCTGCTGTGGCAGAAGGCGCGCAGCCGGGATCCGTCGGGGTCGAGGGCGTCGTAGCGGTCCCATTGCTCGGTCAGGAACATGAATGCCACAGGGTCCTCGTCTCGCGTCCAACCGGGTTCGACCACGATCTCACGCGCCAGCGGCGCCTTGCTCGTCCAGTGATGCAGGATGCTCAGACACAGGTACGCGCGGGCGTCCGCGGATTCCAGAGTAGCCAGGACCCGGCGGCATCGGTCGGCGAACGCGCCCATACCGGACAGCTTCGCCTCACCGGACCACGCGACACGGTCCGGATCAGCCACAATTTCTGCTCACGCCGCATCGTGGCGGCCGCCTCGACCACTCGCAACGTCGGCAGGTACGAGCACAGATCCGGATCCGGCAGCGGCGCGAACAGAAACGACACGAATGCCGCGCTCGGGACGAACTCGAATTCCTTTGGCCACCCCGACAGATCGCGGTCGACGAAGCACTCGAGGATCTCGTGCAGTACAGCGTTGCCCGTTTTACCGGTGTTGCCCGCGCACGCCTGTGCCAAGGCGTGGCGGGCTTTCACAGAAGCCGCCGGGTCCGGTGAGGAGGTCATGATCCAGGTCAGCGCCCGGATCATGTATCGATGCGTCGGGCGACGTCGCAGTTTCCGGCACAGCCGGTCGACGTCGCCACGACGCAACCAGCCGATGATCCTGTCCTCCGGATCGGCCCCGGTCAGCCGCCGCCACGACGCGCGAAACACCACCACGTCATTGTGAGGACACAACGTTGAACCGACAACAGGCTCGACGAAGGTGGAGTCCGCGCGCAGGTAGGCGGGCAGCTCGATCGGGCATTGAGAGGCATGTAACGACCACACATCCACGCCTGGGGCCGATACACTTCTGTTTCGGATTCAGGCGATCAGTCTGGGGCGAGGGGGATTTCGGATGATCCGGCATCGGTGTAATGCGAGCGTGGCAGCGTGATGGTCGACGGTTCGCCTGCATACGAGGCCCCGGAACTGCTGGCGCGGGTACACCGGACCGCACACGACGCCGACCTGGGTGGTCACCGTGCGGTTTTCGCGCGTACGCGCCCCAGGATCGAGGTGTGGACGTTGATCTTCGGGCTGATAGCGGCAACTGCCCTGGCGTGCGCGGTCGCGCTGATCAACGAATTCATCACCGTCACGGATCGCCCCGGCGACATGGCAGGCTGCGCGTTCGGCCTGCTGTGCGTGGCGCCGTTCGTCGCGCTGCCCGGGTATACCTTCGTCACGGGGCTGTACCGGGGCACGTTCGGCAAACCCGTACTCCGGGCGGTGCGGCTGGATCTCTACGAGCGCGGCCTGGTTTTCGCGGACTATGGCAAGTTGCATTGCGTACGCTACGACACGACCGTGATCCATCGAGAACTGGTCCGACACATGCTCTACGGGCTACTCGAGCTCAAGACCACCTACCGCTACGACTTGGTCGACGTCGAGGGCAAACGGTTGTCGCTGACCCACGAAGAAGCTCCGCAGGTCACCCGGTGGGGCCCGGCCATCGAGCACGACCTGGCAAGGGCTCAGCTCCCCTCGGTGACCGAAAAACTGTACCGGGACGACCACGTGAGTTTCGGAAAATTGTGGCTGACCACGCGCGGCTGCGGCGCCGACCGGAACTCGGTGCTGTGGTCACAGGTCAACCAGATCGCGGTGATCAACGGACGTCTGTGGGCGCACGTGGACGGGCGATGGCTGCCGCTGACCAGTACATCGCTGGCAAAGATTCCCAACCTGTGCGTGTTCCTGGCCCTGGCAGACCAACTGATAGCAGACAGTCGCGGGCAGGGTCCCGCCCCGGCGTGATATCCGGCAACCACCGCATCCCCGGGCGCGCCCGAAGACATCCGATCGCTGCCGGCCAAGAGGACGGGAAACCACACGACCGCCGAACGGCTGATCGCCCACGAGCGCGAACAGATCCCCGACGCCGAACGCACGACCTGGATCGCGACCGCGATCCAACGCCCGCGACGCGACCACGAACAACACCGCCGAGCGGCGCCGCCGCAGGTGGACCGACGCGCGGCCCGCGCGGCCGGACCACAGCAGGGCGCTCGGCAGGGACCGGATCATCGAGATCCTGAGATCGCAGGCGGCGCGCGGGGATCGGATGTCACCTCGCCTGCTCTTCGGATCCCGCGCCCGTGCCGAGGAACCGCCGGCGCTCGGATGTGCGTCGGATCCGGACACCGCGAACGGTGCGCGGTAGTGACCGGCAGACCAGCACCGCCCGGTCGCTGCCGCGAATGCCGGCCGGACGCAGGACCGGGCCGCCGTCCCTCACCGACCGTCGAGACCGGCCGTCGTTGGCGCACAACGACATCGAGGGTCTCGGCTCGTAGTCGGCGTGTCGGCGACGAGGCTGTACGCGGGGACGTTCAAGGGAACAGGCATCGGCGCATGAGGCAACCGGCCGGACCGTGCGCCGACTCACTCGGGCGGCCGCCCGCAAGCTCATCACCGCCCTGCCGACGCGAACTGATCAGCGGGGGCGCGATGTTCAGGATTCGTCGAGCAACTCGAATGTCCGAACCACGGGTGGTGTCCATGTACCTCTCGTACTCCTTCGGCTGAACGGCGGTGAACCTCGGGCCGTCGAGCAGCCGCGCCCACCCATGGCCGAGGTGCCCCCACATTTCGGGGCGTAACGACTCCGCCCGTACGACGACTCTGTCTACGTCGGGGATTTCAACGGGGAGGCGACAATGAAGAAGACAATCGGTGTACTGTTCACAGCTTTGACGACGGCCGCGCTGATCGCGGGTTGCGACGACGGCACGAGTTCGGTCGCGACCGTGACACCGAGGTCCGGTGCCACGACGGCGCCGGAAAAGCCGGACGGCACGACCCGATCCGGTACCGCGTCCGGTGGAGATCGACAAGGTGGTTCGGCGCCAGGGGGAAACTCGCAGGATGGCAACAGTCCACAAGGCGGTCCGGCATCGACCGGGTCCGGGCAATCGGGACCGTCACCGGTGAGCTCACCCGAACCCGCCCCGCCGACGTCGGACGCACCGACATCGGCGCAGGTGCCCGACGGTCCGGTGACCGCGGGCGCGGGCCGATGCCTCGACCCGAATTCCCCCTTGGTCGCGGCGGCGATCAGCAGCCTCGGCTTCGCACCGGGTGGGAATCCGTTCGCGGTGGAACGCACGTCCGACGCCGCCGTCGGTTCCTGTCCCGCCCTGCTCTGGGCACTCGTCGGCACCCCGCACGGAACAGCCAGCTCACCGAGCCATGTTCTGTTCTTCGCCCACGCCGGCTACCTCGGCACCGCCACAACCGCCGCCACCCCCTACACCGAGGTGGTCGGTTCCTCCGACCGCACCGTCGAGGTGCGATACCGGTGGCTCGATGCCGACGAGCCGAATTGCTGCCCCGCGGGCGGGCCCACCGTCATCACCTTCACCCTCGGCGCCGACGGCGACACGATCACCCCGAACCCGGCCATTCCGAACGAGGTCGGCCTTCCAGTGCGGTAGCCGATCACCGCGGTGACTCACAGACGCCCGCCATCGCGCCCGAGTCGACGCTCGAAACGCCTCACCGATGAGGGCACCACCCGAGTTAGGACAGGTTAGTGTGCAAGTCCGCCGGGTTTGGCCCGGCGGATCCGTGGATTTTGGTGAGTGCTTCGGCGAGGTCGGTCGGTAGCGGGTCGGCGGCGGTGAGGGTCTTGTTGCCGGCG
>NZ_JADMLG010000027.1 GCF_015674855.1 Nocardia bovistercoris | reverse complement strand
GATCCCGCACCACCACCACCACCGAACCGGACCAACAGGAGGAAACCACCACCACAGCACTGACCGCCTGACCCGAAACCGGATCAGCGGTGACCATCCCAACTACACCACCCGTTTGGACTTGACCCGACGAAGTCGACGCCAATAACACAGCCCGCGGGTAATCCATTACGAACAGCCGCGCCCGAAATCTCTCACGTTCATGAACACACACCACCCACCGGAACCGTCACGAACAGCCGCACCACTAATCGTCCCGCCGAGCCCTGGCCCGCCTCTTCCCTTCATGCATAGCCTGCACCCTGGCCACCGGAATCGTATGCCCCTCCTCGATCAAATCCGCTGGAATCAGCTGTGGCACAGGCATTTCCACCTGCCAAGGATCGTCATCCCCAAGCAGCCCCCGCACACTCCGCAACGTGAAATCCCCCGGCGCCACATCATCGAGATCCCCCCACCGCAACGGAAACGAAACCGTCACACCACCTCGAATCCGCGGACTGTAGGCAGCAGCCACGGTAGCCCCACCCGCCCGCGTGGCATCGAGAAAAACTTTCCCCTCCCGATCCTCCCGAATGAACGCGGTAGTCCCGACTCCAGGATCGATCCGCTCGGCCCGAGCCGCCACCGCCCGGGTCGCTGCAGCGGCATCCTCGACCGCGACCCCCGGCACAACCGGCACGAACACATGCAACCCTTTGGACCCACTCGTCTTGACCGCACCGGCCAGCCCGTCAGCGGCCAACGCCTGACGAATCAGCCGAGCGCCTGCGACCGCGTCGGCGAAGCCCTGCCCCGGCGATGGATCGAGGTCGAGCACAAGGTGCGTAGGTTCGGGCGCCGATTCAGCAAGATAAAGCGTCGGGTGATACTCCACCGCCCGCTGATTTCCGAACCAGATCAACGTCCGCAGATCGTCACACAGCGCATAGCTGATCTCCCGCCGAGAACTGTCCGCCCACACAACGGTTCGCGATACCCACTCCGGCGTGTATTTCGGAAGATTCTTCTGCATGAACGGCTCCTGCCCCGGCCGCACCCGCACCACCGAAAGCGGCCGCCCCCGCACCACCCGCAGCAACCGTTCCCCGACGAATTCCAGATAGTCGATCAGGTCCCGCTTGGTCGCCCCGGCGCCATCGAACAACGGCTGGTCGAGACTGGACAACCCGACCCCGTGACGCACCTCACCGCCTGCCATTCCCTCACCCTTGCGCACCGTCCAGCGTCCGTCAATCGCTGAGGTCGTGGCGGCTCGGCCGCATCGAACTCGCGCGGCCGAGTCGCGCGAGTATCCGATTTCAGGGGTCTACGTGCGTTGAGATGGATGCTGTTGTCTTCGAATCGATTCGCCGACGATATCAATATCCTGGCACTCGGCGATCCGGGCTGGTGATCACCGCCCGCACGATCTGAATACCGAGAGTTCACAACTTTCCGCACTAGTGACGGACTGGTCGGTTGATAAATTCAATGAATCCAGCTGCAAGACCATACTCTTTGCGTCGCAGCAAACTCTGGGTCAACCCCACTCGACAGTCGATCTCCGCGTGCTTCCGCGTAGCCACATCGGTGGGTGAAATGACCGATACCCCTGGCTCCGTTCACTATTCGAGCCCTTTCTAGGATCGTGTACGGCTGTGTAGCGGTTGACCGCGTTGGTGGATGCCGCTGTGAACCGACCTGCTCGACGTAGATTCGTGTCCATGAGCAGACGTCTGTGGATCTGGGGCGGATTCGCTGTCGCTATCCTGGCCGCTGTCGCGTTGGCGATCTACATGTGCGTGGTGGGACTCGACAGGGCAGCCAAGACAGCGACGGTGGTCGGCGTGTTCGTTTCGCTGCTGGGGCTGTTGGTCGCGGTGGCGGGTCTGCTGATGAAGCCGGGGAAACCTGACAATGCCGGGATGTCGGGCAACGTCGGATCGGGTGTGAGTCAGTCGGTTTCGGGTGTCAAGGTGCGTGGTCGTCTCGGCCAGCTGGTGCGAGGCGGTCGCGGTGGCGTCAATCAATCCGTGCACAAGGGAGCAGCGGAGTCGCTCGATCAGCGCGTCGAGCGGTGAAGCGCAAGAGGCTCCGGCTCGGTGGCGATCGGGCAAGTGAGGGAACAGCGGTCGCGCAGCACGTCATCGACAGCTCCATCGGCCGCGACCTGAATCAGATCTTCAATGTGAATCAGATCCTGCTCGGACCGAAGTCGTCGCCGAAGCAGATCGTGGTCGGTGAAGTCCCCGGCGCGGCATCGGCATTCGTGTATCGCGAGACGTTCGATCACCTGTCGGCGGCCCTGGACGAACATCAGGTGGCCGTCGTGTGCGCGCTCACAGGGATGCGCGGGGTCGGTAAGACGCAGCTGGCCGCCGCCTATGCGCGGGCGAAGATCGCATCCGGCTGCGGTGTGGTCGGTTGGATCAAGGCCGACACTGAAGACGACCTCCTCGCCGGGCTCGGACGACTGGCTGCCGCACTGGATGTCGCCGACCCCGACGGGGATCCGCGCGGCACCGCGCGGCTGCTGACCGAGGAACTGTCCACGCGCAAAGGAGATGCGCTGCTGGTCCTGGACAACGCGACCGATCCGAGCTGGATACTTCCATATCTGCCTGCGACCGGGGCGCGAGTGGTGATCACCAGTACCGAGCGTTCGTTCACACTGCTGGGCGAACCCGTGGATGTCAGCTCGTACCTGCGGTCGGAGTCCACCGGCTATCTCCGTGCTCGGACGAAATTGGACGACGACCCCGGTGCCGACACAGTCGCTGATGAACTCGGTGATCTACCACTAGCCCTCGCGGCCGCCGCGGCCACGATCGAGTGTCGTGGGCTCGGCTATCGAAGCTACCTGGACTTGCTGGGCGACGGGACGGTCACGAAACTGATGCCGTATCGCGACGGCCAAATCTATCCACGCTCGACGACCGCAGCGCTTGTCCTCAACTTCAAGACCGTCGCCGGTGACGATCCGGAGGCTGCCGGCAGCCGTGTGTTGGGCGTTGTCGCGATGATGGCTGCGGAGGGTGTGCCCAGGAGTTACCTGCATGCGCTCGACGGTTTCGACGCGGACACCGTCGAAACCGCTCTGGAGCAGTGTGTCGCCGGCTCGGTACTGACCTGGTCGCATAATCGCGATGCTGTCATCATGCACCGACTGATGGCCCGCGTCGTAAGGGAGCAGTCTCGTGTGGACGAGTACTTCCATCAGATCGCGACCGACGCCATGAATCTGACGAATTCGAAACAGATCACTCGCGCTGAAGGCTGGGACCGGCGCGAAGAGGCCGTGCTGCGCGCCTCGCAGTTGGAGGCTATCTGGCAGGCACTCTCGGATGACGGACCGAAGTAACCGGCACACAACTATTTCGAGGAACGTGAGAAATGACAGATCCGAGCCTTATCGAGCGCGCGTTCTCGCAACGACTCATCTCCGTTCGGGACTTGATCGAGGCCAGAAAGGCGGGGCAGGCGGTGGAACTCGCCGAGCGCGTGGTCGCCGACGGCGAGCGGCTACTGGGACCCGAGCATCTCGAAACATTGGAGGCTCGCGCCCTCCTCGTCGGTGCCTACTGTGCGGCGGGAAGATTGGACCGAGCAGTGGAAGTCTGCGAAGCGGTGCTGGTCGCCTATTCGCGCGTGGTAGGCCCGGACCACGCCGATACGGTGACGACCCGGTTCAACCTGGCTGTGATCTATCGGGATATCGGCCGTTTGGACGAATCGCTCGCAATGTTCGAGACGGTCCTGCACGAGCACATCAGGGAATTCGGGGCCGAACATGTGGATACGCTGGCGGCTCGCCGTGAGCTCGCCTGCGTGCACCGGTTCGCGGGCCGCCTCGACGAGGCCATCCGGCATTACGAGTCGATCCTCGCCAGCGCGGAGCCGGCTCTCGGCGCCGACCATTGGCTGACCCAGATGCTCCACAGTGACCTGGCAGGCACCGTCCTGACGGCGGGACGTGCCACCGAGGCGATTCCACTTTATGAGACCGTCATCGCCGACCTGACCCGGGCCCGCGGTGCGGATCACCCTGAAACCCTCATTGCTCGACACAGTTTGGCCGGGGCGTACAACACCGCAGGCAGGCAGCAGATGGAGCGGGCGATCGAGTTGTTCACCGCCGGCCTGGCAGATCATGTCCGTCTGCTCGGTGCCGATCACCCCGGTACGCTCAATGTCCGCTACAACTTGGCGGGCGCGTACAAATCGGCGGGCCGGGTTGCCATCGCCATCGGTCAATTCGAGTCGGTGCTGGCCGATCGCACACGCATACTCGGTGCCGATCACCCCGAGACGCTCCGCACCCGAGACAGCCTGGCCGGAGCATATGCCGCAGCGGGCAGAACCGACGAATCAGTCACCCTGTACGAGGCCGTTCTCGCAGACCGAACACGCGTGCTCGGCCCCGATCACCCCGGAACCCTCACGACCCGTAACAACCTCGGGGAAATCTATCGGGCAGCAGGGCAATTCGACCTTGCCGCAGCCGAGTTGGAAGCTCTGCTCGTTGATGCCGAGCGCGTCCTCGACGCGGACCACCCGCTGACCAAGACCATCCGCGACAACCTCACCGTCCTCGGCGAGGAGACGGGGCAGAGGTAAGGACCGCGTCTTGTCCCGGTGTCGTGGTCGGATCTCGACCGGTCGTTCCCGCCGATTCCACCGCGCACACCGCGCCCGCGCCACTTGCGGCCCGCGACGCGTGGGCGCGGGGCATGCCGGAGGCGCGAAAACTACCCGACGGTCTGATCGGAGCGGGCCGTGCCATCCCGATGTCCCTCGTGCAGGCCGTGCACGAGGGGAAACGGTGGTTCCGAGGCCCGTCGCGCCACCGGAACTCGCCCGCGCGCCCGCGTGAAGACACGCCGGGGCAGCGGATTGGCGCGCGCTAACGGTGGCTCCGCGGGCGTTCGCCCGCCATAATCCGATGTGGTATGCAATGTTGTTAGAGCCCAACAGCATTGACGAGGAGCCCGTAGGTCGCCGGAACAGGCGACGATAAAGGGGGTGCGGCGAACTCATGAAGTCGTCGAACACGTCCGGACCCAGACGGGGCGTCGGGGTGTTACAGGCAGGCGCCGCGGAGCGGGCACGCTCGGCCGCGGCACCGCTGTGGCCGGGGATGCTACCGGCCTCGGGGACCCTGCCGCCACCGCGCACGCTGCCGCCGCTGCACAAGGGTAAGCGCAAGCGCAAACCTCCGCCGCGCCGGTCGCGCGGGCGTCCGCTGCTCGTCGGCTCGGTGGCGTTGGTCGGCTCCCTCGCCACGGCGGCCGTCGTTCTCGTCTACACCACGCAGGTGATGGCGCCACAGCAGGCGGCGACCGCGGGCGACCCGGTACTCGGCGGCGGACCGGGCTGCGAAGCGACCAGGACCGCGCAGCTGGTGCGCGGCAACGGGATCGGATCCACCGCCAACGGGCCCGACGTGGTGCTCGCCTTCCAGCACGCCTATTACGTGAGCCGCTCCGGCGCGGAGGCGCGCGCGCTGGCCACCGTCGACGCCGCCGTCCCGGCCGCCGACGTGATCGGCGGCGGCATCGCCTCGGTACCCGCGGGCACCCAGCACTGCGTGCTGATCACCCCGCTGGCCGACGGCCGCTACGACGTGGTGATCACCGAGGCGCGCCCGGATGCGCCGATGCGCACCTACCGTCAGTTCGTCACCGTGGCCGACGTGGACGGCACGGTGGCCATCACCAGGATCGCCGCACCCTCCTGATAAGTCCCTGACCTGCGCGGACGGCGCTTTTCGGTGCGCCGCCGCAACCGGTTCGAGATTTTCCCGAATCGGTGGGTGTCGACGCGGTGCGGCGGGGTATCCGGGCGAACGCCGAGCTCGACAAGGAACGAGGGATGCCCGATGAGCAGGACGACAGGTGCGGACGAGGCGTCGCGCGATGCCTTCGGAAACGACAGCTACGACAATATCGAGCCGTGGTTCGAGAAGTTGGCCGCGTTGGCCGACGACGACCCGCACCGGTCGAAGCTGCGCACGGAGATCGTGGAACGGTGCCTGCCGCTGGCCGAGCACATCGCCCGCAAGTTCTCCGGCCGCGGCGAGGATTTCGATGATCTCGTGCAGGTCGCCAGGCTCGGGCTGGTGCAGTCCGTCGACCGGTACGACGTGTCGCGCGGGGCGTCGTTCCTGTCCTTCGCCGTGCCGACCATCATGGGCTCGGTGCGCCGCCACTTCCGGGACGGGACGTGGGCGTTACGGGTGCCGCGCCGCGCCAAGGAGGTGCAGGCGCAGATCCGTCCCGTGATCGAAGCTCTGTCGCAGCGACTGGGCCGAATGCCGACCGCGCGTGAGATCGCGGCCGAACTCGACCTGGAGGTCGTCGAGGTCACCCAGGCGATCATGGCTTCCAATGCCTACCAGACCAATTCGCTCGACGCCGTCTCCAGCCCCTCCGACGAGCAGACACGACCCTCGATAGCCGACACGCTCGGTCGCGAAGAGCCTTCCTACGCCCTGCTCGAGGATGCGCTCGCGGTGCGTCCGCTGCTCGCCGCGCTGCCCGACCGGGAACGGCGGGTACTGGTCATGCGGTTCTTCGAGAACAAGACCCAGGCTGAGATCGCCGAACGCCTCGGTGTCTCGCAGATGCAGATCTCGCGCATCCTGACCAGGACCCTGAAGAACCTGCGCGAGCAAGCGCTGGCCGATCCGCCGTCGCGGGTCGCTGTCGCCTGATCGCGCACGCACGATCTCGTTCGGCGAAATCCCATCCGAGCTCGGTGGCGATGCGAATCCGTTTCATCAACCGTGACGATCGAGAACGGATAGCTGGATGAGTGCGTGCGATACCGCCGTGACCCGGTCGAGCGACGACATCGAAGTCTCGCCGATCCGTAGTGGAGTAGAGACGCCCGCGCCCGACGTGGCGCGGGCATAAGCCGATGATGCGCGAGACCAGTTCCCTCGTCAGGAGTCGAGTTCGACGTGTTGCCGTTAGCAATCCATCCGGAGTCCGTGCCTCGCATCGGTCGAGGCTGCCCGTGACGCGCGACCGGGACGACACCGCCCGTGATCGGGACGACACCGCCGACGGGCTCGCTTGTCCCGTCGTTGCGCCTGGGGAAGGGCGCGAACACACGCGCAGGCTGGTCGAGCTCCTCGCGGACATCGCTTCCGCCGACCGGGACGCCTTCACCGAGTTCTACCGGGCCACCAGCCACCGGGTCTTCGGCCTCGCGATGCGGATCGCGCGCGGGCGCGCCGCCTCCGAGGAGATCACCCAGGAGGTGTATTTGCAGGTCTGGACGTTGGCCGACCGGTACGACCCGAGCCTGTCGAGCCCGATGGGCTGGCTGATGATGCTGACGCACCGTCGCGCGGTCGACGGGGTGCGTCGCGAAGACGCCGCGAGTGCACGCGATCTGGCCTACGGCCATCGCACTCTCGGACGTGATCACGACGTGGTGACCGAGGCCGTGGAACACCGCGCGGAGACCCGCGCGGTGCTGGACTGCCTCGAGGTGCTCACCGATCGCCAACGCGAGGCGGTCGCCCTCGCCTACTACAGCGGTCGCACCTATCCCGAAGTGGCCGATCATCTTTCGCTGCCGTTGCCGACCGTCAAGAGCAGGATCAGGGACGGGCTCAAGCGGCTGGCGAACTGCCTGTCGGGCGGAGCGAGCGCATGAGCGGCGACGAGAACGATCTACTCGACCTGGCCTATCCGTACGCGCTGGACGCGGTGGTCGAGTTGGAGCGGCGCGGCATCGAGAAGCGCCTGTCCGAGGTCGACGCCGAGACCGCGGCGGAATTCGCCGCCACCGTGCGAGATGTCAGGGAGACCTTGGCGGCCATGACGGCAGGCGATTCGCTCCAGCCGCCCGCCGCGCTGGAGGATTCGCTGTTGCGTGCGCTGGACGCGCGGCGCGCCGCGCCGACCCCGACCCCGGCCTCGCATCGGATCCGGTCCCGGCGCCGGTGGTTGGCGGCGGCTGCCGCCGCGGTCGTGCTCGCGGTGGGCGGCGGTGTCGCGGTGGTCGTGGTGAACCGGACCGAACCGGAACACGGCATCACCGCGCAGTTGGTGCGCGACCAGCCGGACGCGCGCAGCCGCACTGTCCCGGTGGCCACCGGCGGCACACTCACCGTGCACACCTCGCAGCGGCTCGCCGCGGCGAGCGTGTCGTTCGACGCGATCAGCGATCCGGCGACGGGGCGTTCCTACCAACTGTGGCTGGTGCCCGCGAGCGGCGACCCGCGTTCGGCGGGCATCCTGGCCACGACCGAGGGCACGACTGTGATCGGACACTACGACACCACCGACACCCTGGCCATGACCGTCGAACCGCAGGGCGGATCGCCGCGACCGACCACCGAGCCGATCGCCGCGATCCCCTTGTCCTGAGCGCGGTGACCGATCGCTGATCGGCCCGGTCGCACGCGGACACGGCCTGCCCGGTCCCGCGTGGATACAGCTCAGCCCAAACGTACGACCGCGGTGGCGCGGCCGAAGATCTTCTTGCCCTCGTTGGTCGCGGTCAGCGCGATGGTCGCGGTGCGCGCGTCGGCGTCCACCGATCTGACCTTGCCGCGGAATTCGACGCTGCTGCGGTTGCCGCCGCCGACGTAGACCGGGCTGGTCATGCGCACCGCGTACTGCACGAGCGCGCCCGGATCGTCGAGCCAGGCGGTGATGTAACCCGCGCCGATCGCCATGGTGAGCATGCCGTGCGCGACGACGCCTCGGTCGAGTCCGACGAGTTGGGCGGCGCCGGAGTGGTAGTGGATGGGATTCGGGTCGCCGGAGACGCCCGCGTAGTTCACCAGGTCGCCCAGGGTGAGCCGGATGGTGCCGGCGGGCAGTTCGTCACCGGGCGCGATCGATTCGAAGGCGCGCACCTTCGGGCCCGGTGTCGGCGCGTCGGGGATGCGCAGCGCGGTCGGCCACGGGGTGATCTCGGGGGGCGCCGAGAAGTCCTGGCGTCCGATCGCGGTGACCTTGGCGATGATCGGCTCGCTGTCGCCGTCGGATTCCGAGCGCGAGATCACCGAGGTGTGCGCGGTCACCACCAACTCGTCGCGCTGATTGGTGACGGAGTTCTCGATGACGAGCATGTCGCCGCCGAAGGCCTGGCGGAACGAGTGCAGCGACACATTGCTGGTGATCTCGTCGCCGACCAGGACCGGCCGGTGGTAGTTCATCACCTGGTCGGTCTGCACGGTGGTGGTGAGGTTGAGGCCGAGGAGCAGTTCGCTCATCGTCGCCTGCACCCTGCCCGCAAGCAGGCTCATGAAGGTGGGCGGCGCCAGCAGCGCCGAATAACCGTAGGCCGAGGCGGTGTCCTCGTCCCAGTGCGTCGGGTGGAAATTCTGGACCGCCCGCGCGTACTCCCTGACCTTCTCGCGTCCGACCCGGTAGGGCGCGAGAATGCGGAACCGTTGCCCGACGAGCGATTGGATATGGGCGATGGGATCGGCCTCGCCGCGCGGGGATTCGAGGACCTCCAAACCGGTCTCCTTCACATAGGGGCGCGTGACCTCGGCCGACCGCCTCGGTACTCGCGCATCGGGGAGTGCGCAGTCGTAACGGTGGGACCATACCTGTTCTCGTCCGTGTCCCGCCGCTCGCGGTTCGCCCTTCGCGCCCGGAGGTCCACGGTCAGACGCCGTAACCGCCGTCGACGTCGAGTTTCTGGCCGCTGATGAAGTCGGCGCGGTCGGAGGCGAGGAAGCAGACCGCCTCCGCGATGTCCTCGGCGTCGCCGAAGCGTCGCAGCGGGATGTTGCCGCGCGCGACGTCGAGGGCGTGTTCGTCGAGATCGCCTGCGCCGATGAGGCGTTCGGCCATGCCGTCGAGGGTCATGCCCGGTCCGACGGAGTTGGCGCGCACGCCGAAACGTCCCTCTTCGGCGGCGATGGCGCGGATCAGTGACTCCACCGCGGCCTTCGGAGTGGCGGAAAGTCCGTCGCGCACCGGATATCTCGCGGTCGCGGCGCTGGTGACGGCGACGATGCTGCCGCGCGCGGCGCGCAGATGCGGTAGGGCGGCGTGCGCGGCGGCGAAGAAACCCGCTGTGTCCGAGAGCAATTGGTCGGCGAGGTCGGCGGGGGCGACGCGGCTCAGGTGCACCATGGGGACGTGCGGTCCGGCGGCGTAGACGAGGGTGTGGATTCCGTCGAGTTCGGCGGCCACCCGATCGACCACCGTCGCGGTAAGCGGTGCGTCGGTCAAGTCGAGTTGCCAGGTGCGTGCGGTGCGGCCGAGTTCGGCGGCGGTCTTCAGCACGGGTTCGAGGCGGTGCGCGGCGCGGTGGTAGGTCAGCGCGACGTCGCTGCCCCGGTCGAGGAGCATGCGCGCGATGGCGCGGCCGAGCCCGCCGCTGGCCCCGAGGACCAGGGCGGCGCCCGTGCGGTGACCGAAATCGTTCATCTCTACCTCCGACGCGGACCGATATCCCTCTTTGATAGCTCACGGCACGACACCAAGCAAGTGCTTGGTCAAATGCGTGTGGGGCGTCCGGCGTCGGGGGTGGTGGCGAGCGCGGGGAGAACCGCCGCTGCTCGCGCGGGCGTCAGTCTTCCGCGACGACCACGTCCACCTCGACATTGCCTCGGGTGGCATTGGAGTACGGGCAGACCTGATGGGCTTTGTCGGCGAGAGCCTGCGCCTCCTCGCGCGAGACGTGCGGTAGCGATACCTCGAGCGTCACCGCGAGGCCGAACGCGCCGTCGTCGTTGGAGCCGAGGCTGACCTTCGCGCCGACCGCCGAATCGGTGATGTCGGCGTCGGCGGATTTGGCGACCAGGCGCAGGGCCGAGTGGAAGCAGGCCGCGTAACCGGCCGCGAACAGTTGTTCCGGGTTGGTGCCCGCGCCGCTGCCGCCGAGTTCGGGCGGGGCGGACAGGTCGACGTCGACCCGGCCGTCGGTGCTGCGGGCGTGTCCGTTGCGGCCGTCGCCGGTCGCGAGTGCCTCGGCGGTGTACAGGACCTGCATGGTCTGTCTCCTTCGACTCTGTGGCGTTTCGCTTACATCCGTAACGGTAGTCAGCAATTAAATTGTGCACAATCTATTCTTGAGTGGCCTGTGTCACAAACTAGCGCGCGAAACCGCCGAGTAGGGCGAGACATCAGGCGTATTTTTGTTTCATTCCACCGGTGAAAAGCCCGTGGACAACGCGACGAAGCGGGGCTGTGATGCCGGCGAACGCAGTGCCACCGGCCGACATGCGGTTGTCACGTGACGTGCTCGAACGGCGATCCGGGGACGAACCGCAGGTCGTCGCCGAACCGCTGCTGTTGGAAGGAAAGACGCCATGACGGCCTCGCGCACGCACGTTCCGGAGAACGCGCGATTCGTCGAAATGCCCAACAAACTCCTCGACCGGGCGGTGCGGCGGATACCCCAGCGCCGCGGCGTACTGGCACCGCCACCGCCGGGCAGCGGACTGCGACCCGTGCCCGGCTACAAGGGACTGCCGTGGCTCGGCGACTCGATCCAGGCGCTGCACTACGGCTCGGCCTACACCCTCGACCTGGTCGACCGCTTCGGAAAGATGGTGTGGACGCGCGGTTTCGGCCGCGACATGGTGCTCGCCGCAGGCGGTGAGGCGATCGATTCCGTGCTGAGCAATCGCGATCGCGCCTTCGTCACCGGGCAGAAGGACCTCATCGACCCCTTCTTCCACGGCGGACTGCTGCTGCTCGATTTCGAGGAACACCGCATGGACCGGCGCGTCATGCAGCAGGCGTTCTCTCCGCAGCGGTTGCGGGGTTACTTCGCCAGGGTGTCGGAGTTGGCCGGGGAGCGGATCGGGCGGTGGGGGAGCGCGCCCATGAAGCTGTATCCCTCGATCAAACAGCTGTCGATGGATATCGCCGCCGACGTGTTCATGGGGGTGGAACTGGGTCCGCGGGCCGATCGGCTCGCCGCCGCCTTCGAGGCCATGCTGCTGGCCTGTGAATCGCCGCTGCGCTTCCCGGTGCCGGGCGGGCGCTGGCACGGCGGGCTGCGCGGCCGCCGTGAGCTCGAGCGGTACTTCGCGGAGATGCTGCCCGCCAAACGGGTGGACGACGGCGCCGACTTCTTCTCGGTGCTGTGCCGCATCGAGAGCCAGGACGGGCACCGCTTCGGCGACGAGAAGGTCATCGATCACATGATCTTCCTGCTGCTCGCCGCGCACGACACCTCGACGACCACCGCGACCGTGGCCGCCTACTTCCTCGGCAAGCATCCGGAGTGGCAACGCCGCGCGCGCGAGGAATCCCTCGCACTCGGCGCCGACGCGCCCGATGTCGCGGCGCTGGACTCGTTGACCGCGCTCGACCTCGTCATCAAGGAGTCCATGCGCCTCGTCGCGCCGGTGCCGTTCATCATGCGCAAGGCGGTCGCGGATACCGATATCGCGGGCTATTTCGTGCCCGCCGGTACGAATGTGCTGCTCGGCGCGGTCGCCAACCACTATCTGCCCGAGTACTGGACCGATCCGTGGAAGTTCGATCCCGACCGGTTCGGGCCCGAGCGCCGCGAGGACCGGTCGCACCGCTACGCCTGGATGCCCTTCGGCGCGGGTGTGCACAAATGCATCGGCATGTACTTCGCCACCTACGAGGTCAAGGCGATGTTGCACGCCATGCTGTGCCGATACGACTGGGATTTTCCGGCGGGCTACGAGATGCCGTGGCAGATGAGCGCCCTGCCGTTTCCGAAGGACGGCGTGCCGATCACGCTGCGTCCGCGCCGCTAGCGGTGGCTTCGGTCACACGGAGGTGCCGGTGACGAGGTACATGTAGCTCTTCTCCTCGACGCGCCGTGCGATCCGCCACGCGCCGTCCACCCGGACGAAGGTGTCGAGGTACCAGAGTCCGCACAGCATGAGGGTCGACGCGCCGTCGCGGCCCGGGGTGAGCATCGGGTTGTGGCAGATGGTGCGCGCGGTCGCGGTGTCGCCGGCGACGGTGATCGAGGAGTTGGTGACCAGGTGCTGGAACGCGGGGAAGGTCGGCATGACCTCGGCCAGGAACTTCTTGGTCGTGGCGAGGTCGCCCGCGGAGCCGCCCATCGCGGAGTAGTCGACGTGGGCGTCGGGGGTGAAGACCTCGTCGAGCAGATCCCACTGCCCGGTGTCGACGGCATGGGAGTAGCGGACCATGAGGTCCTGGATCTCCATGCGGTCGGAGATCTCTTGCAGCGACAACACGGGCGCCTCCGGGGGTCGAGTGGTCTGTGTGACGTCGAGTGGTCTGTGTGACATGGGATCAGGCGGTCGTCCCCCGGCGCAAGGGCGCCGCATCCCCGGCGTAGCGGTGGCTCAAACGCGATCGGGGTCACTATTTCGTAGTGATCTCCGCCACATAACGGACCTATAACGACAGAAATGTCATTCAGATTTTTCGTGCGCTCAACTGGGTGAATGCTGGATTTTCGACGACATGGTCGAAAGTGGGTCTGCGTTATCGGGGCGTGATCTTTCGCGATCTGTTGGTTACCGTCGTTTGCAGCTCGGAAAACGAACTGGGCAACACCCTCGAATCGCCGAACACCGTAATCCTGCCCCACGATTCGAGGAACCCCGACATCATCCCTGGGGGCAGGGTCCCGGCGAGCGGAACGGCCGGGTCGGACGGGCGCAGGCAGGAACCTTCGAATGTCGCATATCCGCAAGATCAGCACCCGTACCCTCGGAATCGCCTCGATCGTGGGCGCCCTCGTAGCGGTCCCGCTCGGCCTCTCCTCGGCCACCGCTTCCGCCGACTCTCACAACTGGGACGCCGTCGCGGCGTGCGAGAGCAGCGGTAACTGGAGCACCAACACCGGCAACGGCTTCTCCGGCGGCCTGCAGTTCACCCCGAGCACCTGGGCCGCGTACGGCGGTCAGGGCTCGGCGCACAACGCCAGCCGCGAAGAGCAGATCCGCGTCGCCGAGAACGTGCTCGCCGGCCAGGGCGCCGGTGCGTGGCCCGTGTGCGGCGCGTACCTCTGAGGTTCGCCCGGCTCGGCACACAATAGCTGAGACCTATTTCTCGACGCCTGCCGCGAATTATGCGGTGGGCGTCGAGCTATTTATCGGATAATTCTTTCGGTGGCGCCGTTCCGATTGTCGTGATGGATCTTCGGTGGTCAGCGGGCCTTTCGGGGGTCGCCGATCACAGGTCGGGATCGACGCGAAGTCGTGTCCCGAGCGGCACGGCGTCCGGTTTTCCTCTACCGTGGTCACGGTTGTGGCGCAGAGAGGGGCCGTTGATGCGATCGGGGATGCTTGGTCCCGCTGAGCTGCGGGAACGGATCGAGTCGGGGGAACTCGACACGGTACTGGTCGCGATGACCGATATGCAGGGGCGGCTACAGGGCAAGCGGTGCGCCGCGCGGTACTTCCTCGACGAGGTGCTCGAGCACGGCACCGAGGCGTGCGACTACCTGCTCGCCTCCGATGTGGAGATGAACACCGTCGACGGCTACCCCGACTCCTCGTGGGACACCGGATACGGCGACATCCTGCTCCGGCCCGACCTGCTCACCCTGCGCACCGTGCCGTGGTGGCCGGGCACCGCGCTGGTGCTCTGCGACGTCGAGCGGGTGCGGCCCGAGGGCGAGCCGGTGCGGGTCTCCCCGCGTCAGGTGCTGCGCGCGCAACTCGACCGGCTCGCCGAACGCGGGCTGCGCGCCTACGTGGGCACCGAACTGGAGTTCCTGCTCTTCGACGACACCTACGAATCGGCGTGGACCGGCGGATACCGTGGTCTCACGCCCGCCAATCGGTACAACGTCGACTACTCGATGCTCGGCACCGCGCGCGTGGAACCGCTGCTGCGCCGCGTCCGCACCGAGATGGCGGGCGCGGGCATGCGGGTGGAGTCGGCCAAGGGCGAATGCAATCCGGGGCAGCACGAGATCGCTTTCCGCTACGACGAAGCCCTGGTGACCTGCGACAACCACAGCATCTACAAGACCGGGGCCAAGGAGATCGCCGCTCAGGACGGGCGCAGTCTCACCTTCATGGCGAAATATGATGAGCGCGAAGGCAATTCGTGTCACATTCACCTGAGCCTGCGCGCCGAGGACGGTACCCCGGTTTTCGCGGGCGACGGACCGGCCGGCACCTCCGAACTCATGCGTCACTTCCTGGCCGGACAACTGGCCTGCCTGCGGGAGTTCACCTGCCTGCTGGCCCCGAACATCAACTCCTACAAGCGATTCGTCGCGGGCAGCTTCGCGCCGACGGCGCTGGCCTGGGGTGTGGACAACCGCACCTGCGCGCTGCGCGTGGTCGGCGCGGACGCCTCGCTGCGCGTGGAGAACCGGATTCCCGGCGGCGACGTGAACCCCTACCTCGCGGTCGCGGCCACCATCGCCGCCGGACTGCACGGCATCGAGCAGGGGCTGGCGCTCGAGCCGGAATTCCGGGGTAACGCCTACCACTCGGAGCGTCCTCGGGTGCCGACCACGCTGCGCGAGGCCGCGCGGCTGTTCGGCGACTCGGCGGTCGCGCGCGCCGCGTTCGGCGACGATGTCGTCGACCACTATCGGCATGCCGCCGATATCGAGGTGCGGGCATATGACGCCGCCGTCACCGACTGGGAGCGGGTCCGTGGTTTCGAACGGCTCTGAAGTGCCGATTGTCGCCGCCGGAATCCGCCCGCTGATCGGCCTGCCCACCTACATGGAACAGGCCTCCTTCGGATCGTGGAACGTGCCGAGCGCGGTCCTGCACCGCGAGTACCCGGCGATGGTGGCGCGCGCGGGCGGCATCCCGGTACTCCTGCCGCCGGTCGGCGTCGCCGGGCCCGAACTGATCGCCCGACTGGACGGCCTGCTGCTCACCGGCGGCGCCGACATCGACCCGGCCCGCTACGGCGGCGCGCCGGAGCCCTCGCTCGGCTACACCCGCCCCGATCGCGACGACTCCGAATTCGAACTCTTCCGCCTGGCCCGCGCCGCCGGTCTGCCGGTGCTCGCGGTCTGCCGAGGCCTGCAACTGGTCAATGTCGCGCTGGGCGGCACGCTGATCGAGCACCTGCCCGACGTGGTCGGTCACGAGCGGCACTCCGGCGGTCCCGGCTCGTTCACCGAGGTCGAGGTGCGCACCACGCCGGGCAGCGCGATCGCGGGGATTCTGGGCCCGCGGGTCGCCGCGCGCTGTCACCACCATCAGGCTGTGGCCGAGCTCGGACACGAACTCGTCGCGACCGCGCACGCCACCGACGGCACCGTCGAAGCCGTAGAGACCGGGTCGGGGCCGTTCCTGATCGGCGTGCAGTGGCATCCCGAGGCCGACGCGGCCGACGACCGGCTGGTGCGGGCGCTGGTCGCCGTGGCGTCCGAGAAGGCGCCGACTGTCGGGAAGGCGCTCGCCGCTGTGAAGGACCAGCCGCTGTGAAGGACCAGCCGCTGTGAAGGACCAGCCGCTGTGAAGGTGCCAGCCGCTGTGGAGGTGCCGGTGGCTGTGAAGGTGCCGACTGTTGGGAAGGCGCTCGCCGCAGCGAAGGACCGGCCGCTATGAAGGTCACGGCCGCCGAGAGTGTGCCGGTGGCTGTGGAGGTGCCGGTGGCTGAGATGGTGCCGGTTGTCGGGAAGGGCTCGGCAGCCGAGGGGGAGTCGCTTTCGGAGAAGGCGGGGGATGGAGAGGAGCGAGTTCGGTGACGTCGGTACGGAAGCACGCGGTGATCGATCCCGCCACCGAGAAGGTGATCGCGGAGGTGGAACTCGCCGACGAGGCGGCGGCTGACGCCGCGATCGAACGCGCGCGTGCGGCCGCGCCGGGGTGGGCGGCGGTGGCGCCGGGTGATCGGGCGCGGCTGCTGCGGCGCTTCGCCGAACAGGTCGACGCCGATCTCGATGAGCTGGCTCGGCTCGAGGTCGCCAACGCGGGGCACACCATCGGCAACGCTCGTTGGGAGGCGGGCAATGTCCGCGATGTGCTGCATTACGCGGCTGGAATTCCGGAACGGTTGCTCGGCAGCCAGATTCCGGTGTCGGGCGGAGTGAACATCACGTTCAACGAACCGCTCGGCGTGGTCGGGGTGATCGTGCCGTGGAATTTCCCGATGCCCATCGCGGCCTGGGGCTTCGGGCCCGCGCTCGCCGCGGGCAATACGGTGGTCGTCAAACCGGCGGAAGCGACTCCGCTGACCGCGTTGCGCCTGGCCGAGCTCGCGGCCCGCGCCGGGCTGCCCGACGGTGTGTTCCAGGTCGTGCTCGGTGCGGGCGCGGTGGTCGGGCAGCGCTTCGTCACCCATCCCGCCGTGCGCAAGGTGGTGTTCACCGGTTCCACCGTGGTCGGCAAACAGATCATGGCGGGCTGTGCCGCGCAGGTGAAGCGGGTGACGTTGGAACTCGGCGGCAAGAGCGCCAATATCGTGTTCGCCGACGCGGATCTCGAGCGGGCGGCGGCCACGGCGCCGTACGGCGTCTTCGACAATGCCGGGCAGGACTGTTGCGCGCGGTCGCGAATCCTCGTGCAGCGCGAGGTTTTCGATCGCTTTCTCGAACTTCTGGAGCCTGCGGTGCGTGGGGTGCGGGTCGGCGATCCGAACGACGAGGCCACCGAGATGGGCCCGCTCATCTCGGCCGCGCACCGGGAACGGGTCATGGGCTTCGTGGAGCCGTCGACGGTCGCCTACACCGGCGCGTGCCCCTCGGGGCCGGGTTTCTGGTACCCGCCGACTGTCGTCCTGCCGAACGGCGCGAGCGACCGTGTGCTGACCGAGGAGGTGTTCGGCCCGGTCGTCGCCGTGCTGCCCTTCGAGGACGAGGCGGACGCCGTGCGGATCGCCAACGCCACCGACTACGGGCTGTCGGGGTCGATCTGGACTTCCGATGTCGGTCGGGCGCTGCGGGTTTCGCGCGCGGTCGAGGCCGGGAATCTGTCGGTCAACTCGCATTCGTCGGTGCGGTACTGGACACCGTTCGGCGGATTCAAACAGTCCGGACTCGGTCGCGAACTCGGCCCGGACGCGGCGTCGGCCTTCACCGAGACCAAGAACGTCTTCATCGCCACATGACAAGCCGCGGCGATCTGACCGGACACGGCGTTCCGATCGGGCACGGCGTTCCGATCGGGCACGGCGTTCCGATCGGGCACGGCGTTCCGATCGGGCACGGCGATCCGATCGGGCACGGCGATCTGACCGGGCACGGCGATCTGACCGGGCACGGCGATCTGATCGGGTGCGGCGACCTGGCCGGGCGCCGTCACTCGACCGGACGCGGCTAGCTGCTCGGCTCGCCGCTGCGTGACACAACTGCCATCCGGAGCTCCGTCGAACGAGACCTCGGGCCGACGAGACCTCCATCATCCGACCCCCATCGAGACAGTCCCGCTGAGAAGGAGATGCGTTGCAGCGCTTACAGGATCGAGTCGCCGTCGTGACCGGCGGCGGTAGTGGTATCGGGTTGGCGACCGCGCGGCGGTTCGCGGCCGAGGGCGCGAAGGTGGTCGTCGCCGATATCGACGTCGCTGCGGGCACGGCCGCTGCGGGCGAGGTGGACGGCGGTTTCGTCGAGGTCGACGTCACCGACGAGGAGCAGGTGCGCGCCCTGTTCGACACCGCCGCGCGCACCTACGGCGGTGTCGACATCGCGTTCAACAACGCGGGAATCTCACCGCCGGAGGACGATTCGATCCTCACCACCGGGATCGAGGCGTGGCGGCGGGTGCAGGAGGTCAATCTGACCTCGGTCTACCTGTGCAGCAAGTACGCGATCGAGCGGATGCTGGAGCGCGGGCGCGGCTCGATCGTGAACACCGCGTCCTTCGTCGCGGTCATGGGTGCGGCCACCTCGCAGATCTCTTACACCGCCTCCAAGGGCGGCGTGCTCGCGATGAGTCGCGAACTCGGCGTGCAGTTCGCCAGGCAGGGGATCCGGGTCAACGCGTTGTGTCCGGGGCCGGTGGACACGCCGCTGCTGCGCGAGCTGTTCGCCAAGGATCCCGAGCGGGCCGCGCGGCGCCTCGTGCACATTCCGCTCGGCCGGTTCGCCCGCCCGGAGGAGATCGCGGCGGCGGTGGCCTTCCTCGCCAGCGATGACGCCTCGTTCATCACCGCCTCGCAATTCCTGGTCGACGGCGGCATCTCGGGCGCCTATGTGACGCCAATCTGAAACGGCGGAAATCGCCCCGAAGATCGGTATGTGATCTATTTCACAATGCCCGATGTAATGGCAGGTAGCTCGGGGTGTGCGAAAGGGGTACGTGACGGGTCGATAGTTTGCTGCGGTGAATATCCGGGTATCGGTCCGTTCCGTGCCGGTTCATGAGAATTTCCCGTCCGCTCCGCGAGCCGCGCCGATGGTGGTCCGCCCGGACGGGCCGGACCGTGGGGACGGGCCGGAAGAGGAGACGCGCATGGCCGACAAACCCCCTGACTCCGCACCCCTTCGACCCGCGGTGCTGCGGCGCTCGGTCGCGGCATCGGCCATGGGTAACGCCACCGAATGGTTCGACTACGGCGTGTACGCGGCCACCGCCACCTACCTCACCGACGCGTTCTTCCCCGGCGACCTCGGAACCCTGGGCACCATGCTGGGTTTCGCGGTGTCGTTCCTGCTGCGTCCGCTCGGCGGCATGGTCTGGGGCCCGCTGGGCGATCGCGTCGGCCGAAAAGCGGTGCTGGCCACCACGATTCTGCTCATGGCCGCGGCCACCGGCGCCATCGGCATCCTGCCCGCGCACTCCAGCATCGGTGTCGCCGCGCCCATTCTGCTGATCCTGCTCCGGGTCGTGCAGGGCTTCTCCACCGGCGGCGAATACGGCGGCGCGGCAACCTATCTCGCCGAATGTTCGACCGACCGCAAACGCGGATTCTTCGGCAGCTTCCTGGAATTCGGCACCATGGCCGGATTCGTGGGCGGTACGGCGGTGGTGCTGGTCTGCCAGCTCGCGTTCGGATCGGAGGCGATGCACGACTGGGGCTGGCGCATCCCCTTCCTGCTCGCCGTGCCGCTCGGCCTCACCGGCTGGTATCTGCGTGCGCGACTGGACGAATCGCCGGTCTTCGAGGAGATCGCCGACGAGGAGAAGTCCAAGGGCGGCCTGATCGAGCTGATCACCACCTACCGCCGCGAGATCCTCACCCTCGGCGGACTCGTGGTCGCGCTCAACGTGGTGAACTACACCCTGCTCACCTACCAGCCGACCTACTTGCAGAACACCATCGGCATGGGGGAGTCGACGACCACGGCCATGATGCTGATCGGCCAGCTCGTGATGATGCTGGTGCTGCCGTTCTTCGGCGGCGTCTCCGATCGCGTCGGGCGCCGCCCGATGTGGCTGATCTCACTGGTCGGGCTCACGGTACTCGCGGTGCCCATGTACTGGCTGATGGGGCAGGGCACCTTATGGGCCATCGCGGGCTTCGTCGTGCTCGGCCTGCTCTACGTACCCCAATTGTCCACCATCAGTTCGACTTTCCCGGCGATCTTCCCGACCCACGTCCGCTACGCCGGGTTCGCCCTCGGCTACAACGTGTCCACCGCGCTGTTCGGCGGCACCGCGCCACTGGTCAACGAGGCGGTCATCGAGGCCACCGGCTGGACGCTGTTCCCCGCGGTCTACATGGTCGGCGCCTCGCTCGTCGGGCTGGTCGCGTGGTCGTTCCTGCGGGAGACGGCGGGCGCGTCACTGCGCGGCACGACGGTGCCCGATGCCGATGCCGATGCCGACGCACCGCCACTGTCGGCGAAGGTCGCCACCTGACGGATTCGGCTCGAAGCCGTCGGGTTCGAATATCCCGGAAACGGGTATCGTCGAAATCGCGGAAAGATTGCCATGGAAATCGATCTTCGCGATTTTCGGATATCGCGAACCGATCGCCCGGACGGAATGGAGACGCGCGTGCAGATTCAGATCAACACCGACAGCAATATCGACGGCGGCGAAGACCTGATTCGGCGGGCGTCCGACCGGATCTCCGGCATCCTGGAACGCTTCGAATCGCAACTCACCAGGATCGAAGCGCACCTCAGCGATCAGAACGCCCACAAGGGCGGTCCCGAGGACAAGCAGTGCGTCCTCGAGGCGCGCCCGAACGGGCAACCGCCGGTCGCGGTGACGCACCGCGCCGAGACCGTGGAGGACGCCTACACCGGCGCCGCCGACAGCATGGCGAATCTGCTGGACAGCCGGTTCGGGCGTCTGCATCAGACCAAGGGCGGCGAATCCATCCGGCATCTGCCGGTCGAATGAGCGGATCCGGTCATCGATTGTCCTGGAGGAGTCCGTAATCGATGAAGATCTCCGCGGCGGTCGCGGCGTCGTAGGCGGGTTCGGCGATCGCGCGCGGATCGGGCCAGCGGTCGGCGATGATCAGGCCACCCGCGCGCACCGTCGCCGAATAGCTCTCGGCGACAAGGGTGACCGGGTAGGTGGGCCAGAACGACACCGCGCCGGTGTCCTTGTCGATGACGTACACCGATCCGCCGACGGTCGGCGGCGGGAGGACCCGAGGGTCGGCGGCGGGCGTGCCTCGGACGCCGATCACCGTGAATCCGGTGTCGAATTCCGTGATGACGCGCGTTATCCCGGCCGCGCGGTCACCGGGTTCGGACAGGTGCCGATCGACTATGCGCCGGGCCAGGTCGAGGTCGACCGGGCCCGACACATCGGTCGGATAGGCGTGGACGTACATGTTGCCCCTTTCGCTGGGCCCCTGCCTACCACCGATACGCCGCACGCGGAAGGCGATGGCGGCGAATTCCGGGATCGGTGACCAAAGGCCCTACGGTGCGCAGCGGGTCGTTGGCCCCGGCGGGCGTCCTGCTCCCCCCTCCTGGGGCAGGCTCCGCCGGGGTTGGGAAAACCATGCCCCGGGTACCTTGACAGGGCCTTAAAGAGGGCTTAAGGGCGTCGGGCGCCCGCGCGGGCGGCGATATGTCGCTATTGTGTGTGTTCACAGGCCGAATCGGGTCCGGTGGATCAGAAATTCCGGATTTCCAGGGGAAATTCGAACCGAGCGAGGCGCTGATTCGTACCATCTTGTAGTCCATCACAAGCGAGGAGCCTCTTATGGCCGCTTTGAAACCGTTCTACAAGGATGTGCAATCCCACTACGACCTGTCCGACGAGTTCTACCGGCTTTTCCTCGACCCCTCCATGACCTACAGCTGCGCGTACTTCGAGCGACCCGAGATGACGCTCGAGCAGGCGCAGCTCGCCAAGGTCGACCTCGCGCTCGGCAAACTGGACCTACGGCCGGGCATGACCCTGCTCGACATCGGATGCGGTTGGGGCTCAACGCTTTTCCGTGCAGCCGAACGATACGGCGTGCGTGCCGTCGGGCTCACGCTGAGCCGTAATCAGCACGATCACGTGCGCGCCGAGATCGACCGGCGCGGCCTCGACGCGCAGGTGCGGTTGCAGGGCTGGGAGGAATTCGACGGCCGCGCCGACGCCATCGTGAGTATCGGTGCGTTCGAACATTTCCGGCACGAGCGCTACCCGGACTTCTTCCGCCGGTGTCGTGCGATCCTGCCGTCGGGCGGACGAATGTTGTTGCACACCATCATCGGTAATTCCCTCGAGGATATGCGCCGCCTGAATATCACGGTGACTCGCGAGGACGCGCTGTTCCACATCTTCGTCAAGCGGGAGATCTTTCCCGGCGGACAGCTGCCGCAAGCTGCCGAGGTCACCACCCTCGCCACGGGCGCGGGCTTCGAAGTCGAACGGGTGCAAGCACTTCAGCAGCACTACGCGCAGACCCTCGACCTGTGGGCGCTGGCGCTGACCGAGCGCCGCGCCGAAGCCGTCGCGCTGACCTCCGAACAGGTCTACGACCGCTACCTGCGCTACATCACCGGCTGCGCCGATCGGTTCCGGCGCGGCATGCTCGACGTCATGCAGTTCACGCTGACCGCCTAGTGCTCCCGGGTCGGTGACCTCGGCGACCGGAGAGCCCGCATAGTTCTGCACCGCGATGCGGATGCGGGGAACCGTGACGAGGAGCCCAGACGCCCCGATGCCCGGTGCGCAGCGCACCGGGCATCGGGGAGAGCGGACAGGCCGGGCTCAGGCGCCGTAGACCGCGCTGAAGAACTGGATCGCGCTGGCAACGCCGACCGGCACGCCGACGAGAAGCATGCCCGCGGCCGCGCCGAGGGTGATGCCGACGCCCGCACCGGCCAGGCACAGGCCGATCGGTCCGGCGAAGAAGGTCGGAACGACCAGTGGCGCGCCGATGATCGCACCCGCCACGCAGCCGAGGACACCGCCGATCAGGGTGCCGACGAGGGTGCCGACACCGGTCGCGAGGCCGAACTGGGTGGCGGCCGTGCTCAGCGAGGTATTGAAGTCGGCGCCGACGGTCTGCGCGTCGACCGGCTGCAACATGGTCGCCGGACGGGCGTCGGCCGGATTCGTGCTCGGGGTGAATGTCGCCGTATTTCCCTCGACCTGGGCGGCGATCGGCCATTCCATGCCGTCTTTGAGATAGGTCAGCGGCATTCCGGCTACCAGATTGCCCTGGCCGTCGAGTACCTGGAACTGGGTTCCCTGCGTGGTGAGCGAACCGGCGTCGGTCTTCAGGACGACCGAGTTGTCCACGATATTGGCGGTGTAGTGGATGCCGGGCAGAATATCGGTCTGGATGGTGGTGCCGGGCGCCGGAGCGGGCGCGGGCGCCGCGTAGGCGGTCGCACTCGAGATGCCGACCGCCGCGATGAGCAGGGCAGACGTTGCAGCGATTTTCTTGATCTTCATCAGCTTCGAACACTTTCCTCAGCGGTCGCCTTCGGGCCTCGAGGTGGCTCCAGCCGGCGCGGTTCACATCGGCGAACCTGTCAAAAGGCTGAACTCAGTCTATTACGAAGAGGTAACATAACCCGCAAATAAAGTGTCAAATTGAAGTGAACCATGTTATGAAAGCGTAAATTCGGACATTTGGCTAACTTTCAGCTTCCAATATGTGACGGGGATAACGCCATCGGCGGCCAGCGCGAGCGGCGATTATGCGGGAAGGGTGCTGTCAACTGATCCGTGCGACGACGGCGCCGGGAAGTAGCGGCAGGACGATATCGAGCGCCCGCCACGGCCACGCGGGCACGCACGCGCGGGTCCGCTCCTTCTCGATGGCGCCGACCATTGCCGCCACACCCTTGTCCAGCGGCGCGACGAGCCGGGTGGCGCCCGAGGTCGCGGACATATCGGTGGCGATGAAACCGGGCAGCAGGGTCGTCACCGCGATCGGCGTGCGCGCCGTCTCCACCGCCAGCGCCTCGCCGAGGGCAGCGAGACCGGCCTTGCTCGCCGAATAGGCGGCCTTCTTGCCAGGTAGGCCGCGCACCGCGCTCATCGAGGAGACCAGCACCAGATGCCCCGCGCGCCGCTCGCGGAAGATGGCCATGGCGGCCTCTACCTGGGCCAGGGCGCCGACGAAATTCGTGGCGGCGGTCGCGAGATTGGCCTCGGCGCGTCCGGTGCCGATCTTCGCGCCCTTGCCGATGCCCGCGTTGACGATCACCCGGTCCAAGTCGCCGAGTTCGTCGCGCAGTTCGCCGAAGACCCTCGGCACCGCCGCGTGGTCGTCGACGTCGAGCGCGCGCACCGCCACCGTGATCCCCGGATGCGCGGCCAGCAGTTCCGCACGCAACTCCTCGAGCAGTTCGACCCGTCGTGCGCACAGGGCAAGGTCACGGCCGCGAGCGGCGAAATCGCGCGCCATCGCGGCGCCGAGTCCGGCGCTGGCTCCCGTGATCAGAATCTTGGTCCTCGTCATGAGGTGACGATAAATCCGCGCGCGAGGATGTCATTCGGCGGGCTCGCCGCGATAACCCTTATGTGAGATGTGATCGGCCGGTCACCGCGCGCACGCGCCCGACCTGCGGCGTGTCCTGTGCCGGACTGTGCACCGACGGCGGTATCGCCGCGGTGCTCGCCGCCGACCGCGCGCTGCTGTACTGGCGCGCCATGCGCGGACTCGGCGACAGCGGCCTGGCCGAACAGGTGGTCCAGGAGACGTTGCTGCGGGCCTGGCGCTCCTGTGACCGGTTCGACTCCGGCAAGGGTTCGGTGCGCGCCTGGCTGCTGCGCATCGAACGCAATGTGCTGATCGATCTGGCGCGGGCGCGGGCCGCGCGGCCGGGTGAGGTCGGCTGGGACGATTCGCGCGAAACAGCGGAATCACGGTGCGTGAGTCCCGATTTCGCCGACAGCCTGTGCGACGGACTGCTGGTCGCCGACCTGCTCGCGGCGCTGCCGGGGCCGCAACGCGCGGCGGTGGTCGAAGTGGTCATGCGTGACCGGGCCTATCAGGAGGTCGCCGACGACCTCGGCGTGCCGGTCGGCACCGTGAAGACGCGGGTGCACTACGCCCTGCGCTCGCTGCGCAAGCTGCCGCGCGGGGCCTGAACGGTTCCCCTCGACTGACCCTGCCGTATCGACTGACCCTGCCGTATCGACTGACCGCTGCCGTGCTTGGCGGGTGTCGATGGTTCCGCGTGCGATCCCTGGACCGGGACAGACCGCCCACTCCGGTCGCCGAACAGGCATTTCGGACCGGCCACCGGGCGCGAGATCGGCGGCCGCGCTCGGGCGTCGCGCACCCGCGGCAGGGCGATGGAGATCTCGGTGGCGGCGGCTGATCTGGCGCGATGCGGTCCGGGAAAGGTGGCGTAACATCTCGGCAACGTGGCTTGCGCGGCCGAGACGGCGTTGCCAGAGTTAACCACTGGGTTTGGTGTTACTAGTGAGAAGGGAGTGGCGTCCCGTTCCGGGCGCCGAGACCGCACATGAAGCCAACCATCATCAAGACCGGTCTGCGCGCCGCCCTCGCCGCGGCGGTGGTCGTGAGCGTGTCGGCGGTGGCGCCCGCCGCCGTCTTCGCCGACCCGGTCCCGCCGGACGTCGCGAACAAACTCGCGGGCCGCACCGTCTTCGTCGACCCGGGGCACCAGGGGACCGGTCACGGCGAGAACCTGTCCCGCCAGGTCGACAACGGACGCGGCGGCGCCAAGGACTGCCAGACCACCGGCATGACCTCGCTCAACGGCATTCCCGAGCACACGATCAACTGGAACGTCGCGCAACTGGTCAAGACCGCGCTGGAGAGCCTCGGCGCGCGGGTGGTGCTCAGCAGGCCCGACGACACCGGCTGGGGCGGCTGCGTCGACGACCGCGCGCGGGCCGCGAACGCCTCGGGCGCGGCCGTCGCGGTCAGCATCCACGCCGACGGCGCGCCCGCAGGCGCGCGCGGTTTCCACCTGATCGTCCCGCAACTCCCGATCCCGGACGCCGTCGCGGACCGGGTGCAGTCCACCGAGGGACTCGCCGCCACCAAAGCGGTGCGCGACGCCTACGTCCAGGCCGGATTCCAGCCCGCGAACTACGCGGGCGTGCAGGACGGACTCCAGACCAGGGCCGATATCGCCGGTCCCGCGCTCACCAGGGTGCCCGGCGTCTTCGTCGAGATGGGCAACGGCGGCGACCCGCAGGACGCGGCGGTGCTGGAATCGCCCGACGGCCAACTGAAGCACGCCGTCGCCATCACCACCGGACTGGTCGGCTACCTGCTCTCGGCCAACCCCGCGGGCACGACCGGTTCGGCGCCCGACCGCCCCGCCACCGCACCCGACCCGGCGGCCCCGAAGTCGCCCGCCCCGTCCACGCCGAGCCCCGAGGACGGCGGCGACCTCGTCGCCATGGTCACCAGACTGCTGTCCCCGCTGACCAGGGCGCTCGGCATCGACGACACCATGCTCACCACCCAACTGATCAACATGGTCTACAGCCTCGCAGGCATGCTGTCCCGCCCCACCGGATAGCGCCCGAGTCGCGCCGTCGGACACCGAGGGCGGACACGCGGAGCCGGGCACCGCCGCCACGGTGTCCGGCTCCGCGCCGTCCGGGGATCCTCGCGGATTCGCCGTTTTCGGAGGTGTCCGGTCACCGCGCGGCGCCACAGCCTCGCGCTTGGAAGTCTTCGCCGCGCCCCCGACTAGGGTGGTCCGGGTGGCCGAGCGGATTCCTGTTCTCATCGTGGCCGGATTTCTCGGATCCGGGAAGACGACGCTGCTCAACCATCTGCTGCGCGACAATCGCGGCACTCGGATCGGGGTGGTGGTCAACGACTTCGGGGCCGTCAACATCGACGCGATGCTGGTCGCCGGGCAGGTGGACGCGACGGTCTCGCTGAGCAACGGATGTGTGTGCTGCGCGGTGGACATCGGCGAACTCGACGAGATGTTCGCCCGCCTCGCCCATCCCAAGTCGCGCATCGACGTGATCGTCGTCGAGGCCAGCGGCCTTGCCGAGCCGCGCAATCTGATCAGGATGGTGATCGGCAGCGACAATCCGCGCATCCGCTACGGCGGACTCGTGGAAGTGGTCGACGCCGAACAGTTTCCGGAGAGCGTGCGTCGCCATCCGGAACTGGCGACCCACCTGCGGCTCGCGGATCTGGTGGTGCTCAACAAGGCCGACCGCCCCGGCGCCGCCGAACTCGACCGGTTGCGCGCCGAGATCGGCGAAATCGTCGGGCAGGCGCCGGTATACGCGACCACGCACGGCCGCATCGACCCCGGTCTGCTGTTCGACGAGCCGCTGCGCGCCGCGCCGACCGTGGCCGAGCAGCTGAGTTTCGACGCGTTGCTCACCGAACACGACCACGACGGGGAGCACAGCGGGCACCGGCATCTGCACGACGACTACACGAGCGTGTCTTTCACCAGCGACCGCGAACTGGACCCGCGCCGCTTCGTCGGATTCCTGGAGGATCCGCCGCCGGGCTTGTTCCGTGCCAAAGGTTTCGCGGCCTTCGGCGTCGCCGAGGAGCGGCGCAAGTTCGTATTCCACATGGTCGGTCGCCATATCGTGTTCGAGCCGAGCGCCTGGGGGCGCGGTGAGGCGCGCGCCAGCAGCCTGGTCCTGATCGGCGCCGGACTGGAGCCGGAGTCGACGCTGCGGCGGTTGCACGAGACCGTGCACACCGGTGCGGACGGTCTCGATCCGCAGGCCATGCTCGGGGTGTGGCGGTACACGCCGCACTGAACGACGCGCGCGAGGCACATTGGCGCGTTTGCGCCGAAGCCGGCGCGTTCGGTGCTTGGCCCGCCGCGGGTGGCGGACAAGACTGTGATGAGGCCCGCCGTGTCGGCGTCCCCGCGGTGTGAAAGCGCGGTGCGACGGCCGCCGCGTGTCGAGCCGGGTCGGGTCGGGGCCCGAGAACTGAGTTCGCCGTTCTGTCTTGCGACCGATGGGAGAGTTCCGTGTCCGAAACCTGCGAGAGCGCCACCGCCTATGTGATCGCCGCATTGGAGGCCAAGGGCACCGCGACCCGCGACGACTTCGATGTGCCCGCGATCGTGGCCGCCACCAGGGATATCGCCGACACCTGGGATTTCGCCAGCATCGAGGACGCCACCTTCTGGCGGATCGCGGCCACGTTTTTGAAAGTGTGAGCCTTGAAGGTGTGAGGCAGTTCCGAAGGCGGGATCAATCGAAGCGATCGGCGCGCGACGTGCTGTCCACGGCGGTCCACCGACGGGCCGCGCGGCGCACCGCACCCGCGTCGGAGTAGCCGAGCAGTTGCGCTTGGCGGGCGCGGCTGAGCGGCCCGGTGGCGACGGCTTGGCGCAGGCGGGCGTCGCGGGCCCGGTCCAATTCCTTGCGCCAAGTGGTCCCGGCTTCCATGAGCCTGCGTTGCAGGGTGCGCGGACTGGTCGCCAACGTGCGCGCCACCCGATCCAGGGAGGCGTCGCCCGTCGCGAGCGCTTCGGCGAGGGTGTCGGCGACGCGCTGCGGCCATGCGGTGGCCAGCGGCGGTGGCGGGGGGAGCGCTTCGGCGAGCGGACGCAGGATGCCGGCGAGCACCGGGTCGGCGGTGGTGAGCGGGCGGTCCATATCCGAGGCGAGGAAGGTCATGGCGTCGATCTCCGCCTCGAAGGTGATGTCCGAGGTGCCGAATACTTCCACGAAGATGTCGCGGCGGGCGGGCGCGCGCTGCCGCAGTGTGACCCGCACCGGGGCGAGCGGGCCTTCGACCACCCGCCGGGCGCGGCTCAACACCGCCGACAGGCCCCACAGCTGGGTGAGGTCGCGGCCGAGGCCGTCGCCCTCGATCATGTCCAGGGTCAGGCTCATCTCGCCTTCGCCCGCGCCGACCAGG
Organism: Nocardia bovistercoris; assembly: GCF_015674855.1. GTDB lineage: Bacteria > Actinomycetota > Actinomycetes > Mycobacteriales > Mycobacteriaceae > Nocardia > Nocardia bovistercoris. The sequence goes on along the minus strand of NZ_JADMLG010000027.1, from coordinate 46,164 downwards.
TCGAAGCGGTGGTTGGTCGTGACGGCCGCGACGTAGGGACCGCAGGTCGCGAGGCCCGCGCCGAGGGTGGGTGCGGTGGAGAACAGGTAGTCGTACAGACCGAGACTGGACAATTCGTAGCGACGGGCCACCTGCAGCGCGACACTCGGATCCGCCAATCCGTGCGCGCCCAATTCCCACAGCCGGGAGAACATCTCCCACGGCAGGTGCATATCGTCGCCCGCCATCGTCCACTCGGGCAGGCCGGTATCTCGAATCAACTGATCCCGATCCAGCCCGGCCGCGCTGAGCTGCGATATCACGAATCGATGCAGCAGTACTTGATCGGTGCCCACGCGTCCTCCTGCAACACAACCGGATGAACACTTTGGGCGAGAACGCTAGCCGCGCCGTTTTGATTCGTCATTGGAATCACGTCACGGAATGGTTAATGCGCGCAGGCATTGACCCATTCGGACAGTCCGTCGGCGAACAATTGGCGTTTCCAGATCGGCACCTCGAGTTTGATGCGGTCGACCAGTTCGGCGCACACCCGGAACGCCTCGGCCCGGTGCGGCGCGGCCACCGCGACCACGATGGCGAGATCGCCGATGGTCAGCGCGCCGACGCGGTGCACGGCGGCCACCGGAAGTCCGGCCGCGGCGGCGACCTCCGCGCAGCAGGTCCGCAGGAACCGGTCGGCGTCGGGATGGGCGGAGTATTCGAGCGCCGACACCGCCTGGCCGCCGTCGTGGTCGCGCACCTTGCCGGTGAACACGACGACCGCGCCGTGTTCGGGTCCGGTCACGGCCGCCTCCGCCGCGGCGGGGTCGAGCGGCAGATCGCTGATTCCGGCTGCGCGGACGAGTGCGTCCTCACGTGTTGTCATGGCTGCCGCCTCCGGCTACTTGCGCCAACAGATGATCAAGGAGTGGCTCGAGCACGGCCATACCGTCTTTCACCCCGCCCGGCGATCCGGGCAGGTTGACCACGACCGACCGGCCCGCCAGTCCCGCGACGCCGCGACTCAGCGCGGCCAGCGGGAATTTCGCCGTGCCGCGCTGCCGGATCGCCTCGGCGACGCCGGGCAGTTCGCGGTCGAGCAGGGCGAGGGTGGCCTCGGGGGTCGCGTCGGTGGGCGAGGCGCCGGTGCCGCCGGTCGTGACGACCAGCGACGGTGCGAGATGCAACGCGTCGGCGAGTCCGACGGTGATGTCGGCGTCGGCGTAGACCAGCGGTCCGCGCACCGAATAGCCGAGTCCCGCAAGCCATTCCGCGAGGACCGGGCCGGTGGTGTCGACGCGGGTGCCCGCGGCGGCGCCCGTCGAGGCGACCACGACGGTTGCGGTCCGCAGCTCCGCGTCCGGATCGTGGGTTGCGGTGTCGGACGTCGGCGGCACGGGTGTGTCCGAGGTCGAACCGGAGCGGGTCCAGTGCCCGCGCTTGCCGCCGTCCTTGGTGAGCAGCCGGACACCGTCGAGTACGGCCTCGGGATCGACGGCCTTGACCATGTCGTGCAGGGTGAGCCCGGCCACGGCGACCGCGGTGAGCGCCTCCATCTCGACTCCGGTGGGGCCCTTGGTCTTCGCGGTGGCCTCGATGGTGATGGCACGCTCGGTGAAGCCGAATTCCACCCGAACCGAGGACAGCGCGAGCTGATGGCACAGCGGGATCAGTTCGGAGGTCTTCTTCGCCCCCGCGATGCCCGCGACGCGTGCGGTGGCGAGCACATCCGCCTTGGGCAGTCCGTCGGCTCTGACCAGGGCGACCACCTCGGGCGTCGTCCTGAGTTCCCCGGCGGCGACGGCGGTGCGCACGGTGTCGGACTTCGCGCTCACGTCGACCATCCGGGCCCGGCCCTCGCGGTCGACATGCGACAACTCACTCATACTTTCCACCCTGGCACAATCCGGTCCGGTACAGCTCGGCGGTCACAGCACCCGCACGTGCACGGTGGCGCCCGCGGGCAGGTCGGTGGCCTCGGCCGGTATGTCGATGAGGACGTCGGCCCACGCCATCCCCGCCACCAGATGCGAGCCGGGTCCCGACACCGACTCCACGCCCGCTTCGGTGAGCCGCCCGCGCAGGAACTGCCGCCGTCCGGCGGGAGAGCGCACCGGTTCCACCAGTCGTTCCGCGCGCACGGTCACCGGGGGCAGACCGGCGAGTTCGCGCAGGACCGGCCGGGCGAACACCTCGTAGGACACCATCGTGCTCACCGGATTGCCCGGAAAACTGAGCACCGGCACGCCGTCGAGCACGGTGAGCCCCTGCGGCCCGCCCGGCTGCACCGCGACCGAGCCGAAGACCCCGCCCAGCGGTGCGAGCACATCCTTGACCACCTCGAAATCGCCCTTGGACACCCCGCCCGAGGTGAGCACCACATCGGCGGATCGGGTCGCGGTGGCGAGCAGGTCGCGGAACACGCGGGGATCGTCGACGCTGTGCGCGACCGAGACGACCGCGACGCCGTCGGCCCGTGCCGCCGCCGCGAGCGCGATGCCGTTGGAGTTGTAGATCTGGCCGGGCCGCAACGGTTCTCCCGCCGCGACGAGTTCGTCGCCGGTGGTGACGATCGCCGCGCGCACCGGCGCGAAGACCGGCACCCGCGCCAGCCCGACGGCGGCGAGCGCGGCGATATGCCGCGGCGCAAGGACCGTGTTCGCGGGTACGAGCAGTTCGCCGACCTTGACGTCGGTTCCAGGTTCGCGGACGAATTCGCCCGAGGAACGCCCACGCAGCACGGTGACCGTGGCGCCGTCCGCCTCGGTGTCCTCCACCGGGATCACGCAGTCGGCGCCGGGCGGTATCGGAGCGCCGGTCATCACCTTCACGGCCGCGCCGTCGGGCAGTGGCGCGCGACCGTCCTGGCCCGCCGCGATCACGCCCGCGAGCGGCAGTGTGACGGGTGCCACCACCACCGAGGCGGCCCGCACCGCGTATCCGTCCATGGCGGAATTGCGGAAGACCGGCAGCTCGACCGGCGACCGCAGATCGGCCGCGAGCAGCCTGCCGAGCGACTCGGGCACCGCGACGGCTTCGGTGGCGCGCGCCGCCAACGGCCGCAGCAGAGCCTCGATGGTCTCGCGGTAGTCGTCGACGGACCGTGCCGAGGTGCGGGCGGGCCGAGCGTTCATGCGAGCCAGCCTATCGCCCTCGGGAAGGGACGCGATGTGTGCCGCAACTCACCGGACACATTCGTCCGGTGTGAACCCCACGGAGATGGCCGCGCCCATTGTGAGAGAACCGTGTCTGGTCATAATGGGAAACGTGACGTTGGTCGAGATGGGCATTCCTACCGTACGATCCCGTCCGCCCTCGCTCGACGGTCGGCCCGATACGCCGCTGCTGGTGGATCGATTCGGGCGGACGGCCCGAGACCTGCGCGTCTCGATCACCGAGAAATGCACGCTGCGCTGCACGTATTGCATGCCCGAGGAGGGTCTGCCGCCGATACCGCAGCACGAACTGCTGACCGTCGACGAGATCGTCCGGCTGGTCGGACTCGCGGTGGAGGAACTCGGTGTGCGCGAGGTCAGGTTCACCGGCGGCGAACCGCTGGTGCGCCGGGATCTGGAACGGATCATCGAGGGGTGTCACACGCGGGTGCCCGACACCCCGCTGGCCATGACCACCAACGGGGTCGGTCTCGTGCATCGCGTCCACGGACTCGCGCGCGCCGGGCTGAGCCGGGTCAACGTGTCCCTCGACACCGTCGACCGCGCCGATTTCGCCCGTCTCACCCGCCGCGACCGCCTGAACTCGGTACTCGCGGGCATCAAGGCCGCCCGCGCCGCCGGACTCGCGCCGGTCAAGGTGAACGCGGTGCTCATGCGCGAAACCCTCTCCGGTGCGGCCGACCTGCTGCGCTGGTGCCTCGACGAAGGCTGTGAACTGCGCTTCATCGAGGAGATGCCGCTCGACGCCGACCACGAGTGGGCGCGCGCCAATATGGTGACCGCCGCGCAACTGCTCGACGTGCTCGGCGCCAGGTTCACCCTCACCGAGGTCGGTCGCCCCGACCCCGCCGCACCCGCCGAACGCTGGCTGGTCGACGGCGGACCGGCCACCGTCGGCGTGATCGCCACGGTGACCCGCAAATTCTGCGACACCTGTGACCGCACCCGGCTCACCGCCGACGGAATGCTGCGGTCGTGCCTGTTCAGCGACGAGGAATTCGATGTCCGCGCGGCCTTGCGCGCGGGCGCCACCGACGACGAGATCGCCACCATCTGGCGCGGCGCGATGTGGAACAAATGGGCGGGCCACGGCATCGACGCCGACAATTTCGTGCCGCCCGAACGCACGATGGGAGCCATCGGTGGTTGAGATCCGCTACTTCGCCGCCATCGCCGACGCCGTCGGCAAGGACAGCGAAACCCTCGACCTACCCGCGGGCGCGACCATCGCCGACCTGCGGCTCACCCTGGCGAGCACCTACGGACCCGACCTGGAGACCATGCTCGGTGTCTGCGCTTACCTCGTCGGCGATGAACTCACCCGCGACCCGTCCGCCGCCCTCACCCCCCGCGTGGACGTATTGCCCCCGTTCGCGGGCGGCTGACCCTCACTGCCACCAGGTGTCGAGCGGGGTCACGGGGACGGTGCGCTTGTGGCGGGTGTCGCGGTAGATCGTCTCGATCTTCTCCGCGACCTCGGCGGTGACGGGTTCGCCCTCGAGGTAGTCGTCGATCTCGCTGTAGCGCAGGCCGAGCGCTTCCTCGTCGGGAAGGGCGGGCCGGTCGTCCTCGAGGTCGGCGGTCGGCACCTTGGACGAGATGGTTTCCGGGGCGCCGAGTTCGCGCAGCAGTGCGGCGCCTTGGCGTTTGGTGAGTCCGGTGAGCGGGGTGAGGTCGACGCCGCCGTCGCCGTGTTTGGTGAAGAATCCGGTGACCGCCTCGGCCGCGTGGTCGGTGCCGACCACGAGCAGGTTCTCCTGTCCGGCGATGGCGTACTGGATCACCATGCGCTCGCGGGCTTTGACGTTGCCGCGCACGAAATCACGCAGTTTGTCGACCGAGAGCGCGGCGGCGACCTCACCGGCGACCGCGTTGGCGCTCGGCCGCACGTTCACCACCACGGAACGGTCGGGCTGCACGAACCGCATGGCGACGCGCGCGTCCACCTCGTCGGACTGCACGCCGTAGGGCAGCCGCACCGCGACGAAGGTGGCCTCGGCGCCCTCGGCGCGCAGCTCCTCGGCCGCCAACTGGCACAGCCGCCCGGTCAGCGCGCTGTCCTGGCCGCCGCTGATCCCGACCACGTAACCGCGCGCGGGCGTGGCGCGCAGATAGTCCTTGAGGAAGTCGATCCGGCGGCGCACCTCGACCTTCGGTTCGATACTCGGCTGGACGCCCAGTTCGGCGATGATCTGTTCGCGGACACCGGATGCCGGGAGAGATGAGATAGCGCTTGCCATGGCAGGTCACTCTACTGGCGTGCGCCGTAGTGACTACGCCGGAGCACCGACGATCCGCGCCACCACGCGGTCCCAGTTGGCGCCGATCTGCTCGCGGCTGTAGCCGAGTACGCGCATCTGGTACATCAGCAGCGGGGCGTCGAGACCGGCGAGCAGCGAGTCGGCGAGCAGCGCGTGGTCGCCGTCGACGCCCGCTTCCCGCAGCAGCAGCACGACGTGGGATTTCAGTAGGTTGTACGGTGCGCCGGTGTAGCGTCCGTCCCCTTCGCTGATTTCGGCGGCGCGATGGAGTTCGCCTTCGACCTCGATGTCGAGCAGGCGGGCGCGGCCGAAGGCGACGAGTCGCTCGACCGGCGGCGCGCCGGGCCCGAGCGGCGGCGGCCCGAAGATGAACGCCTCCTGGTATTTGCGTTCGGAGTGGTCGAGCAGCGCGCGCATCAGTCCCGATCGGTTGCCGAAGCGGCGGAAGACGGTGCCTTTGCCGACGCCCGCCCGTTTGGCGAGTTCGTCCATGGTCAGCCCCTCGACGCCCTGTTCGCGGACCAGCTGCTGCGCGGCGTCGAGGAGCAGGCGCCGGTTGCGGGCGGCGTCGGCGCGTTCGACCTGGGCCTCCGCGTCGGGCAGTGACGGGCCGATGGGCAGCAGCAGCGGCCGGTCGCCGTTCGGAGGTGTGCTGTACGTCACAGGGATCACGTGCCTTCGGGGGAATGTAATCGGACCGTGGTCCGGTTGATGTCGGTGAAAGGTCGGATACCGCATCAGTACATCAGGAGTCGTCATGAGCCAGCCGCGCATCCTCGCACTCGTCGGAAGCCTGCGCGCCGAGTCGATCAATCGAAAACTGGCCGAGGCCGCGGTGCAGACCGCCCGCGACGGGGTCGAGGTCACCTTGTACGAGGGTCTCGGTGACATCCCGTTCTACAACGAGGACCTCGACGTGCCGGGCGCCGTGCCCGCGGCCGCGCAAGCTCTGCGCGACGCCGTCGCCGCCGCCGACGGACTGCTGCTGGTCACCCCCGAGTACAACGGCACGACGACGGCGGTGCTGAAGAACGCCATCGACTGGACCTCGCGGCCCTACGGCGCGGGCGCGCTGCGGGATCTGCCTGTGGCCGTACTCAGCGCGTCGATCAGCCCGAACGCCGCGAAGTGGGCGCACGGCGACACCGTCAAGGCGCTCGGCGTCGCGGGCGCGAAGGTGGTCGAGAGTGCGCACGTACACTTCGGGGCCATCGGTGAGCGCTTCGCCGACGCCCACCCGCGCGAGGACGCCGAGGCGCTGGCCCAGCTCGCGGGCGCCGTCGCCGAACTGGTGGCGGCCGCGCGGCCGGGCCTGGTCTCCGCCTGACCCGACGCGCACACGAGGCCGCCCCCGTTCTTTCGCCGAACGGGGGCGGTCTCGTGTGTCCGGTGTTCCGAAGTACTGCGGGAGGGGTTGCCGATGCGGATGTGACGCAGGTGTCCAGAGTGTTTGCCGGGAAGACGCTAGGGTGCGAAATTGTGATCTGTGCCACGGCTGTGTCGGTTGCCGAATCGACTGTGCTGGGACTTACCGCACCGAAATTTCATCTTTGTGACTCGCAACATCTCGTGTTGTTCGTATCTGTCGGCCACTAGGTGTAGTGTCTTGCTCACTGGAAGACGGCACGGAGTCATCGAAGGAACGGCTCGGCTCCACCCGGTTTCGGGAGAGCTGAACAGGGGTTTCCGGACCGGATCCAGGAGTTTGCGCAGCGTACGTCGGAGCATGTATCGGAGGCGGCCATCGGTCGCCCGGAACGATCGGCATACGGATCACAGGCTGTGGATCAGGCATAGGAGAGAGGGACGTCTTTTGACCATCACCGTGTACACCAAGCCCGCTTGCGTCCAGTGCAATGCCACCTACAAGGCCCTCGACAAGGTCGGGGTCGACTACGAAGTCGTCGACATCTCCCAGGACGACGAGGCGCGTGACTACGTCATGGCGCTCGGCTACCTCCAGGCGCCGGTCGTCGTCGCGGGCGAGGACCACTGGTCGGGCTTCCGCCCCGACCGCATCAAGTCCCTGGCGACCGTGGCGGCCTGACCGCCCGTCGTCCCGCTACCGGGGGAGGGGAGGTGATCGCCGTGACCGATCGAACACCCGGTCTGGTCTACTTCTCCAGCGCCTCGGAGAACACGCACCGCTTCGTCGAGAAGCTGGGTCTCCCGGCAACTCGCATACCGTTGCACACTGCGGACACGCTGCGCGTCGACGAGCCGTACGTGCTGATCGTCCCCACCTACGGCGGCGGTCGGCACGTGCTCGGTGGCGAGCGCTCCGACAAGGATTTCGTGCCGCGCCAAGTCGCCAAGTTCCTCAACGACCCGCACAATCGCGGCCTGCTTCGCGGCGTGATCGCCGCGGGCAACACGAACTTCGGCGACACCTATTGCTTTGCGGGGGAGGTCATCTCGCGCAAATGCGCGGTGCCGTACCTGTACCGCTTCGAACTGATGGGAACCGCGCAGGACGTCGAACGCGTCCGAGAGGGATTGGGATTGTTTTGGCAACAGCAACGACAGCGCCGACCGGAAAATCAGCTCGTCTAGAGCAGCCCGCGACGCGCGGTTCCGAATCCGACGAGGTGCTCGACTACCACGCCCTCAACGCGATGCTGAACCTGTACGGTCCGAACGGGGAGATCCAGTTCGACAAGGACCGCGAGGCCGCGCACCAGTACTTCCTCCAGCACGTGAACCAGAACACGGTCTTCTTCCACAATCTCGAGGAGAAGCTGGACTACCTGGTCGAGGAGAACTATTACGAGGCCGAGGTCCTCGACAAGTACGACCGCGCGTTCATCAAGTCGCTGTTCAAGCAGTCCTACGCCAAGAAGTTCCGTTTCCCGACCTTCCTCGGCGCGTTCAAGTACTACACCTCGTACACCCTCAAGACCTTCGACGGCAAACGCTATCTCGAACGGTTCGAGGACCGCGTGGTCATGGTGGCCCTCACCCTCGCCGACGGTGACAGAGACCTGGCGGGCCTGCTCGTCGACGAAATCATCGAAGGCCGTTTCCAACCCGCCACCCCGACCTTCCTCAATTCGGGCAAGAAACAGCGCGGCGAGCCGGTCAGTTGTTTCCTGCTGCGCATCGAGGACAATATGGAGTCCATCGGGCGTTCCATAAATTCCGCGCTGCAACTGTCGAAGCGCGGCGGCGGAGTCGCGTTGCTGCTCAGCAATATTCGTGAACACGGCGCCCCGATCAAGAAGATCGAGAATCAGTCCTCCGGCGTGATCCCGATCATGAAGCTGCTCGAGGACTCGTTCTCCTACGCCAATCAGCTCGGCGCGCGGCAGGGCGCGGGCGCGGTGTACCTGCACGCGCACCACCCCGACATCTACCGCTTCCTCGACACCAAGCGGGAGAACGCGGACGAGAAGATCCGCATCAAGACCCTCTCGCTCGGCGTGGTGATCCCCGACATCACCTTCGAGTTGGCGAAGAAGAACGAGGACATGTACCTGTTCTCGCCCTACGACGTGGAACGCATCTACGGCAAGCCGTTCGCCGATATCGACGTCACCGAGAAGTACTACGAGATGGTGGACGACAAGCGGATCCGCAAGTCGAAGATCAAGGCGCGCGAATTCTTCCAGACCATCGCCGAATTGCAGTTCGAGTCCGGCTACCCGTACATCATGTTCGAGGACACGGTGAACCGGGCCAACCCGATCGCGGGCAAGATCACCCATTCGAATCTGTGCTCGGAGATCCTCCAGGTCTCCACCCCGTCGGAATTCAACGACGACCTGTCCTACGCCAAGGTGGGCAAGGACATCTCCTGCAACCTCGGATCGCTCAATATCGCCAAGGCCATGGACTCCCCGGATTTCGCGCGCACCATCGAGGTGGCGATCCGGGCGCTCACCGCGGTGTCGGACCAGACCCACATCTATTCGGTGCCCTCGATCGAGCAGGGCAACAACCAGTCGCACGCGATCGGCCTCGGGCAGATGAACCTGCACGGCTATCTGGCGCGCGAACGGGTGCGCTACGGGTCCGAAGAGGGTATCGACTTCACCGATATCTACTTCTACACCGTTGTCTACCACGCGATTCGGGCGTCGAACCGGATCGCCATCGAGCGCGGCAGCTCGTTCGGCGGCTTCTCCGAATCCCAGTACGCCAGCGGCGAATACTTCGACAAGTACACCGAACGGGCGTGGGAGCCGAAGACGGAGCGGGTGCGGGAGCTGTTCGCCGACGCGGGCGTGCACATCCCAACCCGGGACGACTGGCGTGAGCTGCGCGCCTCGGTGATGGAACACGGGATCTACAACCAGAACCTCCAGGCGGTGCCGCCCACCGGTTCGATCTCCTACATCAACCACTCCACCAGCTCGATCCACCCGGTGGCGTCGAAGATCGAGATCCGCAAGGAGGGCAAGATCGGCCGGGTCTACTATCCGGCGCCCTACATGACCAACGACAATCTCGAGTTCTACGAGGACGCCTACGAGATCGGTTTCGAGAAGATCATCGACACCTACGCCGCGGCGACGCAGCACGTCGATCAGGGGCTCTCGCTCACGCTGTTCTTCAAGGACACCGCGACCACCCGCGATCTCAACAGGGCTCAGATCTACGCCTGGCGCAAGGGCATCAAGACCCTCTACTACATCCGGTTGCGCCAGATGGCGTTGGAGGGCACCGAAGTCGAGGGTTGCGTGAGCTGCATGCTGTGACGCGTCGGCATCCGCGCCTTCACTCGCCGGTGAAGGCGCGGTAGCGCAACGTCGCGAAAAGTGCGTCGAGCTCGCGCGATTGGGCGCGTTGGGTCCGGATCCGCTCGTGCAGCACCGAAGCTCGGCGGGTGAACGCGCGCTGGACCGGCGCGGGCGGCACCGGCACCCGCAGCGCCGCGAGGTCCTTCTTGTTCAACTGCGGCATCGAACTGCCGGTCGCCAGCGTCGTCAGGTCGATGCCGCGCAGCCATTCGAACAGGTAAAGCAGTTCGACGCCGTGCGGTCGAATCGCCATCAGATTGGGGTCGAGCACCACCGGCCGCGTCGTCAGCCTGCGCTTGTTGGTGGCGATCGCGCCGCCGCGCTTGGGGATCACGACGCAGCCTGCCGGGCAGGTCGCCCCGCGTGCGCCCGGCGTCGCCGACCAGCGGCGCGCGGCCCCGAGTTCGATATCGTTGCCGTCCACGGTGAGATCGGCGACCTTGAGCAGCAGGTGGCCGCCGGGCTGTCCGGTGAACTGCTCGCCCGAGGGAAGGGCCGCGCCGGAATGGAAGTCGGCGATATCGTCGAGGTCGGCGTGCGGCGGATCGAGGTCGCCGAAGGTCTCCATGAACAGGGTGCGCAGCAGTTCTTCCATCAGCGTCAGCGCGGTACGGCGCTGCACCGCAAGGGTTTCCGCGCGGTCGAGCAGATCCGCCACGCGGCGCTGGACGGGTGGCGGCGGCGCGGGGAACGCGGTGTCGGCGAGGAATTTGAAATGCCGCGCGTAGCCCGCGTCGGGCAGGTCGAGCGCGGCCAGCGCGTGGTAGAGGTAGCGCGCGTCGAATCCGGGACGCGGATGCAGCACCTTCACCCCGTCGGCGCCGACGGCGAACCGGTAATCGATGTATTTGACGCGCCGCGTGTGGTCGCCGAAGACGAGTACCGGTAGCGGGCCGGTGTATTCGTGGCGGCGGTCGTCGGTGTAACCCGCAGGCGTCGCGCCGCCCTGATCCACGATCGGCAACGCGCCCGCGGCCGAGTACCGCGACCGCGGGATACCCCGATGGCGCGGTGAGCGATCGGTGAACAACTCGGCGAAAGCGGCGCTCGGCCATGCGTTCACCACAGCAGTTCCTTCAATTCATCGATCCCGCGCTGGATCTGGGTCTCCAGCCGCTCGATCTCGGCGACGATCGTGCGCGAGTCCCGGAATTCGGCCGGAGCGCTGCGGATCTCGCGATAGCGATGCAGGGATAGATCGAAATCGCGCGCCATGATCTCGGCGACGGGCACGCAGAAACTCTGATCGGCACGAGTACGGTCGCGCTCGCCACCGGCGCGATCGGCCCACCTGCGCAGGACATCGGGAATGTTGTCCGCCGTGTGCGCGGCCTCGCTCGTTCGAGACGGTGTGTTCGTCGTTTCGCTCGCGGGACGGCGGCCGACATCGTCCACATCGGCTGCGGTGATGCCCGACTCCGCGCCGACATCGTCGCAGGCGGTCACGCCCGCTCGGGGGACACGGCCGCCGTTCGACGCGTACTCGGCTCGAGTCGGCGGATCGGTGCGCAGGGGCCTGCGGCGGTCGTCGAGGCTGTAACCGTCGGCGCGCACGTCGTAGAACCAGACTTGTTCGGTGACATCGCCTTTGGTGAACACCAGGATCGCCGTCGACACCCCCGCGTACGGTTTGAACACTCCGCTCGGCAGTTTCACCACCGCGTCGAGCCCGTGCTGTTCCACGAGGGTCCTGCGCAGCGTCCGGTGCGCGCGGGTCGAGCCGAACAGCACGCCTTCGGGCACGATCACGGCGGCGCGTCCGCCGACTTCGAGCGCGCGCAAGATCTGCGCGAGGAACAGCAGTTCGGATTTCCTGGTCGGCACGGCCGCCGACAGGTCGGGGGCGATGGTCTCGGCGTCGATGGCGCCCGCGAACGGCGGATTGGCCAGGATCATCGAATACGCGCCCGCGTCGATGCCTTCGGTGAGTGCGTCGCGGTAGCGGATCTCGGGCCGGTCGACCTCGTGCGCGAGCAGGTTCATGCCCGCGATGCGCAGCATGGTGGCGTCGATGTCGAAGCCGTGGCAGCGGTCGGGGCCGGCATCGTGGTGCGCGCGCACGTATTTCGCGGCCGCGACGAGGAATCCCGCGGTGCCGCAGGCGGGATCGCAGATCCGGTCGTGTCGGCCCGGCGCCAGCATCGCCACCATGAGGTCGATGATGTGGCGCGGGGTGCGGAACTGCCCGTTCTGGCCCGCGGTCGCGATCTTGGACAGCATGTATTCGTAGAGGTCGCCGGTGGTGTCGCCGTCGTCGTAGGTCATGCGGTCGAGCAGGTTGACCGCCTTGGCGAGCAGGGCGGGCGTCGGGATGGTGAACCGGGCCGAGCGCATGTGCTCGGCGTAGCTGGAATCCGCGCCGCCGAGGGCGCGCAGCCACGGGAACACTTCGTCGCGGACGAGGGCGAACAGCGCGGCGGGATCGGATTTCGGCAGTCGCGACCAGCGCAGGTGCTCGAATTCCGGTGCGGTGCTCTGGAGGTCGTCGAGTCGGCGCAGGAACATCAGGTAGGTGATCTGCTCGACCGCCTCCAGCGGGTTGGAGATCCCGCCGGACCAGAACGCGTCCCACAGCCGGTCGATCCTGGTGCGCAATTCGCCGGTGATCACCGTGGGGAGGGTATCGGACGGGCCGCCGGTTCGGGGCCGCGTCGTGACGTTTCTGATCGGAAGGAGTTCTGTGCGCGACCGGTTCGCCCTACCATCGAAGCGGGGTGGGCGGTGTTCGGGAGGTGCGGAAATGTCCGAGGTGACGGTCGAGGTGGACGATGCGGTGCTCGCGGTGGCAGGCGCGCTGCTGGGAACCTCGACGCCGGAGGAGACCGTGCGTACCGCGCTGCGCGAGATCCTGGTGCAGCGCCAACGCATGGCGGTGCTGGAACGGATGATGGTGCGGTCCAACGAGCGCGTCACCGACACCGCCGACCGGTGGCGCAAAACCCCCGCATGGCGATAGCGGCCTCCCGTGGTTCACCGGCCGGGCCCGGTGAACCACGAGGGCGTGCTCAGGCCAGGGCGGGGGCGACTTCGCGCTCGAACAGTTCGATGGCGGAGGTGTCGTAGGCGGCTTCGGCGAAGTTGAAGATCGCATACTCCAAGCCGAGCGCCCGCACCTTCGACAGGTTCTCGATGACCTGTTCCGGCGTGCCGACCGCGGCGGTGCCGCGATAGGTGTTGTTCACGAACCCGGCGGCCCCCTCCGCGCCGAGGAACGGGGTGGCGCGTGCCTCGATGTCGCGCAGCCGCTGCTCGACCTCGGCCTCGGTCGCGCCGAGGGCGACATTGAAGTTCGAGGAACGGACGATGGCGTCGAAATCGGTGCCGACCTCGGCGCAGTGCGCCCGCAGCAGCTCCGACTTGTGCGCGAACTCGTCGGGGACGCCGACGAAATTGGTGTAGCGCGCGTACTTCGCGGCGATGCGCAAGGTCACCTTCTCACCGCCGCCCGCGACCCACAGCGGAATTCCGCCCTCCTGCAATGGCAGCGGCCGCACGATCGCGCCGTCGACCTGGTAGTGCTTCCCGTCGAGGGTGGCCACACCTTTGGTCCAGGCCTGCTGGAAGATCTGCACGCCCTCGTCGAGGCGGCGCAGCCGGTCACCGGCGGAGGGGAACCCGTAGCCGTAGGCGCGCCATTCGTGCTCGTACCAGCCGCCGCCGATACCCATCTCAACGCGACCGCCCGAGATCAGATCGACCGTCGCCGCGACCTTCGCCAGATAGGCCGGGTTCCGGTAGCTCATCGCGGTACACATCTGACCGAGTCGGATACGCGAGGTGGTGGCCGCGAACGCCGACATCAGCGTCCACGCCTCGTGCGTCGCCTCCTCGGTCGGCACCGGAACGGTGTGGAAATGGTCGTACACCCACAGCGACTCCCAGACCGACCCCGCGTCGGCGCGCTGGGCCAGATCGCGCATCACCGCCCACTGCCGCGCGGGATCGATACCGACCAGGTCCAGTCGCCAACCCTGCGGGATGAAGATGCCGAAACGCACAGATATCTCCTTGTCGTACGCCCGAGCGTCGTTCACTCGGGCATCGTGTGGCGCGCGGTGGGCCGCCGAACACTGTGATGTCTCTGGACCCACGCGTCAACGGTTCGGCGCGATCTGATTCGGAGGGCGGCCGTATCTCCGACAGTAGCGTCGATTCCCGTCCCGGTTCTCGGGTGCGATCGATGCCGCATCGGTGCCCCCGGGTATCCGGTCGGCGGTCGCGTACCCGTCGGCGGCGTGAATCCCGGTGATCGGAACCCTTCCCCGATCGTCGTCGTCCTTGTTGGCTGAGTGCATGAAGCGTTCGGACATCAGCCCAGGTCAGGGGAATAAGAATCACCCCGATTTTCACAATGTGGAATGGCTGTTGTCTGGCGTCTCGGGTCACCACACCATGGGAAGCCACGGCTGAAATCGTCCCCAGTCACCAGCTCACGAAGGTTGCCGACGTGTTGATTCGCACCGCGCTCGTTCGCCGCAGGGCGATCGATCTGATGCGCGTTCCGCACGGAATCTGTCACCGCTGACGTGCGCGGCCGTCGCCGCGCACGGCTCGATCCGACCGCAGACAACTCCACCGGGTGAACCAACCCGGTGTCCTCGGCGACGCCACGACCTAGTTCGGCGCGCCTTCTCGAAGGAAGCTCCATGTCCTCCACCGCTTTATCGCGGCGCGTGTACAGATTCACCGCCGCCGCACTCAGTCTCGTAGCCAGTGTTTCCGTGCTGAGCGCGTGCGGCAGTTCCGGTACGACCACCACCGCCGACGGTAAGACCGTGCTGCGCTATCAGGGCAGCACCGGTCAGGTCTCCGCGTTCGAACTCGCCGACGACCTCGGCTACTTCAGCAAGATCTCGCTGAAGTGGGAGGGCGACACCACCAGCGGGCCCGCGAATATCCAGGCCGCGGCGACGAATCAGATCGAATTCGGCAGCGCGTTCAACGGCGCGGTGGTGAAACTGGTCTCCGGCGGCGCGAAGGTCACGTCGGTGCTGAGCTCCTACGGTGCGGACGACAAGTCCTTCAGCGGCTATTTCGTGCGCGAGGATTCCGATATCAAGTCCGCGCGCGATCTGATCGGCAAGAAGGTCGCCGTCAACACCCTCGGTGCGCACCACGAGTTCATCACCAGGGAGTGGCTGCATCAGCAGGGCCTGACCGAGGACGAGATCAAGCAGGTCCAGCTGGTCGTGGTGCCGCCCGCCAATACCGAGGACGCGCTGCGCAAGGGGCAGGTCGAGGTCGGCACGCTCGGGTCGGTCTTCCGGGAGACCGCCGTCGAACGCGGCGGCATTCGTCCGCTCTACACCGACAAGGCGATCTTCGGTGAGTTCGATTACGGCACTTTCGTCTTCCGCGACGATTTCATCGCCAAGAACCGGGACGCGGTCGCGGATTTCGTGCAGGGCACCGCGCGGGCGACGCGCTGGTTGCAGGTCACCCCGCGCGAGGAGGTGGTGGCTCGTTTCAAGACCATCATCGAGAAGCGCGGCCGCGCCGAGAACACCGAGCTGTTGAAGTACTGGCGCAGTTCGGGACTTCCGGTGCCGGGAGCGGTGATCGCGGAGAAGGAACTGCAGATCTGGATCGACTGGCTGGTACGCAACGGTGAGCTGAAGCCGGGCCAGTTGAAGGCGGCTGATCTGTTCACCAACGAATTCAACCCGTACGCCAACGGCACCTACCAGCCCACCAGCGGACCGACCGGAGAGGCGGTTGCCAAATGAGTTCCACGACACCGAAACTCGCGCTGAAGGCGGTGCGCAAGGAATTCTCCGTGCGTGACTCCGCCGAACGTTTCGTCGCGGTCGAGGACATCACCCTGGATTTGCACGAGGGCGAGTTCCTGGTGCTGGTCGGGCCGAGCGGTTCGGGCAAGTCGACGCTGCTCGACCTGCTCGGCGGGCTGAGCAAGCCCACCTCGGGGGAAATCTTGCTCGACGGCGCGCCCATCACCGGTCCCGGTCTGGATCGCGGCATCGTATTCCAGCAGTACGCGCTGCTGCCGTGGCGCACCGCGCGCACCAATATCGAATTCGGCCTGGAGGCCAAGGGGCTGCGGCGCAAGGAGCGTCGCCGGATCGCCGACGAATACCTGGAACTGGTGGGGCTGAGCGGATTCGGCGACCGCTATCCGCACGAACTGTCCGGCGGTATGAAGCAGCGCGTCGCCATCGCGCGCAGCCTCGCCTTCGACCCCGAGGTGCTGCTGATGGACGAGCCGTTCGCCGCGCTCGACGCCCAGACCAGGGAGTCGCTGCAGGACGAGCTGCGCCGGATCTGGCAGGCCACCGGCAAGACCATTCTGTTCATCACCCACGGCATCGACGAGGCCGTGTACCTGGGTCAGCGCGTCGCGGTGCTGACCTCGCGGCCCGGCCGGGTCAAGGCGACGCTCGATGTCGACATCGACCGCGACACCGGCGAGGACCTGCGTTCGAGCGAAGTCTTCCGTTCCTACCGGCACGACATCTGGACCTTGCTGCACAGTGAGGTCGAGCGCGCGCAGGGCCTGGAACGGCGATCCCTCTCCGACAGCACCACCACCGAAGAAGTACGGACCGAGAGGCCGATCCATGTCTAGCGCAACCCAGCTCATCGACAAGCCCGTGCCCGTCGAGACCCCCGCGCCGACCGAGCCCGCCGCACCCGTCGCGGCCGGGCCCTCGGTGGCCAAGCGCGTCGGCGGTGTGATCGCCCGCACCGCGTGGCGGCTGGTCAAGCCGTTCGTCGCCATCGCCATCTTCCTGCTGATCTGGCAGTTCGCGCCGGGCACCGGCCTGGTGGACGAGGTGTTCCTGCCGCCGTTCAGCACGGTCGCTCGCGCCTTCGTCGACCTGGTCGCCAGCGGGGAGATGTGGACCCACGTGTCGGCCAGCCTCAACCGCTCGCTGACCGGTTTCGTGCTGGCGCTGGCGATCGCCGTCCCACTCGGCATCGCCATCGCCTGGTACAAGCCGGTGGCCGATCTGCTCAACCCGATCCTCGAGCTGTTCCGCAACACCGCCGCGCTGGCGCTGCTCCCGGTGTTCGTGCTGATCCTCGGCATCGGCGAGACCTCCAAGGTCGCGCTAGTGGTGTACGCGAGCACCTTCCCGATCCTGCTCAACACCATCACCGGTGTGCGCACGGTGGATCCGCTGCTGGTGAAGTCGGCGGCCTCGCTCGGACTCAATCCGCTGCGGCTGTTCCAGAAGGTGATCCTGCCCGCCGCGATCCCCTCGATCTTCACCGGCCTTCGCATGGCCGCGGCGAGTTCGATCCTGGTATTGCTCGCCGCCGAGATGGTCGGCGCGCGAGCGGGTCTCGGCTATCTGATCACCGCGGCGCAGCAGAACTTCCAGATCCCGAACATGTACGCGGGCATCCTGGCGATCTCCCTGCTCGGCCTGGCCTTCAACGGCATCCTGGTCGCGCTCGAGCGCCGCTTCTCGCGCTGGCGCGTCGATCCGAGCCAGTAGCGTCACCGATAGCAGCAAGGAACTGAAAAACAATGTCCCCGAAGCAATTCCATCTCAATGCTTTCCTCATGGGCGTCGGTCATCATGAAGCCGCCTGGCGGCATCCGCGCACCGAGGAACGCGATGTGCTCGACGTGGCCCACTTCCAGGAGCTCGGCCGCATCGCCGAACGCGGCAAGCTCGACTCGGTGTTCTTCGCCGACGGGCTCGCCGTCGGCCCGCGCATCGAACGCAACACCCTCGCGGTGTTCGAACCGGTGACGCTGCTCTCGGCCATCGCCGCGGTCACCGCCAAGGTCGGCCTCATCGCCACCGCGTCCACCAGCTACAACGAACCGTTCAACCTGGCGCGCAAATTCGCCTCGCTCGACCACATCAGCGGTGGCCGGGCGGGCTGGAACATTGTGACCTCCGCGGGGGAGGACGAGGCGAGGAACTTCGGCTACACGGAATTGCCCGAACACGCGCGGCGCTACGAACGCGCACAGGAATTCGTGGATGTCGCGTTGCGGCTGTGGGACAGTTGGGAGTCCTCGGCCGTGGTCCTCGATCCGGAGCGCGGCGTGTTCGCCGATCCGTCGAAGGTGCACACCGTCGACTACGACGGCCCGCGCTTCACGGTGCGCGGACCGCTCAACTCCCCGCGCACGCCGCAAGGTCATCCGCTGCTGGTGCAGGCCGGATCCTCGGAGAGCGGAAAGGATTTCGCAGCGCGCTACGCCGAGGCCGTGTTCACCGCGCAGCGCACCCTCGCCGAAGGGCAGAGCTTCTACCGGGATCTCAAGTCCCGCTTGGCCAGATACGGCCGCGCGGCCGACGAGCTCAAGGTGTTGCCCGGCCTTGTGCCCTACATCGCCGACACCGAGGCCGAGGCGATCGCGCTGGAACAGGAGTTCACCGACCTGATCTCGCCCGACTACGCGCTGGGCCAGCTGTCCAGGATGCTCGGTGTCGACCTCACCGAACACGCGCTGGACGCCCCGCTGCCGCCGCTGCCCGAGATCACCGACTTCGAGGGCAACAAGAGCCGGTTCGAACTGGTCAAGGAACTCGCCGAGAACGAGCGCCTGACCGTGCGCCAACTCATCGGCAAACTCGGCGGCGGGCGCGGGCACCGGTCCTTCGCGGGCACCCCGACCCAGATCGCCGACGAGCTGCAGAGCTGGTTCGAGAACGGCGCGGCCGACGGATTCAACATCATGCCGCCGTACCTGCCCGGCGGTCTCGAGGACTTCGTCGACAAGGTCGTGCCGATCCTCCAGGAGCGCGGACTGTTCCGCACCGACTACGAATCCGACACGCTGCGTGGACATTACGGACTCGAGCAGGTGGAGAGTCGGTACGCCGAGACGCGTTCCGAAGTGAGCGCATGACCGCCTGTCCCGCACCGCTAACGGAGCCCATCGATTCCCTGCGCCCGCTGGTGTTCCCGGTCTACGTGCCGACACTGGCTCGGGGGATCGGCATGGGCGCCGGTGCACCGGTGATGACACTGGCCGCGGTGGATCTGGGTGCGTCCACCGCGGTCGCGGGACTCGCCGTCGCCCTGGT
Source organism: Nocardia bovistercoris (assembly GCF_015674855.1). Lineage (GTDB taxonomy): Bacteria > Actinomycetota > Actinomycetes > Mycobacteriales > Mycobacteriaceae > Nocardia > Nocardia bovistercoris. The sequence continues at coordinate 26,995 of NZ_JADMLG010000027.1, read as the reverse complement.
CGGATTGGGCCAGGTGCTCGGCGACATCCCGGCCGGACAGCTGGTGGCGCGGATCGGCGAACGGGCATCGACCATCGGCGGCACGGCCGTCGGCCTGCTCGGCGTGCTGCTTTGCCTGCTCGCGCCCAATGTCGCGATGCTGTGCGTCGGCCTGCTGATCATCGGATTGTCCAATGCCGTATGGGGATTGGCGCAGATGACCTTCATGGCCGAGGCCATCGCCTTCGGGCGGCGGGCGCGCGCCATGTCGCTGTTCGGCGGGGCGATGCGGCTTGGATTCTTCGCCGGGCCGTTCATCGGCGCGCTGGCGATTCTCGCGATGGGCACCAAAGGCGGCTTCGCCGTACAGTTCGTGGCCTTCCTGATCGCGGGCTGGATGATGGCGAGGATGCCGCTGCCGAACACGGGAGCGCCCTCGGGTCTCTCCGCGGCGCCGCTTTCGCTGCTCGGGGTGGGCAAGCTGCATCACCGCGTGCTGTTCACCCTCGGCGCGGGCTCGCTGATGATGGGTGCGGCGCGCACCTCGCGCGAGGTGATCCTGCCGCTGTGGGCGCACCACATCGGGATCGGCGCGGCCACCGCCAGTGTGCTTTTCGGCATCGGCGCGGCACTGGAGCTGGTATTCGCCTATCCCGCAGGACATCTGATGGACCGCTTCGGCCGAGGACCCGTCGCGATACCGTCGCTGGCCATCCTCGCCGTCTCCTACGTCGCCGTGCCGTTCACCGCGACCACGGCGGCGCTCGGCGCGGTCGCGGTGGCGATGGGCATCGGCAACGGGGTCGGCAACGGCGTGATCATGACCCTCGGCGCCGATATCGCGCCCGCCGCCATCCGCTCGGAATTCCTCGCCGCCTGGCGACTGACCCACGACGGCGGCTCCTTCGTCGGACCACTGCTGATCGGCGCGCTCGCGGGCGCCGCGCCGTTGGCCGCGGCCTCGGTGACCATCGGCGCCATCGCGGCGGTCGGCGCAGGCGTGATGGCCCGCTACATCCCGCACTACAGCCCATGGCCTCCACCGAACAGAACACTCGAACCCTCCGACGGAAGGTGACATCATGAGCGAAACCGATGTACTGGTGATCGGCGGCGGACCCGCGGGCACCTGGGCCGCGTTGAAGGCCGCCGCGGCGGGCGCCACGGTCACGTTGGCGGACAAGGGTTTCTGCGGCAGCAGCGGCGCGACCGCAGCCGCGGGCACCGGGATCTGGTACGTGGAACCCGAACCGGAGCTGCGCGAGCGTGCCATGGCCAGTCGTGAAGGCCTCGGCGGCTACCTGGCCGACCGCGACTGGATGGCCAGGGTGCTCGACGAAACCTACGAACTCGTCAACGAACTCGCCGAACAGGGCCGCTACCCGTTCCCGGTGACGCCGGAGGGCAAATCGCTGCGCACCGGCGTCCAAGGCCCGGAATACATGAAGCGCCAACGGCTTCGGGTTCGTCGCGCCGGCGTCCGCATCCTCGACCACACCCCGGCCGTCGAACTGCTGCGCACCGCCGACGGCACCGTGGCGGGCGCGCGCCTGCACCGGCTCTCCGACGGCGCGCGCGTCGACGTGCACGCCCGCGCGGTCGTCCTGGCCACCGGCGGCTGCGCGTTCCAGTCGAAAACCCTCGGCTGCGACGTGAACACCGGCGACGGCGCGCTCATGGCGGTCGAGGCGGGCGCGGAACTGTCGGGGATGGAGTTCTCCAACGCCTACGCCATCGCGCCCGCGTTCACCTCGGTCACCAAGACCGCCTACTACTCCTTCGCCACCTTCTACCTCGGCAACGGCGAGCCGCTGGAAGGCGCGTCGAGCAAGGGCGGACGCTCGGTGATCGCGCGCACCCTGCTCGACGAACCGGTCTACTGCACATTGGATCTGGCCGACGAAGCACAGCGGCGGGCCATGCGGCGCGGACAGCCCAATTTCTTCCTCACCTTCGACCGCCTCGGCATCGACCCCTTCACCGAACGGTTCCCGATCACCCTGCTGCTCGAGGCCACCGTGCGCGGCACCGGCGGCGTGCGGGTCGCGGGCGCGGACTGCTCCACCGGCGTCCCCGGCCTGTTCGTGGCCGGTGACGTCGCGACCCGCGAGCTGATCTGCGGCGGCTTCACCGGCGGCGGCAGCCATAACGCGGCATGGGCCATGTCCTCGGGCAGTTGGGCCGGCGCGGGCGCGGCCCGGTTCGCCCGGCGGCAGTCGAGTGCGTCGGCCGAGCGCAGACGCGTCGGCGCGGGCGGTGTCGGTCTGCGCCCAACCGGCCGCCCCGACGCGGGTCTCACGCACACCGAGATCGTCGCGGCCGTGCAGCGCGAAGTACTGCCCTACGAGAAGAACTACCTGCGCCACGGCGACCGGTTGCGTCCGGCGCTGGCCGCACTCGACGAGATCTGGCGCGCCGCGCGCACCGGACTCGACCACACCGAAGCCGATCCGTCGAAGGTGCGCTCGGCCGCCGCGATGACCGCGCACGCTCGCTGGATGTACAACGCGGCGCTGGCCCGCACCGAATCCCGAGGCATGGCGCGGCGCGAGGAATACCCCGACCTCGATCCGGCCCAGCACCACCGGATCATCACCGGCGGACTCGACGAGGTGTGGACCGCGCCGGAACCGGTCTTCCTGGCCGCGGGCGAACGGGTTTCGGCATGATCGAGGTCGTCTCCGCCGAACGCTGCATCGCCTGCGACGCCTGCATCGATGTATGCCCCACCCACGTCTTCGATCGCGGCGCGGACGGGGTGCCGGTGCTCGCCCGCCGCTCGGACTGCCAGACCTGCTTCATGTGCGAGGCGTACTGCCCGGTCGACGCCCTGTTCGTGGCGCCGCGCACCGAAGCGCTGCCACCGGAGGATCCGCAGCGCGAGGAGTCCTACCTGATCGAGCACGGCCTGCTCGGCAGCTACCGCAGCGAACTCGGCTGGGGCGGCGGACGACTCGGCGCGCGCTTCGCCATCGGCCCGGAACTGCCGTGACCGCCCGCCCCCCTGTGCCCGCGCTGACCCGGCGGCGCGCGGTCGACTTCATGCGAATCTGCCGCAGCGCCTGTCGCTTCGGCGCAACTCCCGCCCGAACCCGTTCTCCCCAAGTGAGTTTGCCATGACCGCAGTGCACGAAAACCCCGTCACCACCGCCGCCGACAGTCTCGGCACCGATATTGCCGCCGACAGTCTCGGCACCGATATTGCCGCCGACACCGTTCAGGTCACCCCCGTCGCAGGCCATATCGGCGCCGACATCAGCGGTGTCGACCTGCGCGAAACCCTGACCGAGGCGCAGGTCGCGACGATCTCCGCCGCGCTCTACGAATACAAGGTGCTGTTCTTCCGCGACCAGCACATCGGTCACGCCGAACAGATCGCGTTCTCCCGCCGGTTCGGCGCCGTCACCCCGTCGCACCCCTACGACGACGACGCGCCGACCGAATTCCCGGAGATCCTCGCCGTCGACAGCCGCCTCTACGAAAAGCGTTTCGGCGTAAAGAAATTCAGCTACACCAACCAGTGGCACACCGATGTGTCCCCGCTGATCAACCCCCCTGCGGCGTCGATCCTGCGCGCCGAGATCGCCCCGGAACGCGGCGGCGACACCCGCTGGACCAACCTGGTCGCCGCCTACGAGAACCTGCCGGACGCGTTGCGCCGCTTCGTCGACGGACTGCGCGCCGAACACCGCTTCGGCGGCAGCAGGCCGGTGTGGGACGCCGACAGCGACTATGCCAAGAAGGTCGCCACCGCCCCGCTGGTCACCGAACACCCGGTGGTCCGCGTGCATCCGGTGACCGGCGAACGCGCCCTGTTCGTCAATCCCGGCTTCACCACCCGCATCGTCGGCCTTCGCCCCGACCAGTCCGACGCGATCCTGAAACTGCTGTTCGACGAGATCGCCCAACCCGCCTACACCGTCCGCTTCCGCTGGGAGCGGGGCAGCATCGCGTTCTGGGACAACCGCGCCACCGCGCACCTGGCCCCCAGTGACCTCGACCACCTCGACGTCACCCGCGTGCTCTACCGCACCACCCTCGAAGGCGAGATCCCCGTCGGCATCGACGGCCAACCGTCGACCCCGATCTCGGGCGCGGCGTTCAAGGGCGCGTAGCACCCCGGAATCCGGCCGGACGATCCCGTCCGGCCGGACCACTCCCGTCGCGATCGGCGCCGCCCTGTGAGCTCCTCGGTCACGAGGTTTCACTCAGTGCGGGTGGACATTTCGAACCCGACCGCCCGCGCGCAGACCGTCGGCGGCGTCGACATCGCGCGCCGGTGTGACGGGTATGCCCGCTCCCGGTGTGCTCGGAAAGGGTCGCTGTGAATCCTGGCGAGGACAGGGCTCGATCCGGGGTGGCGCTTCGCTACTCCGCGGTCGCGCAGGAGTTCCTCTGGACGACGGTGCCGATGCGGCCCGCTATCTGGCGCATGGCGGGCAGGATTTCGCGGATGAGGACGTCGTCGAGGCGGGCCGAGCGGGCTTGGACGCCGAGTGCGCCCCACACCTGGCGGTCGCGGCCGAAGACGGGGACGGCGATGGAGCGGACCGGGTCGTTGTCCTCGGGGTCCTGCCATTCGAATTCCTCGACCGCGAAACCCTTGCGGCGCACCAGGTCCAGATCGGTGCGCAGGCCGCTGTCGGCGGGGGACCAGGCGAGCAGGGCGCGGCCGGTGGCACTGGAGCGCAGCGGTCGACGGGCGCGCGGCAGTTGGTGGAAGCAGAAGTGCACGGGCGGACGGGCTTGCAAGACGGTGACCGCTTCGTCGGCTTCGGCGACGCTGAGGGTGGCCGTGATCTTGATGCCCGCGGCCAGCGCGTACATATGCGGCGCGGCGGAATCCAGGCCGAGCCTGGTCAGCGCGGGACGGGCGAGGACGGCGAGACCGTGCCCGACCCGGTAGCGATCGGTGATCGGATCCTGTTCCAGCAGTCGCCCGCGCACCAGCGCCTGCGCGAGCCGGTGCGCGGTGCTGACCGGTACGCCCGCCAGATGCGCGAGCTGGCTGATCGACAGTTCCGGATCGTCGCCTTCGAAGCAATTGAGCAGGTGGATGGCCCGTTCGACGGCCTGCGAACCCGAACGGGGCTGGTCGGTGGTGGCCATGGCGTCGTCCTCGCATCTCCGGGCCCGCCGGTTTCGGCCCCGCGCGCAACTGTCCCCGCTCGCGCAGGCACGGACAACCGTTCGACGCTCGCTGCGCGTAACCCTCCTGCTCAGCGGCATCCCGCGCGCGAACGTGCGTTTCTGCCGCGCCCGCGCGGAGAAAGCCGTGCACTGCGCGCGGTTGTCGGTCACGCACATGATCGACGACCGTCTCGACGTGCACCGGGCGCTGTACCCGCAGGTCGCGCACCTGTTCCTGTTCGGCGTCCAGACCGAGCCCGTGCCCGACCGGGTGTGGCACACCGCGACCCGGCCGGAGGTCGAGACGGCCGTCGCGGCCACCCTTCTCGCCCAACCGTGAACACGCGGCGGCGAATTCGCGTCGCCGACCCCGCGCGATATCGGTGCGGTGCACGCCCGGCGTCGGTGCGGTGAAGTTTCGGCGGTGGCTCGGCCTCGGCGCGCCCGCCGATGTGGTGTGCGGCGTCGGCGCATGTATCCTTCCTGAGGAAGCAGCGCACCCGGCATGGGGCGCGAGGCGGAAAATCGACGGTGGCGATCGCCGTCGTGACGACGACCAGGAGGTGGGTGCCATGTGCAGTGAACCTCCCAGTCGAAGGCCGCGCGGCGCCGCTCCTTCGTACTGACCGAACGTCTTTCTCCTCGGCATTTCGCTGAATCGGTCGTGAGCGGGCGCCTCGCGGTGTGACCACGTCGTCATCGATTCACTCCTTCACCCCGCCGTGTGCTGAGGATCACCCATGTCGCAGACCGATCTCGTCGAAGTACGTCCGCCGCGCGTCGAAGACCGCCCGACGCTGTCGGACTCCCTGCGTGACATCGCCGAAACCCACCGGGTCGACGCCGCGCTGGACTGGCTCGGCGACCACCCGCCGCATGTCATCGCCGATCAACTCGCCCGTATGGACGCCGTGCAGGCGGGTGTCGCGTTCCGGCTGCTGCCCAAGGACCGGGCGCTCGCGGTGTTCGAGGAACTCGAGCCCGTCGATCAGCAGCAGATTCTGGAAGGGTTGCGCGACCAGAGTTTTCGCGATCTGGTCGAGCGGATGGCGCCCGACGACCGCGCGCGGATGCTGCACGAGGCGCCCGCCAAGGTCGCCAAGAAGGTGCTGGCCGGGCTGAGTCCGCGCGAGCGCAGGATGACGGCGTCGCTGCTCGGCTACCCCGAGGGTTCGGTCGGCCTCTACATGACGCCGGAAGTCGTTGCGCTGCCGCGCAATCTGACGGTGGCCGAGGCCCTGCACACGGTGCGGGCCAAGGGCGTCAACGCCGAGACGGTGTACACGCTGCCGGTCGTCGACGCGGGCCGCCGCCTCATGGGCATCGTGGAATTGCGCGAGCTGGTGCTCGCGGGCCCCGACACCGAGGTCGCCGCATTGGTGGTGACCGAGCCCGCGTTCGTGCGCGCCACCGATTCGGCCGAGCGCGCGGCCAGGCTCATGCGCGAGACGAACGACCTGAACATGCCCGTCGTGGACAGCGAGAACCGCCTGGTCGGACTGCTCACCATCGATGACGCGGTGGAGGTCATCGAGGCCGCCGACAGCGAGGACGTCGCCAAACAGGCCGGTTCGGCGCCGTGGGCCGGGCACTACATGGCGGCCGGGGTCTTCCAGTTGGCCCGCTACCGCGCGCTGTGGCTGCTGCTGTTGCTGTTCGCGGCCACGCTCACGGTGAGCGTCACCGATTTCTTCCAGGGCACCCTGGAACAGGCCGCCCACCTGGCCCTTTTCATCCCGCTGCTGATCGGCGCCGGCGGCAACGCGGGCGCGCAGGCGGCCACGGCGTGCGTGCGCGCGGTCGCGGTCGGCGAGGTGCGCGGATCGGATCTGCTGCGGGTCATCTGGCGTGAATGCCGGGTCGGGCTGGTGCTCGGCGCGATGCTGGCCTCGGCGGGCGTGCTGATCGGCGCGCTGTTCGTCGGCGCCAAGATCGCCATCGTGGTCGGCATCACCCTGGTCCTGATCTGCGGTTGGGCCGCGACGATCGGCGGCACCATGCCGCTGCTCGCCAAGAAGGCCCGCATCGACCCGGCCGTGGTCTCCGCGCCCATGGTGACCACCCTCGTGGATGCCACCGGCCTGATCATCTACTTCACCACGGCCAAATTGGTGCTCGGCATCTGACCGGAGGATCCACTCGCAGCGAATTGCCGGCATCATCACCGGAACCGAGGAGTTCGCCTTCCTAGCGTCGATGCGGAAACGACGAAAGGAATGCGAATGAGTCCCTTCGCACGACGCGGGACGGGTGACGCGCACGAACACGATCTGGGTCTGGCCCACGATCTGCGGGTGATGTCACGTCGGCGAGCGTTCTACCTGATGGGGGCGGCGGGCGCGGGCATCGCCGCCGCGGCCTGCTCGACCGCCGACGAGGGGTCGACGGCGGGCGGGTCGACGGCAGGCGGGTCGACGGCAGAGGTCGCGACAACCGACTCGGCGACGGCGACCATGCCGCAGGAGACGGCCGGTCCGTATCCCGGCGACGGGTCCAACGGCCCGAATGTCCTGATCGAATCCGGGGTCGTCCGCTCCGATCTCACGAGCAGCTTCGGAGCGTATTCCGGTGTCGCACAAGGCGTCGTGACCACGTTGCGCCTGCGGATGCTCGATCTCACGCGCGACGGCGCGGCGGGCGCGGGCATGGCCGTCTACGTCTGGCACTGCGACCGGTCCGGCAAGTATTCGCTCTATAGCGACGGCGTCACCGACCAGAACTACCTGCGCGGCGTCCAAGTGGCCGACGACACCGGAACCGTCACCTATACCACGATCTTCCCCGCCTGCTACGACGGGCGTTGGCCGCACATCCATTTCGAGGTCTTCGACTCGCTGGAATCCGCCGTCGCGGGCGACAACGCGCGCCTCACGTCCCAGATCGCGCTGCCGCAGCAGATCTGCGAACAGGTCTATGCCCACGATTCGGGCTACTCGCGAAGTGTGAGCAACCTGTCAGGCGTGAGTCTGGCCTCCGACAATGTATTCGGCGACGGCTGGGACGCCGAACTCGCCGCCGTCACCGGAACACCCGCCACCGGACTCGACATCGCCCTGACCGTCGGCGTCGCAGCGAAATCCGCGAACGCCGGATCGGGCAACGCCCCCGGTCGCCCACCCGGCGGCGGGGGACCGGGCAGTGGCGGGGGACCGGGCGGCGGTCCCGGTGGACCGCCACCGGGACGCTAGCTCAGAACTCCCAGTCCTCGTCCTCGGTATTGACAGCCTTGCCGATGACATAGCTGGAACCCGATCCGGAGAAGAAGTCGTGGTTCTCGTCGGCGTTGGGGGACAGCGCGGACAGGATGGCCGGGTTGACCTCGGTCTCGTCCTTGGGGAACAGGCCCTCGTAGCCGAGGTTCATCAGTGCCTTGTTGGCGTTGTAGCGCAGGAACTTCTTGACGTCCTCGGTGAGACCGACCTCGTCGTAGAGGTCCTGGGTGTAGTCCACTTCGTTGTCGTAGAGCTCGAAGAGCAGTTCGAAGGTGTAGTTCTTCAGCTCGTCGCGCTCGGCCTGGGTGACCTGTTCCAGTCCTCGCTGGTATTTGTAGCCGATGTAGTAGCCGTGCACGGCCTCGTCGCGGATGATCAGGCGGATCATGTCGGCGGTGTTGGTGAGCTTGGCTCGCGAGGACCAGTGCATCGGCAGGTAGAAGCCGGAGTAGAACAGGAAACTCTCCAGCAGGGTCGAGGCGACCTTGCGTTTGAGCGGGTCGTCGCCGTTGTAGTAGCCGAGGACGATCTCGGCCTTGCGTTGCAGGTTGGGGTTCTCCTCCGACCAGCGGAACGCGTCGTCGATCTCGCGGGTCGAGCACAGCGTGGAGAAGATCGAGCTGTAGCTCTTCGCGTGCACCGACTCCATGAACGCGATATTGGTGAGCACCGCCTCCTCGTGCGGGGTCAGCGCGTCGGGGATCAGGCTCACCGCGCCGACGGTGCCCTGGATGGTGTCGAGCAGGGTGAGTCCGGTGAACACCCGCATGGTGAGCTGCTTCTCGTCGGCGGTGAGGGTGTTCCACGAGGGGATGTCGTTGGAGACGGGCACCTTCTCCGGCAGCCAGAAGTTGCCGGTGAGTCGATCCCAGACTTCGGCATCCTTCTCGTCGGGCACCCGATTCCAATTGATGGCCGACACCCGGTCGATAAGCTTCATCCTGCCTTCACACCTTTCACCGAGGACGCTCGTTCACCGAGGAACGCAACGAGGCCGTTGCTTCGCACGGGATCCGAGGGAACGCTGCCGCCGCCGACAGCTCGCTTCCGAACACTACCCCTTGGGTCTGACATGTCCACGCAACACAACACCTAGTGTCGTCGGGGGTCGACCCGCCGGGTGGAAGATGCCGATGCGCACGGTCGGCGGCAACTCATTGTGCGGCACGCGCCGCCGCGTCGGATCGCGGGTCCCCGCAGCCGAATCGGGGTACGGATCCTCCGCGCGGCTCGGTCGACTCGGGGGTGGGATTTCGGCCGGAGGCAGCCGTGAACGCCTCGACAAGATCACAGGCGCGATCGGCGACTCCGGGACGTACGATACTGCCGTACCTGAGTCGCACGAGGGGGGCGAGATGGCCGCACCGACCGATCCCGACATGACCGACCTGCTCGGCAAGCTCGCGCGCGTCCCGAGCGGACGGCGCGGCAAGTGGGTTGTGCTCGGCGTGTGGATCATCGCGCTGCTCGCCCTCGGTTCCTTCGCGAGCAAGCTCAGCGGCGCGCAGGAGAACGACAACGTCAACTGGTTGCCCGACAGCGCCGAATCCACGCAGGCGTACCGGCTCGCGGAATCCTTCGGCAACAGCGATCACGTGCCGGTGGTGCTGGTCTACGAGCGCACCAGCGGGATCACCGACGCCGACCGCGCCGCCGTCGCCGCCGACGCGCAGCGGTTCAAGCAGATCGAGCATGTCATCGGGGACAAGATCTTCGGGCCGGTGCAGTCGCAGGACGCGCAGGCCGTGGAGATCCTGATCCCGATCGACATGGGTTCGGAGGGGTGGGATCGGCTGCTGAAGGTCGTGGAGGAGATGCGGTCCGTCGCGGGTGAACACCCCGATGGCCTGTCCTTCCACGCCACCGGCCCCGCCGGTTTCGCCGCCGAATTCGGCGAGGCGTTCGAGGGCATCGACGGACTGCTGCTGTACGCGGCGGCGGGCGTGGTCATCGTCATCCTGGTCCTCACCTACGGGCCGATGCTGTGGATATTGCCGCTGTTCACCGCGGGTTTCGCGCTGATCGTCGCGCAGAGCGCGGTCTACGGCGCGACCAAGATCGGCCTGACCATGAACGCGCAGAGTCAGGCCATCCTCACCGTGCTGGTATTCGGCGCGGGCACCGACTACGCACTGCTTCTGGTTGCGCGCTACCGCGAGGAACTGCGCCGCCACGATGACAAACACGAGGCGATGGCGGTCGCGCTGCACCGGGCCGGACCCGCGGTGCTCGCCAGCGGCGCCACCGTGATCGTCGCGATGCTGGCGCTGCTGGTCGCCGAGATGAACTCCACCAAGGGCATCGGGCCGGTGTGCGCGATCGGCATCGCGGTCGCCCTGCTCGCCATGCTCACCTTGCTGCCCGCGCTGCTCGTCATCGTCGGGCGCTGGATCTTCTGGCCGCGCCGCCCGGCCATGGGCACCGCCGACCACACCGAATCCGGGATATGGGCGCGCGTCGGCTTCGGCGTCGCGCGCAGGCCGCGCACCGTGTGGATCGCTACCGTCGTCGTCCTCGGCGTGCTCGCCTTCGGCGTCGGCGGCCTGGAAACCGACGGCATCGCCAACAAGGACTCCTTCGTCGGCTCATCGGAGGCCGTCGACGGCACCGAGATCCTGGAACGGCATTTCGACGCGGGCACCGGCAATCCGGTCATCGTCATCGGCCGCGCCGAACGCGCCGACGCCGTGATCGCGGCGGTGCGTTCCGCGCAGGGCATCGGCGCCACCGCGCCGCCGGTCACACAGAACGGTCGCTTCTACGTCGAGGCCACGCTGACCGATCCGCCGGACAGCGACGCGGCATACGCCACCATCGACCGGGTGCGCGCGGCCGTGCGCGCGGCCGACGACCAAGCGCGCGTCGGCGGGCAGAGCGCCGTCGTCCTCGACGTCGACCGTGCGGTCGCCCGCGACAACAAGGTCATCGTGCCGCTCGTGCTCGCCATCGTCATGGTGATCCTCATGCTGCTGCTGCGTTCGATCCTGGCGCCGATCCTGCTGACCGCGACGGTGGTGCTGTCCTACTTCGCGGCGCTCGGCGCGAGCCGGTGGATATTCGACGCCGTCGGATTCGTCGGCGCCGACCCCGGACTCCCGCTGATCGCCTTCGTCTTCCTGGTGGCGCTCGGCATCGACTACAACATCTTCCTCATGTCGCGCGTGCACGAGGAGACGATCAAACACCGCACCAAGGCGGGCGCGCTGATCGGACTCGCGGCGACCGGCGGCGTGATCACCTCGGCCGGGCTCGTGCTGGCGGGCACCTTCGCGGTCTTCACCACCCTGCCCGTCGTGACATTCGCCGAACTCGGCATCGTGATCGCCTTCGGCGTCCTGCTCGACACCATTATCGTGCGCGCGATCCTGGTGACGGCCCTGACCTTGGACATCGGCGACAAGATCTGGTGGCCGAGCGCATTGTCCCGACCTCGCGCCAACGTCCCGAGCGCCGATCCGAGACCGGAGGAACCCGCGTCGGTGGGGTGAGGTGAGTCGCGGCCCGGTCGGCGGCGCTGCGGCGCGGGCGTCGGCAGCCCGGCACGTGGAGCCCAGGGCGCTGGTCGAGTCGGGTGGAGCGCTACCCCGGTTCGGTCCGCGACGCTCGGTGTCGAGGTTCGTCGCGGTCTCATCCGTTCTGCGGGTGCCTCCGCCGATTCATCCGGCTGAGTGCATCCGGTCGAGCACCGGAACCGCGAATTCCGGATATCGCCGGGTTGGGATTGCCGAACAGGGCGGTCGCCGTCCGCGGAGGTCGGTCCGCGGTGCGGACGTCACCCGGCTCGGTCCGCGCCGGAGTGCGTGCGCTGCACCCAGATGCCGCGCTCAGTCGGTGACGTAACCGTTCAAACTGCCTTGGAGGTCGAACACCAGCGCGCGGGCTGCGGTGAGTCCGCTGCCGTGCCAGACGGAGTCCTCGATCGCGAACACACGGTGGTCGCTCGCCGCGCCGAGGTCCTTCCACGCATCACCGCGCAGGATCTTCTCGCCGTAGTGCTTACCGTCCTCGCCGACGAAATCGACGTAGATGATGTCGCCTTCGGCCTTGGTGGCGAGTTCGTCGACGGTGATGTCGACGGAGGGGCCGCGCTGGGCCGTCGGCCGCTGGACGCCGACATCCGCGAGCACCTGACCGGCGAAACTGTCCGCGCCCTGGATCCGGATGACATCCGGAGTGAAGCGCAGCACCGAAGCCTGACTCTGATTCGCCGCGATGGTCGTGCCGACCTCGCGCGCGTACCCGCGATAGGCATCCAGCGCGCTCGCGGCCGCCTCGCGCCGGTCCATCCCGGCGGCGAAGGCGGTGAACTGCGCCTGCCAACTGGGTGACGTGCCGACCAGCACCGTCGGCGCGATGGCCCGCAGCGCGTCGAAAGTGGCCGCGCCCGATGGCACTTCGCCGAGGATCAGGTCGGGGTTCAGTTCCGCGATCCTGGCCGGATCGGGTTGCCCGAGCACACCGACGCTCGGGATCTTGTTCACGCCGTAGCCGAGATACAGCGGCTGCGCGCGCGGACCGTCGGCGGTCGCCGCGCCGATGACCCGCTCCCACAGACCGAGCGCGCAGGCCGCGTCCAACGCCGAGGTGCTGAGCACCACGATGCGTTTCGGATCGGCGGGAACCTCGCTGACCCCGGCGGCGTGGGTGACGCTGCGGGTACCGCCCGCCTGATCGGGCGCGCTCGGCAGCGGGCACGCCTGCGCGGTGTCGCGGTCGAGTCCGACGACGCCCGCGCCCGCGATATTCGTGGTGGTGCGCACGATGGAACTCACCTCGTCGGCCTGACCGCCGCACCCGGCGACCAGCACGGCACAGGCCACGGCCAGCGCGGCCGTGCCATATCGGGTGGTGCGGTTTCGGATTCGGACGAACGCGGTCACCGACATGCGGGTGAGATTACCTTGTAGGGGATTGTGTCCCCCGCGAGGTAATACCCACGCATACCGCACCATTCTCGTGCCGCTCGTGCCGCTCGTGCCGCTCGTGCCGCTCGTGCCGCTCGTGCTCGCCGTGCCGCCTCATCCGCCCCGCGCCCCGCGCTCGGATTCGCCGGTGACGCGGTCGCGGTGGGATGAGCACCGAGAACATGTCCGTGGTGGTGCGCGCGCCGGATGTCGATGATCGTGCGGCGGCGCGGAGGATCTTCGTCGAACCACGCGACTGCCCAGCTGTGGATGGCCGCGACCCCTCGCCGCGGCCACACACGAGTCAGGCGGCGTCGCCACCCAGGCTGAATCGCGCGCCGGTGACATCGGCGACCGAGGCCATTCGCCCGTAGGGAGTGTCCTCGGCGGGCGCGAGCACCGTGCCGCCGAGTTCGACCACCTTCGCCACCGCCTTGTCCACGTCGTCGGCTCCGAAGTACACCATCCAGCCGAGTGGCGAATCCGCGGGCAGGACCGACGCGTCCATGACCCCGCCGAGCATCGGGCTGGTGGAACGGATGGTGGTGTAGCGGAAACCGGCCTCGACCGGCATGGCGAAGGTGTCGCTCCAGCCGAAGACGTCGCGGTAGAACGCCAGGACGGCGTCGTAGTCGCGGGTATGCAGTTCGAACCAGGACGGCGCGCCGTCGTGGTCGCGCCACGAGCCGTCGTTCACGATGGCGGCGGTCTCGATCCCGCCGAAGGATCCCGACTGCCAGATGCCGACGCCCGCGCCGCCAGGATCGGCGAGTACCGCCATGACGCCGAGGTCGCCGACGGGCATGGCGGGCACGATGGTGTCGGCGCCCGCGGTCGCGGCGGCGTCGGCGGTGGCGCGTGCGTCCTCGGCGGCCAGGTAGACCGTCCACCGGTCGGGTCCGTCGGAGTCGTCGGGCTGCCTGCCCATGCCGCCCGCGACGGCCTTGCCGTTCTTGCGGAAGGTGATGTAGCCGCCGAATTCGGGGCCACCGCGTTCGGCCGTCCAGCCGAACAGTTCGGTGTAGAAGGCGATGCTGCGGTCGGGGTCGGCGGTGAAAAGGTCGACCCAGATCGGATCGCCGGGCTTGGGAGCTGTCATGTCGAGTCTCTCTTCGCAGGTGTTGGGACAGGCACTCGCATGGGTGGAGACGGGTGGGGGCGCGGGAACTCATCGGTGCGTCGAGCGCGGATTCCGGTCGGTCGCCGTCGCCGCCGCATCAACGAAATACGACAGAGAGTAGGACCAGTGCGGACCGCCGGGGCCGCACGGTTTACGATCACAGGAGCGCAAGCTAACTGTCGTCTGTTCCGGTGCCGGGACAGACCCACGCAGCGGAGCCTGCGGAGCGACCTACAGGCATCTTCAGGAGGATCAGTGACTGCGGTAGAGCCCAGACCAGTCCCTCAATTGGAAGCGACTCGACCGTATCCGGCTCGAACCGGGCCGAAGGGTTCGTTCCTCTACAAGATGGTGACGACCACCGACCCCAAGGTCCTCGGCGTCATGTACATCGTCACCGCCACCAGCTTCTTCCTCATCGGCGGCCTGATGGCGCTGCTGATGCGCGCCGAACTGGCGCGGCCGGGCCTGCAGTTCCTGTCGCCGGAACAGTTCAACCAGCTGTTCACCATGCACGGCACGATCATGCTGCTGTTCTACGCCACCGCGATCGTGTTCGGCTTCGCCAATATCGTGCTGCCGCTGCAGATCGGCGCGCCCGACGTCGCCTTCCCGCGCCTGAACGCGTTCAGCTACTGGCTGTACCTGTTCGGCGCCTCCATGGCGACCGCGGGCTTCATCACCCCCGGCGGCGCCGCGGACTTCGGCTGGACGGCGTATGTGCCGCTCACCGACATCCTGCACTCGCCGGGCGTCGGCACCGACCTGTGGATCCTCGGCCTCGCGGTCTCCGGCCTCGGCACCATCCTCGGCGGCGTCAACATGCTCACCACCGTGGTCTGCCTGCGCGCGCCCGGTATGACCATGTTCCGCATGCCGATCTTCACCTGGAACATCGCCGTCACCAGCGTGCTGGTGCTGCTGGCGTTCCCGCTGCTCACCGCGGCGCTGTTCGGCCTGGCCTACGACCGCCACCTCGGCGGGCACATCTACGATCCGGCCACCGGCGGCATCCTGCTCTACCAGCACCTGTTCTGGTTCTTCGGCCATCCCGAGGTCTACATCATCGCGCTGCCGTTCTTCGGCATCGTCTCGGAGATCTTCCCGGTCTTCTCGCGCAAGCCGATCTTCGGCTACACCACGCTGGTCTACGCCACCCTCGGCATCGCGGCGCTGTCCATCGCGGTGTGGGCGCACCACATGTACGCCACGGGCGCGGTGCTGCTGCCGTACTTCTCGTTCATGACCTTCCTCATCGCGGTGCCGACCGGCGTGAAGTTCTTCAACTGGATCGGCACCATGTGGCGCGGCCAGCTGACCTTCGAATCACCGATGCTGTGGTCGCTCGGCTTCCTGGTGACCTTCCTCTTCGGCGGTCTGTCCGGCGTCATCCTGGCCTCGCCGCCGCTGGACTTCCACGTCACCGACTCCTACTTCGTGGTCGCGCACTTCCACTACGTGCTCTTCGGCACCATCGTGTTCGCCACCTTCGCAGGCATCTACTTCTGGTTCCCGAAGATCACCGGGCGCATGATGGACGAGCGACTGGCGAAGTGGCACTTCTGGACCACCTTCATCGGCTTCCACACCACCTTCCTCGTGCAGCACTGGGTTGGCGCGGAAGGCATGCCGCGTCGCTACGCCGACTACCTGCCCTCCGACGGGTTCACCACCCTGAACACCATCTCCACCATCGGCGCGTTCATCCTCGGCGCCTCGATGCTCCCGTTCGTGTGGAACGTGTTCAAGAGCTACCGCTACGGCGAAGTGGTCACCGTGGACGACCCGTGGGGCTACGGCAACTCCCTGGAGTGGGCGACCACCTGCCCGCCGCCGCGGCACAACTTCTACGAACTGCCGCGCATCCGCTCCGAGCGTCCCGCGTTCGAACTGCACTACCCGCACATGGTCGAGCGCATGCGCGCCGAGGCCCACGTCGGCTGGGGTTCGGGCAAGCACGCCAACGAGCCGGAGGCCGTCGCCGCGAAGTAGTTCCGTACTAGGATTTGTGCGACGAGTGTGCACCCGCTGGTCATCCAGTGGGTGCACACTCGTTCGGTGAGGTAGCTAGCCCAGAACGGAAGCGGCAACGGCGACGCGGCACAGGAGGGCGGACAGACTTGGAGCACTTCGACTTGACTGAGACCATCGTTCTCGTCACCGTGACCGGCCCCGACCGCCCCGGCGTGACATCTGTCCTGCTGACAGCGATGTCGCGCCACCAGGTCAGCCTCCTCGACATCGAACAGGTGGTCATCCGCGGCCATCTGACCCTCGGTGTGCTGGTCACCTGTCCCGGCGATTCCGAATCGCTGCAGGACGAGCTGGAAGAGGCCATGAACACCGTCGGCATGAATGTCGTCGTCGAGGTCGACGCGCAGATCGGCCGCCCGCCCATCTCCACGCACGCCGTCGTCGTGCTCGGCAGCCCGGTGACAGCGCGCGCGTTCAGCAACGTCTCCCGGCAGTTGGCGGTACTCGGCGCCAATATCGACACCATTCGCGGCATCGCCGACTATCCGGTGACCGGGATGGAGCTGATGGTGTCGGCCACCGACACCGGCGTCGACACCGATTCGCGGCTGCGCACCGCGCTGGCCGAGGTCGCGGTGGCCGAACGCATAGATATCGCGGTGGAACGCGCCGGACTCGCGCGACGGGCCAAGCGGCTCATCGTCTTCGACGTGGACTCCACCCTGATCCAGGGCGAGGTCATCGAGATGCTCGCCGCGCACGCAGGCGTGGAGGAACAGGTGCGGGAGGTCACCGAGGCGGCGATGCGCGGCGAACTCGACTTCGCCGAATCGCTGCGACAGCGGGTGGCCACCCTGGAAGGGCTCGACGAATCGGTGATCGAGGAGGTCGCCGACCGGATCGAGCTGACGCCGGGCGCGCGCACCACCATTCGCACGCTGCGCCGCATCGGTTTCCGCTGCGGTGTGGTCTCCGGAGGTTTCCGCCAGGTCATCGAACCGCTGGCGCACGAACTGGAATTGGATTTCGTGCAGGCCAACACCTTGGAGATCGTGAACGGCAAGCTCACCGGCCGCGTGGTCGGCGATATCGTGGACCGGGCCTACAAGGCCACCGCGCTGCGGAAGTTCGCGTCGGAGGCCGGTGTGCCGATGGAGCAGACGGTGGCGGTCGGCGACGGCGCGAACGATATCGACATGTTGAACGCGGCGGGTCTCGGTGTGGCGTTCAACGCGAAACCGGCGCTGCGCGAGGTGGCCGACGCGGCTCTGTCGCATCCGTACCTGGACGCGGTGTTGTTCATTCTCGGTGTGACTCGCGACGAGGTCGAGGCGGCCGATGCCCGCGACGGTGGGGTACGGCGGGTTCCTCTGGTCGGCAGCTGAATTCGGCAAATATCAGGCGACCGGTTCGATAGGTTCTCGCGGAGTTGCGGGGTTATCGGATCGGGTGTCAGTTGCGGCCCCTCGTCGCGGACTGGTCGGTCTTCACTGTCGTCGAGTCGCGGTAATAGCTGTACCCGCGCAAGTGACGACTGTCGCTATCGAGGTAATCCTGGGGCGGCAGCGAGTTCTGAGATTGCTAATCGATCTCTCGTTCGGGTCTCTGTCGGTGTGGTGGCCTGCTGAGAGGTCCGTGAAAGTGTCTCTACGACCTTATTTCTCGCAATTCTCCTCGAAACCCCGCGCGTGCGATGAAGTTGCTCCATGATTACCCGTGGCTCGTATCGGTAGGCGCGGGCTATCGACCACAGGGGCGGATCGGAGGGGGCGACGTGCGGAGAATCGGTACGGTCGTCGTGCTCGCGGTCGGTATCGCCGGATGCGGCGCCCCCGAGAGCGGGATTCACGAGGCGGACGGCGTGCGATCGCCCGCCCGCGCCTTCGCCGCCGACCATGTTCTCGCACTGGTCGTCACCGAAGCCGATGACGGCAGTCGCCGGAATCTGGCAATCGATCAGCGACTTACCGTCGCCCTGCCCGCGGATCCGTCCACCGGCTACCGATGGCGACTCGCGCACCTCGATCCCACGATCGTGAGACCGATCGGCCACCCCGACAGCGGCGAGGACTCCGCGGTACCGGAACCGCCCGGATCGGCGGGCATCGAGACCTGGACCTTCACCGGGAATGCGGTGGGCAGCGGCCCGCTTGTGATGGAGTACGCGCGGCCGTGGGAGCACGATGTGCTGCCCGCGCGGACATTCACGGTGACGATCGAGGTGAACTGAGTGAGCGGGGAGTACGGCGCATCCGAATCCGGGAGCGCGACGGTGACGGAATCGACCATGGGCCCGAAGGATTCGACTGCCATTGCGAATTCCACGGCCGGAGATGCGGTATCCGCGGATGAGGCGGCGACCGAGTCGGCGGGCGCGGAAGATTTGCCGGATACCGGAGGATCGGTTGTCGCGGGGAACTCGGCGGTGGCCGGGAATTCCGGCGCGACAACGGTTTCCGCGAATGCCGGAGATTCGGCGGGAGCGGGGCGTTCGCCGGTCACCGGGAACGCATCGGGCACCGAGGATCCGATCGGCGGCAGGGCTCCGGTAGTCGCGCGGGATGTCGCGGCCGCGCAGGGCTCGGCGGTCCCTGCGGGTTCGGTGCACGCGGAAGATACGGCCGGCCGGTGGGATTCGGCGGATCCCACGGCGGAGTTCCGTGCGCTGCACGCGGAATTGGCGCGCGGCTACGGCGGTGCGGGCGATCCCGACGACCCGGATCTGGTGCAGGCCATGCAGATGGTGCTGCACCTGCCGAAGGTCGATCCGCCCGCGCGCAGTGCGGTGCTCGCTGCCGCCGCCGCTGCCGCTGTCGCGGTGTGCCTGGACGAGCGGTCCGGTCCCGGCGGCGTCTGGGAGGCGCGGTATCTGGCGTGGAAGCGGGCCAGGATTCGCAAGGTCGCCCGGCGGGCGCGCGGCGCGCAGTGGCGGGCGGCTCATGAGGTGGACGGTGTGACGGTGGAGATCGGCGGCGCGCTGGCGCGCGCACTGGCGCCGAGCACGGTCGGCGCGGTCGACGCGCGGATCCGGCGCTTGCAGATCGGCGGCACCGACCTGGCACACGACGAGCCGGGCCCGCCCGATCCGG
Organism: Nocardia bovistercoris; assembly: GCF_015674855.1. GTDB lineage: Bacteria > Actinomycetota > Actinomycetes > Mycobacteriales > Mycobacteriaceae > Nocardia > Nocardia bovistercoris. The sequence goes on along the minus strand of NZ_JADMLG010000027.1, from coordinate 7,587 downwards.
AGTTCCCGGTGCTGTGGGTCGATCCGCGCCTGGGTATGACGGTCGGCAAGGCGGCGGCACAGGTCGGACACGCGAGCATGCTGCTCGCAGGCGCCCTGCCCCTCGAAGCCGTGTGGCGATGGTCGCGCGCGGGATTCGCCTGCTCGGTGCGCGACGCCGACGCACGGCAGTGGGCGGCGCTCACCGACCGTGTCGCGGCAGGCGCCGCGGTAGCGGTCCGTGACGCCGGATTCACCGAGATCGCACCCGGCTCGCTCACGGTGATCGCCGTGCCGCCCCAGGCCCCGGCGCCGTGATGCGACGCAACCGCGCGTTCGGCGGTCTTGCCACACCCGACGAACGCCGCCGACGACCACGCCGATGCGCAACCGGCCCCGCGCGCGATAAGTGAACAGACCGCATCAGCGAAAGGAGATCGCAGACGAAATGTCCGTTTCATCCCGTGGCCGGGTGTGGCCACGGGGACATCCGGGTATCCGTCCGTTCAGAGGACTGCCCCCAAACTGTTGCGGAGGACGTCACACCATGTCCACAGTCTTGCTGATTCTCGCCGTTTGGTTCGTGCTGTCGATTCCACTGGCGCTGCTGGTCGCCCGCCTGTTCCGAGGCCGCGGCGGTCCTACGGCCGAGCGCGAGCGGCCAACCACAGAGCCCGAGCGATCCGGGACCGCCGAGCGCGAGCGATCCGGGACCGCCGAGCGTGCGCGACCAGAGGGTGCCGAGCGTGCGCGATCCGAGGATGCCGGGCCCGAGGGATCCGAGTACGAGGTCGCGAGCCGTCGCCGTCCGCGCTACCGCGGCGCGATGTCGCGACCCGCGTGGGTCGATCGGGCATCTGGACCTCATGTGAGCCAAGATGGAGCGCGTGCCGCAACCGGATCCCGATCTGCTCATTGATTTCACCGATGTGACCATCCGACGCTCGGGGCACACCCTCGTCGGTCCGGTCACCTGGCAGGTCGAGCTCGACGAACGATGGGTAGTGCTAGGACCCAACGGCGCGGGCAAGACCTCGCTGCTCCGCATGGCCGCCGCCGAGGTGCACCCGACCTCGGGTATCGCACATCTGCTCGGCGAGATACTGGGTAAAACAGACGTCAGCGAACTGCGTCCGCGCATCGGACTGTCCTCGGCGGCCGTGGCGGCCCGCGTGCCGCGCGAGGAGAAGGTCAGCGACCTCGTGGTGTCCGCGGGGTACGCGGTGCTCGGGCGCTGGCGCGAACGCTACGAGGACGTCGACACCGACCGCGCCATCGACATGCTGGAAAGTCTGGGCGCCGAACACCTTTCCGACCGCACCTACGGCACCCTCTCGGAGGGGGAGCGCAAACGGGTGCTGATCGCGCGCGCTCTCATGACCGATCCCGAACTGCTGCTGCTCGACGAGCCGGCCGCCGGACTCGATCTGGGCGGCCGCGAGGAACTGGTGGAGCGGCTCGGCGATCTCGCCGCCGACCCGGATTCGCCCGCGATGGTGCTCGTCACCCATCACGTGGAGGAGATCCCGCCCGGTTTCACGCACGGGCTGCTGCTCAACGAGGGCGAGGTGGTCGCGCAGGGTCTGCTCAGCGACGTGCTCACCGCGCAGAACCTGAGTGACGCCTTCCGACAGTCGATCACGCTGGATCGGGTGGACGGTCGGTACTTCGCGCGCCGCAGCCGCAGGGCGGGCAAACACCGCTCGCGCTGAGCCGCGACCGTGGGCGGGCACCGGGATTCGTACAGCGTATGGTGCAAGTGTGAGTGAGACAGATTCGCCCGCCGACTCTCAGCCGCAGGATCCGCCGATCCGAGACGCGTCCACCGTCATGCTCCTGCGCGACGGCGCGTCCGGCCCCGAGGTCTTCCTCCAGCGCCGGGTCGACGCCATGGCCTTCGCCGCGGGCATGACGGTGTTCCCCGGCGGCGGCGTCGACCGCTCCGACGGCACCGCCGACATCGCGTGGAGCGGACCCGACCCGGCGTGGTGGGCGCGGACGTTCTCGACCACCGAGGAACGCGCGAAGGCGCTGGTCTGCGCGGCGGTGCGGGAGACCTTCGAGGAATGCGGCGTGCTGCTGGCAGGCCCCACCGCGGACACCGCTGTCCGCGACACCGCCGAATACCGGGACGACCGAGAGCGACTGGAGCGCCGCGAGGTGTCGCTGGCCGTATTCCTCGCCGAGCGCGGGCTCGTGCTCCGCTCGGATCTGCTGCGGCCGTGGGCGAACTGGATCAGCCCGGTGATCGAACCGCGCCGCTACGACACCAGGTTCTTCGTCGCGGTGCTCCCGCACGGTCAGATCGCCGACGGCGCGACCTCCGAAGCGGCGGACGTGGGCTGGCGCACACCGGCCCGTGTGCTCGAGCAGTGGCGCGGCGGCGCCGATGTGCTCTTGCCGCCGACCTGGTCGCAACTCGACGCGCTCGCACGTTTCGGGTCGACCGCCGAAATCCTCGCCGCGGACCGGGTGATCGAGCCGATCATGCCGGTGCTCGGCGGCGGTGCTCTGCCGGACCGCCTTCATTTCCCGAACAACGAGCGTTTCTTCGCCGAGGTGCCCGACGCGAGTCTGCTCAGAGGTTCGGCCCGTCGCTGATATCGCTGTAGGTGTCTCGCCACCGTCGTGGGCCGCGCGGATATGCTCGGCCGCCGCGCGATACGCCGGTCGCGCAGTTTTCGGCCGAGTTCGTGGCGGCTGGGCCGACGCATCACGTCGGCCGATATGGGGCGTCATGATGGTGCGGTGGGATGGGCGCGGTAGGTTGCCCGCATGGCCGAATTCGTGACCCTGGAGCGTCTCGACGCCGCTGCCGAGCGTGGCGTCGCGGTGCTGCGGATCGCCCGCCCGCCGCTGAATCTGCTGAACGCGCAGGTGTTGCTCGAGGTGGCCGCGGCCGCCGAACAGGTCGCGGGCGATCCCGCCGTCGCGGCGCTCGTGGTCTACGGCGACGAGCGGGTGTTCTGCGCGGGCGACGACCTCGCCGAACTCGCGACCCTGGGCCGCGACCGGGCGAGCGCGATGGCCGAGGACCTGCAGTCCGCGCTCGGCTGCCTGGCCCGCGTCCCACAGCCGACCGTTGCGGCCATCAGCGGGTACGCGCTCGGCGGCGGTCTGGAGCTCGCGCTCGGCGCGGACCGGCGGATCGTCGGCGACAATGTCAAACTCGGTCTGCCGCAGATCACTTCGGGACTGATCCCGTTGGCGGGCATCCGCGAGCTGTCGTCCCTGATCGGACCCGGCCACGCGAAGGACCTGGTCTACACCGGTCGTTTCGTCGAGCACGCCGAAGCGCTTGCACTGGGCTTGGTGGACGAGGTAGTGGCCCCCGACGACGTATTCGCCGCCGCTGTGCGCTGGGCGTCCCGCTTCACCGACGGCCCCTCCCGCGCCCTCGCCGCCGCCAAGGCGGTGTTCGAAGCCGGACCCGACGGCCCGCGTCGCGCCCGCGAGCAATGGACGGAACTCTTCACCACCGAGGACCGGCGTCGAGGACTCGAATCCGCCCTCGCGAACGGTCCGGGTTCCGCGGAGTTCGTCGGTCGCTGAGTCCGGGGGCGGCCGCAAGTGCGCGTCGGCTGAAGCGCCGCGTAGTCGGCGGATATCGGGTGCAGGCCGCAGCCGAATCGGACGGTTCCAGCGCGAACACGGTGGCGCAGGTCGAGGGCTGAGCGGCGACGCAACCGGACCGGGTTCGCCCGCGACCGTCGACCATACGGTAGGTTCCTGTGCGACCGGACCGGCTGGACACCGGAGAGCGTGGAGAAGATAGGCTACGCATCCATGACGGTCCACCCCGACGACCCCGCGCCGAATCCGCACGCCACCGAGGCCGAGGTCGAAGCCGCGCTCAAGGATACGAAGCTCGCCCAGGTCCTCTACCACGACTGGGAAGCCGAAACCTACGACGACAAGTGGTCGATCTCCTACGACGAGCGCTGTATCGATTACGCGCGCGGCCGCTTCGACCTCGCCGTCGGCCCCGCGCCGCTGCCCTACGACCGGGCGCTCGAACTCGGCTGTGGAACCGGATTCTTCCTGCTGAACCTCATGCAGGGCGGTATCGCGAAATCGGGATCGGTCACCGACCTGTCGCCGGGCATGGTGAAGGTGGCGTTGCGCAACGCCGAGAACCTCGGGCTCGATGTCGACGGCCGGGTGGCCGACGCCGAGACCATCCCCTACGACGACGACACCTTCGACCTGGTCGTCGGCCACGCCGTGCTGCACCACATCCCCGACGTGGAGTTGGCGCTGAAGGAGTGCCTGCGGGTGCTCAAGCCCGGCGGGCGGTTCGTCTTCGCGGGTGAGCCAACCACCGTCGGCAACTTCTACGCCCGCTGGCTGGGTCGCATCACCTGGAAGGCCACCACCACCGTCACCAAGCTCGGCCCGCTCGCGGGCTGGCGGCGTCCGCAGGCGGAGCTGGACGAATCCTCGCGCGCCGCGGCCCTGGAAGCGGTCGTCGACCTGCATACCTTCGACCCGGGCAAGCTGGAGGCGATGGCGCGGTCCGCCGGCGCCACCGAGGTCAAGGCCACCACCGAGGAGTTCGCCGCCGCGCTGTGGGGTTGGCCCGTGCGCACCTTCGAGGCCGCCGTGCCCGACGAGAAGCTCACCATGGGCTACCGCATGGCGATGTTCCGTGCGTGGCTGCGACTGAGCTGGGTGGACGAGAACATCATGCGGCGTGTGGTGCCGCGTCAGTTCTTCTACAACGCCATGATCACCGGCGTGAAGCCGGGTGCGGCAGGCAAGTAGGTGGGTTACGGCTTCGGCCGGGCCGACGTCGAGTTCCTCGGCGACGCGCGCGGTCGTGCCGCACTGGACGAGGCGAGCGGGCTGGAGCTCACGCCCGCGACGCATCTGCGCGATCTGGAACGCGCGCGTCGCTCGTACGGTGAGTTCGCGCCCGCCGTGATCGAGACCGTGCGGCTGCGGCGTCGCGCGGCGGGCAAACTCCTCGACGCGCGGAACTGGCTGTTCACCGACGACGCGCTCCAGCAGGCCACCCCGACCCTGGTCGCCCGGCATCGGGCGCGGCGGCTGGCCGGTCGTGCCGTCCACGATGTCACCTGCTCGATCGGCGCGGAACTCGCCGAACTCGCACGCGTATGCCCGTCGGTGCTCGGCAGCGACCTCGATCGCGTGCGCTTGGCCATGGCCGCCCACAACCTCGCGGACGAGTCGGTGCTCTTGGCGGCGGCCGACGCGTTGCGCCCGGTCAGCGTCGGCACGACTGTGATCGCCGATCCCGCGCGCCGGGCCGACGGCAGACGCACCGCCGACCCGGCGCGTCTGCTGCCCCCGCTGCCCGACCTGCTCGACGTCTACGCGGGCCGCGACCTCGCCGTGAAATGCGCTCCCGGCCTCGACTTCGACCGGCTGGACTGGGCGGGCGAGATCGAGGTGGTCTCCCTCGACGGCGCGGTGCGCGAGGCGTGCCTGTGGTCGCCGGGGCTCGCGGGAACAGGCGTCACCCGCCGCGCAAGCGTGCTCTCCACCTCGGGACCCGCCGTTGAACTGACCGACGCCGACCCCGACGAGATCCCCGAGCGCCCACCCGGCCCGTGGATCGTCGACCCCGACGGCGCGGTGGTGCGCGCGGGCTTGGTCCGCCACTACGCCGCCGCGCACGGCCTCTGGCAACTCGATCCGCGCATCGCCTACCTCACCGGCGACCGAGTGCCCGATGGCATGCGCGGATTCGCCGTGCTCGACCGCATGGACCTGCGGGAGAAGTCGCTGCGCCGGGAACTGGCCCGCCGCGACTGCGGCGCGCTGGAAATCCTCGTCCGCGGCGTCGACCTCGACCCGGACGCCCTGCGCAAACGCCTCAAACCGCGCGGAACCCGGCCCTACACCCTCGTGATCACCCGAATCGGCCGAGCCGCGACGGTGTTTCTCTGCACCGCCGTGGCAGCTTCGGAAACCGCGGCGCGGGCCTGACCGCGCACGCGCCGAACCCGCCCCGGGCTCACGCCTCGAGTTTCTTGACCACCTTCTGGATCGTCAACCAGGTGCGGGTGGTGATGTCCTTGCCGTACGTCTTGTCCAGCCACGCCATGAAGTCGGGGGTGCGCGGGGTGCTGTTGTCGATCACGGTGAGGAACGCGCGGGCTTCGGCGTCGTAACCGATGATCTCGGTGAGTTCGTCGGCGGCCTCGGGGGTGGCGACCTCGGGATGCCGGTCCTTGAAGAAGGTCACCGTGAGATAGGTGCCGCGTTCGTGGGTGCGTCCGGCGAACGGGTCGCGATCGATGAGCGCCCGCAGATCTTCGTGGCCGCGCACGATGGTGCCGCCCGCGATGCCGAGTTCCCGGTTCAGCGCCTCCTGGATGCGGTCCTCGAGTTCCGCCTCGTCGGAATCCGCGCACCGGAACACCACATTGCCGCTGGACAGCAAGGTGGCGACGCGATCGAAGCCGAGCCCTTCGAACACCCCGCGCAGCTTCTCGTTGCGCATGTTCGGATTGCTCGGCATGATCCCGCGCAGCAGCGCCGCGTAGCTGTTCATAGCGCGACCGTAGCCGATCGGTCCGACACCGACCGGAAGCCGAGACGGATTCGGCCGCCGACGCTCACGCCTGCTGCGCGACCCCGTTCTTCTTGCGTTCGATGTCCTCGAGCGCGGCGATGTACTCGGCGCGCTGCTCCGCACCGGCCTCCCACGCGGCCTTGCGGTTCTTCACGACCTTCGCGGGCGCGCCCACCGCGATGCTGTAATCCGGGATCTCGCCCTTGACGACCGCGTGCGCCCCCAACACGCAGCCGCGCCCGACCCGCGTCTCGCGCAACACCGTGACCTTCGCGGCGATCCAGGTGTCCGGGCCGATCCGCACCGGGCCCTTCACGATGCCCTGATCCTTGATCGGCGTGTCGACGTCGTCCATGCGGTGGTCGAAATCGCAGATGTAGCACCAGTCCGCGACCAGCGTCGACGCGCCGATCTCGATGTCGAGGTAGGTGTTGACCACGTTGTCCTTGCCGAAGACGACCTTGTCGCCGATTCGCAGCGAACCCTCGTGGCAGCGGATGGCGTTCCCGTCGCCGATGTGTACCCAGCGGCCGATCTCCATGCGGCTCAGCTCGGGGGTCGCGTGGACCTCCACGTTCTTGCCGAGGAACACCATGCCGCGCAGGACGATATGCGGGTTGGAGAGCTTGAATTTGAAGAGGCGGAAGTAGCGGACCAGGTACCACGGTGTGTATGCGCGGTTCGTGAGGACCCAGCGCAGTGAGTCCATGGTCAGAAATCGCGCTTGCTGGGGATCGCGGCGGCGTGAGCCGCGCCACCGTGAGCGCAACGGTGCGCCCCACATGCTCGTCACGAATCCGTCTCCCGTCGTACACCCGAGCCCGGGTCTCTGTCCATTCAGCTGAACAGCCTACTTGCCTTACCTTTGGCCACTGCACTACAGGGAACCCCGGCGACCGGGTTCGGTGTGGGTGGGAGTTTCACCGCGGCTCTTCGTAATGGTGTGCCCGCGGCTGTGTTTATTGGCGTCGCCTTCGGCGCCGCGGGTTCGCGGCCCTGGGGGTCTCGCGTCCCAGCGGTCGATACTTGCTCCTGCGTCGCATTGTCTCGACCGCTGGGACGCGAGAC
>NZ_JADMLG010000026.1:76369-78504 GCF_015674855.1 Nocardia bovistercoris | reverse complement strand
CGCGTCCCAGCGGTCGAGACGATGCGACGCAGGAGCAAGTATCGACCGCTGGGACGCGAGACCCCCAGGGCCGCGAACCCGCGGCGCCGAAGGCGCCGCAAATAGACACAGCCTGGCGTTCTGTACAAGCATCGCGCAGTCCAAATCGCCCGGGCCTCCGAGACCTCCTACGCCACGCAACCCACCGAGTCCCCCTGAGCGGCACCGGCCAAGGCGAAGCCGACCGCACCGTCGTCCACGCCTTGGCAAGATTCCGAGGCCACCCCTGCATAGTCTTCGGCCACGACCGCTCCACCCAACACGAAGAGAACACCATGGGCCCCGCGGCATTACGAGAAGCCCGCCGCAGCATGGCCTTGGCCCAGGAACTGCACCTCCCCTTGGTCCTGGTGATCGACACGGTCGGCGCCGCCCTGTCGAAGGAGGCCGAGGAACGCGGCCTTGCCCCCGAGATTGCCCGCTGCATAGCCGATCTGGTAACCCTGAACACCCCGACGATCTCGGTCCTCCTTGGCCAAGGCACCGGCGGCGGCGCTTTGGCCCTCCTCCCCGCCGATCGCGTACTCGCCGCAACGAACGCCTGGTTGGCCCCGCTACCACCGGAGGGCGCAAGCGCGATCGTCTACCGCGACACCGATCACGCCCCCGAATTGGCCGCCGCTCAACGCATCAGCGCCGCCGACCTGCACACCGACGGCATCGTGGACCGCATCGTCGAAGAGCACCCCGACGCCGCCGCGGAACCCCACGAGTTCGCCCACCGCATGGTGACCGCGATCGCCACAGAACTGACCGCGCTCGCCGACCGCACACCGGAAACGTTGCGCCGCAGCCGCGCCGCCCGCTACCGCCGCCTCGGCCTGCCCGCGACACAATCGCACCCGGGGTGACCGACGCGCGCCGCTTCGCGAATCGGCGTCCGGCGCGGCCTGACTCGCCGAGATGTGACGAACACCGCGCGCGACGCCGGGGAAGGCCGCTTTCGGCCCGGGATGCGCCCGGCTCGAGCGTTCGACCTGCGCCGTAGCGACCAACACGCACCGGGTCTTCGTTGACGGTTGGCGTCGGCACTTCTACGGTCGGACGGGTGACCTTCCGCAGCGAGACCTCCGCCGTCCCCCCGATCGTGCTGAATGACGGGAACGTGATTCCGCAGCTCGGGTTCGGCGTATTCCAAGTCCCTTCCGACGAGGCTTATCCGGTGGTGAAGAACGCTCTGGAGGCGGGCTATCGAAGTATCGATACCGCCGCCATCTACGGGAACGAGGAGGGTACCGGCCGTGCGATCCGCGAGTCGGGCCTGCCGCGTGACGAACTGTACGTCACTACGAAACTGTGGAATTCGGAGCAGGGCTACGACACCACGTTGCGTGCTTTCGACGAGAGCATGAAACTGCTCGGCCTCGACTATCTGGATCTATATCTCATCCATTGGCCGATTGCCGTGGCGGACAAGTTCGTCGACACCTTCCGTGCCTTCCAGGCGTTGAAACAGGACGGCAGGATCCGCTCGATCGGCGTCTCGAATTTCACGATCGCGAATATCGAGCGAGTGATCGCCGAGACGGGCGAGATCCCCGCGGTGAATCAGGTGGAATTGCATCCGCGCCTCGGGCAGCGGGAGTTGCGCGCTTTCCACGCGGAGCACGCGATCGCCACCGAGGCATGGTCGCCACTCGGCCAGGGCACGCTGCTGGATCATCCGACCATCACCGCGATCGCGGCCGAACTCGACCGCACACCCGCACAGGTGATCATCCGGTGGCACCTACAGCTCGGCAATGTCGTGATCCCGAAGTCGGTGACGCCGTCACGTATCGTCGCCAACTTCGATGTCTTCGGATTCGAGTTGAGCGATCAGCAGACCGCGGCGATCGACGCACTCGACGACGGCGGCCGCATCGGCCCCGACCCCGACACCTTCACCATGGGCGCCTGACACAACAAGAATGCTCGCCCCCACCGCCGGCAAGCGCCCCTTCGGCGCTGTCACCGTCCACCAGGCACAAACCTGCCCTATGGCACAGTGAAAGTCAGTCGAAGGTGACGAGCAACCCGTTCGCGGCCGTCTCGCGTCCCAGCGGTCGAGGCAAAAAAGCCCCCGCCCGGGGCTAAGACCCCACGCACCCCGGCAC
>NZ_JADMLG010000026.1:0-76359 GCF_015674855.1 Nocardia bovistercoris | reverse complement strand
TTCGCGGGCGTCTCGCGTCCGAGCGGTCGAGACAATGCGCCGCAGGCGCGAGTATCGACCGCTCGGACGCGAGACCTGAAGGGCCGCGAACCCGCGGCGCCGAAGGCGACGCCATAGACACAGCAGGAGAAGGCATGCTCGGGATCGATCGTGATGGTGATGTGGTCACCATCGAGCTACAGCGCGAGGAACGCCGCAACGCGCTCAACGAGGAACTGGTGAATCTGCTGCGCGAGGCCGTGATCGGCGCGGTGGCCGATGGCGCGCGCGTGATCGTGATAACCGGGCGCGGCCCGCTCTTCTGCGCGGGCGCCGACCTGTCGGGCGTCTACGCCGGTACTTTCCTGTCCGCGCTGCTCGAGATGTTGCACACCATCGAGTCGGTCCCGGTCCCGGTGATCTCGGCGATCAACGGCGGCGCGCTCGGCGCGGGCGTGCAGTTGGCCCTCGCCTCGGATCTGCGGGTCATCGCCCCCGATGCCTACATCGCGATCCCGGCCGCCAAACTGGGTATCACGGTGGACCGGTGGACGGTGCGCCGCCTGGTCTCGATCATCGGCGGCGGTCCGGCGCGCACCGTGCTGCTCGGCGCGGAGTCGGTGTCGGCGCAGGACGCGTACTCTTTCGGCTTCGCCAACCGCATCGGCGGCTTGGCCGAGGCGCAGGCGTGGGCGAAATCCATCGCCGAGCTCGCGCCGTTGTCATTGCGTCACCTCAAACTGGTATTCAATGACGACGGTACGAGGGATCCCGAGCCTCAGCATCAGCGTGCGGCGCTGGAAGCCGCGTGGAGCAGCGCGGATGCAGAGGAGGGCCGGTTGGCCAGACAGGAGCGGCGTTCGGCGAAATTCGTCGGCAGATAGCGAGGACGTCGACAGCAAGGACGTCGATAGCGGGACAGCGTCGATAGAAGGCAGCGCCGATAGAAGGCAGCGCCGATAGAAGGCAGCGCCGATAGAGGAAGTGAGGACGGGCACGATGACGGGTAAGGCCGTGTTGAAGGGCGCGCGCAGGCTCCTCGGTGTCGCGGCGGGCGCCCTCGGCGTCACCTGGGTGGTGCGCGCGGTCTGGGATATCCCGTCGGCCATGGGCGCGTCGATCTCGGCGATCCAGCCCTATGCGGCAGGCGCGTCGACCTACCGCGACCGCCAGTTCCACAACACCGAGCCGAGCAGTCAGATGGTGGCGGGCGCCGCGCCGGGACTGCTGTACTCGGCACTGACCAAACGCGGTGTCGGCCGTCCGCACAAGCCGGTGCCGCTGCGCACCCCCGAGGTGCCGGAGCGGGCCGCCGATCTCGCGGTCACCTGGTATGGGCACGCGTCGGCGCTGATCGAGGTGGACGGATACCGGATTCTCGCCGACCCGGTGTGGAGTACGCGGGTCTCGCCGTCGCCGCTGGTCGGTCCGGCGCGCCTGCATCCGGTGCCCGCGCCGCTGGCCGATCTGCCGCCGGTCGACGCGGTGATCATCTCCCACGATCATTACGACCACTTGGACAAGGCGACGATCAAGGCGCTGGTCGACAGCCAGTCCACGCCGTTCCTGGTCCCGCTCGGCATCGGCGCGCATCTGCGCCACTGGGGTGTGCCCGAGCACCGGATCGTCGAATTGGATTGGGGCGCTTCGATATCGCTGGCCGCGCTCGGTCGGGAACGCGACGGCGCCGATCTCACCCTCACCTGTTCGGAGGCAAGGCATTTCTCCGGCCGCGGACTCGTGCGAAACACCACCCTGTGGGCGTCCTGGTCGGTCGTCGGGCCGACGCGCCGGGTCTACTTCGGCGGCGACACCGGGTATACGAAGGCGTTCGCCGAGGCCGGCGCGGCGCTCGGGCCTTTCGACCTGACGTTGCTGCCCATCGGCGCCTACGACGCGCACTGGCCCGATGTGCACATGAATCCGGAGGAGGCGGTCCGTTCGCACGCCGACCTGTGCGTCGGCGATCCCGGCCACGGTGTGCTCGTGCCCATCCATTGGGCCACCTTCAACCTGGCCTTCCACGGCTGGTCGGAGCCGGTGCGGCGGATGGTGGAGGCCGCGCGCGCGGCGGGCACAAGGGTGGCCGTGCCGATGCCGGGGGAGCGTATCGCCCCCGATACGTTCGCAGCCCTCGCACCGGATGATTCCTGGTGGGAGAATATGGGGTGACACGCACACCGTTCGAACCCGTGCTCCGACGAGAGGAACGACGGCATGAGTCTGGCAGACACCCTCAAGGACCTGGTCGGTAAAGGCAAGGACGCGGCGTCGAAGAACGCTCCGAAGATCAACGAGGCGGTGGACAAGGCGGGCGCGTTCATCGACCAGAAGACCGGCGGCAAGTACTCCGACAAGATCGAGAAGGGCAAGCAGGCCGCGAAGAAGGTCGTGCCGCCCGAGCATCCGGGTAAGCGCGGCTGAGGCGCGGCGGGTATGTCCCGCCGTGAATTCGCAGGCCCCGACGGCCGGGGCGTCGATGTCGAGCTGAGCAATCTGGACAAGGTGCTGTACCCGGCCACCGGTACCACCAAAGGCGAGGTCATCGCCTATTACTCGGCGATCGCGTCGGCCATGCTGCCGCATATCGCGGGTCGCCCGGTGACCAGGAAACGCTGGCCGAACGGTGTGGACGAGCCGTCGTTCTTCGAAAAGAATCTGCCCGCGCACGCGCCGTCCTGGATCGAGCGGCACGGGGTCGAACATTCCGACCGCCGCGTGGTGTACCCGGTGATCGATTCCGAAGCCGGACTCGCCTGGATCGGTCAGCAGGCGGCGCTGGAAGTGCATGTGCCGCAGTGGCGTTTCGACGGCGACGAGCGCGGCGCGGCCACCCGGTTGGTCTTCGATCTCGATCCGGGGCCTGGTGCCGGGTTGGCCGAATGCGCTCGGGTCGCGCTGCTGGTGCGGGAGATGATCGAGGAGATCGGGCTGCGCGCCTTCCCGGTGACCAGCGGCAGCAAGGGCATTCACCTGTATGTGCCGTTGACGCGCGCGCTCAGCCCGGGCGGCGCGTCGACGGTGGCCAAACAGGTCGCCGCCAATCTGGAGAAGTTGCACCCCGATCTGGTGACGGCGACCATGGCGAAATCGGTGCGCGGTGGCAAGGTCTTCCTCGACTGGAGTCAGAACAATCCGGCCAAGACCACCATCGCGCCGTATTCGATGCGCGGCCGCGCCGAGCCCAATGCCGCCGCACCGCGCACCTGGGACGAGCTGGAGGACCGGAAGAACCTGCGGCACTTGCATTTCGACGAGGTGCTCGCCCGCTTCGCCGATCACGGCGACCTGCTCGCCGACCTCGACCCGCCCGTCCGCACCGCCGAGACCCCGCCCGACGCGCTCACGAAGTACCGGTCGATGCGCGACCCGACCCGCACCCCGGAACCGGTGCCGTCGACCGCGCCGATATCGGGCCCCGGTGACCGTTTCGTGGTGCAGGAGCATCACGCCCGCCGCCTGCACTGGGATGTGCGCCTGGAACGCGACGGCGTCCTGGTGTCATGGGCGGTGCCGAAAGGCCCGCCGACCAGCCCCGACCAGAACCGTTTGGCGGTGCACACCGAGGACCATCCGCTGGAGTACCTGGACTTCCACGGCGCGATTCCCCGCGGCCAGTACGGCGCGGGCGAGATGACGATCTGGGACCGCGGCACCTACGAGACCGAGAAGTGGCGCGCGGACGAGGTCATCGTCACCTTCCACGGCGACCGGCTCACCGGGCGCTACGCGTTCATCAGGACCAATGGCAAACAGTGGCTCATGCATCTGATGCGCGAGCATCGGGAGCCGGAGCCGAGCGCGGAGGTCGAGCCGAGAATCCTGCGTCCGCGCGCGAACGGCGCCGCGCCGTTTCCCCGCGGGCTCACACCCATGCTGGCGACACCGGGCGATATCGCCGACCTTGACGGCGGCGACTGGTGCTTCGAGACGAAATGGGACGGTTTCCGCCTCATCGCCGAAATCGACGGTGGCGCACTGACTTTACGCAGTCGAGCGGGCAATGTGTTGACCGCGCGCTACCCGTCGTTCGCGACGCTGGCCAAGGAGTTGTCCGCGCACCGCGTGGTGCTCGACGGCGAGGCGGTGGTCTTCGACGATCACGGCGTGGCCAACCTCGGCCTGCTGCGAGCCGACCCGGCCCGCGCGGTCTTCGTCGCCTTCGACGTGCTGCACCTGGACGGCACGTCGCTGATCCGCAAGCGCTACACCGACCGGCGGCGGGTGCTCGAGGCGCTCGCCGCGAATTCGCCGTCCATGGTGGTGCCGCCGCGCTTGGACGGACCGGGGGAGGCGGCGCTCGAGTACAGCCTGCGCCACGGGCTGGAGGGTGTGGTCGCCAAGCGCAAGGACTCGGTGTATCTGCCGGGCAAGCGCGGGCACGCGTGGGTGAAGGAACGCAATTGGCGGGTGCAGCGGGTCGTGGTCGGCGGGTGGCGGCGCAGCGACGTGCGGGACTTCAAGTCGTTGCTGGTCGGTATCCGCTACGACGGCAAGCTGTACTACGTCGGCCGGGTCGGCACCGGATTCGGCGACGCCGACATGCGCGATCTGGCGCGCCGACTCGGCGGGTCCGAGCGCGCGACGAGTCCGTTCCACAACGAACTCACCGCCGAGGAGCGCAAGGAGGCGGTCTGGGTGACCCCGCGCGTCGAGGCCACCGTGCGTTTCATGAACTGGACCGAGACCGGCAGGTTGTGGCATCCGGCGTGGCTCGGCGAGGCGGATGCCGCGTCGTAGCGGGCTGGGTATCGTTGACACGCGGTTCGATACGCAAGAGCCACGAGCACGAGGGAGTACGCGATGGACTTCAAGAATCTGGCGAACAAGGCCAAGGATCTGGCCCAGCAGCACGCGGACAAGGTCGACACGGCCATCGACAAGGCGGGCGACCTGGTCGATCAGAAGACCGAGAGCAAGTACGCCGACAAGGTCGATTCCGCGCAGGACGCCGCGAAGAAGGCCATCCGCCAACAGGATTGAGGGCATCGACCGGTCGCCTCGCAAGCGGCGACCGGTCGACCGGCCGATCCGTCAGTTGGCCGCGCGCGGCTTGTCCGCCCACTGCGTCGTGTTCGGCGCCGCGGCGAAGGTGTTGAGCATTTCGATGCCCGCGATGAGCAGCGCCGGGCCGCCGACCACGACGGTGCCGATGATGCCGCCGATCGCGGCGCCGGTGGCCACGGTGGCGATGCCGAGTCCGCCCGCGAGGAAGCCGATCAGGCCGACTGCGCCGCCGAGTGCGGTGCCGATGAAGGTGCCGACAGCGGTCGCGATGCCGAAGCGGGTCTCGAAATTGCTTTGTGCGCGCAGGTTTTCGATCGCGGAGGCGACCGGCTGCACCTTGACGGGGCGTGCCTTCTCGAAATCCCGCACGGCGGTGAGCTCGAGCACGGTGCCGTTGTCGAGTACCCGGTGCGGCAGCGGGAATTCGAGTCCGTCCTGTCGGAACGACAGCGGCAGCGAGGTGACGGGATTGCCCGCCGCGTCCTCGATGGTGACGTGATCGTCGACGACGCGGAAGGTGCCGTCGGTGAGCGTGGTGATGATCGAGTTGCCGACCAGGTGGGTTTCGTACCGGATGTCGGGTGTCGATGGCTGCGCGTGGCTGACGCCGGAGCCGACGGTGAGTGCGACCGCCAGCGGTAAGGTGGCTGCGGCGACGGTGCGGAGGGTCATATCCGGGTGTCCAATCCTCATCAGGTCGGCCTCGGTGGGCCACGCGTACCGCGAATCATTGGAATATCAATGTTTCAGATCTCAGTTTAGCGTCCGCACGGCGGGCGTGCCCCCGAATTCGGGGGCAAATCCCGGACTCTCGCGTCAGATCAGCAAATCGAGCGCCACCGACCCCGCGCAGACCAGCGCCACCGCACCCACCGCCACGGCGTCACGCCGACCGGGAGAACTCGGATGGGCCGTCAGCGCGCCCGTACCGCCGCGCGCGGTGATCGCCTCGCCGAGTTCGGTCGCGCGCCTGGTCGCGACCGCCATCGCCGCGGTGAGGATATCGATGAGCGGACTGTCCGCGGCCCGGTCGAGCACGCCGTCCTTGGGTCGAAGCTTGCGCGCCGCCCGCAGCACCCGGATCTCCTCGAGCAGCAACGGAAGCCCGCGCAGCGTCAACGCGACCACGACCGCCCACTCGTCCACCGGAATCCGCAACCGCCGCAGCGGCGCGCCCATGGTGGCCAGCGCGGGTGCGATATCGCCCATCGGCGTGGTCCACGCGATCATGAAAGAGGCCGCGACCAGGATCAACCCGAACACCACCACCTGGGCGTAGCGCAATACCGCCGCGCCGCCCACCGGCAGGTTCATCAGCGCGCCGAGGCCGATCAGCCCCCAGAACCACCACGGCAGCCGAGGCAGCGTGCCGAGCGGGAGCCGCGCGACGACGCCGACGACCACCAGGAACACGACCATCGCCCCGAGCACCGTCCAGGACGGCCAGACCACGAGCAGCGCGCTGATCAGGAACGCGCCGATCATCTTCGTGCCCGCCCACAGATCGTGCACCGGACTCGAGACCGGAACCTGGCGAAGCAACACGGTGCTCATCGGTGACCTCCGTTGTCGAAGCGCAGCGCGGCGTCGCCGGGACGGGCGAACGGCGCCGGTCTGGCGACCGGCGCGGCATCGGCGGCCGGCTGACTCTCCAGGATGCGGCCCGCCTCCAGGTGCACCGTGCGGTCGCACACGGCCGACATGTCCGCCACGTCGTGGGAGATGACGATCAAGGTGAGGCCCGAATCCCGCAGTCGGGCCAGCAATTCCACGATATCGGCGCGACCGCCGGGATCGAGCCCGGCCAGCGGCTCGTCCAGCACGACCACCTGCGAGCGGCCCGCCACCATGGCCGCGAGCACCACCCGCTTGGCCTGCCCGCCGCTGAGTTCCTCGATGGAACGCGCGGTGAGTCCGCGATCCAGCCCGACCGCGTCCATGGCCCGGCCGACCGCACCCGATCCGGTCGAGCGCCCACCCCAATCGGCGATCTCCTCGCCGACGGTCTGCTTCTGCAATTGCAGCCGCGAATGCTGGAAGGCCAGCGCGACCCGGCCGGACTGACCGCCGACGGATTTCCCCGACAGTTCGCATTTGCCCTCGGACGGCCGGATCAGTCCCGCGATGATCCAGGCCAGCGTGGATTTACCCGAACCGTTGCCGCCGACGACAAGCAGCGCCTCACCGCGGCGCACCGCGAGATCGACACCGTGCAGGGCGGGCGCCTCCCAGGGCGTGCCCCGGTTGTAGGTGTGCCGCACACCGCGCAGTTCCAGCACCACCGGGCCCATGGGTCGGCGGCGGGCGTCGCGCGCCGGACGCGGCCAGGCGGGCAGTCGATCGACCGCACGCCCACCGGCCAGGTGCACCACCCGGTGTGCCGCGGCGGCATCGGCCTCGTGGTGGGTCACCAGCACCACCGCCATCGGATGCCGCGCGGGCAGCTCCGCGAGCAGCCCGACCAGTTCGCGTCGGCCCTCGGGGTCGATCATGGAGGTGGCCTCGTCGGCGATGAGCAGCGCGGGACGGCGCGCGAGCGCGGCGGCCACCGCCAAGCGCTGCTGCTGCCCGCCCGAGAGCGTCGCCGTCTCCCGCCCGCCCATGCCGGCGAGCCCCACCTCGCCGAGCAGCGCTTCCACATCGACCTCGGCGGCGACGTCGGCGGGCAGCCCCCACACCACGTCGTCGGCGACCAGCACCCCGAGCGTCTGACTCTCCGGACGTTGCAGCACCAGCGCGGTGCCGCCGACATGGCCGAGCCCGGCCGAACCGGGCCGCGACACCGCGCCCGAAGTCGGCGGCAGCCCGGCGAGCAGCCTGGTCAGCGTGGATTTCCCGGACCCGTTGTGGCCGACGACGGCGACGAATTCCCCGACCCGCACCGTCAGGTCGATATCGGTGAGCGCGTCGAGCTTGGCGTTGGGGTAGCGGAAACCCGCACCGTGCAGGGTGACCGGCAGCGGCTGGATCGGCCGGTCGTCGGCGGGCGCGGCGAGCCGGTCCCGATTCGGCAGCCACGCCAGCCGGTCCAGCACCGACCCGAGAATCCACCAGGACGCCAGCGCGCTCACGACGACGCCGAGCGCGACGCCGCCGCCGACCACCGCCCACCACCAGCGCAGCACGAATTCGGTGAGATCGGAGGCCGCCCGGCCGAGCGGTTCCAGCTGCGGTTGCCGCGCCGCGAGCCGCTGCACGCCCTCGGCGGTATTGCGAATGCTGTCGAACAGCAGTTCCCTGGTGCGGCCGAGTACCAGTAGCGATCCCACGGAGAACCCGGCCCACAGCAGCCCGGCGGGCAGCGAAAGCCCGAGGACCGCGAGCGGCCCGCCGCCGCGCCGTTTCACCCCGCCGATGATCCCGCCGATGGTCGCCGTCGCGATCACACCGAGCGCGGGCATGACACCCGCGGCGACGAAGGTCACCAGCGTGGCCGCGACGGTGGCCGTGACCAGGGTGCGGGGCCGGTAGCGATGCGCGAGCATCCCCATCGGGACCGCGGCCACCAGCTGTAGCGCCGCCGCGAACGGGATCACCGAACCGACGGTGATCAGCCCGACCGTGACCCCGCCGAGCACCGCGCCGGTGGCCAGCTCGATCGGGCGTAGCGGTCCGCGCGCATCGACGGGTGCGGTTCCCGTGGCACTGGGGAGTTCGCTCACGGGTCAAGTCTGCCGGCCCCGCGAACAGGCCGAGGTCGGCGCGGCATTCCCGGCACGCTGCGTGACGAGGGAGTTGCGAGGGGGAGGCGCGTGGTGATCGACAATTTCGGCCATAATGGCGGCATGCAGCGGGTGGTGGATCCTGGAATCCGCGACTGGGACTTTCCGCGCGGAATCGCGAGCGTGGCCCTGATGGTCGCGTACGCGCAGGAATGCGGGGTGCCTCCGGCGCGGATGCTCGCGGGCAGCGGCCTGGCCGAGGCCACCCTGCACGACCCGGACGCCCAGATCGACGCGCACACCGAACTCGCCGTCATCCGCAATCTGGTCGCCACACTCGGCGAGCGCCCGGCCCTCGGGGTCGAGATCGGGTTGCGCTACCGCATCACGACCTTCGGCATCTTCGGATTCGCCTGCGTCAGCAGCCCGACGCTCAGCGAGGCCATCACCTTCGCCCTGCGCTACCTCGACCTGAGCTTCACCTTCTGCCTCCCGGTCGCCGAATGGTCCGACGGGGAATTCGTGGCGCACGTGCACGACGAATCGGTGCCGCCGGACGTGCGCCGATTCCTGGTCGAACGCGACGTGACCGCCATGAACCGCGTGATGAGCGACCTGATCGGCCGCCAACTTCCGCTCGTCCGAGCCGAATTCAACTTCGCCGATCCCGGTTACGCCGATCGGATCGCCGAGGTCACCGTGGTGCGGCCGCGCTTCGGCAGACCGCACAACCTGTTCGCCATCGATCCCGAAATCCTGGATCAGCCACTGCCGCAAGCCAACGAGCACACCTGGGCCATGTGCCTCGCCCAGTGCCGTGATCTGGTCGACCGCCGCCGCGCCCGCACCGGCATCGCCGCCGAGGTCCGCAAACTGCTGGTACCGGGCGACGCCGACGGATTCGCCGCACCCGCCGGAATCGACACCGTCGCACGCGATCTGAACATGAGCACCCGAACCCTGCGCCGCCACCTCGACGCCGCGGGCACCAGCTACCGCGCACTCCTCGACGAGGTGCGCCGCGCCCTCGCCGAGGAAATGCTCACCGCCACACCGCTTTCGGTCAGCGATGTGGCGATCCGACTCGGCTACGCGGAATCCTCGACCTTCATCTACGCCTTCAAACGCTGGACCGGCGCCACACCCGCCGCATACCGCCGCGGCCGCATCGCGCGCCGCTGAGCTCAGATCGGTTGAACAGTCACCCGGCCCGCCATCGACACCGAGCGGAAATGTGTGGTGAGA
Source organism: Nocardia bovistercoris (assembly GCF_015674855.1). Classification (GTDB taxonomy): domain Bacteria; phylum Actinomycetota; class Actinomycetes; order Mycobacteriales; family Mycobacteriaceae; genus Nocardia; species Nocardia bovistercoris. The sequence goes on along the minus strand of NZ_JADMLG010000026.1, from coordinate 66,466 downwards.
CGGCCGGATTCGTCGATGACGTGTAATGCGATCGCCGGATCCGGCGCGTAATCCATGACCCGGTGCGGCATTTCGAGCTCCCACGCACCGCCGAGCACGGACGCGGTACTCGGCGCGATCAGCAGCGGACGTCCCGCGAAGGTGGTGGCGGCGGGGGAGTGGGCGTGCCCGCTCAGCACCGCGAGTATGCGGTCGTCACCCGCCACGATTTCGGCGAGGCGTTCCGGTTCGGCGAGGGCGATCTCGTCGACCACCGGACTGGACAGCCGCGCGGGCGGGTGGTGCAGGGCGAGCAGGATCGGTGTGTCGGCAGGCGCGGCGTCCAGCGCTTCGCGCAACCATTCGTAGGTGGTCTCGCACAGCCGTCCGCCCGGTTCGCCGGGCACGGTCGAGTCGAGCAGGATCACCGTGCTGCCACCGATCCTGCGCACCTGGTTGATGGGTTCGTCGGAGGCGGGCTGGTCGAGCAGCATGGCACGGAAGTGCGCGCGGTCGTCGTGGTTGCCGGGGATGGCGTAGACGGGGATGTCGGTGGTGAGGGCGGTGCGCGCGTCGGCGTACTGTTCGGGTTTGCCGGATTCGGTGACGTCGCCGGTGACGAGGATGGCGTCGGGGCGGCGGCGGAGTTCGCCGAGGAAGCGCATCACCGTTTCGACGCGTTCGGTATTGCGGATGCCGAGATCGAAGTGGGTATCGCTGACCTGAGCCACCAGGATCATCGGCGTTCGCTTTCTCTGGGGGATCGCTCCATTGCGTCAGAGTGCGCGCGGCTCGCGTCAGCGCACCCATACAGGCTAGTTGACCTGGGTATTGACCGTCGTCGTGAGCCTCGCCACGGTCGCGCGGACATCGAGCGTTATGTGATCTGATTCACTTCGATGAAGTCGCTCACGCCGTCCAGGATGTCCGTGCCCGCAGCCGGCACCGGGTGCCAGAAGTCCGCTCCGGGCGGTGCGTCCACATCGAGTGCCGGGGGTTTGCGCCACGACGCCGTCAGGCCGAGACGCCACGAATGCAGATAGGTTCGCTCGAAGGTGTCGGACCGGTCGAACAGCGGGTCGCCGAGTATCTCGTGCCCGATCCACGCCAGGTGCACGCGAATCTGATGCCGCCGCCCGGTGACCGGCCGCAAGGCCAATACCGCGCGGTCCGCGTCGCGGAACAGCGTCGCGAACTCGGTCAGTGAGGGATAGTGCTTGGCGGCGAGCAGATCGCCGTCCTCCACATACCAGCGCCGCGCCCCCGATTCGTCGTCGGCCGACCGGATGGCCTCGCGCGGCGCGGCGATCCGCACCCGGTTCTTGCGCCCGACGCTCAACGGCAGGTCGATCGTCCCGCGATCGGGCAGATCGGCGCCCGACACCACGGCCAGGTAGCGCTTGTCGGCGGTCTGCTTGTTGAATTGCCTGGTCAACTCGCCGTGGGCGGTGAGATCGGTGGCGAGCAGCACGAGTCCCGACGTCACCTTGTCGATCCGGTGCACCGGATACAGCGTCACACCGTCGGCCGCGGCCAGTTCCACGATGTCGGTGTCGTGGCGTTCCCCGGTCACCGAGATGCCGACGGGCTTGTTCAGCGCCACGATCGCGTCGTCGCCCGCGACCAGGTAGCGCTCGCGCAACCGCGCCCAGGTGAGGTCCACGTGGTCGGTCACTCCTTGGGCCGAAGCAGATGCGGGCGGAGGCGGTTGAATCCGCGCACACGCACGCTGCGCAGGTTCTGCACGTCGAATTCCGGGTCGTCGGCCAGCTCGGCCGCCGCGCCGTCATCGATGAGGATGGTGCCGGGACGCGCGACGCCGGTGAGGCGCGAGGCCATGTTGACCACCGAACCGTAGAGGTCGCCGAGCCGTTGCAGAACCGGTCCGTAGGCGAGCGCCACCCGCAGTTCCGGAGTGCCACCGACCACCATCGTCGACTCCTGGATAGCCAGCGCGATGCGCGCGCCCTCGGCCGCGGTCTCGGCGGCGAACATCACTTCGTCGCCCACGTTCTTGACCACCCAGCCGCCGTTCTCGGTGATCGCCGCCGTGGTGGTCGACTCGAACGCCTCGAGCAGCATGGACAGCTCGTCGGGATGTAGATGCCTGGTCAGGCGGGTGTAGCCGACCATATCCGCGAAACCCACCGCGATCTCCCTTGTGGAGTCCTCGGCCGTGCCGCCGTCGAGTGAACGCGACAGCGCCGCCGCCAGATGGCGCCGCCACACATACATCTGCAGCTGCGACACCGCCTCGATCGTGTCGCGGGTTGCGGTCAGGGTGAGCTCCGCGATCTTCTCCTGATCGGTGAGCGAATCCTCGGCCACCGCGGCCTCGACGCGCGCCGTGATCTCGGCGAACATCAGATCGGCCTGCCATTCGGCCAGTCGCGCCATGCTCAGGCCGAGGGCCCGCGCCGCCGACGCCTGCTGGCGCATATCGGACTCCGCGACGACCTTGAACCCCCGGAACCGCCGCACCGCCTCCACATCGTGGTCGTTGTACTCGACCGCATCGTCCTGATGCGCCGGGAACCCGAGCGCCATCCACAACTTGCGCGACACCTGCGGTGAAACCCCCGACCGCTCGGCCACCTGGGCCCGGTCGTATCGCCGTTCGCCGTCGACCAGATAGTCCTCGACGACGGACTGGATGAGCTTGGAGAGTTCGGGCGCCACCATGTCCGCCAACCTTACGGCCCCACCCGACACGCCGAGTGTGATGTGCGCCCGAGCGGGGATACCTCACAATCGGGAACCGCCCCCGCTCGTGCCTACCTCTCGCTGGGCAGGATCGACAGCGCCACCATGATCCCCACCAGCAGACTCGACACGGCGAGCAAGGTGAGTCCGGCGGACCCGGTCAGCGCCGCGACGGCTATGGCGAATGCGAGGCAGGACACCGAGGACAGCACGGCAGTACCGACCTCGACACCTGCGATTCGGGTTGGTCGCTCATCCGTGTCTGCCATGTTCTCGGAGTACCCCACGGGACCGTTATGAAACCGTGACAGTCGAATCGGTTGTGTAGCAACTATTTTCAGCGCAGTCGGCTCGGCAGGGCGAGGTCAGCGGTCGTAGGTACAGCTTGCTTCCGAGTGGATCGGGCGCTCCGCTCGACTATGACGCGGTGTTCGGAAGCTGGGTCGGGCGGACATGTGCGCGGTTCCGCGTCATCATGGACAAGTGACCATATCCGCGGACGACGCCGCTTCCCCGACCGCGACGGCCCTCATGGCGCCCGCGATGTATGTCCGCCTCGACGGGCCGGATCGTGGTGCGCCGATTCTGCTCGTCCACGGATTCAGCGGCTCGTCGCACTGGTTCGACGAGCTCGCGAACCTGCTGGCCGCCGAATACCGGGTGATCAGGGTCGATCTGCGCGGCCACGGACGCACCGGCGGACACGCCGGACTCGATCCGCGATCCCAGGCCGCCGCCATCGACTCGGCGCTGGCCTTCCTCGACATCACCGACGTGCTCGCCGTCGGCCACTCCTTCGGCGCGGATGTCGTCCTGGAACTGGCCCGGCGCGGCGATCGGGTGCGTGAGGTCGCGATCATCGGCCAGGCGCCCGACTACAGCTACGCGAATCTGCCGGTTGGTGGCGAGATCATGGCCATGCCGGTGCTCGGCGCCCTCTTGCACCGCTTCGCCCCGCCTGCGGTCGTCCGCTTCGCCGTGCGCGCGAGTGTCGCTCCCGGATTCCCCCTCGACAATGCCTTCGCCGACCCGAACCGCCCGCTTCTCGACCACCGTGCCATGAGTCCCGGCATGTACCGGGTGGTTCTCGCCGAACGCAAAGCCCGCCTCGCCGCCGACCCGCTCGACGCGCAGGTTCGTGCCCTGGGAAAGCCGTGCCTGGTGATCCACGGTGATCGTGACCAGCTGTACGACGTCGACCGCACCGTCGCCAGGTACCGCGCCGCCGGTGCGACGGTCGAAATCGTCTCCGGTGCGGGGCATTCGCCGAACCTCGAGCGTCCGCACGAGGTCGCGCGGATCATCAGGCAGTGGACGGCTCGGCGCGCGGATGCCGGGACGGCGCTGTAGGTTGTTCTAATATGTTGTGCTAGTTGATATTTCGGTAAAAATTCCTGGCGGTGGGTGCTGTGTCCAATTGGACACGCTTCGGGAGGCGGGGCGAGCTCGACGGTGAGCGATTCATCCGGTGGCGTGCCGAGAGGTCTGTCACGCGGTCGTGTCGCGAGCTGCCTGAAGCAAGCATATCGTGTACGCGCATATCGTGTACGCGCATATTCGGCTCCTTCCGCGCGAAGAACGTTCGGCCGCGTCGGCTCTCGGACCGAGGCTGACGCGTGCGGAGCCTCGTGGCGGTGATCGCGCGGAGATCCGGTCGTATCGTGCGCCATCGTGCTTCCCGCGAGCGCACACGCGGCACGCCGACCCATCGGCCCACGTGTGGCGAATCATCGGCTACCCGAGTTCCCCGTGCCAGACTGACCGCGCACGGTTCACGCACTCCTCACCACGGAGGATTGTTCATGACGAATTCTGTCGCACCACTCGAACTGCCCGAACCGCTCGTGATCACCCTCGGAAATCTCAAGGGCGGTGTCGGCAAGACCACTTCGGCATTCTTCCTCGCCTCCTATTTCGCGCAGGTGCACGAACGGCGGGTGCTCGTCATCGACGCCGATCCGCTCAGCCAGACCGGCTACTCCTGGTATCGCCGGTTGACGGCCGCCGGGGTCGGCGTCCCGTTCCAGCTCATCGCCTTCCCGTCGCGGCACGTGCACGATTGCGTCGCCGACAACGCGAAATCCTTCGATGTCGTGATCATCGACGCGGGCGGTGAGTCGGCGGAGATCTTCAAGGCCGCGATCCCGGTGAGCGACGAGCTGATCCTGCTGACGAGCGTGAGCCCGTCGGAGGTCAAGCGCGTCCCGAGCACCTATCGCGCCGCGGAGGAGGCCGCAGCGGGCAGCGGGCGCGAGATCCGCGTGCGCGTGCTCATGACGAAGGTGCCCGTCACCATGAAGAAGGGCGTCAACGTCTCCACCGAATATCGTTCGCAGCGCGGGAATCTGGAGGACGCGGGCTACGACGTGTTCGGCAGCTATCTCAGCGCGTGGAAGTGGTACCGCGAAGCCGCGGACGGCGAGGTCGGTGAGGGCGCCGAGAATCCGATCGAGGATCTGGGGGAGTACCGGCAGGTCGGCGACGAGCTGGTCAGCCCGTATCGGGCGGCCGTGGAGGTGCCCGCCTGATGCCTCCCCAACGCAGGAAGGGTTCGATCGGCGCCGCGGCGAATCCGTTGTCGGACAGCGCCGAACACACGCCCGCGGTGTCGCCGTTGCGGGACGCCAGGTGGCGTGCGGAACCGGTCGAGGCGCCGCGAGCGCCCGATGTGCTGACCATGCCGCTGCCCGAATCCGGCGGTGACGGCCCGCTCGACGCGCGCGAACAAGGTCAGCTCGCCGCGTGTGAATCCTCCATCGACAGTCTGCGTATCGCGTTCTGGGCGGCCGGGCGCGCGCTGCAGATCGTGCGTGACGGCCGCCTCTACCGCAGCGAGCACGCCAATTTCGACGACTACGTGGAACAGCGCTGGGATATGCAGAGGTCGTACGCGCACAAGTTGATTCGCGCGTGGCCGTTGGCGGCCAGGCTGCACCCGGTCGCGCCCGCCATCAACGAGGGGCAGGTGCGCGAATTGTTGCCGGTGGCGGCCGAATACGGTGAGGACGCGGCGGTCGCCGTGTACACGACGCTGGCCGACGCCCCCGATGTGAAGGTCACCGCCGTGAAACTGCGCGAAGCGGTGTCGGTACTGCCCGAACGGTGCGGTGCGATGGAGGTGCGGCAGCGGTTGCAAGCGTGGCTGCGCGGCGAGGTCGGCGACGGGGCGGGGGAGCGCGCGGCAGATTTGTTCACCACGGTGGAGTCGCGTCTGGCGGCGTTGAGCAGGCGGGTCGTCAAAGGGTCGGGGGAAGATCCCGTCGCCGCGCGCGAATTCGCCGCGCGCCTGCGCACGCTCGCCCAGCAGATCGAGGAGCAGCTCACCGTCTGATCGGAATTGCCCCGCGGCGCGATTCATTGCATCGCGGGGCAATTTCTCGACAATAGCGATGTTATTACCGTCGTTAATTCTTTATTTGTTCGTTATCATAATTCGGTGTGTTTGCCTTTGCTTCGCGCCGGGATCTGCCGAAAGATGGGCGCTCGGATCCGCTGGACCGATCAGATCACCGTGATGTTTTTCGAAACAATTCGAAGGCCGTGGTGAACACCGAACGTCCGCCATCGGCCGTCGATCTGAGCATCGGAGGACCGAACAATGGCAGCACCCGAAGACGTCCGATCTACTCGCAGGCTGCGCCGCACGATCATCTTCACGATCGGCGTCGCAGCCGCCGCCCTCGGAACCCTGCTGCTGACCGAGGGGCGTGCATCGGCCGAACCGGTCGACGTGCCCGGCGTCGGCGCCGTCGAAATTCCCGATTCGATCGTTCTGCCCCTTCGTAACGCATTTCCCGCCATAGCTGCGCCGGAATTCAAAGCGTCACCTGGTCGAATAGAATTTCCGAAATCCGAAATTCCGGCACGTAATCCGATAGTCGCCGAAATGCGATTCGGTGCGCAGCCGACCGTCGCGCACGTCATCCCGCTGGTCACGGTCGCCGAAGAATTCGCGGTCACCCCGGACGTCGAGCCCGCGCCGCGAACCGGCACCGCCCCAGGCGGCACGACCAAGGATCCCGGAGCCCAGGGCACAGGATTCGATCTGCTTCCCGAATTCACGGTGCCGTTCAGCGACTACAGCTTCGAAGTCGCCCCCGGATTCTTTCCGCCGTCACCGACCGACGAGCCGACCCCCGCCACACCGGGCGCCGGAGTCGAGCGCGGTGGCGTCCCCTCGCTCGGATCGGAACTGCTGTCGGAGTTCAGCAAGATCTTCCCCTTCGCGGACGTCCCCGGATTCACCTACCCCACGGACCCCGACGGCCAGTCACCGGCCCCGAAGTCGACCGGCCCCTCCGACACCACACCGAACAACAGCTCGCCCGCACCGCGCGGCGGAACGCCTGATGGCACCGCACCGAACTCCGACGGCACATCCACCGCGCCCCGCTCCAGCGAAGGCGCTGGTCCGAGTGGTGCGAGTACGGGCGGCGCGAAGCCGATCGCGGCTCGAAGTGTGACGCTGAAGAGTGCCGATCCGGCCCAGCCCGGTGACACGACCGGACCCGAGTCCGACCTGACCACCCCCGCCTCGATCGACGCGCCCGCATCCCACACCGTGACCGAGCCGAACCTCACCGCCGAGTCGCCCACGCCCCCGAACCGGGGCGCACCGGTGAGCCGCGCTGTCGACCTCGGCGCACGACCCGGCTTCCACGGCATCACCATCGACCCGAAGCTGATGACCTCCTTGATCTCCGCGATCGGCCTCTCACCCACCGTGCTCGGATCCGTTCCGCCCCTGTGGCATCTCGAGCCACTCGGCCCGGCCCCTCTCGACCAGCCCGACACCTTGATGGTCGAGAACTTCGCCCCCCGAACGGATTCCATCCGCACTCACGACCGCGCCCCCGCGATCCCCGGCCTACGCCCCGCGATCGCCTCGGTCACCCCGGCCACCCCCGCCGCCTCGGCTACCCCCACCGGCTTGTTCGGCCCGGCTACCGCAGTCAGCCCGGCCGCTCTGATTCCCCCGATCGACCTGCTCGCCTCGATTGCGCCCGCCGCGCCGGCCGCTGCCGCGAATGCGCTCTCTCTCGCCCCGGTTCCTGCGGTCGGCTTGCTGGCCTCGGTCGCGCCCGCCGCGCCGGCTGTTGTGGTGAATGCGCTCTCTCTCGCTGGCCCGGTTCCTGCGGTCGGCCTGCTGGCCTCGGTCGCGCCTGCCGCGCCGGCCGCTGCTGCGAATGCGCTCTCTCTCGCCCCGGTTCCCGCGGTCGGTCTGTTCGCCCCGGGTGCGCTTGCCGCGCCGGTTACTGCGGTGAATGCGCTGACTCTCGCTGCTTCGGTTCCTGCGGTCGGCATGTTCGCCTCGGGTGCGCTTGCCGCGCCGGCTGAATCGGCCGACGCCGTCGCCCCCACCGCGCCGATCGGTCATGCCGCTCCGGTTCTCTCGGTCGGCGCGCTCGCCGCGCCGGTAGCGCAGGCGAACGCGCCCACCCTCGCTCCCTCGTCCGGCCTACTCGCCCCTGTGGCCCAAATCGCGCAGGCTGTTCCGGTCGATGAACTCGTCCGCTCCGCCCTCGTCGCCCTCGCGGCCGCGGTACCACCGCTGGATCTGCTCGCCCCAGCTGCCGTCGCCCCCGCGGCACCGGTAACCCCCACCGCCTCGGTCGACCTCGGGTCGGGCACCGGACAGGCGAGCTGGCCGAATCTGCTCTTCGTGGTCCCCCCGAAGAGTCTCCTCTTACCGACGGGACCGATCCCCCGCGAGTTCATGCCGCCACCGGTGAAAACCTCCGGTGAGGTCGCCGTCGAGGCGGCGCGCGGCAAACTTGGTTCCGATTACAACATGGGCTCCACCGGACCGGATGTGTTCGACTGTTCCGGTCTCGTGCAGTGGTCCTACGACCAGGCGGGTGTCGAACTGCCCCGTACCAGCTACGACCAGCTGACCGCGGGCGTGCCCGTCTCCCGCGACGACCTCAGGCCCGGCGACCTCGTCTCCTTCTACGGCGGCGGCCATTCCGCCCTGTACGCGGGCGACGGAAAGGTCATCCACGCCTCGACCTACGGGGTCGGCGTCACCGAGTCCGATCTCGACTCGATGCCTTTCAGCGGCGCCCGTCGCTTCTGAGCCGGTAGCTCTCGGGCGGTAGGCGCGCGGATTCCAGCGCCCTACCGCCCGAGTAGTTTTCGCCACCGTGGCCGGACATCCCAGAGCCCGAGCACCACCAGCGGCCGTGCGGGATCGTGCGGTTCCCACGCCACCGACGCCGCCAGTCCCGGCGTGATCGACACCCACCATTCGGCCCGATCCTCGGCCGGCACATGATCCGGTTTGTGCCACGACAAGCGAGAGTCCTTGGCCAGCAAGCGAAACAGTCGCTGCTCGGCCGGTCCGCCCGGTGGAAACCGCAGAGGATCGGCCCGGCACCTCGTCCCGAGTTCGATACCCCGCAGCGCGAACAGATCCGCCGCGCGATGCATGAATGTCGTTGCGGTATATGGCCGCACACCGTCGCAGGCACGACACGGCAGGCACATCGAATCATCCTGCCCCGCAGACAAATAGAACTCCGCGGCAGTGGGCGAACGCCACCAGTCCGGCGCGGTCCGATCCGCACGGGCGCTCAGCGCGAGCACATCGACGAGCTGTCTGCGCGCCACCACCGGATCCGAATCTCCTCCTCCGTACCGCTGGAACCGCTCGACCGCCTGCACGGTCACTGCGATCTGCTCGATCAACTCGGCCCCCGTGAGCGCATACGGATCGATCACATGCTGCCTCGATGACCCGTAGCAATCTGTCGCGACCCACCGACGATGCCCGCCCCGATCCACCTCGGAAGCCAACGGCAGCGCCAGCAGATTCTCCGCGACCAGATACCACCCCGATTCATCGCGCTGCCCGAAGATCGGCGGCAACGCCTCGGCGACCTCACCCTCCTCGGCGACCACTCGCAGCACCCACTCCCGCGCCCGCTCCCGATCCCCGACCCCGAACACCTCGGCCGCCGCATCCGCACACGAGTCGGTCACCACGATCGCGAAACCGGGCAGGTCATCCGCCATCTCCGCCGGTGCGAGTGTCGATTGGCCGAGCTACGACGAAGCGCAAGCGGCGGCGATCGAAAACTGTGCTGTTGCCGACTGCACGGTAATGATCGCGTGGGCGAACGGCTGCGGCGCACTCGTCTACAGCGACGACGGTGTGGCCGCGGCGTCCGGCCCGAACCGGTCCGAGGCCGAGCGCGCCGCCTACCGGCGGCTGGCGGAGATCACCCCGACGGCGCCACTGGCGAGTTTCGGTTCCTCCGACCTGAGCGGCGCGAAGGTGTCCCAGGTCGTGTGCACGAGCAACGCCCGCTGATTCGGCGGTGCGGTCCGGGCCGGTTCCCCAGAAGGGAGCCCGGCCCGGTTGTGCTGCCGGTCGTGCCGCGTCAGGGGGAACTGTGTTCGCAGGGGTCGGCAAGCTCTATTTGCTTGTCGATTGCGGTCGCGGGATCACAAAGTCTGCGCGCGGTGTCGTAAGGACTTGATTCGGTAGCCGAAATCGGATAGAACTTGTCCCGTCGCAATTCGCGACGCGAAACATTATGCGCGCTAGGGGAGTTCGTGCGCGCCGGGGTCGGGAGGACAGGAATAATCATGCGTAGGACTATCGGAAAAATCGGTCGTAGGGCTCTCGTCGCCGCGTTGCCGCTGGCGGTCGCGGTCACCTTCGCGGGCGCGGGAGCGGCTTCCGCCGAGGCGGGATCCGTTGCCGCGCAATCGGTTGTCTCGCAGTCGGTGATCGCGGTAGAGCCAGCCGCGATTCAAGAGGTGGCAGCGCCCGTCGTCGCCGAGGCCGAGCAGTTCGTCGCGGCCACGGCCCCCGAGGACATCGCCACCAATCCCGATGCGGCAAACCATAATCCGATGGCGAACGGCGCCGTGGCGGGCGCGGCGGTCGGAGCCGTCGTCGGCGCTGTCATGTGCGCCGCCACCATCGTCGGCATCCCGCTCATCCCGCTCTGCATCCTCGGCCCCGCCCTCCAGGGCGCCCTGGTCGGCTTGCTCGTCGGCGCGGTCGCCCCGGATGTCGTTCCGCAGGTCCTGCCCTGACCTTTCAGCGGTCGTTACTTCCGTTGTCCGGTAGTCGAGTCGGGTTCGACTACCGGACAATCTATTTCGGCACGTCGATGCGGCCCGCCACGATCTCTGTCGAAATTACGAGCCGGGCGCTCGGCCGTCCAGAGGTTTGTTCCCCCCCGCGGGCCGACCAACTGCGGTCGAAGTCTCCGGCAGGCAACCAACGTACGCCGGTGACACAGCTCGCGACGACAACGGCCCAGTCGGCGCGACGCGCTTGCCATACCGCACGCGCCCCGCGGGGATAGCCTGTACGCGACTCCTATCAGCAAAGGACCGCGATATCCGTGCGCACTCACTTCGAGCCGGAAGACATCGACGCATTCGAGGCGGCGAAAGACCTGCTGATTCGGCGCTGCACGGCTTGGGCTGCCGAGCAGGGCCGATCGGTCGATCCTTTCGCGCTGGCCGCCGCGGTGGATTTCCGGCACGAGGGTGTCGATGGACGGCTGGGATATTGGACCGCCGCCCTGGCCGAGGAATTCCTGCTGTCGCATGCGCCGCGGGCGTTGTCGGTGAGCGCACCGGATGCGGTCGAGATCCCGGATTCGCTGCGCGTGCTGGTCGGCTACCTGCATTCGACCGGGCTGGCCGATCCGGGCGGCGACCCATTGCCCGAGGTCGACGCGGCGCTCACGAATTCCGCCGCGGATTTCGCCACGGCGATGGCCGATGAAAGCAATTTCGGTCCGGCCAAGTTCTGGTTGATGACGGCGATGCGAGGCGGCATCGACCCGACCGACGGCCCCGCCATGGCCGAATTCTTCGACGACGTGAACGCCGGTCGTGTCGACTACGACGAAAATGTGCTCGAACATATCGCCGAGCGGCAGGTCCGCGCGGGCGGTGGCCCGGGACGAATGCCGCTGCAACTGCCGGTGTCACTCGCGGGAGACGCCGAACTCGCGGCGACCGCGGACCTGACGCCGATCGTCGCCCGGTTGCGTGCCCTGGTCGAATGGGTCGGTGATGGCCGAGCGCTGACGACCACCGGAAATCTCCGCCTCGCCGATGCCCGCGAACTGGTCGTTCTGCTTGATACCGGTGACGGGGTCGACCAGCGCATCGGCGACCGGGTCTTCCGCACCAAGAGCAGTGCCGAACTGCCCGGTCTCACCTATCTGACGGAACTGGCCAAGAAGATCCGGCTGGTCCGGGTCGTCAAGAACAGATTGGTGCGCGTGGCGAAGGCCGCGCCGCTGCTGCGCGACGGCCTGGCGCTGTGGACGGCCGCGTTCGACGCCCAGCCCGCGCTCGGCCTGCTGATCCCGCCTGCTTCGTGGGCGGCCGATCACACCAGGATGCTCCACAGCATCCTCGATGACGTGCTGCCCGACGTGCTCAACACCCTGTACGGGCTGCCCGAGCCGATGCCGGTGGTCCGCCTGACCGAAAGCGTGTGGTCGGCGTGCGCGGCCTTCTATTACCTCGACGACCTCGATCCGGCGATCCTGGCCCGCTGGCGGCAGGGAATCGATACGGACCTGCGGCGGGTGCTCGACCGGCTGGCGGAAACCGGCGCGGTCGAACTGACCGTCGGCCGTCCCGACCCGATGTACCGGGCCGATCTGGACGCGGACTGGGATTCCGACGCGCTGCCGCCCGATGCCAGGGACCGGCTGCGTATCGCCCTCGCGCCCGAAGTGGCTGCCGTAGAACTGATTTCGCTGACCCCGTTGGCGACTCGCGCGGTGCGCGCCCGCCTGCTCGGCGAAGGCAGGCACGCGCCGTTGGTCGGTGAGCTTGTCGAAGCCGAACCCGCCCAACTGCTCGGCGTGGTCGCCGAACACTACAGTCAGGAAACCGCCGACGCGGAAATCGCGGGCTGGCTGGCCGCGCACGGTGGCCCCGAACGCGGTCTGTCCCTGCTGCTCGACGGGGTGCGCGGCTGCCCGTTCCGCACCCGCGCATATGTGATGCTCGACTTGCTGGCCGACGCCACGCCCGACCGATCCGCATTCCTGCGAGGGCTGCGCACCGATCGCCAGATCGGCCCGATCGCCGTGCAGTTGCTGATAAACGACGGCGAGATCGCCATGGACGAACTCGACCCGGACGAAGGACTGCGCGGAATGGCCGAGCAGTTCATCACCCTGCTGGAAGCGCACGGCCCCGACACCGTCACCGGCATGCTCGCCGACCTGCCGGACGATCAGGCGCCGGAGATAGTTGACGCCTTGGAGCAGTCCGGACACCCCGACCGCGTCGGTCTGAACGAATTGATCACCGTGGCAAGGGCGCACCTCGCCGAACGTCGCCCCACCGTACTGCCCTTCAGGGCAGCGTCACGTTCCAGTCGACCTCGCCGCCCGCGTGGACGCCGCAAGTAGGAGCGTGAGTCAGGTTGCGGAGTATTCGCCAATAGGTGAGAGCCCCTTACCTTCCGCGCGAAAAAGGCGCACAATATTTTGCGTACACCGGCTTGGAGGTTTGTGCTCGGTGAGCATTCGGATGCCCGCCGACACCATGCGGACGGGCATCTTTCGTGATGGCAGCGCCCGCTATCGGGCCGCGCGTACCGAGGTCACCGACGGCCTCACGGTCCGAACGCCAAACCGTACTCGACGCCGAGCTGCGCGGATGCCGCCTGCGGCGACAGCCAACACCGGTTCGGCACAACCAGTAGGAAATGCCATGTCAGAGCAGAACAAGGCCATCGCCAAGCGCGCCATCGACGCCTGGAACAGCAGAGATCTCGAGGTATTCGACGAGGTGGCCGCGGACGACTACATCGACCACGATCCGCAGAACCCGTACGCCGACGTACACGGCCCGGAAGGCATGAAGAAGCTCGTGCGGATGTATCTCGGAGCTTTCTCGGATCAACGCTTCCTGGTCAACGAGCAGATCGCCGAAGGCGACTTCGTGACCACCCGCTGGACGGCGACGGGCACCAACGACGGCGAAATGATGGGAATGCACGCGACGGGCAAACCGGCTGTCGTACAAGGCATCACCATCAACCGCCTCCGAGACGGCAAGCTGGTCGAGGGCTGGACATGTTGGGACGCGCTCGGAATGATGCAACAACTGGGCCTTGTCCGACCCGCCCACTCCGCCACAGCCTGAGCCCCAACCGCTCCTTCTCCACACCGGACTCGGTGGCAGTTCACCGTCGCTCGCGTGGTAGAAGGGCTGTGTAGTCGTCGATGTGGTGTCCGGTGTGCCATGGGCGGGCGGCGCCCGAACGCCACCACGACCACCACAGGCGGGGGTGGCGGACCACCTTGTGGAGCAGCGGGAGCGGGTCGAAGTAGTTCGTGCGTACGATGGCTTTGCCTTCGCGGAGCACGATGCGGTCGATGTTGGGCCATTCGATCAGTTCGTTTCCCGCGTGCGCGCGCAGCCGGAACTCGATGAACAGCAGGTCGGAATCGCCGCGCCAGCGGTCGACCTGTGCGCGCAGGTCCGGCAGCCACCGCCAGATCCGCTGAAATTCCTCCTGCGCGGCGGCGATTCCGCGCATGGGCGGCGAGAGTGGCTGCGTGAGTACGACATCGGGATGCAGGATCTCGTAAATCCGTTCCGGCGAAGGGCTGTTCCAGAAGTCGACGAACCTTTCGACGAAGTCCGCGGGGTCGGAGGTGTGCGACCCTTCCTCGTATGTGAAATCTGTCACTTGTCCGCCTCCGGGTGGGGGTCGTCCTCGGGTCGACGGCGACGGCTCGAAGGTCGCGGTCGGCCGTACTGTCTTCGCGCGGCGCCCGTCCGCGCCCGTCGAGTCGTCTCGCCTGCGCTTTCGGAGTGTCGTTGCTCTCGGCAGGATAGTCGGGACGAATCCGGAGCCGACGCCGACACGCGTGCACCGGTGGGTGCGAGGTCCCGGTGTGCTGAACCCGGGGGTCGGCGCCGCACGTGCGGTGGGTTCCCGCGTCCGAGGGGCCGCGCGCCGCGATGTGAAGAGGGAGTTCCGGGGCGCGGGCTAGTTGTTCTGGAGAGGAATGTCAAGACATCGAAAAATAATCTCAAAGCGTCTATAACTTACGGTTACAGTATTTCTGGCTATGTGTCGATTATCGCTCCTGGGGGTGGAAATGGTATGTACTGATTTGACTGGCGAAACCGTGGCAAGTAACCTACCGAAATGTCTGTTTGGCATAGGGGGCTCGAGGATATGGCGTGATAGATGATATCGTGTGGAAATATGTCGACCGCCGCGAAGGTGGCCCTTTATAGGTAGCCGCCATCGCGATCGGGAAGACCGCAGTTCCGGGGGCGCGCGAGTGAATCCGACGAAGTCGTGTTCGATGTGCGGGCCACATAGAAACCTGACGGTCGGTACTGCTAACCGGTGGTGTCGCCGTCCGGTGGCGGCTGCCTGCGGCGGCGTCGGGTACCGAAAATGCGGGCGGATCGAAGCGGTGGTAATACGATATAGGGTTCGCCGATATACTCGGCGGAATATGTGCATATAGTGACAGGCTTTTCGGCCTAGTTTGTTCCGTAGAAGTGACATCGATGAATTGGGGCGGTGCGGCGCGCGAGAACATCCGAAAGCCCCACGAGGCCGGTTGACATTCTTGGCCGCCGGATGCCGCCCTCGCCGAAAGAAGTCTGGTGCGTATGTCAAGAATCGAATTCAGGATACTCGGTCCGGTTCAACTGGTAGTCGATGGAATGGAGGTGGCGATTCCGGGGCGAAAGCTCAAAGGAATCTTCGCCGTGCTGGCGCTGCGCGTGGGGGCCGAAGTGCGTCGAGACGAGTTGATCGAGGAGCTCGATCTCCTTCGCTCGACCGGGAACGCGGCGAACACGCTGCACGCGCACATGAGACGCCTGCGGCGTTGGTTGCGCGACCACGCGGGTGACGCCGCCATGCTCGAGTCGACCTCGGCCGGATACCGATTGAATGTGCCTCGGGCCGCGGTCGACGCGCACTGCTTCGTCGAGCGCGTGGAACACGCCTTGAATCTGAGTCCGTCGGCGCCCTTCGTTGTGGCCGCGATCGTCGAGGAGTCGCTCGGCTTGTGGCGCGGTGACGCGCTCGTCGATGTGGTCGACGGGCCGCTGGCGGCCGCCGCGGCGGCGGAGCTGGTCCAGGCGCGCCGCGCCGCGCGCGAGGCGCTTCTCGAAGCCTGGGTCACATTGGGTGAATACCGCCGAGTCATCAAGAACGCCAATCTCTTCATCATCGACGACCCGCTGAACGAACTCACGCGAATGCATCTCATCACCGCGTTACGGCAGGAAGGGAGACATGCCGAAGCGGTGGAGGCGTACCGGTCGGCCGAGCAATTCCTGCTGGCCGAATTGGGCGTCGGTCCGGGGGATGGGATGCGGAAGGCGATGAGTGGAATCGCGTGCCGTCCGCTCGGCTCTCCGTCCGGCTCCACCTGAGCGTTTCCGAGTTCGGCCTTTCCGAGTTCGCGGCCACGCGCCCGTGTGGCGCGCGGAGTGGGGCCGCGCTCGACGAGCGACACCGCGCCATCAAGCGACACCGCGCCATCCTGAACTCCTTTCAACTGACCGACTGAAGGTCATAGACCGACCACGAGTCGGTAAGTATGCTATCAGCTGTGGGCGAGGTCAAGGCGAGCAGGCGTGACATGTACGCGGCGCTGACGAGGACGGCGATTCTCGATGCGGCGCGAAAGTTGTTCGTCGAGAACGGCTTCGACGCGACGTCGGTGGACGACATCGCGCGCGAGTCGCAGCTCAGCAAGGGGGCGGTCTATCACCACTTCCATGACAAGCAGCAGGTCTTCGCCGAGGTCTACCGGGCGGCGGCGACCGAAGTGATCAGCGTCGTCGCCGCGGCGGCCGTCGCCCCCGATCTCGAACCTTGGGAGCGGGCCGAGGTCGCGGCGCGCACCGCGCTGAGTCGCTACGCCGCCGAGCCCGACACTCGGTCGCTGCTGCGCCAGGTCACCGGTGTCCTCGGCGAGGAGCGCACGCGCGCGGTCGATTCCGAGATCGCGTTGCCGCTGATCCGCGGCCTGCTGGAGGAATTGAAGAGGCTCGAGCTGCTGCGTCCGGTCGATGTGGAGACCACGGCGCAGATGGTGTTCCGTCTGTTGGCCGAGGCGTCGTTGGCGATCGCGCTCGCCGCCGATCCCGATGCCGCCTCGCGTGAGGTCGAGATCGTCATGCTCAGCATGCTGCGAGGTCTGCGAGCGGACGCGAGCCCCTAGGCGCCCGTCCCGTCTCGTGCCCGAAAGGGCCTGTGCCGCAGTTCGATACCCGCATCGAGCTGCGGTTTTCTTTTGCTGCCGCCGCGACGTCGCCGCAGTCTGCCTACCCTTGACAGGTGAGCGACTGCAAGTATGCTACAGACTCAGAGTCTGTCAATTGACTGCCTCGGTGAGAAGGTGGGAGGGCTGCGGTGGTTTGGACTGTGTTGGCTCGGTTCGCGCTGCGGGCGCCACGGGCGATCGCGCTGGTCACACTGTTTCTGGGACTCGGCGGCGTGGCGCTGGCGCTGCCCGCGATCAACGGACTACCCGCGGGCGGCTTCGATGTGCCGACATCGGAATCGATGCGGGCCGAGCGGGTACTCGACGAGCGGTTCGACGCGGGCGGGATGCCGGTCGTCTTCACGGTGACCGCAGACGCAGGCGTCGACAGCCCGGCAGCTCGCGCGCGCGGTGAGGCGCTGGTCGCGGCACTGCGCGCATCCCCGTACGCGAAGCAGATCATCTCGTACTGGACAACGCCGCAGCAGCAGTTGGCCGAACCGCTGGTCGGCGTCGACAAGCGAACCGGCCTTGTGCTCGCCAGGATCACCGGGGGCGACAAACTCGCCCCGGACCGCGCTCGCGCGCTGGCGACCTCCGTGCCGCTGGACGCCGACGGCGTCACCGTCGCCGCGGGCGGACCCGCCATGGCCTACAGCGATGTGGAGCGCCAATCCCGTTTGGATCTCATTCGATTCGAGGCCATCGCCACCCCGATCACCTTCTTGGCGCTGGTCTGGATCTTCGGCAGCGCGGTCGCCGCACTGCTGCCCCTTGCGGTCGCGCTCGTCGCCACCGTGGGTACCACGGCGGTGCTGTGGCAGATCTACAAGGTGACCGACGTCTCGGTCTTCGCCACCAATATCGCGACCGCGGTATGCCTCGCGCTGGCCGTCGACTACACGCTGTTCATCATCAACCGCTACCGCGAGGAACGGGCACAGGGCGCCTCGACGGAACGCGCGCTGATCACCACCATGAACACCGCGGGCCGCACGATCACCTATTCGGCGATCACGATGGCGCTGATCCTGGCGGCGATGGCGGTATTCCCGCAGTACCTGTTGCGGTCGCTCGCCTACGGCGGCGTCACGGCGGTCGTGCTATCGCTGATCGGCGCGCTCGTACTCGCGCCCGCCCTGATCGTGCTGCTCGGCGACCGCATCGACGCGCTGGATATTCGTAAGGCGTTCGGGCGGCGCTCCGATCCGGGAGCGGGTTCGGAGGAGCGGTCGTTGTGGTATCGCATCGCCGCCGTCACTTCTCGGCGCCCGATCGCGGTGGTCGGCGCGTGCTTGCTGATCCTGCTGGTGCTCGGCCTGCCGTTCCTCGGGGTGAAACTGGCCTATCCCGACGACCGCAATCTGCCGACCACGACCCTGTCCAGACAGGCCGGTGACGTACTGCGGTCGAACTTCGCGCAGAATTTCGCGGGCACCGCCCAGGTCGTGTTCCCGTCCGGGTTGCGCTCGCCGTCCGCGGTCACCAACTACGCGATGGAACTGTCGAAAGTGGACGGGGTGCTTCGGGTCACCGGGCCGAACGGAATCTACGAAGGCGGCCGGGTGATCAGCGCGGCGACCTTCGACTCGGCCATGCGCGGCGACGCCGCCTATCTGACCGTCACGACCGACCGGGATCCCTACTCCGATGCCGGAAAGGCGCAACTCGGCGCGCTCCGTGAGGTTCCGGCGCCCGCCGACACCCTGTTCGGCGGCATGACCCAGCGCAATCTCGACAACCTGCACGGTTTCACGAATCGGATTCCGCTGGTGCTCGGGATCATCGTCGTGGTCACACTGATTCTGACGTTCCTGATGACCGGCAGCCTCGTGCTTCCACTGAAAGTGCTTTTCACCAACCTGGTTTCGCTATCGGCCGCCGCGGGTGTCGTCGTCTGGATCTTCCAGGACGGGAATCTCGGTGGTCTCGGGACCGTGGTCTACGGCCATACCGGCGTCATCGTGCCGGTGCTGTTGTTGTGCATCGCTTACGCGTTGTCGATGGACTACGCCGTCTTCGTGCTTTCCCGAATTCAGGAGGAATGGGAGCGCTCGCGGCGCACCGTCGAGGACAACAACCGAGCCGTCGCGCTCGGGCTGGCCCGCACCGGACGGATCGTCACCGCCGCGGCGCTCGTCATGGTGATCGTATTCCTCGGTCTTTCGGCGGGGCAGGTGTCGTTCATGCGTGCCCTCGGGGTCGGACTGATGGTGAGCATCGTCGTGGACGCCTTCCTGGTGCGCGGTTTCCTGGTGCCGGGATTGATGGCGCTGCTTGGTCGATGGAACTGGTGGGCTCCCTCGGTTCTTCGCAACTGGTACGAGCGGCACGGGTGGCGGGAGGCGCCGAGCGAGCCGCGCCGGGGCGAGACGGTGACGGTGACGGCGGAAAAAGAAATGATCAGAGATTGACATGGTGAAAGGAAATCCCATGAAACGAGTGGTCTCGACGCTCCTGTTCCCCGCGCTGACGGTCGCGATGCTCGCTGGTTGCGCGAGTGAGCAGAAGGCGGTCGAGCAACCAGCGCAGGCGACCGACGCGGCCGCAGGCGCCGATTGCTCCAAGGGCGGAAAGTTTCCGCAGTCGCCGACCGTCGCCCATCTCGATGGCTTGTTGCGGCGCGGTTTGGACCCGAATATCGGTTCGGCCGACAAAGTGGACCTGATGCAGGGCGGTGCGGGTGATCCCGACTTCTTCAACCGCATGCTCGACGCGCTGAACAAAGCGAGCTTCACGGTCAAGATCAACAACGTCACCGATTACTGCGACGGCACCGCGAACGCCGATGCCACCTTGAGTTTCTACGGACAGCCCAACGACAGCCAGGTTCCGCTGATCGCGGAAGACGGCAAATGGAAACTCGAACGGGTGTGGTCCTGTGGGCTCGCCGCGAGTCTGCAACAGACCTCGCCGATCTGCGCTTGATCCGGCGGCCCGACGACCACCGAGAGGTTCTCGTTCCCATGCACGATTCCGACACTCGTCGGCGGTCCCTGTTCGGGCTGCGCGCGGTCCTGCTGTTCGTCATGATCCTGCCGCTGGTCGGCGGGGCGGTCGCCGCGCATTTCGTCACCGAGAGCACGGCGGCCCGAAGCAGGCCGACGGTCGCGATCGTCAAGCCCGCCAAGGCCGCACCCGACTCCGCGGGCGCCAAGCTGGCCACCGCGTTGACCGCCGATTCCGGGTATCGCTGGGAGGTGACGAGCGCGACCGAAGCCGCGAGCGGACTGGCCGATCGGACCGTGTTCGCGGCCGTCACGATTCCGGACGCGTTCGCGACCGGAGGTGCGCGGCCGGGCGCGGGCGGCGGTAAGCCGAGCGCTTCGGCCGACACCCGCGTCAGCGTCTTACCGAGTGGGGACGCCGCGGATCCCGACTACACCCGACTCGAACAGGCGGTGGCCGCCGCGTCGGTGCGCGCGGGCATCGAGGGCCTGCTCGTCTCGGTTTCGAAGGCGCGGACGAACCTCAATGTCGCCGCGCTGACCGCAGCCGGGCTCAAGGCCGCCGCGCTGAACGCCGACGGCACCGTCAACGAGGTGCTCAACAGCGTGAAACAGCTTTTCGGACAGACCGATCCGCTCGTCGCGCAGGCGGAGAACCTGGTAGCGGCCATGAACCAGTATTCGACGCTGCTCGACGAGTTGACCGGCAGGCTCTCGACTTTCGCCGACGGCATGCGCGGTGTCACCGTCACCCTCGGCGACCTGCAGAGCGGTGTTTCGACGGCGCAGAGCGGCCTGGACGCGGTCAACACCATGCTCGAGGCGACCGCGACGGCGCGGGCCGAGTTGGGTGCGGTGCTACGGCCGATCGTCGATGTGTTGCGCGCCAGCGGATTACCGGATGGTCAGCGGGTCGGCGACCAACTGAGCGGCATCTTGACCATGGTGAACGGCTCGAGCGACGGGCAGATCACCGACGGCATCGGCACGCTCGAAATCGGTGCGCAGGTGTTGGACAGTCAATTGCAGGACATGTCCCAGCTGCTCGGTCGCCCGGTCGACGCGCGGACCACCGTGGTCGAGCTGCTGGATCTGGCCGTGGCGCGGCTCGGCGAGATCCGCGGTCTCCTGCGGGACGGGGACACGACGATCAATCAGGTCATGGTGCAGTTGGACGCGGCCCAACAACTGATGCCGACCATGGAAGGCCAGATCCGCGAACAGCTGGAGCAGTTGAAGGCGGTCACCGCGCAGTTGGTGATCTCGCTGAACACCGGCGTGAACGGGCTGCCGGACACCTCGCCCGCCACCGCCGAACGGCTGAGCAACGGCCCCGTCACCGCGGCGGCGCAGGCCGATCCCGGTCCGAACGTGGATCTGCTGCGCGCGATGTCGGCGTTGCTGCTCGGCGGCCTCGCGATCGCGTTGGCGCGACCGGTGCTGGCCGAGCGCCTCGAGCGCGGGGGTTGGGCTCGTGGGCGGGCGGGCGCCGCCGCCTCGGCAACGGCCGGGCTGCTCGGTCTCGCCTTGGCGTTCGTCCCGTATCTGTTCATCGACGGTGGCGGCCCGCTGCTGTTCGTCTGTGCGCTGACCTGCGTATTCGCCGCGATCGCTTCGACAGCCGCGGCCTGGCGGTTGTTCGGGCGGATCGGTGTGGTCGCCGTGGTGGCGTTGATCGCCGCGGCGGTGGTCTTCGATGTCGATGATCTCGGTGCGAGCGCGCCCGGCATGCGGCTGGTTCCGGGTAGCTATGTGTTCACGGGGCTCGACTCGTCGCGTATGTCCGGTTCGACCGCCATGTCGGTGCTGTCCATCGCGGTGCTGTTCGCGTGTGGAATCGCCGCGACCGTCGCGCACGTCGTCTACGCGCGAGCGGAATTCGGCCGCTACTCTCTGCGGTAACTGAATGCGATGTGATGCGGCAGGCCGGGGGATAATGAAATTCCAGCGAAATCGCCGCATCGGGACTTTCAGAGGCTTTTCATTCCCGTGATCGACACTGGCTGACGACATGATCATTCGGATCATGTCGTCGGGCCGGTCGGTCGCACCGGCCACCAGCGGTCAGTTTCTTGGGGGCTACATGACAGCCGATGCGCTAGACAATGCCGTCGTATCGTCGAAATTCTATACCTACGGCAGTTACATAGCAGGTCAGAACGTCCACGGCGAAAAATGGGTCCACGTGATCGAGCCGCGATCGATGTTGGATGATTCGTTCGCCAGCCTGTCGCTGAAGCGGCGGCTGGACAGTGGTGAAATCGCGATTCCCGATCTGGATACCGACCTGGTCGTCGGTCGGGTGGCGGTAGCCGACGGCGATACCGTCGCGGTCGCGTTGGCCGCGGCCGCCGCGGCGGCGCGGGAATGGCGGACATTTCCCTTGGCCGTGCGGATCGATGATTTTCTCGAACTTCTCTCCGATAAATTCGACGAGTACGGCGCGGAGTTGACGCACCTGCTGACCCTGGAGGGCCATCCCCGCGAACTGGCCGAGTGGGAATTGTCCGGGATGCGCACCTACTGTCGCCCGGAGTCGCGCGACTACTTCCGCGAGCAGATGTGGCGTGAATTCGATGTCGAAGGGCGGCGGCACATCGTGCGCCGTCAGCCCGACGGTGTGGTGTGCCTCAACCCGCCCGCGAACGCGCCGATGGCGAGCGCCCTGCTCGGCGCGCTCAGCATCGCCGCGGGAAATGCCCTGGTGGTGCGGGCTCCCCGCTCCGCGCCGCTCGGGGTCATGTTCGCGGTCAACGAGGTGATCGCCCCCGTACTCGCCGAGATCGGCGCCCCGAGCGGCGTGCTGAACGCGCTCTGCGGCGATCCCGAGCCACTGCTCGACGCCTGGCTGAACAGTCCGCGAGTGGATGACATCATGTATTTCGGCAGCTCGCGCAACGGCATGCAATTCGAGCGTCGGTGCATCGAAGCGCGGAAGAAGCCCATTCTGGAATTGGCGGGCAACGATGTCGTCGTGGTGTGGAAGGATTCCGTTCTCGAGCATGTCGCCCAGGCGCTGATCGAGGCATTCTACGGATCCGGTCAGCTCTGCATGATTCCGAATCAGGTAATCGTTCATCCGGATATCGCCGAAGAATTGCTCGCGGAACTGGTCCGAGCGGCCGATGGTCTTCGGGTGGGTTATCCCGACGAATCGGATGTGCTGTTGTCGCCGGTGTTGCGCCACGACAAATTCTTTGCCTGTCTGGAAGACGCGGTCACCAAGGGCGCGACGGTGGTTGCGGGCGGAAACGGTTTGGCGCTGGACGGGACGCAGGATTCTGCGGGCTTCTTCCTCGAGCCGACGATCATTCGCGTGAATGGACTGGAGAATTCGCGCGAACTCGATGCGGTGCGACACGAGACGTTTTATCCGCTGCTGCCGGTGATCGTGCCCGAACCCGCCGAGGATCAGGTTCTGCTCGACGCCGTCGTCGACTTCGTGAACTCGAATCTCTACGGGCTCCGGAATTCGTTCTGGGCCCGCGACCCCGAGGTGGTCGACTATTTGCTCGCCCACATCGTGAACGGCGGCCTGCTGAAGTTCAACGACTCGCACATCGCGTTCGGCGCGGCGCTGCCCTCACACGGGGGCACCGGCCTCACCGGCGGCGCGTTCGGCGAGGCCAACTATCCCGGCCTGCGCACCACGCATCTGCAAGGCGTAGCCATCGTGGCCGAACAGGCGCGGCCCAAATACCGGTAGGAGATTTCCGACACCATGCGTTGTCTCGAATTCGCGGACGCGATCTGCGATACCCATCTGCCCGGACTCCTCGACGCGCTGTCGGCGATACCGCTGGCGGATCTGGAACGTCCCGGCAGCCCGGCGCTCGACTTGTTCCGCCGCCACGGCGGCCCCGCGCTGCTGATCCCCAAGGCTTACGGCGGCATCGGAGTCGGGCCGGTGGACGCGGTGCACGTGGTCAGGGCGATCAGCGCGCGGGCGCCCTCGCTGGCCGTTGCCACCGCCATGCACCATTTCTCGGTCGCGACGATTTTCACCCTGGCCGACAGTCTGCGTTCCAGCGGCCTCGAATGGGCGCTGCTGGAAGGCGTCGCCGATCAGAATCTGCTGATCGCGTCGGCGTTCGCCGAGGGTAATCCCGGACAGGGCATTCTGAATTCCACGGTCACCGGTCGTCGCGTCGAGGGCGGCATCGTGGTGAACGGTTCCAAGCGGCCGTGCAGTTTGTCTCGATCCATGGACCTGCTGTCGGCGGGAATCTCGGTGGTCGACGACGCGGGCAGGCGGGAGAGCGTCGTACTGCTGTTGCCCGCGGGCGCGCCGGGAGTCTCGATCCATCCGTTCTGGGGGACCGACATACTCGCGGGCGCCGAGAGCGACGAGGTGCGCCTGACCGACGTCTTCGTGGACGAGAAGTTGGTGATGCCCGCGACGGTGGGCGGCCAGGGGGAGTTGGACGAACTCCAGACCGTGGGGTTCATGTGGTTCGAGATGATCATCGCCTCCTGCTACCTCGGTATGGCCTCGGCGCTGGTCGGGCGTGCTTTCGCGAAGCCGAAGCTGAGTCAGGAGCGCGCGGCCGAGCTCGGCATCCGCGTGGAGACCGCGGCGATCCTGCTGGAGAGCGTCGGGCGGTTGCTGGCCGACGGCGATACCGACAACGCGAGTCTGGCCAAGGCGACCATCGCGCGCTACGGCGCCGAGGACGCGATCGTCGATGCCGCGAATCAGGCGGTGGCGGCACTTGGTGGCGTCAGTTTCATCTCCGCGCCCGACATCGCCTATCTGTCGGCCGCGTGTCAATGCGTGCGCTTCCATCCACCTTCGCGGGTGTCGAGTCTGGACGCCCTGGTGGCGAGCTTGTCCGGCGCCGTGTTCCGGATCAAGTGAGGAATCGATCATGACCGAGACGCAACTCACCTCCGACTACGACCGGGTCGCCGCGACCTATCGCAGGAACCTCAGCAGCGGTCGCGCGCGGCTCGCCGACATGCTTGGCGGGCACCTCGAAGTCGAATCGAAGGGGGCCTGGATCACCGTCGCGGACGGGCAGCACTTCTTGAACGTCGGCGGCTACGGCGTGTTCATCACCGGCGCCAGGCATCCGATCGTCGTCGCGGAGGTCGAGCGGCAGCTGCACAGTCATCCGATCAGCAGCCGTCTGTTTCTCGAACCCGCGCTCGGCCGGGCGGCCCAGATGCTCACCGCGACCACCCCGCCCGGCCTGAACCGGGTGCACTTCTGCAACTCCGGCGCCGAGGCGACCGAAGCGGCCATCAAATTGGCGCGCCTCAACCAGCGTCCGTTTCTGATCTCGACCGTCGGCGGCTATCACGGCAAGACCATGGGAGCGCTCTCGGTGACCGGCCGATCGGTGTTCCAGGATCCGTTCCGGCCGCTGCTGCCCGATGTCGCGCATGTGCCGTTCGGTGACACCGCGGCCTTGGCCGCGGTGCTCCGAGAGCATCCCGAACAGGCGTGCGTGATCTTGGAACCGGTTCAGGCCGAGGCGGGGGTCGTCCTGCCGCCACCCGGTTATCTCGCGGCCGTCCAATCGCTGTGCGCGGAGTACGGCGCGCTGTTCGTGCTGGACGAGGTGCAGACCGGCCTCGGCAGACTCGGTCTGTGGTGGGGCGCCGAGCGTGAGTCGATCCGCCCCGATGTTCTGCTCTCGGGCAAAGGACTCGGCGGAGCGGTGATGCCGGTCGCGGCCGTGATCGCGACCGACGAGGTGTTCAGCGGTCTGGATCGCGACCCGCTGCTGCACACCTCGACGTTCTCGGGTGCGCCGATCGCGATGGCGGCGGTCTGTGGCGCGCTGCGCGCCATCGAGGAGGACGGCCTGGTCGAGCGGGCCGCTCGTCTCGGCGAGATCTTGTTGCGCGAGATCACGCGCATCGTCGACCGATATCTGTCCGACCTCGGTGCCCGGGTGCGCGGCTCCGGCTTGCTCATCGCCGTCGACATCGCCGAGCCCGGCGTCGCGGGTGAGCTGCTCATCGAGCTCGTGAAAAACAATGTCGTGGCCAATCTTTCGATGAATTCTGATTTTGTCCTGCGCTTCACGCCACCAGCGGTATTGAGCGACAACGAGGTCGACTTCTTCTTGAACCGCTTCGAGGTGGCCGCACGGGCCACCGCCCAGTACGGCAATCGGTAGAAAGGGTTCACCCATGCGAAGTCTGCACATCGAATTACGCTCCGAAACCGTCTCGGCGGACGAGGCGTTCAGCCGGATCAGCGATTTCGAGCGCTACCCGGGACTCGTCGACGAGGTGCGCGACGTCACCGTCCGCACCAGGGAGGACGGGCACCTGGTCAGCGATTGGGAGGTCTTCTTCCGCAATGGCCCGCTGCGCTGGTCGGAAATCGACTACGTACAGCCGGATCGGCGCCGGATCGTATTCGAGCAGCTATCCGGCGACTTCCACATGTTCCGCGGCGCCTGGACCGTCACCCCCGTGAACCACGGCAGCTGTGTTCGTTTCGAGGCGACCTTCGATTTCGGAATCCCCAGTCTGACCGGGATTCTCGACCCGATCGCCACCAAAGTGCTGAAGGAGGGGATCGCGATCATCGTCTATTCGCTGCTCGGCGGCGCGACGGTGATCGGGGATCCGGCCGTCGAGGCGGCGGTCGCGCGGAAGGTCGGCGTCACCGAGGAACCGGCTCGCGTGCTGACTCGCTGAGTTCGCATCGCATTACCGAGGGATTGAAATGGACAGTCTCAACCGCTTCGAGAGCAAGACGACCCACCGACTGATCCGCTTGGAGTACGGCGTCGGGCTCGCCGTGTCGCTGGCGCTGTTCGCGTTGCATCTCGATGAAGTCCGTTGGCTACCGGCCATCTTCCTGTTCGCCTACATCGACGTCATCGGCTACCTGCCGGGGCTGATCGCCCATCACCGGTCCGAGGACGGTGAGGTCGCGCGCGTCTACTACGTCCTGTACAACGTGATGCACAGTGTCACAACGCAATCCGTCGTGGTCGGGCTCTGGCTGCTCGTGTACGGATTCGAATGGGCGCTGCTGGTCGTGCCGATCCACCTCTGCGGTGACCGGGCGTTGTTCGGGAACTTCATGAGGACCTTCTACGCGCCGTTCGAGCCGAAGAAATTGCCCGCCTTCGCCGAATTCGAGCGGACGCTGACCGATCGAACCGCGCGCGGCGCCGAGACATTGGAGCGCATCTGATGCTGGTTCAGGCGGACCGCGGCACCGCACCCGCACCCGAACGGTGCCTGCACCTGTACCGGAAGTTGGCGGCGGGTGTCGCCATCCTGTCGGCCGAGGCCGCGACGGGCCCGGTCGGCCTCACCGCGTCGACGGTGACATCGCTGTCGTTGAATCCACCGCTGGTCGTCGCCGGGCTCTCGGTGGGCTCCTACACACTCGCCGCGATCGAACGCGCCCGCACGTTCGCGGTCCATCTGCTCACCGAGGAACAGGCGGAGATGGCTGCGGACTTCGCCTCGCCGACCGGCTCCCGATTCGAGAGCCACGAGCACGACTACATCCTCGGCGTCCCCGTGCTTCGGCACACGCTGGCCTGGTCGGTCTGCTTTCTCACCGACGCGCGCCGGTACGGCGACCACGTGTTGATCGTCGGCGAGCTGGCCGCGGTCGGTGTCACCGAGGGGAAGCCGCTGATCTGGCACGACCGGACCTTCGGGCGACTGACCGGCGCCGTGGACTAGGTCGAATCATCGCTGAGCGCACGACGAAATGTGGAGCCGAAACATGAAATTGACACCGACGCAGCACCCTTCGACGCGATCGGGGGGCGGCGGACCGGCCGAGGCGACCGTCGCCGACGCGCACGCCGCGCTGCGCGAGCACGGGCAACACTCGTCCGGATTTCTCGCCCTCAACACCGGAAACGACTATTTCGCGGCCGAAGGTCTGTCGGGCGTCATCGCCTACCGTCCTTTCGGTCGTGGCTATTGGGTGCAGTTCAGCGGTCCCATCGCGTCGCCCGACGCGTGCGCTCCGCTCGAAGACGCCTTCCACGAGGCGGCCGCACGGGCGGGGCGACGGGTGCTGAAGGTGCAGTTGCTGCGCGGGGACGCCGAGCGGATCGCGGCGGACGGGTATGTCGTGAACCAGTTCGGCTCCTCCTACAGCATCGACCTGTCCCAGT
This sequence comes from Nocardia bovistercoris, assembly GCF_015674855.1. Lineage (GTDB taxonomy): Bacteria > Actinomycetota > Actinomycetes > Mycobacteriales > Mycobacteriaceae > Nocardia > Nocardia bovistercoris. The sequence goes on along the minus strand of NZ_JADMLG010000026.1, from coordinate 38,482 downwards.
TCGGGTTGATCGGCGGCAAGTTCCGCAAGACCCGCAGTATGGTCGCGCGATCGCGCAAGGCGGGCGTCACCGTGTCGGAGGTGGACCGGGAACGCTCGGCGGACCCCGGATTCGTGGCGCAACTCGACGCCATCGATGCGGCATGGTTGCGCGACAAGGGCAAACACACGAAGGAACTGCGATTCCTCATCGGCCAGCGCGGCGGCCCGATGCAGGAACACCGGAAATTGTTCGTCGCCGAGTTGGAGGGGCGGCTGATCGCCTATTTCAGTTTCTCGCCGGTCTACGGTCGGCAACACGGCTGGCTGGCGGATCTGGAACGGCGACTGCCCGACACGCCGCCGGGTGTCGCGGACCACCTGTTCTCCGACGCCGCGAAGAAGATGTACCGGGAGGGGGCAGGCTGGCTGCATCTCGGACTCACGCCCTTCGTCGGTCTCGAAGCGGAACACGAGATTGCGAACGGCCGCAGTCGGATGGTGGGGCTGGCGCTGAACTCGATCCGTGAGTACGGCGGCGCCCTCTACCCGGCCGATTCGGCGCTCTCGTTCAAGCTCAAGTGGCGCCCGCACCTGGTCACTCCCGAATACGTGGCCTTTCCCAAGCGGTTTCGCCTGCGGGACGCGTGGTGCCTGGCCCGTACCACCAACGCGCTGTGAGGGCCGGATGACCGAGGTCACCCGGACGCTCCGGGTCGGCGTTCCGGTGTGGCGGCCGGAGGTTCCCGTCGTGCACCGCGCACCGGTGTCGGGGAGTCGCCGCTGCCATACCGCTGTCATCGGTGCCGGTCTGACCGGTCTGTCGGTCGCCCTGCGGCTGGCGCAACGGCATCCCGATCGCGACGTGGTCGTCTTGGAAGCCGCTCGGGTCGCGAGCGGCGCGAGTGGACGCGGCACCGGATTGGTCGGCCCGCGCATCGGCCCGCCTCTGCGCACGGCGCGCAGACGGTACGGCGACGAACGCGCACGCGCACTGCACATCTGGTCGGAACGGGCGGTCGAGCACGTGATCGCGCTCTGCGCGCGCCACCATATCGATTGCGGGCTGACACCGGGCAGCCAGTTGCTCGTGGCCCGTGACCGTCGCGCCAGGATCGCGATGGAACGGGAATCGGCCGCCGCCGCGGCGCTCGGCGTGCGGCTCACCGTGGTCGCGGCGGACGAGATGCCCGCGGGCGCGGGGCGTAGTCTCGGCGGGCTCAGATACGCACCCGCCGCGACGGTCGACCCGGCGGCTTTCGCGACCCAGCTGGCGTTCGCCGCCGAGCGACTCGGCGCCACCGTCCACGAGAACAGCCCGGTACGCCGGATCCGGCACGGCGACGGCCCGATTCGACTCAGCACCGATGCGGGCGAGGTGCTCGCCGACCGGGTGGTCGTCGCCGTGAACGGTTCGGGCGCGAATTCCCGCACCGGGGTGCTCGGGATGCGGGTGCAGGCCGCGGCGACGGTGCCGCTGACCAATGCGCAACTCGCCGAACTCGGTTGGCTCAGAGACGAGCCGCTGGCCGAGATCGGCGATCTCGCGCCCTACTATCGGCTCACCCCCGAGGGCAGGCTCGTGGTCGGCGGTGGTCGGATCGAACGCGGCGCGCACGGTTCCGATCCGCTGGATGTGGAATATCTGCGTGCCGCGGTGCGCGCACTGCACCCCGTCGTGCGGGACGTACCGCTGGAATACGCCTGGTCGGGCCCGATCGGCATGACCCTCGACGCCATGCCCGTGATCGGCGCGCGCGGCGGCGGCGAGATGGTCGCGGTCGGCTGGCGCGGCCACGGCATCGCGGCATCGACCTACGCGGGCACGCTGCTGGCGGATCGGCTCGGCGCCGAGGACGGCTCGGCGCCGGAAGTGTTCCCCATACCGCGCGGTCGCGCACCGGCGCTGCCGTCCATCCGGCCGGTACTGCGCCTGCTCGACCTGTACCTCGCCCGACTCGGCCGCGCGCGGGATCGCGCGCTCGACTCCCCAAGCCACGACAGCGGCGTCGTCCGCATCGATCGAAGGAGATAGGAAGACATGAGCAGCAGGAAATCTCGTCGATTCGACGTGGCGGTGGTAGGCGGTGGCATCGGCGGCTCGATGCTTGCCGCTATCCTCTCCCGCCACGGGGTACGCGTGGTGATCTTCGAGGGCGGCGGTCATCCGCGCTTCGCCATCGGCGAGTCGACCATTCCGGAAACCACCCTCGGCCTGCGAATCCTGGCCGCGCGCTACGACGTTCCCGAGATCGCCGACATGGCGGCCTACGGCTCGGTGCGGCGCAAGATCAGCAGCGCGTGCGGCGTGAAGCGCAACTTCAGTTTCGCTTGGCACCGCGAGGGCGAGCCGTTCCGCGCGCAGGAATGCACCCAGTTCCCGGCGCTGAGCGCACCGCTCGGCCCCGACGTGCACTACTACCGCCAGGACGTGGACGCCTGGGCGTACCAGTTGGCGCTGTCCTACGGCGCCACCGGATACAACCACACCTTCGTCGGCGAAGTGCGCTTCGACGACGACGGCGCCGACATCGTGACGGTGGACAAGGGCGAGTTCCGCGTCGACTACGTGATCGACGCCGGCGGCATCAACAGCGTGCTCGGCAAGCAACTGAGCCTGCGGGTCGAACCCGCCGAATACAAGACCCGAACGCGCACCCTGTACGGCCATTTCGTCGGTGTCGAACCGTTCGACAAGGTCGCTCCGCCGCGCCGGGAACACAAGATGCCGCAGCCGTTGGCGGGCGGCACGCTGCACCACCTGTTCGAGGGCGGCTGGGTGTGGGTCATCCCGTTCGACAACCACCCGCAGTCCACGAATCGCCTGTGCAGCATCGGTATCGCGCTCGATATGGACCGGTATCCGGTCAACGAGGACGAGACGCCGGAGGAGGAGTTCTGGGCGCACGTCAACCGGTTTCCGACCTTCGCTCGCCAGATGAACGGCGCGCGGCCGGTGCGGCCGATCGTCCGGACCGGGCGGGTCCAATTCCAGTCGAGCAAGGTCGTCGGTGATCGCTGGTGCCTGCTCCCGCACGCCTCCGATTTCATCGATCCGCTCACCTCCAGCGGCCTGTCGGTCACCGCGGCGGCCGTGCATTCGCTGGCGCACCGCCTGATCGACGCCGTGCGCTCCGGCGACTTCGACACCAAGCGCTTCGAGTACGTCGAGACGCTGGTGAAGAAGAGTTTCGCCTACTACGACACGCTGGTTCGGAACAACTACACCTCGTTCGACAGCTTCGAGCTGTGGAACGCGTGGTTCCGCGTCTGGACCATCAACACCCTCTACGGCAGCAACGGCATGATGGAGGCGCTGTTCGCCTTCGACCGCAGCAAGGACCCTTCGGTGTTCTCCGCCCTCGAGCAGGCGCCATATCGCGGCGTGCAGGGCCAGGACAATCCGGCGGTCGCCGAGATGTTCCGCACGGCGTCTCAGGCCATCCAGGACTATCGCGACAAGGAGATCGAGACCGACGAGGCCTGTGCGCGTATCTATCGCGCGCTGCGCGAGAGCGGACTCGTGCCGTCGAGCTGGAAGCAGTTGGACCCGACGGTGCGCTCACCCGCGACGTCCCTCACGTTGATCCCCATGGCCCGGGTCCTGGCTTGGGGCAAATACCGCAGCCCAGAGCAGGTGCGCGGCCGGTACTTCGAGCACGGGTTGACCGAGGTGCTCAGCAGGTCCGGCGCCTTCTACGGCGCCGAACTGCGCCACGGTGCGAGTACCGCGTTCCACGCGACACGCGACCTGATCTCGATCCGCAACCGGGACTGGCGCAGGATCGGCGCCCGGATCGCGCGTCGATGAGCGGGGGCAGACGGTGAATCTCGCCGCCGGACCGATCGCGACCATTTCCGCGCACAGTCTGCTGATCTTCCTCGTGCAACTGCTGGTGCTGCTGCTCGCGGCGCGCGCGCTCGGTGCGCTCGCGATGCGGTGCGGCATGCCGAGGATCGTGGGTGAACTCCTCGCGGGTGTGGTCCTCGGACCGTCGCTGCTGCGGAATCTCGCCCCGTCGTTGTCGGACTGGTTGTTTCCGACCGAGCCCGAGCAACAGCACCTGATAGACGCCGTCGGTCAGGTCGGGGTGCTGCTGCTCGTCGGGCTGGCCGGAATGCAGTTGGATCTCGGGCGGTTCCGGCACAAACTGCCCGCGGCGGCGAAGGTCAGCCTCGCCGGTCTGCTCGTGCCCTTGGCGCTCGGTATCGGCATCGGCGTCCTCGCACCGTCGCCGTTGCGTCCCGATGGCACCGACGAGTGGGTGTTCGCGCTGTTCATCGGCACCGCGCTGTGTGTTTCGGCGATACCGGTCATCGCGAAGACGCTGATGGAGTTGAACCTCACGCACCGCAACGTGGGGCAGCTCATCCTCACCGCGGGCATGGTCGACGACGCGGTCGGCTGGTTGCTGCTGTCGGTCGTGGCGGCCGCCGCCACGCACGGCCTCGGCATCGCGACGGTGCTGACCTCCTTGGGCTGGCTGCTCGCGGTCACCACCTTCGCGCTGACCCTCGGCAGGCCGCTGGTCCGGCAGATCATGCGGCGCGCGGAAGCCACGGGTGACTCGACGAATGTGATCGCGGTGGCGGCGGTGCTGTTGCTCGGCGGTGCGGCCGCCACGCACTCGATGGGGCTCGAAGCCATTTTCGGCACCTTCCTGTGCGGTGTGCTGATCGGCTCCAGCGGCATCCGGCTGCATGCGCTCGCTCCCTTGAACACGGTGGTGATGGGCGTTCTCGCGCCGATCTTCTTCGCGACCGCGGGTTTGCGCATGGATCTGTCCACGCTGGTGACGGGTCCGCTGCTGCTGGCCGCGCTCGTCGCGGTGTTCGTCGCGGTCGTCGGCAAGTTCGTCGGCGCGTGGATCGGCGGGGCGTCGAGCGGACTGTCGCGGCGCGAGTCGGTGGCGCTCGGCGCCGGTATGAACGCTCGCGGCGTCATCGAGGTCGTCATCGCCATGGTCGGATTGCGGCTCGGGGTGCTCGGCACCGAGGCGTATACGATCCTGATCCTGGTCGCGGTGGTGACCTCGATGATGGCGCCGCCGTTGCTGCGGTGGGCGATGGCGGGTTCGGCCCTCACCGCCGAGGAGGCCGAACGGGAGCAGCGGTCGATGGCGCTGACCGCGACCGAACCGGCGGTTCCGGCGCGGCCCGAGCCGGGCTGAGCGCCACCTTCACATCGACAGCGCGACCGTGGCGGAACTCGTCCCCCGCTACGGTCGCGCTGTCGTCACTGTGACGTGTCCGCGCCGCGCCGAGCTTCGAGACGGGGCATCGACCGTGCTCGCACCAGACGTAGTGGCACAACCGCCGCGATCACCGCCACTACCGGTACCGCGGCATGTACCCACGGTAGCGACGCATCCATTTCGGCCACCGTCGCGGCCGCCGCCCCGAATCCAACCGCCCCGATCAGACCGGTCGACAGTTCGCGATTCTGGCCCTCCGTCCACCGCGTCCGCGAACCGACGAGGTAGACGGTCGCGCCGAGTCCGGCCAACAGCGCCGCCGATGTATCGCAGCGCAGGACAGCGAGAGCTGCTGCAGTCGTGAGCACCGCCGCACACGCCGTCCACGCGCTGCGCACGCCGAGCAGTCCGAGTACGGCGATAACCACCGCCGAGCCGAATCCGAAGGGTGTCGCGTGGACAGCGCATGCCCCGCACATGGCGGTCACGCCGGTCGCGGTAGCGAGAACGGTCGGTCTCATCGTGGCGACCCGCCGTCGACGACTTCGATGCCTGCGGCGCCCAGATCCCGGTGCAGGCCGATCCGTTCGAACGTCCACAGGCGGGCGACCAGCGGGTCCGGGTGATCGTCGAGAAGTGCGTCGGACATCACATCGGCCACGATCACCTGGTGACCGCGTTTGCGTAACTCGAACAGCGCGAGGGTGAATCCGCTGTCCGACAAGCCGGAGAACGCGACGACCGTCGTGTCGGCGGATATCGCGACGCGCGGCGGAAGGGTTCCGGTGAACCTCGTCAGTGTTTCGCTCTCCGGGTTCAGCAGCGCCGAGACCGTCGCGGAGAACTGTCCGCGACCGCCGCGCACGGGACACCAGCCGCTGATATCGCCGATTCGTACCAGCCCGACGCGATCTCCGGCGCGCAAGGCCGACCCGATCAGTTCCGTGGCGCCGCGCACCGCGCGATCCAGCGGCTCGAACGGATGGTGCGCCCCTTCGAGCGTCGCGTCGAAGACGACCACCACATCGTTGGCCAGTTCGCGGTGCCGTTCGGTGACCCGCAGCGCACCGTGGCGCGCGGTGGCACGCCAGTTCACCGATCGCAGCGGGTCGCCGGGAACGAATTCGCGCACATCCGCGAAATCCATGCCGGAGCCGGTGGACCGCGCGCGATGCGCACCGATCCGGGTCCGTGTCGAGACGCCCCGCGCCGTGCGATCCCCTTCCGCCCGCGGGTAGACCATGATCTCCACGAGGTCGTGCCGGGTGCGCAGGACGCCGAGCCCGCCGGTACTCGTCGTCGTCTCGACGGGGATCGCGTACCGACCCCACCGGTGCGGGCGGACCTCGACGGTGGCCGATGTCGCGGTCCGCGAACGTGTTTCGAGCGACAGCCCGCGCACCGGACTCGGCCGCGCCGTGACCGATACGCCTTCCGGTCGCGGCGTGACGAGGAAATCGAGGGCGAGGTCGATGGTGTCGCCCTCGAAGCAGGTGATGGCCTCGTCACCGGTAGAGACCGTCATGGTCACCGTCATCGACGGCGTCCGCCAGCCGATCGCCAACAGCCCGATCAGCGGCGCCGCGAAGACCACGAGTTCCGAACGGCCGAGCGCCACCGCCAAAGCCAGCACGAAACCGGACGTGGTCGCCGCGCAGATCGCCGAAGTGGTCGGATGGCAACGCGCGGTGTCCGCGGTCGAACGCCGGTCCGCGGACGGGGGCGCCGGATCCCCACCGCGGACCTCGTGTGGGGGATCGTGACGAGTAGCCGGGGTCACAGCCGCTCCAGCCGGTCTAGGATGCGGATGAACAGCTCTCGACCCGGACCTTCGTCGTCGCGCGCGGTCACGGTGGCCGCAGCCGGGTCAACCCAGCGCCACAGCTCGAGCCCGAGTATTTCGTGGCCGAGATCTGCTGCGGCGCTGTCGGTTCGAGCGCGATCACCGAGTGCGGACCGGAATTCCCGCGCGAGCATCGGTCTGACTCGACTATCCCATTCGGCCCTCGAACCGTCGACGTGCCGCAGCAGCGCCTCGGCGCGGATCCGTCGTCGCGCCTCGGCTCGAGCCCAATCGTCCTCGGTCGCGGGTGCGGACGCCCGCGATGGCGTCGCACTGGTCGCGAGTACCAGGACCGGCACGGCCACGATCGCGCCCGCCGCCACCGCGAGCACCTGCGGGGCCAGGTCGAGCGCGCCGTGCTCGGTGGCGACGCCGAGCGCGGCGATCAGCGCGGCGGGCGCCGATGCGACGAGCAGCGCCCGGTCGAACCTCATCGGACCGGCTCCAAGCCGTCGAGTACCGCGTCGAGGAGGTTGCCCGCGGCCGCGCGATGCGCTTCGGTCATCGGGTGGGTGCTGAACCTGGCCTCGGCGAACAGCGCGACCAGTCGAGCAGCGGTGTCACCGCCGACGATGCCGATCCCGACCGCGCGCGCGAGAACCTCCGACGGGGTATCCGACGCACGCGGCGACAGCGCGGGTAGGGCGCTGAACTCCTGTTCCATGGCGCGATAGCACGCGAGCACGGCCGCGCGCGGATCTTGTCGTCGGTCGATAATCTCGGTCTGTGCGCGATGGGCCGCGTGAGCGAGGCGTTCTTCCGTCCTCGCGGTGTCCTCCGGCGCCGTGCCCGCCCGCCTGCCGGAGCGGATGACGACGCTGCCCGCGCCGACCAGCGCCGCCAACATCGTGACCGCCGCCACCGCGCCCAGCGCGCGCAACGCGCTGTTGTCCAGTGGCTGCCGGCTTTCCTGTTGCGGCGGTGGTGAATTCGAGCCGCTCGGTGACTGTGTCGAGTCGGCGCCCTGATCTACCCGCTGTTCCACGGGAGCGCCGGGCAGTAGCAGACTCATCGTCGCCACCGCTGCCGTCGCGACGAGAACGACGGTGGCGAGCACGATGATTCGCCGGAAAGGTAACCGGCTCCGCGGCGTCCGGCGTCGCTGCTCGGCGACCGCGACCCGCTCTCGGTTGCCCGCGAAGGATGACACAGACAGACCGATGATGACGACGGCGATGGCCGCCAACACCGCGAGCGGCAGAATAGACTGCGCCGTAGCGGAATTCGGAATATCGTCGCTCGTCTCGGAGATCGGTCCGCGCAAGCCGAGCACGAGTACGAGCACGGTCGAAAGCAGCGCGGCCGCCCGAATGCTCCGGCGCCACAATGCCCGACCCTTCTCAACTCGCGACAAACCCCGCATCCCTCCTGTGCGAACCGCTGGGATCGGCGCGCGGCGCGGGAACCTGGCTGAGCACCTCCTCGACGATGCTCTCGCCGCGAATCCGGCGAACCCAACTGTCGGGGCGCAGGGTGATGCGGTGCGCGAGTGTCACGCTAGCAAGCGATTTCACGTCCTCGGGCACGACGAAATCGCGACCGTGGATCAGCGCGTTCGCCCGCGAGAGCTCGAGCAGGTCCAGCTCCGCGCGCGGACTCGCGCCGACTTCGGCTCTCGGGTGACTACGCGTCGCGCGGATCAGGGCGACTATGTAGTCGAGTACCGCGTCATCGACGCTCACCGTGTCCACGGCGCCGCGCAGCCGCGACAGCAGCGCGCCGTCGAGGACCGGACGAGCGGAGACATCCGCGCCCCGCAATCGTCTGCGCAGCAACGTCTTCTCCTCGGCGGCGTCGAGATAGCCGAGGCGCAGGCGGATCGCGAACCTGTCCAGCTGCGCTTCCGGCAGCGCGTAGGTTCCTTCGTTCTCGAGTGGATTCTCGGTGGCGAGCACCAGGAATGGCGTCGGCAGCGGCCGTGTCACGCCATCGACGCTGATCTGCCCCTCGGCCATCGCCTCGAGCAGTGCCGACTGCGTTTTCGGCGGGGTTCGGTTGATCTCGTCGGCGATCAGCAGATTCGTCACGATCGGTCCCGGCCGGTACTCGAAGACGCCCCCGTTGGCGTTGTACACCGTCGAGCCGATCAGGTCGGCGGGCAGCAGATCCGGCGTGAACTGGACCCGCTTGGATTCCAGCCCGAGAACGGTCGCGAACGATCGCGCGATGAGGGTCTTGCCGAGCCCAGGCAGGTCATCGATCAGCACGTGCCCGCCCGCCACGATGGCGGCGAGCATCGTGCGCAGCGCTTGCCGGTTACCGACCACTACGCGGTGCATCTCGGTGAGTACCCGCTGCGCGAGCTCACCGCCCAGTGCGGTTTCCTCGGAATCGGTCGCGAGTGTCATTGCGCTACCCCGAAATCCTCGCCGCACCGGCTGTGACGCCCCAGAACGTCAGCGTGAGAGCGAGATTCGCGAGCACGGTGACGATGATGGACATCCTGATCGCCCGGCCGGCCGCGACCCCGACCCCTTCCGGCCCGCCCGAGGCGAAATACCCGTAGTAGCACTGGATCGACACCGCGAGCACCACGAGGACGACCAGTTTGGCGATCGAATAGAGCACGTCCGTCGGCACCAGGAAAAGGTCGAAATAGTGGCCGTAGGTGCCCGGCGCGACATCACCGATCACCGCGACCGTCAATTCGGTGGAAATGTAGGAAACCGCCAACGCCGCGACATACAGCGGCACGGCGGCGATGCTCACGGCGATGATGCGCGTGGTCACCAGATACGGCAGCGGGCGAATGGCGATGGCCTCGAGCGCGTCGATCTCCTCGGAGATGCGCATCGCGCCCAACTGCGCGGTGAATCGGCACCCGGCCTGCACGATGAACGCTTGTGACGCCAATAGCGGGGCGATCTCCCGAGTGCCGCCGAGCGCGGCGATGGCGCCCGAGATCTGTCCGAGCCCGAGCAGGTCGAGATTGTTGAACGCTTCGATACCCACCGTCATGCCGCCGAACGCACACAGTACGGCCATGACGCCGACGGTCCCGCCACCCGCGACCAGAGTCCCGTTTCCCCAGGTCACGTTGGCGGTCAGTCGGGAAACCTCTTTCCTGTAGTACCGCAGCGCTTGTGGGACGGCCAGGATGGACGCGATCACGAAGTGGACGAGATGCCCCATGCGAGCGATGCCGCGCGCGGGAGCCGACACCGCCGCGGCGGGCTGTGACACCGCAGGCGTATAGGTCGATGCCATGGTCTTCACACCTCGGTCGGAAGAAGGATGTTGTAGATCTGCGAAATGACGACATTCGCGCCGAACAGCACGAGCGCGGCTTGGACGACGGTGGCGTTCACCGCGTCGGCCACCCCCGCGGGCCCGCCGCGAGCATGCAGTCCGTGATAGCCGGCGATGATCGCGGTGAAATATCCGAACAACGCGGATTTGAACAGCGCGATCAGCAGATCGTTGGTGTCCGCGAATCCGACGAACGCCTGAATGAACGACCCCGAGGCGCCGTGCTGGGCGAAGACGAAGAACCCGTAGGTGGCGACGAAACCGACGAATACCACGAACCCGCAGAGCATCGTACTGACCAGCACCGCGGCGACCATCCGAGGCGAAACCAGCCGCTGGACCGGATCGATCGCCATCGCCCGCAGCGCATCGATCTCTTCTCGGATGGTCCTGGCTCCCAGATCCGCGCAGATCGCCGACCCCACCGCCCCCGCGACCATGATCGAAGTAACCAGCGGCGCTCCCTGCTTCACCACTCCGATGCTGACCGCCGACCCGACGAACGAATCCGCCCCCACCTGCCGAATGACCATACTGACCTGCAACGACACCACGACTCCCATGGGAACCGCGACGATCATCGTCGGAATCGCCGACACACTCGCCATGAACGAGCACTGCCTGACGAACTCCCGCCAGTTGAACCGCCCTCGCACCAGCGCGACGGCCACCCCGACCGTCAAGGAATATCCCATCGCCAGCTGCTGACCGAAGGTATCCATGGCACGCCGTGGATGCTCGTCCCACAGTTTCCCGGCAACGCCCCGAGACCTATCGGTACGGACGACGACGCCCGAGGCCCGCGACGTGGAGGTCTTCTGCCCGGACTCCCGCATCGCCACTCCTCGACATACCTGACTACATTGACATACTGAAAGTCTTATACCGACTATAAGTATGTAAGCGGACCGATGGTTTGTCCACTGTTCGAGCGGCGGTCGGTCTGCGGGGGCCGATGTGACCACTGGTCGTCGCGATGCCCTTCGGGCTCGGCTGGAAGGGCGTCGGAACGATTAGCGCCGATCGAAATTCGTGGGAAGCCGAAGGTTCCATATCCAGACGGGTTGCCGTGGCGGTGACGACTGCCAGGGTGGTGTCTGCTCGGTTGCCTCCAGCTCTCGGCATCGGTTGGGAAACAACGAGATTCGGGTGCCGATTCGATTCGCAAGGCTTCGTTTCGGGGCCTCCGAACATTCTCCTCGGTCTGGATCGGGGAGACGGCGGGATAACGCATCGGGTCGTTCCGGCGCCCGAACTGCGGGTTCGCGCGACGCGAGGGGCGTGGTCCGGTGAGCCGGAAGGCCGCCGGGGAGCGCACCCTCGCGCGTGCGCGCGGAGGGTAGCGGTTCGGCTGCGGCCTGCCGAGTGGCTACTCCGTCACACGCCGATAACATGTTGTGCTGCTATGGGTTTCAGTATTCTCATCGATGGGTAGGCAACGTCGCCGCTCGCTTGTTCGTGTAGGGCGTACAGGAGAGAGAATGACTACTACCGACAGTGCATCGGCCGCGTCGCTCAGTGACGGAGCGCCGATGAGGATTACCTTCGGCCCCGACGATCTTCGCCGGGTCGATCGGCTCGTTGCCCCGATGCGGGCCTGGTTCAGTCCTCGGTTCTACGGGTTGGACAACATTCCGGCGGAGGGGCCGGTGCTGCTCGTGGCCAACCACTCGATGATCGCCTTCGATTGCGGCCTGTTGATGACCGAGATCATGCATCGGCACGGTCGTGTCGTGCGCGGGCTCGGGGATCACGCGCTGATGGATCGGCCCGCGATCCGCCGGGCGGTGCAGCGGATCGGCGGGGTGCGTGGCACCCGCGAGAATATGCGAATTCTGTTGTCTCGCGGGGAGATCGTGCTGGTACTGCCCGGCGGCAGTGCCGAGGCCATACGGCGCAAGCACGAGCGGTATGCGCTGAAGTGGAAGGGGCGCACCGGATTCGCCGAGGTGGCCATCGAGACCGGCGCCCGGATCGTGCCGGTCGCGATGGTCGGCGCCAACGACGCCTACGACGTGGTCGTGGACGGCGAGCATCCGCTGATGTGGCCGATGCGGTGGTACGCGGCGCGCCGCGACCGCTCCGCCATCACGATGCCGATCTTCCGCGGTCTCGGTCCGACGCTGATTCCGAAACCGCAGCGGTTCTACTACTCCTTCGGCGAGCCGATCGACGCCACTCGATGGCGCGGTGCGGGGGAGGGCGCGCTCGAACTGCAGTCGGCGGTGCGGGTGGCGGTGGAGAAGGAGTTCGCCTTCCTGTTCGCCGAGCGCGACCAGGATCCCGGGCGCACCATGAGCGGTCGTGGGCGCCAGGCACTGAGCAGCTACGTGCGCGGTCTCCGACGCGGCTGACGATCCCCGCCTCAGGCGGGAAGAGGGTGGGCCTGGAAGAAGTCCCACATGATCCGCGTGGCATCGATGGAGGTGGTATTGGGTCCGACGAGCGCGGCCGGGTAGGGCGATGACGTGCTGCCCGGCCAGACGTGACCGCCGCCGATGATCGTGTAGAGCACGACATCCGCGCCGCCGGGGCATGCGTAGGTGTGGACTACGACGTCGACCGCGACCTGCTGTTCGGTCGGGTCGGCGCCACAGCCGTTCTGCCGTGCCCAGGTGGCGGCGTTATCCGGGATCGCGGGTAGATCCACCGTCTGGGCGGGTACGCCCGGTGTGTCCCGCAGCAGTGCGCCGATGCCGCCGGTATAGGCGAGCAGCGGGTCATCGGTGCCGTGGAAGGCGACGAGAGGTACCGGCCGAGCCGGGCTGCAGCCGGGCAGTATCTGCAGCCCGGCGACCGGCGCCACGGCGGCGACCCGGTCGGCGAGTCTGCAGGTCAGGGCAACGGCGGTGATGCCGCCCATGGACATGCCGGTGACGAAGACCCGCCGCTCGTCGATACACGCGGTCGAGCCGACCTGGGTGATCAGGGCGGACAAGAATTCGAACGTGCCGTCGTTCGAATCCAGCGGCCACACCGGGAACGGGCTCGCACCGACCTGCGGGGTGATCGTCACGAAGCCGTGGCTCTCGCCGTAGGCGGCGAGCCCGGTCATGAGGTGGGCAACGGCGGGCGGTTCGTTGTATCCGTGCAGGTCCAGGACCATTGGCATCGGGAGATCCGTTGGGCCGGTGGGGATGTCCTGGATATAGCCGCCGGCGAGACCGGCGGCCGAGAACGGGTGCAGTGACCGGCCGGGTGTGTGCGCGGAGGCGCCGCAGCCGGGTGAGGCGCTCGGATCGCCGTGTGTACCGGTATCTTCCGCGTCGGCAGTGGCAGCGGTCAGCGCGAGCGTCGCCACGGTGATCCCGACTACTATGGCGGAAATCATATTTTTTCTCATGAGTAATGATTGCGGCCTGCGGGCGGTGAACGTGGTGCCGCGACGCTTTCGTTCGCAAAATGAATGGGAGCGTTTATCTTTCGTACGCTGTAGGCCGGGCGACGAAGCCGGTGCCCGATCCTGTCCGGGCCGCTCGATCGGCTCCGGCGACTTCACCTGGGTGCGGGCCGAGATCACACCCGCGGTCCGTGTCTGCGGTGCAGAAGTTCCAGGGTGGCGCTGCGTGCAGATGCGGAAAAAAAGTCTTGCAAACGCGGAAAATAAATCCTGTAGATACGGAAGAAAAATGCCATAATGCCTGCATGGAGGGTTCACTCACCGGCATCGCTCACCGACGACTGACGGCGGTTGTTCGAACGCGAATGACCGAGGAGCCGGTGGTCGTCCTGAACGGGCCACGCACGGTCGGCAAGAGCACACTGCTGGCGCATATCGCGGAATCGACCAGCCGTGCCGTGATCGATTGCGACGACCCGGCCACTCGCGCGGCCGTGCGTAACGACCCGGGCAGGTTCGTGAGCGGCGACGGCCCGATCCTGATAGATGAGTACCAGCATGTGCCGGAGTTGCTCGACGCCATCAAGGCTGAGCTGAACCGAGACCTGAGTCCGGGCCGGTACGTCCTCGCGGGATCCACCCGCTATTCGACCCTGCCGCAAGCCGGACAAGCATTGACCGGTCGGGTGGATATCGTCGAGGTGTTGCCGCTGTCGCAAGGCGAAATAGGCCGGACAAGTGAAGAGTTCGTGCACAATCTCCTCAGCGGCGTCGCACTGCCGGACAGCGAGCCCGCTTCCGACACATCGCGAGACGACTACGCACACCGTGTCACAGCGGGCGGGATGCCGGTCGCGCTACGCCGACCGGCCGGAAGGTCACGGTCGCGATGGTACGCCAACTACCTCCAACTGGTCCTCGAACGGGATGTCCTGGAGATCAGTCGAATCCGGCAGCGGGAAATGCTGCCCCGCTTACTCGATCAGCTGGCCGCACGCACCGGACAGGTTCTCAACATCACCGCTGCTGCCCAATCCATCGGATTGGAGAAGTCGACCGCGGAGAACTATCTCCGGCTTCTGGAAGCTGTTTTTCTCGTTTACCGGCTGCCCGCGTGGGGAACCACCCTCGGTTCGCGCGTCGCCCGCCAACCCAAAATCCATATCGTGGACTCCGGCGTCGCCGCCTGGCTCATGGGCCTGACCCCGGAGAAGATCGCGGGCAGTGACCCGGCCGCACTGTCGGAGTACGGCCATTTGATCGAAACCTTCGCTGTGGGGGAGATTCTCAAGCAGATCAGTTGGTGGGATGCGCCGGTGACAGTCGGGCACTTCCGCACCGGATCCGGCGACGAAGTCGACCTGGTCGTCGAGAGCGACGACGGGCGAGTGATCGCCTTCGAGTTCAAGGCGGGAAGCCGGGTACATCGCGAAGACCTGCGAGGTATCCGCATTCTGCGCGACCGCCTCGGTGATCGGCTCACCGCCGCGATCGTCCTCTACACCGGCCCTCACATGTTCCGACACGAGGAAGGCGCGTTCGTGGTCCCACTCGATGCTTTGTGGACACCGCGACTTTCGTAGTCTTCCGACCGTGGCCGTTCGGCATCGGAGACGCCGCAGGTCAAGGGAGCGCTCTCGTAGCGTGAGTGATCACAATCGTCACCAGATAGACGATGAGGGGCGGACCCAAGAGGACGATTCCGCCGAGTAGTAGGTATATCCACCATGGCGCGGCGAGGGTGACGAGCAGAGCTGAACCGATCTTTCGAACGACTCCACGGAATGCGAGCATGACCAGCGGAATGCCGATTTCCGCGATGAGCCGATAGCCGGGTCGTGGATGGAATCCGTAGCTGGACAGGCCGACCCGAGCCACAGCCGCTACGCCGCCACCAGCAGCAGCAGCCGAGTTGTGGCAGGCCATCACCGGGCCGCCCACGAACTTGCACGTGCGATGACCGAGGCGTGTGTAGCCTCACCGGACCCGGACCCATTGGCTACTGTGAAGAGTCGCGCCCGGCAACGCTTCACCAGCTGGACCGGCACCGCCGAGCTTGGCCCAAGGACTATTTCCAGGCTCACCGCCAAGACATCCACGATCACCTACTCGCGATGAAAGTGCAGGTCAGATGAAACTCCTTGTCACCGGCGGCGCCGGTTTCGTCGGTGCCACTGTCACGAGGATGCTGCTCGATGCCTGCCATGAGGTCGTCGTTGTCGATGATCTGTCCCGTAACGACGACCGGCAGATCCCCGACGGCGCGGCATTCGTCCGGCTTCGAGTGCAGGATATCGCTGAAATCCTGGTTCCCGACGCCGGATTCGATGCCGTGCTGCACTTCGCCGGGTTGATCGCAGCTGGTGAGTCGATGCATCATCCGGAGTGGCACTGGGACAACAACACCCGCGCATCCCTCGCGCTCTTGGACGCGATGCGAACCGCCGGGGTCGGCAAACTGGTGTTCTCGTCCACGGCGGCCGTCTACGGCGAGCCCGCTGAACTTCCGCTGGTCGAAACCTCACCCACGAACCCGGTCAACACCTATGGCGACACCAAACTCGCCGTCGACCGGGCGATCACGACCTACACCCGTGCTTTCGAATTTGGAGCGATCTCGCTGCGCTACTTCAACGTCGCAGGCGCCCATGACTGCGGTGACGGAACGATGATCGGAGAACGACACGACCCCGAAACCCATCTGATCCCGCTGGCATTGGATGCCGCACTGGGCCGCGTAGACAAATTCGCGCTGTTCGGCGACGACTACCCGACCGCCGACGGCAGCTGTGTGCGGGACTACATCCACATCACCGATCTGGCCCGCGCACACCTGCTGGCCCTCGAAGCCATTCATCCCGGTGAGCACAAAGTCTACAATCTCGGCAATGGTATCGGCTTCTCCAATCTGCAAGTGATCGAAGCCATTCGCGAAGTCACCGGCGCGGAATTCGAGGTCGGGATCGCGCCCCGACGACCGGGAGACCCCGCCACCCTGTACGCATCCTCCGAACGGGCACACCGTGAACTGGGATGGACACCCGAGTATCCAGACATCCTCGACATCGTGCGCGACGCATGGCAATTCCATCAGCAACCCCGATGACGTCGAACGTTGGGCGCGTGGCTTGGTAGTGCGCGCGATCGCCGTCGTCACAAGATGGACGATAAGTGGCGGGCGTCTGAGGGTGACGCGCGCTGGACGGCCGAGGGGTTCGTGTGCGAAAGCAAGCCCGACCCATCCGACCTGACGAGATACCATGAGCCGCTGCGGAGAAAGAATTTGGAGCGCAATCGAATTCGTGAAGGTCTGAACTCCCGGGAATGGGAGGTTCGATGCACGGCCGCTCGCGCGCTCGGCACGCTGCTTCCCGACCGCGAAGCGCTGTCGGATCTGACGGCACTGCTACACGACGAGGACACCGCCGTACAACAGGAATCCGCCGAATCGCTGAGTCGACACGGTGGCCGAGCCGGGCTCGCGATCGTGCTCACCGAACTCGGGCGTCGTGCCGAAGATTCGGATGCGGACTACATCGCCTACCGGCTTCGTGACCTGCAAATCTTCGAACAGGTGCCGATACCGTGCACCGCACGTGAGATGAAGGCCGAGCTCACCGTCGAGGCTCGCGCCGGACTCGATCAACTCGAAGATCTGTTCGACGTGGACTTCACCGCATGAATGGCTGATCAGATCGATGTTGAAATCCCCAAGTGCGGTGGCGATGCCGCTCAGATGTCCTCGATCAAGCCGAGTCTTATTCGCTCCGCGAATTCGTCGATGTCGGCCTGATACTCGGGACGGACGAGGCTGAGGGTGACCGCCACGAAGCCCGCGTCGAGTCCCACGACTATCCTCGGGTAGTCCCATCTGATCATCGCCTCGATACCTGGTTCATAGCGCGCGGGCAGGCCGAGAGTGTCGACGAAAGCGTCCGCCAGGTCGTCGAAAGCTTGGAGGATGGGGGGCATTCGTTCTTCTGTGGGTGCCCGGAAATCGGCGATATCGGTAACCGGCGCCGCGAATCGGATGATGTGCCGGTTCTCCAGATAGACGTAACATTCCGGTCTGTTCACCGCGAAGTCGGTGCGCAACCACATGACGCCTTCCTTCCGGACGAGTTCCCACCCGGCGGCGTCGCAGAACGGGGTCGGATCATCGAGGGGCCACTTCCAGTCGAATTCCGCTGCGATCCAGGCAATGCGGGTCGCGCCCTCGATATCGGTGTGCATGAGTGGAGGCTACTTCCTGTCGGATCAAATGAATGGTCGCGATGCATCTGACCGGTGCACCGCGTCGAGACACACTGCGCACTGGTCGATCACACCGCGCGGCCAGTCGGCGGTGACTGACGTCGTCTCTACCGCCCCGACAGGCAGCAGGTCCCGGCCCAAAGGCAACTACTGTATGTAGTATTCGAGTGGGGACAGGGAGGAATCCGATGACGGACGTTGACGTGGTCGCTCGATTCTGCACAGCAACGCAGGCCGGCGATGTCAACGCCGTAATGGACACTTTGGCATCGGACGCGGAACTGATCTCGCCACTGGCAGGGCGTTCGGCATTCCGCGGTCACGACGATCTGCGCGCGCTGTTCTCTGCGTTGTTGCCCGCACTATCCGGGTCGACCTGGCGTCACCGGGTCCGCGAGGCGAACACAGCTGTTGTCGTGGCAGACGCTCGCGTCTTGGGCGTGCGTGTCGGAGACGCCATGTTGATCGAGTGCGGGCGAGATGGTCGCATTCAGCGTCTGACACCCCACGTTCGCCCCTGGCTGGGGCTGACCTCATTGGCGGTCGCGCTGGGACCCAAGTTGCTTCGACACCCCGCGCTGATCTGCCGCGCTTTCCGCCCTCACTGAAAACATCCAGGCCAGCCGACCCACAACGACTCGCCATCACGCAATTCGGCCCGTGGGATCAATTGAATCTGGACGAACCGCTACGTTCCGAGGTGGTCTCATCATCGGGGACCGGTCACCTACGCTGTTCCGCCCGCCTGCTTTTCGAAGACGCTTGTGGCGTATGGCGGCCAGTCCCGCGCGAGATTGTCCGAAAGTTGCGCACGTAGATCGTCGCGCTCGCGTAGGCCGGTCTGCCAGGTTCCATTGGCTGTGTGGATAGTCAAGCCGTTACGCGATGCGTCGCACAGCAGAGCGTATCCTAGTTGGCTCAGGGTTAGAAATAGCTGCAGGATGGGTGTTTCGGAGAGCTCATTACAGACCTGTTCGTAATCGATACCTATGTCAGCCCAGGTTCGCTGTTGGGTGTCCAACCATTGCGTAATGTCCGACAGAAACACCGCCCGCCAGTTGTTCTGCCTGGCGATCGCGATCGTCAGATCGAAAACGTCGGCTGCAGCTCGACTCAGTACGTGGCGTGGTACGGCTGTCGGGGCGACCGCGACGGCGGCCTCGGCGAAATCGGCCTCACCCGCAGGCCATGCCAAACCGTAGATCAACCAGTAGGGGGGATTCACGAGCGACGACGGTGCACCGTGCGACGGTTGTGTCATGCCGGACAACCTACGTGGCGGTTGCGACATCCGGAAGGCCGTTTGCACGGCGGTACATGGGTCCTACAGGACGCTCGACGTTTTCTTGTGCTGCCCATCTTCGGAGTTTCCCCAGGTCGCGTCCCCTACAATCCATTCGACTTGTTGATACTGACTGCGCATCATCCACATGATGGATGAGGGCCGTGCTCGCCACAATTCACATTTCAGTCAGCTGTCCCATTAGAGACCGGCCCCTGCCACTCTGCGACGACGATCTGACGCGCAAGTTCGGCCTCGGTAATGTCCCTCCTTGTGCAGCGTGGCCGACCTACCTATGTGACTAGCCACTCGCTAGTGTGGAGCATACAACTGCCTGTGTCGTTGACATGGCGTTTCTTGTTCCGCAGAACCTCGTCGAGCCGGACGCGTCCTTCGAGGATCAGGAAGATCTCTTGCCCGTCGACAGCGATGAACGTCGACCCTTCGCTGTATTTGCCCAAGGCGGTGCTTGTGTAGCTGCTCGCGCTGAAGAAGGCTCCCAGCGCGTTCTTGCCGCGCCGACGCACCTTCGAATCGAGAATGTCCAGTTGATCGCGCCCGATCGGCTCCTTCGTCCACTTGGCCTCGACAATGTAGTCGTCCGTGTCGAAGCTGAATGAGCCGTCGATCTGCTCTCCGTTCAGTACGTAGCTGAGCCGTGGCTCCAGGTCGAACAGCTCGAAAAGGTCGTTGAGGAAGCGCTCGAATCTACGACCGCGCTCTTGCGGATTGTTGTTCATCTGGTGGAGTGCGATAAACCGCGCCTTGAGATCGTCCAGATCGTCATTGAACTTGCGCGCCGCTGAAGAGGCGTCGGCATCTGCGGCTCGCGCGTCATTCCGTCGGGCCTCGCGTTCGCGGTCTTGGCTGAATCCTGCTGTGTGTTGGCGTAACTCAGCCACGCAGGCTTTGGCCTGTTGAAGGCGCTCGGCTCGGTCGCTGAGATCCTTGATCTTCTCGACGTCCGGGAACGACTCCATCGCGGCCACCGCGAGGATCAGCCGGACAGTGATTTCGAAGTAGCGGTTCTGCTGGGCGATCAGGCGATCAACGATCAGATCGGTTGCTTCGCGTTTCGAGATCGCCGAAAACGCCACTCCCGCGAGCAGTTCGGGGTGGTCGGCCAGCGCTGCGCGGACGTATGCCTCGAATGGCTTCCGGTACCAGACGATCGAGGGCAGCGCCTCACGCAGTGCAAGGAGCGCAGCAGGCGAAATCACCTTCATACGACTCATTCTGGCAGATGCATGACAGACCTCGGCTATCACAGGCCACGCACGATACGTCACCCGAGTCTTCTCTGCCAGCTCTGTGAGCCTTGACCGGTGCCCGATGACGTGGCCACCCGGTAGTCGAGTTTTTGTGTCGTCGAACTGTCGACGCTGGTCGGATTGTTCGGCGCGGTCCAGGAGTGATCGTCGTTGTCTGTCCCATATTCGGTGTGCCTCTGTAGGGCTTGCGGGGGAATGGGACTGACCAGGGGTCCCGAGCCGGAAAATCGGTCTCGATCAGGAAATGCGCTGACCTGGTTGGCCTGAACATGAGGGCTGCCTACGAGCGGTAGGCGTCGCGCCTGTGGCGAACCGAGTGAATTTCGACCGCGTGCTTGTCGTCGTTGATGCGATAGACGATTCGATAAGTGCCGCGTCTAGCTGAATAGAATCCATCGAATGGCTCAACCAAGGGCTTGCCTACTCGGTGCGGGGTGGAGATCGGTCCGGCAACGGTCTCCATGGCGACATCAGCGGGCAAGGTTCTCGTGGATGTTGCGGCGAGCCTGGGCGGACACGACCACGGAGTAGGGCTCGGGTGCTGTGGTCACGCCACACCGCGACGGCGCTTCTCCAGCTCAGCGCGGACCTCATCGACGTCGAAGGTGTCGCCGGAGGCGAAGTCTTCCTTGGACTGGCGGAGTTCGGACATGGTGTCGCTGTCGCTCAGGATTTCCAGTGTTTCCTGCATCGATTCGTACTCGGCGACGGAAATCAGCATCACGTCGGCACGGCCGTTGCGAGTGATGGTGAAGCGATCGTGCTCGCGCGCTACTCGGTCGGCGAGCTCGGCGATGCGCGCATTGGCCTCTGTGATGGGGATGATCTCTATGGGGCCAGAGTATCAGTCGGTCATAATTACAACCATTCATCTGACCTGTTGGACTGCGGCATCGATAATCTGGTTCGGACAGCGGACGGGATTCGAATGGCACGCGGCGTGCGCCGACGAATGGAACAGAGGGAATCGTCGACCACGACATCACGGAGCCGTGCGTCGAGGTTTGCGGCACCTCGCGTTGGCAAGGCGATCCCACGACACCTGCGCGAGGACGACTTCGTCCGCGAGGACGCACATGGGCAACCGGAGAAACACCTGGTCACTATGCGCGGGTCCGAGCGGCGAGAAGCCGCGTTCGCCGCCCCTTGCACGTACAGTTCGCCACCGTCGCCTGCCACACACGCTATTTACCGTTACGCAGGACGTGCCGTCGGTCGACGTCTTGTCACAGGCCGAGAGCCTCCGGTGCCTGACCTACGTGTGACGCCAACATCATTCGGCGATGTGAGAAGGTGCGAAGTCCACCCGTCCGTCCCCGCCATGCTGAGCAGAAAGACACCACCGTGGTGCACGTAGATATGGATCGCGCCGTGCAGGTTGTGCGCGCAGCGAATGAGTTCGAATGGTCTTGGACAGCCGAGGACCTGCCGGCCTTCGCCGCTTCGGTGGGGTGGACCTTGGTCGATGTCGGCAAGGAATATCCAGGCCTCGTCACCGATTTCGAAGTGAACCGGCCAGATACCACGGCGTTCGTCTCTGTGCCGCCCGCGCCGTTCCCTCGAGGGCAGTTGAATCATCTCGACTTCGACGTCACCGATGTCGTGCTGGACGATCCCGATGTGAAACCTGCTTTGAACGCGGTCTTCGACGAGTTCGTGCAACGAGTGTTCGAGACGGTGCGGCAACGACCGACGGGGTGGTGGGTGGAGCCGACCCGCGGTCTGCGGTGGGACCTCTCCAGTCTCGTCCTCGAAGTGACGGTCAGTGACCGCTCGGTATGGGTCGGTCTGATCAATCCCGCTTACCAGCAGTGGAACGAGGAGATCGCGCGGATCGTCGAGCAGCAGCAGGAAGACGAGGAAGACGAGGAAGACGAGGACTGATCAACGGATTCGGAGACCGGAATCGTGGATGGCTTCGGCTTCGTGAGAGGCGGTAATGGATCAGGACGTGGCTGCCTCGCGGATGCGGCCTGTGATCGGTACGGCCATCTCTTCGAGGACGAACACGATGCCGTCGCGGACCGGCTCGATGCCCATTTCGCCGAAGCGCGGGCGAAGGAATGTGGTCAGGATGTAGTCACGCCTCTCCGCGCGGTGAACCGAGCCCGGAGAAAAGGTGCTCTGAGCTGCGCCGATGCTGTGCCCTCGGCAGGGCACGCGAAACATGGACAACTGAAAATTGGCTGGTCATAGTGGGTCACTACTCGCTCGGAGCCCAGTGCCCTGATTGATGCTACCATTTTGGTATGACGACCATGAGCGTCCGGATTCCCGACCACATCGCCGAGGGGCTGAAGGCGGCGGCAGATGACCTGCACATCAGCGTGAACGCCGCTGTCGTGCAGGCCATCGAACAGTGGCAGGCCACTCAAGGACACCGTCGTCGCGTCGACACCGCGCTTACCGACATTCTCGGAGAGGACGCGGTGCTGCTCGAGCGGTTGGCCGATGCGTGACCGAATACCTCACTGTCGGTGACCTATTGAAGGTCAACGCCGCAGTCCTCGGCGCTGAGTGGCCGGCCATCCGCGATGCCGGTCTGGTGGCGGCCGCTGCGGCGCGGCCCGCGGCGACGGTCTTCGGCGAAGATGCCTACCCGGACTTGGCCGGCAAGGTAGCGGCGATGATGCACTCGCTCGTACGTTCGCATCCGTTCCTGGACGGCAACAAGCGCACCGGCTGGGTCGCGGCGCGGCTATTGGCCCGTTTGAACGACCACACCATCGCGTTGACCGAGAACGAGGCCTTCGATCTGGTCGTCGAACTCGCCGCTGTCGACACCGAGGTGCCGGCATTGGCGAAGCGGCTGAAGGTTGAACCGATCACCTGATCGACTTGTCGACCTACCATCGAGGTCGAGCAGCCCGTCGGCCGGGCCGGGTATCGTTCGGCCAGGGCGAGATCGACTGGCGGGCCTGCCTCCCGGCTATGCGAAGGAGCGGGAGCTGCAATTCTGTTAGCCGATCAGCTGGCAACGACCTTGTTCGACTCAGTGCTGTTCCACCGCTGGCACAAGGTCCGAAGGTTCTCGAGAGTGGGCAGCCCTTGATGCTGGAAGGGCCTATGGCCGATTTATCGGTATTGGGGGCATCGTTTGACGGAGTGGTCCACCTGGGGATTCGGCGTTGGTTCGGTGGTAGCGATGACCCGTGCGTGGGGGAGCTGCGTAGGACTGCGTAGGGGATCTGTGATCAATTCCCTCGGTGAGGCTCGTCTGGCTCTGGTTCGCTCAGCATTCGAGCGACCATGTCGAGTAGCTGCGGCGTATCGCGTACGCGACGTGCGTCCAGTTCAACCTTGTGGCCATTCGCATCAGAGATTGTCAGTTTGACGTCAGAGCGTTGGTTGGCCAGCCAGCCGGAGAGTGAACGGGCAAGAACCACGCCGATCCCGCCGGAACCCAACGCTATGGACAGCACCTGCACAGTGGCCTCGGCGATCGCGCCGGACTGGCGAAACTTCGCGTCAAGCGTCAGCAGGTCACCCAACTCGGGATCGTCGCGCAACCAGTTCATCAGTGGTAGCGCGTAATCCGGGGCCAGCTTCATGTACAAGACGGGATCGGGTTCCACCGACTCATAGTGTCAGATATCGCACAGCGCCTGGCACATCGAGAGTTGTCCTGGCCGGTCGGCGTGATGACACGGAGGTGTTCACCTCCCTGCGCTGGGTCGTGCTCCGGGTTCGCGATATGCACCGTAGCCGGCTCGACGGGGCCGCGAGAACTGCGGGGCTGGAAGGGGTCACGCCGCACGAACTCCGGCATGCCGCGGCGTCCCCGGCGGTGTCTCGGGGTGCGTCGGTGCTCGCGATGCAGCGGATGCTCGGGCACGCCAAGCCGAGTGCGACGCTGAATTTCTACAGTGATCTGTTCGATGACGACGTGGCCGCGCGGCTCGATGCGGCGCGTACGAGTTTTCCGCTGCGTACGAACTGCGTACGAAATCGGGGGCCGTGGGCTCGGGTGAGTTAACGGCCTGACCTGCGATAATGTTGTGCCCTCGGCAGGATTCGAACAACAAGGGAAAATGGAAAATGCCTGGTCATCGTGGGGATATACCAGATCTGATGACTGCCATTCGTACGCTCGGCTCGGCCCAGTTCCCATGTTCGGTGTGCCTCGGGCAGGACACGCGGCACATGGCAACTGGAGACCGCTTGGTTATCGTGGGTAGGTATCCAATCTGAGGATTGCGGTCAGCCTGTGGACGGCCTGCAGGTTTAGGCGGCGGTCGATGGTCGAAGTTTGTTATCCGCTGTAGACGAGACGGTCGGTGCTTTGTCTCTGCGGGCGGGCTGTCACGTGGCGCACGGTAGTGGATGTGGATCAGAGAGATCAGGTTGATGGGCCCAGGATGTTGCGGATGAATGTCATCGCGGTGATTGTGGCGGGTTCCTCGGTGTAGGGGCGAGTAATTGCTTCGACCTGTTGTTGTGCCTCTGATTGCGCGCGTTGGATTGCCTCCAGGAGCGCTTTCCTGAGCTGGATTTCTCCGAGGCGCAGTGCCTGCGGCGTTATGCGTAGATCGGTGACTTTTCCGTGGGCGTCGACTGTAGCGCTCAGTTCGCCGTGGCGGGAGCTTGCACGGGCCGCGATCTGTGCGAGCGCTAGCTGTATCTGATGATTTTTGCACCGCCAGTCCTGCGCGACACGGCGTTGTTCTTCGTTCCATCGGTCCAAGTAGTCCATCGAGACTCCTGAAGTGTTCGCCGCCTGGTGGGCTGCGTGTGTGGGAGTAGCCGCTCAGTCGGCTGTCCAGGTGGCCAGCTCGCCGTGTGGCATGCAGACAACCCGGTATCCGTTCGGGCCTACGAGTGTCCATGCCTCGTATTCGTCATCCGGCGGAACGACGAGTTGGTTCCCAGAGTCGAGATCGATGGTCAGAGTTCCTGAAGTGTTGACGGCGGCGGAGGTGATCGCGCCACGAAGGACGGGTTCGAGTTCTGCCTGCGAACCGCCGCCGTTCGCGAGTGCGACGGGCCATCGGTCGCCTCGGCTGGATCGGATTTCCATGTCTCCTTCGATCTGGAGTTCGAATCCGTCGACGGTCGTGAGTTCGACCATGTACTCACTGGCTGTGACCGAGACATGCTGTCCAGTGATCGGTAGTTCCATTACCATCCTTGTGGCTTGGGGAAGGTTCCATCAGGGTTCACCGAGATATGTGTTGTGCTCTTGGGACCTGGTTTGCCTGCGAGATCGACCGGTTGGCCGTGCGAATTGTAGAACCGGACATATCCATTCGGATATTGCGAGTTCGGCTGCATGACCCGGATCGTGTCACTGTTCCCGGTCGATCCCGGCTTCTGCCAAACCACTCCTTTCCCGTTGTCGGCGGTACGAGGCACCCAATCGCTCGGAACTTCAGGCGGGCGCGAATAGCTGCCGCTACTGCCACCGCCGCCTGTGCCCGTGCTGGTATTGAACTGGGTGGGGTTGGCTTCGAGGAGCGGCTGCAACTCGGTGGCTACGCCGATGGCGGCGACCCCCGCCGCGACGGTGACCCCGGCCGCCACGGCTGCGGCGGCGTCGAATGCGACGAGTACGGTGACAACCGCAGCGCCGGCGGAACTGCCGGCAGCGGCCGTTGTCGCTACCGCTCCTGTTCCCGCAGTGAAGAAGCCGACTACGACACCCGCGATGAGACCCGCGCCGATCGCCCCGGCGAGGATGGCAAGAATCTTCTGGTGTGCGTCCTCGATCTGCTGTGCCCAGTCCTCACAGGCATTACCGAGTTTCTCGTACTGCGTGGCGACCTCGCCGACTCCCATCCATACCGCGTCCATCTGATCGATTGCCTGCGGTAGCTCTTCGGACGCGTTCTCTTCGACATTCGTCCACGCCTGACCGGTGCTGTCGCTGGCGCCGCGTAGTCCTTTAGCGGCAGCCCGCCACGCGGTACCGAGGCTCCTCAGTTTGTCGGGGTCGCCATTGGGCCACGTATGCCCTTGGAGCCAGCTGCTGATCATGCTCCAGCCGAATGGCGGATCGGACTCACCACCGAATGCGCCTTTGAACGTCGGCGCGGTCGTGGCCGCGAGAACCGCGGGGGCCGGGTCGGGTGTCTCGGGTGGGTTCTTGTTCAGTTTCTCTGTGTTCGCGTGGTTTACGGCGGTGAAGGCGAGCAGGTCGTGCAGTTTGCCGAACGCGTTGACAATATCTGTTCCGGCGGCGACGGCCTTGAAAGCAGCCAGATCATAGCTGTCTGCCCACGTACGCCCCGCGCTGTCACTGCCCGCGCACCCCCAGTCCTTGTCGAGCGCCGCAGCGAGTGTCTTGACGACATTTTCCGCACTGTGATATGCGCCCTCGTACAGCGTCGCGGCGTCGTACAGAATGCGCGAATCCATCGAAATAGGCGCCATCAGGGCCACATTCGCTTGTTGTGCTCGACATTGGCCAGATAGCGATCACGCGCGGCCCGGGCGGCGGTCTCGAGTTCGGCGAGTGCCGCCTTCATGTCCTGCATCTCGCGTTGCCAGATGTCATGCTTGGCGCGATGCGATTGCGCCGCGTTGCCTTCCCACTCGATATGCAGCGCGGCAACTTCACTCTCGACATCGGCGATACGTTGCTCGATCTGCTGTCCGATGAGACGAGCCTTGGCTACAAGTGCCAGGATCTGGTCGGTGTTCGCTGTATAGGCCGCCATTACGGATCGCCGAGTCCGAACCGCACATAGGTGAGATCGTCCGCATTGTTACCGTCGGTCGTGGTGTACCTGTTCGCGGCCTCATGTACTAGCATCGCGTCCTCACGCAGTGCCACAGCAACTTTGCGAGCGGATTCGACCCACTCCGTCCACAGCGCGGCATGCGTGTCGGCAGCCTCACCCACCCAATCAGCGGACATCAGCGCGTCGGCTTCCAACCGCAAAGTCTCGATATCCTCCCAGAACTCATCCGCCCTCGAAGACATACGATCGGCCGTAGCGTGCATCTGATCGGGGTTGGAGTGCACCCTGGCGAACTTACCGCCGCCGCGGTTGATGCGGTCTCGAGCCCAGCGAAGTCGGCCATCCACGGATTGGCCCAGGTTTGAATCGTTCTGGGGGCTTGGAGGTGACGTTTCCGTGTATCGTCAAGCCCTTCAGACCAGGGCTCGAACCGGCAACGCGTGACCTGGGTTTTCTTGTGAGGTCCGGTTGCCTGAACTCTGCTTACATTGCTCTTGCCTGCGTAAATGCCGCGCAGGTTGGTGCCCTCGGCAGGATTCGAACAACAAGGGCAACTAGAAAACGCCTGGTCATCGTGGGTATGTATCAGATCTGACGCTTGCCGTTCGTCCGCGTGGAGTGGTTCCCGTTCCCATGTTCGGCGCGCCCTCGGCAGGGCACTCCGAACATGGGAACGGGGATGACCTGCGGTGATCGGGTGGGCGGCTAGTGATTTGGTCCGATTACGTGCTGTAGATGGGCAGTGTGGGTATTTCGGTGGGCCGCCGTTGAACGCGATGATGGCCCCGCCACGACGTCAGCTGCTTTTGTTTGCGTTTCATCGGCGGGATTCGAACAACGAGGGCAACTAGAAAATGCCTGTTGATCGTGGGTGCGTATCGAGTCTGAGGTTGCGGTTCGTTCGCATTGTTCGCGGCCCTGTTCCGTGTGCGATGTGCCCGCACGCAGGGCACATCGCACACATCCTGTATGAGAAAGCGACCCGGCGCTCCTTCCTATTTTTATCGGCAAGGCTTACGGGCTGCGGCCAATAGATTGCTGTCGCAGTTGCAGTCTTGGTTGCCGCTAGTCGATGCTCAGCCATTATCCGCGTATTTCAATTGTGTGGACGTGATTGGCTTTACTGTTGACTAACTCGAATCAGAGGCAATTGAAAGTCGTTCGGTCAGTTCCTCGAATGTCGCAGGGTAGCGCTCGTTCTTGAGATTTCGGTAGGCGCGGATCGCTCGTTCTATCTGCGATTTATTACTGGGAGCCAGATGTGCGAGGAGTAGCTGATTGAGAGCCTCATTGTTATCCTTGGCCGAGATCATCTTGCCAGTACGAGAACCAGCAGGGCCGTCCGGTGTGGTCTGCCACACGACAGAGAAAGGAGCGGACGTCATTTTCCAGTCCAACTCGCTGAGGCGTCGAAGGAGTTCAGGCCACTCAAGAAGCCGCTGCTCCATGATATGGCGAGCTGCCTTCACCACCTGAACTTGTACCGCCGGGCGCATGAATGGATGCCCCTCGCCGTCTCTGCCTTTCGGTGCGCGAAGGTCTTTCGGTGTCGCGTGTGACTCATATCGTGCTCGTATATTTCCGCATGCAACCAATAGTTCGTCGATTCGCTGGGCGAGGATTTCGTAGCTCTCATCGAGAATATCGTCCGTCGCCCGTTGAGATCCTCTGTTCATGCTTTCGTCAAGGTCGAATCCCAGATCCGTTACCAGGTCGTACAGCACCCCGATCGTCGTCCAAGCGGTTTCTGTGACCCCAATGGATCGTGTCGCCAACTTAAGCTCGCCATCGTTTCCTACTTTGCTGAAGACTTGTACGACTCCGTTACTTCTCAAGAACTTGTGGTCGTCAAGCAGGCGACGAGTCAGGATAGCGAAGCCGTCGTCCTCATCAAGGGCGATGTTTTCTTGAGCGGTGGTCTTGACGGCGTTGCGATTGATGTTGGTAAAGAGTCGACGCGTCCTTCGGCGTCCTTCTTCGTTGTCGAAGTGCGGGACAACGATTACGCTAATATCCTCTCGCCCGAGCTCTGGGTCCCGTTTGACGGCATCTTTAATAGCTTTCAATCGATGTTGGCCGTCAAGTGCGAAGAATTGATGGGTGCCGTCGAAAGTGAGTACGCCGAAGTTTTTATCCATACCAGCCAAAACCTCGCTGCTCTCTGAATTCTTCTCCATCTCCAGTGGAAGATACTCGGGAGCACCACCCCAGGCTGCAACGATGATGGCACCGAGAAACCTGTTCTCATTGGTCAACAGGTAATCTGTGATCTCTGCGGTGCGAACACCAACACCTCGCTGAATCATCGTTCCGAGGTCTTGATTGCCGCCCAGCTCATGCGCGAAATTTATTTCGCGTGCTACTGCTGCATAGCTCATGAGACATGAGTAGTAGGTCCAGTTTCCGACTTTTGCTTCGAATGCTGGCACAAATGTTTTGGAGGGCATGGATGCTTCTTCCTGGCGTTTGGTTAGGAGGTCCAAGCAGCTCGGGGAGCGCCGAGTCGTCCCCGAAGCTTTGGTCGATCGGAGTCGTTAAGGGGCGGATTCCAGAGCCGAATGAGCCGTTTTTCGAGCCCTCGGATCCGACTTCGATCGAGCACTGTGGTGCACCAGAACTCCATTGGGCGCAACGGTAGATATCGGCTCAGTCGTTGTTCGCGGGTCTTCGGATCGGTGTCGGCCCACAGACTTTCGGGGCTGGCTTGAAGGTATCTACTGTATTCCCTGTAGCGGTTGCGGATGGTGTTTCCGTCGTCGGTTCGGGAGGCGCCAGCTTGTCCGACATACAGGAGCTGGGGAAAGCTTCCATGAGCGGGGCGGCTATCGACCGAAAACTGGAACTCCGGTCGCCAGACGAACATGTACAGCCCAGGCAGGTCGGGGAGGCTCGCCTCTAGCGCTTCTGTCGCTTGGTACACCTCCCATGGTGAGGCGAAGTCCCGCAGGTCCTGATCCAACTGTCGGCAGCTCTCCACATCTAGCATGCGAAGCAGGCCGACCTCGATCGGAAGGGCGGGGCTGTCTTCCTCGCGGTGCCTGTGCACCAGTCGGGTCAGCGGGTCCCTCCTTACGGGCACGCTGGAAAAGGACATATCGGCAAACCCCCAAGGCTCTGGTGCGCAAGTGTATCCAGTGTGCCAGAGGGGACTGACAAGCCCTCGGCGCTTCGCGTGAAAGTCCGGTTCGTGCAGCGCGATCGGCTTGAATTCCACAGCGAGCGTTCGGGTTATTGGTCGAGTCAGAGAACGATGTCCATCCAGTGACGAAAGCCTCTTGCTGCGTGGCGAATACGGGGTGAGGCCACTGGGAGGGGGGTTTTCCTTGCGAGGTCCGCTTGAGTCCGTCAGACGTGGCAGACGACGCACCCGGCCTCGTCGTCGTCCTCGTCCAGGGCGTCGGAGAGCACCTCAAGCAGTGGGCGGTTCGGCTTGATCCTGCGTGCGGCACGTTCCATAGCAAGTTGATGTCGCTGTTCGATCTCTTCTCGGCGGGCGAGTAGGTCATTCAGCGATTCGCCTTGGGACCATGTGTAGTCGCGGCCTTGCATCGCGGTGGCTTGGTATCGGACCTTGTCCTCGTACTCGATCGCTTTTTGGAAGAGGTCGGGGTGTCGGTCGGCAAGTCCGACCCATTCATGTTTGCGTTGGAAGAAGCAGAAGTAGCATCCTGATCGCGTGCGCCACTCGTAGTAGGCGGGTAGCCCGATGCCAGCCTCATCGAGTATGCGGTTGACCCCTTCACGGTCGATGCCGTCTTCGCGGAACGGGAATACGGCGGTGATGTTGGGCTTGGTGCTGATGTAGCCGAGGCGGTTCTCGTCGGCGCGGATGGCCACGTAGGACACAGCCGGATCGTCGCCGATCCATTCTTCCAACGGCTTGATCTTCAGATTCTTGGTGCACCAGCGCATATTTGGGCTAGGCAGGGTTCCTTGGTATACCTCGAGCCAGTGATCGAAATCACGAGAGGCGTTGAGCCGGGCGATGGGCTTCCCCAGCACTCCTTCGAGTCTGCTGAGATACTCGTAGGTTTCAGGTAGTTCCGCGCCGGTGTCGCAGAAGAAGTACTCCATCTCCGGCAGTCGGTCGCGTAGGTGGACGGCAAGTGCGGCGGAGTCCTTTCCGCCGGAGATGCCGAGGACGTGGCGGGTCGTGCGTTCGTCGCTCATGAGGCTCCCGTCATATCGAGTTGCGTGTCGTTGTCGGCAGCCAGCAGTTGTTCGGTCAATGCGGCGAGCAAGATCCGTCCTCCATCAGGGCCGAGCTCAGCCAGGGCCCGTGCCAGGACCTCCCGGGCCAGGGTGGCTGCGTCAGCTCGCGCTGCCGCCGATGTTCGAACGAGTGTACGAGACTCGGCGCCCTCGGGAGTAGTGACTGTGACCAGTTGCGCTGTGTACCCTTCGTCGGCGTGTTCATCGGCGTCGTTCTCGTACAGGTGGCTGACGCGGTCGAGTGCCAGCGCGAGTTGTTTGGTACGGCGACCGAATGCCTGGGCGTCGGCATCGGACCATTCGCTGAGGGGTACTCCGTTGATACGCACGATGAGTGGGTCGAGCCAGTCGTCGTCTGCGAGTGTCTCGTTGACCGCGATAGTGACCAATCCGCGCAGCTGGGGCTCGAGGGAGGCATTGCCGAATCCGCGGGCGCGGTCACGTAGTTCCTGTCGCAGTGCCTTGAGTTCTGCGGGCAATCTGAATGCTTCGGCGATCGCCTGGATAGCGTTGTCGCGCAGAACGCTACTGGCTGAGGTGATCTCAGAGAGGGCCTCGGCGAGTTTATGGACGTAGGTGCGGGCCGAGTCCTCGTCGCGACTTGTGCGTGCACCTACCTCGGGCAGGTCCAGAGCTCTGGGCAATGTCGAGAACACGAGGTCCACAGGATCGCCGGATGTTGTGAGCGCTGTACGTACTGCCTGAGCATCGGCGCTGATAAGTCGTGTGCGCCGCGCGTACG
Organism: Nocardia bovistercoris; assembly: GCF_015674855.1. Classification (GTDB taxonomy): domain Bacteria; phylum Actinomycetota; class Actinomycetes; order Mycobacteriales; family Mycobacteriaceae; genus Nocardia; species Nocardia bovistercoris. The sequence goes on along the minus strand of NZ_JADMLG010000026.1, from coordinate 6,436 downwards.
GCGTGAGGCCCCGAACGTTGTTCAGCAGGGCATGGGTGATGGTGAGCACCATAGGGTTGCGGACGGTCCGAGCGGGCTTGGCTGCGCCAGTGCCGAGAGTGTCGGCGAGCAAGTCGAGCACGAGCTTTCGCTGTCCTTTGCTGGTGGGCGCGGCCTTGACGGTGAAGCGTCCGGATCCTTTGAGCAGTCGCTCCATGGCGTCGGCTGTCAGGCGAGTCCGGTAGTTACCTTCTTCGAACAGCGCCACATCTTCCGACCGCAGCAGCAAGGCGGCCACGATGAGGACGGGCACCACACCAGCTTTGACCCCGTATGGAGCGGCCATCAAGGACTGCGCGATCGTCTCCAGAGACGTTTGTTTGCTGGCGTTGGAGAACGCGTCGCTCAGTGCCTGCCAGGCGGGGTGGACCGGGTTGATGTCGTCCGGTTCCGAATAGTTGTATGGAACGAGACCGCTGCTGGGGTGGTCGGTGCCGTCGGAGACGAGCGCATGGAGTCCCATGTACTCGAGTACGCCGCTGTACATCGCCCGCTCGGGTCCGAATCCTTCGATCCCGAGGTATTGCTCGTGGGGGTGTTCGATCATGGCGGTGAGCAGTTCGCGGCGAGCCTTGGCAGCCTGACTGGTCAAGGTGTGTCGGCCCAGCATCTCGTTGCGTATATGTGGGGTAAGCGGATAGATGTGTTCGCAGGCGGCGGAGACGATTCCGGACAGACTGCGGGCCTGGAACGGCACGTTGCCATCGGGCTGACGGAGCAGCCACTGTGTGTCGGTCTCGGTCGGGGAGAATGCTTGGGCCAGGATTGTCGCGACCTCGGCGGTGGCCTGGCTGATCCGCTCGCCGACTTCTCTGCGGGCGACCGCGTCGAGGGTGTCGTCCTCGCGCAGTGTCTCTAGGCAGAACAGGTGGCGGCCGGCATCGAGGACTGCCCGCGCCTGCTTGGTGACTCCAGCCACTACCGGCAGCACCGTCCGTGCCGTTGGCAGGTCGTCGTGACCTCCGAGGTGGAACAGCATCAGACCGTCGGCCGCGCCGCCAGGCTCCGGGCCAACCACGGAACCTGTAGTGGGCTCACTGATAGTGGTGACGAAGTGCCGGAGCATGCCGGTGCGCTGGCTGTGTCGGCCAGCCACGATTGCCTCTGGCAGATGCCGCTTGAGTACGCCGACCACCGCGTGGTCGTCGCATCGGTCCCATATCTCGTCGATACGTGCCTGCAGGTCTACATCGGTTCCCTGCCACACCCGGTATTCATCGCTGAACTCGCGGTAGACCAGGAACCCGCGCTCCTGCAAGTCTTTCAGGGTGCTGTGCAGGGCTTCAGCGGCACCATCGTTGTCGATGGATGTCGGGTCGGTCAGCGCGAACAGCACCATGTGGGCGCTGGCGCGAAGGGCGCCGGAGGAGTCGATCAGGTTGAGCAGCCCGACGGTCTTGAGAATGCGCAGTTCTGTATCCGACAGGCCGTGCGCCTCGCTGATCCTGCTGTCGATCTCGATCCACCGGCTTGCGTTGGCAGATACCAGGATCGTGGTGCGGCCCGAGGCGAGGAAGTAGTCGTACAGCTGCGGCAGCTGAATTGTCGATGCGTGGGTGGCCTTGGGTCGAGAGCAGGTCGCGAGGAAGCGAGCGACACTGTTGGGTTCGTCACCGCTGAGAAAGCCACTGACGCTACGGTCATGCTGCCCGACTTGAGAGGCGAGCAGGGGAGCCGCTGCGGCAGTGAGCGGATGCAGCGGATACAGATCGGCGAACAGAGTGTCGTCAGGGGTGATGACCCCGTCGAGACCGTGCTCGGACCACGCTGTGGCCGATGCGGTGTGGTGTGCATCGAGCAGTTTTCGGCCCGCTGCTGTGACAGCACTGTGGTCGAGGCTGCGGCGCAGAAGCTGAAGGGCATCTCCGATGTGAGTGGTGAAGGTGATGTCCTCGAATCGGCCCTGGACTTTGGCCCATTCGCGTTTCTGCAATGTCGCCGATCGCGAGGCGTAGTCGAGAAACGACAGGTGCTGGAGGGTGATCAGATAGAGCGGCAAGCCCTTTCTTCCCGCCCCCTTCTCGGCGAGCTCCTGCAACAGGAATAGATCGTCGATGCTGCGATCGGACTCAGAGGTGGCGAGATACTCGAGTGTCTTACCGAACTCATCGATGATCAGCAAAACAGGGCTATGACGGCACAGCGCCGCGGTTGCGGTCAGCAATTCGGCCGACCCGCTGCCTGCCTTCGTCAAGGCATTGACGGCGGTAGCGACATCCTTGGGCGGCTTTCCATTGGGCCATCGCAGGTTTACAGCGTGCGTCAGAGCCTGCCGCAGGGTTGCTGCCAACGGTTCGCGGCGGGCGGTCGCCACTGCGATCAAGAACCCGTCAGGTGACACCTGATCGCGGGCGACTGTCAGCCTGGTCGTCAGATCGGGATTGTATTCCGCGACGGTACTGTCGGCGTGGCGTCTGTAGGGGGAATCGTCGGACAGTAGAGCGGACATCAATAGGGCGAGGGTCGATTTGCCTGTGCCGTATGGGCCGGTCAGTGACCATGCCCTGGTTCGAGCAGGGTCTTCTAGTGCGCCGACGAGCCGGTCGAGCGCATCCTGTATCCGAGCACCGATATACAGCGGTGGCAACTGGTCGTCGCCGTAGACGTCTCGCTCGAGATTTGTCGACCGCAATTTGGAGCTCACCACCGTCACTCCGGTGGGTGTGCTCGGCAGACGGGAAGATCGACTAGCAGGGGACGTTGCAGTGGTGGCGGTCACTGGACCTCCTCGAGGATCGGCAGGTCAGCGGTGTCGGTCGGCTGGCGGAGTGTGTCGGCCGACGTCAACTGTGGGTACCTACGATTCCACTCTTCCTCGGATGGACATCCACGTTCCAGGACTCGGCCGTAGTAGCCGTCGAGCACGTCCCACGCAAGCTTGCGGGGCTGCTCGTGGAACACCAGGGCACGCTGACCGATCGCCTCGTTGAGGGAAAGCCCAGGGTTATGTTCACACACAGTTTCCAGACTCTGAACAAGCTCAGGTTCACGGATGCGAAATGCCCTGCCGGGGCCGCCCGGCTCGTTTGCGAGCCGCGCTACAGCGATCGAGCCAGCGTTGGAGTCGATCATCTCTGCCGCGTAGTCGAGGCAAGCGTAGGCGACCACGGCGGGTGGCAACGATGTGCGGGTCGTACTGGTGAAACGCCATGTCCTGGGGGCTTTGTGTCCCGGATCCACCGATTCCAGCAAGCCCAACTCCCGGAACGGACAATCCACAAAATCTTCGAAGCTACCGGGGGCTTCCACCTGCTTTTTCGATGCTGCCGACGCCCTGCGTGGTGCGTACATCTTGGTCATGCAGTCGACGTCTTTCTCCACCGACGCACGTGCCACCCCGTCCCAGCCCGCGAGACGGACATGGCGTTCTATCAGTTCGGTCAACTCGGGCTCGGTGAACCGTGCCGAGGGGAGCAGATGGAACGCGATCCACCAGGCCGGTGTCGCGCATCTCGGCGAAAGCAGCCACCAGTGCAGCAGCCACAGACTCGCCGGATCCTCCAGATAGGGGTCGGCTCCGTTCTCGTCGAGTAGCCACCGCGCTCGCCATGTCGGCGCGGCAGCGAAAGCGCGCGAATTGCCGCCTTTGGGATACTCTTTCGTCAATTTGAAGGCCGATGACCAGTATCGGATGGCATTGACCATGTTCTTGCCGACACCGAGGGTGACGGTTGCATCGTCGCGTAGGAACACCTCGTTGTTCTCCGACACCTGGAGATACGCCTTGTGGAGCCAGCCGAAGCGGGGCGCGAAGGTTTCATGCCGTGCGAACGCGGACCGAGCAGCCTGCGCCAGCGGTGTTGTAGCCATTGAGTGAGGGCCTCTATCGGTCAATGTCGTTGTCGGACAGGGAAACGTTTGGTTGGAACTGAGTCATGCGAGCATGCGCTGACTGGTGCCGTGCAGCGCAGTGCGCACAAATTCCACGGCTTTGGGGACTGCCTGGATGGCATGGTCGATATCGGCGTCGGTGGTGGCGTATCCGAGGGAGAACCGGATGGTCGACTCTGCTTCGGACCGACTCAATCCCATCGCCAGAAGTACGTGACTCGGACCGAGCGCGCCCGAGTGGCAAGCGCTTCCATCCGAAGCGGCCACCGTGGGCATCGCGGCCAATACTGCGTCTGCGGGAGCTTCGGCAAAAGTAATGCTCGTTACGCCCGGAAGACGATGTTCTGTAGAGCCGTTCACCCTGCTCCCATGTATCACATTGAGCAGGGACTGTTCGAGACGGTCGCGCAGCCTCTGTGAATGCTGAGTTTCCGTACGGATTCGGGACTTGGCTTCGAGTGCGGCGGCACCCATACCGACGATGCCTGCGACATTGGCTGTGCCAGCGCGCCAACCTCTTTCGTGCCCCCCGCCGTACAGCAGCGGTCGGGTGGCAAGTCGCAGTGATCGTCTGACGAACAGCGCGCCGACCCCTTGCGGCCCGCCGAACTTGTGTGCCGACAGCGACAAAAGGTCCACATCTAGTTCGGTGAGGTCTACTGGCAATTTGCCCACCAGTTGAGTGGCGTCGGTGTGTACGACAGCACCGGCAGCATGAGCGAGTTCGATGACTACCGGCAGATCGGACAGGACGCCAGTTTCGTTGTTGGCGGCCATCACCGAGACCACATCGACGCTCCCCCCTGCGAGGGTATCGGACAAGGCGGTCAGATCGATAGCTCCGTACCGGCCAATCGGAACAATGGTTGTGTTCTCGGTGGCGCGAGCGTTGGCAGTCTCCAGTATCGCGGGATGTTCGCTGGCGCCGACCACTATCCGGTGTCCACGGTATGTGGCGTGAAGGGCGAGGTTGTTCGCCTCGGTGGCGCCAGCAGTGAAGACCAGCTCCCCAGGTGAGCAGCCCAGCAGATCGGCGACTCGACGACGTGCCGTTTCAACGTGATTGGCGGCCGTCAGCCCGTAAACATGTTGGCTGGAAGCGTTTCCAACGGTCTGAAGCACCGGCACCATCGCCGCTAGCACCTCGGGGCGTAACGGTGCGGTAGCGTTGTAGTCCAGGTATGTCACATCCTTAGGGGCATTGACAGTCAGATCCGTTTCCACGATGCTCCTTCGCCGTTGGCCCCAAACCATACCCTGCCACTCCTGGATGCATCCACCCACCGCGCCGCACGCCTACCCAGGAGAGGTGGGTGAAGCTTCAGCGCCCAGCAGACATGCAGATCAATGCAAAAGGGCATGATGCCAAGGGTGGACTTTCGCCAATGTGGCTGCGAGGAAGCTGCACCGCGAACTCGATTTGGCTGTGGCGCTGTGCTATGTCGGGCTTCGACGGAAGAGGTCTTGAGCAGGGTCGTCGGATTGAGATTGTGTCGCGCTCGAATCAACCTTCGCCGCATAGAGGTGATATCGCCGTTCTCTAAAGACCTCTGTCTCGTTTCCGTGAAGCGCGAGACATTAGGGTCTCGATATCGATACACGTGAACTTTGCAACCCATCCACCATCGTTCTCGTCGATGAGGTCTAGGTCATAGGCTCGTCCGCAGAGGCGGCACTGTGCGCGATACCGGGTTTTCGGGTCGGCCGCAGTGACGTATTGAGTGGGGTGACAAGGCATTGGCGTGGTCGGGCCGGTATGGGTGTTATTGTGAGTCCAGCGGTAGACCACCTGACCAGGCATAAGTACACCGAGTTCGAACTCGTCATCCGGGCCGATAGTAAACGGTTCACCTCGAGATCTGGCCCACGAGACTGTAATCACGGCTCCTTCTTAAGGAGTAGTCGGTGAAGTCCGTACCTGTTCGTCCCGCCGTGGATTGGTGCAGCGATATGCGTATAGGTCACGTTCGGAATGTGCGGTGAGTTAGAAGTTTTCGGCATGCGAACTCGACTCTGGAGTGGGGTGCAGTTCCAGTTTCATCTATCCTCCTTAGTTGGTTTTGTTCAGGATAGATCAATATCGACGAGTTGCGTTAGTGCATTATTCGAGTCGCGTATTCTCGTGGGCGATTGACTCGCGTGCATTTCAAGCTAATTTGCGCTCAGCGCCCGGCTCTGTCTTCTTGTCCGAACTTGCATTCGTCAGGGAACGCGAAACCGGGCTGGCACGGACTTACGTGACTGGCACGCGCCCGTGTCGGGTTGCCAACAGGAGAGTTCGAGAACGCCGCAGCCGAGCGCTGAGAGACAGTCGAGACCCCGTTCTGGCTGCTGTCGGTCCTGCAAATCGGCCAGGGCCGCACCCTGGTCGGCTCGATCGCCCGTAGCTACGTCACCTAGAAGACCTTCGGCCTGCTCAAAGGCGGGTGGGCGGTCAGAGGAGGAAGCCGAGTGCGAGGGCGAGGGCGGCGGTGATGCCGAGGGCGACAAGGACGGCGGAGAGGACGGAGGCGGACAGGACGGCGACGCCGCCGGTGAGGGTGGCGACGATGAGGCCCGACAGCCA
>NZ_JADMLG010000025.1 GCF_015674855.1 Nocardia bovistercoris | reverse complement strand
TGTGGTGTCACGACGACGGCGGTTGTCGCTCTAGCGGTCCCGGCGCGGTATCAAGTGCCGGGAGTCAGGACTGGGCGCCCTGCCGGGCCGCGTCGTCGGCGGCCATCGCGTCGCGCAGGCTCTTGGGACGCATGTCGGTCCAGTTCTTTTCGACGTATTCGACGCAGGCAGCGCGGCTGTCTTCACCGAACACGACTCGCCATCCGGCGGGGACCTCGGCGAACGCGGGCCACAGGGAGTGCTGTTCCTCGTCGTTGACCAGGACGAAGAAGCGGCCGTCTTCGTCATCGAAGGGATTGGTGCTCAATTTCACCTCACTGGATACTGGCGCGTTTACGGGATCGCTCGTGGGTCTGTCCGACGGGGGCCGTGTCGGGCACGGTCCGTCGCCGGATGTTCCCCGTGCGTTGTGTCGACCCTAGCAAGGTAGACGTTACCCGTAGGCGGTTACCTCGGACAGGCTCGGTCTTCCCTGGTCAGGGGTATTGCCAGGGCCCGGTCGGGGCCGTTGTCAGGCGGCGAAGAATTCGAGGAGGGTCTTGTTGACCTCGTCGGGCTTCTCCAGATATCCGAAGTGTCCGGTTTCGGGGATTTCCTGGTAGCGCGCTCCCGGAATGGCTTCGGCGACCTCGCGGGTCAGGTAGGGCGGGATCATTCTGTCATCGGCGAATCCGATGGCCAGACACGGGACGGTGATCGCGCGGTAGGCCTGCACGCGGTCGAAGTCGTGGTCCATTCTGCGCTGGGCGCGGATGCCGGGGGTGACGGGGCCGCCGGTGAATTCGAACAGGTCGAGCCAGTCCCTTGCGGCGGCGGGCTGGGCCATGGTCGCGGGCGACAGGTTCATCACGGCGGTGAGGGCCGCCTCGTATTTGGGGGGCAGTTTCGCGCCGCTGCCGTCGAGTTCGTGCTCCCCGAGCGACAGGGTTCTCTGGAATTGGTCCAGACGGCCGTGGCCCGCCATGAAGACCGCCTTGCGCACCAGGCCCGGTTTCGCCAAGGCCAGCTCCTGCGCGACGCGCGCGCCCATCGAGGTGCCGACCACGTGCACCGGGCCCTCGTCGAGCAGTTCGATCAGCCCGGCGGTGTCGGCGACGAGATCCTCGATGGCGATTCCGGACGGCGATTCGAACGACGGCGCGATACCCCGGTTGTCGAAGGTGCACACCCGGTATCCGGCGGCGACCAGCGCGGGCACCTGGTGCAGTTCCCACACCCGGCCCGGACTTCCGGTTCCCATGATCATCACGACCAGCGGCGCCGCGCCCTTGGCCCGGTCGCCCTTGACCTGGTAGTTGAGGGAGATTCCGTTCACCGTGGCGAGCGGCATTGTCGCCCCTTTCGTGGAGTCGATACCGGCCGAGCGACCCGGTCCATGGCCGCGGCGGACATACTCACGGTATAGGCAGGCGCCCGGTGATGCGGTGAGCCGGGTGCTTCGGGGGATCCGGGTGCGGCGAGGCTTCACCTCGGCCATATACCATTGACTATTCGCACGCACGAGCGTAATGAGCTGGGAGGACACTATGGCCGCGAAGGGCAGCGCGAACGACATCGCGGACGACGACCTGGAACCACTCGCCGACGAAACCGCACGTCAGGCCCAGCGCGTGGTCGCGGCCTACGCCGAGGACGCCGACGAGTGCCGGATGCTGCTGTCGATGCTCGGCATCGGCCCCAACGGCCGGGGCGAATAACACCCGGGCCGAGAGCAGCACACCGAAGGACAGCACGCCGAACAACCCACCGAATCCGTGCGACGACAACGGCGCCGTCGACGACACCTGACACCCGACAACTCCAGACCGGATACAGCGATGACCGACGCGAACGCGTCGGGCCCCGGAGGCGGTCGCTCGAGCAGCACGCGAACGCCGCCGATCGAATAAGGATGCGTGAGTGGACCAGATGACCGACCAGCCGTCCAACGAAGCCGCACTACCCGACGACGAGGGTGGCTCGATCGAAACAGGCGGGGCCGGTTCCGGTTTCGTCGTCGTAGCGAATCGACTCCCCGTCGACCTCGACCGCCGCCCCGACGGGACGACCCGCTGGAAGCGCAGCCCGGGCGGTCTGGTGACCGCACTGGAACCGGTGCTGCGCAGCAACAAGGGCGCGTGGGTCGGGTGGGCGGGCGTCCCCGACGTCGACATGGACCCGATCATCGAGGACGGCCTCGAACTGCATCCGGTGCAGTTGTCGGCGCAGGAGGTGGCCGACTACTACGAGGGATTCTCCAACGGCACGTTGTGGCCGCTGTATCACGACGTGATCGTGCGTCCCACCTACGACCGCGAGTGGTGGGCCGCCTACGTCACCGTGAACCGGCGCTTCGCCGAGGCCACGGCCAAGGTCGCCGCCGAGAACGCCACCGTCTGGGTGCAGGACTACCAGCTGCAGCTGGTGCCGAAGATGCTGCGCATGCTGCGCCCCGACCTGACCATCGGCTTCTTCCTGCACATTCCGTTCCCCCCGGTCGAGCTGTTCATGCAGATGCCGTGGCGCACCGAGATCGTCGAGGGACTGCTCGGCGCCGACCTGATCGGCTTCCACCTGCCCGGCGGCGCCCAGAACTTCCTGTATCTGGCGAGAAGGCTGGCGGGGCAGCCGACTTCGCGCGGCACGATCGGCGTGCGCGCCAAACTCGGTGTGGTGCAGGTCGGTTTCCGCACGGTGCGGGTCGGCGCGTTCCCCATCTCGATCGCCTCCGCCGAGATGGACGAGAACTCCCGGCGCCGTTCGGTGCGCGAGCGGGCCGCGAAAATTCGTGCGGAACTGGGCAATCCGAAGAACATCCTGCTCGGTGTCGACCGGCTCGACTACACAAAGGGCATCGATATCCGCTTGAACGCGCTCGAGGAGTTGCTCGTCGAGGACCGGATCGACCCCACCGAGACGGTGATGGTGCAGTTGGCCACCCCGAGTCGGGAGCGAGTCGAGAGCTATATCCAGATGCGCGGCGATATCGAACGACAGGTCGGCCGGATCAATGGCGAATTCGCCAGGGTCGGTTTCCCGGTCGTGCACTATCTGCACCGGCCGATTCCGCGCGAGGAACTGCTCGCCTTCTTCGTCGCGGCCGACGCCATGCTCGTCACCCCGTTGCGCGACGGCATGAATCTGGTCGCCAAGGAGTACGTGGCCTGCCACAGCGGACTCAACGGCGCGCTGGTATTGAGTGAATTCACCGGTGCGGCGGCGGAATTGCGGCAGGCGTACCTGTGCAATCCGCACGACCTGGACAGCGTGAAGGACGCCATCGTCTCCTCGCTGGAGGACGACCGCGACACCAAGCGCCGCAGGATGCGTTCGCTGCGCCGCCAGGTGCTCGCCCACGACGTCGACCGCTGGGCGCGCGCCTTCCTCGAGGCGCTGGCCCAGGGGCAGGTGGCGGGCAGCGCGCTGCTCACCGACGACGAGGTGTATCCGGAGTCCCCGCGACGCTGAGTTCGTGCGTGCCGATCCGGTCGTCCACCGGGTCGGCTCGCGCTCCCAGCGGGTTCACAGGAATCACCCAGGCAAGGTGAAGTGCGCTCACAGCAGCCTGGCACAGTATGGAACCCATGACTGGTGCGCCCGCGGAGCAGACCCCAGAAGCCAGGGTTCTGGTGGTGGACGACGAGCCGATGATCGTGGAGCTGCTCTCGGTGAGCTTGCGCTATCAAGGTTTCGACGTGCAGACCGCCGCCGACGGCGCACAGGCACTCGACCGCGCCCGCGTCTTTCGCCCGCAGGCGCTCATCGTGGACGTGATGATGCCGGGCATGGACGGCTTCGGCCTGCTGCGCCGCCTGCGCGCCGACGGCATCGACGCGCCCGTGCTGTTCCTGACCGCGCGCGACGAGGTGCAGGACAAGGTCGCCGGACTCACCCTCGGCGCCGACGACTACATCACCAAACCGTTCAGCCTCGAAGAGGTCGTGGCGCGGCTGCGGGTGGTGTTGCGGCGCGCAGGCCACGCGGCGCCCGCGCCGACGAATACCCGGCTGCGGTTCGAGGACATCGAACTCGACGACGACACCCACGAGGTGTGGAAGGCGGGCGAACCGGTCGCGCTCTCACCCACCGAGTTCACGCTCCTGCGCTATTTCATGGTCAACGCGGGCACCGTGTTGAGCAAGCCGCGCATCCTCGACCACGTGTGGCGCTACGACTTCGGCGGTGAGGTCGGCGTGGTGGAGACCTACGTCTCGTATCTGCGCAAGAAGGTCGATACCGAACAGCGGCTCATCCACACGCTGCGCGGGGTCGGATATGTGATGCGGGTCGCCCGCCCGGCCGGACAGTGATCGCCGCCCGGGCGCGCGCGGCCGATCCAGGGCGGCTCGTGCGTGCGGGACGATGGCTGCGGCGGCTGCCCTCGACCGTGCCGCTGCGGGTCACGCTGGTGTTGGCGCTGGTGGTACTGGCGGGTTGCGGACTGTTGATCTCCGGCACGTTGGTGACCTCGGGACTCGAACAGTCGCTGACCACGCGCACCGATCAGCAGCTACGCGAAGCCGCGCTGGAATGGTCGCGGCGGATCCGGGTGCCCGCGCCGCCCGCGCCCGACGTCAGGCACCCGCCCAGCCAGTTCTACGTGCTGGCGGAGAGCAGTGAATACGCCACGCGGATCCAGTTCGGCGCGTTCGGGGTCGACGCCGCGCCCGCGCTGCCCGCGCCGCCGACACCCGAGGAACTGGGGACGACGCGGATCGCGGTCGCCGGGCCGTCCACCGTGGGTTCGACGGGCGAGGCGACGGTCGAGTGGCGCACGCTGACGCTGCGCACTCAGGAGGGCGTGGTCGCGGTCGCGCTGCCGTTGACCCAGAACAACGACACCGTGCACCGCTTGGTCATCCTGCAACTCGTGGTGGGGCTCGCGGTGCTCGGCATTCTGGCGGTGGCCGCCTATTTCACGATCCGCAGCAGTCTGCGGCCGCTGCGGCGGGTGGAGAACATCGCCGCCGCCATCGCGCGCGGCGACCTGCACCGCCGGGTGCCGGTGCGCGGCGCCAACACCGAAGTGGATCGGCTCTCGCGTTCATTGAACGGGATGCTCGCGCAGATCCAGTCGGCGTTCAAGGCCACCGAGGAGTCCGAGGCGGCCGCGCGGCGGTCCGAGGCGAAGATGCGGCGCTTCGTCGCCGACGCCAGTCACGAACTGCGCACTCCGCTCACCACCATCCGCGGTTTCGCCGAACTGTATCGGCAGGGTGCGACCACCGATCCCGCCATGTTCATGAACCGCATCGAACAGCAGGCGCAACGCATGGGCCTGCTGGTGGAGGATCTGCTGATGCTGGCCAGGCTCGACGCGCAGCGACCGCTCGAACAAGGACCGGTCGACCTGCTCGCCCTCGCCAGCGACGCCGTGCACAACGCCCGCGCGGTCGCCGCCGCGTCCGCACCGGAAGGGCACGCGCGCCCGATCGAATTGGAGATCGGTTCCGGCGATGGCACTTTGGAGGTGTCCGGCGACGCCGAACGGTTGCGTCAGGTGCTGGCCAATCTGGTGAACAACGCGCTCACCCACACACCCGCCGACGCCGCGGTCACCGTGCGGCTGACGCCCGCGGTGCGCGAGGTCCGGCTCGAGGTCGCCGATACCGGCCCCGGCCTGCCCGAGGAGGAAGCCGCGAAGGTGTTCGAGCGCTTCTACCGCACCGACGCCTCGCGCACCAGGGCCAGCGGCGGCACCGGACTCGGCCTGTCGATCGTGCAGGCGCTGGTCACCGCGCACGGCGGCACCGTCGACGTGCGCAGCGCGCCGGGCGCGGGCACGACGTTCACCGTGCGGCTGCCACGCGACTGATCGGTTAGACCGGGTTGACCGAGTCGACCAGCCAGCGGTCGTCGGTCTTGTCGAGGGCGACGCGCACGCGGCTGCCCGTGGTCGTGCCCTGCGGGGTGTCCTTGCTCGTGGTCACCTGGTTGAGGAACAGCAGCACAACCACGTGGTCGCGGTCGGCTTCGACTACACCGCTCGCCTGGGTCGTGGCCTTGACGGTGAGTTGTTTCTCCTTCGCGCCCGGTGCGATGGCCTGGGTGATCAGCTTCAGGTAGTCCTCGCGGAAATCGGGCGACAGGTTGTCGGCGGCCTTCGGCAACTCCTTGTCGACGGACGCGAAATCGTAGGTGAACATGGCCGATACGGTGCGGTCGGCGGCCGCCACGGCCTCGGCGCGGGCGTTCTCGACCTGCTTGTCGTTCCAATACCGGAATCCGTTGACGGCCATCACGATCACCGCGGCGATCACGACGGCGCCCGCCACGCCCGCGACCAGCAGGCCGCGCGTGCTGCGCAACTGGGTCAGGTCGGGGAACTTCATGCGACGAACTCCACTTTCGAGGCGGTCAGACCGGAATCCGAACTGGTCACGGTGACGCGGAACCGGTAGTACCGGGTCTGCGGCTCGGCCTGCCCCGCATTGGTGAGGGTCTGTTTGGCCGCGACGAGAACCTGTGCGGAGTCCTCGTCGTCGGATTGCACGGCGGCCTCGACGACCTCGCCGTTGGAGACGACCTTGGCCTGCTGCACGATGCTCATGAACGGGTCGACGCGACCGTCGAATTCGCTCCTGAACTGCCCCGAGGCCAGCGACAGGATGCGGTCGATGTCTTCCTTGGCCGAATCCGCCCTGATGGTCGTGAGATTCAGGACCGCCTGCCGAGCCGTCTGCACGTACGCGCTGCGGCGCTCCTCGCGTTGGTCCGCCGCCCGGGTCAACAGCAGGGAACCGACCGCACCGCCGAGCATGACCAGGACCAGCACGGCTGCCGCCGCGACCGTGAGCATCCGACCGACCGAACGCTTCGACGCGGGCTCGGCATCGACCGACACCGCACCGGGCGACCCCGCCTCGGTATCCACGTTCGGCGTGTCGCCCGCCGAGCCCTCCTCGGACTCATCGGCGACCGATCCGGTGCCGACCGCGTCATCACTCGAACCGGCGGCTCGCTCACCCGCCGCCGCCGGACCGGCCGTCCCGTCCACGACATCCCGTGACCGGGCGGACGCGGGTTCGGCGATCGCGGATCCGCCCGTGCTCGCGGATCCGGCGACCCCGGCACAGCCCGCCCCCGGCTTCGCGTCCGCGCCCCCCTCGACGGGGGGACCAACGGACCTGACCGCGCGACGTCGTGCGCGACCGTGACCATCTTCTTTGATATCACTCATCGTTGCTGCTCCTCGAGCATCGATTGCCAGCTCGACGGTACCGTTCCCGAACCGCCCGGTCCGATATCTCCTTGCCGGTAGGTGCGTCCGTCGGGTCCGATGTAGACGCCGGTGGACGGGTCGTAGGACCTGGCCACCGCCGGGGTCGTGTAGGCCGCGGGCGCGGTCGGCGCCTGTTCCGGTGCACCGCTCGCGGCCGGCGCCACCGGCTGCGGCGGGCCGAACGGCGGATTGTTGCCCTCGGGCACGTATCCGGTTCGGCAGAGTTCCGGCGTCGGCGCGCGCACGCCAGGGAATTCCGCGCACGGCGTGTTGCGGATGCCGCGCACCGCGATCGGGGAATCCTGCGGCACCTTGCAGTACAGGCCGGGCGGGGTGTCGACGGCGTCCAGTTCGCTCGGCGACCGGCGTTGGTCCGGGGGCAGGAATCCGGTGGTGCACGCGGGCGGGTCGTTGAGTACGGCCACGAAGTCGACCATGGCGCCGTACTGCACGGGACCGCGGATCACGGTGCGCAGCGCGGCGATCAGCGGCGGGAACACCACGAGCAGCTGTTCGACGCCCGCGTGGTAGGTCACGCCGACCTGACCGATGCTGACCAGGTTCGTCAGCAGCAGCGGCAGCGTCGGTTGCAGCGACTGGAACTGTTCGGTGACGCGCCGCATCGCCGACGGCCCGTCGCGCAGGATCGAGCGCAGCGCCGGGTCGTGGGCGCGCAGCTGATCGGTGACCGTGGCGAGGTCGCTGGTCCAGGAGCGGATCGCCGCGTCCGAGCGGACCTGGGTGTCGAGCAGCGGACCGACCTGGTCGATCAGTTTCTTGGTCGGCTCGACATTGTCCTGCGCCTCCTGCACCAGCAGCGACGCGGAGTCGATGAACCGCTGCAGATCCGGTCCGGCGCCGTTGAAGGCGAGGAACGCCTCGTCGATGACCTGCCGCAGTTGGGTGTCGGCGATGCTCGCGAGCAGCCGGTCGGCCTGATCGAGCAGCGCACCGACATCCTCCGGCATCCTGGCCCGCTCCACCGGGATCACCGATCCGTCGCGCAGATTCCCGCCCTGCGGATTCTCCACGGGCACGAGGTCGACGTACTGCTCACCGATCGCGGAGACGCTGCGCACCCAGGCGTCCACATCCGAGGGGATCTTGTAGTCGCTGTCGATGGACAGTTTCGCGTCGACGCCTTGCCTGGTCAGCACCACGGCCTCGACCACGCCGACGTTCGTGCCGCGATAGGCGACATTGGCGTGTTCGTAGAGTCCGCCGGTGGCGGGCAGTTTCACGGTGACCTCGTAGCGCCCGATCCCGAACATGGCGGGCAGTTTCACGTACACCCCGCCCATCACGACGAGGCCGACGACAGTGAGGATCGAGAAGATCGTCAGCTGGACGCGAACGAACCGGGTCAGTTTCATCGGCCCGCGCCTTCCTGCGGTGTGCCGGGCAACGGCACGGTGAGTCCGGGTATGGCGGGCAAGCCCGGAATCGGGGGCAGGCCGGGGATGGTCGGTGTCGGTTGCGGGCCGCCCGCAGCCGGCGCGGGCAGCAGCGGCCCGGTCGCCGGATTGCCGCCCTGGGCGGCGGTGTCGGGCGCGAAGCTGCCGACGATCCCTTCGACGCCGCCGAAGCGACCGCCGAGCGGGGTGCCGGTGAGCCAGTTGGTGTCGAGGCGGCGGGCGGTCATGTCGACGGTGATGAACAGGTTCATGTAGTCGCCCTTGATCGCGTTGCCGATGTTCTTCATCGGGAACGGGAAGGTCGGCAGGATCTTCAGCGACTCGACGAGATTCGTCCCGGTGTCGGCCAGCGTTCGCAGCACCGGCCCCAGACTGCGCAGATTCGCCTTCAGGTTCTCGCCGCCCTCGTCGACGATCCGGCTCGCGACATCGCTGAGCGCGCCGACGGCGGTGATGGTTTCGGTGATGCTCGCGGTGCGGTCGGCGAGCACCGTCAGCGCCGGATGGATCTGCTCGATGGCGCGTTCGACCACGGCGCTCTGGGCGACGAACTGTCCGGTGAGCCGGTCAAGACCTGCCATGGCGGCGATGATGTCGCCGCGCTGCTTGTCGAGTCCTGTGGTGAGTTCGGCCAATTGCGGGAGCAGGTCGCGGATGTCGTCCTCGCGCCCGACCAGCGCGTCGTTCAGTTCGCGGGTGATGGTCTCCAACTGGGCGAGCCCGCCGCCGTTGAGCACCACCGACAGCGACGAGAGCACCTGCTCGGTGGTCGGGTACGCGCCCGCCCGATCCAGCGGGATAACGTCGCCGTCGCGCAGTTCGCCCACCGGCGCGGTGTCGGTCGGCGGCATCAGTTCGATGTGATTGCTGCCGAGCAGACTGGTCTGCCCGATCTTCGCGACGGCGTTCGCGGGCAACTTCACCTGCGGCGCCAGCGCCACGGTGACCAGCGCGTGCCAGCCCTCGACCTCGATCCCGGTCACCGTCCCGACCGGGACGTCGTCGACCCGCACCGGCGAATTTCTGGTCAGGGTGGTCACATTCGGCATCTGGATGCGCACGCTGTAACCGCCGTCGGTGTTCACGGTGCCCGGCATCGGCAGCGAATTGAGCCCGTCCCACTGGCAGCCCGAAACGCTCAGCGCGACCGCGACCCCCACCGCGAACGCGCCGACCCGCCTGCGCGCGGGTCCCCGTCCCATCGAGATCATCGCCGCCCTCCCGGAATGGCCAGTTCGGTGAACCCGTTCGGCACCGTGACCTCGGTTTCGACCCGGCCCTCCAGACTCGGATCGCTGTAGACGATCTGATTCGGGAACGCTTGGACACCGGTCGCCGGATTCAACATGATCGGCGCGTAGTTCATCGCCACCGAACTGATGATCGGCGCGAGGTATTGCGCGCACAGGTCGGCGCTGCGATCGGAGTTGTCGTATTCCAGGGCGCGGATCGAGCCGCACAGGAAGCTCAGCGGGTCGGCGGTGTTGTTCAACGCGACCGCGCCCGCCAGCGTGCCCTGCGCGGGTTTGTAGATCTGGTAGAAGTTCACCAGCGCGGTCGGCCCCGAATGCAGGACCCGCTCGAGTTCGGGCCGTTTGTCGTTCAACTGCTTGGTCACCGCGGCGAGCCGTCCAACGCCTTCGGTGAGTTCGTCGCCGCCGCCGTCGAGGAAGCGTTTCAGGTCGGCGAGCGCGATATCGAGGTTGTCGAGTCCGGCGCCGAGGTCGGTGGCGGTGTCGCCGAGCACTTCCGACACCGAGGCGAGTCTGCTGCCGAACTGCACGATCTGCTCGTTGCTCGAGGAGAGCACCTCCACGAACTTCTGGAGGTTGCGGACCGTGGCGAACAGGTCGGTGCGCCCGTCGGACAGAGTGGTCAGGGTCGCGGACAGGTCCCGCAGGGTGTCGCGGAACCGCTGCCCGTTGCCGTCGAGATTGGCGGCGGCGGTGTCGACGACACGGCCGAACGAGCCCTGCTGGTCGTCGCCGACCGGCCCGAGCGCGGTCGCCAGTTTCGACAGTTCGGCTTTGATGTCGTCCCATTCCACCGGGACGGCGGTGTGTCCGATGGGAATGGTCGCTCCGTCGGCCAGTTTCGGCCCGCCGGTGTAGGCGGGGGCAAGCTGGATGAAGCGGGCCGAGACCAGCGATGGCGAGATGATGACCGCGCGCGCGTCCTCCGGGATGTCGACGCCGCGGTCCAGCGTCACCTCGACCCTGACCTGCTCCCGGCCCGGCTCGACGGAATCGATCCGGCCCACCTTCACCCCGAGCACCCGCACGTCGTCGCCGGTGTACAGGCCGTTGGTGGAGGGGAAGAAGATGGTGACGTTCGTCTTGCCCAACCGGCTGAGCCCGGAGTACACGCCGAAAGCGACCAGTGCGGCGACGAGCACGCCGACGAGGATCACCACCCGGCGCGGGGTGCGGCCGACTCTGCTCGAAATACTCATCGCGGCGGTTCCTGTTCGGCGGGCCCGATCGACGGCGGCTCAGGGTGGGTGAAGATATTGCGCAGGTCGTTGGGCAGCTGTTCGGGCCAGACCAACGCGTCGACCAGCGGGCGCAGTTCGGTGCTCGTCGCGTTGACGACGTAGGCGTTGAACCAGGGACCGTTGCCGACCTGCTCGCCAAGCGCCGCCGCGTACGGCCCGACCCGCACCAGCGCCTCGTCCAGGTTCTGCTTGTTCGCCTGCAACAGCGCGAGCACCGAATTCAACCGGTCGAGGGTGGGTTTCAACTGCGCCTCGTTGTCGGCGACCAGCCCGGACAGTTGCAGGGAGACCTGGTTGACATAGACGATCAGCTGCCCGATCGCACCGCGGCGGCGGTCGAGTTCGCCGAGCAGGTTGTTGCCGTCGATCAGCAGCGTGTTGATGCGGTCACCGCGGTCGGAGAGGATCTTGGTGACGTCGCGCGCGCGGGTCAGCAGTTGGGTCAGCGCCTCGTCGCGCGCGTTGATGCTGCGCGAGAGCGCGCTCACGCCGTCGAGGGCCGAACGCAGCGGCGCGGGGGTGTCGGCGAAACTCGCGGACAGCGCGTCCAGGGTCTGATCGAGGCGCTGCGTGTCCAGGTCCCGCACGGTGTTCGTGAGATCGCCGAGCGCTTCCTGCAGCGAGTACGGGGAGGTGGTGCGATCCAGCGGGATCGTGTCGTCTACCCGAAGCGCGCCGGACCCCGAGGGGGTCACCTCGAGCGATTTGCGGCCGAGTACGGTGTTGGTCTTGATGGCCGCGGTGGTCTTGGCGCCCAACACGATCGACTCGTCCAGGGTGAAGCTGACCAGCACCTTCGCCCCGTCCAGCGCCACGTCGTCGACCCGCCCGCTGCGGACCCCGGCGACCTGCACCGGGTCGCCTGGCACGAGTCCGCCCGCGTCGGCGAAGTAGGCGGTGAAACTCGCGCCGCCGCGGATGAACGGTAGTCGGTCGAATTGCAGGGCCGACAGCGCGACGGCGACCGCGAGCACCAGCCCGACCACGCCGATCGTCACCACCCGTGACTGCTGCTCAGCCATTCCTGGCGCACCTCCCGGTCGCCTGCTTACCGGGCATCTTGATCTCCAGCGTCTGGCCGTCGGGTCCGTCGACGAGGAAGTTCGTCCCGCAGACGTAGAGCTGGAGGAACGATCCGTACGCGCCGATGCGGATGAGCTGCTTGTAGGTGTCGGGCAGTCGCTCGAGCACCCACTGCACGGTGTCGGAGCCGTTGTCGAGGTTGGTGGCGAGCCTGCCGGTCTGCTCGATGGTGTCGCGCAGATCGGGGCGGGCGGTAGCGAGCAGGTTCGTCAGGTCCCCGGTGGCGCCCGCGATCCTCGGCAGCGCGTCCCCGATCGGGTCGCGGTTCGCCGACAGGTCGCTGACCAGTCGCTGCAATTCGTCGAGTGTGGTGGCGAACTGGTCGCCGCGATCATCGATGATCTTCAGCACCGCGTTGAGGTTGTCGATGACGCTACCGATCAGCCGATCGCGGTCGGCGAGGGTCTGGGCGAAGGATCCGCCGCTGTTGAGCAACTCGACCAGGGTGCCGCCCTGTCCCTGGAAGATCTTCAGCAGCGCCGAGGTCAGATTGTTGACCTGAGCCGGATTCAGCCCGCGCAGCAGCGGTTTGAACCCGCCGAGCAGCATGTCGAGGTCGAGTGCGGGCGAGGTCCGGTCGGTGCCGATGGTGGCGCCAGGCCGCAGGATATTGATCGAGCCGGGTCCCTCGAGCAGTTCGAGATACCGGTCGCCGACCAGGTTCTCGTAGCGGATCGTCGCCCTGGTACTGGCCAGCAGCGTGTATTTGCGGTCGACGGCGAATTCGACGTGCGCGAGGTGATCCTTGCCGACCTTCACCGATTTCACCGAACCCACCGGAACGCCTGCGATGCGCACCTTGGCGCCGGGCAGCATGCCGGAGGAACTGGTGAACACCGCGTGATAGCCGTGCTCCCTGGCGAATCGGACCTGGCTGAACACAATGGCCAGGCCCGCGAAGACCAGCGACATCACCAGTGTGAAGACGGCGAGTTTCACCGTGGTCGCGGTGTTCTTCACGGCGCCCCCGTTCCCGGCAGCCCGGCGAACAGCACCTGGAACACCCGCGGCGGATCGTTGAGCGTGGTCGGTCTCGTACTCGGCACGTACGGCGCCCCCTGACTGGTGTCGGTGACGAGATAGTCCGCGTGGCTGCCGGGCGCCCGGTCCACCACGCCGTCACAGTGCGGGCCGCCGGTGGCGTTCACCTTCGGCAGGTCGTCGGGGTAGGTGTAGGGCGGCGAACCGGCCATGAAGTTGGTGTTCATGCCGATGCCGGGCAGCACGCCGCCGAAGATCCGCTCGGCCAACGGCATAAGACCGCCGACGCCGTCGATCACGCAGCCCAGCGCCGGACCGTAGGCGGCGAGCAGCGCCGTGGTCGGGCGCAGCAGTGCGAGCGAGGCGGTCAGGTCGGTCTCGTTCTGCCGCAGCACCGCGCCCGCCGTGTCGCCGAGCCCGATCACGTTGGCCAGCACGGTGTCCAGTCCCGCTCGCTCGTCCACGAGAGTCCGACCCACGAACGTGGCATTGTCGGCGGTGCGCAGCAGGTCGTCGGCGGACTCGGAATAGATATCGGTGACCGCCGTGGTCGATGCCAGATCCGCGCGCAGCGTCGGCAGATACGGATTGATCTCGCGCAGGTACCGGTCGCTGTCGGAAAGCAGTTCGCCCGTTCGCTGTCCGCGTCCGTCGAGCGCCTCGCCGAGCGCGGCCATGGTCGCGTTCAATTTCTGCGGCTCGACCTGGGCCAGCACATCCGAAAGCCGCTGGAACAGCGTATTGAATTCGACGGTGACCCGCGTGGCCGAAACGATCGACCCCGGTTTCAGCGGGGTCGGCGACGGATTATCGGGAATGACGAAGTTCACGTATTTGGCCCCGAACACAGTGGTCGACCGGATATCCACGCCGACATTCGACGGCACCAGACGCAACTTGTCAGGAGCTATCTCGAGACGGAGCAACGCGCCGTCGCCGCCGGTGTCCACCGCGACCACCCGACCGATCTCGGCCCCGCGCACCTTCACCTTCGCGTCGGTGTCCAGCACGAGCCCACTGCGCGGGGCCTGCACCAACACGGTCGCGGTCGGGGTGAATCCGCCGACGAACATCACCAATGCGATCGCGACGAGCGCGACCACGACGAGGACCAGCGCCAGACCCGCCGCTTTCACACCGAGCCCGTCGCGCAACGCGTTCACAACGCTTTCTTCAGAATGCTTCGAATCCGCCATATCGCTTTACCCGGAGAGATGGAAGTTGCCCGAGGTTCCGTAGATGGCCAGCGAGATCAACAGCGTCACCGTCACGACCGCGACCAGTGAGGCCCGCACCGCGTTACCGACCGCGATACCCACGCCAACCGGACCGCCGGCGGCGTTGTAGCCGTAATACGTGTGGATCATCATCACCGCGAGAGCCATGAAGATCGCCTGCGCGAATGACCAGAGAATATCGCTCGGAATCAGGAACGTGGAGAAGTAATGGTCGTAAACGCCCGATGACTGGCCGTAAATGACCACCGTCGCGAAGCGGGCGGCCAGGAACGAGGCGATCACCGCGAGCGCGTAGAGCGGGATGATCGCGATCATGCCCGCGAGCACCCTGGTGCCAACCAGATACGGCACCGGTCGGATGGCCATGGATTCGAGGGCGTCGATCTCCTCGGCCACCCGCATGGCGCCCAACTGGGCGGTGGATCCGGCGCCGATGGTCGCGGCGAGTCCGATGCCGGAGATCACCGGCGCGGCGATACGCACGTTGATGAAGGCCGAGAAGAAGCCGGTGAGCGCCTCGATGCCGATATTGCCGAGTGAGCTGTAGCCCTGGACCGCGATGGTGCCGCCGGTGAACAGGGTCAGGAAGCCGACGATGACGACGGTGCCGCCGATCACGGCGAGCGCGCCGGTGCCCATGCTGATCTCGGCGACGAGCCGGATGGTCTCGGTCCGGTAGTGCACGACTGCGCGCGGTATCGACGCGATGGTCCGCCCGTAGAAGACCGCGTGTCTGCCGAGGGAGTCGAGGGAGTTCGAGGCCCGGCGCACACGGCGCGCGGTCCGAGGGAACCGGGACTGGATCACGAAGGCCATGGGTCACCGCACCGTGAACTTGATGCCGACCGCGGTCACGACCACATTGACCACGAACAGCGCCATGAAGGAGAAGACGACGGTCTGGTTGACCGCGTCGCCGACGCTCTTCGGCCCGCCCCTGACGTTCAGTCCGAGATAGCAGGCGACGAGTCCGGCTATCAGACCGAACAATCCGGCCTTGACCTCGGAGATGACCAGCTCCGGCAGGTGTGTCAGCAGCGTGATGCCGTTGACGAAGGCGCCGGGGTTGACGTCCTGGAGCAGCACCGAGAACAGGAAGCCGCCGAGGATGCCGATGGTGCAGACCAGGCCGTTGAGCATGAGCGCGACGAACATCGAGGCCAGCACGCGTGGCACGACCAGGCGCTGCACCGGGTCGATGCCCAGTACCCGCATGGCGTCGATCTCCTCGCGGATGGTGCGCGCGCCGAGGTCGGCGCAGATGGCGGTGGCGCCCGCACCGGCCACGATGAGCACGGTGACGATGGGGCCGACCTGGGTGACCGCGCCGAATGCCGCGCCCGCTCCGCTGAGGTCGGCGGCGCCGATCTCGCGCAGCAGGATATTCAGCGTGAAGCTCACCAGCACGGTGAACGGGATGGCGACCAGCAGGGTCGGCACGAGCGATACCCGCGCGATGAACCAGGACTGGTCGATGAATTCGCGGGCTTGGAAGGGGCGGCGGATGCTCGCGCGGGCGACGGCGGCGGTGAGTTCGAAGAATCCGCCCACTGCCCGCAGTGGCACGGCAAGGACCTCGTTCATTCGCGATCCTCCTAGCTCAAACGTGCTCGTGTTATCCACGACACGCCCCCCTTGCGAGCGGCGTAGCCGGAACGATTAGAACATGTTCATTTCACTTGCGAGGCGCTTTTCCCCACTTCGGGGCATGAATTTCGAGTAACTTGCTCATTTATTTGGAACACGTACCAGAAGTGTGGCCGCCCCTCGAGATGTGAGGCGGCGCACATCAGACTCCCATGTTCTACCAAGCGGGAGAGCATGGATCAAGAACTGGGCAACTGATCAGTAGCGAACCGATGGCACCCGCCATCGGTTCGCCGTCAGCCGAGATCGCGCAGCGAGAACGCCGAGAAGGTCCGATCGGCGGGCCGATCGGCGAAATAACCGCCGAGCGTGTCGGCGAGACCGTCCAGACTCCACTGGTCACCGGTGGCGTCGAAGCGCTGTTCCACCACCGGCGCCGCCATCAGCGCCACCATCGGGCCGTAGACGACGAAGAACTGGCCGGAGACCTTGTCCGCCGCGGGCGAGGCCAGATAGGTGACAAGCCGCGCGACGTGATCCGGCGACATCGGATCGACGGCGTCCTCGGGCGCCGCGGTGAAGACCGCCTCGGTCATGGCGGTCCGCGCGCGGGGCGCGATCGCGTTGGCGCGCACGCCGATCCGGGACAACCCGCGCGAGGCGGACAGGGTCAGCGCGGTGATACCGGCCTTGGCGGCGCCGTAGTTGGCCTGTCCGGGCGGGCCGAGCAGTGCGGCCTCGGAGGCGGTGTTGATCAGACTGCCGTAGACGGGCGCGTCGGCTTCCTTCGACTTGGCGCGCCAGTAGGCGGCGGCATTGCGGGTCAGCAGGAAATGCCCGCGCAGATGTACCGCGAGCACCGCGTCGAAATCCTCGTCGGTCATGTTGAACAGCATCTTGTCGCGGGTGATGCCCGCGTTGTTGACGACGATGTCGACACTGCCGAACGCCGAACTCGCCGTGGCGATCAAGGCATCGGCGGTGGCCCGCTCCGCGATGCTGCCGCCGACGAATTCGGCCTTCGCGCCCAGGCCCCTGATCTCGGCCATGGTTTCGGCGACGGCGTCGTTCTCGGTCAGATCGTTCACGACCACCGACGCGCCCGCGGCCGCGAGCGCGAGCGCCTCGGCCTTGCCGAGCCCCGAACCCGCGCCGGTGACGATCGCCACAAGACCGCTGAGATCCACTCCGGGGGCGCTCACGACACGGCCTCGCTGTTCACGGCGGCGCCGTACGCGCCGCCCATCCTGTTGCCGAATGGCGGTGATAGCTCGTTCACGGCCCGACTTTAGAACGTGTTCCTATATTGAGCAAGCACAGCTCACTCCAGTTTGAGCGCCGCCTTCGGGCACTGGGCGACCGCGTCCTCGACTTCGGCGCGCAGATTCTCCGGCACCTCGGACGTCAGAATGTGCAGCTGGTCGTCGTCATCGAGTTCGAACACGTCGGGCGCGAATCCGACGCAGATTCCATTCGCTTCGCACTGATCGAGATCGACCGTGACCTTCATGAGAACTCCTTACCGACACGTCTGTTCCGAGTCTACGAGCCGGTCGGATCGCGTGCGCGGCCACCCGCCGAATCGGTGGTCAATACTGGAACATGTTTCAGTCAATATGCAATCATCGGATCAACAGATCCGACGACAGCTGGAGACCTCCCCATGCGCATCGCGTACACGCCGCAGCAGGAAGCGCTCCGCGCGGAGCTGCGCGAATACTTCACGCGGCTGATCACGCCGGAGCGCAGGGCGGCGTTGAGCGCCACCACCGGAGAGTACGGACACGGCAACGTCTACCGCGAGGTCGTGCGGGACATGGGCCGCGACGGCTGGCTCACCCTGGCCTGGCCGAAAGAGTTCGGCGGCCAGGACCGGTCGACCATGGACCAGCTCATCTTCACCGACGAAGCCGCCATCGCGGGCGCGCCGGTGCCGTTCCTGACCATCAACTCGGTCGCGCCGACACTCATGCACTACGGCAGCGCCGAGCAGAAACGGTTCTTCCTGCCCAAGATCGCGGCGGGCGAACTGCACTTCTCCATCGGCTACTCCGAACCCGGCGCGGGCACCGACCTCGCGGCGCTGCGCACCAGCGCGGTACGCGACGGCGACGACTACGTGATCAACGGCCAGAAGATGTGGACCAGCCTCATCCCCTACGCCGACTACGTGTGGCTCGCCGTGCGCACCGACCCCACCGTGAAGAAGCACAAGGGCATCTCCATGCTCATCGTGCCGACCACCGCCGAAGGGTTCTCCTGGACGCCGGTACACACCATGGCCGGACCGGACACCAGTGCCACCTACTACCAGGACGTGCGCGTACCGGTGAGCGCACTGGTCGGTCAGGAGAACGGGGGGTGGGCGTTGGTGACCAACCAGCTCAACCACGAACGGGTCGCGCTCACCTCCGCCGGGCCGCTCGGCGTCGCGCTCGCCCAGACCCTCGACTGGGCGCGCACCACCCGGTCCGCCGACGGCTCGCGTGTCGTCGACAAGGAATGGGTGCGGCTCAACCTCGCCAGGGTGCACGCCAAGGTGGAATACCTGAAACTGCTCAACTGGGAGATCGCCAGCCGGGCCGACGCGGGCGGTGACGCCGCCCCGCGCCCGTGGGACGCCTCGACCTGCAAGGTCTACGGCACCGAACTCGCCACCGAGGCGTACCGGCTGCTCATGGAGGTGCTCGGCCCGCAGGCCTACCTGCGCCAGCACTCCCCCGGCGCGCAACTGCGCGGGCGACTCGAGCGCATGCACCGCGCCGCCCTCATCCTCACCTTCGGCGGCGGAACCAACGAGGTGCAGCGCGACATCATCGCCATGACCGCGCTGCGCCAGCCCGCCGCGGCCCGCTGACTTCGAAAGCTGGTTCATCACCATGGATTTCACACCGACCGAGGCGCAGAACGATCTGGGCCGCCTGACCGCCGAGGTCACAGGGAAACTCGTCACCGCCGACCGGCTGCGCGAACTCGACGTCGCGGGTCGATTCGACGACGCGCTCTGGAAAGCGTTGGCCGACACCGGAGTACTGGCCGCCGCGCTGCCCGAGACCGTGGGCGGCGGCGGGTTCGGGATCCTCGAGCAGAGCGCCGTCCTGCGTGAACTCGGCAAGTCGGTGGCCGCCGTGCCGTATCTGTGGTCGATCGTCGTCGGCGCGGGCGCGTTGGCGACCTTCGGCGACGCCGCGCAGCGTGAGCCGGCCGAACAGGCGGGCAGCGGTGCGGTGATCCTGACCGCCGCGCTGTCGGAGGAACGCAACTGGGAACTCGGCGCGCCCGCCACCGTCGCGCGGGAGACCGATGCGGGCTGGCGGCTGACCGGGACGAAGATCACCGTCCCGTACGCCGACCGCGCCGCCCGAATCCTGGTGTCCGCAAACGTATCCGGCGCGCCCGCCCTCTTCCTGGTCGACGCCTCCGACCCGTCCGTGCGTCGGACCGCCGAGCAGGTCGTCGACCTCGGCCCCGAGTTCGAACTCGAATTCACCGACACCCCGGCCGATTTGATCGCTTCCGTGGACCGAGGCGCCGAAATCCTCGACTGGATCCTGACCCGCGCCTGGACCGGTCTCGCCGCCCAACAGCTCGGCACTCTGGAGAAGGCACTCGACCTCGTCGCCGAATACGCCCGCGAACGCGAACAATTCGGCAAACCCATCGGCTCGTTCCAAGCCGTGGCCCAACGCCTCGCCGACGCCTACATCGACGTCCAAGGCCTGCGCCTGGCCGTAACCCAAGCCGCCTGGCGCCTGGCCGAACGCCTCCCCGCCGCCGAAGCCGTCCACACCGCCAAATTCTGGGCCGCCGACGCGGGCCACCGAGTCGCCCACACCCTCGTCCACATCCACGGCGGCGTAGGCATAGACCGCGACCACATAGCCCACAACTACTTCACCGCCGCCAAACACAACGAATTCGCCCTCGGCCCCGCCCCCGACCACCTCCAAGCCCTCGGCGCCCTCCTCGCCGACCCAACCCCCTGACCCCCGCCGGGCACCCCGATCGCGTCACCGCCGCCGATCGGTCCGGCGCGGATGCCCGGTGCCCGCGAGAGTGATGTAGAGGGTGCGATTCTCGTCATCGATCGCGTACCAGATCCGACCGCCGCCGGTGATCTCGTACTGCCACTGCTCCAGCTCGACGCCACCCAGTTTGATCGACTTCAAGTCGAACTTGAGCCGGTGCTGCCGAGAGGGATTCCCCATGTCCCTCGGATCGCCGGTGATGTCCACCCAGGCCCGATCCAGATTGTTCGGCACCTGGGCAAGCAGATCCGACCACCCGCGCGCGGCGTCCAGGTTGTGCACGAGCACCCGCCATGGTCGAGGTCGCGGGATGTCGTCGCCTCTACGCAGTCTCATCGTCACCGTCGAGGGGACGGGAGACCTCGGTGAAATCGTGCTCTTCGAACGGGCCTGCCAGGCGGTGGGCGAGTTCGGGGCGAGCGTGGATTTCGGCGGTGTGCTGCCAGGCGATCAGGTCGCGGGCGAAGGGGGTGAACAGGCCGGTGGCGGCGCCCGCGATGAGCTGATCGAGCAGTTCGGCGACCGCCTCGACGCGACCTTCCTCAGGGAGCCAGGTCAGCCACGGTAGTTCCTGCGCGAAAACATCTTCGGCCAGGCCGCGATTCGATTTCGCGATGATCGCGACGGTGCGCGCGAGCAACCGGACCGCCGCGTCCTTGGCCTCGAAGCGCTCCGCCCTCGACAGCACCAAGTTCTCGGCATCCCGGCGTTCCAGGACGACGTCTGCGTCGGCGAGCGCGGGAAATACCGCAGTCTGTTTGCGGATCAGATCACTGAACGGGAAGGCGCGCGCGGTCATAACACGAGTCTAGCCCAACTTCTGAAGTAGTTCAGTTAACTCTGGTCGGGGGTAGCGCGGGAGGGTGGGGGCGGGGTTACGGTGGTGGTGGCGAGCGTTTGCAAACAGCCGTTGATCGAGGGAGGCGTCATGCCAACCATCCAGCCGCTGCCGGAATCCACGAACGTCCTCATCGTCGGCGCGGGACCCGCCGGGCTCACCGCGGCGATCACCCTCGCGGCGGCGGGCGTCGACTTCGTACTGCTCGATCGACTCGCCGAAGGGGCGAACACCTCGCGGGCCGCCGTCGTGCACGCGCGCACCCTGGAAGTGCTGGACGAGCTCGGCGCGACGGCCGACCTAGTGGCGCGCGGGCTCACTGTGCCACGGGTCACCGTGCACGACCGCGCGAGCACCATCGCCACCGTCGATTTCGACGGCCTTCCGACGCGCTATCCCTTCACCCTCATAACGCCACAGGACGTGACCGAAACCGTACTGCTCGAGCACCTGCGCGCGGCGGGCGGCGACGTGCACCGCCCGTATCGGGTCACCGAACTCGCGGGCACCGCCGATCGCGTGACGGTCGCCTATCTGGACGCCTCGGATACGCCCGGCACCCTCCGCGCCGACTACGTCATCGGCGCCGACGGCATGCACAGCCTGGTGCGCGAGCAAGCGGGCATCGCGTACATCGGCGGCGACTACCCCGAATCGTTCATCCTGGCCGATGTGCGCATGACCTGGCCCGTCGCCAGGAGAGAGGTCGCGCTGTACCTGTCACCGCAGGGCGTGAGCGTCGTGATCCCGCTCCCCGACGGGAACCGTTCGAACCGATACCGCGTCATCGCCACCGTGGACGAGGCCGCCCCCGAACCGACCGCCCGCGACATCCAGACCGTCCTGGACGCCCGAGGGCCCGGCGGCCCGGTGCAGATCACCGAAGTGCTGTGGAGTTCCCGTTTCCGCGTGCACCACCGGCTCGCCGAGCACTACCGCGCGGGCCGCGTCCTGCTGGTCGGCGACGCCGCCCACGTGCACAGTCCGGCGGGCGGCCAGGGCATGAACACCGGCATCCAGGACGCCGCCGCGCTCGGCCCGCTGCTTGCTCGGGTCCTCGCGGGCGAACCCGAGGAACTGCTCGACACCTACGAAGCGGCACGGCGTCCGATCGCCAGGGATGTCGTCGCCCTCACCGATCGCATCACCCGCGTGGCCACGCTGCGTTCCCGACCCGCGCGCACCGCGCGCAATACCGCGCTCTCGGCCCTGACCCGCATCCCCAGAATCCGGCACCTGATGGCGTACCGCCTGGCCGAATTGGACGCCCGCTGAGTTTCCGTTCGGAATCGACCCGCCCGGACGGGGACGGGTCGACTCCTCACGGGCGGAACGGGTCGCTCTGTCCCGTTCTCCACCCCACCCGAGGGCGCACTCGATCTCCGGCACGGTCGGTGCGCCGCGGGTTGTTCGGCGGCCCAGCGCCACCGCGGTCGGATATTTTCAACTGAACCTATTTCGTACGGTGACGATACAAATGCAGGGATGTATCGCGGGCGAAACCACAACGTGAACTTCGTATTACGCCGCCACGGCGACCCATGTCGCCTGCGGAAAAGCCCAGGACACCGACTACTGGGTGAGTTCGGCGAGCACGCTGAACTCGAGGAAGTCGGTGTCGGCGAGATAGACCGGCTGCGTGGTGTGCGCCCCTCGCACCCGCACATCGCCGCGCGGCCCACGATATCCGACGCGACCGGCGTGGCGTTCGATCGCGCGCGGGTCGAGACTGCGCGCCGCCTCGGCCAGTGCGGCGAACAACAGCATGCCCTCGTAACAGGATTCGCCGATATTGTTCAGCGCGGGCGCGAAGGTGCCGTACCTGCGCACGTACCTGCTGCCGAAATCCATCCCCTCCGGGGTGACAACGCTCTCGAAATAGCCACTGGCCGTGTACAAACCGCGCGTGCTGTCGGGCCCACCCGCGTAGAGCACATCCTCGCCGATCATCATGCTCAACCGGATACGGTGCTCATCGAGCCCGGCGTCGGCGAAGGCGGCGTTGAAGGCCGCGCCGTCGGCGCCGACCAGCAATTGCAGCACCCCCTGCGCCGTCGAGTTCCTGATCAGGTCGAGCAGCGGCCCGAACTGCCTGCCGCCCAACGGAACATAGGCTTCGCCGACGATGTCGATATCGGTATTCGCGACGTATTCCCGCGTGGCCTTGGCGGTTTCGCGCGGCCAGACATAGTCGTTACCGACCACGCACCACCGCCGCAACCCGAATTCCGAACGCAGCCAACGCAATGCCGGGAACAACTGCTGACTCGGCGTCTCCCCCACCATGTAGACGCCTTCGCTGTCCTCACCGCCCTCGTAGAAGGTGGTGTACACATACGGCACCCGACCCGCGGTGTGCGGAGTGATCACCTTGCGCGCGTTGGACAGATGCCAACCGACCACCCCGTCCACGCGTCCGTGCCGCACCATCCGCTCGATTCGCGCCGACAGCACCGGCAGCGGTGCGCCCGCGTCGACCGTGTGCAGGCGCACCGGGCGATCCAGAATGCCGCCCATGGCATTGATTTCCTCGGCGGCCAGCGTGGCGCAAGCCTCCGAGGACGGCCCGAACATGCCCGCCGGACCGCTGAGCGGTATCACCAGCGCGATGTCGACCGTTGCCGTTGCCCCCGCACCACGGAAATCCCTGTCAACCATGGAATTCACCCCTGCGCGTTTCCGCGTGGATATGACGTGTTCGGCGTTGGATATAGTGCCGAGGTGGACGATAGCACCGCCCCGGCCGCCTCGGCGGATTTGGCCGAGTTGGCTCGACTCATACGCCTGGCCTCGCAGGAACTGGATCGGGTGATCGCGGCCAGGCTCGGCGGCAGTTCCATCGCGCGCTGGCATGTACTCGGCGCGGTCGCCGCGGCCGACGGCCGCTCCATGTCGCAGCTGAGCGAGGCGACCTTGCTGGCGGGCGCGAGCCTGACCAGGCTCATCGACGCGATGATCGCCGACAACCTGGTACACCGTCGGGTCGATGACACCGATCGCCGCCGCGTCCTGGTGTTCCCCACCGCGCGCGGGCTGGACGCGCATCGCGAGATGACCGCGGCCATCGCGGACAGCGGCCTCGACGATCTCGCGGGCGAACCTGTCATCCGCTCATTGGAACGGATGATCGGCGGTATTCGCGAGACCGGGCGCGCCAACGCCTAGCCTCGTCGCAATTCGGCGAAGTCCTCCTCCACGAAATCGACCGTGCGCTCGGCGTTCGCGAGCGCGGTCACCATCGCGGTGCCGAAGGCCCCTTCGCGGTCGAAGAGGGTGGCGCTGCCCACCGAGATGCCGTGTTCGCTGAAATGGCTGTCGCCTTCGACGCCGATGGCGGTGCCGCGCACCGGGCGGGTCAGCGCGATGGTGAGGTCGGCGTTGATGAAGCCGACGCCCGCGGTGCTCCAGTTGGTCATCAGACTCGCCGCTTCGGCGATGGTCGCCACGGCCGCGAACGGTGTGAGCGGTTCGCCGAGCACCGTCGGCAGCGGTGTCTGCCAGCAGCGTTTGCGGCTGGCGTTCTGGTGTTCGCTAAGGTCGCCGGTCCAGCCGTCGGGATGGTCGTCGCTGCCCCACAGCGGCCGTCCCGGCGGGTCGGACAGTTCCTCCGGCGGTGGCGCGGGCAGTTCGGCGCGCGTCCACAGTTCCCCCGGCGGCTGTTGGGAGCGTCGCAGGAAGACCGCGGTGGCGCGGGCCTTCACCTCGCCGTCCTGGACGAGTTCGGCGTCGGCGACCCGGATCCGGTTGCCCGAGCGCACTTCGACGGTGCGCACCTCGGAGGTGCGGCGCTGGACCGGGCGGAACAGGTCGACGGTCAGCCGCACCGGGGTGAACTCCGGCGCCCCGAATTCGAGTTCGAGCGTGCGGGCGAGCAGACCGCAGACCGCGGGCCCGTTGACCATGTCCGGCGACCACGCGCTCGCCGAGTAGGCGAGCGGTTCGAATCCCACCGGGGTCCGCTCGAAGAATGCCATCGGTGCTGTCATGTCCACTCCCCTCCGGCGCGTCGCCGGGGCTGCGGAAGGGCCGACGCGGCGAAGCGCGACGGCCCTGTCGGTCGAGAAGATTATTACTTGCCCACAGTATCTATGTCCCCCGTGGATCTATGTCCCCGTGGCTTCGACGTGCTCGTCCGGAGCCCTGAGCTCGGTCTGCTCCTTCGCCCACCGGTAATCGGGTTTACCCGCGGGCGAACGCTTGATCTCCGGCACGAACCACAGGCTGCGCGGCAGCTTGTACGCCGAGATCTCCGCGGTCAGCACCGGCCGCAATTCGGCCAGCGTCGGCCGCTCGGCGCCCGCGCACTGCACCACCGCGACCACCCGCTGCCCCCACCGTTCGTCGGGCACTCCGACCACGAGGGCGTCGAAGATCCGAGGATGCGCCTTGAGCGCGCCCTCTACCTCCTCCGGGTAGATCTTCTCGCCGCCGCTGTTGATGCTGACCGACCCGCGCCCGAGCATGGTGACCGCGCCGTCCGCCTCGACCCGCGCGTAGTCGCCGGGAATCGAGTACCGCACGCCGTTGACGACCTTGAACGTGGCCGCGGTCTTCACCTCGTCGTTGTAGTACCCGAGCGGTATATGCCCCTTGCGCGCCAACATCCCCACCCGCCCGGATCCCGGCTCGACCGGCTTGCCGTCCTCGTCGAGCACCTCGGTGGCGGCGTCGATCTTGACCCGCGGACCGCCGGTATGGGTGGCCCCCTTGGTGATTACCGCCAGCCCGCCGAACCCGGTTTCCGACGACCCGATCGAATCGGTGATCAAGGTATTGGGCAGCAGGTCGATGAACTGGTCCTTGAGCACCGGGGAGAACAACGCGGCGGTGCTCGCCATCGCCCACAGGTTCGGATGCTGGTACGGCACACCGGTTTCCGGATCTCCGGTCCGCAGCGCGTCGAGCAGCGGGCGCGCCATGGCGTCGCCGGTGATGAAGATCAGGTTGACCGCGTGCCGGTCGATCGCGCGCCATACCGTGTGACCGTCGAATTCGGGCAGCATGACGGTCTTTCCGCCGTCGAAAAGACCGTGGAAGATCGCCGACTGCGAACCGCCGTGGATGAGCGGCGGAATCGGATAGCGCACCATCTGCGGATTGCCCGCGCCCGTCTCGGCCTGCTGCCATTCGTCCTCGACGGCCTCGCCGGTGACGAAGTTGATGCCGCCGCCGAGCACCCGCCACCAGTCCTCCTGCCGCCACATCACGCCTTTGGGCATGCCGGTGGTGCCGCCGGTGTAGAGCATGAAGATGTCGTCGACCGAGCGCGGGCCGAAATCGCGCTCCCCCGAGGAGATCTCGAGCGCCGTGTCGTAATCGATGGAATCGGCTGCGGTGGGGATCCGCCCGGCCGTATCGTCATCGATGACGACGACCGTATTCAGTTTCGGGGTACGCCCCCGCACGGCGCCGACCCGGTCGGTGTAGCGGCGTTCGTGGACGAGCGCGACCATGTCCGAGTTGTCGAATATGTACTGCAACTCGTTCTCGACATAGCGGAAGTTCACGTTGACCAATACGGCTCGCGCCTTGAACACCGCGACCATGGTTTCGACGGCCTCGATGGTGTTCCTGGAGTACAGGCCGACCTTGTCCCCCGGCTTGATTCCCTGTTCTTGCAGGTAATGCGCCAGTTTGTTGGCTCGCTCCTCCAACTGGGCGAAGGTCACCTCGCGGGCGTCGTCCACCAGAGCGACGCGGTCGGGCATGAGGTCGATCGTGTGTTCGACGAAGTCCGCTATGTTGTAGGTCACAAAGTTAAAAATAGAACGTGTTACTGTTTCTGACAAGGATCAAACGGAGGAGAATCCCCATGCCGCACTGCCTCGTCGAGAAGCGCGACCACGTTCTCATCGTCACCATGAACCGGCCCGAGGCCCGCAACGCGCTCTCCAACGAGATGCTGGCGATCATGCGCGACGCCTGGGACCAGGTCGACGGCGATCCGGACATCCGGGTCGCCATCCTCACCGGCGCGGGCGGCGCGTTCTGCGCGGGCGCCGACCTCAAGGCCATGACCACCGCCCACCCCGGCGACTCGTTCGCGGGCGGCGGCTGGGATCTGTCGCGCATCGACTCCCTGCTCAAGGGCAGGCGACTCACCAAGCCGCTGATCGCGGCGGTCGAGGGCGCGGCCATCGCGGGCGGCACCGAGATCCTGCAGGCCACCGACATCAGGATCGCGGGCCAGAGCGCGAAATTCGGTGTCTCCGAAGCACGGTGGGGGCTGTATCCGCTCGGCGGCTCGGCGGTGCGGCTGGTCCGCCAGATCCCGTACACCATCGCCGCCGACATCCTGCTGACCGGACGCCACATCACCGCCGCGGAAGCCAAGGAGATCGGCCTGGTCGGCCATGTCGTCCCCGACGGCACCGCGCTCGACAAGGCGTTGGAGACCGCGGCCACGATCGCCGCCAACGGTCCGGTCGCGGTGCGCGCCATCCTGCGCGCCATCCGCGAGACCGAGGGTATGCACGAGAACGACGCCTTCAAACTCGACGGCGAGATCGGCGGCGAGGTGTTCAAATCCGCCGACGCCAAAGAGGGTCCGAGGGCCTTCGCCGAGAAGCGCCCGGCGAAGTTCACCGGCGCCTGAGCCCGCGCGGCGGCGCTGAACTCGCCGCCGATCTTGATTACGCAGGTCGAGCGGGTGTTCGCGGACGATTCCCGCTGCGATCTGTCGGTGCCCTGTGGCAGGGTGAGCACCATGACCGACACGTCCGGCCCGGCCGCCGCCGCCCCTGGCGCGACCAACACCGCCCCCGGCGCGACCAACACTGCCCTCGGCACGGCCGACACCCCCGGCGTCGGCGCGCTCGGCACCGGGAGCGCGCGGGCCGCCGCCACCTCAGCGGCGGGCCTCGGCTCCGCGAACGCGCTCGGCGAGGATGTCCTCGCCTCCTTCGAGGCGCACCGCAGGGAACTGTGCGCCTACGCCTACCGCATGCTCGGCTCCTCCTTCGAGGCCGAGGACGCGGTACAGGAGACCTTCACCCGCGCCTGGAAGTCCTACGACTCCTTCGAGGGCAGGGCAAGCCTGCGGTCCTGGCTCTACAAGATCACCACCAACGTCTGCCTCGACATGCTCGACGGCCCGCAGCGCCGCGCCCGCCCGATGGATCTCAACGGCCCGTCGCGGCCCGATTCCACACTGCCCGCGCCGCAGCCGGACTACGTCTGGATCGAGCCGATCCCGAACGCGCTCGCCTTCGGCGCCGACCCGGCCGATCACGCCTCGACCAAGGACACGCTGCGGCTCGCCTTCGTCGCGGCGTGTCAGCATCTGCCCGCCACCCAACGCGCCATCCTCATCATGCGCGAGGTGCTGAGATTCTCGGCCAACGAGACCGCCGAGGCCCTCACCATGACGACGGCCTCGGTGAACAGCGCACTGCAACGCGCGCGGGCGACGATGTCCAAGGTGCAGCCCGCCGCCGGAGACGACTACGACGAATCCGATGTGAACCAACGCAAACTCGTCGACGATTTCGTCACCGCCTTCGAGGCATACGACATGGACGCGCTCACCGCGCTGCTGAAAGCCGATGTGGCACTGTCCATGCCGCCCTTCGAACTCTGGATCTCGGGTCCGGAGAACGTCGCGGCCTTCATGCTCGGCACCGGAAGCGCATGCGCCGGTTCCAAACTCGTCCGTCTCGCGGGCGCGAACGGCCACATCGCCTTCGGCCAGTACAAGCCCACCGAGCAGCCAGGCCTCTACACCCCGTGGGCGGTCACGGTGCTGGAACTCGAGGGCGAGACGATCGCGGGGCTGAACTTCTTCCTCGACACCGCCCGCCTGTTCCCGCTCTTCGACCTGCCGCCCGAGCTGCGCGAACCGGTCGACTGAGCGCGCGTGCCCGCCCGGGCGCCGGGTTCACGTGGCGGGCACGTACCGGTCGCGCAGCTTGCGTTTGTAGAGCTTGCCGTTCGGGTCGCGCGGCAGTTCGGGCAGGTAGTCCACCGACTTCGGGATCTTGTACTTGGCCAGTCGCGAACTCGCGAAGTCCAACAGTTCCGCGGTGAGTTCGGCGCAGGCATCGACGCCGTCGGCGAGCTGTATGACGGCCTGCACCTGCTGTCCCCAATCCGCGTGCGGGATACCGAAAACGGCCACGTCCGCGACCTTAGGATGGGTGATCAGCACGTTCTCCACCTCGGCCGGGTAGATGTTCACGCCGCCGGACAGGATCAGATCCGAACGCCGGTCGTGCAGGTAGAGATAGCCGTCGGCGTCGAGGTGGCCGATATCGCCGACGGTGAACAGATCACCGACCCTCGATTCCTCGGTCTTCTCCTTGGCCCGGTGGTATTCGAAACTGGAGACGCCCATCTTCATGTAGACCAGCCCCGCCTCCCCGGCAGGCAGTTCGGCGCCGTCCTGCTCGCCGAGGATCTTGATGACCGACCACGGCCACGGCTTGCCGACCGAACCGGGTTTGCGCAGCCAATCCGCGCCGTCGATGACGGTGCCGCCGCCTTCGGTGGCCGCGTAGTACTCGGTGACGGTCGGCCCCCACCATTCGAGCATCCGCCGCTTGGTCTCCGGCGGGCACGGCGCCGCGCCGTGCACCATGCTGCGCAGCGAGGACACGTCGTATCGCACGCGCACCTCGGCGGGCAGGGCGAGCAGCCGGTGGAACTGGGTCGGCACCATGTGACTGTGGGTGACGCGGTGGGTGTCGATGAGCCGCAGCATGTCCTCGGCGTCCCAGCGGTCCATGAGAACGAGCTTGTGTCCCAACTGGATCGAGATGGTCGCGAAGTTCAGCACGGCCGTGTGGTAGAGCGGCGACCCGCAGATGTGCACGTTGTCGTCGTAGGGCGCGAGGCCGAAGAGCCCGAAGAAGACGGTGGCGTACAGCGGCACGTCGTCCGGGTCGGCGCCGGTCAGCGGGCGGCGCACCCCCTTGGGCTTGCCGGTGGTGCCCGAGGTGTAGAGCATGGGCGCGCCGGTGCTGCGGTGTTCGGGGCGTCCGTCCCGATCCGAGCCGAGGCTGTCGAGGGGGGTGAACCCGTCGATCGCGCCGACCGAGAATCGCGCGGCGGCGGGCAGCCCGGCCGCGTCGGCGGCGGCGACGGCGGCCGCGGCGAACCGCTCACCGGCGATGAACGCCCTGGCCTCGCTGTCGCGGAGGATGTAGGCGACTTCGGGGCCGGTGAGGTGCCAGTTCACGGCCACGATGTAGTAGCCGGCCTGGTAGGCCGCGAAATAGGCGGCGATCGCCTCGACGCCGTTGTGCACCATCGTGACCAGCACGTCGCCCGTTTCCAGGCCGAGCGCGGCGAGTCCGTTGGCATAGCGGTCGGCGAGGCGGGCCAGTTCTCGATAGGTCACCTCCCGGCCGGACGGATCGACCACGGCGACCCGTTCCGGTTCGGCGTCGGCGATGTTCCACAGTCCGAGAATTGCCACTGGCTCCGGTGCCGTCACCCTTTCAAATTTAGAACGCGTTCCACTACTGGACAAGGGGTGCGAGCCGAGCCAATTGCTCGGTATCGGAAACGCCGACCAGCAGCATGGTCACCCCGGCCGCCTCCCACACCTTCAACTGCTCCCGCACGTGCGCCTCGTCGCCGATGATCGCGGTGTCGAGGATCATCTGATCGGGCACGATCGCCGCCGCCTCGGCCTTCTTCCCGGCCTGGAACAGCCTGCCGATCTCGTCCACCTCGCGCTCGTAGCCCATGCGGCGATACACCTGGGCGTGGAAATTCAGTTCCGGTGCGCCCATTCCCCCGATGTAGAGGGCCACCACCCAGCGCATCCGCTCCACCTCGGCGGCCGGGTCGTCGGTGATCACCACCTGAGTGGACGCGGCGATCTCGAAATCGGCACGCGAACGCCGCGCACCCGCGCGCGCGAAGCCCTCGTCGAGCCACTCGTTGTACATGTCCGCCAGTCGCGGCGTGTAGTAGATGGCCAGCCAGCCGTCGGCGATCTCAGCGGCCAGCGCGACGTTCTTCGGTCCTTCCGCACCCAGCCAGATCGGCAGATCCGCACGTAGCGGGTGCACGATCGGCTTGAGCGGCTTGCCGAGGCCGAGCGCGCCCGCGCCGGTGTACGGCAGCGGGTAGTGCGGACCGGCGCTGGTCACCGGCGCCCGCCTGGCGAGCACCTGCCGGATGATGTCGACGTATTCGCGGGTGCGCGCCAGCGGTTTGGCGAAGGGCTGCCCGTACCAGCCCTCGACCACCTGCGGGCCGGAGACGCCGAGGCCGAGGATGACGCGCCCGCCGCTGAGGTGGTCGAGGGTCAGCGCGTGCATGGCGGCGGCGGTCGGGGTGCGCGCGGACAGCTGCACCACCGAGGTACCGAGCCGGATCCGTTCGGTGCGCGACCCCCACCAGGCCAGCGGCCCGAAGGCGTCCGATCCCCACGACTCGGCGGCGAACACCGCGTCGAATCCCGCCGCCTCGGCCGCGACGATGATCTCGCCCGCGTGCTCCGGCGGCTGCGCCATCCAATATCCGAGCTGCAATCCGAACTTCACGATTTCACCCTTCCGATCGAGTGCTTGCCACCAGAATAAGAACCTGTTCTACTCGATATCGTGACTCAGGGGAATACCGCATCCGGCGTAATCACGGATGAGAAAGGGTCGGAATTGAATACCAGCGGGCCGAATACGAGCGTCGCGGACACCGACACCGCACCCGATGTGCTGAGCGCGCCCCTGCGGGTGCGATTCGACTACACCCGATCGGTCGGACCGACCATCGGCAGATTCCTGACCGAGTTGCGCGCCCGCAAGGTGGTCGGGGTGCGCGGATCCGACGGCCGCGTGCTCGTGCCGCCGCCGGAATACGACCCGGTCACCGCCGAACCACTCACCGATTTCGTCGACGTCTCCGATGTCGGCACCGTCGAGTCCTGGACCTGGGTGCGCGAACCGCTGCCGGGCCAGCCCTTCGACCGCCCCTTCGCCTACGCCCTCATCCGCCTCGACGGCGCGGACTCCGCCTTGTTGCACGCGGTCGACGTGGCCGAACCCGCCGAGATCAGCACCGGCCTGCGGGTGCGGGCGCGCTGGGCCGACGCCACGTCGGGCAGCATCACCGACATCGTCTGCTTCGAACCCGGCGACACCTCCACCGCGGTCCCGGTCGAGACCGCGGGCGAGCCGGTCACCGTGATCGTCACCCCGGTCGACCTCGCCTACGCGCACACCGCCTCCCCGCAGGAAACCGTCTACCTGCGCGGACTCGCCGAGGGCAAACTCATCGGCGCGCGCACCGACGCGAACGGCAAGGTGTACTTTCCGCCGCGCGGCGCCAACCCGACCAACGGCCTGCCGACCGACGACTACATCGAACTGTCCGATCGCGGCACCGTCACCACCTTCTGCATCGTGAACGTGCCCTTCCTCGGTCAGCGCATCAAGCCGCCGTACGTCGCGGCCTACGTACTGCTCGACGGCGCCGACATCCCGGTGCTGCACCTCGTGCTCGGCTGCGACGCGAGCGAGGTGCGCATGGGCATGCGGGTGCGGGCGGTGTGGAAACCGCGCGAGGAGTGGGGCTTCGGTCTGGAGAACGTGGACCATTTC
Organism: Nocardia bovistercoris; assembly: GCF_015674855.1. GTDB lineage: Bacteria > Actinomycetota > Actinomycetes > Mycobacteriales > Mycobacteriaceae > Nocardia > Nocardia bovistercoris. The sequence goes on along the minus strand of NZ_JADMLG010000025.1, from coordinate 51,141 downwards.
GAGCCTTCCGGTGAGCCCGACGCCGAGTACGACACCTACAAGCACCACCTCTGAGAGGCGCTGTCCCCATCATGACCGATCGCTCGGCTGACGCCATCGACATCGCGGTCGTGGGTTTCGCCCACGCGCCGCACGTGCCGGAAACCTTCGGCACCACCAACGGCGTCGAGATGCTGGTGCCCTGTTTCCAGCGGCTCTACGAACGCCTCGGCATCACCAAATCCGATATCGACTTCTGGTGTTCGGGCTCCTCCGATTTCCTCGCGGGCCGTGCCTTCTCGTTCATCTCCGCGATCGACTCGATCGGCGCGGTACCGCCGATCAACGAGTCGCACGTGGAGATGGACGCCGCGTGGGCGCTCTACGAGGCATATGTGAAACTCAAGTCGGGACAAGCGAATACCGCGCTGGTTTACGGCTTCGGCAAGTCATCGGCGGGTACGCTGCGCCAGATCCTGACCATGCAGCTCGACCCGTATCTGGTCGCGCCGCTGTGGCCGGATTCGGTGGCGATCGCAGGTCTGCAGGCTCGCGCCGGACTGGACGCGGGCCGCTGGAGCGAGCGGGATATGGCCGCCGTCGCGGCGGGCGCGCACGGCGACGTCGACGCGCTGCTGGCCGCGCCCTATGTCGCCGATCCGCTGCGCGCCCACGATGTCGCGCCGGTGACCGACGGTGCCGCGGCGATCGTCCTCGCCACCGGCGACCGAGCCAGGCAACTGTGCGAGCGCCCCGCCTGGATCGGCGGCATCGCGCACCGCGTCGACACCCCGGTGCTCGGGGCACGCGATCTCACCGTCTCCCCTTCGACTTCGGCTGCCGCGCAGGCGATCACCGGCGGCGACACCGGCGGATTCGATATCGCCGAACTGCACGCGCCGTTCAGCCATCAGCAGCTCATCCTCGCCGAGGCGATCGGGTTGCGGCCGGGGACCGCCGTGAATCCGTCCGGCGGCGCGCTGGCGGGGAATCCGATGTTCGCGGCCGGACTCGAGCGCATCGGTTTCGCGGCCGAGGCCATCATCGCGGGTTCTGCCGAGCGCGCGCTCGCGCACGCGACCAGCGGCCCGGCGTTGCAACAGAATCTCGTGACCGTACTGGAGGCGACCCGATGAGTTTCCCGGCCGCGGTGCTCGGCACCGGACAGACGCATCACGTGACGAAACGCACCGATGTATCGATGCCCGGCCTCTGTCGCGAGGCCATCGACCGCGCACTTCTCGATTCCGGCCTCACCATGGCCGATATCGACGCGGTCGTGGTCGGCAAAGCTCCCGACTTCTTCGAGGGCGTCATGATGCCGGAACTCTTCATGGCCGACGCGCTCGGCGCCACCGGCAAGCCGCTGCTGCGCGTGCACACGGCGGGCTCGGTCGGCGGCTCCACCGGCATCGTCGCCGCCAACCTCGTGCAGGCGGGCGTGCACAAGAAGGTGCTCGCGGTGTCCTGGGAGAAGCAGTCCGAATCCAACGCCATGTGGGCGTTGTCCATCCCGGTGCCCTTCACCATGCCGGTCGGCGCGGGCGCTGGCGGATACTTCGCGCCGCACGTCCGCTCCTACATCCGCCGATCGAACGCGCCGAGCCATATCGGCGCGATGGTCGCGGTGAAGGACCGGCGCAACGGCGCCAAGAATCCGCTCGCCCACCTCCGTCAGCCCGACATCACCCTGGAATCGGTGCTGGCCTCGCAGATGCTGTGGGACCCCATCCGCTTCGACGAGACCTGCCCGTCCTCCGACGGCGCCTGCGCGGTCGTGATCGGCGACGAGGACGCCGCGAGCGCCATCGAAGCCACCGGCAGGAAGGTCGCGTGGATCCACGCGACCGCCATGCGCACCGAACCCACCACCTTCGCGGGCCGCGACCAGGTCAGCCCGCAGGCAGGCCGCGACGCCGCCGCCGCGCTGTGGGCCGCGGCGGGCATCACCGACCCGCTCGAGGAAATCGACGCCGCGGAGATCTACGTTCCGTTCTCCTGGTTCGAGCCCATGTGGCTGGAGAACCTCGGCTTCGCCGCCCCCGGCGACGGTTGGAAACTCACCGATAAAGGCGAAACCGAGATCGGCGGGCGCATTCCGGTGAACCCATCCGGTGGCGTGCTCTCCTCCAACCCGATCGGAGCCTCCGGCATGATCCGGTTCGCCGAAGCCGCGAAACAAGTCATGGACCGCGCGGGCGACTACCAGGTCGCGGGCGCCCGCAAAGCGCTCGGTCACGCGTACGGCGGTGGCTCGCAATACTTTTCCATGTGGGTCGTCGCATCGGAACGCCGATGAGCGCCGAGCACCCGGCCCGCGCCGCCGGACTCGCCTCCCAAGCCGCGGTCCGGGCCAGGGACAAGGACGCCTGGGTCGCGCTGTTCGCGGCCGACGGCATCGTCGAGGATCCCATCGGCCCGTCCGGATTCGACCCGGAAGGCAAGGGCCATCGCGGCCCCGAGGCCATCGCCGCGTTCTGGGAGAAGGCGATCGCGAAGACCGACTCGATCGAATTCCTGTTCGGGGATTCCTTCGCGTGCGGTCATGAGGTCGCCTTCACCGGTGTCATCCGCAGCGTCATCGGCGGATATCGCATCGACGCGGAGGGCGTGTTCACCTACCGGGTGGACGACGCGGGCAAGATCGCCGCATTGCGCGCGTTCTGGGAGGTAGACCGGGCCACGGCCACCGCGACGCCCGTGGGCTGAGCCGTTCGTCACAGGCCCACAGCCCGACCGGCCCGCTCCCGACGCACTTCAGCGATACGACGAAGCCCGGAACCGACCTACGGCTCCGGGCTTCGTCGTCTGTCAGTGCGCCGCGGTCTTGTAGTCGACGGCGAACTCCTTGATGCCGTTGAGCCAGCCGGAACGCAACCGCTTCGGGTCACCGACCTTGGTGATATCGGGGAGGTGGTCGGCGATGGCGTTGAAGATCAGATCGACCTCGAGCCGGGCGAGGTTGGCGCCGATGCAGAAGTGCGCGCCGGTGCCGCCGAAGGACAGGTGCGGGTTGTCCTTGCGCAGGATGTCGAACTTCTCGGGATTCTCGAAGACGTCCTCGTCGAAGTTGGCCGAGCGGTACAGCATCACCACCCGGTCGCCCTTCTTGATCCGCACGCCGCCGAGTTCGGTGTCCTCGAGCGCGGTGCGCTGGAAAGAAGTGACCGGTGTCGCCCAGCGGATGATCTCGTCGGCGGCGGTGGCGGGGCGTTCGGCCTTGAACAGCTCCCACTGGTCCGGATTCTCCATGAAGGCGTTCATGCCGTGGGTGATGGCGTTGCGGGTGGTCTCGTTGCCCGCGACCGCCAGCATCATCACGAAGAAGCCGAACTCCTCCTCGCTCAGCTTGTCGCCGTCGATATCGGCCTCGACCAGTGTGGTGACCAGGTCGTCGGCCGGGTTGACCTTGCGGTCGGCGGCCATCTGGTACGAGTACCCGAGGATCTCCATCGAGGCCGTGAGCGCGTCGGTCTCGCTGTCCGGGTCGTCGTAGCCGGTCATGTCGTTGGACCAGGTGAACAGCTTCATCCGGTCCTCCTGCGGGACGCCGATCAGTTCGGCGATGGCCTGCAGCGGCAGCTCGCAGGCGACCTGGGCGACGAAATCACCCGAACCGGATTCGGCGGCGGCCCGCACGATCGCCTCGGCCCGTGCCGAGAGTTCCGCGCGCAGGCTGTTGATGGCGCGAGGGGTGAAGCCGCGGGAGATGATCTTGCGCAGTTTGGTGTGCTCGGGGGCATCCTTGTTGAGCAGGATGGTGCGCTGCATCTCGATCTGTTCGCGGGTGATCTCGTCGTTGAAGCGGGGGATGGCGGTGTTCTCGTAGGAGGAGAACACGTCACTGCGGCGCGAGACCTCCTTGACCTCGGCGTGCCTGCTCACCACCCAGAAGCCCGCGTCGTGGAAGCCGCCGGTCTCGGGCGATTTGGGGTTCCACCAGACCGGCGCGGCCCGGCGTAGTTCGGCGTACTCCCGCACCGGAACGCGCTCCGCGTAGATCGCGGGGTCGGTGACGTCGAATCCTTCGGGCAAGTTCGGTTCCGAGGACGGCGACCCATCGGCGGCCGTCGCGGGCGTTGCGTTGGGAGTGTCAACCACCAGATGTCTCCTTCGACAAACTGAAACACGTTCTATAATCAATTCCAGCACAGGTAGAGGGACTAGTAAAGAAGACCGGCCCGGACACACTGGCACACGTTTCAGTTTCGCTGTTCACCTACGGAAGGTTTGACATGGGAACACCCGTGATCGTCGAAGCCGCTCGCACCCCGATCGGTAAGCGCGGCGGCTGGCTGGCAGGTCTGCACGCCTCCGAACTGCTCGGACTGGCCCAGCGCGGCCTGCTGGAGAAGGCGCACCTCGATCCGGCCCTGGTTGAGCAGGTCATCGGCGGCTGCGTGACGCAGGCGGGCGAACAGTCCAACAATGTCACCAGGGTCGCGTGGCTGCACGCCGGACTGCCGTGGCAGACGGCCGCCACCACGATCGACACCCAGTGCGGTTCGGCGCAGCAGGCCAACCACCTCATCGCGGGCCTCATCGCCGCCGACGCGATCGAGATCGGCATGGCCTGCGGCGTCGAGGCCATGAGCCGGGTTCCGCTGGGCGCCAACCTCGGCGAGAACGCGGGCCCGCGCAGGCCCGCGTCCTGGAATATCGACCTACCCAACCAGTTCGAGGCCGCCGAGCGCATCGCCAAGCGGCGCGGCATCACCCGCACCGACGTCGACGAATTCGGCGCGCGCTCGCAACGCCTGGCCGCGCGGGCGTGGGCCGAGGGCCGCTTCGACCGCGAGGTGCTCACGGTCACCGCGCCCGCCGTCGACAAGGAAGGAGCGCTCACCGGCGAGAAGTTGGACGTCAGCAGGGATCAGGGCCTGCGCGAGACCACCGCCGAAGGACTCGCGAAGTTGAAGCCGGTGATCGAGGGCGGTGTGCACACCGCGGGCACGTCGTCGCAGATCTCCGACGGGGCCGCCGCGGTCCTACTCATGGACGAAAAGGTCGCGGCGCGAGAGGGTTTGCGCCCGCGCGCGCGGATAATCACACAGGCCGTGGTCGGCGCCGAGCCCGAATTCCACCTCGACGGGCCGGTGCAGGCCTGCACCCGACTGCTCGAGCGGTCCGGCATGAAGATCGACGATCTCGACCTTTTCGAGATCAACGAGGCTTTCGCGTCCGTCGCGCTTTCCTGGGCGAGCGTGCACAAGCCGGACCTCGACAAGGTGAATGTCAACGGCGGCGCCATCGCGATCGGGCACCCCGTCGGCTCGACCGGATCCCGTCTGATCACAACGGCTTTGCACGAACTGGAGCGAACCGGAGGCAGTACGGCGATGGTTCTCATGTGCGCCGGCGGCGCATTGGCGACGGGTACTATCATCGAACGGTTGTAGGATCGCACCAATTCCACCGGGATAGTTGAAGATTCACTCTAAAGGCGCCAAAACGTGTCGTACGCCACATAGTGCACAAGAGGGGTCGTTAGATGACTTGTCAGCTATCTTTTCGCTACTAACATCTCGGCGGCGAAGACGTCCGCGACGGGCCAGAACCGGGCCGCATCAGCACTCGACCAGAGACGTTGAGGCGACCCGCAAACGCAACCGCCACAGCGTCTTCGCCGGGCGGGCGCCTAGAAGCTTCAAGGAAATCCTGAATCAGGCGTAGGTTTTCAGTTACTGAGCCGCTAATATCAATGATACGTATCCGAGATAACGACTGTTAGTACAGCGAAGGGAATTGGGCGGCTCACAATGGCTGATTTCGCGGCGCGGCTGAACAAGCTGTTCGAAACCGTGCATCCCCCGGGGCGTAAGCCGCACACCAACGCGGAGGTCGCGGCGGCGCTGACGGCTTCCGGGCATCCGATCTCGAAACCGTATCTCTCGCAGTTGCGGTCGGGGCAACGGACGAACCCGTCGGATGAAACGGTGGCGGCACTGGCCAAGTTCTTCAAGGTCAAGCCGGACTACTTCTTCAACGACATCTATGCCGCCAAGATCGATCACGATCTGGAACTGCTGTCCCACTCCAGGGCTACGGACTGCGGCGGTTGTCGAGTAGGGCGTTCGACCTCTCCGAAGAATCACAGAACCTCCTCACCTCGATGGCGGAGAAGCTTCGGGCAAGCGAAGGCCTGCCCGAAATCCCGCCGGACGGCACCGAATAGGGCGAACAGCCACGATCCCCGGCGTCCGGGCAGCCCCCTGACGTCGCGGTTCATGGTTGCGCGCCACGGAGGTTCACGGGCGTATAAGGCGCGATGACCCGAGGTCGACCAGACCGAGGGCGTCGCGCCGAGTACTACACGTAATGCGGGTTCGGCAGCACGCCGAACCCGCATTACGCGCTGCTGGGGCGGGGTTTCACGAACCCGCGTGCGACAGGCGGTCATCCTGTCGTGCAGTCGAATTCGACCAGGCCCACTCTACGTGTCGACATACACGACCGTAGGGGTATTTCGCAAGCCCCGAAGTGCCTTGGCATGCATCGAGTGATACCAGAACGACCGGTATCTTCGATGTTCGAATTGTCCGACAATGTGATCGGAATGTCGCGACGGGTGAATCCGATCTCCGCGCGAGAATGCACTCGGGCGATCATACGAACGCATTCGTTCTTCGAATCCAATGGCGTAACTGTCCCGCACACCTGTCGCATACACGCCATCTGTAAGCGCGAATGTGTTTGCATTCGTGACCTGACGCGGTGTTCCGCGCTAACCGATCGTGGATTTCTCCGCGCTCACCCCACCGGACCGAAATGCGCCCGCGATCGCACCGACCTGGTCACGCGGACGCCCACCCTCGGGCGCGCGATCCATCGCACGTCGACCGCGATATCGCTCCAGCAGGTTCGCGGCAGGCCCGCACGGACACACTCCGCTCCGCACACCCGCGCAATGTCCCGCGCCATCCCGCACCGCCGCGCACCGTTCCGCTCAGCCATACGCCATCCCGAGGCCGCGCGCCGCCGCGAGCTCCGCATGCCGACCCACGGGCCACACCCGGCCTCGGCGCACCCGACCTCGGCACACCCGTCGTCGGCACACCCGAGCTCACCGTGTCCGCCGTCGGCACACCCGACCTCGGCACACCCGTCGTCGGCACACCCGTCGTCGGCGTGTCCGTGACAGCGCGGCGGATCTGCCCCACCGCGAGCATCCCGACGATCACGTTGCCCCGATATGAACCGCGATGCCGTGCCCGCTGTCCGGTTGAAATCGCACACGCGGGCGCGGACCGCCGAGCGCGGTCGCCGACCGCGCGAGCACAATGACGGCAACCGCGCGGGCGAGCGCCGCGGCCGGGACGGTGCGACCAATAGCCATGCGCCGGTCTTCCCCTCACTCATGAAGCGCAAATCTGTCCCCCGGCCGCGACGCCCTCCGGGATCTCGAAGAATCGGCCTCATCGTAGACCCCCCGTTCCGAACGCTTTCGGGTGACCGCCCAGCTCGCGGCCCTACCCGCCGCGGAAACGGCGACGGCCCCCGCGCCCGGGACGTCGTTGTCCGAAGCGCGGGGGCCGTCGCCGCCGTGGCCGTCAGGCGCCGTATACCGACTCCGGCGGCACGCCCTTGGCGATCAGGTCGGCGACGACGGGGCCGAGTTCGGCCGGATTCCAGCGCGCGCCGTGGTCGACAGCAACTCCGTGGCGCCAGCCGTCGGCCAACGCGACCTTGCCGCCCTCGATTTCGAAAACGCGTCCGGTGACCGACGCGGACTGCGCGCTGCCGAGCCACACCACGAGCGGGGAGATGTTCTCCGGCGCCATCGCGTCGAAGCCGCCCTCCTCCGGCGCGGCCATCATCTCGGCGAAGACGGTCTCGGTCATCCTGGTGCGCGCCGAGGGCGCGATGGCGTTCACAGTGACCCCGTAGCGGCCGAATTCCGCTGCCGCGGTGAGGGTCAGACCGGCGATGCCCGCCTTGGCGGCGCCGTAGTTGCCCTGTCCGACGCTGCCCTGCAGACCCGCGCCCGAGCTGGTGTTGATGACGCGCGCGTCCACCTGCCGCCCGGCCTTGGATTCGCCGCGCCAGTATTCGGCGGCGTGCCGCATGGTGACGAAGTGGCCCTTGAGGTGCACGCGGACGACGGCGTCCCACTCGTCCTCGCCGAGGTTGACCAGCATCCGGTCGCGCACGAAGCCCGCGTTGTTGACCAGCACGTCGAGCCCGCCGAAGGTGTCGACGGCCTGCCTGACCAGGTTGCGGCCGCCGTCCCAGTCGGCGACGTCGTCACCGTTGGCGACGGCCTGGCCGCCGAGCGCCTCGATTTCGGCGACCACCTGCTGGGCGGGCGTCTCATCGGTCGCGGCGCCGTCGAGGGTGGTCCCGATGTCGTTGACCACGACCTTCGCGCCCGCCGCGGCGAAGGCCAGTGCGTGCGCACGGCCGATGCCGCGACCCGCGCCGGTGACGATGACGGTGCGCCCGGCGCAGATCTGCTCGTCCATAACCTGTTGTCCTCTTTCGTATCCGGATGTGCTCAGCGCTGTGCGCCGTCGGCCGCGGCGCCGCCGTTGGACGCGAGACTGCCGTTGGACGCGGGGCTCAGGTCAGCGGCTGGGCCGCCCATGTCAGCGGCGGCTGGAGCGCCCATCTCAGCGGTGGAGGCGGCGAGGAACGCGGGGCGCTCGCCGCCGCCGTGCACGAGCAGGGTCGCGCCGCTGACGTAGTCGGCCAGCGGCGAGGTGAGGAACAGCGCGCAGCGGCCGATGTCCTCGGGGGTCGCCATGCGCCGCAACGGAATCGTCTCGCTGACCGCGTCGATGCCGTCGCCGTCGCCGTAGTGCAGTTCGGCCAGTTCGGTGCGGACCATGCCGACGATGAGCGAGTTCACCCGCACCCGCGGCGCCCATTCCACGGCGAGCGACTGGGTGAGACTGTCGAGTCCGGCCTTGGCCGCGCCGTAGGCGGCGGTGCCGGGCGAGGCCCGGTGCCCGCTGACGCTGGAGATCATGACGATGGAACCGCCGTCGGGCTGTTCGGCCATCACGCCGTAGGCGCGTTGGGACACCAGCAGCGGGCCGAGCAGGTTCAACTCGATGATCTTGCTGTTGAAGTTGCGGCTCGCGGTGGCCGACGGCGCGAAGGGAGCGCCGCCCGCGTTGTTGACCACGTGGTCGAGCCTGCCGTGCCGCGCGACGATCGCGTCGACGAGTTCGCGCACCGAGTCGGCGTCGCGGACATCGCACGGCAGGTAGTCGATCTCACGGCCTGCCGCGGTGACGGGTTCGTCGGCGGGGCGGCGGGCGCAGGCGACCACGGTGGCGCCCGCTTCGAGGAATATCCGGCTGATACCGGCGCCGACGCCGCGCACGCCGCCGGTCACCAGAACGACGCGTCCGGCCAGATCGATTTCGAGTGCCACCGTGCTAACCTACCAAGCAACTGCTTGCTTTGCCAATGCTCAACCGCCACCGATGGCCACTCGCCACCTAAGGACAATGTGATGGGGATCGACAGCCACTCCGAATCAACCGGCATCACCGTCGTCACGGTGGACTACCCACCGGTCAACGCCATACCGACCGACGGATGGTTCGCGATCGCGGACGCGGTGCGCGCGGCGGGACGCGATCCGGAGACCAAGGTGGTGGTGCTGCGCGCCGAGAACCGCGGCTTCAACGCGGGCGTCGACATCAAGGAGATCCAGAGCAAGCCGGGTCATCAGGCGCTCATCGACGCCAACCACGGCTGCTTCGAAGCCTTCGGCGCCGTCTACGACTGCCAGGTCCCGGTGATCGCCGTGGTGCAGGGCTTCTGCCTCGGCGGCGGCATCGGCCTGGTCGGCAACGCCGATGTGGTCATCGCCTCCGACGACGCCACCTTCGGACTGCCCGAAGTCGACCGCGGCGCGCTCGGCGCGGCCACCCACCTCGCGCGGCTCGTTCCCCAGCACCTGATGCGCGCGCTGTTCTACACCGCGAGCACCATCACCGCGCAGCAGCTGCACCACCACGGCTCGGTCTACCAGGTGGTGCCGCGCGCCGAACTCGACGCCGCCGCGATGGAAGTCGCGAAGAACATCGCGAACAAGGACGGCCGGGTCATCCGGGCCGCCAAACGGGCGCTCAACGGCATCGACGTGCAGGACGTGCACCGCAGCTACCGATACGAACAAGGCTTCACCTTCGAATTGAATCTGGCGGGCGTCGCGGACGAGATCCGCGCCAGATTCGATGACGACCTGGCGGCACGCAAGAGCGGGAAGTAGGGAAAAACCATGCGTGACAAGCGAATGTCGCTCGACGATGTGGTCGGCGAACTGCGCAGCGGAATGACCATCGGCATCGGCGGCTGGGGCTCGCGGCGCAAGCCGATGGCGCTGGTGCGGGCGATCCTGCGTTCCGACATCACCGATCTCACCGTGGTCGGCTACGGCGGCCCCGACCTCGGCCTGCTGTGCTCGGCGGGCAAGGTGCGCAAGGCGTACTACGGATTCGTGTCGTTGGACTCCCCGCCCTTCTACGACCCGTGGTTCTCCAAGGCGCGCACCGAAGGCACGCTCGTCGCCCGCGAAATGGACGAGGGCATGCTGAAATGCGGACTCGAAGCCGCCGCGGCCCGCCTGCCGTTCCTGCCGATCCGAGCCGGACTCGGTTCCGCGGTCTTCGACTTCTGGGACGGCGAACTGCGGACCGTCACCTCCCCCTACCCCGGCCCCGACGGCGCCGCCGAAACTCTCACCGCCATGCCCGCGTTGAACCTCGACGCGGCGCTGGTGCACCTGAACCTCGGCGACAAACACGGCAACGCCGCCTACCAGGGCGTCGATCCGTACATGGACGACCTGTTCTGCCTCGCCGCGCAGCGCCGCTACCTGTCGGTCGAACGCGTCGTCGACACCGAGGAACTCGTGAAATCCGTTCCGCCGCAATCGCTGATCATCAATCGCATGATGGTCGACGGTGTCGTGGAAGCCCCGAACGGCGCGCACTTCACCCTCGCGGGCGACGACTACGCACGGGACGAGAAGTTCCAGCGCCACTACGTCGAGTCTGCCAAGACTCCGGAAGCCTGGCAGCAGTTCGTCGAGAAATACCTCGCGGTCTCCGAGGACGAATACCAGGCCGCCGTCCGTGAATTCGCCGCACAGCAGGAGAGCGCCCGATGACCGCCACCGCAACCGACATCACCCGCGCCGAGATCTGCGCGGTGGCCTGCGCCGAAATCTTCAGCGGCGCGGGCGAGATCATGGCCTCGCCGATGTCGCCCATGACCACTCTCGGCGCCCGCCTCGCCAAACTGACCACCGAACCCGACCTGCTGCTCTCCGACGGCGAGGCGCTGTTCTTCGCCGACACGCCCCCGATCGGCGGCAAGGCGCCGACCGAAGGCTGGATCCCGTTCCGCAAGGTCTTCGACGTGGTCGCCTCGGGGCGCCGCCACGTGGTGATGGGCGCCAACCAGATCGACCGGTACGGCAATCAGAACCTGTCCGCGTTCGGCCCGCCGCAACAGCCGACCAGGCAGATGTTCGGCGTGCGCGGCGCACCCGGCAACACCATCAATCACCCCACCAGCTACTGGATTTCGCGACACACCAAGCGGGTGTTCGTGAACGAGGTCGACATCGTCAGCGGAATCGGTTACGACAAGGTCGATCCCGCCAACCCGGCCTTCCGCTTCCACCACCTGCACCGTGTGGTCACCAATCTCGGCGTCTTCGACTTCGAAGGCCCCGACCACACCCTGCGCGCGCGCAGCCTGCACCCCGGCGTGAGCGCCGACGAGGTCGCCGAGAACACCTCCTTCGACATCGCCGGACTCGCCGAAGCGGGCCAGACCAGGACGCCCACCGCCGAGGAACTGCGACTGATCCGGGAAGTGCTCGACCCCAAGAAGATTCGCGAATCCGAGGTGCCCGCATGACGCCGACCCTGCGCACCCCGCTCACCGAACTCGTCGGCATCGAGCACCCGGTCGTGCAGACCGGCATGGGCTGGGTCGCGGGCCCGAGCCTGGTCTCGGCGACCTCCAACGCGGGCGGTCTCGGCATCCTGGCCTCGGCAACCATGACCTACGCCGAACTCGAGGCGGCGATCGCGAAAACCAAGGCGCACACCGACAAACCGTTCGGGGTGAACATCCGCGCCGACGCCGTCGACGCAGGCGAACGCATCGACCTGCTGATCCGCGAGAAAGTCGCGGTGGCCTCCTTCGCGCTGGCCCCGAAGAAGGACCTGATCGCCAAGCTGAAGGACGCGGGCGTCGTGGTCGTACCGTCCATCGGCGCGGCCAAACACGCCGTGAAAGTCGCCTCGTGGGGCGCGGACGCGGTGATCGTGCAAGGCGGCGAAGGCGGCGGCCACACCGGCCCCGTCGCGACGACCCTGCTGCTCCCCTCGGTCCTCGACGCCGTCGACATCCCCGTGGTCGCCGCGGGCGGCTTCTTCGACGGCCGCGGACTCGCCGCCGCCCTCGCCTACGGCGCCGCGGGCGTCGCCATGGGCACCCGCTTCCTGCTCACGAAGGAAAGCAGCGTCCCCGACGCGGTCAAACAGGAATACCTGAGCAGGCACCTGCAGGACACCGTGGTCTCGGTCAAGGTCGACGGCATGCCGCACCGCGTATTGAACACCGAACTCGTTCAGCGCCTGGAACATTCGGGCCGATGGCGCGGCCTCGGCGCCGCCGTCGCCAACGCCGCCCGCTTCAAGAGCATGACCGGCATGAAATGGTCGAACATCGTCCGCGACGGCCTCACCATGCGCAAACAAAAAGACCTCACCTGGTCCCAGGTGGTCATGGCCGCCAACACTCCCATGCTGCTGCGCGCCGGCCTCGTAGAAGGCGACACCCGCGCGGGCGTCCTGGCCGCGGGCCAGGTCACCGGCATCATCGACGACGTCCCGACCTGCCACGAACTGATCGACCGCATCGTCACCGACGCCGTCGCTCGGATCGATGCCATGACAGCCCTACGCGGCAACATCTCCACCGGTAAATCCGCCTGACCCACCCGGCTCCGGCGCCCGAACCCCTGTGCGCCGGACCGGTCCCGCTTCGACATCAGCAGCGAGCGCTACCGTTCACAATAAGTCCGGGTGCCCTGTGACATAGGGCGCGTACTTCTTTACGACAGTTGCCACTCGGTCGGTGTGCTCGATATACCGGCGCAAATCTGTGTCGATCATCTCGGCGAGATCGGCGATATTCGAGCAGTGATAGACACTGCTGATCATGTAGATGGGCTCGTGGTGAGCGATGCGGTTACGAATCAGCTCGAAGTCTCGCAGAGCACCGCGGAGTGGCCCAGGATTGTCGATGGGACTGATCTTCTTCTGTTCGGTCCTGGCCAGCCAGTCCCCGTAGTTGGGAAACGCTTGCCAGAGCTTTTTTCCTCGCCAGATGAATCGGTGGTAGTCGTGCATTCCACCGCGCGGACGCCCTTCACCACAGAGTGCGACCCATAGCCCGAGGGAAGTGCCGCCGACCACGTCGTCCCCTGTCGGCTCACCAGACGTCTCGCGACGGCGGCGAAATGCCTCGACAGACGACCGCAATTTGTCCAAATCCCTATCGAGGAGATGGATCCTGGGCCTGTCGCTCAGCGCGTCGGTATGCCAGCCAGTCTTCGCGTCGAGGCCAACGACCTTGCACAAATGGGTGTTGATCGCATTGCGGATGGCCATCTCGATCAGAGCGATTGCCGGCCAGAACGCGGCCGACAACTCGCAGTTCCACACGAACAACCTAGTTGCCCTACCGGCGTCTCCGCGCGTAGCGGCCAGGTACTTGGCGTGCCGCGCATCAGAGAGGAAGTCACATAGACGCAGTTCCTCCGGTTGCACGCACTCCCCTGGGAAAAAGTTTGCCCCAGGGGGCGGCCTACTTTTTACAGTAGCGGAAGGCCCTGGGGCTGACTTGATCAAGCATATCGCACCACGCATCCCGATGCGCTTTGCATGATGTCGATCACATAACGGACCGCCTATGACGACAGCACTTGCGGCGACGGATCAGCGCATCATCTTGTACTGCGCGAAACCGAATTCGCCTACCGCGCAGATCTTTCGGTCACTCGGGTGCAAGCAGGACGCAGCGGGCCGGGGTGCGGCCGCGGCGGGGATGCCGCGGCCTCGGGACCTACTTGGCCAGGCGTTCGATGATCGTCGCGTTGGCGGTGCCGCCGCCCTCGCAGATGGTGAGCAGACCGTAGCGGCCCTGGCGGCGCTCGAGTTCGTTGAGCAGGGTCGCGAAAAGTTTCGCGCCGGTGGCGCCGAGGGGGTGGCCGAGGGCGATGGCGCCGCCGTTGACGTTCACCTTTTCCGGGTCGGCGCCGGTTTCCTTCAACCAGGCCAGCACCACGGGGGCGAACGCCTCGTTGATCTCGACCACGTCGATGTCGTCGATGGTGAGACCGGTCTTCTCCAGCGCCCACTTGGTGGCCGGGATCGGCGCGGTGAGCATGAAGATGGGGTCGGCGCCGCGGGCGCTCACGTGGTGGATGCGGGCGCGGGGGGTGAGACCGTATTCCTGGACGGCCCATTCCGAGGCGAGCAGGGTGGCGCTGGCGCCGTCGGAGATCTGGCTGGCGACGGCGGCGGTGAGCGGGCTGCCTTCGGCGAGCGCGGGCAGCGACGCCATCTTCTCCAGGCTGGTCTCGCGCGGGCCCTGGTCGATCCGGAAGTCGCCCACCGGAACGATTTCGGAGTCGAAACGTCCGTTCTTGATGGCGTCGCGGGCGCGGTCGTGGCTGCGTAGCGCCCAGCGTTCCATGTCCTCGCGGGTGATGTCCCACTTCTCGGCGATCAGCTGCGCGCCGCGGAACTGCGAGACCTCGTCGGTGCCGTAGCGGTGATCCCAGCCTTCGGCGCCGACGAACGGCGACTCGAATCCGTATTCCTTACCGGCGAGCATGGCGGCCGAGATCGGGATCCGGCTCATGTTCTGCACGCCGCCCGCCACGATGACCTCGGCGGTGCCGCTCATGATGGCTTGCGCGCCGAAGTTGATGGCCTGCTGGGAGGAACCACACTGCCGGTCCACCGTGACGCCGGGCACTTCCTCGGGGAAGCCCGCGGTCAGCCACATGGTGCGGCCGATGTTGCCCGCTTGCGGACCGACGTTGTCGACGCAGCCGACGATCACGTCGTCGACGTTCGCCGGGTCGATCGGGTTCCGGTCGAGCAGGCCGCGCAGCGCGGCGGCGCCGAGGTCGGCCGGGTGCACCGCGGCGAGCGCGCCGTTGCGCTTACCAACGGCCGTGCGCACGGCATCGACGACGTAGGCGTCCCGCAGCGGCGCGTACGGCCGACGGGCGGAAGGTGCGGACATGGAATCTCCTACTCGGACTCGGCTTTCCGGATTCCCGGAGGTCGGTGCTCAGGTGGCGGGGGCGGTGAGCCCGTCCAACACGATGGTCAGGTACTGCTTGGCGAGATTGTCGACGGTGATCGGGCCGCCCGGCTGATACCAGCGCACGGCGACCCACACGGTGTCGCGCAGGAATCGGTAGGCGAGTTCGACATCGAGTTCGGGGCGGAAACTTCCGTCGGTGACGCCGTTGCTCAGCACCCGGTGCCACAGTTCACGGAACTCGTTGTTGTAGTCCGCGATATAGGCGAATCGCTGCGAATCGCGCAGCCGTTTGGCCTCGGCCTGGTAGATCGCGACCGCGGCGTGGAAACGGTCGAAGGATTCGTAGGACGCGATCACCAAGGCTTCCAAGGTATCTCGCGCGCTGAGCTCTTCGCCGACGATCTCGCGGTAACGCCCGAACAGGTCGTCGAGGAATCCGCGCAGGATCTCGTCCACCATCGATTCCTTGGAATCGAAGTGGTGGTAGAGACTCCCCGATAGGATTCCGGCCGCATCCGCTATATCCCGTACCGTGGTCGCCCGCAGCCCGCGCTCGGCGAACAGCACCGCCGCCATGGAGAGCAACTCGTTACGGCGCGCGGATTTCGGTGAGTCGGGTGCGGTCACCCCGCCATAATACAACCAAGCATTTGCTTGGTGCCAGTGGGCGTGATCACCGCGAAAATGACTCGCGTAGGTCGCCACCCAAGGCATTCGCTCGCACTACGCGGCTGGTTGCCCACTCCCGCACCGAGGAGGGACGGCCGGTTCTCTCGTATGTACGACAGCGATCAGCGGGCCGAATAGCGCAAGGGCGAGGAGACGGAGAGGTCGGCGAGTAGGCGGTCGCAGATGACCACCGGGGAGACGCCCGCTCTCGACATGCGGGCGATCAGGGCGAGGCGGCGTTCGCAGCTGTCCCATTCGACGGTGAGATGGCCGCGCTCGGGGCCCGCGTCGACGGTAGCGAGGACCTTGGGGCCGTGCGGGGTCGATTCCTCGATCAACCCGAGGACCATGCCGCGCTGCCAGGCGTCGTAGGTGTCCATATCGGAGCCGACGACGAGTTTGTCGGTGGCCGCGCCGAGGCCCGCGGCTATCTCCTCGGCGAAGGCATTGCGGTCGAAGCGGTATCTGCGGCTGCGGCGCACCACTTCGAGCAGGTCCGCGCGCACTTCCCGCAGCAGGGCCATCTGCCTGCGCCTGCGCCGCTCCCCCTCCGACGGCACGCCGCTGTACCCGAGACCGATCCGGCGCGCTCGCCGTTCGTCGCGCGCCATATCCGCCTGTAGCGCCGCTTCGGGATCACGCGTGATCTCGTCTTCGTCGACCGCGAACCGTTCGAGGATCTCCCCCGCCCTCGACTCGGTGCGCAGCGGCGACTCCAGATCGGTGAGTTCCGCGCCGAGCGTCAGCGCCGCCAGTACCAGGCTGTCGAGCCTGCGTCTGGCCAGGACGACCTCGCGGACCACATCGAGTTCCAGCTGTTCGCGGGCGCGTGGGTGCTCCGAACCCATGGCCATCGCCCCTTACCGAGTGCGGGTAACGAAAGTCTCCCCAGCATGGCACACCGCACCGCGACACGCGCCCGCTTTTTCCCTGATCAGCACCTTCTCCGGCCCGTACGGGCCACCGTCGCCCGCCGACGCACCGGTGCGCGCGACGCCCGGCCGTTGGCGGGGTCGCCCGCCGTTCACAGCGGACGATCCCTTGCCATTCCAACCGGTCGACCGCGAGTCACACGAGGAACGCGCCGAAGGCGACGTGGATGCGTCACGGTGCGTTCCGCGGCGGGGTGACCGGAAGCGGCTGCGCGCACAGTCGGGCGGACGCCCGGTGCACGGCGTGCGCCAAATCGTCGCAGTGCTGCGAATCAGCGGGAACCGGCGGGCTCACCGCTAATAAGTCGATCGCCAGCGCTATGCCCCCGAAAAGCAGGCCGACGGCGACGATCAGAAGACATAATCGACGAGCGGTCACTTTCTATTTCCCCCTTGTCCGAACATCGCAGACCGTTCGGACGAAGGCCGGTCTCGACGAACCGAGACAACCCCCGTGACGCCGACACGCACCGCGCGTCCAGCCGCCCGCCCCGAACCCCACGCTGATGATGTTGCGGTACTTAGATTTTCACGACCTCCGGCGGCGGCACAAATGATTTTCGCGGCGGCCGCGCGCATCCGGGCAGTCGGTTCACGCTATCGAGACGAAAACCTCAGCGAGTTCCGATTACGCGGCCCCGCTATGACCGAGGCCGCCACCGAATGGTGACGGCCTCGAATCCTGATGCGCCTCAAGCTCTCTGACTGCTGACCGACACCACTTCGCCGGTCAGATAACTGGTGTAGTCGCTGGCGAGCATGGCGATGGTCGCCGCCACTTCCCATGGCTCGGCGGCCCGGCCGAACGCCTCCTGCTGGGAAAGATTGTCCAGAAGCTCACTGGAACTGACCTTGTCGAGGAACGGGTGGCGGGCGATGCTCGGCGCCACCGCGTTGATCCGGACACCGAGCGCCGCGGCCTCGACCGCGCTGCACCTGGTGAGAGCCATCACACCGGCCTTGGCGGCGGCGTAGTGCGCCTGCCCGTGCTGCGCGCGCCAGCCGAGCACGCTGGCGTTGTTCACGATGACACCGCCGTGACCCGCGTCGCGGAAGTAGCCGAGGGCGGCGCGGGTGCAGCGGAAGGTGCCGTTGAGGGTGATGTCGAGCACGCGGTCCCACTGCTCGTCGGTCATGTCGACGACCGGGGTCTCCCCGCCGAGGCCCGCGTTGTTGACCAGGATGTCGATGCGGCCGAGAGCCTGCGCCGCACCCTGGACCAGGGCGTTCACCTGTTCGGTGTTCTGCACGTCACACGCGATGGCGGCGACGCGGCGGTCCGGGAACTCACCCTCGAGCTCGATTTCGGTCTCACCGAGGCGGCGTTCGTGCCAGTCCGAGACCACCACGTCGGCGCCCTCGGCGAGCAGCCGACGCGCGGTGGCCGAACCGATTCCGGTGCCCGCGGCCGCGGTGACGACGGCAACGCGACCGGTGAGCAGTCCGTGCCCGGAGACCGGTTCGGGCGCGACGGACAGCGGGCCGGTCACGGCCTGGCCTCGCGCGGGAGGCCGAGCACACGCTCGGAGATGATGTTGCGCTGCACTTCGTTCGAACCTCCGTAGATCGTGTCGGCGCGGGTGAACAGGTACAGCCGCTGCCATTCGTTGAGATCGTCGTTGTCGTCGGCGATGAGTCCGGCGGGACCGAGCACGGCCATCGCCAGTTCGCCGAGTCCGCGATGCCAGTTGGCCCACAGCAGTTTCGCGACCGACGCCTGCCCGCCGTCGTCGACTTCGACGCTTTCCATGGTGCGCAGGGCATGCGCGCGCAGTACCCGCAGACCGACCCAGGCGCGGTCGATGCGGTCGGCGATCAGCGGGTCATCGGCGGCGCCGTTGCGCCGGGCCAGCGCCTCGATGTCGGCGAGCTCGCGGGCGAAGCGGATCTGCTGGCCGAGGGTGGACACGCCGCGTTCGAAGGTGAGGGTGCCCATGGCGATGCGCCAGCCTTCGCCGGGCGCGCCGACGACCAGGTCGGCGTCGGTGCGAGCGTTGTCGAAGAACACCTCGTTGAATTCGGAGGTGCCGGTCGACTGGATGATGGGCCGCACTTCGATGCCGGGCTGCTTCATGGGCACGAGCAGGTAGGACAGGCCCTTGTGCCTGCTCGACCCCTTCTCGGTGCGGGCGACGACGAAGCACCAGTCGGCGACGTGCGCCAGCGAGGTCCAGATCTTCTGCCCGTTGATCGACCATTCGTCGCCGTCGAGGTGCGCGGCGGTGCTGACCGCGGCCAGGTCCGAGCCCGCGCCGGGTTCGGAGTAGCCCTGGCACCACAGTTCGCTGACGCTGCGGATGCCGGGCAGGAACCGATCCTTCTGTGCCTGGGTTCCGAAGGCGAGCACGGTCGGGCCGAGCAGTTCCTCACCCATGTGGGATACCCGCGCGGGCGCGTTCGCCTTGGCGTATTCCTCGTGGAAGATCACCTGCTGGCGGATGGTCGCCGCGCGGCCGCCGTATTCCTCGGGCCAGCCGAGGCAGGTCCATCCGGCGGCGGCCAGGTGCCGGTCCCAGGCGAGGCGTTCGTCGAATGCTTCGTGCTCGCGGCCTGGACCGCCGAGGCCGCGCAGTTCGCGGAACTCGCCGTCGAGGTTGTCCGCCAGCCATGCGCGCACTTCTGCGGAAAACCGCGCGTCGGCGGCGGCGGTGTCGGATTCTGAGGTCTGGATCGCAACCACGACGGTAGGATAACCTACCAAGCACTTGCTTTGTTAGAGTGTGGACCCGATCGGTACGCCACCGCGCACCGAGGGCCAGGCACGAGCGGTGAGGACATCCGTGACAACCCCAGCGCAGACGACACCGACAGCACTGCACGAGGCAGCGCGAACCTTCGGCGACCTCCCCGCGATCATCGACGGCGAGGTCACACTCGACTGGGCGCAGGTGTCGGCCGCGGTGCGCGAGGTGGCGCGCGCCCTCATCGCGCGCGGCGTGGAACGCGGCGACCGCATCGCCATGTGGGCGCCGAACACCCACCACTGGGTCGTCGCCGCGCTGGCCGCGCAGTACGCGGGCGCGGCGCTGGTCCCGCTGAACACGCGCTACGTCGCCGAGGAGGCCGCCGACGTGCTTGCCCGGGTCGAGGCGAAGGCGCTGTTCATCACCGGCCCCTTCCTCGGACGTGACCGCCTGGCCGAATTGCGATCCACCGCACCAGAACTGAAGATTCCGACGATCGTGGTGATCCCCGTCGAAGCGGGGACGGCGGCGGAATCCGATGACACCGTGCTGAACTGGTCGGAGCTGGCGGCGGCCGCGCAAGCGGTGCCGGAGGCCGATGCCGTTGCGCGCGCCGAAAGCGTTCGGCCCGAAGACATCTCCGACATCCTGTTCACCTCCGGCACCACCGGCCGCAGCAAGGGCACGCTGGTCGCGCACCGGCAGGCGCTGTCGGTGGTCCGCGCCTGGGCCGACTGCGCCACCCTGCGCAGCGACGACAACTACCTCGTGGTGAGCCCGTTCTTCCACAACTTCGGATACAAGGCGGGCATCCTCGCCTGCGTGCTCACCGGCGCGACCATCGTCCCGCAGGCCACCTTCGACGTGCCGCAGACCATGCGACTGATCGGTGAGCGGAAGATCACGGTGCTGCCGGGACCGCCCACCATCTACCAGACCATCCTCGACTTCCCGGAACGCGCGAACTACGACCTGAGCTCGCTGCGGGTGTCAACAACGGGCGCGGCGACGGTGCCGGTGGTCCTGGTCGAACGGATGCGCTCGGAACTGGAGTTCGAGGTGGTCGTCACCGCTTACGGCCTGTCCGAGGCCGCAGGCTTCGGAACCATGTGCCGCGCCGACGACGACGCCGAAACCGTCGCCAACACCTGCGGCAGGCCGATCGCCGACTTCGAACTCAGGATCGCCGACAACGGCGAGGTGCTGCTGCGCGGCCCCAACGTCATGCTCGGCTACCTCGACGACCCCGAGAGCACCGCCGAGACCATCGACGCGGAGGGCTGGCTGCACACCGGCGATATCGGCGCCGTCGACGAACGCGGCTACCTGAAGATCACCGACCGACTCAAGGACATGTACATCTCCGGCGGGTTCAACGTCTATCCGGCCGAGATCGAACAGGCGCTGGCCAGACTCGACGGCGTCGCCGAATCCGCGGTGATCGGGGTGCCCGACGAGCGGATGGGCGAGGTCGGCAAGGCGTATGTGGTGCGCAGATCCGGTGCGAACGTGACCGAGGAGCAGGTGATCGCCCACGCGAAAGGCGTACTCGCCAATTTCAAGGTGCCGCGCTTCGTCGAGTTCCGCGATCAACTGCCCTACAGCGCGGCCGGGAAAGTGCTCAAGCGCGAACTACGTGAGGAGAAGTAGATGACAGACGGTCAGGGCGGGGTCCCGGACGAGGGCGAGGTCGTCACCTACGAGACGCGCGGGCCGATCGCGATCGTGACCATGAACCGGCCCGACTACCGCAACGCGCAGAACTCGGTGATGACCTACGCGCTCGACGCCGCGTTCACGCGCGCCGTGGAGGACGCCGAAGTCAAGGTGATCGTGTTGGCGGGCAACGGCAAACATTTCAGCGCCGGCCACGACATCGGCACACCGGGCCGCGATCATCACGTGCGCTACCCGAACAAGGCCGCGCTGTGGTGGGATCACGTCGACCGCGCGGGCGGCGATCAGCGTTTCGCCCGCGAGACCGAGGTCTACCTCGGCATGTGCCGCCGGTGGCGCGAGATTCCGAAGCCGACCATCGCGATGGTGCAGGGCGCGTGCATCGCGGGCGGTCTGATGCTGGCATGGGTGTGCGACATGATCATCGCCTCCGATGACTCGTTCTTCTCCGATCCCGTTGTCCGCATGGGCATTCCGGGAGTCGAGTACTTCGCGCACCCGTGGGTGATCGGTCCGCGCGCGGCCAAGGAGTTCCTGTTCACCGGCGACCGGTTCGACGCGGCGCAGGCCAAGGAATGGGGCATGGTCAACCGGGTGGTGCCGCGCGCCGAACTCGCGGAGCAGACCTTCGCGATGGCCGAAAGGATCGCGACCATGCCGCAATTCGGGCTCGCGCTCACCAAGAAGGCGGTCAACCAGGCCGAGGATCTGATGGGGATGCGCTCCGGCATGGACGCGGTCTTCGGACTGCACCACTTCGCGCACGCCCACAACGCCGAGGTCGGCACGGATTCACTGGGCGGCATGAACGCCGCCTCGATGAAAGCCACGGCGATGACAGCCGGTGCGACCACACAGCAGAACGGGACAAGGTAGTGGATCTGGAACTGGATCAGCCGACGCGGGAATTCCAGGACGAGGTCAGGGAGTTCCTGGCCGCCAACACCCCGAAGACCCCACTGCCCTCGATGGACACCGAAGCCGGATTCGAGGCGCACCGCGACTGGGAACGCACCCTCGCCGACGCCAGGCTCTCGGTGGTGTCCTGGCAGCGCGAATACGGCGGACGCGACGCGTCGCTGCTGGAATGGGTGCTGTTCGAACAGGAATACTACGCCGCGGGCGCGCCGGGACGGGTCAGCCAGAACGGCATCTTCCTGCTCGCGCCGACCCTGTTCGAACACGGCAGCCCCGAACAGCTCGCCCGCATCATGCCGAGAATGGCGCGCGGAGACGACATCTGGGCGCAGGCGTGGTCGGAGCCGGAGGCGGGCAGCGACCTTGCCGGTATCCGGTCGACCGCCAAGCGCACCGACGGCGGCTGGCTGCTCAGCGGCCAGAAGACCTGGAGTTCGCGAGCGGCCTTCGCCGACTGGGCCTTCGGCCTGTTCCGCAGCGATCCGGAAGCCGAACGCCACCGCGGACTGACCTACCTGATGTTCCCGCTCACCGCCGAAGGCGTTTCGGTGCGGCCGATTCCGCAGCTCGACGGCGAACCGGGATTCGCCGAGATCTTCCTCGACGACGTTTTCGTGCCCGACCACGATGTGATCGGCGAGCCCAACGAGGGCTGGCGGGTGGCGATGAGCACCTCGAGCAACGAACGCGGTCTGTCGCTGCGCAGTCCGGGACGGTTCAGCGCCACCGCACGCCGTCTGGTCGACCTGTGGCTCGACACCGGCGCCGACAACGGCCGGCGCGACGCGGTGGTCGACGCGTGGATCGGCAGCGAGGCATACCGGCTGCACACCTTCGGCACCGTGACCCGCCTGAACGAAGGCGGCAAACTCGGTGCGGAATCGTCGATCACCAAGGTCTTCTGGTCCGAACTCGATATCGCCATGCACGAAACCGCGCTGGAGGTGCTCGGCGACGCCGGCGAGCGGAGCAGCCGGTGGACCGACGGCTACCTGTTCTCGCTGTCGGGCCCGATCTACGCGGGCACCAACGAGATTCAGCGCAATATCATCGCCGAGCGGCTGCTCGGACTACCGAGAGGAAGCAGCCGATGAGGTTCGCGCTCAGCTCCGAACACGTCGACTTCGGCGCCAGCCTGCGCAAACTCCTCGACGCCGGACGCACCCCCGCCGCCGTTCGGGCCTGGGCCGACGGCGATGCCGCGCCCGGACTCGGGCTGATCCGCCAACTCGCGGGCGCGGGCGCGCTCGGTCTCGCGGTGCGGGAGGCGCACGGCGGCGTCGAGGCCGAACCGATCGACCTGGTGGTCGCGTTCCAGGAGATCGGCCGCGCGGCCGCGCCGGGTCCGCTGGTGGAGACCGCCGCCGCGATCCCCGCGCTGCTCCAGGCGCTGCCCGACACCGACCTCGCCGACCGCTGGCTGCCCGGACTCGCCGATGGCGCGTCGCTCGGCACCCTCGGTTTCGCCGCCACGGGCCGCGATACCGTCGCGCTCGACGCCGATGTCGCCGAGGTGGTGCTCGTCCTCGACGGTGACCGGCTGTGCACGGGACGGCGTGGCGACGCGGTTCGGTCCATCGACCCGGCCCGGCGGTTGTTCCAGGTGCACGTCGACGAGGTCATGGTCGAAGGTGTGGCCGAGGCGTCGGCGGCGGCATTCGACGCAGGCGCCCTCGCGGCCGCCGCGCAACTGCTCGGCGCCGGACGCGCGCTGCTGCACGCCGCCACCGAATACGCCAAGCAGCGCAAGCAGTTCGGCAAGCAGATCGGCGAATTCCAGGCCGTGAAACAGAGATTGGCGGATGTGCTGATCGGATTGGATCTGGCCGAACCGCTGCTGTTGCGCGCCGCGCTCACCACGGGCGAGTCGACCAGGGCGCGAGACGTTTCCGCCGCGTACGTGACCTGCGGCGAAGCCGCCTACGCCGCCGCGCGCGCCGCACTCCAGGTACACGGTGCGATCGGTTACACCGCCGAATACGACCTGTCACTGTGGCTGACCAAGGTCACCGCCCTGCGCGCGGCCTGGGGCACCGCGGATCTCCATCGCGGACGCATCGCACAGGCCCTGCGTCAGCAAGCACAGCGAGGCACGGCATGACGGCGACACGCGACGACCACAAGGACCTGATCGCCTCGGTGCGGGCCCTGCTCACCAAACACGCCGACAGCACGGCGGTGCGGGCGGGAGCCGCGCAGGAACTCGGCTACGACCCGACGCTGTGGCGGCTGCTGTGCGAACAGATCGGGGTCGCCGCGCTCGCGGTGCCAGAGGAATACGAGGGCGTCGGCGCCGGACTGGTCGAATCCCTGCTCGTGGTAGGCGAATTGGGCCGAACCCTGGC
Organism: Nocardia bovistercoris; assembly: GCF_015674855.1. GTDB lineage: Bacteria > Actinomycetota > Actinomycetes > Mycobacteriales > Mycobacteriaceae > Nocardia > Nocardia bovistercoris. The sequence goes on along the minus strand of NZ_JADMLG010000025.1, from coordinate 26,622 downwards.
CGCGGTGCCGATGCTCGGTTCGGCCGTGCTCGGCGTGCAGGCCGTCCTGCTCAGCGGTGCCGCCGACGCCGCCGCGCGCCTGCTCCCCGGTGTCGCCGAAGGGCAGACGACGCTGGCGCTCTGCTGGGCCGGACCGGACGGCTGGGACACCCCCGGCATCACCGCCGAGGGCGAAAAACTCACCGGCACGGCACATTACGTCATCGACGGCACCGGCGCGGACACCCTGATCGCGGTCACCGCCGCCGGATTGTACGAAGTCGCCGCCGACGCCGCGGGCATCACGCGACGCCCGTCGGCCACCCTGGACCCCACCCGCAAACTCTCCGAGGTCACCTTCGACGCCGTGACCGCTCGCCGACTCGGCGACCGCGATCCCGCCGAACTCACCGCCCGGCTTCGCGAAATCGCTTGGGCCGCAATTGCTGCCGAGCAGGTCGGCGCGGCTCGGCGCTGCCTCGAACTCACCGTCGAATACACCAAATCGCGCGTGCAGTTCGGCCGCGCCATCGGAAGCTTCCAAGCGCTCAAACACCGTATGGCCGATATGTACGTCCTCGTGGAATCGGCCGAATCGGCCTCGGTCGCGGCCACCGCGGCCATCGCCGAAGCCGCCCCCACCGCATCCGAAGACATCTGGGCGGCGCGCGTGCACTGCTCGGAAGCATTCACGACGGTGGTCGCGGAGATGACGCAACTCCACGGCGGCATAGCCATCACCTGGGAACACGACGCCCACTTGTTCTTCAAACGCGCGCACGCGGACGCCCAACTGTTCGGCACACCCCGCAGACCCCTCGTCCCCACGTCCTGATCCCCGTACCCCGAGTCGCACAGGCTCGGGGACGATCGCGCCACACGGCAGCACCACGTCACAGTCGGTCGGCTACCGGAGCTGCCCCGTGGCGGCCGATTCGGAAGGCGATCGATGTGCGCCGAGTGAACGAGTCATGTGGGGTCACCGATGCCCGATTCGGTCGACGGTCACTGCTTCCGAACGGACGGGGGCGCAGGCGGACACTGCCGCGATCGAGCTGAGTGAACGAGCGTCGCCGCGCGGGGCGGTACGGAGTACCGTCGGGCCTTATGGACGAGGCGCATCGCGGGCGAGTCATGGTCGAGACCGGTCACAAGCGGGTCAGGGTTCATCTGGGCGGGCAGGTCGTGGCGGATTCGGCGCAGCCGGTGCTGGTGTGGGAGAACCCCCACTATCCGGCCTACTATCTGCCGGTCGCCGATGTGCGCGCCGAACTCGAACCCAACGGGAGTACGCGGCACTCGCCCAGTCGCGGAGCGGCCACCGGTTATGACGTGGTGGTGCCCGGCACGACCGCGCGCGACGCCGCACTGCGTTACCTCGACTCCCCTATTTCACGGTTGAACGATCTGGTCCGCTTCGAATGGGATGCCATGGACGAGTGGTTCGAGGAGGATGAACCGGTTTACGTTCACCCGCGCAGTCCGTATTCGCGCGTCGACATCCTCGCGAGTTCACGTCATATCCGCGTGGAGATCGACGGCGTCACGCTGGCCGATTCTCGTTCTCCTCGCATCCTGTTCGAAACCGGACTTCCGCCGAGGTATTATCTGCCGCTCGTGGACGTGCGGACCGAACTGCTGCGGCCCTCCGAGACCCACACCGGTTGCCCCTACAAAGGCACCGCCGACTATTGGACGGTTCGGCTCGGCGATACCGAATATCCGGACTACGTCTGGATATACCGCACTCCGCTGCCGGAGAGTCAGAAGGTCGCGGGGCTGGCCTGCTTCTACAACGAGAAGGTCGACATCTACGTCGACGGTGAACTCCAAGCGCGGCCGCATTCCCCGTTCAGTTGACTTGCTCGCTCCATTCGGCCCTCCCGATCAGCGCACCGGGCTCGACCGCGTCCAATTGCAGGCCATCGTTTTTCGTGGAGAGATTACGAATCACACTGCTATCAAGACGGATTCATCACCCGCGTGACGGTAGCGCCCCGGAGGCAGTCCGTACTCGCGTTTGAAGGCTTTGGCGAACGCGAATTCCGAGGTGTAGCCGACTCTTCGGGCCACGGCGGCCAGCGCGATATCGGTGTCGCGGAGCAGGCGGGCGGCGGTGAGCATGCGCCAGCGGGTGAGGTAGGACAGGGGTGGTTCGCCGACGGTCGCGGTGAAGCGGCGGGCGAGGGTGGCTCGGGAGACGCCCGCGACAGCGCCCAGCTCGGGCACGGTCCAGGGGCGGGCGGGATGCTCGTGGATCGCACGCAGGGCGGCGGCGACGGCCGGGTCGGTACACGCGGCGGCCCATCCGGTGGGATGGTCGCGGCTCGCCTCCTCGAACCAGGCGCGCAGCAGGAACAGCAGCAGGGTTTCCAGCAGGGCGGGCACGGCCGCGTCACTGCCCTGACGCGGGTCGGCGACCTCGGCGGCGAGCAGGTCGACCGTCGCGCGCAGCGCGGTGTGGTGACCGGGCCGCGCGGGGATGTGCACGAGTTCCGGCAGCTCGTCCAGCAGCGGATGGCTGCGGGCGCGACCGAGTTCATAAGCACCGCAAAGCAATACGCTGCGCGCCCCGGGACCGGGCAGTTCCCTCGGCTCGCCGGGCAGCGCGATCTCGGTGATCGCGCTGCCCGCACTGTCGAGCAGGACATGGTCGACACCGCGCGGCAGGAACACCACATCACCCACTCCGAGCGGCACCGCCACACCGGGCGCGGCCCCCGCATCTCCGAGAGTGCGCACCGCCATACCGTCGGGCGGAGTCAGCAGACACGCTCCCTGCAGCACCACATGGAATCCGGCACCGGGCACCACCGGATAGCTCCGCCCCCACGGCGCATGCCGAACGAACATCCCCGAAACCGGATTACCGGTCCGAATGGCCGCGACGGTCTCGCTCAGAATGTCCACAATTCACTCTATCTACAATCAGGTGAGTGGATCAGACAGAGATAGCGGAATCATGGGTATTCGTACACTCACTCGGCACGGATCGAAACGACCACCGGATACCGTAGAACGATGACCGACACCCGCCCGCCCCTGGCCGCCGCACTCGACCTCCAACCCCACCCCGAAGGCGGTTGGTTCCGCGAGACTTGGCGCACGACAACAGAATTCACCCCAGACGGCTATCCGGGCGTCCGTGCCAGCGCAACCGGCATCTATTTCCTGCTGATGCCGGGCGAACACTCCGCCCCGCACACCGTCACCTCCGACGAAGTGTGGCTCTGGCACCGAGGCGGCCCCCTCGCCCTCGACATCGCGGGCACGGAAATCATCCTCGGCCCCGACATCGAGGCGGGCCAGCGCCCACAAGCGCTCGTCCCCGGCGGCGCGACCCAATCCGCCCGCCCCCTCACCCACACCTACGCCCTGGTCAGCTGCGTGGTCTCCCCCGGCTTCGACTTCGCCGACTTCCGCATGGACTGACACCGAAACACGCGCAGAGCGTTTCGATTCGGCGTCCACCGAGTACGCTTGGCCGCATGAGCGAGGCGGCAAGAACCGATCCCCTTCTCCCATCCCTGCGAGAGCCCGAAAAGTTCGAGCTCACCGACGTGATAGCGGCGGTCCGCGCCCAGTTGTCCAGGGCCGTGGCGGCATCGGCCGAATCCGATATCCGGTTGCAGCTCGGTGACATCGAACTCGAGTTCACCGTCGCGCTCACCAGCGACGCCAAGGCGAGCGCGGGTATCAAACTGTGGGTACTGAACGCGGGAGCGTCCGTCGCCAGCGCCACCACGACGACGCAACGGTTGAAGATCGCGCTGAAGCCGGTCACCTCGGACGGAACCAGCGTGAATGTATCCGACGAGGTCACCGGCATTCCGTCGCGCTGACATGCGCGCAGGCCGGTAGCTACCGATATCGGCCCAGCAGTTCGGCGACCACGGCCGGATCCGAAGGCGGAAGGGCGAGCCCGCGACCTTCCGCCCGCTTCCACAGGGCGGCGGCCTCGGTCGCCGTCGGACCGAAGTCTTGGCCTCGCTTGTCCTGTACGAGAGCCAGGGTCGTCAGGATTCGTGCGAGTCCGACTTCACGAATGCGCGGGTTGATGCCGATCCACGGACGGCTCATGGCGAGCGCGATCCGGACGTCCGCACTCGCGTCCTCGAAATCACCACGGTGGTAATGGCATCGAGCGCGTATCGCGAACAGTTGCGCGCGGTTGACCTCGACGGGGTCGTCGGGCTTCCAGTGTGGCCAGAGCAACGACAGCGCCTCCGACACGTCCGACAGACTCTCCTCGACCATGGCACGGTCGCCCCGGTAGGTCGCTCTCATCACGAGCGCGGAGCACAGCCGGTGGTGACGCATTCCGGTCTCCTCCGGCAGCTTTCGCGCCGCCGCGATCGCGATCTCGGTCTGCTCGACCGCCTCGGCGTCGCGCCCCAGCCAGTGCAGAATCCACGCGTGGGTGTTCTCGGCTCGAGCGCGTGCGACCGGATCGCCGAGAGCCTCGGCGGTCGCCAGTGCGCGCCGTACGTGCGGCAGCGGGTCCGGTAGGACTCCGATCGCGAAACCGTAAGTCGCGATACTGGATCGTACGTCGACAGTCGTAGCGGTCAGCTCGGTATCGGCGAGTAGATCATCGGCTGCGACCAAATGATCGACGACGGTGTCGTCACGCGCGAAAGTGCAGAGCGAGTCCACATAGCTGAGGATCGCGATCGCGATGGCCTGCGGCGTCGCCTCCGGGCAAGCAGTCCGCATCCGCACCAGAAGTTCTCCGGGAGGCAGATGCTCTCGCGCGACAGCCGCTTCGATGCCGAGCGCTTGACCATGCGCCCATGTGGACACCGTGATCGGCGAAAACGGGTAACCGAGTGCTCTGCGCGCGATATCCGCCGCCGTCGTCGTCTCGCCCAGACGCATATGCTGCCACGCCGACCACGAATCCAGCAGGTGCAGCATGGAGAATTCTCCGACGTAGCGTGATCTCAGTTCATCGATGACCGCGATGACCTCGGCCGCGTCGCCGAGGGCTTGGCGCGCGATGTAGAGCGAATACAGTGGGCCACGATCGGGAAGTCCGTTTCTGCGGGCGACCTCGACGGCTTCGACCGCGAGCGCTTCCGAGCGGGGCCACTCACCGATTCGGTTCGCTACTTCGGCGGCCCATATCAGGTTCTGCACCAGATCTCCCTGTCCGTCGGGACGCTCACGGCGGCATCGGTGCACCCTCTCCATATAGTGCAGAGCTTCTCGCAACTCGCCTTTTCGGCGGAACGCCAGTGCGAGTGTGTTCGCGGCGCCCTCGACGCGCCATCCGCAGTCTTCGGTAGCCGCCAACTCGGCGCGCGCGGCCTCGATCGACCGATCGACCTCCTCGAATCTGCCGAGCCGATGCAATGCGTCCATGCGTAGGTTGGAAACGAAGCCGATGGTCACCTCGGCGGTGGGCAGCACAGGGGCGACGTGGAGCTCGATCAGCGCCGCATCGGCCGCATCGGCGGCGGCCTCATACTCCTCGAGCGCAAACAGCGCCTGCACTTGGTAACACAGCGCCTTGTGGTACAGCACCCCGGTTCCGCCGAGTTCGATCCGGCCGCGGGCGGCGATCAGCATCTCCGGCCAGTTCGAGGTTGTCCACATGAGTTGCGCGTAGTCATCGTATGCCTCGCCCAGAATCGCAGGACGCAGCGAGACACGATCGAACAATGCGAGTCCGCGTCGAATCTCCGCTATTCGGTCCTCGATCGGCCGCGCGAGCGCGGTCCACGTCCTGGCCCTTTCGACATGCATCGCGGCGAACCACCCGTCACGGTTCTCCGACTCCGCGACCTCATCGAGTTCTTCGATCGCCATGGTGACAGCGGTTTCGGCCTCTTCCATGCGTCCACTGGCGTGCAGAGCGGTCCAGAGCATTCGCAACGCCTCGACTCGCGGCATTCCGCTGTCCGCCTCATCGAGCATGGCTCGGGTGAGGTCGACGCTCTCGGTGTAGGCGCGCCGTTCGTGGGCGGTGTTACGCACGCGAACGAGCTCCGGCGGTTTCCAGGTGATTTCGCCGTCACGCCACTGCCGAACATATGTGCCGATCGCCTGCACGATCGACTCGTCGCCTTTCAGTCGCAACAATGTTATATGGACATCGGAGGTGGTTCCCAGTACCTCGGCTCGATCTGGCGGGAATTCGGCGGCGAGCGCTATACCGGTCGCCACAGCACATTCACCGAGCGCCACGGTGACATCGGCCGCAATAGTACCGAGTCCGTGCAATACGTAGAACTGCTCGACTGCGAATTGAAACACCAATCCTCGAAAATGCGCATCGACTTCGCCGATCATATCGACGATCTCCGACATATCTTCCGCCAGGCGATCAGGCTCATCGAGGCGCGCATACAACTCGACGCGCTCCAACAGCGAGAAGAGCGTCGCGAACCGACCGACCTCCGGCACAGACGACATCAGTACTCGGTTCAACGCGACCGATATGTCGATCTGTTGAAGCGCCTCGATATTCCGACCCGCCTGACACAGCAACATGCTGTAATTCATCGCCACAGCAGCATATTCGCGCGCATACAGATCAGGCTGATCCTCGACCAGTGGTCGCATCATATCGATGGTCTGCTCCAAGCGCGTAATCCCCTCATCGAGATTTCCGGCCTGGCCTGCGATCTGCCCGAGAATGCTTTGCATGGCGGCGACTTGCGGCACGTACGCGTGATACCACCACCAGAACTCGGCACTATCCTTGAGAACCTCGTGCATTATATTCATCATTTCGAGGACTTCGTTGCCGATCTCCGTAGCACGCCGGTATTCTTCACAGCCGATGAGAGCAATCGCATAAGCGGTAGCGATGTCTATCCTGGAAAACAGATCGGAATAATCATCCGGCAATATATCGGCATTATCCCAAACCGCTTGTTCGAGTATTTCTCGCGCCTGCCGATACCGCCCCTGCATGGACAGCAGCTTGGAACGATGAGCAGCTACCATTATTTCGTTCATCGCACGCTCTTCGGGCGCTGAGATATTGACCGAAGCGGCTTGCAGCCTAGCGATTGTCTGTGTCGCCTCTTCGTAATCTCCCAACGCAGCCTGGAATATTACATGGTCGTTCAGTACAGCAGGAAGCTGCTCGCTGTGCTCATCGGTGCTGTCCAGTACACGTGCCGAGTAGGCCAGCGAGAGTCGACCGAGAACCTGACTCTTCACTGTCAGGTTCTCCCCGAGCCCGACCAGATCGGCCGGCGTCCAGGCGGGCTCGTCGAGTATGCGACCGATCGCGGCCACCAGCGGAACGGGGTTCGCGGTCGCCGTGGCCAACCGGGCGGCGGGTCCGGCGAGTGCACGGGGACGTTCCGAGATGAGGTCGACGAGATCCGCCGCCTGCTGCTCGTGATCGGCCGCCACCGCGACCAGCACCCGCAGCGCGTGCGTGATCTGCTCCGCACCATCGTCTTCGATGACCGCGTCGATCAGTTCGGGCACGAGATCCCGATCGGCGGCGGCCTCCCGAGCGATCAGGTATTCGCCGAGTTTGTCGGGCTGGATTGTGCCCCAATAGGTTTCCGACGACGGGTAGAAGTGGCGCAGGAATTCGCGGACTTCGCGGCGGCGTTTCTTCGTGTGCGCGAGATCGGGTATCGCTGCGATGACTCTGCCGGCGGCCGTCTTGTCGGCGGCGCCGAACAGTGTCGCGGCGGCAACGACTCGATCCATCGTGCCTCGGTCGAGTTTCAGTCCGCGATCGGCGGCGGCCTGCTTCCAGTACCGTCGCTCGTGTCCGAGAACCACCTCCTCGGGCCGGATATTCGCCGTACGGCTGCCCGGCGCCTCGCTGCCGCGCAGCACCTCGGACAGCGCGGCCAGGTGCACGGCGAGCACCGTGCTGTCGGCGGGCAGCACCCGCAGCGGCGTCGCGGGGTCGGGCAGTGACAGGGCGGCGGCGAACTCGGCGCGGGCCAGTGCGAATTCCGTGTCGCGAGCTTCCGGTGATGTCGCCAGCGGGCCGAGTTCGGTCACTCGCGCGGCCAGCAGGAGGTGTTCGGTCTCCGCGTGTTCGACGCGGAATCGGCTCCACCATTCCGCTTCCGAGCGGGCCAGCAGCAGCAGGCGGACGGGTGGCCCGTCGTGACGTCGCGCGACCTCGACCAGCAACCTGCCCAGTTCCTCGGACCTGGTCTCGGCGTAGTCGACCACTACCAACAACGGAACGATCGTCCGGGTGATCGCGGTGCCGAGCGCTTCGGGAACGGCGTGCACGAAGTCCGCTACCCAACCGAGATCGCGTGCTCGACGACATGATTCGCGCGCGAGGCGCGTCTTGCCTTGGCCGCCCGGCCCGACGACGAGGTGCACCGAAAGCAGCTCGTCGGTGGCGAGCCATCGCTCGGACAGTTCCTCCAGAAGCAGTTCTCGACCTCGGAATCGGGTGACACCGGCATCAGGACGCAGCAGGGTCGCGGGGGTGCGTGGACCGCGCTCGTGACGCGCGAAGAACGGGGAAAGCTCGACCGACTCGAGCCTTACCGCGACGCCCAATGCGGTGCGGAAACCGGGATCGGCGAGAAAGGCGGCCACGGGGACCATCCACAGTTGCGTGCCCGTCCGCATGTCGGCGTCCTGCACGACGATCGCGATCAGGAGGTCCGCGCAGAACACCGCCGCGCCGGAAGTACCTTTCCAGCGCGATCCACCTGTCTCGTTCTCCCGAACCACTTCCGTGAGAGACAGTAGCTGCCAGCCACGTTTGAGGCCGGTGCCCGGCCGCACCGTGCCGACGAAACGATAGCTCTCCCTTATGGTCTCAACCTCCGCGTTCGGCCTGTTCGGCTTCTCCTCGAAGGTCAACGCGGCCGGGAACCCGACGCCCGAACAGGTCAGTTCGGCACTGCCGGTCACGCGGCCGAACACCGGCATGGTCAACTCGGGTCCGTCGAGCAGTTCGACGAGCGCCCCGTCCAGATCCCCGGTACCGCGCCAAATGACCCTCGCGGGACGACGCGGACCGCCTACCGTCCGCAATTCCACGGCCACGGCGTCATCCGGCAGCGAATGCCTTGCTATCAGAGCTTTTCGGCTACCGAGTAGGAATCCGGTGCCGAACTTCTGTCCCCTACTCCCCGTTGGCCACACTTCGACTACGCGTTCGAAACTCGATGCCACGAACAATATCGTCGCACCGTCCGACGGTTTCGGTTCCGCGATCGTGTTGCCGAAAAGGGTGAACTTTCGGCCCTGTCAGAGATCACGCCGCACCGGTGACCTCGCGCGGACACGGTGCGAACGTATTCGGCGAGGTCGACAACATTCCCAGCGCTGAGCTGTATGCCAGGGGGCAGCTACCGATGTCGGTCGAGTAGTTCGGCGACCATCGCCGCATCCGAGGGCGGAACGGCGAGCCCGCGACCTTCCGCTCGTTTCCACAGTGCGGCAGCCTCGGTCGCGGCCGCGCGATAGTCGTCCCCCACTTCCGACTGCACGACAGCGATCGTGGTCAGCGTTCGTGCCATTCGGACCTCACGTATCCGAGGGGAGACGCCCACGTACGGGCGGGTCATCGCGAGTACGGTTTCGGCGTCTTCGCGGGCGGCGGCGAAATCCCCTCGGTGGTAATGGCAACGAGCGCGCACCGACAGCAGGTCGGCACGATTGCCTTGGGTCGGGTCATCGGTTCGCCACAGTGGTGGAAACATCGACCACGCCGCTTCCACATCGGCCATACCCTCATCGATCATCGCGCGATCGACTCGATACGCCGCCCGGTACACGAGTGCCGCACGGAGCCGTTCGCGGCGCATCTTCGTCTCTTCGGGCACCGCCGACGCCACCGCGATGTTCACCTCGATTTGTCGCTCGGTGTCGGCGTGGCCCAGCCAATACAGAATCCACACGTAGATATCCTGCGCCAGTGCGAGCGCGCAGGGATCGGACAGCGTTTCCGCCATCGCCACCGCACGCCGCGCCTGGGCCAACGGCTCGGTGAGGCATCCGATGCTGAACCCCCTCGCCACGATGCCAACGGCGACATCGACACCGGTGACCGACGGTTCGGCCTCCGCCAGCAGGCGCTCGGCCAGGCGTAGATGGTCGACGACCGTGTCGTCACGGGCGAAGGTGCACAACGAGTCGACGTAGTAGACGATCGCGTTCGCGATCATCGGCGGCCGCGCATCGGGCCACACGGACCGGATCTTCCCGAGTAGTTTCTCAGGGGTCAAACGCTTTCCGGTCACCGCCGCCTTCAAGCCCCGCGCACTGCCGTAGCGACCGAGGGCGAACTCCGACGGCGGCGATGCGAGGTCGAGGGACCGACGGACCACCTTCGCGGCCTGCTTCGGCTCGCCGATACGCAGGTGGTGACAGGCTAGCCACACATCGATCGCCCGAAGCCATTCGGGATCCTCGGTATATCGTGTCCTGAGCTCATCGGCGACCATGATCGCGGTACGCGCGTCACCGAGTGAGTTGCGCGCGAAATAGAGCGCGCGCAGTGCGTCCCTGTCCGACAGCCCGCTTCGCCGGGCCGTGGTGAGCGCCTCGGCCGCCAGCGCCTCCGACCGGTCGAACTCCCCCACGAGTTCGGCAACCTCGGCGGCCCACAACAGCCCCGCGACCAGATTCACCTCCCAACCGGCGCGCGTGCGACGACAGCGATGCACGATCTCCATGCACTGCAATACTTCCCGCAGTTCGCCTTTGCGGCGCAACGCCTTGGCGAGCGCGTCGGCGGTCGCCTCGATACCGAACTCGTCGCCCTCGGCCACGGCCAGATCCGCACGCGCGGAATCGATCCAGCGATCGATTTCCTCGAATCGCCCGAGCTCGTACAGTGCTTCCATACGGTGTTCGGTGAGGTATACGAACGCGGCGGTCGCCGAAGGCAGCGAATGATCGGCCCGGAGCGCGGTCAGCGCGGGCTCGGCCTCCGCGAGGACTTCCTCGTACCTGCCGAGCCTGCTCAACGCCCGCACCTCGCAGACCAGCGCTCGCTGATACCGCACACCCGGTCCGGTGAGTTCCTTCAATGTGCGCGCGGCCACCGCGATCTCGGCCCAGTCCGACTTCTTCCACAGCAGGTCGACATATTCGTCGAGTGCCTGGACGAATTGCGGACTCCGGATGCCCGCCTGCTCGAACACTGCCAAACCGCTTCGCATCTCGCGTATCCGATCATCGACCGGCCGGTCGAGGGCGGTCCACGTCCTGGCTCGTGCCGCATGCGCCACGGCCATCGCCAGATCGTGGTTCGGCGCTGTGTCGTCGCTGTCGGCGAGTTCCTCGATCGCCGCGCTGATGGCGGATTCGGCCTCCGCCATCAGCTCGGCGGCGTAGAGCGCCCCCCAGAGCATGTGCAATGCCTCGGCACGCTGCGCGCCGTGTTCGGACTTCTCGACGGCTGCCCGGGCGAGGTCGACACAGTCGGCGTACGCGCGTTGTTCGTGGGCGATCTGCCGCATTCGGCCGAGTTCTATCCTTTCCCAGGTCAATTCACCGTCACGCCAGCGTCGCACGTACTCTGCGAGCAGTTGCCCCAACGACTCGTCGTGTACGAGCTTGCTCAACAGCACATGCACGTGCGCCGTAGTTCCCCGAATCGCGGCCACATCAGGTGGAAGTTCGGCCGCGAGTTCCGCACCCAGCACAACCACGCGCTCGCCCAGAGCGACGAGGGCATCGTTCGTACCGTCGACGAACCAACTGATGACGATGAACGCTTCGGCCGCAATCTCCACCATCCCTCTCTGTAGGTTGCCTGGGAGTTGGCCGATTATGTCGAGACTCTCGCGAATATCGGCCGTGGCGCGGTCCGTCTCACCGCGCCGCGCGAACAATTCGGCGCGCTTCAAAAGCACCATCAACAGGGGGAATCGGGCCAAGTCGGAGGTCGACGGAATCAGCGACCGTTGCAGATCGACGGCGGTGTCGAGCTGCGGAACAGCCTCGTCGTACTTACCGTCCTCGGCGAGAAGCATGGCGTGGTTCATGAAGGCGTACGCGTATTCGCGAGTGAAAAGATCGGGTTGATCCTGGACCAGCGGGGTCAACATATCGATGGCTTGTTTGACGTGGGTCAAGGCTTCCGTCTTGTTCCCGATGGAATCCATGGCCAGGCCGAGCATTACGTGAGTCACCGCGACCTGCGGCACCTGCATCTGGTGCCACCACCAGCGATCACTCTCGTCCATGGCGACATCGCGTAACCGCTCCATCGCTTGCAGGACTTCATTGCTCACCAGTACCGCGCGTTCGTATTCATCGCATCCGATCAGGGCTGCGGCGTACAGGCAGCCGATGAATGCCTTGACCAGCGGGCCCCAATCGTTGTCCGCGATCACCTCGGAATTCGCCGCGAGCGCCTGTTCGATCGCTTCACGAGCCTGCTGTGGCAGACCTTTAGCCAGCAGCATGACGGCTTGACCAGACGCTACGAGCAGGTCGTTTCGCGCACGCTCCCAGGCTATCCCGATATTCGCCGAGGTGGCCCGCAGCGCGGTCATCGTCCGCATCGCTTCATCCAAACGCCCCAACACGAATTGGGAAAGGAAATGAACGCCGAGCAACGAGGGAAGTTGGTCGCTGTGTTCGCCGGCCTCCCGCAGGGCGCGCGCCGAATAGGCGAGTGTAAGTGGGCCGAGCACCTGACTTTTGGGCGTGAGATCTTCCAGCCCACTCAGGTCGGCCAAACTCGTGGACGGGTCGTTGATCATACGGGTGATCGCATCGACCAGCGGGGCCGGGTTTGCGACCGTCGGCGCCAGTCTCGCCGCGGGACCCGCCAGTGCACGCGGGCGCGCGGCGATCAGGTCGACCAGGTCGGCGGCCTGCTGTTCGTGGTCGGCCGCCACCGCGACCAGCACCCGCATGGCATGCGTGATCTGCTCCGCGCCATCGTCTTCGATGACCGCGTCCATCAGTTCGGGTACGAAGTCACGGTCGGCGGCGGCCTCCCGCGCGATCAGATATTCGCCCAGCTTGTCAGGTTGTAGTGTGCCCCAATAGTTTTCCGATGACGGATAGAAGTGGCGAAGGAATTCGCGGACCTCGCGGCGGCGCTTCTTCGCGCGCGCGAGATCGGGTACGGCGTCGAGCACCCGGTGCGCGGCGGACTTGTCGGCGGCTCCGAACAGCGTCACGGCGGCGACCACTCGATCCATCGCGCCGTGGCGGAGTTTCAGGCCGCGATCGGCCGCGGCCTGCTTCCAGTACCGCCGCTCGTGTCCGAGGACTATTTCCTCGGGGCGGACATCCGCCGACCGATCGCCCGATGTCTCACTCGCGCGCAACACCTCCGACAGCGCCGCGAGGTGCACGGCGAGCGCCGTACTTCCGGCGGGCAGTGCCCGCGGCGGTGTCACGGGGTCGGGCAGGTTCAACGCGGCAGCGAATTCGGCTCGGGCCGAAGCGAATTCCTTGTCTTGATCATCCGCCGACGGCGCCAACAGGCCGAGTTCGGTGACCTGCGCGGCCAGCAGAACGTCTTCGGTCTCGGCGTGTTCGACCCGGAATCGACTCCACCATTCCGCCTCCGAGCGCGCCAGCAGCAGGAAGCGAACCGGCGGTCCGTCGCCGCGCCGCGCCGCCTCGACGAGCAACCCGCCCAATTCTTCCGACCTGGTTTCCGCGTAGTCGACTACCAGCAACAACGGCACGACGGTCTCGGTTATCGCGGCCCCGAGCGCCTCGGGCACACCGTGCACGAAATCCGCTTCCCAGCCGAGTTCGCGAGCGTGACGACATAATTCGCGCGCGAGTCGAGTCTTGCCCTGGCCGCCGGGACCGACAACGAGGCGCACCGACAGCGGATCTGCGCGGGCCAGCCATTTCTCGGACAGCTCACCGAGCAACGCTTCGCGCCCGCGGAAACCGGTGACGCCCGCGTCAGGGCGCAACAGTGTCGCCGGGGTGCGCGGACCGCGCTCGTTGCGCGCGAAGAAGCGAGACATCTCGACCGACTCGAGCCGTACCTCGGCGCCGAGCGCGGTGCGGAAGGTCGGGTCGGCGAAGAAGGCCGACACGGGCACTATCCACAATTGCATGCCTGTTCGCATATCGGCGTCCTGTACGACGATCGCGATCAAGCGGCCCGCGCAGAACACCGCGGCCCCGGAGGTCCCGCTCCAGCGCGACCTGCCCGCTTCGACGGCACGCACCGGTTCGGTGAGCGAGAGCAGATACCAACCACGTTTGAGCCCGGTGCCCGGGCGCACCGTTCCGACGAAACGGTAGCTCTCCCTTATGGTCTCGATTTTCGCGCCCGGCTTGTCGGCCTTCTCCTCGAAGGTCAGCGCGGCCGGGAACCCGACACCCGAGCAGGTCAGTTCGGCGCTGCCGGTGACACGGCCGAACAGGGGCATGGTCAGCTCGGGTCCATCCGACAATTCGACGAGCGCGCCGTCCAGATCACCGGTGCCGCGCCACACGACGTTCGCGAGCCGCAGTGGACCGCCGATCGTCCGCAATTTCACCGCTACGGCGTCATCCGGTAGCGAATGCCGCGCTATCAAGGCTTTTCGGCCACCGAGTAGGAATCCGGTACCGAACTTCCGCCCCTCGCTCCCCGTCGACCATACTTCGACTACGCGTTCGAAACTCGATGCCACGAACAATATCGTCGCACCGAACGACGGTTTCGGTTCCGCGAGCGCGTTGCCGGAATGGGCCGACTTTCGCGCTATTCAATAGGACCAGTCGGTATCTTCAGCGATCGCGGGCAACCCGCGAGTTTCGCGACCTCCTAGTCGATGATTTCCACGACGCCCTCGTCCACGGCCCATTTGATGGTGCGTTCCAGGTCGGGGCAGGTATCGGGACGGGCGGGGGCGCTGCCGCCCGCGGCCAGTTCGGCGAAGACCGGGCAGTGGGCGGCGGGGTTTGTCGTCCACTGCACCGAGGTCTGGTGGGCGCTGGCCTTGCGGACCAGGACCTGACCGTGGCAGGAGTGGCAGCGCAGCGGGGTCAGGCCATCTTCGAGGTAGCGCCGTTTGTCGGCGGCGGTCTGGGCCCGCACCTCGGATCGCCGGTCGGGCTGGTCGGCGAAGTCGGGTGCCTTGGCCCAGGTCGCGGCCATCAGACACTCGCCTCCGCTTGATCGGACGCCGCGTCGGCTTCGGCTTTGCGCCGCAGGTTCTCGGCGACCTCGGCCTCCCACGCCTCGTTGGCCTTGGTGGTGTCGACCTCGAATTCGAAACGCTGGGTCATCTTGTCGGTGACGTCGGCGAGGTCGACGTAGAACTGGTCGTACCAGCGGCGCAGCTGGTAGACCGGGCCGTCTTCCTCGCAGAGCAGCGGATTGTCGACCTTGGATTTGTGCTTCCAGATCTCGACGTCCTGGAGGAAGCCGACGCTGATTCCGTCGGTCATCTTCGCGGCCAGTCTGGCGGCCGCCTCGCCCTCGACGCCCTGCGGCTTCTCCAGGGTGATGCCCCATTGCAGGACGAAGGAGTCCTGCGAAACCGGGTAGTGGCAGTTGATGAGAACGCTTCTGACCTCGTAACCGCTGTAGATGTTGAGCAGCGGGTTGATCATGTAGGAGGGACCGAAATAGGACGCCTCGGATTTGAGCAGCGTGTCGCCGCCGTACTTGGAGGCCATGCCGATATCCGGCCTGCCCTTGGTCTCCAGGAACTGGGTGGCGATATGTCCTTCGAAGACGTTCTTGAAGTAGGTCGGGAAGGCGAAATGGATGTAGAAGAAGTGCGCCATGTCGACGACGTTGTCGATGATCTCGCGGCAGTTGGCGCCTTCGATCAGCATCGAGTGCCACGTCCAGTCGGTCCAGCCGCTGTCGAGTTGCTCGACGGGAGCGCCCGCGGCGTCGGTGTAGGGGCCGACGATATGCGGGATGGTGACCTCCGGCGGCGGTTCGCTGCCTTCGTGGTCGTGCCAGATGAAAAGCTGGCCGTTGCGTTCGAGGGTGGTCCATTTCCGGGTGCGGGCCAGCGGTGGCACGCGCCGCCCGTACGGGATCGCCGAGCATTTGCCGTTGGTGCCGGACCAGCGCCAATCATGGAACGGGCAGGCGATGTCGTCGCCTTTGACCTCGCCCATGCTCAGGTCGCCGCCCATGTGGCGGCAGTAGGCGTCGAGAACGCGCAGTTGACCGCCGCTGTCGGCCCAGACCACGAGTTTGGTGCCGAAGATCTCGACCGCGTGCGGCTTGCCGTCACGGAACGTCGCGGCGAGGCCGAGGCAGTGCCAGCCGCGCGCATAGCGGGTCGGCGCGGAACCGACGTCGAGTTCCCTGATCTTCGCACCGCTGCCCGGTGGGGTGACCGCCATCGTGAACCCTCCTCCATCTGTACTAGAACACGTTACAAAAATCTCGTGCCCAGCGCTAGCGATTCCTGCCACATGCTGCACAAGCCCATGTTCGTGTTGCGATGAACACCCGTTGTCGACACAGGTAAGAACCTGTTCTAGTCTCAGAGGCAAATGACTCAGACGCAAACGAGTACCGGTTACCAACCGACCAGGCAGGAGCAGGTCCCGAGATGACGCAAGAAGTGACCGAACGGGTCGAAGCGCTGTTGCCGACGCTGCGTGAGCGGGCACAGGAAGCCGAAGACCTCAGGCGCATCCCCGACGAGACGATCAAGGCGCTCCAGGAGACCGGCTTCTTCCGGCTGCTCCAGCCCAAGCAGTGGGGCGGGCTCGCCGCCGACCCCGTGGTGTTCTACGACACCGTCCGCAAGATCGCGAGTGCCTGCGGATCCACCGGTTGGTGCGCGGGCATCCTCGGCGTGCACAACTGGCACCTCGCGCTGTTCTCCCAGCAGGCCCAGGAAGAGGTCTGGGGCAACGACACCGAGGTGCGCATCTCCTCCTCCTACGCGCCCATGGGCGCGGGCACCGTGGTCGAGGGCGGCTACACCGTCAACGGCTCGTGGGCCTGGTCCTCGGGCTCCGACCACGCGGACTGGGTGTTCGTCGGCGGACCGGTGATCAAGGACGGCAAGCCGGTCGACTTCGGCAGCTTCCTCATCCCGCGCAGCGAATACCGCGTCGACGACGTCTGGAACGTGGTCGGCCTGCGCGGCACCGGCTCCAACACCGTCGTGATCGACAACGTATTCGTGCCGAGGCACCGGTTCCTCAGCTTCCGCGCCATGAACGAGCTGAAATCGCCCGGCCTGGAACAGAACACCGACCCCGTCTACAAGATGCCTTGGGGAACAGTGCATCCCACCACCATCGCCGCTCCCATCGTCGGCATGGCCTACGGCGCGTACGCGGCGCACGTCGAACACCAGGGCAAGCGGGTGCGTGCCGCCTACGCGGGCGAGAAGGCCAAGGAAGACCCGTTCACCAAGGTGCGCGTCGCCGAGGCGGCCAGCGATATCGACGCCGCGTGGCGTCAGCTGTCCGGCAATGTCGCCGACGAGTACGCGCTGCTGCTCGCGGGCCAGGACATCCCGTTCGACCTGCGCGTGCGCGCCCGCCGCGACCAGGTGCGCGCCACCGGACGCGCCATCGCGTCGATCGACAAGCTGTTCGAATCCTCCGGCGCCACGGCGCTGGCGAACGGCACACCGCTGCAACGCTTCTGGCGTGACGCGCACGCGGGCCGCGTGCACGCGTCCAACGATCCCGAACGCGCCTACGTGATGTTCGGCACCCACGAGTTCGGGCTGCCCGTCACCGACGGCATGGTGTAGGAGGAGAATCCGTGACCTCGACGGTGGAAATCACCTACGAATCCACGTCCCGCTACGCGCAGGTGCGGCCCGACCTGAAGCTGCACTACCACGAGGCCGGAGTCGGCAACGGTCCGACGATCGTGCTGCTGCACGGCGGCGGACCCGGCGCGTCCTCCTGGTCGAACTTCTCCCGCAACATTCCGGTGCTGGCGCGCGATTTCCACGTGATCGCCGTCGACCAGCCCGGATTCGGCCGCTCCGACAAGCCGACCGACCACCCGCAGTACTTCGTGCACAGCTCGTCCGCGCTGAACGACCTGCTCACCCACCTCGAGATCACCGAACGGGTGCACCTGCTCGGCAATTCGCTCGGCGGCGGGACCGCGGTGCGTTTCGCGCTCGACTATCCCGCGCTCGCGGGCAAACTCGTGCTCATGGGACCGGGCGGGTTGAGCCTCAACGTCTTCGCGGCCGACCCCACCGAGGGCGTCAAGAACCTCAGCAGGTTCAATCTCGATCCGACGAGGGCGAATATCGAAGCGTTCCTGCGGATCATGGTGTTCGATCAGTCCCTCGTCACCGAGGAACTGATCGAGGAACGGTACGAGTCGGCGAACCAGCCCGAATCGCTCGCCGCCACCCGCGCCATGGGTAAGTCCTTCTCCGGAGCCGATTTCGAGAAGGGCATGCTCTGGCGCGAGGCCCACAAGCTGCGCCAGCCCGTGCTGCTGATCTGGGGTCGCGAAGACCGGGTCAACCCGATCGACGGCGCCATCGTGGCGACCAAGATGATCCCGCGCGTCCAACTGCACATCTTCGGCGGCTGCGGGCACTGGGCGCAGCTCGAGAAATTCAACGAATTCAACCGGTTGGCGACGGACTTCCTGACCGGTGTGCCCAAGGAGGGGTGATGGGGATTCGGTCACTGGGGTACCTGCGCATCCAGGCCACCGACATGGCGGCCTGGCGCGACTACGGGCTCAAAGTACTCGGCATGGTGGAAGGCAGCGGCAGCGATCCCGACGCGCTGTACCTGCGCATGGACGAGTTCCCGGCGCGGCTCGTGATCGTGCCCGGCGACGCCGACAAACTGCTGATCTCCGGCTGGGAGACCGCGAACGCCGGTGAGCTGCAAGACGTTCGCGACCGGCTCGACGCGGCGGGCGTGCCCTTCAAGGAGGGCACCAAGGCCGAGATGCAGGACCGGCGCGTCGACGGGCTGATCCGGTTCGACGACCCGTCCGGCAACACCCTCGAGGCGTTCCACGGGGTGGCGTTGGAGGCGCGGCGGCTGGTCACGCCGTACGGGCACCGTTTCGTCACCGAGGAACAGGGACTCGGGCACGTGGTGCTCAGCACCACCGACGACGAGGCATCCCTCGTCTTCTACCGCGACGTACTCGGCTTCCGGTTGCGCGACTCCATGCGGATGCCGCCGCAGATGGTCGGACGGCCCGCCGACGGTGAATCCGCGTGGCTGCGGTTCTTCGGCTGCAATCCGCGCCACCACTCGCTGGCCTTCCTGCCGCTGCCGACACCGAGCGGCATCGTGCACCTCATGCTCGAGGTCGACAAGGCCGACGACGTCGGGCTCGCGCTGGATCGCGCGCTGCGCAAGAAGGTGCCGATGTCGGCGTCCCTCGGCAGGCATGTCAACGACAAGATGCTGTCGTTCTACATGAAGACGCCCGGCGGATTCGACGTCGAATACGGTTGCGAGGGACTCGAAGTCGAGGACCAGTCCTGGATCGCCAGGGAATCCACCGCCGTGAGCCTGTGGGGTCACGACTTCACGGTGGGTCAGCGGCCGTGACCGACGGGGTCGGCGCGGCCGCCACCGAACCGGAGATCGATCCGCGCCGGTTCCGCACGGTACTCGGACAGTTCTGCACCGGTATCACCATCATCACCGCCTTCGACCAGGACGCGGCGCCCATCGGATTCGCCTGCCAGTCCTTCGCGGCACTGTCCCTGGAACCGCCGCTCGTCCTGTTCTGCCCGACCAAGGTCTCCCGATCCTGGGCGGCCATCGAGGCGTCCGGCCGTTTCGCCGTCAACGTCCTCGCCGAGGAACAGCAGGCGACCTGCGCCCGCTTCGGATCCCGCGAACCCGACAAGTTCGCCGGAATCGACTGGCACACTTCCGAACTGGAACTCCCGCTGCTGGACGGCGCGCTCGCCACCATCCAGTGCACGGTGGACCGCGTCGTCGACGGCGGCGATCACCACATCGTGATCGGCCGCGTCCGATCCCTGTCGGAGTCCACCGAGTCCGGCAGACCCCTGCTCTTCTACCGAGGCCAGTACACCGCCATCGAACCGGAGAAAACCACCCCGGCCCCCTGGCGAGCCGACCTCGACCACTTCCTCACCACCACAACCCTCGACACCTGGTTGTAAACACCACCCGACCGTCGAACGGCCGCCCGTCCCCCGGACGCGCGGCCGTTCCCATGTCACGCGACGCGCGGACGGACCTCTACGACGAAGTCGGCGTCGAGTGCATCGCACATTGCTGACCGGTGTGGGGAGGTTCGGGTCAGGCGGTGGCGGTGGGGAGGGCCAGCCAGCCCGTGGTGGGGTTGGCGTAGCCGTGGTAGAGGAGGGGGATTTGTTGGTCTATGGCGAAGTGGGTGTAGATGGCGAGCATCGCGGCTCGGACGGCTTCGTCCTGGAAGTCGTCTACGCGGCGGGGGCCCATGCGGTGTTCGGGGAGTAGGGACAGGCGGGTGAGGTCGTCGGGGTCGGCGGGGTCGAGGCCGACGGGGGCCGGGTCGGTGATGGCGTGGTCGGCGAGGATGGCGCGTAGGGGGTGGGGGTCGGCGGCGCGGGTGGTGAATACACGGAATTCGGCGCGGACGACGCTGGTGGGGTCGCTGTGGGCTTGGATGAGGGTGATCAGGTCGGGGTGCGGCATGGTCAGGCCCGCGCGCAGGGGGGCCTGTTCGAGCAGGTGGAGTATGCATCTGCCGCTGGCAAGCGGTTCGGGGGCGAGGAAGGCCGACAGCACGGGGTCGGCGTAATCGCGGCAGGTCAGGCAGGCTTTGACGTGGGTCGGATCGGTCATGCTGCGCTCCCTCCGGGAAGGTTGCGGCCACTGGCTCCGATTCGTCGGCGACCGCCGGTTGGGCTATCGGTCGAGCGCCGGGCGCGTACGCCCGACCTGGCATGTGTTGCCAGTATAGGAGCCTCGACGACCCGCGGATCAGCCTGGAATATCGGCGCAGGTGGCGGCGTCGGGGAGGTCATCGGCGAGGAAGACCGTCTGCGCCGTCATCCGGTAGCCGGACATGCGCTCGCGGAACACCTCGATGGATTCCTCGGGGTGCACCGAATCGATCACCGCGTGCTCGCCCATCGCGTTGAACTGGTGACTCACGCCACGCGGGATCTGCATATCCACGAACGAGCACGGCGGGACGATCAGGTTGTGGCGGAGCCGGTGCACACCGGGCGCGGTGCCGGGCAGGTCGTCGGTGAACTGGTGCGGACGGAACGGGGTGACCCCCGCCACGTGCGTGACCTCGAACGGCGACAGGCTGCTCACGCGGATGCGGGTATCGGGCCCGGTCATCATGCGGACGAAACGCAGGCCGGTGTGCAGGTGCATGCGCGAGCAGATGCCGCGTTCGGTGACGTCGTAGAAATCCATCAGGTAGCGGTCGGCGAAGAATCCGTCGAAGGGTTTCTCGATCAGGTAGACCTCGCCTTCCTCGAAGGTCTGCGACCGTACGATGCCGTCGGCGTCGGGCACGGTGGTCGCCGCCACCGACCTCGCGGCGCGCACGATACCGGCGAAGGTACTGACCACGACCAGCGCGACCTCGGGCGGGAAGACCGCGACGGGTGTCACCACGTTGCGTCCCGCGTCCCGGAAGTCGGTCACGTCGTGGATCTCGTTCTCGTCGTCCGCGGCGTTCTTGATCCGTGACCCCGCGCTCTCGACCAGTGACTCCGCGCTTTCGACCAGTGACTCCGCGCTTTCGACCAGTGACTCGGACACGGCGGTGACTCCTCTCTCACACCTCGAAGGCGCGCAACCACAACTCCAGCGACAGCACCAACCACAGCTTGCCGCCCTGCCTCGGCAGCAGCGCACCCTCCCCGCGCATCCAGGCGCGCACGGTGTCAGTGCGGAACAGTCCCCTGGCCCGCGCGGACCGCCCGAGCAACAGATCGTGGCCGAGATCACGCAGCGGACCCGACAGCCACTGCTGCACCGGCACCCGCATACCGCTCTTCGGACGGTCCACGATCGTGGTGGGCAGCAGGTCGCGCACGGCCTGCTTCAGAATCCATTTCTCGGTGGCGCCCGCGAGTTTCTGGCGCGGCGGCACCCGGAACGCGTAATCGATCACATCGCGGTCGAACAGCGGCGAGCGACCCTGCACACCGGCGGCCGCGGTGAGCCGCTCCACCTTGGTGAGGATGTGGTGCGCGCCTTTGGTGCGCAGGTTGGTGTGCAGGAGCCGGTTCAGCAGGCTCGTCATGTTGCCGGGCCCGAGATAGGGGGCGATCAGGTCGGTGAGCGGTGCGGCGGTGTCGAGCGCGGCGAGCACGTCGGGGCTGAGCAGGACGGGCAGGTCCGCGTAGCACTTGCGGTAGCTGTCGAGGTAGGCGAGCGCCCTGGCGTGCGGGTCGGGGTCGTCGCGGGACAGTTCGAAGATCAGCATCGGCAGGTTCTTGGGTCCGCCGAACACCGGGTCGCCGCCCTCGCCGTTGAGCACCACCCGCACGCCGTCCGCGGCGGCGGCCTCGGCGAGCAGCAGATTCGGGACGGTCAGCGGGTCGCCGACGGGACAGTCGAGCAGGCCGACGGTTTCGGCGAGGCGGGCCGCGACGGACTCGCCGGGCACGGTGAGCACCCGGTGCTCGGTGTGGCAGTGCGCGGCGACCAGGCCCGAATAGGCCAGTTCGTTCGGGGTGGTGCCGGTGAACGCGATGGAATACGAGCGCACCGTCTGGTCGTGGTTCTTCGCGGCGAGCGCGGTGACCAGACTGCTGTCGATGCCGCCCGACAGCAGCACGCCCACCGGTTCGCCCGCGGGCAGGCGCCGCGTGGTCGCCTGTTCGAGCAGGGCGCGCAGGCCGAGGGCGTGCTCGTCGGCCGGGCGGTCGTCGAGAATTTCGGTCGGTTCCCAGAAGATCTGTTCGGTGTGGGTACCGTCCGGGCGCAGACGCAGGCAACGGCCGGGGAGCGCCTCGTAGACGTCGCGGAGCAGGGTGTCGCGTCCGGGCAGGTAGGCGAAGGTGAGGAACGAGCGCACCGACGGCAGGTGCAGGCCGGTGTGCAGGTCAGGCCAATTTCGCAGCGGGCGAAGGGAATTCGATGCGGCCCAGGTGCGGCCGGACCGCGCGTAGAACAGGGTTCTGGCACCGACGTGGTCGCGGATCAGCA
Organism: Nocardia bovistercoris; assembly: GCF_015674855.1. Taxonomy (GTDB): domain Bacteria; phylum Actinomycetota; class Actinomycetes; order Mycobacteriales; family Mycobacteriaceae; genus Nocardia; species Nocardia bovistercoris. The sequence continues at coordinate 3,645 of NZ_JADMLG010000025.1, read as the reverse complement.
CCAGATCCGTGCCGTCGGTGATGGCGAGCGCGAACATGCCCTCCGCGCGCGCGACACCTTCGATGCCGAAGCGGGCGTAGGTACGCAGCAAAGTTTCGGCGTCGGCGCAATCCGGTGGGATGTCGCCGAGTCGTGCACGCAACGCGGGCGCATTGCACAGCGTTACCGCTCCGACCGCCGAATACCCTTCCGCCGCATAGCATTCACCGCCCAGCGCGGCCGGACCCGAGACCGCCGCCGGTTCCATGCCGACCGCGCGCACCGCGGCGGCGGGATCATCGGCGAGGAACGCACACCATCGCGACATCACCTCTCCTAACCGAAATCCCCGCCGCCGTCGTCACCGGAATCGTCGTCCCACGCACCGTAATCCTCCCCGCCGCCACCGGAACTCGACTGCTGCGCCATCGCCTGATTGCGCAATTCCTCCTCCTCGCCGGGCGAGAGGAAATCCGGTGGCATGACCAGACTTCCGAGCAGCGCGCCGCCCGCGACCCCGGCGAGGATCATGCCGAGCCGACCGCCGAAGGAGGAGCGGTTGACGGTGAGGGTGCCGTCGCTCCACAGCGTGCGACCGTAGCCGCATTCGCGCCCGTAACGGACCGTGCCGTCGTGGAAGACGCGTTTGATCAGTTTGGGGCCGAGCGGTTCGTCGGCGCCGGAACCGCCGCTGTGGTCACGCCACGTGACGACGCCGTGGCCGCGCATCCGCCATTCCTGGCGGGCGTCGGAATAGCGGCGGTGCACGGTGCCGTCGCTGAGCAGTTCATCGGTGTAGGTGATTTCCCGTCGCACCGACATGGACACTCCTTTTCATGCGGTGGGCCCGTTCACACGGTGGGCCAGGTGAGGAATCCGGACGCGCGGACGCGACGCAGGTGAATGGAGGTGTCGCGCGGACGCACCTCGCGGACGAGGCGATGCACGGTGCGCAGCAACGACGCGGGCCGCACCGCCTCGACTTCCGCGGTGCGGCCGCGATCGAACCAGAGACGTTCGGACGGGTCGAGTTCGGCGGCGACGGCGACGGCGGCGCCGGGACCGGACAGGTGGGTCAAGTGCAGCGCGCTCGCCTGCCGCGGGCGCAATCCCAGGGGGACCACGCGGACATCGTCGGGAATACGGGTGAGTTCACGCAAGCGGGCTGGGAAGGTCAAACCGTCGGGGGTCGCGTCGTGCAGGACGAAGACGGCCGAACGGTCGACCATGCTCAGCATGTCCGGTATGCGCGGGTCGAGTGGGAGTTCGCCCGCGCCGTACACCGGACAGGCCGACTCCATCGGGACGCCGTTGGCGCGCAGCATCCGCGCGACATCGTCGGATTCGCAGATCAGCAGGCGCGGCAGGCCGTAGTCGAACAGGTCGGGTTCCGGGGTGTGCTCGCCCGCGCGGCGCGGACCGACCGGTTCCGAGGTGAGGAGATCGGGAATGGGGCCGTACCGGTCGAGCGCGGTGCGGAAATCCGGATAGGCGACCGGTGCGGACACCGTGAATCCGGGCCTGCGCAACCGGCGCGGCACCGGTCGCAGCGTGCGGCACAGTTCGTAATAGAGCTGGCGACGGGTGAACCGGAGACCGCTCGGAGCGCCCGCCCTGGCGACCGCCACCCGCAGGGCGCGGCCGAGGATTCGCGCTCTCAACCCGTCGGCCACGTGAGGAAACCTACCTCGCGGGCGCGCCTGCGGTCCGGGTCGGTGGCCTCCTCGGCCCGCCGGGTGGCGCTGTCGACGGCGGCCAACAGTTTCGCGGGCGGCACCGCGGCCAACGGTGACCACCAGCCGTCGGCCAGCCACGCCAACTCCGGCGGCGAAACAGTGGCGCGCAGACGTTCGAGGTCGGCCGGAGCGGGCAGACCGTCGCGCAGTCGAAATGCCTTCTCCTTGCCGAGCAGCGCGCGCGGACCGATGCCGACATCGATCGCGCGCGAACCCAGCGCGGCACGGACCTCGGCGGCGAACGTCACACCCGGCACGCTCGCGTCGTGCAGGATCAACACCGGAACCCGCTGCGGCAGCTGCTCGGGACGACTCGCCAGCGCGATCCCCCGCGCGGCGACATTGTTGGCGGCCAGGCAGGCCAGTACGGCGCGGTCGGCGCACAGCACCGCGAACCTCGGCTGCGGCGGCGCGGGCGGCGGCGGGGCGGCCTCCGACACCGATCCGGGCGGCGGACCGCCGTAGACCTTGATCCAGCGGCTCAGCACCTCGTCACGGAACTTGTCGTAGGTCGCGGGCATCCGCACCGGACTCGTGCGCAGAAACCTCGGCTTGTAGGCCGTCAACGCCAGATTCACCAGGACGACCGCGCCGATCCCCACGACGATCCCGATCAGCGGCGGCACCGCGCCACTCACCATCGAGAAGAACGCGACAACGAGAATCGGAATCGAGAACAGCAACCGCCTGCCGAAGAACCGCTTCCCCAGATCCGGCATGTGCTTACGCGAGGCCGCGTACCACAACTGCGGCAACGTATACCGCAGCCCGCGCCCGTCCCCGAGCTTCTCGGCCAACGTCCGCACCCGGATATCGTGCACCCAGAGCGGACTCTCCTTCGGTTCCAAGGCGAACTCCCGCCTGCACTTGGAGCACCGCCGCCCGTACCGCTCCTTACGCAGCACATTCTGATGACAATGCGGACAGATCACCCCGCACCACCCCCCACCCACGAAAGGTTCCTCACAGATACGGCATACCGGATTCCGCCGCCCACCGCGACCCCAACCCCTGAACCCCACCCAACACCTTCGACAACAGTTGCGGAGGCCCGTGGGCACAACGCGGTGGTTCGGGCAATCCTGGAAACAGTGGCACTGTCACCTGCGATCGAGAAGGTACAGTGGTTCCATGTCCTTACTCGGTCGCATCACGATCGATTCCACCATCTGCCACGGCAAACCCGTGGTGCGTGGTCTGCGCTATCCGGTCGAGATGCTGCTCGAACTCCTCGCCTCCGGGATGACGACCGAGGACATTCTCGAGGACTACCCCGACCTCGAGACCGAGGACATTCTCGCGGCACTGGAATTCGCTGCGGCGGTCACCGCCCAGCGCACGACCATCCCCTTCCACGCCGCGTGAAGTTCCTGATCGACGCACAACTCCCCCGCCGACTCGCAATGTTCTTGACCTCCGCGGGGCACGACGCCGTCCACACTTCCCAACTGTCGCTCGGCAACCGGACGCCCGACCGACAGATCGCGGCTCGCGCCGACTACGACGGTCGTGTAGTCGTGACGAAGGACCGCGACTTCTGGGTCGGTCATGTCCTACACGACTGCCCGAAATCGGTGTTGATCATAGCGACCGGGAACATCACGAACTCGGCGTTGGTCGAGTTGTTTGAAGAGCATGTCGACGACATCGTGAACCTGCTCGGCATGTGCGCAGTGGTCGAATTGGGGCGCGAGCGGCTCGTCGGCCACGCGGACAAGCCGTCGAATCCGACGGACTGACCGCAATGCGGGCCGGCGCACACCGGTCGATGTGCGCCGCCCGTGCAAGTCAGGACTTGGTGGATTGTTCTCGTTGGATTTCGAGGGCGATGTCGACCAGTTGATCTTCCTGACCACCGATCAACTTCCGCTGACCCGCACGATGCAACAACAAATGCGCGGGCACACCGTAACGCTCCGACTGACGCACC
>NZ_JADMLG010000024.1 GCF_015674855.1 Nocardia bovistercoris | reverse complement strand
GGGTGGGGTGGGGATGGAGTGGCTTGGGTGGTGCCGGTGTGGGGGTGTTGGGGGAGGGTTTGGAGGGTTCCGGGGTGCGGTGGTTCTCGGGGGGCTATTAGTGTTGCGGGCGGCCATCGACTCGAGGGGAGTAAGCAGGTGCGAACAGGCAGCTTGTGGGCTTCGTTGGAGCGTTCGCGTGTCTCGAGATCGGGGTGGGTGGCGCTGGTGGCCTCGGTTGCGGTGGTGGCCGGTTGCGGTACCGATGTGGATGACATCGCGGTGGGGGCGGGGGCGGGGTGGCCTGCGGCTTATCACGATGGGCGCAATAGCGGCGTTACCTCGGTGGAGGGGGCGCGGCGGATGGCTTTGAGTTGGTCGCGGCCGGTGGCGGGGCCGGTGGAGCGGCCGGTGTCGATCGGGTCGGAGGGGCAGATCTTCGTTACCACGCGCACTGCGAGTGGGTGCGCGATTCTGTCGTTCCAGATGCCGACGGGGCGGAAGCGTTTCTGTAATCCGTTGGGGCCCAACGCTATTTCGTCGCCGTCGGTGGTGGACGGCATGAACAATTCGTATGTCGGCGACGATGGCGCGGTCAATTCGTTCAACTATCTCGGTCAGCCGCGGTGGCGGACTCCGGTGGCCGGTGTTCCCGTTTCGGTGCAGTTCACCGGTGACGGTCGGGTGTTGTCGGTGACGCAGTCGGGGCAGATCGACGTGTTGAGCAGACAGACGGGGCAGCGTGAGGTGCCGACGTTGCAGTTGTTGGGGGAGGCGGATTTCCTGGCGTATCCGGATCTCACGCGGCCCGCCGCGGGGGATGGTCTGGATGATTGCCTGACGGGTGGTCCGCGTTGCGCGGTGGCGAATATCGCGGCGGTGGATGCGGCGTCGGGCCGTTTCTATCTGACGGTGTGGGAACCGGGGCGGCCGATGGCGTCGGTGGTGGCGTTGCGCTACGGCGACGGTGTGGTCGCGCGGTTGTGGAGCGCCGAGGTGCTCGTCGCGGGTAGCGGCACGAGTCCGGCGGTGTCCGCGGACGGTGACACGGTCTATGTGGGTGACAATTCGAATCGGCTTATCGCGCTTGATTCCTCGGACGGGCGGACCAGGTGGGTGCGGCAGTTGGGGTTCACGCCGCGCGGTGCGCTTTCGGTGTCGGCGGACGGGTTGATCATTCCGGCGGGCGACGAGGGCTATCTGCTCGCGGTGCGCGACAAGGACGAGACCTCGCAGATCGTGTGGGAGCGCAAGGATCTGGAGTTGCGCGGCGTCCCGGTGCAGACGGGCGGCGGTGTCGGGTACACGGTGGCCGCGATCGGTGACGGCTTGAACCTCGTCACGTTCGACATCGCGAACGGCGACACGATCGATTCCGATGTGCTGCCTGCGGCGAAGGGCAGCACGACGGGCACGTCGGTCAGCGCGCAGGGCCAGGTGGTGGTCGCGACGCGGATCGGCGAGGTGTTCGCCTTCGAGCCGGAGAAGTAGTGCGCTAGACGGGCTTGTTCGGGTCGCGTTCGGGCAGTGGGCGTTCCACGATGGTCGGGCGGCCGAGCGGGTTGCGCACGCGGCGTTTGGCGGCCGAGTAGACGAGCGCGGTCTCGGCGGCCACCACGTCCCAGGCGAAGTCGGCGGTGAGCCGCTCGCGGGCGGCGTCGGCCCGCGCCTGGGTGGCTGCTGGGTCGTCGAGGGTGGCGCGGACGGCTTCGACGAGGCCGTCGACGTCGGCGGGTTCGAAGGACGCGCCGGTGACGCCGTCGATGACGGCTTCGCCGAGTCCGCCCGCGGTGGAGGTGATCAGCGGTGTGCCCGCCGCCGCGGCTTCCAGCGCCACGATGCCGAAGGGTTCGTAGCGGCTCGGCAACAGGATGGCGTCGGCGCCGTGCAGCCAGCCGAGCAGTCCATCGTGGTCGAGTTGGCCCGCGAAGGTGACGGCGCGGGCGACGCGGTGCACGCGGGCGCGTTCGCGCAGCCATTCGAACTGGGTGCCGATGCCTGCGATGGTGAGTGTGGTGCCGGGGTGCGCGCGGCGGATGCGCGGCAGCGCGGCGATGGCGTCCTGGACGCCTTTCTCGTATTCGAGGCGGCCGACGTAGAGCAGGCGCGGCGGGCCGGAGCGCGGCGCGCGCGGGCGGAAGGTCCAGGCGCCGACGTCGATTCCGTTGCGGATCACCGTCATCGGGATGCGTTCGGGTCCGTAGAGGCGTTCCACTTCGTCGCGCATGGAGGCCGAACAGGTGATGAGCGCGTCGGACTCGTTGGCGAGCCACCATTCCACCGAGTGCACCTGTTTGTTGACCTTGCCGGCGACCCAGCCGCTGTGCCTGCCCGCTTCGGTGGCGTGGATCGTGGAAACCAGTGGCACGTCGTAATATTCGGCGAGCGTGATGGCGGGGTGGGCGACCAGCCAGTCGTGCGCGTGCACCACGTCGGGCACCCAGCCGTCGCCGATGCCCGGCTTGCCGAGCGCCACGCCCGCGCGCACCATCGCGTGTCCCATCGCCAGGGTCCAGGCGAGCATGTCCTCGCCGAAGTCGAAGCACGGCGGGTCTTCGGCCACCGCGACCACGAGGACGCCTTCGGCGACGTAGGAGTGGGTTGGGTGGGTGATGGAGTCGGTGCCGGAGGGGCGGCGGGCCAGGACGACCACTTCGTGTCCGGCGGCGGCCAGTTCGGTGGCCAGGTGATGCACGTGGCGGCCGAGTCCGCCGACGACGACCGGCGGGTACTCCCATGACACCATCAGAATCTTCATGTGCGTCTTTCTCCAGCCGGTTCTTCTATGGCGGACGCGGCGCCCGTCCCGGCGGTGACCATGTCGCCGCCGTCCGAAGCGGCGGCTGTGTCTTGTCCGGTCGGGACGGTCTGTCCCGGTGGGTTCGCCTCGTACCGTGCCCCGAGTCGTCGCGCGTCCAATCCGGGGAAGAGTCCGTCGTCCGTTTCCCATCCTGCCGCCAACTGTTGGGTTTTGGCGACCTGTCCCGCGCCGACCGCGGCGGCTATCTCGCGCACCGCGTGCGCGTGCCGGTGCGCGCGATCCCTGGCGTATCCGGCCGCGGAGTCCTTGCTGACCATGAAGGCCCAGTCGCTGGAGACGGTGAGGATGGCTTCGCGCAGCAGCTGGTCGGCGACCGGGTCGCGCAGTGCGGGGGCGTCGCCGCGGGTCTCGCGCATCTTGTCGAGGGTGTCGAGGGCGAGGCGCACGATGTCGTCGTTGAGTTCGACCAGGTCACGGACTTGATCTCCGGCCCAGACCCGCCAGTCCTTGCCCGATCCCCAGGACGAGTCGGCCAGCGGCACCGGGTCGCCGACGTAGCCGCGCGCCCTGGCGTCGGCGAGGGTTCCGACGGTGACGCCCGCTTCGGGCAGCGCGCGCAGCACGGCGGCGAGCCATTGCGGGCCCTCGTGCCACCAGTGGCCGAACAGTTCGGTGTCGAATGCGGCCACGACCAGCGCGGGACGGCCGATGCGGGCGGATTCGGAGCGCAGTCGCTCGCGGACCGTTCGCACGAAATCCTCGACGTCGCGGGCGACGGCTTCGGCAGCGAGGTCGGGGTCGTAGGGCGCCTTGTCCGGGCCCGCGACGGTCTTGCCGGTGACGCGGGACGGTTTGAGTCCGGTGCCGTGATCGTAGTGATGGAAATCACGGTAGGCGGAGTGCCCCGGATACCCGGATTTCGGCGACCAGACTCGGTAGCTCACGTGCAGATCGCGTCCGAACGCGACCGCGTCGGCATCGTGCACGGGATGCCCGAGGCTGCTGTCACCGCGCAGGGCCGGACCATCGACCATGAAATGCGTCACACCTGCGGCGTCGTATTCGACCTCCATGCCCGGGGTGTATCCGCATTCCGGCGCCCAGATGCCGCGCGGGGTGCGGCCCCAGCGCAACTGCGCGTCGGCCAGGCCCTCGACCAGCTGGAATCGGCGCAGCCGCGAGTCGAGCAGCGGTTGGAAGGGGTGCGCGAGCGGTCCGCCGAGCAGTTCGATGGTCTCGGCGTCGATCAGCTGCCGCCAGACCGGGGCCGCGCCGTGGCGCCAGTTCCGCTCGAAGTCGGCGAGCGCGGCCGCGGCGAGCCGGTGCTCGTGGCGGCCGAGCGTCACATTGCCCGCCATGGCGGCCTCGTCGGCGCGCAGCTGCCAGTTCCCGAGCCAGTGGTGCATGCCTGCCAGGCAGTGCGGATCATCGAGCTGGGCCGCGAGCACCGGCGTGATGCCGAGACTCAGCAGGTGTGAACGTCCCTCCGCGGCAAGGGTTCTCAGTACTTCGACGACCGGAAGATAGGACGCCGCCCATGACTGGTATAGCCATTCCTCGCCCACCGGCCAGCGACCGTGGTTGGCGAGCCAGGGGAGATGGGAGTGCAGGACCAGGGTGAACTGGCCGGGGACTTCGTCGCTCAAGGTTTCACCGCGATGGCGACCAGATCGAGGCTGTCGTCGATGTTCTCGGCGAGCAGCGCGAAGTCATCGATGCGCACGGCGGCGACATCGGCGGTGAGTTCGGCGGGCCATGGCTGACCGGCCAGCGCGCGTTCGATCTGCGCGTCGATGAACGAGCCGCCGTGCGCGGCGTCCAATGCCTTCAGGGTCGGGCCGTGGTGCACCCCGATCATCCGCTCCACCCGGAATCCGGCCTCCACCAGCAGTTCGGTGAGTTCGGCTGCGTTCAGTTCGCGGGTGTGGAACGGGTTGAGCGGGGTATCGCGTCCGGGTGAGAACGTGATCCGGTTCGGCGTGCTGATGAGCAGTTCGCCGCCGGGACGCAGTACGCGCAGGCATTCCCGCAGGAACTGCCCCTGATCCCAGAGGTGTTCGATCACTTGGAAATTCACCACGACGTCGACCGACGCGTCGTCGAGCGGGAGTTGCGCGAGGTTGCCCTGGATCATCCGCACGCGCGGGTAGCGCGCGCGCACGTGGGCTACCGCGCCGGCGTCGTAGTCGAGTCCGGTGACCTCGGCCGCGACGTCGGCGATCATGTTCGCGCCGTAGCCCTCGCCGGAGCCCGCCTCGAGGACGACGCGGCCCGCGCAGCGGTCGAGCAGGGCGGCGTAGACGACCTCGTGCCTGCGGAACCAGTAGTTCTCCTCGGCGATGCCGGGCACGGTCCGCTCGCCGGTCAGCGGCAGCGGTTCGACGTCGGCGCCGTGCGCGTCGACGGGCGGCTCGGACCCGGTTATGACCCTCGGGTCGTCCACTGCGGCAGGGATCACAGCCTCGCTCATCGTTCCGACGTTACTGGTAGGGCCCGCGCACGATATCGGCCGGACCGGTGTTGTGCGAGTGCGGCAGGTAAGTTACCCACGAGTAACTTAACGTAGGGTAGTGTCACGCCCGAGCTACTCACAAGGACGTACGGCACAGCACGTGCGACCACCGGATACACGCCCCCAGAACAGGAGGTCGACGAAGACCGATGCCGAACATCGTCGTACTCATCAAGCAGGTTCCCGACACCTGGTCCGAGCGCAAGCTGACCGACGGTGACTACACCCTCGATCGCGAAGCCGCCGACGCCGTTCTCGACGAGATCAACGAGCGCGCCGTCGAAGAAGCGCTGCTGATCAAGGAAGCGCAGGGCGGCGAGGTCACCGTGCTGGCCGCCGGACCCGACCGGGCCACCGAAGCCATCCGCAAAGCCCTCTCCATGGGCGCCGACAAGGCCATCCACATCAACGACCCGGCCATCCACGGCTCCGACGCGGTGCAGACCGCGTGGGTGCTCGCCTCGGCGCTCGGCCAGGTCGAAGGCGTCGAACTGGTCATCGCGGGCAACGAGGCCACCGACGGTCGCGCGGGCGCGGTGCCCGCCATCATCGCCGAATACCTCGGCCTGCCGCAGCTCACCCACCTGCGCAAGCTCACCGTCGACGGTGAGCGCATCACCGGCGAGCGCGAAACCGACGACGGCGTCTTCAAGCTCGAGGCCACCCTGCCCGCGATCGTCTCGGTCACCGAGAAGATCAACGAGCCGCGCTTCCCGTCCTTCAAGGGCATCATGGCCGCGAAGAAGAAGGAAGTGCAGACCTTCACCCTCGCCGACCTCGGCGTCGACCCGTCGACCGTCGGTGTGGCGAACGCGGCAACCGCGGTCACCGCGTCCACCCCGAAGCCGCCGCGCACCGCGGGCGAGAAGATCGCCGACGAAGGGGACGGCGGCACCAAGATCGCCCAGTACCTCATCGGCCAGAAGATCATCTGATCGCCGCGGACTTAGGAGAGAACACACATGGCTGAAGTACTCGTGCTCATCGAGCACGCCGAAGGTGCGATCAAGAAGGTCAGCACCGAACTGCTCACCGCCGCGAAGGCGCTCGGCTCGCCCGCCGCGGTCGTGCTCGGCGCCGCTGGCACCGGCGAGAAGCTGGCCGAAGCGCTCACCGCGGCGGGCGCCGACAAGATCTACATCGCCGAATCCGACGATGTCGAGAACTACCTGCTCACCCCGAAGATCGACGTGCTCGCCGCGCTGGTCGAGTCGGTGTCACCGGCCGCCGTGATCGTCGCCGCCACCGCCGAGGGCAAGGAGGTGTCGGGCCGCCTCGCCGCGCGCATCGGCTCCGGTCTGCTCATCGACGTCATCGACGTCAAGGAAGACGGCTCGGCCGTGCACTCCATCTTCGGTGGCGCGTTCACCGTCGACGCCAAGGCCACCGGCGACGTGCCGGTGATCTCGGTGCGCCCCGGCGCGATCGAGGCCAAGCCCGCCGCTGGTGCGGGCGAGCAGGTCGCCGTCGAGGTGCCCGCTCAGGAAGAGGGCCTGGTCAAGGTCATCGCGCGGGAACCGGTCGTCGCCGGTGACCGTCCTGAACTCACCGAGGCGGGCATCGTCGTCTCCGGTGGTCGCGGCGTCGGTTCCGCCGACAACTTCTCGGTCGTGGAAGCCCTCGCCGACTCCCTCGGCGCTGCCGTCGGCGCCTCCCGCGCCGCCGTCGACTCCGGCTACTACCCCGGCCAGTTCCAGGTCGGCCAGACCGGCAAAACGGTCTCCCCGCAGCTCTACATCGCCCTCGGTATCTCCGGCGCCATCCAGCACCGCGCGGGCATGCAGACCTCGAAGACCATCGTCGCCGTGAACAAGGACGAAGAGGCCCCCATCTTCGAGATCGCCGACTACGGCATCGTCGGCGACCTCTTCAACGTCGCCCCCCAACTGACCGAAGCGGTCAAGAACCATAAGGGCTGATCCCCGAATCCGCCCCAAGAGCTACGGCCCCGGACCTCCCGTCCGGGGCCGTACTCGTCTCTATCGCGCGGAATCCGGTCACCAATCCCCGAAAACTTGGCTCCGCCATAGACATTGGCTATTGTTGCTCCTGCGCCGTAGGGGTTCGGGAGCAGGGGGAGTCAAAGCGTGACCGACGCAGAGGTGGAGAGTCGTCTCCCGATCGAGAATTCGATGACCGTAATTCCGCTCGACCCGCTTCGTGAGATCGCATCGACGCTGTCGCCACCCGCTGTGTCGCAGTATCTGGCTGCCAATGATTGGCAGTTGGAGACGCGGGATGACGACATCAAGGAGATCTGGAGACTGCCAGGCGCGGAGGGGATTCGCGGTCGGGTGATGGTTCCGTTGGCGACCGACTACGTCGATTTCTCACGGCGCTTCCGGGAGATGCTGCAATCGCTCGCCACGATCTACGGGTGGGATCCGGTGCGTTTAGCAGAGCGGATAGCGGCGGCCCGCGCCGACTTGTTCTTCGTCCGCTTCGATCAGGAGATGGTCGACGGGACCATTCCGTTCCGGCAGGCGGAAGCCGCGCTGCAAGCGTTGTTCACCATGATGAAGGCCGCCGCGACGACCACCGATGATCCTTCGCATTCGCATCGGGGGCGCCGATCCGCGACGGTGACGAATTTCCTCGAAGACGATATTCGGCTAGGACACACGAAACACGGGAGTTTCGTGTTCACGGTGGTCTCCCGGCTCGGTGACGAGTCACTCACGCCTGTCGAGCTCTTTCCGCGCCGAGTGATGACGACCCTTGCTCGCGGGCTCGACTGGGACGAGTCGGCACTCGACAATGCCGCGACGTTGGGCCTCAGCGCCGGTCTCGTGGAATCCGTCCTCGAATTGACCCAACCCGATCAAGTGCGGGCGTTGGACCTGTCGTTCGAGTGGGCCGCGGGTGGGTCGTCGCCCGAGGTGGATGTTTCGCGGATTGTGGTCGATCGCAATGCGATGGCCGGGTTGCCTCGGGTGCGTGAACGACTTGTCCGACGCGAGGAGCCTGCGCGGCAGGTGACGTTGCTCGGCACCGTGCGCAGTCTGGAGCGTGATGATCGTGGTGACGACGAAGCCACCAGCATTGTGCTGTCGACCCATGTCGACGGGCGTCCGCGCAAGGTGCACGTTCCTCTGGCCGGGCGCGAATACGAGTGGGCGATACAGGCGCACGCGGTCGAGCAACCGATCGCGATCTCGGGCGAGTTGATCTTCGAGCGTGGCGCGTGGCGATTGACCGGTGCGATCGTCGCCGACCGCCGACTGTCCGATCGGGAGCGCTGATCGCTCAGGGGCGGTGCAGGGTTGTCAGGAGGGTGGTGAGGATGGGGGAGGGGCGGGCGTCGTCTCGGATTATGGCGGAGACGGGGATTCGGAGGCGGTGTTCGGTGAGGTGGAGGACTACGAGGCCTTCGGTGGGGCTGTTGGCGTAGAGGACGGTCCAGGCTTCGGGGCGGTTGATGAGTTCCATGGTGGCGGTGTGGTCGGGGGGGATGGGAGGGCCGAAGGTGGGGCCGGTGGGGAGGTCGGCGAAGGCGGTGCGGATCACCGTGTGTAGGAGGACTTGTTCCTGTTCGGGTGGGAGCAGTAGTGGGTAGGGGCTGAGTTCGGCGAGGGTTACGGAGTCGCGGTCGGCCAGGGGGTGGCCGCCGGTGGTGGCGATCACGAGGTCCTCCACCCAGAGTTGTTCGACGGTGAGTCCGGGTTGCGCGACGCTGCCTCGGATGAGGGCCAGATCACAGTCACCGTCGGCGACGGCGGAGATACGCTGGCGGAACGGTTTGATGACGAACTCGATCTCGGCGTCGGGGTGCGCGGCGCGCGCCGCCGCGATCGAGGACAGCGACCGGGTCGCGAAGGACATGTTGGCGGCCAAACGGATACGGTGTCCGGTGTTGCGCACGGTGGCGCGGATCGCCGATTCCAGGCTGAGCATCTGTTTGGCCAGCGGCAGTACCCGCGTGGTGGCGTCGGTGGGGACCACGGCTCGGGTGGAGCGTTCGAACAGCGATACGCCGAGGTCGCGTTCGAGCCGGGCGATCTGGTGACTGATCGCCGACTGCGAGATGTAGCAGCGGGCGGCCGCCTTGCTGAAGCTCAGCTCCTCGCAGACCGCGACGAAGTATGCCAGCTGGCGAAGCTCCACGACAACCTCCCGTTCATGACGGATCGAGATAAGAGTCATCTTCATTATGCCGGTCAAGACCTGAAATATCTGCGGTTCCGATGACGGTTGGTAATGAGAGAAGGAGGCTGTCATGGAACACGCGGCAATGGAACAAGCGGAGATCGACTACACGGATGTGGTCATCGTCGGATCGGGCTTCGGGGGGCTGGCCGCAGCCAAGCAACTGTCGAAGTCGGGTGTGCGATACGTGCTGATCTCCAGCACGCCCGAACATCTCTTCCAGCCGTTGCTCTACCAGGTCGCGACCGGTGTGCTCGGCTCGGCGGAGATCGCGCCACCGATCGCGTCCATCCTGCGCAAGCATCGCGGCGCGGATGTGCGCCAGGGCCGGGTGATCGCGGTCGACGCCGAACGCGCCGAATTGACCTACGACCACGAGGGCGAACGCACCCGCATCCGCTACGGATCGCTGATCGCGGCCACCGGCGCGTCGCAATCCTATTTCGGGCGTGACGATTTCGCGGAGAAGACGTTCTCGCTCAAGACCATCGACGACGCCAAGACGCTGCGCGCGCAGATCGAGCGCGTCTTCGCCGAGGCGGCGGGCGCGGACGAGCAGAGCAAGCGCAGGCTGCTCAGTTTCGTTGTGGTCGGCGCGGGCGCCACCGGTGTCGAGGTCGCGGGCCAGCTGAAGGAATTATCGAAACGCTATTACCACCAAGAGGTTTCGGTGACCCTGGTGGAGGGCGCGGCCGAGGTGCTTCCGCCCTTCGGCGGCGGGCTGTCGGAATACGCGAAGGACTCGCTGACCAAGGGCGGCGTCGAGGTGCTGGTCGACACCTTCGTCACCGATATCGAACCCGGCAAGGTGACCGTGAAGGACAAGGCGGGCGTTGAGCGCCGCATCGCCGCCGAGACCGTTGTGTGGTCGGCGGGCGTGCGAGCGGGCGGTTTCGCCGAGATTCTCGCCGAAGTCACCGGATGCGAAACCGACCGCGCCGGAAGGCTGTTGATCAATCCCGACCTGACCGTCGGCGGGCACGCCGACATCTACGCCATCGGCGATATGACCTCGCTCAACGGCTATCCCGGCCAGTCGCCGGTGGCCATGCAGGAAGGCAGGCACGCCGCCGACATCATCCGCCGCGAGAAGCGGGCGGGCACGCCGTTCGTCTACTGGGACAAGGGCAGCATGGCGGTGATCAGCCGGTTCAGCGCCGTGGCGAAACTCAACGAGCACATCAGTTTCCGCGGCGTCGTGGCCTGGGTCATGTGGCTGGCGGTGCACCTGTTCTATCTGGTCGGGTTCCGCAACCGCTTCGCGGCGGTCGCGTCGTGGCTGGTGGCCTTCATCGGCAGCGGACGCCCCGGATTCGACGAGGTGGAACCCGCCACCGAGCCGGTCAGGTCCGCGTCGGACTTTTGGGCCGTTTGCCCGGTTGCGCGCCCTCTTTATTGGCGCCCCCCCGCGCCCGCGGGGCGCCGCGGCAGTGCTTTCGGGGCGGGACGGTATCGCGAAAATGTCTCCTATCAGCGCGAAGGCGGCGAACACGACGCGGGGGCGCGAACGCGACGCTACGGAACGGTGAACGGTCGGTGTGACCGCCGTCGCGTTCACCGAACCTGCATCGACGCGACACTTCGAGGTCGCTCCATCGCATTCTCGGGCCGGTGTCATCACGGCTATGACTATTTCGTCCGTGTTGACAGCCAAGGGCGGGCCGACGGACTCAGGGGTGGAACGGTCCCGGTACTCGCTGGTCGTGGCGTCCGACGTCGAACATCGCGAGGCCGCGCAGCGGCTGCGTTACGGCGTCTTCGCCAACGAGCCCGGATTCCAGCTCCCCGACAACGGCACCGGCCTGGACGCCGATCGGTTCGACGAGCACTGCGACCACATGCTGGTCCGCGACGACGCCACCGACAGATTCGTCGGCTGCTACCGGATGCTGCCCCCGGACCGGGTCGCGGCGGCGGGCGGGTACTACACGGCCACCGAATTCGATCTGGAGCAGATCGATCCCGAAGGTCAGCGGATCGTCGAGATGGGCCGCGCCTGCGTGGTGCCCGACCACCGCAACGGTTCGGTGCTGACGCTCATGTGGGCGGGCATCCTGCACTACATCCAACTCACCGGCTACGACTGGGTGATGGGGTGCGCGTCGGTGCCGATGCGCGACACCCCCGGCGATCCGGCCGGTGTGAACGTGCGCGGTGTGCGCGACATGGTGTTGGCCAGGCACGGTTCCGATCCCGAGCGTCGGGTGCACCCCTACAACCCGGTGGTCGTCGACGGGAAGACTCTCGACGAACTGCCCTCGCCCACGCGGCCGAAACTGCCGCCGCTGCTGCGCGGATATCTGCGCCTGGGCGCGGAGATCTGCGGCGAGCCCGCACACGATCCCGATTTCGCGGTGGCCGATTTCGTGGTGCTGCTCGGTCTGGACACCATCAACACCCGCTACCTGAATCGCCTACAGGACGCGGCCGCGTCCCTCGACGGAGGACGGTGAGTTCGGTGGTATTCGACGCGCCGCTCGCGACGAACGCCCACGCCTGGATGCCGTCGAGCCCCTGCGGACCGAACTGTGTCGAAGCCGTCGACCGGGTCGGCACGGCACGGTTGGCGGGCAGGCTCGCACAGGTGGCCGGGCTGCTGGTCAGTTTCCCCGTGGTGAACGCGATCACACCGCGCGGGCGGCGCGAGGCGGTGCAGCGCGGCTACGCGCAGGCGCTGCTCGGCTGCCTCGGGATGCGGCTTCGGGTGGTGGACAACCGGGTCGCCGCGGCCACCGTCAGCGAGACCGCGCGCCCGGATCTGGTGAGCCACATCGGGACCGCGCTGCGTCGCGACGACCGCGGTGCGCGCGACGGCGCCGATCCCGTGCGTTTCGCGCCGAAGGACACCGGTGTACTCGTGATCACCGGCCATATCGGCTGGACCGACGTGGTCGTGTTGGCCGCCGTGCAGCCGCTGGGTTTCGTGGCGCGCGCCGACCTCATCGACTGGCCGCTGCTCGGCAGGCTGGCGAAGCTCATGCGCATCATCCCGATCGAGCGCGAGAAGTTGCGCGCGCTGCCCGGCGTGGTCGACACCATCGCGGGCCGACTAGCCGCAGGCGACCGAATCGCGGCCTTCCCCGAGGGCACCACGTGGTGCGGGCGCGCGTTCGGCCGGATGCGTCCCGCGCTGTTCCAGGCCGCCGTCGACGCGGGCGCCTACGTGCAGCCGGTGCGCCTGCGCTACCTGGACCGCGACGGCGCGCAGTGCACGGTCTGCGGATTCGTCGGCGAGGACACCTTCGCGAGCTCCGCGGCCCGCATCCTGCGCAGCCGAGGCATGGTGGCGGAGATCACCTTGGAGCCGCTGGAGTATCCGGGCCTCGACCGCCGCGATCTCGCGCGCCGCTGCGAGAACGCCGTCCGCGGTTCCGTGCCATCGCGCCACGGCGGCGCCGACACCGAGTGGATCGAAGCGAGCGCGACCCGCGTGCAGGACCCCGCCCCCGCCGTGCCGCAGCGCGCCCCCGGGCAGCGTGGTCCCGGCATGCGCCGCAGGGCGGTCGCGTTGTTCCGAGGCCGGGGCAGGGACGCGAAATCCGTACGGATCGGGTGAATTCGGCGGTCGCCGTGGTGATCTCACCGCGAAGAGCTCTACTGAGCTGATGGCCGCTGTCGACCGATCGGCAGCCGGGTGCTGCGGCCGATACGGGTGTAGGCGAACCGTTCTGCCGTCAGTCCAGGCGCGCCGAGGAGATCCACGCGTCCGATGCGAGCGTGCGTCGACGGTGACCCACCGATGCGTCCGCAGGTGGGAGCGAGGGGGAGACCTTCGTGGACAGTCCGCGCGGCGATCGAGTTGTTGCACGCCGAGTTTCGATCAGCGCAAATCGGTCGGTCTCCGCGATGCGTCCGCAGGTCGAGTCGTGCGATGCGGTCAGGCCGAGAACCGATCGGGACCGGCGGCGTTCGATTCACGGTGAGTGCAAACCTGGTGTGATCGCCGGAATTTCCGCATCCTGCACGGATGCTCGAAGTGAGGGACACGGCAACCGTCGGGCGACGGGTCCCGCTGTACCGTCGCCCGTGGCTGCTGCGCGCGCTCGCTCCGCTTGCGCTGCTGCTGATCTGGCAGGTCGCCAGTACGAACGGCTTGGTGTCGGCGAAGAAACTTCCCGCGCCTTCGGTCGTGCTCGACGCCGGACTGGAGATCTACCGTTCCGGCCAACTCGGTGACGCGCTCGTCATCTCCGGGCAGCGCGCGCTGTTCGGGTTCCTGCTCGGCGCCGGGCTCGCGCTGATCCTCGCGACCGTCGCCGCGCTCGGCAAGGTCGGCGAGTACGCGCTCGACCCGCCGCTGCAGATGATCCGCACCATTCCGCTGTTCGGTCTGATCCCGCTGTTCATCATCTGGTTCGGCATCGGCGAGGAACCCAAGATCTACCTGATCGCGCTCGGCGTCTTCTTCCCGCTCTACCTGAACACCTACGCGGGCATCCGCCAGCTCGACCCGAAGCTGCTCGAACTCGGCCGCACCCTGGGACTCGGCCTGGCCGAACGGCTTCGGCTGCTGATCGTGCCCGGTGCGCTGCCGCAGATCCTGGTGGGTGTCCGGCAGAGTCTCGGCATCGCCTGGCTGTCGCTCGTGGTCGCCGAGCAGATCAACGCGAGCGCCGGTCTCGGGTTCGTGGTCAACAATGCCCGCGAATTCCTGCGCACCGACATCGTCATCTTCGGTCTGCTGATCTACAGCCTGCTCGGTTTGATCACCGACGCGATCGTGCGCGCGCTCGAACTCCGCGCCCTGCGCTGGCGCACCGCCGTCGACCGGAGGAGCAGCCGATGACGATCACCGAGAATGTGAGCGCCGAACCGGTGCGCGCGGGCGAGGCCGCCCGGATCGCGGGTCTGGCCAAGAGTTTCGGCCCGAATAGCGTCCTCGACGGCATCGACCTCGATATCGCGGCGGGCGAGATCGTCGCGCTGGTCGGCCGCAGCGGTTCGGGGAAGTCGACGCTCCTGCGCGTCATCGGCGGGCTCGATACCGCCGATCGCGGCTCGGTGACGGTGGATGCCCAGCCCACGTTCGTCTTCCAGGAGGCGCGCCTGATTCCGTGGCTGCCTGTGGTGCGCAATGTGGCGCTCGGCCGTCCGCGTCCGCGCAGCCGCCGCCGGGACGAGGAGTTCGCCAGGTCGCTGCTGGATCAGGTGGGTCTGCGCGAGCGCGCCGACGCGTGGCCGCTGACCCTGTCCGGCGGCGAGGCGCAGCGGGTGGCGTTGGCCAGGGCGCTGGTGGCGCGTCCGAAGCTGCTGCTGCTCGACGAACCGTTCGGCGCCCTCGACGCGCTCACCCGGCTGTCCATGCACGATCTGCTGCTCGGCCTGCACGCCGAACACGGGTTCGGCGTGCTGCTGGTGACCCACGACGTGACCGAGGCGGTGACCCTCGCCGACCGGGTGCTCGTGCTCGACGGCGGCCGGATCGCCGAGCAGGTGCGCATCGAACTTCCGCGCCCCCGTTCGCATTCGGCTCCCGAGGCCGCCGGGTACATCAGCCGCCTGCTGGCGCTGCTCGGCGTCCGCCCCTGATTTTCTTCCAGTTCGACGCAGGAAAGCAGTTCTCGTGAAACGACTCTCGATATCCAGACTCGCGTGCGCCGTCGTGGCCGCCGTGGCCGTGCTCGCCACCGCGGCGTGCGGCGGCGACTCCGAGCCCACCGCCGACGGTCCGGTCGACCTGTCCACGGTCACCTTGAAAGTCGGTGATCAGAAGGCGATTTCGATCGAGGTGCTGTTGAAGGCGTCCGGGCAGTTGGAGAATCTGCCGTACAAGATCGAGTTCTCCACCTTCACCGCGGGGCCGCCGCTGATCGAGGCGGCGGGCGCGGGCGGCATCGACCTGGCGCAGGTCGGCAATACCCCGGTGATCTTCGGGGCGGCGGCGAAGGCCGATATCGAGATCGTCGGCGCGCTCTCGGCCACCGGCAAGGGCGACGCGATCCTGGTCGGCAAGAATTCCCAGGTCCGCGCGGTGGCCGAGCTGAAGGGCAAGAAGGTCGCGGTCACCAAGGGCAGTTCCGCCAACGCGAACCTGCTGTTGCAGTTGCAGAAGGCGGGTCTCGGCCTCGGGGACGTGGAACCGGTCTATCTCGCGCCCGCCGACGGTTACGCGGCGCTGACCAGGGGAGATGTCGAGGCGTGGGCGGTGTGGGATCCGTACACGGCGATCGCGGAGAACGAGGTCGGCGCGAAGGTGATCGCGACCGCCGACCAGGCCGCCAACGGCTACAACTTCTGGGTCGCCTCGTCGAAGGCGGTCGGCGACGCCGGGAAGTCGGCCGCGATCCGCGACTTCTTCACCCGCTACGCCGCCGCCACCAAGTGGTCATCGGACAACCTCGACCTGTGGTCGACGAAGTACGCCGAACTCACCTCGATCCCGGTCGACGCCTCCCGCATCACCTGGACCCGCTCGATCAAGCAGCCGATCCCGCTCGACGACAAGGTGGTCGCCTCCGAGCAGGAGATCGCCGACGCCTTCACCAAGGCGGGCGCGATCCCGGGCAAGATCGAGTTCGCCGACTTCGTGGACACCCGCTTCGAACAGAAGTAGATCGGGCCGGGGAAGGCTCCGCATCCGAGGTGATGCGGAGCCTTCCCCGTTCGATGCGCGGTGGGTTGCCCGGCCGGGCAGGCGCTATCGTCGGAATTCCGGAAGTGACGGAGGTCGGGACCATGGGGCGGATCGCGCAGCCGAGGACCGCGGCGGCTCCGGCGTCGGCTCGTCAGGTGGCGCGGCGCGGCGCGATCCTGCGGGCCGCGGCCGAGTTGGGGGCCGAGGCGGAGTTCGAGCGGGTGCAGATGGCGGATCTGGCGGCGCGGGCGGGCGTGGCGCTCGGGACGCTCTACCGGTATTTCCCGTCCAAGACCGAGGTGTTCGCGACGCTGTTCCAGGAGGAGATCGGCGCGTTCACGGCGCAGCGGTGGGAGTCGCCCGGCGCCGATGATCCCGTCGAGTGTGTCGGGCGGAATCTGGCCGCGTTGAATGTCGCGCTGCTGCGCAGCCCTCGGCTGTGTTCGGCGATGCTGCGCGCCACGGCCGACGCCTATATGAGCGAGCCGCCGCCGCAGGAGTTGTGGCTGGAGTCGGAGTCGGCGCTCACGCGGGCGATCCTGGACACCCTCGGTGTGGGCGATCCGGGTCCGGCCGACCAGGATCCGGTGATCCTGTTGGTCTACACCTGGTGGGGCGTGCTGACGTCGAGCCTGAGCAGGCGGATGTCCCCGGATCGCGCCGCGCGGGAACTGCGTCTGGCCGCGTCGCTGATTCTGGCCGGGCACGCGCGCTGACAGTGGTGCGCGGGTAGTTTTCCGGGCATCGCGGGTCGCATGACCTCTTGACATTCGCGAAACTAGAATTAATTCTAGTTTCGGGTGCCGCCGCATCGGCAGCGGCCGTCTCGAGAGGTTGGGCACATGACACGGAAAGCGCTGGAACAGGTGGAAGCGCTGAGCGAGCAGATCGCCGCCACGGCGCCCGACAGCGAGGCGCTCGGGCGACTGTCCGACGAGAGCGTCGCGCTGATCCGGCAGGCGGGCGTGATGCGGATGCTGCAGCCCGCCGAATTCGGCGGCGCCGCCGCGCACCCACGCGACTTCGCCGAAACCGTGATGGTGGTGGCGAGCAATTGCGGGTCGGCGGGCTGGGTGTGCGGGGTCGGCGGGGTGCACCCGTGGGAGATGGCGCTGATGGACCCGCGCCTGCAACAGGAGGTGTGGGGCGAGAACCCGGAGACCTGGATCGCCTCGCCGTACGCCCCGCAGGGCATCGCGACGCCCGTCGACGGCGGCTACCGACTGCGTGGCCGCTGGAACTTCTCCTCGGGCACCGACCACTGCGACTGGATATTCCTCGGGGCCGTCCTCGGTGACGCGGACGGCGCGCCCGCCGACCCGAGGGGCACCCTGCACGTCGTGCTGCCGCGCCGCGACTACGTCGTCGTCGAGGACACCTGGGATGTCATCGGCCTGTGCGGCACCGGAAGCAAGGACATCATCGTCGAGGACGCGTTCGTGCCCGACTATCGCACCGTCGACGCCGCGGCCATGGCCGACGGCGGACGGGCGGCGCAGGTCGGCCGCGACGAGACCGTCTACCGTTTGCCGTTCTGGTCGATGTTCCCCCTCGGCATCACCGCCGCCGTCATCGGCATCGCCGAGGGCGCACTCGCCGTGCACCTGGCCTACCAGCGGGAACGCACGCCCATGACGGGCACCCGCATCATCGACGACCCCTACACCATGTCCGCGATCTCGGAGGCCGCCGCCGAGATCGCCGCTTCCCGCGCGCAACTGCTCGACGGCATCAGCCGTCTCTACGACCTTGCCGACGTCGGCACCCCCATCACCTTCGCCGACCGCGCCGTGACCAGGCGCAACCAGATCCGATCCGCGTGGCGCGCCGTCGGGGCCGTCGACGCCATCTTCGCGCGGTCCGGCGGCAACGCCGTGCGTCGCGACAACCCCATCCAGCGCTTCTGGCGCGATGCCCACACCGGCCTGCAGCACGCGATCCACACGCCCGGCCTCACCTATCACGCCACCGCGTTGACCACGATGGGGATCGAACCCCGTCCCGCGCAGCGCATCATGATTTGATCCGGTGGGCGGACGGATACCTCCCGCTCGTACCGAATGCCGCGGAGCGGGTGCCGGATCCCATCGGCGACAGCCGTTTTCGGATCCGGCGGCGATTGCGGGACGGTCGCCGTGATACCGAGGCGCCGTGGTAGCGCTTACCGGTATGTCCGGATCGCGGGCGACCGAAATGCGCTCGCGCAGCGATGATGTGGACGCCGCATCGCCGGACACGCTCCGCTGGGAAGGCCACACGGGCGATCTCGGCTTACCCTGGTAGGTATGGCTGAGGTGATCGCAGCACGGCAGAGCGCGCCGGGTCCGACAGGATCACCGCGCTCATGATCGCGCTGTCGTGGTTGGCGGGGCGCATCGTCGCCTGGTTGCGCGCCGGATATCCCGCGGGCGTCCCCGAGCGGGACTATCTGCCGCTGCTGGCCGTGCTCGGCAGGCGACTGACCCCCGCCGAGGTCGAGCACGTGGTCGCCGAACTGACCGCGGGCGGGGTGCTGCCGGGCAATCGCGTCGACACCGCGGTGGCGATCACGACCATCACCCACGAACTGCCGAGCGAAACCGACCTGGCCCGGGTCAGGGACCGGCTCATCGACGGCGGCTGGCCGATCACCGAATCCTGGCGTGACCACATCCACCCCGACGTCCCCAAACACCTCGACGCGGGCGATCCCGGGGTGCGCAGCCTACGCCGCCCGCACAGCCGCGACGTGGCCCAATTGGCCACGCTGCTGCACACCATCTGCCTGCGCGACCGCACCGCCATCGCCACCGCGACCCTCGCACTGCTGCGCGCCGACCTCGAACACGCCGAACGCGCCATCGATATCGGCCGTGACATCGAAGCGATGAGCGGCGAATGCGAACACGAGATCCTGCGGTTGCTGTCGCTGCGCTTTCCGGTCGCCGCCGAACTGCGCGAGATCGGCGGCGCGCTCCAGGTGCTGGCGAACCTGCGCAGGATGGGTGCGCTGGCCACCCACGTCGCCGAACTCGCCCGCCGTCGCCACCCCGCCGCCGTGGTCCCGGAGACGGTGCGGCCGCTGGTCGAGCGTCTCGGCGCCGCCACCATCGCGATCGCCACCAGCGCGGCCGAGGTCCTGCTATCCCGCGATTCCGACGCGGCGGTCGCCCTCGACACCCAGGACGACACCATCGACAACCTCCACGAACAACTCCTCGCCGCCATCGTCGACTCCGAACGCGGACACGAAATCGCCGCCGCCGTCGATATCGCGCTGCTCGGCCGCTACTACGAGCGCTTCGCCGACAACGCCGTCGACATCGGCAGGCGGACGCTGCCCGATCCCGCCGTCACCTCGCGACATCGCCACTGACACGGTCTATTTCGGTCGCGCGGGTGGCTTATCCGCGCGGGCGGCCCGGTCCTCCGTCGACTTGTGTTTCGTAACAGTCGATCTCGCCCATCTCTCGGGCCAGCGCACACTCCTCGACGAAGGACAGCAGCGCGAAGTGATATGCCGCAGCGGACTTTCCGACGCTGAGGTTGTGCCCGCTGTGCGGCTGGATGTTGACCACGGTGCGGGTGGCGGCGGTGAACCGGGATGCGAGGCGTTCGAGGTCGTCGACCTCGTGCGCCCAGATCGCCTCCTGTTTGCCGAGGGTCAGGCGGATCGGGACGCGGATCTCGGCGGCCAGCTCGGGGAAGGTGATATCGCGCCAGCGGGCACCGAGGTCGGCGTCGTAGCGCGGGTCGACGGCGCCGAGGGCCGAGCCGCCGACGATATCGGGCGGGTAGTGGCCTGCGGGTTGCCAGAGTAGTTCCGCGATGCCGGTCGCCCCGAATCGTTCGGTCGCCTCCGGGGTCGGGTCGAAGCCGAAGCCGCCGAGTTCGAGCCCGAGCAGGTCCGCGCCGTGTGCGCCCGCGGCCATCTGGATCGCGAGGTAGCAGCCCGCCGAGTGGGCGGCCAGGAAGGTGCCGACGCCGCGCGGCAGCGCGTCGAGGTGCGCTTCGATCGCGGCCAAGGTCACCTCGGCGCGGCGCACCGGGTCGCGCAACCGGTCGATGTGCGGGGCGGAGCTGCCGAATCCGGGCCGGTCGATCGCCAATACGGTGAAGCCCGCTGCCGCGCCGTGGCGCAGTAGTGACAGTTCCGGGTGGCCGGGGCAGTCGAAGTAGGCGCTGCTCGTCCAGCCGCCGTGCAGTGCGACCAAGGTCGCGCGCGGTTCGGGGACGGTGGCCAGGCGCGCGGAGACCGGGATGCCGTCGACCTCGGCGACGACGATCGGCGGGGTTTCGATCTGCTCATGATTGAGGACGGTCAACACTGGCGCCTTTCGCTACATTCGAGAATAATCATCTCTCCACTGAAGAACATAGTTTCCCAACTGGCGTTACGGGGATCTTGGTACGGTGCCGACGATGCGGGCGCCGTTCGGAATCGGGCGGATCGCGTTCCCCTCGGACCGGAGGACTTGTACGCTTGCCCAAAAGTGAAGTACTGACATTTCAGACTGTGATGCGAGGAGTCCCATGAAGATTCGCACTTCGGGTGTCGTCGTCAGGACGGCGGGCGCACTGCTCGCCGCGGGGTGCCTACTCGGCGTCGCGGCCTGTGGCGACAACGACACGGACAAGGAGCAGGGCTCGGGCAGTAGCGCCGTCGCACCCGCCCCGACCACAACGGCGCCTGTCACACTGCCCGCGCCGGTGAACAGTGCGGCGCCCGCGCCGGTGAGCAGTACCGCGCCCGCACCGGTCGAGCCGGAAACGCCCGCGCCGGAGCCGCCCGCCCCCGTGGCCGAAGCGCCCGCCCCGCGTCCGGTCGCCCCGCAACCGGCGCCCCAGCCCGCCCCGCAGCCCAAACCCGCGCCGCCGACACTCGAGGCCCCCGGCTTCGAACCGCGCGCGGGATACTGAGCGGCGGGTAGATGTCATGCGATCGGCAACCTACGGTGTCGGCACGTGGCTGCGCGCGTTATGCGCGGCCGCCGTCGCGATCACCGCGTCCGCCCTGGGAACCACGGCGGCGCAGGCGGATTCGGAGCCCGAGGGCAAACAGGTCGTCGTCCTCGGCGACTCGTTCACCGCGAACGGCTGGGATCCGCTGACCCTCGGCGACGTGTGCGTGCGCGGCGGCACGGCGTGGCCCGCGCAACTCGGCCGCCTGCTCGGGCCGAACGGGTCAGAGCAGATCGCCGACCCGTCCTGTTCGGGCGCGACCATCGACAGCGGCCCCGGATACACCCTCGCCATGCAGGTGCTCCAAGCCAAGAGCGACGGCGCGTTCGGTTCGGCGACCAGGCTGGTGACCCTGCAACTCGGTCTCGACGACCACTGGGGCGAATCCGACCAGACCCTCTGGTACGCGCTCCAGCAGTGCGTCTTCGACCTGATCCGCGGCTGCGGCCTCGACGCGGTGGAACAGGGCCGCATCCCCGACCTGTACGGGGTGACCGGTCCCGCGTACGCCGACCGGGTCCGCGCCGCGGTGACCTACATCCGGTACTACGCGCCCGCGGCGCACGTAGTGATTCTCGGATACCCGGAGGTCCTGCCCGCCGGACAGGAGACGGCCTGCGTCAGCATCCTCGGCGTCGCGCCCTACATCCAGCCGCGCGGACGCGCCATCGTCGAGTACTTCGACCGCATGGACGCCGCCCAGCGCGCGGCCGCCGCAATACTCGGGGTGGAATTCTTCGACGCCCGCGCGCTGACCGTCGGGCACGGACTGTGCTCGGCCGAACCGTGGATCAACGGCGTCTTCGATCCGCACACCGACATCATCGGGCTGCCGCTGCACCCGTCCTCGCGCGGCGACGCGGTGCTCGCGAACGCTCTGTACGACAGGTACCTTCGATGACCCACTCGCCGGAGGTGCTGCCCGCACCGGTGGTCGCGACCACCGCACCCGCCACCGACCCGCCGCGTCCCGCGCTGCCCTCGCTCACCGGCACGCGCTGGTGGGCGGCGTTCGCGGTATTCGTCCTGCATGCCTTGGTATTCCTGCCGGTGTACCCGTTCCAGAAGTCGGAGCTCTTCCGGCGTTTGCACCAGTGGATGCCGATGCAACTCGGGGCCGCCGGGGTCACGTTCTTCTTCGTGCTGTCGGGTTTCATCATCTACTGGTCGTTCCGTCCGGGAATGCCGGTGGGGCTGTTCTATCGGCGGCGGGTGCTGAAGATTTACCCGACCCATCTGGTGGCGGCGGCCGTATTCGTGGTCGCCGCGGGCGTGCCGCTGCACCGGCTGGTGGTGTGGCTGCCGAATGTGCTGCTGGTGCACGCGTGGGTGCCGAAATGGAGTACGGTCGGCGGACTCAACGTGCCGTCCTGGTCGCTGGTCTCGGAAATGCTTTTCTACCTGAGCTTTCCGTTGCTGCTTCCGCTGGTGCGGCGCGTCCCGACGCGGCGGCTGCTGCTGGCGGCCACGCTGCTTGTGCTGTTCGTGTTGGCTGTGCACGCCGCGTTCTACCTGTGGGTGCCCGGCCCCAAAGGCATCGCGAACGCCTTCGCGCCGCGGCTGGTACCCGGCGACAGCTCACCGCATTACGAATTGCACGCCTCCCAGGCGTGGTTCGCGCAGCCGGATATCCCGGTGTCGCCGTCGTATTGGCTCGGCTACACCTTCCCGCTGTCCCGGCTGCCCGAGTTCTACCTCGGCGTGCTCACCGCCCGCCTCGTCCTCGAAAAGCAATGGCGCAACACCCGTCTCGCGCCGCCGCTGCTCGCTCTGATCGTCGCCTACGCCGCGACCTGGGTGGTGCCGGTCGATTTCAAGATGTCCGCGCTGCTGATCGCTCCCATGGCGGCATTGGTGGCCACCCTCGCGGCCCGTGACCTACAAGGCATTTCCGGGCTCAACGCGCATCCGCGCATGGTGTGGTTCGGCAATATCTCCTACGCCTTCTACCTGATCCAGTTCCCGGTGATGGTGCTCATCACCCGATTCCTGATCGGCGGCGGACAATTCGGCTTCCTGGGCTGGATCGGGTTCGCCCTGCTCGCCCTGGTGCTGTCGACCGTGGCGGCGGCCGCCCTCTACCACTGGGTCGACGTGCCGGTGATGAACCGGTTCGCCGGACGCACCCGAGCGAGTCCACCCGGTGCGGAGTCCGTCACACTCGATCCGCCCGCGCGTGCCCTGTCGGGGGAAATCCGCCGCTGATCAAGAGGGCGATGATGCCGGGTGCGCCCGATCCGGTCGCGCTCGGCGACGGTGAGGTGTTGCGGAACGATGGCCACGCAGCGGCTTTCGGTGTTAGAGTGCGACTGCTTCAGGGGATTTCGCTGGTTCGACCAATTGTGAGCTGGGGGTGGCATGACTCGAATCGAACGCGTTGAGATGCCGGACGGCACGGTCATCCACGCCAGGGTGGACGCCGAGGAGACCGGTCCCACCGGCGTCGACGTCGGCCTGCGTGATCGTTTCCGGCTCGACACCCTCGGGCCGACGATCCGCAGCGTCGCCTCGGCGGTGCACGGCGCGGTCGATGGGCTGAAACCGGATGCCGTCTCGGTCGAATTCGGTGTGGAGCTGTCGCTGGACTCCGGTCGGGTCGTCGCGGTGCTCGCCTCCGGTGGCATGAAGGCGTCGCTCAAGGTGAACCTGGAATGGGATATGCACGGGGAGCCGGACGCCGCACCCGCCGCGTCGTAGGCGGGGGCGCACCGTGCCCGGCCACGAGGGTATCGATGATCTGCTGAAGGACGCGGTCGCCGCGGTCTCGCACGACCGCGACGGCGCCGAGCGGATCGGCACCGCTTTCCGCATCGCACCGAACTACGCGGTGACGGCGGCGCATGTCGCCGACGGCGCGGCGCGGCTACGGCTGGCCTTCGGCGACGGTGCGGACCGCGGCTGCGAGGTGGTCGCCGCTTCCGCCGCCCCGCCGGGTGGCGGGCGTTGGGGTTTCGACGATCTTGCGGTGCTGCGCCTCGACGAGCCCGACCGCGTCGCGGCGCCGTGTGTCCTGATGTCGGAACCGGTGCTGACCCCCGGTGACGAACTGCTCGTCTGCGCGCTGAACGCGAGCTATGTCGAGCGAGTCGTCGAGCTGTATCGCAACTACCGCTTCCGCGACAAGCACGAGCGATTCTTCACCGTCGACGGCGATCGGTCGGTGATCCAGGGCATGTCCGGCGGGCCGGTGTGGTCGGTGCGCCACGGCGGCGTCGTCGGCTTCCTCAAGGCGAGCGAGAACCTGCAATCCCCGCAGGGCGGCGCCGTCGCCTACCTGCTCGACGGCCTGCGGCGCTGCGATCGCGGACTCTACGAGGAGATCGTCACCGCGCACGACGCCAGGCACCGCGACGAGGCGGCGTGGACGGATCGCCTGGTCGGGGCGGAGGCGCCGGTCCGTCGGTGGGTGGTGGAACTGCAAGGGTGGCTGGCCGCGATCTCCGCGGCCGCCGACCGCCGCGTGCCCGCGGCGCTGGTGGGTGAACTGTTCCGCGACTCGTTCGCGCCCGATTCGGGCCGGTTGGTCACCCTGCGCGACCTGGTGGAGTACATCGGGACCGAAAGTCAGGATCCCCCTTTGCACCTCGCGCGTTTCTGCGCGCTCGCACCGAACTACCTGCCCGAGTCGCCGCACGTCGCGCGGGGCTTGCGGGAGATCCCCAAGAAACTCATCCCGCCGCGCGACCTCCCGGAGTTCGAGCGCCGCTTCGCCGTGCCACGCGCCGAATCCGCCGAAGTAACTACACTTTTCGGCATCATCGTGCCGGAGGAAGGGCCTCGGATCGACGAGCACGCCCCGTTGCCGCACCGCTACGAACTGGCGCGAAGGACGGGGGAGCAGGAGATCATCACGCTTCCGCCCACCGGTCGATTCCCCACTTACGACCAGGCGAAGCGGGAATTGAAGCGGGCCATCGACATCGAGCTGACCACCATCGACAAGCCGTTGGATGCCGTCGAGATCGTGGTCGCGCTGCCCGACGACCACCTGACCGACGATCCACTCTACGAATGGCGTCGCGCCGACGAGCGGCCGTTCAGCAAGTTCATGATGCGGTTGCGGCGCAGTGCCACCTGGGAGAAGAACAGCGAGCAACTCGCCGAACTCGATCTGCGCTGGAATCGCCTGCGGCGTCACGATTCCGACCGCATGGTCTGGCTCGGCTGCGACGACCCGCGCGGCCGCGCGCTGCGTGAGTTGCAGGTGCTGTTCGCCGATGACGATCCGCCGGACGGTCTCGGCGTCTCGGAACCGCCGACCGAGCACGTCCTCGCGGCGTCGCGAACGAACGCGCTGCCGGTCAGCCTCTGGCGGGTCGCGTCGTGCCCGGAACATCCCGGCGGCGCGGCCTGCGACGGCACGCTGTTCCGAAGGCACGTGGCGACTCGTATCGGCGAAAGCTCGCCGCTGGATTGGTACACTGCGATCTGGCGCGAACAGCGAGATCACACCCGGTCCGTGGATCGGGACGAGTTCTGGCGCAAGATCGTGTGCATCATCGACAGACCCGGGGAGAGTCGACGACGTCCGCCGCCTCTCGCGGGGCCCGGCGCTACGAGGGAGTTGATATGACGGCGCCGACGTGGCACGTATTCCACGGGTCGGGGGAGCCGCGCCCGGACGGTTGGGATTCCGTGCCGCCCCCCATGGTCGCCCGCACCTTCACCGGCGGCCCATTCGTGTCGCCGCCGCGTCCGCAGCCGGATCAGGCCGCCCAACTCGACCGCAAACTGGGCCGCAACGGGATCGGCGCGCACCAGCTGCGGCCCGACGACCTCGACGTCATCAACGCCGCACTGCTGTGCAGGCGACCACTGCTGGTGAGCGGTGCGCCCGGGCTCGGCAAATCGTCGCTGGCCTATCTGATCACCAGGGAACTGAACCTGGGTCCGGTACTGCACTGGCCGATCACAAGCCGCAGCGTCCTGCGCGACGGCCTCTACCAGTACGACGCCCTGCGCCGCTTCGAGGAGTCGCAGGTGCCGGGCCTGCGCACCGACGGCGAGTCCGGTTTGGCCGACTACATCACCCTCGGCCCGCTCGGCACCGCGCTGCTGCCCTATCGCAGGCCGCGCGTGCTGCTCATCGACGAGATCGACAAGGCCGATATCGATCTGCCCAACGACCTGCTGCACGTCTTCGAGAACGGTGAATACCCGGTCGACGAATTGCGCCGCATCAGGGCGCACAGTCCCGAGGTCGAGGTCTTCACCCACGAGGGCCGCGAAAGGGTCGCCATCCGTGAGGGGTTCGTGCAGTGCAACGCGTTCCCGGTGATCATCATGACCAGCAACGGCGAACGCGAATTCCCGGCCGCCTTCCTGCGTCGCTGCCTACATCTGCGGCTCAGCAAACCCGAACGCGGACAACTGGAACGGGTGGTCGCCGCGCATCTCGGTGATACCGCCGTCGAGGAGTACCGCGATATAATCGATGAGTTCGTGCGCAGGCGAAGTGAATTGGGGTCGTTGCCGACAGATCGGCTGTTGATCGCCCTCCACGTGCTCACCCAAGCCACCCGCGTGGACGGCGCGGACCGAAAGAGCCTGGCCGAGCGGCTGATGCAGCCCATGGACACCGGAGGCTGAAATGGCGAGGCACGCTGAAATGGCGACACCCGCGGCGATGGCGAGGCATGCTGAGATGGCAAGGCACGCGGAGACGGCGAAGGGACGCTGAGATGGCGAGCCTCTCGGATCTCCTCGACGCGTTGCACGGCCTCGACGTCGACGGCAGCACCGTCGCCGAGGCGCTCTGGCTGGCCAACCACATCACCCACCGGGCGGATTCGGACGCGCCTCACCACGATTCGACGCAGGTCGACGTCGACGTACCGTCGAACCGGGCGCTGTCGGACCCCGGCATCGTCGGCGGACATCTGCTGCCTCGCGACTCGGCGCTGACGGCGCCCGCCGCACACACCGCGCACTGGCCGTACCGGCTCGACGTCGACGTGCCCACCCCTTCGCCGCTGGATTCGGAGGCGAGTGTGCTCGGCGAGTTGCGCCCGCTGGCCCGCCGGGTGCCGGATCCGCACGAGCAGGTGTTCGACGAGGACGCGACGGTGGAACGCACCGCGCGTACCGCGATCGCCTGGCCGGTCACGAAGGCGAATCCGGTCCGGCAGCGCGAGGCCGCGCTGGTCTTCGACCGGCATCCGTCGATGGCCGCGTGGAGCGGACTCGCCGAGTCGGTGCACGCCCTTGTGAACGCGGTCGGCTTCCGGCAGGTCACGGTGTGGTACCTCGACGACGACGCGGGCGCACCGAGACTGGCGACGCATCCGATGGGGACCCCGGACAGCTCGCTGTCGGTGCTGTCGGATCCGACGGGACGCCGCGTTGTCATGGTGTTCAGCGCCTGTCTCGGCGACGCGTGGGTATCCGGCGCGGCCACCAGGGAATTGGCGCGGCTGGCCGCGAATTCCCCGGTCGCGATCGCCCAGCCGCTGCCCAGCAACCTGTGGCAGCGGACCGGGTTGACCTGGGGTCACGGCAGGCTCACCGCCGTGGTGCCCGATCGCCCGTCGCCGTTGCGCCTGACCGCGCCGGACGACACAGGCACGGTGCCCATTCCGGTGCTGGAACTGACGACGGGCTGGATTCGTCCGTGGGCTCAATTGCTCTCCGGTGACCGGCGATCGGCGGGCTATCCGCTGCTGCGCCGCCCCGACCCGACTCACGAACCCAGACCCCTTGCCGTGCGGCAACGCGAGGAACTCGGCCACGGCGCGCTCGAGCGGGTCCGGCGTTTCCGTTCGGCGTCCTCTCCCGACGCGTTCCGCTTGGCGGCGTGCCTGGCCCAGGTGCCGCTGTTGCCGCCGATCATGCGACTGGTGCAGCAGGCGGTGCTGCCGGGCAGCAAACGCAGTGTGCTCGCCGAGGTGCTCGCGGGCGGGTTGATCGAGGACGCGGGCGACGATTCCGCACCGCCGTACAGCATCCCCGAGGACAGCCGGGTATTCGCGTTCCGTCCCGACGTCGCGAAGATCCTGCGCGAAGCGATTCCGCGCAGCGACGCGGCCCAGGTGCTCACCGCGGTCTCGCGATTCGTCACCCAGCGCTACGACGTGCCGGGCCGGGTGTTCCGCGCGGTGGTTTCGCAGCCGAGCTCGGGCGGGTCGCCGTTCGCCTATCTCTCACCGGAGATCCTGCGGCGCATCGCCCCGAATTTCCCCGATCCGCCGCCGGATCCGCCGAGCGCCGATGACAAGGCGCACTATCTGGCCGTCGTCGACGCCGCCACCGAGGCGATCCGGGCGGGTGGCGCCGATGCCGCGCTCAGTGCCTGTCGCCGCGCGTTGGAGACGGTGCCGATGGGCTATCCCGAGCGTGCGGATCTGCTCACCGAATTCATGACGCTGCTGCGGAACAGATGGGACGACACCCGCAAACCGGGTGACCTCGACGAGGCGATCGCCGTCGGCAAGGCCGCCCAGGCCGAACTCGCCGATACCGAGGCGGGCGACGCCGCGATGGCCGGGCTCGGTGAGCTGCTGCTGCGCCGGTACGAATCGGCGGGCGGCGCCGACTTCCTCACCGACGCCACGCGGGTGCTGCGTTCGGCGCTCGCGGTCACCGCCCCTGACGCGCCGGAGCGCGCCGAGGTGTCCGAACGTCTCGCCGATGCCCTGTTGCAGCGCAGTGAGATCACCGGTGACCCGCTGTACGCGTGGGAGGCCGTCGACGTGTGTCTCGCGGCGGCGGGCGCCTCCGGCGATCCCGACCGCGGCGTGGTCCTCGGGTTCAAGATCACGCGCGCCTACATCGACATCATCACCTTGTCGGACAGTGCCGACGCCGAACTGTCCGACGAGGCCGTCGAACACTTCCGGCTCGCGGTCGCCGGGTTCGCGAACACCACGGCGCACGATGCCGCGACCGCGCTGACGGCTACGGTGCAGCGGGCGGTTCGAGCTGTTCGCGCGGGCGCCCTGCCGCCGGATTTCGCCGCGACGCTGTCGAACGTGCTGCGCGCGCACAGCGAAGCGCCACTGAGATCCGCACGGCAGATGCTGGATTCGATACCCGTCGACGGCGCGGGGAGTTCCTCGCCTCGGTAGCTCCCGGTTTCCGAGCCGATGGCCCTTCGCTCGCACCGGATGCCGGTCGGTGATCGACCCATTTTGCTGTGTTAAATTCAAGTGTCACAAGGAAAAAGCCGGAAGCGATCGAATCCGCGGCGAATCCGGCGCTGCCGGGCCGTGGCCCGATCGGTCCGGGGAGGGGTGACAGATGGACGCGGAATCCAGCACCGGCTTACCCGACTTGGCCGATCTGTCGCTCGACGAATTGCTCGAAGACCGGCCCGATGTGACTCGCGCGGTGCGCCTCGCCCTGCGCCGCCGCGCCGCGGTAGGCACGGTCTTCGGCGGTCACAGTACGGGGGGCGACGGATGACCGAGACCGTCTACAGGTTCGGTGCACCGGGTGCCGCGAACACCCGGCGCGGTCGGGTGCTCGAGGTCTCCGACGCCGAACTCGACGCCGTGGCAGCCCTGGCCGATCCCGCGACACTGCTTCCGCTGCTGCGACGTACCAGGCTCAGTCGAAATCTCGCCTTCCTGGCGGCGGTGCTGCGCGGCAGCGATGCCAGTGCCCGTGCCGACGACGAATGCCGAGTCGTGCGTAGGTCTTTCGAACTCCTGAGCGCCGTGCAACGCCGTGCGCCCGCGCGAGCGCGAGAAGTTCTGCTGCACCCCAGGTTCGGCGCATGGGCTGCGGTGTGCGCCGTCGACGCGGACATCGGTCGCCAAGCGCCGACCGCCCATCTCGCCTCGTTCGCGGCCGCCGCGGCGGCGCGAGCGGGCATGGAATTCGATCTGGAGCTCCCCAGCGTGGGCGGCGCGGTGGTACTGCCAGGCATGGGCGCATGGACCGGGCCTGCGACCGACACCGCTCGAATACGCGGCACAGCGGGCGGCGTGCTCGCGCCGCACGGGTACCGCTGGACCCCTATCCGGCGTTTGCGCGCACCGCTGGCGCGCGGTGTCCTCGATATCGAATTCGATGATCTCCCGGCGACTCCGGCAGCGTGGTCCGACGCGGTGGCGGATACCGAGACAGCGGATACGGCATCAGCGGAGACGGACTCGATGGACGCCGTGACGTCGGGCGCCGCGATGCTGGGCACTGTGACGTCGGACGCCGGGATGTCGGGTGCCGGGATGCCGGACGCCGTGATGCCGGGCGCCGTGATGCCGGGCACTGTGACGTCGGACGCCGTGATGCCGGGCACTGTGACGTCGGACGCCGCGATGCGGGGCGGCGTGACGCCGGGCGCCGTGATGTCGGGCGCCGTGATGCCGGACGCCGTGACGTCGGGCACTGTGACGCCGGGTGCCGCGATGCGGGGCGCCGTGACGTCGGGTACCACGACGCGGGACACCAAGACATCAGGCACCGAGTCCGCGGATGCGGGCGTCGCGTGGACACCGTGGCCCGACACCGAGTTCGAGCTCTGGCGAGGCGCTTTCGCCGAGGCGATCCCGCTGCTGGCCGCCGCCGTCCCCGAACTCGCCACCCCGTTGATCCGAGGCATCCGGGCGATATTGCCCCGCCGCGCGAAGACCTACCCGTTCACCAGCGCCACCCTCGTCGACATGTTCGGCGCGGCGGCCATGATCCAGCCGGACGACGCGGTGGGCATGGCGACCGGGCTGCTGCACGAGTTCCAGCATTCGAAGTTGAGTGCGCTGATGGAGATCAGGCCGTTGATCGCGGTGGAGCGGCCCGCCGATCTGCCATCACCGTGGCGCGCCGACCCGAGACCCGCCAGCGCCGTACTGCACGGCGTCTACGCCCATCTCGCGGTGAGCCGCTTCCTACGGCGGGCCGCCGACCACGCCGGCTCGGCGCCGGTCCCGGCCGCGGAGCCGGTGCGCGGGCAGACTCTCCTCGGATGTGAGACCCTGCTCGACTCGGACCGGCTGACCCCGGCCGGTCGGCGGTTCGTGACCGTCATGCGGCACACCGCCGCGACCGATATCGGCGACCGCACGACCGTGCGGTGGCAGTGACAGCCGCGCGGAGACAGTGACAGCCGCGCGGAGACAGTGACCGCGCGGACAGTGACAACCCAGGCAGTGACAACCCGGACAGTGACAGGAGTACCGCACGTGGCAGCTATGCCCCAACCGACGAGCGAATCGGTCGTCGTCGCACACGCGGCCGAGGACGCGGTGTGGGGTCTGTGGCTACAGCAGGTCGGCGCCGATGTCGGACTCGATGTCCCGCTGCTGTGCGTCGAGCCGGGCGACGGACTGCCGCCCACCTCGGCCGGGGTCCGAACGCTGCTCGTGATCAGCGAGCATTTCATGCGTGCGCTCGGCGCGACCGCCGAGGATTGGGCGCGCTGTTCGGCCGAGGCGGTCGCGGTGATCGTCGCGACGGCCGATGTGCCGAGTGCGGCCGAGCGGATCGCGGCGGTCGACCTGAGGGTGCTGCCCGGCGAAGAGGAGGCGAAGGCAAAGGTATTGCGCGCGTTGGGGTATCGCGATCTCGCGGGAGCCCCGGAAACTCTCGGTCGGGCCGGGCGGATGCGGGTCAGGTACCCGAATCAGCAGATCTTCGTCGCCTACCAGACCCGGACCATCCCGGTCCATCAACCGGACTGGTTCTACGGCCGCGAACGCGAACTCACCGCGATCCGCGATCAACTCGACCGGGCGGGCGCGGCGGTGCTGACCGGCATGGCGGGCAGCGGCAAGAGCTGGCTGGCCGCGGCCTACGCACGTCGGTTTCGCTCCCAATACGATCTGATCGCCTGGATCTCGGGCGCCAACGGCGCGGTCATGCGCACCGAACTCGGCCATCTGGCCGAACCGCTCGGTCTGCCGGAGGTCCTTGCCCGCGACACCCTGCACGAGGCCGTGATCGTCGAATTGCGCCGCACCGCGAAGCGATACCTGATCGTCTACGACAATGTGACGCCGGACCATCATCGCGGCGGACTCGAGAAGCTGCCGCTGCCGCGCAAGCCGGCGCTACTGTCGGAGATGGTGCCGTGGGACGGTTCCGGACATGTCCTGCTGACCTCGCGAGCGCCGGATTGGGATGTGCCGAAACCGATCCGGGTCCCCATGTTCGACATCGACGAGGGCGCCGACCTGCTGCGCAGGCACGTCGATGACATCTCCGACGAGCTGGCGCGGCAGTTCAGCGCGGCCGTCGGCGGCGGCCCTTTCCTGCTCAACGCGCTGGCGCACCGGGGCGCGCGCGGCAGCGTGCCCATGGACGAAGCGCTGTTGCAGCGGGTCAGGCCGACGCCGTTCGGCGCGCTGGACGACGAGTTGGCGCGCTACTACCGGCGGGCCGCGTCCATCGTCGGCGACTCGCTGCGCCCGCTGCTCGACGAACCGGTCGGCTCCGATGCCTGGGCGGCCGGTGAACTGCTGCGCCTGCTGGCCGCTTTCGCACCGGGCCAGGCGGTTTCGATGGCGTTGCTGACCTCCCAGCTGCCGGAATCCACACTGCGGCCAGGCCTGCGGTTGCCCGATCAGCTGGCCGAGGTACTTGCCGTCGAACATCGGCGGCGCAAAGTGCTGGAGTTGGCCACCCGCGATTCGGTCGCGGAGATCTGCGCCGACCCGCTCACCGACCGGGGTCGGGCGCTGCGCATGCACGCGGTGCCGTGGCACGGAATCCGGGAATTCCTCCCGAGGAATCGGGCCGAGTCCAACCGGCATATCGCGCATCAGGTGTTGTGTGACGCGTCCCCGCAGCGCACCGAACTGCCCGATATGTGGGGTCGCAGTCTGTGGTTGTGGCAGCAGATCGAGTACACCGAGGTCCTGTCCTGCGCGCATGTCACGCGATCCGGCGATCCGTGCGCGCACCTGCCGGAACTCGTCCGTCGTATCGTGTCGGCGTTGCGGAACCAGGGGGAGCTGACCGCCGCCGCGGGCTTGGGCGTGCGGGCGGCGCGGGTGTGGTCGAGGCTGTTGGGCGACACCGATATTCGCGTGGTCAGGATCTGGATCGTCACCGGCAACACGCTGTGGCGGATGGGTGACCATCAGCGCGCGCGCACCGCGGCGGTGAACGCGCGCGGAGGTGTCGAGCAGGTGCGCGCCAGTTATCCGGAGGAGTACGTCTGGTCCAGCGACCTGGTCGCCGCGTGTCTGCGCATCGCCGGTGATTGGGCGGAGGCGGTCGAATTCAACGAGCAGTCCTACGGGTGGGCGGTCGAACGCCTCGGCGACAACAGCATCGAGACGATCCGGGCCGCGCACAACCTGGCCGTGTCCTACCGGGTCATGGGCCGCTACACCGATGCGATGCGGCTCGATCGCGGCAATTACGAACATTTCCAGAATGATCCGTCGCTGGCCGACGACGCGGTGCTGCGGTTGCATTGCGTGAACAGTCTCGCGCGAAACCACCGCGAACTCGGCAGCGCCGCGACCTCGGTCGTGTTGCAGGAACGGGTGGTCTCGGATCTGCGGGAACTGCTCGGCAGCCCACGGCAACAGCACATTCTGCGCGCGCGGATGAATCTCGGTGTGTCCTACCGCAAGGCGGGCCGCTACCGTGACGCGCTGCGAACCCAGCGCGACGTGCTGGCCGACCACGTGACCGTGTACGGCGCCGACCACCCGGAAAGCATTGCCGCGCGCACGAATGTGGCCAACGACTATCGCGTGCTCGGTGATATCGAACTGTCCCTGGAACATGCGGCGACCGCGTACCGGCTCGCTTCGGACCGATACACCAACCACCCGTACGTCGCCGCCTGTGCGGTCAACTACGCCGCCGCACTGCGCGCCGCCGACCGCCATCGAGACGCCATCGCCCTCGACCGGGAGGCCGTCGACATCCTCGATTCGCGCCTGTTCGCCGACCACCCCTACACTCTCGCGGCCAAGACCGGGCTCGCCTCCGACCTCGCGGGCCTCGACCGCGCCGCCGTCGCCGCCGAACTCGGCGCCGACACCCTGGACCGTTCCCGTAGAGTGCGCGGCCTCGACCACCCCTACACCCTGCAATCGGCGGTGAATCTGGCACTCGATCTCCGCGCTGTCGGCCGCGCGGAGGAAGCCGACCTCCTCGAACGTGACACGCTGGAGCGCTATTTCGAGACTCTCGGCGACGATCACCCCGAATACCAGGCCGCCCTCGAGCGCCGCCGAGGCGTCTGCGACATCGAGCCCCCACCCATGTGAAGCCGCCCCCGCGAGCCTTGTCGGCACAGTAATTCGGGGCGCGCGTTCGGCAGCGAAGGCCCGGTACGTTCATCGCGCACATCGATGAAAAGTGAAGGGACACATGATGTCGACTCTGACGCGTGGCGCGTTCGTCGCGATCGCGGCCGCCGGGCTCACCCTTGGCGCATCCACCATGGCCACCGCCGATACCGGCTCCGCGGGCACCGGTTCCGCCGACACCCGCCACCTCGTCTGCACCATCAAGACGATTCTCCAATACGGAACCATCAGCGCCGGTGAGGCGGCCATGTACAACATCCCGGAGTGCAGCCTGTTCTGACCTTCGCGCGGCGGCGGCGCCCAGGCCTTTTCGAGCTCGAGCACCGCCGCACGCACGGTCGTGGCCTACTTCGGTGGGGCGGCCGTCCGGTCGGCTTCGCGGGCGAGGCGTTCGTCGTGGAGCCGAACGAGTTCGCGGAATCCGATCCGGTCGTATCGCGGCTTCGGTTGGACACCCCAATCATCCTGTGCTGTAGTCTGATTCGCGGCCTCGGGCGCTCCGCCGTAGGGCGGCCCGCTGAGCGGGTACGGGTATTCGCATTCGGCGTTGTCGTCGTGGAATCGGACCTTCATCAGTTCGCCGCAGATCTCGGTCAGCGACAGCGTGGGGTATCCGTACCAGATGGCGAGCGCTGGAACCGTGAACGCGCCCTCGATGACCAGCGCGAACAGGCAGACGAAGATTCCTCGTTGCAGTAGTTTGTGCATCCTGGCGAACGCCGGGGTGGTGCCGGACGGCAGATCCGGTTCGCTCGCGGTGCTTTTTCGATCGGTCATGATCCGTCGATTCCTCGATTTCGTTCAGTCGGAGAATATTTCCCGATTGACGGTGTGGAGATAGGGGATCGCCAGGAACGGCGTTATGTAGAAGATGTCGTAGAGCCACCAGCCGATGACCGGAAGCACGGTGCCGTCGAAGCGGATATCGGCGTACATGGTCATATTCGTGATGTAGCCGACCCAGATGACAACGCCCATCCAGCAGGTGACGACCATCCACTGATGCCCCCACCGCTTCATCTGCAGAAAAGCGATGCCCGCGGCGATCCGCATGGGGAAGACCACGAATATGCAGGCGATCTCCCAGCCCTTTTCTCCCGGCGCGGCCGAGCCGCCGATCCACCATTCGTTGTAGTGCCAGAAATAGCCGTTGTCGAAGAAGTTTCCCCACGCGGTGAAGAAGACCCGGTTGATCAGGCTGTGGCTGGCGAAGACGTCGAGCACCCAGCCGATGCTGTTGATGGCGGCGTCGAGGACGACCAGGTAGCCGATGAGGGTGACGATCATCGGCCGCACCGAAAGGCCATCTTGCTGCGCTTTGCGCAACATCCAGACGCCACGCATGAAGATGGGCAGACCGATGAATCCCAGCACGAGACTGCCCATGAGCGCGGTGCCGACGATCAGCCATCGGTCGGCTTCGCGCTGCGCCTGCCGCGACCGGTCGTAGTGCTCGTCGTAGGTCGCCGTGTCGCCGGTCGCGGTGGTGCGTGGCCGGATGAAGGACGGCAAATTCATGGTCGCCTACCAATCTCGCGTCGCGTACATATTCAGCTGGATCAAGAACATGGTCAGCAGGAATCCGTACATGCAGACCTGGAAGACGATCAACGCGCGGCGTCGCCGGCGGTCCTGTTCGTTCACGATGAATTTCCTCGGAGAGGGCCCTTTCGGGGATATGCGGGCGTGCTCGAATACCGCAGCCGAATACTGCGGTCGAACTGTGTTGGAGAATATGCCGAGTATTAATCACCTCGGCGTCATCGGATCAGAATGTCCCGATTCGACTCATGATCCAGTACCAGAAGTAGATGACGGCGCACATGCCACCCCACGCCGCCGCCAATCGCACTATTTCTTGCCACATTTCGTGTCCTGTATTCCATCGATTCGATCGCTCGCGACCCGGTACTCGAACGGTCACGTGCCGGGGGCGGGGTCTGTTCGCTGTTGCCCGCGTCGCCCGTGGGTCGCGTGGGGTCGCGACTGCCTGGTGTCCGCGACTCGACAGACGATACGCTTTCGTAGAGTGTATCGTCTAGGGGGTGTCGGCAACCCGCGCACCGACAACCCACGACCAGCGGGTGAAGGCGAGGCGTTAGATTCCTGATATGCGAACCCGTGGATGGCTGGGGCATCCCCCGGCGACCGACGACGAAGCCAGGCAGCGGATTCTCGAGTCGGCGCACCGCAGCATCCTCGACCGCGGCGGGCGAACCACGATCGCGCACGTGGCCACCGACCTCGGGCTCAGTCGCGCCACCGTCTACCGGTACTACCCCAGCACCGCGGCGCTACTGCAAGCGGCCGCGGCCGAGGGCACCAAGGACTTCATGCAACAACTCGGCGACAAACTCCACGGCTACGACGACCTGGCCGAAGCCGCGGTCGAAGGCGTCGCCTTCATCGTCGCCCGCGTGCCGACCGACCCGTACCTGCAACTCCTCTACGACGAGCCGTCCCACACCCTGCTGCGCACCGTCACCTCCGACACCACCCGCACCATCGCCCGCGCACTCCTACTGGAACGCACCGCCGTCGACTGGACGCAAACCCCCCTGTCCATGACGATGCTCGACGAACTCGTCGAATGGATCCAACGCGTAGTCCAATCGTTCCTGTCCGACCCCGGCACCCCCGAGCGAACCAACGACGAACTCCGCGCCTACCTCCAACGCTGGCTCGCCCCCTCCATCCACAAATGGGTACGAACCCCCGCCCTCACCGACTCGGAACCGACCTGAGGGCCGCAGTCGTCGCCCGAAAGACCTATGCTCCAAGGCTTTCCCATTTGCACGCGGATTCGGCCACGATGGTCGGAACCCGGTGCGCGCCCGGATCGCCCGCATGGCGGGAGGTTTGATCGGATCCGTTCGGAACAGCGGTGACGAATCGCGAGCGGAGACAGACAATGTCGGTGTCGCGGCTCTGGTCGAGCGCAGCGGTGCAGGCTTCGTGTTCAGAGAGTTCCGCGGGTGGAGCGAGTCGGTGCGGCTCGACGGAGCGCGTCACGTAGGCCCGCCTCGATGTCGAGAGATTCGGTCAGTTCGGCGATGAGTGCGCGGTTCTCCTCGCCCAACACATTGTTGACTGCTTCTGTCGACTCGCTCATCGGTGCCGCCTGCTTCCGCGGTCGAGGGTGGTGGCCAGTGTCTGGCGGGCCTTCTTGAGGCTGCTACGAACCGCCTCGGGGGTGATCTTCAGTTCGTCGGCGATCTCCTTCGGGGTAAAGCCGAACATGGTCCACGCCATGACCTGGCGTTGTCGATGTGGCAACAGCGCGAGTATTCGCTGTGTGAAATCGCGGTCTGCGAGCTCGATGTCCGGAGTGCACAATGGCGAGCGCTGTTCCGGCAGTGGCAGCGCCTCGTTGGCGACCTCGGTGCGCGAGGCCCGGCTGCGCTGGAGTTTGCGGTAGGAGACGTGGAAGCACCATGCCGTCGGCGAAGTGATCCTCGCCCAGGAACGGTATGCCTCGATCATCGTTTCCTGGGCGAGGTCTGCGGCGTCCGCGCGCTGGGCCCCATGGCGGATGAGGAAAGCCACCAATTGAGCGACGAAACTGCGGTAGAAGGTGGTGAACTCGGCCTGGTCTTCGCCTGTTTCGTGTCGACGGGCTCGTTCCTCGGCCCGCTCGGCCGCGCTCTCGGCGGTGACGAGAGCGGTAGCGAGCCGCGGGGCGGATTGGAGCCGGTCGAGCATCCGAGTGGCCAACGCGAGCACGGCCGCGCGGGCGGGAACGCCCATCTGCTCGCCGTCGTGCGCGATGATGCCGAAGATCTCGATATCGTCGACGAGGTCGGGATCGCTGAGCAGGTCATCGATGGTCATTTCGAGCATGGCCGCGCGCCGGCTCATCCCGACGGCAGGCAACCAGCTCACGTACCAGACACCGGCCACCGACCAAGCGCATTCTGGTGTGAGATTACTTGTCATGGACCTGTCGGTCACCTTGATCATTGTGTTCCCCCGGTCTGAGAGTCAGGCGTTCCCGCGATGTCGTCGCGAGTCCCGGTGCGCATATACCCCGCCGCACTCGATCCACACGGCAATGTCGAAGACGCGCCCGATCGTCGCCCTTGCCGTAACTGGCTCAGCGCGATCACCGCCTGTCCCACCTGCACAAGAAGCCCGATCAGTGCGATCACGAGCACGATCACATTCCAGTACATGAGCAGCCCGCCCTTTCCGATTGCGTTGCTCTTGCCTATGAAGTGGTCCGTGTCACCCCTGAGCGTGAACTTCTGTTCCAGGAGAATGGGTATCGAAACGATCACGGCCCCCGGAACACATGCCGGTGGGGGCGAATTGGCAGCGAGCCGATGGGACGCAATCACTTCCGGCGTGAGGGCTGCACGAGGATCCTGATCGGATTGCCTTCCTACTGTTCGGGTCGGAGACGTTGTCGAGCGCCCACTTGTGGAGGGTTTGGTGTCGGCGGTGTTGAACATCACCGATGTCGCCTCCACCGGTGACGGTGTGCGAGTTCGGAACAGCCGGATCGATGGGCGGTCAACAGCAGCGGGGTGCGCGCGGGGTTCACCGAGTCGCCGGGCCCCTCGACGGCGCGGGACTGAGCCCCGACCTTCTGCGCCTATGCACGGCACCGGGTCGAGCCTCGGCCTGAACGTAAGGCGTGCCCGTGCCACGGCTTTCCCGGAGACACGATCCCCGCGACCCAGACGGCGCTTGTCGGATCGGTTTCCCGTGGCGCCCTCGCTTCATGTTGTGATCGGCGTGTTCTGCGCGGCAGTCAACCACCAATGCCCATCGCGTTCGATCAGCACATACATCGCCGATTCCGAGAACCCGGCCCCCTCGAGGGCGCGGCGCCGGATTTGAGCCACGATCACACCCGGCGCGGGCGCGTGAGCGCTGACGACTTCGAAACGCGAGGGCGGAGCGACACCGGCACGCATGAGTTCGTGATGAATGGCGTTGAGCCTGTCGTAGCCGATCAAGGTCGCGCCCTTCGGGCTTCCCCATACGATATCCGCGGCGAATCGACTGTCGTAGAGGTCGGCATCGGACTCGACAAGCGCTCGTTGCAGTACCTGAGCCAACTCTTCAGCTTGCTCGGCGGCTTCCGCTGACCGGTTCGAATCATGGAGTACAGGACGAATATTCACGACCTCACGATAAATTCTCAACCATAGTTGAGGTCAAGGGTCGCGACATGCGTGCCGGCGATTTCATCGTCGGCTATGTACAACATCCCGGAGTGCAGCCTCTTCTGAGCTTGCCGGAGTTACTCTTCGCCGGTGGTTGATGCTCGGCCTGTCGCTCAGGACCGGGATCGCGACCGACTCGGGTAAGTGCGATTGACGGCCGATAAGTCGAAAAGGGTTCCTTCAGTGCGGATTCGGCCGGCATGCTGGGGACATGATCAAGCTGTGTGGCGCGGCCCGACTAGGTGCGATGATCATGGCGGCAGGCGTGGTCATCGTGGCCGGGTGTGGATCGAACGACGATTCGATGGGCGCGACCGAAACCGCCCCGCTGAGCACCGCCCGAGAGCAGTTGCTGCTGACCGAACAAGAATTCCCCGCGGGAGCCAAGCGTGAAGAAGTCTCCATAGCCGACCTGCTCGAGGTGGCCGAGTTCGCAGCCGAGGCCCTCGAGGGTGTCCCCGTCACTCCACCTGATTGCGCGCGCATCGGCCAAGAGGACAGGGACCAGACCAAGGATCTGCTGGCGCAATCCGCTGTGGTCGGCGCCAAGGACGAACGATCCGGAGCGGTGTACACCGAAACCATCGCGGGCAGCGCCGCTGATCTGTCCCGAATCAGCGCGGACAACCAGGCTTGCTCCGAGGTCACCATGACCCATGTCGACGAGGGAGGCACGACCACCTATCTGACCAAAGTCGAGGCACTCACCGTCCCTGCCGCGCTGAAGGGCATCGAGGCCATTGTCTACCGCACCACGAGCATCTCGACATACGGTGAGCGCAAACCGTCGACCAGCATCGACTACACGGGCCACGCCGTCCTGCGCGGAGTCACCGTCTCGTTGCACGTGAGCAGTGAGCGCGACGCACCGAACGAGTCGAGTTTCACGAAGTTGTTCACCGACGCGGTCGACAAGGTGCGCAAGGCCGCTTGAGTGCTCGGCTGTTTCCGTTCCGAGCGAACTGCTGAAGGCGCTGTCGCACAGTTCGATGGATTTCCGGCGGAAGCTGCTATCTCGATATGTAGCGCATGAGCGCCATCGACCCTATGCAAATCGAATCATCGCAGCTCGGAGCACCCTTTGTAATTCCCCGGCCACCGCGGGCTCACCACGTATGAATGGCCGAGGCCAGTCACGCGGCAGCCCGGTCGTCTCCTGTGCTAGGGCTCTGTCGGGCCGTTGTCGAAACTGTGACTCCCGGGTAACATCCCGCGAGGGAGCCAAGCAGGGGGAGAGAGTGTTTCGCTGACAGTGGTCCCGGAAAGCGTGCAGAACGTCGGCCGGTACGCCTTTGCTGCTGTCGAAGCGTTGACCAGCGCGCTGAGGTCCGCGAGCGCCGAGGTGGGATCGGTTGCGGGCGGAAGTTGGACAGGTGCCGCAGCGGACGAGTTCGCGACCGGGTGGACCGAGGTCTACGACGGCGCGATGGTGATTGTGTCAGCGCTCGAAGAGTTGGCGACGAAGCTGGGCGTCACCGCCGAAAGCTATCGTCAGCGTGACGAATCCAACGCGGGTGCACTCGCGGCTATTCACAGTCTAGATCTGCCATGAGTGCGGAATTTTCGGTCGATCTCGCCCACCTCGATCAGCTGATCGCACGTTTGGCGGGATTGTCGGGGTTTGTTTCCGAGTA
The DNA here is from genome assembly GCF_015674855.1 of Nocardia bovistercoris. Taxonomy (GTDB): domain Bacteria; phylum Actinomycetota; class Actinomycetes; order Mycobacteriales; family Mycobacteriaceae; genus Nocardia; species Nocardia bovistercoris. The sequence continues at coordinate 64,046 of NZ_JADMLG010000024.1, read as the reverse complement.
TCTGGAGAACCTAAACAGTCTTGTGTCGAGTCTCCTCGCCAGCGGAGAATGGTCAGGCGTGGCCGCATCGGCATATACGGACGCGCACGAGGAGTGGGTGGTCGGCGCTCGCGAAATGGCCGAGGGGTTGACGTTGATCCATAATTCGGCCAGGGTTGCACATGCGGCGTATGCCGACGCCGAGTCGATGAATCTTCGTATGGTGCGAGGCTGAAATGCGGGTAGCGCCACGAAGTTACTATGGTGCGGCCAGCGAATGCTACGCGATATCCAAGCAATTCCAGGAAGCATACAATCCGTTGCAAAGAGTCCTGCTGACCACTGGCGGTATGGCGGGCGGCTATCAAGCGATCAAGACATGGTCATCCGGGTACGATGAGCGGGTAGGCGCATTCACTCTGGTGGCAACGAACTTCGCTCGTGCTTTGCAGCATTTCGGTGATGTCCTGACAGCTGCTGGCTACAACTGGGCCTGCGGCGAGTATAAGGCGAATCGCAGTCCGGATAAGGGTGCTGCTCCAACGCTTCCAACAGCGATTCCCACGGAGTTGCCCTACGGCGCGGACTCGGTGATCGGCGTCGCTTCGTCGCGTGCCAATGGTCGGGGGCTCGAATCGGAGTTTCCCGGCTTGTACGAAAAGGTGGTCGCACAGATCGCCGGCGGCGAGATCCCGGACAGCGATACCGACAAGTTCGGCAACGCAGCGACCGCGTGGAAGACCTTTGCCGATCATCCCAGCGTGTTCGGTGCGCAGACTCGTCTGCGGTTGGTGGCGGAAGGTCTCGAGCAGGCATATTCTTCCGATGTCGCAAAGGATATCCCCTACCTGACTGACCATCTGCGCACTCTCGCGACCAGCGCTGGCGAGATCGATTGGCTTCCTCCGATTTCGCTGCCTCGACTCTGAGGCTGTCCTCCGCCTTGTCTACGATGCGGGCAGACATCAATACGCAGTTCACCGCGGTCGTCGTAGGCGCGTCGGTCGTTATTGCGGTCTCGGTGGTTATGATTCGCAATCCCAAAGCGCTGACGCTGGAAGGGATGGCTCTCGACACGGCCGCTTCGGCCATCGCGGGTACTGTTGGTACCTTTCTTGGAGGCCTATCGGGAATCAGCTTTTCTACTGCGGCGCTCGCGACCGGCGGATTGGTTACCATAGCAGGTCTTGCGGTCCTGATAGCATCGATAGACGATGCCGCAGGCGACGAGCCGGTATGGGATAGTGCAGAGGAGCGGACACGGAACCCTGCACAGGATAAGATTCTGACCAATAAAGACATCAAAGAACTGAAATCTCGTGGATATGATCCGCACGATATAAAGCCGGATCCTCCGTCTCGCTACGATCTATATAAGGATGGGAAAGGAAACGTGTATATCAAGCCGAAAGGCGGGAATGGTCCAGGGGACCCGACGGGGATCAGATTGCGATGACTGTCGAGGAACTTGTCGAAGTGGCCGTCTCTCTGAGGCTGACCGGCTCCTTCGATCCGGACGAAGTGACCGCCGCCCTGGGTATCGTGCCGTCCGATCAATGGCGGGTCGGGCAGCAAGGCCAGGCGCCCAAGCTTCGCAGGAACTCCGATGGTTGGGTTCTCGGACTGGGTGCTGTTGCCGGACAGGTTGGCGAGCAGATAGACCGTGCCGTGGGACAACTCGCGCAGATCGGCGAACCGTTGGGTCGAGTTCTCTCGACTCGGGGAATAGCCGGATGTCTTACCGTCGCCGTAGACGCCGGTGACGATGGCTGGCCGGTGGTCCTGATATCGGCTGCGGCGCTGGCATTTCTGGCCTCGTCTGGGCTGTCGCTCGATGTCGATATCATCTAGGAGTGCACGATGATCGATGATCCGGACCGTGAAATCCCAGTCATCCGTACCGAAGTGACCAGGCAGATCGACGACGAGCCTTGCCATCGGGTGGGCGTGAACTGGAACTTGGACGAAGAGATCGGCGCCTTCCTGGACGAGTTGAGTGCGGGTGGGTCGGTGACGTCGCAGGGCGGGGCGAGTGGCGAGATTCAGGTAGAGGCCACCCTGGTAGGCCGAAGTTTTCCGTCCATGCATTTCGATACCAGCCTCCTGAACCGCCTTGCCTCGACCGGCTGGTCGGTGCGGATCACGACTGGGCCGCGCGCAACCCCGCAAACCTGAGATCGGGATTACCCGCTACGCTGAATCGCGCCGCGCCGAATCGCGTCGGCCCGAACCGAATCCGTGCCGATTCCGCAGTATCGGAGGCTGCCGAGTGGGTTTTCAGACACCGCTCTACGAACTGAGTTACTACCTCGACCGCACAACGAGCGGAAAGATCCAGCTCCCCGACTTCCAGCGCGGATACAAGTGGGAAGACGAGCGGATCCGTCAACTGCTGGTCACAATTCTGCGGGGACATCCGCTGGGGGTGGTGATGCTCCTCGAGACGGGGAACGATCAGATCCGGTTCAAACCGCGACCGATCGAAGGCACGAACGTGGTGCCCGGCACGCATGCGGAATCGTTGCTGCTCGATGGACAACAACGGCTGACTTCGCTCACCCAAGCGCTGACGGGCAGCGGTGTGGTCCACACGATGGACAGTCGTGGCAAGCGGATGGATCGGCGGTACTACGTCGACATGGCACTGGCGGTGCAGGGCGAGGACCGCCTGGACGAGGCAGTGGTGTCATTGCCCGGTGACGGTATCGAGCGGACAAACTTCGGTAAGGACATCCAGCGAGATGTCTCCACACCCGACAAAGAACGCGCGGCGGGGTTGTTCCCGGTATCTTTGCTCTTCGGCGACGCGATGTCGTGGCTGTTCGACTTCGACGATCGCGATCTGGGTAAGGCGTTCAACACCGCGATCCTGAAACCGGCCGCCTCCTATAATATTCCAGCGATCGAGCTGGACAAGAACACCAGCAAGTCCGCTGTGGCGACAGTGTTCGAGAAGGTCAATGTCGGTGGACTGTCGCTCAACGTCTTCGAGCTCCTCACCGCCGCGTTCGCCGGCGACGCGGACTATTTTCGGCAGCACGGTACCGACTTCCGTCTCAACGACGACTGGAGGGAAACGCAATCGAAGTTCGCTCCCTACCCGGTGCTCGCCGGACTCGAAAACACCGACTTTCTGCAAGCGGTAACACTGCTCGCCACTCGCAAGCGGAACCTCGAGTACTCCGGCAAACGACCTCCGGCTGTCTCCGCCAAACGCGAGGACGTCCTGAAGCTGACACTCGACGACTATCTCGAGTGGGCAGGACAGCTGCGCGAAGCGTTTATCTGGGTATCGGACTTCTTGGCCGATCGTCACATCTTCGGCACCCGATTCCTGCCCTACCCCAAGCAGTTGGTGCCACTGGCGGCGATCCGGGTCGTGATGGGTCACGATGCCGATCTACTGGGACCGCGGGAGAAACTCGTCCGATGGTTCTGGTGCGGCATTCTCGGTGAGCTCTACGGCGGCGCGATCGAGACACGTTTCGTTCGCGACCTGGAGCAGGTGCCGGGTTGGGCTCGCGGCGATGATGCTGCCACGATACCGAATACCGTCAACGACGCGACATTCGTCGAGTCCCGTCTTCATTCCCTGCGCACGCGCCAAGCCGCCGCGTACAAGGGCATCTACGCGCTGCTGCTCGGCAACGAGGCACGCGATTGGATGGAGGACAAAGCACTCGACAAAGTGCAGTACACCAGTCTGGCTGTCGATATCCACCACATCTTTCCCAAGAAGTGGTGCGACGGTCACAAGATCGACGACGAACGGCGGGAGAGTATCGTCAACAAGACCGCCATCTCGGCAGTCACCAACCGTACGATCGGCGGATCGGCTCCTTCGATCTACCTGGCTGCGATCGAGAAGAAGGCGCAGATCACCTCCGTCCGGTTGAACGACCTGGTGCAAGCCCACCTGGTGCCCGCCGAGCATCTGCGCGCCGACGATTTCGACGCCTATTTCGTGGGCAGGCGTGCTCGCCTGTGTGAACTCGTCGAGGAAGCGATGGGTAAGGCGGTCCCGCGTGACGTGGACCAAGGAGCGCAGGAAGACTCAGCACGATTCGAGATCTCGGAGATCGAAGAACTGCCCGACGAAGTCGAATGAGGTCGCCCAGTCGCCGCATCACCGTCTCGGATGCAAGCCGATCAACCCAGCGAGTTGCTCGCGGATTCGCTGAGCATCCTGTTCGGCGTTCCGATGACGGTTGCGGATACCAGCGACGATGTGGACACTGGCGGTACGGCGCTCAACTCGTTCACGGGAGCACAGTCGATGGCAACCAATGGGCCTTTCGGTATCGATCCGGACGATTTCGACCGCGCGTTGCGCGGGGCGGGCGCTGAGCTGCGTGAGTTGCTCGGCAAGGCCGGGCTGTACCTGGATCGCGTGGACACCGCGGGGTCCGGTTCGTTGATGGCGCTGCTCGGTCAGTTCGTTCGACCGGAGTGGCAGGAGGCATCGAATCCCGAAGGTGAGACCACCGGTGAGTCGGGGAGCGGGGTGTGGGCGATCTACACCATCGATGAGGACGGTCGGGCCAGGGTCGACCAGGTCTTCCCGAACGAGCTCGAGGCTCTGCGCGCGCATCGCGACAACATCGATGAACGCCGTAAGGTGCGGTTCCTGCCCTACGGCGTTCCGGCCGGTGTCCTGGATACCCCGTAGACGGCGCTGCGCGGGTCGTTCGGCTGTCACACGGAGTGGGCTTCGACCGCGGTACTCGAGCTGTCTCGTCTGCGCCGGAAGGAGGTGACCAGACACTCCCACCGCGCCCCGGGGATCCTCACCAAGGCGGCGGTTTCCCTGCTTGGGACGGGTGTCCGGGTACCGGTATCGAGCTGGCGTACCGGTCCCTCCCTGACCACCTGCGGCGACTGTTCACCGGGCAGCCCCGGACCGGCCCGGCCAAGGCCACGGCCGCGTGCAGAGCCTGGGCTGCGGTCTCTGGGTTGGGATGCAGCGACAGGTGTACGACCTCACCGGCGGAGTCGATGACCACTCAGCAGTCACAGGCTCCCAGCCCCACCGTTCAGCAGGTCAGAAAACGATGAACGGGGTTGTGGTTGTACTCAGCGGCACAGGAAAGACCGGTGGATCGGGTGCGGGATCCGACGTCGTGGTCAGACGCGTCTCTGCCGGCGTAATCGTGGTGGGTGCGTCTTTGTGGGTGTCGGTGCTGAATGGGAAGCCAAACGACATGATGAGCACCAAGACGATGGGCAATATCGCGATGGCTCCCACCACGCCCACTCGGAGCAAGTTCCTTCGTGCCTTGACCGGTTCGTCCCAGTAATTGCCCGGTGGGAGAGACGTGGTGAAGGTGGGTGGTTCGATAAGGGGCAGATGTGATGCTTCGAACTGTGTAGTCAGGGTGTTCGGTGCGATCACGGAAGGGTGAAGGGTTCGTTGGGGTGGGTGCCGATCTGCTCTTCGCGGCGTCGACGGCCTTCCGCGTTCATCGACGCTTCGAGATGACGGACTGTGAGGGAAGAGGACGACTCGACCGGCGGTGTCGACGGCGCGCCGTTGAGGCTGGGGGTGTCCGTGACGGCGCAGGTGTTGTCGGGTGTGGGTGTAGAGGTCATCGAGAACAAGACCGGGTGTGGATGTGGCGGCCGCGAGCAGAGCGCCGGTGAAGGCGGTATTGCGGTGTCCCGGTGGGGCGTAGGAGGTTTCGTTTCTGGCGGAACTGGTGATGGTGTAGGTGCCTGCGATGTCGGCTTGGCCGAGGATGGCATCCGGTCCATCGCTGAGGGCGTCGAACGCCCGGCCGGAAAAACAGCAGTCCAGGATCAGGATGCGTGTGGTGGCGGGGCTGTCGAGAATCGACTCGCGCAATGTCGTGAACGGTAACGCGGTGTAGCCGGCGCGGTCGGGATGAGTGCCGGTCAGAGTGAGGTGCAGGCGACCGCGGCGATCGAGTAGCCCGTGGCCGGTGTAGTACACCAACAACATATCGCCGGCCTGCTCGGCAGACCTCTCGACCAGATCACCAACCTCGGCACTGCCCGCAGGATCGAGCACGGTCCAGCAGTTCTCAGTGCGCACGACACCCCCCTCGCCGGTCAACAGCCAGTTCAGGTCGATGAGATTGCGGGCGGCAGCGGGAATGGGAGGCAACCGGTCGGAGTGATCGTAGGCACCGACACCGATCAGTACCGCACGCGAGCGCTCGGGGTGCGGTCTGCCCGCATTCACCGCGGCCGGTCGATCGAGCCGGCCGAAGTATGGATCCAGTCCAGCATCGTATCGACATTGAAGCGTCTAACGGTTTCGCGGATCGAGGCGGGATCCCATCGGACACAGTCGCGTGATCGATCCGGTAGCTGCTCGGCGCTTTCATCAATGTGGATCAGCCGGTGCACGACGGGATCCGGCATACCGAACTCCCCTCCCATCCCACTACGTGAACAAGCAGAATAACGGGTCAAGGCGCTCGTGACAGCAAGAGCACCCCAGCTGAGAGCCACTGAGTTGCAGTCTCGAATCCAAGGATTCGAGACTGCGAGTGAATGCGCTGCATATGGCGCGCACTCTGCATGCGACAGAACGGGGCACCCGCGTTGACCGGTGTGCGCCGCTGTGTCCCGCTCTGCGCACGACGGCGGTTGGCATCGGCGGAGGGGCTCAGGGCAAGTGCATCAGGTCTGTCGGGATGACCGCGACACCTGGGTGATATGAGGGAAGGAACAGCAGATGCACCGCGTTGTTTTCGGTGCCGTCCGCGGCGAGGATCCAAAGCGCGACGTCGATCTCGCCCAGTGGCGCGCCGAGGTCGTGCAGAAAGGTATCGGACCATTGCTCGAACGTGCCGGGTAGTCGGCTCAGGATACGGTCGGGCGCTGTTTCGGGCACGATGCTCACCGCGATGAAGACGTCCTTGAATTGCCTGGCTGTCTTGTCACTTGCGTTGGCTACGAACGACATCGCCGGTTCGTCCTCGAGGAAGGTCCAACCGGGTCGGTGAGCCAGCTCGGGGCTGGTGCGTTCGACTTTTTCCAGGTGCCAGGGGATGCGGGTTCGTACCCAGGGGTTGGCTTCGTTCCGGTCGGATTTCCATACCACGGCTACCACCGACGGACCCCGCCCCACATCTATGATGTAGGCCGACGTGCGTTCCAGCGCGGCGGGAGCCAACTGCGCTTCGTCCGCGAGCCTGGCCACTGTACTGTTCGCCCCCGCGACGGTCGCACGTTGTCCGGTGCTCGTCGTGACAGCGGAGGCCGGTACCCCGGTGGCATCGACGCTCGCGCGCAGACCTACCGCGTGCAGCAACCACCAGGACTCCTGGTGGTCGGGGTAAGCCCCGCTACAGACCATGACGAATCGTTCCACGTCGGCGGGCGGGCGAGGCGGATGCACCCCGTACATGCTCGCGTGGCCGTACACCGCGAATATGCCCTCGGTCCTTTTCGCGATCCGGAAGGACCGCTCTTCGCCGCTCACACCTGTCAGGTTCAACTGGATCCGCGGGGGCCGTTGTTTGGGTGCCATCTCGGCGAATATGCCGTGGCTGTAGAAGCCCTCGGAGGCGTTGTCGGCCAGAATCTTCTCGATCAGCCACTCGAGGCCCTTGGGGTCGAGGTCCAGCACTCGCTCGGCGCCCCAGACCTGTGCGACGGTCAGGAAATCCTGTTCGATGTCATCGGAGGCGGCGACATCGAACACCTCCGCCACTCCCACAAGGCCGGTGGCCTTCTCACGGCTGTCCTGAAAGCGGCTTGCGGGCTCGCTCGCGCGGGCGCGCCCAGGCTCGGGCGGCGGCTCCGGCGGCGGCCCGATCTTCGGGCGGGCGTGCCGAGGCTCGGGCGGCGGCCCGAGGGCACGAGGACGCTTACGTCCGAATCGGAATGCCATGCTTCCCCCTAAGATGCGCGGATGGCGGCTAATCCTCTGCGACAAAACATAATTCGCGAACCACCCGTGAACAGCCCAGGCCAACCGTAGCAGGCACAGACAACACCGACCAGCTGATCGAGTGCTGAATCCGGGCCGCCAATTTTTGTCTGTACTCCGATGTTCCGCGGGGAACTGTCCGCCGTCGATCGGAACCCGCTCGCACGCGAACGGGCCGTGATCCGGATCGACCCACGCCACCCGGGAGTTACGGTCGACAATCTCTGACCCGACCCCCACAACATCCCACCCGAGCGCGGTGCTCGGCAGTTCCGAACGAATCGGGAAAGAACCCTTGACCGTCCCGGCTTCGCCTCGGGGTGGCCATCTGGTCGAGCGGGCGAGAAGATCGCCAGGCTGAGCGCTTTTCGGTCTCGCGGCCCGTTCGAGCGGTGCGCAGTGTGGGTGGAATCGGCGGAAACGAACAAGGTCCACAGACGCGGCGCGGATTACCATAGCCGTTGATACGTAACGAAAGTCGGGGAGGACGTCTGTGGGTCTGTTCGGACGTAGAAAGAATCAGCCTGTTCGACCTCCACAGTCGGGGTCGGGCCCCACGCAGCTCAGGTCGGGGCCACCGGTCCCGCAACCGCCGCTGCCACAGCATCCGGTGTGCGGGCTGCGAGCGGGAATGGCGAAGGCCGATGTACTCGCCCGAATCGGGCCACCGGATGCCGCGACCACTCGAGGGCAGGTGTTGGCGGGGTATGTCCAGATCGCCGGGTCCGGCCGCAGGAGCAGAGCGCAGGATTCGACCGAGTACTGGTTGTTCAGAGGCGGAGAGGGCGCGCCCGTTGGGTGCGAATTCGAGGTCGTTGTCAGCGCCGGGCTGCTCGCCGAGTTGCGTGTGAGACAGAACGCGCCGGGAGGCACGGGGTCCTCGGTGGTTATTTGGATCGATGCCAGTGGTGTGCGGGCGGTATCGCCGTACTGGGAGGCGTTGGGTGTGCGGCAAGCAGACTGGTGATGACCCCCGCGCGACTGTTTCCGGATAGATAGATCACCTCAGCTGGCCCAGCGTCGAGGCCGTACCAGGCTTCCCATCTTTCGGGTGGGCATCCCGTCAGGGCGAGCGGTGAGTTGGACCGATCAGCCGCATAATTCGACGGGTGATGGCGATCCTCGCCCGTCGATGACAACGTTTCCTATTGCACAGACCGACCCGCGGGTGCCTCGGTCGACCATGTGGGTCCGCGTGAAGCCGACGTTTGGCTTGACCGAGCTTTGGGCATCCGGTCCTGTGGGGTCGTGGCTCTTTGGATATACCCTGGCTTCGATCATCTCGGGCAGGCCGGGAGTGCGGCGCCAGGTGATCTGGGCCCAGGCGGTGTTGCAGTGTGCGGACCATACGATTTCCAATAGGAAGTCCGGATTTTCTGCTGTAGCCCGCAAGACTTGCGCGTCGGTGGCGCACCCGCGATCGGAGGAATCGGCTCCGATCAGGGAGGTGTCGAATCCCGCCGAGGTAGTAGGCCAATCGATAACGATGCGAGCGCCGCCCAGGATCACTCCGCCCGCTACGACGACCACACCGAGTATCGCCGGGAGTCGCCATCTCCGGTTACGCGGGGTATTCGCTTCCGACACGGCAGGTGGTTTCCGCAGCACGGTCGGCGGCTTTTGCGGCGCGGCAGTATTGCTCAGGACGATGGGCTCCGCCTCGGCGAGATATTTCGTGTACCAGTCGTACTGTGAGGACTGAAGGTTCGGGAAGATATCGAGGTCGGCCAGGTCGCAGTCTGATTGCTCTGGACTATGGACCTCGGGAGTCGGTAATTCTGCTGGCCGGAGCAGGTCTTTGGCGTTGTTGCACACCTGCCGCAGACTCAGTCGCTTCGTGTCCCCGGCGATGCCGCTCCAAAGCACGGTCAATACGGCATTGCCGAACAGGGTGTATCGCCCGTGCTCATCGAACTGTGCCGCATCGTCCCTACTCGCCGCGCACAGCACGGAAACACCGGCGGACAATGGGTCGTGATCCAGGATCTGCTGGACCTTGACCCCCTCCAGCATTGCCGGGTCGCTCATGAAACTTGCGACCGCCGCTCCAGCGAAACAGCTGTCGAGCACGACAATGCGAGAACTGCGGCACACCACATCTTCGAGCAGTTCGGCGATTGCAGCAACCGAAATGTACGACGGCAAGGTTTGCAGATGACCACGTGCCCGAAGCAGGACGATATACTCGCTTTTCTTGCCGGTAAATGTTCCGTGTCCGATGTATAGGAAAAGAACGAGTAGGCCCTGGCCGTTATCGCAGCGGAGTGCTTCTGCGCGCTTGCGAAGGAAATCTGCGATTGTTGTCAGCTGTGCATCGGCCAGTTCCTCGGAGTCGAAGAGGTCTAGCAGGTTCTCACTGCGGATTCCTAGCCCGTCACCGAAATAATCGCACCACCCTCGTGCTGTAATTGCGAACGCAGTCGACGCTCTGAAGGGGCCTACCGGCCAGTTGCTCGCACCGCAGACAATAGCGACTGCGTGCCGGTAGCTTTTTGCTTCAGTTTCCGTCTTGCTGACCGTCAAGGATATTCCGCATCAACTGCTCCTGTTCTTTCGACATCGGTCCCTTCTGGTCCCAGGTGTACTCCTCGCCATTCGCGCTCTTCCGGGTCACTTTGATGGTCGCGGAATAGCGCAACTTCAACCACGCGGAGACCTCGCGGACGAGCAACCCGGCCACCGGTGAGCCAAGGGTGAGCGCGATGATTGTTCCCGCATCCTGATGGGTCTCGTCCAACTGCCGCCTATCGGGATCCGTGCCGTCGACTCGCGATCTGATCCGCTTGGCGAGTTCATCGGTCCACACATCCGCGACGCGTGCAGTATCGGCGACTACCTCGATTTCGACAGTCAATTTTTCGGTCACCACCGCATCGTACACACGCGTGCGTTGACAACCATCCGCCATTGTAAACCAACTGGAAGGTATTTCAACTGGAAAAATAGCAGAGGCAACGACTTTGCGAATGAATTAATCGGTTTGCTAGCCACTGCCCGCGTCGGGTAGCTTTCCATTGATTCCCTGCGGGGCGCAGCGTAAACATCTGCTAGCCGATTTGTGGACCCCGCACGTCACGACTGAAACGACGCCATGCAGAGGAGAGCAGGTATATGTCCGTGACTCGACACTGGAAATGGGCCGTGGTTACGCTGGCCTTGCTCATCGTCACGAACGCCGTTACGGCCGTAACAGCGGGGTGGATTGTGCGCGATGACGCGCAAGCCGCGGCGCCGACGATCGTAACCGGCGGCGATCCCCTCAACACGGAGTGCATGAAGGACGTTGTCACCGCCAACAGTGTTGTCGCCGCGGGGGGTGCCTTCGAGCTGAAGATCCTCTACTCGACGAGGTGCAACGCCGCTTGGGCGAAGGTGACTCGCACAGACCACGCCGGGTTCGGGAACCGGATCACCGTCACGATCTTCCGGCGCTCGGAACCACAGGGGGAGAGTCGACAGTTCGCTGACGAGCACGATGTCGATTCGGCGTACACCATGGTCATCGTTCGGCAGGATCCAACCGATCGTTTGTGCGCGACCGGTTCGGCGACCAACGGTTCGACTGAGGTCACGGTCGAGCCGCCGATCTGTTTGTAGCGTCGCTCAAGCCTGTCCGCAAACTGGATGCCCGACGTCTCCTGACGATCTGCGTCCCGCTGTATCCAAACCAGATCGCAGAACACAATACGGCATGAAATTTAGCGTTGCTAGCCAAGCAATTCGGTTGGGCCTTGCCCCGTGCGCCGAATCCGTTAGAGGGGAATGAACGCGATGATCCGTAAGACTATCGCTGTCGCATCGACACTGGTGGCCATGGCGATGGTCGGCCCGGCCTTCGCTCATGCGTACGAGCAGGGTGGCGACGGCAACGCTGCTGATTGCAAAGACGCGTACGTGGTCGCATCGAGACCGATCACAGGTGAGCGTGGCCCCACCAAAGGCAACGTGATCGGATACCTTGAGCTTCGATGGTCCTGGCAATGCCATGCCAACTGGGCGCGAGTTGTCCTCTTCGGCGGACTGTACTCGTCCTCGGTCACAGTGCGTCAAGAAATCACGGTGGCCGGTCGTACCGCGATATCGGAAGATGGGGGAATTTACACCGGCGAGAACGGGACATCCGCATGGACCCGTTACGTGCGACCGGAGAACCCTGAAAGCGCCGCATGCGTGCAGGCGTCGGTCTCATCCGACTTCGGAACACTGAACTTCCACACCGTCGGAACACATTTCTGCGTATAAGAAGGTCAGATTCGGCCCGGTCCCGCATCGTCTGCCTAGATTTTCGCCGGGGCTGTGGGGTCGGGGTTGGGTTTTTGTTGCTGATCAGCGACTGGCGGGCAGGATAGCGAACCGTCAGCTGATCCGGGCGTACCAGCTGACAGTCACGCGTTTGACCGCGTTCTTCATGGTGTTCTTCTTCATCGACGAACCCCCGGGTGGTCAAGTCCTCTCGACCTACGTTATGACGGAACTGCTGATACGAGTCGGTCACAGACGTAGGCACCGTGGACCAGCCGCGTTCTGTCCCCGACCACACACCCGTACCCGAGCCGGGCGCGGTCCTCCATCACGGTCTCCACACCGAGCATCGTGCCCTCGTGGATCACCACCTGATTGAACAGCACGCTTCGATCACCGATCACCACGGGATCACCGCCGACTCGGTGCCCCTGCTGCGCGTCCTGAATCCGAGCCTCTCTGGGAAACCCCAGAACGCAGAATTCACCGACGACCACATCGTCACCGAGGCTGACGGGTCCGTACAGATCCGATAGATCCGCCGGACTCATGGCTTCGTGGTCGGTGCATCGATCAGCCAGGCGACTGTCGCCTCGATCGCCTCGGCTTCACGGTCGGGGGAGTCGAACCCGTGGTCGGAACCGGTCACGGTGTGTAGCTGGGTCGCCGGACGGGTCCTCGCTGCCTCGGCCGCTATCTCGTAGGAGACCGCGGTGTCTCGATCACCGTGCACGATCAGGGTCGGGACGGTGCTGTTCTGGAACGCGTCCAGCGGGTCGTAGTTCTCGAATTCGTGGAAAAGCACTCGCCCGAGCTCGAATTCCTCGTCCACTCGAAGGAATCCGCTGTCGCGCAGCCTCTTCTGCTGGCTCGCGCCGAAGTTGGCTACACCCCAGGACAGTTCGGGCTCCAGGAAGGTGCGGCGTAGGTCGAGGACCGGATTCCACAGAACGAGTCGATGGAGATCTTCGGTGAGCCATGACAGAGTCGACAGGGTCGATACGGCTCCGAAGCTGGCCGCCACGATCGACATCGGTCCGGGGTACCGGTCGTGAGTGAACGTGACAGCGGCTTCCAGGTCGAGGCATTCACCGGCTACGGTCACCCCTCGCTGGGTGCCCTCGCTGCCGCCGTGTCCACGGAAGGAGAAGCGCACCACGTCGAAGCCCGACTCGGCCAGCCGCTCGGCCAAACGCACGAACATCCCACCGCCCTCGTCCAGATCGACCGTGATTCCGTGCACCAACAACACCGGCCCACGTGCGGATTCGAATGATGTCGGGTGAAGTGCGATGTCGAGCCGCAGGCCGTCTCCAGAGATCAACTCGATGCCGTGCACCGAACAACTCCTCGCTCGAATCCAGCAATTCGCATACCGAGTCCCCAGCCTAGCGACCCTCCGATTCCGAAGTGGTGAAAACATCACACGCCAGCGATACCGGTCCTTACGACACCGCTCGGCGTGGGTGCCGACACCAGCGGCGAAAACTACTCACGCACTACGATATTCGACACCGCCGAGCGATACGCGCACTTGGCGTCGCTGCTCGACGGCAGCCGGCTTCGTCGACTGCGGCGCCACCGGTCTCACCAAACCGAGGAGTCGTCTGCTGTCGCTGGCCGGGCTCGACCGCGCCTGCCGATTCCTGGCCGAGGGCCGCCACCATCCTCGCTAGGCTGCGAGGGGTGCCCATCGCCCGAATACCGCGCCGTGTCACCGTTTTCGCTCTCGGCGGCACCATCGCCATGTCCGGCGACCAGACTCGCGGAGTCACCCCGAGCCTGAGCGCCGAACAACTCCTCGCCGCCGTGCCCGGACTCGCCGACAGCGCGATCACCCTCGAGGTCGTCGACTTCCGGCAACTGCCCGGAGCGTCGCTGACCATCCCCGACATCACCGCACTCGCCGCGGCGATCGGTGACCAACCCGCCGACATCGACGGCACCGTGGTCACCCAAGGCACCGACACCATCGAGGAAACCGCCTACCTCCTCGACCTACTGCACCCCGGCCCGGCCCCGATCGTGGTCACCGGAGCCATGCGCAACCCCACCCTCGCCGGCGCCGACGGCCCCGCCAACCTCCTGGCCGCCATCCGCACCGCCGCCGACCCGCAGGCTCGGGGACACGGTTGTCTGGTGGTGTTCAACGACGAGATCCACGCCGCTCGCCGCGTCCGCAAAACCCATACCACCAGCACCGCCACCTTCCGATCACTCACCGGCGGACCCTTGGGCTACCTTGTGGAACACACGCCCCGATTCCTCGGCACTCCTCTCCAACGCCACACCGTTCCCACCGGACCCGGCAGGAATCCACGCGTCGCGTTGGTACCCGTCGTTCTGGGCGACGACGGCGCTGTTCTGGAGGCTGTCGCCGATCGGGTCGACGGGATCGTGTTGGCCGCGATGGGAGCAGGCCACGTCCCCGCCGTCCTGGTACCCGCCCTGGCAGCTCTCGCCGCGCGTGTTCCCGTGGTGCTGGCCTCCCGCGTCGGGGCCGGGCCGGTACTCGAATCCACCTATGGTTTCCCTGGTTCCGAACGCGACCTGCTCGCACGCGGGCTCGTCGGTGCCGGTGACCTGCACCCGTTCAAAGCCCGTCTCCTCCTGCACACCGTCCTCGCGGCAGGAGGCGACCGATCGACCGTGCGCCGAGCCTTCGCGGTCGCCGGTGGATACGCCCCGTCCCACACCTGGCCCTGGCCGATAGCGGAGCTCTGATGCGGTCCCACGAGATCGTCCTCGGCCGTAGTTTCGTGGTCGTGTTCGATCACGGCGACGACTTCTACACGGCCCTGGCCGAGTTCTGCCGCGACAACGAAGTGCGCGCCGGTTTCATCCCGTCGTTCGTCGCCGGGTTCGGCGAGGTCGATCTGGTCGGCACCTGTGAACGACTCGACAACCCCGACGCGCCGGTCTGGTCGAAAGTGCAGCTACGCAATGTGGAAGCCTTCGGCGGCGGCACTCTCGCCTACGATCCCGGCCGCGGCGAGGTCACGCCACACATCCACGTCGCGGTCGGCCTCAAGGAACAATCGGCGACCGGGTACACCAGCCATCTACTCGGTGCCCGCGTGCAGTTCCTCACCGAGATGATCGTCACCGAGATCGCCGCGCCCGATCTGTTGCGGACACCGCAGTCCGACTTGTTCGACGTACCGCTGTTGCGGTTCGGCCTCCCTCGTTGACAGTGTGTCGGTCGGCCGGTGCCCGAGATGCGCTGCGTTCCACTCGCTAGGTCACCTGCACGGGGTCGCTGTTGGCCACCAGTGCCTACAGCATCGCCGACGTCATCCGGCGGATGCGGCACAAGAACAACACCACCGCGCTCGACATCTACACCCACCTGCTCGACGTCCCACGGGCCGGGGCCTCGACGTTGGGAGAAGTGCTGGCACGAGGGTTGCGGGAATACCGGCGCGAGCGGATCGGGTTGCATCTCGTGGAGAATTCGTAGAAATTTCGTAACCAGCGGGGGGATACCCCGAAGATGCGCAGGTCAACGGTGGGATAGGCTTTATACGTCATGAAGTCGGCTTTTTCGGGTTCGGTCACCGGTGGTGCGCCCCAGACGGTCTACCTCGATCATGCGGCCACCACTCCGATGCTCGGTGCCGCCCTCGAGGCGATGACGGCTGCGTTCGCGCGGCCGGGTAACGCGTCTTCGCTGCACGGGTCGGGGCGGGCGGCGCGGCGGGCGTTGGAGGAGGCGCGTGAGTCGATCGCGGCTGATCTGGGGGCGCGGCCTTCGGAGGTGATTTTCACCTCGGGGGGGACCGAGAGTGACAATTTGGCGGTCAAGGGGATTTTCTGGGCTCGGCGGGATGCCGAGCCGCAGCGGGTCAGGATCGTAGCCAGTGCGGTCGAGCATCACGCGGTGATCGATGCGGTCGAGTGGCTCGAGCGGCACGAGGGGGCTCGGGTCAGTTGGCTGCCGGTGGATGCCGAGGGGGTTGTGTCGCCGCGCGCGTTGCGGGCGGTGTTGGCCGAGTTCGCCGACGAGGTGGCGTTGGTCACCGTGATGTGGGCGAACAACGAGGTCGGGGCTGTGCAGCCGATCGGTGAGTTGTCGGCGGTGGCACGGGAATTCGGGGTGCCGATGCACAGTGACGCCGTTCAGGCGGTCACGCAGGTGCCTGTCGATTTCGCCGAGAGCGGGTTGTCGGCCGTCAGTGCGACCGGGCACAAGATCGGCGGTCCGCACGGGTTCGGGGTGTTGTTGCTCGGCAGGCAGGTGCCGTGTGTGCCGCTGATGCACGGCGGCGGGCACGAGCGTGACCTGCGTTCGGGCACCTCCGATATCGCGGGGGCGGTCGGGTTCGCGGCGGCGCTGCGGCAAGGTGTCGCGGAGATGGCGGCGCGCGGGGCCGAGTCGAGTGCGTTGCGGGACGAGTTGATCGCGCGGATCGCGGAGACGGTTCCGGACGCGATCCTCAACGGCCCGCTCGGCGCGCGACGGCTGCCGGGCAACGCGCACTTCACTTTTCCCGGCTGCGAAGGTGATTCGCTGTTGATGCTGCTCGACGCGGCCGGGATCGAATGTTCGACCGGTTCGGCCTGCACGGCCGGGGTCGCCTCGCCGAGTCATGTGCTGATAGCCATGGGTGTCGAGCCGTGGCAGGCGCGGGGTTCGCTGCGCTTCTCTCTCGGGCATACCTCGACCGTCGCCGACGTCGATGCCCTCACGACCGTTCTGCCGCAGGTGGTGGAACGCGCCAGGGCCGCGGGCCTGGCCGGAGCGAAAGGTGGTGTGTGATGCGTGTTCTCGCGGCGATGAGCGGTGGCGTGGATTCGGCTGTCGCGGCGGCGCGCGCCGTCGATGCCGGGCACGATGTGGTCGGTGTGCATCTCGCGCTGTCGGCGACGCCGGGCACCCTGCGCACGGGTTCGCGCGGCTGCTGCTCCAAGGAGGACGCGGGCGATGCCAGGCGGGCCGCCGATGTGCTCGGTATCCCTTTCTACGTCTGGGATTTCGCCGAACGCTTCAAGGAGGACGTGATCGATGATTTCGTCGCCTCCTACGCCGCGGGCGAGACCCCGAACCCGTGCCTGCGCTGCAACGAGAAGATCAAGTTCTCGGCGCTGGCCGATCGTGCGGTCGCTCTCGGTTTCGACGCCGTGGTCACCGGTCATTACGCGCGCCTGGAAGACGGTGTGCTGCGTCGTGCGGTCGACGCCGACAAGGACCAGTCCTATGTGCTCGCCGTGCTCACCGCCGAACAGCTCGCTCGCGCGATGTTCCCCGTCGGTGACACACCGAAGCCGCGGATTCGCGCCGAAGCCGCCGAGCGGGGGCTCGCGGTCGCGAACAAGCCCGACAGTCACGACATCTGCTTCATTCCCTCCGGCGATACCAGGGCATTCCTCGGTGCGAAGATCGGTATCAGGCCGGGCGCCGTCGTCGACTCCGACGGTCGGGAACTGGCACGTCACGACGGTGTGCACGGGTTCACCGTCGGTCAGCGCAAAGGTCTCGGACTGCCGGGACCCGGCGCCGACGGCAAGCCGCGGTATGTGACCGCCATCGATCCCGAATCCGGCACCGTGCGCGTCGGGTCGGCCGAGGACCTGCGGGTGTGGACGGTGACCGCCGACCGTGCCGTCTGGACCTCCGGCCGGGCTCCCGAAGGCCCGATCGATTGTGTCGCGCAGGTGCGTGCGCACGGCGGCACCGCGCCTGCCGTGGCCGAAGCGGTTGGCGACGGCCTCGTCGTTCGGCTTCGTGAGCCGCTGACCGGGGTGGCGCGCGGTCAGGCCGTCGTGCTGTATCGGCCCGACGAGGTGGGCGACGAAGTCATGGGGAGTGGCACGATCAGCGGTGCGGGCGGTGTCGATGAGACGGTCGGAGAAGCTGCGGCGGAAGTGAACCGCTAGACCGTCCTGTCCGGATCTCGCCTGTCACCGGGAGTCCATCCTGGCGCTTGCCTGGCCTGTCGTTCCTGCTCGCCGAGCCGGTAGGCGATCTCGGCCGCTCGGAAGGCAGCCTGGTACTCGGGGTCGCGCGAGCTTCCGCGCTCCGGCGGCCGAATTCTCCTGGCCGATCTTTGGCGGTGTGGTGGTCATATCGCATCCAGCTCGAACAAATGCACGAACGAAAGTGTCATGCTGACGTGATATTGCCTGATCAGACTCGGTGTATCGAGGCGGTTCGCGGTGTGCCGCATTTGTTGGTGGGGATCGATAGAGTGCCGGTGGGTAGGATGCCGGACATCTGTTCGAGTGCGTGTTGACCTTGCCCGGAGGCGGATGTGGGTTTGTTGGACGGGTCGGCGAGGGACAGGGGTGTGGATGTGGTGAGTGGGAATGGGGAGAGTGCGGGGGCGTTGGTGCGGGGTGGGGTTGCTACGGGGGTCGGGTCGTGGCCCGGGAATGATCCGCGGGAGGCGGCGGCGACGGTGGTGGGGGAGTTCGCTGAATTGGCGCATCTGCCCGAGTTACCGGGACGGGGGGCCGGGGCGGATATGGTCGGGCGGGTTTCGGCGTTGTTGGTGGATCTGCGGTTCGATACGACGGTGCGGGGGTATCGCCTGGCCGCGCGGCCGGGGGCGTTGTCGCGGCGGGCGCGCGATCTGTTGCGGTCCGATCTCGACGCGCTCGAGGAGGTGTGGGAGACCTCGGGGTCGGCGGGGACCGAACGGGTGGTGAAGGTGCAGGCGTGTGGGCCGTTGACGTTGGCGGCGCAGGTCGAGTTGCCGGGTGGGCATCGGGTGCTCACCGATCACGGTGCGGTGCGCGATATTTCGGAATCCTTGGCCGAGGGGTTGAACCGGCATGTGGATGAGGTCGGGAAGCGGCTCGGGGCGCGGGTGGTGTTGCAGCTCGACGAGCCGTCGATCGATGAGGTGCTGCGGGGTTCGCTGCGCGGGGTGAGCGTGTTGGACACGGTGCGTGCCATGCCCGCGCCCGAAGCGCTCGCGGTGCTGGACGCGGTGATCACGGCCCAGTCGGCGCCGGTGCTCGTGCACACCTGTGCCGCGCCGCCCGCGCTGGAATTCCTGCGCGGCAGCGCCGCGGTGGGTATCGGCTTCGACATCACCACCATCGGGACCGGTGACCTCGATCATGTCGGTGAGATCGTCGACGCCGGAAAGCATCTGGTGCTCGGCTTGGTGCCGACGAGCGAACCCGCGGCGCCGCCCACCTGGCGCGATATCGCGGAACCCGGTGTGCGGCTGATCGATCGGCTCGGGTTCGCGCGTGCGACTCTCGCGCGTTCGGTGATCGTCGGGCCCTCGTGCGGTCTCGGCGCGGCGCCGTTGGCTTGGGCGCGCAAGGCGGTTTCGCTGTCCGTCGAGGTCGCCCGCGCTTACGCCGAGGAACCGGAATCGCTGAACTTCGATTGAGATCGGCGGGTGTGGCGGGCTGTGGCGCGCCGACTCCGAGGCGGCGGCCTGCCGAGCCTGACCACACGTTCGGTGTTTCGGCCGCGTGGTCGCCGTACCGGGCGTGAGGCTCAGGAAGGATTGCGGCGTTGCGTGGCGTCATTGCAAGTGGTCCGGGCGTTCTCTCGGTGGTTCGCTGCAAGAGGTATCGGACTTGCCGCGTCTTCGTGCTCCGGGAACAGCGGGTCCGGCGTCTTGCGGTCGACTCCCACGTGTGGCCCTGTCCAGACTGGTGGGTGACCCGTTCCCGACGGGTGAGGTGCGGTACTGCCGGGCACTTGCGGGGGTGTGCTCGCGGGCTGCTGGAGTGTGTAATGCGCACATCCGAAAGACGATGGCCTGACGGCGCTCTCCAGGGGAGAATTGTGACTTCCATCACTGCCCGTGCGGTGCCGAATTCCGCTGGTACGGACGTCGAATAGGGCGGCGACGTGCGGGAATGTGTCGGTGGCACCGGCTAGTGTTTTCGGTGTGAGCGAGAACGAGAGTGCGACGGTTCCGGCGCCCGCCGAAGAGCGCAAGCGGTGGCAGCAGCTCGCGGGCGAGGTCCGCGAGCATCAGTTCCGCTACTACGTGCGGGACGCCCCGATCATCTCCGACGGCGCGTTCGACGCGCTGCTGCGGCGGTTGCAGGAACTGGAGGAGCGGTTCCCGGATCTGCTCACGCCGGATTCACCGACCCAACTCGTCGGCGGTGGCTTCGCGACGGATTTCACGCCGGTGGACCATCTGGAGCGCATGCTCTCGCTCGACAATGTCTTCGATGTGGAGGAGTTGCGCGCGTGGGCGGGTCGTGTCGAGGCGGAGACCGGTACGAGTCCGCACTATGTGTGCGAGGTCAAGATCGATGGTGTCGCGCTCAACCTGGTGTATGAGAACGGCAGGTTGGTGCGGGCCGCGACCAGGGGCGACGGGCGCACCGGCGAGGATGTCACGCTCAATGCCCGCACCATCGAGGACATTCCCGGCGAACTCAGCGCCACCGCGGAGTTCCCGGTGCCCGCACTGCTCGAGGTGCGCGGTGAGGTGTACTTCCGGCTGGCGGATTTCGAGTCGTTGAACGCGGCGATCGTCGCGGAAGGCAAACCGCCGTACGCGAATCCGCGCAATACCGCGGCGGGTTCGCTGCGGCAGAAGGATCCGGCGGTGACGGCGCGGCGCAGGCTGCGCATGATCTGCCACGGTATCGGCAGGATCGAGGGGTACGCGCCCGCCACACAGCACGGGGCGTATCGGGCGCTGGCCGCGTGGGGTCTGCCGGTCTCCGCGCACACGCGGCTGGTGCACGGCATCGACGCGGTGATCGAGCGGGTGTCCTATTGGGGTGAGCACCGCCACGACATCGAGCACGAGATCGACGGCCAGGTGATCAAGGTCGACGAGATCGTGCTGCAACGCCGCCTCGGCTCCACCTCGCGGGCCCCGCGCTGGGCCATCGCTTACAAGTACCCGCCGGAGGAGGCGACGACCAAGCTGCTGAACATCGAGGTGAACGTCGGCCGCACTGGTCGTGTGACGCCGTTCGCGGTGATGGAGCCGGTGTCCATCGCGGGATCGACGGTGTCGATGGCGACCTTGCACAATGCCTCGGAGGTCGTCCGCAAGGGCGTGCTCATCGGCGATACGGTCACCATTCGCAAGGCGGGCGACGTGATTCCCGAGGTGCTCGGCCCCGTGGTCGACGCGCGCACCGGCGACGAGCGCCCGTTCGACATGCCGACGCACTGTCCGGTCTGCGGCACCGCGCTGGCTTTCGAGAAGGAGGGCGACGCGGATATCCGCTGCCCGAATCAACGGCACTGTCCGGCGCAGTTGCGTGAGCGCGTGTTCCACGTGGCCGGTCGCGGTGCCTTCGATATCGAGGCGCTCGGCTACGAGGGCGCGGACGACCTGCTGAAGTCCGGCGCCATCGCCGACGAGGGCGACTTGTTCGACCTGGACGAGACGCGTCTGCTGCGTACCACCTTGTACGCGAACAAGAACGGCGACCTGTCCGCGAATGGTCAACGGCTGCTGGAGAATCTGCGCACCGTCGTGGACCGCCCGCTGTGGCGGGTGCTGGTCGGCCTGTCCATCCGGCACGTCGGTCCCACCGCCGCGCGGGCGTTGGCGGCGGAGTTCGGGAGTATGGAGCGCATCGGCACCGCGACCGTCGAGGAACTGGCCGCGGCCGACGGCGTCGGCCCAACCATCGCCGCCGCCGTGGCCGAATGGTTCACCGTGGACTGGCATCGCGCCATCGTCGACAAGTGGCGGGCCGCGGGTGTGCGCATGGCGGACGAGCGCGACGAATCCGTCGAACGCAATCTGGCGGGTCTGTCGATCGTGGTCACCGGCTCCTTGCAGGGCTTCACCCGCGACGGCGCCAAGGAGGCCATCCTCGTGCGCGGCGGCAAAGCCTCGGGTTCGGTGTCGAAGAAGACGGCCTTCGTGGTGATCGGCGACGCTCCGGGGTCGAAGGCGGCCAAGGCCGAGGAACTCGGTGTCCCGATCCTGGACGAGGACGGCTTCCGCCTGCTGCTGGAACGTGGGCCCGAGGCGGTCGCTGTCCGCGTCGAGGAGGACGCCGCGCGTGTCGAGGACGAGTCGTGATGGCGCGCCTCGGGTCGAGCGGGCTTCGGGCCGTCGCAGACGGGGCTCAGGCGGGGGAGACCTGGATGGTGGCGTTCTCCTGGCCGTTCAGTTCCAGCTGGGTGCAGTATCCGCCGCCGTCGAGTTCGATGTGGCGTTTGTTGACGCGGCGCTTGCCTGTGGTGTCGATGACGACCTTGGTGCCCGAGGTGGTGCACACCCGGCTGGCCCACGGGGAGGAGTACGTGGCGGTGCCCGCGCCCTGGCAGATGTTGGTCGAGTTGTTGAAGAAGATCCGCGCGGTGCCGTCGGGGCACGGTGCGTCGGCGGCGGCCTGCGGGCCGAACACGAGTAGCGATCCGGCGGCAACCGCGACGGCGACGCCGCTTCGGATCACAAGACGACGCACAGTAGTTGCCATCGCGGCAGTTCCCATCACGCGAACCCTCATCAGTCGGATAACGCTCATCAGTCGGATAACGACGCGGCGAACGGCCGCGTTCAGGCATGCTAACGCCGATCGCGGGACTTGTCGCAGCGTGTCGACAGGCCGCGACACCGGGCCGATGTCGGAGCCGGGACCGGCGAACGGGAAGTATGGCGGACATGCTGCGCAGTTTCCAGGTGACCAATCACCGATCGCTGGCCGAAACCCAGGAGTTGCGGCTGACGCGAGGCGGCGGACCGATCCCGGTGCCGGTGACGGCGATCTACGGGGCGACGGCCTCGGGCAAGTCGAGTCTGATCGACGCGTTGGCGCGGATGCGGGACGCCGTCCTGCATTCGGTGACCGGCTGGGATCCCTACGCCGGACCCGCGCGCACCCCGCACCTCGGCCATCCCGACCGGCCGACGGAGTTCGTGGCGGGTTTCGTCGCCGAGGGCGTCCCCTACACCTACGGGTTCCGCCTCGACACCGTCGACGTGACCGCCGAATGGCTGCACACGCATCCGCGTTCGCGCAAGCGAATCATCTTCGAACGCAGGGGAACCGAGATCAAGATCGGTCCGCAGTTCGAGGCCGCGCGGTTCGGTGTCGCCGCGCTGGTTCCGCTGGTGCGACCCAACGCGCTGCTGCTGAGTCTGGCGGGGCAGATGTATGCCGAGGCGCTGGTGCCCGCGTACCGGTGGTTCTCCTCGGTGCTGGAGGTGCGCCGAGGCACGCCGGAGCCCGCGGAGGTCGCGCATCGGCTCGGCGCGTACCTGTCGCGTTCACCCGACGGCGCCGCGCGGTTGCTGGGCGAATTGCGGGCGGCGGGTCTCGGCATCACCGATGTGCTGGTCGCCGAGCCCGACCCGATGTATGCCGACTATTTGCGCGAATTGGACGCCGATATCGCCGGGACCGCGAAACAGGTCGATTTGTGCGCCACCTCGCCCGGCCACGCCGACCAGCTGGAGCGCGAACACGGTGTGACCGCACTGGTGTTGGCCCGCGAACTGACCACGCTGCGAGCCGCGCGCGACGCCCTGTACACGCGGATGGTGGCGCGTCGCGGGGTCGGGCTGAATCTCGTGCACGCGGGCATCGAGACGCCGTTCGACGTCACCGACGAGTCCGCGGCGGGCCTGTCGCTGCTCGGTCTGCTCCCGGATGTGCTCGACGCGCTCGACGAGGGCAAGGTGCTCGCGGTGGACGATATCGGCGCCCGCCTGCCCGCCGAACTCACCGCGGGGCTGATCGGCCTGTTCCGGGCGGCGGAGACGAATGTCCGTGGCGCTCAACTCATCTTCACCGGTGACGAGTGTGCCCTGGGCGGCGACGTGCGGCGGTCGGATGCCGCGCTGTGGCGGGTGCGGCGCACCGAGAACGGGACGAGCGAACTCGACGCGCTGTAGTCGAGACGCGGCGCCGCGGGCCTGACCACGCGCGGCCATACAGTTGGTGCCATGTTGGAAATCGCGATGCTGATCATGATGGTCACCACGCTGATCGCCATGGTTGTGCTGTATCTGCGCGGTCGCGGCGGTCGGTTCGGCGGCGGATTCGGGAGTTCGCGACCCATCGAGACGGGATCGCTGTCGGTGACCGGCGTGAGTCCGTGTCCCGACGCCGACGGGGAGCAGTATGTGACGATCACCGGCGAACTGTCCGGGCCTTCGGTGCCGAGCACCGTGGTCTACGGGCGTTTCGCGTGGGATGTGCGGCGCTGGCCCGCCATCGGCGACGACATCGCTGTGGTGTATCCGGTGGGGAAACCGGACCGCTGGCGCCTTGCGCATCCGGGTGCGCGCCCCGGTCTCGGCGGTTGAATCGGGTCTGTGACTTGTTTCTCAGCCGGTCCGCGGTCGGGTGGCCGGGTGGCAATATGCGGGCCATGGGTGACAGTGACGCCACGCCACAGATCCGCACCGCGCGTCCGGACGACCTCGACGCCGTTGGAGAACTGACGCTCGAAGTGTATGTGGGCGAAGGATATATCCGCAGGTCGAGCCCCTATGTCTCGGAACTGGGCGACGGTGCGCGCCGCGCCGCGCACGCGCAGATCCTGGTCGCCGAGCACGGGGGCGCGATCGTCGGATCGCTCACCGTCGCGCGGCCAGGCACCGTCTACGCCGACGTCGCGCGACCGGGTGAAATCGAATTCCGCATGCTCGCGGTGTCGAAGGCGGTGCGCGGACTCGGTGTGGGAACCGCGTTGGTGCGCAAGGTGATCGAGATCGGGGCGGCGGAGGGCTTCGCGGCCGTTGTGCTCACCACCATGCCCGCGATGGTGGACGCGCGCCGGATCTACGACCGCCTCGGATTCGTCGCGACCCCTGAACGCGATTGGCGCACCGACGCAGGCGACGCGCTGACCGTGATGCGCCTCGACCTGCCCGCCGCGTAGCGAGTTCAGCCGAGGACGCCCGCCACGATGCCCGCGAGGTAGCCGAGCCGGGCGACCTCCGACGGCCGGAAATCCGGGCCGCCCGGCCGACCGAGCAGCAGCACCTTGCCGCCGGCGCCGAGCGGGGCCGCGGCCAGTTTGGTGTCCATATCGCGCCAGATCTGCGGAACCCACTCGCCCTCGGGGTCGAGGATGGTCGGCTTGTCCAGCGGCATCCACGGCGCCGATCCGGCCTGGGTCTCCGGGGCGCTCTGACTGCCGACCACCCGGTAGGCGCCCTGCGGGCCGAGGTCGATGATCGTGCACCAGCCGACCCGCAGCACCCGTGGCACCCCGTCGACGAGGACCTGCATGCGGTCGTCGCGCGCGCCCGCGACCTGGTCGATGAGTTCGAGTTCGCGGTGGGTGTCCAGCACGCCCGAGTAGGGCCGGATGGAGTCCACGTGCACGTCGCCGAGCGATTCGGCGGCGGTGATGAGGGTGTCGGGCAGTGCGTTGGGCGGCACCTCGACGACGAGGTCGTCGACCGCGAAGCCCGCGCCGCGCTCCACCACGTCGAGGGAGAGGATGTCCGCGCCGACGGAGCCGAGTGCGAGCGCGAGGGCACCGAGGCTTCCAGGGCGATCCGGAAGTTGCACGCGGAGCAGATATGACACGCGCGATCCTTTCCTAAAGCCTGCCGAACCTGTGGCCGGCCGAGCGTGGTCGTCGGATACCCCGGTCCGGCAATACTTACACCCCGGAGGGCCTGTTATCGACTCGAACTGCGGCCAGTGAGCAACGCCACGCGGCAATTTCGCGTCATTGCGGCGTGTCGCTCTAGTTCGCCGGGTGTGTCGGCGTACCGCCGGTGTGGGGAAGGGGGTGTCCGACCGGGGGGCTAGGCTGTTCGATGGCCGAATTCTCCACACTCGGCACTTCCACCTCCGACCATGCCGAAAGGGGTCCCGCGGTGCCCGCCATCTCCCGCGACGAGGTCGCACACCTCGCCCGGCTGTCCCGGCTCGCGCTGTCCGACGCCGAACTCGATCAGTTCGCCGGACAGCTGGATTCGATCCTGAGCCACGTGCGGACCATCTCCGAGGTCGCCGCCGCCGATGTCCCGCCCACCTCGTCGCCGAATCCGGCCACGAACGTGACCCGATCCGACGAGGTGCGGCCGAGCCTCACCCCCGGCGAGGCGTTGTCGGGCGCGCCCGCCGTGGAAGAGCAGCGGTTCATGGTTCCGCAGATCCTGGGAGAGGGAGAATGAACACCGCCTTGTCGACGAACACCGCGTACCCGGCGGTGGCGATATGAGCGATCTGACCACCCGCACCGCGGCGGAGCTGGCCGAGCAGATCCACGCGCGCGAGATCACCTCGGTCGAGGTCACCCGGGCGCACCTGGATCGAATCGCCGAGGCGGACGGCGAGATCCACGCGTTCCTGCACATCGGCGCCGAACAGGCGCTCGCCGCCGCCGCCGCGGTGGACACGGCGCTGGCCGACGGCAAGGCGCCCGCCTCGCCGCTGGCCGGGGTTCCGTTGGCGCTCAAGGACGTGTTCACCACCGTCGACGCGCCGACCACCTGCGCCTCCAAGATCCTGGAAGGCTGGGTTTCGCCCTACGACGCCACGGTCACCGAGCGGTTGCGGGCCGCGGGCATCCCGATCCTCGGCAAGACCAATATGGACGAGTTCGCCATGGGCTCCTCCACCGAGAACTCGGCATACGGCCCCACCCGCAACCCGTGGGACACCAGCCGCATACCCGGCGGTTCCGGCGGCGGTTCGGCCGCGGCGCTGGCCTCGCACCAGGCGCCGCTCGCCATCGGCACCGACACCGGCGGCTCCATTCGCCAGCCCGCCGCCGTGACGGCGACCGTCGGCACCAAACCCACCTACGGCACGGTCTCGCGCTACGGCCTCGTCGCCTGCGCGTCCTCGCTCGACCAGGGCGGCCCGTGCGGGCGCACCGTCCTCGACACCGCGCTGTTGCACGAGGTCATCGCCGGGTACGACCCGCGCGATTCCACCTCGCGCGACGTGCCGGTGCCGCCCGTGGTCGCCGCGGCCCGCGCGGGCGCGGCCGGTGACCTGCGCGGCGTGAAGGTCGGCGTGGTCAAGGAATTGCATTCCGACAGTTACCAATCCGGGGTGATCGCGTCCTTCGACGCGGCCGTCGCGGTGCTGCGGGAGCTCGGCGCCGAGGTGGTCGAGGTCTCGTGCCCGAACTTCGAATACGCGCTGTCGGCCTACTACCTGGTCATGCCGAGCGAGGTCTCGTCCAATCTGGCCCGCTTCGACGCCATGCGCTACGGCCTGCGCGTCGACGACGACGGCGCGCACAGCGCCGAGCAGGTCATGGCCGCCACCCGCGCGGCGGGTTTCGGCCCCGAGGTCAAGCGCCGCATCATGATCGGCACCTACGCCCTTTCGGCGGGCTACTACGACGCCTACTACGGTCAGGCCCTGAAGGTGCGCACCCTGATCACCCGCGATTTCGATCGCGCCTACGAACAGGTCGACGTGCTTGTCTCCCCGACGAGCCCGTTCACGCCGTGGAAGCTCGGTGAGAAGGTCGACGACCCGCTGGCCATGTACCTGTCCGATCTGTGCACGCTGCCAACCAACCTGGCCGGTCATCCGGCGATGTCGGTGCCGTCGGGACTGAGCGCGGACGACGGCCTTCCGGTCGGCCTGCAGATCATGGCGCCCGCCCTGGCCGACGACCGCCTCTACCGGGTCGGCGCGGCCTACGAGGCGGCGCGCGGCGCCATCGCCTGACGCGGGAGCAACCCCTTACCTGGAAGTGCTTGTCGGGTAAGGGGTTCGGCCCGGGAGGTGCGGTGTCAGCGTTTGCGGCCGGGTGCGGTCGCGCAGTGGACGCGGGGCCTGCCCCAGGCGTTCTTGGCGTCCTGGGACCGGCGGGTGTCGAGCAGGGTGAGGCGGACCGCGCCGGAGATGTCGAGGTCGACCTCGCGCGCGCCGTCGTTCATCGCCATCTCGGCGGTGTAGATCTCGCGATCGTCGGTCTTGATCACGAAGCGGCCGACACCGGCGGAGGACGACGATTCGGAGTCCTTGCCGATCCATGCGGAGAACCGGTCGCAGCCGCCGCCGATCGTCCAGGTGGCCTTGTTCATCGGATCGGAAGAACTCGACGGGTAGTAGCCGACGATGCTGCTCGGGAAGCTGGCGGCGCCGATGCGGATCGGGTCGACGGGGTCGAAACCGTTGTTCCAGCTGACGGATTGGTATTCGACCAGGTCGTACCAGCCGTCTGCGGTACGAGGTTCGGCGCTCGTCGTGCGGGTGGAGCTCGGGCTCGTGGAGGCGCCGGTCGTGCTCGTCGTCGACGTGCTCGTCGGCGTCCCGCTGGTTGTGGTGGCGGTTGTGGTGGTTGTCGTGGCGGGGGGCAGGGCGGGCGTTCGGGCGATCTGCGTCGCGCCGCCGGAGTCGTCCCCGGTGATGCGGTCGATGAACGACCACGCGCCGTCGATATTCGCCAAGGTGACGACGAGCAGCGTCGCCGCTGTGATCACGCCGATCCACAGCGGCTTCTTCTTGGCGAAGTTCAAGACGGACTCCAGTCCTCGTCGGATACGTGGGACGGCCGCCGATCGCGGTGGTGACACCTGGCGTACGCGCGCGGCCGGATCCATCGATACGGCAGGACTTCCCGGCTTGGCAACGGAATTGTCCGAAACCGCCCGACAATTCATTCGATCGAATTACACCGCCAGAGAATGTCGGTCGATACGGTGGGTTTCGGCGCACACCGCCGGTCCGGCCATCGGTCTGTGGAAAGGTATCGGGTGAACATGATCGACGAGTCGGAGACGATGGCGCGACCCGTTCTGCCCAACCCCACCGTATTCGTCTCGTACGCGCACGATTCCGACGCGCACAAAGAACATGTCGAGGAATTCTGCACATTCCTGCGCAGTGAGATCGGCCTCGACGTCGAACTCGACATCTGGGCGGCGTCGGGACGGCACAAGTGGTCGGACTGGGCGGTACGGCAGATCGGTTCGGTCGATTTCGTGCTCGTCATCGCCTCGCCGGAGTACCGGCGCAGGGCCGCGGGCGAGGTGCCGCCCGGTCAGGGCCGCGGGGTGCGGCTGGAGGCGGCCGTCATTCTCGATCAGCTCACCGAGAATCAGGACGAGGCGACCACGCGCTTCCTCCCGGTCGTACTGCCCGGCGGTTCGCTCGCCGATATCCCGCCTTTCCTGTTCCCGTATTCGGTATCACATTATGTGATCGAGGAATTCACGCGCGCGGGTGTGCAGGAACTGCTCCAGACCATCGACGGGGCGTCCCAGAAGTCGCGCCCGCCGCTCGGCACATACCACGGTCACGACCGGCAGCCTTCGGCGTCCGCGAAGTCCGGGGGCGCGCGGGCGAGTGCGCGCCCCGCCGACGCCCCGCAGGCCAACGCCGGTACGGGTCCGGCGGCGTCCCTGCTCACCGACGCGCTGCGCCCGGTCTCGCGCGGCAGCGATCTGCGGGAGACGAGCGCCGAGCTGAACGGCGTGCACTACGGCCACAGCATCGTGCACCGGTGCTCGTCGTTCTGCGGCGATCCGCGCAGCGCGGTCGAGTACAACATCGGCCGCGCCTACCGCCGCTTCGAGACCGTGGTCGGCGTCCTGGACGACGCCACCGACTCCCGTCAGGTCGGGTTCTTCCAGATCTTCACCGACGATGTCGCGCAGGAGCAGGTCCAGGTCACCCTCGGCGATCCGGTGACCCTGCGCTGCGACGTGTCGGGTGTGCTCCGGCTCCGGTTGGTCGCCTACCGGCCCGATACCGTCGGCAGCCCGCTGCTCGCGGGGATCGGGGCCGCGGTCGGGCGTTCGGCGAATCTGCCCGCACTGGCCTGGGGGAACCCCACGCTCTACCTGTAGGCCCGGGCCTACTGTTCCGGGCCCGGCGTGATGCGCAGGTGGGCGGTCAGCAGCAGGTGGTCGAACTGGGTCTGGGTGTGGGCGGCGGGGCCGGGCAGAGTGTTCAGATCGGCCATGATCTGGGCGGCGAGGTCACGCAGTTTGGTGTTGGTCTCCTGGGAACGCCAGCGCAGCACGCCGAACGCCTGGTCGGGAGAGATGCGATACACGTAGCGCAGCACGCCCTTGGCCTGTTCGATGGCGGCGCGGGCTTCGTGCAGGTCGGGCAGCGCCTCGTCCAGCGCTTCCTTGCGTTCCTGGTCGATGATCTCGGTGAGGTCGATGTAGAAACCGGTGGTGCCGACGATGGCGTCGTTCTCGATCAGGGTGTCGGCGACCACGATGACCTCGTGGGCGGCGCCCGATACGTCGATGATGCGGTGCCTGCTGCAGAACGCCTGGGAGTTAGTGACCGCGTCGGAGATCAGCGTGGCGACGTACTCGCGGTCGTCGGGGTGTTTGTGGGAGAGCAGCAGCTCCGTGGTTGGATGCGCCTCGCCCTTGGCGTAGCCGTGCATGGCGGCGACCTCGTCGGACCACTCCCACCGTTGGTCGGCGAAGCGGAAGTCGAATCGCCCCGCAGTCACCGGTACGCCGCCACGGATCTGCTCGGCGGATTCGGTGACGTCTCGGACGACGTGCTCGATTTCGGTCACCGCACGAGTATGCCCAAGTTGTCGAACTGCCTGCTAGTCGGGCCGCGCGCGAACGGCTGTTCGAACCACGAACAGGGTTCGCCGTGCGGTCGGCGGCGGCGACCGGATAGGCTACGTCAGCCCTTCACGGGAGTCTCGACTCCGAGGGGCGCCATTGATCCGGAAAGGCCGGGTAACAGGTGTTGCTAGACGGAACCACCGATACGGTTTCGAAGGAGTCGAGTTCGGCGTCCGCACCGGCCGAGCGGTCGTGTCGTCGGTGCGCGCGCCGCGCGGGTCCAGCCCCCGTGACGCGTCCGCGTGCGTGACCGACCTACTCCCGTCGCCGTTCGTCCGGGGTTGTCGCGACGCCCGCCGTCGCCCCGTCTCGGCGTCGGCGTCGCGGGGTCTGCCGCGCGCCGCGACGGTGAGTATCCATCGCTGGTCGAGAAGGAGATCGGTGCCATGCTGTCCGGGCGAGACGATGCCGTCGGCGGACTTCCCGCTGAGCTGTCCCGAACGGAGGGGACGCTGGATCACGGGGTGTGGCCGCTGCCCGAACCGCGCGTCCTGTTGGTCGAGGACGACGAGGGCGACGCACTGCTGGTCGAGGAACTCGTCGCCGATGGCGCGCCCGGTATCCGGCTGACCAGGGTGAGTTCGATCGCGGAAGCGTACACGTACCTGGCGGACGGCTTGCCCGACTGCGTGCTGCTCGATCTCAACCTGCCCGACGCGCACGGTCTCGACGCGCTGGCCGCCGTGCACGACTACGCCGAACATGTTCCCGTCGTGGTGCTCACCGGCCTCGACCAGGAACAGACCGGTCTGGCCGCGGTGGCCGCGGGGGCACAGGACTATCTGGTCAAGGGGCGGGTCGAACCCGAACTGTTCGGTCGCGCGGTTCGGTACGCGATCCAGCGCAAGCAGGTCGAGCTGGCCGCGGCGGCGCTGCGCACCAGCCGGATGCGCGCGGAGGAGAACGCGCGCCTGGAACGCGGCCTGCTGCCGACCCCGCTGTTGCGCGGGGAGCGGGTGATCGATGTGGTGTCGCGCTATCGGCCCGGCCGGGTCAGGGCGTTGCTCGGCGGGGATTTCTACGATGTGGTCCAGCACAGCGACGGCGCCGTGCACGCGCTTATCGGCGATATCTCCGGGCACGGCCCCGATGAGGCGGCGATCGGCGTCGCGCTGCGATTGGCTTGGCGCACACTGGTTCTCAGCGGCATCACGGGCACGCGCCAGCTGTCGCTGCTGGAGGAGGTGCTGCTGGCCGAACGCACCGGGCGGCGCACCTTCGCGACGGTGACCACGCTGGTGCTCGATCCGGCCCGCCGGACCGCCTCGGTGCTGCGGGCAGGCCATCACGGCATGTTCGTCTGCGACGCCGAAGGGGTGCGGATGGTCGAGGTGCCGGGCGGTCCGGCGCTGGGATTTCTTCCCGGACAGGCGCATTGGCCGCCGCAGGAGTTGTCGATGCCGGTCGGCGTCGGGCTGCTGCTGTTCACCGACGGACTCTTCGAGGGCCATATCGGCGCCGGACAGGAGCGCCTGGGCGAGCAGGGCCTGCTGCGGCTGGCCGGTGAACTGCGCGGGCACGGGCCGTCGGAGTTCGTCGACCTGCTGATCGAGCGGGCCGAGACGCTGGCGGCCGACCACGGCGGTCTGGCCGACGACGTGGCGGTGATGTTCCTGCGCTGGCATGTCGACGCCGCGACCGAGGACGGTGCGCGATGAACGCGCGGTCGAGGGAACTGGCGGGCCGGTTCACCGTGCAGGCGTGGTTCCAGATCGTGCTCGGCATCATGGCTCTGCTGGTGCTGGTGTGCGCGATCGTGGGGTCGGTGGTGATACTCCAGGGCAACCGGGTGGCCGATCGCCTGCTCGACGACGTGCAGCCCGCCACCGCCGAGGCATATCGCCTGCAGGCCGCGCTCATCGACCAGGAGACCGGTATCCGCGGTTACGCCATCACCGCAGATCCGCAGTTCTTCCAGCCGTATCTGCAGGGCAAACAGGACGAGGTGAAATCGGCGGCGCGGCTGCGGGAGTTGCTGGCCGACCGGGATCCGCTGCTCGAGGATCTGGCCGAGGTCGAGGCTTCCGCGCGGGCCTGGCGCGACGGGTACGCCGAACCGCTCGCGGCCACCGTGACGCCCGGTGCGCCGCCGCCGTTCGACGAGACCGCTTCGGCGCGCGGCAAGGATCTGTTCGACCTGCTTCGGATGCGTTTCACCGAACAGAACGACGGCCTCGCCGCGGCCAACAAGAACGACCGCGACGAGCTGACCAGCACCCGTTCGGTGCGTGACGGCGTGCTCGGCGGCATGATCGTGGCCTTCCTCGTGGCGAGTCTGGTGCTGATGACGCTGGTGCGCAGGCTGGTCGCCAAGCCGTTGAAGTACCTGGAGGATTCCTCACTGCGGGTCGCCGGTGGTGATTTCGAGCACGAGATCCTCGCGCACGGCCCATCCGACCTGGCCACCGTCGCCACGGCGGTGGAGAGCATGCGCCGCCGGGTGGTGGCCGAGCTGGCGGCCTCGCGCGTGCAGGAGACCAGGTTGGCGGAGCAGACGGCGAATCTGGACGCCCAGACCGTCGAGTTGCGCCGCTCCAACGCCGAGCTCGAGCAGTTCGCCTATGTGGCGTCCCACGATCTGCAGGAACCGCTGCGCAAGGTGGCCTCGTTCTGTCAGTTGCTGGAGAAACGCTACGGCGATCAGCTCGACGAGCGCGGCACGCAGTACATCGCGTACGCGGTGGACGGCGCCAAGCGCATGCAGGTCCTCATCAACGATCTGCTGACCTTCTCGCGGGTGGGGCGGGTCAGCGATCGGACGGTGTCGGTGGAACTGGACCAGATACTGGACAAAGCGTTGCAGAATCTGGGCGTCGCCATCGAGGACACGGGGGCGGTGGTCGAACGGCCCGAGCGGATGCCGCGGATCAGCGGCGACCCGACGCTACTGGTGATGTTGTGGCAGAACCTGATCGGCAATGCCGTGAAGTTCCGCGGCCCGGATCGCGCGCCGGTGATCCGCATCGCGTGCGAACCCGAACCCGGCGATCAGTCCGGTTGGCGATTCACGGTGTCCGACAACGGAATCGGCATAGCTCCGGAATTCGCCGACAAGGTGTTCGTGATCTTCCAACGCCTGCACAGTCGCGACGAATACAGTGGAACCGGAATAGGTTTGGCGCTGTGCAAGAAGATCGTCGAGTACCACGGCGGGCGTATCTGGCTCGACCCCGCCTACGCCGAGACGGGCGAAGGCACCCGCTTCGTCTTCACCCTGTTCGATCCGAACACCTCGGGCCAGGAGCGGACCGATTCCGACCAGACTTCCGACAAGGAGCTTTCCGCGTGAGCGAATCCGGTAGACCGATCGATATCCTGCTCGTCGAGGACGATCCCGGCGACGAGCTGATGACAAGGGAGGCGTTCGAGGACAACCGGATCGGCAACACCCTGCACGTGGCCCACGACGGAGAGGAGGCGCTCGACTTCCTCTACAAACAGGGCCCCCACGCCGAAGCGCCGCGCCCCGACCTGATCCTGCTCGACCTCAACCTGCCGAAATACGACGGCAGGCAGGTGCTGGAGAAGATCAAGTCCGATCCCGACCTGGCGCATATCCCGGTGGTGGTGCTCACCACGTCCTCGGCCGAGGAGGACATCCTGCGCAGCTACAAACTGCACGCGAACGCGTATGTGACCAAGCCGGTGGACCTGGATCAGTTCATCGCCGCGATCAAGCAGATCGACGACTTCTTCGTGCAGGTGGTGCGGCTGCCGCATCGGCGGTGAACACCGCGCGGCCGCCGCACCGCGCTCACTCGGCGCCGACGGCCCCGTCGACGGTGTCGAAGACGGCCAGCAACTTGTCCAGACCGGTCACCTCGATGGGGCGGCGCACCTGATCCGAGGCGACCACCCGCAACCCGCCCTTCGGGGCGGCCTCGGTGGCGACCAGCAGCACGCTCAGCCCGGCGGAGCCGAAGAATCCGACGCCGGACAGGTCGACCACGAGCACCGGCGGCTGCTCACGCAGCGCCTCGTCGATGGCCGATTGCAGCTGCGGGGCCGAGGCGACGTCGACCTCGCCGGAAACCGTGAGTACCTCGGTCGAGCGGATCGAGGTCCGCCGCACGTCGAGCAGCAAGTTCTTACCCTCCGCACTCATCGTGCCACCGCCGGTGCGCTGCCCATGTGGTGCTCGGGAACAACGCGCACATACCGTGCGCTCCGGGTCGCCAACACTGCACTACCTCCGCTGCCAGTCGAACCTCTGCCGAATCCGAATGCGGCGCAGAGGATGAACCTTCCAAGCAAACCTACCCGACTCGGGGCGGACATATGCCCCCGGTTCGCCGCGAAGGCCGGTCGGGTTATCCTGGCCGCTCCGGAAGCTCTTCATCTCGACGAGGCGGTAGGTAGGTTATGGCAGAGTGGACCACGGGCGCCGCGACCACGATCGAGGTGAAGGTGCCCGCGCAACTCGAGCAACTCGCCATGCTGCGCGCCCTGGTCGAAACGGTGGCCTTCATGGCCGATTTCGCCGTGGACGAGGTCACCGACATCCGGCTCGCCCTCGACGAGGTCGCCACCGGCCTGATCCTGGACGCCGCCCCCGACACCACCCTGGACTGCCAGTTCAGCTATTCCGACGCCACCTCCATGCACGTGCGGGTGTACGCGGTCTCCTCGGCCGCCAACCCGCCGAGCCAGGACAGCTTCGGCTGGCATATCGTGCGCACGCTCACGCGCTCGGTCGCCGCGACGCAGACCGAGTTCGACGCGGTGCGCCAGGGCTATCCCACCGTCGTCGACTTCGAGTGGGTGCGGGGCGGCACCGATGGCCGATAGACATTCCGGCACCGAGAGCTACGACAATCTGGAGCCGCTGTTCGCGCGGCTGGCCGAACTCGACCAGGACGGGCCGCAGCGGGAGGCCTTGCGCAACGACCTGATCGAGCGCTGCCTGCCGCTCGCGTCGAATATCGCGCGGCGGTTCTCGGGGCGCGGGGAGAACTTCGACGATCTGTTGCAGATCGCGCGCGTTGGCATGGTGCAGGCCGTCGACCGTTTCGACCCCACTTACGGCGCCTCGTTCCTGTCCTTCGCGGTGCCGACCATCATGGGCGAGGTGCGCAGGCATTTCCGGGATCACACCTGGGCGGTGCGGGTGCCGCGGCGGCTGAAGGAGATCCAGCAGACCCTCGGCCCCGCGACGGAGAAACTGACCCACGAACTCGGCCGGATGCCGCGCGCGCGGGAGATCGCCGAGGAGATCGGCGCCGAACTCAACGAGGTCACCCAGGCCCTGATCGCGCGCAACGCCTACCAGGCCGCGCCGATCGACCCCACGCCCGAGAGCGACCAGGACAACGCGCCGATCTCCGTGCTCGAGACCCTCGGCGCGCCGGATGCCAACTTCGGCTCGGTCGAGGACTATCTCGCGGTGCGCCCGCTCATCGAGGCGCTACCCGAACGGCAGCGCCAGGTGCTGATCTGGCGGTTCTTCGACTCGCTCACCCAGAGCGAGATCGCGCAGCGACTCGGCTGCTCCCAGATGCAGGTCTCGCGGATTCTCACCAAGACCCTCGCCTCGCTGCGCGAACAGGCCATGCGCGACTGATCGCGCACCGTCTCACAGCGCCATCATCGCGTACTGGGTTGTGCCTTCGGGGCCGGTGTGGGTGCGCACCAGATCGCAGAGCTGATGCACGAGCAGCAGGCCGCGCCCGCCGGGAACGCCGGGTTCGGGCGGTCGGCGTCCGGCCAGCGGGTCGGTCCATTCGCCGTGGTCGTGCACCGCG
The DNA here is from genome assembly GCF_015674855.1 of Nocardia bovistercoris. Taxonomy (GTDB): domain Bacteria; phylum Actinomycetota; class Actinomycetes; order Mycobacteriales; family Mycobacteriaceae; genus Nocardia; species Nocardia bovistercoris. The sequence goes on along the minus strand of NZ_JADMLG010000024.1, from coordinate 27,750 downwards.
CAGATCAGGTGGGTGTCGTCGGTCCACATCCTGATGCGCACGGGTCCGACGCCGTGGCACAGGCCGTTGGTGGCCAGCTCGGTGACGATCAGTTCCAGGTCGGCGATCCGGTCGGCGTCGCCCGCCAACTCGCCCGCGTTGCGCACCGCCCAGCGGCGCGCGGTGGCGACGTCGGCGGATTCGGCCACCGTCAGTTCGGCCGCCTCGGCGGGTTCGGGAATCGGTTCGTTGTAGCGTCGCACGATCGCATCCGGGTCGTAGTCGGGGCTCTCGCGGCGGTGCTTGCCCTCCCACAGCTGTGGATGGGTCGCGGTGGCGTCTGCGATGGCTGTCGCGTCGAGTGTGGACAAATCGTAGGGGCACACGATGGTGAGATCGCGGCCGTCGAAGGCACGGTTGATGAGGGCCTCGTGCTGGACGCAGGCCGGGTATTCCATGGCGGTGCGGCCCGCCCACACCGGCTCGCCGACGATGCGCACGGGCGAGTCGGGATATTCGTCGGCGAAGGCGCGCAGCACCGTCGCGATGATGCGTCCCGGATTGCGGCCCGCCTGCTCCATATCGATCATGCGCACATCGCGGGCCGAGGAGCCGAGTGCGGCGCGCAGCAGGTCGAGCCTGCCGTTCGGGGCCGCGACGGCGACCGGTTCGCCCTGCTCGATGCCATCGAGCAGGAACGGAAGGAGACCGGCCACGTAGTCCTCGTCGCCGTCGTAGAACATCGCGGGGTGTCGGAACTCGCCACGTGTCGCGGTCATGCTGCTTCCGTGGCGATCGGGGGATGATGTCGCGCAGGCCACCGCATGGTCCCACCGTACCGACGGCGTTCGGGCGTCTCCCGTCGCGGGGCGGGTTCGCGCGCGTCGCTCGGTGACCGGTCCTCCGCCGCGGTGCACGACGCGGGGACCACGCCCGGCGGAACCGTTCGACGCGGTGTCGACCGGTAGCGGCGCGTTCGTCCGCGGTGCGTCGCGCCGCCAGTCGAATTCCACCCTGGTCGGATAGCCGGAGACGGTGATGTCGAACGGTTCGCGGGTGGCGGTCGCGTCGGTGGTGAGGGTCTGCACGATCCGCCAGCCGATATCGCGGCGGACCACGTCGGGTTCGGGCTCGGTCAACGCCGACGCGGTGACGGCCACCGTGAGTCGGTCGCGGTCGTAGGTGAACGCGCAGTCCAGATCCGAGCCGGGGACCGCGGTCACGATCAGCGCCGAGGCGACCTCGTTGAGGGCGAGCCGGATGTCGGCGATGTCCTCGGCGGTGTATTCGGCGTCCATCGATACCGCCTCGGCTACCGCCCGCACCAATCCGAGTCGCTCGCGGCGCGCGGGCAGCCGGATCCGTACGGTGGTCGTCTCGGCGAGGGTTCCCGAGTTCGGAAGGCCGGAGTTGGATCTCATCGACATTGCACCACCTCTGCGAGCCGGACCCCGGAAGGGGTTACGGGCCGGCGCCCGGCCGATAGCTGTTGATTGCATTGAAGATTCGGTCGACCGCTGGCGTGTTGCGGTCCGCGCGTCGGCCGATATCGGTTGGTTACCCGGGCGGGGTTGATCGAATCCCGCCGTCGTCGGTGACTCGTCGCACCTCGTGTTCGTCGGCCGCGACCGGGCGGAACCCGGCCCCGACGTCGGCTCGCGCGTTCAGATCGGCGGTGATGGCGTCGATGTCGGTGCCGACCTCGGGGCCGAAGCAGCCGATGCCGAGATAGGCGTTGACCATGCCGACCAGGCGCGTGCCGACCACCACCGGTGCGCCGGAATCGCCTTCGAGGACGCAGAGCTGGGTCCAGGTGTCGGCGGGGCGGCCCGCGAGGTCGCCCCAGGTGATCCCGCAGGTGGTGCCGGTGGTCCTGCCCTTCTTGCACACCACGGTCGGGAAGCTCGCCGCCGCGCCGGTGTCGAGGATGGTCAGCGCGCCGACCCGCGCCGACGGCCTGATCGCACCGGGAGCGAATTCGATGACGGCGTAATCCAATTCGTGATTCGTGTGGACGATACGACCGACCGTGCCCCGATTCGGCGCGGCGTCGGTGAGCACTTCGGCGCCCGGCTCGCCGCAGTGGCCCGCAGTCAGGCCGACGAGTCGGTCGGCGGCGTCGTAGCCGACCGTGGTGAGGGTGCAGCCGAACTGCCGATCGATCACGATGCCGGAACCACCGCCGACCGCGGGCGGTTGCTCGGCGGTGGCGGTGGCGGCGCAGACGGCGGTGGCGACCGCCGATATCGTGGCGGCGGCGCACAGGGCGGGCAGGGTCCGGATATCGGTTGGCGTTCGCACGCGGTGTCGGATGCCCTAGCGAATCGATGTCAAACGGTCGGTTATCGCGTCAGGCGGTGCGCAGGGATTCGGCGCGGCGCTGGATGCCCGCGGTCATGCCGTCGAAGCCGCGGCGCAGATTGCGGCCGAGGATCGCGGCGACCACGTGGCGCAGCCAGCCCTGGAGTTCGAAATGGGATTCGTAGCGGGTGCGGTGGTCGCCGACCGGGGTGACGGTGTGCGAGCGCAGGCTGCGCAGCGCGCCGAGCGGGGCGGGGCGCATGGTGTAGCTGAACTCGCGGCCCCGGGTGTTGCTGCGGATCCATTCGCGCTGGCGGCGCGGGGCCGATCCGGCGACGTGCACCAGCATGTCGATGGGGTCGCCGGGGGTGAGGCTGCTCTCGCAGCGGATGACGAACGGATTCCATTCCGGGTAGCGGGGCAGGTCGGTGATCACCTGCCACACGAGGTCGGCGGGTGCGTCGATGTAGACCGTCTCGGCGATGACATAGCCCATACAGGCAAATTAGAACAAGTTCTACATATCGGGCAAGGGTGGATCGGGGCAACCGCCGAGATCGGTCCCCTGATCGACGCCGTAGCGGTGGCCGTGCCCGCGCGGGGCGTCGAGGGCGGAGAGCAGGTCGGCGGTGGTCTGCACGAAACTCACCAGCGGCAGCCAGGGCGGTGCGGGCGCGTCGTGGCGCGTGCCGGTCAGGTCGGGGGCGCGCCACAGCAGTGCGGGCGACCAGCGCACCACCGGATCTGAACTGTTCGACAACACCGTCGCGCCGCCGCGATGGACCTCGCCCGCGGGCGGACCGGCCCACAGCACGGCGCAGGTGCGGCGGTCCTGATCGGTGTCGTCGGCGAAGATCGCGCTGCCGCCGAGCGCGCCGAGACTCTGGCCGTACACATAGAGGCGCGGGCGGTGCCCGAGCGTCTCGATCCGCCGCTCGACCGCCGTGAACAGGGCGCGCGCGGTCGAGATCGCGCGCTCGCGGCCGAAGACGAAGGTCATCCAACTCGGTGCGTAGGAGTACTGAACGCCGACCAGCGCGACATCCGCGCCGAAGCGGCGGGTGAAGCCCTCCGCCGCGGCGGCATCGATCCAGCCCGAGCCCGTCGGGACCGTGATCACCACATTCGAGCGCGCCAACCCGCCGGACGCCTCCAGTTCGCGCACCGCGAGCGCCACGCGGGTATTCAGGTCGGGGGCGGAATCGAGGCCGATGTAGGTCACGGTCGGGCCCGGCGGCGTCTGTGCGACGAAACGGCGTCCCTGCGCGCCCAGCGAGTCCCAGCGCACCGTCGACTCGACGCTGCCAGCGCGGTCGGGTGCATTCGGTGGTGCGACAGCGGGGTCGAAGGCGGCGTTGGCGTCGGCGTAGGCGGCGCGCCTGCCGTCGAGGAATGCGGGGCCCGCGTAGAGCTGGATGAGGAGCGCCAGTGCCGCGCCGATGGCGAGGGTGCGTGCGCGGCCGAGGCGTCGGAGTCCGCGGGCGATGCCTCGGGTCAGCGCCAGGCAGCCGCCGATCAGCAACGTCGCGCCGACGGCCCAGCGCAGCCAGTACCCCGCCCCGATCGGCGGCACGTCCATGGCGGCGCGCAACTCGTTCTGCCAGTGCCCGGCCGCGGTGGCCGCCGACGCCAGCAGGCACGCGGTGCCGAACGCCAGTGGGCTTCGGTAGCGGCCGTAGCGCTCGTTGATATCGAATCCGCTGCGGTGCAGCGCATATCGAATTGTCCCGGCCACCGCGAGGGCCGCGGTGACGGTCAGTGCGGTCAGGATCGCCTGTGCGCTCGGGGTCCGGGGAAGAAGATTGGGGGCCAACGAGATCAGCGTGCCGACGCCGATCGACAAGGTGGTGCCGATGCGGGGGCGCACCGCCGTTTCGGCGACGTTCGCGCCCGTATGCCCTGAGCTCCTTTCGGCTTCCGAGTCGGGGTTCGGCGGTTCGGTGTCGAGAGGGTCGGTGGACCGTTGGCGTGCGCGGCTGCCGGTTCGGGGTTCGCGCATCGGAGGTGCGGTGATGTCGGAGCGTGTGTGTCGTCGGCGCGAACCACCTTCGACCATCGGTGCGCCCGCGAAGGCGGTCGATGCGGCGCCCACGACGGAAACTCCCTGATCGCCGTGGGGCGAGCGGCGCCGATGGGCGGTGGTGTCGTCGATCATGCCCGCACCCGCACGGGTCGTGGCGCACCGGTGGCGGACGCGCGTGTGCGGCGGCGGAAGCCTGCGAGCGCGAGGATCGACCCCGTCGCGCCGAGGCCGAACGCCGCGAGCAGCGCGAGCAGACCGCCCGAGGCGAACGGGGTCTCGACCACCGGAGCGCCGTAGTGCTGGCGACGGGAGTTCAGATCAACTGCGGTGTCGGCGATTTCGGCCATGGTGAAACAGCCCGCGCGGCTCGTCTCGCCGACGCGGGTGTCGCAGGCGCCGCGCATCCGACGGTCGAAGGCCGCGTCGATGGCCTGCCGCGCCCACGGGCCGAGCGGTGCACCCGCACGGTCGGCGTAGCGCAACAGGTCGTACCCGAGATCGTGTGCCTTGCATGCGGTTTCGAATTCCGAAGGCAGCGGTACGGGGGACGAGCAGTCGCCGCCGGGGTTCACGAGCAGACCGTCGACGATCTCGGGCAGATACCCGGCGGACTCCACGAAGTCCGTGGGCAGCGTGATCCGCACGGCGCCGCCGGTGAGGTCGGCGACCGCCGCCGCGACGGTCGGATTCTCGGGCGCGACTCGAACCGCTTCGGCAGGCGGCGCGAACCCGACGGTGCAGGCCATCGTCGAGATGGCCACCGCGATCACGGCGGCCGTCCGGCGCACCGCCACCTGCCCCGCCGCACCATGGCCCGTTGTGGTCGCTTCGCGCGAAGTCGCGGTGTCCTGTCCGGCCAACGCATGAGGGGAGGTTGTCGAGTCATCCGCGGGTACAGCGTCGTTCGAGCTTGCCGCGCCGATCGCCGTCGCGTCGTACCGGTGCGGCGAACGCCCGAACACAGCGGCGTCCGACCGGGTTCGCGCACCCCGGCTCGACGGCGAATCCACCGGACAGGTGCGAATCGGCGCGACCCGGGGTGCGGACGCTGTCCGTGACCTGTTCGAGGCTGCGGAGCGGGTCGGGGGTGAGGCGGCATTGTCGGCCGGAGTCCGCGCCGTAGTGCGGGCCGGTGTCGGGGATGTGCCGCGGTTCGCGGGCCGGATCGGTTCGGGTGAGAACTCGGGTTGGGCGGCCGGATGGCGACGTGCACCGTTGGCGGCCGAAGCGGCTCGTCCGGTTGGTCGGCGGGCGGTGCTCGGGATGCTCATGGTGGTCGACGCTAGGAATCGGGGGTGCTCGTTCGCGTCCCGCCGGAGGTCGGTTCCGGGCGCACCGCGGCGGGGGAGCGTCGGCTGCTTCTCACCCTCCGGTACCGGGGTGGAATTCACCCGTCGGTATGAGGTGGTGCGGGGACGCGGTTCCTACTGTCGTAGGCATGGACCGACAACGCCGCACTCTCTTCCGCCCGAACTCCGCGCGACTGTGGGTCGACCTGGGCGCCGTCGTCGTGGCGTTCATCCTGTACTCGATCTCGTGGCCGACGCTGCACGTCACCCACGCGGTGCCGGTGGCCCTGCAGCCGTTCATCGCCGCGCTCGCCGCGTTCCCGGTGGTGCTGGTGCGGGTGAACCCGGCGCTCGGCTGGGCCATTTCGGCGGGGTCTGCGCTGCTCATCGCCTTGGCGATACCGCATCAGCCGCACAGTGCGATCCCGTTCCAGGTGGTGCACATCCTGTCGCTGATCGTGCTTCTGTTCGCGGTGGCCTTGCGGGCCGCGCCGCAGATCGTGGTCGTCGCGTGGGTGGCCACCTCGCTACTGCTCGCCACGGCCATGGGCGATGGCGTGAGCACGGCGTGGGGGTGGCCGATCGGCATGGCGGCCGTGGTGCTGGTGGCGCTGCTGATCCGCTGGCTGGTGTCCTCGCGGGCGCAACTGCTGCGGCAGGAGGAGCAGAACGAGTTGGAGCGAGCCCGCCGCGCGATCCTGGAGGAGAAGGCCCGCATTGCCCGTGACCTGCACGATGTCGTGGCCCACCACATGTCGCTCGTGGTGGTGCAGGCGCAGACGGCGCCCTACCGGGTCGAGGATGTGAGTCCGGCCGCGCGCGCCGAATTCGATTCCATCGGCGCCACCGCCCGCGAGGCGCTCAACGAGATCCGGGGCATGCTCGGCGTGCTGCGCAGCGACGGTCAGCTCCCCGAGCACGCGCCGCAGCCGAAGGCCGCCGATGTGCTCGCGCTGTTCGAGGGGGCGCGGCGCGCGGGCGTCGGCATCGAGTGGACCGTGTCCGGCGACCTGGGCGCCGTTCCCGAGACCACCGGACTCGCGCTGTACCGGATCGTGCAGGAGTCGTTGTCGAACGCGTCGCGGCACGCGCCGGGCGCGCCCGTGCGGGTCGTGCTGGAGTGCGGGATCGATCTGCGGGTGCGGATCACCAACGCCGCCGCCGACACCCCCGCTCGCGCGGTCGGCAACGGTGGGCACGGTGTCGCCGGCATGCAGGCCAGGGCGTTGGCGGTCGGCGGCGAACTGACCGCGGCCGCACGGCCGGACGGCGGTTTCGAGGTCGACGCGCGCCTGCCGCTGTCCGCCGACCCCGCCGCATCGGCGCTCGACCCTGCCGCCGCCCGCTCGGCGGGGTGAGGCGATCGCCAGGGCGGACAGGGGAATTCGCGCGCGCCGGAACGTAGGCTGAGCCGGTGCCCATTACGGTTTTGATCGCCGACGACCAGGCGATGGTGCGCCAGGGTTTCGGCGCCTTGCTCGCCGCCCAGCCGGATATCAGCGTCGTCGGCGACGCGCCCGACGGCAAGGTCGCGGTGTCGGAGGCCAAACGGCTGCGCCCGGACGTGGTGCTCATGGACGTACGCATGCCGGAGATGAACGGACTCGACGCCGCGCGCCACATCCTGGCCGCGGGTTTCGATCCGCCGGTGCGGGTGCTCATGCTCACCACTTTCGACATCGACGACTACGTGTACGAGGCGCTGAGTCTCGGTGCGAGCGGATTCCTGCTCAAGGACGCGCCCGCCGAGGAACTGGTGCGGGCGGTCCGGGTGGTCGCCGACGGTCAAGCCCTGCTCGCGCCGACCGTGACCCGCAGGCTCATCGCCGATGTCACCCGCCGCCGCACCGCCGCGCGCGCCAAGCCCGCGCCGGAACTGGCCGCGCTCACCCCGCGCGAGCGCGAAGTGCTGGAACTGATCGCCAAGGGCATGTCGAACACCGAGATCGCGGACAGCCTGTTCGTGGCCGAGCAGACCGTGAAAACCCATGTGTCCAAGGTGTTCTCGAAGCTGAATCTGCGCGACCGCGCGCAGGCGGTTGTGCTCGCCTACGAATCGGGGCTCGTCACGCCGGGCTGAGCGTCAGCGCGCGCACTTGCCGCCGCGCAACTCGTCGAGGTGGCGGGTCAGGAGCCGGGCAAGCCGGTTCAGCATCAGCGTGCCGTCGTCGTAGGTGCCCGACTCGGCCTGAGCGGCGAACGCGATGGCCACCTTGCCGGACGCCGTCGGCACCAGCCCGAACTGGCGGACCAGGTAGACGCCGGTGTCGTCGTCGGGTCCCCAGCCGCCTTTGAACTCGGCGCCATCGATGGTGCCCAGGCCCCAGCCCTGTTCGGGGGTGATCTCGCCCATCAGCTTCGTCACGTCGTCGGTGTCGCGCAGGCACGGCAGTTTCGAGGCGAAACGGACCTGTTCGGTGAGCGTCCACTCGGTGGAACCGAACGAGGTGTAGTCGAGGGTGGTCTTCGGACCCGCGACGCCGGTGCTGCGGTCACCGGCCTCGTCGAGGACGTTCTGCACGGCCTGCGCGGCTTCCAGGCCGTCGCCGAGGGACTGCCACAGCTGTTCGGCGGCGTCGTTGTCGGAGACCGTGATGGCCGCCTCCGCCGCGTCGAGGGTCGCTTCGCGGTCGTGGCGCAGCGCGGCGATGGCCAGCGGCACCTTGATCGTCGACCACGCGATACCCGTGGTCCAGTCGCCGAACACCGTCATGCGGCCGCCGCCGACCGGCATGATCGCCATCCCGACCTCGCCGCGCAGCGACGGCTGCAACTGTGTGAAATCTGCGGCCAGTGAGTCGGGCATACCGCCCGACCAGTGCGAGCGCTTCCCGTCGCCGGTGTCGATGAGCACCGTTGGCGCGCTGCTCGCCTCGTTGTGCTGCGGCAGCAGGGCGCAGGAGGCGACGGCGAACATCACGAGCAGGGCGACCAGGCGCAGCATCGTGCGAAGCATGTGAACCGATCCAGCCACTCTCACCGCCGTGTCCTCCCCAGCACTTCCTGCCATCTCACAACAGTTTCGCCGATCTTCGCGGAGAATTCGAAATCCGGTGGTAATACCGCCACCGGGTAGGCTCGATACGCGTCCCCGCGCGGGCGCATTCTCCTTTCACGACCAGGGGGACGCCGTGCTGATCGGCTCACCGGGGCCGGGCCGTCCCGCGATCTCGGATCGCAGGCGCGCTCGCACACCGCCGCGCGGTCGCTACGCTCATCGTGACAGCCGGTTCACGGAAGGGGGCGACGGTGCTGAGCAGCGGTGAGGTGTTCGCGGGCTACACCGTCGAACGCCTGCTCGGGCAGGGCGGCATGGGGTCGGTGTACCTGGCCAGGCATCCGCGTTTCTCCCGGCAGACCGCGCTGAAGCTGCTCAATCCGGAACTGTTCACCGACGCCGAGGTGCGCGCCCGCTTCGAACGCGAGGCCGATCTCGTCGCCCAACTCGATCATCCCGGCATCGTCACCGTCTACGATCGCGGCTCCGAGAACGGTCAGCTGTGGATCGCCATGCAGTACATCGACGGGGTCGACGCGGCCGCGGTCAACCCGATGACGCTGCCGCCCGAACGCGCGGTGCAGATCATCGAGGGGGTCGCCGACGCGCTGGACTACGCGCACGGCATGGGTGTGCTGCACCGCGATGTGAAACCGGCCAACATCATGCTGGCTCGCGCGTCCGGCGGGCAGAAGGAACGGGTCTTCCTCACCGATTTCGGCATCGCCCGACTACGCGAGGACTCCACCCACCTGACCCAGACCGGCATGTTCACCGCGACCCTCGCCTACGCCTCGCCCGAGCAGATGACGGGCGGTCACCTCGACCCGCGCACCGACCAGTACGCGCTCGCCTGCGCGTTGTACTGGCTGCTTGCCGGCGTCGGCCCCTTCGATGCCGACAATCCCGCCGACATCATCACCGGCCACCTGCAACTGGCCCTGCCGCCGCTGGCGGTGCGCCGCCGCGGCCTGAATCCGGCGCTGGACGCCGTGCTCGCCGCGGGCATGGCCAAACTTCCCGCATACCGGTACAGCTCGTGCACCGAATTCGCCGCTGCCGCCCGGCACGCGCTCACCACGACCAGCGGGCCACGCATACCGCCCGCGCCCGCCTATCCCGCACCCTATCCGCCCCCGCCGCAACAGATTCCGCACCCCGCCTACCGGCACCCGCCGAACCCGGCACCACCCGGTTACGCACCGCCCCAGCCGCCCCCGGCGCAGCCCGGGTACCCGCCCGCACCCGGATACGCCGCGCCCGCGGGATATCCGGCTCCCGCACCGGTCGTTCCCGCCCCGCAGCCGATGGGTCCCGTTGCGGCGCCGGGTGTTCCGGGCAGCGCGGGGGAGCAGGTCTCGGCGCAGCCGCCGCAGCCGGGCGCGAGCGCCGCGGGGAGAGAGGCCGACCGAATCGCGGCGCAGGAGGTTCCGCCCGCACAGCCGGACGCTCGCGCCGACGGGACGACGTCGGCCTTCACCGTGGAGGTGTCGGGGCCGCGTTCGGCGCCGAACGACCTGACCGATGATTCACCGCGCCGCGCGGGAGTGGATCTGGTCAAGCGGCCCGCCGACGGGTCGTCGGGCGGTGCGTCTTCGGGAATGTCGGTGCAGGACAGTCGAACTCGTGTATTCGGGGTCGTGTCGACCGCCGGTGGGATCGGCGGCGACGAGTCTCGGGCGGCCGGTGGTGACGCGGGTGCGGCGGATGCGGTCGATATCGGGCAGCATGCCGCCGGAGCCGGTACGGCTGATGCGTCCGCCGTGGAGAGCACCGAGTGGGACCGAGGCGAGGATCCGCGCGAACGGCACAGCTCCGCGCCCGTGGTCGACTCCGCGGCGGCGGGCGCGGGTTCCTCGGAAGGGCAGGACCGTGCCGCCCGCGACGAGCGCACCGACGAGGCGGCCGAGCGGCTCGGGCGTACGGTTCGCGATGAGCGTGCCGACGCTGGGGCGGATGGATGTGATCGCGCGGCCGGGAGCGAGCACGCGGCGGTAGGAGAGGGCGACCGCGTCGTTGGCGGGCAGCGTATCGAGGCGGCCTCGGCGGCTCCTGCGAACGCTTCCGTGGGCCCGGCGGAAGCGGTGCGTGGTGGGCTCGGCCCCGAGGTGAGCGGGCCGGACGCGCGAACGGTGAGTGTCGAGACGACCGGGCCGGGTGGGTCGGGGTTCGCGGCGGGGCCGAACGGGGGCGGGTACGGCCCGCCGCCGTCGGGTCCCGGTTATCCGCCGGGGTACGGCGGTGCGGCGCGGGGCGGGCGGCCCGCGGGGGCCTTGATCGCGATGGTCGCGGCGGGGGCGGCGGCCGTGCTGTTCGTGGCGATGGGGTTGGTCGCGGTCCTGGTGCTCGGTGACGAGGAGGGTGGCGATACCGCCGCGTCACCGGTCGACGCTTCGCCGACCGTGAGCGGTCCTATGGCACCGACCGCGAGCGGTCCCCTGTCGCCGACCGCGAGCGGTCCTCGGTCGGCGACCAGGACCGACGAGGACACCGAGCGGTTGAACGCGAGCAGGCGTGCCTTTCCTCGCCTGCTCCCGCAGCTGCCCAACGCGCGCGTGGGCTATCAGGGCGCGGAGTGCGGGAATTACCGGAACACGGGCGGTTTCGAACCGAGGGAGGAGGCGCTACGCGGCACGCCGTGGACTATCGCGTGGGATTGCGAGCGCATCATCAACGATTCGACGCACATGACCTTCACCATCCTCGGCTACGATTCGCCCGAAGAAGCCGAGGCCGTGGCCGACAGCCTGCCCGCGCTGAGCCGGGTCGAAGGGGTCAAGAACGGCGTCGAGTACACCCGGTACTCCTGGATCGTGTCCGACCCGCCCGGCCCGCTCCAGCCGTACTACTACACCGCGAAGACGGTGATCGGCTTCCCGGACGACCCGCAGCACGCCCGGTACCTGATCTCGGTGACCCACCACGGCACCTCACGACACTCGCAGTCGGTGCAGCCGTCGGCCGACGTCGACATCGCGGACTGGTGGAACCAAGCGCCGCTGTGACCTCGCGTCGGCCGACGGTGGCAGGCCGTCAGTCCACGGCCAGCGCCGACACGATCGGCATGCGCGCGGCGCGCACGGCGGGCGGGATGGAGCCGAGCATGGCCAGGATCAGCGCGGCGGCGCCGTAGACCAGGATCAGCGGGCTCGGCCGGTAGACGATATCGATGGTCATCGCGTGTCCGATCGCCACCGTCGCCAGGTACTGCACGATGGTTCCGACGATCAGACCCAGTGTGGCGCCGACGATTCCGATGCCCGCGGCTTCGGCGAGCACGGAGCGGAGCAGGAATCGGCGGATGGTGCCCATGGCGCGCAGCACGCCGAGTTCGCGGCGCCGTTCCAGCACCGAGAGCATCAGTGTGTTGAGCAGGGCGACGGTGGAGACCAACACCACGATCCACAGGATGGCGGTGCTCAGGGCCGAGCCCTGGCGCACCCCGGAGGAGATCGCGACCACCGCGTCGCGTCCGGTGTCGACGTGCATGTCGGGCGGTGAGATCGCGCGGATCTCGTCCATCACGGCCGGTATGTCGGCGCCGGGGGCGACCTCGACCGCGAGCAGCGTCTCACCCGGTCGCTGATACCAGGCGCGCAACTGGTTCAGGTCCATCACGATGACGCCCGCGATGACGCTCAGGTACGGGATGACCCCGACCACCTCGACCTCGCGCACCCCGGTCGGCGTCGGCAGCCGCACCGTCGAGCCGGGACCGACGTCGAGGGATCGCGCGACGTCGCGGGAGACGACGACGCCGGTTCCGTCGGTGAGCCGGGGCAGCCACGCCGGGTCGACATCGCGGATGTCGACGTCGGGATGGTCGGTGGCGTAGCCCTGGAGCATGATCCGGCCGCTGCCGAGTGTCGCGAACGCCATCTGCGCGGGCACGGCCTCTTCGACGCCGGGCAGTTGCGCGATCCGCGCACCCAGGTCGGCGGGCAGCAGCGGACCCGTCGGAAACTGTTCCATCGCACTGGGACTCACGAAGATGTCGGTGCTCTCCAGATCGTCGAATCCGGCGGTGGCCGAGTCGACCAGATTGCTCGACGCCCCGCCGACCGCGACGGTGGCGGCGACGCCGATGAGCACGGTCATCGCGGTGGCCCACACGCGGCGCGGCGCGCGCTCGAGCGTGGTCGACCCGAGTGCGCCGGGCGCGCCGAAAACGCGGGCGATGGCGGCGGTGGCGCGCACGAGCGGGCCGGTGGCCGCGAAGCAGATCAGCACGGACGCGGCCAGTGACGTCGAGATGGCGGCCAGCGAGATCCGGCCGAGATCGGTTTCCGCGAGGTAGACCGACGCGAACGCCAGCGCGGTGCCCGAGGTGATGGCGACCACGCGCAGCAGCGGGCTCGCGGTGTCGGCGCTGCCGACCCCGACGGGGGTGAGCGCTTCGATCGGCTCGACCTTGTACACCTGCCGCGCGGCCACCGCCGAGGCGATCACACTGGCCGCGAGACAGGCCGTGATCGCGACCGGTATCGCGTACCACGGCACCATGTATTCGGTGCGCGCCTCGACCGACTGCATGATGGCGGCGGGCAACTTGTCGATGGCGAATCCGCCCATGAACATGCCGAGCGCCGCGCCGACCGCACCCCCGAGCAGACCGAGCACCGCGGCCTCGACGAGCAGGTCGCGCACCATCGGCCCGCGTTTGCCGCCGATCGCGCGCAGCATCGACAGCATCGGCCTGCGTTGGGCCACCGCCATACTCATCGCGTTGTAGATGAGGAAGGCCGAAACGATCAGTGCGGCCGCCGAGGACATCAGCGTCGAATAGCGCACGATCTGGATCGCGCCGCCCGCCTGGGCGGTGCGCAGACTCGGGTCGGCCACCACGGCGCGTCCGTCGACGGCGGCGGTCAGATCCTTGCGCAGGGTTTCCACGTCGGCGCCGGGGGCGGGGATGATCTGCACGGAGTCGATCCGCCCGGCGCGGTCGGTGAGCTTCTGCGCCAACGGCAGCGGCGCGGCGACGATGTGCCCGCTGTTGAGCTGGTCGGAGGTCTTCGCGTCGAGCACCGCGGCCACGGTGACCGTGCCGGATCCGAGGGGGAAGGTGTCGCCTTCGGCGTGGCCCATCGCCGCGCCGACCAGCACGCCGTTCGGCGTCGACAGCAGTTTCACGACCTTCGAGGTCATCGGACCCGCCAGGTCGCCGCCCAGCGCGGCGATGCCGGTGTCGGCGCCGATGAGCAGGGCGCGGTCGGCGCCGCTGCCGAGTTGGGCGCGCACCATGGGCACCGCCGTCTCGACGCCGGGAGTGGCCGCGATCACCGGAAGCAGTGACTGCTCGAATCCGGCGTCGGTGATGCCGGTGATCTCCAGTTGGGCGCGCCCGCCGAGCGCGGAGGTGAGTTTGTGCACCGATCCGGTCACCGAACCGGAGATGCTGAGCACCGCGACCAGCAGCGCCGCCGACACCGCCATCACCGACAGTGACATCAGCGAGCGCCCGCGGTGGGCGAGCAGTTCACCGATATTGAACAGCCGCAATCGGTCCCAGGCCGCGCGGATCACGCGTGCACCGATCCCGCGCCGGTCCGGTCGACGCGGTCGTCGGAGCCGATACGCCCGTCGCGCAGGGTGATCACCCGGTCGCTGTATTCGACCGCGCCCATGTCGTGGGTGACCATGACCACCGCGTTGCCGTTGCGCGCGATGTCGCCGAGCAGTTCCAGGATGGCCGCGCCGGTCTTGGAATCCAGGTTGCCGGTGGGTTCGTCGGCCAGGATCAGCGGCGGATCCATGATGAGCGCGCGCGCCACCGCGACGCGCTGCATCTGCCCGCCGGACAGTTCGGCGGGACGGTGCGCGGCGCGGTCGGCGAGACCGACGCGTTCGAGCAGTTCCATGGCGCGCGGCTTGGCCTTGCGCAAACCCGTGCCGTCCAACAGTTTCGGAATGGCCACGTTCTCCCACGCGGTGAGGGTCGGCAGCAGGTTGAAGAACTGGAAGACGAAACCGACCTGATGCCTGCGGAATTCGGATTGCCGCTGCTCGTCGAGTGCGCCGATCTCCTGACCGCGGAAGCGAATCGACCCGGAATCGGGGCTGTCCAGCGCACCGAGCAGATGCAGCAGGGTGCTCTTGCCGGAACCGGACGGCCCGATGATCGAGGTGAAGTCACCCGCCTCGATGCGCAGATCGATGCGGTCGAGGGCGCGCACCGATTGCGTGCCGATCCGGTAATCCTTGACGATATCGGTCAATTCGAGCATCGCGGTGTCCGACATATCGTCCCCCATTCCTCTTCGTCGTCGAAGTTCAGCGCGCCATGGCCGAGGCCGCGTCGCGGGTGTGCAGGTGCGCGTCGAGCAGCGCGCGCAGCGCCGGTTGTTCGGCGCAGAGCTCGAGGTGGACGTCCGCGACCGACTTTCCTTCGGTCATGGCCTGATCCGTTTTGGCGGCGAGGTGATTGTTCCAGCGGTAGCGTAGATGTGTCAGCAAGCCTTCGGGTCCGCCGAAGAGCCGATCGAGATCGGGGAGATCGGCGAACAACTCGGGGTCGGCGGGATCGGCCGCGGCCCGGTCGAGCACGGTTTGCACGATGGCGGAGCGAAGGTGATGGTCTTTCCAGGACATGGCGCAGCCTCCGTGGTGTCGCTCTTTCCGTGATGCGTTCGCGGTATCGCCGGTGTGCCGGGACGCGCGACGATGCGAATCACGCTACGGACGCCGGGAAAGGGTGTCGTCGTGCCAGGGACCCGATTCGATCTCCTACTCCGGTAGGAGATCGCGACCGTTCGGGGAACGATGCGACGGGCGCGCGAATGCGGCTAGCCTGGGCATATGGATGTGACCGACGCCATCGGAACGCGGCAGAAGGTGCCGTTCCGCGAGAGCGGGACCATCCGCGAGCGGTTCGCCGCGTTCCTGCGCGACCCGGTCGGCGTGGTGCGCACCAATATGGAGGAACTGCCGTTCGACTACCCGCCGTCGGTGATGATCGCCGCCGACGGCGCGCTGGTCCTCGTGGTCGCGGGCGCGACGATTCAGCGGCACGCGTACTTCCCCTCGGCGCTGCCGCTGCTCGGCATACTCCTGTTGTTCCTCAGCATTCCGCTGTTCTGCGTCTTCGGGGTCGCGCCGAGCCCGATCCTGGTCGCGGTCTCCGGCCTCGCCGCCACCGGGCTGTTCCTCGTGCAGCCGGTCTTCGCGGATTTCGCGCCGTTCATCCTGGTCGTGGTCGCGGGGGAGATCGGCGCCATCGTGGCCAAACGGTGGAGCGGTCTGTTCGCTCTGCTCGCGATAGTCGAATTGGCGGCCCTGGACGCGGTGGGGAACCTGCACTGGAACGTCGACGGCCAGCGGTTGCAGGGTCTGCCGATGTACACCGTCGGCGTCGCGCTCGGCTGGCTGGTCGGGGTGATGTTGCAATACCAGCGCAAATACCTCTATCAGGAGCGGGAGAGTCAGGCCATCCGCGCCGCGCAGGCCGCCGACGGGGAACGCGGTCGGATCGCGCGCGAGGTGCACGATGTGATCGCGCATTCCTTGAGCGTGACCCTGCTGCACTTGACCGCGGCCCGGCACGCCCTGCAGACCGATCGCGATGTGGACGACGCGGTGGAAGCGCTGGTCGACGCCGAAAGGCTGGGCAGGCAGGCGATGGCCGATATCCGCCGCACCATCGGTCTGCTCGACAACGGGGGACCGGCCAAGCACGCCCCCGAACCCGGACTCGGCGACATGGACGACCTGGTGGCCGATTTCGTCCGCGCTGGACTCGACGTACGCCGCGCGATCTCCGGTGATCCCGACGCGGTGTCGGCGGCGGTCGGGCTCGCGCTCTATCGCATCGGCCAGGAATCGCTGGCCAATGTGGTCAAACACGCGCCGGGCGCCACCGTGACCGTGCGGTTGACGGTGGATTCCGACGCCGCGCGGCTCACCGTGTCCAACACCATGCCGCACGGTCCGGCGCGTAACCGCGGTACGGGAATGGGAGTGTCCGGTATGCGTCAGCGCGCCGAACTGCTCGGCGGCCGACTCGGCGCGGGGCCCGACGACGACGGCTGGTCGGTGCGCGCCGAATTCCCCACCTCACCCGCCCGCGCCGCACCGGCGTGCGCGGCGGGACTGATCCAAGGCGTCTCGGCCAAATTGCGGGACGGCATACCGGGTGTCGCGACAACCGCGCGGGAGGGCATGTGACGACGGCGTCGGGTGGCGAGGACACCGTGGCGGTGCTCGTGGTCGACGATCAGGAACTCGTACGCGGCGGTCTGCGGCGCATCCTGCGCCGCCGCGACGGATTCGTGGTCAGCGAATGCGCCGACGGCGACGAGGTGCCCGCCGCGCTGGCCGCGAACACCCCGGATGTGGTGCTCATGGACCTGCGGATGAAACGGGTCGGCGGCATCGACGCGACCCGCGTCGTGCGGTCCGCCGCGGGCGCGCCGCCGGTGCTCGTGCTCACCACCTTCGACGACGACCAGCTGCTTTCGGGCGCCCTGCGCGCGGGCGCCGCCGGATTCATCCTCAAGGATTCCCCCGCCGAGGATCTGATCCGCGCGGTGCGCACGGTCGCGGGGGGCGGCGCGTGGCTCGACCCGTCGGTGACCGGACGGGTGCTCTCGGCCTACCGCAGCGCCCGCCCGACCACGCCGCCGCCGAACAGTCGCATCGGCGAACTCACCGCGCGCGAGTACGAAGTGCTCGAACTGATCGGGCGCGGACGCAGCAACTCCGAGATCGCCGCCCGGCTCGGCATCTCCGAAGTGACCGTGAAAAGCCATGTCGGACACATTTTCGGCAAACTCGACCTGCGGGATCGGGCCGCGGCGATCGTCTTTGCGTTTGACCACGGGGTGGTCGCACCTGGAGAATCCATGGTTTGACGGGTAGCCCGCGATCCATGCCGCCACCCGGGAAACGGAGGCTGCACGGGGTGGACGGACCTGGATGGAGGGTCGGTAGTCGGTTCGGGCCGTACGAACTGCGCGCACTGCTCGGCCGAGGCGGCATGGGCGAGGTCTACGAGGCGTACGACACCGTCGAGAACCGCGTCGTCGCGGTGAAACTGCTGCCAGGCCGGTACGCCGACGACCCGGCGTACCGCGAGCGCCTCGGGCGCGAGACGCGGTCCGTGGCGCTGTTGGGGAGTCCGCACATCGTCCCCGTCAACGGCTGGGGCGTGATCGACGGCGCGCTGTTCATCGACATGCTGCTCGTGCCCGGCGGCGACCTGCGCGCCATCCTGCGCACGCAGGGGCCGATCACCGCGGAACGCACGATGAAGATCGTCGACCAGATCGCGGCCGCGCTGGACGCCGCGCACGCCGAAGGTCTCGTGCACCGCGATGTGAAACCCGCCAACATCCTGGTCACCGAGGCGGATTTCGCCTACCTCGCCGATTTCGGCGTCGTCCACACCGAGGGCGACGCGGCGGTGGCGACGAACGGGGCGGTCTCCTCCTACATCTACACGGCGCCCGAACGCTTCGCGGACGGCGCGGTCACCGGATTCGCGGACGTCTACTCGCTGACCTGCGTCCTGCACGAATGCCTCACCGGCACCACGCCGTTCCCGGCGTCGAGCATCAACGGGCTGATCAGGGCGCATCGCTCCGAGCCGCCGCCGCGTCCGAGCCAGCGGCGACCTGGTCTCTCGCCCGCCGTCGACGAGGTGATCGCCCGCGGCATGGCCAAGAACCCGGCCGAGCGCTATGCGACGGCCGCCGCCTTGGCGCAGGCCGCGCGGATCGCGTTGGCGGCGGCGCCCGCGCCGACCGGACCCACCTTCGTGGTGCGCACCCCCGACCCGTCCCGATTCGGGCAGACCGAGTCGGTGGCGCCCGCGAGTTCGCTGATCCCGCCCGAGGCCACCGGCGAATTCTCCATCATCCCGACCGCCGCGACGGCCGTCGATCTCACCGAGATCCAGTTCGCGCCGCTGCCGTCGGCCCGGCAGGAACCCGCCGCGCCGGTGCCGATGCGCCCGTTCCCCGACGCGCACCTGTACCCGGAGGACCAGCGCTACGGCGAGGCCGAGACCTCCGCACCGGATCCGCAGTGGTCACCGAGCATTTCCGGCCCGTACCCGCCCGCGCCGAGCGGCCCGCTCGACGCCGTCGCGCCACCGACCCGGAAGTACGGCGCAGCCGTACCCGAACCGCAACCGCCCGTCGCTCCGACGATTTCGCGCGCGCCATCGGAACCCGCGCCGCGGACCGCGCGATACGGCGCCGCGGCCGCACCCGACATGAACCGACGGTTCGAGCCGGTCGCCGCCCCGTTGGACGCTTATGCGTCGGGTCCGAGGGGGCACGAAGAGCCGCAGGGCTACGGAACCGGCTCGCCGAGCTATGCGGGCGATCCCGAGGGCTACGACGATCCGCAGGACTATCGCGGTGAATCGCAGAGGTACACGGCCGGGACCGACGGCTATGACAGTTCGCCCGATTACGCGGCCCGCGCCCCGGAGAGCTTCGACACAGGCGCGCAGGGATTCGCGAGCGAGTCGCAGGGGTACGCCGCCGCGACACGGGGATACGGCGCCGAGTCGCAGGGCTACGACGCACAGGCGTATTCGGCTGGGCCGCATGGCTATGCCGGTGCCGATGGCCCGGTGGCGCAAGGGTTCGATGCGGACGAGCAGGGGTTCTCGAACGAATCGCGCGGCTACGACGCGCAGGCGTATTCGACTGGACCGGGTGGTTACGCCGGCGGCGGTGCCGACGCCTCGGAGGTGCACGGCTTCGCGGGTGCGCGAGACTTCTCGAACCAGCCCCATGACCACGCCGCCGCGACGCGGGAATACCGCTCGGAGCCGCAGGGATTCGACGCGCGGTCGCATGAGTACCCGGGCGAGCCGCAGAGCTATTCGGCGGGCGCGCCGGGCTTCGGTGGCGGGTCGCACGGCGACGATTCCGGTGCGCTCGGCTACGACGCGGTAGGCAGGCAAGGCGCTCGAGGCGGGTCCGGATTCGATTCGGGTGCGCGAGATCACGGCGAGGCCGCGCGGCATGGTGACCTGAACTCGCCTGCTTACGGCGGACCGGGGAACCGCGACGCGGGCACGGGCGATTACGACGCGACGGTGTTGCGCCAGGACGTGAGTTCGCCTGAGCGTGCGTGGGAAGGCGACGCGGCCGCGCGCGACTACGACGCGACGGTGCTGCGGGGTGTGGCGAGCCCGCAGGGGCACGACGGCGCCGCGTGGTACAACGACGCGGGTGGGCCGGGCTACGCGGCCGGTGCGCCCGAGTACGACACCACTCTGCTTCCCGGGAATCCGCAAGCGCCCGCCTACGATTCGGGTGCGCGAGGTTTCGACGGCCATGGGCGGCGTGAGGATGTCGGAGGTTACGGCGGTGCGCCGGTGGCGGGCGGCGAAAGTGGTTACGAGACCACGGTGCTTCGCGGTGACGCCGCGGCGCCCGGCTTCGATTCGGGGGCGGCGGGTTACGACGCCACCGTGCGCCGAGGCGATCCGGGTTCGCGGGAGTACGACCCGACCGTGCTGCGTCACGACGTCGCTCCGCAGGAATACCCCGCGCCCGAGGGCGGGTATGCCGCCGAGACCCGGAGTTACGACGAGCCGGGGTATCAGGCGCCGGGTGCGTATCCCGATGCCGCCGGATTCGCGGGCGCGCAGGCGTATTCGGATTACCGCCCCGAACAGCATCCAGGTGCGCCGTACGGGCCCGAAGGCTATGGGGGACAGGGCGAGTACGAGTACGAGCAGGGCCCCTACACCGACGACTATCCCGATGCGCCGTACCGGCAGGAATCGCGGCGGCGTTCGATCGCGGCGCCGCTGCTGATCACCGCCGCGGTGATCGTGGTGCTCGCGGTCGCTGGTGCGATCGGCTGGACCATGCTGCGTTCGACGCCGGATACCGACGTGCAGGACCAGGCCGGTCCGGCCGCGACGGCGGTGGCCCCGCGCGGCACAACGCCGGGCGGCGCAGCGCCGTCGGCGCCGTCGTCCACCAGCGCCTCGTCCACCAGCACCGCCGCGCTGCCCGCGGGCGCCAAGACCTGTTCGACGGGCAGGCCGGTGCCCGGATCGTTCACCCAGTCCGCGACGGGCAGCGAGGTGACGAGCTGCCCGTTCGCGGAGGCGGTGCGGCAGGCGTACGCCGAGTCGGCGGCGGCCACGTCCTCGCGCGCGCCGCGTTCGGTGGTCGCGGTCAGTCCGGTCACCGGTCGTTCCTACACGATGAACTGCGTCGCCGAAGGGCAGGTCGTCATCTGTTCCGGGGGCGAGAACGCGGTGGTCTACATCTACTGACATGCGCGTGCACACCGGTCGGGCGAGGGCGTGTGGTCGCCCGGGGTGTGATCGCGCGCGGATGGACGAGGGTCGTCGCCCGCGTGTACGGTGCCCGGACCGGGTGCGGTACACGCGGGCTACCGTACGGAGATCCGGGTATCTGGGAGCCAGTAACAGTGATGCGCGAAGTCCTATTTGACAGTCGGTGGCGGCGAGCTCTCGGTGTCGGCGCGCTCGCGCTGCTGCTCACGACCTCGTGCGGAAGCGACGACGGCGCGAACGACGCGACCGCGGAGACCACGACGAGCATCACCCAGGCCGCCGCGGTCTCCGAACCGGCATTGACGTGGACCCTGCCCGGTACGTTGGCGGCGGATTTCCAGGAGCTCCAAGGCGCCATGCGCGGGCGCTACGGTATGGCGATCATGCCGGTCGGAGGTCAGCGGATGGCCACCTTCGGCAACTGGACCACCGGACCCGCCTGGTCGACGATGAAGGTGCCGCTGACCATCGCCGCGATCCGCAGCGACCCGGCCAACGGCGGTTTCGCGGCGAACGCCGCGATCACCGAATCCGACAATGCCGCCGCCGATGTGCTGTGGCAGGCGCTCGGTTCGCCGCAGAAGGCGGCGGCGGCCGTGGAAACGGTGCTGCGCGAGGGCGGCGCCACCCAGACCACCGTGCAGGCCACCCGCGTGCGGGCCGAGCATTCGGCCTTCGGGCAGACCGAATGGTCGTTGGCCGAACAGGTCCGCTTCGCGTCGCGGTTGCCGTGTCTGGCGCAGAGCGCGACGGTGATGAAACTCATGGAACAGATCGTGCCGAGTCACCGGTGGGGCCTCGGGGTGTTTCCTGGCGCCGAGTTCAAGGGCGGCTGGGGGCCCGACACCTCGGGCAAGTACCTGGTCAGGCAATTCGGCCTGATCGCGACACCGTCCGGGCAGATCGCGGTGGCCTTTGCGGCGCAACCGGATTCGGGCGCGTTCTCCGATGGTATGAATGCACTCGACAAGATGGCGGCGCTGGTGTCGGAGCATCTGGGCGAACTGTCCGCAGGCAGGTGCGCCGCGTGAGCTCACGCGGTAGAAGTCGTGGTGAGGAAACGTGAGTCGCCGGGCAGGCGAACACTGTAGGAGAGCGTCGGCCCGCGCGAGCTGGAGGTAACGGGGTGGATGACGCGGACACGCGGGTCGGTGCCCGCTTCGGTCCCTACGAACTGCGCGCACTGCTCGGCCGCGGCGGGATGGGTGAGGTCTACGAGGCGTTCGACACGGTGAAGGACCGTGTGGTCGCGCTGAAACTGCTGCCCGCCGAGTTGGCGAAGGATCCGGTGTTCCAGCAGCGCTTCCGCCACGAGTCGCGGGCCGCGGCCCGGCTCGCCGAACCGCATGTCATCCCCATCCACGACTGGGGCGAGATCGACGGTGTGCTCTACATCGATATGCGGCTCGTGCGCGGCCGCGACCTGCGTTCGCTGCTGCGCGAGAAGGGCGCGCTGAGTCCGCTGCGCGCGGTGGTCGTGGTCGAGCAGATCGCCGCCGCGCTCGACGCCGCGCACGCCGAGGGATTGGTGCACCGCGACGTCAAACCCGCGAATATCCTGGTCACGCCTTCGGATTTCGCGTATCTCGCCGACTTCGGCATCGCCCGCTCCGCCGGTGACCCCGGTCTCACCGATACCGGCGCCGCCGTTGGCTCCTACAGCTACATCGCCCCGGAACGGCTCGACATCGCCCCGGTCGCGGGCACCGCCGACGTGTATTCGCTGACCTGCGTGCTCTACGAATGTCTGACCGGCGCCCAGCCGTTCCCGGCCGCCGCGATCAGCGTCCTGATCCGCGCCCACCTGAGCACGCCGCCGCCGCGCCCGAGCGCCGAACGCTCCGGCCTGCCCTCGGCCATGGACGATGTCGTCGCGCGCGGCATGGCCAAGGATCCCGCCGACCGCTACCCGACCGCGCGCGCCCTCGCCATCGCCGCCCGCGCCGCCCTCACCGCGCCCCCGGTCCGCGACGCCGCGAGCCCGCCCGCCCCGCCGACCGTGGTGTTCCCGTCCGTCGAACCCGGCGACAAACACGCCGACCCGCCCGCCGACGACTCGACCACCCGCCGCATCCCGAACCCGATGTCTCCCGACGCCCGCCCCGCGGTCCCTCGCCCGACCGTCGGCGACAATGCGTCCGCCGCGATCCGTCGCGGACCGGATTCCGGCCCGAATCCCCGCCGCACGGGCCAGGATTCGGACTCGCTCCCGCCCCGCGGTCACCGCACGTCGCACGGCGAGCCGCGACCACGGACATCTCGCGAAGCGCCGTCGAAAGTCGGCCCACCGCGGTCGAATCCGTCGCGGTCCGGTCCGTCCGAGGTGAGCTCGCCCGCACACGGTGCGGCCGAGGCGATGCCGCGGTCGAGTGCGTCGCACCCGAATCTGCCGCTGCCGAATTCGTCGTGGCCGCAAGCGGAGTCGCCGAGTTCGGCGCGGTCGGGTCTGCCGCAGGTCGAGCCTGGGCGCGGGCCGGGAGGTGCGCGGTCGGACGCGGGGCAGTCGGGTGTGCCGACGCACGATCCCGCGCATTCCAACGCGGTGCCGACGATCGATCTGGCGGCGCTCGGGTCCGGTGGGGTCGCGGGCTCGTCCGCGCCGACGGTGGGTCTCGACGCGGTCGCGGGAAATTCGTCGGGGACCGGTCCGAGGGCGGGTGCTCGGGACGGTTCGACTTCCCGGCCAGGGGCTGGGGCGCAGACAGCGGGGCGGGTCGGCCCGATGGCGGGAGGCGACCCGGTGACGGTCGATATGAATGCCGCTCGGCCCACGATTCCGGCTCCCGCCGTCGCCTCGTTCGACGCGCGGGCGGCGGGTATGCCGGGGCAGCGTCGGCGAGCGCAGTCGCGGATCGTGCCGCCCGGACAGTTCGGCGGCGTCCCGCACGGGCGGGTGGACGAGACGGCCGTCACCATGGAGCGGTCCGCGCTCGCGAGTGCCGCGCCCGCGCCTGCCCGAGCGCGGCGCGGACGCAGGCTGATCTGGTTACTCGTGCTCGCGGCCGCGGCGATCGTCGCGGGGGTGCTCGGGTGGGTGGTGCGCGGCGGCGGGGCGGAGCAACCCTCGCCGGTGCCGAGTACCGGCATCCGACTGCCCGACGGCGCGCGGGCCTGCACGACCACCGAACCGGCGGCGGGCCGGTTCACCGCGTCGGCGGTCGGCACCGCAGTGACCAGCTGCCCGTTCGCGGAAGCGGTCCGCACCGCGTACGGCGCCGCCGCCGGTGACGCGGGCGGCGAGCACGAGGTGTCCGCGACCAGCCCGGTCAACGGCCGCGAATACACGATGCACTGTGTCGCGGGCGCCGACTTCGTCACCTGCGAGGGCGGCGAGAACGCGGTCGTCTACCTCTACTGACGGGCGGCGCTCGGGAGCCGAATTCATGGCGCCCCCACGCCGTTCGGGCTCGGTTCGCCCGATCGTCCGTGCGGTCCCACCGCCGGTCGGCGCGGAATTTCGGCTACCCGCGCAGCGCTCCGGTTTCGCGCGGGCGGACTTGCCCCGACACTGGAGAGCACACCATCCACACACCCGACGAATCCGGAGAGCAACGGTGAGCGCAGCTGGTTACCCAAGGTTCACGGGGGCGCAGGCAGGCGGGCATGCCGGACGGGGCAAGATATCCGGCATGCGCATCGGAGTCCTGACCGGAGGCGGAGACTGTCCTGGGTTGAACGCGGTCATCCGCGCCATCGTTCGCACCGCGAACGGTCGCTACGGAGACGCTATCGTCGGCTTCGAGGACGGTTGGCGCGGGTTACTGGAGGATCGCAAGATCCAGATCCTCAACGACGACCGCACCGACCGGCTGCTCACCAAGGGCGGCACCATCCTCGGCACGGCGCGCACCAATCCCGACGTCCTGCGCAGCGGGCTGCCGAGGATCAAACAGACCCTCGACGACAACGGGATCGACGCGCTGATCCCGATCGGCGGCGAAGGTACGCTCACCGCGGCCAGCTGGCTGTCCGACGAGGGCGTGCCCGTGGTCGGCGTTCCCAAGACCATCGACAACGACATCGACTGCACGGACGTGACTTTCGGGCACGACACCGCCCTCAGCATCGCCAGCGAGGCCATCGACCGGCTGCACACCACCGCGGAATCGCATCAGCGCGTCATGCTGGTCGAGGTCATGGGGCGGCACGCGGGCTGGATCGCGGTCAACGCGGGCATGGCCGCGGGCGCGCACCTCACCCTGGTACCCGAGGTGCCCTTCGACGTCGACGAGGTGTGCGCGCTGATCAAGCGCCGATTCCAGCGCGGCGACAAACACTTCATCTGTGTGGTCGCCGAAGGTTCGCATCCCGCGCCGGAATCCGGATTCGCGCTGCGCGAGGGCGGGATCGACGAATTCGGCCACGAACGCTTCACCGGGGTCGCGCAACAACTCGGTTCCGAGATCGAGCGCCGTATCGGCAAGGAGGTGCGCACCACCGTCCTCGGCCACGTGCAGCGCGGCGGCAGCCCGACGCCCTACGACCGCGTGCTCGCGACCCGTTTCGGATTGCACGCCGCGGAAGCGGTGCACGCGGGCAGTTTCGGGCAGATGGTCGCCCTGCACGGCACCGCCATCGACCTGGTGCCGCTCTCGGAGGCCACCAAACAGCTCAAACGCGTACCCGAATCGCGATACAGCGAGGCCGAAGCCTTCTTCGGCTGACCGGTCGAGGTCTACGCTGGCCGGCATGGCACTCATCGAAATCGAGGATCTGCCCGCGCAATCGGCCGATGTCCTGCGCCGCCGCGCCCGTGCGGCGGGCATGGCCGTGACCGATTACCTGCGGGCGGAACTGATCGCCCGCGCGCGGACGCGGGTTCCCGACGACGCCGTCGTGGATTTCCTGCGTTCCCAGGGCCGTGAACTCGGCTGCGAGTGGGACGCCGACGCCGCCGCCCTCGCCGACACCTACGACCTGCCCGCCGACGCGCTCGACCGGTTCGGCTGTCGCGCGGGGGCGGCGGGCGTCTCGCTCGCGGAGTACGTGCGCGGCCAGTTGATCTCGATGGCTCGCCGCACCAGTGTCGACGACGCGCTGGAGGAGTTCAGGGAGGCCATGCGGCGCGACCCCGGCCTGGCAATGGATCTGGAGGCCATCGCCGCCGACATCCGCTACGCGCGCGGGCTCTGACGGCGCCCCGAGGCGTCCCGCCGGGGTACACGCCCCGCGACCCGAGCGGGATTCGGCCGATGCCGGCGCCCAAGTAGCGTGGCGGGTATGCGCACCGGGCGACTGATCACTTGCACCATGTCCCTCGTGGCCGCCGTCGCGGTGGCGGCCTGCTCCTCGGACGAGAATCCTCCCGATCCGACCGAGGGCGACTGGCACGGCGCCGTCCAGGTGCCGGGGCAGCCGCTCGAGATCGGGGTGAGTTTCGCGGGCGACGGCACCGCCACCATCGATATTCCCGCGCAGGGCCTCACGGCGGTGCCGCTGCGGGACGTGAAATCCGATCGGACCGCCGTCGAATTCGCGATCCCGAACATCCCCGGCGATCCGAGGTTCCGCGGCCGGTACGAATCCGAACGCATCACCGGCGATCTCAGCCAGTCGGGGCAGAGCTTCCCGGTGAGCTTCGAACGCGGGAAGGTAGCGGGTCCGTCGCGTCCGCAGGAGCCGAAACCCCCGTATCCGTACCGGTCCGAGGATGTCACCTATCGCAGCGGCGATCTCACCGTCGCGGGCACGCTCACCACCCCGCAGGGGCCGGGACCGTTCCCCGCTGTGCTCATGATCACCGGCAGTGGCGCGCAGAATCGCGACGAGGAGATCATGGGGCACAAGCCCTTCCTGCTGTTCGCCGACACCCTCACCCGCGCGGGCTACGCCGTCCTGCGCACCGACGACCGCGGAATCGGCGG
The DNA here is from genome assembly GCF_015674855.1 of Nocardia bovistercoris. Taxonomy (GTDB): domain Bacteria; phylum Actinomycetota; class Actinomycetes; order Mycobacteriales; family Mycobacteriaceae; genus Nocardia; species Nocardia bovistercoris. The sequence continues at coordinate 1,025 of NZ_JADMLG010000024.1, read as the reverse complement.
CACCGGCGGCGATCTCGGTCAGGCGAACTACACCGACCTCGCCGGTGACGCGGCGGCAGGTGTGCGATTCCTGCGCGCCCGCACCGATATCGACCCCGCGCGCGTCGGACTCTTCGGCCACAGCGAAGGCGGCTACCTGGCGCCGCTGGTCGCCGCCGCGCCCGAAAGCGGCGTCGCGTTCGCGGTGCTCATGGCCGGTCCTTCGGTGCCGGGCTCCGATGTGCTCGTCGAGCAGACCAAGGTCATCATGGCCGCCAACGGAGCCACCCCGCAGGACATCGACACCGAGGTCGCCAACACCGCCGAGATGTCGCGGCTGCTGCGCGCGGGCGATGTCGAAGGCGCCAAGGCATTCCTGAAACGCGCCAACGCCGCCGCGCCCGCGGACAAGCGGGTACCGGACGCCCAGGTCGACGCACAGATCACCCCGTATTTCGCCGCGCTCATCCGATACGATCCGGCACCCGCGCTGTCCGCGCTGCGCATCCCGGTGCTCGCCTTCTTCGGCGGGTCCGACCTGCAGGTGCTGCCCGCCCAGAACGAGCAGCCGATGCGCGACCTGCTTGCTGCGGGCCCGGATTCGACGGTGCACACCTTCGCGGGCCTCAACCATCTGATGCAGCCGAGCGCCAGCGGAAACCCGAGCGAGTACGCCGTCATCGAGACCACGGTGTCGCCGGAGGTGCTGACCTTCGTGACCGACTGGCTCACTCGGCGATTCCCACCGAAGTAGGAAGCGCACGGCACTGTGAGAGCGCGAGCCGGGCGGTGGTGCGACGCCGGAGCCTGCGCCTTGGGCATGGTGCGCCGGAGTCCGGTGGGGGTGGCGTCGGCGGCGTCGACCGGTGGCCGTGAGCACGGATGCGGGGGCGCCGGGCGATCCGGATGTATGGCTACCCAATGGTTTGACGCGGCTGTGTTTATTGGCGTCGCCTTCGGCGCCGCGGGTTCGCGGCCCTGGGGGTCTCGCGTCCCAGCGTTCGAGACTTGCTCCTGCGTCGCGTTGTCTCGAACGCTGGGACGCG
>NZ_JADMLG010000023.1 GCF_015674855.1 Nocardia bovistercoris | reverse complement strand
GGGCGCAGGCCAGGATGGCGACGACGGCCTCGGGGATCATCGGCATGTAGATCGCGACCCGGTCACCGGCCACCAGACCGAGTTCGGTGAGGTAGTTGGCGGCGCGGGAGACCTCGGCGAGCAGGTCTCGGTAGGTCATGGCGCGGGTGTCGCCGGGTTCGCCGACGAAATGGATGGCGGTCTGGTCGCCGTGGCCGTCGAGCACGTGGCGGTCGACGCAGTTGTAGGCGACATTGAGTTTCCCGCCGAGGAACCATTTGGCGACGGGGGCGTCGCTCCAGTCCAGGACCTGATTCCATGGCTCGTGCCAGTGCAGGCGTCCGGCTTGTTCGGCCCAGAAGGCTTCGCGGTCGGTGGCGGCGCGTTCGTACCAGGACTGGTCGGCGTTCGCCTGCGCGGCGAACTCGGCGGAGGGAGGGTACGAGGCACTGTGATCGGCGCTGATATCGGTCATCTCGTCACTTCTTTCCACGGAACCTTGGCGCGGGTCGTTCGCGCGAACGCTGTCGTGTCGACAGTAGTCAACGTCGATCACCGGGATCGACAACTCGGGAACCCGGTTCGCGTACCCGGCCCGCGGAAGCTCGGCGCCGGGCTCGAACCGCTTGTCGCCGGTGCGTCGCGCACCGTCGGGGATCGGTCGTTTCCCGATGATCATCGACCTGTTTCGGCTAAGTTGCCGCTTTGGTAATAAGTGTCATAGTCGGGGCCGAGCGGGTGACAGTCGTCGGCTCGGATGGTTAATCTCCGAGGCGTCGTCGGGTGGAGTCGAGTCGGGGGCGCGCGGGCTCGGATCGGGCCCGTCCGGTCCGCAATACTGTCGAAATCGGGAGGGCGCGTTGATTTTTCGCAAAGCTACCGCGTACGCGACGGCGGTGCTGCTCGCCGCGGGCCTCGGCCTGGCCGCCTGTTCGTCGAGCGATCCCGTCGATCCCGACGTCGTCACCGTCAACGGCGGCGAGCCGCAGAATCCGCTCGTGCCGACCAATACCAACGAAAATCAGGGCGGCCGTGTGGTCGATCGCCTGTTCGCGGGCCTGAAGTACTACGACAACAAGGGCGCCGCGCACGACGAGATGGCCGAGTCGATCACCTCGAGCGACCGGAAGTCCTACCGCATCACGATCAAGAGCGGATGGACATTCTCCGACGGCACCCCCGTCACCGCGAAGTCGTATGTCGACGCGTGGAACTACGGCGCACTCGGCGCCAACGCGCAGTTGCAGAGCTATGTCTTCAGCCCCATCGTCGGCTTCGACGAGGTCTCGGCGAATCAGCCAACCGCGCAGACCATGTCGGGCCTGCGGGTCGTCGACGACAACACGTTCACCGTCGAGCTGAAACGGCCGTCCATCGATTTCGAGACCGCACTCGGCTACGCGCCCTTCTATCCGCTGCCGGAGGCGGCGTTCAAGGACATGAAGGCGTTCGGCGAGAACCCGATCGGCAACGGGCCATACAAGTTCGCGGGTAACGACGCGTGGGAGCACAACGTCAAGATCGACCTCGTGCCCAATCCCGACTACCGGGGCGGGCGGCCCGCGAAGAACAAGGGCCTGCGCTTCGTGATGTACCAGTCCTTCGACACCGCGTACTCCGATCTGCTCGCGGGCAATCTGGACGCCCTCGACACCATTCCCGACAGTGCGCTGACCACCTATCGCGCCGACCTCGGCGATCGGGCGATCCTCGCTCCCACGGCACAGAACGGGCTCATCGGCGTACAGCCGAACGTCCCGCATTTCGGCGGCCAGGAGGGTCTACTGCGCAAGCGGGCCATCTCCCTTGCCATCAACCGCGAGCAGATCGGGCAGACCATCTTCAACGGCACCAGGATGCCCGCCCGCGATTTCACCGCGAGCACGCTGCCCGGATTCGACCCGAACCTGCCCGGTTCCGAAGTGCTGAAATACAACCCGGAGGAGGCGCGACGGGTGTGGGCGCAGGCCGATGCCATCGCGCCGTGGTCGGGTCGCTTCGAAATCGCCTACAACTCCGACGGCGGACATCAGGCGTGGATCGAGGCCGTGGCCAACAGCGTCAAGAACACCCTCGGCATCGACGCCGTCGGCGTGCCGTACCCGACCTTCAAGACCGTCAGGGACCTGGTGGACGCGAAGACCATCGGCAAGGCGTTCCGACACGGCTGGCAGGGCGACTACCCGACCATGCTGCAATTCCTTACCTCGCAGTACTACAGCTACTCCGACACCAACAACGTGGGCTACGCGGATCCCGAATTCGACCGCCTGCTCGATGCCGCGCTGGCCGCGCCGACACTGGAGGAGTCGCACCGGATCGTGGCGCAGGCGCAGGCGCTGCTGTTCGCGGATATGGCCGATATCCCGGTCTTCGACTACAAGGGAGCCGCGGGTCGTTCGGATCGGGTCGGCAAGGCCGAACTCGCCTGGAACGGCCTGTTCGACTTCGAGAACATCGAGAAGTAGTCGCGGAGCCCGATCCCTCATGGCGTGGTACATCCTGCGGCGACTACTCCAGATGATCCCGGTCTTCCTCGGGGCCACCCTGCTCATCTACGCACTGGTCTTCCTCATCCCCGGCGACCCGATTCGGGCGCTGGCGGGCGACAAACCGATGACACCGGCCGTCGAGGCCCAACTCCGGGCGCGCTACCACCTCGACGAACCGTTCCTCGTGCAATACCTGCTCTATCTGAAAGGCATAGTCACCCTCGATTTCGGCACGGCGTTCTCCGGTCGCCCGGTGCGCGACGAGCTGGCGCGCGCCTTCCCGGTCACGATCAAACTCTCGCTCCTGGCGGTGCTGATCGAGGGCGTGTTCGGCGTGCTGTTCGGCCTGATCGCCGGACTGCGCAAAGGCAGGCTCTTCGATTCCACCCTGCTGGTGGTGAGCCTGGTCATCATCGCGGTACCGATCTTCGTGACCGGATTCCTCGCCCAATTCCTGTTCGGGGTGAAATGGGGTATCGCACCGGTGACGGTCACCGGCGGCGCGAGCGTGTCCGAACTGCTCCTGCCCGCCTTCGTCCTTGGTTCGCTGTCCTTCGCCTATGTGCTTCGGCTGACCCGGAATTCGGTGGCCGAGAACATGTCCGCGGACTACGTGCGCACGGCCACCGCCAAGGGACTCGGCAGGCCGCGTGTAATCACCGTGCACATCCTGCGCAATTCGATGATCCCGGTGGTCACCTTCCTCGGCGCGGATCTGGGCGCGCTGATCGGCGGCGCGGTGGTCACCGAGGGCATCTTCAACATTCCGGGCGTCGGCGGCACCCTCTACCAGGCGATCACGCGCGGCGAACCGCCGACGGTGGTGTCGTTCGTGACGGTGCTCGTGGTGATCTTCCTGATCGCGAATCTGGTCGTCGACCTGCTCTACGCCGCACTCGACCCGAGGATTCGCTATGGGTGACCGGTTCGCGAAACCCCGTCCGCGCCAAGAGCGTTACGTCGCCCCGCCCGACGAGGTGGAAGTGCTCGCCACCGACGGGGTGCGGGAATCCGGTGCGCCGCTGAGTCTGTGGCGCGACGCCTGGCGCCGGTTGCGGCGCAACCCGCTGTTCGTGATCGCGGCGCTGCTGATCGTTTTCGTGCTTGTCGTGGTGATCTGGCCGAGTCTGTTCACCGACCAGGATCCGCGCTACTGCAACGGCGATTTCAGCATGCACCCGCGCGAACCCGGCCACCCGTTCGGCTTCGACAGGCAGGGGTGCGACATCTACGCGCGCACCGTCCACGGCGCGCGGGCCTCCGTATTGTGCGGACTCGGCGCCACCACGCTGTTCCTGCTCGTCGGCGGAGTTCTCGGCGCACTGGCGGGCTTCTACGGCGGTGTGCTCGACTCGATAATCTCGCGGATCGCGGAGATCTTCTTCGCCATCCCGATGATTCTCGCGGCGATCGTCATCATGCAGCTGCTCGATCAGCGCACCATCTGGACGGTGATCCTGATCCTTGTCGCGTTCACCTGGCCGCAGGCCGCACGGATCGCCCGCGGCGCCGTGATCGAAGCCAAGAACAGCGAATACGTGAAGGCCGCCACCGCGCTCGGGGTCTCGCGCGGGCGCATCCTGTTGCGGCACGTCCTGCCGAATGCCGCGAGCCCGCTGATCGTGGTGACGACCATCGGGCTCGGGGCGTTCATCGTCGCCGAGGCGACACTGTCCTATCTCGGCGTCGGGCTGCCGCGCACCATCGTGTCCTGGGGCTCGGACATCAACACCAATCAGGTGCAGCTGCGCGGCGGCTCACCGATTCTGTTCTATCCCGCCACGGCGCTGGCGCTCACCGTGCTGAGTTTCATCCTGCTCGGCGACGCCCTGCGTGACGCGCTCGATCCGCGGACGAAACGGAGGTGAGCGCGATGTCGGATCGCCCACTGCTCGAGATCGAAAATCTTACGGTCTGCTTCACCTCCGACGGTGAGCGCGTGCCCGCGGTGCGCGATGTCGGGCTCACCGTGTACCCGGGCCAGACCGTCGCGATCGTCGGCGAATCCGGGTCGGGCAAGACCACGACGGCGCACAGCATCATCGACCTGCTGCCCGGCACCGGCGAGATCACGGCCGGATCGATCGTCTTCGACGGCAATGACCTGACCAAGGCATCGAAGAAGCAGATCGTAGCGGTGCGCGGCAGCGAAATCGGGCTGGTGCCGCAGGACCCGATGTCGAACCTGAATCCGGTGTGGAAGATCGGCTTCCAGATCACCGAAACCCTGGAGGCCAACGGCATCGCCAAAGGCAAGGCGGCGCGACGTCGAGCGGTCGAGCTGCTCGAAGAAGCGGGTATGCCCGATGCCGAACGCCGGGTCAATCAATACCCGCACGAATTCTCCGGCGGGATGCGCCAACGCGCGCTCATCGCCATCGGATTGGCTTGCAGGCCCGCGCTGTTGATCGCCGACGAACCCACCTCGGCGCTCGACGTCACCGTGCAGCGGCAGATCCTCGACCACCTCGCCGGACTCACCGCCGAACTCGGCACCGCGGTCCTGCTCATCACCCACGACCTCGGATTGGCCGCCGAACGCGCCGAACACCTGGTCGTGATGTATCGCGGCCGCGTGGTGGAATCCGGTCCGGCCGCGGACATCCTGCGCGACCCGAGGCATGCCTACACGAAGAAGTTGGTGAATTCCGCGCCGTCCTTGGCTGCCGGGCGCAGGTCCGCCGATCGCGAGCGGATCGCGGTGCGTGAGCGAGCCGTCGAGGTAGCGACGGCCGACGGCGACGCCGATCCACTGGTCGCGCGAAATCTCACCAAGGTCTTCCGAATTCGCGGCGCGACGCCGTGGCGGTCCACCGGACTCACCGCCGTCGACGACGTGTCGTTCCGGCTGCGACGCGGCACCACCCTCGCGATCGTCGGCGAATCCGGCTCGGGGAAGTCGACGGTCGCGCAGATGGCGCTCGGTCTGCTCGAACCGACCTCGGGCGCGGTCGAATTCGACGGTCGCGCGGTCGCGACGCTGGATCGCAAGGCGGCTTTCGCCTTTCGCCGTCGCGTGCAGCCGATCTTCCAGGACCCCTACGGGTCGCTCGATCCGATGTACTCGATCTACCGCACCATCGAGGAACCGCTGCGCACCCACCGGATCGGCACCCCGAGCCAGCGGCGCGACATGGTGTGCGAACTGCTCGACAAGGTGTCGCTGCCGAGTTCGGTCATGCGCCGCTACCCCAACGAGCTTTCCGGCGGGCAGCGTCAGCGGGTCGCGATCGCGCGGGCGCTCGCGCTGTCGCCGGAGGTGGTGATCTGCGACGAAGCGGTTTCGGCGCTAGACGTGCTCGTGCAGGCGCAGATCCTCGCCCTGCTCAACGACCTACAGGCCGAACTCGGACTCTCCTACCTGTTCATCTCCCACGATCTCGCCGTGGTGCGCCGGATCGCCGACGAGGTCCTGGTCATGCGTGCGGGGAAGGTGGTCGAGGCCGCGCCGACCGCGCAGGTGTTCGGCGATCCGCGCGAGGAGTACACGCGCGGACTGCTCGACGCCATACCGGGACGGGGGCTGGTGGCGGGTTGAGTGCCGGGTCACCGGCGCCGGGTCGCTAGCCTCGTAACCCGTGACCGACCCGCTACAGCCCCTAGTCGACCTGCCCGGTGTGCGCGACGCCGCCGACCGCGCCCGCGACGCGCTCGCCGCCGTGCACCGGCATCGCGCGAACCGGCGGGGTTGGCCGACCACCGCCGCCGAGGCCGCGGTGCGGGCGGCCAGATCCTCGGCGGCCGTCGACGGCGGAAGTACCGACATCCCCGTCGACGGCCGGGTCGCCGACCCGATTCTCGCCGGGGCGCTGCGTATCGGTCAGGCGCTCGACGGTGACGCGCTGCGCAATCTGGTCGGGATCTGGCAGCGCGCACCGCTGCAAGCGCTGGCGCGACTGCATCTGCTCGCCGCCGCCGACCTGGTTCCCGATGAGCGGAGTCTCGGTAGGCCGAGGGCCGAGATCGGGGTCTCCGAGCGCCTGGACCTGCTGGCCCAGACCGTATTGGCCACCGCGGCGCCCGCTCCCGTTGTGGCGGCGGTGGTGCACGGCGAGCTGCTCGCGCTGCGTCCCTTCGGCACCGGCGACGGCCTGGTGGCGCGCGCGGCGTCGCGGCTCGTCACGGTGGCGAGTGGGCTGGATCCGCACGCGCTCGGGGTTCCCGAGGTGTTCTGGCTGCGTCGGCGGCAGGCGTATGCGGACGCGGCCGCCGGATTCGCCTCGGGTGACCCGGAGGGGGTGGGAGGTTGGGCGATCCTGTGCTGCGGCGCACTCGAGGACGGTGCGCGCGAGGCCACGTCCATCGCCGATTCGGCGGCCGGATAGGGCCGGACACATCGAAGCGGGCGGCGTTGTCTTCGATGACCTCACCGCCCGCTAGCACGGACTACCCGGTTACCAAGCGTGCTGTTCGGGTTGTGTTCTTCGGCCTCGGCGGTTCTCCGATTCCCGCCGGTTAATCCCCGCAACCTGTGCGAGGCTCTCGCCGCCGGATATCGAATCTCGCAGGCCCACAACGCTTCTGCCCTTGTCGCGGCGTGCTCCGCGTGGGTGCCTGGTGTCCGTGCTGGGAAGGGTGGGTCGGGAGACGAAACCTTCTCTTCCGGTCTGGCCTTGGCCGTCCGTCCTTCCGTAGCTACCTTTCTACCACTGTGACCGGCCTCACTTCAAGGGCCGGTAAAGGCCGGAAAACAGGGCGTGTCGCTCGGCGTTTCATGGTTCAATCGCGCCCGCGACGCAGCGCGTTCGCGGGGCGGCAACTCAGCGGCGACCGCGCAGTATCCGGTAGGTGATCGCACCCGCGAGCAGCGCGCTGACGCTCACCGCGGCGGTGGCCGCGACCGTGGTCGAGGACGGCGTCTGCAGCCGCGCCCACAGCGACACCGGATTGGAGAAGGTGAGGATCGGCCAACCCCGCGCCATCGCCTCGCGGCGCAGGCTCCGGTCCGGGTTGACGGCCGTCGGATGCCCGACCGCGCTCAGCATCGGCACGTCGGTCACCGAATCGGAATAGGCGTAGCAGCGCGAGAGGTCGTAACCCTCACTCGCGGCCAGCTTTTCGATCGCGGTGACCTTGCCTTCGCCGTAGCAGTAGAACTCGACGTCGCCGGTGTACTTGCCGTTCTCGACCACCATCCGGGTGGCCTCGGTGTGTGCCGCGCCGAGCGCCGCCGCGATCGGCGCGACGATCTCGTCGCCGGAGGCCGAGACGATGACCACATCGTGGCCGCGGATCTTGTGATCGGCGATCAGGTCGACCGCCTCGGCGTAGATCAGCGGGTCGACCAGATCGTGCAAGGTCTCGGCCACAATGGATTTCACCTGTTGGACGTCCCAGCCCGCGCACATGCTCGCCAGATGCGCGCGCATCCGTTCCATCTGGTCGTGGTCCGCGCCCGACAGCAGATACAGGAAATGCGCGTAGCTGCTTTCCAATACGGCGCGTCGGTTGATCAGGCCCTGCGCGAAGAACGGCTTGCTGAACACGAACGCGCTGGATTTCGCGATCACCGTCTTGTCGAGATCGAAGAAGGCGGCCACCCGCCCGCCACCGCCGGAAGGTTGGTCCGGAGCCGCCGTGCTGCGCGCGGTCCGGTCATGAGCCGATTCGTGGTCGCCCTCACCCGTCACCCGTTCAGGATATGCGGTGCCCGCCGCCGCGCCCGAAGGATGCGGGCGCTGATGCGACCCGCCCGCGCGTGTCTCGTTGCCTCCGAGAGTTTGCCGGCGAGATGCAGGCTCGCCGACGCGCTCAAAGTTCTCCCGCGACGGACTTGCGTTCCCGCCGGGATATGGGTGTAGTATTGCTGGCACCTGGACATAGTCCAGGCGCGTTCAGCCCGACCCCCCGGGGCTGAACCCGACGGCCCCAGCCTCCTCCCCCCCCGGCTGGGGCCGTCCTCTATTTCGGGCACGGATGGCCCCTTTCTCGGCCCTCCGATTCATCCACACCCCGCGAGTTATCCACATTCGGTATATCGGCGCTGTCGCGGTGCTCCGTAATCGGACACGCTGACCTGCATGGATCTCCTACCAGAGCGGATGGTCGCGAAACGCCCGGCTCTCGTCCTCATCGGGGGCGGTCGGCTGCGCGAAGAGGTGCGTCGCATCGCGGCGGCCGCCGAGCGTGAACTCGAGGAACGAGAGCTACCGGTCGGTCGTCATACCTGGGCGGCCGCCCCGCTGGTGATCCTCGACACAACCGCCGCCCGCGGCTGCGCCGAGGCCGGATATGTCCGCCGGATCGGCGTCGTCATGGTCACCGAAGGCGAGCCGGGCCTGTCCGATTGGCAGGCCGCGGCGGCCGTCGGGGTGGAGTGTGTGACGGCCCTTCCCGGCGCCGCCGTCGGGCTTATCGAGAAGTTTGCTGAGCACGCGGAAACGCGCGCGGGAGACGGCGTCGTCGTCGCCGTGGCGAGCGCCTGCGGCGGTGCGGGAGCCTCCGTGCTCGCCGCCGCCACGGCGCTGCGATCGGCCGCGCTGCGGTTCCGCCGCGACACCGTCCTGGTCGACGGAGCACCCCTCGGCGGCGGCCTCGACCTGCTGCTCGGTATCGAATCCGCAGCGGGATCGCGCTGGCCGGATCTGGTGGTCGAGGAGGGGCGAGTCTCCGCGGCCGCGCTGCACGATGCGCTGCCCGCCGCCGCCCCCGGCCTGGTCGTGCTGGCCAGTGGGCGCGGCGGTGCCGGTCGATTGCCGGGCGCCGTCGCACCGGCCGCCGTCCGTGCCGTAGTCGAAGCAGGCCGTGCCGCAGGCGATCTCGTGATCTGCGACGTGTCGGGAGAGCGCGGGCCACACGCGGATCAGATGTTCGACTGCGCCGATCTCGTCGCGCTCGTGGTCCCGGCGCGGCTGCGCGCGGTCGCCGCGGCGGAAGCGGTCGCGACGTATATCCGTCATCGAAATCCCAATCAGGGGTTGATAGTTCGAGGGCCAGCGCCCGGTGGATTGCGCGGCGGCGAGGTCGCCGAACTGCTCGATCTGCCCCTGCTCGCGGCGATCCGCGCCGAAGCGGGTTTGGCCGCCCGCCTGGAACGCGGCGGGCTCACCCTGCGGCGCGGTCCGCTGTGTCGGGCGGCCGATGCCGTGCTTTCTGTGCTCAGCGCGTCGACGGCGCAGGTGGCGTGATGAATTCGAGTGAGCGAGTCGCGCGGCATCGCTGTCATTCGACACGGGTGTCCGATGTGATGAAAAACGCATGGCGGCCGATATTTCCGGATTTGCCCGCCCGTACCGCACCCGGCACGGACGCGACCTGTCCTCGGTGTCGCATGCGGGCGGCGTCGGGAGACGTGCGATGAGCGGCGTCGTCACCGGGGAACTGCTCGACCGGGTCCGCGAGCGGCTCGCGGGCGAAGCGGGTGAACCGAATCCGGCGCGGGTCGCGGCGGCCATCCGCGCCGAAGCGGGCGGAGTCCTCGGCGACACCGACCTGCTGCGCGCACTGCGGCTGCTCCAGACCGAGATGACGGGCGCAGGCGTCCTCGAACCACTGCTGCACGACTCGAAGGTGGCCGACGTGCTGGTCACGGCGCCCGACGCGGTGTGGGTGGATCGCGGACGCGGACTGGAGAAGGCCGCGGTCACCTTCCCCGACGAGGCCGCCGTGCGTCGGCTCGCGCAGCGGTTGGCCTCCTCGGCGGGCCGCCGACTCGACGACGCGCAACCGTGGGTCGACGGTCGGCTGTCGGGAACCGAAGCGGCGCTCGGTGATTCGTTCGGAGTTCGGCTGCACGCCGTCCTCGCCCCGATCGCCCACGGCGGCACCTGCCTGTCGCTTCGCGTGCTCCGCCCAGCCACCCAGGGCCTCGACGCGCTCGCCGCCGCCGGATCGATACCCGCCGACGCGATGCGGCTACTGCGGCGCGTCATCCGGGCACGTCTGGCCTTCCTGGTCGTCGGCGGCACCGGCGCCGGAAAGACCACCATGCTGTCGGCCTTGCTCGCCGAGGTCGCCCCGGCCGAGCGCATCATCTGTGTGGAGGACGCCGCCGAACTCGCACCGCCGCATCCGCACGTGGTGCGGCTGGTGGCGCGCACGGTGAATGTGGAAGGCGTCGGCGATGTCACCGTCCGCGATCTCGTCCGCCAGGCCCTGCGCATGCGGCCCGACCGCATCGTCGTCGGCGAAGTGCGCGGCGCGGAAGTGGTCGACCTGCTCACCGCGCTGAACACCGGTCACGACGGTGGCGCGGGTACCGTGCACGCCAACTCTCCACGCGAGGTGCCCGCCCGGCTCGAAGCGCTCGCGGCACTCGGCGGCATGGACAGACCGGCCCTGCACAGTCAACTCGCCGCGGCGGTACAGGTCGTCCTGCACGTCCACCGCAGGCCCGACGGTTCCCGCGGCCTGCGCGAACTCGGTGTGCTCGACCGCGACGGACAGGGGCACGTCCATATCGTGCCCGCGTGGCGCGCCGACGGTACCGACGCCCCGGCCGCCGATCGACTCGCCGAACTGCTCGCGGACAGGTGCGACGAATGACGGCGACGGTTTTCGACTCCGGGAGGGAGGCTGCAACGTCGGTGGACAGGGCGCTGACGGTGTCGTCCTCGTCGCTTTCCGTGCCGGTGTCTTCGGCGTCGGTGCTTTTCCACTGCGATGCCGATCAGCAGCCGGGCGGCGTGCTGGTCGAATCGTCCGCGCGGCGTCGGAATCGAGCCGTCGAGCCACGGCCGGTGCAGGTAGGCAGGCGAACCGAAGACGGCGTCGGCGTCGAGACGGGCGGATTCAGCGCATGACGGCCTCGGTTCTCGCCCTCTTGTGCCTGGCCTCGGCGTCGGTCGTCGCGGCGCGGCCGCTGGTCGAGCGTCGGCGGGCGGCCGTATTCGGTTCGCGGCGTTCGGTTCCGCGTATTCCGCGGGCATTGTCGGTTCCGGTCGTCGCCGTCGCGGGCCTCGTGTTCGTGAGCGCGTTCGGTCTCGGTGCGTCGGTCGCCGCCGTCGCGGTGGCGGGTACGAGCGCGTACCGGTGGCGGCGCTCGCGCCGGGAGCGAAACAGCGCCATCGAACGCGCACGGCTGCTCGACGCCTTGGAAGCAATCGTCGGCGAACTGCGAATCGGCGCGCATCCGAGCGCGGCGGCTCACGTCGCCGCCGCGGAGGTCGAAGGTGTTGCCGCACAGGCATTCGCGGTCGCGGCGGCGCGCAGCAGGCTCGGCGGCACCGGCGCCGACGGTCTGCGTCGTCCGGGAACGGTCCTGTCCACCGAACTGGATCGTGTCGCCGAAGCATGGCGACTGGCCGAACACCACGGACTCGCGCTCGCCGAACTGCTGTCCGCGGCCCGCACCGACCTGTCTGGCCGAATCCGTTTCCGCGCCAGGACCTCGGCCGCGATGGCCGGAGCCCGAGCCACCGCCTGCGTGCTCGCCTGCCTACCCCTGCTCGGCATCGGCCTCGGCCAACTCATGGGCGCGACCCCGCTGACCGTGCTGTTCCACTCCGCCGCGGGCACGATCCTGCTCCCACTCGGCGCCGCGCTCGTCTGCACCGGCCTGCTCTGGGCCGACGCCATCACCGGAAAGGCAGTGGCATGAATTCCGAACCACCGGAATCGAACCCGGCACCCGGGCGCGGGTATGGCGGTGCGACGAATCAGCGGGGCGGAGGCAGCGCCGAATCCATCGGGGGAGTCGGCTCTCGGTATGCGGGGACGAGCGGAATCGGTCGGGAGGTATGCGGTGGCGGTGTCGCTCGTGCTGGTCGCCTGTGCGCTGCTGATGCTGCCGGGGCGGGTGGCGGTGGTGCGGCGCATGCGCGGGTTGCGAAGCGAGGTGGGCGAATGGGGTGTGGCGAAGGGGCGGGCGGCGCGCGACGATCCGCTGGCGGTGGCCTCGGTGCTGGACCTGTTCGCCGCCTGCCTGCGGGCCGGATTGCCGATGGCGGTGGCCGCGCGGGCGGTGGCGCGGACCGCGCCCGGCGCGTTGGGGTCCGCGCTGACGCACGCGGCCGACCTGCTCGCGCTCGGCTCGGATGCCACGATGGCCTGGGAGCGCGCGGCGGCGGACGCGCGCGACGGACGGGTGGCCGCGGAGGTGGAGTCGCTGGCGCGGATGGCCCGCCGGTCGGCGCGTTCGGGGTCTTCGCTCGCGGTGGCGATCAGCGAGTTGGCCGAACAGCGCCGCGGTGCGATCGAGGACGCGGCGGCGGCGCGTGCGGAACGTGCGGGAGTGCTGATCGGCGGTCCCCTCGGCCTGTGCTTTCTCCCCGCTTTCCTGTGCCTCGGGATCGTCCCGGTGGTGATCGGCCTGGCGGGGCGTGTTCTCGATGGCGGACTGCTGTGAACAGTGAGACCTGCCCGCGCGGAGATGCCGCGCGGGCGCGAATAGGAGGGGTGAACGGTGCGAATGGTGGGGAATACGACCGTACTGCCGTCGGCGCGACGCCTGCCAGGGCGGGCGCGAGCGCGTACCGGGGTGTCGCAGGCGCCACGGCCGAGCCGCGGACTGTCGCCGGAGGTGGTGAAACTCAGGATCGCGAGATCGATGGTCAGGTTTCGCGGGTCGATGCGCACCACCCTGCGATCCGCATCGATCCGGTCGGCCCGGATCCGGATACGCCTGCGGCGGTTCGCGGCCGCCGAGGAAGGCATGAGCACCGCCGAGTACGCGATCGGCACCGTGGCTGCCGCGGCGTTCGGCGCGGTGCTCTACGGCGTCGTGACAGGCGACTCGATAGTCGACGCGTTGACCGGGATCATCGACAAGGCGTTGAACACAGCTATCTGACCAGGGGGTCAGGTCGTTGTAGTACAACGGATCTGGTGGGTGACCGTGGTGCGGTGACAGTGGAGGCCGCGATCGCGGTGGCATCGATCGTCGCCGTCGTACTGTGCTGTGTCGGTGCGTTGTTGGCGGCGTCGACACAGGTGCGCTGTGTCGACGCGGCCCGCGAGGCCGCGCGGCTCGGCGCTCGCGGCGACGAGGCGAACGCGGTCTCCGCGGCCCGCGCCGTCGCCCCATCCGGCGCCCGTATCACGCTGCGCGGCGAGGGAGATCGGGTCCTGGCCACGGTCACGGCGCACACACCGCTGCTGCCGCTGGTGGAGTTGCACGCCGACGCGGTCGCGGTGAAGGAACCGGGTGTGCGATGACGAACGGGGCAGGCGCGGTCGCACGGAAACGGGAAGCGGCCGAGGGGGGTGTCGTGCGGGCGGGGGAGCGCGGTGGGGCGACGGTACTCGGCTGTATCGCGCTCACCGCGTTGATCGCACTGACTCTGATGGTCGCGCAGATCGGTGTCGTTGTGGTCGCCCGGCATCGGGTGCAGGCGGCGGCGGATCTGGGTGCGTTGGCCGCGGCGGGTGCGCTTACCGCGGGGGTGGACGCGGGTTGTGCCGAGGGCGAGCGGGTGTTGCGACATATGGAGATTCGTATGCGTACCTGCGAAGTCGATGGCTGGGCCGCATTGATGATTGCAGAAGGCGATGTACCAATAGGTCTGTTCGGACAACGGACTGTTCACGCGGTCGCCAGAGCGGGGCCGGTAGCGGAAGAAGAGTGACCGGCCTGTACGGGCACCGGCCGGTGTTAGTTTCCCGTCCGAGAATGGGTAATTTCGACCGGCGGACAATTGCGGTTCCCGCGCTATTACCGAAACGCTACTGAGAATGGCGGGAATGTTTCCGCAGGTCTCCTCCGGAACTATGTGGCAATGGCTCAGTTAACATGATCGAATTCCTCTTTATTCGGCCCGCTCGGACAGGGGGTCCGCCGGGGGCGGGGCGATACGGAGGGCGGGCTGATACCTGGCGACCGCAGGCCGCGTCGCGGTGCGGTGACGCCGGGAAGGCGCCGCTGTCACAGTTCGAGAACCCGGCCTTGACCTGGCGGAATTCCGCCGCGATCCGCGCCGAGTTCGGCGAGCACGGCGGTCAGCAGCAGTACGGCCCCCGCCTTGTCCAGCGGGTTGTTGCCGTTACCGCATTTGGGGGACTGGACGCAGGACGGGCAACCGCTCGCGCAGCCGCAGGCCTCCACGGCCGACAGCGTGGCGGCCAACCAGCGCCGCAGCTGGCCGAATCCGCGCTCGGCGAAGCCCGCGCCACCGGGTTGCCCGTCGTAGACGAAGACCGTCGGCAGGCCGGTATCGGGGTGTTCGGCGGTGGAGACGCCGCCGATATCCCAGCGGTCGCAGGTAGCGACCAGCGGTAACAGGCCGATCGCGGCGTGTTCGGCGGCGTGCAGCGCTCCCGGCGCGCGCTGCGGGGTGATGCCTGCGCAGGCCAGCAGTTCCGGCGTGACCGTGTAGAACACCGCCCTGGTCGGCAGCACGCGTTCGGGCATATCGAGTTCGACCATGTCGAGCACTTCGCCGGTCACCAGGGTCCGCAGGTAGCCGACGACCTGGCTGGTCACCCTGACCTGCGCGAACGCGTGGGTAACCGCGCCGTGTCGGTGTTGTTCGGTGATCGTGTCGACGGTGATGGAGGTGAGTTGACGCGCGCTGGTGGTCCAGCCGGGATCTTCGGCGTGCACGAAGGCGATCCCGCCGTCGAGGTCGAGTTCGTCGACCAGGTAGGTCTCGCCCTGGTGCAGGTGCACGGCCCCCTCGTGCAGGGTGGCTTGCGCCCGACCGGCGTCGGCGGTGCCGAGCAGCCTGCCCGTTTCGGCATCGACGATCGCCACGGGCGTGCCGATCCCGCCCCTGACGTCGACCGCGTCGTGGGGTTGGGCGTCGGCGGTCACATGCCAGCGCGCCGTGCCGTCACGCCCGCCCGTACGCCGCCGAATCATGCCCTGAGCTGCAAGTTCTTCGAGTAGTTCGCGGGCTCCGAAGGTGTCGACCTCGGCATCGGTGAGCGGATGCTCCATGGCCGCGCACAGCAGTTGCGGGCCGAGTACATACGGGTTTTGCGGGTCGGTGATCGCGGCCTCGACGGGCTTGTCCAGCAGCGCTTCCGGATGGTGCACGAGGTAGGTGTCCAGCGGATCGTCCCTGGCCACGAGCAGGATCAGCGAGCCCTGGGAACGGCGTCCTGCCCGCCCTGCCTGCTGCCAGAAGGAGGCGACGGTGCCGGGAAAGCCGGAGATGACCACGGCGTCGAGTCCCGCGATGTCGACGCCGAGTTCCAGCGCGTTCGTGGTGGCCGCGCCGAGCAGGCTGCCGTCGGACAGCGCCGCCTCGAGTTCCCTGCGGTCTTCGGCCAGGTATCCGGCTCTGTAGGCCGCGACACGCGCAGCGAGCTGC
Organism: Nocardia bovistercoris; assembly: GCF_015674855.1. Lineage (GTDB taxonomy): Bacteria > Actinomycetota > Actinomycetes > Mycobacteriales > Mycobacteriaceae > Nocardia > Nocardia bovistercoris. The sequence continues at coordinate 89,980 of NZ_JADMLG010000023.1, read as the reverse complement.
GGATCTGTGTCGGCGAGCAGTCGGCGGGCTTCGATCGCGGTCAGCTCGGCGGCGCGCCGGGACCGCACGAAGGTCAGCGTCCGCGCGCCTTCGACGACGAGATCGGCCATGATCCTGGCCGATTCCGAGATCGCCGAACGGCGTACCGGTGCGCCGTTTTCCCCGGTCAGCGCCGTGACCAGCGGAGGTTCCCACAGGGCGACGGTCCGCGCGCCGCGCGGTGAGCCGTCCTCGGTGACCGCCGCGCACGGCGCCCCGATCAGTCGGGCGGCCGCGGCGGCGGGTTCCGCGCCGGTCGCCGAGCAGAGGACGAAGGTCGGGTCGGCGCCGTAGTGCGCCGCGACACGCCGCAGCCTGCGCAGTACCAGCGCCACGTGCGAGCCGAAGACGCCCCGGTAGGCGTGGCATTCGTCGATCACGACGTAGCGGAGCCTGCGCAGTACTCGGGCCCAGCGCTGGTGCGAACGCAGGATGCCCAGGTGCAGCATGTCGGGATTGGTGAAGATCCACCGCGCGTTGGCGCGCACCCATTGCCGTATCTCGGCTGGTGTGTCGCCGTCGTAGGTCGCCGGATGGATATCGCGAAGCGGGCCATCGTGGGTCAACGCGCCGGTGGCCCGCAACTGATCGGCTCCCAATGCTTTTGTCGGCGCCAGATACAGGGCGGTGGCCTTGGGATCTTCGAGTAGTGCGGTCAGCACCGGAAGTTGGTAGCCAAGTGACTTGCCGGATGCTGTCCCGGTGCTGACGACGACGTGGCGGCCGGACGCCGCGAGGTCGGCGGTCCGGGTCTGGTGCGCCCAAGGGGCGTGCACGCCCTGCTCGCGCAGCGCGTCGATCACCCCGGGAGCGACCCAATCGGGCCAGGTGGTGGTCACCGCGGGGTGTGCAGGGAGCTCCACGACGTGGGTGAGTCCCGATGTCGATTCCGATCGCCCCGAAAGGACACGATTCAGCAACGATCGCCCGTATCCTGCGGAGTTGCCGGTGGTCGCGGGAGCGCTTCGATCGGCCGGAATCACGAGGCGCGGCCCTCGTTACGCTCGGAAAGTGTGAAACGTGTGCGGTTGGGACGCGCGACCCGACTTTTCGATACCAAATAGCGACCTGGGTCACAGCCTGATTGCTGAACGTGCACTCGGTTATCGAGCGGCAAACGTACCCGAAGTCTGGATTCGAGCATTGTCTCCCTTACCTGCGCATTCGCAAGATCAAGTTTTTTGCAAATTGTCGGTAACTCGACTGTTGAATTGCTCGAAGACATGGTTCACTGGTTCCTGGTCGCAAGCTTCTGTGTTCGAGGGACGGATCCAAAGTCCAAACCGTCAGCAGGATCGATGTTGCGAACGGTGTGCTTGGTGCTTTCCTTGCAGGGGGAACCAAGAGTACAGCGGTCGGAACGGACCCGGTGGACGAACCCAGTTGTCCGCCGTTCCGGTAAGAAAAGAGAAGGAACAGAATGGCACAGGGAACTGTGAAGTGGTTCAACGCGGAGAAGGGGTTCGGCTTCATCGCGCCCGAGGACGGGTCCGCTGACGTCTTCGTCCACTACTCCGAGATCCAGGGTTCGGGATTCCGCACCCTCGAGGAAAACCAGAAGGTCGAGTTCGAGGTCGGCCAGGGCACCAAGGGCCCCCAGGCCACCGGAGTTCGCGCACTCTCCTGAGTGGCGCAACGATCCAGCTCGTCCCTCACCACCGGAAGACCGGAGGTGAGGGACGAGCTATATCCGGGGTAGGCACGACCGGCGTTCGCCGGAACACTCACGCCGCACGCGGCGGGAACACTCACGCCGCACGCGGCGGAGATACCCACGCCGCACTCGGCCCGGGATATCGGGGACGCTCACGCCGCCATACGGCCGAGGACGCTCTTGCCGTTCGCGGCGGGAACGCTGATGCCGTTCGCGGCGGGAACGCTCATGCCGCACGCGGCGGGGACACCGGGGCCGCTCGCGGCCGGGGACACTGCATACTGAACGACGGTGAACACGTACGCTCAGTGGTTCGAGTCGTAAGAACTCGACCGCCGTCGGCGTCAAGGTATAAACGTGTCTGGTGGCGGGATAACAATCATCGCTGCTTACCCCAGCCGCGCGAGCGGCGCTGACGCGTCGCGCGGGTCGAGAAGGAAAGGTGTATTCGCCGGTGGCAACACGAGACCGCGGTGCAGCCGACCAGGGCCGTCCCCTGCGTCGTCTCGTGATCGTCGAGTCCCCTACCAAGGCTCGCAAGATCGCGCCCTACCTGGGCCGCAACTACACGGTCGAAGCTTCGGTCGGTCATATCCGCGACCTCCCGCGCGGCGCGGCGGATGTGCCCGCCAAGTACAAAGGCCAGTCGTGGGCGCGGCTCGGTGTCGATGTGGACAACGACTTCGAGGCCATCTATGTGGTGAGCCCCGACAAGAAGGCCAAGGTCACCGAGCTCAAGAGTCTGCTGAAAGATGCCGACGAGCTCTATCTCGCCACCGACCCCGACCGTGAGGGCGAGGCCATCGCCTGGCATCTGTTGGAAACTCTCAAGCCAAAGGTGCCGGTTCGCCGGATGGTGTTCCACGAGATCACCGAGCCCGCGATCCAGGCCGCCGCCGCCGACACGCGCGAACTCGATTCCGATCTGGTCGACGCGCAGGAGACCCGCCGCATCCTCGACCGCCTCTACGGCTACGAGGTCAGTCCCGTGCTGTGGAAGAAGGTCATGCCCGGCCTGTCGGCGGGGCGCGTGCAGTCGGTCGCGACGCGGGTGATCGTGCAGCGCGAGCGCGAGCGCATGGCGTTCCGTTCGGCCGAGTACTGGGATATCGCCGCCAAACTCGACGCGGGTATCGACGAGAAGTCCGATTCCACCAATCCGCGGACCTTCGGCGCGCGTCTGGTGAACGTGGACGGCGCCCGTGTCGCCTCGGGCCGTGATTTCGGCGCCGACGGTCGACTCAAATCCGACGCGGGCGTCGTCGTCCTCGACGAGGCGCACGCCCGCCGACTCGCCGAGGCGCTCGACGGCGCGGACCTGGTGGTTTCCTCCGCCGAGGCGAAGCCGTACAGCCGCAAGCCGTACGCGCCGTTCATGACCTCGACGTTGCAGCAGGAGGCGGGCCGCAAACTGCGTTTCACCTCCGAGCGCACCATGCGGGTGGCGCAGCGGCTGTACGAGAACGGCTATATCACCTATATGCGTACCGACTCGACCACGCTGTCGGAGTCGGCCATCGCCGCGGCCAGGTCGCAGGCCACCCAGCTCTACGGCGCGGAGTATGTCTCGCCGTCGCCGCGTCAGTACACCCGCAAGGTCAAGAACGCGCAGGAGGCGCACGAGGCGATCCGCCCCTCCGGCGACACCTTCCAGACGCCGGGGCAGCTGCATTCGCGCCTGGACAACGACGAATTCCGGCTCTACGAGCTGATCTGGCAGCGCACCGTCGCCTCGCAGATGGCCGACGCGCGCGGCACCACGCTGACCTTGCGCATCACCGGTATCGCGGGTACCGGCGAGGAGTGCGTGTTCTCCGCGTCCGGTCGCACGATCACCTTCCCCGGCTTCCTCAAGGCGTACGTGGAGAGTGTGGACGAGGAGGCGGGCGGCCAGTCCGACGACGCCGAATCCCGCCTGCCCGCCTTGGAAGAGGGCCAGGGCGTCACTGCGGTCGAGTTGAATCCCGACGGGCACAGTACGAATCCGCCCGCGCGCTACACCGAGGCGTCGCTGATCAAGACGCTGGAAGAACTCGGCATCGGGCGGCCTTCGACGTATTCCTCGATCATCAAGACGATTCTGGATCGCGGATACGTCTACAAACGCGGCAGCGCGCTGGTGCCGTCGTGGGTCGCCTTCGCCGTGGTCGGCCTGTTGGAAGCGTATTTCGGCAGGTTGGTCGACTTCGACTTCACCGCCGCGATGGAGGACGATCTCGACGCCATCGCCGGTGGTCGCGAGCAGCGCGGCAATTGGCTGTCCAGCTTCTATTTCGGCGGCGACCACGGCGTCGAGGGTTCGATCGCGCGGTCGGGCGGGCTGAAGAAGATGGTCGGCGGCCAGCTCGACGATATCGATGCCCGCGAGATCAACTCGATCAAGCTGTTCAGTGACGCGCAGGATCGCGATGTCGTGGTCCGGGTCGGCCGCTACGGCCCGTACCTGGAGCGGATGATCGTCAATCCCGATGATCCCGATGGCGATTCGATCTCCCAGCGCGCGAATCTGCCCGACGACCTGCCGCCCGACGAGTTGACGGCCGAGGTCGCCGAGGAGTTGTTCGCGACCCCGCTGGAGGGCCGCAGTCTCGGTGTCGATCCGGCGACCGGGCACGAGATCGTCGCGAAGTCGGGACGTTACGGCCCGTACGTGACGGAAATCCTGCCCAAGCCCGCCGCCGAGGAACCCGCGCAGGCGAAGAAGACCGCGAAGAAGGCCGCCGCGCCGAAACCGCGCACCGGGTCGTTGTTCAAGACGATGGATCTGGAGACGGTCACCCTCGAGGACGCGCTGAAACTGCTGTCCCTACCACGTGTGGTCGGCAACGATCCCACCTCCGGTGAGGAGATCACGGCGCAGAACGGCCGCTACGGCGCGTATCTGAAGAAGGGGACCGACTCCAGGTCGCTGGCCGATGAGAATCACATCTTCACGGTGTCGCTGGACGAGGCGCTGAAGTTGTATGCCGAACCCAAACGCCGTGGCAGGCAGGCCGCTTCCACCGCACCCCTGCGGGAACTCGGGAACGATTCGGCCAGCGGGAAGCCGATGGTGATCAAGGACGGCCGCTACGGGCCGTACGTCACCGACGGTGAGACCAACGCCAGCCTCGCCAAGAACGAGGATGTCGCCACGGTCACCGATGAGCGGGCGTCGGAACTGCTGGCCACGCGGCGGGCGCGCGGCACGGTGAAGAAGACCGCCAAGAAGGCCGCGGCGAAGAAGACTCCCGCCAAGAAGGCCGCCGCGAAGAAGACGGTCGCCAAGAAGGCTGTCGCGAGTAAGACAGCTGTCGCGAAGAAGACACCGGCCAAGAAGACGGCCGCGAAGAAGTCCTGACCGTGCCCCGGTGCGGGGGCGAACCTGTCGGTGGCTGCCGTTAGGGTGTATCGCGTGGCGGGTGTCTTCGATCGGTTGGTCGGCCAGGAGGCGGTCGAGTCCGAGCTCACGGCTGCCGCCGTCGCGGCGCGCGGCGGTGTCACCGACGGGGCGATGACGCATTCGTGGCTGTTCACCGGGCCCCCGGGTTCGGGACGTTCAGTCGCGGCCGTATGTTTCGCCGCCGCATTGCAATGCACCGATCCCGGCGCGCCCGGTTGCGGCAAGTGTCACGCGTGCACCACCGTCATGGCAGGCACGCACGGTGATGTCCGGCGTGTGATCCCCGAGGGGCTGAGCATCAGCACCAAGGAGATGCGCGAGATCGTGCAGATCGCGGCAAGGCGCCCGAGCACAGGCCGCTGGCAGGTCGTGGTCATCGAGGATGCCGACAGGTTGACGGAGGCCGCGGGCAATGTGCTGCTGAAGGTGGTCGAGGAGCCGCCGGACCGCACCGTATTCCTGCTGTGCGCGCCGTCGGTGGATCCCGAGGACATCTCGATCACCCTGCGTTCCCGATGCAGGCACGTCCATCTCGTCACGCCGTCGGTCGCCGCCATCGCCCGTGTCCTGCGCGAGAGCGACGATCTCGACGAGCGCACCGCGCAATGGGCCGCCTCCATCAGCGGCGGCCACGTCGGCCGCGCGCGCCGCCTCGCCACCGACGAGGAAGCCCGGATGCGCCGCCAACGCGCACTCGCCCTCGTCGGCGCGGTCGGCAAACCGGGCGCCGTCTACGCCGCCGCCGACGACCTGGTGAAATCAGCCGACGACGAAGCCAAACAGCTCAGCGCGGCCCGCGACGAACGCGAACGCGAGGAACTCGCCACCGCACTCGGCGCGGGCGGCACCGGAAAAGGCACAGCGAGCGCCACCCGCGGCTCGGCGGGCGCACTCAAAGACCTCGAACGCAGACAGAAATCCCGCGCCACCCGCACCGGCCGCGACGCCCTCGACCTAGCCCTCATCGACGTGGCGGGCGTCTACCGCGACGCCATCGCCATCCGCTTCGGCGCCGCCCGCAACGGTTCCGGCGTCCCCCTCACCCACCCCGACCTCTCCGACCAGATCCACGACCTGGCCGACCGCGTAAGCCCCGAAGGCCTACTCCGCTCGGTGGACGCCGTCCTGGCCTGCCGCGAAGCCCTCGACCTCAACGTGAAACCCCGCTTCGCCCTCGCCGCCATGGTCGCCACCCTCATAGCCGCCCGATCCACCTGACCACCCGTTTTCGCGTTAACCCCCTCCAAGCGATAGACTCGCGTGGCCGAAAGGCACGCCGCCTTAGCTCAGTCGGTAGAGCGCTTCACTCGTAATGAAAAGGTCGGGGGTTCGATTCCCCCAGGCGGCTCCATGAAAAAGGCCCCTGACGTGGTAATTCACGCCGGGGGCCTTTTGGTTGGAATCGCTCATGCGTTCGGTGTGGTCACATTGTGGTCAGATGTGTCACACAGCCTTGCGGGGGACCAACACCGACACCGCCTCCACCGCTGCGTCCTTCGCATCCTCGTACACGCTGGCGTAGATATTGCCCGTGATCGTGAGGTCCGAATGTCCGAGGATTTCCGACACCGTTTTCATGTCCGACCCAGACGCGAGCATGAGCGACGCGGCGGTGTGCCGGAGATCGTGGAACCGGATCGGCGGGAGATCGGCGGCGGTCACCTGTCGCTTGAATTCCTTGGACACCCAGTGCGGATCGAGCGTTTCCCCGGTGGGTGTGGTGAACATGTAGCCCGACCCCTTGCCCACACCCCACGACAACAGTTCGGCGCGTTGGTCCGACCGGTGCGCGGTGAGCAACTTCACACCCGCCGTGCCCACCGACACGGACCGGCCGGACGCATCTGATTTCGGGGTGTCCTCGATGATCCCGTCCGGCGTGCACACCAGCTGGCGTTCCACGGTGATCACGCCATCATCGAGGTCCGACCATTTCAACCCGCACACCTCCCCGCGACGGAGGCCGCAGTGCGACGCGATCCAGAACAACGCGTACAGCGGGTGGTCGGCCATCGCATCGAGAAACGCGCCCAGGTGCGCGGGGGTCCACACCATCGATGACGACGGACGGGGCGCGGACCGGCGTGCGGCGGCCACGGTCTTACCGTCCTCCACCAACGCGGCCACGTCCCACCGCCACGACGACTCACGGGCTTTGGTCCACACCAACGCGCGGGGTGATCGACCACCGGCCATTTTCACCAATGCCGCCGCGTTGACCGTCACGAGACCGGCCCTGAGCGCGTCGGAGAGCGCCGAACGCAACACCGCCCGCATCCGTTGTGCCGACGATGGGGCGAGGTGGGTGTGGTCATCGAACATGGCCTTGATGTGCGCCGACCGGAGATCACGCAACCGGACGTGGCCGAGGTGGGGAACGAACACCTTCTCGATGTACCGCGAATAGTTCGCATGGGTGTTGGCCTTGATGTCGTCCTTGCCGTCGATCCATTCGTTGAGGTACTGGCCAACAGTCATTTTTTCATTGACCACAACACCTTTCGACGCACGGGCCTTCACGTCGTCCATCGCGGACACGGCATCGTTCTTGGTGGCGAACCCGGCACGGCGGACCTGACTCCGCGCACCGCCCATGCCGACGACGCCGATCGTGAAGCCCCACGTGCCGTGATCGGCCCACGTCCCATTCGGACGTTTCAACTTGGGGCATTTGGGGCCGAGCTGGACGCGCTTGCCGTTGTCGTCCACGGTCGTGCACCCGCACCGCCGATAGACCGAACCTTGTGCCATCAGAGTTCCTTCGCCTAGAAATGACAATGGCCCCGTTGCCGGGGCGCATCGGATGTGAGATATGCAGTTGTGGGAGAACGGGTTTAACTGGTTCCTGACTCCTCCCGATGCAACTTGATTTCGTTCGCGAGTCGTTTGGTCATGCCGCCCCGGAGGTTCCGCATGGCGGCGGGATCCTTGGTGCCGTGATGGGCCAACCGTTTGTCACGTTCCTCGGTGGCGGTGTGGCCCCACAGTTCGCAGGCGATCCCGATTACAACGTCACGGTCGATGTCGAGGCGCACGGCGATGCTCTCGTCTGCGGGCAGGCGGACATCGTTTCGGAAGTCGAGAACGCGCGATGCGTCGTGATCCGCCTCGCCTTTCAACGCATGTTGGATATCGCTGCGACTGACCGTGTACTCGTCGTTGAGGTCGACAAATCCGTCACCGTCGAACCACTCATGGAGTTGGACCTTGTAGGCGTCCGACAGGATCAACAATTCTTCGATCGAGACCGATTTGCGGTTGCCGCTTTCGAGCGATGACACATGGCTCTGCGCCCAGTTGAGGCCGAACGCCGACACGCGCTGTGCACACTCCGACTGGCTGTCACCTGCCTTGACGCGGATGCGTTTGAGGTTCAGGCCGACGACGTGACCTGTCCTTTTCTCTGTCATGCAACAGACCATACCGTATTCATGAACCAGTTGCACGTATTCATGACGACGGGTTACCGTTGGCGTCGAACATACGTGAATCGTGTTCATGACATTGATCGAGGAGATGGAGAATGGCCGGTCAAATGACCATCGAAGACATCCATGCGTTGCCCGCCATGTTGGGTATCGAAGTGGCCGGGCGGGCGCTCGGGTTGTCCCGGCAGCACGCCTACACGTTGCGCATGAATGGGGAGTTTCCGGTACAGGTCCGCCGGATCGGTAGTCGGTACAAGGTGTCGAAGGCCGACGTAATGCGGTACCTCGGCATCGACCCGTCTGCACACGGCGTGACCACACCCCCCGCTGCCACGGACAACGACGGCGGGATTTCACCCGTTGTGACAATCCGCTCGGGTCGGGTGGTGCACCCGGTCACGGGCAAGGTCATCGAACCGGACAAGGGATACAAGGTCGACGGCCGCGCGATGTTGGGGGCCGACATCATCGCCGTACTTCATCGGTGGGGTGTGGTGGCGTGACGTCGATAGTCGACCACGAGTGCCTCATGTGCGGTGAATTTATCGACGGTCCGGACGTACCGGAAGACGTTCGGTTCGGTGTTCACGCCGTCGGGTGCCCGCTCGAACCACCCCCACCGGTGAATCTGGACGCGGTGGTCAGGTATCCGGAGCACGCCGAATGCCGACACGCGCAGAAGGCCGCTGCCGTTGCGAAGTGCGAACGGCGTAACCGACCGGTGCCGGAGATGGCCCCCCGACATCCCCGGTGCACGCACCCGCTCACCGCGCATGAGGTCGACAAATGCAACAGGCGTCGGTTGTCGCGCGTCCCGAAAAGGTGGCGAATCCGCCAGGGGCCAGTCAAACGGGCCAAACGATCACACGCCCGGTGCGACCACCCCGCCACTCCCGCAGGCCGCGCCGCGTGCCGCGCGGCGGGCAGACCGAATCACGAGACAGGACAATAGGAATGAGCGAATCAACCGTGGCAATGCGCCATATCGAAACCGACTTCAGCGATGCGGCGATCATGGCCCCGCATTTCGCGCGGATGTTCCGGACGGACGGATTCCTGGTCGCGTCGTTCGGGGTGAAGCCGGGTGCGATCCAGAAGTACCCCAACACCCGCGAGGGATATGGGCGGTTGTATGCCGACGCGGCCGAAGCGGAGACACGTGGGCGCAGTTCGTTCTTCAACGGTGGGGTGTGGTCGGAGGTCGGTCGGACGCTCAACAGTCGAACGGCCACACCCGCCCAGGAACAACACGTGCTGTGGGTGGATATCGACGCGGACAAGAATCCGAACTGGGACCTGTTGAATCGGTTGCAGCGCAAGGGATGCCTGATCATCAACTCGGGCTCACTGGGGAATCAACACGTGTGGTTCATCATCGAGGACGCCATGGCCCCGGACACATGGCAAGAGATGAACACCGCGCTTACACGGGCGGTGGGTGCGGACCACAAGGACAACGTGCACTCGTGGCTCCGACTCCCCGAAATGAAGAGTTTCAAGCCGGTGCACGGACCGGATGGCCGGAAGGTCGAAATCTACGACATCCGTGAGGGTACGTGGGGCCTCGATGAATTCAAACGGGCAATCGGCTACAAGCCCGTTTCCCGGCCTGGGGGTGTCAAACGGTGGAACGATGCCCGAAACGGCCCGATAGCCCCGGAAACGGGCAAACAGCGGGCATTACCGGCCGCCGTACGATGCGTTAATCCGGGGTCATACGACGACAAGAGCGCAGGGTGGTGGCAATTCTGGCGGTTGTGCGCTGAGCATGGTGTGTCCAAGGAGCGGGCGAAGGCGTACACAATCGACCACGAGGATTTCCCGCGTCGGTGGGATGACGCAAACCTCGACAAACAAATCCATAAGGCGTACGCGGAGGAATCGGCCGTGTCCACACCCGCCGCGCCGACCAAGGCGAAACGCGCACGGCGCACCGAGTGGGGGCTCGATGATCTCATGCGTGCGAAATTTCCAAAGTTGCGGTTCATCGCATCGGGCCTTCTGACGGAGGGACTGGCGCTCGTTGTTGCTGCGCCGAAAACCGGAAAGTCATTTTGGCTGCTGGATCTTTCGCTCGCGGTGGCACAGGGTAAGCGGGTATTCGAGTCGATCGACACCACACCCGGCGAGGTGTTGTATCTCAGCCTCGAAGGTGGTGGCGGGCGGTCGCTTCAATCTCGTGTGAAAACCCTTGTGTCGGGCGATGAACTGGAACCGCTCCACCCGATCCATTTCAAGACCGAGTGGCCGAATATGAACGACGGCGGTATCGGCGCGCTGGATGAGTGGTTGGCCGATCACCCCGAATGCTCGCTGGTTGTGATCGACACACTCGCGGCGTTCAAAGGCGAGCCCCGCGCCGGACGAGTAGACCCTTTCGCTGCGGACTACGGTCCCGCCAAGGAACTTTCGGACCTGGCCCACACCCACAGTTGCGCAATCGTCGTCGCGCACCACGACCGGAAAGCCGAGGCCGAGGACTACGTCGATTCGATATCGGGTACCAAAGGATTGACCGCAGCGGCCGATGTGCTGATCGTGCTGCGACGGCCTCGGAACAAACCGGTCGGCAAGATGTTCCTGGTGGCCCGTGAGATGGAAAGCGCCGAATGGCTGGTCGCGTTCGAGGACGGCCGGTGGCGGATCACGGATCAGGCGGAAGTCGAAGCAGGCCGCGGAACTGCCAAAGGGACGGTGCTCAAAGCATTGGGCCACGACGTGCTGACGGCAGAACAGGTGTACGAACGAGTGCAAGCATGGGATCGAACGATGACACTCGGCAATGTGCGCACCACGTTGAGCCGCCTTGCCAAAGTGCAGCAGGTGAACCATTCGAAGCCGGACGGAACGTACGAACGGGTGTAAACGTGTAATTGTGTAACTGCCAGCCATGGAATTACACAATTACACAATTACATCAATTTATATCGGGTGACGTATGAAACCGCATGTCAAGCAGTATGTCGCGAACGGGGATCGGTCGAATAGGGGCCGGAATTACATCGGAATTACACTCCCAGTGTAACAAGTTTAAGGTGTTACACCCCCATGTAATTCCGGTGTAATTGCGGCCCGATATGTGACCGACCGAAACCTGTGATTCAGAAATGAAAGGTGCATCACAATGGGCGACATCAAACTACGGCGGGCATCGGCGGTGAAGGTGCGCCGGTTGAAAGCGTCGGAACTCGACGGGACGGAATCGCGTCGGGGGGTGTGGTCGACATTCCCGCATTGCCCTGGTTGCAAGAGGCGGTTGTGGTCGAAATCTCCACGGCATCCTCGCGACCCGCGCGGGCCGGTCATTCCGCCGACCGATGACGGACGGTGCCCGCATTGCAAACGCACATTGTCCGGCCGATAAATGGCCGGGCCTCGGGGTGTTAGAAATTGGGGCATTATCCGATAAAATGGATTCGATATTACGTGAGGGAGAGGACGATCAAATGCCCGCCAAAGGATTTAACCTCGTGAACGGCGTTTACGAACACGATTTGTGGGGTGATCGGGACACGTTCGAGCCGCAAGCGCACGAATTGTGCCCGGACTGCACGACGCCGTCTGTGCTGGTCGACATGACCGGGACGATGTATGACGTTCCGCCGCGATCGGTGGTGTACCGACGCCATGACGACACGTGCCCGGCGGTGAAACGACCGGCCGCGAAGAAACGGGGACGGAGGGCCAAAAAGGGGGCTTAAAAACACGACTTACCGGATTCGGTATTACGTAGTAATGGCGCAGTTAAACCCTTCAAGCGTTGATACAAAGGAATGGATCGTGAAGCAACTCACCGAAGGGGACTTGGAAGACATGTCGCCCGTGGAAATCATCAAAGCCTACGAAGCGGGCGAACTGGATGAGTACGTCGGAAGGGACGTGAAGAAATGAACGATGGATTGCAGCCCCCCGCGCCCGTCGCGGTGCCGAAGAACATCACCCGCGCGGCGACTACGCCCGTGCCCCGGCCTGCACCGTCGGGAGCCGTAGTCATGCGGGAACCCACACGGTCCGAGCCCCGCACCGATCTCCCCGTCGTCGAGCGGGAATCCACGGAAGGAATGAACGAATGAGCGCGGAACAGAAGGCGCGTGACGCCGCACAGGCCGTCATCGACCTCGAAGAACGGGTACGCGACGGAGACACCACGGTCACGGCCGCGATGATCGAGAAGGCGCGGCGTGAATCGTCCTACGCCGAACTGCTGGTCGACGCCGAACGGCGGGGTGTGGAGAAACAGCGCCAGGCCGAACGCGCCGCCGCCGTCGAGGCGTTCATGGGCGAATACGAGGAGTACATGACCGGTGCGGACCTCGAAACGCTCCGTGGGGTGTACGCCAATCTGGTCGTCGCTGCGGCCGACCTCCACACGTTGCTCGCGGAACGCAAGCGGGCGCAAACGGACATCATGAACCGCGCCCTCGCGTTGGGCCTGTTCGCGGGTCCGATCAATCCTCAGTCGGGCGGTGGCAACGCGCCCGTGCCGAACGACGCGGAACGGTGGCGGTCGCGGTACGTCAAGCCGCAAACCGATTACCTCGCGCTCGCGGTGCAGGAGGGGCAGCACGGGTACGTGTCCGCCAACGGCCAGACCGTCACCCACGCGCTCCACACCCCCGAACGCGCCGAGGAATTCCGTTCGCTCACATCGAGCAACAAGCGGGAACTGGGTATCGAGATGCGTGACCGCATCCTCAACGATGCGCTGACCGTGACCGAACCCGCATAACCTCTCTGCCCGTGACGCACCCCGTCGCGGGCAGACGAGTAGACGGCAGAGCGGAGTTCGGCCGCGAACCGACCATCCAGTCACAGCCATCCCTTCGCTTCCGCAAAACGTGCGACCAACGCGAAAATCGCAACGGGTGCTGTGCGCCTCAATGTCAGCAGGATGCCGAATCGTACCGTGACGCCCCATCCGGCCGTAGCCGCGTGTAGGTCCGTGGTACTGACCGTGCTCGACTGGTTCAAGCTGGAACGACGTCCACGTTTGGCTTTGTCGGAACGCTGCGGCGATCCATTCTGACCGCTAGTCATGTGACCCTCCCGGTTGGCGCGACTAAGCGCCCCACCGGATCAGCGGGTTAGAGACTGCCCGAATCAGCTTGACTCGGCTGGGAGATAACCCCGCCCAGGTCCAGGGGCCACGTTCATGGCTACGTCAAAACGGTAGCAGAGACAAGTCGATCGAGTCCAAGCCGTTGATGGCGGCAGCGTCAACCAGCGACCACCAGCGGTGTCGGTCGATCCTGGGATTGCGACGACACCTAGGGCATCGGAAGTCATACGAACTGCGGCTCAGGTTGAATTCATCCGCCTGTTGCTCACCCACCGCTGGTGCCGCGAACCATCTCAAGGCGTGATTCATTCCATGTCCGCCGCCGAGTTCCCGGCGAGCGGTTGTCAGCAATACCGGCTCGTGTTGTCCCCGATCGGAGCAGAGGACAAAAACGAAGAAATCCACTTCGGCACCTGACATCGTGTACTGCCGTGGCGCATCGGGGTTGAGCCTGAGCGGTTCGTTTGCCATGTCGATGTCCTGACTGCGGCGGTGTGGTTCATCGTCCGGTGGTGTCGGCATATGGTCTCATCCGACATGAAATGCACGCTCGCCTGCCGCACGTCAGATCGTGCATGTGCAGGGTGTGGTCACACCGCCCCGAAAGCCGTACGTGACTCATGTGGGTTGGCTATGGTCACCCGATGGGCTACTCATTCCGAATTCATATCGAGGTCAGCGGCCATACCCGACTGAACATTGATGAGCCGCAACATGAACTGACATCCGACGGTGCCGTTCCCCGCGTTGTGTTGACGACGGAATCTGAGCGATCCATCGTGACGGCGGAAACGCTGTTCCTGATTGGGGGCTCGTACCAATCGCGCGACAAGGCCGAGGACGAAGCGGCGCGTTGGCGGGTAGCGCTTCAAGGGTCCTTCGCGAAACTGCAAGTCGGGGCGGACTTCGGTGACCGTGTGCCCCGCGAACCCGACCAGATGCCAGCGCACCAACTCATGTCCGCCAACACTGGCGCTCGTGCGGTCGCTGGTCACCACGGGACGATCGTGTTCGAAGACGATCCGTTCCCCAGGTTCAACACGCTACAAGCGGGCGCGGTCCGGCCGGTGCCCCCCGATCAACTGGCGACCGCGCTCAAAGGTGCGTTGGCTGCTCCGCGGACTACCCCGATGCCGAACGACGAAGCGGCGTACGTCCTGTTCAGCGCGTCGTTTTTCGAGTCGAACCCCGAAGCGCGAATCATCCTGTTGACCAGCGCCATAGAGGCGTTCCACGGTAACCAGCGAAGCGGACCGATCACGCGAACGTTGGAGAACTTTGTCGCGACGAAACTGCCAAATGGGCAGTACGGGGGTATGTCGTCGGGCGACTTCTTCATTTACTGCTACAACGTTCGGGGAGACATCGTGCACGGTCAGGCGAGCCGACTGGACCGCGCGGGGGTTACGCTGGCCGCCGATCATCTCGAACGGATGGTCGCTGACCTGCTCTCGGAACCGTTTCCGGCCGGGTAACGCACGTCGTCCGGGCCGGTGTGGACACGATCGTGGCGGAATGACCCGATAGAGGCGGCTATATCGGCCGTGGGCGGGTTATCGGGGGCGGTTGGCGGCCGGGATACCCCCGACGGCCACACGGCCCGCTGAGGCGGCAATGGATTCGATTTCGATTGCAGCCCAGAGTGGTTCGTATCCGGGTAACCGCAGCCGTGCGTCATCGAGCGTCGGGTACGGCGCGAAAGCGATGTGTCCGCGACGGGTGTACGGGATCGGAGAGTCCGGCCATTCGACCGCGCGCCGGTCCGTGGTGGGGTCATCGACGTATTGGATTCTCAGCGGAACCGACCAGATGTCACCGAGCGCATCAGCGCCCGCGATCCACGACGCCGTGATGCCGGTGGGTGTGGAGGTCCGGTATATCCGCTCGAACGGTGGTGTGCCGCGCCGGTAGACGAGCATCATTCCTCGCGTTCGCGGTTGAGCCGCGCGATGATGTCGGCCACCGTGGGGCCGGACGGTGGTTCGCTCGATACCAGCGCCCACGCCACGCTCCACACGAGGACGATCGCGAAGAATGCGATGAGGAATACCTGCCATCCGGCCATGTCGAACCCTCCCGTTCGATGGCTCCCGACGCCGGGGGGTTTGTCACCCACCGGAGCCGTTTCCGGTCGGTGTGCCCGCGCGGGGCATCACCCGGCATCGGGGCCGACCCACACGTTATGAAGGCTGGTCGGTAACTCGGAACATTGTTGCGAATTGTTGCGACGCTAGGCTTTTGGACTGGTGGGCGCGCGATTGACCGGGCGGTGTGGTGCGTTCACGATGGACCGTGCGGCGCAACCGTTCGCAACACCGAAGGCAGGGGAGCAATCATGCGTCTAACGTTCATCGGCAAGGATCCGGGATCGAATCCGACCGGCTCGCCGACCGTGTACCGCACAGACCGGGAATCGTGGGTGGTGCAGGGATGGGTGGTCACCGATCCGGAAACGCTGGCCCAGATGGACATCCCGGAAGGCGAATCGTGCGTGGAGATTCCAGACAGGATGATCCCGTTTTTCAGGCAGGGAGACAGTGGCGTCGATAACGGATGACGAGTTCGACCGGTTACTGACGACGTTCGACCGCGAGTCGGTCCACCTCGAATCACGTGACGCGTACGGCACGGCGGTCGAGTTGCCGCACATGGCCCAGTGGGCGGCGGGTGAACCGGACGACCTCGAATGGTTGGCGGGGTGGTGCGCCACACTCCGCGACCACGTGAACGCGGGCCGGTCGGTGCGCCGTGCCCGCATCGTGTCCGAACCGCTGAGCGATTACCAGCGGTGGTCGCACGCCATCGCGGGGCCGATGGTGGACGCGGGCGAGGATATCCGTTGGGTGCCGCGTCGGCTGGTGTCGTCGGTTGCGATACCGGGCAACGATTTCTATCTGTTCGATGACCGCCTGGTCGTGTTCCTGCACTACGCCGGAAACGGGCTGGGCACCGACAAAGTCACATCCACCGATCCCGACGACATCCAGCGGTGCCGCACGGCATTCGAGGCGGTGTGGACGCTGGCCATACCCCACCGTGAATACAAGCCCGTCCAGTTCGGCTGAGCAGGCGCGCAAGGCGCTCGGTGCCCGGCTGCGGGAGCTACGCAAAGACGCG
This sequence comes from Nocardia bovistercoris, assembly GCF_015674855.1. Classification (GTDB taxonomy): domain Bacteria; phylum Actinomycetota; class Actinomycetes; order Mycobacteriales; family Mycobacteriaceae; genus Nocardia; species Nocardia bovistercoris. Next base: position 73,301 of record NZ_JADMLG010000023.1, on the reverse strand, counting down.
GGGCTCAGCGGCCGGGCATTCGCCGATGCCACGGGCCAACACTTCACGCGGGTATCGAAGATCGAGAACGGCACCCAGGCGCCCACCGATCACGACATCCGCGAATGGTGCCGGGTGTGTGGTGCCGACGACCAAACCCCGGACCTGATCGCCACACTGCGCGCGGTCGATTCGGCATACCTCGAATTCCGGCGTCAGAGCCGCGCCGGGATGAAACGGGTACTCGGTGCCCACACCTCCCAGCGATACGAGCACACCGACGTGTTCCGGATCTACGAACACAACGTGATCCCCGGACTGTTCCAGACGGCCGAGTACATGGCCGCGATGCTGACGTTCTGGGTCGGGTTCCTCGGCACCGACGACGACGTAGACGAGGCCGTGGCCGTGCGCATCGAACGGCAACGGGTCATCCAGTACGGCGGCAAACGGATCGTGGCACTGCTCGAAGAACAGGCGCTGCGCACATGGTTCGGAACGGCCGAGGTCCAAGCCGGACAACTGGGCCGGTTGCTCGAATTGATGTCCCAGCAGAACATCTCGCTCGGGATCATCCCGTTGATGCGCGAACGCGTGGCGGTCGGATCGGCGGGGTTCTGGATTTTCGATGACTCGTTGGTCGCGCTCGAAACACCCACGGCCAGTATCCAGGTCACGCGACCCCAAGAGATCCACATGTACGCCCGGATGTTCGAAGCGCTCAAGTCGTCGGCGGTGTACGGCCGGGACGCCCGCGGACTGATCGTGAATGTCCTCCGCGAACTGGACGGGTGATCCGGGGCGATGGCGCGTCCACACCACCCGAAACACCCGGCTAGATTCAATTGTGAGCGACGCTAACGGTTTTCGGGCGGTATGGGGTCCACGGGACAACGCAAGCCGCCCACGGGCCGGGTGCGTACGATCGAATCTCGTGGCAACGACAAACCTTTTCCCGTGGTGGGACAGCCTCATGCCGGAAGCGCGCTATGCACTGCTGTCGGACCCGTACGGCCCCGTGCCGGTCGAACACGTTCCGGAGCTGCGGTATCACAGCGACGCTGCGATCCATTGGCGCGAGGATGGAACGGGCGCGGTGTACGTCGTGCAGAGCACCGGTGCATCCGAACAGATCGAGTCGTACCGGGACAGGATGGAGAAGTGGTTCGCGTCTCTGGACCCGCAGCAGCAGGCGGTTGTGCTGGCGCATGATGATGGCAAGATTCCTGCCGAGTTGCGGGATGCGGCCTCGACCGCAGTCGGCGGGGTTTCACCGGAACCGAAGCTGGGTCCGTTCGCGGTCGACTTCCTCATTTGGAAGGCGCGGTCGGCGAACGCGTCGTAGCGCGGACTGCACACGGCCCCACACCCAACGCGGGGCATGGGGCCGTCGTGCGGGGCGGGGTTACTCGGCGGGGGGTGTGGCCGGGGCCTTCGCCGCTGCGCGCTCCTTGGTCCATTTGGTGAATCGGGTCTTCATGGGGCCGACATCCTTCGTGGTGAACGCGTACCGCTTGCCCGATCCCACCGCCGTGTAGTCGGCCGACGCGCGGAGGAACACCCGCAGCGTCTTGGCGTCGGTGCCCAACGCCTCGGCGACCTGCTTGGTGGTGAGCGTTTCGGTGGTGGCCTTCGTGGTCATGGTCCGGGGTCCTTTCGATCGGGTGGGAGGACCGTAAGAGACCGGACGCCGCTGTCTGACGAATCTGTAGTCAGTCGTGATCTTTTGGGGCGCAACCGGGATGATGGATCGGACACGGGAGAGGGGCAGATGGGGTACCTACCACGGCTCATACCAGAACGCACGATCGACTCATTGCTCGCGGCGGAGATAGTGCGGCACGATCCGTATGCACTGATCTGGTCGCCCAGCCAGCGGGCTAAGAACGCGGTTGATCACGTAGCTCAAGGCCAGATGGGCCGTTTTGCTGCATTCGAGTGTAAGGCGGTCATCAGCAATGCCCGCCGTGATCCTGCTGTTTCCTGGACTGCGCCGATCGATACGTACCAGCTGGGACGCTATGTCACGTTGCCTGTACCTGTTGTCTACCTTTTCCTGGCGAAACCTAAGGTGCCCGCATATCCCTACGTGCGAGAGTGTGATCTGGGCCGCTGTACAGGACGCCATTGTTTGGCGTGTTGCCGGGACAGACGATCATGGGGAGCGTTAGTTCCTCACATCCAGGAAGCATCCCCAATGCTCAAATTGCAACCGTGGTTCTGCCACTGGGCGTGGGTCATTCCGGCCACTGATCTGCACACTATGTTGACAACCAGAGCCGCAGGCCGTGTTCTCGAACCGGAGGAAGTGATCCCCACCGAGGACGGCAATATATTCCTCAATGACCGGAGCAAGGCGACCCGGCTATGCCATTTCTTGGCAGACGTTGCGAGTGGCGCTACTACCGGACAATGGACCGCGCATGCCGCTGAAGCGGGTGGGTTGCTCCGCGATGTCGGATGGCCGCTCCCGATGGTGGAGGCCGACAGTGAGGATAAACCCACCTTGCCGCTGTTCTCATTCTTCTCGCCCGCATAGAGGTCCCGGTCAAGTGTGCACACGATGTGGTCACAAATGCCGGATGACGGGCGGTCACCGGGGAGCATGAAAACCGTTGTCTACCTGCATGGGAGCGGTTAGGGGAGTAACGTCGGATCACCGGCGATCACGGTTGTCCGGTTGCTCGTAATGAAAAGGTCGGGGGTTCGATTCCCCCAGGCGGCTCCATACTCCTCCCACAGTGGGGTATTCGTGGCTGCCTGTTGTCAATCGTGTCGCTGTGGTGGTGCTGTACTCAGCGGCACATTTTTTGCGGGTAGCTGTGGCGGGAAAATCCCGACGGTAACCGTACAGGGATCCCGTACGTTTGACGTATGAGGCAGATTTCCTACACCGAGGCTCGCGCGACCCTGGCGAAGGTCCTCGATACTGCTACCGATGACCTGGAGGAGATCGTAGTCACTCGCGCCGGTCATGAGCCTGCGGTCGTGGTCTCGCTTCGGGAGTACGAGTCGTTGAAGGAGACTGCGCATCTGCTCGGCACCCCCGCCAACGCCCGGCATTTGCAGCGCGGACTGGAAGAATTCGCGGCGGGCGGATTCGCTCCCGGTGAACGTCTTGACGTGCCCGAAGGCGATGATTCGGCGGGGGTGGCGTGAAGTCGCAGTTCTTCGGCGAAGCGTGGAACGACTACGTATGGACAGTCGCCAACGATCGGTGGGCGGCCCGCAAGATCAATCGCTTGTTCGATGACATCGCGGCCAACGGCCACGCCGATGGGATCGGGAAGCCGGAGCCATTGCCGCACAGTCTGGCTGGTTGGTGGTCGCGGCGGATCACTCAGGAGCATCGGTTGGTGTACCGGGTCGAGGACGAGGTGATCCATATCTTGTCATGCCGCCACCACTACGAGTAGGTACGCGGATTCGTGCGGTCGTACCGAGTCGTACTCGTGGTGGTGATGCCGAGATAGGTGTGAACCGACAGTGGGGACGGGGATTCCGTTCACGGTAGGTCGCGGCGGTGGGTCAGGTAGAGGGCGGCTGTGGTGAAGGTTGTCGTGTAGACGGCCAGGGTGGTGATGGCTGTCCACGGGGTGAGGGTGGTGAGAACGCCGGGGGTGGTTTCGCCGGTGAGGGTGCGTAGGGCGCCTGCCAAGGAGCCCGCGGCGGTGCCGGGGAGGTAGTCGGTGGCGGTGCCTGCGCGGCCGAGCATGTCACCGAAGAAGCGCAGGACGTTTTCGAGGACGAGTAGCCAGACCAGGCCGAGGCCGACGGCCAGTGCTGGGCCGCGCGCGATGATTCCGATCAGGATGCCGAGCATTGTCCACATGCCGAGAATTGCTGTGGCGCTGCCGATTCCGGCCAGTGATCGGGTCGGTGACGGGAGGTCGACCGGTTGGGATTCCACGGCGGCGATGAGGGTCGCGATGCTCAGGTCGACGGCGAAGGTGCACAGTACGACGCCGACGACGATCGTGAGGACGGCAAGTACGGTGCCCGCCAGGGCTGGGATTCGCGCGGGGCCCTGGGTGAAGACGGTTTTCCAGGTGCCCCAGCCGTAGCCGCTCCCGGTGGCGAGGCCGCCGAGGATCAGCATCAGCGCGCCGCCGAAAACCACTGTGCCGCTAGTGAATTCCTCGGGAACGGCGGCGGGCATCAGCTGGGCGAGGAGTTCTTCGCGGGTTTGGCCTTCGGTGGCGTTGGAATCGCCGCCCGTGTAGCCGACGTAGTTGAGCAGGTACATGAATGTGAGGTTCAGCGCGAACCAGACGCCGATCAGTGCCCATAGGGTCGGCCAGCGACGCAGCCGCAGCAGTTCGGCGTTGAAGCTCGCGATCATCACGCCACCTCGCCGGTCATGGCGAAGAACGCCTCTTCGAGTGAACGTTCCTCGGTGCGTAGTTCGTGCAGGTCGGCGCCCGCGTCGATGATGGCGCGCGCGATCCGCGGCGCGACCTCGCTGCCCGCGTTCACGCGGATGCCGGTCGCGGTCAGGCCCGCGTCGTCTACGGTGGCGCGGACCGCGGCGAAGGCGATGTCGATGGGTTCGGCGCGCACGTAGAGAGTCGTGTTGCCGCGCATTTCGGCGACAGTGGACTCGGTCAGCAGTTTGCCGCCGTGTATGACGCCGACCCGGTCACAGATCTCCTGCACTTCCGACAGTAGGTGACTGGACAGCAGGACGGTGTGTCCGTCGGCGGCGAGATCGGTTATCAGGCGGCGCATTTCGGCCATTCCCGCCGGATCGAAACCGTTGGTCGGTTCGTCCAGTATCAGTAGTTCCGGGTCGCCGAGCAGGGCGGACGCGACGCCGAGTCGCTGTTTCATGCCGTGGGAGTAGGTTCGGAATCTGTCGTGTCCGCGTGTCGCGAGACCGACTCGCGCGAGTGCGGTGTCGGCGGCGGAGTCGGGGACGCCGCGATAGCGTGCCATGACCCGCAGGTTGTCGCGGCCGGACAGGTAGGGGTAGAAGCCGGGGTTCTCGATGAGAACACCGAGACGCGCAAGGGCCGCCGGGTCACCCGGTGTGCGCCCGAAGATCCGCGCGGCGCCGCTGGACGGGTGGACGAGTCCGACGAGCATGCGCAGGGTCGTGGTCTTGCCCGCGCCGTTGGGGCCGAGGAATCCGTAGATCTCGCCCGCGCGGACGGTGAGTGCGACATTGTCGACGGCGAGATGGTCGCCGAAGCGTTTCGTCAGCGCGTCGGTGAACACGATGTCGTTTGCCATAGCGGAACACTATTTTCCGCGCGGGCCCGCCACATCCCGCCGCAGGGCGATCTTTTCGACTAGCTCTCGGGAGTGACGGCCGCGCCCGCGGGTCGGCGGTTCGGTGCGGGGTTCGCGCGGTTCATGCGGACGGTCGGCGGGTCGTCTTCGCGGCGGACCAGGGGTATCGGTCGGCGCAGATCGACCAGTGTGGCGACCGGTAGCTTGTGCTCGCGGCGCATGATGTCGCCGATCTCCGCGGCCGCGACGCTCGCGGTAGCTGTGCAGTCGCCGGGGCCGAGTGCGACCAGTAGGCCGCCGCGCACGGTCGCGGTGAGCGGTCGCAGGAGCAGGGCCACGCGGAGTTCCAGGTCCAGTTCGCCGACCCGAGTGCCGTCGACGGTGACCTCGAGGTGCGGACTGTAGGTCTGGGTGACCTCGTGTTCGAGTAGTTCGACCTGTTCGGATCCGCCGGATCGGGTGCGCATCGCGGCGCCGCGCAGTCGGTCGTAGCGCCGCCAGCCTTCGACGCACAGTCTGCCGAGGTCCATTTGGAGGAGTCGGTCCATGGCGGTGGTCACCTCGCGCAGCGCGGTCGAGCGGAGCACGGTCGTGACCATCGGCGCACGGCGCAGCACGAAGTGCTCGACGTCGTGCTCGTGCAGGCAGCGTGCGAGTTCGCTCACGCTCGCGGCGTGTGGGATGCCATGGAAGAGCACGGATTCGGCGGTGATCGGCGGACTTGTCATCACGGTACCTCTCTGATCTGCAATCGTGGCTCGCCGCCGAAGAGCCGGACCAGGACGGTCGGCGCGCCGAACTGTCGGAAGCCGATCGCGGGGGCCGAGTCGGTGACCACGGCGACTCGCAGGTCGGGTCGGGTCGGGTGCCGTTGGCGTCGGACGCGGCGCCGCACGATCGAGGTCGCCACCGCGAGGGCGAGCAGCATCGCGCCGAGGCCGAGGATGGAGCCGACCGGGTTGGTCGGGTCCGGGGTTGTGGTCGACGAGTCGGTGTCGATGCCGCCGCCCTGCGGTCGGGCGACGGGGGGTGACGAGACGGTGGTCGTGGGGGGCGTCACAGGTGCTCGAGCCGGGACGATCTGGATGGTGACGGAATCGTTCAGCCTTCTTTGCAGGTGGTCGCAACTCGCGGAGATGAGGTATGCGCCGACGGCGGTATCCGCGGGAATGGTCACCGGTACCTCGGCGCGCGGGTCGACGACGGTGCTGGTGCCGGAGTGGGTGAGTGTCACGCCTCGGCACGGCCAGCCGGTGAGGTGGACGGTGATGGTCGTGCCCGGCTGCGCGGCGGTCGGGTCCGCGGTGATCGCCGGGGAGAACGATGTCAGCGGCGTGGTCGCGGGGGTCGTCTGCGCGGGCGGTGGTGTCGTGATGGGTGGCGGTGGTGTCGTGATGGGAGGCGGTTGAGGGGTGCAGCATTCGGAGCCTGTCCCCGCGTGGGGGGTGACCGGTCCGCCGGGGGCGGTTGGCGGGGCCGCGGGCTGTGAGACCGGTGCGGCGCTCGCGAACGGCGCGGGCGCACCGATCAAGATCGTCGCGGCTGTGGCGACCAGCAGTGAACGCGCATCACATCTCATGTCGATCTCCGGTACGGGTGTTCCGAATTCGGAGATCAGTTTGTGGCGCGGGGTGAATTTGCGCACGAGTAGCCAGCTACCTGTTCATACACTCGTGCAGTAACTGGCCCGCATCGGGTGGGCGGTGCGCGGGAGCGAGTGTCCATGTCTCGGTCACAACGGCCGTGTGCAGCGACTTCGCGGGGGGCTTTGTCGCGAGGCCCAAAGGTCCCGAGGCGGATAGGTGGCGCGTCACATCACAGTTGACTGGGGTGGCCGAGATGCGGAACACTACTCTGCGATAACCGGACACACGTATCCGGTTACCTCCGGGCAGCCGAGTTCCTTTCCATTGTGCCGGATCGGAACTCGCCTACGGAATTCGGTCCCGACAGCGCTGTCGGTGCCGGCTGGACCGCCTCGCGGACAAGCCGATCGCCGGGTGTGCCAACGATCGAAGGACCGCGCAAGCCTCTCAGGAGTTGATATGCGAGTGTTGCCCGGTCGTTTGCTGCTCGTGCACGCGGACAGCAGGCTCGCCGAGCATTTGTGCGGTGTGCAAGTCATGGGTCTCACGGAGCCACGAGCCCGTGAACTCATCGATTTCCACTCCGAACATCAGCCCGACGACTGCCAAGTGCATCTGGCGTCGCTGGAACTGCTGCATCTGCGGCCCGGACAGGCCTGAACAGACGCACCGGTAGGCGGTCGGGGCCTACCGGGTGCGCGGACCGGGCGAGTGCGCACGCCGTGCTCGCCCGGTCGTCGCGGCCCGCGGATTTCACCCGGCCGATCGGCTCACGGCATGCCGCCGTCGGAGCGCAGGGTCGTACCGGAGGTGTAACTCGACGCGTCGGAGGCGAGGAACAGTGCGGCCCCGATGATTTCGGCGGGGCTGCCGAGGCGCTGCAGGGCGTGCGCGGCGAACGGGTTCTCGGCCGGATCGAGATCGTCGAGATTCCAGCCCTTGGTGGCGCCCGTGCGATACGGACCCGCCATCAGGGTGTTGACCCGCACCTTCGGCCCGAATGCGAGGGCGAGCCCTTCGGTCATGGCGTTGAGACCGGCCTTGGCCGCCGCGTACGGCACGATCGAGGGGCGCGGGCGGATCGACCCGGTGGAACTGACATTGATGATCGACCCGCGCCCGGCCGCGACCATACGCTCGCCGACCAGCACCGACAAACGGAACGGGCCCTTCATGTTCAGGGCGACCACGGCGTCGAACAGCTTCTCGCTCACCGAATCCAGTGAGTCGTAGACGGGCTGCATCCCGGCGTTGTTGACGAGGACGTCGACCTTGCCGAATCGGTCGTAGGCGGCATCGACCAGTCCGTCGAGCTGATCCCACCGGCCCACGTGCACGCCGTATGGCATTGCGGCCCTGCCGGTTTCGCGCTCGATCTCGGCCGCCGTCGCCGCGCAGTTGTCGTAGTCGCGGCTGGCGACGATCACGTCGGCCCCGCAGCGCGCGACGGCGAAGGCCATCTCGCGTCCGAGGCCGCGACTGCCGCCGGTGACGAGTACGACCCGGTCGGTGAGGTCGAAGATGGTGTCGGCGTATCCCATGGGAACTCCTGTTCGGTCGGCGGATGTGTGATGGCCGTGGTCACGCTGGTGGTGTTCTCGGCGGCTGTTCGGGCGGACGACGGGTTCCCGCGCACGATCGCGACCGTGTCGGCAGGCCGTGGTGTGCGGTGTGGCGGGCGGGGCTCATGGCAGCGGCGCCGGGAGGTAGTGGTGGTCCGGCTGTCCGGGGCGGACGACGAGTTCGTCGCCGGGTTGGCCGTGGCGCAGGGTGTGGACGATCGCGGCGGCCACGGTGTCGGCGGACAGCATCGGGATTCCCGCCGCGTGGAAGTGGTCGCGGGCGGGTGCGGTCAGCGGGGTGTCGACGAGTCCGGGGCAGACCGCGGCGAGGCGGATGTGCTCCGGTGCGAGGGCGCCGGACAGGGAACGCACCAGCCCGATCACCGCGTGTTTGGTCATGGCGTAGACGGGGTCCTGCGGGGTGGCGCGGATGGCCGCGAGTGAGGCCGTGACCACGATGGATCCGCCGCCGCCGCGTCGCATGACCGGGAGACCGGCGCGCAGCCCCCACATCACCGCGTGCTGGTTGACGCCGACGACGCGGTGGTAGCGCTCGATGTCGAGGGCGGCCGGGTCCTTGTCGGCGGAATTCGTGCCCGCGTTGAGTACCAGCAGGTCGAGGCGCGGGCCAGCGGTCGCGACCGCGCGCACGGACAGTTCCGGATCGGTGAGGTCGCCGACGACGGCCGCGCCCCCGATCTCCGTCGCGAGCTCCGCCACCGCTGGATCGCGGTCGACCACCACGCAGTGCGCGCCCTCGGCGGCCAGCAGTCGGGCGACGGCCGCGCCGATTCCGCCCGCGGCTCCGGTGATGACTGCTGTTTCGCGCATAGATCCTCCGTGCGTGCCGAGGTCGCCGCGGCGACCACCCACCTACGCACCTTGCCAGAATGGCATTCTGATTCGCAAGAATATGATTTTCACCGATGCTGCGTTGACTCGCGTGCACGGTGGTCAGGCACACGGTGGTCAGGAACGCGGTGGCCGGAACCTGCCGGCTCGGCGCCTGACCTGCGACCAGGCTGCTTCGCATGGATCTCTTGTTGCGCAATGAAATCGCGGTGGTCACCGGAGCTTCGAAAGGCATCGGCCTGGCCACGGCGCGAACCCTGCATGCCGAGGGCGCGCTCGTCGTCGCGGTGTCGCGGCGGTCGAGCCCGGAACTGGACGCGATCGCGGGAGAGCGGCTCGTGCATGTCGCGGTCGACCTCACCGCCTCCGACGGACCCGCACGCGCGCTTGGCGAAGCCGAACGCGCCTTCGGCGGCGTCGACATCCTGGTCAACAATGCGGGCGGTCCGCCGCCGGGTGCGGTGCTGCCGCGCTTCTCCTTCACCGCGCTCGACGACGCCGACTGGCATGCCATGCTCGAGTTCAACCTCATGGCGACGGTGCGCGCGGTCCGCGCCGCGATACCGATGATGCTGGCCAGGGGCGGCGGTGCGATCGTCAACATCTCCTCGACGCACGCGCACGTGCCGAGCGGAGTCAATGTCGACTACGGCGTGGCCAAGGCGGGCATCGGCAACCTCACCAAGGCGCTGTCCGAGGAATTCGGGCCGAAAGGCATCCGCGTGAACACGGTTTCGCCGGGTCCGGTGGTCACGCCGTGGTGGACCGAGCCGGGCGGGGCCGCCGAGGTGATCGCGGCGGCCACCGGAAGCGACCGCGACACCGTGTTGCGCACGGGTGCCGCCGAGATGATGAAGCTGACCACCGGCAGGCTCATCGATCCGCAGGAGGTCGCCGACGCCGTCGTGTTGCTCTGCTCACCGCGCTCGGCCAGCACGACCGGAATAGATGTGCTCGTCGACGCGGGGCTGCGCAAGGCGGTGTGACGGGCGAAACAGTATGGCGCGGCCCGGTATCGGCGTTCGCCGGGACCGACTGTGTGTCGTCACTGAACGGTTGCTCCGCATTCATGATCTGCCCGGACTTCCCCCGCGGGCTGGATTACCGGCCGGTATCGGCACCACGCTGAGCGCAGCGCGGTGCGCACACACTGCGCATCGCGGAACACCGATGTCGCGCGAAAGGTACTCGATGAGGACGAAGATTCGGAGCGGATCACGAATGCGCAGGTCCGGCGCGCTGGCCTTGATGGTCGGCTTGACCGCGCTGACGACCTGCGTGAGCGGCGCCGTCACCTCGGCCGCTCCCGCTCCGGCGCCCGCCGAGCCCGCGCCGACCGAACAGGCGCTCGCCGATTACATCAAGGCCGGTTTGAAGGCGCAGCCGGTCGCGGGCACCGGATCGGCCTGCAACTCCGGCAGCGGCACCGGTTCGGGCAACGGTTCGGGCGACTGCTACGGCGGTTCCGGGAGCAGCTCGGGTTCCTCGGGCGGATCGGCCACCGACACCATCGGTTTCGGGCCCGCGCAGACCTCGTGGGTTTCGGCGTTCGGCTACGGCCTGCAGAACCCGGATGTCGCGCCGCCGGGAACCAACGACTGGAACTGCAAGCCAACGGCCGCGCACCCCCGCCCGGTGGTCGCGCTGCACGGCACCTGGATGAACGCCTACAACGGCTACGCCTACATGGGCCAGCCGCTGAAGGACGCCGGATTCTGCGTCTTCACCTTCAACTACGGCCGGTCGAACCTGCTGCAAGGCGGCGGCGTCGGATCGGTGCTGCCGGGCGTCATGGGCACCGGGTACATCGAGGACTCGGCCAAGCAGCTCGCGCGGTTCGTCGACCGGGTGGTGACGGCGACCGGCGCGGACAAGGTCGACATCATCGCGCATTCCCAGGCGGGTCCGATGGCGAGCTACTACACGAAGTTCGAGAACGGCGCGCCCCGGGTGCAGAACCTGATCACCCTCGGCGCCACCAACCACGGCACCACCCTCGACGGGATCGGCGCGCTCGGCCGCGCGGTCAACAACCTCGGTATCGACGTGCTCGGCTTCGTCGAGATCTTCGTCGGCCACGCGGGTATCCAGCAGACCGTCGGCTCGAACTTCGTGAACAAGCTGAACGCAGGCGGCGACACCGTTCCGGGGATCGATTACACGGTCATCGGCACCCGCTACGACGAGATCACCACGCCGTTCGACCTCACCTTCCTGAAGGCGGGACCGGGTGCGACCGTGAACAACGTTGTGCTGCAGGATGGTTGCGATCAGGACTTCTCCGATCACCTGACCATGCTGTACTCGCCGCGCGCGCTGTCGCTCGTGCTGCGCGCACTCGACCCGGCCGGTCACCCCGGTCTGGTGTGCACCTTCAACCCCTGGTTGATCGGTGGCGGCGGGTCGCTTTAGGCGGCAATAGGTTTCGGTTCGGCGAGTCGCCGGGCCGAACGATACGGCGGGGCGCTACCCTTCCGTACGGGGGGAAGCTCCTTCGGATACGTACCGGAGCTTCCCCCTTTTCGTTTTTCCGGCGCGGCAACGAGATTCGCGGCCGGTGGGGAATAGTTCGCGGCGGGCGGGACCTCAGACCGCTGCGGCCTTCCAGCGGGACGCGCGGGCGGCGACGCGCTCGAGCACCGCGTCGAACCGGTCGGCGGCTTCGATGGTGCCGAGGTGGCCGGTCGGCCAGACGTGGTAGTCGGCCAATACGCCGTTGCGGTCCAGGATTTCGACGATGTGGCGCGACATGCGTTCGGGGAGCAGTAGATCGGCCGAACCCGCGATCACCGTCGTCGGCACGCTGATATGGGTGGCGGAATCGCCGAGGTCGAGATCGACGAGGGCGGCGGCGTGCAGGCCTCGGGTGAGCGGGCGGCAGGCGCGGATGACGGCGAGCGCGAAGGCGACCTGATCGTCGGTGGCGTCCTTGTTCATCACCCGGTTCTTGAAGACCGCGCTTACGAGCCGACCGCCGGGTACCGGTACGGGGGAGAACAGGACCGTCTCCGCGACCAGGGACGGCATGCGAAGGGTGCTGCCGCACAACGTCACCGGGCGGGCGCCGACCGTGAGCGGCTTGTTCAGCAGGGGCAGCATGTCGGTTTCGCCGCGCACCTCGCGCGCGGCGGTGTTCACGAGCACGATCTCGCTCGCGCGTTCGGCCACCTGATCCGGGTAGCGGGCCGCCCACGCCTGGATGGTCATGCCGCCCATGCTGTGCCCGACGAGCACGGCGCGTTCGCCGCGCGCGAGGCCCGCGTGCAGGACCGCGTTCAGGTCGCTCGCCAGGCTCGCGGCGCCGAGGCGGGACCGGCCGAGTCCGCTCTCGCCGTGGCCGCGCTGATCGTAGGTGAGTACCCGGTAGCGGTCGGCGAACGCGTTGATCTGCGGATACCAGTACTCGATGCTGCAGCTCCAGCCGTGCACGAGCACGATCGTCGGTGCGTCGGCCCGGCCGTAGGCGTGCACGCGGAGCCGGGCGCCGTCGGCGGTGGTCACGGGTATGACTTCGTGCGGTGCGGTCGGCTTGTTCAGCGCCGCGGTCGCGTAGGCGCGACCGCGCAATCCGGCACGGTAGGCGGCGGTGAGCGGTTCGGTTCCCCGTAGCGCCGCGATCGTCTGCATCGACGTGACCAGCATTCGAGCACTCCTTTGTGTCCTGCCGTTACCGTACCCTGCAAGCAGGGTGCTAGCTAGTGCAAGCGGTACGGTCCGGAAATCCTGGCCCGAATGGTCGGATATCCGATAATCGGTACGGCGAACACCGCGACCGGCACCCTTTTCCCACGTATCGCGCGGGCGCCGGTTCGCGTGACATCGGCGTGAGCTCGACTCGGAACCGTCGAGTCGAGCTCGGGAATCAGCCGGGAGCGAAGAGTTCGGCGATCAGATCGGGAATCACGAGACAGACCTGATCGTCGGGGTGGAAATCGGCACTGCTGTCGAGTCGGTGCGGCGTCCGCACGAACACCACCACCGAGGAACCGTCACCGGGATCGATCTCCACCGCCACCGACCCCGCGGTATCGCCGTCCCGTACTGCCTGCCAGTGACCCACATGCCCGAATTCCAGCTTGCGAGCCGTGCTGACCCCGAATCCGTCGAGCCGGGTGAAACCAGCGGCATCCACGCTGTGAAATTCTACGGCGGCCGAGGAAACGCCGGATGAAATCGATCATGATCGGCCGATGACCGGCTAGGATCCGGCAAGATCTTTGGGGGTGACGAAGGTGGATATTCGTATTTCGGCGCCGGTTCCGGTGCTCCGCGTCTTCGATGTCGACAAAGCCTACGAGTTCTACCGGGATTACCTCGGGCTCGACATCGACTGGGAACACCGATTCGGTCCCGACTTCCCGCGCTACGCGCAGGTCTCGCGGTCGGGACTGCGACTGCACCTCAGCGAACACCACGGTGACGGCACACCGGGCACCGTCGTGTGGATTCCGGTCGCCGACGTGTACGCGCTGCAAGCCGAGTTAGCGGAGAAGGAATACCGGTACGCCGCACCGGGACCGCCGGAGCCCGGTCCCGGCGGCCCCGGATTCGCCGTCACCGATCCGTTCGGCAACGTGCTGCGCTTCGCCCAACCCGAATAAGCGGTTACCGTTGAACCTTGTGGAGAGCGCGCATGTCGCAGGTGAAACGGCCGCCGACTCGATTCTGGCGAAATACACCAAGCCGCCGACGCAGCGCGGCTGGCGGGCCATGCCGTTGCCGTTGTTGACGGCAGGCGTGGGGATCGGGGCGGTGGCGCTGCTGCATTTCCGTGATCCGCACGTGGAAGGGGCATACGGTGTGTGCCCGGTGTACGCGTTGACCGGTATGTACTGCCCCGGGTGCGGTGGCATGCGGTCCGTGCACAACCTCACCGACGGGCGGATCGTCGACGCGCTGCACAGCAACCTGATCGCGGTCCCGCTGCTGTTCGGACTCGCGCTGTGGGTCGGCGCGTGGGCCGTGCGCGCCTGGCGTGGGCAGCGGCTGGTGCTGCCGAGGATCGAGCGGTCGACGATGTGGATACTGCTCGCGCTGATCGCCGTGTACTGCGTCTTCCGCAACACCCCGTGGGGCGGCTGGCTCACCCCCGTCTGATTCGTGGGCGGTGAGTTCGGCTCGAGCGCTGTCGTGCGGTGAGTTCGGCTCGCGCCGTAGGTGTGCGGTGTGCTCGGTGTCGCCAACTGGCGTCGGGTCGCGGTGCCTGTCCCCGCCCGGTCGTGCGGCGTCGCGGTGTGTCGGTGCGGGAGCGGTGCGGTTCGGTGTGCGCGGCGTTGCTGGTTGCACCGTCGTGTGGCGGGCAAGCTTCGAGTATGAGCGACACATTGAAGCAGCGCGTGCGGGCCAAACTGTTGCGGCAGCTCAACGAGGACGGCGCGCCGGATCCCGAGCAGGAAGACACGCGACAGGTCTCGGTCGAAGACGATCTGGAACGGCTCGATTCGGTGGCCGACGACGATCCGCTGATCGAGGAGATCGCCGCGCGCTACCTGGTCTTCTGACGCGGAATCGGTCCCGAGCCTTCAGTGCGCGAGCTTGCCTTGCGCCGACGGCAACTGGGGCAGGGTTCGCGCGCGCAGCCAGCCGTCCCACAGCGGGCGCAGCGAGGTCATGCTGTAGTGCCCGGCCAGGTCGGTGAAATCCTCGGTGGTGACCGAGGCGTGGCGGTACCGGCGGGTCCATTCCCGCACCAGGTCGAAGAAGGCGGTGTCGCCGAGGTGCAGGCGCAGCGCGTGCAGGGTCAGCGCGCCGCGCTTGTACACGCGGTCGTCGAACATGCGGCGCGGGCCGGGGTCGCCGATCGCGATGTCCTGCGGCTGCCTGGCCAGGTGCCCTCGCGCGGCCCTCGCCTGCTGATCGGCGCTCGCCCCGCCCGACGCCTCCGACCAGATCCATTCGGCGTAGCACGCGAAACCCTCGTGCAGCCAGA
Source organism: Nocardia bovistercoris (assembly GCF_015674855.1). GTDB lineage: Bacteria > Actinomycetota > Actinomycetes > Mycobacteriales > Mycobacteriaceae > Nocardia > Nocardia bovistercoris. Next base: position 58,161 of record NZ_JADMLG010000023.1, on the reverse strand, counting down.
TGTCGCGCCACTGGCGGATGGTGAGGCTGTTGCCGAACCACTGGTGCGCGAGTTCGTGCGCCACCAGGCGTTCGTAACCGCGACGCCCGTCGCAGTGGTTCGCGCCGAACACGGAGATGCCCTGGGCTTCGATCGGGATCTCCAGCTCGTCGTCGGTGATCGCCACGGTGTACGCGCCGAACGGGTACGGGCCGAACCTCTCGACGAACAGTTCCATCATCTTGGGCTGGCGGGCGAAGTCGTGTTCGAAGGCGGAACGCAGCCGCGGCGGCACAACGGCGTGCATCGGCACCCTGCTGTGCGCCGGACCGACCCGGTAGCGGCGGTACGGGCCGATCTGGATGGTGGCCAGATAGCTCGACATGGGTTCGGGCTGATCGTAGGTCCACGTGGTCTGGCTGGCTTTGGTCTGCTTGCCGACCAGGGCGCCGTTGGCCAGCGCGTAGTACGGGGTGTCGGTGGTGATCGAGATGCGGTAGCTGGCTTTGGAACTCGGATGGTCGTCGCACGGGAACCAGGAGGCCGCGCCATTGGGCTGGCTGGCCACGAGCGACCCCTCCGACAGTTCCTCCCAGCCGACCTCGCCCCACGGTCCGCGCACCGGTTTCGGCGCGCCGCCGTATTGCACGACCAGCGCGAGCACGCCGCCCGCCGGAATCCGCTGCTGCGGGGTGACGACGAGTTTGCCGCGCTGATGGGTGTACTTGGCGGCCTTGACGCCGTTGACGAAAACCTTGGACACCGAAAGCGATTGGGACAGGTCGAGCGCGTAGCGCGGGCGCACCTCGGTGGTGACCGCGGTGATCTCGGCGCGGCCGGTGAGCCGGTTGCCCGCCACCTTGTAGACCAGCGTCAATTCGTACCGCGACACCCGGTAGCCCCGGTTGCCGTTCTGCGGAAGGTATTCGTCTATCGGTTTGTCGTAGAACTTGTTCGGCATCAACGGGGCGCTTCCGCCGGACTCGTTCTCGAACCGGCCTCCGATTCCGCGCCTTTCGACAGAGTTCCGGCGCCCTTCGCGGGAGCACCGGCATCTTTCGCTGCCGTATCCGCCCCGTTCCCGGTTCTCGCGACCGTCTCCGCGGTGTCGTCGTTGTCCGTGGTCGCCGCGACCATGGTGGCAGCCGAGATCTTTTCGTTCCACGGCGCGATCGGGTTGCCCCACCAGCGCGTCGACGGCGGCACCACATCGCCGCGCATCACCAGCGAGGCCGGTCCGATGGTCGCGCCGGGGCCGATCACGGCGGCGGGCAGCGCGACGCAATGCGGGCCGAGCGTCGCACCCGCGCCGAGGGTGACGGTATCCATCGCCATGATCCGATCGTGGAAGAGATGGGTCTGCACAACGCATCCGCGTTCCACGGTCGCACCGTCACCGAGCGTCACCAGGTCTGCCTCCGGAAGCCAATAGGACTCGCACCATACCCCGCGCCCGATCCGTGCGCCGAGTCCGCGCAGCCACAGATTCAGTACCGGTGTACCCGTCGCGGCGCGCGCGAACCAAGGCGCGGCGACGGTCTCGACGAAGGTGTCGGCGACCTCGTTGCGCCACACGAACGAACTCCACAGCGGATGTTCGTCGGTCCCGATCCGCCCGACCAGCAACCATTTCGCCGCTACCGCGCTGCCGCAGGCGACCGCGCCCGCGGCGAGCAGCACCACGCCGCTGAGCAGCGCGGCGGGCAGGTGCCCGAGCCGCTGCGCCAGCCAGGCCAGCGTGAACAGCACGCCGAGTCCGATGGCGAAGGTCACAAGGACGGGGATGAGTCGGCAGGTCTCCACGATGCCGCGGGCGATCCGCAGCCGCAGCGGCGGATCGAAGGTGCGCGCGGTGTCGGCGTTCTCCGAGGCGCGCCGCAGCCGCACCGGCGGGCTGCCGAGCCACGACGACCCGGCCTTGGCCTTCGACGGCGCGGCCGACAGCACCGCGACCAGACCGTTCTTGGGCACCCTTCGGCCCGGCGCGGTCATCCCGGAATTGCCGAGGAAGGCGCGTTTGCCGACCTTCGCCTCACCGATGTGCAGCCAGCCGCCGCCGAGTTCGTAACTGGCGACCATGGTGTCGTCGGCCAGGAACGCGCCGTCGGCGACGGTGGTGAACTTGGGCAGCAGCAGCACCGTCGACGCTTCCACCGAACGGCCGACCTTCGCGCCGAGCAGCCGCAGCCAGATCGGGGTGAGCAGGCTCGCGTAGAGGGGGAACAGGAAGGTGCGCGCCCCGTCGAGGAGTCGTTCGGTCGACCAGGCCTGCCAGCCGATCCGGCTGCGGACCGGGTGGTAGCCCTCGCGCAGTCCGATGCTGAACAGCCGGACCGCGATGATCGTGATCGCCGCGTACACGCCGAGGCTGAGCAGGGTCGCGATGGGCAGGACGGTGAACGCGCGGCCGATGCCCTCGGTGAGGGTCGCGGTGTCGCGGATCCGCCAGGCGATGTAGCCGCCGCCCGCCGCGAGCCCCATGATCGGGACCGCCGCGAGCACCATGGAGGTGATGCCGAAGATCAGCACCCAGTGCGCGGCGCGCGCAGGCGTCTCGTCGGGCCAGCGGTGTCTGGCCTTGCCGACCTTCACCGCGGGCGAACCGGCCCACTCCTGATCGCCCTTGATCTTGCCCGAAACGGCCGAACCGGGCGCGATCTCGGCGTTCTTGCCGATCTTGGTGCCGGGCAGCAGGATCGAACGCGACCCGACCACGGCGCCGGACCCGACCACGATGGGGCCGATGTGCACGAGGTCGCCGTCGATCCAATATCCGGACAGGTCGACCTCGGGTTCCACACTGCACCGGTCGCCGAGTTCGAGCATGCCGGTGACCGGCGGCAGCGTGTGCAGGTCGACCCCGCGCCCGATCCGCGCGCCGAGCGCCCGCGCGAACGGCACCATCCACGGTGCGCCCGAGAGGTTCTCGGCGCCGCTGGCCTCCGACAGCCGCACCGCCGTCCACAGCCGCAGGTGCACGTGGCCGCCGCGCGGATAACTGCCCGGCCGCACGTCGTCGAGCAGCAGTCGCGCGCCGAACGCGCACAGCGCCATTCGGCCGGGCGGGCTGATGAACAGCGCGAACGCGATCAGCGCCCACCACCAGGACAGGTGCGGCAGCCACGGCAGCGAGCCGGACCACGCGGCGATATTGCCGACGATGGCGAGCCAGGTCAGCCACTGCAAGCCGGTGAGGGTGGTCAGCGGGATGGTGGCGAGGACCTGGAACAGCTGGGCGGGCAGGGGAGTCGGTCGCACCGTGCGTTCCTCGACGGCCGCGGCGGGCGCGCTCTCGTCGAGGTGGTCGGCGAGCGCGCCGAGTCGAGGATGGTCGTACAGGTCGGCGACCGCGACCCTCGGATAGCGTTCCCGCAGGGCCGCGACGAGTTGCGCGGCGGCGAGCGAACCGCCGCCCACATCGAAGAAGTCGGTGTCGGGACTGGTGACCTCGGCGCCGAGGATCGAATCCCACAGCACAGCGACCCACTGCGCGGTCGGCGTGAGCCCGGCCTCGGCCTCGGCGTCCTTGCGTTTGGGTAGCGGCCACGGCAGGGCGTCGCGGTCGACCTTGCCCGAGGTGCGGGTCGGCAGTTCGGCGACCACCGCGAGGCGCGGCACCATCGGCGCCGGAAGTTGTTCGGCGAGTGTGTCTCTGGCGGCTTTGAGGTCGTAGTCGGGGTCGGGTCCGGTCAAGTAGCCGACAAGGATCTTGTTGCCCGCCTTGGTGGTTCGGATCGCGGTGGCCGCGCCGGTGACGCCGGGCAGGTGTTGCAGCGCGTTGTCGATCTCGCCGAGTTCGATCCGGCGGCCGCCGATCTTGATCTGGTCGTCGGCGCGGCCGAGGAACACCAGGCCCGCTCGGTCGTTGCGCACCAGGTCGCCGCTGCGGTAAGCGCGCTCCCAGCCCAGCGTCGGCAGGGGGGCGTACTTCTCGGCATCCTTGTCCGGGTCGAGGTAGCGGGCCAGCCCGACGCCGCCGATCACCAGCTCACCGGATTCGCCCTCGGCGACCGGGTTGCCCGACGGGTCGACCACCGTCAGATCCCAGCCGTTGAGCGGCAGGCCGATGCGGACCGGGCCGGAACCGTCGAGCAGCGCCGCGCAGGCGACCACGGTGGCCTCGGTGGGCCCATAGGTGTTCCACACCTCGCGATCCGCCGCGCCCGCCAGGCGTTCGGCCAGCTCCGGCGGCACCGCTTCGCCGCCGAAGATGAGCAGGCGGACCGGGTCGAGGGCTTCGGCGGGCCAGGTCGCGGCCAGGGTCGGCACCGTCGACACGACGCTGATCTCCCGCCGGACCAGCCACGGGCCGAGGTCGGCGCCGGTGCGAACGAGGGCGCGTGGCGCGGGCACCAGGCACGCGCCGTGCCGCCACGCCAGCCACATCTCCTCGCAGGAGGCGTCGAAGGCCACCGAAAGGCCCGCGAGCACCCGGTCGCCGGGGCCGATCGGGGCGTCGCGGAGGAAGAGTTCGGCTTCGGCGTCCACGAAGGCGGCGGCATTGCGGTGCGTGACCGCTACGCCCTTCGGGGTGCCGGTGGAACCGGAGGTGAAGATGATCCAGGCGTCGTCGCCCGGTTCCGGGGTCGCGGTCACGCCCGTGGTCTCGGGCGCGGTGGCCGATATCTCGATGCCGTCGCCGGTGACGACCGCGCTGACCTTCGCCTCCCCGAACACCAAGCGGGCGCGCTCGTCGGGGTCGTCGGCGTCGACCGGAACGTAGGCCGCGCCCGCGTGCAGGACGGCGAGGATCGTCACGTAGAGCTCGTGACTGCCCGAGGGCATGCGCACGCCGACCCGGTCGCCTGCCCCGACTCCCGCCACCGCGAGCCGCTCGACCGCGATATCGATCTCGGCCAGCAGTTCGGCGTATCCGAGCACGACTTCGCCGTCATCGATGGCGGGTGCGTCGGGATGGGTCAGCGCCGTTTCGGCGAGGATGTCGACCAGGGTCCGTGGCGGAGCCGCGAGCGCACCGCTCAGCAAGGGGGAGTCGCCGGAGTCGGCGGCAGGCGCCGACGTGATGTCCGTGGACGGGCCTGCCGTGTAGTCGAGAGGCGTCGCGGAGGCCGGGGCGGGGTCGACCGCCGATTCGGTGGCGAGCGAGGCTTCGGTCTCTATCGCGGACGCGGAGTCGTGCTCGGGAGGCTCGGTGTCGGAATCGACGGATGATTCCGGGCCTGGGTGTGCCGCAGTGGCGTGCGCGGACCCGGAACTCGGAGGCGGCGCGTCCACGATGGGTTTCGATCCGGTCTGCGATTCGCCCTTGGACGCCGCGCCGGAGTCGGTGGACGGCGGGGCGGTCGAGGGCGACTCGGTTTCGCGCGGTGGTTCGGAGTCCGCGTCGGGGGACGAGCCGTTCGCGCGGATGCGGCTCGCGGTGGCGGACGGTGCGGACGCGGCTCGCTGTCCGGCATCGGTGGGGTTCCTGACCTGCGGGGATAGGGAGGGGGATGGTTCGGGGGCGGGCGGTGACTGTGTGGAGTCGGATCGCCCTGACGCGTCCGGATCATCGCCCGCCGCAGTGTCGACCTGCGGCTGCATGACGTCCTGCCCACCTCTCATTGACCCGTGTCCAGCCTTCGCATTCGTTGTTCCACATGATGGTTACCGGATGGCAAACACCGAGGTGACCGAGTGTCTACGGTACTCGGGGTATCGCCGAAGTTCCGCGCGTGATTCCCGTGTGGGGAGTGAGAAGGGCCGCAGTGGGGTGGTATGTCCGGATTTTCGCGTCAGTCGGCGAGTGATTCGTCCTCGCCGAGCGCCTTGAGGGCGAGGCGGTGCAGGGTGCGGCGTTCCGCGTCGTCGAGGCGGGCGAATACGCGTGCGGTGACGGCTTCGATGAGCTGATCGGTCCGGCGGCGCTGGGCCCGTCCGGCGCGCGTGATCGAGAGACAGTATTTGCGGCGGTCGTCCGCGTCGCGGGTGCGGACCACGTATCCGGCCTCTTCCAGGCCGTCGATCAGTCGAACCACCTCGCTGCGGTCGATGCCGAGCGCGGTCGAGACCTGTTGCTGGGACAGGTTGTCGAACTCTTCCAGGAATACCAGTACCCAGTGCTCACGCAGGGACGATCCGATCTCGGCGTGCGCGGCCTTGTGGAGTCTGCCGAGAGCGTAGGAGGGGAAGCGGAGCAGTCCCGAGGGGTTGACGGGATGGGTGGGCATGTGGCCCATCGTACCTATTGTTGATTCAACAGATTGTTGATAATCTCCGCAATCTAGGTTGTCCACAAATGGGGAGGAACTCATGTCGGAGACTCGAACCGTGTCAGCGCCACCCGCGATCGACCCCATACCGGCCTCGGTGTGGCGAGTCGCCGGTGTCGTCGTATTCGGCGCGATCATGAGCATGTTGGATACGTCGCTGGTCAATATCGGCCTCGACACCATCGCCGCCGATCTCGGCGCGGGCCTCGACGGCGCGCAGTGGATCGCCAGCGGATACCTGCTCGCCCTCGCGGTGACGCTGCCGCTGTGCGGATGGCTCGGCCGCCGGATCGGGCTGGATCGGGTGTGGGTCGGCGCGTTGATCGGGTTCACCGTCGCCTCCGCGCTGTGCGCGTTCGCCCCGACCATGGGCTGGCTCATCGCCCTCAGGATCGTCCAGGGGCTTGCCGCAGGTTTGCTGACACCGGCGGGTCAGGCCTTGATCGGACAGGTCGCAGGCCCGCATCGGCTCGGCCGGGTCATGAGCGTCACCGGCATCGCGGTGGTCGGCGCGCCCGCGATCGGGCCCACCGTCGGCGGGGTGATGCTGGAGCATCTGCACTGGTCGTGGTTGTTCCTGATCAACATCCCGTTCGGATTGGTCGCCTTCGTGCTCGCCGTGCGGTTCCTGCCGCGCGTGCCCGCGAGCGACACCGCGGCCCGACTCGACATCGTCGGATTCGTGCTCATCGCCGTCGGGCTGTCCGCGCTGGTCTACGGCCTCGGTGAGTTCGGCACCCGAGGCAGCGCCACCGCTCCGACGGTGTGGGTTTCGGTGCTCGTCGGCGTGCTGGCGCTCGGGGTGTTCCTGGTGCGTTCGATCCGCTCCCGCACGGCCACGCTGCTCGATGTCGGACTCTTCCGCAGTCCGGTGTTCGCGGCGGCCAATGTCGCCAACTTCTTCGTCGGCGTCGCACTGTTCGGGTCGATGTTGCTGCTGCCGTTGTACTTTCAGATCCTGCACGGTGAAGGGCTGATCGCCACCGGCTTGCTGCTGCTGTCGTTCGGGCTCGGCGGCGTGATCGCGCTGCCCATCGGCGGACTGCTCACCGACCGGTTCGGCGGCGGCGCGGTCGCGACGGTCGGCGGCGTCGTGCTCATCCTCACCACGCTTCCGTTCGTCTTCGGCGACGCCGACCTGAATCCGGTGCTGATCCAGGTGCTCCTGCTGCTGCGCGGCATGGCGACCGGATTCGCCGCCATGCCGATCGTGAGCTCCGCCTACGCGGCCGTGCGCCCGCACGAACTGCCCGACGCGGCCTCGTTCGTGAACATCGTGCAGCGCATGGGCGGCGCGATCGGGGCGGCGTTGCTCGCGGTGGTCGTCTACCGCGCGTCGGCGGCGGGACTGCCGGTCGAGGTCGGGTTCCAGCGGGCGTTCGGGTGGCTCACCGCCGCCGCCGTGGTGTCGCTCGGCACGTCGATCATCTTGTGGCGGAGGGAATCTCGTTCATCGATGGAGAAGTGAGTCTGCGTCGTCCCCGGCGCTCTCCGTACCGGAGGGCGCCGGCGGACCGCGCATCCGGGCCCGGCGGCGACACGGAATCGAAGCGGTTGACAGGGACGCGTGGCGTCTGCCAATCTCTGATCAGGTCATGAGTACCAGCGCTAAGCCCCGGCTTGCTGGTCGGCAACCCTCCTCCGCGGCGGGGTGCTCCGGGTGACGACCGGGCCGACGCCCGACCGGGCTCGGCAAGCGCGGACTCGACGAATTCATCCGACGAGTCCCTGAACCGACGGGATTACGTGATGACCGCTGTCGCCGACACCACCTGTGCCGCCCTCGCCCGCGTCTCGGGCGACGATCTGCTCGTGCCGCTCGTGCAGGGCGGAACCGCCGCCTACGCGAACTTCGACTACGCCGCGAGCGCGCCCGCGCTCGCCGCGGTCACCGAACGGGTTTCGCAACTGCTGCCGTACTACGCCAGCGTGCACCGCGGCGCGGGCTACGCGTCCCGCATCTCGACCGAATGCTACGAGGCCGCGCGCACCTCGGTGTCGCGCTTCGTCGACGCCGAGGACGACCAGGTCGTCGTCTTCACCCGCAACACCACCGATTCGCTGAATCTGCTCGCGAACTGCGTGCCGGGTGACACCGTCGTGCTCGACACCGAACATCACGCGAACTTCCTGCCGTGGGCCGCGCGGGGGCGTCGAGTGGTGCGGGCCGCCGACACCATCGAGGAGACCATCGGCAGGCTGGTCGCCGAACTGTGCGCCAAACCCGCCGCGCTGCTCGCGGTCACCGGCGCCTCAAATGTCACCGGCGAGGTGCTGCCGCTGGAACGGCTCGCCTACATCGCCCACCAGTGCGGCGCGCGCATTCTGGTCGACGCCGCGCAGCTGGCCCCGCACCGCCGCATCAGCCTGCGCGAATGCGGTATCGACTACCTGGCCTTCTCCGGGCACAAGCTGTACGCGCCGTTCGGCGCAGGCGTGCTGGTCGGGCGCCGCGACTGGCTCGACTCGGCGGACGCCTACCTCGCGGGCGGCGGCGCCGTCGTCGAGGTCGGCATCGACTCGACGCGGTGGGCGCCTGCCCCGCAGCGGCACGAGGCGGGTTCGCCGAACGTACTCGGTGTCGCCGCGCTCGCCGCGGCCTGCGACGCGCTCTCCGCCATCGACGCCGACACCAGGATCGCCCACGAACAGACCCTCGCGGAACGCCTGCGCACCGGCCTGTGCGCGATTCCGGGCGTCGAACTGCTGCGCATCTGGTCCGACAGCCCCGACTCGGTCGGCATCGTCGCTTTCACCCTCGCGGGCTTCGCCCCCGGCCACGTCGCCGCCTACCTCTCCGCCGAATGCGGTATCGGCGTACGCGACGGCCGCTTCTGCGCGCACCCGCTGCTCGCCCGCCTCGGCCTCGACGGCGCCCTGCGCGCCAGCATCGGCCTCGGCACCACATCCACCGACGTGGACCGCCTGGTAGAGGCCATCGCCACCCTGGTGAACAAGGGCCCGTCCTGGTCCTACGCCCCCACCGACGGCCACTGGAACCCCACCCCCGAAACCCGCCCCTTCGCCACCGACCCCACCGGCGCCTCCCCCTGCACCCTCGCCTGAGCCCCACGGTTACCGTGCACGGTAACCGCTACCTCGCCAGGTAAAATGCGGCGAATCGCCGACTAGATCCGAGGTGGGGCCGGATGACCATATTGCCCGCGTGGGCCGCAGATCCCGGTGCGCTCGTGATCACCGAGGCGGCCTACGACGCGCTCCCGGACGAGGTGCGCAGGCAGATAGAAGTGCTCGACGGTCACGTGCAGTTCTGCCGCAGCGGCAGCTTGCAGCACAACAATGTCGCGCGGCGCCTGGCCAACTCTCTCGAAGCCGCGCGCCCCGAGCACCCGTGCATGGGGGTCGTCACCCACTTCGAGATGCACTATGTGAACAGCCGCCCCGGAAGTCCTGGCTTCTCGTTCCGGCGACCCGACGTGGCGCTGCACCACTGCATCGATGATGATCGGAAACTCACGACCGAGGATGTCCTGCTCGTCGCGGAGGTGGTGTCGCCGGGTTCGGAGTACACCGACACTGTCGACAAGCGGGCCGAATACGCCCACGAAGGGATCCCGATCTACCTCGTGGTCCATCTCGATGCCGAGCGCCGGGTGAAGATCGTGCAGGAGTACCGGCTCGAGTGGGCCAGCCGCAGCTATCGGCTCGCCGAGACGCATCAGGGTGTGCTGCGGCTGACCGGGCCATTTCCGGTCGAGATCAAGTTCTCGGCGCTCGACCTGGGCTGACGGGTCGCCATCGCGTCTCAGTCGACGTCGATCGGGAGTCCGGCGGTGATCCGCACCAGCTCGCGAAAAGATGTGCGGAACACGGTGTTCGGGTGACCGCCCGCCGCCCACACCTCCCGGTGCCCGGACAGCGCGTTGTCGACCCAGGTGGGCAGGTTGGTGGGATGGCCGACCGGGGCGACGCCGCCGATCGGCTGCCCGGTGACCTCGCGCACCATGCGCGCGGGCGCGGGGGTCAGCACGCCTTCCATCCGGTCGCCGGTGCGATCCAGGTCGACCTGATGCGCGCCCGACACCAGCAGCAGCACCGGATCGTCGTCGAGCAGGAACACCAGTGATTCGGTGATCGCGCCGACGTCGACGCGCAGTGCGCGCGCCGCGTCCTCGGCGGTGGGGGTCGGCGCGGGCTGGCTGACGATGACGCCGTGATGTCCACGCGCGATCAACGTGTCCGATACCCGGCAGGCGACCGGGGGTAGCGAAGCCCTGCGCATGGCACCAGGGTAGAGCCCGCACCGGCGCCGCGCCGGGTGTTCAGTACTCCGGATATCCCTCGGCCGGGCCGAGCATCCGGTCGATGCGTTCGCGGGTGACCCGCGCCAGTTCGGTGATGGTGCGTCCGGATAGCTGTTCGGCGGGTACGGCGTCGAGGGCGCGGTCGAGGTCGGTCTGCGACAGCGCGAGCAGTTCGAGGTCGGCTTCGGCCAGGAGCTTGTCCCGGTCGGCGTAGGGGCGCGCGTCGACGAGGGTGACCGCCCAGGTGACGTTGCCGCAGCAGGCGAAGAGCGCGTGCACGGCACGCGCGCGCGGCAGTGTGTTGAACCGGTCGAGACCGATTCCGCGGTGGATCAGCATGTGTGCTCTCCGAACCCGGTGACGTAGGGTTTGCTGACTCGCCAATCATCAGGTCGGAGGCGCTGTCGGAGCTACTGCGCCACACCGATTTTGCATGATGTTTATCTGGCCGATTCAGGATTCGCCCGTGCCGGGTTCGCCGGGATCATGGCAGCGCGCGACGCCTTCTCGATACGCTGTACAAATGACTGACTGGCAGGCTTTCACCGTCGAGATCAAGGACCACGTCGCCGCGGTGACATTGATCGGTCCCGGCAAGGGCAATGCGATGGGACCGGATTTCTGGCGGGAGCTGCCGGAGATCTGCGCCGAACTCGACGCCGATCCCGAGGTGCGGGCGATCGTGCTCACGGGTTCCGGCAGGAATTTCTCCTACGGCCTCGATCTGCCCGCGATGTCGGCGACGTTCGGGTCGCTGCTGGCGGATCGGGCTTTCGCCGCGCCGCGCTCGGAGTTCCTGGCCGAGGTGCGCAAGATGCAGGCGTCGGTGACGGCGGTGGCCGATTGCCGCAAGCCGGTGATCGCGGCGGTGTCCGGGTGGTGCATCGGCGGCGGACTGGATCTGATCGCGGCCGCCGATATCCGCCTGGCCAGTGCGGACGCCAAGTTCAGTCTGCGGGAGGCGAAGGTGGCGATCGTGGCCGATATCGGTTCGCTGCACCGGCTGCCCGGCATCATCGGCGAGGGGCACCTGCGCGAGCTCGCGTATACGGGCAAGGATATCGATGCCGCGCGTGCGGAGAAGATCGGCCTGGTCAACGACGTCTACGCGGATCAGGACGCGGTGTTGGACGCGGCGCACGCGCTGGCGCGCGAGATCGCCGCGAATCCGCCGCTGGTGGTGCAGGGCATCAAGGACGTGGTGGAGCAGCGCACCAAGGACACCGTCGCGGCCGGGCTGCGGTATGTCTCGGCGTGGAACGCGGCGTTCCTGCCGTCGGAGGATCTGACGGAGGCCATCACGGCGGTCTTCGAGAAGCGGGAGCCGCGCTTCGAGGGGCGGTAGGGCCGCCATAATCGTTTGCATATCTCGTTAACGCCGCTACATACTTGCGTCACACAACTAATTGTTTGACGCAAGTAAAGGCGGAAGTGTGGAGGCGGAGGATCGGTCGATCGACACGATCGCGGTGCAACTGACCCGGTTGCAGCGGATTCGGGAGCGCACCGCGGCGCACATCCGCACCAAGGACGGTGTGGACCCGGCCGCCTTCGTCGTCCTGTTCCGGCTGGTCCAGGAAGGGCCGATGCGCTCCGGCGCGCTCGCCGAAGCCGTGCACAGCGACGCCTCCACCGTCAGCAGGCAGGTCGCCATGCTCGTCGAGCGCGACCTCGTCGAGCGCACGGCCGACCCCACCGACGGCAGGGCCTCCGTCCTCGCCGTCACCGACCTCGGCCGCGAGGTCGCCGAACGAATCCGGCGCCGCCGCCACGAGAACCTCGCGCGCGTCATGGCGTCGTGGACGCCGCGACAGCGGGCGACGTTCGCCGACCTGCTGCGCCGCTTCACAGACGACTTCGACAGCGCGCGCCCGGACATGGTCGCGTTGCTCCGTGACGACAGTCGCTCGGCCCCGGCAAATCAGGGTCGCTCGGCTCCGCAAAATCAGGGTCGCTCGGCTCCGCGCGATCAGTACGCGAAAACCAGTGAGACGGAGAACGATTCGTGACCACAGCACCGCCGGTGACCGAAGCTCCCGCGAGTTTCAGCCACAGACAGATCCTCACCATCCTCAGCGGCCTCATGCTCGGCATGTTGCTGGCCGCACTCGACCAGACCATCGTGGCGACGGCCATCCGCACCATCGCCGACGACCTCAACGGCTACTCCATGCAGGCGTGGGCAACCACCGCCTATCTGATCACCGCGACCCTCACCACCCCGCTCTACGGCAAGCTGTCGGACATGTACGGCCGCAAGCCGTTCTTCATGGTGGCGATCGTCATCTTCGTGGTCGGCTCGCTGCTGTGCACGCTGGCGCAGACCATGTATCAACTCGCCGCGTTCCGCGCCTTCCAGGGACTCGGCGCGGGCGGGCTCATGTCGTTGGCGCTGGCCATCCTCGGCGATATCGTCAGTCCCCGCGAACGGGCCCGCTACCAGGGGTATTTCCTCGCGGTGTTCGGCACGTCGAGTGTCATCGGGCCGGTGCTCGGCGGCGTGCTCGCCGGACAGGGTTCGCTGCTCGGCGTCAGCGGCTGGCGCTGGGTGTTCCTGGTGAACGTGCCGCTCGGGCTGGTCGCGCTCGCTGTGGTGTCGCGGGTGCTGCGACTGCCGAAGAAACCGCATTCCAGCGACCGGGTCGACTGGCTCGGCGTGCTCGTGCTCGCGGTCGGCATCGTGCCGCTGCTCGTGGTGGCCGAACAGGGCCACGCATGGGGTTGGGGCAGTGCGGCTTCGGTGTCCTGTTGTGTGCTCGGCGTGCTCGGCATCGTCGGATTCGTGCTGGTGGAACGGGGATTGAAGGATGCGGCGCTGATACCGCTGCGGATCTTCGGCAACCGGACCTTCGCGCTCGGCGTCGTCATCTCGTTCGTCTCGGGTGCGGCCATGTTCGGCGGTATCGCGCTGCTGCCGCAATACCTCCAGGTCATCAAGGGTGCGAGCCCGACCGTCGCGGGTCTGGAGATGCTGCCGATGGTGCTCGGCATGATGACCGGATCGGTGATCTCGGGCCAGCTGATCTCGCGCACCGGGCGTTACTGGCGCTACCCGTTCATCGGCGCGGCCACCCTCACCGTCGGCCTGTTCCTGCTGCACTTCCTCGACGCCGACAGCCCGCTGTGGGTGGCGATGCTCTTCATGGCCTGCACCGGATTCGGGCTCGGCAACCTGATGCAGCCGCTCACCCTGGCACTGCAGAACGCGTTGCCCGCCAAGGACATGGGCGTGTCGACGGCCGCCGCGACCTTCTTCCGGCAGATCGGCGGCACCTTCGGCGTCGCGGTCTTCCTCTCGATCCTTTTCGCCCGCATGACCCCGAACATCTCCGGTGAACTGCGTTCCGCGGCAAGCGATCCGGAATTCCAGCGGGCGCTGGCCGACGGCGCGCGCAGTGGCAACCCGGCCGACGTCGCCCTGTCCAACGGGCTACTGGCGCACGACACCTCGGCGGCGGGCAAGGTGCTCGAGGACAGTTCGATCATCCAGCAGTTGAGTCCCGCGCTGGCCCGCCCGTTCCAGGTCGGTTTCGCGAATTCGATGTCGACGGTGTTCCTCGCCGCCATGGCGGTGGCGCTGGTCGGATTCGTGCTCGTGCTGTTCTGGAAGGAACTGCCGCTGCGCATGGTCGCGGGCATGCAGGCGGCCAACGGCGAAGCCGCGGCGAAATCGGCGCTCGACGCCGAGGTGCGCATGGTCGAGCAGACCGGGCTGCCGCTCGCGGGCGGCGAATCGATCAACCCGCCCGACGCCGACGCCGACGGCGCGCAAGCACGGGGAAGCGGTTCCGTCTAGAGCGCAAATACCCTTGGTGAGGTGGGAAAACGCCCCACCAAGGGTGGGGAGGGTGAATCTCCCGAGGGAGGGGTTCGCCCAACCCTTGGGGTGGCTGTTTCGAGGGCTTCGCGTCTTTAACGTGATTCTCGTCGGAAACACAGCGCACTCCACAGGAGCAACGAACATGCGAATCAAATCCATCATCGCGGCCGGTCTTCTCGCCACCGCCGCCGTCGCCGGGGTGTCGACGGCAGCATCGGCCTCCGCCGCGCCGCACTACGACGCCGTCTCCACCGGCTACTACTACGGCACCTACGCCACCGCCGCGGCCTGCCGCGCCGACGGCGAATCGCCCGCCACCGGCGGCTGGTACTGGGAGTGCGTCGAGACCTACAGCGGTTGGGATCTCTACATCTACTACTGATGTGGTGCGAGAGAAGGGGCATCCTGACCACCGGATGCCCCTTCTCGTATGTCGCGGATCAGTGCCCGCCGTTCTCCTGCAGACGCTTCAGCGAAGCCTCGATCTCGGCCTCGGCCTCGGCCCGCCCGACCCACTCCGAACCCTTCACGAACTTGCCCGGCTCGAGGTCCTTGTACCGCTCGAAGAAGTGCTTGATCGCGGCCAGCTCGAATTCCGGAACATCCGCGAGATCCTGGATGTGGTTCCAGCGCGGATCGCCCGCGGGCACGCACAGCACCTTCGCGTCGCCGCCCGCCTCGTCCTCCATCTTGTACATCGCGACGGGACGAGCCTCGACGATCACCCCGGGAAACACCGAATCGGGAAGCAGGACAAGCGCGTCCAGCGGATCGCCGTCCTCGCCGAGGGTGTTCTCGATGAAGCCGTAATCGGCCGGGTAGACCATCGACGTGTAGAGGAAACGGTCGAGGCGAACCCGGCCCGTCTCGTGATCGACCTCGTACTTGTTGCGGGAACCCTTGGGGATCTCGATGGTGACGTCGAACTCCACGCCATCTCCTTCTGTGGTGCACTGATCGGCTACGCGGCGCGCACGCCGACTCGCCATGCTGTACGGGGGAACGGTTGCGGTACGAGGATAGTGTGGTCGGCGGGACCGATACTTTGAAGGGCACGGAAGCGTTCGCGGGTTCGCCCGCGCGCTCGAGCGCCGGGTCGGTGCACGCAGGCGGAGTCAGGGAGACGGCGAGCCAGTGGTTGGTAGTAAACGCAACATCGGTGATCTGGCCGCCAGACGGCGTCGCCGGATGTGGATCGGATTCGTCCTCGCGCTCGTCGTCGTGGTCGGCGCGGGGGCGGCGGGATTGATCGTGGTGAAACCGTGGACGCCGGAATTCCGGCACGGCGGACTCACCGTCGCCGAACCGCCCGCGCCGGTGCGCCCCGCCCCGAAACTCGTACCTGCCCCGCCCACCGCGCCCGCGCCAAGTTCGGCGGGCATCGCCGCGGCGCTCGCGCCCGTGGTCGCCAATCCCGATCTCGGCGCGTTCACCGGCGTGGTCACCGACGCCGACAGCGGCGTCACCCTGTGGGGCGCCGACCCGACCAGGCCGCAGATCCCGTCCTCCACCGCGAAGATTCTCACCACCGCCGCCGCGCTGCTCACCCTGCCCTCGGATCAGCGGGTGGTCACCAAGGTCGTGGCGGGCGCGTCGCCGAACGAGGCGGTCCTCGTCGGCGGCGGCGACCCGACGCTCACCGCGCAGCCCGACGGCGAAGGCTACTACCCGGGCGGTGCGCGGCTGTCCGACCTGGTGGACCAGATCAGGACCTCGGGCAAGCCGATCGACACCGTGGTCGTCGACGTCTCGGCCTTCGCGGGCGCGACCATGGCCAAGGGCTGGGATCCGATCGATATCCCGGAAGGCTCCATCGCGCCCATCGAAGCGGTGATGATCGACGGCGGGCGCCTCGATCCGCTGGTCGAATACTCGCCGCGCACCTCGACTCCCGCGCTGGACGCCGGTCGGCAACTCGCGCGTGCACTCGGACTCGACCCGGGTCGGGTGCGACTCGGGACCGCCGCGGCCGGTGCGGCCGAACTGGCATCGGTGCGTTCGGCGCCGCTGCGCGACCGGCTGCGCGACATGATGGTGCACTCCGACAATGTGCTCGCCGAGACCATCGGGCGCGAGGTCGCCGTCGTCACCGGGCACGAGCCGTCCTTCGAAGGCGCGGTCACCGCCGTCGGCGACACCCTGCGCAAAGCCGGATTCGACCTGACCGGCACGAGCATGTACGACAGCAGCGGCCTGTCGGTCGACGACCGGATACCCGCGCGCGTGCTCGACTCGATCCTCGCCACCGCCGCCCGCGCCGACGGTGACAGTGCGGCCGGGCGCGACGCCGTCGCCACCGCCGCCCGCCCCGAGACCGACCGCCTCACCGCCACCCTTGCGCCGCTACTCGACGATCTGCCGGTCGCGGGCGCCACCGGCTCGCTGACGAGCCGCTACGTGAACGCCAACCGGGGCGCGGCGGGCTGGGTGCGCGCCAAGACCGGAACTCTGACGGTCGCGAGCGCGTTGGTGGGATATGTGCTCGATCGAGACGGTCGGGTGCTGACCTTCGCGCTGATGTCCAACGATCGGCCGCCCGAGGTGAGCAGGCCCGCCTTGGACGCCGTCGCGGGCACGCTGCGCAACTGCGGATGTTCGTGACGGGTGGTTGATGACCATGTTCGAAGGCGCTGACAAATCAGGAGAGACCCTCGCCGCGCAACCCGACGGTGATCAGCGGAAGAGCTCCGGCTTGACCGGCGCGATCGACTGGCGGCTCGCGGCGCGCACCGGCGGCGCGCTCGTTCCGTCCGGTCCGCGCACCTCGCGGCAATCCGCCGAGCAGGCCGTCGAAGAGTTGGCGGCCGCGTCGCTGCGAGCCGAAGGGCCGGTGCGCGAGGTCAGCGGACTGCTCGACGACCGGCCGGTGCCCGCCGCCAGGATCGTCGACCGGCGCGGCTGGATCGAGGCCGCCGCCGACTCCATGGCCGCGCTCACCGGCACCGAGCCCGACGGGTCCGCGCGCGGGCGGCTCACCGGCAAGCCCGCCGGTGTGCAGGCGGGGGCGATGCTCGCGTTCCTTTCCACCGCCATCCTCGGCCAGTACGACCCGTTCACCCGGGGCGGCACGCTGCTGCTCGTCGCGCCGAACATCGTCGCCGTGGAACGGATACTCGGCGTGTCACCCAGCGATTTCCGCTTCTGGGTGTGCCTGCACGAGGTCACCCACCGCGTGCAGTTCTCCTCCGCGCCCTGGTTGGGCGACTACATGAAGGCCAATGTCGACATCCTCGGCGAGGTCGGCGAGGAATCGGCCACCGACATGCTGTCGCGCCTGGTCGAGGAGTTGCGCGAACGCAGGCGCGGCGGCGGCTCCGACGACCCGGCCAATCGCGGCATAGTCGGCCTCCTGCGCGCCACCCAGGCCCCCGCCCAGCGCGAGGCCCTCGACCGGATGCTCATGCTCGGCACCCTGCTCGAAGGCCACGCCGACCACGTCATGGACGCCGTCGGCCCGGCCGTCGTCCCCACCGTCGAACAGATCCGCGCCGCCTTCGACAAACGCCGCACCCGCCCCACCAATCCGCTGCAACGACTGCTGCGCGCGCTGCTCGGGGTCGACGCGAAAGTCGCGCAGTACGTGCGCGGCAAGGCATTCGTGGACCACGTGGTCGGGCGCGTCGGGATGGCGCAGTTCAACGCCATCTGGACCGATGCGGACACGCTGCCGAAGCCGGAGGAGATCGAAGACGGGGATCGCTGGATCGCGCGAGTCCTCGGCTGAGGAAGATCGTCCGCGATTTCGAGGCAGGGCGCGTTACCGCGAATTACGTTCGCGCTCATCGAATCCCGCCGGTGGCTGCTTGGTGACAGACAGGCGTTCTCGCGGTCGGACGCGCCGGTTCGATGGGTCGGCACGGACCGTGATCGCCGCCGGAGCGCGAGCATCGTTGCGGCCGTGGCCTCGGTATTCTCGCCGGTATGGGCCGTGTAGTTGGAGTTCCTCCTCCGATCGAGCCGCGTAGGTTGCCGGAGACGGCGGCGGTGCTCGAGGTGCGGTTGGCGGTGCGCCGGTGGTTGCGTGAGTTCGGTGCGGATGGCGCGGGTGCGGTGGCGGTGGCGTTGTCCGGTGGTGCGGATTCGTTGGCGCTCACGGCCGCGGCGGTGGTCGAGGCGCCGCAGGTGGATGCGCTGATCGTCGATCACGGTCTGCAAGAGGGTTCGGCGGAGGTGGCCGGGGAGGCGGCGCGGGTGGCGTCGGCGCTCGGGTGTCGGTCGGCGCGGGTGCTCGCGGTGTCGGTCGGGTCGGAGGGTGGGATGGAGGCCGCGGCGCGCCGGGCGAGGTATGCGGCGTTGGACGCGGCGCGCGCGGGTGCTCCGGTGTTGCTCGGTCACACTCTGGATGATCAAGCCGAGACGGTGTTGCTCGGGCTCGCGCGCGGGTCGGGTGGGCGGTCCATTCGCGGGATGGCGACCTACACCGAACCGTGGGGTCGCCCGCTGCTGGGCGTGCGCCGGGCGGTGACCAGGGCGTTGTGCGCGGATCTCGCACTGCGGCCGTACGAGGATCCGCACAACAGCGCGCCGGAGTTCACCAGGGTCAGGGTGCGGCACGAGGTGTTGCCGCTGCTCGAGGACGTGCTCGGCGGGGGAGTGGCCGAGGCGCTGGCGCGTACCGCGAGTCACCTGCGTGAGGACGGTGCGGTGCTCGACGCGCTGGCCGAGGAGTTGCTGGATCGTGCGATTCGGAACGGTGCCAGACCTGGCGCCTTCGAGGGCGCTGATTTCGGCGGCGGCGAGGGCGACGGTGATTTCGAGGCCGCCGATTCCGCCGGTCAGGGCGGCGGTGCTTTCGAGGGCGGTCTCCTTGAGAGCGGTGGCGGTGATGAGATCACGCTGTCGGTCGAGATCCTCGCCACCGCGCCCGACGCCCTGCGCCGCAGGGCGATCCGGCTGTGGCTGCTGCGCGGCGGTGCGAAAGCGCTGACCGACAAGCATTTGCGTGCCGTCGACGCCTTGGTGACGGCGTGGCGCGGGCAGGGTGGTGTCGCGGTGGGCGGCGGACCCTCGGGCCGAGCCCGATCCGGCACGAGGTTGGTTGCCGCGCGCGAACATGGCAGGCTGACACTGCGCGGACGCTAGCTCGGCGTCCACGTCGTGACTGATTGCCGGATCGGGTTCGGCCTGCGGGGCCGACGACCACGGAAGGACACCAACCTCGTGTACGAGGACGACATCGCGTCGGTGCTGATCACCCAGGACCAAATCGCCGCCAAAACCCAGGAACTGGCCGAGTTGATCGCCAAACGCTACCCGGTCGGCGCACCCGAGGGTGATCTGCTGCTGGTCGGTGTGCTCAAGGGCGCGATCTTCTTCATGACCGATCTGGCCAAGGCACTGCCGATCCCAACCCAGATGGAGTTCATGGCGGTGTCGTCCTACGGCTCGTCCACCTCGTCCTCGGGTGTGGTGCGCATCATGAAGGACCTGGACAAGGACATCGCGGGCCGCAACGTCCTGATCGTCGAGGACATCATCGACTCCGGCCTCACCCTGTCCTGGCTCAAGCGCAACCTCTCCACCCGCAACCCCGCCTCCCTCGAGGTCGTCACCCTGCTCCGCAAACCCGACGCCCTGCGCACCCCCGTCGAGGTCGCCCACGTCGGCTTCGACATCCCGAACGAATTCGTCGTCGGCTACGGCCTCGACTACGCCGAGCGCTACCGCGACCTCCCCTACATCGGCACCCTCGACCCCAAGGTCTACGGCGGCTGATTTCCCCCCACCACCGGCCTATGCTGAGGTCGGACAGTCGACTTTCCGCCCCGTACCTCGAATCGAGGTGCTGATGCTGGAACGCGGCCGGTATGTCGGGCACAGTGCCGTTATCGGTAACCAGATTCTGACCGTCACCGATCCTTTCGAGATCTCGGTGGCGCCCGCCGCGTTGTCCGAGCTGGGGCGTGGCGAGGTCGGTTAGGTGGGGGTTGGGGCTTGGACTCGTTCGAGGGCGCGTAGGTCGTTTTCCATGGCGAGGAACAGTAGGTAGACGCCTACGAAGGCGATGACACTGGCTATGGCGAGGACGCGGACTTCGATGATGATCTGTTCGAGGTCGGTGGGGGCGAGGAGGGTGGCGCCCGCTACGGCGGTGAGGGGGATGGAGGCGGCGGCTATGAGCCAGATGCCGCTGCGGCGGCGTAGTTTGCGCAGGCGTGCCGCGTCCTCGTCGCTGATCTCGCCGTGGGCGAGGAAGATCGGGTACAGGCAGCGCACCACGTAGAAGTTCACCAGGAAGAACGGGTAGACGAGGGCGATGGCGCCGCAGAGGGCATGCGCGGCCACGAAATGCGTGTAGTCGTAGGCGGTTATCGCGTCGCTGGTGCCGCGGATCACGATCGGGAACGAACTGCCCGCCAGCATCCACATGGCGAAGATCACGATACTGGCGCGGCCGCCGAAGCGGATGGTGTCGGTGCGGGCGCGGCGCAAGGTCTCGGCGGAGTAGGTTCCGCCCCTGCGTAATCCGTACGGAACGAAGATCAAGTGCCGGGCGAACCAGACGAGAACGACGGTGCCGAAACCGAATCCGACCGTGTTGACGACGGCGGTGCCGATTCTGAGTTGCTGCACGGCCTGTTCGGAGAGTTGGCTGCTGATGAGCTGTCGGGTGTAGTCGATGTTGTAGATCGAGGCGAGCATATTCGGTACGAGCACGGCCAGGGTGATCAGCGGAATCCGCCAGCGCCGCAACCGCAGTCGGAGACTGTCGGTCGGCGGGTCGACCAGATCGCGGGCGCGCGGGTCGAGACACAGATCCAACTGCTCGGCCAGGATCGCACCGCTCGACCAGCGCCTGCCCGGCTCGGATTCCAGGCAGGTCGACAGTACGCGGAGCAGCGCGGGCGGGCAGTCGGCGGGCAATCGCCGCAGCGAGTCGGGCGCGATCCCACCTCCCGACTCGAGTGTCACCGGGCGTTCGCCGGTGAGCAGTTCCCACAGCAGGACGCCGAGCGAGTACACGCAGGCCCGCTGATCAGGTGTGTTCGCGGCCCCTCGGTCCTCCGGCGCGCGGTAGGGCAGCCCCCGCACGCCGTCGTCGGCGAATTCGCCGAGTTTGGGTTCGCCCGCCGCGCTGAACAGCACATCGTCGGGGGTGACGACCCGGTAGCGCACCCCGTGCCGGTCCGCGTAGTCGACGGCCTCGGCGAGCCGCCTGCCCACCCGCGCCACGGTTTCCGGCCAGGTGAGCGCCGCGATTTCGGCGCGCACCCGCGAGTCGGCGGACCGGATCTCGCCGCGGCGTTCCATCTCGGCGTCGACCGCGCGCAACAGCAGTGCGCCGCCGTCGGATTCGGGTCCGGTGCGGCGTTGGTCGAGCAGGTCGCGCGCGGTGCCGCCCGGCACGTACTGGGAGTAGACGAGTCTGCCGAACCGCGTGCCCGCGCCCGCGGGCACGATCAGATTCCGCTGGTCGAACACCCGCGCGATATGCGGATGATCCAGCGGCGCGATCCGGTCGCCGCCGCGTCCGGTCGAGAAACGCACCGCGACCAGCCGCTGCATGGACAACTGCCTGGCCAGGAAGGTGCGGCCGAGGTGTCCCGCGCCGAGATCGGTGAGCAGATCGAAGTCGTCGATGCGCTGCCCCGGCGCGATGTCGTCGACGGGGCGGTCGAGGATCAGGGCGTTGTCGTCGGCGCGCTGCGCTTCGTCGGCGAGGCGTTCGCGCACCTCGGTCGCCACATCCGGATAGTCGGTGAGGAATTCCTCCAGCGTGAGCGGCGCGTGCCCGCTGCGCGCCGCGAACTCCTCGCACACCAGGTCGACCAGTACCGGCGGCGACGCGACCTCGGGATATTCCGCGCGGTAGGCGGACACCGGTCGACCGTCGCCCGCCCGTTCCCAGCGGTGCCGCAGATCGATGCGGATCAGGTCGGCGAGTACGGCGACTCGCGCCGCGCCGCCGTCGGGTATGTAGTCGGCGAGTTCCGGCGGTGTGCGGTCGTCGTGCAGCGAACGCCGCCAGTCCGCGGTGAACCGTGCGATGGTGTCGGACCAGTGCATGGTCACCGGGGCGGCTCCGCTCCCGCCCGCACCGCGCGTTCGTCGCTGCCGGGCGCGACCACACGTTCCAGCGCCCGCAGATCCGCTTCGAGCGCACGGAACAACAGATACGACCCGACGAAGGCGATGATGCCGCCCGCGCACAGCACCCGGACCGCGACGATCACCGCGGGGATGTCGCCCGGAGGCAGGAAGGTGACGCCCGCAACGGCGAGCAGCGGCACCGAGGCCGCGATGGCGAGGTAACCGTTGCAGCGCCGGTCCAGGTTGCGCAGCCACACCGCGTCCTCGGCGCTGATCTCGCCGTGCCGAAGGAAGATCGGGTAGATGCAGCGCACGATGTAGAAGGTCGCGAGGAAGAACGGGTACGAGGCCGCGATCGCGCCGCACACCAGCAGCGATGCCAGGAAATGCACGACCGAGCCCATGGTGATCTCACCGGTCGACAGTTGCAGCGCGATCGGGAAGGTGATGCCCGCCATGACCCACAGCGCGAACGGCACCGCCACCGCGCGTTCGCCGAGCAGCAGCGCGTCGGCTCGGGCGCGCCGCAAGGTGGCCGCGTCGTAGCGTCGCCCCTTGCGTAATCCGCGCGGCACCGAGAGCACGTATCTGGACATGTAGACGATGAGCAGCAGCCCGGCCGGGAAGAACACCGTGTTCACGACGCTGGTGATGATGAGGAAGGTGCGTTGCGCGTCCTCGGTCATCCGGTCGACGATCAACTGCTGATTGTGCTGGATGTTGTACAGCGAGGCCAGCACGTTCGGCACGCCGATCGCGAGCAGCAGGATGAGCACGATCCACCGGCGCAACCGCAGCCGCCAACTGCCCGGCTTGGGGTCGACCAGTTCCCGCGCGCGCGGATCGAGGCACAGTTCGAGCTGTTTGGCGAGGACTTCGCCGCTCGCCCACCGGTCGGCCCGGTCGGGTTCGAGGCAGGTCAGCAGGACGCGGCGCAGCGCGGCCGGGCAGTCCGGCGGCACCCGTTGCAGCGCGGGCTCCTCGACGCCCGCGCTGCGGCGCTCGAGCATCGCCTCGAGGGTGGTGTCGTCGCCGTGGGTGCTCGCGCCCGCGGTGGAGTCGTCGAAGGGTTTCGCGCCGGTCAGCAGTTCCCACAGCACCACGCCGAGTGAGTAGATGTCGGCGCGGGTGTCGAGGTCGGCGGCGCTGCGGTGCCTGCCGGGGTGGCATGCCTCCAACTGTTCCGGCGACATGTACGCCAGCGAGCCGCCGAAATAGGCGACCGGGCTCGTGCCTTCCACATTGCGGCTGAAACTGATGTTGAAGTCGGCGAGTTTCGGCACGCCCTCGGCGGTGAGCAGCACGTTGGCCGGTTTCACGTCGCGGTGCAGCACACCGTGGTCGGAGGCGTATTCGAGGGCTTCGGCGAGTCTGCGCCCGAGCCAGGCCACGGTTTCCGGCCAGCTCAGCGACGCGAGTTCGGCGCGCACGCTGGAATCGGTCGGGCGGATCTCGCCCTTCTCCTCCATGGCGGCGTCCACCGCGTCGAGCAACAGTTGCCCGCTGCGTTCGGCCTGCGGGGTGGCCCGTACCCAGCGCAGCACGCCGAGCAGGGTGCCGCCGGGCAGGAACTGCATGTAGAGCAGCCGTAGTCGCCGCGACTCGCCCGCGAGTTCGTCGCCGGTCTCGAGCAGCCGCTGGTCGAAGACGCGCACGATGTAGTCGTGGTCGAGTTGGGCGAGGGTCTGCGGTTCGGTGCCGTGGTCGGCGGAGATCTTCACCGCGACCAGCCGCTGCAGTGACCGCTGCCTGGCCAGGAACACCCGCGCGAACGCGCCGCTGCCGAGACCGGTCAGCAGGTCGAAGTCATCGATGCGCTGACCGATCTGGATGCGGTCGAGCACATGGAAAAGTCCCGGCTCCTGGCCCGCGGTCGTCGCGACAGCGGTGGCGGTTCCGCTGAGATCCGCCTGCGCGGTCGAATCCGCCGTGCCCGTCCGGTTCATGGCCGCCGTCGCGGTGGCCTCCGCCGTTCGATTCACATCGGTATCACGAGATGGGGTGTCGGTTCGGTTCAAATCCGGTGCGGGCACTCGCGCGGTGCGGGTGAGATCGTCGTCGGGCGCGACCGGAGCCGTCGGCGGGGCGGCGGCTCGGGTGGAGTCCTCGAATGCCGCCCTGCGGGTGCTCTGGTCGATGTCGTCGGTGTTCAGCAGGTCGCGCAGTTCGTCGGCTTGGCGCGGGTATTCGCGCAGGCATTCGCGCGGGTCGACCCGTTCGCCGCTGTGGCGCCGGACCACGAATTCCTCGTACACGAGTCCGGCGGGGATGGCGTCGCGGTCGAGTTCGGGGAATTCGGCGCAGTAGTCGTCGAGTCGTTTGCGTCGGGCGGCCTCGGGTGCGGGGCGGTTGTCGGGCGCGGGGCGGCGCAGCCAGCGGTGATACAGGTCGACGCGGATCAGTTCGACCAGCGCCTCCCTGCGCAAGGTCATGGCGTCGGGCAGGTACGCCGCGATCTCGGGCAGATCGGGCACGGGTTGACCGGCCGCGGCGGCGCGGGCCGCGGCGTCCCAGGCTGCGGCGAACGCGTCGACCGCGTTGGCTTCGGCTGTCGACGACGAACGTCGGCCACCGGCTCCTCCGTTGGAACCCGTGTCCTGACCGGGATATCTATCGGACTCGGCACTCATTCTGGGACCTAGTGGCTCGGGGGACGACGGCGCGTCCACGGCTGATCGGTCGGTAGTTGCGCCGGAGAAATTCCGCCACACCCGATGTCATCATCCCCCGAGCAGTATTCGGAATGATAACTTGCGGCTCAACAGCGGATCACCCGATTTCGACGACGACGCGACGGGGGCGAATCAGCATGTACGACATTGTGGCGCGCGCACAGGGCTCGGAGGCGGTAGCCGAGTCGATTCACGAAGGCGATGTACCCGGTCGTAGCCCCGGAAGCGATCCCGCGGCGACCGAAGTCCGATCGGTAGCGGATGGCGACTTCGCGGATGAGGGATCTCCCCGTCCGAGCGAGCCGCTCCCGGTCATCGAAGCACAAGTACCCGGTCAGGAGGAAATCGCCGAGGCGAGTCCGGCGGGCGACCGCACTCCCGGCGCCCCAACCTCGATGATTGCCGGAAATCAGCCGGAGTCGAGCGCAGCCTCGACGGACGGCCTCGACGGCGCGGTTCACGAGGAAATAGCCGAGATCGAGACCTCCGTGCCGCCGCCCGCGCCGGAGCCCGTCGGTGTGATCTACGCCGCGCCGAGACCGACATTCCCGGACACGCCGATGGCGCACCAGGCTGCCTCGGGGCATACCGCCGGCGAATTCTCGCCGGTCGTACCCGCGCCGGCAGACGGTGCACGCCCAGTGGCTGAGTCGGGTTCGGTGGGTGTGTCGGGTTCGGTGGGTGAGTCGGGTTCGGCGGTTGAGTCGGGCTCGGTGGATGTGTCGCGCTCGGTGGATGTTTCGGGCTCGGCGGATGGCTCGGTGGCGGTGGCGCGTCCGGCGGGCGGTGTGCCGGGCCCCGATGACCCGGCCCGAGCGGGTGCGCCGACCGTCGTTGCGACACGGGCGAATCGAGGCGGCGCCGTCGGTGAATCGCGGGGTTCCTTCGGCGGTCTCGTGCGCGATCGCACGGCGATCGCGACGGTCGCGGCGGTGCACGAGGGCCTGCGCACGCCGACCGAGATCGTGGCGGAAGCGTTGGTGCGGATGGTCGAGCGCGATCGGAAGATCAACGCGTTCACCGTTGTTCGCGAGGAACGCGCTCGTCGCGACGCGGTCGCGCTGGAGCAGCGGTCGGATCTGGATGTGCTGCCCATGGCCGGGGTTCCGGTGGCGGTCGAGCGCAGTCTGGCGGTGGCGGGTGAGGCGGTGCCGCGCGGGTCGGGGGTGGCGGAGTCGGATCATCCCGCGGTGACGCGGCTGCGCGCGGCGGGCGCGGTGGTGACCGGCTTGACCGGCACTTCCGAATTCGGGCTGTGGCCGCTGTCGGACGACACCGAACCGCTCACCCGCAATCCGTGGAACCGGGTGCGCGGCAGTGCCGCGGCGGCCGCGGCGGTGGCGGCGGGCGCGGTGCCGGTCGCCACCGCCGCGGACGGTGTGGGCGCGGTACGGGTCGGCGCGGCCTGTGCCGGTGTGTTCGGCATCAAACCGGGCAGGTATGTGGCGCCCGCGCTGATCGGGCTCGACAGTTGGGGCGGGCTGGCCGAGAACGGCGTGCTCGCGACGTCGGTCGCGGACGCGGCGCTCGCGCTCTCGGTACTGGCCGCGCGTCCTGATCTGGCCGATCTCGACCCGCCGGACCGACTACGGATCGGTGTGGCCGTCGACCCGCCGCACCGGATGTTCCGGGTGGACCGGCAGTGGACCGCCGCGGCGATGGAAGCCGCCGAGCTGGCGGCGGCCGATGGCCACACCGTCGAACCCGTCGTACTACCGCAAGGTCCCGCCGCACTGGCCGCGCTATTACGGTGGTACACCGCCGAACTACCCCGCGAAGACCTACCCGAGCAGCCCGAACGACTACAGCCGAGAACTCGCCGCCATCTCGCCGTCGGCAGAGCGATCCACCGACTAGGCCTGGTGCGACCCGCGCAGATCGACCGGATCGAATCACGATTACTGGAACTGTTCGAGCACTACGACGTCGTGATCACTCCGACGTTGGCCGCCCCGCCGCCCCGCGCCCGCAACAACGGCGCCAGAGGCAGGCTCGCGGATCTTCTCGCCCTCGCGCGATTCACGCCTTTCACCCCGATATGGAATCTGGTCGGTTGGCCCGCTGCGTCCGTTCCGATGGGGACCCACACTCGTTCGCGGACTCCGGTCGCGGCCCAGTTGGCCGGGCCGCCCGGCGCGGAATCCACGTTGCTGCGCTTGGCGGCGCGGTTGGAGGCGCGCAAACCGTGGCGACGCCTCGTTCGGTGAGCGCCGCCACGGACTCGCTCAGTTCGGCGAGGTGGCGCTGAATCCGCCGTCGACGGCGCGGCCCGCGAATTCGAGGATGGTCGGGCGGGAGTCGTCGGCCCGCCAGGCCACCGCGAGTTCGCAGGGCGGCAGCCCGGCGACCGGGCGCGCCGTCAGCCCGGGCCACCGGTACATCGGCACATTGTTCTCGGCGAGCAGGCAGACGCCGAGCCCGAGGCTGACGGCCTCCAGTTTGTCCTCGGGGGTGGCCGCTTCGGCGCCGATCCTGGGCGCGCGGCCGTTGCGTCCGTCATTGCCTAGCCAGAAGTCGCGCACCGCGCCCGCTTCCGAGGGCAGCGCGATGAACGGTTCGTCGAGCAGGTCGCCGAACTCGATGGCTTCCTGGTCGGCGAGCGCGTGGTTCTCCGGCAGCAGCACCCAACGCGGTTCGGTGCGTAAGACCTGCCATCGATAGCGGTTCGGATCGGGTAACGGTAACCAGACCAGGGCGAGGTCGGCTTGTCGACCGGCGAGTCCGCTTGACGGGTCGGTCCACGACGCCGCGTGCAGGGCGAGTCGGTGTCCGCTCGCGCTTTCCAGGTCGTTGAGCAGCCCTCGGCCGAGCGCGGATTGGATGCCGACGCGCAGCACCTCACCCGCTTCCTGGAGCGAGACGTTGGTGACTTCCCAGAGCTCCAGGATCTTGCGTGCGCCTTCGAGCAGTTCCTTACCGGCGACGGTCAGCGCGACACTGCGCTGGTTGCGGTCGAACAGGACCACGTCGAGCTGACGTTCCAGCTGGCGAATCTGACGCGACAGAGTCGGTTGTGCGATGTGCAGCCGCTGAGCGGCGTTGGTGAAATGCAGTTCCTCAGCGACGGCGACGAAATACCGCAGGTCGCGCAAATGCGGGTCCATAGCCTCTTGCTATCAGAATTGGTCGGGAATTTCCAGCCTTATCAAGCCGGAAAGTTCGGATACGGGTCCAGAAACCGTCATCGGGTTTGTTAGACACAGCATATTGCTTAGAACGGTCCAATGCACTGCGTACTGGGCTAATCTTCGGCAGTCGCGCGATCGTCCATAATGTCCGACCAGGAATGGACACTTGACCAGCTCAAACGGGTGAGGTTTCGGGTCGGCGTACCGCCGTTTCGGTGACGTCTCATGCGTCGGTGACCATCCAGGAAATCGGTCGAGTGTCCAGTAGGTGATCCTGAACACAAGATATGTGATTTCAGTCACAAAAAAGTTTGCGTGTCTGTGACGGCGGCGATTCAGCCGAGTTCGGCACCCGTCGGTATCGCCGATCGGGAAGACCGCGCGGCGTAGTCCTCAGGCCGATGACGCGCGCCCGCCACCGATGACGACAACCTCGTCGGGGCCGCGCTCATCCCCGGTGCCCGGTCGACTTCAGCAGCGCGGGCAGATCGACCCGGCGCAGTCCGCGCGCACCCGCGGCTCGCATCGCCCCGAGCGCGATCAACAGATTCGACGGCTTCACCGGATACCAGAACAGCTCCTTGCGCTGCGTCGGCAGAATCGGCTTGGTGATGGCCTGCTGGCGGCAGTATTTGCGGACACCGCTCGCGCCGCCCCAGCGCGCGCCGACCCCGGACTGACCCCAGCCACCCATGGGCAGCGCGTAGGAGAACAGGTTGGCGAACACGTCGTTGATATTGACCGCGCCCGCGTTCAACCGCCGCGCGATGCGCTCGCCGCGGTCCTTGTCCCCGGTCCACACCGACGCCGAGAGCCCGTAGACGGAATCGTTGGCCAACCGGACGGCCTCGTCCTCGTCGGCCACCCGCAGCACCGGCAGGGTCGGGCCGAAGGTCTCCTCGGCCACGCACGACATGCCTTGGTGCACGTCGACCAGCACGGTCGGTTCGAAGAAGGTGCCTTCTCCGGTGCGTTTGCCGCCGGTCAACACCCTGGCGCCCGCGGCGACGGCCTCGTCCACGTGCCGCTGCACGATTCGGACCTGGTTCTCGTTGGCGAGCGCGCCCACGTCGTGGTTCAGGCCGCGCCCGTCGATGCCTTGGCGCAGCGCCTTCACGTTCTCGGTCAACTTCGCGACGAACTCGTCGTAGACGGGAGCTTCCACGTAGACGCGCTCCACCGAGATGCACACCTGTCCGGCGTTGAACATGCCGCCGAAGGCGATGCCGTGCGCGGCGCGGTCGATGTCGGCGTCGGCGAGCACGATGGCCGGATCCTTGCCGCCGAGTTCGAGGCTGTACGGGACGAGTCGCTCGACGCAGGCCGCCGCGATCCGCCGACCCGTCGCGGTCGACCCGGTGAACTGGATGTAGTCGGCGTTGTCGACCACGGCCGCACCCGTGGCGCCGCCGCCGGTGAGCACCGCGAAGACCGGCGGCGCGCCGATCTCGGCCCAGCCGCGCGCGAGTTCGAGCGCCGAGAGCGGGGTCACCTCGGAGGGTTTGAGCACCACCGCGGCGCCCGCCGCGAGCGCCGGGATCACGTCCATGATCGGCATGGCGAGCGGGAAGTTCCACGGGGTGATCACGCCGACCACCGGATACGGTCGGTAGGCGGTGGTCAGTTTCTTGACCCTGGCCAGCGGGCTGTGCGGCGACGGGTGGTCGTCGGCGAGGAATTTCGCGGCGCGGCGGGCGTAGTAGCCGGTGACGTCGGCGCCGAAGGTCGGGTCGATGAGCGCGTCGGCGCGCGGTTTCGAGGTCTCGGACTGGAGTACGTCCGCCAGGTGTTCGGTGTTGTCGAGCAGCCAGTCCTGGAGTTTCAGCAGCCATTGCTTGCGGCCGTCGGCGCCGATGGCCTCCCATTCCGGTTGGAAGAGCCGCAATTCGCGCACGGCGGCCGCGACGTCGTCGGCGGTGTGGTCGGTCACGGCGCCGACGATCGCGCCGGTTCCGGGATTGCGCACCTCGATGACGGCCGCTTCGGCGGCGCGCACCCGCTCGGTATCGGTCACTGCTCGTTCTCCCACGTGTGAATCAGCTCACTATTCTATGATCGTGGCACAATCGTCGAGGAGTTTCTTGGCCCGTTATGTCAATGAAACTCGATGAATTTGTGTTCGGGATACAAAGCATGTCGCCGCGCGCGACCGGCAGGCGAGGGAAAGGGTTATCGGCGATGGCGGTGGCACCGGAGCGCGTCGGACCCGAAAGCGACGAGGTGCGGGACTGGCTCACCGACTACGCCTACGAGACCATGCGCGCCGAAACCCTCGACCGCGTCGTGGCCCGCATCGACGGCGCCATCGTGGCCCGCGTACCCGAACTCGCCGACCGCGACATGCGCCGCGACCTCGCCGCGAGCACCCGCTCACAGGGCCGCGCCATGCTCGGCGTCCTGACCTCGGACACATTCGAATTCGTCCTGCCCGAGGATGCGCACACCCTGGCGCGCACCATCGCGCGACGTGGCTACGAACTGCGGGTGCTGCTGCGGACCTACCACGCGGGCATGGACGCGGTCCTCGAGTACATGACCGACGCCGTGGACGAGCGCAGGCCGCCGCCGGAACTCGAGCGCGCGATCATGCTCCGGCTGTTCGATCGCGCCACCAAATGGGTGAGCATGTCGGTGGAGCGGCTCACCGACACCTACATGGCCGAGCGTGAACGCGTGCTGCGCGCCGCGCTGAACCGCCGCACCGAGACCGTGCACGCGATCCTCGCGGGCGACGACCTCGATATCGAGCAGGCGTCGACGCGCCTGGGCTACCGGCTGTCCCAACACCACCTGGCCTGCGTGCTGTGGGCCAACGAACCCGGCCAGGACGGGGAGATGCTCGGCCTGCTCGAACGCACCGCGACCAGGTTGGCCGGTGCGCTCGGCAGCGCGCGGGTGCTGACCCTGCCGTCGGGTTCCGGCGGCATGTGGGTATGGATCGGTTTCGACGACGCGGTGCTAGCCGCCGACCTGACCGCCGCGGCCGCGGTGCAACGGCTCGCGTTCGGCGCGGTCGAGGCGCCGGTGCGGGTCGCATTCGGGGTGCCCGCCGCGCAGGTCGCGGGGTTTCGGGACAGTCATCGGGAGGCGATGGCGGCGCGTCAGGTGGCCGAGCGCGGGCCTGCGCGGGAATCGAGGGTGACCGCGTACCGCGCGGTCGAGATCGCCTATCTGGCGGGTTCCGACGAGGCGGCCATGCGCGGACTCGTCACCAGGGAATTGCGCGCGCTCGCGGGCCGTGACGCCAATGCGGCGCGGCTGCGCGAGACGCTACACGCTTATCTGTCGGCACATCGCAGTCCCGAGGGCGCCGCGAAAATGCTCGGAGTTCACAAGAACACGGTGCGCTACCGGATTCAGCGCATCGAGGAGCTGCTCGGGCATTCGATCGAACAGCGCGGTCTGCCCCTGGAAATTGCGTTGGCCTGTGTGGATGCCTACGGACTCGACGCGCTGCCGTGAGAAAGTCGGCGCGGCGTCGGGAATGTCGCCCCGGAAAATCCGGGGTCCTGAATGCGCTGTCGGAATACCGCTAGTCGGAGCCGGTGCGCAGCGGGGAATCCGCGGCCGATGGCGTCGGGTGGCTCGGCAGGTCCGCGAGTAGTTGGGTTGTGGCCGCCGCGATCGCGGTGACCGCCTTGTCGACGGCGGCCTTGGTCGCGGTGCTCAGGCCGGAGACACCACCGACCGTCCGCACGTACTGTAGTGCGGCGGCGTAGATTTCCTGCTCGGTAGCGGCAGGTTCCAGACCACGCAGAAGGGTGATGTTGTCACGCATGGGTGCAGATTAGTCCTCGAATATGCGATACGGCAGGACAAGTTTGCGACTGTATGAAAATTCCGCGCCGAAATCGGCGCATCCGCGACAACCGTGACCCGGGACGGGTAGATGGGGAACAATCGATGCCATGCCAGCCCGCGGTGTACCCCCGTTGACCACCTTCCCCTACGAAGAGCTGGACAAGAGGGAAGAAGACCATTGGTCGGGAGCGGCGATATCCGACGACGAATTGCGCTCGCTCGCCCTCGGTGGTTTCTACTCCACTCGCTGGGACGCCTTCCACGACGCCCTGCTGCTCGGGCCCGAACGCGAACACCCGCTCGGCGACCGGCGTGAACTCGCCATCGATACCCTCACCGGCGCCTGGGGCATCACCGACGGCACCGAGGCGCAGGCTTCGATGGAACAGCTGCTCGAGGGCATGCACGCGCCCCTGTACGCGCTGGTGCATCCCCTGGTGATGGCCTCCATCAACGCCAGCGAACGCGACCGCTTCGGCGAGCGCGCCGACCGGCACCGCGCGTTCCTGCGGCAGGTCGGCTCCTTCCGCGGCATGGACAATCCCGAGGCGCTGGTCCGCGACTACGACATCTGGTCCCAAGCCATCAAGATCGGATTCACCGAACACCTGGCACGCCCGCTGCCCAGCGACATCCACGCCTGGGATCTGGCCCGTGTGGTCGCGGTGGCGCGGATGGCGTTCACCGCGGGCTACCTCGAATCCGACGCCGCGTGGAGCTACCTGATGCGGGCGCTGCCGCTCGCGCAGCGCAAGTACCGCAACTGGCGTCAGTTCGGCGACGCCTACCTGGCGGGCTGGACCTACTGGCAGGCGTGCGAGGACCTCGCCGAACTCAAGAACGGTGGCGTCGACCGCCGTATGGAGTTGCTGCGGCTGTGGCTGCGCCCGACGAGCCCGTGGAGGCGGGTCGCTCTCAACGACGCCTGAACGGGTCGCGGTGGCGGCGGTTCGTCCGCCGCCACCGGCTCATCCGCCGTCGGGCAGCGACCGCAGGATGCCGCGGCCGTAACGCTGGAACTGCGCGTCGTCGACCATGCCGAGCGAATGCCGCTCGACCAGCAGTTCCCACTCCGAATACAGTTGCGCCACACCGGGATCGGCCGGTCCGGCGGCGCCGTCGGCGGAATCGCGGCGCACCGCGAAATTCACCGCGCAGGTGACCCTGTCGATATCGGCGCGTTCGGCCCCCGAGAAATGCAGGGTGATGTTGCCGTCGTGCACGTCCATGCCGGATTGGCCACGCGCGCCGACCTCGCCCGGCGCCGACGGCGCACCCTCGGTGGTCCGCGCCCACAGCACCGCCGGGATCGGCAGTTCGTGGGCGAAGGGGTCGTCGGGGTCGAGGGAGATGAACAGCAGCCGCTCGGTGGTCGCGGCGAGCAGACCGAGTCCGCCGCCGACCGGCGAATGCGCGATGGCGACCGCGGTCTCCAGCACGTATTCCTCGGCGGTGACGTAGCGGTTCAGCGCGGTGACCGCGCCGCCGGTGTCACGCCGCTGCGACATCCGCTGCGCCGCACGCTCGACGTCGGCGCGGGTCGGCCC
This sequence comes from Nocardia bovistercoris, assembly GCF_015674855.1. GTDB lineage: Bacteria > Actinomycetota > Actinomycetes > Mycobacteriales > Mycobacteriaceae > Nocardia > Nocardia bovistercoris. The sequence continues at coordinate 24,706 of NZ_JADMLG010000023.1, read as the reverse complement.
GGACTCGGCCCAGGTCGGTGCGGGCGGATTCAGGTCGGGAGCGGTCACGTCGATGCGCTGACCGGCCAGGATCTGGCTGTTGATCCGCTCGACGATCTCCGCTGCCGCAGGCACGTCGTGCTCGGCGATGAGCACAGGCAGCGGGGTGCGGTCGGCGGGCACGCCGGTCAGGACCGGGGTGGGGTAGCGCAGGTAGATCTCGATCACGACCGCGTCGTCGGCGCGCCTGCTCAACCTGACCTTCAGCAGATCGGTCACCGGCACATCGAGCACGCGCTCGCCTTCGCTGCCCGGACGCAGGACGATCAAACGCCCTCGGCCGTGCCGCACTATCGCTGTGGGTGTCCGTAGCTCGACTATGTCCATACCCCCTGCGCTCTTGTCTGATGCGGAGTTCGCCGGGTGTGCGATACCGCCTTGGTACCCGCGCGTGGCGGGATTACTCGCTACCTTGTCGTCGCCGCACTCGGACGCCCGTCCCGGTCCGTCATGGCCGTTTCGTGACCGCCGCGTGGGATACCGCTGACCTCCTCGTGGCCGCTGCCCGTCGTGTCGTGGCCGCTGCCTTTCGTGCCGCCGTCCGGGTTGTCACCCGCGGCGAGATGTTGTGTCGTCGCTCACGATAGGCCGAACATGCCATGATTGTGACGACTCGGGGTAAACCGGAGCGAGGATCTCGGGAACCACCGTCGTTCCCCGGCCGTTTACCTGTCGAACTGCACCAACTGCCGAACTGCGCGATGTATCGAGTAGACCGTACGCGGTAACGTGGCATGTCCGCATCCGAAACTCACCCGCACGCGGGGGAGCGAGGGTGTGGGAAAGCGCAGCGCTAGGCAGCACCGGAGACACCGGAAAGGACTGGCCACCCGGCCGACGCTCTATGAACCGCAAGACTGTGTTTCGCACCCTGGCCATAATCGCGGGCATCCTGCTCGTGGTCTATGCGTTCAGCTATTTCGGCAACGACACGCGCGGCTGGAAGAACGTCGACACGTCGGTGGCGCTGAGCCAGCTCGACGACAAGCAGAACGTCAAGAAGGTTCAGATCGACGACCGCGAGCAGCAGCTGCGGATCGAGCTGAACAACGGCAACGACGCCACCGGCGGCCAGACCAAGATCATCACGAAGTATCCGGGCGGCAGCGAGACCTCGAGCCAGATCTTCCAGGCCGTGCAGAAGTCCGGCGCGCCGTACGACACGGCCGTCAAGCAGGACAGCTGGTTCACCCAGATCCTGCTGCTCGTGCTGCCCATGGTGATCCTGCTCGGCCTGTTCATCTTCGTGATGGCCCGCATGCAGGGCGGTGGTCGCGGCGGCATGATGGGCTTCGGCAAGTCGAAGGCCAAACAGTTGTCCAAGGACATGCCGAAGACCACGTTCGCGGATGTGGCGGGCGCCGACGAGGCGGTCGAGGAGCTCTACGAGATCAAGGACTTCCTCCAGAATCCGGTGCGCTACCAGGCCCTCGGCGCGAAGATCCCTAAGGGCGTGCTGCTCTACGGCCCGCCGGGCACCGGTAAGACGCTGCTGGCGCGCGCGGTCGCGGGCGAAGCCGGTGTGCCGTTCTTCACGATCTCCGGCTCGGACTTCGTCGAGATGTTCGTCGGTGTCGGCGCCTCGCGTGTGCGCGACCTGTTCGAACAGGCCAAGCAGAACAGTCCGTGCATCATCTTCGTCGACGAGATCGACGCGGTCGGCCGCCAGCGCGGCGCCGGACTCGGCGGCGGCCACGACGAGCGCGAGCAGACCCTCAACCAGCTGCTGGTCGAGATGGACGGCTTCGGCGACCGCACCGGCATCATCCTGATCGCCGCCACCAACCGCCCCGACATCCTGGACCCCGCGCTGCTTCGCCCCGGCCGCTTCGACCGGCAGATCCCGGTCGGCAATCCCGACCTGGCGGGCCGCCGGGCGATCCTGCGCGTGCATTCCCAAGGCAAGCCGATCTCGACCGACGCCGACCTGGACGGTCTCGCCAAGCGCACGGTCGGCATGTCCGGTGCGGATCTGGCCAATGTCATCAACGAGGCGGCGCTGCTCACCGCGCGCGAGAACGGCGCGGTCATCACCGGCGACGCGCTGGAGGAGTCGGTCGATCGCGTGATCGGCGGTCCGCGCCGCAAGAGCCGCATCATCAGCGAGCACGAGAAGAAGATCACCGCCTACCACGAGGGCGGACACACCCTCGCGGCCTGGGCCATGCCGGATATCGAGCCGGTCTACAAGGTCACCATCCTGGCGCGCGGGCGCACCGGCGGTCACGCGATGACGGTGCCCGAGGACGACAAGGGCCTGATGACGCGCTCGGAGATGATCGCGCGGCTGGTCATGGCGATGGGCGGGCGCGCCGCCGAGGAGCTGGTGTTCCACGAGCCGACCACCGGCGCGTCCTCCGATATCGACCAGGCCACCAAGATCGCCCGCGCCATGGTCACCGAATACGGCATGAGTTCGCGTCTCGGCGCTGTGCGCTACGGCCAGGAGCAGGGCGATCCGTTCCTCGGCCGCTCGATGGGCGTGAGTTCGGACTACTCGCACGAGGTCGCGGGCGCCATCGACGAGGAGGTGCGCAACCTGATCGAGGCCGCGCACACCGAGGCATGGGCCATCCTCAACGAATACCGCGACGTGCTCGACGTGCTGGCAACGGCGCTGCTGGAGAAGGAGACCCTGCACCGCAAGGAGCTCGAGGAGCTGCTCGCCGCGGTGCAGAAGCGCCCGAGGATCACCGCGTTCAACGATTTCGGCGACCGCGTGCCTTCGGACAAGCCGCCGGTGAAGACGCCGGGCGAGCTGGCCGCGGAGCGCGGCGAGACCTGGCCGCCGGAGCCGGTGGCGCTGCCCGCCGCCGCGGCGGCCACCGCGCCGGGCAACGGTTATCCGCCCGAGGGGTATCAGGGGCAGCCGTCCTACGGTCGCCCGGTGCCGCCTCCGCCCGGTGGCGGATATCCGCTGCCGCAGCCCGCCCCGGCGTATCCGCGTCAGGGTGGGACGCACGGATCGCGTCCTGATTACGGCGCTCCCGCCGGTTGGTCGGCGCCGGGCTGGCCGCCGCGCGAGGACACGCCGCAGCCGTCCGGGCAGCCGGGCTACGGCGGCGGTTGGCAGGGCGAGCAGAACGGCGGCAACCAGTCGTGGGGCCATCGGGCTGCGGGCGGCGACGGCGCCGGTTATGGCGACGGTCCGGGTTACGGTGACGGCTACGGCGAACAGGGCAGGCACGGCGAATCGGGTCGGCACGGGGACTCGGGTAAGCACGGCGAGGCCGATACCCGCGAATGGGAAGGCCCGAACGGTAGGCACTGAATTCCGCAGGACTTCTGGACAGTCTGCGTCGAATTCGTGACGACCCCGTGTGACCGATCACGCGAGGGTCCCACAACAAACGTGGTCGAGTGGCGATTACCCTCGATCAGCGGGGTGCCGATCGATTGCCTGCACCCGTGATTTTGGAGGTGTCCTCGATTGTCGGCCAAGCATGACATCGTCGGTCAAGCGCGAAATGGTTCGGAGGGAGCCGGGCAGAACGGCTCCGCCGCACCCGGACTGGTCGCACTCGATACCGGCAGACCTTTCGACCAGCCGCGCGCCGAGGCGGCGATCCGCGAACTGTTGATCGCCGTCGGCGAGGACCCGGACCGACCCGGCCTGCTCGACACACCGAGCCGGGTGGCGCGGGCGTATCGCGAGATGTTCGCGGGCCTCTACGAAGAACCGGACAGTGTCCTGAACACCACCTTCGACGAAGGTCATCAGGAACTGGTGCTGGTCCGCGATATCCCGATGTACTCCACCTGCGAACACCACCTGGTCTCGTTCCACGGCGTCGCGCACGTCGGATACATCCCCGGTCCTCACGGGCGGGTCACCGGACTGTCCAAACTGGCCAGACTGGTCGACCTGTACGCCAAGCGCCCGCAGGTCCAGGAACGGCTGACCAGCCAGATCGCCGACGCGGTGATGCGCAAACTCGATCCGCGCGGCGCGATCGTCGTGGTCGAGGCCGAACACCTGTGCATGGCGATGCGCGGCATCCGCAAACCGGGAGCCAGCACCACCACCTCGGCCGTCCGCGGCCTACTACAGTCGAATGCCGCCTCGCGCTCCGAGGCGCTCGATCTCATCCTGCGAAAGTGAGGGCGGTGTCACAGCCGAGAATCAGCCCGATGTCGCTGCCGCGGGCGGTGTCGCGGCAGCGGAGGGATTCCGTGCGGGTGTCGAGGTGACCGGGGTCGGGACGGTGGGTCCGCGCGCGGGGCGCGGATGTGTCGTGATGGGCGTGGTGAACGTGACCAGCGACTCCTTTTCCGACGGCGGGCGCTACCTCGACGCCGGTCGCGCCGTCGCGCACGGCGTCGAACTGCACGCGCTCGGCGCGGACATCATCGACGTGGGCGGCGAGTCGACGCGGCCCGGCGCGGTGCGCGTCGACCCGGTCACCGAGACGGCGCGTGTGGTCCCGGTGATCCGCGGACTGGTCGAGGCCGGTGTGCCGACAAGTGTCGACACCATGCGAGCCGAGGTCGCCGAGGCGGCCATCGGGGCGGGCGTCTCGGCCGTGAACGACGTGTCAGGCGGGCGCGCCGACCCGAATATGGTGAAGGTGGTCGCGGCCTCCGACGTGCCGTGGATTCTCATGCACTGGCGCGCCGGCGCGGATTACCGCCACACCGGGCCGGCCGATCACTACGACGACGTGGTCGCCGAGGTGCGCGCGGAATTGCGGGCGCAGGTGGATATCGCCGTCGCGGCGGGCGTGGATCCGGCGCGGCTGATCCTCGATCCCGGATTGGGTTTCGCCAAGAACGCCGAGCACAACTGGGCGTTGCTCGCGGCCTTGCCGACCCTCGCGGCCGACGGGTTCCCGCTGCTGATCGGCGCTTCGCGCAAGCGGTTCCTCGGCGCGCTGCTCGCGGACGCGTCGGGTCCTCGGCCGACGGCGGGCCGGGAGACCGCGACCGCTACGGTTTCGGCGCTGGCCGCCTGGCATGGCGCGTGGGGTGTGCGCGTGCACGACGTGCGCGCCTCGCTGGACGCCATCGCCGTCACCGAGGCGTGGGGTCGCGCGGTGGCCGAGGGCAGGCGATGACCCCGCCTCCCGCCGGATCCCGATCACGAAACCCCGTTTCGGGGCCCGCAGTGAGGATGGTGCCCCAGTGACCGACGAACGCGACAGCCGCGAATTCGATCGCATCGAGTTGCGCGGTCTGCGGATCTTCGGCAGGCACGGCGTCTTCGAGCACGAGCGCCGTGACGGCCAGGAGTTCGTGGTCGATCTCACGGTGTGGGTCGATTTCGCGGACGCCGCGGCCTCCGACGATCTGGCCGCGACCGTCGACTACGGCGCGCTGGCCGAGCGCGCGGTGCGTATCGTCGGCGGTGCGCCGCGGAATCTGATCGAGACAGTGGTCTCGGAGATCGCCGACGACGTGATGACCGATCCCCGAATCCATGCCGCCGAGGTCGTCGTGCACAAACCCGCCGCCCCCATTCCGCACACCTTCGCCGATGTCCGCGTCGTGACCAGGCGCACCAGGCGCACCAGGCGCACCGGGCGGGATGTGCGATGAGCCGTGCGGTGCTGTCGATCGGATCCAATCTCGGTGATCGGCTCGGATATCTGCGCGGTGTCGTCGACGGGTTCGGCGACCGGGTGCTCGCGGTGTCCTCGGTGTACACCACCGCGCCGTGGGGCGGGGTCGACCAGGACGACTACCTGAACGCCGTGCTGCTGGTCGAGGATCCGGCCTTCGGCTGCCGCGACTGGCTGGCCGCGGGGCAGGACCTGGAACGGGCCGCCGATCGGGTGCGCACGGTGCGCTGGGGCGCGCGGACCCTCGATGTCGACGTGATCGCCTGCGCCGACGAGCGCGGTGAGGTGCGCAGCGACGATCCCGAGTTGACCGTGCCGCATCCGCGCGCGCACGAACGGGCTTTCGTGCTGGTTCCGTGGCTCGAGGTGGAGCCTGCGGCGGTGCTGGAGGCGGATGGTGTCACGCGCGCGCTGGCCGACTGGATCGCCGCGCTGCCCGCCGACGAACGCGCCGAGGTGCGCCGAACGGAGTTGGCACTAGTGGGGGAGCGGTCGTGAAACTCAAGCCGACCCGGGTACTCGACCTGGTCGCGAATGTCCTGGTGGCCGCGCTCGCGGCCTGGATCGCCACCAGGGTCGCCTACGACAGTTTTCCGCCGATCTCGATCTACGCGGGCACCTCGCTGTATCCGGTGGCCGCCATCGAGGTCGCGCTCGCGTTCGTGATCCGCGCCAGGGTCAACGATCGGCAGGTCGGCGGGGACAGACATCAGTTGCATCCGATCACCGCGGCGCGCGCGGTGGCGTTGGCCAAGGCGTCGTTGCAGGTCGGCTCGATCGCGGCCGGTGTCTGGCTGGGGTTCCTGTGTTGGGTGCTGCCGCAGCGGGGCACGCTGCGTGCGGCGGCGGCGGACTCGCCGGGTGCGATCGTCGGGATGTTCGCCGGTGTCGCGCTGGTCGCGGCGGCATTGTGGCTCGAGTATTGCTGTCGCGCGCCCGACGACCCTTCCGATGATCCAGCAACTACATAGTTACATTTCTGAGTCCGTCGGGTGAACGACTTTGTGGGCGCGCCGCGTCGCACAGGCTACCCTGGCGTGCATGGTTTCACCCTCCCGTAGCAGCACTTCCCGTGGACGACGGGACAAGGCGGGAAAACTGTTCGTGGGCGGGTTGGTTCTACTCGGACTGGTTGCCAGCGTTTTTCTGGTTTTCAGCAATAGCCTGCAATTCGTAAGGATCGGCCTGGTAGCGGCGCTGTGGGCAGCGGCGATCGGCGCGTTGGCAGCCACGAAATTCCGGAAAGAAGCCTCGGTGGACAAGGCCAAGGTGCGCGATCTGCAAACCGTGTACGAGTTGCAGTTGGAACGCGAGGTCACCGCGCGCCGGGAGTACGAACTCGGCGTCGAGGCGAGGGTGCGCCATGAAGTCGGCGCCGACGCCGCCGAAATGGCCGCTCTGCGCGCCGAGCTGACGGTTCTCCGCCAGAATCTGCAGCGCCTCTTCGACGGCGATCTGCCCATGGATCGGCCCGCGTTGCACGCCGACGCCACCCGGATCCAGGAATTGGAGAGCGGTCGCGGCGAGTCGGCGAACAATAGCTCTGGGAATGCCGAGGCGATGTGGGGCCCGCATCTGCCCAATCCGTCCACCCACAGCATGACGCCCGCCTTCAGCATGACGCCGGTCTTCGTCCCCGATCACCCGGAACCGCCTCAGTTCGCGAGCCCGTTCGACGAACCGGTCACCGCGGAGACCTCGGTGGTGACCGATCGCGACGAGGGCGACACCGCGGGAAGGAAGACCGACGCCCGCAGCGCGCGCACATCCGACAAGAAGTCGGATTTCGGGAACAGGTCCGCATTCGGGAACGGGGCTGATTTCAGGGGTCGGGATTTCGGGAGCGGCGCCGAATCCGGGAGCCGGGCTGATTTCGGTGGTGGCGCCGAGTCCGGCGGCCGGGCCGCTTCCAGGGATGGGGCCGATTTCGAGAGCGACGAGATCGGCGACTATGAGGCCGATCGCGCGATCGCCAAACGGCTGCGCGGCGCGTACGGCACGGACTCCGACGGCTACGACACGGTGGACGACTACATCTCCGACCGATACGACATCAGCCGCATCACGGGCGTCGATCGAGGTGGAGATCGCGCGAACGGCGGTGATCGCGGTGCGCATCGAGATCGCGCGGACGCCGATGATCGCCGGGATCACGCAGCGCGCGGCGATCTCGGCCACAGTGGTGACCTCGGCCACAACAACCGTCGCGACGGTGAAAACGGTTCGCGCGCCGATCGCGAAGCGGTGGACACCGAACCCGGCAGCGAATACGACACCGATTCGCTGCGTCCGCCCGCGGGCTGGGCGGACGCGTTCACCGAATCCGAGACCGAGGCCGTCGCACCCGAATCGGAACCGCGGCCGGAACAGCAACCCGAGGCGGAACAGCGGAAGTCCGAATCGCAGACCGAACCGGAATCGAGGACCGACTCGGAACCGCAGTCCGAACCGCTGCCCGTGCCGCCGCGACTGCCGCCGCTGGACGGCACGTCGGTGCCGACCCGCACTCCGCTGCCGCGTCCGACCACCGTGCCCGCGAGCCCGCAAGTCGGCACTGCCGGTTCGCGCCGCCGTCGCCGCGACGACGACGATTCCGAATCGGGCGGCGGCTCGCGCAAACTCTCGGTCGCGGAGATCATGGCCAATCTGCAATCGGAGAGCGGCCGGGGGTAGCGCAAATCACGCCGGGGGTCCGTGGCACGAGCAAACTCCCGGCCGATATCCTCGACGCGTACGTCCGGTACCCGCACGGCGGGACTGGAACGATATCGAGAGGACAACGTTGACCTCGAGAAGTGCGACTTCCGACGGCCTGCCCGAGGACGGTGACAACCGATCCGCGGGCGATGACAACTCCCACGGCGACAACTCCCACGGAGCCGATCTGCGGGGCACGGGATTCGACCCCGCCCCCGCTCGGCTGACTGTCGGCATCGTCTCGGCGGGCCGGGTCGGTTCGGCGCTCGGCGCTGCCCTCGAACGCGCTGGACACGTGGTGTTCGGCGTCTCGGCCATCTCCGACGCGTCGGTGCACCGCGCGCGGACCCGGCTGCCGGAATCGGAGATCCTCCCGGTCGAGGAGGTGGCCCGGCGCAGTGAACTGATGCTGCTCGCGGTGCCCGACGCCGAACTCGCGGGTCTCGTGCGCGGGCTCGCGGGCGCGAACGTGGTGCGGTCCGGCACGATCGTCGCCCACACCTCGGGCGCGAACGGCGTCGCGGTGCTCGGCCCGCTCGCCGCGACGGGTGTGCTGCCGCTGGCCATCCATCCCGCGATGACCTTCACCGGCCACGACGAGGATCTGGCCCGGCTCGGCAACGCCTGCTTCGGCGTCACCGCCGCCGACGACATCGGCTACGCGATAGCGCAGTCGCTGGTGATCGAGATGGGTGGCGAACCGGTGCGGGTCGCCGAGGAGAACCGCCGCCTCTATCACGCGGCGCTCGCGCACGGCAGCAACCACCTGGTGACGCTGATCGTCGACGCGGTGGCCGCGCTGCGCGAGGCGCTGTCGGGTCCGGGGTTGCTCGGTCAGCAGATCGTGGACGGGCAGCCCAACGGTCTGGCCGAACGCCTGCTCGCCCCGCTGGCCTCGGCCGCGCTCGACAACGCGCTGCGGCGCGGGCCGTCGGCGCTGACCGGCCCGGTGGCGCGCGGTGATGTAGCTGCGGTCGCCGCGCACCTCGAGGCGCTGGACGCGGTCGATCCGAGGATCGCCGACGGCTATCGCGCGCTGTCGCTGCGCACCGCCCGGTTGGCCGATACCAATCCGGAGTTGATCGAATTGCTGGAGGAACGTCGATGACACGTCAACAGCGGTACCGTCCGGGCGAATCGACCGTGTACCACGATCCAGCGGCGTTGAGCGCGGTGGCCAAGGCTCTGCGGTCGGTGGGCCGCACCATCGGCCTCGTCCCGACCATGGGCGCCTTGCACGAGGGCCACCTGGAGATCGTGCGGCGGGCCAAGCGCACCAATCAGGTCGTGATCGTCTCGATTTTCGTGAACCCGCTGCAATTCGCCGCGAACGAGGATCTGGACAAGTATCCGCGCACCCTCGAAGCCGATGTGGCGCTGCTGCGCGCCGAAGGTGTCGACCTGGTTTTCGCGCCGAGCGTCGCCGACATGTATCCGGATGGCCCGCGCACCACGGTGCATCCGGGTCCGCTCGGCGCCGAACTCGAGGGCGCCAGCCGTCCGACGCATTTCGCGGGCATGTTGACGGTGGTCGCGAAGCTGTTGCAGATCGCGCACCCGAGCGAGGCGTTCTTCGGCGAGAAGGACTATCAGCAGCTGACCCTGATCCGGCAGCTGGTGCGCGACCTGAATTTCGACGTGAAGATCGTGCCGCTGCCGACGGTGCGTGAGTCCGACGGCCTCGCGCTGTCCTCTCGCAACCGCTATCTCGACCCGGCCCAGCGGGAGTCGGCGCTCGCGCTGTCGGCCGCGTTGGCGGCGGGCAGGCACGCGGGCGGACTCGGCGCGGACGCCGTGCTGGACGCGGCGCGCATGGTTCTGGACGCCACGCCCGGTGTCGAACTCGACTATCTCGAATTGCGGTCGGCGAATCTCGACGCGGCGCCCGCCGCGGGCAATGCCCGACTGCTGGTCGCCGCGAAGGTCGGCGCCACCAGGCTGATCGACAATGTGGCCGTCACCCTCGGCGCCACCATCGACGGCCACCCCACCGTGTCCGATACCCGCGATGGCGGGAACGGAACCAAGTCAACCAAGGCCGCTGTCTAGAAAGGCGACGAAGATGTTGCGCACCATGATGAAGTCCAAGATCCACCGGGCCACCGTCACCCACGCCGACCTGCACTACGTCGGTTCGGTGACCGTCGACCAGGATCTGCTCGACGCCGCCGATCTGCTCGAGGGCGAGCAGGTCTGCATCGTCGACATCGACAACGGCGCCCGCCTCGAAACCTATGTGATCGCGGGCGAACGCGGTTCGGGTGTCATCGGAATCAACGGCGCCGCAGCGCATCTGGTGCATCCTGGCGACCTCGTCATCCTGATCGCCTACGGCATGATGGACGCGGCGGAGGTCGCGGCGTACGACCCGAAGGTGGTCTTCGTCGACGAGCGCAACCGGCCCGTCGAACTCGGCTCCGATCCCGCGCACGCGCCGCAGGGGTCGGGCCTGACCTCGCCGCGCTCCCTGTCCATCGCCTGAGTGCCACGAACCGAGCACGGGACCGCCTCGACCAATGCTGCTGACCATCGACGTTCGTAATACCAGCATCGAGCTGGGCCTTTTCTCCGGGAGCGGTGCGCACGCGAAGCTCGCGCGGCACTGGCGCATGCACACCAATCCGCTGCTGACCGCCGACGAATTCGCCATGCAGGTGCGCGGCCTGGTCGGCGACGATCTCGAACAGGTGATCGGGGTGGCCGCATTGTCCACGGTGCCGCCGGTGTTGCGGGAATTGCGGGTGATGCTGGAACGGTACTGGGACCACGTTCCGCACGTGGTCGTCGAGCCCGGGGTGCGCACCGGAATTCCGTTGCTGGTCGACAATCCGAAGGAGATCGGCGCCGACCGTATCGTGAATACCCTTGCCGCACATAACCGTTTCGGTTCCGCGGCAATCGTGGTCGATTTCGGCACGGCCACCATGGTCGATCTGGTTTCGGCCAAGGGGGAATTTCTCGGCGGTGTGGTCGCGCCGGGCGTGGAGATCTCCAGCGAGGCGCTGATCGAACGCGCGGCGCTGCGTCGGGTGGAATTGGCGCGACCGCGTTCGGTGGTCGGAAAGAATACCGTCGAGGCGATTCAATCCGGCGCTGTATTCGGTTTCGCGGGCTTGGTCGACGGACTTATCGATCGTATTCGCGACGAGTTCGACGCATTCGCAGGCGACGATGTCGCGGTGGTCGCCACCGGATTCTGCGCGCCGTTGATCGTCCCGGAGTCCGAGACGATCGAGCATCACGAACCGCATCTCACGCTGACGGGTTTGCGGCTGGTTTTCGAGCGCAATCAGCAGCGTCGCAGATGACCCAGATCACTTCGCGGCGCTCTGTCACCGGGCGTCGCGGCGCTGCTATGCTGCCTTCCGTGTACCGCGTGACCAACCGGGAGTGTTGTCGAGGCCGATAAGCGCCTCGACCGTTCGAGGCCGTCTGAAGCCCTCGACCGTCGACACATCCTGGAGATGCGCTCATGCGTTCTTCCGTCCTTTCCCTCACGTCCGGACGTAACCCCCTCTCGGCCACCCCGCCGCTGGATCGTGCCGTCGCCCCCGCCCTGCCGACCCGGCTGCGGCCCGCCGACCTGCTGCGATTGACCGACGAGGGCGCCGAGGACGTGCTCGCGGGCCGCTACGACCATCTGCTGCCCGCGGGCGGCGTCTGGCCCGCCGAGGAGCGCTGGGCGACCCGCCTGCTCACCGACGACGAGGTCGACGTCTGGCTCATCAGCTGGACCCCGGACAAGTCCACCGAACTGCACGACCACGCGGGTTCGCTCGGCGCGCTCACCGTACTCAGCGGCGCGTTATCGGAATTCCGTTGGAACGGAACGGAATTACGCGCGCGCACCTTGGTCGCGGGCGATCAGGCCTCGTTCCCGATCGGCTGGGTCCACGATGTGATGCGCGCACCGTCGGCTGCGGACTTCGGGTCGGCGGTGTCCACCGGTCCGCTCGACCCGACCCTGAGCGTGCACGCGTATTCGCCGCCGCTCACCGCCATGTCGTACTACGAGGTGACCGGCCACGGCACCCTGCGACGCACCCGAACCGTTCTCACCGACCAGCCCGAAGGTGATATGTGATGAGCCGCCTGACGATCGATCAGATGCTCGACAACGCCCGCGCCCGCCTGAACCGCGTCTACGCCTTCGAGGTGCCGCAGGCGCTGGCCCGCGGCGCGAAGCTGGTCGACATCCGTCCGCAGGCGCAGCGCGACCGTGAGGGCACGCTGCCCGGCGCGCTGGTGATCGAACGCAACGTATTGGAATGGCGCCTCGACCCGACCAGTTCGGCTCGCCTCGCGACAGCCACCGACCACGACGTGGAATGGATCATCCTGTGCTCGGAGGGCTACACCTCCAGTCTGGCCGCGGCATCGCTGCAGGAACTCGGATTGCATCGGGCCACCGATCTGGTCGGCGGATATCAGGCGTTGAAGGCGGCGGGCCTGCTGACGGTGGGAATCCGCGCCGCGCACTTCACCCGCGAAGTGACCTCGCTGGCGTCGCTGTAATAGCGGCGGGCCCATACCTGTCGGCTACCGGTCAGCACCGTGCGGGCGGCGCGCAAAACGATTTCCGATGCCCGCTAGGCTAGTTGGGTGAGTGAGCGTAGCGAGCGATCCACGTCCGGCGCCGAGCAGAACTCGGCCACGAACTCTGCCACGGACGTCGAGCAAACCCGTGTCGACCCGATGGGCGACGAAGTTCCCGAGCAGATGCGTATTCGCCGGGACAAGCGTGATCGGCTGCTCGCCTCCGGTGTCGAGGCGTATCCCGTCACGGTGCCGCGCACGCACTCGCTCGCCGAAATTCGCGCCGCCCATCCCGATCTCCCGGCCGATACCAACACCGGTGAGATCGTCGGGGTGGTCGGGCGCGTGATATTCCTGCGCAATACCGGCAAGTTGTGTTTCGCCACCTTGCAGGAGGGCGACGGAACGAAACTCCAGGCGATGATCAGCCTGAACGGCGTCGGCGCCGACGCGCTCGCGTCCTGGAAGGGCGATGTCGACCTCGGCGATTTCGTCTTCGTGCACGGCGAGGTGATCGCTTCGCGCAGTGGTGAATTGAGTGTCATGGCCGATTCCTGGTCGATGTCGGCGAAGGCTCTGCGGCCGCTGCCAGTCGCGCACAAGGAGATGAACGAGGAGTCGCGGGTCCGGCAGCGCTATGTCGACCTGATCGTGCGTCCCGAGGCCAGGCAGACCGCGCGCACGCGGATCGCGGTGCTGCGCGCGCTGCGCGCCGCGCTGGAGCGGCGCGGCTTCCTCGAGGTCGAGACGCCGATGCTGCAGACGCTGCACGGCGGCGCGGCGGCCCGTCCTTTCGTCACCAGGTCCAATGCCCTCGACATTGATCTCTACCTGCGTATCGCACCGGAGTTGTTCCTGAAGCGGTGTGTGGTCGGCGGGCTGGAGAAGGTGTTCGAGGTCAATCGGAACTTCCGCAACGAAGGGGCCGACTCCACGCATTCGCCGGAGTTCGCCATGCTCGAAACGTATGAGGCATACGGCACCTACGACGACTCGGCGCGCATGATCCGCGAATTGGTGCAGGAAGTCGCGCAGGAGGTGTTCGGCACCCTGGTGGTGACCCTCGCCGACGGCACCGAATACGATCTCGGCGGCGAGTGGAACACGGTGGAGATGTACCCTTCGCTGTCGGACGCGTTGGGTGTCGAGGTCACCCCGGAAACGACGGTCGCGGAATTGCACGCACTCGCGGATCGGGTGGGCCTGGAAATTCCCGAAGGCAAGGGCTACGGCCACGGCAAACTGGTAGAGGAACTCTGGGAGCATCAGTACGGAGACAAGTTGTATGCCCCGACTTTCGTTCGGGACTTCCCGGTCGAGACTTCTCCGCTCACTCGGCAGCATCGCAGCAAGCACGGAGTTACCGAGAAGTGGGATCTCTACGTTCGCGGCTTCGAGTTGGCAACAGGCTATTCGGAGTTGGTCGATCCGGTGATCCAACGGGAGCGGTTCGTGGATCAGGCCCGGCTCGCCGCGGCCGGTGACGACGAGGCCATGGTGCTGGACGAGGACTTCCTCGCCGCGATGGAGCACGGGATGCCGCCGACTACCGGAACGGGTATGGGAATCGATCGGTTGTTGATGGCGCTGACGGGTTTGGGAATCCGGGAAACGATACTGTTCCCAATTGTGCGACCGGTCACTCGCTGAGTGCTGGATTGCATAGCAGAACTCCCGTCTTGGAATTTCTAGAATTCGAGGTATTCTTGCCTCGGGTAATCGGCCTAGTATGCGGGTCGCACGATTTCGAGAGGACGTTCATCTCATGGCAAAGAAGGTCACCGTTAGCCTGATCGACGATGTCGACGGTGAGTCCATCGCGGACGAGACCATCGAGTTCGCGATCGATGGTGTTTCGTACGAGATCGACCTGTCGACGGCGAATGCGTCGAAGCTGCGTGACGAGCTGGAACAGTGGGTTTCGAGTGCGCGTCGGGTCAGCGGCCGTCGTCGTGTCAAGGCTGCCGCAGGCGCCGCGACCAGCCCGAAGAGCCGGGTTTCGATCGACCGGGAACAAAGCGCCGCAATTCGGGAGTGGGCTCGCCGGAATGGGCACAAGGTATCCGCGCGGGGCCGTATCTCCGCCGACATCACCGATGCTTACAACAAGGCTGCGAAGAGCTGACGCTATTTCGGACTGCCGTCCGGGCGAATCGTGCGACGCCCGGGCGGCAGTCTTGTTCGTACGGGACGGCGGCGGCACGCGGGAGGTGACGCCCGCGCGGGCGATGACCTGCCCCGGCGAACTCTCGCAGGCCGGATGTTCGCGGGCGGCGATCGCCGCGGCGGTGATATCCGCGGGAAGCGTGCCGGATGGTTTGGCGCGGCGCGGCTCGCGGTGAGATGGTGTCGGGGGCATCGAGGTGGTCTCGGCCCGTGCGGCCCGATCTTGCCCGCAGTATCCCGAGGCGGCACCATGGACACTGTGGGATGGGCGTCACTGGCGATATGGAGAGATGAGGTATCGGCACAGTGACAGGATTCGTCGGATCATTCCTGCGGTTCACCGATGACAACGGTCGGCAGCAGGAGTTCATGCTCACCCCCGACCGGCAGCGCGTCACCATCGGCCGCTCGCCGCAAGCCGATCTGAGCCTCGGCTGGGACGCCGAGGTCTCCCGCCTGCACGCCGCCGTCGAATATCTCGGCGCGCACTGGACCATCGTCGACGACGGCCTGTCCCGCAACGGGACCTTCGTCAACGGTGAGCGCCTGGTCGGGCGGCACCGGCTGATGGCGGGCGACGCCATCCGCGTCGGCACGTCGCTGGTTTCCTTCCACGATTTCGGCGGCGCCGCCGAGGACGTCACCCGTGCGGCCACCGGGTCGATACCCACCATGCGCTCGCTCACCGAAACCCAGCGTTCGGTGCTGATCGCGTTGTGCAGGCCGTACAAGAACGGCGCCGGTTTCGCGACGCCCGCGTCGAATCAGCAGATCGCCGAGGAATTGTTCCTCAGCGTCGACGCGATCAAAACGCATCTGCGCGCGTTGTTCGCCAAGTTCGGCGTCGAGAGTCTCCCGCAGAACCAGAAGCGGGTGCGTTTGGCGTTCCTCGCCATGCAGAGCGGCATCATCTCCGACCGCGATCTGTGAACCGAATCGTTCGCCCGTGCCGGGCGGACGTATTCTCCGCCGCCATTTCCGTGCTGTCTTCGGCCCGCTGTGTTCGGCCTGCCATGACTCGCGCGTGGACGCCGCCGTAGGTTGTCGAGCGTCTCGACTATGTGGCCTCGGGACGGAAAACGGTTGACTCGATGTCATCGAGCGGGACCGGATCACCGGACCCTTCCGAGGCAGGAGAGAACCATGCTCGCGCTCCGTATCACCGCACTCGTTGCGGCCACCATGGCGACCGGTCTGGTCGCGGGCGTCTTCTACGCGTACGCGATGTCGGTCATGCCCGCGCTGGCGCGCACCGAGGACCGCACGTTGATCGAGGTGATGCAGAAGGTCAACGTCGTCATCGTGAATCCGTGGTTCATGACCGGATTTCTCGGCGCCGTGCTGTTCGGGATCGCGGCGGCGGTTCTGCACCTCGGCGCCGAGCAGCGCGCGACGCTGGTGTGGATCGGGATCGGCTTGGCGCTCAACGTGATCGCGTTCGCGGTCACGGTCGCGCTGAACGTCCCGTTGAACGATCAACTGGCCGCGGCGGGCGATGTGTCCGGCATCGCCGACCAGGCCGCCGTGCGTGCGGACTACGAATCCGCTTGGGTGCGTTGGAACATCGTCCGCGCGGTGCTGCACACGCTGGCCTTCCTCGTGCTGTGCGGCGCCCTGTTCGCCGCGGGCGTACAGCATGGGCGCGGCGAGGCGACGGGGCAGGCCGCGCGGATCGGATCCGCGAGCGCGCCCGCGGACGGCTACGCGCGCACCGGTGCGTCGCACGTCGGATTCGCCGGACAGGGGTGAGGACGGAGAAATATCCCACACGCCGAATTCCGGCCGGTGCGCGATCGTGGAGCCGGGGAATCGCCGCAGGTGGTCGTCGCGTCGGGGAATCAGCGCGGCGACCACGGTGTTTTTCGCCGAGTGCGGGGGTAATCGGTCTGCAAGGGCCGCCGCGCGGGCCGGTACGGGGTTGTTCGCTGTAGGCAAAACCCGGACGGAAACGAAACCTGCGGCGGTCACGTTATGAGTGAATGACCGTGCCGCCGCGATTACCAATAGGGTGGACTCGAGGCGGCCCGAACCCTCGCCAACTAGAGTGGAGGCGGGGGCCGCAAACCCCCGGGCTTCATGGCAGGCTGACGACCACAGGTTGGACACCGGCACTGAGTTGGACACAGCACTGAAGCGTCGGACGCCAGAAGGCTTGAGCAGGAGAGTGAGGGAGCGATGTTCGAGAGGTTCACCGACCGCGCGAGGCGTGTCGTTGTCCTGGCCCAAGAAGAGGCCCGGATGCTCAACCACAACTACATCGGCACCGAGCACATCCTGCTTGGGTTGATTCACGAGGGCGAGGGTGTCGCGGCCAAGTCGCTGGAATCCCTCGGCATCTCGCTGGAGGGCGTGCGCAGCCAGGTCGAGGAGATCATCGGCCAGGGTCAGCAGGCCCCCTCCGGCCACATTCCGTTCACCCCGCGCGCCAAGAAGGTGCTCGAGTTGAGCCTGCGCGAGGCGCTGCAACTCGGCCACAACTACATCGGCACCGAGCACATCCTGCTCGGGCTGATCCGCGAGGGCGAGGGCGTCGCGGCCCAGGTGCTGGTCAAGCTGGGCGCCGACCTCAACCGGGTGCGTCAGCAGGTCATCCAGCTGCTGTCCGGGTACCAGGGCAAGGAGCCGGTCGAGTCCGGTTCCCGCGGTGAGGCGGGCACCCCGTCCACCTCGCTGGTGCTCGACCAGTTCGGCCGCAACCTCACCCAGGCCGCCCTCGAGGGCAAGCTGGACCCGGTCATCGGCCGCTCGAAGGAGATCGAGCGCGTCATGCAGGTCCTGAGCCGCCGCACCAAGAACAACCCGGTGCTGATCGGCGAGCCCGGCGTCGGCAAGACCGCCGTGGTCGAGGGCCTCGCGCAGGCCATCGTCAACGGCGAGGTCCCCGAGACGCTAAAGGACAAGCAGCTCTACACCCTCGACCTGGGTTCGCTGGTCGCGGGCAGCCGCTACCGCGGTGATTTCGAGGAGCGCCTGAAGAAGGTGCTCAAGGAGATCAACACCCGCGGCGACATCATCCTGTTCATCGACGAGCTGCACACGCTGGTCGGTGCGGGCGCGGCCGAGGGCGCCATCGACGCGGCCTCCATCCTGAAGCCCAAGCTGGCCCGCGGCGAGCTGCAGACCATCGGCGCAACCACCCTCGACGAGTACCGCAAGTACATCGAGAAGGACGCCGCCCTCGAGCGCCGCTTCCAGCCGGTGCAGGTCGGCGAGCCCACCGTCGAGCACACCATCAACATCCTCAAGGGTCTGCGCGACCGCTACGAGGCGCACCACCGGGTCTCCATCACCGACGGCGCGCTGGTCGCGGCCGCCACCCTCGCCGACCGCTACATCAACGACCGGTTCCTGCCGGACAAGGCGATCGACCTCATCGACGAGGCGGGCGCGCGCATGCGCATCCGCCGCATGACGGCTCCGCCGGACCTGCGCGAATTCGACGACAAGATCGCCGACGCGCGCCGGGAGAAGGAGTCCGCGATCGACGCGCAGGACTTCGAGAAGGCCGCGCGGCTGCGCGACAAGGAGAAGCAGCTCGTCGCCAAGCGGGCCGAGCGCGAGAAGCAGTGGCGTTCAGGTGATCTCGACGTCGTGGCCGAGGTCGACGACGAGCAGATCGCCGAGGTGCTCGCCAACTGGACCGGCATCCCCGTCTTCAAGCTCACCGAGGAGGAGACCACCCGTCTGCTCCGCATGGAGGACGAGCTGCACAAGCGGATCATCGGCCAGGAAGACGCCGTCAAGGCCGTCTCGAAGGCGATCCGCCGCACCCGCGCGGGCCTGAAGGATCCGAAGCGTCCGTCCGGTTCGTTCATCTTCGCGGGCCCGTCCGGCGTCGGTAAGACCGAGCTGTCCAAGGCGCTCGCCAACTTCCTGTTCGGCGACGACGACGCGCTCATCCAGATCGACATGGGCGAGTTCCACGACCGCTTCACCGCCTCGCGCCTGTTCGGAGCCCCTCCCGGCTACGTCGGCTACGAGGAGGGCGGCCAGCTCACCGAGAAGGTGCGCCGCAAGCCGTTCTCGGTCGTGCTGTTCGACGAGATCGAGAAGGCCCACCAGGAGATCTACAACACCCTGTTGCAGGTGCTCGAGGACGGTCGCCTCACCGACGGCCAGGGCCGCACCGTCGACTTCAAGAACACGGTGCTGATCTTCACCTCGAACCTCGGCACCTCGGATATCTCGAAGGCTGTCGGGCTCGGCTTCGCGCAGTCCAACAGCGAGGGCTCGAACTACGAGCGGATGAAGCTCAAGGTCAACGACGAGCTGAAGAAGCACTTCCGCCCCGAGTTCCTCAACCGCATCGACGACGTCATCGTCTTCCACCAGCTCACCACCGAGCAGATCGTCCAGATGGTGGATCTGATGATCGCCCGCGTCGAGAAGCAGCTGAAGAACAAGGACATGGCGCTCGAACTGTCCGAACAGGGCAAGGCGCTGCTGGCCAAGCGCGGATTCGATCCGGTGCTCGGCGCGCGGCCGCTGCGTCGCACGATCCAGCGCGAGATCGAGGATCAGCTGTCGGAGAAGATCCTCTTCGGCGAGATCGGTCCCGGACAGACGGTGTACGTCGATGTCGAGGGCTGGGACGGCGAGGGTTCCGGCGAGGACGCGAAGTTCGTCTTCAAGGGCAAGACCAAGCTGACCAAGACCGACACCGAGGACAAGCCCGAGGTCGTGCTCACCGGCGCGAGCGAAGGTTCGGCCGAGGCCGCGTCCGGCGAGTAGCCCTTCCGGCCGAATGGCCCGCCCCCTGCTAGGGGCGGGCCATTCGCCGTATCCGGCGGGTCTCGGAGTCTCTGGGACTCAGCCCAAGGTCATAAGCGCGGCCCGCTGCTTCGCGGCCGTGCCGAGGAAGAAACTGCGCAGGTCACGGTAGTAGTTCAGCAGATAGTCGAGCGCCCAATCGCTTTCCCAGATCTCCGGGTACACGTCGGCTGCGTTCATCCGCGCCGGGTCGTACCACCCCCGCAGATCCGCGAACGGCACCGTCTCCAAAGCCACGGCCGCCTCCGCGACCTCGTCGACACTCCACACCGAAAGCCAGTCGCCGTCGTCGAGCAAGGTCCCGTCCTCCAGCAGATCGACACCGACCCCACCGGCTCGCATCAGATACCGCAGCCCGTCCCACGCCTTGTCCAGATACACCTGCCCGAACCCGTGCCGCTCCCGCGCCAACTCCCACGCCGTCTCCCGATCCACAACCGCCACCGCCATCTCCTCCGCCGTGATCGCGGTGAAGCCCATGACCATACCCATGCGCGGGACGCTATCAGTGCGAGGTGACAGGGGGCGGTGGCGTTTCGGTCGCGCGGGCCGCGGCGGCGTAGCGGCGGGCGAGGTGGGTGCAGGCTTCGCGGAGTTCCGTGGGGCCGATCACTTCGATGTCGGTGTCGTATCGGCCGAGCATCGCGGCAAGGCCGCCCCAGGACCAGGAGCCGAGGACGACGCGGCAGCGGTTTTCGTCCAGTTCTTCGACCAGGGCGTCGCGGGTGTAGGCGGAGACGATGGCGGCGGAGCGGTGGATGATCGCTTCGCCCTCGCACGGCCAGGTTTCGGGGCCTCGGAACCTTCCGGCGACATAGGTCGCGACGTCGCCGCCCGGCAGGTCGCGCGGGGTGAAGCGAGGGCCGGTTGGGATGCGGGGGGTGATGCGGTCGGCGCGGAAGGTGCGCCAGTCGGCGCGGTCGAGGTCCCAGGCGACCAGGTACCAGCGGCCGCCCCAGGTGACCAGGTGGTGCGGTTCCGCGCGGCGCGGCGGGGCGTCGGTGCTCGCGCCGGGGGCCGCGTAGTCGAAGCGCAGGATCTCGCGGGCGTGTGCGGCGGCGCCGATCGCGGTGAGGACGCCGCTGTCCACCGTCGGCGCGCCTCGGTTCGCCGGAATCACCGGCGTGACCTGGAGTGCGTCGATGCGGTGGCGTAAGCGCGCAGGCATGACCTGGCGGACGGTGTTGAGCGCGCGCATCGCGGCCTCCTCGATGCCCGCGCCCGCGGTGGTGGCAAGGCGCAGGGCGACCGCGAGCGCGACGGCCTGTTCGTCGTCGAACAGCAGCGGCGGCAGATCCGCGCCCGCGTCGAGGCGGTAACCGCCGTCAGGGCCTTTCACCGCCACGATCGGATAACCGAGGTCACGTAGGCGGTCCACGTCGCGGCGCACCGTGCGGGAGCTGATGTCGAGCCGTTCGGCGAGCAGTGTGCCCGGCCAGTCCCGGCGCGACTGGAGCAGTGACAGCAGGGTGAGCAGGCGCGCGGAAGTTTTCTGCATGAATTCGATTCTGCCGAAAGTAGCGGACACATCCTGTCCGCTATCCCTGCGATTGTTGTCTCGTACCGAAGGACAGAGCCACCGAAAGGGAATCGACCATGACCGCGGTCACCGCCTCCGTTTCCGCCATCGACACCGAGCGCACCGAACTCCTCGCCGAACTCGCCGAGGCCCGCCGGGCCCTGCTCCACACCGTCCGCGACCTCACCGACGCGCAGCTCGGCGAACGCCCGACGGTCAGCGCGCTGTGCCTCGGCGGTCTCGTCAAGCACGTCGCCGCCACCGAGGAGGGCTGGTTGCGCTTCGTGGTCGATGGCCCGTCGGGTCTGAGTTTCGCCCTGCCCGACGGCGTCACCTGGGAAGAATTCATGAACGGCACCGCCCGCGAATACCCGCAGTGGGCAATCGACCGCCAGAACGATTTCCAGATGCTGCCCGACGACACCCTCACCGCCATCCTCGCCCGCTACGAGCGTATCGCCGCCGAAACCGAACGCGTGATCGCCGAGGTTCCCGACCTCTCCGCCACCCACCCTCTCCCCGAAGCCCCCTGGAGCGAACCCGGCGCCGTCCGTAGCATCCGCCGAGTCCTCATCCACGTCATCGCGGAAACCGCCCAACACGCGGGCCACGCCGACATCCTCCGCGAAACCCTCGACGGCCGAACCGCAACCTAGATCCCCGAAATCGGGCGGATCGGATCGGCGCGCAGTTGTCCACATGCCTTGGGGACGGGTGTGGACGAGTCATGACTCCGGAATGCGGTGGACGAATTCATGCACAGCCGTGCACAGGAGTCTGTGGTTCGGTGTGGATAGATCCGCCGAGCGGTGTGTGGACAACGCGCGGTCGTATTCGTACACGAGCGACCCACGGGAGCTGTGGTTCGGTGTGGACAAAGGTTCGCCGGGGCGAGCGGCGGATCTTGTCCCGGCGGTTTCGGGCCGGTGCCCGGTCGGGGTGGGCGCGTACGGTGGAGAGGGTTCCTTCGACCCACTAGCCGGGGGTTTTTCGTGACGAATCCGGATCTCACATTGCTTGCCGTATTGCTGGACCGATCGGGGTCGATGCAGTCGATCAAATCCGATACCGAGGGTGGGTTCGACGCCTATATCGAGGAGCAGCGGAAGGTGCCGAAGACCATTCAGGTCACTTTGGCGCAATTCGACACCGAGTACGAGTGCGTGTACGCCAACAAGCCGATCGGGGAGGTGCCGCCGCTGGAACTGCGGCCGCGCGGGCAGACGGCGCTCTACGACGCGGTCGGGCGGCTGGTGACGGATGTGGGGGCGGATCTGGCGGCGCGGGCGGAGGGGGAGCGGCCGGGGACGGTGATCGTGGTTGTCCTCACCGACGGGCACGAGAATTCCAGTCGGGAATGGACCCACGAGGCGGTGCGGTCGCTCATCACGCAGCAGCAGGATGTGTATTCGTGGGATTTCCTGTTCCTCGGCGCGAATATGGACGCCGTGCAGATCGGGGCACAGATGGGATTCGACCCGCGTCGTTCCATCACCTACACGGCCGCCCCGGCGGGTGTCGCGGGTGCGTTCCGCGCGGGGGCGGCGTATTCGGCGCGTAGACAGAGCGCCCCGGCCGCCGCCTGGGACGGCGGTTTCTCCGACTCCGAGCGCGCGGGCGCCCAGCCCGGCACCCCGCGTCCGCCGGAGCGGGCCTAGTCGCCCGGCCGGCGGAGCGGGCACAGTCCGGGCACCCGGCGGAGCGGGCATGGTCGGGCCAGCCGGTGTCCGCCGTAGCGGGCGTAATTCCCGGAATTGTGCGGGGAATTCGAGACGGTGAAAATAGTCATACGGCAAGGCTGCTGGAATTACCGGGGCGTACATCTGCCGTGCGGCGCCGCCCGCCCGCGTAACCCGTCGATGGCGGCGGATTACGAGGGTCGCGGAAGATTCGCCGAAGATCGGCAGGCGATGGTAGCTCGGTGTTGGCTGCGGCTGTAGCCGCGCACCAAGGCCTGATCGTCGGCGACGCGGGCGATCAGGCCCGATCCACCCCGGCCGCCGCCGTATCCGCGTCGGCCTCGACCGGTTCGGGCGGCTCCGGGCTCTGCAACCGGTTCGGCAGCCGCGCCGCGACCCGGAAACCGCCGCTCGGCCGCGGGCCCGCCGTCAACTGACCGCCGAGGGCGTGCGCGCGTTCCCGCATGCCGATGATGCCGTTGCGTCCGCCCGGCCCCGTGGTCGACCGGCCGGTCGGGCGGGTGTTGTCGATGGTCAGGTCCACCGACTCGGGCGTGTACCGGACGGTGACGGTGGCGCAGGCGCCCGGTGCGTGCCGTACCACGTTCGTCAGCGATTCCTGGATGATGCGGACCGCCGCCGCGTCCAGCACGCTCGGCAGCGGCTCCCGCGTGCCGATGACCTTGGTATCCACGGTGAGCCCGGCCGTGCGCGGACGTTGCAGCAGGTTATCGAGATCCTCGATGCTGGGGGTCGGCGGGCGCGGGGCGGGTGCGGGTTGCGGGGTGTGGCCGTTGCTGCTCGCGCCGTCGGGTTCAGGTTCGAGATCGGCGCGCGGCGCGATCTCCTCGGGCGCTGAACCCGGGCGGATCTTCTCGAGCATGGTCTGCGCCCGCGCCAACGCCTCCTTGCTCGCCGAATTGATAGTCGTGAGTGCGGAAACCGCCTGTGCGGGTTTCTCCTCGAACAGCTCCAGTGCCACCGACGACTGCAAGTCGATGAGCGAAAGGCTTTGTGCCAGAACGTCATGTAGTTCGCGAGCGATGGCGAGACGCTCTTCGCTCGCGCGCAGCTCCCGCTGGGCTTCCTCGTCACGACGGGCCGCTTCGGCTCGTTGGGCGCGTGCCTCGATCACGGTGCGGCGCTGGCGGATACCCTCGGCAGTCGCGAGGAGTACGGTCAGCCATCCCGCGGCGGCGAACTGTTGCCACGGGGTGGTCGGATGATCGAGCAGGGCGGGCAGTGGCCACACCGTGAGCAAGTAGGCGAGTGGGAGCAAAGGGTAAGTCCACCAGCGTGATCCGACTACCGCGGCGGTCAGGAAGGCTACGGCCACCGAGAGGAAGATAGGGCCGTAGCCGTAGCCGGATATAAGGTACGCGGCCGCTGCTGACAGTGTCAGGGCCAGTACTGGGAACGGTGATTGGCGGCGCAGTACGAGTGCGGCGGGACCTGCGAGCAGCAGTATGTAGGCAGGCCAGGCCAGTGCGTGCACGTCGTGCTGTTCGAGGTTGGCCGCGCGGGCGCCCGCGAGCTGTACCAGCGCGATTACCAGCGCGAGGGCGCCGTCCCATAGCAGCGAGCCGCGATCGGTTATGCCAGGCACTTTCACACATGTGAGACTAGCTCTGTTTATTTGGCGGCGACTGCGTCGCCGCGGGTTCGCGGCCCTTTATGTCTCGCGTCCCAGCGTTCGATACTTGCTCCTTCGTCGCGTTGTCTCGAACGCTGGGACGCGAGAC
>NZ_JADMLG010000022.1 GCF_015674855.1 Nocardia bovistercoris | reverse complement strand
CGTCCTGACCCGCTCACGCGCCGCCCTCGACCCCACCGAACAGGAGGACACCACCCCAGCACTGACCGCCTGACCGAACAGGGTCACGCGGCGATCACCCCGCTACACCACACATTTGGACTTGACCCTGGTTCGGCGGGGCGTGCCGTTGCGCAGAACCGACCTCCGAGCACTAGCCAACCGGCACGGGTACCGGCTTGTATCCACCGTGACCATGAGTGCTCGGCCGCTTGTGGCGTCGATGGTGATCGCGCAGCACCTCGCCGAATACGGCGCGACCGCGGTCGTGGTACCCGCCTACGAGCACGCCGAGCCTTGGCGCGTGTTCATCACAGACGCCTGCTCGCTGATAACACCCGTGCACCGCTACCCGCGCGGCCACAGATGGCCGGTGGCCGATCTCGACGTCGGACGCTTGTAAGAATGGCCGAAATCGTGCTTGTCGTTCTGGTTCTGACCCTTCTCGGGCTCACTGTGGCACTTTTTCGAGAATGATGACGAAGTACACGTTTACGTAGTCCAAGAACGCCAATTGAGGGCGACCCGCGCGGCGACCCGGTGACAAAGTACCTGGTCAGGGCCATCGCGCCAACCGCCGTTACCACACACCACCGACATATGAGCCTCCGAACGACACCGAAGCAGTGTTAAATAGGTCACACTTTTTCTAGTTGACGCTTCACCCCCGGCTGACCTGGGGTTTTGCAGATTGACATTTTGCGCCATGTGTCATGATTGCCCTACTCAGCGCAAAAGCGTTCAAAACGAACGCGATGGGAGACACAAAGACGTGGAAGCGCAACCACACACCGATACCTGGCTGACTCGAAACGAACTCGCCGAGCGCCTCAAATTGCCGCCCCGCACTCTTGCCGCGTGGGCGACGCGCGGAAAAGGTCCGCGCGGTGTCCAGATAGGACGCCACACGCGCTACTGGCTCCCGGACGTTATCGAGTGGGAGAACGCACAGCGCCAGAACAGCCGACACGCAGCCTGACATCAAATTTTCCGGCGAGCGCTCGACCTGCCCACCGGACAATCCTGAATTATTCACGTATCGCAACCGAAGAGGTTGCAGGGGTGAAAGATCATCACCACAGTGGGCGAGTCCGAACAAATTCCAGTCATCAATTGCGACCGTCACCGGTCCCACCTTCCCAGTTGCGCGAATTGTCGTGCACAGCTTGAGAGGCAAGCCGCGTTTGAGCGACAGCACGGGAGCGGGGCATATTCCGCCCTGCTGACGGCGCAGTCCATCAGCAGGGCAGAGCACGCGAACACAGGCGAGTTGCAACCGTTCCCTATAGACGGGTTGCAACCCGCTGAGGAAATCCGCAGCTCAGCAATCATTTCCGAACCGCGCACGACTGACACGCAACCGTCCGATGCGGTCCACGAAAGTCCGATCCCTGACGAGTCGATGAAGCCCCTGTATGTCGACATGGCCGCAGTGCTGAGCGGCGAAGTTCCGGCATTGATACTGCCGGAGGTATGTCGGCGCGGCGATGGAATCGGATTGTTCTACCGGGGGCAGTACAACGTCGTGTTCGGTGACCCGGAAACCGGCAAGACGCTGCTCACCGACTACGCGACGGTTCAGAAACTCGCAGCCGGGGGGCGTGTGCTGCGTCTCGACCTCGACCACAATGGGCCGCTACCGGCGGGAAGTCGGTTGATCACGATGGGAGCCCCGCGCGAGGTGGTCACTGATCAGAACCGCCTCCGATACGTCGAGCCGGAGGACGTCGCAAACCTGCTCGCGATCATCGCTGACGTAGCGGACTGGCGACCTACCCTGGTCATCATCGACAGCGTGGGCGAATTGGTTCCGATGTTCGGCGGCAACAGTAACTCCGCAGACGAGTTCACGAACTGCCATCGACGGGTAATCAAGCCGTTGGTCAGGACAGGCGCATGTGTCGTCGCGATCGACCATCTCGCCAAGGGCGAAGCATCACGTTCGTACGGTGCGGGCGGCACTATCGCCAAGAAACGAGCTGTCGGCGGTGTCGCACTTCGTGTCACAATCGACGCCGCTTTCACACCCGGCAAAGGTGGTAGCGCCCGTCTGACGATAAACAAGGACCGTCACGGGGGACTCCGAGCGAACTGTTCGGTTGGTAATCGCGAGCCCTACGCGGGAAAGTTCATCCTGTCCCCGGACGGGGATTCGCTCCGGGGAGAGATTCGCGCGCCAGATCCCTCCGTGCGCATTGAACAGGAAAATTCTGCCTCCGCAGCGGACATAGCCGCAATGGACGCGCTAAATCCCCCGCCGACTTCCGCACGAGACGCACGACCTCGCCTCGGGTGGAATGACAAGCGCACACGGACCGTATTCAAGGTGTGGGTGCGACAGAAAAACGAAAAGCGCTGGCCCACGGAATCCGCGGCCTAATAGAAGACGGTCGATAGTCACTGCGTCTTACCGTTCGACCGGCATTTGTCGGACATGTAAGGGAACCTATGTAGCGGGTTCATATCCGAATCCATCACGCACACAGGAGAACAGAGAACAGCACATGGCAAGACAGCCGCTCGCGCTCGGCACCTACGGCAGGATCAGCGCCAAGCAGCAGGCGAACGGGTCGTGGCGAGCCGCAACCCGCTTCCGCGACGACGACGGCGTGACGCGCCCCGTCCAGGCATTCGGACCGACCAGGGCACGCGCCGAGTCGCACCTGAAAGACAAGCTCGCCAACCGAAGCCACTACCGGGACAACGCGATCACCAGAGACACCACGTTGGCCGAGTTGGCGGACCTGTGGCTTGCCGAACTCGGATTCGAGGATGGAGTGTCTCAACAGACCATCGACCTGTACCGCGACGAGATCGACGTGTCCACGGACAGGCGAGCACGCAAAGGCACGATCAAAATCAAGTCCGCGATCGGCGGCGTCCGCGTGCAGGAAGCCACGACTTCACGGTTGGACCAGCACATCAAGGCCGTTGCGCTGGTCGGCAAGGAGAAGGCGAGCCGTCACCGGGTGATTCTGTCCGGGATGATGGGGCTTGCCGTCCGGCATGACGCGCTCGACCAGAACCCCGTCCGTGATGTCGCGAAGATTCGCAAGCGGCGGGACAAGCCACGCGCAGCGAACCTCGAAACCTTGAACGCGCTTCGTGCGCAACTGGAGACGTGGTTGTCCGGCAAGGCGATAGACGGCACACCCGCCTACACAAGCGGCCCCAGGCGCAGCCGAGCGATTCTCGATATCGCCGATGTGGCTCTTGCCACGGGTGCACGTCCCGGCGAAGTGCTCGCGATTCGGTGGCGCGACATCAACCTTGCCGCCACGGTTCCCGAACTCACCATCAGCGGCACGATCGTTCGTAACAGCGCGAAGGGACTGCATCGGCAGGAATGGACGAAGACCGACGCCGGGTATCGAACGGTGCGGCTCCCCCGCTTTGTGGTCGATACCCTGCTACGGCTGCAAGTCGACGCCACAGCGAACGAACTCGATCTGGTGTTCCCCGACCGCAAGGGCGGCGTCCGTGACCCGCACAACTTCCGGCGCACCTGGCGGCAAGCCCGCGGAACCGAGTTCACTTGGATCACCGGCAAGACCTTCCGCAAGACCGTCGCAACGCTGCTGTCGGACGAGTACGGCGACCAACAAGCAGCGCGCCAACTCGGCCACTCTGACGGCGGGGAGATCGTGCGCAAGCACTACGCGGACAAGCCGACCGAAGTGGCGGATTTCACGCGCGCCTTGGACCGGTTCGCGAGCTGAATCCGTGTCATTTCCGTGTCACCGGACCGAAGTCCGGCGACCGAAGACCAGCGTTCCGCTGGTCACAAGTGGAGCCTAGGGGAATCGAACCCCTAACCCCTGCCTTGCAAAGGCAGTGCTCTGCCAATTGAGCTAAGGCCCCGTGTCGCGAGAGTCAGCGGGTGGTTACCTCGTGCCAGAGGTCCGCGTCTTCACGCTTGCGCAGCTTGGTGATTCCGATGAGGACCAGGACTGCGACTCCGACCGTGAGAAGAATCTTCATACGTCCCACCCTACTGGGATCTTCGGGTGTCGAGGCGCGAGGCCCGCGTGGCCGTGTTCATCCCATTCGTCGACTTTTGTTGCCGACATAAAGTAGCCGTTCGTCTGCGACATCGTCAACACCGCTGGTCAGCGCCATTTTCAGGAGGACCCGAAAGTCTGGCAAGAAGTATTGCCAAAGATATTGACTGGATGAGACACCGATTACATACTTGTTGCACAGATGCGGCCAGGAGCCGCGTCACGGTCCGCATCGTCGTGCCGCCGCCCCAGCGCACGACCGCCTTCGACGAGGAACCCGATGACCACGTCAGCGACAATCCCGAGCCGCCACCCCGACCGCCCGCGCAAAGCTCCAGGACTCGGCCCCTTCGCGATGCTCCTCGGGATCGGGAAACCGTCCCGCGAACGCTGGGACCTGCTCGGCACCTCGCTGCTGGTCGGCGACGAACCGATGGACACCCTGGTCGAATGGATGTACGCCGAGGGCATGGCCACCACCCGCCCGCTGTTCGAGCGGGCGCTCGGCTCAGGAATCGACAGCATCCCGGACGCGCCGCGACCTCTGCGCGAGTTCTTCACCATGGTCGAGAACACCCCCGCGTGGGTGGATCAGGACCTACTTCGACACGGCGAGCGTCTGTTCCGGTCCGGCGGTTCCGACGGCCTGTATTTCGCTCGCGACGTGTCCTTCCTCGGCGGCTACCTCGCGTCCGGCTTCAACAAGACCCTGATCCGCACCGGCGCGCTGGAGAAGGGACCGGCCCGGCGCTTCGCGGAAACCTTGCAGTGGGCGATGGACGTGTCCTCCGAGAACGGCATGCGACGTTTCGGCCTCGGCTACCGCTCCACTCTGCACGTGCGACTCATCCATTCCCTGGTTCGCCGCCACGTCGCGAACATGCCGGATTGGCGCACCGACGAATGGGGTCTACCGATCAACCAAACCGATATGGCCGCAACACTTGTCGGCGCCCTGCTGGCACCCCTCGTAGGCGGCCTCGCACTCGGCATCGTCCCCTCCCGCGCCGACACCGTCGCCGCCGCCCACCTCACCCGCTACGTCGGCTGGCTGATCGGCGTCGAAGACCAGTGGCTGCCGACGAGTTTCCGCGACGGCGTCGCCATCCTGCACCACTGCCTCACCGCGATCACCAACCCCGACGACACCAGCCGCCAACTCGCCCTCCCCATGGCCGACGACCCCCTCACCTGGTCGTACCCGAATTTCCCCGCCTTCCGCGGCCGAATCGCCCGCTCCCAGCATCTCTCGGTGACCAGCGCCTTCCTCGGCCCCAAAGCCATGCGGACCCTCGGCCTGCCCGCCTACGTCCCGCCGTGGTACCCCGCCTTGCGTATCCCCCTCAACCTCACCCGCAGCGCGTACCTCCACCTCGCCCCCGGCGGCCGCGACCGCGCCGAAATCCAGGGCCGCCGCGAACAGGAAGCATTCCTGCACCGCCTCATCGGCGAAACGAGCGCCACCATCGGAGCGTCCGCCCCGAAACTCGACCGGACGAGCTGAAATTCGGCCGGATGGCGGGCGCCTCCCTCCCCTCTGTCAGGACCCATCAGGTTTCCAGCAGTTAGCCATCGTGCCGGCCCCTGGTGTGCCGTCGACAGCGAAACCCGCTGGCGCTCAAATCGATCGATGAGTGGGTACTCGTGATTCGCGACCGCATCACCTCATCCACACACGTGTAGCCGGCCAATGATCCGAATAGCCCACACCGCGACGATTTCGTGGTCCCGGCCCCGGACACACGGCGTTCCGGCCCCCGCCTTCCACCGGTGTGCCATGATTCCCGTTGCAGCACAACAAATTTACCTGCCTTCGGCCGCTCGCATCCGATCGCTTCGGCGTGGCCCGCGCGCATCGGTGTCATTCGTTCGATCGACTACCGAAGCCGAACGAGCCGATGTATGTTGAATCAAAACGAATCAAAGCGGTAGACTTCGAATCACAGACGCGAAGGAGCCCGCGATGAAACCGGTTGACCCTACCGTGGCGTATCCGCGTCGCTGTGAGCTAGCCGCGGAGTTGCGCGGGTTACGCGATCTCGCCGGCGTATCGGGACGTGTTCTCGCGCAGCGGATCGGCGTCAGCCAGTCGAAGGTTTCGCGTATCGAGAACGGAAGCACAGTGCCGTCTTTGCCGGAGGTGGAGGCCTGGAGTCGTGAACTGGGGCTACCCGACGACATCCAGCGGCGCCTCACGAGCATGACGAAGGCCGCGCACACCGAGGCGCATCCGTGGCGTACGGAACTCGCGGGAAAGGGCCACCTCCAGAACGATGTCCTGCATCAGGAATGCCAGGCGCACAAGGTGCGCGTCTTCCAGACCTCGGTGGTGCCTGGCCTGCTCCAGACACCGGACTACGCCAGGCATGTCTTCCGACTACTCCGCGTGCCGATGAGCGAGGCCGACCATGCCGCGGCGGTCGCGGCGCGCATGGACCGCCAGATCGAAATGTACGAGGACAACAGGACTTACGAATTCCTGATAACCGAAGCCGCACTGCGGTGGCGGCCCGATACCGGGAAGATGCTCGCGGTCCAACTCGACCGGATCGCGCATCTGTCCACCCTCGGCAATGTCACGGTCGGCGTGATCCCCTTGCGCGCGCGTGCGACGACGGTGCTCACCCACGGATTCGCCCTCTACACCCGCGACGATCTGCACGAGGCGACCGTGGAAACCGTGCACGCCCGCGTCGAGGTGCGCGGCCGCGAGGAAGTCGAAGCCTATGACAACCGCTGGGCCCTATTGACACAGATGGCCCTGTTCGACTCCGAAGCCGGGGACTTCCTCGGTGAACTCGCCGCAGAATACCGCGCGATGGACTGAGATATCGAGGAGACATCTGATAATGGAATGCTGACCGGCGAAAGCCGCGGCGGTGGTGCTCGCCGAGAGGGGAGGTGAGCACCACCGTGGGCGGTCAGAGAATGACGCCGAGCATCACTCGGACCAGGGCGCTGATCCACCGGATCGCACGGTTCCCGAATCCGAACTCACCGGCGACGACTCCGTATTGGAATGCATCCCATTCCGTCTGCGTGAACCACAGCACCGGGCCGCCGGGATCCTTCGAATCACGTACTCCGATCATGCCGTTCCAGCGCGTGATCTCCACGCAATCTCCGAACTCGCTGTAGCTGCTCTTCCGGAATTCGGCCGACTCATTTCCCTTGCTGATACCGGACACCTTTTTCTCCTCTGGTCGGGCAGTTGTGCACTGCTGCGGACGAGAGCAAGAAGACCCCTCTGATCAGGGCGGATCGGCGGGGTGAGAACCGGACGTCCACCGGGCGTCACCGGGTGCACCACCGGGTGCGCGACCGGGTTCACACAGACGGACGCGGTCGATAGGTCATGGAATGGAGGAATTGCCGAATGCCCGAAATACCGGCCATTGCCGAACCAGTGAGTTTTCAACTACTCGGACCGTTTCGAGCCTGGCGCGGGTCGGTCGAAATAGATCTCGGAACTCCGCGCACCCAGCGCCTACTCGTGGGACTGCTGCGCTCGGCGGGCCATCCGGTCCCCAAATCGACGGTGACCGAATGGGTGTGGGACGACCCGCCCGCCGACCCGAACGCCCGACTCGACGAGGTGGCGAAAGAGCTTCGCGCGGTCCTGACCGCGCTCGGGCTGACGCAGGCGTACGACAGCAGGAACGGAATGCGCAAGCTCAGGGTGCCGCCCGATGCCATCGACGTGCACCGGCTGGCACGGATAGCCGCCCGCTCGGAGGAAGTTCGCGGCACCGAACAACGGGATCTGTTGCTGGCCGCACTCGAACTGCGACACGGTGAACCGCTGGAAGGTCTCGCCGGGAATCTCGTCGAAGAGTATCGATCGAGTTTGGTCAAGCAGTACCGGCGACTCGAGATCCAGTTCAATCAACTGGAGGTCCGAAGTGGTCGTGGCAGCCGCCGTCTGCGTGATCTGGAACGGATATACGAACAGGATCCGACGGATACGCGCACGACCGGCCTCTATATGAGCGCACTGTACTACGACGGAAATCCGATCCAGGCGCTCGACGTATACCGAGACCATTTTCGGCATCTGAAAGAGATGAACATAGATGTCACGCAGAATATGCGAAACCTGCAGAGTCGAATACTTTCCGAAGCGGCCGACCTCGGCCCCGTCGTCGAACCCTTTATCGGCGGACCCTACCGCCCCGAGGCGGAACAGCAGGAGGAGTTCGTGCAAGAATCTCCCGCGCCCCAGCGCGAAAAATCCGAGGAGAAAGCGCTGAGGCCGCAGCAGATCGTCAGGACCAGAATGGATTCCGTCAACGTCAGCGGTGGTTACGTCAATTTCGGATTCGATCAGCGTGGGGCGGGCTAGTGACAGAAAAATCCACCGATACCGACAACGATACGGAAGACAAGGAGGCCGGAGCAGAGGAGCGCGGAAAATCCGCAGGCGGACCGGCCGGCGAGCACAGCAAGAAGCTGTGGGAAGAACAGCCGACAAGAGCCGATAAGGCGGTATACAACTACATATCTTCGGCGAATTTCGGATCCGCCAATTTCGGCTACGACAACGGCGGCGCGGGCGGCGGCAACGCTCGGGCCACCGGCCGGATCTCGGAGTCCGATCTCGCCGACCTCGATGTGGGTTTCGTCCCGCCTCCCCGGTTCGCGGAGGCAGCGAAAACACTCGACGCCGAACGGCTGATCTTTCTCACCGGAACGACCGGCCAGGGAAAGCGCACCGCCGCACTGCACCTGTTGCGCGAAGCGGTCGGCGACAACCGGATCGTGCTGCTCTCACCCCGACTGAGCGGTACGGAACTGGCGAAACGAACCTACGACGAGGGGCGGGGCTACGCGCTGATCGATCACGCGGGCGACAGCGGAACCGATGGCGGATTCAGCTGGCGGGTGGTGCGGGACAGACTCGCCGAGGTCGACGCGTGCCTGG
Source organism: Nocardia bovistercoris (assembly GCF_015674855.1). Classification (GTDB taxonomy): domain Bacteria; phylum Actinomycetota; class Actinomycetes; order Mycobacteriales; family Mycobacteriaceae; genus Nocardia; species Nocardia bovistercoris. The sequence goes on along the minus strand of NZ_JADMLG010000022.1, from coordinate 97,104 downwards.
TCGTCACCACCGCCACCGTGCCATCGGGAGTGCCCCCGGAATTCCGCGTCGGCGACTGGCTTGCCCCGGATATGAACGAGGTGCTGCGGGAACGCTTGTCGGTGGAACTGTCGGACAGCGAATTCGAGCTCCTGGACGAACCGTTGGCCGACGTCGTCCGCGTCGAGGATGTCGCAGCGCTCGCGCGACGTATCGATGACGGCGCACCGGTGTCCGAGGCTGTCCAGCATTTGGACGCGAAGGCCGCCGAGGCGGTACGCGCCTGGTTCGACAACCTCCCGAATCGTCGTCGTATCGCACAGATCACGACCATGGCGTTCACCCTCGGTGCGCCCGCGCGCACCTACGAGAGCATGCTCGGCGCCCTCGAGTTCAGGTTGGAGGAGAAGGCGCCGAACGAGGAGCCGACCGCGGAGAGCAGCGACACGATGGAGCAGGTCCGCTCGGAAATCGTCGAACCGGGAGGCCTGATCGTGCGGCGTGACATCGCCACCGACATCGGGATGCGGGACGCTTTCGATTTCGCGGTGCCCGGCTACCAGCGGCACGTGGTGCGCGCGCTGTGGGAACGCTACGACAGCCACGGCCTGTGGAATCCGGTGCGGCGCTGGCTCGATGACGCGGTCGACGCCGGGGAGCTGTCCATCGCTCTCGGTCTCGCGGCCTTGAGCGAGGTCGATATGGGCGAGGTTCTCGAGATCATCCACCCGTGGTCGATGGGTCGGCGCGGCATCAACGGCCAGAACGCCGCGATCTGGGTACTCACCGCCATGGTGTACGAGGATCGACTCGCCCCCATGGTCCTTCGTATCGCGACCGATTGGATCACCAGAGGTGATCAATATCAGCGGTCGACCGCGGCCAGGGCGTTCAGCGGACATATCGGCGTCCGGTTCCCGCACGACGCGGCGAACAGGCTGTGGCAGTTGAGCACACAGTCGCATACCGTGACCGGCGATGCCGCCAACGCGTTGCCGGAACTGTTCGCGACCCTGGTACGTGAGAACGCGAATCCGGCTTTCGCCGTGAATATGATCGTGACGCGAATAGAGAAATTCGACCGACCCGGCGCGAACAGCAGGTCACGCATGCATTCCAAATACATCGCGATGCGCATGCTGACCGCCTATGACAAGTACACGTCGCGCAGGCCGCTGGCTCAGTACATAGTCCACCACCACGACAATATGGACGGCATTGCCGACATGTGGGTGGCATCGCTCGAGAACCGGCCGTCACGCCGGGTCGCACTGTTGCTGTTCAGAATAATATTCAAAGACATAACGCAGCATGAGGACGACTACGATCGAGTCCTGCGCATATTGGCCGAGAAGTTCGGGCAACGACTTCCGGGGACCAAGTCGAAATCTTTCGCCACGGATTTCAACCGAGTGGTGTTGGACAATCCGAAGAACGCGGACAGCAAAGTCAACGTACTCATGCGCGCATTTGTTGCCGATGTTCGCAGATTTGCAGAAGGGGATATCTGATGAGTGCCGCATATCCGGTGGTGGCGCAACGGACGCTCGAACCGGTGCCGTCGAAGAAGTTCTTGGGACCCAAACGGACACGCTCGCTGGACGATATTCCACAGGGCGGTTCCAACCACCGCCTGGTCTATCGGATAGGAAATGACTACCAACTCGACAACGGCGCCTTGACCATGGACTCGGACACCGTGCTCGAGGCCACACATGTCAGCCTCGTCGATATATCCCGCGATGTGCAGGTGCCGGTGCGGATCGAGATCCCGTCGAAGGACGCGGACGCGTTCCAACTCCAGGTCACCTTCACGTGCACGGTCAACGACGCCGTGCAGGTCGTTCGCGGCGGTACCCACGATCTCGGCAGTGTGCTGAAGGCATACGTACGGAAACACCGGCGGATCTTCGAACTCGGACTCGACTACGACCTCACCGAGATCAATCTGGCCCGGAGGAAGATCAGTGCCCAGGTCACCGCGTACGCGATGGCGTCACCGCCGGTCTATCTCGGCGTGAAGACGGAGTTGGAAAGTGTCGAGGTACTGACTCCCCCGAGTGTGGGGAATTATCAGCGCACCCTCCGTGACCAAGCGGGCAGACACTACATCGACTTCGACCGGCAACATCGCAGCCAGCTCATGCGCAGCGCGGCGACGGACTACGAACAACAAGAAGAAATCCGCTCACAGCGGCATTCCTTCACACTCGACGCGAATACCAGGGACTATCAGCGCTACCAGTTCGAACAGCAGCGCGAGATCGGGAACAATCCCGTGGATGCGCTCAAGTACGCCTATGCGGCGGGCGAGGTGAGCGCGAAGGAATTCGCCGACGAAATGCTGCGACAGGAGCAGGTGGAACGCGAGTACGCCCAGCAGGAGTTGCGCCGAGCACAGGAATGGGAACAGGCGTCGCTCGAACGCGGACACGAACGCGAAGCACTCGCGGAAACTCGCCGCTGGGAAGCCGAACGGCTGGACCGCGACGAGCAGTGGAAGATCGAACACAAGCAAATCGACCTGGCCGCCGCTGAACGCGACCGAGAACATGCCGCCAAGAACGCCGAACGCGAATTCGCACGGGAAGAGCTGCGCCGCGCACGCGAACGAGACCACGCCTCGCTCGAAAGCGGACAAGAACGCGAGGCTCTCGGGGAAAAGCGCCGCTGGGAAGCCGAACGGCTGGACCGCGACGAGCAGTGGAAGATCGAACACAAACAGATCGACCTGGCTGCCGCGGAACGTCAAGAGGAAAACGCCGCCAAGAACGCCGAACGCGAATTCGCGCGCGAAGAGGTGCGCCGCGCACGCGAACGAGACCACGCCTCGCTCGAGCACGGACGCGAACGCGAAGCACTCGCGGAGACCCGGCGTTGGGAAGCCGAGCGGCTGGACCGCGCCGAACGGTGGAAGATCGAACACAAGCAGATCGACCTGGCCGCCACCGAGCGCAACCAGAAACTCGCGGTACAGATCGAGATAATCAGAAAACTCGCCGATCGCGGCGCGATAGACACGATGGCCATCGAACATCTGGTGCAGACCGCGTTGTCGAACCACCCGGAGATGTCGGACCTCGAGGAATTCACGAATATCGAAGTGGTGGATACCACCACCGAAACCGTCCGATCGGAGTCGCGAGATATGGACGACCCAGAGCTGAGGGAAGAGGATGAGCACTGAGACGGCCGCGTTACCCCTCGATTTCGACCTGGAACTCGATCTGGTACGTCCGGTCACCGCTGACCGGCCGGGCCGTGGGCGCAAGTTGCGTTCCCTCATCGGTGTCCGGGAATCACTGCTCGACTGGGTACCGGAAGAGCGGAAGCGCTACACCCTGCTCGGCGCGATCGTGCTCAATACCGCGATCATGGCGGGCTTTTCACTGATGGTCGGCCTGGCAGGCCTCGCGGGCGGCTGGTGGATTCTGCTCGCTCCCGCAGGCTTGTTCTGGGGTTACCTGATCCTGACCTTCGACAGCTGGTTGATCTCGAGCACCCACGGCGCGACCAACAGATCCAAGTGGGGAATGTTCTTTCCGCGGTTCGTCGTCTCGCTGCTGCTCGGCTTCATCATCGCGGAACCACTCGTGCTGTGGGTGTTCAAACCTTCGATCGACGTGGAGATACGCGAGGATCGCAAAGCACAGCTGGATCAGTACGAGAGCCGCCTGCGGGCATGCAGTTCGACCGACGGTTCGGTCACGGCGCCGGACAACTGCGCGGGGTTCAACCTGAATGTCGCCGACAATCCACAGGCGCTCGTCATCGAACTCACCAATGCCAAAAGCACCGAGTCGCAATCCAAGACCTCCCTCGACGCGTTGAACGCCGAACTGTCCAACTTGGAGCGGCTGGCGCGCGACGAGTGCTCCGGCACCCCGGGGCCTGGGGTCAGCGGCGACAAGGGCGAGGGCGAACTGTGCCTGAACAATCGCGCTGCCGCCGCCCGGTTCCGCACCGAGAACCATATCGATCAGCTGCGCACCGACCTGATCTCTTTGCAGCGCAAGATCGTCACCCTCACCGGGGAGGTGTCCGCCGCCCAGGAACGGTACACGGGGAATGTCACCGCGGAGATCGGCAGGAAGCTCGCCGAGAAGAAGGACAATCTCAGCAGCCGCGGCATCCTCGATGACCTGCACGCCCTGAGCAGGCTGTCCGACGAGAATTTCGAGATCAAGGTCGCCCACTGGCTGCTCGCGGCTCTGCTGATCGCAGTGGACTGTCTACCGGTTCTCGCAAAGGCTTTCGGCGGCACCACCGCTTACGACGCCATCGTCTCGCAGCGACTGGAAGCCTCCAAACAGTCCTTCAGCCGCCGCTTGAGTGTTCGCGAGTCGAGGGAAGGAGCGGACGCCGATATCGGCCGCGAGGCGATCGAGCAGGAATTGCGTGAGAACAGACGCTCGATCGCCGAGGCCGAACGCTCGGCCAACGCCCGCAGGGAAGCCGAACTCGCCGACGAAATCGACCGCTTGGCAATGCAGTTGGAAATCGACGAAGACGACGACCACCACACCGCATACCCCACAGCCACCCCCGCCTGATCCCCGCACCACAAAGACTGGGCTTCACCCTCAAAGGGCGAAGCCCAGTCACGGCGGAGAAGAACTGCCACAAACCACCCACGCAACCACAAGATCGGGGGTCCGGGGGCGAAGCCCTCCGGGTGGGGCGTGGGGGCTGCGCCCCCACAAAACACGACGAAACGAGAACGGCTCATGCCTCCATGAGCATGAGCCGCCTACGAGTGAAGTGGGCCTAGGAGGACTTGAACCTCCGACCTCTTCGTTATCAGCGAAGCGCTCTAACCGCCTGAGCTATAGGCCCGTGGTGCGCATTCGATGTCGACTATTCCGGAATTTCGACTCGAACCCGCCGAGGGAAGAGATTACCCGACACCACTGGCATCGACCAAAACGGCTGGTAGCGGGGTATTCGGGTGGGGAAAGGACGAAGGTCGGCGCCGCCGGGATGGCGGGGCCGACCTTCGTGGTCGAGCGGGGACTAGTCGGGGTCGGCCAGGGTGACCTGGATACCGCCGACGAGGTCGCAGCACTGGTTGTAGATGAAGGTGCCAACGGTGCCGAGGGCGGTGAACAGGACGACGTTGATGAGGCCGACGACGCCCGCGTAGCCGAAGACGGTGCCCGCGTCGATGAGGCCCGCGGAGCCGCTGTCCTGGGAGACCATGTCGGTGAAGGTGTTGTTCAGGCGTTCCCACACGCCCATGCCTTCGAGGACGATGTAGAGCAGGCCGACGGCGAGCATCCACACGAAGAACAGGGCGACGCTGATCACCAGGGAGATCTTCAGCGTCGACCACGGGTCGATGCGGCGGATCTGGACGGTGGCGCGCAGCGGTTCACCGGCGGCGGCCGCCGCGACCGCGACGGGGACCGCGGGCGAGATGGGTGGCGGCGCGGTGTGGCCGATGTGGTCGCCGGGCGGCAGCGGGTGCCTGATGTCGGACAGGTCGGGCATGTCCTTGATCAGTTCGGGGCGCGCGATGCTGCGGGTTGGGCCGTCGATGCCGACGGATTTCACCATCGCCGCTTCTTTGCGCGCCGCTTTGGCCGCCAGGTCGGCGGTGGTGCGCGCGTTGGTGACACCGCCGTTGAGCCCGACCGCGCCCGCGGGCCTGCCGGTGACCGGCGCCTGACCGGGTCGGTACAGGTTGGACTGCGGCTCCCGCTGCGGCAGCTGCGACCACCCGTCCTGGAATTGCGGGCCGCCCTGCGGCGGCTTGTCGCCGCTTTCGGGCGGTTTGGGCGGTTCGCCCTGGTTATTGCTCATCCGCACGGTGGCCTGGTCGAAGTTCTCCGGCGCGCCCTTGGGCTGCTCCGGCGGCTTCGACCCGAATTCGCCCTGTTTGCCCGTGGATTCGTGCGGCTGGCCAACTTGGGGCGCGGAGCCATGCGGCGCCTGGTTTCCCGTCCCCGGCTGCCCGTTGTCCGCCGAGGAGACCGGCCTTGGGATCGGCCGCGGCGGAATCGGGGACGGTGCGATCCGTTCGGTCACGCCGTTCGTGTGCTGCCGCTCGTCATTCGGCTGATTCGGAGTGGTCAATGGGAATCCTCAGATCCGTTCTTTGCCGCCGCTGGTGGGTTACTGCTCGGGGGAACCGGTGTCGTCATCGCCGCCGAGCTCGGGCTCGTCGGCGTTGCGCGCGATCGCAAGCAAGGTATCGCCATCGGCCAGGTTCATCAATCGCACGCCCTTGGTTTGACGTCCGGCCTTGCGAACTTGCCGCGCCGCCGTACGGATGACGCCGCCGCCGGATGTGATCGCGTAGAGCTCGTCGTCGTCATCGACGATCAACGCACCGACCAGGGTGCCACGCTTGGCGTCGAACTGGATAGTCAGTACGCCTTTACCGCCGCGTCCCTGCGCCGTGTACTCCTCGATCGCGGTGCGCTTGGAATAGCCGCCCGAGGTCGCCACCAGCAGGTAGGTGTCGGGACGCACCACGTTGAGCGAGAGCAGTTCGTCGTCGGCGTTGAACCGCATGCCCTGCACACCGGAGGTGGCGCGGCCCATCGGACGCAGCGCCTCGTCGGTGGCCGAGAATCGGATCGACTGACCCTGCGCGGAGACGAGCAGCAGATCGTCCTCGGCCGAGCAGAGCACCGCGCCGACCAGTTCGTCCTCGTCGCGCAGGTTCACCGCGACGATGCCGCCGCTGCGGTTGGAGTCGAAATCGGTGAGCTTCGACTTCTTCACCAGGCCGTTCTTGGTGGCGAGCACCAGGTAGGGCGCGTCGTCGTAGGACTTGATCTGGATGATCTGCGCGATCCGCTCGTCGGGCTGGAAGGCGAGCAGGTTGGCCACGTGCTGACCGCGCGCGGTGCGGTTGGCCTCGGGCAGCTCGTACGCCTTGGCGCGGTAGACGCGGCCCTTGTTGGTGAAGAACAGCAGCCAGTCGTGAGTCGAGCTGACGAAGAAGTGCTTGACGATGTCGTCCTGTTTGAGACCCGCGCCCTGCACGCCCTTGCCGCCGCGCTTCTGTGAGCGGTACAGGTCGGTCTTGGTGCGCTTGGCGTAACCGGTCTCGGTGATGGTGACCACCACGTCCTCGCGGGCGATCAGGTCCTCGTCGGCCACGTCGCCGTCGGCGGCGATGATCCTGGTGCGCCGGTCGTCGCCGTACTTCTCGACGATCTCGGCCAGTTCGTCGCGCACGATCGCGCGCTGGCGCTCCGGCTTCTCCAGGATGTCCTTGAGGTCGGCGATCTCGGCCTCGATCTTGGCGAGTTCGTCGACGATCTTCTGCCGCTCCAACGCCGAGAGGCGGCGCAGCTGCATGTCGAGGATCGCGGTGGCCTGGATCTCGTCGATGTCGAGCAGCTGCATGAGGCCGGTGCGCGCGGTGTCGGTGTTGGCCGAACGCCGGATCAGGGCGATGACCTCGTCCAGCGCGTCGAGCGCCTTGACCAGGCCGCGCAGGATGTGGGCGCGTTCCTCGGCCTTGCGCAGCAGGTACCTGGTGCGCCGGACGATCACGTCCAACTGGTGTGCGACGTAGAGCCGGATCATCTGATCCAGGCGCAGCGTGCGCGGCACACCGTCCACGATGGACAGCATGTTCGCGCCGAAACTGGTCTGCAGCTGGGTGTGCTTGTAGAGGTTGTTCAGCACCACCTTGGCGACGGCGTCGCGTTTGACCGTCACCACGATCCGCATGCCCGCGCGGTCGGAGGATTCGTCGTGGATATCGGAGATACCCGCGATCTTGCCGTCCTTGACCTGCTCGGCGATCGAGTTGATGAAGTTGTCGGTGTTGACCTGGTAGGGCAGTTCGGTGATGACGATCGTGGTACGACCGCGACTGTCCTCCTCGATCTCGACCACGCCGCGCATCCGGATCGAACCGCGCCCCGTCGTGTACGCGTCGTGGATGCCCTGCCCACCGACGATCAGCCCGTGCGTCGGGAAGTCCGGGCCCTTGACCCGCTCCATGCATGCCGCGAGCGTGGACTCCTCGTCGGCGTCGTGGTTGTCCAGCGCCCAGTAGATCGCCTCGGCGAGTTCACGCAGGTTGTGCGGCGGGATATTGGTGGCCATGCCGACCGCGATGCCGTTGGACCCGTTCATCAACAGGTTCGGCACCCGGCTGGGGAGAACCACCGGCTCCTGGGAGCGGCCGTCGTAGTTCGGCGTGAAATCGACCGTCTCGTGATCGATCTCGCGCAGCAGTTCCATCGCCAGCGGCGTCAGGCGGCATTCGGTGTAGCGCATGGCGGCGGCGCCGTCGTTGCCGCGGGAACCGAAGTTGCCCTGCCCGTCCACCAGCGGGTAGCGCAGCGACCACGGCTGCGCCATGCGCACGAGGGTGTCGTAGATCGACGCGTCGCCGTGCGGATGGTAGTTACCCATCGTCTCGGCGACCGGGCGCGCGGCCTTCACGTAACCGCGGTCGGGCCGGTAGCCGTTGTCGTACATCGCGTAGAGCACGCGCCGGTGCACCGGCTTGAGGCCGTCGCGCACATCGGGCAGCGCACGGCCGACGATCACGCTCATCGCGTAATCGATGTAGCTGCTCTGCATCTCGTTCTGGATGTCGACCGGTTCGATCCGGTCGCCCGCGCCGCCGTTCGGAGGCAGCGTTGTCTCGGTCATGGGGGTCTCCTTAAATGGCCTGGCGTGACGTGGACTGCGTGCGCACGCCGGCTACACGTCGAGGAAGCGAACGTCCTTGGCATTGCGGGTGATGAAGCTGCGACGCGCCTCGACGTCCTCGCCCATCAGCACGGAGAACAGCTCGTCGGCGGCGGCCGCGTCGTCCAGCGTCACCTGACGAAGCACCCGCACCGACGGATCCATGGTGGTCTCCCACAGTTCCTTGGCGTTCATCTCACCCAGACCCTTGTACCGCTGGACGCCGTCCTCCTTGTTGATCTTCTTGCCCGCGGCGAGACCGGCCTCGAGCAGACCGTCGCGTTCGCGATCGGAGTAGGCGAACTCGGGATCGGTGCGCATCCACTTCAGCTTGTACAACGGCGGCTGCGCGAGGTAGACGTGCCTGTCCTCGATCAACGGCCGCATGAAACGGAACAGCAGGGTCAGCAGCAGGGTCGAGATGTGCTGGCCGTCGACGTCGGCGTCGGCCATCAGCACGATCTTGTGATAGCGCAGCTTGGCGATGTCGAACTCGTCGTGGATGCCGGTGCCGAAGGCCGTGATGATCGACTGGACCTCGTTGTTCTTCAGCACGCGGTCGATGCGCGCCTTCTCGACGTTGATGATCTTGCCGCGCAGCGGGAGGATCGCCTGATACATCGAGTCGCGGCCGGATTTCGCCGAGCCACCCGCCGAGTCGCCCTCAACGATGTAGATCTCGGACTTGGCCGGATCCTTGGACCGGCAGTCGGCGAGCTTGCCGGGCAGGCCGCCGAGATCGGTCGCGGACTTGCGGCGCACCAGTTCGCGCGCCTTACGCGCGGCCACCCGCGCCTGCGCCGAGGACACCGCCTTGTTCACGATGGTCTTCGCGTCGGCCGGATTGGCCTCGAACCAGTGCGTCAGGTGCTCGTTGCAGGTCTTCTGGACGAACGACTTGACCTCGGTGTTGCCCAGCTTGGTCTTGGTCTGACCCTCGAACTGCGGCTCGCCGACCTTGACGCTCACGATGGCGGCCAGCCCCTCGCGGATGTCGTCGCCGGTGAGGTTGCCGTCCTTGTCCTTGATGAGCTTCTTGTCCTTGGCGTACTTGTTGACCACCGTGGTCAGCGCCGCGCGGAAGCCCTCCTCGTGCGTGCCGCCCTCGTGGGTGTTGATGGTGTTGGCGAAGGTGTGCACGGATTCCGAATAGCCGGAATTCCACTGCATGGCGACCTCGAGCTCGTGCCCGGTGCCCTTGCCAGTGAACCCGACCACGGAATTGTGGATCGGCTGCTTGGTCCGGTTGATGTGGCGGACGAACTCCTCCAGACCGCCCGGGTAGTGGTAGGTCCTGGTCTTGACCTTGTGCTCGGCCTGCTCGGCGGGCGCGTCGGCGTGCTTGGGCGCCTCGGCGGTCTCGCTGACCACCTCGTCGGTGACCTCGGACCGGCTGACCCGCTCGTCGGTGAGTTTGATGGTGAGTCCCTTGTTCAGGAACGCCATCTCTTGTAGGCGGCGCGAAACCGTCTCGAAGTTGTAGACGGTGGTCTCGAAGACGTCCGGGTCGGCCCAGAACCGGATGGTGGTACCGGTCCGGTCGGTGGCCTCGCCCTGGATCAGCTTGCCCGGCTTCGCGTCCTTGTACTGCTGGGTCCAGTGGTAGCCGTCGTGGTCGATCTCGGCTTCCAGGGTCGTGGACAGCGCGTTGACCACGGAGATGCCGACACCGTGCAGACCGCCGGACACCGCGTAGGAGTCGGAGTCGAACTTGCCGCCCGCGTGCAGCTGGGTCATGACGACCTCGATGGTCGGCACGCCCTGGGCGTGCATCCCCGTGGGAATGCCGCGACCGTCGTCTACGACCTCGACGCCGCCGTCGGCGAGCAGGGTGACCTCGACCTTGGTGGCGTATCCCGCCATCGCCTCGTCGACGGAGTTGTCGACCACTTCCCAGATCAGATGATGCAGGCCGCGCTCACCGGTGGAACCGATGTACATGCCGGGGCGCTTGCGAACCGCTTCGAGCCCTTCGAGGACCGTGATGGAGGAAGCACCGTAGTCCTGCTTACCGGATGTCGCTTTGGTCGAGCCCGATTCGTTGGAGTCCTTGGCAGCCACTGGTCGGTAGCTCTCCTTACTTGCTGATCCCGGCGCGGCGAAGGGACGAGCACAGGTGGAGCCCGAGATTCCGATGTGAGAAAAACAGGGATCCACGCGCGTGCTGTGCCGACGCGCCGAAGGTTCGCCGCTAGTTACTCCACCATCCTACTGGTAAGGCCGAATCACAATGCACCTACGACACCCCTGACGGCTCCGTGGCTGCGAGAAATCGACCGGCGACGAGTCCGGTCAGCCGGAACGAGGTTTGATCAACGCCTCCGAGCCCTCAGGCCGCACTAGCCGAGCCGAGGCGACCCCGGGCCGCCGTTCCACGTGAAACCGCACCGAACCTTCTGTCGGACACCGCGGAACCGCGCGGCTCAGCCGTACGTATCCCGTGGTCCGCGCCCTTTGATGTGCCGCTCCCCCTTGCGCCAACTCGGCGCGGCGGGTCCGGTGATCTTGAGCGAGGTCACCACGCCATGGCCGACCGCCGCGTTGATCTTCGCGAGGATCTGCTTCTGCAACATGCGCAACTGGGTGGCCCAGGCGGTGGACTCGGCCGCGATGCTCAGCACGCCGTTGGCGAGGGCGACCGGCGTGGCGTGCGAGGCGATGTCCTCGCCGACGACGACGGCCCAGCGCCCGAAGACCATCCCCTCGGCGACCTTGCCCGACCATCCGCGATTCTTCGCGATCGCGCCCGCCAGGCTGAACAACAACTGGGGATCGCGATCGTCGGGTCGCGCACCCGACCATCCGGTGCGCCTGCGGGCGCCGGTCCGCAGCCGTCGCGGCGACGCGCGGCCCTGCCCGACCGATTTACCGCTCGCCTTGGCGGCCGCGCGAGCCTCTTCCAGGGCGCGGCGGGCCAGATCGATGCCGCGCAGTTCCGGTTCCGCGCCGGGGCGCCCCGACTCCGCTGATCCCACAGCCCGCTCCGACTGATCGGTCATCGTTCGCTCCGTTCGCCCACACCTGGGAGTTGCCCCCAGTTCCACCCGGTTATCCACAGGCGCTCGCCGGTCACGAATCACCGAAATCCGAGGTGACGCATTCGCCGAACTTACTCTATCGAACATACGTTCGAGCCGGTCACCGGTGGAATTCGGCACACCGCCCGATGCGCCCGCCGTGCTACTCGACCTCGCGCGATCCAAGACGCGAACCGAGTTATCCACAGCGGCTGTGGATAACCGGATACGGTCGAACACCGGGCCGACTTTACGGGACCGGGCCGACAGAATCGGGCCCGCGACCCGCGCGTCGTGGTGGCCGATGTGTGTCGTCGACGTCTGCGCGGCGGCGAATTCCGCGATTCGGGCACTAGATGCTGTGGGTGGCGCGCAATCCATCCCCAGATGTGGATAACTCCGGTGATTTCTGTGCATAGATTCGCACATGTCACTCCGACAGGCCCGCCGGGCCGAATTCGGCGATGCGGGAGACGCGATGGGCCGGGTCGCCCGACATCTCCACGGGTATCGGCGTCGCATCCAACTCCGCGGGCACATCCTCGGGCACGGCGGCGGTTATCAACACCTGTTCGGCCGTCGCCGCCACCTCGGCCAGCGCGCGCCTGCGGCGCCGATCCAGTTCGGCGAACACATCGTCGAGCAGCAGCACCGGTTCGGCGCCGGTCGTGCGCAGCAGTTCGAACGCGCCGAGGCGCAGCGCGAGAGCGAAGGACCAGGACTCACCGTGACTGGCGAAACCCTTCGCGGGCGCGTCCCCGAGGATCAGCTCCAGATCGTCGCGGTGCGGGCCGACCAGACAGACCCCGCGTTCGAGTTCCCTCGGCCTCGCGGCCCCCAACTCGGCCAACACGATCGCCCCCAGGTCCGCCGCGTCGCCCTCGCCCGGTTCGCGCGCCGGGTCGAGGAACTCCGGCGGCAGATACGAACTGCGGTAACCGATCGCGGCGGGCCTCGATTCCGGCGCTATCGACCGATACGCCTGTGCCAGATGGGGATACAGGTCGTGGACCAGGCGCAGGCGCTGGGCCAACAGCACGGCCGCGTGTTCGGCGAGATGGCCGTCCCACACGTCCAGCGTGCTCAGGTCACCCGACGACCTCGCTTGTCGCCCAGCGGTTTTCAACAGGGCCGAACGCTGCTTGAGCACCCGGTCGTAGTCCGCGCGCACGGCCGCGAGTCTGGGTAATCGGGCTGTGCACAACTCGTCGAGGAACCGTCGACGTTCGCCGGGATCGCCGCGCACCAGCGCCAGGTCCTCCGGCGCGAACAGCACCGTGTGCAGAATCCCCAGGATGTCGCGCGGCCGCCGGGCAGGAGACCTGTTGATCTGCGCGCGATTGGCGCTGCCCTGGTTGAGTTCCAGATCCACGCGCAGTTCACGACCGGTGTTCACGACCGTTGCGCCGATCCGCGCGCGCTCGGCGCCCATCCTGATCAGCGGAGCGTCGGCGGATACCCGGTGGGAGCCGAGTGTGGACAGATAGCCCGCGGCCTCCAGCAGATTGGTCTTGCCGTTGCCGTTCGCCCCCAGGAAAACCGTTCGCCCTGTGGATAACTCGAATTCAGCCTGCTCCCACGAGCGGAAGTCGCGCAGCGACAGCGCACGAATGAACACGCGCGCCTACCCGATCGCGGACGAGTGCGCCGGAACCCGTTGCTGCACAGGGCCGCTCAGCCCGGCAGCCGAACCGGCATCAGCAGGTAGATATACGGGCTCGCCAGCGCCGCGAACGCACCGGACTCGAGCGCCTCCGGCTCGACCTCGCCCGAGGGCAGCAGGACGGCCGGGCGACTCGGCGTGGTGAATCCGAAGGTGACCCGGTCGGCGTGCAGCGCGGACAGGCCGTCGAGCAGATAGCCGGGATTGAAGGCGATGGTGAGCGGTTCGCCGCGGAAATCCGCCTCGAGCCATTCCTCGGCGCGGCCGGCGTCCTCACCGCCCGCCGCGAGCAGCAGGCCCTCGTCGGAGAATTCCAGACGCACCTGGGCGCCGCGCTCGGCGACCAGCGCGACGCGCTTGATGGCCTCGGTGAGCGCCGACACCGTGAGGGTCGCGATGGAGGTGTGCTCCTTGGGGAGCAACTGGCGGAACTTGGGGAATTCCGCGTCGAGCAGGCGGGTGGTGGTGCGGCGACCGGCGTTCACGATCCCGAGCAGGCCGTCGGCTCCCGCGCCGCTGCCGAGCGAGAGCTGGACCGGCGCGTCGGAGGGGCCGAGGGTCTTGGCGGCCTCGGACAGCGTGCGCGCCGGAATGAGCACCGAGGTCTCGATGTCGTTGTCGGCGGGCTTCCACTCGATGTGGCGCACCGCGAGCCGGAAACGGTCGGTGGCGGCGAGCACGACGCGCGAGCCCTCGATCTCGACCCTGATGCCGGTGAGCATGGGGAGTGTGTCGTCGCGGCCCGCGGCGACGGCGACCTGGGCGACGGCCTCGGAGAAGACGTCGACACCCAGTTCACCGGACTGCTGGGGCACCTCGGGCAGCTGTGGATAATCCTCGACCGGCATGGTGGGCAGCGAGAACTTCGCACTGCCGCAGCTGATCAGCACGCGGGTGCCGTCGACCGAGACGTCGACCGGCTTGTTGGACAGCGCCTTGGTGATATCGGCGAGCAGCCGCCCGGAGACCAGCACCTCGCCCGGTCCGGCGACCTCGGCCGCGACCCGCACCTGCGCGGAGACCTCGTAGTCGAAGCCGGAGACGGTGAGCCCTTCCTCACCGGCGACGAGCAGGACGCCGCCGAGAACCGGTACGGGCGGGCGCGAGGGGAGACTGCGCGCGACCCAGGCGACGGAGTCGGCGAAATCTTCTCGGGCGACCCGAAACTTCATGCTTGCAAGCTCCATCGCCCGAATGTCCTCTCCCAGTTCCGTGATCCGTGTCGGCTTCAGCGTGGTTCTCGTCGAGAAGTGCTGTATCGCCCGCCGGTGCAGTCTGACATGGACGACCGACATCAAACCGTACCCGCGTAGCGCGCCAGGACATAGTCCGACCCGCTGTCCGGCCGGACCGAGCGGTCCGTCGTGCGATGACCGACTCGCTTCCTCCTTGCCTGTGGACGGAGCCCGCCGCCGAGCCGACGCGTTCCGACCGACTTTCCACACACCCTGTTTTGAAAAGACATCTTCAATGAGAAGAACTGAAGTAGTAGTAGGGGCTGTGGAATCTGTGGATCGACCGCGTCCGCGCAGCTCACGGGGTATGGCGCCTTGGGGATGACCGTGGGGTGACTCGAGGATGAACGCGAGGGGGCTGTGGAGACAGCGAATCTATCCACCCTCCATCCTCGAGTCATCCTCGAGTTGTTCCACCACATTCGCCCAGTTGTCAACAGATGTGCACAGACCCGTGTACAACCGGTGGATTCCTCGAGGAATCCACATGGACTCCTCGAGGAATCCACAGGCACAACTGGGACACCTGGCTGGTCAGCCCCTGTGCACGAATCTGGTTGTGGATATTGGGGAATTCGGCCTGTGAGTCCTGTGAACAGATCCGCTCGACCGACCTGTGGACGGATCGGTGGACAACCCTGTGGATTCCTCGAGGAATCCACAAGAATTCCTCGAGGAATCCACAGGGCACAAAAAAGCACCGCCCCTGGTCAGAGGCGGTGCGAGGGTGTTAGCGAAGCTCAGCGCGAACGTTGCTTGATTCGGGCTGTGAGTTCTTGGACCTGGTCGTAGACGCGACGCCGCTCGGTCATCTCCTTGCGGACCTTCTTCTCCGCGTACATGACCGTCGTGTGGTCGCGGCCGAACGCCTGGCCGATCTTGGGCAGCGACAGGTCGGTGAGCTCGCGGCACAGGTACATAGCGATCTGCCTGGCCTGCGCCAGCGGACGGGCCTTGCCTGGACCGGTCAGCTCTTCGAGGGTGGTGTTGAAGTATTCGGCGGTCACGGCCATGATCGTGGCCGCGTTGATCTCGAGCGCCGCCGTCTCCGGCATCAGGTCGCGCAACACGACCTCGGCCAGCGACATGTCGAGCGCCTGGCCGTTGAGCGAGGCGAAGGCCGTGACCCGGATGAGGGCGCCCTCGAGTTCGCGGATATTGCGTTCGACCCGGCTCGCGATCAACTCCATGACGTCGTGCGGCACGTCGAGGCGGTCCATGCGCGCCTTCTTGCGCAGGATCGCGATGCGGGTCTCGAGCTCGGGTGGCTGCACGTCGGTGATCAGGCCCCACTCGAACCTGGTGCGTAGCCTTTCCTCAAGTGTCGCAAGCTGTTTCGGCGGACGGTCGGAGGAAACGACAATCTGCTTGTTCGCGTTGTGCAGGGTGTTGAAGGTGTGGAAGAACTCCTCCTGGATGCCTTCCTTGCCCTCGATGAACTGGATGTCGTCGACGAGGAGGATGTCGGTCTCGCGGTAGCGGCGCTTGAACGCGACCTTGCGGTCGTCGCGCAGGCTGTTGATGAAGTCGTTGGTGAATTCCTCGGTGGAGACGTACTTCACCCGCATGCCGGGGAACAGCCGCTGGGCGTAGTGGCCCGCGGCGTGTAGTAAGTGGGTTTTGCCGAGTCCCGAAGCGCCCCAGACGAACAGCGGGTTGTACGCGCGGGCGGGCGCCTCCGCGATGGCGACCGCGGCCGCGTGCGCGAACCGGTTCGACGCACCGATGACGAAGGTCTCGAAGGTGTACTTCGCGTTCAGGCTCGCCGAGGAAGGCGCGGCCGCCGGGGTCTCCTGCCCCTTGGTGAAGTAGGTCGGCCAGGAGTTGCGGACATTGACCACCGGTTCGTCGTCGCGATGTGTCGCTTCGGGTTCGCGCACCGATTCCGGCGGACCGGTCGGCGCGTCGTCGTCCTCGTCCGCGCGCAGCCTGCCGCGCATCGGACCGGTGTCGGGACCGAAAAGCGATTCCTGCCCTGGCGGTCCCGGCTCGCGTCGCGGACCGTCGCGACGCGAGGGTGGCGCTACGTCGTCGATCGGGTCCGCGTACTCGGAACGTTCGCCGAGCGGGTAGCTGTTCGGCGGGTAATCCTCGGTCGCGTACGGGGATTCGGTCGCGTAGTCGGGTGCGGGCGAGTACTCCTGTGCCGGCGAATACTCGGGTGCGGGCGTGTAGTCGCGCGGGCCGGGGTAGTCGCCGGTGGGGAAGTCACCGGGGGCGTAACGTGACGCGACGTACTCGCCGCGACCGGGGTACTCGGCCAACGGCGGGCGCGGCGCCTCCCGGGTGCGCTCGGGCCTGCTGGTCATCCGCGCGTGCCGGGGAGCTGCCGTCGCGCGTTCCTGAGTCGGGGTCGCTGGTGCGGCGATACGGACGCCGAGACCTTCGACCTGTGGACCGAGCCGCCTGCCGAGTGATCGCAGGATCGGTTCGCGCAGATCGCGTTCGATGGCCTCCTGGGCCAGCGAGGAGGGAACGGAGAGCAGAGCGAAGCCTTGGGCGACGGTGATCGGCTTGACCAGTTTGAGCCACGCCTGCTGCGCCCGTGTCACCGCGGGGATGGCGCCGTCGGCCGAACCCGTGGTGAGTTCGGCGATCACCTCCGGCCATACGGTGGCCAACACGTTCTGCTCGTCGTCCATGCAATGTCCTCCCCGGAAGTGGGTCGATTGGAGCAGACGGCCGGGGCGTGCGGTCATCTACCGTCGGTGGTCGGTACAGTGACCCCGCGTACGGTCTTCAGCGCCGGTTCATCCGCTGCTCGGATTCCCCCGTCCGGGCGGCGGCGAGGTGCCGTCGGCCCTACGAATATGCCACTCCAGGGGTATTTCCACACAATTATCCACAGATGTGGACAACTCTGGGGAAATGTGAAACGTGCGTGAATTCGCCCGGTGCACCGCCCCGACCAGGGGTTCTGTAGCAATCATCTGGCAATGCCTGCGATGCGGCGTGGCGACACGCGCACAGGGGTGTGGACGAACTCACGATCGGACGGGCATGCGGTCGGCTCGAGCGCGGACCAGGGGGGCCGAGTTTGACCCCCCGAAACGAGATCAGTACCCTCGTACAGTCACCCCTTGGTGCGGTGTCGGTCTTGTGCTGACCGCGTGTAGGTCTCCTGACCAACTGTGCGCCAGGACCGACTTTCGCTATCAAAAACTACGGGCGCCAATGGTGCCCACCAACTCGAGGAGTGTTGACCGTGGCCAAGGGCAAGCGGACGTTCCAGCCGAACAACCGTCGTCGGGCGCGGGTTCACGGCTTCCGCCTCCGTATGCGCACCCGTGCGGGTCGCGCCATCGTGTCGGCGCGCCGCCGCAAGGGCCGCGCCGAACTCACTGCCTGATCCTCGCATTCGGACGCTCGGGTGTTGCCTGAGCCGTATCGGTTGCATCATCGTGCCGACTTCTCCCGGACGGTGCGCCGCGGCCAGCGAATCGGGAGGCGAGACCTGGTCGTGCACGCGCTGCGGCACGATGACGGCCGGGTCGAAGGCACGAGTGGACGAAACAGTGAACCGGCGATCCGCATCGGCGGGCCGAGGTTCGGATTGATTGTCAGCAAGGCGGTGGGCTCCGCGGTGATACGACACCGGGTAGCCCGCCGCCTGCGTCATATGTGCGCGAGGGTGGTCCCGGACCTGCCCGCCGACACCGACATCGTGATCCGCGCGCTCCCCGGCGCCGCCGATGCCGACGCCGACGAACTGCTCCGCCAGATCCGCGGCGCGTTACGCAAACTCGAGACCCGGCCCGCGGTACGCGCGGTGGGTGATCCGGCGTGAATGCGCGCGGCGCGGTCGCGTCCGCCGGTCGACTACCGGCGCGGGCACTAGTCTTTCTGATCGAGCTGTACCGGACCTACGTCTCCCCCACGCGCATGCCGGTCTGCCGATTCACCCCGACCTGCAGTGAATACGCCGTCACCGCGCTGCGCACCCGAGGGCTGTTCGTCGGCCTCGGATTGACGGTCGTGCGATTGGCCAAATGCGCGCCCTGGCACCCTGGTGGGTGGGACCCCGTACCTGAGCGACGCAGTCGCACCGGGCACGAGGCAGTCGCCGACCCTGCCGAGTCGGCGCCACACGCTTGTAAAGGATCACCGCCCGCGGTGATCGGCGATACGAACGACGGGAGTGCATAGAGCCGTGCTCGACTTCATCTATTACCCGGTGTCCTGGATCCTGTGGTTCTGGCACCGAGTCTTCGCGGCCATCCCCGGCCTCGGACCCGACCACGGCCTGGCATGGGCGCTGGCCGTGGTGTTCCTGGTCTTCTCGCTGCGTGTGCTGCTCTACAAGCCGTTCGTGCGGCAGGTGCGCACCACCAAACAGATGCAGGAATTGCAGCCCCAGATCAAGGAGCTGCAGAAGAAGTACAAGAACGACCGCCAGAAGTTGGCGCTGGAGATGCAGAAACTCCAGAAGGAGCACGGCTTCAACCCGCTCATGGGCTGCCTGCCGATGCTGGCCCAGGTGCCGGTCTTCCTCGGTCTGTTCCATGTGCTGCGCTCGTTCAACCGCACCGGTCACGGCTTCGGCCAGCTCGGCATGTCGCCCGAGCAGAACGCCATGACCCCGAACTACGTCTTCAACGCGGCCGACGTCCAGTCCTTCCTCAGCGCCCGCATCTTCGGCGCGCCGATCTCGGCCTTCATCACCACCCCCACCGCCGAATTGCAGGCGTTCGCGGACTACGGCGGCATCCCGTCCAAACTCAGCATCGCCCTCGTCGCGATTCCGCTGATGGTGATCGCCGGTCTGGCCACCCACTTCAACGCGCGCGCCTCCGTGCAGCGGCAGACCCCGGAAGCCGCGGCCAATCCGCAGGCCGCCCTGATGAACAAGCTCGCGCTCTGGGTGTTCCCGCTCGGCGTGCTCGTCGGTGGTCCGTTCCTACCGATCGCCATCCTGCTCTACTGGGTGTCCAACAACATCTGGACCTACGGTCAGCAGCACCTCGTCTTCGGCCGGATGGCCAAGGAAGAGGAGGAGAAGAAGCAGGCCAAGCTCGAGCAGCGCGCGCAGAACGCTCCGAAACCGGGGGCCAAACCGGTGAGCACGAAGAAGAAGCCCGCCACGCCCGAGCCCGCGAGCGATGCCGAGACCGTGTCGGATGCGGTGGAGAACCCGTCGTCCACCAACGGCGTCGCGAAGAACGGTAGCCGCGGTTCCGGACAGCGCAGGCCCGGAAACCAGAAGCGTTCCGGCAACCGTGGACGTGCCAACCAGAAGCGGCGGCGCTGAACGCATGATCGTGCGGCCCCGCGTCGGGCCGATATCCTGAGCAACCCCCTGATCGCGTTCACCCGGCGGCGATCGTCAGGCGTGCGTGATGAGCAGATGAAGGAAATCAAATGACTGTTGAGACCGACGGAGGGGACGCCGCTGTGGCGACGACGAGCGTGAACGCCGGGGCCGAACCCGACGAAGTCGCGAACGACGCCGAGGAAGCGCTGATCGAAGAGGGAGAGCTCGCGGGCGACTACCTCGAGCAGTTACTCGATGTTCTGGATTTCGACGGTGATATCGATCTGGATGTCGAGGGTGATCGCGCCGTCGTCAGTATCGACGGCGGACGGGATCTGTCGAAGCTGGTCGGCCGCAACGGTGAGGTGCTCGACGCTCTGCAGGAGCTGACCCGGCTCGCGGTGCAGCAGGCCACCGGGGTGCGCAGTCGGCTCATGCTCGATGTCGCGGGCTGGCGTGCCAAGCGGCGCGAGGAGTTGAGCGCCCTCGGCACCGCCGCGGCGCAGCGGGTACTCGACTCCGGTGCGGCCGAACCGCTCGCCCCCATGACGCCGTTCGAACGCAAGATCGTCCACGATGCGGTGGCTTCCGTGGATGGTGTCAGCAGTGAGAGTGAAGGCGTGGAGCCGAACCGCCACGTGGTGGTCGTTCCCGCTTGATTCCGGATGACTTCCCGGGGGTGCGGCGTGTTTCGTCACACTGACGGGAATGATTGGATGGGCCTCTGGTCTTCGGACCGGGGGCCTTCTCCGTATCCGGTTCGCACTCCCCTCCCCCGCCGGGTGCAGGGGTGCTCCTACCAATGAAGCTCGAGTTCGGAAAGGGATGTTTCACGTGGAACGAGACCTCGGCGGAAGTGCCGCATTACCTGCCGAGCTGGAGCCGCCCGCCGCGGCCGCCGCGATCTTCGGCGACCGCTTGGAGATCGCGCGGCGATATTGCGCCGAACTAGCGGGCGCCGGAGTCGAGCGCGGACTCATCGGGCCGCGCGAGGTGCCGCGCCTGTGGGATCGCCACATTCTCAATTGTGCCGTCGTCGGGGAACTCATCCCGGAAGGAGCGAGCGTCGTCGATGTCGGCAGCGGCGCCGGACTGCCCGGCATCCCCCTCGCCATCGCCCGCCCCGACCTCCGCATCACCCTCGTCGAACCGCTCCTGCGCCGCACCCTCTTCCTGAGCGATTTCATCGACGCGGCTGGACTGGAGATCATCGTGGTGCGCGGTCGCGCTGAACAATCCGGAGTCCTGAAGGAAGCCGGCGGCGCGGACGTGGTCACCTCCCGAGCCGTCGCCCCCCTCGCCAAGCTCGCCCAGTGGTCGATTCCCCTACTCCATGACCACGGACGAATGCTCGCCCTGAAGGGGATCAGTGCCGTCGAGGAACTGGAACGCGACGCCGACGCGCTAACGAAGATCGGCGCAGGCAACGCCGAGATCCTCCGCTGCGGCGTCACCCTCGTCTCCACCCCCACCGTCGTAATCAGCGCCGAACGCCTTCCCCGCGCCGAACGCCCCTCCCGCCGCTCCGAAGGTGGGGCCATCCGCCGAGTGAAGTCCGGCAAGGGCAGCGCTGCCCGATCTCGCGGAGCCCGCGGCTGACTGTCTCCCATCGGGTTCATGTTTCCCGTGAAACATGAACCCGATACGGAGCAGCGAGAGACATAATCCGCTGCCCCACTCCCCTACCCAGATCGCACCGAGCCGAGTCGGCCCCCTCGAAGTCGCGCACACCGCATCGATCTGATCCACCACCCGGGACACCGTCCGGCTTGACAGCAAAATGCGACCCTGCCCAGTGCAAGCTCAACTCGCCTCAGCTCACATCCACTGGACTCGACGAACTCGGTGCGTGCCCTGAGGCTCGGTGCAGCTCGGCGCTGCACAACACGCGTCGCACCTACCCGCGTCGAGCCAGCCGAACTGAGCTAAGCCGACCGTCACGGCCGCGCAGACAGGCCGCGCAGACACGAGCCGAGCTGCGTCGCATCTGTCCACATCGCTCCGCTCCGCACGGCGTCGCGCACCGCTCCCACCCTGCACCCGCGCCGCACTAGTTCTCGCTCCGTTCCGCTCGGCACCGCACCGCTCCCCCGTTACCTTCTTCGTAGCCCTGAACCAGGGCTACGGTCGCCAGGCCCGGTATGACTTCTTGCCCCTGTCTCTCGCATGATCCGGGGGTGGTGTCGCCGGGTCCTGGTGGCGTCGATGTACCGCTGATAAGGACCGGGCCGATCACAAGTCTCTTCGTAACGTGGGTGCGTGGCCTCGACGCCGGATCGGCGGCCGTACGATCTCAGCGCGAGGAAATGCGAAGTGACACAGCCATACGCCGTGTTCTGCGGCGTGGACGTCGGCAAGGGCGAGCACCACGCGGTCGGCCTGACCGCCGCCGGGAAGCGCGTGCACGATAAGGCCCTGCCCAACGACGAATCCAAACTGCGGGCGGTATTCGACCGTCTCGCCGCTCACGGACCGCTGCTGATCGTGGTCGATCAGCCCAACACGATCGGCGCGCTGCCGGTCGCGGTCGCGCGGGCCTGCGGGCACGACGTCGCCTACCTGCCTGGATCGGGGATGCGCCGCATCGCCGATCTCTACCCCGGACAAGCGAAGACCGATGCCCGCGACGCGTTCATCATCGCCGACGCCGCGCGCACCATGTCGCACGCGCTGCGCCGCGTGGATACCGGTGACGACACCCTCACCGAGCTCGGGTCCTCGTCGGCTACGACGACGACCTCGCCGGCGAAGCGACCCGCACCATCAACCGCATCCGTGGCCTGCTGACCAGCATCCACCCAGCGGCTCTGCACGACCCGGCCAGCCGCGCCTACTCACGACCGCAAACGAGCCGATGGCAAGAAACGCAACGCCGCCCTCATCTGTCTGGCTCGCCGCCGCTGCGACGTCATCTACGCCATGCTCGAGAAGGGCGAGCCCTACCGGGCATCGATCCCCGACACACGCACGGAGGCAGCATGAACAAGGTCGTCATCCTCGGGCGCGGCGGCGCAGGCAAATCGAACCTCGCCGCCCGGCTCGGCGCGGCCATAGCACTACCGGTCGTCGAACTCGACAAACACTTCTGGCCGCCGGACCTCACTCCACTTCCCGAAGACCAGTGGACCCAGATCCAGCGCCGGCTCGTCACCGAGCCCGCATGGATACTCGACGGCGACCTCGGCCCCTACGACGCGCTCGACGTCCGGCTACAGGCAGCCGACACGATCATCGTGCTCGACTTCCCACTCTGGCGATGCGCTTGGCGCGCCCTACGCCGCTCACGCGAGAACATGGCGTTCTGGCGCTGGGTGATCGGCTACCGGCGCCACAGCCTTCCATTGATCATGGTCGCAATCGCCAACCGCGCACGCCACGCAGACACCTACATCCTCAAAACACCCCACGAGGTCGAGAACCTGCTGGCCAGAGTCGAGTACGGCCACGACCGGACATCTTGAAAGGAACCATAGGGACACCCACACACACCACCTGCGCCGCACTCGCACCTGCGCCGCGCCCGCACTCGCACTCGCACTCGCGCCCGCGCCCGCACTCGCACTCGCGCCCGCGCCCGCACTCGCGCCCGCACTCGCACTCGCACTCGCGCCCGCACCCGCGCCCGCACTCGCACCTGCGCCGCGCCCGCACTCGCACCCGCGCCCGCGCCGCGCCCGCACTCGCACCCGCACCCGCGCCCGCGCCCGCACCCGCGCCCGCACCCGCGCCCGCACTCGCTCCGCACTAGTTCTCGCTCCGCACTAGTTCTCGCTCCGCACTAGTTCTCGCTCCGCTCCATACCGCATCGCATGTCGTCGCGCCGATCCCGCGCGCCGCACTAGTTCTCGCTCCGCTCCGAACCCGCGCCGCGTCGAATCGATCGCATAGCAGGGCGTCGCGTCACATCGCGTCGGCCCGCGCTGGGTCTCGCGTCGCGTAGAACCGAGCCGCGTCTCACCTAGACACGCTGAGCCGGGCCAAGGACTAGCTGCCCCGACACCAGCCGAGCTGCGTCGCATCTGTCCATATCGCACTACATCGCACCGCGCTGCTCTGGCACTGGCACTGCACCCCGCACTCGCTCCCCATCGCATCGCACCCGGTTCCCGCTTCGCACCCGGCTCCCGGATCGCTCCGTACCGCTGCGTACCTGCGCCGCGTCGAATCGATCGCATCGGGTCGCATCGGGTCGTGTGGAACCGACGGCACGTGCCGGTGGTCCATCAGAACGTCATTGGCGTGGCTGCGGGAATTGCCGGTGAGGGATTCGACATTCGACTTCGCGGGGGTTGGCTAGGCGCTCGGGTTCCGCAGTGCACTAGCGAGTATTTCGTGCGGTAGGTGCGGCGGTGCACGTGGCGTGGCGCGGGCTGGTCTCGTGGCGAACCGTTTTGTGTGGCACTGCGGGAACTGTGCTGTATCGACCCCTTCGGTGGCGGCGATGTTTCACGGGAAACAACGTGAGGGTGGCGGGTCTACGTGTATGCGCAAGGCTGGCCTGTCGTTTCGTTGCATGCGGGGTGTCTGTGCGAACTTGGCTGCTGGCGTTTGAGTTCTGGTGGCACCCAACCTCGGGGCAATTGCGTCACAGTGATGAATCATTCTGATGCCGAGATGCCTGGATGTCGTGTCAGTGTCGTGGTGGGCGAGTGGCGTTGCGGGTCGGTGGGTCTGCGGGTGGGCGTGTCGATGGGGCGCCGCTTCTCATGTTTCATGTGAAACATGGGGGCTCTGGCGTGTATTCGGCGCAACATTGGCGTGTCCTTTGCGCGTCACCGCGATTCAGCTTTCTAATCGCGCTCGGTGCTGGCAAGCTATGGAGGGTCGGGCGTGAGCGTAGGTGCCACGGAGGATGTGGGTGACATAGTGCGTCACACAGCGGCGCGGGCTCTGCTCGGTCGGTCGGCTCCGCGGTCCCCGATCGAGCATCGTGTTGATCCGACACAGCTGTTGAAGACACGGCGTCGCGCTGTCGATCGCCCGTGATCTGAGTTCTCGCGTTAGGAGCGGTCAATGTCTAGCGGTCCGGCGAATGTTTCACGGGAAACCATGTCGCGCGTACCGGGGATGCTGGATGCCAGCAACCTCGATACCGACGCTTTCGGAACCACACCGTTCGGTCACATCTCTCCCAGTGAGACCCCGATCGCGGCCGAAGCGCATCGCGCCAGCCAGATTTTGCATCCAGGAAAGGTGACAGTGCCCAAACCCCACGAGCAGCGCATCATCACGATCGCGAATCAGAAGGGTGGCGTCGGGAAGACGACGACCGCTGTGAATCTAGCGGCTGCCCTCGCGCACCAAGGGATGACGGTTCTTGTTATCGATCTCGATCCGCAGGGAAACGCGAGCACGGCGCTCGGTATCGACCATCACTCGGGTATCCCCTCCAGCTATGAGTTGCTGATCGGCGAGGTGTCGGTCAAGGACGCTATCCAGACGAGTCCGCACAATGAGCGGCTGCTGTGCATCCCGGCCACCATCGACCTGGCCGGTGCGGAGATCGAATTGGTGTCGATGGTGGCTCGGGAGGGGCGTCTCAAGGCGGCCATCCAGGAGGCGAATATCGCCGGCTACGACATCGACTACGTGATGATCGACTGCCCCCCTTCGCTCGGTCTGCTGACGGTCAATGCGATGGTCGCGGCCAAGGAGGTGCTGATCCCGATCCAGTGCGAGTACTACGCGCTGGAGGGTGTCGGCCAGCTGCTCCGCAATATCGGCTTGGTGCAGGCGCATCTGAATCCCGAATTGCACGTGTCGACCGTGATTCTCACGATGTACGACGGCCGGACCAAACTCGCCGATCAGGTCGCGGAGGAGGTCCGCGGCCACTTCGGTGATGTGGTGCTGCGCTCGGTGATCCCGCGCAGTGTGAAGGTCAGCGAGGCGCCCGGTTACGGAATGACGGTCCTCGATTATGATCCAGGCTCTCGGGGCGCGATGAGCTACCTGGATGCCGGTCGGGAAATGGCGCAGCGGGCGGTAAGTCGGCAAGCGGCGGTTCAACAGGTCGCCGACGGCGCATAGCGCCAACCGGGTTGTGGGTATCTGGTGGCTGAGAGAGAAGGGATCGGTAGGCCGATGAGTCAGGCGAAGAAGGGCGGACTTGGGCGCGGGCTGGCGGCGTTGATCCCGACGGGCCCGCCGCCCACCGCCGGGCTCGGCGGCGCTGCGGCGAGTGTCGCGGTCGGGTTGGATCCGGTCGGTCCGCAACCGGCTTCGGCTCGTCTGCATCCGGTCCCGGATCCGGAGGTGGAGTCCGCGGATCTCGCGGAGGGTGGCGCGATCTATCGCGAGATCGCGCCGGATCTGATCCAGCCGAATCCGAAGCAGCCGCGGCAGGTCTTCGAGGAGGAGGCGCTGGCCGAGCTCGTGCACTCCATCCGCGAGTTCGGCTTGATGCAGCCGATTGTCGTGCGGCGGCTGGAGCCGGGTGGCGACCGCTACCAGTTGGTGATGGGTGAGCGGCGCTGGCGGGCCTGCCAGGAGGCGGGACTCGATGCGATTCCGGCCATCATTCGCGAGACCGCGGACGGATCGATGCTGCGGGACGCGCTGTTGGAGAATATCCATCGCGTGCAACTCAACCCGTTGGAGGAGGCGGCGGCCTACCAGCAGTTGCTGGAGGAGTTCGACGTCACCCACGAGGAGTTGGCTTCCCGGATCGGACGTTCGCGTCCGGTGGTCACGAATATGATCCGCCTGCTGAAGCTGCCGATTCCGGTGCAGCGGCGGGTGGCCGCCGGGGTGTTGTCGGCGGGACACGCGCGGGCGCTGCTCGGCCTGGAGGCGGGCGCCGACGCACAGGAAGTATTGGCGGCGCGGATCGTCGCGGAGGGCCTGTCGGTGCGCGCGACGGAGGAAGCGGTCACGCTGTCGAACCGTGATCCCGATGCCGCCACTCCCCCGGCGCCGCGGCGCAAGCCGATTCATATGCCGGGACTTCAGGATGTGGCCGAGCGTTTGTCGGAGTCCTTCGATACGAAGGTCACGGTGAGTTTGGGTAAGCGCAAGGGCAAGATCGTCGTCGAGTTCGGCTCGGTGGAGGATCTGGAGCGCATCGTGGGTTTGATGGAGCAGCAGAAGCTCGGCATGTAGTGAATATTGCCCCGTGCGCCCGGTGACCGGCGGCACCACGCTGAAACGTCACTGTGACGGCGTGCTGATTCGCGGTCCGCGACGCGCGCGGGGGGCTCCTAACCAACAGCACAGCGACGTGGAATGAGGCAGGGTTCGTTGATCGCTTATTCTTGCTGGCGAGAACACAGTGATGCGACGTGATCGAAGAATCGGAAAGCTGGAGGCTGAGCAGAGCGGTGTCGACCAGCGTCACAGCACTTACCCTCGGCGGACTCGACCAACTGCCGGCGCACACCCGCCGCTGCGTGTTCTGGGAGATCGATCCGGCGGTCGCCGCGGATTCGCGGGAGTTCAGCGATCCGGTCTTCGAGAAAGAGGCGTGGCTGTCCACGGTCATGCTGGAATGGGGTTCCTGCGGCCAGGTGGCGAACGTGGACGGCAAGGTGGCGGGCTGCGCGCTGTACTCGCCGCCCAGCGTGGTGCCACGTGCGGCACTGTTCCCCACCTCCCCCGTCAGTCCGGACGCGGTGCTGCTGACCACGCTGAGTTCCGAATTCCCGCATCGGGACGGTGATGTCGCGCATCGCCTCGTGCAGGCCGTCGTGGCCGATCTGGTGCGCCGCGGTGTGCGCGCCTTGGAGGCCTTCGGCATTCGCAACGATCCGCCGACCA
This sequence comes from Nocardia bovistercoris, assembly GCF_015674855.1. Lineage (GTDB taxonomy): Bacteria > Actinomycetota > Actinomycetes > Mycobacteriales > Mycobacteriaceae > Nocardia > Nocardia bovistercoris. Next base: position 69,540 of record NZ_JADMLG010000022.1, on the reverse strand, counting down.
AGGCCATGTCGGATCGCACGGTCGGCTCGATGCGGCTGATGGAACGTATCGGCGCGCCCGCGCGCGGTGTCCGTTCCTCGGAATGCGCGCCCGAAACCTGCATGATCGACGCGGATTTCCTCGAGGACGTCGGATTCGAGGTCGTCGCCGCGCACCACCGCTTCCCGCGCCTGCGGTTGGAATTGAACTCCGATCACGGGTGGAAGGAAGACGTCGAACGCGCCCTCGATCAGTTGCTGGCCGCCGCCGCGCTCACCGCGCCGACCCGCATCGGCGTCTGATCGGCGTTCGACAGCAGGCACGAATGCCGATGCGCCCCCGTCGACTCGAAGTCGGCGGGGGCGCACCGTATCCGGTGAAGTACTCGTTCAGATCCGATCGGCGGCGGCGAGTTCCTCGGCCAGCAGTTCGGCGAAGGTGTACGTGCCGGTGGGCTGGTCGTCCTGCCCGAGCAGGTAGAGCCGCTTGACCGAAATGAGGATGGCCTCGGCGATCACATCGCGCATCCGCGGATTCGTGAGGATGGAAGCGTCGTAGGTGTTGGTGAGGTAGCCGATATCCACCTGCACCGTCGGCATCTTGGTGAGCCGCAGCAGATCCCAGGTGCGTGAATGGGTCCGGCAGTCCTGCAGCGAAGTCCTGGCCACCACTTCGCGCTGGATGAAGCCCGCGAGCACCTGGCCGATCATCGAGACCGACCCGTGCGAGTTGCCGAAGTGGAATCCGGCGACGCCGTTGGCGAGCGGACTCGGATTGGTGGCGCAACGCAGCGAGATCATCAGATCGGCGTCGAACGCGTTGGAGGTTTCCGCGCGTTCGGCGTCGGTGGGATTGGCGCCCCACGGCCGCGACAGGAACGTCTCCATGCCGGTGGCGGCCATCCGGCCCTCCAGGCGGCTCGCGAGATCCCACAGGATCTCGGATTCGTAGACGTCACCGAATTCGCTGGGCACCGAATAGCCCTTGTCGGGACCGCCGAGGCCGGGATCGATGACGATCCGCTTACCGGTGAGCTGCGGACCCGCGCGGTGCACGACCTCTTCCTCCGCGATCCGGTGCGGATTGCCGCCGGTGACCCGCGCGCCCAACAGTTCCAGCGAGCGCAGCGTGTCGGGACCGCAGATGCCGTCGGCGGCGAGCCCGATTTCGCGTTGGAAGGCGGTGAGGCCCTCGTGGGTGTGTGGGCCGAAGTAGCCGTCCACCCGGTGGACGTAGAAGCCTAGATCTTGCAGTCTGCGTTGCAGCGTCGCCACGTCGTCGCCGTAGAGCGGCGCCGAGAGCTGATAGATCAGCGTCCGCGCGCCGAGGCGGTACGACGCCTCCTTGAGTGCCCGGTAGGTGGCCGGGCCGACGACACCGTCGACGAGTAGTCCGCGATGCTGCTGGAACGCGCGGACAGCCGAATCCAGCGGATGATCGAAGGAGGCTTCGGTATCTTTCCAGTACTCGCGCGCATCGGACTGGTCGTTGCCGACCGCGTGCGCGTGGAGGAACCCGAGACTTGCCAGGGTGCTCCGAACCTCTGCGACGGCTGGACCGGAATCGCCGTGACGAAGTCGGTGCATGCGTGAGAGCCCTTTCCTTCCGTCCATCCGGGTACCCACTCATGCGTTGGGATACACCTTCGCGCGACCGGAGCTGTGTTCGAACCGCGCCGTTCGCGGGGCCTGCGTTGGTACGCAGGCCACCACCTCCGGCCCGTCGTTCACGGCGCGTGGTCGATTGTCTCAGACCTGACCCGGAATCAGACAATTACCGGGGTGCAGGAATCGTACGGCGCGTCGTCGGACCGACGGCGTTCTTTGGAGACTCGATTTCACAACGGCATCGGCCGCCGTGTCAGAGGACATCCTCTAGTTCGCTCAGCAGGGCGGCTTTGCCCTTGGCACCGACGATTTGCTTCACCGGCTTTCCACCGGAGAACAGCAGCATAGTGGGAAGCGACAGGATCTTGTAATCGCGGGCGGTATCCGGGTTCGCGTCCACGTCCAGTTTGGCGACGGTCAGCTTGTCGGCGTGCGCGCCCGCGATCTCCTCGAGCACCGGGGCGACCATCTTGCATGGACCGCACCAGGTGGCCCAGAAGTCGACGAGCACCGGCTTCTCGCTCATCAGCACGTCGTCGGTGAAGGTGGCGTCGGTCACGGTGACCGTGTTGGCGCTCTCGGACATGGTTGTACTCCTTGCGGTGATGGAACTTCGACGACGGATTCGGCTCGTCAGGCCTGCGCGACGGGTTCGCCCGCGTGGTCGATCGTGTTGGCGGAGATGTCGCCGCGATCGGCCAGCCAGCGCTCGGCGTCGATTGCGGCGCGGCAGCCGGTTCCGGCGGCGGTGATGGCCTGGCGGTAGGTGTGATCGACCAGGTCGCCCGCGGCGAAGACGCCCGCGACGGCGGTGGCGGTGGAGGGGTGCAGCACCTGGACGTAGCCTTCGCCGTCGAGTTCGACCTGGCCCTTGACCAATTCGCTGCGCGGATCGTGTCCGATGGCGACGAACAGCCCGGTGGCGGCCAGTTCGGACTCCTCGCCGGTGCGGGTGTCGCGCAGCGTGAGACCGGTGACGCTCGAATCGCCGTTCACCTTCGCGACCTCGGCGTTGAGCCGGAATTCGATCTTCTCGTTGGCCTTGGCGCGCTCGAGCATGATGCGGGAGGCGCGGAACTCCTCGCGGCGGTGCACGATGGTGACCTTCGAGGCGAACTTGGTGAGGAAGGTGGCCTCCTCCATCGCCGAGTCGCCGCCGCCGACGACCACGATGTCCTGGCCCTTGAAGAAGAAGCCGTCACAGGTGGCACAGGCGCTGACGCCGCGCCCGAGCAACTCCTGCTCACCGGGTACGCCGAGATAGCGTGCGGCCGAGCCCATGGCGAGGATGACGGCGTGGGCGCTGTAGGTCTCGCCGCCGACGGTGACCGTCTTCACGGTGCCGGACAGGTCGATCGCGTCGACGTCCTCGGTGCGGATGTCGGCGCCGAAACGCTTGGCCTGCTCGCGCATCTCCTCCATGAGGTCGGGGCCCATGATGCCCGCGCGGAATCCGGGGAAGTTCTCGACCTCCGTTGTGGTCATCAGCGCGCCGCCGAATTGGGTGCCCTCGAACAGCAGAGGCTGAAGCTCCGCGCGCGCGGCGTAGACGGCGGCGGTATAGCCTGCGGGTCCGGAGCCGACGATGATGAGGTCGCGAACTGGCGTGCTCATGAGGCCCTTCCAAGGTGAAAGCTGGGGAACATGGGGGTCAACAACAGCGTAAACGGCCTTGTTCCCATGATGACCCCCACCGGTCGGTCCCGGTGCGCACCGAGATCTGTATCACCACGCGGACGGTGGCGCCCCGAAGGTCAGCCGATATCGGTGATCTTGCGGACCTGCGGGTCGCCCGCGCCGCATCCTGGGCCGACGACCAACGCGGTGATCTTCGGCGTCCTCGGGCCCGCCAGCAGGATCAACACCGCGCGCGAGCCCTGGTAGGTCATGTCGGTCGAGCCGAGGACGGGCCGATCCAGGCCCGCCGCGTGCACACAGTTCGTGAGGGCGGTCCGGTTGGCGAGCGGGCCGCTGACATCGTTGCGGCCGAGTGCCGCCAGCGCCGCCGTGACCGTCAGGTCGTCACCGATCCTGTCGTCGCCGGTGGTCGGCGGCTGCGCGGTGGGCGGGGTGTCGTCGGTGCTCAGCAGCCGGGCAGTGACACCCGCGCCCGCGACCACGGCGAGGACCGCCGCGGCCGCCGCCAACCACCGCAGCCGGGTTCCGCGCCGCGCGCGCAGCTCGACCACCGGCGCCGACCCGTTGGCGGCCGGACCCGCGGCGGCGTCGACGGGCCGCGGATGCGCGGAACCCGTTGAGGCGTCCGCATCGGAGGCTGGTTCGAGGTCTTCGAGGAAGCGTTCCAGGCGATCGGCCACGTCGACCGGCATGGGATGCAGGATCGCGTCGTCGTCGGCGAGGGCGCGCAGGCGGCAGCTCACCTCGTCGAGACCTTGCAGGTACTCGCTCGCCTCGGAATCCGCGTGGACGACGGTCCATAGGCGGGCACTCACCTCGGGAGCCACGTTCCCGGCGTGCAGATCGGCCAAGAGCTCCGCCGAGAACGGAGGCTGCGGTATGGAACGGATCGCCATCGCACCTCCATCGCTCTCATTCGACATCGCTACCCCGAGACGGGCGCCACGGGCGTACCCCTGGAGTTCGGGACATCCGGGGCACTACTTCTCCATCGTTCAGTCGGTCGTCACTATTAATGACGCACCTCGATTACTTCCGGTTCCCCGGATCGCGCAGAAACTCCAAACGTTCTTGCAGCCGCTGTCTGGCGCGCGCGCATCGGCTCTTGATGGTCCCCTCCGGCACCCCCAGCATCGCCGCGGCATCCGCCACGCTATACCCCTCCAGATCTATCGCCACCAGCGCGGTCCGTTGATCCGGCGGCAAGGAGAACAGCGCGCGATCGACCACCAGCGACATCTCGAGTTCCGCGAATTCGTCGCGGTCGTCGACGGGCTCGGGCATGGTCTCCGGGGACAGCGAGATCGCGCGCCGAGTCTTGTTGCGCCGGATGCGATCCAGGCACGCGTTGACCACGATCGCGTGCAGCCAGCTGCGCACCTCGGCCTCCGCCCGGAACGAGCCCGCGGTGCGGTGCGCGGACAGCAGCGCGTCCTGCAGGGAATCGGCGGCGTCCTCCCTGGTGTAGGAGGTGCGCAGCGCGGTCTGCCAGAGATGATCGTTGTGCCTGCGCAGGATTTCGGCGAACGCGTGCCGCTGGCCGCCGACATGGGCGCGCAGCAGTTCGATATCGCTGAGTTCGTCGGGTATGAACGGGCGCGCGCGGCACGCGACCGGCCGCGATTTCCCCCCACGGGAATCCTCGTTCACCTCGGACGACAAGCCAAACCCCTTGCGCAGCGCTCACGAAGTGACGGACCGGCGGGTCCGCACCCAATATTTCGCAGCATCCGAAATCGCGACACCAGATCCCGGGAAGCTCCCCTGCTGTGGAGCGCCAAGGCATCATATCGAGGGCACGAATTCGCAGCAACCTGCCCGAATGCGGGCGGCATCCGACCGCGAGAGCGGAGGAGGGAGTCGCGCGAGCGTGAAAGGGAATGGGGCGCGTACGGTTACGGCGCCGCGTCGAAACGGATGTCGGCGATGGCCGACTGGAACTGGCTGCCCGAATTGCCGAGTCCGGTGATCCAGACCAGCACGTAGCGAGCCGAGACGTCGGCGCGCACCGGGATCTCGGTGGTGCCGTTGTCGAGCTTCGCCGACCCGATCAGCTGGGTCTGATCGAGGGTCGGCGCTTCGGTGGGCGAGGTGCGGATCTCCACGGCGGTGCCCGCGCTCGGCGAGGTGATCGCGACATTGGTGAGCCTGGCCGGACTCGGCAGCGTCGCCATCAGCCCGACCCCCTTCTTGAGGGCCGGGAACTGCTGGAAGTACTGATCGGTGCGCCAGGCGGTGCTCGCGTTGTTGTCGATCACCGCCTGCACGTTGCTCGCGCCGTCGGGAGTGCCCTCCGGGGAGAACACCGAGACGCCGGTCACCGGCACCGGGATGCCGCCGGTCGGCGTGGCGGTGGAGACGACGCCAGGTGCTGGCGCGGGTGTGCTGTTGGTGGTCAGGCCGATGATGCGCTGCTCGTCCAGCGGCGCGTCCGAGGCGCCGGGCGCGAAAACGCTGACCATCCACCAGATCACGATGCCGACCACGAGCGCGGCCAGGATGCCGAGGCCGACCATGATCCACATCATGCGCTGGGACCGTTCCCGTTCCTGGGCGAGCAGTTCGGGGTCGGCGAGGGATTCATCGATGGTGTTCACGGCTTGCTGGCGCTGCCCGAGCCGCAGCACCGGGATGAAATCGGTCTTCTGATCGACCACCGACGCCTGTTCGAGCACATGCTGCACGGTGGCCGCCGTGCGCACGCCCTTGTTCGACTCCAGCGAGCGCACGGCCACCGCCGAGATCTCGAACGGCACCTCGGGACGGATCTGCCTCGGCTCGACCGGCGTGCCGTCGGAACCGAAATCGGCCAGACGCAGACCGCCGACGGTGGCCGCGGTCCCGGTGACGCCGCCGCTGCGGATCGGCCAGCGCGCGGTGATCAACGCGTAGAGCATCGCGCCGAGACCGCGCACGTCGGCCTGGGCGTCGGCATCGGAGAGCGTGCCGGGGAAGGCGAGCACGGCGTCGCCGGAGGCGCTGATCCTGATGCGGTCGGGATGGTCGATCGACAGCGAGCCGCCGCCGCGGTGGGCCAGTTCCGCCGCCGAGGCGAGCGCGCGGATGGCGCGGGCGGCGCCGATCGGCGATGGCACCGTCTCGGCCATCTCGCGCAGCGAGCGGCCCGGCGTCCACTCCGCGACCACGATGCCGCCGGAACTGCCGCGCACCACGTCGAGCACGCGGGCCAGACCTGGCGAGTTGATGCGGCCGAGGCGCAGCGTGCGCGACAGGATCGCCTGCGGACCGTCGTGACCGGAGTTCTCGGTCGCCTTCTGGTCGGCGTCGACGAAGGTGAGCGCGACCTCGCGGTCGAGTTTGATGTCGAGCGCCTGCCAGAACCGGAGTCCGCGCGCGCCGCCGTGATCGGCGAGCAGACGGTAGCGCCCGCCCGCCACCGACGCGCCCGGCATCAGCTTCGGCCCGCGCGGCACCCGACGACTCGCCGGATCCGCGGACGGCGGCGCAGGCTGCGGCGGCGGCATCTGCGGAATCGGGATCATGCCGGTGTCGTACATGGGATCGCGGGGCGCTGGCCCCTGACCCTCGGGTCTGCTCTCGGGCGGTCTCTGATCCGGCGTGGGCGAGCCGGGGTCGACGGACCGGTCCGCGGCGTCGGAGGCCGACGGATGCGCTGTGGCGCGCGGTCCGACCGCGGCGTTGGGACCGGCGGCGTGCGGGACATCGGTCGAGAGGCCGCCTGACGCGGCCGCAGAAGAATCGGCGGCTGGGACGCCGCCCACCGCCGCGTCGTCGCTCACCTTTGGTCCTCCTTCGCCCTGATGTGTCGAAGTTCCGGCGAATTCGCCACTTGTGCTCTTCTGCCGAACAGGGTACGGGAACTCGCCCTTACCGGTGCTGTCAACGGCATCGGGTCTGATCACGGGCAACACCATGGTCTGGGTGTCCATATACGGGTCGAACGAGGGATACCCGTACAGGTCCGGTCGACGCAACACCTGCGTCGCATAGACGTCCTCGACCGGCGCTTCGAGGTCGAGATCCGGTGCGGGCGGGGTGAATCCGAGCCTGCGCGACACCGCGACGGTGAGCCCGACGATCTCGGGCACACCGGCGAGTCGCATCAGTCCGAACGCGACGCTGAACATGACGATCGCCGAGATCACCACGGTGAACAGCGACGCGATGCCGCCGGAGAGCCGGTTCAGGCCGAGTACCGCGTTCACGATCAGCATCACCGCGCCGCCCGCCGCCGAGGCGAGCACGACCCGCGTCACGGTGCGTCCCACATTGGCCATCCGCAGGTCGCCGAGGCTGCGGTGCAGCAGGAATCCGCCGATCACGGCGCCAACGGTGAAGCCGAGTCCGGTCGCGACGCCGAGGATGATCACGACTTGGTCACTATTGTTGGCCAGTACCGGGGCCAGCGCCGAGAACAGCACCTTGATCGCGGTGATGCCGAGGATGATCCAGGTCGGCGTCCATGCCTGTTCCCTGGCGTAGAAGACGCGCAGATGGATCAGCACCAGCGCGTACGGGATCAGCGCGAACACCGACCAGCTCACCGCCTGGCCGAGCCGTTCGGCGTCGCCCGCGAACCGCGCGTAGCCGAACAGCGCCTGGCCGAGTTGCGGACCGGCCAGGGTCATGAAGGTGACCACCGGCACCAGCGCGATCATGGTCAGCCTGGTCGCCACGGAGAGGTCGTCGACGACGGCGGGGGTGTCGTCGGCGGCGGCGTTGCGACTCAGCCGGGGCATGATCGCGGTCAGCAGCGTGACGCCGAGGACGCCGTAGGGCAGTTGCAGCAGCAGCCAGGCGTTCTGGTAGATCGCCGGACCGGCCTCGTCGGCGGTGGAGGAGATGTGGTTGGCGAAGATCGCGCCTGCCTGGCTGATGAAGACGTACAGCATGATCGCCGCGCCCATCCGGCCGAACTGCTTGAGGCGCGCGTCCACACCCCACAGCGGGCGCAGATCGATGCCGTACCTGCGGATCGCGGGCAGCAGGCTGACGGCCTGGGTGATGACGCCGAGCGTGATGCCACCGCCGAGGACGAGCAGCTTCGGATCGCTCATCTTCACCGGGTCGAGGGTGATCTCCCCCGGCGTGAACGCGTACAGGCCGAGCACGACCAGGACGACCATATTGTTCAGCACCGGCGCCCATGCGCCCGGTTTGAACGCCTGCCTGGTGTTCAGGATGGCTGTGAGCAGCGCCGACATGCCGTAGAAGATGATCGCGGGCAGGAGTAGGTAGGTCAGGGCGGTGGTGAGATCGGTGTTCACCTTGCCGTCGGAGGACACGAAGATGTGCGTCGCCAGCACCGGCGCCGCCGCCATCGCGAGCAGCGTCGACACCAGGAGCACGGTGAACGCGGCGGTCACGAGTCTGCGGACGAAGGCGACGCCGCCGTCGGCGTCCTCCTGTTCGGCGCGCACCAGCGTCGGCACCACGATCGCGGTCAGCACGGCGCCGAGCACGAGTTCGGCGATCATGTTCGGGATCAGGCTCGCCGATGTGTAGGCGCTGGCGATGGCGGGACCGAGCGCGGTGAGCAGCAGCAGTTGCTTGCCGAAGCCGGTGATGCGGCTGATCAGGGTCGCGATGGCGATGGATCCCGAATCCCGCAGCAGTCGGGCGTTGGCGCTCTCCTCCGGTGCGGCCACCGCGGGCTGCTCGGCGGTGCTGGTGTGGTCGGCGGGCGACACCGCGACCGGTCGCCCGGCCATCGGCCCCGCTCGGCGCACGGGTTGCGGCTGCTCGCGGTCGCGCGGGTGCGGTGCGGGTTCGGCGTGCTCGACCGGGACCGGCCTGCGGCGCTGCGGCGCGGGATTCGGTTGCGGTTGGGGGTAGTTCGGGGGCGACGCGAAGCGTTGGGCGGGCGGTCGGTTCGGCGGCGCCTGCATGTGCTGGGGCGCGGCGGACTGCGCCGGTCCCGGCTGTGCTTGCCCCCGCTGCCTGCGACCGGCCTGCGGCTGACCCTGTCGTCCCTGTCCCGGTTGCGGCTGTCCCGGTTGCGGCTGCCCCGCTTGGGGATGGCCCGGCTGAGGTCGGCCCGGTTTCAGTTGACCGGGATTAGGTTGGGCCGGATTCGGTTGTGGCTGTTCGCGGCCAATGGGCGGTTGCCCCGGCCCTGGCGGTTGCCCCTGTCCTCGCTGCGGTGGTCGCACTCGGCCCTGACCGGGCGGCGGACCCGGCGGGTACGCCCGCTGACCGGGACGCGGCCCGGCTTGCGGTTGCGCGCCGGGACGCGGGGCAGCCGGATGCGGCGCGTCAGGATGCGGTCCATTGGGATGCGGCGCGTTGGGATACGGCGCGGCGCCTTGGCGCGGACCGGGCCGCTGTGGCTGGCCCGGCTGCCGCGGCTGGACGGGTATCGGCCCGGACTGGGCGGGCATGGGACCCGACGCGGGCATCGGTCCGGAAGCGGGCGGTCGTCCGCGCGGCGGCGGTGGCACCCGGCGACCCTGCGGCGGCGGCCCGGGACGGCTGACGCGGGGGGTGTTCGGCGGCTGCCCGCCGTACGGATCGTGCGGCGTCACGCCGGGATCCTCGGACGCCTCATCCTGCGGCACGCCGCGTTCCCACGGCGCCGCGGGCGACCGGCGGACCGGTGGCCCGTCGGGTCGTTCGTCAGGTCTGAACCGATGAGCGGACAAGTCATCGTCGCTCATCATGCCTCCTGTATCGCGCTGGACCCCGGCATCCGGCTCGCTCGCGGTGCGGCGTTTCGCCCGGCGTGCTCGGTCGACCACTCACCATTGTGCGGCCACGGGGGCCGCGCCACATAGACGACGTTGCCGAACATGTGTCCCGAATCGGATCGCTGTCCGGTTAAAGACGCATGTTCATCCCTCGTGCGACTCACGCATGACCTTCCTACGCAAGCGTCCATAGCGGACGACCCGCCGCCTGATGCCGGAATCGACACCCTCGTCCGCCGGATCGGGCTTGCCGCGGAAGCGTCGCCACAGCCGCCTGCCCGCCAAGACCACCAGCAGCAGCGCCGCGCACGCCGTGATGATCGCCAGCGCCTGACCGTAGGCGTTGGACCGGACCGACACCACCGTCGAATCGCCGAGCGCGACACCGTCCGGGGTCGTCAATGAGATGGGGATCACCAGGTTCCGGCTGTCACTGACCTCGGAGGGGATCTGGAACGACCGAATGCCGTTGGGCGGCAGTAGCTGCTCGCCGATGTCGGTGATCTTCGTCTCCGCGGGCGCGCCGATCAGGAACCGCACCCGGATCGCGACCGGCAGATCGTTGCGCGCCACCAGCAGCAGCGGACTCTGCTCCGAGGCGAGCGTGTACACGCCGCCGGGCGGCAGCACGGTCACCGACCGGTACAGCCGGTCCAGCGCCGTCGTGGTCTGGTCGAGCCTGCGCTGGGCGAAGGTGTCGGGTTGGGCGCTGTTGCCCGACCTGCGATCGGAGAGCGTGAGCACGCGGATCAGGTCGTCGCCGAGCGGGGAGAGGAACTGCTGCGGCGTCGGCTCGGACTCGGGCACATCGACCAGCGCGCGGCCCAGTTCGGTGGTCCTGGTCGCCTGTTCCCTGACCGGGAGCACGAAGCGTTCCGGCGCCGCGTCCTCGGCGGCGCGCGACAGGTAGTTCAGTTCATAGGACTGCCCGTCGGCCGGTTCGGTCAGCAGATCGGTGAACGGGCGCGCGGTCGCCAGATTCGCGCGCAGCAGCGAGTCCACCTGCCGCAGCAGCGCGCCCGCCTCGTCGCGGTTGGCGCCCCACTGCTGCGGCGGCATGAGCAGCAGCGAACGCGGGCGGCCCGACGCCGTGTCCAGCGCGCTCCACGAGATGGCGCCGAGCGCGTCCTGCAATCGGGCGGCGCGCGAGTCGTTGGTGACCTCGTAGCGGACCCGCGCGGGTGTGAACGACGGGGTGGGCGGATTGGAGCCGACGGCGGCGAGCGCGGTCGCCGACCAGATGTCGAAGGTGGCGACGCGCAGCGCGGGATCGACGGCGGGTGCGCCGCCCGAGCCGCCGGGCGGCGCGGACTCCTGCAACGCACCGACCACCGGTTGCACCGCGACCTCGGGGATCCGGACCAGCGGCGGCGCGGCGGTCTCGGTCGGCGTCTGGCCGATCGACCCGCCGAAGCCGGTGCCCGAACTCACCTGGGTGGAGTCGGCGTCGTGCGGCGCGCCGACCGGCACCGCGGCCGAATCGGCGAGTACGGCGGTGGTGACACCGTGGCTGCGCAGCAGGCTGCCCGCGCTCGTGTCGATGCTCCCGGAATCGGGCAGGCCGATCCCGCGCACCGAGCGGGTGGACAGGATCGTGTCGACGATGTCGGCGGGCGCGTGCAACGCCCGCGCGGTCAGTCCCGCGTCGTTGACCGCGGCCAGCGCGGAGATGTCGACCTGGGCGAAGGGCAGCGCCACCGTGCACACCGACCCCGCGACCGCGCGCAGCCGTTCCAGCCACGCCAGCGCGGCCTCCGCGCCCGACCCGTCCCTGGTCGCGCCGCCGGGGTCGGACGGGCTGGCGAGCACCCGGTAACCGTTGGTCATGGCCTGCGCGGTGAGTAGCAGGTCGGGGTCGATCGCGACGCACAACGCCGAGGCCAACCCACCTTTCGCGGCGCCGTTCGCGGCGAGTGCGGTCTCCAGCGCGCCGAGCAGCTGGTCGAGCCGTCCGCCCTTGGCGAGCGAGGCGGCCAGGTCGTCGTCGGTGAGTTCGGCCTTGCCGTTGACCGATCCCGGTACGCCCGCGATCATCCGCGGCCGGTCCGCGAGCGGCCACACCATGGTCGTCGCGACCGGCGCGTTCGCTGCCGCCTGCACCGGCGCGGCGCCCTGACCCGAGGACGGCAGCCCGAGCACCGGCAGCAGGAAACGGGCGTCGTCGAGTCGGGCCTGATTGCCGTAGGCGGGTTCGCCGTTCACATTGAGCAGCAGCGGATATACGCCGGGTTGGGTGATGTCGAGGGACGGGCCGCCCGAACCGTCGGGGCGCAGCGGGATGGTGACGGTGAACTGTTTGCGCTGGCCGGGGCTGAGTCGTTCGGCGACGTCCTCGAAGGGGCCGGTGAGGTCGTAGTTCACCTGGTCCAGGCGCAGCGCGTAGCGCAGGTCGCCCGGTTCAACGACGGCCGCGGCGCGCTGGATGCGGATGCTGACGTCGTCGACGACGCGGTCGCCGATATTGGTGACCGTGCCGGCCACCGTCAGCCGGTTGTCGCCGGTCGTGGTCACGGTCGACGGGTTCACCGAGTCCAGCGAGAGTTTGAGGAATTTCGGGGTCGTCGAATTGCTCGAGCCGGTCGGTTGCGCCGTGGCGGCGCCGTCGAGCAGTCCGGGCAGCATTGTCACCGAGCCGAGCAGGATCAGGACCGCCACGATGATCCGGAACAGTCCACGCGTCATCGCTTGCCGGTCTCCATCCGGTCGATCAATCGATTCGCCATCTCGGCCAGCCGTCGCTCGTCGGCGTATGCCAGACGGGAATCCAATTCGCTCAACGGAACCCACGCGACCTGTGTGACCTCGACATCGGCGTCCGACAACTCGCCGCCGACCGAACGCATGAGGTAATGATGCACGGTCTTGTGTACCCGGCGACCCTCGGTGACGAACCAGTAATCGATGCTGCCCAGTTCGGCCACAACGACGCCGTTGATCCCGGTCTCCTCGGCGACCTCGCGGATCGCCGTCTGCTCCGCCGTCTCGCCCTCTTCGATATGGCCCTTCGGCAGCGACCACAGCAGCCTGCCGCGCCGGTCGGTGCGACCGATCAGTGCCGCGCTGCGCTGCTCGCCGGGACCGTCGAGTCCGGCGACGACCAGACCGCCCGCCGAGGTTTCCCGCACGGTGCGCATGCGCGGCTTGGCCGCGTTGGCCGCCGAACCGCGGCGCCGGGGCTGGCGGCGTCGACTGTTCGCGCGATCGGCCGGAGACACCTAGCAATCCTACTGTGCTCGTCGCGCACCCTTTCGGCGCGGCGTGTTCGCGCCCGTGACCGCTCGGTAAGCTGCCTTTTCGTGGTTTCGCCCAAGTCCAACGATGACCCCGAGTCCGCTGCCGCCGTGTCGGATCGACGCACCCGCTTGCTTGCCGCCGCCGCGGTAACCCTCGGCGGGTTGTCGGAGGTGCTGACACCGCTCGGGGCGTTGTTCGCGGCCCGAGGATACGAGTTGTACCTCGTCGGCGGCAGTGTTCGCGACGCCGTGCTCGGGCGGCTCGGCACCGATCTCGACTTCACCACCGACGCCCGCCCCGACGCGGTGCAGGACATGATGCGCGGCTGGGCCGACCACATCTGGGATACCGGTGGCCTGGCCTTCGGCACGGTCAGCGCGTCGAAGTCGGATCAGCAGCTCGAGATCACCACCTTCCGCAGCGACACTTACGACCGTGTCTCCCGCAATCCGGAGGTGACCTTCGGCGACACTCTCGCCGGTGACCTGGTCCGCCGCGATTTCACGGTCAACGCGATGGCGGTGCGGGTCGGCGCGGACGGCGCGCTGGAGTTCATCGACCCGCTCGGCGGTATGGACGCGCTGCTCGCGGGCGTCCTCGACACACCGGCCGCGCCGCGCGACTCCTTCGACGACGATCCGCTGCGGATGTTGCGCGCCGCGCGCTTCGTCTCCCAGCTCGGATTCGATCTCGCCCCCCGCGTGCGCGTGGCGATCGCGGAGATGGCCGAACAGATCGACCGGATCACCGCCGAACGGGTCAGGGTCGAACTGGACAAGTTGATCGGCGGCGCGCATCCGCTCGACGGAATCAATGTCATGTGCGAGACCGGGTTGGCGCAACAAGTGCTGCCCGAGGTTCCCGCGATGAAACTGGAGATCGATGAACACCATCAGCACAAGGACGTCTACTGGCATTCGCTGACGGTCTTGCGGCAGGCCGTCGAGTTGGAGGACGGTGACCCCGACCTGGTGTTGCGGTGGGCCGCGCTGCTGCACGACATCGGCAAGCCCGACACCAAACGCAACGAGGCGGGCGGCGGGGTCAGTTTCCACCACCACGAGGTGGTCGGCGCGAAGATGGTGCGCAAGCGGATGCGCGCGCTGAAATATCCCAAACAGTTCACCGAGGAGGTCGCACGGCTGGTCTTCCTGCACCTGCGGTTCCACGGGTACGGCAAGGGCCAGTGGACGGATTCCGCGGTGCGTCGCTATGTCACCGACGCCGACGACCTGCTGCCGCGCCTGCACAAACTGGTGCGCGCCGACTGCACCACCCGCAACAAGCGTCGCGCGGCCGCCCTGCGCGCCACCTACGACGAACTCGAGGAGCGGATCGAACGCCTGAAGGAGCAGGAGGACCTGGCCAAGGTCCGCCCCGATCTGGATGGCAACGCGATCATGGAGCTGCTGGATCTGCCGCCGGGGCCCGAGGTCGGCAAGGCGTGGAACCATTTGAAGGAGCTGCGCCTGGACCGGGGTCCGATGTCGCGGGAGGAGGCCGAGGCGGCGTTGATGGACTGGTGGAAGTCGCGGACGTGAGGCTTCGTCCGGTCGGTTGGACGGATCGGCGGCGGTGCCGATCGTGCGGCGGCGGTGCCGATGGATCGCGGAACCGGATCGAGTTCGGCCTCGCGAACGGCCCGCGTCGTGGCACAGTTGACTGAGGCGCCGAGCCGCGCCACACCCCCGGAGGAATGCGTATGCCGCTGGATCTGAACAGTGATCTCGGCGAGGGATTCGGCGCGTGGACGATGGGCGACGACGCCGCCATGCTCGACATCGTCACCAGCGCCAACATCGCCTGCGGGTTCCACGCGGGCGACCCGTCGATCATGCGGCGCACCTGCGAGGTCGCGGTGGCGAAGGGGGTGCGCATCGGCGCGCACATCGGCTACCGCGATCAGGCGGGCTTCGGCAGGCGCGCGATCGCCATGGACCCCGCCGACCTGCGCGACGAGATCCTCTACCAGATCGGCGGCCTCGACACCTTCGCGCGGATCGCGGGCGACCGCGTCCGGTACGTGAAACCGCATGGCGCGCTCTACCATTCGGCCGCCGCCGACCGCTCCGCCGCCGATGCCGTCGTGGGCGCGTTGGTCGAATTCGGCGCCGAACTGGCCCTGCTCGGGCCTGCGGACAGCCAACTCGAGCAGTCCGCGGCGGCCGCGGGCCTGCGCTTCGTCGGCGAGGGCTTCGCCGATCGCGCCTACACGCCACGCGGCACACTCGCGCCGCGCGGCACGGAAGGCGCGGTCCTGCACGCGAACGACGCGGTGGCGCAAGCGGTATCGATCGCGACATCGGGGCGGGCGCGCGGGGTCGATGGTCGAGAGGTGAAGGTGACGGCCAAGAGCATCTGCGTCCACGGCGACACCCCCGCCGCCGTGGAGATGGCACGACGGATCAGGGAATCCCTGCACGATGTCGGCGTGCCGCTCGAATCGTTCGCCTGAGCGAGGTCGCGGAATGCGAAGTCGGGCCATAGGCGGATCGGAACGGTGCGTATCCACGCGGCGGGGATTCGAGCGGCCGAGATCGGGTGCGACGCGATGACCGGCGCGGATGCCACCGATCGGAGTCCGGAGCGGGGAATTCGCCGTGCTGGTGATCGGGCGTTATTGGTCACCGCCCCGGTCGCGGAATTCGTCGCCGCTTTGCGCGAACATCGTCCGCCAGGTGTGCGGGATGTGCTGCCCGCGGCGGAAACGGTACTGGTAACGCTGGATTCGGTACGGGCGGGTGAGACGGTGCGTCGCGAACTGGAAGCGCTGCTCGGTGATCTCGACGCGGTCGCCGTCGCGGATGTGTGGTCGGGGATGGGCGAGCCGGTGCGTATCCCCGTGCGTTACGACGGCGCGGACCTGGTCGAGGTCGCGGGACTGCTCGGGATGGAGGTCGCCGAAGTGGTCGCCGCGCATACCGGCGTCGTATGGCGTTGCGCGTTCGTGGGATTCGCGCCCGGATTCGGCTATCTGGAATCTCCCGACGGGCGGTTGGCCGTGCCGCGTCGAGCGCAGGCGCGCACGGCGATCCCGGCGGGTGCGGTGGCGCTCGCGGGCGGATATTCGGCGGTGTACCCGCGCTCCTCCCCCGGCGGCTGGCAGCTGATCGGGCACACCGACGCGCCGATGTGGGATGCGGGCCGCGAGCAACCCGCGCTGGTCAGGGCGGGTGCGGCGGTGCGGTTCGAGGCGGTGGACCGATGATCGACGTGCGTGCGGTCGGTCCGCTCGCGACCATCCAGGATCTCGGGAGGCCGGGCTGGTTCGATTCCGGCGTCGGCCCGGCGGGCGCGGCCGATCGCGGTTCGTGCGCGCTGGCCAATCGGCTCGTCGGCAATCCGGAGAGCGCGGCCGTCATCGAGGTGCTGCTCGGCGGACTCGAACTGCGCGTGTCCCGGCACCACACGATGGCGGTGACCGGCGCCGCGGCGCAGGCCACTGTCGACGGCGTGCCGGTGGGCGCGGCGAGCGTGCTGGAACTCGAGGCAGGTCAGGTGCTGCGATTGGCCATGGCGCGCAGCGGTTTACGCAGCTATGTCGCGGTACGCGGCGGATTCGACGTCGAACCGGTGCTCGGCTCGCGCAGCCGCGACACCCTGTCCGGGATCGGCCCGCAACCGTTGCATCCCGGCGACCGGTTGCCGATCGGTCCGCCGCCGCGGACGATTCCGATCATCGACCTCGCCCCCGTCGCCGCTTTCGGGGCCGATCCGCTGGTGGTGCGTGCGCTGCCGGGTCCGCGCGCGGACTGGTTCAGCGAACCGGACGCGCTTTTCGCGGGCGACTGGACGGTGTCGGCCGATACCGATCGGATCGGCGCGCGGCTCGACCGCCGGACCGGGCCCGCGCTGCGCCGCCGGATCACCCGCGAATTACGCACCGAGGGTATGGCTTTGGGGTCGGTTCAGGTGCCGCCGAGCGGTCAGCCCGTTGTGTTCCTCGCTGACCACCCGATCACCGGCGGCTACCCGGTGATCGCCGTGGTCGTCGACGCCGACGTGGACGCGATCGCCCAAGCCAGGCCGGGCACCCGGCTACGGTTCACCAACGCCCCCGCGTGAATGTGACCTTCGCACCTATGTATTCGGCCCCGGACCGCAGTCGCCGCGCGTGAACTCGTTGTGGCCGCGCGGATCCGGTGGCGCCACGGCCCGGACTCACCCACGTGCGCGAACGGCGACAGTCGACATCCGCGAGCGGTCATGCGCCACAGGTTCACTTACGCGCGTGAACATTCTCTAGACATCGGCCTCGGTCCGTCCGTGGGCCAGGTGCACCCCGGTGCGGGTGAAGTTCAGCGCGGCTCACGCAGTTTCGCGCGCATCAGGTAGACGTTGTAGGTGTCCCATGCCGACACCGTGAAGTACAGATCCTTCGAGGTCGACCACGGGTGGATGAAGCCGCCGTACGCCTTCGGGTAGTCGGCGGTCTCCACCAGCGGCACCGCGTCGGTCCACAACCCTTGCGGCGTAGGCGCTTCCCGCAGCATGATCGCGCCGCGGACGGGGTCGAGGTAGACCATCTGCCAGCGATCCGATCCGGCGTCGTGGCGGACCGACAGTTCGCTGGCGATCCCGAAGAACAGTGGCGTCGCCCGACTTTCGGCGGCGGGCGCCCACCGCCCGTCCACCCAGTACTGGTACGCGGACTTGTTCAGCACGTCTTTGCCCGGCACCCGCGCCAACGCCGTGACGCCGACCCGGCCGTTGGGCGTGCCGAACATGTAGACGTGGTCGCCGTGCGGCACCATCGCGGTGACCTGGAAGCGTCCGGTCCCGAAGAAGTTGTCCCACTTGGCGTGCTGATCCTTGACCCAGGTATTGCCGCCGTCGTCCGACCAGGCGATGCCGCCGTAGTTGGTGGACCAGGTGCCCGGCACCCGCCCCCAGTGGTTGACCGACATGTAGCTCAGGTACTGGCGCTTGCCGATCGCGAACCCCGAGGTCGGGATCACGGTGGTCTCCCAGTTCTTGATCTTGCGGCTGGCCAGGAATTCCGCGGCGTGACAACGGCTGTCCTGGACCATGGTGTCGATGGTCAGCCCGTCCGACAGGTCGGCGTCGGAGCTGAACGCCAGCACATTGCTGCGCCAGTCGGGCCCGTCCGCTCCGCCGTATTCCCAGCCCGCGCCGAACGTGTCGCCGAACACCACCGCGACCTTGCCCGGTTCGGTCTCCCACATGAGTCCGAGGTCGGTTCCGTCCACCTGCCAACGCATATCGGTGCGGTTCTCCGAGCCGTGCCCGGTGATCTGCTTCACCAGCTCCACCGATTCGACATGCGGCCGCGTCACCGCCTCGGCCACGGGACCGGGTTCGGACGCGGGCGTCACGCGCGGCGGTGCGGGCTGCGGAGGATCGCCCGCCTCCCCCGGTATCGGTATCGGGATCGGCTCGATGTCGGGCCGGACGGTGATTTTCGGCAATGCGAACGTGCCCGATCCCGAATTCGACCCCGAGCCCGACCCGGAACTCGAGCCCGACCCCGAGCCCGACCCGGAACTCGAGCCCGACCCGGAACCCGATCCAGAACTCGAACCCGACCCTGATCCGGTATCCGGTGCGACCGCGGATTCGGTCTTGTCGGGCTTGTCGGGCTTCTGACTGTCCCGCACGTCCGGACACGGATTGTGACAGGGATCAATGGGCAGCGGCTCGGGCACGATCCGGGTGTTGTCCTGCGCCGGATCCGGCGGCACCGGCGTGATCTCCGGCCACGGAATGGGTATGTCGATCTGCGGCGGAATCTGGATCGGCGGCGGCAATGGAGCATTCGGATCGGGCTTGCGCACCAGCGGGTCGAACCCCACTTCTCCGCACACGTTCACCGGTGGAGGCGCCCACGGCGCGGGCCCCGCATGCGCGCTCGGCGCAGGCAGCGACAACGCCCCCAACAGGGCCACACCAACGAGCGCAGGCGATTCCAGGTTCCGCAGCAGCAGACCCATGTCCGTTGACCCCCTGTCGATTCGGACCACAGGAAGATCAACCTACCCCACTGTGTCTATTTTGCGTCGCCTGCGGCGCCGCGGGTTCGCGGCCCTTTATGTCTCGCGTCCGAGCGGTCGAGACTTGCGACTTCGTCGCGTGCGCTTCGACCGCTCGGACGCGAGACGGCCGCGAACCGGGCACCTTCGGTGCCCCCTCGGGCTCAGCCAGGGGAGCGCTGTGGTGGTTTCGGTTGTGGTCCGGCGTTTGGGAACCCCGGGCCGGGGGCGACGCCAAGAAACACAACACGGAACCGGTAGGCGGGTGGTTGCGTCCAAGTTCGTATGAGCGAGATCGAGTATGTGTTCGGCACCGGGGACGGCGAGATCACGGTGTGGTCGTCGGAAGCGGATCTGGATCTGGCCCGGACCGGCACATCCGACGCGGTACGGCTGGATTTCGACGGTGACGGTCTGGCCGATGACGCGCTGTGGGATCCCGACGGCTCGGGTGTCGCCGATATCGCCGCGCTCGATCTCGACGACGACGGCTTGCTGGACCATTTCTATACCGACCCTTCCGGGCTCGGCACTTGGGAGCACCGCATCACGGGTTCGCCGGAGGACGCCGAGCGGGAGCCGCTGGCGTGGATCGTGCGCACCGATCCTGTACCGGATGCAGGTCCGGAATCGAACAAACTGTTCATAAACGGGCTGACTGACGTGTTATCGGAGTATCCGGTCACTCGTCCCGAATCCGCGGTCCGTCCGTGGGATGCCGATGAGCTGATGGAACACACCGGCCCGCTCCCCGATCAGCGCGGTCGCCTGCTGGAGGGTTCCTTCGAGGCGGACGACCGCACCGGCTGAACCGGGTCGGCCTAGGGGCAGCCTGCGCGCGGCGGCGCCGACCGCCCGCGCCGCAATGTGGCCAGCACCGCCGCGATGCCACCGCCATAGACGGCGGCGCCGGTGAGGACGAGCGGCAGGGAGCGGCCGTCCGAGGGGATGACGCTCGCGGCAGCGGCGATGGCGAGTACGAACGCGATGTTGAAGACGGTGTCCTGGAGTGCGAAGACCTGTCCGCGTCTGGCGTCGTCGATCTCGATCTGCATGGTGGCGTCGCCTGCGAGTTTGATGGTCTGGCCCGCGAGGCCGAACAGGAACGCACCGACGAGCAGCAGTTCATGGGCGCGGTGGGCGGCGGGGCCAGGGTCGGCGACGGCGATGGGGGTGACTAGGGTCAGTTGGACGACGAGCGCGACGCCGAGTCCGGTGAGTACCGCTCCCGGTCTGCCGATGCGCGGGATCAGCAGCGGCGCGACGACGGCGGCGACGAGCATGCCCGCGGCGGTGGCGCCGATGGCGACGCCGAATCCGATCAGTCCGCCGTCGCCGCCGGAGCTCTGTCGCAGCACGAGCACCATGACGAGGGTGTTGGCGCCGAACACGACACGGTGCGCGCCGATGCCGATCATCGCGGTGGTGACCTGGGCGGATTGCCATACCGCTGTGGCGCCGGTGCGCAGTCCGGTGGCGATCGCCTTGACCGCGCTGTACGCGACCGCCGTTCCGGGTTCGGGTCCGAGGACGCGCGCGCCGAAGCGGGTGGCGACGGCGATGCTCACGAGTGACCCGCAGGCGCTGACGGCGACGGCGACGGCCGAGCCGCGGTCGCCCGCGCCGATCACACCGATGATCGCGACACCGGCGGCGGCTCCGACGCCCGCGCAGCCGGAGGCCACGGTCGCGAGCAGCGAGTTCATCGGCACCAGCCAGTTCGGCGCGAGCACCCGGGGTAGCGCCGCCGATACCCCGGACAGCACGAATCGGCTGACTCCGACGACGGCGAGAGCGAGCAGCAGCAGCGGTGTCTCGCCGATGCCCGCGAGCAGTCCGATGGCGGCGAGCGCGATCAGCGCGGCGCGCAGCGCGTTGGCGACGAGCAGCACGTTGCGGCGGTCCCACCGGTCGAGCAGTGCGCCCGCGTACGGTCCGATCAGCGAGTACGGCAGGAGCAGTACGGCGAATCCGGCGGCGATGGCCAGCGGGTCGGTTTCGCGTTCGGGGTTGAACAGAATGGCGCCGGACAGGGCGGCTTGGAACATGCCGTCGCCGAATTGTCCGGCGAAGCGCACTGCGGACAGGCGGGCGGCGGCCGGATGTTCGCGCAGTGCGGTCAGCCAGGCGGTCGCGCGCTCGCCTGCCGGTAGCGGGCTTGGTGGGTGACCGGTGGACACGTCGCCGATTCTGCCCGCTCGGGTGGCCTGTTCGCTCATCCGGGGCGGGTCGGATCGAGCGATTCGATCAGCGCGCCGATGATTTGCCGGGTGTCGGGCGCCATGGGCAGCCGGTCGAGGTCGTCGGCGCCGATCCAGGCGTGTGCGTCGTGTTCGCCCGGCGCGAGTTCGACCTGTCCGGCGTCGGCGTCGACGACGAAGCTGAATTTGCGCACCCTGGCCTTGCTCCTGGTGGCGTAGTCGATGGCGCCGAGGAATTCGGTGATTTCGCGCACACGCAGTCCGGTTTCCTCGAACAGTTCACGTGTCACGCATTCGGCGAAACTCTCCCCGGATTCGACGCCGCCGCCCGGCAGTTCGTACATGCCGCCGTAATAGTCGTCCGGAACTCGCCGGACCACCAGGAGTTTGCCGTCGCGGAATACGGCGACGCCGACCACGAAATCACCGATACCGTCGGTGTGCGCGGCGGCGCGGAGTTCGCGCTCGATGCCGCGGAGTTGCTCGGACCGCATCTGGCTGTCACCTCCGGTTACGTTGTGCCGCATCACGTTACGCATCTATGTTGGAGTATTCGGAATCGCTGTCGCGGTACCTTACGTCGCCGCGCTTCGATTCGACATACCGGTTGGTACTGCTCGCCTGCCGTTCACCCGCTGGTCGCTCGCGTAAAATGCCGAGTGCAGCACAATTTACTAGGAATTCGGAGTACCGCCCCGTACGTACTCCTACCCTGAAAGGTGATCGGTGCACGGTCCCGAGAGGAGGACCACGATGTCCACACTCACGACACCACACATCGATGTCCATCGCGGCGGCGACCGCATGAAGACCCGCGTCTCCTGGCTGGATTCGAAGCATTCGTTCTCCTTCGGGGAGCACTACGATCCCGACAACACCCATCACGGCCTGCTGCTGGTGAACAACGAGGACGTGGTGTCGCCCGGCAAGGGCTTCGACACCCACCCACACCGGGACATGGAGATCGTGACCTGGGTGCTCGACGGCAGTCTGGTCCATCAGGATTCGCTCGGGCACAGTGGTGTCATCTATCCGGGTCTCGCGCAGCGGATGAGCGCGGGCACCGGCATCATGCACTCGGAGAAGAACGACGCGTGGCGGGTCGACGGCTCGCCCGTCCACGCCGACCCGGTGCACTTCGTCCAGATGTGGGTGGTGCCCGACGAACCCGGCGTCGACCCCGGCTACCAGCAGCTCGAGATCGACGACGAGTTGGCGAGCGGCAAACTGGTGACGGTGGCCTCGGGGCTGCCGCGCTACCGCGATCGCACCGCCATCACGATCAACAGCAGTCATTCGGCGCTGCACGTCGCGCGGATGCCAGGCGATCCCGAACACGGCGTGGATCTGCCCGACGCGCCGTACACCCACGTGTTCGTGGCGTCGGGCGAGGTGGAGATGGAGAGTGTCGGCACCCTCTACGAAGGCGACGCGGTCCGGCTGACCAGGACCGGCGGTCAGCGCGTCATCGCGCGCGGACCCGCCGAGGTGCTGGTGTGGGAGATGCACGCCCGACTCGGCGGTTCCTGAGGCCGCGACCCGACCCGGCACGGCACTCGTACGCCGCGCGCGTCCGGGCGGCCGCATTAACATCGCGGCGAAGGGAATGCGATCAGTAGGCAGTATCCCGCGTGAGTGATTTCGCCCGCGGCACCGACTGAGAGGACGTCCATGTCGCAATATCCGCCGCCGGGCCAGTACCCACCGGGCCAGTACCCGCCGCCTCCGCCCGGCCAGTACCCGCCTCCGGGCGGCGGCCAGTACTGGCAGGAGTCGCCGAAGGGCAAGGGCATGGCGATCACCGCCCTGGTTCTCGGCATACTCGCCATCCTCGGCCTGCTCGTGGTGTTCGGCGGGTTCGTCTTCGGGCTCTTCGCGGTGATCTTCGGCATCATCGCCCTGGTCAAGTCCCGGCGCGGCACCGGAGCGGGCGCAGGCATGGCGGTCGCGGGCCTGATCCTCGGCATCATCGGGATCGTCGCCGCCTCCGTGATCGCCGTCCTCGGCTTCCGCTTCTTCGAGGAAATCGGCGGCACGGACTATGTCGACTGCCTCAGCAACGCGGGCGGCGATCAAGCGAAGATCGAGCAGTGCGAGCGGGATTTCCAGCAGAACATCGAGGACAAGTACAGCATCACGCTCACCCCGCGGCCGACCCCTTAGCCGCGGGCGTCGCGCAAGACCTGGTGGCGGCTATCACCTCGGCGAGGTCGGGGCGGTAGTCGCCCAGCGGCGGCGCGATCCAGTCGCGGTAGCCGGTGAGTTCGTCGGCGGGCGATGGCAACACGATCCGGCTGCCGGGCAGCGCGAGCGCGGCGCAGACCCGGAACAGGTCGGCGAACAGAGTCATATCCAGGTAGGAGTTGTCGGTCGGGCCGGTGAGGAAGGTCCATCGGTCCGAGCGCGGGTGGGTGATGATCGGTCCCGGTGACGGCCTGCCGTCGGCGCGCAGCGTCTCCCTGACCCGTGCGCCGAGCGCGGCGGGCACCACGACCGCGCCGACCGCGCCGATTTCGAGCATGATGCGCCCGAGCGCGGGTTCTACGACCGCGAAGAGTCCGTGGTCCTTGCGGTAGGCGCGACAACGGACGAAGGCGTCCTGGATCGCGGTGTATTCGCCCGCGGTGGGTGGTGCGGCGGAGGTCGGTCGGTCGGGTGTTGCGGTGCCGGATAGTCGTTCACTGCGTTCGATCATGACTGACCTCGTCTCGATTCGACGTGACGGGTGAATCTGCGGCTTCTCCGGAGCAGTGACCTTCAGCTACTCCGGAGCAGTGACTTCTCAGCTACTGCGGAGCGTAGCCCCGCGCAACTCGATTGACAATAGTCACACGCGGGTGAGTCGGCAGCGCGTAGCATCCTCCGCATGGCACCCGTCTCACCGACCGTCGCCCGTTGGGAACTGGTGCTCCGACTACGTGAGCTGCGTGAACAGTGCGGATTCGACTCCGCGACCTTCGCCAAACGGGTCGGGTTCACGCCCGCGAACTGGTCGCACGTGGAGAAGGGCCGTCGTGTTCTCACCGCGAACACCATCGGTCCCGTGCTCGAAATCCTCGAGGTCGACGCCGAGGATCGCGCCGAATTGCTGGCCCTGCTCAATTTCAGCAAACAGCGCGGCTGGTGGACGAAGTCCTCGGCGCTGATCGGTCCCGAACTCCAGCGGCTCTACGGCATGGAATACGGCGCGCAGAGCATCCGCAGCTACGACAGTCTCGTGGTGCCGGGTCTGTTGCAGACCGAACCCTACGCGCGGGCGCTGATCAGCGCCGATGTGATGATCCGGCCGGTGCAGGTGGAACAGCTGGTTTCGATCCGGCTGCGGCGGCAGGCGCGGCTGCGCGGCGCCCAGCGGGTCGAGCTGACCGCGGTGATCGGCGAGGGCACCCTGCTACAGCAGACCGGCGGCCCCGATATTCTGCGCGGACAACTCGAACATCTCGCCCGGCTGCTGGAAGAACTCGACAATATCGAGGTCAGGATCATTCCGTTCAGCGCGACCGCGGGTTCGATTCTGGGTGGTTCGAGTTTTCATCTCATCGATTTCTCCGGGGAGCGGTTGCCGACCTTCGGCTGGGTGGAGAGCGCGGTGTTCGGCGGCGCCGTCGATGATCCGGATCTGGTGCGTGACCTGGGCTTCGCTTATGTGCGCGCGCGTGATCAGTCGCTCAGTCGCGCCGATTCACTGGCCCTCATAAGAAATTATGCCGGGGTGTAAAATCCGGCCATGACCACCACCGCAACCCTCCGGTCGGTTTGTACCGGCTGGTTCACATCGACAAAGTCAAACAACGGCAATCAATGTGTCGAGGTTCGTTTCGTCGGTGACGCGGTGTTGATCCGTGACAGCAAATACCGCCGCGATCCGGCCAACCGCCCCGGCGACGAGCCGATCATCACCGTGACCGCGAACGAGTGGACCTTGTTCCTCGGCCTGCTCACGACCGGCCGACCGGCCGATCGCCTGATCGCCCGCACCGGCGCCGACGGTACGACCACCCTTCGTCACGGCCACACCACCCTCACCTACACCCCCGAAGAATGGGACGCCTTCGTCGCCGGCGTGCATGACGGCGAATTCGACCGGGCAACCCTGTCCGTCTGACCACCCTCCTTCCCCCGGCCGCGCTCGCGGCCGGGGCCAACCACCGACCCCGAATCCGCGGTTCTCGGCATACTGGAGATCGTGACTTCCGAGCTGATCAGTCCCTCCGGTATCGATCTGTCCCACCTCGACGACGCAATCCGGGTCCAGGACGACCTGTTCGCGCATGTCAACGGCAAATGGTTGACCGAACACGCGATCCCGGCCGACCGTGCCGTCGACGGCGCCTTCCGCATCCTGCACGACCAGGCCGAACTCGACGTGCAGCGGATCATCCTCGCCGCCGCCGATGCGCAGGCCGCACCGGGCAGTGACGCCCGCAAGATCGGTGACCTGTACGCCGCCTTCATGGACACCGACGCGATCGCCGCCGCCGGTCTCGGCCCGATCGCGGGAGAGCTGGCCGATATCGCCGCCGTCACCGATCGCGGCGCGTTCGCGGCACTGCTCGGACGGCTGCAGCGCACCGGCGTCGGCGGCGCGATCGCCTGCTACGTCGACACCGACGACAAGAACTCCAGCCGCTACCTGCTGCACGCCAGTCAGTCCGGCATCGGCCTGCCCGACGAGTCCTACTACCGCCAGGACGAGTTCGCCGAGATCCGCGCCAAGTACACCGCGCACATCGCTCGCGTCTTCGCCCTCGCCGCCGCCGACGCGCGGGTCGCCGACCTGTTGCCCGCCGATCCCGAGTCCGTCGCTGCCCGCGTGGTCGAACTCGAGCGCAAGCTCGCCGAAGGGCACTGGGATGTGGTGCGCCGCCGCGACGCCGAGCTGAGCTACAACCTCGTCACGTTCGAGTCGCTGGTCGCCGACCATCCCGAATTCGACTGGGTGGCCTGGTCGGACGCGCTGGCCGAGGGGATCGGCGCCTCGGGTCGTGAGATCCTGGCCGAACTCGTGGTCCGCCAGCCCGACTACCTGCGCGCGTTCGCGCGGATCTGGTCGGAGGCCTCGCTCGAGGACTGGCGGGCGTGGGCGGCGTGGCGGGTGCTGCGTGCGCGCGCCGCGCATCTCACCGACGCGATGGTCGAGGAGAGCTTCGACTTCTACGGTCGCACCCTCACCGGCGCGCAGGAGAACCGGGAGCGCTGGAAGCGCGGCGTCTCGCTGGTGCAGGAACTGCTCGGCGAAGCGGTCGGCAAACTCTATGTGGCCGAACACTTCCCGCCGCAGGCCAAGACGCGGATGATCGAGTTGGTCGCCAATCTCCAGGAGGCGTACCGGCGCAATATCGCCGACCTCGAATGGATGGGGCCCGAAACCCGCAAGGCGGCGCTGGCGAAGCTCGAGAAGTTCACGCCGAAGATCGGGTATCCGGACCGCTGGCGCGACTATTCCGCGGTCACCGTCGACCCGGCGGATCTGCTCGCCAGCTACCGCAGCGGGTACGCGGCCGAACACGATCGCGACCTGGCCAAGCTCGGCGGCCCGGTGGACCGCGACGAATGGTTCATGACCCCGCAGACTGTCAACGCCTACTACAACCCTGGCATGAACGAGATCGTCTTCCCCGCCGCGATCCTGCAGCCGCCGTTCTTCGACATGAACGCCGACGACGCCGCGAACTACGGCGGCATCGGCGCGGTCATCGGTCACGAGATCGGCCACGGATTCGACGATCAGGGCGCCAAGTACGACGGCGACGGCAATATGGTCGACTGGTGGACCGACGCGGACCGCACCGAATTCGGCAAGCGCACAAAGGCGCTCATCGCACAGTACGACGTGCTGTCCCCGCAGGACCTGCCCGACGAGCACACCGTCAACGGCGAGTTCACCATCGGGGAGAACATCGGTGACCTCGGCGGGCTCTCCATCGCCCTTGCCGCGTACCGGATTTCGCTCGGCGGCGCGGAGCCGCCGGTCATCGACGGGCTCACCGGTCTGCAGCGCGTGTTCTTCGGTTGGGCGCAGGTGTGGCGCACCAAGGCGCGCGCCGAGGAGGCCATTCGCAGGCTCACGGTCGATCCGCATTCCCCGCCGGAGTTCCGCTGCAACGCCGTGGTTCGCAATATCGACAGCTTCCACGAGGCGTTCGAGGTGCGACCGGGCGACGCGCTCTACCTGGAACCCGCTGAGCGCGTGAAGATCTGGTGATCCGGACGCGACGACGGCCGTAGCGCCGCTGAATAGCCGAAAAACCCGTAGGCCGTTCTGGCTTACGGGTTCTCGGTATCGACTATCGGTGTGGCGGAGTCGGTCTCAGTTCCAGTCGCCCTGGCCGTCGCCGGCGTTGAGCGTGCCGCCCGAGGTGTTCACCACGATGACCGGATCGCCCTTGCGGGTGTTCTCCATGAACCAGCGCGCGTTGTCGGTGCTCACGTTGAGGCAGCCGTGGCTGGCGTTCGACACGCCTTGCTGGGCCACCGACCACGGGGCGGCGTGCACGAAGATGCCGCTGTTGGACAGGCGGGTCGCGTACTCGACGTCGATCTTGTAGCCCTCGGGCGCGGTGACCGGCACGCCGTAGGTCGAGGAGTCCATCACCATCTTGCGCAGCTGTTCGCCCACGTAGTAGATGCCGTTGGGGGTCTCGTGCTTGGTCTTGCCCATCGAGGTGGGCATTTCCTTCACCACCTCGCCGTTGCGGGTGATGGTGATGGTGTGGGTGCTGTCGTCGGCGGTGGCGACCAGCGCGTCACCGATGTGGAAGGCGCTGGTCGTGCCGCCCGCCTCGACCTTCACGTCGGTGTTGTCCGGCCAGAAGTCGTTGGGCCGCCAGCGCACCTGCTTGTCGCCGCGCCAGGTGAAGTGTCCCGGGACCGACTTGGATGAGGTGATCTTGATGGCGCGCTCGGCGGCGGCCTGATCGGCGATCGGCTCCTTGAAGTTGATGATGATCGGCTGCGCGACGCCGACCGTCTCGCCGTCGGCGATATTGATGTTCGGCGGGGCGAAGTTGGCCTGCGGCGTCGGTTCGGTGGCCGCGCCCGCACCCGCGCCGGAGGCGGAGCCCGTGCCGAAGCCGGGCAGGATCGGTTCGGCATGGGCGGGAGCGACGATCATGGCGCCTGCCGCCGCGATCGCCGCCGACAATAGAACGGTCCGGCTGACCCGGCGACCGCGCCGCTTGGCGCGCGCGGGATTCGACGGCGTTCTGTTGGGGAAAGCGACATGCATAGGTTTCTCGTCCATTTCCTACCCCCGCGCACGCTCGTGACGCGCTCGGGATATCTCATTGGCGTGGAGCCTGCGAAAGCGCTCGTGGGTGCAGCGCGAGGTCCGCGCGCGGCGGCCTCGCGGGTTTATCGCCCCGACCCTCGTCTTTCCTACCGTCCGTCATGGCGGGAAGCCAGTGCCCCGCGAGATTGATGCGGTGTGACTATCGAGTGTGCTCTGTCACACATATCTCGTTGGAAGGGTGCGACTTTGGCGAAAAGCGCCGGTAGCGCAGGTGCGTCAGTGTCCGCCGAGCAACCTACGGTCCGTCCGGTTTCCGCCGCTCACAAACACTTTCGTGACTGAAATCACGCGACCACATCGAAGGGGATCGCGCGCAGCGGTCCCGTCGCGATGTTGTGCGGCACCGACAGCGGCATCGGCCCGCGCGCGTATCGCGGTGTCAACACGAGTCGGACCCGGTTCAGGATGGTGCCGAGCACGATCCGCAACTCGTAGTCGGCCAGCGTCGCGCCGACGCAGCGCCGGTGCCCGCCGCCGTACGGCGCGAACTCGAACGGGCCGTAGCGGCGCTCGAGGAACCGCTCGGGACGGAACAGGTGCGGGTCGGTCCATACCTCGGGATCGGAATGCAGCAACGGTACGGCGATCCCCACCGTGTCACCCGCGTCGAGTTCGACGCCACGCACCTCCAGCGGGCCGGTGAGCCCGCGCAGCACGATCGGCACCGGCGGATGCAGGCGCAAGGTCTCCTGACAGACCGCCTCCAGGTATGGCAGCGCCGCGAGGGTTGCCGGATCGTCGTCGCCCGCCGCGCGCACCTCGGCGCGCACCCGGTCCAGCACGGCGGGTTCGCGATGCAGGTGTAACAGCGCCCACACCAGACTCGTCGCCGTGGTCTCGTGACCCGCGACCACGAGCGTGCGGACCTGCTCGCACACCTCGTCATCCGATAGCGCACCGCCGTCCTCGTAGCGCGTCGCGAGCAGGGTGGCGAGGATGCCGTCCGCACCCGCAGCACCCGCCCTGTGGCGAGCGATATCAGCGCGGATGAGGTCGTCGAGGCGCTCCCGCGCGATACGGAACCGGTCCCACGGCGCGTGCCCGAAGGCTCCGACGCGCAGCGCGGGCACCAGCATCAGCGGGCCGGAGAAGGCGTCGAGGAATTCGGCGACAGCGGTCGCGTACCGGTCGCGGCGCACCGGATCGTCGTCGCCGAACAGCGCACCGAGAATGACGCGCAATGTGATGGCGCGCGCCGCCGTCCGCGAGTTCACCCTGGCGCCCGGGCGCCACGCCTGCTCGCGGCCGTCGAGCTCGGCCACCGCCGAATCCCGGATGATCCGCCCGTACCCGCGGATCCGCGTGCGATGGAACGCCGGGGCGAGCAGGGCGCGGTCGCGCCGATGCCGCGCACCCGAGGACAGGATCAGCGACGCGGTCCCGACCATCGGCTCGATCGGATTGGGTCGCGGCGGCTCCAACAGTTCGGTTGGCGCGCGGAAGACCTGCGCGACCCCTTCCGGAGTCCCGGTGAACAGCGCCGATCCGAGTCCGGGGAACCGGACGAAGAACGGATCGCCCTCCCGCGCGCGCCGCCACCGGAAGTACCGGGCGTAGTCGACGCCTGCCGCGAGTGCGTGCAGACCTGCCAGCCGCGGGGTCCGCGGCGCGGTGCGTAGAGCGCTGTCCATACCCATACCTACGGTCGAGCGGACGCCACGGTTCGAGTGTCCGACCGCGCACGTCCGACTCGGCGGTCGCTGTGGACTCGAACCGGGGGCAGGTGTCGGCGGTGCCCACGTCGAGACTCGGGCGGTGTCCGTTCAAAGGTCGCCACCATCGGTCCGGTGATCACGCGAGGTCAACCCGGCGTGGCGTCGGTGCACACCACGGTCACCGCGCGTTCGGCAGATCACCCCATGGCGAGTTCGACAGACCACCCCATCGCGAGTTCGACAGACCACCCCATCGCGAGTTCGACTCGACGCCCGCGTTAACGATGGTGTATGCATTGCTGGATATTGGAAGCAACAGTAGATCAACTTCGGATTCTTACGGGGGTGTATGAGTTCGGAGCGTTACAGCTCGGGAGGACTGTTTCGTGTCTCGTCACATGCTCATAGGTCGTATCACCCTCGGCGTCGGCGCCGTGGCGGCGGCGCTCGCCCTCGTGGTCGGATGTAGCTCCACCATCGATGGCACCGCGCAACCCGCCATCGACAACGGCACCATCGACGCGGTCAACACGAGCACTCCGAAGACCTCGTCGCCGCGCTCGTCGAGCAGGCCGACCTCGTCGAGCAGGCCGACCACCAGTTCGCGCGGCGGCAATACCGATTTCCAGGCGGGCGTCGGCGACTGCGTGACCCTCGGCGGCACCATGAGCAACGCCACCATTACCAAGGCGTCCTGCGGCAGCCGCGCTTCGAACTACAAGATCATCGGCAAGGCCACGACGAGTTCCGGCTGCGTCGGCGACCGCGACAACTACTACGCCGAAACCCTCAACGGCGTCGAACAGGGCGCGTACTGCCTCGACATCGACTGGGTGGTCGGCGGCTGCATGGATGTCGGCGGCGACGACCCCAAGCGCATCGACTGCTCCGAGCGCGGCTCCCAGCCGATCCGGGTGGTGAACATCCAGCAGGGCTCCTCCGATCCGGGCTCGTGCGGCAGCGGCACCGGATTCACCTACAAGGAACGCAAGTTCGTCGTCTGCGTCGAGGAACTCTGACCGCTTCCCGCGCCGGGGACTAGTTTGGAGCGGTGAGCAGCACCGCGCAGCTCCCCCGGCTCGGGTCCGCCTCGGGTCGCTGGATCCTGCTCGCCACGATCCTCGGATCCTCGGTCGCCGCGCTGGACGCGACCGTGGTCAATATCGCGCTGCCGCGGATCGGTGAATCCCTCGACACCGACGTGGCAGGTCTGCAATGGACCCTCAACGGCTACACCCTCACGCTGGCCTCGTTCATCCTGCTCGGCGGATCGCTCGGCGACCGGCTCGGCAGGCGCAAGGTCTTCGTGTACGGGGCGATCGGTTTCGCGCTGACCTCGGTGCTGTGCGGTGCGGCCGTGAACATCGAGATGCTCGTGGCGGCCCGCCTCCTGCAGGGTGTGGCGGGCGCCATGCTCACGCCGGGCAGTCTCGCGCTGATCTCCGCCTCGATCGATGATCGCGACCGCGGCGCGGCGATCGGGTTGTGGTCCGGCTTCGGCGGTGTCGCGGGCGCGCTCGGCCCGTTCGTCGGCGGCTGGTTGATCGGCGTCGCGGGCTGGCAGGCCGTGTTCTTCATCAATGTGCCGTTGGTCATGGTTGTGGTCGCGGTGGCGCTGCGGCACGTGCCGGAGAGCCGCGATCCCGACGCCGCGCCGCGCTCCGACATTCCCGGCGCGGTCGTGGTCGCGCTCGCGCTCGGCGCGCTCACCTTCGGGCTGATCGACGGGAATCCCGCGCTGGTCGCGCTCGGCGTGCTGCTGCTCGCGGCCTTCGTGGTGGTCGAGGTGCGCAGCGACCATCCCCTGGTGCCGCCCGCGCTGTTCGCGGGCCCGGGCGGTCGGGTGTTCACGGCCGCCAACCTGGTCACCCTCGCGGTGTACGCGGCGCTCGGCGGCGTGTTCTTCTTGCTGGTCCTGGAATTGCAGCTGGTCGCGGGCTATTCGCCATTGCTGTCCGGGGTGGCGACGCTGCCGATCACGTTCATCATGTTGGCCTTGTCGGCGCCCGCGGGTCGCTGGGCGCAGGCGCACGGCCCGCGACTGCCGATGACGGTCGGTCCGCTGGTGGCCGCGGCCGGACTGGTGCTGCTCACCCGCATCGGCGCCGACACCTCGTACTGGCGCGACGTGCTGCCCGGCGTGCTCGTCTTCGGCCTCGGACTGTCGGTGTTGGTCGCGCCGTTGACCGGTGCGGTGCTCGGCGCCGTGCCCGCGAGCGAGGCCGGTATCGCCTCGGGCGTCAACAACGCGGTGGCCAGGACGGCGCAACTGCTCGCGGTCGCCGCGCTTCCGGGCCTGGCCGGTTTGTCGGGCGCTTTGTCCGACCCGTCCGAGTTCGACGCCGGATTCGAGGTCGCTATGTGGATCTGCGTCGGCCTGCTCGCGGCGGGTGCCGCGCTGGCTGCGGGACTGCTGCGGCCGCCCCGGCGCGCACCGGAACCTGATCGCGTCGACTGCCTGCCGCAGTGCGCGGTCGTCGGCCCCGCGCTCGCACCCGCTCGCTCGCTCGGTTCCGATTCGTCGACATGAGACATGCGGTTCAGCGTGTGGCTCGAGCTGAGAATGTGATGTCGTTCATGCGGACATCCGGCCCTGTGCCCAGTACGGGCGTGGTCCTCGGTCCAGGCCCGATCGGCGGCTCTCGTGCCATGAACGCGAATGAGCGGGCGCGTTCGGCGCCCGCTCATTTCGGAGTGCTGTCGAGTGACTCGACGGATATCGCGTCTAGATGGGCCGGAACCCGGCGCCGACACCGCCGCGCGCGTTGATGTCACCGATGATCGTGCTCATGTTCGTGCCGACCTCGGGCCCGAAGCAGGCCACCGCCAGGTAGGCGTTCACCATGCCGACCAGCGTCGACCCGACGACAACCGGCGCGCCGGAGTCGCCCTCGACCACGCACATCTGGCTCCAGGTCTCGATATTGGTGCCGAAGACGTCGCCCCAGGCGATGCCGCAGGTGTTGCCCGTGGTGCGGCCTTCCTTGCAGACGATCATGGGGAACTGGGCGGGCCCGCCGAGGCCGGTGATGGTGACGTTGCCGACCCGGTTGACCGGCGCGATGGCGGCCGGGTCGAACTGGATGACCGCGTAGTCGAGATCGTGGTTGGAGTAGACGAATCGCCCGATCTGTCCGGCGTTGCGATCGGATTCCGCGTACACCTGGGATCCGGGGTCGCCGCAGTGTCCGGCGGTGAGTCCGACCAGCCTGCCCGCTCCGTCGTATCCGACCGTGGTAACCGTGCATTCGTAGAGGTTGTCGATGATGATGCCGGAACCACCGCCGATCACCGGCGGACCCGCGGCGTCCGCGGTGCCGGCACCGAGCAGTGCCGCGCCGAGGGCTACGGCGAAGACGGCGTTCGCCGCCTTGGCGAGTTTGCTGAACATGTCCCTCCAGGTGTTGGAAGTCCGCACGATATCAATCTGTCGCATACATCGTGTCAGTATTCGGTCTCGGGCGCGTCTCGGTCCGGTACGTTCGAACCTGTCAGCTGGTCATAGCGAGGCACTATCGACATGACATCGAGCGCGCCGCGCTTTGTGTTTCGGAACCAAGTTCGTATCCCGTAATTGTGGCCGGAAAACAGACGTTATTTTGGATGAATAAAGTCCGTGCAATTGTATTGGAAATGGCCGGTAAGGCATACTTCGCCCCCGGTCGGCTGTAACCCGCACTAGGATTCGACCCCCCGGATTTGGGGTTCGCCCCAAGGTCAGCGCACTATACGAGGGTGATTGCGACGGCGTGACAACTATCTATGACGGCAATCACACAGGGATGCTGTGTTCTGGCTTACTACGTAGTAAGGTGCCTCAAGCAAACAAGTCGTCGGGGCGGCCAACCGGCGTCGAGAGGGGTTAGCGAGTGCAATCGACCAAGAGTCCACCCGCGGGATCACGGTTAGGTGAAGCGGTCGATTGGACGCGGGCGTATTGGGCCGATCACCCCAAACGTTCGCTGGAGACCTTCGGCAGGCAGATCACCATGGGATTCGCTGCCGTCGCCGAGTTGTTCGTGGCCATCTTCCGCAGGCGTTTCCCATTCGACGAGTTCGTCCGGCAATGCGCGTTCATGGCCAGTGTCGCCGCCGCCCCGACGTTGCTGGTCGCCATTCCGATCGGCGTGATCGTCTCGATTCAGGTGGGCGCGGTCGCCGGTCAGGTCGGCGCGACCTCGTTCATCGGCGCGGCCAACGGACTCGGCATCATCCAGCAGGGGGCGCCGCTGGTCACCTCGCTCATGATCGCGGGCGCGGTCGGCTCCGCCATCTGCGCCGACCTCGGCTCGCGCACCATCCGCGAGGAGATCGACGCCATGAAGGTGATGGGCGTCGACCCCATGCGCAGGCTGGTCGCCCCGCGCCTGGGCGCGGCGATGCTGGTCAGCGTCCTGCTCTGCGGTTTCGTGGTCTTCGTCGGCTTCCTCACCGGCTACATCTTCAACATCTTCGCCCAGGGCGGCACGCCCGGTTCCTACGTCGGCACCTTCTCCTCGTTCGCCGTCACCCGCGACCTGCTCGTCGCACTCGTGAAGTCCCTGATCTTCGGTCTGCTCGCCGCCATCATCGCCTGCGACACCGGACTCAACACGCGCGGCGGACCGGGCGGCGTCGCCAACTCGGTGAACTCCGCGGTGGTCAGCTCGGCCATCATGTTGTTCGGCGTGAACCTGATCATCACCCAGATCTACAGCGCGATGTTCCCCCCGCAGGTGGTGTGAGCCGTGTCGTCGACTTACGTTCCGCCGCTGCTGCGGCCGATCAACATGCTCAAGCGCACCGTGAACGCGCCGGTGGACATGCTCACCAGGCTCGGCCACCAGGTCTTCTTCTTCCTGCGCTCGCTCGGCTCGATCCCGCTGGCGCTGCGGCAGTACCCGAAGGAAGTGTGGCGGCTGCTCTCCGACGTCACGTGGGGAAACGGCAACCTCATCGTCGGCGGTGGCACCATCGGCGTCGTCGTCATCCTGAGCGCGTTCGGCGGCATGACCGTCGGCATCCAGGGCCACACCTCGCTGAACCTGCTCGGCCTGAGTCCGATCACCGGCGCCATCTCCGCCTTCGCCACCACCCGCGAACTCGGCCCGCTGCTCGCGGCGCTGGCCTTCGCCGCGCAGGCGGGCTGTCGCTTCACCGCGCAACTGGGCGCCATGCGCATCTCCGAGGAGATCGACGCGCTCGAATCCATCGCCATCCGGCCGCTGCCGTACCTGGTCAGCACCAGGATCTTCGCGGCGGTCGTCGCCATCGTGCCGCTGTACTGCCTCGGCCTCGCGATGGCCTACATCTCCTGCTCGGTGACCGTGCAGTTGATCGGCGGCACCGCGTCGGGCACCTACCAGCACTACTTCTACCAATTCCTGGTGCCGACCGACGTGCTGTATTCGCTGCTCAAGGCGATCGTGTTCGTCGCGATCACCACGTTCATCCAGTGCTACTACGGCTTCTTCGCCTCGGGTGGCCCGGAGGGCGTCGGCGTCGCGGCCGGGCGGGCGATCAAGATGTGCATCATCCTGGTCGTTTTCGCCGATCTGTTCATGACGTTGGCGATCTGGGGCGTGAACCCCGGCATCAGGATCTCGGGGTGATGCGGCGATGACGGGGACGGCGACGAGGGGTGATGCGGCGATGACGGACCCGACGACGGAAACGCGGCGATGATTCTGGATCCGAGTGGGCGCGGACCCACCCAGCGGCAGTTGATGATCGCCGGTGTGAGCGGGCTCGTGGTGCTCGCGATCGTCTTCGGCTTCCTGTACGCGCGCTATCAGGGCTATTTCGTGCCGAAGGTCAGGGTGACCGCCAACCTCACCACCACCGGTGACGGACTGCCCTCCGATGCCGACGTCAAATTCCGCGGCGTGCTGGTCGGCACCGTCGACCAGGTCGAGGTCGCCGCGAAGGGTGAGCTCCAGAAGGTCGGCATCGAGCTGAAACCCGAGTTCGCGGGCGATATCCCGGCCAATGTCACCGCCCGGGTGGTGCCGAGCAACCTGTTCGCGGTCACCTCGGTGGAGTTGGTCTTCAACGGCGCCGCCGACCAGTATCTGCACGAGGGTTCGGTGATCGAGGAGGATCGCAGCCAGGGCACCATCGCGCTACAGGACACCTTGACCGCCGTGCAGAAGGTGTTCGACAAGATCGATCCGGTCCAGTTCGGCCGGGTGCTCGGCACCCTGTCGCAGGCGTTGGACGGCAGCGGCCGGATGCCGGGTTCGACCATCGAACGCCTGGACCGCTGGCTGCTCGCCGTCGACCAGTCCATTCCCGACCTCGGCGTACTGCTCGGCGATTTCTCGACCTCGCTGTACGCGCTCAACCGGTCGGCTCCCGAACTGATCGACGTGGTCGGCAGTTCGGTTGAGACCGCGAACACGATCGTCGACAAGCGCGCCCAGTTCGTGCAACTGCTGACCGGCGCGAGCAGCACGGTCGACACCGTCAACGACCTGTTCGCGCGCAATCCCGACGCGGGCAAGGAAGTCACCGCGGGGACGAACGCCACCATCGGCGCGATGGCCTCGGACCCGGCGTCGATCACGCAGTCGATCTTCAATCTCGGGGAGACCGCCGCCAAGCTGAACACAGTGTTCACCTGGGGTCCGAAAAGGCAGATGGTGTGGAACCTCGGCCTGACCCTCACCCCGTACAAGCCGAACACCGTCGCCGACTGCCCGCGCTACGGCGACCTGGCCGGTCCGAGTTGCTTCACCGCGCCCGCCGTCGCGGAGATCCCGCCGCTGCCGGAGAAGTTGCGCCCGCGCAAGCTCGATTCCGCGCAGGGGTTGCCGCCACTGGTTCCGATGGCGGGCCTGCCGATGCTGCCCGGTCTGACCACCACCGCGATCCCGGTGCCCGCCGAGTCCGACGCGCCGAAGCCGTTCGCGGGCACGCCGCTGGAAGGCATGTTCCCGCAGCTGCCGCCGCTCCTCGGCGGACCACAGCCCGCGGGCGGAACCCAACAACCCGCCGACGGAACCCAACCTGCGGGCGGACAGCAACCGGCGGGCGGACCGCAGCCCGCCGCGGGCGCGCAGACCAAACCCGCCGCCGCACCGATCTCCTACGCAGGTAAGGACGCGATGGCGCAACTGCTCGGCCGCAAACC
This sequence comes from Nocardia bovistercoris, assembly GCF_015674855.1. GTDB lineage: Bacteria > Actinomycetota > Actinomycetes > Mycobacteriales > Mycobacteriaceae > Nocardia > Nocardia bovistercoris. The sequence goes on along the minus strand of NZ_JADMLG010000022.1, from coordinate 32,166 downwards.
GACCACCGCCGAATATCTGCTGCTGAGTTCGGTGCTGGCGAACGGCACCCTGCAAGTGACCGAAACCGGAGGCGGCCGATGAGCATTCGCAAACCGCTGATCGGTTTCAGCATCTTCGCGCTGGTCTCGGTCCTGGTCACCGTGCTGGTCTGGAATACATTGGCGCGCATCGTCGCCGGGGAGACCAAGACCTATTCGGCGACCTTCAGCGATGTGCTCGGCCTGCGTGAAGGCGACGACGTGCGCATGGCGGGCGTTCGCGTCGGCAAGGTCGAGAAGATCGAACTCGACACCCGCAACGACGCCAAGGTCACCTTCATCGTGCAGAGCGACCAGACCCTGTACGACGACACCAAGGCCCTGGTCCGCTATCAGAACCTGATCGGCCAGCGCTATGTCGCGTTGGCGCCGGGCAAGGCGGCCAGTTCCGCGCCGCTGAAGAACAACGCGTCGATCCCGCTCGAGCGCACCGAGCCGTCCTTCGACATCTCGGCACTGCTCAACGGATTCCAGCCGTTGTTCCAGGTGCTCCAGCCCGACCAGGTGAACCGCCTGTCGGAGACCTTCATCCAGGCATTGCAGGGTGACGGGGTCTCGTTGAGCGCGTTCATCACCCAGGCCGCGACGCTGGCGACGGACTTCCAGCGCCGCGACGCGATCCTGACCGATGTGATCACCAATCTGTCCGGCGTGATGGCCGGATTGGCGAAGCGAGGTGACGAGTTGGAGACGCTGATCACCCAGACCAGAGCGTTGATCGGCGGACTGTACGAGCAGGGCCAGTCCCTGCAGCAGTCGACCGAGCAGATCGCGACCGCGACCACGTCGCTGGTCGACATGGTCGGCAAGATCCAGCCCAAACTCAAGACCACCCAGGATTCGACGGCGGCGGCGCTCAGCCTGCTCATCGCCACCGGCCCGCAGCTCGATCAGGCCGCGGTCGACCTGCCCGCGATCCTGGCCGCGGCGGGCGAGTTCACCTCGCAGGGCAGTTGGGCCAACGCCTACGCGTGCAGCCTCGACATCTCGCTCTACGGCGTGCTCTTCCCGCGCGGCATCCTCACCCAGATCGGCGGCAACTCGCATTCGGCGGTGTGCCGCTGATGACGACACTCAAGCAGCGCTTCGAGAACAACAAGTACTTCTGGCTCGGCGTCGTCGGCGCGATCTTCATCGTGATCATGCTGGTGATCTCCAGCGTGTTCCGGATGCTCGGCATCGGCGACCAGACCGTGAAAGCGGAGTTCGTGCAGGCCGCGGGCATCAAGGTCGGCGACAAGGTCGATGTGTCTGGCGTGCCGGTCGGCACGGTGTCGGGCGCGAAGATCGAGGGCACGCACGTGCTGTTGACCCTCAATGTCGATCGGAACGTGAAGCTCGGCTCCGATGCCCGCGCGTCGATCAAGATGGCCACCCTGCTCGGCGCCCGCTACGTCGATCTGGAGCCGGGCGACGGGTCGGGGTTGAAGGACAACCGGATTCCGTTGGCCAACACCGCCGTTCCATACAACCTGGCCGACGTGGTGCAGATCGGCACCCCGAAGTTCGAGCAACTCGACACCGGCAAGCTGGCCGAATCGCTCAACCTGGTCAACCAGCAGCTCGGCGATTCCCCGCAGCTGGTCGCCCAGGCCCTCGACAGTGTCGGCGCGCTGGCCAAGGTCATCGACGCGCGCAAGGCCGACGTGGACTCGCTGCTCAAGGACATGAACAAGGTCACCCAGTTGCTCGCCGACAATCGCAACAGCGTGCTGCTGGTGATCACCCAGGGTGAAGCGATCGCCAACCGGGTGATGCAGCGGCAGGAGTTGCTGCGGCAACTGCTCGACGGCGTCGCCACCTTGACCAGGCAGTTGCAGGAGATCGGCGCCCAGAACGACGGCCAACTCGGCCCGACGCTCACCCAGCTCAACACGATCGGCGAGGGACTCCAGAAGAACAAGGAGAACCTCGACCGGCTGTACTCGATCCTGCCGCCGTCGGTCCGTTACCTGGCCAACACCTGGGGCAACGGCAACTACGCCGAGGCGGGTCTGCCGTGGCTTTTCCCGGACAACTGGTTGTGCTTCGCCGACGTCGCGCAGGGGTGCCAGAAATGAGCAGGAACATGAAGGCGTCATCGCTGCGCACACTGAGCACACTGCGCGTGCCGCGCACACTGCGCCGGGCGGTCATGGTCGGCGCGACCGCGCTCGCGGTGGCGAGCTGTTCGCTGCTGCCCGGTTCGGTGAACGACGCGCTGGGCAACACCACGCGCATCACCGCCGACTTCGAGAACATCGCGGGCATGTACGAGGGCAACCCGATCACCGTCCTCGGGCTCGAGGTCGGCAAGGTCGACAAGATCGTGCCCAAAGGCACCTTCATCGAGGTGCACATGTCGATCGACGGCGATGTGAAGATCCCCGCCGACGCCGTCGCCGCGATCGTCTCCCCCTCCATCGTGACCGACCGCCATATCGAGCTCACCCCCGTCTACAGCGAGGGCCCGACCCTCGCGGACGGCGAACACCTGCCGCTGCGGCGCACCAGGACCCCGGTCGAGCTCGACACCATGATCAAGACCATCGACCAGTTCGCGGCCGCCCTCAAACCCGAACCGGGACAGGAAGGTCTCGGGCCGCTGTCGGGCCGGGTGCTGTATCCGATGCTCGACGGCCAGGGCGCGAAGATGCGCGACACCCTCAACGCGCTCTCGGGTGCGTTGAAGGTCGGCATCGACAACAAGGACGCCATCTCCAACATCATCATCAAACTGAACGAGCTCACCACGATGCTGGCCGAGAACGACCAGTCCGTGCGCGATTTCAGCAACCGGGTGACCCAGATGACCGGTCTGCTCGCCGAGCAGGCGCCCGGTTTGCAGGCCACGCTGCAGCAGCTCAACGACTTCCTGAACAACACCAGTTCGGCGTTCGTCGAATACCAGGACCAACTGTCTGGCACCCTCACCGGCTTGACGAATGTGACGAACCAGTTGCGCGCCAATGCCTTCGGCCTCACCGAGGTCGTCGACGTCGCGCCGATGCTGTTGCAGAACATCGACCGCTCGATGAACTACGAGGGCGGGTTCCTGCGTCTGCACGCGGTCATCGGCACCGTGCTCAGCGGCGAACTGATCAGCCTGTTCTGCGAACGCATCCAGATGCGGTCCGACGGCTGCCGCACCGGCAACATGCAGGACTTCGGTCCCGACTACGGTCTGACCGCCGCACTGCTCGGACTGACGAAATGAGCCAACGGATGACGAAGGCGCGCAGGGCGTTACTCGCGGCGACCGCAGTCGCGACGGTCGCCGTCACTTCCGGATGCGGGTTGACCGTCGAATCGCTGCCGCTGCCCGCGCCGGGGCAGTCCGGCGAAACCTATACGCTGCACGCGGTTTTCGAGAACGCGCTGAACCTGCCCGACCAGGCCAAGGTCAAGATCGGCGGTTCCGATGTCGGCGTCGTCACCGGCATCACCACCAAGAACTTCCAGGCCGTCGTCGACATGTCCATCAGCCGCGACATCGAATTGCCCAAGGGCAGCACGGCGGAACTGCGGCAGGCGACCCCGCTCGGCGACGTCTTCGTGGCCATCTCCAAACCGAAGGCCGAATCCGGCACGGCCATGCTGACCGACGGCGACACCCTCACCCTCGACCAGACCTCGGCGGGCGCCACCGTCGAGGAACTGCTGGTCTCGGTGTCCATGCTGTTCAACGGCGGCGGTATCGCCAGCCTCAGCAGACTCGCCGCGGAACTGGATTCGATCGTCGGCGGCCGCGGCCCGCAACTCGCGCACCTCATCACCGAGATGACCGGCGTGGTCGGCAGCCTCAACGAGAACTCCGCCCGCATCGACAGCGTGCTCGGCAATTTCAGCACGCTGGCCAACACCATCGAAGCCAGGCGCGACGAACTCGGCCAGGTCGCCGACACGCTGCCGCAGATGATCGGCGTCATCGCGGAGAACAATCGCGCCATCGGCGACCTGCTGGCCAAGGTGTCGGTCACCAGCGCGGCGCTCGGCGACTACGCGAACACGTCCTCGGATCAGCTCGCGAGCCTGATGGACAACCTGCGCAAGCTCATGGACGCGCTGGCCGCGACCGGGGACGGATTCGCGCGGGCACTGGAGAACGTGCACCAGGTCAAACCGAGGGTGGACGAGACCTTCAAAGGCGGCAACCTCGCGATCGCGGTGATCCTGACCAATCTGGATGTGGGGCTGGTCACCGATCCGGCGAACAGCAAGTTCTTCGACACCAACGACCTGAACGACTTCGTCGGCAGCTTCCTCCAGGTGCTTCAGGTCATCCAGGGTCGCGTGCAGGGAGGCCACCGATGAGCCGGGCCGGGAAGTTGTTGCGCAGCAAGATCTTCTGGTCCAACGCGGGCCTGGTGCTGGTCCTCGTGGTCGGCGCGAGCTACCTGCTGGTCAATGTGATGCGGGTGAATCCGCTGCAGGACAACTACACGGTCACCGTGAACTTGGACCGCTCCGGCGGCCTGCAACCCGGCAACGACGTCACCTTGCGCGGCTTCCGGGTCGGCAAGGTCACCTCGATCACGCTCACCAACCGCGGCCAGTCCATCTCGGTCGCCGCGCGGATCGACTCCAAGTATTCGATTCCGGTCGACACCGCGATCTCGGTGCAGGCACTGTCCGGCGCGGGCGAGCAGTACATCGATTTCCGGCCCGCGAGCCAGGACGGCCCGTTCCTGAAGGACGGGGCGGTGATCGATTTCGACCCGGCCAAGATCAAGACCCCGACCCCGATCTGGTCGGTGCTCGACAACTCCAGCGCGCTGATCGCCCAGATCGATCCGGACAAGTTCCAGGTCATCCTGTCCGAACTCGATATCGCGCTGAGCGCGGGACCGGATCAGCTGCGCGGCCTCGTCAACGGCATCAGCCTGGCCGCGGCCGGACTCGACTCGCTGCTGCCGCAGACCACCAACCTGATCTCCAACCTGCGGGTCATCGCCGAGACCACCTCGCACGCGCAACCCGACCTTGCCACCCTCACCCGCAACTCGGGCGTGCTGTTCGACCAGTTCAACCAGGCCAACGCCGAATTGCAGGCGGTACTCGACAAAGCGCCCGGCCAGCTCGCCGACCTCGGCGCCGTGGTCGACCGCACCGCCGACCCGATCACCAGCCTGGTCACCAACTTCGTCGCCATCACCAAGGCCGCGCAACTGCGCACGCCCGCGCTGAGCGCGCTGTTCCCGTCGCTGGCGATCGGGTTGAAGGCGGTCGGCGTGCCCGCGCACGACAACGAGTTCCACACGATCGCCGATATCTGGCCGCGTCCGGTCTGCATCTACCAGACGCCGCCCGACCGCCCGGAGACCGTCAAGGACGGCAGCATGCCGAGGTGGAACTACTGCGTGAATCCGCCGCCCGGTCAGCAGATCCGCGGCGCCGCCAACGCGCCGCGCCCGGATGTGCCGAACAACGGCGCGCAGATGCCGCCGGGGGTGGATCCGAAGGAACGGACCCTGCCCCCGGTGCGGTGAGCATCACCCCGGTTCGACGGAGCTCCCGTCGGCCGGGGCATACTCGCTGGTAGTCCGCAGACGATCGGCCCGTGCAGGTCGGTCGGCCGAATATCGGCGCGTCCGCGCGCCGGGAAAGCGCAGGATTGTATAGATGTCCACCGACGACGCCGGTACCGCCAAGGACGCCGAGAACACCGAGGCCGGAGACGTTGCCGCGAACACGGGGGAATCGATAGCCGACGAGCAGGCCGCGCCGAGCCTGGAGAAGAAGGAAGGTTCGGGGGAATCCGCGCAGAAGGACGAAGCGGAGGCGACGGCGGTCGGGGCGGGGAAGCCCGATGCCGTGAAGTCCGAGAGCACGAAGTCCGAGGACGGAAAGTCCGAGCCTGCGAAGTCCGAGGCCGGAAAGGCCGAGGCGGAGCGGGCGGACGGTTCACGGCGGGCGGGGCTCACTCCGATTGTGGCCGCGTTCGTGGCGGGCGTCCTGTTGGTCGCCGCCGTCACGGCCGTCGTCGTCTTCTACCTCCAAGCCGACAAGCGCGGTGACGAACTCGCCGCGATCGAGGACTCCACCCACGCGGCATGCACGTTCAGCCGCAACGTCTCCTCCTACGACTACTCCCAGAACCTCGACGAATTCTTCACGACCGTGAAGGCGGGCTCGACCGGCGAATTCCTGAAGCAGTTCGCCGACGCCGCCGACACCTTGAAGGAAGTCATGGTGAAGTCGCAGGTCAAGTCGAGGGCCGAGGACGCGCAGTGCGGATACCAGTCCGGTGACACCGAGAGCGCCAAGGTGCTGGTGTCGCTCACGCTGGTACGCGGCAACTTCACCCAGGCGGCTCCGCAGCCGGAGTACGTCTCGTTGATCGCCGATATGAAGAACGAGGGCGGCACCTGGAAGGTGAGCAAACTGGACTCGCCGATCCTGGCCGGGAACGGCGGCGGACTGCCCGGCGGCGCCTCGGTGCCGAGCGGCCAAGCGCCCGCACCCGGCAACTGATTCCCGAAGCGCCTCCGGCGGTGGCGGAGTCGTCCGCCACCGCCGGAGGTCTCCGGGCGGTTCATGCCTCGCGATCGCGCGGACTTCTCAGAACAGCGTCATCGCCTGAGGAGCCTGGGGCGCGGCCGCCTTCCCCGAGGCCCGCGGCCCGGTGGTCTTCTCCTGTGCGCGTGGCACCTCTTGCAATGTGACAGCTTGCGGTGTGACAGCTTGCGGTGTGACAGCGGCCATCTCGACCGTGTCCACCTCGCCGAGCGCCGCCGCCGCGGCCGCCTCGCGCGCGGCCTGCCCGGCCAGCGCGTCGGCCTTCTCGTTGAAGTAGTTGCCGACATGTCCGCGGACCCAGCGGAATCGGACCGGACCCGGCCGCCCCGCGATGGCTCGATCGATCTGCTTGATGATCTCGACGTTCTTGACCGGCGCGCCGGTGGAGGTGCGCCAGCCGTTCATGCGCCAGCCGAAGATCCACTCGGACGCGCATTTGATCGCGTAGAGCGAATCGCTCTCGATCAGCAAGGGATCGGGGCCGGGGTGGGCGAGGATCGCCTCGAGGACGGCGCGTAGTTCGGCGATCTGGTTCGTGCCGGACGCGGCGCCGCCGCACGCCGATGAGCCGTTGTGGCCGACCCACGCCCAGCCGATGGCGCCACCGGGGTTGCGCAGGCAGGATCCGTCGGTGCTCACGATGATCATGCTTGGCACCCTACGCAATCCGTCCGACAAGGTCGGTCCCGTGGAATTCCTCGATCTCCCTGCGCAAGCGCGACTCCGTTCGCCGTAGTGCCCGTCGGACCGCCGAATCGAGCAGACCGGCGCACAGTTTGCCGAGGATTCCGCTCGGCGCGGTGTAGTCGGCCTCCGAGGTCAGTACCGAACGCCCGTAGCCGAGTGGGTCGAAGCGCAGGGTGAGCGTGCCCGAGAGCCGCCCGCGCAGCGTATATCCGATGACGACGTTGCGGCGGTACTCGGTGATCTCGCAGGTGATTCTCGGGTGCCAGAGCGCGAGGCGGACCGCGGTGCCGTACACCGCGCCCAGGCCGTGCTCGAGTTCGCCCTCGGGTTCGAAAGTCGCGACGCCGTAGGCCCAGTCGGGGACGAACAGGTGGTTGTCGGTGTAGTTGAAGGCCACTTCGACCGGTGCTCCGACGTCACTCGCGTATTTGATGTGGCCCATCGGCCCTCCCTGCTGCTTCGGGCCCGTCGCTGGGTTCCACGGCTGGGATTAAAAGTACTACAGCCATCCTCTTTATTCGAGGTCTCGGTGAGAATTCGGCGGAACGGATTTCCACATTTGGACCGGTCGGTCGCTTGGTCGACCGGGGGCGATCAGAGCTGGTCCACGATGTGCTCCGCGATCGGAATCGCCGAGGTCGCCGCCGGTGACGGAGCGTTGAGCACGTGGATCGAACGCGCCGTGCGCTCCAACAGGAAATCGTGCACGAGGGTGCCGTCGCGCAAGACGGCCTGCGCGCGGATGCCCGCCTCGCGCGGCAGCAGGTCGGCCATCGTCAACTCCGGGCAGTAGCGGCGGCATTCGGCCAGATAGCCGCGCTTGAACAGGGAATTACGCAGTTCCCTCACTCCGGTGCGCAGATGGGTGCGCGCCACCCGGTGAGTGCCAGGGAAGCCGAGGATCTCACGCGCGTCGCGCAGGTCGACGCTGCCCTTGCGATAGCCCTCCCTGGACAGCCCGAGCACCGCGTTCGGGCCGACCGTCAGCGAACCGTCGATCATCGGACTCAAATGCACGCCGAGGAAGGGCAGACTCGGATCGGGCACCGGATAGATCAGGGTGCGCACCAGATCCGCGCGCTCGGGCGGCAACCGGTAGTACTCGCCGCGGAACGGCACGATCCGGAAATCGACGCGCAGCCCCGCCGCGGCGGCCATCCGATCCGCCTGCAACCCCGCGCACACAACCAGCCTGCGCGCCGTCCAACTACCCGACGGACCCGCCGCCGTCACCGACTCCGCCGACTCGCGCAACTCGGTGACCTCGGCGCCGAGCACGATCCGGCCGCCCTCCTCGCGCACCTGCGCCGCCAGCGCCGCGGTGACCCGCCCGTAGTCGATGATCCCGGTACCCGGCACGAACAACGCGCCGACTCCGGTCACCCTCGGCTCCCGGCGCCGCAGCTCCGCCGCGTCGAGCAGTTCCACCTCGACCCCGTTGGTGATCGAACGCTCGTACAGGTCGAGCATCCGCCGGTGTTCGGCGGCATCCGTGGCGACCAGCAGTTTTCCGCACACCTCGAACGGAATGCCCTGCGCTGCCGCGAATTCCTTCGTCCAGCGCGCACCCTGGGCGCACAGCCGCGCCTTCAGCGAACCCGGCGCGTAGTAGATCCCCGAATGGATCACCCCGCTGTTGTGCCCGGTCTGATGGGTGGCGAGCGCTCGCGCCTTCTCCACCAGCACCAGACTCGCGCCGGGGTGGCGGCGCAGCAGCGTCCGCGCCGTCGCGACGCCGACGATCCCGCCGCCGATCACACAGAAGTCGTACACGCGGCATCACATTAGACGGCGCGGGCCGCCGTGCGGGCGGATCAGATCCGCGCCGTCGGTGCGGTGCGGCCGGGTGCGGGTGTGCGGTCCACGTGCAGGTCGTGCTCGCCGAGGGTCGGATCGGAGACCGCGAGGGTCATCGCGCCGCGCTTGGTGTCGATCTCGGTGGTGACCCGCGAGACCTCGCCGCCACTCCCCTGCCCGTTCGGCTCGGCCTTCGGGGCCGGACCGGAGAACAGGTCGGTGTCGACGGTGACCGTCACCGTGTCGCCGCCGGTCGGTTCGATCCGCGCGCCGACGTAGCCGTCGCCTACATCGAATCGGCCGTCGACCCCTTCCCGTGCTCGGGGTCTCGGCTCGGGGGCCGGTTGCGGGGCCGCCACGCGGACCGCGGGTGCGGCGGGGGCGGGAGGTTCGCTCGGGCCAGGCAGGATCGGCGCGGCGGGACGGCCGACGCGGTATCCGTGGAAGACGGCCTCGACGAACGAGTCGGGGCCTGCGGGCTCGGCGCGCGGTGGCGCGACCGCGGCTGGTTTCTCCGGTCCACCCGGTGTGGCCGCCTGCCGCTGGGTGCCCGCCATCTGGTCGGCGATATAGGCGCCCGCGGCGACCGTGAGGGTCAGGCTGGCCGCGCCTGCCAGCACCACGGTGACGTGGCGTGCGATCTGGGCGGGTCTGTATTCGGTCACGATGCGTATTCCCTTCCCCGGCGCCTCTCCCCTGGCGGCCCGCATCATCGGAAGCCGTACACATGTCCAGGCTACGTGCGGGGCTCGGGCGCCGCACATCGGGTAGGAGATGGATCACAAGGGCGGGATGCGGTCGATGTTTCCTCGATCCGATCAACGGGTAATGGTTGGGTAGCTGGCGAGCGTCATACTCGACTGCCACTCGAAGACCCCCGGCCAATGACGTCCGGCCGTCAGAACGTACGGCGCACCCAGTGTGGCGCTCGCCCGCTCCCGAGGCGGATGCTCCGGCCGGGGGTTCCCGGCCGGAGGTCCGTCAGGTGAATTGGCCTGCCGCCCTTCCCGTTCCCGTTGGTCCCGCGAAGGCTTGGGCGATTTCCAGCCAGGTGGTCGCGTCTTCGCCCTTCGTCTCGAGGGCGAGGTCGGCGCGGTGCCTGCGTTGGGTTACCAGTAGGCAGAAATCGAGGGCCGGTCCGGTCACGCGCTGGGCTGCGTCTTCGGGGCCCCAGCTCCAGGTCTCGCCGTCGGGGGCTTCGAGTTCTACCCGGAACTCCGCGGTGGGTGCTTCGAGTCCGCGGACCGAATAGGCGAAATTTCTGGTGCGTACGCCGATGTGGGCGATGGGGCGCAGGCGTGCGGTCGGGGTTCGGTGTACGCCGAGAGTGTCGGCTATGTCTTGGCCGTGTGCCCAGGTTTCCATGATGCGCGCGGTGATCATCGAAGGTGGGCTCATCGGGGGGCCGAACCAGGGGAGTTTGGTGCCTGCCGGTGCTGTGCGTAGGGCCGCGACCAATGCTGTGCGGCCTCGGCGCCAGCGTTGTAGTAGGTCGGGAACGGGGGTGCGTGCGCCTTCGGCGGCAGCCTCGTCTACGAAGGTCAGGGCCTTGGGGGCGGCTTCGGTGAGTAGGGTGGTGAAGCGGGTTGCGTCGGTGGCGGCGAGGGTGGCTACCTCGTCGGTCCAGGTGAGGTGGGCGATTTGGTGGGCGATGGTCCAGCCTTTGGCTGGGGTGTCGCGGGTCCAGGCTTGGGGTGGGAGGGGGGCGACGAGGGCCTCCAGGTCCGCGCATTCGGTTGTGAAATCGTTGAGTAGCGCTTCGAGGTCGGCCATTTGCGTCCTATGCCTGTGTCTGTTTGGGGTGTTTTCGGTGCTTGTGGGCTTATCGGGTGTCGCTGCTGTGAGGTGGGGGTCGGCGGGGGTGGTGGTGAGACTCGGAGGTTTGGCTACCCAAGAGGGGTGTGTTGGGCTGAGTTTGTCGGGCATGGCGCGCGCCGGGGGCAGCTACCCGATAGGCGTGATGGGGGTGAGATTGTCTGACACGACGTGACCCGGAGGTGCAGCTACTCAATGGATGGGTTGGGCTGAGTCAGTCGGGGGCGACGCGGACCGGAGGTATAGCTACCCAATGGTTTGACGCGGCTGTGTTTATTGGCGTCGCCTTCGGCGCCGCGGGTTCGCGGCCCCTCGGTCTCGCGTCCCAGCGTTCGATACTTGCTCCTGCGTCGCATTGTCTCGAACGCTGGGACGCGAGACGGCCGCGAACCGTCGCTCGTCGGGCTCGCTCCCGAGTGGGCTGGGGTGGGGCTTGGAAGGAGACGCTTGGGGGGTACCGCCAGTGGTGGTGGTTGGCGGTATCGGGGGCGAGCGGTGGTGGTCGGGGGGGTATCGGGCGAGCGGTATCGGGCGAGCGGTATCGGGCGAGTGGTGGTGGTTGGGTTGAGGTGGGGCGTGAACGGTGGTTGGCGGGCTGGCTCCTGGTGGGGTTGGGGGTTGCGGGTTTGGGGTTTTCAGCATGCATCGGGGGTAGGAAAGATGCAAGCATGATCGCTTGTTTTTGGGGTTACCAGCCGAAGAGGAGTAGGTGGGTCAGGCCGACGCCTAGGCCTAGTAGGGCTCCGTGTAGGTAGAGGAGCCAGGCGTCTTGTTCTACCGAGGCGTAGAACATCTCCATGAACTCGCCTGGGCTCAGTAATTGCAGCTTGCGTGCCGCGAATTCATCGATCTTTTGTGCCTGCTCCAGGGCGAATTCCTCGTCTTGCATCACGCTCGGCGCCAGGCCGACCGCTGCGCCTGCCGCGCCGACTTTCAGATTGTCGAACTGTCGTTTGCCGAATGCCGCGCGCACCATCGGGGTGGTTGGGCCGAGTTGGCGGTGGATCTCGTCGGAGACCAGGCGCTCGATCAGCTGCCGTGTCTTGTCGCCGTTCGGGCCGTCGAGGAGTTCGTGTGACAGGTTCGGGAGCGTCAACACCTGGTAGGCGAGGATATGTGCGAGGTCGGTTGCCGCTTGTGGCTGGCGTTTGGCCAGTAGGGCCTGCTTCCACAGGTATTTGTAGCGGGGCTGTGGATCGCCGGGTTCGAAGACCATCTTCACGGCGATCACGTTCACGATCACGCCGATGGCGGCGGCGCCTGCGAGCACGATCACCCACGTGGGCAGCCAGCCGATTACCGGAATGTTGTGGTGGACGTGCAGGTACAACGCCATGAGCAGGCCGAACGGTGCGCCGAGCAGACCGATCCTGACCATGAATCGCAATTCCGGTGCGGCGATCGTGGTGGTCAGGTCCTTGAGGATGGTCGGATTTCCCTGTAGGTAGCGGATCACGAAACTCTTGATATCGATCAGATGGTCGATATTGTCGCCGAGCGATTCGAACGCGCGTCTGGTCAAACGCGGCAGCTCCCGGTCGACTCGCTGGTAGACGACCTGTTTCATCTGCTTGGGGACCGTGCGCCACAGGTCCGGATTCTCCCGGTACATGATGTCGTCGACGATCGATCTGACCTGCGAGCGGGCGTTTTCGGCGATGTAGTCGGCGATGCCCTCGAGGTCTAGCTCGTGAATGAAATCGCGTGGACTTCCGATGCGGAGCAGCGCCTTGTCGACGCAGATGCTCGCCATCTTCTCGGCCCGCGCCGGAATGAATCCCTGGAATCCGAAACGGCGGCCGTCACCGGAGAAGGTGGGCAGCACCTGGACTCGTCTCGGGAAATACGGGTAGAGCACGGCCAAACCGGGGACGCGCACGCCGCGGAATCGGTCCGGCCAGAACAACATCAGCACGCCGGTCCAGTTCGTCAGCCAGCCCGCGAGCGCGCTGAAGATCGGGAAGGTGATCAGATCGACCACGAATTTCGACTGTCCGGTCAATTCCTCCCAATCGATGAACACGCCCGAGGCGAGTGTCGTCATCGTGGAAGCCCCCTGATCCGGCCTTGTCCGAGTTGGTGGGACTCACCGTCTCATCAGCTCGTCCCGGGTGTCAACGCGGCCTGCGCGCTCGCGGCTATACCGAGTCGCGGTCGATGAGTATCGCGAATTCGCCGTGCTCCTCGGCGGGCTCGTGGGGGAGGCCGAGTGCGCTCATCATCGAATCGACCGCGGTGTCGACGATGGCGGCGGCGCGGAAGCCGACCGTGGTCAGCGGCGGGTCGCTGACGATGCCGAGACCGATGGCGTCGACTCCCATGACCGCCAGGTCCTGGGGGCAGCGCAGCCCGGCCCGGCGGATGCCGTGCAGGACGACGAAGGCGGTCTCGTCGCTCTGCGCGCAGACGGCGGTCACGCCGCGTTCGGTCCAGGACCTCACGATCTCGGCGGCGTTCGCGCCGTCGGCGCCGACTTCACCGACGACGGGGTCGGGCAGTTCGTGGTCGCGGGCGGCGACGCGCAGGCCCTCCAGCCAGTAGTCGCCGAACAGTCGGAGTTTGGGGTCGTCGGAGTAGGCGAATCCGAGTCTGCGGTGTCCGTGGGCGAGCAGGTGGCGCACCCGCAGCCGCCCGACTTCGAGGTGCAGTGCCGCCAGGGTGTGCAGATTGGCGCTGCCCAAATGGATCTGGGGTAGGCCCGCGGCGCCTGCCAGGTCGAGTGCCGCGCCGGTGAGCGGGAAGACGCCCGCGACGGCGATGGGATCGAGTCCGGCGATGGCCTCGGCGATGTTCGCGCCGTCCTCGGTTTCGAATTGCAGCGACATCACGATGCCGTGGCGGGCCAATGCCGTGGTCAGGCGGCTGCCGACCTCCATGGCGAGTGCGCCGAGCGCCATCTGCGGCACGATGTAGAGCACCAGGCCGCTGCCGCCGATCACCAGGTTCCGGGCGGCGAGGTTCGGCCGGTAGCCGAGCGCGGCCGCCGCCTCCCGCACGGCTCGCTGGGTCTGCGGCGAGATCCGTTGTCCGGCGACGTTGTTGAGCACGTAGCTAACCGTCGCCGTCGATACCTTCGCCAGTCTGGCGACATCGGCCCGCGTCGGTCTTGCCGACCGTTTCACGCCAACTCACCGCCTCCGAACCGGCCCCTGCTACGTCCCGACCAGCATCATCGCACGGCCGACCGCGCGCGCCGCCACGGCTGTGTCGCACTCTGGACGGCGACCACTTACGCGAGTAAGTTGAGAATCTGCTTCTCAAATCTGGAGAAGCCGAATTCGAACGAAGGAATCGCGGTGGCTGTCGAACATTCGCCGATCCCAGCGGACTGGGACCAGATCACTCCGGAATGGATGACCACCGTCCTCGGAGACCGTCATCCCGGCGTCCGAGTGACGTCGATCGAGGTCGCGTTGCGTGACGACGGCACCAACCGCCGCGCCCGTCTCGCCCTCACCTACGACGGGACGCCGGGTCCGGAGTCGGTCTTCGTCAAGGCCGCCGACCCCGCGCACAAGGAACTGATCAAACTCACCAGCGGCATGTTCCACGAACCGCGACTCTTCGGCAGCGGCGTGCCACTGCCCGTCGAACACCCGGCCGTGTTCGCCGCGCTCATCGACGAAGACGCCGAGGACTTCCTCCTGGTCATGGAAGACCTCACGCTGCGCGACGCCGACCCGCGCGACGCCACCCGGCCGCTCACCGTCGACCAGGCCGCGAACGGCGTGCGCGCGCTGGCGCGACTGCACAGCCGATTCTGGGGATCGCGCCTGCGCGAGCGGCCTGATCTCGAATGGCTCGAACCGTTCCGGCCATGGGACGGGATGGAGATCGCCCCCTTACCCGCGGCGATCGCGGCTCTCGGCCCGGACGCGCCACCCGCCGTGACCGCGCTCACCATCGGCGAACTGATCGAGGACATCTGGAAGCCCTACATTCGCAGCCTCACCGCGGGTCCGCAGACCCTACTGCACGGCGACGCTCATATCGGCAACACCTACCTCATCGACGACACCCACGTCGGATTCCTGGACTGGCAGGTGGTTCGGCGCGGACACTGGTCGCTCGATCTCGGCTACTTCCTCCAGGGCGCGCTCACGATCGAGGACCGTCGCGCCGCCGAAGACCGCATCCTCGACGACTATCGCGACGCCCTCGAACTCCCCGCCGGGGAGAAACCGACGCGGGCGGAGATCCGCCAGGGTTACCGGGCTTCCGTCGCGCACGGCCTCACGCTGTGGCTGTGCACCGCGAGTGCGGGCGAACTCTGGCAGCGTCCCGATATCGCTATCGCCCTCGCACGCCGCTACTCGGCCGCCTACGCCGACCTCGAAACCGCCGCGGCGCTGCACGACCTCGCCCGCTAGATTTTCCGCGGCCGAGCGGGAGACAGCCGTTGTCCCGGAGCATCGCCACGCCGAAGGGGCGATGCTCCGGGAGCGGCGAGGCTTCGGAGAAGGTCGTCCCGGATACGACGATGGCGGGCCGACACCTTTCGGTGCGGCCCGCCACGCGTGTGCGTCGATCAGTCGATGGTGCAGCCGGTGAGGGGCTTGTCACCGAGGCGATCGAGCAAGTAGGTGACGGCGTTGTCGGGACCGAACCCGTCGATCAGTTCCGGCCCGAAGTGGCCGGGAAGCACGCTGCCCGGCAGGATCGGTGGCAGTTCGTTGGTACGGAAGGTGACCGTCGCGCCCTTCGCGCACCAGTCGGAGGCGAGCTGACGGGCTTGGCCGTACGGCACCGCGTCGTCGTTGCGACCGCTGGTGATGAGCACCGGCGACGCGGGGGTCAGATTGCCGATCTTCATCTCGTCCAGCGCGGCCACGGCCTCGGGCAGTTCCGCGATGTGCTCGCTCAGCGAACGGCCGTCTATGGTCATCGAATTCGTGCGCATGAACGGGTGTTTCATGATCACGTCGGCGATGCACGAAGTGCTCAACTCGTTCAGCAGCCCGATACCGGACGGGCTCGAGATCTTCCTGATGGAGTCGTTGATCGCGGGGTAGCGAGCGGCCAGCGCGTTGATGGCGAAGCCGATGGCGCCGCTGATGAGGGAGCCGTCGATGCGCGGCGTGATCGCGCCGAGATCGGCGGTCGGCCCACCGGCCCAGGTGCCCTTGAGGTTGAGTTCGGGCGCGTAGTCGGGGGCCATCTCCACGGCCGCCGCGGTCGCGCCGCCGCCCTGTGAGTAGCCCCACAGCACCGTCGGGGTGTCCGATCCGACCCCGGCGAGCGCGTTGGCGGCGCGTACGCCGTCGAGCACGGCTTGGCCGGATTCGATCCGGTTGCCGTAGGTGTGGATACCGGGGGTGCCGAGGCCGATGTAGTCGGTGACGAGGACCCGCGCGCCGAGCGCGCTCCACACCGCCGACGCGGGCAGTTCCTGGTTCGCCGAAATTCCGAGCGACGGGTCGGTGAGCAGCGCGAGGCCCGTGGAGAACGCCACCGACATCGCGCACTGGTCACCCTGGCCCGAGGTACCGGGGGCGATCACGACGGTCGGCCGAGGACCGGGACCGGACCACGGCACCGCCGCGTCGATGAACGTGCCGCTGACCGCGACCGGCGACCCGTCCTGTAGTCGACTCGTGTACATGACCAGCTGCGCCTTGCCCGGCCAACCCGCCGATGTCGGCGCCGTGATGTACAGCGGCATCGGCTGGGTCTTGACGATCGAGCCCGGCGCCGATGGGATCTGCGCGGGCGGCGTGTAGAAGCTGCTGACCGGCGCGGCCGCCGCCTCCGGCACGCCGACGCCGACCCCGCCCGCCGCGGTGAAGCACGCCGCCGCCACCGCGACCGCGAATGAAGCGGCACAACGTCCCCATAGCGATCGGCCCCGACCGCGCTGTCCGTACATCTGCAACTCCCATGAGATCCCCGGCGCCATCGCCGGTGTGTCCAACGCCGCACCGCGACCCGAGACATGACACGGGTCACCAAACGACTACCAGACAGTAACTTAGTTACCGAAATTTTGCGAGAACCCCCCGACTCACATCGTTCGAAATCCGCTGTGAGCGAAGTATCCGTGCAGGTCTGTGCGGTGAGCGACACTCTCGTAGTCGAATGGCCGTCCTACGGGTGTGTGGCGGTCCGCAGGTTTTCCATCGCGGACCGTACTTCCTGGCGAAGGTGGGTCACGAACAGGTCCACGGAGGATGAGGGGTTGTCGTCCGGGAACTCTGTGCCATCCCTACGGTGTTTCTCCCGGAGAGACTGCGCGTGGCGGACAGCGTCGTCCGCGAGTTTCATGTAGAGGGGACCGTCGAGATGTTTGCCATCTGATCCGTCGAGTTCACGTCGGAGCTGTATTGCCCCATCGGTCGAGATATGACCTGCGTGGCGACAGTGGTGAAGGATCAGCCAGATCTCGAAGCACGGGTTGCTGATCGCCAAACGGACGCCATTGTCCGTCGCCATTTGCCTTGCCCGATCGAGGTGGGGATGATTTTGTGGGAATTCCACATCGAATACACACCAATAGAAATCGATGTCGAGGTCGGCGCGGCGCTTGTCGGCGCAGGCGCTTTCCACGAGGCGCATCGGTGTGGCCCCGGCTTCCTCGATCGACACATCCACGGACACAGCTTCGGTGAACTCGGGTAGCCGTTTCAGTGCGTCGATGTACTCGGGTTCGGTCGACTTTCCTTCCGCGTAGACCGGAAAGGTGGTTCGCACCGGTTTGGTTTCGGTTCTGCGCTTCAGGGGCTTCCCCTTCTTGCCCCGGTCCTTCGCGCTCATCCGATCAGTCCCAGATCTTGCAGGACATCAAGGCGGGACACGTCAGGCAGCGCACCGAAGCGCCCGCTCAGATAGCCACTCTCCAGGTTCGCCGATCGGCGAACTCGCTCGCCCGCGAAATCGGAGAGAGCGGCGAAGCGTGTCGAGCCGTTCGACTCCTTCTGAGTCAGCCATACCTCGTCGCGGTTGAGGTGATTCAAGAGGTTGGTGTCGTGCGAGGTGAACACGAGTTGAGCGCCGTGCGGGTTGGACTTGTGGCCTTTGAATAGTTCGACGAGGCGAGCCGTAAGTGTCGGGTGCAAACTGGCATCGAGTTCATCGAAGAGTATGACCGCGCCGCTTCGCAGTGCCATGAGCACCGGTCCGATCAGTTCGAACCAAGCTTGAGTTCCGGCCGACTCGTGCTGATACTCGAACGGCAATCGTTCTTTGTCGGCGACGTGGACAAGTTGCGGTACTCGTCGCGTGACGGTACCGCTTCGCTCGGATTCGATTCGGGTTTCCTCGATTTCGACATCTGCCACGCCGAGATCGGCGAGCTGGAGCAATGCGATCGCGTGTCGGCGAGTCGATTGCCATTCTTGCTCGTCGAACTCTGTTTCACCCGGCAGCGCGTCGTCGAAATCTCCCTCTCGTGGTGGATCGAACAGGCGCAGCGTCGAGTGCATTGTCCGGGCGGGACTGCGTCGCAGGCCGCTGAGAGGTTGCCCCATCGCGGTGATGCGAAGGAGGGTTCGAGCGAAAGCCGAGGTGGTCGGCTCGTCGAAGCGTCGCATGATGGACAGCGCGAGTGACCGGTCGGTGAGGAGCGTTCGGGTGCCCGCGAGCTCACCGAGGCCGCGCTGGAGCACGAGCTCGTTCGCCTCGCGCTCGAAAACCCTTCGCTTGCGTCCTTCCGGATAGTGGAAGAGTGCCTCGTAGCTGACTCGATGCCTTCCGACATCCAGGAGATACTCGAAGCGGATCCCGCCGATCTCCAGCTCCAATGCGAACGAAGAGTCTTGGCTTTTCCGGTCGCCGAAGGCGAATGGTTCGACCGGGATCTCGTCGTCCCATCCACGCAACGAATGTCGCACCGCTGACCGCAGCCAGGCCAGTGCCGCCAGCACATTCGATTTCCCGGAGGCGTTGGGACCGAAGATGCCTGCGACCGGTACCAGGGAAGCGCCGAACTTCGGATGGATCCGTACCTCCGGTCTGTCGTCCACCGCGACCATCGACAACTCCGCCGGCTCGACGATCGAGCGGAAGTTCTCCACTTCGAACCGGATGAGCATCGCGCCACCTCACTACATTCAAATGGGTGTTTTCGTCCAAAAGATACCAAAATCCGACTCTGTCAGCGCTCGATCGGGGATTGGATCAACAGCGCTTCTGTCCTTGATCTCCGCGCGAGACTGCCGTCCGGTAGCAGGTTCGCGCTGTTGCGGACCTTGTTGGTTCCGCTGTGAGCGAAGTGGGGTTGGTGGGGGAACAACGGGGGTGGGGTGGGGGTTGAGTGGGTATCGCTCAAGTTTTGGAAGGGTCGAAACGTGACTACAGCTCAGAATCTGCCGGTGCTGTTCCTGACCGATCCGATCGTGCTGCCGGGCATGGTCGTGCCCATCGAACTGGATGAATCCGCGCAGGCGGCGATCGACGCCGCGCGGGCCGCGAAGACCGAGGCGGTGCTGCTCGCGCCGCGGCTGTCGGAAGGGTATGCCGCCTACGGCGTCGTCGCCACCATCGAACAAGTCGGTCGGATGCGCGGTGGCGCGCCCGCGGCCGTGTTGAAAGCCGAGCGGCGGGCGCGGATCGGGCACGGGGTCACCGGGCCCGGCGCCGCGCTGTGGGTTGAGGCCGAGGTGGTGGCGACGCCCGAACCCGACGGCCGGACCAGGGAACTCGCCGCCGAATACAAGAAACTCGTCGTCTCGGTGCTGCAACGGCGCGAGGCGTGGCAGGTCATCGATGCGGTCAACCAGCTCACCGATCCGTCGGCCATCGCCGACACGGCGGGCTACGCGCCGTACCTGACCGCCGACCAGAAACGTGAACTGCTCGAAACCCCGGATGTCACACAGCGTTTGACCACGCTCATCGAGTGGACGAAGGCGCATATCGCCGAAGCCGAGATCACCGAGAAGATCAGTGACGACGTGCGCGAAGGACTCGAGAAGAGTCAGCGCGAATACCTGCTGCGCCAGCAGCTCAACGCGATTCGCAAGGAACTCGGCGAGGACGAGCCCGACGGCGCCGACGACTACCGGACCCGCGTGACCGACGCTGACCTGCCCGACACCGTGCGCGAGGCCGCGTTGCGCGAGGTCGGCAGGTTGGAGCGCGCCAGCGATCAGAGCCCGGAATCGGGGTGGATCCGCACCTGGCTCGACACCGTCCTCGAACTGCCGTGGACGGTGAAAACCGCTGACAGCACCGATATCTCGGCGGCGCGCGCGGTACTCGACGCGGATCATCACGGTCTGGACGAGGTCAAGGACCGCATGGTCGAGTACCTGGCCGTGCGTGCCCGTCGCGCGCGGCGCGGGTTGGAGGTGGTCGGCGGACGCGGTTCCGGCGCGGTGCTTGTGTTGGTCGGCCCGCCCGGTGTCGGCAAGACCTCGCTCGGTGAATCCGTGGCGCGTGCGCTCGGCCGGAAGTTCGTGCGCGTCGCCCTCGGCGGTGTGCGCGACGAGGCCGAGATCCGAGGGCACCGCCGCACGTATGTCGGCGCGTTGCCGGGTCGGATCGTGCGCGCGATGAAGGAGGCGGGTTCGATGAATCCGGTCGTCCTGCTCGACGAGATCGACAAGGTCGGCTCCGATTTCCGCGGCGACCCGGCGGCGGCCCTGCTCGAGGTGCTGGATCCCGCGCAGAACCACACCTTCCGCGACCACTACCTCGACCTGGATCTCGACCTGTCCGACGTGCTCTTCATCGCGACCGCCAATGTGATGGAAACCATCCCCGGCCCGCTGCTCGACCGGATGGAACTCATCACCGTCGACGGCTACACCGAGGCCGACAAGGTGGCCATCGCACGCGACTTCCTGGTGCCACGGCAGCTGGACCGCAACGCGTTGACCGCCGACGAGGTGTCGATCACCGAGGAGGCGCTGCGCGAGATCGCCGCGAACTACACCCGCGAGGCGGGCGTGCGGCAGATGGAACGGCTGATCGCGAAGGCGCTGCGCAAGGCCGCGACGAAACTGTCCGAACCCGACTCGCTCGGCTACGACACCGAACTCGGCTACAACGGCGGCGTCGAGGAGATCGGCACGTCGACCGCACTGACGATCGGACTCGGCGACCTGACCGACTACCTCGGCCGACCCCGCTTCACCCCCGATTCGATGGAACGCACCTCGGTGCCCGGCGTCGCGACCGGACTCGCGGTGACGGGCGCAGGCGGCGACGTCCTCTACATCGAGGCCAACGCCGCCGAGGGCGAACGCTCGTTGACCCTCACCGGCCAACTCGGCGACGTCATGAAGGAGTCCGCGCAGATCGCGCTGACCTACGTGCGCTCGCACCTGGAAGAGATCGGCATCGAACCGTCGGTGCTCGACCGAGGCATCCACATCCATTTCCCGGCGGGCGCGGTCCCGAAGGACGGCCCTTCCGCGGGTGTGACGATGGTTACGGCGCTGGTGTCGCTGGCGTTGGGCAGGCAGGTGCGCGGCGATGTCGGCATGACCGGTGAGGTCACGCTGAACGGCCGGGTGCTGCCGATCGGCGGCGTGAAGCAGAAGCTGCTCGCCGCGCAGCGGGCCGGGTTGAAGACCGTGTTCATTCCGGCGCGCAACGAACCGGATCTGGACGAGGTCCCCGCCGAGGTGCTGGCCGCCCTCGATGTCCGTCCCGTCGCCGACGTGGCCGACATCCTCGCCTACGCCATCGAGCCGATGACGGAGGCGTCGCTGGATCGTCGGGCTTTCGCGGCCTCGGCGTAATCGGCCTGAGCGAGCTTCGGTCTGATCGGCCGAAACCAGAGGCCGGCACGGATTCTTTCGTGCCCGGCCTCTCGGGTCCTGTCACTCGGGCGCACAACAAGATGCCGGTCGACAACAGGTGTTCCGCCGACCACGCTCGCGGTATCGCCGTCGGCGTCCGTGACCGCTCTCGACGGTGTTCGGCGTCCGGGTACGAAGCGCGGGCCTCGTGCGTGCACGGTTCGGCTACAGCGCCCGCTCCACGACGCGCGTGGTCCCTTGGGCGACCGCGCACAGCACCGGCTCCGCATCCGAACTCTCCGCGTAGATCTCGCAGTTCACCACCGCCTGCCTGCGGGTCGACCCGGCGACGACGGCTTCGGCGCGCAGCCGATCGCCCGCCGCGGGCCGCAGATAGGTGACGGTGAACCCTCCGGTCAGCACATTGGGCCCGAGTACGGTGCCCGCCGCGAAGGTGAGGGCGTTGTCGGCGGCGTAGGACAGCACACCCCCGTGCACGAAACCGAATTGCTGCCGCAGTTCGTCGCGCACCGGGATCACCAGAGTAGCTCGGCCGCCGCCGAATTCGGTGATCTCGGTGCCGACCAGACGCGCGAACGGCTGGGC
Source organism: Nocardia bovistercoris (assembly GCF_015674855.1). Taxonomy (GTDB): domain Bacteria; phylum Actinomycetota; class Actinomycetes; order Mycobacteriales; family Mycobacteriaceae; genus Nocardia; species Nocardia bovistercoris. The sequence goes on along the minus strand of NZ_JADMLG010000022.1, from coordinate 10,042 downwards.
GGCGAGCACTTGCCGCGCGGAGTCGATGTCCATGGTCGTGGTCGTCATCACGTGCCTTTCGTGCCTGGTGTTCCGGTGGCGACGCCGAGGGTGAGCCAGGCGGCTTCGGCGAGTTCTCCGGCGACGGAGGTCGGGGCGGCGCGCATGTCGCCCGCGAGCCATTGCCTGCTGTATTCCTGGGCCGGTCCGAGCCACAGCGCGTAGACCAGGTCGAAGGGCAGCTCGCGCACCGCGCCGTAGTTCGCGTGGGTGCGCCACCAGCGCCAGACGTCGGCGAGGAAGGCCCGGTTGCTTTCGCTGTCGCGGACTCCGGGCGGACGCGCCGAGAGCAGTATCCGCGCCCGGTACTGGTTCTCCCCCACCCAGCGCAGATGTTCGCGCACCCCCGCGGTGACGCCTTCGCGCGCGCAGGCGCTGTGCCCGACCACCACCCAGAAATGCTGTTGATAGTCGGTGAGCGCATGCGCCCACACCTGCCGATACAGATCGGATTTGTCGGGAAAGTGGTGATAGAGCGCACCGACGCTGGCCCCCGCCGCCGCCCTGATCTGGGTCAATGTCGCGTCGAGAGCGCCGTGCTCGGCGAACTGCCGTTCCGCCGCGAGCAGCAACCGATCTCGAATCTTCACAAACAGAATCTAGTTCTGTTCTGGTGTCGCACGCAAGACTTCCCCGTATCCCTACGATGGGGCGCGAGGGTGTGGGCAACACGACACGTGGCGCGCGGAGGTGCCCCGATGGCCGAGATTTCGCCCGAACCGGACGGCGCCGCCGCCCGCTGGCTGCTGCATATCGATCTCGACCAGTTCCAGGCCGCCGTCGAGTACCGCCGCCACCCCGAACTGCGCGGCCTCCCCGTGATCGTCGGCGGCAACGGCGACCCCACCGAGCCCCGCAAGGTCGTCACCTGCGCGTCCTACCCCGCACGCGCCTTCGGCGTGCGCGCCGGAATGGCACTGCGTTCAGCACACCGCAAATGCCCCGAAGGCATATTCCTCCCGCTGGACATGACCACCTACGAGGAGGCATCCGAGGAAGTCATGGCCCTGTTGCGCACCTTCCCCGGCCGAGTCGAAGTCTGGGGTTGGGACGAGGCCTTCCTGGCCGCCGACACCGCGGCCCCCGAACAACTCGCCACCGAAATCCGCACCGCCATCGCCGAATTGAACCTGACCTGCGCCATCGGCATAGGCGACAACAAACTCACCGCCAAACTGGCCACCGGCTTCGCCAAATCCGCGAGCAAATCCGCCGCACCGCCCGCCGACCCCGTCGCGGCCACTGCGGGCATGTTCCGACTGACGGCCGCCAACTGGACCGAAGTAATGGCCCACCGCCCCACCAGCGCTCTCTGGGGAATCGGCCCCCGCATCGCCGCCAGACTGGCAACACTCGGCATCGACACCGTAGCCGACCTCATGACCGCCGACCGCGGGCGTCTGGCCACCGAATTCGGCCCGAATACCGGCCCCTACCTGCGGGTCCTCGGCCACGGCAAAGGTGACACCGAAGTAACCACCGAACCGAGAACCCCCGTGGGCCGCAGCAAATCCGAAACTTTCCCGAAAGACCTGACCGACCGCACCGAGATAGACGCGCAGGTAGCACGCCTGGCCCGCGAGGTCGCCGAAGAGATGGCCGCCGAAGGCCGCATCAGCACCAGAGTCTCGGTAACCGTCCGCACCAACACCTTCTTCACCCGCACCAAACAACGCAAACTCCCCACCCCGACCACCGACGTAGACCAAATCGCCGACACCGCCCTCGCGGTAACAGCCCGCTTCCCCCTGGACCGCCCAGTACGCCTACTAGGCGTACGCCTCGAACTACTACCCGAATAACCCGCCGATGAATACAACTTGCCCTGGACCTAGGTTGAGGTTTTAGTGTCGGTGTCCGGGGGTTGAATGACGGGGAGCGAGAGGACCAGGACGTGAGTATCGAATCCGTGGCGTGGAACCAGATGTATCGCCAAGCGAACGCACCGCGCGAACAGCGCCCGTTCCGCCTGGCCATCGCACGCCGAATCCTGAGCTTCGCAGGCCCACACCGACGGAGGATCGGTTCGTTCCTCCTGTTCAGCGTCCTGTCGGCACTGCTGGCGGTGGCCACACCGGTCCTCGCGGGCCGAGTAGTCAACGACATCGTCGACGGCTCCGCCCCGCGCGTCGTCGTCACCCTCGCCGCCCTTATCGGCGCCCTGGCCGTGGTAGACGCCGGACTCGGCCTGGCAATCCGGTGGATGTCAACCCGTATCGGTGAAGGACTGATCCTCGACCTGCGCACCGCGGTCTTCGACCACGTGCAGCGCATGCCGGTCGCCTTCTTCACCCGCACCCGAACCGGCGCGCTCGTCAGCCGCCTCAACAACGATGTGATCGGCGCGCAACGAGCCTTCAGCGACACCTTGTCCGGAGTGGTCGCCAATCTCGTCACCCTCGCGCTGACGCTCGCGGTGATGGTCACCATCTCCTGGCAGATCACCTTGCTCGCCCTGATCCTGTTGCCGGTCTTCGTGATTCCCGCGCGACGGATGGGGCGCCGACTGGCCGATATCCAGCGCGAAGCCGCCGGTCTGAACGCCGCCATGGGAAACCAGATGACCGAACGGTTCTCCGCGCCCGGGGCCACTTTGGTCAAACTGTTCGGCAGGCCCGCGCAGGAGTCCGACGAATTCGCCACGCGGGCGCGACGAGTGCGCGATATCGGGGTGCGCACCGCCATGTTGCAGACCGTGTTCGTCACCTCGCTCACCCTGGTCTCGGCGCTCGCGGTGGCGCTGGTCTACGGGCTCGGCGGCTGGTACGCGCTGCGCGGACAGTTGGACGCGGGTGCGGTTGTCGCGCTGTCACTACTGCTGACCAGGCTCTACGCTCCGCTGACGGCGTTGGCGAGCGCGCGCATGGAAATCATGTCGGCGCTGGTGAGTTTCGAGCGGGTCTTCGAAATCCTCGACCTGAAACCGCTGATCGAGGACGCGCCCGACGCGGTGGCGGTGCCCGAAGGCCCGGTCTCGGTGGAATTGGACGCGGTGAGTTTCGGGTATCCGTCCGCGGACAAGGTGTCGCTGGCCTCGCTCGAGGATGTGTCGACACTGGATACGCGCGGCGGGGTCGAGGTGCTGCACGGGGTGTCGTTGCGGGCCGAGCCGGGTCAGCTGATCGCGCTCGTCGGTTCCTCCGGTGCCGGTAAATCCACCGTGGCCCAATTGGTTTCGCGACTCTACGATGTCGACTCCGGCGCGGTCCGCCTCAGCGGCGTCGACGTGCGCGAACTGAGCACGCCTTCGCTGCGCGCCGCGGTGGGCCTGGTCACCCAGGACGGGCACCTGTTCCACGACACCATCCGCGCCAACCTGCTGCTCGCCCGCCCCGAAGCCACCGAGCCGGAACTGTGGGACGCGTTGCTGCGCGCCCGTTTACGCGATCTCGTCGAATCCCTGCAGGACGGGCTCGACACCGTGGTCGGCGAACGCGGTTATCGGCTGTCCGGCGGTGAACGTCAACGCCTCACCATCGCCCGCCTCCTGCTGAAACAGCCGAGAGTGGTCATCCTCGACGAAGCGACCGCGTCCCTCGACTCCACCTCCGAAGCCGCCGTGCAGGAAGCGCTCACCGAGGCGCTGTCCGGCCGCACCGCACTCGTCATCGCCCACCGCCTCTCCACCGTCCGCGCCGCCGACCAGATCCTGGTCATGGAAGAGGGCCGAATAATAGAACGCGGCACCCACCCGGACCTGCTCGCCGCCAACGGCCGCTACGCCGAGCTCTACCGCACCCAATTCGCCGACGCTTCGGAACCCGCCGCCGCGTGACATCCGGGAAAGCGCGGCCGGATCGAGGCCGCGCTTTTCGGGTCAGAATTCGCCGGCCACGCCGAAGATGGTTCGGCCGGAATGGGTTCCGTTCTGGAGGCTGCGGAGGACCGGTTCGGCCTCGGTGATGGGGGCGAAGTTCTCGAGGGTCGACAGGTGGCTCGGGCGGAATTCGTTCGCGAGGCGGGTCCAGAGAGCGCGGCGCTTCTCGATGGGGAGGGCCACCGAATCGATGCCGATCAGGGCGACGCCGCGCAGGATGAAGGGCATGACCGTGGTCGGCAAGGCCGTGCCGCCGGTCAAGCCGCCGGCCGCCACGGTTCCGCCGTAGCCGATCACGCTCAGGACGTGGGCCAGGGAGGCGCCGCCGACGCTGTCCACCGCGCCCGCCCACCTGGTGCGGCCCAGCGGGCGCGGCTTGGCGTCCGGATCCTCCGGTAGGCGGCCGATGACCTCGTTCGCGCCGATATCGGCGAGACGGTCGGCGGCGTCGGACTTGCCGGTGGAGGCCACCACCTCGAAACCGAGACCGGACAGGATATCGATGGCCACGCTGCCGACGCCGCCGGTCGCTCCCGTCACCAGGATCGCGCCGGTCTCCGGGGTCAGTTCCCGGTCGAGCAAGGTCTGCACGCTCAGGGCGGCCGTGAAACCGGCGGTGCCGATGATCGCGGCGTCGCGGGTGCTGAGGCCGTCGAGTTTCACCACCCACTCGGCGGGGACCCGCGCGTACTCGGCGAAACCGCCGTGCTGGGCGACGCCGATGTCGTAGCCGTGCGCTACGACCAGGTCGCCGGGGGTGAAATCGTCGTCCTCGGAGGTGACCACCTCGCCGGTTATGTCGATACCGGGAACTATCGGGTACTTGCGGACCACACCGCCGCCCGGGGTGATCGCCAGGGCGTCCTTGTAGTTCGCGCTCGAGTAGTGCACTTTGATCGTCACCGCGGCGGGAGGGAGGAAATCCTCCGACACCCGTTCCTTGGTCAAGACGATCCCGCTGTCCGATTCGTGTGCCACCATCGCCCAGAAATCCATGGGTTGAGTCTATTGGCGTCGCCTTCAGCTCCGCGGGACGTGCCTGCTGGGCCTGGTGCTGCGGGATCGCGTTTACGCTGGCAGGGTGATCGACGACCGGTTGGTATCGGCGTTGCGCGGGCGGCTCGACGGTGAGGTCGACCTGTCCGTGCGGCGGCTTGCGGAGTATTCCTCGGATGCCTCGAATTACCGGGTGCTTCCGGCTGCCGTCGTCTTTCCGCGTGCCGATGCCGATGTCGCGGCGGTCCTCGACTTCGCGCGCGAACACGGACTCGGCGTTACCGCGCGTGGTGCGGGCACTTCGGTGGCGGGTAATGCCATCGGTTCCGGCATCGTGCTCGATTTCAGTAGGTATCTGCGTCGTGTGCTCGATATCGATCCGGAGCGTCGGATCGCGCGGGTGCAGCCGGGGGTGGTGTTGTCGCGCCTGCAAGGTGTCGCGGCTGCGCACGGGCTGCGGTTCGGCCCCGATCCGTCGACCCAGAATCGCTGCACTCTGGGCGGGATGATCGGCAACAATGCCTGCGGACCGCATGCGGTGGCGTGGGGGCGGACCTCCGACAACACGGTGTCGCTGCGCGTACTCGACGGCACCGGCGCCGAACGGATCCTCGCCGACGATCTCGGCTCGGTGCCTGGCCTGGCCGATTTCACCGGGGCCAACCTCGCTGTACTGCGTACGGAACTGGGGAGATTCGACCGGCAGGCCAGCGGCTACGGATTGGAACATCTGCTGCCCGAGCGTGGTTCGGCGGTGGCGAAATCCTTCGTCGGCAGCGAGGGAACTTGCGGTGTGCTGCTGGAGGCGACGGTGCGGCTGGCGGAGTTGCCCGCGGCGACGGTGCTCACGGTGCTCGGCTATCCGGGCATGGCGGAGGCCGCCGACGATGTCGCCGCGGCACTCGGCTGCGCGCCGATCGCGGTGGAAGGGATCGACGCGCGGCTGGTCGATGTGGTGCGTGACCGGCGCGGCGCCGTGCCCGACCTACCGCGCGGCGCGGGGTGGTTGTTCGTGGAGACGGCGGGGGAGAGTGCGGCCGAGGCGGAGGCGTCGGCGCGTGCGCTCTGCCGTGCTGCCGGTGCGCTGGACTCGCGTATCGTGACCGACCCCGCGCAGGCAGCCGCGCTGTGGCGGATCAGGGCCGACGGCGCGGGGCTCGCGGGGCGCACCCCCGATGGCAGCCCGGCTTGGCCAGGGTGGGAGGACGCGGCGGTGCCGCCGGAGAATCTCGGCGACTACCTGCGTGACTTCGGCGACCTCACCGCCGAGCACGGGGTGGATGGGCTGCTGTACGGCCACATCGGTGACGGCTGCATCCACGTGCGACTCGACCTCCCGATCCTCGACGCGCCGCGCCGGTTTCGCGCCTTTCTGTTCGATGCCGCCGAACTCGTTGTGCGCCATGGTGGTTCGCTCTCGGGTGAACACGGTGACGGGCGCGCGCGGTCGGAACTGCTCGCGGTCATGTATTCCGCCCGAGCGCGTGCCGCGTTCGCGGGTTACAAGGCGCTGTTCGATCCCGGCAATGTTCTGAACCCCGGCGTGCTGGTCGATCCGCGTCCGATCGACGCGGATCTGCGTGTGGCCGGTTTGCCGCGGATCCCCCTCGCGGGCTTCGCTTTTCCGCACGACGACGGCGATGTCGCGACCGCGGTGCACCGTTGCGTCGGTGTGGGGAAATGTCGTGCCACGGGCGGTTTCATGTGCCCGTCCTATCTCGCGACCGCCGACGAGAAGGACAGCACCCGAGGTCGGGCGCGGGTGCTGCAGGAGGTGGTGCGCGGGGCCGTCGACTGGTCGTCGCCCGCGGTGGCGGAATCGCTCGACCTGTGTCTTTCCTGTAAGGCGTGTCGCTCGGACTGTCCGGCGGGCGTGGATATGGCGACCTACAAGTCGGAGACGCTCTACCGCCGCTACCTCGGCAAGCTCCGGCCGATCGACCACTACACCCTCGGATGGCTGCCGCGTTGGCTGGCGGTCGCGACCAGGATGCCGCGCCTGGTCAACGCGCTGGCCCGCGTCGAGGTGCTGCGCCGATTCGGACTGCGTGCCGCGGGCATGGATACGCGCCGCGCGGTTCCGGTTCTCGCCGAGCGTTCGTTCCGCCGTCGCGCGCGGACGGGCGGGCGATCCTCCGGTAAGTCGGTGATGTTGTGGGTCGACACCTTCACCGACGCCTTCGATCCCGATATCGCCGCGGCCGCCGTGGATCTCCTCGAATCGCTCGGCTACCGCGTGGTGTTCGCGCCGGATCGGGTGTGCTGCGGTCTGACCTGGATCAGCACCGGTCAACTCGACGGCGCGCGCGCCCGCCTGCGCGCGACCCTCGACGCGCTCGACGCGCATGTCGGCGCGGGCGGCACGGTGATCGGACTCGAACCATCGTGTACGGCGGCGCTGCGCGCGGATCTGCCCGAACTGCTTCCGGAGGATCCCCGGTCCGCGCCGGTCGCGGCGGCGGTGCGGACCCTCGCGGAGTTCCTGCTCGCCGAACCCGACTGGCGGCCGCCGGTGCGTCCCGGGGTATCGGTGGTGTGGCAGCCGCACTGTCACCAGCACGCGGTTCTCGACTCGAAAGCCGATCGCCATATATTAGCCAGAATGCAAGTAAAAGTTATTGAAGTCACTGGGTGTTGCGGATTGGCAGGTAACTTCGGAATGCAGGCCGGACACTTCGATATTTCTGTCGCCATCGCTGAAAACGGAATTCTGGCCCGTATTCGCGATACGGACCCGACGGCTTTGGTGCTGGCCGACGGATTCTCGTGCCGCACTCAGGTGCGACAACTCGCGCACAGAGACGCTTACCATCTGGCTCAGTTCCTCAGGGAATGACCATGATTCGTCCGGAAATCGCGAGCGCGACATACCTGCCGCGTTCGCCGCGGCGGTGGTGAGAGTATCTCAGCTGCCGGAAGGGAGGGTGCCGGGCGGAATCTGATACCCAGAGCTGCCCGCGAATACGCCGCCCCAGACACTGAGCAGAAGATTCAGCAGATTGGTGATCATATAGTGCCTCCGTCGTGGAGATTGCCAATAATTTACTGATTCAAGGAATAGTCGATCTGATATCGCTACGAGAATTTCACGTGTTACACCGGCTGAGAACACGATGCGGTACCGCTCTGTATCGGGACGTTCCGTCGGTGTCCGAGGAACCCGTTTCCGCACAGGAAAACTCCTGGTCAGCGGTTTCGTGAGACGGGTTCGAGCCCTGACGCCTCGCCACCGCGACCGTCGCGCACAATGGTCGGGTGCGCGACTCGACGATCCAGGACGCGGGACTGTCCCGCACGGTCACCTCGGACCGCCCGATCGATCTCGCCCCCACCCTCGCCCCACTGCGTAGAGGCGCCGCCGACCCCTGCTATCGGGTGACCCCGGACGGCGCGCATTGGCGAGCCTCGCGACTCGCGACGGGCCCGGTCACCTACCGCCTCACCCAAGCGGGTGCGCACGCGGTCGACGCGCGCGCCTGGGGACCCGGCGCGGCCGAATTCCTCGACGGCCTCCCGCATATGCTCTGCCTCGACGAGGATCTGACGGGATTCATGCCCGGCCACCCCAAAGTCATCGATGCCCATCGCCGTTTCCCCGGCCTGCGGATGCTGCGCACCGGCCTAGTATTCGAATCGCTCGTTCCAGCGGTGCTCGAGCAGAAGGTGCACACCGTATCGGCCCGGGCTTCCTGGCGTGCGCTGGTGCGGAAATTCGGGACTCCCGCGCCGGGGCCCGCGCCGTCGGGTCTGCTGCTCGCGCCGGATGCGGACGCCTGGCGGCGCATTCCATCGTGGACCTATCACCGCGCCAATGTCGGCCCCGAGCGCGCGCGGACCATCGTGCACGCCGCCCGCGTCGCGGAGTCGCTGGAGCGGACCGCGGTGATCGATGCGGCCGAGGCGGCGCGACGTTTGCGCACGGTTCCCGGAATTGGGGTGTGGACTGCCGCGGAGATCGCGCAGCGCGTCCACGGTGACGCCGACGCGCTCTCGGTGGGTGATTACCATCTCGCGGCGATCATCGGATGGACGCTGCTCGGCCGTCCCATCGATGACGACGCCATGGTCGAATATCTCGAACCGCTACGTCCGCATCGGTATCGGGCGGTCCGGCTGTTGGAGATCAGCGGTCACGCGCACAAACCGAAATTCGGCCCTCGGACCCCGCTGACCGATCACACCTGGCACTGAACGGTTTTCGGACTGGTCGGTCGTTCTAGGTCTATTGACTACCACTCAGGGAGGTGTGGCGCTCGCAGACGACCCGTGGGCCGCGCAACCTGCACGGCCCTCGCGAGCGGGTCGGGGGCTCATCCCCGCGGACACGGAAAGTGATCGGAGCACTACTCGCGGATCACGGTTGCAGTGCCCGACCGTCGAGGACGCATTTGCCCGCTTCGACCAGTGTCGTGCGGGCCCGGCGGCGCACCAGGCAGCGGTCGACGGTGCAGTCGAGGTGCAATTGCATTGCGGTGTGGGCCTGTTCGTCGGTGAGGACGCCGGGATCGCAGGCGCAGTTCAGCAGGGAGGCGACGCGCATGTTCGGATAGGGGAGTTGCATCAGGCCACCTCCGCGTCGGCGGAAAATACAGCTTCAGCGGAAAATACAGCTTCGGCGGTGAACCCTGCCTCGGTGGTGAACCTGTTCGACCGGTGTGTGGTGTGTCTGCGTAGCCGGTCGTCCCAGGGAGCGTGGTGAATCGCCATGCCGACCGCCTCGCGCGCGGTGAGTCCGACCTCCTCCGCGAATTCACCCACGGTGTCGAGCAGGCCGGGTACGACTTCGGCGACCTTGAGGGCGGCGACTGCCTGTGCGCACGTGAGTGTGCGCCCGGGTAGAAAAGAGACCACCCAGTTCTCGTGTCCGACGCTGCGCGCGCGGTGCGGGGTCAGATCGCTGGTCATCAACGACGACGCTATGACATGTACAGCCATGACTCCTCGTTCCTGCGTGCGATTCCCGAGGGTGTGCGTGACGCCCCGCGGGGAGTCGCCATCGAATACTGTGTGTGCCCGGAGTTTTCGCAGGGGGGAGGGGGACCGCTCTGCTCGGCTCCGGGCACACTTCCAGCACACCACTGCGGGATGGGCACGGCAACGCTGTTGGTGAATCTCACAACATTTTCGAGCGAATCCCCAGCACAACATCCACAAGGGAGGGCAGGATTCCCCATAATGGATGAAGGATCC